>CAVVQP010000001.1:0-431033 GCA_963750405.1 uncultured Actinomycetota bacterium
CGGCAGGTGTTCGACCTGCCGCCGACCGCTGTCGAAGTGACTGAGCATCAGCTGGTCGAGCGTGAGTGCGGGTGCGGGCACCGGACGAAGGGGGCCGCGCCCGCTGGGGTGGATGCGCCGGTTCAGTACGGGCCGCGGATCGCCGCGATCATCGTGTACCTGTATGCCGGGCAGTTCCTGTAGAAAAAGCGGACCGCGCAGGCGCTGGCGGAACTGTTCGGCGTCCCGCTGTCCTCCGGCACGGTCGCCGCGCTGACCGCGAGGGCCGCCGGGCGGCTGGACTGCTTCCTGGAAGAGATCCGCGCCCGGATCACCGCCGCTGGCGTGGCCGGGTTCGACGAAACCGGGCTGCAGTGAAGGCGGGCTCGACTGGGTGCACTGCGCCCGCACCGGCAAGTACACCTTACTGTCCTGCCATCCCCGGAGAGGGACCAAGGCGATGGACGCGATGGGGGTCCTGCCCGGCTTCGCCGGGATCGCCGTTCACGACGCCTGGGCGCCCTACGACACCTACGCCGCCTGCGGGCATCAGCTTTGCTGCGCTCACGCGGCAAGGGAACTACGGGCCGTCGCGGACCTGGCCCCGGCCGGGCAGTGGTGCTGGGCTGCCCAGGCCGGCGAAGCGCTCGCCGCGATGCAGCGCCTGGCAGCCAACGCGATCGCGCAGCACCGCGACGCCATCGACCCGGCCGCGCTGGCCGCCCAGATCCGCCTCTACCGCTCAGCCGCCCTGATCGGGATCAAGGAGACGGCAGCCAGGTCCGGGCAGCTGATGAAGAAGCACAACGCCCTGGCCCGCAGGCTGCTCGACCGCCACGACGACTACCTCAGATTCACGCGGGACTTCCGGATACCCCCTGATAACAACATCCGAACGCGACATCCGCATGGTGAAACTCCGGCAGAAAGTCTCGGGGTGCCTGCGAACCCTGACCGGCGCCAGGCAATTCTGCGCGATCCGAAGTTACCTGTCGACCGCCGCAAAGCACGACATGACGTTCTTCGACGCCCTTGTCATGCTCACGGAAGGCCAGCCCTGGATGCCCGCCCTGGCATAACCACGCTCGCCAGCCTGTCTGAGACCTGACCAGTTACGCCTGGAGAAGCTGAGACAAGGCTTGTCGTACGCGCTGCACGGCGTTGCTTCATTTGGCTCGATAGCATCCCCCAGGTTGCCGAGGAGGCTGGCTGACCGGTGTGCAAGTGCCAGCCAGCGCTGGTGACCCATTGTGCCGTCGCCAGCGCACGGCAGGGCACTTCCTTATGAGCTTGTTACGCCTGTAGCCGTTGTATTAATCCTTTCGATGATGCGCTTTGCCCTGTGCGCGATGACCCGGCACGGGCTGCTGCAGTAGACCGCATCGCTGCGACCGGCGACCGAGCAAGCTGAGGCTGAAGCCTGTGGGAGCTGCTGGATCTGATACTTGTGCGGAGGATGAGCCTTGATCGACACTTGATCAGGCAAGTCGCAAGGTGGCCGTGTTCTCCTGCTGGCCCCGATCGTCGACCCATGTGACGACACAGCGAGTCTGCATGGCCGATTGATCTACGACCAGGAGGTCGAATCGAATCTCGCTGCGGGGTGCCAATGCTTCGACATAAGGATCAGCGGCGGTAGAGTCTGTGTATATACGCCACACGTCCCCATCGTCAGAGTAGGGCTCCAGCCTTACCCAAACATCACGCGCTGGGCCATCTCCTGTGTTGGCAAGCACGAGCCGCCATTTGCGGATGCTCATCGTCCTAGCCCCGCCGCTAAAGGAGGCTCGCTCTTCGAATGATTCGACGCGCGGCCATACCTCGGCGGTACGCATATGCCCTGACGTCTGTGCTATCTGAAGATCGACTCTTCCTTTGTCTCGCGCGATTGCGGCGGCAAGAATCGTATCGACCCGCTGTGTCAATTCGTCGTCACTCGAATAACTCAGAATTAGAGCTTTGTCTTGTAGTTCTTTTAGATATGTTTCGAGTCTTTGCGCCTGGCTATGGTCAATGGTAGTGGGATCGACCACCCGGTGCGATCGGAGAATAGCCACGTACCTGCCCGCCTCCCCGAGGCGCTCGATCTCCTCTGCCGTTCCCGACTCGGATGAGCCTGTAGGCGTGCCAAGGCGGCTCGCAAACAAGGCTATACAGATATCGCATCGATCTACAATTTGCTTGTTCAGTAGTTCTTGCGGAGTGCCGCCGAATTCTGCCGCAGCATGACTTCCCCAAGATATTGGAATAACCGCTGCGCCAAACGATTCGCCGTAAACTCCATTCCAATAGTTAATTGCTTGATGTACGAGCTTCAGGTCCTTGTCCGGGACGTCGCCGGGACTTGAGATTAGGAGACGTCTCACAAGGGCGCTGTAAGCCATAAATTCTCCAATGATGCAGTCTTTGTACGCGCGTAACGGCCAGCGATTATACTACGTCATCTCAAGCAGGCTCACGCTCGAGCGTCTGGCGGCGACGAAGGCGGATCAGCTTGGCTCGTTGGTCGTCTGCCCTGCGTTTAAGAGCGCGCGATCGGCGCGAATGGAGTTCCGGCGGGAGTCTGGTTGTGCCCGCCTGATGAGTTCTACCTTGTACTGATCAGTGCAGATGCCGTATCTGGTTAGGCACGGCGCAGGTGCTCTTGGACGGTTTGCTGGAGTGGGGTGGTGCGGGTCCAGGTGAAGCGGCGGACGAGTGCTTCGTCGATGTCGGGGAGCCGGGAGTGGGCGAGGTGGTTGCGCAGGTCGTAGAGGTTGGCCCAGGTCCGGTCGGCGCGGACGGCCTGCCCGGTTGCCGTGGTGTAGGCCAGGGCCTCGTTGCCGGCGGCTATCCAGAGCCGGTGCAGTATCCACCGGTACCGGTCGTCCTTGTCGAAGCGTGCGGTGTCGCCTTCGTCGCGGAGGAGGGCGACCTGGTCGAGCAGGGCGCCGAGTTCCAGGAGTGCGTGCCGGTCGGGGCGAGTGTCGCCGGTCACAGTGGCGTGGCGGTGATCAGGTCGGGGCTGACGTGCTCGTTGGCCAGCGCGCCGTCGGAGTACAGCGCTATCTCGCCGCCGAGCAGCTCGGTGGCGTCGCGCTGGAACTCGAACATGTCGAACAGGTCCCGGTCCTCCCCGATGTGGCCGCGAAGACGGCCGCAGGAGGCGAAGGCCAGGCGGGTGATGCCATGCCGGGCGGCCAGCTCGACCAGCTCGGCGGCACGCGCGCGGACCTGCCGCTCGGTCGCGGGCGGCAGGTGCTCTGGCTCGGCAGCTGGCTGGCTCACAACGTCAGCTTACCGGCCACCGTCACAAGCAGGAATATCATCTGCAGCAGGCTGGCGCTGGCGCTCAGGCATGTGCGGTCCGGACAGCTAGGCAGTAGCCCGGTACGCCGGAACGAGCGGGCGCGACGGCCACGTCGGGCCTTGTTCCCAATTTGTTCCCGCCAGGCCAGGTAGCGGCGAGAATTCCCAGGTCAGCGCATATTCGTGCCGGGTCTGTAAACCGTCGGCTCAGCCTACGATGGTTCGAACCCATCACCTGCCACCACCTGCGGAAACAGCCCCTGACCTTGGCGTATGCCGGTCGGGGGCTGTTGGCGTTCTGTGCGGTTGTATGCGGCTGGCGGTGGGCGTGTGCCGGTGTCCACGCCGAATACACGCCGAAATCCGGCGAGCGGGATGACACCTGATATGGCGGCTGGCGTACTCGCCAGTCACAGGCAAGCATGGCCGTCGCGGTTGCCGGACAATCGCTACCAGTCCACGACGTTCAGTGAGAACATAGGCTGGCCGTCATCCTGGTCGAGGATTCGAGCGGTGCCAGATTCGATGTCGACCGCCCACAGCGTGTTGTCCGTCGCCGCAAGGGCGGTATCGCGGCTCAGCCAGGTGACGGCAGCCCGTGCGGCACTGTCATCGATCGCTGATCCTGCAACCGTAAGGGAGAAATCGGTGGACGAAGACCAGGGTGTGCTCCAGAACACCATTGGCCGTCTGCCTTTGCCCTCGGCTCTGGCTCCGCAGAGAAGGCGGAAGCTGCCGCTGCCGAGATCTTGCAGCTGGCTGGTCCAGCAGTTCTCCGTCGGGACACGGAGGAAGGCGACAAGGTCGGGGGTGCCAGAACTCAGATCGCATACCAGAAGGCCTGTCTCGTACTGATACCCGCCCGGCTCCGGTCGGTCGACGTTGAGGTGCAGCACCAGCAGCACGCGATCTCCGAGCCGTGCACTACTCAGGTCTGCTATGCGCCCAAGCTCGTTGTCCATCAGCACGTGCCGCGACCTGAGTTCCTGGAACAGCGGCTCGCCTTCCAAGAGCGGCGTCGGATCCAGTGAGGTGATCTCACTGAATTAGCGTTAGGTCGTATTGAGGTAGCCGTGCTCGAAGTGGACGAGGACGAGTGCGGCTCTGGCGATCGGGGTGATTTGGCTGGGGTGGCGGTGATGTGCTGGAGGGTGCGCCAGCGTTGGGTGAGCAGGGCGAATGCGCGTTCGCCGAGTGCTCGCAGGGATCGGAGCAGGGCGTTGGCGGTGCGCGTGTCCAGGTCGAGTTCCCGTCCGTTTGTCGGGTTCTTCACGGGAGTCTTGATGCCGACTCCGGCACCCTCGTAGCCGGGGTCGGCCAAGGTGGGCATTCCGAGCGAGGCGGCGCGGTACAGGGCCGGGAACGCGGAGACCCGCGCGGCGGTGATGTCGGGGACCGAGCCCGGCTCGGCGTCCGAGATCCAGATCGGGAACCCGCCCGGCAAGCTCACGGCCTGGACGTTGGCGCCGTGATGGTGGGCCTTGCCGGAGTACCGCAGGTCAATGGACTCGCCCTTGACGCTGCGGGTCTTGGTGCGGCACCGGTCGCAGGCGACGACCTTGCCGTCCGGGATCACGAACGCGGCGCCCCCGGCCATCGCCCGTTCCAGGGCCCGGGCAGGTCCGGTGCCCCGGCCGCCAGCACCGCGATCACCTCATCGACGTACCGGTAGGAGGTGGCCCGGGAGATCCGGTTGTCCCGGCCCAGGGCCTCGATCGCGGTCCGGTCCCGGAACCAGCGCAAGCCCAGCACCGCCTGCCGGAAGCAGCCCAGCTTGCGGCTGCGCCGCGGCGTGCCGCGCCGCCGCCGCTCGGCCAGCAGCAGGCCCGGGACGTACCAGGCCAGTTCATCGGACACGTCAAGGGTGGCACGATAGGCAATCAACGTGGAGTCCTTCGGGATGAAGATGATCTTGTGGTGAGACCTCTTCTACCGGGACTCCACGTCCATTTCATGACACGCCCAGTTCATCCGCGTGTCTGCCTCAACGCCCGATCTGCGCACCAGTGCCATTCCGGGCCAACCTATTTCGTTGAGATCACCTCAGTGGATAGTCCAGGCGAACCAATGAATTATTGTTGGCGTCAAGGCACAGCAGTCCGTGCCCTGCGAGCACCGTGATGTTATTCAAGCCATCCTGGTTCTGCCGGTCGATCTGACTGTCGAGGACGAAGTCCACCAGATGATCGATAGAGCGGTTGGTGAGCACGTACGTGTGAAAGCCGTCGGGTTCAGCGAGATGGGCAACCGAACCTATGCCATGCGGGTCAGACACCTCGTACGAATGTATTGGGTCAAGCGAGATGCGGGGATTCCACGCTATTACCGCAGACCGGCTTTGACCGACTAGTACCGGCTCGCCACGACGTTGGAGTGTTCAGCGGGCGGATGTCGATCCGGTCCCATCGAGCCGAAACTATCGACGGACCGGCGGGCGCTTTCCCAAGACCTGCTGTGGCCTGAGGAAACACTCTCAGCGGATCAGCGGCGAGGATGGCATCGACGGCGAGCAAGACCCGATGCATGTTCTCAAGTGAGTAAGCGTCATCCATCGGATCGGTGGCGCCGTACCGCTGTCTGATAGGAGCCGGAGCCTTGAGTACTGCTTCGTACTTCGACAGACCGTCCACGAACTTGTACGACCAGCCGTCCGCCACCGCGTTGGGAATTACGACGCCGCGCTGCCTCAGCGCTGCAAGGAGGTCAGCCGGAAAGAGCTGGAACGCCCTTCCTGATCGCAGGATCGCCTTCCTGGCGTCCTCCTTTTCGTCAGCCCGCAGGCCACGCAGGTAAACCGGCGGTCGATTACACGCCTAAGGGTTTCACGATCGATGAGCACTCTGGCGAAAGCCTGCAGCTGGAAGAGTTCTTGGCGGAAACGATCAGAACTAGCAGTCGATCGAGGACTCGCACCGGCCAGTCCCTCCGTCCGCACGGCGCCTGACCCACCGGCTCCGCGGACAGCGGAAGAAAAAAGGCCGACGGAGTTGAGTTTCCAGGAAGGAGGATGAGTGGTCGCGCTGGTTACTAGGCCGATAGCCCAGCCTTTCACGGCTCTCCGGTGCGTTCAGTGCCTAGCTCGCCCCGCATTCCTTCGTCCTCGCCGCCATATCTGGCCACTGTGCAAAAGGTGTCGGCCCTAGTCACGCCTGGTCGGCTGAGTCCTGTGTTCCGTCTGGCTCCGCGGGCTGGTCGGCGGGGTCGTGGCTGGCGGTGATGCTGTCGAGGTACTTGCCCCACTCGCCGCTGCCGCGTGCGCGGATCCAGCTGATCAGCGCGTCCCGGCCCGGATAGGTGTCCAGCAGGTCCAGCAGCTGGCTGCGCCTGGTGAGGCCGTTCTCGCTCGCGACCGTGAGGTACTGGTCCAGTGCGTCGCGGACGGCCCACGCGAAGTCGCTTGCCTGCTCGGTGGTCACCACAGGCGCGACCTCGCCGTGCACCGCGTACGAGCGCAGTTGGTCGTACTGGAGGAACGTGTCGTCGGGGTGGCGGAAGGCCCCGGTGGCGATGCGGCTGAGAGTCATCTGCCGGAGGGCAAGGGGGCCGTTCTTGAGGCGCTCGGAGACCTTGCCGAGCAGAGCCTCGAGGGCGAAGAACCGGAACAGGGTTGCCACGAGCGGGTCGGCGGTGAAGACGGCGCGGTCCAGCCACTTCACAGCCAGCAGGGCCTTCTCGTCGATGCTTTTCTTTGCGGCGGTCGGCGGGAGCCTGGCGGCGGGCGCGGCTAGGACGGATGACAGGTCCGCGGGCAGCGTGAGCGGGTAGGCGACGTCGTCGTGGATCTGCCATCCGCCGCCTCCGTCGGCGAACGCATACGAGGTGGCGAGCCGGAATCGCAGCTGCTGCGGGTTCAGCCCGAAGCTGTTCTGGCGTAGGGCGATGCGCAGGACTCGCAGGGCATGCTCGGCGAGTTCCCTGGCGCGGGCGACCATCAGGACGTCGTTGGTGCCGGTGACCGGGACCATCGCGAAGCTCGCGATCGACTTGTCGGCTTTGAAGAGCGGGTTGGTGTCCGGGATCTCCGGGGCGTCCGGGGGCAGGAGCCGGATACCGGCTACCTCGGCGGCCTGCTCGACGCTGAGGGACTCCACACCGAAGTAGCAGGCCCTCTTGATGGTCTCCCGCCCGTGGGAGTCCATGAACGCCCTGACGTGATCGGCCTTGCGGTCGGCCGCGCAGTCTGCGGCGAACATTAGGATCAGGTCCTCATCGGCGACCAGGTGCTCGAACCGCTCGTCGGCGGCGATCGCGGCCTCGGCGGCCTCTACCGAGAAGACCTGCTCCGCGGTCAGGCGCACTTCCGCCGCCGGCTCCCGGCGTGTGTCCTGGATCGTCTTCACGATCGTCGCGTCCCCGGCCGGTTTCTGCCGGATCTGTGCTTGGAGTTTCGTCAGGGCCTGCCTGACTTGAGATGAGGGAGGTGCCACGCTCCAAGGCTATGGCGGCAGCGGCCTCCAGCGGTGCCTTGGCGGGTCACCGACGACGATGGCGTCGGCGCTCTCAAGCTGATCGCCGACTTTTGCGACGGCAACTGAGGATCGTTCTAGCCGCCAGACGAGTGACTGGTCATCCTGGCGGACCGCGTTGAACACGGTTTCTGCCGCCTCGGAGCCGCCTGCACGCACAATTGCTTGTGCCGCAGCACCGATTACGGCAAGCAGGGCCTCGCACGGCGGCCACGCCCGGCAGAAACTTCTGAGCAGCGATACGACGTCAGAGCAGTTGGCGTCGCTGGCCGAGTCAGACAGGCGCCAGAATAGTTGCTCGTGCGGCCGGTGGTCGCCGAGGTAAGGCAGTTGCGCTGCTGCTGTCAGCGCGCGTCCCAGCTGGGTCACGTCCAGGTCGGCAGCGAGGACTGCTAGCGCCCTGTCCTGCCTCCACTCGCCTGCCATTGCCTCCGCGATGCTGAGCGCATTTTCCAGGCAGTCGATTCGGGCACGGCTTTCCATGTACGTGGACAGAGACGTGAGCGCTCGGATACATGATTTCCGGCGGGTGATTTTTTCTGTGGCGTGAAGTGCCTTCCGAACGGCCCGGGACCGTATTTCCCCTTTTAGGTGCGGAATGATATGAGCTGATGCCCACACGTAAGATACCGGGTCGGTGACATATTCCAAGACCTTTGACGCATCTTCGATTGCCCGTGATCGTCCCGGTTCCTCCATTGAAGTGGCTAGAGACGCTAGCACCGCAGCCTTGCAGCCACTGTCGGTGAAGGACTCGGCAACCTGGAATGCTCTGGGCTGGTGGGTGCCGTTCAGATGCGGTGCAATGCTGATGATGAGATCGGCTCTCGCGGTCTCACCCGGGACTGTCAGGGCGCCTTCGAGTGCCCTGCCGAGCACCCGCCCACGGTCTCCTTCGGCTAGGTAACGGGCCACCCTCGCCAGAGCCCGCCCCCAAGGCAGGGCGCCCCTCGATCTGGCTGCCGGTTAGCAAGGCACTGCCGACGGCTCGTTTTCGTTCAGAGTCCTGGAGATACGCGGCCAGCGTCGTGAGCGCATACACCCGGCAAGCGCCGTCAGTGAAGGAGTTCGCGGCCTGCTGTGCCCACGCCAGTTGCCCGGGGTCGAGAAAAGGCGCCACCATGAAAATCAGGTCTGCGCGGATCGTTTCATCATCGTGCGTGAAGGGCCACTGCGCATTGGGATCGCGGGGCGTGCCAGCAGCTTCGAGCACTTCTTCAACTGCTGCAGACCTGGATTGCCCTTGGAGGTGAGGGGCCAGGTTGGCGACTGCTTGTGCCCGTGCCCGGAAGTCGGCGAATCCCGGTGCCGTCAGTGCCTGGAGCGCCCGGCGGAGTTGCGGGCGGTCCAGGTAAGGAGCAAGGCCTGCCAGCGCTCCTTCTCGCGCGTAGTCGTCGCGCAGGGCCGCCGCGATGCCGATCGCGCTGTTCAGCTCGTCGTGATCCAGATGCCGGGCGAATTCTTCAAGCTCTACCATGGCAATGGATGTCATTCTCCATGGCGGCCGCTGCGTCTAGGAGGCTCCGCATGACGACATGCCGTAGAGGCTCGCCAGCCTCGCTGGCCAGTTCCACGAGCGCGACTCCGACCTCGCCGCCAAGCCAAGGCCCGTCCAGCGCGCTCATGATGGCATCTGTACGGGACGGTCCCGTCAGGCGCTTGGCGACGGCCGTAAGTGCGAGTGCTAGTCCTGTCGGATGCGTGATCGCAGCAGCTGCGTTCAGTGCCTGCTCTCGAACTGACTTGGCAGTAGGTGAGCGGCCAGGCCTGCCAGGACCCTCCCGCGCGGCGGGTCTGGTTTATCCAATGCAGGTAGACGCTGTCCCGGTAGGAGTCTAGGCCGCGATGGGGCCGTTCGCGCTGACCATGTTGTTCACGGTTACTGAGCCTGCTGACTGCGGGCCATCCTGGCGTCGACGATGACTGCGCTCGATGTGGAGAAGTACAGGAATTTGGTGAAGAAAGCTTGGGCCGTATCCGCGCTGCCGTGACCAGTGCTCGTCGCCGGGCGCTGATCGGTTGTCATAGCCGTCGGCAAGCAGGGCCACCTTCCTTAGCGGCGCACAGTCGCTGACGAGCCTGATGTGCCCCGGTAAGTTCCATGCATCTCGCATAATGGCGTGTGGCCTCGCCTTCAGAGAAGTCCTACGAAGTCCGGCGCTGGGTTCGCGAGCGCGAGTGGCTGCCTGCCCGGTCGACGGCACGGAGCGCGCGATGATGTCGGAGTCTGCTCTTCGAGGGTATGTACTTGAGGAAGTACTGTCGCGACTCCTCCGCGACAATGGATACAGGCTGCTCGTTGACGCAGCTCAGGACCGTGAGGCCCTGGCTAACGGGCCTCACGGTCTGCTGGTACGCGGGCGCGGCGCCGATCATCAGGTAGACGCCCTGGGTGAACTCGACACTCCGACGCCATTCTCGATGCCTCTCCGCCTCTTCGCCGAGGCCAAGTTCAGAGACAAGGCTGTCGATATCAGGGATGTCCGCAATGCTGTGGGCCTGCTTGAGGTCATCAATGAGTACCATCGCAGCAGCGCAGAACACGAATTTCCGCTGCGCCGATACCACTACCGCTATTCACTATTCTCAACCAAAGGATTTACTGTTGACGCTCAAAGATATGCGCTAGCGCATCAGATCTCGCTGATCGACCTACAAGGACCGGCGTTCGAGGATCTCCGCGCAGTCACGGCAGAAACAGCCGGAAGGCTGCTTGACCTTGCCCGAAGCTCCGGTCTGGCCGGTTTCCCGTTGAGGCAGACACGAATGGCTCTGCGGCGTGCCTTGGGTACCTGGACCGATGAGAGCCCGCCCCCGGACACCGCACTGGCTCCAATCGTCCTCCAACCGCTCTTCATGGATGAGCATGACGGCGAAGCTGCGGGTCCGCAACTTGCCCACCACTTGCCAGACGGACCCCTCGCCCGTATCGCCGCGAACCTTGACGGGGATTTGCAGGACCGCCTACTTCTCGGCTTTCCGCAGGGACCGTTCGTACTGGTCCTGCAACCAGATGAGCCAGAAGCCTTCGATGAATTCCTACGGAAACGGCATGGCGATGTGCAGGTCCACATCCGATATGCCAGCAGCGAAGGTGGCGCGAGCGGCGAATGGGCGATCACCCCATTGCCCGAACGCCAGGAACTAGTCGTGCGTTTCGGCATCCCGCCGCTGCTGGACTCATGGCTGCTCGCCGCCGGGCCAGCCGAGGTGCAGAGAGCCAGAATGGCCAAGCGCACCCTGCTATCCACCATAGGAATATTTCGCGGGAACCGGTTGATACGACTGCGCTATGCCAAGCTCCCGAGAACGGAGCCAGTGACCGACGCTGCCTTGCGTGAAGAAGTTCCTCACCTGCGGCTCGAGCTCGCAGACCCGCGTCTGGCCTTCACTCCCGATCGCCGCGAGCGCCGCTTCGCCTTCGACCAAGATAGCGCTGTACCACCCGTGTACCTGCCGTCTTGGACCGTCCAGGGTATCAAGGCTCTGCTCGACCGGCTGGAAGCCGACGAGTATTTCCAGGCCAAGGTCATACGCGCGGCTGCGCACCAAGGCGGATCGATCACGCGCGAGCAGGTTTACGCACTCGGGGCACTCGATCCCAGCCGAACCTTGAAAGGATTTTCCCCTGCCTATAACCCGTATAACACGGCAACTTCAACGCGAAGGAGTAGTCGCACCCGGAATCGAACCGCAGGTAAAGATCGCACTAGCCGCCGAGGCTATCTGAACGACGCATAACTACATCTATGCACCGCATCTCATAGGTCACTTTACTTGCCGGATTCGCTCAGAGCCGTATTCGCTCGACGTGGTCGGTGATGCTGATCACATTAGTGGCGGCGAGCGATGTTAACCCGTGATTGCTGTGGTCAGGCACTGGCGAGCCGGTCGGACACGAGCCGGTTGAGGCTGACGTGCTGTTCGGCGGCTTCGCGGGCAAGGCGGCGGTGGACCTCTGACGGGACGCGTACGACGAATCGGCCCGAGTAGGTGCGTTCCGACAACGGCTGTGGAGTCGGGTCGCCGGATGCGGCCAGGTCGGTGAGTACGTCGCGGACGACGTCGGCGATGCCCGCGAGCGCTTCGGCTGGTGTGGGTGCGAGCCAGGACAGCGAGGGGAATTCCGCGACGGTGGCGACGTGCTCGCCGTCTTCAGCGGACCACGTGACTCGGTAGGTGTAGTGGGTTGGGTCAGGCATCGTCGTCGCCCTCCTCATCTTCCTCGTTCTGCTCGGCTTCCAGCCTGGCGATGGCGTCGAGTACCTGGCGCACTTGGTAGGCCTTGGCGTTGCCGTCCTTGCCGCGCTGGATGTTCACGCGGGGGTCACCTTGCCAGGGCGTCTTGTAGACCTTGTGCGAGGTGCCGTCCTGCCGGGGTTCGCCGAAGTGGTCGGCGCAGACCTTGGCCAGGTCATCGAAACGGACGTTCTGTGGTGAGCGCCGCATCTGCTCGATGATCTTCGCTGTCTTGGCCACCTTCACATAGTATCAATAGTGATACTAGTCATCAAGATGTCGGCTGGCCCCCGGTGACGGCACCAGTTGCTTTACCGGCAGCAGATCATGCCACAGGCTGGCCCGCCTGATCCGAAGGCGCCGATGCCGGCCGGTTCTGCTGAGCGCTGGTCACCGGGATCTCGGCATGGCCGGGCGCTCCTGGTCGAGGTGGATCGCGCAGCGCGGGCCGGCGGTCTTGAGTTTGCGGGCTGTGCGCAGGTAGTCGATTTGAACGGGTTGGCGGTCAGGACTTCCCTCGGCCACGACGTTTTCGGGAGGTTGTTCAGCGCCATTGCCTGCGGTCGGCCGATCCTGAAACCATGGGGAAATTTGTGGCGGCTGAGGATGATGTTCCGCGTTTCATATTTTGGCGCTGGATTAATCATGTGAGACGGTGCGGAAATTCGCATGGCGGATCACTGGTTTCCCGCGCCATTATTATTGAGCGTGTCTTGGTGTCATGTGATCTCGCGCAAGGGAAGGCGCAATGCGATGTGCCAGAGCAAAGCGAACGGCGGCCGCAGATGCAAACCTAGCAAGGGGCGCTCCTCAGCGGCTATGACCAGGGCTGGCGGCACCGCGCCACCGGAGTTATCCGCTCAGGTACGACGCACACGGAGAACCGTCCTGCGCGATGCGAGAGAGCAGCTCGGCAGCCTGCTGGACTCTGTCGTAGACGTAGCGCCGGTCAACTCGACAGCAGACTTGGTATCGGCCGTTGACCGGGATGCCGCCGGGCAGATCGCGGACGCGATGACGGCCAGCCTCAAAGACAACACCTGGCGCCCCAGCAAGTGGCGCAGTCACCAGATGTGCGCTGCCCTCGCCGCGACGGCCCACGCGATGGAAGCAGGCGAGGACCAGGCTAAAGACCTGATAACTCAGGGGGTTACGACAGCACTAGCGTCGGCCGGTGTACCCGGCCCGGTCGCTGGCATAGCCGCCCGCGAAGCATTGGACGCGCTTATGAAGCTGACACCATGCCGGCACTGGGATGACATTCACCGCGGCCTGCAGTTCCTAGCTGTCGCCCTATGCCCGGCAATGGAGAATCATCCGGAGGTCGTGGAGTACTGTCTGCGGCCACTCGCGTCAGAACGCTTGTCAGATGCCGTCCAGCAGGAACTGGCGGTGCTGTCCGGCAATAGCGCAGTCCCAGCGGACTAACCTTCGAAGCGCAGGTGGCCGCCAAGACGGGTCCGCGACGATAATCGGCCGTACCGGGCGGTGAGGCCTGTTCGTTGATAGGACGTGCGTGTCACGGCCGTGCCGGATACTATGCCGCTCCCGGCTTGCCCTGCTCGGCTCTGAAGGCCAAGCTTCCGGGCGTACGGCAAATACACGCCCAACTATGTCGCAAGAACGCGTTTCCGCAGGTCAGGGACTTGCGGAGGAGGGTCTGTAAAACCGTCGGCTCAGCCTACGATGGTTCGAACCCATCACCTGGCACCAACTGCTGAAACAGCCTCTGACCTTGGTGTATGCGGTCAGGGGCTGTTCTCGGCCTGGTCCGGTGGTGTACGGGCGGGATCGGGGGGTTGCGGCTGGTTGTGGTTGAGGCGTGGTTGAGCCGCAGATGCCATGCGGAAGCGAGTAGACACAGGTCGCCGTGGTGAGTGGTTAGGTCTGTCTATCCGTCGCAAGCTGCAGCGGCGCGCCGCTCCGGCGACCGCGCCCTCCGCAAAGCCATCCACACCATCGTCGCTACTGCGCCACAATCGCCTACGTCGCCCGCCGCCGCGCCGAAGGCAAGACCACACCCGAAATCCGTGAACTGCCGCCCACCCCCTTTATACGGCCAGCCAGCTACAAGGGCGCCCACACCGGAGCGCTCCACCCCAGCCGAGTTCGCGGACTGTCGGCTAGGGACCTAAATTAGTGCGCGTGGTCGAAAATGCCCAAGTCGGACCTGCGTCCTTCGGGTCTGCCGGACCCCAGGTCCCCATGTTGGAACGGTCAGCGGGTGGTCTCATACTGCCAAGTATCTCGACAACCGCCTGGATGCTTGGCCTGGTACCAGTCGCGGAGCAAAGCGCTTGGCTGAACAATATGGTCGGAACCTACGTGATTGCGCGTGAGTACCTGGGACCGGCCGAGGCCAGACGTGGCCGAGAGTTCAGCCGTGAAGACTGGATCGCAGTACTGCTAACGTTGCATTCCCAAGACGAGTACCTGTATCAGCTCGCTGTCCTGAATCACGTCACCCGCCACAAGGAACTGAAAGCGCAATACCAGGAGCGTTTCCTTGCGCAAATCCCTCCAGATGACGCTGCCGCTTTGCAGACGGCCCTGACCGGCGGCATCGACGGAGTACCACGTGTTTTCCTGGTGCGGCAGATTGTCCTGCGGGCAATGCGGTTGATCTTGGTGCCCCCCGATCTGCCAAAGGTTTCCGATCCCGACGTAGCCTCAATGCTGGCTGATGTCGGCCTTGAGGTCGCCGCAGTGCTGCTCGTGCACCTCGCGGCCGACGCACTCGCCAAAGAGAGAACCGCTGACGAACCGCGACTGGGGTCAACGTCTGAGTCGTTGTCCATGGAAATGGTCGCCAACAGCTTGTTCAAAGAGCACGATGACATCGGGGACATGCTCGCGCGGTACCGGCTACTGTGGATTGACTACGGCAACAATCTGACTAGAGATCCTGCGCGTGCAGCACCTGTCACTCTGCTGCGCGAGGCAACCGGCCTGAACATAGACGACATCATCGCACTCGGATTCGGATTCTATGCTTATGTTCTTGCTCACAAGCTTGAGAACCCCATCGCGGTCAACGCGTATGCCAGCTTTCCTATGGAGCAGGATGTCATAAATCGATTTCTCGACTTGTTCTCTATTAGTGCAGCAGACCTATCAAGCGCACTAGCCGACTGCCCGAAGCCTTGGCAAATGCTTCCCATCCAGGAGCGACCTCTGCTGCGCCGGGGCGATGACATCGTGGTGCTCGATGAGCAATACTTGATAGAACGGAGTCACACGTGGTCTGTACTCGCTTGTTCACGACTATGAAAAATATCACCAGGGAGAGCAAGCGCGTAACCGGTGGACCAAGGCATACGGTGAGATGATCGAATGTCGTGCGGAAGACCAGCTCCGGCGGATGGCGCCGCAACTGCTCGGCGGCGACAGTTCCTGCTTTACAGAAGAGGATCTGCTCAAGGCCTTCCCTGGCCAGAAGAACTGCGATGTTGGCATCGACTTCGGAAGTACAGCAGTTCTCGTCGAGATCGTAAGCGGCACCGTCACCGTCCCGACGCGAGAGCAAGCCGACGTTGCCGCTTTCCGTGCCGACACCAAAAGGCTAGTGATCGACAAGGCCGAGCAGCTTGATGTTGCCGCGCGGAACTTGCTCCGCGACCCTCAGCCCGCCAATTCCCCGCTCAGCCAACCCGCCCGAACCATCAATCCCGTCGTCATCGTCGGCGGTCAGTACCCGGTTAACCCAGTCACTGTCCGCTTTGTCGATGACCTCATCGTTGCTAAGCATCTATTTGCGGATTCACGAATCCGGCGTTTCGGCTTGATCGACTTCGAAGAGCTAGAAGCATGCGAGGCACTGCACGAGCACCGGCATATCAGCCTCGTTGAGCTGCTAGATAAATGGCGTCGGTCTCCGTACTACAATGCATCTTTCCGAAGCTACCTATGGTCCGAGTATGGCGGCCAAGATATCGGGAGACCTAGTGACATGCGCCGTGCTCTCGCCGGAACCACAGCTGCTATGCAGCAACGACTCGCGTTCGCTGGCCTGCCAAGTGCCGCTGACTAGCTCCATCGCCAACCGGGGACTCGCCCGACGAGAGAATCCCCTTGCTGGCGGGCAAGGGCCGCAGGGAGGGCGGGAAGCGTGTCTACGGACAGTTATCATGAGAAGCTGGCGTTCGCCGTCGCCGGAGCCGTGCTCGGAGTGACAGTCGAGCCGTACGACCGTGACGGCAGGCAGCGGGCTGTCGATGCCATCCTCCACTATTCGGACAGCCGGAAGGCCGCGCTGGAAGTCTCGGCCATCGGCCCGGACAACGAGGTGCCTATCCAGCACTACCTCGGGCAGCGCGGGCATTCGCGGGCCATTGCAGGGGTAGTCGGAACGTGGGTGGTACAGCTGCCGCTGACCTTCCATCCCGCTGACATGCGCAAGGTGGAGGAAGGACTGCGACGGTGCGAGGAGCGAGGGGTCATGCACCTCAGCGAGCTCGCGGCGGCTGGGGCTGACCTCGGACAGCTAGCCCGTCAGGGCGTGTGCGCGCGGTACCGGCCTTAAAGAGGCGAAGGACATTATTGATCAAATCGGGTAGTGCGCGGCCGGCGCACCCGATTCATGGCTGACTTCTATTAGGTGCTCGGAAGCAGCGTACTTCGCCATCTGTGTAAATTGAGCTATGTCAATGCGCGGAATAACATCATCTATGCGCTGAGCGGTCGGCTGTATTTATGTTCTTTCGTCTGGGCGGACGGAAGGATATGGCTTCTGCTGCTTGTGCTAGCCGATCTCTGGTCAGACTTCGATCGCGGTGATGTCGTAGTCAGCTTCATCGTCGATTGAGTGGCGGAACGCGGCGAGCCGGGCGTTGTCGGCTGGCTGGTGGTAGGGCGGTTTGAGGGGTTCGAGGTCTTCGAGCATCGGGCGCAGGGTCTTGCCTTGGAGGGTGACTTCGGCGTGGCTGCCGCCCCATGAGCCAGTGGCGGTGCCTTCCTGGCAGGCTCGGAGGACGGCGTGGAAGACGGTGGTGGCGGGTCCGAATAGTCCGTTGCGCAGGATGAGCATGTCTTGGCCGTCGGCCTTCTCGATGTAGACGTCTACGGTGGTCACGCTGATCTCCTAATGGTCAATCGGACGCGGTACGCGTCTCTCTGCTGGGCACAGATGTCAGGCGCCTGGCTCGGGTTCGATGCCGATGTGGCGGGTGCTCGCAGTTGGCTCTGGCCAGGCGGTGAGGGTGAACCACGCGGTCTTGCCGTGGGGGTTGGTGGTGACGCCGCTTCTGGTGGCGAGCGCGGCGACGATTCGCAGGCCTCGGCCTCGCTCGCTTTCTTCTCGGATTGGCTGCCCTGTGGGCTGGCCGGGTCCTGTGTCGGTGACCTGGCACAAGATCCCTTTCTGGCCGTTGGGTTCGGTGTGCTGGCTGATGGTGAGTCCGATGGGTGCACCTTCTGCGTGCTCGGCGGAATTTGCGCCGAGTTCAGAGGCAATGAGCTCGGCGTCGGCCGAAAGCGAGCTGAGGCCCCAGGCGGTCATGGCGTGCCTGACGGTCGCCCGGGCCTGGCGCGGGGCAGCGAGGCTGGCGGGCAGAGATGTCCTTAAGACAGGGCCCAGGTTCCTTCCGGTGCCCGCAGCCATTGTCAGGTTCCTGGTGCCCTGCTCACGGCGGCGGCGGAATCTCGGGCCGGGAGACGCGGCCCGCCATGCTCAGCCGCGGTCATTGCTCCGGCCAGGGTGGTCTGTTCGCCGAATCGTCTCCTGGCCAGGCGAAGGGTTCAGCCTCCGTCCAGTCGTAGCCGGCCCGCTGGTCGTCGGCCGTCGCGTCCTGATCTAGCCTCCTGGCGGCGCCGCGAACTGAGCTGGCGCGGCGGCGGGCCGCTCTGTAGACGGAATCGTTCCAGGCCATCGGGAGACGCGCGATGACGGGAGACATTCCGCCACGGATGACGAGCGCCCGCTTGGCGGGCAGCTGGCGGATCATCTCTGGCGTCATGATGGGCTGCCTGCTGTAGTAGTCCGGGTCGTCACGGTGGGGGCCGATCCATTCGTGCGCTTCTTTCATGGCGGTGGTACCGCACAGTGACGAGGCGGCGTCGAGAGTGTCGGTGTCGGAGATGCCGGGGAGCCAGATCTTGGCGCCTGAGTTGTCGAGGATCACGCGGGCGCCGTTGTTCCCCAGCGGGTGCGGAGCTGGGCTTCGCCGTGGGCGACGGTGATGATCTGGATGCCCTTCCCGCCGGAGTCTGCTAGCCAGGACGGGACGGGGACGGGGCAAATCTGGGTCACCTCGTCGAGAGCCATCAGCAATGGGGGATCGAGTCGTCCAGCATCGGTGAAGCTGCCGGCGAGGGCGGCGATGTAATGGATCTCGTTGGCAAGGCAGGCGAAGAGCGGTGCGACGGGGGAGTCGTCGCCTCTGGTCTCGGCGATCAGGTACAGGGTGCCTGACTAGGCGAGGAACTCGGGAATGTCGAGTGACTCGCTGGGGCTGGCGTGGACGGCGGCTTCGAGCGCCGGGTCGGCGAGGAAGGCTAGTGCCCGGCTCATCGTCATGCGGACAGTGGAGATGGTCTTGTTGGCTTCACCGCGCATCTCGGCGAGCTGGTCGGCGAGGTACCGGGCCGCGCCGCGATGGTTCATGAGGATGCTTTCGGCTTCGCCGGGGCTGGCGCCAGAGACCCAGCGGGCGACGTGTCGCAGGTCGAATCCCGCAAGTGCAGCGGCGTGGAAGTAGCCGCGCAGGTAGTCAGATGCCTTGCTGGCCCAGAAGCTGGCGTCCTCGACTCCGCCCTGGCCGACAGCGCCGGTGAACGCATCTGCACGGCGGATGGCGGTGGCGGGGTCGGCGCAGCCGTCGAGAGGATTCCACCGGAACGTCGACGCGACATGGCCGACGTCTTGCGGGTTGAACACGTTGGACCGGGCCGCGCCGAGCACGAACTGCGCTGGTGAGCTGGTGCATGTCGTGCTTGGTCGTCGTCGACAGGACCGGGCCCGGGTAGTGCAGGATGACCGAGGCGAGCCACCCGGTCTTGCCCCCGCGGGGCGGGCTGAAGATCGCGGCGTGCTCGTCGAGCGGCAGCCGTAAGCCGTGGCGGTACTGCGCGCGGCCGAGGAGGATCGAATGCGCGGCGGCGCCTGAGACGATCTTGCCGCTGGTCGTGAGGCCCGGCCGGGTTCTGCCACTGTGCCGGAACGAGGCAAGTCGTCCCCATCGCCACCACAGCTCGAAGAGACTAGCCAGGTCCTTACTGGGATGCACGCCGAGCCGGAGCCTGAGCCGAAGGTTCCGGACTCGGTTTCGTGGCAATCGGCGCCCTTGCAGGAACGCCCACTTGACCGCGATCAGGACAACTCCTGCGGCCGCGATCAGCCAGACGGCGGTCATGACGACACCTGGATCGAGAGCGGCCTGGTCCTGGCGGTTGGAGCGTCATTCGTCGTCGGGGTCGAAGGTGGAGTCGTGCTGTTGAGCTGGCTTCCAGTTAACGGCGTGGTCCTCAGCCCGACTACCCTCCGGGCGAGGCTTGAGGCTGGGCCGGATGGCTTGGTCGTGAGCGATCCGGGGCGGTCCTGGCGGCGGATTCCCGCCGACACGATGAGCAGGGGCGTGACGATGATTGCGGTGCCGCTGGCGGCTAAGCAGATCAGAAGCGTTTCCATGCGGCCAGATTGCGCGCCGGCGGGCGGACTCCTCGACCGCGCTGCCGGACGGCGTAAGGACGTCCTGTACAAAGAAGACGTCCCGCAACGATTGCCGTTCCTGAGTTTGACTATCAGCAGTTTCGCGGCTCCTGATGTCCCATGATCAGGCCGTGTACCGGTCGGGCGCAGTTTGGTTACTCTGCTGTCGAACTGGTTCCGGCAGGGCGTAAGCCATGCTCGCGGCGGCGTCCCCGCCTATATGTAGGCTCCGCCTGCCCGGTTCGTTACGAGGAGACCGCTACAACCGCTGAGTCCTTCCGGTCGCCGAATATGAGCATCGCGCCACTGGAAACTGCGACTGGCCGATCTGCGCCGAACATCCGGCTCTGCGGACGCCGGGGTAGCCCGAAGGTGATCGGGTTTCGGCAGGCAGCGCCGAGCCTCGACGTGCGGTCGAGAAGAATGCGGTCGCGATAGCTACATCGGCCTCGCGACGCGAGGAACAACTCAATTGTTCACTTCGATCCAAGGATTGGCTAGTACTTCGACATCTCATCGGCTCTCCCCAGGGAAGTGCTTACACCAATGTAATTATCGTCCGCCTCTTGCCTTTTAAGTGAGGCCTGTCATCCTGTGAACTAGGCGCTTGCGATGCCAGGTCTCACTGCACTGTTGAGCCGGGCGTCGGAAACAGGGGATGGGGAGTTCAGTGCAAAAGGTTCGTGGCTACCGCAACAAATATGGCACGTGGGTTAAATCCTATACGCGACGTGGCAATTCAGGCAGTCCGGCGAGGTCGCGCGCCCGGGCAAAGTTGACCTCGACTAAGGGTGCAGCAATCGCTGCTACATGCACAGTTATCATAACAGTTGCCGGAGTCAGCGCGATGTTATCCCTAGGTAATAGCCCATCAGTCTCCAATGAGAGCAACGAGTCGCGTCCAGCTAGTGCCGAGTCTCATGAGAAGGTCCGGCTCGATCTAAAGAGTGCGCAGGCAGCGCTCGTGGCGAGCGGATACAAGATTAACGTGAATGTTGGCAATGGCCAGAACTGCTCAGCGGATTCATATGGCCTGGTCCATCGTTTCTTTCTGGCTCATCCTTGCTCATGGGTGACGCGCGAATCGCTGATACTTCACGCAAGCAGTAGTAGCGTAATTCTAGTTGCGATCGCGTGGGTAGACATGCGCAGCTTTGCGTTAGCAAAGAAATACAAGCGGCTGGTCGATGCGTCTGGCACGGGTAACATCCTTGAATTATCACGCCAGAGTGGCCCTTATCAGGACATTCGGTTTACGGGTGAGTTCTACGATTCCGGCATGGTTGGGATGAGTGTATGGAATATCCAAGTGCAACCTACTGGCCAACTGCCAGCAGGGGTCGCTACACAGGTCCTCAAGAAATCGCGGCAGTAGAGCGATTGTTGTTTGCGTCACACGTGGTGCGTAATTCGAATCGGTTGGTAGATGCCGCACTATTAAGTTGCAGGATGGCCGGGCCGTGCAGCTCCGCGTAATGCCAGGACGTGGGCGCGGAGGACGCGGCGGGCGGTGCCGGCGTGCAGGTCGACTTCACCGCTGATCACTGCCGCGATTGCGGCGACCTGGGCCAGGGGCACGGTGCGCAGGTCGTAGCGCTGGCTGGCCAGGGCGATGAGCAGGTCCTGCTTGCATGGCCGGCCGTCTGGCCCGGTCCTGCGGCGGGTCGGTGTTGTAACTAGAGCAAGCTGCGGCGAGATCTCCGGTGGCTGAGCTAAGGCCGGAGGTCGGCCGGGCGCAGGGGGGCAGGTGGCGATAACCCAGCTGCGGAAGCCGGTTAGGGTGCTGGCCGGGGCCAGGAGCAGCCGGAGCAGCCAGAGCAGGCATGCGCCTGCGACGGCGAGTGGAGTGGCGTCGTCGGTGGCGAGCGCGTGCCCGGCTTGGCGGCTGCGGGCGATCGCCCAGGAGCGGACGACTCCGATGAGGGTGTCGCTGGCCAGGGCGTAGACGGCTGCGGGCATGACCCAGATCGCCGCGTCGCGCCAGCCGGGTCCTGCGGCGAGCGCGTTCATGGTCAGCGACAGCCCGACGCAGGCGAGGTTCAGGATCCGGGGTCGCAGCGCCCGCCGGCCGTGCAGTGCGAGCGCGATGCCGAGCGCGGCGAACACGGCCGCTCCGGCGTCAGGGATGCCGGCTTCCAGAGCGGCGATAGCCGCCGTGTGGCGCGCCCGGGTGACCATGTCGAACTGGGCGTCCCAGCTGACGACCGCTGCCGCTAGGACGGCTAGGGAGGACATGGCGGTGGCGAGCCAGCCTCCGCCGGTCGGCGTGCGAGGCTGGTGATCGCCTGGACGTCCTGGGATCTGTGGCTCAGTGCTCATGCGGTCCTCCAGCAAGCTCGGCTTGCTGTGCTCATGTTAGCTAGCTTAGTTAAATCAGATCACTTTCGCGTGTCAAAGGCCGGGTTCCGCAGTTTCCGCTGGCTGATTGCTGGCATGTTGCGGGTTGCGGGTGATCTGGGCATGGTTGTTCTGGCAAGCTGGTGTAGCCAAGACAGCTGAGGGAGCAGGCGTTGTCACCTAGGTCGCGGGCGGCGAGTGGTCCTGGCGGGCTGCCCGAGCGCCGGGACGTCTACGAGCGTCTGGCTGACGAGCTGCGGCAGGCGATTACTTCGGGGCAGTACAAGGCGGGTGACCGGCTGCCGTCCACCCTGGACCTCATGGAGCGGACCGGCGTAGCCAACCTGACGGTGCGCGGTGCTTACCGGGTGCTGGTCGAGGAAGGCCTGGTCGAGCCGATCCCGAAGCGCGGCTTCTACGTGCGGCGGCCGAACGTGATGACGTGGCGGCTGAGCGCGGCTGCGGGACGCAAGGCCACCGCAGAGCTGCTGGACAGCTGGGCTGCCGACGCTGAGGCGCTGGGCCTGGTGCCGGCCGAGGACGTCAGCATCGCGATCGAGGACGCCGGGGTCAGCGTCGCCGGGCAGGCCGTGGGGGAGCGGCTGGCGCTTCCTGATGGCTCGCGGGTGCTCGTGCGGCGGGCGGTCCGCTCGATCACCTGGCCCGGCAGTGACCTGCCTGCGGTCGCTGACAGCCTGTCCGATGAATACTTTCCGTACGAGCTGGTCGCCGACAGCCCGCTGGCGTCGCCCGGCCCTGCGAACGCCTTCGACGTGCTGGCCGCGATCGGCCACCGGCTGCGCCGCCATCACGATGAGATCCGCCCGCGCCTCGCGACCGCCGTGGAACGGCAGATCCTCGCTCTTCCTCAGGTCTCCGTAGTTTTGGAACTAGCTCGCGCGGGCTACTCCGCAGACGGCAGGCCGGTCGTCGTCGTGCACCAGGTCCGCCGTGGCGACGGCGCGACGTTCACTTCTGACGTCACCTATCCCGGCAGATAGCCACGCGCTCCCGCGCGCCCCGCCCTGGTCAGCCCGAGCCGAAGTCTCGTGAACCAAGCCCTGGATGTTCGGTCCGCCTACGTTCGGCCGCGTGGTCGAGACCGTGCGGCTGCTTGACAGATTCCTTAATCTGATTTAAATAAGAAGTCCTAGAAGTGTCGGGTCATCGAGGTTGCTCTGAGGTTCAGTGATGTTAGCGGGTCGGCCCTGTGGCTGCGCGATGGTCGCATCGCTGCGGCCTGCCCGGGTGCCGGCCGGGATCGGACTGCGGCCATGAGCGGCGGCGCGGCTGAGCGGGCGCTGGCGTACGGGCGGCATGGCTGGCCGGTGTCTCCCTGCCAGCCTGGCAGTAAGGTACCGGCGACCCCGCACGGCTTCGACAATGCGACTACCGATGCGGGCCAGATCCGCCGATGGTGGCGCCGGTTACCGGATGCCAACGTGGCGATAGCCACCGGAACGCCAGGTTCCGATGTGCTGGACGTTGACCAGCACGGCAGGGCGGGCAGCGGTTTCGGTGCGTTCAACCAGCTCAGGCGGGCCGGCCTGATCGAGCAGGTCGTTGCCAGCTCGCCCTTCCTGGAGCCAGTTATCCACAGGTCGGTCAGGTGGCGTTTGCCGGTCATCCACAGGGTCGGCTGCCTTCGTGGTGGGCCTGGTTATCGCGATTGCAGGATGGATTGCCCGTCGGCATGGGAATCGATTGAGCTGCTCCGGAGGTAAGCGTGAGTGACATTCGGGACCGGCTGGAAACGGTGACCGAGCTACCTGAGCTGCTCGGTGTCGCCTGCAAGGCGTTCGAGGCGATGCTTGAGGTCATCCGGCGCAATGACGATCCGGGTAGCGAGTATTTCCTGCCCATGGTCGCGGCGGGAGCAGCGGCGGCAAGCGGGCGCGACTTCGTGTTCGGGGCGCCTGCCCTGCCGCTATGGCAGTCCGCCGGGTCACTGGAGATCGTGCCGGAGAGTGCGGGCGGCGGGCACGCTGCTGTGATCTGGCTGCGGGCTGTCAGCGAAGTGCTGGCCGGCAAGCTGCTCGCGTCTGGCACGGCAGCTGCGGGTGTGGCGGATCGTCAGGCTTGCTGGCACGCGGCTCGGTGCGCGCGTGAGATCCATGCGGTCATGCGCGGTGGCTCGCGATGACCGGGCAGGTGACCTTCGGCGACTTGCTCGACGCCGCCCATCGGCACCTGGACCAAGCCGGCCAGGCCGGCCAGCTGGACGCCGTCCCGCCTGCTCCCGGGCGGCGAGGCGTCGGTCGCGGAGCTGTGCGAGGGAGTAGGTGCCTCTGGCGAACGGCTGCGGCGATCTGCCAGGCTCGCCGGGAGCCTGGTGCCGTGGATGCCCGAGCTCAACGTCGACTCCATGCGGCAGACAGCCACGGCGGCCCTCGTCGCGAGCCATAACTGCGGCGTCTTGCTGCAGACCCTGGCAGGACGTGCGGACCTGCTCGGATACCAGGATGCCGAGACGCACCTCACCTCGGCCCTCGACGCCGCGCAGCAGGAGCGGAACTCCTGGCTGTCGGTGGCCCGAACCCTCGATCAGGTCACCGCTGATGTCGAGAACTGCCCATCCTCTGAGGTGCAGGACGCCCGCGACCTGGCGCTGTGGACCGGGCGGTTAGCCCATGCTGACCCGAGCTGGACAATCGCCACCAGCCCGACCCAGTCGCCACGCGAAGCCGAGGACCTGGCACCTGACCGCGAGCACGCGACCGCCGTGATCACCGCCGTGCACGAGGCGTGCGACGCGCTTGCCCAGCTGAGCCAGGCCCAGGCCAGTCAGGCCCGTGCAGCCGGACGAAGCGGGCGGTACCTCGTGCCAGCGTCGTGGCTGCCCGACTACTCGGAAACCTCCCGCCGGTTCGTGAGCGCTCCGGCGCATCGGATGTCGAACATTCTCGCCGCCTACGACCAGACGAGGCGCACCAGCTCGCACGCTCAGAGGGCTATGGCGCACATCGCCGACGCAGAGCCGGGCACCTAGCCGATTCCTGACCCAGGCCGCCGCGACGCGGTTCGCCGCACCACGCGGTGGGGGCGGGGCATCGCAGATCGAAATGGTCCCGGCCGCGTACCGAGATCCGAAAGTTCCTGGACCGGTCAAGCGCAGCCTCCAGGAAATCGGCGTGAGCGACCTTGAGCTGCTGCGGCACGCCGACCTCATCGACCGCCTAGGAGAGCAACTCGTCATCGACGGAGCCACACAGCAAGCTCGGCGTCCTGTGCCGAAAGGTAGCTCGAGAAATCAGCACCACATGGCTAAACGGGGTCCGTCAGGCGAGGTGCAAGCTTCAGGGCATTGCGGATCGGATCGCGGAACCGACGAGAACCTGGAACGGGAACCGTGATTGGAGTGTGGAGCAGACGTCAGAGAAGAGACCGATCTCTCGCGTAGCCTGCGGCCGCTGCTGAGCGCCCGATGCGGGCATGGTCGATGCCGGCGAGCGCCTGGGTCTTGCACGCTTCGACTCGCGTGAGACGATGATCTAGCCCGCTGGATCGAATGATGGCGAACTGCTGCCTCTTTTTGATCGGCTTCCGGCATGATCGGCAGTATGACCGTTACCTTCGACGAAGTGCTCGGAACGCTGCGGAAGTCGGCGCTCTCCGAAGCTGACAAGGGCAGCAAGTTTGAGCGTCTGGCTAAGGCTTTCCTGAGCACGGATCCCGTTTACGCCGAGCAGTTCAGCCGTGTCTGGCTATGGAATGAGTGGCCCGGCAACGGCGGCAAACACGATACCGGCATTGACCTGGTCGCCAAGGACCGCAACACGGGAGGCCTCGTAGCGATCCAGGCGAAATTCTACGCATCGACGAGTTCGATCGGCAAGCCGGACATCGACAGCTTCATGTCCGCGTCAGGCAAAGAAGGCTTTGCCGAGCGGATCATCATTTCGACTACGGATAGGTGGAACCAGCACGCTGAGGATGCGGTCAAGGGCCAGCAGATTCCGGTTCGTCGCATCGGCATGGTCGACTTCGCCTGGTCGACGGTGGACTGGGCGCAGTTCAGCCTTGCGACGCCGGAGGTCATGCGTCTGACCGGGAAGAAGACTCTCCGGGCGCATCAGCGGATGGCAATTGACAAGGTCAAGGCCGGATTCGCGGAGTTCGGCCGAGGCAAGCTCATCATGGCCTGCGGAACCGGCAAGACTATCACCTCGCTGCAGTTGGCTGAGGAGATGATAGGCGCGGGCGGCTCGGTGCTGTTCCTGGTCCCCTCAATCTCATTGCTCAGTCAAACCATCCGTGAGTGGATAAGTGAACTCCGAAGTTAGACTCCGCACGTCCGCCGTGTGCTCCGATCCGAAGTCGACACGAGGTAGGACCAACTCCTCGGAGGACATCAGCTCTGTCGATCTCGCCCTTCCAGCTACCACAAACATGGAGCTGGTCGTCGAGCGACTCAATGACTCAGCCGCCGACACCCAGGCCATGAGCGTGGTGTTCTCCACCTACCAGTCCATTGGCGTTGTGGCTCGGGCGCAAAGCGAACGTGGCTGCGAGTTCGATCTGATCATCTGCGATGAAGCGCACCGCACCACTGGCACGACCCTGGCCGATGAGGACGAATCGGCGTTCGTGCGGGTCCATGACAACGATTACCTGCCGGGAAAAAAGCGGCTCTACATGACCGCTACGCCGCGAATCTATGGCGACCAGGCCAAGGCAAAGGCGGGCCAAGCAGATGCGGTCGTTGCCTCGATGGACAACGAGATATTGTACGGCCCGGAATTCCATCGGCTCGGATTCGGAGAAGCTGTCGGGCAGGGACTCCTCGCGGACTACAAGGTCCTCGTGCTCGCGGTCGACGAAGTGGCTGTAGCTCGCACTTTTCAGCAGCAACTCTCCGACGCGAATAGCGAACTGGAACTGGACGACGCTGCGAAAATTGTGGGCTGCTGGAACGGTTTGGCGAAGCGTGGTTTGACCGAACACAGCTTCGAGCCGGATACTGCTCCAATGCGCCGCGCGGTGGCCTTTGCCGGCACAATAAAGGCGAGCAAGAAGATCGATGCCCTGTTCGCGGAGATCAGCGCCCACTATGTCGAAGCGGCCGGTTTGGACGAGCCAGGCAAATCGCCGCTGGCCTGCTCGATCCAGCACGTCGACGGGACATTTAATGCCCTAGAGCGGAATGGGCGCATTGAGTGGCTTCAGCGAGATCCCGGCGACGGCGCGTGCCGCATCCTGACTAATGCCCGGTGCCTGTCCGAAGGCGTCGACATTCCGGCCCTGGATGCGGTGATGTTCCTGGCGCCGCGCAGGTCGCCCGTGGACATCGTTCAATCCGTCGGTCGGGTCATGCGCAGAGCACCAGGCAAGCAGTTTGGATACATCATCCTGCCGATCGGCATCCCATCCGGCGTGCCACCAACGCAGGCCCTCAATGACAACAAGCGATACGCCGCTGTCTGGGAGGTGCTGCAAGCCCTCCGCGCTCACGATGAGCGGTTCAACGCGATGGTAAACCGCATCAGCCTGACGTCGAAACGTGACGACAAGATCAACGTCATTGGCGTCGGTGGTAATGGTGGCGATCGCGAGAGCGACTCCATTAAGGCCGTCCAGAACGAGCTTACTCTCGTTTGGCCGGATCTGGACGAGCTGCGAAACGCGCTCTACAGCAAGATCGTCGAAAAGGTGGGCAGTCGCCGTTACTGGACCGAATGGGCGAAGGATGTGGCCGACATCGCCCAGCGCCAGGTCACCCGCATCAACGCTCTGCTATCCGATCCCAGCACCTTGATCGCCGCAGAGTTCAAAGTGTTCCTCGACGGCTTGCGCGGCAACCTCAACGACGGCATCAGCCAGACCGATGCCGTTGAGATGCTCGCGCAGCACCTCATAACTCGCCCCATTTTCAACGCGCTGTTTGATGGCTACGACTTCCTCGGCCACAACCCGGTAGCGCAGACGATGGAACGAATGCTCGCCGCACTGGATGAACACAATCTCGAAGCCGAGAATGAGACCCTAGAGAAGTTCTACGACTCCGTTCGTATGCGGGTGAAGGGAGTCGGCTCCGCCGAAGGCCGTCAGCGCATAGTCATCGAGCTATACGACACCTTCTTCAGAACTGCCTTCGCCAAGACCGTCGACAGGCTCGGCATCGTCTATACCCCGGTCGAGATCGTCGACTTCATCCTCAACAGTGCCGACCAGGTTCTCCGGGCCGAGTTCGGCCAGGGCCTCACTGACGAAGGCGTCCACATCCTAGACGGCTTCGCCGGCACCGGTACCTTTATCGTCAGGCTGATCCAGTCCGGCATCATCAAGCCCGAGGACCTTGCCCGCAAGTTCGCCAACGAACTGCACGCAAATGAGATCCTGCTTCTCGCGTACTACATCGCAGCGGTCAACATCGAGACCGCATACCAGGACGCGATGAAGGCGGAATTTGGTGCGCAGGGTTATGAGGAGTTCCCTGGACTTATCCTCACCGACACCTTTCAATCCTGGGAGGACGGCGACCGTCTCGACTATGAGGTCTTCCGTGAAAACAACGTACGTATGAAACATCTAAAAACGTTGCCGATTCGTGTCATCGTCGGCAACCCGCCGTATTCGGTGGGTCAAGACTCGGCGAATGACGACAATGCAAACGAGAGATATCCGACACTCGATGCGGCGATCGAAGCTACTTATCTACAGAGGGGCAGTGGATCAGCGCGGGGCGGTATCTACGACTCGTACATCCGAGCGATCAAGTGGGCTACTCAGCGCGTCACTGATCGTGGCATCATTGCCTATGTCACGAATGGGGGTTGGCTCGACTCCAACACAGCTGATGGTATGAGGCTGTCGCTTGCCGACGAATTTAGTGCGATTTATGTTTACAATCTGCGCGGTAACCAGCGCACGGCTGGCGAACTGTCACGTAAAGAGGGCGGCAAGGTCTTTGGAGGTGGAAGTCGTGCGTCGGTTGCGATCACACTGCTGGTCAAAAACTCGTCCAAGGCTGCCTCGGCCACAATTCGGTACGCGGATGTCGGTAATTATCTCAGTCGTGAGCAGAAACTCGACATACTCGCAGCCACCGGTGGAGTGGACGGAGTCGAGTTCGATGTCATCGCGCCGAATGAACACGGCGACTGGCTCAACCAGCGCCGTGACGACTTCGGAACTTTCCTGCCAGTCGGCGGGAAAACGTCGCCAAGCTTGTTCCATATCGTCTCTGCCGGGCTAAAGACCAACAGAGATGCTTGGGTCTATGGGAGCACGAGGGAGGGGTTGCTAACGCGAGTAGCGCAGATGGCAGCGGTATTCAACGCTCATGTGGATCAGTCCGTTGCAGCAGCTCAGCTTGATGCTGACCCGACTCGGATCAGTTGGAGCACTGGGCTTCGTGCCCGCCTTGAAGAACGACGCCGCGTTGACGTCGACGCCACCCGTATTCGCTCAGCAACCTACCGGCCGTTCATGCGGCAACTTCTTTACTTTGACCGGGCGCTGAACGAAGCGCCGAGTAGGTTGCCTAGCCTGTTTCCTACCGCCGCCTCCACAAACGTCGGCATCTATGTAGTGGGTCAAGGTACGGACAGGGAATTCGCCTGTCTGGTGGTGGACCACACTCCAGACCTCGCACTTTGGGGTTCCAGCAATGGGCAATTTCTCGCGCGCTGGCGATATGAGAGCGTCGACGTTGGCGGCACCATCGATTTTGGTGACGATGATGTCGTCGACGGCTGTCGACGGATCGACAATATCACCGACGAAGCGTTGAAACGGTTCCGAGTTGCATACGGCGGCCGAGTCACGAAGGATGACATCTTCTACTATGTCTACGGGCTATTGCACTCGCCGGAGTACCGCGAGACCTACGCGGCGGACCTCAAGAAGATGTTGCCGCGCATTCCGCTTGTAGAGGTCTGCTGGCCCTTCGTCGATGCTGGGAGGAAGCTGGCCGAGCGGCACCTCGGCTACGAGACTGTCCTGCCGTACCCGCTGCGGGGTCTTGACACGGCTGCGGTCGGCAACCCCTACGACTTCTACCGCATCGAGAAGATGGCCTTCGCGAAGGTCCGCGAAGACGGCAAGCTCGTTCCGGATAAGAGCACAATCAAGGTCAACTCGAAGATCACCTTGTCCGGTATCCCCGAGGACGCCTATCGCTACATGCTCGGTTCTCGGTCTGCGATCGAGTGGATCATCGACCGCTACCAAGTGAAGGCGGACTCGGCGTCAGGCATCGTCAGCGACCCGAACGACTGGTCCCGCGAGATAAGCGAGCCGCGCTACATCGTCGATTTGCTCGCCCGCATTGTCGCCGTCAGCATCGAGACGATGCAGATCGTTGACTCGCTGCCGTCCCTGTCGATTCCCACGTGGAAGTAGCTGCTTTATTGGCTGTCAGTCTATTTGGCATTGCGCGACGCTTAGATCGTCCGGCTGTTGGAGACGGATCCATATCAGGTCCGCTGAGAGCGTCGTCGACGTCGTCGCGCTCTATAACGAGCGTTGCTACGGACATCGGGTTGGAGGGATAGGAATCGGACGCGCCTTCATACCGCCAAGTCCTTGCGGATATTCGTGGCTGAGGAGTGGTTGAGCGGGCACGAGGGCTGATGTCAGGAGACCGTCATTGCTGGTAAGCGACTGTTTGCAACCGAGTCTGACGGCTCCCCTGTAAAACCGTCGGCTCAGCCTACGATGGTTCGAACCCATCACCTGCCACCACGAATACCCCAGGTCAGAGGCCGTTTCTGTAGCGCTTCGGCAAGGATCAGGGGAGCGGTGTACGGCGCCGTCGGCTGAGGCTCGGATCTGGAGTTCTTGCAGGTCGAACCCGCAGACCCGTCCGTGCTTGCCGTATTCCAGCGCTTGGACGCCGATGGCGGCGGCAAGATCAGTGCGGATGGGTTCCGTGCGGGCAACACCCGCCTGTACCTCAGCGAGGATTCAGCCGTCCGGATTCTCGATCTCGCCTGGGTCACGCGCCAGGTGCGCGATGAATTGCGGTTTCGCTATCGGCTGCGGCGGACGTGTGGGCAGAGGGGCTGGAACGAGGTTCCGATTCCGGCCTGGGCCGCGGTGAGGGTGGGGGGCGCGGTCTCGCAGATGCCTTGGGCGACCTGGCCCGGTTCGGTGATCCAGAACTGGGCGGTTCCGTCCCAGGCAGCCCCGGCAATAATGTGGGTGCCCGGCACGAACGCCACCTCGGTGGCCGAAGCGAGCCCGGTTATGGTGGCAAAGAGGCTGGGTGAGCGGGGGCTCCTCGTGTTCCAGAGGCTGATGGTGCGGTCGGCCGCGGAAGCCGCCAGCATCGTGCCGTCGCTGCTGAACGCCACGCTGACGACTGGCTGAGTGGGGCCGGGCAGGGTGGCGAATCTGGTGAGCGTACCGCGACTGCTGACATGCCAAAGCGTCACGGTGCCATCGGCAGAGGCGCTGGCTAGTGTATTCCCGTGCGGGCTGAATGTGAGCGCTTCGATCGGCCCGAAACCGCCGGTAACCTGCTGGTTACAGGTGATTTGGGCCTTGCCGCCTCTGAGGCTCACGCAGGCCACCACGATCGTGCCGTCAGCGCCACCGGCCGCCAGCAGCGAGCCGTGCTGGTTGAACGCCAGGGCGGTAATTGGCCCCTGTTGCTGCCCGCTGAACGTCGTGAGTCGTTTGCCGGTCAGCGCCATCCACAGGTATATGTAGTCGTTCGCGCTTCCAGCAGCTACGACGGGCTGTATCCCCGGCCGGAACGCGACTGAGTTGACCTGTTGCGGATCTTGTTTCGGTGGGCGGAGCACGTGGGCGCGAGCCTCATGCGGACTTCTCCACACGTCAATACCCCCGCGTGGCGCGGGGGCTGCCAGCAGCCATCTTCCAGAACCGAAGGCGATGCTGGGTGCCGCGGCGCCAGGCTTGAGCGCGCCGGCCAGTCTGGCTGGCGGGTTGAGCAGTCTCGAAGGCTTGTGTAGGTTCCAGATGTCGATCCGGCCGGCGGCGGTGGTGGCGATGGGGCCGCCCGGCAGGAGGCTGGCGGCCACGGCCGGGATGGGTGGCGCGGGCGGTGGTGGCGGCGGGATCTTCCACAGGCCTACCGTTCCGTCTTTGTCCGCGCTGGCCAGCATCTGGCCGTCGGGGCTGAACGCCACTCCGGAGACGTCATTGGCGGGCCCAGTCAGGGATGTCAGTGTGGCTGAGGCAATGTTCCACAACCTCACGGCCGCTCCGCCGCGACCGGCGCTGCCGCTGGCAAGCTGGCTGCCGTCAGGGGTGAAGGCGAGTGAGAGTATGGCTCCAGATCCTTTGCTGAGGATGGCGCGTAACTTGCGGGTCCGGGGATTCCACAGGCGGATGGTGCCGCTGTCGTCACCGGCGGCCAGCAGCGGGGACCGGGATCTTGGGCTGAAGGCTACCGAGCGTACTGGCGTGGTGGATCCGGTGAGCATGGCTGGTCGCGATCCGAGGCGGGCCATGTTCCAGACGCGGACGATGTGGTCGGAGCAAGCAGCAGCGAGCTGGCTGTCATCGGCGCTGAATGCGATGCTCCAGACGGGCCCGCCGCCGATGGTGATAGTCCTGTATTTCGTGAACTTACCGGTACGCCACAGCGTGATTTCCCCGTCATAACCTGCCGTTGCCAGCATCCGGCCATTCGGGCTGAACGCTACCGCGTCGGTGGAGGTGCCGTCTGGGGCTGTGAGCGTGGCGACGACCTGTCCGTGCAGGTTCCAGACAACGGTGTCGCCGTTTTCCTCAGCGCCGGCCAGCCACTCCCCAGACGGGGCGAAAGCGACGTCGTAGAACGGAGAATGACCGGTGAGAGTGGCCGTTGGCTTGTTCGTGTCTGTGTTCCACAACACGACCGCTTTGCGCTGGCTGGCGCTGGCCAGGAGGTGGCGCCTGGGATCGTAGGCGACAGCTGACACCGGCCCTGCCGGGCTGCGCAGGGGGTGGAAGTAGCTGGACTGGGCAGTGAGCAGGCTGCTGACCGCGGCGGTGGTCTGCTGGCGGCGGTATGCCTCCAGGCTGAGCGCCAGCGATGTCCCGGGATCGCTGCCAGCAAGCGTCTGCGCACGGGCCGCCAGCTGCTGGGACTGCAGGACTGCCTGCCGATCGTGTGCTGCCTGGCTGCTGCGCTGCGCCATAATGGCGAACCCAGAGGCCACCACGACAGCCACGGTGAGGATGGACATGAACGCGAGCCGGGTGCGGTGGGCCCGTGCCCGGCGTCGCTTGGACGAACGCAGGAAGGTTGTTTCCAAGCCGCCTAGGCTGGCCGAGCGTGCTGTAGTCAGCTCCTCGGTCATGTCCGACAGCTGCACTCCCCGTAGCAGCCGGTCCGGGTGACGGCTGCCCTCGTCCCATTCGCGGGCTTGCTCGGTCAGCCGCTGGCGGTGCCGCAGCCAGGCACGGTTATCTGCCAGCCAGCCGCTGAGCCGCGGCCAGTGGCGAAGCAGCGCCTCGTGGGCAATCTGCACGTTCTCGCCGTCGCTGGTCACCAGCCGGTGGGCTTCCAGCAGGTCAAGCACCTGCACTGCGTCGTCGGCGTAGGCAGCCGGCAACTCTGCGAGCAGCGCTGCACGGCTCATCCGGCGCCGGGTGTCCTGGGCGTCGGCCCGCACGGAGATCATGTGGCCCAGCAGCTCACGTGCCACCTGCTTGCCGGTGCCGTCGAGGCTGCTATAGACGTCTTCGGCCTTCCTCCCGATCGCCTCCTTGATCCCGCCCGCCATGTGATAGGCCGCGAGTGTCATGCGCCCGTGCTCGCGCCGTTCCCAGGTCTCTCGCAGTGCGTGTGCCAGCAGCGGCAGGGCCCCCGGGTCGTAAGTCGCAGAGTCGGGGGTAACGGGCGAGGTAACCGCACCGAGATCGCTGAGCATCGTGGCGGCCAGGCCATCGTCAACAGTCAATCCGGCATCATGGGCAGGTTCCTCGATCGCCGCGGTCAGCTCGCTGGCTCTCATCGGGCCAACGATGAACTGGTCCCGCAGCGCGGGCTCTAGCGGTGGGTGGGCGGTGCATTCCTCGACGAAGCCGGCTCGCAGGCAGATCACCACCAGGGCTGGCGGCGGATCGGCGACTGAACCGCTGGCCATGGCGCAAATGGCATCGATGAACTTGATGCGCTCCAGGCCATCGCACTGAGTGAATACCTCTTCGAACTGGTCGATGATCAGGACTAGCCGCCGCGAACCGCTGGTCCCCTTGAGATCGGGGGCACCGATGCCGGATACGGCACCGACCCGGACTCCGCGGCGGCGTCGTTCGTCGCGTGTCAGCAGTGCCTGCCTCACGATCAGCGGTGTCCATCCGGGGTCAGTCTCGATGTTCTCAAGCACCATCGAGGTCGGGGAGCTCAGCCAGCATGGCCAGCCGCACGGCCAGCTCACGCAGTGGAAATGCGCCTGGGGTCAGGAGAAAGCAGGGCCAGTCGCCGCAGCCGGGAGAGAACCGGCCGTCGCGCAGCTCGGGAATAAAGCCGGCATTCAGCAGCGAGGACTTGCCCGCGCCGGAGGTACCCACCACCAGCATCGGCGACGATCCCCGAATTCGCTCGCGCAGGCGGGTGGTCAGTGAGGTGATCAGGCGCTCCCTGCCATGGAACCAGAACTCGTCGGTTTCACCGAACGGGGCCAGGCCCGGGTAGGGGTGGACGTCAGGTAGCTCATCGTCTGCGGATTCCGTGCCAGTGTCCGCTTCGGCTGTCTGCGATAGGCTGAACGGGCCCTGGCGGAGCGACCGCCGCAACAGTGCGACCTCCACGCTCACCCGGTCGAGCTTGCTGCTCGCGTCACGCGCATACCAGAGCGTGTTCTCTTGCAGCGACTGGGTGCGGGCGACGTCTGCCTGGATGGACACGAGCGCGGCCAGCACGTCCTCACGCAGGCCAGCGAACTCTGTTACGTTCTCGCTCATCTCGCCCACCGCCTGGCCGATGTGCGCGGCCAGGCCCTGCACCTCACTGCGGAACGCTGCCTCCAGCGAGGTGCCGACACCGTTCACAGCCTTGAGCACTCCGGCCATCTCCGCCCGCAGGCCGCTCGCGTGCGAGCCAGTCCAGTCTGCTTCGAGCCGCCGTTCCAGCACGTTGCGCACGGTGTCCTCGGACACCGTCGTCACCGCGGCTTCCCCTCGAAGGCGGTCGAGGACGTCCAGGATGCTCTGGGATATGTCGCCGGCGCCCGCGTTGCCGAGCTGCGCCAGTATCTGTCCGATAACCGCGGCCCCAGTTGCTCCTCCTGCAACCATCGGCACCAGCAGTGGTGCCAGCGCGGCGGCCGTCATCGCCGTCATGATCGCGGCCGGGGTGGCATGGAGCAGGCCCCGGCCAGCCACGCTGATCCAGGTATGTATGCCAGCCCGGGCGCGAGCAAGAATGCCGCGTGCGTCTTCGCCGGTTACAGCGGGTAGGTCATCGGCTGCCACGCGTTTCTCACCCAGCGCCCAGTCCACGCCCGGAGCACCGCAGCGTACCCCGCGCCCGCTGGCCGACCTCCTGGTTGATCGTCTGTGCCGCGTTCAGAAGTGCCTGGCAGGCTTTGAGTCCGCGGGCATCCCGAGGGGGCAGCGCGGCATAGATGTTCGAGAAAATTGCACGGGAGATCGCCGGGTAGTTTGGTGTTGTGGCGGGCCTGGACAGCAGCCGGGTGTGTGCGGCGGCCTGGAGCACTGGGCTGTGCGCGATCACCACCGGGTCTTTCAGGACGCTGCTGTTGCTCGGAATCTGAGAGTATTGGCCGGCCAGTATCCGCTGCGCTTGAGCCCTGGCCATCCAGGTCGCGAACGTGATGTCGTCGATGCGGTGCCGGGAGTGCGGGTTCACGTAAATGCCCCAGCCGCCGATCACCGATGAACCCCGGCCGCGTTCGCCCGCGAAGGTGGGCGGCGGCTCGACCCCGACGTCAGCAGCGGCGGCGATCTTGCTGTCGGCGCCCAGCGCGGCCGAGTAAGACTCATCCCACCCGCGCATGAATGCAGCGTCTCCGCTGTCGAAGAGAGCGTCAGTATTGGTTTCCTGGAAGGTGTCAGTATCTATGGGAGATATGCCGCTCTTTATGAGCTGACGCAGGAAATTGAGGGCTTTGAATGCCTCCGGTGAGGCCATCGCTGTAGCGATCTTTCCTGGTAGCCTCCCGCCGAATGCATCCGCCAGGATCTCCATCCAGACACAGGTCAGGCCCTCGTAGTCGTTTCCCTGCCAAACGAACCGATATGGCATTCCGTCATGACGGAGTACCATCGAGTCGTGTTCGAGCTGCTGCCAGGTCGATGGCGGCTTCAGTCCGGCCAGTTTAAGCAAATCTTTCCGGTAATAAAGCAGCCCCTCGTCTAGAAAATAGGGGATACCGTAAACTTGGTGCCGGTAACTCATCGCCTCACGCGGGGTTGGCGCTAGCGATTTTAAGAAACCCGCAGGCAGGTATCTGTTCAGTGGCAGCGCCAGCCCGGCCTGGGCGAACTGAGCTGGCCAGATGACATCCCCGGAATACACATCCGGTGTGGCAGAACCTCCGCCGACCTCTCGCTGGAGCAGGGCGCGCATAAGGTCGGTGTTGTCGGGGCCAGTGAGCAGCTCGACCTTGATCGATGGATGTGACTGCTCGAAAGCATCGACCAGGACTTGCCGGACGTCGTCACTGACAGTGCGGACGGTGGGTCCTGCAAGCCACACGATCGTGACTGTCTCGTCCTTCGGCACCGCCGATCTGGATGTGCTCTCGCAACCCGCAGCCAATAACAGGACACTGAGCGTCACGACACGCGCTGCGCGCCATCCGAGCATAGCGGCAGTCTACGAGATCACTACCAGATGTTTCCAGCTAGTCAGCTGCGGACGTTCCGGCAACGCGTTCGCGCGGAGACACCAATCTGGAAGCCAAGGATCTAACAACGAGCAACAGGTTGGCACCTGATGCGACCAGCCCCTGGACCTTCTGCCTATTGCCTTCAGTCACGGCATCGCCGCACGGCGACTGAAACAACGCTGCGTTCAAGGCTGATCCAGGCCATGCGTATGCAGAACAAGCCATCACCGATGATCCCAGATCACGACCGAGGTCGCGATCCTGACACCCGTCGCTGAAGGCTGGCCACCAAATCCTGATTATGCACAGCTTCCTGATGCCGAGCAGAGTCTGCTTCGCAAGGGACGGCCAGCGCGTTCGGCACGAGGATTGCCGCAGGACTGGCCGAGTCATTGGCCGATGAGCGGCGGTTGTCGGCGATCTTGTAATTTCCCAGTTGTGAGGGTGAATTCGCACCAGGTCGCTGCTCGGGTTCGCTGGGGAGGAGTGAGATCGCCACGGCGGTCGTGACATCGAAGGCTTGCTTCGTGTGCGGCGCCCACACCTTGAGTGACGGCAGGCTGGCGACTCGGATTCGGCTGGTCACGCAACCTCCAGTGTTGCCAGCCGAGCGTCGAGGCCGCGGCGGCGGACCCGCAGGTCGCCGTCGGGCGGAGGGTGTAGCGCAGTCTGCGGTCCTTCAGCAGGTACTCGTAGAAGGTCAAGCGCGACATTTTTAGCCCAGCGCACGGTTCGCTGTTGGTGAGCTTCGTCTCGTCACGACGCGACCGCAGGGGTTTGCCGATGCTTGGATCGCCCCGGCAATTTTGGAGGCCCTTGCTTGCCGAATAAGACTATGCTACCAGTGCTTCTTGCCGTTCGTAATAGTTTTCCTCGAATTCTCTCGGGGGAATGTAGCCGCAGCTTGAGTGGAGGCGCTGGTTGTTGTACCAGGCCACCCAATCCACAGTGGCGAAGGTGACATCCCTGACACCGTCCCACGGCCCCTCCCGGTCAATGAGTTCTTTCTTGTAAAGACTATTCACCGACTCCGCAGCCGCGTTATCATAAGAATCACCTTTACTTCCCACCGAGCGGACCGCGCCGATTTCACCCAGCCGCTCGGCGTACCGGATCGACGTGTACTGCACGCCCCGGTCGGAATGATGGATCAGCTCACCTCCGATGATCTTGCCGCGCGCTGACCAGATAGCCATTTCCAGCGCATCGAGCGCGAGTTCCGCGCGCATCGAATCCGACACCTGCCAGCCGACAATCCTGCGGGAAAACAAATCAGTGACGAACGAGGTATACACGAAACCGCGGGCCGTTTCCACATATGTGATATCGGCGACCCAGCGGCTGGCCGGCGAAGCAGCGGTGAAGTCGCGTTCGAGCAGGTCAGACGGACGCGGCGTTCCGGCTGGGGCCGGGACAGTGGTCCGCGGCTTCTTCTTCCCGGGCGCTGCTCCCGCGATGCCCAGCTCGCGCATCAGCCGTTCTACCGTGCAGCGGGCTACCCCGGTGCCTTCCCGCTCCAGCTGCCGCCACACTTTCCTCTCGCCGTACACGCGGCGGCCGGTCTTCTTATCCGCCCACACCCGGTTGATTTCCTTCTTCAGCCACTCATCTCTTTTGTCGCGGGCCGACGCCTCGCGCTCGCGTTTCTTCGCCGCGTAATAGGTCGACGGCCGTATTTCCAGTACCGCGCACGCCGGCTCGACAGCGAACCGGTCACGATGTGAATCAATGAACTCGACTAGCGCGGATACCTGGGGTCGAGTTCCCTCGCGAAATAAGCACTCGCCGCCTTCAGGATCTCATTAGCGCGGCGCAGCTCACGGACTTCTCGTTCCAGTTCCGTGATCCTTTTCTTATCTTCGCTGGTGGTGCCGGGGCGCTGGCCGGAATCGACTTCCGCTTTATTGACCCAGTTACGGAGAGTCTCGGTATTGATGCCGAGCTGGCGGCCGACCCTTGCGATCGACCCACGTTCATTTCCTGTCTCCGCACGAACTTCGAAGACCAGCTTCACTGCCCGTTCCCGCAGCTCATCGGGATGCGCTTTCCTTGATGCCATGAGCCCCAACCTTCCCAGAGGTCACAGCCTCCAAGGAAGCCGGGGCAGTCCAGTTTGTGTCAAGTTTTTACGCGGCTTTGGTGAGCCTGGCGTGGTGGATGTAGTCATCGACGTGCTGGTCGATGGCGCGGGGCGCGGCCCGGAGTCCGGCGGGGGCCTGGGGCTGGTCGGCGGCGAGCAGCGGGCGCAGGAGCCGGTTATGGAGCTTGGTGTAGAAGATGATGACGCGGGTGCCGTCGGGGGTGAGGACGTAGCTGTTGGTCCGGTCGATCCGGGTGATGATGCCGGCGAGGCGCAGGCGGCGGAGGTCGTAGGTCATCTGGCCGGGAGTGTAGGGGGCGTGCGGCAGTCCGGTCATCAAGGCTCGGAGGCTCTTGTTGGTGATGCCGGTGGCTGCGAGCAAGGTGGTGGTGAGGGCGCCGGTCAGGGCCATGACCCGAGGATCGCCGAACCGCAGGGCCGGGGTCCTCTGCCCGTCCGCGTTGACGGAGGGGTGCGCGATCCGCTCGAAGGCCGGGCTCGCGAGGACGGTGCCCTGGCCGGCGCGCTCGGCTTCTGGTATGCGCCGGTTGCAGGCACGTGCTTTGGCCTGGAGTTCGTCCAGGTTGGGCAGGCCGGCGTTGCAGCCCAGGTCGCGGGGTGCGTTGATGACGGTCTCGATCCGCATCGCGCGGCCGTCCTTGAGGTACTGCTTGATCCGTGAGTGCTTGCAGAAGACGTTGAGGATGACGCCGCCGTTGTCGGGGCCGATGACGGGCCGGTCGATGGTGGTGCGGAAGACGCCGGGGGTGTTGCGCTGGATGTGGCGGTTGAAGATGATCTCGACGTTGGCGGGGCGGCCGATGTCGAGGTTGTCAGCGATCAGGGCCTCGAAGAACGCCCTGGCCCGGCGCGGGGCATCGAGCACGATGGTGCGGGACACCTCGACCTGGCGCATCGAGATCTCCCGCCAGTACCCGCCCCGCTGGTCATCGCGGGTCAGCGGCATCGGCAGGCGGTGCGGCCACCGCTGGGCGAACGCCTCGATGGTGCCCGGGCCGAGCTGGTCGCAGATCCGCTGCAGCAGCGCCGGGTCCTGGCAGGCGGCGAACCCGCTGGACAGCTCGCGGTAGCTGAGCCCGGCCCGGGCAGCCTGCCGCTTGGCCCATTCATGGCCGTTGACCCAGATCTTGGCCGGATAGGGGAAGTAGGCGCAGACCTTGATGAACGCAGGCCCGAGCCCTTCGTCCCACAGGTAGAAGTAGTAACAGGTCACCCGCCGGTCAGCCTTCGCGAACGTGTACTGCGGCGCCGCGGTCTTCGTGTCGCGCTGGTAAGCGGTCCAGACCCGCTGGAACTCCCGGGCCACGCCGATCGCCGCGACGCCGGACCGACCGGTGGCAGCCTGGCGGTCCAGGTACGGCCGCATCACCTCGGCCTTGCGGTCTCCCCTGGAGAACCGGACCCGCGCGATGTCGTTCGCCTCCGCGTACGAGGCGACAGCGGCGCGGAACTTCTGGCCGATCTTGTCGAACAACGCCGGCGAGGGAATCGGCAGGCCAAGGTGCTGCGTCATGAACGCCACGACCTGACCGGACGACTGCAAGATCGGCACGTAGGCGTTCAGATAGACCCGGTCCAGGCACTCGATATCCAGAGCCACATGCCCGCTGAGGACCTCATTCACCGTCACCACGCGTGCGCCCATGCCACCCTCCGCAACCATGCCTATGAATGCGAGAATGAACCACGCCGCGCTTGCTGACCAGCACGAACCATGCAGCTAGGCGGTCAGAGGCGGAGCCTCACTGGTACTCCAGCCGTAGATCGTGATCTTTATAGCCGGGCTGCTTGCCGTTGGTAATGGCAGAGGCGTGAGCGGTACTGGTGGCGGCGGCGCCATCGGGACCAGTGCAGGCACATGGTGGTGCGGCGGATACAGATGGCGGCGAGGAGGTGCGCGATCTTGTTGCGGGTGAGCGGGATCTGGCCGGGCGGGGGCGGGCCGGCGTGTTCGGCCGCGGCGGCGAGGGTGAGTAAGGCGCTGGCGAGGATGGCCAGGGTGGTCCGCCGGTACCAGGAGGTCCAGGTGCGAACCTGGTGGTCGTCCGGGCCGGTCAGGGTCTTGCCGGCCTGGAAGTTCTCTTCCGTCGTCCACCGGAGTCCGGCGGTCTTGACCAGGGTCGCGAGGCTGGCGTGCCGGGGAGCGTAGCAGCGGTATTAGGCCAGTTCGCCAGAAGACAGGCTGCGGCGGATCAGCAGCCAGCGGTGACCGGGCTGGTCTTCGGGGCCGAGGCTGAGCAACGCCCGGTCGTAGTAGCGGTGGCCTTTGGCTCCCGGCCCGGCGGAGTACCGCTGCCAGCCGGCGGCCGGGACGCGGGCGGCGAGGGCATCGGCCCGGTACCGGCGCTTCCCGGTGGTCACCATGTGGCGGCAGGATCGAGGCCAGCGCGCCCGGCAAGACCCGGCGCACCCTGAAGCTGTCCGGCCTGCCCGGCACCATCGATGCCCGCCTCGCCCAGGCCCGCGCCGGGGAACTCGGCCACCTCGAGTTCCTCCAGGTCCTGTGCGAGGACGAGGTCAACCGCCGCCAGTCCACCGCGATCACCCGGCGCCTGCGCCGGGGCCCGTCGTCATCAGATGAGCAACGGAGCCCCTGTTGCTGTCGCGCAGCCAAGGCACCGGCGCGCACTTGAGCAGGAGCGCTCATGTGACGCCATCCGGCTGCCCGGCTACGTGGACGGCTGCCAGGGCTATCCGACCGGTCTTCGTCCGTGAGGGCAAGACGCGGCTCGGGCTCATCCGCGTGCTCCCGAGCTTCACGGTGGCTGACGGCAAGATCACCAGGATCGACGCGGTCACCGAAGCTGAGCGGGTTCAGGCAGCGGTAATTCTGGGCCGTCCATAGCTGGCAACAGCCAGTGGGCCGATCGACAACCACGATATCGTGGCCGGGCATCTTAACATCGTACGGTCGGGGCCAATCGCTTCGATCTCAGAGTTCTAGCCAGCAGGCTGGCAGACCTAGATCAAGCCAGATCTTCATAGACACGGCCGTCAAACCATGATCCGCCTGATCTCCATTGCGCTCACCGACTGCCTGAGTTGGACCAGATTAGCCATTCAGCCGACAATGACGTGTCCCTGACCGTGCGGAATGGCACGAGGCCGAAGACCGTGCTCACCGAGGCCACGGGCAGGTCGGGATCGAGGTGCCGCGGGACGGGGACGGCATGTTCGAGCCGCAGATCGTGAAGAAATGGCAGCGGCGGCTGCAACGGGTTATGAGAGCCTAAACGCGCCGCTGTAAACTTGAGACGGACCACAAGGGCTAGCCTTAAATTGGGCTCTGACCCACTCTCAGAGGGGCCGAGAGGCGCTGCAACGGGCATGAGCCCGTCACGCTCGGCCCGCGAAGCATCGTGCGACAGACCAAGGGCGCCTCCTGTGATGAATGGGAGGTGGCACCGTGCACGAACTAGCAAGACTGCTCGATAAGCGTATCGCGGTCCTGGACGGCGCCTGGGGTACGATGTTCCAGTCTGAGGGACTCTCCGCAGCCGACTACCGCCTGGTCGGCCACGACCGGGACACCATGGGTGACCCGGACCTGCTGAACATCACCCGGCCGGACGTAGTTCTTAACGGTCACCGGCGGTACCTGGCGGCAGGCGCGGACATTACTTCGACGAACACCTTCACCGCTACGAGCGTCGGCCAGGCGGACTACGGCCTGGAAGACCGCGTCTATGAGATGAACCTCCGAGGGCGCCGGATCGCGCGGCAGGCCGCGGATGAGGCGGACGGACGTCGTTTCGTCGCCGGCGCAGTCGGCCCGCTTAACGTTACTCTCTCCCTGTCCCCGACGGTTGATGACGCCGCCTACCGGACGGTTACCTTCGACCAGGTTGTGGCCGCCTACTCCGAGCAGATCGCCGCGCTCTGCGAGGGCGGCGTGGATCTGCTGCTGGTCGAGACTATTTTTGATGGGCTCAACGCTAAGGCTGCGATCAAGGCGGCGCAGGCAGTGGCGCCCGATCTTCCGCTGTGGCTCTCGGCAACGATCGTCGATCTCAGCGGGCGCACGCTTACTGGCCAGACGGTCGAGGCGTTCTGGAACTCGATCCGGCACGCGCACCCACTTGTTGTCGGCGTGAACTGTTCGCTGGGGGGCAAGGAGATCCGACCGCACATCACCGAACTGGCCAGGATCGCCGATACCTATACGGCCTGTCACCCGAACGCGGGCCTGCCCAACGCGTTCGGCAGGTACGACGAGACGCCCGAGGATACAGCGCACTACCTGCACGAATTCGCTGCCGAGGGCCTGGTGAACATCGTCGGGGGCTGCTGTGGCACCACGTCGGCCCACACTGCGGCGATCGCGGCGGCGGTCGGCCGAGGCCGCCGCGACGTCCCGAAAACGGGCACCCTCGCCACCAGGCTCTCCGGGCTTGAACCCTTCAATATCACCGCGGACACCGGCTTCGTGATGATCGGGGAGCGGACCAACGTCACCGGCTCGGCGAGGTTCCGGCGGCTGATCGAGGCCGACGACTACCAGGCTGCGGTGGACGTGGCTTCGAGCCAGGTTCGCAATGGCGCGAACCTGCTGGACGTGAACATGGACGCGGGCCTGCTCGACAGCGAGCAGGCCATGACTACCTTCCTGAACCTCCTCGCGACCGAGCCCGAGGCCGCGCGCGTGCCGGTGATGATCGACAGCTCACGGTGGAGCGTACTGAAGGCCGGGCTGAAGTGCGTCCAGGGCAGGGGAATCGTCAACTCGATCAGCCTGAAGGAAGGCGAGGACGTATTCCTCGAGCAGGCACGGACGATCAAGAGCTACGGTGCCGGTGTCGTGGTCATGGCCTTCGATGAGCAAGGCCAGGCAGACACCACCCAGCGCAAGGTGCAGATCTGCGCCCGAGCCTACGACCTGCTGACACAGCGGGCGGGCTTCGCGCCAGAAGACATCGTATTCGACCCAAACGTCCTGGCCGTGGCCACAGGCATCGCCGAGCACAACGGGTACGCGAAGGCGTTCCTCGAGTCGCTTCCGCCGATCAAGGAGCGGTGCCCCGGCGCCCGAACCAGCGGCGGCATTTCCAACCTGTCATTCTCCTTCCGTGGTAACGGGGTCGTGCGCCGCGCGATGCATGCGGCGTTCCTCTACCACGCGATCGGTGCCGGCCTTGACATGGGAATCGTGAATGCCGGCGAGCTCGACGTGTACGAGAACATCGAGCCCGTGCTCAAAGACTTGGTCGAGGATGTGCTGTTCGACCGCAGGCCCGACGCCACCGACAGGCTCGTCACCTTCGCGGAGCAAGCGCGATCCACCAGTACCAAGAAGATCGAGAAGGACCCCGCCTGGCGCGACGTGCCCGCGGCCGAACGCCTGTCGTACGCGCTCGTGCATGGCATCGCCGACTACATCGAGGCCGACACAGAGGAGGCCCGCAGGCAAGCCGCGCGGCCGCTCGACGTCATCGAGGGCCCGCTGATGGCTGGCATGGAGATCGTGGGCGATCTGTTCGGTGCCGGCAAGATGTTCCTGCCGCAAGTAGTCAAATCCGCTCGCGTGATGAAGCGCGCCGTCGCGTACCTGGAGCCATTCATGGAGGCCGAGAAGGAGCAGACGCCGACGGCCAGGCGCGGCAACGGCAAGATAGTGCTCGCTACGGTCAAGGGCGACGTGCATGACATCGGCAAGAACATTGTCGGCGTAGTGCTGGGTTGCAACAACTTCGAGGTCATCGACCTTGGCGTCATGGTCCCAGCCGCCAAGATCTTGGATACGGCCATCGCCGAAGGCGCGGACATCGTCGGCCTATCTGGCCTGATCTCGCCTTCGCTGGACGAGATGGTCAGCGTCGCGCTCGAGATGGAGCGCCGCGGCATGACCGAGCCGCTACTGATAGGCGGCGCCACCACCTCCCGACAGCACACCGCGGTCCGCGTGGCCCCGGCGTACAGCGGCTCGACTCTCCACGTGCTGGACGCCTCCCGTGTCGTCGGCGTGGTCAAGAACATGCTTGATCCGGACCGCGCTACGGCCCTCGACGAGGAGAACCGGGTGGAGCAGCAGCGCCTGCGCGAGCAGCACGAATCTCGCCGTAGCCAGCCGCTGCTCTCCCTCGGCGCCGCACGCCGCAACCGCGAAAGGCTTTCTTTCGATGACCGAACCGCGCCGGATTTCACAGGAGTCCGCACCATCTCCCCTTCACTCGCGAGCCTTCGCGAGATGATCGACTGGCAGTTCTTCTTCCTCGCCTGGCAACTGAAGGGGAAATATCCCGCGATACTCGACAACCCCGAAGCGCGGGAACTGTTCAATGACGCCAGCGCATTGCTCGATGAGATCACCGCAGGTGGCTGGCTCGAAGCGCGCGGCGGCTTTGGTTTCTGGCCCGCTCGTTCCGAAGGCGACGACATTGTGGTCGAGCCTGCCGGGGCACCTCCTGTCAGGCTGCCCATGCTCCGGCAGCAGACCACCAAGCCGGACGGGCGCGCCAATCGCTGCCTCGCCGACTATGTAGCCCCGCACGGTGATCACCTCGGCGCGTTCGCCGTCGCCATTCATGGCGCCGATGACCTAGCCCGGCGGTACGAGGCCGCCAATGACGATTACAAGGCGATCATGGTGAAGGCCCTGGCGGACCGCTTGGCCGAGGCGTTCGCCGAGCACACCCATTTGCGGGCGCGTCGTGACTGGTACGAGCCGGACGGCGAGATTTCGATCGAGGATCTGCACGAGGAACGATTCCGCGGCATCCGCCCGGCCCCCGGTTATCCGGCGTCGCCAGATCACAGTTTGAAGCGAGAGCTGTTTGGTCTGCTGGGGGCAAGGGACTTCGGCATGAATGTGACCGAGTCGTTCGCGATGACACCGGCCTCGAGCGTCAGCGGTCTGCTCTTCGCGCACCCCGACTCGCGGTACTTCACCGTGGGCCGCATCGGCAAGGACCAGGCGGCGGACTATGCGCGCCGACGAGGCACCGACCTCGCCGAAGCGGAACGCTGGATCCGTCCCAACCTTGCCTACGACCCGGAGTAGGACCGCAGCGCTCGGGGGCTGGACTACTACCGCTGGTCCACATAGCCGCCGGAACGCGCATCCTGCCGCCGAATCGCCCTGGGGCATCGCGACCGCCCGCGACATGATCTGGAGTTCAAGCAGCAGCTATATGTTTCCCAGCGCCTCGTGTCCCGCGAGGCCGTGGCTGATTTGTCGAGTCCGCGGCTTTGGTCGAAGCCGTTTACCGAGTGGAGGCGGATCGGCGGACCTATCTTGACTCGAAGGTCGTCGGCGGGAAGCAGCTACGCCGCCCGCGCGGGCTCGACCTCGCCCACGAACGGCGATTCCAGCATCGCCCAGACCTTCAGCGCCACCGGCACCACGTTGGCCTTCTGATACCACGTGACCTGCCCGGACACGGTCGGCCGCGACTGGGCGACCGCCCCGCTGCGGAACACCACCGGCCGGGCGGCGGTGGTGCTGCCGAGGACCTGCGGGTCAAACGCGGGCTGGCGGCAGGTCAGCGCCACGCTGGTCGCCGGCAACTTCGACATCCTGACCCCAGGAAATCGGGCCAGATGCCGCGCAAATTTTTCTCCCATATAATTCTCTAAATGATTTTTCTGTTGAAAGATTTGCGCGGGCCGAGTCCAGCTTGCCGAGGCCGGTCCCGTTACCGGTAGCTAGCTAGGGCCTGGTGACGGCGAAGGCAAAGGGTGTCGGCTCATAGCCGCCGGCGGTGATCACGGTGGGGGTCAGCCCGACGGGGATCTCGACCCTGAGCGGCACGTTGGTGTCAGGACCGCCGCCGTCGCCCAGGGCTCCGGCGAGGTCGCTGCCCCAGGCGTAAACCTGTCCGTTGCTGGTCAGGGCGTAGTAGGTCGTTCCCTCCAGCGCTGGCCCGTCGGCGGTGATCTCCGTGACCTTGATGTTGGGCGGGATGAGGACCTTGACCGGGACGACCGGAGGCGCTGGGTTGGGGTCATCATCGGTAAGACTGGTTGCGTTCCAGGTCAGGACGATGCCGTGGCTGGTGAGGCCGGCGCTGCCGCTGGCCTGGTCGCACAGCCGCCGGCCCCACTGCAGCACCCGGCCCGTGCTGGTCAAGGCGACGTCAGTGAAGCAACCCGCGCTGATCTCGGCGATGGAGGTGTGCGGTGGCACGGTTACCGGCACCGGCACGTCGCTGGCGGTCTTGGTGCCGTTGCCGAGTTCACCGTATGGGTTCTGCCCCCCAGGCCAGCAGCTGGCCGGCGGCTGTCAGCGCGAGACTGTCCGAACAGCCTGCCCGCACCACCGTGACCTTTACCCCGGCCGGGATCGCGACCCAGACCGGGGTCTTGCTGCCAGCCTGGGTACCGTCGCCGAGTGCGCCCCGGAAGTTCTTGCCCCAGCTGAGCACGCCGCCGGTACTGGTCAGGGCGAGGCCGTGGCTGAGTCCGCCGGCGACGCCGGTCATCGTGACGCCAGGCGGCAGCTCCACGGCACTCGGGATCATGGCGGCGGCGGCGGTGCCGTTACCGAGCTGACTCCAAGGGTTGTCGCCCCAAGCCCACAAGGTCGGCGATGTCGCCGTCGGCCGCCCGGCCGGCTGGCCGGTGATGGCGGCCCGGGCAGGGCCATCACCGCGATCACGGCGGCGGCCGGCAGGACTGCCCGCCTGACGCTGTTCATCGATGATCAGCTCCTGACCGCTGGCGTAGTGATGACATGCCACCCCGAGTCGTTCCATAGCTCGGCCAGGGTGTGCCTGGCGTTGTTGAGCCTGCGGTAGCCGACGCTCATGCACATCGACCAGTGACAGGAGATCGCGTCCAGGAGCGATCCTGGTATCTGCTGGGCTTCGCTGCGCAGGACCGCCACCATTTCTGCACGATGGGCAGGTGCTGGCGAGGGTGTGGCCGCAGGGCACCAGGACCTGCCCGGCAGGAAATGGGACCGTGTGCGCTCGTGAAGTCCTGTGTCTAGACGGGACTAGACAGAGGGGGAGGGTGGCTCATGACGGCACTGACGCCGGATCACTGGCAGATCCAGGATGCCAAGCAGCGTTTCAGCGAGATGATCCGTGCGGTGACGAGTGAGGGGCCGCAGGTCATCACCCGGCACGGAGAGGATGTCGCGGTCGTCGTGGATATCGGCGAGTACCGCAGGCTGACCCGGTCTTCCTTGGACCTGGCCGGCATCCTGCTCGGCGGCCCGAAGCTCGACGATGACACTGCTGATGTCTTCGCGGAGGTCGGGGCCGGGCGCAAGGCCGACTTCGAGCGTGCGGTCGGCCTTGAGGCGGGCAGGTGACCTACCTGTCGTTCCCAGCGTGTTCGACTGCCGATAAGCGAACGGTGTCACAAACCGTCTGCTAGCCATAGATTCTGCCGTATCCGCAGGTCAAGGCACGGTGTGGTAACCGGGGTGCAGGCAGGGAGGACGGTTTGTCCGGTGAATACACGAAGAAGTTCCGGACCGCCATCGGCCGGCTGGGGCGACTCTTCCCTACCGTGCGCCTTGATTGCCGCTCTCGGTCATCCGGGAGACGCCTCGGTGACCACGCTCGGGCTTATCGGAGCGCGAGTACGAGTTTGAGTGCGTCGTCGACCGCCGTCATCTCCTGGGTGTCCAGCCGGCCGGCGAAGTCTCCCAGGCGTTGCGGGTCGACGGCCATCGTCTGCTCGACCAGCACTCTTGTCGAAGTGCCGTCGACCTCGATCTCGGGGCGGTACTGGGCCCACTTGGCTGATGTACTGGTGGGAGCGACCAGCAGCGTGGACGGCTGGACGAAGTCGGACTGCACGACGACCGCGTAACGGGCGCCCTGCTGCTCCCGGCCGGTCGCCGCCCGGGCGGCTTTGACGCGGAACAGGTCACCACGCACGGAGTTCCTCCATGTCCGCGAGAGCCTCGGCGACGGCCTGGCGGTCGTCGGGGTCGTCAGCTAGTTCCCTGGAACGGCGGAGAACCTGCTCGGCCAGTGCCGCTTCGGCGGCTTCGTGCAGGGCGCGCCTTATGACGTCGGTACGGCCCGCGCTCCACACTCGCTGAAGAGCGGCCAGGTCCTGCTCCGTTCGGTCGTCGGCTCGGAAGGTCACGGTTGTCATACAGTCAAGAATAACTTTGTGTAATACGTTTCGCAACACGCAGGCAAGATGCCACGGTCTAATCTCTTGGCGATAAGACACCTAAGCCCGGTCGCTGTGCTCCTGCTGCGAAAACTCCGGCGCTCCCAGCTGGGCGTGAGGTCGATCCGCATGATGGTGCTGTCGGGTTTCTTTGCCCAACTGGTTGTCGGTGGACGAAGTTGGCCTGCAGGGTGAGCTTGTTGCAGTTGAGGTCATGGAAAGCTACGTTCCGAAGTAGTCCGTTTACGACGGTCGGCGAGGTGGGTGATGGCGCGCGATTCGGAGTCCTCCGGTGGTTCGTATCGGGAGAGGGCGGCTGCCGAGCGTGCTGCGCCGACCGACGACCTGCTGACCGCGACCGATCCGGGTACGCCCCCACAACTGACCGCGCTGCTGGAGCGCGTCTGGCGGATCGAGACACTGACCGAGACGCGGCGCTGCGCGGCTTTACCCGCGTGCGCGACGATGAACTGAAGCTCTCGGTCGGCAAGGCTCTGCACCAGCCACCATCACAAGCCCCGGCGCTCTGGCGCTGTCGCATCCGCTGGAGACCGACGTTGACAGGTGCCAGGACATTCACATAAAGGTGCCCAGCTACTGCACCCAGCGAGCTAGATCAACGTCGGCAAGCACCCCGTACGGAAAGCGAGACACTTCGACTGGCCCAAGAACGATCCAGATAGGTCAACTTCCCCGAGGGCCAGACGAGACAAGAGATTCCGCGGACGCCGATTGTGCGGACGAAAGGGCCGCCAGCTGGGACAGCTCCCCGCACGCAGCGGCGAGCTGTCGGCCGGTCTCTTCCTGGTAGCTGCCGACCGTAAGCAGGCGCGGGACGTGATCGTCGAGATAGGACACGACCGCGCTGCGGAGCTTGCCTCCACCGAGCCGGTTGTCCATCTTCCGGTAGGAGCGGGTCAACTCGCGGATCGCGTCGATGTCGGCGCGCCCTAGCTGGCACGGGCCGGAGGCGGAGGGCGCGGCGGCGGCGGACTGGTGAGCCATCGCAGCGCGGAGGCGGACAGCGCGGCGGAGGCGAAGACCGCGTTGACCAGGAATCGCCTTCGCTGCACGTCTGGCCTCCAAAGGGCGGTTGAGGGGCTACGGTTTCCGTCCAGCCGGTAGGGGCAGGCCGATCAGGGAGAATCTGTCTAGAGCGCCCGCCGCTGCCGCACGATCGAGATCCAGGCCGTACGGCAAGTCACCGCCGTGGGCCTCCCTAGCGGCGACCTCCACCAGGCCGTCAACGCCATCCGCCCAGCTGACTTGCGCACCAGGGATAACCCATTTCAGGGCCTGCGCCCGCCGCGGACCTGAGATGTACCTTCCGTGTACCTCGCTCCTACCTGGCCTTGTCCCGGCGGCCGGCCTGCCTGGCCAGAGCCCCGGCTGCAGCCAGGCCGGTCTCTCCCCGAACTGTTCTGACTGCCGCCGTTGCGGGTGACCAGACGGGTCGCCGGGATCGTCCGAGGCGCGGCGGTCGCCGACTCTGTCTCTACCAGCAGCAGTGGAGGTGGACCAGTGCTCCGCGCATAGAACGCCCAGGTCTGGACTGGTGTTGGCGGCGGGTTCGCGGGCAGCGAGGGGAGCGCTCCCTGGTCACCGAGGGCGACTGGCTGACCTAGGGGCGGGCTGGGCAGGCCTGTCTTCGGCGCCGTCAGGCGCCTTCGGCTCCTGAGCCTTAGTGGTTATCAATTTGCTCGCGGAGCATTCGATTGACGCGGCTATCGTGTCCTGGCAGGCTCCTCGGCATGCATGCCGTCGTCGCGACCGTGACCATCACCGACCCGCAGGAAGCCCGCGCAGCGCTCACCACGATGCGGCTGGACATCGTCCCGCGGGCACCGGGATTCGTCAGCGCCTGCTGGCTGGAGCCGGTCGACGGCATCGGCATGTCGGTGATCATCTTCCAGACCAAGGAACAGGCCATCCAGGCCGCCGCCTACCCGCTCCCGACCTTGCCGGGAGTCGCCCCGCGAACGCTCGAGATCCGCGAGGTCTACGCCAGCGCCTGAAATGCAGGCGGTCCACGAGCGCTTCCACCGGGCGCCGGTGGGTGATGACGCGCGGTCCGGGGTCGCCGGGTGGTTCGTATCGGGAGTGGGCGGCTGCCGAGCGGGCTGCTCAGAAGGAACGCGAGCAGCGTGCATGGCAGGTTGAGAAGGATCGTATTGCGGCGGAGGAACGGGCATGCGTCAGGGCGGCCGTCGGCAAGACCGAAGCGATCGGGCGGCGCGTGGATGAATTGCAGGGCCTGCTCCGGTCGTCTCTGGCGAGGCCATGCGCGCGACCCGAGAGAAGTTGGACGAGCTCGTGCTCACCGAGCCGCGCTTCGATCCGGTTGCATCCATCACGCGGCACTTCTTCGCGGCCATTTCCCGGCGCCATGGTGCCGCCCCCGAGCGCTTTCGCGCGTTCAGCGCACGCTGGCCGGGGCCTACAACGAGCGGTTCGACAGCCTGGTACTGCGCAGCTATGACCACACGCAGCTGTCACCGCCGGGCCTGGTGGTGACCTTCAAGCCGCGCCCGCACCAGGTCGCCGCGGTCGCGCGCATGATCGGCGAGCCCGCAAATGAGCCGTCAACGATCCGCTTTGAGCTGGGTGGTATCGACCAGGCAACGTGAATCACCTTGGCCATGACAGTCGCGTGTTGCCCCTGGTTGTCCCTCCGGGTGAATCCCGCATCATCCGGACGCACGTTGCGTCGGGTTTGGGGTCGCAGGGGCGGTGGGCCTGGGGATCGGGAGCTGGTCAGGACTCTGGGTCGCCGCTGAGCAGGAAACCGGGCCGGGCACGGTGCCAGCCGGGGGCGTTCAGCGCGTTGAGCGCGGAGGCGATCCGTTTCTCCTCGTAGGTGAAGTGCGTTTCCATCAGCGCGGCGAGGCTGTCCAGCTCGGTCCGCACGGCGACGGGGTCGGTCTGCTGGCCCAGGCTGTCCAGCAGCGCCTGCAGCCGCTGAAGGGAGTCTGCTACTAGCCGGTGGTCGCGGCGCAGCTCCTCCAGTACCGGGCGTAGCCCGGGGAACTGCTGGGCGAGCTCGGGGAACGCGCTGTCGTCCTCGCCGGCGTGGTGCCGGTTCAGGGCGGAGCAGAAGGTCAGGCAGTGGGCCCGCAGGTCGCGCGGTCGCGCGCCGCCCGCGAGGTAGACCTCCGTGTCCTCGCGCAGCGCGGCAAGCTCCTCGCGTAGCCAGAGGTGTACTTCGATCAGCTGGTTGCCGAACCCGGTCAGGCGTTCGTCGGGTGTTTCCAAAGGGGCGTCCTGTGCTCCGGCGTCTCCATGTCCTCGGCGATCTCTTTGCCGGGTGCACCGCGACGCTGGATGGGACTTCATCATCATTGCGATGATCAGTCAAGCAGGCCAGGCAGAACCAGCAAGGTAAGACGTCCGGGGCGGCATGTGAATGCAGACCCCGGTGTGGCGTCAGCCGCCAGCAGGTCAAAATGAGCGCTGCTGACAGGCTCGAGAGTGCCGGCGGCAAGCTCGTAACCGCAGGTCAGCCGGGTCCGCGCGCCACGCGCGTACATGGCGACCAGGCGAAGGATCACAGTCCGGAGAATAGCCGGAGAAGCCCGAGCGCCGGAGGTGCCAGCGCAGGTCAGGCCACGTAGGGAGATGTCTGTAAAACCGTCGGCTCAGCGTTGGTTCGAACCCAACACCTGCCACTACGCAAGATCCCGGGTCACGGCCTATGCGCCGAGTTCGTCGGCCTGTCGAAAGCCAGCGGTGTCCCGAACTGTCCGCTTAGCCCCGCGCCCGGCCGCGCCGTCAGTATTGGGGCCAGTGACCTGCTGTTACGCCGTGCTGCATCCGATCGCGTGGCCACGCAGCGCGTCCGGCATGGTTGCTGGCGGACCCTGCGCGGAACGGATTTTGCAATGAACTAATGGTGGCAGTCCCAGCCGCCAGGCTCAGCGCACTGGCTCTTTTCGTCTATGCAGACCACGACGGCGTTGTCGGGCGGGTGCAGGTACAGGCCGACGACGTCGCGGATCTTGGCGTCGAGATTCGGGTCGACAGAGAACTTGAACCCTTCGGTGCGGTGCGGTTTCAGGCGGAACCGGCGCCACAGCCGGGTGATCGAGTCGTGGCTGACCTTGATCTTCTTGTTCCGGGCCAGCCAGGCTGCCAATCGCCGGGCTGACCAGTGCGTGATGCCCAGTTCCTGCAGCACTCCTGGCGGCGGGGTCACGGTCGCGGCGAGGATCTCGGCGATCGCGTCGTCGGTCAGGACCGTTTTCGGGCCGCCAGGTCTCGGGGCGTTTTCCAGTCCGGCCAGGCCGTGCTCGGCGTACTGCCGCCGCCATTTGATCACGGTCGGCTCGGTGCACCCGGCCCGCTCGGCGATCTGCGGCCCGGTCAGCCCTTCGGCCGCGAGCAGCACGATCCGTGCCCGCTCGGCCACCCGGGCCGGCGCGGACCGGTCCCGTGCCCTTCTCCAGCTTCGCCCGGTCGGAATCCGGGATGGCAAGAATGCGCACGCGATTCGGCATGAGAGACAATCCCGCATACCGAACCAAAACTAAAGCGAGACACGCATCAGAACACTAGAAGCGAAGGACAACCTCCAGCGCATGCTCGCCGCGCCGAGCACACTGCTTCCGAATAAGTAGCGGCCTCCCTCGAGGACGCATCACACCGGTGCCGGCGCTGGCCGCGCCGCCGCTGAAGACAGCCATGGCCGTCAGGGCTAGGTCTGCACCGGCAGCGCATCGTGCCAGCACGCCCGGCAGCCTGACTGGCGAAGGCGCCGGACTTGGCCGACCGGATCCGCTGTGCCTGGCCGCGCCGCTGACAAGCGCGATCATCGGCTGAGCCGGTCGGTGGGCGTGGATCCGTATCTTGATCCGGCCAGCGGGGTGCTGCGTAATCTGCTGGGCATCACCGATGCCGGCGAGCTGGCCCGGGTTGAGGCGGCGCTGTCGCCGTCGCGGCTGGTCGACCTGGAACGAAGCCGGCTGCCGGGCGGTTATGACCTCGATCATCTGCGGGCGTTCCACCGGTACATCCTCGGTGATCTCTACGACTGGGCCGGGGAGCTGCGGACCGTCTCGATCGCCAAGGGGTCAGTCTTCTGTCTCCCCCAGCATCTGGGTTCCTACGGCTTAGATGTGTTCAGTCGGCTGGCCGCTCGCGGTGATCAATGCCAAGATCCACAAGCTGAGCCAGTACTGCGATGCGGCGCCATTCCCGTCCAGTGCACCCAAAACTCACTGCAAGTGGTAGGAAGCCGATGGCCCGCACCCGGCGACTGGTCGCCTCCGGACTCCTCGTCGCAGTAGCAGGCGCTGCGGCCTGGACCGCGGTAGCGGCTTCGCGCGGCCTTCCCGCACAGGTAGTGCGCGTAGCCGGGGCCGGCAGTGCTGTGGCCGCCGCCGCCCGTGGCAGTGACCTCTGGCTACTAAACAGCCCGTCAGGTAAACCGGCGTCGGTCGTGGAACTGCAGGCCAGCACCGTCAAGGCGATCCGTGCGCTACCGGGGAGAGGATACGGTCTTGACCATCCGGTGGCGATCGCGGCCGGCGGCCCGAGCGTGTGGATTGCCAGCAACCCGCAGCAGGGCTCCGGCCAGCTGCCCAAGCCAGGCGACGGCACCCTGACGGAGATCAATGCAGATAACGGCAGGTGGATCAGGAGCCTGTCTGGCCCAGATTACGGGTTCGACTATCCCGGAGCCCTCACGATCGAGAACGGCTCTGTCTGGGTAGCCAATTCATGGGGCGGACCAGGGATCAGGGCAAGATCACTGAGATAGACGGCAGCAGCGGAAAGCTGATCCGGACGATAGCCGGACCCGGTTACTCGCTACACCAGCCGTCCGCAATCACGGTGGCCGCCGGCAGTGTCTGGATCGCTAGCAGGGCCGGAGGCGCGAACGACGGCGGGACCGTCACGGAGATCAGGGCATCAGATGGCCACCTGATCAGGACGCTGGCCCAGAGCCGATATCATTTCAACGGCCCTTCGGCCCTCGCCGTCTACGGCGCCGATCTGTGGGTAGCCAATGGCTACCCTGCAGGCGACGGCGGGTCGGTAACGGAGATCGATCTCCGCTCAGGCCGCTGGATCCGGACCCAGCACGACATCAGGTGCGGCTCCGGCAGCCCCTCCTCGATCGCGGTACAGGGTCCGTTCCTGTGGATCTCCAGCAGCAACCTCGACGGCACCGGCGGCTCAGTGACTGAAGTAGACGCGCGGCGCGGCATCTGCATCAGGCATCTGTCGAGTGGCAACTGGCTCCGCGAACTCATAGACGGCACCTGGATCCGGCGATCCGCTCGGCGCGGAGCGCTGACCGGCGGACCTTGCCTGCGTCATCGCGCAACGGCGCGGTGGCGCGCTCGATGACGCGCGGGAGCTTGTAAGGGACCAGTCGCTGGCGGAGGTGGGCGAGAAGTTCCTCGTCGGACGCCGGGTCGGACAGGTCCGCGATGGCGTACGGGACGTTGCCCTTGTCGTCGTCCGGGAGGCCGATCACGCAGCAGGAGCGCACCGCTGGGTGCTCCTCCAGCGCGGCCTCGATCTCGGCCGGATACACGTTCGCCCCGCCGACCAGGATCATGTCGGCCATCCGGTCAGTGATGTAGACGTAGCCGTCCGCGTCGATCACGCCGATGTCGCCCAGCGATTCCCATCCCCCGGCCGCGCTGCGGGCGGCGGCGCCGACGTAGCGGTACACGGCCTCGGCACCGGGCCCGCGCCGCATCCAGATTTCCCCCTCAGCGCCTGCGGGAAGAGGTTTGCCGCCGGGGTCGCGAACCTGCATTTCGCCGACCACCACCCGGCCGACGGATCCGGGATGGGTGAGCCATTCGGCCCCGTTGATCACCGTGATCGCCTGGAGTTCGGTACCGCCGTAGAGCTCGACCAGCTTCTCCGGGCCGATCCACTCGATCCACGCCTGCTTGAGCCAGGCCGGACAAGGCGCTGCGGTGTGGAATACCGCCTCGAGCGAGGAAACATCGGCTGTCCTGCGCTCGCCCCCGGGCAGCCGCCAGATCCGCAGCATCATGGTCGGCACCATGTACAGCCAGGTCACCTTGTGCTCCTCGATGAGCCGTACCGTCTGCAGGGCGTCGAACCGGGACATCAGGACGACGTGGTTGCCGGTCCCTATCGCGGCGGCCGTGAGGGAGAACGGGCCGTTGTGGTAGAGCGGCCCGGTCATCAGCACCTGCCCGTCAGGCCGCATGCCCAGCAGGGCCGCGGCCGACGCCGGCGCCTCAACCGCTGCGGGCGCTGTCGTCACGATCAGCTTGGGCCGCCCGGTGCTCCCGCCGCTGGCCACGGCCTTCAGCTCGGGCGACATGCCGGGCGTGAAGCGGCCGGCGGGCAGTTCCGCGGGCACTGACTCCAGCACCGGCCAGCCGCCGGCTTCGGCTTCGGGCACGCCGACGACCAGCGACGGGCGGGCCACGTCCAGGAGGGCGACGCGTTCGGCGGCCGGAAACCGGCTGGAGATGGGCTGCGGCACCGCGCCGACGGCCCACGCGGCAAACATGGCCACCACGAAGTCCGCCGAGTTGGGCAGGCCGATCGAGACGTTGGAGCCGTTGGTCACGCCGCGGCTCTCAAACAACCCGGCGAGGCGTTCGACCTTGCCGAGGAACCCGGCGCGGGTCAGCGTCACCGGGCCGCAGGTAAGGGACGACCGGTCCGGAGCACGTTCGGCACCTTCCCGCAGAGCGGACAAAAAGGTAGTCCCGGCCACGAGCCAGACCATACCTCAGGCTCACCACGCCGACCAGAGCCCGCGCCAGCAGCGGCCGAATCGCCCTGTGCATCGAGGTCGGACATGGCTGCGGTCCGGATCGTGACCGGCGCACGTTCACTCACCGGTCAGACCTAGGCATGACTGAGCGAGCCTGTGCACTTCTGGCGGCGGATGCCGGCCGACACGATCGCGAGCGGGGCGAGGAGGAGGGTGGTGCCGGTGGCGGTGAGTCCGGGAAGCATGATGTCCATGGCAGCCAGCGTGCGTGCGGGAGGCCGGACGCCTCGACCGCGCGGCCGGACGCCTTGCAGACGTCTTCGCGGTGAGTAAGTCGTCCCGCTACGTCCAAGTCGGACGCAAATTTCTATGCAGAAAGATTGGTGGTGGTTTTGGCGTTGCGGCCTGAGCGTGGTCAGGTCGCGGGCGTGTGGTGGTCGCGGAGGGCCAGGAGGTGGGCGCGCAGGACGCGGCGGGGGTGTCGGCGTGCAGGTCGACCTCGCCGCTGATCCCGGCCGAAGCCAGCCGAACGCGACGGCGGGTGTCTTCCGGGACCGCCTGCCGTCTGCTCAGTGCGTTGATCCGATTCCCCATCCCTCCGGTCGCTCGGGCAATTGGCGTGCGCCACGCGCCGGCATTCTGGCCCGGCGTCGCAGGGCGAGGCGTGGCACTGGGCCGGGCGGCATCGTGCTCCGCCGCTACGTATCAGCGCAGGATCCGGGCCGGTGCTCGCTGACGGTGGCGGGGGCCATGGTGTCGGCTCACTGGTCGGGCGGACAGGAGCGCCGCGAGTGCCTCGGTGCGGACCTGCTCATCGCCGGTGGCTGTGGCTGTGGCCGGGGGCGCGGGCGATGCTCGACGCGGTGATTGACATGCTCGCCGAGAAGGGGCCTTTGATGCGCCGGCCTTATGCAGGGGAGATAGTGACCTCCCGCCATCACAACATGAAGGAACTGCTGGTGCCAGCCGGCGCGATGGAGCTGAGGGTGCTGTTCTGCTTTGACCCCCGCCGTATGGCAATCTTGCTTCCGGGCGGGGACAAGAGCGAGGGCTCGATCTGGAATGCCTGGTATCGCACGGCAGTTCCCGAGGCGGATCGCCTGTATGACATCTACCTGGCTGAGCTTCGTGGGGAGGGATTGCTGCCATGACCGGTCATCGTTCCTGGACTGCCGACCGCAGGGAGCGGCTGGCGGAACCGGGGGTTGCGCAGCGAGCGGCGGCAGCCGATGCTGAGCTCGCCCGCCTTGACGAGGATTACCGGAAGACGCTTGCCCAGCTCAGGAATGCCCATCGGCTGACGCAGGCGCAGCTGGCGAGCGTGCTGGGCGTCAGCCAGGCTCAAGTCAGCCGTGCCGGGAACCAGGCGGACTTGTACCTGTCGACGCTGCGCGGCTACGTTCAGGCGATGGGCGGCGAGCTTGAGGTGCGCGCGTTCTTCCCGGACGGGCAGACCACGGCCATAATGATCGCTGACCTGAAGAACCCGGCTGACGCCGATGCCGCGGCGCCGCATTCGCAGCTAGATGTTCATGCCGCGTTCGCCCTGGTCCATCGCGGCGTAGGCCGGATTGACTCCGATGTGGAGAGGATCCGTGCCGCTGGCGCCGCCTGACCGAAGGCACGCAAGAACTACGCCGGGACCAGCCCGGTCACCCGCGCGTCCGGTAATAACAGGGCCGTCCTCGCCCGCGGCACCAGCCACCACGCCACGCTGCGCCAGCTCGCCAGCCGTCTCACCGGCATCCTGCACGGCTGCCTCAAGACCGGCACGCCCTACGACGAGGCAACCGCCTGGCAGCACCGAATCGAGCAGGCCGCTTGACAAGCTAACGCCATGGGGTGTCTACGTTGGCTCGAATCCAACACCTGCCACCACCGGCAGAAACACGCTCTGACCAGCGCTGATGAACTTCCGGCGTTGGTCTTGGTGTGTCCGGTCGTGACTGGCTGGGACCGGCCTTCTACGGCTGTCTGCGGAGAATACGCGGAGAAGTTGCTCGGCCAGGCGGCCCATAGACGGGAGTCGAGTAGTCAACGGGGCTAAGCAGCTGGTTGCAAACCTTGTCACCCAGACTCAGTCTGATGCATGGCAGCCGAAAGTCGCAGAACCCGATGGCGGCACGGTCGTTCGCTCAGCAGAAGCCGATGAGCCCCGGGCTAGTACATAGTCATCTGTGCGCGACGAATGCACGGCAACCGAGAACCAAGGGTGCATCGTGACGTTAGCAGCGTCAAAAGCGCTGGGGCGCGTTGCCAGCTCAACGCTCGATCGGCGCGTCCTGCGACGGCTGGATGGCGCGAGGATCGTCGTTCACCATGTATACGATCTTGAATCTGTCAGTTAGCTTGCTGACGTCTTCGTTGGTGATGCTGATGGCCGTGGAGCGGTTCTTCAAGATCATCATCAGTTCGCGTGATGGCCAGAAGAGTTGCTCGATAAACACATCGAATCTGCGGCCGCTCGCCCTCGCGTATTCCAGGACGCGATCGACGTGCCGTTCTCCGTCAGTGTCCCGCCGTACCACGGTTACGGCTAGGTCCAGGTCGCCGAGTCGGTCCATGTCTGGATCCAGATAGCTGCCAAATACCGAGATCTCTCTCACGGTGAGGAGGTAACTGGGATCCGCGTTGTATGTAGCTGCCCTCTCGGTGACCTGTGTGAGATGACGCTCGGCAGTCGCTCGGGTGATCGGCTTGCCGAAGCTGGCCTGCGCTAGCGCGTTGCCTCGCACGGTTGTGACCCACCGCAGGTCGCCGATGGCCGACTCTCTATCGACCTGCCGGAGATATCCGGCTGCCTCAAGGGCGCGGAGTTGGTCTTCAGCGGAGTCGCGGTCCAGGCTAAGCAGTTCAGCGGCCAGGTCGGGGGAGCGGTAATCGGAAAAGGCGCGCATAAGCTGCCTGGCTGAAGGCGCTGGCAAGCCGCAGACCATGTCATCTTTCGAGACCCTCATCTAGCCTCCTTGCGGTCAGAAGCCCAGATTATGACATCACGCTCATGCGGAAGGAGCAATCGTCGCAAGTGTGCAGATTATGTCGGCGATCTAGCGGAGGCAGCGGGCCAATTTAGCTTATGCCCGCCTTTGGCTGCTGGCGGGCGGTATAGCGTGCAGGTACTCCAGGTCTTGGCAGGCGCTCTGCTCCGGGAGCGGCAGTAATTTGACTTCCTGGGCTGTCACCTGGTCGAAAGGTCGGTGCGGACACAGGAAAGCTGTCGGGGCCGGATCCAGGCCGATGGGCGAGTCACGACTGGTCGAGCCATCCATCGGGCCTATCGACATGAAAGGCCGTATCGAGTTTCCGGGCCTGTGCGAGTGCGAGTTCGTAGGAGGCCGCCTTGACCGATCAAGCTGACGTGGCTTCCTGCCGCCTCCGAGGGCATGCTGCCGTGCAGAGCTGTAGCTGCTGCGAGAAATACTCTGTGCGAGTGGCTCACCGACCAGGATGAACTGCTTGAGCTCTGCGCTGGCGATGACTTGCGGCGAGCGCCAGTCGGCCGACAGCGCCCAGGAGCTCAATTGCGGTCCCGGACCACAATTTGGTCCGCCCGCGCCCGAGGTCAACTACCGGACGCGGCATGGCCAGGTACCTTCGCTGATAGACGCTAACTGATGTCCGGTTCGCGAGTCCCAGGACTTCGGCTAAGCCACTGGCGTCAATCAGGTCATCAGAGTAGATCTTCATGAAGTCCTACTGTAGACAGTTGATCTCACCCGGCAACTGCGGATCGCTACTGGCCGGTACCTGACCATTTCTCCTATCTATACCTTCGATCGATAAATACTCCAATATCGCAGCAGGAAATCAGCACTGCCGAGGGGTCAGTGGAAACCTTGATCACTTAGCGGGCAAGTCGGCATGAAGGGCGAGGACGGGGTGTCTTCGCAGCTCTTGAACAGCTGGGTTGGTGAGTTACCGGGGTGCTTGCCGGTGAAAATCAGTGTTATGCGGATGAAGTATTCCTTCCCGTCGTGGCCCTTGACGGGCCTGGAGAGTGTCACGGTGGCCTGATAAGGCACATCTGTCCCGTCCGCGCAGTTGGGGACGCAATTGTCCTCGGTGACGGTGCCGTATCCGGTGGCTGTCGTCGTTCCCCACTGAGTCCAGGTGAGGCCGACGGCGGCGATCTCTCCGTCGCCACAGGCCAGCAGGATCGTCGCGGGCTCGATGAGGCCCTCGTCGGACTCGAAGCCGCAATAGTCGATAATGAGCACATGCGACTGCGGCTGGATGTTTCCCGGCGTGGTTTCATCCGGTCCGGAGTCGCGGTCAGTGTGAGTGATCGCGAACATGACGGCGAGTGCGACTGCCACTGCCGCTATGCCGCCACTGCCCGCCCACAGAACCTTCGATCGTCCCCCTATCTTCGTCATCGCGCCGTTTTCCCTCTGGGTACGCCGCCTTATCCGTATTGGCTCTAGCAGTTCTTGAAGTATCAGTACCAGGGCACCACCGGCGACGCCAAAGAGCACGCCGGAAACGAAACCGAGATATTCTGAGTTTTGTGATTCCGGAATGCTCATCGCTGTCAGCTGCACTGGATCACCGTCCTTGCTGGCGGTCCAGTGCCAGCCATAGGGACTGGTGCTGGTCGGCGGCGTTCCGGCCTGCAGGGAATATTGCGCTGTAATGTCCTGGTGGTTCTCCTGGGGATTGTCGAAGTACAGATTCCGCGCCATGGACAGACCCGCGCCATACTGAATTCCCGGCAGCGATGCGGAGGCGAACTGACCGTCGAATGCCATGGGACGATCTGTTGTCCAGCACAGGTCGAGTTCGGCGACCGGGACGAGGGCGCCGGCTCGGACAACGCCAGGGGCAGTCCCGTACAGCCCGAAGGAACTAGACTTCCGCGCGATGTGCCCAGTGAAGTTGCCGAGCTCCGCCCTGGTGACCGCCTGGCCACCGATCGTCGGCCGGCTGCCCGAGAAATCGACGGGATCCGGCACTGCAGTGCCGAGGTAGGTCGCGGGATCGGGACATGAATAAGGCCCAGGCGATGATGCATCCGACTCCAGGAGAGTCCATGACACCGGGCCAGTGGCGGCGAACACCGCGAAGATATCGAGCTGAACCAGTACAGTCGACGGGTCCTGCTGCTCCATCGTCTCCTCGACTAGCTCGCGCCTCGGGCTAGGCGTTCCGTCACGGGACTGCTGGATGAGGCTCAGGTAGAAATCCGTAGTCGGCACCACGGGCGGCTGGTCCGCTCCGGGCCGGATGGCGAAGCCGATCGCCCCGATGATGACGGACAGCACGACGAGAACGCTGAGCAGCGGCACGTGCACATCATCGAGGTACGATCGCGCCGAGGACTCGGCCTGTTCAGGCGTGCCTGAAGGATGCGGATCTGGCGGCCGGGGCAACAGGCGCTGGAACAGCACTCGTTCCGAGCCGGTGTCGGCCAGCAGCACACGCCAGCCGGCCAGCAGCCACGCCTGAGCCTGAGCCGTTGTTTCGTTAGTCCACCACTGATGAAGCTGCCTGGCGCCACGCGGGAGCGGGCCGACAAGCTCTTCGATCTCCCCGAAGCCCAGTAACAATTGATCACCGGTGGTATATCCCGCAAGGTGATCACGTAGCGGATCGTATTTCTCCAGCGTCCACTCCCTGCACGCAGATCGAGTCAACTTGGATCAGCTGACATCATGCCGGGCCGCGCCCCCAGCGTCAGCGAACTGGTGCTTTGTCAACATTTTGGATCATGGTGTCCCTTGGAGGCTGGAGTAGATGGACTCGATGGCGTTGCCGGTGTAGATCACCCTGCGGATGGCGGTGTCGAACTCCAGTAGGTCCCTTCAACCACGGGAGGTATCGCTCGCCGCTGTATTGAAGTGTCAACGACCACAATGCCCACTGCCTCCTCACTGCCATCTGCGACACGCTCTGATCAGCGTGGCACTGCCGCTGGCTCGATGAGCAGAAGCCACGGGCTGCGTCCATACTTTGGCCAAGGCCGGTAATGTCAAGTGCTTCCCTTGCAGGGTCAAGGTGAGCCCTTCCCAGGCTGGCATCCAGGCATACGCCAAATACGCGCACAACTTCTCCAGAATTATGCATTCATGCAGGTCACGGCGGTGTCGTGCAGGGCCTGTAAAACCTTCGGCTCAGCGTGGGTTCGAACCCAACACCTGCTAGTACATAAACCCCCAGGTCAGAGGCCCTTTCGGTGGAGCTGACACCAGCAATAAGGGAGCGGTGCACCGCGCCGTCGGCTAGTACTGTTGCCGCTCTCGGCGACCGCCTGGAGATCATCGCCGACTTCGGTGATCACCGGCCAGCTGTCGGCGCGGCTCAGGCTCATGCTTGATTGGCAGGGCGGTAGGGCACTGGGCTCGTTCGGGTGTTTCCACTCCCAGTGGGGGGAGGGAACCCAGCAAACACACGACGGATAACCGGAGAAGACAGCAAGCCACCCGCCGACCACCACGGCTGCGGCGGGCTACCCCCCCTGCCCAGGCGACGTCCGTTGGATCTGCGAGAGCGCTGGGTACTGCCTGCGCGGTCAGTGCCCCGCCTGCACCGATCGCATTTGCAGCGCCGCGAAGGCCCGCGAGTGATTCGACCTATAGACTATTCGGGTTCACAGTAGTTGCTGACTGACCCGTATCATCACATAGCTGTCGTGAAACAACAGCTGACCTGCTAGATTCCGCCTGTTCCTGCTCGCGCTGACTCTTGCTGTCATCGTATCTCGCTGATATGATTCTGTTGTTCTGCGCGAGAAAGAGTGCCTGTGCTTAAGCGAAGATTCGGTTGGGGAATCGCCATTCCAATGACCCTGATGAGCGTCACTACCCTCGCAGTGATGTCAGTTCCTGCCTCGGCTCTCGCAGTAACGCCAGTTCCAGCCTCGGCGTCTATCTTTGTGAATGCTACTTCGGGTCAGTGCCTCACCAATGGCGGCAGCCTCGCAAACAGTGCCCCGATAACGCAGTTCACCTGCAACGGGTCGCTCAATCAGCAGTGGAGCTGATCAGAAGCCGACAAAGGCGAGGAATGGAAGGGCCTCCACTACCCCCTCCAAGCTGTGGATCTACGATTTTCGCATCAATCAGAGATTCACTTTGAAGGCTCGTGCCCTGACCGGGCGGACCTGGATGACTTCGTAACTTTACTACAACCTCCTGAGTTAGTCGCTGCGGAGATCGTCGAGGATCTTCAGGCTGCGCTCGACCAGTTCGCGGCAATCGCGTCGTCGTTGGCGTGGTCCGACGTAACTACTGTCGAATATGGCGCTTTCAGGTGGCGCCCGCGACTGTGTAAGAGAAGCTGCGCCAGTTGCCAGCGGTCAATGTGCTCTCGGAGTAGGCGACAAGCTGGCCCGTGGTGCCGTAGTGCCGTGATCTAGTCACGAGTACTGGCGAGCCGGGCGATACGTCGAGTGTGTCTGCTGTCTCGGTGTCGGCCGGCAAGGCGGCGCGTTCTTCGATCACTCGCGCGACCCGGTTGCCGGGGGTTTCGGCGATGTAGGCGAGTGCTCCTGAGGGCAGGCGCTTGCTGTCCGCCAGTTGCGGCGCTTGAGCTGTGACCGCCTGAGGGAACCAGGTAACCGCCAGGCTGATCGCGAGGTGGCGACTAATGGCTATCATGTCGTATGAGCTGAGGCCATCTAAGGCCGTTGCGAGAGCGATCTTTATAGATTTTCCCCGGCATTTGATGCCAATTAGGAAACCCAGGGAATATCATTATGTCGGATTTGGCGCACTTGAGTTTGCCGATTTCGATCTAATTCATCGAGTAGTGGGCGTGAACGATATGATTAACATTGAGGGCGATACCAGCTCATTGGCTCGTTACAAATGGAACAGGCCGTTCAATGAGGCTTATTCACGGCGAAAGAACTGATGCTTGTCCGGCGTGTTGAAATGAACGGCGGCTCGCTTATTGGGAGAATTGGGTTACCACACTCAACACTCACAAAAACGAGCCGCCTGCCATGTATCATACCACCGGATTTTCTCAGGAGAGCATTGTGGATCTGTGCGTGATGATCCGCAGCGAGACAGCGAACGGCCGCCAGCCGTGGCCGCCTATCCTGGGACTGTTCAGGTCCGTGGTCGTATCGCTAACATATATGCGCCGGAATCGAGTCCAGGCGGAACTGGCAGAGACCTATGGGGTGTCCCAGCCGACTATCAGCCGCGCTATCGCCGGGGTCACGACGCTACTGGGAAAAGTGCTCAGGGAATACGATCCGACAGCCGACGAGATGGACGGGCGGACGCAGTACATCGTGGACGGCACGCTGCTGCCGTGCTGGTCGTGGGCTTCTCACCCTGGGCTGTACTCTGGCAAGCACAAGACCACTGGCATGAATGTGCAGGTCGCCTGCACTCTCGACGGAACGCTCGCGTGGATTTCTGATCCAGTCGACGGAAGTCGGCACGACACGTACTGCCTAGGTGAATCCGGAGTTCTCCTGACACTTGATCCCGGAAACTGGGTCGGTGATAAGGGATACATGGGCAATGACATGATCACGCCCATCAGGAAGCCCGCTCACCGTGATCTTCTAGACTGGGAAAAAGAATTCAACACGCAGGTCAACAAGATCCGCTACGTCATTGAGCAGACGATCGCCAACTTCAAGACCTGGCGGATTATGCACACCGATTACCGGCGTCCGCTCGCGACTTTCCCCACAACTATCTCGACTGTAATAGCCTTGCATTTCTACGCGGCCAGCTGAATAACCCTCACTGACCGCGGTCTCGCCCTTTGCGGTGATGGGCGGGGGTATGCGGTGGTTGGCCGTGGTCAGGCGCGGGCTAGCCGGTCGGAAACGAGTCGGTTGAGGCTGACGTGTTGTTCGGCGGCTTCGCGGGCAAGCCGGCGGTGAAGCTCTGACGGGACGCGTACTACAAACCGGCCCGAGTAGGTGCGTTCCGACAGCGGATCCGGTACCGGCTCGGCGGTCGCGGCCAGGTCGGCGAGGACGTTGCGCACGACGCTGGCGAGGCCTTCCAGTGCTTCGACTGGAGTGGGCGCGAGCCAGGACAGTGACGGGAATTCTGCGACGGTGGCGACGTGCTCGCTGTCTTCTGCGGACCATTCGACCCGGTAGGTGTAGCGGGTTGCGTCAGGCATCGTCGTCGCCCTCCTCGTCCTTATGGTCGTTCTCGGCTTCCAGCCTGGCGATTGCGTCGAGCACCTGGCGCACCTGGCAGGGCTTGGCGTTGCCGTCCTTGCCGCGCTGGATGTTCACGCGGGGTCGCCTTGCCATGGCGTCTTGTAGACCTTGTGCGAGGTGCCGTCCTGGCGGGGTTCGCCGAAGTGGTCGGAGCAGGCCTTGGGGAGGTCATCGAAGCGGACGCTTCGTGGTGAGCGCCGCATCTGCTCGACGATCTTCGCTGTCTTGGCCACCTTCGCATAGTATCAATAGTGACACTAGCTCTCAAGGTGCCGGCTGGTCGTGGAGACGGCGCTAGCTGGCCTGTCTTCACTGGACGGGCTCATGCACGATCGCCGCAGCCGCTGGCGACCGGGCATGATCGAGGCAGACGAGATGACCCGGAGGAGGGTGACATGCGGTTGCCTGCGGACCGGGCTCCGGTTTTACGGCAATTACACGCCCAACTTTGCCGTGAGAGCGTGTCTCCGCAGGTCAGGGCCTTGTCGTGGAAGGCCTGTAAAACCGTCGGCTCAGCCTACGCAAGTTCGAACCTTGCACCTGCCACCAGGGGAAATCCCAGGTCACTGGTGCTGCTCGGCTTCGGTGCGGGCTTCGTGTGCCTCTGCTTCTCTGCCCATTGATTCGAGCAGGTTCGCCAGCCCAATCAGGGATGAACTGAGCCTTGTGCCGAAGACGGCTGGCCGGGTGGCGGCGAGGTCGCGGCGGATGGTGACGGCTTCGATGATGGCGGCCAGGCGTGTTCGTATAGGCCGAGGCTGGCCAGGCGGTTGGACTGATTGTTCAGTGACATGGCGAGGTCGGGGAGGAAGGCGTCGGGTCGGGTGGCGGCGAGGCCGATGCGCACTCGGCACGTGGCGTTGTCTGGCTCTGGTAGTTGTTCGTAGTTTCCGATTATCCTGTTCAGATCGATATGTCCGAATTAGGATACGGTCCCTGCGAAAATTTCGAGCGCTCGTATGTGTCTGGGTCATTGGCGTTTAGGCTAAGGTCCCGTGGATAAACTGGATTCTGCATCACATGTGTTCCTTTGTTACGCTCGCGAGGACTCGGACCGAGTCGATGAGCTGGAGCAGGCGTTGCAGGGGTCCGGGATTCCGGTGTGGCGGGATACCAATGAGCTGTGGCCGGGCCAGGACTGGAAGACTCGCATCCGCGAGGCGGTCACCGATGAGACTCTAGTATTCCTGGCATGCTTTTCCAGTCAGAGTACGATGCGACGTACCGGATATCAGAACGAGGAACTGTTGCTCGCGACGGAGCAGGCTCGACTGCACCGGGCGGGTGACGAGTGGCTAATCCCGGTACGGTTCGACGAATGCAGCCTTCCAGATCTTGACCTAGGCGGCGGGCGGCGACTCGACGGGATCCATCGCGCGGATTTGTTCGGCTCTGGTCATGCAGCAGAGATGGAACGACTGGTGACTGCCATCGGCCGGATTCTGAGATCAGAGGACACGGACGCACGGTCGGTCGCGGTTCCCGGTCACTTTGGTCGCCGTTCGCGATCAGTTAGCGGTCCAGTGGCCTGGTTGAGTCGTCGGTCCCTCCTCGCAACTGTCGGCGCCGTTGCCGTCCTGGCGGCCACTCTCCTTGGCTATGGCCTCACTAGGCCGAGGACTCAGCTAGAAGTGGACAGTCTTTCAGTTCAATCGTCCAGGGACTCGCCCAACGGTACTACCGGCCTGACTAAGCTAGATTTTAAGATCAGCAATCTTGGCTCGCAGCTGGCCGTCATAACGGGCGTTCGTTTCCAGGTTCTAGCCTTCGAGCGCTTGCCGCAGTGCTATAGCCAGGGCTATTTGCCAGTCTCTGCTAGCTACCGCGCCACTCTTCCCGTCAAGACGCAAGTCGGAGCGGTTGTCGATGCTCAAGTGAGCGAAGACGTTAAGCCGGACGCCGCCGACCGCTTCGATGTTTCTATTCACTCTGGGCCAGATGGCAGCGGTGAGATCAGGCTCTATTATCTTAGTGTTTCCTTGCTTTACGACAGGTCATCGAATCCGGTTCAAGCCGGCAACGTCGTTGTAGCATCTCCTTTCTATCCGAAGTATGATCCAAGCGGTCCGTATTACTTTACGCGCCCGGAGGCGAGCCTCGGTTACTGGGATCACGTGACGCCGGCTAATGCGGCTTTTATTTCGGCCGGACCGTTTCTTCCCAAGATAAGCCAGTGTTTAATCGCGAATTCGAAGAAAATCAGGGCATTTGCTTTTCAATCGGGGCGTTCGTCATACGAGCTGTCGCGACTGCTGCATGTAACGGCGTTCTGCTGCACTGTACCTTCGCCTCTCATAGGGTTGTCGCTTTGCGGGCCACCGCAGGTCCGTCCGGCATCGATTGTCTTTGGCTGTGGCGGTGGCATTAAGGCCGACGAAATACGATGGTCGACCTGGACAAGGGTGGGAGCCCTTTATAAAGATGGCGCCGGATATAATGGCAGCGCTTCTGGGACAGGGGTTTTGCGCTGGGCCAGTTGCTACCGCGAGGGAGGGTATCATCTCTATCCGATAGTACTGACTCTTACCAAGCCTCAGCAGTCGCAGGAAGGTTGGATATGGGAGCATGTCGTCATACGATTCAGAGCCGGGCACCCGGCTGGGATCACAGAGTTGCGGTTGAGCGGACTACCTGGCTTCAGTAGTAATGCGTGTTTCCTCACAGAAGGCTGAAATACGCCGTACGCGATCTGATGGTCGACAGCAGTTCGACTTCGGTGGCACACTACTAGCCGGGTGTTGCTTCCTAGGCAGCAGAAGAATCGGCGGACATGAGCGCACGAGTTGGGCAAATAGACCCTGACGAACACGGAACTGGCGGCTAGGCAGCGTTTGTTGGCTTTTCCGTATCTCAGAAAATGTTTGGGCTGAATCCCAGGGGAATCTCCATGAAGTTTGCAGAATTTGAAGAGTCGACCATAGAGTTTTGCTCGCCGCTCTACCGTGCGCAACGGTATCTATTGACCGCGTACGATTCGGTCTCTGGGCTCTTCACCACGCCATATCCTGCGCTCCGGCCTGCCCGGCACTCGCGGAACGCTACCAGGAGCTTAAGCTGCCGGACGGTTCGCTCGGGGGAAGATCCGATCGGCAATATCTTCGACTTTCTTCCGGAGTTCCCATGACCGATGAGCCTTGGGCGCATACTAGCCTGCGAGTCAGCGGCGACGGGATCTCGGTCGGCAAGGTAGCCGAGATCTTGGGTGCCGCCACAGTCCAGAGTCGCCGTGACAACTGGATTGTTGAGTTTGGCGAATCAAGTGATGAGCCAATCGAGACCCAGTTGGCGAAAGTTGAATCGTTTATCCGGATGCGATATCAGGCCTTCGGGGAATTGCCCCAGAACGCCGAAGTTATTCTGTTGGTATCGTGGACCCCGCGTCTCGGCCAAGACGGCCTAGCGCTGCCGTCGTCATTGATCGAGACTCTGGGTCAGGTCAAGGCAATGGTCTTAATAGACGCCTATGGCGACGAATAATGCCTATTTGCTTCTAATGTGCATGAAATAATCTGTAAGTTCGATTGGTGGATTGACTGCAAGGTTGGGCTGAATGCGCGTAGGTAATGACAGTCGCCGGCGCACCCGCCAGGGCACCACTGCACCGGTCACCGATGGCGCCGTCACCGTCGGGCCGTCGCCCACAAATGCCACTACCAGCGACGAGCAAACGAGATAACTAACTGATGCCGCCCTTGGTAGTGGCCGAGCCCGGTCTCGTGGCGGCACCAGGCAGCGGGCAGGGCCGGGATCGCGGTGGCTCGGCTACCCCAGAACTATGGCCTGGTTCCCATCACGACCCAGGTGCTCGACGGCCTGGGCAGCAGCGAGGCCAAGCCGTTCGGTGATGCTTTCTGGTTCCTGTCACCAGGCGTCGATAGCCTTGCCCAGAGCGTGTCTCACACCGGACCCGTCGCGTACCTGGACGCCGACATTTCGGCGGGACAGGAACCCAGGCAGTGGTGGCATGGCGTGGCGGAGAGGCCTGGCTGAATCCGGTCGTTACTGAGTTCGATGCCCTCAATCTCGGCAAGCACCGCCACACCGAGGACTGGCAGGACACCGACTGAACTCTGCCGCGGCCCACTGCCGATCACCGCACTGCGATCCACGACCTGCACGACGCCCCTCGCCTGCATCCAGCCAGACCGCGGTGTGCACTAAGTTGGCTCAATTCAGGTTAGGAGCGCTACTAGCTTCGGCGCCGATCTCGGGTGGTGGATCGCGACGTTGAAGGGTACCTGAGCTAGCGGGCAAGGCGACCCGGGTCATTCATTAGTTTTGATATATGGCGTTGAATTACATATACTTCGGGGATGACCATTCCGCCAATGCGCGAGCCGACCTACTTTGTGCTGGCCAGCCTCCTGGACGGGCCGCTCCACGGCTACGGGATCATCAAGCGGGCCGACGAGTTGTCCGGCCACCGAGTCCGGCTGGCCACCGGGACACTGTACGCGGCACTGGACCGGCTCAGCGCCGAGGGCTACGTGCGGCTGGTGAGCGAGGAGATCGTAAACGGCCGGGCGCGCCGCTCCTACGTGCTGACCGATGACGGCGCCGCCGCGCTGAGCGCGGAGGCCGAGCACCTGGCCCAGGCCGCTCGCGTGGTGACCGGCAAGGAGCGCCGTTCCCCGGCCTGCGCCGCGGTCCGCCTGCCGAGGCCGGCGTGACGGCGCTGGAGCGGCGGTACCGCCGGCTGCTGCGCGCCTATCCGGGCTCGTACCTGGCTGACCGCGGCGAGGAGATGCTGGACACGCTGCTCGAAGCCGCTGCGGACGCCCGCACGTCGCCCGGCGCTCCGGCCCGGCAGTGGCCCTCGCGGCGCGAGGCGAGGACGCTGATCCTCGGCGGTCTGCGGGTCCGCAGCGGGCAGGACCAGCGCCTGACGACAACCGCTAACCTCCGCCTGACCGTGCTGCTCGCGGTGATCATCCTCCTGTGCAACGACGTGGGCCAATGGGTTTTCAGTCCGATTTCCTGGGCCGAGATTGGCCTCGCGGCGCCTGCGGTCGCTGCCGTCGCGCTGGCCTGGACCGGACGGCGCCTCCTCACAGGGGTCGTCGCCCTGGTCGCGGCTGGCCTGTGGGCGTTCTCGCCGTTTGACTGGAGTTACTGGGTCACCGGGCCAGTCATAGCCCTGGTCGTGATCGCGGTCCTGGCGCCGGGCAAGTCGCGGATGCCGCCGGGATGGCGCTGGCCCGTCCTGGCGCTCTACCTTGACCTGGTCGTGCGATCGCTACTGTTCAGTGAGGTCCCGAGCGTCGTGACGGCCACCGTTATGTTGGTCCTCTTCGGCCTGGTGATCGCGTGGAGCGTGGTGGACGCCCGGCCGATGCTGGCACTCATCGTTCTGGTTGGGGCACGAGGATGTGTCTCCGCTGCGGGCGCCTTGCTCTCCATTCTGAGCGGCGGGTGGCCGTGGGGAGACTTCCTGCCGATGGTCATGGGGCCGATCGCCATCGTGCTGGTGCTGTCGATGGTGGTGTTCTGGCGGCTGCGCCGTCAGTCCGTCCTGTAGGCCGGCGTCAACCCGGCCTGGCACTTACCCGGCGGGGGAGCGGGCGTAGGTGTACGTCGTGTAGGCCTCGTTCGTACCGTGGCTGGCGAGCGCGTTTGCGTCGTCGTGCTGGCCGGCCGAGTAGCGCCGTGAGATCAGGTCGGCCTGGACCCCCTGCAGATGCTACGGCTCGGCCGCGCTCGGGCTCGGCGCGCCTAACCTGAGTTGGGCCACGATCAGGCTGTGAGCGGTGCAGGAGCTCTCTGACGTGCGGCTCGCGGGTCGGCCGCAGAAGAGGCTTCCCAATGTGCGCTGACGCCACGTCCGCGATCGCGGACCTGTCGGCCCTGGAATACCTGACGCTGCTCGACGGGTCCTACACCGAGCACGGCCTGTGGCAGCTGACACGCCTTACGAAGCTGCGGCACCTGCACATAGAGCGAGAAGGCCTGACCACCCGATGTTCCAGTTCGCCGCTGCCATGCCAGCACTCACCGAGCTGGATGGCCTGAACGAGTTCGGCGACGACGGACCGATGCCCCCAAAAGAAGTCAAGCGAGTCCGGGCCATGCTCCCGCACATCAGCGTCTGCTGGCCACCCTGCCATCACTAGCGCCGGGTCCAGCTCGCCAGGTCCGCGCCACCACATCAGCGGCCACCCAGGTGCGCACTAAGTTGGTCCAACTCGGGTCCCTCCGGATGAGCGAGCACCGTAGGAGTCTCCGAACGCATCGGTGGCCTCGTCTGGGAACGGCATGGGGCTACGGGTCGGCGGTCTCGTGATCTTTGTGGTGCACAATCAGGTCATGCGCGACGATTGCCGGCAAGCATGGTCGGCGCAGTCAGCGTGCCCGGTACTGACGAGGGCTTGGCCTATTCGCGGCTCCTTTGGCGTGAGATGTCGGCTGTGCTGGTCGTTTCACTACCTGCGATGCCCGCGTCGGGTCGAAACGCGCGGGCTAGCGCGTGAGCGCTTGGTGCCGGATCGCAGGCATGGCCGGTTCGCTGACTGTTTTGTCCGGGCAATTGAGCGGATCGGTCAAGCTTTGGCGTTGAGCGATTCGTCCTTGGTCCTGAGACGTGGGCGGTTGGAGGTTGGCAGTTGGATCTCGCTGCAAGTTTTTCGCTGACTGGACCTGATTTGGACGAGATCAGTCGTACTGGCCGTTGCGACTTGTCGAACCGCGGGCTCACTGTGGTTCCGCCAGAGATCTTCGGGCTGAGGGACCTGGAGGTGCTGGATCTTGCCGGCAATCTGGAGCATCCCGAGTTTCGTGCACACTTGGGTTTTTGTGTGAGCAGTTCGTGTGCGGGCGTGCTTGTGGTGAGGGTAGCGGAGTGCGGCTTGACATGGGGCGGAGGGCTGTAGCCTGGGCTGGCGGCGGCCTGGATCTTGATCCGGCTGGCCCGCGGGCTGCTGGCAGCCCTCCGCGAGGGTCCCATGTCAAGCCGCACGGCCCTGGCTGGTGCCGGCTTGCTTGTAGTGCCGGGTCTCGGCTTCGGCTGGTGGCCGGCGCCCGAGCCGGTGCATGAGCCGGTGGTTGTCGTACCAGTGCACCCACGTGCTGGTGATCTGCCCGAGGTCGGCCAGGGTGGCGATGGGGCCTGTACGGAACGGTGACCCGTCGCGGGTGCACTCGGTCTTGTACAAGCCGATGGTCGTTTCCGCCAGCGCGTTATCGTAGGCGTCCCCGACGGACCCGACGGAGGCTGCCAGCCGGCGAGCATGAGGGTCTCGGCGAACCGGACCGAGGTGTACTGCGATCCGGCGTCGCTGTGATGGATGGCGCGGCCGCCGGCCGGGTGCCCCTGCCGGGACCGCAGGGCGGCGGCCTGGCCGATCGCCTTCTGCACGAACGCGGTTTCCTTGCTCAGCGAGCACTCCCAGCCGGCGATCAGCCCGGCGAACGCGTCAATGCAGAACGCGGTGTACCCGAACCCGCCGCCGTGCCGGGGCACGTAGGTGAAGTCCGCCACGACCAGCTCGCCGGGGGCGGCGGCGGTGAAGTCCCGGTTCACCAGGTCCGGCGCCCGGCAGTGCGCCGGGTCGGGCACCGTGGTGCGCACCTTGCGGGCCCGGGTGACGCCCCGCCACCCGTTCGCGGCCATTAGCCGCTCCACCGTGCACCGCGCCACTTCGATGCCCTGCCGCCGCAGGTGCTCCCAGGCTTTCAGGCTGCCGTACAGGCACTCCGGCGGACGGCGGCCATGCTCATCAGGCTCGTAGATCCCGGCCAGCACCTCGGTCAGGACCTGATCCCGCAGGGACCGCCGCGACGGGGGCCGGGATTTGCGCGCCCAGTATGTCCTCGGGGCGATCTTGATGCCGTGCGCGGACAGCGCGCGGCAGATCGGCACGACCCCGAACCGGTCCCGGTGCGCGTCGATGAACGCGCAGGTCAATGGCGTAGCGGGTCGTGCTCCCGCGCGAAGAAAGCCGACGCCGCCCGCAGGATCTCGATGGTCTGCTCCAGCTCCCGGTTCTTCCTGCGCAGCTCGCGGATCTCCGCGGACTCGGCACTGGTCACCCCGGGCGCCTTGCCCGCGTCGATCCCGGCCTGGCGCAGCCACTTGCGCAGCGTCTCCGGGGTCATCCCCAGCCGCTTCGCGACCGCGGTGATCGCCGCGTACTCCGACGGGTACTCCCCGGCGTGCTCGCGGACCAGCCGGATCGCCTTCGCCTTCGTATCCTGATCATACTTCACTGGCATGAACGTAACATCCTTCCCAAACTAGGAAGTATGCACGAAACCCGGAGCGGTTCAATCAGCTCGGCGATCTGCCGCCCCGGATTGGCCAGCTGACAGGGTTGCGCGAGTTGCGGCTGAGTGCCAATCAGCTTGATTCGGTGCCGCCGCAGATCACCGCTCTGTCCTGTCTTGAGGTTCTTGATCTGAGCGAGAATCAGCTTCTTGCCTGGCCGACTGCGATAGGCGGGCTGTCCGGATTGCGGGAGCTTGAGCTGCGGGGGAACAGGCTCATCGAAGTTCCGCCCTGGATCGCTGACTTGACGGGACTGCGGCGACTAGATCTTGGCGACAATCACCTCGTCGCTGTCCCGCCGCAGATCGGTGATCTGGCCGGCTTGCGGGAGCTGGAGCTTGGCGGGAACCGGTTCACCATGCTGCCACCGCAGATCGGAAGACTGACCGGGCTGGAGATCCTGGGCTTGTTCTCCAGTCGCCTTGGCGAAGTACCGACGGCAATCACCAAGCTTGCCGGGTTGCGCGAGCTGACCCTCGCGTCCTGCAGCTTGCGGTCTGTGGCGCCTGAGATCGCCGGCCTGTCGAACTTGCAGTCACTCGATCTGAGCCTCAATCAACTCACCGAGGTGCCGCCGGAGATCTGCGGCCTGACCGGCCTGCACGAGCTGTTTCTTGAGCAGAACGATCTCGCGAGCCTTCCAGCCGAGATAGCACGGCTGGAATCCCTCGAATTGCTTGACGCAAGCGGCAACCAGCTCGGCTCCGTTCCGCCGGAAATCGGGCAGCTGCCAGCCTTGAAAGAGCTCCGGCTGGACAGCAACCGCCTCTCGTCTGTGCCACCGGAGATCGGCCAGCTGAGCGGGCTGCGGGCGCTCCGGCTCGGCCGGAACCGGCTAACCACGCTGCCACCCGAGATCAGGACGCTGACGGCCCTGGAAGAGCTGGATCTCAGTGGCAACGAACTCAGCGCGTTTCCGTCCGGCATAGGTGACCTGGCTGTTTTGCGGAGGCTATGGCTGGGCGGCAACCATCTGACCACCATGCCGTCGGAGTTCGGCGGACTGACCGCGCTGGAGGAGCTCGATCTCGGCGCCAACACTCTCCGGGCCGCCCCGCCGGCGCTGGGCCAGCTAGCCAGCCTGCGGGTCCTGTGGCTGGACGGCAACGAAATCGAGTCGCTGCCACCAGAACTGTTCACCCTTATAGGAATGCGGAAATTGTGGCTCGGAGGCAAGCGCACCGCAGCCACCGGCAGAAATGTCAGGCAGTCTCCGGCCAGGCTGGCTTACGAGGCTTCCGGAGTGATTTCCTACCGGGGAGACGAGTTCACCGGAAACCAGATCAGCGCTGTGCCACCGGAGATCGGCCAGCTCACGTCGTTGGAAACGCTGGGCCTGGGCGCGAACCGCATAACGTGCGTACCGCCGGAGATCGGCCAGCTCACGGCGCTGGAGACACTCGACTTGGGCCGCAACCAGCTAACCGCCTTGCCTGACGAGATCGGCAGCCTCACCTGCTTGCGGGAGCTGAATCTAGACCATAACCAGCTCACCGCCGTGCCCGCCCCGATCTCGCGGCTGACCGCGCTGGTGGCCTTGGACCTGAGCGACAACCAGATCTCCGCGCTGCCGCAGGACATCGCCCAGTGCACGCACCTGCGCGCGCTGAATCTTGGCCGCAACCAGCTCACCACGATGCCCGCTGTCCTCACCGGGCTGCCTGAACTGCACGCCCTGACGCTGAGCGGCAATCAGCTGACCAGCGTTCCTGATGGCATCGGCGCGATGGTCCGGCTGATCGATCTGTATCTGGATCACAACCGGCTTACCGCCCTCCCGGCCGGGATCGGCCAGCTGACACGACTGCGGCTCCTGAATCTCGCAGGCAATCGGCTCACCTCCCTGCCCGCTCAGATCGGCCAGCTGTCCCGGTTGCGGATTCTTCCGCTGGACGGGAACCAGCTCACCGAGATACCGCCTGAGATCGGCGAGATGAGGAGCCTGGTGTCGCTGGATCTTCGCGGCAACCGGCTCACGGCACTGCCGTGGCAGCTTGCACAGAAGATAGAGGCAGGACTATCCCTGAACATCGACGGCAATCCGTTCCGCGGCCCCGTTGTTGAGCTGCTGGAACGGGGACCACTGATTCTGGCTGGCTACTTGCGGAGCCTGGAGCACGGGATACCGCAGTACGAGGCGAAGGTCCTGCTAGTCGGCGAGGGTAATGTCGGCAAGACGTCTCTGGTCGCGGCCTTGCGGGGAGACCCTTTCGCGGAGGGGCGGCCTACCACCCACGGTATCGCGGTCCGGTCGGTTGACTTGCCGCATCCACGTCAGGACGTGACGCTATCGGTGCGGGCCTGGGATTTCGGGGGGCAGGAAGTCTACCGGGTCAGCCATCAGTTCTTCTTCAGCCCGGACGCCCTGTACTTGGTCGTGTGGAAGCCGCGGGAAGGCCAGGAGCAGAACGAAGTTGAAGGCTGGCTCCGCCGGATCCGGCTGAGGGTCCGCGACGACGCCCGGGCGCTGGTCGTGGCCACGCACTGCGCTGGCGGAAGGCACCCGGACCTGGATTACCCCAGTCTCGAGCGCGCTTTCCCGATACTGCTGGGCGGCGAGTTCGAGGTCGACAACCAGACTGGCCAGGGGGTCGCGCAGCTGCGCCAGGCGATCGCCGCCGAGGCGGCGCAACTGCCGCAGATGGGCCAGCTACTGAGCCCGCAGTGGATCGCGGCCCGCGACGCGATCTTCGCCTTAGCCGGGTCCGAGCCGCAGATCACCTACGACCGCTTCACCGAAATCTGCCTCGCCCACGGCGTCAGCGAGGACGAGGCGGCGGCGCTGGCCGCCCTGCTGCACATCGCCGGCCGCATCGTCCACTACGGGGATGACGACGGCCTGCGGGACTTCGTGGTCTTGAACCCCGAGTGGCTGACCAAGGCAATCAGCTATGTCCTCGAAGACATTCCCACGCGCCGGGCCGGCGGGATACTCGATCACACCCGGCTGCGGCAGGTGTGGCAGAACCCGCAGGAAGGAACCCGCTACCCCGACCGATACCACCCGTATTTCCTGCGCCTGATGGAGAAATTTGACATCTCCTACCGTCTCGATGACAACAGCTACCGCAGCCTGGTCGCCCAGCTCACCCCCCGCAATCGCCCGGACCTGCCCTGGGACACCCTGGCCAGACCGCCCGCCAGTGTCCGCCGGCTAGCGCTGCTCTGCCGCCTCAGCGAACCGGTACCAGGCCTGGTCAGCTGGCTGACCGTCCGCCACCACCGGGCATCCGCTGGCCTGCACTGGCGCACCGGCATGTTCCTGCGCCACCCGATCACCGCCTACGCCTCCGAAGCGCTCATCGAGCTGATCGCCCCCGACCTGCTCAGCATCGACGTCCGCGCGCCCTCCCCCGACTACTTCTTCAGCGTGCTGCGCGACAGCGTCGAAGACCTGATGACCCGCCGCTGGCCCGGCCTCGGCTACCAGCTGCTCGTCGCCTGCCCGACCATCAGCGCGGAAGGCACCAGATGCCCCGCAGCCATACCCATGGACGACCTCCGCGTCTACCGCGAGGAAGGCGAAACCCGGTACCTGTGCGTGCGCTGCCGAACCCGCCACGACATATCCGCCCTGCTGACCGGATTCCCCGGCCAGGAACTCGGACCCGAGCTCAACCAGATCCACGCCGGCATCACCCAGGTCAAAGACGAAATCGCCACGCTGACCACCACAGCCGCCCAGACCGCCAACCTGATGCACCTGATCCTGCGCGCCGTCACGACAGAGATCACCGACTGCCCGCGCCTGTTTACGCTGACCTCCCGCGACCCCACTGGCATCGACCGGCTCAAGCCCGGGCAGAAGCACTACCGCCTCCTCCTGTGGTGCGAGCATCCTGGGCACTGGCACCCATGGCCGTCCGCCACTTACTACATCGCCCAGGCGGCCGACTGGATCATCCGCGTCGCCCCGGCGGCCATCATCGTCTTCAAGATCCTCCAGCTTGCGGCTCCGATCGCCTCCGCCGCGGCTGGACTCGCGCTCACCCCTGGCCAGATGCAGGACGCCCAGAACGAGATTCAGCTCGCCACCGCGCTCATCGACGCACTGCCAGCCGCCAGCATCCCGCCAACGTCGGAAGCAGACATCGCGCGGCCAGGCAGCCAGCTCACCCCTGCTCAGGGCCAAGCATGGCGAGCCGCACGAGAGCTGATCTTCGAACATGACCCCGCCCGCGCATTCGGTGACCTGCGCCGAGTCCAGGCATCATCTGGTGAATTCCTCTGGATATGCCCGCGACACTATTTCGAATACCATCCCGGCCTGCCCATCATTCCGGACTACCAGTAACAATCAGATCTACTGCAGAAGGCAGCTATCGCTGCCATAAGTTCGCGCGGCCGAGCGTCACGCCGCGCACGGCCTGCGTGCGCAGCTCAGCGGACGTGCTGGCGTCCGGCCGCAGCTAGGGAACCGGACCTCGGTCTTGGAAAGCGCCGGCTCGGCTGTCAGGTCGAGAAAACGTCATACGACTCGACATCGATAGCCCGAGCCCGATCAACCGCCTCATCCTGCGTCAGATCAGCCACCCAGTGAGCCCAATGTGGGCGTCCACGTCAGGATCAGGCCCAGGCGGCCGGAAAGCTAACCCGGCAGGAGAGTGAACGTCGGCGCGTGGCGTGGCCGCACGACCGAGAAGTGACGGTGATCCAGGGTCGCCACTTCCTTCAGCCCGAGGCGTTCAGCGATCGCGATGACGGCGGCGTCGACGATACCCAGCGGCAGATCAAGGTAGGCATCGACCAGTTCGGCCATGCGGTACGTCTTCGTCCGCGAGTTCGGCCACATGGAAGCCGTCGTCTCCGAAGGATTGCAGGAACGTCACCTCCGCCGCCGGGCCGACTCGGGATTGCGGCAGGTATCCCACCTCGCCCAGCACCGGGGATGGCACGAGCAACGGACCTGGGGCTGACCGTAGGAGCGCCAGGCACGCGTCGTGTGCATGATCTTTGACGTTGCCTGCCGCCAGCAGCACGCCCGTGTCGCACAGCAGCAAGTCAGCGGCCGAACTCAGCGCGCAAGATATCCTCCGATCGTTCGCCCAGATTCGGGTCGGCCTCGAACGAGCCGAAGAACGGCAGGCCGGGCCGGATAGGCACCAAAGGCCGCGTCGTACAGCCGGTGCGCCTGCTCGTAGTCCGAGGTCGCGAACCACCGGGCCAGCCGCAGGAAGTCGGCCCGCCGCGAGAACCCCGTCCCTGAGGAGTCCAGTAGCCGCTTGGCGTTGGTGATCAACTGTCCCAGTGCCTGACCTGCGGCCGCGCGTAACTGCTCCGGTCCAGATGCTCCGTGCGAGGCGTCGTACCAGGCGGCCAGCTCCTCCCAGTCCGTTCGCGTCCGCCCCTGGGCCCGCTCGACCTGCGTGCCATCCGGAGAGATGAGGCCGGGGAGGGTAGCCAGTGCCCGCAGTACGAGTTCGGCGCAGGCGAGCACCAGCCCGGCCCGGTGCGCGACGACCGGCGCGTGCCGGTTGACGTCGGCGGTGATCAGGTCGATGTAGACCAGCAGCAGCTCCTTGAACTGCGCGTACTCCTCGCCGGCCAAGTCGTACCGGCTGAGGATCCCGGCCAGGTAGGCGTAGAAGTCCCGAACGCTGTCGGTGAACAGCCGCTGATTGGAGAACACTGTGGTCACTTCGCCGGCCAGCGCCTCCGCGTCGAGCGTATCGTCGCCGATGTGGCTGCTGCTCACCATGGCGAGGATTCGGTCGAGGGACTGCCCGATCTGCCCGAGCAGTTCCCTGGCCACCTCACGAGCCCCGTCGCTGGCGTGCAGGATCTCGACGGCCTGTCGATGCACCCGCCGAGCTTGGACACCTGATACCGCGACCGTGACCGGATGTACTCGGCTACGGTAGCCACCCGCGCATCCCGGATCGAAGGCACCAGGTTCCCCCACGTGACCAGCTGCCGGCATCGTGCCTCGGCCGCGTCCCTGGACAGGCCGACACCCCGCTCGGCCAGCTGGCTCGCGACCTCCCTGCGGACAAGTCCGTCAGCAACGTCGCCGAGAACAAGTCCATGATCGCGACGTAATCCGCGGACTCATCGACAGTTAGATACCGGAACAGATCACGCCGCGACCCGTCCACCGCCGCGGGATCGCGTGAAAAGGTCATATCACCAGGCCTTGGAGCCCACCGACATTTCTAGGCTGAGGTACTAAAATTGGCTCGGTTCGATCTCTGAGGTTCGCCGCTGCCAGCGAGACCGGCCTCAGGAGGCTAGCCAGGACCCGCGTCAATCTTTCTCAATAAATTGGAGGAAATTTTGCGTGGCGTCCAGCCTTTTGACCTGAGATTGATCGCGCCAATGGCCGGTGCCGTGGTCTGGAGACCCTCGGTCAGCGCAGCGGCGCACGGACGTCATCCTTGCAGCGGATCCGATCCCGTGAGGCCCAGATGACTCACCGCACGACCTCCTGCCGAAGGCCCAAGACTGAGGTCCCGAAGGGCGTCGCGCAACAGTACGTAGCGCAGCACCCTCCCATAATGCCCGATCTCGAACACTTCGCGAGGGCATCATGAAGGCCAGAGGATGAGCGCCGGACGGCGGTTCTGACGCCGTCATGCTCGCTGGGCATTCAGCCAGTTCCAAGTACATATCGAGCCGAGCGTGCTCCCTGTCTGATTAACGGCCGGTAATCGCCGGAGCTGTTCATCCGCTGCGGCGCCGGGTTAACGGGCTGCTCCGGCGATGCAGGCGGCGACTATCTAAGTGGCGGCAGCGGGTCCTGGCGTCAGCGGCTAACCTGCCGGCGTGCCGGTCAGCGCGGGCCGGGCAGTCCGCGCAGTTCGGCGGCCAGTGCTACTGATGCTTGTATCTCGGCCTACCGGATCGGCACGCTCTCCACGCTGAATCCGGACGGCATGCCCAGCCGGCGGCAGAAGGTGATCAGTTCCCTGGCGGTGGCCAGGCATTGATCGCAGGACTCGGCCAGGGTGTGGGTGGCGTGGCACAACTCGTTCTCCAGCCATCGGGGGACGTCGACGCCGAGCCGTTTCAGGAAGGCAAGCGTCTTGTCCGATCCGCACACCGAGAGCGTGAACAGGACAGGGCGCGGTGCCAGCCGCCGGTCCCGGCACGCGTAGAAGTAGTCCGAGACCATGCTCTTCGCCGCGTCCGCGTTGCAGATGACTGCGAGATGAAGAACGCGCAGCCGCGTTCCTGCTTGGCCGCCAGCCGCAGGTGCTCCTCCCGGCGCTCGGCAATGGCCGGTGCCCGGTGAATGAGCCGGCCATCCAGCTAATCTGCCGCCTTCGCGTTAGCTCTGGCCCTAGCGATCCGCTCGGCCCGGAGCGCTGACCGGCGGACCTTGCCTGCATCATCGCGCAACGGCGCGGTGGCGCGCTCGATGACGCGCGGGAGTTTGTAAGGGACCAGTCGCTGGCGGAGGTGCGCGTGAAGTTCCTCGTCGGAGGCCGGGTCGGACAGGTCCGCGATGGCGTACGGGATGTTGCCCATGTCGTCGTCCGGGAGGCCGATCACGCAGCAGGAGCGCACCGCTGGGTGCTCCTCCAGCGCGGCCTCGATCTCGGCCGGATACACGTTCGCCCCGCCGACCAGGATCATGTCGGCCATCCGGTCAGTGATGTAGACGTAGCCGTCCGCGTCGATCACGCCGATGTCGCCCAGCGATTCCCATCCCCCGGCCGCGCTGCGGGCGGTGGCGCCGACGTAGCGGTACACGGCCTCGGCACCGGGCCCGCGCCGCATCCAGATTTCCCCCTCAGCGCCTGCGGGAAGAGGTTTGCCGCCGGGGTCGCGAACCTGCATTTCGCCGACCACCACCCGGCCGACGGATCCGGGATGCCTGAGCCATTCGGCCCCGTTGATCACCGTGATCGCCTGGAGTTCGGTACCGCCGTAGAGCTCGACCAGCTTCTCCGGGCCGATCCACTCGATCCACGCCTGCTTGAGCCAGGCCGGACAAGGCGCTGCGGTGTGGAATACCGCCTCGAGCGAGGAAACATCGGCTGTCCTGCGCTCGCCCCCGGGCAGCCGCCAGATCCGCAGCATCATGGTCGGCACCATGTACAGCCAGGTCACCTTGTGCTCCTCGATGAGCCGTACCGTCTGCAGGGCGTCGAACCGGGACATCAGGACGACGTGGTTGCCGGTCCCTATCGCGGCGGCCGTGAGGGAGAACGGGCCGTTGTGGTAGAGCGGCCCGGTCATCAGCACCTGCCCGTCAGGCCGCATGCCCAGCAGGGCCGCGGCCGACGCCGACGCCTCAACCGCTGCGGGCGCTGTCGTCACGATCAGCTTGGGCCGCCCGGTGCTCCCGCCGCTGGCCACGGCCTTCAGCTCAGGGGACATGCTGGGCGTGAAGCGGCTGACGGGCAGTTCCGCGGGCACCGGCTCCAGCACCGGCCAGCCGCCGGCTTCGGCTTCGGGCACGCCGACGACCAGCGACGGGCGGGCCACGTCCAGGAGGGCGACGCGTTCGGCGGCCGGAAACCGGCTGGAGATGGGCTGCGGCACCGCGCCGACGGCCCACGCGGCAAACATGGCCACCACGAAGTCCGCCGAGTTGGGCAGGCCGATCGAGACGTTGGAGCCGTTGGTCACGCCGCGGCTCTCAAACAACCCGGCGAGGCGTTCGACCTTGCCGAGGAACCCGGCGCGGGTCAGCGTCACCGGGCCGCAGGTAAGGGACGGCCGGTCCGGAGCACGTTCGGCACCTTCCCGCAGAGCGGACAAAAAGGTAGTCCCGGCCACGAGCCAGACCATACCTCAGGCCCATCACGCCGACTAGCGCCCGAGCCAGCACGATGACTGTGACTTGGGTGGCCTGCAACAGCAAGGGCATGCGGCGGGCGATCCGGTCGACCTCGCGGCCAGGCAGTGACATGCCGTCGGTGGCGGACAGCCTGAGCGATGAGTACCACCGGTGTGAGCTGCCCCCGGGACACGTCGTCGCCGTCGCCGTCTCGGGTCCGGGCGTTCGACGTGCTGGCCGAGGCCAAGTACCGGCTGCGGGGCCAGCAAGATGAGCTGCGGCTTCGGCCGGGCCGAGCCGCGCAAGCGGCCTGTGCCGTGCCAGAACTCGTTCATGTGCGCTGACCTGGCGTTTCGTGTTCGCTAGGCGCGAATGCCGTTGAGTTCGGCTTGCCGGCGGGCGTCGATGGCGCTGAGCGCGTTGGCCTGGGCGTCGACGGGGGAGTCAGCCGAGTCGTATGCACTAACGGCCGGGGGCAAGGCGGCGCGCCGCCGGCTTGATCTTGTATGTCATGTCGTTCAGTGTCGCGGTCATCACGGCGCCTTTCCCGCCGAACACCACGTCCGGTGATTACGGACCAGGGACCCGTTGCTGCAGGCCCGCTGGGGGAAGCTCACTATCCATAGGGCACCAGAGATGAGCCGGTTGCCGTGTGCGGGTAGTCGAAGTCGTGGATGTGGCGCGGGCACAGGTAAATGGTGCGCAGGTCTTCAGGGCGGGTGGCGGGAGACAGCAGGCGCCGGAGGGGCTGATGCGGCCCAGGCAGGGCACGGTGAGCAGGAGTGTCCCGACGGGGGCGGAGGGCGCGGGTGCAGTTGTCCAGCGCGGCGGCCGGGTCGGCGAGGAGCTGGAGCACCTGGGTGAGGATGGTCACGTCGAAGACGGCGGCGGGCAGCGAGCCGGGCGCGGCGAGGTCGGCGCGGAGGGTGGCGGCGGTGTTGCCGGGGTCGATGTCGATGACAGTGATGCTGGTGAGCCTGTGCGCGTCGTAGCGGGTGAGAATAGGTGCTGTCCTTGACTTCCGCGCCGTCGCCGGCGGACGGCGGCCTGGCGGGCGCGGGCTTCTTCGAGGTCGGTCAGGAGCCGGGCGAGCCGGTCGCGGTGCAGGGCTGTCGGCGCGTTGCGGCGGTGGGAGAGGATCTCGCGGCCGGTGACGAGGATGAGGTTGAGCGAGAAGGCGGCCTGCCGCTGCGGGCCTGGCCCGCTCCGGGCGGTGATCCGGGAGCGGAGGTCCGGGCTGGGGCCGGTGATGGTCCAGCACGGCGAGGTCGTAGCCGGGCAGGCGGGGGGCGAGGAGTTCCAGGTCGATCAGGGCCAGCGGGGTGCCGGGCTGGACCAGGGCGTTGCCGGGATGCGCGTCGCCGTGTTCGAGCTGGGTGCCGATCCGGCTGGTCAGCCGGGCATCATGGTCAGCACGATCAGCGGGAGCGCGGGGTCGGCGAGCAGCATGTGGGGCAGCGGGACGGGCGCCCCCGCCGGCGATCACGGTGTAGGCGGTGATCTCGTGGCGGGCGCAGGCCTGCCAGAACGGGCGGGTGTCGATAGGGTGCTTGGCCACGACGCCGGCGACCGGCCGCGGACGATGATCGAGGTCTCGGTGCAGGAGAACGGGCCGCTGGGGTGAACTGCGGGCAGAGTTGGTGAGCCGGGACCGTACCCGCCCGTTTCCCTGCGAAGCACAGGCCCTCAACGGCGATGACCTGCGGCGCGGCGGAACAGGGGTGGCGATCACGGTGAACTCCCGGTGCGGTAGGCCTGGCCGTACGGTTCTGATGAGCAGATGGCCATGACCGCTGACCGCCTGATCGTGATCGGCCAGGGGAAGCTGCTGCGCGATCCTGGCAGAACATGGCCACGCCCACGTGCTGCGAGTGTCGTCGAATTCCGCGTAACCCTCGCCCGCATCTGCGCGCAGGCTGTCACGGCGCTGCTTGCCGACGACCGGCGGCGGGAGGTCCGCTCGGCAGGCAAAGGTTCCAAGCGCGACCACTGGCGCGAATGGGGTAATAGCTGCTTAAGTAGGCTCAGATCGCAAGGGGGCATTCTCATACGGCACCCACCTGGACGTAGCTTGCGTCAGTGAGGATTGAGCGGAGGGAATGGTGACAGAAGTGCTGTCGGCCACAGTGGCCCGTCTATGGCAAGAGGTACTCGGTACCGATGCCGAGCTGGGTAGTCCCTTTGTCGCCGCCGGGGGCGACTCGTTCCGAGCGGTCGTGCTCACCCTGCGCGTCTATGAGGAGTTGGGCTGCGAGATCGACTACCTCGACGTGTTGACGGCCGACGGCACGGATGATGTCGTCCGGGCGGTCCAGGTCGTCGGGGTCAGTGGCCGGTGATCGTTCGCCTTGCGCCGAACCAGATCGCCCTCTGGCTCGCCGACCGGACGGCCAGCCGCGAGGCCACGTACAACGTCGTCGCGGCCTATCGGGTCAACGGGGTGATGGACGACGACCTCCTCGGCGCGAGGTTCGCCGCGGTCGTGCGCGCGCATCCACTGTTGCGGGCTAGGGTCATCGAGACCGACGGCGGGCTCGGGTTCGCGGACGGGCCGCTGCCCGTGCTCGAAGTCGAGTCCCTGCCGTACCGCGCGGACGACGATCGGGCCGGCGCCGGCTCGTGGGCGAGGCCCGGCGCCCCTTATCCGTGACTCGCGGCCCGCTGGTCCGCGCCGTCGTCCTGCGCTATGCCTGCGGGGCGACCGACATTGTGCTCTCGGCGCACCACCTGGTTGTCGATGAGCGCTCGGTGGAGCTCCTCGCCGGCTGGGTGCTGGCGGAGTCGCCGTCCCCGCCCGCCCGGTCGTTCGGCGACTGGGTCGACCAGGCGTGGGCCGCGGCCGATCGGGCCACCGGTGGCCGATCCGACGAGCTCGCTGCGGCCGATCTCGACGCCGACCTCAGCTGGGGGCTGGGTGACCCGACCGCAGATGTGTCGCACGGGGCGCGCGTTCCGGTCCTGGTGCCGGACGACGTCTGGCGGATGGCCCGCGCGCAGGCTCGCCAGCTCGGGGTCACGCCGACGTCGATGCTGACCGCCGCGGCGGGGCTGGTGTTCGGGCGCAACGCCCGCTCGCGGCACCCGGTCGTGGCGACCACCGTGTCACGGCGCCCGATCTCGCAGCTGAACACGCTGGGGTACTTCAACAGCATGGTGCTGACCCCGCTCGACCTGGTCGAGGAGTTGCCGGTCGACGAGTACGTGCAGGGCGTACACCGGCGCCTCCTGCACGCGTACGCTCACGCCGACGTACCCTTCACCACCGTCGTTGATGGCGGCCCTGACCTCATCCCGTCCCTGGTCGTCGTCCCATGCGCCCAGCTGCCGACGGTGGAGCTGGCCGACGCCACCGCCATACCGCATCCGGACCCCGACCTCGCCACCGCCCAGTTCCCCTTGACGCTCTACACGTACGACCGCGGCGACGGACCGCTCACCGGATTACTTCAGTACCAGCGGCGGTGGTTCGCGCCCGCCGCGGTCGAGGTCTTCGCACGCCAGTTGCTGATCGCGTTGGCCGGCCTGGCCAACTCCGCGGCCCGCCTGGTTGACGTCGCAACGCTCCATCCCGACGACGCGGCCGTGGCCGCACGCGAGGCTGTCGGCCCGGACCTGGCCGAGCCGACGGACAGCATCCACGATCGCATCGGCGAGTACACCCGCGCGCAGCCGGATGCGGTCGCCGTCGTGGCCGAGGACGGCAGGCTCACGTATGCGGAGTTGGACCGTCGCAGTGCCAGCCTGGCCCGGGTACTCGGCGAGCGCGGCGTCAAGGATGGGGACCGGGTCGGGGTCAGCCTGCCGCGCGGGGCCGGGCTGGTGGTCGCCCTGCTGGCCGTGCTCCGGGCCGGCGCCGCGTACGTTCCGCTCGACCCGGACTACCCAGCCGACCGGCTGGCGTTGATGATCGTTGATGCCGCGCCCGCCGCGTTTATCTGCGGCGACCTGACGACGGTGCCGGTCCCGGCGGAGGTCGAGGTCGTCACGCCGGACATGAGGCCCGCCGACGATCGCGAAGCCCTGCCGGACGTCCCACCCACCAACGCCGCGTACGTCATCTACACGTCGGGCTCCACCGGGCAACCCAAGGGTGTCGTCGTTGAGCACCGCAACGTCCTCAGCCTGATGGACGCGATCCGCGGTCCGTTCGGGCTCGGCCCCGACGATGTCTGGAGCCTGTTCCACTCCTTCGCTTTCGACTTCTCCGTGTGGGAGCTGTGGGGCGCGCTCACCACCGGCGGACGGGTTATCGTGGTGCCGTTCTGGACCTCGCGCGACCCGTATGACTTCCACACGTTGTTGGCCGACAAGGGCATCACCGTGCTCAGCCAGACGCCGTCCGCCTTCGCGCAGCTCGTGACCGAGGACCGCAGCTCCAGCCGGGACCTGCGGGTGCGGCTGGTCGTGTTCGGCGGCGAGACCCTGGACCCACACCTGTTGCTGCCCTGGTTCGACCGGCATCCCGACTCCCTGGTGCGGGCCGTGAACATGTACGGCATCACCGAGACGACGGTGCACTGCACCTGGCGGACGCTGGATCGGGCCGACGCCCTGCGGGGATCCCGGTCGGTCGGCCGGCCGCTGCCGGGTTGGCGACTGTACATCCTGGACGAGCAGGGACGACAGGTACCGCCGGGTGTTCCGGGCGAGATCTACGTCGGCGGACGCGGGGTCGCGCGCGGGTACCTCGGCCGACCCGAGTTGACCGCCCAGCGGTTCGTCCACCATCCAGCGCTCGGAGAGCGGCTGTACCGCAGCGGAGACGTGGGCCGGCGGCTACCCGGAGGCGAAATCGAGCATCTGGGGCGGGCCGATGATCAAATGAAGATCCGGGGCCATCGCATCGAGCCGGGCGAGGTGCGGGCCGCCATGCAGCGAGTCGGCGGGGTGCGGGCGGCCTCCGCGGTCGCGGTCGTACCGGAGGGGGACCGGGCCGCGGCCCGGTTGGAGGCGTACGTGGTGCTGGATCCGCCGGGCTCCGTCGCGGCGGTCTATCAACGGCTGCGCGAGACGCTGCCGGCGTATCTGGTGCCGGCCGCCATCACCGCGGTACCGGAGTTGCCGCTGACGGTCAACGGCAAGCTGGATCTGGCCCGGCTGCGGACCGCGGGGCCGAGTGGTCCGCCTGCCTCGGTGGAGTCCGATGTGGAGCGTGCGGGTCAGGCGGGCGAGGGCGGCGCGGTGGACGAGGCGGTCATGGCCGACGTTTGGAGCCGCATTCTCGGCGCCCAGGTGGGGCTGGACGACAGCTTCTTCCAGCACGGGGGAACCTCACTGCTCGCGGTGCGGCTCCACCACGCGCTGCGAGACCTGGGCTGCGCTGGGATCCGGCTCGTCGACATCTTCCGGCATCCGACGCCCCGCCGACTGTGTGCGGTGCTGAATGCCGGGAGGCCGTCGGCATGATCCCCGCGACCACGGCGCAGACGCGCTTCTACCTGCTCGACCATCAACTCGGCGGGTCCGCCCGCACCCTCGTCAAGCGCATTCGGGTCCAGGGGCGGGTCGACGTGGCGCGACTGCGCCTGGCGGTCGGGTCGGTGGTCGCGGCTCACCCGTCGCTGCGGACCTCGCTCCACCTGCAGTCCGGCCGCCTCGTCCAATGCTTGCACGACGGCGATGACGTCCCCTTCGATATTCTCCGGGTGCCACCGCGCCAGGTCGCCGAGCAGGCCGATCGCGTCGCGGCGGGTGCGGCGGCTACCGCGTTCGCCCACGGCGAGGCTCCGCTGTGCCGCATCAGCGCGCTGGTCGGCGAGGACACGGCGGAGCTGGTGCTGGCGGTGCACCACGCCGTGTTTGATGAGATGTCAACGAGCTTGCTGCTCGACGCCGTCGTCCGGGCTTACGCCGACGGCCAGAGCGAGGCAGCGTCCCGGGATCCGGTGACCGACGCGGCGCTGGCGCCCGCCCGGCGCACGGAGCTGGAGTCGTTCTGGGCCGGCAACCTTGCGGGTGCGGTCTCGGTCGAGCTGCCGGGTCGCCGACCGGTGGTGACCACGCGGACCGTCGCGCGGGTCGAGGTTCGGCTGGACACCGAGCTGGTGGAACGCGTCCGCGACCGGCGGTACGACCGGGGCGCCACTCCGTTCGCCCTGCTGATCGCCGCGGTGGGCTGGACCCTGTCCCGGTTGGCCGATCAGGAGGAGGTCGTGCTCGGGGTGGTCGCCAACCGGCGCACCGAGCAGACCGACGGCGTGATCGGCTGCCTCCAGAACACCGTGCCGGTGCGGTTGGCGGCGGGCGACCCGTCCGGTACGACCGGTCGGCTCACCGACGCGGGACTCGAGGCGCTGCTGACCGCGCTGGAGTACGCGGATCTTCCGATCGAGGCCATCATCGAGGCTGCCTGCGAAGCGGGACAGCCGGGGCTGCTCGCCGCCCTGTGCACCGAGGGGGCGGAGGTTGCGCCGGTCGAGCTGGACGGCCTCCGGTGGTCCGTCGAGGACGAGTCACCCTCCGAAGGGGAGTTCGACCTCGCGATCGGCCTGCTGCAGCATGTTGGCGGTGATCTGTCGCTGCAACTGGAGTACTGCCGCGACGCGTTCGACCCGCGACACGTGGCCCGGATCGGCCGCTGTGTGGTGCGCGCACTCGACCTGCTCGCCCGGCCGGAGGACATCAGGCTGGGGCACGAGCCACTCGCCCCGGCGGACGTGGCCGAGATCCTCGCCACGTGCTCCGGTCGGCCGCTGCCCGTCGACCGGGAGCCACTGGTGCCCGACCAGATCCTGCGCCGGTGCTCGGAGAGCCCGGACGCGATCGCGGTGGTCGCCGGCGACGCGGTGCTGACCTACGGCGAACTCGACCGGCGGTCCGCCCGCCTGGCCGCGGCCCTGCGGGCACACTCGGTCGGCCGCGGAGACCGGGTGGGCATCGGGCTTGCGCGGGAGCCGGCGCTGGTGGTGGCGGTGCTCGGGATCCATCGGGTCGGCGCGGCGTACGTGCCGCTCGATCCCACATTCCCCGCCGACCGGATCCAGTCGATGGCGTCTGACGCGGCCCTGGCGGCCATCGTGGCCGACCCCGACCCTGTTGTCGGCGACCGGATCCCGCGCATCGCCTGGTCCACTCACGACGGTGACGACCCGTCGGCCCCGTCCGCGCCGACGGGGCTCGCGCCGTCCGACGCCGCCTACGTGCTCTACACCTCCGGCTCGACCGGCGCGCCGAAGGGCGTGGTGGTCGAGCACGGCAACCTGCGCGCGCTGCTGGCCGGCTTCGATGAATTGGTCGGACCGCTGCCCGAGGCGGTCGTCGCGGGCACGAGCCTGTCGTTCGACATCTCCGTGCTGGAACTGTTGTGGCCATTGGCCCACGGTCGGCGCCTGGTCCTGACGGACCACCGTGTCCTAACCCCGCAGTCAGTGCCGGAGGGTGCGTTGTACCAGTGCACGCCGACCATGGCCGGGCTCCTGATGCGGGACCCGGCCGGGCGGACCGCGCTGCAGCGGGTCGGCACCCTGCTCGTGGGGGGCGAGGCCCTGCCACCCGACGTCGCCGTCGCGCTCGCCGATCTCGTACCTGGGCGGGTCATCAACTGTTACGGCCCGACCGAGACGACCGTGTGGTCGACGACCTGGGTGGTCCAGCCGGGACGCCCGGTCACCATCGGCCGACCGTTGCCCGGTGAGCGGTGCCATGTCGTCGACCGGTGGGGTGGTCTCCTACCCATCGGCTGTGCTGGCCGGCTGTTCATCGCCGGTGACGGCGTGGCCCGCGGCTACCATCGTCGCGACGACCTTACGGCCCAGCGGTTCACCGCCCTCGACCACGCCAACGAGTTCCGCGCCTACGACACCGGTGACGTCGCGGAGTGGGACGAGGACGGCAACCTGAGGTACCTCGGCCGGCGGGATGCTCAGCTGAAGATCCTGGCCCACCGAGTGGAGGCCGAGGAGGTGGAGGCCATCCTGCGGGGCCACGGCGCCGTCGGCGACGTCGTGGTCGTACCGACGCCCGCCCAGGACGGGCTGTTGTGCTACCTCACCCGGGCTGCCGGCGGGCTGGCCAACGCGGGCGCGCCTGTCCCGGTCGAGGAGTCGCTGGCGGTCCAGTTGCGGGCGCTGGCGGGCGCCGCGCTGCCGACTGTCCTGGTGCCCAGGGCCTATCGGGTCGTGGGTGGTCTGCCGCGCACGCCCAACGGCAAGCTAGACCGGCGGGCCGTGGCGGACTGGGCCGGGGCGGAGGCCGTGCCGCGCCCAGCCGACCTTCGCGGGTCGGGCGTCGGAGCGATCCGGGCCGTGTGGGAGCGGGTGCTGGGCCACCCGGTCGAGCACAGCCACCGGACGTTCTTCGAACTCGGCGGCACCTCGGCCGACCTGCTGGTCGTCTTTGCGGCGCTGTGCGGCCACCATCGTGATCTATCGATCGCCGACCTGTTCCGGCACTGCACCCTGGATGCGCTCGCCGCGCGGCTCGACACCGGCCCGGCCGATGATCCGGCGGGGGTGGTGGACCGTGGCTCCCGGCTGCGCGCGGCCACGGCAGGCTTCGCGGACGCGGGCCGGCGGGGCCGACAGCTCGCCGCGACGAGGGAGGCGTTGTGACCGGCCATGGGGTGGCGATCGTCGGGATGGCGGTACGGGTGGCCGATGCCCAGACGCCGGACGAGTTGTGGGCCCATGTGCTCGCGGGGCGGGTCTGCTTGCCGGCCGAGGGCGGCGACGGGACCGTTCTGCGCATGGGTCAGCTCGACCGGCTCGCGCAGTTCGACGCCGAACTGTTCGGGCTCACCCCGCTGCAGGCGCGCGTCGCCGACCCGCAGCACCGGGCGCTGCTAGAGCTGTCGTGGCTGGGCCTGGAGGACGCGGGCATCGACCCGACCCGCGCAGAGGACCTCATCGGCGTCTACGTCGGATGTGGGCCGGCCCGGTACCTGCTGGACCACGTGGCCAGCCAGCCGGACCTGCTCGTCGCCGCGGGCGTCCAACAGGTGGCGCTGCTCAACGACCGCGACTTTCTCGCCTCATCGCTGTCGTTCCGGCTGGGCCTATCCGGAGCGAGTATCACTGTCCAGACCGCATGCTCCACGGGTCTGGTGGCGGTGCATCAGGCGGTGCGCGCGCTGCTGACCTATGACGTGGACGTGGCCCTGGCCGGGGCCGCGACGATCCAGATCCCGCCCGAGGACACCTATGCGTACCGTGAAGGGGACGTCCTCTCGCCGGACGGGCGCTGCCGGCCGTTCACCCGCGGCAGCGGAGGCACGGTCCCGGCCAGCGGCGCGGCGATCGTTGTCCTGAAACGCCTTGACGATGCCCTCGCCGCTGGCGACCGGGTGCGCGCTGTCATCCTCGGCAGCTCGGTTAACAACGATGGCGCTCGCCGGATGAGCGAATCGGCGCCCAGCCCAGACGGCCACAAGCGGGTCATCCAGGCCGCGCTCGCGGTGGCCGACGTACCCGCGGACAGCGTCGCCTTTGTGCAGACTCACGGCACGGGCACCGAGCTGGGTGACCAGGTCGAGCTCGCGGCCCTCGGTGTGACCTACGGCCGGGGCGAGTGGTTCCCGGCGGCGCTCGGCGCGGTGAAGGCCAACGTGGGCCACGCCGACACTGCGGCCGGCGCGATCGGCCTGGTGACCGCGGTGCTGGCTCTGGAGCACGCGACGATCCCACCCGTTCCCGCTCAGCCGGGCGACGGAGCCGATCTCGAACTCAGCGGACGCCTGGTGCTGCCCCGAGCACCCCGGCCGTTCCCACCGAGCGACGTCAACCGCGCCGCGGTGTCGTCGCTCGGGCTAGGCGGTACCAACGCCCACGTCGTGCTGCAGGCAGCGCCCGTTCCTCGCCCCACCGCTGGCCGTTGGACGCCACCCGTGGCGGTCGCGCTGTCCGCCGCCACCGACGCCGCGCTGCGCGAGCGGGCCGCCCGGCTCGTGGACGGTCTGCCGGCCTCGGGGCTGGCCGACACCGCTGGGACGCTGTGGCACCGGCGCCGCGCGCTGCCGGTCCGGATCGCACCCGTCGTGACCGCGCCCGACGAGGACGGCGCGCGCGCCGAGTTGATCGACGCGCTGCACCACGCCGTCGAGGCCGGGGCGGCCGGGCGGCGGGCGGGGCCGGTCGTGGCCCTGCTCCCCGGACAGGGCGACGGGGTGAGCGACGCCGGCGACGGGTTTGCCCGGCACCACAACGGTTTCCGCCGCCACTTCGACACGCTGACCAACCTGATCCGCTCGGTCGGCGGACCGGATCTGCCCGCCGCGAGGGCCGAGGTCGCTGCCGGGGCCCGGGTGGTCGACACCGCAGTGGTCCAGCCGTGGCTGTTCGCGGTGGAGTTGGCGCTGTTGCGCACCTTCGCGGATGCCGGTGTGGAGTTCGCCGCGCTCGCAGGCCACAGTCTCGGCGAGCTCACGGCCGCCACTTTCGCCGGCGTGTTCGCGCCGGCGGACGCCGCTCGTGCGGTGGTCGAGCGCGGTCGCATCATGGGCACCCTGCCCGGCGGCGCCATGGTCGCGGTCGACCTCGACGACGCGGACGCACGCACGCTCGCGGACGGGCTCGACGTGGATATCGCGGCGCTGAACGACGAGCGGGTGACGGTGCTCGCCTGCCCGACCGCGGCCATCGACGCCCTCGTGGCCCGGGGCCAGGGTCGGGGCGCCCGGGTGACGCGCCTGGCGGTCAGCCACGCGTTCCACTCGCGGATGATGGACCCGGCCATCGACCGGTTCGCCGCGGTCCTGGCGACGATGCGCCTGTCCCCGCCGCACACCCAGGTGTGGTCCAACCGGACAGGTGCGCCACTGACGGACGCGGACGCGACCAGTCCGCGCTACTGGGCGGGACACCTGCGCGACACCGTCCGCTTCCGCGCCTGCCTGGCGGGTCTACTGGACCGGTCGCCCGCGTTCGTGGTCGTCGCCGGGCCCGGTGAGGCGCTGGCCGCCACCGCTCGCCGCGCGGCTCGCCGCCGAGGGTTCGACGTCGAGGTGTTGTCGGTCCCCGGCCCCGACCGGGCGCAGGAGCCGGCGGCCTACTTGCGAGTGCTCGCCCGCCTGTGGGAGAGTGGCCGGCCGATCGATCTGGCGGTGCCGCCCCCGGCGACCATTGCGAACCTGCCGCCCTACCCGCTCGCGGGTACCGCGTACTGGGCGGGTCCCGAGGCCGCGGCCGGTGGTACCGACGATTCGGCCGTGCCAGTGTCCAATGTGGACAACGTCGGGCCCGGGCTAGGCGAGGGCGACACCGCGGTGACGCTGGCCCAGCTGTGGCAACGCGCCTTCGGCGGGCCCGCCATCGAGGCCGGCGACAACTTCTTCGAGCTGGGCGGGTCGTCGCTGCAGGCGGCCCAGCTCGTCAATGTCGTCGCCGACACGCTGGTCGTCGACGTCGGGCTGAATGACCTGTACGAGCACTCCACGTTCGTCGACTTCGCCCGCCGGGTCGAGGCGCTAATCGAGGAGCGCGACGCCTCGCCGGAGTTCGCCGCCCTGCTCGCCGAGCTCGGATCCAGGGAGGTCAGATGACCAGGCCGGCCCGTGGACTGCCCGGACTGAACGACGAGCAACGCGCCGCCCTGCGGACCCGGCTGCGTCAAGCCCGCTCGGCGGCCACCTGGACGCGGGGAGAGGCGGGATTGCCCGGCGTGCCCCGACTAAGCCTGTACTTTTTCCCGAGCGACACGGTGGGGCCCGCCGAGTACTTCCCGATGGTGCTCGAGGCGTGTGTACGGGCGGACGCGGCCGGCTTCAACGCCGTGTGGATCCCCGAGCGCCACTTCGTGTCGTTCGGTGGCCAGCACCCGAACCCGGCCATTCTCGCCGCCGCGATCGCGGTGCGGACCAACCGGATCCAGATCCGAGCCGGCAGTGTCGCCGCGCCACTGCACCATCCCGTCCGGATCGCGGAGGAGTGGGCGGTGGTCGACAACCTGTCCGGTGGCCGGGTCGGGATCTCCTTTGCCAGCGGCTGGCATCCCGACGACTTCGTCCTGGCCCGGACCCCGTATGAGGAGCGGCGGGCGACCACCCTGCGCACGGTGGCGGAGGTGCGGGCACTCTGGGCGGGCAAGGCGGTCGAGTTCGCCGACTGCGATGGCACAGTGCTATCGGTCCGGGTCACCCCAGCACCGGTCCAGCCGGAGCTGCCGATATGGTTGACGGCGGCCGGGTCGCCGTCGACCTTCGAGGCGGCCGCCAAGGCGGGCTGCGGCGTCATGACCGCCCTGCTAGGACAGACGCTCCCCGAACTGCGGGCTAACATCGCCCGCTACCGGGCCGCCTGGCGTGACTCCGGCCGCAGCGGCCAGGGCGACGTCGTCGTCATGGTGCACGCCTTCGTCAGCGACGACCCGGGTCTGGAGGACATCCTCCGGCCGGTGATGCACGCCTATCTCGCCGCCTACCGCCGGCAGACCGCGACGTCCGCGGGCGACGAACGGGAGTTGCTCGAGGCCGCCTTCCGTGGCTACCTTGACGGCCCGTCGCTGCTCGGAACCCGGGCCAAGGCTGCGGGGGTGCTCGCCGAGCTGGTCGAAGCCGGGGCCGACGAGGTCGGGTGCCTGGTGGACTTCGGCCTGCCGCCGGCCGTGCTGCTGGAAGGATTGGCCGGCTTGGCCGAGCTCGGGAAAGCGGTGGCAGCGCCATGAACCAGCAGGTCTCCCAGCTCACGGCGGCCCAGCGGGCCGAGCTGGCGCGTCGCCTGCGCCAGGGCGGATCCGACGAGCCGGTACTGCACCGGCAGCCCGGCGGCACCGCCACCTCGCCGCTCGGGCTCGACCAGCAGCGACTGTGGCTGCTCGAGGAGCTCGACCCGAACGGCACCACGTACAACATCAGCGTCGGTCTGCGGTTCCGGGGCGCGCTGGACGTCGCGGCGCTGGCGTCGGCGGCTGGGGACGTGGTGCGCCACCACGAGTTGCTGCGCACCACGATGCACGAAGACCGGGGCGAGCCCTACATGCGGGTGCACGACGACCTGCCGCCGGGTTTCGAGGTGGTCGACCTTCGCGTCGTGCCGGCGGACCGGCGGGAGGACGCGCTGGCACCCCGGATCCGCGCGCACACCGGCATGCAGTTCGACCTTACGACGGGGCCGTTGCTCCGGATTCTCGTGGTCCAGCTCGACGAACGGGATTACCAGATCGTAGAGACGATGCACCACTCGATCACCGACCAGTGGTCCTACGTCCGGCTGAACGCCCAGCTGGTCGAGTGCTACCAGGCCCGGGTCGAACAGCGCCCGGCGGCCTTGCCTGACCTGCCCGTCCAGTTCGGCGACTTCGCCCGGTGGCAGCGACAGTGGCACGCCGGCGCCCGGCGCGAGCGGTACCAGACCTTCTGGCGGGAGTACCTCGCGGGCGCGCCGAGCCTGCTCGACCTGCCCTACGACGCCTCGCCGGACACCGCCAGCCGCGTCGGCGCCCACCACTACTTCCGGGTCTCCGACGAGGTGGGGGCGGCGTTCATCCAGCTCGCCCGCTCGGCCCGGATGACCCTCGCCTCCGCGCTGCTCGCCGTCTACGGCGGACTTTTGTATGTCGAGACCGGACGGTGCGACCTGGTGATCGGCGTGCCCAGCGCGACCCGGCGGCCAGAGACCGAGAACCTCATTGGCTTCCTCCTCACCACCGTTCCGATGCGCCTGCAGTTCCCACCGCACCCCACGCCGCGTGACCTCCTGGACGCCGCGGCGCGGGCGGCGGCCGCAGTCGCCGAGTATCGGGACGTGCCGTTCAGCGAGATCGTCGAGGCCGCCGCGCCGGAGCGGTCGGCCCACAGGTACCCGCTGGTGCAGACGATGCACCTGGTCCTCGATTTCGAGGAGAGCATCTTCGAGGTACCTGGGGCGGAGGTCTACGGCACCGAGGTGGAGGACGGTGTGTCCCCTATGGACATCACCGTCGGCTGGTGGCACACCCGAGGCACGCTGTACGGCCGTCTTGAGTATCGGACCGCGCTGTTTCACCAGTCCACGGTGGAGCGGCTGACATCCCGGCTGCTCCGGCTGCTCGAACGCTTCGGCGCCTCCGGCGACACTCCACTGATGCCGGAGGCGCGTTCCGCATTCGCGGCGACCGCCCGCGTCGAGTCGCCGCCGAGCGCGGTCGCCGCCCCGCCGGAAGCGGTCCGGCAGGTGCATCGTGCGTGGGCAACCGTGCTCGGGCAGGAGCCGTCAGGGGCGGAAGCGAGCTTCTTCGAAGCCGGTGGCACGTCGATCCTGGCGGTCCGGTTCGCGCACGAACTGCGGGCGGCCGGGCTCGAGGCGTCCGCCCGCGACGTACACGTCTTCCCGCGGCCGGCCGCCCTGGCCGCCGCGCTCGCCTCCCGGGGCCAGAATCCCGGCGGGGACGCCGAGCAGCTCGGGGGGCCGCCCTGGCCGCTCAGCGCGGAGCAGGAGGATCTGCTGTCCTTCGAGCCCGACCAGCCCAGCCGCTGGACGCACTCAGTCGTGCTGCACACGCACGGTCCACTCGACGCCGAGCGGCTGAGGACCGCGGTCGAGGCGTGCGTGGCGGCCCATCCCGCCCTAACCAGCCGGTTCGTGGCCACCAAGGACGGTCGGTCGGTCGACCTGGGCGGTGGCTGGTACTGGTCGGTCGAGGCGCCCGACGCCGACGACGCCCACACCGTCGACGCGCACGTCGCCCGGTTCGACCTGGCAGCTGGCCCGCTGTTCGCCGCCTCCGTCGTGCCGGCTCCGACCGGCGCCCGTCTGGTGCTCACCGCGAACCATCTGGTGGTGGACGGAGTGTCCTGGATGGTGCTGGTGAAGGATCTGGCGATGGCGTACCGCGGTAAGGCCCTCGTCCCTGAGCGCGGGTCGTACGGCGCCTACAGCGCGGCGCTGCGCAAAGCGGACCTCAGCGCCGAGCTGCCCTTCTGGCAGTCGCAGCTCTCCGGACCGGCCGGCGGCAACTACGAGACCCTGCTGGCGGACGAGCGTGAGGTCGTGGTTACCGCTTCCGGACCGGCCGATGGGGCCGCGGTGCGGACCGCTACGCTCGCCTGCGCGGCGCGGGGGTTGGCTCGGTTGTTCGGCGAGCACCGGGACCTCGTGGTGGACGTGGTGGCGCACGGGCGGGAACCGGTCGGCGATCCTGCCGGCTACGACCTCGACCGGGGGGTCGGGTACTACGCGTGCGCGTACCCGCTGCGACTCTCGGTCGACCCGGACGGCGGTGTCGCGGCGACCGTCGCGGCCGCCACCGTCGCGCTGGACAGCGTGCCCAATGGGGGCAAGGGTTGGGGCTGGCTCAACTCGTCGGCGAGCCCGGCCGCGCGGGCGATGCGCACCGGGCATCGCCGCCCGCTCGCCGCCGTCAACCAGCTCGGCGAGTCGACGGCGCTGCACCACCTCAGCGGCGGCCTGTTCACGCACACGACCGAGGTCGCCCGGCGCGCGTACCCGGGCGCGCGGCGGGATCATCTGGTCACCGTGCTCACTAGCGTCGAACCGGACCGGCTCGTCATGCGCTGGCAGTACGACGGCCGCCGCTACGCAGCCGAACGGGTCCGGGCGGTCGCGGAGTGGGCGATCAGTGATCTGCCGGCGGCGTTGGCGGCGGCGACCGCGCCGGCAACGGCGAGCGAGTCCGCCGGCACGAGCGGCCTCGACATCGCCGGAGTCAACGAAATGTTCGCCGAGCTGTACCGGAAAACGCGATGACCAGACCGACCGTGCGACCGGGTTCCCGTGCCCCGCTGATGGCCCTGCTCGCGGCGAACTACATCTCCTGGTTCGGCAACGGGATGACCATCGTCGCGGTGCCGCTGTACGTGTTGCACGTGACCGGCAGCTCCCTGGCGACCGGTCTGGCCGGATTCGCCAACGCGCTTCCTCTGGCGGTGGGCGGCCTCGTCGGCGGGGTCGTGACCGATCGGCTCGGTGGGCGGATCGTGAGCGTGGCCGGGGATCTGCTCGCCGGGGTGCTGATCCTGCTCGTCCCGCTGCTCTACCAGGTGGCCGCCCTGCCGTTCGGGGTGCTGCTCGTCCTGCTCGCCGCGCGCACGCTGGTCGACGCTCCGGGAACCGCCGCGCGACTGGCGCTGCTCGAGCCGTTGACGCTACGGGCGGGCATGCGGTCGGAGAAGGCGAACGCGGCCTTCAGCGGAGCCCAGCGGGTGGGGCTGATCGCGGGCCCGCCATGCGCGGCGCTGCTGGCCCAGGCGACCTCGCCGACCTCGGTGCTCTACTTCGACGCGGCGACCTTCGCCGTCTCGGCCATCCTGGTCGCCGTCTTCGTCCGGCGCTTGGCCATCCCGCCGCAGACCGAGAGGGCGAACTTCTTCGTCGACCTGCGCGAAGGTCTGGCTACGATCGCCCGGGTACCGATCCTGCGGACGATCATCGCGGTCGTGGTGGTGACGAACTTCATCGACGACGCTCTCGCCCCGGTCATGCTGCCGTTGTTTAGCCGGGACGTGCTCGGCAGCGCCAGCTGGGTCGGCCTGCTGCTGGCGGTGTTCGGGGCGGGCACGGCGATCGGGACCTTCCTGTATGGACCGTTGAGCCGCCGGCTGCTGAGAAACCGGTTCGCCACGTTCGTCGGCGCCTTCGGGTGCATCGCCCTGATGCGGGCTGCCCTGGCCCTGGAGCCGAACGTGGCCGGGGCGGCCATCGTGCTGTTCTTGCTCGGCCTCGCCGCGGGCCCGCTCAACCCGCTGATCACCACGGTCCTGCAGGAGCGCACCGAGGCGTCACTGCAGGGTCGGGTGTTCGGAGTTCTGCTCGCACTCGCGTTCATCGCGGCACCGTTCGGCATCGTCGTCCAGGCGTGGCTCATCTCGGTTACCGACGTCAGGACCACGCTGTGGGTGTTCGCCGCCGGGTATGCGGTCACGGTCGGGGTCGCCTGGCGCAGCCGCGGCCTCCGGTCCATGTCCCAGCCTGGCCTGGAGGCAGCGTGAGTCCAGTGCTGGCGCAGTGGGGGCCGACCCTGACGTGCTACACGGCGGCACTTGCGGTCTATCTTTCCTCGGAGGACGAACACTGGTGGCGCGTGCTGGTGGAGGGCGGACCGCACCTCGGGCTCTCCCCCGCCCCGGACGGACTCCACACGTTCCGGCACCATCCGCGGTCTCCGTTTCAACGGGTCGGACTGCGGGCTCGGGGGGCCGACACTTGGGCGGGTGCCCGGTCCGGCATCCAGCACCAGCTCGATGCCCACGGCCGGGTCATCATCGCCGCTGACGGCTTCCACGCGCTGTGGCTGACCAGCTACGCCCGCCGCCATGGACCGCACTGGTTCGTGCTCGCCCGGGCCGGTGACGGCTATATCGTAGACGACCCGCTGGAGCATGTGGACGAGTGCGGCCGGCAGCAACCGATCCGGGTTCGGCTGAGCGAGGCCGAACTGGCGGGCTGCTGCGGCGCCCTGACCAACCCGGCGCCGCCGCATGTGCTGCGGGAGGAGGCGGCGCTCGGGACGGTGTCGACCGGGCTGGGTCACCAGTACCGCTGGCTCGAACGGGGGGAGCCGGTGAACGCCCGGCCGGAGCCCGCCACGCCGGCAACGCCCGATGCGGCCTACCGGCTGGCCGACGGGTTCGACCGCTCCGCCGCGGATCCCGCCGCGTACGCCCAGGTCGACGACGTTTGGCAGGCCCTTCGGCAGCGTGAGCTGTTGCTGAAGGTACTCGATGTCGAAAGTGGACTCCAGCAGCTCCAGGAGCTGCCGGCGCCCGACCCGTGGCGGCAGGTCACCGAGTTGTGGCGCCGGCTGCCCCCGCTGCTCTTGCACGCGCGGCTGCTGGCTGGGCAGGGCGTTCGGGGCCGTAGCGCAGACGTGCTCGTCGAGACGCTGCGCGCGATCGCCGAGTCCGAGGGCCGCCTGGCCGACCAACGATTCCCGCTGGTGGTGGGGTGAACCTCCACGGCACCGCCGCCATGATCACAGGTGCCGCCCGGGGCATCGGCCGCGCCTGCGCGCTGCGTCTGGCCCGGGACGGCGCCGACCTCGTCCTGCTCGACCTAAACGGCGACATTCCCGGGGTGCCGTACCCGCTCGGGACCCAGAGCCAGCTCGATTCGACCGCCGCCCAGTGCCGCGAGCTCGGCGCGGCGGTGCTGACGACGGTCGCCGACGTCCGCGACTTTGACGCGCTGCGGGGCGCGGTCGAGCGGGCACTGAACCGGTTCGGGGCGGTCGACGCACTGATCAACAACGCCGGGATCGCCGCGCCCTCGGGTCTGCGGGTCGATGAGATCGACGAGAGCGAATGGTCACTGATGCTGGACGTCGACCTCTCCGGCGCATGGCGGGCGATCCGGTTGTTGTCGGGACACATGACGCAGCGGCGACGAGGAAGTATCGTCAACGTCGCCTCGACGGCCGGTCTGGTCGGCTACCGCAACTTCGCCGGGTACGTAGCCGCCAAGCATGGACTGGTCGGGCTCACCCGGGCCGCCGCGCTGGATCTCGCCCCGTTCAACGTACGCGTCAACGCGGTGTGCCCCGGCAATGTCCGGGACGATCCGATCCTGGAGGGCCGCATGCTGGCGGAGATCGCCCGCACCCTGCACCTTCCCGTCGCCGAGCACGAGTCCATATTCCTCACAGGTCAGCCCACCAACCGGCTGGTCGAAGCCCACGACGTGGCGGACGCGGCGGCATATCTCGTGTCGGACGAGTCGCGACAGGTGACCGGTTCGGTGCTGACCGTCGACGGAGGGTACACGGCGCGATGAACCTCGACCCGACCGAACTCGTCACTTCGCTCCGGGAGACGACCGATCCGGCCACCTGGCGCCGAGCTGCGGCAGAGCTTTCGCAGCACGCCGACTTCTTCGCCCCCTTCGTGCGGCGTACGCTCCGACTCCGCGTCCTGGCCACGTCCAGCAGCGAGCTCCTGGTCGGGCTCCTCCCGGCCGCCGGTATCGCGGTGGGCCTCGGCCTGCGGGTCGACGCGGGGCCGTACGGGCAGGTCGAACAGGAGCTCCTGGACAACTCGTCGCCGACCTGCCTCGACCCACCGGACTACGTGCTGCTGGTGCCCACCGTGGACGACATACCCCTGGTCGAGATCGGTGAACGGGGCGCGGAGGCCGTCGTCTCCTCGGTGGTCGAGCGCTGGTCGCAATTGTGGGACGCCGCGCACGCCGCCGAACTGCGGGTCGGTCAGGTCCTGTTCGCCCCGCCCGCAGCCGACCCGTTCGGCACGTCGGCGCTGCGGTTTCCGCACAGCCCGTCGGCCGTGGTGGCGCGGATCAATGCCGCACTGCGGGCTCGGGCCGGCCACGACGTCCTTCTTGTCGACGGCGAACGGCTGGCCGCCGAGCATGGGCTGCGCGCCTGGCGCGACGACGGGTACTACTTCGCCGCTCGGCAGGCCATCGCCCTCGGCGCGTTGCCGACGCTGGCGCGGGCGGTCGCCGCACTCATCGCCGCCGCCGAAGGGCTTAGCCGGCGCTGTGTCGTGGTCGATCTCGACAACACGCTCTGGGACGGTGTGGTCGGGGAGGTCGGCATCGACGCGGTGGCCCTCGGGTCGGACGCGCGGGGGGAGGCCTTCCGCGCGTTCCAGAACTATCTACTGATGCTGCACGCCAGGGGCATCGCGCTCGCGGTCTCGAGCAAGAACGACCTGAGCATCGCCGAGAAGGCCATCGCGGAGGTCCCAGGGATGCGCCTGCGGCCGGAGCACTTCGCCACGATCGTCGCCGACTGGCGGCCGAAGTCCGAGCAGATCGTCGAGGTGGCGACGCGGCTATCGCTCGGGCTGGACAGCCTCGTCTTCGTCGATGACGACGACGCGGAGTGTTTCCAGGTGCGGCGCGCGCTGCCGCAGGTCGACGTCGTCCAGATGCCGGCCCGTCCGTCCGACCGGGTGGCAGCGATGGCCGGCCGGCCGACGCTCGAACCCGGCCGGTTGACCACGGCGGACCAGCAGCGCAACGGATCGTACGAGGGTCTGCGTGCCGCCGCGGAGCTGCGCTGCCAATCGGCCACAGTGGACGATTTCCTGGCGAGCCTGCAGATGCGGGCCACGGTCTGCCGGGTCGACGCCGACGTAGTGCCGCGCGTCGCCCAGCTGGTCGAGAAGACGAACCAGTTCAACCTCACCGCCCGGCGTCGCAGCGCGCACGAGGTCGCCGCCCTGACCGTCGACCCGGACTGGATCTGCGTGGCGATGTCCCTGTCCGACCGGTTCGCCGACCATGGGGTGGTCGGCGTCGGCTTCGTCGAGTTGCGACACGGCGAGGCACGGGTGGACACGCTGCTCCTGAGCTGTCGCGTCATCGGCCGGACCGGGGAGCGCGTGCTGCTCGCCGAGCTCGGACGGCTAGCCGCCGGGCGGGGCGGTCGGGCGCTCGCTGGCCGGTACCGGGCCACCGCGCGCAATGCCGTGGTCGAAGACCTGTACCCGCAGTTGGGCTTCGTCGAGGTTGACGACATCGACTCGGAGCGCTGCTACGTCTTGTCGCTTGACAACCTCGACGGGCTGCGATCGCCGCACATCGACGTACAACGGGGGTGAGATCGGATGTCGCAGGCGATGAGTCAGGTCGCGGTAACGGTATCAGAGGCCTTCGTCCGGGTCGTCGGTGAACGACCCGCGCGCGGTCTCGACACAACGCCGGCGGACGTGAGCTCCTGGGATTCGCTGGCTCAGGTGCAGCTCATCTTCGAGATCGAGCAGGCATTGGGCGTCCGGTTGCCGGAGGACCTCATCGTCAACCGGACGACGGTCGGCGCCCTGGTCCGGGCCGCGCAGGCAGCGCTGGGGGCCGGGTGACCCGGCTACGCCTGGACGAGGGCCACGTCCGGCGCTTCGCTGCAGCCACCGGCGACGTGAACCCGCTGCACCTCGACCCGGAGTTCGCGCGCCGCACCCCGTACGGCCGGTGCATCGTGCACGGCGCGCTGGTCGCGCTGGCCGCGCTCGGCGCCGTCGACGCGTGCGTTCTCGATCGCACGCAAGAGTTCAGCCTGCGCTTCCCCCGGCCGGTCTACGCCGGGGAACCAGTGGACATACGGGTCGACGCGGGGGCGGAGCAGGTGGTCGTGGAGGCGTGGGCCCGCGGCCAGTGCTCGGCGCGCGTGACGCTCGTCGCCGCGGCGATGCCGGGTCCACCGCCCGTCCCGGACCGGCCATCCTCGTTCCGGGACACTCCCCGCTGTCTGTCCATGGAGGACCTCGAGACCGGGTCCGGACGGGATGCCTACGCGCCCGACCTGCCCGCGCTGCGCGGGCTGGCGGCCGAACTGGGCGCCGCGCACGTCCCCGATGCGTTGCTTGCCTGGCTCGCCACGTCGAGCTACACAGTCGGCATGCTAGTGCCTGGCCGGGACGCGGTATTCGTGGCCGCGCGGGTCGACGCCTGCTCCGATCAGAAGGCCGGTCCAGCGTCCGCCCTCGACGTGCGGGTCGGCCGACCGCATCCGGTCACCGGGCTGGTGGAGGTGCGGGCCGAGTTCGGGTACGGGACAGCCTCGGCTCGGCTGGAGCTGCAGGCCTTCCTCCGCCGGCCGGTGCCGGGGCCACGCCGGGAGCTCCTCGCCGCCCAGCTGCCGCCATCGGAGGTGCTGCGGGGGCATCGGGTGCTAGTGGTCGGGGCCAGCCGCGGGCTCGGCGCGGCGATCACCGCCGCCTTGGCTACCCAGGGCGCGACGGTCTGGGCGGCCTATGCCCGCAGCGATGCCGCGGTGAACGACCTGCGCCGGGAGTTCGGGGCCGATGCGGTGCGGCCGGTCCGGTTCGACGCCGCCGGCGGCGAGGCGACGCGCGTTGCCCTGGCGACCGTTGGGGGCATTGATGGGTTGGTGCTGTGCGCGGCACCGCCGTTGCCCGATCTCGTGCTGCATCGCGACTCCGTGCCGATCGTGCTGGGTTATGTGGATCAGGCGCTGGCGATGACGCTGCACACCCTCGTCGAGGCGCTGCCGCGGATGGCGGAGCGGGGCTGGTTGGCCTTCGTCTCGTCGGCGGCCCTGGCTGATCCACCTCTCAGCTGGCCGCACTACCTCGCCGCGAAGGGCGCGGTTGAGGCGTTGGCTGCGCACTGCCGGCGCCACACCGGACTGCGGGTGGTGACGTTACGGCCGCCGCGGATGTGGACGGACATGACGAACGGCCCGACCGGAGGCGTCGGGGCCGTCGCCCCCGAACAGGTGGCGGCCCAGCTGGCACGATGGGTGATGGACCCGCGCCGGCGCGAGGAACTGCTGGAGTCGGTGTGAGTTCCGTCCCAGTGGTGTGCTTCCCATACGCGGGGGCGGGCGCGGGTGTGTACCGGCGGTGGCGCGACCGGCTGCCCGCGACCATCCACCTGGTGCCGATCCAGCTGCCGGGTCGGGAGGAGCGCTTCGGGAACGAGCTGCCACCATCTCTCCAGCAATTGGCGCAGGAGTGCGCGGAGATGCTCCTGCCTCTGGTCGAAGGATCGGAGGAGTACGCCGTACTGGGTCACAGCTTCGGGGCGGTGGTGGCCTACGAGGCCACCCGGTCCATCGAGTGCTGGGGCGGTCGTCCTCCCCGGCGGCTCATCGTCAGCGGTGCGGCGGGGGCATGGCTTCCGCGTCGACAAAAGACTCAAGCACTGACCGACGACGAGTTGGTCAGGCACGTCCAGGAGGTGGCCGGATATCAGGATCCCGCGTTCGACCATCCGGAACTGCGGGCGCTGCTGGTGCCTACCCTGCGCGCCGATATGCTCCTGAACGAGGGGTACCGACCGGCCTCGCGCACGCCGCTGGCCGTCCCCGTGACCGCGCTGCGGGGCCGCGACGACCGGACGGTCAGCCGGGCCGACGCGCAGCGGTGGAGCGAAGTCACCGGCGGCGATTTCGCGCTCGAGGAGCTCCCCGGCGGCCACCTGCACCTCATCGACTATCCCGACGCGTACTGGTCGGCCGTGGCGCGCGCGGCCTCCTGCGAGGTGGACCGATGAGCCTGCACGGGATCTTTGCGCGCCAGGCCCAGCTCACGCCCGATCGGTCGGCAGTGGAGGACGGCAGCGAGGTCCTCACCTATGCCGAGCTGGATCGTCGAGCCACGGCCCTGGCCGCCGCCCTGGGCAGCGAGGCTGGGCCTGTGATCGGCGTGGCCGCCCGGCGGTCGGTCAACTCGGTGGTAGCCGTCCTGGGCGTGCTAAAGGCGGGGGCGGCGTACCTGCCGCTGGATCCGACCTACCCCCCGGCTCGCCTGTCCGCGATGCTTGAGCAGTCGCGGGCCCGCGTGCTCGTCAGCACGACCGACGTCGACGGCGTGTTCAACGTCCCGCCTGGGGTCCGCGTCGTCGACGTCGGTGGGCCGCTGCCCGATGCGGGCGGCTCGCTGCGCCCGGCCGGACCAGACGACCTCGCCTACGTCATCTACACCTCAGGCTCGACCGGCACGCCCAGGGGGGTGGCGATGCCCCATCGCGGCCCGGTGAACCTAGTCGGCTGGCAGCGCCGTCACAGTGCGCGTCCGCCGGGCCGGACCCTGCATTTCTCCTCGTTGAGCTTCGACGTGGCGGTACAGGAGCTCTTCGACACATGGGCCGGCGGCGGGACGCTCGTCGTGGTCGACGACGAGACCCGGCGCGATCCGGAACGGCTCTGCGCGGTGCTGCACGCGCGCGCGGTCGAGCGGCTGTTCCTGCCCTATGTCGCCCTGCAGTCGCTCGCGATCGGGCTCGAACACGAGCCGCCACCGCCCACCCTGCGCGAGGTCATCACCGCGGGCGAGCAGCTCGTGCTGACTCCGGCGATCCGCTCGCTGTTCCAGCGGATGCCCGGCTGCGTGCTGGAGAACCAGTACGGGCCGACCGAAACCCATGTGGCGACGGCATTCCAGCTCGGCGGCGACCCGCAGTCCTGGCCCGACCTGCCGCCCATCGGCCGCCCGATCGACGGCATGACCGCGATGGTGCTCGACGACGAGCGGCGGGAAGTCCCGGCGGGAACGCCGGGCGAGCTCTTCCTGGCCGGAGTTGGTGTCGCGCAGGGGTACCTGCATCGCCCCGACCTCACCACGGAGCGGTTCGGGTCGGCCCCGGGCGGCGGCGTCCGGTACCGCACCGGCGACCTCGTGGTGCTGCGCGAGGACGGGCTGCACTTCCTCGGGCGTACCGACCAGCAGGTGAAGGTGCGGGGTTACCGGGTCGAGCCCGGCGAAGTGGAGGCCTCGTTCTCGACGCACGACCGGGTGCGGGAGGCAGCCGTGGTGACCCGCCCCGACGGTACCGGCGCCAGCGTGCTGGTCGCCTATGTCGCCGCGGACACCGGCGTCGGGGCGAGCGTCCTGCGCGACCACGTGGCCGCCCTGCTGCCGGAGTACATGGTGCCGGACTTCGTCGAGCTCACGGACCGCCTGCCGCGTACACCGAGCGGCAAGGTGGATCGCGGGGCACTGCCCGACCCGATGCGTATCTCGGCCGGGCCCGGCGAGTCGCCGCGCACGCCGACCGAAGGGTCCCTCGCCGCTATGGTCGCGGAGCTGCTTTCCGCCGCCAGCATCGGGGTGACGCAGCCGCTGGCTGAGCTAGGCGCCGACTCCATCCTCAGGGTGCGGCTGCGGGCCCGGATTCGCACCGGTTACCGGGTCCAGCTGCCCCTCGCAGCGGTCTTCGCCGCCGGGACGGTGCGGAAGCTGGCCGCAGCTATCGACGCCGCCCCGGAGGTGGTCGTCGGCGGGCTATCGACCGGCGCCCCGGATGCGTCATCGGTCCCCTCGGAGCAGCAGCGCCAGTTCTGGCTGCTCAACCGCGTCGCCGCCGGCCGGCCCGCGTACAACGAGGGTCTCGTGGCCACTGTCGACGGGCCGGTATCCGTGGCTGACTTCACCTCCGCGGTGCGAGCCCTGGCGGAGCGGCACCCTGTGCTGCGCAGCGTATTCACTCTCGGTGGGGGGAGCCTGACCGTCCAGGCACAGCCCGCGGAAGCGGTGCCGATCGTGGTGCGGGATCTGGCCGGCGGCCGGCTGCCCGACGCGGTGCGGTCCGCCCTGCTCGAGCCGTTCGACCTCGGCCGGGAGGTCCCACTGCGGGCATCCGCGTTCCGGGTGGCCGAGGATTCCTGGACGCTCGTGCTGGCGTTGCACCACATCGCTACCGACGGATGGTCGACCCAGCGCCTCCTCGACGACTTCACCGACGCCTACGTCCATTCCCCGGCCGATCTCCCGGCCGACCCGCGGTACGCCGCCTTCGCCCGCTGGCAGCAGTCCCTCGTGGACGATACCTCGGTCGCCTGGTGGGTTGAGACACTCCGGGGCGTCGATCCCGCGCTCGTTCTTCCTGCCGCCCGCTCTCGGCCTGGCCCGACCTTCGTTCGCCGGTGCCCGAAGGTCGACCACTTTGGCGGACGACGTGGTCCGGCGGGTCCGGATGCTGGCCCAACGCGAGCGGGTAAGCCCGTTCGTCGTGCTGCTGTCGGCGTTCGCGGCCCAGCTCGCGGCGCTGACCGGTCGGGCCGAGGTCGTCATCGGGACCCCGGTCGCGAACCGGGTGCTGGCCGAGCACGAAGGCGTGGTCGGCCCGTTCGTCAACACTCTCCCTCTGCGGCTAGGTACCGGTGGCGGCGGCTCCTTGGCGCTGATACGCCGCACTCAGGGCACGCTGGTCGATGCCCTCGAACATCAGCACGTACCCCTGGGCAGGATCGTCTCCGCGCTCGGGCTCGAGCGATCGCGCAGTCCGCTGGTCCAGGTACTCTTCACCGGCACGCCTCCGGTGCGGCTACCCGTGCGGCTCGGCGACGCCGCAGTCCGGTGGGACATAGACCCGGTCGAAGGGGACGTCGCCATCATGGATCTCGAACTGGCTGTGCAGGACGATGGCGAGCACATCGGGGGCACGCTGACCTACGCGACCGACCTGTTCGACGACGCTGCGGCCAGCGACGTGCTCGACGGCTGGATCCACCGCCTGACCAGCGCCCGCCCCGCCGCGCGGGCAAGACCAGCCTGAGCCAGGCCAGCCCGGGAACCGGACGCGATCGGGCAGCAGGCTGGAGACGACGCGCCGCTGGCGAAGGTGATCCCGATGCCGATCTTCGACGCCGTCGCCGAGGCCGGCAAACTATGGCGAGCCCTGCCCCGGAGCCTCCAGCTTCAGGCGGTGACCACGCTGGCGGGTTGGCGCCAGTTCGCGAGCGAGATGCCTGCAGTTCCCGAGCTGCTCGAGGATGCACGTCGAGCTACTCTTCGACCCGCTATGCGGAGTTCCGCGTCGCGGGTCCTATGAGCAGCCTCGGATTATGTGTGCATGGCCGTGGGAGCATGCGCCTGACGTGGCGGTTGTAGTGACGGGCTGAACATGATCCGGCTTGTGCGGCAGCTTCCGTGCCGGGATGGGCCCGGCGGAGAGGAGCCGACGATGATGACAGATCCGTATCACGTCCGCGTGAGCGGGCCGCTGGCCGTGCACGGGCACGAGCTGGCCGGCGAGTGGATCGGGGACCACGCGCCCTAGCGCGCGGCACGCCGTATGCAGTTGCCGGCTGAGCTGAGCCGGTGGCTGGACGGCCGGGGGCTGGCTGCAGGCGATCTGAAGCGAGGAGGCGGTCGCGCAGTTCCTGGCGGCCAGGACCGCGGCTGGCTATGCGGAGAAGTACTCGACCCGGTGCATGCTCAGCCTGCTGGGCTGTGCCGACGCTGACGGTGGCGCATGCCCGGACAGCTGAGTAGGACGGCCCGGCGGCGGTAATCCTGGAGGACTACCGCCGCTACCTGGTCCGGGAGTGATGCCTCGGGGCCGCGACCGTCACCGGCTACCTGGCTGTAGCCAGGTTGTTCCTGGCCCGCTGGGACCTGCCCGGCGGGCCGGGCCTGGGGCAGCTGACCGCCGGGCAGGTCACCGGGCCGCGCTCGCTGCTGCGGTTCTTGTCGCGCAGGGCCGCACTAGCCGGCCGCTGGCGTCGGCGGTGCCGACTGTGGCAGGCCCGGCTTCGGACGGTCTGCCCCGCGCCTACGACGCCGGCACGGTCGCCGCGCTGCTGGCCAGCACCGACACCAGCACCCCGGCGGGACGGCGTCACTGCGCTGTTCTGGCGGTCTTGTCGCGGCTGGGACTTCGTGTCAGCGAGGTCGCCGAGCTGCAGCTGGACGACATCGACTGGCATCACGGCGAGCTTGAAGTGCGGGGCAAGGCGCCAAACCGTCGGCTAAGGGTATGTTCTGTCGTCTCCGCAGGTCAGCGCGCAGGGTCGGACTCCTGGGCAGGGTGGGCGGGAGCAGTGCCCGGTGAATGCACGGAGAAGTTTTTCCGGCTCCGTGATCCTGTCGGCGGTAGCGGTACTGGACTCGGCTCGCTAGCTCGGGTAGATGCCGGGCTGGGTGGTCGTACCCGAGCCATGATCGGAATTGATGGAGATGACAGGCTGGCCGGTTAGTTGTGTGTCGTCTGATCGGCGAGGGGCTAACCGAGGGCGTGAAGGCTGTACTACCTCGCGAACGGTGTTTCCTGTCGGCTGGCTGACAGGTTCCGGCGTCCGGGAAGCGGCGGCCGGATCTGATGGCGGAGAATTCACGACGGGTTGCCAGTGCATGGCGCATTTCACCCGCCTTTTGCCGCCGGGCGGCCCGTCAGGTTCACGCTCGTACTGGGTGCGGGCTGCTGCGCAGCGTGCTCAGAGTTACGCGAGTAGCAGGAGCGGAGTGGCTGACGCGGGTATTTTGGCTTCTCTGGTCGTTCAGCTTGCCTGGTAGCTGGCCAGGGCCAGCGGTAGTGCTCGTTCCAGGTCCTGCCTGCTGCCGACGGTGACTTCAAGGTTGCCGGTGCCGAAGTGGCCGATCTGGGTCATGTCGCGGGTGAAGCCTGGTTAGTGTGACGTCGGACGGGTTGGTCTTGAGGTAGACCAGAAGTTTCCTGGTTTGCGGGTGGATCTCGACGCAGGCGAAGTTCTTGATCCGGCGGTAGGCGTAGTAGTTCTTCCTGACGGTCTTGGTCACGTCGTCGCCGAGGGCAGCAGGTATGCTCGAGGGCGTCGTAGAGAGTTTTGAGGTCCTCGGACGCCCGTTCATGCAGCTGCGCGACGGTCCTCTCGATGCTAGCGGAGGCCCGGCCGGAGTCTCCAGGCCTTCTGCCGAGGTCGCCGCGGCGCTGGTGGATGCCATCAGATCGAGCGTCAGGAAGGCACCGTCGTAGTCCCGGTACCGGACAAACTCGATGCTGCGGTTGATCTGGGCGATGGCGTGCTCGTCGTAGCGCGTGAAGTCGCTGGCCACGCAGACCAGTCGCGGGCTTGACCAGTCGATCTGCTCGGCCGCTTCGGTGCCGAGGTCTCTTCATGACCAGGAGCTCGAACTCCGCGCGGTGGTCCAGCAGCCAGTCCAGATAGAAAAGTCCCTGGTTGATGACGTTCTCGTTGACGGAGCGCTTGTACTCAAAGATGACCGGGCTGCCGTTCTCGTCCAGCCCGAGAGAGTCGATCCGGCCGCCGTGCTTCTTGCCGGTCGAGTGCTCACTGGCAACAAGGCGGACGCCGAAGAGGACTTCCATGTTCCTCTCGATCAGCACCTGGAGCGGCTTCTCCAGCGCGAGCGCGGTGCCGAGCAGCTCGACGGCTGTGCCGTCGTCGATTCGGAAGAGCTTAAGGTCACTCATCAGGTGCTCTCATCTCGTTGCCTTTCGGCTGCCAGTTTCCTCGCATGCTGGCAGAGGTCAGGATACGGCGCAGACGCCTGGCAGCAGGGCGGGTGCCTCAGCGGTAACCGTGGCCCTCGTTGCCGGCGGCTATCTGCCGCCGGTGGCGCGCCCAGGTACCGGTCGTCCTTGTCGAAGCGCGCGGCGTCGCCCGCGCCGAGGAGGAGAGCAGTCATAGGCGCTCGTTGGGGTCGGCCAGGCATCGTTCCGTACTGCCTGTCTCTGCCGCGCTTAGGAATGGGCTCGCAACTATCATGGAAACATGAACGGGATGGGTGGGTTCCGGGTGCTGATCATGCGGCTAGCTGGGCTTCGCTCAGCCGCTCGGTCTCGCGCGTTGCACCGGACTCCTGAGGCCGAGCGGCTGCGCTCGGCGCTGGACATGCACGACCTTGGAGTGAAGCTCTACCGGCAGCGGATGCGACGCGAGCACCCGGACGCGGACCGCAGGGACATAGAGAGCCTCGTGCGGACCTGGCTGACCGCCCCTCCGCCGGACACGAGGCTGCGCCTGCCGTCCAGAGAGCACCGTGGCTACGCCGGTTGAGCAGGAACTTCGCAGGGCCGTCGCCGACCTCGACGCGTTGCGGGTGCGGTGGGCGCTCAGTGGTCGAAGTGGCCGTGGCTGAGCACTACGGCGTGCACGCCGGACAGGTCGAGGCCGAGCCGGTCGGTGTTGGTGACCATCGCATCCGGGGGCATCGCGGCGCGGACATCGTCGGCGGTGGCCGGTTCCTTGCACACAGCTGCTACTCCTGGGTGGCCGGGTCGACGATCTCGACGAGCCCGTTGCTGAGGTCGTAGACCAGGCCGGACACGAGCGGCTCGGCGGCAGGTATGCCGGGCGATGGCGGCGTCGACCCGACCGCTGGGTACGGGTCGTCGACCGCCTGCTTTCCAGCTCGCCTTCCGGGATCTCGAAGAACGCGGCGAGCTACTCAGGGAAGGTCGCGAGGCGGCGGATGCCGCAGTCGGTGTGGTGCAGGATCACCAGATGCCCGTTTGGGGGCTGGCCCTAGCCAAGTCGATCGAGAGACTCGTGCGGGCCTGGCTGACCGCCCCTGATACAAGGCTGCGCCTGCCGTCGAGAGAGCACCGTGGCTACGCCGGTTGAGCAGGAACTGCGCGCGGCTGTCCCCGGCGCTGGACCATCTGCGTGCGCGGCCTTGGTCGCGGCGGCGATAGTGGCCCCGCAGGTATCCTGACAGCTAGGTGCGGGATAGCGGGAGGTTCTGATGACCACGACCGTGACGGTGGAAGTGGATGAGGATGAGCTGACCGCTGCTGCCGCGCTGCTGGGCACCAGCAGCCGCGAGGAGACGTTCGGAAGCTGGTGGCTAATGCTGCCGCACGGGCTGCCAATGTCGCCCGTAAGCGCGCCGAGATTGCCGAGCGTGAGGCTGCCGACAAGGCAGCGAGCCGGTGAGCGCACCTGAATACCTGATCGATGCGAGCGCCTACTGGCGTATCGACCGCGGCGCGGTACTGGCCGCTGCGTGGCGTGACCATCTTGAGCGCGGCCTGGTGTGGATCTGCCCGCCGACCGAGATGGAGATCTGCCGTCGCCTCCAAGGACCAGCATTCGGTTCACCTCCGCGAGTTCGCCGGTACCTACGTCCAGGTAGAACTCCATCACCGGGCTGGCGCCGTAGCACGCGAGATTCAGGCCGACCTGATTGACTCCGGTCAGACCGCCGGGGTTCACCCTATCGACCTGCTGATCGCGGCTACTGCCCTCGGCTACGGCTTCACCGTACTGACCGACGACGGTGACTATGCTCACCAGATCACCGCTGTACGGCCTGACCTGCCGGTCCGCATGGTCGGCGACGGACCGGGCTAGGTGCGTACTCGGTTGCTGGCCTTGAGCTTCCTGAGCTAGCGACACGAGGATGCCGGCAGTAACCTGGCGGGCACGCTGGACGGCGCGCTCGCCTTCTGCGCTGAACGCGCGGATACCGGGCTCAGGCTCGTACTTTCCTGCGCCGGCGTCCAGACATCCGCGCCGGCGCCACGGGCGGCCGTTTCGAGATATTTCGTGATTCCATCTGGGTAACCTCCGTCAGGAGCGATGACCCAGGGAAAGTATTCCCGGCAACATCGAGGTACGGGGCTGACTCGGAGATGCACCAGATCCAGTCAGCTGATTGCCGGGACCTGAGGAACAGGCCGGATGCCAGAATTATCCGACTTGAGCGCGACGCGTCCGACGCCGACCTTCCTGAGGTTTTCCGCGATATTACCGGGGAAACGCTCAGGCCAGAGATCCGCGAAGTCCTTTCAGCGGAATTCCATAGCCTGGCATCGTAAGGGTGAATGGCGCTGCCGCGTATGCTCGCTTATCTGCCGTTTTCCTCAGTGGCCAGGCGGTTGCGCGATGATGGCGGCGCGGGCTCCCCGGAATGGAACCCGGCGGCCAGCGGGACCCAGCGGACCGTCACCCGCACTTCACCACTGCCGGCCGTTGCGTCGGGCACCGGTATCTCCCTCTCCGTCTTATCGCTGGAGAAGGAAACAATCTGCCAGCCGTAGCCTCAATGACAAGCCCAGCCCGCTCAGGTACCTGGCCCCTGCCGGACTGGCGGTTTCCTGGCCCCATTTCGGGATAACCCGATCGGAGGACAACAGCAGGCCCTAATGCAGCCGAAGCACCAGCCTTATCCGGTACGGAAGCTCGTCGTGGCAGTCAGAAGCATGCTGGTCAGCTTGAGGCTGTGCATTCCCGGTTTCAAGCCCTGCAGGGAAGGGCCGATGAGGTAGCTCACCGAGCCCGCCGCGCTGGCGGTCAGCGTGGCAATCTCGCGATGGCCGATATATAGCTTGACGGGATGTAGCGGCAGGAAGCCGCCGCAGGACATCAGCGCAGTCCTGCCGGCCGCGATGTCATGGCTTGAGAGCGTGACGGTGTGCTCCAGCCGCGATAGCGCCCGCGAGGCCTGCTCGCGCACGGACCGGGCCTCATCCCCGTCACGGATCGCCGCGGCGAGGCTCGGTACGAAGATACTGGCGTTGATCGTGCCCCAGCCGCTGGCGACGTCGAATCCCCTGCTAGCGGCGAACCCGCGAACGAGGACCTTGTGCCCGGCGGTGTCCGAGTTGTTGCCGCTGATGACGTCGGATATCCCTGCCTTTACCCCCTGCGGGCCAAGGACGTTATAGAGCACGTTATTGATAGGCCCGACATTCCCGCCATTTAGCTGGGTGGCCAGCGCAAGCACTCCTGCCAGCAGCGGCCCGGCCTCGGAAGTCCCGCGCGTGCTATCCATGGTCAGATCCGGCACCGACCGCATACGAGAGCGCGTTATCGCGGCCACGCCGTCCTGGTACGCCGGCCGCCGGAAGACAGCGGAGAATCCCGCACCCTCTCCATCCCAGACCTCATCGGGGCCGAGCCGCGCGTCATACGGGCTCCAATTGGGGACGCTGCCGCCGACTGCGGTTACCCACGGCGAGTCATCCCAGGCCGCGCTGGAGCGTGTGGAAGTGCAACCGATACGGCGCTCGGGGAGCCTTTGCGCGGCGCCGCAGTCGCCGGTCCCGACCAGGAGGGGGATGCCCGCTGCGGCAGCCGACAGTTCGCCGGGGTCCTGCGCCGTGATCTCCTCGTATCCGTGGCTGTAGGTGCTCTCGCCGCTCACGTCGCTGATGGAGATGACGTTCGCCAGGTGGCGTGCGCTGATGTACTCGACTGCCCGCATCATCTCCGGCGGTGCGCCGTTACTGGCGGCGTCATCAGTGATCTCGCTATCCGCCGGGGCTACCGCTATGAGGATCTTGGCGTACGGGGCGATGAGGTGCGCTGCCATCACGTCGAGCTCGACCTCGGGTGCCCAGGCCTTACACGAGGCGAAGCTGCCCAGCCTGGCCATCGCCCGCGGGCAGCGGGCAGGCAGCTTGCCGTCACCCGACGGGTAGATGGTTCTGATCGACGGACTGGGCAGGCCAAGCTGCCTGTCGAAAGCCACCATGGTGGCATTGAGCTGCGGGTCGTTCCAGCCCTCGACGAGGGCAATCGTCGTTCCGGTGCCGTTAATTCCCTGCTTCCACAAGCTGCCTATGTCGTAGTCAAAGACGTCCCGCGGCCCTGGGGCAAGGATTTGGAAACTGGTAGCGACCCCCTCGAAGGTGAAAGAGTTTTCATAATTTGCCCTCCAGTTGCGCTGTGCCGTCGTCAGTGTCCTGACGTCAACTGGGGCGGGTCTGCTGGCGGATCTCGCCACGTGCCGAGGGTGCGGCTTGCCAGGGGCCGTAACCGTAGCTTCGATGATCACCCCGGCCAGCACCAGCACGGCGATCCCGAGCCCGGCAGCCACTAGCTTGAGATGCCTTCGGCTCACCGTATCCTCGCGCAGTGGCTGCATTGTCATCAAAGTGCCTTCAGTCCCGCCAGCGCCAGCGCTAGCACCAAATAGTCTCTCATCCTTACATAAGATTAGAAATCCCGGCAACAACGGGCGGCCCGCTGCCATGCGGTCGGCGGCGCCCCGGCCGGAGTGCCAGCCGGGCCCGCGCACGAGGTCAGCAAGCAGGCACCGACCGCAGCCGCCATGAGCACGGCTTCCGCGCTGGTCGCTGCAAGGCTGGCCCGACGCGCTCGGCGGCGCATGTTACGGCACCGCACAGGCGACGCAGATCCACGCGGCGTGCGCTATCAGGCCAGGTGGTGGCCCGATACTTGGCTGCTCGCAGCCGGAGCCAGTCGGATCGCCTTCCAGCAAGAGCCCGCCGCCGGCCGCGCATCCTGCCCGCGCTATCGAGGCGACAATGCCCATGAGCGCGAGCGATGAATCGGCACTTGGACGCAACGACGACCATAATGGTTCCCTTCGGTCAATTCACTTCCGTCACCATGGCGCCGTCGAAGATAAGCGCGCGGTTGGCGATAGCTGAGTGGGTTTGCTGGCCTTCGCGGATCGCGGCCTGCTCGGGTCACAGCTCAGCGCTAAAAGCGTGCCTCGACCTGACCGGACGATCGGAGGGCGCCAGGTCCTGAGGGTTACCTGGCAAGTGGCGATCGTCGCGGCAGCCGTCGTCGGATACGGCGGCGGGAAGCTACTGGCTTTCGCCAAGCACCGTGACTGGACCTCCGATGTGTCGGAGCAGATCGCGATCCTTGCGCTCGCGCCGCTGGCCTACGAGGGCTCGGTCTGGATCGGCGGGAACGGGTTCGTCGGCGGCATCCTTTTCGGCGCGGTGACAACCGGCCTGCTGAAGCCGGCCTGCCGGTTTACCGAGACGATCTTCCGTGATCATGAAACACGGCATGATCACGGATACTTGCAGGCGTCAACGCCGTTGCGTTTAGCGTCGTGGGCGGGGCGCAAGCCCTTCGCTGAAGAATTGGATGCGGGCGTTGAGGGTGTAGGTCTGGCTGGTTGCGGATTGTGTGGTGGCGGGATGGTACTTGCTGGTGCGGTTCTTGCGGGTTCCTGGTTTGGTGCGGGGCCGCCGCCAGGCGGGCAGTAGGCCGGCCAGGGTGACGGTGACCGCGGCCTCGATGACCCGGACGGTGATCAGCGCCGGGAGGACGCCGTAGCCTATCCGGGCCAGGTAGGAGCCGTCGGGCAGGTGGCGCAGGGGGGTGGGGCAGCGGCGGGCGCCGGAGCGGACCAGGAACTGCGCGCCGGTCCCGGTGACGCCGGCCAGGAACTGGCGCGGCGTCGAAGCCGGCGTCGGCCAGCAGGAGCATGCTGGCATCCAGTGCGGTGAGCAGCGTGCCGGCGAAGGCCAGCTCGCCGGGTGGCCTCCGGGCCGAACGCGGCGGCCAGCACGGCGCGGGTACCGCACCCGGCCAGGGCCAGCAGCCGCAGCAGCGGGTAGCCGAACTCCAGCCGCTCGCCCGCGCGCCGGGGGTAGCGCCAGCTCAGGGCCGGGTCGTCGGGCACGTGCAGGCAGGTGCCATCGACCGCGACGGTGCGCAGGCCCCGGCAGGACACGCCGGGCTGGCCGGGCAGGCCGACCGGCAGGCCACTACGGAACTACTCATCGTGACCGATCGGTCGCGAAGCCGCGCGCAGGAGGCTCGTTCTGTATTCAGCGATCTGCTCTGTTGCTCCATTGTTCGTCCAGAACCTGTCGATTTGTACGTTCATGCCGCGCGGTCGTTCCGTTCATGCTGAATTGATGACGTTTCGTACTGGCCGGGTCGTGAAGTTACGTTGTGTCATCTAGGCTGATCGCGCCTTGGGCAGCCGGGTCCCGAATGCAGTCCATTATGCGATGATGTGCCGTATATCAATGTGTCATGCAGTCCTGTTCGGGTTGCCGTGTGGAGGCGGGCATGAAGCGGCGAAGTTCGCTGGTGGTGGCGGTAGCGGCTGCGGTCTGTTTGTCCATGCAGGTGACTGGGCCGGGCACGGCGCATGCGGTGAGGTCCGGCACTGCGGCTGCGAGCGCGGCCGGCGCGGTGCCAGCCAGGTGGGGCAGGGCGGTGCAGGTCCCTGGCACGGGGTCGCTGAACGCTGGCGGTGAGGGGTTCGTCTTGTCCCTGGCGTGCGCGTCGGCTGGCAACTGCGCGGCGGGCGGCATGTACCGGGATCGTGGTGACCGCGCCCAAGCGTTCCTGGTCCTGCAGAGCCACGGCCGGTGGGGCAAGTCTGAGGAAGTCCCGGGTACCGCGCTGCTCAACGCGGGCGGAGACGGCGGTATCGTGGCGGTTTCCTGCCCGCTGGCCGGTCACTGCACCGCTGTCGGCCTGTACTCCGACCGTCGCCTGCGCTTGCGGTCGTTCACTGTGGCCGAGCGGAACGGCCGATGGGGGAAAGCAGCGGCGATGCCGGCCTTGACAGCCCTGAGCGCGGGGGGCAACGCCGAGGTCGGAGCACTGTCATGCGCTGCGGCCGGCGACTGCTCGGCTGTCGGCTATTACACCGATCATCTTGGCCAGAAGGAGGTGTTCGCTGACTCGGCGCGCAACGGGCGCTGGGGCAACGCGACGGAGCTTCCGGGCCTGGGCGCGCTCAACACCGGCGGCTTTGTCGAGATCGGCGCGATCTCCTGCCCGCAGCCGGGCGACTGTTCAGCGGGCGGAGCATATGAGACCGGCTCGGCCAGCATCGACGCGTTCACCGATGATCAGAAGCGGGGCCGTTGGGGCACCGCGGCGGAAGTCCCGGGCACGGCAGGCCTGAACGCCGGCGGTGACGCCGATGTCACTACGGTGTCGTGCGCGGCGGCGGGCAGCTGCTCAGCGGGAGGGGTCTACGTGGACCGATCGGGCAGCACCCAGGCGTTCGTGGCCGCCGAGAGAAACGGGATCTGGCATCGGGCGTTCGAGGCGCCCGGCACAGCGGCGCTGAACTCGGGAGGCAGCGCCGGTGTCGACTCCATATCCTGCGCGCAGCCCGGTGACTGCTCGGCGGGAGGGTCCTACAAGGCCCTCTCCGGGGACACCGAGGCCTTCGTCCTCACCGAGAAACAGGGCAGCTGGGGCAGGGCAGCGCAGGTCCCGGGTACCGCCAGGCTCAGCACAGGAGGCATCGCCACCATCAATTCGGTGTCGTGCTGGGCAGCCGGCCAGTGCAGCGCCGGCGGCGCTTACCGCGCCCGTACCGGCCAGCAGGCCTTCGTGATAAGCCAACAGCACGGTACCTGGGGCAAGGCACAGCAAGTTCCCGGCCTCACGACCCTGAACACCGGCGGGTTCGCCGCGATCTACTCGATATCGTGCCGCCCGCCAGGATGGTGCAGCGCCGGCGGCGTCTACCGGGACCACCACGACGCCCAGGCATTCGCCGTCAGCAAACCCTGACAAGATCACGGGAAAACCACTCGCGCGAGGATTCTCACCGCACACCGGCACAATCACCAGAACCACGCCTGCCAGCGGCCGCACGCTGATGGTGACCCAACGCAGAGGCTGGCCGCCTTGATCCATGCGTATGCGGCCCAAGGTGATGGCCACGGCCCGGAAGGCATCTTGCGCCCATAGACCATGAAGACGTCGCTGATCAGCGAGCGATCTGACTTAGGCCAATTTAGTGGACGCGCCGAAAAGGGCTACAGCGCTCACGAGCGAACTTGGTGATGGCTTATTCGCTTGGTCTGGCAGGACCCCTGCTATAGCTTTGCTGAGCGCCGGGGACGTACCGTGTGAGCGGTAGTGACCGGCTAGATCGAGGGTGCGGCGCGGGTGACTTGTCAGCTTGTGGGGCGGGACGCCACGACTCGGACCCAGACCGGCAGCAGGCCCGCCGCGTTCTGCGCTGGCTGACCGGCGCTGCCGACGCTATCCCGCTGCTCGATCCTGCGCGCGGGCGGCATATCGGCGCTCGCTTCCACTTCGCCAGGACCGACGAGGAAATAAGGCGCGTCCGCGACTGTGCCATGCACGGGCTCGCCGAGCACGGGGATCTCCCGCAAGGGATGCCAGCCTGGCGAGCCGAGTAGCCGTGGAATGGCCCGCACCCTGGATGAACGCCGCCTGGCTGCACGGCACCACCGTCTGCAACGATACCCGCCGCCCTAGTGGGGAGAGGGGTCCAGCAGGCACACGACTGGGTGACCGGTGAGGACAGCAAGGCACCCGCCGATCACCTCGGTTCGGGCCTGGGATGCCCACCTCAGGATCGCTACTGCCGGTCGGCGCCCGTGCCGCCTGCCAGGGCATGGATTTGTGCTGGCAGGCGACGGAGGGTCGAGCGCCAACACGAGTTCGGTGATAGGAAATGTAACGGAACTGCGGGCCGGTGAGAATATCGGCGGGCTGGATAACCAAGGACGCATCCGGCAGTTGCTACCTTGCTTCGCGTGAGTCCGCGCTAACTGGACCATTCCTGGTACGTAATCCCGGGCCCTGGCCCTGGCACCTCATATCCAGCTGGCTACCTGAGCTTGGCTCTGCTGTGAGAACCGGCTCATACTGGACTCCTCCGATCAGGCAGAAGCCCTTATTGAGGAACGCGGCATCGGCGTAGTCGTTGAACCACAGCCATTCACCGCTGCCGTGATCGACCAGTTCCCACGGTTGCCGGTCGATGCCACAGCTGTTATCAAGTCGAATACAGTCGTCAAGGACGATCCGCATCAGTCATTGACAATGTACTGGCCGAGTTGTGCTTACCTTGATAACCGACGCGAGCGGGATGCCGTCGGTTTCGGAGATCCGGTGTATCAGTAGGTCAGACCACACGATCGAGTATCGGGCGGCACAGGTGCGCTCAGCCCTGGCCGAACTCCAGGCCGCGGCGCCCGACCGGTCGGCTCCGTATTTCAGCTCCGGTAGCGGGCCAGCAGCGCCAGCACCTCGTCGAGCTTCTCCTGCGCGCCCGGTCTGACCTCCTCGCCGAGCGGCTGCCCGGCGGCGATGTCCTCTTTCAGGCTGGTGGTAGCGCCGGCCACCGCTGCGGCCAGCCGGGCGCGCTGGTCCGCAGGCAGCAGGTTGAACGAGATGCCCTCCATCGCCTCGGACATCTCCAGCTCGGCCAGGTCGGACGGGGCGGTCACCCGCGCCCGGGCCCGCTCGAGGATCAGCCGGAAGATCGCCTTTCGGAAGGTGATCGAGCCTGCCTCGTCGTCGGTGAAGATGAGTGCGGCCATTAAAATCCAATCCTGATAATCTTGGCTCGCTGAGCCTCGGACAGCGAGTCGATGAAGTCGCGGATGTCGGCGATGGACTGGTCGCTGAACCCCGTCAGGTCGATGATGGTGAAGTCGATCGACTTATTCAGGTGGGCCAGGATCGCGTTGTAGAACCGTTGCGCGGACTGTGGGTTCCAGAACTGCGACGTCTTCGGGTTGCCCATCTGATCGTAGGTGCGGCCCTGGTTGTCGACGTACTCGCCGTCGCGTTCCTCCGCCGCGGCCTTAAAATCCAGCTCGGGATACTCCTCCCGCAGCCGCACCAGCGTGGCCGCTTCGGAGTCGCTCAGCCTGCCCAGGTTAGCGTCGCCGAGCGAGTCGGCCATGGCCTTGTCCAGCGCGCCCTCCACCTCGCCCTGGACGGCGGTGGTCTCCGCCGAGGCCATCTGCACCGCGGGTGCGTTGTCGGCCGCGGCCTCGACCGTCGCGACCAGGTCCGGGCCGACCGTCGCGCTCAGGTCGGACTCGACCGTGGCCGAGACCTCGGCGGCCACGTCGCCGACGATCGCCTCGACTTCGGCCGCGTCGGCGGCGCCGGCCGCCGCATCCGACCCGCCGCCGGTGAAGATCGTGCCGAGGACGCCGATGATCGTGGTCACCCCGACCGCGATTCCGGCCCCGAGCAGGGCGTTCTTCACGTCCGAGCGCTTGGAGTCGACGGCGGAGGCGTACTGGTCGCAGGCGTCGCCGATCGACTTGCAGATCTGGGCAGTGCCGGCCAGCACGGTCGAGTTGTCGCCCGGCGTGTAAATCTGGGAGACGAAGCTGCTGATCGCCGCTGCGGTGTCGTCGCCGGACTCCAGGCCGGATAGCGACGCGACCGCATCGCCGCTCAGGCTGGTCACGGCGGCGGCCGTGTTGTGCCAGGCGGCCGCAGCGGTGCGCATCCTGTCGGTGTGCGCGTTCGGCCAGAACCGGGCCAGCGGCCCGGGCAGGAACCACACGGTCTCGCCCGGCCCGGTCGCAGAGTTGGGACTGGCCATCTCGACGTCGTCGAAGACCGGTTCGGGTACGTAGCTGGGTAGCGGCGGGTGATGTCCGGCGGTGGAGTGGTTCTCGGCGGCGACGAAGTTGTTGGCGGTCTGGGTCAGGCCCCGCGAGATGCCGCCGAGCGCGAGCGCCGAGGTGCGCAGCGCCTTCCAGGCTGCGTTCACGGCAGGGTTGTAGCCGCTGGTGAAGCTGCCGGCCGGCCGGTCGTCCCCGGCCATCCCGCTGTTGGAATCGAGCGCCGACTGCAGCGACAGCCAAGCCTTCCAGAGGTTGTCCTGGGCGGTGGCGAACTGCCTGGCCGCGACCGCCACGTCGGCCGGAGTGACGCTGATCGTGCCGCCGCCACCGAGTGGTGCCAGCACCATTAGCCGTTCCCTCGCCACATGCCGACGTTGACCGCGCGGGCCGAGGAGTAGTTGGCGTGCGCGGTCGTGAGCACGCCGTGCAGCCAGCCCAGTACCCGGGTCATGTCCCCGGCCGCGGCCCGCCATTGCGCGTGGGCCTGCTCATAGGCTTGCTGGGCGGCGCCAGTCCATTCGGACAGCGAGGCTTTCATCTGGTCGTCGAGGTGGTCCAGCTCCGCTTCGAGCGCGTACAGCACCTGGCGTAAGTCGTCCTCGGCCTGAGCCACGCTGCCGATCTGGACTCCGATGTAACCGTTGATGGTGCCCCCCGCGAGATCGGAGGCCCGCGCCGTCGGCGATTACGGGCAGATAGTGTTCACTGGTGCGGCCTATGGTAGCAATGCTCTGGCTGCGGTGACAGGACTCCTGAGACAACCTGGCCATCACGGCGCTGCCGCTGGCGTGTGGTGAGCAGGTCAAGCTGGCGCCAGTGACGACGGATGTGCTCCTGCTGTGGGTGCGTGATCCTAGAGGCAGACGGTGCGCACTTCCGCAACGACGGACGCTTGCATCTTCAAAGAGCTAATCTGATTGGCGCTCAGCCCTGACAGCGATCCCAGCTAACCCCAGACCTGTGCTATCGCATCGGACCGCCACCTGACTCGGCACGCATCCAGGACCATCTTCACGGCCCGTTCCCGCAGGTCAGCGGCAAATGCCTTCCTCGATACTATGAGCTCCGACCCTCACAGAGGTCACAGTCTCCACAAAACCGGGCGGTCCAGTCACCAAGTCAGCCAGGACTGGCCAGCGTGAAGCCATATCATGAAACTCAAGCAGCCGGGTCCTCGTGGTCGCCCGGGCAGCGAAGCGGCACGCTATGTTCTGTTCGCAGACAGAGGGAGAAGGAAATTCGGATGAATCGACTCCGCGCCTTAGCGGCATCGCTATTGATGTTCGCCGTTGCTCCGTTGGTGCCGCTTGGCGGCGCTGCGGCCGCGCAAGCGGCGGTCACCTCGCCAGCGGTAGACTTTACCTGTCCGAGCGGGGATCTGTGCGTATTCCAAAATACCGGATTCGCTGGAACCCACTGCGAGTTTAATAGCGCTACTTCATTCAGCCTCCGCGGTTGCGGGCTGACGGTACCGTGGGGCTCATTCAACAATGAGTGGCCAAAGGCCGTTGTATTCACTGACGTGGCATCAGGCCAAGCCTTCTGCTTCCTGTCCGGCACGAGAATTACCCCGGATGCGGCCGTCCGGGCTGCCGGATTCGTGGACCTGAGCACGGTCAATAGCTGCCCGGGCTGATCCAGCGCGACTTCGGGCACGAATGCATACTTCCTTGCGGGCCATGGCCGGCCTCGAGTGGTTCGCCGACCGCCGCGGGCGCTGACCGATGCACGCACCTGGTGCGAGCAACACCAGCCATGGCATGCTCCGAAGATGAGCGCCATCTCGGTCCGGGCCTGGGGCTCCCGCCGGGAGTGCCAGTCGTCCGGGTGATCAGGACCATATATGACACGGAGGGCCGGCCCGTGGAGGTACAGGACACAATCGCCGCCGCGGACCGCCATGAATTTCAGCACGAAGTGTCGATGACAGCGACCGCGCCCTCCAGAGCTGATATGCGGCCTCTTCGCATCGGCGCATGCCTGTCCCTGTCCGGAAGGTATTCCCGTTTCGGGCGGCAGGCCGCGGCGGCCCTTGAGATCTGGCGGGACTTCGACGGCTCGGCGGAACTCGCCATAGAAGACGATGAAAGCAGTCCGCAGGCACTAGAATCTGCGCTGCCCCGGATCATGGGCACATGCGACGTGATACTGGGGCCGTACTCCACGCAGCTCACCAGGGCAGCCGGGAGGATGGCCGCGGAAGCCGGCCGCATCTTGTGGAATCACGGGGGTTCCGGGGATGACGTAGAAGCCGCCTTCCCAGGGGCAATGCTATCGGTCCTGACGCCGGCCAGCCGGTACGCCGAGTCCTTCATCCGCCGGATCGCCGTCGGCTATCCGCACGCCACGCTGCGGATACTCCGGGGCAAGGGCTCATTCGGCCGTCAGGTATGCGACGGTGCCGAGACCGCTGCGCGCGATGCTGGCATCGACGTGGCCAGGTCCGCTGGCGAGCTTCCCGGCCCTGGCGCGCCCGGCGCCTGGGACCTGTTCTCGGCTGGCACATTCGAAGATGACGTTCAAGCCGTCCTCACGGCCCGGCTGGCATCCCCTCCGCCTAGGGTGGTCTGCAGCGTGGCCGCCGGCGTCCGGGAATTCCGCGAGAAGGTCAGCGACGCGGAGGGCGTATACGGCATCGGGCAGTGGTTCCCAGCCTCAGACGGTCGCCGTCCGCGCCTCGGACCCGCCGAGGCCGACTTCCTCCGGGCCTACTCGCAGCGCTTCGGCGGATCGCCGGACTATCCGGCAGTCCAGGCGGCGGCAGCGGCGATGCTCGCGTCGCACTGCGTCCGGCAGGCTGCCGGCACCGGGCCGGAAGCGGTGTGGCATGCGGCCGCGGCGCTGGATACTGACACGCTATTCGGCCGTTTCAGGGCCGATCCAGTAAACGGCACCCAACTCGGCCACGAGGCAGTTCTCGTCCGCTGGACTGCGAATGGCCTGGTCAGAGCCTAGCGGGCCGAGCCGACGGGTTCGCGCAACGGATATGTCGAGATGGCGCAGGTTATCGGCACCCACAACGCTCATCGGCCGATAGCGACTCATTCCCATTTCCTGGATCACTCTGGGACTTGCCGCTCATTGCGTGCAGCAGAATTTCATGTCCTAAGTTTGGTCATATCCCTGGCTGCGAACGGCGCGGTCAGGAGCTTGGCGGGTAGGCAATTCCGTCGAAGGAGGTGAAGATCTGAGCGTTGCTGAACGAGTTGGTGCCGACGCGGCCCCGGGTTGCAGTAATGGTCACCGCGCCGGCCATGGCGTCGGCGGTGTCCACCTCGCGGTCGACCACGTCGGCGGTTCTGGCGGCGGCAGGAGGCTGCGACCAGACTCTGCTGTCAGCAACGGGCTGAAACATCGAGCCGCTGAGGTACACGACGCCGTTGACGACGGCGTAGGCCGGGGCGCCGGTATCGTACTTGGGCGGGGCGGGCTTCCATTCGCCTTCTAGCTTGAAGTTGTGCCACTTCGTACTGCTGACCGGGAACGAGATGCCAGCGAGGGAGGTGTACCCGACTGCGTCCCCGGCAGCGACATCGACTTCCCCGGTCGACTCGATCTGCACTATGCCCGGCGAGGTGCCGTCAAGCGTGTATACCGAGATATACATGGAGTGCGCCTGGCCAGGCGGCCTTGGGCAGCACGAAGGCAAGCGATATGGGCGCTGGGTTAGTAACTGAATGCATCGACCCTGACAGGTAGACCACGCCCTGGCTGATCGCGTAGGCAGGGTTGCCCGTCTGGTAGTTCGGCTGGCTGGACACCCAACTGTTTCTCATGGTCAGCTGATGAGACTTGATCGCGGCGGTCGGATAGGAGATCGCGCCGAGCGAGGCGAAGGCGTGCGCGTTGCCGTCGTAGGCCTCCAGCGTGCCGCCAGGGCCGATGTAGAGGATGCCAGCGGCGTCCGAGCCCGTGGCGATCTGGAGGTACAGCTTGTGGGGCGGCCTCGCGAACTTGGGCAGCCGGGCGAAGTTTGTGCTGCCATCGGGCTTCGGCTGCCTGATCGCGCCGCGCAGGTACACCACCCCATCCCGGTAAGCCCAGGCCGGAGTGCCGGTCAGGAGTATTTTCTTCGCCGCCGACTGCCAGCCATTCAGGAGATTGAGCGTGTGCCAGGTGAAGCTGGCTGGCTTAGCGGCGCTGTCGAGTTCGCGTTGCGGAGCGTTTCCCGATAGCGGAGCCGCGGTGGCGGCGGTGCCGCCAGCCAGGCTCACCAGTGCGGCAGCAACCAGTGCTAGTCGCGCTCGTCGCAGCTGACGTCCTATTCGGAGTGTCATGGTCTTCCTCAGGTTTCCCGGCTTGCGCAAAACGCGATTAACCGGCAGGACCACACTAAGGAAACGACCGCAGGAAACCGGAGAGCGACCTGATCATGAGACTAGTCAGATACGGCTCACCGCCAGGATGCCCGGAAAATCACGGTAAGTCCCGGCAGCACCGGCCAGCAGGTGAGACTACCCAGAGATGTCCGAACGGCCGATCCGGCGGCAGCTACGCCGAGAATCAGTAGCAGGAGTAAGTCGATTTGTGCACCGGTTTGTGCACGAGACTCGGCGGGAGGGCCGATACGGGAGATCCTCAGCGCACCGGGCGCGAACGTGGCCGTCGCGTCTGGGGAGTCGGCGCGGAAATGAGGGACGTCCCTCAACAGTTACCGGAGATGGTCGGCGGCCGTTTCGTCGATGGCGAAGGCGGTCCCGGTGCCGGCGAACAGGGCACATGTAGGAGCAGGGCCGGGCTGGCCCGGCCTGGTTCCGTGCCGGCCAGCAGCTCGGGACCGTGAAGTTGCCGGGGAAGGCTAGCTCGGTCACGGTCATCGCGGACACCGCGAGTACTCATCGGGGAGGGGGGAGGGAACCGGTCACCGGCCAGCGCGAGGGCGCACTGTCATGCGTGCAGGCGGCTCAGCTTGATCTTGGTCGGCTGGCTATAGATGAGGAACGTCTCGTCCTCGCGCAGCAAGAACCAGACCGGCACGCTTTCCGGCCGTCCGTCCGGGCGCACGGTGGTAAGCCAGACCATCAAGTTGGCGCGCAGCCGCCCGTCGACGTGGACGCGCCGGTCACCCGGCAGATGCGACGTCAGCTTCATGGACAAGATCCTTGGAGGCGCTGCCCGCCCTGCAACCGTGACAGATCGTGACCGGACTGCCTCCTGGCTGCGGTGCCGAGCTGGCTGCCGTATGTGCTGGCTGCGGCAGACCCGGCCAGCTACGGGTTGCAGGCGGCTAGATCTCCGGGAAACCGTCGGCTCGCGTTCCGCGTTCGGAGCGTTTGTTTTGACGGAACCTGGATTTTTGGTCATACTTTTGACCATGACTGTGCTTCCGCTGGGCGATGTCAAGTCTCATCTGTCGGAGCTCGTCGGCCGCGTCCATGACCACCACGAGCGGGTGACCGTGACTGTCCATGGCAGACCGTCAGCCGTCCTCATCGCTCCGGAGGATTTGGAAGCGCTTGAGGAAACCCTGGAGATCATGCGTGATGCCGCGACGATGAACCGGTTGGCCGAGTCCGATGCGGAGCTGGCCCGTGGCGAGTACGTTTCTGCTGCGGAGCTTGCCGAGGCAATGAGGCGCCGCGCCCGGTGAATGGCGAGGCTGGGGACGATCCGTACGAGTTGCGGACGACATCGACCGTCCGCCGCGCTTTGAGCGAGATTCTGCCGGAGGCCGTTGCTACGGCAGCCTACGAGTTCATCACGGGCACTCTACAGAGAGCGCCCTACCGCGCCGGGAAGAGACTTCTTCCGCCGATGGACGATAGGTTTAGTGCACGTCGCGGCACCTACAGAATCATCTACCGGATCGACGACAAGAACCGGATAGTGACAGTGGTCGACATCGACCATCGTCGCGATGTCTATCGAACCTAGGCCGGAGGTTCTCGCAGTGCGGGGGTAACTCTTAAGGCTTCTGATCAAGGCGGTGCCCCGGCGCGTTACGGCTGACGCCACCTACCGGACTCCGCGCTGGGACGCTCACCCGAGACGGGCGTCGTATGTCTCATAACCCAGAGATCTCCCCTGACTGGCCACCTCGCCGTCTGCCTGAGCGGTCGGGCTGGCCGAGCGTGCTGGTGACGTGAAGCCTCCTCCCGCCAGCCCTTTCTCGTGACCATAATCCACTGGCACGCCCGCCAGCGATCGGCCGATCATGGGGTCGTGCGCCTTCTGGTCACGGGACACCGCGGTCACGTGGGTGCCGCCGTTGCGGCTCATCTGGAGCGGCTGGATCATGAAGTAGCCGGCTATGACCGGGTCGACGGTGAGGACCTGCTGGATGCTCCCTCGGTCCGTCCCGTCGCGCAAAATGGTCCACCACTACCCAGGCCACGGCGGGCTGGGCGGCGCTGACCCCAGCTGAACGCCGGGTGGCCCTGCTCATCGGAACCGGGCACACCAATAAGTCGGCCTCCATCGAGCTGGGCGTATCCGTCAACACCGTCGCAACACACTTGCGTTCCGTGTTCGCGAAACTCAACATCCAGTCACGGGTACAACTCGCCAACGAACTCCACAAGGCGGACCTCACCTGACAGGGGCTTTCGGGGCTCGGCGGCAGCCGTGGTAGGTGACTGGTGTCAGGCGGCTGTCAGAATAATCCGATGCCGATTCCCCTCTGGCAGAACCGCGATTTCCTCCTCCTGTGGACGGGGCAGGTCGTATCGACGATTGGCACCCGGGTCAGCGGTCTCGCGTACCCGCTGATCGTGCTGGCCATCACCGGCTCGGCGGCCCAAGCCGGCCTGGTGGCTGCCGCGCAGACGGCCCCGTTCCTGATCTGGTTCCTGCCGGCCGGTGCCCTCGTCGACCGCTGGCCCCGCAAGCGGATCATGCTCGCCGCCGACGCCGGCCGGGCGGTGGCCCTGGCATCAGTCGCGGTGGCCGTCCTACTCGGACGGATCATGATCGGTCACCTCATTGTCGTGGCGTTCGTCGAGGGGACGCTGTACGTCTTCTTCCTGCTCGCCGAGACCGCCGCCCTGCCCTACGTGGTGCCCAAGCCGCAGTTGCCGACGGCGGTCGCCCAGAACCAGGCCCGCGATCAGGGCGCCGTCCTGATCGGCCAGCCCTTAGGAGGCTTCCTGTTCGGGCTGGGCCACGCCGTGCCGTTCGCGGTCGACGCGGTGTCATACCTGGTGGGCGTCGCCATGACCGCCCCGATCCGGCGGAGCTTGGAGGAAGAACGGCCGCCTGAGCGCCGCCACCTGCTGGCGGAAATCTCCGAGGGCGTGCGCTGGCTGTGGGGCCAGCGTCTCCTTCGCGCACTCGTAGCGATCGCGGCGGTCGGCAATCTCGCCTTCAGCGCCCTTGGCCTGACCATCATCGTGCGCGCCAAAGACCTCGGCGCCTCCTCGGCCTCCATCGGTCTTCTCCTCGGCCTCTTCGGCGTGGGCGCGATCGCTGGCGCCCTGGCGGCCCCGCCGGTGCAGCGCCTCGTCCCCCCGAACGTGATCCTGCTCGGCGCTCTTTGGTGGTGGGTCGTGCAAATGGTGGCGCTCGCCCTAGCTCCAACCGTGTTCCTGCTGGGCGCGGTCTACACGGTCGGCGCCCTGATGGGCCCGATCTTCCAGACAACCAATGCCGCCTACCGCTACGCCCTGACCCCGGACCGCCTCCAGGGCCGCGTCTACGGAGTCTCACGAATGATCGGCTGGTGCACCGTCCCCTTGGGCGCCCTCCTCGGCGGCATATCTCTGCTCACCAACCTGAGAACGCGTCTCTGAACGTGGTGCTACCGACCGGTGTTAGCGACCTCATTATTTGGAGATCTAGCGGCCGGACTCTATGAGGACGCTTCGGCAAGACTACGCAAGCGTCCTGCCCTCATCCGGCTACTCAGTTTGCCACGGTCGTCGTGCGTTCGGCCATCTGGATCTGTCGCGGAATGTGGCCGCGCCGCGCTCAGGTCGCTGGCCAGTGCGGGCCGAGGTACGGATCTGGGTAGCTCGTGGTTCCGGCGTCCAGGAACGGCGCGAGGACCGGCGGCTTCGCGCCCCTGCAGGCAGGTTCCTCTTTAAGACAAACACGAGCACCATGTCGCGTTCGGCGGAGAAGTCGGCGACGTTCTCGGTGACGACGGCCCGGCTGTCCGCGCGGGCGGCGCCGCGACTTGCGTGTCCGGAGCGCCGCGCAGGCCAACCTCGGTGACGTGGACCGCGTCGTGACCGTAATTGTCCCGCAGCAGCGCGGCCGCTGTCGCCGGGAACATCTCGTCTATCAGGAACGCGGTCACGCCAGCAGCGCCTCGCGCTGCCGCGCCGTCTCAAGGCTGCGCTTGGCCATCGACCGGTTGCGGCCGATCCGCTCGCTGATCTCGCTGGCATGCTCTGCGGCGTAGTCGAGGGCGATGCGGATGAGCCGGGGGTGCACATCAGACTCTTCGCTCAGCAAGCGATCCGCTGCTCTTCTCTGCCGTCGAGTTCCTGGAGTCGGGCGATGATCTCCCAGACGTCCGGGCCCGCGGCGAGGGCGGCACGCCGGTCGTGGGCCTGGCCGCGGAAGATCACCCCGGATAGTCGAGCTGGTCGATGCCCTCGAGATGAGCTGATCCAGTAGCGCCGTAGCGGTGCCGCCCTCGTGTGCGGCACGGGATGCTAGGTGGCTCTTGGCGGCGTCGCTGATCCGGAAGGACGTATGAGCGGCCATGGTGACCTCCCTCATGTCTCACAACCGACTATACCGCAGTGTAGCTTGATGCGCTACACTGCGGGCGGCCAACGGGACCGGGGCGCGAGCGCGCCGTTGCGCTGGCGCGCAGCAGCAGAGACCGGCGCGGCTGGATCCCGTCTCCCGGCCGGCGCGGCGAGTAGCGTTCGCGCCTGGTATGCCAAGACATCATGCCTGGGATTCCCCAGCTGGGACTGCGGCCGGCCCAGCTGGCCCGGTCGAAGGCTGAGCGCTTGGAAACACCGAGGAGGATTCGACGACAGTCGGCCAGGGCGCGGTCCGGCAGCTCTGGTCGGCAGTTGCTGGTCCAGCGTTCCGTGACTGAGTTCATCCGCGGCGCCTGTCGGCTCAGCGTTGGTTCGTACCCAACAAGTCTGAGGACCTGAGGTATCAGCGCAGGTCAGGGCATGTTCCGGAGATAGCTGTAAAACCGTCGGCTCAGCCTAACAAAAGCCCTCAGTTCCGAGAAGAGGACGCGAATGTCCGCCGGGCGCCGGGCGGATAACTAGCCGGGTTCCGCTCCCGGCCGGGGTATGAGTTGACAGGCCAGGGTGCTGATGGCGGCGTGGATCTCCTGGCCTATGCGCTGTGCCAGGACCGTGGGCTGGCCGTCCGTCGCAGTCGGGGTACCGACGAGCTCGGCGTAGCCAGAGCCGTTGCCGAGCAGCGGCGGGATGATGGCGAAGAACTGGTACGGGACGTAGATCGCGCTGGTCACGACGAGTACCTGCTGGCGCTCAGCGCCCGGTACGCGCCGGGTGAATTCCCTGATCGCATCGCTGGTATCTGCTCGCGCGCCCGGCCGGGAAGACCGGGCGATCATTGTCCGGATCTCGCCGCGGGCCCGCCGGGCTGGTGCCTGGCCAGCAGAGGGCTGCGTGACCGGGCTCGCCGCTAGCAGGCTGCTGAGGGTGGCGGTCAGGTGCTCTGATTCTGTCTGATATCCGGTCTGCGGGCCTTCGGCGGCGGTCAGCGGCCGGTCGGTGGTGAGCGCCACGATCGTGCCGAGGCTGGTGCCTGCCGAGGACAGGTCGCGGGCGAGGCGGCTGCGGAGTTCGTTGCCGGTGACGGTGCCGCCGAGTATCACGGTGATGTCATAGCCCGCACGGCCAGGTGGCGGGGTGCTGAGCAGCCCGAGCGGACCAGCCGCCCCGAGCAGCGCGGTGACCTGGAACAGGGTGAAGCCCGCCGGCGGTGCTGAGTGCCGTTCGCTGCCGCGTCGAGTGTCGAGCACGGCCGATGACCAGCGGGCAAGGGACGGCAGGTCGCGATCGGGATCCGTGAGGCGGGGACCGCCGAGCGCGGCGCAGAGGTCGCGCAGGGCGGGTGACCGCAGCCACGCCCGTCCGATGCGGATTGCCTGTCCGGTGCTGGTCGCGCTCCAGCGGGCGTCCGTGCCGGGGGACGGCGTCAGATGGTGAGAGTCCACAGCACTCTAGGTTCCCCCAGGGCCATGTCGGCTAGCGTCACCGGGGCGGGCAGCCGCTGCCGCAGGTCGCGCCAGGGCGCGGCCGCCCGGGCATCGTCGGCGAGGTGCAGCCCGTAGACCGCCTGGGCCTCCAGCCAGGTGGCGCCCCGCGCCCTGGCGTCCTGGGCGAGCGCCGCGAACGCGTCCGCCGCCTCACTGGCGGCGCCTTCCCGGCGCGTGACCTCGGCCAGGCCGAGCGCGGCCATCGACGTGGTGATCTGGTCGGACTTCCTGCCAGCGACGGCCTCGTAGCGGGCGCGGGCGGCGATGAGCCCGTCAGCGGTGCCGTGCCCTAGTTCCAGGTCTCCCACGATGAGGTCGAGGTCGTCTTGCTGGTGAGGCGTCCGTTCCCGGTCCGGTACCGGCGGCACCGGTTTCCGTGCGCTCTTCGCGTCAAGAGCGCGGCGCACGCGCTCGGCGAGCAAGCCGACAGCATCGAGGTCCGCGAGCGCCCCTTCGTACCCCTCGTCGTCGAACCTGTCAGCCGCGCGCGCGATCGCCTGGTCGGCAGCGTCCGGATCACGCAGGTAGCACCGGGCCGTCGCTTCCAGCAAGCCGCCCCAGGACTGCCAGCGCGGGATGGCGTACCGGCCGCGCCGGTACTGCAGCTCGAACGCCCGCCGCAGCGCGTCATCGAACCGGCCCTGGTAGATCGCCGCCGAGCCGGACTCCAGCAAGGCCCCGGCGAGCCGCTCCGGGTCACGGGCGCTGGCCAGCCCCCGGACCGCGATCTCGGCGTCAGCCGCGGCATCCGCTGGGCGGAACTGATACCGGCGGGCGAAGGCACGGTAATAGTAGTCCGAGGGGAACGGGGTGCCGTCCTGCCGGTGCCGGCGGCTGATCGCCCAGTCGGCGAGCTTCCCGATCTCGGGCCAGCGCCGGGCCGTCAGCAGCAGGGCGAAATGCCGGGTGAGCAGCGGATTGCCGGCCGCCGGATCCCGGGCAGCAAGAGCAGCCACCGGAACCGTGCCAGGCCCCGGACCAGCAGCGAGGCAGCCCCGTGACCGTAGAGGCTGCGGCTGACCGCCCAGCGCAGGTAACCAGGTGCCAGTCGCCACCGCCCCGCCGCCGCGTCGGCTCGCAGCGCGGAGAACAGCGCATGCGACTCCTCCGCCGCCGGGCCGAAACGGGCGATCAGGCGGGCGCTGACGATGCCGGGCGCGGGCCCGACTCTCGGCCTCGGATCGGGCGGCGGATCCTGAACTTGGGTGAACCTCGGCTTGTCATCGTCGGCGACGCCGTAGCCGGCCCGTGCCGCGACGTCGAGGAACGCGGCCGCGGTCAGCGGGATGACGGTCTTCGCGCCCCTTGCCACGGCCCTGGGCGGCAGGTCTGGCCGGAAGCATCCCCTGGCGTCGGGGAAGAACAAGCTCGCCGTCGCCCTGGACCCGGTGAATGGCTCGAACCACAGGACCTCGTCAGCTTGCCTGATCGCCAGTTCCAGCAAGTCCGCCAGGTCAGCGTCAGCGCCGGCGTAGCCGTAGATCACCAGCGAACTGCCCCGGGCCAGGCTCGCCAGGTGATCGGCATCGGTGTCAGGCAGCGGTGTCATGAGCTCACGGTCGGAGAAAGCCAGCGTGGCCGGATCCTCTGCGGTCCCGTGGAATTTCACTAACCCGCCGGGACCGGCCTGCGACAGCGGCAGCAGCACGCGCGGCCGGGCCGCCGCCCGGCTGTGGCCTCGCCTTGCGTGCGCCGTATCGGGCGACCGGCCGAATCGCGGCGGCCCGGCCATTCCCCGGGCCGCGCACGCGCCCTCCACGGCCCGGTCGACATTGGTCGTCCATACCATGCCGCCGGACTCCAGCACGGCCGCCGCAGCCCGGTGAGCGGCGTTCGGCGACCCGGTATTCAGGACTTCTGCGATGCCCTCCGCATATCCCACGCCGAAACCCTGCAACGTCCCGAACAGCACCTCCGGTGACACTGCCCGGCCCGGGTCAGCGAACGAGGGGAACCCGGCCTTGCGCCAGTAACCATTCCGGTACCGCCACCCGACACTGCCCATCACCCCCCGGGCCAGCGACCCGAAGTCCGGCAGGCACGTCGGAGCCGCGACCGAAGCCCCCGCACCCAGAAACAGCACCCATCTGCCCACAAGGCCAGCATCACAGACCAGGTATCAGTATTAGCCCCCATCGCTGGAGACCGCCGGAGTCAGAGCCGCCGCCTGGGAAATGTCCGGAAATCCGCTAGTGTGCGCGGTAGGCGTCGGCGCGGTGGGTAACGGACGTGATGACGATCGTTACCTGCTCGTCCTCGATCAGGTAGATGACGCGGTACTCGCCGCGGCGGGCTGAGTACTGCGGCGCCAGCGGCGCGAGGAGCGGTTTGCCGACCCGGTGCGGGTTCTCCGCGAGCGGCCCGTGGATGAATTCCCAGCAGGCGGCCGCGATCTTCTCGGGCATCCGCTGCAGGGCGCGTGCTGCGGCCGGGCGCAAGATGACCCTGTAGCTCACCGCTCCTGCTGTCGGCGGGTCGAGATGAGCGCGTCCAGTGTCGCTACGCAGACCGCGTCCGGCAATCCGCGTGCGTGCATCTCGGCGACAACGTCTGTGTCGTCCCCGAGGTCGATCCCCCGGGCGCGGGCCGCGAGGATCTTCTCCATCTCAGCGGCCGTTAGGTACCGGCCTTCCTCTGAATCCGTTCGCGATTGGGCCACGTCCCGCATGGCCGTCGCGTCGGCGAGCACGTCGAGCGTCTCCATGATCGACTCGAAGTCATCGTCGGCGATCATCCAGATCGCTGGGACCCGTTACGAGTCACGAGAACCCGCTGGTGAGTGGCGATCGCCTGGTCCACGAGCGCCGAGAAGTTCTGCCGGGCCTCGGCGACGGGAACGGTTGTCATGTACAGAATTATAGCCTATCTGACGCCGTAGGTCGCCGCCTCGGAGTGAGCGGCCAGGCTGAGTGACGGCGTCGCGATCGGACGCCGAGCGGGATGAGCGAACGGACGGCAGGCTTGAGGAGACCCCCATCAGGGCTGCGGAGAATAGCCGGAGAATCCTGGATCGTAATGGCGTAACCGCGGGTCAGGGCATGTTCGGGAGATGTCTGTAAACCGTCGGCTCGGCTCAGCCTACGTTCGGTTCGAACCCAACACCTGCCACCACCTGGGAATATGTGCTCTGACCAGCGCTGGTGATGTGCTGGTCAGAGCGCTATCCGCCGAAGCGGCGGAGTCGGTCACAAGACACCTCCAGGGCTGGCCGGATCGATGCCGGGTCTGGACCACGCCTACGTGGCCAAGCCACGTCCTACCACCGATATCCTCTGCCGTATCTCCAGAGTTCAGTGCTGGAATACGCGGGCGTGTTCGCGGTCGAGCGCAGGTAGGTTCCTTTGAGCCGCCTGGCGCGCACCTGGCCTGGCGGGTCAAGAACACCGCGAAGTCTGTCCCCTTCAAGACGATCCGCACCCTGCCCGACGGGTCTGAGCTGGTCATGCTCCGCGAATCCGACGGCATGCGCACCAGGCGCCGCCGCCACCACGGCGACCCGCACTCGGAACGGCTCCCGGGCACCACCGCCCGGCTCGTCACCTGCACCGTCACCGCCCGCACACGCAGCGGCAGGACGAAGCCACCACCCTGCGGGTCCTGACCACGCTCCTCGATCACGAGAGGTATCCGGCCCGCGAGATCGCCGCCCTGTACGCCGAAAGATGGCACTCGGGCGGCCAGGTAACGGGTGGTCGTCTTGCGTCGCGCCCGGCCAGCAGCGCGGCCGACCAGGCCGTCCGCGTGAGGTCAATCGCCTCGCGCCCCGGTCTTCTGTCGTACCGAACACGAAGTCGTCTTCGCGGATGCGAACGGCCTGGCCTGGCCGCATTCCGTGGCAGTACAGGCACAGAGGGCGTCATGGGCGCTCGTTCGGGTCGGCCAGGCATCGTTCCGTACTGCCTGTCTCTGCCGCGCTAAGGACTGGGCTCGCAACTATCATGGAAACATGAACGGGATGGGCGGGTTCCGGGAGCTGATCATGCGGCTGGCCGGGCTGCGCTCGGCGCTGGACATGCACGACCTTGGAGTGAAGCTCTACCGGCAGCGGATGCGGCGCGAGCACCCGGATGCCGGCCGCAGGGCGATCGAGAGCCTCGTGCGGACCTGGCTGACCGCCCCTCCGCCTGACACAAGGCTGCGCCTGCCGTCGAGAGAGCACCGTGGCTACGCCGGTTGAACAGGAACTTCGCACGGCCATCGCATCGCCGAGGCCAAGAGCAACAACACGCTCGGCAGCAACCCCGCAGACGACCGTGCGGTGCTGGAGGCGGGGCTTGCCCGGCATCCTCAGCGGGACAGGCTGACGAACGAAGATACGGAGCCGACATCAATTACGGCGGACCGCGCCCGGACGAAAACGTCACCTGGGCCGGCGCCTGCGGGCGTGTACCATTGGCATATGGCCGACTATGATTTGCTTGCTAAATTCTACGACCGGCTTATGAGTGACTCATCGATCAGAAGCAAGCAGATTATGCGTTGCATTGAGCGTTATGGCCCAGACGCTTCATCCCTTCTTGAACTCGGCTGCGGCACAGGCGCAGTGCTTAATGGACTCTCGGCTATCGGCTCACTGACCGGCCTGGATATCTCGGCCAATATGCTTGACGTCGCACGGGCGAGGCTTCCGGGCGTAGAGTTTATACAGGGCAATATTTCATCCTTCGAGCTTGGGCGCAGATTCGATGTTATTGTATGCACCTATGACGTCCTGAACCATCTGGCGGAATTTAATCGCTGGATCTCGTGCTTCGCGTGTACGTGCAAACATCTGACAGAAGATGGACTTTTCATCTTTGACGTCAATACAGTTGGCCACCTGAACAGGGTGGTGCGCGAACAGCCTCAGGTACACGAATTCGATGGCAACACGGTCATCATAAACATCAGCGCCGAAGAGCACTCAGTCTTCGAGTGGGACCTGCGGATATCGAGCAAGTGATCGACGATCAGTATCGGCTCTATCGTAGCCAGTTCCGCGAGTTCGCGGCAGAAATCCGTCAGATCCAGGAAGCAATGTCAGCTGGCTTCGAATTACTGGAAACTCGCCGACTCCGCCGGAGGTACGACCTGGCGACGAGTCGGAACGAGCATTTCTTCGTCTACCGCAGGAAACGATTCTGATTTCGCATCGGCCATCCTGGCCGGTTTTTCGGAAATTCGCGCGATATTGACTTGTCCATAATGATCTGTGATGCTCGTTATATGAGCTTCGGGTTCCGGGCGCCGGTACGTGTGCTTCGGGCCTACCTCAGCCTGTTTGACCAGCGCGGGACCAAGGGGTTCGTCGCCGCAGGCTTTGTCTCGAGGCTTACGACGTCCATGGTGTTCGTCAGCCTGATTCTCGCGATCACCGGACGCGACGGCGGGTACGCCACGGCCGGGGCGGTCAACGCGGCGCTCACCTTGGCTGCTGGCCTGGCTCTTCCGGTGTTCGGCAGGCTGATCGACCAGTACGGACAGCACCGCGTGCTGGTCCCCATGACGCTGACCTTCAGTGTGCTGATGGTGCTGCTGACGGTCGCAGTCGAGGCGCATGCGCAAGAGTGGCTGCTTGTCGTGCTGGCCGCGGCCGCCGGGGTGCCGATGCCGGCGGCGGGGCCGCTGGTGCGGGCTCGGTGGACCAAGATCTACCAGGGCACGGAGAAGCTTCGCATCGCCTACGGCTTCGAGAGTGCCACCATCGAGACTGTTGAGATCGTCGGGCCGATCCTGGTTACCGCGCTGGTCATCGGCATCGGACCGCTGGCCGGACTCGCCGCCGTGCTGATCTGCGCGCTCGGCGGAACGCTGGCCCTGGCGGCGCAGCGCGGCACTGAGCCCGAGCCGGTCGGCCGAATTGCGGGCGTGGGGCTGGCAACCCGCTACGCATCCCCGCGCTCCAGGCGCTGTATGCGGCGCGGTTATGTGTCGGAGCCGTGTTTGGCGCCATGCCCGTCTCGCTCATCGCGTTCGCGTCCGCGCACCATGGTCGCGAGTTCAGCGGCCTGTTTCTGGGGCTCTGGGGCGTGGCCAGCCTGATCGCCGGGCTCGGCTACGGCGCGCTGAAGGAGCAGATGCCACTGCATCGTCGGCTGATCGTCAGCGTCACGCTGTTCGCGGCAGGTGGAGTTCCGCTGCTCGCCGCCCGCGGGCTGTTCTCCCTCATTTTCCTGCTACCGCTCGCTGGTGTGGCGATGGCGCCGGCGACGGTTACCGCGATGGAGGTCATGCAGCGTGTGGTGCCGCCCGCCCTGCTGACCCAGACCATCTCCTGGGACACGACGGCACTCGCGTTCGGCATGACCGTGGGCAGCTTCCTGGCCGGTGCCACCCTTGCGCCGCTCGGGGCGGATTACGCATTCCTGGTGCCGGTTGGCGCGGGCCTGCTCGCCATGGTCGCGGTGCTAGCTGGCAGCAAGCAGATCCGCGTCGCCTGCCTGGCCACCTCGGCGGTAGGACCATGACCAGCCGTCATTCCGGTTACCAGGTCACGGGCAGTTCGTAGACGCCGTAGACGAGCCCGCCCTGCTTGAACGAGATATGACCGGGATCGACGGCCAGGGCCAGCGTCGGGATCCGGCGACACAAGGCGGCGTAGACAATCTGGAGTTCCAGCCGGGCCAGGTGCTGGCCGACGCATTGATGAACGCCGAACCCGAACGCGATGTGCTTGCGGGCGTCACGATGGATATCGAGCATCCCCGCGCGAGGGAATACCGTCTCGTCGCGGTTGGCGGTTTCGATGGGGATGATCAGGCCCTCGCCCGCGCGGATCACCTGCCCGGCGATCTCGATGTCTTCCACGGCCAGCCGGCGCAGGCCGGTGTGGACATTGGACAGGTAGCGCAGGAGTTCCTCGACAGCTCTGGCGATGAGCCCAGGGTCATCGGAGTTCCGCAGCTGGGCGAGCTGGCCAGGATGGCGCAGCAGCGTCAGCGCGCCAAGCGCGATCATATTGGCAGTGGTCTCGTGCCCCGCGAGCAGCAAAAGCGAGATCAATTTCACTCAGCTCCTGCTGGGTCAGCTGCCCGGTCTGTATTTGCTCAATGGCGAGGCGGGATAGCAAGTCGTCAGCCTGCGCGGCCAGCTTGCGGTTGATCAGCTGCTTGAGATAGCGGCTCACCTCCGCCATGGTGTCCTTCATGGCTGCGGTGGAGGTCTCACGACTAATAAGCGTTGCGCTGGTGCGCTGGAAAAAGTCACGGTCAGCGTAAGGAACACCGAGCAGGTGGCAGATAACCAGAGCGGGAACGGGCAGCGCGAACCGCGACACCAGATCGGCCTCGGCCTGGCCGGCCAGCAGGTCGCTGATCAGATCGTCGACGATCTTGCGGATCGCGGGCCGTGTGGTCTCGATCCGCCGGACGGTAAACGTGCCGGCGACGATCCGGCGCAGCCGGGCATGCTCGGGATCATCCATGTTGAGGAAGGTCTGCGACTCTTCGGTGATGTCCTGCAGGCCCTGGCTCTGGAAGGGGTAACCCGGCCGATACGGGTCCGCGCTGACCCGCGGATCGGCCAGCAGGGCACGCTGCTCGGCGTACTTGGTCACCAGCCACGCCGTGCTGTCGTCCCACAGCCTGACCCGGACAAACGGGGCCTTGGCTTGCAGGTCGCTGAGCGCGGGAGCCGGGTCAAGCGGGCAGCTCACAGCTCGGGTCATCGGGTAGTACGGGATGTCGTCGGGGGCTAAATCCGGAAGCTGAGTCAGCGTCAAGGCGACTCCCTCACATAGCGCGCGCCCTTCCGACAAATGGTATCAAATCTTCGCGGTGCGGCACTATCTAAAGTGATAGGAAGTATCAGTCTTGCACGTTTCTCGCATATCTGATTCGCTGTCGGTGGCCGTGCGGGATGCGATGACAGGGCGTTAATGGGAACACGCGAGGACGAGCAAGGCGGTGGCAGGCCGAGCATCGCCCGGGTCTACGACTACTTGCTTGGCGGGACGGACAATTTCGATGTCGACCGCGGTGAAGCGGAGCGGATGATCCAGCGCTTCCCTTCGATGCCCGCTCTGGTCCGGGAGAACCGGCTGTTCCTGTCACGGGCCGTCGGCTGGCTGGCCCGGCAGGGGATACGCCAGTTCCTCGACTTCGGCTCCGGACTGCCCACGGCCCGCAACACCCACCAGGTCGCCCAGGAGTACGACCCGGCCTGCCGGGTCGTTTACGCGGACAATGACCCGGCGGTCGTGGCGCGCGCGCATGCCTTGCTGGCCGGCACCGGGGTGGCCGCTCTTGAAGCGGACCTGCGTGACCCGGCCGCCGTGCTCGCTGCAGCCGCACGGACCGGGCTGTTCCGGGCCGGGGAACCCGTCGCCGTCATCCTCGCCCTGGTCTTGCATTTCTTCGACTTCGGCACCGCTCGCGAGGTCGCCGCTGAGCTGACGGAATCCATCGTGCCCGGTAGCTACCTGGTGATGAGCGTGAGCTCAGGAGCTGAGGAGACCAGCGGGACGCCGAACCGCGAATACAAGGCGGGCACGCTCTACAACCATTCCCCGAAGCAGATCGCGGGGTTCTTCGGCGGATTGGAGCTCGTCGGCCCTGGCCTGGTTGATGCCGGGGAGTGGGAGCCGGCTCCCGGCGGCACGACCTCGCCTTCCAGCCCTGACGGCGGGGGCATCCTGGCCGGAGTCGGACGCAAGCCGTCAGCCGGTTGATTCGGGTCGTCTGACCGCCCCTACTACCTGGCTGAGATAGGAGATGATCCGGCGCCGCGCCTGCCAGACCTCGTAGCGCACGTCTACCTCGCGGTTGTCCACGCGCCAGTGCACGGGATCGAGGATCTCGTGCACGTCACCAATCCACCTGTCCCGGCTGGTGTAATGCTCGTCGAAATGCATCGGGCTGGCGATGACCAGGAGGCCGCCCGGCCGCGGCAGGCGTGTCAGCTCGCCCGCGAACGCCGCCGGGTCGTCCACCCGGTCGAGTACGTTCGTGCACGTCACGACGTCGAAGTAGCCTTCGGGCCTAGGTACATCCGACGCGGTGACACCGTAGATAAGCGCTTGCGGTGTCGGCTTGGGCAGGCAGGCGGGCTCGACCCGCCGGTGGTCGGCCCGCAAGGTAGGGCCGGGCATGGGCACCCACCGGTCGAAATCCTCACCGAGCAGCAGCCGCCTGGCCCACATGCAGAAGGCGGCCGACGGCTCGGCCAGCACCAGTTCCTCCGCGTCGGGCAGGCGCCTGGCCAGGTCATGCAGCAGGCGGCCGGTGCTGCCACCGACGTCACAGACCCGGCGCGCGGTGATGCCCAGGCCGGCGGCCCAGGAAGCCGTGATGGCCGCGGTCCGCTGGTAGAAGCGCCCGGGCCGGCCATCGCCGATGAGTTCGTCCGGTTTCAGTGGCTCCGCTTCTGCGCAAGCCTCGGCATCGTCAGGGCGCAGGTCAGGGAAGAGGACGTCACCCCACTCATTGCGCAGGTAGATGGCCTGGTACTCAAGTGACGCATAACGGTCGGCGTTAACCGAAACCGCACCCATGGCCCCCGCCAAGTCAGGACGCCGCATAGAGCTTCCGGAGATCGGCCTTGCGAATCTTTCCCATCGGCGTCCGCGGCATGTCATCGAGCACCTCTAGCTGCTCCGGCCAGTACCATTCGCTGATCCCGGCATCGCTCAAGAAGCCCTTCAGTTCCTCGAGCGTCGGCGGGGACTGCGCCGCGGCCGTCACGACCGCGCAGATCCGTTCGTCCGTCGCCGGATTCGGAATGCCGATAAGCGCGACGTCCGCTACCTTCGGGTGCTTTCCGAGCGCTGCCTCAATCTCGGCGACCGGTACGTTCGCGCTCTGGTAGATGATGATGTCCTTGGTCCGGCCGATCATCCGGATACCACCCCGCCCGTCGTCGCGGACCAGGTCGCCGGTGCTGAACCAGCCGTCCGCGTCGAGTTCGGCGGCGTAGATGTCGTCCTGCTTGTAGTACCCGAGGCACTGGGCCGGACCGCGGACCCACAGCGCGCCTTCCCCCGTGTCCAGGCCATCCACCGGGTCGATCCGGATCTCCATTCCCCCAGTGGGCCGTCCATCGCTGCGCGTCGGCCAGTCTTCGGGATCGCTCGGCTGGGTGCACGTGACCGCCCCGTTCTCGGTCATGCCCCACAGCGAGAACATCCGCACGCCGAGCGCCGCGCGAACGTCGTCGAGTAGTTGCGGTGGCACCGGTGCTGAACCGGTGACGATGCTGGTGAGCTGAGTAGCCCGCAGTGCGCGAGAGCGGGCGGCTCGCTCAGCAGCTCACGCACGAAGTGCGGTGAACCGTAGAAGGTGGTGACGCCGTGCCGCGCGATCAGCTCAAGGCTCGCTGCCGGATCCCAGGTGTCCAGGCAGACAGCGGTGCCGCCGAGAACCAGCGAGGTCAGGAGCCGGGTCACCAGCCCAGCGCGGTACATGTTGCTGTGCGCCGTCGTATTGACCAGCGTGTGGTCGAAGCCGAGTGCCCCCGTGTAGCCGCGGATCTCCGCGTACAGGGTGTTCTGGCTGTGCACGGGCGCTTTGGTGGTGCCGGTCGTCCCGGAGGTGAACAGGACCAGGAATGGCTCGTCCGGGCCCAGGCGGCGGCCGGGCTCATCTTCCTGGTGACTGTGCCCGGTCAGGCTGTGCTCGTTCAAGAAATGCTCGGCGAACGACAGCGTGCCGGGCGGCCGGTCATCGCCGTACACCACGATGCGCTCGGGCAGGCCGATGTCGCGGGAGAGCGCCAGCGCCATATCGGCCGAGCGTCCCCCGAACGTTTCTGTGGCCGCGATGAGCAACCGGGCATCGGTGAGCCGGAGCGCGAACTCCATCTCGGCGCGCCCGAACTCCGGGGGGATCGGAACGACCCGCACCCCGGTCTTGATGCAGGCCAGGACAAGCGGGAGCATCTCCCAGGTGTCGGGCAGCAGGACGCCGACGCGCTCACCAGGCCGGACTCCAAGGTGCACCAGGCCAGGCGGCCATCTGGTCGGTCAGCCGGGACAGCTCCGCGTAGTCGATCTTGTCCGTCCGGCCGGTAGCGAGGTTGTGCCCGATCACGGCTGTCTTGCCCGGCCGTTCCCTCGCGTGGCGGTCCAGGTCGTCGAGGAAGGTCTCGTCCCGCCACCATCCGGCCTTGTAATACGCCTGATGAGCCTGGGCCACATCGTTCATCAATCCTCCATGCGGTTAAGACCGTCGGCCGGTACCGGGTCCCGAACCTGCACCCGCAGCTCGCTGAAGTAGCGCTGGCCGCCTGGGCCGGGAGCCATGCCTGGTCGGGACCGGGCAGCAGTTCGGTCATCGCTACTTCGGCCCCGTCGCCTGCTCGCTGCCGGGCGGCTCTCAGCATCGTGGCGAGGGCGGACACGTAGCGGGGGCTAGTCAGATCGACGTAGACCGGCTTGACCTCGGTGCTGATCTTGACGAAAAGCCTCTCCGGCAGGCCAAGCGCCAGCCGCAGACGGCGGACGGCGAGATACTCGGGCAGCCCGCCTGATTTGGTTGGCCATGCCTGCGCGACGGTTGTGCGCCAGCTCTCCCTGACCACCACCATCCGGTCAATGGTGATTCTCGGGATGTGGCGACCGGGTCTGGTCAGTTTGAACAGGTCAGAGCCCGACCAGGCAATGGGCATGGCGAACATCTCGAGCAATGGCCATCGGCGGCCGTCCCCGGCGGCCGCGATCAGTTCCCCGCTGTGCTCGTCCCCGCTGTGCTCGTCCCCCCTCTGCTCGTCCCCCCTCTGCTCGGTCACGGTGATCGTCATCGCCGGGAGCAGCCTGGCCGGGTCGGCGCCTGACTCAGGCGTGAAGGCGAGCTGGTAGTCATCAGACCGGACGGAAGCCATGCGAGGAGTGAACTGCGGACACCAGCTTGCGTAGAACGGGACGACCTGCGAGCCGATATCGGCGGTCGCGGCGGCTCGCAGCCTGGCCACTTCGGGGTGGCGGTCGGCGGCCGACGCATTGTCCAGCGTTGGCCACATCGCGTGCAGTTCGCCGAGGACGATCGTGAACTCGCCACGGGCGAGCGCCGTCACGCTCCCGGCGCAGATCTGGAGGTCTGGGCTGTGAATCCGGGCTCCGGCCCAGGCCGGCCGTGGTGCGGCGAATAGCTGTGCCGCCGGACCTGCCAGCTCGGCGCTGGACAGCGTCACCCGGCGCGTCCCTGGCGGCAGCTGGTCCAGGCCGAACAGGGTGGCCCAGCGCGCCCCGAACTCGGTGGCGACACCACTGACAACTGGCCCTGGACCGGTGAACAACGGCAGGGCGGCCGCCCAGAACCGGTGCAGCGGAATCCCTGCCGCGGCGGACCCGCCAAGCTCCGCATACAGCTTGCGGAACGCTTGCGTGTAGGCGTCTGCCAGGGCCGCCGACAGCCACCTCGCCGCGGGCAGAAGCACCCCGCCTAATGGTCCGGCCATCGCCTCGAGCACTGGCCCGCCGAAGGTCACCTCGATATCGCGGACCGTCTCTTCGTAACAGATCCTCCTGCCCGCATACATCTGCCCGTGCTTGCGCTCAGCCGCGGCGCTGGTGATGCTGGTGAACTCCGCATCCAACTGGCCCAGTGCCGCGGCCAGGTTGTCCGGGTCGCCGGCCGCCGCGCTGACCGCGTCCCGGGCAGTGTCCAGCCGGCCGAGCCACGCCAGTGCCCGCTCTCTCGCCGCCTGGTCGGTGATGGCGGTCACGGTGGCCCGCAGCACCTTCTCCGCGGTGGGATTCTGCGGCATATTCACCCCCCACCAGATCACGCCTCGTGCGGCGAGCCCGTCGAGCAGGGCCAGCCCCGAAGCGTGTTCCGGGTCGCCGGCCACTGCCGCCGCGGAGGTCCGGCCGTCACAGCGGGCCAGCAGACTCGCCTCGGCCTCGGTCAGTGGCAGCGAATCCCGCCCGGGCATTAGCACCTGGCGGCCGTCCACGGTGACGTGCGGCCACGGGCCAACCGGGAGCCACGGCCGGATCTGCGGGTCAGCCGCGAGATGGCTGGCGAAGGCTTCCAGCGCCCAGTACTCGAAGTAGACTGTGCGAGCTCGGACCAAGCGGTCACCGTGGTCGGCGCGCACAGCGGGTGCTTCCGGATCGAGACTGACCCAGCTGGTCGGGCCGAAGAACCCGATCGTGTCGTTCTTGGCGCAGTAGCGCTGCCAGTACCGGGTGATCAGGTTGTCCTTGGCCTTGCTCCGGTTCCTGCGCTGCCATGCGCTCTGGCCGGCCGGCGCCTCCATCGCGATACGGGCGGCAGCGCCAGGATTCTGCCAGGTGAGCGCCTCACGAAAGAGCGGGTCGGCGGCGATTTCCGCGACTACCTTGCTCTCCTGCGCAACCGCCGCCGCATGGGCTGCCTCCAGGTCCGCCCGCTCGGCCCGCGCGTCGAGGAAGGCGTCGGCCACCGCGGCGCACTCCGGTGCCGAGAACCGCTCCAGGCCCGCGGCGGGGAATCCGGCGGACCGGAGTTGCGCGTCCCGCCAGACCGCCCACCCGCTGCCGGGCAGCGGGACAAGATGGCTGTCCGCGCGCTCGCTAGTCATACCTAGTAAAGATAACAAAAGCGCTGCATAACGTCACTATGACAACTTGTGTGGCAAGTAACATAATCGCGACGTAAAGTCAATAGTGATGCACCATGGTGTCAATGTGACCTGAGAGGCGAAACGGGATTTAACCCTAGACCAAGTGTAAATGCTCTTGCATGCTGGAAGGGTGGATCTTTGCACCGTATATCCCATCGTGCAGCCCATCGCCCTCCAAGCCCAGGAGCTGATCGCCGCGAACCTGGCCGCTGCTGGACGGCAGTACTGCTGGCCTGAGCTGCTGCCATCGGCAATCACCGCCGTCCTGGAGCTGGCTGTCGCCCAGGCTGAGCTGGATAGCGGCAGCCGCACCAGGCTGGAGGACGCGGCCAGGCGCGCCGCCCGCGACTGGGTCCCGATGCATGAATGTGAACGCGTCTGCGAGATCGTGCTCGGCTGCGTGTGCAAGGTGCTCTGGGAGACGAGCGAGCCCGGCAACTGCGCCGTCATGCTGGGGCTGAGCCGGTGGGCCGCGGACACGTTGCCAGCCGCCCTGGCTGTGCTGCGCGCCGCGTACATCGACGAAATGCGGCGGCTTGCGGGCAGGCGGCGCGACGACGACATCGTCATCGGAACGCTGCTCGACGGCGGGGACGCGGCAGCGGTCGCGTGCGCGGTCGGTCGGCGGCTGCCGGAACCTTGCGCCGTGCTGGCGGTCACCTGTGCCGACAGCAGTGGTCCCGACCAGGGCTTTTCGTTTACCACGCCACCCGGCGGCGTGCTTGACGTGCTGAGTGATGTCCCCGGTATGTTGTGCGCCCCGAACTGGGAACGGTCGGTGCTGGCCGCGGTAATCGGGATACCGCCAGCATCAGTGGGGACATCTGTGCGTGCCGTCAAGCAGCTGGCGGAACGTGCGGTCGATGCCTGCGAATCCGTCTACGGTCACGCTTTCGTGGCTGGGCTGGCCATGAACGATACCGCGGCCACGGTTGGTCAGGCCGCACGGGAAGCCGTCGATATTTCCGCCATACTGGCGTGCTCTGACCGGCGCTGCCGCGTCGCCTTCAGTGAGGAAATAACGCTCGACATCCTGGTCGGCTCGCACGACGGGCTGCGGCAGCGGCTAGCAGAGCGGGTCGCGGACGTTGCTTCCCGGCCAGACCTGTGGCAGACGCTTCGCGAGCTCTACCAGGCCGATCTGGACCGCGGCAGGACCAGCCCGCCGGCTTGGCGTCCACCGCTCCACGCTCGACTATCGCCTCAACCGGGTGGAGCAGCTCGCTGGCATTTCACCGACAAGCGTTCAGGGCATCTTATTGTTCGCCACGGCCCGAGCCGCCACGGCGGCAAGCGAACCCGCCGCCGTGACCGCCCGCTCTCGCTGTACCGCGCGTATGCGACGTTCGTCGTAATGCCCGCGCGTTGCGTGGTGTCACAGGGTGACGACGTAGAAATTCCTCGGAAGGTTGACCACGACCCGTTCCCGGATCTGGGCCATGATCGCGGTGCCAGGCGTGGCGAAGGTCCCCGGAGGCGGCTCCGCGAAGCGGACCACTGTGCGCCCGGAATCGAAGAGCATGGCGCCATGACCGAAGTCGCCGACGATAGCCGTTCCTTCCTCGACTAGGCGGGTCCGCACGATGAAGACCCCGTTCCGCTCTAGGTCAGCCATGAGCTGGCCTTGCCCAAAGAACAGGTAGTAGTCGGCCGGGTTGATGATAAGACCGTCGGCGGTGCCGCCCATCTGCTCCGCCGCGTTGGCCGCGGCGAGGATCGCCGAAGCGAAGGGGCCCTTCGAGGTTATGCGCTCGATTCCTTCGAGGTTGAGCAGCCCGCTCTCGCCCCGGATGATCGTGTGGTTCTCAGCCGTGCTGAGGCGAGCGACGAGCCGGTAGTTGAAGAAGAGCTCAAACGCTTCAGCGTCGTCGGCTAGGCCGTCAGGGATCTGGACCCATGCAGTCGTGGCCAGCAGTTCAGGGACCGGCGACCGATGAAAGCGGTGTGCGAGCTCATTCCGCATACCACCTTCGGTCACGTCGGGATCGCCGGGCTCCGGTGGGCTCTCGTGCCAGTAAAACTGCTGGGGATTCCTGGACAGGTCGACGATCTTCATCATGTTGCGGGCCGGATAGCGCCGCTTGCGGCGCGAGCTTGTCAGCGAGTCGGTGATCGTCGTGTCGTACTCGAGACTGGCCTCGAAGCCGTCGGCAGCGTACGCCTGCGCGAACATCCGGCCGGGCGACATCTGCGTCTTCCGCTCGGCGATGACTTCTCGCCATGGTCTCCTTCATGCCGCGCTCCTGCCGTTCCGCTTGCGCGCGACGAAGATTCCCCAGCTGAACTCTTCGTCGTCGATGGCGATCTGCATCTGGAGGCACGACTGCGCGAAGGCCAGCATCCAATCTCTTGCCGCCTGGTCGGGCACGGTTTCCGCCCGCTCTGCCGCCGTCTTCCCGAGCACGTGGTAGGTCTGCCGGAGGTGGCTGCGCAGATTGCGCGCGAGCAGGATCTCGAACCCGCAGGTTTCCAGCGCTTCCTGATACCTGATAAGGGAGTAGCCGCCGTTCCAGCGCACGCGGTCGAAGACGTGCCGGCGGGCGCGCTCGCTGACCTGCTCCTTCGGCTGGAGGAAGTCGGAGAAGGCGAAGATGCCGCCAGGGGCCAGCACGCGCTCGATCTCGGCATGGCTGCGTGGTTTGTCCGGCACCAGGCAGAGCGAATCCTGGCTGACGACGTGCGTGAAGGTGCCGGGCTCATAGGGCATCTGGGTAACCGATCCGTGCCGGAACGTGATCCGCAAGTCCTTCTCGCCGGCGAGCCTGTCCGCGGCGAACCTGACCCGCTGCTCGCTCAGGTCGAGTCCTTCGCCGCCGCAGCCGTATTGCCTGGCCAGGTACGTCAGGAAGTTGCCGCAGCCGCTGCCCGCGTCGAGGACGCGGGATGAGCCGTCGATCATCGCTTCCGCGGCCAGCACCCTGGACGTATGCTGCGCGGCGGCACGATAGTCATCGTGGTTGCCGTCGGCGAAGTAGCCAGTGTGCAGGACGCCATCCGTGTCCCAGAAACTGAGGTAGTTGCGCAGGGTCTGGTCGAAGAACTGTTCCACGTCGTTCTCTGTGTAGGCGCGGCTGGCTACTGACATTCGAAAGTCCTCCCAGTTATGTGTAGGTGTCTTTCGGAACGGACGTGTACTGCGTCACCGGGTGCCCCGCCGCGCTGGCCCCGCCGTCCAGCAGGTGCACGCCGCCGGTGACGTAAGAGGCGCGCTCGCTGGCCAGGAAGGCGGCCACCGCCGCGAACTCGTCGGGCCGCCCGATACGGCCCACCGCGCTGTGATCGCCGATGGCCCGCAGCGGAGCCTCGATGTCTCCGTCTTCGGCCAGCTTCGCCGCCGCACGCTCCACCATCTCGGTCCGGGTGGCCCCGGGCGCCAGTATGTTGACGGTGATGCCGTCCCGGCCCACCTCGGCGGCCAGGGACTGAGCGAACCGCGTCAGGCCGGCCCGGGCCGCGCCCGACAGCACGAGCGTGGCCATGGGGACGACGGCCGTCTCCGATGCCACGAAAAGTATCCGGCCCCATCGGGCCGCCCTCATGTGGGGCAGTGCGGCTAAGGCGAGGTTGACCGCGGGCAGGAACGACTCGTCGAAGGCGGCCTGATAGTCCGTCAGCGAGAATTGCGAAGCCGTGCCGACCGGCGGACTGCCTCCGCTGACCGCGAGGATGTGGAGCCCGTGGAACCGAGCGGCCACCTCCTCGACCCACTGCCGGGATGCCGCGTGGTCAGTGATGTCGACTCTCGTAGCCATCACCTCGCCGCGCGCCAGGGCTTTGACGGCCCGCTCAGCGGCGGCGAGCCGGCCGTGACCGCGGGCGCCGATCGCGACATGTGCGCCTTCGGCTGCCAGTTCCTTCGCCATGGCCAGGCCCAGGCCGCTCGAGCCGCCCGCGACCAATGCGACCTTGTTCTCCAGCCCTAGGTCCACTGGACCTCCTTACCGGTGCGGTGCATAGCGGTAGCCATAGCGCCAGAACAGCGGCCACGACAGCGTTGCCGCGGCGAGTTTGGCCGACGTCGGCAAACTGGCCTTCCAGGAGTCATCCGCGTCCCTGATGACCGTGGCACCGCTGCGGAACCGGTCCGGGTTGCCGGTCACCGTATGGTTGACGCCAAGCTCGATTGCCCGGCCCTGAAGCGGAATGACGCTGGAGTGCGCGCCGCAGAGCCGGAGCATGGCGGTCAGGGTGGCAGCCGGGTTCGCGATGAACTCCTCGTAGCGCACGGTCAGCGACCGCTTCGAGTAGCACCGGGTGAGGGCTGCGGCGGCCAGATTGAAGCCGTACCAGTATGCGGTGCTCTTGCTCGACGACATGGCGTAGGCGTAGTCCTTCGGCTGATGCCAGGATCCGGCCACCGCCCGCGGGTCGCGAATCAGGTGAACGTAATAGGATTCGATGCCCGCGAGATGCGACAGCAGGGCCGATTCGCCCGGGATCTTATTGGTGTCCACGAGCACAGCCGCGCCTGTCCGGTTTGCTATAGAGTGGTAAATTTGTCGCATGAGATCGGCGTGTTCGCGGATTCCGTCGCAATACAGCCCGTGGCGGAGTACGCGCCAGGTATGTCTCGTCCTGACGTAGGCGCGCTGCCGAGCGACGACTACGTCGGCATAGGCCTCCGCCGAGATCCCGGCTGGCCGGCCGAGCGGAAGGATCTGCGACCAGATCGTGCACTGGGGTAGCGGACGGCCGCAGCCGCACAGGTTGTTGGCGCCCAGGCCCGCGGCGTTCTTCCACAGGAAGTGAAGTTCTCCTACGTGGAAGAAACCCGGGAGTTCGTTAAGCACATTGCCGATAATGGTGCTGCCATTGCGACACCAGCCGGTGATGCACAGGACCTTGAGCGGTGGTTCTGTCATGGCGACGGGCCAAGCACCTCCTTATCGGCGCTCGAGGCACCGGACTGGCGAGCGGCTGCCGGCAGTCCCCGTCCGCAGCCTAAGAAGTAGCCCGCTCCGGCGTACCTGCCCCCGCGTAGTGAAAATGCCGGAAAGGAAACGCGCTTTGCTGCGAATGTCGCAAGGGTGGCTGCGAGGCAGGGACCTCCGCCAGGACTGCGCGAGCACCGGTCGGACCTCTTCGGGTCCGCGCTCGCGTTCATCGATACCTCGGCGCTGGACTGGCCTGCGCGCCGTGACCGGTCCGGGCAGGACCGGGAGCGCTTCGGGCAACGCGGATACGACAACCCGGGCGAGGCGCGGATGCTCGCTGACCTGGCCGTCCACTACGACCAGGCTAGTTCGGACTGGGGCGTCATCGTCCCTTACCTGGCCCAGGCGGAGCTGATCCGCCGCCTGCTCACCGGCCGGTCAGGCGACGCGGACAAAGTCCGGCTCAACGTCGGGACGGTCGACTCGTTCCAGGGCGGCGAACGCGACGTGATCCTCTACGGGTTCACCCGCAGCAATCCGGAGCGCCGCGTCGGATTTCTCAGCGAGCTTCGCCGCGTCAATGTGGCGATCACGCGGGCACGGATGCAACTCGTACTGGTCGGAGACCTGGAGACGCTGACCGATGCCCGAGACCCGGGATTCCGCAGGCTCGCCAGGGCGCTTCGGGATTACGCCGCGGGAACGGCGAGATCATTTCACACGATACTGCCCGCAGCCGGCTTCGGGCAGGAGGGCAGGCACGGTGAGCGGGCTGATCAAGTATCCAGAGGAGCGGGCGATCGAGGACGCCGCGTTCGGCTATGGCCTCACCCCCACCCGGCTCTGCCGGCTGCTGCTGCCAGTGTGGCGGGCGGAGGTACAGGCCACCATCTACGACAGCGAGCCCTATGACCTGATCGACCGGTACCTGGAGCTGGCGATCGCGCGGTGCGGGCTTCGGAGCGAACAGGAGCTAGCGGAGTTCTACGGCCTGGACGCGGCCGTGACGGCCAACGCGGCACGGTTCCTGGAGTCGATCGGCCACATGTCCCGGAACACGGGGGGACAGCTCGTGCTCTCCGACCTCGGGCTGCGGTCGGTGCGGGAGGGCAAGCGCTATACCAGGGCGCTGGAAGACCGACGCCACCTGTATTTCGACGGATTCGCGTGCTGCCCGCTCACCCGCCCCTTCTACGATGACCGGTCAGTGACCTTCCTGGGGACGGCGGGGCTGGCCAAGGTGCTCGCCGAGTCGGCGCGGGACGCGTTCACGCCGGTGTTCAGGATCCCGGAAGTGCCCTTCGGCCCGCAGGCACTGGCGGCGCTCAAACAGTTGCCCGCCGCTGAGCGGGACCGGTTCAACCTTCCCGAGCAGGCCGTCTCGCCGACCCTGGTGGCATCGGAGCGGGTTCACCTCCCGGCGTACCTGGTCCGTGCGGTCGACCAGGGCGGCGCCGTGCGATACCTCGCCTACACGCAGGCTTCCCAGGAAGCAGACCCTGAGTGGTCGCAGGTATGCGCGGCGGCCGTGGAAGTCGCCACGCTCATCGAGAACGAGTACCAGTCAGGCAGGGACGAGGGCGAGGCGAACGCCGCCCGGCGATGGGTCGAAAGGCGCTTCACCGGCCGGTTCGAGGTGGGATGGCGCGATGGCACCCTGGTCGCGGCCCTTCCCGCCGCCGCCTTCGCTGGCGGAGACAACCTGGAGCCGCGCCGGATCGGCTCCTTCATCAGGATGGACAACTGGTATTTCCGGCTCTGGTGCGACGATGAGACGTTGCGCCGCCGCGCCTTGCTCGACCTTGCCGAGGCTTATCTCAGTGCACGCGCCAAGATCAATGCCGATCAGACTGCCGGCCGGCTGGACAGGTTCTGCCGCCAGGTAGCCCTCGGCCCGATGCCCGCCGCCGAGATCGCGCATCTGGCCAGGGACTCCGGCAGGCAGTCCGTGGCCGCCCAACTGGACAAACTAGCCTGAAGCCCGGTTAAGGGCGGCCGCCCGGGTCGCTGGAGATGAGGCACGCTGACCGCCTCCCGCTGCGCGGATCTGCTCGCCTCTACCGCGAAGAGCTGGACCTATCACCTGCACATCCTCGCTCGCAGCGGCCTAGTGGAGGAGCTGAGTACAGGTGACCGGCGGGAACGTCCGTGGCGGCTGACCTACGACATCTTGGAGACCGCGCCCTCGGGGGAGAGGGAAGCCGACGCGGCTGAGACCGAGGCGCTCTGGGTCTCCGTCAACCATAACTACCAGGCCGCCCTCCGTTTCACAGCGTCGCGCCAGCATCTGCCAGCCCCATGGAAGCAGGCCGTCACGACTACCGCGCGGGTCACGTCGCTCAGCGCTGCCGAGCTGGGCGATTGGGCTATTGCAGTGGAGGAACTGACCCGCGAGCATGTCCTTCGGGCGGCGGAATCGTGCTCTTGGCCGGTGCCGGGGTCAACCTGGCCGGACTGGTCGCGGTTGTCGCTGCCTCCAACTCCGGCAGCATCTGGCTGACCAGCGCGGTGGCGGTCGTAGCGGGGGCGGCACAGCCCTCATTGACGTCCGCCTTCCGCGCTCTTTGCGCGACCAGGTTGACTGACCCTCGCACGCGGACGGCGGCCTACAGCATGGACGCGATTGGCATCGAGGTCACCTTCGTAATCGGCCCGCCCTCGCCACCGCAGCCGCTGCTGCTGGCCGACCTGACCTGGCGCTCTATGGTGCCGGGCTCGCCACGGTTCTCGGGACCGCCGTGTTCGTATCCGCCGCGGGTACCCGGCCGTTGCCCGCCGCGCGGACCGGAGGCCGCGGCACTCACCCGCTCCGCGAGCGCAGTCTGTGGCTGCTAATGATCATCTCCGGGCTGACGATGATGGCGATAGCCTTCGCCGAGGTCAGTATCCTTGCGCGAGCAATCGCCGTGGGCGCTGAGGGCATCAGCGGCGCGATCCTCGCGGTATGGGCGATGGGCAGTATCGCCGGCGGCATTGCCTACGGGGCGCGGCACTGGCCCGGCACGCAATCGCAACAACTCGCCTTCATCATGACGGCGGCAGCCACGATGTTCCTGCCGCTGGCCGCCCCCGGCCCTCTCCTGGTCCTGGTGCCTGCCGCGCTCATTGCCGGCCTCGCTCTCGCGCCTTCTGCGGCAATCAACGCTGCGATCCTGGGTGCATCGCCGTCGCCGGACACTAAGACGGAGGCATTCGGCTGGCTGACGGCGGCCACGGGTCTGGGCGGCGCACTCGGCTACGCGCTCGCCGGGCCTGTTGTAGACCTGTCAGGCGAACGGATCACCATAGTCTGCGGCGCAGCGCTGGCGGCGTTTGCCGTGCCACTCGCCCTGGCCCTCCCGCATCGAACCGGCTCACCCCCCACGAGGACCAGCGTGCCGCCTGGACCAAAGGAGGAAACCTGCCCCTCCGCACGTCGCGGGCCCGCCTCTGTACATGGTCGGTCCCGGCGCCCATGACTTGTGGGTACCGGCCGGACGCGGGCCGCCAAGCAGCTATCTGGCCCTGAGTGACGGCACACGACCAGCCAGACATTCACCGAGGCAGTGCGGCATTACGACGAGAACTCGGCTAGCACCTACCATCCCCGCAGCCCTGAGCAGATCACGGCCTTCTTCGACGGCCTCGACCTGGGAGCAGGCAAATGACACCCGCCGAATCCCTCATCTTCGGGCCCACCTTGAGGATCTGGCCCGTTCCTGGTGTGCCAGCCACGCGGCTCCGGAAACGCTAGGCGGTCTCCCGAGCCGGTGCGAGCCCGCTCTCATCGCCTGCCGGCTGCGGCTGTTGACGGCCAGCCGAAACTTCTGTTGTTCTCCCGCGAGGGCTTCACCCGCGACCTGATCGCCGAAGCTCGACCAGCGAAGAGCTTGAGCTGATCGATCTTCCCCGCCTCTACCACGGCTCATAACTGGCCTTCCGGCTCCGCCTCTGCCACGGTGGCCTGCAGGTGGTCAGGACGAGCTGACTTCCCGACGGTAACGCGCGGCGCGGATGACTTTGCTGGCTGTCTGCATGGAGATACGCCAGGGCTGCATCATCTCGCGCTGGGAGGGGATGCGCTCGCCTTCGGTGAGTTCGCAGGAGGCGATCTGGGCGCGGAACTGACTGGATCGCACCGCCACCGCCTTTCCGGCAAGGGATAACATTTAGAATTTCGGATCATCGAACGGCCATTGCGACTCAGACCGCTGTGCCGGCGGCCCTTCGCGATACATATATCCGACCTCCAGGCTTCTGGCGTTCTTACCTAGTTTCCTGGCGTGCGATAATAAAAGTGGAAACCGAGGGAAATTCGAACGCAGGCAGTCACGTCGGCGGCGTCCCCGGTCCCGGCAAGCCCAGTGCCCCGCCGGGGATAGGACGGCCGCCATGTTCGGCTTCAAGATCATTTCCCAGTACGAGAAAGGCATCGTCTTCCGCTTCGGCCGGGCGCTGCCTGGCATCCGCGAGCCGGGACTGACCTGGATCAACCCGGTCACTGACCGGCTCCGCAAGGTCAACATGCAGATCACCGTGGCGTCCGTGCCCGGCCAGGAGGCCATCACCCGCGACAACGTGACCCTGCGGGTGGACGCGGTCGTCTACTACAAGGTCATCGACCCCCTCAAGGCCATCATCAACGTGCAGAACTACACCTACGCGGTGTCCCAGGTCGCCCAGACCTCGCTCCGGGCAGTGATCGGCCAATGCAACATGGACCAGTTGCTGTCCGAGCGCGCGACGATCAACGCCCATATCAAAGAGGTCATCGACGCCCCCACCGAGCAGCCCTGGGGCATCCGGGTGGAGCGGATCGAGGTCAAAGACGTTTCCCTGCCCGAGTCGATGAAACGCTCGATGTCGCGGCAAGCCGAAGCCGAGCGCGAGCGCCGCGTCCTGATCATCACAGCCGACGGCGAGTACCAGGCGTCCAGGAAACTCGCACAAGCCGCCGCTGTCATGGCCGCCGACCCAGCCGCTTTGCAGCTGCGGCTGCTGCAGACCGTCGCCGAGGTGGCCGCAGCGAAGAACCGCACCATCGTCATGCCCATCCCGGTGGAACTGCTGCGCTTCTTCGACCACGCGGCCCGGGCCGGTGCCCCGTCCCGGGCGCCAGTTGCCCAGGCCCGGGACACGGACGCACCAGTGCCGCCCGCCGCGCAGGTCGGCTCGGCGATCGAGGCGATGAAGGAGACCGAGTGCGCGTGAACCGCGTCGTTGGTAGCCCGCTAGCACGTCAGGGGACAGTGCCCTGACCGTGCGCGCTTCCCGGCGCTGCGCCCGTAGCCAGTCGCCAGGTAGCCGGGCTCAGCCCGAACTGGTCGGTCCTGCCCGATTCATCGCTGATGGCAGCACGGTCGTCTTCAACGGGCACGTCGACACCGCCGATCCAGTCACCGGAGGTGGAATCCGGCCGCCGCTGATCTCGATGCGCGCGACTAGAGAGAAGTTCGACGAGCTCGTGCTCACCGAGCCGCGTTTCGATCCGGTGGCTTCCATCAAGCGGCACTTCTTCGCTGCCATCTCCCCTCATCCCGAAGAACTGGCGGGGAGCACGGCGAGTCGACCAGCTGCCGGGTACCTGAACCCCGCACATGCTACTAGTAGTGCTATCATTAGGCTATGGTCGCATTCAACGTGCGCCATGTGCCCGGTCCAGTCGCTGCTGCCTTGCGCGAGCGGGCCAGGAGGCATGGACGCTCGCTTCAGCAGGAGCTTCTGGCCATTCTCGAGTCCGCCGCAGACGAGCCCGTGTCGGCTCCGGGGTCCCTGCCGCCACTTCAGCTGACGATGGTCAACAGCGGCGGACCTTCGGCCTGGTCGCGCGAGGAAATCTACGGCGACGATGGTCGCTAGCGTCACGGCGCTGCCGAGCCGGGCGATGCTCGACACTAACGTCATCCTGTCCGCTACCGATGCGGGCAGAGCGGAGCACCGCCAGGCGATGCTGATTTTCAACAACTGGGCAGGCCGCGGCACGACCCTGTACGCCAGTGGGCAGATCATGCGCGAGTACCTCGCCGTCGCAACCCGGCCCGCGGATAAGAACGGGCTCGGCTTGAAGCAAGCCGAGGCTGTTGCGAACGTTCGCGCCTTCCGTGCGCGGGCGAGCTTGCTTGCCGAGGACAGCAAGGTCGCTGACTGCCTGCTCGGCTTGCTGGACGAAATTCCCTGCGCTGGCAAGCAGATGCATGACGCGAATGTCGTGGCGACCATGCTCGTACACGGCATCGATTCGCTGATCACGATGAACCTTGCGGACTTCACCAGATTCGAGCACCACATCACGTTGATACCGCTAACCAGTGTCAGTTGACCAGTCAGGAACCCGGCTGGAGGGCCACCTTGTAGCCAGTTCCTGGGGAGCGGTGCGCCACCCCGTCGGCTGAGACTTGGATCTGATGTTCCTGCGGGACCCTGGCCTCCAGGAACGCTAGTTGCGGTCCGGGCAAGTCTTCTAAATAAAGGGTTTGAAAAAATGCGCTGCGTAACTCCCGCTGCCTGAGGAAGGTGTGTCGACCACGCGGCTCCGGAAACGCTAGGCGGTCTCCCGAGCCGGTGTGAACCCGCTCTCATCGCCTGCCGGGAGCACAAGATGAACCACGAGCTCGACGTAGTGGTGAGCGCAGGTCGCCCTCGGGAGTGGAGCCGGATACTCGCTATCGGCGAGGTGAAGGCCACCACGTGGCAGGTTGGCCTGAATCAGCTACAGCGGCTGCGGCACATTCGTTCCCTTGATTGCTCAAAATGCCGGTTAGTTTTCATCGTTTCCGAACCGCGTGCTGAATCCGGATACTTGGAGGGTCATGATCCAGACCAATCGCGAAATAGGTCTAAGCCAATTGGCCTTGACCTAGCCACTTCTGCGAGGGCGCCGCCACCGCGGTGCGCGGTCGCGGGTGGCCGGCATGCGGGCAAGCTACTCCTGGTCGGTGCTCTCACTGGAGTAGGAGTGCGAGCAGGGGGGCTGGTACTGCCCAGGTGCTTCCTGTGGTGTCCAGGACTGACTTAGTGGCGAGGATGCCGCGTCCGAACTTCGCGTCGATGGTCCGGGCCTCGCCCCTCCATCCTTGCTCCACCCACTTGGATTCCAGTGGGACGGTGGTGACCGGGCCGTTCGCTGACGGGACCGTGACCGGGCCGAGGTCGACCTCGCGGTCGCCGGATGTCCGCGCGTAGCCGATGGTGTCGCCGGTTACCCAGCGGCCTTCCTCGAGGTCGTCGATCGCGCGGGCCAGCGCCACGCCGATAGCCATCTCTGTCAGCCTGGTCATGTCGGGTCCGGGCAGGCCCGTCCGGAGCCGTGAGGGGAGGTTGGCCAGTAGCGGGTCGGTCAGGTACAGCTTGGCCTGGGCGCCCGCGACCGCCTGTTCTCCTTCTCGGCGTGGGCACCAGATCGCGGCGTGGCTGGAGACCAGCCGGTTCAGGCGTCGGACGAAGATGTCCCGCGAGGGGTACCCGAGCGCGGTTGCCGTCGCGGTGACGTTCAGCGGAGTGGTGGCGCGCTGGGAAAGGCTGTCCAGCAGGCGGGGGACGGAGTCCTGAGGGCGGTCGGGATCGACGTCGGCGCGCAGCCAGGATCTTAGGTCGTTGAGGTAGGAGGTGGACACGGCCCCGAGGCGGGTGTGTTCGGCGACCGCCCGTGGGAATCCGCCGCAGGTGAGGTAGTCCTGCCAGGCCAGGTCGTATGCGTCCAGGTCGAAGGCGACGGAGTCCAGGACGTTCGCGGTGCGGGGGTCCTGGAGGGCGCTTGGGTGGACTTGTGTCGGCCGCGCCAGCTCTGGCCGGGATGCTGCTAGGTAGTCGCGGAAGGTCATGGGCAGGAGCAGCCGGGTCCGCCGCCCGGGGCCGGCTCCGGCGCGACCGGCGAGGAGGTTGCCTTCGATGTCTTCATCGGCAGGCCACCTGCTGCCGGTCGCGATCACCGTGTCGCCGCCGAACGCGGTGTTGTCCCGGGCGAGCTTGAGGATGGCGGTCCAGCCGGGCACGCCGCTGATCTCGTCCAGCAGCCAGACCCGGGGGCGGGGCTGGTCCAGGTCGATCGAGCGGGTCAGTTCCCGGCCCAGGACCAGGCACCGGTGGACGTCCTGGGCGGCCATGCCGTCGCACGGCACGTAGATCACCTGGCGGGCGTCGAGGTCCCGCCGCGCGCACAGCGCTGCCGCGGTGTCGAGCAGCGTCACCGACTTGCCGATGCGCCGGGGACCCGTCAGGACCGCGAGCTGGTCCGTCGCCGGTCCGGACTGGAAGTCGTCGAGGACACCGGCCCGGAACCCCAGGTCATGTGCGGCCCGCCCCTTCAGGACGGGGTGGCGCTCGGTCCATGCGGTCGGGTCAAGCCCTCCGGCCACGGCCCGCCACCAGGGATTCGCGTCGGTCAGGCGCTGGCGCCGCTGATCATCGCGCATGCCCTCACCCTAACCGACAGACCTAACAAAACTGGGTGTCAAGTTGAGGGGCGACCTAACAAAAGGCGGGTATATGATGGGGGGTCACCTGACAAAATACGGGGATAGGGACAGTGTCAGCCTGACAGGATCTCAAGGGCTGGCATAGCGCCACGTTGCGGGCACAGTGGTGCCTGTCGTGCCCGTGTCGGCCGATGTGAGCCGGATGCGGCGCTCAGGTCATGCAGCCAGTTGCCTGACCTCTCGTGCCCTGCGTTCCGGGGCTGTGATGAGGGCTGGGGGAGGGCAGTACCGTCGGCGCTTGACGGTGCGGCGGGAGCCGGGTAGGCCGGACCTTGCGGCTCTGCGAGCGGCACGTAGCGGAATGGCTCCCGATCCAGTGGAGCATGTCCTCGCCATAGCCGGTGCTGAATCCGTGCTGATACCACGATCTCTGGAGGCCGCTGAACAAGGGAAACTACCCCGTAGTCCACGATCTTCACAATCTTCGAGGGTGCCAGTGAGATCCAGCGGATGACCACTTGCTCCCCGTAGGGCAGTCCTTCAGTGCAGCTGGCCAGGGGAGAGGATGAACAGGTCCAGGGCCGCGTGGATCTGCTCCGGCGGGAGGCACGACCAGGCGAGGGCGGCCTCTCGCAACTGGACCCGCTGGTCGCAGCGTCTCCCGCAATGGGTTCGGACGAGCTATGGCCAGCAGCAGATTGGGTCCGGCTGATCAAGGCGAAGGCAGCAGGGCGGTGCCTCAGCGGTAACCGTGGCCCAACTATGTGCATCCGTGAGTTGGGCAAAGCGCCAGCCGCTCGAATGCAGATCGCGCCTTACGCGCGCTGGCGGCGGTTTGGACTGTCAGGTGCGGTCTTCCAGGTCGGTAGTTTCTGGTCCGGTCTTTCTGGCCTAGGTGCAGGGTTTGTCCGGCGGGTACTGGGCTGGGTAAGGCTGTGCGTAGTCGGCTGATCGGCTGACGTCGTGCCATGCTGCTGCTTCGGCGATCTGGCGGCGAGAGTAGTCGATGGCCATCTCGGCGGCGGTCGCGCCGAGGAGAAGGTGCGACGGCGGGTTGTCGCGCTTGACGGCCTGGACGATGATCTCGGCTCCGCGCAGCGGGTCACCGGCGGCGCCTGCCGTGCTGGCGCGGACGCGGCGGTGCATGGCACCGATCGTGGTGTCGTAGCGGTCCCGGCGAAACCGCTGGTGAAGGAGGGTTGTCGCGTCCTGGCCCGGTCGATCCTCCTAAAACCGGAAAACACTCCTGCGGGAGCACGGCAAACTCTCCAGCAGGCGCAGCCCTTGCACACAAGAGCCGGGGCAAGTCTCCGTGATCATGACCTGGAACGTGATCATGGACATTCACGCAGGTCAGGAGGCTGTCGGGTGACTTCTCCGGTGATCCTGTCAAGCGGAATCCGTTAAATCACCCGCGAAGAACAACCATTATACGCATTTCACCTATTACAGGTTTTTGGCATGAGATAATGGGGCATGAGCGGAGTCAGGCCGGGGCCGGTCCCGGGCCAGGGATGCTGATGCCGGCGACCCGCGGGACTGGCTGCCGCCGGGTCACCTGGCCTGGAAGGTACTGGAACTCGCCGCGGGAGATGGACCTGTCGCGGTTCGGCGCGTCGTACCGGCCGACGGGCAGGGCGGGCGGCCGTACGACCCGGAGATGATGGCACGCTGCTGCTGTACTGCTACTGCCGGGGCCGCCGGTCTGGCGCGAGATCGAGATGGCGACTGGGACGACGTGGGCGCCGGGTCATCTGCGGGGGCCTGCACCCGGACACTCCACGATCGCGGAGTTCATGCGCCGACACTGGACGCGATGCTGCGCTGCTGCCGGAGTCGGTGAAAGCCTGCGCCGGGGAAGGCCTGGTATCGCTGGACTGGTCGCGGGGGACGGCACAAGCTGAAGGCGAACGCCTCGATGGCCGCCAACATGACCGCCGCCAGCTCGACGCCCAGATCGCGGAGCTGGAAGACCTGATCGACGCGGAGTTCCGCGGATGGACGCAGGACATGCTGGACGGCGAGGGCCCGGGGGCGGCGCCGGCACGACGGCGGGAACGGCGACGGCGGCGGCGAAGCGGGAAGGGGAAGGGGAAGAAGAAGCCGAAACGGGCGGAGCTGGTGCTGGAGCGGCGGAAAGCCGCCCGCGCGGAGCTCGCGGCCCGGCAGGAGGAGCAAGGGCGAGCAGGAGCTCCAGCCCAGGATCGCGGAGCTCGCCGCCCGGGTGGAGAAGAAGGAAGCCGCCCTCGCCAGATGGGAGACAGCGGCCGCCGCCCGGCTGGAGGACCGCGCCCGCAGGACCGCCGCCGGGCAGCGTCCCGGGCACCCGCCCCGTACCGCGCATCGGCGAGGACCGCGAGGTCAAGCGCGCCCGGCAAGTCCCTGGCCAAAGCCCGCGCGGACTACGACGCCGCCCGGCAGGCCGCCGCCGCGCCGGCCGGCGGCCCGGACGCAGAAAGTCAACGCCGCCGACCCCTCCAGCCGCGTCATGCCGCTGAAGAAAGGCGGCTACGACCAGCTGCACAACGTCCAGGCCCTGGCCACCGCGAGAACCCAGGTCATCCTCGCCATATCGCGCCACCCCAGCTCCGTCGACGCCCGCGCCCTGGCGCCCCTCATGGAAAAAGCCCGCGAGATCCTGCTCGCCGCCGGGATCACCGGCCAGATCCGGAAGGCACTGTTCGAACGCCGGCGACGCCAGCGACGCCAACTTCACCCTGGACATCCCCGCGCGGCTCTACATCGCCGTCACCCGCGAAGCCCGCCAGACCGGCCGCTCCGACGGCCGCGACCCCGCCACCATGCCCCCCAGCTGGCAGGACATGGCCGCCCGCCTCGGCACCGAAGAAGGCAGGGAACTTTACAAGCAGCGCGCCGCCACCATCGAGCCCGTCTTCGCCCAGCTCACCAACCGCCTTGGCCGCAGTCCATCCAATAGGATGGACGTCTGGAAAGGTAAAATATTGCCTCGACCGAAGAAGAGCTTCTCGCCGGAATACAGGGATGAAGCCGTGAAGATGGTGATCGAGACGTCGCGTCCGATCGCCAGAGTGGCTAAGGAGCTCGGTATCAATGAAGGCACCCTCGGTAACTGGGTGAGCGCCTACCGCCGTGAGCATGCCGGCGAAGAACCGCCGCTAACGGTGAGCGAGCGCGCGCGGCTGCGCGAGCTCGAGCGGGAAAACCGGGAACTGAAGATGGAGAATGAGTTCCTGAAAAAAGCCGCGGCATACTTCGCCAGCGATCATCGGTGAGCGAGAAATTCGAGTTCATCGACGCGGAGTATGCGGCTTACCAGGAATCGGATGATCAGTACGTGCCGTCGATCGTGAAGATGTGCAGGTGGATGGAGGTGTCCAGGTCCGGATTCTACGAATGGCGGAATGCGCCGGAATCGGCGACGGCGAGAAGGCGCGGGAACTCGCGCTTGTACGTGAGGAAGTCATTTGACGATTCTGACGGGACGTACGGGTACCGGCGCGTCCACGCGGACCTGGCGGCCTGGGGCGTGCAGGCCGGGCCGGAGCTGGTGCGCTCGGTGATGCGTGAGCTGGGCCTGGAGGCGTGCCAGCCGAGGCCGTGGCGGTTCAGCCTCACCGAGGGCGACGGCCAGGAGCACGACATTCCCGATCTCGTGAAGCGGGATTTCACCGCTGCCGCGCCGGGCGAGAAAATGGTCGGCGACATCACCTATATTCCGACATGGGAGGGCTGGCTTTACCTGGCGACGGTTATCGACTGCCATACGAAAGAAGTGATCGGCTGGGCCGCTGGACGATAACTACAAGACGCCGCTCATCGAGAAGGCCATCGAGATGGCCGCCCGCAATCACCCTCTCGCCGAGAATGCGATTTTCCACTCCGACCGCGGCAGCAATTACACGTCCCGGCAGTTCGCGAAGACGCTGAAGAAGTACGGCATCCGGCATTCCGTCGGCCGTACCGGGATCTGCTACGATAACGCGATGGCCGAGTCGTTCTTCGCGCGCTGAAGAACGAGCGCGTCCACCGCACCCAGTATCCGACCCGTGAGCATGCGCGCCGGGACGTGGTGAGGTACATCGAATTCTGGTACAATTCGAGGCGTCGGCACTCCGGACTTCAGTACCGGACCCGCAGCAAGTCCGCAACGAGTACCTGGAACGGCAGTCCGCAGCGTGAATTAACACAAATCGACAGGTTCAAGCTTCCGTGATCAAGCTCGCGACCAAGATCACGGAAGCTAGCTCCGGCCGGCCCCGGCGGACAAACACCCCACCTGGCACATCCCGCACCACCCGCCTCTTGCACCTCAGACTCAAGCCGCGGCCTGAACCTCAATAAGCCAACAGATTGCGATGGCCCGCCGGGCCGCTCACGTGGATGAGAATGGCTGTGGGCATTCACGTATCAGATGCCATCAATCCCCGTATCCAGGCGGCGCGGGCCGCGCAAGCCGGGGCGCGGCGAGCGCTTAGCCGGCGCGGTCACGTACGCTGTTCGGCGACATGTCGAAGACAAGCGAGAGCCCATTTCCGTCCCAGCCGGACCCCTATCAGCCGGGTAACTCCAGGCCCGCCGGGGAACTGCCGGCCTCGGGCGGTGCGGCGCTGATCTCAGCTGGCAGTGTTCTCGTCGGCAGCGTGATCGTCGGGCTTCTCGGTGGTGTCATCTGGAACGCCGTCGCGCCCAAGCCGGTCTATGTCGTGCTGAGCCCGGGGTCGGCCGACGTCGTCAACGCCGAGACAAGCGCCTTCATCACCGGTGACGCGTGGTACTGCCTCGTCGCCCTCGTCGGTGGCCTGCTCATCGGCACCTTCGCCTACCTGTTCGCGATCCGCAAGTACGGGCCGGTGCCGATGGCGGCCGCGCTCGTCGGCAGCGTGCTGGCTGGCCTGGCGGCCCGCTGGGACGGGCAGAACGTCGGGCTTGCCGGGTTCAATCACCTGCTGCTGGGCAGCCACCGCGGGGCGCTCTTGCATGCCCCGCCCGTGCTCGGCGCGGACGCGTCGCAGATCATGTGGCCGGCGATCGCGTTCTGGCCGCTGGCGGCCTGCCTGGTGCCCGCCGGATTCCTCCTGGTGACGTCGCTGCGCGACCGGCAGGCAGGGCTTCAGTCGCCGCTCCAGCCGCCGCTCGAGCCGCCGCCGCTGTAGTTGCCTTCGCGCGCCGTACGCGAGCGGCGCGGTCGCCCCGAGTTCTCCTGGCCAGCAGGTGGCGTTCACCGTGTTTTTGCCTGGGCGCGATTGGCTGAGGCACCTCGGAGCAGGCGCGTGAGCACGAGGGCGGTGAGGGCAGGGATGGCCGATCTGATGGACCGGGTGGTCGTGGTCGGCGGGGGCATTCTCGGGCTGATGCACGCGGTCGCGGCCAGGCGGCGCGGCTACGAAGTCGTCCACCTTGAGCGCGAGGCCGGACCCCGCGGTGCGAGTGTACGCAACTTCGGGCTGATCTGGGTCAGCGGGCGGGCGGCCGGACCCGAGCTTGAGCTCGCGCTGCGGGCCAGGCAACTGTGGGAGCAGCTCGGCGCCGAGATCGCCGGCATAGGCTTCCGGGCGCATCCATCGCTGACGATCGCGGCCAGCGATGCCGAGCTTGAGCTGATGCGGGAGGCGGCGGCGCTGCCCGATGCCGCCGAGCGCGGTTACGAGCTGCTTGATCCCGCCGAGGCCCGGGCGCTGAACCCGGCCCTGGCCGGCGAGTTCGCCGGTGCGCTCCTCGGCGGCCGGGACGCGATCGTCGAGCCCCGTGCCGTGCCTGCGGCGATTCGCGGCCAGCTGCTGGCCGGAGGCAGCGGCTACACCTGGCTGCCGAGCCGGGAAGCCGTCGAACTCGCCGACGGTGCCGTGCGTGACCACACCGGTGCCTGGCACGGCGGTGACCTGGTCATACTCTGCCCTGGCGCGGCCCATACCGGCGTAGCCAGCCCGCACCTGGCATCTTTCACCTCTTCGCCGGTGCGCCGTGTCCGGTTGCAGATGCTGCAAACCGAGCCTTTTACCGGCCAGCTCACCACGTCCCTGGCCGATGGCGACTCGCTGCGCTATTACCCGGCCTACGATCTGCCTGGGCGTCGCGGGCTGCCGCCGCAGCACCCGGTGGCCGCCGAGACCGCCGCTCAGCTACTGCTCGTGCAGCGGCTGGACGGCTCGCTGACGATCGGGGACACCCATTGCTTCCAGGAGCCGTTCCCGTTCGATGTTGACGAAGCCGCCTACGATCATCTGCGCCGCCAGGCTGAGGGGCTGCTCGGCGCGCCGCTGCCGCCTGCGAAGCGGCGCTGGGCCGGCGTCTACAGCCAGGTGACCGGGACGGATCTCTACCACCGGTCCCGGGTATCTGACCGGGTGGTGCTGGTGACCGGTCCGGGAGGCAGGGGCATGACCTGCTCGCCAGCCATTGCCGAGGAGACTTTCCGATGAGCAGGATCACGATCGCGTGCCTGGACATGGCGGGCACGACGGTGTCGGACGAGGGCAGTGTGATGGCCGCCTTCACCGCCGCGATGGACCGCTTCGGGCTGCGCCCTGATGCGCCCGGCTACGAGCAGGCGAGCCGGATCGTCCACGAGACGATGGGCCAGTCCAAGATCGAGGTCTTCCGGCGGCTCCTGGACCGTGAGACCGACGCCCAGGAGGCGAATAGCCTCTTCGAGCTGAACTACGCCGCCTCAGTGCGGGCCGGCGCGGTGGCGCCGATCCCCGGCGCGACCGAGACGCTGGCCGCGCTGCGGGCCGGCGGGATCAGGATCTGCCTGGCGACCGGATTCTCGCCGGCCACGAGGGACGCGCTGCTCGACGCGCTCGCCTGGCGCCCGCTCATCGACCTGGCGCTGTCTCCCTCCGACGCCGGCCGGGGCCGCCCGTGGCCCGACCTGCCGCTGACCGCGCTGCTCAGGCTGGGCGGGGGAGCGGTATCCGAGCTGGCCGTGACCGGCGACACCGCCAGCGACATCGAGACCGGCCTGCGGGCGGGCGCCGGGATCGTGGCGGGCGTGCTGACCGGCGCGGCGAGCCGGGAGGAACTCGAGCAAGCTGGCGCTCCGCACATCATCGCCTCGATCACCGACCTCCTCCCGCTGGTGGGCCTCCGCCGCTAGGCATCACGGAACTCCTGGCTGCAGGAGGCCGGCAATCCTCACCATTGCGGCAAGGACGCTGAGAACGGCCGGGTCTTTAGCAATCGCCGCCCCGCCGCTCAGGATGTCGCTCAGAATGGCGCCGGCAACGATAGCCGCGACAACCTCCGTCACGTGCTGTAGTATATCAGGATTTGCTACCAAAAAGGCACGCACCGTCTGCTCGACGTTGAGGCCGCCAGCAATGACCTGCTGGACGAAGTCGAGGATCCGCATGCCCAGCGAGGGAGCGTTCGCCGGAAGACCTTCCGTGCGAGTCGTGGGAGTCGGAGAAGGCCTTGTCGATCTCTCCTCCTCTTTCCTTTCTTGCCTCAATCGCGGCGGCGGGCACGTGCACCCGCTGCGCAGCAGCTCCGCATAGCTCGGGTGGCAGAAATAGCCATATACGCCGCCCACGGGAGGATTCACGAACAGCATCTGGACAGGGCAGTCGGCGGACAGCGTGGGAAATATGACTGGGGGAAGGAGCTTGGTAAGCGGGCTGACAGTCCGCCCAGGATACTGGCTGTTCATCATACCCAGGTACCGCGCGATTTGCGTTATACCGTCGGCGTATCCTTGCTCGTTCGCAGGTTTGATCTCGCCAATTTCAAAGCCACCCGGCACAGCTAGCGCCAGATCGAGCCGGCCGTTGTCGTCATTGGCATCGACAAGACCTAGTTCGACCAATCCGAGAGGATACAGCAGCTCAAACTCTGTTTGTATCAGGGCATGGGCGGCCCGGCCGGCGTTGGAGGGAAGGCCATAGCAAAGACCGCAGCCGCCGGCTGGCTCCGTGCTCAGGAAACGCTGCAACTTCGCGACGCCGGATCCCATGCTGCCCCGTTGAGCAGACGCCCTCCTGCCGTTCGTGACAGCGAGTGCGGCTTGATCAGCTTCCCGCTCCAAGGGGCTGGTGCTCTCAGCCACGACGCTGGCTTGCGGAGAGACCGGGAGGCCGTCCTGCTGAACGACATGGCTAAGCTCATGCGCGATCAGGAAGAGCCCGGCCGGGGTGGTCGGCTGGAAGGTACCTGGCGCGAAGGCAATGTCCTTGCCCAGGGTAAAGGCCACCGCGCCAACCGAGCGCGTTGCCGCGGCGGCACGCTCATCATCATGGACTTTGACGTGGGAGAAGTCGTAGCCAAAACCGCTGCCCATGATCTGCTGAACGCGCGAGGGTAGCGCCTGTCCGTTGCCGTGCTGAGCGAGCTGGCGGACCGGCTCGGGGAAATTGGATACAACGCCGGGGGTGGCGGAGGGCGACAAGGCCGGCGCTGTTCCAGTCAGCGAGATGGTCGACGGGCGGCAGCTCCCGGGCCCGCCACCGCTCGAGCCTCCGTCACAGCCGCAGCCGGTCCGGTTTCGCTGGACCGCAGGACCCGCATTGTCAGCGGCAGTGTCGCGCTTGGCCCTGACCAAACTCGGCCTGGCGTGAGGGAGCCGCTGGCGGCGGTAGGCATTGTCACTAGCAGGGGCTGGCGAAGAAGGCTGGCTGGCGACAGGACTTGACTTTGCCCGACTAGGTACGTGCGTACCGAACATATTCTCTCCGAACGCTGGCAACCTCGGCCCACGATGTGCGGCTCCCGCAAGGAAACCGTCGGTGCTCGCGCACCACCGACTGTACGCCCAGAGCCGGGCGTGGGACTCCAGCGATTCAGGCCGCCGGTGAGACTGCGGGCGGGCGGCGCGGCCACTCGATCGGCAGGATGACGTTGCGATCGGCGGCGGTTCCGGCGCCCGCGCCGCCGTCGGCATTGATCAGGAAACTGAGCTGCCAGTCGTTAGCCGCGAGCTCGCGGCCCAGGGCGGCCAGGTCGGAGGGCGTCAGCGAGCCGGTGAAGGCGGCCGGGGCGGCGCTGTCCAGCACCGTGCAGCACAACGCCAGGCCGGCCGGGGTCTCGACCAGCTCGATGATGCGCGCCTGCTGCGGCCAGTCGATATGCGACGCGGTCGTCACCTGCCAGAACCCGCCGGGAGCGTCGCGGGCGAAGACGGGCGTCACGGCATGGATGTGCGTATGCCCGTTGATCCAGGCCACGACGCACGGGTGCGCGAGCAGCAGATCGCGCAGCTCGTCGGCCAGGATGCGGCGGTCGGCTCCCGGCGGGCAGGTGCCGTTGACCAGTGTCTCCAGCGGGTGGTGGCTGAAAAGCACTACCGGCCGGCCCGCGCTCCGGGTCAGTTCGCCGGCCAGCCACCCGAACTGGGTCGCGTCGAGCGATCCCTGCCAGCCGCCGTGCCCGTTCACGGTGTCTATGACCACGCACCGGACGAGGCCGTGGTCGAACGCGTAGTAGGCAGTGCCCTCGTCCGCGTTGCGCTGGGAGTAACCGTGCCCGGCGGGCGTCCCGGCCGTCCTGAAATGCTCGCGCACGTGGAGGTCCCTGGTCACCGGGACCCGGCCCGGATCGGCGGTGACGGCCAGGTGCCGTCCGCGGCTCAGCTCGAGCAATGCGTCGGCGTTCGCCGCGTCGAACCCCGCGAGCGCCTCGCGCGCGTCGAGGTCAGCCGGCGGCGATACGTACTTCACGGTGCCGGTCGGGAAGTCGCGGAGCCAGCCAACAGAGGGCACGGTGCCTTGCATCATGTTGTCGTGGTTGCCGTGGACGGCGTACCAGGGCATACCCAGCCCGGCGGCCTGGAACGGCCTGCGGGCGGCGGCGAGCACACCCGGGATCAGCGGGAAGCCGAACCGCGTCCTGGGCAGGTCTTCGACGCCGCCTTCAGGGTGCCAGTACCGCTCATCTTCGACCTCCGGCCCGGCGACGCCTTCGTAGCGGTCCAGGTCGCCGGAGTCGGGCAGCACCCGCCGCCCGTCGAGCAGGTCGATAGAGGCGCGCAACTCGTTGCGCTGGCAGTTGTCGGTGGCATCGCCGGTCACGATCGTGAAGTCGACCGGCGCGCCGCTGACCGGAGCCCGCTCCGCCGCCCGCACCGCCCGCACCATCGCGTCGGCGACCTGATAGGTGAAGAGCTCCTGCGCCCGGTAGCAGCCGATGATCCCGACGGCTGACCTGATCGGCGAATCGGGGTCCGAGTACCGGTCGAAGAGCTCGGCCCGCGCCGGGGACTGATGATCCATACAGGTGAGTGTCAGACAGGTGCGCCATGACCAGGAGCGGACGCGCGGACGCGCGCCAGTCAGACGGCAGGCCAGCACCGGCCAGTTCGGGCCTGATGACGTGCGACTCGCCCTCGCCGGGCACGAGCTTGCGATAACCGCCCGCCTCCGGCTCGCCCGGGACGAACCGCTCCTGCGCCGTTGGTCACGGCCGGGCAGCGACGAGTACAGCCTCCGTCGGCGGCAGGCTGACCTGCACCGAGGCGCCCGGGCACGAAATCGCCGGCGTGCGCGCTCGGGTGATCGACTTTGACAGTGACCTCGCCGGACAACCGCACCCCGATCCTGCTCACCGACCCGAGGAACGCCCTGTCGGTCACGATCCCGTTGCCCGCACGGATCGCCTCGAGGCGGAGGCCCTCCGGCCTGATGAGCACGTCAACTGATCCTGTGAGCCCGTCCCCGGTCCCGTCCTGCACCGGCACCACGGTCTCCAGCACCTTAACCTGCCGCCCGTCAGCACCGCCCGCCGCTCCCGCGACGACCAGCTCACCCGGAATCCGGTTCATCGTCCCGACGAACTCGGCAACGAACGCGGTCGCCGGATGCGCGTAGAGCTCGTCCGGCGCGGCTACCTGCTCGAATCTGCCGTCGCGCATGACCCCGACCCGGTCGGCCATGGACAGCGCCTCCTCCTGGTCGTGGGTCACGAACAGCGTGGTGATGCCGACCCGCTGCTGCAGCGCGCGGATCTGCTCCCGCAGCTGCAGCCGCACCTTCGCATCGAGCGCCGACAGGGGCTCGTCGAGCAGCAGCACCTGCGGCTCGATGGCCAGCGCCCTGGCCAGCGCCACCCGCTGCTGCTGGCCGCCCGAGAGCTGATGCGGGTACTGCTTTGCCTGGGCGGTGAGCCCGACCATCTCAAGCAGCTCAGAGGCCCGTCGTTGCCGGTCCGCCGCGCTGAACTTGCGCATCCGCAGGCCGAACCCGACGTTCTCGGGCGCCGACATGTTGGGGAACAGGCTGTAGCTCTGGAAGACCATGCCCATGTTCCGCCTGGCCGCCGGAATAGCGGACACGTCCTTGGTGTCCACCGGTCACCGATCCGGAGTCGGCCGTCTCGAATCCGGCCACGATGCGCAGCGCGGTCGTCTTGCCGCAGCCCGACGGGCCGAGCAGCGCTACGAATTCGCCGGGCTGGATGTCCAGCGACAGCCCATCGAGCGCCCTGGTCCTGCCGAAGCTCCGGTGCAGGCTGTCGAGCGTCAGCGACACCGGCCGAGTCACGCGGCCTCCGGTCACGACCGCCAACACCTCGAGCGGCTGTGCAGCCCGGGGGGACGACCCCCGGAACCCCCCGCATTGATCTTCGTGGTCATCGAGAGTCTCCCGTTTCCTGGCGGCCCACCGTAAACAGCGCGACCTCGGCGCCGCCGCGCCGCCGTGCCCGCATGCTGGCCGCAGTCACGATCGCCATCAGGAATAGCCAGGTCACGAACAGCGCGAGCAGCGAGGCCGCGGTCGAGACCGGTCCGCTGCTCTGCTCGAAGTTCACGATCCAGACCGGGAACGTCTGGTAAAGGTCGAGGCTGGCCATCGTGAACTCGCCGAGCACCAGCGCGACGGTGAGCACGACGGCCGACAGCAGGGCGGTCCGCAGGTTCGGCAGCACGACCCGCCACAAGCGTGGTCAGCCAGCTGGCGCCCAGCGAGTTCGACGCCTCGACGAGCGTCTTCAGGTCGAACGCCCGCAGCCCGGCATCGATCGACCGGTAGGCGAACGGCATCGCCAGGATCACGTACTCAAGGCCGAGCAGGTTGGCCGTGCCCTTGAGCGCGGCCGGCGCGATCTGCAGCACGCCAATGATCAGCACGACCGGCGGGATCACGATCGGCAGGATGGTGATCGACTTCGAGCATCCGCCGCAGCCTGGGCAGGCTCAGGTGCACGTAGACGGTGGTCGGCACCATCAGCACCAGCGTGAGCACCGTCGTGATCACGGCCAGCCTGACCGAAAGCACGAACGCGTCGGTGAACCCGCTCTGGTGCATCGACCTGGGGAACGCCTTGAACCCGGCGAATTTCAGTGCCGCGTACAGCGGGACCAGGAAGTACAGCCCGGCCAGGATCAGGATCACCCAGCGCCAGGCCGGGAACCGCTAGCCCGCCGCCGGGACCGCGCGCGCCGGGAGCCGGTCCTGGCGAGGCGACGCCCGAGCTCAGCGTCGGCTATCGCAGCCATCGCGCCGCCCTTCGCTGGAGCAGGGTGTAGATGATCATGACGATCGCGATGATCAGGATCATGCCGAGTCCGAGCGCCTTGCCGACGTTCTGCTGGCCCGGCGATGACGTTCCCGTTCAGGAACGAGCCGATCTGGATGGCGGTGAGCGGCAGCGCGCCCGGCCGTCATGGCCTCGGCGGTCGCGTAGGCGGAGAACGCGCTGCCGAACAGCAGCAGCACGCAGCCAAGGAACGCCGGCGCCAGCACCGGCCCGCCCACGTAGCGCCAGAAGTGCCAGCTGCTTCGCGCCGAGGTTGCTCGCCGCCTCCCGCCAGGCCGGGCGCAGCCCCTCCAGGGCGGGCAAGATGACCAGCACCATGAGCGGGATCTGGAAGTACATGTAGGCGAGCAGCACGCCCTCCACCGTGAACAAGGAGAACTTGCCCGCGTAGATGTCCACGCCGAGATCTTTCAGCCAGCCCGTGACGATCCCGGTGGTGCCGATCGACGCGATGAAGAGGAACGCCAGCGGTACGCCGCCGAAATTGGCGAACACGCCAGAGGCGGTGATCGCTACCCGGCGCAGGATCGCGCCGCGCTTGGCCGTGTGGATCGCGTAGGCGATCAAGAAAGCCGAGCATGCCGGGGATGATCGCGGCGAGCACGGACAACTCGATGCTCGGTGCTTGAAGCCCGGTCAGGTAGACGCCATGCGCGGCAATGTCGACGTTGCTGAACGTGAAGTTCCCGGTCACCGAGTCCTGGAACGCGCCGAATGCGATGGCGACGGTCGGCAGGACCAGGCCGAGCAGCACGTAGACGGAGAACGGCACGATGCCGAGCAGCCGCAGGCCGGTGCGCGACGGCGGAGCGGAGCAGGCGGCGGGGCCCGGCCCCGCCCGCCTGGCCAGAAGGCGAGGGGAGCGAGGCCGGTTCCACTGTGTTGATGTTCAGTCATTTGCGGATATCGCGGTCACGGAGCTAGCCGAGAACTTCCTTGGACCATTCCTGAGCCACCAGGTTCTCGGCCTTGGTGTACTGAGCGTTGCTCGGGAAATTCAGCGTGCCTGACGGTGCGGGCGGCAGGCGTTCAGCGCGGTCTTGTCCACCGTGCCCGCTGAGGTCAGCGTCGGCAGCTCGATCGGCCGGGCCGAGCCCTGGAGCCACAGGTTCTGGCCGGCAGTGCTGTACAGGTACTCCTCCCACAGCCGGCGGCGGCCGGGTCTGGGCGCCCTTGCTGATCGCCTGGTCGTAGTAGGCGGCGAAGTTCGCGTCCGACGGGATCACGATCTTGAAGTCCGGGGATCTGCGACTTGACCTCAGAGGCCAGCAGGTAGTCCCACCAGATCAGGATCGGCGTCGGCCGTTCTCGACGGTAGTGGGACCGCCGACGACGGGCTCGAAGTTGCCCTCCTTGCGGAGCTTGGCGAAGTAGTCGATGCCAGGCTGGATGTTGTTGAACGACCCGCCGTTGGCCAGAGCCGCTGCCCAGACGGCCGCGAACGCCGCGCTGGCTTCGGTCGGGTTGTTGTTGATCGCGATCTGGTTCTTGTAGATCGGCTTGAGCAGGTCCTTGAACGACGTCGGCGCGACCTTCACCTTCGCGGGGTTGTAGCCGATCGCGACATAGCCGCCGTAGTCGCCGTACCAGGTAGCGTCTGGCGCCTTCGCGCTCGTCGGGATGTTGCCGTACGTCGCGACCTGGTAGGGCGCCAGCAAGTGCATCCTGATCGGCCTTGATCGCGAACGCGGTTCCCATGTCGAGCACGTCGGGGGCGCGGCTCTGGCCCTTGAGCGAGACCATGGCGTTGATCTCGTCCTGGCTCGAGCCCTCGGGGTTGGCATCGTTGATCTTGATGCCGTACTTGGCGGTGAAATCCTTCATGATGTTGCCGTAGTTGGCCCAGTTGGAAGGCAACGTGATGACGTTGAGCGTCCCTTCCTTCTTGGCCGCGGCGATGAGCGCGCTCATGCCGCCGCACTTGGCGACGGACACGCAGTTGGCCCAGTTGACGCTCTTGCCGCCGCTCGCTGCTCGAGTTCGACGAGCTGCTGCTGCCGCAGCCTGCCGCGAGCAGCGCGCCACTCAGTGCTACCGCTGCCACGGCAATGGTCTTCTTGCTCCGCACTATTCCCCTCCGGCTCGGTTGACCGCTCGGTCAGAACGTCAGCAATCGTGTCGGCGTTACATGAATACACGCTGTTCGGGCGGTTATATTGTCGCTTCCGGGAAATGAAGGCTAGAGCCTGCCAGGCAAACATCTGGTGACGCAGAAAAGGCGAATGTTCGACGCGTTGCCGGCCGGGAGTGCCGCGCTGCGGGTTCAGCGCGGTCTGGGCGGAAGCAGACACAACGTTCGCCGCCGGCCGACTTCCGGTGCGCACCATCCGGGACGCGGCGACCGGCGTGTAGGCAATGCTGCGCCTACGATGCCGGCGTCGTTGAGCATGGCGGCCGGGACGATAGCGCGCGCAGGGTCAGCTTGGGCAGGAACTTATCTGACTTCTTGCTGATGCCGCCGCCGACGATGATCAGGTCGGGTGACAGCAGTGCTTCCATCGTGTCCAGGTAGGTGTCGACCCGGCCAGCCCACTTGGTCCAGCTGAGGTCGCCTTCCTCGCGGGCGTGCTCGGAGGCGCGCTTTTCTGCGTCCACGCCGTGGATCTCGATGTGACCGAACTCGGTGTTGGGAATAGCACGCCGTTATAGAACAGCGCGCTGCCGATGCCGGTGCCCAGAGTCAGCAGCAGCACGGTGCCCTGTTGTCCTTGCCTGCTCCGAACTCCATCTCGGCGATGCCCGCGGCGTCGGCGTCGTTGATCACCGTTACGTCCAAGCCGGTCGCCTCACCGAGGAACTCGGCGGCATCGACGCCGATCCAGGCCGGGTCGAGGTTGGGGGCGGTGCGAATCGTGCCGCTGGTCACTACACCAGGGAAAGTAATTCCGGCCGGGCCTTCCCACTTGAAGTGGCGTGACCATTGCTTGACGACCGCGGCTACGGCGTCTGGAGTCGGCGGGTGAGGGGTGGCCAGCTTGGCGCGTTCGGCGGTCAGGTGTCCTGCGGTCACATCCACCGGCGCGGCCTTGACGCCGGTGCCGCCGATGTCGATCCCAAGTACCTGCGTCATGACGACTCCGTTCAGTTCAGGTCCCACATTGGTCGATACGCCTCAGATGAGCTTGCCTAGGGCGGAAACGTCGGCCTGAGCGCCCTCCAGCCTGACCTGGGCGGCGGCGGTCCGGCCGAAGGTCCACATCAGCAGTTCGGCGGGGGCGCCTATGACGGTTACGACTGGTGTTCGCGGCCGTGACGGTCATCCGGACGGCGCGCTGGCCGCTGGGCTGCTCGCCGATGTCGTCCCTGGCGAACTCGATGCCCACCGGCACCTTGCGCAGCATCAGCCGGGCCGTGACGAGCTGGCTCCAGACCGCGTCGGTAAGGTCATCGTCGAGTTCGCGCGGACTGCCAGTCTTGCTGGGCCCGCCTGACGTCCTCGTGATGAACGAAATACTCGGCGAAATTCGCTTTGGCGTCGACGCCCGGAATACCGAAAATCGAAGAACGCGGCGGGCCCGCTCCTGATCGTCTCGACCAGCATCGGATAGGGGTCCGGCCGGAAAGCTTGCGTTGAGCACGGGTCGTGTACTTGGCCAGCGGGCCGCCGATAGGCCAGCGGCCGCATCCGGTCTGTGCTCGCGGAGCACGAGGTGCGCGGCGAGATCGGCGGTTCGCCAGCCGACGCAGAGCGTCGGCGCGTCCGGACCCGTCTTGTCGAGCAGCGCGCACAAAGCAAGACGCTCATCTCGGGCATAAGTCACTACTCGATAGTAGGCCAAGGGCTCGGAGTCGCGGCGGGCGCCGCGCGCGAGAGCGCCAGCTGCACGTCGGCGGCGCAGACCCACGCGGGGTAGCGTTCAGGTGAGCCGGGTGCGACCAGACCGGCTGGAGATGAAGGATGACAAGCGAAGATAACGCCGCTTCGGCCGTGCCAGCGCAGGCTTCCGCGGCCAGCGGAAACGTGCCCGTCGCGAAAGCGGCGCCGGGAGTTCGCCGTGCTGACTTCGGCGGCGTCGCCGCCGCCGGAGCCGTGCTGCTGGCGACCAGGCAGGAAGCGGCCCACGTGGTCGTCACCGCGCCGCGTCCGCTGCCGCGAACGATAACTCCGGTCAGCTGGCAGGATCTGTTTCCGGCCGTGAGCGCGCTCGCCGTCGCCGCGCTGGCGAGCATGGCGGCCGTGCTGGCGACCCGGGGCTGGGTGCGCCGGGCACGGGCTGATCGCCGTCGCGCTCGGGGTTCGGCATCGCGATGCATGGCGGCCGGCCGGGTGACCGACGCGGCGGCGCTAGCGGCCGCCGGGCACGCGAACCTCTCGCCGGCGAACGGCGTCGGCGGCGGGACGGCGCCGGGATCGACCACGGCCGGGCGCGCAGGCGGGACGAGCGGGTCGGTGTCGCTGGCCGGGTTCCCTGCGCACGTCGTGTTGGCTGGCACCGGCTGGCGGGCGCTGATGTTGATCGGTGCCGCGCTGATCGTCATCGTCGGGATCGTCGCCGTGATCGCGGCTACGAGGTTGCCGGCGATGTCTGGCAAGTACGAGCGGTCAGGCCGGAGCGTGACCGCAGCGAGGTCGGAGACCGCCGGATCAGCCGGAGCCAGGCCGGGTGCTAGCGGCTCGCCGCCGGAGTCGGCTCGATCGAGCGCGTCCGCGGTTCCGGCCGGGCAGGCCGGTGTTGGCCAACCAAAGCGAGGGCGGTCGCCAGCATGTGGGAATCCTTGAGTGCAGCGGACGCGATCCCACCGCCCAGCCAGGCGACGAAACGGACTACGGGCCGGTTAGTCAGTCCCGGCACACGCTCCGGAGCCGATTGGCATCGTTCCGCGACCGTCCGTGCAGGGGCGGCGGTCGGCCGGGAAATTAGCCTCGGTACGATCGGGGGCGCAAGCATCCCACCCCGAGGGGGCAGCAGAACCACGTGAGCGTGCTCGATGACATTCTCGTGGACGTGCGAGCCGATCTGGCTGCCCGGCAGCAGGCGACGCCGCTAGAGAAGCTGAAAGAAGCCGCGAGTCGCGCGCCAGTCGCCCCGCGACGTCAAGGCCGCGCTGCGCACCGATGGCGTCGCCGTGATCGCCGAAGTCAAGCGGGCGAGCCCGTCCAAGGGCGCACTGGCGGCCATCGCCGACCCGGCCGCACTGGCCACCGACTATCAGGCCGGGCGGCGCGCGGGTCATCAGCGTGCTGACCGAGGGCCGCCGGTTCGGCGGCAGCCTCGCCGACCTGTCGGCGGTCAGGGACGCGTGTGCGGTCCCGCTGCTGCGCAAGGACTTCGTGGTCAGCTCCTACCAGCTGTGGGAGGCCCGCGCGCACGGCGCTGACCTGGTCCTGCTGATCGTGGCCGCGCTTGAGCAGAACGCGCTGGTCTCGCTGGTCGAGCGGGCCAAGTCGATCGGCCTGGTGCCGCTGGTCGAGGTGCACGAGGAGGCCGAACTTGAGCGGGCGCTGGAGGCCGGCGCCGACGTGATCGGCGTCAACGCGCGCAACCTCGCGACGCTGAAGGTCGACCGGTCGGTCTTCACCCGGCTGGCCCCGCGAATTCCCGATGACGTGATCAAGATCGCTGAGTCCGGCGTTCGCGGCCCGCACGATCTGCTCGCGTACGCGGCGGCCGGCGCCGACGCCGTGCTGGTCGGAGAGAGCCTCGTGGTCGGCAAGGATCCGCGGTCCGCGGTCGCCGATCTGGTCGCGGCCGGTTCGCACCCCGCCCTTCGCACTGACCGAGGAGGAAGTTCGTGACGACCATGCCGGCGCAGGCGTCGACTGGGTCGGATTCGGCCGGGTCTGTGTCAGCCGGGTCAGCGTTCCCGATGCGCCGGGCCGGTTCGGCCGGTTCGGCGGGCGACATGCTCCAGAAGCGCTGATGGCCGCGCTCGACGAACTCACCGCGCCTTCGAGTCGGCCAAGACCGACCCCGAGTTTCCTGGCCGAGCTGCAGCGGCTGCGCCGCGACTACGTCGGCCGGCCCACGTTGCTGACTGAGCTGCCGAGGTTCGCCGAGCACGTGGCGGCTGCCGGGTCTTCGCCAAGCGCGAGGACCTGGCCCACACCGGCTCACACAAGATCAACAACGTGATCGGCCAGGCCCTGCTGACCAAGCGGATGGGCAAGACCAGGATGATTGCCGAGACCGGGGCGGGCCAGCACGGCGTCGCCGCGGCGACCGCGGCGGCCCTGTTCGGCCTCGAATGCGTGGTCTACATGGGCGCCGAGGACACCCGCGGCAGGCGCTGAACGTCGCGAGGATGCGGATGCTCGGCGCCGAGGTCGTTCCGGTCACGATCGGCAGCCAGACGCTCAAGGACGCGATCAACGAGGCGTTTCGCGACTGGGTGGCCACCGTCGACGAACACGCATTACTGCATCGGCTCGGTGATGGGCCCGCACCCGTTCCCGACCATGGTCCGTGACTTCCAGCGAGTGATCGGCGTCGAGGCCAGGGCACAGGTGATCGAGGCGACCGGTGCGCTGCCCGACGCGGTGATCGCCTGCGTGGGCGGCGGCTCCAACGCGATCGGCGCGTTCCACGCCTTCATCGACGACCCGTCCGTGCGGCTGATCGGCTGCGAAGCCGGCGGCGACGGCGTCGACACCAGCAGGCACGCGGCCACGATCTCGGGTGGCTCGCCCGGCGTGATCCACGGGATGCGCACGTTCGTCATGCAGGACAGCGACGGCCAGACGCTGCCGACGCACTCGATCTCGGCCGGACTCGACTACCCCGGTGTCGGTCCCGAGCATTCCTGGCTGCACGAGACCGGCCGGGCCAGCTACCGCCCGGTGACCGACGCCGAGGCGATGGCCGCGTTCTGACCTGCTGTGCCGGACCGAGGGCATCATCCCGGCGATCGAGTCGGCGCACGCCCTGGCCGGCGCGCTGGCAGTCGGACGGGAACTGGGCAAGGACGCGGTGATCGTCGTCGACTCTGTCTGGCCGGGGCGACAAGGACGTGGACATCGCGGCCCGGTGGTTCGGCCACTTCGACGGCGAGGCGCGGCAATGACGCATACCGAGCGAAGGCTACCGGCACGGCCACGCCAGCAGAGCAAGGTCGCGGCAGCGTTCAGCGCCGCCGCGGCCCAGCACCGGGCCGCCCTGATCGGCTACCTGCCGGCCGGATTCCCGACCGTCACCGCCGCGATCGAGGCGGCCAAGGACGATGGTGGCCTCTGGCGCCGACATGATCGAGATCGGCCTGCCGTACTCGGACCCGCTGATGGATGGCCCGGTCATCCAGGAGGCCGTGCACCGCGCCCTGCTCGGCGGCGTGCAGGTGGCCGACGTGCTGCGGACGGTCGCAGGCCGTCGCCGGCTTGCGGAGCGCCGGTGCTGGTGATGACCTACTGGAATCCGGTCGACCACTACGGGGTCGACGCGTTCGCGCGTGACCTGGCGAGCGCGGGCGGCAGCGGCCTGATCACCCCTGACCTGCCGCCGGAAGAGGCCACCGAGTGGCTGGAGGCCGCCGGCAAGCATCGACCTCGACCCCGTATTCCTGGTCGCCCCGAGTTCGCCTGAGGACCGGATCAAGCTGATCTCCTCGGTCAGCCGCGGGTTCGTCTACGCGGCCTCGGTGATGGGCATCACCGGCGCCAGGACCAGCGTCGGCGACGCCGCCGCAGGCCTGGTGGCGGAGTCAGGAAGCACACGAGACTGCCGGTGGCGGTGGGTCTCGGGGTCAGCACGGCCGCTCAGGCCGAGCAGGTGGCGCAGTTCGCCGACGGAGTGATCGTCGGCTCGGCGTTCGTCAAGCGGCTGCTTGAAGCGCCGGATGAGGCCGCCGGGCGGGCCAGCGTCGCCGAGCTAGCGGCCCAGCTAGCCGAAGGCGTCCGCGCTGAGTCTCCTAATCAGACACGGGGATCGTTAGGAAACAAAACACTGGCTAGGAAACATAGAATTTACCCGCCGGCAATGAAATCGCCTCTGGCTTGATATGATGAGCTAGTAAGGCTGTCGCTGATCAGAAGGGTCAGCGAGCCCGGTGGCGGGCCAAAGTCGTCCCTCCGATTTCCGCAGGTCAAAGGCATAGCGGACAGAGACGACAGGAGCGCGGATGACGCCTACCCCAAGGCCCCATCTACCTCGTACAGCTTCAGCAATTTCGCAGGCCGCCCCAGAGGCGGCTTTCTTGTCCGCAGGACTCTACGATCCGTCGTACGAGCACGACGCGTGCGGGGTTGGCCTGGTCGCTGACCTGTCAGGGCGGCGCGGCCACGCGCCGGTCGCCCAGGCGCTCACCGTGCTGGCCAACCTTGACCACCGCGGGGCCAAGGGCGCCGACCCGGATACGGGGGACGGCGCCGGGATCCTGACCCAGATCCCCGATGAGTTCTTCCGCGCGGTCTGCGACTTTCCTTTGCCGCCGGCCGGGCAGCTACGCGGCCGGGATGGTCTTCTTGCCGGGCGCGGCAGGCCGGCCAGAGGCGACGAGCCGGATCGAGTCGCGTGAGCGCGGCAGAAGAGCCTGCAGGATGCCGGGCTGGAGGGCCGTCGTGCCGGCTGGCGAGCCGTGCCGCATGACGGGCGCGGCGGCAGCCGGCGATTGCTGTGTTCCCGAGATCGTGCAGTTGTTCGTAGCTCGGCCCGGATGGCGAGCACGGATCGGAGCTCGACCGGCGCGCGTACTGCCTGCGCCAGCGAGCCGAGCACGAGGCCGGCGATTTACATCGTGACGCTGTCGTCCGCCACGATCGGGTACAAGGGCATGCTGACCGCCGAAGCAGCTTGAGCGGTTTTACCCCGACCTGGCCGATCCCAGGTACACGCTCGGCGCTCGCGCTGGCGCACTCGAGGTTCTCGACGAATACGTTTCCGTCCTGGCCGCTCGCGCATCCGTTCAGGTTCATCGCGCACAACGGCGAGATCAACACGATCCGCGGCAACCGGAACTGGTGGCGCGCCCGCGAGGCGATGCTGGCCAGCGAGCCTGTTCCCGCCCGCCGCCGATGGCACCGGGATCGAACGCCTGCTCCCGTCCTCGGCCAGGCCGACAGCGACTCGGCCAGCTTCGACTCCTGCCTGGAACTGCTGACCCTTGGCGGCCGCTCGCTGCCGCACGCGGTACTGATGATGATCCCGCAGGCCTGGGAGAACGACGCGGCAGATGCCGCCTGAGCTGCGGGCGTTCTACCGGTTCCACGCCTCGCTTGATGGAGCCGTGGGACGGGCCGGCGCTGATCGCGTTCATGGACGGCACGCTGGCCGGAGCGGTGCTCGACCGGAACGGGCTGCGGCCAGGGCGGTACTGGGTCACCGATGACGGCCTCGTCGTGCTGGCCAGCGAGGTCGGCGTGCTCGACCTCGATCCGGCCAGGATCGTGCGCAAGGGCACGGCTGCAGCCAGGGCAAGATCTTCCTGGTCGACACGGCAGGCGGGCCGGATCGTCGAAGACGAGGAGATCAAGGCCGAGCTGGCCGCCGAGCACCCGTACGACGACTGGCTGCACGCGGGCTTGCTGCACCTCGACGACCTGCCTGACCGTGACAGGGAACTGCCGGACAGCGCCGAGCTAGCCGCCGCTGCAGCGATTGTTCGGCTACACCGAGGAGGAACGCAGGGTCGTCCTCGGCCCATGGCCACTGACTGGGCCGAGCCGATCGGGTCGATGGGCGACGATACGCCGCTGGCGGTGCTGTCGGACCGGCCGCAGGCGGCTGTTCGACTACTTCTCCAGCAGTTCGCGCAGGTCGACCAATCCGCCGCTGGACGCGATCAGGGAGGAGGTCGTCACCTCGCTCGGCGGCGGCGACCGGCCCCGAATACAACATCCTGGAGCCGGGTCCGGCATCGTGCCGGCAGATCGTGCTGCCCTATCCGGTGCTCAGCGACAGCGACCTCGCCAAGATCGTCCATATCAACGAAGACCGGGACCTGCCCGGCTTCGCCGCGCACGTGGTGGACGGGCGGTACGCCGCCGCCGGGGCGGTGACGGCGCTGCGGACCCGGCTGGCCGAGATCCGAGCCGAGGTCACCGACGCGATCGAGGACGGGGCGAAGATCATCGTGCTCGTCCGACGCGGGCCTGCTCGAGCGGCGGCCCGGCGGTGAGTCGGCGGCTTGCGCCGATCCCGTCGCTGCTGCTGACCGGCGCGGTGCATCACCATCTCATCGCCGAGCGAGCCGGACGCGGAGTCGGCCTCGTCGTCGAGGCCGGTGACGTCCGTGAGACCCACCACGTGGCGCTGCTGGTCGGCTACGGGGCGGCGGCGGTCTGCCCTTACCTGGCGATCGAGACCGTGCAGGACCTGGCGCGGAGCGGGCTGCTCGACGGGGTCACGCGGACGCAACGCGGCGGCGAACCTGATCAAGGCGCTCGGCAAGGGCCTGATGAAGATCATGTCCAAGATGGGCGTGTCGACGGTGGCGTCCTACACCGGGCGCGCAGATCTTCGAGGCGATCGGGCTCGGACCGGCGGTGATCGACGAGTGCTTCGCCGGGACCTCGTCGCGGCTCGGCGGGATCGGGTATCGACCAGATCGCCGCGGGCGTCGTGGCCCGGCTGAGCCGCGCTACCCTGACCGGCCGGCCTCGCCCGGCGTCGATCGGCCTCGCGTCTGGCGGCGAGTACTCCTGGCGCCGGGATGGCGGAGCCGCATCTGTTCAGCCCGGAAGCGGTGTTCAGGCTGCAGCACGCGACCCGGTCGGGCCAGCAGGCGATCTTCCGGCAGTACAGCAGCGAGATCGACGACCAGTCGGCCCGGCGGATGACGCTTGCGCGGGCTGCTCGCGGATCCGGGGCGTCGACGATGGAGGCGCGTGCCGCTCCGGCGCGGCGGCGGTCCCGCTTGACGAGGTCGAGCCGGTCGCGACGATCGTGCGGCGGTTCTGCACCGGGGCGATGTCGTACGGGTCGCTGTCGGCCGAGGCGCACCAGACGCTGGCGATCGCGATGAACCGGCTCGGCGGCCGCTCCAACTCCGGCGAAGGCGGCGAGGACGCCGACCGGTACGCCGTCGATGCTAACGGTGACCTGCGCCGGTCGGCGATCAAGCAGGTGGCGAGCGGCCGGTTCGGCGTGACCAGCCGAGTACCTGGTCAACGCCGACGACCTGCAGATCAAGATGGCCCAGGGCGCCAAGCCAGGGCGAGGGCGGGCAACTGCCTGCGGTACAAGGTCTACCCCTGGATCGCCAAGACCAGGAACTCGACGCCGGGCGTCGAGCCTGATCTCGCCGCCGCCGCACCACGACATCTACTCGATCGAGGACCTGGCCCAGCTGATCTACGACCTGAAGAACGCCAACCCGGCCGCCCGGGTCTCGGTGAAGCTGGTCGCCGAGGTCGGGGTCGGCACGATCGCCGCCGGGGTCGCCAAGGCGCACAGCGACGTGATCCTGATCTCCGGTCACGACGGCGGCACCGGTGCCGCCCCGCTGACCAGCATCAAGCACGCGGGCGCCCGTGGGAGCTCGGCCTGGCCGAGACCCAGCAGACACTGCTGCGCAACGGCCTGCGTGACCGGGTGATCGTCCAGGTCGACGGGCAGCTCAAGACCGGCCGGGACGTGATCATCGCGGCGCTGCTCGGGGCCGAGGAGTTCGGCTTCGCGACCGCGCCGCTGGTCGTCGCCGGCTGCGTGATGATGCGGGCCTGCCATCAGGACACCTGCCCGGTCGGGGTGGCGACGCAGAATCCCGAGCTGCGGCAGAAGTTACGGCGGCAAGCCGGAGTTCGTGGTCAGGTTCTTCGAGTTCGTGGCCGCCGAGGTCCGGGAGTACCTGGCCAGGCTCGGATTCCGCACGCTGGACGAGGCGGTCGGGCCACGCCGAGCTGCTCGTTGCGGCCGCGCCGGCGGGATCGCCGGCGTGCGCCTACCTTGACCTGGCGCCGCTGCTCGCAGTGCCGCCGACTGCCGCCCGGCGCGGCGCGCCGGCGGACGAGGCGCCAGCGGCACGGCCTGGAGGAGGTGCTGGACAACACGCTGATCCAGCTGGCGGAAGGCGCCCTGGACGAGGGCAGGCACGGTCCACCTGGACCTGCCGGTGCGGAACGTGAACAGGACCGTCGGGACCATGCTCGGCTACGAGGTGACCAGGCGATGGGGCGGCGAGGGGCTGCCGGACAACACCATCGTCGATCTCGCTGCGCGGATCGGCGGGGCAGTCACTCGGCGCGTTCTTGCCGCGCGGCATCACGATCAGGCTCAGCGGCGACGCCAACGACTACGTCGGCAAGGGCCTGTCCGGCGGGCGGATCGTGGTCGTGCCCGACCAGGCGGCGCCTTTCGCCGCGCACCGAGCAGATCATCGCCGGCAACGTGATCGGCTATGGCGCGACCAGCGGGGAGCTGTTCTTGCGCGGCGTCGTGGGCGAGCGGTTCTGCGTGCGCAACTCCGGCGCCGTCGCGGTGGCCGAGGGTACGGCGACCACGGCTGCGAGTACATGACCGGCGGCCGGGTGGTGGTGCTCGGCCGGATCGGCCGGAATTTCGCGAGCCGGAATGTCGGGCGGGATCGCCTACCTGCTTGATCCTGACCCAGGCCTGATCAACGCGCAGAGCGCCGACCTCGAGCCGCTCGGCGACGCCGGACGCGCGGCTATCCTGCGCGAGCTGCATCGGCCGTTATCACGCGAGCACCTGCTCGCCGGTGGCGGCGCGGCTGCTCGACGACTGGCCGGCGCCATCGGGCGGCTACGCCGGGTGATGCCGCGCGACTACAAGCGGGTGCTGGCCGCGACCACGCGGGCCGAGCAGGACGGCATCGACGTGGCCGAGGCCGTCATGGCGGCGGTGCGGGCATGACGGGCATCGGCTGAGCGGTCCTGAGCGGTTCTATGCCACCGCCAGGAGGACTGCTGCACGGCGGCCGGTGGACATCAGGATCCAGGACTGGCGCGAGGTCTACGAGCCGATCGGGCATGGTGAGCTAGAGCGCCAGGCGGGACGGTGCATGGACTGCGGCATCCCGTTCTGCCACCACGGCTGTCCGCTCGGCAACCTCATTCCCGAGTGGAACGAGCTGGTCCGCCGCGAGCACTGGCGCGAAGCCATCGAGCGACTGCACGCCACCAACAACTTTCCCGAGTTCACCGGGCGGCTGTGCCCGGCACCGTGCGAGTCCGCCTGCGTGCTCGGCATCAACGCCGACCCGGTGGCGATCAAGCAGGTCGAGGTCGATCGATCATCGACCGGGCTTTCGCCGAGGGCTGGGTCCGGGCCTCGCCGCCGCCGTCGTCGGCACGTGCTGCCGGGCGGACGGGCGTCGCCGTCATCGGGTCAGGCCCGGCTGGACTGGCCGCCGCCCAGCAGCTGACCAGGGCCGGGCACGCGGTGACGGTGTTCGAGGCAAGATGATCGGCCCGGCGGGCTGCTGCGGTACGGGATACCCGAATTCAAGTGCGAGAAGCGGCTGCTCGACCGGCGGCTTGACCAGCTGCGGGCCGAGGGCACGCGTGTTCGAGTGCTGCGTCGGGTCGGGACTGACGTTCCGGCCGCTGAGCTGCGCGCCGATTCGAGGCGATCATCCTGGCCTGCGGCGCCCGGGTGCCGCGCGGCCTGCCCGTGCCGGGCGCGCAACTGGCTGGGATCTACCAGGCCATGGAGTACCTGACCGCGTCGAACAGGGCGACGGCCGGCACGGCCAGCGCCAGCCGATGCGCCGGCGATCTCGGCTCGCGGTCGCCGGGTCGTGATCATCGGCGGCGGCGACACCGGCGCGGACTGCCTCGGCACCGCGCTGCGGCAGGGCGCGGCGTCGGTGACCCAGCTTGAGATCCTGCCGAGGCCGCCCGAAAGCGGTCAGCCAGCCAGCCGTGGCCGACTTACCCCATGATCTTCCGCACGTCCAGCGCGCACGAAGAGGGCGGCGAGCGGGTCTACGCCGTCTCCACCCAGGAATTCCTGGCCGACGGCGCGGGCCGGGTCCGGGCGCTGCGCCTGATCGAGGTGGACCTGGCCGACGGGAAGATGACGGCCCGCCCGGGCACCGAGCGGGAACTGGCCTGCGACCTGGTGCTGCTCGCCATGGGCTTCACGGGCGCGGAGGAGCGGAGTTGCTGGCCGGCCTGCGCATCGGCCTGGACGAGCGCGGCCGGGTGGCGCGCGACGATCAGTACGCTACTTCGGCGCCGGGGGTCTTCGTGGCCGGCGACATGGGCCGGGGCCAGTCGCTGATCGTCTGGGCCATCGCCGAGGGCCGTTCAGCCGCTGCGTCAGCCGACCGCTACCTGTCAGGCGACACCGCCCTGCCGGTCGCGATCCCGGCATCAGCCGCGCCACTGCGCGCCTGCCAGGCGGAAACTAGGTCCGCGTCGCGAGCACGGCCAGCGCGGCGGTAACGTCACGGAACATGCCCGCTCGCCTCACTGCCTGGTCCGTTCAGCGGTGTCTGGCATCTCGGGCCCGGCGGCGCTGCACGGGTACGCGCTGTGCGTAGTGCTCGGCGTGCTTGCCGTGCTCTGGCTCGGCGAGCGCAGGTACCGGGCCGCTGGCGGGCGGCCGTGGCTCATCATCGATATCGCCACCGTCGCGGTACCGGCAGGACTCATCGGGGCCAGGGTGTATCGCATCGCGGTCGACTACCAGCGGTATTTCGGCCACGGGCATGACTGGGTCGGGATCGCCCGGATCTGGGACGGCGGCCTCGGCCTGCCCGGCGCCGCCGCCGGCGCGCTCGCCGCCGCCTACCTTTGGTGCCGCGCTCACGACCTCGCCATCGGCCCGTGCTGGTGGCCGCGGCTCCGGCCGTCGCGTCGGCGCCGCCATCAGCATGCTCGGCAACTGGTTCGCGCAGAGCCTCTACGGCCCGCCTTCGACACTGCCGTGGGCCGTGCAGATCGCTCCGGCTAACCGGCTGGCCGGGTATCAGGACTTCGGCACGTTCCAGCCGCTCTTCCTTTACGAGGCAATCTGGAACGCGCTCGCAGGCGTTGCCCTGATCTACCTGATCCGCCGGTTGAACGCGACTGGTGACCGGGCGCTAGCCGCCTGCGTCGCCTGTTACGCGGTCGGCATGCTCGGCGCGGAGTCGTTCGTGCTCACCGGCCCGCAGCAGCACTCTGGCATGCTGATCAAGCAACTCGCGGCGGTCGCGGTTCTGGCGGCCGCGGGTGGCTACCTGTACGCAACCAGATCCAGGCTAGGCCCTGAGCCGCTCGCCGCCGCGCCCGGCCGCCGCGGCCAGCCGCCGGCGATGACGGCTTTTGCCGGAGACGATTCAGGCCTCAGCCTGAATGCCTCCAGGGTCGCCGGTGCGATGCCCAGGCTGCCGCTCGCCGAGGCCAGCGCGGCCGAGGACGAGAGCACAACTCCCTAGCGGGAACGGTTTCGGGTGATTCGCGGTGCCCCGGGTGGGATTCGAACCCACACTTGATGGATTTTGAGGCCATTGACTCTGCCGTTGGTCTACCGGGGCTGGACTACTTGGGCATGACGACACCAACGAGGCGCGCCGTGCATCTGTTCAATGTAGCGGGTAAGGATAGGCTTCAGTGGGTGAGCCAGACTCCCTACCGTGTCGTTATCGCCGAAGACGAGGCCTTGATCCGGCTGGATCTCAAGGAGATGCTCGAAGAGCCAGGTCAGGACGCTTATGTCGTGATAGGCGAAGCATCCGATGGCGAGACCGCCGTCAAGCTAGCCGCCGAGTTGCGGCCAGATCTGGTGATCATGGATGTCAAGATGCCGGTGCTCGACGGGATCTCGGCCGCAGAGCAGATCACCGCGCGCCGGCTGGCTCCCGTGGTCATCCTTACCGCCTTCTCCCAGCGCGATCTCGTGCAGCGCGCGAGCAGCGCGGGGGCGATGGCGTACCTGGTGAAACCCTTTACCAAGGCGGATCTCATCCCGGCGATCGAGATCGCCGTATCGAGGTTCGCCGAGGTCAACGCCCTGCAGGCCGAGGTCGGGGACCTGCGCGAGCGCCTGGAGATGCGCAAGCTGCTCGACCGCGCCAAGGGCGTACTCCAGTCCACGCGCGGGATGAGCGAGCCAGAGGCGTTCAGGTGGATCCAGAAGAGTTCCATGGACCGCCGCATGACCATGCGGGCGCTCGCGCAAGAAATCCTTGACGAGCATCAGCGGCAGGCCGGCGAGTCGAGCACGGCCGGTGAGACGAGCACGGCCAGGCGGGGACGGCACCGGGCCTGATGACATCGCGGGGGCTCTAGGCAAGCGAGCGGCGCCAGGTCCTTACCCCCGCGCAGACCCGGCGCCCGCTCGCTTGCTGCCGCCCGCTGTGTCTGACAGCGACGGTACGGAGCCTGATGATCCTTTGGTGCCGTGTCGGCCTTCCCCGGGTCGGCACGTTCTCTACTCGGAGTCATCAAGCTCCGGGGAACACCGTAGCGAGCGCCGCCAAGCCGCGTGCGGACACTGCCATTACCCGGCCGGTATGGGCCAAACATCCGTTCGGTGAAGCGGACGGGGCTGGCAGGGTTACGGCAGGTGCCCGTGAGACAAACGCGGTTCAGCCGGTGCCGGCAGCTTCTGCCGCGTCCGCGGTCCCCGGCGCAGCGGACCCTGATCCAGCCGGTGCCTGGCTGGCTGAAGCCGCTCCGTCGCTCCGCGCGGCCTTTTTCAGCGTCTCGCTTATCGCCTTCGGCCCGCCCGGAATGGCCGCGCGCAAGAGGCAACTGAGCCTGGCGGTGCAGATCCGGCGACCGCGGTCGTCGCTGATCACGATCTCGTAGGTGGCGAGCGTCTGCCCGGCGTGCACCTGGGTTGCCACGCCTGTCACGTAGCCAGCCGCGGCGGCCCGGTGATGCGTCGCATTGATCTCGATGCCCACGGTGAACCTATCCGGCCCCCCGTGCAGCGCCGACCCCACCGATCCCAGCGTCTCGGCGAGCACGCACGAGGCACCGCCGTGCAGCAGCCCGTAAGGCTGGGTGTTGCCCTCGACCGGCATGGTTCCCACGACCCGCTGCGGCTGAGGCTTCGATGATCTTGATCCCCATCCGTTGCACGATCGTCTGCTCGTGCGCCAGGTTCATATCGCTCCAGTCGGGCTGATCGTCCCGCACCGTCACCACCGCCACCTTCCCGCCGCCTTCTGCCGTTACCGCTGGCATCAGGTCAGCGTAGTGCTCGCTGAGACGAGCCTCTTTGTCAGCAGGCGGCACTAGGATTGCCGGGTGGCTGCCTCCAAATCCGACTCTTCACATGGTGCCGACCGGCGCGATCTGCTTCTGCTGCTCGACGGGCATTCGCTGGCCTACCGCGCGTTCTTCGCCTTGCCGCCCGAGAATTTCTCGACGACGACCGGGCAGCCGACCAACGCCGTCTACGGCTTCACCGCGATGCTGATCAACGTGCTGCGCGATGAGAAGCCCAGCCACGTCGCCGTCGCGTTCGACCGCAGCGAGCCAACGTTCAGGCATGAGCAGTACGTCGAGTACAAGGCCACCCGCAAGGAGACCCCGGCCGACTTCAGGAGCCAGCTGAGCCTGATCTTCGAGGTACTGGACGCACTCGGCATCCGGTGGCTGTCCGCCGCGGGCTACGAGGCCGACGACGTGATCGCCACGCTGGCCACCCAGGCGGCGGCCGACGGCATGCAGGTGCTGATCGTCACCGGCGACCGGGACGCGTTCCAGCTGGTCAACGATGACATCACCGTGCTCTACACGATGCGCGGCATCAGCGAGATGGCCAGGTACACCCCCGAGGCCGTCGAGCGCGAAGTACGGGCTGACCCCGGCCCAGTACCCGGACTTCGCCGCGCTGCGCGGCGACCCGAGCGACAACCTGCCCTGGCATTCCCGGCGTCGGGGAGAAGACGGCCACCAAGTGGGTCGCCGAGTTCGGCTCGCTGGCCGCTCTGGTCGACCGCGTTGACGAGGTCAAGGGCCGGGTCGGCGACAACCTGCGCGAGCACCTGGACAGCGTGCTGCGCAACCGTCGGCTCACCGAGCTGACGCGCGAGGTGCCGCTCGAAGTCGGCCCGCGCGACCTGGCCCCTGTGACCTGGGACCGGGACCAGATCCACCAGCTCTTCGACACCCTGCAGTTCCGGGTCCTGCGTGATCGCCTCTACAGCACCTTGCCGAATGGCATTGCCGGGCAGCTCATCGCGGCTCCCTCGGCCGCTGCGGAAGGCGGATTCGACGTGGACGTCGCCAGGCTGGGTCCTGGCCAGGTAGCTGACTGGCTTGCCACCCATGCCAGGGCCGGGCGAACCGGTCTCGCGCTGAGCGGGAAGTGGGGCCGGGGGACCGGCGACCTGACGGGCCTGGCTCTCGCCGTTCCCGCAGGAGGGCGAGAAGGCCAGCCCCGCCGCGTATATCGACCCGGTCGGCCTCACCGAGGCCGATGAGCGCGCTCTCGCTGACTGGCTGGGCGATGAGTCGGCGCCCAAGGCGCTGCATGACGCCAAGGGCCCGATCCACGCGCTCGCCGCGCGGGGCTGGGCGCTGCGCGGGCTGACCAGCGATACCGCGCTGGCGGCCTACCTGGCGCTGCCTGGCCAGCGTTCGTTCGACCTGGCCGACCTGGCGATGCGCTACACCAGCCACGAGCTACGGGACGGCACCACGGCGACCGGTCAGCTGACCCTCGACATGGTGACGGACGAGGCCGAGCAGGAGGCCGCCACCTCCCTGGCGGAGCGAGCGCTCGCTACCGCTGAGCTAGCCGGCGCCCTCGATGCCGACCTGGACAAGCGCGGCGCGACCGTGCTGCTCGCTGACGTCGAACTGCCGCTGGTCAGCGTGCTGGCGCGGATGGAGCACGCGGGGATCGCGGCCGACATCGACCATTTCGCCGAGATGTCCGCCAGCCTCGGCGGTGAGGTCAAAGGCGCCGAGCAGGGCGCCTATGCCGCTGTGGGGCACGAGTTCAACCTCGGCTCGCCGAAGCAGCTGCAAGAGGTGCTGTTCACCGAGCTGGGGCTGCCGAAGACCAAGCGGATCAAGACCGGCTATACGACGGACTCCGAGGCGCTGACCGGGCTGCTGGCGCAGACTGAGCACGAGGTGCTCGCGCACTTGCTGCGGCACCGCGACGTCGCCAAGCTCAAGAGCATCGTCGACTCGCTGATCCCGATGGCCGGGCATGACGGCCGGATTCATACCACGTACAACCAGATGATCGCGGCGACGGGCCGGCTGTCCTCGACCGATCCCGAACTTGCAGAACATCCCGATCCGCACCGAGGAGGGCCGCCGGATCAGGCGCGGATTCATCGTCGGCGATGGATACGAGTGCCTGCTCACCGCGGACTACAGCCAGATCGAGCTGCGGATCATGGCGCACCTGTCAGGCGACGAGGCGCTGGCTGCCTCATTTAGCTCCGGGCATGACTTCCATGCCGCGACCGCGTCGCGCGTCTTCGGCGTGCCCGCCGACGAGGTCACCGGCGACCTGCGCAGCAAGATCAAGGCCATGAACTACGGCCTCGCCTACGGGCTGTCCGTCTACGGCCTGTCCCAGCAGCTCGGCGTCGCCGCCGCCGAGGCCAGGGGCTACATGGACGAGTACTTCGGCGTGTTCGGCGGCGTCCGCGACTACCTCCAGGCCGTGGTGGCGCAGGCCCGCCAGGACGGCTACACCGAGACAATCCTCGCTCGCCGCCGGTACCTGCCCGATCTCACCTCGGACAACAGGCAGCGCCGTGAGATGGCAGAGCGCATGGCGCTGAATGCGCCCATCCAGGGCTCGGCCGCCGACATCATCAAAGTGGCGATGCTGCGGGTCGACCGGGCCATAGCCGAGGCCGGCCTCACGTCCCGGATGCTGCTCCAGGTACACGACGAGTTGCTGTTCGAGGTCGCGCCCGGCGAGCTCGATACGCTGCGCGACCTGGTCCAGACAGCGATGGGCGGTGCTTTCTCCATGACAGTCCCGCTTGATGTCTCCATGGGCACAGGCCGCAGCTGGGCCGACGCCGCCCACTAACCCTGGTAGTCGGCGCGCATCGTGTCGGGGTCGATGATGGGCAGGGCGATGACGTGGCCGAGGGGCTCTGGGCCGATGTACTGCTGGCACCGGCAACTCTCGTACGCGCAGGTCAGGGTCTTCGGGTGATGGAAGCTCAGGTGGTGCGTGCAGCCGCAGACCGGCTGCGGCTCGGGCGGGCCTATGGGCGCCTGGACGGCGCCACGCAGCTTGGTCTTCGCTTCCAGTATCGCCAGCCGACGCTTGTGGTGGCGGTTGATGGCCTCGCGGACACCCCCGGCGACGCCGCCCCCGAAGATGAAGACCAGCCACCAGTAGCTCTCGGCGAACCTGATCAGTGCACTCACGACTGCTCTAGGTTACGCTCGTCCGGACGATTCGGCATACCCGCAGCGCGAGATTTGTACAGACATCGTGCGTTGTCAACTTGCCTGGGGAAACGCCGCGCTGAAGCCGCGCAGAAAACAGTTTGCCGTGGCAGGCAGGCTGGCAGATCACAGTGACCAGCAGGTGAACGAGACCCCTCGGCGAGGTGGATGGTGGCCTTCGATGCTGCCATCGCGATTGACCGGCCGGCCAGGCTCTCATATGCTGATCGATGCGTTGTGATCTTCCGCAGTCCGCCATGGGAAGGCGCCTCGGGCAGTCTGTAGCCCGGATGGCGTTACTACCCGGGCACTCCAGCCACTATGTCGGACGCGCTGCGCACTGCGCGCCGCCAAATCAAATCCTGTCCGCATCCGGAGCCCACTCACACATGACGACCAGCAGCACGCAGGCCACCTCGACCCCTCAGGTTGCCGTTAACGACATCGGTTCGGAGGAGGCCTTCCTCGCCGCGATCGACGAGACCATCAAGTACTTCAACGACGGCGACATTGTCGACGGGACAGTCGTCAAAGTCGACCGGGACGAGGTCCTGCTCGACATCGGTTACAAGACCGAGGGCGTGATCCCGTCACGGGAACTGTCGATCAAGCACGATGTCGATCCGAACGAGGTCGTCAAGACTGGCGATCACATCGAGGCCCTTGTCCTGCAAAAGGAGGACAAGGAAGGCCGCCTGATCCTGTCCAAGAAGCGCGCTCAGTACGAGCGCGCCTGGGGCACGATCGAGAAGATCAAGGACGAGGACGGCGTCGTCACCGGCACCGTCATCGAGGTCGTCAAGGGCGGGCTGATCCTGGACATCGGGCTGCGCGGGTTCTTGCCCGCGTCGCTGGTGGAGATGCGCCGGGTCCGCGATCTGCAGCCGTACGTGGGCAAGGAGATCGAAGCCAAGATCATCGAGCTGGACAAGAACCGCAACAACGTGGTGCTGTCCCGCCGGGCCTGGCTTGAGCAGACCCAGTCCGAGGTTCGCCAGAACTTCCTCAACACGCTGCAGAAGGGCCAGATCCGCAAGGGCGTCGTGAGTTCGATCGTGAACTTCGGCGCCTTCGTGGACCTTGGCGGCGTGGACGGCCTGGTGCACGTCTCCGAGCTGTCCTGGAAGCACATCGACCACCCAGGCGAGGTTGTCGAGGTCGGCCAGGAGGTCACGGTCGAGGTACTGGACGTGGACATGGACCGCGAGCGGGTCTCGCTGTCGCTGAAGTCCACCCAGGAAGACCCGTGGCAGCAGTTCGCGCGGATGCACCAGATCGGCCAGGTCGTTCCCGGCCGGGTCACCAAGCTGGTGCCCTTCGGCGCGTTCGTGCGGGTCGAGGAGGGCATCGAGGGCCTGGTGCACATCTCCGAGCTCGCCGACCGGCACGTGGAGATTCCCGGAGCAGGTCGTTCAGGTAGGCGACGAGATCTTCGTCAAGATCATCGACATCGACCTGGACCGGCGGCGGATCAGCCTGTCGCTCAAGCAGGCCAACGAGGGCCAGACCGGCGAGATTACCGGCGACGACTTCGACCCGACGCTGTACGGCATGCCGGCTACCTACGACGAGCAGGGCAACTACGTCTACCCGGACGGGTTCGATTCGGAGTCGGGCGAGTGGCTGGAAGGCTTCGAAGCCCAGCGCGAGGAGTGGGAGCGGCAGTACGCCGAGGCCCGCGCCAGGTTCGAGGCGCACCAGCGGCAGGTCGCCGAGGCCCGGAGCAAGGCCGAGGGCGAGGACGCGACGACGAGCCGGAGAGGCGAGCTCGCACACCTCGGGCTCGGCGGACAGCGAGGACTCGGGTGGCGGCGCGCTCGCCTCGGACGAGGCGCTCGCGGCGCTGCGCGAGAAGCTGTCTGGCGGCCGTAACTAGCCGCGGCTAGCTACCATGGCGAACTGCCATTGATCGCAGCGGGCATCCCGGGCTCTCGCGTGACCGGGGAGCCCGCCATGATTTGCGCCCGGTGCGGTGCCAATGCTGAGAAGTGAGCTCGAGATGCTCAGGGTTGGGCTTACTGGCGGGATCGGCATGGGCAAGAGCGAGGTCTCGCAGCGCCTGCGCGACCTACGGCGCCGTACTGATCGACGCCGACGCTATCGCGAGGGAGGTCGTCGCGCCCGGCACGCCCGGGCTTGGCCGGGTGCGTCGCGACGTTCGGCGAGGCGGTCCTGCGGCGAGGACGGCTCGCTGGACCGGGAGCGGCTCGGCGAAATCGTGTTCGCTGACACGGAGAAGCTGGGCCAGCTCAACGCGATCGTGCATCCGCTGGTCGGCCAGCGCATGGTCGAGCTGGAGACTCGGCCGCTGCCGACGCGAACGCGATCGTAGTGCACGACGTGCCGCTAATCGCCGAGAAGATCTGGCGCAACTACGATCTCGTGGTTGTCGTCGACGCGCCGGCCGTGCTGATGGACCGGTTGACGGCTGCGCGGCATGAGCAAGGAACAGGCCGACGCCAGGATGGGCGCGCAGGCGACCAGGGAGGCCAGGCCGCGATCGCGGACTTCGTGATCGACAACTCGGCTCGCTGAGCGAGCTTGACCGCCAGGTCGGTGATCTGTGGGCGGAGTTGCGGCGGGCGGCTGGAGGACCGGCCCGGCTGGGCGACAGGCCCGTTCGACGTGAGAATCGCTGGCTAGCAGCATCGAGCCTAGCTGGCAGCCTGACGGTTCCCCATGGTCACATCAGTCCCACACGCAACTCAGGCCGGAGTCAGGGAGCCGAGTGGGTTGTCGACCGGCCCGGTGGAGATCGTTTGGATTGGCGATTCAAGTTCGCAAAATTTTCCGCTTCGACGGGTTTTGGGTTTGGGGGCGGCCTCTGTCGAGTTACAGCGCAGGCGATATATCGTGTGTAGGCAACGGGCGGGGGCGGCCGATGAGGAGGCGGGCGACTTGATCGAAGTACGGGGAGTAACCAAGCGATTCGGCGACAAGGTGGCCGTCGACGATCTCAGCTTTACGGTCGAGCCGGGCCAGGTGACGGGATTTCTCGGTCCGAACGGCGCAGGCAAGTCCACCACGATGCGGATCATCCTCGGGCTTGACCGGCCGCAGAAGGGCACCGCGACGATCGATGGGCAGGCGCTACCGGGATCTGCCCGACCCGCTGCGGACGGTCGGGCGCGCTGCTCGAGGCCAAGGCCGTGCACACGGGTCGGAGTGCTCGTAATCACCTGATGTTCCTGGCTCAGAGCCAGGGCCTGCCGGTCAGCCGGGTGGGCGAGATGCTCGAGTTCGTCGGCCTCAAGGAGGTGGCGAGCAAGCGGGCGGGCGGGTTCTCGCTCGGGATGGGCCAGCGGCTCGGCATCGCGGCCGCGCTGCTCGGGGATCCCAAGGTGCTGCTGCTCGACGAGCCGGTCAACGGGCTGGACCCGGAGGGCGTGCTGTGGATCAGGAACCTGCTGAAGCAACTGGCCAGCCAGGGGCGTACGGTCCTCGTCTCTTCGCACCTGATGAACGAGATGGCCGTGACCGCCGATCACCTGATCGTCATCGGCCGGGGCAGGTTGATCACGGCGGAGAGCACGGCCGAAGTGATCTCGCGTGGCACCGAGAAGTCGGTGCGGGTGCTGACTCCTGACGCGGCCAAGCTGACCGACCTGATTACCGCCGATGGCGGCAAGGTCAAGTTCGGCTCGCTGAGTCCGGCTGACGCGGAGCTCGGCCGACGGCGCCGACCTGCTGATCGTCACCGGCCTGAACGCCCGGCGGGTGGGCGAACTGGCCTCGTCGGGTTCTGTGGTGCTGTATGAGCTGACGCCGCAGCTCGCGTCGCTGGAAGAGGCGTTCATGGAGCTGACGGCGGGAAGCCTGGAGTTTGGCGTGCACGGTGGCGACGCCGTTGGCGTCGGCGACGCTTGGCGCGCAGAGGGAGGATGTCCGATGACGACAGCGACGTCTCTGCCGCCAGCGAGCCTGCCGGCGGCCGGGTCGGCTCGGTCGCCGGTCGCCAGGTTCGCAGGGCTGCTGCCGCCGAATGGACCAAGATCCGCTCGGTGCGTTCGACGCTCTGGACGCTGATCTTGTTCGTCGTGCTGACCGTGGGGCTGACCGCCGGCCTGACCGCGCTTGTCGTCGCGAACTGGAACGGCCGAGCGCGGGCGGCTGCGGAACGCGCCGATCATCCTTGACCCGGTGGGGTTCATACTCGGCGCCGGGCATCGGCCTTCGGTCAGCTGACGATCTGCGTGCTCGGCGTGCTGCTGATTACGACCGAGTACTCGACCGGGGTGATCAGGGCATCGCTGCTGGCGGTGCCGAAGCGGCTGCCGATGCTGATCGCGAAGATCACCGATGTTCGCCGTGATGATGGTCGTGCTCGCCGAGATCGTGTCGTTCGGCTCGTTCTTCGTCGGCACGCTGCTGCTGCACAGCAAGGTCGCGGTGTCGCTCAGCGATCCTGGCGTGACTGCGGGCGTGGTCGGCGCCGGGCTGTACCTGGCGGTGCTCGGGCTCTTCTCGCTCGGCGATCGGCCTGCTGATCAGGCACACCGCCGGTGCGATCGCGACGGCGATCGGCGTGGTGTTCGTGCTGCCGATCCTCACCAGTTCCTGCCCGGTAGCTGGGGCCATCACATCGACGCCTACCTGCCCGAGCAGGCCGGATCCGTGGTGTTCGCGGCGCACGCGAGCTCAGGTCAGTTACTGTCGGCCTGGCAGGGCTTCGGCGTGTTCTGCCTGTGGACGCTGGTGCTGCTCGGCGTGGGCGCTTACCTGCTGCAGCGGCGGGATGCCTAGCGCCGACTCTCGGCGGTAGTCAGAGCAAGTGGCCTCCGGCTGGTGCGCCGGAGGCCACTTGCTGGCTCTGAGGTGATCTACCTGGGAACACCGGCTGAAGTACACGGACGATTCTTTCCGCCAGAGCAAGACGACGGCGCCGAGGCCAACAAGCCAGAACAGCAGGCCAGGATGAGGCCGACTGCGAACCCGAAGCCGGCAATATCTAGGTCAGAAGGCTCGAGCGTGCTGAAGCGCGAAGAGCACGGAGGACACGATCCGCGCCCAGTACTTGCCGGCGCCGTTGGTCGCGAGGCCATCCAGATCCACAGGCCGATGCTGATGAGGCCGAAGACACATGGAGGCGAAGTTCGAAGCGACGAGGCTGTGGATCTCGCCTCGGTGAGAGTGCGGGTGCTGCGGTGCGCAGCTGCCGACCGCTCGCTCGGCAGGCCGAAGAAGTCAAGGATGATCCCGGTGCGCTGAGGACTGGCGCCCGCGTACATCAGCTTGACCGCATTGCGCACCGACGGCGGTGCAGGCGGACGAGGCGCCGACTGATCGGGGTCGCGCGGCTCGGATGCGACTGGGACATGTCAGTTCCGGCGGGAAGCAACGGAGCGTGATTGTCAGATGCTCAGCCTACAGTGGTTCCGTGCCTTGTGAGGAGAAGCCATGCGCCCGGTGACTGACTTGCGGCGACGTGTCGCGCCTTTCGAAGTCGTGACCGACATGGCGCCGGCGGGTGACCAGCCCTCGGCCATCGCCGAGCTGGAGAAGCGAGTCAGGCGCGGATCGCCGCACACGGTACTGCTCGGGCGCCACCGGTACCGGCAAGACGGCCACCGTGGCCTGGCTGGCCGAGCGGCTGCAGCGGCCCGACCTTGGTCATGCTGCCCAATAAAACGCTGGCTGCGCAGTTCGCCAATGAGTTGCGGGAGATGCTCCCGAACAATGCGGTCGAGTACTTCGTGTCCTATTACGACTATTACCAGCCCGAGGCCTACCTCCCGCAGACGGATACCTACATCGAGAAGGACAGCTCGATCAACGACGAGGTCGAGCGGCTTCGGCACTCGGCCACCAACTCGCTGCTGACCAGGCGGGACACGATCGTCGTGGCCTCGGTCTCTTGCATCTACGGTCTCGGCACCCCGCAGGAGTACGTGGACCGCATGGTCAGGCTCAAGATCGGCGACACGATCGAGCGCGACTCGCTGCTGCGCAAGCTGGTCGGGATGCAGTACCAGCGCAACGACATGGCGTTCACCCGCGGGCACCTTCCGGGTCAGGGGCGACACCATCGAGGTCATCCCGGTTTATGAGGAGCACGCCGTCCGGATCGAGATGTTCGGTGACGAGGTCGAGCGGCTGATGACGTTGCACCCGCTCACCGGTGAAGTGGTGACGACCGACGATGAGCTGTACATCTTCCCGGCCTCGCACTACGTCGCCGGGACCCGAGCGGATGGAGCGGGCGATCGCCGGGATCGAGGCCGAGCTCGCCGACCGGCTGGCCGAGCTTGAGCAGGGCCGGCAAGCTGCTCGAGGCGCAGCGGCTGCGGATGCGGACCACCTATGACGTGGAGATGATGCGCCAGGTCGGCAGCTGCTCGGGCATCGAGAACTACTCACGGCACATCGACGGCCGGGAGCCGGGCAGCGCGCCGAACACCCTGCTCGACTATTTCCCCGAGGACTTCCTGCTGGTCATCGACGAGTCGCACGTGACCGTGCCGCAGATCGGCGCGATGTACGAGGGTGACGTGTCGCGTAAGCGGGTGCTGGTCGATCACGGTTTCAGGCTGCCGAGCGCGATCGACAACCGGCCGCTGACCTGGGAGGAGTTCTGCGACCGGATCGATCAGACGCTGTACCTGTCGGCGACGCCGGGCCCGTATGAGCTGCAGCGGGTCGGTGGCGACGTCGTCGAGCAGGTGATCAGGCCGACCGGGCTGATCGACCCCGAGGTCATACATCAAGCCGACCAAGGGCCAGATCGACGACCTCGTGCACGAGATCAGGCTGCAGGTCCGAGCGATCCGAGCGGGTGCTGGTCACGACGCTGACCAAGAAGATGTCCGAGGACCTCACCGACTACCTGCTCGAGCTCGGCATCAGGGCCAGGTACCTGCACAGCGAGGTCGACACGCTGCGCCGGGTCGAGCTGCTGCGGGAGCTGCGGCTCGGCGAGTATGACGTGCTGGTCGGGATCAACCTGCTCAGGGAAGGCCTTGACCTGCCCGAGGTCTCGCTGGTGGCGATCTCTGGATGCGGACAAGGAGGGGTTCCTGCGGTCGGGCACCTCGCTGATCCAGACGATCGGCCGGGCGGCTCGTAACGTCTCCGGCCAGGTGCACATGTACGCCGACAAGATGACCCCGTCGATGAGCAAGGCGATCGACGAGACGAATCGACGCCGGGCCAAGCAGGTCGCGTACAACGTGGCCAACGGGGTTGACCCGCAGCCGCTGCGCAAGCGGATCGCCGACATCACCGATCTGCTGGCGCGCGAGGATGCCGACACCGAGAAGCTGCTCGGCGGCGGCGGTCGCCGGCAGAGCCGGGGCAAGGCGCCGGTTCCCGGTCAGGCCGCCGGGCCAGAGCGGCCGCGGCTGCGGCCGGGGTGCGCAACGCCGAAGGCGAGCCTGGCAGCGGCGGCGCGGCCGCGGACGACCTGATCGCGCTGATCACGGCGCTGACCGAGCAGATGCACGCGGCGGCGGCCGAGCTCCAGTTCGAGCTGGCGGCTCGGTTCAGGGACGAGGTCGGGAGCTTAAGGCCGGAGCTCAGGGGCATGCAGGCCGCAGGGGTTTGAGGCACGGCTGTTTGAGGCACCAGGGGTGGTACAGAATGACGACCGTGACTGAGTCGTAACGGCGTAGGGTCGTCAGCGTGTTCTTGAGTCTTGCTGCGGCCTTGGCCGCGGCATTTTGCTATGGCATCGGAGCGGTGATGCAGGCCATCGCCGTCCGGGCGGCAACACGTCGTCCGGTGCTCGCCGCGGCCGGCCTGACGGAGCGCGTCGATCCCGGCCTGGTCATCAGGATGTTCAGGCAATGGCCGTTCGTGCTCAGCCTGCTCATCGATTTCGCGGGGTTCATCTGCCAGCTCATCGCGCTGCGGCGGCTGCCGATCTTCGAGGTGCAGGTCATCATCGGCGCGAACCTGGCGGTGACGGCCGTCTTCGCCTCGTGGCTGATGCACACCGTGCTCAGCGTCCGCGAGTGGGCCGCGGTGCTGGCGGTCGTGGTCGGCGTCGGGCTGCTCGGCTCTTCGGCTGGAGCCGAAGGCGCCGCGAAGGTTGGGATCGACTTCCATCTCGGCGCTGATCATGGCGCTGGTAGTGATCGCCGTCGGCGGCGTCGCGGCGGGTCGGCTGCCCAGTGGCGTCCGTACGCCGGTGCTCGGGGCGATCGCTGGCCTCGGTTTCGGGGTGGTGGCCGTGTGCGCGCGGATCCTGCCCGGGTTCACGCCGGCCATCTTGATCAAGTCGCCGGCGGCCTACACGCTGGCGGCGGCCGGGATCATCGCGTTCATGCTGTACGCGTCGGCGCTGGAGAGCGGCAGCGTTACGGCGGCGACCGCAGCGGTTATCTTGCTTGAGACCGTGCCGCCGGCGTTGATCGGCGTGCTGTTTCTTGGCGATACGACCAGGCCGGGGATGGTCGGGCCGGCGGTCGCCGGGTTCGTGCTGGCGCTGGTCAGCGCGGTAGCGCTGGCGCGGTTCGGTGAGGCGGGCGTGCGACGAGACGCGGCGCCCGCCGATCGTGAACTCCTCGTGAAGGCGGGCGCGACGGGCATCCGGCCGATACCGATCAAGCTGACCGGCACGGCTGCCTCGATCGGACCGGCGCGTGCTGTTGGAGCGCCGGCTGAGGCGGCCGGGCCTGCCCTGGCGGTTGGCTCACGTGGCCTGGTCGGGTGTCTGACCTGGTCAGAGCGGCACGAGGCAACGTCCGATCAGATCGGATCGGTCGGTCCGGCCGGCCCGAACGGCACCGGGCGGCTGAGCAGCCGAGGCTGCTCTCCGCAGGCGACGGCCCCGTCGGTTCGGTCGGTCCGGCCGGCCCGAACGGCGCAGGCCTGCAACCCTCGCGGCCCGGCATTCCGCCGAACTCTGATGAGGCTCGCAAGGCACCGGACTGATTTCGGGGCGGCCCGGGCGGTTCCGGCCGGGACCCGGGCGCCGGGGACTGCTCTCGCAGGAGGGTTTTCGGGTTCGTGCAGGAGGGTTTCCGCATCTAGGAGGGTTGACCGGACTATACGACGACAGCGCTCCTTCATGCGACAACGCTCCTCCAGGAACCCGGGAACCCTCCGCGGTAAGGACGAGAACCCTCCCGGACACGGCACCACCCGGCTGGCTCACCCGGAAAGAGCCCCGACCGTGGCATTGCTGGCGCTACCGCGCCGCCGTTGTGGCATTGCCGGGCCTGCTCTGGGCCTACTGCGGAGCGGAGCCTCCCTCGACGGGGCTGAAGACGGGATAGCTCTCGCCCTCGTCCGGGTGCACGAACCTCACAGCCACCTGCTGTCCGGCCCGCAGGCCGGCCAGCGCGCCACGAGCAGGCAAGTACAGGCCCGTGGCGAGCCACGGTCCCTCATCGAGCTCGACCAGGGCCGGAACGGCCAGCGGGCCGCCGGCCTGCCTCGAATGCGTGACTGACCAGCTGGCGAGGGTGCCGTGGCCTGCGGCCTGGTCCAGGTCAGCTGCCGTCCTCACCGCAGTTCGGGCAGGACGTGGCCGAAGGCTGCTGCCAGCCCTCGCAAGTCTCGCAGCGTTTGATCATCAGCTCATCGCGCGCCGCCGCAGCGAAGAACGCGGCGCTCCGGTCATCGGCCCGGACTATCCCGACACCGCCGGCCCGGCCAGGCCGGCCCGGCCTCGTCCCCGCCGGCGTCCAGGCGCACCGCCGCCCAGGCGTTCGCTGTCCCGCACGGGCTCGCTGTCCGACGCTCGCGCTGGCCGTCCCTTCGGCCCACCCCAGCCCCGGCGCCCGCCACCGCCGCCCCGCGCGGATGCGGGCTCACGATGAGCGTGCCGTGGTGGGCCAGGATCCCGCCGTTGCCGCTGACCAGGATCACGTCGCTGGCCGGAGACTGCCGGAGCGCCGCCCTCGCCGCGGGCCTGGATGACCGCCTCGGACAGCGGCGTGAAACCCCACATGTAGTAGCCGGAGAGCTGGCCGCCGCCAGTGTTGACCGGCAAAGTGCCGCCGGGCCCGAGCGCTCCGCTGGCCGCGAACGGGCCGCCCTCGCCCTTAGCGCAGAAGCCGTAGTCCTCAAGCGTCACCAGCACCGTGTAGGTGTAGCAGTCGTAGAGCTGGCACATCGTGACGTCGGCCGGAAGCAACTCCGGCCAGGTGCATCGCCGCCCGCCCGGCCTGACCTGCTCCGGTCGACAGCCCGAACGCGCTCCCGGCAGCCATCGGGTGCCCAGGATGGCCCTGGCCCCAGCCCCAGATGTGCACCGGCGGCTTCGGCCCGGCCGCGGCCGCCTCAGCGGAGGTGACGACTGACGGCGATCGCGCCGTTGGAGACCAGGGAGCAGTCGAGCAGGTGCAGCGGCTCGGCGACCCAGCGCGACGCCTGATGATCGGCCAGCGTGATCGGGTCCCGGTGCTGCGCCGAGCGGATTGCCCGCCGCCCACTGCCGCTGCGCGACCGCGACGGCGCCCAGTTGCTCGCTGGTCGTGCCGAACCGCTCCATGTGCCGCCTGGCCGCCAGCGCGTAGTAGACGGTGACGCTGCGGAATCCGTAGCCTCCCGCCAGCCCGCCAAGCCCGACGCGCTCGGGACGCGCCCGCCGCTCCATCTCCGCCCCGCATGCCGAACGCGCTGCCCGACGGCACGCCCTCTTGCAGCGGAGTGTCGGCGAATACGCACGCCACGGCCCGCGCCGTGCCGGCCAGCACGGCCTGCGCGGCGGTCTGCACGGCCATCACGGCCGAGGCCCCGAAGCTGTTCACGATGGCCAGCATCGAGAGATCGCGCAGGTCAAGAGCCGCAGCCAAGCCGACATCCAGCCCGCCGGTGATGCCGGGACAGATCAGCAGCCCGTCGATGTCCGGCATCGTAAGCCCGGCATCGGCGACGGCCAGCCGCACCGCCTCGGCCGCTAGCCGGCGCTGACTCAGGCCGAAGACCCGGCCAAGCCTCGTCATGCCGAGCCCGGCGATCGCGGCACCCGGCGAAGATCCCGTCACAGGCGAAGAACTCCCGTCAATCCGCATGCCCGCGCCCGGCCGGCTGCCCCCTGGCGCACTCCAGGATTACTATATTGAAAGGTGCTCACCAGGCAATCGCCCGTCCGCAGGCCAGTCATTTCCGGGCGACTCGCGGCAGTACCCCACGTCGGTGCAGGTCAAAGCGCCACCTTCCTGATATTCTGATACCCCGTGGGCTGGCGGGGTCAGCACCGCCGGCACGGACCACGGGAGCCAACTTGGCGACGCCAGCGCATTCCGCACGATCAGTCTTGACCACGCACGTCTTCGTGACCGGGGGCGTGGCCAGCAGTCTCGGCAAGGGACTGACCGCGTCCAGCCTCGGCCGCCTGTTCAAGATGCGGGGCCTGCGGGTCAGCATGCAAAAGCTAGATCCTTACCTGAATGTCGATCCGGGCACGATGAACCCGTTCCAGCACGGCGAGGTTTTCGTGACCGACGACGGGACCGAGACCGACCTCGACGTCGGGCACTACGAGCGGTTTCTCGATACGAGGCTGCCAGGATCATCGAACGTGACGACGGGGCAGGTCTACTCCACCGTGATCGCCAAGGAGCGGCGCGGTGACTATCTCGGTGACACGGTTCAGGTGATCCCGCACATCACGAACGAGATCAAGAGCCGGATCATCGACATGGGCGGCCCGCAGACCGACGTGGTCATCACCGAGGTCGGCGGCACGGTCGGCGATATCGAGTCGCTGCCGTTCCTCGAGGCGATCAGGCAGGTCAGGCACGAGATCGGCCGGGATCGATGCTTCTTCCTGCACGTATCTCTTCTGCCCTACATCGGCCCGTCCGGGTGAGCTCAAGACCAAGCCGACCCAGCATTCCGTCGCCGCGCTGCGCAGCATCGGCATCCAGCCTGACGCGATCGTGTGCCGGTCTGACCGGCCGATCAGCGGCGGGCTGAAGCGGAAGATCAGCCTGATGTGCGACGTCGATGAGGAGGCCGTGGTATCGACGCCGGACGCGCCGTCGATCTACGACATCCCGAAGATCTTGCACTCTGAGGGTCTGGACGCCTACGCCGTACGGCGGCTCGGCCTGCCGTTCCGGGACGTTGACTGGAGCGACTGGAACGAGTTGCTCGGCCGGGTGCACCGGCCGGCGAGCAGCGTCACGATCGCGCTGGTCGGCAAGTACGTCGACCTGCCGGACGCGTACCTGTCGCCGGCGGAGGCACTGCGCGCCGGCGGTTTCGGCAACGACGCCAAGGTCGACATCCGCTGGGTGCCAAGCGATGACTGCCAGCACGCCGGACGACGCCGCCCGGCATCTCGATGGCGTCGACGGCGTGCTGATCCCTGGCGGCTTCGGCGTCCGCGGCATCGAGGGCAAGATCGGCGCGGTCCGCCATGCCAGGCTGAACAAGATCCCGGTACTCGGGCTGTGCCTCGGGCTTGCAGTGCATGGCGATCGAGGTCGGCCGGGACCAGGCTGGCATGAGCGGCGCCAACAGCGCCGAGTTCGACCCGCGAGACGCCTTATCCGGTCGTGGCGACGATGGCTGACCAGGAGGACGTGGTCGCTGGCGAGCGCGACATGGGCGGCACGATGCGGCTCGGGCTGTACCCGGCCGCGCTAGCCGAGGGCAGCCTGGTCAGGCGGCTGTACGGAGCTGAGATCGTTCACGAGCGGCACCGGCACAGGTACGAGGTCAACAACTCCTACCGCGCGCTGCTCGAGGCTGCCGGGCTGATCTGCTCGGGGCTGTCTCCCGATGGCCGGCTGGTCGAGTTCATCGAACTGCCCGAGTCCGAGCATCCGTTCTTCGTCGGCACTCAGGCGCATCCCGAGTTCCTGTCCAGGCCGACGAGGCCGCATCCGCTTTTCAGCGGGCTGATCGCGGCCGCGATCGAGCGGTCGCGCACCAAGCCAGACCGGTCTGCTTCCGTCACGGCCGTGGCCGGCGGCCGTTCGGTCGCAAGCGCATGAGCGCAGCTCCGTGGCTTGTCGGACTTGGCCGAGAGCTGGCCGGTCACGGCCAGCGAAGTGCTGGCCACCAGCAGCATCGTCGACGGTCAGGCGCGACACCGTCCAGATGCCCGACGGCGAGGAGGCCGAGTCGTGACGTGGTAGAGCATCCTGGCGCGGTAGCAGTGCTGGCGTTGGATGAACATGATCGGGTACTGCTGATCCGGCAGTACCGGCATCCGGTCGGCAGGTTGCTGTGGGAGATTCCTGCCGGGCTGCGTGACGTGCCCGGTGAGCCGCTCAAGAAGACAGCTCAGCGTGAACTACTTGAGGAGGCCGGCTATCTAGCCTCAGACTGGCATGTGCTCGCAGATGTATACACCTCGCCAGGGATCAGCAGCGAGCGGCTCAGGGTCTTCCTGGCTACGGATCTGACGCACGTTCCCGACGCCGAGCGCGACTACGTACCAGATCACGAGGAGGCGCATCTGATGATCGAATGGGCGCCGCTCGACGTGGTCGTCGTCGCGCTTCTTCGCCGGGGAGCTTCATAACGGAGTGACGGCTGTCGGCGTGCTCGCGGCGTTCGCCGCGCTGCACGGCAAGATTCGCCGAGCCTGCGCGGGACGGACGCACCGGAACGCTAGGAAGGATGCAGGGCCAATGAAGGTAGGCATTCCTAAGGAAGTCAAGAACCACGAGTACCGGGTGGCCATCACTCCGGCGGGCGTGCACGAACTCGTCAGGAACGGACACGAGGTCTTCGTCGAGCAGGATGCCGGCACCGGCTCATCCATCCCAGATCAGGACTTCGTCGATGCCGGCGCCGCGATCGTGCCGACCGCCGATGACGTATGGCAGACCGGTGACCTGGTGCTCAAGGTGAAGGAGCCGGTCGCCGAGGAATACCACCGGATGCGCAAGGATCAGGTGCTCTTCACTTACCTGCACCTGGCGGCCGTCGAAGGCGTGCACCGATGCGCTGCTCGCGCCGGGATCACCGCGATCGCCTACGAGACCGTGCAGCTGCCCGACGGCTCGCTGCCGCTGCTCGCGCCGATGTCGGAGGTCGCCGGCCGGATGGCGCCGCAGGTTGGTGCCCACCATCTGCAGCGGGACGGCGGCGGCCGGGGCGTGCTGATGGGCGGCGTGTCCGGCGTGTACGCGGCCAAGGTCGTCGTGCTCGGCGCGGGCGTGTCCGGCATGAACGCGGCGGCGATCGCACTCGGCATGCAGGCCGAGGTGCTGCTGGTCGACAAGAACGTAGCCAGGCTGCGGTCGGCCGATGCCATCTACCAGGGTCACCTGCAGACCGTCGCGTCGAATGCCTACGAGATCGAGCGCGCGGTCATCGACGCCGACCTGGTGATCGGAGCGGTGCTGGTGCCCGGCGCGAAGGCGCCGATGCTGATCAGCAACGAGCTGGTCTCGCGGATGAAGTCAGGCTCGGTCCTCGTGGACATCTCGATCGACCAGGGTGGCTGCTTCGAGGACTCCAAGCCGACCACGCACGCCCATCCCACCTACCGGGTGCACGACTCGGTCTTTTACTGCGTGGCGAATATGCCGGGCGCTGTTCCGCACACGTCCACTTATGCGCTGACCAACGTGACCCTGCCGTACATCATGGAGATCGCCAAGTACGGCTGGCGGGACGCCCTGCGCAAGGACCCGTCGCTGGCGCCCGGGCTCAATACGCACGACGGCGCAATCACCTGCGGTCCGGTAGCCGAGGCGCACGGATCGCCGGTGACGCCGCTGGCGGAGGTACTGAGCTGAATGCGGCTGGGTTTGGGTGCTGAGTTTGGGTGCTGAGTTAACTGACCTCCGTGGCCGCAGCGGTCCGCCGGTATCTCGATCATCTTGCCGTCGAGCGCGGGCTGGCCGCTCACACCCTTGAGGCGTACCGGCGCGACCTCACCGGTACGCCGCGACGCTGAGCCGAGCCGGCCGGGCCGAGAGTCGAGGACGTCATCACCGCCGACGTCGCCGACTACCTGGCCGGCCTGCGCGCCGGGGACGACGAGCACGCCCCGCTGGCGGCAAGCTCCGCCGGGCGGGCCGTGGTCGCCGTGCGCGGCCTGCACGCCTTCGCGCTCAGCCGAGGGGATCAGCGAATCCGATCCGGCCAAGTCCGTGCGGCCTCCTCAGCCGCCGCGGCGGCTGCCGCACGCGATCTCCGTGCCCGACGTCGCCAGGCTGCTGCAGATCGCGGGTGACTCGCCCGCCCAGCGGCGGGACCGGGCACTGCTAGAGCTGCTCTACGGGACCGGCGCCAGGATCTCCGAGGCCCTCGGCCTGGACGTGGACGATCGTTGACCTGACCGGCCAGCGCGGTCCCGGCGATCAGGTCGCGACAGTTCGGCTGACCGGCAAGGGGGACAAGCAGCGGATCGTGCCGATCGGCAGCTACGCCTGCCGGGCGCTCGACGCCTACCTGGTGCAGGCCAGGCCCGCGCTCGCGGCCGGAGCAGGAGCGGGCAGCAGTGCCTGGCCGTCTTCCTGAACGCCCGCGGCGGGCAGGCTGACCAGGCAGGGAGCGTGGGGCGCGCTGCGCGCGGCGGCCGCCAAGGCGGGCCTGGCCGAGATCTCGCCGCACGTGCTCGGCATTCGTTCGCGACGCACCTGCTGGACGGCGGCGCCGACGTCCGGGTCGTCCAGGAGCTGCTGGGCCACGCCTCGGTGTCGACCACCCAGGTGTACACGCTCGTGACAGTGGACAAACTGCGCGAAGTGTACGCAGCCGCCGCATCCGCGGGCACTGGGTTAGCAGCCGCAGGGCAAAAGGCCAGGCTAAAGGGCCAGCTAGAGCCGCCGAATTGACCGCAAACGGTGAGTCGGCTTGCCGCGTGCGTAGGCAGGCCTAGAGTCCGGAACGCAGCAGCTAGCAGCGTGCTTAGCTGCCTGGGAGGTGCAGCAGTCGTGGCAGCATCGGTGATGTCGGAGGTGTCCACAGGCACGATCGGCCCTACGGGTCGCCCGACTTCCGGTATTTCCTGAGCCAGAGCCGTTGCTCGAGCATGGTCCGGCCAGGGTCGTCGCCGTCTGCAACCAGAAGGGCGGCGTCGGCAAGACCACGACCACGATCAGCCTCGGAGCGGCGCTGGCCGAAGTGGGCCGCCGGGTGCTCCTGGTGGACTTCGATCCGCAGGGCGCGCTGTCGGTCGGGCTTGGCTTCCAGCCGCATGAGCTGGATGCCACCGTCTACAACGTGCTGATGGAGGCGGGAGTCACCGCCAGTGACGTGGTCTTCCCGACCAAGGTCGACGGCATGGATCTGCTGCCGAGCAACATCGACCTGTCCGGTGCCGAAGTCCAGCTCGTGCACGAGGTCGGCAGCGAGTTCATACTCGGCCGGGTGCTCGCGCCGTTGCTCCCCGAGTACGACATCGTGCTGATCGACTGCCAGCCGTCACTGGGCCTGCTCACTGTTAACGCGCTGACCTGCGCCGATGGCGTGCTTGTCCCGCTTGAATGCGAATACTTCGCGATGCGCGGCGTCGCCCTGCTGATGGAGACGATCGACAAGGTGTCCTCCAGGCTCAGCCCGAAGCTGACCATGGACGGGCTGCTCGCGACCATGTACGACTCGCGTACGCTGCATACACGGGAGGTGCTCGCCGGCGTCGTCGCGGGCTTCGGGGACAAAGTGTTTCATACGGTGATCAGCCGCACGGTGCGGTTCCCTGATGCCTCGGTCGCCGGAGAGCCGATCACGGTCTTCGATCCGACTTCGAATGGCGCGGCGTCGTACCGGGAGCTCGCCAGGGAGGTGCTGGACCGGTGGCGCAGGGCCGAACTAGCAGGTCAGGTCAGCGCCGGGTAAAGGTACCCGGCATTTCCGAACTGCTTCGCCCTCCTGCCGCCAGCCCAGTCGACCCGAGCGAGTTCAACGTCAACCTGCCGTCAGGCCAGCGGCAGGGGGAGTCATAGCCATAAGATTACCGTGTATCTGTCCAGTGCCGAGTTGCTCGACCTAGAGCAGGCGAAGCTGACACTTGCGCGGATACGGGATACCGACCGACCGCGGCCGGATCGTCAGGGAAGCGCTGGCGGTGCTGCTAGCGGATCTTGAAGTCGGCGGCGAGCAAAGCCTGATGGTACGCCGGCTACGCGAGGGACGTTGACCGACAATGCTGACGGGCGGGCCCGAAGAGATGCTGCGGGCCCGGAGACTGGTTCCTTCCAAGTACATCTTGATGTCTTCGAAGGGACCATTTGACCTGCTGCTCGCGCTGATCGGCAAGCACAAGCTCGACATCACCGAGATCGCCTCTTCGACGGTCACCGACGAGTTCATCAGCTATATCAGCGCGCTGGCCGACCAGTGGGACCTGGATCAGGCCAGTTACTTCCTCGTCGTGGCCGCCACGCTGCTCGACCTCAAGGCCGCCAGGCTGCTGCCTTCTGGCGAGGTGGACGACGAGGAAGATCTCGCGCTGCTGGAAGCCAGGGACCTTCTCTTCGCCCGGCTGCTCCAGTACCGCGCATACAAGGAAGTCGCGGCCGTCCTGTCCGGCGCAGCTGGCCGCGCAAAGCCGCCGGTTTCCGCGGCGGGTGCCGATGGAGCCCAGGTTCGCCGAATTGCTTCCCGAGGTGCTGCTCGGCTCGGTCCCGAGCAGTTCGCCGCGATCGCGGCAGCGGTGCTCGCGCCGCGCAAGCCGCCGGTGGTGTCGACCGCGCACCTGCACATGCCGCGGACCACGGTCAAGGAACAGGCCGGCATCCTCGCGGTCAAGCTGCGCGACTGTCGGCCGGGCGTCGTTCCGCGAGCTGTCGGCCGACTGCGAGGACACCTACGAGGTCGTGGCCAGGTTCCTTGCCGTGCTCGAGCTGTCAGGGATAAGTGCGTCGGATTTGAGCAGGAGGCGCCGCTCGGCGACCTGTACATCAGCTGGTCGGCCGAGAGACGACATCTAAGCCGGGACGGCACGTCAGATGATGGCAGAATGAACGAAGAATCACGCGGCAGATGCCGAGTACCGGGCCGACGTTGCTCGAACTGCCGGACCGAGGCGCGATCGCGCTGGCTGACCTTGAGCCGAGCCTGGAGGCTATCCTCCTGGTCTCCGACGAGCCTGTGCCCCAGACGGTGCTGGCCCAAGTGCTCGAACTGCCGCAGGGACACGATCGCGACCGCGTTGCACGGGTTGGCTGAGCTGTACACGTCCCAGGGACGCGGATTCGACCTGCGCGAGGTGGCCGGCGGATGGCGGTATCTACACCAGGTCTGAGTTCGCGCCCGTCGTCGAGAAGTTCGTGCGCGACGGCCAGGAAGTGCGCCTCACCCAGGCGGCGCTGGAGACGCTCGCGGTCGTGGCCTACCGCCAGCCGGTCGGCCGGGCTCAGGTGTCGGCGGTCAGGGGCGTCAACTGTGACGGCGTCATGCGGACGTTGTCGCTCAGGGGCCTGGTGGAGGAGGCTGGCAACGATCAGGAGACTGGTGCGATATTGTTCCGCACCACCTCGTATTTCCTGGAACGGCTAGGTCTGGCCAGTCTGGACCAGTTGCCGGAACTGGCGCCGTTCCTGCCCGATCAACTCGATGACGAAACTGAGGCGGGGCAAGGCCGTGCCGGATCGAGTAAGCACTCCAAGCCTGGCGGCCAGCCCGGCGCCGGCCGCGCTCGCCCCAAGCCAGCCAAGCCAGCCAAGCCAGCCCGGCCGGTCAATCCGGTCAGACCGACTCGCCCGACCAGGCCGGCAGCCCAGCCAACTCAGTCAACTCGGCCTTCAATTTCGATGACGACGATGACGACTGGGGCGATGAGCGAGGCGAGCGCGACTCCCTGATCGATGACCCCACCGGGGTCAGGCTTCAGAAGGTGCTCGCCGCCGCGGGCGTCGGCAGTCGCCGGAGCTGCGAGGAGCTGATCGGCGCAGGCCGGGTCGAGGTCGACGGCGAGGTCGTGCGCAGGTTCGGCGCCAGGGTCGACCCGGAAAAGCAGATCATCCGGCTGGACGGCAAGCGGATCCCGGCCAGCGCGAGCCTCGACGTACCTTGCGCTGAACAAGCCACCAGGCGTGGTCAGCACGATGTCCGATGACCGGGGCAGGCGCACGATCGCCGACCTGATCGGCGATCGGGACGAGCGGCTGTTCCACGTCGGGCGGCTCGACTACGACACCGAGGGCCTGATCCTGCTGACCAACGACGGCGAGCTCGCGCACCGGCTCGCCCATCCCAGATACGGGGTGCTCAAGACCTACCTGGCCGAGGTAACCGGCCCGCTGCCCAGGGACCTTGGCCGGCGGCTGACGACCGGCGTCGAGCTCGACGACGGTACTGTGGTCGCCGACCGGTTCCGCGTGGTCGACCAGGCCGGCTCGCGCGCGCTGGTCGAGCTGACCCTGCACGAGGGACGTAAGCACGTCGTGCGGCGGATGCTCGGCGCAAGGTCGGTCATCCGGTGAGCCGGCTGGTCAGGACCCAGGTCGGCCCGGTCAGCCTCGGCTCGCTCCGCCCGGCCGCCACCAGGCGGCTGACCACGGCCGAGGTCGGCGAGCTTGTATGCCGCGGTCGGGATGTGAACGTGCCGAAGGAGAGGTTGTGAAGGTCAGAGCCATCAGAGGCGCCGTCCAGGTAGAACCGGCGATCGTCAGGCGATCCTGGACGGCACGTCTGAGCTCGTCACCGAGGTAATGAGCCGTAATCAGCCTGAGCACGGACGACGTGATCAGCGTGATCTTCTCGGCTACTCCCGACCTCACCGCCGAGTTCCCCGCGCTGGCGGCGCGGTCGCTCGGCTTCCAGGAGGTGCCGCTGCTGTGCTGCGGCGAGATCGCGGTGCCCGGCGCGATGCCGCGGGTGGTCCGGCTGATGATGCACGTGGAGACCCCGATGAGCCGCGCTCGAGGTCCAGCACGTCTACCTGCACGGCGCGGCGGCGCTGCGCCTGGACATCGCCCAGTGACAACGATCACGGCCGCTCCGAAGTCCGCTGTCGTCGTCGGGACCGGCCTGATCGGGACGTCGGTGGCGCTCGCGCTGCGCGGATCGGGCACGCAGGTCTGGCTCAGCGACACCGACCAGGGCGCGGCGCAGCTGGCCGCCGATCTCGGCGCGGGCCAGCTGCTCCCGGCGGGCGGCACGCTGCCAGAGCCCGCCGGACCTCGCCGTGCTCGCGATGCCGCCGGTGATGGTCGCGCCGTCGCTGGCCGATGCCCAGCGCCGGGGCCTCGCACGGTGCTACACCGACGTGGCCAGCGTCAAGCAATTGCCGCTCCAGGCGGCGACGGAGCTGCGGCTGCGACCTGTCGACCTACGTTCCTGGCCATCCGATGTCCGGCCGGGAGCGGTCAGGCCCGGCGGCCGCACGGGCAGATCTTTTCATCGGCAGGCCCTGGGTGATCTGCCCGGCTGATACCAGCCGCTCCTGGCTGCATCGCCGCCGTCAGCGAGCTGATCCGGGCCTGCGGCGCCCAGATCGCCCAGATGACGGCGCACGAGCACGACCAGTGCATGGCGCTGGTGTCCCACGTGCCGCACCTGGTCGCGGCGGCGATGGCCGCTCAGTGCGCGGACGCCGCGACGCACACGCTGGCGCTTGCCGGGCCGGGGCTACGGGACGTGACCAGGATCGCCGCGGGTGACGCGAGCCTGTGGACCGAGATTCTGGCCGCCAACGCGGGCGGGCGTGCGCGAGGTCCTGCTTGGCGTCGCCGATCAGCTCGCGGCCGCCGCGGCGGCACTCGCCGACGTGCAAGCGGGCCGCGACGAGTCGGTTAAGCTGCTGACCACGATGCTGGAGAGCGGACGGGATGGCGCCGCGAGAATTCCCGGCAAGCAGGGCGGCCCGGCCCCGTCGTACGCCGCCGTCCAGGTTGTCATCGGTGACCAGCCGGGCGAGCTGGCCAGGCTCTTCGTCGCGGCCGGGGAGGCTGGCATCAATATCGAGGACGTCAGGATCGAGCACTCGCCCGGGCTGCCGGTCGGCGTCGCTGAGCTGTCGGTCGGACCCGAAGGCCGCCGAACAGCTGTCGGCCGCGCTGGCCGCGGCCGGCTGGCCGGTAGCATCGCCTGCGTGAACGATACGGCGGCGAACGCCCGCACCCCGAGTACAGCAGCCCGGAGTGCATCGGCCACGCCGACGGCGAAGCCGGCCGTCGGCGGCCTGGTGATCGCTGTAGACGGCCCGTCCGGCTCGGGCAAGTCGACCGCCGCCCGGGGTGCCGCGACCGTGCTCGGCTTGCGCTACCTGGACACCGGGGCAATGTACCGTGCGCTCACCTGGTGGATGCTCGAGCATGATGTCGACACCTCCGACGCCGAATCGGTGGCGAAGTACGGGGTGGCACTGGGCATGGAGATCGGCACTGATCCCGGCGAGCAGTACATTCGCGTCGACGGCACTGACGTGACCACGCTGATCCGGAGCCGCGAGGTATCGAACGCGGTCAGCCTGGTCGCCTCGATCCCGCAGATCCGCGGCCATCTGGTGGCTATGCAGCAGCAGCTCGTCAGGCAGGCGATGGAGCAGTCGGGCGGCATCGTGGCCGAAGGCCGTGACATCGGCACGGTGGTGGCCCCGGATGCCGCCGTGAAGGTGTTCCTGATTGCCAGCGAGCAGGCAAGAGCCGAGCGCAGGTCGGCGGAGCTATCCGGGCACCCGCAGCCCGGCGCCAGCCCGTCCGCGGCCTCCAGTCCTGCCCGCAGCCGGCGGCCGGGCTGCGACAGTACCCGGCAAGGCCCTTTCAGGAACTCAGCTGACTCTGCGAGAGCAGGCCAAGCGCGATCGCCTCGATGCGCCGCAGACCCAGCAGGCATCCGACGCCGTCGAGATCGATGCCACCGAACTCAGCCAGGACGATGTGATCAAGCTGATCGTCAGCCTAGCCAGATCCAACCAGGTGACCCCATGATGACCAGTGAGCCGCAGGACTACGACCTCGATGCCGCGGACGATGATGCGCCGCAGGACGACGTAGCGATTCCGGTGCTCGCCGTCGTCGGCCGGCCCAATGTCGGCAAGTCGACATTGGTCAACCGGATACTCGGCAGCAGGCAGGCCGTCGTCGAGGACACTCCTGGCGTCACCAGGGACCGGGTCGCCTACGACGCGACCTGGCGCGGCCGGGCGTTCACGATCGTGGACACCGGCGGCTGGGAGCCCTCTTCCGAGGGTACGCAGGAACTCGCGGCCAAGGTCGCCGCGCAGGCCCGGGTAGCCGTTGAGGCCGCCGATGCGGTGCTGTTCGTGACCGACGCGGTCGTCGGCGTCACCGACGCGGACGCGGCCGTGGCCGCCGTGCTGCGTAAGTCACGCAAGCCGGTCGTGCTCGCCGCCAATAAGGTGGACGACGCCCCCGCCGAGGCTGGTGCTCACTCACTGTGGGCGCTTGGCCTGGGCGAGCCCTTTCCCGTGAGCGCGCTGCACGGCCGGGGCAGTGGTGACCTGCTCGACCTCGTGCTCGAAGCGCTGCCGGAGACTCCGGCCGAGCGCCTCGGCGTAGTCGGCGGCCCGCGCCGGGTCGCCTTGATCGGCAGGCCGAACGTCGGTAAGTCGAGCCTGCTCAACAAGCTCGCTGGCCAGGACCGGGTACTCGTCGACGCGACGGCCGGCACGACCCGTGACCCGGTCGACGAGCTGATCGATCTCGGCGGCAAGATCTGGCGGTTCGTCGATACGGCCGGGATCAGGCGCAGGATCAGCCACGCCAAGGGCGCTGACTACTTCGCCGCCCTGCGGACGGAGAGTGCGCTGGAACGCGCCGAGGTCGCGGTCGTGCTGGTGGACGCCAGCCAGCCGCTGGCGGAGCAGGACCTGCGGATCATCTCGATGGTGATCGACGCTGGCCGGGCGCTGGTCATCGCCTATAACAAGTGGGACCTAGTCGATGAGGACCGCAGGACCTCGCTCGACCGGGAGATCGACAGGCAGCTGTACACGGCCAGATGGGCGCCTCGGGTCAACATCTCGGCCTCGACCGGCTGGCATGTGGACCGGCTCGTTCCCGCTCTTGACAAGGCCCTGGAGAGCTGGGAGACGCGGGTACCGACCGCCAGGCTGAACGCCTGGCTGAACGGCCTCATCGCAGCGACGCCGCCGCCGGTCAGGGGAGGCAAGCAGCCCAAGATCATGTTCGCGACTCAGGCGGCTATCCAGCCACCGCAATTCGTGCTGTTCACCTCGGGCTTCCTGCAGGCGGGCTACCGTCGGTTCATCGAGCGCAGGCTGCGCGAGGAGTTCGGCTTCGACGGCACTCCGGTGCACGTCTCGATGCGGCTGCGGGAGAAGCGCTCTATCACGGCACGAGGCACCAGCCGGAGCACCCGCGCGACCTGACCGGACGGTGCGACCTGCCACCGCAGTTGGGCCGGCCCTGGCTCAGGCAGGCCCAGCAATGCCGCAACGGCGGGGCTGGGACGCCAGCAATGTCCCGTGGGTGTGGCTCTTTCGGGGTGAGGCTGCTCTCGCAGGAGGGTTTTCAGGTTCGTGCAGGAGGGTTTCCGCATCTAGGAGAGTTGACCGGACTGTACGACGACAATCCTCCTTTATGCGACAACGCTCCTACAGGAACCCGGAAACCCTCCGCGGTAAGGACGAGAACCCTCCCGGACACGGCACCACCCAGCTGGCTCACCCCGAAAGAGCCGCACCCAGGTCACATGGGTGCGGCTCTTTTCTCAGTGAGCCTTGGTTGTTCGGTGATGAGGCACGGCCGCGCCGGGCCCGGGCGCGGAGTAACTTGTCGTACCCCCTCGCTAGCGTGAAGCTATCCAGCCAGTTCCGCGCCGAATCGGGGACCGCCATGCCAGCACAGCCTGAGTCAGCACAGTTTGATTCAACACGGGCGCTCAGCCAGCTAGCTGAAGCACTCGAAGTCACCGGCCAGGTGATCGCCGGGATTCCCGGTGATCAGTGGCAGGTGCCGACGCCGTGCTCAGAGTGGGACGCCGCCGACGTGACCCGTCACCTCGTCGATGGCAATCTAGGCTTCGCCGCCGTCATCAGCGGCCAGCCCCGAGAGTCGGCGGACCGTGCCCCGCAGTCCGCCGCTGACCTGCCCGGCGCCTACCGTGCCGCCGGCGTAGCGCTGATCGGGGCCTTCAGCCAGCCGGGCGCACTCGACCGGATCGTCGCCATGCCGATCGGCGAGGTTCCTGGAATCGTCGCGCTGCACCTGCGCGTCACCGAACTGCTGGCCCACGGCTGGGACCTGGCCATGGCAACCGGCCAGGCAGTCGAATTCCCGAGCGACCTCACCGAGGCCGAGCTCGCGTTCACCCGGGCCAAGCTGGGTGACGTACCGCCTGGCCGCTCTCCGTTCGCGCCGCCGCAGCCGGTCGCCGAAGACGCACCCGCCATCGAGCAGCTCGTTGCCTGCCTTGGCAGGAATGTCGGCGCCTACGCCCGGTAGCGAAGATCACGCGGGCCTGCCGCCGGACGCGGCGGGTGCCAGCGAGGACGCCCGATTTGCGGACGGTACGATCGGCGTGGTCGAGAACGCTATCTGAGGCAGGAATTTATGCGTTACCAGTCACTGGGTCACTCTGGGTTGCTCGTATCGGTCGTGGGTCTTGGCTGCAATAACTTCGGCGGTCGGCTTGACCTGGCAGGTACCCGCTCCGTGGTAGACGCGGCCATCGATGCCGGGATCACCTTGTTCGACACGGCCGACATCTACGGCAGCGCCGGAGGCTCAGAGGAGCTGCTCGGCCAGGTTCTGCAGGGCAAGCGCGACAAGGTCGTGCTCGCCACGAAGTTCGGGCATCAGTCGGCTGACATGGGCTACGGGACAGCGGCAGGCGCGAAGGGCGGCCGAGGTTACATCAGGCGCGCGGTCGAGCACTCGCTGCGCCGGCTGCGCACCGACTACATCGACCTGTACCAGATCCACACGCCCGACCCGCAGACTCCGGTCGAGGAGACCCTCGGCGCGCTCAACGAGCTGGTGGCGGAGGGCAAGGTGCGCTACCTCGGCCACTCCAACTACAAGGGCTGGCAGATCGCCGAGGCCGCCGCGGTGGCCGACCGGCAGGGGATGGCACCCTTCATCTCCGCGCAAAATCACTGGTCGCTGCTCGAGCGGGCGGCCGAGGCTGAGGTCGTGCCCGCCTCACGCCACTTCGGGCTCGGCGTGCTGCCGTACTTCCCGCTCGCGAACGGACTGCTGACCGGAAAGATCCGGCGCGGCCAGCCGGCCCAGGACGGCACCAGGCTGGCAGGCCGGGACACCTACGTCACCGAGGCGAAGCTCGACATCGTCGAAGCGCTGGCCGAGTGGGGCAAGCTGCACGACGTATCGCTGCTGACGATCGCGATCTCCTGCCTGCTCGCCCAGCCTGGCTGCGCCAGCGTGATCGCCGGGGCGATGTCCCCGGAGCAGGTCGCCGGCAACGCCGCCACTGCCGACTGGACACCATCTCCGCAGGAGCTTGCCGAGGTCGACGCGATCACGCTCGGCTTCACCGCCTGACCGGCCCAGCGTTGCGACATGGCGTGGCTCTTTCTGGGTGAGCCAGCCGGGTGGTGCCGTGTCCGGGAGGGTTCTCGTCCTTACCGTGGAGGGTTTCCGGGTTCCTGAAGGAGCGTTGTCGCATGAAGGAGGATTGTCGTCGTATAGTCCGGTCAACTCTCCTAGATGCGGAAACCCTCCTACAGGAACCCGAGAACCCTCCTGCGAGAACAGCCTCACCCCGAAAGAGCCACACCCAAGCCACATTGCTGGCGTGATAGCGCCGTCGTTGTGACATTGCTGGGCCTGCCCGACCACCCGAGGCCCTTGCCGGGGTGAGTTGGGATGCCTGGCCGGTGAGAGGGGCAGTTTGAGGTAGTCAGCCTGCGCGGGCCGCGCGCCGGTAGAGAGTCCTGATGCGGGCGCCGAAGGCTGCTGAGTAGGAGATGCTGGGGGAGTCGCCGCCGCGCTGGTAGCCGCCGATCACGCCGATGATCGCCCCCGTGCCGTGTGCCGCGCTGAATCTGCTCAGCATCGGCCCGCCGCTCGTGCCGCCGGTGAATCCTCCGCAGACGAACATCAGCTGCTTCAAGGCGCCGGGCCGGAAGGCGATCGCCCGCGACCGGCACGCGACCCGGTGCCGGCGGTCGTCCGGGTAGCCGATCGCCCTGATCGGCACCGGAGGCCTGGAGCCGAATCGCAGTTGATCCGCCCCTGCGGTCCGCTCCAGTGACTCCGGCGACGCTTCGGCCGCGTGCGTGCCGCTTCCCGGGCCGGTCAGCGGCGTTACCGCCAGGAAGGCGACGTCGTCATCGGGGTCGCGGCTCCGGGCCCAGCGCCTGGTCACGAACTTCCTGGTGACGGCCCACAGCCCGCGCGGGTACCGGCTGCCTGCGAATCCCGGGGCGAATACTATGCGCCCGGCCGGGCTCAGCTTGACGCTGGCAACGCAGTGCGCGGCTGTGATCAGCAGGTCCCCGTGTCGGCTCGGGACCACGCTCGCCGTGCAGAAGTGCGTACCCAGGCGGCGGCCGTGCCGGGTGAAAAGAGCCCCGACTGGGTTGGCCGGTCCCGCCGGGCGAGCAGGCGGCGAAGCAGCGCGGTGGCGCGAGAGCGGTACCAGTGTCGCTGATCTCGTCGCCGGCGCCGGGCGATGCGACGCGTGCACCGGGGCCCGGGCCGGGCCGGCGGCGGACCGATCAGTCATCGGGCCGGAGCCGGGTGACTTGGTGAGCGTCAGCAGCGTCGCGACGATCAGCGCGGTGGCCGTCATCACCAGCGTCCCGGCCCACCGCGACAGCGGCGGCCTCATGCTCCCCGCACCGCCTCCGCGATCACCGAATGCTCATCGCGGCGCTTGCCAACTCGCTTTGTCATTTCCTCCCCCGAGGACGAACGCGCTGATTCAGTCCTATCCTGATTCTGCTGATACAACCCGGAGATGACTATGGCCGGACTTCGGCATTCCGCTCGGCTTGCCAGCCGTTGACCACGCAGGCGCGCCGGACAACCAGGGAGGTGCCGCGATAGTCACCCGTCGCTCGCCCGGCACCCTGAACATCAGGCGCTGTGCCGAGGTCTTCCATGATGGCGGCACCCGCTGGCAATCTCTCGTGACACTCCGCACGCTCGTCGTAACGGCACAGGGAAAGGACCCGGCAGCCGGCGGGGCGCCCCGGGGCGCGCGGCTGGCCGGATTCGTGGCGGTCGGGCTAGCCGGGCTTAGCCTGGCGGCGTTCGCGGCAGTCATGTTCCTCGGCCCGTCGGCGAGCGTGCCGAGGATCGACGCGGCCGGCCCGATGATCTGGGTCCACGCGCAGCCGTCGGCCGGGCTGGTCACCGCGCTCGAGCGAATCGGTGCCCTGATCGCCGCCGCCGGCACCATGCTCGCGCTGGCCGCCGTCAAAGCGGGCTGGCGTCCGTCGCCGGCCGCGCTGTGGGCTGGCGGGCTGATCGCGGTGACAGCCTTCGTGTTCCTGCCGCCAGCCGGCTCGACCGACGTGCTGAACTACGCCAGTTACGGCCGCACGGCCAGCCTCGGCCACAGTCCTTACCTCATGACGCCGGTCCAGCTTCGCGGCACCGGCGATCCTGTCGGCCGGCTGACGCCGGTGGCGTGGCAGGACGCGCCGACTATCTACGGGCCGGTCGCGACGCTGGCCCAGCTGGCGGCGGCCGAGCTTGGCGGCGACTCGATGGCGCGGATCGTGTTCTGGATCAGGCTCGGCAATGCTCTCGCGTTCGCGGGTACCGGCGCGGCGCTCTTCCGGCTCGCTGGCTCAGATCGGGCACGCCGCATCCGCGTCGCCCTGGTGTGGGCAGTGAATCCGCTGATGGCCTTCTGGCTAGTCGGCAGCGGGCACGTCGATGCCTACCTCGCGCTGCTGACGGCGCTGGCGCTGCTCGCGGTCCGCCGGGCCGGCGTCCTTGGCGGGTTGCTGGCCGGAGCCGCCGGCGGAGCGGCCATCGCCGTCAAGCTGACCTACGCGATCGTGGCGTGCGGCCTGATCTGGCCGGCCAGGCGCTCGGCGCGGACCATCGTCGCTGGCGCCTGCTCGGCCGCCGTGATCGTGGGCATCAGCTACCTGTGGCCAGGCGCGGCCAGCACGGCCACGATCAGCAGGCGGCTGGCGGCTGGCGCGCGGTTCATCTTTTACCTGCCGAACTCCCTTGCCGCCCGGCCCGCCCTGCTGAGCGCTCTCGTGCTCGCCGCTACCGTGATCGTGGCCGCGCTGCTGACCAGGGGCCTGCCGCCGGACAATGCGCAGGTGCCCGGCGTCAGGCTGATGCTGGCGCTCACGCTCGCGTCCCTGGTGGTCCTGCCCGTCCAGACGCCCTGGTACGACGCGCTGATCTTCGCGCTGCTGGCGCTGATGCCCGCCAGCGGGCTCGACTACCTGCTCGTCGCCCGGTGCCTGTTCCTGACCGAGCTCGTGCTCCCGGGCGCGGCCCGAGATAGCGGCTGGGCGAGCACGCTATCGGCGGCAGGCAGTCACGTGGGCATCTTCGTTCTTCTTATCGCACTTGTCACTCAGTCGCTGCGGGGAGCCTGGCGGTCGCCGACCGTCGAGCCCGAACCGGTTTCTGTTAGGGCGTGAGGCGGTGGAGGTCCCGGGGGAAGGCGGTGACCTGGCGGACGTTCTCCGCGCCGGTCAGCCGGGCCGTCCAGCGCTCGAGGCCGATCGCGAAGCCGCCGTGCGGCGGCATCCCGTGCTCGAACACCTGCAGGTAGCCGGCGTACGGCGCGGGGTCCTCGCCGCGCGCGGCGAGAGCGGCCAGGTAGTCGGCGTGGTGATGGAGCCGCTGGCCGCCCGTGACGAGCTCGAGCCCGCGGAAGAGCAGGTCGAAGCTGCGGGTGTAACCGGGCCGGTCCGGGTCGGGCTGGGTGTAGAACGGGCGCTTGGCCATCGGGAACCCCGGCACGAACAGGAACTCAGAGCCGTGTTCGCGCTGGGCCCAGGCGCTCAGCCAGCGTTCGTCGGCGGGGGAGAGGTCCGGCTCGCCGCGCGGGTCCCAGCCGGCCTGGCTCGCGATCAGTTCCTGAGCTTGCGCGAAGTCCAGCTCCGGGATCTGCGCCGGGACGTCCGGCAGCTTGATGCCGAGCAGTTCGGCGGCCGCTCCCGCGCGCTCGGCGACGGCAGCCACCATGCCGGCGAACACGTCGCGCAGCATTGCCATCACGTCGCGGTGGTCGGTGATGAAGCCGAACTCCGCGTCCAGGCTCGTGTACTGAGCCAGGTGCCTGGCCGTGTCGTGGGGCTCGGCGCGGAAGACGGGCCCGGTCTCGTAGACCCGCTCGAAAACGCCGACCAGCGCCTGCTTGTAGAACTGCGGCGACTGAGCCAGGTAGGCAGGCTGGCCGAAGTAGTCGATGGCGAACACGTTCGCGCCCGACTCGGTCGCCGAGGCGACGATCTTCGGCGTGTGAATCTCGGTGAATCCCCTGGCGTTGAGCGTCGCGCGGAATCCGGCTTCGCTCGCGGCCGCGAGCTGCAGCCCGGCGGTCAGCGCGGGATGGCGCAGCGTGGTCGGCGCGTGGTCGAGTACCGTCGGCAAGGTAGCCGAGACCGCGGGCCGGTACAGGTCGAATGGCGGCGGCTCGGCCGGGCCGCTCAGCGCGGTCACCGCCGGCTCGACGAGTTCCGCGCCGCCCGGAGCCTGGCCTGACGCGGCGACTTGGCCGTGCACCTGGACGACGGTTTCCTCGGTGAGGTCGCGGTGAGCCGCAGCGACCTGGTGGCCGGTGAGCACCACCTGGGCGAGGCCGCTGCGGTCCCTGATGATCAGGAAGGTGACCGACTTGAGCTCGCGCTTGCGATGGAGCCAGCCGGCGATCGTTACCTGTTCGCCGATGTGCGCGGGGAGGTCTGCGGCGAAGATACGGGATGAAAGGGTTGCCGTGGTCGTTGTCGCTGGCCCGCTTGACGTGGCCCGGATAGATGTCATGAGGCACTCCCAGTTGGGTCTGTCGTGCCCCTTGGGAGTGCGGGCGAGAAGGGAACTCGCTGTGCCACCGCACCTTCGCCGCCGCCCGGCTCGCCGGACGCTCGGCCTCTTGCCCGATCACGGGGGCTAGCCGGCGGGGCATGGGGCTCGCCGCTGGCTAGCGGCAGCCGTTCCTCCCCGCGCTCGGGAGGGTCTTCGCTACCTGGGCGCGGCACCGCCATCTCAGCTACCGGCGACTCTCTGAGCCCGCGAGCCAGGCGCTACTTGTCTCCGTCTGCGCGTTACTGTCGAGTGTATAGCGGCCGCCTGAGGTCTGGCGAAGCCAATTTGACTGAGTGCCGTTCTCGCGAAATCGTGCGCTTACAGCACCGACTTACCGGAACGGAAGGTGGCCCGCGCCATGGGCGGTTATTCCGGCTATCCGCCGCCGCAGCAACCGGGCTCCCCGGGCTCGCCCGGTTACCCGGGTTACCCGGCGGACAACCCGCAAGGATACGGCCCGCGCGGGCCGGCCGATGATCATCTCTGGGCGCTGCTCGCCTACCTGCTGACGTTCGTAGCCGGGTTCCTCGCGCCGCTGATCATCTACCTGGTCAAGGTCAACGAGTCGCGCTATGTCCGTTACCACGCGGCGCAGTCGCTCAACATGGCGATTACCGGCTTTATCTACGTGCTGGCCGGATTCCTGGTGTCGATCCCGCTGGTATTCGTCACGCATGGGTTCGGGTTGCTGGTGATCGTTCCGGCCTTCATCGCTTACGGTGTGGCCCACCTGGCGTTCCTGATCCTGGCGGCGATCCGGGCGAATCAAGGTGAGCAGTACCGCGTGCCTGCCGTGATCGCGCTGCCCATGGTCCGCTAGGCGGCGGGCGGATCGCGGGACCCGCTGACTGCGCTATGATCTGTTGGTCCGATAGGGCGACGGGACGTGGCCCAGCTTGGTTAAGGCGCTGGTCTGGGGGACCAGAGAGCCCGGGTTCAAATCCCGGCGTCCCGACTCACTACACGTAGCAGTCAGTTCCTGGGCGGGTTCCGCCACGGCAAAGTCTCTTCACCGCATGAACTGCCCCTGTCCGGGCATCTCCCGGTTGGGTGCTGCCCGGTTGGGCGCCGCCGGTTGGGTGCCGCGCAGGCACGCACCGCGCGATCCCGGGCGGCACCATGAGCAGGTCAGGCACAGGGCTTGATTCGATCCGCTGACCGTCTAGTGTGTCGGTACCTGGCACTACGCGCTGACGCGATACGTTTGCTTGAGCAATGAGGACCGAAGGATTGAAGTCGTCCCGACAGCGCCGGCCAGGTGCGGACCCGACGATGGCGATGGGCGCGGCGCGCCAGCCCGGCCGGCTGAGGCGCTGGCTTCGCCGCACGATAGCGGCGATCTGCGTGGTCCTGGTCGCCGTCGTGCTGGTGGCGGGCGTCATCATGGCGATCACGCCCTCGGTTGGCACGGCCTGGTCGATCGCGCGCGCGCAAGCGCGGTCGCACCACTCCGCGTTCCCCGGTCCGCCTGTTCCCGCCAAGTTCTCATCGGCGCTGATCGCCACCGAAGATCACCGGTTCGGCTCGGAGCCGGGCGTCGACCCGTTCGCGATCGGGCGGGTGCTGTTCGCCGGCCTGACCGGCGGCGGCGATCAAGGCGGCGCGACCTTGTACCAGCAGCTTGCCAAGCTGCTCTACACGCCAGGTCAAGGCGGCATACCCATCGAGGTCAAGCAGATCGCGCTGGCCATCAAGCTCAAGTACACCTACTCCGACCCGCAGATCCTCCGCATGTACGGGGCGATCGTGTACTTCGGCCACGGCTTCTACGGACTGCGAGCGGCGAGCTGCGGCTACTTCGGCAGGCGGCCGGGCGACTTGTCCTGGCCGCAGGCGGCTGTACTGGCCGGGCTCGTCCAGGCTCCCTCGGCCTACGACCCCCTTGAGTTCCCCGCCCTGACCCGGTCCCGAGAGCAGCACGTGATTCACCGGCTCGTTGCCACGAAGGTGCTGACCCGCCACCAGGCGGCCGCCGCGCTGTCGATCTCCATCGCCGGCCTCACCGCCCACGCCGGCGGTTGCCGCGCCGCCTAGGCGATCACGGCGCCCCAGCCCGGCCCGCCGTTGTGACATTGCTGGCGCTCCGGCGCCGCCGTTGCGGCATTGCTGGGCCTGGCCGAGCCACCCCCGCCCGGTCCCAGCCGCGCCATGCCGGGCGGGGTGACCTCAGGACCGCGCTTGTGGCGCTGCTGCGGGTGTGAGCGGGGCTGCGGGCGTGAGCGGGGCTGTCGGGGCGGCGCGGCCTTTGCGGTGCCGGCCTCGGCGCAGCCGGGCCAGGTGAACCTCGGGAGGTACCCAGATCCACTTGCGGTAGGACCAGAACCTGAACACGGTGCCGATGCCCACGCCGGCCAGATTCGCCATCGAATACCAGAACCTGCTGCTCAGCCCCAGGGCATCGGTCACCAAGGCGATGCAGGCGTACTGGATGAGCAGGCCGACCGCGTTCAGGATGAAGAACATGATCGTTTCGCTGCGCGCCCCGGCACCCTGGCGGTGACTGAAGCTCCAGTAGCGGTTTCCGAGGAAGGAGGCGGCCGTCGCCACGACGGTGGCAATCGTGACGGAAGTGAACTTTCCCAGCCCGAACCCGAAGTGGAGGGCATCAGAGCCAATCAGGACAATGATCAGCCCGACACCACCGACAATGAGGAATTTAGCGCCCTCATGAATCTGCTGGCGGAACTGCCTGTATGCGCTCGCGAGAGAGCGCGCCGCCGGGAGGGCGGCGCGTCCACCGCTCAATTGGGCTTTCCGGCTTGGCTCTGCGTCGTCGAGTGGCTGGCGGCGGGCGCGAGCACGGGCTCAAGCGCCTCATGGTCGGCCGGGATTTCTGGTCGCTTGTCGGACCACACCCACTTGCGGTAGGACCACCAGCGGAAGATGGTGCCGACGCCGATGCCGACAAGCAAGGCGATGTTGGCCGGGACCTTGTCCGTCATGCCGAGCACATGTACCACGAAGCCAACGCACGCGAGTTGGATGACCAAGCCGATGCCGTTGAATACGAAGAAGAGCACGGTCTCCCGGTGCACCGTCGTGCGCTCGCGGTGCCGGAAGGTCCAGTAGCGGCTGGCGACGTAGGCGAATGCGGTGGCCACGACCGTGGCGATGGTCGTGGCGCTGAGCCACCCCATCGAGGTGTGGGACTTCAGGAGGTTGGTGCCACCAGTGGTGATGATGACTCCGATGATGCCCACGACGCCGAACTTCGCGCCTTCGTGGATGAGTTGCCTGAAACGCTCATACAGTCTCTTGGCACTATCCACCTAAGTGGCCTCCATCCGATTTCGTCATCTCGCGGTGCTACCCGCAGAGCGCGGCATCGAAGCACCGACCGCAAGATTACCGTGCTGGCCGGGATACGTGGTGTGAGCCGGTGATTCACCTATGACGATGTTGCGTCGCATAGCTGGTTTAATCACGCATCGTAGCCGATCAAACGTCATCCGTAGTTAGAACGCGTGGCTACCAGGTCTGGCACCAGAAAACTTGTTCGGGAATGTCAGACCCCAGATGTAGGGTCGCGGGCGTGACTGACCATGACATCCTCATCCGTGCTAGGGGGCTGACCAAGAAATTTGGCGGGTTCACCGCCGTGGACGGGATCGACTTCGAGCTGGCCCGCGGCGAGGTGTTCGGCTTCCTCGGGCCGAACGGGGCTGGCAAGTCTTCAACGATGCGCATGATCGGATGCGTATCGCCCCCGTCGGGCGGCGAGCTGTCAATTCTTGGCCTGGACCCAGTCAAGGACGGGCCGGCGATCAGGGCGCGGCTTGGCGTCGTCCCGCAGGAGGACACGCTCGACATCGAGCTGACCGTGCGCGAGAACCTGCTGATCTACGGACGCTACTTCGGGTTGCGCCGCGATGTGATCAAGGAGCGGATCGCCAAGCTGCTCGACTTCGTGCAGCTCTCCGAGCGGGCCGACGACCAGGTCGAGCCACTGTCTGGCGGCATGAAACGCCGGCTGACCATCGCGCGCTCCCTGATCAGCGAGCCCGAGATCCTGCTGCTCGACGAGCCGACTACAGGGCTTGACCCGCAAGCGCGCCACGTTGTCTGGGACCGGCTTTACCGGCTCAAGCAGCAGGGCGTGACGCTCGTGCTCACCACGCACTACATGGATGAAGCGGAGCAGCTCTGCGATCGCCTGGTCGTCATGGACGGCGGCAAGATCGCCGCCGAGGGGTCGCCGCGCGAGCTGATCGCGCGCTATTCGACTCCTGAAGTCCTCGAGCTGCGGTTCGCGCTCGAGGAGCAGGACCAGGCGCCCGACAAGCTTGCCGATGTGCCCGCCACGAGGATCGAGATACTCGCCGACCGGATCTTGCTGTACACCGACGACGGCGACGCCACGCTGGCCGACGTCCGCGCTCGCGGCCTTGATCCGGCGACCTCGCTTGTCCGCAGGAGCACGCTTGAAGACGTGTTCCTGCGGCTCACCGGCCGCCGGCTGGAGGACTGATGGCGCAGGCAGCCACCACCGCCAGCCCGGTCAGTAAGCTCAGCCCGGCCGGGACCGGGCTGAGCCAGGCGCCCGCCGTCAGGCAGCTGAGGTTCTGGCTGACCAACTACCGGCGGACCTGGCGGGGGTCGATCTTCTCGGACGTGCTCAATCCGGTGCTGTACCTGGGAGCGCTTGGCCTCGGGCTCGGCACCCTGGTTGATCACCACGGCACGGCGCGACTCGGCGGTGTCAGCTACCTGGTGTTCATCGCGCCAGGCCTGCTCGCGGCCGGCCAGATGCAGGCGGCGATAGCCGAGTCGACATACCCGGTCCTCGGCTCGGTCAAGTGGCTCAAAACGTACTTCGCCGCGATCGCGACGCCGCTGCGGCCATCGGACTTGTTCCATGGCCACCTGCTCTTCACGACGCTCCGGCTGATCATGAACTCGGCAGTATTCATGATCGTGATGGCTGGCTTCGGCGCGGTCCGCTCGCCCTGGGTACTCGCCGCGCTGCCTGCGGCGGTGCTCACCGGGCTGGCGTTCGCCGCTCCCATGGAGGCTTTCGCGATTACCTGCCAGAAGGATACGCAGTTCGCGATGATCTTCCGGTTCGGCGTGATCCCGCTGTTCCTCTTCTCTGGCACCTTCTTCCCCGTGACCCAGCTGCCGGCTTTCGTGCGCCCTCTCGCGTACATCACGCCGCTCTGGCACGGGGTGACGCTGTGCCGCTCCCTCAGTCTCGGGACTGCCCAGCTCTGGCCGTCCATCGGCCACGTGGGCTATCTGCTCGCGGTCATAGCGCTAGGCATCTTCGCGGGCAACAGGACATACCGCAGGAGGCTGTATGCCTGATCTGACCTACGCGCTGCCGCTGCGCATCCTGCCGGCGCCGATGCTGCGGTCCGGCCGTCTCGGGCTTGGCGGCAAGGGCAGCGGCCACCTGATCGAGCGGCATGCTCGCGTTTACCGGCACACCTGGGCCGTGCTGATCTCAGGTTTCTGCGAGCCGTTGTTCTACTTGCTGTCCATCGGAGTCGGCATCGGCAAGCTGGTCGGCACGGTGACAGGTCCGAGCGGTCACCCGGTTGGCTTCACCAGCTTTGTCGCTCCCGCACTGCTCGCGACCTCCGCGATGAATGGCGCGGTCATGGACTCCACCTTCAACGTCTTTTTCCGCCTCAAGTACGCCAAGCTGTACGATGCCGCGCTGGCGACGCCCATGCGCCCTGATGAGCTAGCGCTCGGTGAGATCGGCTGGGCGCTGATCAGGGCCGGCCTCTACGGGCTCGCGTTCATGGTGATCATGCTCGCGCTGGGGCTGGTGCACTCGGTCTGGGCGGTGGCCGCCGTGCCGGCGGCGCTGCTGATCGGGTTCGCGTTCGCCGGCGCGGGCATGGCCGCGACGACCTTCATGCGCAGCTGGCAGCACTTCGAGTTCGTGATGCTGGCGACGTTGCCGATGTTCCTCTTCTCGACGACGTTCTATCCGCTCAGCGTGTATCCGCGTGCGCTGCAGATCTTCGTCGAGTGCACGCCGCTGTACCAGGGGGTCGTCGTGCTGCGCGGCCTGACGCTCGGCGTCGTCACCCCTGACCTGCTCTGGAGCGTCGCGTATCTGGCGATCATGGGAACAGCCGGGCTCTTCGTGGCGGGCAGGCGCATTCGCCGCCTGCTGCTCACCCAATCGGGCAGCAGGCAGGCGGGGGCAGGCCGGCGAGAAATTGGATTGCCCCGCCGCCCCATGCGGGGCGGCGGGGCAAGACTGCGCTGGCTGGTCGGAACGGGGGCTTCGACCAGCCAGCAGCCTGGCGGCGGGGGGGATTCCGCCAGGCGGTCAGCGAGCTGACGGCGCTGGCCAGGGGGGACGGCCGGTCATCAGCTAGCTGAGCTGGGGCGCCAGCCCGGGGGGCTAGGCTGGCGCCAGGTTGTAGTGATGCGAACGTTTGCTGTCGAGTGTACGTACCGTGTACGTCGTCACTATGTAAGACGCAGAATCGGGGTCAGATGGTTTCGTGATCTGCGTTACACACCGACTGCACATCGAGGTGCAATGCCTCCACACCAGGCGGAACGCACGCAGGCAGGCGCCCCAGCCCAGCCTGAGCTAGAACCTGGCGAGTGCCTCGCGCAGCGGGTCGAGGCCGATCGAGCCGAGGGCCAGGGCCTGGCTGTGGAACTGCTTGAGGTTGAACGAGGCACCCTGGCGCGCGCGGACGTCCTCCCGGGCGCTGAGCCAGATCCGCTCCCCGAGCTTGTACGACGAGGCCTGCCCCGGCCAGCCGAGATAGCGGTCGAGCTCGAACTTGAGCAGTTCGTCGTCGGTCTGCACCCGGCTGCGCAGGAACTCCCAGACCAGCTCTGCTGTCCACTCCTCGCCGGGATGCCAGGGCGAGCTGGCCGGCACCGGGATCTCCGCGTGCATCCCGAGGTCCACGACGACTCGCGCGGCGCGCAGCATCTGAGAATCGAGCAGGCCGAGCTTGTTACCCGGATCTGACAGGTAGCCGAGCTCCTCCATCAGCCGCTCGGCGTACAGCGCCCAGCCCTCGCCGTGGCCTGATACCCAGCACATCGACCGCTGCCAGCGGTTCAGCGATTCCCGCAGGAACACTGTCTGCGCGACCTGCAGATGGTGACCTGGCACGCCCTCGTGGTAGATGGTCGTGAGTTCCTTCCAGGTCGAGAAGTTGTCGACGCCCGCTCCCGGCGCCCACCACATCTGGCCCGGCCTGCTCCAGTCCTCGCTCGGCGGCGTGTAGTAGATGCCGCCGTCGTCGGTCGGCGCGATCATGCAGTCCACCCGGCGAGCCGGCCCGGGAATGTCGAAGTGCGTGCCGTCAAGCTCGGCGATCGTCGTGTCCGCGATGCCTTGCATCCAGTCCTTGAGCGCGTCGCGCCCGACGATCCGGCGGGCCGGGTCGGCGTCAAGCGCGGCCACGGCGTCGGCGACCGACTCGCTGCCCGTGATCTTGGCGGAGACTTGTCTCATCTCCTCCTCGATCCTGATCACCTCAGCCCAGGCCCACTCGTAGGCCTCATCGGGGTCGATGACGGCGCCGAGGAAAAACCTGGACTCAAGCGCCCACCGCTCCCGGCCGACGCAGTCGCGGTCGGGGGCGAAGGGCAGCAGTTCGGTCTCCAGGAAGCGGCCAAGCTCGGCGGTCGCGGCCCGTGCCGACTCGGCGGCGCGGTCGATGTCGGCCCGCAGCGCCCCGGTCGCGCTGATGCGCCTGGCCAGGTCCGGATAGAAGCCCGTCCCGGGCGCCGACCAGTCGGCGCACTGCTTCGCGCACGCGAGCACCTGCCGCCGGGCGGCGACGTGACCTTCCCTGGCGGCCTTGAGATAGGTCTGGGCGAGCCCCGCGTAGGCGGCCGGGACCTGCGCCAGCCGCGCGGCCAGGTTGCGCTGCGCCTCGTCGCCGTCGGTGGGCATCAGGTCAAAGACCTGGCGGATGAGCTGGACCCAGGAGCCGACGACGTTCAGGTCGCCCTCGATCGCGCCTGACTGGAACTGCTCGCTGTGCACCGTCAGCCGCTCGATCATGGCCTGCCTGGCGATCTCCTCGCGGTCGGTGGCCGGGCTCACCTGGCCGAGTTCGGTGAGAGCGCGCTCGTCAACCTCGTCCAGCGCAGCGAATCCTGCCGGGCTCAGGTCGGGCATCAGGTCGTCATAGCCGCTGATACCCACCATGGTGGCGGTCACCGGATCCAGCCTGGAGGCGTCCGTGACGTACTGATCGGCGATCTCGTTGACGGTTCTCATGCACTGGAACTTACTAGCTGAGGTGCGACTGGGGCAGAGGGCAAAGCCGGCCCGCGGGCCGCTAAGGCGAGAAGTACCGGCGCGGGTTCACCACGAGCATCTCGTCGAACTGGCCGTCGCTGACCCCGCGCTCGGCCAGCGCGGGCAATACGTGCTCGTGAATATAGAGGTAGTTGCCTGCCTTGGACGGCTCGTGCGGATACCAGTCGATGTAGCAGGCGGCGTCGTGGGACAGCACGATCCGGTCCGCGTAACCGCGCTGGCACAGCGCGGCGATGATGTCCGCCCGCCGTTCCAGGGATGGCGACATCCCGATGCCGAACCTGTCCATGCCGAGCAGGCAGCCGGAATCGGCGACCTGCGCCAGGTACTCCACGTCCTTGCTGTCGCCGCTGTGCCCGATCACCACGTGCCCGAGATCCGCGCCTTCCTCGCGCAGCACCCGCACCACCTCGAGCCCGTTACGCGAAGCCGGATGCGTGTGCACCGTGATCGGGGCGCCCGTCAGCACATGTGCCCGCGCCACGGCGCGCAGCACCCGTTCCACGCCGCGCGTCAGGCCAGGCTCGTCCACCGCGCACTTCAGGAAAGCCGCCCTGACCCCCGTGTCCGCGATCCCCTCGGTGAGGTCCGCGACGAACATGTCGGTCATCGGGTCCTCGCCGCTCGCGGTGAGCCGCCTGCTCCGGTACCTGAAATAGAACGGGACGTCATTGAACGTGTAGATCCCGGTCGCCGCGATGATGTTCATCGGCGTCTGCGCCGCCACCCGCTTGATCCGCCCGAGGTCGCGCCCGAGCCCGATCACCGTCGGGTCCGCGATCGTCGTGATCCCGGCGTCGACGGCCTTGTTGAGCTGGGCCACGGCGTGCGCGACGCGCACCTCCTCGTCCCAGCCGGCCGGGTAGTTCTGCCTGATCTCCTCGTTGAGCACGAACACGTGCTCGTGCATCAGCGTCACCCCGAGGCTCGTCACGTCAACTGGACCCCGGACCGTCTCGACCTGTGCCATGACCAGACCGTAACGTTCTGTCCCAGGGTGCGGGGACGGGGGTCGCTCAGGGAACAATACGCACCCCCGGTGCAAGTACCGCCTACAGGCCGGTAGGTACGCTTATCCGGACTCGCCGGAGGCCCGGACTCGTCGGAAGGCACAGCATGGATTTCGGATTCGACGCGACGACCGAGGAACTGCGCGGGAAACTGCTCGCCTTCATGGACTCCCACGTCTACCCAGCTGAGCCCGTCTTCGCCGACCAGGTCGCGCGGGCAGCGGCCAGCGGCGAGATCTGGCAGCGCCCGGCGGTCATCGACGACCTCAAAGCGAAGGCGCGCGAGCAAGGGATGTGGAACCTCTTCCTCACCAAGCGCGCACGCCAAGATCAGGCTGCGGAGATCGCGGCCAAGCACGGCGCGGGTCTCACGAACCTTCAGTACGCCCCGCTCGCCGAGATCACCGGCCGCTCAGGCGCGCTCGCCCCCGAAGCGCTGAACTGCGCCGCCCCCGACACCGGCAACATGGAGCTGCTCGCCGAGTTCGGCAGCGCCGAGCAGGTCGAGCGCTGGCTGATGCCGCTGCTCGAAGGCGAGATCCGGTCCACGTTCTGCATGACCGAGCCCGACGTGGCCTCCTCCGACGCGACTAACATCGCGACGAGAATCCAGCGCGACGGCGACGAGTACGTGATCAACGGCCGTAAATGGTGGTCATCCGGCGCGATGGACCCGCGCTGCAAGCTGCTCATCGTGATGGGCAAGACGAACCCCGACGCCGAGCGGCATCGCCAGCAGTCCATGATCTGCGTGCCGAAAGACACCCAGGGCGTGAACGTCAAGCGCAGCATGCGCGTGTTCGGCTTCACCGACTCCACGCATGGCGGCCACGCCGAGATCGAGTTCTCCGGCGTCAGAGTGCCGGCCAGCAGCCTCATCGCCGAGGAGGGCGCCGGCTTCGCGATCGCCCAGGCCAGGCTCGGCCCCGGCCGCATCCACCACTGCATGCGGCTGATCGGCTCGGCCGAGCGGGCGCTCGAGGCGATGTGCCGCCGGACCATGGGCCGGGTCGCGTTCGGCAAGCCGATCGCCGACCAGGGCGTCGTCCAGGACTGGATCGCCGAGTCCCGGGTCCGCATTGAGCAGGCCCGGCTGCTGGTGCTGAAGACCGCCTGGCTGATGGACACCGTCGGCAATAAGGGCGCGCACACCGAGATCCAGGCGATCAAGATCGCCGTCCCGGCGATGGCCGAGTGGGTCATCGACAAGGCGATCCAGGCGCACGGCGCGGGCGGCGTCAGCCAGGACTTCCCGCTCTCGCAAGGCTGGGCAGGCGCCCGCGCGCTGCGCTTCGCCGACGGGCCCGACGAAGTCCACAAGCGGTCGCTGGCCCGCCGGGAACTCCACAAGTACCGCACCTGACCTGAAGGGAAAGAACCACATGGCGGAAAAATTGCAGCGGGTAGCGATCGTCACTGGAGGCGCACGCGGTATCGGCGCGGCCATTTCACGTCGGCTCGCGGCTGACGGGATGGCCGTAGGCGTCATCGACCTGAAGGAAGGCGACTGCGGCGCGACCGTCGACGCGATCAAGGAGGCGGGCGGCACGGCGATGGCCGCGGGCGCCGACGTCAGCAAGGTCGACGAGGTCAACGCGGCGGTCGAGGCGATCGCCGCCGAGCTCGGCCCGCCGGTCGTGCTGGTCAACAACGCCGGGGTGCTCCGCGACAACCTGCTGTTCAAGATGACCGACGACGACTGGGACACCGTCATGAATGTGCACCTCAAGGGCGCGTTCCTGATGAGCCGGGCCTGCCAGAAGTACATGGTCGAGCAGAACTACGGCCGGATCGTCTGCCTGTCGTCAAGCTCAGCCCTGGGAAACCGCGGCCAGGCGAACTACTCGACGGCCAAGGCCGGCCTCCAGGGCCTGACCAAGACGTTCGCCAAGGAACTGGGCAAGTTCGGCATCACTGCCAACGCGATCGCGCCGGGTTTCATCGTGACCGACATGACCGCCGCGACGGCGGCACGGGTCGGCGTGGAGTTCGAGGCGTTCCAGCAGGGGGCGGCCGCGAATATCCCCGTGCGGCGAGTCGGGCAGCCCGAGGACATCGCGCACGTGGCGTCGTTCCTGGTCAGCGAGGGAGCCGGGTTCGTCTCCGGTCAGGTGATCTACGTGGCTGGCGGTCCCCTGTGCTAAGTGACGCTGTGCTAACTGACTCTGGGCCGAGCGACAACGGCCAGCCGGCCACCGAGGCGCTGCGAGCGCAGGTGCGCGCCTTTCTCGCGGCGCACGACACCACGACGGCGGAACGGCTCGACTTCGTCAGGGCGAGGTTCGACGCGGGCCTGGCCTGGGTGCACTACCCGGCTGGCCTCGGCGGCCAGGGCCTGCCGAGGACTCTGCAAAAGGTGGTGGACGCCGAGTTCGCGGCGGCGAACTCGCCGACCAACCGGCCCGAGCGCAACGGCATCGGCCTGGGCATGGCCGCGCCGACGATCCTGGCGTTCGGCAACGACGAGCAGAAGCAGCGCTGGCTGCGTCCGCTCTGGACGGGTGAGGAGGTCTGGTGCCAGCTCTTCAGCGAGCCCGGCGCCGGCTCCGACCTTGCCAACCTGGCCACCCGTGCGGTGCGCGACGGCGAGAACTGGATCGTCAACGGCCAGAAGGTCTGGACGTCATCGGCGCACATCGCCAAGCGGGCGATCCTGGTCGCCAGGACCGATCCAGATCAGCCCAAGCACAAGGGCCTGACGTACTTCAGCGTGGACATGACCGGTCCGGGAGTCGAGGTCAGGCCGCTGCGGCAGGCGACCGGGGAAGCCGAGTTCAACGAGGTATTCCTGACCGACGTGGTCATTCCCGACGCCGACCGGATCGGCGAGGTCGGCCAGGGCTGGGCCGTGTCGACCGCGACGCTGATGAACGAGCGGGTCGCGCTCGGGGCGTTCACGCTGCCGCGCGAGGGCGGCATGATCGGGTTCTCCGCCGCGACCTGGCGCGAGCATCCGGAGCGCCGTACGCCCGGCCTGCATGACCGGATGCTGCGGCTATGGGCCAGCGCCGAGGTGTCCAGGCTGGCGGGGGAGCGGCTGCGGCAGGCACTGGCCGCGGGGCAGCCGGGTCCCGAGGGCTCGGGCGCCAAGCTCGTCTACGCCAGGCTCAACCAGGAGATCGCCGACTTCCAGATCGAGCTGCTCGGTGGCGAGGGCATGCGCTACAGCGACTGGACGATGCACAGGCCGGACGGCGCCGACTTCTACGGCCGTGACGCCGGATACCGGTTCCTGCGGTCCAAGGGGAACTCGATCGAGGGCGGTACCTCGGAGATCCTGCGCAACATCGTCGCCGAGCGGGTGCTCGGGCTGCCATCCGAGATCCGGGTCGACAAGGACAAGCCGTGGAAGGACCTGCCCCGATGACAACGCGCGCCACTGCAGCGCCAGCGGCATCACCCGGGTCGCGCCTGCCCGACCTCACGTACACCGAGCAGGAGACGCAGCTGCGTTCAGCCGTAAGGTCTGTGCTCGAAGAGAAAGCCGAAGCGGCAGCGGTTCTGGCCAGGACGGAAACCCCTGACACCTACGACACCGGACTGTGGCGGACGCTGGCTGCCGACATCGGCTGCGCCGGGCTGCTGATTCCCGAGGGCTACGGCGGTGCGGGCGCCTCGTTCCGCGAGGTCGCCGTCGTCGCGGAGGAGCTCGGCCGGTCGGTTGCCCCGGTTCCGTTTCTCGGCAGCGCCGTGCTCGCCACTGCCGTGGCCCTGGCCGCGGATGACAGCGAGCTGCTGACCGGGCTGGCCGACGGGACCACGACCGCGACGCTCGCCGTGCCGTTCGACTCGATGCCCGGCGCGCTGCCCGCGCCCACCGTCAAGATCGGGCCCGCGCGGGGCGACGATCCGGCCGGGACCTACCGGCTCTCGGGCTCGGTGTCGGGGGTGGCCGACGCGCTGCCGGCCGATGTGCTGATCGTCGCCGCCGACGGGGTGCCGTTCGGGCTCTACCTGGTGCAGGCCGACGCGGCCGGGGTCACCAGGACGCCGGTGACCTCGCTGGACATGACCAGGCAGCTGTGCGACATCACGCTGGCGCAGGCTCCGGCCAGGCGGATCGCCGGCAGGCCCTGCTGGTGAGGCCGCCCTGGCCGGCGCTCTTCGAGCGGGCGCGGGGATCCTGGCATCGGAGCAGCTCGGCCTGGCCGAGCGGGCGCTGGACATCACGCTCGCCTACGTGAAGCAGCGGTACCAGTTCGCGCGGCCGGTCGGCTCGTTCCAGGCGCTCAAGCACCGGTTCGCCGACTGGTGGGTGGCCGTGACCCAGGCCAGGGCCGCCGCCCGGTACGCGGCGGCATGCCTGGCCGCCGATGATCCCGACACGGCCGTGGCCGTCGCGCTCGCCAAGTCGATGTGCTCGGACGTGGCCGTGCTCGCCGGCCAGGAGATGATCCAGCTTCACGGCGGCATCGGCTTCACGTGGGAGCATCCGGCGCACCTGTACCTCAAGCGCGCCAAGAGTTCCTCGCTGGCCCTGGGCACCGCGGACCGGCACCGGGCGTCGCTGGCCAAGCTAGTCAACCTGCCTGCTCCGGAGTAGGCGGGACTCGCGGCCGGGCTCCGGCGCGGGCAGCGGTTCGCCCGGCTTTGACCACCGCACGGTGATCAAAGCCGGGCGGGAACTCCGGTCTTGGCCCGTCCGGTGCCGCGGTTGACGGATACTGTCTCATGCTCTCGTTACCAACAGATCAGGCCGTGCAAACCGCCGCTCTCCGGCTGCGAGCCGGATTGTCTGCCCAGGGCCTCCGCCAAGCGGTCGCCGCATACTTTGACCTGCCCGAGTTCGCTGGAATGACGTTCAGCAATCTCGGCGTTAACCCGCCTGGCGAGATCGTCGCCGACGACCTGCTGGCCGTGGCGCTCCTGGACATCACCTGGCGCCCGCAGGTCGTCCGCATCCTGCTAGACACGCACAAAAGGGAGTTGTCGGCGCTGCTCGCCGCCATCCCCCAGGACGTCGACCTCTGGGACGCCTCCGACCGTGCCCTGCGGGAGATTGACCTCATGTGGGACGTGCTGACCGGGATCGAGGGGATCGGCACCGCCAGCGCGACCAAGCTGCTCGCGCGCAAGCGCCCCCGCCTCTGCCCGATCAGCGACAGTCTGGTCATCAAGGCCGTCGATGTCCCCGGCCGGACCTGGGACGTACTGCGCTGCCTGCTCCGGGACCCCAGCGCCCGCGCCGACGTCGAAGCCCTGCGCCCGGCCGTTGCCGCCGAGGCCAGCCTGCTGCGCATCCTCGACGTCGCCCTGTGGGTATCCCGCAGCAAGTCGGCGGCCGCCCAGGCCGTCCGAGCGAGCGCGGGTCTTCCCGCAGCACTGGTCTAGCCCGGGCGCACCAGCCCGACAACATCAATGATCCTGTTGGTTTATTGGGTTGGGGTGGCGGGGTTAGCAGTGCGGGGGTGACGTGGCCGGGCAGTTTCGAACTGGCCCAGGACTGTTTCTCCGTGATCATGGCCGGGGGCAGGATCACGGAGAATTTACGCAGGCCAGAGCCGGTGTGATGTTCTTTGATCACGCCCGCGACCGTGATCACGGATGTTCACCCAGGTACTCAAGGCTGCCGGGGTGACTTCCGTCCTTGAGTCGTAAAGCGGATTCGCGAGGCCGCCTCGGGTGCGGCTCTCGGGGGGTAAGGGCTGCGCCTGCTGGAGGGTTTGACGTGTTCCCGGAGGAGGGTTTCCGGGTTCAGGAGGATCGACAGGACTAGGACACGGCAATCCTCCTTAACCCGGAACCGCTCCTTCACGCACCCGGAAACCCTCCACGATCATGACGACAGCCCCTCCCGCGCCCGACAGCACCCCTTCCTCACCCGCAGCCAGAAGGCGCACTGAGGTCCGGCCGCGTCACCGCCGCACCTCAGGCAATCCGGCCGCCTCCCCTGGAGGCTGCCGGGTGACTTCCTCCCTGATTCCGTCCAGCGGATTTCGTGACCCGGCCTGGCGTGCCGGGGCGGCGTGAGCATCGTGGCCCTCCCTGTTGTTGTCGCGGCCGCGCGGGCGTGAGCATCGTGGCCTTCGCGGTTGTCGTCCCGTCAGCATCAGGGAGGGCCACGATGCTATTGCCGGGCGGCCGCGACAACAACGTGGCCCGACCTGATGCTGACCGGCCCGGCCCGGGCCGGGCGTGTCGCCGTCCTCGCAGCCCGAACGCCCAATAAACCAACAGATTTCGACGCGCGACGCGCGTTTCCCGCGGATGAAATGGTGGCGCGCACGTGGCCCGCCGGCGCGCGCTGTTGATCGGACTGGCAACTCTGCGATCCGCTGCAACCTGAAGACCAAAGGTGATGAGAGTGCCTAGCGCGGGCACATGCAGCCTTGTCAAGGCCTAGTCGGAGCGCGGTGGAATCCGCGCACTCGCCCGCTTACCGACTATCGGCCCATGCTGTCATTCATGCGACAGGACTTCGACCGGCTCATAGAGCAAAGCGACCGCATGCCGGACAGCAGCGAAGGCAGGGACCGTGGAACTGGTCAGGGTCGCCTTCGCGCTCATCCCCGGCAAGCCGCTCTTCGACGCCGTGATCAGCACCAGCCAGGGACATCGGGGAGAACAGCGAGCAATGGAAGACCCTCGCCAGCTTCTCCCCCGCGATCAGAGCTACCGGTGGCCAGGCGTCGGGCGAAGACTCTTGCCGCATTCATGCGCCGCTGCGGTCACGCCGGCCTAGCCGAGTCTTGACTTAAAGGCGGGTTCAAGCGCCAGGGTTTGTCTCCTGATCCGATCCAGATGGAGATGACCATGAATCGCGTTCCAGAGTCCACCGTCGTCGCCTGCTCGCTGAGCCAGGGAGATCTGGCCCAGCGCGCTGCTCGCTGGAGAGTGCTGGCCGAAGTCACGCTTGAGCAGGTGGCGATGACCGAACGCGGGCAGCGACTGGTGTTCAGGGCCGATCCGGGAGTCGCCGCCGAGCTGGAGGAACTCGCCACGCTCGAAGGCGACTGCTGCTCCTTCGCGACCTGGTCGGTGGACGACGCCGGCGGCCAGCTCGTGCTCGACGTCAGCGCGGCGGGGGAGGACGCGGTGCAGGCCGTGCAAGCCTTGTTCGGCGACTTGCCCCGGGCTGACGCGAGCCACACCTGAGCCAGGAGCCGGCGTGCGGGGTGTTCGCCGGCCGATAAGGCTGATAGGAAGCATCTAAAGCGGATCGCTCGGGCGCGGGAGGCCGACATGGCTCGTGGAGTCGCAGCTGACATGCTCGCGCGGGCAAGCGCCGCTGCCGCCTACGCTCGTCGTACGGGCTGCGGGATCGCGGAGGCGACCGACGCCGTATCGGCCGGCGAACGATACGCCGTGGAGCCGCCGGGCGCGCGGAAGCCGTCCGGCGGCATCGCCAGGCGGAGTTTCCTCGGCGGTACCGGGGCCGCGCTCGCCGGGGCGGTCCCAGTCATCGGCGCAGCCCCGGCGATGGCGCGGCCAGGCTCGCCAGGACCGGCGCATCGTGATCGTCGGCTCTGGGCTGGCCGGCCTCGGCTGCGCGTACCGGCTGTGGCGGACGCACGGCCTGCGCAGCGACATCTATGAGTACAACGCGGACCGTATCGGCGGCCGAGTGTCGACGTTGCGCGGCTTTTTCGACGGCGGTCAGTACAGCGAGCTGCACGGCGAGTTCATCTCCAGCGAGCACACCCAGCTCCGCGCGCTCGCGGCCAGCTTCGGCCTGAAGCTCGATAACGTCAACAAGTACCCGCCGCGCACTAGGCCGCTGGACAACCGGCTGCGGTTCGGCGGGCACTTCTGGCCGCAGGCCGCGCTCGACCGCGACTGGCACGAATGGGCGCGCGAGCTCTTCCTGAACGCGGCCACTAAGCAGGCGCCCTGGCCGACCCTGCACAGCCATTTCACCGCGCGGGGGAGGAAATGGGACCACCAGTCGGTGGCCGAATGGATAGCGCAGCACGTCCCCGGCGGGCTCAAGTCCGATTTCGGCCTGCTCTGCACGGCAATCGCGCTCGACGAGTATGGCGGATCCATCGAAGAGCAATCGGCGCTGAATCTGGTGTACCTGCTCGGCCTTTACGACAGTTCCGCGAGCGGACTGCAGCCCAAGGCGTTTCCTCAGCTTTCTGGCACTGACGAGAAGTGGCATGTTCATGGCGGGAACTATCAGCTCGTGCGAGGCCTGCATCACCGCGTCCCGCGTGGCTCGGTGCATCTCGGCGAGCGGCTTGTCGCGCTGCGCCGCCATAGCAACGGGACGTTCACGGCGAGCTTCGCTCACGGCCGGGCCGTCAGGGAGGTGCGAGCGGATCACGTCGTCCTGGCGCTGCCGTTCACCAAGCTGCGCGAGGTCGAGCTGACCGGGGTCGGACTGCCGGCATTGCAGCGACGCGCCATCAGGGAGGAACAGCTCGGGCCGAACTCCAAGATTGCTCTGCAGTTCTCGCGCCGCGCGTGGAACGCCGAGCACTGGACCGGCAACCTCTACACCGACGGCCTGGTCCAGGGAGGCTGGGAAACGACCATCGGCCAGCCCGGTCCCGATGGCATCCTCATCGCTCTGCCGGGCGGTGCGGTCGGCGCCGACCTAGGCCGCCGATACCGGCTCAAGACGTTCGAGGGTCCGGCTCCAGAAGCCATGGCCAGGGACTTCGTCCGGTCCTTCGACACCATGTTTCCCGGCGTGTCCGCCGCCTACCGGGGCAAGGGCTACTACGCCTGGTCGAGCGGTGACCCGCACATCGGCGGCGCCTACTCCTACCTCAAAGCAGGCCAGTACACCGGCTTCAACGGCGTCCAGGGCCGGCGGCACGGCAACCTGCACTTCGCCGGCGAGCACACCTCACTCGACTTCCAGGGATACATGGAAGGCGCGCTTCGCAGCGGCTACCGGTGCGCAGGTGAGATCGCCGGTCCTGCCTAGGAGCCCGCTCGCGCGGCCGCTATGGCCAGGAGAAGTTATGTTACGTGGGTGGCAACTATCGATGACGTGGCCCTGATGGCGCTGGAGCTTCCCGAGGTCACTGACGGCGAGCGGCACGGGAACCGGACCTGGTTCGTGGCCGGCAAGGTGTTCGCGTGGGAGCGGGCGTTCAGCAAGGCGGACCTCAAGCGCTTCGGTGACTCGACGCCGCCGGACGGGCCGATCCTCGCGGTGTCGGTCGAGGATCTCAGCGAAAAGGAGGCGGTGCTAGCCGCCCATCCGGACGCGTTCTTCACGATCCCGCACTTCGACGGCTACTCGGCGGTACTCATCCAGTTGCAGCGAGTTTCGGACAGCGACCTGCGCAATGCGCTCACCGACGCCTGGCTCGCCAGCGCGCCGCCCGAGCTGGCAAGCCGCTACTTCAAGGACTGAGCGCGGGCGCCGAGCACCTACCCGTCCGCATCGCGGAGCGTCTCGCGGAGCCGGCTAGCGGCGGGCGAGCCGATCCGCTGGTAGATCGCCAGAGCCCGGGTCAGGGCGGCGACGCCGTCAGCCTGCCGGCCAAGCTGCTGCTGGCAGCGACCCGCGCCCTCAAGAGCCTGGGCGGCGATCGGGCTCAAGGCGACATCCTCGGCGATCGTCAGCGCCTGGCCGAAGCTTTCGAGCGCCCGTGCGATGGCGCCTGACTTCAGCGCGACATTCCCGAGGTTGACCAGTGACTCCGCCTCGCCGGCCGGGTCGCCGAGGTCGCGGTAGAGAGCCAGTGCCTTCTCCAGCGTGACTTCCGCCGCCGCGGCCGCATCGCTGGCGAGTTGCACCGTGCCGAGCAGGTTGAGCACATTGGCCTTGCCGAGCCGGTCGTCATGGTCCTCGTACAGGCCAAGCGCGCTGGTCAGGCCGCCGGTCGCGGCGCGGTCGTCGCCGCTTGCGTGCTGCACGCCGGCCAGGTCGAGCAGGGCGTTGGCGACGCCCGTCTGGTCACCGAGTTCGCGGTACACGGCCAGCGCCTGCTCGTGGCTGGCCGCTGCCGGTACCTCGTCCCCGACGGCGTGCTGCACGGCGCCGAGGTCACCGAGCGCGCGCGCTTCGCCCAGCCGGTCGCCAAGCGCGCGGTAGAGCGCGAGCGCGCTGGTCAGGCCGCTCGCCGCGGCCGGGTAGTCACCGGTCAGAAGCTGCACGCTCGCGAGCCGGGTGAGCGCGAGTGCCTCGCCGAGCCCGTCGCCGAGTTCGCGGTAAAGCTCAAGGGCACGGGTCAGGCCCCCGGCGGCAGCGCGATTGTCGCCGGCCAGGTACAAAGCGGAGGCCAGTGCCGTCCGGACCGCGGCTTCGCCGCGCTTGTCGGCCAGACCGAGATAGAGGTCGAGGGCGTCGCTCAGGCTGGCGGTCGCGGCGCGATAGGCGCGGGTCGCCAGCAAGAGGTCGCCCTGGTTCGCTCTGGCCCTAGCCTCGGCTCGCTGATCGCCGAGCTGGCTGGCCAGGTCAAGCGCGGTCGTGTGCTGCGCGAACGCCTGATCCCAGTAACCGCGAAAGCGCAGGAAGGCGTGCGTCGCGCTGGACAGGGCGATCACCGCGGCCGGCCTGCCGTGCCCGGCGGCGAACCGGACCAGGTCGTGCAGATTGACCCGCTCTCGCTCCAGCCACGCGATCGCGTCGTCGCGCGTTGCCAGCACGGGCTCGTGGGCAGGAGCCGGCAGGCAGGCGCTTCCGCAGGGCCGCCCCGCGCCAGATACCGGTCAGCCGTGCTGGTCACGTGGACGTGATACCCGAGCAGCCGGTCGATTGCCGTCTCGCGCTCTGCCGCCGGGTCCGCCGCCGCGAGCGCCCTGGCATGTTCACGCACGAGATCGTGCAGGCGGTACCGGCCTCTGGCCGGCTCGGCCAGCAGGTAATGATCGTAGAGGCTGCGCAGGCGCCTGCGCGTGTCGCCAAGCTCGGCGCCGTCGAGCGCCGCGGCCGCGTAAGCGTCGATCTCCGCTCCCGGATGGAGCCCGAGGCGGCGGAATAGCCGTTGCTGGCCGGGCGCGAGGTCTTGGTAGGACAGGTCGAACGCAGCCGAGACCGATACATTCTCCGCCTGCATCAGCTCGAGCCGGTCACGCGCTGTGGTCAGCTCATCGACCAGGTCGGTGGCGGACCAGGCCGGATGATGCTGAAGCTGCTTGGCCAGCATGCCGACGGCAAGCGGCAGGAATCCGCACAGCCGCGCGAGCTCGCGCACGGCGGCGTCGCCGGCAGTCAGGTCCGGGCGTCCGGCGAGCTTGATCAGCAGTTCGGCGGCGTGCCTGTCGGTCAGGGTGTCAAGGCTGACCGTCTGCGCGTCGTCAAGCGCGGTCAGGTGCCTGCGGCTGGTGATCAGGACCAGGCTTCCCGCCGTGCCGGGCAGCAGCGGCCAGACCTGGTCGTGACCAGCCGCGTCGTCCAGTACTAGCAGCAGCCGCTTTCCGGCCAGATGATCCCGCCACAGCCGGACTCGTTCATCAAGGGCAGGAGGAATGTGACTGGCCGCTACTCCCGCCGTCAATAGCAAGCTGGCAAGCGCGTCCGCCGGATCGACCGGACGCTGACCGGGCGTGTGCGCGTGCAGGGAAAGGAACACCTGCCCGTCGGGGAACCACGGAGCGAGCCGGTGAGCGGCGTGCACGGCGAAGGTCGACTTGCCGACTCCGGCCATGCCGCCGATCGAGTGAATGCTCACCACCCGTCCGGAGCTAGCCGCTTCCGTGGCCGCCGCCAGCAGTGCCCGCAGCTCAGGCTCGCGCCCAGTGAACGCCCGGGTATCGCGTGGCAGCGTCCTGGTGGCGGCGGCCGCCCCGCCTGCGGCCGGGCCGGCACTGGCGCCCGCCAGGCTCGCGTCGTTCACGGACAGGTCCTCGCCGTCGGCCGTCTCCATCCCGCGAGCGGCGGCCTCAAAGCTGGCCCTGGCCGCGCCCTCCAGGTGAAGCGCGTCGGCAAGCAGGCGGGCCGTCTGGGTCCTGGCGGTGAGATTGACGCCGCGCTCAAGATCGCTGATCGACCGGTAGCTCAGGTTCGCCGCCCGCGCCAGTTCTTCCTGAGTCAGCCCCGCGCTTGCGCGCAACTGCTTGAGCAGCGCGGCGAACCTGCCTGCGGGCTCTCGAACTGGCGTCATGCTCCCTCGTCTGGCCTGATGGGATTATCTGAGCGAGCAAAAGCTTACAAGTGAAAATCTTGCGCCATAAAGAGTCGTAATAGGCTGGGTCCTGCCCGCCCTAATCTCGGACCGGACGTGTCTGAGCTGGAGGAATTGCCCATGCCCAGATTGCTGAAACCGGCTCTCGCCGTTGTGGCCGCCATTGCCGTAAGCCTGGCCGCAGGCGGACAGCCTCCCGTCAAGTGGATACCGCCGCCCCGGCGGGTGCCGAGGGCGAAGACCGCCGTGTCGCCCGCCCTGGCAGTCCTCGCACCGCCTGGGGGCACGCTGGAGGCTGCCCTGTTCTGGGCCGGGCCGCGACTGGCCAAATCCGGGTTCGAGATCTCCTACCAGACCTCGGTCAACTTGCCGCGCGACGTCTGGTCGCCGACAGGGACGGTGGGCGGCGGTGCGCTGACAGGCAGCCCGGCCGTCGGCCACGCAGTTCGGCAAGCTGCCGGCCGCCTCGGTCATCGTCGCCTTCGCCGGGGCCACCGACCACAAGATCCGTTATTCGATCGGGGTGATCGGCAAGAAGGGCACGCTGTCCTGGCCGCACGGGCCGGTCGTCCTGCCCGGCGCCTTTACCTCGACCGGCCCGACGGTATTCAGCGTTCTGCATTCAGGCGACGTCTTCCTGGCGTGGGCAGCCAGCAATACGCACCGGGTCGATTACGTCGTCGGCCGGATAGCGGGCAGGTCAATAATCTGGGGAGAGATCGCTCACATCCCAGGAGCGCTGGCCACGGCCGCGCCGGCTGTTTCCGAGGCGAGCACGAGCGGCGCCGCGGGCCGGATCTACGTCCTGTGGCGCCGGCCGAACAGCGGACTGATCGCCGGGGCAGCCACCGCCGACCCGCTATCGGGCCATCAGGCCTGGACCCCGATCAGCTCCGCGATCCAGACCGGGGCGGCGCCAGCCGCGACGGCGATCGGCGCGAATGGCTCGTACCCGCTGCTGGTTGTCTACCGCGCGCCGAAAGGCAGCCAGTTGCTGTACGCGACCATCAACGCGGCCGGGCCGCTGACGCACAAGGCGAGCTGGACCGTGCCGAAGCTGAGCAGCCAGGTCGGCGGGGCGCTCCTCCCCGGCATCCTCGCGGCGACCGACCCAGGCAACGTCGACTACGAGCCATTCGTGCGAGTATGCGCCGGCTGCAGATGACGCTATCTGACAACCCGGTCAAGAAGGGTGGAGCACTGCGATCATCAACAATACGTTTCAGGCTACTGCCGTACTGCGGTGGCGGCGGTAGCGGTGATGGCGCAGCTCCTTTGAGGTGAGCCAACTGCGTGCTGCCGTATCCGGGAGGGTTGTCGTGTTCCTGCGGGAGAGTTGTCGTGTCCGGGAGGGTTTTCGTGCTGACAGGGGAGCGCATTCGGGTTCCTGAAGGAGCGTTGTCGCATGAAGGAGGGTTGTCGTCGTATAGTCCGGTCAACTCTCCTAGATGCGGAAACCCTCCTGCAGGAACCCGAAAACCCTCCTGCGAGAACAACCTCACCCCGAAAGAGCCACACCAATGCCGCTTTAGCCTAAGTCGATCTTGGGGTTTGATGTGCCACACCGGGATGCGGCCTGGCAGGTCGCCAGCGCTGATGCTCATGTTGCTGGTGGGGTGACAGTGCCTGGCGCGGCTTCTGGTGCCTGGGCGCGACCGCATGAATGCGGGTATTGATGTTCCGGATCGGGTGTCGTTTCGCGCACCCATGTTGCCTGGCTCGGGGTCGGCCGGGCTACGCCATTAGCGGCCGCTGGGGAAGTCCGAGCTGCTCGGCTCTGCGCGGGTCAGTGGCCGCGGAACGCCTCCTCGAGCCACCACGAGCCCCGGTTCGCCGTCACCTTGGCGTCGATCAGCAGCGGGCGGTCCCGGCGCCGGCCAGCCACTCCCGCACCGGGGCCAGGTCGCCGCGCTGGCGCACCCGCGCCGCCGCGCAGCCGAATCCCCGCCCGATCTGCGCGAGGTCCACCGGCGGGAACCGCACCGTGTCAAGCGGGTACCCGTCAGGCCCGAAGTGGTGCACCTCGGCGCCGTAAGCGTCGTCGTTGTAGACCACGATGACCATGGGCAGCTTCAGCCGCACGGCGGTCTCCAGCTCGCTGATCCCCATCAGCGCTCCGCCGTCGCCCAGCGCCGCCACCACGAGCCGGTCCGGGCTGGCGATCGCCGACCCGATGGCCGAGCCCAGGCCCAGCCCCACGGACTGGTACGCCTGGGTAAAGGTGAACCCGTTCACATCGGGCACCGACATGAACATCGCCGGGTAGCCGATGAAGTTGCCCGAGTCGATGGCGACGATCCGCTCGGCGGGCAGCAGGTCGTCGAGCGCGATGCTGAGCGTGCGCGGGTCGATCGCGTTCCCGTCGCTCTCGTCGTCGTAGGGGACGTCGCGCCAGCGCACCCCGCTGGCGATCCGCTCCCGCAGCTCGACCGACCGGTAGCCAGTCTGGCTGCCGCCCTCGCCAAGTGCCCCCGCGACCGCGGCGGCCGTCAGCGCCACATCGCCGACCACGCCGAGGTGCACCGGCCGGTGCGCGCCGAGCGCCGCCCGCTCGAGGTCGACCTGAGCCACCACGGTCTCCGGCCCGATCAGGGCGCCGTGCCGCAGCGTCCACATGTTCAGCGCGCAGCCCCAGCCGACTACCAGGTCCGCACCGGCGATCAGCTCGGCCGCCAGAGGCGAGGCGAACCCGCCGCTCACGTCAAGATCCCACGCATAGCCTTTGAACAGTCCCTTGGCGGCAGCCGAGGTCGCCACCAGGGCACCGCAGCGGTCGGCAAGAACTTTGAGGTCGATCGCGGCGTCGGCATGGCGGGCGCCGCGCCCGGCGATGAAGACCGGGCGCTGCGCGCGGCGGATCGCGGCCGCGAGCCGCTCGACATCGGCCCCGGCAGGTTCCCGGCCCGGCGTCTGCGCCCAGCTCGGCATCGACGCCTGCCGCGGCCTGTCGATCCGGCGCCGCGCACTCGGCCGCCTGGATGTCGAGCGGCAGCGCGAGGATCACCGTGCGCCGCTCGGTCGCGGCGAGCTGGTAGGCGCGCACGGCGTCGTCGATGGCGAACCCGGGCGAGTGCAGCCGCGCTGGCACGGCGCCGATGCTCCGGGCCAGCGCGGACACGTCGATGCGGAAGTTGGACTGGGTGGCGCTGGCAGCGACGTCAGCCGCGAGCACCACCATCGGCGTGCGGCTCTTGGCCGCCTCGGTGATGGCGGTGATCGCGTTGGTGAGCCCGGGACCCTGGTGCACCGAGACGATGCCAGGGCGGCCGGTGATCCTGGCCCAGCCATCGGCCATGCTGGCCGCGCCGTTCTCGTGGCGCGCGGCGACGAACCTGGCACCGCGGCCGACCAGCGCGTTGGTGACATGGAAGTTGCCGCTGCCGACCAGGCCGAAGACGGTGTCCGCGCCCAGGTCGGCCAGCACGTTGCCGACCGCGTCGCTGACCCGCATCAGCCGTGCTCCACCAGGGCGAGCGCGCGGCACGGGCTGCCTGACCCGCCGGTGATCGGCAGCGGCCCGGCGATCACGACGGAACCCGTCACCGGCAGCCTGGCTAGGTTCTGCAACTGGGTCAGCCCGTACTTGCCCGCCCCGAGCAGAGACGCATGGCACGGGAACGGCGGGTCGAACGAATGCGCTGTCCCCGCGTCGGTGCCGACCGTCTCAGTCCCGTAACCGATCAGGGGTGACTCTTCGGCCAGCCACCTGGCGCATTCCACGGAGGCGCCTGGAGTGTGCGGGCCGGTCTCGTTCGCGTTCAGGAACTCCTGCTGGCTGCCCGAGCGCACGTCCCACCCAGTCCGGTACAGCAGCCAGCCGCCTTCCGGCAGTGGCCCGTGCTCACTCTCCCACTGCTTGATGTGCTCGACCTCAAGGAGGAAGTCAGGGTCCGCGGCCGCGTGCACGCTGAAGTCGAGCACCACGGCCGGGGCGATCAGCCGCGAGACGGGCACCTGCGCCACGTCCTCGCCGTCGCGCCCGGTAGCCCAGTGCACCGGGGCGTCGAAATGGGTGCCGGTGTGCTCGCCGGTCGTGATGTTGTTCCAGTACCAGCCGGGGCCGCGGTCGTCGTAGCGGCTGATCTCCTGCAACGAGAACGAGACGGTGTTGCCGAACGGCGGCGGCAGCTGGATGATCGGCGTGTCCGCGTTGAGCGGCGACGTGAGATCGATTACCTCGATACTGCCAAGACGCAGCCCAGCGATCAGCGAGTCAAGTACCGGCATTTTCTGCGTACCTCCTGCCGCACGAATAACTTCAATGACGGTGTACAGCCTGCCGTAGCCTGACCCGGCGTGGGAAGCGGGATCGCCTGGTGGCTTGCTTTCATCATGATCTGTACAGTTCAGCCCAGGACGGCGGATGTCGCGGAAGTGGCGGCGGTCGGCCTCGGAACGTTTTTTCAGGAGGTTCATGATGGAGTCGGTCGCCGGTGCGGGCGTCGTGGTGACAGGTGGCGGCAGTGGCATCGGCGCCGCGCTTGCCCGCCGGTTCGCCGCCGAGGGCGCCCGGGTCGTGGTGAATGACCTGGACGGCGATCGCGCGGTCGGGGTGGCCGCGTCCTGCGAGCCGGCCGCCGCCGGCAGCGCGACCGCCATTCCCGGTGACGCGTCGAGTGAGGACGGGGTTGCCGCGCTGATTGACGCCGCGCGCGCCGAGCTCGGCGAGATCGACCTGTACTGCGCCAACGCCGGGATCGCGCGGCACGGTGGGCCGGACGCGCCCGAGTCGGACTGGGCGGACTCCTGGCAGGTCAACGTGATGGCGCACGTCCGCGCGGCCCGGCTGCTGCTCGGCCCGTGGCTGGAGCGGGGGAGCGGCCACCTGATCTGCACGGTGTCGGCCGCCGGGCTGCTGTCAACGCCCGGGGCCGCCCCGTACGCGGCGACCAAGCATGCCGCGCTCGCCTTCGCTGAGTGGCTGTCGCTGACTCACCGGCACCGGGGCCTCACCGTCCAGGCGATCTGCCCGATGGGCGTGCGGACGGGGATGTTCCCCGGCGGCGACGCGCGGTCAGAGAAACTGCTCGGGCCGAGGCGATCATGCCGGAGGAGGTGGCTCGACGTGGTGATGGAGGCGATCGCGGACGGGCGGTTCCTCATCTTGCCGCACCCCCAGGCGGGCGAGATGTACGCGGGCCGCGCCGCCGGGCCGGACCGCTGGCTCAAGGGCATGAACAAGCTTCAGCAGTGGCTGGAGGACGACTCAGCCTGAGCCGCCGCGCAGCGCGCGGCGGGGCTCAGGCGGGCTGGAGCTCGGAGATGAAGTCGGTGAGCAGTCCGGCGAACTCGCTGGTGCGCTCCAGGTGCGGGGCGTGGCCGGCGCTGTCGATGAGCTGCACGCTCCCGCGCCAGAGGGCCGGGATGCTCAGCTGCCGCAGGTAAGGCAGGCTCACGAGCTGCTCGCTGTCGCCCTGGATGATGGCGAGCGGCTGCCGGAGCCCGGTCACGATCGCTACCTCGTCGGTGAACCTGCCCTCGCCGATGCTGGCGAACATCCCCGCCCGGGCGGCGCCGTCCGTGCGCAGGATGTCCCTGGTGAACTCGTCGGGGGAGAGCGGCGACCCTGGCGCGGTCAGGCTGGCCGCGAACGCTCGCGCGGCTTCGGCGTCCACATCGGAGGTGAAGCCGACGCCCATCGCCGGGTTCGGCAGGAACGCCTCGCCCATCTGGGCCGCTTCGGCGACGGGCGGAGCGCCGAAGATCACGAATCCGGCCGCCTGGGGGAGCGCGGGGGCCGCCTCGATCACGACGTGGCCGCCGAGACTCCAGCCGACGAATACGGCCTGGCTGGCGTCCAGGGCCGAGGCGAACGCTGTCAGCACGGACGCGTAGCCGGGCAGCGAGTACTGCGCCGGGTCGGCGGCCTGGGCCGAGTCCCCGTGGCCGGGAAGATCGAGAGCCAGGCAGCGGAATCGCTGCCCGAACTCGCCGTCAAGGAGCGGCCGCCAGGTCTGCGCTGACATAGAGTTCCCGTGCACGAAAACGACCGGCTGGCCATTTCCTGAACTGCGCAGGAAAGCGATTTTCTGGCCGTCGACGCTGATCGTTTCCTGTGCCACGCCGCATCTCCTTTAGCCGACTGGCCGCCTCGGCGTTCGCCGACCGGACCACCATGGCACCGTGCAGGCGAGCAGGGCAAGGGCCAGGGTAGGCAGATAGATGAATTGGGCCACGAAATGATGGGCGCCGAAATGGAACCAGATCGAGGCGTCCTGCACGACCGGAACGCCGAGGCTCGGGTAGAGCGGGACGATCATGAGCAGCAGCAGGCGCAGGCCGAGCTGGCGGCGAATCGTGAGCGTGAGGCCGATCGCCGCTACGACGAGCACGGCGTCGAAGGTGACGTCGTCATAGCCGACGCCCGTGACTGGCACGAGCATGACGACGGCGGTCAAGACAGAGATCGCTGCCAGCGTGAGCAACCGCGCGCGGCCTAGGATCTTCCAGCCCCGGCGCGGTCCGGTCGAGCCGACGAGAGCAATGAGCTCGATGACGAAGATCGCCGCGTATCCGATAAGGAGCGCCGTCACCTCTGGCACCCGGATGAACGTGCGCATCGCGCTGACCAGGCCGATCACGAACAGAACGGCTGGCACGAGCACCAGCAAGGCGGTGCGGATGCGGGTCCGCTCGCCCGGCGCCGAGGCGATCGCAAGCGCCAGCAGCGTGGCTGCCGGCGCGGCCATCATCAGCAAGGTGCTGGCCGAGAAAGCCCCGATTATGTGCTGAAAGGCAGCGGCATGCGGGTTCGGGGCTCGACGGCAGACCGCAAGGTCAGAAAACTGACATAGTTGGAAGCGAGCTGGGCGAGTACCAGGACCGGCGCCAGGATGCTCAAGGCGGCGAGCGCGTCGCGCCAGGCTCCGCCTGAGCCGCCGTCCGCCGAACGGAGCCGGCGGATCTGGCGCGGATTCCGCCGCCGATCAGGTCAGCCGTATCAGCGATGCTCGGTCGGGTTGTGCCTTCTGGGGCGCTGGTCAGCAGCACTCCGATCATCTCCTCTCCGTAAGTGCGCCGGTGGTCGGCCGGATAACAGGCGAGCAGGGCGCGGTAACGGCGCTCGAGCGCGGCTGGATCGCTCATCGGGCGGCTCCGGGTTGCCCGGCTGAGCGATCCAGGCGGCCCTGGCCGCCCAGGCGGAAGCGCGTGAGGGCGGCCCAGGTCAAGGCGGCCAGCAGGGCAGGCGGGGCGAACTCGGTGATCGCCTCGGCGGCTGGCGTCATCGCGTAAAAGTCGACGCCAGCGAACGACAAGATCGACGTCAGCATGCCGGACAGAGGGATCGCGACGGTCAGGATGATCAGCCGCCGGCCAGTCGGACTCGCGAGCGCAGGCAGGCCGGCCAGGGCTACTACCCCGACCCCGATCGCGGCGAGGAGTTGCGGCACCTGATAGTGCGTCGGAATCAGGCCGGTCATATAGGCGGCGGTCGCGGCGTAGGGCAGCGCCATGAGGACGCCGGCGCGAGTGATCAGGCCGAAGGCGTACCTCGGCCCAGGCGAGATCGCCAGGGCTACGGCTTGAACGGCCAGCAGCACGATGACGCAGGCCAGTCCCGGGATAAAGAAGTAGCTCTCTGAGGCGGTCTGGACGAGCACGGCCAGGGCGGTGACGCCCGATAGCCCTGCCGCGACTCGCCGGAGCCCGAACATGGCGAGCGCCGCCGGGACGAGTAGCACAGCGACAATCAGCAACTTGACCAAGATGAGCCAACTGGGCGTCACCAGGTGGTCGACGGTCAGCGGCGACATAGTGGCGAGCAGTACCGGCGCGATCAGCGTTGTGAGCGCTAGCGCCCTTCGCCAGCCGGGATCGGGCGAGCCGGCGAGCGCGGCGCGGAGCCGCACCCGGAGCCCGCCGCCGAACATGTCCAGCGTCTCGGCGACGCCAGGCCGCTGCTGGCCTGGCCGGGCGGACGCGAGGAGGACCCCGACCATCTCCTCGCCGTAGACGCGGCGGTGCTCGGCGGGGTAACAGGCAAGGAGCCGGCGGTAGCGGTGTTCCAGTATCGTCGCGGCGCTCATCACGCACCCGCCGCGAGCGTCTTGAGCCGGCTGGCCGCGACGCGGGCGTTGGCCTGCATTCGCGCCGCCTCGGCTTCGAGCATCGCAACGCCGTCTGGCGTCAGCTTGTAATACCGGCGCAGCCTGCTGTCGACGATCTCCTCGCGGTCAACGTCGATGGCGCCGTCAGCGCGCAGCCGGTCGAGCGCCGCGTAAAGCGTGCCGGCGCGCAGCTTGACCCGGTCTCCTGAGATCTCCGCGACGTCCGTCATGATCCCGTACCCGTGCTGCGGCCCGGCCGCGAGCGCGGTGAGGATCAGGAACGTGGGCTCCTGAATCGCCTGTTTAGTCATACCAAGGTTATATACCGATCATCGATACTTGGCAAGACTGGTTCGAGCCTTCCCGGTTCGGCGTGGTGACCCGGCTCGTGCAGTCCAAGGTTGTGACCACGGGGTCGGGTTCGGTTGCGCACGGGACGGAGCTGGGTAGCCGCTATGCGGCTGGCTGGGATCGGGTGTAGCCCGAAGGGCACCATGGATGGTGTCGGCGCTGGCTTCCGTGATCTTGTTCGGGGCGGTGATCACGGTGGTTTGGGCTGGTCATGGCCGGTGCGGGCTTCCGGGATCATGCTGCCGGTCATGATCCCGGAAAACTGGGCCTGGGGTTTGTGTTCTGCAGGGCCGTGCAGGCGGGACTGCATCGGCGCGGGGTGCCGGTCCAGCCGCGACTGCTCAGGATCGTCGCTACTTGCCCTGCCGTTTGGCAAGGGCGCTCGTTGATGTCGCTCCAGCCGTACCGCAAGACCGTGATGCCATGCGCGGTGATGGCATTGACCCGGCGGAGGTCGTGCCAGCGTCTGTCTTCCGGATGCGCCGTCCTGCCGTCGAGTTCGACGCATAGGCGGTAGTCCCGATAGAGATTGTCGAGGTACAGGCTCTGATCGCCGTCGGTGAGTTTGACCTGCCGGTGGCCAGCGGAAGACGGTGTGGTCGTTCGACGAATTGCAGGTAGCGGTATTCGAGCAGGGAGTGAACGCCGCCGCTGATCTGACCGAGCGCCTCAGCAAGCTCGGCCCGCCAGCGGAGTTTCTTCCTGGCTGTCATCGCCTGCGTGATCAACTCAGGCACGGTTAGCCCGCGCTGGCATGCCGCACAGATCACGCTGAGCGCTTCGTCGGAGGTCGCCGATAGCGGTACCAGGTCGAGTACTGTCTCCTCGATCCGGGTACGCGGTGGCTGCAAGGTCGGATGCACTGCCTGGGCTAGGCGGCTTGACCTGTGCACGACGACTCCGGCCGGCGGCATGGCCCGCCGCGGCCCCGGGATCGTGACGTGGATCAACGAACTGGGCCGGTCTGTCAGCTTGTGCAACTCCGCCGCGGTCTGGTGGCTGAGCGCGGCGTGCGGTCCGGCTTGCAGGATCGCTCTCCACAGCTCCGCCTGCCTGGTCGGCGGGCCGGTTCTCACCAGATATACGCCCGGACCCAGCTTCGACCAGCGCTCCGCCCGCAATCGCCAATCGATCGCGGCGCGCGTCATCCCGGCGGCAAGCGCCTGGGAACGGGAAATGACGCCGCACTGTGTCCCGACCAGGTCAATGCAGTTCTCGGGCACGTTCTTAGACATCTGCCTAGCCTGGGCCAGGCCGTACGCACTGGCGAGCCGCATGCCTTCGCTGTGGATATCGGCCGGACCATGAACATGGATGTTGCCGCCTGTGGGCAGCGAAGATGGGCGCTAAACTCCGTGATCATGGTCCGGGGCATGATTACGGATATATGCGCAGGTCAGAGCAGGTGTGATGTTCCATGATCACGCCTTCGATCGTGATCACGGAAACTAGGACCGGGCCGGCCCTGGCGGACAAGCAGCCCGCCGGCACAGGCCGTACCACCCGCCTCCAGCGCCTCAGATTCACCTCGCAGCCTGAGCCTCCAATAAGGCAACGGGGTCGTTCATGGGAGTCCACAAGATCAGCGTTCCGTAATCATGATCGGGCTAGTGATCACGGAACGTCGCGCAGGTCATGACGGGCATGATGGTCCGTGATCACGCCTGGGTTTCTTGATCACGGAAATTCGGGTGCGTGGGTGGGTGGCTGGTTGGGGCTGGTGGCGGGTTCGCCTGGGTGGGTGGCGGGCTCGCCGACGGGGACGTCGAGCGATAGGCGGAGGTCACGCGACGAGCGGCCGATCTCCACGGTGAACGGACCGGCGGCCCGCGCCCAGCCGCCCGCCTCCTCGTCCCAGCGGGCGAAGACCCTCGCCGGCAGCCGCAGCGTCACCTCCGTCCGCTCTCCTGGCCCGGCCTCGGCGATGCCGAAGGCGGCGAGAACGCGCGCGGGCCTGCCGGGTTCGCCGCAAGGGCCGGCCAGGTAAGCCTGGACGACCTCACGGCCGAGCCGGTCTGACGTATTGGCGAGAACTACTCGCACGGCTACATCGTCGTGCGGCTGCTGGTCAGTGGTTGCCAGCTGGACGCTTTCGTAGCTCCAGTTGGCGTAGCCGAGGCCGTGGCCGAAGGGGAAGAGCGGCTTGGTCCCGGCGGCGTCGTAGCCCCGGTAGCCGATCAGCAGGCCCTCGCCGTAGTCCAGGGTGCCGCCGGGCTCCGCGGGGATGGCGTGCAGCACCGGGCAGTCGGCCTCGGCCGCCGGGAGCGTCACGGGCAGCCGGCCGCCCGGCTCGGCGTCTCCGAGCAGGACGTCGGCCAGTGCCTCGCCGAAGGCCTGGCCCGGGATCCACGCCTGGAGCACGGCCGCTACGTCGCTGGCCCAGGGCATCAGGACTGGCATGCCGGAGTTCACCACCACGACCGTCTTCGGGTTGACCGCCGCGACGCGGCCGACCAGTTCGTCTTGCCGGCCAGGCAAGGCGAGGCCAGGCCGGTCGAAGCCCTCGCTCTCGGTCAGCTCGGCCGAGCCGACGACTACGACGGCGACGTCGGCTGAGCGCGCCGCCTGCACGGCGGCCTCGATCAGCGTGTCGTCATCAACCGCGGGGGCGATGCCGAACCTGATCGCGACCGGGCCCTCGCCGTCCTTCGCCGGGCCTGAAGCCGACGCTCAGCTTGACCTGGTGCCCGGCCCGCAGCTCGACGCCCGCCCTGACCTGGCCGGGGTTGGTCATCGCCTGGACCGGGTCGGCGGGCACGGCGGTTGGCCGGTCGGCTACCACCTCGCCGTCGACGGTGATCGTCAGGCGGCCGACCCCGGCCGCTCCGATCACGTGCGGGCCGCTCGCTTCCGGCCGGTAGAGCAGGTCGAGCCGGATGCTGCCGTTCTCGCCCCAGCCGACGCCCGGCGGGAAGCCGTCCCACCACGCGAACGCCGCCGCCGTCCGGTGCTCGCTCCGCAAGACCGCGCCGTCGGCGGCGGCGAACGTCAGCCGCACGCCAGGCTCGCCCGTCACCGGGTCGGTCAGCGTGGCCAGCGCGGGTGCGGGCACAGTCGCCCACGTCTGGCAGCCCTCGGCTACCACGACCTCTGCCTGCCCGGCCAGCCTGGCACTGAGCGCGGCAGCGGGAGCGGAGACGCTGACCGGCGCGACGACGACGGCTCCGCCGCCCTGGATAGTCGGCCGCAGCGCGTTCGGGCCGATCACCGCCAGCCTGGCAAGGGCGCTGGCGTCGAGCGGCAGTGCCTGGCCCGAATTGGTCAGCAGCACGAACGCCGCCGCCGTGACCCGGCGCAGCAAGGCGGGCTCGATGAACCGCACCGTGGCTGGCGGCTGGTCCGCCGGGCCTGGCCGGGCCGGCCGGCGGCGCGAGGGCACCGACTGTGCGGGCGAGACCGAGCAGCCTGACCAGCTTGTCGTCGAGCACCTCCTCGGTGACCAGCCCGGCGGCAACGGCACTGGCCAGTTGCTCGCCCCAGGGACCGTCCGGGCCCGGCATGGACAGGTCGAGCGTCGCGAGCGCTGTCGCCGTGGTGCTGCGGGCCGCATGCCAGTCGGAGGTAACGACGCCGCTGAAACCCCACTCGCCCTTAAGCACCTCGGCGAGCAGCCGCCCGTTCTCAGTCATCGGCACGCCGTTGACCTTGTTGTAGGCGGCCATGACCAGGGCCGTGCCGCCGTCGCGCACGCAGGCCTCGAACGGCACCAGGTACAGCTCCCTCAGCACGTGCTCGGCGATCCGCGCGTCGTAGCTCCAGCGCTTCGGTCTCTGAGTCGTTGCCGGCGTAGTGCTTGACGGTCGCGGCGACGCCGGCCGACTGCAGGCCCTGGACGTAGCCGACGGCGATCCTGGCCGTCAGTTCCGGATCCTCGGCGAAGCACTCGAAGCCGCGGCCGCCGAGCGGCGTCCGCATCAAGTTGATGGTCGGGCCGAGCAGGACGTCGATGCCCTTGCTCCTGGCCTCGGCGCCGAGCGCCGCGGCCAGCTCAGCCACGAGCCCGGGATCCCAGGTCGCGCCGAGAGCCGACGGGCACGGCAGGCTGGTGGACGGCTGGCGTTCGTCGAGCTTGGTGCCCCTGGCACCCGCCGGACCGTCGGACATGATCATCGGCCGCAGGCCGAGCGCATCGGCGCCTTGCGTGCTCCAGCTGTCCGCGCCGGTCAGCAGCAGCACCTTGTCGTTAAGCGACAGCCCCGCGATGACGTCAGCGTAGGCAGTAGCGGGCGTGGGGGTGGGCATCTGGGCACCCGCCCGGCCGGAAGCCCGGCCGGGCGGGGTCCGCCCCTCATGGTGAGCAGGCATGTGAGCTGCGCTCAGCCGACTGGCTTGAGGTGCAGGACGGTGGCCAGGATGTAGGGATCATTCGGCACCGGGTTGTTGTACTGGTTCGACGAGGTCGGCCAGCCGGTGTAGTTCTTGGTGCTGTACTCATACCAGGCCGCGCCATAGAGCAGCGGGATCACTGGCGCCTGGGTGGCGAGCACCTGCTGGAGGGTGTTGAGCGCGGTCTGCTGGGTGGCGGCGTCGTTGGTCCCAGCGAACTGGGCCAGCGCCTCCTGCACCTGGGGGCTGGAGAACCGGCCGTAGTCACCGGCGGCGGGCTTGCCGATCGGCGCGCCCTGCGAGCTGTCGATCCAGTTCTGGAAGTAGTAGTACGGGCTGGGACCCTGGTTGCTCCAGTGGATCATCGCGTCGAAGTTGCCGACCGGGTAGTCCGCGTACCACTGGGTGGCCTGCACGCCGTCGAAGCTGACAACGAAGCCCTCGGCGTTGAGCTGGGTCGCGATCAGCTGGGCGTCGGTCGCGTAGTCGGTGTAGGCCGACGGGTCCTCAATGGCGAACTTGATCGTCTTGCCGTTCTTGGTCCACTTGCCGCCGACCTTTTTCCAGCCGTCACTGGTCAGGATCTGGCTGACCTTGGCCGAATCGGACGTCGGGCTGAGATTATTGGCGACCTGCGGGTTGAGCAGCGATGAGTCGACCGGCAGCAGCAGGCCGCCCGATGAGGTAGCCGGCGGCTCGTACGCGGTCTCGCCCTGGGTGGAGAGCTGCTGACGGTCGATGCCGGCGCTGATGGCGAGCCTGACCTTCGGGTCGTTGAGCGGTGCCCTCGTGGTGTTCAGCCAGAGCGTGACCACGTTGTTGTCGGAGAACCACGGCTTGCCCGACGTCCAGGTGTGGAAGTCGGTGCTCTTGCCGAGGAAGTTGGTCTCGACGTTGCTCACGTCGTTGCCGGCGTAGTCGATCTGGCCGTTGGACAGGGCCGGGTTGGCCGTGGTGTTGCTGACGAAGTTCGGGAAGATGATCTCGGGAACGTGCAGGCTGCTCTTCTGCCAGTAGAACTTGTTCTGGCTGAGCGTGTACTTCTGCGCGGAGAATTGGGAGACCACGTAAGGGCCGGTGCCGACCGGGTCGGGATCGGCGAAGGTCACCGGGTTCGACACGTTCTGCCAGATGTGCTGCGGGACGATGTACATCTGCCCGATGAGGAACAGGTTCGCGTACTGGGGCTGATCGTAGGTCAGCACCGCCGTGGTCGCGTTCGGCGCCGTCGCGCTGGCGGGGACCGGCGGGGGCGTGTTGGGCGTCAGCGTCGGGTTGTTCTTCAGCAGGTTGAAGCTGAACGCCACGTCGGCCGCGGTCAGCGGCTTGCCGTCGCTGAACCTGACGCCCTTGCGGATCGTGAACGTGAGCGTCTTGCCGCCGTCCGACCAGCTGTACTTCGTGGCCAGCCAGGGGATAGGTGCCTGCGTCGGCCGCATGATGTTGAACATCAGCAGGGGCTCGTAGACCAGGGCGGTCGAGTTGTTCGAGTTGCCGAGTGAGGTCGACACGTACGGGTTGAATGACTTGCTGAAAGTCTCGCCTGTGTTGTCGACGATCACCAGCGGCTTGCCTTGCGCTGCGGCCTGCTTGCCCGCCGTGGAGCTGCTGCAGGCCGTGATCGCGAGGCTGAGCACGCCAGCGACGACCAGGCTCTTCATGACCGGAAGTTTCATTGCCTAGACTCCATAGTGCCCGGCCGGCTTTCGCCGGCCTGTCCTTGTATGACCGTGCGGGTCTTTTCGGGAACTGTGCGGCGCGGGTCGGCCGGGCCTGCCTCCGCGCTGCGGTCTTGCTTGTGGCCTCAAGCCTCCTTTCGGGCGAGCGGAGCTCGCTGTGCTTGTCTGGCGAGCGGAGCTCGCTGAGCCTGGTCAAGCCCGCTAGCGTGCAGCCAGCAGGCGCTGAACTGTCGCGGTGCGATCTCGACGGGAGCACGGTACCTCCTTCGCGCAGACCGCCATGGCATGCGGGCAGCGCGGGTGGAACCTGCACCCTGGCGGGGGAGCCACCAGGTTCGGCGCCGAGCCCCTGCCACGCAGGGAGACGGTCTTCGGCCGCCCGGGGTCGGGCGCCGCGCTGAGCAGCAGCTCGGTGTAGGGATGGGCGGGCTTGTCGGTGAGGTCGGCCGCCGGGCCCGACTCGACGATCTGGCCCGCGTACATCACGGCGATCACGTCGGCGAGGTAGCGGGCCGAGGCGATGTCATGCGTCACGTACACGATCGAGAGGCCGTCGCTGTCGCGGAGATCGGCGAGCAGGTTGAGCACCCCGAGCCTGATCGACACGTCGAGCATGGACACCGGCTCGTCGGCCAGCAACAGCCTCGGCCGGACCGCGAGCGCCCTGGCGATCGCGACCCGCTGGCGCTGGCCGCCCGACAGCTCGTGCGGGTACTTGCCGGTGAACGACGCCGCCGGGCTCAGCGAGACCCGGTCGAGCAGGCCTTCGACGTCCTGGTCGAGCGACGTGCCCGCCAGCTTGTGCACGACCAGCGGCCTGGCCAGGTGATAGCGGACGTCGTGGACGGGGTTCAGGGAGGAGAAGGGGTCCTGGAGCACGAGCTGGACGTCGCGGGCGTAGGCCCGCCGCGCTTGCGTCGCCGGCCTGCGCCCGTCCAGCAGCAGCTCTCCGCTTGTCGGCTTGATCAGCCTGGCCAGCAGCCGGGTGAGCGTCGACTTGCCTGACCCGCTCTCGCCGACGATCGCCGTGATGCCGCCCCGGGGTACGGCCAGGGTCACGTCATCGACGGCGTGCACGAGGCCGCCGCGGGGATTCAGCCGTGAGCTGCGGATCCGGAAATGCTTGGTCAGCCCGCGCGCCTCGAGCAGCGGGGCTTCGGTCACCTGCCCGCTGGCGATCACCTGGTCAGGCCCGGTCATGACACGCTCCCTTCGCTGATGCTCGCCTCGGTCAGCTCCGCTGGTGCCAGGCCAGCGCCGTCGTGCAGCCAGCAGGCGACCAGGCCCGCGGCCGCGGCGCCTGGCTGCCGGCGCTCTGGCGCTCGCAGCTCGGGGGATTCGGCGGCGCAGCGGTCGAACGCGTGGGCGCACCTGGGGCGGAATACGCAGCCGGCCGGCAGCTGCCGCAGGTCGGGCGGCGAGCCCGCGATGCCGGTCATCCGCTGCCTCGGCCCGTGCAGCCCGGGGAAGGAGTTGAGCAGGCCATAGCTGTACGGGTGCCGCGGCGCCCGGTACAGCTGGCTGGCGGGCGCCGACTCGACGATCCGGCCCGCGTACATCACCGCGATCGTGTCGGCGATCTCGGCCAGCAAGGAGAGGTCGTGGGTGATGAAGAGCACCGCGAAGCCGAACTCGGCCCGCAGGCCCATCAGCTCGTCCAGGATCTCGCGCTGGGTCACGACATCGAGCGCGGTCGTCGGCTCGTCCATGATCAGCAGCTGCGGGCTCAGCGCGAGCGCCATCGCGATCATCACCCGCTGCCGCATGCCGCCGGACAGCTCGTGCGGGAAGCTGGCCAGCCGTCCTGACGGGATGCCGACCATGCCGAGCAGCTCGCCGGCCCTGGCCCGCCTGCCCGCGCGGTCGAGGTCGCGGCGGTGGGCCTGGAGGACGTCGGTCAGCTGCGTGCCGATTGTCATCACGGGGTTCAGCGCGTTCATGGCGCTCTGCAGGACGACGGCGAGCTGGTTCCAGCGCAGTTCGCGTAGCTGTGCCTCGCCCGCCGCGAGCAGGTCGATCTCGGCACCGCCGGCCCTACCAGCACTACCAGCACTGCCGGCCCTACCAGCGCTGCCGGCACCGCCGGCACCGCCGAGGCGGAAGAGCACCTGCCCGCCGGTGATCACGCCTGGCATCCGCAGCAGCCGCGCGATCGCGTAGGCGAGCGTGGACTTGCCGCTGCCGCTCTCGCCGGCCAGCCCGAATACCTCGCCCCGGTGCAGGGTCAGGTCAGCGCCGCGGACCGCGTGCACGGCGGCTTCGCCGAAGCCGTAGTCCACCGACAGGCCCGTCACCTCGAGCAGCGGCTCGGCGGCTGTGCTCGTGTTCATCGCCGTCCTCCGTCGGTGATGACTGGGGTAAGCCCGAGCGGCGCCCGGGACGGCAGTCCGGCGCGGCGGGCCACGCGCCTGGTCAGGCCGGCCGCCCGCAGCCGCGGGTTGATGAACTCGTCGATGCCGAAGTTCAGCAGCGCGAGCGCCGTGCCGAACAGCCCGACAGCCAGCCCGGGCGGCAGGAACCACCACCACTCAACGTGCACCTGCTGGGCGGCCTGGGCGCTTTGCGCCCAGTACAGCATCGTGCCCCAGCTCCAGTGCGCGACGCTGATCACGCCGAGGAACGACAGCGCGGTGTAGGCGCCGACCCCGTAGATCACGGTGAAGAGGAATGACGTAGCGACGATCGGCACCAGGTTGGGCAGGATCTCGAACATCATGATGCGCCAGCCGCGTTCACCGATGATCTTGGCGGAGACGACGTAGTCCCGGTTCCGCATCGACAGCGTCTGCGCCCGCAGGACGCGAGCCCCGAATGCCCAGCCGGTGACGGAGATGACCAGCCCGATGAGGAAGTCGTTCGGGTTGGCGGTCTTGGACAGGAACCCGAAGATCACGATCAGCAGCGGCAGCGCCGGCATGACCAGGAAGATGTTGGCGAGCATCGAGAGCAGGTCGTCGAGCAGCCCGCCGTAGTACCCGGCGGTGACCCCGAAGATGACGGCGAGCGCGGTCGCGATGGCGCCGGCTACCAGGGCGACCAGGATCGTGCTGCGGCCCCCCGCGAGCAGCTGGGACAGCACATCTTGCTGTACCTGGGTGGTGCCGAGCAGGTGCGCGGCGGACGGAGCCTGCGGGATGCCTGAGGTCGTGGACAGGCTGGCGTTCGGGTTGTAGGGGGCGAGCCACGGCCCGACGATGGCCAGCAGGGTGAAGGCCAGGGCCAGGAACAGCCCGATCCGGATCTTGAGTGACCTGGGCAGCTGCCAGGCCCGGCTCCGGCGGCGCCGGCCTGCTTGACTCGGGTCGGCGCTCAGCGAACCGGTTCCGGCTAGTGCTGACATGTCAGGCCTCCTGCCGGGTTCGCGGATCTAGGAAGGAGTAAGCGAAGTCCGCGATCAGGTTCGCCCCGAGCACCGCGAACGTGATGATCAGGAAGATGCCTTGAAGCAGCGGATAATCCTCATTGCCGATCGCTTGCAGCAAGATGTAGCCAAGTCCCGGGTACGAGAAGACGATCTCGGTGAGCAGCGAGCCGGAGACGACGAAGCCGATAGCGAGCGAGAATCCGGACACGTTCGGCAAGATCGCGTTGCGGGCGGCGTAGGTGATCACCCGGCGCCTGCTCAGTCCCTTCGCCTGGGCGATGAGCACGTAGTCCTCATCCATCGTGGTGAGCATCATGTTGCGCATCCCGATGACCCAGCCCGCGATCGAGCCGACCACGATGGTCAGCGCCGGGAGCACCGCGTGGTCGAGCAGGCTGGAAAGGAAGGCCGCGCTGAGGCCAGGGTCGAGCGTCGTGGTGTCGTAGCCGGAGTTCTGCGGGAACCAGCCGAGCTTGGTGGCGAACACCGCCACGATCAAGATCGCCACGAAGAAATAGGGCGCCGCCTGGAAAAACGTCATCGCGGGCAGCAGGTTGTCCAGCCAGGAGCCGCGCCGCCAGGCCGCGAGAATGCCGAGCAGCGTTCCGGCGGCGAAGCTGATGATCGTGGCCAGCCCGACTAGCCCGATGGTCCACGGCAGCGCGGCGCGGATCACGCTGGTCACCGTGGCCGGGTACGCGCTGAACGAGATGCCCAGGTTCCCGTGGAGGAGTTGGCCCAGGTAGTGCAGGTACTGGCCGGCCAGGCTGAGGTGGGTGCTGATGCCGTACTGCACGTCGAGCGCCTTGATCGTGGCCGGGGTCACGCGGGACTGCATGTGACCGATGGCCACCTCGACCGGGTTGCCGGGCATGAGGCGGGGGATGAAGAAGTTCACCGTGATGGCGACGATCGCGGTCAGCAGGTAGAGCACGAGGCGCCTGGTTATCAGTCGCATGCCTGTCACCGGCCTCCCGTAGCGTGGTCGGGTTCGCAGCCGCAGCTCTCGCGGCGTACCAGCCTGGTCGGCAGCACGACGTCGCGTTGCGCTGGCTCGTGCCCGTTATGGACGCGGGCGGCGATCATGGACCTGAGCACTTCGAACGCGGTCGCCCCGAGTTCCTGAATCGGCTGGCGCACGGTGGTGAGCCGCGGCCTCAGGTGCCTGGCCACGGGGATGTCATCGAAGCCGGTCACCGCGACCTCGCCGGGCACGTCGATCCCGCGCCTGGCTAGCTCGTGGATCACGCCGAGCGCGGTCTGGTCATTGGCGCAGACGATCGCATCCGGCAGGCTGACCTGCTCTTCGAGAAGGCTGCGCATCGCCTGGGCGCCGCCTGAGGCCAGGTAGTTGCCTTGCCACCGCGGCCCTTCAATGAAGCTCGCGCCGGCGCTCGCCGCTTCCTCGGCGAGTGCGAGCCGCCTGGCGAGGTTGTCCGGGCTGTCCGCGTGGCCGGCCAGGTAGGCGATCGCCTGGAGGCCGTGATCGCGGATCAGGTGCCTGGCCAGCTCGGTCATGCCGGTGCCGTTGTCGCTGCTGACATTGGCCGTGGTCTGGGTCGCGACGCCCGCCATGGTGACGACCGGCACCTGCCGGGAGAGCTGAGCCAGGCTGGCCGGCTCGAGCACCTGGTCGTGCAGGATCAGCCCGTCGCACTTGCGCGCCATGAGCATGACCCGCCGGTGCGCGTCATGCCCCTCGACGTTGACCGAGCCGATGATCAGGTCAAATCCGCGCCGCTGCGCCGCCACCTCGATGCCGCGGTTGATCACGTCGGTGAACTGCAGGCTCTCGTCCTCCTCGGCGATCGCGATCGCCCCCTCGGCGCTGTCGCCCCACGCCGCGCGGCGGAAGACGACGCCGACGACCTCCTTGAGGCGGCCTGACAGGGCTCTGGCCGCGCCGTCGGGGACGAAGCCGAGCTCGTGCACGGCCCGGAGCACGCGATCCCTGGTCTCCTGGCGCGGGTTGCGGTGCCCGTTGAGCACCCGGGACACCGACGCGATCGACACCCCGGCGGCCCGTGCCACGTCATAGATCGTGGGCGGCGGCTCAAGGCCGGCGCCCGCCAGGTCGGTCGTGAGCGCCGGGTGTGCCGGGAGATCAGGCATGGGCTTCCGGTTCCTCGCAGTTCCTCGTAGTCGCGCGGTAAGCGCTTACCTGAAATCGGGAAAGCGCTTACCGAAGCAATTGCGAGGAGCGTAAGCCCATGACGGGCAGCGCCTCAAGCCATGCGGGCCACACTGTTACCCGAACGTGACATTGCTCGCCCTCGCTCTCGGGCCGGTAAGCGCCGGGCCGCTCGCCTTACTGCCGGAGCGGCGCCATGGTAAAAACGGGGCATGAGCGCATCGGGTATCCCAGATCTCGCCGACGTCCTAGCTGCTCGCCAGCGCATCGCGCCGTACCTGAAGCCCACGCCGCTCCACCGGTATCCCGCGCTGGACGCGCTCACCGGCGCGAAAGTCTGGGTCAAGCATGAGAACCACCAGCCGATCGCCGCCTTCAAGGTGCGCGGCGGAATCAACCTGATCAGCCAGCTCAGCGAGGACGAGCGCCAGCGCGGCGTCATCACGGCGTCCACCGGCAACCACGGCCAGTCCATCGCCTATGCGGCGAACCTGCTCGGCGTCCGCGCGATCATCTGCGTGCCCGAGGTGGCCAACCCTGTCAAGGTCGAGTCGATTCAGGCCCTGGGCGCCGAGGTGCTCTTCCACGGCCAGGACTTCGATGACGCCCGTGAGCATGCCGAGAAGCTTGCCGTCGACCACGGCTACCGCCATATCCACGCGGCCAACGAGCCCCACCTGATCGCCGGCGTGGGTACCTACACGCTCGAGATATTTGAGTCCAGGCCAGATATCGAGATCATCGTGGTCCCGGTCGGAGGCGGCAGCGGGGTCGCCGGCGCGTGCGTGGTCGCCAAGGCCGTCCGGCCGTCGGTCACGGTCATCGGCGTCCAGTCCGAGGCGGCGCCATCCGCCTGCCTGTCGTGGCGGGCGAGGAAGCTCGTTGAGGCGCCGACCAGCACGATGGCCGAGGGGATGGCAACGCGGACTGCGTTCGAGCTGACGCAGCAGATCATGTGGGACCTGCTCGATGACTTCGTGCTGGTATCGGAAGACGGGCTCAGGGCGGCCACCCGCACCATGATCGAGAAGGCCCGCAACCTGGTGGAGCCGTCCGGCGCGGCCTCGCTGGCCGCCGTGCTGGCGGACCCCGGCCGCTTCGCCGGCCGGAAGGTCGCGATCATCTGCAGCGGCGGCAACATCAGCCCGGCCCAGCTGCTCAGCCTCTGGGACTGATCGCCGCCGGCCCGGAGGCGCTGCCCGCCAGCAAGGGCGCACGTAAGCTGCGATGAAGGGAAGGGAGGCTCCCATGGACACCGCCGGGTTCGAGCACGTCTGCGTCAGCCGGTCCGGTGACTTCGCCACCATCACCATGGACCGGCCGAAGCGCCGCAACGCGCTGTCACTGGCGCACATGCGCGAGCTCATCACGGCGTTCCGGCAGGTCGGCGAGAGCGACGCGCTGGGGATCGTGCTGGCCGGCAACGGGCCGGTGTTCAGCGCCGGGCACGATTTCGCCGATGTCGCCGAGGCCGACCTGGGGGCCGTGCGCTCGCTGCTGGTGACCTGCACCGACCTCATGACCCTCATCCAGGCGGTACCGCAGCCTGTGGTCGCCCGCGTGCATGGCCTCGCGACCGCGGCCGGCTGCCAGCTCGTGGCCTCGGCCGACCTCGCCGTTGCCAGCGACAACGCGGGCTTCGCCGCTCCCGGCGGGAAAGGCGGCTGGTTCTGTCACACGCCCATGGTGGCCATTACCCGGAATATCGGGCGGAAAAGGGCCGCCGAGCTGGCCCTGTCCGGGGACGTGATTGACGCCGCCACGGCACTGTCCTGGGGCCTCGTGAACAAGGTCGTGCCTGCCGAAGAACTCGATCAGGCCGTCCTGGAGCTGCTGGCGCGCGTGACCCGCGGCTCAGCGCAGAGCAAGGGAATCGGCAAGCAGGCGCTCTACGCCCAGATCGACCTTGACCAGCCCAAGGCCTATAGCTACGCGATCGAGGTCATGGCCGCCACGAGCCAGCTGCCCGATGCGCGGGAGGGAATGCGCGCCTTCCTGGAGAAGCGGCACCCGGTCTGGGAGCGCGACCGTCGGCAGGACGTCACAGGCTGACGTCGACGATCACGGGCGCGTGATCGCTCGGCCCCTTGCCCTTGCGGGCTTCCCTGTCCACCCAGGCGTCGCTGACCAGGCCGGCTAGCGCCGCGTTGGCGTACACGAGGTCGATCCGCATGCCCATGCCCTTGTGGAACGAGCCCGCCCGGTAATCCCAGTACGTAAACGGATGCGGTCCCTTGGCGATGCGCGGGATGACGTCGTTCAGGCCGGTCGCCAGAAGCGACGCAAGCTCATCCCGCTCGGCGGCGGTGACGTGCGTCGAGCCGACGAAGGCCTGCGGGTCCCAGACGTCGGCGTCAGTCGGGGCGATGTTGAAGTCGCCCATGACCGCGAACGGCACGCTCCCCGCGGCCTCCGCGAGGACGGCACTGCGCAGCGCCGCCAGCCAGCGCAGCTTGTAGCCGTAGTGCGGGTCATCGGGGCTGCGCCCGTTCGGCACGTACACCGACCTGACCCGCACCGGCCCGCAGGTAGCGGCGATGGTCCGGGCTTCCGTGGTGCCAGGATCAGGGAAGCCGGGGTCGCCCGGCAGGCCGCGCTCGACGGCGTCGAAGCCGATCCTGGAGAGGATGGCGACGCCATTCCAGCGGCCCTCACCGTGGTGCCTGACCTCGTAACCGAGCGGGGTCACCGAGTCCGCCGGGAACGCGTCAGCCCCGACTTTGGTCTCTTGCAGGCACACGACGTCCGGGCTCGCCTGCTCCAGCCATTCCACCAGCCGGGGCAGGCGCGCCAGCACTGAGTTCACATTCCAGGTCGCAATCCGCACTCAGACATCCAACCAGTTATGGCTGGCCTTACAACGTCAGTTCCGGCTCTTCCGCTACGCTGTGCGCTTCTTCTTGTGCTTCTTGCGCGGGACTGCCTTGAGCTTGAGGTGCACCTCGTAGTTGTGGATCGCCAGCCCCCGGCCTTGCCGCCAGATCTCGAACCCGGCATCGACCGACTTGAGGTACCAGCGGGGTCCTACCTGCCTGTGCTGCTCGGCGGCCTTGATGAACGGGAGCAGGTTCAGGTGCTGTACCTGCGTGGTAGGGACGACCCGGCGGAACAGGATGTAATTCCAGCAGCCGAACTGGTCGCAGGCGCGATGCCGGGCGTAGTAGTAGCGGTGGTGGTCGATCGCGAGTACCGGGTTCCCGGTCGGCGTGCCGAAGCGCTTGGTGCCGAGCCAGATCATCAGCTCCGCGCCCAGCGCGTGGCCGTGGACGGTGTGCAGGTAGCCGAACCAGATGTCATAGGCCACGTCGAAGTGGCCTGGTGCCTGGCGCCAGCTGGTCGACCAGGAGGACTGGAGGCGCTTGATCCGGTAGACGCGCCTGGGCAGGGTCGTGCCTGGCGTGCAGACGCCCCAGGCGCAGCCGAAGACAACCTCGGGGAACGCGTCGGTGTCGTTGGCGTGAGCGTTGGCCGTGGACTTGATGATGGTGAACCCGACACCACGCCGGTGCAGCCGCAGGCACTCGCGCTCGGTGGAGAACACGTCGTTCCGCACGAAGTACGAGATGCCATCGCGCTTGATCGTGCGCCGGTCGTACGGCCGGCAGATCACGGTCGGCTTCGGCTCTTTGTGATGTTTCTTGGCGGTGACCGAAGCCCCCGCCGCGACCGATGCGCCCGTCACTACGAGCACCGCGCTGAGTCCCGCGCTCAGCCGCGCTGCCCTTGACCGGCCAGGATTCTTGATCAAGATCGCCCCCCTCTGCGGTCTGTCAATCAGATGCACACTGCTTAACATGGTTCGCAGGGGTTGCACAGCTGTGTTGTGATACCAAACGGCAACGATTCAACTAAGAATCAACGTACGATTACACACCGCACATTAGGCGCCTCGACGGCTCTCACGCGCCATTCGGGAAGGCGGTGCGCGATGCCCGCGCCCCGGCCGTTCCGGGTGCCCGCGCCGCGGTCCGGAGCCGCTTCAGCCGCGCGATGTCCTTGGCCTGGCCGGCCTCGCCGCCCGGCGTCTCCACGATGAACGCCACGCCCGAGGTACGCGGGTCGTGCAGCAACTCCCAGAACGGCCGCGCGCCGATCATGCCGCCGCCGATGTTCTCGTGCCTGTCCCGCTTGGACCCGCACGGATCCTTGGCGTCGTTGGCGTGCACCAGCCGGAGCCGCCCGGCCGCGACCCGCTCCAATTCGGCCAGCAGCCCGGCCATTCCGCCGTCGGCGGTCAGGTCGTGCCCGGCCCCCAGCAGATGGCACGTATCCAGGCACAGCATCGCGCGCGGATGCCAGTCGAGCGCGGCCAGATAAGGCCCGATCTCGCCGACCGCCGAGCACAGCGTCTGGCCCTGCCCGGCCATCGGCTCGATCAGCACGTCAGGCCCGGCCGCGCCGAGGTCATCGAGCAGCGGCAGCATGCTCTCGCGCATGCGGCGCAATCCTGCCTCCCGGTCAGGCGTGATCGAGGACCCCGCGTGCACGACCACGCCTCTGGCTGAGATGGAGGCGCCCCGCCGCAGGCAGAATTCGAGCAAGGAGGCTGAACGAATTCGCACCGCCTCATCCGGTGACCCGAGGTTGATCAAGTACGGCGCATGAACGAACACCGGCAGCCCGGTCGCGTCCACCCGAGCCCGCAGTTCTGCCCGCTGCTCGTCGCCGCCCGCCGGCGGCGCCCACGCCCGGGGATTGGCCGCGAAGACCTGGATCGCCTCCGCGCGAACGGCGGCCGCGTACCGCAAGCTGGCCTTAGCCAGCCCGCCGCCGGCTGGCGCGTGCGCCCCGATGGCCCGCGTCGATGTGGTCAATCAGGCTTCCTGCTCGTGAAGAGGATGTAGCCGTAGCTAAGCCCGGTCGCACCAGGATGGCCGGCCAGCCAGGACCCGGCGACCTGCTCGGGGAACTCCATCCCCAGCACAGCCTCGAAGCCGCCGCGCGTGGGAAACTGCCAGCCGGACAGCACCTCGGTGCGCTCCGCTCCGCGCCGTGCCCACCAGGCGTCGGTTTCGTCGGGCTGGCCGAGCGCCGTATAGCCAGACGCCCCCAGCAGCGCGGCGAATTCGCCGTGCCGGTGATCATTGTCCACGACGACGAGCGCACCGCCAGGCCGCAGTACCCGATGCACTTCGGCCAGCCCGGCAGCGCAGTTCGGCGGCCAGAAGTAGGCGAACCTGGCATGAACGACATCTGCGCTAGCGTCCGCCAGCGGGATGTGCTCAGCCGACCCGCGCATCACCTCCGCGCCCGCGGCTCGCCCGGTCGCCATGCGCACCAGTTGGGGGTCGGGTTCGACGCCGACCACGCGTCCGGCCTCACGGGCGTAGCCGGCCAGCCAGAAGCCGGACCCGCATCCGAGGTCGATCAGCGTCCGCCCTGCCCACGGCGCCAGTTCGCGCATGGCCGCGAGCACCAGTCCGTCGGGGTCAATGGCCTGGTTCTCGAGCTCGTACAGGTCCGGCCTGCCCCCTTGATTCGGCGCGGGCTGGAAATCTGGAAGGTCAGCAGGCACACCGCACACCCGCCGATCATGCCAGGCCCCCCGGGCAGGCCCATCTTCGGGACCTGGGTGCGGCTCTTCCGGGGTGAGTTTGTTCTCGCAGGAGGGTTCTCGGGTTCGTGCAGGAGGGTTTCCGCATCTAGGAGAGTTGACCGGACTATACGACGACAACCCTCCTTCATGCGACAACGCTCCTACAGGAACCCGGAAACCCTCCACGGTAAGGACGAGAACCCTCCCGGACACGACAACTCTCCTCCCGGGAGACGAAAACCCTCCCGGACACAGCAGCACCCAGCCGGCTCACCCCCAAAGAGCGCACCCAGGGACATTGGCGGGCCTTCGATGGCCGGGGCGGGAGGGCGTTAGAGTGCCGCAATGCCGAAGATCGATCCGGGTGCCACGCTGACGCCGCACTTCCGCGACTTCCTGCCGTCGTGGATCGCGCGGCAGCCGTGGTACCGGGGTTCGGGCAAGCCGGACCTGACGCCGGTCGGATTCTTCAGGTTCGAGGACCCGGCCGGTGAGGTCGGCATCGAGACTCACCTGGTAAGCGACGGCTCGGCGTTGTACCAGATCCCGATGACGTATCGCGGCGTGCCGCTGGGTGAAGAAGCGGGAGCGGCGGTCACCGCGGATGCGGCGCAGATGGCGGAACAGGCGCGGGTGGCGGGATCGGCGGCGCTGATCGCGGAGGCCGAGCACAGTTTGCTTGGGCGGCGGTGGATCTACGACGCGGAGGCCGATCCCGTCTGGGCGGGTGAACTGCTCAGGCTCGTCGTCACCGAGGGCACTGCCATGCGCGCTGGCAGGGCCGGCATCGGCGATACCGAGGTGCGTGGCCGGCGCCTCGGCAGCCCCCAGGCTGAGGTCACCGCCGGCACCATCGAGCTCATGCGCGTGCTGAGCCCTGGCGAGCCGCCGCCGGACCCGGAGCCTGGCCTCCTGGGCGTCGTCCTGGGCTCGTGGCAGCCTCAGGGCAGCGGGGGAGCCACCGAGAGCGGCGTCCTGGCGGTGGTGCGGGCGGCATCGGGACACGGCCCGTGACCAGGCTGGTCGTCAAGCTGGGGTCTAGCTCGATCGCCAGCGGCGACGGGCTCGCCCTTGACGTGATCGCCGACCTTGTCACCCAGATCGCCGCCGCGCAGCGGAACGGCCACCAGGTCATCCTGGTCACTTCGGGAGCGGCCAGGCTCGGGTGGCGGCTGCTCGCCTACGAGGGACCCACGGCCAGGGCCGGACCCGAACTGGCGAGGCTCACCGAGGCCATGCGCCAGGCCGTCAGCCAGGAACCGGCAGCCGAGGCGGTCGCCGCCGTCGAAGCCGCGCTTGACCGCTTCGGCACGGCCAGGCCGCACGGCCCCCTCGGCCTCGCGCTGGCGGCCTCGGTGGGGCAGCCGGCGCTGATGGCGCTCTACCGGCAGCTCGCCGCCGCCGTCGGCGTGGAGGTATGCCAGATCCTGCTGTCCAAGAGTGATCTGGACTCAGCGAGCGCCATGCGCGATGTCGGCACCGTGCTGATCTCCGCGCTCGATCAGGGGCTGCTGCCAGTCGTCAACGGCAACGACACCACCGACCCGCGTGCCGAGCTCGACAACGACCAGCTCGCGGTCGCCGTCGCGGTCGCGGCCCGGGCCTCGCGGCTGACCTTCCTGACCAACGTCAAGGGCGTCTACGCCGACGAGCAGATGCGGGAGTTGCTGCCCAGGCTCACGCCGGAGCAGGCCAGGGCGGTCAGGGCCGCGACGGCGGGCGAGGGCACAGGCGGCATCAAGTCGAAGCTCAACGCCGCCGCCCGCGCCGCCTACTGCGGGGTCGAAGCCGTGATCGGCTCGGCCCGTGAGGCCGAGGTCGTAGCGCGCAGCCTCAGCTCCCGGGCCAGGATCGGAACCGTGATCAGGGCCGTCGCGGGCCAGCTTGACGCGGCCGAGCGCTGGGTCGGCGGCATCGCCTACCCGATGGGCTCCATCGGGATCAACCGCGAGGCCGAACGCAGCCTGCGGGCCGGCAGCACGCTCTTCCTCTCCGGCGTCAAGCGGGTGGACGGCGACTTCGAGGCCGGCGCCGTCGTCGAGCTTGTCGACGTCCGGCACCCCGAGCGGCTCATCGGCCGGGGCTCGGTCGCGATCTCGTCGGTCGTCCTGCGGCTGCTGCGGGCACTGTCACCCGACGAGGTCGCCGACGTGATGTCGATCTTGCTGCGGCTGCGCCACGGCCACGGCGAAAGCCGCAGCCCGCTCGACCCGGCGCGGTTCGCCGACGCGGCTGACTTGACCAGGCGGAACTCGCAGGCGGCGAAGCAAGCGCTGGCAGAGCTAGCGCAGGCTACGCCCGAGCGAGTGCGCCAGCTGGCCGATGCGCTGCTCGCCGCCCAGCCGCGCGCGTGCGCGGCGATCCTTGCCGCCGGGAACTTCAAGACAGGCCACGTCGATCCGGGCTCGCCGGAGCGCCGCGCGGTCCGCGACCTGCACGCCGTCCACCGCGACTCGCTGGTGGTATTCGAGGCGAGCGCTACAGCCTGACCTGGCCGTTGCCCCAGGTCACGTTCTTCACGCAGGTCAGCGCCTCCAGGCCCATCGGGCCGCGGGCGTGCAGCTTCTGCGTGGACACCCCGATCTCCAGCCCGTAGCCGAATTCGCCGCCATCGGAAAACCTGGTCGAGCAGTTCACGAACACGCTGCCCGAATCGACCGCCCGGGCGAACCGCCGTGCCACCGCGATGTCGCGGGCCACGACCGCCTCGGAATTCCGGGTGCCGAACCGCGTGATATGCGCGAGCGCCTCGTCCATGCTGTCCACGACCCGCACGGCCAGGATCAGGTCCAGGTACTCGGTCTCCCAGTCGGCCTCGGTCGCCGGCTCGGCGTCCGGCCAGGCCGAGCGGACCCGCGAGTCGCCGCGCACCGCCACCCCGTTCTTGGAAAGCTCGCCGAGCACGTCAGGCAGCCACCGCCCGGCCACGCCGGCGTGCACCAGCAGCGTCTCGGCCGCGTTGCACACGCTCGGCCGCGAGGTCTTGGCGTTGACCACGATGGACGTCGCCATTTCCAGGTCGGCCGACGCGTCCACGTAGACGTGGCAGTTCCCGTCGCCGTCGATCACCACCGGCACCGTGGCGTGCTCGCGCACCGTCGCGAGCAGGCCAGGCCCGCCGCGCGGCACCAGCAGGTCAACGTAGCCGTCGGCGGTCAGCAGCTCGACCACCGCCTCCCGCGAGTGGTCGCCGATGAGCTGGACCGCGTGCTCGGGCACCTCGCCGGAGTCCCGCAGGGCCTGCGCGATCACCGCGGCGATCGCGGCGTTCGTGTGCGCGGCGACCGACGAGCCGCGCAGTACGGCGGCGTTGCCCGACTTCAGGCAGAGCGCGGCCACGTCCGCGGTCACATTAGGCCGTGCCTCGTAGATCACGGCCACCACGCCGAGCGGCTCGCGTATCCGCTCGATCATCAGCCCATTAGGACGAACGGAGCCGCTCACCACTTCGCCGACCGGATCAGGCAGGCCGACCACGGTGCGGATCGCGTTCACCATGGTGGTAATGCGGGTGTCGGTGAGGGTGAGCCGGTCGACCAGCGCGGCGGACACGCCGCTGCGCCGGGCCTGGTCGAGGTCGTGGCCATTCGCTGCCTTGAGGCGGTCCCGGCTGCCGTCCAGCCCGCCGGCCACGAGCGCGAGCGCGTGATCCTTGGCGCTGGCGGGCAGTTCGCGGGTGATCATGGCGGCCTGCCGCGCTCGCTCGCAGACGGCGCGGACCGTGCTGGCCGGCGTCGGCATGGCGAATGTCCCTCCCTGGTAAGCCTGACCATGACCTGCACTCACGCAGAATGGAGCTATGGCCAAGCCCGTACCCTACGCGAAGACGATCGTCACCACCGATGGCGTGCCGATCGACGCGGCGCACCTGCCTGGCGATAGTGACCTCGGGATCGTGCTGGCGCACGGGTTCACGCTCAACTGGCAGCGGCCGGCGGTCTGGCGCGCGGCTACGCGGCTGAATAAGTTCGGCGGCGTGGTCACGTTCGATTTTCGCGGCCACGGCCGGTCGGGCGGCGTCTCCACGGTGGGGGACAAGGAGATCAGGGACGTCGAGGTCGCCGTCGGCTACGCCAGGGAGCTTGGCTACCAGCGGATCGCCACCGTCGGGTTCTCGATGGGCGGCTCGGTCGTGCTGCGGCACGCCGGCCTGATCGGCGGCGTCGACGCGGTCGTGTCGGTGAGCAGCCCCGGCAAGTGGTACTACCGCGGCACCAGGTCCATGCGCCTGGTGCACCTGGCGATCGAGAACCGGGCCGGCCGGTTCGTGACGAAGACGATGCTCAAGACCAGGATCAGCAGCGGCAAGTGGGACCCCGTGCCGCTTCCGCCGGACGACGCGGCCGCGCTGATCGCGCCGATCCCGCTGCTGGTCGTGCACGGTGACAAGGACGAGTTCTTCCCGGCCGACCACGCGCAGCGGATCTTCGACGCGGCCAGGGACCCGAAGGAGCTGTGGATCGTGCCGGGCTTCGGGCACGCCGAGTCGGGTGCCGGGCCGGAGCTGATGAAGCGGATCGGCGCCTGGCTCCGCGGTCAGGTCGCCCTGCCGCCCGACAACATCAATACGCCGATCGACACCCAATTCCCGCCATCAATTCCCGCATCCGTGCGCTTCCGACCGGTCGGTAACACGGACGAAACGCGCCGGTAACCGCCGCTGTACCGGATTCGCGCTCTGCGGCTTGATTTCCGCTGACATCGCGCGGAAGCGTTCCATCGAAGTAACTGCCGGGAAACGCCGGTGAAATCCGGCCATGACAGAAATGAACGGTACTGATCAGTACCGAAGCGGTGGCGGGCCGATGCTAGTCAGCGTCGCCTGGCCGTCCGGCACCCTTCGCTCCTGCGTCAACGGAGGCGAAGAGTGATTCCCTATCCGCACTGGCTCAACGCGGGCGACAACTCCTGGCAGCTGACCGCCGCCACGCTCGTCGGGCTGATGAGCATCCCGGGCCTCGCGGTGCTCTACGGCGGGATCGTGCAGCGTAAGTGGGCTGTCAACACGATGATGATGGTGTTCAGCGCGTTCGGGCTGACGCTGATCGTCTGGATGCTGTGGGCATTCAAGATGGGCTTCGGCTCGCCGTGGATCGGCACCGTGCTCGGCAAGCCCGGCGCGGTCGTCAGCGCGGGGGCCGAGCAGGGCCGGGCCAGCATCCCATTGCTCGACGGGCTCATGCCGAAATTCCGGTTCCCGGAAAGCTCGCTGGTCTATTTCCAGTTTGTCTTCGCCGCGATCACGCCGATCCTGTTTATCGGCAGCGTGCTGGGCCGGATCAGGTTCAAGGTCTGGCTGATCTTCGTTCCGCTGTGGATCACGCTCGCTTACACCGTGAGCGCGTTCCTGCTGTGGGGCGGCGGCTTCTGGGCCAGCCAGGGCGCGCTGGACTACAGCGGCGGCTACGTCATCCACCTGGCGGCCGGGGTGTCCGGCTTCGTCGCGGCGGCTGTGGTCGGCCCGCGCCTGAAGCGGGACCGGGAGCGCGGCAAGCCGAACAACCTGATCTTCGTAGCGGTCGGGGCCGGCCTGCTCTGGCTGGGCTGGAACGGCTTCAACGGCGGCGACCCGTATTTCGCCGGGGCCGACGCTTCCGCGGCCGTGCTCAACACCAACCTCGCGACCGCGGCAGCGATGCTGACCTGGGTGATCCTGGACATGACCGCGGGCCGGGATCGCAAGCCGACGTTCCTCGGCGTCCTGAACGGCATGATCTGCGGCCTGGTGGCGATCACCCCGGCGGCCGGCTACGTCAACGGGGTCGGCGCGATCCTGATCGGCCTGGTGTCGTCCGGGCTGGTGTTCGCGGCCTTCACCTACCTGCCGCGCAAGGTCTGGCCCTTCAACAAGGTCGACGACGCGCTCGGCGTCGTCTACACCCATGGGTTCGCCGGCCTGATCGGCGGCCTCATGGTCGGGCTGCTCGCCGACCCCAAAATGATCGTCTACCTCGGGGTCGGCAAGTCGAGCGGGCTCACGACCGCCGGCCTGTTCTACGGGCACCCCAGGCAGCTGCTGATCCAGGCGGGCGCGGCGGCGACGGTGATCGTCTGGGACGGGCTGATGACCTTCCTGATCCTGCGCGGCATCGGGCTGTTCATGAAGCTGCGGATGTCCGAGGCCGAGCTCGCCGACGGCGACATCCGGGTGCACGGCGAGGTCGCCTACCCGGCTGACGACCAGTCCGATGGCTTCGATGAGCTTCCGGCCGAACTGCCTTTCGAGGCGCTCGCCGAATCGGGCGAGCCCGAGCTCGTAGGCGCTGACGCGAAGGACTAACGGCGGCTTCCCGCTCGAGACTTCGCGGCACTATATTAACGTCCGTGGCAATCGATGATGCGTTGCGCGCAATTCTCGATGATTGGCCGGAAATTGAGCCGCTACTGACGGTCAAGGAGCTTGAGAAACTGGCCGACGCCGACTTCGGGGTGACCAGAAGCGCGGGGCCGGCCAGGGATCCAGAGTTTCCGGATCTGCGGTCAGTCGTCTTCGAGATCGTCTCGCCTGCGCTGCCAGCGGGTCACCCGGCCCTGGCAGCGCAGGCTCGCGCGGGGCACGACGCTGATCCGGCCGCGCCGCTGGCACCTGAGCTTGACCTGATGGATCTCGCCGCGGACGCGCTCGAGAACCCGCTGATAGCGGCCGACGCCGCGGCCGATGAGCTTGCCGAGCGCAGCCGGTCGGCCTTGCTGGCGGCGGGGGCCGTGCCAGATAGCCCTGACCTGGGCGCGGATGAGCTGTGGCTGTCCGTGGCGGTCGACGGGCGGGACTTTTACCCCGTCTTCCAGTTCGCCGCGATGGACCCGTACCGGCAGTACGAGATCGTCGCGAGGCTCAGGCCCGAGCTGGACGCCGCTGGCGATCCCGCTGGCGCGGTGGCCTGGTGGCTGACGCCCAGCCCGTGGCTCGCCGGGGCCAGGCCGGCGGAGCTGCTGGGAACCGGGCGCGAGGCGGAAATCGCCTATGCGGCCGATCAGCTCGCGAACGACAGCTGGTAGCGGCAATGGTGAACCGAAAGCCGCCCGAGAAATACGCCGGCACCCCGGTGCTGACCGTGCTGCCCGCGAATACGGTGCTGTTCAGGATTCATCCGGCGAAGTACCAGGCCCACGATTTCAACCCCCGGCCATGCCACCGCTACTACGGCGGAGGTCGCTTTGACGCGACCCTTGATGACTGCTACCCCTTCTTGTACGCGGGCGAGTCGGAAGCGGTCGCGATCGCCGAGACCATGCTGCGCGATCTGCCGGCCGATAACGCTGGCGTGCTGCAGATCCCGCGCGGCCGGGTCGACGGCAGGCGGCTGAGCGTGGTGACTGTGTCAGCTGACCTCGAGCTGGTGAGCCTGCGCAGCGCGGCCGACCTGGCGGCGGTGAGCCAGGACCCGTGGCTGACTACCTGCGATCCGCAGTTCTACCCGCAGTCCAGGCACTGGGGTCACTGGATCAGGTCGCACGCGCCGGCCGTCTCCGGGTACGTCTGGATGAGTCACCGGGAGCCGACGCAGCAGGCCTACGTGCTGTTCGGCGACCGCGTCCCGGCCGGCGCGCTAGCCACGGCCGCCGATCCCGCATTGCTGACCGACGCTCTGGCGAGCTTCGACAGCCCGGCCGGGCGGCGCGCGCTCAGGCGCCGCCTCAGCGCCTACAACGTGGTGCTCAGCCGCCGGTAACCGGTGCCTCCGTCGTCGGCCTCCACCACCATGAATGACCATCCCCTCCCGTGCCCTCCCGGGTCCTCCCGGTTACGGGACGCTGCCGCCGCCCTCACCCGAGGTTGTCTGTCGACTAATCAGTGACCCCGTTGGCCTATTGGGTTCAGGTGGCGGGGGTAGGCCGGGGTGACCAGGCCGGGCTGTCCGAACTGGCCAGCGCTGATTTCCGTGATCATGTTCCGGGGCCTGATCGCGGAGATTTACGCAGGTCAGGGCAGGTGTGATGTTCCGTGATCACGCCTGCGGCCAAGATCGCGGAAACTAGCCACGGCTGGCTCCTGGCGGGGCTAAGGGCTAAGCCCGGCTCCGGGCGCCTCGCGCGTTGCCCGGCCTGACGTGAAAAGCGACTCGACGTCGCGGCAAAACTTATCGAAAGAGTCGGAGTTTTTTCGGGACATGTCAATGTCGAAGGCCGAAACTAGCAACTTCTGATCAATTGTTGGCTTATATGTGCGACTCTCGAGCCTGTGGTCGGCGAGCCATTCCTTGGCGCCCCTGATGCTCTCTGGGTCGGATGGAATAGGCAGATCCGGAGCGAGCCCGTGTACGCCAGCTAATGATGGCGCCGCTGTGAGAAACCACGCTTCAAACTCTCTTTTCGCGAGCACTACTTTAACCGGAATGTCGGGCCGAGCGTTCTGGGCGCGCTGGAGTAGCGCCGGGCCCAGCTGCGCCGGACAGTCATCGTCCGCGTCGATTACGACGAGTACTCCGCCGGCCGAATTGACATGTGCTGCCACTGTGCTCACAACTTGCTCGATCCCGCCTATCTTTATCAGGCGATCTCTTGGCTCACGCCAAGGCTTCGGCGTACGGAGGTTGTGAATTGAGTGGTGCGCCGCCAGCCTGTAAAGAAGTTTGGGCAACGAAGGAACTTCGCCATAACCCTCGACGACCGTGGCGATAGTGACTGTTCCCGCCGACATCAATCGATCTCTCGTTCCGGTCGACTCTCCGCGGTCCGAGCCTCGGGGGACAACTGGTCACGGCGCATGAGTTCTCCGATTGTGTAAAAGTTCTCGGAGAGTATCTTGCGGCTCGCGCTATCTATATTTCCGATGGTGGTTATCCCCTCACTCATGCCGACTGCCCGTACGCTGGCCACGTTGAGGTCGCTTCGATCGAGCAGATCTGGGCTTTGCGTTGTAACGAGGATTTGTGTCCGCTCGCTGGCTTCGGTCAGAGCGTCGAAGAGGACCCCAGCAGCGGCGGGATGCAGAGCTATCTCCGGTTCTTCGAGGGCGATCAGCGGGACTCGGCCATCCACTGCCGCAAGCTGGAAGAGCGCGGCGAGAACGCCTGTTGCACGAAGAGTCCCATCTGACACAGCATTTGGCCCGAACTCGGTCTCATCGTTTCCGTGGCTTGCCTGAGCTTGAAACGCGAGGGTGACATACCCGCCTAGGGCAAGTCGGTCCACTTTCTTGATTCCTGGCGAGATAGCGCTAAGGTAAGCATCGATCCGATTCATTACCTGCGGCTGGACGGCTGACAGTGCGCCGATCACGTCGGCAAGATGCTCTCCGCTTGAGCCGAGCACAGCACCTTCCGCCTCTGATGATGGTTCGCGAAGCGCGTCTAGGCTGAAATTATAGAATTGCATACTGGTAAGACGGTCATACAGTTCCCGGTAGATCGTGGGCTGCAAGGCCGACGCGATAGGCAGATACAACCGATCGGTACCAATACTCCTGACTCCCTGGATGCTGCCGTGATCGACCCGGTAGCTGCCGCGATCGACGACCTCACCGCGTGATACGGAGAACTGCCGGGCGTGATCAGGCGTGGTGAATTTGCAGGATTCTCTCCTGACCTCGAATGAGCTGAGATTTCCACGCTGAGCCACGCCAATCTCAAAGCCGTAGCTGAAAGTTTGTGATTGCTCATCTCCCCAGGGAAGCCTCGCTTCGATGTCAATGCTCAGGATGCCTGTTTGCTCTGGCGCGCGACGGAGGATCTCAGGCAACCCGCCAAGCCCAGTGAGGGCTTCCTGCGGCGTTGTGCTGAGTGCCCGGCCCATGAAGGCCAGCGCCTGGAGAAAGTTGCTCTTTCCGGTGCCATTTGGCCCGACTAGGAGAGTTAGGGGCTCAAGCTCAACATCGCAATCAGCTATGCTCCTGTAGTTTTGAATGCGCACCCGGCTTATGAACGGCAACGGCTGCTGTGTCATCTTTGCGCCCCCTCTGACCGTCGCTGAGATCAAGAGACTGCGTGCTCATGACTGTCTGCCCTGGTTGGTACCCGGGCAGTCTAGCGACGCATCACGGCGGTTGTTCTGACGAGCGTCTAGCGCAGGGGCTAGTCGAAGTCGAGGCGAGACAAGGTCTGGTGGCGCGCTTCGGATGGCGCCATTCCGTGGCGGGCGCGGAACATCCTGGTCAGGTGGGGCATGTCGTGGATGCCCCAGCGGGCCGCGATCCGGCCGATGGTGTCGTGGGCCGAGCCTGGTGCTCGGAGGTCGGCCAGGATGCCGTCGAGCCGGTATGAGCGGATGAGGTCGGTGACGCTCTGTCCCAGCTCGCCGAACAGCCGGTGCAGTGTCCGCTCGGACATGTGGTGCGCGGCGGCGACCTTGCCGTGGCTGAGGTCGGCGTCGGCGAGGTGGGCCTGGATGTAGGCGTCGACCTGGAGCCGCACAACATCGGGCCGTTCCGGCAGGTGCCGCTCGGCTAGCGCGGCCTTGAGCAGGTCCAGGCTGGCCCGGCCCATCAGGACATCGGAAGTGGCCGCGGGCGCGGCCGGTACGCACCGGGCGCGGTCTTGCCTCCGGGCCGCGACACCGCCGAGGCGATGAGCGGAGCGAGCACCGCTCCTGGCCCGTCGGTGACCGGCGTGGACCGGCAGATCACCGCGTCGATGAAATGCCGTGACGCGACCAGGGCGGAGCGCGGGAAGGCGATGACCGCGCACCGCCACTCACCGTCGAGCTTGATCGAGTACGGCCTGTCGATGTCATAGATCGCCATAGCGCCTGGCCCGAGCGTTACCTCCCGGTCGCCCTGACTGATGGTCGCGGTACCGGCTCGCTGGATACATACCTTCAGCAACTCGGACGGCTGGCGTTTGGCCTGGGCAGGCGAGCGCTCGAGCACTTGGGAGCTGCCAGCCACGTGAAACGCCGCTACGTTCCCGAGACGGGCAGCCGACAGCCAGCCGACCGCGTCACCGGCTGACCGCCCGGCCGGTACCAGGCCGTTGAAGTTGGCGGCCAGTGCCTCGCGCCACTCGTCGCCGTCAAACAGTTCAGGTGCGACAGTCAGGTCAGGCGCAACAGCCATGGGCGAGCCTCCCATCAGACCGAACTGCCAGCTTGGCAGTGAACGGCAAGCCCGGTGGCAGTTCTAGACAACACCTTCGGTGCCGGGTCTGACAAGGATTGAGGTCTGGTATGGCTGCCTTGAGAGCTGGCTGCCTGGAAAAGGAGTGCCGTTATGAGCTTGCTGGAAACCGCGGACTGGTCGGGCAAGATTTTCAGCGGAGGCTGGGTGGCCGCCAAGGGCGGCACGATCACATCGGACGAGCCGGCTACCGGCCAGATTCTGGCCGAGGTCGGCCTGGCGAACGGCGCCGACGTCGCCGCTGCCGCGCAGGCGGCGCGGGCCGCGCAGCCGGCCTGGGCCGCTACGCCCGGGCACGAGCGCGCCGCGCTGATGAGGCAGGCCGCCAAGGTCCTCCAGGACAACCGGGCTGAGTTCGAAAGCTGGCTGGTCCGCGAGGGCGGCGCCATCCCGGGCAAGGCCGCGTTCGAGGTCGGCCTGGTGCTCGGAGAGCTGTGGGAGGCAGCGGCACTGCCGACTCAGCCGTGGGGCTTGCTGCTGCCGACCGCTGAGCCCGGCCGCGAGTCGATCGCCCAGCGCCTGCCGCTCGGGGTCGTCGGCGTGATCAGCCCCTGGAACTTCCCGCAGATCCTGTCGGTCCGCGCGGTGGCGCCGGCGCTGGCGCTCGGCAATGCCGTGATCCTCAAGCCCGACGTGCACACTTGCGTATCAGGTGGTGTCCTGGTCGCCAGGCTCTTCGAGGAAGCCGGGCTGCCGGCCGGGCTGCTCCACGTGCTGCCGGGAGCGGCAGAGGCGGGCTCCGCGCTGACCGCTGACCCGAATGTCGCGATGATCTCCTTCACCGGCTCGACGGCGGTCGGCCGCGAGGTCGGCGCCACGGCCGGCCGGACGCTCAAGCGCGTCTCGCTTGAGCTGGGCGGCAACAACGCCCTGATCGTGCTCGACGACGCCGACCTGGATATCGCTGCCTCATCCGGCGCCTGGAGCGCGTTCTTGCACCAGGGACAGATCTGCATGACCGCCGGGCGGCACATCGTGCACCAGGACGTGGCCGATCAGTACCTGGAGCGGCTCGCCGACCATGCGTCCAAGCTTCCTGTGGGCGACCCGAACACCGGCCAGGTCGCCCTTGGCCCGCTGATCAGCGAGCGGCAACTGGCCAATGTCGATCGCATCGTCACCTCGACCGTCTCCGCCGGCGCCGAGATCAGGGTCGGAGGCACGCACGACAAGCTGTTCTACGCAGCGACGGTCCTGGCTGGTGTCACGCAGGCCATGCCAGCGTTCCGCGAGGAGATCTTCGGCCCGGTCGCCCCGGTGATCGTGGTCAAGGACGACGCCGAGGCCGTCGCGGTCGCCAACGACACCGAGTACGGCCTGGTCGCCGCGATCCAGACCGGCTCACGGGACCGGGGCAGGGCGATGGCCGATCAGCTCGATACCGGGATCGTGCACGTCAACGACCAGACACTGAACAACGATGCCTACGCTCCGTTTGGCGGTACCAGGGCCTCAGGCAACGGCGCCCGGTTCGGATCGCAGAGCAGCTGGGACGAATTCACTCAGTGGCGGTGGGTGACTGTTCGCGACCAGGCCCACGCCTTCCCGTTCTAACCCGCTCGGCTGACTCGCAGCGCCGTGGCGCGCTTGCGGCGCGTGGAGGGGGCGTGACCGGGGGCCGGCATGGCTCCTTGCTTTCCCCCGGCCAACGCCCCGCTAGCGCGCCTGGCGCCGGCGAGTCTTCCGGCTTGACAACCCCCCGCCGTCACCGTTGTGCCTGGTGCACTCGCTACGGACCTGTCTACGCGCGAAGGGCCGCGCCAGCAAGCGGAGAGCGCCGTTCTGGGCTAAATCCGGCGAACGCCGGACATTGGACTCCGCAAAGCCGCACGTCAGCGCATTGCTCAGGTTATTTCCGTAAAACTGCCTGAGGACGATGCCCGCTGCCCGCTGCTCGCGCTGCCCGGGATGGGCGCGCATGAATACGCGAGTTGATGGTGGAAATTAGGTGTCGATTCACGTATTGATGTTGTCCGGTCTGGCCGGAACGCGACAGCATGGCTGTATCTCGGTGGCGGAGGTGGCCTGCTGCCATTGTCGAATCCTAGCTAGTTGATTATCTTGGCTACTGAACGTCCTAAGTGCCCGCTATAGAAACCGGCGGGTCGGGATTCCTGGTCGATATTGTGCTTGTCGTCCGGGTCTAGGGTGGGGTTTCCGGTTTGGGGGAGGGATGATGTCAGCAGTCAGCAGGCATCTTGGCGAGGTGATCGCGGTGGCGCGGGATAGCGGCCGCTTCACTGGCCGAGCAGGACCTTTATGCGAGCAATGCGAGCAAGGTGGTCTTGTCGTCGTCAAATAATAATATTGACGACATCGCCACCTGTGCGTCGCTTGTTAACAATGTCATAATTTAGATCCGGCAGACCACACACACATATGGCTTGCCGCGATCTGTCTTCGCGTTGTTACGCGCTTCTCGTATCAGCGCCTTTGTGTCGGATTGTGGAGGGACACCGGTACTCCACCTTCGCTAGTAAAGGATCGTATCGGTCATGGGACGACCGCAGGCACCTCTCGAGCGGGACGGCTCGCCCGTTCGGGAATTCGCGTTCTGGCTACGTGATCTTCGCAATCGATCCGGCCTTACTTATGAGCAGGTCGCGAAATCGACCCACTACGGCACCAGTACCCTGCAAGCGGCCACCTCCGGAGAGCGCCTGCCCACGCTCAAGGTGGTCCTGGCGTTCGTCGAAGCCTGCGGGGGAGATCAGTCTCTCTGGCGTGCTTACTGGACCGAACTCCGGCGCATGCTCGATCCCGACGCGCCGAACGGCACCGCCCGGTCAGTCACGCCTCCGTGGGTCACTGGCCGCACCTCAGAGGGAACCGGCGGCCAGTCAGGGCAGGCACGGTCAGGGCAGGCACGCCCGGGGCAGCCGCGGGCAGACGAGGCGGCCGGCCGGTCCCAGCAGGGCACGGACGACCAAGGCGGATACTACGTGGAGACGTTCAAGGCGCTGCTCAGGCTCGACGTTGATCCGATCGAGGCGATCGAGCAGCGCGTGGTCGTGGCGACCAAGGACGGTCTCAGCGAGCTCGAGACCTCGATCTGCGTGCCGCGGCACGAGGAGGACGCTGGCGAGGGTCACCAGCTGGAGGCCGAGCTCCTGCACGGCGGATCGCTGGCACTGCGGGAACAGCCCTATGAGACGTTCTTCCGCAACGTCATCGCCCTGCCCCAGCCGCTGAAGGCTGGTGACAGGCACGAGTACGCGATGCGCCTGCAACTGCCTCCTGGCCAGCCGATGGCGGCCCACTACGTGCACGTGCCTTTCCGGCGCAGCGATGCCTTCGAGCTTCGCGTTCGTTTCGCCGCCGCGAGCATGCCGGCGACGATCTGGTGCGTGAGCGGCGTACCGACGACAGTCATTTATGAACGGCGCCCGACGGCTCAGACGCTTTTCCCGGACAAGTTCGGTGAGATCCTTGTCTCCTTCCGCGACCTTCGTACCGGCTTTGGCTATGGGGTGTGCTGGCTAGAGCCTGCGGCGTAGTGCGACGCTTGCCTTATGCCGGCAAGCGCGTATCTCCCGACAATCGACCAGGTCGTCGCGGACTTGCGAGTGCTGCGGGAACGGGGGCTGACCAGGATCAGGCACGCGGACTTGCCGAGCCTCCGCCTGGCCGCGACCGAGGCCGCCGAAGCCGGGCCGTTAGCGCAGGCGCACGCCGGCCCCGAGGATCGCGCCGGTCAGGGCAAGCCCGCCGCCGGCCACCTCGAGGTTGAGGGGGTACTGCGCGCCGCCGTGGAGAACCTGGGCGGCGGTGAACTCGGCGGGGCAGCGATGGCGACCTTCGGGCTCGACAAGGGAACCCGTGACCGCCCGGCGCAGGACCGGCGCCGCCGGGCGGCGCTGATCTACGGCGTCAGCGTCGAGCGGTTCAGGAAGCACCATGAGCGGATCGTCCTCGAGCAGGTCGCCGAGGAGGTGCTGAAGCTGGCCCTGCGACCGCAGGCGACAGCGCGGCAGGCAGCGCGGCCAGGCCGGCCGTCGCCAAGCGCTCGCACCGTCGTATCGGGCCGGGTCGGCGCTCGCGAGTTGCGGGTCACCGTCCGCGTCGAGCCGGTCGAACTGCTGACGGGGGTGGACATCCTGGTCGTTCCGACGAACTCTTACATGGAGCTGCCGCAGCACTTCAAGTCCTCGGTCTCCGCGGCCGTGCGCAAGATGGCCGCGGTCAGGAATAGCGACGGGCAGGTAGTCATCGACGTGCTGGCCGACGAGCTGGCCGCCTGGATGAGCAAGAATGCCAGGCCGGGCCTGCCAGTGGCACCAGGCACGGTCGCGGCGACCACGCCTGGCGAGATGACCAGGAACAACATCCGCAGGATCTACCACGTCGCCACGACCAGCCCGCAGCCGAGGAGTAACGACTACGTGGTCGAGCCGTCGGCCGTCGCCGACGGCATCCGCAACGTGTTCATGACGGCACGAGCCGAGCGCGCGCTCTACCGTCCCCCGCTGGGGTCGATCGCCTTCCCCCTGCTCGGCGCGGGCCGTGGCAGGCTCGATCCCGCTACTAGCTTCGACTGGATCTGGTCGGCCGTCGAGCGCGAGCTCGGAGCGGGCGATCCCTGGGACATCCATTTCTTCACCAGGACGCCGGAGCGCGTCGAGTCCATGATCGGCAGGCTTGCCGCGGCCGGGCTCGCGTGACCTGGCTTCGCGACGACCACGTGATGACCAGCTTCAGCCCGGACTCCGCCCGGATATCAGCCAGCTTATCGGACGCTTTCAGCCTTTGACTTATCCCAGTGGCCGGAAAGGCCGCGAAGGGAAAAGAAGAAGGAGAAAGCAAATGCAGCCGAACGACATCTTCCAGGCCCTGCTGGCGCTTCTCGGCCTGATTGGCTGATCGCTTATCAGCTAGATCGCTGTACCGGGTGATTGCGGAAAGGTAATGGCTTCCCGCAATCATCCGGTGGCCTTTCGCGGCCCGCTCACCTGCCCATGCCCGGCATCGGTCAAGGCTCAGGTATGCCCAGCCCTTTCGCTCCCGGTCGCGATTGCACCAGCTCGATGCCGCTCCGGGCGATCCACTCTAGGGCAACAGCGGCGCGATGCACCTTTTCATCCGCGATCGCGGCAGCGTCATTCACCAGATGCGCGCCACTCGGATACAACGGCCGGGAGTTGCGCAACCCGAACTTCGCGTACATCGGCGCCGCCGCGCTGATCAGCTCGGCGGCCTCATGCCCGCGCACGATGCCGCCCATCGCGTCGGTCGTCTCGAGGTACAGGTCGATCGGCAGCTGGCTGGCCGCCCGCATCTCGGCGAGCTGGCCGGTGGTCAGATCGGACGGCACATTGATCGTCGAGGCGCCGAGGTCCCCGAGCTGGCGGAAGCTCAGCGGGTTGGACGGGGCGAGCACCGCGGAGACCTTCCAGACGATGGAGGCGGGGAGGTGGCCCTCCGCTTGCAGGTCTCGGGCGAGCTGGAGCAGGCCGGCGTCGGCGATCAGGAAACCCCTGATGCCGAGGGCGGCCGCGCGCAGGATGTCGTCGACCGCGTAGCGAAGCTGCCTGGTGCCGCGCAGTTGCCCGGCCAGCGCCTGCCCGTCGGCGGAGTGCGCGGCCCGGCCGATGTCCCACTCCTCGCGCGGCCCGACGAAGAGTGATACCTCGGTACCGGTTCCGGCGCCGATCGCGGCCATTTCCGAGAGCTCGGCCTCGGACAGCAGCATGGCGCCGCTGCCCTGTGATACCCGGTTAACCGTAACGCCGAGCCGTTCGGCCGCGGTGATGACCGCTTTCAGCACCAGGGGTCCCTCGACGCTGGGTATCTCGATCCTGAAATGTGCGCCGTCGGGAAATCGGACCGGGCTCGGCTCGGCGGAGGGCTCGGGGACGAGACCGCGGCCCTGGAGCGAGGTTGCGCCCGTCATTATGCCTTTCGCTGCGTTTTTGTCGTGTGATGTGGATTTGTCGCATGCTGTGTTTTTGTCGGGTCCTGGGCTCTTCACGTGGCGACCTCCAGTGCTGCCGGCCACGACTTGCACTTCGTTCGGTATTACCGAACGAAGTTGCGTGATGTAGAATGATGTGAGCAGCGAAACTCGAATTTGCCCGCCTGTCAAGGGGGCGTTATCGCTTTCATTCATCACGTTCGGAGTTACCGAACACAGTGACCGACGCAGTGGTGCCGGACAGGACAGTGGAGATGAGTTGGTGACAGCGGCGTACGACGGCGGCAATTCAGCCAAGTGGAGCGCGGAGTCTGAATCCGGGCTGCGCACGGGTGACGACATCGCCGACCGCTATACGGTCCGCAGCGTGGCCCGCGCCATCAGGCTCATCGAGCTTGTGGCCGAGGGCTCCGAGCGCGGCGAGTCGCTCAGCGAGCTGGCGAGAGGGCTCGGGGCGTCGAAGAGCACCACGCTGGCGCTGGCCCGCACGCTCGCCGGTTCCGGCCTGCTCAGGCTGCGGCCCGGACCCCGGTACGCCCTGGGCACGGCCATGATCAGGCTCGGCGACATCACCCGCAACCAGATGCCGCTTGGCGAGATCTACCGGCCGGTCCTGGCGCAGCTCACCGACCTGACCAAGATGACGTCGCGAGTGGCGATCTTTGACGACGGTTACCCGGTGTTCATCGAGCGGGTGGACGGGCCGGGCAGCGTCCGTTTCTATACCCCGCTCGGTCAGCGCGAGGTGCCGCATTCCTCGGCGGCAGGCAAGGCGATCCTCGCCACGATGACCGAGGCTGAGGTCAGGCGGGTCTGTGCCGAGACCGGCCTGCGGGCCAGGACCTCGCGCACCATCACCGACATCAACACGCTGCTTGGCGCCCTGGCCAGCATCCGGGCCGCCGGGTTCGCCATCGACGACGAGGAGGACGCCGACCGGGTCTTCTGCGTCGGGGCCGCGTTCTTCGAGCACGACGGGGCGTGCGCGGGCGCGGTGAGCGTGACCGGCATCAAGAATGACCTGCCTACCTGGAAAGTCAACGAACTCGGCCGCACCGTGCGCCGCGCCGCTGACGAGATCTCCGAGCAGCTCGGCGGGCGCAAGTACGCCGAGCTCGCGGTCAGGGCCGGGGCCATCGCGTGACCGGCCCGGCGGGCGAGCACCGGGCGCTCACCGTCGTCAGTCCCGGAGACGTGCGGCTGGTGCCGCGCGCCGGGCTTCGCCCGGGTCCGGGCGAGCTGCTGGTCGAGCCCGACCTGGTCGGCCTGTGCGGCACGGACCTGGAGATCATCGACGGCACGCTCGATCCCGCGTACCTGCGCTACCCGCTCGTCATTGGCCACGAGTGGACCGGGGTGGCTGCGGGTGATCACCCGCTGGCCGGCCGCCGGGTTGTCGTGGAGGGCACGATCGCCTGCGGCCAGTGCGTCAGGTGCGCGGCCGGGCAGGTGAACCTGTGCGAGACCTACGACGAGATCGGCTTCACCAGGGACGGCGCCGCGGCCGGGCAGGTCGTCGTGCCCGCGTCGCTCGCGCATCCGGTGGACGAGGCGGTCACGGCGGCCGACGCCGTGCTGGCCGAGCCCGCTGCCGTGGTCTACCAGGCACTCACCAAGGTGCCCGTGGTGCCCGGTTCCCGGATGCTCGTGCTGGGGGACGGCACCATCGCGCTGCTTGCCGTACTGCTCGCGCGGCTGTGGTCTCCGGCATTCGTTGCCATGGTGGGGCTACGGAGCTCGCAGGCCTCGCTGGCGGCGGCGGCCGGGGCGGCTCACTTCGGCCTGGCTGACTCGCAGGCAGACGATCCGGCGCTAGGCGCGGGGCCTGCCGGGTTCGACCTGGTCATCGAGGCGTCGGGCTCGGCCGAGGCCGTGCTGGCCGCTGTGAGCCGCGTCAGGCGGGGTGGCACTGTCGTGCTCATCGGCCTGCCGCCGCACGGCGAGACCGTCGCGCTCGCGGTCGATGACCTCGTCAACAACGACCTTGCGCTGCTCGGCAGCTTCAGCCATACCCCGGCGGCGTGGCGCGGCGTGCTCGCGCTGCTGAACTCGGGTCAGCTCAAGCCAGGGTTCCTGGTGACGCACCGGTACCGGCTAGCCGACTGGGAGCTTGCCGTCGCGAGGCTGCGCGGCGGTGGCGGGGCTGGCGGTGGCGGTGCGGAGGCGCGCGGGAAGGTGCTGCTCGAGATTCAGTGAGCGGCTCTGTCTGCTACCCCGCCGTCGAGGCGCAGCGCGAGGGTGGGACACAGCCTGACCGCGCGCCTGGCCAGCGGCAGCAACTGCGCCGGCACCAGCCCGGCCGGCAGCATCGGATACCCCCATTCGTCGAGCTCGATCAGCTCGGGAAGCAACTCGGCGCAGATACCGTGCCCGTCGCAGGCGATCGGATTGACGGCCAGCCGGCGCGGCGCCGTCATCGCCAGTTCTCCGGCTCGACCGGCGGGAGCGGCAGCACGGGATCGTACGCTCGCCGCCTGCCCGCCGCCTCCGCCAGGCAGCCGCGGCCTGACAGATGCGCCCGGACATCGGCGCCGAACGTCGCCAGGGCCGACCTGGCGAACCGGACCGCGGCATCCGGGTGCGCGCACGCGCCGCGGCCGATGACCGCGGCGAGCGGGCGGTCAAGCCTCGCGAGCACCGGCCCCGCTGATCGGCCGGAGGCGACCTGCGCGAAGTCGTCGGCGATGGCGGGCAAGCCGAACTTGCACGGGCCGCACTGCCCGGCGCTCTGGCCGGCCATCCAGGTCAGCACTCTGCTGGTCTCGGTGAGCCCGCACGCATCGGGCGGCAGCGCGAGCAGCACGCCCGCGCCCGGCGCCGCGCCGATCCCGCGCAGCGCGGCGGCAGCTAGCGGGAGGCCTTCGATCTCGCTGAGCCGGTGCCAGGTGCCGAAGTAGCCCCCCACGAGAATCGCGCCGATCTGCTGGCCGGGGTGGCCGAGCGACAGCGCGGTGCCGATCGCGGTGCCTGCCTCGATCTCGTACACGCCTGGCGCGGCGACCGCGCCAGCGAGCGTGATCAGCATGGTGCCCGGCGCTTCGGGCAGGCCCGCGTTCCTGAACCAGGACGGTCCGAACCGGGCGATCAGTGCCACGTGGGCGAAGGTCTCGACATTGCTGATCAGCGTCGGCCTTCGTCCGACGCCTTTCTCGAACGGCCGTGGCGGCAGGGCGGCGGGCTTGGCGTCGCTGCCGTTCAGCCAGCTGACGAGAGCCGTTTCCGAACTTGACACGAAGCGGTGCGGCAGGCCGTGGATCTCGATCTCGGCCCCGGCCTGGTCAAGGCCGGCGTTCCTTCGCTCGGCGACGGCCTGGCGCAGGCCAGCAGGTGCGTGGCGTGGCGCGGGAGGCAGAAATGGATCGCGGCGGCACCGAGCGCGCCGGCTGCCAGCACGGCGCCATCGAGTACAAGGTGGGGAGCCCGTGCGAGAACGCCTCGTCTTTCTTGCTGGCTGGCTCGCCCTCCATGCCGTTCGCGACGACCACGGCGCGGCCGCGCTGGCTTGCCTGGCCGGTGTTGGTGGTGCCGGTCTTGCCGGCGACGGCGCGCAACTCGTGCCCGGTCGGGAACCCGGCGCCGCCACGCCCGGTCAGCCCGGCGTCGGTGACCGCGCCGATCAGCGAGCCGGCCGTATGGTGCGGCATCGCGCCATAACGGCTCAGGTGCGTGCCGAGCGAGGCTGGCTGGTCTGATTCACGCCAGCCGATCGTCAGCCGGCTGCCTTGTCCGGGCTGGCTGGCGCGGGGGCGGGGTCAGGGGCTGGCTGTGGGGCTGAGCCTGAGCCTGGTGCTGGGGCGCGGGCGCGGGCTGGGGCTGATCCGGTGACCGAGGGACGGTGACGGGCGTATCCCGGGTCACAGCTGGCTTCGGGTGGCCACCAGCCGGCTGATGCCAAGCAGCGCCGGGGGAGTGCCTGCCCGTGCTGGCCACCCTGGTCGCAGCGGTCCTGCCAGCACGAAGATCGCCGTCGCCGCCGTGAGCGCGGCGAGCGCGACCAGGCCGGTGGTTCGCACCTTCCGGCTCCTGGTCAGCGACAGCCGCCACCAGACCGCCACGATGACAGTAATCACGCAGCCGATGTTGATGCAGGAGGACCCGAGGCCAGCTTGGTGTCGGTGCCCGTACCCAGGCCGTGCCAGAGAGCGACCGGCCAGGACACGTAAACCAGCCAGTGCACCGCTCGCCAGGCCCGATGGCTCAGCCTGTCCCTGAGCAAGCTGGTGATCAGCACCGCGAGCAGAAGGTCGAAGCTGATGGCGCGGAGACTAGCCAGATTGGCCGGTAGCCGGCCGTGAAACGGCACGAAACCGCCGGACCACGCCTATCGATACGAACAATCAAGAACGGTCGTCACTACATGCACGGCAATGAACGCCGCGCAGGTCAGAGCCAGATTCCGGTGCAGCGCGGCTGTGACGACGCGTGGCCACCTCTCCGACGCCGCGCGCCCCGTGCCGAGCACGCCGAGCACGATCGTGCCGGTGAGCAAGACGAGCGCGACCAGGCCGGTTGCCCTGGTCACGTACCAGAGCACATGCTGGGCGGTCACGAGCCACCGGACGAGACCACCGGAGGCGAGCTCGACCCCGCCGGTGGCTGGCTTGGCGGCTTGAGCCCGCCGGCTGCCATGGCGGCCAGACCGGTGACTCGCTGATCCGCCATGGTGGCCGGACTGGCCTGAACCGTGCCCGGAGCGCCCGGAACCCTGCCGGACTGGCCGGAACCCTGCCCGGACTGGCCGGAACCCCGGCTGGACTGGCCGGACTGGCCGGACGGGACCCGGATACCACTGGCAGCCGCGCGACCCGGGATCACGACCCCCAGCACAGTGGCAAGCCCGACCGAGGCCGCCGTAGCCCCTCCGGCGATCAGGTAGGTCAGCCGGCGAACGCGGCCCAGACGATCATCGCGCCGCGCAACATTGGACTCACCATGCCAGTGCATAACGGCACCTCCCCGTCCGGACGCGTGCTGGCCATCATCAGGATGTACGGCCGAGATTGGAGATCTGGTTCAGAAATTCCCCAGACATGCTCAAGATTCCCGGCAGCCCCGCTCCGGCGCAAGTCCCGCCGCCGAATGACTCGGGGTTACCCGCTCCGGCGCCGGTGATGCGCGTGCTCCTGTCACCAGAATTCTCCTACAGCGGCAGGGAGGGCCACGTTGCTGTTCGGGGCTGGTTTGCGGGCTGAGCGGAAGTTGAACTGCCCAGCGCCGTGCGGGCGGGGTAGGCCACCGTCCGGGCGGCCGCCGCCCAAGGCCGGGCCCGGGCGGTTAGCCGCTTAGCTGGGTGTTGGCTGATGAGGGCGGCGGGGTCGGGGGAGGGATGGGTACATGTCGGCCGAATCCCCAGTTCAGCAGGCGGGCCGCATCAACGAACGTGAAGCCTGAGTTGGTGGCCGCGCTGTCGAGGACCACGCCGATGAGCGTCTTCTTGCGGTGCTCGCCTCGAACAGCAGGCATTCGCCCGCATCGCGGGGTCCAGCCAGTCTTGATGCCGATCACGCCCGGATACCGCTCGAGCAGCAGATTGGTGTTCCGCCAGAAGTAGTGATGCCGGTGCGGCCAGGCCCTCAGCGTGTACCACTTGCGCTTGACCACGTTGCGGAAGGCCCGCTGGGCCATCGCGGCCTTGCCTATCTTCAGCAGATTGGCCGGAGTCGAGACATCGAGGACAGCAGGTTCCGTCGAAGTTCGTGAAGTGAGTCGCGGTCATGCCCAGCTTGCGGGCCAGCGTGTTCATTTTCCGCACGAACGCGGGGATGCCGGGGCCGTAGCTCTCCGCCAGCGCGATCGCGGCGTCGGCGCCCGATGGCAGCAGCATGGCGTAGAGCAGGTCCTGGCGGTCAGCACGTCGCCGGCGATCAGCCCGGCGTTCGAGGCGTGAGGTGGCCGAACATATTCGACCTCGGCCGGGTGATCCTGATCCGCCTGCCCAGGTCGCCGGCCTTGATCACGACCAGCGCAGTCATGGCCTTGGTGATGCTGGCGATCGGCCGCTGGGCCTTCTGCTCGCGGCCCCAGATTTCCTGTGCGCGGTCAGGGGATTGATCAGCTCGCCGGCCGCCGCGTCGATGAAAGCGTGGCGCTCGCGGGCCGGGCCGCTGCCCCGCTGGCTTGGCCGCGGCAGCGGCGGAGCTACGGCAAATGCCGTGCCGAATGAGAGCGCGCAGATCATCGCTGCGTGAACCAGTGATCGGCTCGGCGTGCGGGCTGTCAAAAACGCTCCAGAGTTGCCAGAAAGGCTCTGGCGGTGCGACCATGGCCGGGGGCCGGTAACGGCACTGGCATGGCACCCTAAGGTTGATACGCCCGGACCAAGCGGCACCGGATCGGCCGACCCGGACCAGGAGTGACCTGCCGGGCATTACCAGCCGGTCGGCAAGTGGCATTCCCTCGGTGTACCCGGCGGCGCTCTGGGTGCCGATCGACCGCGAGGTCGTGGAGCTCGGCGAGATCGGCCGCGCCGGCGTAGCTGCACGCGCTGCGCAGCCCGGAGATGATCGCGTCGATGAGGTCCTCGACCCCGGGCCTGGCCGGGTCAAGGTACATCCGGGAACTTGAGATGCCCTCTTCGAATAGCTCCTTGCGGGCCCGCTCAAATGGCGAGTCGGCTGTCGTGCGCAGCCGCACCGCCCGGGCCGAGGCCATGCCGAAGCTCTCCTTGTAGAGCCGGCCTTCAGGGTCACTGAACACGTCGCCCGGCGACTCGCAGGTTCCCGCGAACCAGGACCCGATCATGACGCGCGGACGCTCCGGCGGCGAGTGCCAGCGCGACATCGCGCGGGTACCTGATGCCGCCGTCGGCCCAGACGTGCTTGCCGAGCCGGCGCGCTTGCGCCGCGCAGTCGAGCACGGCGCTGAACTGAGGGCGGCCCACTCCGGTCCGCATCCTGGTCGTGCACATCGCACCGGGGCCGACGCCGACCTTGACGATGTCGGCGCCCGCCTCGATCAGGTCGGCCGCCCCGGCTGCGGTGACCACGTTGCCAGCGACTACCGGCACCAACGGTGCTCACCGACCTGACGGCCTTGATAGCGCAAGCCATCTTGTCCTGATGGCCGTGCGCGGTATCGATGACGAGCAGGTCCGTGCCCGCGTCGAGCAACTGCTTGGCCCGGCCGGCCACATCGCCGCTGATCCCGAGCGCGGTACCGACCAGCAGCTGGCCGGCCGCGTCGGCGGCGGGGGAGTAGATCGTCGCCCGCAGTGCCCCGGTGCGGGTGAGGATTCCCACGCACGCACCAGCGCTGTCGACCACCGGCGCGAGCTTGTGCCGTCCCGCCTGCAGCAAGCCGAACGCCTGCTCGGGGTCGACCCCGGCTGGCAAGGTCAGCAGCTCGCTCGACATGACGTGGCTCAGCTGGGTGAACCGGTCCACTCCGGTGCAGTCCGCCTCGGTAACGACGCCGACCGGCCTGCCGTCGGCGATCACCACGATGCCGCCATGCGCACGCTTCGGCAGCAGGCTCAGCGCGTGCCCGGTGGTCGCCTGCGGCCCGAGCGTGAGCGGGGTGTCGTAGACCAGGTGCCGCGCCTTGACCCAGGAGACACGTCGGCGACAACATCGACCGGTATGTCCTGCGGCAAGACGGTCAGGCCGCCGCGCCTGGCGACCGTCTCGGCCATCCGCCGGCCTGCTACCGCGGTCATGTTCGCGACCACGATCGGGATGGTGGTCCCGGTGCCGTCGGTGCAGCGAGGTCTACATCGTTACGCGAAGAGATCGCGGACCGGTTCGGCACGAGGAACACGTCACTGTAGGTGAGGTCATGAGCAGCTTGGGTAAGGAATCGCACCTTATGATTCTGCCCGGCTGGCCGGGGATGACGCCTAGGGGTTCGATCGGTCACAATTTCCACTAGTGGAAATTGGCCGGAAAATGGCGACGGAATTCCACTAGGGGATTAAGGGCATTGACCGAGATGTCCAGCACTGTTTAAATCCTTAAATTAAGGCGCATCGGGTAATTATTCTGCCATTAATTGCGTGAGCGGCTTTAGCCATGCCTTTTGCGGCAGCATCCCCTAACGGCTTGAGGAGCGGGAAATGACGTCTGCGGACCTGCGTCGGCCGGCCGAGCCTGGCCTAGCCGCCGAAACTGGCCGACGGCGCCGGTCGAAGCAAGCATCGTCCCGCTGGCGATCGTGGTCTGCTGCGCGGTGATCGGCCTTGACCAGATCCTGCACACGACGCCGGCCACCATCGCGGCCTCGCCTCTTGGCCAGGTCGTGCACTGGGCGGTCGACGTGGTGCTCGCGGTGCCGTTCGCTGCGGTCGCCGATCTGGGCCGGCGGCTGGCTCAGCGGCAAGCTTGGCATCGGCCTGGGCACTTCCGGATGTGTTCGCCCAGGCCTGCGTGATCACGCTGGTGCTGGCGTCCTGCTGGTGCCCGCCTGGTTCGCGCACTACGCCGTGGACAGCCTGGCTCCTTCGGTCGCGCCGATCGCGGGCGCCGCCGGGCACGCAGGGCACGCCGGTCACGATCACGGCGGCCCGCCTCCGGTAGCGGTGTCCTGGGTCGGCGGCGGCGTGCTCTACTTGCTGATGGCGATTCCGCTGGCCGCGGCGGCGATCTGCGTCGGCCAGCGGACCGCCAGGAAGCTGAGCGGCCGCCGACGGGTGAGCCGGACGTCGTCGTGCGGGCGGTGGTCAGGCATCGGCGCGGCGGCGCTGGCGCTGGCGGTCGGGTGGTTCCTGGCGGGCGTCGCCAGCCAGGCGAACGGCCTGGTGACTTACGCGAACGGCCTGACCGCCGTTCACCTGCAGCACCTCGTCCACGCTCACCTGTCCACCGTCTACGGGGTGGTCGTGCAGCCGCCTTTCGGCTACCAGCTCGCCTCCGCCGCGCAGGATGCGCTCGCCGGACAAGCCGTCGGGCTGCCCGTGATCTTCGCTGGCCTGCTGTGGCTCACCCGGCACCCGCCAGGCCTCTCCGAATCGAGCTCACAACTGAAGGAAGGATCAGCAATGGATGAACCCACCAGACCCACCGGCCTCGGCCGCCGAGACCTGATGAAAATCGGGGCCCTGGCCGGCGCCGGGGCCGCCATCAAGCTTCGGCGGCTCGCGGTTGGTGCTCACGACCGCCAGCGCGTCAGTGCAGGTGCCGCAGACCGCTCTAGACGGCAGCACGCTGACGAAGTTCGTCACCCCTCTGCCCACCTTCGTCGGCAGGCGAGTTTCGGCGTCGTCGGTCCAAGCGGTCATGGATGAGTTCCAGCAACTCGTCCTGCCGGACGCTTTCTACAGTTCGCTGGCGAACCCCTTCAAGAAAGGCACGTTCCTCTGGGGTTACGCGATCGCGCCGAGCGGCAGCGGCGGCTCGCCGCAGTGGCCAGGCATGACCGTACAGGCGCAACAGGGCACCACGACGATGATCAAGTACGTGAACAACCTGCCGACCAACCCGGTGCTGCGCGGTTACCTGACCATCGACCAGACCATCCACTGGGCCGATCCGCTCAATGCCGGTCACATGTTTCACGCCGTACACCGGCCCGATCCCGACCGTGGTGCACCTGCACGGCGGCGAAGACCAGTCCACCTCAGACGGCGTGCCCGAGGGCTGGTTCACCAACACTGGCTTGCATGGTCCCGGATACTCCACCGCGTCACCGACCGCCGCGAACTCAGCCATCTACCAGTACCCGAACCGGCAGCAGTCCACGACGCTGTGGTTCCACGATCACTCGCTCGGGATCACCCGCATCAACGTCTTCTCCGGGCTGGCCGCGTTCTACTTCATCAGGGACCAGTTCGACACCGGGCTGGCCAGCAACCCGCTGGGGCTGCCGGCCGGCAACCAGGAAATCGAGCTGATGATCCAGGACCGCCAGTTCGACACCAACGGCCAGCTGCTCTTCCCCGACAGCAACGCCAACCCGTCGCCGGTCGACGGCCCGCCGAGCAACCCGCAGATCCACCCATTCTGGATTCCGGAATTCTTCGGCGACACGATGCTGGTCAACGGCCGGACCTGGCCGTTCCTGAACGTCGAGCCGCGCCGGTACCGGTTCAGGTTCGTCAATGCCTGCAACGCGCGGTTCGTCCGCATGGGGCTGGTCGACGCCTCGAGCGGCGCGACCGGACCGGCCCTGTACCAGATCGGCACCGACGGCGGCCTGCTCGACGCTCCGGTCAAGCTGCTCGGGCCAGCCAGAGCCGGTCAACAACGATGACCCGTCGCCCACGACGCGGCTGTTCCTGGCCCCGTCCGAGCGGGCGGACATCATCATCGACTTCGGCGGGCAGAAGGGCAAGACGTTCACGCTGTCCAACGACAGTCAGGTCCCGTTCCCCAGCGGCGACCCGCTCGACCCGGACGATCCCACTCGCCAGGTTATGCAGTTCAAGGTCTGCCTGCCGCTATCGAGCCGGGACACGACCTACAATCCGGCCAGCGGCCAGCCGCTGCGTGGCGGCCAGGAACCAGGAGGCGAAGATCGTCCGGCTTGGTGAATCCGGCCGCCGGGAGCCTGGCAGCGGGCGTCACCCCGAGCGCGACCCGCCAGCTCGTGCTGTTCGAGTTCGAAGCGCCTACCGACGCGGGTGGCAACACCGCGGGCACGCCGGTCGAGGACCTGATCAACAACAGCAAGTGGAACGGCAAACGCGACGGCGGAGGGTTGACCCCGATCCCCGGTTCGACCCAGGATCAGTTTGGCCAGGGCCTTTGGATGACCGAGACCCCGCGGGTCGGCTCGACCGAGGTCTGGGAATTCCTCAATACCACCGTGGACGCCCATCCGATCCACATCCACCTGATCCAGTTCCAGCTGGTCAACCGCCAGCCAGTGGTCATCGACCCGAACACCGGGCAGCCGACTTATCTGGACACGTGGGCGGCGGCATTCCCCGGCGGCACGTTCAACGGCGAAGCCGCCGACGGCACCTGGAGCCCCGTGGTCTACGACCCGGGGACGATCATCCCCGGCTATGGTCCGCCAGGGAACTACTTCACTCGGAATGCTGACGGGGCGATTGGCGGCAACCCCGCCTTCAGCCCGTTCTTCAGCGGACCGCCGATCCCGCCGAACCCCAATGAGGCCGGCTGGAAGGACACCGTCAAGACATTCCCCGGATTCATCAACCGGTTCGTCATCCGCTGGGCTCCGCAGGCGGTCGCGGTCGGCGCGGTCAAGCCAGGCCAGAACCTGTACTCGTTCGATCCGACCAAGGGGCCCGGCTACATGGTGCACTGCCACATCCTCGACCACGAGGACAACGAGATGATGCGCCCGTACATCCCGACCAACTAGGAGGAGCTAGGACCCGAGTACCTGCTTGAGGTAGTCGTTGCCGAACCGGCGGTCGGGGTCGACGGCGTCGCGAACAGCGACGAAGTCGGTCGAACCTCGGGTAGACGCCTCGCAGGTACTCGGCGTCCCTCGTGTGCATCTTGCCCCAGTGCGGACGGCCGGCCACTGCGGTCATGATCGCCTCGACCTCACGGAAATAATCGGCGTGCGCCGCGGTATGGAAGACGTGGATGGCGATATAGGCGCTGTCCCGGCCGTGGGCGGTGGATAGCCACGGTTCGTCGGCCGCCGCGATCCTGACCTCGATCGGGAAGCTGATCCGCCAGTCCTTGCGGTCGAACAGCGCCCGCACCTCGGCGAGCGTGGCGGCCAGGTGCTCGGCCGGGATCGCGTACTCCTGCTCCTTGAACCGGACCCGCCTCGGGCTGGTGAAGACCCGGAACGGCGCGTCGGTATAGCTGCGCGCGCTCAGCGCCTTGCTGGCGGCCGCGTTGACCCTGGGGATCGTGGCCGGCGCGAGCTGGCCGAGCCTGCTGGTCACGCCGAATACCGAGTTGGACAAGAACTCATCGTCCAGCCAGTGCCGCCAGCCCGGCAGCGGCTCGGCCGGGCCGTCTGACCGGTTGTTCCGCTTGGTCAGGCAGCCCTCAGAATGCGGGAACCAGTAGAACTCGAAATGCTCGTTGTCTGCGATCAGCTCGGGCAGCCTGGAGATCACCTCTGACCATCGCATCGGCTCTTCGCGGGCGTGCAGCAAGAACGTCGGCTCGGCCCTGAACGTCACCGCCGTCACCAGCCCGAGCGCGCCCAGCCCCACCCGGGCGGCGTCGAAGAGGCCGTCAGGAAGACCGTCGGCCGGCTCGTCCGCCGACACCGTCACGATGCTGCCGTCGGCCAGCACCAGCTCGAGACCGGCGATCTGGGCGGCCATGCCACCGCTGGCCCGGCCGGTGCCGTGGGTCCCGGTCTGGGTCGCGCCGGCGACAGTCTGCACGGCGATGTCGCCCATGTTGGTCAGCGACAGGCCCCGGGCGTGCAGCGCGTCGTTGAGCACGTGCACCGGGCAGCCGGCTTCGACGGTGACCAGCCCGGCGGCGGCATCGACCGACCGGATCGCGGTCAGCCCGTCCGGGCGGAGCAGCACCCCGTCGGTACAGACGGTCGGGGTAAACGAGTGACCGGTACCGGCCATCCTGATCGGCAGGCCGTCGCTGGCGGCCTTGGTGACCTCATCGGCGACCTCGGCCGCCGACCTTGGCATCCGCACCCGACTCGGCGCGGCGGTGACATTGCCCGCCCAGTTATGCCAGGTCATGTGGTCCTCCCAGGCGCCGGGCGGAGCCGGAGCGGGCGTCACTCCAGCTTGCGCCGTCCGGCCAGGCAGATCAGCGACGGCGATCGTCCCGCAGCTGGCGCCGAAGACGTAGCCCGCCTTAGCGCCGTAGGCGTCAAGCAGATGTGCCCGGCGACCGCCGAGCCGAGTGCGACGCCGACCGAGGTCGTCGACCCGAGCCAGGCCATCGCCTCGGTCCGGCGGTGTGGCACTGCCTGCCGCTCAAGGATCGCATAGCCCGCGATCAGCGTCGGCGCGATGGACAGCCCCGGACGACCAGGCAGGTGCCAGGTCGAGCGCGGGCAGGTTAGGCACCGAAGATGAAGGCGAGCGCCCCGGCGACCACCAGCATGGCCGCGGTGATGTTGAACCGGCGGCCGAGCGGCGCCCGCCAGTTGCCTCGTTCCGTACCACAGGCCGCCGATCGCGCTGCCCAGCGCGTAGGTGCCCAGGATCAGCCCCGCGAGCGGGCGGTGCCCGAGCTGAGTCGCGCGGGCGCACCGTGCTCAGATCGATCGAGACGAACATCGCGCCGAGCAACAGCAGTGCGGGCGCGAGCATGATCAGCCCAGGCGCCGGCAGGCTCGGCCGCCTGCCGCGCGGTCCTGGCGCACCCGCGGTCTGGGCGCGGGCTGGGTGCGCGCGCTGCAGCGCGAAGAGCGTGTTCCGATGAAGGCGAGCCGCTCGCCGCGGTGCCGACCCCGCTGACCGGGGCAAAGACCTGCGTGGCCAGCAGCGTGACCAGGGCCGGGCCGATCACGAAAATCAGCTCGTCGTTCACCGATTCGAGCGCGAACGCAGCGTGGAGCCGGCGCTGCTCGTCGCTCAGCAGGCCGCTCCACCGGGAGCGACCATGCTGCCGGTCGACGGCATGAAGATCCCGCGACAGCCCCGGTCGCGAGCAGGACGAGGAACGGGCTCGCGCAGGTCGGCGCAGCTGATGAAAGCCGACGCCGGCACCGTGAAGATCGTGACTTGGGTCAGCAGCACGCGGTGCTGCCCGAACCGGTCAGCGAGCTGCGCGACCTACGGGCTGAACACCGCATAGCCGATACGCCCGGCGCCGGCGACGGTCCCGGCCGATCCGTACCGGCCGGTGAGCGAGGCGATCAGCAAGCACAGTGCCGAGCCCGTACATGGACATCGACATCCGGCCGACGAAGCGGCCGCGGAGAACGCCAGGGCGCCGGGCGTGCGGAGCAGATCCAGGTAAGGGTTTCGTCGCGTTTGGGGAGCGGCTGCCTGCCGCAGCTCATCTGCCGTGTGTCCAGCCCCGTCACCGCGCCGACCTCATTTACCCCGACCTCCCGCTATGACCGTATCGGGTGGCATAGACGGCTCGAATGCCGGGACTTGGCTTGCATGTCCGTCATCGGGGATTGCTTTGCTCGTTCTGGCGAGTCGCCGGCGCTCCGCGGTATTCGCTGGTTGCTGGGTTACAGTGGAAATGCACATGAGACGACTGCCGCGCCTTGCCCGCCTCTCATACGGCGCGCGGTGGCGCCGGTTCGCCACCAGGCGGTCCGCTGACCAGGACGATGGCCGTCGTGGCCGGTGGCGCCTGGTCGTTGCGCTGGCGGGCTGGCACCTGACTGGCGGGCCGGCCTGGCGACCGTCGACGGCGGGAAGGTGAGCCCGGGCAGGCCGGGCGGCGATGGCGGCGAGCGCCGATCACGACGACGTCGCGTTTCAGCAGCATTATCCTGCCTGACCTGCTGATCGTGCTGCCGAAGGGTCTGACCCAGGGCGAGCTGGCCAGGCTCCGCGTGATCCGCGGCGTCAGGAAGATGATCTCTTTCGACGGCGCTCAGATCAGCGTGGGCCGACCCAGGCCAGCGTCATCGGCGTCAACCCGAGCCAGTTCAGGTCGTGGGTGCCGCTGCGCGCCGCCTCGGACAAGCGGCTGTGGACGGCCTGGGCCGACGGGGATTTCGTTGCGGCGACAGCCGCGGCGGCCCGGCTCGCGTTCGCAAGGAACCACGCCAGCTATCAGCTCACCGGCGCCTCGGAAGTACAGCGTCCGGTATGGCGGGGCCGCGCAACTCGGCATCACCGGCGTCGACCTCGTGGTGAATCAGGCCATCTCGCGCAAGCTGGGCCTCGTCCACCAGGTCGCCGCGCTGATCAGCGCGCCCGGGCTGGACATCGCGGCGACTGACCGCCAAGGTCGGGCGCGTGCTAGGACCGGCCGCCCACCTGGTCGACCTGCGCGGCCGAGCCGGACCCGCGCGCCGACTCCGGCGAGCATCACCGACTACCTCCAGCTATTCCAGGCGTCCGCGGCCAAGTACTGCCCGGCGCTGTCCTGGACCGTGCTGGCGGCCATCGGCCAGATCGAGAGCGCCGACGGCCAGAATGTCGGGCCGTCGAGCGCCGGCGCCCTCGGGCCGATGCAGTTCCTGCCGTCCACGTGGGCCGAGCTGGGGGATCGACGGATTCGGACCTGCTGGCACGCCCGACATGATGAACCCGTTCGATGCCGTGCCGTCCGCGGCGAGGATGCTCTGCGCTGACGGCGCCTCCTCGGGTACCGCATCCGGGCTCCGCCAGGCGATCTTCGCCTACAACCACGCCGACTGGTACGTCAACGAGGTCCTGGCCCTGGCCGCCCAGTACGCTGGGCGCTAACCCCACTCGCCTCCGGGCGCTGCCCCTAGTACGGCGGTTCGTGCTGCCGCGTACTCCTGGTTGGATGGCAGCATGCCCCGCGACACTGCGTTCCTCCTGGTTTCTTTTGGTGGTCCCGAGGGTCCCGATGACGTGATGCCGTTCTTGCGGAACGTGACCGCCCGGCGCGGCGTTCCCGACGACCGGCTCGCCAGGGTGGCCGAGCACTATTACCTGTTCGACGGCGTGAGCCCGATCAACGGGCAGTGCCGTGACCTGCTCAGCGCGCTCGGGAAGGATTTCGAGGCGGGCGGGATTGACCTGCCGCTGTACTGGGGCAACAGGAACTGGACGCCTTTCCTGGCCGACACCATGCGGCAGATGGCTGCCGACGGGATCACGCGGGCAATCGCATTCGCGACGTCGGCCTACAGCTCATATTCGAGCTGCCGGCAATATCTCGACGACCTCGACCGGGCGCGTGCCGCCGTGCTGGCCAGGGAGGGCGGCGCAGGCGCTCCTGAGGTGGTCAAGATCCCGCCGTATTACCGGCACCCGGCGTTCATCACCTCGTTCGCTGACTCGGTCAGGCGGGCGACCGCGACGCTGCCCGCCGAGGTTGCCGGGGGAGCCGAGCTGGTCTTTACCGCGCACAGCATCCCGGACACGATGGCCGCGACGAGCGGACCGGCCCGGATAGGCAGCGCGTACCCGGCGCAGCTCGCCGAGGTCGCCGCGCTCGTCGCTGCCTCGGTCGGCCGGACGAGCTGGCGGCTGGCCTACCAGAGCAGGAGCGGGCCGCCGTCCGTGCCCTGGCTCGGCCCGATGTCAACGACAGCCTCCGTGACGTGGCACGCGCGGGATCGCCGGCGGTGGTCGTGGTGCCGATCGGGTTCGTGAGCGATCACATGGAGGTCATCTTCGACCTGGATGTCGAGGCGGCGCGGACCGCTCGTGAGCTTGGCCTGCCGATGGCGCGGGCCGCGACTCCGGGCACCGATCCCCGGTTCGTCTCGATGATTTCCGCGCTGGTCAGGGACTACGCGGCCGGGGTCACCGGCGACGCGGCCAGGGCGCTGGGCGCTGGTGCCGGGTCGCTGTGCCGCGAGCTGTGCTGCGGTTCGGGTGAGGACAGGTCGGCCCGGCTGGCCGGCGGCACGGCCTCGGCCCGGCCGGTGCCTGAGGCATCGTCAGGGCGCCAGGACCGCGCGCCCGGGGAGTCGGCGGACGAGGCCGAGGGCCTGCTGACCCTCGCGCGCGAGGTTGCCCTGGAGGCTGCCGGGATGCTCGCCGGCCGCGGCGGGCGCGCGATCGTGGTGAGCACCAAGTCGAGCCCGACCGACATCGTGACCGAGATGGATCAGGCGGCCGAGCGGCTGATCAGGCAGCGGATCGGGGCGCAGCGCCCGGCGGACGCGATCCTCGGCGAAGAGGGCGGCCAGACCGGGGACGGCGCGCGGGTCAGGTGGGTCGTGGACCCGCTCGACGGCACGGTGAACTACCTCTACGGCCTGCCCGACTGGGCGGTCAGCATCGCGGCCGAGGCGGACGGGCAGATCGTCGCGGGCGCGGTGTGCGTGCCCCGCAGGGACGCCATGTACTACGCGCGGCTCGGCGGCGGCGCGTGGCGGGTCAGCCTCGCGCGGGGCGGCGCTCCCGAGCGGCTCGCCTGCAATGCCGATGTACCGCTGGCCCGTGCGCTAGTCGCCACCGGTTTCGGGTACGATCCTGGCCGGCGGCTGGTGCAAGGTCAGGTGGTCGGTGCCGTCCTGCCTCGCGTCAGGGACATCAGGAGGAATGGAGCGGCGGCTGTTGATCTGTGCTCGCTAGCTGGCGGCAACGTGGACGGGTACTACGAGCGTGGCGTGCAGTACTGGGACATCGCAGCGGGTAGCCTGATCGCCCGCGAGGCGGGAGCGATCGTGGCCGGACTCGCGGGGAAGCCGGCGGGTCCTGAGCTGACTATCGGTGGCGGACCTGGTCTGTTCAGCGATCTGCATGACTTGCTGCTGGGCCTGGACCCGGAGCGCGACGCCTGAAGTTGCGGCCTGATGTCTGTGGTTAGCAGCGGTCTGCCGGAATATGAACGCGACACGAACCAGGGTGGTACCGGGTTACGTGTACTTGGTGCGGACGAGCGTGTCAGAATTCCCCGCCGGATTCGGGCACAACCAAGCCCGCAGAAGCGTTGCACTCGCGCGACGACGTTTAACGACGGAGGTAAGGCCACCATGGCTACTGACTATGACAGTCCGAGGAAGACTGACGAGGAGCTGACTGAGGACAGCCTGCAGGAGTTGCAGGCGCGCCGGATGGACAAGTCGTCAACAGCGATCGACCTTGATCCTGACGATGTTGCCGAGTCACTTGAGCTGCCCGGAGCGGACCTGTCGAACGAGGAACTCTCGTTCCGGGTGATACCAAGGCAAGCGGACGAGTTCACTTGCTCAAGCTGTTTCCTGGTGCATCACAGGAGCCAGCTCGCTGAGACTCGTGGCGGTGACCTGATTTGCCGGGAGTGCGCGGCCGTAGCTGACGCTATGGCCAGATCGCGCGCTCGTCGCCGCGCGGGTCGTAGTCGATCGAGCCGCCGCCCGTGTCAAAGATCTTGCACCGGGCGGCTCTCGTCGTACGCTGGCCAACCAGGATCGCCGGTGGCCGCGAACCTGACCAGGCCGACATGCATGTCGTCCGCCAGTTCCTGTGGCGGGTTGGCCCGATCAGCGGGTCGTCAGCCGTCTGCGCCAGGTTGTCGAACACGAAGGGGATCTCCAGGCTGTGACCGGCGCCCATGGGAGGGTTGCCCCAGGCGAACTCGTACACGTGGGTGCTGGCGGCGGCTGTGCCTGAGCGTGCCTGCGCGACGCCTAGCGCTGGCAGCCGGAAATACCTGTCCGTGATCAGCGCGGCGAAGATGTCGCCAGCGCAGGCATCAGGGCGATTCGCCTGGTAGAGGTCGATGATGTCCGGCGTCGCGCCGATGGCGGCCGCGGCCAGCGGCAGCGCTTCCGGCGTGATCAGGTCGAGCGTCCCTGGCGGTACCAGAAAGAACCTGAACTCCTCGGAGTTCGTGCCGATCAGCAACGGCAGTTCCGCGCTGGCGCCGCCCGAGATCGCCGCGAACGGGTGAGCCGGCAGCACATCGCCGTCGACTACGGGGATGAAGGGCATCGAGCTAGCCGCGATCGTAGGCCCGAACCTGGCCGGGCTGGGATCGGCGCCGAGCGCGTCCCTGACGGCCGCCTGAGCGGCATTCAGCGAGCCGAGGTCCAAGGCGTCAAGGCCTGCCGCCGTGGCGGGGCTGGTGCTGGCTGGGAGGCCCGCGTCGGTGCCGCCTGGGGCTGGCCCGGCGAAGGCGAGCGCCTTGGCCAGTTCGGCCGTCACCAGGGCCGCGTCGGCGGGGTCGGCCGCGGCCTGCGTCGCGCCGCTCTGGGCGATCGCCTTCGCGAACAGCCCAGCCGCTCGCGGCATGCAGAGCAGCATGATCACGCTCATCGCCCCGGCCGACTCGCCGAAGATCGTCACGTTGGCCGGGTCGCCCCCGAAGCGCGGCGATATTGTCGCGAACCCACTCAAGGGCGGCGACCTGGTCGAGCAGGCCCCGGTTGGCCGGTGCCTGGGCGTCGGCGAGGTAGCGCGAACCCGTCTATGCCGAGCCGGTAGTTGACCGAGACCAGGACGACGCCGCGCCTGGCGAACGCGTGCCCGTCATAGTGGGGGACCGCGGAGTTGCCGTTCTGGAACGCGCCGCCGTGGATCCAGACCATGACCGGCCTGCAGGCGCCGGCGCCCGGTCGCCGGTCTCGTGCGGAGCCCAGACGTTGAGATTCAGCCAGTCCTCGCCCGGGATGTTCGGATCGGCCAGCAGCGCGTTGAAGGGAGCCGGGTAGTCCGGTTTCGGCGGTGTCGGGCCGAGTGCCGTCGCCTCGCGGACCTCGGTCCAGGGCTCGCGGCGGCACAGGCGCCGCGAAGCGGCGGTGACCGGTCGGGCTGGCCGCGTACGGGATCCCGAGGATAGCTCGGGCGACGCCGTCCCTCACCTCGCCCGCGAACCGAACCGTACTTGGTCGAAGGCGACTGGTTCCATGACCGCACTCTGCCACAGTTACCTGGATCGGACCTGGCGCGGACGCAGTGGCATGCTGCGTGGGCGATCGTTGACAGATCTGGGTCCGACGATCGCGACTGTGATGCTAGACTGGCGACGCGGCAGTGCAGTCGCGACGATGGACCGGGAGGAACGGGTGGCGTCAGCAGGCGGACGTGATCTTCAGGGGCGGCGCGGTCTACGCCGCCGGCGCGGATGCAGGCGCAGGCTGGGCAGCGGCGAGTGCCGGGCCAGGGCGCCCGGCTGACGCGGTCGCGGTGACCGGCGGCAAGATCGCGGCCATCGGCATGGCTGATGACGCGAGTCCGGGAGCTGCGCGGCCCGCGGACCGAGATCGTCGAGTCTGCGCGGGCGGGCACTGCTGCCCGGGTTCCAGGACGCGCATGTGCATCCGGCGTTCGCCGGGGTCACGATGGTGGGCTGCAACCTCATCGGCGCGGCGACCGCTGGACGAGGCGCTCGGCCGGATCAGGGCCTACGCCGACGCGCATCCGGAGCGCGAGTGGATCTCGGGCAGCGGCTGGCGGATGGAGTGGTTCGAGCGCGGGACGCCGAGCAAGGCTCAGCTTGACCAGGTGACCGGGTCGCGCCCTGCTTTCCTCTTGAACAGGGACGTGCATGGCGGCTGGGCGAACTCTCGTGCCCTCGAGCTGGCTGGCTTCGACGCCCGGGTGATGGACCCGGCCGACGGTCGATTCGAGCGCGAGGCCGACGGGTCGCTGCAGGGGACGGTGCACGAGGGCGCGGCCGACCTGGTCGGTGCGTTCGTGCCCAAGCCGAGTTTCGAAGAACGGCTCGCCGGGCTGCTGCTCGCCCAGCGGCACCTGCATCGAGCGCGGAGTCACGGCGTGGCAGGACGCGATCGTCGGCGAGTACCTGGGGTCGCAGGACCCGCTGCCGGTGTATCTGGAGGCGGCCAGGTCCGGGCAGCTGACGGCCCGGGTGCGCGGGCGCGCTGTGGTGGGAGCGCGGCAAGGGCGCCGGCCAGATTGACGGCCTGCTCGAGCGCCGGGAGGGCGGGCAGGCCGGCCGGTTCTCGGCCGGGACCGTGAAAATCATGCAAGACGGCGTGGCCGAGAACTACACCGCGGGCATGCTCGAGCCCTACCTGGACTCCTGCGGCTGCCAGACCAGCGCGCGCGGCCTCTCGTACGTCGATCCCGACGAACTGCGCGCGCACGTCACCGCGCTCGACGCGCTCGGATTCCAGGTGCACTTCCACGCGATCGGCGACCGGGCCGTGCGCGAGTGCCTGGACGCGGTGCAAGCCGCGCGCGCCGCGAACGGCGCCAACGACCACCGGCACCACATCGCGCATCTGCAGGTCGTGCATCCCGACGACATCGGCAGGTTCGCCGCACTCGGAGTGACCGGCAACATGCAGGCGCTGTGGGCCGCGCACGAGCCGCAGATGGACGAGCTGACTATCCCGTTCCTCGGCGCGGAGCGCTCGGCCCGCCAGTACCTCTTCGGCGATCTGCTGCGTTCTGGTGCCCGGCTGGCGGCGGGCAGCGACTGGGCGGTCAGCAGCGCGAACCCGATCCGCGCAATCCACGTCGCGGTCAACCGGGCGCTCCAGGGCGCTACGGGCGCGGAGGCTGAGCCGCTCCTGCCAGCGCAGCGGCTTGAGCCGGCCGAAGCGTTCGCCGCCTACACGATCGGCTCAGCGTTCGTGAACCACCTAGACGACGTGACCGGCTCGATCGACGTCGGCAAGCTGGCGGACCTGATCGTGCTAGACCGAGATCCGATGAGCGGCCCGCCAGCAGACGTCGGGTCGACGAAGGTTCTCGCGACCTATGTCGAAGGCGAGCCGGTCTACCGAGCCGACTCACTCTGACGCCTGCGCCCCGCCAACCACCTGCCCGGAGCCCGGCTCCGCCCGCGCGGATCGTTGTCCCTGATTCCCTAAATGGGCATTATCGAACACTTGTTTGATCACTGGGTATGCTGGTGGCATGACTGTCGGGATTCCAGGCATCGCTGCTCGACGCTGGCCAGGAGTTCCGGCTCGGTGACCTCGGCGCGCTGCGGCGGACGGAGCTTGCCGGCGGCGCCTGGATGGAACTGCTGCCTGGCTGGGTGGCCGGGGCGGATGACCTCTTCGAGCGGCTGATGCGGACCGTGCCGTGGCGGGCCGAGCGCCGCCCGATGTATGACCAGGTCGTTGACGTGCCGCGGCTGCTCAGCTGGTACGGCAAAGACGAGCCGCTGCCCGATCCCGGTCTCGGTCAGGCGATGGCGGCGCTCGACGCGCACTACGGCCGCAGCTAGGGGAGCCGCTGTGTACCGTCGGCCTCTGCCTGTACCGGGACGGCAAGGACAGCGTCGCCTGGCATGGGGACAACTCTGGCCGGCGCGTCAGGGAAACGATCGTCGCGATCGTGTCGCTGGGCAACCCGCGCGCGTTTCTGCTGGGCCCCGGCCAGCCGGTTCCGCTACCCGCTCGCCGCCGCCACGAGACCGCTCCGCTTCCTGCTCGGTCATGGTGACCTGCTCGTGATGGGCGGCTCCTGCCAGCGCACCTGGCAGCATCCGTGCCGAAGTCGGCCAAGGTGACGGGACCGAGGATCAGCATCCAGTTCCGCCCCGAGGGCATCCACTAGCGATCACGCCGCCGGCACAGGCTCGTGTGGGAGGTGAGGCTGCTCTCGCAGGAGGGTTCTCGGGTTCGTGCAGGAGGGTTTCCGCATCTAGGAGAGTTGACCGGGCTATACGACGACAACCCTCCTTCATGCGACAACGCTCCTACAGGAACCCGGAAACCCTCCATGGTAAGGACGAGAACCCTCCCGGGCACGACAACCCTCCCGGACACGGCACCACCCGGCTGGATCACCAAAAGAGCGACACCTCACAACGCGGATCCTGGTCACGACTCGGCCGGTCACAAACTCAGGGCCGGCCACAGCCCGCGCTCCTTCGGGATCGGATGCTAGACCTCTTCATCCGGAACGTCGAAGTATCTGGGATTGGCGACCGCTAGCCTGGCGACGACCTCGGCGGCCAGGCGCGCGCCCGGAGCCGGACCCGCGGAGCCAAGGCATCCGGAGTCAAGGTCTGCGAAGCAACGCATCAAGCTCACGGGCCACGATCGCGAGGACGTTGGCTGCCACCCGGGCGTGGAACGCCAGTTGCCCGCTGGTCGCCGGCATCACCTCGCCGGTCAGGAACCCGCGCACCGCGTCCAGCAGCTCGCTCGCCGTCGGCCGCCCGAATGCGGCAGGGGACGGCAGCGGATCGGCCCGCAAGCCGCGGCCGGCCCGCGGCCGCCTGCGCGGCCGCCGCCGGGTCGAGCAGGCGCAGCAGGTCCCACTCTTGCTCGCAGACCCGCCGCCCGATCGCGGCCAGCTCGACCGACCTGTGCGCGCCCGACAGGTGCACCCACGCCTGGGTCATGCAGATGACGCCCCAGCGCAGCGTGCCCGAGTATCTCCCACCAGCGCAGCTCGCCGAGGCCCACCTCGGCGCCCCCGGCGGCCCGGTACGCCGCCAGCAGCTCGTCCCGGCTGCCGACCCCGGCCACCGGGCCGGCACCGCCGAACCGCCAGGCCCGGACGCAGAGCCAGCCGAGGTCCTCGGCCGGATTGCCGGCGTGCACCAGTTCCCAGTCGATCACCGCGTTGAGCACCCGTCGCCGACGATGAGATTGCCGAGCCGGAGATCGCCGTGCAGGAGCACAGGCGGGCGCGGTGCGGGCGGGTCGGCGGCAAGTGCCGCGAGCGCCAGCTCAAAGACCTCGCTCGTCCACCCCGCAGCGGCGAACTCGTCCAGCCTGGCCCGCAGATCGGCCAGCGGGTCAGGCGCGGGCAGCTCAAGACCGGCAGGCAGGCCGAGCGCGTGCAGCCCGGCGGCGAAGGCGCCGAGCTGGGCTACGAGCCGTTCGCGGGCCAGCTGGTAGCGGTCCTCGCGCAGGATTCGCCTGGCGATCGTCTCGCCCGGCACCCGCCGCATGACCATGCCAGCCGAGCCGAGGACGTCAGCGTCGGAGCTGCTGAGCAGCACTTCGGGCACGGCTAGCCCGGCGGCCCTGGCTGCCGCGATCGCCGCCGCCTCGCGTTGCACGACCCCCGGCTCGCTGGGCCTTCCGGGCGGGTCACGGCGCAGCACCAGTTCGGTACGCGCGCCGTCGGCCCCGACCGCGTCGAACGCCCAGGTCTCCCGCGACGCGCCGCCCGACAGCCTGGACACGTTCTCGATCGTGACCTTGCCGAGCCGGCCTCGCAGCGCCGCGGCCAGCGACGCCGTGTCCACCGGCCCGGAGCCGCCCGGCCGGCGGGCGGAGCTTCGGTCACTGCTCAGCAACTCCCTTGGGCGCCCGCTGCCGCATGAAGCCGAACATATATCCGGCTACCCTCCGCATCTGGATCTCCTCGGCGCCCTCGGTGATCCGGTACCGGCGATGGTGCCGGTAGATGTGCTCGAACGGCTTGTGCCGCGAGTACCCGAGCCCGCCGTGCACCTGCATCGCCCGGTCGGCCGCCTCGCAGCAAAGGCGGTTAGCCCAGTAATTGCACATCGACACCTTGTCCGACGCCGAGAACGCGCCGCAGGAGTCCATCAGCCACGCCGTCTTGTGCACGAGCGCGCGCAGCATCTCGCACTGGGTTTGCAATTCAACCAGGGGGAACTGGATCGCCTGATTGGTCGCGAGCGGCTTGCCAAACGGCGCCCGCTCCTTCGCATAGGCCACCGACTCGTTGATGCAATATTGCGCTGCTCCGAGCGATGATGCCGCCTGCCTGATCCTGTTCTCATTAAAGAAATGCTGTACTACCGCGAGCCCGCGTCCCTCCCCGCCGAAGACCGCGGCGGCGGGAACCCGCACGTCGCGGAGACTGACCCGGGCGTGGTCGGTCGGCATGTTGAACGTCCAGAGGTATTCCTCGATGACGAAGCCCGGGCGAGCTGACCGGCGTCAGGAACGCGGTAATGCCCTCGGCGTCGCCCGGCCTTTCCGCTTGTCCTGGCGAAGATCAGGTCGTGCGAGGCGGCGTGCACGCCGGTATTGAAGGTCTTCTCCCCGTTAATGACCCAGGAATCCCCCGTCGCGCACCGCAACAGTCTCCATGTGCGTGGCGTCTGAACCGTGCGCGGGCTCGGTGATCCCGAACGCGAACCCCCGCCGCCCGGCCGCGAGCCCATCGACCCACTCGGCGCGCTGCTCGGCGGTCCCGTATTCGAGCATGAGCAGCAGGCCGACATTGTTGCCGACGATCATGTGCTCGTTCTGCAGGTCGCAGTGCAGGCCAAGGCCCTTGCTCGCGAGGTGCTCCCTGATGATCGCCATGCCGAGGTTGGTGCCGTCGCGCCCGCCGTACTGCGCCGGGAACGCGTAACGGTAGTGCCCGGCCGCGTCGGCCCGCCGCACCGCCTCGCGCAGCAGTTCCTCCCACTGCCTGGCCGGCAGGCCGCCCCGATCCCAGTCGGTCCGCGCGTCCTCGCGCCGGTGGTCGAAAAACCTGGCGTTGTCGTCCTGCCGTTCCAGCGGCCGGATCTCGCGCTCGATGAACTCGTCGAGTTCGGCGAGGTAGCTGGCCAGCTCGGGCGGGATGTCGAAGTCCACGATCAGTTCCTCTCGCCTCGCACTCGGCGCTCACACCAGCGCCGACAGCGAAAATCCTAAGGGGTAAGAAACCGTCCGCGCCGAAGCAACCTGAGCCTGATTCCCGCGTCTCAGTGTCATGGATCGCGACATTTCCGCTGCGGCTGAACCCGCCGCGGTACGGCCAGGCCGCACCACGGCCGGCTCGGCCGGCGGAGCGCTCGGCGCCGATTCCGAACGCGCCGTCACCGCCTTGTATGCCGAGCACGCGCTCGGGCTCACCAGGCTGGCCCTGATCATGGTCGGCGACCGGCAGGCCGCCGAGGACATCGTGCAAGACGCGTTCTGCGGGCTGCATCGCCGCTGGGACAAGCTGCGTGATCCGGCCAAGGCACTCCCTTACGTCAGGTCAGCAGTGCTCAACGGCTGCCGATCAGAGTTCCGGCGCACCCGGACCGCGCTAGGCCCGCCTGGCAGCGCAGAACTCGGGACCTGGCTGCCGTCCGCATGGTCGGCCGAGGCGGCCGCATTGGCCAGTGAAGAGCGCCGGGAGGTGCTGAGCGCCTTGCTGCGGCTGCGCCCGCCAGCGGGAGGCGATATTGCTGCGCTACCTGGCCGCCGCGCTGGGGGAGCAGATCGGCCCGCGAGACCTCCCGCCGCTCCGGCTGGACGCACCCGATTTCCAGCACGCTAGTGATCAATGGCGATCGACGACCAGGCGCTGGGCCGGCGGCCGCTGGCTGATCCCGGTTGTCGCCGGCGCGGCGGTGCTCGCGCTGGTCGTGTCGGTGGCAATCATCGGCCACCTGCGCGCTCAAGTACGTCGCGGGCCGCAGCAGCCGGTCACCAAGCACAAGCATGAGAAGCTGCCGCGGATCACACAGGTCGCGGGCACGCCGCAATTCATGGTGAGCTGGGAAGACGGACGTCGTGGCTATGTCAGGTCGGTGACCACGGGCCGGATTGTCGCGAGGATTCCAGAAGTGGCCACGGGCTTTCACCCTGAGGGAATCGCCGCTGCTCCAGGCGACCGGATTTTCTACCTGGCCGGCGTTGAGTATGACTCATCGGCGCGCGGCCATCTTGAGTTCTTCAGGATCGTCCTCAACTCCAAAGGCAGGCCGGGAGCTGCGCAGCAGGTGGCTGGGCCGCCGGTCAGCGTCCCGACCCCGATTACCAGTGACGGGCTGGCGAGCGTCGCTGTCGCGGTGTCGCCCGACGGCAAGGAACTCGCCTTCGCGCCGTCGAGCCTGCTGATCGCCAATCCCGCGGCCCATCCGGCGGCTATCACCGTCCGCAATATGGTCACTGGCGCTAGCCGCACGTGGAGCGTCTGGCCGTCCACGAGCACGGATATCAGCGAGCTTTCCTGGGCGACTGGCGGGCAGTTGAGCTTCGTCGCGGCTATCGGCCGGGCGGCGGTGTCAGGCGGGTCGGTCGTTTTCCGCAAGGGCACGCAGGTCAACGCTCTCATGATCCTCAGCACCGGCGCGGCCGGGGATAGCCTGACAAGGGCCAGCAGGCTCATCGCATCGGCATCGTCTGCCGAGCCACCCGCCGGAACGCCGGCCGTGAACGACGGGCCGGTAGCTGGTGTCATCAGCGGCGACGGCCGGACCGTGTTCGCGCAGGTGGGCAGCGCCAATCGCAGGGAAAGCCGCCTGGTAGCTATCTCCGTGGCCACCGGCAGGATCACCAGGGTCCTGGTCGCCGGTGAGCCTGCTCATCAGGCCGATCCGGCGATCATCGACGGCGGCAACTTGCTGTTTACGCTTAGCCCTGACCACGAGCATCCGCACGGGCTCTACGTCTGCGGCCACCTGGCACTGGCCAAGATCAGCTCAGGAGACATCAGCACCCTGCCGTTCCCCGTGTACTGCAGCACGGTGGTGCCGCCCGAACCTTTGATCGTGGCCTGGTGACGAAAACGCCGCAGGCTGGTGTGCAACCGGAACTCGACGTCGGCGCATCTGTTTAGTTTGTCGGCCAGGCAGCCCGGACCTTGGGGCGCCGGAAACGGCAGCCTGAGATCCTCACCAGCAGCCTGCCCGAGCGGCCGTCCGATCCGCCGGACCCCGAGATCAGGATCGTCTTGCTGCAAGCGCTGGCCACGCTGCCGCCCAAGTCCCGCGCCGTCGTCATGCTCCGGTACTGGGAAGACCTGAGCGTCGACCAGGTCGCAGCCGTGCTCGGCTGCTCGTCAGGCAATGTCAGAGCCAGAGTAACCGCGCCCTGGAAAAGCTTCGAGTAGCGCTGGGCGATGCTCTAGAGGAGGCCATTCATGAGTGATACGTCGCTGCCCGCCCTGCTCGGACTGATCATGGAAGACGAACCGTCGATCGGGTCCCTGCCCCGTCGCTGCCTGCTGGCAGGGATCAGGCTCCGCCGGCGCCGCCGGCTGCAGAGCGCGGCCGGCAGCCTGGCGATCGCCGCCGTAGTAGCCGTGCTCGTGCCCGTGGTGACCACGGCACTCGGCCAGTCGCTTCCCTCGCAGGGTCACGGCCGCGGGTCCGTCGCCTATGTTCTCGGCGCGGGGTTTGTGACGCCCGTCAACACGGCCAATCACACAGCAGGCAAGCCGATCTACGTCGACGCCAATCCCGACGCGATCGCGATCACCCCGGACGGGAAGACCGCCTATGTCGCGAACATGAACTCAGAAAGCGTGACGCCAATCAACATCGCCACCAGCAAAGCAGGCAAGCCGATCAGGGTCGGGGTCAGGCCAAGGGCGATCGTGATCTCACCTGACGGCAAGACCGCCTACGTCATCAACCAGGAGGATGGTCTCAGGAACGGCTCGGTGACACCGATCACGGTCGCGAGTAACAAGGCCGGCCGTTCGATCAAGGTAGGTTACAGCCCGCTGTTCGCCGCGATCACCCCCAACGGGAAGACGTTGTATGTCCTCAATGTCGGCATCGGGGCTGAGGGCTCCGTGACCCCGATCGCGACCGCCACCAATAGGGCGGGCAAGCCAATCATAAGGTCGGCCCAGACCCGCAGACGATCGTGATCACGCCCGACGGCAAGACCGCCTTGGCCTCGAACTTCGACTCAGGAGTGGTGGTGACGCCCTTCGCGACGACCACCAACACGGCGGGCAAGCCGATCAGGGCAGGTCGGCGTCGCGGGCATCGCGATCAGTCCGGACGGCAAGACCGCCTACGTCTCTAACTACAAGAAGAACGAGGTGGTCCCGATCACGATCGCCACCGGCAAGGTCGGCAGACCCGTTAAGGTCGGTTTCGGTCCGAGCTTGATTGTCATAAAGCCCTGACGAGGGCAAGGCGGGAGCAGCGAGTGGAGCAGGTCGTGCTGGGCTCTGGCGGGCCCATGGTGTCGCGGATCGGCGCCGGGCTGATGAGCATGTCGGGGATCTACGGCCCGGCGCAGGACGCGGAGTCGGTCAGGACGATTCACGCGGCGATCGACGGCGGCGTGACGATGCTGGACACCGGCGACTTCTACGGCCAGGGCCATAACGAGCTCCTGCTGCGCGAGGCCCTGGCGTCCAAGGATCGCGGCAAGGTCTTCATCGCGGTGAAGTTCGGCGTCCAGCGCGATCCGAGCGGCAAGATGGTCGGCCGGGACATGAGCCCGAACGCGGTCAAGAGCTCGCTCGCGCACAGCCTCACCAGGCTCGGCACCGACTACGTAGACCTGTACCAGCCGGCGCGACTGGACCCGGGAGTGCCGATCGAGGACACCGTCGGCGCGATCGCCGAGATGATCAAGGCCGGCTACGTGCGCTACCTCGGGCTGTCAGAAATGGGCGCGGCCACTATCAGGCGGGCGCACGCCGTACACCCGGTGAGCGCGCTGCAGATCGAGTACTCGCTGATGAGCCGGGGCATCGAGGCGGAGATTCTGCCGTGCGTCAGGGAGCTCGGCATCGCGGTCACCGCTTACGGGGTGCTGTCGCGGGGCCTGATCTCCAGCGCGACCGCCGGCGGCCTCGCCCCGGGCGACCCGCGCGCCCGTTTCCCGAGGTTCTCCGGCGAGAACCTCACCCGCAACCTCGGCCTGGTCGCCGCGCTCGAGCAGATCGCGGCCAGCCGGGGCGTGACCGCCGCCCAGCTCGCCTACGCCTGGGTGCTGTCGCGCGGCGCCGACATCATCCCGCTGACCGGGACCAAGCACGCCAACCGGCTCGCCGAAGCGCTGGCGGCGGTACGCATCGAGCTCAGCCCGGATGACCTGGCGGCCATCGGCGCGGCCGTGCCGCCTGAGCTGGTGGCCGGCGAGCGTTACGATCCGGCGTCGATGCGCGCGCTCGACAGCGAAACTCCCAACAAGTAAGAAACCGTCCGCGCCAAAGCACCTCACATGCATCGCTTCTCGTGCTGGGAGCCGCTTCCCGACGTTCACAAAGGGTTCACATGTGCGCTGCAACACCAAGAACCCGGACGGCACCGACACCGAAGGCCCGACCGAACTCGCCGGCACCGGCCAGAGCGCCTGCGTCACCTGCGCTGTCAGCGATGCGGCGATCGATGCTTGCTGGACTGGTAGGGAATCCGGGCTTGTTCAGCAGGTGCGGGCGACCTTTACGGTAAAGCCGTATGGGAAGTCCAGGAGGTAACGGTTTCCGGCGACTTTGTAATACACGTCGATCGCCGTGGATGTGCCCACCCTTCCGATCGGTTTGGCGACTATCACCAGGTCGATTGTTTCTCTTCCGCGGGTGTGCCGGACGACCGCGCCCGGTATCCGTTGCCGCAGATCCCAGCGGGTACCGGGCGCGTCGGCTTCCACGCTCGACTTAGTCGGGTACCCACCGCCCACGCCCACGCCGAAGCTCGGGCCTGGCGTCTGCAGTACCCAGGCTGCTACCAGACGCAGATGCCGGGCATGCGCTAGCCGGACTCTGGTTATTGTGGCAGGCCCGCCCTTATTGGGAAAGTTTTCGAAGCCGCTATAGGCGGCCCCGCCCAGCCGGGTGTGGGCACAGATCATTCCCGAATCAGGGATCGTGCTCCCGAACGGCCCGTCTGCGTCAACACCGCCCCGGCTGCACGAGGTCACCAGCAGGAGGGCCAGCCCGCAGGCCAGCCCTCCCACGACCAATCGGCTCAAGTAGATGCTCTCTGTCCTTTACTGGAGATTGGTCTCTTACTTTTCAGGAGTTGCCGGACCTCGACACGTCCATGACGTTCCACGCTGCCTGGCTCGGGAAGTTGCTGGTGCCGCAGAGGAATCCGCCGCCCTTAGGGAACGTCCACGTTATGGACGTATCCTTGTCGTATCCGGACTGAGCCGACAAGTTGACGCCGATCTCATGCTTCAGGTCCACGCCCGCAGTGAACGTGCCCGCCTTCTCATCGGTCGTGCTGAAGGTCTCCCCAGTGTGGAAGCGCCGGCTGCATTTACGGGCCGCTGGAGCGAGGACAGTCACTTTGCGGGAACCAGTGACCCATACCTCAGGCAGCACCTGGTGCATCAGACCACCACAAAGAGAGTACTCGCCGAAGGTATACGGCGTTTGCATATCTTCCTCGACGCCGGTCTGGGTCGGAAAACCTTCCGTCCCGGAACTGGTCTCGGTGAACGTGCCCCCTGCGCTGAAGGAACTGTCGCTGAGGGGAACGCTGACGGCGACGCCTATCGTGGTGGCGGAGCCTTCGGAGTAGGTCATCGATATCCTGGCGTGAGGCATGCCAATCGAGTACAGGCCGCCGATATCCACCATCTTGCGGCCAAGCTCCTTTACCTTTACCGGGGAGCGCAGTCGGCAATCCCCGGGTGCCGCGGCACGGCCGGCACGGCGGACTTCGGCAGCGCCATCATGCGTATGTTGGCTGCGACCGCCCCCTCGCTCGCGTGACCGCCCGCCGCAGCCGGGGCAATCGTCTTCCCGTGAATCATCGCGCCGAAACTGGACGCGCCGACCGCCTTGCTGCTGCGCCCGACGACCTCCAGGTCGACAAGCCCGTTCTTCAACTGCACGGTCGGGCGGATGCTGTATGTCCCCGTGCCCGAAGACGTGGCCTTGCCGATGACCCGCGTCTTCACGTGCTGGCCGACGCGGACCTTGCCCATCACAGACTGCCTGGGCCACGCAATCAGCATCAGGCGGACACCGCTGCGCGGCCCCGCTCCGCTGATCGTGCCGTGAGCATAGGCAGGAAGCATCATAGGCGAAGAACCGGCACTGGCCCCCGCCTGAGCCGAGCCGGCAGTGAGCAATGCGGCTAACAGCACCCCGGATGTCAGGACCCCCAGACTGCGCGCACGAGCTAAAAGCATGAACAATCTCCTTGTTTCCCGTGGTAGTAACTGACTACTTGGGGGCAACGTCGAGGCATCATTGGCAAGCGCAGCAGAGCACTTTCGACTGCCAGAGATACGCGAACGCGAGATAAGCTCAGTGCAAGCGTATAAATACGCGCACGGCCATAGACTATCGTCGTGGCCCCCGTTTGATCCACGCCCGGCAGCGTAACTCCAGCCAACTTAGCCGTCAAGACCCTTAAACTCACTAATCCACTATGATGCCTCAAAGGCGTGATAGTCCGCATTCGGAGGATTGCCTGCCGGTTAACCGATTGGGTCCAGGAAGCCGTCGCTTCTGAGGGTTCGCACGCTGGCATTTACCTGCAACAACTCCATGCTTCGACCGACTGGCCGTTCGGTGAGCTGGTCGGTCTCACAGGCCGCGACAGCAGGCAGATCGTGGCCGCGTCACTGAAAAGTCCTTCCCGGAACCCTTAGACCCAGAGGCATCGAGGCTCGCGTCAGCCAGATCTGCAGCTCGTCTGGGAACGGTCAATCATCCCTGTCTACTGGGAAGGGCCGCCAACGCGGAGCACGCGATGTCCGCCGCCGTGCCCAGGCCCCGGTTACGCCGCTGGCTCGACTGGTCCGAGCGGATCTGGCAGTACCGTGCCGAACTCTTCGATCTGGCCGTGGCCCCGCACATCCACGCCATGCCGCGATTTCTCGGCATGCCGATCGACCCCCGATCCGCCCATCACCTGGACCCCTCACCGCGACTCTCACTTCGCCAACATCACTGCTCCGACTCTCCAGATCCTCAATTTCGAAGCTTGCATAACGGCGCGCAAGGTTGCCGTAGCGTCGGCGGCATGGATTCACTGGGCGAGGATCTGGTGCTGGTCGCCATAGAGCAGGCCACGGGCGTGCTGCGCGGTCGCGGCAATGTGCAGTACGGGCTGATGGGCGCGGAACTGGTGATGCTGGCAACCGCCGGCCTGGTGGAGGTGGCCGACGGCAGGATCGTCGAGGTCACCCCGGGCCAGGCAACCGGTGACCCGGAACTCGACGCGGCCCTGGGGGGCATCGCCCTGGCGCGCAAGCCGCCCCGGCTGCGGCACTGGGTCGCCACTCCTCGGGCGAACATCACCAGGACGTATCTGGCCAGGCTTGTCGCCGAAGGCGCGATAGGGGACCGCGAAGGGAGCGTGCTGCGGCCGCGATGGCCCGTCCGCGACGCGGCGAGAGCCGCGTCGGTCAGGGCGAGGCTGGACGCCGTCGCGCTCGGCACGGGCGACGTGGACTCGGGGGAAGCCGCCTTCGCCGGGATTGCCAACGCGATCGGGCTCGGGCGGGTGATGTACCGGGGCGCGGACAACCGGCCAGTTCGCAAGCGGCTGCGCGACCTCACGAAGAACGACTTGGCGGCCAGCGCCGTCTGGCACGCGATCCAGGACGCGAACGCGGCCGCCGGGGTCTAGCCGCCCGATGGCGTCACGTTTCGCCGGTTACCGGCCCAGGCCCGCCGCCATTTCCCTGAGCTGCGCGTGCATGCCGCCCATCACCGCGCCGCCCGGCAGGTAGCGCTTGGGTATCTTGGCGATGCTCGTGTAGTTGACATCGACTACGTTGGCGAGCGGTGCCTCGACGCCCTGGGTGACCAGCTGGTAGGCGTCCATGGTGTCCATGCCGTACTGGCTGGCGAGCCACAGCACCAGTTCGGTCTGGGCGATCCTGAACGCGTCTTCCAGCGGCCGCGCCGAGCCCGCGGTCATGATGTAGTCGTCGGTCTCCAGCCTCGGCCATGGCGTGGACGATGCCTTGATCAGATCGACGATCAGCACCGAATTCATCGCCGTCTCGACAGCGACGCCGCAGGTCTCGCCCTCGCCCTGGCGCGCGTGGCCGTCGCCGAGCGACAGCAGCGCGCCTTCCACGTTGACGCCCAGGTAGCAGGTGGTGCCCGCGCGCATCTCCGGGGTGTCCATGTTGCCGCCGAACGCGTCGGGCACCAGCGCGCTGCGTGCTTCCAGGTTGGCGGGGGCGACGCCGACCGTGCCGTGCATCGGGTTCATCGGCATGTCCACGGTGAAATCGCCGTGCTTGGCCTTGAACTGGCAGGTGTTCGCCGCCGAGTCGAACTGCCAGATCCACACCAGTTCCGGCAGCGGCGCGTTGAGCAGCGCGGTCAGGTGCGTGCAGGTGAGCGCGCCGAACAGCGGGATCGTCGTGGACGCGCCCCAGTCCTTCGCGGGCGTGATCGACACGAAGTGCACCGCGACCGTGTCTCCCGGCTCGGCGCCTTCGATATAGAACGGGACCGGTCTGCGGGTTCACGAACGGGAACTCGCAGACCTGGGACACCAGGTCGTTCTCGCTGCGCACCCGGCCGAAGAACGCGTCCTCGGTGAAGACCTCCAGCACGACCGGCGGCTTGATCCGCCGCACGGGCGGGACGCCGCCGAACGTCCAGGCGTACTGATCGCGCTCTGGCCTGAAGCTGACTACCTCGAGATCGCTCATGTGATCACCCTAGGGCCGGCGGCTTAGGAGACCTCAGCGTCGAGGTGGACCAGGCCGACGTCGACGACCCGGCGCGGGTTCGTGAAGTAGAGGACGACGAGGTAGATACCGCCGATGCACCATCCAGATCGCGACCGCCGGGCCCATGTAGGACAGCGGCGCGGGCAGCGGGCGTGATGAAGCTGAAGCCGGGGATCTTGATGCCGGCCCCGGCGCACCAGGCTGGGACGAACGCGGCGATGCCCAGGATCGGCACGATCACGTGGGAAAGCACGTTGAGCCGTCCGCTGCGGCTGAAGAAGCCGATGCACGACAGGTTCATCACGATGTACACGCCGACGATCAGGATCACCAGGCCGGTGCCGACCATCGAGAAGGCCGTCATCGGGTCATAGTGCAGGCCGAGCCCGAGCATGACCGCGAGCGAGATGGCGCCGCCAAGGGCGATGCGCGACGACGGGGGACCGGTGCCTGGAGCTGATGTTGGCGAGCACGGACGGGAAGGCGCCGATCCGGCCCATGGCGAAGGAGGTGCGGCTGGAGACGTTGACGCCCGCGTTGGAGTTCGCCAGCGTGGAGTTCACGATGGCCAGGAAGACCAGGATCCAGAAGAGCCCGTAGAGCGATCTTGGCCATGCCCTCCCAGGAGGATGGCCCAGCGGTCGAGAAGCCCGCGAATTTAGCGGGACCGAACGCGACATCGGCGGCGTAGGTGGTGAACGACGTAGAGCACGCCGATCGACAAGGTCGCGAGCAGGACAGCGAGCTGGATCGTGCGGCGCGGGTTGCGCGCTTCCTCGGCCAGCGGGGCAGCGCCTTCGAAACCGCCGAAGGCGAGCACGGTGAAGACCGACCCGGCGATGACGCCGTTCAGCCCGTGGAAGGCCTTGGGGGTGTACTTGGTGGTGAACACCGACAGGGTGTTGTGCCCGCCCGCGTGGAAGATCAGCAGCACGGCCATGATCAGGAACACGGCGATCTCGAAGATTCCGAGGATGGTGCCGAACCGCGCCGAGGTCCTGACCCCGAAGTAGCCGGCCGCGAGGATGATGATCAGCCCGAGCGATCGACCACGGCCACCACAGGTTCGCCGGGTAGCCGTGGAACTCGCCGTTCAGCGTGGTCGCGGCTACGTGAAGCCGAGCTGGAGCAGCACGAGTGGCGGGATCAGCCAGCCGACCATCGCGTAAGCCCAGGCGACGAGGAAGCCAAGTCGAGGGGTGCAGGCCCCTGGCGGCGTAGGTCGCCATCGAACCTGACGACGGCAGCTCCTTCGCGAGCTGCCCGATGCTCCACGCGGAGAAAAGGCAGGCGATCAGCGCGAATACCACGGCAAGCGGGAGCGCGCCACCGGCCAGGGCGGCGCCCGCCGGAATCGACGCCGCGATCGCGGCGCCAGGCGCCATGTCGGTGATGCTCTGGAACAAGACCTCGCGCAGGCCGATCGCATCGGACCGCAAGCCAGTATCGGCCACCGTTGCCTCCGTGACTGGTGGGACGTTGGGCCAGATCATGCCACAGCCAGCCGGTCCGACAACAGGGCAAAAAGGCGTCGTTATCCGGCAAGCCTGGTCACAACCTGATTGCGTCGCGTGCGTGGTCGCTCACACCAGCCTGACCCGCCCTCGTTAGCTGCCGAAGCTAGCGCCCACCTGGGCGTCATTCGTCTCGTATGCGACCGAGGCCTGGCGCATGAGAATGCTGATGTCGGACAGTGCCTGGTGAAGCTGCCTGGACGACGTCTGCCACTGCTGCCACAAGGCGAGGAACCTTGCCTGGCCAACGCCGGCCCAGTCCGAGCCGAGCGGCGCTACCTGGGAAGCGAGCTGCGACAGGGTCGCCTCGATCGAGCCCGCGCCGCCCGTGAGCTGCGCAGATACGCCCGACAGCTGCTCGGGGGTCACCCTAATCACGCCTGCCATCGTTCCTCCTCGCCATTCGCGTCCGAAGACGTCAGTAATGATCGACTGTGCCACAGGCGTGGCATCGGAGGTTCAATTATATACTCAATTCATCCAGAACTACGCAAGCGAATGTAACGGACTACAAGCTCCGATGGCATCGGCCGTCGGATTTCGGATGCCGACGGGCCGGAGAGCTTCAGGGACGGCAGGTGGCGGGAGAAGTTAGCGCTTCAGCAGAGCAGGCTGGCTGGTCAGACACGTTCAGGGTGCATCGGCCGGAACGGTCGTGGCCGCATTCGCCCGTGCCGGGGCCGATCGAGCTGATCGCGCCGCCGAGCCCGCCCGATGAGGGCACCGGCCGGATGACCTCTCTGCTCCCCATGCTCGGCAGCCTGGCCATGGTGGGGCTGGCGTTCCTCATCCACTCGATCGTGTACCTCATCGTCATCGGCGGGATGGTGCTCGCGATGGTCGGCGGCGGGCTGGCGGCCAGCGTCAGCCAGCGCCGGACCCGGGCGCGCCGGTGGATGCGCACCAGGCAGCGCTATGCCGCCCACCTGACCGCGGCCCGGGCCCAGGCGGCGGCGGCGGCGCTGGCGCAGCGAGACGCGGTGCAGGCCTGCTTCCCCGACCCTGAGGCGCTGTGCGTTGTCGCGGCTCGGGGCGATGGCCTGTGGGAGCGCAGGCCGGGGGACAAGGACTTCGTCGCCGGTGCGGCTTGGCCGGGGGCGCGTGCCGGCTGATTGCCCGGTGCGGATCGTGCGGGACGAAGGCCCGCTCGCCGAGGCCGACCCGGATCTGGCCGGCGAGGCCGAGCGGCTCATCGCCGACACGGCGACGCTGCCGGCCGCGCCGGTCGTGATCGCGCCTGGAAGAGGCTGGCTGTGTCGCGATCGTGGGCGAGCCCGAGCGGTCGCGAGCGCTCGCCGGTGCCTGGCTCGCCAGCCTGGCGACCTTCCACGCGCCCGCCGAGCTGAGGATCATGGGCCTGGTGCCGCTGTCGGCCGTCCGGACCTGGGGCTGGCTGAAGTGGCTGCCCCACACCAGGGACCCCGAAGCCGGCGAGGGCCTTGGCCGGGTCGGCCGGGCGGTCACCGCCGATCCGGTCGCGTTCGGCGCGCAGTTCGAGGCGCTCGCGCAACGGCGCCTGGACAGCCTGCGCCGCCGGATGGAGGCATCGACAGGCCTGCTGTCACGCCAGGAGCTAGCCGGCCGGACGCAACGGCGGCCGGACGCCGAGAGCGCTCATGTCATCGTCGTGGTCGACGGCTACCGGCCGGGCGAAGGCCCGCCGTCGCTTGACGCGCTGATGCCGGTCGCCGGGGCTGTGTCGATGACGGTGATCGTCCTGGTGCGAGATCTGGCCGAGGTTCCGGCTAGCTGCGGGGCACGGGTCGACTGGATGACGCCCGGCACGATCAGGTACGTGGCGTCCGGGCCGGACGGCCGGGTTGAGGCCGGCGTCATCCCCGACAGCGTTGATCTGGGCGTCGCGACCCAGCTGGCCAGGACGCTCGCCCCGCTCGGCCTGCGGGCCGGCGAGGCGGGCGCGGACCTGGCCGACCCGGTCCGCCTGGTGGAGCTGCTTGGCGTAGACGAGGCCGAGCAGCTTGACCTGCGTTCGCACTGGCTGAGCCTGGCTGACCTGGCCGACGGCATCCCGCCCGAGTTCCTGGCCGTGCCGATCGGGCGCAAGGACAACGGCGCCCCGCTGATGCTCGACTTCAAGGAGGCGGCCGCGGGCGGGATGGGGCCGCACGGAATGCTGGTCGGCGCGACCGGCTCAGGCAAGAGCGAGCTGCTTCGCTCGCTGACCGCCGCGATCGCCGCGCGGCACGACCCGTCGCTGGTGAACCTGCTGCTGATCGACTTCAAGGGCGGCGCCGCCTTCGCCGAGCTCTCGCACCTGCCGCACGTCGCCGGGCTGGTCACGAACCTGGCCGACGATCTCAGCCTCGTCGACCGAATGCAGCTAGCGCTGACCGGCGAGCTCGCCAGGCGGCAGGAGCAGCTGCGGCTGGCAGGGAACCTCGGCTCGATCGCCGACTATCAGGCCGCGCGGGCACGCGGCGCGCAGCTCGAGCCCATGCCCTACCTGGTCGTGGTGATCGACGAGTTCGGCGAGCTGCTCGCGGCCAAGCCCGACTTCCTCGATACTTTCCTCACGCTGGCCAGGCTCGGCCGGTCGCTCGGCGTGCACCTGCTGCTTGCCACCCAGCGGCTCGACGAGGGCAGGATCAGGGGCCTGGAGCCGCACCTTCGGTACCGGCTCTGCCTGCGCACCTTTACCGCCGAGGAGTCCCGCGCCGTCCTGTCCAGTGCGGACGCGTTCGAGCTGCCCTCGCTGCCGGGGCTCGGTTACCTGCGGGTCGACCGGGAGCAGTCGAGGTTCAAGGCGGCGATCTGCGGATCGGCCAGGCCGGCCCAGCCAGCCGACATCAGCGGCGAGCAGCGTGATCAGCTGGCCTCGAGTTCGCTGCTGCGCCCGCTGAGCCTCGGCGGCGCATCGGCGCAGGATGGCCAGCTGGCTTCGGTCCGCGCCCGCGCCGATGACCTCAAGGTCCTTGTCCGGCTGGCCGGCGAGGCCGCCGGCGGCCAGGCCCGGCTGATCTGGACCGATCCGCTGCCGCCCAAACTGACGCTTGGCCGCCTGCGCAAGCTAATCGACGAGCAGGCGTCCGTGGCCATCGGGCTGGCCGACTGGCCAGAGCGGCAGGCTAAAGAGGCAGTCGCCTACCGGCCCGCGGGAGCTGGCGGCAACCTCGGAGTCGCCGGAGCACCCCGTACCGGCAAGTCCACGCTGCTCCAGACGCTCGTGCTCGCGCTCGCCGCGACGGCTGGTCCTGACCAGCGGCAGTTCTACTGCCTGGACCTCGGCGGCGGCAGCCTGTTCGAGCTCGACCCGCTGCCGCACGTCGGCGCTGTGATCGGCCGGGGCGAGACAGAGGCGACCGCGCGGCTGTTCCGCGAGCTGCAGGGCGCTGCTCGACGAGCGGGCCAGCGCCAGGCAGGCGAGCCGGGCCGGATCACCGGCGGCGGCCTGGCCGGCGATTTTCCTGGTCGTCGACAACGTCGGCCAGCTCAGGCAGTCCGCACCCGATCTGGAGCCCGAACTCATCGAGCTCGCCACCGCCGGCCTTCCGTTCGGCCTGCACGTGCTGCTGTCGGCGAACCGCTGGCTCGACGTCAGGCCGCAACTGCTCGACGCGCTCGGCACGCAGATGGGAGCTGCACCTGGCCGACCCGTCCGATTCGCTGGCCGGCCGTCAGGCCGCGTCGCGGGTGCCGGCCGACTTGCCAGGGCGCGGGCTGACCAGGGACGGGCACCTGTTCCAGGCGGTGCTGCCGGCACTGTCGGACGAACCCGCTCCCGGCGGCCTGGCCGAGGCGGTCGCGGTGATCACCGAGTCGGCTGGCGGGCCGCGGCGCCCGGCGATCGCGGCGCTGCCGTTGCGCGTCGGCACCGCCGACGTGGCGCGGCTCGCTCGCATCGCGGGGTCCCCGCCGCCCTCTGGCGACGGACGCTTCCTGCTCGGGGTGAGCGAGTTCCGCAGCCGGCCGGTCGAGCTTGACCTGGCCAGGGCTGGCAGCAGGCTGCTCGTCTACGGCGACAGCGGCTCAGGGCGCACGACCTTGCTCCGGCGGATCACGACCTACCTCAGACAGGCATCGGGCGGCGCGCCGGGCAGCGACCAGATCGCGCTCGGCATCGTCGACCCGGGCCGGGGGCTGCTCGACCTGGCCGACGGCCCCGGCGTGATCGGCTACGCGGCGAACGTGAGCTGCGGCCGAGAAACTCGCGCTGAGGCTCGCCGACGAACTGCGCCCGAGAGTGGCGCCCGAGGACGCGGGGGTCGCCGAGCTGCGGGGCGGGCGATGGTGGTCAGGGCCGAGATACTTCCTGATCGTGGACGACTACGACCTGCTGCTCGGCCAGCTGGGCGGGCCATTCACCGCGCTGACTGATCTGCTCGCGCAAGGCGCCGACATCGGCTTCGGCATCGTGCTGACGCGCCGGGTGGCCGGCAGCCAGCGAACCGTCGTATGAGCAGTTCGGCCAGCGACTCCGCGAAGTCGCGGACGCGGCGCTGATCTTGTCGGGCCAGCCCGACGAGGGGCCGCTCGCGGGCGGAGTGTCGGCCCGGCAGTGGCCGCCGGGCCGCGGCATGCTCGTCTCGGGCCGCGCCAGGCCGCAGCTCATTCAGTGCTGCCTCGATCAGGAGCCAGGGTGGCCCGGCGCGCCGGGCGAATCAGGCCCCGCTGACGCGGCCGCCAGGGGAGCGCTACGGTGAGCGGCACCCGAGTCGTCCTGATCACGGCGGCGGGTCCGGGCGGGCAGGTGGACATCGGCGTGCGCTCCGACGCCACGCCCAAGGACCTGGTCAGCTCGCTTGGCAGCGTGATCGGCGTTGTGCAGGGAAGCTCCGTGGTCGAGCATCATGCCCCGCCCCGGCCCGGCGTCCCGCAGGGCAGGAGAACGCAGCTCACCAGTAACGCATCGCTCGCCGACAGCGGGGTAGCCGACGGCGACATGATCATCTTCAGGAAGTCGGCGAGCGAAGAGCACGCGGTTGGCCCCGGGCAGCGGCCCGGGCCCGCCGAAGTCTCCCAGCCGGCACCGGTGGGTGGCGAACGGCCGGGGGCTGAGAAGATCTACCGGCCCGCGCATCAGCGGCCGGGGAGCGAGCAGTGGCACCAGCTGGGTTCGACGCGAGGAACTGATTCAGATGAGCCAGACGACCGGCCTTAGCGGGCGATCACGCGACGGGAGGTTCGGCGCGGCCACTCCCGGCCTTCCGGCCGAACGACCATCGATCAACGATCTCGTCGCTGCCCAGAATCGCGGTTCAGGACGCCGCCGGCTGCTCACCCCCTGGCGGGTGACGGCCCTGGTCGTGACGATCCTGGTGGCAGGCGGTGCTTACGCGCTCGGCCGGTACGTGTTCGCTCCCGTGCCGCCGCAGACCGTGAAGTTGCTGATAACCTCCTTGCCGCTGCCAGCGGGTGCCAGGGTGAGCGCGGCTGACCTGCGGGTCGTGACAGTCAACGGGGCCAAGGCGCCGGCCGGGCCTGGTCAGCCCGTCGGCCGCGTCGGGCGTGATCGGCCTGGTCACCAGGAACGCCGTGCCCGAAGGCACGTTCTTGTCGCGCTCGATGCTCTCTCCAGTCGGCGGAGTACCTGACGCGTCACAGGCGATCGTCGGGCTTGCGCTCAAGCCAGGCCAGCTTCCGGCAGGCGGACTCGCGGTCGGGCAGAAGGTGCTGGTCGTGCTTCTGCCGGTGAACTCGCAAGGGGTTCCGCTCAACCCGGTCTCGCTGATCAACACGACGATCTGGGATCTGCAGCCGCCCGACGCCGGCGGCAATCAGGAAGCGGCGGTTATCGTGCCGTCGTCGATGGCGTCCAGACTTTCCGGTTATGCCGCTCGGGGTGAGGTTAGCCTGGTGGCCACGTCGGCACCGCCGGCGCCGAGTACGACGCCGTCGCCGAAGCCTACGGTCAATTCACACAGCCATAGCGCGAAGGCCATCCCGAGCAAGCCAAGCAGCCACACGTGAGGCACGAAGGGCGATCACAGAGCAATGTCCCCCGCTAAGCAACAGCTCGTGCGCGTGACGGTGGTAAGCCCGTTCGGCCAGCACGAGATAGACCTGCCCGTGGACGCACCGGTCTCAGGGTTCCTGCCCGACCTGCTCGCCATGGCCGGGTTGCACCCGAGCCCGGCGCAGCTTGCCGTCGATGGCTGGCACCTGACCGACACCGCTGGCCGGCCGATACCCGGGCAGAGCAACCTGGGCGCGCACGGCATCGAGCCAGGAGCCGTGATCCAGCTGCGCAGGCCCGGAGCGCCGGTGTCCGGCCAGGCCTGGAGCGCGCGGACCAGTGGCGGTGAGCTCCGCGCGGGCGTCGGCGTGCTCAGGGACAAAGGCGCCGTCTCCAGGCACCTGCCACGCTCGGTCGCCTCGGCCGCGCCCCCTGACGACGATCGCACTCCGCTCGAACGAGCCGAGGCGGTACTGCCGCCGTGGATCGGCACGGCGAGCAGGCTGCGGGCCGCGGGCGGAGCGTTCTTCCGGGGACCAGAGGTCGGTCAGCCGGACGAGTTTCTCCCGGACGAGGCTCCGGGGCAGCCGGGCATGGAGGGCGGGCCTGGCCAGCCAGGCATGCCCGCGCCCGCGCCGGGACAGCCGCCAGGCGGCGAGCCGCAGCGCCCGCTCGGCCTGATGCAGAGCCCGTGGGCCGGGCCTGGCCGGGCTGGCGGGCCAGGCAAGGCTCCCGGATTCATCCCGAACGGCTCGCCAGCCAATTCTCCTGGTGAAGGCGCCGGGCAACCCGTTCATCCCGCTGGGGTGCCGGAGGCCGGCGCCGGGCCGCGACCGGCCAGGCCGCACGCGCCTCCGCCTGGCAGGCATCGTTACCGGCCTGCCGACCTCACCATCGCGACGGCACCGACCCGGATAGAACGGGCCAGGGGCAAGTGGCGGGAACTCGACAACCTCAGCCAGCTCGACGCCAAGATCACCGGGCCCCGGTTGCTGCACTGCGCCACGATCGCGGTCGTGTCGCCGAAGGGCGGCGTGGGCAAGACGACGGTCACGGCCCTGCTGGGCACGCTGTTCTCGCTGCTGCGGCGCGACCCGATCGTCGCCGTCGACACCAACCCGGACTTCGGATCACTCGGGCGGGTGCTCACGCCCGACCAGTCCTGGTACGTGGACGATCTGGCCCGGCTGGTGCTGGACGACGACGAACTATCGCTGACCAGCCTGGACGCTCTGCTTGGTCGAGCCGTGCACGGCCTGCTCGTCGTGCCGGCGCCGACCGACCCCGACCGGATGCGGGCGCTGGACGAAGAGGCCTACCGGCGGGTGCTGACCAGGCTCAAGGACTTCTTCAGCCTGATCCTGCTCGACTGCGGTACCGGGCTGCAGGACCCCGCGCTGGCCGCCGCGATCGCCGGGGCCGATCAGGTGGTGCTGCTGACCGACGCCCAGCCGGCGACTGCCAGCCTGGTGGCCGAGTCCACCGAACTGCTGCACCAGTGGGGCAGGCCGATCACGGTCGTGGTCAACCGGATGCCGGCTAGGGGAGCGAAGCTGGATGTCGCCCGGCTGTCCAGGTACCTGCCCGCCGCACGCGGCCTGGTCGTGGTGCCTGACGATGTCGTCGCGGCGACGCGGCTGTCGACCGGCCGGTTCGACTGGCGCGATGCCCCTGACACCTGGCAGTACTCGGTGCGGCGGCTGGCGACCGTGCTCGTCGCCGACTGGGAGCGGCTCGGGCTGGCCCGGCTGCCTGGCTAAGCGCACCAGGCAGCCGCGGTTCGGCCTAGGCGGCCGGGGCCGTCGAGGTCAGGTGTCGCCCCAGTCATCGAAGTCAAGCTTGACCGAGCCTTTGCAGTTGGCGGCTGGCTTCGGGATCAGCGTTGTGACCGGGCACGGGTTCAAGATCATGGGCGGCAGCGGCTTCTGGTTGAAGTTGAAGTCTTTGAACATGTTCCCGGTGAGGTTCTCGCGCACCCCGGGCCGGGAGTCCGGTCGGCCATCGGTTTCCGGGTCGATCCGCGAACCCGCCAGGAAGTCATCCTCGATGAACTTGAGGTAGGCGTCCGAAGAGATCACCTGGTGGTCGATGAACCCGCGCCTGGCGTATGGGCTGATCACGATGCCGGGCACGCGCATCCCGTAGCCGAGCGCGTCCTTGTTCGGCGGCACCACGTTGTCATAGAAGCCGCCCCAGTCGTCCCAGGCAAGGAAGATCGCGCTCGATGCCCAGTCCTTGCTGCGCATCACCGCGTTGATGACCTTGGTCACGTACGCCTGACCGCGGCTGATCAGCGCGGGCGGGTGCTCGCTGTCGGCCGGGTTGGGCACGATCCAGGAAACCGAGGGTAGCGTGCCAGCGCTGGCCTGGTTGTAGAACTGGTCGAGCGTCTGGACGTCGCCTCCCTGGCCGTCTTGCTTGACGTCGGAGAACCCGGGCAGCGGATTCCAGATGCTGGGCACGCCGCCTGGGTTGGACGGCGACTGGGCGCCGCCATCGAGGTAATAGCCCCAGCTCACGCCGTCCATGTGCAGCAGCCAGGTCAGGTCGGTCCAGGCGAAGGGCCTCGGGTCCTTGCCGGTGCGATTCCTCGGCTGGTCGGTGCCGACGCAGCTCATCGGGTTGTTCGGGTTACGGCAGTTGGCTGACCAGGCCGACACCATGAACATGTGGGCCGGCAGGCTCCACGAGTGATCGGATTCGAACATGTGGTCATCGAGGACGAAGTTCTTCGCGTATTTCCAGTAGTTCGGGATGTCAGATCTTGTGTGGAAGCCCATCACGTCGGTGTTGCAGGGCAGTTTGCCGTGGCATGGCTTTTCGGCCTGGCCGACGAATCCGTCCATCTTGCCGTTGTCCACGTCGGCCAGGGCATTGGGATTCTGGTGGGGGCCGCCGCTATTGCTGTCGTGATGATCGACGAATGGCTTGACGCAGCCGCCGTGCAAGGGGTCAGGCACGCACGCGTTGGGTGGCTGGCCCTGGGCTCCGGGGAACGTGCCGAAGTACGAGTCGAATGACCGGTTCTCCTGCATGATCACGATGACGTGCTTGATCTTGTGAATGCCGGTCAGCTTGACGGCCGTCAGCTTGGCCGGCGTCCCGTGCGCCTCGCCTTGGGTTCCGACGCTGATGGCAACGCCCGCGATGACGACCACGACGGCCGTCAGCGCGAGCAGAATCCTGTTTCTCATCGGGAGACTCCTGGGTCGAATGGGGTATATACAGCCGAACATGTACATCTGGACGTCAAATTTGAATTAGCTGAGTAAAAGATGGGTTCCGCCTGGGCGGTCTCTGAGGGAATGGATACGCTTTTGCGGCGTCGTGGTGGATAATCAGGTGACATGGCACCGATTGACCAGCCATCGCCGGCCCGCCGGTTAGCCGGCGTGGACCAGGCGCTCGGTGATGGGGCCGCGCGTTCTCCGTCTGAACTTCTTGATCAGTTGCGGGAGCGACTCGCCCGCCTGGACGTCAACCACCCCTCCGCCTGGGATGGGCGCCGGCCGGAGGAGCGGGCGGAGACGCGGGCCGACGCGGTGCCGGACAGCCAGGAGTCATCCGGCAAGCGATCTTCGAACGCGCCCGACGAGAGGCCTGCTGCCGATGGGGCGGATGCTGTTCAGCCGGCTTCGCGCCGGCAAATGGGTCCAGATGGCGGGGTCAGCCAGGTTGGCGATCCTGGATCGGGTGGTGGCGGCTCGGGGGCCGAAATGGGCTCGGCCGACGGCGGAGTCGCAGACGAGGAGAGTGGCTCGCCCAGCGCCGCAAGCTCGGCCGACGAGTCTGGCGCCGACGCCAATGGCGTGATTCAGGCCGGTCGACGCACAGGTGAGCCGTATCGGCCATGGTTCGCCGCTGGCGAGCCAGGAGAGCCGTGGTTCCTCGACCTGTCGCCATAGGCTGGCCCAGCGATGTGACGTGGCTGCGGTTCTTTCGGGGTGAGGCTGCTCTCGCAGGAGGGTTTTCGGGTTCGTGCAGGAGGGTTTCCGCATCTAGGAGAGTTGACCGGACTATACGACGACAATCCTCCTTCATGCGGCAACGCTCCTCCAGGAACCCGGAAACCCTCCACGGTAAGGACGAGAACCTCCCGGGCACGGCACCACCCGGCTGGCTCACCCCGAAGGAGCCACACCGAAGTGACGTTGGTGGCGGCGCCCTCTTAGCCGAAGGAGGACGGGTCGGCTTCGCTGCCCGGGAGGGCGACCTTGCCGGTCACGTCGGCGGCTAGGCGCACGCTGTCGCCATCGACGAGCCTGACGTCGACTCCGGGAAGCAACCTGTCGCCGTTGACGAACGTGCCGTTCGTGGAACCCTCGTCCCTGATGGACGCGTGCCCGGCGTCATCGACCAAGATCATCGCATGCCGCCTTGACACGTTCTCGCAGCCATCGAACGCGGCGGCGACCAGGGACTCAGCCGGATCGCGGCCGAGAAGGATCGCGGTGCCCGCGGGCACCTCCACATTCCCGGCCGGGAAGCTGATCTGCAGCACAGCCGTCGAGATCGACCGCCGCGCGAGGTCAGGCGGCATCGCCTTCTGCGCTACGGTCACCGGGATCGAGTCCTCCGCGTCCTGACCCAGCCTGCCCTTGGGCAAGTTGGCCCCGCAGGTAAAGCAGATCAGATCGGTCAGACCCACCTGGGCCGCGCACGCCGGGCAGGTCAGGGTGGCCATGTCGGGCACCCTCCCTTCGCTGTGAGGATTCTCGTGGAATGTCCTAGCCGACACCATGATCTCAGCCTAGCGCCGACTGGGTAGCCGGCCGGTAACATCACTATCGTGATCGGCTTCAGTCTCAACGATGAGCATGAGGCGCTCCGCCGTACGGTGATGGACTTCGCCAGGGACGCTGTTGCTCCGGTTATCGGCAGATTCTATGAGCGGGGCGAGTTCCCCTACGAGATCGTTTCCAAAATGGGCAAGCTTGGGCTATTCGGGCTGCCCTTCCCCGAGGAGCACGGCGGCATGGGCGGCGACTACTTCGCCCTCTGCCTGGCTCTGCACGAGCTTGCCAGGGTGGATTCCTCGGTAGCGATCACCCTGGAAGCTGGCGTGGCGCTTGGTGCCATGCCGATCTACCTGTACGGCACGGACGAGCAGCGCACGCGGTGGCTGCCGCCGTTGTGCCAGGGCGAACGGCTGGCTGCCTTCGGCCTGACCGAGCCTGGCGGCGGCTCCGACATCCCTGGCGGAATGCGGACCACCGCCCAGCGCGATGGCGACACCTGGGTGATCAACGGCAGCAAATCTTTCATCACGAATTCAGGTACTTCCATCACGTCGGTGATCACCGTGCTCGCCATCACCGGCCAGGCCGACGGGCGCAAGGAGATCTCCTCGATCATCGTCCCGGCTGGCACGCCAGGGTTGACGGTCGGCCCGGGTTACTCCAAGGTCGGCTGGTGCGCGTCGGATACCAGGGAACTGTCATTCAGCGATGTCCGGGTGCCCGCGGCGAACCTGCTCGGCGAAGTCGGCCGCGGCTATGCCCAGTTCCTGCGCATCCTGGACGAGGGCAGGATCGCCATCGCCGCGCTATCGGCCGGCCTCGCGCAGGGCTGCGTGGACGAGTGCCTGAGGTACGCGGCGCAGCGGTCGGCGTTCGGGCACGTGCTCGGGCACTACCAGGCGATCCAGTTCAAGATCGCCGACATGGAAGCGCGGGCGACGGCCGCGCGGCTGGCCTGGTACGACGCGGCGGCCAGGCTGCTTGACGGGCAGCCGGTTAAAAAGGCCGCCGCGATCGCCAAGCTCACCGCCTCCAACGCGGCGATGGACAACGCGCGGGACGCGACGCAGATCTTCGGCGGCTATGGCTACATGAACGAGTTCCCGGTCGCCAGGTTCTACCGCGATGCCAAGGTCCTGGAGATCGGCGAGGGCACGTCGGAAGTCCAGCGGATGATCATCGCCCGTGAACTCGGAATGAAGGCCTCATTCTGAACGGTTGACGTCTCCGGACCCGCCCGTACTAGGTCAGCGCGCCCGGGGCGAAGGTCAGGATGGTCCGATGATCATCGGCGAGACATTCACGGTGTTCTTGATCATGCTCTGCGCCACCATCATGTCGGCCGTGCGCTGCAGGTTCGCGACGATCGTGGACAGCGGGTAGGTGCCGGTGGTCACCAGGTGCGCCTGCTCCTTGCTTAGGCCCGCATAGGCCGGCAGCGCGTCCTGGATTGGCCCGGGCAGCGCGGAAGCCGCGTCAGCCGCGTAGACCCCGTTCTGGAAGGCCTGCGCCGCCTTGGCGTTCTGGCTCGAGCTGACCCAGGCGCCGGTGGTAAAGAAGCCGTCGAGCGGGATCTGCGAGGTCGGGCCGCTGCAGGCGTCGATGAGCTCGACCGCGCCCTGCTGCTGCGCCAGGTAGACGTCCAGGCCTGTCAGCAGCACGGCTTTGTAGGTGCCGTTGATCAGATCGGTGATCTCCCTGCCCTGCGGCATCGGCTTGAAGCTCACCCCGGCCAGGTTCACGCCGTCGCTTTGCAGCACGGCGGTCGCCGACGCGACGGCGAGCGTGCTGGGATCGCCCTGCGGGACGTTGACCGTGTCGGAGTTGGGCACGGGGATGGTCTCCCCGGCGAGGTCGTTCGGTGACCTGATGCTCGAGTCCGGCATGGTCAGGATCTCGACCACGCCGGGGGCGGCGTCGTATCCGTCGGCCAGGACGCGGTAGATCGGGTGCGCCGCCGTGGACTCCGCGAAGAACATGTCGCCGTAGTCGGCCGAGATGACATTCACTGTTCCGCTATTGAGCGCGGCGAGCTCCTTGGTGACCGAGCCGAACCTGACGATCCTGACGGTGATCCCGGCCCGGGCGAAGTAGCCGCTGTGCGCGGCCACGTAGAGATTGGCGTTGTCGATGCCGGGTACCGCCCCGACCTTGATCACCTGACCGGAGGACTGGCTCGACAGCGGGTTGCAGGCCGTGACGATAAGGAGCGGAACAAGGCCAGCGAGCACGACTGAGACTGGGCGCAGCCGCCCGACCAGCCGCTTACGGCCAGGCACCAGAGCGCTGGCAGCCGATAGCCTCATGACCCTCCTTAACGAGCGTGGTGTCCATGTGGCGCCTGCATCGCCGAGATGCGGCAGATCGCTTGTGATCCGGACAGTTTTCAGAACAAGGACGATGCGGCAGAGAGTACCCTAGCCATGTCGGGTGGCAGGGCGAACTCCGAACTACCATCGTTTACCGGTTAGGGCCTGTTATAGCGGCATGTCGGACAGGTCAGGGATAGAGTCGCCCTTGATTACGCAACGATGCGCTAAGCCACAGGTTCGTCTCCCAGGAGGGTTGGATATGCCAGTTCCGGTCATCAGCGCCGGTCAGCACCGCCCCCTGCCAACCAGGTGAGAGGTACACCGACTGTGCCGTCCCGAAAGAAGGGCCGCGATCACTCGCAGGCCGAAGCCGACCAGTACGGTGCCAAGGCGGCAGCCGACTACGGACAGTCAGCTGGCGGTAGCTCAGGTGGGCTGCGACCTGCTGGCGGGGCGGCTATCGGAGCCGCGAGTAACGGGTCGCCGGTGCTGGCATCAGATGCGCCGCTGGCGCCGCTCGACGCGGGGCAGCCAGGCAGCACTGGCGAGCAGCCCGCGGCCAGGACCACAGGCCGGATGCTGCGTAACTGGAGAGTGCGATCCAGGCTCGTGCTGCTGATCGCGATCCCGACCGCCACCGCAGTGGCCCTCGGCGGTATCAGCATCGTGAGTTCCTGGCGGAGCGCGGTCGCTGACCAGCGCACCCAGGTCCTGGCGAGCGTGAGCACGAAGATCACTAACCTGGCGTTCCAGATCGAGTCCGAGCGGGACGCGATCGTCTGGTACATCGCCGCCGGCGAGGGTGGCCGGGCAGGTCATCTGGCCGGGCACCAGAGCACGGACAACGCCACGAGTTCCGTTGACCGGCTCCAGTTCGCCCAGCAGCAGTTCAAGTACACGGCGACGGGGGTCAAGATCGTGCGGGCCGCTGTGAGCGAAGTCGGCACCGCCTACCCCCTGGCCGTTCAGCAGCACGCGCAAGCGGTGGCGTCGCAGCTGACCGGATTGCCGAGCCTGCGGCACCTGGCGCTGACCAGCCAGACGAACGCTTCCAGCGTCATCAGCGACTACGACAGCCTGGTGGGCACGCTGCTCGCGTTCGACGACCAGGTCGCGCTGAGCAGCAGTGACTCGCAGCTGGCCTCGACAGCCAGGGCGCTCGGCACCGTCTCACGTGACGAGGACGAGGACTCGGTGCAGCGCGCCGTCGTCATGTACGCGCTGGTGTCAGGCAACCTCGGCCCTAACCTTCTCGGCCAGCTGAACACGGCGCTGGCTGACCAGCAGGCCGACGTCAGCGGCTTCGACAACTTTGCCGACACCAGCCAGCAGTCGCTGCTGGCCAACGCGATGGCCGAGTCGCTCCAGGACCGTGTCAACTCTGACGTGGCCAACGTTGTTCAGCACGGCAACGATGTCAGCCAGGTACCGCTGGTGCCTGAAGAGTGGTACGGCGACATGACCGACGCCATCTCGCAGGTCCACTCGGTCGAGGAGACGCTGGCGGCGCAGGCCGTGGACAGGGCTCGGGACCTGCGCAAGCAGGCCATCATCGCCGCGATCGCGGTCGGCGGCGTGATCCTGCTCGTGCTCGTGCTCTCTCTGCTCTTCACTGTCTTCGTGGGCCGCTCCATGGTCAGGCCGCTGCGCCGGCTGCGCGCTGGCGCGCTCGAGGTGGCCGGGATCAGGCTGCCTGAGACCGTCCGCCGGATGAGCGAGTCCGACGGCGAGAACGTGCCAGTCGAAGTCGAGCCGATCGACGTGGAATCCTCCGACGAGATCGGTGAAGTGGCGCGGGCGTTCGACCAGGTCCACCGCGAGGCTCTCCGGCTGGCCGCCACCGAGGCCGCGCTGCGCGGCAACGTCAACGCCATGTTCGTGAACCTGTCCCGCCGCAGCCAGTCACTGGTCGAACGGCAGATCAGGCTTATCGACGAGCTTGAGCAGGGCGAGCAGGACTCCGAGCGGCTCGGCAGCCTGTTCCAGATGGACCACCTCGCCACCCGCATGCGCCGTAACTCCGAGAACCTGCTGGTTCTCGCCGGTCACGAGTCGTCGCGCCGCTGGAACCAGCCGGTGCCGCTCGTCGACGTGCTCAGGGCGGCTATCTCGGAGATCGAGCAGTACGAGCGGGTCATGCTCAACGTCCAGCCCGGGATCGCCGTGCGCGGTCCAGCGGTCAACGACGTCGTGCACCTGATCGCCGAACTGGCCGAGAACGCCACGTCGTTTTCCTCGGCCGATACGCCGGTGAGCGTGTCCGGGCACCTGCTCGGCAGCGGCGGAGTGCTGCTCGACATCACCGACGAGGGCGTCGGCATGGGCGGCGACGAGATGGCGCACGCGAACTGGCGGCTGGACAACCCGCCGGTCGTGGACGTCGCCGTGTCCCGGCGAATGGGCCTGTTCGTGGTCGCGCGGCTGGCGGCCAGGCACGGCATCAGGGTGCGCCTGCGGTCCGCGAACGGCCAGGGCCTGACGGCGCTGGTGTGGCTGCCTGACGAGGTCATCGTCCACGAGGGCGCCACCGGGTCGGTCATCGATCCAGGGCGATTGCCGAGCGGCCGGCCAGGGTGGCCATTGAGCCGCCGCTCAGGGGCGGCGCTTCTGGAGAGTGGAGCTGCGCCGGCGCGCACCGTCTGCCTACGACGAAGTCGCGGCCGCGCGGGCCAGGTTCACGCCGCTGCCGCCAGACGGCAACGGTGATTACGCCAATGGCGGCAATGGCGGTTACGGCAATGGCGGTAGCGGCAATGGCGGCTACGGCAGCCAGCCAGGGTTCGGGGGCCAGCATGGCGCCGGCACCCAGCCCGGGTTCGGCGGCTCCGACCGGGATTACAGCGGCACGTTCAGCGGCCAGTCTGGCTCTGGTCAGTCTGGGTCTGGTCAGTTCGCGAGTCCGTCAACTGGTGAGCGGCCATTCGGCGACAGGTCGCTGAGCGGCCCTGGGTTCGGCGACCGGCGACCCGGCGAGCGTGACTTCGCGAACGCGGAGTTCGGCGGCCATGATCCAGATGCCTACGACCGGCCGGGAACTGGCACCCGGCCATCTGACCTCGGTCCGCAGCGCGTTCCTGGCGCTGGCCCGCATCCAGGCCGGGTTACCACTGGCCCGATCCCGGCGGTTGACGCCGGGTCCCGGCCAGGCGCCGAGCACCCAGAGTGGTTCTCCGCGACCGGACCACGGCCAGGCGCGGGCCAGGCAGATGCCGCTGCCCGGCCTGGTCAGCCCGGGGCCTGGCGCGGCGATCAGGCCGACCAGCACGACCAGCACGCCCAGCCAGTCTTCGGCGCGCCTATCGCCAGGACCGCGCCTTCTGGCAGTACATTCCGGGCACAAGAGCCTCAGTTCGGAATGGCCGCTGGCGGAGGCGGGGTGATCGTGCCTCCTCCAGCATCGCTGGGACAGGAGAATAGGCTGCCTATCTTCGAAGCTGTCGAGTCAGACTGGTTCCGCCGCGGCCGTCCCACGGTCGAATGGCCGACCGGGACCGGCCAGGAGGAGCGGGTCGCGAGTCATGCCTGGGCGTCACCCGTCGACGACGGGTGGCGAGCGGCTGAGGTTGCCGTCGCGCCCGCGTCAGGCGGCATGACCGTGGCGGGCCTGCCGAGGCGGGTCCCCCAGCAGAACCTGATCCCGGGTACCGCAGCGGACACCCCGCCGGCACCGCCGGTCCCGGTTCGCTCAGCCGCCGCCACCAGGGAGCGGTTCGCGAGCTTGCAGCGAGGCATTCGTGAAGGTCGTGCGGCCACCGGTATTGAGAGGCCCGGCGGCACAGGCGAGGTTCCAGGTGATGGGTGACATGAGGGCACTGACACAGTCATGCTAGTTCTGCGGACTCCCACGACATCGTCAGAAGTCCGGCAACATACGCTAAAGAGCAACCGCGTTGGTAAGCCGAGTACCCGTCACGACAGGAAGGAGCGCCGATGAGTCCGCTAACCCGGCCGGCACAGGATCTCAACTGGCTGGTAACAAATTTCGTTGAGCGGGTGCCCTCAGTGGCGCACGCGATCGTCGTGTCATCAGACGGCCTGCCGATGGCGTATTCGCAGGGTTTTCCGGCTGACCGGGTCGATCAGCTTGCTGCGGTTACTTCTGGCCTGACGAGCCTCACGCAAGGGGCCTCGCGGGTATTTGAAGGCGGTGCGGTCTCGCAGACCGTGGTCGAGATGCAGCGGGGCCTGCTGATCGTGATGGCGATTAGCGACGGCTCCAGCCTGGCCGTGCTCGCGGCCGCCGATTGTGACATGGGTTTGGTTGCATATGAGATGGCTTTGATGGTGGAGCGGGTTGGAAGCGCCCTAACACCTGAGATGCGCGGTTCGATTCCCCCCAGCTGGCCAAGCGCCGGCGGATAACGGCAGGAGCGAGCGGTGTCTGTTCCCCGCCATGATGAGTGGTTGGCGGAAGGCGGCCTATCCGAGCCCGATGCGGATAGCCGTCTGCCGATGCCAGGCGACAGGCGCGAGGGGGGTCTGTTCCCGCCGAGTGACTTTGGCGCGTCCGATGCGGCATCGCCGTTTACCGGGCAAGATAAAGCCAGCAATTTGGTACGTCCTTATGCCGTTACTGGCGGGCGTACCAAACCCAGTTATCAGTTGCAGATTGAGGCCATGGTGTCGGCATCACACTATGAAGCCCGCGATCTGTCGTCATTGAGCCCGGAATGCCAGTCAATTCTCGGCTACTGCCGTGACTGGAGATCGGTTGCTGAGATTTCGGCAGTGCTACGGATGCCACTCGGAGTAGCACGCGTCCTTATCGGGGACATGGCCGTTGAAGGCCTAGTGCGCGTGCACCAAGCTGACCATTCCCAGGGCCGACCGGATCTCAGCCTTCTTGAAAGGGTGCTTAGTGGACTTCGCAAGCTCTAAGGCCGTTCCCGGCCCCGATACAGACGCGGCTGTCACGTCTGTGAAAATCGTGGTCGCCGGCGGTTTCGGCGCTGGCAAGACCACGTTTGTCGGCTCAGTGTCCGAGATCACCCCGTTGACCACCGAGGCGGTCATGACGGCGGTCAGCGATGGCGTCGACGACCTGTCGCACACCCCGGACAAGACCACGACGACCGTTGCGATGGACTTCGGCCGGGTCACCCTCGACGCCGGCCTGGTCCTGTATCTCTTCGGCACGCCGGGTCAGCACCGCTTCTGGTTCATGTGGGATGACCTGATCCAGGGCGCGATCGGCGCGGTCGTGCTCGTCGACACCCGCAGGCTCGCCGACTCCTTCCCGGCCGTTGATTACTTTGAGGCAGCCAACCTGCCGTTCATCGTGGGCATCAATGGCTTCTACGGCGACTTCCCGCACGCCGTGGATGACGTCAGGGAAGCGATGTCACTCGGCCGCAACGTCCCGGTCGTGCAGTGCGACGCCCGTGGCCGGAGCTCGACCAAGGAGGTGCTGATCGCCCTGGTGGAGCACGCCATGGCGATGCAACTCAGCGTCAGGTAACCGGCGAGGAGGGTTTCCGCATCTAGGAGCGCTGACCGGATTATCTGGTCCTAACTCGCAGGCCTCTGCGGGGTAGCTCTGGCTTGGCCGAGTCCCAGCGTTGCGGCTTTGCTGGCGTTCCAGCGCCGTCGTTGCGGCATTGCTGGGCCTGCCCGAGACGCTCCAGGTCCCGCGTTGCGACCCAGGCGCACAGGCCAGTGCGGACAGCACGTTCTGAACGCAACTGCGGTAATGTTCACCTTGGCCACGGGGCGGTAGCTCAGCCGGTCAGAGCAGCGGACTCATAATCCGCCGGTCGTGGGTTCGAGCCCCACCCGCCCCACCCGCCCGTTGACGCAGGCGGCTTGCGCTAGCCGCCGGAGAGGGCCTCGAGCAACGGATCCAGGCCCATGGAGCCCAGGCTGAGCGCCCTGGAGTGGAAGTCCTTGAGGCTGAAGGCGTCTCCGGCCCGCTCCCTGGCCTCTTGCCTGGCCTGGAGCCAGATCCGCTCGCCCAGCTTGTAGGACGGGGCCTGCCCGGGCCAGCCGAGGAAGCGGTGCAGCCCGAAGCGCAGCTTCCTTTCGTCCTTGCTGGAGTGGGCCCGCAGGAACTCCCAGGCGATCTCGGGGTTCCAGCGTTCGCCCTCACGCCAGCCGGTGCCTTTGGGAATCTCCAGCTCCAGGTGCACCCCGATGTCCAGGGCCACCAGGGCGGCGAGCAGCAGCTGACCGTCGAGCATCCCGAGGTGCGGGCCCGGGTCATCGAGGTATCCGAGCTCGCCCATGAGCTGCTCGGAGTAGACCGCCCAGCCCTCGCCGTGGCCCGGGACCCAGCACATCAGCCGCTGCCAGCGGTTCAGGTTCTCCTGCTCGGCCACGGCTTGCGAGATCTGCAGGTGGTGGCCGGGAACGCCCTCATGGTAGACGGTCGTGACCTCCTTCCAGGTGGAAAAGGTCTCCATGCCTTCCGGCGCCGACCACCACATCCGCCCCGGACGGGACCAGTCCTGCGAGGGCTGGGTGTAGTAGATCCCTCCGTCGCTGACAGGGGCGATCATGGCCTCGATCCGGCGCGCGGGCGCGGGGATGTCGAAGTGGGTTCCGTGCAACTCCGAGATGGTGCGCTCGGCCAGTTCCTGCATCCAGGCGCGGAAGTTCTCGCGCCCCTCGATGCGCCGGGCCGGGTCGCCGTCCAGGATCGCCACCGCCTCCTCCCAGGTGGCCCCCGGCTGGATCAGGCCACTGACCCGCGCTAACTCGGCCCGCAGCCGGGCGATCTCCTCCCAGCTCCAGGCGTAAGCCTCCTGCAGATCCACGGCCGCGCCGAGGAAATAACGCGAAGCCCGGGCGTAGACCTCGGGCCCGCAGGCGTCCTTGTCCCGGGCCAGCGGTAGCAGCTCGCGGCTGAGGAAAGCGCCGAACCCGGCCGTGGCGGCCGTCGCCGCGTCCGCGGCCGCGTCTAGCTCCCCGCGCAGCGAATCCGGAACTCCGGTGAGCCGCGCCGCCAGTCCGCAGTAGAAGGAGTCTCCCGGCTTAGCCCAGGCCTCGCATTGCCTGGCGACCTCCTCGACCTGCAGCCGGGCCGGTGCCCGGCCGTTCCGGGCCGCGCCGAGCAAGGTCTGGGAGAGCCCGCGATAGGCCTCCGGCACCGCGGCCATGCGCTTGGCGATGTTGGCGGCGGCCTCCTCGCCGTCGGTGGGCATCAGGTCGAAGTGCTGGCGCACACCCTGCACCCAGCCAACGATCACGTTGAGCTCGCTGGTGGTGTCCCCGGCGTCGTAGCGCTCCACCTCAAGGGCCAGCCGCTCCCGCATCGCGGCCCGCGCGACCTGCTCGCGCGGCCCCGGGGCCTGCGCCGCATCGAGGGCCGCGAGGGTCGAGCGATCCAGCTCGGCCCGTCCGGCGAACCCGTCCGCGCTGAGATCCGCCAGCTCGTGATCGTGCCCGGCAATCCCGAAACTGGTGGCATAGGACGGGTCAAGCACGGCCGCCCGCTCCACATATTCCTCGGCGATGCTGTCGATCGAAGGCATAACCGCAGACTAGCCTCGGTGTCTGATGGGGGCGCCCGCCGTGTCAGTGCCAGGCAGTCCCGTTCCAGGTGATGATCAGCGAAGTGTTGAGCTGGTCGGGGGAACCGACGGCCCATGCTGGCCGCGTGGAAGGAGCTGCCACCGCGTCGAGCAGGCCGCCTTGGACCGGGCTTTTCACCGGCCGCCAGCGCACGCCGTTCCAGTGCTCGATCACGATGACGCCCAAGCCGTGGTTCTTGTCGAAGCCGACCGCCCAGGCGTTCCGCGCGGAGCTGGCGCTGACGCCGAGCAGGATGCAGCCGCACTGCGGCGGCTGGGTAGCGGGATCCCGCCGCCAGGCGCGGCCGTTCCAGTGCTCGATCAGGACACTGCTGAGGAATGAGTTGGGCGGGGCGATCGTGCCGACCGCCCAGGCGTTGCGGGCCGAGGTGGCGGTCACGGCGAAGATTTCGCCGTTCTTCGGGCTCGGTGCCGGGAAACGCCGCCATGACTTGCCGTTCCAGCGCAGGACCAGGACCTGGCCGCGGCTGGTGCCGACGGCCCAGGCGCTGGAGGCCGAGGTGGCCGTCACGCCGTCCAACTCGCCGGTGGCGACGGGGCTGCGGACTTGCCCCCAGTGGTGGCCGTTCCAGTGTTCCAGCACCATGTGGCTGCCGGCGAGGCCGACTGCCCACGCGTTGTCTGCTGAGGTGGCGGCGACGGCCGCCAGGTTGCCGCGAGCCGGGCTGGGCACCTGCCGCCAGGACGTGCCGTTCCAGTGCAGGATCAGGGTCCGGTCGCCGCTGTCGCCCACAGCCCAGGCGCTAGCCCGGGACGTGGCAGCCACGCCGCTGAGCGTGTCATTGCCCGCCCGGGCGGGGCTGGCAACCTGCCGCCAGGTCTTGCCGTTCCAGTGCTCGATAAGCGGCCGGGGAGTGGTGCTGACCTGCTGGAAGCCGACCGCCCAGGCATACTTGGCTGAGATGGCCGCCACGCCAGACAGCGATCCGGGAACGGTGACCGCTGCCGGCTTCCGGACGGGCGCTGGCGGCCCCGCTAAGGAGGCCGTCGTCCCGAGCAGCACAGCGGCGGTAGCCAGCGAAATGACCCGCAGGAAAGGCAAGCTGCCTGGCATGCCATCGCCTCCTTCCGCCCGCCGCGCGGTCCGGGTTCCGCGCCGACAGTACACGCTGACATTCTTTCACCAAGCTGGCGCTGGCACCAGATAGATTTCGCGACGCCGCCACTTGAATCCGCGTGGTGCAGGCTGTTAAGAAGCTATTGTTCAATGGCGTCCCTATTTTGCGTTCTGTGCGCTATGCCAGGAATGCGAGCGGACTCATAATCCGCCGTCGTGGGTTCGAGCCCCACCCTCCCCACCTGCTAGCCGACAAGATAGGAGAGCGTTACTTTGCGGGATGGAGAGTAGCCGCCAGGCTAGTGCATCTTGCCTTTCGCTGATGCCACGATATCCGAGTCAGATTAAGTGAATGATGGCAAGTTGTTCATTTAATGCCTCATTCGCACGATAAAGGGATGAAGTATGACAGTCATGGATATCGAACTCGCCGAGCGGACTGCGGCGGAGTGGCGAACGCGCCGAGGGACCGGACAACCCGGCTGGCCCGCTCTACGCGTCTGGCATCTTCGCCGAGCCGGACATCATGGAAGCAGAGGCGCACTACACGACTTTCTGCAGCGTCTGCACGGCTTCGACCAACCGCGTGTGCTGCTGATCAGCCGGCGGACGGGGAGTGGTGAGCAGCGCCCCTGCAGTCGGTGAATTCACCCGGTCATTAGAGTGCCTGGCCGAGCCGTTACTTGACGGGTTGTCTCGCAAGCTACGGTCCGTGTCAGGCCTGACCGAGTCCGAGCAGGAGACGATCCGGGCTGGCGCGGCGACGGCGCTTTATGAGTCGGCGCATCGCAAGGTCAGCCGGGTCTTACTCCTGGAGTTGAACGCAGCACGGATCACCGGACGCCTGAAGGCCAGCGACCCTGCGGCGCGCTGGGCGGAATTTGCGGAAATGGCATCATCTCCGCAGTTCTGGGAATCACTTACCCGGCACTATCCGCCCTTATTGTCCCGGCTGGACACTGTTCTGGCTGGGCGCTGCGCGGCGGCCCTGGCGCTGGGCCGCCGCCTGGCCGGCGACCGGGACGCGCTCGCGGCATCGCCATGGGGAAGTTTCAGGCTCGCTATCACGGGTCAGCTTCGGGGCCGGGGACAGTCACCGGGGCGGCCACACTGTCGCCATTCTGCATTTCGCCGACCGCGCGGTCGTGTACAAGCCGAGGCCGGTAGCTGTGGACGCGGTGCTCGGCAGGACACTGCCCGAGGTGCTGTGCGAGGTTCCGGCCCTGACGCGGATCCGGGTGCCGAGAGTAATACCACGGGAAGGGTACGGCTGGTCCGAGTTCGTGTCGCACCGTTACTGCTCGGGTGATGCCGAACTGGCCAGTTTCTACCGCGGCATCGGGCACTGGCTGGGCATCATGCGCTTGCTCGGCGGCACCGACCTGCATGCCGAGAACGTGATCGCGTGCGGACCGGTGCCGGTCGTGGTCGACTGCGAGACATTATTCACGCCAGTGCACAAGGCACCGGCGTCCGGATTCGGGATCGCCCCCGATCGAGCGCGCGAGCTGATCAGCATGACGGTCCTGCGAACCGGGATGCTGCCCAGCCGGGGAACCGCCTTGGGCTGGCGGGGCGTGGACTTCTCCGCCGCGGGCTCGCTCGCCGGCGAGCAGCCTGTTGTCGAGTTGCCGGCCATCGTGGCCGCGGGTACCGACAATGCGCGGCTCGGGACCAAGCCGACCGAACTGGCGATCGGGTCCAGCCACCCAAGCCCGCAGCCAGTGCTAGCCGAGTACTGGAAGCACGTACTCGACGGTTTCGCCGAGGCGACGGACGCGCTGCGGTCGATGGACCGGGCGGGCACCCTAGCACCGCTGCTCGGCCGTTTCGCTGACTGCACGGTCCGGGTGGTCCTCGCGCTCTACCGAGCCGTACCAGGAGCTGGCGCGGATGCTGTGGCATCCGGTGTCGCTCCATGATCCTGCCGCCGCCGCGGACCGCGCCGCGGAACTGCTTGCCGGGATGGCCAGGTACGTACCTGGTGCGCCGGATGATCCAGAGGTCATCGCCGCCGAGGTGGCCGACTTGCTGGACGGGGACGTGCCGTACTTCCGCACCACGCCCAGGTGCGGGCGGCTGGCAGGGCCGCGCGGAACGTCGTGGCTGCCCGAGCAAGACCTGATCTGCGCCGCACTCGACCGGTGGCGGACGGCCGACTTCGAGCGGGACAGCCAGGTCATCCGGGCCGCGCTGGTCAGCGCGTACCTTAACGACGGCTGGCTGCCAAGCGAGCGGCAGCTCTCGACGGGCCGGCGCCGCGATGACGACCTGGACCGCAGGCGGCGCCGGATCGCGGCGACGCTGATCCGTCAGCTCCGCGACGCCGCCATTCGCGGCGAGGACGGAACCGTCACCTGGATCGCGCCGGTGCTTGGCCCCACGGGGTGGTCCGTGCAGCCGCTCTCGCAGGACATCTACGGCGGCTTGCCGGGACTGGCCGTGCTGCTCGCCGCGTATCAGAGGGAACGGGCAGCGGGCCGGGCCGACGATGTCGGCGGCGTGGCCGCGCTGCTTAACGCGGTGCTGCGCACCATCCGCGCCGCCGAGGACAAGTACACCGCCGTCCGCCTGGCGGAGAAGCGCCTGCGCCCGCCGCCGGTTGGCGGCTACATCGGGCTCGGGTCCCAGATCTGGGCCTGGCTGACGCTGCACGCCTGGGACGTGGCCGGACCGGACGGCCTCGACCGCGCCCGCGCGCACGCCACGCAGCTTCCCGCCGCGATCGCGGCTCAAGACCGTTTTGACCTGCTGACCGGGATGTCCGGAGCGATCGTGCCGCTCCTGCAGCTCGCCTCCGCAACCGAAGAAGCTGAATGGGCGCACCAGGCGGCCGACATCGGCGAGCGGCTCCTTGGTGCCGCGCTGGTCAAGGACGGAACATTGCGCTGGCCTTCCGAGCACTGGGCAGACGGCATCGGCGGGTTCGCCCACGGCGCGACCGGCATCGGCTGGGCGCTGGCCCGCCTGGCCCTGGCCACCGGCGAAGCCCGCTTCGCCGATGCCGCGCAGGCCGCGTTCGCCTTCGAAGAGACGCTCTACGACCCCGTCGCCGGGGCATGGGCCGACCTTCGTGATCCCGAGGAGGTCGTTGACGTCGGCCGCCGTGGTGCCACGGCGCCGTCGGGATCGGGATCAGCGCCGCCGACCTGGCTCGGCGCGGGCTGGGCTGGAGCCGCCGCTCTCACCGCACGAGCGGCCGCAGTCGGCCGCCAGGAACGGGCTCGGCTGTAACCACACGCTTTGCCACGGAGACCTGGGCTGCTGGGAACTGCTCAGCCAGGCCCTGGCAGCCGGCCACGTGCCAGACGGGCTGGCCGGGCTTGACCGATCCGGGCTAGACGCCCAGATGATCACCAGCCTGGAAGACAACGGACCGGTAAGCGGGCTAGCCGCGAACGCCTACTCTCCTGGCCTGGTCGCCGGCCTCGGCGGTATCGCTTACCAGTTGCTGCGGCTGCACCCGCAGAGCGACCTCCCCTCAGTCCTGACTCTGGACCCAGCCGGGCCGGGATAGGACTCCATCCCCTGCCTCTCCCCGTGTCAGGGCGCGTGCAGCCAGGCCACAAGGTCCGGCGGCGCCAACCGCGCCACCCGGGCGTCATACTCGGCGAGCTCCTCACCGGTGAGAATCTCCCCGGCGGCGCCGGGCCGACCCCGGCGGAAGAAAGCGGTGTCGTCCTTGAGTATCCCGCCAGCGGGAACGAACTCGCCGGCGCGAGCACGCATCTGCCCGAACGACGCAGCGTGCACCAGTCCTGGCCAGGCCGCCTCGGCCACGGAGATCCCCAGCAGCCCGGCGAGCCTGCGCATCTGTCCTTCCAGGTCACTGGACAGGTCGCGGTAGCGGATCAGCACCACGTTAGGTAAGCCGCGCCTGGCCCAGGCGTCGCTCAGGTGCCACATGACCCCAGGCAGGGAATCGAGGATCTCGCGCGGATCAGCGTCATGGGCGATCCAGCTGAGCAGCCAGTCCCGCAGTGGCTTAGGCACCGGGCGCTCGACCGGCAGCGGCTCACTGGTCAGTTCCCGCAACCGGGCGCGGTCGATGTTCGCGATGTGGTGATAGAGCGACACGGCGGCGTCGATCGGGTTCCTGGCCGTGACAATGAAAGTCACGCGGGGATCGAGGGGCAGGCCATCAAGCGGCGTGTGTGTCTTGATGAACCGGCGATGCCGCTGCGCCTCCAGCAGCGCATACACCTGTTCCCGCGACGAGATCCGAGAATCGAACCACGGCGACAGCTGCCCCAGCGGGGCAGGTAAGCGGGCGGACTGAAAGATCAGCAGGCCGCAGATCATCTGAGTCCAGGTCGTGCCGCTCCTGGACGGCGTACTGATCACAATGTCATCGTCCCGGAACGGAAAACCAGCCCACCGACCGCTGTCCTCATCGCCCGTACGGTAATGAAAAGGAGCATCAGGCACCCCAGAAGACTAGCTGAACCGCGGCAGATTCCCGCTGTTCGCTTTTTGTCTTGCTCACTGAGAGCGACCGGGACCGGTCAGAGCACCGGCCGGCGAGCTTTTTTCACTCCTCATGCTTGTCAAGCCGAGCCGATCGAGTATGAAGGCCAGCACATCGGCCTCGTCGTAGTTGTCCGCGGTTACCGATGAATGGCAGCAGCGTCAGACGTCAGGGAAGCGATGTTACTCGGACGCAACGTCCCGGTCGTGCAGTGCGACGCCCACGGCCGGAACTCGACCAAGGAGGTGCTGATCGCCCTAGTGGAGCACGCCATGGCTATGCAGCTCAGCTTCAGGTAGCCGCGTTCGACCGGGGTTCGAGCCGATGTGTCAAGGAGTTCAATGACGAACGCTGCCGCGTGCCTGATCGCAATTGGCTGCCGGTAATCATCGTTGGCTTTGAAACCAGGTGGCCAGGTCCCGGTCCGGACCTTAGTCGAGGACCTGGCCAAGGGCATACGCTGCGGCCTGTCGAGCGGGCAGAGAGCCGGTTCGGCGCCATCTTGTCGAATCAGGACAAGTACGGCAGTAGCATTCCCTGGAACACCCCGGTGAAGGACCTGGCGGAGCCAACGGCTCGGCCGCGCCGCCGCTCGCGAGTTCGCCGAGGTGTCCTCTGAGGATGAGTGGGCGTGGAAGTCGTCGGCGTCAACATGTTCGCCGAGGGCATCGCCGGCATGGCGACGAGCCTCTACGGCAAGCGCCGGACCCGTTGGCGCGAGATCGCCAGGCAACTTCGCTTATTGAATAACACACAGCCTTCGGCTAGCCGCCACGTAACCGAAGCAGCCTTCCTGGATGTCAGGACATGCCTGCTAGTCATATGAATATTATAACTACATGTTTATAACCCAGTCTATAAAGAGTTTTGACTAGGTATGCTCTTGCGTTGGCTTGGGCGGTCTCAATCAGGTTGCTCTGGCCAGCTGCCGCGCTAATTCTTGCTTGCGCTGCATTTATGGCGTCTCGCGCGTCATTTGGATCACTTGAAATGACGTGTGACAGGTGTGTGAGAACCCCGCCTTCTTCTGTTAGCTGTGTGGTTTTCAAGTTAACTTTAGGGATACCCAGGTAGGGTTCCGGAAGTATGATCCTAACGGACGAGCTTCCGGTGCGGGAGACTTGTACATCCGAGAAATCGACGATGGCGTCGTCGGTGCCCTTCCCGGCTATGTGTATGGACTCGCCGGTAAAGAACAGAAAACCTTTGTGCACGGTGTAAGTGAAATCGAACTTAAACTGGTCTCTCACGGCGTGATAATTGTTCAGAGCGGCGAGGCGAACCGCGACCTCGCTGGCACTGGCAATCTGCGCCGGTGAGCCTCCTACGACAATGCCGGCAACGGCGCCAGCGCCGCCCAGCGTGACGCCCAGCACTAGAGCAGCTTTCCACAGAAGGGATGCCATTGGCGACCTTGCGGAAATCTGCATCGTCAGCGCGAGGCGGTGCCTGAAACCCGGCTCAGTTGCTGCCCGGCCTGAACGTTGTGTGAGCTGACGAAGCCCCTCCCGTGTGACGTCGCTTCCCGCCGGAGTGTCGTCGCCCGTGACCAGGTTCGAAAGAAGGTTTTCCCGGCTGATGCGGGCGATGTCTGAATCCGGATCTACTTTCAGCGCGTGGTCGTATGCCATCAGCGCCTCGTCGTTCCGGCCTATGCTCCGCAGGCTGTTGCCCTTGCCAATGTGCAGGCCGGCATTGCCGGGATCGAGGGCTAGCGCGCGGTCGTAGGCGGTGAGGGCGTCGCGCGGCCGGTCGGCCTGACCGAGAGCCTGCGCGTAGCAGTGCCACGCGGAGGGGTTGGCTGGGAGCATGAAGACTGCGGTTTTCGCGGCGTCTAGGCCGGTGCCTGTTAGGGCCAGCGTGCTCGGCGGGTTGGACCATATGAGGCGGCGGGCTATGCCCAGGGCTAGCGAGCCGATCTTTTGTTGCAGCCTGGCGCTGGACGCTCTATCGGCGGTGGTGCGCAAGGTGGTGATGGCGGCCTGGTCATCATTGCTCATCGCGTGATGCCGTGCTCTGAGGATGAGCACGGCTATTTCCCGGTCGGCCGGGTCGCCAAGCATGGCTTCATGCGGTTGCGGGTTACGCGGCTCCACCTCAAGGCCGCGCATAGTGATCTCGGCCCTGCGGTTCATTGGGGTCCTCTCTCGTGTGACGCGGTTGTGAGCAGTTCGTAGACGTTGCGCTGATCCTCATTGAACGTGCCGGCGAATCCGTCCGCAATGCCGACAGCGGCGTCGGCGACGGCTTGGTCGGCTATGGCAAGGACCGGGAGGATCTGAATGAGCATGTCCAGCCCGGTCTGGAGGTCATCCCATAGCGTGTGCCACAGCGCGGCGAGCAGGGTAGTGCAATAGCCGGCATGGCTCAGTTGCTCGTCCAGGGTCGGCCATTTAGCGCGCATTTTAGCGAGCCGGTCGTTGTACAGGCGCAGGCTACGCGCGTTCATCTCGCGAATTAATGGGCGCCGGTACGGGTCGAGCAGATCAATCCGAAGGGTGTCGCGGACTTCGTCATGCAGGCGACGAGAGGTGTCGAGCACGAAGTCATGACGGCTCGCCAGGTCGTTAAAAGCGCCTAGCGGATCGGCGACTTCCCACATGGTCTCCAGCACCTGAGGGTCAGTGCGCAGATCGCCGTACGCGAGCGCGAGACCGAGAATCTTCATCATGTCACCGTGGCGGACATCACCTGGAGGAAAGTCCTGCTGCTCTGCGTGGACGAGGAGACGGCGGGTCACCTCAGACACGATCCTGCTGGGCAGGCCATCGTGTATCTCCTGGCACACGTCCTGGACGTGCTCGCCTTGGCCGAGCACGTCCGCAGTCAGGCCGACCGCCAGCGGAAGCCCCCGCGTGAACCGCGCGACGGCGCGAACCTCATCGGCAGAGTAATCGCTGCCGGGCAGCCAGCCTGTCAGGTAGGCGCCGACTGTCTCGTCATCGAACCGCGTCGGCACCATCAGCGCCAGATGAGCGGTGCCGATCTCGCGCACGAACTGGGCCACTGGGCTGTCGGCGCCGGCTTCGGCCTCGGTCTCGAACCGCGCCCCGACCACCCACATCACGCGAGGGCCGGACTGCTTCATGACACTGCGGAGCCAGCCCCATGCGACGGCGCCGATCACTTCACCGGTATCCACGAAGAACACCACAGGACGCGCGTCAGCGAGTGTGCGCAAGGCTGCTGCCGCCCGCCTTGGCAACTCTCGCACGAAGCCAGTCACCAGCTCATACTCAGGTAACGGAAGGTCTCCGGACTTACGGCCCGTCACGGCCCGGACCGCTGCCTCGGATAGATGGCCAGCAGCCTGCGCCGACTCGGCGATCTGCCCAGGACCCACGCCCAGCAAGCCAGCCGGATGCCCGCCCGCCATGAGCCCCGCAGACGCCAGCAACCTCACAAGAACTTTGACGTCTTGACTGGTGACCCGGGTTCCCGCCTGATTGCTCTGCGCGATCGCATCCTCGAACCTGGGCCAATACTCCGGCATTCGGGCGGCACCATCCCGGTAACCAGCGAACGCCTTCCCAGCCAGATCCCTGGACCTGGAACCCGAGCCATACGCTGCAACAACAGCTTGCTGCACCGCGTCAAGCAACGTGACCAGCACCGGGCCATTGCCGCTGGCATAAAGTGCCGGCTTATCCCGCTGCTCATCCTCGAAATCGAGCCACACGGTGCGGACCTGACCCGTAGAGACCGGCGAATCAGGCAGCACGCCGTCGGCCATCTCCCGGAAACGTCCCAGCAACCTGCTCTTGCCAATACCCCCTAAGCCATGCACCAATACCACGCGCGACCTGCGATCTTCTCCGAGCCCGCCCGCCTCCCGGCCACATGCTCGCCAGCGCGACTTCCCGCGCGTCCCGGTCGGCAAGTCGGCCAGCAGCGCTCTGAACCTGGCCAGTTCGTCGGTACGACCGACGAACGCACCATCTACCACGGCAAGTAGTCCCCCCAGAATGTTCGGCAAGCAAAGCAAAACACATGACCAGAATCACGCAAGTATCGGCCCTACCAACCAGGACCAGGCTAGTACGCTAACCACCAAATGTACCTTGAGGGTGGCTTCCCGTTACAAAGGAGTCCTCGCCGCAAGCCCAGATGGGATTGGAATTGACGCCAACCTCATCGCGACGAGCTCGGCTTAGGGGGACAATCCATGCCGCCCTTGGCGTTCTACTTTGACGTTCAAGCCTGGCGGATGCAGACTGCCGGTGCCGCCGTGACCGACGTGATCCGGGCTCGACGCCGCGTAGGCACTTGCGATCTGGCACAAATCGGGTGCAACTTATCGTTCAGGCAGAGATCCCAGGCGTGTGGCGGATCCTTTCCGAGGGCGCATAGAGCCAGAGCTAAGCTGTTCCGCAGATGGCTTGCCCAGCGCAGGGTGTAACAGAAGAACGGGCGCGCCGGATGATGGCGCCTCGCAGCGGCGATTCCCAGGTGACAGTGCGGTTCGACTCCGTCATCCGCTCTCAAGAGGGAACTTCGTGCCCTGGACGTGTCTGTCCGCCACCTCGGCCTGGCTGCGCTAACTCACTTGCTCTGGCGAGGACACGTCGAAGTTCGTGACGCGGGGGTGGACCGTGCGGCCGAGCAGGCCGAGGCTAGAGCCCGCTGCTCGATTCAATTCTTCAGGCCCGCGTCATCACTGTCAGCGATCTCGAAGCCGACGGCATTCTCCCAGTCCCGTCCGCGTGGCGAGCTAAGCCGCGGATTCGAGCGGGAACTCCTCTGTTCACGCCAGAGAAGCCAGCAGGCCACGTTGGCCACTGAACGGGCTGTGGGTCCAGCCATTCCAGTAGCACCCCGGACTCGCGGCCCCACGACACGATCACCTACAGGCGGCAGTCATTGCCGGCGCCCGGTTGGGGTCATACGGCCCCTACGGCCGTAAGGAGAACGAACCCGCCGTGCATCGCGATGACGATTGCGTACCGGTCGTCTCGGGGCTTGGCGAGCGAAGCGTCATATCTTGCCAATCTGATCGATGGTCCACGAGGTTGAGATGAGGCCCAATGGCGTCACAACCTGTTGCCTCTGGCAACCTGCTCATCGTCGGGAGTTCACCCATGCCAACCGCTTAACCGCACTGCGCGTCGTTAGAACAAGCTCGGCGCCGTTCAGCCAGCTCACTGCAATCAGAGTGATGTGATCGCATGAAACGAAGTTCGCTCGCGATAGCCGTTACCTTAGCCGCCTTGCTCGTGGCAGTCCTCGCCGGAACTTCCGGCTTCCGGGGGCTTGCGGGCGTTCGCCTCGCCGACAGTACCCTGGCCGGCTCCGGTCCTGGTGGCTCAGGCGCCGGCGGCCCCGGCCCCGGTGATGGCAGCTGCGCCGGCTCGGTGCCTGACGCCTTCGTCCTCAACCGCGGTTCGGGCACGGTCAGCCCGTTCGACACCGCCACCAACACCGCCGAGGCGCAGATCGCGGTCGGGGGCCGCCCCACCACGATCGCGATCACCCCGGACGGCAGCACGGCCTACGTCGCCAGCCGCAGCTCGGGCACAGTCACCCCCGTCAGCGTCGCCACCTGCACCGCAGGCATGCCGATCACGGTCGGGAGCCATCCCACCGCGATCGCGATCACCCCGGACAGCAGCACCGTCTACGTCACCAACGGCGGCTCGGGCACGGTGACCCCGATCAGCACCGCAACCAACACCGCTGGCACGCCGATCACGGTCGGGAGCGAGCCCTCCGCAGTCGCGATCACCCCGGACGGCAGCACGGCCTACGTCACTAACGACGGCTCGGGTACCGTGACCCCGATCAGCACCGCGACCAACACGGCAGGCACGCCGATCCCGGTTGGGAGCCAGCCATTCGCGATCGCGATCACTCCGGACGGGACGACGGCCTACGTCGCTGATTTCGGGTCCTATTCGGTGACGCCGATCGACATCGCCGCCAACAGCGCCGGGACGGCGATTCCGGTCGGGTACGAACCTGCCGGGATCGTGATCAGCCCGGACGGCTTGACCGTCTACGTCAACAGCCTCGTCCGCGACGGGATAATGCCGCCTGGCCCGCCTACGGTGACCGCGATCAGCACCGTCACTGACACCGCAGGTACGCCCATCCTCGTCGGGAGCCTGGCGGGCTTGCCGGGCTATCTCACGATCACGCCGGACGGGACGACCCTCTACGCCGTTGTCAACGGAGCAGGAATCACCCCTATCAGCACCGCGACCGGCACCACCAGCACGCCTATCACCATAGGAGACGGGGGTTCTTATCCTGCGGTTACGCCGGACGGGACGACCCTGTATGTCTCCGACGGCGACTCGGTGATCCCCGTCGACATCGCCACGAACACCGCCCTCACGCCGATCCCAGTCGGTTCCGATCCCGGCGAGATCGCGATCGTGCCGTAGCAGCGACCCCGGACCCGCGCCCCCGGCCTCGCTGGCTGCCGGAGCTCCTGCCGCGAGAGCTTCCGCCCGGATTGGGTGGGTAACTCGGATGGTGCCAGGGGTAGCCCGGCAGCCATAGCGGGCGCGGTCGGGGCGTAGTGCGCGACGTCGGCTGCGTGATTGATCTCAGCACGAACTTAACCGTCCTGACCGAGCCTGACAGCCTAGCTAGCCATGCTCATCCAGGACTTCGGCAAGCGCTGGGAGATCGAGCACGTCGGGCCGAGCACCGAATGGGTAGCCGTGCTGGGCGTAGACGAGCGTCGCGAGGCTCTACCGCGAGTTCGGAGACCGGTGGGAGATCGAGCCGGTCCAGCCCGGCACCAGATGGATAGCCGTCCTGCGAGAGAGCAGTGGCGACTACATCCGCATCGTGACCGCTCACGAGACCCGGAACGCTGCGGTTCCGCCTGAACGAGGCCGAGCGCGACCCACCAGAAGAACGCGAGCCGGAAACGCGCTCGTGAGCGAGCGGCAGCGCTCAGGTCATCGAGGCCCGGCGCCCCCGGCTGAGCAGTCATCTACGGCCCGTACTTGCGCTTGTTCTGGGCGTTCGGCTCCCCTGACGGACGGTCCGTAGCGGCACGATCAGCATCGGAGACTGCTAGGGCGCGTGCGCGCCGCCGAGTGGTCGCGAACAGAGCCGGACTACGAGCAAAACGACAACGCGACGGACAGTCTCCATGACATACTGTCGGTCAGCTATGTGGACAAAATAAGATAGCGTTAGCGCATACTCGCAGCATGAGGGAGTATGAACGGACGCATCCGTGGATCAACTTCAAAGCCACTGACGTCAACGACGTCCAGCGCCAGCACTGGATGATGCTTGGGGAAGCAAGATCGAAGTGCGAGTATCTTGCCGGTGCTCCGCTCAAGCCCTCCGTGGCAAAAGAGATGTACAGCGTGACCTTGGTGAAGGGGCGCTGGCAACTACTGCGATCGAGTGCTTGATGCTCTTGAAGACCTGCACGAAAGGATCGTGGCCGGCGAGGACATACCGATAACGCCCGAACTGATCTGCGAGTTCAACCGGCAGGTACTCAAGGGCACCCACTATCGCGAGGGCGTCGTGCCTGGCGTCATCAGAACCGAGTCTGTTGTCGTCGGTAGCTACCGAGCCGCCCCTGCGGAAGACTGCGCCTACCTGCTTGAGCAACTGGCTGACTGGCTGAACGGCCCGATCTTTGTCATCGATGATCCACAGTTCCAGTTCGCGCTCACGCTTGCGAAGGCGGTCTACGCTCACTTGTACATCGCCTGGATTCATCCATTCGGGGACGGTAACGGCCGCACCGCGCGGCTTCTTGAGTTCCTGATTCTGGCGCGTTGCGGAACCGTTCCCATTCCGGCCGCTCACCTGCTTTCCGACCATTACAACCTGACCCGCGACCGCTACTACGACGAACTGGCACTGTCTAGCAAGCCGGGCCAGGGCACCCTGGGCTTCCTGGCCTACGCTATCGAAGGCTTCATCGACGGCATCCGCGAAACGATCGCGATGGTCCGCGCGCAGCAGGCCGGGCGGCACACCGCGGCAACCAGTTGCCCATGACCGGAACATCGTCAGTTTAGCTAACTATGCTAGTCAATAAATCTGACTACATCAAAGCCGAGTCGAAGGCCGCCGCCCCCGGCGGCTCGGGGCGAACGGGAATCGGGGGCGGACGGCGCGGCGAGCCGGGTCTACCGCGCGTAGGGGTCGGTGATCTCGCGGAGTTGATCCAGGATCTGGTGCAACAACGTGAAGTTGCGGGTGCCCAGGTAGGCCTTCCACTCCGAGAAGATCTCGTCGCGTGTCGCCATCGCTACCTTGAGCGCCCGCTGGCCACGTTGCTCGATCACGATCAGCCGGGCGCGGCCATCGGCGGGGTCGGGGACCCGGCAGACATAGCCCAGGCGTTCCAGTTGATCGACCATCACGCCGGCGCTCTGCTTGGTCATTTGCGCCTGGTCAGCGAGGTCAGTGAGGCGCGAACCGTCCGGGGCGACGCGCTGGAACACCCGGCACTGGGCGAGGGTCCAGTCGTCGAACCCGGCATCCTGGAGGGCCCGGAAAATCCGGTCCTCGGCGTACCGGTACGGGATGAACAATGACACCCCTAGATCAACCTGCTGCTCGTCGTCCATGCCGCTCCCGGCTCCATCGCCCGCCTGATCCCGCGAGGTTCACACCCTACGCCAAAGTCGCCGACTCGACCGTGGCGGCGCGTGCGCTGCGCTGCCGCACGTTGCGTTCCGCATGCGCCACCCTGCCCCTCGGCGACCTCGCACCTGCCGCTGTTTGCCATCGTACTGATGTGTGACTATAGTAGTAATGAAAGCTGACTAGTTTGGATAGCGCTCCCGATGGAGGGGCAGGCACCCAAAACCCAATCTCTGACAAAGGACCAGAACTCATGATTTTGATCACCGGAGCCACCGGCACTGTCGGTTCGGAAGCCGTCACAGCGCTACTCCCCGCCCAGGCAAGTCACATACGGGTCCTCACCCGCAATCCCGGCGCGGTTTTCCCCGACGGCACCGAGAAAGTCGTGGCCGATCTCGGTGACAGCGATCTGGCACCCGTGCTGGACGGTGTACGCGCGGTGTTCTTGGTAACCGACGGGCTCCACATCGCCGCACACGATCACCGGCTTATAGCCGCAGCGCTGCGAGCGGGCGTGGAGCGGATCGTCAAGCTATCCGTGCGCAACGTCGGGCACGACGCCACCGACCCGATCACCACCTTGCACCGGGCCGGCGAGGAGGCGATCCGCGACAGCGGCATCGGGTGGACGTTCCTGCGGCCCACCGCGTTCATGTCCAATGCGCTCAACTGGGCGGGAATGATCGCGGCCGATCAGGTCGTGCACGCCCCGTTCGCCGTTGGCCGGGCCGCTGTCGTAGACCCGGCGGACATCGCAGCGGTCGCCGCGGCCTGCCTCACCCAAGACGGCCACAACCACCGCGTCTACAAGCTCACCGGCCCCGAGCCGCTCAGCCCCTCCGACCAGGTCGCAATCCTCAGCCGGGTGCTGGGCCGCGACCTGCGCTACGCCGAAGCCGACCCGGCCAGCGCGCTCGCGCAGATGGTGTCCTACGGCATGCCCGAGGACCTCGCGCAGGCCAGCATCGAGCTATTCCGCTCCACCGTGGAACCGTATAACTCCGAGCCGACAGGCGACATCACCGCAGTCACTGGCCGCCCGGCACGCAGCTTCACCGACTGGGCCCAGGCCCACCGCACCGAGTTCCTCACGCCCGAAGCCGTCCAGAACGCCGCAATCATCGAGGAATCCCGCGACCGGGCCACAGCCCAAACCCATCTTTCTCCAGAGACACGGTGAGCCTCCCACACGATGTCACCCACCTTCGTCCTCGTCCCCGGAGCCTGGCAGGGAGGCTGGGCCTGGCAGCCGGTCGCCTGGCGGCTGCGCGAGGCCGGCTATGCGGCCGTTACGGTTACCCTGCCCGGACTCGCCGACGGCGACGATCGCGCCGGACTCCGGCTCTCGGATGCGATCGATCACGTCGTGGCCGAGGTCGAGCGCCGCGACCTCGCTGAGGTCGTCCTGGTCGGCCAGAGCTGGGGCGGCTACGTGATTACAGGCGCCGCGAATGCACTGATCGGCCGCCTGGCCAAGGTGATCTACTACAACGCCGTCGTCCCGGCCCGCGGCGCGGCGATGGTGGACGAGAACGCCGAGTACGCGGCACTGACCCGGGCCGCGATCGCGGCCAGCCCGGACGGCACCATCGGCCTGGCCCGAAGCCAGGTTCCGATGCTCATGCCGGAGGCCGACGAGCAGGCCAGAGACCTGTTCTTCGAACTGCTCGTGCCGCAGCCCGGCGGCTACTTTCTCGACCCTCTCGACGTCGACGACGTCACTACCCTGGGCGTGCCGGCCGGATACGTCCTCAGCGAGGACGATCGGGCCCTGGCCCGGCCGGGCGCCGAGTTCGCCTCCCGCATCGGCCTGACCCCGGTGCTGGTATCGGGCGGTCACGAATCGATGCTCACCCGCCCGGACGAGGTGGCCAAGGCACTGCTCACCAGCGCTTGCCGGGGGATCAGTGAGGCAGGCTAGTTCCGTCCCGGATTGGCGGTCCGCTGAGGTCAGGGCACCGGCGCGCGAGCTTTTTTCACTCCTCATGCTCGGCTAAGCCGAGCTGATCGAGTACGAAAGCCAGCACATCGGCCTCGTCGTAGTTGTCCGCGGTGACCGATGAATGGCCCAGGTGGCCGGTGTCGTCGATGCGGAGCAGGACATCCCGGGCCGACGTGGTGGCCGCGCGGACGGCGGCCGCGAAGCGGAGTGACTCGCTGACCTGCACCCGCGCATCGCGTTCTCCCACGGTGAGGAAGAACGCGGGATACCGGGCGGGCCGCACGTTTTCCAGCGGGGACAACTCGGCCAGCATCGCCAGGACGGCTGGGTCCGCATGCGGATTTCCCCACTCGTCCCATTCGGGGCCGGTCAGTGCCGCATCCGAATCCGTCAGGATCTGCAGGCAGTCGAGGAACGGCGTTTCGAGCACGGCCGCCGTGAACAGCTCGGGCGCCTGGTTGATGGCCGCTCCCACCACTACCGCGCCCGCACTGCGTGACCGGGCGACGATCATGCCCGGCGGGGCCCAGCCCTGGTCCACTAGGTAACGGGCGGCGGCGAGGTAGTCAGCGACCGCGTCGGGTTTGCGCAACCCCCGGCCTGCCTCGTGCCATGCGGTCCCGAGGTCGCCACCGCCGCGTACATGGGCCACGGCGAAGGCTACGCCCCGGTCGAGCAAGGACAGCCGGAATGGCATATACACCGGGTCGAGGGGGATGCCATAGGCGCCATGGCCGTACAGGACGGTCGGCAGGGGGCCTTCTCGCCCGGGTGGCCGCAATAGCGTCAGGGGAACTGCGACCTTGCCCGTCGACGGCACCTTCAGCCCGATGACGTCCAGTTCTGCGGAAGGCCGCACGCGGCTGCCGGAAGCGCGATGGACGCCGGCTAGCACCGGCCGCGCCGTCTGGTCGCCTGGGCCAATCCGGAACCAGCTCGGCGGGTCTTGCCACGACTCCCGCAGGATGTCGGTCACGCCGCGCTGCCGTAGCCCCGGCACGATCTGGATGCAGGCCACATCGCCCGCCTGCCGATCCGCGGCGAACTTCACGGCCATCGTGCGCTGGCCTCGCAGGCCGACGCGGATCAGCCGCTGGCCGCCATCGGCGCGCTCGATCAGCAGCACGTGGCCGTCGGCGCAGACCAGATCCTCAAGGCAGGCACCGCCAGTCGCCTCATAGGCGCAATGCCAGGCGGCTGGCTGCCGGATCGCCTCGGGCAGGTCCGGGGTGGTGTAGAGCCGGTCTGGCTCCCCGGCGGCTGACCAGATCATGGCGGCGTCATCGGCCCAGCAATCGGCAAGCACCCTGCCGCCTGGCTGCGCGGGCTCCAGGGGCAGCAGCCGGCCGCCCCCGCCGAGCAGCCACATCCGGGAACTGCTGTGCGTCTCGGAAGTGACCAGCACCTTCTGCCCGTCACTGCTCATCCGCACGTCCGCGAACTCGCTCTCCGACTCCACGGCGTAGACAGGCCGGGCGGGGCCGCCGCCGGCGTCCACCACGCGCACAGCCGACGGGCACAGCGCGTCGTCGAGCACGGTGAACAGCAAGCCTCCGCTGCTGGCATCCCAGGCTAGTGAGGGGCCAGCGTTCTCGGCCAGCGTCCGCGTCCTGTCTGGCCTGCCCAGCTGGCAGGCGCGCACCAGGTGACGGTCGCTGCCATCGATGTCGATGGTGTAGAAAACGGTGTCCCCGGCTGGCGGGACGATAAAGTCCCCGATGAGCCGTTCGGTGCCGGGCTCTTCATTGCTCGCGAAATCGAGGATGATTTCGGGGTGCTCATAGCCTGCGAGCAGGCAGGGCTGCTCTGATCCCGGCGGGATGGCCAGAATCAAGGCGGGACCACTGAGACGGTCGTAGACCGCTATCGGCGCGAGGCTCTGCCGCGCGACCCGGCGCGTGAACTCGCCGACGAGGACGTCGCGCAATGGCGACAGCCGCTCAGCGAAGCTATGCCAGCGGCGAGCTTCAGCGGCCTTCAAAGCACTCAGGTCCGCTGCGGCGTGCATGTTACTGAGCTACCTCCCCGGGTACCTGCACGGGCGCGGCGCTCTCCGGCCCGCGGCGGGCGGCCCGGCGGCTGAGCAGCACGCCGAACAGATCTACGCACGTCGCGCAGCCGCCGCCGGCGAGCAGCAGGACGGACCCTCCGATGCGCGCCGACAAGGCCCCTACAGCAGTGGTGGACACCGGCTCGAGGCCGAATGACATAGCGCGGGCAAGGGCGTTGACCCGGCCGAGGTATTCCTTGGGGGGCAGCGTCTGCAGCATCGTCCGGTAGAAGGTCGCCGGCGGGCCCCCGGCCAGGCCGCTGAGGAAATAGAGCACGCAGGCCACGGCCAGGACCGGAGCCGCCCCGACCAGGGCAAGCAGCACGTCGCTGAGAGCGAACATTCCGAACACCGACATCTGCGACTCCTGCCACCGGGCAGGAAGCTTATTGCAGACCAAAGTGCCCGCCATTACCCCGGCGGCGAACGACCCGCTCAGGAAACCAAGCCCAGCCGGGCCGGCATGCAGCACGTTCTTGACGAATAGGGGAACCGCTACCCCGATCAAGCCGAGGATGAATAGGTTCGTCACCGCGAATGTGGGCAGCAGAACGCGAAGCCTGGGATGGCTGGCGATCATCTGGAAGCCGCTCTTCAGGTCGGCCAGCACCCGGGTCTTCTCGTCTTCGGCCCTTGCCTTCATTCGCGGCGCGAAGATCATGAGCAGGCTGCTGACCACGTAAAGCCCGGCCGCGACGATGAAGGCGCCGGCGACGCCCGCTACCGCGACAAGCACCCCTCCGATCGCGGGCCCGACAGTCGCGGCCGACCACTCCCGCAGGCTGGCCCACTTATTGGCGCTGACCAGGTGCTCCTCAGCGACGACCATCGGCAAGATGCTGGCTCCGACCGGCATCCTGAAGGCGTCAAGGACACCGATGACTACCGCGACCGCGGCCCAGGCTGCCAGTTCGTGAATCCTGCTGACGGCTGCGGCGGCTAGCGCCAGGCCGCCCAGCGCCGCGCTGACCCCGACGGCGATCGTGCGCCGGTCCCACCGGTCGACGAATACCCCGCTCAGCAGCAACATGGCACCCCGGGGAATCGTCCAGCACGCGAGGATGATGCCCAGGGCCGTCCCGCCGAGTTCGTGCAGCGCCCCCCAAGTCAATGTCACCGCAAGGAACTGATCGCAATAGTCAGTGCACGCCTGGGCCCAGAACGTAATGTGAAAGTTGCGGTTACCGCGCAGGCCACTGCCATTGTGGTCTGGCAAGTCGTCCAAGGCAGGATTCCTTCGCTGGTCCGATCGAGCTGCCGCTGTAGCCTACAGAGGATGTATCCGGTTCAGCGTCAAGAATCGTCAGATCACCCGCATACCGGGCAGTCCGGCCTCCTGGCGAATTCATGCCATTGCTGGGCAAAGGTGACAAAATTTATCTCTAGCAGCTTGCTTTCCGCCAGCATGGGGCACAGCCCGAGACGATGCCGGAGCAGCTCGTAGGAAAGAAAATACGCGAGCATCATGCAGGCCGGCCCGAGAGCGCCGTTCTTCCCTTTGGCATCGTGCTTTCTGAGGTATTCCAGCTCTTCGGCGAGTTGCGGTTCAGTGGCCAGTTCGCTGTCGTTCCGGCACTGGAAGCATGGACCTTTGCCGGGCAGGACGCTGTAGGCGGTCCCGATCGGGGAACTGATGCTCGCCGCGGCGAAGGGAACCTGGTTTCGGACGCACGCCTCGTTGGCCCAGAAATCGATGTATCCCAGCGGCTGATCGGCCAGGCAGAAGAGAAAGTCCGGGGCGGAGTCATCGACGACGCTCATGACGTCGGCCAGGCTAGTCAGGCGGCGCTGCTCCGCGACGAACTCAATGTCAGGATTGAACTCCTTCATGCGCTGCGCCGCGACTTCGGCCTTCGGCAGCCCGATGGCGGAAGTGGAGTACAGCACCTGACGGTTAAGGTTGCTGAGCTCGACGTGATCAAAATCGAGCGCCCTGATGTAACCCACTCCGAGCTCGGCTAGCGCCATGCAGAGGTTCGAGCCGATTCCGCCTAGCCCGAAGACGGTAACCCTGGTCTGCTTGAGCCTGGCCTGCGGCGCGTAGCAGCTTTCCCCCGGCGCCGCGAGGTAGCGGAAGAAGTTGAGGTTCGGCGCGTAACGCTCGACGTCACGCTCGGTCAGTTCAGGCGGCGGTACCTCGGCGGCGTCTTCGAGGAGGCCGTTCTCCTGCAGCGTCGCCATCGCGGCCGCGACCTCGCCGGGCTCAAATTGACCGGTCAGCTCCTCAGCAAGCCCCGCGACTGTCCTTGTGCCGTCCAGCAGTCTCATCAGCCGGGCGTACCGGCCGGACTCATCTTCTATCTCGAAGGCGGAGGCGAAGCCGGAACCCAGCCTTACCCGGCCATCCAGGTACTGGGCGTCATAGATCAGCTTGATACGAGGCTTGCCCGGCAGGGAGTCAAGTGCCATCTGCAATTCGCCTTCCCGTCGCATTTTCGGGATTCATCGCTGAACGCCGGCTCTGTGGCCGTGCGGCCTCAAGTGCCGCACAGCCACAGAGTTACTTCTACCTCAGCTGCGGTCCGGTTTTGCGCACGGCTACCTTGCGAATCTTCATAACGTCACCTCCCTCCAGGCACTCGCTATGCTTGGCCCAGGAAGGATGGACGGGCTAAATGCCTCGGAAATTAAGGGCGACGTCGGGGTGCGCGATAAGCAATCAGCCATTCAGGACCCAGGTATAGGAGGCATTAACAATAACTTTTACCGAGAACGATATGGTGGGTATAGTCACGCGTCAAGACCATGACGTGCTTTGTAAACTCACGTGAAATATGTGCCTGATGAAAAAGGGCGGGACTTCTGTGGCGTAAAGCGATTTGTAGCCCAAATAGGCATACAGTGCATGGTTTGGTGTGTTTTACGCCCAGCCTGCGCCGCCGGTCGACCTGTCCGGCGAGGAGGCGATGCCCTAACGTTGCCCGGGTGTCCCGCAGGCATCCTGCGGTGATCAACCGGAGGGAACCATGGACGTTAACCGGGCCTTTGAGGTCGCGCTCGATCATTACCGCAAGGGCGAGCACCTGCTTGATTTCCCTGAAGCCGTGCCCATGGAGGAGCAGACCTTGCACTCATCCAGGGCGGCGGCCCATTTCGCGGCGGGCAACCTGGCCCTCGCGCTCGCCCAGGCTCAACTGCAGCTGGATGGCCAGAATGACGACGGCCAAGCGGCAGATCGCGGACCTGAACCGCAGTAGAAAGTCATTGTCATCGTCGCAGCGGACTAGCTTTCCAGGCGGACAGGCATCAGCAGAGAAAAGGTGTCTTCGGTGCCGGTCCGGCGTATCGCCAGGGGCGCGGTAGGGGCACCGAACTCCAGCAGCAGGCGGTCCCGGGCTCCGGCGGCGAGGGCTTGCAGCAGGAACTCGCGGTTGACGGCGACGTGGTCCTGGCGGTCGTCACCGCCTTCGCTGACGGCCACTGCGCCGTCGGCTGTCACCTTGAGCACGCTGAGGTCACAGGGCACGCCGTCCTGCTCGCGCACCACTTCCCGGCGAACCGGGCCGGCTTCCACCGCCGCCCGCAAAGCCTCGACGTCCACGAGGACACCGCGTCCCGACGACGGGCGGACGAAGCGACGGTAGTCGGGGAAGTCGTGAGAAAGGCCCTGGCCGGTCACCTGACGGTCCCCGGCTTCCAGGGCCACGCGACCACCGTTCACGCCGAGCTGGGCGGAATCGCCGCCGCTGAGCAGCGCCCGCATCGCGTCGGCGAGCGGGGAGGGCACGATGACCTGCACGCGGGTCCCGCCATAGCCGGTGGTACCGGCGTGCGCGAGAGCCATCCGGTATCGGTCGGTGGCCACGACATGCAGCGAATCGCCCTCGATGTCGAACAGGACACCGGCGAGCATCGGCAACTCCGGATCGGTACTGGCGGCGAAGCGGACCGCGTCCAATGCGGCGGACAGCTCCGCCGCGAGGACAGCTAGCTGGACTTTGGCAGTGCTGTGCATAGTCACGGGATTCTCCCTGCATTCGAGTAGCGCTCGGACCGTGGAGAGTTCCCTGTGAGCATCGGACAGTCCCAGTTCAAGACGGCGCAGGTGAGCCTGAAGCAGGTTGCGCACCAGATCGGGGTCCGCGCTAGACCAGCCGGCCAGCACCAGCCGAATGTCCGCCAGCGGCATGGCCGCCCGGCGCAGCCGCGCCAGCAACCGGGACTCTTCCAGCTGCTCAGGGCGGTACCAGCGATAACCGCTCACCGGATCCACCCAGGCCGGGATCAGCACCCCGGCGCCGTCGTAGAAGCGCAGGGCGCTCACGCTCAGCCCGCTGTCGCGGGCCAGCTCACCAATACTGCGCATCTCGCTCTCCACACCCAGCACTCTGTGCCCTCCACCAGGTCGAGAGTCAAACAGCCGACCGATCGGGCGGCTGGGGCGCGAGGAAATCCCGTCTTCGTGCGATTGGGCGCTCGATGTCGGCTGCGGAGCGGGGATGGTTCGCTGCCAGCCTCGCCCGGCTCGCGGGGCATGTCGACGCGCTGGACCATTCGCCGGTGATGATCGACGCGGCCAGCGCTGCTGGTCAGGCTTCAACCATTGATCGACCGGAGGGAACCATGGACGTCAACCGGGCGTTTGAGGTCGCGTTCGATCATTACCGCAAAGGCGAGCACCTGCTTGACTTCCCTGAGGCCGTGCCATGGAGGAGCAGACCTTGCACTCATCCAGGGCGGCGGCCCACTTCGCGGCGGGCAACCTGGCCCTCGCGCTCGCCCAGGCTCAACTGCAGCTGGATGCCGAGAACGCCGACGCGCCAGAGGCGCGTTAGGGGGAAGATCTGCAGTGGTAAACCCGATCCGGGAGGTGAACGATGCCTGAGACCATGCGGAATCTAGTGCCGTATGAGCGGTGGCGTACGTCGTATCTCAGCGACGGCAGGGAGTTGGCCGGCTTCTGGCTGCTCCCGGAGGGCAGGGGGCCGTTTCCGGCAGCCGTATTCAACCACGGGAGTGGCGGGCTGTTCCCGGCGAACATGCCCGGGGTCCAGGCTTTGCAGAGCATGGGGTATGCCGTCTTCCTTCCAATCCGCCGTGGGCACAACGGCCAGCCAGGCACGTTCTGGCTGGACCGGGTGACCGCAGAATGGGGCAGTCCGGAAATGGGCGATCAGCTGGTCTCGGCGTTGCGCGCGGAGTTGCGCGACGTGACGGCCGCGGTGAGCTGGGTGGTCGAACGTCCGGAGGTCGACACCCGGCGGATAGTAATGCTCGGCTCGTCGTTTGGCGGCGTACTGACCGTGCTGGCGCTGGGAGAAAACACCGAGTTGCGGGCGGGTGTCAGCTTTGCCGGCCCGTCGCAGACCTGGCCGCAAGCCCCCGCCCTGCAGCGAGTGCTACTGGCTGCTATCGCCACCGGGCAGGCGCCGTTGTTTCTCGCTCAGGCCTACAACGACAACAGCCTCGCCCCGACCTATGCAATGGGCGCCGAGTTGGCCCGGCTCGGGCGCCCGCACGAAACACGCATCTACCCGCCCATCGGGGAAGGTCCGGGCGGCGGGCACGGAATGTTCGGAACGGGCGTAGAGCTGTGGCGGCCAGATGTGGAGTCGTTCCTGTCACGATCGGTGACGCCTAACCCAGAATTTGACTCGCCCAGTCGCCAAGCCGGTCGCTGATCGGCGTCGCGGAGCGGTGGGCTGGACTGACTGGGATCACAATGCTTTATCGCCGGGCGGTGAGTAGCGTGAGCTGCTCTGCGTCGCTTTGCCTGCTTGCGAGCTGGAGCGCGGTGATGAGCTCGTTCACCTGAATGGCTGGCCGGCGTGCCGCGATCTTCAGGATCTTGTCTGCTTCTTGATGGCGGAGGCGGGCGCGTAGTGCTGCGATGCTGGCGGCCGTTTCTGCCGCTGGGCGAGTGGCCAGGGCAGAGAGCAGCCGGCCGTGATCGTCGGCACACTTTGGGTTCCTCCTCAGTAGCTCGACGATTGTGAGTACCTCGGCTACTGGTCTGCCGGCAACGAGCCGTACTACCTGCCTGGCCTCGGCATTACGTTCCTGCTCGCGCAGCGCTGCGAGCGCTGTTGCGGGATCTCGGTTCGCGAGTTCGCCGAGGATCTCGCCGGCGTCGCGTTCGCAACCGGGTGTGTCGCGCAACTCGGCGGCCAGCGTAATCAGGTCGCTGACCGGCCGCAGGCCGACGACGCGCCGGAGTTCGTCCGCATCCGCATGAGCGCTGGCGCGATGGAGCCCGGCGATGAGCGCGGCGATTTCTTCAACCGGCCTCTTCTGCCCGATGGCGGGCAGCCGGGCAAGCCTTTCCCCGGCGGGCAGCGTGATCAGGTTGCCGAGCATGGCCTGCGCCACGCTCAGGCCAGCCGCAATTGCGATCGGGTTTTCCCGGGAGCTAGGTGGTCTGCGTGCTGGATCAGTCTCGCGTGTGTCGCGGCGCACCGCCGTCACGGACTCGTGCGCCGCGGCTGGCCGGGGCACGGCTACCGGGCCGGGCTTTTTCTGGACGACCCGCTGTACCACCGTGACCAGCCGTTCAAGGTTTGCGGCGCGGTGGCCGCCGAATAGGTCGGCACGCTGGATAGAGCTCAGCGTTCGGCCGCGGCCGATGTCGTAGTCAGGGACATCGCAGTTATCGAACCGGACGGGGATGAGCCACGGCAGGTCCGGGTGACGCGACCGCAGTTCCTCGATGGCCAGCGTCAATTCTGCCCAGAGGAAGGTCTTCTCGCGCTCCAAGGCTGCGCGGGAGAAACAGGCCTCAAGTGCGTGCTGCCGTACCAGCCGCAACGCTCCGCTGACGAGCCGACGGGCCGCTGGTGTCAGGTCGTGGCTCGGGTGAGGAGGTCGATGATGATCTGCTGCTCGATCTTGGCCGCTGGCGATCCGGTACCGCCGCGCCCTGTTGTCCACCGCGGGAGATCAGACGGGGTGGAGCCGTGGTCGTTGGCCAGGCGAGGGTTGGCGCCGTTGGCCAGGAGCGTCTCGACAGCGGCCGAGCAGCGGTTACGGACTGCGCGGTGCAAGGGCGTCACCCCGCCCAGGGCGGCCGCGTCCGGGTCCGCGCCCGCGCTGATGAGGTATTCGATGACTTCGCGCTGGCGGGCCGGGTTCCAGTGTGCCGTGCCGGGCACGCCGGTGATCGCCGCGTGCAAGGGCTCGGCGCCCCGGCGGTTGCGGGCCCGGATGTCGGCGCCGCGAGCCACCAGGTCCCGCGCCAGCGGGCAGTCGTAAGCGAACGCCGCCGCGTGCAGCGCGGTGTCTCCTTCGTAGAGCTGGGCGTGAAGCCGGTCGCTGAAGAACTCATCGCGGCGCGCCAGCCGCGCCGTCACCAGCGACGGCACGCCGTCAAGCAACGTCCTGGCGAGCGTGAGATCACCGGCAGAGATCGCCGCAAGCAACCGGGCCAGATCTGCGCTGTCAGCCACGCGGTCACTCGAACGCGGAGGTGTCGCCGGCCCCGTGCCGCAGGATCTCGGGTTCGTCCTGGGAGAAGTCGATGACCGTTGTCGGTTCGGTGCCGCAATCGCCTGAGTCGATCACCGCGTCCACGGCGTGGCCAAGCTGCTCGGCGATCTCCCAGCCCTGGGTCATGGGCTCGTCTGTGTCCGGGAGTAGCAGGGTGCTCGACACGAGCGGCTCGCCAAGTTCGGCGAGCAGCGCCTGGGCCACGACGTGCCTGGGGACGCGCACGCCCACGGTCTTCTTTCCCGGGTGCTGCAGCCTGCGCGGTACCTCTTTCGTCGCGGGCAGGATAAAGGTGTAGCTCCCTGGGGTCGCCGCCTTGATAGCCCGGAACACCGAGTTGGCGACCCGCGCGAACTGGCCCAGCTGAGCGAAGTCCTGGCACACCAGCGTGAGGTGGTGCCGGTCATCGAGTTGCCGGATCGACCTGATCCTCGCGATGCCGTCCACGTTGCCGAGCTGGCAGCCCAGCGCGTAGCAGGAGTCTGTCGGGTAGGCGATGACGCCGCCTGCGCGGACGATGTCGGCGATCTGAACGATCATGCGCTGCTGCGGATCGGTCGGATGGATGTCGAAGAACCTGGCCATGCGAGGAGCTTAGGGCCTGAGGCCGAACAGGTCGGGTCGGGCAGACGACGTCAGCGCCCTCTTGCCCGGTTCGGGTGAGAAACCCCAGATTAGCGAAGCGCGGACATCGCCGGAACGGTCTGGAACGGTACGGTGTGGAAATGACCAATTACCCGGGGAGGTGCCAGCCGGTGCGCCTACCCGGGCTGGCCAGGCGTTCCTTCACTGTTCTAGCCGCCGTGCCGCTCCTGGCGGGAGCGCTGGCCGGGGTTGCTGCCGCAGCACCGGCAGCGGCAGCCAGGACCTTGCCTGCGGGTCAGGCTGCGCCCTTCAGCATCCGAGGGTCTCTCGCGGCCGTGGCCGCCGTCTCGGCCGGCAACGCCTGGGCGGTCGGCTCGGCCGGCAGCTTCTCCAGCCCGAAGACGCTGATTGCGGCTTGGAACGGCACGTCCTGGAAACGTTCGGCAAGTCCGAGCCCCGCGAACTCCAGCCTCCACGGCGTGGCCGCCGTCTCGGCCCGCAGTGCGTGGGCGGTGGGCTGTTCTAACGGCTGCGGCAGCAAATCCAGGGCCCTGATCGAGCGGTGGAACGGCACCACCTGGAAGCAGGTATCCAATCCGGCTCCTGCTGGCAGCGCCCTCAATGCCGTGGCCGCGATCTCTGCGAGCAATGCTTGGGCGGTCGGCGGTACTGTCACCCGCTCAGGCTTCGGCAGCAAGACGGTCATCCTGCACTGGAACGGCAAGACGTGGAAGCGGGTGCCAAGCCCGAGCCCCTCGCAGAGCGGTCTCTCCGGGGTGGCCGCGGTCTCCGCCACTCGCGCCTGGGCGGTGGGCGGCACCTTCAGCTCCAACAGCCAGGGCCAGGCCCTCATCGAGCGGTGGAACGGCAAAGCGTGGAAGCAGGTGCACAGCCCGGCCCCCGGCGCCGGCCTGCACAGCGTGTCCGCGACGTCCGCCCGCAATGCCTGGGCCCTTGGCTTCGGCGGCACAGGCGGCGGGTACCTGATCCTGCACTGGAACGGGACCGCCTGGAAGCAGCTACGAGGCCCGAAGGCCGCCGGCTTCCTCCCCTTCCCCGCAGCCGTGACAGCCACCTCCGCCCGCAACGCCTGGGTCGTTGGCTCCGACAGCAACGGAAGCACTTTGATTGAACGGTGGAACGGTACCTCGTGGAAACGGCAGCCCGGCCCTAAGGGCAGCCTGTCCGGCGTGACTGCCACCTCCGCCCAGAACGCCTGGGCCGTCGGCGCTACCAGCAGCAACAAGACCCTGATCCTGCACTGGAACGGCAGGGCCTGGAAGCCCGGCAACTGCGGTCGGTTAGCTGGAAGGGGATCATTGTTCTAGCCCAACCGGCAGGATGACGCCATGGTCTGGGAAACAGCGTGCGGGTGATCGTCCTCGGCGGGACCTGGTTCGTGGGCCGGGTTTTGACGGAAGCGCTGGTCGCTGCCGGGCACACGGTACTCGTCGTCCACCGGGGGATCAGCGAGCCGGCGGAGTTTCCCGCAGTTCAGCACCTGCACGCCGAGCGTGGGACGTGGCCTGCCCGCCGGGCCGACTTCGCTGCTTTCGGCCCGGACGCGGCGGTCGACGTATCAGCCGGGAACACTGCGGGCGCGCGGGCAGTCCTGGCGGCCCTGCCTGCGGGGATCAGGCTGGTCGCGCTGTCCAGCGTTGACGTCTACCGGGCCTACGAGGCTCTGCGCAACGGGGTCCAGACCGATCCGGTACCGCTGACCGAGGACTCCCCGCTGCGCGCTACCCGCTACCTCGACGGTCCGCAGTGGGAGAACCTGGAGATCGAGGAGGCCTACCTTGCCGCCGGAGCAACGATCCTGCGGCTGGGCGCGGTCTACGGTGAGCACGACTACCAGCACAGATTCGAGCCGGTGCTCCGCCGCGTGCGCGCCGGACGTAAACACCTGCCCGTCGGCGAGGGCAGCTTCCTGTTCAGCCGGATCTACGTCGGCGACGTCGCGCGGGCGGTGCTCGCCGTCCTGGCCAGCAGACGCTGCTCCGGCGAGTGCCTCAATATCGTTGAAGCCCAGACGCCACCCATCCGCCTGCTCTACCAGCAGATCATCACCGCAGCGGGCGCAGACCTCGAACTCGTCCGCGTGCCTGCCAGTGCGCTGCCTGCGGACCTGCGCGCCACCGGAGAGCTTAGCCAGCACCTTCTCGCCAGCGCGGCCAAAGCGCGGGACCTGCTCGGCTGGCAAGACAGAGCCGGCGACCAGGAGCTGCGGCGATCCGTTGCTTGGCACCGCACCCACCCGCCCAGCGAACCCGACACCGACTGGTCTCCCGATGACCGCGCCCTCGCCCACCAGATGAATCGGTAGGCTCGCCGCATGACGGATGATCAGCGTGTACGGTGGCAACCGATCGCTGCGCTGCCAAAGGTAAACGGCACGCTGGAGCCTCTCCTTAAGACCGTTGACTCACTGCGGTCAGCCTGGGAGGACGCGCTGCAATATTACTCTGCTGAAGAGCTAACAGAGGCGCGTAATCGGCGGCTCCGTCGTCATGCCGTCGAGACGGGCATCATTGAACGCCTGTACGAGGTGGACTGGGGCACGACAGAAGCGCTCGTCGCCGAGGGTCTGACCAGCGAAGTGGCCAACAAGGCAAATGGAATTAACGAAGACACTCTGCTGATCATCCGCTCTCAGTACGAGGCGCTGGAATACCTAGCTGAACTTGCCCGCGAGGGGAGCAACCTTAGCGTGCGGGTTATCCGCGAACTGCACGTGATCATCACCCGCCATCAGGCTACCTATGAGGCCCGCGATCAGTTCGGAAGAGTATTCAACGCGCCGCTACGACATGGCGAGTGGAAGAGTCATGAAAACCATGTAATAAGGCCGGACGGGTCGATGCTTGAGTACTGTCCTCCCGTTCATGTGCAATCTGAAATGGAAAGAATGATCCAGCTCTACCAGGAGGAGGCCGACGCGCATCCCCTGGTGCGGGGGTCCTGGCTGCATCATCGGTTCATCCAGATTCATCCGTTCGAAGATGGCAATGGCCGGGTGGCCCGCGCTCTCACGCTTCTCGCGTTGCTTCGAGACAGGTATGCTCCGCTCGTCGTCGACCGTCGTCAGCGAGAGGCTTACATAGCGGCGCTGGATTCAGCGAATGACGGCGATCTGGGCGACCTCATCCGTTTCTTCTCCCGGCTGGAGATCGCAGCGCTGCAGTCAACTCTCACTCAGCCTGTCGGGCTGACGGGTCAGGTCGACGCTGCTAGCGTCGTTCGAGCATATGCGGGCCGGCTCAGGCAAATCCGCGAAGCGGCATCGCATGAGAAGGCCGACGGCGTGAAACGGGTCGCCGATGATATCGCCGCACGGATCACCAGCTACCTGGATCAGCAGCGACAGGAACTGCATGACTCGCTGCGCACAATTGACCCGGCCGCCTGGGCCGCCGTCGGCTCCGCATCACCGCCGGACGAGAGAGCCCGGTGGTGGCGCAGGCAGATTATCCAGACGGCGCGTGCGATCGACTTCTACACCAACCTCAGCGACGGCACCTGGTGGACGAGGCTCCAGATGGAGGCACTCGGCGACCGGCTCCGGTTCTTGGCTGCTGTGCAGAAGGTCGGTCACGGAGATAGCGGCGTACTCGCGGTAACTGTCTACGCAGAGCGAGACCATCTGGACTCTGACGAGACATCAGCCGTCAGTGAACCTGAGGCGATCTTGGAGCTATCCCCGACTGACTCGGTCAGCCTGGCCTTCAACGACGAACCCAGCGAGCGCTGGCCAGAGGTCGAAGCACTGCTGCAGCGCAAGCTACGCGAGGCGGCCGAGTACTTCGTTGAACGACTCGGCTGACAGCTAAGCGGCCATCGCCGGCCCGGGAGCCGGCCACGTCTGGCTCTGAAGCGCGCGGCATGTCATGCTGGGCGCGTGTTCAGCCGATTTGTGATCATCATGGCGGTCTCCGTCCTGGCTGGGGTGACTGCTGGGTTCGCCCCCGCGACGGCCGGCGCTGCAAGGCCTGCGGGAACTGTGACATCCCTGACCATCAACGGCGATCTGCGGGGTGTGGCTGCCACCTCGGCCAGCAATGCCTGGGCGGTCGGTTCCAGTGACAGCGATGGGACCCTGATCGCGGCTTGGAACGGCAAGACGTGGAAGCGAGTGCCGAGCCCGAGCCCTGCGGGCAGTCACCTGGCCGCCGTGGCCGCGACGTCCGCCAGGAACGCCTGGGCGGTTGGTTCCACTGACAGCGGCAAGACCCTGATCCTGCGCTGGAACGGCAAGGCATGGAAGCGCGTGCTCAGCCCAGCGGGCAGCCTCTCCGGCGTGGCCGCGACCTCCGCCGCGAACGCCTGGGCGGTCGGCGGGAAGCTGATCTTGCATTGGAACGGAACGACCTGGAAGCGCGTACCCAGCCCGAGCCTCAAAGGCAGCGAGTTTCTGACCGCTGTGGCCGCCACATCAGACCGCAACGCCTGGGCCGTCGGCGAGGTCGTCAACGGCTTCTCTCCTGCGGCCAGCTTGATCTTGCACTGGAACGGCAGTACCTGGAAGCGCGTGCAAAACCCGAGGCCGACCGAGGGAAAGTTCGGCGATGCCCTCGAGGCAGTGGCCGCCACCTCTGCCGCCAGCGCCTGGGCAGTCGGCTGCACCGACGGCTGCCCTACTGGTGGCACCCCGTTGATCGAGCGATGGCACAAAGGTTCCTGGAAGCAGGTGGCCGCCCCGACCGCCCCCTTCGCTCTCTACAACCTGACGGGCGTGGCCGCCACTTCCGCCGGTGCCTGGGCTGTCGGCGGCAGCGGCCCCGTCACCTCGGAAGGTACAGCGACTGTGCATTGGAATGGCCGGCGCTGGACGCTGAGCCGCGGACGATCCGGGGCTGGGCTGACCGGGGTCGCCGTGATCTCCGCTAAGAACGCCTGGGCTGTCGGCGGCACCGCCAGTGGTCACACGCTGATCGAGCACTGGAACGGCACCACCTGGAAATGATCCGGCAGGGCGCGCGCGCCCGCAGTTGCTGATGGATGTGGCATTCGACCTCCGCATCGCCAATGTCCCTGAATTAACTTGAGTCACAGTACTTATTAGGTTCCCTGCGCCACTTTGGTCACAGCAGCGAGGCTTGGGTCGGGTTGAGTGTCAGTGGGTGTTGTTAGGCTGCTGGTAGTTGTTCAGAGAGATGGCATCACCGGGACGTTGTAGCTGAGTTTGTTTCTGGCGTTGTTGGACTCCCTTCGCGGGAGATTGTCCCGGCCGAGTGGCTCTCCGTTTTTGTTGCGCAGGCGTTGTGCTTGCTGCTTGATCCCCGTGTCCTGCCCTGTTCTGGGTGTCTTTCCGGTGTCGTTGTCGGTGTTTGCGAGGAGGTGGTCCCGTTGTGCGAGCAGGGTGAGCGGCGTTATGTTGCGGCGGGGACGCCGGCTGGCATGCGCGGGGATAACGGGCCGGGGCCGGGGTCGCCCGCTGAGGCGATGGAGATGGTGCTGGCGGGCCTGGGCTGGCTGGCGTCGGCTGACCTGGCGTCGGTGCCGGTGGTGGTGCAGGCGGAGTGCCTGCGCGGGCTGGAGCGGGCGGCGTCGGTGCAGGTGGCTGCGCGGTCGGCGGTGCTGTCGGCGGTGCTGTCGGCGTTCGACGCGCAGTGCGGTTTTCAAGATGACGGGCAGGGGACGGCGCGGGCGTGGCTGCGGTGGCAGACCCGGATCACCAGCCCGGCCGCCTCCGCCGCCGTGTCCTGGATGCGCCGCCTCAACGCCCACCAGGCCGTCCGCGACGCCCTCGCCGCCGGGACGGTGTCGGCGTCGTGGGCGCGGCAGGTCTGCGACTGGACCGACCCGCTGCCGGTGACCGCCCGTGACGACGCGGACCTGATCCTGCTCGCCGCCGCCGCCGGCGGCGCGGACCTCGCGGACCTGGAGGCATTGGCCGCCCAGATCCGCCGCCGCCTGTGCCCCGACGATGACGGCGGCAAGCCGGGGTTCGAGGACCGGCAGGTCCGGCTGCGGGCCGGCCTGGGCGAGACCGGCCGCCTGGACGGCGACCTGACCGGGGACTCCGCGCAGGCGCTGCGGGCCGTCCTGGACGCCCTGGGGAAGAAGGCCGGGCCGGAGGACACCCGCACCCTGCGGCAGCGTCACCACGACGCCCTGTTCGAGGCGTGCAGGCGGCTGATCGCCGCCGGGATGGTCCCGGACCGGGCCGGGCAGCCCACCCAGATCCAGCTCCACATCACCCTTGACGACCTCCTCGCCAGGATGGGCAGCGCAGCTGCCGGGTCCAGCCCGGGCGCCGGGTCCAGCCCGGATGCCGGGTCCAGCGCGGGCGCCGGGACCGGTCCCGCAGCTGGCCCGGCCAGCGGCTCCGGCCAGCCCCGCGGCGGCCAGCCGGGCGACCCGCAGCCCGGCGGCAGCGAGCCCGGCAGCAGCCAGCCGAGACCGGCGGGACGGCCCGCCGGCAGCATGGCGGCGGAACCCGGCGGCTGGTGGCACGGCGCGGGGTGGCGGGACCGGCTGTGGCCCCGGCTCACCCCCGACGGCAGCGCCGCCCCGGTCCCGGTACTGCCCGGCACGGCCGCCATGCCCGGCGATGAGTGCGACGCCACGATCATCCCGATGGTCGCCGGCCACCTCGACCACGACCTGCTCGGCCGGCTCACCAGCCTGCTCACCGGCCCCGGCAGCGGCGGCTGCCCGTCCTGCGGCACTGCGCCCGGGACCGCAGCCCGCGACCAGGTCCGCCGGCAGGTCCGGGACCTGATCGCGGCGAACGCGGTCGCGCTGCTCTCCGGCCCGCACGGCCTCGCGTCCTACCTGCGCACCGGCAAGCTCGCCCCGCCCGCCGGGTCAGTCAGCCTGCCCCTGGACGCCGGCAAGGCGACCGACACCATCCCGCCGCACCTGCGCCGCGCCGTGATCGTCCGGGACCGGCACTGCGCCGCCCCCGGCTGCCTCCAGCCGCCGCCGGCGTGCCAGGTGCATCACGTCATTCCCCGCAAGCTCGGCGGACCCACCAAACTGACCAATTTGCTCCTTTTGTGCACTTTTCACCATCTGATTCTGGTGCATCAGTGGAATTGGACGATCACCCTTAATCCGGACGGCACCACCACCGCCCGAAGTCCGGACGGGACCCGGGTCTATCACAGCCACAGCCCGCCCGCCGTCAGCGCCGCCTGACCGGGTGGGACCGCCGCATTTCACCGCAGGAGCATCCTGATCAGGGCTCAGGTTTGCCGCATGCGAGCAAGCAGGGCTGGTATCCAGTGATCGCCGTAGCGGGCTTGCAACTCGGGCAGGCGCCAGTCATCACCAGTGACGACTCCCCGGCACAGTGACGATCCGCAGGAGCAGGTCATGGCGAAGGTGGCGTTACCGGTGCTGGTCGCGTAGTCGCTGGTGACTTCTTCCCCGGCTTCGATAGGTCGCCGGCCTACCAGGGTGTACGCGTCAGCCCACCATAGGTTCGGGTCGCAGCTGTGGTTGCCGTAATGGCTGGGCTGGCCGGGGGGCAGAACCAGGTGAAGGTCGTCGCCCGCAGTGATCGCGTCCACATAGGGGTGACCGGGCCGCCGGGCCGCTTCGCAGAAGATCTGCCGCAGTTCGCTGCCTGTCACCAGGCGGCCGCCCAGGCGAGAAACGGTCGCGCCGGGGGCAATGGCGACGCGGGCGAACAGGCCGAGCTGGGCGATCGATGACGACTCGATGCCAACGTCAGGATGCAGCCAGCATCCAGGCTCGGGTTCAGGCACCAACGTGTCCACGACATTAGTCTGCACTGTCACGGTCCGCCCACCGCAGCCTGACGGGGATGTGTCCGGACCTGATGCATCTGCTGATCTTTGTCAATGAAGCTGAGGCAGCGTTTCCTGGTAGCTAGGGTCGGCAGGTGACCAGCGCAGGCACCATCACCGAGACCACGTTCCTCGCGGCGACGGACGCCGGCATGCACGCGCTCTGGAACCCGGCCCGCTTCACGGGCATCACCGACTACGAGACATGGGAGAGCGCGCTGCTGGAGGAAGATGACATCACCCAGCACGTCCAGGCCGGCGACCTGGTGCCCATCAACATCGGCCTCGACGGGGCATGGCAGTTCCTGGTCCGGGTCGGCACGGGAGGCCAGGTCCCCGCGCTCACCAGCCGCGAGAGCCAGTACCTGCTGGCCTCCTCGCAGCCCTACCGCTACCTGTCCGCCGGCACCGCCCACCTCACCGGCATCGAGCACATTCACGCCGACCCCGGCCCCGACACCCCGGCCCTGACTGCTCCGCCTGGCCCCAGCGCCGTCACCGTCCACCTCATCGAGTGGGACGCCGAGCCCGGCGCGAAAGACGCCGAGGGGAAGCCGACACCCGGGGTACTGCCCGACTTCGTCATACTGATCAGCCCTGAAGACACGACGGACAGCCGCTACCGCACCCGGCTGCAGACCTTCGACAGCGACTAACAGCCGAAGCCGGCGTGGCCCAGCCGTCGCGGGAACGGCTATTACGGGATCAGGCTCAGTTCTCGTGCCCGGGCGGCAGCCTCGGTGCGACTGGCCGCGCCGAGCTTGGCCAGGAGATGGCTGATGTGCTTCTTGACCGTGTCGACGGTCACCACGAGCTCGCTGGCGATGGCCCGGTTCGACCTGCCCTCAGCGATCATGCCGAGCACCTCGAGCTCGCGGGCGGTCAGCGGCTCGACCAGGCTTGGCATTGCGCTGGCTGTGTCAGCTCGCGGACCTGACGCGGCCTGCGGCAGGTCGAATGCTCGCTGCAGCCGGGCCAGGCAGCCGAGCGGCACGTCCGCTGCGCGCTGCCCAGCCCGCTGGGCAGCGATCAGCCGGCCTAGCAGCGCTGCCATCGACGCCCCCTCATCCGCGAAGACCCGGACGTGACCTTCCGGACAGGCCAGGGTGAGGGCGTCGGCCAGGGCAGTGATCGCTTCGGCCTCCTCACCGCTGGCCGCTAGCGCGAGAGCCCGCAGCGCACCCGCCTCGATGAGGCTGCCTATCCGATCCTGCGCGGCGGCCGCCGCGTGCAACCGGTCGAGCATCAGAAGTGCCTGGCCCGGCTGGCCCTGGGCGAGCAGGACGCGAGCCAGGACCAGGTGCCCGGGCTCGCGGGGAAAGCCCAGGTGGTCGTCCTCGGTGAGGCCCTCGGCGGCCGTCCAGTTCTCGGCTCCGGCCAGATCGCCCTGCGCCAGCAGCAGCCGCGCTCGCTGGGCCGGGACCGGATTGAGCAGGCCAGCCGGGCCGGGTGCGGCCTGGACAGCCTCATTGATCGCGGCCAGAGCGCCAGCCGGATCGCCCGTGGCCTGGCAGATCCATGCCAGCGTCACCAGGCCTGCGGCCAGCGGCGGCGTGTAGGCGAACTGCCGGCATAGTGCAATGCCCTCGGTTACATGCCGAAGGGCGGCGTCGAGCTCGTTTCGCTGGTAGGCAACCTCAGCCAGGCCCGCCAAGGCCGGGCCAGCGGAGGGCAGCGGCGGCAGGCCCGGCTGCGCGGTGACCTCCAGAGCCTGCTGGCAGGTCCGGACGGCAGCGTCCAGGTGCCCCCGGGAGCGCTGAACTTGCCCGAGTTCATACCCGCTCCACGCGGCCACTGGGAGCAAGCCGGCCGCTTGTCCCGCTTCGACCCTGGACGTGAATATCCGCTCGGCCTCCGCGAGCCGCCCGCGCAGCCACTCGGCCATCCCGAGGTTCCACCGGATAACAAACTCCACCAGTTGCTCGCCCTCGCCGAGCACGGCCAGTGCCCGGGAGGCGAACCAGGCAGTGGCGTCGGCGTTACCGCGCAGGTAGGCGAGGTAACTCCGGTCGACCGCGATGTGCGCGGGGACGTTCACCAGCAGGCTTGCGGCCTTGCCGATGGTCGGCTCGAACGGCTCGTCGGGCGACGCCCGGGTAGGCTGCCTCGGCCGCGTCCAGCAGCTCATCGATCGCCTCCACGTGACCGCTATTGGCCGCGAGGAATGCCTGCGCCAGCAGCAGCCGCGGCCGGGTGCGCACCAGCTCCCGGGGCAGCGCCGAGATCCATCGCTGAATCGTGGCCGCCTCGCCGCGCAGGTAGAAATTCTCGTCACAGCGCCGCTCGATCAGCCGCGCGGCCCAGTCCAGGTCCCCGGCGGCCATCGCATGCCGGATCGCGTCATCGGCCAGGTCGTGCTCCTCGCACCACGCGGCGGCATTGCGGTGCAGCTCCTCCGCCCGGCCAGGCTGCTCCTGCAAGCGAGCGCGGAGCAGGTCGGCGAACAGCTGGTGGTAGCGCCACCACCCGCGCACGTCGTCGAGCGGCAGCAGGAACAACCCCGCCCGCTCCACTTGCTCCAGCAGCGCCTGGCTGCCGGTACGCCCGGTGACCGCATCGCAGAGCTCGCCGCAGAGGCTGTCCAGCACCGAGGTCTCTACCAGGAAGGCGCGCACCTGGTCGCTCTGCCGCTCCAGGACCTCCTCGGCGAGATAGTCAAGCACGTAACGGTTGCTGCCGGTGAATGCCGTCACGAACCCGGCGACGTCCGCGTGCTCCCGCAGCGACAGGGCGGCCAGATGCAGCCCGGCCGCCCACCCTTCGGTGCGCGCCGCCAGCGCCGCCACGGCTGCGTGAGCCATGGGCAGGCCGCCTGAGGTCACTGCTTGCTTGAGCAGCGCGGCCGCCTCGGCGCACGTGAACCGAAGCTCACCAGCGCGCAGCTCGGTCAGCTGCCCGTGGGTCCGCAACCGGGCCAGCGCGAGCGGCGGATCGGCGCGGCTGGCAAGGATCAGGCGCAGCTGCGGCGGCCGGTGGTCAAGCAGGAACCCTAATGAGGCATGCACCCGCTCGGCACCGATCACGTGATAGTCGTCAAGCACGAGCAGGGCCTCGCCAGCGCAGGACTCAGCGGCGAGTTCGTTTACTAACGCCGTCACCACGGGGTCGAACGACGCCGGTGCGGGCGGCCCGAGCAGCGGGCCGACCCGCTCGCCGAGACCGGGGCGCACCCCGTCCAGCGCGGCCACCGCATGGCGCCAGAACCGGGCCGGGTCATTATCGCCCGCATCCAGCGACAGCCAGGCCACCGGCCGCCGGCCACGCCGGACCCAGTCGGCCAGCAGGACCGTCTTGCCATACCCGGCCGGTGCGCAGACGAGAACCAGCCCGCCTGCCATGCCCACGTCCAGCGCCTCGGCAAGGCGCGGGCGGGTCACCGCACCCGGTCGAATCCCCGGCACGTGAAGCTTGGTGGCCAGCAAGGCCCCGCGCCCGAACGCGGCAACGGGGGACGCGACCGCCCCGGACGACTCCGCCATGTCTGCGTGCCCCCGGTCCTTCGCGTCGATGCTGGAAGGACCATCTTAGTTGCCGAGGGGTGCGGCAACATGGCGTGCCGGGCAACGTGGCGTAGCTGCGGGCGGTCCGGGGCGGCCGCGGGTCACTTGTAGGTGCCGATGTAGTGGTAATGGGCATTCAGGCTGCCGGGGGCTGGCTTGACCGGGGCAAGGGCATTGTAGGGACGCACCTGCTGGCGCAGCGTGATCTTGAACGTGCTGAGTGACCGGCTGTCGGCTTCGATAGTCTGCGGCGGGGAGCCGTGCTGCACCCAAGCGATCAGCGGGCTCAGGAAGTCCGCGAAGTTCAGGCTCTTGAAGTCGGGCGCGAGCAGGCAGTGACCCGCGCCGGGGACCATGTAAAGCCGGGAGAAATCCTGGCTGGCGCGGAAACCGCCGCTGGCCCGCTCAACCGCTGCGTAGTAATCGAGCGTCGACCAGGGCGGAATGGTCTGGTCGGCCCACCCGTGGTACAGGATCAGCTTCCCGCCGTGCGCGGCGAACTGGCGCAGGTCGGGATTGTTGGCGTTGTAGATGGCGTCGCCGAGCCGGTTGATCTTGGCGAACTCGGCGTCGGTGAACCTGATGTCGGCCAGGGTGAAGCTGGCTGGCGGGTTCGGCAGGAATCCCATGTACTTGAAGTAGTTCAGCGCTATCGCGGCATCGGCGGTATCAGCCGGGGCGGCGGTGTCGGCGGCGGGTTCGACGAAGTTGTTGATCCAGCCCTGCTCTGACCCGTAGGGCTCGCCGCCGTTGTACAGGCTCCGGCCCCGCTTGTCGACGGGGCCTCGGTAGAACTCGCGCACCGCGCGAACTTGCGCTGGCGTCAGGCACGAACGGCTGTCCTGGCGGGGCGGGCATTGCAGGGAGGCGGGCCTGAAGCCGCACCGGCGCGGATCGGCAATAATTCCGTGGGCGTTGCCGCAGGCCCGGATCACGGCCGCGTGCAGCGCCGGGATCTTGGCGGCGGTCAGGATCTGGTGACCGCCTGGGCCGGTGTTGCTGACCGCCATCCAGGCGCTGAGCAGCGTCAGCGGCGCGAGGTTGCTGGCTGGCGCGCCGGCGAGGATGCCGTTGAAGTCGCGCGGGTAGCGCTGGGCCAGCGTGAGGGCTTCCCGCCCGCCGGTGGAGCACCCGTCGTAGTAACTGTAGGAGGCTGGCCGCCCGTAGTAAGCGGTGATGACGGCCCGTGCCAGGTGGTCCAGGCTGTGCTCGGAGGTCAGGCCGAACACGACGCGCAGCCTGAGGCTGTGCCTGGCCCACTTCCCGTCGGTCGGGCCGCCGGTGTGCCCCTCGTCGTCGGTGGCCAGCGCCAGTTGCCCGTTGGTGACCGCGGGACAGGTCTCGCCCGCGACCGGGGGAACAGACAGTTGCATGAGCGTCCCGCACAGGGACTCGCAGCCCTGCTGCACGTACTGGCCGTGCCAGGTCGCGACCGGCAGCTTGATCTCGAAGCGCGTCCGGGGCGCGATGACGCCCTTGACATCGCAGAACGACACCGGCCCGCTGGTCAGCTTGGCGGTCACCACCGCCGTTGAGGTGATCCGCCCGGGCGCGTCCGGCACCTTGGAAAAGTCCCTGTGCGCCAGCGAGGCGCAAGAGATCACCGGCATGATCGGTCCCGCCGTCGTGCCGCCGTGCCCCAGCGGCATGCCAGCCGTCGCCGGGCCGCCGGCACCCAGCAGCATCGCCGCGACAAGCGGCACAACAAGAGGCACGACTAGTCCAAGGCGAGGCCGCGGTCGCAGTTGTCGTTTCATCCAGTCATCACTCCTTCGAGACGCGCGAGCGACATCGTCGCCCGACCTGGGTGACGTTTGCACGCTAGGCAACGAGCCAGCCGCAGGCATCACTCGAAAGTGGAAAGGCCAGGTGGAATCTTTTACCGGCGCCAACCCAAAACCCGATTCTGAAAGGTACCTCGCCCAAAACTGTCGTTTCCGAACGGCGGATCGTCTCGCGGGCGCAGATCAGGGCCGTCGCCCGGACCAGGCAACCTCCGGAACCTGAGCGACCACGGAACTCGTTGTTCCGCACGTTGTTCAGTGTTGGACAGTTCCGAGGTGTGTGCGACGGCCCTGCACGGGACAGCAACATTCCGCACAAAAAGCAGCACGGCCAATGCCCGCACACAATAAACGACAAGCAAGGTGCCACGCGCTGGGTGCACAAGTGCATCTGGCTGATCCACGACACAGGCTGGTTCGGTGGGGAAAATATTCAACACCCCAGGTCTGCTCCCAATGCCGTTTGGATAGGGCTGTTCGCGCTGGCGGGCCTGCTGCCTGCGGGTGAGGGTCGCGGGCCGGGTTCGGTTACGGTGCGTGATCGCCGGGGCGGGTGCCCGGGCTGTCCGGGCAGAGGTCTTGCCGCGACACGCCCCGGCGGATGCGGGTATGGGAGGGAGGCTCCCGGTAGAAGAGGAGGTGTCTAGCAACCTTTTCGTCCCGGGAGCCTCCTCGTGCCGTTCTATCCTGTCGTGCCGCCGGCTGTCACCTCGGCTCCGGGGGAGGTTGCCGCCGCCGGGCTTCCGGGTTTCGCCGGGATGGTCGCGATGCGGCTGGCGGACCTGGTGTCGCCGGCCGGGGCGGGGCTGGGGAAGGACGGCCGGTCGGCGCTGGTGGCGCAGGGTGCCGGGAAGATCCGGGCGGGGGATCTGGTGGTGTTCTGCAAGCCGGTGGCGGTCGCGGCCGCGGTGGTGCGCCGCGATGGCCGGGTGCAGGCGGCGGGGCACCTTTCTGATCACGTGAGGCTGGGCGTGGCCGAGGAACGGCTGGACGCCCTGTGCGGGCAGCCCGGCGTGATCGGCGGGATCGCGGCGGGCCTGACGCTGAAGGGCAAGATCAAAGGGGAACGGCTGCGGGCGATGACGCCGGCGCTGGCGATCCGCCTCGTTCTGCTGATGACCCTCATGCCCGGCTCGGCGTATCCGGAGGTGATGGCCGCCCTGACCGGGGACCTGGCGGCCGTGCCGTGGCACCGGCCCTGGGCGGTGCCGTCCCCGGCGACAGCCGTGGCGTGGCGGGACGCCATCGGCGCGGAGCCGGTGGAATGGCTGCGGGACCTGCTGCTGACCGGGATCGGCGCCGAGCACGAGGACCCTGGCTACCGGGCCGTCACCGTCGGGGATCTCGGCGTCTGCTCCGCTGACGGATGCCTGACCCGGATGCCGGATACCCCGGCGAACAGGGAGGCGTTCGGGTCGGCGGGCACCGCCGACGGCTCCTCCCCTTATCCGCAGCTCAGGGAGGTGCGGTTCAGTAACGCCTCTACCCGCGCGACCCTGGCGGTGACCTGCGGCCCGTCCGGCGCCGCCGCGAGCGCGGGGCGGGAGAAAGGAGAAGCCGAGCAGGTCCTGCTGGACAAGGCCCTGGACAAGTACCGGCAAGTATTTACCGAACGGCAGATTTGGGTCATGGATCGCAACTTCCCGGGAATTCCCCGCATCGCGCGGATGCTCGGCACCGGCACGCATGTCCTGATCCGCCTCAAGAGCGACATCCCGCTGCGCCGGGCCGGGGACTTCCTGCCCGACGGCACCTACCTCGCGGAACTGTCCGGCGGCGGTGCCACGCTCACCGTCCGCGTCATCGAGTACACGATCACCGTGGCCGGCCGTGACGCCCCGGAGATGTTCTGCCTGATCACCGACCTCCTCGATCACTCCGCCTATCCGGCGGGGGAACTCGCCGCCGCCTATCACTGGCGGTGGATCGGGTCCGAGACCGCGCTGAAGGAAGCCAAGTCCGCGATCAGCGGCTCCGGGCCGTCGACCGGTGCGATGCTCCGCTCCGGATCCCCCGCCCTGATCGCCCAGGAGCACGCCGCCTGGATCATCTCCGCCGAACTGGCCCGCGCAACCGCCCGCGCCGCCGCCGCGACCGCCATTCCCGCCCGCAGCGGACCCCGCGCCGGCCAGCCAGTGCACCCCCGCGAGATCTCATTCACCGCAGCCCGCATGACCCTCATCGCCACCACCCGCAACGGCGCGGCCACCGCCAGCCTCCCCGCCGCCCTGACCAGCGCCAACCGCGAGCATGCCCTCGCCGGCCTGGCCCGCTGCCGCGTCCAGACCGGCCGCGACCGCCACCGCGAACGCAAGACCAAGGCCCGCCCCGGCTTCCCGCCAGGCGGCCCCCGCCTGCCAACCCGCACCGCACCCGCCCAGATCGCCCTCTGCGGCCCCGCCCCGGCCCAGGCGCCACCCGCCCAGCTCGCCCGCTGCGAGCCCATCACCGCCCAGGCCGCACCGACAACGGCCTGCAACCCCATCGCCGCCTGACCAACCGCCCGCAGCCGTCACTCTCCGTTGAACACTACGTCGGCAGCCAGCGCGCCCCCAGCCCCGAATCCCGAACAGGCTTATCTAAACGGCATTGAGGCTGCTCCGCACGCCAACATCTGCGCGCCGTTCCCAAAGAATTCGCACTTCGACAGCGACTACGGGAAGGCCGTCCAGTGGTCAAGCGGGTTTGATCTGAGTGACGCGCTCGGTATCAAGGGTGCCAATCTGAAGGCTAGCTTCAGCAGTTCGGCGCAAACAGGTTACGACAAAGACGCTCTCTTGGATTTTCATTTCGCCAAGACGGGTGCCTTGTGCGGCACTAATCATCGGATCACAAAGGCGGCAATTCTGGTGCAGAAAGGCTAGACGCCGTAGATCCCGTAGCGCGGTATTTACTGCTCACAGACGCCCAGGAGTATTTTTGTGATAAGAGGACGGCCGCAGCGTGGTCATCTGGCGTGGGTACTGCTGGATCACGTTGCGGCCGTCCGGGCTGCTCTTTGTGACCCGTGCCCCCGGGCACCGATGCTCAGCGAGGGCATATTCTCGATGCTGCCCTTCGAGTTGTTCGATCAGGCACGTTGCTCGCCTATGAGGTACTCGTTCACCGCCGTCGGCATCGTCAGGCCGGGCCGTCCAACCGGCGTCATAGAAGATCTAAGGAGAAGATGGAGCATGCAGGTGCGAGCGGCACGCACGAGGTCGTTGCCATTAGTGGTGGCTCTGGTGGTAGCGCTCGTGGGGCTGGTTCTGAGCGGGTGCAATGGGCACCGCGGTCCGGTTACCGATGGACCGCTCGGCACTGGCGGTGACCCGACGCATGCGGAAGTCTGTGATTCGGGTCGCGTCGGCCAGCCTCTGACGTTTGGCCTTGAGCAGTTCACGAATCACGGCCGGTCGATCGTAACGTTGGACCGTGTCATCCTCCAGCATCCGCACCACGAACGCCTTGTCGGCTCCTACGCAGTGCCGGGGCAGTCGCCAATCGGCGTGGGAAACTGGCCGCCACACTATGCCGGTCTGCCGCCCACCTGGAAGAACCGCGAGCAGGTCCACGGCTTCCGCCTGGCGCCGGGTAAGTCGTTCATCATGGTGCTCGGCGTGGCTGGAACCGTTTTGGGCAAGGCGACTTCGCGGGGCATGCTGATCTACTACCACACCTCAACGGTCAGCTATGTGACCCAGGATGAACTCGCGATGACCGTCGATGCAGGTACGGGCAAGTGCTGAGGAAGCCGGTAGATCCAAGTCGACGGCACCGGGGTGAAAGTTGCTCAGGACGGTGTTTCCGTCGTCTACGTTTCTTGACTGTGGTCGTGATTGCTCAAGCTCTGGTTCAAGGGTCCACACGAACGCCACTCCGCCATTCGGGGAGACCCAGCCGTCGTAGCCGATCTCGACAGAGGGCGTCGGATCATCGGCGGGAAACTGGGTAATCTGCGACTGCTGGGCACTGGCAATGTAGTCGAGCACGCTGATAGAGGCGATCCCGCAGTCCTTGTACGAGAATTCGACGTGCAGGCCCTTGTCGGATGCGAGATGTCCAAGTGCAGCAGGTGGCCATGCTGACGCACGAGGGCCCGGTAGGTATAGCTGAGCGTCACTGGCTTGCGGGCGGCCACCAGTTGCTCGGGAATGTTGACCGTCAGGACCTGGCCCTTGCCGCGTAAGGCGCGCCGACTGGTTGCTGGCAGGCCGTCGATCGTGCACTGCAAGAGGCTGAACGCCTCAGTTGACGAGTCCTCCAATCCAGCGGTCGGTTTGATGTACCAGACAATGGCGCAGCTTGGGTCATCGAGCCAACTGCGGTACTCGTTCGGGTCTGAGACGCAGGCGAAGCGCAGCAGCGAACTGTCCGGGGTAACTCGGTACTCCCAGCGAACGGTTGCCGTGAACAGCGCATCGCTGGCTGTCGATGCGGGGTTATCCTCCCGCGGGGACAGCACGACGGACACGCGCGCATCGTCTAAACGCGGCCCGGGTCGGAGCACTTGCGCGCGGAGATCGGCGTAGGCATCCTTAGCCAACTTGGGGTCGTCCAACTGGATGGCCAGGCAGTTTTCGATGATGCGATCCAAGGTCTTGGGGTGAGGCGACGCTCGTCAGGGACTCGGGTGCGAAGGCGAAGCCATCGACGACGGCGTCTCGAAAGTCGGGTACGGTCTTTTTCAACATGCGAAACATTCGGTCGTCATCTTTCTGCTCCTGATCTGCGACGCCGATGTACTGAAAGAAGGTGCCGAGGAGGCCGATCGAGAAGAGGGTGGCGCCAACGTCATTGATGACGCCTGCGTACCATGCCCAGCCTGGACGAGATTCTAGCCAACGCGAGAGTATAAGAAGCGCAAAGCCGAATACCGTTGAGATGGTGGCCAATAAGGCAAGCTTGGTCTTACAGAGTCACCGTAAGGCGTTATTTATAATCTATGCTTAATTATATCAGAATGCCTTAGCTCCTGACCGAAAAGGAGCGGGACCCTAATGCCGCCGTTACGCATCACTGTCACTTGCTACCGCTCATGTCGTTGTCTTTGTAAAGGCGGTGCACGGTCGCCTTCAGTCTCGTCGCGACAGCAGTGCAGTCTTCTTACTGGCGACCTAAACCGAGTTCACGGCCTTCGCTGTCGTCACTGATTCTTAGATAGATACCGGCTACGATCTGGTCATTCATACGTGATCCTTGACATTTGTTATACGCCGATAGATTTCGGTGTCAAGGGTGTTTTTGAGTGTGCCTGGGGGACACATGGGAATTCGACCAGGTCATCGGGCTTCCCGCCTACCTGAAACAGCGCAGCAGGAGGCTGGAGTTCACCGGCATCCGCAACCCGGCCGGGCGGATGGTCGCCAAGGAATACTGCGCCGCGCTCCTGGCTCCCCGGCACGATCCGGTCCGGGAGTTCCCCCGCGCATACCGCAACCTGCTCACGCCGCAGACCTGCGTGCTCAAGCTCGGCGAGCTCACGCGGTGGCTGAACTGGCTGACCGCGCACGGGGTCACCGCCCTGGGCCAGGCGACCGACTGGCACTGCGAGGCCTACGCGGCCGAGCGCTCCGAGCGCCGCGGCAGCGACGGCAGCATCATCGGCCGGCAGGCACCCGCGATGGCCAGGGCCGCCGAGATCGTCATCGAGCTCGCCCACTACCGCGAGCTGTTCAGTTCCGACGGCTGTCCTCCCGGACTGCGGCCCTTCGGCGGCCGGGCGGGCACGGCCGTCGCCGGGCTCACGCGCACCCGGAACGGCGAGAACTCCACGCCGGTGGTCCCCGGCGACCACCTGCGCCCCGTCCTGGCCGCGGCCCTCTACCTGGTCCGGACCCTCGCGCCCGAGGTCTGGCCGCTGCAGCAGGAAGTGCGGTCCTACCTGGAGGTCGCCCCTCGAACCCGGGAGAAGTACCGTGACCCTGACTACGCCGACATCGAGGCCGTGCTGCGGCGGCGGATCGCCGAGGGCCGCCCGCTCGACCGGCTTCCCGCCACCAAGACCCGGGAGCGGGTATCGCGCGGCCTGCTCAGCCAGGACGACCCCCTGGCGGAAGTCTCACTGGACTCCCTGGCCAGCGAGGTCGGCCGCGCATGCTTTCACTGGCACTGGCTGGACCGGCTCCGGCAGGCCATCCTCAGCGCGGCCGAGGCCGTGAGCGTCGAGGAGCCCTATGGCCGCAACGCCCCGATGGTGACCCGCGCCGACGGGAACGGCGAGGCGCCCTGGACCCTGCCGATTCCCGGGCACCAGGTCAGCCCGCTCGTCAGGTCCCTACGGACGGCCTGCATCATCGTGATCGCGGCCGTTTCCGGGATGCGGGCCAGCGAGATCTCTGAACTGGCAGCCGGCTGCCGCCGCCCGCTCGAGGAACCCGTCCCCGGCCTGGTCCGCTACCGCCTCGCCAGCAAGGTGATCAAGGGGCAGCCACTCGGCGGCGCCGACGACGAGTGGGCGGTCACCAGGGAGGTCTTCGACGCGATCGACGTCGCCAGGCGCCTCGCGGGAAACGCGGAAGCCGGCACTCTCCTGTTCGGCAGGTTCTCCTTCAACCTGATGTTCCGGTGCTTCCGCTCCTGGGTGAACGGGCCCACCGGGCAGCGGCTCGGACTGCAGGAAATCCCCGCCGGCCCGCTCAACCCGAGAATGCTCAGGCGGGCCCTGGCCGTTGAGCTGGCCTACCGGCCAGGCGGCCTGCTCGCCGCGAAAATACAGCTCAAGCACCTCTCATGCGCGACTACCGAGGGATACGCCGCCCGCCCCCGGCGGCGCGCAGTCCAGGCTCCTGGCCGAGGTCGCCCACGAGGAAGCCAAGCGTAACCTCGAGCCCACCATGGCCGAGTACCAGCGGCACCTGCGGGGAATCCATCGACTCGTGCCACTCGCAGAGGTGGGCCAGCTTCCGGCCCGTCAGCCCCGCATCCTTCCGTATCTCGCTCAGGCGAGCACCGAGAGACTGCCGGGCTTGCCAGGCACTGGACGATGACGGAGGTAGCGGCACGGTGAGCTGCTAACTGGGTTGAGGGCGTCAAGCGGGACTGTACTCCGCGTGGGGGACAGCGCGGTCCCACGCCGCATCGAACGAAGCCGCGCAGAGTTGAGCGAGCGCCAAGTCGTCCGAGCGCTCCTCGCCCACCCAGGAACCGTCACCTGCAAAGTGGTTCCATAGCAGTACCTGGCCGTCGAAGACCCAGAAATCCTGCGCTGGCATCAGCAGGCCTGCCGTAGCCGCTCGCGGCAGCCACCGTACTTCCTCTCCCGCGGCGACGTTGTGCGCTTCCGTGACGTCATACTCGAAGCGGACGTAGTCGGTGACAGGTTCCGACACGACTCGGACGCGCCGGACGGCCACGCCGCGGCCTACTGTTTCGCGGACGAGATCAGACCACTGTGCCCACCCTGGCCGGTCAGCCGGATTGAACCGGACTCCCGCCTTCCAGTCGAGCCAGTCCGGGTCGTCCGGCGTATATCCGTCGCGAAGCTCCAGGTGCCACGCGTTGCGCTCAGCCGAGCGCATCAGCCCGAACGCAAGCGGTTCCGTCGTCACCGCACACCTCCCGCAAGAACGGCGCGATGCGCGCCGGAACACGGATCACGGCCTCATGATCCGGGATCGGCTTCGCCGCCGTGATCTCGGCAAGAGTACTCGCATCGGTGATCTTCCAACCTGGATCACAATGCTGCCATCGGTCTCATCGAGCCACACAGTGGGCGACCCATTGTGCGGCGTAGCGGACTTCGCAGGTCCAGTGCTCACACACTCCAACGAGAAGCCCGACAGAATGACAACCGCGAGTTGACCGCGCCGCATCCAACCCTGCTCATCGGCATCGACCCAGCCGAAGGACTCACCCGCCCCGTCATCGAACAATCCCTGCAATGGGCCGACGGCCATCAATGACGTTCACGCTCGCTCGAGCGGACCCGAGCCCGGTTTCATCAATGACCGGAAGTGACAGACCATGCGCCGGACCACGTACGGATCGCGGATGATCACTCCGAGCTCGAGGTTGTAAGCCAGCGCCTTATCGGTGAGGTTCGCGCTCCCGAGCAGGGCGATGCTCTGGTCAGCAGCTAATAGCTTCGCGTGCAGGGCGGCTCGCGAGTTCCCTACTGCGGGCCGTCGGCTGGCGGGCCAGGTCCACGTCGTGACGTCCTGCCGGATGGACTCAAAGACGGCCGCCGCTCCGACGGAGCCGTGCAGGGTGCCCCCATGATCGGTCGTGGTCTCCAGGACCAGATCGACTCTCACGCCGCGTCGCACTGCCAGTTCGAGCTCATGTACCACCTGGTTAACTCCGAAGGCGGCGAAGCTGACTATCAGCAGTGACTCCCGGGAGTCATGGATGAGCTCGCTGATCACCGCGCTGGTGAGCCGCACTGCCTCGGAGTCGCTCGCAGGTCCGCTAACAACCACCTGACTGCGCCGCGCCTGGGCCTGGGCGGCGATGTGGGCGGCGCCCTCCAGGGCGAGCGCGATCGCCGCGCCCGGGAGCGGCGGGTCAGCGGCGCGCCACGCATTGACGAGCCTTGCCGCGGCGCTGCCGACCGCGAATCCTGGTCGCGCGTTGACCAGCCTGGCGCCGGTGCTGGCGGAGACCACTGGTTCCGCGCGAAGAACGTGAGCCCATGCTGCGACGTGCTCGGCGGCAATCGCTCGGCTAGCTCGGCGATGATCGCGGCAAGATCGGGGGCGCCTTCGTCATCGGGCAAGAAATCCGGTACTGCTCCCGCTGATCGTGTCCACCAGGAGGGCCCGGTCGAGGTAGTGATTGCCTCGCTCGCACGACGTTTCCGATGCGAACAGGCAGGCGTGGCAGGCTGCGCCGAAAAGGTCGCCGCGATCTCGTGGATCATGGTCGGCGCACAGCGGGTCAGAGCTGCATAGCCTGGCCGCCTCCAGCGCCTGGTCGATAAGGCTGCCGAGCCGGTCCCTGCGCCCCAGCGAGACCAGGCCGCCGAGTGTGCCTTCGCTGTCGGGGGCTGCCCTGCTAGCTGTTTTGTGAAGATCATTATACGCAGAGATTCAATGCTTGCTGCCGATCCGCGATTTCGCGGCTCGCGAACTGAGGCTCTCATTCTGTCGAGATCGATCGCCCCAGATGGTGATGTTGTTGAAAAACTTCTATCAGGCCATGGTCTGGCGATTGATCATCGGTTCGAGAGTTAGGATTCTTAGACGGTGACGCGGAGTGCTTTTTTGCTGGGGGCTGAGACGGTCCTGCGCCAACGGCGGAGGCCGATGAGCGCTAAGGATATCTGGCTGGTTGGCCATCAAAATGGAATCTTTCCAGATAAGATCGCCGGCCGGACGCCATGGCAAACTTTGAAGTCGAAACTGTGTGTTCATATACGGACGCTTGGTTCTGAGTCCGCCTTCGTTCGCACTTCTCCGGGCCGTTTTTATCTTCGCGAGCTCCTCGACGAGACTTGGACAATTTATGATGCACCTCGATGGTTGCCGCCTGCCTCGGACGAGAGGGTTGTGGCGTTTCCTTCAGCTTTGCTGGACAGTATAGAACGCTTTCAGGGGATATTGGAGCCTAAGGAAATTATCCGCACTGAGATTCTATCTGAAGCGACTCTTACGACAATGGATCGGGGGGCGGCAGAGGTGGATGATGATCATAAACAGGTATTGGTCTATATATTGGTTAGACGGCCAGGTCAGATTCTTGCATATAGGCGGGGGACCTTCACGCTGACCGACCGTATGCTTGTTGGTGCGGACTGCGTCGGTTTTGGCGGACATGTGAATGATAGTGACCTGGATCTTTTTAGCGATGATGCTGTCGGCGTGCGTGGTGCGGTAGCCAGAGAGTTGCTTGAGGAGCTCTCGATGCCGCTCGCCGACAGAACGGAGGTCACTATGGGTCGCGGCTTCTCGATAATTGGATATCTGAATGACGACTCGTCCGCAGTGGGTCGCAGGCATTTCGCTGTAGTGGTGGAATATTGGGTCGCCAATTCGGATGACTGGGATACTCCTGTTCGTGGCGAAGAGTCGATTACAAAACTACGGTGGCTGAGTACTGCCGATCCGATATCGAAGGCAGAGCACTTCGAGTATTGGTCACAACTAGCGTTGCGACGTTTTTTTCCAGATATGTTGCAAAATGAGACCTCTTATCGGATCGCGCGGCGAGGGCCGCTAAAGCCGCCGCATCGGCTTGCGGTAGTTGGGCAAGTGGGAAGTGGCAAAACTGAAGCCTGCAGCCTTCTTCGGAGAGAATACGGCTACGGCGAGGTTCGGACCGGGCTGATTATGGCAGAGCTACTCGGACTACCTCCGATACCTGAGACTCCGCGTGAGGTGTTTCAGTTGGCGGCTGGTGCATTCATTGATGCCCCGAAGGGAGTTGAGTGCCTAGCGGAGGCGATCGCGCAGGCTGTGGACGATCGAAGTGGCGATCGAGTGCTGGTAGACGGAATTCGACATGCCGCTACGCTTTATCGCTTGCGAGAGCTAGAGCAGGCGAGGAGGTGGGGTGTTTTGTATGTCGCAACGCCGCCAGATGTGGCGTTTAGATTTTATAGCACTCGTGAGGCTCCTGGTGCTTCAATACATGACTTTCTGCGCGTTCGTGATGCACCAGGCGAAGAGGACGTTGGAGCGCTGTTGGGCAGAGCGGACGCAGTTATTGACAATTGGTTTGGTCTCCGCCAGTACATTGAGGCGCTACGTCGCCTAATGGCTGAGCTTGGAGTGTCGCCAGTCGCTTGACGCCTGTTTGAGTAGCGACCGGCCCGCGTTTCAGGCCGCGGCGACCATGAATCCCGGAGGTCGCTGATGACATCACGAGATGGCGAAGGATGCTACGGCGGGCGGCCGGGAGCTTCGCGGCATGGCGGCGCAGATGGGCATCGCGCACTGATACGGGACGGCGGTCAGATGGAGAACACGCGGCAGCGGCCAGTGCTTTACATCGTGGCATGCGGCGGATACGCGGCGGGTCATCTTCCCGATTTCGTTAGTTTCGCCCAGTCGCAAGGCTGGGACGTGTGCGTGATCGCAACCCCGCAAGGCACGAAATTCGCCGATACAAGGCTGCTGTCCGAACTGACCGGTCATCCGGTCAGGAGCCAGTACAAGCAGCCTGAGGATCCCGACGTGCTTCCGCCAGCGGACGCTTTCGTGGTAGCTCCGGCTACGTTCAACACGATCAACAAGTGGGCGAGCGGCATCAGCGACACCCTGGCACTCGGACTGCTGAACGAGGCACTCGGCGACGGCCTGCCCATCATCGCCGCGCCGTGGCCTAACGCGGGACTGATCCGGCATCCCGCATTTCAGCGCAGCATCAGCGACCTGCGCTCCTGGGGAGTGCGCATCATCCTGGACCCCGACAACCCAGCCCGGCCAGGAGGTTTGGCCGCCTTCCCCTGGGACAAGCTGAAGGCAGCGCTGCCCGACCTGCTCCCGGAAACCCGGTAGTCACCACGATTGTGACGGCTAGGCAAACGAGTAATGTGCTCCCGGCCGCTAACGATGATGAATCGGCGGATGGTCGGGTTTCGGCGCTGCCTGCGCTGGTGAGCCTGGTCTGCGGTTTCAGCACTGGTGAGCCGATCGAGATCAGCTGTCAGTCCATGGAAAGTCGCCGTCCGCTCAGTCATCAAGGACTTCCTCGGCGAACAATGCCGCGCCGGCAACGGCACCTTCCAGCACCACCACCGGCCGTACAGCGACATCATGCGGGAGTCGCCGTTCAACCAGATTGAGGAGTTCACCATCCCCGTCACCCGGACCTGGAACGCCGACAGCATCCTCGGCTACCTGTAGTCGACCTCATTTGCCGCACCGCAACTCTTCGGCGACCGCCTCGATGAATTCGACCAGTCCGTTCGCGCCACCCTCAAGCATTAACGACGACGACGGCGCGGACCAACGAGGGACGTAGGTCCGGCTGCTGGGTTAGCGTTCTTGGACGAGTTCGTCGAGCATCTTGCGCATCGGGGCCGCGTCGCCGCTCATGATGGCGGCAGAAGTCGCGATATTGCGGGCGGCGTCGAGGTGCTGCCAAGCGAGCGTAAACCCTGCATCGTAGGCAAGCTGCTCGAAGAAACGCGCGCTGAGTCCTGCCGTTACGCTCGCGGAACGGGTGGACGGCGTTGACCTCACCGAGGTGCAGGTCAGCCGGTCGAGAATGCGTGACTTTCCAGGCGCAAGAAGTTCTGCGTGCGCAGTTGACGGAAGATCTCGACCGCCGACGGCTCGATGTACTGGGCAGGCAGAACAGGCTTCCCTTCGCAATGGCAACGGACCTGCCCGGCCCAGTCATAGATGTCGCCGAAGATCCTGCGATGGACCGCGCACAGGTGAGGCAGGTCGTAGGTGGCGCGCACCGGTGTTTCTCTGAGCAGATCAGAGCGGTGCTCAGGCCGAGCTTGTTGCGGAAGACTCCCGTCACCGGGTCGGTGTACGGATCGTCGGGCACTTACTGCCGCCGGTAACGGGTGACGGTCCTGCGGTAAAGTTCAGCGGCACTGATCTCGCCGTCCACATAGGCGGATACTTCTCGGTCATGCTCAGGGCTGAACGGGCCCGGCAGTTCGACCTGCACGGACTGTGCTGCCGAAAGCGCATAATCCAGGCGAGCGCGCTGGCTCGCCAGCGCCTCGTACCGCTCGTAAAGCTCGTACGGGAGGAGGATGGCCTCGGGCTTACGGTGTGACCCGAAGACAACCGGCTCGGCCGCAGCGCCCTCGCGGCGGAATCGCGCGAGGATTCCCGACAGCCGCGCCCTGACCTCTGACAACGGGTGTACCTGAATCACCTCAGGATTAGCCATACTAGATAGTGTACTAAAACTTGTACAGAATCGCGACGGCTCCCGTAGTTATTGGGATGCTCCTGCGCGTAGCCGACGGCCGCAAAGACCTATGTCGTTAACACTTGCACTCCGAGCCTCGGCGCTGACTGAGACGCTGCGCGCGGCTTGGGCTCCGACCGGCCATCGCGGCGCGCCGGCCAAGCGCCGATAACTCAGCAGCGCCTCGCCAGATAGCGCAGTGGCAGATGTGGCTGGGTGCTAGCGTCGCAATCACTGCCTGCCTGGCCGAGCACGCGAGGTGATTACCCGGATGGAGCCATTGAGCCCGGGCATTTCCCTGACCGGAATCCAGGACTACGTCGCCAGGATGGAGGCGGAACCAAGGACAGCCCCAGGACCCGGGCGGGCGGACAGCCGATGTGGGCGACGAAGCCGTTGATGCGCTTATCCTCTTGATGTCGATTGTCAACCGATGCGGAATCGACTTGGAAGACGCCTTCCGCGCAAAGGAAGCCCGCAACGAAACCCGCGTCTGGGTGTAGGTATCCGGGCCAGAGGGCTCCGCAGTTCTTCGGCGATGGCTCATCGACATCCCGCAGCAGTCTTGCGCGTGCTGCGGGTCAAGAGCACACTTGCCTTGCCGTCGCCGATCGCTGGGGCTTTGGCAAGGATGCGGGGGCAGGCTTCGATCCTTGCCGGTTAATCGGCGGAATGCGGTAAAACTCGGCGGCTAAAGGACGACATAAGCATGACCGAAAACGATGCCCGTGCGGGGGCGAGGGCCGGAGCCGGTCAGCACAGTCGGCAGTGGCAGGCTGGGAAACCAGCCGGGAGCCCAGGGTCGGCCACGGCCCGGCCGGGCGAGACCGCTACCCGGCCCGGCGAGACAGCGACCCGGGCCGCCGGCACCGCGACCGGGACCGGGGGTACGGCCAAGGACGCGGCGTCCGGCGGGGCCGGGAAGAGGGCCGCCGACCTGCTCCCGTCGGTCTCCCTGCCGAAGGGCGGGGGAGCGGTGCGCGGCCTCGGCGAGAGGTTCTCAGTCGACGCCGCGACCGGGACGGCCGCCATGGCGGTTCCGGTCCCGCTCAGTCCCGGGCGCTCCGGATTCACGCCCAGCCTGGACCTGGCGTACGACTCGGCGTCAGGCAACGGCCCGCTCGGCTTCGGCTGGAGCCTGGGCGTGCCCGCGATCAGCCGCAAGACGAGCAAGGGACTACCGCAATACCGCGACGGCGACGAGTCGGACGTCTTCCTCCTGGCCGGGGCGGACGACCTCGTCCCGGTGCTCGACCAGGCCGGCGAGTTCCTGACGGTCACCCGGACGGTGCACAAGACGCCGTTCCGGATCAGCTATTACCGCCCGCGCGTCGAGGGCTTGTTCGCCCGGATCGAACGCTGGACCGCGACCCGCACCGGCCTCAGCCACTGGCGGACGATTTCGCGGGACAACGTGACCGCGCTGTACGGCACCGATCCGGCGAGCACGATCGCCGACCCGGCCGACCCGAGCCGGATCTTCGCCTGGAACATCTGCCTGAGCTGGGACGACATGGGCAACGCGGCCGTCTACGGCTACATCGCCGAGGACAGCGCGGGAGTTGACCAGTCCGCCGCCAGCGAGGCGAACCGGACCACGGCGACCCGCGCGAGCCAGGTCTACCTCAAGACTATCCAGTACGGGAACCCGCAGCCGTACTTCCCCGACTGGACCTCGGACACCCCGACCGAGCTGCCAGCCAGACTGGATGTTCAAGGTGGTGCTCGACTACGGCGACCACGGCGGCTCACCGCCGGCTCCCGGAGCCGACCAGCCCTGGCCGCTGCGTCCCGACCCGTTCTCTTCCTACCGCGCCGGGTTCGACGTCCGCACCTACCGGCGGGTCGAGCGGCTGCTGTTCTTCAACAACTTCCCGGGCGAGCCGACCGCGGGCCCGGACTGCCTGACCAGGTCGCTCGACCTCGTCTACTCCGATCAGCAGGCGCCGCCCGATCCGCGCAGCCCCCATCTACACCTTCCTCGTCACGGCCTCGCTGACCGGTCACAGGCGACGACGGCCAGGGCCCGCTCGCCCGCTCGATGCCGCCGCTGGAGTTCAGCTACAGCCAGCCGCGGATCCAGCCGGACGTCCTGGCTCTCGACGCCGGCAGCCTGGGCAACCTGCCCGAGGGGCTCGACGGCGCGACTTACCAGTGGATCGACCTGGACGGCGAGGGGCTGTCCGGGATCCTGAGCGACGCGGGCGGCGGCTGGTACTACAAGCGGAATCTCAGCGCCGGCAACCTGGTCGCCGCAGCCGGACGGCGTCCCAGGTCGCGCGGGCGCGCTTCGGGCCGCTGCGAGACGGTCGCCGAGCTGCCGTCCCGCTCCGACCTGTCGGCGGCCCGGCTTCTCGACCTGTCCGGCAGCGGCCAGCTGGACGTCGTCGACCTGGCGGGTCCCGATCCTGGCTTCTTCGAGCGGACCGAGGACGGGGGCTTCGAGCCGTTCCAGCGGTTCGCCGCGCTGCCGGTGCTCGACTGGTCCGATCCGAACGTGAAGTTCATCGACCTCACCGGCGACGGGCTGGCCGACATCCTGATGACCGAGGAGGGGCTGTTCACCGTCTACGCTTCGCTCGGCGAGGACGGATTCGATGCCGCCCGGCTGGTACGGACCGGCTGGGACGAGGAGCGGGGGCCGAGCGTCGTGCTCGCCGACGGCACGCAGACCATCTTCACCGCCGACATGTCCGGCGACGGGCTGACCGACATCGTCCGGGTGCGCAACGGCGAGGCGTGCTACTGGCCGAACACCGGCTACGGCCGGTTCGGCGCCAAGGTGACGATGGACCGCGCGCCGCGCTTCGACAGCGACGAGCGATTCGACCCGCGCCGGATCCGGCTGGCCGACATCGACGGCTCCGGCACCGCCGACCTGCTCTACGTCGGCGAGGACGGGCGTGACCGCGTGGTTCAACCAGTCGGGCAACGCCTGGTCGGCCCCGACCGTGATCGCGGTCTTCCCGGCGGCGGACCAGCTGAGCACGGTCCAGGTGATCGACCTGCTCGGCACCGGCACCGCCTGCCTGGTCTGGTCGTCGCCGCTGCCCGGCGAGGCCGCGGCGCCCGCTGCTCTACGTCGACCTGATGGGCGGCGTCAAGCCGCACCTGATGACCGGGACGCGCAACAACCTCGGCGCCGAGACCCGGGTGACCTACGCCCCGTCCACCCGCTTCTACCTCGCCGACGAGCAGGCCGGACGGCCCTGGGTCACCCGGCTGCCGTTTCCCGTGCAGGTGGTCGAGCGGGTCGAGACCATCGACTGGATCGGCCGCAACCGGCTGGTCAGCCGCTACGCCTATCATCACGGCTATTTCGACGGCTACGAGCGCGAGTTCCGCGGCTTCGGCATGGTCGAGCAGTGGGACACCGAGGAGTTCCGCGCCGACACCGCCTTCGCCGACGGCGACTTCGTCAACTGGGATGCCGCAGTCCTGGTCGCCGCCGGTGCTCACCCGCACCTGGTTCCACACCGGCGCGTTCCCGAGCCGCAGCAGCGTCACCCAGCAGTATCTGAGCGAGTACTGGACCGAGCCCGCCTTGCGGCCGCCGAGCCGGGCCGCCGACGCCGCGGCGATGCGCCTGCCCGACACCGTCGCTGCCGACGGGCTCGACGCCTTCGAGATCCGGCGAGGCCTACCGCGCGCTCAAGGGCCACGCGCTGCGCATCGAGATCTACGCCGACGACGGCATCCGCCGCCGCTGCCAATCCGTACACCGTCACCGAGCAGAACTTCACCATCCGACTGCCTGCAGCACCATGGGCGCGAACCCGCACGCGGTGTTCTTCGTCCAGCCCGCGCGAGGCGCTGGCGTTCCACTACGAGCGCGGCACCGGCGACCCGCGCGTCGGCCACGAGATCATGCTGGCAGCCGACGGCTACGGCAACGTGCTGCGCAGCGTCTCGATCGGCTATCCGCGCCGGCCCGGATACGCCCCGCCGGAACCGGCGCTGTCCGCGGCAACTCAGCAGATGCTGGCCTACGACCAGGCCCGGCTGCACGTCACCGGGGACCGAGCACGACTACACCAACCCGATCGACGACCTGGCCGCCTGGCCGGATGCCTACCGCGTGCCGCTGCCCTCGGCGAGCGACGTGGCGGAAATCACCGGCGTCGCGCCGACGGCCAAAGGCACCGGGATCACGAACCTGTTCACCTTCGACGAGCTGGACAGCCTCTGGCAGGCGGTGTGGAATCGGCCGCCTGCGACATGCCCTACGAGCAGATCCCCGGCTCGGACGTCGACGGGAGCGGATCGCCTGCCGCGGCGCCCACCCGGCGCTTCGATCGCGCAAGACCGCGTCAGCTACCGCAGCGACGACCTGACCGCGCTGCTCCCGGTCGGCCAGCTCGAGCCGCTCGCGCTGCCCGGCCAGTCGTACCGGGCTGCGCTGACGCCGGGGCTGCTGTCGGCCATCTTCGGCGCGCTGGTGCCTGATGCGACGCTCGCCGAGGGCGGCTACGTTCAGCTCGCCGGCGAAACCGGATGGTGGGTGCCATCCGGCCGGGTGTACTTCTCTGCCGGTGACGCCGACACGCCGGCCCAGGAGCTGCGCCGTCGCGCTCGGCGCCTTCTTCCTGCCGCGCCGCGCCGTCGACCCGTTCGGCGCGATCAGCAGCGCCGCCTTTGACAGCTACGCGCTGCTGCCCGTAAGCGTGACCGATCCGGTCGGCAACCTGACTATCAGCATTAACGACTACCGCGTGCTGACTGCCGCTACTGTCACCGACGCCAACGGCAACCGGGTCAGCGCGGCCTTCGACGTCCTCGGTGAGGTCACCGCGATGGCGGTGACGGGAAAGGCATCGGAGACGGCGGGCGACCTGCTCGACGGGCTTCGCCGCCGATCTGGACGACGCGACGCTGCAGGCCCAGTTCGCCGACCCGCTCGCCGACCCCGGGGCGATCCTGGGCAGCGCCACTGCCAGGTTCGTCTACGACCTCGGCGCCTACCAGCGCACTGCCTCCGCCGCGCAGCCATCGCCGCCGGCCGTCTACGTCCTGGCTCGCGAGACCCACGTCTCCGATCTGCCTCCAGGGTCGCCGCAAGCGACCAGGTACCAGCACCACTTCAGCTACTTCGATGGCTTCGGCCGCAGCGCCCAGGACAAGGCGCTCGTCTCGCCAGGGCCGCTCTCCGATGGCGGGCCGGCCGTCTCCCCGCGCTGGGACGGGTCAGGCTGGACGATCTTCGACAACAAGGGCCGGGCGGTCCGGCGGTACGAGCCGTTCTTCTCCGCCACGAACGGCTTCGAGTTCGCGGCCCAGGCTGGCGTCAGCACCGCGGTTTGCTACGACCCGCCCGGCCGCGCGGTGGCGACGCTGCATCCCGACGCCAGCTGGGAGAAGGCGGTGTTCGGGCCATGGCAGGAGCAGCACTGGGACCGCGACGACACCGTGGCTGATCTCCGATCCGCGAGCCGACGCCGACGTCGGCGACTACTTCCAGCGGCTGCTCGGGACCGGCGCCCTTCACGTCCTGGTACGACCTGCGGATCGGCGGCACGTTCGGCGCGACCGCGGCCGGACCGGGCGGCGCAGCAGGACGCGGCGGCCAAGGCGGCCGCCGCGCGCGGCCACGCCGGCCGTGATCGCACCGGGACGCGCTCGGGCGCGCCTGCCTGGCCGTCGCCGACAACGGCGGCGGGAGCCGGCTAGCCGAGCCGCACCGCCTATGACACCGAGGGCAAGCCGCTGGCCGTGTTCGACCCGCTGGGCCGCCGGGCCGAGGAGTACTGCTACCGCGCCCCGGCGGCGGGCGGCGGCTTGGCGTACCTGGCGGGCGCCGACATGGCCGGCCAGCCGCTGTACCACGTGAACGCTGACGGCGGCGCGCGGCGAGGGCTGGTCAACGTCGCCGGCGCAGCCGATCCGCGAGCTGGGACGCCCGCGGCCACGCCTTCCGCATGGTCTACGACCTCGGCGCAGCGGCCGACGCGCCGCTACATCAGCACCGGCGGCGCCGCCGGAGATCCTGATCGAGCTGTCGGTCTACGGCGAGGGCCAGGCGGCGGCGAATCTGTGCGGCCGCCTGTTCCGGCACTACGACATGGCCGGGTACTCCGAGAACAGCCAGTACGACTACAAGGGGAACCTGCTCGCCAGTGCCAGGCAGCTCGCGGCCGGCTATCAGCAGGCGGTCGACTGGACGCCGCTGGCCGGCCTGACCGGCCGCCGCTGCAGCTCGACGCCGCCGCGGCCGCGGCCGGGCTGGTGCCGTCAGGCGACGGCGGGCGGGACCGGTTCACCGCGACAGCGCCGTCTACGACGCGCTGAACCGGCCGGTCCAGCAGGTCGACCCCGCACAACCCGACGATGCGGCCGGACGTGGTGCGGCCCGGCTACGACGAGGCAGGGCTGCTCAGCCAGGTCGACGTCTGGCTCCAGCAGGCCGCGGCGCCCGCCGCGCTGCTCGACCCGGCCACCGCCGACCGGCACGCCGTGACCGGCATCGATTACAACGCCCGCGGCCAGCGCGTCGCGATCGCGTTCGGCAACGGCGACGGCTCGGCCTACGACTACGATCCGCAGACCTTCCGGCTGGCGCACCTGACCACCACGCGGCCCGCCACCTTCCCCGTCAGCCAGCAGACCGTGCAGGCACTGGCCTACTACTACGACCCGGTCGGGCAACATCACCCGGATCGCGCGACAGCGCCGACACCCAGAACGTGATCTTCTTCAAGAACCAGCGGGTGGAGCCGTCGGCCAGCTACACCTACGACCCGCTCTACCGGCTGATCGCGCGCGACCGGCCGCGAGCATCTGGGCCAGACCGGCAGCGCGCTGCTCGCCGCCCAGCAGGTCACCAACGACGACTCCGTTCCGCACCGGGCTGCCGCAGCCCGGCGACGGCAACGCGATGGGCACTTACACCGAGACCTACAGCTACGACGCGCCGGGCAACATGCTGGCGATGGGCCATCAGGTCAGCTCCGGCAGCTGGACCCGCAGGTACAGCTACGCCGAGCCGTCGCAGATCGTCGCCGCCGAGACCGGCAACCGGCTGTCGGCCAGCCAGCCTGCCAGGCGACCCGGCCGGCGGCCCGTACACGCGGTACCTACGCCTACGACGCGCACGGCAACATGACCGCTGATGCCGCATCTGGCCTCGCTGACCTGGGACGAGGACGACCGGCTGCGCGTCGACCGCCCGGCAGGCCGCCGGTGCCGGCACCCCGCAGACGGCCTACTACGTCTACGACGGCGGCGGGCAGCGGGTCCGCAAGGCGACCGACCGGCAGGCACCGGCGGGCAGGCGGGCAGCCGGAAGTCCGAGCGGATCTATCTCGGCGCCGATCGAGATCTACCGCGAGTACGCCGCCGACGGGACCACCATCACGCTCGAGCGCGAGACGCTGCAGGTCGCCGGCGGCGACAGCCCGTCGCCGCTGGTCGAGACCCGCACGGCCGGCACCGACAAGGCGCCGGCGCAGCTGGTGCGCTACCAGCTCGGCAACCACCTGGGCTCGGCGGTGCTCGAGCTCGACGACCACGCCGGGCATCATCTCCTACGAGGAGTACTTCCCGTTCGGCGCTACCTCCTACCAGGCCGTCGCCAGCCAGACCGACCTGCCGAAGCGCTACCGGTACACCGGCAAGGAGCGCGACGAGGAGAACGACCTGTACTACCACGGCGCCCGCTATTACGCGCCGTGGCTCGGCCGCTGGACGGCGTGCGATCCGGCCGGGCTCGCCGATGGCGTCAGTCTCTACGCGTTCTGCCAGAACAACCCGATCAGGCTGACCGATCCGGACGGGCTGGCCGGCCGGGAGGCGACCCAGCAGGAGAAGGCGACCCTGGCAGGCAGGGGCATCACCGACCCCGGCATCGTCCACGGGCTGGTGAACCTGCAACCGCGGCACGCGCCAGCAGGACGGGGCCATGGCGGCGGAGGCCACGCGCCTGGCGGCGGCCGCAAGCCAGGCGGCGGCGGCGGCCGGGCGCCTGGCGGCGGAGGCTCGGGCGGCGGAGGCTCGGGCGGCGGCGGAACTCCCGGCGGCGGCTCGGGCGGCGGCGGCCCTCCGGGTTCAGGTGGCCCGCCGGGCGGCGGACCTCCGCCCGGCGGCGGGCAAGGTCCGGGCGGGCCGGGGCCAGGCGGGCAAGGTCCTGGCGGTACGGGAGCAGGCAAGGGACCGGCCGATCCGAAGGCCCCGCACCTGACCGAACTCGATTACGCGGTGCTGCTCGCGGGCTTGCTCGCGCCGCTCAGTGGCAACGACAAAGACCCGAGCACATCGGGCGGGATTCCCGGCGGTCACGGAAAATATGCGAGCCCGGCACTGCAAGGCCTCTACATCGCGGTCAACCTGGCATTCACGTTCCTCGGCGAGCAAATCGAGAAGGGCTTGCGCAAGGCCGGCGGCGCGCTGAAGTCCGGCCTCGCCAAGCTCTGGAATGCTATCGGCCCGACCGTCAAGGAAGCGGTCATCGCTCCGGCCTTTATGTTCCTTGGCGCCGGCGGACTAGGCGGCGGGCATCTCCCGCCTCGCCTCGGCCCCGGCCCGCGGCGCCCAAACAGCTGCGCGCGGCTGTGATGAACCTGGGTCCGGAGGGGAAAGCGGTCATTCCGGGCACCGAGCGAGAAGTCGAGGCGATGGAGGCGGCGCTCGGTGAATTGCTCGGCGGCGGAGGAGCCCAGAAGGCAGGAAATGTCGGGCACGACGTGCTGGGCGCCGCCGGGCCAGGGCAGGGACCCGACTTTGTCTACCCGGGCGGCGTGATTCACGAGGTCGGATTCACCGGCTCGTGGGAAGGCGCAGCTGAAGTGACGCTGATGAGAAAGATAACGCAAGTCCGCGGCTATCTGGCTCAGGGCCGCGGGAGTCAAGGTGTCGTTTCTATCTATAACGTTGTGCACGGACTCGTTATAAGATTCGCGGTCAAATGATGGTGCCTTTCAGGATTGCGAGAGCCGGCGAATACGGCTCAGGGAAAAGGAGGTGGCCGCATGGTGACTCCCGATGATCTGGAGATCCCGCGCCTGATCGTGCTCGCGCCGGACGACCAGGCCGGACTGGTCCTGCGCCTGACCGCGCCCGAGCTGATCATCGGCCACTCCGATACCGCGGACCTGCGGCTGGGCGACAGGTTCGTGAGCCGGCGGCACGCCCTCGTCACGATCGATCCGTCCGGGTCAGTGACGATCAGCGACCTCAACTCCACGTCGGGCACCTTCGTCAACGGCGAGCGGCTGACCGGGCCCGGCGCTGCTGCGGGCAGGCGACGAGGTGCGGTTCGCCGACCTGGTGACCAGGTTCGAGCCGCCCGGCCGGGCATCCGGCGCCACCGCGGTCGACCCGGGTACCACCTACACGGTCTCGGGGTTCGCGCGCAGCCCGGCCCTGCCAGGCATCGGCGGGCTGACCGTCCGGCTTGCTGACAAGAACATCGGCGGAGACCAGGTGCTTGCGGCGACGCGGACCAACCCCGACGGCAGCTACGCGATCAGCGTCACCATCGGGGCCAGCTATCTGGCCCAGCACCACAAGACCCACCCGGACCTGCAGGTCCGGGTGTACCCGGCGAGCAACGCGGCCGGGGATGACGCCGCCCTGGCCGCATCCGCGGTCCGCTACTCGGCGCCCCCGGCGATCTCGCTTGACGTCGTCCTGCCCGCCAGCGCGCCGGGCCTGCCGAGCGAGTACGAGACGCTGACGGCGCAGCTCGCCGCGATCTTCCCCGGCAGCCTTGGCGCCCTGGAGGAGAACGCCACCAGGCAGGACATTACCTACCTCGCCAACAAGACCGGCTGGGACGCGCGCGCGGTGGCGCTCGGCGCGCTCGCCGACCAGCTCAGCCGCCTGACCGCCGCGAAGCCCGGCTCCGGGCCGGACGCCGGCTGCGGCGCGGCGGCTGCGCCCGGAGTTCTACTACGCGCTGCTCCGGGCCGGGCTGTCCGCCGATCCGGACAGCCTGTTCCGCACCAGCCCGGCCGCTGCCCAGGGCATCTGGCAGAACGCCGCCGACGGCGGGATCATCCCGCGCGCGCTCGCCGCCGAGATCCCCGCCGCGACGGCGGCCTTCCGGAACCTGAGCGCGGCCCGCTCTCTCGACGCGCCGCTGCCTGTCGGCCTGTCCACCCTGCGCCAGATGCTGACCGTCACGCTCCCCGAAGCAGCGCAGCAGGACGAGTTCGCCCAGCTGTACGCCTTGCACCAAGGCGACTGGGCCAGCTTCTGGCCAGCGGTGGAGCAGGCGCTGGGAGCGGGCCGGCCAGCCAGCTCAAGCTGACCGGCCAGCTGTACTACCTGACGGTCAACAACCAGCCGCTGGTGACCACGCTTCTGGGCACCAGCAACCACGGCACCAGCAACCACGGGGCTATCACCAGCGCCGCTGACCTGGCGTCCGGCGGGTATTACGACCCGGCCGCGTGGGCGCCGCTGATCGGCGATGCCATCCCGGCGGGCATTCCCGGTGCCGACGCCGGCGAGCGGGCCGGCAACTACGCCAGGCTGCTCGCCGCCCAGGTCCGCGCCGCCTATCCCACCGGGGTCCTCGCCGAGCAGGTCAGGCGCGGCATCATGCCGGTTACCGGCACACCAGATCTCGCGGCCGGCGTCGCGGACTTCCTGACCGCCAGCGACGGGCAGTTCCAGGTCGCCGTCGAGGCGGTGGAGGCCTACCTCGCAAGGACCGGCCAGGCAGCCGCTCCCGCCATAGTCACCCAGGTCAAGCGGCTCCAGCGGGCCTACCAGCTGACGCCGGACGACGCCAGCATGGCGGTGCTGCTCAGCCACGATCTGGACTCGGCCTTCGCGATCACGCGCTACGACCCGGCCGGATTCGCCCGCGCCTTCGGCGACCAGCTTGGCGGGGCGCCGGCAGCGACCGCGATCCACGCCCGCGCCAGGCAGATCTTCGCCTCGGTGCTGAGCGTCGCCATCGGGTACCTCGGCGGCCGGACCGCGCCTGACCTCGGCGGCCAGGCACCGGTCCACTACGGCTTCCCGCCGCCGCAGCAGCCACAGCAGCCGCAGGGCTCCCAGCCCGCGAACCAGCCCGGCGATCTCCCCCCGGCCTATCCGGTCACGGCCTACGCCACGCTCGAGAACCTGTTCGGCTCGCTCGACTACTGCGGCTGCTCGGACTGCGGCTCGATCCTGAGCCCGGCCGCCTACCTGGTCGACCTGCTGAACTACCTTGACAAGCCCGCGCCCGCCGCCGGGCTGAACCCGCAGGACGTGCTGCTCCAGCGCCGCCCCGACCTGCAGTATCTGCCGCTGACCTGCGAGAACACCAACACCGCCGTGCCCTACATCGACGTCGTCAACGAGACGCTCGAGTACTTCGTGGCGGGCGGCATGTCCCTGGCCGGCTACCAGGGCCACGACACCGGCGACGAGGTCACCTCGGCCGACCTGATCGCCAGCCCGCAGTACGTCAACGACGCCGCGTATGAGGTCCTGCGAGAGGCTTTCTTTCCGGCGCCGCTGCCGTTCAACCGGCCGCTTGCCCTGCTTCGGCTGCACCTGCAGCGACTGGGCGTCGACCTTCCCGACGCGATGGCGGCGCTGCGCGCCGATGACGCGATCGTCAATGACGCGACGCCGACCAGCTTCGGCTGGTCCGACATACTCATCGAGCGGCTCGCCATCTCGCGAGACGAGCACCGCCTGTTCACCGACCCAGCCCTGGGACTCGGCAGTCTCTACGGGCTTCCCGACGCCACCGCGCTGGCCGCCTTGCAGCAGATGAGCGTGCGCGACCTCACCCGCCGCCTGCAGATCAGCTACGACGAGCTGGCAGCTGTCGTCGCGACGCAGTTCGTCAATCCGGCCGCGTGGCTGATCCCCCGCCTGACGCGGCTGGGCGCCCCGTTCGCGACGCTGCAGGTGCTGCACGACAACCTGGGCACTCCCGCTTCCATCGAGGCTGACTTCATCGGCGCGCTTCCGGCCGGGCTTGACGCGACCGAGTACGGCGGGGCGACCCCGGCCGACTACCAGGCCGTCGTGAGCTGGGTGACCGGACCGGCCATCTACCCGCTGGTCATGGGAATCATCACGATCAGTGACCCGGGCGGCGCTGACGACTGCTCAGGGGCAGGCCTGCAGCTGCGCTACTCCCTGCCGGACGACGCGAAGAACCTGCTCACCGCGACCGACCTGGTCAAGCTGATCCGCTTCATCCGGCTCTGGCGCAAGCTCACGCCGCTGCTGGCTGACGCCGACAGCCCGGTGACGATCGGGCAGACGGACGCGATCCTGGCCGCGCTCTATCCGGCGGCTGACCTCCCGGCCGGAACCAGCGACCCCGCCAGCGACCCGGCCAACCGCACGCTGCTCGACGAGGGCTTCGGCGTGCTGCTCCTGCGGCTGGGCTTCCTGTTCCAGGTGATGGGCCAGCTCGGGCTGACCGCCGACGCGGCCCTGGGCCCGCTGCTGGCGTGCTGGGCGCCGATCGGGACAGCGGGCAGCGGCTCCCTGTACACCAGGCTCTTCCTCAGCCCGGCAGTGCTGGCGCAAGACCCCGGCGCCCAGACGGCCACCGTGGTCGGCCCGGTGAACACGGGCGACGTGCTGCACACCGTGATCAACGGGACCCCGGTCGGCCCGTACACGGTGCTCGCGGCGGACACGGCGGCCAGCGCCGCCGCCGCGATCGCGGCGGACCTCAACGCGACGACCGCGCCCGACCCCGTCTCCGGTCTGCCGCTGAACGATCGGTTCTTCGCCGCCAGCAGCGGCGGCACCGTCACCATCAGGGCGGGCTTCACGCTGGCATGCTCGCTGTCGGCCGGAGCCACCGAGGGCTACACGGCAGCCGCCGGCTCGCCGGTATCCGGCGGCGCGACCGTCACCGGCCCGGTCAGCCAGGGCGACACGCTGAAGACGACGATCAACGGCGTGCCCATCGGCTACCAGGTGGCCGCCGGGGACACCCCGGCGACGATCGCGGCGGGCATCGCCGCCGCGATCAACGCCGCGACGGCCGGCGACCCGTACTCGGGCTTGCCGCTGAACAGCCTGGTGGCCGCGATCTCAAGCGGCCCCGAGGTAACCGTCACCGCGGTGAACGCGGGCGCCCCGTTCGCGCTGACGTGCTCGCCCGACCCGGCGAACGCGGGCACCTACGTCGCCGGGCGGGCGCTGCCGCCGTTCGCCCCCGGCGGAGACGGCGACATCCTCGCCGACCCGTCGCAGACGCTCCTGGGCCACCAGTCCTCGCTGTGCGCCGCGGCCAACCTGACCGGGACAGAGTTCGCGCTGATCGCGAACGCACTCGGGTTCACGCCGGGCACGCCGCTCACGCTGGACAACGTCAGCGCCCTGTTCAGGTACGGCTGGCTAGCGCACGCCCTTGGCCTGTCGGTACTTGAGTTCCTCCTGCTGCGCGACTTCACCGGCCTTGACCCGTTCGCCCCGCTCGACCCGGGCCAGGCACCGCCGGCCGAGCCCCCCGTCATAGCATTCACCCGGCTGCTCACCGCGATGGCCGAGGCCGGCCTGGACACCAACGCGGCACTGTACCTGATCTGGAACCAGGACATCAGCGGCACCTCGGCACCGCCGGCGGCCGCCATCGGCGCGCTCGCCATCGCGCTGCGGGCCGACTTCGAGTCCGTCGACGCCGCGTTCGCCCTGCGGGACGACCCTGACGGCAGCATCGCCAAGGGCCTGATGACGCTCGTGTACGGCGGCACGGCGAGCGACCTCTTCTTCGGCCTGCTGAACAACACGTTCGCGACCTCCGTCCCGTACTCCGCCCCGCCGGGCCAGGCCACGCTGCCGCCGTCGGTCGTCGCCGCGTCGGCGGGCCGGCTCAGCTACGACGACCTGCGCAAGCAGCTCAGCTTCGGGGGAGTGCTCGACCCGCCGGGCGTGACCGCGATCGACAACGCGATCACGGCCGGCGCGGGCGACCCGGCCCTCACCGCCGCGGTCGCCAGCCTCGCCGCGGCGAACCAGCAGTCGGTGGCTCCGTTCTTCGCGAGCTACCCGGAACTCCAGCCGCTCTATAACGCCTACGTCGCCTCAGCCGACCCGGTCCAGGTCAGGCGGACCGCCCTGCTGAGCGGCTTCCTGCCCGCCTTGCAGCGGAAACGGAAGCAGGAGCAGGCGCTGGCGGCCGTCGCGTCGGCCGCCGGCACCGATCCGGGCTTCGCCGCCGCGCTGCTGGCAGATCCCGCGATCTTGCACGCGGACGCCGACCCGGCGGCGGCGGCGGTCGCTGACCTGATCGCCATCGAGGATCAGGGGCTGTCGGCGCGGTTCTTCCTCGGCAACGACGTGACCGCGGTGCCTGACCAGGTCGCTGACACGGTGCCGAGCCTGAGCTACACGCAGACGGCCGCCGTCGGCGGCCAGGTCACCGCCGGCGACGCGCTCCAGACCGTCATCAACGGCGTCGCGATCCCTTACCAGGTCAGCGCCGCCGACACCACGACGGCGCTGCTCGCCGGCAGCGTTGCGGCCGCGATCAACGCGGCGACCGCCCAGGACCCGGCGAGCATGCTCCCGCTGAACCAGATCGTCTCCGCCGCCGCGAGCGCGGCCGTGATCACGATCACCGGGCGCGACCCGTCCGGGGCCGGCGGCTACTTCTCGCTGGCCGCCTCCGCCGGCGCTGGCGCCACCGAGACTTACGTCGCCGCCAGCCAGCTCCCGGGGGGCCAGGGAGCCGGGCCTATCGCGGCGATCTGGAGCGGATACCTCGCCGTGCCGCAGGACGGTGACTACGACATCAACGTGGCCGCCGACCCTGGCGCGAGCATCGTGCTGCGCGTCGGCGGTGCCGCGGTGCCAGGAGCCCAGGCGGGCAGCCTGTGGAGCAATCAGGGCCCGGTCGCCCTCACCGCCGGCGCGCTCGTGCCGATCACGCTGACCGCCACCTCGATCAGGACGACGCTGTCGGTGAGCTGGCGCACCACCGGCGTCGGCTGGCAGCCGATCGACGGCCAGTGCCTGTACGCCGGGAACCTGGTCAGCCGGCTGGGCAGCACGCACACCCGCTTCCTCAAGGCGACCTCGCTGGCCTCGGATCTGTCGCTGACTTCGGCTGAGATCGCCTACCTGGCGACCGCGGCCAGCGTCCAGCCGGGCTGGCTCAACCTCCTGGCCACCCTGGGCAACCCTGATCCGGCCACCGCGGCGACCCTGGCCGCCGTGCTGCCGGAGCTGCTCGGCTTCGCGCGGATCAAGCGCGCGCTCTCGCCGGCCGATGAGCGGCTGCTGGCCGTGATCCAGAATCCGGCCGCCACGCTGCCCGGCCAGCCGCCAGCCCAGACCGCGCTGCTGAGCCTGACCGGCTGGACGGAGGATTCGGTCAACGCGCTGCTGACTCAGTTCTTCGGCGGCACCGATCCGGGCAACCTTTCCTCTGTACCGAATTTCCGGCGGATCTACGACGCGCAGTCGATCGTCAGGGCGACCCGGCTCAGCGCCGCCGTGCTGATCTCGGCCATCACCAACGCGCCGTCGCCTGCCACCGTCAGTGCCCTGGAGTCCGCGCTGCGAGCGCGCTACGCGCCGTCCGACTGGCTCGCCGTGGCCGGCCCGGTCAACGACGCCGCGCGGATCGCGCAGCGGGACGCTCTCGTCGCCTGCATACTCGTCCGGCTCGGCGACAGCTACGCGCAATCGGTGATCAACGCGACCACCGGCGCCGGCGCCCCGACGGGCGCTGTGTCGGTGACCTTCACGAGCACCGCCGGCGTCACGGCCGGCATGCTGGTCCAGGGCTCCGCCATCGCGCCAGGCACGACCGTGACCGCCGTCGCGGGCGACGCGGTGACGCTCAGCAACCCGACCCTGGCCGCGATCGCGACAGGGACCAGCCTGACCGTCGCGCCGGACTCCGTCGCCTTCGACACCCCAGACAGCCTGTACGAGTACTTCCTCATCGACCCTCAGACGCAGCCGCCGGTACGCACCTCCAGGATCAGGCTCGCGTTGTCGGCGGTCCAGCTCTTCATCGAGCGCGCCGTGCGCAACCTCGAACCGCAGGTCGCCCCGGCAGACATCGACCTCCAGCAATGGACGTGGATGAAGCGGTACCGGGTGTGGCAGGCCAACCGCGAGGTATTCCTGTGGCCAGAGAACTGGGCCTATCCGGAGCTGCGCGATAACCAGTCGCCCTTGTTCACCCAGATGATGTCCAGCCTGCTGCAGGGGGACATCACCGACGACGCGGCCGCCGGGGCCTACCTGGACTACCTGACCTCGCTTGAGCTCGTCGCCAAGCTCGAGCCCTGCGGCCTGTACTACCTGCCGGCCACCGGAGACGCCGACGAGGTCAGCTATGTCGTCGCGCGGACGGCCGGCGCGCACCGGAAGTACTACTTCCGCATGCTGGATGCTGGCAGCTGGACGCCGTGGACCGAGGTCACGATCGAGTGCGAGGACCTGCCGGTCACCCCGGTCGTCTGGAACAGCAGGCTGTTCCTGTTCTGGCTCAAGGTCCTCAAGCAAGGCCAGCAGGCGCAAGCGGACGTCAGCAGTAGCGGTAGCGGTGTCAAGGACGAAGCGATCGCCAGCTTCGACCCCAGCGACCTGCAAAAGTACTCGGGAGTGCTCGCGAGCGCGGCGGGCTCGGGTTCCGTCGCCGTCCAGGCGGTCTTGTGCTGGACCGAGTTCTATAACGGCAAGTGGCAGCCGACCAAGACGTCCGATGTCAGCCAGCCGACCACGGTGGGCAACTTCGACCCCGGCGGGCCAGGGTCCTTCGAGGCCTGCCGGGGCCAGGTGCGGATCGTGCCCGCCCAGTTCACCAGGGAGAACGCTAACGCCGGGTTCCTGTCGCCCTCGTTCCAGCTGCCAGGCGACGCGCTGATCCTGGCCATCACGGTGTCCAGCGACCGGTACGGCCCGGCGGGCTTCGTCCTGCACAACACGCACAGCCTCCCCGTGCGCTTCGAGGACATCACCTTGACCGACCTCGGCAAGCCCTTCGGCCCCGACGGCCCGCCTCCCACCTCCATCGGCAGCGTGCTTGACTGGCCCGCTCCGTACCGGTCCTTCCCTAAGTCTCAGCCGTACACCGGCGGGTACGGCCCTGGCACCTTCACGATCGGCTATGCGCCTAGCCTCGCGGACAAGACCGAGTACTCAAGCGACATCCTCCAGTACAACTGGAAGCCGCGCTGGACGGCGCCTCAGCCAGGATTGCCCGACGCATGGGACGCGCCGTTCATCTACGAGGACCGCAGGCAGCAGTTCTACGTGACGACCACCGAGCATCTGGTGCCTGCGTGGAAATACGAAGGGTTCGGCATGCAGGCCAGTCCGGGCCTGCAGGAGAAGGCCGGCCAGGCCGGCCCGCTGACGCTCCGCGAGCCGGTGCAGGTGCCGATCCCGGAGGAGATCACCGCCTACTCGGCCGCGGGCGGCGACCCTGCCGCCGTCCGCCGCTTCCTGGCGGCCGGCCAGAACATCAACGCCGCCATGCCATCGGATCTGACGATCACCTACCAGGGCAGGGCGATATCCCCGATAGGAAGCGTCCCCGCGGCGGAGCGGCCGGCCGAACCCGACGGAGACGCCGGCGTCGGCGGAAGAGGAGCATGACATGCGCGCGGTAGAGGGCACGGGCGCCTTCCATAACGCCGGGGACGCCGGCCTGATCAATTCCGGCGGGGCGAGCGACCAGGCGGGCATCTCCGCCAGCTTGCCGGCCACGGAGGCGTTCAGCTACGACTTCAAGAACTTCTTCCACCCGTTCACGGGCGACCTCATCAAGCGGCTGAACGAGACCTCGGTCGCCGGCCTGCTCGACCCGGAATTCCTCCTTGGCCTCAAGCTGCCGTACACGTCGGCGGACTACACGCCGCCGGACAGTACCGACATCTCGGTCACGCTGGAAGACCGGGATATCGACGTCTCCGTCGGCGGCCCGTACGCGAACTACAACTGGGAGCTGCTGTACCACATCCCGGTGATGATCGCCGTGCACCTGAGCAGCAGCCAGCGGTTCGCCGAGGCGCAGAATTGGTTCCACCTGGTCTTTGACCCGACGAGCAGGGACACCAGCGTGGCCGCGCCGCAGCGCTACTGGCGATCGTTCGTGTTCCGCGGCGCTGCGGACATCTCGAACATCAACACCCTGCTCACCCTGCTGAGCACCCCGGACGCGCAGCTTGACGTAACCCAGCTGCAGGCCAAGGCCGACGTCACCGCGGGATACAAGGCGATACTCGCCCAGCCGTTCAGCCCGCACGTGGTCGCCCGCACCCGGCCGGGCGCGTACCAGTGGTACGTCGTGATGAAGTACCTGGACAACCTCATCGCGTGGGGTGACAGCCTGTTCCTGGCCGACACCGTCGAGACGCTCAACGAGGCCACGTTGTGCTACGTCCTGGCGGCCAACATCCTCGGCCCTCGCCCCGACGTCATGCCAGCGCCAGGAGGCACGAGCCCGAGGAACTTCCTCCAGCTCAAGCAGGCCGGCCTGGACCAGCTTTCGAATGCGCTGATCGACCTTGAGGCACAGTTTCCTTTCAATCTCGTGAAAGGCCCCGGCGGCGGCGGTCAAGACGACCAGAGCGGCTCGCTCTTCGGGATCGGGCGCTCGCTGTACTTCTGCGTGCCGCAGAACGCGAAGCTGCTCGGCTACTGGGACATCGTCGCCGACCGCCTGTTCAAGATCCGCAACAGCGAGAACATCCAGGGCGTCTACCAGCAGCTGCCGCTTTTCGACCCGCCCATCGACCCGGGCATGCTGGTCCAGGCGGCAGCGTCGGGCATCGACCTGGGCAGCATCTTGTCGGGCCTGAATCAGCCGATCGGCCCGACCCGCTCGCCGTTGCTGATCGCCAAGGCCCTTGAAATCGCCGCCGAGGTGCGAGCCCTGGGCAGCGGCCTGCTCGGCTCGCTGGAGAAGGGGGAAGCCGAGCACCTCGTGCTACTGCGGCAGCAGCACGAAGTCGCGCTCCAGCAGATGCTCCAGAACGTGCGCTACCTGCAATGGCAGCACGCCCAGGAGATCACCAACGGCCTGCTGCGGACGCGCCTTATCACGCTCGAGCGCTACGCCTATTACCTGCGGCTGCTCGGCCTGAACCCGGACCAGTCCGCCGTGCCGCCGACGTTCGACCTCGACCGGCGCGGGCTGACCGAGGACAACTTCGCCGACGCCTACACCGCGCTGGTCGGCGAGTACGACCTCGCCATCGGCACGCTCGCCTACAACCAGCTGGGGCTAGCGCAGGGCCCGTCACCGTCGGCGCAGGCGGGCGCGACTGGCCAGGGCCAGCTCTACCTGATCAAGAGCGAGGACGCCGAGCTCAACACGTACCTGCCGAACGCCAGGGAAAGCCGGATCGCCGCGAACGTGGCGAACACCGTCGCGGGTGCTGTCACCCCGATCCCGAGCGTGGAAGGCCACCTGGCCTTCTGGGGGCTCGGCCTCCACTCCGTCGTCTTCTCCGGTCAGATGCTGGCCGGCGTCTCGAAGATCGCCGCCGAGGTCCTGTCGACCATCGCCGGGTACAACGCCGACCAGGCCGGCATCCGGCGCGCACCGCCGGCTACCAGCGGCGCACCGACGAATGGACGCTCCAGGCCAATCTGGCCGCGCGGGAGCTGATCGCGATAGGCAGGCAGATCATCGCTTCGCTGATCGCCGAGCAGGTCGCCCAGCATGAGTACCTGACCGTGCAGAAGCAGGTCAAGCAGGCGCAGGAGGTCCGGGACTTCCTGCAGGGCAAGTTCACCAACGAGGCCTTCTACGCCTGGATGACCTCCGAGCTGTCCGGCTTGTATTACCAGTACTACCGATTCGCCTGCGACACGGCCAGGAAGGCCGAGCAGACGATGAAGCAGGAGCTGATGCGGCCCGAACTCGATTCGACCCAGTTCATTCAGTTCAACTACTGGGACTCGGGCCACCAGGGGCTGCTGTCCGGCGAGGCGCTGTACCTGGACATCAAGCGGATGGAAATGGCCTACCACGACAACAACAAGAGGGAACTTGAGCTGACCCGCCACGTCTCGCTGCGCCAGCTTGACCCGCTGGCCCTGCTGGCGCTGCGGATCACCGGCTCGTGCGCGCTCACGGTTCCCGAGTGGCTGTACGACAGGGACTGCCCCGGTCATTACATGCGGCGGATCAAGCACATCAGCCTCTCGCTGCCCTGCGTGGTCGGCCCCTACGCCAGCGTCAACTGCACCGTGAGCCTGCAAAGCAGCACGCTGCGGGTATCCCCGCTGCTCGCGGGCGGGGCCTACGCGCGCAGCACCGCGCAGGACGACCAGCGCTTTACCGACTACTTCGGCGCCACCGACGTCATCGTCACCAGCAGCGGCACTACCGACAGCGGCATGTTCGAGACCAACCTGCGCGAGGAGCGGTTCCTGCCGTTCGAGGGCGCCGGCGCCGTCAGCACCTGGACGCTGACGCTGCCTGCCGAGCTCCGGCCGTTCGACTACTCGACCATTTCCGACGCCCTGCTGCACATCCGGTACACCGCGCGGCAGGCGGGTGACCCGCTGGGCTCCCAGGCGACGAAGGAGCTGGTGACCATGCTCGACACCGCAGGGGCCAGCGGCCAGGCGCTGCTGTACTGCCTGCGATCTGACTTCCCGACGGAGTGGTCGGCGTTCGTCAACGGCACCGGCGACTTCGCTTGCGTTCTCGAGAAACAATTCTTCCCCTATGCGGTGCAAAGCGCGCACAAGGTCACAATCGATTCGGTCGCCGTCTACTGCGACAACGGCGGGCTGATCACGTCGCTGACCACGGCGGTTGACCTCGCCGCGTTGTCGACCGGCCTGAGCAGCGTCGCGGCGCAGGCTCCGCTGACCTTGCCGGCCGATGGCACGGTGCTGACCCGCGACCCGCTCAGGCAGGTGTTCGTCGTCCTTCAGTACCACTTCGGCGTGTCGTGACGCCGCCATCCGGTGTGCTGCCCGCCGAGATCGCGCCCGTACGCGAGCGAAGCGTCGCCGGTGATGGACAGCGGGCAACGCTAAGAGGCGGTGCCCGCCATGACCCGCTTCTGCCGGATGTCGGGGACGATTCCGGCCGCCGTGGCGAAGTCGGCATCCTCATGCAGGATCGTCAGGCGATGGTGCAGCGCGGTAGCTACGACCAAGTGATCCGCCACTGAAAGTCCTTGGTGCTGGCTCTTCGCCGCCAACTGGGCCTGCACAGCTGGTATTCGTTCGTCCGGGCGATCGTGAGAGCCTCGGTGAGGACCGGGTCGCAGATGGCCACCAGCCCGTGCGTGACCTGGTCATGCCAGGACTCGTCCACCTGGCGGCGCAGAATCCGCACCAGGGCACTGGTACCGACGAGGTAGTTCACCGGTCGAGGTCGGCCAGCCGGTCGTAGTCGAACCCTCCGTCGTCAGCCACCGTGAGCAGATCCTCGAGCGCGCTGGCCCGCCGGGCACGGGCGTCCTCGCTGACCTTCTGAAGTGCCGGCGTTACGGTCTCTTTCTTAGTCTTGGTGCCCAGCGTCGCCGCAGCCTCCGCGAGCAGGCCCTCGTCCAGGTCGGGCAGGGTCTTAGCCACCTTGACCTCCGCATGAACTGATATGTCGCCGCTGGCGCAAGATCCGTGGTATCGAACTCGTGCTCCTGGTATCAGCCTTGCAGCGGGCCGCCGCAGCACTTCTTGAACTTCTTCCCGCTTCCGCACGGGCAGGGCTGATTCCGCCCGGTCTTCCCGGCCGGGTGCGGCTTGTCTGCCTGGGCGCTCTTTGCCAAGGACGTGATGCGCGGTACTTGCCGCCGGGCCTGTTCTTCCTGCTGCCGGAGTTTCTCGGCCTCGTCCGTCCGTCCGGTCTCCTCGCAGATGAGCGCCAGCCGTTCCGCGATGTGCCCGGCTTCCCGGACTCCTGGAACGGCGTAGCCGCGGTGCAGGATCTCCTCAGCCCGCGGATAGTCCTGCGTCTTGTCGGGGCCGAACGGCATGTAACAGTCTGCCCAGCCGATCCATCCCCATCCCCAGGCCGGGTCTTCTTCCAGCCACGACTGATACAGCTTGTCCGCCGTCTCCTGCTGTCCTGTCTCGAAGTACGAATCGGCCAGCGCTCTGCGGAAGTTCTCTGTGATCAACTCGTCTTCGCGGGAGAACCGCCTGAGCCACTCCGCCGCCATCCCAAGCCGCGCCGTGCGCAGCTCCGGGTCATGCTCCGCGCCGTTCTGCAGCGCCATTTCGAGATCCTGGCACCAGTTGAACAAGGACTGCGTCATCGGGAAGCGATCGTCGAACTCCATCATCGACCTGCCGCCGACGGCGTCACACAGCCGCAGCACGTCCGACCAGGCATCGAGCCAGATTCTGCTGCTCGCGACGAAATCGTTGCGCTGATCGGCTTCGTAGCCTGCTTGCACCTTGTCGTCGAGCAATTCCAGGCACACCTTGTCCGGCCACCAGCGCTCCCAGAGCGCGGCCAGGCAAATCCACGCCCAGTCAGCGTCCCAATCGTGAAGCCTGAGCCGTTCGCTGACGACCTCCTCGGCCGACCAAGCTCCCTCGCACAGCTTCGCCAGCTTCTCCCGGTCCGCGTCCACGCCGAGGTCGCGGAGCTTCGCGAGCAGGTCCTCGTCGCCCATGTCGGCAGCGTGCGACCGCATCGGCCTCGCGTTCTGCTCCAGTTGGCGGCGGATTGCCTCACCGCTGAGGGCTTCCTGGGATACGATACGGTCGAGGGTGACCCAGGACATCTGCACGCCGGTCAACGGGGGAAACCCGCTTCGTCGAGGCGGTTCTGCAGGCCGGCCCTGGATGGGTACTGGGCGCGCAGATCAAGCACGCGCTTGCTGAACGCCGCAGTCTCGACCTCGCCTTGGCGTTCGGCGACTCCACGCAGGTCGCGCAGCAGGGCCACGCCCTGGTCGTATTCGCTGGTCTTCTTGGTCGCGATCATGTCATCGAACTGCTTCCATGCGGCTTCTCCCATGGCTGCGAGGTCGTCGAGGCGCTTCTCCGGATTGCCGCAGAAGTCGCCGTAGTTGTACTCGTTGACGAATCTGGTGGCGGTTATCTTCGCGCGACTCGATAGTTTCCGCAGCTCAGCACGCTGCTCGTCGGTGAGCGGTTTGTCGAGCGCGAGGAATTCGTAGTACTGATACTCACTCACGCGAACCTCGCCCAGTGCCGGTAGGCGGCGATCCACTCGGCGCCCTTCGGCGGTGGCTCGGGCAGCGGCAGATCGAATAGATGGACCGCCTGGTGGTAGCCTTCACGAACACAGTCGGCCGTGATGCCCGATGCCGTCCGGGTGACGTCCTTAACGAGTACAGTGACGCCTAGGACCGTGGTCTCGAACGGCATCTCCAGGTTGTCCTCGAGCATCCCGGCGAAGCCGGCCAACTGCTCGTCGACGTCGTGAGCGTCGATCGTGGCCTCTTCGACCAGCGCGCCCAGTTCTTCCTGGCTCAACTTTTCCACGCGCCACAGCTTAGGTAGAAGACCACCGAACTCGCTCCCGATCGGGCGATTTGAGCGCGGCTCTCCTTAATGGAGCAGCCCGGAGGCTTCCGGGTTCAGTCCGGCACTGGAAATACCTTGGCAGCCTGAAGATGGCTACCGGTGATAATTGGGCTCGTACAGATCGCGCGAGCCGAACCACGACCGACCGACGAACTGCGGTCGTTCGCGGGCTGGCTCGGAGTCGCATAGCCCGGAGGCATGGATGCCCAAGTCAGGGGATCCGGTCCTGGTGACCATCGGCCACCAGGCCCGGCCATTTCGGTGCCACGTCTGCGAAGGCGCTGTGTTCGCTGGCCATAAAGTCAAGCTCAATACTGCTATCGCTTACATCGCCGGCGGCCGGTTCGCCGAGTCCGCCATAAGCCTGATCTGCCAGGGCTGCCGGTACGTCCATACCTTCCTGCCGGGAATGGTCCAACTGTGGCCAGAGCAGGACGGATACCCGCAGCGATGACCCCGTTGGCTTATTGGGTTCAGGTGACGGGGGTGAGCAGTGCCGGGACGGCAAGGTACGGCTGTTTCGGGGAGGGTTCCCGGGGTCCTCTCCGTCCCGACGTGCCTGTCCGCCGTCTCGTGAGCAATTTCACTTGCCGTACCTCCCCCTCCTATCGGCTGCCATTGATGGTGGGGTCGCCAGGGCAGGTATGGCCACGAAGTGCCGCCGGAATTCTCACTGGCAGCCTCGGAGTAGGCTAGTGGGCCAGCACGAACTATGGCCGGGTGCTCAGAGTCACGTTGACGCGGTCCTTCCGGCCGTTGCGCAGGATGGTGAGGCGTATCACCTGGCCTGGATGATGACGCTCGATGAGCACCGCGGCGCCGAATCGAGGATCCGCCGTCTGGCGTTCCTGAGACCTTGGTGATGACGTCGCCGGGGCGAAGCCCCGCGGCTGCGGCGGGACTGCCAGGAAGGACCGACGCGATCCGAGCGCCCTTGGGCGGGCTGCCTCGAAAAGTCACGCCACAGTATCCGGGATCCGTCACCAGCGAGGGCAAGCTGAGGGTAGCAGGGACCGTCCGGGCATGACCGTGGCGCACGATGGTGACACGGACGCTGGCGCCCGGAGGATGGGCCTGGACCGCGAGTATGGCCGAGTCGGCGGTTCGCACCGCGGTCCCGCCCAGCCCGGTGATGACGTCGCCGACCCGGAGGCCAGCTCGGGACGCGGGGCTGCCGGGCAGGACGGTCAGTATGAGTGCTCCTGGCCGGGAGCTGGCGCCTAGCACCAGGCCGAGCGCACCCCGCCCCGCGGTAAGGTTCTGAGCCGCGCGACCGAGGCTCACGGTGCCGGGTAGTAGGAGCAAGATCACGACAACAGCGGCGCGGGCGAGCCATTTCCTGCTGCCTTTCACCACGATCGGCTCGCTGAGCGTAGCTGTCGTCAAGCGCTCCTGATGACCAGGATCGGCAAGCAGAGCCTCCCGCTGCCACAAGATGAGATCTGGCGAAGAGAGGTCCGCGCCGAGCAGGCGGTTGCCAAGAAGCGCGATCCAGTTGCTTGGTGCCGGGTGCTTGTGACCGTCGAGCCAGCCGTGCGCGGCTGTCGCGTCATCGCTGATTGACGTCAATATGACATGCGCCGGGAGCATGACCTGATGGTTCAGGTTGACCGCGACCTCCTGACCGTACCGCAGCGCCCTGGCGAGTGCTGTCGTGACAGTGACAGCGACCTGGCCAAGGTCCACGGCGACGGTGCCAGTGGCTATCTCACCGGCCTGGTCGGCCGCTGACCGCGGGCGGATGCCGCACGCGGCGGCGAGACCGGGCCAATCGGCGATATCAGCGGCGAATGTGGCGGCGATGAAGTCCAAGGTCCCCACCGCGTGGCCGGCCGCCAGCCGCTCTGCCTCAGTCAGTACCCGCCTGGTGACTTCGCCGAGCGGAGGGTCAGGCACGAAAGTCGCGACCACCTTGGCCTTCGTGCGGGGAAGGCCGCCCTTATCCCAGTGCAGCGGGAAGGCCAACTGCTCAGGCTGCGCCGGCTCCGTGGTCCACGCGGTCAAGCCGCAAAGCTCGCCAGGGGAGAGGGCTGCTCGCCGGGGGCCGCGCAGCTTGGCGCACTGTCCTTCTCGCAGCGCTGAGAGCACGGAGGTGTCCGGCAGGCTGTCAACGACGTGGCTGAGGATGCTGGCACTGGCTCGGTCGGGGATTGGCGCGATTCCGCCGACGACGGTCGTCGCACCGCGCATGAGGCAGGCGAGCGGGAATCCGAATGGCTCGCGGCCGACACGTATGCTCACTGCGCTGATCCAGCACGCGCCCAGGATGACGACCGGCGGCCAGCGCAGGCGCAGGGCCGCGGCAGCCGACATTACCGAGCCATCACGGAACCGCAGCGCGGTCCCGTAGGTCTGGACGCTGGCGTCCCCCTCACCGGTGTCGCCGTGCACGGAGATCGCGACGATGTCTGGCAGCGACCGCAGCAGCGCCGACTCGACCTCATGCTGGCTCGCAGTCTCTATCACCCGCATGCGCTGCGCTGCACGACGCCAGTGCTGTGCCTCCCTCGCCGTGCCGGGCAAGATCCTGGGATCGTCGAGGTGGACGACGGCAACCCGCTGACCTTCAGGCTCGTGAGCGGGCGGCTCAGGCCGAGCCTGCAGCAGAGTGAGCGCCGGTGTCAGCGCGACCGACGCGTATTCGATCAGCAGCTTGCCGTCTCGCACCGGCAACGCCCCCAGCGAAAGGCTGGCCATCGGGCCATCGGGGACCACGATCAGGTCAATGGTGGCGCCATCGGCTGGGCACAGAACGTCCCACCAGGCGGGCGGCAGGACCGCAGCGGCGAGATCGCGCCACAGGTCGTCCTGGATCGGCCTCTTGAACAACCGGGCCGTGCCTACCGGATCGGCGGCGTCCAGCACGTCGAGTGCTCCGGTCGGCGTCAGCGTGCTGCCAGGACCGCCATCGGCAGCGCCGGCGGCAGTCGCTCCCGCCAGACGCGGATGCCGTGCCTAGCGGAAGCGAGAACCCCGTGGACCACCCAGCCGGCCTCCTCGCGCCAGCAGTGGTAAAGCAGCGCCACCCGGTCACCTAGCCTGTGCAGCGCCGCCTCGACATCGGTGGACTCGGCGATCAAGGATGTCTCGCGCACCGCCCCGAGCGTGGCGCGTACCCGTCTCCTGAGCGCCGTCAGCGCCACGTCGGCCTGGGGTGCCTGCGGCCCGGCGGTGCCTGTGAGGCCCGGCATCCGAGCGTCGTACTCGTGCCTGGCGAGCGTGGCGAGCGTGGCCAGCAGCTCAGGATCGGAATCAAGCGCCGCCGCATCACGGATCAGCGTCGCCGTCGACGTCCGGTGCAAGGACTCGAGCAGCCACAGGCCAAGCTCACCGGCCTGGGCGCGGCTGTACCTGATGCTCACTAGCGCGGTGAAGACTGTCGCGTAGAGCTCGCGCTGCGAGGCGATCCAGCTGGCCCGGCCCTCATCGCCGCGAAGGGTGCCGCGGTCCTCCTCAAGCAGGTGCAGGCAGGCCCGGATCATCTCGAGCGCGTGGCTCTCATCCGCAGGTTCTGAGTAGCCAGCCGCCAGCGCGCTCGTGAACACACGAATGAGAGCGCGGCACGCACGGGCTCGATCCCGCACGCTGGCGAACTCGTGATGCGCGTCCGTGTACGCCAGGGCAGCGTCGGCGTGCTGGCCGCGGCTGCTATAGATGTGGGCGGCGAGCTCAAGGGCCATCGCCTGGACGAAACGGGCCCGCTGATGTTCGGCGAGGCCGAAGTCGGTGGCCCTCAGCCGCGCCGTCAGTTGGCTCGGCAGCTGAGAGGCGCGGTAGGCGAGCTCTTGGGCCAGGTCGGGGTCAACCTGCTCAAGCAACTGGAGGTGAACGACCAGGCCGAGCAGCACCGAGGACAGGTGCCCGCGCCAGACCATGGATACCTGGCGCCAGGTCGGCCAGCGCTGCCACACCTCGCCTGCGTGGCGGCCTGAGTCGATGGCGGTACGGAGGATAAGAGCCTCAAGCGCCGCCGGCGGACGTCGGCTGGCGTCACGCGCTTCGCGCAGCAGCCGCATCGCCTCGGCATGCTGTCCGATCATCGCCAGAAGCTGCGCCCGCGCCGCCATGATCGCCGGCGGCGGCTCAGCCGGTCATCTTCGATAGCCGCGCGAGACCGGGCCTCCGCCTCAGCGACACTGTTACGGGCCAGCAGGTACTCGATGCCCCTCGCCAGGCAGTACGCCTCAGAACGCGGGTCTCCCTTGGACCGGAACACGTGGGCGGTGTCGTCCATTGCCGTGTCGGCGAAGTTCGTCGTGACGACGGAGGCTACCGGATACGCCTTGTCCAGGTTCTCTAGCGCGATCCATCGCCGCAAGGGCAGCAGCGCACGGTAAGAAGGCTGGTAGCCGGCGACCGTCGGCCGCCTCAGCCGATACGCTCGCCTGCGTACGCGCCGGCGGCGCACCTGCCAGGGCAACACGATGGCCGCCGCCGCTGGTCCGTAGCAGGCCAGCACGCCACCAGGGAGCTCGCGCACGACGAACGCAGTCAGCGCGATGGCGGGCAGGTACAGCGCGGCCATCTTGGCGACCCGGCCGTACGAGGGCTCGCCGGCAGGCCACAGCGTCTCGCTGAGTGCCTCCAGGCGCATCTGCGGCAAGGAGGTCAGGCTCCTGCCCTCGCGATGCCCGCCTATGGTCAGGCCCACCGCGAAGAGCGTCGCGGCGGCGGCCGCGGCCGGCACCGGGATCAAACCGTGCTCGACCCACCAGCGCAGCCATCCCGCCGAGGCCACCAGTTGCGGATACGACGGCCTCGCATGATTGAACGCGGCTTCCAGCACAACGCCAGCGCGAAGAACACCGCGGTCACGCCCGCGTCCGTGCACGCATCGCGGATCGTCAGCGTCAGGCGATAGGCCCGCGGATCGAAAAAAGGATTCTGGCGGCTAAAGGCCCTGTCCCCGTGGTCGGAGTATGTCAATTGCATCACCTTGGCGCGACTCGCCATTGTCAGTGTAATCTGAAGTGTAATACCACAAGATAGCCGCTAAGCCGCGATCGCGACGGCGTCGCTGGCGGCCGGGCAACGGGGACGGTGGATCGGTGGCAATGCTCACCAATCTTTACACGCTGGACATGTCGGTGCTGCCGGTACGATCGGCACCGCTGCGAATACGTTTCGCAATGCAGGTTGTCAACAGCAAGACCAGGAAAGTCCTGATCTATCCTGATAGCGAACCTGAGTTCGAGCCGCGATATGTCCGGTTCGCTGCCGGTTTGTTGCTTAAGCTGGATGACGGGACTTCAGTGCAAGGGTCGGCCCAGATCGTCGTGACCGGCCGGCGGATCGTCGGGCTCTTCTTCGACGGGTCGCTCGGCTCGACCGAACTGGACCTTTCGGCCGGCTCCGCCTATGCGTTCTCGGTGGACCTGGATGACTTGCAGCCTCTGGTGGTACGGACGAATTGGAGGAACAGGCCCATCGAGGCGCGTATCCGGTCCAGGACTGGCCAGGAGCCAGCCTTCCTGCTGCAGGTCTACGCCTTGTTCGTGCAGGTGCGTGACGATGGAGGGATCGTCTACACCTCGCTTGACTCTTTTCTGCGGCTGCTGACGCCTGAAGGGCGGCAGCGACTGCGAAAGCCATGACCTGAGGGTAACAAGCGTTTTCCGGCTTTCACCGGAATTCATCCAATCTTACCAATAGACGCTGATAGGCCGCCAGTCCGACGCAATACTGGCTTCAAGGGATTACGAGCCAGCTGCGGCTCGTGCCGGGGTGACGAGGAGAAAGCGAGCGGCTCGTGATAGTGCTGCCATTTTCGGTGTGGCTGATTCTCATGACGATAGGCGTGGTTGCCTGGATCGTCGATCTGGTCTATCTGAAACCGAAACGCCGGCGTGAGCGCCTGGCCAGGAAACGAGACCACTACTGACCTCGCGGTGAGATCGCGAGTCTGCTGCGGCGGCGAATACGGATGATGGCCTGATCCGGAGGAAATGACCATGGGATTGAGTAACAAGCTGGCGACCAAGATCCGCACGGCGGGCAAGAGCATCCCCGTCAGCCTTCCCGGGCACTGGGATGACAACGGAATGCTGATCGCGAGCGCCATCGTCCGCGGGGGAGCCGCCGTGATCGGGCAGCTCAAGCTCACCTCGTCAGGCGCCCGAGGTAAGGACTTCCTGGGTATCCGCGAGGCTCGGACCAAAGCGCCGAGCACCGTGTGGGTCGAGCAGCTTGGCCTGAAGGAATGGTGTGTCTCGCTCGGCCAGGCCACCGTCGCCGGCCCGGCGCTCGACTGGCAGGTACGCCTGAAGTTCAGCGCGAGTGCCACGGGGGACATGGCCGAACTGACCACGCCTGCCATGGCCACCCGGGACGGCACGCTCGTCAACAAACGTGCCCACGGTGAACTGCGTGACCTGCTTGTCACTGGCTTGGCCCAAGGGCGCGCGCCGGCATCAGGCGCGGAGCGCGCTGTATCCGACGGCGGTCTCTCCGCCCTCACCCTGCCGCCGTTCGCCCGCATTGACACGGCCAAGCTGCTGTCGGCGGTCATCGGCACCAGGCTGAGCGGCGCGGACTTGGTCGGGTGCCTGCGTCTGGTGCCCTACGCGGTGCTCGCGGCTGATGAGGACAGCATCGGCTGGCGCCTAGGCGAGGGCGAGGCCATGTCTGGCCAGATCGTCACCGCCGTGATTCAAGATGCCAGGCTCGTCCAGGTCGATCCGGCTCCACTGCGCGCTGACGCCCACGGGCCGGGATTTCACCGACGTGCTCGCGTCTCAGCGGGCCAAGGCGCTGGCCGAGACCGCGTTCCGGCTGATCTCGACGCTTGACTCCGAGGCGACTCGCACGGACGCCGTTCCCGCTGATCACTACGCCAATGAGGAGTCATGACACCCTCCGCATCAGAGCTATCCGCGGTCCAGGACTCGGTGCTGGCGCCGCTCCTGATAACAGTGCGCCTGCCCGCCAGCCAGGTTGACTACCTGCAGGTCGCCTGGGCGGCTGCCGCTGCCAGCGTTCCTGCGACGAAGCCGATGCTCAACGTGCTGACCGAGGCAGGCAAGGTCCAGGCAGTGGCGGCCGCCCGGTCGGTACAGCACCGAGCGGGTGACCAGTGCCTGCAGGTGGCCCGCATGTGCGACATGCGCCCAGCCGAGACTCCCGCGAAGACCTGGGCGAACTGGCGCTGGGAGGTGTCTGCCCGCGCCGTGACAGATGCCGCGAGCGCGGCACGCGGACCTCTAGCGCTCATCAGGCTCGAAGTCACCCGCTACCGCATCACGGGCGGCCGGGTGGAGTCGGCGGTCGAACTCGCGCTCTTCCGCCATCTGGTGGTATCCGGCCTCCGCGCCGCTGACCCGGGCCTGACAGTCGTCGGCGGACAACATGACTGGGACGACGAATGGTGGCGAGTCCCGCCACCGGCAGCCGTTTCGCAGGCCTGAGCAGGCCGTGACTTTTCAGCATCGCCCGCAAGAAATGGGAGCAGCCCAGCATGAAACGCAGAGCAGTAACCGCCGTCCTGTCGGCGGGTCTGGTCGCAGTGGCCATTACGGGCTGCGGCAGTTCCCTGTCAGCGACATCGACCTGCCAGGACTTCCTCAACGCGTCACCGCAGGCCCAGCAGACGGCCGTGGAGAAGCTGGCCGCCCAGTACGACAAGCCCGACTACGCGACGCCACTCGGCATGCCGGAGGTGCCGTACTATTGCTCGGCCAACCCCTCGGCCACCCTCGGGTACTTCTTCAGCCACGCCCAGGACTGACCGGGTCGCGGAGATGCAGGCGCAGCTCGGATGAATATCGCTGCCCGTCGGCGTCGTCCAGCCACGCCTGATCCGGGCCTGGCAGCAGCTCCGAGATCCCGACCGACGTCTGCGGCCCGCCCTTGCGCGCCGCCGCGCCCAGCATGTTGCACAGAATCCGCGCGTAGAGCGGGCTGGTGAGGTCGAAGTAGCACGGCTTGGTCTCGGTGCCGATCCGCAGGAACACCCGTTCGGGCAGCCCGAGCTCGCGCCGCCAGCGCCGTACCGCGAGATAGCGCTTGCGTTCCTCGGTCACCCCGGCCAGGCCGCTCGCCCCCACGCTGGTCCGCCAGGTCTCGCGCACTAGGACGAGCCCGTCGACCGTGATCCGGGGCGTATGCCCGTCCGTTCCTGCCAGCTTCCACGTGTCGAACGAGTGCATCCACAGCAGCCCGGCGAAAGTCTCGATCAGCGGCCAGGACCTGCCATCGGCCGCCTTGGCGACGAGGCCGCGCGAGGATTCGGCCACGGTCAGCTCCGTCACCGGAACCAGCCGCGCGTAGTCCATTCCGGAGGCCACGGTGAACCCGAGCTGGATGTCGGCCGGCCGGCCAGCCACTCCGTCTCCCGCGCCGTGGTCCTGGGCCAGTCGTCGGGAATGGCCAGCGCGACCCGGCTGACCGGGATATCCGCGTGCATGGCCTCGATCAGCTCATCGGGGGCAGGGTGGCCGATGCTGAAGAAATGCGTGTCGAACGCGGGCAGCCCGATGTGCAGTTCCCCCAGCACCACAGTGAACTCCCCGCGTGCCACTGCCGCCGCCGACTCCCCGCAGATGTGCAGGTCCGGGCTATGGATCCGGGCCGAGGCCCAGCCCGGCGCGCTGGCCGGAAACTCCGCCCGCACCCGGTCGAGCAGGTCCGCCGTCGTCAGGTCAAGGCGCGAGGCCGACGCGATCGCCGGGTCGCCGAGCCCGAGCACGCCGGCCCAGCGCCGCAGGTACTCGGCGATCACCGCGTCGGCCGGCCGGTCCCGCCCGACGAAGGCGTCGAATGCGGGATACCACAGCTGGGCCAGCGGCACCTCGCCGCCGCCGGCCTCGCGCTTGGCCTCGGCATACTGCTCGGCCAGCCAGCCGTTGTAAGCGTCGGCCAGCGCGGCGCTGAGCCAGCGGGCCGACAGCAGCAGCGGCTCAAGCGGCGTCAGGCTCTCCAGCAGCTTCCCGCCGAACGTCAGCTCGGCGGCACGCACGGCCTCGAAGTGGCACAAGGTCCGGCCGGCCTGGGTCTGCCCGGGCCGCTGCCGCGGGCTCTGGCCGGTGACCTCGGTGAACTCCGCGTCCAGGGCAGCCATCGCGGCGGCGAGCGCCTCCGGATCGGCCGCCGAGGCGAGCGCGTCCCGCCGCTGGCTCAGCCGGTCAAGCGCGGTGCACGCGCGCTGCCGCGCGCCCTCGTCCTCGACGGCAGCCAGCCGGGTCGCCAGCATCGCCTCCGCATTCAGGTCCATCGGAAGATCAAGAGAATTTCTCAGCAAAGCGCGCCCGGTCAACTGGTCGATCAGCGCGAGCACGTCTTCGGTACTCCTGAAGCCGTTGCCCGGATCCTGGGCGAGCCGCCGCCCGATATCGGCGGCCGTGCTCACCCCGTCACAGCATCGGACCAGCGCCGTCTCGGCCGGGCTGAGCCTGACCGGCGGGCTCTGCGGGTGAATCAGCGTGCGGCCGTCCAGGGTCAGGTGTGCTTGCAGGCCGACCGGCAGCGAGCGCCGCAATTCCGGGTCCCTGGCCAGCCACTCGCCGAACGCCATCAGCGCCCAGCGCTCGAAGTACACCGCGCTGTCGCCGATCAGCTCCGGCCCGGGTCCGCCCGCCAGCGGCGGGGCGGCCGGGTCGAGCGTGACCCAGCACATCGGCCCGAAGAACCCGATCGTGTCGTTCTTCGCGCAGTACCGCTGCCAGTACTTGGCGATGATCTCCTCGCGCCCGCGCCGGCGGGAGTTGCGCGGTGCCTGCGGCCCGTCGCGCAGCAGCCGGTCGATCGAGTCGGCCGCGCCCGGGTTCTGCCATTGCACGGCCATCCGGAACCTGGGGTCGGCGGCGATGTCGTGCACGGCTTTCGCGGTCGCGGTGACCGCCTCGTCGAAGGCGGCATCGAACCGGGCCGGGCCGGCCGCTCGCTGGCGGCGATCAGGTAGTCGTCGGCCGCCCGCGCGCAGTCCGGTGCGGCGAACCGGTCAAGCCCGCCGGCCGGGAAGCCCGCCGACCTGAGCAGCGCCCAGCGCCAGGCCTGCCAGCCCGTGCCCGGCAGCGGTACCAGGTGCGAGTCAGTCATGAGCACCTGGTTCCCTGCATGGTCCTGGCCGGCTGCGGGTCGCGGAGCTGGAGCCTGAGCTCGGAGACGTAGCGATCGCCCGCCGCGTCGGGGACCCAGGCCTGGCCGAGGTCGGGCAGCATCTCGGTCACCGTGACGGGCACTCGCGGCCCGCCGGCCGTCTGCGCGGCGCGCAGCATGGTGGCGGCCGAAGTCACGTAGGCGGGGCTGGTCAGGTCGACGAAGAATGGCTTCACCTCGGTGCCGACCTTGATGAACACCCGCTCGGGCAGGCCGAGCGCACGCCGCCAGCGCCGCGCGGCGAGTAGCCGGTCGCGATCGATCAGCGTGTGCGCCAGCTCGCACTCGCCTACGGTGAGTCTCCAGCTCCGCCTGGACACGACCAGGTTGTCGAGCGTGATCCGCGGGTTGTAATTTCCGCTTCCCGTGAGTTTTAAGGTGTCTACCGCGACTTCGGAAAGCAGCCGCGCGAAGACCTCAGCCAGCGGCCAGCGGCGTCCGTCGGCGGCTGCCGCCACCAGGCTGCCCGCGTCGTCGCGCCGGACGTGGACCGCGCTGATCGGCAGCAGCCGGTCGGGGTCGGCGCCCGGGGCCGGCGCGAACCCGAGCATGACATCGGCCGGGTTGTCCAGGGCGAACGCGAGCCGCGAGGTATTGCGGCCCCACTGCGCCGGCAGCAGCGGGACCACGCGCCCTGAGCCGAGGTCGGCGGCCAGCGCCGCGCGCAAGGCGGGCTGGTCGCCATGCCTGCTGACGAAGACGCCCGAGGTGTTGGTCGCCCAGGCCACATGCAGCTCGCTGAGCACGACGGTGAAGTCGCCGCTGTTCAGCGCCGCCACGCTGGCCGCGCTCACCTGCAGGTCGGGGCTGTGCAGCCGGGCCTCGGACCAGCCCGGGTGATCGGCGGGGAAGATGTCGTGCACCACGGCCGCCAGGTCGGCGCTGGCCAGCCGGATCTCGTCCCGCTGGCCCTTGGCCTCGTTCAGCGCTGTGCTGCCAGGGCTGAGCCCGAACAGGGTGGCCCAGCGGGATCGCAGTTCGGCGGCGACCTGGTCGGCCGGCCGTCCGGCCGTGCCGTAGAACAGGCCCTGCGCTGCGTACCAGAGCTCGCCGAGCGGTAGCTCAGGACTGCCGAGCTCAGCGGTGAGGTCGTCGTAGATCTCGCCGAACGCGGCCAGGTACGCGTCGGCGATGGCTACGGTCACCCAGCGGGCCGTTTGCAGGAGGATGGCCAGCGGGGCCGCGATCGCCTCCAGGACCTGGCCGCCGACAGACAGGTCGAGATCGCGGTGTGCTTCCTCCCAGCAGACGCCGCGCCCGGCGTAGCTCTGGCCGGGGCTGTGGCCGGCCGGGGCGCCGGCGGCCGCCGTGAACTGCTTATCGAGGTCGCCGAGGGCTGCGGCGAGCTGGTCGGGATCGCCCGCGGCGGCCGCGACCGCGTCGCGGGCCTCGCTGAGCCGGTCCAGGCCCGCGAGCGCCTCGTCGCGCAGCTCGTCATCGCCGATCTCCGCAAGCCGTTCGCGCAGGATCTGCTCGCAGTCCAGCCGTACCGGCAGGTTCGCGGGCCACAGCAGCACGCCCTGCGCGGCCAGCCGCTCGAGCTGCAGGTAGACGTCCGCCTCCGTGCGCAGCCCGGCCGCCGGGCCGGCGATCACCAGCCTCGCGACCTCCGCCGCCGAGTGCCTGCCGTCACACCTGGCCAGCACGGCCGCCTCGGCTGCGGCAAGCCGGACCGGCGACCGGGGCGGGTCGAGCAAGGACAGTCCGTCGAGCGTCAGGTGCGGCTGGAGGACCGGCCTCAGCCAGGGCCGCACCCGGCTGTCGGCCGCGACCCGGTCGGCGTAGGCGGCGAGTGCCCAGTACTCGAGGAATACCTGCCGGTCCCGCACCAGTGCGGGTCCCGGCCGCGCGGTCACGGCGGGGGAGTCCGGGTCGACCGTCACCCAGCAGACCGGCCCGAAGAACCCGATCGTCTCGGTCTTGGCGCAGTACCGCTGCCAGTACCTGGCGACGATCCGCTCCCGCTCGCGATGCTTGCTTGACCGCTTAGGCGCGCGGCCGCCCCGGGCGATGCCGGCCAGCGCGGCCAGCACGGACCGGCTCTGCCAGGTGACCGCCTCGCGGAACAGGTCGTCGGTCGCGATCGAGTAGATCTCCTCGGCGCAGTGCTGGGCCGCGTCAGCGAAAGCGGCGTCCAGTTCCTGCTCGCTGGCGAGCCCGTCAAGGTAGGCGTCGGCCACCTTCGCGCACTCGGGCGCCGCGAGCCGGCGCAAGCCCTCCGCGGGAAATCCGGCCGTGCGCAGCACGGCGGCCCGCCATACCGTCCAGTCCGATCCCGGCAGCGCGACGAGATGGGACTCGGCGCGCGAGTTCACGGCGGGCCGCCTGCGAGGCGGGCGGCGGGCGAGGCGGGAAGCGGCGAGCCGGCGCAACTCCGCGCACGACCTCGCGGGGTCGGCGGTGCCCGCCGCCAGAATGGCGAGGAACGCGTCCGCGAAGGACCGGGCCACGGCCGGATCAACCGGCAGGTCCGGCAGGTCCGGCTCACCCCCGGCGGCGAACGCGGTGTAGGCGGTACCGATCTCATCAAGCTGGATGCCCGTGGACCAGCCGTCGGTGACCAGGTGATGGATGACCCACTGCATCACGTGGTCGTCCGGGCCGAGCCGGTACACCCGCACCCGGATCAGCGGCCCGGATTCGAGGTCGAACGAGCGCTCGTTCTCCAGCCGGGTCGCCGTCCTCACCGGGTGGTACGCGGGCTTGTCGCCGTCGGCCCAGCACGCCTGCGCGAGCGCCGCCTGCTGATAGGAAGCGGGCAGCCTGGCTCCGACCGTCATCGCTGCCGGGGGTGCGGCCGGCGTGCTGGCCTGCGGTGCCTGCCGGCGGCTCTCGGCCTGATCGATCAGTTCCGCCAGGTGGCGCACGGTCGGCTCGGTGAAGAATTCGAGCAGGTCGATCTCGACCCCGAACTTGTCCCGGATCCTGGCGGTGATCTGGGTGGCCTGGAGCGAGTTACCGCCGAGTTCGAAGAAGCCGTCCTCGGCCCCGACGGTGGTGGTGCCGAGTAGCGCGCGCCGGTCGGGCTTGCCGTGCACCGTCCTCGGAATGGCGTCAAGCACGACCAGGCGGGTGGGCAGCATATACGGCGGCAGTGCGGGCGCGACCACGGCGCGCAAGTCGGCCAGTGAGGGCGGCCGGGCCGGCTCGGCGGGCACTAGGTACGCGACCAGGTGTCTAAGGCCATCGGCATCATCGTCCCATGGCTCGACTACGGCCTGCAAGACGGCCGGCCAGGCCGCGAGGACGGCCTCGATCTCGCCAAGCTCGACCCGGAAACCCCGGATCTTGACCTGCCGGTCGATCCGGCCCAGGAACTCGAGCACGTCACCGGGTGCCCACCGGACCAGGTCACCTGTCCGGTACATGCGGTGGCCGGACCCGGCGCCGAAAGGGTCGGGCACGAACCTGGCCGCGGTCTCAGCCGGTCGGCCCAGATAGCCATGCGACAGGCCGGGCCGGCGATGCACAGCTCCCCGGGCGCCCCTGGCGGCAGCAGGTTCAGGTTCTGGTCGAGCACGTAGGCACGGTGCCCGGCCATGGGCAGGCCGATCGGCGGGACCTGGCCGCCCGAGGATGGCAGGCAGTTCATCAGCGTGATCGCGGACCCAGTTGATCTCACGTGGTCCGTGCGAAATGAATTGTGGTTTTAGGTTCTCCATTTTGCTCAGTCAACTGGTTGAGGAGCGGCCTTCACGCGGACCTTGCGCATCGTAGGACAGGAGTTGTGGCAGCGACACGCATGTCAGGCCAATCGCAACGATGCAGGCAGCACCGCCCGACCAGAGCGAAACTGGCACGCCGAATCCCTGTGCTACTGCTCCGCCCCTGATCTGCCCGAGGACCGGCCCGGTACCGTAAGACAGCACCTCGACGCCTGCCATCCGGCCTCGTACGGAGTCAGGAATTGACTTGTTCCACATAGTGTCGCGGAATATACCGCTAAGTGTGTCAGCTCCGCCCGCTAGGACAAGGAAGAATAGGGCGAGCGCAATATTCCCTGACAAGCCGAATCCGATGAGGCTAGCCCCCATGCCGCTCCGGCCAGGGCGATTGCGCACCCTTGTTGGCGAACCCGGCTGGTCCACGCACTCGTAGCGGAGAGCAGAGTGCGCCCACTGCCTCGGCGGAGAAGAGAAATCCCTGAGCCCACTGGGCATGCAGCTCGGCGGCGACAAACGGAAAAAGGGCGACGGGGTAGGCGAATATCATAGCGGACAGGTCCACGAGATAAGAGCCCAGCAGGTCGCGGCGGCCAACGGCATAGCGAAGGCCCTGCCATATGCTGGCCAGTGTCGCCGGGGGAGTATCGTCTCCTTCCGGCTGGATCCGGGGCAGCGAGCGAAGCCCGGCCAGCAGTAGGAAGGAAAGGACGTACAAGAGCGTGTCCAGTCCGTAAGCATATCTTGCGCCAGGACCCGCGACAAGCAGCCCGCTTAACGCCGGTCCCAGGATATTGCTGTAGTTAGAGGCTATTGACAGCAGCGCGGATGCGGCGCTGAACTGATCGTCGCTGACGATCCTGGGTACTGCGGAGTCAAGAGATGGACGCTGGAGGACGGTAAGCGAGATGATCAGGGCGGCAGCGACATAGCGAGGAACCACAGGAAGGGATGGCGCAGCAACGCATTGAACGTCAGCAGCAAGGTGATGACGCCAGTGCGACCTCGCACCATAAGGCCAGTTTCCTGCGATCGAGCCGGTCAGCAAGCGCGCCGCCGTAAAGACTGAAGATGACGACTGGAACTACCTGAGCGAACCGCCTATGAAACCAACCGCTAGTGGTGACCCCGTGATCTCCTTTACCTGGATGAGCAGAGCGACCTCAGTAATCGCCGAGCCTAGCAGCGTCACGCTGCGGCTGATAAAACAGCCGACGAAAGTCGACGGACGTGCGCAGCGGCGCCGTATCCATTCTGAGGATGCGCAGGAGCTTTCGCAGACGGCGAGGATTAGTCACTAATCTAAGGTAACCTCGTTGAGTCGCCTGCGGGGGAAGAAGTTTTCGGTACGCGAGGGCTGGCATTTGCGTGACCGGGGAGAGTTTTTGAGCTGCGCGGCCCGGACACCGGGAGAGATGCCGGCTCCCCGTGCCGTCTCCGCCCTGGCGGGACAACATGAATGCGCGTATCGACACCTAAAACACAACATCAACTG
>CAVVQP010000002.1:0-582287 GCA_963750405.1 uncultured Actinomycetota bacterium
TGGTGGTGCCGAGTAGCGCGCGCCGGTCGGGCTTGCAGTTGCTGCACCGTCCTCGGAATGGCGTCAAGCACGACCAGGCGGGTGGGCAGCATATACGGCGGCAGTGCGGGCGCGACCACGGCGCGCAAGTCGGCCAGTGAGGGCGGGGGGGCCGGCTCGGCGGGCACTAGGTACGCGACCAGGTGTCTAAGGCCATCGGCATCATCGTCCCATGGCTCGACTACGGCCTGCAGAGACGGCCGGCCAGGCCGCGAGGACGGCCTCGATCTCGCCAAGCTCGACCCGGAAACCCCGGATCTTGACCTGCCGGTCGATCCGGCCCAGGAAACTCGAGCACGTTCACGGGTGCCCACCGGACCAGGTCACCTGTCCGGTACATGCGGTGGCCGAGACCAGGCGCCGAAAGGGTCGGGCACGAACCTGGCCGCGGTCTCAGCCGGTCGGCCCAGATAGCCATGCGACAGGCCAGGCAGGCGATGCACGGCTTCCCCGGGCGCCCCTGGCGGCAGCAGGTTCAGGTTCTGGTCGAGCACGTAGGCACGGTGCCCGGCCATGGGCAGGCCGATCGGCGGGACCTGGCCGCCCGAGGATGGCAGGCAGTTCATCAGCGTGATCGCGGACCCAGTTGATCTCACGTGGTCCGTGCGAAAATGAATTGTGGTTTTAGGTTCTCCATTTTGCTCAGTCAACTGGTTGAGGAGCGGCCTTCACGCGGACCTTGCGCATCGTAGGACAGGAGTTGTGGCAGCGACACGCATGTCAGGCCAATCGCAACGATGCAGGCAGCACCGCCCGACCAGAGCGAAACTGGCACGCCGAATCCCTGTGCTACTGCTCCGCCCCTGATCTGCCCGAGGACCGGCCCGGTACCGTAAGACGAGCACCTCGACGCCTGCCATCCGGCCTCGTACGGAGTCAGGAATTGACTTGTTCCACATAGTGTCGCGGAATATACCGCTAAGTGTGTCAGCTCCGCCCGCTAGGACAAGGAAGAATAGGGCGAGCGCAATATTCCCTGACAAGCCGAATCCGATGCGGCTAGCCCCCCATGCCGCTCCGGCCAGGGCGATTGCGCACCCTTGTTGGCGAACCCGGCTGGTCCACGCACTCGTAGCGGAGAGCAGGAGTGCGCCCACTGCCTCGGCGGAGAAGAGAAATCCCTGAGCCCACTGGGCATGCAGCTCGGCGGCGACAAACGGAAAAAGGGCGACGGGGTAGGCGAATATCATAGCGGACAGGTCCACGAGATAAGAGCCCAGCAGGTCGCGGCGGCCAACGGCATAGCGAAGGCCCTGCCATATGCTGGCCAGTGTCGCCGGGGGAGTATCGTCTCCTTCCGGCTGGATCCGGGGCAGCGAGCGAAGCCCGGCCAGCGGTCGGAAGGAAAGGACGTACGAGAGCGTGTCCAGTCCGTAAGCATATCTTGCGCCAGGACCCGCGACAAGCAGCCCGCTTAACGCCGGTCCCAGGATATTGCTGTAGTTAGAGGCTATTGACAGCAGCGCGGATGCGGCGCTGAACTGATCGTCGCTGACGATCCTGGGTACTGCGGAGTCAAGAGATGGACGCTGGAGGACGGTAAGCGAGATGATCAGGGCGGCAGCGACATCAAGGAACCACAGGAAGGGATCGGCGGCGCAGCAACGCGTTGAACGTCAGCAGCAAGGTGATGAGGGCAGTGCAACCTGACCGCCGTCAGGCCAGTTTCCTGCGATGAAGCAGGGTCAGCGGCGAAGGCCGCCATTAAAGACTGAAGATGACGACTGGAACTACCTGAGCGACGCCTATGAAACCAACCGCTAGTGGTGACCCCGTGATCTCCTTTACCTGGATGAGCAGAGCGACCTCGGTCATCGCCAGCCTAGCAGCGTCACGCTGCGGCTGATAAACAGCCGACGAAAGTCGACGGACGTGCGCAGCGGCGCCGTATCCATTCTGAGGATGCGCAGGAGCTTTCGCAGACGGCGAGGATTAGTCACTAATCTAAGGTAACCTCGTTGAGTCGCCTGCGGGGGAAGAAGTTTTCGGTACGCGAGGGCTGGCATTTGCGTGACCGGGGAGAGTTTCCGCTGCGCGGCCCGGACACCGGGAGAGATGCCGGCTCCGTGCCGTCTCCGCCCTGGCGGGACAACATCAATGCGCGTATCGACACCTAAAACACAACATCAACTGCGCAATCCATGCGGATCGCCGGAGGCGGCAAAACTGGACCAACCGGTTAAATTGGGTAGTGAATCGTTCTGAACAGGCCCGGCCGTCGAGCGGGCACCGAGCGCCCCGCGACATTTGTCTTATTAATCCCCCTCAGGAAACACCAGGCAGCTACTAGCACCCGGGCGGACGAAAAGCGCGTTACGTCCGTGATCACGGCCAGGAACATGGTAATCACGCAGGACCACCGCCGCCCGGACCAGGCAGGTGCCCTATCGGCGAAGGGCCGGTCAGCTCTCAGCGACGCGGAGACGCCCCTTCCCGAACATGAAACCCTCTGGCAACCCTCCTGGAAACCGGAAAACAATCCGATACCTGGCGTCCTCGCGCACATCGGCGATACTTGACGAGCTGGTGATAATTGATGCTAAGGGGCGACGCGAGCCATCGGAATGGCCGATGCCGGTCGCCGGGGAGGGGATCACGGCGATGATTGATGACAAAGACGATAAATGGGTCGATCCATGGAATATGGACGCCAAAGCGAAATGGCCGCCGATCTCGGAGTCTCCGAACGGCGAGCCTAGCGAGGAGCACCTCAAGCTCATAGAAGAGGCGTTCATCGCGGCCGAGGAAAAGATCACGGCCGAGCGCGGCGACAAGCCGTTACTCGTGTACTTCGGAATCGGAGTAGGCAACCCGAATTCCACCTTCAAGACCCTCAATAACAATTCCCCTGAGCTCAAGGAAGAGGATTGCGCTTGGCAGGTCAATCCGCCGTTCCTGGCAGACGCCGCGAAGAACGGCTGGTACGTGGTCGCGTTGAGCTTCAACCACGGCGAGCTGCCGGTCAAGGGCTTCGGCGAGGGGGCGTGTATCTGCACGTGCAAGCCCCATTCCCGCTCGGCCTGCGGAATAAGTCAGATGACGTGTTCGAGTTGCTCGGGGAAACTCGCTGCAAGGCGACTCTGTTCGTCGTCCTCAATGCCGTCAGCGGCATCTACTACTCGGGCATCAGCGACTTGCTGTCCAAGAAGTCGGACCGCTAAATGCTACATCCAGGGATACCTGGCCGAGAAGGAGTGCGTGATCAAGGTTGTCTTCATCGTCCAGAAATTCGCCTGGGATCACGGCAAGCGCCCGCTGGTCCTTCAGGACATAGCCCCGCCCGGGTACCTCCAGAAGCTGACGCAGAAGAAGTAAGCGGCACCAGCGCGGAACGGCCGACAGGCTGCCGCGCGGGCCACGCGCGGCAGCGTCGGCTGCGGTTAGCTTGCGAGCGTGATGGCGATCGTGGTCGCGCCTGAGTTGGCGGTGACCGTGTGGGTCGTGGCGTTGTAGGTGCCGCCGGTCACCGAGTTGACCCCGGTGGTCAGGAAGACCGGAAGCTGGATCAGGACCGCGCCGCCGGGCAGGGTCCCGCTCAGGGTCACCGTGACCACGCGGGTGCTGGCGGGCTTGGTGACCGCGATCGAGACGCCGTAGGTGCTGCGGGCGCTGGTGCCGAAGTTGAAGGACGAGGTGAGGTTGCTGACGCCGATGGTCTGGCCGGCCGCGATCCAGGTGTTCGGGATGCCGCGGCCGATGTAGAGCGGCTGGGTGTAGGTGAACGGGCCGGTGCCGGACGCGGTCAGGCCGGTCGCGGCGATTGACTGGAGCAGGCCGAGTTGCTGGCCGGAGATCGGCCAGGCGTAGGGGCAGGCCCCGAACTCAGGCGGGGCGTGGTTGCCGGCCCACGGGTTGGCTCGTGTTGGGGCCGCTGCCGTTGGCCTCCCACCAGGCGTTCGGGCCGCCGGTCGTGGTCTCGATCTGCCAGGCGTAGCTGGTGATCGGCAGGTCACGGTAGTTGTTGCTGTACAGGCCGTCGTTCGAATAGGACGTGTTGTACGCGGTGGAGTAACCGTCGAACGCGCCGAACGTCGGGTACGGCAGGTTGTTCGCGGCCAGCCGGGCGAACCCGAACGCGTACATCGCGTCGATCTGAGCCGGGTCGCCGATGATGCCGTTGAGCGTGCCGCCCATCAGCATCGTCGACCACTGGTTCTGGCCGACCCAGGCGGGTGAGGCCCAGTTCGCGTCGTTGAACGTGCCGCAGCGGTTCGCCGAGTCCGGCTGGTTCACCGTGCACGGCAGGAAGCTGAAGCCGTTGGTGGATTCGTCGCTGCCGACCACGGTGTTCAGCGAGTTCAGCAGCTTGGTGTAGGCGGTGTCGGCGTACTGCGCTTCGCTGGTCATGCCGAGCACGGTGGCGATGTACTTGTAGGAGGCCAGCATCTCCAGCGCGGAGTAGTTGCTGAACAGCCACATGCCCTCTGAGTCATTGTCGTCGTTGGTGACCAGCGTGCCGTTGGCGGCGAGCTGGGACGGGTAGAGGGTGTGCACGATCGTGAACAGGCTCGGTCCCCACGGGCTTGAGCCGCTGGCGTCGTCGTGGAGGAACTGGCTGACGAACGAGGTGTCCCCGGTCAGCCTCAGGTAGTCGGCCCAGACCCCGACCGTCTTCCACACTCCGTCCCAGTACCAGTTAGCTCCCACCTCGTTGAAGTTGGAAGCTTCCGATATCCGGGCGGTGAGCAGCAGGTTCTCGGCGTTCGGTGAAGTCGCCGCTGTCGAACCTGGCCTGGAGCTCGCCAGGTACGTCGTGGTTGAGAATCCAGGCGTAGTTGTTGGCGGCCGAGAACTGGGCCTTGCCGACCTGCATGATCAGGTTGTAGATGGTTCCGGCCTTGTAGGCGTTGATCAGTGCCGTGCCTGGGTTGGCCAGGTTGCCGGTGTTGGGCAGCGTGAGGTTGGGCAGCGTGAAGCGACGCCGTCTGGGCGACGCGGCCGTTCCAGTAGGTCGACATCGCGGTGTAGGCGGTGTCGAAGCTCGGCGCGGCCGAGGACAGCGCCGTGCCGGTGGGCAGCGCCACTCCGGTGCCGAAGTTGTCGACGGCTACGACGAAGTCGTTGTCATTGGTCGCGCCTGGCTGGACCGTGCTGAGCGAGGTGCTGGTCAGCTGGATCAGGTTCGGGCCGGACCCGCCTGGCGGGCACGGAGACGGCAGTCGTGCCGTTGTTCGTCACCGCGACCCTGACGTACATGAGCATGAACGGGTTGCCGGCGATCGTGACCTTGTCGGCGAAATCCTTGATCGAGATCCCCACGCTGCCGCTGGTGCGGGTCGTGGTCATCGCGGGCAGGTAGCCGCTGTCCTCGGTCCACTGCACCGAGCCCGCCCCGGGCGCGCCGCCGAAGTCATAGGCGCTGAACGTGTACATCGCGCCGCAGTAGCTGGTGCTGCCGGCCGTGTAGGTGTTCACCACGCCCCGGGCGAAGAACGAGCCTGACAGGTATCCGATCACCGGCCAGAAGTTGCCGTCCCAGCCCATCGCGGTTTCGTTGGCGAACCCCTGTCCGTTCGGGTCGGACGGAACGGGGAAGTTAGTGCCGTAAGCCTTCGGCAGGGTGGTGCTGTTGCAGGCGTTGGGAGCGACGTTGGGCAGGCCCTGGAAGCCGCCGGTCCCGCCTCCGCCTCCGCCGCCCGCGATGCCGGAGACCTGCCACACCCGGGTGGTCGCGGTCGTGCACGACAACTGGACCAGCAAGGTGTTGCTGGCCGTCGAGTCACCCGTCGGCGCGATGCACAGACCGGAATTCACCGAGACCAGGTTGAAGGTGTTGGTCTTGCCGCTCACCGTGACTGGCTGGGCCGTGAACTCCTGGTTCGTCTGGCTGTTGCAGGTCCACTGGATCACCTGGCCGCCACTGGCTGTCGACCGGCCGGAGATGTCCACGCACAATCCGGCGAACGAGCTGATCGTGTAGGTGGCGGTGGTGCCGGCGACGAGGTTGAAGGTCCAGTTCTGATTGGTGCCGCCGTTGCAGGTCCACTGAATGAGCTGGACTCCGGTGGTGGTCTGTGAGTTGGGGTCATCCAGGCACAGGCTGCTGCCGGCGTTGATGCCGGTCGACGGCGCGGCTGCTGCCGGGACCGCTGCGGGCGCATTACGCGGTGCCGGGGCACTGCGTGGGGCGGCGTGCGCGGGGGCTAGCCCGATGCCTGCCAGCCCTGCGGTGAAGAGAATGGCTAAAATCAGGCGACCGCTCCACGACGGGAGCCGGATTATCTTGCTCGCAGTGCCCACTGCCGGCGTCCTTCCGCGCGTCGGTGCAGCGATCTGACGCAAGGTGATCGCTGGCACCGCCAAGGCTGTTGCCTTTAAGATCCGCGTCGCGGGCCGTGCCGTCAAGAGATCGGGCAAACCATTTCCTGGTGTTCATCCCTGGTAGCCGGGCTGTCCGTCGCCGAACCTGACTGGTGAGAAGAAACCGATTTCCGTCCGCCTCGCGGGACCCGGCAGTAAGCCGGTCGCACCGCTGTGCCGTTGGTGTCGGGTCAGCAGCACCCATGGCACAGCGGTGCGCGGCGGCCTACCCCCAGATGGCCAGGTCAGCTTCGTTGCCCTCGGGGTCGGCGAGAGTCCACCACTCCGGCGCGTAGGCGTCGCTGACGATCCGGCCGCCGGCCGCGAGCGCAGCCTCGATCCTGGCTTGCACCTGGTCGTGCGGCACGTAGATGTCGATGTGGAAGCGACCGCGCCCGGTCCTGGGCGCGTCCATTTGCTGGAACCAGAACGTCGGCCCCTGGCGGTGCGGGTCAAGCAGGTCCGCATCGTCGGCTTCGCAATAGCCGAGTACCGCGTGCCAGAACGGCCGGACCCTGGCGATGTCGAGGGCGTCGATCGCGACCTGCACGTGCTGCACGGCCGCCGGATCGGCCGGAGCGTCGAGGCGGGCCGCAGCGACCGAGATCTGCCTGGCCAGGTCGGCGTCGCTGCTGGTCAGGCCGCGGACCTCGGCCGTCGCTAGCCGGACGGCCACGTCCTCGGGCCGCACATCGACGTCCGGGTCGCGGCCGGCGGCGGCCGCCAGCTCGCCGATGGCGGCGACCAGGGCCAGCCCGGCGCTGAAAGAGCCGGTCAGGAAGCGGGCCGCCGCATAGCTGGCGCCCCACAGCACCCGCCAGTCAGCGACACCAGGGGAGGCGTGGAACTGCGCGGCCGTCAGCCGGCCGCTCGGGTTGTCGCTCGCAGAGGACTCGGTATCGGTCATGGCTGCCAACGTAGGGCCAATAGCGGACGGTCGGCTTCCTGAACTGGCGCAGGCGCCCAAAATCCTGGTCAAGCGTGACGGCGGCCATCGCTGCCGGCCCGGCACACCGCTAGCGACGCCGCGCAAGTGCATGAGATCATCCGGAGTTATGCGCAATGACCTGCGGGAATCTGCTGAGTACGCTGCCGTCGCCGAGCATGTCAGGCGGCTGCATGAGCCGGCTTTCGGCAAGCCGCACCATCTCACCGAGCTGGTCGCGGCGCCCGATGCCAGCCGGATCGTGGTCACCGGATCGGTCTATGACGAGCTGGACGGGATGCCGCGCACGGCCCTGTTCGAGGTGCGGGACGGCGCGCTTCGCGCGCTGACCTCAGGCAGCGGGTCGGCCAAGGCCCCCCGGCTCGCGCCGGACGGGTCAGTTCTGGCCTTCCTCTCTGACCGGGTCAAGGCCGGGGTGTTCCAGCTTTACCTGCTGGCGGGCGGGGAGCTCGGCGAGGCCCAGCCGGCGCCCGCTGTCCCCGGCACGATCGAGTATCTCGAGTGGTCGCCAGATGGCACCCGGATCCTGCTGGGGGTCGCCGGGCTCGGAGCCGAGCTGTCGGACGCGCAGGGGTCGGGAACGTCCGGCTCGGGCGAGTCCGGGCTGCCGTCCTGGTACCCGGAGGTCGAAGCCGGGCACGCCGGAGGATGCCTGGCGCAGTCTGTGGCTCTACGCGCCGGAGTCCGGCGAGCTGGCCCAGGTCTCACCCGTCGGGCTGAACATCTGGGAGGCGGCCTGGGCCGGCCCCGCGCACGTGCTGGCGGTCACCAGCGACCAGCCCGGCGAGGACGACTGGTACGCCGCGGTGCTCAGCCGGATCGACATCTCCACGGGCGCGGCGGCCGAACTGCTCCGCAGCGAGGTCCAGCTCGGGCTGCCCGCCGGGACGCCCGACGGCCGGCTGGCCGCCGTGGTCCAGGCCGTGTGCAGCGACCGGCTGGTTGTGGCGGGTGACCTGATCGTGCTGGACCTGGCGGCCGGCACCAGGTCCGCCGTGGACACCGCCGGGACAGACGTCACCGCTATCCAGTGGATCGACGGGACGCGGCTCGGCTATTTCGGCCAGCGGCATCTGGACAGCGTGGCCGGGATCGCCGACGCTGGGGAGGGAGTCTTGCCGGAGACGATCACCGCCAGGGACCTGGCCGTGTCCGAGCAGTCGTGGGCCGGCTGGTTCTACCCGGCGGGCGCCTTCATCTCCGACGGCCGGGTCGTCGTCATCAGGGACGACTACGACCTGCCGCAGGAGATCGCGATCGTCGGCGGCGCGGGTGTCGGCGAGGTGCTGGCCTCCCTGGCCCACGCCGGCACCGACTACCTCCGGTCGGTCGCGGGCTCGGCGGCCAACGTCAGCTGGAGCGCACCCGACGGGACGCTGATCGAGGGAATCCTGTGCACGCCTGCCGGAGCAGGGCCGTTTCCGCTGGTCTTGCACATCCACGGCGGGCCGATCGGGGCCAGTCAGCGAAGCTGGGCGATGCGGGACCAGGCGGTACCGCTGCTGGTCTCGCGCGGATACGCCGTCCTGCTCCCGAACCCGCGCGGCAGCTCAGGGCGTGGCCAGGAGTTCGCCGCCGCCGTCGTCGGCGATATGGGCGGCGCGGATACCTACGACTACCTGTCCGGGATCGACGCGATGGTCGAGCGCGGGGTCGCCGACCCGGCGCGGATCGGCACGATGGGCGTCAGCTACGGCGGGTTCATGTCAGCCTGGCTGGTGACCCAGGACCAGAGGTTCGCCGCGGCCGTGGCCGGCTCGCCGGTGACGCAGTGGTACAGCTTCACGTTCACGACCAACATCCCCCGCTGGGGACTGTGGTTCCTGGACAAGGCCGATCCCGAAGAGACTGGCAACCAGGTGCACACGCGCAGCCCGGTCATGCACGCGAGCAAGGCCAGGACGCCGACCCTGCTCACGGCGGGCGCGAAGGACCGGTGCACGCCGGCCGGCCAGGCCAGGGAGTTCTACCAGGCCCTGATCGGTCATGGCATCGACTCAGAACTAGTGATCTACCCCGAGGAAGGACACGGCGTCAGGCGCTTCCCGGCCGTCACCGACTACCTGACCCGCCTGGTGACCTGGTTCGAAAGGTACATGCCGGCCTCGTCGCATTAGACGCACCCGTTCTTTCTCGATGCGGCTGCGAGGATATTCGCCCAGAAGTTCTTGGCCACGTAGCTGCCCGATGAATCGTGGTAATAGACCAGCATGCCCTGCGAGGTCGCGCGGGCCGGGGTAATGGCTGAGATACCGAGGATCATGTTGAACCTCTTGCCTGCGGCTAGCCGGAAACCGTGCACGACTTGGCGGTTCTTCCAGTTGGGCTGCGCCGGGTGGTATGTCGGCGGCCAGTGCGCCACCCCGAGAACCCTGTCTCCAGGCACCGCGAAGGAGCCCACCAAGCGCTCGTTGTGGGGATGCAGCAGGACAACGCGCTCCAGGACCACGGTAGTGCCGCCGTAGTTGGTGAACTGCTGCAAGCCGAATGCCTGAGGCCGGCCACCGGGAACGCATTCTGAACCTTGCGGGATCGGCCCGTGCATGCTGTTACCACTGCTGAGCGGGCCATCCGCGCCGTGCCCGCCGCTACCTCCGCATCCGCCTAGCATGCATACCAGTGCCATCGCCAAAGCCAGTGCCGCTAGCTGCGTTGTCGGCCTCCTCACAGTCGGGCGCCGTCAGGACTTAGCCCGGACGCGCGTTGCATTAGAGACACCCGCGCTTTTTCGATGCGGCTGCGAGGATATTCGCCCAGAAGTTCTTCGCCACGTAGCTGCCCGATGAATCGTGGTAATAGACCAGCACGCCCTGCGAGGCCGCGCGGGCCGGGGCAATGGCTGAGATACCGAGGACCATGTCGAATGTCTTGCCTGGAGCTAGCCGGAAGCCATGGACGAGTTGGCGGTGTCTCCACGCGGCCGGCACGCCGGGTCCGGCTGGCGTGCCGGGATATTGCGGCGGCCAGTGCACCAGGCCGACAAGCACGGCACCGGGCACGGCGTAGGAGCCGACGAGGCGCTCGTTGTGCGGACGCAGCAGGACAATGCGGTCCAGAACCACGGTGGGGTGGCCGAAGTTGGTGAAGGTCTGGAAGCCGAATGCCTGAGATCGGCCGCCAGGAGCGCACTCTGAACCTCGCGGGATCGGGCCGTGCATGCTGTTAGCGCTGCTGAGCGGGCCATCCGTAGCCGACCCGCCGCTACCTCCGCATCCGCTTAGGGCGCATGGCAGCGCCATCGCCAAAGCCATCGCCGCTAACGACAACGACTTCAGGCGTACCGTTGCTGTTCGCATTTCCGCGCACTCCTTAACCGACCGGCCCGAGAGGCGCTGTCGTGCTGTGGCACCTGCACCGCCGGCGACCATACCCGTCGGCCGCCGCTGTCTCATCATCAGAGCCGACCTTAGCGTGACAGGTGGGCCTTGACATGGCCGTTCTCACGCCAAGCCACACTCGTTACGGGGGCGACGGCACCTGGCTGTCGCGTCCAGCCTGCGGGCGGGCGCTCTGGCCGCGCGGTGTGAGGGCGCGGTCACGCCGGCGTTGCTTAGCAAGCCCCCCAGCCCGCTGACCGCCCGCGAAGAGCAGGTCGCCCTGCTCGCCGCCGCGGAACTGAGCGACAAGGAGATCGCCGCCCGGCTCCAGCTGTCGGTGCGCACGATCCACGCTCACCTGCGGAGCATCTACGCGAAGCTCGGCATCGCCAGCCGCCAGGAGCTTCACGGCCGGTTCGACGCCAGGCCGCAGCCCCGGTTCAAGACACCGGACTGACTCCTGGGCGTGCCGCGCTGCGCGGTCAGGGGGTCCGGATGACCGATCAGCTGGCGCCGTTCCAGCGCTCGCCGAGTGTCCTGACCGGGGACAGCAGCATCGCAGTCGTGAACGTCACTGCCGCCGCCGCGCGGGTGTACCTGCCAATCCCGGACGTGGGCTCATCCTCGCTAGCGCATCGCTTTCTGGGGACGCCGTGCGCGGCGCCTTAGTGCGCCCGCCCTGGCGGGACAACATCAATGCGCGAATCGATACCCGAATCACAACATCAATTGCGCAGTCCATGCGAACCGTTGGAGGCGGCAAAACGGGATCAACCGGGTAAATGGGGTCGTCAATCGTTCCGGGCAGGCCCGCCCGCAGTGCCGACGCCTCCAACTACGGTGCAGGCGGCTGCGCGCAGGGCCTTTCGCGAGCGGTCTGAACGTCATCGTGAGCACGAGAGTCAGTCCGCAGTCATCCGCGCTGGCGGCCGATCCCGCCAGCTCGCCGATTATTGTGCGTGTCTACAATAATGATGTTGTTAATGGATTTTTTAGTGGCCAGTAGCTCTGGTGTCCGTAATGGATACTGCCGGGCGGGGGAAGCGCACATGGGCTGGAAAATGCGGTATTCGCCGAGCGCGGGCGCGGTAGTAGCCATGATCGTCCTATCGCTCGTCGGCGCTGGTCCGGCCTTGGCCGCGCCCAGCGCGGCGCCCCGTACGTCCCCGGTTGCCGGCTCGGGCGGTATCTGGGATACCGCCCTGGAGCTTCCCGGGATCGCCACCCTGAACCAGGGGAGAGCGGATATCGCGTCGATCTCCTGCTCCTCCGCAGGCAACTGCTCGGCAGGCGGGTTCTATAGCGACGGAAGGGCCGACAGGTTTCCGTTCGTCGCCAGCGAGGTCGGCGGGGCCTGGGGCAAGGCGATCGCGGTCCCGGCATCTTCCAGCTCAATGAGGCCGACGACAGCCAGGTCAACGCCGTCTCCTGCGGCTCGGCCGGCAATTGCTCGGCAGTCGGCTTCTATAGCGATGGCTCAGCCAACGAGCAGGCGTTCGTCACCGACCAGGTGAACGGCGTCTGGCAGCAGGCGGTCGAACTCCCGGGCACGGCCACGCTCAGTGCCGGCCATTTCGCCAGCGCTCTTTCCGTCTCGTGCGCATCAAGTGGCAACTGCTCCGCCGGCGGGTTCTACCTCGACGGTTCTAGCAACCAGGAGCCGTTCGTAGCCACAGAGGCACACGGCGACTGGGGCGATGCGCGGGATGCGCCCGGCATCGACATGATCGATCCAGGTGGCGTTGGATCCATCGAATCGGTCTCGTGCGGCGCCGCTGGCGCCTGCTCCGCCGGCGGCGTGTTCAGCGACAGTTCCGGCCATCAGGCGTTCGTCGTTAATCAGGTCCAGGGCGTCTGGGGTACGGCGGAGCTGATTCCAGGCGGCGAGACGCTCAACGCGGGCGGATTCGCGGCTGTCGACTCGGTGTCCTGCTCAGCCCCGGGTGATTGCGCGGCTGGCGGCAGCTACCTTGACTCCTCGGCTAACTCCCAGGCCTTTGTCGCCGACGAAGTCAGCGGAACCTGGGGCACCGCGCATGAGCTGCCCGACAGCGGCACTCTCAACAGCGGCGGCAACGCCGCTGTCATGTCCGTATCGTGCACCACCTCAGGCAACTGCTCAGCGGGCGGGTCGTACTCGGCCGGACCGAATGACTTCCAGGCGCTCGTCGCCAGCGAGGTCAGCGGGGTCTGGGGCGATGCGCAGGAGGTGCCGGGCAGCGGCACGCTCAATGCCGGAGGTATCGGGGCGATCAGCTCTGTCTCGTGCACCACGCCCGGCAACTGCGCCGCGGTCGGCGATTACCACGACGGGTCAATGCGTTCTCAGTCGCTGATCGTCAGCGAGGCGCAGGGCGTCTGGCAGAGCGCTATCGAGACTCCTGGCACGGCCGCGCTCAACGCTGGCGGCGGTGCGTCCACCGAATCTGTCTCGTGCGTGGCACCAGGCAACTGCGAAGCGGGCGGCTTCTACACAGGCGTCCAGGGCCTGAATCAGGCCTTCGTGGTCAGCCGGGTGCCTTCGACGACGACGCTGACCTTGTCCTCGTCCAGGGTCGTCTTCGGGAAGGGGCAGGCTGACGACATCACGGCGAGCGTGGCCCCGGCATCGGCAGCCGGGACGGTCTCGGTCAGCTCCCTGTCCGCATCGGGCAAGCGCGTCCTGCTGTGCAAGATCACCCTCTCGGCCGGCACGGGCTCCTGCTTCCCGAGCGCCACCGCGCTTGACGCGGGCACCTACAAGCTGACTGGCACCTACAACGGCAGCGCGCCCGTGCCAGGCTCGGTCTCGCCGGCCACGACCCTGACGATCACGAAGGCCACCTCGGCCACAGCCCTGACGCTCTCGAAAGCGACGGTCGCCCATAAGACGGAGACTGCGGAGAAGCTCAGCGTCTCGGTACACGGCCAGTTCACCGGCCTGCCAGCCGGCGGCGTTACCATCACCGCCACCCCGGCGAAGGGCAAGGCGAAAGTAATCTGCACGATCAAGCTGTCATCCGGTGCTGGCAGCTGCAGGCTCGAATCCAGCAGCCTGGCCGCCGGCACCTATAAGGTCACAGCCAGCTACCTCGGCAACATCGACTTCCGGTCCTCGACGTCAGCTAGGAAGACACTCAAGATCACCAAGTAGAGCTTGAGCGTGCAGAGCGGCGTGGCGGCCGGAAACTACTCGTCGATCGGGCCGTTCGCGCGGCCCTGCGAGAGCGCGGCGGCATGATCACGGGATTTCTGCTGGCCGCCGCTCACACCCGGGACAGCATCAGGGCGGGCCACGTTGTTGTTGCGGCCGTCGGGCAACAGCAACGCGGCCCTGCCTGATGCTGTGGGGACGACATCAGGGCGGGCCGCGTTGCTCACGTTTTTCGCCCGCAACAGCAACAGGAAGGGCCGCGCTGCTCACGCCGCCCCGGCACGCCAGGCCGGGCACCCAGAAAGAGCCACCGACCATCTGAGGAAACAGCGGGAAAGCCAGTTCATCCAGGGGATGGACGCGGGGCGCGCGGGCGCGGGGGTCAGGCGCTCGCGCCGCGTCGGCCCCACCGGTCGTCGGTGATCGTCAGCAGGGCCCAGGCGCGGCTGGGGAGGAGCAGGACGACGTGCAGCAGGCCGTAGATCGCGAACCGGGCGAAGCCCAGGTCCCGGGTGCGCCAGGCGCCATAGGCGCAGTACCCGGCGCCGACCAGCGCCAGGCCGGCCAGGTACCAGGTGAGGCCGGCCAGGCCGGCGACGGCGCCGTGCAGTGCGAGCAGCGCCACGGACAGGCCGAGCAGTGCCGGGGCGAAGACCTGGGTAAAGGCGTCCAGGACGAGGTATGCGCCGAGGGACGGGAGCTTCCTGGCGATCCCCAGCGTGTCCCGGTACGTGCATCTGTTCCAGCGCAGCTGCTGGCGCAGGAACGGCCTGATCCGGTCGGGAGCCGTGGTCACCGCCTTGGCTTCCGGCGCGTAGACGGTGCGGCTCCCGCAGAGCAGGACGAGATTGGTGAGGTAACGATCCTCGCCGTAGCTGCTGCGCCGGCCAAGGAAGGTCTGGTTCAGGTAGGCGTCGAAGACCTTCTCCAGGACGGTACGCCGGTAGGCGGCGAACGGCCCGGAGCAGCACAGCACGGCCCCGAAAAACGACTGGGCGGCCCGTTCCTGGTTGCAGGCGTACCAGTACCGCGCGTCGATGAGCCGGGTCAGCCAGCTCGCCTGCTTGTTCGCGGCCAGCATCTCGCCCATGGCCGCGCCCACGTCCGGGGGCTCAAGCGCGGCCGCGATCCGCCGGACACCGTCAGGAGCGATCATCGTGTCCGAGTCGACGGCGACGATGATCTCGCCTTGCCCGGTCAGGATCGCCAGGGCCTGCGCGTCACGCTTGCCCGCGTTCCGCGGCGGCAGGAGAATCCGGAACCCGGAGCGCTGCCGGTAGGCGTCATAGACCGGGAGGAGCGCGGCCCGGTTCGGCGAGCCGTCGTCGATGACGTAGACCGTCATGGCTCCCTGGTAGTCCTGCCGGGCCAGCGACTCCAGGCACGAGGCCAGGGTGTCCGGCCGCTCGTTGTAGCAGGGGACCACGACATCCACCGATGGCAGGGGCGCGTCCGGTAACGCGGGCCCGGTCCGGCATCGCGCCCTTTCGGCGAACGACACCTGAAGCACCAGATAGACGCCGACCAGCACCAGGTAGGCCGCGAAGACGGCGGGCAGGGCCAGGTCGAGTAGCCGGGCGGCGGCAGGCACGACGAGTTACGCGGTCAGCTGCGACTCGACGGCCCGCGCCAGGTCGCCGATGGTTTCCGCCGCGAGCAGGTCCTCTGGCTCGAACGCGGTCCCGAATTCCCGCTCCACGTGCAGCGTGATCTCCAGCACGGTCAGGGAGTCCAGGTCCAGCGCCGACAGCCTCGTTTCCGCGGTCATCGCCTCGGCCCTCAGGTCGCACTGCTCCGTGAGCATCCTGACGATCCGCTCGGTCATGGTCGTTGTCATAGGTCGTCTCCGTCTCCGTCCGGTGCCGCGAGGTCAGGCCAGCGGAGGACGGTCGAGCCCCAGGCGAGGCCGGCTCCGAAGGCCGTGAGCAGCACGACCGAGCCTGGCTTGATGAGGCCGTCGGCCATTCCGTCGGACAGGGCCAGCGGAATGGAGGCCGCCGACGTGTTGCCCACCCGGTCCAGGTTGCTGATGATGCGCTGCTCCGGCAGGCCGAGCTGCGCGGCCACCGCCCGGAGGATGCGGATGTTGGCCTGATGGCCCACGAAGCAGTCGACGTCGGCCGGAGCGAGCCCCGCGCTCTTGATGGCCGCGGCCGAGGCCGCCGTCATGTGCCGTACCGCGGCCAGGAAGGTGTCCCGGCCCTCCATGCTCAGGTACATCCGGGCCGGGTCAGGCGGCTCCGCCGCGCCGCGCTGACGCGACCCGCCGCCCCGCATCACGATGAACTCGAAGTGGCTGCCATCGCTGCCGAGGCAGAAAGCGCCCAGGGCGCCAGGTTCCCCGGCGCTTCCCCGGCGCAGCACGACCGCCCCCGCGCCGTCGCCGAAGAGGGCCGCGGTCACCTTGTCGCCGGCGTCGATCACGGTGGAAAAGGCGTCTGCGCCGATCACGAGCACGCTATCGGCGGTCTCCGCGCGGATCAGCGACGAGCCAAGCGCGAGCGCGTACACGAAGCCGCTGCACACCACGTTGACGTCCAGCGCCGGCACGGTGCCGAGACCTAGCCTGGAGGCGACGGCCGGCGCGGTGCCCGGGATCTGATGATCGGGCGTGGCCGTGCCCAGGATGACGGCGCCGGCCGTGGCCAGGCCGGCCGAGGCCAGTGCCCGCGCGCCGGCCCGCACGGCGAGGTCCGAGGTAGCCTGGCCCGGCTCGCAGATCTGGCGGCAGCGCACGCCCGTGCGCCGGAAGATCCAGTCGCCGGTGACCCCCAGGCGCCCGGCGATCTCCTCGTTCGTGACCGTTCGCGGCGGTACCCAGGTCCCCAGCCCGCACAGCACAGCGGCGGTCGTGTCGGGTCTCCCGTTCATCGCGAGCGCCCGGGTTCCAGGCAGAGCGCGGCGATCGTCCCCCACAGCGTCCCGGCCGTCCGGACGACCTCGGTGATCTGCAGGTCGTCGGGAATGGTGATGTCATAGGCCGCCTCGACGGCCAGGAGCAGTCCCACGGTGCCGAACGAGTCAAGCCCGGAGCTGGACAGCGGCTCGTCCGGCGTGAGCTCGCCCTGGAAGCCCGCGCGGTCGAGCGCGCCCCGCAGCAGGGACCCGAACCGCTCGTCCCACGGCACCTGCGCGCACGTCGGGGACTCGGCTGGCCCGGCCGGCTCAGGGAGGCGCTCGGCGTCGATCGCTCCGCGTTCGTCCAGCGGCCAGTCGTCCACCTGAATCAGGACGTCAGGGATGAGCTGCTGCGCCAGCCGGCTCTGGGAGAGCGCCCGGCGCAGCCCGTCGGGATCGAGACTGGCACCGGGAACGGCGCGGACGTACCCGATCAGCTGCCTGCCGCGCGGGGCGCCGGGTCGCGGCAGCATGAAGCTATCCAGCACCGACGGCTGCGCGGCGAGCAGTTCCCTGGTTCGGTACAGCTCGGTCAGCGGCCCGCCAGGGCCGTCGGGCAGGATCGGCCCGAGGAGCTCAAGGGTTCCGTCGCCAGTGATCCGTGCCAGCTGACCCGTGCGGTACAGCCGCGATCCGCCCGGGCCAAGCGGGTCGGGTACGAACCGGCCGGCCAGCCCGGTGTCGGCTAGCCCAGTGCCGGCCACGCAAAGCTCCCCGGCCACGCCCGCAGGCAGCGGGCGCAGGCGGGCGTCGGTCACCCGCGCCTCCAGGCCGCGGGCGCTGGCCAGGGCCAGCTCGGCCGGGGGCAGGCAGGCCGCGCCGGCATCGCCGTGCGGGCCGAGCGACATCTGCTCGAGCACCGTCCGGTACAGGGCCGCCAGCCGCCCGGCCGCCGCCCGGGCCAGCCGGTGATTGGTGGTGTTCAGCCGGACGACGCCGGAGATCGAGAAGACATGCAGCGCGAACTCATTGTCGTTGTCGTTGAGCACCTGTTCTTCGTCGACCAGCTCGCCTTCGACCTGATAAAAGTCGAGATAGTTGAAAAAGACCTCAAGCAATCGCCCGCCAGAGCCTGACTCTTGCTGGAGCACCTGCAACGGGAACACCCGGTGCGGCCACAGCTCGGTCAGCCCGTCGTAGACCGCCCGGACGAGCTCTCCCCAGGTCCGGGCGCCGCAAGGCATCGCGAACGGCACCGTGTTGAGGTACATGCCGAGCACCCGGTCGGCGCCGGCCACCTCGGGCCGGGCGTCGCAGACCAGCCCGGTGTAGAAATCCTCGGTCCCGCACATCATGCTCATGACCTTCAGGTGCGCCGCGAGCATGACGGCCTTCGCCGAGGTACGGGTCCGCGACGCCAGCCGGCGGAGATCGGCTTCGAGATCCCGGTAGTCCAGCATGTGCTGGTACCGATCGCGAGGCGTGTCCTGGCCGTCCTGCCAGGCCGAGGGCACGCAGGCGTTGACCCGGCCGTCGAGCACGCCGCGCCAGTAGGCGCGATCCTCGTCCGAGCGCCGGGCCCGCGCTTCGGCGGCGATGTAGTCGGCGTACCGGAAACCCGCAGGCTCCGATCCGGCCGGTATCCGGCCGGCCCGCAGCTCGCGGTAGCCGGTGAGGATCTCCATCAGCATGGTGTGGAAGCTCCATCCTTCGAGAATCGGATGGCATTCGGTGATGGTGATCCACCATTCCGCCGCGCCGGCGGCGGTGTGCGCGGAGACCCGGATCAGCGGCGCGCGGGCCAGGTCAAGCAGCGACAGGCGCTCCCTGGCGGCGTGCTCGGCGAGCGCGGGCAGCCAGCCGTCCGGCCCGAGCGCGCCGTGGTCATGAAACCGCGGCGTGATCGCGGCCGCGCGGTGCACCAGCTGCAGCGGCACCGAGTAGCTGGTCAGGTCGAACGTCGTGCGCAGCACCTCATGCCGGTCCACCACCAGCTGCAGGGCCCGCGTCAGCGCGGCCGGGTCTAATTCCGCGCCGTCCTTGATCCGGTACGAGGTGCTGTCCTGGTAGCTGTTGATGCCCGGCCGCGAGCGCAGCTCGATGATCATGCCGAGCTGCATCGCGGCCAGCGGATACGCGTCGGTCACGTCTCGCGGCAGCCGCACCCGGTCCGCCAGGCTGACCAGCTCGAACGGCGCGACGGCGGCGGGGCGGACGGGCGCATCCAGCGCTCCGGGCCGCCCGGACGCCTCCGCGCCCCCGGGCGCGGCGCAGGCCCGGGCCAGGTCCTCGATGCTCTGATGGGCGAAGATGCTGGCGGCCGAGACGTCCAGGCCGGCCGCCCTGAGCCGCCCGGCCAGCGCGACGGCGCGCAGCGAATCACCGCCGACGTCGAAGAAGTTATCCCGCACATCGATCACCGCAGCGGGCAGCACCGCGCGCCAGGCCTGGTAAATGCGGTCGATCAGGGCGGCCGGGGCACTAGCCCCGCTGGCCCCCGCCGGTTCCGCCGGTTCCGACCGCTCCGGCCTGGCCGCCGATCCGCCGGCCAGACGCTCGCCGAGCCGGGCGAGCGGCTCGGCCGGCCCGGCGAGCGCCGCGTCGAGCAGAGCCTCGTAGCAGCAGGCCCAGGCCCGGGCAGTCGCCTCGTCGAGCACGGCGGCCGCGAACTCCAGCCGAGCTGAGAACTGCTGGCCGGGCATTTCCTCCACGTGGAGGGTGAGGTCGAATTTAGCGGGCGGCGAGCCACTGAGCCCTATTTCCTCGGTCTGAATCGACGGGAACTGGAAAGGCGACTCCCCGGCCGCGCGATCCATATCGAAGCCGGCCCGGAACAACGGGTTCGCGCCGCTGCCCCGCCGGGGATTGACGTCGTCGACAACCCAGGCGAACGGCACGGCCCGGTGGTCAAGCGCGTCGAGCAGCCGCTCCCTGAGCTGGGCCAGCAGCTCGGCGAAGCTGCGAGTCGCGTCCTGCCGCGACCGGATCACGACGGTGTTCACCAGGTAGCCGACGAGCTCGTCGAGCTGCGGCACGGTCCGGGCCGAGACCGGTATCCCGACAGTGACGTCGGCGCTGCCCGAGATCCGGGCGAGCATCAGGTGATAGGCCGCGAGCAGTACCAGGTAGGGCGAGACGCGGCGGCTGGCCGCCAGCGCCAGGATGGCCCCGGCGCGGTCGGGCTTGAGGTCGATGCCGACCGTCCCGCCTCGCGAGTCGGGCCTGGCGGGCCTGCGCCGGTCCAGCGGCAGCGGCAGGTCGGTCAGGCCGGCCAGTTCGCGGCGCCAGTAGGCCAGGTGCTGCGCTTGCGCCCCGCTGGCCTGGCCGTCCCGTTCCCAGGCGGCGAAGTCGGCGTACTGGACGGTGTCCTGCGGAAGGCTGGCGGGCCCGCCGCCGGCGTGCTCGGCGTAGAACGCGCTCAGCTCCCGCGCGATGCGCTGGTAGGACACCGGATCGCAGGCGATGTGGTGAATGCTGATGACGACGAGGTGCCGTTCCCGGCCGAGCACGAGCACGCTGACCCGGACCGGATGCTGGGCAGCCAGGTCGAAGGGCCGCGTGCGTTCCCACTCGGCGACCTGCCGGGCGCGTTCCTCCCGGCTGGCCGGGCGCTCGCCGGTCAGGTCGATGGTGCGCAGCTCGAAACGTCCCGGCGGATCGATGATCGCCACGGCGGTGCCGTCGGTGCCGGGTTCGTACCGGGTCCGGAGGATCTCGTGGCGCTCGGTCACCCGCTCCCAGGCCCGCCGCAGGCTCTCGGTGTCCAGTGGGCCGGACAGCCGCAGGACCCAGGTCATCAGGTAAGCCGGGCTCGCCGGATCGAGCTGCTGCAAGATCCACATCTGCTGCTGGCCACCAGACAGCGGCAGCGGCCGCGTGCGGTCCGCGCTGGTGATCACGGGCCCGGGCATCAGCCGTCCTCCTCTGCCGAGTCCTCGCCGGTGGCCCGGAGCAGCCGCTCGACCTCGGCGGCGAGGCCAGCTGCCGTCGGGCGATCGAAGAACGCCCGCATCGACACATCGACGTCGAAGGTGGTCTGGGCATGCCAGAGCAGGCGCGCTGCCAGCAGGGAGTTACCGCCATGATCGATGAAATCGTCATCAGGACCCAGCGCCGGCAGCCTGAGCAGGTCACGGGCGAACCCCAGGACCGCCTCGGTATGCCGCGGTGTTGCCGTGAGCGTGTCGCCCTCGGCCGCGCCAGCGCCCACCGGCAGGCCCGGGTCGGCGGCGAAGCGCCCGGCGAGCTCCAGCAGCAGGCTGAACAGGCTGGTGGCGGCGGCCTCGGCGTAGAGGGCGGTCGCGTACTCGAGCGCCCCGCCGTAACGTCCGTCGGGGAAGGGCCACAGCGTGAGGGACAGGTCGGTCCTGGCGACTGTCCACGCCTGGTCGAGCAGCTCGAGGTCGCGCGCCCGCCGCTGCTGGCCGGCAAGGTCGTCGGCCAGGGCGAAGTACGCCTGGAACAGGGGCGTCCTGGACAGGTCCCGGCGGGGCGCCGCCGCGTCCACCACGGCGTCGAACGGCGCTGCGTGGCGGGCGAAGCCCTCCCGGCAAGCGGATTCCACCTGGACGAGAGCCTGGTCGAACGGCAGGTCCGGCGTCAGCCGCGCCCGGATGACCACGACGTCGATCAGCGGGCCGACAAGGTCATGCAGCTCCGGGCGGGACCGCGCGGCGCAGGGCGACCCGACCCCGAAATCCCACTGGCCGCTGGCTCGGGCGAGCGCGACTGTCCACAGCGTCAGGAACACCGCGTACGGCGCCGCCGACGCGCGGCGGCCGGCCGCCAGCAGCGCGCCGGCGACTTCCGGCGGGATCTCGGCGCTGACGACCGCGCCGTCGAGGCTGCGCTGCGGGCCGCGCGAGCGCATGCCAGGCAGCTCGAGCGCGGGCACGCCGGCCAGCGTCTCGCGCCAGTAGCCGAGCTGGCCGGCCAGCAGTTCGTCGGTAAGCTGCGCCCGCTGCCAGGCGACCGCGTCAACATAACGCAGCGGCACCTCGGGCAGGCCCGGGACCCGGCCTGCCAGGATCGCGGCGACCGATTCGCGGAGCTCGGTGTCCAGGAGCCTGGCCGACCAGCCGTCGCAGATGATGTGGTGACATACCAGCAGCAGGAGCTGCTCGCCGCCGCCATCGCGGATGAGGCTGGCCCGCAGCAGGGGCGCCCGGCGCAGGTCGAACCCCTCGGCGAGTTCCTCGGCGACGATCTTGCCGGCTCCCGCGGCGGTCGTGTCGGCGACCCGGAGCGGGACGCCGGCGGCGGGCTCGACCACGGCCACGAGCCCGGCAGCATCCATGACGTAGCGCGTGCGCAGCACCTCGTGACGGGCGACGAGGTGCGACAGTGCTTCCTGGACGACCGCCTCAGGCACGTCCGGCGGCAGCCAGCTCAAGATGGGCAGCAGGTACTCCCGGCTGCCCGGGTTGAGCTGGTCGAGGATCCAGAACCGCTCCTGGGCGTGCGACAGCGGCAGGCGCGCGTTCGCCGGCAGCCGGTCGATCGGCGTTGCCTTGACCGCGCTGGCCAGCAGCCGCGCCTGCGCCCGCGCGGTCGGCGCGAAATGGAGCGCGCTGAAGTCGAGGCTGAGCCCGGACTCGTGCGTGAGCTCGGCCGCGAGCCGCGTCATCAGCAGGGAGTGCCCGCCAAGGCTGAAGAAGTCGTCGTCGAGACCGGCCTGCGCCACGCCCAGGAGCCGGCGCCAGGCGGCGAGCACGATCCGCTCCTCGGCGGTGCTGGCGGTGCTGGCAGTGCCGGCGGGGCCGGGACGGTTCGGCGTCCCGGCGGGGGAGCGGTCGGGCTCGGGTAGCCGCGCGTGATCGGTCTTGCCGCTTGCGGTTCGCGGCAGCGCGGCCACCTCGGTGATGACGACCGGGATCATCGTCGGCGGCAGCCGGTCGCGCAGGTAGGCGGCCAGGCCGCCAGCCACGCCGGGACAGGAGGTCACGATCCACGCCGCGAGCCGCCGGTTGCCGGCCCTGTCGCCGTCCGTACTGCCGCCGGCTGCCCTGCCGTCGTCCGCACTGTCGCCCGCCGTGCTGCCGCCGACTGCGCTGCCGCCGATCGCGCGGACGGCGGCGTCGCGGACGTCGGGGTGCGTTCGCAACGCGGCCTCGACCTCGGCGGGCTCGATCCGCACGCCGTTGATCTTGAGCTGCGCGTCGGCGCGTCCGGCGAACACGAGCGCGCCGCCCGTGTCCGCGCGCACCAGGTCGCCCGTGCGGTACATGCGCGCGCCGGGCGGTCCGCCGGTATCAGGCAGGAAACGCCCGGCGGTACGGGCCGGGTCCCCGTGGTAGCCGCGCGCGACCCCCGGGCCGCTGAGGTAAAGCTCGCGGACGCCGGGGTCGCCGACGGCCGGTCCCCCCTCCGGTTTCTCCGCCGGGGGGAGCAGCAGGCAGCGCATGTTGTCGATGGGCCGGCCGATCGGCACAGGGCCGGCCTCCTGGGCGGGGTCGAACCAGGCCGCGAGCGCGTCGATCGAGCATTCGGTCGGGCCGTAGGTGTTCAGGATCTCGACGTCGAGCCTGGTCCGCACGCGCTGGCACAGCTCAGCGTGCAGGGGTTCCCCGGCTGAGCAGATCACCCTCAGGCTGGTGCAGGAGCTCAGGGCTGGCTCGGCCGCCAGCAGCCGCAGCATGGTAGGCACGACCTGCAGGACGGTGACCTGCCGTTCCCTGACGGAGCGGATCAGCTCCCCGGCGTCCCGGCCGGCGCCGGGCCGGCCGAAGGTGACCGGCGCGCCGCAGATCAGCGGCGCGAAGATCTCCCAGCCGGCGGCGTCGAACGTCAGCGGCGTCTTCTGCAGCACCCGGTCGCCGGCCGACAGCCGCAGCGCGCGCACGCCCCAGCGGACCCGGTTGGCGATGCCCGCGTGCTCGACGACAACGCCCTTGGGAGTGCCGGTGGAGCCCGAGGTGAAGATCAGGTAGGCGGCCTGCCGGGCCGTGACGGCCGGGGCCGGCGGCGGCTCGGGGGTGTCGGCGCTGGCTAGCTCCGGGCTGGCTAGCTCGGCTCTGGCTAGCTCGGCTCTGGCTAGCTCCGCGATGGTGCGGTAGGTCGCGCCCTCGGGGAGCTCGGGGAGCTCGGGGAGTTCGGGCCGGTCCGGGTGGCCGGTCGGCCGGCGGTCATCGGTCAGGACGACAGCCGCTCCGGCCAGCTCGACCGCCTCGCGCAGGCGGCGCGCCGGGCTCTGCGGGTCAAGCGGCAGGTAGCAGGCGCCGGCCAGCCAGATTCCGAGCAGCGCGGCGACCATGTCGGGACCCGGCGGGATCAGCACGCCGACGACGGACTCCGGGCCGGTCCCGCCGGTGGCGAGCCCGCCGGCGACGCGGCGCGCGGCCTGCGCCAGCTCCCGGTACGTGCGCCCGCCCTGGCCGGACACGACGGCGGGAGCGTCGGGGTGCTGCCGTGCCATTTCCAGGAACAGCTCGGGTAACAGCGGTGTCATTCGGCTACCTGCTGCCAGGACGCGCGCTGAGCGGACGCAGGTCCGTCCACACCTCGGTGATGTGGTCCAGGCACTCCTGCTTGCTGCCCGTGCAGCCGTCAGGGCGCCAGCCGTCCGGCGGCTCACGGTCCGCCTCCCACAACGAGTACTGCTCCTCGTGGTTTCTGACCACCTGGTACGCGCGGTTCGCGGTCATGCCGGTCACGCGATCCTCCTGGGAGTTCCTGGGGCTGCCGACGCCGTTGCCCGCCCCCTGCAGCGCCCGCACGTCCACTTTTCCGTTGGCGGTCAGGGGAAGCCGGCCACGGCGGCGATCTCAGACGGGATCAGGTATTCGGGCAGCTCGGCGGCCAGGCCGGCCCGCAGGCGGGCGGGTTCGACCGCCTGACCTGGCGCGGCCAGCACGAAGGCGGCCAGCCGCGCCGGCCGGGACGGCTCCGCGCGGGCCACCACGACCGCCTCGCCGACGCCCGGCTGCCGGCGGAGGGCCTCCTCCACCTCGCGCAGCTCCACCCGGTAGCCGCGGATCTTCACCTGATGGTCGGTGCGGCCGAGGGACTCCAGGCTCCCGGACGGCTGCCACCTCGCGCGGTCGCCGGTCCGGTACAGCCGGGTCCCCGCCGCCCCGTGCGGATCGGGGACGAACCGCTGCGCGGTGAGCGCGGGATCGCGCAGGTAGCCGCGGGAGACGCCGGCGCCGCCCACGCAGACCTCGCCGGCGACCCCGATCGGGACGGGTTCCAGCCGGCTGGTCAGCACGTACATGCTGGTATTCGGGATCGGCGTGCCCAGCGGGATCAGCCCGTCCTGGCTGTGGTCGGTGACGAGCTGGCCCGAGTTGCCCACCGTGATCTCGGTCGGGCCGTACTCGGTGGCGGCAGGCGTGCCGCCCGGCCCGGCGAGCCCGGCCCAGCGCCGCGCCAGCTCGGCCGGGAACGCGTCGCCCGCCGCGATGACGAGCCCGGCCAGCCCGCGCGCCTGCCCAGGCTCAAGATCCAGGCTCAGCAGGTTCAGGTGCCCGGGCGTCATCTTGAGGAAGCTGTACGGCGCCCCCGCCGCCAGCAACGCGCCGAGGTCGGCGGGGTCCAGCGGGTCAGGCAGCAAGTGCACCCGCTGCCCCGCCAGCAGCGGCGTGAGCAGGGTCGGGATGCCCAGATCGAATGTGGTCGAGGTAAAGAACGCTGACCCGCCCGTGCCCCGGCCCGCGTAGGAGTCCACGGTCCAGAGCAGGTAATTGGCCAGGGCGCCGTGATGGACCATGACCCCCTTGGGAGCCCCGGTGGACCCGGACGTGTAGAGCACGTAGGCGAGCTGGGCCGGCCCGGCCGGCGCCGGGGGAGCGGGCACCGCCGGCAGCGCGGCGATCGCCGCCCGCTCGGCGTCCAGGACCACGAACCTGGCCCCGGCGCACGCGGCGAGCGCGGGAAGGTGCTCGGCGCGGGTGACGATCAGGTCGCACCCGGCGGACGCGACCAGCTGGCCCAGCCGCTGACCGGGCAGGCCGGGGTCGAGCGGCAGGTAGGCGGCACCGGACTTCCACACGCCGAGCACCGCCGCCGGCAGGTCGGCAGTCCGCCGCAGGCACACGCCGGCCAGGATCTCCGGGCGCGCCCCGAGACCGGCGAGGTGACGTGCCAGCTGGTCGGACCGCCGGTCGAGCTCCCGGTAGCTCAGGCAGGCGCCGGGCGCGCTGACGGCGGTGGCGTCCGGCGTCCTGGCCGCCTGCGCCCGGAAGAGGTCGACGACCGTCCCGGTGCCGCGCGGAACCGACGGGCCCGTGCCCCAGCGGGTCAGCACGGCGTGCCGCTCGCCAGGCGGCAGGCAGGCGCGGGCCGCGTCACCGTCAGGGCCGTCCGCCATCGCCTCGAGCACGCGCCGGTAAATCGACGCGAGCCTGCGCAGGCATTCCTCGCGTACCGACAACGTGTGCACCAGCAGCGCGCCGGCGGCCGCTTCTACGCGCAAGCCGTAACCGCGCGCGGCGGCCTGATCGGGCCAGGCCGCTGCTTCGGCGGCGAACAGCGCCTGATCCTCATGCAGCGGTGTGTCGTACGACGGGCTGTCACCGCCGCCGGTCCGGTCCAGCGACGCCAGGGCCTGCCGGAACAGGCGCACGAGGTCCTGCCAGGTGCCAGCCGCGTCCGGCAGCACCTGGACGGTGCGCACCGCCTGATCGGGCCAGAGGACCTCGGTGCGGATGAGCTCGTCCTCGGTCAGCATGCTGAGCACCTTGAAATGCGCCGCCGCCAGCACGGTACTCAACCCGGCGTCACACGCGCGGCCGAGTGCGCCAAGCGGTCCGGCGAGGTCACCGTACGGGACGACTGCCGGGTCGTCGCCCGGTGCGCCGGCGCCAGCGGACCGCCAGGCCGTCGGCAGCTGGAAGCGGCCCGCCGTCATGCCCGCACGCATCCCCGGGCCAGGTCACCGATGAGGCCAGCGACCAGCGGGCCAGCCTCGCGCAGCACGTAGTGGCCCGCGTCCAGCAGATGCAGCGAGAACTCCCTGGTCGTCTCGGCGGACCAGGCCGCCAGGTCCGCCGGGCTGACGAACTCGTCGCGGCGGCCCCCGACAACGGCGATGGGCACGTCCAGCGGCGGGCCGGCCGAGTACTCCAGCCGCTCGATCACGCGGTAATCGGCCCGCAGGATCCGCTCGAACATGTCCATCAGCTCCGGGTCGGACAGCACCTCCTCCGCCATCCCGCCGTAATTGACGACTCGCCGCAGTAGCTCATCGCGCGGCAGCAGATGCAGCGGCTCGTCGATCCGGCGGACCGCGGCCCCTCCGTCGATGACAAGACGAGTAATTGCGGCGTCGCGGCGCCGGCGGCGTGCAAGCGCCTGCTCAGCTCATAGGCCAGCACGCTTCCCGAGCAATGGCCTGCCAGGACGAAGGGCACGTCAAGCAGCGGCGCCATGGCGCGGTGCACAGTACTGGCGACCTCGCGCCAGTCGTCAAGCAGCGGCTCCCGCAGCCGGCTCTCCCGTCCGGGCAGCCGGATCGCGCACAGCTCCACGTCCGCCGGCACCTGATCGAGCCACGAGTTGAACGCGGCCGCACCGGAACCGACATGGGGGAAGCAGAACAGGCGCAGGCGCGGTTCGGCGGGCCTGGACATGCGGGCGATCCACCGGCTGTCGCCCGCCAGTTCGCCGTTGCCCTTCGTCAGGCTCTCCGCGAGGCCGGCCGGGGTCGGGTTCTTGAGCGCCACCGAGCTGCGCACGGCCAGCCCGTGCTCCCGCGCTACGGCCACGACGTTGATCATCGCGAGGGAGTCCCCGCCCAGTTCGAAAAAGTCATCGCGGGGCGAGACCGGGTGGCCGAAATACCCGCTCCAGATCTCGCAGACCAGGCGCTCCACGGCCTGACAGGAAAGGCGTGCCCCCTCTTGCCCTGGCTCGGGATCGGTCATCGGTCTTCCTGGTTCGTCGCCGGAGTGGTCCTGCCAGCCAGTCTGGATTCTGGTCCGGGGCCGGGCCAGGCATCTGACGAGCAAGTTCGACCGGCGCAATTGCCGGTTCCGATGCCTGGCACCGGCCCGCCGGCGTTGCGAGAGTTCTCCTGAAATGCCCTGCATTGGAGATAGGCGTTGGCGACTATGCGCATCAGCCGTCCAGGGGAAATCCGCGGCCTGGTCCTCACCGGCGACGAACAATCCAGGCTGCGCGAGCTAGTGGCGGAGCTCATGACCGCCGAGCCCGCCCTGGTCGACGACGGCGGCTGGCAGGCCAGGGCGCGTCTGGCGAGCTGCCAGCTCCCGCCCCGCCTCCTGGCGGCGATCAGGGCATTCCGCCACGACGCCGGGACCGCCGGCACGCTTGCAGTAGCCAACCTGCCTGTCGACGGTGACGCGCTGCCGCCGACGCCGAACGTGCCGGGCTCCGCGCAGCGCGCCGCTACCGCGCCCGCGACGACAGCGGTGCTGCTCGGGCAGCAGCTCGGCGAGGTCATCGCCTACCGCGACGAGAAGAACGGCGCCCTGGTGCAAGATGTCGTGCCGGTCCCGTCGCTGGCCGGATCGCAGAGCAACGGCGGCTCGGTGCCGCTTGAGCTGCACACGGAGAACGCTTTCCATCCGCACCGGCCGGACTATGTCGGGCTGCTCTGCCTGCGGCCAGCTCACGACGAGCAGGTCGGAACGCAGGTCGCCGCCGTGCGCCGCGCCTTTCCGCTGATCGGCCCGGCGGACCGGGCGATCTTGCGCGAGCCCCGCTTCGTCACGGCGGCGCCGCCCTCGTTCGGTTCGGCGGGCCAGTCGCAGCCGCACCCGGTGCTGTGCGGCAGCCCCGATGACCCGGATATCCGCGTGGACTTCCATGCCACGTCGGCGCTGGACGACCAGGCCGGGCTGGCCCTTGCGCGGCTGCGCCAGGCGCTGGCGGAGGTCAGGACCGATCTCGTGCAGCGGCCGGGGGAGATGGTCTTCATCGACAACCGGCTCGTCGTGCACGGACGAGTGGCCTTCACGCCCCGCTACGACGGCAGCGACCGCTGGCTGCACCGTGTCTTCGTGCACCTCGACGGCCGCCGCAGCCGGCCCGACAGACCAGGGAACGGCGCCGTCCTGGTGTGACGGGCGACCGCGCAGCGCGGCCAAAGCAGCCGCCCGAGCTCGTGATGCGATGATTAGTTTAAATAGTCACAGCAACGCTATCCTGTCTAGATGAATACAACATCGCATCAGGCGGTCATCTACTCCGCGCCAGCCTTGACGCATGAGGATGACGCCGTCCTGGGCGAAATACACCAAATGCGTAAGGCTCTGCGGCATGTCCTGCGAACGCCCACACGGTGGCACGGAGGGCTGCGGCGCTCAGCATTTGCCCGCGCCATCCAGGGCTCCAACAGTATCGAGGGGTACCAAGTCGCCGAGGATGACGCCGCTGCCGCCGTAGATGGCGAAGAGCCACTTAGTGCGGATGAGGAAACCTTCCTGGAAATCCAGGGCTACCGTCAGGCGCTCGGCTATGTCCTGGCGATGCGCGATGACGACTATGCGGCATTTGACGCCACCGAGATCCGGGCGATGCACTACATGATGCTTAGTCACGATCACACTAAGTCGCCAGGCCGCTATCGCAAGGGACCGATCTACGTCCGCGACGAGCGCCGCGACCAGGTCGTCTACGAAGGTCCAGACGCCACAACGGTCTCCGTCCTGATGGACGCCCTAGTTGAGAGCCTTCACGGCGGGATTAGCCTCGATCCCGTCGTGCGTTCGGCGATGGCGCACCTCAACCTGGTCATGATCCATCCGTTCCGTGACGGCAACGGCCGGATGGCCCGCGCGCTGGCGACATCAGTGCTTACGCGATCAGATATCGGCGAGCCGGAATTCTCAAGCGTCGAGGAATGGCTCGGAGCCAATACCGAGGACTATTACAGCGTCCTGGCCCACACCGGGCATGGTAGCTGGCAGCCGCGCGATGACGCTCATCTGTGGCTGGCGTTCAACCTGCGTGCGCATCACATGCAAGCTCAGACAGTGGCCCGCCGGGTCGATGAAGCCGGAGTGACCTGGACTGAGCTCGACCAGCTCGTCACCGAGCACGGTCTGCCTGAGCGATTGATGGACGTGATGTTCGACGCTGTACTCGGCTACCGCGTTCGTCGCGCTCTGTACCTAAAGCGTTCCGACATCACAGAGCAGACGGCGACGCGGGACCTCGCCGCACTGGCGTCAGAAGGCATCCTCACCCCGCAAGGCAACGGCCGTGGCCGCTACTACATCGCTGGCGAGCCAATCCGCCAGATCCAGGAACGCCGCCGTTCGCGGCGAAAGCAACTGCGTGACCCATACCCCTGGATGCGGGCCAAGCTCGGCGAGCCAGTCGAGCCGCGAAGAGCACTGGTCACTACCGCGCGAGCAGACCACAACTGATCGCCCCTGTCGGTGCTGCGCTCTAGTCTCACCTGGCCGGGATGCCTGGAGTGACGCTGAGCCGGTCAGCTACACAGGTCGCCTGCACCTCGACTCGCTACGGCTCGCGGTCGCTCGGGCGCGCCGCCGCCCCGCGCGGGGCGCTATGCCGGCAGGTCAGGCAGCGCGCGCCGTGTGCGTTCCCTGGATCAGCGCCGGGCCGGCAATGTCAGGAGCGGTAGACCGCGCAATCCCGCGTCGGACCGGCGGCCGGAAGGGACGATGACGCTGTTGGTCACCATTAGCGCCCGTAGTGACATGTGCGTGCGATAACGGTCAGCAAGAAATATGCTGCGGGCTCGGCGAAGGACAACGCTGGACCGGCGTAGTGCCGGCTTCTGGTGGATCGACGGTCCGGTATTGGCGTTAAGGCGGGGAATGGCGTCGCGCGGTGTAAGGGGCGGTTATCGGGATAGCGTGGGGATGTTGCTTTCGGGTCGGCGCGTTCGGGTGCGGGTGGCTTTGCGGTAGGGCGTTACTGGCGGGGAGACTGGGCGGATGCTGGCTCGGGTGCGGCGGGCGGATGTGGTGCTGGCGGTCGTGGCGGTGGCGGGGGTGGCTGCGGGGCTGGTGCTGACTGTGTCCGCGCGGCTGGGGGTGACCGGCCCGGTGGTGATCGCGGCGGGGGTAGCGGCTGCGGTGGCGGCGGCGGTGCCGCAGGTTGCCGGCCGGGTGGCGGCGGTGACGGCCCGGCAGGCACAGCAGGGCGAGGCCCTGGCCGCGATTCTCGCCTGCCCTGTGGTGCCGGTGGCCGGCGCGGATCCATTCACGATCGGGGTTTTTCCGTCTGTGCTGGCGGTGCGGTCCAGCCGTGAGACGGTCGGGATTCCGCCGTACGTGCCCCGCGGCGCGGACGGGGCTTTGGGGGCGGCGCTGGAGGAGGGCGCGCTGGAGCGGGCGGGCCGCCTGGTGGTCTTGCGGGGTGATCCGAAGTCGGGTAAGTCGCGGACGTTGTGGGAGGCTGTCCGGGTGCTGCCGGGCCGCAGCCTGGTGGCGGTGATCCAGCCTGATCCGGGGGCGGGGCCGGGTGAGGCGGGGGCGGCTCCGCTGGTGACGCTGGCCGGGCTGGACCGCCCTGTGTCGGCGGATAAGGGCCGGGACCTGGTGATCTGGATCGATGACGCCCACACGCACCTGCAGCGGGGGCTGTCCAGGGACACGCTGCGCCGCCTAGCCGGGATGTACCCGGCGGCGGTGATCGCGATGACCATCCATGCCAGCGCGCTAGAGGGGCTGGCCGGTATCGACCCGCCGCTGCATGCCCTGCTCCGCCGTCCCTTCGATGACCTGATCTTGTCCCGTGTCCTGGACGGGCCGGAGTTGGAGGCCGCGAGGGCCGCGTATCCGCCGCTGGCCGACGATGGTGACCTGGCGCGGCTGCCGGAGTTGCTGGCGGCGGTGAACCTGCTCACCGACCGGTACCGACATCACCACGCCAGCCAGCCGGCCGGGGTCGCGGTCGCGCGGGCGGCGGCGAACTGGCAGCGGGCCGGGCAGCCGCCCGGATCGATCACCGGGCCGGCGCTGCGGGCGCTGTCGGAGCTGGCGCTGGCAGGGATAGCTCCGAACCGGGTGCTCGGCGACGACGCGTTCGCGCAGGCGCTGGAATGGGCGACCAGCGAGGTAGCCGCCTTCGCCGCGCTGGTCCGCCGCGAGCCTCCCGAGCCCGGCCAGCCCGCCCGGTACCGGGCGTTCGACGGGGTGGTGTCCTGGGCTCTGCGCCACGATCCCCCGCTCACCTCCGCCACCTGGAACTACATCCTCGCCAACGCTGACAGCACCGGCCTGGTCAGCGCTGGCGTCGCCGCCTACGGCGCCGGTGAGGCTGAGACCGCTCTGAATGCGTTCGGGCAGGCCAGCGACAGCGGCCACGCCCAGGACGCCGCCACCGCCCTGGTCTACCAGGGCGTCGTGCTGGGTGAGCTGGGCCTGCCCGAGGACGAGGTGGCGGCGTATGACCTGGTGGAGGCCCGGTACGGGGCTTCCGCCGACCCGGCCCTGGCCGAGCAGGCGGCGAGGGCGCTGTTTAACAAGGGCGTCGTGCTGGGTGAGCTGGGCCGGCCCGAGGACGCGGTGGCGGCGTATGACCTGGTGGAGGCCCGGTACGGGGCTTCCGCCGACCCGGCCCTGGCCGAGCAGGCGGCGAGGGCGCTGTTTAACAAGGGCGTCGTGCTGGGTGAGCTGGGCCGGCCCGAGGACGCGGTGGCGGCGTATGACCTGGTGGAGGCCCGGTACGGGGCTTCCGCCGACCCGGCCCTGGCCGAGCAGGCGGCGAAGGCGCTGTTTAACAAGGGCGTCGTGCTGGGTGAGCTGGGCCGGCCTGAGGACGCGGTGGCGGCGTATGAGCTGGTGGAGGCCCGGTACGGGGCCTCCGCCGACCCGGCCCTGGCCGAGCGGGCGGCGAGGGCGCTGGTCAACAAGGGCGTCGTGCTGGGTGAGCTGGGCCTGCCCGAGGACGCGGTGGCGGCGTATGAGCTGGTGGAGGCCCGGTACGGGGCCTCCGCCGACCCGGCCCTGGCCGAGCAGGCGGCGAGGGCGCTGTTTAACAAGGGCGTCAGGCTGGGTGAGCTGGGCCGGCCTGAGGACGCGGTGGCGGCGTATGAGCTGGTGGAGGCCCGGTACGGGGCCTCCGCCGACCCGGCCCTGGCCGAGCAGGCGGCGAGGGCGCTGTTTAACAAGGGCGTCAGGCTGGGTGAGCTGGGCCGGCCCGAGGACGCGGTGGCGGCGTATGAGCTGGTGGAGGCCCGGTACGGGGCCTCCGCCGACCCGGCCCTGGCCGTGCGGGCGGCGGGGGCGCTGTTTAACAAGGGCGTCGTGCTGGGTGAGCTGGGCCTGCCCGAGGACGCGGTGGCGGCGTATGACCTGGTGGAGGCCCGGTACGGGGCCTCCGCCGACCCGGCCCTGGCCGAGCAGGCGGCGAAGGCGCTGTTTAACAAGGGCGTCAGGCTGGGTGAGCTGGGCCGGCCCGAGGACGCGGTGGCGGCGTATGACCTGGTAGAGGCCCGGTACGGGGCCTCCGCCGACCCGGCCCTGGCCGTGCGGGCGGCGGGGGCGCTGGTCAACAAGGGCGTCGTGCTGGGTGAGCTGGGCCGGCCCGAGGACGCGGTGGCGGCGTATGAGCTGGTGGAGGCCCGGTACGGGGCCTCCGCCGACCCGGCCCTGGCCAGCATTGCGGTTTCGGCCGTCCGCATGAGAAATGCTCACCGCCGCAGCTAGAGCTGCCTGCAGGACCACGGCGGCGACCCCTGCCGCAGTAACCGCTTGGTCCGAGTGGCCGGTGTGCGTCACGGACCGCTGCCCGCGGGCGGGTTCTAGCCTTAGCGCATTGCCCGGCCGGGCTAACTCGATAGTTGGCCCTGACTTCAGCGCATGATGGCCTGTACGGGCGAGATGGTTTGACTTTTGCTGGTGGGGCTCGAAAAGTAAGTAGTAGGGTGCCGCGCTCCGTAGGGTCAGTGTGGGATTGGCGGGGAGGCGGATGGTGGGGTCAGGACGTGGCTGAGGCGACGAAGGTGCCGCGTCCGTGGATGCTGACGATGATGCCGTGTTCGCGGAGGATCGCCATGGCGTGCCGTACGGTTATGTAGGAGACGCCGAACTCTTCGTTACGGCGCCTGGCGGTGCGCGGCGCTGTCCCCGAGCCAGGTGTAGCCGCCGCGCCAGTGCAGCAGCGGGGTCGTGCCGTCCGCCGCCAGTTCCGCGTCCCGGACGCGGCCGACGACGATCTCGTGATCGCCGCCTGGCAGGCTGTGCTCGACCGTGCATTCCACGACCGCCAGTACGCCGCTCAGCCGGGGACTGCCGGTGCACCCGGGCCTGAACAGCACGCCGTCCCAGGTCGCGGCCTGCCCCCGGCGGGAGAAGCTGGCTGATAACTGGCGCTGCGGCGCGGCCAGCATGTTCACCGCGAACGCGCCGTGGGAGCGCAGGGCCGCCAGGGTCAGGCTCGCCCGGTCGAAGCACACCAGCAGCAGCGGCGGGCTCAGCGACAGCGAGCTGACCGCGGTGGCGGTCGTGCCGACCGGCTCCCCCTCAGGGCCCAGCGAGGTGACCACGGTGACGCCCGTGGCGAAGTGTCCCATGGCCTCGCGGAACCGGGCGGCCGTGATCTCCGCGATGGTCGCGTGATGCCCGTCATCGGCGGAGCCGGTCATCACGGGCCCGGCCGGGCGGCGCGCAGCCGGAGCTCACCGAGATGCCGCAGGGACTCCAGGACCTCGTCGGCGGCGACGCCGAAGTCGATGAGGCAGGCGATCTCGTCGACTCCGATGGCCGTGAGCCCGCGCACGACCTCCAGGCCGTCGGCGACGGTCCCGAACAGGCCCGCGGCGGTGAAGTAGCGGTCGAAGGCCAGGTCGACCATGAACTGCCGGTCCCTGGACGGCAGCGCGCTGAGGTCGAAATCTCCCGGCATCGCGCTCGCGCGGGTGTCCCGTGCGATGAGATCGATGGAGCTGGCCAGGTACGCGCTGAACGGCGCGCGGACCGTGGCGCGGATCTGCTCGCGGTCCTGGCCGATCATGGTGTGCAGCATCAGGGCGACGTGACCGCGGGCCGCCGCACCGTGCGCCTGCGCCAGCGTGGACCGGTACAGGGCGATGTTGCCGGCCAGGACTTCGCGGGTCTGGCCGAGCTGGTGGGTGAGCACGCCCGCGCCCAGTCTCCCCGCGACGCGGAAGGTCTCGGGCGAGCCCGCCGCCGTGATCCAGATGGGCAGTTCCGCCTGGACCGGCCTGGGATACAGCCGCACGGAGCTGTGGCCGCCGTCGGAGTCAGGCAGCTTGACCTCGTCTCCGCGCCAGAGCCGCCTGACCGTCTCGATCGTGTCGGTCATGACCTTCTTGCGGTCCGCGTAGTGTTCCGGCCTGATCGCGAAGTCCACCTTGTGCCAGCCGGAGGCGAAGGAGACGCCGGCCCGGCCGCCGGACAGGTTGTCCACGACCGACCACTCCTCGGCGATGCGGACAGGATGGTGCAGCGGCGCCACCACGCTGCCCGCCCGGATTCCCACCCGCTCGGTGACGGCGGCCAGCGCGGCGCCCGTCACCGCCGGATTCGGGTACTGCCCGCCGAAGGAGTGGAAGTGCCGTTCCGGCGTCCACACCGCCGCGAATCCATTGGCGTCGGCAAACCGCGCGGCCGCGAGCAGCAGGTCATAGCAGTCGCTGCGCGCTGCGTTATCGGCGAAGAAGAAAAAGCTGAATTCCATTACAGCCACCGGCCCTTCCGAATTGACCTCGCGACTTGCAGGCGCTGGATGTCGGTCGTGCCCTCCATGAATTCGAAGGCGCACACGTCGCGGGCCCACTTCTCCAGCAGTGGGTGCTCGGCGATCGCGTCCGAGCTCAGCGACCGCACCGCCCACCGGCTCGCCTCGCGGGCCAGGGCCGCCGCCGTGGCCTTCGCGGCACTCGGCAGCCCGCTGGCACCGCGATCCTGATCCACCGAAGCGCCCGCCGCGTACACCAGTCGCCGGCACGCGTCCAGCCGCGCGGCCAGGTCGGCCGCGCCCGGTGCCTGCGGGCGCTCGGCGCGCACCAGGTCGACCAGCGCCAGGCCCGTGCCCACCGCCAGCGCGGCCACGTGCGCCCGCATGGTGCTGAACACGCGCACGGCACCCCAGAGCCCGCGCCTGGCGGCGGGCAGGTGCCGCCCGAGTACCTGCTCGGCCGGGACGGCGACGGCGTCCAGCCGGATCTCGCCAAGGCAGGCGCCGCGCAGCCCGATCATGTCCAGGGCGGTGGCCTCGAAGCCGGGTACCGGAGGCTCGACCAGTGCCGCGCGGATCGAGAGCGGCCCGGGACCGGTCCTGGCGAAAACCACTCCGACGCTGCCGCGGGCACCGTTGCCGATATACCGCTTGGTCCCCCGCAGGAGGCAGTCCCCGCTTGGCTGCCGGTCAAGGCGGGTCTCGAGCGCGCTCGCGTCGTTGCCGCGGCCTGGCTCGGTCATGGCGAAGAAAGACCAGGTAACGCCGTCGGCCAGGGCACCGTAGAAGCGTTCCTGCTGCGCCTCGTCGGCGAGCAGGTCGACCAGGACGCCGGCGAGACTCGGCCCTGGGCACGCCATGACCAGGCCGGCGTCACCGTAGGCGAGTTCCGCCGACCACACGACCTGCTGCAGGCATGACCCGGGCGCGTACTGGAAGCGGCCGACCCTGGGCGGCCCGTCGGTGAACCTCAGCGGGGTCATGAAGCGGCGGATCATCCGGTAGGCCGCCAGGTCCAGGTGCGGCTTCATGTCAGAGGGGTCCCGGTCCACGGCCAGCGCGCGCTCGCGCAGTTCCCCGGCGAGCTCGGCGCTGGCCCGGCGCAGCGCGCCGAGCCGTTCATCCAGCTCGAACACGCCTCACTCCTTCCGGTGCCCGGCCCGGGCGACCCAGACGTCCGCGATCATCGCCGAGACGTACAGGCTCCGCACCGGATGGTCCGCGAGGTACCCCTCGGCGCCGAACAGCCGGGTCACCGCCCAGCCGGCGTCGGTGAGCCGCTCGTGCTGGGCGGCGGCGACCTCGGCGGGCGCCTCGTCCAGGCGGAGCGCCGCCGACAGCTCGATGCCGGCAGCCACGTCGGCCACGGTCCCGGCCACCAACTGCTGGTCGATCAGCGCAATCCCGCCGGAGCGGCGGCCCGCCAGCCGCGTCACGGCCTGGTCGAGCATGCGGGTCAGCAGGCCGAGCCGCACCGCCGCGAGCGCGGCCGCCCGCTGACCGGTCAGGCCCCGGGCGCGCCCGGCCCCAGCGCGGCCAGCCCCCGCGCACCCAGCCGGGAAGCGGACGACGGCCAGTCCCTCCCGGGCCGCGAGCGCGTGCGGCAGGACGCGCGCGCCGCCGGGCAGGCTGACCGTCGCCGGCAGGACGGCGAGCCGGTTCGGCGCCGACCCGGCTGGATCGAGCCCGTCGAGCACGGCGGCCAGGCCGGCGGCCAGACCGTGGTGCCGGCCCAGGTCGCGGTAGCGGATGCTGGTCATGCCCTGGCCCCCGGGCGCAGGCCGGCCTGGAAAGCCGGCCAGAATGCGGGTCGTAGTCGGCGGCGACCGCGTACCGGTCGCCCGGCCAGGCCGCCGCCAGCGCGGCCCAGGCGCTGGTGCACAGCTGGCCGGGCGCACCCGCCGTCACGCCGTGCGCGGCCCGGAATCCCTGGTCAAGCCGGTCAGCGAGCGCGCGGCCCGCCGCGATCCGCGCGGCCGGGGCGCGCTGCGCTGACCTGGTTAGCGCCCCGGCGAGATCGGCGGCCGGGCGCTCGTCCACGAAGTCGAGCACGGCCGCGCCGCCGGCGTCGTCGGCGCTGACGACCAGCAGCGCGGCCCAGTCGTGGACAGGGCCGTCGCGGGCGTCGGCGTCCCGGCAGGGCACGCCGCCGTGATCGAAGATGAACACGGCGCCGTGGGCCAGCTCGCCAGCCTGCCGCATGCAGGCCAGGATGCGCAGCGCCGTGAAAGGCGCGCCCACGCCCTGCCCCGCCACGGAGAACACGGCAGGGTTCCCGGCGCACCGCTGCGCCAGGTAGCATCCCGCGACCTCGATGACCGCGGCGTCGGGCAGCTGGTAGGCCAGCAGCGCGGCATCCAGCGCGGGCAGCGGCCGGTCCAGGCCGTCCAGGAGCTCCTGGCTCATCTCAATGAAGGAGCTGCCGCCGTCCCTGGCATACAGTTCCCAGTCGGGCTCCAGGCCGAAGTGCGCGAGGAAATCCGTCATGAACCGTTCCTGCGCGCCAGACGGCAGGGCACCCCGGCCGCCGGCCCGGGCTGGGCCAGTACAGAGGCGGATGACAGGGCGGCGCAGCCACAGCATCGCTCAGCCCACCTGCTGAGCGGTCTCGCGCTGGGCGACATAATCCACCAGCGTGGCGAAGGTATCGAAGATCTCGATGGTGAGTTGATCGGGGTCGAACTGGACGCCCACCGAATCCTCCAGGGCCACCAGCAGCTCGATGACGCTGGTGGAATCGAGCCCGAGGTCACCCAGCAGCCGCGTATCGCCGGCGAGGTCCGGGAGTTCCCTGTTCAGGACCTCGGCGAGGGCCTGCCTTACCGCTGCCCGCGTCTTCGTCAGGTCAATGTCGGTCATGGTCCGCACGCTCCTTCGCCAGGTTCGGCTGATTCGGTTCCGGTGGCCAGTGCCGGCTCAGGTCGGGATGGGTCGACTGCCTGGCCAGCACGTCGGCGACGGTGTCCCGGCGGCGGACCAGGTAGCTCTGCCCGCGTAGCAGCACGACCTCGGCCGGGTGGCCGTGGCTGAGGAAGTAGACCGGCGACGCCGACGGACCGTAGGCGCCGGATCGCCGCACGCCGAGCAGGTCACCCTCGGCCAGCTCCGGCAGCCGCACGGCCTTGGCGAGCAGGTCATTCGGCGTGCACAACGGCCCGGTGATGTTCCACGCGCCGGCCGGCTTCGCTGACCGCGAGAGCAGCTCCACGGGGAAATTCCTCTTGACGAACGAGCCGATGCCGACCGCGGCCATGTGGTGGTGCGTGCCGCCGTCGGTGACCGCGAAGCTCTCGCCCATAGACCGCTTCACGTAGCGCACGCGCATGAGGTAGGTGCCGCCGCGCGCCGTCAGGTAGCGGCCGGACTCCAGGATGATCCGGGTGCCCGGGTGGGCGGCCAGGAACTGCTCAGCCAGCGGGTTGAATCCCTTCGCCAGCTCGGCGACGTCGAAGTCCTCCTCGCCGTCGAAATAGGCGACCCCGAGGCCGCCGCCGACGTCGGTCGCGTCCAGCCGGGTGCCGGTCGCCGCCGCGATCCGCTCGGCCAGGTCGAAGATGTACGCGGTGTTCCGCACCACCACATCCGGGTCAAGGATGCGGGTGCCCAGGTAGACCTGAATGCCGGCGACGTCGGCGTGCCGGTAGCGGCCCAGTGCCCGCCCGGCCGCGAGCATGGTCGCCTCGTCGATGCCGAACTGGCGCGGCTGGCCGCCCATCGTCAGCCGGGAGCCGGTCACCCGGTAGGCCGGGTTGACCCGCAGTAGCACCCGCTGCCGTACCTCCCGGTGATGCGCGGCCCGGTCGATCTGCTCCAGTTCAGGCAGGGATTCGCAGACCAGCGCGTAGATGCCGGCCTCCACGCAGGCCGCGATCTCCGCCTCGCTCTTGCCCGGCCCGAGGAAGATGACGTCGCCGGGGTCAGTGCCCGCGGCGAGCACGACCCGGAGCTCGGCCAGCGAGGACACCTCGGCCCGGGCGCCCGCGCCGTGCAGCACGTCATAGACGCCCCGGTTCGGGTTGGCCTTCAGGGAGTAGAACACCTCAACGCCGGGGTGCAGCGCGGCGCGCAGCGAAGCCAGGTTCTCGATGAGCTGGTCGCCCTCGTACACATAGGCAGGGGTGCCGTACCGGGCGGCGATGTCGTTCCAGTCGATGCCAGCGCTCACGATGCCAGCACCAGCTCCCCGAGGACCCGCCCGGCCGCTTCGCTCAGCTGCTCGACGTCCCGCGCGCTATCGCCGACGCAGATCGCGTAGACGCGGCCGAGGGGCGGCTCGCCCGCCAGTAATGCCGCATTCAGGGTGGAAAAATTGCTGACCACCACGCCGCGTCCGGTGGCTCGCGCACCGGGGTAAAGCAACCCGCCGAGCGCCGCCGTCACCTCGCCGAAACTGTGCGGCCGCCGGGGCCGGACCTCGAAGGCCGTGGCCAGTGCGTGCCGGCCGGCCCCGACCAGGCGCTCGGCCACGCGGTTCTGGTAGGTCGCGAGGTTGAACCTGGCGTTGATCTCCAGGCAGGGATAGAGCGTCCCGTCCGTGCCGAGCATCGCGTCCACCCCGGCAACCCCGAAATAGCCCTCGTCCGCCAGGGCCTTGCCGATGACGCCGGCAGCCGCTTCCAGCTCCCTGACCTGGCCGGGGAGCAGGTCTGGCGGGAAGATATGGCCCCGGTGCACGCCGTTCTCGGTGAGAGCCGTCTTCACGGTCTCGAACGTCACCGCTCCGTCGCGGCCGACGATGAACTGGTAGTTGAGGTCCGCCCGCTTGTCGATCCAGCGCTCGACGACGACCGAGATGGCGTCGCTGTCACGCCGGCCGAGCATGCGCAGCAGCCGGTCGGCCCGTCGCGGGCTGTCCAGCAGGACCATGCCCCGGCCAGAGACGCCGAGTGACTCCTTGACGACCACGCGAGCGCCGTCCCGCAGGTGCGCGCCGAGCGCCGCCGCCAGTTCCCTCCGGGTACGGCACTCGGCCCCCGGTACCGGCGTCAGGCCCGTCGCGGTCACGAGCTCGCGGCTGAAGATCTTGCCGTTCACCCGCTGGCAGATGGCGGAATCCGGCGCGGCCAGCGGCAGCCCCGTCGTCTCGGACAGGAGCTCCTCGTCGGCCGAGACTCCCAGCGGCATCAGGTACGTGCGGCCGTCGGCCAGGCCCCGGAGCTCGGCCAGCAGGCGGGGTGAGGACAGCACGTCGCGCGTCACGGTTCGCCGCGGCTCGCTGTGGTCCGCGACCAGTTCCTGGCCGGCGGCCAGGCCGAGCGAGGCGAGGTGGCGACGGTGCCCGGGGTCAGCCGGTGCCTTGAGCACGACGGCGTCGCCGTGATCGGCGAGCAGGACGCCGACTTCCTCGATCCTGTTCACCATGGCCGCCGAGAAGGTCAGGCCAGTACCGGGCAGCCGGGGCTCGCTGCGCCCCCAGCACCGCTCCACCTCGAAGTTGCCGAGATAGACGAACCGGGCGGCCGGGTCGCCGGTGACGGCCGTCTTGAGCCTTGTGGTGAAACCGCCCGTCACCGGCGACCCGCCGCCGTCAGCCATGGTCTTCTCCTTCGGGTGCGATCCTGACGACCGCGGCGCCGAAGGACCCGGCCCAGCCCGCGGAGACCAGGAGCACCGTGTCGCCTGGCTTGGCTACCGCCTCGGCGCGGGCGCTGGCGAGATTGATGAACGGGTCCGCGCAGAAGCAGTGACCTGTCCGCGGAACGTTGTCGAGATAGACGCGGTCGAGCGGGATGCCGAGCAGCCGGGCGGCCGTGCTCCAGGAGTACCGGTTCACGTTGTGCGGCAGCACGAGGGAAATGTCGTCCATGGTCAGCCCGGCCCGCGCCGCCGCTTCCCGCATCACCGCCGCCAGCGTCGGGGCGTAGCAATGCCGGTACCGTTCCCGCAGCTCCGGCGGCATCTCCCCGGCCTGGTGGAACTCGCCGAGCGTGCGCTGGATCACCGCCAGCACGGCGTCCCCCGGGCCGCCCAGCCCGACCAGGCTGGCCGCGCCGGCATCGCCGAGCACCGTGGTGCTCGGGATGTGCGAGATGACCGGGGACAGCACCTTCTCGCCGATCAGGATCAGCGCGGTGCTTCCGGCTGGCTCGGCCCGCAGCAGCACCTCGGCCACCTTCAGGGCGTACAGGCCGGTCGCGCAACTCTGGTGCGACATCGTGAAAGCCCGCGCCTGGTCCAGGCCCAGCTTGTCCCGCAGCCAGTCCAGGTGGCGCATCCCGGGCGGCACGATGTGCGGCACTGTGTGCGCGTGGACCAGGTACCGCACCAGTGACCTGTCCACGCCGGCGAGTGCCGCGGTGCCGGTCGAGCGCAGCATGTCAGGCACGGAGACCTTTCCGGCGGTGGCGATCTGGTCGAGGCCGAGGAACCGGGTGAGCAGGAGGATCTCCTTGGCGGAGAGGCGAAGTGATTCGCGCAGGCTCTCGACCGCGATGCGGCCATCGGGCACGAAAGGCACGACCCTACGCAGGTGAAGCATTCTCCAGCACCATTTCACCGGCCATATTGTTGTCGGCGGCTATTACCACGCCAGCGTAAAAGAACGGCGCCTAGGAAAACAGGCAACTAAGCGGCAGCTTGCGAAGAAAATTGCCGTGCCGGTTTCCTGGAGTCGCGCGTTCTGAGCTGCCTTAATTGTTATCGGAATCGCAATCAGCGCAGAGACGGACGGGCATGCACCCCTTCGACGCCGGCCAGGAGCTGACCCTGGCGCAGCAGGCGTTGTGGTTCCTGCACCAGCTCGCACCGGACAGCAGCGCCTACAACGTGTCGGTCGCGGTGAACCTGCACTTCAGCGTCGACGTCGCGGCGATGGCGTCGGCAGCGGAGCGGGCCGTGGCGGCGCACGCCGTGCTGAACTGCGTATTCCGGTCTGCCGGGCCGAGGTCAGGCGTTACGGCGCGGCGGTGGCCGGCGCGGCCCCTGCCCTTGAGGTGCACGAGCTTCCGGCGGGCGAGGCGTCGGCCAGGACGTTCGCGCAAGACCTGGCGCAGCGCCCGTTCCGGCTCGACCGGCAGGTCCCGGTCAGGGTCGCCCTGCTGCGCCGGCCGGGCGGCCCGGACGTCCTGCTGGTCGCGGCGCACCACATCGTGATGGACTACCTGTCCCAGATGCTGGTGCTGCGCGAGATCCTCACCAGGTACGCGGCCCTGTCCGCGGGCGCCGAGCCGGCCGAGCCGGGCGCCGGCGCAGACTTCGACGAGTTCGCGGCCTGGCAGCGCCGCTATCTCGGCTCGCCCCGGGCGGACTCCGCGCGGAAGTACTGGCAGCGCGAAGTGGCGCGGCTCGCCGAGTGCGGTGACCTGCCCGCCGATCTTCGCAGACCCGGCACCTACCAGTTCACGGGCGCCGAGATCGAGCTTGAGCTCCCCGGCGACGTGACGGCCTGCGTCGGGAGAGCCGCGGCGGCATTGAACGCGACCGTGCCCGCCTACCTGTTCGCCGCCTTTCAGCTCTTGCTGTACCAATTCAGCGGGCACACCGCTATCGCGATCGGGTATCCCGTGACGCTGCGGCCGGGCCGTCAGTTCACCGAATCGGTCGGGCTGTTCGTCAACACGCTGCCGTTCCGCGCGCGCCTTGACCCAGGCGACTCCTTCAGCGCGCTTGTCCGCCGGACGAGTGACCGGCAGTGGCGCGGGCTGATGCACCGCGACTACCCGTTCGCCCTCATGCCGGGCCTGGCCCGCGCGGCCCGCGATCCGGGCCGGGCCTGCCGATCCCGGTGATGTTCGTCATGACCGAAGCGGCGCCGGCGGTGCCGCTGTCCGCGACGCTGGTCCCCGGGCGGCGCACGGAGCACGCCGGCCTGGAGATCTCCGGGTTCTCCATCCCGCAGCAACTCGGGCAGTGCGATCTCACCCTCCAGGTGGTCCACTGCGGCACCCTCATGCGGACGCAGCTGAAATACAACACCTCGCTGTTCACCGAAGCGACAGCCAGCGGCCTGGCCAGCGACTACGCCGCCCTGCTGAGCGCCGCCGCTCGCGGCACCGACTAAGGAACGTGATCAAGACGATGGCAGATGCGAGGCTCATCAAGGGCGGCTGGCTGCTGCCGAGCGGGGTCGCCGGCCTGTTCAGCTGCACGCCGAAGTTCGAGACGGTCCTGGCCCGGCTGCAGGCGGCGCTGACGGCGGCCGGCCCCGGCGGCTCGCCCGGGCCGTGCTGGTACCCGCCGACGGTCCCGCTGGCGGACATCGAGCGCGCCGAGTACACCCAGGCCTTCCCGCACCTGCTCGGCACCGTGCACGCGCTGGCGCCTGAGGCGACTGGCCTGCCGGGCGACGGCACCCGCCTGCCCGCCGACGTCGTGCTGGCACCGGCCGTCTGCTACAGCGTCTACCCCCAGCTCTGCGACCGGGTCATCGACGAGCCCTTCTTCTTCGACGCCATGGGCTGCTGCTACCGGCACGAGGCGACCAGCGAGCTCGGGCGCTTCCGCTCCTTCCGCATGCGCGAGTTCGTCGTGGTGGCGGACGAGGACACGGCCTGGCAGTGGCGGGACTCCTGGATCACCCGCTGCGAGGGACTCTTCGCCCGGCTGGGCCTGGCCTGCTCGGTGCAGCCGGCCGCCGACCCGTTCTTCGGCCCGGGGGCCAGGTTCATGAGCTCCAGCCAGCTCGAGCAGCACCTGAAATACGAGTTCGTCGCTCCGGTGCACGAGGCGGACGCGGGAACGGCCATCGCCTCGGCCAACTGCCACAAGGACCACCTCGGCCACCGGTTCGGCATCGGCCTGGCCGCCGGCGGCCCGGCCCACAGCTCCTGCATGGCCTTCGGCCTCGAGCGAATCGTGCTGGCCTTGATCCACGTCCACGGCGACGAACTCGCGAACTGGCCTGGCCCGACCTGACCTGACCTGACCTGACCCGCCCGCGACCCCGGGCTGGCCCAGCAATGCCACAACGACGGCGCTGGAGCGCCAGCAATATCCCATTGGCGGGGCTTTTTCGGGGTGAGGTCGTGTTCTCGCAGGAGGGTTTTCGGGTTCGTGCAGGAGGGTTTCCGCGTCTAGGAGAGTTGACCGGACTATACGACGACAACCCTCCTTCATGCGACAACGCTCCTTCAGGAACCCGGAAACCCGTGGCCCGGGCAGCCCGTGCGGGCGGGGTCAGAAGCCGGCTGCGAGGGTCTCGGACGGGAGGTCTTCGCCTGCGCCGTCGCCGGGCACCGTCGGCTGCGCCGCTACCTCGGCTACGTAGGGCGCCAGGCGGTAGCGGTACGCCTCGCGCGGGTCGGCCAGGACCAGCGACGTCTCCAGCAGGTCCGACAGCAGGGCGAGCGGGGTCGCGGCCGCTGTCGCCCGCGCGACCTCGGCCGACATGATGTCGTCCGCGGTGAAGCGGCGCGCCGGCCAGGCCGCGATCTCCCCGAGCAGCCGGCGGTGATCCTCGGTGAGCAGGCCCAGGTCCCACCGCAGGCTGGCCGCCAGGGACCGCTGATGCGGCAGCAGCGCGTGGTCGTTGGACCAGAGCAGCTCCTTCGCCGGGCCGCTGGCCAGTAACAGCCTGACCGGGACCGTGCGTAATCGCTCGGCGGCGAACTCCAGGTACCGGGGCAGCCCGCCCAGCCGCCGGCACAGTTCGGCGACCAGCGGGAGCTCGCGCGTGAGGTCGCCTGCCGCTCCGGAGTCAGCGCCGGCATGGCGCAGCACCAGTTCCACGGCCGGATCGTGGGCGAGCGTCAGCCCGGGCGCGGTCGCGGCGGGGAGCGGCCGGATCTCCTGGTTAACTCCCAGGCGCTCGGTGAGCCGGCGGCGGGCCGTGGTGAGGACCGAGATCCCGGGACACGTGCTGAGCAGTTCCCTGGTCACCGCGGTCACGCTGGCCGGGATGTGCTCGGCGTTGTCGAGGACCAGGAGCAAGCTGAGCTCTCCGTCACAGTCTGCCTGCCGCCGCACCCGTTGCCTGACCGCCTCCGCCTGGCTGCCGGCGAGGTGCCGCTCGGGGGGCAGGTCGCCGAGTTCTACGACCGCGACGCCATGCCGGAAAGCGGGGCCGAGTTCGGCCGCGATGCTCAGCGCCAGCCGTGTCTTTCCCACGCCCCCGGGGCCGAAGAACGTTGTCAGGCGGCTGGCCTGGACCATTTTCATCAATCGCTCTTGATCGCGGTAACTGCCGACCACGGCGGCGGGAGGCGGCTGCGGACCTCGCCAGCGGACCTGTTCCGCGATGGCGGCGAGCCGGTCGTCCTGCTCGCCCTGCACCCCCAGGGCGCCTGCCAGCCGGTCCACGGATGACCGCCTCGGGTTCTGCACCCAGCCGAGCTCGAGGTTCCTGATCGTGCGCACGCTGATGCCGGACCGCTCGGCCAGCTCCTCCTGCGACCAGCCGCGCTCCTCGCGCAGCGCCGCGATCCGCCGGCAGTCCCAGCGGTGCCGGGACAGCAGCCCGGGCGCCGCGCCGGACGCTGCCGTCATCGGTACCCCCGGGACTGGAGCTCGTAGAGCTCGGCGTACGTCCCGCCGAGCGACATCAGGTCCTGGTGACTGCCGAACTCCTTGATCTTGCCGTCGTCGAGCACGGCGATCAGGTCGGCCATGCCGACGGTCGAGAACCGGTGCGACACCAGCAGGGTGATGGTGCTGCGCTGCCGGGCGGCGCGGGCCGCCTCGGCGAAGCGCTCGAACAGCGCGTGCTCGGTGTGGGCATCGAGATTCGCGGTGGGCTCGTCGAAGACGACGAGCAGCGGATCGGCGCGCATCAGGCCCCGGGCCAGCGCGAGCTTCTGCCATTGCCCGCCGGACAGCTCGACGCCGTCCTCCCACCGGTTGCCGAGCTGGGTGTCCAGCCCTCTCGGGAGACTGGCGACGACATCGGAGGCGCCGGCCCGGCCGGCCGCCGCGCCGACGGCCTCCCTGTCATCGATCCGGGGCAGGTCGCCGACGCCGATCGTCTCGCGGGCCAGGAACTCCAGCCGGGAGAAGTCCTGGAACGCGGCGCTGCACCTGCCCCGCCACTCGGCGGGGTCGAACGCGGTGATCTCGTCGGTGTCGACGAAGATCTGGCCGGCGTCCGGCACGGCGAAGCCGCAGAGCAGCTTGACCAGCGTCGTCTTGCCCGCTCCGTTGTCTCCCACCAGCGCGACTACCGAGCCGCCGGCAGGTGCAGGCAGACCCCGGCCAGGACCTCGCGGGCCGGCCCGGTGCCCGGGTAAGCGAAGCGGACGTCCCGCAGGTCGATGCCCTGGCGCAGCGAGCCGGGAACCGGCACGGGTACCCGGGGCCGCCGGCTGACGCTGGCCGCGTACCGCTTGAGCCACATGAACCGCTGCCCGACCCGCATCACGAAGAGGAACTCGGTCCCGTACAGGACGGCGGTTCCGATGTTGGAGTTCATCTGGGCGGCCAGGGCCACCACCAGCACGATGTCGCCGGCCGACGCCTGCCTGTGCAGCACCAGGGCGACGACCAGCACTATCGCGCCGATGTATCCGAGCGCACTCACCGTGGCGTCGATCGCCTGCAGGCCGCCCACCCGCCAGCTTGCCCGGTTGCGCTGGCGGATCACGCTGTCGGAGACGCGGTGGTGCCGTTCGTGCAGCAGGCCCGTCAGGCCGTAGACGCGCAGTTCGCCCGCCGACGACTCGGAGGTCCCGAGCTCGAACAGGTGCCTGCGCAGCCGTTCGGCCTCGCTGGTGGCCTCCTGGGCCGCCACCTTGAGATCGCGGATCAGCTTGCCGAACCAGAACGACACCAGGGCCAGCGCGGGCAAGATCAGCAGGAGCGGGTCGACCTGGGCCAGCAGCACGCCGGTCAGGGCCAGCGTGGCGGCTACCCGCAGCAGTCCCGCCGTGGCGTTCACCATGCTCGTCAGCCGGTACTGCTCTTCCCTGATCCGCTGCACCTGGTCGAGGTACTCGGGGCGCTCGAAGTGCGCGAGCCCTTCGGCGCCGCCAACCAGTTCCATCAGCCGCCGGCTGGCGACCGCCCCGGCTCGCTCCTGGACGGTGAAAAGGCAGTGCACGTAATAGAAGACGCAGGCTAGCGCCCCGCCGAGCGCTAACGCCAGCAGCCCGGCGGCCAGCAGCGCGTTCCGGACGTCGCCGGAGATCGCGGCATTCACCAGCAGCTTGGCGCCCAGCGCCATGATGGGGGTGGCGACCGCGAACACGACGCCCGTGAACAGCTGGAACGCGGCGGCCAGCGGCGCGGCCCTGAACCCGATCCCCAGGAGCTCCGCGTACGCCCGAATAGTCTCACGCATGTCCGGCCTGCACCTCTCCCCGGCTCAGGGCCGATCCTGGGTGGTCGTCGTCGGCCGCGGGTTCGGCGAACCTGGCGGCCTGGAGCTCGAACATCCGGGCGTACCGGCCCTGCGCGGCCATCAGCTCGGCGTGACTGCCGTCCTCCACGATGGCGCCTTGCTCGAGCACGACGATCCGCTCCGCGCAGCGGACCGTCGAGAAGCGGTGCGAGATCAAGATGGTGGTGAGCCCGGCCGTCAGCTCCAGGAACCGCTCGTAGATCTCTGCCTCGGCCCGGACGTCAAGCGCGGCCGTGGGCTCGTCGAGAATCAGCAGCCGCGCGCCCGCGTCCACCGCGAACATCGCCCGCGCCAGCGCGATCCGCTGCCACTGGCCGCCGGACAGGTCGGTGCCGCCGGTGTACTCGGGCGAGAGGATCGTCTCCCAGCCGTCCGGCAGGCCCTCGATCAGCGTCAGCGCCCCGGCCCGGGCCGCCGCCGCATGGAGCCGCTCGGTGTCGCCGGCGTGCTGCGGCGCGCCCATGCTGATGTTCTCCGCCACGCTGAGGTGGTACTTCGCGAAATCCTGGAACAGCACCCCGATCCGGGCGCGCCAGGCCACCGGGTCCAGTTCCGACAGGTCCTGGCTGTCGACACAGATACTGCCCGCCGCCGGGGAGTAAAGGCGGCACAAGATCTTCACCAGCGAGCTCTTGCCGGCCCCGTTTTCCCCCACGATGGCCAGCGAGCGGCCAGCCTGGATCCTCAGGCTGACCCCCTTGAGCGCGTCCTGGCCGCTCCCGGGATAGCGGAACCGGACATCGGACAGCTGGAGCTGCTCGGCGGGGAACGCGGCTGGCAGCTCGGCGGTGACCCCATCCGCCGGCGCAGGCTCGCCGCCGATCCGCGCGCCCAGGCCCATGACCTTCGGCACGGACACGGCGGCGAAGGACAGGAAGGCGTTCTGGTCGTCGAAGGCCGTGTAGTTGTTGGCCAGCCCGAGTGCCTGCGTGTAGACCGCCAGGCCGGCCAGCCCGAGCTCGCCGTGGGCGGCCGCCCAGGCCAGCAGCCCGTAGGACAGGAAGTTGATCGCGGTCAGCGTTCCCGTGCAGCCGAAGACCGCCCGCGCGCGCGGCCGCCGCTGGCGCCAGATCGGCTCGAGGGCGGCCTGCCAGGCCGTGCCGAACCGGCCGAGCACCCAGCCGAGCATGCCCCACATGCGCAGCTCCTTGGCGGCGGGAGCGGTGGTCGCGAGTTCCCGCAGGTACTCCGCCTTGCGCAGCGCGGCGCTCTGCTCGTAGCCGACCTGGCCGACCCGGAAGTACTCACGCTGCATGAAATGAACGACGACCGGCCAGGCCGCCAGCCACAGCAGGCCGATCCACCAGTGGAACCACAGCAGCACGGCCGACGCCGCGAGTGCCCGCAGCCACGCCGGCACCACGGTCGCGAGCGCTCCCACCGCCAGGCTCGGACGGTCATTGTCCGATAAGCCGAGCCCGCGGACGATCCGTAACCCGGCCAGTACCTCAGGGTCGGTCAGATGCGCCATCCCGGTCGGCTGGCCGACCGCGGCCATCACCCGTTCCTGGAGATCCCGGTCAACCTCGCGGCCCAGCATCTCGCCCAGCGTCATCAGCATCGGCCCGACAGCCTGCTGCGCCAGGACCAGGATGCCCGCCACGACCAGCAGGACGATGAGGTGATGACCGGCCGGGGACGAGAATCCCCCGTGCAGCGCGGCGGGCGACGCCCCGATCATCAGGCCCGTCGCCGTCGCGACCGCGATGGGCAGCAGCGCCGCCGCGATGACGCCGAAGGCACCAGCCCAGGCCTTGGCCGGGCTCACCTTGGGCAGCACCCGCACCAGCGCGAAGATCCCCTGGAGCGTCGGGGGCACGCCGGGCCGTTTCGCCGGCCAAGCCCGGATCGCAACGTCTGCATAGGCCATCCCACTCGCCGCATCGGAGGTTCGCGCTTCTCGCCAGAAGGTAGGGACGGCGGTTACAAACGCTGTAACCCCGGCCGCTACCTCAGTCAGGCATGACGATCACTCAGCAACCGGGCGGACCATCGTGGAGAACGGCAAGTGGGCGAGCAGCAAGCGCATTACGGTGCGGTTCACGGGAGGCCAGCGCGTCGGGCCCGTCACCGCAGGCCAGGCGAACATGCGCCGCTGCGTCCGGGATGACGACCCGTCGAGCATCAACGCGCGCCTGATCCTGGCGCCCCCGGCGGATGGCTCGCCGACCAGATCGCCGAGCTCGTCACGGTGCTGGTGCTGCGGCATGAGGGCCTGCGCACGACGCTGCCGGCTTCCGCGCCGGGGACGCAGTCGGTGGCCGGCGCGGGCGAGCTGACGGTGGCCGTCTACGAATCCGGCGGTGACTCCGACGGGTGCGCGCTTGACGTCGCCGGGCGGATGCGGGCCATCCGGTTCGACACCGCTGCCGAGCTGCCGATCCGGGTCGCGGTGATTGTCACCGGCGGCATTCCCGCCTGGGTGGTCTTCGTGCTGAGCCATGTGGCGGTGGACACCATCGGCCAGCGCCTGTTCCGCCGCGAGTGGACAGCGCTCGCCTCCGGCGAGCAACTGCCGCCGCCGGCCGCGATGCAGCCGGTGGACCTTGGCGAATGGGAGCAGACCCCGGAGGGCCAGCGCCGCATCACCTCCCCGCTGCGCTACTGGGAAGACCTGCTTCGCACCACGCCGCAGGCGATGTTCGCCGCACCCGGCATCGGGCCGACGGACTGGATGCTGCCCGGCTCGAAGTCCGCTCCCGCGCCGCCGCGCCGGCGCTGGCCCGGGTCGCCGCCCGTACCGGGGCGAGCCCGGCACCGTCGTGCTGGCCGCCATGTGCGCCCTGCTCGGCTACCGGCTGAGCGTCCGCACGTGCGTCGTGGCGATTGTCGCCGTCAACCGGTTCTTCCCCGAGCTGAGTGACTACTTCGGCACTATCGCCCAGGACGGGCTGATGTCGGTCGGCCTGGACGTCGCCACGTTCGACGAGCTGGTCGGCCGGGTCCGTGACAGGTCGCTGGCCGCTTACCGGCGCAGTCACTTCAACCCGGATGAGCTCTGGAAGCTGATCGGCCGGGTGCAGGATCAGCGCGGCACGCACTGGGCGCGCGATTGCGTGTTCAGCGATCCGACCGGGCTGACGGCGGCCGGGCTGACGCGGCCTCCGCGTCCGGTGGCGATCCTGGCGCCGGCGGACTGGGCGAACCTGACATCCAGCTCACCTGGGTGGAGTCATCGTGGGTACCGTCCAGGCTCCAGATCACGGCCGACCGCCTGGACGGCGAGGTCGAGCTCTCCATGTGGGCAGAGCCGCAGTGCCTGCCCGTGCCCGACGCCGAGGAGTTCGCCGCCGCGCTCGTCCGCCTGATCATCGAGGCGGCCGGACGCGACGTCCCCCTCGGCGAGCTCAGCAGGCTGGCCAGGTTCCGGCCGGTCGAGCGCGGTGCCGGGTGGTACCTGATCGACTCGTGCTGGATCGAGCTTGACGCCGTCCGGCGGCTGGTCAGCGACGTCCTTGGCGGCCTGCCCAGCCTGGTCGTGCCGGTGCCGGACGCCGCGCTCGGCCATCGCCTCGAGTGCTATGCCGCCGTCGGCGCGCGGTCCCTGTCGCCCGAGCGGGTCCACGCCGAGTGCGTCGCGGCCCTGAACATGTGGCCCGGCGCGATGGCCCCCCATCGTTATGTCTTCTGCGGGCAGGCCCCGGCCGATCCCGGCGACGTCCCGGGCTGGCAGGCCCAGGATCGCGTCGCCGACGGCAGCGGGCGGGGGCTGGCGGACGCGTTGTCCTCCAAAGTGGCGACGTGAATTTCTGACGCAGCCGACGGATTGTCGAGGAAAGGAGCCGCTGGGCGCGGGGGAGAAGTCCGACATGAAAGGCGGGCTATGAACCTCGTGATAGCCACGTGGGACAAGCTCTACCGCGACAACGTGACCTGGGTGTTCCGGCTGATGGTCGGCAAGGTCGGCAACCATCCGGACGCGGAGGACCTGACCGCCGATGTCTTCCTCACCGCGCTGCCCCGGCTGCGCACCGAGGCCGATGCCAGGCAGGTCAGGGCGTACCTGCGGGCCACCGCCCGGACAGTGCTCGCCGGCTACTGGCGTTCGACTTTCACGAGCGAGGCGACGGCGGCCGAGCTGGCCATGCTGGCCGGGTTAGAGCCAGATCGCGGTGACGAGGGCAGCGAGACCCGGTTACGGGCGAAGCTGATCCTGGACGCCCTGCCCAGGCGGTATCAGCAGGTTCTCCAGCTGCGGTTCTTGCGCTGCTGCTCGTGGAGGAGACCGCAGCGAACTCGGCGTCTCGCTGGCCAACGCCAAAGTCATGCAGCACCGGGCGCTGAAGCTGGCCGCAGAGCTGGCGGCCAGCGCTGAGTAGCTTCCGGTGCGATACGCGGCCATTATTGATAGTGCCGAGAGCTACGTGCCACAGGCATCCCGAATGGGCGTTCAGCGAGCTTCCAGTGGTAACGGCGGATCTGGTCAGTGATATCCGCCGGCTCTGCCGGGACGGCCACCGCGTGCTGGTCGTCATCCGGGGCATGGACGCGGGCCTCTGTTCCGCGCTGCTCGCGGCCGGGGCCTGCGTGCTGCAGGGAGTGGACGAGAGCATCTCCACGCTCGCGACGATTGTCAGCCTGGTGCTGGCCGACCCGGGCAGCAGCGCTGATGACGCGGCCGAGCGGGGCAGCCTCGTTCCGAGCCTCTCAGACCGGGAGATCTCGGTGCTGCGGGCCTACACGTCCGGCCTGACCCTGGACGCGGTCGCCAGGAAACTCGGAATCCGGCAGAGTACCGCCAGGACCTACCTCAAGCGGGTCAAGGAGAGGATCTGCAAGTCGGGCGCCCGCCGTACACGAAGCTCGACCTGGCCTTGCGAGTCAGGGAAGACAACCTCGGCTTGACCGCGGAGCGGACGGTCCCCGTGCACAGGGACGGCATGGTGCTGAAAGTCAACCCGCGCGGCACCTATCTGATCGAAGTCACCCTCGGCTCAGCCGCCGGGGGCGCTTGCGTTCTGGTGATGCTGGCGTGGGGGATTGACGCACCAGCGACCTGAATGGATACCTGCACCCGCCGCTTCCGTCCGGTCCGATGAGCTCGACGCCGTTCGCGCGCATTTCCTTGACGGCTTCCGCCGTGGAATCGGCTCCGACCCCGGCGGTCAGGTTGACTCAGGACGCGGACAGCGAAGCCCAGCCGCGCCGCATCGGCAGCCGTCGCCCGGACGCAGTAGTCCGTCGCGATCCCCGCGATGTCTACGGCGGTCACCCCGTGCCTGGTCGGCCAGCGCGAGGTCCTGCGGGCCGGCCTTGGAGGATCGGCTGGCGGCTCCGCGTGGCGGCGAACGCTGCTCAGCCTTCGAACCCGCTGTAGGCGGCAGCGTGCTCGCCTTTGCGGAAGACCGCTTCGAACCGGCTGGTGTCCAGAGTCGGGATGGAACGCGGCGCCCGGCGTCCCGGCAACGCAGTGCGGCGGCCAGCTGTCGGCGTAGTCGGGCTGGCCGGAAAAATGTGGGCCCGGGTCGACGTGATGGTCCCTGGTGGCCACGATGCGCACGTACTCGGCGGGCATCCGGGCCGCTCAGGTAGCCGGTGATAGCAGCGGCGACGGCGGCCCGCCCGCGACAGCCAGCGAGCCGCCCTCGCAGAAGTCGTTCTGGACATCAACGACCAGCAAGGCCCGCACGGCCGGAACAATCGGCGGAGCGGTGTCAGCAGAAGACGACGGACCCGGGGGCATCCCAGCAGACTATATTGACGGTACTGTTTGGGCATGTTTGCCGGTCCGCGCCTGCGCCAGGTCGCGGTCGTGGCCGCCGATTACGAGGGCACTGTCAGGCAGTTCCAGCAGGCGTTCGGGTGGGGCGAGCCGTTCCGGGACCCGGGCGTCGGCCGGTTCGGGCTCGTCAATGCCGTTTTCGCCGCCGGTGACACATTCGTAGAAGTGGTGACGCCGGCCCAGCCAGAGACTACCGCCGGCCGTTACCTCGAGAGCCGTGGCGGTGACAGCGGGTACATGGCGATTTTCCAGCTGCCCGAGCTGGCGCAGGCACGGCGGCGGGTCGCTGCCGCGGGCATCCGGGTCGTCTGGTCCGCTGACCTCGCTGACATCGCGGGTACTCACCTCCATCCCAAGGACGTGCCAGGGGCGATCGTGTCGCTGGACTGGGCTGACCCGCCGGAGTCCTGGCGCTGGGCCGGCCCGCGATGGACGGGGCGAGCACCGGAAGCGCCCGCGTCCGGAGCGATATCCGGGCTCACGATCGAAGTGGCCGACCCGGCTGGTGCCGCCGCTCGCTGGGCGCGGGTACTCGGCGTGCCCGTCACCGACGACGCAGTACCGGCGACCGGCCCGGCCACCGGTCAGACCACCATCGAGCTGACCGGCGCCCGGCAGGAGCTGCGGTTCGGGCCGGTGGCGGCGGGTCGCGCCGGAGGGATTACCGAAGTCAGGCTCACCACCGGGCGCGCGATCCCGCCGGTCCAGATCGCCGGCGTCAGGTTCGTTTCGGCAGCGGCAACTCCTTAAAGGCGGATCAGCATGACGCGACTGGACACGGGAACAGAGGACCTGCTGGCCGAGATCGACGACGGCGTCGCGATCCTCACGATGAACCGGCCAGACCGCCGGAACGCCATGTCCGAGGCGATGATGTCGGCGATGGACCGGGTCCTCGGCCAAGTGGAGGCGGACGACGCGGTGGGCTGCGTGGTGCTCACCGGTGCCGGCGGCGCGTTCTGCGCTGGCGGTGATGTCAAGGCCATGGCAGAGCGGCCCATCGGCGACCGGGGGGCCGCGATCGATGCCGCCATTCACCGGCAGCGGCTCCGGCAGCGCGCTACCAGCGGCCGGCTGTGGCAGATGCCCAAGCCCACCATCGCCGCCATCGGCGGACCAGCCGCTGGCGCGGGCCTTTCGCTGGCGCTGGCCTGCGATCTGCGGTACGCCGTCACCGGCGCGGTGCTCACGACCGCGTTCGCCAAGGTCGCGCTGGCCGGCGATTACGGCGGAACCTGGTTCCTCACCCGGCTCGTGGGGAGCGCCAAGGCCAGGGAGCTGTACTACTTCTCTGACCGCCTGCTCGCGGCCGACGCCGAGCGCCTCGGGATCGTCAACGCGGTGTTCCCGGCGGCGGACTTCGACTCCGAGGTACGGCAGCGGGCCCAGCGGCTCGCTCACGGACCGCGACTCGCCTATCGATATATGAAAGAAAACCTCAACCGTGCTGTAGCCGGAGAGGTCGGTGACTGCATGGACCTCGAGGTCACTCACCACGTCCATACGGCGCTCACCGAGGATCACCGCGAGGCGGCCAGGGCGTTCGTAGAACGGCGCGAGCCGCGATTCACCGGCCGCTGACCTGCGGCGTGCAGCCCGGATGCGGCACTTCGCCGGCAGCTTGACGGCTCCGGCTAGCCGGGGGTGCTGTTGTCAGCACCGGCCGGTGGTGGCACCCTGGAGACGTTATGCGTGCACATGGACTCGCCGTGGCGGCCTGGCTGCCCGGGCATCACCTGGCCCTGGGCGGCGGCGGGCTGGCGCACTTCATAGTGCGGCTGATCATCTGGCACGAGCTCGCGCGGCTGATCCGCTACCTCTGGCGGATCCCTACGTTCGGGCCGTTCATCGTGATCGCGCTCGGACTTGTCCTCGTGGGCTCGCTTGTCTGGCGGCACTTCCACGGACCCGTCTGGGGAGGCCGCAGGCGCCGCGGCTCGGCGGGCTATGGCAGCGGGACTGGCCCACGCGACTGGTAAGCCGCTGGCTGTTAGTTCCAGCGCTCGAAGGGCTCGTCGATGGTTTCCCCGGCGAGAAAGCGCGGCAGGAGCTCGGGGAGGCGGCCCGGGTAGAAGCGCTCGCGGCTGCCGAGGATCTCGGGCACGTGCCACCAGCGGGCGGCGACGTAGTCCTCGATCTCTTCCGGCGTTCGCGCGCCGTCGATGACCTGCGGCTGATCAGCGGCCAGCCTGGCGTGGACCACGACCTCATGCTGAAGGCGCCGTTTGCCGCGGGAACGCCAGGTCGAATCGCGCCGCCAGGCCGGGGGGCTGATCTGGGCGGGATCGAGGACCAGGCCCGTTTCCTCCCAGATCTCCCTGACGGCGGCGTCCAGGTGGGTCTCGCCGGGCTCGATTCCGCCGCCGGGCAGCTCCCACCACCCGTCCGGGGCCTCGTCCGGGGTCAGCACATGGAACAGCAGCACCCGCCCGCTCGCGTCGGTGAGCACCACGCGGACCGCGTGCCTTTCCAGGTCATAGCGCAACTCGTCCAAAATCTCACCTCAACGCCAAGCCTGCCATGCCCGATGCCCGGCACGGCATGGAAAATGTCTTAGCCGACTAGCTCCGGCCGCGTCGCGGCACTGGTCTGGCGAACACCGCCGATAAGGAAGTGCTCACCATGACGACGTTGTCCATCAAGGACCTGTTCTCCGTTGCCGGCAAGACCGTCCTGGTCACTGGCGGTTCCCGTGGTATTGGCGAGATGATCGCCGCCGGGTTCCTCGCCAACGGCGCCAAGGTCTACATCAGCTCCCGCAAGGCCCAGATCTGTGACGCGACGGCGGCGCGGCTAAGCGAAGAGTCCGGCGGGACCTGCGTCTCGATCCCGGCTGACCTGTCGACGGTCGAGGGCGTAACCTCGCTCGCCGCTGCGATGCGCGAGCAGGAGGATCACCTGGATGTGCTCGTGAACAACGCCGGCGCCTCGTGGGGTGCCCCGCTTGATGACTTCCCCGAGAGCGGCTGGGACAAGGTCATGGACACCAATGTCAAGGGCGTGTTCTTCCTGACCCAGCGCCTGCTGCCGCTGCTCGAAGCCGGCGCTGCCATCGAGTCGCCGTCGCGAGTCATCAACATCGGCTCGATCGACGGGATCAGGACCTCGATCTTCGACAATTTCTCCTACGGCGCGTCCAAGGCCGCCGTGCACATGCTCACCCGGCAGCTCGCCGCACCGCTCGCACGGCGTCACATCCTGGTAAACGCTGTCGCGCCTGGCCCGTTCCCGACCTGGATGCTCAGCACCGGCGTCGGCGGGGGCGGCAATGTCGCGGACACAGACTGGGCCCGGTCAGCGAGCGCAACCCCCGCGGGCGCATCGGCACGCCCGCTGACATCGCCGGTACCGTCTTGTTCCTCGCCTCCCGCGCAGGCGAATTCATCGTCGGCGAGACCATCGTCTGCGACGGCGGCCTCGCCGCCAGCTAGGCCCCCCGGGTTCGGTGGTGAGGGATTGCGGCGCCGTCGCGGAACCCGAGGTGCCGGCCTCGCGTCGCCGAAGCCAGCCTCGGCTCGCCCAGAGGGAGGCCCACCCAAGTCACATGGGTGTGGCTCTCTTGAGGTGAGGCTGCTCTCGCAGGAGGATTTCCGGGGTTCGTGCAGGAGGGTTTTCGCATCTAGGAGAGTTGACCGGACTATCCGACGACAACCCTCCTTCATGCGACAACGCTCCTTCAGGAACCCGGAAACCTCCACGGTAAGGACGAGAGCGCCTGATCGGAAGGGCGCCTGATCGGATTGGTCAGACGATCAGTTCGCCTTCGATCCGCTTGAGGTTGTGGCGGGCAAGCGCCAGGTTCGCCTTGTTGCGGTCAAGAACGAGGTACAAGAACAGGCCCTGGGTGTTGTCGGGGCTCTTGATCAGCCGGATGATGTGGTACTGCTTTGACAGCGTGATCAGGATGTCCTCGATCGTGTCGTCGAGACGGAGGGCGTCCATGGTCCGCATCTTGGCCCGGACGACCTCGGTGTTCCCGGCAGAAGCCACATCGAGGTCGAGGTACTTGCCGCCCCCTTGGCTGCCGAGCGACATGCCGCTGCCCCAGTCGACGAGTGCCACGCCGAGGGCGCCGTCGATCGTCATCGCTTCCTTGAGGGCCGTCTCGATGTTCATCAACCTCGCCTTTCGGTGACAGTTCCCAGGCTGAAACCCTAACGAAGCGGTTGGTCCGGCACACACAAAACAGCACGAAGGTGGCTCAGCACGCAAGGTAACGATTCCATTGCCTTGCCGGGCGATTACCGGTGAAATCGCGACGTTTCCTTACTCGCCCGATCGATAAATTGCCCGATAGATATGAATTTCTGGTAGTTTATTGGTAATAGCCGTCCGGTGAGCCGGTTGCCGCGAAGTGCGACTCAAAGTAACCTGCCGCATGGTCGTAGACGGGGAAGGCGATGTCCGTCCTAGATGAGTCGATCCGCAAGATCCTGAGCATCGAGGGTGCTCGCGCGGCAGTGGTCATCGATGCCGGTACTGGCATGATCGTATGCTCGGCTGGCGAGCTGAGTCCTGGCATACCGGTCGCAGCCGTCAGCCTGGCGCAGGAGGTCCTCGCGGCCGGATCGGGTCAGTTCGAGTCTGCGGGGGGTGCGGTTGAGGAGATCGCGACGATGTCCGGCACGTGGTGCCATCTCATGGAAGTGCTTGAGCTGCGCCGGGGCGAAGGACTTCTGCTGTTCGTCGACGTGGACCGGTCGATGACCAACGTAGCCCTGGCCGGGCTTCAGCTCCGCAGGCTCATCCCCGGGCTGCTTGCCTAGTCATGGAGCCGTCTCATCAGCCATCTCCGCCGCCGGGCCGGCCGGCGGGAGCCGGTTCTGACCTGCTCGCCCGCATGCTGCTGGCCTGCGAAACCGAGCGCCTGTCCGGGGTGCTGAGGGTGACCGGGGAGCCGGGCGGCCTGATCCATCTTTCCGAGGGGAACGTGACTACCGTCGAGACGGCCGGGGCGCCGGGACCCGATCTGATCCTGGTCCGTTCCGGCCGGATACCGGAGGCGAGCTGGGCCGGGGCGTTCACCGCTGCGGCGGCAGGCGGCCGGCTGGGTCCTGAGCTAGTCAAGCGCGGGCTGATCGGGGAGGGCGAGCTTGAGGCAGTGCTCAGGGTCGCTCTTGCCGATGCGATGTTCGCGGTGGCGGGCGGCCGGGTCGATGAATGCGCGATCGAGCAGGCGCGACCGTCGCATCTGCTGCCTATAGACCCGCCAGCCGCACCTGGCTGGCTGCTCTTCGAGACCTCAAGGCGCTTGCAGGTCCTCGCCGGGACGGCGAACCTGGTCAGGCATGACCAGGACCGGGTGACCGCCGGTCCCGGTGCGCCGCTCGCCGGCGCCGGCACCGGCACGCTGCCGCAGGGACAGGACGAGATCATCGCGCTGGCCAACGGCAGGCGCACGGCGCGCGACCTGGCCTTCATTCTCGGCCGCGGCGTTTACTCGCTGAGCCTTGAGCTGACCAGGATGCACGCGAGCGGCCTGGTCGTGATTGCCTCCCGGCGCAACATCCGGCCTTCCGCGCAGGCCCGCCAGGAACCGCCGCAGCCGGACAGTGCGGGCGCGGCCGCAGGCGATGAACGTCCTGCCCAGGCCAGTGACCTGCCGCGCAGGCACCAGCCAGGCAGGCAGCCGCGGCAGGCGCCAGCGGACATCATGCCGCCGTCAAGCTCGGCACTGCATCGCCTGCTCCGCCTGTTCCCCGCCGGTGACCGTGACTCAAGCGGACTGGCCGAGGCGGAGGCGGAGACGTGACATCGGAACCAGAACCGGCAGACAGGAGGGGGTCGCGATGGCCAGGGAAGCCTTGCTCGCGGAGATGGAAGCGCTCAGAGACCGCGTGGCGGGGATCACCGACACCGTATTGGCGACCCGGGACGGTCTGCTGATCAAGGCCGACACCGCTGACGTCGATCCTGACAACATAGCGGCCATGGCCGCGGCAATGCTCGGATTGGCCCGGCGGATGGCCGCCGAAGCAGGCCGGGGCACGTTGCAGGAGGCGGTCGCGCAGGGCACCGGGGGATTCGTGGCGACCTACGCGGTCAGCACTTCGGCCCTGCTCGTGGTCGTGGGAGACGCCGGCCTTGACCTTACTCAGCTCTACCGCGAGTCAAGGGTGACGGTGGACAACCTGAATCAGCTGATGACCGGAGCTGGCCGCCTGTCGTCGTGACATTGTCTTCCTGAGCCAGGTCCGGCCGGGACCGGCGCCATCGACGATGAGGAGACCTGAGGTGAGTGCAGCTGAAGTCCTGATGGAAGGAGTCATATTCGGCGAGTCGCCGCGCTGGCACGACGGGCGGCTCTGGTTCTCGGACTGGGGTGCTAATCAGGTGATCGCGCTGAGCACCGACGGCAGTCACGAGGTGGTGGCGACCGTCGAGTCGTTCCCGATGTGCATCGACTTCCTCCCGGACGGGCGGCTGCTGGTCGTGGACTCCGCGCAGCGGCGGTTGCTCCGCCGTGAGCCCGACGGGTCGCTGGTCACGCATGCTGACCTGTCAGTGATCTCGACCAAGCCGTGGAATGACATCGTGGTCGATGACCGGGGCAATGCCTACGTCAATACGATCGGCTTCGACTTCCCCGGCGGCGAGTTCGCGCCGGGCCTCGTGGTTCTCGTCACGCCGGATGGCGGGGTCCGTCAGGTGGCAGGGGACCTCGCATTCCCGAACGGGATGGCGATCACCCCCGAAGGCCGCCTGATCGTCGCTGAGTCGTACGCGAACCGGCTCACGGCGTACGACCTCGGCGCGGAAGGCGGGCTCCGCAACCGGCGGGTGTGGGCGGAGACGCCCGGCGACCACCCAGACGGGATCTGCGTCGATGCCGAGGGCGCTGTCTGGTACGCCGACGTGGGCCGCAAGCACTGCGTGCGGGTTCGCGAGGGCGGCGAGGTGCTGGCCACCGTCGACCTGGACCGCGGCGCCTTCGCCTGCGCGCTCAGCCGGGGCCAGGACCCGCTCCTGTTCGTCGTGGGCCAGAACTACGGCGGACCCGAGGCGGCACAGCCCAGCGGGCGGGTCGTGGCGTTCCCGGCGCCGGCCCCGGGCGCAGGCAGGCCCTGACTAGTCGGCCCGCCCGGTGCTTTCCGCGTCAACCGCCAGGCGGCCCGGGAGTTCCATGCCGCCGGCATCCACTTCGACGCGTCAAATTCCATGCCGCAGGTAATGGAGAACGCATTCGACAACGCGGTCCTGCAGTACCTTGACAGCCCAGCACAGCTGAGCGTCATCCTCCGCGGCCTTGACCGGGTGCGCAGGACCACCTATCAGCAAGCAAGCGGGTAACCGCGGCCAGGAAATACTGCCCGGCGTAAACCTAGCCGTGCCGCAGCGCGTCATTATAGCGAGATTGCCAAGCCAGTCCTGAGTTATTCAATGCGTTTCTTTGAACAGACGGCATTGCCGGAAAGGATCTACGATGCAAATACCTAAGCGGCGCACGCTGAGTACCGTAGCGGCGGCGGGAGCGCTCGCTGGCCTAGGCCTGGCCGCAGCCGGCGCCAGCCCGGCGATGGCCGCGCGGCCCTCGGCGCACGCTCACGCGGCCCAGGCCCCGGCGGCCCAGTCCCCGGCAGCGCACCCGGCACCGTTCGGGCGGGTGTGGAACGCGTGGGCGTACGACCCGGCCCAGCGTAACGTCGTATTGTTCGGCGGTGACACCGGCCGCGACTCGGGCTCCCAGGGACTGTCACTCGGGACGACCTGGACCTGGAACGGGCGCTGGACCGAGCGGCATCCGGCCAGCTCACCGTCAGCCAGGACCGGCGCGGCCATTGTCTACGACGCCGCTACCCGGCAGCTGCTGCTGTTCGGCGGCAGCACCAGCGCCGAGAGCGGCTTCGCTGGCGACACCTGGAGCTGGACCGGCCGGACGTGGCGCCGGCTGCACCCCGCCGCCTCGCCCCCCGCCCGGCACAACGCGGACCTGGTCTATGACGCGGCCACCCGGGAGGTGGTCCTGTTCGGCGGGTACGACGGCTCCTATCTCGGTGACACCTGGACCTGGAACGGCACCACCTGGAAACTGCTGCATCCGGCTGACTCGCCCGCGCCCCGCGACACCGAGGCGCTCACCTACGACCCGGCGAGCAGGACCGCGATCATGTACGGCGGGTTCAACGGAGTGTCAGGCCGGCTCAGCGACACCTGGAGCTGGAACGGCCGCACCTGGACCCAGCTGAACCCGGCCAGCTCCCCTGGCGTGGTCAGCCCGGCCTGGCAGTCCGCCTACGATCCCGCCGCCAGGCAGCTCATCTTGTACGGCGGCGACCTCGACGGCGAGTTCAGCCAGAGCACCTGGAACTGGACCGGCAGCAACTGGCTCCAGCTGACACCCGCCGCCAATCCAGGTCCGCGAAGCTACGGCGCGATGACTTATGATCCCGCGCTCCGCAAGGCACTGCTGATCGGCGGCAGCGCCCGGACCACGGACCCCACGGGGATCTGGAAATGGAACGGCACAACCTGGCAGCCGTAGGACGGGCTAGCGCTGGGCGAGGCGGCGCCGCGCGGCCCGGTGGATCGCCTCGACGTAGGGCAGGTCCCGGTCCTGCACCTCCGGGTCAAGCGACTCGAAGGGGACGAGGCACTCGTGCTCGCCTCGCGTGCTGACCGTCCAGGCCGCCCACGCGTCATGGACATCGGCGGCTGTCACCGCCTCGCCCTTCGCCCGCATCAAGACGGCGTAGACCAGGAACAGCGCGTCGCAGGTTGCGGGCGGCTGCAGCTGAGGCGGCAGTTCGGCGCGGATAAGGGCCGCGTCCTGCGCAAGATACGAAATCACCAGACCACGCGTTCAACAAAGAGGAGTCGTGCCGAAACGTGAAAACGCTGCCCGCTCGCCGCATTCTCAAGCGCCGCCAATTCGTCCAGTAAATCTTAGCCCACGCGTCGTCGGGCCGGGGCCGGGAGAGGCCCGGCGACGTCACAGCGAGGGTGGCCAGGCCCAGCGATGTGGCAGCGAGGGGGCTGCCGCAGCCCGGACGGCCTAGTAGCGGAGGTGAACTCCGGTCACATTACCGTTCCTCTTAATTATTTGAAGAACGATATTGCCGCCCACGTCACCGCCCTTCTGGGTTTGCCTTTCCTGGCGTCATCACCAGGGTCAGGTTCAGGGTGAGCGATGGCCGGGGCGCCGCGGCGTACGCCGGCGGGCCGCGTGATTGACACCTATGCGACCATGTGTGTACCGGCGGTGCTGCGATGCCCAGTTCCCAGGGAGCGATTTGACGACTCATTCTGCGAACGTTTACCCGGTGACTTATGAGCAGGAGGCTATCTGGATCGATGATCACATAAGCCGCGCCCCGTCCTGGTATCTGGAGTCGTGGGTATGCCGTATTTCCGGTGCCTTTGATCCGGCGGCCGCCGAATGGGCAATCGGCCGGATCGTTGACCGGCACGCGGTACTGCGGAGCCGGATGGCGATGGACGGCAAGGAACTGGTTCAGACAGTGCTGCCTGCGCCGGTGATACGCCTGCAACACAGGCGCTGCCTGCCGCAGGAAATGTCCGGCGAGCTGAGCGAGCTGGTAAGGGAGCCGCTCGACCTCGGCCGTTCGCCATTGCGCCCGTGGCTGGTCCAGCTGGGTCCGGCTGATTTCGTCCTGGCCATTCAGTTCCATCACGCGGTGGTCGACGACTGGGCTCTGGCCGTGTTCGAATGCGAATTCTGGGAGCTTTACTCGGCTCGCGTGCTGGGGCGGCCGGCTGAGCTGGCTCCCTTGCCATTGCAGGTTGGTGAATATGCCGCGGCGCAGCGCCGGGCCGGCGTGGATGAGGCCGATCTTGCCTGGTGGCGGGAACGGCTGCACGATGCTCCGCGAGATTGCGCCTTCCCGCCGGATCGTCAGCGGCCGCTCGTCCTGCGTCATGACGGCAGCCAGGTCCGCTTCCGGATCGGCGGTGACGTATCCGCGCGCCTGCGCACGCTGGCCCGGGCGCAGCGCACGACTCCGTATACCTTGTTCGCGGCGGCACTCGCCGCGCTGCTGCGGGCGCGCAGCGGCTCGCGTGACCTGATCCTGGGGGCGCCGGTCTCACGGCGAGGACAGGCGAATCTCGATCAGCTGATCGGCTGCCTCACGGACATCTTGCCGCTGCGCGTAGCCGTCAGGCCCGGTCAGTCATTCGCCTCCCTCATGCGCGCGACCAGGACTGTGGTCCTGGAGGCGATGTCGCACAGGGACGTTCCTCTCGCGACGTTGCTGAGGGAGATCGTGGCGGACCGGAGAACCCTTGGCGCCTCGGGATTCTGCCATACCACGCTGGTTGTCGATGACGCACCCAAGGTGCCCTTGCGGCTCCCGGCGGTGACCGCTGAACGGATTTACGTGCACTCCGGCACGTCCAAATTTGATGTCGGCTTCACACTGGTCATTGCGGAAGATGGTTGTTACCAGGGTTTCCTGGAGTATTCGACCGAACTTTATGACCAGGTCACGGCTACTGGCCTGGCGGCGGATTACCAGAAGATCCTGAGCGCGGTGGCGAGCGATGCTGACAGGCCCGTTGACGGTCTCTTGTGATTCAGCTCGCCGGGGCCGCGGCGGGCTCGGAACCGCGGTCAAGCTTCCCGCTCGGAGTGAGCGGGAGCGCGGCGAGGTAACGGACCCGGTCGGGCACCAGGTGACCCGGAAGCATGGTCAGGCAGTGAGCGCGCAGTTGTGCGGGGGTCGGCGCGCAGGCCGGGTCCGAAGGGACGACATAGGCGACGAGACTGGCCTCTCCGCCCGCCAGCCTGCTGACCGCGGCCATGGCGTCAGCAACGCCGGCGGCGCTCCTGAGCGCGACCTCGACTTCGCCGAGCTCGATGCGGAAGCCATTCAGCTGGACCTGGCTATCGGTACGGCCGACATACTCCAGCTGCCCGTCCGGCCGGGCCCGGGCCAGGTCGCCTGTCCGGTACCAGCGCGCACGTGCGCCGCCGAGGTCGAGCCACGGAAACCGCTGCTCAGTAAGCTCGGGCTGATTCACGTACCCGAGAGCCAGCGACGGGCCGCTGAGGTGCAACTGGCCGGGCTCGCCATCGGCGACCGGGCGGTCCCGTTCGTCCAGCAGCATTGCCCGCAGGTGAGCGAGAGGCCGGCCGATCCTGGTAGGCCCGGTCTCGCCGAGGTCCGCTGGCCCGACCAGGGCGCAGGTGGCATGCACGGTTGTCTCCGTGATGCCGTACATGTTGACCAGGGCGCACGTGCCGTAACCAGCTTCGATCCAGCGCCGTGCGGACCGGCGGTCGAATTCCTCGCCGCCGAAGATGATGTAACGGAGCGACGGCAGCTCGCGGGGCTGCCTGTCGAGCGCCCAGACCAGCGTCTTGAACGCGCTAGGCACCTGGCTGAGCACGGTGACGCCGTGCTCGCCGATCAGCTCGGCGATCCGCCGGGGATCACGGACGCTCTCTTGGCCCGCGATCACCAGCCGGCCCCCCGAGAGCAAGGCTCCCCACAGCTCCCAGACCGAGAAGTCGAAGCTGTAGCTGTGCAGCATCGTCCACACGTCGTTCCTGGTAAAGCGGAAATGCCCGGCGGCCGAGGCGAAGAGGGCGACGACAGCGGATTCGGCAATGGCGACGCCCTTGGGCTGGCCGGTAGACCCTGAGGTGTAGATGATGTACGCGGGAACCGCCGGATCGGATGGCGCGCTGTCACGGACCGTCGCGGCAAGCTGACCGCTGACGTCGACGCGCCGGTGGCTGTCGCCTGTGCGCAGCGCCTGCCCGGGCTCGGTGCACACCGCGCTGACACCACTGTCGCGGGCCATGAACTCCAGGCGCCCGGCCGGGTAGCCGGGATCCAGCGGTACATACGTGCAGCCGTGCTGGAGAATCGCGACGATCGCGGCGGCCAGCCGCCAGGAGCGGTGCAGCGAGATCCCGATCCGGCTGCCCGGACCGATCCCGTGGCCGTCGAGTGAATCCCTGATCGCCGACGCGGCCAGGGCAAGCTGGCGATAGGTGACTCGCTCCGGTCCGTCAGCCACCGCGATAGCCCCGGGTGTCTCGGACGCCTGCGCGGCGAAGGCCGCACGGAGCGAGGAAATTCCCCTGGCGGGCAGGTCGCCGATCGCTGTCATCGCGAGGCCTGGTCAGCGGGCCTGGGCGGAGGCTTCTTCTTCCGGCTCGGTTTCCTTGCCGGGCGGATCAGCGAATTCCTTGACGCCGGGGACGAAGAGCGGCACCACCGTGGTGATGACAAGCACGACTAGCGCCACGGCAAGGACAGTCCGGAGGCCAAGCAGACCCGCGGCGGAGGGGGCAAGGCTGAGCCCCACGGGCTCCAGCGCATAGGTGCCGAGCATTTCCACTGCGAAAACCCTGCCAAGCAGGCCGTCTGGGATGGCGGTCTGAAGGCCGCTGGCCCAGAGCACGCCGAACAGCGCGTAGCCAAGGCCGGTCAGGAATACCGAGGCGCCGAGAACCGGGAGGGGGGCCGCGAAGATCATGCACAGGAGCTGGAACGACAGCAGCCCGAGGCCCAGGACTCCGACCACGCCAGGCTTGCGAGGCGGCCGGATGCCGACGAGCAGCCCGCCGCAGCCTGAGCCCGCGGCCTGCAGGCTGAGCATCAGGCCGTACGAGGGCAGCTGCGCGTGATGGTGGAGGTAGATCGGCAGCAGGATGAGGGCCGGCGCCATCACCAGAAGCAGCTGGACCGTACCCTGCCCGATGATGATCGCCACCCAGGGCCGGTCAAGGACAGCCTTGATGCCCTCTTTGGCCTCGGCGAATACCCCGGCTTCCTGAGCGCGCACGGGCTTGCCGTCACGCACCCCGAGCAGCGTGATTATCCCGACCACGTAGGTGGCCGCGTCGAACCAGAACGCCGCGTTCGCGCTGCTGAGGACAAGGAAGAGGCCGCCAAGGGCGGGCCCGGCGATCAGCGCGGCCCTGGTCGTGACCGATTGCAGGGCGTTAGCCTGGGTCAGCAGGTCAGGCGCGAGAGTCGGCAGCAGCGCCTGGCCTGCCGGACGGAACAGCCCGGTGCCGAGGCCCATGGCCATGGCCAGCACGATCGCTACCGGCAGGGGTCCTTGGGCGGCGCCAAGCGCGAACCCCGCCACGGCAACCGTGCGCAGTACATCGGAACCGATCATCGCCTTAGTGCGCCGCACCCGGTCAGCGAGCACGCCTCCCGCCAATGCGACCAGCACGAGCAGGAGGCTCTCGGCGCCGAGGACAAGACCGAGGTCGGTGGCACGATGATGCTCCAGGATCGCGCCGGCGAGTACGACCGGAAACAATCCGTCGCCAACGGCGCTGAGCGCCTGACCGGCCCAGACCCTGCGAAAGGCAGGCAGTTTGAGCGGACTGAATAGTTCGGTCCTTTTTACTGGCGCTTTCATTGGCGCTGTTCATCCTCCGTCGGACGCGGTAGAGCGCTGTCGCGCGCAGGCCCGTGGCGTGCGGCCCGGCGGGGTGCTGCCGTCGCCGTCAGCGCGGCTCTGCGCTGCTGGCTGCGGCCAGAACGGGCGGCGGAACTGGCGGGCGCCCGGGTGGCGGACGCGCCGAGCAACGCGGCCATGCCCCGCACCGTCGGGAACTGGAAGAGCTCCGCCAGCGCGATTGTGGCATCGAAGAGCTCGGCGAGTCGCGCGTGCAGCCGCATCACGGTCACCGAGTTAGCTCCGGCATCGAAGAGATTGACATCCCGTCCGACGCCCGGAATGCCGAGAACTTCCTGCCAGGCCTGGGCAATGCGCTGCTCCGCCGGCCCGCGCGGGGGCTCGCCCAGGTCGTCCGCGCCGCGAGGCTCGTGCTGGCCAGGCATGAGCTGCTGACCGAATCCGAGAATGGGCAGCCCGGCGAGCGGCAGTTCCTGGCCATCGCACATCGTGGCCAGGAGCGCCAGGTACTCGGAAAGGACGCGCTGGGCCGTCTGCGGAGCGAAGGCCCGCCTGTCCCAGACCAGCCGGATGCCGCCGTCGCCGGAGTCTGACGGCTCCACGGCGATCGTGAGCGGCACTCCGGCGAGGAGCTGGCTCTGGGTCATGCGGGCTGACAGCTGTCTCTGCCGCTGTCCCGCCCGGTCGCGGTCGGCGGGCCGGCTGAAGTTCTGCACGACCAGCACGCTGTGAAAGAGAGTCCGGCTGACCGGGATGCCAGCCCATTCATAGATATCCCACAGCGATCCGGCGGCCGAGACCTCGCCGAGCTGCCAGCTTTGCCTGGTCACCGAGTCAACCAGCTCGCCGATGGAAGAGCCGGCGTCAATCCGGACCGACAGCGGCAGCGTGGTGAGGTACAGGCCGACCATGGCGCTGACCTCGCCTAGCTCGGGCGGCCGCCCGCTGAGTGCCATTCCGAAGCTGACCTGGCTGTCGCGCGTGAACTGGCGCAGGAAGAGAGCCCAGCCCGCGGCGAGCACGCTGCCCAGGGTGGTACGGCGTTCTCTGGCGAGCCGGCGCAGCGCCGCCGCAAGGCCAGGCGGCAGCTCGGCGTCGCTCTCGGCATAGTCCTCCGACGCGCCGGCGAGCGCACTCGGCGGGCGGTCGAAGGGCAGCTCGGTCGGGGCGGTGAAGCCCTCAAGCGCCCCGCGCCAGTAGGTCCTGGCCTGACCGGCGTCGCGCGTGCCGGCCCACCGCAGGTAGTCACCGTACGGGACCGGCGGCTGGGCGCCCGCGAAGGCGGGAGCACCGCGGGAAATGCTGTCGTAGGCGTCCAGCAGCTCGTTGATGAGCACCGATGACGACCAGCCGTCGAGAAGGATGTGGTGGTCGATCCAGACGAGCCGGGCCTGCCTTGGCCCGGTCTTGATCAAGGTCAGCCGGAATGGCGGCGTACCTGACAGGGCCGGCGCCTTTGCTCGCTGCTCGGCGAGCAGCAGCGCGATCCGCCGCTCAACGCGTCCTTCCGAGAGCGCCGACCAGTCGAGATAGCGGATCGCGCTGGGCACCTCGCGATAGACAACCTGGACCGGCTGGGGCAGCCCCGCCCATTCCACCGACGTCCGCAATACCTCGTGGCGCCCGGCAAGCGCTCTCCAGGCCGAGCGGAAGCGGTCGGGGTCGAGTTCGCCGGAGAGCGTCAGCACGGTCTCGTCGTAGTTGGCGTCGCCCGCCGGCAGCAGGAGATGCCGGTTGAGCATCATCTGCTGCATGGGCGTTAGCGGGTAGGCCTCGGTGACGGCGGCTCTCTCCGCCAGGTCAGTAAATGCGGGACTAGTGCGCACCGCCTGAGGCACTAGCTCGAACCTCGGGGGAGTGCGGGCGAGATTGGCCAGCTCTCTTTCCAGTTCCGTGCCGAGTGAGCGAGCGAGGTGCTCAGCTTCGTGACCGTCGAAGTGACGGGCGCTGAAGGTGCAGTCCGCCACGATCTGCCCGGCTCCGGCGCGGGCCAGATTGAGCTCCAGGGCGAAGGGCATGGGAGCGTCCGCCGCCACGTCAGAGCCGGCGACGCTGGGCTGCGGTACGGAACGCAGCCGGCGGCCATCGCCTTGCTGGGCATCCTCGGTCTGGGCATCCTCGGTCTGGGCAGCCGCGGTCACGTAGTTGACCACGACATTCGCGCTGCTCGCGAGCTCGTGTCCGGCCAGGTAGCGAGCCCGGCCGTAGCCGACGCCGCCGCCGGGCACGGCGTTGAGCCGGGCGCGCAGCGAGACTAGGTCGGGCTCAGCCACGGCAAACGGGAAGAGCGAGGTGAACCAGCCAACGGTCCTGGTGATGTCCGGCCCTGTGCCATCAAGCGAGCGCCCGTGGTATTCCAGCCAGACTGAGCCCGACTCGCATCCGGTGACTGGCGCCAGCGCTGCTCGCACTGCCGCCAGCGCGGCTGCCAGGACCAGATCGCCAGGCGCCCGGCCGATCTCGGCTGCCGCCACTGTCGTGACGTGGCGATGAGCAGCGCCGTACCGCGCGTCCGCACGCTGATGCCGCAGCGGGATTGCCAGCGCGGGTGCGCGGGCCGCGACCCGCCAGTAATCCAGCTCACTGGCATCAAGCCGCCCGGCAGCCTGCCCGGACCAGGCGCTCCAGTCCAGATAGGACGATGTCCGCGCCGGGAGAACAGGTGCGATCCCCGCGCCTCGGGCAGTCAGGGCCGCGTCCAGGTCCTCGTCAAGGAACTGCCAGGACACCGCGTCGACCGCGAGATGGTGGATGCACCACAGCATGAGGTCAGGCCCGCTGTCAGGCGTCCGGAATACCACGACGCGGAACAGCGGGCCGGCGGCCACGGACAGCGCGTCCTGGGCGTGGCCGGAGTGAGCTGACAGCGCCGCGTCCGCGTCCGGCCCGGCTGCTGGCAGCCGCACCTGCGTGAGCGGCACAGACTCGGCCGCGAGTGGCTCCCCGGCGCGCAGGCGCCACTCGCCGCCTTCCCTGGCGAAGCGGACCGAGAGCACGTCATGGTGAGTGGCGACGTCGCTCAGGGCCCGCCTGAGCACGGTCTCCTGGCAACCCGCGGGCAGGCGGTACCACTGGCTCTGGTTCTGATGGTCGCGACCCGCAGGGAATGACTCCATGAACCAGTGCTGAATCGGCGTCAGGCCAGCTTCCAGCGCCGGTTCCGCCGCAGTCTCCGCCGCGGTGGCGTCCGCGCTCGTCACGGACTGCCGCCTGCTCTCGATAATCGCGGCAAGGGCGCCGACGCTCTGGTGCTCGAAGATGTCGCGGGCTGAGAGCCTGATCCCCTCCCGGCTGCACCGGGACATGATCTGCAGCCAGCTGATCGAGTCTCCGCCGATCTCGAAGAAGTTATCGGCGGGCCCGACCGAGACCGCGCCGAGCACCTGCTGCCAGGCGGCAGCCAGGGTGCGCTCAAGCGGAGTCGGCGCCAGCACCGACGACATGCTTGCTGAGGTGCGAGGAGGATCCGGGAGCCGTTTCCTGTCCACCTTTCCGCCGGTTGTGACCGGGAAGGCATCGATGAAGACCAGGCGGCCGGGAATCATGGCCTTGATAAGGCTGCGGCCAAGATGCTCGCGGACCGCCGCGATGATGCTGCGGCGCCTGACCGTATCCAGTGGCCTGTTGGCATGCGCCTGAGTGCTCGCCGTGGCGCTCGCCGGGACCTCGGGCCGGACCGGGCGATCGCTCACGACAACGTCGAGGAAGCCCTCGCCCCTGTGCCTGACAGCGATTCGCCGTCCCCGGGCAGCCGCCGCGGCCACCAGATCGGCCGGATGCACCCCGGGCGGCCACGACGAGGCCGCCCTCTCGGCGTCAGCGAGGCTGGCGGCGCGCGGCAACTCTGCCGCAAGTGCCAGCTGCCGGGCCAGCCTGGAGTCGGTGACCGGCGAGATGACGGCCGGCTGCCCGCGCAGTTCATCGACAATGTCGCCGAATCGGCCGATGGTCAATGCCGTCCCGTCGATCCGGGCGACGCTCTCCGGCTCCGGCGGGCCGGGCGCCCCGGGCGGCTCCCGGCGCAGGATGACGTCGTACCGGAAACCGTTCATCTCGGTATCGGCCCGGCCAGCCTTCGCCCTGACATCAATCTCGCCGAGCTCAGGGAGCCGGCCGTCCAGGGCAAGGAAATAGGCAGGGGCCAGGCAGAGCTCGCTCTCAGTCTCGACGTATTCCGTCACACTGCCAAGCAGCGCCTGCGGGTCTTCCCCGGCCTGACGGAAGAGCTGCACCGACAGGTGGAATGCTCGCAGCAGCGTGAGGTCGCGGACATCGCCGATCAGCATTCGCCCGCCCGGGCGGAGCAGCCGCCAGGCCGACTCGAGCAGCTCGCTGAGGTAGGACTCGCTCGGGAAGTACTGAACGACCGAATTGACTACGACAAGGTCGAACTGGTCGCTGCCGAGGGCGGCCAGTTCGTGAGCGGCCGCCTGGCGAAGCTCGACGCGGTCGGCCAGACCGGTCGCGTCGAGTTGCGCCCGCACGTAGCCGAGAGCGCGAGCTGAAATATCGGTTCCGAGGTAATAGCCGGCCTCGGGCGCCACGCGGAGCAGGATCATGCCGGTCCCGCAGCCGATCTCCAGCACCCGGCCGGGCTTTTCCTCCAGGAGCCTCGCGACGGTTTCGTCACGCCACTGCGCCATCGCCTCGGCAGGAATCGGCTCGAGAGTGTAGCTGCTGAGCCAGCCGCTCGCGTTCAGGTCGGCGGCCTGCTGCTCAGGGACTTCATTGAAGACGTCGGCGTCGTGGATCTGCCGCCATTCCTCGACGCGGTCCCTGGCCAGGCTCAGGTCGCGGTCTGAGCTCGCGGACAGGCGGACGTAGCCGACGAGCCTGATCGTGCCCTGGTCATCGGGCCGGGCGTCGGCGACGAACTCGGCGACACCGGGGACCTCAGCCGCGACCCGCTCGATCTCGGCAAGCTCGATCCTGCTGCCGCGGATCTTGACCTGGGTGTCCTTACGGCCGCGGAAATCCAGCGCGCCCGAGGGCAGCCGCCTGACCTGGTCTCCGGTCCGGTACATCCGGTGCCCGGCGCCGGCCCCGAACGGATCTGGCAGGAAACTCGCGGCGGTTCCCCCGGGGTCACCGAGGTAGCCAAGGGCCACCCCGGCCCCGCCGATATAGAGCTCTCCTGGCGCCCCGTCCGGTACGCGGACGCCTGCCTCGTCCAGGATGTGCAACGCGACGTGCGGGAACGGCCGGCCGATCGGGACCTGCGTGGTGTGCACCGCGTCGGCTGCGAGACCGGCGGTGTCGTACCAGGCAGAGGAGACGGTCGCCTCAGTCACGCCGTAAGCGTTGAGCAGCCGGATGCCCGCACCGGGGCCTGCGTGCCACTGGCGCACCCGGTGCGGATCGACCCGGTCGCTGCCGGCGATCACCAGCCGGACGCATGGCGGCACGACGCAGTCGCCCGCGACCGCTTGCCTAGTCCACTCGTGCCAGAGCGCGGCGGGCAGGTTCAGCACCGTGAGTCCTTGCTCAGCGACCAGGGCAGACAGGTCGTCGATGACCGGGCCCTGGACGAAAACGCAAGCCCCCGCCTGCCAGGCGGCGAAGAACTCTTCGACCGAGACGTCCACGGCCGCGGACGCGAGCTGCAGGACGACGTCGCCTGGCGTGAGCTCGTAGACCTCCGCCGCCGACACCGCCAGCGCCGTCGCGGCACAGTGCGGGACGCGCACGCCTTTCTGGCGGCCCGAGCTTCCCGAGGTGAAGATGACGTAGGCGTCGCTGGCGGGGCTCAGTTCCCGCAGCGGCGCGGGCGGGTGCCCGGCGAGGGCGCCGGAGTCCAGCCGGAGGGTAGGCACGCCGGCCTGGCTGGCGGCTTCCCGCGCCGGATCCAGGCTCGCCCTGCCGTGCACGAGCAGCCGGCCAGCCGGCCTGCCGCAAGGCGCTGGCAGTGCGCGCAGGGGGTGTCCTGACATCTCCCGGGACGTACGAGGCACCGGTACGCAGGATGGCGAGGATCGAGATCGCCAGGTCCGTGCCCGGTTCCAGGAGCACGCCCACCGCATCGCTAGCGGATACGCCGCTGTTCCCGAGCAAGGTGGCGAAGCGGGCAGCGGCGTCGTCCAGCTGAGCGAAGCTCAGCGCGCGCTGGCCGGCCGAGCGGACCGCCGGCGCGCCGGGGCGCGAGCGGGCCTGCGCCGCGACGATTCCGGCCAGGCCGCCGGCTGGCGGCGGCTCCCGGCGCCGGGGGCTGGCTCGCGGCGTGGCAGCGAGTTCCCCCTGGTCCCTGCCTGCTACCCCGCTGCCCGCTACCTCGCGCAGCAGGCCGGCGTAGGCCGCCAGGTGAGCCTGGATCGTCGGCTCTGAGAACAGCTCGGTGCTGTATTCGAACTGAATCCGCAGGTGGTCGCCGACCTCGTGGACGTCGCAGCTCAGGTCGAACTGAGCGGCCCGCCTCGTGCCATCGAGAAAGCCGAGTTCCAGATTGCCGAAGCGCACGCCCTGATCGGCGGCGGGCAGGTACTGGAAGCAGATGTCAAAGTAGGGGTTGCGGCTTGCGGAACGTCTCGGCGCGAGTGCTTCCACCAGCCTGGCGAACGGGACGTGCTGGCGGAGCAGCAGTTCCCTGACTGGCGTGCGGTGCCGTTCCACCGCGTCCCGGAATGTACCGGCGCCCGTCAGGTCAACCCGCAACGGCAGGGTGTTGGCGAAGAAGCCGACCAGGTTGTGCGTCCTGGCCTCGGTCCGCCCGGCGAGCGGCACGCCGATGACCACGTCATCAGTTCCGGAAAGACGCGAGACAAGCCTGGTGAATGCGGCGGCCAGAACGGTGAACAGGGAGGTGCCGAGCTGCCTGGAGAGCTTCCTCAGCGCCTCGCTGGCCGGGCGGTCGAGGTCATAGCCGCAGGCCGCGCCGTCGAACTGGCGGATTCCGGGCCTGGGGTGGTCGGCCGGGAGGTTCACGACCGGCGCCGCCCTGAGCGTCTCGCGCCAGTAGGCAAGTTCCGTCTCCGCGAGTCCTGTGTCAAGCCCGGCCAGCCGGGCGGCGTATTCGCCGACGCCTATTCCGAGTGCCGGCAACGTGACCGGCCGGTTCGCGCTCCGGGATTCGTAGGCGGCCCCAAGGTCGGAAAGCAGAACCTGGGCGGACCAGCCGTCGAAGACGATGTGATGCACCGCCAGCAGCAGCGCGTGACGCTGCTCGCTGAGGCGCACCAGCCGGGCGCGCAGCGGCGGCTCGGAGCCGAGGTTGAACGGAGCCGTTGCCAGCTCGTCAAGCACCTCCCGGGCGGCGGCCTCAGGATCGCCTTCGGCTGACAGGTCACGCAGGTCGAGTGCCACGGCCTGGCCGGGGACGAACACCTGATAAGGACGGCCGTCAAGGGTCAGGAAACGGGCGCGAAGCGCCTGGTGCCGGGTGACGATGTCGCCGAAGGCAACCTGAAGTGCCGCCGTGTCCAGCCTTCCCCGCAGCACGAGGCCAAGACCGACTACGTAGAAAGAACTGCCGGGGTTGAAGTTCTCCAGGAACCACAGGGCGCTCTGGGGAGGGGTCAGCGGCCAGGTCTCCGCCGGGTCCTCTGACGACGACGGCCGGGCGGTGACTACCGGAGCCCGGTCCCGCGGGCCTGGGGGAGAGCACTCGTCGATCCAGGCGGCGAACTCGGCGATTGACGGGCGGCGAAGAAACTCGGCCAGCGGCACTGGCCGGGCGAGCCGCCGCTCGAGCTGGCCGGCGATGCGCAGGGCGGCGAGCGAATGCCCGCCCGCCTCGAAGAAATCAGTGGTGACGCCAATGCGCTCCTGGCGCAGGCATGAGCACCAGATCTCATGCACCATGGCCTCGGTCGGGCTCAGCTGCCGGTGCCCTGACTCCGGTCCCGTCTGCCTGACGGGCAGCTTGTCCAGGCTGGGGCCATCCACCTTGCCCTGAGCGGTGAGCGGCAGCTCGTCCAGCAAGAGCCAGCTGCCCGGGATCATGGGCTCGGGCAGCAGCCCTCGCAGGTGCGCGCGGAGTTCCCCGGCGGTCGGGCCCGGGTGCGCCGCTGTCCTTGGGCTTTCAGTCACGACGTAGGCGGTCAGGCTCCGGTCACCCGCGTGACCGCGGGCCCTGACGACGCAGCGTTGCACGCCAGGGTGGGCCAGGAGCGCGGCCTCGACCTCGGATGGCTCTATCCGGTAACCGCGAACCTTGATCTGCGAGTCCCGGCGGCCGAGGAACTCGAGCTCGCCGTCCGCCCGTACCCTGGCGATGTCACCGGTCCTGTAGAGGCGCTCCGCAGGAGCGCGCGGCCCGGGATGCGGCACGAAGCTCGCCGCGGTCTGCCCCGGATCAGCGAGATATCCGCGCGCCAGGCCGCCGCCGCCCACGCAGATCTCCCCGATCGCGCCGGGGGAGACTGGCCGCAGCCAGTCGTCGAGCACATGCACGCTACGGCCAGGGAGGGCCTGGCCCAGGGGAATCAGCCGGCCAGGAGGCTCAGTGAGCACCGCCACGGAGGAGAACGTCGTGTTTTCGGTCGGGCCGTAGCAGGCCACGACCGTCAGCCCCGGATGAGACCGCATCAGCGCGCGCACCTGAGCCACCGGGATGACGTCGCCGCCGGTCAGCAGGGTGTGCAGCCTGGCGAAGCAACCAGGGTCGCCTTCGGCTACTACGCGCAGCAGACCCGCGGTGAGATGGAGCACGGTGACGCCATGCGAACGGATCAGCTGCCCGATCTCAGCGGCCTTGAGCAGGCCGCGCCCTGGCAGGACCAAGGTCGCCCCGTTGAGCAGCGCGCCCCAGACTTCGAACGTGGCCGCGTCAAATGACAACGGGGCCAGCTGCAGGAGTACCTCACCCGGGCCGATCCGCGCGAACGGCGGCCGGCAGGCGAGGGACGATACGCCCCGGTGGGTGACAGCGACGGCTTTCGGCTCACCTGTAGTGCCGGAGGTGCACATCACGTAGCACAGATCGTCAGGGCCAGCTGGTGCCCGAGCAGCCATGGCCGGGCCGGGCACGCCCTCGCCCAGCAGTACAACCGGCACCCCGCAGCCGCCGGAAGGCCACGGGTCACGGGCGTCGGTCACTATCACGGCAGGCCCGGTCTTGGCGATCGCCGCGGCGGAGCGCCCGGCCGGCTGCTCAACGTCGATCGGCAGGTAGGCCGCGCCGGCCGCCACCACGCCGATCATGGCCGCGATGAAGTCGCCGCGGCGGCGCAAAGCCAGCGCTACCACGTCACCGCCGCTCACGCCGGCGCCCTGGAGCTGCGCACGGATCCGGGCTGCTTTCGCGGCCAGCTCCGCATAGGTCCAGGACTCGCGGCCGTCGACCAGGGCGACCCGGTCGGAGTGGGCGGAAGCCGTCAGCCCGAACAGCGCGGCGAGGTCGCAGGCCTGCGGGCACTCGGCGGAATCGGGCGGCAGGCCGAGCGCCCAGAGCCGCTCAAGCTCCGCGGCGTCCCGGTGCTCGACCTGGTGGAGCGGCGTATCGGCCCGCGCGGCAAGCGCATCGGCAAGCGCGACGTACTCCATCGCCAGGCGTGCCACCGTGGCGCGGTCAAAAATCTCGTCGGCGTACTTCACGGACAGCCAGCCGCCGTCCTCGGTGAGCATGATGTCCCACGTCAGGTCCGTGTCCCTGGCGGCGGGCTCCAGGTCAAAACTCTCCACGGTCACCTTGCCCGCATCGCGGCTACCCGCGAAGGACGAGGCGACCTGGAAGGCGACGGACGTGAGCGGCTGGGTGGCCGGGTCGCCGCGCAGGCCGGCCAGGCCGATGATCTCGCCGAAAGTGATGCCCGCGTGGGCCATCGCCGCGGCGGTCTTAGCCCGCGTCACCGCCAGCAAGTCGCGGAATGAACCTCGCTGATCTACGGGCAGCCGGAGCGGGAGCGTCTGGACCAGGGGCGCGACGACGTCCTCCAGCCAGGCCGCCCGGCGCAAGGTTTGCGGCACCGCGAGCACGGGGTCGCCAGAGTCACCCGTCCAGCGGGCGAGCAAGACCGCGAGCACCGCGGCAAAGGCCATGAACCGGCTTACCCGCGACTCCCGGCACATCAGGTCGACCCGGTCCAGCATGCCTGCTGGCAGTTCCTGGCGATACTCGGTGCAGGTCAGGGTTCGGACGGCGGGCCTGCGCCGGTCCGCGGCCAGCGCGAAGTCCCCGACGTCCGCGAGCTCGCCGGACCAGTACGCGAGCCCTGCCTGACGACTCCGGTCTTCGAGATCCTGCCGCCACCGGCGGGCCAGCTCCCGGTACGCGGGCACCTGGCGCGGCTCAGGCGGGACGCCGGCCTCCTCAATGGCCCGGTAGGCCGTGCAGAAGTCGTCGAGCAGGATCTCCAGCGAACGCGCGTCCGCCCAGGCGTGGTGCACGACCATCGCGACGGCGCAATCCTCCTCGCCGAGCGCGGCGACGACACTCCGGTGACCTGCGCCCGCGCTCAGGTCGACCGGCTCGGCCAGCTCAGCGCGAAGCAATTCCGCCCAGGCCGCCACCGGATCCGGGCTGCGCCGCAGGTCGGCGAACCTGGGTTCAGGCAGCACCTCCGCCGGGATGAGCTCCGGCCCGGCTTCGCCTGGCGCGAAGCGGAGACGCAGGATCTCGTGGCTGTCAGTGAGGTACCGCAGGGCCGCGGCTGCGGAGCCGGGATTCACCGGGCCGCGCAGGCGCAGCACCAGGGGCATCGAGTACAACGGCACGCCCGGATGCGCCTGGCTGAGGAACCAGAGCCCGGCCTGCAGGCGCGTCGCGGGAACAGGGCCGGTCACGGCGTCTCCGCGGGCACCGGCTGCCCGGCGATCAGCTGGGCCATCCATCTCGGCGTCGGGCTGACGAGGAACCTGCCGACGGAGACGTCAGCTCCGAACCGGCGCTTGACCCTGGCAACGATGTCGAGCGCCAGAAGCGAGTTCCCGCCAAGCTCGAAGAAGTTGTCGGCCGCGCCCACACGCTCGACGCCCAGCAAGAGCTGGAAGGTGTCGCAGACGAAGGCTTCACGCGGCTCGGCCGGAGCCTCGTACGCGCTGGCGATCTCCGGGCGCTCGCAGGCGCGGCTCCTGCGGTCCGCCTGAGCCAGGGCCTCGAGCGCGGTCGCCACGTCCAGCCGCCGGCCCTGCTCCACCACGGCCAGCAGATCCTGGGAGGAGACGTGCACCTGCGGGAGACCGAGCCCGAGCGCGCCGAGGAATACCTGGTGGGCTTCGTCTTCTGACATGAAGGAAGCCAGGCCTGCCTCGGACATGATGGCCAGCCGTTCGACCTCGCGCAGGTCCTCGTTACCGTCGGCGGTCGAGCCGGCGTCCAGGGCCATGCCAAGGTCTCGCCAGCCCGTCCAGTCCACGGCCATGACTTCCAGGCGACCACGGTGCCGGGCCTGATGGGCAAGGCCGTCCAGGTAACTGTTAGCAGCCGTGTAGTCGGCGATGCCGAAACGGCCATCCACCACGTTGAGCGAGGAAAAGAACATCAGGAAGTCGAGGTCTTTTCCCTCGGTAGCTTCGAGCAGGTGCTGGGCACCGAGCATCTTCGGGGCCAGGACCTTGAGATAGGACCCGGGATCGAGTGCCTGGATCAGCCCGCCGCCTGGCAGTCCAGCCGCGTGGACTATGCCGTCCACCCGTCCGAACCGGCGCTCGGCGAGAGCGATCAGGTCCCGCACAGCCAGCACGTCACCTACGTCCGAGGCGAGCGCAAGGACCTCGCCGCCCAGCCGCTCGATGCGGCGCAGCCGTTCGATCCGGCGGCTTGTGCGGTCGCGCTCGTCGTGTTCAGCGATCCAGCGGTCCCAGTCAGCGGCCTCGGGGAACGGCGTGATCCCGGTCAGGACGAGCCGCGCCTGAAATTGCCTGGCCAGGAACTCCGCGAGGGACAGGCCGATCCCGCCGAGGCCGCCGGTGATCAGGTAGGTACCGCCGCGCCTGGGAAGCCGCGACGGAGCCGTCGCGGCACCCGCGGCGAGCCCTTCGATGCCGCGCTGCCAGCGGCGCCCGCGGCGGTAGGCGATCACGGCATCGGGCTGGTGCACGGTGAGCTCCCGGGCCAGGCTCAAGGCGATCCCCGGCGGCTCTTCATCAGGTTCGAGGTCCACGATCCGGCAGGAGACACCGGAAACCTCCCGCGGCAAGACCCGGGCTATCCCGTCGAGCAGCCAGCCCTCAGGCGTGGGCTCCTCGTAGCCGAGTACGTCGAAGGCGCCGCGGGTGACGACGAGCAGTTCGCCGGCCCACCCGGCGTCGGCCAGCGCGCGGCCGAGAGCCAGGAACGCGAGCGAGGCTGCTACTTGGTCGCGATCAGCACGGGCGCGATCAGCACGGGCGCGATCAGCACGGGCGTGATCATCGCAGTGGCCTCCGGCCAGGAAGATCAAGGCGGTGCCGGCCGATTCCGCCCGCTGTTCGGTGAGCGCGCGGCGATAGCCGGCGGCATCAGCCAGGACGAGACACTGACGCCCATCCAGGCGAAGCCTGTCCGCCACGATCTCCGCCAGACCGGATGTCTTCGCGGCCTCATCGCTGACGATCAGGACAGATTCCGGTGCGGCCCACCCGTCCGGTGCGGCCGATCGCAGGTGCTGGGCATCGGCGGTCCGGCGCCAGTTCGGCGCGTAGAACCAGCGCTCCGGGTTGTCCTCACGCTCCAGCAGCCGGCGGCTAAGCCGGAGCTCATCCTCGGTCGAAGCATCGATCCAGTAGCGGCGCCGCTGGAACGGGTACGTGGGAAGTTCCACCCGGTGCACCTTGCGGCTCTGCCCGGCGGTCCAGTCGGGCTCGACGCCCACCTCCCAGAGCGCGGCCAGCGCGGCCAGGAAGACCTGGTGGTCGTCATCGGAACCCTTCGGATGCCGCATTGCCGGGATCAGCGCCCGGCCTTCGGCGGCCTGCGTGGCCCGGGCCAGCGAGAGCAGGCCGCCACCTGGTCCTACCTCGAGCAGCGGGCCGCGCACCAGCGTGGTGAGCCGCTCCAGGCCCTGGGTGAAGTGGACCGCGCCGCGCAGGTGCCTGCCCCAGTACTCTGGGTCGCAGGCGTCGGAAGCTGAGAGCAGCTCGCCGGTCACGTTGGACACGACCGGCAGGGAGGGCGGCGCCATCGTGATCCCCCGGAGGAATTCGGTGAACCGGGTGGCAGCCTCCTCCATCAGTACCGAGTGGCTCGCGCAGGAGACCCGCAGCCTCCTGGAGCTGATTCCGCTTTCCGCGAGCGTCGCGGCCAGAGTGTCGATGCCTTCGTGCGCGCCGGTCGCGACCACCAGCAAGGGGCCGTTGTACGCGGCGATGCAGACACCGTCGGGCAGCAACGGCCCGACCGCCGCGGCCGGGGCACTGATCGCGAGCATCGCGCCGGGCGGTGCCTCATCCATGAGCGCGGCGCGTTTCGCAACGATCCTGACCGCGTCCTGCAGGGTGAAGACCCCGGCAATGGTGGCGGCGACTATCTCGCCGAGGCTGTGACCAATCATCACCGCAGGCCGCACGCCGAAGGCTGCCAGTGCCGCCGCCAGGGCATACTCGACGGCGAACAGCGCGGGCTGGGTCAGGCTCGTGCGGTTGACGGGGTGACCGGATCCGGCCGGGGCCGAGTCGAACAGCACCTCCCGCAGATCCAGGTCCAGTTCGGGGGAGAGCAGCTCGGCGCAGTGCTCGAACTCCGTGCGGAAGATCGGCTGACTCTCATACAGGCCCTTAGCCATCAGCGCGTGCTGCGATCCCTGGCCGGGGAAGAGGAACGCCACCTGTGGCGTGGCGGTGGCCTGCCCGAACGGCAGCTTGGCCCGGGCGCGCATGGCCGCGGAAGCTTCGGCGGCCGACCGTGCCACGACAGCGGCTCGCCGCGCGAAACGGGGGCGCCCTATCTGGAGAGTCCCCGCGACGTCCGCGAGCGACGCGCCGCCGAAATCGTCAGCGCTGGCGAGCCAGTCGGCTATCGACTCGAGGTATTCACCGACGGCCTGGTGATCTCTCGCTGACACAGGCAGGATCTGAAAGCTAGCTGAGTCCGGGCGGCGTTCACGCGCGGGCGATTGTTCAACGAGCACGTGGGCGTTGGTGCCCCCGAATCCGAAGGCGCTGACTCCGGCCCGTCGCGGAAAGGCCGCCGGAGTCGTCCAGGGCTGTGCTTCAGTGCCGATATAGAAGGGACTCGTATCAAGTCGAAGCGCCGGATTGGGCCTGGTGAAATTAATCTGCGGTGGCAGGACCGCATTCTTGGTAGCGAGCGCTGCCTTGATCAGCCCGGCCACGCCCGCGGCCGCGTCCATGTGGCCGATGTTGGCCTTGACCGAGCCGAGCGCGCAGTAGTCGCGCGCTCCGGTGGTCTCGCGAAATGCCCTGGTCAGTGCCTGGACCTCGATCGGGTCGCCGACTCTCGTGCCGGTGCCGTGTGCTTCCTGGTAGGTCACTGTGTCGGCGGTGATGCCCGCGATCTCGTGCGCCGTGACAGCAACCTCGGCCTGCCCGGCAATGCCAGGGGCGGTGAATCCGGCCTTGTCTGCGCCGTCATTATTGACTGCCGAGCCGATGATCACGGCATGGATGACGTCTCCGTCAGTCATGGCGTCTTCGAGTCGCTTCAGCAGCAGCACGCCGATGCCAGCACCAAGTACCGTGCCAGTCGCGCCGGCGTCGAAACTGCGGGTGTGTCCGTCGAAGGAACTGATCGCGCCCTCGCGGTACAGGTATCCGGCCTTGACCGGCGGCGAGACGGCCACCCCGCCCGCCAGCGCCAGGTCGCACTCGAAAGTGCGAAGCGCCTGAACGGCCAGGTGAACCGCGACGAGAGAAGTTGAGCAGGCCGTGCTGATATTGATGCTCGGCCCGGTAAGATTCAGCTTGTACGACACCCGGGTAGTCAGGTAGTCGAGATCGTTCTCGACCGACCCGACATCATGCAAGTCCTCTCCGCTGGCGTTCAGCGCCTGCACATTCACGTTCGAGCGGACTTGGGTTATGTACGTATTTATGCTGGTGCCCGCAATAACCGCGACTGGAACTTCCAGGCTCGCCGGGTCGTACCCGGCCGCCTCGATTGCCCGCCAGCAGTGCTCCAGGAACAGCCTGTGCTGCGGGTCCATCAGCTCGGCTTCCCTCGGGCTCATCCCGAAGAAGCCGGCGTTGAACATGTCCACGCCCTCGATGGCCGCGGCGACCTTCACGTAGTTAGGTGCGCGCGACAGATTGCTATCTACCCTGGCCGCGGCAAGGTCCTCGTCGCTCAGGAAAGTCAGCGACTCCACTCCGTCGCGGATATTCTGCCAGAACTGAGCGGGGTTATCCGCGCCCGGGAAAGCGCAGGAAATGCCGATGATCGCGACTCCGGAAGTTGGCTGCGTCTCGGTCATGAATGAACCCTGCCCGGCTGAATGGAACTCTCGGCGCTGCTGTTCAGCGCTACCTCGATCCGATCGGACATCGCCTGGAAAGACGAGTCCATGATCAGGTCGGCGACTTCCACGTCAACGCCGAAATCTTCGGAGGCTCGCACGCAGACCCGGATTGCGACTAGCGAGTGGCCGCCAAGTTCGAAGAAATCGGAATCCTTACTGACCTGATCCGCGTTCAATTCTTCCCGCCAGATCGCGGCGAGCCGCCCTGCGACGGAATCATCTGCGACGGAATCATCTGCGACGGAATCATCTGCGTGGCCGAGATTCACTGGAAGCCTTTCAACTCTGGTGCCAGGGCTGCTGAGTCGAAGTCATGGTGATGGCGCCTCACGGCCTCCTACCGCGCGTATCAGTGCGAAGTATACCTATACAGCCAAATCAGATTATACGCCGATGCTGACGATGCGGGTCGCCCTTGCGCACTTCGGAACCTTACGCGGCAATGCGGAGACACCCCGCGCATCGATACTTAGTATCAATAGCCCCTGTCGTCACATCTGCCCCAAATATGCCGTTCGTATATAAACGCACTGGGCCCCGCCGGGGTTCTGCCGGCCAGGCGGGATGGGTGCGGGTTCATTGGAGTGAGCACGCGGGCAGTGAGTGCCGGCCGCTGCCCGCGCCCCCGGCTGCCCCCGCCCTGGGTCGGCTGCGGGCAAGTTCCTTCGGGATCACCGCGCGTGCGACCTCAATGTGGACGTTCGGGTTGCCGGTTCCTGGCACAGTTGGCCTGAAACGATCTAAAGATCCGGAGCTGCGGACCGGGAGGGCGGCGGCATGGCGCCAGCTTCATCCGACCTGAGCGAGTTCGTCATCGAGGACGAGCGGGCATTTTGTGGTCTCGACGCTCGACTCCGATACTCCGAGGTGCAGGTCGGCGACTGCGGTCGGTTGAGAGGCAGGCTCCCTGTCGTCTCATGCGCGATCAATGCCTTCAGCGGTGAGGTCAGAAGTGCGCTGGGTCTCGACGATCTCAGTGGCCGAATTGCGATTATCGGCGGTGGCCTGTCGCAATTCAGGGCAGCTATATGGACCTGTGACCAGGACGCGGCAGCCCGGTCCGAACGGATCACGACTATGGTGCGGCAAGCCATCCAAGAGGCTTACGGCAGAGGCGAGACGCCAATGTCGGCATTTATTCCCGACTCCGACGTCAATGCCTGTATCGCTGCAGGCCTGAACCCGGTGTCCTGCCGACCGCGACAGCCCTGGTTCACACTCGACCTGCACGGTGCGGCTTCACTGGCCGAGTTTCTCGAGGTTCAGCCCAGAAAGAGCAGGCAGACCTGGAGGCGAGATTACCGAGATGCCGAGGGTATTGGCTTGTCATATGACGTATCGGAACTCGATGACGAAAGCATTAAGGACGCGACTCCGCTGGTGGCCGAGGTCTCCCGTCGCAACGGTCTGACTCAACCGGAAGCCTTCGTGCAACTGCGGCTGAAAGGTTTCCTACGGCGCCCTGGCGATCACTTCTTTCTTCGAGTGAAGCGCTCTGAAACCATCGTGGCGTACACCGCCTGCCGCATCTGGAGATTCTATCTTGAAGCACACACAGTTGGTATCTGGCCAGAAACCGACGAGCGGCGCTCCACGTATCACTTCGCGGCGTATTACGCTCCATTGGCGCAGGCGCTGGCTTCAGGAATACGCCTGGTTGGATACGGAATAGGTCACGATGAGCCGAAAGAATATCGGGGATGCGGGGCAGTTAAAATGTGGCGAGTCGATTATTAGCCGCAGTGAAGGCTTGTCAATATAGATACGCCCGGAGTCGATAGCCGATTCCGGGCATCAATGACCCTGAGCGGAGCTAGGCCCCTGCCCCAGATCGCCGCCCCCAGCACCGCCCTAAGGCCAGACAGCACCCTACCTGCGCAAACGACTTTGCGGGCTGCCGTGGTGCCTGAGGTGGCCTGGTATGACCAACAGGCGTCTGCTGTAGCACTTCTGGCGGATTCCTCCATAGGAGGCAGAATGCGAGATCGCCAGCCTGATCAAACCATCCTGCTGGCATATTAAGTCGTCGTGAATGCCTGCCTGAGTGATCCGCCGGACGCCTTGGGGGCAGGAACGGGCATAACTCAGGCCGGATAAGTCCCTGACTCTGTCCTCAGTCAAGAACAGTTTTTGGTGCTCGCGCCGGCCTCGATGACATTCGCCGAGTAGCTCTTGACTACGTACTTGCCCGAAGGATCGTGGTAGTAGATCTGCCCGCCCTGTGAGGTCGCGCGCAGGCCCTGCGTGGTGGCTGCCACGCCTAGGACCAAGTTGAACGACTTGCCGCGCGCGAGCCGGAAACCATGCACGGGCTGACGATGTTTCCAGCCCGGCGGCAAGTCGTGGCCTTTCGGCGGCCAGGACACTGCGCCGACGACCTGATCTCCGGGCACCGCAATGGAGCCGACCAGGTCTTCGTTTCGAGGACGCAGGAGGACAACGCGGTCCAGGACAACCGTGGTGTGTCCGTGGTTGGTGAACTGATCAAAGCCGAAGGCCCACGTCCGGCCACCGGGCGCGCAGAGTTTGTCAAGCGGTACCGAGATGCCGTTGCTGTTCCTCAGTGGACCGTCCGAAGCCGGGGCAGCGTGGCCGTTGGTGCACCCGCTCAGGGTTGTTACCGCCACGGCTACCGCTACCGGCAGCCATACACCGCGTTTTGTTCGTGCCCGCATATCCTGGTCTCTCTACTCGTTTACGCCAGCCGCATGACTTGGCATGGGACGGGGTGATCCTCTCCTCTCGGGCCGTCCCATGCCAAGCCTCACAGCGCTGCCTTATTACATCAGACGGCCATTATGACTTGGTGCCTCGTATGACTAGCAGCGCTGCCGAAGCGGTGTCATGGTTAGTACCGCAGAGCCATCCCGTATGCTTAAACGCGAAGACCATCTGGTCGTTGGTGTCATAGCCGGCCTGCACTAATCCGCAGTATTTTGCTGGAGTGCTCGGGACTCGTGCGGGGTGGACCATTTTTCCGGTGATGCCGAACCAGCCAGTGGACTTGACCATCCAAAAGCACTTGGTGACGAAGTAGACGAGGCTGTGGACAGGCTCGTACTTGTGCGGGCAAAAAGCTGTGCTGCTTCTGCTGCTTGACCTTGTCGCCGCTGTGGCCATGGCACTCACCCCGGAACAGCGCGGTATTGAACTCCGTGCGGAACCACGTGCTCTTAGGCTCCATAGGGTAGTTCACGGCCTGGTCGGCAGTTGATGTGCTGGCACCGGATGTGTTGTACCCAGCATCGATTCCGTAACCCGATATTCCCAGGCCCAGGTTCGAGGTCTGGCCTTTTGTTGAACTCTGGTTGTAGTTGAACTGGATCGTGTCGCCTTTAGTTTTTCTCACTGGGTTGATGTAGCCTTGGCCAACGGTGGCCCACGCCGGCTTCAGTTGCTTAAGCTTGACGAATCCTGAGAAGGCGTACGGCCGTCCCAGGGAGTCCTTGCCGCACTTCACTCCGACGTCGGGGCTGAGGTTGACCGTCACCGGCGCTGACGGGTGAGAAGGCAACGAGCTGGCCTGATACGACAAGAACCAGATACCGCCGACAGCGCTGAAGACTTCCAGGTTCGCGTAGCCGGACTCCACAGCCGCCGCCTTGAGCTTTGCCGCCGGGACGCGGAGCATGTACTTTCCGGTGCCGCTGGTGGTCGCTGTACCGAGCAGCGTTGTCTGCGCAAGCGCGCCGGGCTTCATAGCCTGCAGCACCGCATCGGACGGCCAGGCATACAGATCGACAGCCACGCCGGCCATCGCCACCCCGCCGGCACCGGTCACAGTTCCGCCAGCGACCGCCGCCATTTCGGATGTCGCGGCGATTGGATTGGACTGATGGCCCCGGCATGAGCCGAGCTGGCAGCTAGCGATACGGCTAACAGCACCCCGGATATCAGGACCGCCAGATTGCGCGCACGAGCTAATAGCATGAACAACCACCTTGTTCCCGTGGTAGTGACTGACCACTTGGGGGCAACGAGGCATTAGCAAATGCGGCGGAGCACTTTCGACTGGCAGAGAGACGTGAGCGCGAGATAAGCTCACTGCAAGCGCACAAATATGCGCACGCCCATAGACCATCATGTGGCCCCCGTTGTGATCCACGCCCGGAAGCCTAACCCCGGACCACTGGGCACGCAAGTACCAACTTTTAGCGATATCATGGGTTTCGCACGACCTGCCATTCTCGTCAAGAGTGCCGGACGGGTGCAAATGCCGCGAAAGCTCCCGGGCCGTGAAGGCCGGCGCTTGCATTGCGGGGCAACTTCAGGTCCGACCCTGATGAGAGTCCAGTGGTCTGGTCCTGCCCCGCGCCTTGATACAGCCAGGTTCCAGGAACGTCGCGATCGAGATGGACCCGACGGCCCTGCGCTCCGGGTCGGCTTGCCACCGGATGACCTTGGCTTCTGGAGTGACGGGCTCGAGATAGCCGCCTGGGGATGATCCCGAAACTTCCGGATTGCCGGCGCTTCCCCGTCCTCACTCCGGTGATCACTGGCTTCCCGTCCGCCTACCTGGAGTTTTCCGTGACCGCTAACACTGGCCGGGGAGAGTTTGCGGCGCGGGGCGCGCGATCCGGAGACGGGGGTCCGCTCCGGGGAAACTTCCGCTCGGGGGAGACTTTTCGGGTAGTGGGACGTGCCCGGTGATGACTCGCAGTTTCAGGTCTGGTTTTTTGCCGCGTGGTGGCGGGATGTGGCGCCGGCCAAGTGCCGTGGCCTTTGGTGCGGGTGGCGCCGGTGGTGGACGTGGGGTGAGTGGGGCCGGCTGGCGTGAGCTGGCCGGCGGGCTGCCCGGGCCGGCCCGGGGCGCGAGGGCATCAGGCCGGGTCGGCCGGGGTGCGACGGCCTCTTGCACGGGGGCTTGGGTTCAGTGATCATGAAACTGGGCGTGATTACGGAGCCTGCGCCTGCTATGAAGGCTGCCGGGCCGCTCATCCTCTCGGATTCGCTCTGGCCGCGCCTGCTGCCCGCCGGGCCGCAACAGCAACGATGCGCAACCTGGGGGTGCGCCCGCAGGCGCGCGGGTGCCGGGCGCTCAGGCACCTCAAACTCACTCCCGCAGCCTGGACCCAGGCCAACAGGGTCATTCATGCGCTCGCAGCCCGCGCCGGCGGCCGGGCACGCTCCAGGGCCGGCTGGCCGAGCCGCCGCCGCGACGTCGCTGGACCCGGATGAGACTCGCCCAGCGTCCCAGCATTCCCACGGCAAGACCCAGGCCACAGCCGTCACCGTGAATGTCTAGGCTGTAACCGCGCGAACCGCAGGTCGCAGGTGTGAACCGTACCTTCCTGTCATCATTCGGTGTTATTACGATGTAATCGATCTAACTGTTGTACCGTGACCCGCAAATGTTAAGCAGCCGGATGCTCAGAGTTCCCCCGGACGGCAACTCGGGTCAGGTGAAGGCATGTGCGGAACGACTAAGGCGACGGCGCGCTGGTCACGGTCCATGGCCAGATGCGGCAGGCAATCCCGGCTCAGCGCCGGCGTGCTCGCGGCTTTCTGGCTGCTCGCGACCATGTGGGCCGGATCGGCTGTGTGGGCCGGATCGGCTGCGTGGACTGGATCGGCAGCCAGCGCGGCCGTAGCGGGCCAGTCACCGGCGCGGGTTAAGTACTACGTTGTCCCGGCTGCGGGCCACGGGTCGGTGGGCCTCTTCCGGATCGCGGAGCTCACGCTCGGCGACGGCAGCAGGTACATGCAGATCTTCAGGCTCAACAAAGGCCGGCTTCAGCGTAACGACGGGCGGCTGGAGAATCCGAAGCTGGTCGAGCCGGGCTGGGTGCTTGAGCTGCCGAAGGACGCGGCCGGTGCAGGCGTGCATTTCGGCCCGCTGCCTCGGGCGGCTCCTGCGGCCGGATCGGCACCGCCCTCTCAATCATCGTCAGCCTCGGCGTCGCCGTCTGCTTCGCCGACACTGTCAGCCTCGCCGTCGCCGTCATCGCAGCCTGCCCGTGCCGCCGCGACAACCTCATTCTCGGCGGTCGGATTTGTCGTCGCGGGTCTGGCCCTGGTGATCGTCGGCGCCCTGGCGGTGGCCGGCGCCCTGGTGCTGCCGCTCAGGGGCCGTCGCCGCGAGGTCAACGGCGTGGGTTACGGGCACGGGCATGACTGGCCTGCGGATCATCCGAGCCGGCCGCAGGAGGCCGTGGATTACCGAGGCTGGCCTGCGGATCATCCGAGTCGGCCGCAGGAAGCGGTGGATTACCGGGGCTGGGTCGTTCCTGCCGCTGAGCCTGGCTTCGCCGAACTAGCGCCGCGCCAGCCGCAGACGTTGCTGCGGCCTCCTGAGTCAGTGCCGGAGCCGGCGGCCGGGTTGCGCGCGGAGGAGTCGCAGCCAGCCGCGGATGCCCTGCGCGTCGCCAGCTTGCTGATCTCGGGAGCTGAAGCGAAGGCGGAAAAGATCCGGGCGGAAGCGACCACGCTTCGCGATCAGGCTACCGCGCAGGCTGCGGCGCTTCGCGAGGCGACCGAGCGGGAGGCGGAAGGGCTCCGGGCATCGGCGCGCGCCATGTCCGCTGAGCTTGGCCAAGTAGCGGCGTTCGTCACGCAGCGGCTCGCCGTTCCGGCCCCGCCGGATGCTGAGCCAGGCCCAGGCCAGGCCGCTCCCGAGCCCGCCGCGACCGCGCCTGCCAAGCCGGCCATGCGGACCAAGCCGGCGCCGCCGGCCGCTCCCAAGCCGAGGACCACGCCGGCGCCGAAGACCACGCCGGCGACTAAGCCTGGCCAGCGGTCCCGGCAGCAACGGGCGGCCCGGCTGATGGTGGCCGTCGCTGCCGGCTTGGCGCTGTTCGGCGCCGTGTCAGGAACTACCGAGGCATTCATGCACGGGTTCTCGTTCTTCGTCTTCCGGTCGGAGGGCACAGGCGCCACGCTTTCCAACGGCCCCCGCGAAGACCAGGGTCCCGGCCAGCCGGACGCGCCGGGCGCCCATCACAAAGAGCATCATCGGCCGACGAACGGCCACGCCCGGGGAAGCACGCACTAGCTGCTCAGTAAGCAGCATCCGCACGCGAAAGGTGTGGCTCATGCCGAAGACCGCCGTCGACACCTGGATGGACCAGGACTTTGTGTTTTCGGCCGGAACCCTCCGGAAGCAGTCGGCGATGCTCTTCCTCCTGCGGCTGCCCGCGCTGATTCCGTTGTTCTTCATCGCGCGCCCGGTCTTCGGGGGCAACAGCGCGGTGCTCAACAGTATCGAGGCCGACGTGCTGGGGACAGGCGGTGAGATCTGCCTGTTCCTGACGTTGCTGGTCACCCCGGTGATCACGGTCACCCGGCAGCGATGGGTCGCCCCCCTGCGCAGGTGGTACGGGATCATGTTCGCGATTACCGCGATCACCGACGCGGTTATCGCCTCCATCTCCACCGACTTCGCCGGCGGGGTGTTCGGGCGGCTCGCCGGGCACACCTTCCTGCTTGTCGGCTTTGTCACGGTCTTGCTGACTTTGCCGCTGCTTGCCACCGCCAACACTCCGGCGCAGCGCTGGCTAGGCAGGTACTGGAAGCAGTTGCAGCGACTGACGTACGTGGTCTGGGGCCTGCTGATTTTGCACCTGATGCTGCTTGAGGGATTCGGCGCTGATACCGGCCCGGACGACGGGGACCCGATCTTCCATCAGAAGCTCGTTCAGGCGGTGGCTTGCTCGATCCCGCTGCTTGTACTAAGGCTGCCGCCCGTGACGCGCTGGATCGCCAGGCAGCAGAAGGCTGGCCAGCAGCGCCGGGTCTACCTGGCCGTCCTGCCGCTGGCCGCGATGTTCGTGCTGGGGTTCATCTTCATCTGGAACGAACTGATCTTCAAAGGCACCATGGCGATCACGTTGCACCAGGCCGACGATTGAGTACCGCGGATCACTCGAACGCTCCGTTTGCCTGTTAAGTCGGCTATAAGCCGATTGTAAGGGCGGCACCCTAGGTTCCTTTCAACGGTCATCTACGAGAAAGGACTCCTCTATGAGGGTGCTCAAGCGCCTATCGGTCGGCCTGGTCACCGTGGCGACGATGCTGACCCTGGCCCAGGGCAGTGCGTTCGCCTCGAAGCCTGCTATCAGCCCGCAAGGCGTCAACTCCAGTGCGCCTTGCTGGTCGACCACAAGCAGTGCCGGAGGAACGACGGTCTTCATCGGTTCCGACGGGCACTGCGTCACTGACTCGTCCAGCGACTTCCTCATGGGCGTGGTGACAATCACTGCGGATTCGAGCACTAAGTGGACTGTCACAGTCTTCGACCAGAACTGCGACTCCATCGGCGACTTCTGGAAGGCCCACGAGGCCGGCGGCGGCCAGTTCAACCTGGGTGACGCGAATGGATGCACCGGTTTGGAAAAATACGACCAGGGTGGCGGCGGCAGTTCCTACACCATCACGAAGAGCGAACTCGCTACGACATCGGTCAACTGGTGGGTTCTGTGGGGCGGATACAACTCTCCCTCTTTCTCCTTCCCGACGTAGTCGCTAGCGTTGGCCGGCGCGAGGGCGTGGCCTGAAGGTCACGTCCTCGCGGGCGCTGGTACGTGTCGTAACCGCTAGCCAGGTCACCGGCGGCGGGGCGGCTCCGCAGGCGCTGAAGATGGTCTGCGCCGCCTGTTCGTGGGCGGCCGCGGCTGCTGGGTCCCTCGAATGCATGATCAGGCCGAGGGTGGCCAGCGCATGAGCCTCGCCGAGCCGGCACCCGGTCTCACTATGCAGGGCTGCCGCACTCACCGCCTTGTCGATCGCCTGCTGCTGATCGCCCTGATGCGCAAGTGCCGCGGCCAGCACGGTCAGGGCATTCCCGGCGAGTACCCGAAAGCCGGCGCCTTCAGCGATGGCCAGCGCGGCCTTCGCGCGGGAGACGGATTCACGGAATCGGCGTGCCGCGCAGGCGGCGTCGGCGAGGCCGACCAGCGACTCGGCCTCCGGATACAGCCAGTGCATGCGGCGGGCCAGGTCGAGTGCGGCCGCATGATCGGCGAGCGCATCGGTGAGGTTGCCTGCCCTCAGCTTCAGCCTGCCGCGGGTGTTGAGGGCGAATGCTTCCGCGAAACGCCCGCCGGTCTCGCCGATGATGGTCAGCGCGGCCTCGATGCTGGCTTCGGCCGACTTCAGCCGCCGGCATCGGCGTGAACGGCGGCGAGGTCCATGAGCGTCTGCGCTTCCCCGCTCCGGTTACCGACTCGCCGGTGAATGGGCAGCGCCTGCGTAAGGTGCGTCAGCGAGCGGTCCAGATCGCCGGTCGCGTGCACGCTGTAGCCGAGGTACTGGAGCGCGGACGCTTCCCCGCCGGCGACGCCTGTACGGCGCGCGGCCTGCACTGCTTCGGCCTGCAGCTCCCCGGCTTCGCGGAGCCGGCCCAGCTGGTGGCACACCAGGCCCAGGTTAGTGAGTCCGACCCAGAGGTTCCGCCAGTCCCGGGTCTGCCGTATCAGCGCGAGTGAACGCCGGTAAAAGCTGTCCGCGGTCGCCAGATTCCCGCTCTCCAGGTGCAGGTTGCCCAGATGAATCAGGCATCTCTGCTGGACCGGGGTCCAGCCGGCGGACACCGCGGACTCGTACGCGGCCGCGTAGTTTTCGGCGGCGTCGCCGAGCCGGGCGAGGCACTGGCTGACCGCGCCGAGGTTGAGCTTCATCGCGGCGTGGGCCTGCGGGTCGTTCGTCAGCAGGGCGGCGGCGAGCCCGGCCCGGGCGATCTGCAGCCACTCCACGGTGTGCCTGGTGTCCCAGAAGTAGCTCCTCAGCGCGTCTGCGAGCTGCCAGGTCGTGGCGTGCAGACCCTGAGAGTGCGCAAGTGCGGCTACCGCGACTAGGTTGACACGCTCAGCGTTGAGCCAGGTAATCGCGTCGGTGTCGGTCGTGAAGGCGGCAGCCTTGGCGCAGCCGGCCAGGTCGCCGCTCACCTGGGGCTCCGAGCCCAGGTACAGCCGCCGCGACGCGGCTCGCACGATATCGAGATACCACGTGACCATCCGGTCGATGGCTTCGGCCTGGTCGGTGCGATCTTCCTCGTCAGCCAAGTGCTCGGCCGCGTACAACTGGAGCAGGTCGTGCAGCCGGTACCTGCCCGGGCTAGGCTCGTCGACGAGGTGCATCCCGGCCAGTCGCGCGAGCGCGAGGTCGGCAGCTTCCGAGCTAGTGCCGCCCAGCGCGGCTGCGGCCTCCGCCGTCACGTCAGCGCCAGGCATCACACTGAGCAGCCTGAAAATTTGCCGCAGCGGTGCGGTGAGAGTGGCGTAGGACAGGTCGAACGCTGCCCGGACAGCGCTGTCCGGGTCTCCGTCGATGGAGAGGGCGGTCAGCCGATCGCCCGTTCGCAGTCGCGCCACATAGCCGGAGATGGTCGGAGCCGACTGGCCAGTGAGCGCGGCAGCGGCGATGCGCAGAGCCAGCGGGAGGTGTGCGCACAGCGTGATGAGCTCCGTCGTGGCCGCCTGCTCGGCCCCGACGCGCCTGGCGCCCAGCACGTCCGCGAGCAATGCGCGGGCTTCGGCTGAGGTGAGGACATGCAGGTCGATGCGGCGGGCGCCATCGCGTACCAGCAATCCATCGAGACGATCGCGGCTGGTGACCACGACGGCGCAGCCTGGACCGCCGGGCAGCAGCGGCCTGAGCTGGCTGGCGCTGGCGGCATTGTCGAGGACAATGAGCAGCCGCCGGTCAGCAAGCAGGCTGCGATAAGCGGTCGCCGCATCGCTCTCGTCGGCAGGGATCCCCTCGGCGGGCATTCCGCATGCGCGCAGGAACCGGGTCAGCAGATCGACCGGCCGCATCGGCGCGTCGGCGGAGTAGCCGCGCAGGTCGGCATAGATCTGGCCGTCAGGAAAACTCCTCGCGAACGCGGTGCGCCCAGTGCACTGCCAGCGCGGTCTTGCCTACTCCGGCGGTGCCGGTAATCAGTGCGATCCGGGCACCGCCGGACGGACTCGGGTTGACGAGTGCGTCGAGAACGGCGAGCTGATCGTGGCGGCCGCTGAATCCTGATGCGTCGAGCGGGAGCTGGGCCGGAATGACCGCGGGCGCGGGCCGGGCGATGACGGTGCCAAGGAGCCCGGGCACCTGGCGCAGGATGTCCACCTCGAGATCGCGGATCAGCGTGCCAGGATTGATTCCAAGTTCATCAGCGAACATCGCGCGGGTCTCACGGCACACCTCCAGTGCCCGGGCTGCCTGGCCGTCACGATACAAGGCGAGCATGAGGTGCCCGATTATCCTCTCCCGGGTCGGATGGGCCCGGACGAGATCGGTGAGCTCGCCGATCAGCTGGCGGTGAAGACCGAGGTGCAATTCCGCGTCGATACGATCCTCAATGACGGCGAGACGTTCCTCGTTGAGGCCCGCGCACAACCATTGACGCGCGTCGTCCGACAATTCGCCGGATAGTACGGGACCTCGCCAGAGACCTTCGGCGTGCCGCAATTCGGCGACTCGCCCTTTGCCGTCAAGGTCGCGGGCAGAGGCGACATGCAGACGGAAGCGGTGAAGATCGATGATTCCGGCATCGGTGTCGAGCCGGTAACCGTCGCCGACGGTGACGATAGCCGCGAGGTCGCCTAGCGTCGCGCGCAACCTGCTGATACAGATCTGGATGGCGTTACGTGCGGTGGCCGGCGGGTCCTGACCAGACCAGGCAGCCGTGATGAGGCGTCCGAGCTGGACGGGCTGACCAGCCCAGAGCGCCAGAACTCCGAAGACGAGTCGCTGGCGGCGAACGCCCAGCTGGACCTGCTGGCCGCGATGCCGCACGTCGAGGGGCCCGAGTATCCGGATCGCCGTCTCATCAAGCAAAACTGTCCCCGACCGTCTGCGGCACCTAGTCGAGCGGAAGCCAGATACTGGTCGGCAGAGGCTAGCACAGGTCAGCGGCCTTGATGCGGGCCGCTGCGCGTGAACTGAGTCAGCTGCCGGCTGGCCGGAGCCCCGCGTTAAAGCCGGTGATAAGCCGATAATAAGGGCGGCGCTATACGTTCCTTTCAACGTTCCGCTACGAGAAAGGAATCCCTGATGAAGGTGCTCAAGCACCTGTCGGCCGGCCTCGTCACCGTGGCGACGATGCTGAGCCTGGCCCAGGGCAGCGCGATCGCTGCGAAGCCGACTATCAGCCCGCAAGCCGTCAACTCCACTAAGCCGTGCTGGGTAGCCGAATCCGGTGCCGGATCGGTAACTGTCTACATCGGAGAAAGCAACCACTGCATCAGTAGCACGAGCAGCCAGTACTACATGGGCATGGTGGAAGTCTCATCGTCGAGCACCTACTGGCATATCGAAGTCACCGACGGGAACTGCGACAGCATTGGTGATATTTGGCATGCCCACGCGGAGGACGGCACCACGTTCAACTTTGGCGACGAAACCGGATGCGCCGACGGCGGACAGCCCTACAACATCGGGAAGAGTGTTCTGGCGCCGACATCGGTCAACTGGTGGGTTACGTGGGGCGGATGGACTTCGCCGGCTTTCGCCTTCCCGTCGTAAATCGCTGGCTTTCCCGAAGCACGAGGGCGTGACGGGCAGGTCACGCCCTCGTGCGGGCTGTCGGGGTGCTGTCGTCTGGCTGGAGCGTCAGTTGCGGGCTCACGGCAGCGATCGCATCCCAGTCGTATCGCATCGGGATGAGCTCGCAGCGGGACCACGCCTGGTGCTGGTCGGTGTAATGCGGGCTAGCCGGATCTCCTGATGCGCCGCCGACGACGATCCACGTGCAGTTATCCCAGTTGCCGACGTCGAACACGTATCGGGCGACAGCCCCGTAGACGGCGGCGGTGCCGGATTCGGCCCGGCATCCGGTCGCCCAGACGGTGTCGTTGTCGCCGCCGACACCCGCGCCCGCCGGGCTCAGCGACCTCGGCGCGCCCGGAAGGGCGAGCGTCAGCGGATGGGTGAGCGCGGCGGGGTGCAGGCGATGCCAGGGAACGTCCGGAGCCTGCGCCGCGATGGCGTCGAGCGCTTCGGCGAGCAGCTCATTCCAGCTGCTGCCGCCGGTCAGTGTCAGGTCTTCGGATCGCAGCAGGGCGGGCAGCGCCCACCAGAGGTGACTGACAGCCGACGCGCCTCCCGGCACCCGCATCAGCTCGGCGCTATCCGCCGCGGCGAGACCAGACCGGCCTGCGACGATCCTGGCCAGGGCCCAGCGCAGCCGGGAATAACAGGCCGCGCCGGCGGAGTCAGGCGCCATGCGCCCGTCCCAGGCGAGCACGATGTCCCTGACGGCACGGGCGTTCTGGCTAGCGGGCATGACGTCGGCGAGAGCGGCGCGGAAGAGCCGAGCGGGCACGCTGACATCATCGCGATGGATCATCGCCATGTCCTGCGGCGACGCTGGTCCGAGCCCGGCGATGAGCTCTTCTATTCTCCTTGCCCGGTAGGGCGGATGGGCGTCGGTGCAAAAGTAGTCACCTGTGCCCGGGATAGTGGTGACCACGCGGTTGTTCGCGGTCACGAGGTAGCCGCGGGCCGGATCATCGGCGCGCGGCATCTGCTCGGCGGGGACCATGCCATCCCATTCGTAGTCGCCTGTCCAGCCAGGCACCGGCAGCCAGCCATTGACGGCCGGCCGGCGCGGGATCATCGCTCGCACCAGGTGGCCGATGTGGCCGCCGGTATCGGCGGCGACGAGATTGTGGTCGATGAGCCCCCAGCCGCGTACGGCGCGGAACAGCGAGTCCACCGAGCCGGCGCGCAGCATCGGGAGCAGGCAGTCGAATGACCGGTCAAGGCCTGCGAACTGAACGGACTTGAGCGTCAGCGCGGTGCCCTGGGCCGGGTCTCCGGCGATAACCGGCCCGTGCATGGTCAGGGCGATGTCTACCTGGACGGGGTCGCCGTCGCGGACCTTGATGTCCTCGGTCGTCGTCACGGCCTGAACCCAGCGGCCCTTGTGCAGGTAGCGGGAAGGATCAGCCCGGTCGAATTTTTCTACGTAAAGGTCGTGAATGTCGGCGAACGCATGCGTGACGCCCCAGGCCACGTGCGCGTTATGCCCGAAATGCGGGAAACCTGGCACGCCTGGAATGGTCAGGCCAATCACGTCGAACTGATCGCAGCGCAGCTGCAGCTGCGCGTACATGCCGGGCAACTCGAAAGCGCGATGCGGATCTCCGGCGAGCAGCGGCCTTCCCGTGGCGGTACGGCCAGGTGCCAGCGCCCAGTTGTTGCTGCCGCCTTCCGTGTCTCCGCTCTGGGCGAGTATGCTCAGCGCGCGGATCGGCTCGGCGAGGTCCGCCAGGCCCGCGATCCACCGCTTGGCGTCGGCGCCGGGCGGAATGCAGAGCCGGTCGGCCCCGTCGTCGTCGTAGCGCAGCCTGGCAATGGCATCTTCGCCGACGACGCCGAGCGCCGCCGCCCGCCAGAGCTTGAACCACACAGATCCCATCAGGTAGCCCCGCTGCCGCATCGCGGCAATGCAGTGCCAGGCTTCCCAGGGTTCCGGCGTGCTTGCCAGCAGTTCGTATTCGGCGGGAGCCGGATGAGTCCGCAGCCAGGCGTTCACCCCGGCCGTGTAGGCATCGACCATGGCCCTGGCCTCGGCGCCGAGCGCCTGATAGTCCCGGATGGAGGCCGCGCCGGCCCGCAGGCGCCGGGCGAGGCGGTCGGCCGGCACGCCAGCGGCGCCAACCCACTCGGCCCACCGGCCCTCCATCTGCTTCCTGCTCGCGTCCATCTGCCAGAAGCGGTCCATCGCGTGCACGTATCCCTGGCCGACGAAGGCGTCGTGCACCGAAAGCGCGCGAACATGCGGGATACCCCACTCGTCCCGGTAGATCTCGACCGGTCGCCCGACCCAGCCTCCCCGCTGCAGCACACCGGCGTCCGCTGGCGTATCAGGCTGATCCATCGGTGCCTCCCGAGCGGCCGTCGTCATCGACGATGCTCGCTGACATCCAGGGCAAATATCAAGCCGGGGGACGACTGGCCGCCCTCAGGCGACCCGGGCGGATGGCCTCGTGGTGACTGTCAGGTCAAGCTGGGCGGCGAGGGCCGGATCGCCGACCGCGGTGCGGGCGTGGGTCAGGGCGCCGATTTCGATGCGCCGGCGAAGCGCGGCGGCATCGGCGTCGGCCTCCAGTTCCGCCCCGACGACGAGCCTGGGATCTCCGGGCTCGCCGATGAGGCGAGCACTCGCGGCGTGGACGCCCCGGTAGCTCTCGATTTCCTCGGCGACGGCTTCGGTCAGTGCCCCGGATGCGAGCGAGGTCCGGCCTGCGGACCCCGCCGTGACGATAGGAAGGTCCCCTGCGCGGTCAGTGGAAAACAGCAGCGTGAGCAGCCAGCGAAGGGCGAGCAGCACAATAATTGCCGCCGCTGCCGCGATGACGGGCCAGAGCCAGGCACCGTGCGCGCCGAAGAAGGCCCAGACAGGGTTGTCCGTCAGGGTGCCATGCCTGGTGCCTGTGCCGAACACCCCGATTGAGGCGGCTCCGGCCCCGGCGCCGACCGCGATCAGGAGCACGGCAAGGAGCAGCAGCATGACGCGATTCGTCCGGTCGGCGTGCATCAGCGACTCCCGGGTATGACGCGGGCCGCCACCTCGGGCGGCTTGTGCAGGTTCAACGCGGCAAGACGCTGGCGAGCGGCTGCGCGGACCGGTTCGCGGAGTTGCGGAGCCACCGCCTTGTCGGCGGCGGCCGCGGTCGCCCTGATCCTGATCTTGCGCCGCCTGACCTTGACCGAGGCCGTCCTGACGCCGTCCACGGCCGTGACCGCCGAGCGGATGGCCGCGGCCACGCTGCGGCGCGTGTAGGCGGCGTCGATGCCTGCCGCGCCTGCCTGATCGGGATCCGCGGGCAGGCGTGACCTGCGGGCTGGCTTCAGCTCGGCGATGAGCAGCACCAGGCCGGCCACGATCAGGATCACGCTGGCCACCCGGATGCTGCCCGCGTTCCAGGTAGTGCGCCCGGCCCAGCTATAGGCGCTCCTCCAGGTCACGATCGCCGCGTGACCAGTTGCCCGGTCGGCGATGACCTCGATGATCAGCAGCACGCCCGCGACGATCAGCGCCAGGCTCAGCAAGGCCGCCAGGACGCGATTGGCGTGTCTCACGTGCGCTCCTTCCTGCGGTCAGTTCCCGCGGTCGGCTCCTGAGATCAGCGGACCCGCGGCGCGGCCGGAGGGCCGGTGACGAGGGCGGTGACGGAGATAGAGATCTCGTCGACGGTCAGGCCGGTGAGCTCGCTGACCCTGTCGCGTACGTGCTCGCGGACCGCGCTGGTTACCTCAGGTACCGACATCGGCCAGCGGACGCTCATGGAAAGGTCCAGGGTCACGGCCCCGCCGTCGACGCGAGCCCGGGCTTTGGGTTGCGCGGCCAGGCTGGTCGGGCGCACCCCGAATGCGCCCGCACCGGTCACGGCACGGCCCAGGACGCGCGGCGCGGCGCCTCCGGCGTCCGGGATCTCCGCCGCGGCCAGGGCGGCTATGTCCTGGACCGCGCTGTCGCTGACGCTGATCACGCCAAGCTCGGTGCGCCCGGCCGGGAGATCCGCCGTCGTCATCGGTCGGCGCGCCGTGACAAGTACGGGCCCAGGTCCACGTCGCTGTCGAGCACCTTAGCGACGACGAACCCGATCACGGCGAACAAAGCCACGATCAGCATCTGCCCGAAGCTGCCGAAGGCTACCGTCAGGCCCAGCGCGATCCCGATCAGGATTCCCAGGGTGCTGCGTGACATGTCATCTCCCTCTCATCAATTTCCTGCCGTGGATCACCTACGTCAGCCAGCACCAGGTCCACCCGCCGGGGCTTCACGAGATCCGCGACAGCGGCGCGAACCTGGCGGGCTAGCCGCGGCGCCGGCACGCCCCACTCGCCCCGCAGCGAGATCACCACATGATCAGAAGCGATCCGCACGCCCGGCACCTGCCTCCCGGGCAAGTAGGACACCACGCCGCCCCAGGGGCCTGATGACAGGTCATCAACCCCCGCGCAGTTCCGCGCGGCCGCGACGACGGCGTCCAGGTCGACGCCGTCGACCAGGGTTCCGCCCGCGGCGGAGGCGGGCTCGGTCATGACACGCGTGACGTCGCGTCCCCGCCCTGGTCGTCGATGCCTGGCGTGTACAGGTCATCGATATTGACGTTGACCTCGACGACCTCGAGGCCGGTCATCCGCTCGACGGCCTGCTTGACATTGCGCTGGATGCTCCTGCCCAGATCAGCGATGCTGACGCCGTAGTTCACGACGATGTCCAGGTCGATAGCGGCCTCGGTCTCGCCAACCTCGACGCCTACTCCCTGGGCAACGCTCGGGCCAGAGCTGCCGGGTATCCGCTCGCGTACCGCGCCGAAAGCGCGGCTGGTCGAGGCACCCATTTCGTGCACGCCGCTGATCTCGCGGCATGCGATGCCAGCGACCTTCTGCACAACGCCCTGCGCGATGCTGATCTTGCCATCGCCAGCGTCCGGGCGATCCCGGTGAGCCGGGCTGGTGTCGGTGCGAGACTGGACAGACTTGGCCGACTTCTCCGGCGCGGTGGTTGTCTCGGTCATCACGGTGCGCTCCTTCCTGAAGTTCGCCCCATCGGGCCACGCACTGTTAGACACAGCCCGGCCGGGAACGTCGCACATGAAATCCCGGTCTCCAGGAAAGGAGGACAGGAGAAGCAGGCCAGATGGGCCCGGGGGGAGGGCCGGTGGCATCCGAGGCTGAGGACACCTTCCTGGTCCAGCGGGCACAGGAAGGATACCTAGACGCTTACTCCGAGCTCACGAACCGGCACGGCGGGCTGGCCTACCGGGTTGCCTTGCGGCTGCTGGGAAACCATCACGACGCCGAGGACGTCGCGCAGGAAGCGCTCATCACCGCCTGGCAGCGCCTGCCAGGATTCAGCGCCAGATCGAGCTTCCCGACCTGGCTGTACCAGATCGTCACCCGCAGGGCGCTGAACCGGATTTCCAGGACCCGCACCCCCGAATCTCTCGAGCTAGTCGGTGAGGTCTGGGACCAGGCCCCCGACCCAGGGGACATCGCCATCCAGCGGTGCGCGGCGGCTGCTGTCATTGACGCGATCACGGCTCTTCCGCCGCCTCAGCGCGTAGCGATCGTCCTGCATCACCTGGAGGGCTTGCCCAACGCGGAGGTGGCCCGCATCACCGGCAGTACCGTCCCCGCTGTCCGCAGTCAGCTGCTCAGGGGAAGGCGCACGCTGGGCAAGATTCTCCAGGAGTGGAGGTGACCGGGAAATGACCGACCCTGACCGGGCAGGACACGATCTCCGGCAGCTGCTCGACGGCTCCGGCGGCGATCTTGGCTGCGGTTGCGATGTCGATGACCTGCTCGAGCAAGTCGCGGACGGGCAGGCCGGGCAGCTCACCGAGCACCAGAGTCACTGCCCCGCCTGCCAGGCCGCGCTCGGTGAGTTCGGCCGGCTCTGGGAGCCGGTGGGGCGCCTCGCCGCGGAGCAGGTCGCCGTGCCCGCAGGTATTAAAGCCGCGGTGGCACTCCAGCTCGGAAGGCTCGTCTCCGACGTCTGGTACACGCTTCACCTGGCCGAGGCCGGAGCGCTCCGCATCGCCGCGCGCGTCGTGGCGAACATCGCCAGGGACGCGGCCCGCACCGTCCCCGGCGTCGAAATCGCGTTCGGCCGGAGCGCGGCGGTTATCGACCTTGCCGTCGTAGTTCAGTACAACCGCCGGGTGGACGAAGTCGGACGTGAAGTCCAGCGCCGGGCAATCGCCGCGGTCCGCGCTCAAGCGGGCCTTGACGACATCACCGTCAACGTCACCATCAGTGACATCGTGACCTGACAGCGTATCCAAGGATTCGTGCTGAGCTGCCGCCGTCTGGGTAGGAGTCGGTGGCGAGATGCTAGCCGCGGACCACGGGGGAGAACTCGATGACTAGTGACGCGATCGTATTGCTGAAGGCCGACCACAAGGAGATCCGTCAGGCTGTTCCGGGAATTCCAGGCCGCGGGTGACAACGCGGTCAAGACGAAGGCGCGGATCGTCGGCCGGATCATCGCGCTTCTCACGATGCACACCTATATCGAGGATGAGGTGATGTACCCCGAAATCCGTGCCCTGCTGCCCGGCCTGGAGCAGGACATACTCGAGTCGTACGAAGAGCATCACGTCGCCGACGTGCTGTGCATGGAGCTGGCCGCCATGCCCCCCGGCGCCGAGCGCTTCGACCCGAAGACCATGGTGCTGATCGAGACCGTCAATCATCACATCGAGTTCGAGGAGCAGGACTGGTTCCCCAAGGTCCGGTCCGGGCTCAGCCGCAAGCAACTCCAGGAGATCGGGGCCAAGCTGGAACAAGCGCGGCGGAAGGCGCCCACAACGCCCAGGCAGCCAAGCGCCCTGAAGAAGACACTCGATGCCGTTATCGGCTAGGGCGGACGAGGCCGTGCTCGTAGGCGTAGACGACGGCCTGGACCCGGTCGCGCAGGCTCAGCTTGCTGAGCACCCGCCCGACGTGGGTCTTCACCGTCGTCTCGGCTAGCACGAGCCTGGCCGCGATCTCGGCGTTGGACAGGACTTCATGTCGGCATCCGCACGTCCATGAGCACGACGCCGGGGCGCAGCGCCCTGGTCATGCTGATCGCCGCGGCGCCGTCGCCGGCCTCGCCGACTATCGCGTCAGCGATGAGCGGATGCCCGCGCAGGAACGCGGCGAGCCGATCGCGGACGGCGAGCAGGCCAGACGCAGGCACGCCGGTCGGAGAACGCGCCCGCCCGCTTGCCCGCGACGTCACTAAGCCCGGTCAGGGCGATCACCTCGTCGACCCGCCGCCTCGGGATGCCGGTGGTGGCCGCCCAATCCTCCGCAAGTCTCACCCCGGCGTTCGAGCAGTGGCGGTTCAAAGGTACTGTAGCTTAGTAAGCTCTACATGCTTGCAAGACTGGAAATGCGGAGGGATGAATGGCAATTAGCACTTCGCTTAGCGGTCGCCTGAGGAATACGTTACTTCCGAAGACTCATCCGCTCTGGCCCCTCTTTGAGGCAGTAGTGAATGCTATCCAGGCGGTCGACGAGAACCATGAGACCATGGACTCGGCACGCATCGAGATCGAGATCCTTCGTGACCGGCAGGCACCCTTCCAATTCGGTGCGGATCATGAGATCTCCGCTATTGCGGAGTCAATATCCGGATTTGTCATCACCGATAATGGCGAAGGTTTCCATGATGAAAATCTGGCTTCCTTCGAAACTCTCGACAGTGAGTACAAGTCCGCGCACGGCTGTCGTGGCGTCGGGAGACTCCTCTGGCTCAAAGCCTTCAAAAGGGTCGAGGTGACTAGCCATTATTATGACTCCGGGAAGATCCTGAGGAGACGCGATTTCACCTTCACGGTAAATGAGGGTGTATCGCAGCATCCGATACAGGGCTCCTCGGCAACGGAGGCCGGATCAGAAGTCCGGCTGCTGACTTTCCAGGAGGTCTGGAGGCAACGGGCGCCCAAGAACATCGTTCCTATTGCCAGGGGCGTGCTGGAGCATTGTCTCTGGTACTTCATCCGGCCAGGCGGTGCACCGCATATCAGTATCTTTGACGACACCGAGCGAGTGGACCTGGACGATGTCTTCGACGACTATATTCTCGCTGAATCTGCGACGCAACATCTAGTTGTCAAAGGTCACCGGTTTGATCTGATTCATCTGCGGCTGAAGACTGCGAGCAAGCCGAGCCCTCAGCTGTATTGGTGTGCCGGCAACAGGGTCGTTACCGAAGAGAATCTGACTGGCAAAGTTCCAGGCCTCCACGGAAAGCTGAAAGATGGCGAGGCGGAATTTATCTATGCCTGCTACATTACGTCGCCATTCCTGGATAATTCCGTACGTCCCGAGCGGACAGGGTTCGAGCTCCCCGAGCTAAGTGATGGTGCTCTTGATGAGGATGAGCCCTCGAAATCAGATATTCGTGACGCTGCGCTGCAGGCAGCGGAGCAGTATCTGCGCCCTAGCCTGGCCGGGATGCGCGAGGCCGGCCGCACCCGTCTCGAGCGCTTCGTGAGCACTAAGGCGCCCCGGTACCGTCCGATTCTCCGGCACCTTGATGGGGCTAAGCTGAGCGTTGATCCCGCGATCGGCGATAGAGAACTTGAGTTGCTGCTGCACAGATACTTCACTGATTTTGAGGTGGAGTTGCTCGAGGAGGGTCAGCGCGTACTCGACTCCGAGAGCACCGAGAATCAGGAATACAATGAGAGACTGCAAGAGTACCTGGCGAAAGTCGACGATGCCAAGAAGTCAGACCTGGCAGCGTATGTTTCGCGAAGGAGAGTCAATCTTGACCTACTGGCCAAGGCGATCCGGTCGAACAGGCAAGGTCGTTATGCCACGGAGGACGTCATACATAGTCTCATTATTCCCATGCGGAAGACCAGTGCGGAAGTCGCCGAGTCTGTCAGCAACTTGTGGATAGTAGACGAGCGGCTCGCTTTCCACGACTATCTTGCATCTGATAAAACCATACGATCAATGCCAATCACGGGATCGATGTCGACTCTGGAGCCCGATATCCTGGCTCTCAAGGTCTATGATCGACCCGTCGTTGTTTCGGAGAGTGATGCTCCGATCCTCGTTGCCGAGGGGGAGAGCCTTCCGCTGGCCTCGATCGTAGTAGTTGAAATTAAACGCCCGATGCGGGACGACGTTTCCCCCGGGCCAGAGAAAGACCCGCTTCATCAAACCTTGAGGTATCTAGAGCGAGTTCGCGAAGGAGGAGTGAGAACCGTGACGGGACGCCCCATTCCTCAGTCGGATCGGATCCCTGGCTTCTGCTACGTAATCGCGGATCTGACTCCAACTATGCGCGAAAGCTGCAAACAGCGGAATCTCCGGCCCACCGACGATGGCCTCGGATATTTTGGCTACAACGAAAACTACAAAGCTTACGTCGAAGTGAACTCTTTCGACCGCCTCCTCAACCTGGCTCATCAACGGAACCGTGCTTTCTTCGACCGGCTCGGCCTGCCCGTCGGCTGACCGCGCGTTACAGGCCAAGCAATGTCACAACGCCGGCGTTTCCGGGTTCCTGGAGGAGCGTTGTCGCATGAAGGAGGGTTGTCGTCGTATAGTCCGGTCAACTCTCCTAGATGCGGAAACCCTCCTGCACGAATACGAAAACCCTCCTGCGAGAGCAGCCTCACTCCGAAAGAGCCGCACCAGCTCACAACGTGGGGCTGGCGCAGCCCGGGCTGACTCCGTCCGCGCCACGAGATCAGGGAACGCCTTCCGCGGAGGCGGGGCCAGAGGCGGAGCCGGGGCCGGAGGCGGGGCCGGGCGGCATTCGGTCGGTCAGGAGCTTCTCGAGCTGGCTGAACCGGTCGTCGAGATCCGTGGTGGTGACCACGTCGGCGAGCGCGAGCCGGACGGCCGCGAGCTCCCGGGCGAGAAATTCCGTGTCGTCCTGGGTCCGCGTCGCCACCTCGCGATCCCGCTCGATGCTGGCGCGGTCCCTGTCATCTTGCCGGTTCTGCGCGAGCAGGATCAGCGGGGCCGCGTAGGCCGCCTGAGTGGAAAAAGCCAGATTCAGCAAGATGAAAGGGTACGGGTCCCAGTGCCTGATGATGCCGATTGTGTTCAGGGCGATCCACACCACCACGAACAGCGACTGCCCGACCAGGTACTTTCCCGTGCCGAGGAACCTGGCGATGCCCTCCGACATCGCCCCGAAGAAGTCGGCGTCGTACCGTGTGCCTCGCCGGGCCGCCGTGCCCCTCGGTGCGCTGAGGTCGCCGCCGTCACCGAGGCGCCGCGGCGACAGGTTGGTCATCCTCATGAGGTCTCGCTCCTCCGCCAGCCGGTGGGCAGGATGCGGTCGAGCACGTCGTCGACGGTGATGGCGCCAAGCAGGTGGCCCGCCTCGTCGCAGACTGCCACCCCGATCAGGTTGTACGCGGCCATTCGCCTGGCAACTTCCCTCTCAGGGACATCGGGCCGGACGAAGCCGCTTTCCTCGACGCACTCGCCTACCGTCTTCGCGGGCGGCTGGCGCAGCAGCCGCTGAAAGCCGACGGTGCCGAGGTAGCGGCCGGTCGGGGTCACGGACGGCGGCTCGCAGACGTAGACCTGCGCGGCGACGGTCGCGGCGGTCTCCGGCTGGCGGATCTGGGCTAGTACCTGGGCGACCGGCGCGTCGGGCGGCACGATCAGCGGGTGCGAGGTCATCAGCCCGCCGGCGGTGGTGGCGTCGTAGCGCAGGAGCCGCCGCAAGTCGGCGGCCTGCACGGTCTCCATCGCGGCGAGCAGCCGTTCGCGCTGCTCGGGCGGCATCTCGGCGAGCAGGTCGGCGGCGTCGTCGGGCTCCATCTCCTCGACGACGTCAGCGGTGCGCTCAAGTGCGAGCCCGGCCAGCAGCCTGATCTGATCCTGCTCGGGCATTTCCTCGAGCAGGTCGGCGAGTTCCTCGTCCCGCAGCGCCTCGGCGAGCTCCCTCCTCCTGGTGGCCGACATCACCTCGACCGCGTTGGCCAGGTCGGTGGGGTGCATCTCGCGCAATCCGATGAGCTGCTCGGCAAGGGGACCCGCCTTGAACAGCTCCGGGTGCTTGTCCCACGGCACGACCGCTGACGAGCCGTGCCACAGGCCGAGCCCCCGGGCGTGGCCGACGGCCAGCGCCGAGACCTCCCAGCCGCCCCGGCGGCTCTGCGATGGCGCGATCCCGACGTCGAGCACCGTGCCGGTGCCGGCGGGCTGGCCGTACAGTTCCGAGGCCAGGAGCTCGCCGGTCCGCCGGCCGAACCGGCGCAGATCGATCGTGCCGCCGCGCAAGTGCACGCCGTCGACGGAGATCTCGGCGATGCGGCCCAGGTTGACGAAGATCTGACGCCGCTGCAGCGTGACGATCATCCCGAGCACCCACGGCGGCTCGCCGCTGGCCGACGGCAGGATGACGACGTCACGGACCTTGCCGATGGACAAGCCGTCGCTGTCCAGCAGCTGGCGGCCGCTTAGCCGGGAGGCGAAGATGGGCGCGGGGGTCACCAGGACGCCCTACCCGCCGCGGTGCGCATTCACCAGGCCTGCCAGCGTGGCCGTGAACCTGTCGATCTCGTCCATAGTGTTATAGTGCGCGATCCCGACGCGCAGCGCCTCACCCCAGCCGATCCTTTCGTGCAGGCCTAGTGCGTAGTAGCTGTCATGGCTCCACACTCCGAAGCCGGCCTCGGCCAGCTGAACGCTGAGCAGCGCGGACGGCACGTCAGCGAAATTGATCAGGAACGTCGGCACCCGGCCCGCCATCGTGGGCAATCCGTAGAGCCTGGTATCCGGCGGCAGCCCGGCGAGCAGGCGCTCACCGAGCTGCCCTTCCCAGGCCGCGAGCCGTGTCATGCCGCCCAGGCTGTCCAGGTAGCTGAATGCCGAGAGCAGGGCGCCGAGCAGCTCATAGGGCAGCGTGCCCGTCTCGAACCGGTGCCCGACCGGGTCGAATCCGACCGGCCTGGCCTTGTAGGGCTTCCAGGACTCGAGCAGCTCGCGCCGGCCGAACGCGATCCCCAGATGCGGCCCGCAGAATTTGTACGACGAGCACATCACGACGTCCGCGCCGATCGCGGCCACGTCCATCGGCTGGTGCGCCGCGTACTGGACGGCGTCGATCCAGGCAAGCGCCCCGGCCTGGTGCGCCAGCTCGCACAGCGCGCGGGCGTCCACGATCGTCCCGGTCGAGTTCGCGGCCCAGGGGAACGCCAGGACCTTGGTGCGCGGCCCGAGCTGGCGCTCGACGTCAGCGAGGTCCATCGTCGTGTCGTTCAGCACGTCAGCGTGCCTGACCACGAGGCCGAGGTCGCTGGCGAGGTCGAGCCAGGGGGCCACGTTGCCGTCGTGATCGAGCCGGGTCACGAGGATCTCGTCACCCGGGCTGAGCTGACGGCCCAGCGTGCGGCTCATCGTGAAGTTCAGCGAGGTCATGTTCGCCCCGAAGATCACCTCATCGGTGGTGCAGCCCAGGAAACGCGCCGACTCCGCTCGTGCCTGCTCGACGAGTGCCTCGATCCGGTGGCCTGTGCCGTACGGCGCGCCCATGTTGCCGCTTGCCTCGATGAAGACCCTGGCCACCGCGGCCCCGACTTCGTCGGGGGTCTGGGTACCGCCCGGCGCGTCCAGGTAGACGAAGCCGTCCCGCAGCGAGCTGAAGCGCTCGCGCGCGGCGGCGAAGATCGCGGCTAGCTCGACGTGGTCATCGGTCTCGGTGGCGTGCTCCGGCGCGGTCACTGCCTGCTCGCTCGTCGAAGTAGTCATAGCTCGCAAAGTAGGCGCAGGGTGCGCGGCCCGTCAACGGCTCCCTGGGCTGACTTCGGCTCCTGCCGACGATATGGTGATCGGCATTGTGGGGTGCCTCGGGACGCGCGGGAGCCAAGCGATGATGGCAGCGGTGGTGGGGGTTCAAGGGCAACTCGCGGGCGAGCGGTTCACTGTAAGTGATCGTCCGATTACCTTTGGTCGCGGCGATGAGAACGATGTCGTCCTTGCCGACGCGCTGGCGTCGCGCCTGCACGCCGAGCTTCGCCCCGAGGGAGACGGCTACGTGCTCCAGGACCGGGGCAGCAGCAACGGCACCTTTGTCAACGGCGCTCCCGTGACAGCCAGGCGACTGCAGCCCGGCGACCAGATCGAGATCGGCGATGAGGTCTTCCGCTTCGAGGCGCCTGGCCTGCGGGCGACGATTCAGTCCGCCACGGTGCAGGCGGCCGATCTGGTCGCAGTGCCGGCTCAGGCGCAAGCGGAGCAGTTGCGCGTCACGATCACGGGCGGCGGCCCCGTCGGCCTCAGCTTCGCGCTCATGCTCGAGCACCTGATGGGCCCGCGCGTGGCCATCAGGATCTACGAGGGACGCTGGCTGCGCGACGGCGGCAAGACCCTGTGGAAAGGACCTGACCAGGGCAATGTTCGCCGCCAGCAGGTCGTGACGATCCAGAGCCGCCAGTTCCTGAAGCTGCCGCCGGACGTGCAGGAAAGCCTCTTCACGCCGGGCGCCTACACCGAGATGTGGCCCGCCGGCCGGATTCCATCCAGGATCTCGGTCCGCGTAATGTCCGGATCGCCTACGTCGAGGATCAGTTGCTCGCGGTGGCGAATGACAAGCAGGCTCACATCGAGCTCATTCCCGAGCCTTTCGACGCGGCAACGGCGAGCGACCTGGCCGGCCAGCACGTGCTCGCCATCTGCGAGGGCGGCCGGTCGCGGGCACTGGAGCACTTCAGCGCCAGGTTCGGGGCCGCCGACGCCTCGCTCTACGGGCTCGATGGCCAGCAGGTCCAGGACATGGTGCTCGGCCTGCGGGTCAAGTCCCTGCTCCCGGATCCCATGGCCGTCCTGCTGACGGTGACCCAGAACCGCTTCCTGCTGAACTCGCTGCGCGGCGAGGGTTTCCTGAATATGCGGCTGACCGATACCGAAGCCAAGGAAGTAGTAGGCATCGACCCGATCAGGCAGGTCTTTACCGAGTGCATTCAGGCCGGGCCGTGCCTGATGGAACTCAAGTCAAGCGGCGAATTCTTCTGCGGGCTGCATCACGCGCTTTTCCTGCCCGCGCTGCTGAAAGGATCCGCATTCTGGACGCGGGTGGAGGAGGGATTGCAGCTCTTCGGCGTCCCGCCTGAGAACCTCACCGCGGTCACCGGATTCAAGCTCGCCATGGTGCAGCGGCCGCGCTTCACGGCGCAGCTGCTCCCGAGGACGGCGGCGACTCCGGGCACGTTCGGCTTCCTGCTCGGCGACGCCGCGAACGCCATCCACTTCTGGCCTGGGCGCGGCCTGAACAGCGGCATGGCCTCGGCCATCTCCCTGGCCCGCTGCCTGGCGGCGCCGCGCCGCGCCGCGCGCCTGCGGGACGCGGACTTCGTGCGCCATGAGGCAGTGATGTCGATGCTGCAGTACCGGCACAAGACCCGTGCCTTCAGGCAGATGGTCACGACCGATGCGCAGGGCAACCCGGTGCCGATCAAGGACCTGATCGCCCAGGGAATCACGGAGAGCGTTCAGGGCTCCTGCGACCGTCAGGCGGACCTCGAAACGCTGCTCCAGCGCCTCGCGCAGACCAGCAGCCGCCTGGCGCCGCGCCTGGACGGCCTGCCCGACGACGGCACCCTGCGCGCCCACCTGGAGCGGCTGCCAGGATCACTGCTGCACACGCTCGTCGTCAGCGAGCCCTGGGACACGGCGAACGTCGGCGGCGAGGAGGTAGACGTCGACTGGCTGCTCGAAGCGCCCCGCCGCCCGCGCGCCGACCACACCCGCGTCGCCGCCCAAGCCACCCCGGCCCCGGCTGGCAGCTAACACCAGCTGGCCACTGGCTACCATAGCCACGGTGCCGACCAACTACGACGAGATCCGCGCCGAGAACATCGCTCGCTACGGCTGGGATACAGCCGTGCTCGAGTTGCTCGGCCAGCTCTACAGCGACCGGACGCACTTCATCTTCGAGCTGATTCAGAACGCCGAGGACGCGGGCGCGACTGAGGTGACCTTCGAGTTGCTCGCTGACCGGCTTGAGGTCCGGCACGACGGCAGGCCGTTCACCGAGGCCGACGTCCGCGGCGTCTGCGGCGTCGGCCAGGGCACGAAAGCGCAGGACCTGACCCAGATCGGCCGGTTCGGCATCGGCTTCAAGTCCGTCTACGCGTACACCGACACCCCGGTCATAGCGAGCGGTGCTGAGCGGTTCCGGATCGAGAAGTACGTCAGGCCGCATGCGGAGCCGCCGCTCGCCGGCAACGCGGGGGCCAGCCCGGGCACTGTCTTCGTCTTCCCGTTCGACCGGCCCGAGGTACCGCCGGACGTCGCGGCCGCCGAGATCTCGGCCGCGCTGGCGGCTTTGGACGCGGAGGTGCTGCTGTTCCTGAGCAGCATCGGGCGGGTGGTCGTGCGAGGCGGGCGGCCGGGCCGGCAGTACTCCGGCGGACCTCGGCCTCCGGGGTCAGCGGCAGCCGCCGCATCACCCTCGTGACCGAACGCGCCGGTCACCGCGCCGACGCCGCCTGGCTGGTCTGGTCCTCCGATCTCAGCGCGCTGGGCGAGCCGGGTTTGCGGATCGACCTCGCGTTCAGCGAGATTCCTGAGTTCGCCGGGGCCCAGCGGCCTGATCGCCGCCCGATGCCGCTGATCGTCTACTTTCCAACCCAGAAGGAGACTTTCCTCGGGTTTTTCATCTCCGGTCCGTACCGCACGACTCCGGCCAGGGACAACGTGCCCGGCGATGATCCGTGGAACGCCGGGCTGGTGCGGCAGACGGCCGGGCTGCTCGTCAAGGTGCTGGCGAGGCTGCGGGACGACGGGCTGCTCACCGCCGAGGTGCTGGCGGCGCTGCCGCTCGAGGCGGCCAGGTTCGGGACGGACAGCATGTTCAGGCCGCTGTTCGAGGCCGTGCTGACTGCTTTGCGCGAAGGCGAGTTCGTGCCTGACGCCGACGGCGGGTATCGCGGCCCGGCCGGCGTTGTCCTGGCCGATGCGCCTGACTTGCGCGTGCTGCTGAGCCCGGAGCAGCTCGGGGAACTGCGCGGCGCTCCGGGACCGGTCAGTGTCACCGACGAGTCCGTGACGCAGGAGGACTGGCCGCTGCTCTGGCAGTACCTGCGCGACGAGGTCGGCCTCGCCGCGGTGACCCCCGAGGCCGCCGTGGACCGGATGAGCGCGGAGTTCCTGGCCGGGCAGCCGGACGAGTGGATCGCCCGGCTCTATGGCTTCTTGTACCGGCATCCGTCGCTGTGGCGGGAGGCGGCGGCCGAGGAAGACGACGGCGGGCTGGCCAGGCGCAGGCCGCTCATCCGGCTGCAGGACGGATCACAGGTGCCGCCGTTCAGCGCGCAGGGGCGGCCGGCGGCGTACCTGCCCGGCCCGGTCGAGACCGGGTTCCCGACAGTGCGGCGCTCGGTCGCGGCCGCCGGAGACGCACGCCGGTTCCTCGGGGCGCTCGGTTTCGCCGAGCCCGACGTGCTCGCCCAGGTGCTCGACCACGTGCTGCCCCGTTATGACGCTGACGTGGTCCAGTTCGACGCCGCCCGGCATGACGCTGACGTCGAGCTCATCGCCCTGGCGCTGGACGAGGCACCGCCGGCCGGACGGGAGCAGCTGCTTGACCGGCTGGCGCGGACGGCGTTCCTGGCCGGCGAGAACGCCGCGACGGGGGAGCGCCGCCTGCTGCGGCCCGGCCAGCTGTACTGGCGGACGAAGGCGCTGGAGATCTACTTCGACGGGAATCCGGAAGCCTGGTTCGCCGCCGACACCTACGGCCCGTGGGCCGCGCAGCTGCGCGGCATGGGCGTGCGCCAGGAGGTGCGGCCGGCCGCGCGCGCCGCCGACGAGCTCGGGTACGTGATCATCGTCAGGGACTTCGGCCGCAATGAGCGCGGGATCGCGGGATTCGATCCGGACGCGAGCGTGGACGGCCTAGGCTACGCGCTGGAACATCCCAGTCCAGAGCGATCAGAATTCATCTGGAACGCAGTGCTGCTCCCGAACCGTCATTTGCTGGCCGGCGTCGTCGAGCGCTCGCCCCGGCTCGATTTCTCGGGTGCCCGCCGTGAGAGAGCCCTGTCGGAGATCGGCGAGCTCGCCTGCGCCGCGGCGTGGCTGCCCGCCCCTGACGGCGGGTTCTCGCGTCCCGGGGACGTGCGGCTCGACCAGCTGCCCGTCTCCTTCGCGCGGGACGCGGGCCTGGCGGCGATGCTGGGCCTGAGCCAGCCGACGGTCGACGAGGCGAACCGGCAGCTAGGGTTCCCGCCCCGGTTCCTGCAGCGGCTGAGCAGGCATCCTGACCTGGTCACGCAGGTCGAGCAGGAACTCGAGAGCCGGGAAAAAGGACGGCGCGAGCCCCCGCCGGTGCTGTTGTAGCCCGGCGGGGACGGCGCTGTCAGCTGGGGATGGCCCTGCGCGTCAGCGCTGCGGCCCGTACCTGACCGGCACGACCACCGTGCCCGCCGCGTGGTCGCCGATCCGCTGGCGGTACCTGGAGCACAGCATCGTGATCAGCCCGACCAGGCCGAAGAAGAGCGTGTCCAGGACCAGGCAGATGCCCCGGATGAACAGCTGCATCATGCTGGCCTTGCGGCCATCCTTGCTGATCACGTGCAGCCGGAACAGTTGCATGCCGAAGCTCTGGCCACGATGCCGGTACGGGATCAGCACCCAGTAGGCGAAGTACGCGGCCGCTGCGATGACGGTGGCTACCAGCCAGCCGAGCCCGCGGATCCCCTTCACCTCGCTGTCGAAGATCCAGTACGCGATGGCCGGGACGATCCCGGCCAGGATGTGGTCGACGATGTACTGGACGATGCGGCGGCCGGTGACCCGGGTCTCTGACTCGGTCACCATCATGGGCCGCCCGGCCTTCGCCGCCGTACGGCGGCGGCGCCATGGGCTGGCCCTGTGCTGGCTGGCCCTGTGCTGGCTGGCCCTGTGGCGCTGGCCCGGGGCTGCCCCTGAGCCGGCACGTCCGGCCTGGCCGTCTGCTGTGGCCTGCCCTGATCGCCAGTCGAGCCGCTGTCAGGCATGCTGCTCATCTGATCCCCCGATCCGGATCCCCCGATCCGAGTTTTGCTGTCGCCTGGCTGGTTGCTCCTTAGTGCCTGCGGGCGAGTGGCGCTGCGTGGATCATGTCCGGTCTGATGCCCGGTTCTGCCACTAACAACCGTCCTGACCTGCACTAGTTGCCGGTCGGGCGGGGCTGCGTGGTCGCTGTTGGGCGGTCGCTAGCGCTTTGTCCGGTTCGGTGCGGGACTCTGGCTGCTCAGGGCCTATATTCGTGCCTATGGCACAGCCTGTCGCGCGACCAGGGGTCTGCTTGGCTGAGCTACTCGGGGTGCTGTCACTGGCCGCTGACCTTGGCATGGGCCAGCCGATGGAGCATGTGCTCCGCCAGTGCCTGATCTCGCTCAGGCTGGCCGAGCGGCTTGGCCTGGGTGCGGCCGACTGCGAGGTGGTCTACTACTCGGCGCTGCTTTCGTGGGTTGGCTGCCATGTCGATGCCTACGAGCAGGCCAAGTGGTTCGGTGACGACACGGCGCTCAAGACCGACTTCCGGCATGTCGACTTCGGCGCGCCGGGTGCCAGGCCGCTCTTTATGCTCCGCCACCTCGGTGCTGGCCGGCCGATCGGAGAGCGGGCGCGGCTGGGCGTCGCGTTCCTGGGCGAGGGCCGCAGGGCAGCGGAGTCGATGCTGGAGAACCACTGGCAGGCCGCTGATGAGCTGGCCGCCAGGCTCGGGATTCCGAGCCGGTCCGCGATAGCGTCGAGCAGACGTTCGAGCGCTGGGATGGCAAGGGCGTGCCGAAGGGCGCGCGGGCTGAGGAGATCCTGCTGACGTCCACACTCGTCGCGCTCGCCGACGTGGTGGAGGTCTTTCACCGAGCCGGAGGCACGGATGCCGCCGTTGAGGTCGCGAGGCAGCGGCGCGGCACCCAGTTCGCCCCGCAGGTCGTCGATGCCTTTGTCGATGACGCCGAGTCCGTGTTCGCCGATCTGGACGAGTCCGGCAGCTGGGACGCGGTCATTGGCGCCGAGCCCGCCCTGGCGATCAGGCTGACCGACGCCGAGCTTGACGCCGCGCTCGAGGCCATCGCCGACTTCGCCGACGTGAAGTCGCCTTACACGCTTGGCCACTCCCGGGGAGTCGCCGACCTGGCCGGAGAGGCCGCGAGCGTGCTCAGGCTCGGCAGCCAGAGCGCCAGGCAATCCGCCGGGCGGGCCTGGTCCACGACCTGGGTCGCCTCGGCGTCCCGAATACGATCTGGGACAAGCCAGGGCCGCTGAGCCACGGTGAGTCCGAGCGGGTGCGCCTGCATCCGTACCTGACCGAGCGGATGCTCGCCTGCTCGCCGGCGCTCGCCCCGCTCGCCCCGATCGCCGTGGCGCACCATGAGCGCCTTGACGGCTCCGGGTACCCCGCCGGGCTGTCCGGGGGAGCGCTGAAATCCGAAGGCCGGGTGCTGGCGGCCGCGGACTTCTACCATTCCCGCACCGAGCCACGGCCGCACCGGCCTGCCGTACCGCCGAGCGAGGCCGCCGCCCAGCTGAGGGCGCACGGCGCGGGCCGGCTCGACGGAGACGCGGTCGCGGCGGTGCTCTCCGCCGCTGGCCACCGCGTCGCCCGCCGCCAGGACCGGCCCGCGGGTCTGACCAGCCGCGAGGTCGAAGTGCTGCGGCTGCTGGCCAGGGGCCTGTCGAACAAGCAGATCGCCGGGCAGCTGGTCATCTCGCGTAAGACGGTCAGTCATCACATCGAGCACATCTACGCCAAGACAGGCACACCCAACCGGGCGCTCGCCAGCCTTTTCGCGGCCAGCCACGGGCTCATCGCGGACGCGGCTACCGGGCCGGCAGATAGCCAGAGCACAAGATCCGCATCCAGGTGATGCAGCGCCGCGCTGTCCTTGGCCGCCAGCGCCCTGGCGAACCTCTCGCCAGCCGTCTGGGCGGCGGTCGTCTCACGCCCGCCCGCTGAGATGGTCATGGCTCAGTAGCTGAACGTCGTCGCGGGCTCATCGCCGATCCACTGCCACAGCGGCACGGTCCCGCCGAGCGTGGCGTTGCCGAGAAGTGAGTCCTCGGGCAGATGCCTGGCGGAGAAGCAGATCGGGCAGGTGAGCAGCTTTCCGCCCGCGGCGTCGAAGCGCTTGACCAGGTCAGCGATCGGCGGGCAGCCCTCGCAGGCCACGCCATGGGCGACTCCGGCGACGGCGAGCCGCGACGCTTCCTTGGTCAGGAACATCAGGGTCGGACGGCCCTGCTCGGCCGCGCCGATCGCGATGAGGAACGCCACGGTGACTTTCTCGGGATCTTCCAGGCCCGTTGTCAGGCTGATGACTGCCTTGCCGCTCATGGTGGCACCTTTCTTCGCTGGGTGGCTGCTCAGGTCATCTGATGGTGGACCCGGCCGGGCATCGAGCGCGTCGGGCAGGTGACCCATATTTCGGTGCGAGTTTCGTCAGCGAGAGCACTAGTCCGGGCACGGAAGTGCACACCGTCACCACACCACGCTGTTAGCGTGATGCAGCGGGAATCACCAGCTGAAGGAGGAGATCGTGGCGTCACAGCTGAACCCCTACCTCAACTTCAACGGCAACGCGCGCCAGGCGATGGAGTTCTATGCCAGCGTGTTCGGCGGAACCCTGACGCTCAATACATTCGGTCAGCTCGGTGCGGCCGAGGGCGCGGACGCGGAGCGGATCATGCACGGCATGCTCGAGACCAGCTCCGGCTACACGATCATGGGCGCCGACATCACGAGCACGATGTCGTACGAGCCGATGGCCGGGATGTCGGTCAGCCTGAGCGGTGACGACGGCGACACGCTGCGCGGGTACTGGCAGAAGCTGTCCGCGAGCGGTACCACCGCGGTGCCGCTGGAAAAGCAGATGTGGGGCGACGAGTTCGGGATGTGCGTCGACGGCTTCGGGGTGCCGTGGCTGGTCAACATCTCCCAGCCCCAGCCGTAGGAACCCGGCCGGCCTGCTCTTCGATCAGCCGGGCAGGCGGTCGGCGGTGCGGTGCCTGCCTGATCCCGGCTGGTTCGTCAGGGCCGCAAGCCACGCCGCTGCCTCCAGATCGCCCTGGCCCTCGAGGAACGCCCTGGCGTGCTCGATGGCAGCATCGGGCACGCCGCCCCGCGCTGCCGCGCGGTAGAAGGTCAGTGCCTCCCCTGGCCGTCCGGCGGCTTCGGCCGCGCGGGCAAGGCCAAGCGCGGCGAGCGCGGCATCATGCGGCCGCAACTGGCCGGGGCACGCGTCAAGCAGGTCCATGGCCTCGGTGTTCCCGCTCGCGCCGGCGGCGATCAGCAGCGGCACCGACTGGATATTGCGGCAGTCGTCGGTCGCGAGCAGCAGCGCGACCCGGTAGATGGCGGCCGCGTCCCCTTGCTGCGCCCTGGCCAGCAGCACGGGCCCGAAGTCCCCGTGACTGGCGATGAACGAGTGCAGTTGCGGCGGGATCTGGCCGGTCGCGGTCGCGTGCTCCTCGCTTGAGGACTGCTCGGCGGGCGGCCTGGCAAACCCCGCACCGGCACCGGCATCGTGCGCCGCGCGCCGCCTGGCCCATTCGGGCAGCGTGCTCGGGCCAGGGTCGCGGGCGACGATGCCCTGCTCGACGGCGAACCGCTGGCAGCTCAGCACGAAGCTCGCAACCCAGTCGAAGCTGGGCAGGCCCTTGCGCTTGCCGCCGAGGATCTCTGAGATCGCCGTCCGCGACAACTCGATGAGCAGGTACGCCGCGTCGCCCTGGGCCGGGTATAGCGAGCGCAGGTCCCTGGAGATGCGCTCGAGCTTGCGGCATGACGGACCACCGCACTCGGCATGCAACGCGCGCAGGTGCGCGATAAAGGCGTCCCTCGATCTATCAGCGCCGGCTGCACGTGCAATTGCACCGTCCCATGCAATTGCGTCATCCCGTGCAATTGCACCGTGAGGGCGATCCGGACTTGGCAGGCGACTCACTGTCATGACATACGGTTATCGTATGAGCGGTTGGTCTGTACGCGGATTGAATGATTCGTTAAGGATTCGTACGTTCTGAATTGCTCCGCTCCTTGCTGCGCGTGACTTGCGGTGCTAATAGGTGTGACATTCAGCGTGACACCGCAGGGAGACAGAGCGTGACACAGTGGCCGATGCCGGTCAGATCTTCGTGAGAACGGTCAGATCTCTGTGAGAATCTGCCCGAGGATCGTCTCCGGCGGCCCAGCCGGCTCCGCCTGCACGGCCAGCAGGTTCAGGATGTGCCGGTAATAGTCGACCTTCTCCGGCCGCCTGAAATACAGCCCGGAGCCGAGCTGCTCCAGGTAGGCGATGTCAGGCAGCTGCGGATCGGGGAGCCTGAGCACGGCGAGCGGCCCGCCGGTCGCCAGATGCCCGCCCAGCCGGAATGGCAGCACCCGCATGGTCACGTGCGGCAGCTCGGCCGTGCCGATCAGGTGCCGCAGCTGAGCGCGCATCGCCGTACGCGAGCTCGCGGCCTGCGCAGCGCCGCCTCATCGATCACCACCCACAGTCTCGGCGGCCTCGGCCCGCGCAGGATCTCCTGACGGCGCAGGCGCAGGTCCACCCGGCGCTGGATGTCCCGCGCGGGAAGATGGCCGTGTCCGAGCGTGATGACCTCACGGGCGTAGTCGGGAGTCTGCAGCAGCACGGGGATGACTTGGGCGGTGTAGCCGCGGATCAGGCTGGCTGCCTGCTCGAGCCCGAGATAGCACTCGAACCAGTCCGGCACGAGGTCGTGGTAGCCGTGCCACCATTGCGGGCTGTTGGCCTGGCGGGCGAGGCCGAGCAAGGTGGCCCGCTGGGCCAGGTCGCTGACCCCGTAGGCCGCGCAGAGCCCGGCGACGTGCCGCAGCCGCAGTCCGGCCTGGCCGCACTCGACATCAGAGATCCGGGGCGCGGGCAGGGCGATCGCGACGTTCGCGTCGGCGGCGCTGAGTCCCGCTTTCTCGCGCAGCCGCTGCAGCGTCGCGCCAAGCACCATCCTGGCGACGGTCGCGCTCGCCCGGTCCTGGGCAGGCCCGGGACCGTCGCAGGTAGCTGTGCCAACTCCGCGCGAACGTGCGGACGACTCGTTCATGTCCAGTGTTCTAGCGCCTTACCCCGCATCAAAGCAATATGTAACGAGAGTCTAAATCAGAACACTTTCAGGCTCCTATTTTAGATTCGTTACAATCGTGTCATGGTTTCCTGGCGACCGCGCAGAACTGGTCGATTTTCTCTGGCTCGCCAAACGGAGCCGCCTCCGGCCGCCACCGCGTGCTCGACACGACCCCGGGTTCGATCAGCTCAAGGCCATCGAGCAGACTAGCGAGCTCGGCGGGCGTGCGATGCCGGCCAGGCGGGGTGCCGTGGGCGTTCCAGTACCTGATCGCCGAGGTCATCTTCGCGCCGGTCGCTTCGAGCGTCGGATGCGCGATGGCCAGGTAGCTGCCGGCTGGCACGGCGCCCATGAGCCGCCCGATGATCTGGCTGGCCTGCTCGTCTTCGAGCACGTGCCACAGCACGCCGAGCATCGTGATCGCGACCGGCCTGGTCAGGTCGAGCGTCTTGGCCGCGCCGGCGAGGACGTCGCCCGGGTCGCGCAGATCGGCGTGCACGTAACCGGCCGCGCCTTCGGGAGTGCTGGTCAGCAGCGCCTTCGCGTGCACGAGCACGAGCGGATCGTTATCCACGTAGACGATCCGGCACTCGGGCGCGACCCGCTGCGCGACCTCGTGGGTGTTGTCCACGGTCGGCAGCCCGGCCCCCACGTCCAGGAACTGCCTGATCCCCGCCTCGCCCGCCAGGAACCGCACCGCCCGGCCGAGGAACACCCGGTCAGCCCGCGCGTGCTTGACGATGTCGGGCAGCAGCGCCGAGATCCGGTCCCCGACCTCCCGGTCGACCGGGTAATTGTCCTTGCCGCCCAGCCAGTAATCCCAGACCCGAGCCGAGTGTGACACCGAGGTGTCAATCTCAGGCGACGAGGCGAATTCGGGCGAGGAAGAGTCATCGATCACGGGCGAGCCTCTCGGGGCAAAACCGCAAGTTCCCAGATGCCGAACTTATCCCAGCCCGCCGATCTCCAGTCCTCTAGGCCGGCCTCGGCAGGCGGGGGCAAGCACAGCCACCGACTTTCCGGCCGCGAGTAAACCGCTCCGTGCGTTCCGGCGTCTTCCCATAGTCCGCGTTGGCGCGGACCGACATTAACCGGCTTATCGGCGATGGGCGGTGGTCAGCGATGCTGAGTTCAACAGTGCGTGCGCGGCGGGTGAGCGCGGTGGTCGGCGCGGCGGTGCTGGCAGCGAGCGCGGCTGCCGGATGAGCGCGGTAACCGCGCACGCCAGACCAGCCTTAGCTGCGGCTGCCCGCGGCCGCCACGGCATCGGGATCGCGGCTGCTCGCTCGCTCGTTTGGCGGCATCTCCTGCGTGAGCAAGTCATTCTGCATGGGCGTGGGTCCTTCGGGGCTCAGGTCACCGAGGATTTTCCCGATAAGGCGTTCCCATCCAGCCAGATCTGGAACGGCAAGGCGTGGCTGCGCCCGGTCGCGGTGCCGGCGGAGGGAGACCGGTCGCACGGCCTGGTAGCTGTCTCGTGCGCCTCCACGACGAGTTGCCTGGCCGTAGGCGCCTCGGAAGTACCCTTCTCCGACATCGCAGCCAGGCGCAGCTCAGCGACGCGTGGAACGGCCAGGCCTGGCGCGAGCTGCCGGCCCTGGCCGGAGTCGGGTCCTTCCCAGCTCACCGGGGTGGCCTGCCCGGCTGCCTCTCAGTGCATCGCCGTCGGCGACGGCGGGCCAGCCGGGCAGGACGGGGGTCTGGGCGCAGCAGTGGAATGGCGCGAGCTGGAGCCAGCTGGCGCCGGCCGAGCCGGCTGGATCGGCGTCCAGTGAGTTCAGCGGCATCTCGTGCGCCGGGCCGGCGCACTGCGTGGCGGTCGGCGATTACACCACCGGCTCGGCTGATAGGTTGAGCACGCTCTTGCCGAGTCGTGGAACGGCGCGTCCTGGACGATGCTGCCGGCACCGCCGCGCGGCCTGAAAGGACTCAACGCTGTCTCATGCCCGGCGGCAGCCGTCTGCGTCGTCGTGGGCGACGCGGCGGATCGCAAGCTGGCTGTCGGCTCGGCGGTGTGGAACGGCAGCGCCTGGACCTCGCTGACCACCCCGAACCCGATGAGCTGTCTTCGACGGCCAGACGCTGACCGGCATCTCGTGTGCCTCGGCCACGAACTGCATCGCCGTGGGGTCGCGGACTCGGCGTTGCCTCGGCTGCGGGCCGGGGGACCGGCCCGTTCGCCGAGCGCTGGAACGGGGGCTCGAGCTGGCAGTTGCTCTCCGTGCCCAACCCCACGACGGCCGTCTTCGAGGCCGGTGGCGAGAAGACGCTGCCTTACGGGCTGGCGGCTGTCTCGTGTGCAGTCCGGCTAGCTGTATAGCGGTCGGCGGCGACGGAGATGCGCGGGGCCTCTCGTCTTACGCCAGCTTCGCCGTCGGGTGGAATGGCAGCAGCTGGCGCGTGCTGCGGGCCGGCACGGTCGACGGCCTGATGGGCGTGTCGTGCAGCGGCGTGTCCCACTGCCTGGTCACGGGGACCTATCTCGATCCAGGCGACCTGACCAGGACCCTGACCGAGTCCTGGAACGGCAAGACGATGCGGCTGGCCGACAAGCGCGGCATTTACGGCGTGCTGTCCGATGTGTCGTGCGTGAACGCGTCGTTCTGCATGGGGCTGGCCAAGGGCGCGATATGGCCAGCTGGAACGGCACCCGGTGGACCATATCGAGCCGCCATTGGCCGCAGGTTCCGGCGTCGCAACTGCCCTCCGACCACCTGTCGTGCGCCTCCAGCGAGTTCCTGCATGGCCATCGGCACCGGGGATGACGGGTTCGCTGAGTTTTGGAACGGCGCGAAGTGGCAGGTCAAGACGCTGGCAAGTTCGGCCGGGATCAGACGGGTCAGATCCAACGGCGTGTCCTGCACCCGGGCCACGTTCTGCCTGGCGGTGGGCCAGTGGTTCGAAGACACCACCCATGGCAGGCGCCGGCACCCTCGCCGAGGTCTGGAATGGCAAGAGCTGGCGGGTCATGCCCCTCGCCAGCGGCGGCCAGGACAACATGTCAACTCCGTGTCCTGCGTCACGCGCTCGGACTGCACGGCGATCGGCTCCGCGGAGCCCGGCGACGGCCCCTTCATGCACCTGATCGCCGCGCGGTGGAACGGCCGCCGCTGGCAGGTCACGAACCTCCCCGGCTCATTCGGCACCGAGCAGTGGACAGGCAACGTCATCGGGCCGTATGACATTTCCTGCCCGACGGCGGCCAGTTGCATAGCGGTCGGCAGCCTGGCATCGTGCCGGAACCGAGGTCAACGTCGCGGTGTCCTGGAACGGTCGCGTCTGGCGGACGACCAAGGTGCCAGGGCCTGGCGGCCTCGAGCTCGGTCTCCTGCGCCGCGGCCGGCCAGTGCCTAGCGGTCGGCCTGGCGGGCACCCGCACCCTCGCCATGGCATGGAACGGCCGGAGCTGGAGGGTCATCAAGACCATCAACCCGTGACCTAGGCCGTCAGTCACCGGGATGAGCGTCGCTGCCAGGGCGTAGGCTCCCCGGTGATTGGTGGTGAGCATGTGGTGACTGACGGGCCTGCGGACACCCTCGGCCTCGTGGTGGGCACGGTGCCCGCGACGCCGCTGATGTTCTCGGTCGGGCTGGCGCCCGGGCAGTACGCGCAACTGGACGACGTGGTCGTGACCACGCGGCCGATGCCGGGGCCGGGCGCCGAGCCGGTGCGGATCGCTGGCGTGGTGACGAACGTGGAGGCGGTGCACGAGGGGGCGAGGTTCGCCTCCGATGTGTTCCTGATCGAGCAGGGCGCGCTGCCTGCCGAGATCTGCGAGGTGGCAGAGGTCACCGTGACCAGGGTCGAGCCGGAGATGTACGTGCCGCCGCTGCCGGGCGCGACGGTGGCCAGGGCGGTGGGCGCGGCCAGGGATTCCGCGCTGTACTTCGACGAGATGGGCGACGCGAAGGTCCCGGTCGGGTTCGGCCGGGACGGGCAGCCGGTCTACGTGAACTTCGAGTTCGTCGATGGCACCAGGGGCGCGCACGTCTCGATTTCCGGGGTCTCCGGAATCGCCACCAAGACCTCATTCGCCATGTTCCTGCTGCACTCGATTACCACGTGCGGAGTGCTCGCCGGGGAAGCCCACAATACGAAGGCGCTTGTTTTCAGCGTGAAGGGTGAGGACCTGCTCTTCCTTGACTACGCGAATAGCAAGCTGACTCCCGGCCAGGCGGCGAAATATGCCCGGCTCGGTTTCCCGGCCGCCCCCTTCGGCAACGTCCGCGTGTTCGCGCCGCCCCGCAGGGGTGATTCCTCCGGCACTCCTGACGTGCGGGCGCGCGACCGGGCGGTGAGCCCGTTCTACTGGACGCTAGCCGAGTTCTGCGCGGACGAACTGCTGCCGTTCGTCTTCGCCGACTCCGAGGACGAACGCGCCCAGTACACAATGCTGATCGCGCAGGTCGCGGCCAGGCTACGGCGGGACGCGCGCCCGGCCGGGGCCGAAGGCGCGATCAAGGTAGCCGACGTCGACCCGGCGAATGACAAGATCATCCGCACCTTTGACGACCTCGTGCGGCTGCTCGAAGCCGAGCTTGGCGACGACAGCACCAGAGGCTCGTGGGTGGCGGGCAGCACCGGCCTGGGCAGCGTCAACGCGCTGCTGCGCCGGCTCCGCTCGGCGGTCCAGCCGCTCAGCGTCCTCGTCCGGGGCGACCTCGCGTTCAGGGGCGAGCGCTCCATTTCCACGTCGCGGGCGCAGATGACGGTGATTGACCTGCACAATCTGCCTGACCGGGCGCAGCGGTTCGTGGTCGGTGTCACCTTGCGCACCGAGTTCGCCCGCAAGGAGCGGCAGGGCACGGCCAGGCCGCTGATGTTCGTCATGCTCGACGAGCTCAACAAGTACGCACCGCGCGAAGGCGACAGCCCGATCAAGCAGATCCTGCTCGACCTCGCCGAGCGCGGCCGGTCGCTCGGCGTGATCCTGATCGGCGCGCAGCAGACCGCGAGCGAGGTCGAGCGCCGCATCCTGGCCAACTGCGCGATCCGGGTGGCCGGGCGCCTCGACGCCGCCGAGGCGCAGCGGCCCGAGTACGGGTACCTGCCGCCCGCGCAACGTCAGCGGGCGACGCTGGCGAAGCCGGGCACCATGTTCATCGCGCAGCCGGATATCCCGGTGCCGCTCGCGGTGGACTTCCCGTTCCCGGCCTGGGCGACCCGCCCCAGCGAGAAGGGCGAATGGGCCGGCCACGACACGGGCCCGGCCCGCCCGGCCGACCCGTTCGCCGCCATCCCGGGCGCCGGCCCCTTCGACGACGACCCGCCCCCGTTCTGATCCTCGCCGGGGCCATCCGGCCCGCCCCGGCTCCGCCCTGCCCCAGCTACGTCACGCGGGTGTGGCTCTTTCGGGGTGAGGTTGTTCTCGCAGGAGGGTTTTCGGGTTCGTGCAGGAGGGTTTCCGCATCTAGGAGAGTTGACCGGACTATACGACGACAACCCTCCTTCATGCGGCAACGCTCCTTCAGGAACCCGGAAACCCTCCACGGTAAGGACGAGAACCTCCCGGACACGGCACCACCCAGCTGACTCACCCCAAAAGAGGCCCACCTAGGTCACACCGGTGGCGCCCTGGCCCCGGCGGTGTGACCGCGGTGGGCTTGCGTCGCGGCTGGTCAGATGGTGAAGAGCATGACGTCGCCTTGCTGGGTCTGGCCGAGCATCGTGCAGTCGTATTTGAGCCAGATCTGGTTGTCGTTCTTCAGGTAGAGGTTCGTTGTCCCTGTACCTAGGCCCCCGGCGTCATAGGACAGGGGGACGCCGCTCGCGAGGTTGCCCTGGCCGGAGCCGAGCTTGATCTTGCCGAGAAGGGGGAGCTGGGCGCTGAGGTCGTAGCTGGCGTCCTTGGTCGCGGTATCGACGGTGCCATCGAGGACGAGCGAGCCGACCGTGGCGTGGAACGGCTGCGTGGTGCCCGCGGGCGTGTCGAGCCCGAGGAACCCGCCTGCGGTCGGAGTGAGCTGAGCTAGTACGGCTGGGTCGAGCGCGGGGGTGGTCATGTTCTGCTCCTGCCTGGTGGCTGGTTATCTGGGCTGGAAGAGCCGGTCGTCGTAGTCGTCGAAAATGAGCGGCATGGCGCGCCGGAAACCGGCCACCTCGGTGCTGTCCTGCAGGTCGGCGCAGAGCGCCTTGATCCAGTACCAGAAGCCGCGCGCGGCGAGCAGCCGCTCGGCGTACTCATCGAAGGAGTACCTGGTGTCCTGCAGTTCCTCGCCGAAGTAGTGGTAGGCGACCGTTCCCGTCGCGGGCTGGTCATCGGGCTTGATGAACGCCGCGCACGCCTCGGGCACGAACATGTCGAACGGCTTGACCACGCGGTACTCGTCATCGTCGCTGAACCAGGTAACACCGCGCCAGTCGCCGAACGCCTCGCCGATCGGCACCAGGTCGATGACGCCGTGGTCGGCCAGGTCGCCGTGGCTGACCTCGGCCACCGTGTGACGCCACTCCAGCTGGAAGCCGTTGAGCTGCGCGTAGAACTCCTCGACCCCGGCCGGCAGCTCACCGCCGGCGAGCTCCCGGGCCGCCTCGAGCTCGGACGGCTGACGCGGGCGCGCCAAGCTCGGCCGAGAGGATCTCGACCTGTTCGTTGCGCCGCAGGTCATCGAGCATGGCCTCGAATCGTGCCCGGGCGTCACGCATAGCGAGTCCTTGGTCCGCGGTAGCTCATAGCGAGTCGTTGTAGATTACCCAGCGGTCTTCGCCGAGGTTCGCCTTGGTCTTGGGATCATAGACCGTGTATTGAGCGCTGATCTTCCAGGCCATTTTCTTGACGAATTTATTAATGTCACTGATGACGGCGGGCGTAACGCTTGCGGAAGCGGCCATGTCCGCTGCGACGGGGTACTTATTATAGTGCGCCATCACTACGTATTCAACGACATTCTTGTTCGTGAGTACCTCTTTTTTGACGGTGCTCTCCACCCTGGCATGATGCTGACTGTTGGCCCCCTTCGTGATCGGGGTCAAGTTTTCCATTGTCCACCCTGGCCCGCCCAGCTTCTCGTTGAGCAGATGACCCTGGACCATGTATCGCTTGAACCACGCGGCGGCAGCGCCTATCTTGCTCCACCAAGGCGGCTTGACGGACGGTGACGAGCCCGTTGTCAGGCTCGGATCATTGGGGTGAAGCTCGGCGGTCATCTTCGAACCCGAGCCGTAAGTGACAGGATCGTAGTTGACATAGTGCTTGCCCGTGTAGGCCCGCTGTACCGCCAGAGCCTGCGCGGGCAGAGCGCCGCCGTCCTGGGCGTGAACATGACCGGACGCTGGCCGGAGACCGGCAGGCGCCGTTGGCCGGCCCATGACCCGGCGGGCGGTGGTCTCGGCGGCACGCTCGAACCGGTCACCAGGATTACTGACCTTCAGCAGGCTGCCGGTGCCGGTGACGGGGCCGCGCCGCTGCTGCAGGACATGAGCGAGTTCGTGCGCGAGCACCCGGCGGCCGGTCCCCGACCTGGGGTTATAGCGACCCTGACGGAACACCAGGTGCGACCCGGTGGTAAAGGCCTCGGCACTTACCGACCGGGCGGCCCGGTCGGCGGCCGGGCCGGTATGCACCCGCACGCTAGCCAGATTAGCGCCCAGCCTGGCCTCCATGTCGGCCCGGACTGGCTCGCTCAGCGGCCGGCCGGCCGCGCGGAGCGCGGCCTGCACGTTGTCGCGCTGGTGCGCGGCGACCAGCCTGGTCACCGCCGCGTTGCCGGCCAGCCGCTGCAAAGTAAGCATGGCGGCCGCCTGGCTGCGCGCGGCTCCGGGCGCTCGCGAGGCTGAGTTCCTCGTGGCTGAGCTCCTCGACGCCGGCGCCTTCACCGCCGCGAGCTTGCCGGCCGGTCCAGTGCCTGCTTGATGCGCGTGCATGGCTATTCCCTCAATGAATCGGCGGCGTCTGGCGTGACCAGCTGGCCGTTGTCAGCTGGCTCGTCGGTGAGCAGCTCCTCGAGCACCGAGATCGCACCCTTGACCATTCAGGAGCCGCTCGCGCAGGTAATCCTGCTCGACCTCCACCTGCCTGAGCTTGGTCTGCCCGGATGCGAACTCCTGCCGCAGCTGGTTCAATCGCGCCGTCATGCGAGCGTCCATTTCTGTTCCCCTTTACGCTAGCGGGCCGTATGCGAGCCAGGCCACGGTGAGCTGCCAGACGCCAGAGCCTGCCCAGGTGTTGTAGCGCACTGTGAAGCCCGTCCCCGAGACGGTATCGGCCCAGATATTGAGGCGCAGCGGCTGAATGTCCAGGTAGTTCGGTGCCAGGAAGATCGCGGGCGTCGATGAGAACTGGCTTGGGGAAACTGATGCTGTAAGAGCCGCTCGCGTTATTGGTGAAAACTACCCAGCCAGACACGATGCCAAGGTTTTTCTGCGCGATGGTCTTGATGGAATCGGCGTAGCTCCGCACTCCGTCGGCATAGCTCTTGACTGCCGCTTCCGTGGGTACCGCGTTGCTGCGGTTGCCGCTGAGTGACCCGTCCCGTGAGATCGCGGTGACCGGCGCGTCGGAGCCGAACTGAAGCCCGCCCGACAGCAAGATCGAGCCGGGTACGGTGAGCCCTCCCGACGCGCTGCCCTGGCGGGCCAGGCGCAGGTCGCCGTTAAGGGTGAGCTGGTTCGGGCCGGAGGAGGCGAGCTGAGGCCCGCCGCCGAACGTGAGCGGTCCCGGCAGGCTGAGGCCGCCCTGGGCGCTGCCCTGGCTAGTCAGGCTCAGGTCACCGGCCACCGAGAGCCGGTTCTGGCCCGGAGCGGTGAGCGCCACGTCGTTGAGCGTCAGCGGACCGGGCAGTCCGAGCGCGCCGGGCGCGGTGCCCTGGCTGGTCAGCCGGAGGTCGCCGGCCAGGCTGACCTGGTTCGGCCCTGAGGCGGTCAGCCGCGGCCAGGCGGAGGCCGGCTGGCCGACCCGCTTGAGCGTGACGCTGAACGCGGTCACGTCGCCGACGGTCGCGCCGGCCTTGATCTGCCCGGAGATGTCCGGCGCGCTGCTGAGCTGGCCGCTGCTGATGGCGACCGTCGCCAGCAGGACCCCGGAGGCCGGGACCGGCTGCGAGGTCGGGGCGGTCTGGCGGAAGGTGAACTGCGGGATCTCGCTGATCCTGGTGTAGCCGCTAATGCCCGGGTCCTGGCTCGGAGCGGTCTGCGCCTCGGTGTAGGACACGTACAGTTCGGCGGCGGTGGCGGCGGCTGGCAGGCTCTGCGCTGGCGACTGGGAGATCAGCACGATCTCGCGGCCCTGGTCGTCGATGGCGGTGCCAGGATCGACGGTGACGGCGGCGTCGCCCGGCTGGCCGCGCACTACCAGCCCCTCGGCGACGCCAGGGGTATGCAGTGTCCGCAAGTGCCTCCGTTGCCTGTCGACCTGATAGTCGGACTCGTCCGCGAAGTCCTGCGCGCGGAGGAACTGGCGGTCGAACCAGTTCATGCGCTGATCGAGATGCTGGTTCCTGGTGACCATCGGCGCTCCTTCCTTAGGTGGCTTATCTCCGCCAGCTCAGCCGGCGGCTGGTTCCGGGTCGCTGTCGAACACCCAGGCCTCGTCCCACAGCAGGGCGGTGCCGAGCACGGCCGGCGCGTCTTCGAGCTGGGCGTAGATCTCGCCCGGCTGCTGGTCGGCCGGATCGGCCGGGGCGAGCTGCATGGTCGTGGCGCGAATCCTGAGCTGGTAGTAGCTGTGCGCCGGCTTCTCGGCAGCGAGCAGCGACCTGGCCGCTCGCTGCAGCACGTCAAGTCCCACCGGATTGCGCAGCACCCGCACGGCCGGGTCGGCGACCAGGTCCACGACGAACCAGAACGGCGCTCCCTCGCCGAGCACGGTCTCGACGCCGAGCATGGAGCTCACGCCGAGCTGGAACACCGTGTCGGCCCCGTTGACCGTGCGGGTGAGGTCGGTCAGGATCAGCGGCGGCGGGCTCGCCTGCAGCAGGTCGCCGCTCAGCCAGGCTCGCAGCAGCGCGTCCAGGCCGGCCGAGGTGCCGCGCAGCAGGTTCAGCGCCAGTGCCTGGCCGAGGAACTGCCGGTTCCACCCGACCGGGCGCTCCGGGCGCAGCGCGATCCCGGTCCAGCCAGCCAGGTAGCTCAGGAACTGGTAAGCGCGCGCATCGGCGGCGGCCTGCGCGTCGGCGGCGGCCTGCGCATCGAGGCCAGCCGCCGGGCTGGCCAGCGCGAACTGCGGTGGCGGGGTCAGCGCCACCGCGAACAGGTCGGGGATACCGCCCGTCTGCGGGGGAGTGCCCTCGATCATCGCCTGGAGTTCCTCGAACAGGCTCTCGAACGGCGCGAGGAAGGCCTGCAGGAACCTGGCGGCCGCCAGGCCGGCGTCGGTGCCGACCAGGGCCGCGCCCCCGGTCGCGAACATCTCGGGCAGGTAGTCCTCGAACCTGACCCTTGGCGGGCCGGCCATCAGCTGTCCACCACGGTCACCGCGGCGTCGGTGAGCCGCACGAGGCTGAGCGACGCTTGCGCTGGGTCAGGGCTGAGCGGCAGGGCCTCGGCGGCGGGGTCGCCGTTGAGCAGCAGGGCCTGGACATGATCGACGCCCGTGGTGTCCTGGAGCACCTGGTAGAGCTCGGATCGGTAGATCGCGCGGCCGAAGGGCCAGCCCCGGCCATCCTCGCCGCCGTGCACCGGATCGAGGAACCGCTGCAGCGCCGCCTGCGCCCCCTGCTGCACCGTGTCCTTCCGCAGCAGGGCGGGGAACGCGCGCACGACCGTGGCCGCCACCTTGACCTGGCAGTACAGCGGCGCGCTGACCCGGATGCGGGTGGTGATCGGGCTGCGCTCGCGCATCAGGTCGAACACGGCCTGCAGCAGCTGGGCCGGCGGGCTGGTACTGCCGTCGCCGGGAACGACGAGCACCGTCGTCACGAGGTCGGCCGGGTACACGTTCGCGGAGCTGACCGCCTGGGTGACGATCTTGGTCCTCGGCGGCCGGCGGCCAGCGCGTACCCGGTCGCCTGATCGCTGCCGAGCCGCAGCCACCCGGCCGCCAGGCCGGCCGCCGGCTCGACGATGAGCACCGTGGATCCGGCCGTGGCAGCCTGGACCAGCGCGCCAGGCACCGTGCCCGCTGGCTGCGACATTCGCGCGAGCGGTGCCTGCGCGGCGTGCGGATAGGCCAGCGGCGCGCCGAGGGTAACGATCGCCGTCCCCGCCGGCACGCTGATCCCGGCCACGCTGGCGAACTCGGCCTGGACCGCCCCCGTGCCCGTGCCCGGCGCCGTCGAGCAGCAGTACGTCCCGGTCCGCAGTGACGAGGAGTCGGTGACCGTGAGCGAGACGTCCCCGGCGGCGGCCGGCGCCGCCAGCGCGGCCACGCCGGGCAGCGGCGTCAGCGCGAGCACCGGCGTGCCGGCGGCAAGATCATGCGGCAGCGGCGAGCTGATCGTGACGATGCCGCTGCTGGCGACGAACTCGCTGTCGCCGGGAGTCACCGCGCGGTTGATCGCCTGGCGAGCCTGGACCGACCGGCACAGCAGGGCCCCGACCGGCTCGGCGGGCGTCCCGGTGGTCCCGGCGAGCTCGGCGAAATGCCGTAAGGTCCTGGCTGGCACCCGGTCGAGCTGGTAATACGCCGCCTCGGTCAGGAACGCGAAGAGCTCGAGCAGGGTGATGCCCGGGTCCGACGGGTTGCGGTCGGTCCAGGCCGGAAAGGTGCGCGGAATCAGCGCCTGGGCCTGCATGGCCAGGTCGTCGAACGTCTTGTTGTCCAGTACCGGGACTGGCAGCGACACGCGGCACGCTCCTTCAGGCCCGTCACGGGCCGATCATGTCGAGTTGATGCTCGGTGGCGTAGGGGAACACATCGGGGTCGAGATAGACCCGGTCATCAACCGGTGCCAGGGCGGTAAGCGCGGCGGTGACCGCGACCGCGCCGCCGCTGGCGGAGATCACCTGAACCTGCTCGCCGGGCCGCAGGTCCGCGAGCGTGCAGGCCGTGATCGCGGCCGTCGCGGGATCCGGGGCGGCAGGCACTGCGAGCGGCAGCCTGACCCGGCCATCGAGCGTCCCGAGAACCGTGCCGGCCGGATAGGTGACGTCGCCGGCCGCCGGCTCGGTCGTGACGTCGATCAGCGTCCCGCTGCCGTCTGGAGCCGCTCGCGCGGCGAGCGACGTGACCGTGAGCGAAAGGCTGCCGACCAAAGTGATCACGCTGCCAGCGGGCAGGCCATCGGTGAAGCCCGGGTCGGTGACGGTCACCGTGAGCGCTGCCTGCCCCGGGCCGCCGGCCCTCGGGCCGGTGGGCTGGGCGAGCCGGGTCTGCCGTCCGCCCGGTCCGGTCACCGTCGTGCCGGCCAGGAACCCGGCGGGAGCGGGCCACGGCGAGGGCACGGCGGTGAACGTGGCCGAGCCCGGTGCCGCGGGCTTGTCCAGGGTCAGGTCGAGCAGGCTGGCGACGGCGTCGCCTTCGCGCAGGCCGGTCACCGCGAGCGTGGCGGCGAGCGTAGCGACCTGCACCGGCTCGGCGAGCACGAACGCCTTGCGGCGGTCCGGCGTCACCACCAGGCTCCCGGCCGGGGCGTTGACGGAGACCGGCGCGCCGGGCAGCGTCAGCCGCCGCTGGACCGCGTTGGGCAGCAGCCGCAGCGAGGTGACGAAGCTGACGCCGGGTGTGCCCTCGATGACGCTGGCGACCTCGGAGACATACACCGCGCGGCCGGGTACCCAGCCGGTGCCCGCGAGGCCGCCGGTCAGCGAGTGCAGGTACCGGCCAAGAGCCGCGCTGACCCGCTGCTTCACGCTGACGGCCTGGGTGAGGTCGAGGGGCACGATCTTCGCGACGACCGTGACGCCGACATAGCCGGGGCCGATCACGTTGATCTTGGCCGGCGTCGGCATGACCAGGTCGGCGCAGGCCCTGGCCAGCAGGTAGCTGTCGAGCTGCGCGATCAGCTCCACGCCGGGCGACGGGCGCGGCTGGTCCGAGCCGGGGATCACGATCAGCGTCACCCAGCCGGGCTCGAACCGCGTGCTGCCGTTGACGTTCGGCAGGCAGATCGCGCGGGCCACCCGGGTGCCAGCGGCCTGCATGGCAAGCCATTCGAAGTCGCCGGCGGCGACAGCGCGATCCCGGTTGCGTACGGCCTGCGGCCCCCGGTCCCGCACCAGGGCAACGGTCTCGCCCGGCGCGCCGCCATCGCCGGGAAGGGGGTTGGTCACCGATTGCACCGCCGGGACCGGGCTGAGCAGCTGGGTCACGGCTCCGGCAGGCACGTTGCCTGCGGCCGCCGCCGGTCAGGTAGCTGGCGCTGACGTTGCCGGTGCCGGCCGGGGGGATCAGCCCGCTGGCACCGTCGCCGAACGTGACGGTCCCGGTGGAATGGTCGATGGTGTAGTGCCGGTCGGCCGGACCCGAGCAGACGAAGTTCGGCATCTCGTGCCACCGGACCCAGATCTGCGGCAGCCCGGTCACCGGGTCAGGCTGGGTCGTGATCGCGTCGGGACCTTCCAGCGCCTGGATCGCCTGCTGCTCGGCGGCCGAGGGAAGCTCGGACTCCGCTATCTCGAGCTGCTGGCCGGCCAGCACCGGCAGCTGAGCTAGCTGGAAGACCTGACCAGGCTGCCCATTGCCCGAGCCGAGGATCTCTCCGGACACGGCTGCGGACTGGACGGCTGGCACGGTATTCAGGCTGAAAGCAACCAGGACCCGCTGGTCGACCGGAGCCGTCCGCGACGCCCTGGCCCTGATCCAGTAGCGCGCGTCCGGGCCGAATCTGGCCAGCGGCGCCATGTCATCGGGGGTGAGGACGACGATCGTCCCCGGAATGGTCAGACCGGAACTCTGATCGAGCACCGGCGCCGGCTGCCAGCCCCTGCCATTGAAGTACTCCCAGCTCACCGAGCCTGGGTCGGCGCCAGCGGAACTGCTGGCCTGCGGCTGCATCACCACCCGGCCGGCCGCGCGGACGGCCGGCGCGACGTAGAAGGTCATCGGATAGCCGGGCGCCACGGAGTCCAGGCCGAGATAAAACGCGGGATCGGGGTCGGCGAGGTAGCCGAGCGCGGGAGCGGTCACCGGCAGGTAGGCGGGGAAGGCCGGTACCGCGCCGCTCTGGTCGCTGAAGGTCGCGTCGGTCTGGCGCAGCACGGCCGGCGTGGCCTGGGCGGTGTAGCTGATCGTGACCGATCGCAGGCGCGGCGGGTCGAGGTTGCCCGTTCCGGCGCGCGGGGTCAGCGACGTGCCGCTCACCGCCCACTGCACCGGGGTGCCGTAACCGCCGCCGGTGATCCGCACCCGGATCCAGCGGCTCGTCTGCCCCGCGATGCTGGCCGGCCCGATCGCCGGCAACTGGCTTATGTTGATCGTCCCGTTCGACGTCAGGCCGAACCCGGCCGGGACATCGGCGGGCAGGGGGGTCCAGCCGGCGGGACCGAGGTATTCCCAGGCCAGGCTGAGGTTCTGCGCCGTGCCCGCGCCGGCTGTGAAGCTGAGCTGCACCCGGGCGCCCTGCTTGCCGAACACCTCGTCGCTGCCGATGCAGAAGGCGTCGCCGACCTGCGGAGTGGGCCCGAACGGCTGGAAGTCCTTGCTCGGGTCCGGCGTTGCCTGGCCGGCCACCAGGGCATCGGGCAGCAGCCCGCCCCGGCTGACCGAGATCGAGGCGGTGGTCACGGTCAGGTCCCTGGCGACCGGGTCAAAGGGCAGCGGCCTGCCCAGCGCCGTGCACAGCCATTGCCCGGCTACCGGGGCGGCGAGCCCGGGCGCGGCGATTGCCTGCTGGTCGACCGGGCCGGGGGACAGCGTCAGCGACACCGTGCCGGCCGAGGGCTGAGCGACCCGGCTCGGCTTGGCCGTGACCAGCGTGCCGCCCGATAGGTACTCGAAGGTCATGGCCCCCAAGAAGGCGGTCACCTCGCTCGCCGGCCGGCCCGAGCCGTAGCCGAGGGTGAGGGTCACGTCGGCGGACTGGCCGGCCTGCGGCAGCAGGCTGGTCCCGAACCACAGCGCGTGGCGGATCCGCAGCGTCCCGGTAAACGGGCTGAATCCCGCCGGGGCCCCGGCCACGGCGGCGGTCAGGTCGCCGCAGCGGTCACCGACCGGATCGACGGTCCTGGCCTGGACCAGGCTGGCGGGCACCACGGTCAGGTCGGCCTCGGTCTGGAAGGTGACGGCAGGCTGGCCGTCGCCCGGCATGGCCGCCGCCGTCGTGCCGGCGGTGATCAGGGTCGGCGGGCTGCCCGGGGCCAGCGTCAGCGTGAGCGGGACGCGGGCCGGCGCGGGCGGCAGGAGGCTGACTCCCATAGCGGCGAGGAAGGCGAGCAGGTTCTTCTCGGGCACCTGGTTCAGCTGCCCGAGCACGAGTTCCATGAGCCGGGCGAAGCCCTGCTGCAGCATCGTGCCGGCGTCGCCGCCGGGCGGCGGCCGCCAGGCGGGCAGAGAGGTGCTCGCAAGCCCGGCCAGGCTGGCCGCGATGTCGGCCGCCTGGCGGCTGTCCAGTACCGGTGGCTGCCCGGTCACGGCCCGCTCCGTTCGAGATAGAAGGGATAGACCAGGTTGAACATCGTGTCGGTACGGCGTACCCGGTAACTCAGGCTGATCCGCAGCAGGCCTGGCTGCCCGTCGTCGGCGGTGACGGTCACGCCGAGTACGTCGATGCGCGGCTCATTAAGGATCAGGGCCTCGCTCACCTCGTGCCCGACCATGGCGACCGTGCTCGCGCTGGCCGGCTCGAACACCAGGTCCTGCAGGCCCGCGCCGAAATCGGGCCGCATGACCCGCTCGCCCCTGACGGTTCCGATGATCAGCTCGATGGACTGGCGCACGTGGTCATCGAGGGAGGTCATGGCCAGTTGGCCCGAGGAGTCGAGCCTGAGCGGAAAAGCGATGCCGGCACCGAGGAACGCGGAGCTAACACCGAGGAACGCGCTGCCGCCGTCGGGCTGGGTCACGGTCACCCCCCGATCCTGACCATGCCGCTGGCGGTGATCTGGCCGACCGGCAGATCGGCGGGGTCGTTGCAGGTCATGACCGGATCGCCGGACCGCGCGGCGGGGCTGCCGTTGATCCGCACGGTGGAACTGCCGCCGCAGACCACGCCGCTGTCGGCCGGCTGCCTGGCGAACGAGCCGCCGTTCGGGGTGTGCGGCGGCCGGTTCCTGGCCATGCTGCCCATCGTGGCGGCGGCCTTGCCGCCGATCCGCACATCCGGGCTGAGGCCGCCGTCGAGCACGCCGGCGAACGGATGCGGCACCGGGACCACGGGACCCGGCGGCGTGACGATGAAATGGGTGTCGGTCGCCGTCACCCGGTCACCTCGCTTGGCGGCTGGCATGGCCATGCCCGGCTCCATCTCCCCTAGTTGATGTCAACCGTCTTGCCCTTGATGGTCAGCGCGCTCCTGGCCTGGAGCTCGATCACGTCGCCTTCAAGGCGGATGGTGCCCTCGGAGTGCACCGTCACCTTCTTGGCCGAGGCGTCCAGCGTGATCCGGTGCTGCTTGTCGCTGCTGGTGATGTCGATCTTCTCGGCCCGGTCGGTGTCGTCGAGCCGGATCTCGTGACCGCTACGGGAGCGGATCAGCCGGACGCTGCTCTTGTCGGAGGCGCTGCCCGGCGGCTGGTCCCTGCCGTTCCACAGCGAGCCGATCACGTACGGCGGGCCGGGATCGCCCTGCTCGAAGGCGACCAGCACCTCGTCGCCCACCTCGGGCAGGAAGAGCGTGCCCCGGTCGGCTCCGGCCATCAGCGTGCCCAGCCTTGCCCACAGCCTGGCCCGCTCGTCCAGCGCGGGGATCCGCACCTCGATCTGCCCGCGCCGCCGGGAGTCGGCGTTATCGGTGACGATCGCGGACAGCGCGCCGTACGTCAGCCCTTCACCAGAGTCGCCCGCCGGCTCGGAGTCCGCGTCGGAACCGCCGTTCACCGTGAAGGAGGTGAGGTAGCCGCCCGTGCTGATCGTGTGGGTGACCTCGGTCACCGTGTACGAGCCGCTGAACCTGCCGATCCCGGACAGCAATAGCCGCAGCCGGCCCGCAGCTCCGCCTGGCCGGCGCAGCTCCCCGTTCCGGTGACCAGTACCCGGCCCAAGTCGGCCACGATCCGGTCGGCCATGGTCTTGGCCTCGGTGGCGCTTGTCACCTGAGCGTCGGCGATGACGAGCACCGAGTCACCGCCCGAGCCGCGCTGGATCGCCTCGCGGCCCGCCGAGGCCAGCGCGCTGCCGCCCGAGACGGCCGAGCGCTGGGAGAAGCTCTGCTTTTGCAGCGGGTCCCAGCCGCGCACCTCGACCGCCATCACCTGGCCCGTGAGCGAGAGCCTGGGCGTGAAGCTCCGCAGCGTCTGACCCCGGGCCAGCCTGACCGCCGGCCCTGGCGGCGGTCGCTCGGGCTCGAAATGCAGGGTCCGGCCGTCGGCCCACAGCGAGAAGCCGTTGAGCGCCGCGAGTTGCCGGGCGAACGCGAGGTCGCTGATGTGGTTCTGAACCCGGGGCGTCCGGCGCGGCGGGGTAGCGCGAACCGCCGGGCTCAGGCCCACATCGCGCGCGAGTCTGGTGACGATCTGGCTGTCAGGCATCCCGCTGCCGGGCTGCGACCCGGGGAAGACCCGGTAGGCGTTGCCCCTGGCCAGGTCATGCAGTAGGTCGAAGCCGTCGACGTGCACCAGCGGCGGCCCGTCGGCGGGAAACTCGGCGGCCAGGGCGGTGATCCGGCCGGTGATCAGCCTGGTGGTCTTGCCCGAGTACCCGAAGCCGATGTCGACCACCATCCCCTCGGTGATCGGGCCGGCGGCCGGGGCGATCAGGTCGAGCTCCGGATCATAGAGGTTGAAGCTGAACTCGCCCGGCGGGTCCGTTCGCTGGGTCACGCTCACCTCGGTCACCCGGTGGGCGACGGCAGGGGCCAGCGGCCTGCCGCCGACGGTGATGGTCACGCCGGGGAGAAAGACACCTGCCGTCGTCATCGCTGTGTCACCATCACAGTGCTGGTCATCACAGGGCCGGGATCGACAGTTGCTGCCCGACGGCGAGCGTCAGCGGGTTGTCCAGCCCGCTGGCGCGGGCGATCGGCCGCCACTGACGCGGGTCGCCGTACTCGCGCGCCGCCATCGCGGCGAGCGTGTCACCGGCCCGCACCATGAGCGTTTCGCGCGGTCGGCGGACTCGAGCGGTATCCCGGCCAGCAGCCGGTCCAGCTTCTCGTCCCCGTGCAGGGTGACCGACAGTTCGGCGCGCAGCGGCACGCCGGCCGGGCTGAAGTACACGAACCGCTGGCTGACTCGCTCGAGCACGCAGGGGAAGGCGAGCGTGCCCCACATGAACAGCAGCCGGGGCGGCGCGTGCGTCTGCGGGGTCAGGTCGGTCAGGCCGACGATCAGCTCGGTGTGCAGCCGGACGTCGGTACCCGTGCTCGTAGTGTCGAAGAACAGGTCCATCGTGAGCGTCGGCGCGCCGCCGCGCACGAATTGCAGCAGCGACGAGCCCAGGCCGGGGATCTCGACCTCGGCGAACTGGTTCGACAGCTCGAGGGCGTACTCGGGCGGGTTGAACAGCACCGGGATGGCGATCCGGGGCGGAGGTTCCCGCACGACGATGAGCGCCTTGGACAACGCCATGAGGTCAGCCCCTCCGTTCCCTGGCGAGCCGCTGCTGCCGTTGCAGCCTGGTGATCACGCGCTCGGCGATCGCGTCGAGGTCAGGCGGCCGCGCGGCCGGGGCGGCCGGCTGCGGGTCCCGGTGCGGCGGTGGCCAGGGCCGGTCCTGCTCGGCCGGACGGGGCGGCGCGGTCAGCTCGGCGGCGTGATCGGGCCGCCGGGCCTGATCGGCCGGCACCGGCCGGACGAGCAGGTCAGCCAGCTCGACCGGCGCGGTCACGGCGGCCACCAGATCCGTGCCTGGCCGCCATCCTGATACGGCCAGGTCGGCCGCGAACGCGCCAGGCGGCCGGCCTGATCAGGCCAGCGGGGGTGGTCAGGATTGACCGCGGGCGCCGCTGGCGCGGACCAGCCGGAACTCGATCGCCCTGGCCGCTGCCCGGCCACCGCCGCAGGAGAGCCGATCAGCCACGACGCCGAGCCGGCCGGGCCGCTCGATGAGGCGGGCGGGTTGCTTTCATCCTGAGGTTCCGTGCCCATCCGGTCGGCGCGGTTCGCCGTCGGCGCCGCAACGCGCGCTGGAACCCGGACCGGGCGGCCTGGCCCGGACGGCAGTCCTGAACTCGGTGGCACGGTGTTCGGTGGCACGGTACTTGGCAGCACGGTGTCTGGCGGCATGGTGTCCGGTGGCATGGTGTCCGGTGGCACGTTCTTCGGCGGCACGGTGCTAGCCAGCCCGGTGCTAGCCGGCCCGGTGTTAGTCCGCCCGGTGTTAGTCCGCCCGGTGTTAGTCGGCCTGGTGCGCAGGGGCTGATCCCCTGCCGGCCGGGAGAATCGCGCTCCGGCTGGCGGCGGCTCCGTGCCGGGCTGGCCACTGCGATTCGGTGCGTGGGCACGGAGACCGGCCGGCCAGGGCTGGCGGACCTGCCCGATGACGGGCCGGCGGGCCGAGAGCCGCAACGCGCCCTCCAGCCCGGCCGGGCGCCATGCCAGGCGCCCGCCTCCCATCGGGCCAGGGACCGGCTCTCCGGCCGCGCTCACGGGCGTCCGCCGGCGATCAGCCGGGCCTGCCGCACCCAGCGCCTGCGCTCGGCGTGATCCAGGCGCATGAGTTCCTCATACGGCCAGTGGAAGTGGTACGCGAGCACGGCTACCTCCTCGTGAAGCTGGTCGAGGGGGTAGCCGCGGATTCCCCCGTGGCGTCCACCTCCACCTCGAACGGCCGGTCGCAGTGCGGGCACTCCACCTTCAGCGCCGACGTGCCCGAGCCGTTGATCCGGTTGTAGAAGTCCTGCAGGTAGCCGAGATCGGCGGCGAACAGGCCCTCGATCACCTTGGGGTTGATCACCTCGACCGACCCGAGCGCGGTGACCACCCGGGAGAGCAAGATGATCGCCAGGTACGCCGGGTTGGCCTGCACCCGAGGGTCCTTGAGCGGCAGGATCTCGTCGGCGGCCGTGGCCATCCGCATGCGCCCTTCCTTGTGCAGCTCGCCCTGAGCGTCCAGGTAGCCGGTGGGCAGCACGAAGCCGAACTCGGTCTGAAGGTCGCTCACGCCTGTGCCTTCAGGACTGGGGCCTCACGCCTGTTCCAGCCTTTCGCACGTCAGGGTCAGCGTGTGCAGGGCTACCTCATTGGCGGTCGCCGACAGGTCGGGGCCGGTGATCTCGCTCGGCCAGCCGCCGAAGAAGTTCCACCGCAGCTTCTCGGTGTTGTCGTCGCCGAGCAGCACGATCGAGCCGTTCTTGCGCAGTACCGTGCCGGCGACCGCGGTCGCGTGCCAGTTGTACAGTTCCCGTGAATCAGTGATCCCCCACTTGAGGGTGATGTCGGGGTAGCTGACCTTGCCCGGCAGCTTGCGCACCGTCGGCCCGTCCCCGCCCTCCCGGTACTCGACCGTTTCCACCTTGGAGCCGAAACCAGAGACATCGGCGAATCCTGCCTGCGTGATGCCGTCTATTTCCAGCAAGAACCGGTAATTCTTATACGGATCTACCCGCGCCATGCGAACCGTTCCTTCCCGCGAGTCAGCTGCCGGTAATCTGCTCGACCCTGAAGATGACGAATTCGGCGGGCTTGACGATCGCCACGCCTACTTCGGTGACCAACTGGCCGAGTTCCCGAACGGCCGGGGGGTTGGTCGTGGCGTCGCACCTGACGTAGAACGCCTGCTGCGGCGTGGTGCCGAAGAGCCGCCGGCCCGCCATTCACTGAGCAGGAAATCGCCGACGTTCCGGATGACCCGCTGCCACAGCGACGGGCTGTTGGGCTCGAACACGACCCAGCGAGTGCCGTCGATAATCGATTCCCGCAGGTAATTGAAATACCGGCGGGTGCTGACATAGCGGAACTCGGGGGTGTTGTCGTCGGCCAGCGTCCGCGCGCCCCAGACCGTGACGGTGCCGCCGAAGGACCTGATCACGTTGATGCCCTCGGGGTTCAGCCCGTCCTGCTGCGCCTGGGTTACCTTGGTGGCCACGTCGAGCGCACCGGTCACCGCCACGTTCGCCGGCGCCTTGAAGACGCCGCGGGTCGCGTCGGTATTGGCATAGATGCCGGCCAGGTGGCCGGACGGCGCGACCTGGGCCGGGGCGCCCGCGACCGGGTCGAATACCGTGATCGGTGGGAAGTACAGGCCCGCGTAGCTGCCCTGGGCGCTGCGGCCCTCGGGGCGGATCTCGCTGGGCACGAGGCCCGGCGACGGCGCGCCGTCGAGGATCGCGACCCGGTCGGTGAGCTTGACGCAATGCGCGATGAGGGCGCTGTGCTGGACGTTGGTCAGCGCGCCCGGAATAGCGACGATCGCGATCTCGTCGATCGGCTCGAACGCCTCGAGCAGCGTCGACGGATCGACCAGCGAGGACGAGTCCGCCGACCGCTGGACCCAGCAGCGAGTGCCGCCGTTGTTAAAGAACCCGTACACGGCGTTCGCCAGCACCTGGTTCTCGGCATGGAAGTCGCCGAACGCGTTGCGGAAGTCCGCCCAGCTCGTGAGCAGGGTCGGATGGCCGGCGGGGGCGACGGTGTAGTAGTCGCCGGCGGCCGTCCCGGTGTGTCCCGGCAGTTGCGGCATCGGCACGGTGTCGGCGACCACGCCGATGAATCCGGCCGTCGATGTGCCCACGCCGCTGATCGGCCGGACCATCGGCGGGACCTCTTCGACGTAGACGCCAGGTGACAGGTATGTAGGCATCCCGGGCGGGTCCTCCCTTCAGGTGGTGCGCAGGTTGTGGTTTGTCGAAAGCTGAGCTCAGGGCGGCAGGCTGACGTCGTCGCCGGCCGTCGCGGTGGCAGGCACGCTGACGGCAGGCTGGGCCGTTGAGCTCCCGTCGGCCGAGACCGTGCGCAGGACGTACTCGCCGGCCTGCAGGCCGGTGAAGCTGAACTGGCCGAGCGCGTCGGTGACCGCGGCCGGCCGCCGGGCTCCAGGGTGACCGTCGCCTGGCCGGCCGGGCTGCCGCCTCGTCGGACTGTGCCGGCGATCTGGAAGGCGGCATCCGCGGCCGGTGCCGCCTCGGCGGTCAGGCCCAGGTCGACCTGGCTGGTCAGGACTGCCGGCCCGAGATCGATGGCCGAGGCGAGCTCCATGCTGATCGTCACGGCCAGGTTGAGCGAGGGCCGGGGCGCGATGCCCAGGGCTGACCAGGTCCAGTAGTCCCCGGTGTCGGCGCCGGGACCCGGGCGCGCGAGCACCACCGGCGGCGGGATCTCCTGGCCGGCCAGGCTGCCCTGCAGGTAGCTAGCCGGGATCACCGGGAATTGCCGTAGCCAGATCAGCGCCTGACCGAGCAGCTGATGCTCGGCCAGCACCTGCGCCGGACCGCGGCCAGCGACGGGTCGGCCCACGTCGTCACCAGGTAGGAGCAGGCGACCCGCAGGGGCGGCGGCCGCAGCACGAAGCCGCCGCCTTGCTCGACAAGGCCGGGCACCGGGTCGTGCAGTTCGACATTCTCCCTGACGTCGCGCAGGAAGAGGTTGACGGTGGGCAGCGCGGGCGCGTAGTCCCGGCCAGGGGTGGCGAAACTGACGTCGGCCTGGCGCAGCTCGGCCAGCGCGGCCGCGTCGTCCAGCAGCGCCCGCAGCGTGGCGTCCAGGTCATCGAACATGGGCGGCCAGTCCCTCAGGGAACACCCGGCCGAGCTTGGAGCACTCGCGCCTGGCCGCGTGCAGCACGTTCGCCATCGTGATGACGCTGCCGTCGGCCGCCGCCAGGAAGGCGGCGGCGACGCCGATGTTGCGGATGCTGCCTCCGGTCATGGTCAGTTCCCTGGCCAGCAGGTCCAGGTCGAGGTCGGCGGCCAGCGGCGTCGGCGGCGGCCACACCCCGGCCCAGATGCGCTTGCGGCACGCTTCATCGGGAAACGGGAATCCGATCGTGAACGCGAGCCGCCGGGCGAACGCGTCGTCGAGGTTGTCCTGGAGGTTGGTGGCCAAGATCGCGACCCCGTCGTGCTCTTCCATCTTCTGCAGCAGGTAGGCGGTCTCGACGTTGGCGTACCGGTCGTGGGCGTCACGAATCGCTGACCGCTTGCCGAACAGCGCGTCGGCTTCGTCGAACAGCAAGATGGCGCTGGCGTCCCTGGCGGCGGTGAAGACGCGGTCCAGGTTCTTCTCGGTATCGCCGATGTACTTGCTCACCACCCGGGACAGGTCGATCCGGTACAGGTCAAGGCCGAGCTCGCCGGCCACGATCGCCGCGCCCGTCGTCTTGCCGGTGCCCGGCGGCCCGGTGAACAGCGCGGCCACGCCCCGCCCGAACGGCAGCATGGCGCCAATGCCCCAGTCCGCGAGCACGCGCTCGCCGGAGGCGACCCGGTCGCACAGCTCGAGGAGCTGAGCGAGCACGTCGGCGGGCAGCACCAGGTCGTCCCAGCTCGCCCGCGTCGGCAGCCACGTCGCGACCGCCGCCAGGTCGTGGCCGGTCTGCGCTCTCGCGGCGGCCATCAGGTCCGCTAGGGCCGAGAGGCCGGCCCAGCGCCGCCGCCGTCTCCGCCGCCACGGCGACCGCATCGGCGATCTGGCGGGGCGACAGGCGGAAGCGGCCGGCGAGGGTCTCGGCCGCCGCGCGGGCCTCGGCCGCCATGCCGGCCTCGGTCAGGTCGTGCGCGGCCATGGCGTCGGTCCAGCAGCGGCGCCGATCGGCGAGGCAGGCGGCGGGAAAGTCGACGGTGACGACGCCCGGCGGCCCTGCCATCCGGTGCCGCCACGGTGCTGACCCGGTCAGCGCCAGCACGCCGTCGTCGGCCGCGACCTCCGCCAGGACCGCGTTGAGTACCCGGCTGGCCAGGCTCAGCGCTGAGTTCGTCGACACCGGTCAGGAATGGAAGCGCGCGGCGGAATCTGGCGTCCCGCAGCGCGAGCCTGACCAGCTCGGGCACGTCCTCCCCGTCGCTGGCGGGGCTGGCCAGATCGACGGTGAGCAGGTCCCGGTCCAGCGCCGCCGCGAGCGCCAGCGCCGCCGCTGAGCAGCCGGCCCCGGTCCGCTCCCTAAAGTACAGGCGCAGTGGCCTGCCCGCCTCGGCGGCCCGCGCGGCATGGCCGATGAGCTCGGGCGGCAGCCCGAGTCCCACGCTGTTGCTAGCAGCGCTGTCGCTAGCTGGCGTCAGCGCGGCATACCGCGCCAGCCTGGCGTCAAGCCCGGGCTGGCCGAGCAGGAAGCCGACGACCTGCTCGTCGACCTTCAGATAGTGCGCGAGCAGCGGCGGCTCAACCTGGACTGGATCGGCGATCAGGCGGATGATCCCGGCGGAGATCAGCGGAGCATCGGCGGCCAGCCGCGCCCGCCCGGCCAGCCTGGCCGCAAAAGACGGGCAGAGCAGGCCCAATGCGAGTTCCACGGTGGGCCTGCGCCGGGTCACGTCATCTTGCAGGAACGCGTACACGCGCTCGTAACGCAGGTCAACCTCGGGTGCGAGAGCGATCAGGACGAGTCCGGCATCGAAGGCGTCCGCAGGCGCGCAGATCCCGCCGGCCTCCAGCGTCGCCCGCAGCCAGGTCGCGCCGTCCTCGTCGATGCTGTCGTGCGCGGTCTGGGCCGCCGCCCACGGCGACTCCCCAGGGGACCGGCCGAGCGACCGGGCGACGTCTTCGCCGGCCAGGTAGAGGCCTCGAAGATCGGCGTCTGCCTGGGAATTGCCGGTGTCGGCTACCGCTACCGCGACCGCGAGTCTCCTGTCGAGCTGCTGCAACGCGCGGAAAAGACCGCGCTCAGCTGTGCAGATTCGATCAAGAGGTGCCCGCACCCTCATCAACCCTCGGTTCTGGCTGCGTGTGAAATAGCCTCGCCACCACTCATATCCCAGCGCGCACAGGTAGGGGTAGTGGCGGCCCGGTAAGCATTTCCGCCCTTGCTTTACAACGGCTTTTGTGCGTTTATCGGCCAGCTTTGACGGCGTACCAGGTCCGGGGCTTGCCGTGCCCTGCGGGGAAGGTTTTCTGCAGGTCTGTGCAATGCCAACTTGGCAACGTCGCGCCCGGCGCGGCGCAGGCGCCTCACTAGGCCGGGCGAGAACGATTGCAGCCCCATTTTACCCCGGTTTGTAGCCTCCTTTCCGGTTCGCATGGCTTGCGCAATTGATGTTGTGTTTCAGGTATTAATTCGCGCATTGATGTTGTGCCGCCAGAGCGGACGGCAGGGCCTGGCCAGGGAGATCGCTCTTGAGCTGGGACACGGCCTTTCGCGGAGATTTTTCAGCTATTAGAGTCCGCAGATTGTTATCACGTATGATCTGGCGGGTCGCGCGGGCCTGGCCCCGCGCACCGCTGTGCCGTTGGTGCTGCTCACACGACACCAACGGCACAGCGGTGCGAGCGGTCTCTCCCCCGCAAACTAGCTAGCAGGCCGGCTGGGCGCGGCGGAGCTGGTGCAGGGTCCAGCTTCGGCCGCCGGGATCGAGCGTCCTGGTCGTGGCGGCGAAAATCTCGGCGGCCCGGCGGTGCGACATGCGGGTGCGTCCGGTTAGCGGGCAGCGGTCGGCCGCTCGGGAAGCGCGCGCAGCCCGGCCGTCGGGTCGCGGCTGATCCAGTCCTGGTCAAGCCACTAGTTCACCGCGCTGCGCAGCGTGCGCGTGCTCATTTATCTTAACGCAACGCGTCGGGCCATTTACTGCGACAACTCCAGCGGTCGGCGAATCATATTTGCCTCAAGCTGCTATTGACTGTAAAACTGACGCAATGCCGATACGGAAAGTCGCCTTAGGTTCCTACCGCAGTAAATTCACGGGAAGGTCGGCCAGGACGTCAGTGTCGCCTCAATGGAGCCGCTCCCGAAGGAGCGGAGCGACCCTCTAGCTCGAAATCCAGGCCGTCCGGCGCTTCCCAGCACTCGCCTCAATGGAGCCGCTCCCGAAGGAGCGGGGCGACGCAGACCATAACAATGGTACCCGGCCAGTTCGACGCGCCTCAATGGAGCCGCTCCCGAAGGAGCGGAGCGACCTGACCTGGGCTCCTAAAAATCCGGGTCAGGAAACGCGGCCTCAATGGAGCCGCTCCCGAAGGAGCGGAGCGACCAGTGGACTCTGACGCGGCCCGGTCAGGCGGGGTCGGGAAGCCTCAATGGAGCCGCTCCCGAAGGAGCGGAGCGACGGCCTGTCCTGTCACGACCTGTACGTCAAGAAGGTCGGGCCTCAATGGAGCCGCTCCCGAAGGAGCGGAGCGACGATCCGCAACCCCGTCGGCCCCTACTACGGGCAGCTGCGCAGGCCTCAATGGAGCCGCTCCCGAAGGAGCGGAGCGACGGTCTGGATCGGCGGCGACCCCGGCGCCCAGGCACGCGTGCCTCAATGGAGCCGCTCCCGAAGGAGCGGAGCGACGACGCCCATGTCAGCCGCCCCGTCAGCCTGAACAGTCTGCCTCAATGGAGCCGCTCCCGAAGGAGCGGAGCGACACTCGCATCGAGTGGCCCGTTTTTCCGCGACCAGTACGCCTCAATGGAGCCGCTCCCGAAGGAGCGGAGCGACGGGTCAGGGCGCAGTGCTGCCCGTCGATGCCGACATCGCCTCAATGGAGCCGCTCCCGAAGGAGCGGAGCGACCTGTCAGTGGATGACGCGTCGAACGCTCAGCAGGCGATCCTGCCTCAATGGAGCCGCTCCCGAAGGAGCGGAGCGACGACCCGAAGAAAGGCACCAAAGATGATCCCGAATTCGTGCCTCAATGGAGCCGCTCCCGAAGGAGCGGAGCGACGCAAGGGCATCTTGCAGCGGCAGGACTCCCAAGGCCAGGCCTCAATGGAGCCGCTCCCGAAGGAGCGGAGCGACAAACCCTAGAGCGCTTCGGCGTGGTACAGCGGCTGCGGCCTCAATGGAGCCGCTCCCGAAGGAGCGGAGCGACACCCTAAACGTGACCCGAACAACGGCTGATAGTGTGCCTCAATGGAGCCCGCTCCCGAAGGAGCGGAGCGACCATTCACGATCGTCACGCCAGACGGTGCCACCGTCAGCCTCAATGGAGCCGCTCCCGAAGGAGCGGAGCGACGGCTCGCAAAAAACGAGCCATCTGACCTGCGAAAACGCGGCCGTTTGCGAGCACCTCCCGAAAACCCTCACACGATCCACCCAATATGCAGTTCTCAAGATACAAAAACACCCTCTGACCTGCATGCGAGCGCTCCCCGGCATCTGACCCTCCACCTGAGCGCTCGCACGGCCGAGACGCTGGGAACATCAGACAATCACCGTGCTCGACACCGGCAGCTTCTCATGATGCCCCAGAAACAGGAACCGGCCCGGATCTCCTGCCAGCCCCAGGTCGATAATCATGTCCTCAGACGGCCTGATCCTCACCTCAAGATCACCGCGCAGTAGAACCGCTTCCTCATCCGACAGGTCACAGATGAAGACCGAGTACTGAATCCGCTCGCCGCAACCCTCGACGCACGCCGCGACACTCCGCAACCGCCGATCCTCGCGAATGTCGTAAGCAACCAGATAACGCCGCCGCGCCCACGGCAAACCTACCTCGTCCCTCCGTGCTGGCGCGCAACTTCGAGTAGTCAACTGCGGCTCGCAGGCAGGAGGGCTTGCCAGGCTGCCGTCCCGATCGCGATCTTGGTCGGCCGTCTTCGCCGGGGAGGTTGGTCCGTGGTTCTTAGGCTGCCGCCGGCCTTCCGCTGGCGGTGCGCGAGCGTGTTCCTCGTGGCTGGCGGGGCGCTGCTTGCCTAGGTCGGCTCCACTGTCAACGGCATCCTCTCGACGTCGGTCCAGCAGCAGCCTGACCGTCAGCGCGAACGTTGGCTAGGACTTGGTGGCGACGCCTTCGAAGGTGTAGCCGACGACGCGGGAGCCTTTGAGGTAATAAGTGTCGAGGCGGGTGAGCTCAAGCCCGGAGGCGCCAATGATCTGGTCGATCGGCCGGTCCAGATGACAGCCGCCAAAGAGCATGCGCTGGAACGGGGTCAGCCTGTGCTGAAGGCGCGCGACCTTGGCATCCGGCGCCAGGCCATGCTCGGCGAAACGCAACGATCCGCCTGGCCGCAGCACGCGCCGGATCTCCGCGAGCACCCGGGCCGGATCGGGCACCGTGCACATCGTCCAGGTGCTGAGGACGTGGTCGACGCTGTCGTCCTGCGCCGGGAGCGACCCGGCGTCGAGCCCCGCGAAGTCGATCGGCACCGGACACGCGGCGATCCGCCTCGCCGCGATCTTCCGCCCGGCGACGGCCGGGTCGACCACCCTGATCCGGGTCACCGAGGACGGGTAGTGCGGGAGGTTCAGCCCGGACCCGAAACCGATCTCCAGTACCTCGCCGCCGAGCCCGGCGGCCACCCGCGCCCGCGCCGGCTTGAACTCTGAGCCGCGCATCGCGAAGTCCACTAGCCGGGGGAGTACTCGGTCTGCGTACCAGCTCATGCAGGTCAGTCTGGCATGTGGACCCGACCGGCCTGCCCGCCGCGTAGTCCGCAAGAGTGATGCCGGCCGGGCAGGTTCGCCTGGTCGAATGACGACTCGCTGGCCCTGATCCCTTAGCGTGTTCGGCAATTGCGGGACCGCGCGGGCGGAGAGGATGATGGCCGGTGGCAGGAAGGCGCCCTGAAATGCGGGTAGGGACATCGATGGCGCGGGAGAACCATCTTTGGGACATTGACGGGCTTGCCGTGGGCGGCAGGACCTGGTGCCGTGGCTCGGCCCTGGTCGTTCGTGCCCTGGATCACACTCGGGCCGCCCAGATCCTTAACCTGCGAGCTATGGGGTGTGCGAGCCGGTGGCGGTGCCTTCGAAGGTGCAGCCGACGAAGCGGGGGCCCGACAGGTTCAGCCGGCGCTGCGTTCTGGCGACCTTGGCGTAGGGGGACAGCCCATGCTCCGCGAAATGCAGCGATCCGCCAAGGCGCAGCACCCGCCGGATTTCGGCTAGCGCCGCGCTGGGGTCAGGCACCGTGCACAGAGTCCAGGTGCTGAGCACGTGGTCGACGCTGGCGTCCCCGGCCGGCAGCGAGCCGGCGTCTAGGCCGGCGACTCAAGAATGCTTGCGGGCGGTCAGGTGGCTTCTTCCTTGATTGCGTCAAGCGGTTCCGTTGCCCGGCGCGGCGTGCCTGGGGCGGCGATAGCAGCGCGGTCCTTCCTGCTGCTGTCGCGGGTGGTCCGGGGTGAGCAGCGTGGCCCTCCCCGCTGCTGTTGCGAGGCGGGACAGGCGGGCTGGCCTCGCCTGGTCAGCGGGTCTCGGGCGCATGGAGCGCGATTTGCTCTAAAGGCCTTGGCGCAGGCAGTAAAAGCGGCAAGGTTACTGGCCATTCCCCTGTTGACCAGCGAATCAGGCTACCGTACAAGCACCCAGATTCGTGCACCGTATCGGCTGACGCCCAGCTTGCCAGATCGGGTCACGTTCATGTGTGGCTCACTGCCTATGAGCGTAAGCGATAAACCGCCCGCGGGAAGTGCGGATGTCAGGATGGGAGTTCGCCGAGCAGATCGGTCATGGACTGGCGGGTTCGCTCGTTCGGCTCGTTGAGCGCGGCGGCGCGCAGGGTTTCGGCGGCCCGCGGTGGCCACTGCGAGAGCGGCCAGCCCCGCAATACCTTGACCGCCGCGTTGCGCACGCGGATGAATGGGCTGCTCAGCCCGGCCCTGATTAGGTCCCAGCCTTTGCCGGGGAATCGGTCCAGGTCCTGGAGCACGAATGACAATGCCTCATCGGCGGCGTATTTCGGGCCCATGAACAGCAGTTCCGCCGGTCCGGTCAGAAGAAGCCGGGGGACAACCTCCGCCATCGCGAACTCGATGATCTGATCGATCCGCTGATCGTTCGCCGACTTCATGGCCGCGTGCCAGTTCGCGCTGACCGGGTCAGCCTGCACGCGCCGCCAGTGCGCGTCGAACGCGTCGATGCCGAGCACGCGCGCCGCCCGGGACGCGTCCCAGAACGTCCTGTTGTCGTCGGACTGGAGGCCGTCGGCCGCCAGGGTACGCCAGCGCGGACGGGACGTGAGCTCTTCGCAGCGCGTCAGCGTGCCAGAGCGCTCCTGCTCCGTCCAGTTCCGGTCGTCCCAGCCGTCGTCGCGGCGCAGGAACCCGGCGATCTCATCGACGACCAGGAACTGGGCGAGGCTCTCGGCCCGCGCGGAGCTGATGGTCACGTAACGGTCGAGCAGCGCTGGCGCGTCGTCGTAGTCCTCGATGTCCTGCGCCGGGCCGCCCATGATCAGCGCGCTGATGATGTCGCCGGCCGCGTCGAGCAGTTCGGCGTCCGGGTCACCAGCGGCTAGCCGCTCGCAGAGGCGCCCGGTCGTGGCGGCGATCCAGGCCAGGTACTCGTACATGACCGTGTTGCGGAAGCCGTGGCGGACGATCCAGTCGCGGATCTCGTCGTCACCGGTGGCGGCCAGCCGTTCCACCACGTGTATCCGGCCCCAGCCATCGACGCCGCGGGCCAGCGCCCAGAGCACCCGGTCAGGCTCGGATTCGCAGTTGCAGATCGCGACCGCGCAGTACAGCGTGAACTCCTCGTGCCGCCCCAGGGTCAGCAGCAGGTCGCGGTCGGCCGGGCCGCCGGCAATGCCGATCAGCGCGATGCCGGCCTTGACCGGCTCAGCGTGGCGGCCAGTCCCGGCCAGCCGCCGGCCGATCTCTGCGACACCGGACATCGGCAGCGCGGACTTCGCGATGGCGGGGAGCAGTTCGTCGATCATCGGCAAGGTGACGCTCGAGCGGAGGCGCTCATAGAGCGTGCCGACCTCGATCGGGCCGAAACCGCCCGCGATGCAGCGGCCCATGAGCGTGATCAGTTCGGCGACCGCGACTTCAGGCTCGCCAGGCCCGGCGTGATGGCCGAATACGCCATCGCGGGCGCCGGCGACCCAGCGAATCGTGTCATCGTCGGCCTGGCCCTCGCCCGGCAAGTCCTCTCCGCCCGGCAGCAGCCCGCAGCCCGAAGGGTCGAGCTGGGCGCGCACATGCTCGAGGATCGTGAGCCGATTAGCCGAATTGGCGTTCGCCCATTCGGGGACAGATTCCATCTTGTCAGTATCGCGTGCCTAGTACTACAGCCGTAGATCGTGATCTTCAAAGAAGCATGGATTGCCGCTGGTAGTGGACGCCCGGGCGCGGTGCTGCAGGTGGTGTCGTCGCCAGCGAACCAGCGCATCTGGTGCCGGGCATCGTGCGCTGGGCTGGTAAGGCTGGCGAGCAGGTGGGCGATCTCGTTGCGGGTCAGCGGGGCCTGGCCGGCGGGGGCCGGGCTGCGGGCGTGCTCGGCGGCGGCGGCGATGGTGAGGAAGGCGCTGGCGAGCATGGCGAGGGTGACCCACCGGTACCAGGAGGTCCAGCGCCGGACCTGGTGCTCGTCCAGGCCAGCCAGGCCTTTGTCGGCCTGGAAGTTCTCTTCGACGGTCCACCGGCGTCCGGCAGCCTTCACCAGGGCGGCAAGCGGAACCGGGCGCGGGCGTAGCAGCGGTAGGAGGCCAGCTCCCGGTGCGCGGGGTGCGGCGGATCAGCAGCCACCGGCACCCGGGCCGGGAGCCGGGATGCTGAGCCAGGCCAGTAGTGGTAGCGGTAGCCCTTGGCGCCCGCACCAGCGGTCAGGCGCTGCCAGGATCGCGGGGGGAGGCAGGCGGCGAGCTTATCCGCGCGGATCGTTTCCGGCTCCGGCGGGCACCCGGTGGTCGCACGACACGGCCAGCACGTGACAGATCTGGGTGTCCTCCAGCCAGGCGCGCAGCGGCCCGTTATTCCCGTAGGCCTCATCAGCGGCGACCCAGCCGAACGGCACCCCGGCCGCGATGGCCCGCTCGATCATCCGCTGGGCTAGCTGGGGCTTAGTCGCGAATCCGGCGTCAGCGGGGATCCCGGCGGCCCGGCAGCGAGCCGGGTCACCGGTCCAGGACCGGGGGATCGGGTCGGCCGCGCGGCGAGGTGCCCGCTGGCGGGTCCTTTTCCGCGCGGCCTCCCGCCGAACCGGACGTGCCCGTTTCCGGGCACCCGGCTCTTCAGTGACTACTGCGCTGTGACTAGGTTGCGGGCGGTGGCATGGCAGTGTCCGCAGAGGACGAGCGTCTTGCGGCGTCGCCGCTGCATCTCCTCCGCCCACCGGGGCTGTCCGGGCCTGCCGAGGTCGGCGAGCCTGCGGATGTGGTGGACCTCAACGTCGGTCGTGCTTCCGCAGAGCTCGCACGTGCCGGCCAGGAAGCGCTGGATGAGTTCCCTGCCGTGTGCCACGGTGCGGCCTGGGTCAGTGACGCGGTCGTCGAGGACCGCGTTCTTCTTGCGGTGCAACGGGATTCCGCCGAACCGTGCGACCAGTGGTTTCCTGCCATCGCGTTCGACCTTGGCCTCGAAGCAGACGCGCCGCCCGTGCGGGTGTCGATGGCCGTCTTGTGCTTGCGGGCCATTTTCGCCGCTGTCGAGTGGTGCTTGCCTGCCAGGGTCTTGAGCATGGCGGTCTCCGCTACCCAGCGCAGCCTGGCGAGCCTGCAGGCATCCCAGGCCAGCAGGTAGTACTGGACGATGCCCCGGTATTCCGCGCCGAAGGCCGCGACTATGGCGTAGTCGTCGGCGTTGAGCAGCGCGGAGCGGCACGCGGGTTCGCCGCGTTTGAGGTGGGGCGCGCACTTGTCCTTGATCACCGTTCGCGGCACCCGCAGGCTGACGGTGCCGGTGCCGGTGCGGCGGCCGTTCCTGACCCGGCTGCCGTCGCGGATGGTGATCTCGTAGCCGAGGAACCGGGCCGCGCCGGTGCGGCCGCGGGTGATCAGGGTCTTGTCCCGCGACAGGTCCAGGCGGAGTTCACCGGCAAGGAACTGGCCCAGGCGGGCCTTGATCTCCTCAGCTTCGGCTCGGGGTCCGGTGAACCCGGGCAGGTGGTCGCCGGCGTAGCGCAGGTAGCGCAGCCTGCGGTAGCCAGGATCGTCTGGATCCTGGCTGGGCAGGGTGCGCAGGGTCCGGCTCAGCGCCCGGGCCTGTGCCCGGTCACCGAGCCTGCGCGCTTTGCTGACCTGGCTGGCCAGCTTCCGGTATGCCGGGTTATCCGCCCGGCGCTGGCCCCGCGTGTACTGCGGGATCAGCTCTGTCTCGACAAAACGGTCCAGCCGGTCCAGGTAAATACTGGACAGGATCGGGGATGCCACGCCGCCTTATGAACAGTGCGGGGTTATGCGCAGCGCTGGCCTGCTGGCCCTGGTGACAGCGATGCTGGCGTTCGAGCACTGCGCATAACGCGGAGGATCTGATCAGGCGGTCCGGCATGGTGCCGGGCACGCGTGATCGGAGTCGGCGTGATGGCGGCTATTTCTGCGCTGGTGTCGGGCCTGGATGCGGAGTTACTGTGTCTGGGCTACAAGGACTCGGCGATGGCCTGGTACCGGCGCTGCTGGCGCCGCATGCAGGAGCGCCAAGCTCAAGAAGCTCACAGCCATCGATCTCGAACGATTCTTCAACGATCTGGCCAAGGTGCTCAGCAAGCGATCGTTGGTCATGATTAAGAGCACCTTGCGGTGATCCATTAGGCGAGCGCAAAAGCACGATTTGATCGGGCGGAACGTCGCCCAGTTCGTGGACCTGCGAGACGCGCAGCCTGGCCGACCTTCGCGAGCCGTGACCCAAGATCAAGCTGCCTTGGTGCTCAAGGCAGCCGCAGGCGATCACAGCGCCTATTCAGTCGTTGTAAGGATCGGCAAGTCCACTAATGCTGCAACTCATGCGGCGACAGACCTAGGAGAAATCGCCTGTGGCAACAAGGTGCGCAGCGCGAGGAGAACCGATCAAAGTCAGCACCGATCTGGCGGACGCTTCCTGCATTGCCTGCCGAAGCCATCTCGGCATCGGCCAAGACGACGCTGACACCAAAACGACTAGCGGCGATCTTTGTCCTAGCAAGAGACTGCGGACAGGGATCACGGAAGATCACGCCGCTCAGGGAGGCTGTCGGTCGGCTCGGGTTCTTCGAAGGTCAGGCGCCGGCGGGTCAGCGACCTTGCGCCATGTGCACTGGATCGGACGGCTTTATCGGGCTCATCCCTAGAAGACGCGCCGCACCGGGAGTTAACTGATGGGTAATAACGAGGAGCTATTTGGGTATTCCCCTGCAGAAGATGCGTTCCCCCGGCAGCGAGAGGACATGATGATGATCGCTCAGGCACATTGGCGGTCACGCGGGGCAGACTTAGGCGACCTTAGCCTAGGTGCCGGGTATGATGGCGACGACGAGAGCGGCGCCGCACAGAACATCACCCCAGTTTCTTGTCGCCTTGGCGGAGCTATAGACGGATCGTCGCGCAAATATGACCTCATATCGCTTACTGTCTGGCTCCTGCCGTGATCGAGGAGTTTCCTACTCCATGTTCGGGTTTCCTGGCCGCGATTGACGGCCCTGTCGGCGTGGGCAAGACCACCGTCGCGGCCTTAGTTCGTGCTAGCTTCGACGACCTTGGCCTTGCCGTATTAGTGACGAGCCAGCCGTCGGACTCGGCTCTGGGGACACTTGCCCGAGCTTCCACTTACGACCTGCACGGGTTACCGCTGAGCCTCCTCATGGCGGCTGACCGGTATCACCACCAAGATCATGTTATTGTCCCGGCGCTGCGGGCTGGCCAAGTCGTGCTGTGCGACCGGTACGTGACCACGGCGCTTGTCCTTGATCAAATGGACGGCGGAGATCCCGAGTACATCTGGAGTATTTACCGGTACTTGCACTGGGCGGATCTGGCGGTCATCCTCACTGGTGATCCGACTGTCTGCCGGGCGCGCGCCGCTGACCGTGGAATCTACAGCCGCTTCCATGAGGGTGGCGCTAATCAGGGAAAGCGCGAAGCGGCGCTTTACGCTCGCGCAGCCGACTTGTTGGCTGGCCATGGATATCCCGTACAGGTAATCGACATCGGCGACCGTTCCGCTGCTCAGGTTAGCGAGGCCGTGGTCCGGCTAATCCGAGACCGCATGACGACCATCTCGAACACGGCGATAAAGGAGGACCTGCGATGAGGGTCGCATTGCTATATCCGGAGGTTTACGACATGGCGCGTTTCAAGGACAAGCGCAAAGAATTCCCTCCATTTGGCGTTCTGTACCTGGCGGCCGTCATCGAACTGGCCGGCCACGAAGTTGCGATCAAGGCTGTGACGCCCTCGCGTACCAGCTTGGATCTGAGTGGTTACGAGGCAGTCGGTTTAAGCCTGGCATCGTCGGCGACATACGGCCTGATGCTCCGGGCCCGCCGTGAATCTTTATTCGCCGATAATGCCTTGATCATGGTTGGTGGCGTGCATTGTAATTTCTACCCGGAGTCCAGCCTGATCGACTTCGGCGCGGATCTGGCCGCCGACGGCGAGTCGGAGGAGACGATCTTAGAGATCCTTGAGCACGGAGCCCGACGTGAGTTTAGCGGCATCCCTGGAATCTTGTGGCGTAGTCCGGATAAAGAGGTTCACCGCAATCCCGCTCGACCGCTACTGCGTGACATCGACCAGCTCCCGCTCCCGGCCCGTCACCTTCTACCCGCCGAGCACGTAGTGCTGACCGACCGGTTGGCGGGCACCGATCTTCGAATGGCCCATGTCATGTTCAGCCGCGGCTGCCCATTTCCGTGCAGCTTCTGCGCGGCCGGTCAAACCCGCATCCAGTACCGGAGCGGGGTATCCGCGCAACTCGAACTTGAGCACCTCATCAGCGCCTACGGCATCGAGGGCTTTGCGATCGTCGACGACAACTTCATCGTCAACAAGACTAAGGTCGGCGATATCTGCGACCACATCACGGGCCTTGGCCTACGGTGGTCGGCGTTGTCGCGAGTCGACACCATCGATTCTCCGCTATTAGCCAAGATGGCAGGCTCCGGCTGCATCGAAGTCAAGTACGGGATGGAGTCCGGCAGCGAGCGATTGCTGAAGGCCATGCGGAAAAACACCAGCCGGGACCAGATCCGCCGCGCGGTTCACGCGACCGTTGCCGCGGGCATCGCGGCGAAAGTCTTTGTCATCCACGGATTCCCGGGCGAGAACGACCAGACAACCGATGACACCATCAGCTTGCTTGCCGAGCTTGCAGCGGACCTGGCCAGGGTGTCACTATTCCGTTTCGTGCCGCTGCCCGGTACGCAGGTGTACGCCAGGCCAGACGCATATGGGGTGACCGGCACCCATCTGCAGCCGGACTGGGACGGCGACTGGTCAGCCTTCCACATTCACCACAATACACACCGATGGTGGGGAACCGATGCACAGTGGGCGGAGGTCGAATCCTCTTACCAGCGGCTTCGTGACTTCGTCGAGACGACCTGGGGGCCGCAAGGCTGATCATGCTGTCCGCTCGGCCAGGAACCATGTCCGCCATTGACACGCATCGGCTAGCCTGCCACGGGTGGCATCCCTGATCTCGATCGCACCCGGTCCGGCGATGCTCATGCTGGATGAGCCGGCTGCCTCACGAACCTGGAACCGGATTCTCGTGCGGCAAGGCCTCGCCGACGCCTATCGCCTCAGCACCGCACCGCAGGTCGCCGACGCCGTCCTCGGACTGCACGCGGCACGACTGCCGTCCCCGTATGCGATCGTCGCAGCCCGGACGGGCGATCCTGCAGTGCCCACCAGCCTGTTCACTACCTCTGTACGGGAGTCATTACTGACCGTCCGGTGCATGCGTAAGACACTCCACGCGCTGCCGCTACCTCTCGCTGCCATCGCTCACGCTGCCACCCTCAAATTCCGTGATCGAGATGCCCGCCGCGCGGTGCTCAACGCCGGTCATGCCATGGCTACCGTCGAACGCAAGATCGGCCATCTGTGCGAACTCCTGCGCGACGGCCCGCTTTCACACCGTGTCATCGAATCGCACCTAGCCTCCCGCAGGGATGTCCAAGTCGGCCGGCTGGCCATCAAAGTCGCATGGGAGCGCGGGACTATCGCCTATGTCAACTCCACCACTTTCTGGAATCGGGAGGCCAGAACATTCGCCCTGACCTCATCCGCCTATCCCACGCTTGACCTTTCCGTTACCCGCGACCAGGCTGTGGCTAAACTGGTCACCGCTTACTTCGACCGATATGGACCGGCGACGGTTCGGGATGCCACCTGGTGGTCTGGACTGCCCGCGACCGAGATCATGACGGCCCTGCTGACATGCGACCGCCCCGTCATCGCGGTCGCTACTCCATGGAGCGATGTTCCCTGCCTCATGTTCGCCGATCAAACGGAGAGCAGCGCCAGCAAGGCAACAACTACGGGAGTTCAGTTCCTCGCTCACGAGGACACCGCCCTCAAGGCCTACTTCCAGACTCGTCGGCGCTATCTGGGAGACCTGCCACAGCAGCAGGTCTTCAATCAGATTGGGGAGGCTCTGCCCACGATCATCATCGACGGCGGGGTGGCTGGCACCTGGTGGTGGAACGCTCGCACCGCGAGCGTCGAGTTCGCTCTGGTGCCGGGTGAAGTCCGCCGACCAGTCCGGAGCGAGGTGAAGATCCGCGCCGCATCTCTGACCGAGACGCTGCGTGCAGCATGGACATCGGACCGGCCATCACGGCACACCGACCAGCGCCGATAACTCAAACCGCGCCTCCCCAATAGCGCAATGGCAGATGCGGCTGACTGCTAGCGTCACAACTTCTACCTGACTCACCGAGCACGCGAGGTGACTACCGGATGGAACCATTGAGCAGGGACACTTCCCTGCCCGGAATCCAAGATTATGTTGCCAGAATGGAGGCGGAACGCGGGCTGGACAAGCAGGACCTGGCGTCCCAGTGCCTCAAGCTCGGTGAAGAAGTCGGCGAGTTGTACCGGGCCGTCCGCAAACTGCAAGGACAGCCCCAGGACCCGGGCGGGCGGACAGCCGATGTGGGAGACGAAGCCGTCGATGCGCTTATCCTTCTGATGTCGATCGTTAACCGATGCGGAATCAACCTGGAAGACGCCTTCCGCACGAAGGAAGCCCGCAACGAAACCCGCGTGTGGGTCTAGGTAGCGTCGCCGGCCGATTACGGGCCGAGCCTGCGGGGGATAGCGTTGACAGGCGCGGTCGCCACGGGGGCTGGGGGGCTCAGTTGAGTTTCGCGCGGAAAATGGCACAGTTCCCGGTCGGGCGCTGGACCAAGTGGCTCGTGCTCGGATTCTGGCTGGTCGTGATCGTCGTCGCGGGCCCGCTGGCCGGCAAGCTGACCGGTGCCGAGCAGAACCAGGCGAGAGCCTGGCTGCCCGCCAATGCCGAGTCGACGAAGGTCCTGGACGTGCAGTCACGCTTCCAGTCGCCCAACATCTATCCAGGGGTCATTGTCTACGCGCGGGCCTCGGGCCTGACCGCGGCCGACCGGGCCAAGGGCGCCGCCGACGCGCGAGAGTTCGCCCAGGTGCCTGGCATCCTCCCGCACCGGATAACAGGTCCGATCCTGTCGGCGGACGGCAAGGCAATGGAGACAGTGGTCCAGGTCAATCTGGGCCGCCAGGGATTCAACCGGGCGGCCACGGTCGCCAAGTCGGCGCTCGCGATCGCCCGGATGGGGTCGAACGGGATGAGCGTTCACCTCACCGGGCCACTCGGCAACGCGGCCGACAACAACGCCGTCTTCAGCGGCATCGACAGCACGCTGCTGATCGCGGCCCTGGCGGTGGTCATCATCATCTTGCTGATCACCTACCGGAGCCCGGTGCTGTGGCTGCTGCCGGTGGTCTGCTCAGCCGTGTCGCTGATCGCCGCCCAGGCCCTGATCTACCTGCTCGCCGCCCACGCCGGCCTGACCGTCAACGCGCAAAGCGCGGGCATTCTCGATGTCCTGGTGTTCGGTGCCAGCACGGACTACGCGCTCCTGATCGTCGCGCGTTACCGCGAGGAGTTGCGCCGCCACGACCGCCGTAGCGCGGCCATGGCCGAGGCGCTGCTGCGGGCAGGCCCGGCGGTCATCGCGAGCGCGTCCACCGTGATCATCGCGCTGCTGACCCTGCTCGTGGCGGAGCTCCAGTCCACCAAGGATCTCGGTCCGGTGCTGGCCCTCGGCGTCGCGGTGAGCCTGCTGGCGATGCTGACGCTGCTGCCGGCGCTGCTCGCGGCGTTCCCGAGGGGAGTGTTCTGGCCCTACCGGCCTGCCTATGGCTCGGCCGAGCCGACCACCCGAGGCCTCTGGGCGCGGGTTGGCTGGAGCATCGCCACCCGGCCCCGCGTCGTGTGGGTCACGGCCGCCGTGGTCCTCGGCGTGATGGCGCTCGGGCTGATCGGGCTGAAGGCCAGTGGCCTGACCAATGCGCAGTCCTTTCGCGGCCGGCCCGACTCCGTGGTCGGGGAGTCGGTGCTGGCCAGGCACTTCCCCGCCGGAGCGGGTCAGCCCGTCATCGTGATCGGCAGGGCGGGCGCGGCGGCCCGGGTGCGCTCCGCGTTCGCCTCGACCCGGGGGATCGCGGCCGTGACGCCGCCGGTGACCAGGGCCGGCTTTGTCTACCTGCAGGGGACGCTGACCTCGCCGCCAGATAGCCAGGCGGCCTACACCACGATCGACCGGGCACGGTCCGCCGTGCACGCCGTGCCCGGTGCCGACGCCAAGGTGGGCGGTACCACGGCCATCAACCTGGACGTGATGCGAGCGTCCGCGCACGACCGCACGATCATCATCCCGCTGATCCTGCTCGTGGTGCTCGTGATCCTCGGGCTGCTGTTGCGGTCGCTGGTCGCGTCAGTAGTGCTGACCGCGACGGTTGTCCTGTCGTTCGCCGCCGCGCTCGGCGTGAGTTCCCTGTTCTTTGACCACGTCTTCGGCTTCGGCGGCGCGGATACCGCCTTCCCGCTGTTCGTCTTCGTGTTCCTCGTCGCGCTCGGCATCGACTACAACATCTTCCTGATGACCCGGGTGCGGGAGGAAGCGGTCAGGCGGGACGCCAGGCACGGCGCCATCGTCGGCCTCGCCGCCACCGGAGGAGTGATCACCTCGGCCGGATTCGTGCTGGCCGGCACGTTCGCCGTCCTCGCGACCATCCCGTCCACGTTCCTGACCGAATTGGGCTTCGCGGTCGCGTTCGGCATCCTGCTCGACACGATCGTCGTCCGTTCGGTTCTCGTCACTGCGCTCAACCTGGACCTGGGCCACCGGATGTGGTGGCCGAGCAAGCTGGCGCGCAAGTCAGATCCGGCACCTGAGCAGCTCAGCCGGGAACGCGCGGGGGCCCTGAGCCAGCGGTGATCAGCCCGCCGCGCGTGGGCAAGCTGCTATACGTCAATGCGTGACCATCGCAAGCTTGCAGCGGCAGTACAGGCAGTTCGTGGCCGAACGGGAGTGGGAGCAGTTCCAGAGCCCTAAAAACCTGGTCATGGCGCTGGCCGGGGAGACCGGCGAGCTCACCGAGATCTTCCAGTGGCTCACCGAGGAGCAGTCATCGGCTGTCATGGGCGACGAATCCCGCGCGGCCCAGGTGCGCGACGAACTCGCCGACGTCTTCGCCTACCTGATCAGGCTCGCCGACGTCCTCGGCGTAGACCTCGAGCAGGCCTTCGCCGAGAAGATGATCAAGAACGCTCACAGGTACCCGATCGAGACGGCCCGAGGCAGTGCAGCTAAAGCAGTCCCTTGACCTGCGTGTGTCGGCAGGAGCGGGGTGACTGACAGTCGGGCGCGCAAGAATGTCCGGTGACCCCCGGCCGTTCGAGGAGCCCGACAGACATGAAGATCCTGCACACCAGCGACTGGCATGTTGGCAAGGTGCTCAAGGGCCGCGACCGGCACGACGAGCAGACGGCGGTGCTCGGCAGCATCGTCAGCACGGCCCGCGGCGAGGATGTCGACCTCGTGCTGGTGGCCGGCGACCTGTTCGAGACCTCGGCGCCGACCGCGAAGTCGCAGGGGCTGGTCATGCGGACGCTGCTCGCGCTGCGCGAGGACGGCCGCCAGGTCGTGGTCATCGCGGGGAACCACGACAACGCCGGCCTTATCGATTCCGTCTACCGGCCCGTGCTCGGGCAACTCGGGCTGACCGTGCTCGGCCTGCCTAAACGCCCGCAGTCGGGGGGCACCACCGCGTTCACCCTCCGAAATGGCGAAGAGGTCAGGGTCGCGGCCTTGCCTTTCTTGTCACACCGGTTCGCCGTGCGGGCTGCCGAGATCGTGCTGCATGAGTTCGCTGAGCACACGCTCGACTACTCGCAGCGGGTTTCCGAGATCGTGCGGGCACTGACCGCCGGGTTCACCGACGACGCCGTGAACATAGTGATGGCGCACGCCACGCTGCTCGGCGGGCGGCGCGGCGGCGGCGAGCGCGGCGTCCAGACCAGCCTGGATTACGAGCTGTCGGCCAGCATGTTCCCGGCCGCCGCGCACTACGCCGCGCTCGGTCACCTGCACCGGCAGCAGGAGATCCCCGGCCCGTGCCCGATCTTCTACTCGGGATCGCCGCTGCCGGTCGACTTCGGCGAGGAGTCCAACGAGCCGGTCGTGCTGATCGTGTCGGCGGCGCCCGGCGTGCGGGCAGACGCCAGGCCGGTGCCGGTGGCCGGTGCCCGCCGGCTGCGGACGCTGCGGGGCACGCTCGACCAGGTGATCGCCGAGGCCGAGGCGCTCCAGGGCGGCGACGCGGAGGACGCATACCTGCGGGTGATCCTCGCCGAGCCCGCCCGCGCCGGGCTCGGCGACCTGGTCAGGGAGAAACTGCCGAACACGCTCGAGGTGCTGCTCGACGACGCGCACCGGCCGCGGCCTGGCGGGCGCGATGGCGGGGGAGGCGACCGGCCGAGCCGGGTGGGGAGGAGCCCGGCGCAGCTGTTCGGGGATTATCTAGGCGAGGAAGGCGTGGCCGACCCGCGGATCACGGCGATGTTCTCCCAGCTGCTCGACCAGGTGACCAGCGAGCCGGCCGACCTGGCCGCCGCCGACCTGGCGGGAGGTGCCTGATGCGGCCGGTGCGGTTGCTGCTCGACGGCTTCGGCTCCTACCGGGAGCAGGCTGAGGCCGACTTCTCCGATGTGGACTTCTTCGCGCTGGTCGGGCCGACCGGGTCGGGCAAGAGCACGGTGATCGACGGCCTGTGCTTCGCCTTGTACGGCACGGTGCCCCGATGGGGCCGGGAGAACGCGATCGCCCAGGCACTCGCCCCGGCTGCCAACGCCTGCCGGGTCGCGCTCGTGTTCGAGGCGGCGGGCAAGCGGTACGCGGCAGTACGCGCCCTGACCAGGAACGCGCGCGGCCAGGTCAACACCAAGGAAGCGCGACTTGAGCTGCTCGACCCGTCGGTAGCCGCGGACGCGCCGATGAGCGAGCTGCTCGAGGCCAGCATCGAAGCAGTGGCGGAGGGACCCGAGCAGGTCAAAGCCGCCGCCGCGGGCATACTCGGGCTGACCTACGAGCACTTCACCCAGTCGGTGCTGCTGCCGCAAGGGCGGTTCTCCGAGTTCCTGCACGCGCGGGCCGCTGACCGGCAGAACCTGCTCGTCGAACTGCTCGGCGTTCGGCGTGTACGAGGCCGTCGGGCAGAAGGCGCGGGAGCGGGCGAAGCTCGCGGGCGAGCTGGCGGCGCGGACTAAGGACGCTCTCGCCTCGCTGGCCGGGGGTGCCAGCGAGGAGGCCGAGGCCGCCGCGCAGGCCCGGGTGGCCGGGCTTGCCGAGCTGGCCGGCGAGGTTTCCGAGCTGATCGGCTCGATGCGGGAGCACGCGGACCGGGCTCGGGAGGCCGGGGCGCTGGGGCAGGCCGTTCGGGCCGAGGTTGACCTGCTGGCCAAGGTGAGCGTGCCCGCCGGGGTGCCTGGCCTGGCCAGGCGGATCGCCGACGCCACTGCGCTGGTGACCAGGCGGCAGGCCGAAGGCGAGCGGGCGGACCAGGCGGAGGCCGAGGCTTCGGCGGCGCGTGAGGCCCTGCCGGCGGTCGCCGCGCTCGAACGGCTGCGTGACGCCTACGGCCAGCGCCGGGAGCTCGACGCCGCGCATGCTAAGAACGACAAGGTCGCCGCCGAGCGGCAGGCCGAGCTCGCCGCTCGCGAGCAGGCGCTGGCGCAGGCCGAGCTGAAGAGCTCGCAGGCCCAAGGCGCCTACGTCGCGGCGGAGCGCAGTCATGCCGCCGCCGCGGTCGCGCAGGACCTGCGGGTCGGCGAGGACTGCCCGGTCTGCCTGCGGCCGGTCGAGGCGCTGCCGCGGCACAGCGTGCCCGCCGATGTCGCCGAGGCGCGGGCGGCCGTGGACTGGGCCGCCAAGGCGGTCAGGAAGGCGCGGTCCGAGCGTGATGCGGCGGCCAAGGCGACTGCCATCGCCGGCCGCTGCCGTAGAGAACACTGCCGGGCAGCTTGGAAAGGTTGCCGCCGTGCTCGCCGATGCGTCTGGGGAGTCCGAGGTCCGGGGCCTGCTGGAGGCCATCGCCGAGGCTGAGGAACGGATCGCGCGGGCTCGCGTCCTGGCCCGGACTGCCCGCTCCGGTCTGGTCGCGGCCCAGGCCGAGCGCGCCGGCCTCGACCACGAGGAACGCGCCGCGTGGGCCGCCCTGCGCACCGTCCGGGACTCGGTCGTCGGGCTTGGCGCCCCGTCCGTGGATGGCAGGGAGCTGGTGGCGGCGTGGGACGCGCTGACCAGCTGGTCGAAGGAGCAGCACGAGCGGCAGACCGTGCGGCTCGAGGAGGTCCGCGAGGCGTACCGGCAGGCGGCCGAGCAGGTCAACGGGCTCGAGGCGCGGATTCGCGGGCTGCTGGCTGCGCATGAGGTTGCCTCGCCGGCGAGCGGGGCTGGCCCGGGCCAGGCCGAGGCCGCGCTGGCTGCCGTGGCGGGGCAGCAGGAGCGGGCCAGGCACCAGCTCGAGCAGGTGCGGGCGAACCGGCGCAAGGCGGCCGAGCTCGAGCAGCAGCTGGCGGCCCAGGCCGAGGACGAGCAGGTGGCCGCGATGCTCGGGCGGCTGCTCCGCGCGTCGTCGTTCGAGCGGTGGCTGTGCGGCGAGGCGCTCGACTCGCTCGTGGCCGAGGCGTCGGAGACGCTGATGGAGCTGTCCGGCGGGCAGTACCAGCTGGACCGGGATGAGCGGAACGACCTGTTCGTGATCGATTACCAGGATGCCGGGGCGCGGCGGCCGGTGCACACCTTGTCGGGAGGCGAGACGTTCCAGGCCTCGCTGGCCCTGGCGCTGGCGCTGTCACGCCAGGTGGTGGGGCTGTCGGCGGGGATGCGGGACCTGAACTCGATGTTCCTGGACGAGGGCTTCGGCACGCTGGACGAGGACACGCTGGAGGTTGTCGGGTCGACCCTGGAGCGGCTTTCCGCCGACTCCGAGCGCATGATCGGGATCATCACGCACGTGCCGGCGCTGGCTGAGCGCGCGCCGGTGCGGTTCGTCGTCGCCCGCGCCGGCATGACCTCGACGCTGCGCAAGGAGGGCGTGACGTGAGCGGCATGTCGTTCACGGTTGATCCCTGGGACCCGGGCTACGGGCAGGCGTTCGCCGAGGAGCAGGAGGGCGGCTCGGGCGGGCTGTCGCAGTCCACTGCCGAGCTCAACCTGGACCTCGAGGTCCCGGCCGGCGAGTGGCGGCCGCTCGACCCCGACCCCTCGGTGGTGCCCCCTGGCACGGTGCTTTTCCTCGACGGCGTGCGCCGGATCGACGCCCGGGTCTGGGTGCACGGCGGCGGTCTCCAGCCGGTCGCGGGGATTGCCGCGTCCCTGGCCGCCGGCATCGTCGTCTGCAATGGCGGCGCCCACGTGGCCGACGTGGTCGTCGAGCGCGGCCTCTTCACCGCCGCCGGAGACGCGGGAGACCTGGTAACCCGCTGCGGCCGGTACGCGGCTTACCCGGCCGCCGATGGCGCCGGGCTCGACAAGCTCTCGCAGGCGCTGCAGCAGCGGCTGGCGTTCGCCGAGGTAGAGCTGGCGGTGGCGTTCCGGGGCGCGCACCCCGGCGACGACGACCTGCTGATCGTGGATGGCCCGCTGCACGGCCGAGCCCACCTGGAACGGACCATCGGCTACGTCAAGACGCACCACGCCTCGTACCTGCCAGGCGACCAGGCCGCGGTCGTCGGCGCCCTGAAGCCAGGCCAGCGCACCCCGGCCTTCACCATGGGCACGTCGTGGGAGCGGGCGTCCTGGTACCTGCAGCTGCCAGGGACGGACGGCGTGCCCTGGTCCGGCGTGGTCCGCCTGGAATGCTCGGCCGACCTCGACCCCAAGGACATCTCCATGCTGGCCGACCAGACGACCCGCGTGCTGCCCGCCTTCGCGAGCGTCCCGCACAAGGACCCGCGCGCCCCCCAGAACCTGGTCCCGATCGGCGGCCTGGAGCGCCAGCTCAAGCACCGCCTAGGCGACGAGCGCCTCCTCTACCGCGCACTCAGGGCCGCGAGCCTGACCCAGTTCGCTTGAGACGGCCGACGAGGCTTGCGGGCAGCGGGTGCACCGCGAAGTGCAAGACAGCAGCGAGCACCCCGCCGACCATCGGCGCGACAAGGAAGACCCAGACCTGGGAGAGCACGCTCCCGCCCGTGACCAGCGCGGGTCCCAGGCTGCGGGCCGGATTGACCGACGCGCCGTCGAACGGAATGCCGATAACGTGCAATATCGAGTTCGCCCCGTAGCCATTCGCGCCCAGACCGATCCTCGACTTGCTGTAGAGCGGCGAGGTCCGCATCATCCACCACAGCAGCAATGCGCCCACGATGCCGCCCGCCAGCTGGGCCACCCAGTAGCCGGCCGCCTCGATCAGGCCTATCCGCCTGCTGATGAAGGCACCGAGGGTCACCGCAGGATTGACGTGACCGCCAGAGATCGGGCCGATCACGTACACCAGGGCAGCGTAGATCAGCCCGAATGTGATGGCGACGAGAAGGATGCCGGCCGCCAGGCTGCTGCCGAAGATCCGGTAGCCGAAGACGAGAGCCGCCGCTCCGGCCCCGAAGAACACCAAGAGGATGGTGCCGAGAAACTCAGCGGCATACTTTCTCCCCATATTCACCCTTACCGCGCCGGAAACCGGATCTCAGACCAGGGATATTCCCACGTTGGGTGATCTCAACGCTACTTTCAGCAATGGCTACGTCCGTGAGGCCTGGCTGGGCGGTATCGAATGTTGTCGGTCAGCGGGCGCGGCAGTTCCTGCGGAGTGTCGGCGATCCGCACGCTGAAGGCCGGATCGCCCGGCCAGGCGACTGGCACGCCCGGGACGAGCCCGAGCAGTCGCCGTACCCATTCGACGTACTCTTCGCTGCGGCCGGGAGTTGCGGAGCTTCGCCGAGGTGAACCGGCTCTCCGAGGTCTCGCGGATCCGGTGCGCCTCGTCGAGGATCAGTACCTCGAGCCCGTTGCGGTCAGCCTCCATGAAGCTGTTGAAAGCAAGCCGTTGCTGGTCAAGCAGCACGAACTGCTCTCGCTCGCGGATTTCAGCCGCCGCCACGTGAGTAGCTGTCGGCTCGGAGCGGCCCGAGATCCGAGGAAAGCGTCCGCATAGTCCGCTCCCGGCACCGAATCAGTCAGCTTGGACCGCAGATACTTGAGAAATTCGCCGCCGGATACGGCCGCCTCGTCTTCGTGTAGTGCCGGCAAGAAGTCGAGAAGGTACTGGCAGTACCCGCGTACCTGCTCAGCGCAGCACGAAAAAGTCGCGCGGGTAGGAGCATGTCGGCGACAGCAGCCATTTCAGCGCTGCCGAAGAAGCCCGTCGGGCCGCAGTGCGACCCCAGCTTATCCCGATGCGTGACCTGACGACCGCTACGTCCAGAGCGCGTCGACTGGCATGGCGAAGATGCGCGAGCGCGGGTCGAGGCAGGCTGTGTGCTGCCCGGTGTAGAACACGATGCCCGTTAGCCACCGGTCGCCTAGTCGTCTGGCCAGGGTGAGCAGCCCCGACGCATCTCTCAACCGGACCTGCGACGCCGCCTTGACCTCGATGCCCACTACGGCTCCGTCTGGCCTCTCCAGTAGCAGGTCGACTTCTTCCCCGCCGCGGTCGCGCCAGTGTCCCGCCACGAGGGGTTGCGCGGACCAGCTTGCTTGCTTGAGCACCTCGTTAACCACGAAGGTCTCCATCAGGTGACCGTATTCGGTAAGGGTCTCCGGCAGTCTGCGGAGCAGCTTCTCACTGGTGATCCGCGTCATCTGGCCGGCTACCCCGGAATCGACGAGGTGCAGCTTGGGCAGCGCTCCTGCCTTGGCGCCCAAGGTGGTCCCCCAGGCCGGGAGGCGGTGGATCAGGTAGACAGATTCCAGCAACTGAGTGTAGTTCTCGGCGGTCGAGATCTCGAGGCCTACCGACCTGGCTGCCTCGGAAACGTTCAGCAATTGCGCGGTCTGCCCGGCCAGCCTCGTCAGGAGCCGAGGCAACTGGGTGCGTTGCCGCACTCGCGAAATGGCCATGACGTCGCGTTCACATACCAAAGCCACGTAGTCCGCGAACCATTGCGTCCGTAGCGGATCGGGGATGGCCAGGGCCTGCGGGAAACCGCCAGCCAGCACCCGCTCGGCGTACTCCTGTCCGCTCGTCCGGCCACTGGACGCCGCCGTCGAGGGAGCTTCCCCTGCGAGCAGCCGTTCAACGCAGTCTTCGCGAACGCCGTCGATCTCGCCTTGTGACAACGGCCAGACAGGTACCACGGTGGCACGTCCGGTCAGGGACTGGGCCGCGCGTGGCAGCGCTTCGTAACGCGTAGATCCGGTCAGCACAAACCGGCCGGGAGTGCTCCGGCGGTTTAGCTCGGCCTTGATCGCGTCCAGGATCTCCGGCACATGCTGGAACTCGTCAACACATACCGGAGCTGGCCCGCTGACAAACGTCGCTGGGTCTGCCGACGCGAGCGCCCTTGTGTCGAGGTCGTCCAGATCGACGACGATGACGTCGGCTTCCTCCGCCAACTGGCGCAACAGGACGGACTTGCCGACGGCCCTGGCGCCAGTTAGGACCACGACCGGGAATCCGGTGAGCCGGGCCCGCAAGGTAACGCCAAGTCGGCGCTCAACGATGTCGGTCAACCTCGGGGTCATTGACCTAGCCTAACAGATTTTCCGAAATCGTCTCAGAGCAATTTCCGAAAGCGTCCTCAGATTCGTGACAGCCCCGGCTGTGTTCTTGCAGCTCGAAGAGGTCAGCGACTGTGCCTGGCAGCCGCCATCGTGCCTCCATACTCCTTCCCTTGCCGCAAAGGTCACTCGCCTGGCCGCCTGACTAGCGGTTGGCTGGTGCCGGTGAGAGCGAAGCCGGCGTCGTCGATCGCCTCGCACCAGGACGTACTTGTGCAGTCCTCGTAGAGGATCGGGATGCCGGGGTCCAGCGTCCCGATCGGCCACAGCCCGGTCCCGTCGAACGTGTAGGCGGCCCCGGACTCCGTCCCTGCCAGGCAGTCATTCGCCGCCGGGCAATCCAGGGACGTGATCGTGTCGGTGACCGGAGTCCGCACCGCGTGCCACTTCGACCCGTTGAAGACGTCGATGGCCTGAGGCGTGCTATTCAACGGGTAGCCGACGCAGAAGACGGCGGACCCGCAGGTCAGGTAGAACAGGTCGCCTCCTTGCGCGGATGCCTTCCGCCATGCCTTGCCGTTGTAGACGAACGAGGCGTCAGCGGAGAGAAGGCAGAAAGTCACCGACACACACGATACGAGAGTGCCGATATTCTGCCGCGACGGAGTTTCGTAGGACGTGGCGGCCCAGCTAGTGCCGTTGTAGATATAGGCGAGGCCGTCGAATCCGTCATCCGCGACGCAGAAACGGCGACTGACGCAAGACAGCGAGTCGACGGAGAATCCGACTGTGCCAGGGGCGGTCGGTTTGGTCCAGTGGTCATTGGCGTACGTCAGTACCGAGCCGGATCCGGTCGTGGCCAGGCACCAGCCGGCAACCGGGCACGAGACCGTGGCGGGCTGATAAACAAACCCGCTGGCGTCACGTTTCGCAGCGCCAGTGGTGATCATTACGGGCGCCGACCACTTCGTGCCGTTGAAGGTCTCGGCGTAGCCGTCCAGGTCGACCAGGGCGCAAAAGGCAGGAGAAGCGCACGACTCCTGGATAACGAAGTGCGGCGCGTCGACCTGGACCGGCGCGGACCAGGCGCCGGACCGATACCGGGACTGATATCCGGAGAACGTGTCCAGCCAGCACGACTCGCCCGTGCACGACAGCCCGCTGACTGCCCCTTCACCACCGTCGCTGCTGGTGACAACCGGCCCGATGCTGACGGGCGCCGACCAGGACGAGCCGCTGAAGACGGTGCTCTCAAGTTCGCTGCCGTCGGCTGACTCACCGATGCCCAGGCAGAAGTGGGCAGCCGTGCACGATGCCAGGTCGACGGAGTTTGTCGACGCGAGTGCGGCATCAGTCCAGGTCGAGCCTGACCAGGTTTGCGGAGTGTTTCCGTTTCCCCCGGCCAGGCACGCGCTGGCGGATGCGCAGGTTACGAAGCCGACCTCGTTGTCAAATGGGGTCGGCAGGTTCTCGACCGCGGACCAGGTTCCGCCGTTCGAGGTGACATAAGAGTCCTGGCCGATGACCGTGCAGAATTTAGCGGCAGTGCACGAGACGGGATAGTTTCCGCCGGATGGATTCATGACTGGTCCCCTGGACCACGAGCCGTTATCGAGTGCGTAGATGTTGCCGTCGCCATCGGTAAATACGCAGTACGATGCGTTAGAGCACGATATGCTCTGAATGCTTCCGGCGAACGGATGCCGCTCTACCGGAATCGTCTTGATACCGGACCAAATACCATTCTGGTAGACTAGGTAACCGTCGCGGCCAACATCGACGCCGGCCAGGCAAAAGCCGGCTGCGGGGCAGTCGAGCGTGTCGAGGCATGTCCCGCTGCAGCTGAATCCGCCCTGCCCGGCTACATGCCGGAATATCGGCTTCGGTCCTGACCATTCCACACCGTTGTAGGTCAGGTAGTTGCCGTACTGGTCAATCGCGACGCAAGAACTGGCCGAGACGCACGAGACGCTGGCCAGCAGGCCCTGGCTCAGGTCAATACGCTCCGGCGCTGACCAGCGGAGTTTGCTCAGCGGAGTCGGCCGGGAGAAGCCGAGGAATGCGGTCTCTACCCGACGAGCGAACATGTCCTGACCGGCCTTGGTCGGATGGAAAGTGGCCGTGCTGACCAGCGACTTGCCCTTGGAACCTACGCCGTGGAAAGCCGAGATCTCGAATGCAGCGACCGTGGCCTTAGGGGTCGTTCCCTTGCAATTATGCGGAACGGATGGGTTATAGGTATCGACATAGCTGATTCGGCCCGCGTAGCCCGGGCTGGCCGACTTTACCTTGCTGATGGCGGCCTTGATCATGGCGTTCATGGCCACGATGAAGCCGTCCACGTTCTTGGCGTCCGTGACCGGCATCCCGACGTCCACGGTAAACCCGGGATCATAGTGATCGAGAACGCAGAACGGCGATCCTTTCAGCGTCGGAACGCCCTTGTAACTGGGCGGCAGCACCCTCGGGTAGCCGACGACGGCTAGCGCCGCGTTCGGCGCCCGTTTAAGCAAGCCGGTGTAGAGCCTCGCCAGCTCTGCCTGGACCTGGCTGATCCGGCCGCGCTCGAACGCGAGTTCTTTGGCGCAGGTGGCGGAGGAGAACCGCACTACCTTCTTGTGGCTGATGATCACTTCGGCGCAGGCCCGGCCGACATCACCGAAGCCGAGGTCGTCGCCGCCCGCCGAGATCGAGATCCACTGGGTCGCCGGGCTGACCATGTCGACCTGGGCCGGCTGCTTGTACTGCTCATTCTGGCCCGACTGCGGAGGGACGCTCATCATGTCGACCGCCGTCGCACCCGAGCACGCCCAGGACACCCGCGAAGTCACCGACGGCAGCACCACGTGCGGGGTCAGCGCCGAGTACGCATGCGGGGACCGATGGCAGACGTTGCGCTTCGGCCCCTTCTTGACGTCGGTGCCCGTCAGGTATGACCCGAGCCCCTCGCCCGAGGCGTACGAGTCGCCGAGCGCGACGTACGCCGGCCCGCCGCTGGCCTGAGCTAGCGCCCGACCGGCGCTAGCAGCCGCCACCGTCGCGGTCCTTGTCGCGGAGCCATTCGGGCCGGCTGCCGCGGTACCAGCGACGGCGGTCACGGCAATCGCCGCCGAAATCAGTCGAGCCAGCATCGATCTCACCCAATGGTTATACAGCCGTTGCCCGGCCACAGAACAGTAGCCAAAGGCGGTGTTGCGTACGCAGTGTACTTGACGTACGTGGTTGTGATGAGGACAATGGGTACGGGATGGGGGAGGACGCGATGGTGGCGGTGCACTACGACAGCTACAGCGAGGCTCGCGCGCACCTGAAAGACCTGCTGGACGCTGCCGAGCGGGGGCGCGTGGCGACAGTACGGCGAGAGTCAGCGAACGCGGTAGTGCTCGATGCCCGGCGGTTGCGCCAGTTGCTCGCATTGGTGGTGCCGTCTCGCGCCCAGGTGGTGGCGGAGGCGGGCGGCTGGTCAGTCTTCATCCCCGGACTGCCGGTGGCTGCGGACGGTCCGACCTTCGACGAGGCGATCGGGGAGATGATACAGGCGCTTCGAGAGTACGCCGAGGATTGGGACGAAAGACTGCTCGACGCCCCAAACCACCGGGGCCACTGGGGTCTCGTCCAGCTCATTAGCTTGAGCGACGACGACCAGCTCCGGGACTGGCTGGCGGCGTCGCCCTGATGAGCGGGACGGTGGCGACGAGGAAGGACCACCAGTCATTCTGCGAGACAGAGGGCTGGATGCGGGTGCGCGACGCGCGCGGGCGGACCGGCACTCACCATGTCACTTATGAACTGGATATTCCTGATGGCGGTGTGCTGCGTACTCGGATCTCACATCCCGTGGACCGCACCGACTACGGGCCGGCCTTGTGGAGCCACATCCTGCGCGACCAGCTTCAGGTGACAGCGAGCGAATTCTGGGATTGCGTTCACAATGGTGCTCTGCCCGATCGCGGAGTACCGGAGATCCCTCAGGCGGCGCTGCCGGCCGACGTGGTGCATCTGCTGATCACCCGGGTCGGGCTGGCTGAAGCGGACGTGGCCGCTATGGACAAGCACGAGGCAATCGCAAGGCTGCAGCGTTACTGGTCGGAGTCGAGCTAGCCAGCGACAACGCTGTCGCGGCCATCGAGCCACAGCTGCCATGGCTCGATCGATTCCACCCGGAGCAGGTCGGCCGCTGCCCACGGATCCTCGCTGAGCCGAGCCCGGATCTCGGTCTCGCTCGCAGCCGCGATGAGATGCAAGGTCCGGTCGCCGTTGCTCAGCGGACCGCCCACGATGAGGAAGCCAGTCTCGACCAGTCCGTCCATGAACGCCGCGTGCTCGTCCCAGCCGTCTTGCTCCCTGATGGGCCGCGCGGAGTCCCAGCCTGGCCCGTGCGCCAGCGTCAGTGCGAAGTTAGCCATGCCCCGCACCGTACCGACGGCTACCGACAGCGCATACGAATACCTCTGAGCGAGTTTCTTCGCGAAGTAAGCGCTCGCCACCTTCAGGGTCTCATTAGTGCGACCCAGCTTACGCACCCCCGCCTTTCAGTACCGATTGTGCGATCTACCAGGCGTACCGACTCGCGGACGCGGCCGACCGCTTAGCCCCGCTGGTCATCGCGGGCAGAAAGGCGGCCTCCCCGACCATGGTGTCCACTTGCTGCGGCTCGACCCGGCGCTTGCCGGTCGCGTACGGGTGCTCACTGACGCCGATGATGCCCAACTCACCTGGCTATATCGGCACTGCGCGTACACTATTTACGGTTCACTGGCCGAGGGCTGGGGCATCCCGATCGATGAGTCGCTCTCCTTTGGTGTGCCCTGCCTTTGTTCTGGAGAAGCAGGGATGCCGGAGGTAGCGGGGGACGCAGCCGGTTACTTCGATCCCCACGACCCGACGTCACTTCTGTGTCTACTGCGCCGGGCCAGCGACCCAGAGACACTGACCAGGTGGCGCCAGCGAATCGAGGCCGAGTATCGCCCCATCACCTGGGTCGACGTGGTACAGGCGACCGATGCATGGATCACGCGGTAGACGTCCGACTGCGTTGTATGGTTCCTAGGTGCAATCGCGGCGAAGCCCACACCGGTCGACCGGGCAGATGTCGGAGCCGCCTGGCGGCGGTCCGAGGAAGCGCCGAACCTCTGCCCGTGGCATCCGCATGTTCGCCACCGTCGTCCCGGGCTTGGCCGAACTGGTGGCTCGCGAACTCGATGATCTCGACGGGGTCCGCCTCAGCGACTCTGGCCACGACGGCCGGTCGGATCTCGTTCGGTTTGAGGTCGACCGGAGCTCGCGCGAGCGCGTTTGGTCGCTTCGCAGTGTCGAGGATCTTTTCGTAGAGGTCGGTGAAGCGATCCGATCGGATGGGGACCGGGCAGCTTCCATCGCCGAGCGTCTATGGCGACCAGAGTTCGTCCAGAAGGCGCTGTCGGTGTGGGCCGAGACCGTCCGGCCACTCGCAAGCAGCATGAGGTTCCGGGTCGTCGCCCGCGTGTTGCAGGAGCGGGCGTTCCTCCGTACCGACCTGCGAAGCGCGCTGAGCCGGACTATAGCTGCCGACCGTCCGAAGTGGAAAGTCACGGACCCGGGCCAAATTGAGGTGTGGGCCAGCGAGTACCGGCCCGGGACATTCGTCGCTGGTGTGCGCTTGTCCGACGCCAGCCGGCGCCAGCATGACGGACGGACGATCGAACGGCAGGGGGCGCTCCGTCCGACGGTCGCCGCGGCCATGGTGGCGCTTGCCGGCGAACCGGTCGAAGTGCTCCTCGATCCGTGTTGCGGATCCGGCACGATCCTGGCCGAGGCGACTGTCGTCGGATGGCCCGAAGTCCACGGTGGTGACTTCGATCCTGAAGCTGTCCAGATTGCGGCTACTAACGTTCCGTCGGCGCAAGTCCATCAATGGGACGCCCGGGAAATCGGCCGCGCCGACGCGACCGTAGACGCGGTTGTCACCAACTTGCCGTTCGGGCGCCAGTTCGATGTGCCTGGCTCGATGACCGCATGGCTGACCCGAGTACTCGCCGAGTTGGGTCGGGTGGTCAGGCCGGGTGGTCGCGTTGTGGTGCTGGCTCCTGAGATCCCGGCTGCCGCCATCCCGCCGGTCCTCCGGTGCCGTGCCGGCACCCGCTGCGGCTGCTCGGAACCAGCACTACCTTGTGGGTCTTTGACCGGGACAGTGGCGGTTAACCCAACCAGGTAGTAGCTCAGTCTCAGATGTTTGATAAAAATTGGCTGGAACTGGCCCTGGCACAGTCCGCAATCGGCGGTCCTTGTTTGAGATTGCCCGATCAACCAGCTTGCATCTGTCGATGGCCGGTCGCACTCTCGGCCCTGTGAGTAGTGATACGGCAGAAGTAGAAGCGCCACCCGGGATCTCGCTGCGGCGGTGGCGGGTCTTTCCCGGCCACGGCCGGCAGCTCGGCCTGATGCGGCGGTGGCTGGAGTCGGTGCTACCGGAGGGTCCGGCCCGTGACGACGTCGCGAGCGTCGCGAGCGAGCTGGCCAGCAACGCGATCCGGCATACCCGAAGCGGAAGAGGAGGTGCGTTCGTCGTGGAGATAGCGGCGACACGCGAGACGGTTCGGGTCGCCGTCACCGACGGCGGGGCCTTGCAGGAGCCGAGGTTCGTCGAAAATCCCGGCGGCGAGTCTGGCCGGGGCCTGGCCTTAGTGCGCGCTCTCGCGCGCAATACCGGAGTGCGCGGTGACCGCCGCAGTCGCATGGTCTGGGCGGAGTTGCCCTGGCCGGGCGACGCGATCGTGGGCACACCGAACGACAAGCCCGCTTTTGTGATAGACCATCTATCAGCGTCGGCCCCGGCATCTGCCGGTTGATGCCGGGGTCGGCGCATTACCTGCGGTGTCAGCTACAGACCGGGCCTTTGATCTCCATGCGGCTAGTCTGCCTCAACTGGACTTGAACGCGTTCACCATGGTGATCAGCATGCTTCTCAGCTTGACGATGTGCCGTCCTGGAGGCAGGTGCAGCGCGGCCGGGTCGATGCGGAAGCTGACAGTTCCGGTCGCGCTGGCGTGCAATGTGGTGATCCTCCTGCCGCCGATGAAGACGGCTACCGGATGCAGCGGCAGGAACCCGCGTGCCGTCAGCACGGTCGTCCCGCCCGCCGGGACGCGGAAGCTGCTCAGCGCGTTCCGGCGGGTGAGCGTGGTCAGTTCCGTCGCCGCCTCGCGCCGGGCGGCCGCGTCCTGGCGGGCTGCCTGGGTGGCCCTGACCAGGGCGGGAACGAAGGCGTTCGCCCGGATCGTGCCCCAGCCGCTCGCGACGTCGAACCCCTTCGCCGCGGTGAATCCGCGCACCACGACCTGACCGTCCCTGACCAGCGAGTTGTTGCCGGAGACCACATCGGCGATGCCGTCCTTAAGACCATGCGGGCCGAGCACGGTGTACAGGACCGGGTTGATGGGGCCGACGTTCCGGCCATGGTTGAGCTGAGTGGCCAGGGCGAGTATCCCGGCCAGCAGGGGCGTGGACTCTGATGTGCCGTCGGTGGCGTCGAGCGAGATATCGGGCACGGAGCGGTGCCGCGACTTGGTGATCGAGGCCACGCCGCTCTGATAGCCGGGCCGGGCGAAGTCCGCCGAGAACCCGGCGCCTTCGCCGTTGGCCTGGTCCTGGGCGGCCAGATTCCACACCGGATCGGAGCCGGCTCGCTTGCCCGTGGCCGTCAGGTTCGGCACGGTGCCGCCGACCGCCGTCACCCAGGGCGAGTCGTCCCATGCGGCCGACGCCCGGCCGGCCGTGGTGGTCTTGGCGGTGCAGTGGCCGGGGCCGACGGCCAGGTGCTGGGCCGCGTCGCAGTCGCCGGTGCCGACGAGCATCGGGATGCCGGCCGCGGCGGCCGCCAGTTCGCCCGGGTCCTGGGCGAACACCTCGGGCTTGCCGTCGCTGTAGGTGCCCTCGCCGGTGTTGTCGCTGATCGAGATCACGTTGGCGAGGTGATGACTGGCCACGAACTCGACGGCCTGCATGAACTCGGGCGGCGCGACCTGGCTCGCCGCGTCGTCGGACCGCTCGCTGTCGGCCGGGGCGACGACGAGCAGGATCTTGGCGTAGGGCGCCATCAGGTGGACCGACAAGGCGTCGAGCTCGAGCTCGCCGCCCCAGGCCTTGCACGACCCGTAGCTGCCGAGCTTGACCATGCCTTTCGGGCAGGTGCCGGGAAGGTGGTGGGCACCGGTCGGGAAAATGGTCTTGACCTGCGCCTTGGGCAAGCCGAATAGCTTGTCGACCTGCGTCATGAACGCGGCTATGCCCGGATCGGACCAGCCTTCGATCAGCGCGACGGTGGTGCCGGTGCCGTCGATGCCGCGGCGCCACAGGTCGCCGATCTGGTAGTCAAAGACGTCTGGGGCGGCCGGCGAGAAGTTGAGCTTCTTGTAGTTCTTGTGCATCAGCGTCAGGGCGCGGGTGAGCACCCTGACGCGCTGGCTCTTGGTAGGGCCGGCCGCTGGCGTCGCGGCCCGGGCGGTGGCGGGGGTAAAGGGCAGTAAGAGCGGCACTGCCAGAGTCAAGCTAGCCGCGACGCAGCCGTTGCGCCAGATTCGCCAGGTCCGACATGTTTTTCTGTTCATGGCGCCTCCTCGATACTTCTATTCAGGCTGAGGCACCTCGACCGTTTATATCTGTCAGGCAACGATCAGGGCACAATGGCGCGCCCGGCCTTGTCCCCGGCGGGCCTGTCCTCGCCGGTCTGGGTCGTGCGCAGGATCGTGGAGCGGCTCAGCAGGAACACGCCTCCCGCCAGCGCTAGCCCCGGCAAGGCGGTCAGCCACAGGAGCGGGCCGTGGTTGACCACCTCACCGAATACGACGAGTCCCCAGATCGTGGACACCAGGGGATCGACCAGCGTGATGCCAGGCTGGGACGCGGTCAGCGGTCCGGCCTGATACGCGTTCTCCAGCAGGAACGCCGACAGCAGGCCGGCGCCGATCGTGGCGTACAGCTCCCACGTGGTGAAGATGGCCGAGATCCCGCCGGAGTTGAACTGGTCGGCCATGCCCTTGGTATAGGCGGCTGTCAGGCCGTAGCCGAGCCCGGTCGCGACGCCGAGCAGGCTGGCCCGCACGGCCGGCCTGGAGTGCGCCCGCGCGACCGCCACCAGCACCGCCAGCGCGCCGATGTTGGCCGCCGACATCGTGATCCACAAGATCGGCGCGATGGCCTTCTCCGGTCCCGGACGCGGCTCGAGCAGCGCGAGCAGGCCGATCACGCTGGCTGTGAGCGCCGCGATCGCGATCCACTCGCGCGGCCCGATCGGCGTGTGCAGCAGCCAGGCACCGCCGATGATCGTCATCGGCAGCTCGAGGACGACCACGAGCTGCACGGACGCAAGCTGGCCAGTGCCGAGCGCCGCCGCTGCCAGCGCGAACGAGACGATCATCATCCCGACGGCGGCGAGCCAGACCTTCCTGTGCATCAGGTCCGCGATCAGCCGCAGCCGGAACTCGGCTTGGTCCGGCTCGTCCCGCGCGGCCTTGCGATTGAGCACATTGCCGGTCGCGTTCACCAGGCCAGCGAGGAAGGCCAGCACGTAGCTCAGCATGCTTGCCTAGCGTAATCGTCCGCTAACTCGGTGCTGAGGCGGGCAGAGCAGTGGCGGTCAGTCGCTCAGACTCGGTCCAGAGCCGGGCGGCGACCGCCTGGTCGCGGGCCCGGCGCGGCGGCTGAACGGTTGTCGTCGGGCCCACCAGGCCCATCATGCCGCGCGGCCCGTAGTAGCCGCCGTTGACCGCGTCCGGACTGGTCGCGGCGTAAAGAAGAGGCTCGGTGCCGGGCTCGACCGCCTGGGACGGCACGAAGGGGACGCCGTTGGCCATCGTGCGCTTTGGCTTGTCGCGGCCCAGGCTCGCGCCAGCGGTCTGCAGGTTGGTCCGCGTGTAGCCGGGGTGCGCCGCCGTGGCGAGCAGCGGCCAGCCGCGCTCGGCGGCGACGCCCGCGAGGTGCAGGCTGTGCATCAGGTTGGCGAGCTTGGACTGCGCGTAGGCGAACATCGGCCGGTAGCGGCGCTGCTCCCATTGCAGGTCGGCGAAGTCGATCTTGCCGAAACTGGCGACGCCACTCGACATGTCGACAATCCGGGGCGCGGGCGCGGCGAGGATCAGCGGCAGCAACCTGACCGTCAGCGCGAACGGCCCCAGGTAGTTGCTGCCGAACTGCAGCTCAAAGCCGTCGGCGGTGACCATCCGGGTCGGCGGTGCCATCACGCCCGCGTTGTTGATCAGGACGTCGACCGGCCTGCCGTCGGTGATCAGGCCGTCGGCGAACTCGCTGACCGAGCCGAGGTCGGCCAGGTCGATGCGGCGCACCTCCAGCTGGCTCTCCGGATGCCGGGCCAGGATCTCGGCCTTGGCGGCCTCGCCCTTGGCGGGCGTCCGCACGGCCATGATGACGTGGGCGCCTGCCTCGGCGAGCCGGCGAGTCGCCTCCTTGCCGGTGCCGCTATTGGCCCCGGTCACGACGATCAGCTTGCCTGCCTGGTCCGGCACTGTATACATAGCTGGGGCTCCTCACGCTGGGCGCTCAGCCTAGCCGGGCGCTCTCGTCGGTGACCCACAGGCCGGTTAGCCCGCGCAGATGAGCGATGAACTGGTCCTGCTCCCGCTCCGGGTACACCGCCCTGACCGTCTGCACCAGCAGGTCGTCGAAGTCGGTGCCCGCGACCCAGTCGAGCACCACGTCGTCGATCGACCGCAGGCTGGTCGAGCAGAATTCCTCGTAGTGCTCGGTGTCGAAGTAGGCATCGGCGAGCGCGCGGTAGGCCGCCAGTTTCTCGCCGTAGGAGAGCCCTGGATTGTCGGCGATCGCGAAATAGCTGTCGGTGTTCAGGTCCAGCTTGGGGCGCCGGCCTGTGACCAGGACGAACACTGACCATTTGACGAGTGCCTTGATAGCCCAGGGGAAATAATAGTGCAGGCTGGTCAGGGCGACATCAGGGCAGGCATTCGCGTAATCGATCGGATAAATGACATTATCCTTGACCAGGGTCTCGCAGGAATTGAACTCCCACTTAAAGAACGCGTTGACCAGCCGCCCGATGGTCACGACCTCGGTACCCGCGTCGGGGGACAGGAAATCATGATCCACGGCGTACCGCTCGTGCATCGGCTTGTCCGGCTGGAACCGCATCACCATCGTCTCCGCGCCGATCGACAGCGACCGGGCGAAGACGTCGTAGTCCTCGACCGACTTCTGCAGGTGCATCAGCATCTCGCCGCTCTGGTCATAGGCGGCGTGGAGTTCGGCCGGGTTGCGGATGCGCGAGACGCCGCGCCAGGCCCCGCCGTCGTACGGCTTCATGAAAAGCGGGTAGCCGATCTGCTCGGCGAGGGCATCGAGGTCGAAAGACTGATTGTACTTGGCTGCCGTATAGGCGTACCTGGCGTTGTCGAGCGGATTCTTGTAGGGCACGAGCACTGTATCCGGCACGTGCAGGCCAAGCCTGATCATCGCGCAGTAGGCGGCGTGCTTCTCCATGCTCTGAAAGGTGAACGGGCTGTTGAGCAGATACACGCTGTCCATCAGCGCGACTTTCTTGAGCCACTCGCGGGGATGGTAGTACCAGTACGCCAGGCGGTCGATCACTAGCTCATAGCGCGGGCGCGCGCGAAGGTCGAACGGCTCGATCGTGATCCGCTCGCAGCCGAAACTGTGTTTCGAGCCGTCATCACCGGAGACGGTGCCGATCCGGCGCAGCAGTTCGCCGAAGGCGCGCGGCCAGTCCTCCTCGGTGCCGAGCAGCAGTCCGATCAGGTGCGAGGTTGTCATGGGCCTGCTCCTTTAGAAGAACCTCGGCATGTGATGGCTCGAACTGGGCCCGCCAGGACGGCCAGTCGTGTGGTACGTCATGTCCCCAAAGGTCGAGTTCATGCCTGAGCTGCTTGTCTGCGAGCAACGCGGCAAGCTCCTTCGTGCTCGGCAGCGAGCCGGTGGTGTCCTCCCACTGCCCCTGGCCGCAGACGAGGAGCAGGCTGATCCGCCCGCGCAGCCAGTCCAGGTGCTCGCCGTCCAGGTGGGCGACGTAGTCCATGGGATTGTTGAAGTAGGCGGCGGTGCCGCGCTCGCCCCAGCCGTTCCAGGTCGACGGATCATAGTTGCCGGAAAAGCACAGGGCCAGCGGGAACAGGTCGGCTCGCTTGAGCGCGAAGTTCGCCGCGTGGAACGCGCCCAGGCTGCACCCGAGGGTCGCGATGTCGGCGCTGCCGCCGCAATCTTCGGAGATCCACGGCACCACCTGGTCGATGATCCAGGATTCGTAGCTGCCGTGGCGCCTGGCCCGCTCTTCGAGCTCAACGCTGGAGTCCGACCAGGAGGCGGCGTCGTAGGAATCGACGCAATAGAGCTTCAGCCGCCCGGCGTCCACCAAGTCAGCGATGGCACCAACCATGCCATTATTTTCAAAGTCGGAGGCATTTCCCTGCTCGGATGGAAAGACGAGTACTGGCCTGCCCCAGTGGCCGTAGCGGATCACGGTGCCGTCGGCGCCGATAGCACCGGACCACAGCCTGCTCTCGTGGCGATTCACTGGCCGGCCTGGCCGATCAGGGCTGTCAGGTGCGGGTCGAGCGCGTCCCGCCAGGCGGTGTAGTTGTGCATGTCGGGCACCTCGTGCAGGGCGGCGTCGTAGCCGGATCGGGCCAGGGCCGCGGTCAGCAGGCGGTTATTGGCCAGGTTCTCCTCGATGACCCCGCAGGTCAGGGCGACCGGGATGGGCTTTGGGGGTAGCTTGCCCCGGTGCACCCCGGCGACGAAGGCCGTGATCCGCCGGTAGTAAGGGAAACGCCGCTCGTGGCCGTCGAATCTTGGCGTGAAGAAGCTGCCGGACTGCAGGAAGAGCGCGTCGAACGCGTCCGGGTAACGGCAGTGCGCGTGCAGCATCGCGAGGGCGCCGAGGCTGGCGCCCATGCCGATGCGGGCCTTGGTCGCGACCCGGGCCGTGACGGCGGGGATGACGGCCTGGCGGAGCGCCCGCGCGTAGTCGGCATTGGCGCTGTACCAGCGATCGCGATCGCCGGGGCCGAGCAGGGCGGCGCGCATCCTGGGCAGCCAGGTACCGGTGACGCCGGCCGCCAGGTACCCGGTCAGGCCGGCCAGCGAGTCGAACTCGGGGCCATCGTGGGCGATGAGCAGGGGCAGCGGCTCGTCGTCGGGGGCGCCAGCCGGAGACCAGATGCGCACGCCGATCGCCGTGTCGAGCTGGCGGGCGGGTACCTCGAAGTCGTCGCTGCTGCCCGGCTCGGCCTCGGCGGACAGCCAGGAGGGCGCCTCGTAACCGGCGAACTCGCGCACGCTCTTGACGCCGAAGGCGCCGGGCGCCTGATGCGGGTTGCCCGGGTCAGGGACGGTCTGGCTGCGGCCATCGGCGTACCGCAGCTCGAGCAGGTACTCCATGCGGCTGACCGGCGGCCTGGCCAGGGCCAGCTCCCAGTGACCGGCGCGGTAGGAGAAGCCGGGCCGGGCGCCCGCCAGCGGCACGTCGGTGACCAGTCGCACCCCGGTCAGCTCGCGGCCTGGGTCAGCGACGCGGAAGCGGACCACCTCGGGCTCGGCACTCACGCAGCAATAGTGCCCGCCCGATCCGGCCGTGACAATCCTTGGACGGCCGTCACCCGGCCGCCGCGATGCTGGCGCGAAGTGCGACGGCATGCGACTGTTTACAGGGGACTGGCTGGGGGGAGGCCGGTGGACCGGAGGCGAGCATGGGCCGTGACATTCAGCCGATCAAGTTCGGCGGCGAAGACAGGCGCAAATACCGGGAGAAGGTCAGGCTGTCGCTCGACGTGTTCGCGGCGATGCTGCGCGAGCGGGTCTTCGACGGCGGGCCGTCGCTAGTCGGCCAGGAAATCGAGCTGAACCTGGTGGACAGCCTCGGCGCGCCGTCGATGCGGAACGCGGCCGTACTCGACGCGATCGCCGATCCGCTGTGGGCCACCGAGGTCGGGCAGTTCAACCTGGAGATCAACGTGCCGCCGCGCGAGCTGGCAGGCGACGCGTTCACCGGGCTCGAGCAGGAGATCCGGGGCAGCCTGAACGCGGCGGACGGGAAGGCGCGCGGTGGCGGCAGCCAGTTGGTCATGGTCGGCATCTTGCCTACGCTCGGCAAGGCAGACGTCTACGAGGGCGCGATGTCGGCCAACGCCAGGTACAAGGTGCTCAACGAGCAGATCTTCGCCGCGCGCGGCGAGGACATGCGGATCGAGATTGACGGGCCTGAGCCGCTGCTCACGCACGCCGACAGCATCACGCCCGAGGCGGCCTGCACGAGCGTGCAGCTGCACACGCAGGTCAGCCCGGACGAGTTCGCCAGGTACTGGAACGCCGCCCAGGCGATCGCCGGGGTGCAGGTGGCGCTCGCGGCGAACTCGCCGTTCCTGTTCGGACGGCAGCTGTGGCAGGAGACGAGGATCACGCTGTTCGAGCAGGCGACCGATACCCGGCCCGAGGAGCTGAAGCAGCAGGGAGTCCGGCCGCGGGTGTGGTTCGGCGAGCGCTGGATCACGTCGGTGTTCGACCTGTTCGAGGAGAACATCCAGTATTTCCCCGCGCTGCTGCCGATCTGCGAGGACGAGGACCCGCAGGTCGCCTTCGACAGCGGGGAGTGCCCCGAGCTCGCCGAGATGTGCCTGCACAACGGCACGATCTACCGGTGGAACCGGCCGGTCTACGCCGTCGTGAACGGGAAGCCGCACGTGCGGGTGGAGAACCGGGTGCTGCCGGCCGGGCCTACGGTCGTGGACATCATGGCGAACGCCGCGTTCTACTACGGGCTGGTCAGGACCCTGGCCGAGGCGGACCGGCCGATCTGGAGCCAGATGTCGTTCGCGACCGCCGCGGAGAACCTGCATATGGCGGCCAGGCATGGCCTGGAGTCGCATTTGTACTGGCCCGGCCTGGGCGAGGCTCCGGTCGCTGAGCTGGTGCTGCGCCGGCTGCTGCCGATGGCGCACGAGGGCCTGGCGCGCTGGGGGGTCGCGCCGGAGGATGCGGGCCGGCTGCTCGGGATCATCGAGCAGCGCTGCCTGACCGGCACGACCGGGGCGTCCTGGCAGATCGGGGCCGTCTCGGCGCTGTGCTCACGCGGCGCGGACCGGCTTGAGGCGCTGCGGCAGATGACCTTGCTCTACATCGAGCACATGCACGCCAATCTGCCAGTGCACGCCTGGCCGGAGCTGTAAGCCCGAAGCGTAATCCGGTGGGTACTGACCGAGACCGGTCAGGTGACGCAAACGCGATATGTTTCGTCTCATGACTTATGCCATCGAGGCCGAGGGCCTGGTCAGGAGGTTCGGCAAGACCCTGGCGGTGGACGGGGTCGACCTCGCGGTACTCCCCGGAACGGTGCTGGGCCTGCTCGGGCCGAATGGCGCCGGCAAGACGACGGTCGTCCGGATGCTGGCCACGCTGCTGCGGCCGGACGCCGGATCGGCCAGGGTCTGCGGCGCCGACATCGTCCGCGAGGCCGGCCGGGTGCGCGAGCTGATCGGGCTGACCGGCCAGTACGCCGCGGTCGATGAGGACCTGACGGGATTCGAGAACCTGCTGCTGATCGGGCGGCTGCTCGAGATTCCCAGGGCTGGTGCCAAGAAGCGGGCCGCCGAGCTGCTGGAGAGGTTCGACCTGGCCGACGCGGGCGGACGATCGGTCAAGACGTACTCGGGCGGCATGCGCCGCCGGCTCGACCTGGCCGCCAGCCTGGTCCGGCGGCCGCAGGTGCTGTTCCTGGACGAGCCGACCACCGGCCTTGACCCGCGCAGCCGGGGTGAGGTCTGGCTGATGATCAGGGAGCTGATCGGCGAGGGCACGACCGTGCTGCTGACCACCCAGTACCTGGATGAGGCCGACCGGCTGGCCAGCGAGATCGCCGTGATCGACCACGGCAAGGTCATCGCGACCGGGACGTCGGCCGAGCTGAAGGCCAAGGTCGGCAAGCAGACCCTGGACGTCCGCCCGGCTGACCCGGCCGACCTGCCGGCGGTGACGTTCATCGTGGCTGCCGCCGTCGGCGTGGCGCCGGTGGTGTCCAGCGAGGATCCGGGGCTGCTCTCGGTGCCGGTGGCCGACGCCAGCGCGCTGCCCGCCGTGGTCGGCCGGCTGCAGGCCGAGCAGATCGAGGTGACCGAGCTGGCGCTGCGCCTGGCCAGCCTGGACGAGGTGTTCATGGCGCTGACCGGGCACTCGGCGGCGGCCGGGATTACAGGCGAGGAAGGTTCCTGATGGCGGTCCTTACCGTAACCGAGCCCGCGACGCCGGCGACGGACCCGGGCCGGGCGCGGAGCATGACGCCGGACCGGGCGCTGCGGCACGCGCTGACGCTGGCGTGGCGCGCGCTCGCGCGCATCAGGCGCAACCCTGAGCAACTGCTCGACGTGACGTTGCAGCCGATCGTGTTCGTGACCTTGTTCGTGTTCCTGTTCGGCGGCGCGATCAAGGGCGACACCCGGCACAGTTACCTGGAGTACGTGCTGCCCGGCATCACGGTGATGACCGTGGTGTTCGCCAGCATGGGCACTGGCATCGGGCTGAACACCGATGTGACCAAGGGCATCTTCGACCGGTTCAAGAGCCTGCCGATCTCCCGTTCCGCGCCGCTGACCGGCACGATCCTGGGCGACTTCGTGCGCTACGTGGTGTCGATCGGAATGGTCTTCGCCTACGGCTCGCTGCTCGGCTTCCGGATCGCGACCAACCCGCTGCTCGCCCTCGGCGCGGTCGGCCTGATGTTCATCTTCGGCTTCGCCGTCGGCTGGATCTGGGTACTGCTCGGGCTGTTCGTGAAGTCGCCGCAGAGCCTGCAGGGGTTCGGCTTCATCGTGATGTTCCCGCTCACCTTCGGCAGCAACGTGTTCGTCAGGACCTCGACGCTGCCAGGCTGGCTGCAAGCCTGGGTGAAGATCAACCCGGTCACCGAGCTCTCCAGCGCCTGCCGGAGCCTGGTACTGGGCGGTCCGGTCGCCACCCCGGCCTGGCAATCGGTGTTGTGGGCGATCGGCATCACCGCCGTCTTCGCCCCGCTGGCCGTCCGTCGGTACCGCCGCCTGGCCTAGCGCCCCGGCTGGGCTTCCGTGCCGGGCGTGAGAGCATCGAGTTATGGCGCTTTATGACTCGATTGGGCTTACGTACCGGTCGACGCGCCGGGCTGACCCGCGGATAGGCGCGGCGATCGAGGATGCGCTCGGGAATGCGGCCAGCGTAGTCAACGTAGGCGCCGGGGCAGGGTCATACGAGCCGGACAGGACTATTGCCGCCATCGAACCGAGCGAGGTGATGATCGCGCAGCGCCCGGCCGGGAGCGCTCCGGTCATCCGGGCAGTGGCCGAGCAGCTTCCGCTGCGCGACAAGTGCGCCGACGCGGCGATGGCCTTGCTGACCGTGCACCACTGGACCGACCTGGCGGCAGGGATCGCTGAGTTGCGCAGGATCGCGCGGCGTAGGCTGGTCATTTTTACGTGTTCGTGCGCAAGGCCGAGATCCATCCCGTGCTCGTGCCGCACGACTGCACCGACGGGTTCGGCGCAGCGTACTGGCGGCGGCCCGAGGCCTACCTCGATCCGGAGGTGCGTGCGGGGATCTCCATGCTGGCCAAGGCAGGCCCGGAGCAACTGGAGCCCGGGTTGCGCCGGCTTGAGGATGACCTGGCTACCGGGCGCTGGTACGCGGGGCACGCCGGCCTGCTCGAACTACAGGCACTTGATGCCGGTTATTGCCTGATGATTGCCAAGCCTTGACGCCCGTCAATGCCGCATCGACGATGATGCAATGACTCATCCGAATGAAGATCTGGTCAGAGCTGGATTCGCGGCGTTTGCACAGGGGGATTTCACGACGCTGGAGCAGGGCATTTTCTCACCGGACATTGTCTGGCATTTCCCTGGTCGCAGCGTGCACGCGGGCGATCATGCCGGGCCGGCCAAGGTCACCGACGCGTTCAGGCGACTGGCCGCGCTCTCCGGCGGCACGCACCGGATCGAGTTGCAAGACGTGATCGCGGGCGATAACCACGTCGTTGCGCTGCACACGACCCGTGCGGAGCGTGGCGCTAAGAAGCTCGAGATCAGAGCCGTGCAGGTGTTCCGCGTCGCTGCTGGCAAGGTCACCGAGGCCTGGACGCACCACAGCGACCTGTACGCCTTCGACGAGTTCTGGGACTAGGGCGGTTCCGCTCACGCGACCGCCGTCGTGCCCGGCGGCGGACTGTGGCTATGGAAGACCCGGGTGCCGTCGGGGCTTCGGGCGGTGGTGGTGCCGTCCGGATTAAGGGTGATTGTCCAATTCCACTGGTGCACCAGAATAAGATGGTGAAATGTGCACAAAAGCAGCAAATTAGTCAGCTTAGTGGGTCCGCCGAGCTTGCGGGGAATGACGTGATGCACCTGGCACCCGGCCGGCGGCTGGAGGCAGCCCGGCGCCGCGCAATGCCGGTCCCGGACGATCACCGCGCGGCGCAGGTGCGGCGGGATCGTGTCGGTCGCCTTGCCGGCGTCCAGGGGCAGGCTGACTGACCCGGCGGGCGGGGCGAGCTTGCCGGTGCGCAGGTAGGACGCGAGGCCGTGCGGGCCGGAGAGCAGCGCGACGGCGTTCGCCGCGATCAGGTCCCGGACCTGTCGGCGGACCTGGTCGCGGCTCCGGGTCCCGGGCGTGGCACCGCAGGACGGGCAGCCGCCGCTGCTGCCTGGCCCGGTGAGCGGGCGGGTCAGCAGGGCGGTGAGCCGGTCCAGCAGGTCATGGTCCACGTGGCCCGCGACCATCGGGATGATCGTGGCGTCGCACTCATCACCGGGCATGGCGGCTGCGCCGGGCAGCGCCGGGGCCGGGGCGGCGCTGCCGTCGGGGGTGAGCCGGGGCCACAGCCGGTCCCGCCACCCGGCGCCATGCCACCAGTCCCCGGGTCCCGCCGCTACGCCGCCGCCTGCCCGGCCGGAGCCAGAGCCCGGCTGGCCTGAGCCCGGCTGGCCTGAGCCCGGCTGGCTTGAGCCGCTGGCCGGGCCGGCGGCGGGGCTGGTCCCGGCGCCCGGGCTGGTCCCGGCGCCCGGGCTGGTCCCGGCATCCGGGCTGGTCCCGGCGCCCGGGCTGGTCCCGGCGGCCGCGCTGGTCCCGGCGGCCGCGCTGCCCATCCGCGCGAGGAGGTCGTCGAGGGTGATGTGGAGCTGGATCTGGGTGGGCTGCCCGGCCCGGTCCGGGACCATCCCGGCGGCAACTAGTCTCCGGCACATCTCCTGGAGCGCGTCGTGGTGACGCTGCCGCAGGGTGCGGGTGTCCTCGGGTCCGGCCTTCTTACCCAGGGCGTCCAGGACGGTCCGCAGGGACTCGGCGCAGCCCTCGGTCAGGTCGCCGTCCAGGCGGCCGGTCCCGCCCAGGCCGGCCCGCAGCCGGACCTGCCGGTCCTCGAACGCCGGCTTGCCGCCGTCATCGTCGGGGCACAGGCGGCGGCGGATCTGGGCGGCCAGGGCCTCCAGGTCATCCAGCCCCGCGCCACTGGCGGCCGCGGCCAGCAGGATCACGTCCGCGTCCTCGCGGGCGGACACCGGCAGCGGGTCCGTCCAGTCGCACACCTGCCGCGCCCACGACGCCGACACCGTCCCGGCGGCCAGCGCGTCACGGACGGCCCGGTGAGAGTTCAGGCGCCGCATCCATGACACGGCGGCGGAGGCGGCCGGGCTGGTGATCTGGGTCTGCCACCGCAGCCACGTCCGCGCCGTCCCGCAACCGTCATCAGCGAACCCGGACTGCGCGTCGAACGCCGACAGCACCGCCGACCGGGCAGCCACCTGCACCGACGCCGCCCGCTCCAAACCCCGCAGGCACTCCGCCTGCACCACCGCCGGCACCGACGCCAGGTCAGCGGACGCCAGCCAGCCCAGGCCCGCCAGCACCATCCCCATCGCCTCACCCGCCGACCCCGGCACACGCGCGCTGGCCGGGCCGCCGCTGCCGCCGCGCATGCCAGCCGGCGCCCCCGGCGTAACGCCAGGCCGCTCACCCTGCTCGCACAACGGGACCACCTCCTCGCAAACGCCGACAACGACACAGGAAGACCACCCAGAACAGGGCAAGACGTGGGGATCAAGCAGCAAGCACAACGCCTGCGCGACAAAAACGGAGGGCCACTCGGCCGGGACAATCTCCCGCGAAGGGAGTCCAACACCAGAAAGAAACTCAGCTACAACGTCCCGGTGATGCCATCTCTCTAAACAACTACCAGCAGCCTAACAACACCCACTGACACCCAACCCGCCGCAAGCCTCGCTGCTGTGACCAAAGTGGCGCAGGGAAACCTAATGAGTACTGTGACTCAAGTTAATTTTGGGAACACCAAACGGCGCTGCCCAACTGTTCCGCCGTTCTGCCGTTCTGCCGTGCGCCGCTGCCGCCTACCCAAGGCGATCGAGACCGCCACGCCAGTGTTTCCCAGGAGGGCGAAGCGCATGGGCACGGGAATCGATGACTCAGATACGTGAATGGTCCCGGCCGTTCTCATCCACGCGAGCAGCCAGGCAGGCCATCGCAATCTGTTGGCTTATCGGGTTCAGGCGGCGGGGTTACCAATTCAGGGTGACGAGGCCGACCGTTCGAGCTGACCATCACTAAACGTCCATGATCATGACCCGGGGCTTGATCGCGGAGTTTTACGCCCAGGAAGGATGACTCGGGATCTTGGAGAGTAAAGGTCCGGTAGGCAGCGGGGAGGTCTTTCCTGAGTCATCGCGGGATTTCCGCTTCAGGGAGGGTTTCGGGGCAGCCCGGGCCTTGCGAGGCCCAGCGTTGTGACTTGGGTGTGGCTCTGTCGGGGTGAGCTAGCTGGGTGGTGCCGTGGGCGGGGGGTTGTCCGAAAGAAACTGAGCTACAACGTCCCGGTGATGCCATCTCTCTAAACAACTACGAGCAGCCTAACAACACCCACTGACACCCAACCCGCCGCAAGCCTCGCTGCTGTGACCAAAGTGGCGCAGGGAAACCTAATGAGTACTGTGACTCAAGTTAATTTTGGGAACACCAAACGGCGCTGCCCAACTGTTCCGCTGTTCTGCCGTTCTGCCGTGCGCCGCTGCCGCCTACCCAAGGCGATCGAGACCGCCACGCCAGTGTTTCCCAGGAGGGCGAAGCGCATGGGCACGGGAATCGATGACTCAGATACGTGAATGGTCCCGGCCGTTCTCATCCACGCGAGCAGCCAGGCAGGCCATCGCAATCTGTTGGCTTATCGGGTTCAGGCGGCGGGGTTACCAATTCAGGGTGACGAGGCCGACCGTTCGAGCTGACCATCACTAAACGTCCATGATCATGACCCGGGGCTTGATCGCGGAGTTTTACGCCCAGGAAGGATGACTCGGGATCTTGGAGAGTAAAGGTCCGGTAGGCAGCGGGGAGGTCTTTCCTGAGTCATCGCGGGATTTCCGCTTCAGGGAGGGTTTCGGGGCAGCCCGGGCCTTGCGAGGCCCAGCGTTGTGACTTGGGTGTGGCTCTGTCGGGGTGAGCTAGCTGGGTGGTGCCGTGGGCGGGGGGTTGTCCTGCTCCGGGAGGAGAGTTGCCGTGTCCGGGAGGGTTCTCGGAAAGCGCCGGGATAAACCGGCATGGAGGAGGAGATGGAAGAGCTCTACGCCGAAGGGCTAGCGACCCGCGGCGGCCCTCAGCCATGCGCCGACGACCCGCGAGGGCGTGGCGAAGCGCAGTCATGGGCACGTGCAGGCCGGGCTATTGAGCCGCGAAATCATCGTTCCGGGGTGATTGCACTGCCGGGCAAAGTGGAAGGCAACACCGCTGGCGGCGCTAGACGCGAGCCGTCAGGGGGTCCCGCGCGGTCAGGGAACCAGGGCATGTGCGGAACCTTCATGCGCGAGAACCGGGAGATCCCGTGTCTCGCCCGCCTGGCTGATTCACCGGGCGGGCCGTCCAGGGAACGCCGGGGCGGTAATCCTGGGATGAACGAGCACGGGAACCCGGTCGCTCCGTAGTACCTGCGAACCCGCCGAACAAGGCTGCGGCTGCGGCTGCGGAGGCGGGGGAGGAAAGGGAGCGAGCCAAGGGGAACACGGACGGTGAAACACGTCCCGGACGCGGTGCCGGGCCTGGCGTGCCAGGTGAGCTGGATCGTGTGCGAGAGGTAGCGGTACGGGACAAGGAAGCGCGGTTCACCGCGCTGCTGCACCATGTCACGGTGTCCCGCTTGCGGTGGGCTTACCAGTCGATCAGCTCGAAGGCCGCGCCGGGGACGGACGGGGTGACGTGGGGCGCGTACGGGCTGGACCTGGAGGCTAACCTCCGGGACCTGCACGAGCGGGTGCGGCAGGGGCGCTACCGGGCGAGTCCGTCGCGGCGGGTGTACATCCCGAAGGCGGACGGGCGGCTGCGGCCGCTCGGCATCGCCGCGCTGGAAGACAAGATCGTCCAGCGGGCCGTCGCCGGGGTGCTGAACGCTGTTTACGAGGCGGATTTCCTGGGCTTCTCTTACGGGTTCCGGCCAGGGCGCGGGCCGCATCAGGCTCTGGATGCGCTGGCGACCGGGATCGGGCGGAAGAAGGTGAACTGGGTGCCAGCCGCGGATATCCGCGACTTTTTCGGCCAGCTTGACCGGGGCTGGCTGGAAAGGTTTCTCCGGCACCGGATCGCGGACGAGCGGGTCCTGCGGCTGATCGGCAAGTGGCTGGCCGCGGGGGTCGTGGAGGAAGAGGTCTGGAGCGAGGGCGCGGGGGCACCGCAGGGAGCATCGGCGTCGCCGCTGCTCGCTAACGTGTACCTGCACTACGTGCCGGGCCTGTTCGCAGGGTGGTGGCGACGCCGCCACGCTCGCGGCGAGGTGATCATCGTGCGGTTCGCCGGCGACTTCGTCGCCGGGTTCCGGTACGAGCAGGACGCGCGGCGGTTCCTGGCAGATCTCCGGCCCCGGCTGGCGAAGTCCGGCCTGGAACCGCACCCGGACAAGACCCGGCTGACCGGGTTCGGGCGGTTCGCCGCCCCGAACCGGGCAGCAAGAGGACAGGGCAAGCCGGAGTCGTCCGGTTTCCCGGGCTTCAACTGTATTTGCGGGACGACCAGGAACGGGCGGTTCCAGCTGAAGCGCATCACGATCGCCAGGCGGCTGCGGGCGAAGCTGGCCGAGGTCAAGGCCCAGCCCAGGCGCCGCATGCACGATCCGGTCCCCGGGCAGGGCCGCTGGCTGGCCAGCGTGGTGCGCGGGCACATGGCGTACTACGCCGTGCCCGGCAACGTCCACGCGGTCGCGGCCTTCCGCGACCAGGTAACCCGGCACTGGCTCCAGGTGCTACGGCGCCGCAACTGCAAGCACCGGACCACCTGGCAGCGGATGAAACGGACCGGAACCCGATGGCTCCCCCCAGCCCGCGTGACGCATCCCTACCCCAACGTGCGCTTCGACGCCAGAACCCAAGGCAGGAGCCCGGTGCGGTAGTCCCGCACGCCGGGATCTGCGCGGGGGGCCGGCCGCAAGGCCGGTCCCTACCGCGACTCCTTACCGTGGAGGGTTTCCGGGTTCCCGCAGGAGCGTTGTCGCATGAAGGAGGGTTGTCGTCGTATAGTCCGGTCAACTCTCCTAGACGCGGAAACCCTCCTGCACGAACCCGAAAACCCTCCTGCGAGAGCAGCCTCACCCCGGAAGAGCCGCACCCTTGTCACATTGCTGGCATTCCGGCGCCGCCGTTGTGGCATTGCTGGGCCTGCCGGGCCATTGCAGTCCACAGCCCTGACCCGATCACGCGTGACGCGTGACGCGTGACGCGTGACGCGTGACGCGACAGCCTTACGCTCCAGGCTGAAGGTCCGTGATCACGTTCCTGACGATAGTAGTAGGAAACTAGCCCCGGCCCGCTCCCGGCGGCCAAGCACCCCATCCTGGCCACGCCCCTCAAACTCATCGCTCATCTGAAGTAGCCACACGTTTCGCGAGCTGCGAGCCGAGCCCGGCCTATGGTGCTTGCGGGTGCGGCAGCTCAAACCCGCGACGCCCGGCGACCTGGCCTGAGCCGGCGGTTGCTCGCCGTTCCGGGCGGTGAGTGACCGGAGAGCGTCGGCCAATGTGGGCGCGGTGCCAGCGGTAACAGTGCGATCCTTGACAGCGCCGTTCGGGATGAATCAGGCTTAAGGCCATACATCTGCTGATCCGGTGACCAATCTTCGCGCGTTCCCCCACCTCGCGCCTTTCGCTAGCCTGCCCCGCCCAGCGGTCACCGGTGTGGAGATCAGCGGCATCCGTCATGAAGGCCGAGGAGGGCTTGCATGAGCTTGATCCACCGTCCGGTGCGCGCTGGCGTCATCGCCGTTATCGGATTGGCGATGACTGCGATGACCAGTGCGCTCGCGACCTCAGCGATGGCGTCGGGGCATCCTGCCACGCCGGCGTTCGTCGCGCTCAGCGGGAGCGCGGCGCCTGTGCACGACGCGGCCACCGGCGCGTACGCCAGCGGCAAGATGTCGGTTGAAGTGGCGCTCGCGCCGAGGGACGCTCGCGGCCTGAGTTCCCTGCTCGGGGCGCAGTACTCCAACGGCAGCGGCCGGTTCCACGCCTGGCTGGCCAAGGGCCAGTTCGACGCTCGCTTCGCGCCATCGGCCAGGGCCCGTACGGCGGTCGCCCGGTACCTCAGGAGCAGCGGGCTCACCGTGCGGAACTCGGCATCGCCTTTCCTGGTGCGCGCGACCGGGAGCAGCGCCGCGGTCGCCGGGGCCTTCCGGACTACGCTGATGAACTACAAGACCAGCCGGGGCAAGCGGTTCTTCGCCAATGCCACGGCGGTGCGGCTGCCGAGTTCGCTGGCGGGCAGCGTGCTTGGCGTCATCGGCCTGACTAACCTGGTCCGCGAGCACGACTTCGTGAAGCTGCGGGAGCACCCGGCAGCGGCGCAACGCCCGACAGCAGCGCCGCAGGCTTGCGAAGAGGACCCCTATCCGACCGACGCCCAGATCGCCGGGCTCTACCTCGACGGCACCGGGTTCCCCGACGGCTACGGAGCCGGGCCGGGCTGCAGCGGCCTGTCGCCGTCGCAGACCCGCTCGATTTACGAGGCCTCCAACGCCGGGCCAGCGGCGAACGGCGCAGGCGTCACCCTCGCCGTGTTCGAGCTCTCGGCCTACCTCAAGTCCGACATCAGGACCTGGGGCAAGACGATCTTCGGCGCAGGATTCCACGTCAAGCTGCACAACGTGAACGTCGACGGCGGAACGCTGACCCCGGCGTGCCCGTCGGGCGATACCTGCCCGGCCGAGCTTCAGGGTTACGCGGGTGACGTCGAGGTCGATGCCGACCTCGAGCAGCAGCTCACCGCCGCCCCGGACGCGCCGAGGATCATCGTCTACAACGCGCCGAACGACCTGACCGGCGAGACCACCGTCGATGAGTACACGCGGATCGCCCGCGACGACGCGGCGTCGGCGATCAGCTCAAGCTGGGGCGAGTGCGAGAACGACATCGGCACCGCCGTCGCCCAGGCCGAGAACGTGGTCTTCGAGCAGATGGCCGCCCAGGGCCAGAGCATGTTCGCGGCCTCGGGCGACCAGGGCGCCTTCGACTGCCTGCTGACCGACGGCACCAGCGTCGTCAACGTCGATGACCCGGAGGCGCAGCCCTGGGTCACCAGCGTGGGCGGCACCTCGCTGGAGACCGACAACCCGGGCCAGAACCCCGCGCCCGGTTATCCAGCCGCCGGCACCGAGACGGTCTGGAACGTCGACAACCTCTGCAACGCCGATGCTGACGAGAACGGCGCCAACGGCTTCTTCTGGTGCAGCGGCCCCGGCGCCTCAGGCGGCGGCTCGAGCGAGTTCTGGCCTCGCCCGCTCTACCAGCACGCTCCAGGGGTGAACAATCAGTTCACCACCACCGGCTGCGCGTTCGCGGCGTCGGCGCGGACGCCGTGCCGCGAGGTGCCCGACATCACGGCGAACGCCGACGAGTGGACGCCGTACACCGAGTTCTGCACCGGCAACGACAACACGCCCAACAGCATCTGCGGTGAGTTCAGCCAGTTCCAGCCGGTGCCGGGCTGGTTCGGTGACGGCGGCACGAGCCTGTCGTCGCCGCTGTGGTCAGGTATCGCCGCCGACCTGGACAGCTTTCACGGTTTCCGGGCGGGCAACCTCAACCCGCTGCTCTACACGCTGTTCGACCTCAACCCGGGCCTGTACTTCCACGACATCAACGGCATCGGCCCGCTCAGCAGCTCGCGCCCGACAACGGGCTGTTCCCGAGCGGGCCGGGCTTCGATGAGGCGAACGGGCTCGGGTCGCCGAGGATGGCGGCGCTGATCACCAGGTCCGCCTAGTCCGCATGGTGAGACGCGGCGCGGGAGTTCCGGCTCCCGCGCCGCGCTCCGCGCGGGCAAATTTTCACACTATGCCAGCACTCGGGCAAGCACGAGGGTGATGTCGTCCTCGCCCCGCGCGTGCAGGGCGGAGGTGATCTCCTCGCAGCTGCCGTCGAGCGTGTGGCCCGGGCGGGTCAGGACGGAGCTGAGCGCGGCGGTCAGTTCGGCGAGGCCGTCGTCGAGCGAGCGGTTGCGGCTCTCCACCAGCCCGTCGGTATACAGCGCGAGGGTCGCGCCGGCGGGGAAGGGGACGCGCGCCGATTCGAACGAGCCGCCGCCGAGCCCGATCGGCAGGCCGAGCGGGAGCTCGAGCACGCGGGTCTCACCGTCGGGCATGGTCATCATCGGCGGCAGGTGACCGGCCTTGGCGATCACGCAGCTGCCCGCGGCCGGGTCGATGATCGCGGCGATGCAGGTCGCGAACGGCGTCGTCTGCATGCCGGTCGCCAGCCGGTCGAGCCTGGCCAGGATCGCCTCGGGCGGCAGCCCGAGATCGGCCAGGGTATGCGCCGCCGTGCGCAGCTGGACCATGACGGCGGCGGCCTCTGGCCCGTGTCCCATGGCGTCGCCGACGATCAGGGCGGCGCGGCCAGAAGTTAATGGGACGATGTCGTGCCAGTCGCCGCCGACGATGCTCGCGCCCACGGCCAGGTAACGGTGCGCCACGGCGATGCCGGCCGGGACGCGCGGCTCTGCGGGCAGCAGGCCCTGCTGCAGTGCCGACGATGCCCGGCGTTCCCTGGCGTAAAGCCTCGCGTTGTCGATCGAGACAGCGGCACGCGAGACGAGTTCTTCGGCAAGCGCGATGTCGGCCGTGGTGAATTCACGCCAGGCGGCCGATCGCGCGAAGGTGACGCAGCCCAGCACGGTGCCCCTGGCCACGAGCGGCACGGCGAGGAAGCACGTGTAGGCGGCGAAGGCCTCCTGCCCGCCGGGTCGCCTGCCGATCCGCTCGGCCGACTCGTCGTCCAGCTTGTCGAACCTGACGGCGCGGCGAGCCGTCATCGCCTGGTAGCTCGGCGACTCCTTGGCGAACACGATCGCCTCGCCGGGGCGGAGCAGCTTGTCGGTGATCGCTGTGGGCTGCCCTGACAGCCTGGCTATCAGGCGGCGCACGACGATGGAAGGGCCGGCGATGTAAGACCCGAGTTCGTCGGCGACGAGCAGCCGTTCCGAGACGAAGAAGGCCGCCGCGTCGGCGAAGGCGGGGACGGCCACCTCGGCTGCCTCGCAGGCAGTCCGGTTGAGGTCGAGCGTCGTGCCGATGAGGGTAGCCGCGGCGGTCAGCACGTGCTGCTGCGGTGCCCGCCGCCCAGCCTCGGCTAGTTCCGGGTCGTCAGATTGGGGGCTGACCCGGCGCGCGATCACCAGCACGCCTTCGTCCGCGTGCGGCTCGCAGTGGATGGTCACGTGGCACGGCCCGCTGGCAGTCTCCATCGGCAAGACCGCCGTCCAGACCCTGCCTTCGGCGACCTCGGCCAGCGCCTGCTTGATGAGCTGCTGCTGGCCCGGGCCGGAGATCAGCCCGTCACAGATGTCGCGCCCGCACACCTCATCGGCCGAGTACCCGAAAAGCCGATCCGCCGTCACCGACCACGAGGTGACCTGGCCTATCGAGTTCAGCGTCAGGACGGCCACGCCGGTCAGGCCGGTGTCCTGCCGTCGCCGCTGCAGCGATCCGCCGTCGTCGGCCAGTTGTGTCATCACTATCGCATCAGCACCATTTCCCGACGACCTGTCGACAGCTAAGCCGCCCAATCCCGGTGCGCTCCTTTGCTCCCGGCTGACCCGGGCACGGGGGGCCTTCGCCAGTGCCTGAGATATCGTGCAATCAGCAAAATGTATCGCATCGCGGGCGTCTTGACCTCATGGTAACGGGGCGTATTTGGAGCTATGTTGCCTGCGTAGGACAGCCGTGACGACACGAGACAGTGACCTGGATCAGGACAGGAGGCGTGATGGCCGACGAGGCCATGCCGGACTGGGCGCCGCCGGGAGTTGACACCAAACGGGCTAATACCGCCCGGGTCTACGACTACTGGCTTGGCGGCACGCACAACTTCCTGGCCGATCAGGACGTCGGCCGGGCGATCGCCGCGGTCGAGCCGAATATGCGCGCGATCGCGCAGGCGAACCGGGCGTTCCTTCGCCGGGCCGTGCGGTTCCTGGGTGAGTCGGGCATCGGGCAGTTTCTCGATGTCGGCTCGGGGATCCCGACCGAGGGGAACGTGCACGAGATCGCGCAGCGAGCCGATCCCGGCGCCCGGGTCGCCTATGTGGACGTCGATCCGGTGGCCATCGCGCATAGCAAGGTCATACTCGAAGGCAACGACAATGCCGCCGTCATCGACGCTGACCTGCGCGAGCCTGAGAAGATCCTCGCTCACGACACGGTCTGCAGGCTGATTGACTTCAGCCAGCCCGCCGCGCTGATCTTGATGGTCGTGATGCACTTTGTTGCCGACGCCGAGCAGCCGGCGCAGATCATGGACAGGCTCCGCGAGGCGCTCGCGCCCGGCAGCTACGTGGTGCTCGGCCATGCCACGCACGACGGCAAGCCCGTGGTTGCGCACGCGAGCGAGAGAGTCTATAACCGCAGCGTCGCCACGCAACTGCACCTGCGCTCGCACGCCGAGATCCTCCGCTTCTTCGACGGCTTCGAGTTGCTCGATCCCGGGCTGGTCTACGCGCCGCTATGGCGGCCGGACTCGCCCGGCGACGTGCCGAGGGACCCGAGGGAGTTCGGCACGCTGGTGGGCGTGGCCAGGAAGGCCTGACCGACCGGCGCGGCCCGCGCCGGCGCGGGCCGGCGCACCGGGCCAAGGATCGGTTGAGCCAAATAACCTTTGACAGACTCAAGCAATCTGTCATATGGTTGAGTTACTCAAGAGTTGAGATCGTCAAAGACGTCCGGGGAGGTGACAGTGGGCAGGTGTCCGGGCGGTAACAAGCTCGACCAGGAGATTTTTGACGCCATGACCGAGTTTGTCACCAAGTTGATGCAGTGCGGCGAGCGGCTCGCTGAGCGGTTTGACGTGCCTGTGTCGTGCATGAAGGCCATGCGCCGGGTGGACACCTCGGTGTCGATGAAGGCGCTAGGGCAGTTGCTGCACTGTGACCCGTCGTTCGTCACGATGATCGCCGATGCGCTCGAGCGGCGCGGCCTGGCCAAGCGCGAGCCAGGCACCGTGGACCGGCGCGTCAAGAACCTGGTGCTGACGCCGCGCGGCGTGGAGATCAAGGCGACGCTTGAGCAAGAGTCGCGTGACCTGATGCCGTGGGCGCAAGCGCTGACCGTGGACGAGCGCGAGCAGCTTCTCGGGCTCGTTCGCAAGATGAATGAGGCACTGGCCGCATCGCCCGTGCCAGCCACGACGACCACGACGCCCATGACAGCCGCGTTGGCGGTCAACGGAGCTACTGCCGAGGAGGGGGTGACGGGCAGCACCAGTACCGCCATGCCGGCCGTCTAGTGAAGGCCGGCGTGTAGCAGGGGTCTCAGCGGGGGAACGCCTGAGGGTTCCGCACTGCACCGCCGCACGCTAATCGGGGGAATCGCACGAGTCAGCTGTGCTTATCAATACAACTCTGCTTCGAGGGCGTATTTCGTGACGCCGTGACCGGCTGCAGGTCGCGGTGCGGGATCTGCGCGCCCTGAGGGATCTGCACGCCCTAAGACAGGTGAGGAGAACCGCTGTGTCAACGACGCACACGGCACCGGCCAAGGCCGAAGGTGGCGCCCAACGTCATCTGGGCCTGGCCCTCGTGGTGATCGCCACGGCTCAGCTCATGGTCGTGCTCGACGCGGCCATCGTGAACGTCGCGCTGCCGCACATCCAGCGCGCGCTCGGCTTTACCGGCACCGGCCTGGAATGGGTCGTCACCGCTTATGCCGTGACCTTCGGCGGGCTGCTGCTGCTCGGCGGCCGCTCCGGAGACCTGCTCGGCCGGCGGCGGATTTTTATCGCCGGGACTGATCTGTGTTCTCGGCCGCGTCGCTCTTCGGCGGCTTCGCGCAGTCCGAAGCGTGGCTGCTGGCTGCTCGAGCCATCCAGGGCGTCGGCGGCGCGATGATCGCGCCGACCGCGCTGGCGCTGATCACCACCACGTTCCCGCAGGGACCGCAGCGCAACAGGGCGTTCGGCGTCTACGCCGCGATGAGCGGCGGCGGCGCGGCGGTCGGCCTGGTCGCCGGCGGACTGCTGACGACGTACCTGTCCTGGCGCTGGGTGCTCTTCGTCAACGTGCCGATCGGCATCGTGACCGCGCTGCTCGCCCGCTACGTCATCGGCGAGTCCGACCGTCAGACGCGGCCGGTTCGACCTGCCAGGTGCGATCACGGCGACCGTGGGCGTCGGTGCGCTCGTGTACGGCCTGTCCAACGCCAGCACCGACCAGTCGGGCGTCTCGCACTGGGGCGACCCGAAGGTCATCATCTCGCTGGTCGCCTCGGTCGTCCTGCTGGCGGTTTCGCCTTCATCGAGTCGCGAGGCAAGCACGCGCTGCTGCCGATGCGCATGCTGCAGAACCGCAGCCGGACCGGGGCTTACCTCGTGATGCTGTGCCTGGCCACGGCGATGTTCGGGATCTTCTTCTTCCTGACGATCTTCGTGCAGGAAGTGCTCGGCTACAGCGCCCTGCGGTCCGGCCTGGCGTTCCTGCCGTTCGCCGCGATGATCGTGGTGATCTCCGGCGTCGTGTCCAGGCTGGTCGCCCGTACCGGGCCGCGTCCGCTGATGATCGCCGGGTCGGCGATCACGGCAGGCGGCATGTACTGGTTCTCGCACATCAGCGTGAACAGCCCGTACGTCAGCGGCCTGCTCTTCCCGATGCTGGTCACCTCGTCGGGCCTCGGCATGCTCTTCGTGCCGCTGTCGCTGGTCGCCCTGACCAAGGTCAGGCCGGACGACGCCGGCGTGGCTTCGAGCCTGCTCAACACCGGCCAGCAGGTCGGGGGCGCGATCGGGCTCGCCGCGCTCGGCACGGTGACCTGGACCGTGGTGTCCAGCAGCATCAAGACCCAGATGGCTGCCGCTGCTGCCGCCGCCGCGAGGGCGGGCACGCCGCTGCCTAAGCCAGGGGCGCCGGTGCCGGCCTCGGTCCTGCACGTGGCGCTGGCGGCCGGCATCTCGCGCGGCTTCGTCGTCGCGGCCGGGATCTCGGTGCTCGCGCTGATCATCACGATCCTGACGATCACCTTGCGCCGCGAGGACATCGCCGCCACCCCGGCAGTTCCGGGTGCGGCCCCGCCGACGAGGACCAGCCGCAGCACCCCGAACTCCAGGACGCGCTCAGGTAGACGGGCGCAGCTACACAGCGGTGGCGCTGGCTTCGGCCGGCGCCACCGCGCTGTCCTGGCCGCCCTCGTTGAGCACCGCACCATCTACGTAGACGACCGTGTTGGTCGCGATCGACGGCACGCGCGGCCCCGGCAGCAGGACGCCGGTCAGGTTGAGCGGGTCGGCGGCGGAGATCCGCACGGTCTCACCGCCGCGCGGCTGCTTGCGCACCGCCTTGAGCACGTCGATCGCCTCCGGATGCGCGTACTGCTCCCCGCTGAACCCTGTCACGAACCGGCCGCCCCTGACTGGTCCCCCGAGCCTCCATCCGCCGGAACGCCCACAGCAGGTCACGCCAGCCCACAGCGAGGTTCTCCCGCACGGCCAGATCCCTGAACACCACGCCCCACCGGGCCACCAGCTGCTCGGCGACGGCCTCGGCCAGCTCATCGCGGTCGGCGGTACCCAGCGGGCCTGGCAGCAGCGACCACCGGCCCGCCGACCAGGTCGCGGCGCCCGCGCCAGACCCGCGGGCACCGCGCCGCAGCCCGCGCGGCAGCACGGCCCGCTCGTCACCCCGCCGCAGCAGCGACCTGACGGCACGGAACCCGTCAGCGGTGATCAGCCCGCGCGCCACGCCGTCCCACAGCGCGGCGTCGATCTCGGCGGGCGCCAGCCCGGTCGCCGCGATCAGGTCGTGCCGGAACATCGCCCCCTGCTGTCGCAGCACGTCCAGCACCTCAAGCCCGTGGTTTGAGCCGACCAGCCTCGGGAAGCGCGGGCGCCAGGTCGCCTCGTGCCGCCCGCAGCAGCCACGGCAGGTCGGCGCGGATCGCGAGCGTGATCGGCGTCGCCCGCGACGGCGCCCGGGAGGCGGCATCGCCGCCCTGCGTGTCCCGCACCGACAGGCGCCCCCAGCACACCTGGCCGGACAGGCACAGCTCGTCGAGCCAGTCCCGCCGGTACCCTCCACCCGCGCGGCGAGCACCGACCGCTCCCACGCGCGCCGCCGCCAGCTCGAACCCCTGCAGCTGCTCGATCACCGACAGGACGCCGAACCTGCCCTCGCGCCTGGTGCCAGCGGACGACATGCTGCCAGCGCAGCAGGAACCGCATGAAGTCGCGCGCGTTCACCGGCTCGACCTCGCGCCGCCGCCGTTCCCGTGAGTACGCGTGAATGCGCGCCAGCAGCCGCCGCGCGCAGAATTCCTCGTCGGCGTCGGGCGCGGTGAACCGGCCGCGGATCGCGAAGCCCTGCTGCTCGAGCAAGGCAACACCCCGCATGATGAACGACTCGCGCAAGCCGGTCGCCACAGCAAGCTCGGTCGCCGTCGAAGGCCCTCGGGTATCCAGGTGGCCCCGCAGCAACGCGGCCGCCGCCGCGTCCTCATCTTCGGGGCCGCTCACCCCGGCCGGGCACGGGTGATCAGGCACCATCGCCGCGCCGGGGAACAGCAGCTCAATCGCCGGCCGGCTGCTCTGACCGCCGCCCAGAGCGAGGTCTCTCCGGCGCGCACCGTCGACCGCCCGCCGGGCCGCGACCAGCTCGTCGAACCAGTCCTTGCCATTGCGGTGCCGGGTGCGCGACGACCAGGCCGAGCAGCAGGTCGTGCAGCTCGTCGGGTCGCTTGCGGGTCGCGGCCTGACCTGCTCGGCGACCCGCGCGATCGCGGCCGGGTCCAGGGCTGCGCCAGCTCGTGCGGCTCGACCGGCAGGCCGCGCCGCAGCGGCACTGCCCGGCTGCGCCGGTCTTCGAGTTCCGCGTCGTCCAGGTAGGTGAACGGCCGGCCGTTCAGGATCTCGTGCGCCAGCACCGACGGCTCCGTGGTGTCCCGCACCACGACCTTGACCTCGCCCTGCTCGATCCGGCCGATCAGCTCCCTCAGCCCGGCGATGTCCATCGCCTCGGTCAGGCAGTCGGTCAGGGTCTGCCTGACCAGCAGGTGGTCAGGGATCTCCATCGGGCCTGGCGCGACGTTCTCCTGGCAGGCGGCCAGCACGGGGAACACCGCCGCCATCAGGTCATCGGCTTCCATCCGCTGGATCGCGGGCGGGTTCTTCTTGCCGCTGCGCATCCGGAGCACGGTCAGCGAAGTGTTGAGATTCCACCGCCAGCGGACGGCGAACATCGGCGCGGTCAGCACCGCCTGCCGCACGACCTGCTCGACCGTGCCGGAGGCGAGGAACTTCGGCACCCGGTCAAGCGGGAAGCTGTGCTGCGGCCCGAGCGACAGCAAGATCGCGTCATCGCTGGCCGCCGCCTGCAGCTCGAAGTCGAACGTCACGCAGAACCGCTTGCGCAGCGCCAGGCCGAACGCCCGGTTGAGCCGGGCCCCGATAGGGACTGTGCCCGACCAGCTGCATGCCGCCGGCCTCGTCGAAGAACCTCTCGAGCACGATCGTGTCCATGGTCGGCATGATGCCGAGCTGCGCGAGCGCCGGTGCCGAGATAGGCGGCGATGGTCTCGGCGGCGGCCTCGCCGATGCCGCACTCGGCCATCAGCCAGCCGATCGCCGCCGCCACGTTAGTCCTGCCCGCCCCCGGCTTTCGCCCCGCCCCCCAGCAGCGCCGCGACCTCGGCGCGGACGTCGCAGACGTCCTCGGAAAGCTCGACGGGTGCGGCCAGGCGCCTCGCCGAGCCAGAACGGCACCGAAGGCGGCGCGCCGCTGCGCGTCGACGACCCGGACGATGCCCGGCTCGACCCGGCGGATCCGCCACGACGTGGTGCCGAGCAGGAACACGTCCCCGGCCATGCTCTCGATGGCCCAGTCCTCGTTGACGGTGCCGACCACGGCGTCGTCCGGCTCGGCGAGCACCCGGTAGTCGCCTAGCTCGGGGATCGCGCCGCCCGAGGTCAGCGCGGCCATCCGGGCGCCGCGCCGGCCGCGCAGCGTGCCGTTGACCTGATCGCGGTGCAGGTAGGCGGCCCGGCGGCCGCGGCCGGTCCGGATGCCGTCGGACATCGAGCCCGGCGACCTCGTCGAACTGCTCGTCGGTGACCTCGGCGAACGGCGCCGCGCCGCGCACCAGGGCAAGCAGCTCGTCCTCCTGCCACTGCGCGGCCGAGCACTCGGCCACGATCTGCTGCGCCAGGATGTCCAGCGGGCCCGCGGAATGACCAGCCGGTCAAGGCGTCCGCGACCGCGCGCCGCGCAGTAGCGCGGCGCACTCCACGAGCTCGTCGCGGCTAGTCGGGTAGATGCATGCCGCCGTGGCACTCCGTTCCTGCTGTGGTTGGATCGGCCGACTCGCTGCAAGAACGTGGCGAAACTGCGCGGAGAGCCGATCTGGCACACCAGCTCGACCGGTCCGATGTCGATGCCCAGTTCCAGCGAGGCCGTCGCCACCAGGGCGCGCAGGTCGCCGGCGCGCAGCCGGGCCTCGACGCGCTGGCGGCGCTCCTTGGACAGGCTGCCGTGATGCGCGGACGACCTGGCCCTCGCCGAGGCGCTCGCCGAGCTCGTGCGCGGCTCGCTCCGCCATCCGGCGGGTGTTGACGAAGACCAGCGTGGTCCGGTGCTCGCCGACGTGGCCGGCGATCAGGTCGAGGACCTCGGCTATCTGCTCGGCGCTGGCGACGGCGCCGAGTTCGTCAGAGGGCAGCTCGAGGGCGAGGTCGAGTTCGCGGCGGTGGCCGGTGTCGACGATCGAGCAGCGCGGCGAGCCGTCGGGTTCTGACCGGCCGGGCCGGCGCCGACCAGCAGCCTGGCGACCGCCTCGATCGGGTGCTGGGTGGCCGACAGTCCGATCCGCTGCAGGGGCCGCGCGGCGACGTGCGCGAGCCGTTCGAGCGTGAGCGCGAGGTGCGAGCCGCGCTTGTTGCCTGCGACCGCGTGGATCTCATCCACGATCACCGTGGTCGACCGATTCGAGCATGGCCCGGCTGCGCTCGGCCGTGACCAGCAGGTACAGCGACTCGGGCGTGGTGATCAGGAAGTCGGGCGGCCGCTTGAGCATCGCGGCGCGCTCGGCGGCGGCGGTGTCGCCGGTACGGACGGCGACCTTGATCCGCGGGGCCGGTCATGCCGAGTTCGGCCGCGACCTCGGCGATCTCGGCGAGCGGCTGCTCCAGGTTCTGCCAGATGTCGACGGCGAGCGCCTTGAGCGGCGAGACGTACACGACCTGCGGGCCAGGCTGGCGCTTCGGGCTGGTCTTCGGCTGAGGCCGCAGCCTCGTGCGCGCGGTACAGCCGGTCGACGCACACCAGGAATGCGGCCAGCGTCTTACCCGAGCCGGTCGGCGCCGCGATCAGCGTGTGCCGCCCGGCGGCGATCTCGCTCCAGCCTCGATCCTGCGGCTCTGTCGGCCCAGCCGGGAACCGCCGTGCGAACCAGCTGCTCACAGCCGGATGGAACTCCTCAAGCACGTGGCCACACTAACCCAGGCCACCGACAGTGCTAGCCCGCTAGCCAGCTTGCTGAGGTGGCTCGAGGCGGTAGATGGCGCCGGCGGTGTCGTCGGAGACGTAGAGGGCGCCGTCCGGGCCGGGGATGGCGTCGACCGGGCGGCCCCAGCGGGTGCCGTCGGGGTGCTGGAAGCCGGTGGCGAAGATCACCGGCGTTCGCAGGGTGTGGCTGGCCGGGTCCCACTTGAGCCAGTACAGGACGGGGGAGCGGGGCGGCTGGCGGTTCCACGATCCGTGCGCGGCGATGACCGCGCCACTGGACCAGGGCGCGGGGATCTTGCTGCCTTCGAGGAACGTCATGCCGAGCGGGGCGCTGTGCGCGGGCAGGCCGACCTGGATGCGGCTCAGCTTGGCGCAGTCCAGGTGATTGCTGCCCGGATCGTTCAGGGCGTCGGGCACGAAGGGCAGGTTCGTCATCGACGTGGTCGGCAGCGGATTGCAGTACGGCCAGCCGAGATCGTGGGCCGTGGTGACCCGGACGACCTCATCGGGCGGATGGTTGCTGACGTAGGCCTGGATCACCTTGCCGAACGCGTGCTCGGTTCCGCCATACGAGGAGTGGTAGGGGTACGGGATGTTGTCGCGGTTGTTCACCGCCGTCCACATCGACCCGTCCGGGCGCCCGGCCAGGCCCTCGCCGTTGCGCACCCCGCGCTCCACGACATGCAGGCCCTTGCCGTCCGGGCGCAGCGCCATGATCACCGCGCGCTGCGGCAGGTAGGTCCGGTCGTCCGGGTTGGCGTTCGACGAACTGCCGACGTTGAAGTAGACGGCTCCGTTGCCGCCGATGGCGACGTCCTTCTCGCGGTGCACGTCGTCCCCGGCCGGGGTCAGGTCGGGGAGCCGCGCGGCGATGACGGCCCGCTTGCCGACCGTGCCGTCGGCATTCCACAGGTACCGGTCGAGCTGGTCGGATTCGGCGATGTACAGGACCTCGTTGCCGCCGAACCTTCCGAACGCCAGGCCCTGGGGCGAAGTCAGCCTTGCCACCAGAATGCGCTGCCTGGGCAGTGTGGCCGCGTTGCCTGCCGTAGCGCTTAGCTCGACGACGCGTCCCTGGCCGGGCTGGCTGACCAGCAGGTCGCCCTGCGGCGTCCACGCCTCCATCCGGGCGCCCGGCACCAGCGCCCAGACGCTGGCCGTCCAGCCGGCGGGCAGCTTGAGCGTTCTCGGCGCGGCGAATACCCCGTGCCTGGCTGCCTTCGGCACGGTCAGCGAGACGGCCGACAGTGCGGGACCCGAGTTGGGCGCCTGGTCCGGCTGGCGGCCTGACGCCGTCGGCCCGCCGGCCTGGCAAGCCGCTGCTGCCAGGCCGGCGGCCGCTAGGAGCAACCAGAACCGCGTGCGCCGCACGATCTCAGAGTACTGCGCGAAATGGCCTTATTATGTCTTCGCGTCAGGCCGGCAGCGCTGAGTAATCGCTTGCGTCGCCTTTGAGCGCGACGCTCATGTCGCCGCGGATGCCGATCGGGATGTCCCCGGCGATCGTGATCCGGTGCATCCGGCGTGGCTGGTTGTCATAGTCGGCGACCGCGTAGTGCTGGGTGGAGCGGTTGTCCCAGATGGCGAGGTCGCCGTCGCGCCACGACCAGCGGACGGTGTTCTCGAGCCTGGTGACATGCCGCTGCAGCAGCTGGAAGAGATCTGCCGAGTCGACGCCGTTCAGCCCGACGAACGATCGCACGAAGTGGCCGACCAGCAGCGATGGCTCGCCGGTCTCGGGATGCAGCCGCACGACAGGGTGCTCGGTCTCGAAGTCGAGATGCATGAACTCCTCGGTGTACTGCTGTTCCCTGACGTCGACTCCGCCGATCGTGTACCGGTGCGCGGCGTAGTCGTACCGGTTGGTGTGAATGGCGCGCAGGCTCCCGACAAGTGCCTGCAGCGCCGGGTGCAGCCGCCGGTACGCCTCGACGGTGTTGGCCCAGACCGTCGTGCCGCCGTAAGACGGCAGGGTGATCGCCCGCAGGATGCTGATCGCGGGCACCCGGTCGACGAAGGTCACATCGGTGTGCCAGCTGTTGGCCTTGCCCTGCTCGGAGTCGATCGGCAGCACGGCCCTGCCATCGCCCGCCACGGTCGGATGCGGCCTGGTGACCTGCCCAAGCAACTGGGCGAACGCGAGCTGCTCGGCGTCGCCGAGGTGCTGCTGATCCCGCAGGAACACCACGCGGTGCGCCAGCAGCGCCGCCCGCAGCTCGGCCACCACGGCCGGTGCCAGATCCCCGCCCGCGGTGATCCCCCCGACGACCGCGCCGAGCGCGCCGCCCACCCGCGTCACCTCAATGTGCTGGTAACCGTCCTCGCTGGTCCGTCGGTCGTCAAGCGTCGTCACCGCAGCTCGCCCTTTCGCTCTGTTGCCCGTCAGTCCCGGTCTTGAGCCAGTCCCGCTGCCCCTAGCCTCCAGCGCTGGTGCAGGTGATGTCAAGTATTCCGATCGTAATACTAGATTATGATCCAGAGAGTGCCGAGGAGGCCGGGTCGAGCGGGGCCGCGACCGGATGAGCATCGCCGCCCGGCAAGGCTAAGGCAGGGTGCCCTTGAGCAGACGGGTCAGGTGCAGGCACTGTCGCGACCCGTCCTGGGTCGCGCGCAGCAATGGCGCATGAGCTTTCACGCGACCGTGATAGCCGTGGTGCACCGTTTGCTGGAATCGGAAGTCCGCCTGCTTATACGAGACCACATTGCCAGTGATGTGAAATTTACCCGGCCGCAAGCCAAGCAGCACCGTCCAGACCGTGACGGCGGTATGGGGACGCAACACGTATCCGCTGACACGCCGGAGCGACTGGACTCCGCACTTGCCATTCCCGAAATACTCCACTGGTGGATCTTCTATGTAAGCCGAGCGCGGGAGCGAACCTCGGCCGATAGTGATATTCGTTTGAACTGGTCGGACGATGCTGCCCAGGCCCGTTCCGACGAGCTTGACGGTGAGGATAGTGATAGGCGCCGACTCTTTGTTGTAAATAATCGCAAAGTTAATTCCGATTTCTGTGCCTGGCCGGATGGTCGCCAGGCCGAGGTTCTCCATGTCGCTCGTGTCCAACGCTGAACCCGAGGGCAGTCCACCGCATGCAGCCATTGCCAACGCGAGCGCTGCAGCGGCTGTCGCAAGAAGAACGCGGCGTCGAAGTTTTTGCGGCCTCACGGCAACTTCCTGCAGGCGGCCTGGAGGATAGGCGCGCCGACGGGAGTTGCGTGTTCTCCCCACAGGACCCGCTTCCTGCTCTCTCCGCCGCAACCCGCACGCCGCGTCCATGCCACCGACGTTATCTTCCCGTAGGCCGACTGCGCTCCCAGCGTGAGGAACCCGGCCACGTCCAATTGCCAGGAATACGTATGAGTGCTCACGCTGTCCCTGACTACGTCAGGGGCAAAAGAGGTTAGTTGCGTCACGCAACGCCCATTGCAGTAAGTGAAGCGCGGCACCTTGTAGGTGACGATGCCGATCTTCTTCTGCCGGACGCAGTGGCGGTGGCGGTGCTTGCCGCTGAACTTCGTGCATTGCTTGTTGGGGTTCGAGACGACCAGGCTGCCCTGCCACTGGTCGATGTCCCACTCATGAAATTCTGTGCAGGTCTGGTCCTTGCCACGGCAAATTACCCAGAAGTACTCCAGGAACTTATAGTCCGCCCAGATGATGTTGTGGAAGGCGTGCTTGGCCTGGGCATGCCTGGTGACGGAGCGATCCGAGAGCTCTGTGGTTCCGCCGCCGGCGCTGAAGGGGCCGAAGCTGCCGCCCTCGGTCGCGAACGAGTCCGCCGCGTCCGCCATGGTCTGCTTGCTGGTGGACTGGTCGAACGTGTAGGTGAACTCGACGTGCATGCCGGGGGCGTTGTTCATCGCCAGCACTGGTACGTAGCGGAAGTGGGAGCCGATCTGGCGGGCGTTGTTCGGCGGGCCGTCCTGGGGTCGCGGCACGGCGTCAGCCACCTCGGGAGCTCCGGTCGCCGGATCGGTCAGGGCCGACGCGTCAGCGGACACTGTCGTGCCCAGGTTCATGACCTGGTGCCAGATGACCTGCCGCGATTGCGCGACTGCCAGCACTACCGTGTTGAAGGCCCGTGGCCCGGCACCGACATCAGCGAGCCTGCTGCGCGGCACCATCGCCGTGTCCAGCGCCACCTTGAACTTGCCCCTTGCCGTGGTCGTTGCCGTCGCCATCACCGCCGGAACGAAATGCACGGGCGGGTTGAATGGCAAGTAGAACACCGTGACAGGAACGTCCGCGAAGGAGGTTTTGCCCCCAGCTCGCGTAAGAGTCATCGATAAGACCGTTACAGGTGCCGGTGACCGCTGCGGCACAGCGGCAGCAGTGATTAGCGGCAGGACTGGTAAGACAATGGCAAGCGCTATCAATCCTTTGCGGATCATCGTTTAGCCCCCGATCTCAAGACCCACAGAGGTTGCCACAATAAACAGTCACTTGCTGATCTGTCAATGCGAGCTACAAAGCGTAGGACTAATCGTCGCGTTCAACTCAACCCGCGTTGCCCGGCGGCTGAGCCTGATCCATGCCGCTTAGTTGGCGCTGGTGCCCGGGTTGCGGGCGGGATGGCGTGGCGACTGGTGCGCGGGCGTGGCCGCATGGATGACGCCGTCGGCTTAATGGGTTCAGCCGTCGGGGGTTAGTAGTGCAGGGGTGACTGGCCGGCCATCCGAACTGGCCAGCGCTAATCTCCCTGATCATGGTCCGGGCGTGATCAGGGATGTATACGCAGGTCGGGGCAGGTGTGATGTTCCGTGATCACGCCCGCGATCGGGATCACGGAAACTAGCACCGGACCGGCCCTGCCGGGCAGGCACCCCGCCCCGCACCACCCGCCTCCAGCGCCTCAGGTTCACCCCCGCAGCCTGAACCGCAATAAACCAACAGCGTCATGATGCGGGTATTGATATTCCGGATCGGGTGTCGATACGCGTATCCATGTTGCCGGGCCTTGGGCACTGCTCCGGCGGGCGCCTGCTCGGCAGTTCAGCCGGCCCGGAACATGCAGGTCGGCGATTGGCGGCGGCGCAGGGCGGCCGGTCGAGATACTCGGACTTCACCGCGCGGAGATACTCCAGGAGCCGCGACCCGCCGAAGTGCGGGGTGACAGGTCCTGTTGCGCGGTTGTAACGCCTTCCGGCCATTCTCCGCTCAGAGGAAAGGAGCCCGGCACGAGCTTTGCCGAGTACTCGTTCGCGAGCGGTCTCGCCGCGCTTTCCGGCGGGGGGCATAAGTGGGGCGTCCTCGTCGAGGCGGGTTTCTTCGGCGGCGGCATCGTGGGGGTCTCCGTGGCGATCAGCACTCCCCACCTCGGAGGCCTTGAGCAGCACGCCTGGTCAGGGTTGGTGCCGACCGGCAATGTGTCGATCAGTTCGTCAGGCGCGCTGACCTTCGCGAGCGGATCGCACCTGGCGCCGGTCGCGACCTTCAGCGTGAGCTTCAAGCCGAAGTCGCATAAGACCGAGGTCTCGGACTGCAAGAGCGGCAACCAGGTCGTCTATACCGGCACGGTCACCGGAACTATCTCGCTGAACACCGGGCTGAAAGGGCTGAAGCTCAAGGGCACGAACGTCAAGTTCGGCGGCACTTCCACGCTGACGTCACTAGCCGGCTGCGTGCAAGCGCCCTGCGCCTTCTCGGAGTGGGACAGCAGCACCTCGCAGCGGAAGGCATCCGCCGACGGAAGGATCATCAGCTTCCCTGGGCAGCGCACGGTCGCGATAACCTCGGTCGAGAACGTCGTCCGCTTGCCCGGCGCCAAGGAGATGTTCCGCATCGACGCCTACCAGGTATCGAAGGCGCCGGTGCCGAAATTTGATAAGCCGGCGAAGTCCCTCAGCATCAACGCGGGCAAATCCGGGCTCCTCACCGGCGCGGCGACGCTCGAGCGCGGCAAGGTGAGCGGCCATCTCAATCCCGCGGAGCGGGATTGCGTCTTCATGGGCAAGAAATACACCGCCACCGGCACCACGTACTCCAAGGCAAAGTATGCCGCGTCAAAGCAATTCGTCGCCCACACGATCCTGGATGGCACCATCAAGGTGAATCCGGAAGGCACGGCCGACTTCGAGGTCGTGACCTTGAAGAAGAGGTAACTCGCCCCTGCGAAAGCTGGCTTCCCGGCGTGCGCCTGCCGCGCGCCGGGAAAGCCGGCCGGCGGTCAGGACGGGCGGCTGGCGATCAGCGCGTGCGCCCGGGCCGCGCGAACGGCGTCGCTCAATGCCTCGAGGTCATAGCCGCCGGGGTAGCGGATGCCGTTGACGAAGAACGTCGGCGTCCCCGACACCCCGCTCAGGTCAGCCGAGTCCGTGTCCTCGGCGATCCTGGGCTCTCCCGCGCCAGCGGCGAGATCGGCGGCGAAGCGGCCGGTGTCCAGGCCCAGGCCGGCGGCGTACCGCGCCAGGTCGTCGGCTCGCAGGGCGCCCTGGTGCGCCAGCAACTGGTCGTGCATCTCCCAGAACCGGCCCTGCCGGGCGGCCGCCTCAGCGCCTAGCGCGGCGAGCTGGGCGTGCGGGTGCACATCGGCGAGAGGCAGGTGCCGCCAGACATACCGGACGTCGCCGTAGTCCGCCAGCACCTCACGGACCGCGGGCTCGGCCTGGCCGCAGTAGGGGCACTCGAAGTCGCCGTACTCGACGATCGTGACGTCGGCGCCCTGCCGGGCCGCGGATGTGGTCACGCCGGCGGTCCACGGGCACCGCCAGGTCGATGATCGTGCCGGACGTGCCGAGCAGCGCCCGCAGCCTGCGCTGCCTCGGCAGCAGCGCGGTCAGCCGGAAGACGAGCCAGGTCAGCGCCGACGCGCACAGCGCGCTGGTGAGAATGCCGACCTTGGCATCGGCGAGCTGCTCGCCGGTAAAGGCAAGCGACGCGATCAGCAGCGACACCGTGAACCCGATCCCGGCGATGGCCCCGGCCCCGGTCACCGAGGCCCAGCCGACCGGCGGCGCGATCCGGCCCCGGCTGAGCTTGCCCAGCAGCCACGCGGAGCCGATGTCCCGATCGGCTTGCCGACCACGTAGCCGACGATGATGCCGATCGTGACCGGCGCCGCGTAGGCGCGGGCGAGGAAGCTCGCGCCGACCGGGATCCCCGCGTTGGCCAGGGCGAAGACCGGCACGATCAGGTAGCTGGTCCACGGGTGGAAGATCTGCTGCAGCCGGTCGTTCGGCGAGATCGCGGCGCGCACCCCCTCGCGAGCTGAGCTGGCGAGGGCCGCCGTCGGCTGCTCCCGGAACGTGCGGAACCCGGCGGCGGCCCGCTCCAGGTCAGACCGGCTCGCCGGGTAGGCGACGGCGAGCAGCCCGACGACGAGGCCCACGACGACCGGATCGATGCCCGACTTGAAGAACGCCGCCCACGCGACGACGCCAAGCAGCGCGTAGACGACGCCGCGCCGGACATCAAGGACCCGGGCGAACCCGACGAGGCCGAGTACCGCGAGCCCGACCGCCAGCGCCACGAAATCGAGGTGGCGGCTGTAGGCGCCGGCGATGACCGCGATCCCGGCGATGTCGTCGACGATGACGAAGGTGAGCAGGTAGGTACGGACCCGGTCAGGGACGCCGGAGCCGACCAGGGCCAGCATGCCGAGCGCGAAGGCGGTGTCGGTCGACATCGCGGTGCCCCAGCCCTCCGCCGACGGCCGCCCCGCGTTGATGGCCAGGTAGATGACGACCGGCACGACCATCCCGCCGAGCCCGACGACCAGCGGAAGCGCCAGCCTGACCCGCTCCCGCAGCTCGCCCATGTCGAACTCGCGGCGCGCTTCCAGGCCGGCGACCAGGAAGAAGAAGGCCATCAGCCCCGAATTGACCCACTCGCGCAGGTCAGTGCCCAGCGCGCTCGGGCCGAGCCTGACCTCCAGGTGCGCATGCCAGAACTCCTCGTACGAGCCAGGCCCGAGGTTGGCCCAGATCAGCGCCGCGACCGTGGCCGCCAGCAGGAACGCCGCGCTCCCGGTCTCTGTGCGGACAAACCGCCGGAGCGGCGTCGCGGCTCGCCGCGCCCAGGCGGTGCGCGGCGCTGCACCGGTCACGAGGGCCGGTCACGCTAAGCCGGCGGCGTGCCCGGATCGCCGAACCGCGTCCGGATCTGGTCCTGCTCCTGCACGGACAGATCGGATCGCATGAGCTCCATCGGCTGCCCCTCGAACGCCTTGGCCACGACGTCCACCACCGCGTCGTAGCTCATCACCACGACCGCGGACGTGCCAGGCACCATGTCCTCCTTGACCGCGTCCAGCAGGTGGGTGTCGATCCGCCCGACGCCCCTGAGCTTGGAGACCATCGTCGTCACCTTGCCGCCCTCATCGGTGACGTGCTCGTGCGACGATGGCGCGTTCGCGTGCTGCGGCCACCTGACCACCGCCACGTCCTGGATGTCGATGAGATCTTGCGCATTGAGCTGCTTGAGCCGCAGCACCGCGTCGTCGGCGCCCTCTGTGCTCCTGAATCTCCACGCCGTCGTTGACATCGGCTGTGCACCTTCCCCCCGGTTTCCCCAGTTCAGAGCCTTCCCCGGCAGAGCCTGCCGTACTCGCCCTCAGAGACTGCCGCAGCGCTGGCGCATGACCTCGTAGAGCACGATCGAGCCGGCCGTGGCAGCGTTCAGCGAGCTGGCCGTCCCGGTCATCGGGATGGCGACGACGGCGTCGCACGCGTCTCGCCAGGCCGCCGTCAGCCCGGCCGTCTCGTTGCCGATGACGAGCAGCGCCGGGCCGCGCAGCCCGAGGTCGCGCACGTCGGCCGTGCCCTGCTCGTCGGTGCCGAGCACGGTGACCGGCAGCCCGCCGGACCGGAGCCGGTCAGTCCACCCGAGGACCTCGCGATAGCGACGGAGCCCGCACGACCGGCACGGTGAAAATAGACCCGGTACTCGCCCGCAGGCAGCGCGGGTCGTACGGGTCGGCGCCATGACCGGTTACCACGAGCCCTGAGCCGCCGAACGCATCGATCGACCGGATCAGGGTGCCGAGGTTGCCCGGGCTGGCCGGGCGGTCGAAGACCACGGTCAGCATCGTCTCGCCGGCCGGGATGCCGGCCGAAGTCGTCCGCGGGCAACTCGACCACGGCCAGCAACTCAGGAGGGTCGGCCTTCTCGCCAAGCTCGGCCATCAGCGCGGGATCGACGACGTACCGCGCGGCTGGCACGCTCGTCCAGAGGTCGGTCGCCCAGGCCGACGGCACCGCCCGCCCGTCTGACAGCAGCGCCCGGACGTGCCAGCCAGCCGCGACCGCGCGGGAAATCGGCCGGACCCCCTGCACGAGGAACTCCCCGGCGCGGTGCCGTTTCGTGCGGTTGACCAGCAGCGCCTGCCACTGCTGGAACGTCGCGTTGCGCGCGCCGACCCGGGTCGGGCCGGTCACTTCCCGCCCGGGCAGGGGAAGAACGTCTTGCCGTCAAGATCAACGTCAAGTTTCATCGCGGAGAAACCATACGTTCGGGGCGTAGACGTTCCGGCAGAACGCGGCGAAACTCCGGCGCCCGGTGCACTTCGAGCCGGTCTGGCCCGGGTCGCAGACGAAGTGATCGGCGCCGTACTCGACCTCGCCGACCCACTTGCCGCTCGGCTGGGCCGCTGGTCTTGTCGGTGCTGAAGTCGCGCCAGGCGGAGCACGGGCCGAACGTGTAGCACTCCTCGATCACGGCGCCGTCGGTATACCGCAGGCTCCAGCGGCTGAGCAGCGGCGAGTTCTTCCACAGCCCGGCCATGCCGAGCCGGTGGATCTCGTTGAACGCGTAGGCGAGCAGGTTCTGCGCGTCACCGGCAGTCAGGTGGAACCCGGTGGTGGATGGCGGGTCGAAGCTGTCGATGTCGTCAAGCTCGACCGCGTCGAAGCCCTTGCGGGCGCACATCTCGAGCCGGGCGTCGATCATCGGCTTGAGCGCGTTGAGCTGCCTGAAGTCCACCCAGCGTTCCTGCGGGAAGCCGAAGTAGACGTTGCCGAGCGTCGCGGCCGGGAACCCGGCCCGCTGGCCCGGGCTGCCGTCGGGCCGGTAGTCCTCCCAGGCCAGGTCCAGGTAGCAGGCCGTCCTGGGATGCGGCAGGGTCGCCGCCTGCCACCTGGTGTGGATCGCGCGGACCTCGGCCGGCGTGGTCAGGAACCCGTCGATGTCGTAGAAGTCGACGGCGCTGGCGCCGGTGCGCTGGAGGGGCGTGACCCGGCCGATCTGCCAGTCCCAGCGCATCGGCTTGCCCGCCGAGTTCAGGTGCGGCGGCAGCCAGCAACGGGCTCGCGAGCCGGGGCGCCGGCAGCTCAGCGGCGCGGGCAGCGGCGTGACCCGCCAGCGAGAAGGGCAGCAGCGACGCGCCGGCCCGGTCCGACGTGCGCACGGCTGACCGTGTGCTCCCCGACGCCGAGCTTGCCGGTGTAGAACACCAGGCTGGCCGGCACTCGCCGCCAGCGGCCGCCATCGATCCGGTACGACATGGCCGGCGGGCCGCTTCCCGGTCGCGTAGTGCGGCGGGATCGACGCTGAAGTACTCCGAGTCTGACCCGGTCCGCTGCTCTGGCACCCCGTTGACGAACTCGGTCAGCGGAACCCCGCCAGCCGGGTAAGCCGCCCGCGCGGCGGTGCGTGGAGACCGTAGCAGTGGCCCGGACGACCACGAAGGAGAACGTGCGCCGGGTCGGTCTCGACTGTCTCGGCTGCCGTCTCGATGACCCGAAGCCTCCGGCCGACGTCGGCGTGCCCGACGATGTAGCGCTGGGCGGCGAACGGCGTCGCGCGTACTGTCAGCCGCTGCCCGGCACGAGGACGCGGCGGCCGACGCGCACGACTGCCACTGGTACTCGACGGCGAAGCTGAGCACGCGGTCGCCCTTCGGCAGCCGTCCTGGCTTCCAGGACAGCCCGGCCGCCCGGACCGACCCCGCCGTCCCGCAGCGCGCCCGCGATCCGCAGCGTCCCAGCGTGCCGCGGCGCCGGGACTGCGCGGGTCGCGGCCGGGCCGGCCCGGAAGCTGACGCCACCGCCACCGGAGCGGCCACCGCCGAGCTGGCCACGACCGCCAGACCAGCCCCGAGCACCCGAACTCTGCAGGCCCAGCTCGGGGACATCGATGGCGCTGGAGCGCCAGCTTTCGGACATTGACGGGTCTTGCGATTTCGTGGCACGGGATTACCTCTGGAAAGTGGGAGCAAGCCGGCGTGGGCTTCGAGCAGCTCGTCGCACATTGCGACGGTTTGCGCAGTGGTCAGCGTGGCCGACGTGTTCGGGTCGAGCAGGGCCGCCTGGTAGACGTGGTCCCGGTTCCCGGTCAGTGCGGCCCGCACGGTGAGCTCGACCACGTTGAGGAACGTCCGGTTCAGCGCGGCGAGCTGCACCGGCAGCTCGCCCACCGAGCGAGGCGCCGGCCCGGCGGAGCCGACGACAGCAAGGCACCTCGACGCAGGCGTCGGCAGGCAGGTTCGAGATCTGCCCGTCGTTGCGGACGTTCACGTAGATCTCTTGCTCGGCACCGGTCTCAAGCGCATGGATGAACTGCGACGCCAGCTCGTCGGCCGGCTCAAGCTCGAGCTTCGCCCCCGGCGTCGAGCTGCCTGGTCAGCTCGTCGAGCTCGGCCAGGTTTTCCTCGCACCGGGCGAGGTAGTCGCCGACGAAGATCCGGTACCGCGAGACCTCCGAGTCGTGCCGCATGAACCACGGCACGTACTCGGCCGAGTGCTCGCTCGACTCGGTGGGGAAGTAGCCGAACCGCCGGAACAGCTCGACCCGCACCCGGCGGCCGAGCCCGTCCGGGTCGGCCTCGATCACCGGGCCAGCTTCGGGTAGAGCGACTCGCCGCCGCGTGATCGAACTCCAGCACGAACGCCTGGTGGTTGAACCCCGCCGTCACGTACCGGATCTCGGACTGCGGCACCCCGACCAGTCCGGCCAGGAACGCGTGCGTGTCCCGCACCGAGTGGCAGAGCCCGTAGACCCGCTCGAACTCGGTGCCCGAGTAGATCGCCCACGGCAGCATCGCCATCGGGTTGCTGTAGTTCAGCAGGTAGGCGTCCGGGCAGCGGCGCAGCATGTCGCGGGCCAGCCCGACCGCGACCGGGATCGTGCGCAGGCCGCGGAAGATCCCGCCGATGCCGATCGTGTCGCCGATCGTCTGCCGCACCCCGTACCTGGCCGGGATGTCGAAGTCCAGCCAGCGTCGAGTCGTAGCCGCCGACCTGGACCTCGTTGATCACGTACCTGGCGCCGGTCACCGCCCCGGCCCGGTCCAGCGACGCCGAGACCTCGCCGACGCCCCGGTCTGCGCGACGATCTGGGTCACCAGCCGCCGGGCGAACTCCAGCCGCGTCGGCGACTGATGTCGTGCAGCGACAGGTGCAGCGGCAGCCCGAACCCGCACAGGTCGGTGACGACGTTGCGGGTGAACTCGATGCTGCCCGCTCCGATGAACGCGATCTTGATCACAGCTCGAAAGTGTTCCATTCCGCGCAGTTCCGTGCAAGAGCTGAGCAGCTTCACGCATGCAGATCGGCCCACGAAAGTTGCAGAATCAGTGCGCGCGGAGGTTGACACCGCCGACGCGGGAGCCGAAAGATATGCGCTCACACTGTGTTGGAAACGTCGGTGTCGGTGATGAGAGGCATTCATGCGCACATATCGGCTCCTGGCCGCGCTGGCCGCTCGCCACGATCGTTCTCGCGGCCTGCGGCTCAGGCGACAGCAACGCCGGCAATGGCAAGGCGATCGAGATCTGGGAGGGCTACACCGGCGCCGAGGCGAAGGCGTTCGCCCGCATGGTCGCCCTGTACGACAAGACTCACCCGGGCGTCACGGTGCAGCCGCTGTTCGTCAACAACGACAACACGCTGACCAAGGTGCAGGCCGCGGTGCGCGGCGGCACCCCGCCCGACATCGCCTACCTCTACGGCTCCTGGGCGCCCAACGTCGCCAAGATCACATAGCGTCGTCACCCTCACGAATCTCGTGAAGAAGCCCAGCGTGAACTGGAGCGACTTCTGGGTCGGCGAGCGCGACGTCGCCACGGTCGGCGGCCGCGTGATCGGCATCCCCGCCCTGGTCGACAACCTCGCCGTCGTCTACAACAAGACGCTCTTCGCCAAGGCGCACCTGCCGGTGCCAGCCTCGGGCTGGACCTGGCAGCAGTTCGTCACCGACGCCCAGAAGCTCACCAGCCCCGGCATCAAGCAATTCGGCACCGCCTACGTCACGCCAGAGAGCGAGGACGCGGTGTGGCACTGGGAGGCGCTGCTCTGGGCGGCAGGCGGCCAGCTGCTCAACCCGGGCAGCACCAAGGCCGCGTTCGACTCCAAGGCCGGGCTGCTCTCGCTGAACACCCTGCGCACCATGGCGGTCACCGACCACTCGATGTACCTGGACCCGACCGACTCCACCTACGCCAACCTGTTCAACTCAGGCAAGATCGGCATGCTGGTCACCGGTCCGTGGGATCTGTCGGCCTTCCCTAACGTGAAGTACGGCGTCCAGGTCATGCCGGCCTTCCCCGGCACCGATGGCGGGCACCAGACGATCTCGGGTCCCGACAACTGGGTGGTGTTCAACAACGGCTCCTCGCGGGTCAAGACGGCGGAGCAGTTCCTGCTCTGGCTGACCGCGCCGGCGCAGGTGAAGTACTTCTCGCTCAAGACCGGCGACCTGCCGACCAGGGAGTCGGTCGCGAACGCGCCAGGCTTCACCACCGCCATGAACAAGGCACTGCCCGGCGTCAGCACGTTCACCGCCAACCTGGCCAACGTGCGCCAGGCCAGGCCGCAGCTCGCGACCTACCCGCAGATTTCGACGGTCCTGGCCAACATGGTGATCTCGGTGCTGCTGAACAAGGCGCAGCCTCCGGCCGCACTCGCGCTGGCAGCCGCGAAGGTGAACTCGATCCTGGCTGGCGGAGGCGCCTGAGCGGTGCTAGCTACTACCAGGCGCACCGAGTCGGCGACCGGCTGGGCGTTCGTCACCCCGGCGACGGTGATCATCGGGCTATTCGGCGCGGCGCCGATCATCTGGTCGCTGGTGATCTCGTTCCAGCAGGACAACGGCCTGTCCACCGCCACGCCGTTCATCGGCCTGCACAACTACCGGGCGCTCGCCGGTGACCCGGTGATCAGCCAGGCCATCGAGCACACGCTGGTCTATACCGCGTTGTTCGTGCCGGGCACCATGCTGGCGGGCCTTTTCCTCGCCGTCGCGATGAACCGCCCGCTCCGCTTCATGTGGCTCTACCGCACCGTGGCCTACGCGACGATGGCCATCTCCACGATCAGCGAGGCGCTGGTCTTCATCTGGCTATTCGACCCGACTTACGGCATCGTGAATTATGCCTTCGGCCTGGTCGGCCTCCCGCAGCAGCAGTTCCTCAACTCACCGTCAGAAGCCCTGTACGTGATCGTCACGATGACGATCTGGGGCTGGACCGGCTTCGCTGTCGTGATCTACCTGGCCGCGCTGCAGGGAGTGCCGCGGGACCTGACCGAGGCGGCGGCGATCGACGGCTGCGGCCGCTGGGCCGTCTTCCGCCGGGTGACCCTGCCGCTGCTGAGCCCGGCGTCGCTCTTCCTCGCGGTCTGGCTGACGATCAACGCGCTGCAGCTCTTCGACGAGGTGTACCTGTCGACCCAGGGCGGTCCGCTCGGGGCGACCACGGTCATGGTCTATTACCTGTATCAGCAGGCCTTCCAGAACTTCAATTTCGGCTACGCCTCGGCGATCGCCTACATGCTGTTCGTCGTGATCCTGGTGGTCACCGCGATCCAGTTCCGGGTCGGGCGGCGATTCACCTTCTACCGGTCATGACCGCGATAGCGGTGGGGCGGCGGCGGAAGCTGCCATTCAGCCCGTGGCACCTGATCCTGATCCCGGCGACCATCATCTTGGCGTTCCCTTTCATCTGGTTGCTGGTGACTTCGGTTGAGACGCCGGCGGAGGCTTTGCGTTTCCCGCCTGACCTGACCCCGCACGTGATCAGGTTCCAGAACTACCCGGACGCGCTCGCGGCGGCGCCGTTCGGGCGGTTCTTCCTCAACAGCGCGATCGTGGCGGTCAGCACGGTGCTGCTCAACCTCGTGCTGTGCGCGCTGGCCGGCTACGCGTTCGCCAGACTGCGGTTCCTCGGGCGGACGGCGCTGTTCATCGGGCTGATGGCGACGCTCATGGTGCCGTTTCAGGTGACGATGATCCCGCAGTTCATCATCACCAAGTGGATCGGCGTGAACTTGCTCGCGGGCGCTGGCATCGGCCATATCGGCTCGCTCATCCTGCCCAACGCCGCGACCGCTTTCGGCGTCTTCTTCCTCCGCCAGTTCTTCCGGACTTTGCCGGTCGAGTACGAGGAAGCGGCCCGCGTCGACGGCGCGACCAGGCTGTCGGCGCTGGTGAAGATCGTGCTGCCGCTCTCCGCGCCCGCACTCGCGACGCTCGCGGCGCTCACGTTCCTGGATTCCTGGAACAACTTCCTCTGGCCGCTGATCGCGATCAACTCGACCAGCGCGATGACGCTGCCGCTCGGCCTCGCGACGTTCCAGGGCGCCCATTCGACCGAGTGGACGCTGCTGATGGCCGGAAACGTGATGAGCCTCGCGCCGATGATGATCGTCTTCCTGATCGCGCAGCGGTACTTCGTGAGGTCGGTCGCCGCGACCGGGCTCACCGGGACCTAACTCACGCCATGCTGAACGCAATCCGCCGGGGGTACTCACATGGAGCAGGCTGACGCCGGCCGCACCGAAGCCGAGATAGCCAGCCAGCCCGACTGCTGGCGCCGGGCGGCGGCGCTGTTGCCGTCGGCCGGTCATTTGCTGCCCGCCCCGGGCGAGCGCGTGGCGGTCGTCGGGTGCGGGACGTCGTGGTTCATCGCCCAGGCCTACGCCGTGGCGCGCGAGTCGGCCGGACTGGGGGAGACCGACGCGTTCGCCGCGTCGGAGATGCCGTCAGGGCGAAGCTATGACCGCGTGCTCGCGCTGACCAGGTCCGGCACCACCACCGAGGTCCTGCGGCTGCTGCCGCAGCTCGCGGCGCCGACCGTGGCGATCACCGCCGACCCGGACACGCCGATCACGATGGCGGCCGACTCGATCATCGCGCTGGATTTCGCCGACGAGGAGTCGGTCGTCCAGACCCGGTTCGCCACCAGCGAGCTCGCGTTGTTGCTCGCGCACCTGGGCACCGCTATCGAGCCGATCGCAGCCGCGGCCGAACGCGTGCTGGCCGGCCCGCTGCCCGCCGCGGCGCTGGAAGCGCGCCAGTTCACCTTCCTGGGCACCGGCTGGACGTGCGGGCTGGCCAGCGAGGCGGCCCTGAAGCTGCGGGAGTCGGCTGGCATGTGGGCCGAGTCGTACCCGGCGATGGAGTTCAGGCACGGGCCGATCGCGGTGACCGGGCCTGGCAGCCTGGTGTGGCTGCTCGGCACCACTCCGGACGGCCTGGCCGCCGAGGTGGCCGCCGCCGGGGGAGCGGTGTGGGAGCCGGTCGAGCATCCCCTGGCCGAACTGGTCCGGGTGCACAGGGTCGCCGCGGCGGTAGCGCGAGCGGCCGGCCTGGATCCGGACCGGCCGCGCAACCTGACCAGGTCGGTGATCCTCGGGTGATCGGGGTGGTGGCACTCAACCCTGCGTTCGACGTCACTTACGAGGTCGCCCGGGTCGACTGGGCGGGCGTGAACCGGCCGGACGCGGTGCACGTCAAAGCCGGCGGCAAGGGCGTCAACGTGGCCAGGACGCTGCGCGCGCTTGGCTCCGAGGTCCGGCTGCTCGGGCTGGCGGAGCCGGGGTTCGCGGCGCGGCTGGGCGGGTCAGGCATCGAGGTCGCCCTGACGGCGATCTCGGCGGAGACCCGGCGGACGGTGACCGTCGTGGATGGCGGGCGAGGGCACACCGCATTGTTCAACGAGCCAGGGCCGGCGGTCAGCGAGGGCGAGTACTCCGAGTTCTTTGTTCACTATGACAAGGCAGTCGCTGACTGCTCGCTGATCGTGCTGTCGGGCAGCCTGCCCGGCAAGGTCGCCGCCTCCGCGTACGCGGAGCTCATCGCGGCGGCCGGGTCCGTGCCGGTGATCCTGGACACCAGCGGGGAGGCGCTTTCGCTGGGGGCGGCCGCCGGCCCGTGGCTGGTCAAGCCCAACCTGGCCGAGCTGGCTGAGCTGGCCGGAGTCCGGGCTAGTGGCCCGGCCGAGGTTGAGGACTGCGCGCGGCGGCTTGGTGAAGGCGGCATTTTCGCCAAGGGGGGCGCCGTGGTGGTGTCGCTCGGGGCCGGGGGCTGCTCGCGGTCGGGGCTGAGCGAAGCTGGCTCGCCTCGCCGGGCTCGCGGCTGACCGGCAATCCGACCGGGGCCGGGGACGCCGTTGTCGCCGGCCTGGCGCACTTCGCCGACCTGGACTGGCCGGGACGGCTGCGGCACGCGGCCGCCCTCGGCACCGCGAGTGTTCTCGGGCGCACTGCGGGGGAGTTCCCGGCTGAGGAGTACGAGCGGCAGCTAGGCCTGGTCGAGGTGCGGTCGTGATCGCGTCGGCCGGGAACCTGGTCGGAGCGGCCCGGGCGGCGGGCCGTGGCGTGGGCGCGTTCAACGTGATCGGGATCGAGCACGCCGAGGCGATCGCCGCGGGGGCGGAGGCCGCCGGGGTGCCCGTGATCCTGCAGCTCAGCGAGAACTGCGTGCGCTACCACGGCGCGCTCCGGCCGATCGCCGCCGCGTGCCTGGCCATCGCTGACGGCGCGTCGCTGCCGGTGGCCGTGCACCTGGATCACGCGACGAGCGCTGGCCTGGTGCGCGAGGCGGTGGAGCTCGGCATCGGGTCGGTGATGTTCGACGCGTCGGCGCTGGACTACTCCAGCAACGTCGCCGTCACGGCCGAGGTCACGGACTGGTGTCACCACGCGGGCGTGTGGGTCGAGGCCGAGCTTGGCGAGGTCGGGGGCAAGGACGGCGTGCACGCGCCCGGCGCCCGGACCAACGCCGGCGAGGCTCTCGCCTATGTCGCCGCGACCGGGGTCGATGCGCTCGCGGTCGCTGTCGGCAGTTCGCACGCGATGCTGACCCGCGACGCCGTGCTCGACCTGGAGCTGGTCAAGCGGCTGACGACCGCCGTGCCCGTGCCGCTGGTGCTGCACGGCTCGTCCGGGGTGCCCGACGACGTGCTGGTGTCGGCGGTCCAGGCGGGCATGGTGAAGATCAATGTCGCGACCCAGCTGAACAAGGTCTTTACGGGTGCCGTGCGGTCCGCGCTCGCCGGGGACCGGGGGCTGGTCGACCCCCGGACGTACGGATCGGCTGGCCGCGACGCCGTGGCCGCCGAGGTGGCAAGGCTCGTGAGCTTGCTGTGAGCCGCTACCGCCGCTGGAACGACCTGCTTGAGCTGCTCGCCGCCGACGGGCAGCTCAGCGTCGAGAAGGCCGCGACCGAGCTGGGGGTCTCCGGGGCGACGGTCAGGCGCGACTTCGACGACCTGGCCGCGCAGCAGATGCTGACCCGCATCCGGGGCGGCGCGGTGGCGCAGGCGGTGACGTACGACCTGCCGTTGCGCTACAAGAGCGAGCGCCATCCGACGGAGAAACAGCGGATCGCCGCGGTCGCCGCCGCCATGATCAGGCCTGGCCAGGTCGCGGGCATGAACGGCGGCACCACGACGACCGAGGTCGCCCGGGCGCTGGCGATCCGGCCTGACCTGCAAGACGGCGGCCCGCTGTCGCCCGCCGTCACGCTGGTCACCAACGCGCTCAACATCGCGACCGAGCTGGCGGTCCGGCAGAGCATCAAGATCGTCGCCACCGGGGGAGTGGCCAGGCCGCAGTCATATGAGCTGACCGGTCCGCTGGCGACCGGCGTCTTGGAGCAGGTGGTGCTTGACGTGGCGATCCTCGGCGTGGACGGGATCGACGCCGAGGTCGGCGCGACCGCGCACCACGAGGGCGAGGCGAGCATCAACCGGCTGATGACCAGGCGGGCGGCGCGGGTGATCGTGACGGCGGATAGTTCCAAGGCGGGGCGGCGGGCGTTCGCGCAGATCTGCTCGGCCGCCGACATCGATGTCCTGGTGACCGACAGCGGCATCGAGCCCGAGCAGGCCGCGCGGCTGACCGAGGCGGGGGTGCAGGTTGTCCTCGCTTGACCTTCTTGTTGTCGGTGACTGCAACCCCGACCTCGTGGTGACCGGCTCCGATGTGACGCCGCGGTTCGGCCAGGCGGAGAAGCTGGTCGACTCGATGTCCCTGATGATCGGCGGCTCGGCAGCCATTACCGCCGTCGCCGCGGCCCGGCTCGGCCTGCGCGTCGCGCTTGTCGCCGCGGTCGGTGACGATCCCGCTGGCGAGTTGATGCTCGGGCTGCTGCGCCGCGAGTCCGTGGACACGAGTCAGGTGCTGATCAGGCCTGGCGCGGCGACGGGATTCACGACCGTCCTGTCGGGCGGGTCTGACCGCGCCATCCTGACCGCACTCGGGGCAATCCCGACGCTGACCGCCTCCGACGTTCACCTAGTCCCTGTCCGTCACCTGCACATCAGCTCATATTTCCTCCTGGAGGAATTTCTCGGGGCCGGCCTTGCCGGGTTGCTGGCCGCCGCCCGGGGCCAGGGCCTGACGACCTCGCTCGACACCAACTACGACCCGGCCCGCCGCTGGGGCGACGAGCGCCTGCGGGCGGCGCTGGCGGAAACCGATGTGTTCCTCCCGAATGAGGCCGAAGCCCTGGCCATCTCGGGCGAAGCCGAGGTGGGCGCCGCCGCTCAGGTGCTGACCGAACTCTGCGGCAGCGTGGTCATCAAGCTAGGCGAGCGCGGTGCCCTGTGCGCGACGCGCGGAGGTGAGCCCATGCTGGTCAGCATTCCGCCCGTGGAGCCAGTCGACACGACCGGCGCAGGCGACTGCTTCAACGCGGGCCTCATCACGGGCTTGCTCGAGGGGCTCGACCTGCCTCAGGCCGCGGCCCTGGGCTGCGCCGTCGGGGCGGCGTCAGTAGCCGGAATCGGCGGAACGGGCGCGCACGTCGACCGTGCTTGCTAGCGGAGCGCCCCAATTCGTGACCCTCTTGGTTTATTGGTTTCGGCCGACGGGGTTAGCGGTGCCGGGTGACCGCGGGCCGTACGAGCGGACTCTGTCAGTTCGCCCGGGTGCGGCTCCTGCGGAGGCAGGGGCTGCGCTTGCTGGAGGGTTTGCGCTCCTCCGCGCACCCGGAAATCCTTCACGATCATGACGGCAACCCTCCGGCGCGTTGCCGCGCCGGGGTCCCCTCAGAACCGTACGTGCGACTCTTCGCGGCATACGGCTCAGGCAAGCCGCGAGGACGTTGCGGGTTGAAGTGCCGGGTTCCTGCGCTGGCGGGCCAGGAGCCCGCGCTGGCAGGAGGCGTGGACGAGGCAGGTCTGGGCATCTGCGCCGGGTCCGCCGTGATGGGTGAGATAGCTGGCTGTTATCGCCCTGCGGGTGACCCGCAGCCACCACTGTTCCCGCTGCTCGGGGGACTGTGGTGGCTGGTCGGCGGTGAGCAGGTGGTCTCCGCACAGCGGACAGCCATGGCAGCCCCATCCCGGCCGGAACCCATAGGGATCTGGGCTCGGCACGAATGAGCGGGTTTGGCTCGCGCGTATTTTCGTCACCAGCATGGCAACAAGCGGATAAATCATCTCTACGGCATTGCATTGGGTAGACAGCCGCACTTCTGACGGCAATCCTCTCCATGACTAAGTATCCCGCGCCGGGATCCGGCAAGAACTCAGTACAATGTATTCCCCGAATTTGCTGACCTGGCTAGGGCCTGCCATTGTGCTGGATATCTCGGGAGATCTGCACGAGCACACTGCCGCTTGGCGAGCCGCCAATGTGGGGCCGGTTTATAATCGGCGGTGAGCCGTGGGACGACATGATCTTGGGCCTCAATAAAGGATGCCGAAAGCAAGAGTCTGGAACTTGAGAAGGACGCGAGGCTTGCGAAGGTCAGGGCTAGCCAGCAACAGGAGCGTGAGACCCTCGAAAATAGACTCAAGGAGCTGGACGGCACCCGCACCCAGCGGTAATTCTCGCGTGACGCTCGCAGGTCCGAAGCCTTGGCCTCTACTTGCCGGCTGCTGCTCGTGGTGGCCGTGCCGAGCAGGGTCGTCGGTACCAGTACGCCGGGCTTCAACGAACTTAGTACCGCGTCTGACGGCCAGGCATATAGGTCGACAGCCACACCAGGCACGGCGGCGCCACTGGCACTGGTCACCGTTCCGCCAGCGACCGCCGCCATGCCTGCTGTCGCGGCGGTGGCGGCGAAATTGCCGGTTCTCGCCCCGGCATGGGCCGGGTTGCCAGTCAGCGATACGGCAACAACACCCCAGATGTCAGGACCGCCAGATTGCGCGCACGAGCTAGTCGCATGAACTACCTCCTGTATTCCTGAGGCGCGCTTTGCTGCGTAAACGGACATAATTTATGTCGGCCCTAGTCAGGCCTATCGACGGTAGCTATTCAGCCTGAGTGGGTTCGGGGTGGCCTGCCGACGGGGATCGGCTGATCGTCAGCATGGCTGGCCCGGCGTGGCGGCTTGATTACGGTGCAGATGTGCTGATCATGGTGGCTTGTGCCTGATACGCCGTCCGTGCCGCTGCCCGCTGAGGCGGTGCTGCGCGCGCGGGTTGCGGAGCTGGAGGCCGCGAATGCGGCACTGCGCGAGGCGGCTGCGGCTCGCGATGAGGTGGCAGCTGCCCAGCTCGCCGCCAGGGACGCGCGGCTGGCGGCGCTGGCGGCGCGGGTGGAGGAATTGGAACGGCGCCTGGCCAGGGACTCTTCCACGTCGTCGAAGCCGCCGTCTTCGGATAGCCCGTATAAGAAGAAGAGCAGGGACCGGTCGCTGCGGGGCCGGTCCGGGCGGGCTCCGGGCAGGCAGCCCGGGGCGCCGTCCTCGACCTTAAAGCAGTCCGCTGACCCTGGTGAGACGGTGGAATGCGTCCCGGTGGCGTGCGGCTGCTGCGGCGCGGACCTGGCGGATGCTGAGGTGACCGGGACGCAGAAACTCCAGGTGTTCGAGGCGGCGCCCCCGCCGCCGCCGGCGGTGATCGAGTACCAGGTGCGGGCGAAGACGTGCGGGGTCTGCGGGGAGGTCACCGTCGGCGTGGCGCCCGCCTATGTCACCGGCCGGGTTCAGTACGGGCCGGGGGTGCATGCCCGGGCGGCGCTGGCCGTCTGCGCCCATTACCTGCCGGCCGCGCGGGCAGCGGCCCTGGTGGCGTCCCTGACCGGGGTAAACGTGTCCGCCGGGTTCGTGGCCGGGGCCCGCGGCAGGGCCGCCGCCCGGCTGGGGCCGTTCATGGACCGGGTCCGCGAGCTCCTGCGCTCCGCCGCAGTGCTGTACGCCGACGAGACCCCCGCCCGCACGGCCGGGAAGCTGCGGTACGTGCACGTCGCCTGCACCGAGTTCCTCACCGCCATGCACGCCGGCGGCCGGACCGCGCAGGACATCGACGCCGGCGGCATCCTCCCCGGCTACGCCGGCACGATCGTCCGCGACGGCTACGCCGGATACCAGCACCTCAGCGACGCCCTGCACGCCTGGTGCGCGGCGCACGGCCTGCGCGACCTGCGCGGCGTCTACGAGCCGACCCCGGCGGGCAGGCCTGGACCCGGTCCATGGCCGACCTGCTCATCTGGGCGAACGCGAAGGCCACCGCCGCCCGCGCCGCCGGGAAACCCCGCCTCGACGACGCGACGCTCGCCGAGATCAGGTCCTGGTACCGCGGCGCCGTCGCCAAGGGCATCACCGACAACCAGCACCGCCGCGGCCAGGCCGGGAAAGACGGCCTCCGCCTCGCCCGCCGGTTCCGCGGCCACCAGGACATGATCCTGCGATTCACCACCGACCTCGCGGTCGGATTCACCTCGAATCAGGCTGAGCGCGACGTCCGCCCCGTCAAGGTACAGATGCGCACCTCAGGAGGCTGCTGGCGCACCCTGCAAGGACTCGCCGACTTCGCCGTGGTGCAGTCCTACCTGTCCACCGCCGCCAAATGGGGCATCGACCACCTCGACGCACTCACCCGGCTCTTCACCGACGGACCCTGGCTACCCAACGCCATCCGGCCCGGCTATACACCCACGCCGTACCTACTCATCACCTATCAGCCGATCCCCGCCCGCTGATCGCATGCCCCAGCCCACTCAGGCTGAATAGCTACTATCGACGGACAAATGCCCCGTAGCACATTAGGTCCTTGTAGCCACGCATATAACGCGTACGCCCCGGTAGATCATTGTCGTGGCCCCCGTTTAAGCCACGTCTGGCAGAGTAACCCGGGTCCGCTCGGGCACACAAGTGGTACTTTGGTGACCCTTATCAGTTTCGCGAGATAACGCCACTGAACATGACACCCGCGCCTGTAGCTGAGTCGAGCATGTGGTCATAGTCCTGAGTTCGCGAATTGATATCAGAGCGCTGAGATTGCCCATTGGCTCTTTTCGGCCTTGTTCATCAGGAGTCTGCCGCCAAACATGATTCGGTGGCGCGCACGCAACCGTGAGCCTGGTTGGGTCAGTTCACAATGAACCAGGCTATTTTCACCGACCTGGCGGGCGCTCTGTTGAGGTGGATCGTGATCTCTCCGGTCGCCTGACTGGGCTCCGCGGCTCTCACCCACAGGTTGGCGACCGGGGTCTGCAGCAGCGCGAGTACCAGGGCGGACGCTGACAGGCCGCCGGGCACGCTCACCGTGGCCGTCTCCTGCCCGGTGATCGTCACGAGTCCGGAGCGGCTGAACAGCGCCGGGCCGCTGACCTCCAGCGCCGTTCCGCCGCCGCTGGCCTGGGCGAGCACTCCGGTGCCGCCAGAGTCAGTCAGGCCGAGCACCGCGGCGCCGCCGCCGCGCGACTCACCTTTGACGCCCGGCCCCGATCCCAGGTTGACCCCGGTCATCGCCGGGTTGGCGCTAGCCCCGAAGGTCGCGGTCGCGCCCGCTACCCCGACCCCGCCGCCCATGGCCTCGCCCCACACCCCGGAGTCCGTCGGGCTGTCGGTGACGCCGTGCACGCCGTTCCTCGTCTGGCCTTGCCTAGTCCCGGATTTGAGCCCGCTCTGACCGTAAACGCCCTCACCGCCGCCGGAAAACCCGAAGAGCGCGGCGCCGCCGCCGGTGTTGATGGCCAGCACAGTCTGCGAGAGGCTCTCGTTTTCCACGGAGAGCGTTCTCGCGTCCGCGGCGGCAAAGGCCACTGTTTCCTGGCCGCTGGTGACCGTGTCGATGGTCGTTGTGGTCGATGCGTTGTTCAATGCCCCGAGCACGACGTCGCCGTCGGTACCGGCCTGGGCGGGCGTCGCCTGGGTGATCGCCTCTCCGGCCAGCAGCCCGAGCGCACCGGCAGCACCTGCGAGGAGCAGGCGCCTGGAACGTCCGCTCACCGCGCTCTCGGGTCCGTCCTGCTGACTGGTGCTTGTCATGCGATCACCCCTTCGAGGCACAGGCCATTCGGCCAGGTGGCCCCATCTTGCACTGCTCGGGAGGGAATGTCCGAGGAACGGTGGTTCCGACATTTGATCGTCGAACGTGTTGTTTAGCACGAAACCCTCCCAGAAATCTGGGAGGGTCATCCGCCCTGGTCACCCCGATGATGGCGGTGAGGGAAGGAGCCAGCAATGTTCGCACGAACATCGACATGGTCGGGATCGCCGGAGGCACTGCGCAAGTGGGCTGCGCACGCCGCCAGCACGGTCAAGGGCTTTGTAGAAGGACTGCCAGGGAACGCGGGGGTGGAGTTCCTGATCGACCTGGACGGCGGCACGGCGCTGACGCTGACGCTGTGGGACACCGAGGACGCCGCCCGGGCCACGGACAAGTTCGCCGACCAGAGCCGTGCCTCGACGACGGCCGCGACCGGCGCGGAACTGGTAGCGCAGGGTAGCTATGAGGTAGTGGCCCGTAGCTAGACCCGGGGCCTGGAGAAGAGAGGAAGCCATGCTCACCGGCCCGGCGCTGGACAATCTCGTCGAGGCCGTCGTCCGGGACTGCAGGTCGGGGCTCGACGCCGACGCGCTCCGGGCGGCGGTCCTGCCGCGACTGCGGAAAGTAGTGCCCATCGACGCGCTGTGGTGGGCGGCCGCGGACCCGGCGACGCTTCTCTTCACCCAGGCCTACCGCGAGGAACTGCCGGGGGATTCCGGCCCGTATTTCGTGGCGAACGAGTTTCTGCACCAGGATGTCAACAAGTGGACCGACCTGGCCCGTGACCCGGCCGGTGTGCGCACCCTGATGGAGGCGACCGCGGGTGACCCGGCGCGGAGCGACCGTTACCGTGACATCTTCGCGCCGCTGGGCCTGGGCGATGAACTGCGCGCGGTGCTGCGCATGCGGGACTCCTGCTGGGGGTTCATCTGCCTGCATCGCGAGGCAGCGGAGGCGAGTTTCTCGCGGGACGAGGCGCGGTTTGTCCAGCGCCTCGCCCCGCACCTCGCTGAGGGCCTGCGGACGGGCCTGCTGCGGCAGGCTTGCGAACTCCAAGACGCGACGGACGGCCCGGGGATGGTGATCCTCGCCTCGGACGGCGCGGTAGCCGGGATGAATGACGCCGCGGGCAGCTGGCTGGAGGACCTGGGCGGCCGGGCGGACGGATCGGACCTTCCGATCGAGATCTCCGTCCTGGCGACCAGGCTCCGTCATCTGGATGCCTCGGCTCCGGCCATGCCCCGGCTGCGGGTGCGCGCCAGATCCGGTCGCTGGGCGATCCTGCATGCGTCCTGGGCGAGCCTTGGCGCGGACAAGGCGATCACGGTGATCTTCGAGAAAGCCCCTCCTGCCGAGGTCGCGCCGCTGATCATGTCGGCGTACGGGCTGACCGGCCGGGAGCAGATGATCTGCGGGCTGGTCTGTCAGGGCTTGCCCACCAGGCAGATCGCGGACCGGCTGCACCTGACCACCGACACCGTTCAGGATCATCTGAAGTCCGTGTTCGACCGGACCGGCGTACGCAGCCGAGGCGAACTGGTCGCCGCGATCCTGCAGCGCGATTACCTGCCCCGACACGTTCCGCCCAGTTAGGTGAGCGCAACTGCCTTGCGCAGCAGCACCGACCGCTCGCGGACGTTGCGGCACAGCCGGGCGGCGAGTTCCAGTTCGGCCCGGGCCTCGGCGATCCGGCCCAGCCGGGCCAGCAGTTCGCCGCGCACGCTCGGGAGCAGGTAGGAGCCTGACAGGCGGTCGGAGGCGACCAGCTCGTCCACGATGTACAGCGCCTGCTGCGGTCCGTCTCGCCATCGCGACTGCGACGGCCCGGTTGAGCTCGACGACAGGTGACGGAGCCACGCGGCCGAGCGCCTCGTAGAGGAGGACGATGCGCTCCCAGTCGGTCGCCGGCACCGAGGACGCCGTCGCGTGGCAGGCGGCGATCGCCGCCTGCAGCCCGTAGGGTCCCAGGCCGCGCCCGAGTGGCGTGGCCCGGCCGATCGCGGCCAGGCCGCGGCGGATCGCCGACCGGTCCCATAGGCGCCGGTCCTGGTCCTCCAGGAGCACCGCCTCGCCATCGGGCCCGGTGCGTGCCGGAAAGCGCGCGGCGGTGAGTTCGAACAGGGCGAGCAGCCCGTGGACCTCCGGTTCGTCGGGCAGCAGGGCGGCCAGCATCCGGGCCAGCCGGATCGCCTCGTACGCGAGATCGGGGCGCAGCAGGCGGTCGCCGGCCGTCGCCGTCGAGCCCTCCGTGAAGATCACGTACAGCACGCTCAGGACGCCGCCGAGCCGCTCGCGCCGTTCCTCCGGCGGCGGCAGCTCGAAGGGCACTCGCCGCCGCGGCGATCGTCTTCTTGGCCCGGGTGATCCGTGCCTGGACCGTTGGCACGGGCACGAGGAACGCCCGGGCGATCTCCTCGCTGGCCAGGCCGCCCACGGCGCGCAGCGTCAGGGCCACGCGGGCCTCGGGCGAGAGCACCGGATGGCAGGCGACGAACATCAGCGCGAGGACGTCGTCGTCGACCCGGTCGGGATCCCACGGCAGGTCGTCCGGCCGGCCCGGCGGGGCCACGGCGCCCGAGCTCGCCTCGCCCTCGGCGAGCTGCCCGCCGAGCATCGCGTACCGCGCATCGAGCGCCGACCGGCGGCGGAAGGCGTCGATGGCGCGCCGCCGCGCGGTCGCGAGCAGCCAGCCCACCGGGCTTCGTCCGGCGCACCGTCGCGCGACCAGGTGACGAGCGCCTCCGCCAGCGCCTCCTGCGCGACGTCCTCGGCGAGCGCGAAGTCCCCGGTGTAGCGGGCCAGCGCGCCGACGATCCGCGCGGACTCGATCCGCCAGACGGCCTCGACGGCCCGCCGCGCCGACTCGGCGCTCGGCGGGCCGTCAGCGGCTGCGGACATCAGAGCTGGCCGGTCCGCTCGCGCCAGGCCCGCTCCTTGATGATCCACTCGTTGTCCTGCGGGAACTCGTCGATGCCCGGCACGCGGCGGATCTCGCACTTCGAGCCGGCGATCGCCGGGCAGCCGCTTGGCCCACTCGACCGCCTCCTCCTTCGAGGCGACGTCGATCAGGTAGAAACCGCCGAACAGCTCCTTCGTCTCGCCGTACGGACCGTCGGTGATCACCGGCGCCTCGCCGCCGAAGTCGACCACCACGCCCTGCGCCGGGGTCGTCCAGACCCTCGGCGGCGACGAGCACGCCGGCCCGGATCAGCTCCTCGTTGAAGCGGCCCACCGTCTCGAGCATCTGCTCGAACGGCGTCTCCATCATCTTCGGCGACGGATTCGTCGGTGCCCCGCATGATCAGCATGTACTTCGCCATCGTCGATCCTCCTCGGTCATCGGGTCGCCTTCCGACCCTCTCACTACCAAGGTCGAACGGCGCAGCCGCAGATCGACACGGCTAGCGAACGCGCCCGCGGCCTGCATGAGTGGCGCCGTCAGCCTGGCAGCAGTCCCCGGAGGCGTGCTGCGTGCCGCGAGGTTACCGTCCGATGAATATGTATTCCTGAGCCGCGCGGCGCTGCGCGGCGATGTGCGTGCCGAAGGAGTAGGTGTGGTCGATGAGCCGAACTTCCACGGTGTCCTTGACCTCGCGCAGCAGAGCCTCGATGGTGACGGCGTCGGGCACCGCGTTCGAAGAATAGGACAGGACGATTGCGGATTCCTGGAACTGCTTGAAGGCGCGGCGAAGGGCGTCGGTGACGCTGTGCTTGTAGGAGAAGGGGGTGTATCGCTTGGCCAGTTTCTTCGTGCGGGTATTTTCCATGATTGTCTGGCCGCGCCAGTAGACAGATAGTCCTTCGAGGAAGTGGTACCGCTTGATGTAGCAGTTGTCGTCCCTGGGCGGGGCATACGGAGGGTCGAGATAGACAACGTCGTACCGCTCGGCGGGGAGTGCGAAGATGTCGCTGGTGCTGGCACTGCACGGCTGGCCGCTGTCGAACACGACGTGATTGTAGTCAGCCGCACGCTCGCGGAAATGGTCCCGGAGCGAGAGTTTCAGGTCCCGGCGGCCGTCATCGTAGCGCCGCATGTCGGTGAACGTGAAAACGCCGCGCGGCTGGCGGCGTGCTGCTGCCAGGACCAGGGCAGATATGGCAAGGTCTTGCTTGCGGCCGGTCATCGTGTCGATGTGCGACCAGGCGGAGTCAAGGAACTGCCTGTCTGCGCTCGTGAAATACAAGCCGTGGAATGTCCGCTCGATGAAGTCCCGGCCGTCGGCTGGCGGACCGCAGACCTGATCGATGTCATCAGTGGTCAGGACCTGATCCTGGTTGACCACGGTCGCTCTTGCGATGACAGTGGGGAAGTTCAGGAAGTCGTTGGACGTGACCTGGTAGCCGAGAGCCTTGAGCAGGTAAGACACGACCCCGCTGCCGGAGAAAGCGTCAAGCACGGTCGTTCCGCCGAGTTGAGTGAACACGTCGGCGAGGTGGGTGCCGGACGCCGTCTCGCTCACAGGGCCGCTATCTCTCAGGCCAGGGCAGCGTCGAGCAGCGTGGCGGCGGCGGTGCGGGCCGCGGTGGCGGCTGCGGGGTCGTGGTCCATCCGGGCTGACTGGCCGCTGCCGTCGTAGAGCAGGTGCAACTGGCGGGCCAGGTTCTCAGGTTCGGGCACGCCGGCCTGCGCGGCCAGTCCGGTCAGCAGCTCGCGCACCCAGCGACGGTAGGCCTCGGCGGCCTGCTCAACCAGGTCGCCGGGATGGGATTCGGCGCTCGCTCGGGCGAAGGCGCAGCCCCGGTAGCCCGGCTGGGCGAATAGCTCCGCCTGGCCTTCGAATACGGCCAGCAGGCGCTCGCGGGGGGACTCGTAGCGATCCACCGCCCGCGCGATGCGCTGGGCGATGCTGACCTGGCGGGCGTCCAGGTAGGCACGGACCAGCTCGTCCTTGCTGCCGAAGGTGTTATACAGCGAGGCCTTGGCCACGCCAGCCTGCTCGATGACGCGGTCAATGCCGACCGTGTGCACGCCCTCGTTGTAGAACAGCTCGTTGGCCGCGGCCAGCAGCCGCTCGCGCGCCGACGGCCGGATCGCGCTCGCTTCCCTGACAGCCATGGTGATGGCCACCTTCCTAGACTGACTTGTCTATCGTATGCCCTGGGGCCGGGTCTTGAGGAGGCCAACAAGGGCCAGCGCGGCCAGCGCGATCACTGCGGCACCGTAGTAACGGGTGGTGTCGATCAGCCCTCCGCCATGCACCACGCCGAACCCGGCCAGCACGGCGGGCAGGCCAAGCCCCAGGTAGGACACCACATAGAGCAGCGAGAGAAGGCCGGCCCGCTCATGCGCAGCGGCCAGCGGAACGGTCATGCGGATGCCGCCCTGGAAACCGCTGCCGAAGCCGGCGCCAGCGATCACGGAGCCCGCGAAGAAGACTGCCACGGACCCAAGGCTGACGGCTACGACGGTCACGGTCACGCCGGTGATCAGGGCAGCGATGCCGAACAGCATGACCGTCAGGGCCGTGGCGCGGCGCAGCACGATGACCGCGACGACCGCCGAGGCGGCCAGCACGAACAGGCTCAGGGCGCCAAGTATCACGTTGCCTGAGCCGGTGAGCGCGTGCACCAGGGCGGGGCCGAGCGCACCGTACAGCCCGCCCAGCGCCCACACGGCGAAGAGCACGGGGACGGCGGTCAGCACCGGGGCCCGCAGCGCCTGCGGCAGGGCAATCTCCGGCCGCAGGCTTGCCAGCGCGCCCGGAGCCCGGCTGACCGTCTCGCGCATCGCGACGATCGCGGCGGCCTGCGCGGCTAGCACTCCGATCAGGGCCAGGTAGATGAGGTGGGTGGGGTCGGGCAGGAAGCGGACTACCAGCGCGGACAAGATCGCGCCGGTCGCGCTGCCCATCGCCGGAGTCACCGCATTGGCGAAGGCGCCGAGTTCGCGGTCCATGTCCAGCATGGCCGCGCCGATCGCGCCCAGAGCCGCTCCGGTGGACAGTCCCTGGACCACCCGGGCAGCCAGCAGCGTCGGCACTCCGGTCGCGGTGGCGAAGATCACCAGCGAGCCGACGTGCACGGCGATCGCCGTCAGCAGGACAGGCCGGCGCCCGACGTGGTCCGAGAGCTTGCCAAGGGTCAGCAGGGCGGTCAGCACCGCTATCGCGTACACGCCGAATACGACCGTGGTGGTGATCGGCGTGAAATGCCATTGCGCCTGGTAGATCGCGTACAGCGGGGTGGGGGCGGCGGATGACGCCAAGAGTGCCACGATCAGCGAGGCGAGCACGAAGACAGCCGGCCTTCCGCTGAGCCGGTGGCGGCCCCGGGGGCTGGCGGCCCGCTCAGCAGGACGCGGGGGCGCGGCCTGCGCGACGGCCGCTCCCGGCCCGGCACTGTAGTACATCGTCATGTCTGACTCCCGACCTCGTTGGGTAGACAGGTCTGTATAAAATCACGATAGACAGACAGGTCTGATCAGTCAAGTGCGCGCGAGATCGCAACTGGGCGATGCCCGCTGATCGCTCAGGGCGAAGCTCGCAGTCGCCAGGATGGTCACATCTGCCCCGCTCGCACCACCGGCACCAGCCCTCAACCGGCGCCTGAAGGGAGCGCGCCCAGCAATGTCCCATGGGCGCGACTCCTTCTGAGTGAGCCAGCTGGGTGGTGCCGTGCCCGGGAGGGTTGTCCTGTTCCGGGAGGAGAGTTGTCGTGTCCGGGAGGGTTCTCGTCCTTGCCGTGGAGGGTTCCCGGGTTCCTGCGGGAGCGTTGTCGCATGAAGGAGGGTTGTCGTCGTATAGTCCGGTCAACTCTCCTAGATGCGGAAACCCTCCTGCACGAACCCGAAAACCCTCCTGCCAGAGCAGCCTCACCCCAAAGAGCCGCACTCCCAGCCCGGGGCGAGGCTCACGTCAGAAAGAGCGTCACCATTTCTTCGGCCTTCCTTGCCAACGGTTGTGGTTCCTGAGGCGTCATATCTGCAAGGTCTGAGCGCCTCGTAAGGAGCGGCCGTGGAGGACGTCACGTATTCCATTGTTGTCCCGGTCTACAACGAAGAAGAGTCGTTGCCCCGTCTGGTCGAGGAACTGCGTAAAGTCATGAACCTGCTGGACGGCCCGGCCGAGGCAGTGCTGGTGGATGACGGGAGCCGGGACCGCAGTTACCGGCTCATGCTCTCGGCCAGTACTGCTGATCATCGGTTCAAGATCTTGCAGCTATCACGCAACTTCGGGCATCAGCTCGCGCTGACGGCAGGGCTGGAGTTCGCTTCAGGCCAGGCCGTTGTCGTGCTGGACGCCGATCTCCAGGACCCGCCGCAGGTCATACTCAAGATGGCCGAGAAGTGGCACGAGGGCTATGAAGTCGTCAATGCGGTCAGGGAGCGCAGGGAAGGCGAGACCTTCGCCAAGAAGGTCACTGCGCGACTCTATTACCGCATTCTGCGCCGATTGGCCGATACCGACCAGAATTCGGAGGTTGGTGATTTCCGGCTGGTCGACCGCAGGGCACTGGATGCGTTTCTGCGCATGCGGGAGACGAACAGGTACGTGCGCGGCATGTTCTGCTGGATTGGCTTCCGGCAGGTGACGGTGCCGTATGTCCGGGTTTCCCGGCAGGCCTGCCGCAGCAAGTATCCGCTGCGCAAGATGCTCAGGCTTGCCTCCGACGGGGTCGCAGGCTTCTCTACCGTCCCGCTGCGGCTCGGGATCCCGGCTGGCCTGGTGCTGATGGTCGCGGGCATCGGCTACGGGGTCCTCTCGATCGCGCTCGAGCTCGCTGGTCTGCACGGCCTCCCTGGCTATGCTCCGTTGCTAGCCACCTTCTTGTCGCTGAGCGGCATCCAGCTCATCGTCGTGGGCGTCATCGGCCAGTACGTGGGCCGGGTATACGACGAGGTGAGAGGGCGCCCGCTGTATGTGGTGCGGGAAGCGCACGGATTTGCGCCGCGCGGCGCGGGCGGCGTGAATCCCTGCGGAGGCGAACTCGCCGCTAGCAGGTCACCGGCATGACCGGGCCGCAAGGTGGTCAGGGCAGTGCGGTGATCCCGGCTGACGAGGTGGCCGAGGCCGGCCCTGATACCGAGGTCCCCGGCGCCGAGGTCGGCGTTTCCGGCGCGGGCGTCCCGATCCGCGCCTCGGTCCTGCGGGGCTTCCTGGCCTTCGCGCTCTATCAGGTCGCGTGGCTCCTGGCGGGCGCGCTAGCGCTGGTCATTCACCCCGGGTGGGCGCGGCTCGGCCAGCAGGGAATGGATCCGAACTTCTACGTCTGGGGCCTGCGCTGGTGGCCGTACGCGCTCGGGCACGGACTTGACCCGATGCACACCGCGCTGGTGCAGGCGCCGCACGGTGTCAACCTGGCCTGGATCACGACCGTGCCGCCGCTGGGGCTGCTGGCCTGGCCTGTCACCTCGGCCTTCGGCCCGGTCGTCTCCTTCAACCTGCTCGTCGCTGTCTCGCTGCCCGTGTCCGCCTGGGCCGCGTACCTCCTCTGCCACAGGATCACCAGGCGGTTCTGGGCATCGCTGGCCGGCGGCGTCGTTTACGGCTTCTCGTCGTACGAGGTGAACCACGTCACCATGGGGCATCTCAACCTGGCCTTCGCGCCGATCCTGCCGCTGATCGCGTATCTGGTGCTGCTGTGGTTTGACAAGAAGATCAGATCCTGGCTGTTCGTCGCGCTGCTGACCCTCGCGATGGCGGCGCAGTTCTATCTGTTCCTCGAGACCTTCGCGGACCTGACGGTCGTGCTGGCGGTGGCCTTGCTGGCCGGCTACGCCCTTGCGGGCAGGGAAGGCCGGCCGTCGGTGCGGAGGCTGTCCTGGCTGGTCGGGCTCGCCTACGCGGCGTCGCTCGTCCTTGCCGCGCCATTCGCCTGGTCCGCGCTCACTCATGTGCCAGCCGGCTTCATGCGGGCACCCGGCCTGCCGCTTGACGTGGCTGGCCTGGTGGTGTCGCGATCGGGAAACGCGCTCGGGCTCAACTGGCTCGGCCCGCACGGAACGGCGGCCTGGCCCCGCGGCTGCTTCGTCGGGCTGCCGCTGCTCGCGATCGCCGAGGTGTTCGCCATCGTGCGCTGGTCAAGCAGGACCGTGCGGTTTCTCACCGTCATGCTGGCGTTCGTGCTGGTCGCCGCGCTCGGGCCGGTACTGGAGGTGTACGGGAAACCGCGGCTCACGCTCCCGTGGGCGCCGGTGTTTTACCTGCCGATCGTCCGAAGCGCTTTTCCCTCCAGGCTGATGGTCTTTGCCTTCCTGGCCCTGGCCGTCATGCTGGCGATCTGGCTGGCCAGCCCGTCGAGGTGGCCGTGGCTCCGCTGGCTGGTCGCGATCGTCGCGATCGCGACCAGCGTGACCTGCGCGTCCGCGCCGAAAGCGCGGCCCGCGCCCGGCGTGCCGCCATTCATCAGGGCCTGCGAGTACCGCCGTTACCTGGCACCGGGGACGACCGTGGTAGTGATAGCGACGCACACCGGGAACGCGGGCCTGCTGTGGCAGGCGGAGACCGACTTCTATTTCCGCCTCGCCTGCGGCTACCTGAACGAGGCGATCGCCCGGTCGCCCATCCCGGCCCCCGTCGCCCGGCTGCTGGACGCCGGGTCGACGCCGGCGAACATCGCGGCATTCCGCGCCTATATCCGGACCTCCAGGGTGTCGGCGATCCTGATCCAGGACGGCTCAGTGCCCTACTGGACCGTTATCTTCACCAGGCTGGGCCTGAAGCTTCGCCGCGTCGGCGGGGTGGAGTTGTTCCGGACATGATGGCGTGCGCACCTAGCGTTTCCCGCCCGGGCATCGCGGGGCAAATGGTCAGGTTCGCCTGCATAGGCGTCGCGAGCACGGTCGCATACACCGTCCTTTATCTCGGGCTGCGCGACGCGGGCGTGATCGCGCAGGCGGCGAACGCGATCAGCTTGCTGCTGACCGCGCTCGCCAACACCGCCGCTAACCGCCGGCTGACCTTCGCGGTCGAAGGCCGCGCGGGCAGGACGCGGCACCTGCTCCAGGGGCTGATCGCCTTCGGCGCGGGACTGGCGCTCACAGCCCCGGCGCTTGCCATCGTGCACCTGATCTCCGCCAGGCCAGCGCACCGCACCGAGGTGGCCGCGCTGATCGCCGCCAGCCTGCTAGCTACCGCGGTGCGGTTCGTGCTCTACCGCTGGTGGGTGTTCCGCGGCTAGCAGAGGACAGGCTGATGGTCGTCGATGCAGACGGCCGGAGTGGTGGCGCCTACCGATAGCGTCGTATGCGTGCTGCCCTGCGTGATCACTACGGTCGCGGTATGCGTTCTGTCCCCGGCCGCGTGCGGGACCGAGACGATGCACTCTTTGCTCGTTGCCGCACAGCCAGAGACGACTGCGCCTGGAGGTGTCCAGGAATAGCTGGCGCTGCCTGACACGCTCACCTGGTAGGTGATCGTGTAGGAGAGGCTGGCGGCGGTCGTCTCGCACGGCGAAGAGAGTACGCCGTTGCCAGGATCAATGCTGCAGGCCAGCGAAGGACCTGCGGCCATTGCCGCAGTTGAGGGAAGGGCCGCGCTGCCAAGCGCCGCCGCTGCCATGCTTAAAACGATCAGTGCCTTGCGCATCTGGATTCTCCGCTCCGTGGGAATGTGGGACGAGTCTCGCCCGCGTCATCAGCGATTCGCTAGCAATCGATCAGCACCGCCGTCGGGTCAGCGGAAGATGCGGTCGAGTTGGTCGTCGACGAGCGCGAGCGCTTCCGCCGGGCGCAGGAGGCCGACCAGGATGCGCCCGATCAGGCCCTGGATCATGAAGAAGAGCATCGCTCCCTCGCTATCAGGATCAATGCCGTCCGCGAGTTCCCCGTTCTGCGCAGCGGCGTGCAGGGTCTGACGCGAGACGGCCACGAGGCGGCCGTAGCCTTCGCGCAGCAAGTCAGCCTGGGCAGGCTGGACGGCCGCGATGGAGTAGAAGGCGCCGGCGACGACGGCCTCCTGCCGGCCCTCCTCGCTCACCGGCAGCATGACCCTAGCCGCGGCGCGGACCCGCTGCCGTGCGCTGGGATCGGCGACCTGTCCTACTTCCTGCTGGAGTCGCGCCAGGGCTCGGTCCCGCATGTGGCCCAGCGCGAACTGCAGCATCTCCTCCTTGGACCGGAAGTAGTGCTGAACGCCGCCCATCGAGACGCCTGTGGGCGGCCACGTCGCGCAGGCTCACCCCCTCCAGCCCCCGGCTGCCGATGACCTCGAAGATGGCCTCGGCGATCGCGCGCCGCCGTGCCTCCCGGTCTACGCGCTTGGGCACCCCCGCGCCTTCTTTCATACCTGGCGGTCTTCGGCCGTCCGCGCCCGAAGGCGCAGAAGCTCATAATGCCATGCGCCTGCATTGCCAAGGACCCCGGGCGTTTACAATGCAAGTGCATTGCAAATCTGCCGGGCTCCGGCCCGGGCGGGACGATCCGAGCGGAGAGGCGACATGCCAGCCCAGACCCAGTACACGTGCAACAAGGATGTGACGATCGCCTACGAGACCTTCGGCGACCTGGCGGCGGGCGAGCCGCTCCTGCTCATCATGGGCCTGGACTTCCAGATGGTCTGGTGGCCGGATGGGCTGTGCGAGCGGCTCGCCGAGCGCGGCTTCGCCGTTGCCCGGTTCGACAACAGGGACACCGGGCTGTCGACCAAATTCGACTCGCCCAGGAAGGAGAACGCGTTCCTGTCGCTGCTCGGCCGTACCAAGCCCAGTTACACCACCTTGGACATGCTGGACGATGCGATCGCGGTCATGGACGCCGTCGGCTGGAAGAGCGCGCACGTATTCGGGGCGTCGATGGGCGCCGCGCTGGCCCAGGCAATGGCGCTCTATCACCCCGGCCGGGTCCGCACGCTGACCTGCGCCTCCGGAATACCCGCTGACGCCGGCGGCGCGAAGGCCATGACCTACATCAAGTTCGCCATCTTCGGCAGGCTGCGGAAGATCAAGCCCGCCACGTCGCGCGAGGGCGAGATCGATAATCTGGTCCGAATGTTCCGCGAGTTCGGAGCCTCGCCCTCCTATCCGTTCCCGGAGGAATGGGCGCGATCAGTCGCGACTATCAGCCATGACCGCAGCCCCAGGGACCCTAAGTCGACTCAGCGCCAACTCGCCGCCCGGCCAGAAAATACCCCCGATCTCGGGCATCACCGCCCCCACGCTGGTCATCGGCGGGCAGGATGACCCGATTATCAAGCCCAAGGGCAGTAAGGACATCGCCGCCAGGATCGGCGGCTCCAGGCTCATCATCTATCCCGGCATGGCGCACAGCCTGCCGCCGGAACTCTGGCCAGACCTCGTCACCCAGATAGCGGCGCAGGCCGGCCTTGCCTGATGCCGGGCGGTTAGGGCGCGGCCAGCGAGCCGGTCAGGAAATCGTTGCGGAACTTGCCCGCCGGGTCGTACCGGTCCATGAGCGCCACGAAGTCACCGAGCCGGTCATACCGGCCGGCCCGGCCGAACAGCTTGCCCCAGTGCGGCCGGGGGCCGAAGGGCGCGAGCTGGTCCTCGACGGCCGCGCGCGCCGGCGCCACCGCCTGCGCGTCATCGATCCAGGTGAAATGGAGCGCGACCGAATCCCGCCGGTAACACGGACTCAGCCACAGGTCGTCGGCAGCTACCGTGCGAACCTCGGACACCTGGAGCACCGGGGCGATGACGTCCCGCACCGCGCCGACCGCGCCGAGCGCCGCCACCGCGCAGGACCTGGGCAGCAGGTACTCGGACTGAAGCTCCCGCCCGGCGCTCGGCGTCTGGTCGAACTGGAAGTGCGGCAGCCGCTTGTGCCACGGGCCGGCGACGCCCTGCTGGGGCGTGCAGTGCCCGGGCGACATGCCGGGGACCGGGTGACGGGGCCGTCGGCCAGCCGGGCCCGTGCAGCTCCGCGCGCGGGTCGCCGGCGGGCAGGCGTTCCTTGACCCACACCTGGGTGATCACCGGCCCCTGCCAGCCGGTGAAGAGGCTCACGCTGTAGCCGGCGGCGAAGATCGCGCCGAAGTGCTCATCGAGCGAGCCGACAGGCAGCCCGTCGTAGACATGCTGGTGCAGGTAATAGGTGGGCTCGATGTCGAGCGTCAGCCTGACCACGATCCCGAGCGCGCCGAGCGAGACAACCGCTCCGTCAAAATCCGGCTGGCCCCGCTCCAGGGTGACAAGGCCGCCATCGGCCGTCACCAGGTCGATCGCCGACACCGCCGAGGCGAGGTTGCCGAGGCCGTCTCCTGAGCCGTGCGTCCCGGTCGCGCACGCTCCCGCGACCGAGATGTGCGGCAGCGACCCGAGGTTCGCCAGCGCGAAGCCGGAGTCGTGCAGCCGGGGCGCCAGCTCTCCGTAGGTGACATCGGCGCTGATCGTCACCGCGGACCGGTCAGGGTCGACGGCGATGATGGTCGGCAGCCGCTCGAGCGAGATCAGGTCGCCAGGCGTATCGGCGATCCGGTTGAACGAGTGGCCGGTGCCGAGCGCCTTCACCCGCCCGGCCTCGGCGACCAGGCGCCGCACGTCGGAGACGGAGCTGGGCTGGTGGAATCGGGCAGCGCTGAAGGACACGTTCCCGGCCCAGTTACTGACCATCGCCTCGACTCCGGATCAGCGGGCTTCCTGGCAGCCGCGTCTTAGCCGCGCCCCACAATAGCTGTAAGTCCGGGCTCATTGTCGGCTAGCTTCTCGCTATGGCAGCACAGGCGGAACTTGAGGTCGGAGACCGGACCGTCCGCATCTCCAATCCCGACCGGGTCTACTTCCCGGCCAGGGGCGAGACCAAGCTCGACCTCGCGCGCTACTACCTGGCGGTGGGCGAGGGGATCGTGCGGGCGCTGCGCGAGCGGCCTTGCATGATGCACCGCTTCCCGTCGGGCGTCGCGGGGGAGAAGGTGCACCAGAAGCGGGTGCCGGCGGGCGCGCCGCCCTGGCTCGAGACAGTGCGGGTGCATTTTCCCCGCTACAACAGGTACGCCGACGAGCTGTGCGTCACCGAATTGGCCAGCGTCATCTGGGCCGTGCAGATGTCGACGGTCGAATTCCACCCGTGGAACTCGCGCCGGGCCGACACCGAGCGGCCAGACGAGTGGCGGATTGACCTGGACCCGATGCCGGAGTGCGATTTCGGCACCGTCCGGCGGATCGCCGCCCTCGCGCGCCAGGTGCTGGACGAGCTGGGGGCGACCGGCTGGCCCAAGACCTCGGGCGGCAACGGCCTGCATATCTACGTGCGGATCGAGCCGCGGTGGAGCTTCGCCGAATTGCGGCGGGCCGCCCTGGCGTTCGCCAGGGAGGTCGAGCGCCGCGCCCCCGGCGAGGTGACGACGACCTGGTGGCGCAAGGACCGGGACCCCCGGATGCTCTTCGTCGACTACAACCAGAACACCAGGGACCACACGATCGCGAGCGCCTACTCCGTGCGCGGCGTGCCTGAGGCGACTGTATCGACGCCGATCAGCTGGGACGAAGTCGATGACGTGGACCCCCGTGAGTTCACCATCGCGACGGTGCCGGCGCGCTTCGCCCGCCTGGGCGACCTGCACGCCGGCATCGACGATGCCACGTACTCCATCGACACCCTGCTCGAATGGGCCGACAGGGACGGGATCGCCTGACCCGGTGCCGGGCCAGGCCATCCGGTCACATCAGCAAATCCCCGTCCAGGTCATCGAGTGACACCGAGATGATGACCTGGGCCTTGACCGGCGGCCGTTCTCTTTCCCGCGCGCCGAGCACCCTGCGCGCCGCATCCGGATCGTCGAACCCGCCGATCCCTATACCCGCGAACCATGCCGCCGCGAATGCTTCGCTCGTTCATCTTGTGCCTGCCTTCCCCGTGCCTGCCCTCCGGTTCCCGCGCTGCCGGCACCACGTCAGCGCACCGAATCCTCGCGGCCTGGCCGGAGCAGCGCCGGATGCAGCAGCCGCGCATCCCCGCTCCGGTAAAGCCGTGATCGCGGCCCGCCTCGCGGCCCGCCTGCCTGCGTTGTCTCGCCCGTGCTCTCGATGAACCCGGGCACGGACAAGACCTTGCGGTGGAAGTTGCCCGCGTGCAAGGACTCGCCCCACACCGCCTCGTATACGGTCCTCAGCTCCGAAATGGTGAACGGCTCCACTACGAACGCGGTAGCCAGTGGCGAGTACTCCAGCTTCGATCTCGCCCTTTCGAGCCCGTCAGCGACAATCTGCGCATGGTCGAACGCAAGCTTCCGGGTTGTTCCTGTTTGCTGGCGCGGGCATCCTTCGGCGAGTCCCAGGACGCCGACGGGCACCCATGCCGCTGCCTTGGCGGTACCGCCAGGGTGCGGCTCTGGCAGTTCGGGAGCGAACGCCAGGTAGGCGACGGAGATGACGCGCATCCGGGGGTCACGGCCCGGCGTTCCGTAGGTACCGAGCTGCTCGAGGTAGGTCCCGCCCAGCCCGCCTGTCTCGTTGGCAAGAATCCGCCCGGCCGCGTCAGGCAGATCCTCGGCCGGCCTGGCGGGGCCAGACCGCCCCGGCGGGCTCCCTGCCCGCGCGAAACCGCCCGGCAGTGCCCACTGGCCGTTGTACGGCGGCTCGCCGCGCTGCACGAGCAGCACGTGCAGCGCGCTGTCCCTGATCGTCAGCGCGACGACGTCGACCGTGACCGCCACGGGGTCGTAATCACGGGGGTTATAGCTGGCGAGGAACTGCTCCTCGCTGAGCAGCTGGATCTCTCCCGGCGGCTCCGCCTGGCCGGGCTCGCCCCCGCTGAGCCCGGCCACGCTGAGTTCCGTGCCGTTGAGCTCGGTCATGTCCGCCTCAGTCACTCCCGTGTCCTTCTCTAACCCGAGTCCTTCTCAGACCCATGTCCTTCTCTAACTGAGAACATCTCATTGTGAGCATAATATAGCCCATGGCAAAAAAGCGAGCCACCCTTTTTGAAGGGCGGCTCGCTGAAGGCGCCGGTCAGCTTCGGGTGAACGGCTACTGCCTGGGCGGCAGCACCTGGGTCGTCCAGTAGGCGGTCTTGCCGCGGACGGTCAGCAGCGCGACGACATCGACCTTCCTGGCCTGGGCGCTGAGGTAGACCTTGTCGACGATCGTCGTGCCGCGCGGCAGCGAGATCCGGGCTACCTGGCCGAAGCCGCTGGCGCCAGTCTTAGCCCGCCTGACCCAGATGGCCGGCTGGGTCCGGATGACGCGGAACCAGGAGACCCACAGCCGCCCGAACGGGTCGGCCGCCAGGGTGGCGCCGCCGATCTGGTCGCCGATCCCGAAGGAGCCCAGGCTGACCGCGCCGCGGCTGCCAAGCCTGAACAGCTCGACGTGGCGGGTGAAGCCGCCGCTGCCGGTCTGGTAGACCACGTACACGCCTGGCCGCTTGCCGCCGAGGCCGGTCGCGGTCACCCGCTGGTTGATGGTCTGCGGGCCGCCGCCGGCGCCCGATCCCGGCAGCTCGACGGCGGCCCGGTCCGGTGCCCGCTGGCGCTGACGCGCTGGGCGAACAGGCCCTGGTGCCCGGGGACAAACGACCGGTACGTGATCCACGCCGCGCCGGTCCTGGAGTCGGTGCCGATCGCCGCGCTATTGACGCAACAGGTGTGGAAACTTATTTCAGAGGTAAGGGAGCCTGTGTGGTGTACCCCGATCCCGCCAGCGTTGTCGAAGTCCACCCACGGCGTCCCGCCCGTGCCTGGCGCGGCGGACTCAGAGGACTGCCAGTCGAACTTGGTCGACGTGACCGGCCCGAGCTTCCAGCTCCCGCCCCGCAGCGGACGGGCGGCCTCGAAGACCCCGGTGGTGGCATCGGGCGCGCCGGTCTTGACCTCGTTCCAGAAGGCATCGACGCCCTGGGAGGTCACGGTCGCGTCGGGGTCGTTGGCGCTGAAGATGTGAGCCTGGATTGTCATCGTCTTGCCGACCACGCCGCTCGCGCTGACCGGGGTGTCCTGCACGCGGAAGCTGCCGGTCTGGCCCGAGGTCCACAGCACGTGCAGCACGCCGTCGCTGCCGCGGGCAAGGCCGGCGTCATCGATGTTGGTGAGCTTGCCGGTAACCTGAGTCCACTGACCGGGACGTGGCGCCTTCGCGGCTCCCGCCGAAGCTGGCTGGGCCGCGATCAGGCTGGTAAGCCCGCAAGCCAGGGCAAGCAGGGCTGCCGCCGGGCCTGGCATGCGTCGCAGGATGCGCATATCGCCTCCATCGGCCGGTGGCGGCCGCCGGGCGCGGCGGGGAGGTCCACAGCCGAGGTTCCACAATGGCCGCAGGACATTGCAAAAATCAAAACTTCACCCGACATCTGGGCAGCACATAGCTGAACCGGAAGCCACACGGGTGTTTGAACACCGCTGCTTGAACACCGGATCTTCAGCTACGCAGCAAACCTCTAGCCATCGGGAAGCAGGTTTTCAGCGGTCTTTCAGGTAGCTGGGGAACTATAGGAAAGGAAGCGAGACGACGAGGGAGAGCCAACTGCGATGAGTAGCAGCTACGATACCCCGACCTGGCCAGACCCGGGCCAGCCTGCACCGCAGCAGCAGCCGCCGGCTGGCTGGCCAGGCCAGGGCACTGCGCAGGGCGGCCAGGGTGATCAGGGTGGCTACGGCGGCTACGGCGCTCCGCCTGGCGGTTACGGCCAGCCTGGCGGTCACGGCGGCTACGGCTACCCGCCGGGCAGCTATCCGCCTGGTAGTTACCCGCCAGGTAGCTACCCTCCCGGAGCGTACGGTTATCCCGGCGGGTATGGCATGCCGCCGGGACGGCGCCGCGGGTCACGGGTACGCCGGGCACTGGCGGTGGCGGCGGCCGCGGCCGCGATCGGCGCCGCCAGCACGTTCTTCGGGATGCAGCACTCAGGAGGCCAGCCTGGCGGGGCCGTGCTCACGACGGCGCAGGTCGCTGGCAAGGTCGATCCCGGGCTCGTGGACATTGTCACGACCCTCGGCTTCCAGCAGGCCAAGGCGGCCGGGACCGGCATGGTGCTGACGCCGTCGGGCAAGGTGCTGACCAACAACCACGTGATCGAGGGCGCCACGTCGATCATCGCCACCGACATCGGCAACGGCAGGTCCTACACGGCCAGGGTCGTCGGCTACGACCGGAGCCACGACGTCGCCGTGCTCCAGCTGAAAAATGCCACCGGGCTGCAGACCGTGGCCCTGGGTGACTCCTCGGCCGCCGCGCCCGGGCAGAGGGTGGTCGCCATCGGCAACGCCGAGGGCAAGGGCGGCAGGCCATCGGTGGTGACTGGCCAGATCGTGAGCCTCGGCGCCTCGATCACGGCGTCCGACGAATCCGCCGGAACGGCGGAGAAGCTCACCGGGCTGATCAGGCACGACGCGCCTATCCAGCCAGGTGATTCCGGCGGCCCGCTGGTCGACAGGTCCGGCGAGGTGATCGGCATGGACACGGCCGCGTCCTCGCAGGACTTCCAGTTCTCCGGCGGCAGCGACCCAGGCCTACGCGATCCCGATCGCCCAGGCCGAGGGCATCGTGAGTCAGATCAGCGCAGGGAAGGCGTCGGCGACCGTGCACCTCGGCGCGACCGGCTTCGTCGGAGTGCAGGTGGAGTCCGGCAGCGCGGCCAGGCAGGCGGCCTGCCCGCGAACGGCGGCGCTCTCATCAGCGGCGTCATCTCCGGCGCGCCGGCCAGCAAGGCGGGGATGACCGGCGGCGACGTGATCACCGCTGTCGACGGTCACCACGTCACCGGGCCGATGAGCCTGCAGCTGACCTTGCAGGGCCACCACCCCGGCGACAAGGTGTCGATCACCTGGTCGGATCAGACAGGACGGTCCCACACGGCGACTGTCACGCTGGAAGGCGGCCCGGCTGGCTGAGGATCGCGGTCAGCCAGCCCGAGCGGGCACGGCCGGGAAACCGGCCGTGCTCGCTTAGCTCGCGGCTTTTATTCTCGCGCGGGCGGCGCGCAGGCGGGCGATCGTCGCGTCACGGCCGAGAACCTGGATCGATTCGAAGAGGGGCAGCCCGGTACTGCGGCCGGTGACCGCGACCCTGACCGGGGCCTGGGCCTTGCCGAGCTTGAGGCCGAACTGGGCGCCGGCCTGCTCGACGCAGGCCCTGATCGACTCGGCGTCCCAGCTGATCTCCGGCAGGCCGCCGAGCACCGCGTCGAGCATTCCGGCGGCGACCTCGGACGCTGTCCCGGTCATCGTCTTCGACCAGGACGCCTCGTCGGACGGCGGCTCGTCGAGGAACAGGAAATCGACGTTGGCCGTGAGCTCGGCCATGACCGCCACCCTGGTCTGCACCAGCGGCGCGACCTGGGCGTAGACCTCGGCGCTGAACGCCTCGGGCCGCCAGGGCGCCGCAGGCCGGGTCAGCCACGGCTCGCTACGGGCGATGAACTCATCGAGCGGCAGCGCCCTGATGTAGTCACCGTTGATCGCGCGGAGCTTCTTCACGTCGAAGAACGCGGGTGACACGTTAACCTCGTCCAGCCTGAACTCATCGACCAGCACCGGCCACGGCAGGATCTCGCGGTCGCCTGACGGCGCCCAGCCAAGCAGCATCAGGTAGTTCCGCATCGCCTCGGCCAGGTAGCCCTCGTCCCGGTAGGACTCGAGCGCGACCTTGTCCCGCCGCTTGGACAGCTTCTGCCGCTTCTCGTTGACGAGGACCGGCAGGTGCGCCCACGCCGGCGGCTGATGCCCGAGCGCGGCCATCATCAGCTGCTGCTTGGGCGTATTAGGCAGGTGCTCCTCGCCCCGGATCACGTGCGTGATCCCCATGTCGAGGTCGTCCACCACGTTGGCGAGCAAGAAGAGGACCGACCCGTCGGCGCGGGCGACGGCGAAGTCATCGATCGCCGCGTTCTCGAAGCTGACCTTGCCGCGCACGATGTCATCGACGATCGTGACGCCCTCGTCCGGCGTGCGGAACCGCAGCGCCCGGCCGGGTCCAGGCCCCAGGCCGAGGCCGCGGCAGTGGCCGTCGTAGCCGCGGTGCTTATCGCCGGTTCGCGCGACGATCTCCTCGCGCGTGCACGCGCAGTAATACGCGAGACCCTCGCCGGCCAGCCGCTGCGCGGCCGCCTGGTGCTTGCCGGTGTTCGCCGACTGCAGCACCGGTCCCTCGTAGCCGTCGGCGTCCAATCCGAGCCAGGCTATGGCGCTGACGATGCCGTCGGTCCACTCGGGCCGGTTGCGGGCCGCGTCGGTGTCCTCAATGCGCAGTACGAATGCCCCGCCCCGCTGCTTGGCGAACGCCCAGTTGAACAGGGTCGTGACGAGCGGACCCGACGTGGAACATCCCCGTCGGCGACGGCGCGAGCCTGACCCGGACAGGTGAATGAGGAGCTGGCGAGGTGGTCACCCGGCCGAGCCTACCGTGCGGGCGCATGCGGAGCTTGTCGATAAATCGCCGCTGGCCTGACCCCCGGGTCACTGTCGGCAACGTTCCGCTAACGGTCCGATCCCGATGGGCTTCCGGGCCGGGACTAGCTGCGGCACCGACGGAGACTAGCGCTGGCCAGTCCGGACGCATCGATGGCGCGGGAGCACCATCTTTGGGACATTGACGGGCCAGTCGAGGGCGGCAGGACCTCGCGCGGCTCGGGCGAGGGCCGCGAGAATGATCGGGCAGCGACGCAACCTAGCCGGTGATAGGTGCGTTTAAGCAGCGCTTGCCAACAACAAAAGGTGCCCGGTAACCATCGGCAACGATTAACTAACGGTCCGATTCCGGATCTCGGTCACCGACCGTTTCGGGCATAATCTACCAGATATCGGAATAGCCACCCCGCTACCCTGCCACTAGCTACCATGCCACCCCCGCTACCTTGCTACCTCGTCACCTTGCCGGCTGCCCGGCGCGTGCGTTTGGAGTCCACCGGCGATGACTGCGCGACGCTCGATCCTGTGGCCGCGAATGCGATCGGTCTGGCCGCTGCTGATCAGCGTCCTGCTGAGCACGCTGATCGCGTCGTCGCTGGTGGCTGCCTTCGCGGGATTCGAGGCCAGCGCGCTGCCGCAGGCCGTCAGCAACGAGCTGGCGACTTCGGGGCAGCGGTCGGTCGCGATCAGCGGCGCGATCAACGCCCAGCAGTACCGCGCCGACGGCCCGGTCGTCAGTTCCGCGATCCGCCACGCCTTCGGCGGCGTGCCGATCACGGCCGATGACTCGGTGTGGTCAGACCCGCTTGGCCTGCCGGCGCCGCGCGGCAGCAAAACCATTCCGCTTGTGCAGGCCGCGGTCATGACGAGGCTGCGCTCGCACGTCAAGCTCGTCACTGGCGCCTGGCCGGCTCCTGCCGCGCGGCCCGCCGTGCCGCAGGCCGCGGTACCGGCGAGCGTCGCCACGATCTTGCGCCTGAAGGTCGGCCAGGTACTCGCGCTGCGCGACCGGCTCACGTCGGCGACGGTCAGGCTGCGGGTCACCGGCATCTATCAGCCGCTCGATCAGTCAGCACCGTACTGGGACCTTGACCTGATCTCCCCGAGCGGGGTCAGCGCCGCGCCCGGGTTCGTCACCTACGGGCCGTTCATCGTGGACAACAGCGCTTTCACCGGTCACCGGATCACGATCGGGGATGCCACCTGGCTGTACGGGCTCGGAACTACGCGCCTGGCCGCCGACCAGCTCAGCCCGCTGTCGAGCAGGCTGACCCGGGCGATGGCCTTCCTGTCCAAGTCGGTCGACCTCGGCGGCTTGCAAGCCGTCAGCGGCCTGCCGGCTGTGCTCCAGACCGTGACAGCCAAGCTGATCGTCGCCAGGTCGCTGCTGCTGGTGGGCGAGCTGGAACTGCTGCTGCTCGCCGGTGCCGCGCTGACACTGACCGCGCGCACGCTGGCGAGCCAGCGCGAGGAAGAGTCGGCGACGCTGCGGTCCCGGGGCGCCGGGCGCGGCCAGCTGCTGAAGCTGGCCATGGTCGAGGCGCTGATCATCACCGTGATCGCCGCAGGCGCGGGCGCGCTGCTCGGCAGCCGGCTGACCGGCCTGCTGGCCAGGAGCGGAACGCTCCGCGCCGCCGGGATCAAGGTCAGCGGGGTACCGGCCGACGCCTGGTGGACGGCGGCGCTCGTACTGGTGCTGTGCACCGCGATCATGATCTGGCCGGCCGTGCGCTCATCGTCGCCAGGCGCGCTCAGGGTGAGCAGGGGCCGGCGGCCCCCGGCACTGCTCCTGGCGACGGCGGGCGCTGATGTCGCGCTGATCGTGCTGGCGCTGCTCGCCGGCTGGCAGCTGCGGGAGTTCTCTGTGCTCGGCCGTACCCCGGCAGGCCTGGGGATCGACCCCGTGCTGGCGCTGGCTCCCGCGATCGCGCTCGCGGCCGGGACGGTGCTGCCGCTCAGGCTGCTCCCGTTGCTGGCCAAGGCGGGCGACAAGCTGGCGGCCAGGACCAGGCGGCTCGGCAGCGCGCTGGCGACCTGGGAGCTCAGCAGGCGCGCCGTCAGGCAGAGCGCGCCCATGCTGCTCGTCGTGCTCGCGGTCGGCACGAGCACGCTGGCGCTGGCCCAGCATCAGAGCTGGCGGCAGTCGGCCCTTGACCAGTCGGCGTTCATCGCCGGCGCGGACGTGCGCGCCGACACGCTCTTCCCGGCTAACCCGGAAGTAGCGGGCAAAATCGCGCACGCGCCCGGTGTCACCGCCGCGATGGCGGTGAGCAACGGGATAGAGGCGCCAGGGAACGGCGAGCTGCTAGCGATCGACTCCCGGCAGGCCCCGGCCGCCGTGCTGCTGCGCGGTGACCAGGCGCCGCAGTCGATCTGGCGCGAGATCCCGCCGGCCAGCACCAGGCCGCTCATCTCGCTGCCAGGTCGCCCGACCAGGCTGGCGATCACGGCGAGCCTGAACCCGGGCAAGGGCGCCGGTCTCGGCCGCACGCAAGTGACCGTCTCGATCATGGACGGGGACGGCGACGTCTACTCGGTCCCGGCGGGCACGCTGCCGGCCGACAGCCGCAGTCACGTCCTGGTGGCCAGGCTGACCGCGACCGGCACGGCGATTTACCCGCTCAGGCTCGTCGCGATCACGACGGACTACACGCTGCCGCCGGCGCCGCGCCATCATGCCGCCGAGGCCGCGCCTCGCGTCGCCGTCTTCGCGGTGACCGGCCTGGCGACCTCCCGGCCGGGCGGGCCGGTCCGGCGGCTCGACGCGGCCGCGCTGCTCAGCAGGTGGGTACCGGCGGTGTCGGCGCCGGGGTTCGCCGGCGGTGGTGTCGGCAAGCAGCCCCAGGTAATCTTCCAGGCGGCCGGCGGCCCGGATCCGGTGCGCTTCAGCCCCGGCGACGGCGGGATCACGGCCTTCTTCGGCAGTCCGAGCGCGCCGATCGACGGTGCGGTGACGCTGCGCGCCCGGCTCCGCGACGCGCCCGTGCCCGCCCTCGCCACCGCTTCGTACCTGCGCGCCAACCAGCTCCAGCCCGACGCTGTCATTCAGGTCGCTGCTGGCGAGGCGACACTGACAGTGCAGGTGGTCGCTGTGGTCAGTTCCTTTCCTACCATCACGAGCAGCGAGGGCGGGCTGATCGTGGACCTGAGCACCGTCCAGGAAGCGGTGGCCGCGCAGGGCCAGGCCCCGGTCCCCGTGAGCGAGTGGTGGCTGGCCACCAAGTCCGGTCAGGTACCTGACGGCCTCCCGGCAGCCACGGCCGTCACCAGCCGGGCAACGCTGGCCGCGACGTTGCTCGGCGATCCGATGTCCGCCATTCCGCAGCAGGCGATTCAGGCGACGGCCATCGCGGCGGCGCTCCTGGCGATCCTCGGGTTCTCGGTCAGCGTGGCCGGGAGCGTGCGGGAGCGGCGAACGCAGTCCGCGCTGCTCGCGGCGCTCGGCGTTGACGGCCCCGCTCAGGCGCGCCTGCTCTGCCTGGAGGCGCTTAGCCTCAGCGTGCCGGCCGCGCTGACCGGATTCCTGCTCGGCACCGTGCTCGCGCACCTGCTGGTGCCGTCGGTCACGCTGACCTCGACCGCGGCGGCCCCGGTGGTGCCCGTGCTGGTGAAGGTCCCGGTCGGGGCCGCGCTTGCCATCGCCTTCGCCGTGAGCGCGATCCCTGTGCTCGCCGCGGCGGCGAGCGCTTTCTTCCGGCCAGATCCAGCGGCTCAGCTCCGCGCGGCGGAGGCGGCATGAGCGCCAGGACCGTAGTGCGCCGGGTGAGGGACGGCCTGGTCATCGTCACCGGTACCGGCGCGGGAGCGAGCTTTGTGCTCGCGCTGCTGGTACTGGCGAGCGTCTTCGTCGCGACGGCGACGCCGCGGGCGAGCCTGGCCTTCCGCACCAGGGCGCTGCAGCAGCTCATCTCGGCCACGCCCGCCTCCGGCCGGTCGGTGATCGCCACCATGGACATGCCGACGCTCGGGGAGGCGCTGGGCCAGAATGGCCTGCCTGCTTACACCGGCATGAACGGAAGGGTGCTCGGGCCGGTCGAGTCAGAGCTCGGCGCGCACCTGCGGGCAGCCGGACTGCCGCTCGTGCCGGGGGCCAGCTGGTGGGGGGTGGCGACCAATTACCTGGCTGCTCCGGGAGCGGCCAAGAGCGCCTATAACGGCCAGGCTCCGCCGCAGGTGGAGCTCATTGCCCGATCCAGCTTGCCGAAGTACGTCAGGTTCATCGCGGGCAAGATGCCCGCCCTGCACTCGTTTACGCAGACGGTGGGCCGGTTCGAGGTCGCTGTCACTCCGGCGATGGCAGCTCGATTCAGCCTGCGAGTCGGCTCGGTACTCCCGCTGGCCGACAGCGATGCCGGGGCGGTCGGCACCGTGCTGCTGAAGGTGACCGGGATCTTCACGCCGCGCAACGTCAGGTCATCATTCTGGGCGGCCGATCCTGGCGCGCTCAAGCCAAGCCTCAACCACTCGAGCCACACGGCAGCCAACTGGCTGGGGTCGGCCCTGATCCCCGACGGCGAGCTGAATGACCTCGAGCTCGCGCTTTCCGACGCGAACATGAGCGTGACCTGGGAGTTCCCGCTTCAGCTCGGCCAGGTCAACGCCGGCCAGGCCGCCTCGCTCGAGAACGAGCTGGTATCGAAGCTGCCCCAGCTTGGCTTGCTGAGGCGCAGCGTCACGTCGGCGGTCAGCGTCCCGCTGACCGCCCCGATCAGCGGCGCGCTCATTGAGTTCGTGCAGACCGAAGGGCAGGTCGGGACGCTGCTCTCGCTGCTGTACGTCAGCCTGACGGTGGTGGGACTGGTCGTCTTGCTGCTCGGCGGCCGGCTGCTCGCCGAGCGAAGAGCCGGAGAATTCGGGCTGATCAGGGCGCGGGGCGCAGGCCGGTGGCAGCTAGCGCTGCGTCGCGGCGAGGGCGGGCGCCGTCGTCGTGCTGCCAGCGGCCCTGGCTGCCGTCGTGCTCGGCGTCCTGGTCACGCCGGGCCAGGATGAGCCGCTGGCCTGGTGGCTGGCTGCCATCACGTGCGCGGTCGCCCTGGCGGGCGTGCCCTGGCTCGCGCTGCGGCACGCGCGGCTCGTCGCCGAGCGCGCGGACAGCCCGCCGCCCCGCCGGGTGCGGGTCAGGCGCGTGGTCTTCGACGTCGCCGCGGTGCTCGTCGCCCTCGGCGGCCTGCTGATCCTGCGGCTCCAGGGTCAGCCCGCCGGGGGCGCCACCGACTGGTTCACGAGCGCGGCGCCGGTGCTGGTCGCGATACCCATGGCGATCATCGTGGTCCGCGCCTATCCGGCGGTGCTGCGGTGGCTGGTCGCCCTGGCTGGCCGGCGGCAGGGCGTCACCGCGTTCATCGGGCTGGCGCGAGCGGCGCGAGCGTCGGCCAGCGCGATCCTCCCGGCCTTCGCGCTGGTCCTCGCGCTCGGAGTGATCGCGTTCGGCGCGATGCTGCGCACGGCTGTGGTCACTGGCGACGTCGCGCAGTCCTGGCAGGCAGTCGGAGCCGATGTGGTGATCGGGACCTCGGGATCGAACGCGCCGCTCACCCCGGCGACGGCGCGGGCGATCGCGGGCGTGCCGGGCGTTCAGGTCTCTGCCGTGGTGGCCGTCACGTCCGGCACGACGGCCGACGGCACCACGATCGGCGTCGTAGCCGTCGATCCGGCCCGGTACGCCGCGCTGATCGCGCGGACCCCCGCGAGACCATTCCCGGCCGGGCTCGCGAAGCCTGCCGCGGGCGGATCGCTGCCGGCGCTGGCCTCGGCGGGCGCGGCGACCGCGCTGGCACACGGCCGCGACCTGCTCATCGGCACGAGGACGGTGCCGGTCAGCGTGGCCGGCGGGGTCGCGGACACGCCAGGCGTGCCGCAGGGCGGCCCGTTCATCGTCGTGCCCGAGCAAGCCGCCGACCGGATCCTCGGCGGCGACCGGCCGGTGCCGAATGTCGTGCTGATCATCGGCCAGGCGGATCGCGCCAGGCTGCGCGCCGTGGTGGCCAGGCTGCTGCCCGGAGCTACCACGATCACCTACCGGTCGGCTGTCCTCGCGGCCCTGACCGGAGCTGACCTGCAGCATGGCGCGTACGTCACCTTCGCCCAGTCAGCGCTGGCCGCGGCCGCGTTCGGCGCGATGATCATGCTGATCATGCTCGCGCTCGGTGCCAGGCCGCGTGAGCTGACGCTGGCCAGGCTGTTCACTATGGGGCTGTCCCAGCGTCAGGCCAGACTCCTGGTCAGCGCTGAGGCGCTGCCCGCGATCGCGGCCGCCGCCGCGGGCGGAGCGATCTGCGCCTGGGCGCTGGTGCCGCTGCTCGCGCCGAGCATCGATCTGTCGCTCTTTACCGGGTCGGACGCGCGGGTGCCCGTCCAGGCCGACTTCCCGGTGATCGGCTACCTGGCAGCCGGCCTCATCGCACTCGCGCTCATCACCTTGTTCGCTCAGGGCCTGGCGGTCCGGATCCGCGGCGTGTCACGGGCACTGCGGGTGGGCGAGTAGCGATGCCAGGACAGCGATGCCAGGACGGAAAGGCAGGACGCCATGACGACATCGGCCCAGCGGATTGACGCGGCTTCGGGCATCGGAGAGCTCGCGGCCGAGGCGGACCGCGCCCGGGTGTCCTACGGCGACCACGCCCTGGTCGTCTGCGATCGCCTGGTACGGATCTACGCGACCGAGGGCATCGAGGTCCAGGCCCTGCAAGGCCTCGACCTGCTGATCAATGAGGGCGAGCTCACCGCGATGGTCGGCGCGTCAGGAAGCGGCAAGTCGACGCTGATGAACATCCTGGCCGGGCTGGACAGCCCGACAGCGGGCACGGTCAGGGTCGCCGGCCGTGACCTCGCCGCCATGTCCGCGAGGGACCGGCTGCACTACCGGCGCGATGTGGTCGGCTTCGTCTGGCAGCAGACCTCCCGCAACCTGCTGCCGTACCTGACCGCCAGCCAGAACGTGATCATGCCGATGCGATTCAGCGCGCGGAGCCGCAAGTCCAGGATCAGCCGGGCCGCCGAACTGCTCGGCACGCTCGGCATCGCCTACTGCGCCGACCGGAGGCCCGACCAGATGTCGGGCGGGGAGCAGCAGCGGACCGCCATCGCCACGGCTCTCGCGAACGAGCCTGACCTGCTGCTCGCTGACGAGCCGACCGGCGAGCTCGACAGCGCCACGGCCATGGATGTCTTCGCCGCGCTGCAGACAGCCAACGCTGACCTCGGCGCGACCGTGCTCGTCGTCACGCATGATCCGGCCGTGTCCGACCAGGTGCGCCGCACGGTCGCCATCGCCGACGGAAGGACCAGCACCGAGACCTTGCGCCGGTCGTCGGCCGATCACGCGGTGGAGTACGCGGTGCTGGACCGGGCGGGCCGCATTCAGCTGCCGCTCGACATGATCGAGCCGCTCGGCATGGCTGACCGGGTGAGGCTGGAGGCGGAGCCCGACCACATCGGAGTCTGGCCAGACGCAGGGCAGGAAGGGGAGCAGCGATGACCGGGAGCGGCACGCAAGACCCGCCAGTCATCGTCGATGTCCGCGATGTCAGCCGTGCCTTCGGCAGCGGACATGCGCTGGTCAGCGCGCTGCGCGGGGTCTCGTGCACTATCAGGCAAGGCGAGCTGACCGCGCTGGTCGGGCGCTCGGGATCGGGCAAGACCACGCTGCTCAACGTGATCGGCGGTCTGGACCGCCCGACCGAGGGCACGGTGCACGTGGCCGGCGAGGAGGTGACGGCGATGAACGACAAGGAGCGGATGCTCTTCCGCCGGAACACCGTAGCGTTCATCTTCCAGTCCTTCGGCCTGATCCCGATCCTGTCGGCCGCGGAGAACGCGGGCGTTCCGCTGCGGATCGCCGGTACGCCGGTCAAGGAGCGCGAGGAGAGGGTCAGCCTGATGCTGAGCCTGGTCGGCCTGGGCGATCACGCCAGGCAGCGCCCGAACGAGCTCTCCGGCGGCCAGCAGCAGCGGGTCGCGATCGCCCGGGCGCTGGCCGGCCGTCCGGCGCTGCTGATCGCCGACGAGCCAACCGGCCAGCTCGATTCGCAGACCGGCCGCCAGATCATGCGGCTGCTGCAAGACCGTCGTGCGTTCCGAAGGCATCACGGCGGTGGTGGCGACGCACGATCCGGTGCTGATCGAGCTGGCCGACCGCACCTCGCTGACAGGGATTACTTCCGGTAAAAAATAGGGGTTTACGGGCAGTGCGATTTCCGGCGACCTTGAATACGGAGTAGCAGTGCTCGTTTGCTAGCCTGCATGGGGGTGCATGACCATGCGGGTAAGGCGGCGCGCGCTTATTGCCGGGGTTAGCTCCGCGATTGCGTTGCTCATCTTGATTGTCGGGTTTTTCCTGCTCACCGGCGGCAAGCCGGCGCGGTTAAGCCTGCCGCTAACCGGCGCGAGAGCGCACCTGCCCGGCTCTTCTCGCCTTTTACCGGAGAGCCGGTTAGGTCGCTGCGCCCCGAGCTGATATTCAAGATCGACAATGTCGCTCAGGCGCGGCCGCCGACCGGCTTGCGGCGAAGCCGATATTGTGTACTTGCTGCCGGTTGAAGGCGGGCTCAGCCGGATATTTGCGGTATTCTCCAGTCGCATTCCCGCCGGTCGTCGGGCCGGTGCGCAGCTCGTCGCGGGCGGAAGACCTCGAGCTGCTGGGCAGTTCGGCCGGCCGCGTTCGCCTTCTCCGGGGCGCAGCCGCGTCTGCTGCCGGTAGTCGAGCATGCGCGGATCGTGGACCTGTATGCGGGAATCGTCGGCGGCTACTACCGGGACGACAGCCGGATCGCTCCGTACAACCTGTACGCGCAGGACCAGGCAGCTGCTGGCCGAGGCGAAGGGAGCGAGCAGGGCCAGGGACATCGGATTCAGGTTCGGCCGGCGCCCGCTGGCGGTGAGCCGGCAAAGTTCCTACAGCGTCTCGTATCCGGCGGCCGCGTTTACTTTCCGTTGGTCGGCCGCCCGGCACCGGTGGCTGTCGTGGATGGACGGCAAGCCCGCCGTCGCGGCCGGCGGCGGCCAGCTCGGCGGCCGCGACGGTGGTCATTCAGTCCGTGATCGTCGGCGCCTCGGACTTCCTGGAACTGGGAATCAAGCCGCCCGTACGCGAACACCGTGGGCGCGGGATCGGCGGTCGTGCTGCGGAATGGCCGTGCGTACCACGTGCGGTGGTCCAGGCCGCGGGCCGATGGCGGCACGAAATTCACCCTGCCCGATGGCGCGCCGGATGCTTTTCGCCCGGGGCCAGGTGTGGGTGTCGTGTACAAGAACGGGACCGGCTCGGCAGCGCTGAGCCAGGCGGGGCTGCTACGGGCGATGGCGGCGCGCCGAAGTATCCGACCGTCTTGTCGGTTTCCGTGGCGCATGCGACACTCTCAGTGTTTATCGACGCGGGCCGCAAATCGGGGGACGAAGCTTCGAATCTTGATGCGGCCTCAAATCGGTAGTTTCCGGACACAGGATCTTTCAGCTGAATTGGGGCGGGGAATGACCGATAGCCCGACCGAGCTGCCGGGCTCGATGGATCCATCGCAGCCGGCCACGATCATGCGGCAGCGCCCGGCCGCCGCTGCCGCGCCGGCGCAGCAGGGAGCGCAGCCCGGGTCGGGTGACCTGACCGAGGAACTGCTGAGGTCTGATCAGTGGACTGATGCCATGGTGCAGTCGGCGGGCATACCGGTAGCCGACATCCCGCTCGTCTCCATCGGCGGCGGCATCGGATCGTTCGTCACGGTTGACTACCTGCGGATCGCCGGCGTGCCCGCCAACCGGATCAACGTGCTTGTCCAACCTTGACTTTCCCTGGCAGACCTATGAGTACCTGACCCGGGTGTCGCAGATCCCGAGGCCCGGAGCGGATCAGGTCGGACTCGGCGTCCCGGCCCGACAACATCTGGGGCTTCCCCTCCTACGCGGCTCACCGAGGCGTTCGCAGGAGCGCAACTGGGGCGAGCTGTGGCACGTGCTTCGTCGAGCCGATGTGGGCCGACTTCTACACGCCCAAGGCCGGCCGGGTCTTCGACCGGGCCTCGAGCGCGAGGCCAAGCGGATCGGCTGGGACCAGATGCTGGTCAAGGGCCAGGTCCGGATGGTGCAGGAAGCGCCAGGGCGGCGGCTACTTCGTGATCTTGACCCCGAAGGCAGGGCTCACGCCGACCAAGCGGGTCGCCTTCCGGGCCGAGTACGTGCACCTGGCGGTCGGCTACCCGGGCCTGCGGTTCCTGAAGGAACTGCAGGACTTCCGCACCGAGCACCAGGACTTCTACCACGTCGTCAGCGCGTACGAGGAGCACGAGCACATCTACGAGGCCGCGCGGACCAAGCAGATCACGGTCATGCTCCGCGGCGGCGGCATCGTCGCTTCCCGCGTGCTTGCGCGGCTGATGGATGACCGGGAGAAGTACGGACTGCAGACCCAGATCGTGCACCTGTTCCGCACTACATCGATAGCGACCACGGCCCGCAACGCGTGCACGCCTGGACGCAAGCGCAAGGGCAGCAACGGCTTCGCCTACCAGGGCTTCAACTACCCGAAGTCGGTCTGGGGCGGCCAGCTCAAGGCCGAGATGCGCAAGCTCGAAGGCGAGCAGCGGCCGCCAAGTACAAGCAGATGGGCGGCACCAACACGCCGTGGCGGCGGCGCTGGCAGGCGCAGATGGACAAGGGCCGCCGCGAAGGCTGGTACCACGCATGCAGGGCACGGTCGATGACATGCGGACTGACGGAACGGCAAGATCGTCAGCATGGTCAGGACGCCGAACGGCAGGCTTCGAGATGGCCGCCGACTTCATCATCGACTGCACGGGCCTGGAAGCCGACATCGCCGAGCACCGGGTGCTGGCCGATCTGCTTGAGCACTCCGGCGTCGGGCGCAACCCGATCGGCCGGCTCGACGTCGAGCGCACCTTCGAGTTGCGGGGACGGCAAAGCGGCCCGGGGGTCATGTATGCCTCGGGCGCGACCACGCTCGGCGGGATACTTCCCGGGCGTGGATACGTTCCTCGGGCTGCAGGTCGCGGCTCAGGAGATCGCCGACGATCTGGCCAGGCGCGGGTTCTGCCATAAGATCGGCACCGTTCCGGTCGATCTCGCAGTGGATGAAGCTGGGCCAGGAACAAGCAGCCCTAACTCGGTCAGCGGGGCCGCCCGAGTACGCGCGGCCCGCACTGCCGCCAATTTTCAGCAGGTACTTTGTAGGAGGCTTGGTGCTACCCACGCTGGGCGGCCGGATCCAGACGCGGATCATCTTGCTCGCCATCATCGGCGGGATCGTCACGGCGATCATCACGCCGTTCCTGCCGCTCACCGGCCGGAACTACGATGTCGCAGGCCTACAGGACACCTTCATCATCCTGGTCGCGGTCACCGTGATCGGGATCGCGTGGGAGTGCATCTACCACTTCATCATGCAGTGGCGCTGGGAGAAGGACTGGCCGACGTTCTTCGGCCTGGTCACGTTTGTCACGAGGGCATCGTGATCTGGCTGCTGCTGCAGCTCGGCCTGATCCCGGGCATCGCCAGGGACGGTGCCGGGGTCGGCGTTCCTGATCGACTTCGTGCTCGTCTGGGTCGCGGTCTGGCTCTGGGCCAACGGCCCGATGCGTGTGATCAACATCAGGTGGCGATTCCGTCGGCGGGAGGCTGGTGTGACCGATCCGGATAAGAGGTGCGCACCCACCGGGCCTATGGCCCGTACCCGGCGACGGCGTGCTGGCCAGGTACGGTAACCTGATCTTGCTCAGCAGCCTGGAGTCCGGGCAGTTCGTCGACGTGCTGCTCGACGCGCTCGAGCAGGTCGCCGCGCCGGGGGGGACGGCCGCCAGTTCGCCGACCAGGTCGCGGCCGCGCTTGAGGACGCCTGCGCCGAGAACGGCGGCGGAGCGACGAGCCGTCGGTCCTTGCTTTCGGCGCGGTCGGGGCCGGGCTGGCCGTGACGCGTCAGCGGCGGCGCCTGGGCGGACATGACCACGGCCTACGGCACCCAGCGGAGTCGAGGCCGGCCAGCCCGGCATGCTGCTGCGCTGCCTGGTGCGGGCAGCGGTGACCGGCGGTCAGGGGCGGTCTCGGCGCGGCCGACAACGGCCCGCCCCGCACGGACCGGTTCTCCCGGCTCGACGCGGGCACGGTCCGGGCCGGCGGGCTGAGCTTCTTCGCCGGCGGCGTTCCCGTCGCGCCGATGAGCCGCCGCGCACGCGGTCGGGCGATGCGGCAGCCGACGCCCGCCGGAGCCGCCGGCACCGGAGCCGGCCGCATCGCCGATCGCTGAGCCCGAGCTAGTCGCTGAGCCCGAGCCAGCAGCGCCGGAGGTCCCCGAGCCGAGTTCGCTGAGCCCGAGTTCGCCGAGGCTGAGCCGGTACAGCTTGAGCCGGTGCGGCCTGAGCCGGCTGTGCCTGAACCCGCCATCCCCGAGCCGTCGATCCCCGAGCCGTCGATCCCTGAGCCAGCCGTTCCCGAGCCCGCGCTGCCTGAGCCCGCCTCCCAGCCCGTGGTGCCTGAGCCACTCCCGATCGGTGCCGCGGTGCCGTCGATTCCGCAGCCAGTCCGGTCGACGAGCAGGCGCACATCGGGCACCGAACTCTGGCAGCCACCCGCTCCGCCGCAGGAGCGCCGCCCGTTCCGTCCGAGCCGTTCGAGGCCGTCGTGTTCGGCGCGGCCGGGGCCGGCCAGCCGAGTGCGGGCAACGCGAGCCGCTGTCCAAGGCCAGGGACATGCCGCCAGGTACCAGCAGCTACGTCGCCGAAGCGCCGATCATCCAGGGCGTGTACTGCAAGAACGGGCACTTCGACGACCCCGAGGCGCTTTTCTGCGCGGTCTGCGGCATCTCGATGAACCAGCAGACGCTGGTGCCGAGGCCGGGCACCCGGCCGCCGCTCGGCGTGCTGCTGCTCGACGACGGCTCGGTGTTCCAGCTCGACCGGGACTACATCGTGGGCAGGGAGCCCGGGCTTGACGCGACCGTCGCGTCCGGCAGGTCGCGGGCGCTGCGCATCGCCGATGACTCCGGGATCGTGTCGCGGGTTCACGCCAAGGTCGCGCTCGACGGCTGGCGAGTGCTCGATCACCGACCTCGGCTCCGCCAACGGCACCCGCGTCAAGCTCGCCAATCAGCCCGCCGACACCCAGCTCCAGCCGCATATGCCGCTGGTGCTAGCCACAGGAAGCCAGGTGGATCTGGGCGGACGCGGATTCCGATATGAGTCCCACCGTGGCCGGTGACCCGCCGTCCTGACCGGGCACACCAGGGGACTCATCCATGACTGACCAGGAAGTCCAGCTGCTGCTGGCGGACCTCGCGCTGATCATCATCCTGGCCAGGCTGCTCGGCGCACTGGCGAAGCGGATCGGCCAGCCGCCCGTGCTCGGCGAGATCGTCGCCGGGCTGCTGCTCGGCCCGACGCTGTTCGACGGCAAGATCACTTCGACGCTCTTCCCGCCGACGCTGATCCCGCCGCTGACCGCGATTGCCGACATCGGGCTCGTGCTGTTCATGTTCGTCGTCGGCTACGAGGTCGACCTGAGCCTGGTCAAGGGCAGGGAGAAGGTCGCGGCCGGGGTCGCGATCGGGTCGATCCTCCTGCCGCTCGTGCTGGGCACCGGGCTCGGAGTCTGGCTCGCGCAGCGTGAGCACGTGCCTAACAAGACGGTCTTCGTGCTGTTCTTCGGCGTCGCGATGTCGATCACCGCGTTCCCGGTGCTCGCCCGCATCCTCACCGACCGCGGCATGCACCGGACCAGGATCGGCGGCCTGGCGCTCGCCGCCGCCTCGGTCGATGACGTGCTCGCCTGGACGCTGCTGGCCATCGTGGTCGCCGTCGCCGGCGCGAGCGGCAACGAGCTCGCGGCTTGTGCTGGCTCCGGTCTACGCGGCCGCGATCATCTTCGTCGTCCGGCCGGGCCTGCGGAAGCTGGCCGACGATCTACCAGCGCGAAGGCCGGCTGACCCCGACGGTGCTCGCGACCATCCTCGGATCTTGCTGCTGTTCGGCCTACGCCACTGACTGGATGGGCGTGAAGTTCATCTTCGGCGCGTTCATCTTCGGCATCGTGATGCCGAGGAACATCCCGTCGCTGCGCGTGTCGATCCTGGAGCGGCTCGAGCAGGTCAGCGTCATCGTGTTCCTGCCCGTGTTCTTCGTCATCGCGGGCCTGTCGGTCAACCTGTCGGGGATCGGGCTGTCAGGGCTCGCCGACCTCGGCCTGATCATGGCTGTCGCCGTGATCGGCAAGTTCGGCGGTGCCTACTTCGGCGCCAGGCTCACCGGGGTGCGACGCGGCAGGCCGGCGTCGCTTGCCTCGCTGATGAACACGCGCGGCCTGACCGAGCTCGTGATCCTCACCGTCGGGCTGAATCTCGGCATCCTGAGCACATCGCTGTACACGCTCATGGTCGTGATGGCGATCGTGACCACGGCCATGGCCGGGCCGTTGCTCAAGTACATCTACCCGAACCGGATCATGCGAGCGGGATATCACCGAGGCCGACCGGTCGGCCCTCGGCCGGGCCGGGGCGCACCGCGTTGTCGTGCTGGTCGGCGATCCCGCGACGGCCGCGCCGCTCGTCGATGTCGCCGCGCGGCCTCGCCTCGACCAAGTCGAACACCGATATCGTGCTCGCGCACCTGGTACCGCAGGCTCAGAGCCAGCGGCTCGAGGTCGGCCTTGGCCTCGGCGCCGAGTTGCTGCAGATGACGCGGACCATGGACGAGCTGCAGCACCTCGCCGCCCGGGCGGAGCAGCGCGGGGTGACCGCGGTGGTTCAGTCCAGGTTCAGCGACAACGTGGCGGCCGAGCTTCCCGCCTACCTCGCCGCGGCCGATCCGGACACGATCGTGATGCACAAGGATGCCGCGCTGGTCACGGAGCTGACAGACGGCGGCAAGGCCCAGATCGTGATCGTGCTGCGGCCGCTTCCTGGCTCGCCGTCGGCGGCCACAGTTCAGCTGGCCAGGGGCGCGGATTCCGACGCGGCATTGCAGGTGGCGGCACATCTCGCGGCTGCTGACGGGCTTGACCTGGTGATCGCGCCGGCAGGCCGGGCCAGCAGCGCCCGGGTCGCCGACCTCGCCAGGCGCGGTGTCCTGGCAACCGCCGGCGAGCAGCCTGCCGGCAGCCTGCTCGTCGCTCCCGCCGACCTCGTGCTCGCGGCGCCGGTCGCCGCGGTAGCCGGGGCAGCGGTCGCGGCCGCCATAGGCGGCAACGGCGCAGGGACCGGCAACGGCGCAGCCGCCGTCAACGGAGAACTGATCAGCAGCAACGGCAGCCTGGACGCGCATATCGCCGTCGTGGCAGGTAGCAACGAAGCCAGTGATGACATGGACCAGTGGGTTGAAGCGCTGGACAAGCCCAAGCAGCCGGAAGGCAGGCAGCAGTGACCAATAGTGACGGGAGTCTCGCGGTTGACCGGGCCGGCATCGCTGACTACCACTTCATCAGGAAGCTCGGCGAGGGCAATCACGGTGCCTTCTACCTCGCTCACCGGCCTGAGCGGCTGCACATCAACGCCGACCTGGTCGCGGTCAAGGTGCTCACCGGCTCCAACAGCCAGGACACGTTTCGCCGCGCCACCCGCGAGCTCACCGCCTTCGCGGCGGTCCGCTCGGCGTACCTGGTAACGCTGTACGACGCCGGGCAGCAAGGCGATGACCTCTACTACTCCATGGAGTACCTGCCGGCGGGGTCGCTCGCGGACGCGGCAGGCTCGCTGCCGCCGGTGCACGCGCTGGCGGCGGTCGCCGACGCTGCCCGCGCCGCGGACGCGCTGCACGAGGCCGGCATCGCCCACAACGACATCAAGCCGGCCAACATCATGCTGCACGACGGGGGAGCGAAGCTCAGCGATCTCGGGCTCAGCCAGCTGCTGACGCCCGGCTTGACGATTACCGGCCTGGGATCAGCCGGATCGGTGGAATACCTTGACCCGGCGATCATCAGAGGCGAGCTGCCGTCCCGCGCGACGGACATCTACGCGCTCGGCGCGACCTTGCACCGGGTGCTGACTGGCACCGGCCTGTACGGCGAGCTGCCCACCGACAGCACCATGGTGGCGATGCGCCGCGTGCTCGGCAACGAGCCGGCGATCTCGGAGTCGCTGCCGCCGGCCCTGCGGGACATCATCGCCACCGCGGTCAACCCCGACCCGCGAGCCCGGCCCAACACGGCGGCTGAGCTGGCCGGGCGCCTCGACGCGCTCGCCGTCAGCTGATTCGCGCGCCCTGCGGCCTGCGGGTGAGCGCGAACGCGATCAGGTAGGCCAGCGTCGCCACGCCGAGAATGCCGAAACTCGGCGGCAGCCGCGGCGCCGAGTAGGCGATCAGCAATCCGGCCCAGACTGAGCCGACCGCCAGGCCAGCCGACAGCCACAGCGCGGCGACCGGGCGGCAGGTCAGGCGCTGGGCCGCGCCCGCGGGTGCGGCGATAAGGCCGAGCAGCAGCAGCGCGCCGACCGCCTGAGTCGCGGCGGCGGCGGTGACGCCGACCAGCCCGAGGAAGATGAAGCCGAGGGCGCGCACCGGCACGCCGCGAGCGCGCGGCCACGGCCGGGTCGACGCTGGCGAAGAGCAGCGGCCTGCCGATCACGACGACGGCCACGCAGACGGCGGCGCAGATCACCGAGTCGGTCAGCGCCTGGCCGGCGGACAGGCCGAAGATCGTGCCGAAGAGCACATTGACCCCTGAAGTGCCGTTCGCCCCTGTCTGCGATCGCGTGTAGATGCTGAGGAAGAGGGCGCCCAGGCCGAGGATCCAGGCGAACACGCTGCCGATCACGGTGTCGTCGGCCTGCCCTCTGCGGCCGAGCGCGGCCATCGCGAGCGCGACCGCGATGCACGCGCCGTACAGGCCGATCAGCAGGTCCGCGCCTGCGGCGAGGGCGGCGAGCGCGCCGGTGAAAGCGACGTGGCTCAGCGCGTCGCCGGTGAAGACCTGAGAGCGCAGCACGACGAAGTAGCCGACGAGCCCGGAAGCGGCGGCGATGAACGCGCCCGCGATGAACGCGTACCGCAGGAACGGCTGCTCAGCGATCTGCGATCAGCCCCGTGATCATGCCGGCACCATCGGCGGGCGCGTCAGGTAACCGGCCGCCGCACGGGCAGCCGCCGCGAGCACGTAGCAGGCGAAGCCGAAGCGTGGTGATGTAGAAGCCGACGGGATAGACAGAGAAGTACGCGACCGCCAGGCCGAGCCACACGATGACCAGGCCGAAGGCGATTGTCAGGCAGAAGCTCACCAGCGGCCTGGCCGTCAGCTGCTGCGCCGTCGCGGCCGGCATCACCAGCAGCGCGAACACCAGCAGGGCGCCGGTGATCTGGCTCACCTCGGCCGCCGCGCAGCCAAGCAGGATGAGGAAGACGGTCGATACCAGGCGTACGGGCACGCCGCGCGCCGCCGCGACATCCGGGTCAACGGTAGCGAAGAACAGCGGCCGGCCGATCACGGCCAGTCCGGCCAGCGCGATGACCGCCACGATGAGCAGCGTCAGGACCTGACTGCCTGATATTCCGAGGAACGAGCCGAACAGCAGGTTCGTCAGCCCGCTGAGGAATCCGCCGTACAGGCTGACGAACAGCGCCCCGCAGGCCAGCGCGAACGCCTGCACCGTGCCGATGACCGCGGACTCGCTGCTGCGGGCGCGGCCGCCGAGCGAGCGCGGGATGGCGGCGATCACGATGGCGGCGGCGATCGCCGCGGTGAAGTACCCGGCGAGCGCGCTGACGCCGATCAGGATGGCGGCAGCGGCACCGGGGAATGACACGATGGCCAGCGTGTGGCCGGCGAACGACTGCCTGCGCAGCACCATGTACCAGCCGAGCGCGCCAGCCGCCACCGCCACGATCGTCCCGGCGCGGAACGCGTTGACCATGAACGGGTAGAAGAGGAGCTGCCGGACGTCGCTGACGACGTTCCAGGTCAGCCCCGTCAGGGACAGTCACCACGGCTGGGCCGCGACGGCGGTGCCGTCGCCGTGCCGGTCCGTGTGCCGGGCCGGAGCCTCAGGCTCGCCGACGACCACGAGCCTGCCGTCGGAGGCCTTGAGCACCTCCACCGGGGTGCGGTACAGCTCGCTCAGGACTTCGGACCTGATCACCTCGTCCGGGGTACCGCAGACCGCGCCGCCGCGAGCGACGTAGGCGACCCGGTCGAGGTAGGGCAGGATCGGGTTCACGTCGTGGGCCACGAGCATCACGGTGACCTGGTGGTCGCGGCAGATCCGCGAGATCAGCGCGGCGACCGAGGCCTGGCTCGGCAGGTCGAGGCTGTCGAGCGGTTCGTCGAGTACCAGCAGCCTGGGCTGCTTGACCAGCGCCTGGGCGATCAGCAGCCGCTGCTGTTCGCCGCCGGACACCTGGCCGATCGGCCGGTCGGCGAACGCGCTCGCCCCGACCAGTTCGATGACCTCGCGCACCCGCTCGGCGGCGGCTCGCCTGGACGGCAGGAAGCGGCTGCCGAACGGGATCGGGAGGCCCCAGCGCTCGCCGTCGCTGCCGAGTCCGACGACGTCGACGCCGCGCACCCGCAGGCTTGCGTCGAAGCTGCGGCGCTGCGGCAGGTAGCCGATCTGCCGGCCGGCCTGGCCGGCCGGCAGGCCGAGCACGGTCGCCGATCCGGCCGAGAGCCCCACCAGCCCGAGCGCCGCCTTGACCAGCGTCGACTTGCCGACGCCGTTGGGACCGAGCACGGCCAGGAATTCACCCTGGGCAACCTCCAGGCTCACCTCGGACCAGATCGTCCGGCCGCCGACCTGCGCGGCAGCGCGGTCGAACCGCACCGCGATCGCACTGCCGCCCGGAACGGCGCTCCCGCCCGGGGGCGCGCCGGCCGCGAGAGTCGCGCCGCCGCTGCCTGGCCCGCTGCCTGATCCGCCGATCTGGGTCATCTTGCCTGCCTGGCTCATCGGGTAGATCCTGCGGCCCTGGCGAGCGCGGCCTCGATCCCGCGAAGCTGCCTGACCTGCCAGGCCTGGTAACTGTCCTGCGGCGGTGTCAGAGTCTCGGTGATGGTGGCGACCGGGATGTGCTCCGCCCTCGCCTCGCTGAGCTGCGCTCGCACGTCAGGAGTGACGTTCTGGCTGTTGTAGACGTAGATCTTGATCAGGTGATGCTCGAGCTGGTTGTCGATCGTCTGCTTGTCGGCGGCCGACACCTCGCCGCCCTCGCTGATCGCCTTCGAGGAAGCTCGATGGCGTGATCAGCCGCAAGCCGAGTGCCGGAGCCAGCATCGCGAAGATCGACTCAGAGGCACCGACCGGCGTGCCGGCATATTTCCGCCTGATGGCTTTAACAAGTGAGTCGTACTGCCGGAGTCCGGCACTCTCGAACTGAGCCCGCCGCGCGTCGAAGTAGGAGGCGCCCGCCGGGTCGAGCGCGCGGTAGTCGGCGGTGAGCTGGCTGACGACCCGCCGCACGTCGGACGGGTTGTACCAGCGATGCGGATTGCCCCCGTCGGGGACTCCGAGCACGCTGCCCGACGTCGAGCACGAGCTGGTCGTCATCGCCGGCCGCGAGCAGGCTGGCCGCCCAGGGGTCGTAGCCGATCCCGTTCTCGATGACGAGCTGAGCGCCCGCGAACGCCCTGGCGTCGCTGGCTGTCGGCTCGTAGCTGTGCGGGTCGGTGTTCGGGTTGGTGATGATGCTGGTGACCTGCACGTGCTTGCCGCCGAGCTGGCTGGCGATGCTGCCCCAGAAGTTCTCGGCCGCGGTGACCTGGAGTACCTGGCCGGCTCTGGCGCCGCCTGGGTCGGCCGCGCTGCCCGCCGTGCTGCACGCGGCCAGAAGCGGTCCCGCCGAGAGGATCACGAGCGCTGAGAGCACTGCCGGAGGTTCGGCGAGGTCAGCGCTGGCGTCACTCGCCGTCGCGTCAGTCGCACCGCTGCTCATCCTCCCGTGGCTGCTCGCTCCCCGTGGCCGCGTCAAGCTGACTCACGGGGAAAACTACTTGGAAACGGTTTTCATTTCAAGTTAGCGAAGAGAAGTTGAGGTCATCCCGCTCTATCACAGATCGATGTTCTCCGATTACAATCAGTCACATGTGTCAGTAGGCATGCGCTGTCACTTAGTCAGCCAGCGCTCGTAACTTCAGTGCTTGCTATACGGGGCTAGCTACACGGGGGGACAAACAATGACGATGCACGCCGACCAACTCGTGGGTGCACCAGTAACCGACTCGGACGGGCTCGCGGTGGGCACCGTCGAGCAGGTCTTCCGCGACGACGTGGACGGAACGCCTAGCTGGGCACGGATTCGCTCAAGCAAGGGGCTGCATTTCGTGCCGCTGGCAGGCAGCAGCATGACGACCAGCGGGGGACTGACCGTTCCCTTCGACACGGACAAGATCCTGGCCGAGCCAGGTGTCAGCGTAGACCGGCACATGTCCGTCGAGCAGGAGGAGCAGCTGCGCGGCTACTTCGGCCTGAACGTGCCGCCGCAGGCGCCGCCGGGCGATGACCGGATGCCGGAGGGTCAGGCCGCGGGGCCGGCCGGGGAGGCCGGGCTGGCCGCGGAGGCTGAGGCCGCGCGGGCCGGCGATCAGGAGGAGGCCCGTGCTCGGGAGGCCCGTGCTCAGGAGGCTCGTGCTCAGGAGATCAGGCAGCCGGCGGGTGATCTGGCCGGCGACGGCCCGGGCTCTGGCCCCGAGTGGCTGACCAGGTCCGAGGAGCGGCTGGCCGTGAACTTCGAGACCGCGGAGACCACGCGGGTGAAGCTGCACAAGTACATCGACACCGTGCCGGTCGAGCAGACGGTCCGCGTCTTCCACGAGGAATACGAGATCGAGCGGATTCCGGTCACGTCCGGCGACGACATCACCGGTGAGCTGGCCGAGCGCGATCAGGAGATCATCCTGCACGAGGCGCGAGCGATCATCACCAAGGAAGCCGTGCCGGTCGAGCGGGTCCGGCTGTCGGTGCGCAAGGTCGAGGAGGACAAGACCATCACAGGCGAGCTTCGCAAGGAGCGGATCGAGATCGACAGCGGGACCGGCCAGGCTCGCTAGCTCCTTAGCTCGCTAGCTCGTCATACGCCGGCGCTGGCCAGCGCGACTCTTGCGGCAAGCGCGAGTTCGCGCTGGTCGGTGTCGCCCGCGCACAGGTTCCTGGAGGAGGATTTTCGGGTCCTGGAGCTTTGACCGGACTATGACAGACGGGAACTCTCCTCTTCGAGCACGAAAAACCTCCCGCCAGCGAGAACCCTCCTCGACCAGCACGACAACCCTCCAGGCGTCGCCGTCCAAGGAACTCCCACCGCGAGACTGTCGCGAGCTGATGTGACACCTGAGGCCAATGTGATCCTTGAGCCGGCGGGCATGACTATTGAGTGCCAGTCGCTACGCGGAGATTAAGTAAGCGTCAGTCTCAAATGTGAGCGGTGCTCTTGACTTGAGTACTGCCGATCGTGCACACTGATCCGTATAGAGAGCGGTGCTCACAGAGGTTCAGCCAAGGAGGACCAGATGTCCGCGAACCAGTCGTCCAGGTACGTCATGCCAACCTCGCCGCTAGGGCGCCGGGTGAATAGCCTGTTCAACGGCACGGTGGCAGCGCTGACCCGGCGCGGATTCAGCGTCTGGGGGAGCCGCGTGCTCTACGTGCGCGGCCGGGCATCGGGCGAGTGGCGGTCCAACCCGATCAACCTGCTGACCCACGATGGCAGCCGCTACCTGGTCGCACCGCGAGGCCAGACCCAGTGGGTGCGCAACTTGCGGGTCGCTGGCGGCGGCGAGTTGCGGGTCGGCAAGAAGGTTGAGAAGTTCTCGGCAACGGAGCTCACCGACGATCAGAAGCCCGAGATCCTCCGTGCTTACCTTAAGCGCTGGAAGATGGAGGTCGGCGTCTTCTTCGATGGCGTCAGCGCAGACGCCCCAGACGCCAAGCTGCGCGAGATCGCGCCGGGCTACCCGGTTTTCGTGGTTAAGCCGCCCGCCGCTAGCTAGCCCGGACTCGCTGACGGGACGCCTGCTTTGCATGCCGCGCCGGTTAAGTCACCTGGTCGTCGGGAAGAGGTCGGCTGTCAGCATGCCAGCGAGCGAGAGGGGTCAACGTTGCCAGCCAAGTTTGTTCTCAAGCGAGGGTCAAGCGGGAAGTTCCACTTCAACTTGCTCGCTACGAACGGCCAGGTCATCGCTACCTCAGAGACCTATGAGAGCAAGTCCGCCGCGCTCAACGGCATCGACTCGGTGAAGAAGAACGCCCCGGTCGCCGAGGTCGACGACCAGAGCGTGAAGGTATAGCCCAGCCGTAACGCGACAAGACGGCGCGGTGAGCTTGATTAAGTCGAATGTTTGTTCGATAGTTGTTCTGTGGGAGCCGCGGTCGCAGAAGTAGCCTCGCTGCCGGTCCGGACCAGGACCGGGTCAGCGGGACTCGCTGAGGTCATCGAGCTCGCCAGCACTCAAGCTACGGTACCGCTGGAAACCACATTGCCCCGGGCCAGCGGGGGACGCGGGCTGGCTGCCCTGCTCACCGATGGGGCGGTGCGCTCCGGGCGGGAAGTCGGGCCGGGCAGCGGCGTGCTCTCCGATGCTGACCTGCTTCCCGTGCTGCCCGCGCTTGCGGACCTTTTGCCGGCGGGGGCGCTTCAGCGCGGTTCGGTGGTGTCGGCAGGTGGCTGGAGCATGCTCTGCCTGGCCCTGGCCGCAGGCCCGGTGGCATCGGGCGCCTGGTGCGCGGCGGCCGGAGTAGCGGAACTCGGAGTGGCGGCGGCAGCCGATGCGGGACTCGATCCGGCCCGGCTGCTGCTGATCCCGGACCTCGGCTCGCACTGGGCCCAGGTCGTCGCGTCCTTGCTAGACGGCTGTGACCTGGTCCTGCTGCGGTCCCCGGAGCGGCCATCCGCCCAGGTCCGCCGCAAGCTTGAAGCCGCGGTCAGGCGGTACGGCGCTGTGCTGCTCGTCGCGGGAGACTGGGACGGGGCGCAGGTCAGGCTGCGCATCACCAGCCAGTCCTGGGCCGGCATCGGCGCGGGGCACGGACGGTTGCGCGGGCGCAGGGTCCAGGTAGTGGCGGACGGCCGCGGCGGATGGTCGAGACCGCAGGCCCGCTGGCTCTGGCTGCCGGGGCCAGACGGCACCGTGACGGCGGTAACCGACGAACTGCCGGCGCTCGACCGGCCCGCGGCGGGCACCGGATGACCGGCGGGCACCGGATGACCGGCGGAGGCCGGATGACCGGCGGGGACCGGGTGCTCGCGGTGCGCTGCCCGGCCTGGCACCCGGACCAGGCAGGCGGTCAGCCCGATGCCCGCGCCTTCGAGCAGGTGGTGAACGCGGTACAGGAGTACTGCCCCAGATTCGAAGTCCTGCGCCCCGGCATCTGCGCCTTCGGCGCACGCGGGCCCGCCAGGTTCTTCGGCGGAGAGGCCGAGCTCGCGAGGAAGATCGCCGGGACAGTCGAAGGGCTCGGATTCGGCTGCGGGGCGGGAGTCGCGGACGGGATGTTCGCCGCGCTGCTGGCGTCCAGGGATGCGCTGGCGAGCGAGCCGTCGCAGGTGATCGTGCCGCCGGGAGGCACGCCCGCCTTCCTCGCGCCGCGCTCGGTCACCGTCCTGGGCACGCCCGAGCTATCCGATCTCCTCATCAGGCTTGGCATCAGGACGCTGGGGGAGTTCGCGGCGTTGCCGGCCGTCGATGTCGAGCATAGGTTCGGGCCGCAGGGCCTGCTCGCGCACCGGCTGGCATCCGGGCTTGACCCCCGCCCGCTCGTGGTCCGCCCGCCGGCCGCCGACCTGTCAGTGCAGCTCGAGTTCGATCCTCCGGCTGAACTGTCTGAGCAGGTCGTGTTCGCCGCGAAGTCCCTCGCTGCCCAGATGCACGCCAGGCTCGCGGCGAACGGGCTCGCCTGCGTTCGCCTGCAAGTTCAGGTGACCGGCGACGATGGCCAGGAGCTCACCAGGCTGTGGCGGCACGACGGGCTGCTGTCCGAGCTTGCCGTGGCCGAGCGGGTGCGCTGGCAGCTTGACGGCTGGCGCGGCGGCGGCGATCAGGGGGTCGAGGTCGGCGGGATCAGCCTGCTGCGGCTGGTCCCTGATCAGCTCGTCAGGCACCGCGGCAGGCAACTCGGGCTCTGGGGTGATGAGGTAGTCAGCGACCGGGTCGCGCGGGCAGCGATCCGGGTCCAGGCAATGCTCGGTCACGGCGCGGTACGCCAGCCCGTGCTCGCGGGCGGACGCGGCCCGGCCGACCAGGCCGCGTCCGTGCCTTTCGGCGATGCGCGGGTGCCGCCGCGTCCCGCCGACCGGCCCTGGCCAGGCCGGATCCCCGCGCCGGCCCCCGCCACCGTCTACCCGTCGCCGCGCCCCGCCCTGGTAACCGGCAGCTCCGGGGAGCCGGTGACGGTCACCGGGCGCGGGCAGGTATCCGCCGATCCGGCCCGGCTGTCCGTGGCCGGCGGCCGCCCGCAGGAGATCACCGCCTGGACCGGCCCTGGCCGGTCACCGAACGCTGGTGGGATTCCGAGCATGCCTGCAGGCAGGCCAGGTTCCAGCTAGTGACGGCAGACGGCAGCGCCTGGCTCGCCGTGGTCAGGGACGGCGGCTGGCTAATCGAAGCCAGCTATGACTAAGCCCGCCCGGCCTGGTCGCGGCAAGATCTTTCAGGCTGAATGGCTCGCGGCAGCCGGTCGCCTAAGGAATAGCCAGTGTGGCCCCGGCCGGGTAACCCTGCCGTGGCCCGTCGGCGAGCGTCCAGACCTGCTGCCGCCCGTGCACCTGCCAGGTGTGCCCGGCGCCGGTCAGGTCGACCAGCGCGGTATCCTCGTCGATCCCCAGAACGGTCGTGCCGGCCGGCGGCCGCAGCAGCGCGGTCGTGAGCAGGTCGGGCACCCAGCCGAGCATCTTGTCGAAGTGGGGGAGCACGCGCAGTTTCGGCAGCACCCCGAGACCAGGATCGGGGGCGCGCTGCAGCGCGCGCATCGACGGCACCCAGCTCGTGAGCGCGATGGCGCCGGCTGAGCAGCCGGCCAGCGCCGCGCCAGCCTGCCAGGCGGCGTGGATAGCGTCCCAGACTCTGGTGCCGCGCAGGGTCTGCGCGAGGAAGGTCGGGCTGCCGCCGGAGAGGTAGACCAGCCCGGCACCATCGATCAGGGCGGCCAGTTCGGGCGAGTCCGCCTCGTCGCGGTTCCTGACGACGACCGGCACCTGCTCGACACCGAGCCGCTCGGCCTGGCTGGCGCCGAGGTCGAGCCAGCGGCGCAGGCTGCGTTCGCCCTCGGGGGCGGCGGCGGTCGGGAGCTGGACGTACCTCGGCGGGCGTCCCTTGAGCAGCAGGCGCTCGGTGTCGGTCATGACAGGCAGGTACTCCCCGCTCCCGACGAGCGCCAGCGGACCCGGGCTCACGCACCGCCTCCGCAGGTGGCTGGGCAGGGTACGGGCGGCTTCGATGAGCGCGGCGAGGCAACGGCTAGCACAGCACAATCATGGCCGCTACCGCCCCCGCACGCCACCGGACCCACCCCAGGCCGGCGTCTGCCCGGGGTATGCCTGGCCTCGGCGCTCTTGCTCGGATGGCGGATGGCTCCTGGAGGAGGATTTTCGGGTCCTGGAGCTTTGACCCGGACTATACGACGAAAAAGCTCCTACATGCGAAAACGCTCCTCCAGGAACCAGGTGCCAGTGATGCCGATGTGACTGAAGAGGTATTCACGCCGGTACGGCGTCGCGCAGCGACGTTGAGGGCTCACCTCAGAATCGCGGTCTGCCTACCCTGGACCGGACATCAACTCGCTGTTGTGTTCTAGATAGTTTCCTGACTGTCGGCAGTCTCGTTAGAGTGGTCGATAGAAGCTGGCACTCCAGGCGTTGAGGGGGGCGATGGGCTGGGACAACCCGCCGGTGCCATGGCGAGAGTTCGAACGGCGCCTGTCCTGGCGGCAAGAGGGTGACAAGGCTGCGCTGAGTGACCTCAATGCAGGCGCCGAAGGGCAGGGCGCCACGGGGCAGGACGGACGCGGGCCGGGGGAGGGCGTCGCGGGGCAGGGTGTCGCGGGGCAGGGAGCACGCGCGGAGCCGTGGCTTCCGTGGGCGGAGTTGCACTGCCACTCGGCCTACAGCTTCCTCGACGGCGCGTCAGATCCGGAGAAGCTGATTACCGAGGCGACGGCGCTCGGGCTCAGCGCGATCGCTATTACTGATCATGACGGGATGTACGGGGTACCGCAGTTCGCGCAGGCGGCTGCTCGGGTCCGCCGCCGCACTGCCGCCGGCGAGGAAACCGGCACCGGCACCGGCACCCGGGGCGGGGTCAGGACCGTGTTCGGGGCCGAGCTTGGGCTGACTCGCGGGACCGGTCGCACCGGGATGCCTGATCCGGCCGGTCAGCACCTGCTTGTCCTCGCCCGTGACCCGGAGGGTTACCGGCGGCTGTGCCGGGTCATCAGCGACGCCCACCTCGCCGGCGGCGAAAAAGGCCGCCCTGACTACGACATCGAGCAACTGGCCGCCGCGCATGACGGGCACTGGGTCGTGCTCACCGGCTGCCGCAAGGGTGCCGTTCCCGCTGCGCTCACCGGTGCCGGTGCCGGCGACCTTGACCTGCCCGCCGCCCGGGCCGAGCTTGACTCGCTGACCGGCATGTTCGGCCACGAGAGTGTCATGGTTGAGCTCATCAGCCACGGCCAGCCAACAGACGACGAGCGGAACGACGCGCTGTTCGAGCTAGCGAGGCAGGCCAGCGTCGGCGTGGTCGCGACCAGCAACGTGCACTACGCGACCCCGGCCGACGCCAGGCTGGCTCAGGTGCTCGCGGCGATCAGGGCGAGGAGCAGCCTGGACGACATCGACGGCTGGCTGGCCGCGTCCGGCGGCGCCTACCTCAGGTCGGGTGCCGAGATGGCGCGCAGGCTGCGCCGCTACCCGGGCGTCTACGAGCGGACGGTCGAGCTGGGAGAGCGGTGCGCGTTCGACTTCGGGGTGATCGCGCCCAGGCTGCCTGACTTCCCCGTGCCCGGCGGCGGAAGCGAGATGAGCTACCTCAGGAAGCTCGTCGCGACCAAGGCGCCCCGGCGGTACGGTCGAGCCGGCCGCCGAGCGCATCCCCGGCGCCTACCGTCAGATCGCCCACGAGCTCGACGTCATCGACCAGCTCGGGTTCGCCGGGTACTTCCTGATCGTCCACGACATCGTCAAGTATTGCGATGACAACGGGATCGCCTGCCAAGGACGCGGGTCAGCCGCCAATTCGGCAGTCTGCTATGCGCTGGGGATCACGAGCGTTGATCCCGTTCAGCATGGATTGTTGTTTGAGCGTTTTCTTTCGGCGGGCCGGGACGGACCGCCAGACATCGACCTGGATATCGAGCACCAGCGGCGCGAGCTGGCCATCCAGTACGTCTATGACACCTACGGCAGGCAGCGGGCCGCCCAGGTCGCCAACGTAATCGCCTACCGGCCGAGGATGGCGATCCGCGACGCCGGCCGGGCGCTCGGCTACTCGCCCGAGCAGCAGAACCTGTGGTCCAAGCAGGTCGGCCCCAGGATGTACGCGGCCGGGCAGCCGCTCCCGCCCGACGCCGGGGTGCCGGAGGAAGTCGTCGCGCTGGCGATGCGGATGCAGAAGCTGCCTCGCCATCTCGGCATCCACTCGGGCGGCATGGTGATCTGCGACCGGCCGGTCGCCGAGGTCTGCCCGGTGGAGTGGGCCCGGATGCCGAACCGGTCGGTGCTGCAATGGGACAAGGACGACTGCGCGTACGCCGGGCTGGTCAAGTTCGACCTGCTCGGGCTCGGCATGCTGACCGCGCTGCGGGACTGCTTCGAACTGGTGGCCGCGCATCACGGCGCGCGCTGGGACCTGCACTCGATCCCGCAGGAGGATTCGGGCGTCTACGACATGCTGTGCGAGGCCGACACGGTCGGGGTGTTCCAGGTCGAGTCCCGGGCCCAGATGGCGACGCTGCCCCGGCTGCGGCCGCAGCGGTTTTACGACCTGGTCGTCGAGGTCGCGCTGATCAGGCCGGGCCCGATCCAGGGCGGCTCGGTGCACCCGTACATGCGCCGCCGGCGTGGCGACGAGCCGCCGTACCTGCCGCACCCGCTGATGGAGCAGGCGCTCGGCAAGACGCTGGGGGTGCCGCTGTTCCAGGAGCAGATGATGCAGATCGCGATCGACTGCGCCGGGTTCAGCCCGGCCGAGGCGGACCGGCTGCGCCAGGCGATGAGCTCCAAGCGCGCCCCGGAGCGGATCGAGGAACTGCGCTCGCGGCTGCTCGGCGGGATGACCGAGCGGGGCATCTCGCTCGGCGTCGCCGAGGACATCTACGAGAAGATCCTGGCCTTCTCCAGTTACGGTTTCCCCGAGTCGCACGCGATCAGCTTCGCCTACCTGGTCTACGCCAGCGCCTGGCTGAAGTGCTACTACCCGGCCGCGTTCACCGCCGCGCTGCTGCGGGCGCAGCCGATGGGATTCTATTCACCGGCAAGCCTGATCAGCGACGTGCGCCGGCACGGGGTCGAAGTGCGCGGCGTCTGACGTCAACGCCAGCGGCGTACTCGCGACGCTCGAAAATCGACATCGAGAACCTCGAGACCGTCGCCACCCGAGGCGGTCGCGGACCCTGGCCGTCCGGGGACCGGCGACAGCCTGCCATCCGGGTCGGCCTAGCCGAGGTGCGCAATCTCGGCAAGAACGCGGCCGCGGCCGTGGTCGCGGGTCAGCCGTATGCCGGCCTTGAGGACTTCGCCCGGCGAACCGCGCTGCCGCGCCAGGCGCTGGAGGCACTGGCCACCGCTGGCGCGTTCGGGTGCTTCGGGCTGTCCCGGCGCGAAGCGCTGTGGGCGGCCGGGGCCGCTGCGGGGATCAGGCCCGGGCAGCTGCCCGGCACGGTCTCGCTGACCGCGCCGAAGCTGACGGAGATGACGGCAGCCGAGGTGACGTTCGCCGACATGTGGGCGACCGGCACCTACGGTGCCGCCCATCCGATCGAGCACATCCGGGGGCTGCTCGACGAGCAGGACGTGATGCCGGCCGCTGACCTGCGCGACGCGGCCAACGGGACGTTCGTGACGGTGGGCGGGCTGGTGACCCACCGGCAGCAGCCGGGGACGGCGCGGGGCGTGGTCTTCCTCAGCCTGGAGGACGAGACCGGCATGGCCAACATCATCTGCCCGCCCGACGTCTGGCAGCGGCACAGGAAGATCGGCGTGACCGCCAGCGCTCTGCTGATCTCAGGCCGGGTCGAACGCCTCGACGGCTCGGTCAGCCTCCTCGCGACCCGCCTGCGGAAGCTGCGTGTCGTGGCCGCCGCCCAGAGCCGCGACTTCCGCTAGTGAGTCAATGGACTCTCGCCAGGGCCGAGGCGTTCTGTGTAACCTGCGGCCAGCCGCCGACATATACCGGGGCGTCAGTCCCGATTGGAGGCGAGTTTGTGCCCGACAGCGACGACGAAGCGCGTGACCGCTTCGCCACCATGTATCACCAGCATTACCCCGCCGTGCTCCGGTACGCGGTGCGAAGGATCGGCGCCGACACGGCCCGCGATGTAGCGGCGGAAACGTTCCTGACGGCGTGGCGGCTGCTCGACCGGGTGCCGTCGGAGCAGCCACTGCCCTGGCTCTACGCCACGGCTCGCAGGTGTCTCGCCAACGAAGTGCGCCGCCAGACCAGCAGGGAGCGGCTCGATGCCAGGATTCGCGCCGAGGCCGGGCACGGCGAAACGGCGGGCGCTGAGCTCTCCGAGCGAGTAATCGACCGGCTGGCCGTGCTCGCCGCTCTCGGCACCTTGCGCCCGCTCGATCAGGAAGCCTTGCGCTTGATCGAGTGGGAACAGCTCGACATCGCGGCCGCCGCGCGAGTGATGGGCTGCTCCGCCGGGGCCTTCAAGGTCCGGTTGCACCGCGCCCGCCGCCGGTTCGCCCGCGCCCTCGGCCAGCAGGCCGCCAGCAGTATGCCCGGTCCTGCCGGCGCCGCACCCATCACCAGCATCAGACCGGAGGTCAGCGCATGAAGCACGCATCCGACGCCTTGTGGCAGCTAAGGCAGAGCAACCCTGGTCCCGATGACATGTTCTGGGCGGCGGCCAGTGACAGCCTTGGACGAGCCGCCTTCGAGCAGATCGTCGCAAGCACGCCAGCGCCGTTGCGGGAGCTTGACCGGGGCCGGGCAATGCGAGCGCGGACAGGCAGGCGCCTGATTGCGAGATTCGCCGTCCCCGCCGCCGGTGCGGCCGCTGCGGCGGCGACTGCCCTGGCTGTGGGACTCAGCAGCGCGGGCACTCCGGGCCAGGTTAGCTACACCCTTGATGCCTTCCTCACCGTCCGCCCGCAAGCCCACCCTGCTGATGCGGCCGCGGTGCTGCGCCAACTCGCCGCCCGTGCCGCCGCTCAGCCTGCCCGTGCTCTCGGTCCGGTCGAATACTCCTCGAACCGGAAATGGGGGTATAGCGGCGGCGGCGCTCCGCGAAGCCTCGGCTATTTCAGCCGCCACTCCTATACCGATCGGGCCTGGGACGCCGTGAGCGGCGCCTCCGCCGTCCGGGTCGTCCGGGACTTCGACGGCAAGGTCTTTACCAGCAGCTATGCGGCGACCAAGATTTCCAGGGAAGAGGGAGCCTCGATCAACCCGGCCGGCCTCCCGGCCAGCCCGTCCGCTCTGCGCCGGCATCTGCTGAACCCGCCAGGCCTCCCGGACAAGGTCTCCTGGTACGCAATCTACACTCAGCGGCAGAAAGGCAGTCAGTCTCGGTACCCGCAAGTCGAGACGGGGGAATACCCTTCCCGGTCGGCGCTCCTTCAGGAATTGCGCCAGGCGGAAAGGGCCGCCCATGGCTCCATCACTCACGTCCGGATTCTCAAGGCCGGGCGCTTCGGCTCCCTTTCCTGGCAGACGATCTTCGTGGCCAGCGCGATCCGGTTCCTGAGCGGAGAGCCGCTGCCCCCGGCGGTGCACTCCTCGATGCTGCGAGTGCTCGCGCAGATCGCCGCCCGCCCTGGCCGCGGCTACGCCTACGTGGACCTGGGGACAGCGACCGACCACCTGGGACGCACGGGAGTGGTCATCGGCCAGGAGGAGGCCGATGACGCCGGCCCGCATCGTCGGAGTGCAGAGCCTGATCTTCGACCCCCGCACCGGCGCGCTCCTTGACGTGGCCAGCGCTCAATGCGAGATCCCTCTGGGCGCGATCCCCAGAGCCACAGGACAGTGCGCCCCGACGGACTACACGGAGTTCGGCGCGCCCAGGGCGGTCACGGCGGTACCCGCATTCCGCTCGCACATCTCCTGGCTGATTAACCAGGCCGGAGGTCCAGTGGGGTAGGGCACCCTGATCGAGCACTGGAACGGCAAGTCCTGGACCGCGATCACGAAGCCGAATCAGGCCGCCACGACGAACGGGACCTACCTGAACGCGGTCGGCGGAAGCTTGAGCTCGCAGGTGTGGACGGTGGGCAACTTCTGCCCGTCAAGCACGTGCCTGCCCGCGTTCTTCCGCCTTCGCGGCAAGCAGTGGCAGCGTGTCGCCAGTCCGGCGTTGCCAGCCAAGGACACCGCGTTCGTGCTCGGGGTAAGCGTCGTGTCCAGCACCGATGCCTGGGCAGTCGGCGACCTGGAAGCGACTGGGGCCGGCCAGGCTCTAGTCGAGCACTGGGATGGCCACGCCTGGCACCGGATGAACGTAGTTCCGCCCGCCGGATCAGATGAGTTCCTCAACGGAGTGCTGGCCACCCCTGGTCAGGTGGTAGCCGTGACCCAGGCTGAGCTCCCGGTCGCTGCCCATTGCTGAGTAGACCGGCATCGCCGATCCTCAGGGGAGGCAGGGGAGGCAGGGGGGAGCGGCAAACTGTATGGTAGGAATTCGGCGTTCTGTATGATCGAACGTCGGCGTTCTGTATGATAGATGCGTGCTAGTTAGAGCGTGCGGTCGAGGGTCGCTATCAGGATACGGTCGAAGCCCGCCGGGTCACGGTAGTGACCGGGCCGCGCCAGTCAGGCAAGACCACCCTGGTACAAAGCCAGCTCGGCCAGGGCACTCTGCGCAGCCTGGATGATCAGGGCACGCTTGATCCGCGCCTCACCGATCCGGTCGGTTTCCTGGCCTTCGGGCAGCGCCCGCTCGTGATCGATGAGGTCCAGCGAGCCGGGGAGCCATTGGTACGGGCGATCAAGCTGCTCGTGGACCACGATCCCACCCCTGGCCAGTTCATCCTGACTGGCTCTTCGAACTTCCTGACGGTCCCGACCATCTCCGAGTCGCTCGCCGGCCGGGCTGGTTTCGTCGAGGTATGGCCATTCACCCAGGGCGAGATCAGCGGCACGCGCGACAGGTTCATCGACGCGCGTTGACGGGGCCTGCGGCGTTCAGCACCTACCAGCCTGGTACCTTCGGCCGGCGACGACCTGCTCGAGACGGGTATGCGCCGGCGGTTACCCGGAGGTCCAGCGACTCGCCGCCCGCCAGCGGCCGGGATGGTTCCGGGACTACGTGCGTACCACGATCGAGCGCGACGTGGTCGAGTTGTCGGGCATCCGCAAGGTCGCCGAGATGGGCCAGCTGCTGCGGCTGTTCGCCGCGCGCACCGGCTGCGAACTGGTCATGCAGGGCATCATCGACGACGCACCCCTTGAACGGCAGGCCGTCTACGACCACCGCGCCTGGCTGGAGACCATCCACCTGCTCACCACGTTGCCTGCCTGGTCACGCAACCTCACCCGCCGCGTCAAAAGACACCCTAAGGTCTTCCTGACCGATCCCGGGCTGGCCGCCTGGCTGCTCGGCAAGACCCCTGCCGCGCTCGCAGACCCGACAGACCCTGTGACAGGTCAGCTGGTCGAGACCTTCGTCTTCGCCGAACTCCGCCGGCAGCTCACCTGGGCGGCGACCGACGTCGCCATGTTCCACTGGCAGGACCGATCGGGTGCCGAGGTTGACATCGTCCTGGAATCCGCCGACGGCCGCGTCGTCGGCCGTGGAAGTCAAAAGCCACCAGACCGCCAAACCCGAATGGTTCCGCTGGCTCGCCCAAATGCGCGACGCGCTCGGAGACAAATTCGTCGACAGGAATAGCTCTCTATGCTGGCAACGAGGTCCTGCCCTTCGGCGACCGCCTACTCGCCGCTCCCATCTCCGCTCTTGTGGGAGCTTTAGCTAGCCGCCCGGCGACCAGGACCTGCTGTACCAGGGCCGCGACGCCGCCGATGCCGCACTCCGGCTAGCTATCCGTCACCAACTGCTCTGGCACGAACTCGACGGGATCCGTGCTCACGCCGCTCTTGACCAGGCCGAAGGCGTCGACCGGGGCTGGACCGCCAAGAGCGACGCCCTGCACGCCCGCCTAGTCCCCGAAGGACTCGATCCCGATCCGCTCGCCACTGTGGAACGGCTTGTGGCCAAAGAGGAGCGTCACCGGAAAAGAAAATGACGGGCCCTCGCCAGGTCGTGGCCGTTGACCGGCATCGCCGATCGTCAGGGGAGGCGGCCGAAAGCCCAGATCAGCGAGTCGGAGCCGGTGCGCTGACGTTGCGCTGACTCGCCGACGCCGAGCATCGAGGTGCTGTGCGGCAGGTGCGCGAGCCCGAGGACCGTGCTCGCGCCGATGCGGACCCGGCTCCAGTGGCCCGCCCTGAAGTGAAACAGCCAGCTGGGGATCTGGCTGAATCCCGCCGTGATCCAGACGCCGCCATGGCCGTCCGGGCTCATGCTGCCCAGGCCGTCGGGAGCTACGCTGACCAGCGGCAGCTTCCACGGCAGGGCGATAGAGGTCCACCGGGTACCTCGCAGGTGCAGCAGGCGCGAGCCGGTCGTCGTGCCGGCGGGATTGGCCGTGACCCACACGCTGGAGGCGGACTGGGCGTAGATCGCCCCGAACTGCAGCCCGTTCAGCGCGGCGTTCATCACGTGCCGCCAGGTGCCGCCAACGTAGTGAAAGATCGAGTCGTTGCTCGCGCTGGTCCGGCCGATGGCCCACATGCTCCCGCCCGTGACCGCGCTGGCGGTCGCGATGTGCCTGGCGGTCCCGAGCACGTGAGTCCAGTGACGCCCCTGCAGGTGCCAGGTCCCGCGGCCTTCGAAGAACCGGGTGCGAGCGCCGAAGACCCAGACATTGGTCGGGCTGAGCGCCGTAATCCCCGAGACGAGGGGACCGGGAGGCGGCGTGATCTTCCACGACTTGGACACAGTCCATTTACCGCCATGCCAGTGCAGAACGCTGAACTCGTCGACCGCCCAGGCATCGCGCGGCCCGTCAGCGCTGACCGCCGCGAGGCCGCCAAGCAGATTGGCCGGCATGCGGGTCACCGCCCACTTCCCGTCATGCCAGTAGGCGGCGATCGGCGACCCGGACCCCGCCTCGCCAGCGTCGCCGACAGCCCAGGCGTTCTGCCCTGCCGCCGTGACAGCGCGATAGAGGGAAAAGGACCCCGGCCCGTGGTGCCGGAACACAACCCGCCACCCAGGTGGACCAGCAGCCTGCGCCGCCGTGCCGGATACGACTAGCAGCGCCGCCAGTCCCGCAGTCCCGAGCACGACGCGCACACCACGAAATAGCTGCATAAAGAGCCGCCACCGCCAGACACCCAAAACCGATTATTAGCGTCAATCGTATCGAACTTCCGGTGTGACCCGGGCATAAGCCAGACTGGGGATTGAGGGCGCGGCGCGGTCCTTCGTCCACAGGCTAGTGATGCCGGGTAGTCGATGCCGGACCGGACCGGACAGGCTGGCTCTATGTCGCGTCAGGTACCTCAGTCATGCCGGGATCTAGCTCAGCTTCAGGGCGGTGTAATTTCCCGACGGCAGGCACTGAATGGGGGAATGTCGCCCGATGTGATCGACTGGAGCCTGCGCAGTGGACGATGGCAGGTAGTTCATCGCGGCATCTATGCGGCATTCAGCGGCGAGTTGTCGCGGGACGCGAACTTGTGGGCTGCCCTGCTGCGAGCAGGACCAAGTGCCGCGCTCAGTCATCAGACGGCAGCCGAGTTGTTCGAACTGGCCGACCAATCCAGTGCCATGATCCACGTCACGGTCCCCCAGTCGCGCCGAGTTGACAAGATCGGAGGTGTCGTGATCCATCGCTCGGCGCATCTCGCCCGGTTGGTGCATCCGACGCTCCAGCCACCGCGAGTGCGCCTGGAGGAGACCGTACTCGACCTGGTACATCAGGCCGCCACATTTGAGCAAGCGTTCAACGTCACCTGCACAGCCTGCCAGCGCGGGCTCACGAAACCCGAGATCCTGGCCAAGGCGATGGCCGACCGGCCGAAGCTGCGCTGGCGCAGCCAACTGGCCAAGGCGCTAGGCGACGTCAGCGCAGGAGTCCACTCGCTGCTTGAGTATCGCTATCTGCACGGTGTCGAGAGGCCGCACGGCTTGCCGGCCGCTGTCCGGCAAGTGCGCGCCGTAGCCGGCGGTCGCGGGCGGTACCTGGACAACCTGTATGAGCCGTACCGCATGTGCGTCGAACTCGACGGACGCCAGGCGCATCCAGAAGAGCAGCGTTGGCAAGACATCCAGCGGATCAACGCGATTACAGAGAACGGGACGACGGTCCTCAGATACGGCTGGTCGGATATCGACCGGCGACCGTGCAACACCGCAGCTCAAGTGGCCGCCCTCCTGCAAAGACTCGGATGGCAGGGCCAGCCGCGCAAGTGCGGACCGGCCTGCCAGGTGGGGTCACCTGCGCAGTAGACGCTGCCGCGCGAAATCAAGCCAGCGCCGTGTCAGCTCAAGCCAGCGCCGTGTCAGCTCAAAGGTCACATTGGCCTCAGTAGCCACGCGGGTCTGCGGCCGCCTCTCGGCGGGATCATCCTGGGCCGCGATCTCTGGAGAGTTGTTGGGTTCATCAAGGAGGGTTCTCGTTGGCAGGAGATCTTTCGTTCTTCCAAAGGAGAGTTCTCGGGTCCGGGAGCCTTTTCGGCATGATCGTGGAGCTTTCTCGGGTTCCTGGAGGAGCGTTTTCGCATGTAGGAGCTTTTTCGTCGTATAGTCCGGTCAAGTCTCCATTATGCGAAAAACCTCCTACAGGAGCCATGTCGCCCGTTGAACGCGACTGCGGCCATGGCCAACACCGGGCCCGGGGAGTTCCGGCCCGGGGAGTTCCGGCCCGGGGGAGTTCCGGCCCGGGGGAGTTCCGGCCCGGGTTAGTTCCGGCCCGGGTTAGCTCCGGCCCGGGGGAACACCGGCGGACGGGATGGGTCATTTCGTTCGGGATGCTGGGCTGAGATGATGCGTCACATGACGGACAGCGCTTTCGGGGATGTCGGCATCCGGGTTGATGATGATCTTGTCGCGACGGCAGAGATCAGGCGACCGCCCAACAACTTCTTCGACGCCGGGCTGATCGCCGCGCTGGCGGACGCCTACGAGTGGGCGGACAAGGCCGGGGCCAGGGCCATCGTGTTGTGCTCGGAGGGCAAGCATTTCTGTGCCGGCGCCGACTTCACCGGGCGGTCCTCGGCTGAGCGGGTGGGCACCAGCGGCGGGGGTGGGACCAGTGGTGGGGGCACGGGCAGCGGGGACGGCGGGGGCCTGGCGGGTCGGGATGAGAGTAGTGCGGGGCGGCTGTACGGGCAGGCGGCCAGGCTGTTTGAGTCGCCTCTGCCGGTAGTGGCCGCCGTGCAGGGCGCGGCGGTGGGCGGGGGGCTCGGGCTGGCCTGCTCGGCCGATTTCCGGGTGGCGAGCGCGCAGGCCAGGTTCTGCGCGAACTTCGCCCGGCTCGGGCTGCACCAGGGGTTCGCGCTGAGCGCGTCCTTGCCTGGCATCGTCGGGCAGCAGCACGCCTGGGACCTGCTCTACACCGGGCGCCGGGTCGGGGGAGAGGAAGCCGTCGCGATCGGCCTCGCGGACCGGCTCGCCGACGCGGCCGGGCTGCGCGACGCGGCGCACGACTTCGCCGCCCAGCTAGCCGAGGCCGCCCCCCTGGCGGCCAAGGCGATCAGGGCCACGATGCGCGCTGGTCTGGCCGCGCGAGCCCGCGAGGCGATGGAGCACGAGCTTGCCGAGCAGGAGAAACTCTGGCCTACCGCCGACTTCGCCGAGGGTGTCCGGGCGACCGCCGAGCGGCGGACGCCCCGGTTCGAAGGACGCTGATCGTGGCCGGGACCGGGGAAGCGCAGGCCGGGGAAGCGCAGGCCGAGGACGTCCGCGCTGAGGTCAGGCAATGGGTCAGCAAGAACTGGGACCCCGAGCTGTCGCTGGCCGACTGGCGTCAGTTGCTCGCGGACTCCGGCTGGGCGTGCCCGGCCTGGCTGGTGTGCGGCCGCGAGTTGCCGCCGGACCTGGCGGCGGCGGCCACCTCCGAGCTGGCCAGGGCCGGCGTGCCCGGCCCGCCCGACGGCGTCGGCACCTCGCTGGTCGCGCCGGTCCTGATCGAGCACGGCAGCGGTGAGCTCCAGAAGCGGTTCATCCGCCCGACGGTGACGGGTGAGATCACGTGGTGCCAGCTCTTCAGCGAGCCGGGCGCCGGGTCAGACCTGGCCGGGCTGACCACCACGGCCAGGCAAGACGGCGACGACTGGGTGGTGACCGGGCAGAAGGTCTGGTCGACCGGGGCGGCGACCGCCGACTACGGGCTGCTGCTGGCCAGGACCGACTGGGACGTGCCCAAGCATCGCGGCATCACCGCGTTCGTGCTCCCGATGCGCCAGGGCGGCATCGAAGTCAGGCCGCTGCGCCAGATGAACGGCCATCAGTCGTTCAACGAGGTGTTTGTCGACGAGGCACGGGTGCCGGCCGCCAACGTCATCGCCGAGCCAGGCGCCGGATGGACGGTCGCGCTCACCACGCTCGCCCACGAGCGCAGGCTGGCCGCGCACCGCGTGACCGGCGAGCACGCGCCCGCCGGCCGCGCCTGGCGCGAGGCGATCGCGGAGCGGACGGCGGCGGCCGAGCCGCACAAGTGGTATCCGCAGCGGGCTGGCCGCTCCGATCTGGTGATCCCGCAGGCGCAGCAGGCCGGCAAGCAAGACGACCCTGTCCTCAGGCAGCGGATCGCCAGGCTGACCGAGGCGACAAGGTCAGCGCGGTGGACGTCGGAACGCGCCGCCGCTGCCCGTGCCGCCGGGCGCAAGCCAGGCCCGGAGGGCTCGATCGGCAAGCTGGCCAGCAGCGAGATCGCCCGGCAGGCGGCGCGGGTGCACGGCTCGATCGCGGGGGCGTCTGGCATGCTGGCCGGACCGGAAGCGCCAGCCGGCGGCACGATCGCGGAGATCCTGGTTTCCGTGCCGGGCATTTCCATCGCCGGGGGCACTGACGAGGTCCAGCACACGATCATTGGCGAGCGGATACTTGGCCTGCCTAGAGAACCAGATGTCAGCAAAGACATACCTTTCCGCCAAGTACCGCGATGACAGGAGCGCCCGATGGCTTATCTGACGCGTGGTGGAGTGCGCATCTACTTCGACAGCTACGGCTCGGGCGGGCCGGTGCTGCTGCTGAGCCACGGGTTCGGTGACTCGTCGCGGGCCTGGGCGCCCAACGCGGCGGCGCTGGCGGCGGACCGGCAGGTGATCGCCTGGGACCTGCGCGGGCACGGCAAAAGCGACTCCCCGGCGGCAGCGGCAGAGTACTCGGCCGCGGAATCGGTGGCCGACATGGCCGCGCTGCTCGACGCGGCCGGGGCACGGCGGGCGGTGATCTGCGGGCTGTCGCTGGGCGGGTACCTGTCACTGCAGTTCTGGCTGGCGCACCCAGAACGGGTCGAGGCGCTGGTGCTGTGCGACTCCGGACCCGGGTTCCGCAAGGACGAGGCCAGGCAGCAGTGGAACGACCGGGCCATGGGCACGGCCGCCCGCATCGAGCGGGACGGGCCCGCGGCGCTTGGCGCCGACGCTTCGCAGCATGCCGACGCCAATGGGGTCGCCCGGGCGGCGCGCGGCATCCTGACCCAGCAGGACGCCAGCGTCATTGACTCGCTGCCGTCGGTCACGGTGCCGGTGCTGGTGGTGGTCGGGTCGGAGGATGCGGCGTTCAGGGGCGCGGCTGACTACATGGCGGCCAAGATCCCCGGCGCGGCGCTCGCGGTGATCGAGGGAGCCGGGCACGTGTCCAACGTGGACCAGCCGGCGCGGTTCAATGAGGTGGTGACTGGCTTCCTGGCTAGGGTGGCCGCTGGTAGCGGGGGAGGCGCTCGGCCCGCCAGCACATGGAGCGGATCGGCACGTCGATGTCGAGCCGCGCCGGGGAACCGCTCGGCCAGCGCTTTCCGCAGCCGGTCCAGCGCCGCGTCCCGGTCGGCCTGGCTGGCCGTGATCACCCGGCTGTAGGTCGCGATCATCGCGACGACATCCTCGGTTGCCATCGTCCTGTCATAGGTGAATGAGTCAGTTTCAGGCTCGCCGAACGGGCTGCCGGGCGGCAGGTCGACCTGCCGGTGCGGTCGCCGGGGCCGCTCCGGGGGCTTGCGATTGCCGACGACATCGCGGAACGCGTCCAGGTCCCGCACCCAGTCGGTATCGCGATCACGGCCGGTCCAGATCAGGCCGAACCGGCCGCCATCTCTGAGTACTCGCGCGATCTCAGGTACGGCGAGTTCGGGGTCCATCCAGTGAAAGGCCGATGAGATGAAAAGGCCGTCGGTGCTGGCCTCAGGCAGCGGAATCGACTCGCCCACGCCCGCGACGACGTCGATGCCGGGGGAGTGCGCCCGCAGCACCGCGGCCATCCGCGCGTCGGGCTCGACCGCGATGACCTTGCCGACCCGCTGCGCGAGAGCGCGAGTCAGCAGCCCGGTTCCCGCCGCCAGGTCCACGATGACCTGCGCCCCGTCCGGCACCAGCCAGTCGATCGCACCGGGCGCCGGCGCTGGCCGAGCCGGTTGTACTCATCGGCGATCGAGCCGAAGGACCGTGCCCGCTCTGCTAGTTCTGCCTGCTCCGCCTGCGCTGCCTGGGTCGTCACAGCCAAGCAGCCTAGCAACCGCAGACTTTACCTGGCGGTCACCGATGTGCGCGCCAATCTAAGAGAGATCGAGTATTAGCCCCTCATTTGAGCCGAGCGTTACGGATGCCAGCTCTGCGTCGCCGGGCTGCCTGTCGTAGTCTGTCGACAGCAATAGACGAGCTGTCGGCACCGCGCTCACGACCGGCACTGGCACTGTCGCCGTCACATCCGTGAAGTTGAGCAGCACCGAGACCCGGCTGTGTTCATGCTGACGAGTGAAGCACAATGTGCCAGCAGGGGAAGGCAGACGAGCGTAGTCGCCAGCCTGCAGCGCCCGACTGGCTGCCCGCAACCTGATCAATCTCCGGTAGAAGGTCAGCATTGACTCGGGGTCGTCGAGTTGCGCTGCCACATTCAGTGTTTCAATCCTGCTGCCTCGGCAGTCGCGCCGAACTTCTGCAGCACGTCGCCTGCCTCCAGGCGCACTTCGGGCGGAGTTGTGACGTCTGCCGCCATCGCCGTCACGGTTGTCATCAACTCCTCGCGGTAGTCGTTCCCGCGGACACCGGAAATGGCGGCAAGCCGGACCAGCCCGCCGGTAGACGCGACCAACTTGAGCAGAGCATCACCGTCGCCGAGTTCGCTAAGCGCGTGCACCGCGCGAAGTCGCACCCGTTCGTCCTGGCTCGGATCCCGTGCCTCAGCGTGCAACCGCTGAACGGCTCTAAGGTCCAGGATCGCGCGCTCTTTGACCCGCGTGTCTACATGTTCGCTTTCGACCAGGGCGGCCAGGGTCATGGCCGCTTGCGCCCCGTAGCCGTGCGCCGCCAGATGCGCGGCAGCGATCTCCAGCAGAGTCGGGTCCAGACTGGCTAAGCCTACGACCCGCCGCAGCGAACTTACCGCGTCGTGCTGTCCGAGTGCGTCCACGGCACGTGAGCGCAGCACTATGCCAACTCCTGGGTCGGAGATGACCGCTTCGAGGACCGGAAGTGCTACTTCATGGTGACCAAGCGCAGTCAGCGCGGTAGCCGCACCATACCGGACCATTACCTCGCCAGATTCACGGGACAAGAGAATCAAGACCTTGAGCGCGTCCGCATCCAGGACCAGTTCCCCCAGAACCTCGGCCGAGAACGCTCGCACCGGCGGCTCAGTTCTTGATCCCGCATCTCTCCTGTGCCCCGTCAGCTGCCGTTTCAGGCCGCCTTCGCAGGATAGCCCGCTGGCACGGGCAGATGCTATGGTCCGTGAGTAACCGGGAGGACATCTGTGGACGAAACTACGTATTTATCACTTATTCACCTAGCCGATCAAAAACTGCTGAGGGAGGCGCATCAGATCACGCGCGGCTGCGACACCGAAGCTCAGCTAGGTGAATTCGCAGCGTGGCCGGATCAACTCAGTAAATTGCTCTACGAGAGCACCGCTACCGAGCTCCTCTGCCTGCAGTTTGCGACCGAGCGATATTATGCGCGGCTGATCAAGTTAACCTCGGATCACAAGTCCCAAGATGAACTGATCTGGCTGGCCTACCTCAGAGTTGTTCAGCTGCAGTTCCTGCGCGGCGAAACCGACATGGGGTTCACCGACCGCGAGCTCAGTTTGGTGGTCGCCGTGATCAAGTGGCAGGCTTCCGGCGCGGACGAAGAGCCGCGGATATTGGAGATTGGGTGCGGGGCCGGAACTCTGCTCGAAGGGCTGGCCAGACGTGGCTACCGTCAGTTGAATGGCATTGACATAGCGCCGGCGGCGGTCGAAAAGGCGCGTAACCGTCTGGCCTCGTACGGGCTCGCGGATCGAGTGCGGCAAAGGACGGCCGGCGACCTACTGCGGACCGGCCATGCACGGGAATTTGACGTCGTCCTGCTGTGTGACGTGATCGAACACGTACCTTCCGATCGCGCCCGCTCGCTGCTGGGCGACGTGCGCCAGCTACTGCGGCCTAGCGGCACGCTCGTCCTAGTGACGCCGAATTCTTTCACTGGGCCGCATGACATCACCCGTCACTTCCGGCCATCGGGCTCTGAGCCGGAGGGACTGCATTTGCATGAGTACTCCTTGCGGGAGTTGATCTTCCTGCTGACTAGCCTGGGATTTGGAAAATTTGCGGGAGTAAGGTTGAGGAACTGCCTGACGCAGTCTGAAGAACTGCACTTGGGAACCTTTTCCGTGCGGGTCCGTCTAGCCTTGGAGCTCGCCCTTCCTCACCTGCCGCTACGCCTGAAAAATGCCGCAGTGAACAGGCTCTATTATTCGGCCCTGTGTGCAAAATCGCCTGCACCCTGCCTCACCAGTTCTCCTCGATAGCCGCGAGACATCCTGGCGCCGGCATCATGCGCGCATGGTCAGGATGAGCGCAGGACGCCGGCGGCCTCGAGCGCGTCGATTTCCTCATCGGTCAGGCCCGCCTCGGCGAGCACCTCGCGGTTGTGCTGGCCCGCCAGCGGCGCCGGTCGGCGCACTGACGCCGGGGTGGCGGAGAACCGGGCCGGCGGCGGGATCTGCTTGTAGGTGCCGCCAAGCGGGTGCTCGGCGTCGGGCAGCGCGTCGATGACCTCGTCGAGGCCCAGCGCGGGCGCGGCCGGAATCCCGTGCTCGGAGCAGAACGCCAGCCAGAACTCCGTCGTGTTCGTCGCCATCACCCGGCTCAGGGTCTCGTAGCCGAAGCCCGGCTGCCGCCACAGCGCCCTGTTGCTCAGCCGCTCGTCGGTGGCCAGGTCATCGAGGCCGGCCGCCTGCACCGAGCTTGACCCAGTGCCCGTCGCGATGCGGCTGCACGGCGATCCAGCCGTCGGCGGTCCGCGCCGGGGCGCGCAGCGGCGTCAGGATGCGCGGATACCCGGCCGGGCCGCGCCCGCAGATCGCGCTGCCGCCGTGCTCGGCGAGCAGGAACGCCGTCATCGCGTCGGTCATCGGCACCTCGACCCGCTGGCCCTCGCCGGTGCGTTCCCGGTGGAACAGCGCGGCGATGATCGCGTAGGCGATGACCAGGCCTGACACCTTGTCCGCGAGCAGCGTCGGCATCATCGCTGGCGTCAAGACCGGCCAGCCGCAGCACGTCGGGCACGCCGGTCGTCGCCTGGATGATGTCGTCGAAGGCCGGGTCGTCGGCTCGGGGGCTGTCCGAGGGGAAACCATTCGCCTGGCAGAAGACCACGTCAGGGCGGACGCCCGCCACGTCCTCGTAACGCAGGCGCAGCCGCTCCAGCGACTTCGGACGCAGGTTCGTGACGAACACGTCGCAGCCCTCAGCGATCCGCAGCAGCGCCGCCCGTCCCTCGTCGCGGGCGATGTCCAGCGTGATGTTGCGCTTGTTGCGCAGCATGTTGAGCGACACGCCGGACAGGCCGCGGACCGGGCCGCTGGACATCGTCCTGTTGATGTCGCCATGCCGGTTCTCGACGGTGATCACGTCGGCGCCGAGGTCACCAAGAATCTGAGTGGCCATCGGCCCCATGACGACCGCCGTGAGGTCGAGCACTCGGATCCCGGCGAGGGGGCCAGGGTTCTCGTCGCATCCGCGTCATCCTCCCCGCCACGCCGCAACTGCCTCACCAGTAGGTTAGTGCGGGACGGAGGGGGACAACATGGCAGACGTAATGTGGAATCCGTTCGCCAATATGGCGGCACTGGACGGGCACGCGATCACGATCGTCGGCGGCAGCGGGTCAACGGTCGTCGATACCGCCGGCCGGGCATACCTCGATGCGCTGGCCAGCTTGTGGTATTGCAACGTCGGCTATGGCCGCACCGAGCTTGGCGACGCGGCGGCGGCTCAGATGCGCGAGCTGGCGGCCTTTCAGACCTTCGAGTTCTACTCCAATCAGAGCGCCGAAGCGCTGTGCCAGCGCATCGCCGAACTGGTGCCGATTCCCGGCGCGAAAGTGATCCTCACTCCCGGCGGCGGATCTGACGCGGTCGACACGGCGGGCAAGCTCGCCCGTGCCTACTGGCGCGCGGTCGGCCAGCCGGGCCAGCCAGGTGATCATCTCCCGGTCGCACGCCTATCACGGGATGAACGCCTACGGCACCTCGCTCGGCGGCATCCCGCTGCTCACCGAGGCGTTCGCCCCGCTGGTCGGCCAGGTCGAGCAGGTGCCGTGGGATGACCCGGCCGCGCTGGAGAAGACCATCGAGATGCTGGACGGCAAGGCCGCGGCCTTCTTCTGCGAGCCGGTGATCGGGGCGGGCGGGGTCTATCCGCCGCCGCCTGGCTATCTCGCCGAGGTCAGGGAGATCTGCCGGCGGGGCGACGTGCTGTTCGTGGCCGATGAGGTGATCACCGGATTCGGCCGGGTCGGCCGCTGGTTCGCGAGCGAGAGGTTCGACCTGGACCCCGATCTGATCACCACGGCCAAGGGCCTCAGCTCGGGTTACCTGCCGATCGGCGCGGTGATCTGCTCGGAGCGGGTGACCGAGCCATTCTGGCGGGCGGGCTCGGGCGAGGTGTTCAGGCACGGCTACACCTATTCCGGGCACCCGACCGCCGCCGCCGTGGCGCTCGCGAATCTGGACCTGATCGAGCGGGAGCAGCTTGTGCAGCGCGTGGCCGCGCTCGAGCCGGTGCTCGCCGACGCGGTCGCCCCGCTGGCTCAGCACGAGCTGGTCGGGACGGTGCGGGCCGGCACCGGGCTGCTCGCCGCGGTCGAGATCGCCGAAGAGGCCCGGCTGGCCGACCCCACGCTCGGCTCGCGCCTCGTGCTCGCGATCCGCGACCGGGGCGTGATCACCCGCTTGCTGCGGGGCGTAGCGCTGCAGATCTCGCCGCCATTCGTGATCACCGAGGCGGAGATCGCCCAGATCGTCTCGGTGTTCGGCGAGGCGCTGGACGAGATGCTCGGCTAGCGCCCGGCCCTCAGCCTGACTTGGTGATCTTGGCTCCGGCTGGCAACTGGAACGCGGAGGCCGGCGGTGAGCTGGTGTAGCTCTTGATCTCGAAGCTCGTCGAGGTACCGCCGACCTTGACGTAGCCGAGGATGTTCTGCGAGGTTGTGCACAGCGTGCTCGTGCCCTCGTGCTTAGAGCTGAAGTTGACGCAGTTGAGCGAGAAGCCGTTCACCGTCATAGTCGAGTTCGTGACCTTGTCGCCGGCGAAGCCTGCGGTGATCGACAGTCCCTCGAGGAACGCGACCCAGTGCGCCGGGGTGTAGAGGCCGACGATCTCGTTCTGCGCGATGGCCTCGGCTTTGTTGAGCTTCGTGCATGACCAGGACGCGGAGCCGCCCTGCGAGGTGCACGAGTACTCGCCGGCTGAATTGCTGACCAGGTCGAGGTCGGAGGTGCCGCTGTCGTTGCCCGTCGCGGCCTGCATGAATGCGACGTCCTTCGGCGGCTGAACCGCGTAGGTGACCGTCGTGGGGGACTGGCCGGTGGTGACGTAGGTCGCCTGGAACGGCGTCGCCTCGGTGGACTTGAGCCCTTGCGTGAATGACTTGACGGCGGCCCGGTTGCTGTCAACCGCATGCCTGACGTTGTTGATCGTGCGGATGACCCCGCACCCGCTGAGGCCGCCGATGAGCAGCACCGCGATCAGCAACGCGCCGAAGGGCGGCAGAGGTGCGCCCCGGCCGGCCGCGCCCGGCCGGCCGGCGAGCATGGGTGGCCGTCCGGCGGCCTGCGACGTGGGGGACATGGTGCTGCCTCCTGTAACTAGGTGACTGCGAGAATACGGCCTTTCGGGCGATCAGGCGGTCAATGCCGAGGTCAAGTGCGCGACCGCACGCCAGCCGGGCAGGAGCGACCCAGGTGACTGCTGACAGCGCCCGGGGATGCTGCGAATCTCCGGTGAATCTTCAGCATCCTTTCAGGCCCGCGGCCCATGATCAGTTTCGGCTCGGGGGAGCCCGGCACAAGGCAGTCTCGGATATGGCAATCATCGGCAAGTGGAGTGTTGATGTTCCTTACCTATCTACGGCGCGAATTGCGCCGAAGGGCCAGGCAGGCGATCTTCATCGCGCTCGGCCTGGCGCTGGGCGTCGGACTGGTGATCACGGTCACCGCGGCCTCGTCGGGCGTGCGGAGCGCGCAAGCTGATGTGCTGCACTCGCTTTACGGCGTCGGTACCGATATCACGGTGACGCAGGCGGCGGCACCGGGTTCAGGCGGACCCGGCGGCTTCGGTTTCGGTTTCGGCGGGCGCGGGGGAGCAGGCGGAACGGGGACGCGGCCCGCAGCGGGTACCAAGATCAACACGAACCGGCTGTCGACCGGGTTTAACGGGCCGATCGGCGCTGCGACGGTCACGTCGATCGGCAGGCTCGGCAATGTGGCCGGCGCGAGCGGCGCGCTCGTGCTCAATGACGTCAAGCTCTCGCTGACGATCGGCAACTTCGGCGGGGGTGGCGGGGCAGGCGGCGGTGGCGGCGGAGGTTTCAGCGGCCGGGGTAACTTCAAGCCGCCGGTCACCTTCAGTGTCGCCGGAGTCGACTTGTCGACAGGAACGCTCGGCCCGCTCGCCTCGTCGCGGCTAACGAAAGGCCGTACCTTCACCTCGACCGACGGCAGTGCCAATGTGGCAGTCGTCGACTCGAGCTACGCCAAGCAGAACAAGCTCTCGCTCGGCTCGACCATCGCGATCGGCAATACCAAGGGCAAGAGCACGAACTTCTCCGTCATCGGGCTCATCAGCGCTCCAACGGGGACTGGCCAGGATGTCTACATCCCGCTGGCCCAGGCGCAGTCCCTGGCCGGCGAGGCCGGAAAGGTCAATACCGTCTACATCGCAGCCGCCAATTCGGGCCAGATCGCCTCGGTGCAAAAGGAGATCAAGAAACTGATGCCCAAGGCGACCGTCACGACGGCGAGTTCGCTCGCCAAGGACGTGACCGGCTCGCTATCCAGCGCATCGAGCCTGGCCAACACCCTCGGGAAGTGGCTGGCGATCGCGGTGCTGATCGCGGCGTTCGCGCTCGCGGTGCTGCTGACCATGGCGGCAACCGCGCGGCGGGTCCGCGAGTTCGGCACGCTCAAGGCGCTCGGCTGGCGTAACAGGCGGGTCGTCGGCCAGGTGATGGGGGAGGCCTTGGTCATCGGCCTGATCGGCGGCGTGGTGGGGGTCGGGCTCGGCTACGCGGGCTCGATGCTGGTCGGTCATTTCACCCCGGATCTCACCGCCGCCGTCGGGCAGGCCACGGGGACGGCGACGCCTGGCGGCGGCCGCGTGTTCCGGCCGGGAGGCTTCGGCGGCGGAGGCGGTGCTTCGGCGGCGGTGGCTTTGGCGGCGGCGGCAGGTTCGGGGGGACCGGCGGCTTCGGGCGGCTGGCCAGCAATCCAACGGTCACTGTGCACTTCACCGCGCCGGTCACGTGGTCGGTCATCGGCGCTGCCGTGCTCCTGGCTATCGCCGGCGGCCTGATCGCGGGCGGGTTCGGCAGCTGGCGGGCGGCGCGCCTGCGCCCGGCGGCAGCTATGGCCCGGGTCGCGTAACCACAGCCGTCGCATTTTACGAGGAGCCCACCAATGTACAAGCTGACCAGTGTCATCAAGACCTATCAGAATGGCCGCGCAACCGTCGGAGCGCTGCAGGGCGTCGACCTGACCATTGACGACGGCGAATGGCTGGCCATTCAGGGGCCGACCGGCCATGGCAAGACGACGCTGCTGCAAATGCTCGGCGCGCTTGACCGGCCGACGTCAGGCTCGGTCGAGTTCGACGGGCAGGATCTCGCCAGAATCCGTGAAACCGAGGTCGGTAAAATCAGGGCCAAGTCCTTTGGGTTCATCTTTCAGACCTTCAACCTGATTCCGACCCTCAGCGCCCAGGAGAACGTCGAGACGGCCCTCGTGCCGCTCGGCATCGGAGCGGTCGAGCGGCGCGCCAAGGCCGCAGCCGCCCTCGCGGACGTCGGCCTGGACGATCGCCGCACGCATCTGCCGTCGCAGCTTTCAGGCGGGCAGCAGCAGCGGGTCGCGATCGCGCGGGCCCTGGTCAAGGAGCCGGCCGTGCTTCTCGCCGACGAGCCAACCGGCAATCTGGACGAAGAGACCCGAGACGAGATCATCGGCCTGCTGGAAAAGCTCTGGCAAGGCAACCGGCTGACGATGATCCTGGTCACCCACGACTCGCCGATCGCCCGCCGGGCCCAGCGGATCGCGGTCATGCGCAACGGCAAGCTGTCGATCAAGCAGGACACCCGGTCGGCCCGGGCGACTCCGGCTACGTAACGCCCGGCGATACCACAACGGCGGGGTCCTGGCGGGCCGGGCCTGTGGGTGCGCGGGGTGGCTGGGGGATAGCAGCGGGGGAGGGCCACGCTGCTGTTGCCGCGCGGTCGCGTACAGCAGCGTGGCCGCCCTCTTGTTGCTGCAGGCCGCTTGTGGCTGTCTGCTGAATTACCAGTACCTTGGCTGGCCTGGGATTGTCTCCAGGTCTGCTAGGACGATCTCTCGCTCGCCGTCCTCGACTATGTCCTCCGCGGCGGCGAGTGCCTGGTCCGTGTATTCCCTCGCCAGCTCGGCGTCGCCGGCGACCGCGTAGGCCCGGGCAAGCGCTTCGTAAGCGAAGGCGAGATCCCAGTCGCCGATGCCGTTCTCCTGGCAGATCTGCAGCATCCGGTGGGCGTGGTGCAGGGCCGGCGGCTGGCCGAGCACGCTGTAGACACGCGAGCACATCCCCTCGCCGCGGGACATGTTCGCGGGAGTGGCAGTAGGGACCTGGCTCCAGTGATAGCGGGACGCGTGCGCGATGTGAAGCATTTCATCGTCTTGGTCCCTGGTCCGCTCTTCCAGCTCCATCAGCCGCCATACATCGTTGAACAACTGCTTCGCCAGCAGCATGACGTCGCTGACGCTCCCGGTACCTGGGGGGCTCTTCGCGGTGGGAGTCGAAGTGTCTGACATCTCTAGTCCTTCAGCAAGTAGATGATCGATTCTGTGCAATGCGCCGCGCAGCCTGGTGACGCGAGCATCGAGACGGCTGCGGTGCCGGCTGATCACGTCCTTGACCAGACCGGAGTCGCCGTCCTTCCATGCGGTGAGGGCGACCCGCACTTGATCGAGCGGCAGGTCAAGAGAGCGCAGCAACTGCACGAGCCGCGCCTCCGCGATCTGATTGCGGTGGTAAAGCCGGTACCCGGTCGCGCGGTCGACAACTACCGGGCGCAGCAGCTTGACCTGGTCATAGTGCCGCAGCGCCTTGGGCGTCAGCCCGCTGTGCCTGGCCAGTTGCCCGACGGTCAGCAACCCGTCTTCTGTCATGCCGATCACCGTAGAACCTTGCCCCGCGACAGTCTCAAGTCGAAGTTCGCACTGGCAGGTGCTTGATCCCGTTGATGAAGTTGGACCTCAGCCGGCTCGGCTCGCCATCGAGCGCGATGTCCGGCATCCGGGAGACCAGCGCCCGCAGAAGTACCCGGAGCTCGAGCGCGGCCAGGTGCCGGCCCAGGCAGAAGTGCGGGCCGCCGCCGCCGTAGCCGACATGCGGATTCAGGTCGCGGCCGATGTCGAACTCACCGGGCGCCGCGAAGGCCCGGGCTGGAGCAGCCTGGTGACGATGTCGTCGGCTGGCCGCTCCCGGCGCTGCTCGGCCAGCTGGTGAGCGTAGCTGTAGATCTCGGTGGCGGCGGCGTTCTGCAGGCGCTCGCCGGCGGCCTCGGGACTCCGGGTCGTCGGCCCCGACCAGGCGGTTCGACAGCTCGTAGATCAGATCCGGTCCCGGTCCTCCAGCGGCGCTCCCACCAGCTCGCAGATCACCTGCAGCGGCAGCGGCGCGGCGATCTGGGTGACGAAGCCCGTCGTCCCGGCCGGGACCTGATCGAGCAGCGAGTGGCAGATCGAGACGATGTGCTCCTCGAGCCTCCCGATCATCCGGGGCGTGAACCCCCGGTTGACGAACGCGCGCTGCCTGGTGTGCTGCGGCGGGTCCATGTTGAGCATCATCAGGCGCTGCGCCGCGACCGCCCCGTCCGGCACCTCGTTGAAGACGACGAGCCGCCGCCGTCGGCGTGCCAGAACACGGGGAGCGTGCTCGCGCAGCCAGGCGAACTGGTCATACGGCGGCCCGCTGGCCTGATAGCTGTCGGCCCGGACGACACGGGCGCCGTAGGCCCACAGCTGAGCCAGCTTCGCTCGCGGTCCTTGAGCGAGCCGCTGGGGTTGCGGCCCTCGTCCTTGACCCAGACGAGGCGGACGCCGGCCTCGCGGGCCAGGCGCGCGCTCGGGATCAGCGGGGTCTGGCCCGCTGGCGCCCCGCCGGCGGGCTGGCGGGCCGGGAGCACGGGACTGTAGCGCTACATGCCGTGCAGGCCGGGGTCGATGCCGGGCCGGTTGCCCGCCGCCAGGCCCGCGAAGTCGTACTCGCCGTCCAGCAGCCCGTCGCAGGCCGGGCACGTATAGGTGATGTCGGCCGGGGCATACGAGGACCCGCAGTCACCGCACCGCCAGCGCATTTCCGGAACTGTCGTCATCGGCCAGTCCGCCCAAGTTCGCGTACAACCTTAATTTCATTTAGAAATATGGCATGGCAGCAGCTGATGACATCCTGGTACTCGACCGCCCGGCAGTGGAACGCTGCCTTTCCGACGTCGACGTGCTCGCCGTTGTGGAGAACTGCCTCCGCTCGCACCACCGTGGGCAGACGGAACTGCCCGACGAGGGCTACCTGACGTGGACCAACTCACGCGGCGCGTACTCGCGGTCGGTCGCGATGCTGGGGGCGGTGCACGAGCCTGGCCGGGACCTGCTCGGGCTTAAGGTGATCAACGCCGCTGTCAGCAATCCGGAACTCGGGCTCGACCGGGCCGGCGGCGTGGCTTTCCTGTATGACCCGGAGACGGCGCGGCCCCGGCTGATGGCGGAGGCGGGCCTGCTCAGCGCGCTGCGCACAGCCGCCTACACCGCCGTGTCGCTGCGGCACCTCGGTCCGGCCGAGCCGGAGTCGGTGTCGGTGCTCGGCTGCGGCGCGCTCGCGCGGATGCACCTGCGGGTACTCGGCGCTCACCTGCCGGGCCTGCGCACGGCCTATGTCTATGACCTGATGCCAGAGCGGGCGGCAGGCCTGGCCGAGTGGGCCAGCCAGGCGATCCCGCACCTGCGGGTCGAGCCGGTCGGCGAAGCCGAGTCGTGCGTGGCGCGCTCCAACATCCTCGTGACGGTCACGGTGTCCTCGGAGCCCTACATCCCGCCGTCGTGGTTTGCCGGGCCGGCGTTCATCGCGCACGTGTCGCTCGATGACGTACTGCCCGAGACGTTCGCCAGCGCCGCGGCGATCTTCGTCGACGACGAGGAGATGGTCGCCGCGAACCCGAGGCGGGTGCTCGGGCGGCTGATCGCCGACGGCGCGATCGGCCGGTCGGGCTCCGGCCAGCGGCCGCGGGTGACCGGCAGCCTCGGCCAGGTCATCGACGGCGAGGTCGCGGCCGTCCGGCCGGTGACCGGGCATGTCGTCTCCAACCCGTTCGGCCTGGCCATTGTCGACGTGGCGCTGCTGGGTGCCGTGGAGGCCGCTGCGGGGCGCCGGGGCGAGGGCCTACGGATCAACCTGGTCGACGGGCTGGCCGGCCGGCTGAGCCAGGTTGCGGACGGCCGGGACGAGCAGCAGGCCGAGCATGACCAGCGCCAGCAGGATGCCGCTGGCTAGCAGCACCGGCCGCAGGCCAAGCGCGGCCGCGAGCGGCCCGGCGATGGCCAGGCCGGCGGGAGCGTCGAGCAGCGAGCCCAGGTAGTCGTAGGAACTCGCGCGCGAGAGCCGGTCCTGCGGGATGTTGAGCTGCACGCTGGTCTGCCAGAGGCTGGCGAAGATGGTGACCCGGCTCCCGCGAGCGCCGTGACGCCCGCCACGACCGGGACGGGCGCGTGCAGCGCGATCGTGACGGGGGCGAGGCCGATCACGGCGTTCACCGGCAAGGCCAGCCGGAGCGGGTAGCGGGGCCTGAGCCGGATCGCGAGCAGGCCGCCGAGCACGGAGCAGGTCGCCATGGCGGTCGCGATGGCCGCCCAGGCCGGAGCGCCGTCGTAGTAGCGCTTGCTGGCCAGCGGGCCGAGCACGAGATAGCCGGAGAAGAGCAGGTTGGCGGCGGCCCCGGCCGTGACGACGAGCACGCCGGCCGCCGCCGGCCGCGGCGGTCTGCTGCAGGGCGTTGGCCTGCTGGAGGAGCCCGGCCGGGACGACGGCCGGGGTCAGGCCGGCGGCGGCCGGCCGAAGAGTGCGGTGGCCATCCCGCCCGCGGCGCTCAGCGCGGCGATCAGCAGGACCGCCGGCCTGCCGGCCACGAGGGCGATGCCGAGCGCTAGCTGGGCGGCGCACCGCAGCGCGTCGGCGGCCAGCATCAGCGAGCGGCGGGGTACGCGGTCCGCGACCAGGCCGCCGATCAGCATGAACATGACCACGGTGATGGCGCTGGCACCGAGCACGAGCCCCAGATCGGTGGCCGATCCGGTGAGGTCGAGCACGGCGAATACGAGCGCGACAGGAACGAGCGTGTCGCCGAACGACGAAATGGCCTGCCCGATGAACAGCAGCCGGAAATCGCGGTATCGCAGCGCTCCCAAGTCCGCCCAATCACTGGCTTGTGATGCTGCTTGCCTATGGTGTTGCCGGTTCATGGTATTGTACCATTTTAGCGTGTCTTGTCGCGTCGTAGGAGGGAATGAAGATGGCAACTAACCCCTTCGATGACGAGGACGGCGTCTTCCGGGTCCTGGTCAACGACGAGGGCCAGCACTCCCTCTGGCCTGCGGCCATAGCCGTCCCCGAGGGCTGGGAAGTCGTGCACGGTGACGACACCCGGGCCAGTTGCCTGGCGTATGTCGAGGAGAACTGGACCGACATGCGGCCTAAGAGCCTGATCAAGTTCATGGAAGAGAACGCGGCGTCCTGAGGTTCACGCGGCGCCCGTGATCACGGCTGATCGCGCGCGCCGTTCGCCACCTGAACAATGCCGGACCAGGATCGCAAATCGGTTCGACTCCGCGCGATCTTAGCAAAACGTGTCACATCAGCTTTATACGTGAGCGAAGCCGCGCTTATCGTCGAGTTGTGCCGGAACGCATCGTTCCGGATGAAAGACACGGGGTCGGCCGTGGATAAGTCCTTGCCGGCGCTGTTCGAGGAGCAGGTCAAGCGGTCGCCTGACGCGGTGGCAGTCGGGTGCGGGGAGCGGCGGCTTACCTATGCCGAGCTGAACGCGGCGGCGAACCGGCTGGCGCGGCTGCTCGTGCGGCGGGGCGCGGGTCCCGAACGGGTCGTCGCGGTGCAGTTGCCGAGGTCGGCCGACCTGGGCCCGGGCGTCGGCGGCACTGCCGGCGGCCGGGCTGACCGACGAGGACCGCCTCGCCCCGCTCACCCCGCCTACGTCATCTACACCTCCGGCTCGACCGGCGCGCCGAAAGGCGTGGCCACGTCGCATGTCGGCCTCAGCTGCCTGGCGGCCGGCCAGATCGCGCAGCTGGGCCTCGGGCCAGGGATGCGCATCCTGCAGCTCGCCTCGATCGGGTTCGACCCGTCGGTCTCGGACATCGTGACCGCGTTCGGCGCGGGGGCCGCGCTGGTCATCAGGCCGCCCGGAATCCTGACCGGCGGCGAGCTCGGGACGTTCATGGCCGGCCAGGCCATCAGCTACGTGGAGATCACGCCCAGGGTGCTGGCGACCCTGACGCCGGGGGACCTGCCCGCGCTGCGGGTGCTCAACGTCTCCGCCGAAGCCCTGCCGGGGGAGCGGATGTACCGGTCCGGCGACCTGGTCCGGTGGCGCCGGGACGGGAACCTCGAATTCATCGGGCGGGTCGACGGCCAGGTCAAGGTCAGGGGATTCCGCGTCGAGCTGGGCGAGATCGAGTCGGTGCTCGCGGGCCTGGACGGTGGGCCAGGCCGTCGCCGTAGTCCGCGAGGACCGCCCTGGCGACCGCCGGCTCACCGCGTACCTGGCGCCCGCGTCCCCGCTCGGTTCGTCCCCGGATTCCCCGGATTTTCCGGACTCCCAGGGGACAGGCGGGGGAGCGGACTGGCCGCCGGACCCGCAGGAGGTGCGGCGGGCGGTGGCCGCGGTGCTGCCCGATTACATGGTGCCCTCGGCCGTGGTCGTGCTCGACCGGATACCGCTGACCGTCAACGGCAAGGTGCACCGCGCCGCCCTGCCCGCTCCTGACGCTGAGCTACTGCCCGGCGGCCGCGGGCCGAGGACGCCGTTCGAGGAGATCCTGTGCCGCCTGTACGCCGAGACTCTCGGCGTCGCGCAGGTCAGCATCGACGACGGCTTCTTCGGCCTCGGCGGTCACTCGCTGCTCGCGATCCAGCTGATCGCCCGCATCCAGAAGGTGCTCGGGCGCGACTACGGCGTCCGGGTGCTCTTCGAGGCGCCGACGGTCGCCGAGCTCGCCGTGGCGCTGCAAGGTCCGCACCGCCCGGACGACGCGCTGGCGCCCGTGCTCCCGCTGCGCCGGGCAGGCACGGCGCCCGCCCTGTTCTGCCTGCATCCGGCCGGCGGCCTGAGCTGGTGCTACTCGGGGCTGATCAGTCACCTCCCGCCGGGCCGGCCGCTGTACGGGCTCCAGGCGCACGGCCTCGCCGGCCCGGCCCGGCTGCCCGCCACGATGGCGGACCTGGCCGCCAGCTATGCCGGCCAGATCCTGGCGGTCCAGGGGAGGGGGCCGTATCACCTGCTCGGCTGGTCCTTCGGCGGCACCGCGGCGGAGGCCCAGGACGCACATGCCCCGGTGCCGGCGGATCTGCCGCGAACCCTTGAGCTCCTGCGCGAGCGCGGCAGCGCCCTCGCCCGGCCGCCTACCGGGGCGGCGTAGTCCACTTCACCGCGACCAGAGGCCGCCCGCCCGGCCTGCCGAACGGCGCCGTCCTCTGGCGCCCGTATGTCCAGGGCGTCGTAGAAGATCACCTGGTCGAATGCACCCATATCGGGCTAGTCAAGCCCGCCGCACTGGCCTACGTCGCCAAAGTGATCTCCAAGCGCATCTCAGCCGCCGAAAACCGCACCTGAGCTGGGCCTGGGCACCGGGTCCGACCGGCCGGCCCGCCCGGCCCGGCCCGAACTTCCGTACGCCGATAATGAGCATTATGTAAAGTAAAATGGAAGCGGAGCGGTCGAGGCGCCTTGGCCCGGCGCTCGGGCGCATAGGCCTCGCACCGCTGTGCCGTTGGTGCTTCTGACACGACACCAACGGCACAGCGGTGCGACCAGCTTGGCGGCTTCCAGGGAATCCCGGGAGCCGAACCTGTCTCATACTGGTGAATATGAGCCCTCGCGGAGCTATGGCCGCCGTCGGCGCCGGCCTGGCCGTTGCCATTGCTGCGCTGCTAGCAATTGCAAGCGTTACGGCCCTGGTTCGCGCCTACGTCGCGGGCACCGCGTGCGCACCGGCCAAGGCTGTCCGGGTATCCGCCGGGACAGCCGCCCGGGTGCGGGTCATCTGCCAGAGCTATCTCGGCTAGCGATCCCCGCCCGGCCAGGTCAAAGGCATAGTGGCAGGTAGTGGTGAGCAGCTGGCCGTGCATAGGGTGGTGCAATCGCCTGTTCGCGGGCTGGCATCGGGAGCCGTGCATATCGGGGGGCTGGGCTGAGCAGAGGACGAGGACGATTCAGCCGGCTGTGGACGCAGCTGGCGATGGCCTTCGTGGGGGTGGCCCTCGCGGCCGTGGTGGCAGCGGGCCTGGTTGCCTCGCTCACCGTGAACTCCGATGAAAGGCAGTTCATCGAACGCCAGCAAGTCATGCAGACAAGCGCGACGGCGCTTGGCGTCTCGACGTCCTACGATCCGGCTCACTGGCCGCGCGCGCTCACTTCGGTGCTCGCCGTCGTCAATCGCTCGGGCGAGGCCGCGCAGATCCGGGACTCCCGCGGCAGGCTAGTGCGGTCCTCGTCCGACTTCGGGCGGTACCCTGCCGATCAGGAGCACCGGGCGCCGGTCGTCGTGAACCACCGGGTCGTCGGCTCGGTCACGATGCGGTTCGGCGGCCCGCAGACCAGGGCGATCCTGGCCCGCTACAACAGGCAGCGGTGGGAGGCCCGCATCGTCGGCGGCTCGATCGGGGTGCTGCTCGCCTTGCTGGTCGCGCTCGTCATGGCACCGCGGATCACGGCTCCCCTGAGCAGGCTGCTCCGCACGGCCAGGGCGGTGGCCGCCGGCCAGCGGGACGCGCGGGTCGGCGAGGTCCAGGGATTCCGCGATCTGCGCGAGCTCAGCGGCACCTTCGACCGGATGGCTGACGCTCTCAGCCGCCAGGACCAGGTGCGGCGCAACCTGGTGGCGGACATGGCTCATCAGCTGCGCACGCCGATCTCGATTCTGCAGGCGGGCAGCGAGGCCATGCTCGACGGCGTGCACGGCCTGACGGTGAGCAACGTGCGGTCGCTGCGGGACGAGACGATCCGGCTGGGGCGAATGGTCGATGACCTGCAGCAGCTCTCCGCTGCCGAGGCGGCCGCAGTGCAGCTCTCGCTCAGGCCCGCCGATCTGGGCACCGTGGCGGGCGCGGCGGCGGACAGCCTGGAAGACATCTACAAACGCGCCAAGGTAGCCCTGGTCAGGCGGCTGACCAGGGTCATCGTGCCCTGCGACGAGCCCCGGATGCTCGACATCGTCACGAACCTGCTGAGCAACGCGGTCAAGTTCACGCCCGAGGCGGGCTGCGTGGTGCTGGAGACCAGGTCGGCGGGCAAGACGGCCATCCTGCAGGTCATCGATACCGGCATCGGCATCCCGATGGCCGAGCTGCCGCACGTCTCCGAGCGGTTCTTCCGGGGCGCGAATTCCGCCGAGCGGGCCGGGAGCGGCATCGGGCTGGCCATCGTCGACGAGCTGGTGCGCGGCCACCACGGCACGATGGACATCTCCAGCGAACAGGGCAAAGGCACCCAGGTCACGATCACGCTCCCCCGGATCTAGGCCAGCTCGATCGCATGGATCGCGGAGTCCATGCGGTAAATCAGGTGTCGATTCGCGCACCCATGTTGTCAGGCACCCGCGCGAACACCTCGATGATCTTGGTCAGGGCGCTGAGGAGGCAAGCGCGCTCCTCGTCGGTCAGGGTCGCGGTCGCCCGGCGTTCCAGCTCGTCGCGCTCGCGCTCGACCTCGGCGCGGACCTGCCACGCCCGGTCGGTCAGGTACAGCCGCACCAGCCGCGCGTCCTGCGGGTCCCGGCGGCGCGCGACCAGGCCGGCGGCCGCCATCCGGTTCGCCGACTTGACCACGGTCGGGGTCGTGACCTGCAGCCTGGCGGCCAGATCCCCCGGCGTCAGCCCGTCGGCCTGCCACAGAACCTCGAGCATCAGGTTCTGTCCCACGCGCACGCCGTGGCGGCTCATCGCATCGTCGGCGGCTACGCGCATCAGCTTGGAGGCACGGGTGAATAGCGTCAGGAACTCGTTCACGTTTGTGATCCTAGATAATCACTTGCCGGCTAGCGATCCGGCTGGCTACCTTAATCATTAGACGGCTAACGAACCGCTACCACGCTGAAAGCTGCCGCGGCATCGACGGCCGCCTCAAGGCGAGTGCTGCCCGCGGCTGATGACGAGAGGATACGCGATGGCTGAGCGCAAGCCCCTGAGCTTCGGGATCAAGACGAGCCAGGCGGGCATCGGCTATGACGACATACTGCGGCTCTGGCGCGAGGCTGACGCGATCGAGGCGATCGAGCACGCCTGGCTGTGGGATCACATGATTCCGCTGCGCGGGCCGGCCAACTCCCCCGCACTCGAAGCCTGGACGCTGCTGGCAGCGCTCGCCGCCCAGACGCGCAGGCTCCGGCTGGGCGTGATCGTCACGAACAATCAGCTGCGCAGTCCCGCGCTGCTCGCCAAGATGGCCGCGACGACCGACATCATCTCGGGTGGCAGGCTCGACTTCGGCATCGGCGCTGGCGGCGGGCTGCTGTCCGGCCAGGACCAGGTCTTTCTCGACGTGGTGACGCGCGAGTACGCGGCCTACGGCGTGCCGCTGATCAAGGCGGCCGACGCGATCAGGTCCATGGGCGAGGCGTGCGAGCTGATCAGGCGGATGTGGACGCAAGACCAGCCGTTCGACTTCAGCGGCCGGTACTACCAGTTGCGGGGCGCCATCTGCGAGCCGAAGCCGGTCCGCGTTCCCGCGATCATGATCGGCGGCACCGGCGAGAAGCTGACCATGCCCCTCGTGGCCAGGCACGCCGACATCTGGAACAACCCGGGCCAGAGTCCGCTGGAGTTCGAGCTCGCCAGCAACCTGCTTGACCAGTACTGCGCGGACATCGGGCGCGATCCTGCCGAGATCAGCCGGTCCGTGCAGATCATCCTGCGGGACGGGCAGGCCCACCGCGACCTGGTCGAACAGTACGTCGAGGCCGGTGCCAACCACATCGTGCTCGCGCCGCTGCCGCCGTTCGGTCCGCTCGCGGCACTGGCAGCCGAGGTGATCGAGCCGGTACTTTCGCAGGCATGACTCCCGTGCAGGCGCTGACGCCTAGCCAGGCACTGCGGCTGGTCGCGTTCCACCTGGAGCGGACGGGGGCGCCGACGTACCGGGTGCGGGCGTTCCGCCGGGCGGCGGCGACCGTCGACGCGATCAGCCCCGCCGACCTCGGCCGCCGGGTCGGAGCGGGCACGCTGACCGAACTCGCCGGGATCGGACCGGCGACGGCCGCCGTCATCAGCCAGGCCGCGAGCGGGGGCCAGCCGGAATACCTGACCAGGCTGCTCGAGGAGTTCCCGCCCGCTCCCCCGGCCGGCCTGCGGCTGGCGCTGCGCGGCGACTGCCACACTCACTCCGATGACTCGGACGGCGGCAGCCCGGTCCGGGACATGGCGCTGGCGGCGCGGGACCTGGGGCATGAGTGGGTCGCGCTGACCGACCACTCCCCCAGGCTGACCGTCGCCAACGGGCTCTCGGCCGAGCGGCTCGAAGCCCAGATCGACCTAGTAGCCAAGGTGAACGCCGAAGTAGCACCTTTCCGCGTCCTTACGGGCATTGAAGTGGACATCCTCGAGGACGGCAGCCTGGATCAGCGCGATGACCTGCTGGAACGACTGGAGGTCGTGGTCGCGAGCGTGCATTCCAAGCTGCGGATGCCCGCCGCCGCGATGACCAGGCGGATGGTCGCGGCGGTGTCCAGCGGGCGGGTGACGGTGCTCGGCCACTGCACGGGCCGGATGATCGCCGGGCGCGGGCGGCCGGAGTCGGAGTTCGACGCGGGCGAGGTGTTCGGGGCGTGCCGCGAGCACGGGGTCGCGGTCGAGATCAACTGCCGCCCGGAACGCCAGGACCCGCCGGCCCGGCTGATCGAGCTCGCGGCCAGCCTGGGCTGCCTGTTCGCGATCGACACCGACGCGCACGCGCCCGGGCAGCTCGACTGGCTGCGCAGCGGGTGCGACCGGGCCGAGGCGGCGGGGATCACCGCCGACCGGATCATCAACGCCCGGCCGGTACACGACTAGCTGGCTAGCCTGGCCCTCCCAGTAGGGTGCCCGGAGCTGGCGCTTGAGGATCTTGCCCGAGCCGGTCCTCGGCAGCTCTTCGGCGAAGGCGACCGACCGCGGCGACTTGTACCCGGCGAGGTGCTCGCGGGAGTACGCGATGATGTCGTCGGCCGACAGCGCCGCTTCCGGCGCGAGCACGATCGTCGCGTGCACGAGCTCGCCCCACTCCTCCGACGGGATGCCGAACACGGCGACGTCGTAGATGTCCGGGTGCTGCTCGAGGGCGGCCTCGATCTCGGCGGGGTAGATGTTCATGCCGCCGGAGATGATCATGTCGTTCTTGCGGTCGCAGATGTAGTAGAAGCCCTCGTCGTCGCGGTAGGCGATGTCGCCGACCGTGTGCCACTCGCCGCGCCTGGCCTTTTCGTAGCTGTCGGCCTGCTTGTAATACTCGTTGAACACCCCGCCCGACCGGACGAACAGCTCCCCCGGGTGGTCAGGGCCGGTGCCGGTGACCTCGCTGCCGTCCTCGTCGACCAGCCTGACCTCGTTGTAGGGCGCCGGCTTGCCGCACGAGCCCGGCTTGCGGAGCTGGTCGGCGGGCTCGAGCAGGCAGTTCACGCCGAGCTCGGTCGAGCCGTAGACCTCCCAGAGCGAGTCGGCGGGGAAGTCGGCGAGGTAGGCCTGCTTGAGCGCGAAGCTCCACGGGGCCGCGTTCGCGATCATCCTCTTCATGGTGGTCTTGTCATAGCGGGCCTTGACCTCGCCCGGCAGCGCGCAGATCATCCTGACCAGCGCGGGCGCCGAGAACGTCGAGGTCACCTTGTACTTGTCGACCAGGCGCAGCCAGTCCTGCGCGTCGAACTTCCGCTGCACGATCACGGTCTGCCCGAGCGCCTGCCCGATCAGCATGAACGAGCCCGGCCCGCTGTGATACAGCGGCCCTGAGGTGAGGTAGATGTCGTCGGGCTGGAAGCCGATGAAGGTGATCAGGCCGACGACCACGTTCTCGTCCCTGGCGCGGCGCACGGCGCCCTTCGGCCGGCCGGTCGTGCCCGAGGTGTAGATCATGGTCGCGCCGCCGGCTGTCTCGTCGGCCGGGTCGGGCGGTGCCGCCGCGGCCGCGGCCGCCACGATGTCCTCGCCGAGCATTCCCTCGGGAGCGGGCCCGCCGAACACCAGGACGTGCTCGAGCGCTCCGGGCAGGCCGTCATCATCAGGAGTGAAAAGATGCGCGTACTCCGCGTCGACGTAAGCGACTCTGGCGTCGGAGTGCCCGATGATGTACCTGGCCTCCTGCGCGGTCAGCCGGTAGTTGAGCGGGACGGAGACCGCGCCGATCTTGCGGGTCGCGTTCATGCAGGTAACGATGGGCAGGGAGTTCGGGCCGCACCAGACCACCTTGGTGCCGGGCCGGCGCCGAGCCCGGCGAGCGCGTTCGCGAGCTTGTTCGCCTCGGCCTCGAGCATCGCGTAGGTCCAGGAGGTGATACTGCCGTCGGGGCGGTCCTCGATCACGGCCGGCTTGTCCGGCTGGGCTTCCGCATAGGCGCTCAAGATGTCCGGCATACGTCCTTGTCCTCCGCAAAGTCCCACGGCGGCTCTCGCCGCCTCCAGGCTAGATCACTAGCTTGGCGCCCTTTGCGCTGGTTGTCACCACCGGGGCCGGCCAGTCGGGCTGGCCGGCTCTGGGCTGGTCGGCTCAGCTTCGCGTCAGCGACCGCGATCAGCTTTGGCGCTGCTGGGTGATCAGGCGCCGCCTGGCCGCGGCATGCTGCCTGGCGGAGTGCTCCCTGGCTGTGGTGTGCTGGCCGGCTCCATGGCCGCCATGCCTGGCCGCGAGCTCTCTGGCCGTCGGCCGGGGCCGGGCATTCTCGCCGGCGGCTTCGGGCAGAAGGCCAAATAGCAGGCACATCGATGCGATGACCGCGGCAATCTTGCTGATCACTGTTATCAGCCTCCGTAGGTGCCCGCATTGGCGGGCCCGGGTCAAGCCTAATCCATACCGATCGCCTATCGGCGGCCCGCGATCCTTCGCCGATGCCCGGCTTAACGGCAATGTGGCTTGGGTGAAGCTTTTTCGGGGTGAGTCAGCTGGGTGGTGCCGTGCCCGGCAGGGGTTCTCGTCCTTACCGGGGAGGTTTCCGGGTTCCTGGAGGAGCGTTGTCGCATGTAGGAGGGTTGTCGTCGTATAGTCCGGTCAACTCTCCTAGATGCGGAAACCCTCCTGCACGAATACGAAAACCCTCCTGCGAGAGCAGCCTCACCCCGAAAGAGCCGCACCCATGCGGCTTGGGTGTGGCTCATGTGTCGTGTGTGCTGGTTGTTCGGTGGTTCGAGATGGCCGCGCCGGCGGTCTCGGGTCCGGGGCGGCGGAGGTACCCGGAGCACCCGGAGCTGATGTTCCCTGATCATGAACCAGGGCGTGATCACGGAGACTTGCACGTGCCCTGACCTGGGTGATGTTCGGATGCGATCCGTCAGAAGGAAGTCACCCCGCGTGAGGAAAGCCGGCCAAGGTCAGGTTTCCTGGATCTGGCCGTTGTCCATGACCAGCACGCGGTCGGCGAGGTCCATCAGGGCGCGGTCGTGGGTGGTGGCGATCGCGGTGATTCCCTCGTCGTGGACGATGCTCCTGATCAGGCCCATGATCTGGCGGGCGGTCTGGGAGTCTAGCTGGCCGGTGGGCTCGTCGGCCATCAGCAGCTCGGCGTTGTTGGCCAGCGCCCGGGCGATGCCAACGCGCTGCTGCTCGCCGCCGGACAGCTCGTGCGGCCGCTTGCGGCCGTAGCCGGGCAGGCCGACCAGCTCCAGCAGCGCGGTGACGCGCTTTTCCCTGGTCGCCGAGTCCATTTTGGACAGGCGCATCGGGACGCCGATGTTCTCGGCCGCGGACAGCATCGGCAGCAGCGCGAAGGACTGGAAGACCAGCGCCACGTGCTCGCGGCGCAGCCGCAACTGCTCGTCCCTGCTCATCGCCGGTGACCTCGAGGCCGGCTACCCAGGCACGACCGGAGGTCGGCTGGTCCAGGCCGGAAAGCAGGTTGAGCAGCGTCGTCTTGCCCGAGCCTGACCGGCCGCAGACGGCGATCAGCTCGCCCTTGCGCACTGTCATGGTGACCCCGCGCAGGGCGTGCACGGCCGACGGGCCGTGGCCGAAGGTGCGGGTCAGCGACTCGGTGCGTACCACTGGATCCCCGGCGTCACCGACGGCCCGGCCGGCCGAGCCGACCAGGACCGGCTCTGGCTGCGGGCATCCCGCCTCCTTCGTGGCCGTCGCCGATGTCGCGACCCGGTCGGGCCAGACCCCGACGTGGTCGGGCTCGAGCGCGAGCCTGACCCGGTCCTTGAGCTCCAGCGCCTCGATGAAGTCCAGCGGCAGCTGGAGCCGGCCAGCCCGGTCGAGCACCGAGTACTCCTGCGAGTCAAGCGCCTGCTGGCCGTGCTCGTCGGTCAAGGTGGTGCGCAGCACCTCGGTGCTGATCCGGCCGTCCCTGATCGCGATCGTGCGGTTGACTTGCTCAGAGACGCTGGCGTCGTGGGTGACGACAAGCATCGTGACGCCGGTCTCGACGTTCGCGTTGCGCATCGCGGCGAACACGTCGTCGGCGGTCTGGGTGTCCAGCTCGCCGGTCGGCTCGTCGGCGAGCAGGACGCTCGGCTCGTTGGCGAGGGCGACCCCGATCGCGACCCGCTGCTGCTGACCGCCGGAAAGCGGCTGACCAGCTGGTCGGCCTGCTCCGCCATGCCGAGCATGCCGAGCAGGTCGCGGCCCGGCGGGCGCGCTTGCTCCTCGGCACCTGGCCAGCTCCATCGGCAGGATGACATTCTCGGCCGCGGTGAGCTCGGCGAGCAGGTTCCGGCCGGTCTGCTGCCACAGGAACCCGACGGTCGGACCGGCGGTACTGCAGCCGCTCCCTGCGCCTCATCGTCAGCAGGTCGTGGCCGGCGACGACCGCCTTGCCGCCGGTGGGCTTGTCGAGCCCGGCCAGGATGTTCAGCAGCGTCGACTTGCCGCTGCCGGAGGCGCCGACCAGCGCGGTCAGCTCGCCTGGGCGGATCACGAGGTCCAGGCCCTGCAGCGCCTGGGTCTCGACCCCGGCCACCGAGAAGATCCTGACCAGGCCCTCGCAGATGATCATCGCGCCGCTGGCGTCCGCTGCCACCTGATCGCTGCTGGCCTGCTGTTGCGCGATCAGGTCGTCGATGCCGGTCATGTCTGGCCTGCCTCCTGGAGCGCAATACCAATCCGATGTCGCGCCGCCCGGTCGCCAGGCGCGTTCGATCAGCAGGTAGGCGATCGACAGCGCCGCCGCGACCGCGATCGGCGCGACCACCGCCGGCCAGACTGGCTTGAGCGTAACCGGCACGGACGAGTCGGTGAAGACGCCGAGTCCGAGCACCGGCCCCAGGACCTCGGCGAGCAGCCAGCCCGACACCGCCGATCCGATCGCGCCCACCGCTAGCAGCGGCAGGGCGTCGGTGAGGCCGAGCGCGAGCGCCTGCGACCTGGGCATGCCGAGGGCCGCGAGCCTGATCATCATCATGGCCCGGCTGCGCGCCGATCCGGCCAGCGCGAACAGCACCGCGAGCGCGCTGAGCACGGCGGCGGCGATCGCCCCGCTCACATACAGCGATGCAGACAGGTGCAGGGCCGGCGAATTCTTCAGCTCGCTGAGCGCCTGCCGGCGCATGGTGATCGTGATTCCGTTCGGGAACTCCTTAGCGGCCGCCTGGCCAGCGCCTGGCTGTCGATCGCCTGGCCAGTCGCCAGGACGGTCGGCGGCATGGGCAGCGACGGCAGCCGGAAGGCGGCCCACCTGGGCAGTACGACGTAGCTGCCGCCGGTCGGCATCGCCGGGGTGTCGGTAACCGTGCCGACGATCTTGACCGGGATGCTGAGGCCGGACGTACTCGAGCCGCGAGCCGGCGCCGGCCCGCACCCCGGGCGTGGCCAGGATCGGGACCACCCCGTTCGGCCCCGAATGCGGTTCGCTGAGCGCGCCGCCCGGGAAGTCAGGCCACGGCGTGTCGGCGCGACACGCGCCATAGAATGCGGGGTCACGACGGCGATGCCGAGCGGCTGGCTGGAATGGCTGCCGGTGAGCACGTTGACCGACTGCAGGCCCTGGCTCGTGGCCGTGTAGACGGAGGTGACGTGCCGGACGCCGGGGACCGCGCTGATCACCTTCAGCTGCGGCCGCGGTGACGCCGGTGAGGCGCTGGCCCCGGTCAGGCCCGGGCACCGAGATTTCGCGTCGGCGCCGACCTGGGCCCAGGACGCGGCGACCTGGCCGGCCGAGATCGCGGTCAGGACCATCGCGCTGAACGCCGACCAGGGTCAGCGTCAGCATCAGGCCAAGGCGGGTGCCGACCGAGCTGATCCGCGCGCGCGCGGCCCGGGCGAGGCCCGACGGCGCCGACTGGGCCCCTGGCCCCGGCGGCCAGCCGCGCGAACGCGCGCGGAGCGGGCCGCGGTAGGCCCGGTTGACGATCAGGCCCACGGCGGCGGCGACCAGCACCGCGCTCGCGCTCAGGTAGGCGCTGGTCGTCGAGGTGGGCGAGCCCCGCAGCCGCAGATCGGCGACGGCGGCGGCCGCGACGATCACGACCAGCAGCTCCCGATCAGCCGGCGCAACCTGGGCCTGGCCGGTCGCGGCCTCGTCCTGGCCGGGTGGTATCGGCGAGCCGCCGCTGCCGGTGCGCGATGAACGGCGATCACCGGCAGGCTGCCGAGCGCCACGGCCGCGGTCAGGCCGCCGAGCAGCCAGCTGGCCTTGCTGTCGCTGGCCGGAAGCAGCGCGATCGCCACGGCCGCCCCGATCACCAGCGCCGGCAGCAGGGGACCAGGCCGTCCGGGCGAGCATCCGGCCTGACCAGCTGGCGCAGGCTGCCGCCCCGCACCCGGATCACGAGCAGCTCGGGCCGGTAGGCGTCGGCGGCGAGTTCTGAGCAGATGAACAGCAGCAGCGCTCCGGCCACGAACAGGCCGACCAGCAGCAGCGAATCGGACCGCTCGACGGTGTGCCACTGGTCGGTGAAGCCGGACAGGCCCTGGGCCAGGCCGGAGGAGACGGCGGTGTCGTTCAGGTCGCCCGCGCCGAGCCGGATCCTCGGCATCGCGGGGCTCCGGTGAGCCGCCGAAAGTGTTGACCGCGGTTTCCAGCTCGGAACCTCGGCCGCGCGTCAGGTCCGTCCGCATCGGCACGAACCAGGACACCAGCTCGTTCGCTGCCCTGATAGGCGGTCGGCAGCGCCGAGACTCCGGCCGGGCCGATGAAGCATGCCACCGAGCCAGTAGGCGGCGCTGGGCGGGCCGGATCTAGCGGCTCTGGAGCGACGGCCGGGCGCGAATCGGGCGCCATCTGCCAGAACGGCGAGCTCAGCCCGGTGGGCCTGACGATGGCGGCTGACCTTCAGGTCGACAAACGGATCGCCGCTCAGTGCGGGTGAACAGAGCCGCAGCACCGATCCGATCCGGAAGCTGAACCGGTGCGCGGTCGCCTCCGTCACCGCGATCGGGAACGTCGCCACCGGCGGCTGGCCGTGCCCGCCCGGCGATCGCGGCGTTGCCATCGGGCAGCGAGCCTTGGACCAGGACCGAGTTCGTGGCCAGCGCCGAGCGGTAAGCGATCTCAACCTGCGGCGTGGCTTGGTCGATGACGCCGGAAGGCGCCGCGTTCAGCGCGATACCGCGCGGCATGATCGCGCTGCCCCAGTGCCTGGCTGGTGCAGGAAGTCCTGCGGCCTCGGCACGCTGGCGGCCAGCAGGTCGCCGAGACGGTCGATCCGCCCGCGGGCAGCGTGCCGGTCTTGGGCCAGCCGACAGGTCAGCCGTGACCAGCACGCCAGCGTCGACCGGCGGTACCTGGCGCAGCGCCTCGACGGTCGCGGAGTTGTCCGCCGACACCAGCGCCCGGGTGCCGAAGACCGAGATGAACGCGACCACCACCGCGATGCCGGCCAGCACCAGGGCAGGCGCAGCCCCGGCTTCGCCGACCGCCAGCCGCCGCAGCCGACGGTGCTGGCCGGAGGGGGACGACCCCCTTGAACCCCCGCGGCTCATGTGTCCTCCTCCATCCGGATCCGCGCCGCCCCGCTTTGCCGGCGCGGCAGCGCGAGCACGATCGCCAGCGTGGGCAGCACGGCCATCACCAGCGCGATCGCGATCGCCAGCAGCCAGGGCACTTGCACCGCGACCGCCGGGATCGGCCGGGACGCTCTCGGGAGTGAGCGTGACCGCCGGGACGATGAGCTCGCTCAGCGCCGCCCCGAAGAGCAGGCCGATAGCGCTCGGCGCGACGGCGGTCAGGCCCTGCTCCAGGCCGAGCAGCCGGGCGATCTGGCGGGGCGGCATGCCGAGAGCGTCAAGCAGCGCCAGGTCCCGCGATCGTTCTGAAGCGGTCGCGATGCTGACCAGCATGCCGATGATGGCGAGCAGTACCGCGGCGATCGCGAGCGCGAGCAGCGCCTGCTGGGAGGCCAGTGACAGCGGGTTGGCGAGCAGGGAACTGCACCAGACCGGGCCCTGATCGCGGTGGACGTGCCCGGCGGCAGGCCGGCCAGCACGACGTGGCCCTTGGTCTTAGCCACCATTCGGTCACGTTCTCCGGCTGGGCACCGGCGACCTGCAGCGCGTCGGCGAGCGCGGCCTGATCCACCAGCACGCCGGACTGCCGTTGGTCATGGTCGGCAGGTGCGACAGTACCGCGGTCGGCGTGATCCGCACGGTCGTGCCATCGAACGCCGGCTATCGAGCGGCTGCCGAGCCTGGTGCCGGTCGCCGCGAGGAAGCTGGGGGTCACCACCGCGGGCAACGGCTTGCCATCCCGGCGTACCGGTCAGAGACCGAGAACCCGGTGGGGTTCATGCGACAGGAGGTCCCGCGGACGCCCTGATTGAACGCCACGCGTCATCGGCACCACGGCCGGTTGCCTCCGCGCTGTTCACGGATGGCGCCTGGCTGCCCGGGTTCTTCAGCACGGCGGAGATCAGGTCTGCGCCGGCCGGCGCCAGGCTGACCGAGGTGCCGCGCCGGAAGGTCCGGGCTGGCCAGGGCAAACCCGGCCGGTCAAGGTCAGGTGATCCGGCGACTGCTTCTTCCCGCGCGAGTTGAACTGCAGCGAGAAGCCGGTCAGCCGCAGCGGGTAGTCGGCCCGGTTGCCCGGTGCGATCATGGTCGGTCAGCGTGCGCGGCTTCCCGTCGGCGAGTGATCGCGCCCGGCGGGCAGCACGTAGCCGATCCCGGCCGCGTCGGTGAGCTGGACGAAAAGCTGAGGCTGCCGCGACATCGGCCCGCCGCCCAGGCTGGCGGTGAGCCGCAGCGCTGCTGGCCGGCCTGGCAGCTCGACCCGTCGCGCGGGACGGCCGCGGACAGCTTGCTCAGCACGGCCTTGACGGGCCGGCCGCCGAGACCGGGATCACGGTCTGCGCCGACGAGGTATTGAGCGCGAGCAGCGTTCCGAGGTTGCCGTTGGGCAGGCTGATCGTCGCGCGCACCGCCGGCGTGCTCGCCGGTGACGCCTGGCGCCCCGGTGATGCCGCTGATCTGGCCAAGCGGGAGCTGGCGGCGGGCGGGATCGTGATCCTGGTGTCGGCGCCGACTTCGAAGCTGGCCTGGGCGCTGCACGAGCCGTGCCAGCTGTCGCGCTGGGCTCAGCGCCATCACGGCCGCGGCGACCGCGAGCACGCCGACGAGCGTCGGCCCGGCCTGGCGCAGCGTGCGGCGGCTGATCTGCCAGGCCGCGACCGGCATGACCAGGCCGCGGCCCCGGCTGGCGACCCGGTCGCCGAGCCTGGCCGCGAGCGGCAGCAGCCGCAGCGTCAGCAAGGCGCCGGCCACGAGCGCGAGCACGGGTGCGAGGAGCAGGATCGGGTCGGCGGACAGCGCGCCGCCGAGGCCTGCCGAGATCGCGCTCCGCGAGTTGATCAGCTGCCAGGCGGCGGCCGCCGGCGAGCAGGACGACGGCGAGGTCGGCCTGGGCGCCGACGGCCGACGCGATCGAGCGCTGCCTGCCCTGGGCCGGCCCGGCGCCGCAGCGGCGATGGGGGCGGCGCAGCCAGGGCAGGGCGGTGATGACCACGCTGCCCGCCGTGACCAGCGCCGCCGCCAGCCAGGCACGTTCGCCGTGCTCGCCGGGCTAGCGCGGGAACGGCGATGCCGACCGGGCCGCAGTCCGGCCCGCAGCAGCAGCAGGGCGAGCCAGGAGCCGATCAGCGGGCCGAGCATGAGCGCGGGCACGGCGACGATCGCCGCGTCGATCAGCGCTCGCCTGGCGAGCTGGATCCTGGACGCGCCGCGCGCCGCGAGCAGCGCGGCCTCGGCGGTCCGCCGCTGGGCGAGCAGCCTGACCGCGAGCGCCAGCGTGGCCCCGGCGACCACCAGCAGCGTGAGCAGTCCGGCCAGCAACTCGGTCCTGGCGACCACGAGCGCGGTGGCCAGCTGCGGCGAACTCCTGCGGCAGCCGGTCGATGACCACGGCGCTGGACAAGGAGCCGAGTTATTCTGCAGCGATGGAGCCTGTCCCCCAGCCCGGCGCCGAGCGCGCCCATGTCGCTGCTGCTGATCTTGGCGAACCGCGGCTGCGATCGAGCCAGCGCGGCCGCGCCTGATCGCGAGATCGCGGTCTGGCGCGGCCGAGCTCGTGACCAGCGGACCGGCCGTCTCCAGGCCGCCGACAGGTGCGCCGGCGCCTGGCCCATCGGGTTAAGCGTCCAGTAGTAGCTGGCCGGCTGCAGCGGCTGGAAGACTGCCGGTGATCAGCACGTGGACCTGGTGCCCGAGACGGTGTCGCGCAGCGTGATCCGGTCGCCGAGCGCGAGCCCGAGCGCCGGGCAGCCGTCTGCGGCAGGCAGGCGGCCGCGACTGTCGCAGCGATCCGCTGTCCCGCGCTCGAATCGCAGGAGCCGCTGACCACCTTGACGTGCGCGGTGATACCGGGCAGCGAGATGATCTGGGTCTCCAGCTTCGTCGACGTCAGGCCGGCAGGATGCCTGACTGGAGGCTGACGCCGATCTGCGCCGGCAGCCGCGGCAGGCGTCCCTGCTCCCCCGCGTAACGGCCGCGCTGACCAGGGCGGTGGCATGGCTGACCTCGCCGCTGGGGATCGGCGCGGCGACTACGATGTCAGATCCGGGATTCCTGGCTAGGTCGGATCGACGGCGACGACGGTGACCATGCTCAGGAACGAAGCAGCGGCCGCGGTGAACGCCGAGGTGATCAGCGCGGTGATGGCAACGGCGGAAATAGGCGCTGCGGTGGGTGATCACGTGCCTGATCGCGCGGGGCGGCAGTGGCATTAAGTGCCCCTTTCATGAACACCGCTTTTCGTCATCGATACGGACGCGAAAAGGCAGGCAAGACCTGATTTATTAAAGAGATCGTTTTCGTGACGCACAGAGATGGTTTCGGTGATGTCACGGCTTATCGTGGCTGGCCGAGCTCGCGCCTCGCCAGCAATTCGACGTTTATCGCCGAGATCTCGGCGAGCAGCTCCTCGACCTGCTCGCCGCGGCGTAAGTACGGTATCCACGACCGGCATCAGCGCGGGCGGCACGTACCGCATGCCCCCCGGCCGCGCCGCGGCGTGAGGTAGGAGTAGGGGCCGTGCTGCCCGCCTTCGGCGCACCGGCAGCTGGCCTTGCCGCACCTGCGGGTCTGCTCCACCAGCGACCCGAGCAGCACGTGCTCCAGGTCGCCCAGGCAGGCGGCGAGGCACTGCCGCCTGGCCAGCAAGTCCCTTGTTGAGAGCTTGATTAAGTCCGGCTTACGTGGCACCACCACACAAGACTAGCCTTGACAGCCAAACGGACACAATGGATCGTTTGGGTCAAAGTTACCTCCTAGCCGCCTCACCCCTGAGAAGGTAGGTGCTGGCCCGCCTTTCCTGACGCATTTCGCGGCGCCTCGTGATCTCCAGCGCAACCAAGACGTTCTCCGAGAGGTCAACAACTGTGGTCAAGGAAGAAGCGGCAGGTCAGCCACGTCACTATCGTTGCGTAGGGATCGGCGTCGGTCCCGCTAACCTGAGCCTCGCATCCCTGATGCACAGCCATCCGGATTTAACGAATGCCTTTTTCGATAAGAAGGCGAACTTCGGCTGGCACGATGGCCAGCAGATTCCTGGCTCGACGATCCAGGTGGCGATGACTAAGGACCTGGTGAGCCTCTCCGAGCCGACGAGCGCATATTCTTTCCTGGCGTACCTGTGCGAGCTCGGCCGGGTTTATCACTTCCTCAACGCGCAATTCGAGTCGGTGCCGCGCGAGGAGTTCCGTAATTACATGGAATGGGCTTGCCGCAAGAACGAGAACATCCTATTCGGCCACGAAGTGCTCTCGGTCGAGTACGACGACGTGTTCCGCGTCCGCACGCAGGCGATGACCGTGACCGCTGACAATGTCTCGATCGGGGTCGGCGTCCAGCCGGTCGTGCCGCCAGCGGCGCAGCCGCATCTCGGCGACCGGCAGTTCCATATCAGCGAGTTCATGGGCAAGGCCCATGACGTGAGCGGCATGCGGGTCGGGGTGGTAGGCGGCGGCCAGTCCGGTGCCGAGGCCTTCCTTGACCTGTCTCCCGGCCGCACGACGATTTACCCCGCCGATCTTCTGGATATCGCGACGGCACAACTACCTGCCGCATCGACGACTCGCCGTTCACCAACGACTACTACACGCCCGGTTACTCGGACTACTTCGCCAGCCTGGACGGCGCCACGCGGCATGCGCTCAACGCCCGGAACGTCCTGACCAGCGACGGAATATCCGAGGCCACGCTGCGGCAGATCTATCAGCGCATCTACATCCGCCGTTTCATTGACGGATACGCCGATCTTGTCGCTCTCTACCCGAATCGCACGGTCATCGACGTCACGAGTGCTCCCGGCAACACGTGGAAACTCGCGCTCGCCCACAACGAGCACGACTCCGTCAGGGAGACGGCGGAACTCGACGTCATCATCTGGGCCACCGGCTACCGGCCGACGCCGCTGACTTTCCTCGAGCCGATTGAGGCGCGGCTCGATCGCGATAGCGACGAGTACAAGATCGATGACAGTTTCGCCGTGCGGTGGGACGGCCCCGACGGACCGCAACATCTTCCTGCAGAATGCCGCGCGCGGGCAGCGCGGTCTCGCCGACCCTAACCTGAGCCTCAATTCCTGGCGCAGCAAGCGCATCCTGGACCGGATCCGCGGTGTCCGCACCGAGCACCAGCTCGACTCGTTCATCGAGTGGATGACCAAGCCGGCGAACGAGAACCTGCAGGACGGCAGGCGATGACGGAACGCGCGATCGCGGTCGTGGGCGCCGGGATCGTCGGATGCCTCATCGCGCGGGAACTCGCCAGGGCCAGCCCGGGCGCCGCGATCACCGTGGTCGATCGCGACCTGGCCGGGTCGGGCACCAGCCGCAGGTCGGCAGGCCTGTCCCTGGCCAAGGGGGCGACGCCGCGAACCCGGCGCATGTCGGCCTTCAGCCACCGCTTCTACGCGGACCTGGCGGCCGCCGATCCGCTGCTGCCCTTCTACCCGGTCGCGCGAAGCTGATCTGCCCGGCCGACCCCGCCAGCGCCGGCTACCTGCCGGACCTGGCCGATCCACAGCCGGCGGAGCTGGCCAGGAAAGCACAGCCGGCGGAGCTGGCCGCCGGCGAGGTCACCGTGCCGGACGGCGCGCGCGTCTGGCAGCTCGCCGGATGCCACTACGCCGACGTGTACGCGCTCACCCAGGCGATCGCGGCGAGCATCAGGCCGCGGGTGCGCTTCGCCGAGGGCGTCAAGGTCACCGGGCCTCAGCGAAGGCGATGACAGAGATCACGCTGAGCTGCGGCACCGGCGAGCAGCTGACCGCGGATCAGGTGGTCCTGGCACCGGGGCCGTGGCTCGCCGCGCCCGCCTGGCGGGACCTGGTCACCCCGCTCGGCGTCCGGGTCAAGAAGATCGTCGCGATGCACCTCGAGCGCCCGCCGGTCCCGGGCGACGAGGTGATCATCTTCGAGTCCGAGGACGCGTTCCTGCTGCCGGTGCACCACCGCGGCCACTGGCTCTTCAGCTACGCCTGCACGCGCTGGGACGTGGACCCGGACGCGGTACCCCGGGCCTGTCCCCCGCCGACCTGGCGGAAGCACGGGACTGCCTGCGCCGTTACTCGCCGGGCCTGGCGGCTGCCTGCTCCTCCGGCCGGGTGTGCTGCGACGCCTACAGCCCGGCCAGGGAACCGGTGGTCGCCGCGCTCGGCGGCGGCCGGATCATCTTCGCCGGGGCGGCAAACGGATCTGGTTACCGGCTCGCCCCGGCCATCGCGGCCGAGGCCGTCGCCCTGCTTACCCGAAGGAGCCACGGATGATCATCAGCTCGTATGACCCGGCCCATCTGCACCGCTCGTTCGGCATCGACCTGGGTGATATCGACCTCGGCGCGGTCGAGGACCTGGGCGTGGCCTCGTACTTCGCCCGGGTGCCGCCCGGCATGGCTTCCGACCCGCACCAGCACGACGAGACCGAGACGTTCGTGATCTTCGAAGGCAGCGGCGACATCGTGGTGGACGGCGGGCGGACCCCGATCGGGGCGCCGATGGTGGCGCAGTTCGAGCCGTTCGAGACGCACTGGCTGGACAACACCGGCGACGCCGACATCCTGTTCGCGACGTTCGTCTGGCGGGACGCGCCGCGCGCGGCCAAGAAGGCACCGTCCCGCGACCGCCGGCGTTTCGGCGACCGCCCGGTCTTCGTGTTCTCCACCCCGCCGACCCCGAACGGCGGCCTGCACATCGGCCACCTGTCAGGGCCGTACCTCAGTACCGACGCGTTCACCAGATTCCAGCGGATGAACGGCGCCGAGGTCTATCACCTGGCCGCCACCGACGATTTCCAGAGTCTGGGTACTGGAATGCGCCAGGCGGGAAGGCCGGACCCCGGCAGAGGTGGTCGCAGGCCTACTCCGATGAGATCGAGCAGGCACTCGCGGCGATGGACATCTACCCCGACCGGATGAACCACACCAGCACCGAGCCTGGCTACAGCGAGGCGCTGCGGGCCTTCTTCACCAGGCTGGTCGACTCGGGCAAGGTCACCAGGAGCGAAGGCCCGGCGCTCTTCGACAGCGAGACGGGCCAGTACCTCTTCGAGCCCTACGTCGGCGGCGGCTGCCCGGGCTGCGGCAACGAGACCAGCGGGAACATCTGCGAGATCTGCGGCGAGCCGAACTTCTGCGTGGACCTGGCCGACCCGAAGTCCGCCGATCGGCCCGGCCGCGCCGCGCCAAGGCACGATCGCCAGGTACACGTTCCCCCTGCACGAGCTGCGCGAGGACCTGCTCGCGCACCACAGCGTCGGCCGCGCCCCGGCCCGGGTACGTGAGCTGGCGAACCGCGTTTTCAGCCGGGACAGGCTCGACATGGCGATCACCCACCCGGCCGGCTGGGGCGTCAGGCCGGACCAGGACGACGTGCCCGGCCAGGTGATCTGGGTCTGGAACGAGCTGGCGTTCGGCTTGCTCTACGGGATCGAGGCGCTCGGCCGCACGCTCGGCAAGGACTGGAGCATCACCGATCCGCAGGACGACTGGAAGATCGTGCACTTCCTGGGCTACGACAACACGTTCTACCACTCGATCTTCTGCCCGGCCCTGTTCAAGATCGCCCATCCGGGCTGGACCCCCGACATGGACTACCACCTCAACGAGTTCTACCTGCTCGACGGCGACAAGTTCTCCACCAGCCGCAGGCACGCGATCTGGGGCAAGGACTTCCTGACCCCGGGCAACGTGGACTCGGTCAGGTTCTACCTGTCCCTGACCCGGCCGGAGACGCACCGCACGAATTTCACCCTCGAGCAGTACGAGGCAGTCACCAGGGACACCCTGGTCGGCACCTGGCAGCGCTGGCTCGATGACCTCGGCGCCAGGCTCGCTGAGCGTTACGACGGCGTCGTGCCGGACGCCGGCATCTGGACGCCCGAGCACACGGCCTTCTGGGCCAGGCTGGAGAGCTCGCTGCGGCTCGTGACCGGCGCGCTGTCCCAGGACGGCTTCTCGCTCAACCAGGCGGCCCAGGCGCTGGACGGCATCGTCGCCGACACGGTGCGGTTCAGTAACTTCGAGGCCGCCACGGCCGAGCTGCCCGAGTGGAAGGACGAGGCAAGGACGACGATCGCGCTCGAGCTCGCCGCCGCCAGCCTGCTCGCGCACTGCGCGCTGCCGGTGATGCCGAGGTTCGCCGCGAGGCTCGGCGAGGCGCTCGGCATCGGCACGCCCGCCGACCTGGCCCGAGATGGTCAGGCTGATCCCGCCGGGCACCAAGGTGCACCTGGCCGGGCAGGTGTTCTTCACCAGCCCGCGGCCAAGGCGCTGCTGCCCTGGCTGTCGGGCGTCGTCGCGCAGGCGCTTCAGGCCGGCGACGTCAGCCAGGACGCCACGCTGGTCGGGCTGGGCATCAAGTCGATGCAGGCGATCGCGCTGCAGTACCAGATACTTGAGCGCACGGGCATCGACCTGGACCTCGAGTCCCTGCTCGGCGACCGCACCATCGCCGACCTCGCGGCCATCCTGGATGACAGTGTCCTGGATAACACTGGGCCGGACGACGACGATGAGGTGGTCGTATGAGCCATCTCGACGTGCTGCGCGAGGTCACCGAGCGGGGCCTCAGCCTGACGGTGGCCGGTGCCGACCTCAAGCTGGCTGGTCCCAGGCAGCGGGTCGACGCCGGCCTCGTCGCGCGGATCAGGGCGGCCAAGCCCGAGCTCATCGCGCACCTGACCGCCTCGCACACCGCCAGGGAGAAAGGTTTCGGCCTCACACTGCTGCAGCGCAGCTACCTGATCGGCCGGGGCGACTCCATCGAGATCGGCAACGTGGCCAGCCACGTGTACCACGAGGTGGACGGGTGCTGGGACGTCGGCAAGCTCGAATCCGCGCTGCGGGCGGTCGTGGCCAGGCACGGGATGCTGCGCACCCATTTCACCGACGACGGCCGGCAGGTGACCGAGCCCGAGGCCGACGTCAGGATCGAGCGGCTCGACCTGCGCGGCGACCCCGGTCAGCAGCGGAAGCTCGATCAGCTCCGGGCCGAGCGCAGCCACCGCATCCTGCCGCTCGACCGCGCGCCGATGATCGCGGTCGAGGTCACCGTGCTGGCCGATGACCTGATGCGGCTGCATGTCAGCACCGACGGCCTGGTGCTCGACGGCATCTCGATGTTCATGTTCTTCATCGAGTGGCACCGCGAATACGTAGCAGGCAGGCCCGGCTCGGGCGGCGATGACGTGCCGTTCGCCGACTACGTCGCGGCCCTGGAGGCGATGGCGGGCACGCCGGCCATGCGGCGGTCACGCGAGTACTGGCTGGACCGGCTCGAGACTGCCGCCGCACCCCGGCCTGCCGCTGCGCGCCAACCCGGCCACGATCACCACGCCGAGGTTCACGCAGTACTGCGCCAGCCTGGACGCCGGGCAGTGGGGCAAGCTCAAGGCCCTGGCGGCGGACGCCGGCCTCACCCCGACGGTGGTGCTGCTCGCCGCCTACGCGGAGACGCTGGCCAGGTGGGGCGCTGGGCCCAGCTTCACGCTCACGACCACGGTGGCCAGCCGGCCGCCGATCCATCCTGGCATCGACAGCGCGCTCGGCAACTTCTCCCAGACGCTGCTGGTCGAGCTCGGGCTTGACCGGCGGCTGAGCTTCCGCGAGCGGGCCCAGGCGCTGCAGGCCCGGATGCGCCGCGATCTCGACCACCGTCATTTCTCGGGCATCGAGGTGCTCCGCGAGCTCGCCGCAGCGCGGCCGCGACGCGCGGATGCCGTACACCTTCAACAGCGCCATCGGGTACATCAGGGATGACGTGGACGGCTCGGCCGTCGACCTCTTCGGCCCGGAGATCTACACGTCAAGCCAGACGCCGCAGCTGTGGCTGAACGCGTTCGCGTTCGAGTACCACGGCGGCGTCGTGATCCAGGCCGACGCCGTCGACGGGCTCTTCCCCGAGGGCATGATCGGCGCGATGATCGGCGGCTACTCCGAGCTGCTCACGCGGCTGGGCGAGCCGGACGCCTGGTCGTCGGCCGCCTTCGACCTGCTGCCCGCCGATCAGCGGGCGCGGCGGACCGCGGCCAACGACACCTCGCGGCCGGCGAGCGAACGGCTGCTGCACGAGGCGTTCCGCGAGCAGGCGGCGAGGACGCCCGACGCGCCGGCGGTGCTGACCACCTCGGGCTCGCTGACCTACGGCGAGCTGGCGGGCCGCGCGGCCAGTGCCGCCGCCTGGCTGCGCGAGCGCGGCACCGGCCGGGACGAGCTGGTCGCGCTGATCATGCGGCGCGGGCCCGAGCAGATCACCGGCATCCTGGCCGCCGTCATGGCCGGGGCGGCCTACCTGCCGGTGGACGCGGCGCTGCCGGCGACGCGAATCCGCTACATGCTGGGCGACGGCCGGGTGCGGCTGGCCCTGACGAATGCCCGGCCAGCACAGCCCGGCTGGCAGCCTGACGCCGGGCAGGAACTCGAGCTCCTGGACCTGAGCGCGGTCAGCGCGCCCGGGACGTACGCGCCGCGCACGGATTCATCGGCTGATGACCTCGCCTACGTGCTCTATACCTCGGGCACCACGGGCGAGCCCAAGGGCGTCATGATCAGCCACCGCAGCGCGGTCAATGTCGTGACCGACTGCAACGCCAGGTTCAGGGTCGGGCCGGCCGACCGGTTCATCGGGCTGAGCGCTTTCAACTTCGACCTGTCCGTCTACGACGTGTTCGGCGCGCTGTCGGCCGGCGCGGCGATCGTGCTGCCCGACGCGGACCGCGCGGCGGACCCGGCGCACTGGCTGGAGCTGTGCGAGCGGTTCGGCGTCACGATCTGGAACTCCGTGCCCGCGATCGCCGGCCTGATGGCCGAGCATGCAGCAGCCGGGCCGAATTCATCCTCGCTGGCCGCCCTCCGGCTGGTGATGATGAGCGGCGACCGGATACCGCCCGCGCTGCCGGCCGCGCTCTGGCGGGTGAAACCCGGGCTGGAGCTCAGGTCGCTGGGCGGTCCGACCGAGACCACCATCTGGAACATCTCGCACCCGGTCAGCCGGGCGCACAGCGAGCTCGAGCCGGTGCCCTACGGCCGGCCGAACGCGAACAACCGCGCCTACATCATCGATGCCGACGGCCTGGACGCCCCCGACTGGGTGACCGGCGAGATCTGCGCGGCCGGGCCGGCCTGGCCCGGGGCTACTGGGGCGACGAGGCAAGGACGGCCGAGCGGTTCTGGCTGGACCAGGCCAGGGGCGAGCGGCTCTACCGCACGGGCGACCTCGGCCGGTACCTGCCGGACGGCACCATCGACATCACCGGCCGCGGCGACTTCCAGATCAAGGTCAACGGCTACCGGATCGAGGCCGGGGAGGTCGAGACCAGGCTCGCCGCCATCGGCGCGGTCAAGCAGGCCGCGGTGGTCAGGCAGCCGGGGGCGCGGGGCGACCGGCTGGTGGCGCACCTGGTGGCGGCCGGGGACGCCAGGCCGGACGCCGACGAGATCAGGGTCACGCTGCGCGAGCACCTGCCCGACTACATGACCCCGTCGAGCGTGATCTGGCACGACAGCCTGCCGCTGACCCGCAACGGCAAGGTCGACCGGGGCAAGCTCGCCGCGCTGCCGCCGGCGGCGCCCGGAGAGGCGCGGACCGCCGTCCCGGCCGGCTCGGCCGCGACGGAGACCGAGAACCGGCTGATCGCGCTCTGGGCGTCGGTGCTGAAGGTGCCGGCCGAGACGATCGGCCCGGACAGCGACTTCTACGCGCTCGGCGGCGACTCGCTCGCCGGGGCGCGGATCTTCACCGGCGTGCGGAAGCAGTTCGGCGTGAGCATCACCCTCGACCGGCTGTACGAGCTGCGCGTGCTCCAGGTCATGGCCAGCACGATCCAGGTCTCGGCAGGTGCGGCATGAGCGGCCAGGTGATCAACGCGATCGTGTCCGGCCCGCCGCGGCCTGGCCACGCGATCACCATGGCCACCCTCGGCGGGATGAGCTCGATGCCGCTGACCGAGTTGCATGAGCAGGCGGGGCGGCTCGCGGTCGCGCTGGCCCGCGAGGGCATCGGCCGCGGTGACAGGATCGGCATCCTGGCGGCGAACCGGATCGAGTGGGTACTGCTCGACCTTGCCGCGCTGCGCCTCGGCGCGGTCACGGCCGGCTTCGAGCCGGCCAAGTTCGACCCTGATCCGCAGCTGCTGGCCAGCTACTCCCTCGAGTGCTCTTCGCCGACCGGGGCGAGGGCCCGGGCATCCGGCCCGTTTCGGAGGTCGCCAGGCTGATTGCGGGGACCGAGCCCGGAGCGGAGCCGCCGGAGATCGAGTACCGGCCCCGGGACGTGACCACGATCAAGTTCACCTCGGGCAGCACGGGGACGCCGAAGGGACTCGCCACGACGGTCGGCAGCATCGACGCCTCGATCAGCGCCGTGCAGCAACTGTTCGAGCACGGCGCCGAGCACCACGCGAACCCGGACAACATCTTCATCTTCCTGCCACTGTCGCTGCTGCAGCAGCGGTTCTGGGTGTACTCGGCGCTGGCGTTCGGCCACGACCTCACGATCAGTACCTACGAGGCGGCGTTCGCCGTGATGGGACGGGCCGAGCCGACCGTGGTGATGGGCGTGCCCGGATTCTTCGAGGCCGCGAAGAAGCACATCGAGTCACGGAGCCCGGACCCGGGCAGGCACCGCGCGGCGGCCGTGAAGCTCTTCGGCGGCAAGATCAGGTACCTGTGGACCGGGTCGGCGCCGGCCAGGCCGTCGGTACTGCGGTTCTTCACCGGCCTCGGCCTGCCGATCTACGAGGGCTACGGGCTGAACGAGACCTGCATCGTGTCCAAGAACCATCCGGGCGCGCACCGCGAAGGCAGCGTCGGCCAGGTGCTGCCAGGCAAGAAGGTGCTGATCGGCGCCGACGGAGTGGTCAGCATCCAGAGCGAGCACCCGGTCAACTCGAGGTATGAGTACGCCGCGCCAGGGGAGTCCGAGCGGGTCTTCGGCGCGGATGGCGTGGTCCGCACCGGTGACCTCGGCTACCTCGACGACGACGGATTCCTGTACATCAGGGGCCGGGCCGATGACGTGATCGTGCTCGACAACGGCAAGAAGGTCATCGTCCGGCCGCTGGAGGAATTCCTCAAGGCGAGCCCGGCGATCGAAGACTGCGTGGTGCTCTGCCCGACGCAACTCCACCTCGTCGCGGTGGTGTCAGCGGCCAGTGACCGGGCCGATACCGAGGCGATCAGGGCGCGGCTTGCCGAGGCCAACGCCGCATTCGGCCGGGACGAGCAGATCAAGGACCTCGTGATCGCGCCGGAACGGTTCAGCGTCGCCAACGGGATGCTGACCTCGCAGTTCAAGCCGCGCCGGCAGGAGATCCTGCGGACCTACCTGGCCGGGGCGCGGCGATGAGCGCCACCACGGCCGCCCCGGCGGACAAGGCGGAAGGCGGCGTATTCGCCAACCGGGACTTCGTCCGGCTGTGGGCCGGGGAGTCGGTGTCGCTGATCGGCACGCAGGTGACCCAGTTCGCGATGCCGCTCGTGGCGATCCTGGCGCTCAACGCCACCGTCCTCGAGGTCGGAGTGCTGAACGCGCTCAAGTTCGTCCCCGTGATCATCTTGTCGCTGTTCGCCGGCGTGTGGCTGGACCGCCGCCGGCGGCGCCCCGTGCTCATCGGCTGCGCCCTCGGCAACGCCGTGCTGATCGGCCTCGTGCCGCTCGGCTCGGCGACCGGCAACTTGTCGATCGGCCTGCTCTACGTCGTCGTCACGCTGACCGGCGCGCTGAGCATGACCTTCGATGTCGGGTCACTGTCCTACCTGCCTTTCCTGGTCGAGCGCAGGCACCTGGCGCAGGGCAACGGCATGATGCAGGCCAGCACGGCGTTCGCCGGCGTGGCCGGACCCGGGCTGGCGGGCCTTCTCATCGGGCTCATCACCGCGCCGATCACCTTATCGATCGACGCGGTGTCCTACCTCTTCGCCGTGGGCGGGCTGGTCACGATCTCCAAGCGCGAGCCAGCGCCCGAGCCGCGCGCCGATGACGAGAGCGTGTGGCGGTCGGCCGGCGAGGGCCTGCGCGCCGTCTACGGCAACAGCCTGCTGCGGGCGCTGCTGACCCAGGGCACCTTCATGAACATAGCTTTCGGCATTTACATCACGATCTTCGTGGTCTACGCGATCAGGTCGCTCGGGCTGAGCCCGCTTGAGCTCGGCATCGTCATGGCCGCCTCCGCCGCCGGGAGCTTGCTGGGCGCCACGTCCGCGGGCCGGGTCAGGAACGCGCTGGGACTGGGCCGCACCATGAGGTTCACCGTGATCCTGGTGTCCGCGGCCCCGCTCCTGCTTCTCATCCCGCGTCACGCGAGCCTGGCCGGGATCGCGCTGCTGGTCTTCGCCCAGCTCTGCTATGGCTGCAACGTGACGATCAACAACGTGAACGCCATCACCATCAGGCAGCTCGTCACGCCGTCGCGGCTGCTGGCCCGGATGAACGCGACGTACCGGATGCAGCTCTTCGGTGCCGCCCCGGTCGGGATGGTGGCCGGCGGCTTGCTCGGCAGCGCGTTCGGGCTGAGAACAGCCCTGGTGATCGCCGTCATCGGGATGGCGATCCCGGTGGTCTGGATTTTCTTCTCCCCCGTGTACCGGCTCAAGGAGCTGCCCGAGGGAAGCCCGGCCGACACGGCTTGATTGCACCAAGGAGGGGACATGCTGTCCGACTCTCAGCGAGCGGCCCTCGTGACGCGGCTGACGCGCGGCCGCGAGGATTCCCTGGCGCCGATCCCGCGACGGCCGGCGGCCTGACCGACCTGCCGCCATCATTCGCGCAAGAGCAGTTGTGGTTCATCGACAAATTCGCGCCGGGTCAGGGCACCTATAACCTGCCGCTGGTCGTGCGGCTGACCGGGCCGCTGGACCCGGCCGCGCTCAGCCGCGCCTTAGACGCGCTCGCCGCCCGGCATGAGACGCTGCGCACGAGGCTGGTGACCAGGGCCGATGGCACCCCGGTCCAGGTCATCGACGCGCCGGGGCCGGTGCGCCTGGGAAAGCTCGACCTGTCAGCCGGCGGCGATCCTGGCGAGCAGCAGGCTAAGGTGCGCGAGTTCATGCACGCCGAAGTGCTCAGCCCCTTCGCGCTTGCCGAAGGGCCGTTATGGCGGACCTGGCTGGCCAGGCTCTCCGGCACCGGGCACCTGCTGCTGGTCGTTGTCCATCACACGGTGTTCGACGGCTGGTCCGCCGGAGTGCTCGTGCGTGAGCTCGCGGCGCTGTACGGCGCGCAAGTCCAGTCCGGCGAGCCCGCTGACCTGCCTGAACTGCCCGTGCAGTACGCGGACTTCGCATTATGGGAACGCGGCCGGCTGACCGGTGACCTGCTGGCGGAGCACGAAGCGTACTGGCGCGAGGCGATGGCCGGCTTCGAGACCCTGGCGTTTCCCGCCGACCGGCCGCGTCCGCTCCTCGAGGACTTCGCCGGCGCCCTGGCTGAGCACGTGATCGGCCAGGACGTGCTCACCGGGCTGCGTGAGCTGAGCCGGCGCGAAGGCACGACGGTCTTCGTCACGCTGCTCGCCGCCCTGGCCGCGCTCGTGTACCGCTACACCGGGCAGACCGACGTCGTCGTGGGCACGGCCAGCGCTACCCGGACCAGGGCAGAGCTCAGGCCGCTGATCGGCTTCCTCGTCGCGACCTTGCCGATCCGCACTGACCTGTCAGGTGACCCGGCGTTCACCGAGCTGATCGCACGCGTGCGTGATGCCGCCATGGGCGCCTTCGGCCACCAGGAACTGCCCTTCGGCAAACTCGTGCAGGCGCTGGCCGTCGAGCGCGACCCGAGTCGCGCCCCGGTGTTCCAGCTCGCGCTCACCTACGACGAGCGTGAGCTGTCGCCAAGCCGCGGCGGCGGGGTTGACTTCGCCGACACCGGCCTGGTGGTGGGCATCAACGCGGCCAAGGCCGACCTGGCATTCGTGACCGAGGCCCGGCCGGAGGGGCTCTGGATCGAGTGCTCGTACAAGACCGCGCTCTTTGACGAGGCGACGGTGCGCCGGGTGCTCGGCAACCTCGAGGTGCTGCTGCGCGGGGTCCTGACCGATCCGCTCACCAGGCTGTCAGCGCTGCCGGTGCTGACCCGCGCCGAGCTGGACTGGGAGCTGCGCGGGTGCAACGACACCGCTGCGAGGTTCCCTGACCTCTGCATCCATCAAGGTTTCGAAGCGCAGGCCGAGCGGGCACCCGACGCGGTCGCCGCGGAATTCGACGGCGAGTCGGTCAGCTACTCCGAGCTCAACCGCGAGGCTGACCAGATCGCGCGCCAGCTGAGCGGCCTGGGCATCGGACCAGAGGTACTGGCCGGCGTCTGCATGCGCACGGGCATTTCGCGCCTGGCCGCGCTCCTCGGCATCTGGAAAGCCGGCGGCGGCTACGTGCCCCTTGACCCCGACCTGCCACCCGCCCGGCTGTCATTCATGATCACCGACACCGCCATGAAGGTCATCATCACCGACGAGGAAAGCTCCCCCAGCCTCCCGGAGTCCTCGGCCACGATCCTCACGCTCACGGAGACCGGCACCTTTAAGGCGCCCGGAGGCGAGCGGGACAGCACAGCGAGTGGGGTAGCAAACACAGCTAGCACCGCTTATGTGATTTATACGTCGGGGTCGACGGGGCAGCCTAAGGGAGTCGTGGTCGAGCACCGGCACGCGATCAACTTCCTGCAGGGCATGATCGAGGCCTGGCACATCGGCACCGGCAGCGCCGTGCTGTCCTTCGCCGCTTACACCTTTGACGTGTCAGTGATGGACATGTTCATGCCCCTGCTCGCCGGGGCCAAGGTCGTCATGGCGCCAGCCCAGACGCTGCACTCGCCACCCAGGCTCGCCGCCCTGATCCGGGACTCCAAGGTCACCTTCGCCTGCCTGCCGCCGGCCGTGCTCAGCCTGCTCACCGGCGAGGATTTCCCCGGCCTGCGCACGCTGCTCTCGGCCGGCGAAGAGCTCACCAGCGAGCTGCTGCGGCACTGGCTGCGCGACGGCCTGGAGTTCTACAACGGCTACGGCCCGACCGAGTGCTCGATCGGCTCCACCTTCATGAAGCTGGAGCCGTCCACCCCGCTGCCGCCGCCCATCGGCCGGCCCAAGCCGAACTACCAGGCCTACGTCCTCGATCAGCACCTCAACCCGGTCCCGGTCGGCGTCACCGGCGAACTGCACATCGGCGGCGCCGGCGTCAGCCGCGGTTACCTCAACCGGCCCGATCTGACCGCCGAGCGGTTCATCGACGACCCCTTCCGGCCCGGCGGGCGGCTGTACAAGACCGGCGACCTCGCCCGCCGCCGGCCGGACGGCACGCTCGTCTTCGCCGGCCGCATCGACCACCAGGTCAAGATCCGGGGACTGCGCGTCGAGCTCGGCGAGATCGAAGCCGCGCTGACCAGCCACCCCGCAGTAGCGCAGGCGGTGGTGACCGTGGTCACCGACCCGGCCGGTGAGAAGCAGCTGGCCGGCTACGCCCGGCTGGAGCCGTCGGCGGCACCGGGAAAGACGGCCGGGCTGCGCGCGCACCTGGCGGGCATCCTGCCCGGCTACATGATCCCGACCTACCTGATGACCGTCGAGGCGTTCCCGCTGACGGCGAACGGCAAGATCGACGCCTCCGCTCTTCCCGCGCCGCAGGCCGACGGCGAGGGAGCCGACCTGGTGCCGCCGCGCACTTTGCTGGAGACGATGCTCGTCGACCTGTACGCCACCGTGCTCGGCCATGAGAGCACCGGCGCGGCCGGCAGCTTCTTCGACTCCGGCGGCAACTCGCTCCAGGCCATGCAGCTCATTACCGCGCTGCGCGAGACGCTGGCCGTGGACCTCGACGTCAGCGCCGTCTTCCTGGCTCCTAGCCCGCAGCAGCTCGCCGCGGCCCTGCGCGACAAATACGGGTTCGATGACGCCGACCTCGATGACGAAAGCATCGAGGAACTCGGGTAGAGGAGGGACGGCATGCTGACCGACTCGCAGCGGGCCGCGCTGGCGGTGCGGTTGCGGCGCGGTCGCACCGGCGTCCCTGGCGGCATCGGCCGGCGTGCCGCCGGGCTCACCAGGCTCCCGCTCTCCTACGGGCAGGAGCAGCTGTGGTTCATCCACAGGCTCGCGTCCGGCCAGCCGATCTACAACATCCCGCACGCGCTCCGCTTGTCAGGCCCGCTCGATGCCAGGGCTCTCGGCGCGGCGGTCGATGCTCTGGTCTCCCGCCATGAGGCCCTGCGCACCAGGCTGGTCCCCGGCCCTGACGACAATCCCGTCCAGGTGGTCGATCCGCCTGGTGCTGGCACCGTGCGGACGCTCGACTTGTCCGGACTGCCGCCCGGCGACAGGCAGGCCAGGCTGGACGAATTCATCGGGGCCGAGGCGGTCAGGCCGTTCGCGCTTGACAAGGGACCGCTGCTGCGGGTCTGGCTGATCCGGCTGGCAGGCCAGGAGCACTTGCTCTTGATCGTCGTGCACCACTGCGTATTCGATGGCTGGTCCGCCGACGTGCTGACGCGCGAGCTGGCCGCGCTGTACCGGCAGGAGGCCGCCGGCGAGCCGTCCGGCCTGGCTGACCTGCCGGTCCAGTACGCCGACTATGCGCTCTGGGAACGTGACCGGCTGCGGGGCCAGGTCCTCGAAGATCTTGAGGGCTACTGGCGGCAGACCATGGACGGCTTCGAGACGGTCAGGTTTCCCGCGGACAGGCCCCGCCCGCCCATTGACGATTTCGCCGGCGGCCTCGCCGAGCGCACAGCGGACCTGAGCTTTCTCGGCGAGCTCAGGGAGCTGAGCCGGCGCGAGGGAACCACCTTGTTCGGCACACTGCTGGCCGGGCTCGCCGCGCTGCTGTTCCGGTATACCGCGCAGGCGGACCTGATCGTGGGCACGGTGACAGCCAGCCGTTCCCGCGCCGAGCTCGCGCCGCTCATCGGCTATCTCGTCAATACCCTGCCGATCCGCGTCGACGCCAGCGGCGACCCGACCTTCGCTGACCTGCTTGCCCGGGTCCGCGCGGCCACGACCGGCGCGTACGCGCACCAGGAACTGCCGTTCGCCAGGCTGGTGCAGACCCTGCGGGTCGAGCGCGACCCGAGCCGCGGCCCCGTCTTCCAGATCGCGCTGACCTACGCTGACCGCGATACCACTCCCCTTCGAGCCGCCGGCGTCGACATCGGCGTCACCGACCTGGTGATCGATATCGGCGCGGCGAAGTTCGACCTGGCCTTCCTCGCCGAGGGCCGGGCCGATGGCCTCTGGATCGGCTGCTCGTACAAGACCGCGCTGTTCGACGACGACACGATGCACCGGCTCCTGGCGCACTACGAGGTGCTGCTGCGCGGCGCCCTGGCCGATCCGGCCACCCGGCTATCCGAGCTGCCGGTGCTGACCGCCGACGAGCTTCGGCGCGAGTTGTCCGGCTGGAACGACACCGCCGTGCCGCTGCCGGTGACCTGCGTCCATCAGGGCTTCGAGGCCCAGGCCGCCGCTACCCCGGACGCGGTCGCCGCGCAGATCGATGACGAGACGATCTCCTACCGGGAGCTCAACCGCCAGGCCGGTCAGATCGCCAGCCTGCTGCGTCAGGCTGGCGCCGGGCCCGAGGTGCTCGTCGGCGTCTGCATGCGGACAGGCATTTCGCGCCTGGCCGCGCTGCTCGGAGTCTGGAAGGCCGGCGGCGGCTACGTCCCGCTCGACCCCGACCTGCCCGCTGACCGCCTGTCCTTCATGATCGCCGACACGGCCACCCCCGTCATCATCGCCGACCCCACCACCGCACCCAGCCTTCCCTCCTCCCCGGCAACCGTCCTGACGCTCGACGATCCCCGCGAGCCAAAGGGCGCGGTGCCGTCTGGACTGACGAGCGAGGAGCGCCAGCGACGAGGGAGGAGGGAAGACGGCGCCTTCAAGGCGCCCGGAGGCGAGCGGGACAACACAGCGACGAGGAAGGAGGGAAGGCAGCACGGTGAAGGGGGTGAGGGGAGGTGGGCGGGCCCTCCCTTCGGGGGGTTCCGGGGGGTCGTCCCCCCGGGTAGACACTGCGAATACCGCTTACGTGATCTATACCTCGGGCTCGACCGGGCTGCCCAAGGGCGTGGTCGTCGAGCACCGGCAGGCGGTGAACTTCGTCTATGGCACGATCAGGGCGTGGCAGGTCAGCCCGGCTGACACCGTGCTGCAGTTCGCGTCGCTGAACTTCGACGCGTCCGTGATGGAGATGTTCGTGCCGCTGCTGGCCGGGGCGAAACTGGTGTTCGCCCCGCCCGAGGCCAGGCATTCGGCCAGGCAGCTGGCCGCGCTCATCCGCCGGGCTCGCATTACCTTCACCGTGCTGCCGCCCGTGCTGCTCGGCCTGATGGCGGACGAGCTGTTCCCCGAGGTGCGGATCTTGTTCTCCGGTGGCGACGAGCTGCCGGCGGAGCTCGTCCGCTGCTGGCTGCGGCCAGGCCTCCGCTTCGTCAACGCCTACGGCCCGACCGAGGCGACCGTCCTGTCGGTCTGCGCCGAACTCGATGAGCGGACGCCGCTGCCCCCGCCGATCGGCCTGCCCACGCCCAACTGCGTGGCCTACGTGCTTGACGCCTGCCTGAACCCGGTGCCCGCCGGCGTCCCGGGCGAGCTGCACGTCGGCGGCCCCGGGCTGACCCGGGGGTATCTCAACCGCCCGGCGCTCACCGGCGAGCGCTTCATCCCTGACCCGTTCTCCCGCGGCGGCCGCCTGTATAAGACCGGTGACATCGTCCGCCGCCGCCCTGACGGCACCATCGTCTATCTCGGGCGCGCTGACCGCCAGGTCAAGATCCGGGGCCTGCGGATCGAGCTTGGCGAGATCGAGGCCGCGATGGCAGCGTTCCCGGCCGTGGGCCAGGCCGTCGTCACGGTGATGGCCGACCCGGCCGGTGACAAGCAGCTCATCGGCTACCTGCGGCCCTACGGCCGAGGTCGATCTAGCGGGACTGCGCGCCCGCCTGACAGCCACGCTGCCCGCCTACATGATCCCCGCGCAGCTGATCACGGTTGACGAATTCCCGCTCAACGCGAGCGGCAAGATCGACCGGGCCGCGCTGCCTCCTCCCGGCCAGCCCCACCGACCAGACCAGCCAGGCCGCCAGGCCGGGGCGACGTCGCCCGCGACGCCTACCCAGGCCATGGTGACCCGCCTGTACGCGGCCGTGCTCGGCCGCGACGAGGTCGGCACCGGCGACAGCTTCTTTGATCTCGGCGGCAACTCGCTTCAGGTCATGCGGCTCGTCGACCTGCTCAGCCGCGAGACCGGCGCGGACATCGCCGCCGCGACCGTCTTCCTGCACCCGGCTCCGCGCGAGCTGGCCGCCGCCGTGGACGCCGTCATGGGCGGGGCGCTCGCTAGCTCCGGGCCGCTCACCGCGCTGAGCGACGGCGAAGGCGACCTGCCGCTCGTGCTGATCCACCCGGTCGGCGGCACCGTGGCCTGCTATTCGCTGCTCGCCCGCGAGCTGGCCGGCACCTTCCGCGTCTGCGGTCTCCAGGCACCGGGCCTGAGCCAGCCGGAGACCGTCGCAGGGTCCCTGGCTGACCTGGCCGACGAGTACGCCGAGCTTATCCGGGCCGCCATCGGCGAGGGTCCGTGGCGGCTGGGCGGCTGGTCCATGGGCGGTGTTCTCGCCTTCGAAGTAGCCAGTCGCCTGGAGCGAGCCGGCTCGGACGGCTGCCTGCTCGCCCTTCTCGATCCGCCATTCGCGATTCCGGCCAGCGGCCAGCCCGGTGACGGCGAGCTTGCCGGGAGGTTTGTCGCGGACGCCGTCCGCAGCCTCGGCTGGGATGCCAGCGCCATTCCCGCCGGTTCCGGTGCGGAGGACCTGCTTGCGTGGCTGGCAGGGCGGCTGGCGGCCGGCGGTACCGAGGGCGACGCCATCGCGGCCGGGCTACGGCAGCGGTTCGAGGTCTTCCGCGCGCACAACCGCATGCTGGCCGGCTACCGGCCCCGCACTCCCGCCGTCCGCGCGCCGGCGCTGATCATCAGCGCGCGGCGGTCGCCGAATTACCGGGCCAGGCAGCTGTGGGCGCGAGCGCTCGCAGGGCCTGTCTCCACGGAGGTAGTGGACAGCGATCACTACGCTTTTTTGCGGCCACCGCTCGTGGCGGGCGTCGGCGCATCGATACTGGAATCACATCACCGGACAGCACGCCCGCCATTGAAAGGACAGGCTTCGGGGTAATGGTTTCTGACCCGGTTGCGCAAACGGCCGCGAACGCTGCTCCGGCTAGCCGCGCCCGCGGAATTCTCGGCAACCGCGACTTCGCCAGGCTGTTCGCCGGGGAGACCATCTCCCAGATCGGGAGCCAGATCACCCAGTTCACGATGCCCCTAGTCGCCATCATCACGCTGAACGCCACTGCGTTCCAGGTGGGGATCTTGAACGCGCTGAAGTTCGTGCCGGTGATCATCGTCGGGATCTTCGCCGGCGTGTGGCTCGACCGGCGGCGCCGCCGGCCGATCATGATCATGTGCGCGCTCGGCAATGTCGTGCTGATCGGGCTCGTGCCCGTTTCCTCGGTCGCCGGCTTCCTGTCGATCGGCCTGCTGTACGTGGTGATCACGCTGGCCGGCACGCTCACCGTGATCTTCGACGTGGGCGCGCTGTCGTACGTGCCGTTCCTGGTGGAACGGGAGCACCTGACCGAGAGCAACAGCAAGCTGCAGGCCAGCGTCGCCTTTGCCGGGATCGCCGGGCCGGGATCGCCGGGTACATCGTCGGGCTGATCACCGCCCCGATCACCCTGTCGCTCGACGCCTTCTCGTACCTCTTCTCCGCGGCCGGGATCATCTCGATCAGCAAGCGCGAGCCTGTTCCCGAGCGGCCCGAGGTGCGGGTATCGATCAGGCAGTCGCTGGCCGAGGGCTTCCGCGCCGTTTACGGGACCAAGCTGCTGCGCATCCTGCTCGGCCAGTCCGCGACGCTGAACCTGGGCTTCGGCATGGTGTCGACGATCTTCGCGCTCTACGGCATCCGGGTGCTCGGCTTCAGCCCGGACAAGCTCGGCGTCGCGATCGGGTCGCTCGCCGCCGGGGCGCTGTGCGGGTCGCTGCTCGCCGCGCGGATCGTGCGCCTGCTCGGCCTGCCCAGGACGCTGTCGTTCGCCATCGTCGCGGTCTGCGCCTCGCCGTTGCTGCTGCTGATCCCCCGCGACGCCGGCCCGGGCTCGCTGGTGCTGGCGATGGCGGCCTGGCTGGGGCACGGCTTCGGGATCTCGGTGTGGAACGTGAACACCATCACCTTGCGCCAGGTGCTCACCCCGATGCGGCTGCTCGCCCGGATGAACGCGACCTACCGGATGGTGCTCTTCGGCGCGCTGCCGGTCGGGGCGTTCCTCGCCGGCCTGCTCGGCAGCACGCTCGGGCTGTGGCACGCGATACTGATCTCGGTGCTCGCGCTGACCACTCCGATGCTCTGGCTGGCCTTCTCCCCGGTCTTCCGGCTCAAGGAAATACCTGCCGGGCCGGACTCCGGCGATTCCGAAACGGATAGCGCATGAAACAGGCGGTGCCGTGACCTTCCCGCTCACGTCTAGTCAGCAGCAGCTGTGGTTCATCGACGAGTTCCATCACGGCCTGCCCGCGCACAATGTGCCGCATCAGCTCACCCTGACCGGCCAGCTTGACCTGGCGGCCTTCCGCCGGGCGATCGACGGGCTGGTCGCCAGGCACGCGGCGCTGCGGACCAGGCTGCCCGCCGGGCCAGCCGGCACCGGCGTGCAGGTCGTCGATTCGCCCGGCCCGGTCAAGCTCGGCTTCACCGAGCTCACCGGAATGCCGGGCGATGCGGCGTCCGCCGAGCTCGCCAGGATTGCCGCCGCCGAGTCGGCGCGGCCGTTTCAGCTGGCGGCCGACTGGCCGATCCGGGCGAGCCTGGTGCGCCTCGGCGCCGGCGAGCACGTGCTCGTGCTTGTCGTGCACCAACTGGCCTTCGACGAAGCGTCAGCGGCCATCCTCGTGACCGACCTCGCCGCGCTCTACCAGGCCGAGGTGACCGGCAGGCCAGCGCCGGCCGGCCCGCCGGTCACGTTCGCCGACTACGCCATCGCCGAGCCGGGCCGGATCTCCGGTGAGCACGAACGGTACTGGGCGGACAGCCTCGCAGGCGTGCCGTCCTCGCGATTCCCGGCCGACCGGCCCCGTCCGGTGCTCGCCAGCCACGACGGAGCGGTCGAGCTGGCGACCATCGGCCCGCAGGTTCTGGCCGGCCTGCGCCAGCTCGCCCGCCGCGAAGGCACCACGCTGCACGCGACCTTGCTCGCCGCGCTGCAGGTCATGCTGTACCGGTACACCGGGCAGGCCGATGTCGTGGTCGGCACGGCCGTGCCTAACAGGGGCGAGGGGCCGGGCGAGGCCCGGCTGCCTCCCCTGATCGGCTTCGTGGAAGCGACGCTGCCGGTCCGCGCCGATCTCAGCGGCGAGCCGTCGTTCACCGAGCTGCTCGGCCGGGTCCACGTGGCGCTCGCGGGTGCCGTCGCCCACCAGGACCTGCCGTTCGCCAGGATCGTCGACGTGCTGGGCCTGGAACGGGATCCCGGCCGGTTCCCTGTGTTCCAGACCTGGCTGCGGTGCCGCGAGCCGGTCGGCGCGGTCACCGCGGCCGGGGTCACCTTCCGGATCGACCCGGCCGATCCGCCGGGCAGCCGGTACGACCTCGGCCTTGACGCCAGGCCGGCCCGTCCGGCCTGGAGATCGCGGCGACCTACCCGCCAGCGCTGTTCGACCAGGGCACCGTGCGGCGCCTGCTCGGCCACTTCGGGGTGCTGCTCGGCGGCATCGTCGCCGACCCGGCCGCGCCGCTGTCCCGGCTCCCCCTGCTCACCGGCGCGGAACTGCACCGCGAGATCACCGAGTGGAACGACACGGCCAGGCAGTTCCCGCAGCTCACCATCATCGAGGCCTTCGAGCGCCAGGTCAGGCGCAGCCCGGACGCGATCGCGGCGGAATTCGGGGGTGTTGGGGGGGTCAGTTACGCCGAGCTCGATGCGCGGGCCGAGCGGATCGCCCGTCAGCTGCACGACCTCGGCGTCGGCCCGAGGTGCTGGCAGGCGTGTGCATGCGCACCTCGATCACCAGGCTCGCCGCCTTGCTCGGCATCTGGAAGGCCGGGGGCGGCTACGTGCCGCTCGACCCGGACCTGCCCGCCGAACGGCTCGGGTACATGATCGCCGACACGAAGATGAAGGTGATCGTCACCGACGAGGACAGCGCACCCAGCCTCCCGGACTCAGAAGCGGCCGTCCTGACTCTTGACCCCCGCGCGTCCGGGCCCCGCGAGCCGAAGGGCACGGCACCTGCGTGCGCCCGGAGGCGAGTGGGGTGGCAAACACCGCTTATGTCATCTATACATCCGGGTCGACCGGGCAGCCTAAGGGGGTCGTGGTCGAGCACCGGCACGCGATCAACTTCCTGCAGGGCATGATCGAGGCCTGGCACATCGGTCCCGGCAGCGCCCTGCTGTCCTTCGCCGCGTTCACGTTCGACGTCTCGGTGGCGGACATGTTCATGGCCCTGCTCGCGGGCGGGACGGTGGTCATGGCGCCCGCGCAGACGCTGCACTCGCCGCCCAGGCTCGCCAGGCTGATCCGCGAGTCCAAGGTCACGTTCGCGTGCCTGCCGCCCGCCGTGCTGAGCCTGCTCACCGGCGAGGACTTCCCTCACCTGCGCACGCTGCTCTCGGCCGGCGAGGAGCTGACCAGCGGACAGCTGCGGCACTGGCTGCGCGACGGCCTGGAGTTCTACAACGGCTACGGCCCGACCGAGTGCGCGATCGGCTCCACCTTCATGAAGCTGGAGCCGGGCACGCCGCTGCCGCCGTCCATCGGCCGGCCCAAGCCGAACTACCAGGCCTACGTCCTTGATCCGCACCTCAATCCGGTTCCGGTCGGAGTGACCGGCGAGCTGCACATCGGGGGCGCCGGCGTCAGCCGGGGCTACCTCAACAAGCCGGAGCTGACCGCCGAGCGGTTCATCGAGGACCCGTTCCGGCCGGGCGGGCGGCTGTACAAGACCGGCGACCTGGTCCGGCGCCGCCCCGACGGCACGCTCGTCTTCGCCGGCCGGATCGACGACCAGGTCAAGATCAACGGCCTGCGGGTCGAGCTTGGCGAGATCGAAGCCGCGCTGACCAGCCACGCTGACGTCAGCCAGGCAGTAGTGACCGTGACCGGACGGGAAGCTGGCGGGCTACCTGCGGCCGGTGCCAGGCACCGCGCCCCCGGTCGCCGACCTGCGCGCGCATCTGGCCCGCACCCTGCCCGGCTACATGATCCCGACCTACCTGATCACGCTCGGCGAGCTGCCGCTGACCGCGAACGGGAAGATCGACAAGGCGGCGCTGCCTTCCCCGGACACGGTGCAGGCAGCCGCCGAGCGCGTGCCGCCGCGCACGCTGATCGAGACCGTGCTCGTCGACCTGTACGCGACCATCCTGGGCAAGGAGCAGCTTGGCGCGGCCGACAGTTTCTTCGACGCGGGCGGGAACTCGCTGCAGGCGCTGCGGCTGATCGCGCAGTTGCACTCGGCGCTCGCGGTCGACCTGGACGTCAGCGCGGTGTTCCTGGCGCCGACCGCGCGCCAGCTCGCCGGCGTGCTGCGCGATGAGCACGGCTTCGACGACGAGGAGCTGGACGAAGAGAGCCTGGACGACCTGATCTCCCATGCTGACTGAAGCGCAGAGAACAGCACTGACCGCCCGGCTGCGGCGCGGCCGGGCCGCCTCCGGCGGAGTGACCCGCCGCGACCCGGGGACGCCGAGCCTGCCGCTGTCGTTCGGGCAGCAGCAGCTGTGGTTCATCGACCGGTTCGCGCCCGGCCAGGCGATGTACAACATCCCGCTGGCCATCGCCGTCCGCGGCGAGCTGGACCAGGCCGCGCTCGGGCGGGCGGCTGACGGGCTGGTGGCCAGGCACGAAGCGCTGCGGACCAGGCTGGTGACCGGCCACGGGGGCGAGCCCGCTCAGGTGATCGACCCGCCGGCGCCCGTGCCGCTACCGCTGACCGAGCTGGCGCTGACCGACCTGGCGCCGACCTCGGCTGGGGCGCCCGCTGACCGGCTGCGGGCTTTCATCGACGCCGAGGCGGTACGGCCGTTCAGCCTTGCCGACGGCCCGCTGATCAGGCTGAGCCTCATCCGCCTAGCCGGCGACAGGCATGTCCTGCTTGTTGTCGTTCATCATGTGGTTTTTGACGGCTGGTCAGCCGGGGTGCTGCTGCGCGATCTCGCGGCACTGTACCGGTCGGAGGCCGCCGGCGAGCCGTCCGGGCTGGCTGACCTTCCCGTGCAGTTCGCCGACTACGCGCTGTGGGAGCGCGAACGGCTGGCCGGCGACGTGCCGGGCGACGCGGCCGGGTACTGGCGGGAAGCGCTCGACGGCTTCGAGACCGTGCGGTTCCCGCTCGACCGGCCCCGGCCGCTGGTCGAGGACTGGGCCGGCGGGCTCGCGGTGCGGATGACCGGCGCGGGGCTGATCGATGAGCTGCGCGATCTCAGCCGGCGCCAGTCAGCGACCCTGTTCGCGACGCTGATGGCCGGGCTGCAGGCACTGCTGTACCGCTACACGGGCCAGCACGACCTGGTCGTCGGCACGGTGAGCGCCAATCGAGGCCGGCCTGAGCTCGGGCCGCTGGTCGGATTCCTGGTCAATACGCTGCCGATCAGGACCGACGTGTCCGGCGATCCGCCGTTCAGCGAGCTGGTTGACCGGGTCAAGCGGGTCACGACCGGCGCATACGGCCACCAGGAGCTGCCGTTCGGCAAGATGGTCGACGTGCTCAAGGTCGACCGGGACCCCGGCCGGGCGCCGATCTTCCAGATCTCCCTCGCCTACGCCGAGCGCGACACCACCCCGATCCAGGCGGGCGGGGTGACGTTCGCGATGACCGACCTCGTGGCCGGAATCTACGCGGCCAAGTTCGACCTGAGCTTCCTCGCCGAGGCCCGCGAGGACGGCCTGTGGCTTGAGTGCTCGTACAAGACCGCGCTGTTCGATTCCGGCACGATCGAGCGGCTGCTGCTCCACCTGGAGGTGCTGCTGCGCGGCGCGGCGGCGAATCCCGGCGCCCGGCTGTCCGAGCTGCCCATGCTGACGCCGGCCGAGCTTGACGCGGAACTGGTGACCTGGAACGACTCGGCCAGGCCGTACCCGCAGGAGTGCGTGCACGAGGCGTTCGAGCGGCAGGCGCGGCGCACCCCGGATGCCATCGCCGCCGAGTACGTGGGGTCTCGGGGGGTCGAGCAGCTCAGCTACGCGCGGCTGGACGAGCTGGCCAACCGGGTCGCGGGCAGGCTGCGCGAGCTGGGCGTCGGGCCTGAGTCGCTGGTCGGCGTCTGCATGCCGGCGAGCCTGACCAGGCTGGCGGCGTTCCTGGGGATCTGGAAAGCCGGCGGCGGCTATGTCCCGCTCGATCCGGCGTTCCCGCCCGAACGGCTCGGTTACCTGATCGGCGACACCGGCATGAGGGTGGTCGTGACCGATGAGGCGAGCGCCCGGTGCTTGCCGGAGAGCCTGGGCCTGCCCGGGACGCGGGTCGGCGTGCTGCTGCTCGGCGACCCGGCGGACCTGCCGGCGGCTCCGGCGGCCCCGAGCGCGGTGACCCCGTCCAACGTGGCCTACGTGCTGTACACGTCGGGGTCCACCGGCCAGCCCAAGGGCGTTGTGATCGAGCACCGGCACGCGGTCAATTTCCTGCACGCGATGATCGGCCGCTGGCAGGTCGGGCCGGCCGATGTCGTCCTGCAATTCTCCGCCTTCACGTTCGACGTGTCGGTGCTGGATACTTTCATGCCGCTGCTCGCCGGCGCGAAGGTCCTGCTCGCCTCTGCTGACACGCTGCACACGCCGCGCCGCCTCGTCGCGCTGATGCGCGACCGGGCGGTCACGTCGGCGATGCTGACGCCGTCGGCGGCGGCGACCCTGCTCGACGGCGCCGACCTGCCGCAGCTGCGGATCCTGATGTTCGGCGGCGAGGAACTGCCGTCCGAGCTCGTGCTGCGCTGGCGCCGGCCGGGCCTGGCGGTCGTCAACATCTACGGCCCGACCGAGGTCACCGTCGTCTCCACCTACGCCGAGCTGACGGCCGATGCCCAGCTGCCGCCTTCTATCGGGTTCCCCACCCCGAACTACCAGGCGTACGTGCTCGACGCGCACCTCAACCCGGTCCCGGCCGGCGTCCTGGGCGAACTGCACCTCGGCGGCGCGAGCGTCGGGCGCGGCTACCTGAACCGCCCGGAGCTGACCAGCGCCCGGTTCATCGATGACCCGTTCCGGCCCGGCGGCCGCCTGTATAAGACCGGCGACCTGTGCTTCCGGCGGCGGGACGGCAGCATCATGTTCGTCGGCCGGGCCGATCACCAGGTCAAGGTCCGCGGCCTGCGCATCGAGCTCGGCGAGATCGAGGCCACGCTCGCCGACTGCCCTGGCGTTGACCAGGCCGTCGTCCTGGCCAGCTCGGACACCCTGACCGCTTACGTGCGGCCTGACGATGTCGACCTTGACGCGCTTCGCGGTCACCTGGCCCGCACGCTGCCTCCGTACATGATCCCGGCCCATTTCGTCGCGCTGGCCGAGTTCCCGCTCAACGCGAGCGGCAAGGTAAACCGGCGCGCGCTGCCCACGCCGGGGGTTCTGCCGGGCGGCGGCGGGGCGGCTGCCGAGTCGCCGGCCACGCCTACCGAGGTCGTGGTCGCCGACCTGTTCGGTGTGGTGCTGGGCGCGCCGGTCGGCGTCACCGACGGCTTCTTCGCCTCGGGTGGCAACTCGCTGCAGGTCATGCGGCTGATCGATCTCATCGCCGATGAGACCGGCGCGGACCTGTCGCCGGCCTCGGTCTTCCTGCACCCGACGCCGCGCCAGCTCGCCGGACACATCGACCTGCTCGCTGTTTCGGCGGGAGGCCTGGCCGCGGGCTCGGCTTCGGCCGGGCCGCTGATCCCGCTCTCCGCCGGGCCGGGCGGCCAGCCGCCGCTGATCTTGTTCCACGCCATCGGCGGCACCATTACCGACTACACCGCGCTCGCGGGCGCGCTTTCCGGCAGCTACGCCGTGTACGGTTTGCAGGCTCCCGGCCTGCGCGAGCCTGGTACGACTCCGTCCGCGCTCGGCTTGCTCGTCACGCGCTACACGGGGATGGTGAAGGAGGCGTTCCCCGATGGTCCCTATTGCCTGGCCGGGTGGTCGATGGGCGGCGTCATCGCCTACGAGGTCACCAGGGAGCTCGAACGCGACGGCGCGGAGGTCGGGCTGCTGGCGCTGCTCGACGCGCCGTTCAGGGTGCCAGCCGATCGCCCGGCCGACGCCGAGCAGCTCACCTGGCAGTTCGTGCACGACGCGGCTCAGAGCCTGGGAATGGCCGACGTCCCGGACGCGTCGGCGGCCGAGCTGTTCGACTGGCTCGCCGCCGCGCTCGGCGGCGGCACCGCGCTGACAGCCCAGCTACGGAACCGGCTCGAGGTTTTCAGCGCGCACTTTCGGCTGATGACCGGTTACGACCCGGCCGCGCTGGCCGGGTTGGCCGCGCCGGTCCGTGCCCCCGCCGTGATCATCAGCGCCAGCGACTCCCCCAACGCGGCGACCAGGACGCAATGGCCCGCGCTGCTGACCGGGCGGGTGGTCAGCGTGGACGGCGATCACTACTCATTCCTTAAGCCACCGGCGGTCAGCGCGGCGGCCGAGGCCATACTCAAGCCATGCCACTCCAGAACCGGGTGACGCCCGCGGGCGAGATCATCGCCCATCCCAGCCGCGGCATGCTGATGGGCAACCGCGGCTGCATTCACCGCCCCGACCAGACGCTCGGCGTGTCGCGCTGGCGCATGAAGATGTGGATCTCCTGCGTTCTCGACTGGAACGGCAGGAGGCTCGAGGTGATGCCGCCACGGACGCGATGGACAGCGTTGTTTTTCCTTGACGAGGCGACCGCCTTGTCCGCCGGGCACCGCCCCTGCGGCTACTGCCGTCGCGCCGACCACCGCTGGCTCGCCGAGTCCTGGCGCGCGGCCCGGGACCTGGCGGCCCCGCCTTACGCGTGGGAAATGGACGTCGCCCTGCACGCCGAGCGCGTCGACCGGCGGCGGACCAAGCTCACCCGTCCCGCCGTCTTCGGCGACCTGCCGGACGGCGCCATGGTGGACCGGCCTGACGGCGGCGGCCGGCGCTGGTCTCGGGCGGGGTCCTGCTGCCCTGGTCGTTCGAGGGGTACGGGCCGGCGGTGCCGGTCAGCCCGTCTGAGCGGGTCACTTTGCTGACGCCGCCCTCGATCGTGGCCGCGCTGACGGCCGGCTACCGGCCGCTGGTGCATCCCACGGCGGGCGAGACGACGATGCGTTCCTTCGAGAGCACCTGACCGCAGAGTTCAGTCGGCGGCGCCCGGGATCGTGCACTGGGCACATATCAGTGGACGCGGTTGCGTACGGCTAAATTTACTGGGCTCGCCTGACCCGAACCGCCGAAGACTATCTGCGATTGCCTTCTTTTGTGATCCATTTTCGGTGCTGATGTAGCGTACCTGCGTGATCTGATGGCATTGCCATACCGCGAGAAAGGGCGGTCTTCAAGTGATTGCCATCTTAATCACGCTTGGCATTGCAGTAATCCGGGCTATTTCTAGCGGCTGGCCGTTCTCCCGACTCGACGATCCGGGCAGCATCTCGCTGCCACCGGCACAGCCCACAGGCGGCCCGCAGCCACGGCCTAGATGGACCGCCGTTATCCCCAACCGCGGTCCTACGGCCGGTCAGGAAGGCACAGACGACCGGGCCAGAAGAGTCCCCGACCGTGGCCCCCGGAGTTGTCCTGGCCGCTCGGGGGTCCCGGCAACGCTGCAGGTCAACCGGCATGCGTGTCGCCCTGCCAGAGGGGCGTGCTTCAATGCTGAATAGTGTGAGGGCGCATCACGCGCGAAGTGCTCAACACTATGCCGAGACAGGATGGAGGCGGACCGTGACTGTTGTGCGTCTGTCAGTCGAGCCGTCCGTTCTTCGATGGGCTCGCGAGACAGTTGGTCTCGATGTAGCCACGGCAGCTGAGCGCATTGGGGTAAAATCGGACAAGGTAGAGCAGTGGGAGGCCGGCGGTCTGGCTCCCACTATTAACCAGATCCGGATGATGGCGGACGTCTATGCCCGGCCTCTTGCGGCCCTGTTCATGGCAGAGCCGCCCGCCGACGACGGCAAGCGCGATCTCCCCGACTTCAGGCGTCCGGAGGCCCGTTCCCAGGTGGTGAGCCGCGCTTTGCAAAAAGCAATGATGCGCGCCTACCGTCAGCGGGACGCGCTCCGTGATGTTGCTGAGGGCCTTGAGCTTCCCGAGTCGGACGTGGCAGCGAAGTATGCACTCGACCAGGCGCTCGATCCCGCGACCTTGGGAGAGCAACTGCGGGCCGCCTTGGATATTAGTTCGATCTCGAAAACCTTGGTGCTCCAGCCGGAGTCCCTTTTGCGCGAACTGGTCCGCCGAGCCGAGAGCCTGAATGTAACAGTCATCCAGGTACAGCGCGTGGACGTCACCGAGATGCGCGGATTCTCGCTGGGCGATGGGCAGTGCCCGATCGTAGCGCTTAACGGGGCCGACTGGCCGCGCGGCAAGATCTACACGCTGCTCCACGAGCTTGCCCACGTCGGATTTCGATCCAATGGACTCTGTGACCTGCAGCACGCCCAGGGTGCCCAGCTTGAGCGGTTGTGTGACACCGTCGCTGCTGCTGCTCTCATGCCAGCTCGGGCGTTCCTGCGCTCCCTTAGGGATCTTCCGGCTGAGTTCGTCACCTCTGACTTGGTGCGGGCCATTGGGCAGGAGTTCGGCGCGAGCGGCGAGTCGGCCCTACTCCGGATGGTCGAGCTTGGCAGGGCGACCTGGGACGACTACTGGCGCCTGAAGTCTGAATTCGAAAGCGCGTACGAGTCTTACAAGGCAGCCGAGAGAGAACGCAACGCCGACCAGAACAGCCCCATCTATTACCAGGTCAAGCGGCGCGATCTGGGCAGGCGCTTCATCAGTCAAATGGTGGCCGCGCATCAGGAGGACGTGCTCAGCTCGCGGGACCTCGCGCAGCTTCTCGAGGTCTCCTATGACAAGGTTCCCAAGTTGCTTGGAACAGCTGAGGAGATCGCATGAAGACCTCCGATGCGCACTACTCGTTCGACACGAGCGCACTTATTGATGGTATGGAGCGCTTCTACCCAATTGGCAACTTCCCGGGTTTGTGGAATCGCTTCGACGACCTGATCAAGACCGGGCGGATTCACGTGTCGGAGGAGGCATGGAAGGCAGCGGTCTCTATCGACTCTGCCCTAAAGGACTGGTGCACGGACTCGTCGGCCGGGCGTGAGCGATGTGTTGTTCCAACTGACGCGGCGATCGCAGCTGTCGCGGGCGCAATCGTGCAGCAATTCCCTAACTGGACTCAGCAGGGCAACAAGAATCATGCTGATCCATTCGTGATCGCCGTCGCCGAGATTCGGTCATGCGCGGTAATCTCGGGCGAGACAAACGGCGGCCCGGGTAGGCCCAAGATTCCATATGTCTGCGGCCAGCGGCAAATAAAGCATGGCAAGTTCATCAACGTGGTAGTAGCCGAAGGCTGGGTCTTCGGATAGAGACGAGTGGCGTCGGCGGCATCCCGTACCCGACGTGTGCGCCGGCGATGGAAAGCGGCCAAGCCCGAGGCTGACCTGCCCTGCTTCACGTCTCGGCGCGGCCAGGCATGCCGAGGGGGCTATCTCGGGTTGCCTGTATTGCCAGGTTCGCCGGTCGGATCGTGGCGCTGGTCCTGGTCACTTAGGTGGCTGCCCGGGACAGGTTCCGCGAGCGCTGCCCGCGAAGGCGCGGCAGGGAAAGGGTCGGCGAAGTAACTGCGTCTCGTGGGTGACCAGGCCGCCAGCAAACTCCATGATGCTGACCGAATGGGTGGTCGCCGTCGTAGGTGAGCCTCGCCCGGGTATCAGCGTCGCTCCGCATCGTCGCTGCGATCCAGCTCACAACTCCCCCGAGGTGCTCGGACGGCCGGATCTGTCAAGACCCCCGGGAACTAGGGTTTTGTGCTGGTTTGCTCGGGGTCTGCCGGCTGGCTGGCGGGTTGCGGCTCTGGGTCCGGTTGGGGGAGGTGGGCCAAGATCGTGGTGATGGCGGCGGCCGAGGCAGGGTCGAGGCCGTCGGCCAGGCCGGGTGCGCGGTCGCCGTTCAGGATGGCGCGCAGCGCGGTGGCCAAGGATGCCAGGTCGCTGTCGTCGTCCATGTCCGTGAGGGCCTGGCTGACCTGGCCGGCGGCGGCCTGATCGCCGACGGCGGCGCCGATGACTCGGCCGATGAGCGCGGTGAGGGGGATGGCACGCCAGAGGCCCGGGGGGAGGCGGAGATCGCCGTGGAGAGCGGCGAAGGCGCGTCGGGTGATGGCGCTGTCGATGGCGTCGAGGCCGTCGGGGATGGTGGTGTCTGGTCCATCGGCCAGCAGGCCGCTCAGAGTGGTGGCCAGGTCGTGCCAGTCGGGGGAGTCCAGGTGGCTGGTGAGGTGCCGGGTGGCGGCGGCGCGGGCGTGGTCGTCGCCGTAGCGGGCGGCGGTGATGCCGGCGATGACCGGGTCCCAGGCGGCGAGGTGCCGGGCGTGCGGGGTGGCGGGGCTGGTCGTGGCGCGGGCCTGGCCGAGCAGTGCGGTGAGCGCGCTGGCGGTGGCGGCGGGGTCGGGGGTGAGCTGGGCGAGCAGCTTATCCAGGTGCACTCCGGGTACCTCGCCGACGGCGGCGGACAACTTGCCGGGAGCGGCCGGGACAGCGGCGCCGGCGGGCAGCCGGGTGAGATCTTCGGCTGCGGCGGTCAGGGGCGCGCGGGCGAGGCCGTCGCCGGCGAGGGAATGAAGCAGCGCGGCGGTGAGGTGGTGGGTCAGGGCGCGGGGGTGGTCGGCGGCGTGCCGGGCGAGGTAGTTGCCGAGGTTGTGGTGGCTGCCGGCGATGGCGTCGAGGCCGGGGGTGAGGTACTTGTAGCGCAGGGCGGTGCGTTCCAGGTCGATGGCGTCCTGCCCGTGCCCGGCCTTATCTTCGATGTCGGCGAGCGCGGACAGGGTCTTGCCGAGGTCTGCGGTGGCGTGCTCACGTTCGAAGAGGTCGCGGCAGTCGCGGAGCAGGGCGCGGGCCTGGTCGAGGCGGCCGAGCCGCAGCAGCGGTCCGTAGTCGTTGAACCGGGTCCGGGCCTTCTCGAATTCGGAGGCGCCGCGGCGCTGCTCGGAGGCCTGGATCTCGGCGCTGAGGGTGAGCGCGTCGTCCCAGCGTTCCAGGCGGAGGGCGGCGGTATGGCCGGTGCCGAGGAGGGTCTCGCGGACGTTGTACGCCCGGGCCGTTTCGGGCTGGCCGGAGTGGTCGGGCAGGCTGTCCAGGTGCTGCCGCAGCCGCGTGACCTCGCTGAGCACCTCGCCCGCGCGGTCTTGCCGGCTGAGGATCTGCAGCCGGATGGTCTCGTCGAGCAGCTGGGTCCACGGGCCAGACGGCCTGGCGGGTGTACCCGGCCATCCGGGCGGCCAGGGCAAGCGCGTCGGCGAGCCGCCCGGCGGTCCGGTAGCTAATGATCAGGTAGTTCGCGATCGCGGACGCGCGGGTGTAGTCGTGGCGTCCGGCGGCGGCGGCGAGCAGGTCGCGGAGCTGGCGTTCGGCGGCACCGGGGTCGACGCCGGCCAGCGCCCTGGCCACCAGCACCCCGGCCCCGGCCTGGTCGTCTGGGTCCCGGGCGGTGGCGGCGAGGTGGCGGAGCACGGGCAGCAGCGCCCCGGCCGTCCCCGGCGACTCATCCCGGAGCAGGACCTGTTCCAGGACGTCCACGGCGGCGGGCTGGTCGCCGAGGCGCAGCAGGTAGGGGACGGCGGCCCGGCCCGCCGCCACGATCACGCCGCCGGACTCTTCCTCCAGCCCGTGCTGGTAGACGCTCACCCACCAGGCGGCGGCCTCCCCGTCGACAGCGGCCTGGAACTCTGGGCCGGCCTAGGCGCGCCCGGCGGCCGCGACCCCCGGGTGCACCAGGTACCCGGCCGCCTCCCCGTCCTCACCCGGGACCGCGGCGGCCAGGCCCTGGCCGACCAGCGGCCCGGCCGCCTCGTCCACGCGGGGCGGGTCTGGGTCGCCCGGCAGGTCCAGGCGCTGCCACAAGCCAGCCCAGCTGCCGTCCAGGACCAGGGTGGTGCGGTCGGTTTCCTCCAGGCAGCACAGCAACCCGAACAGCACCCGCGGACCCTGCGGTAAACCGCTGGTGATCTGCGCGGTCCACGCGGCGAGCACGGCCGCGTAGTCCTCCGCGTCCCCGGCCGGCTCACCGGTGGCGAACAGCCCGCGGGAGGGGACGCCCCGGGTGTCCCACTCCCGGCCCGCCGTCGCCAGCAGCGCGGCGAGCCGGGCCGGGTCGCCCGCCTGTCCGTCCGCGAGCTCAAGGAGCTTAGGATGCCCCTGCGCCGCAGCCAGCACCCCCGCCGCCAGCTCCCGCGCCGCGTCCGCCTCCCCGCCCGCGCCTCCGGCCGCCGCGATGAGCGGGCCGAGGCGGGGCAGCTCCCGGGCGAGGAGCACGGCTTCGTCGCGGGACAGGGCGTGCACCGCCTCGGCCGCCACCCGCCCGACCGGTTCGGCCGGCCGCCGCCGCGATGTCAGCACCAGCCTCGACAAACCTGAATGACCCGCCAGGGCGCCGAGCACCAGCCCCCACCGCCCGTCACGCCACTGCCCGCCCGCGGTGAGCAGCGACTCGAGGTTGTCAACCGCGATCAGCACCCGGCTCCGCTCCGCGAACTCGGCCAGCACCGGCAGGAAACCAGCCAGCCCCGCCTCATCCGCCAGCAGATGAGCCAGCTCCAGGCGCGGCACCTTCCGCTCCAGCACTACCGCGAAATCACCCAGCGCCGACGCGATGTCATGACCCTCATCCGGCGCCTTATACCAGGCCAGCACCCGGAAGTTCGCCTCCTGGGTATAGGCCAGCTCCAGCGCACAGGCTGTCTTTCCCGCCCCCGCCATCCCGTAAAACAGCACTCCCGAAGCCCCGCTGCGCTCGGCCAGGGCGGCGTTTGCCCGCGCCATCACCGATGTCCGACCCACGAACCGGCGCGGTTGCGGAGGGAACCCGGCCAGCTTCACCCGCTCCCCGTCGAACACCAAAGGCGCCCCCGCCGGAGCGTCCAGCACCAGGCCCGCCGCGCGGGCGCCGAACAACGCCGGCGTCCCCGCCGACAGCGCCGGGCACCCCGGCGACGCCGGACCCGACGCCACGTCGCCCACCGCGATCCCGACCGCCGCCGGCAGCGGCTGGCCCTGCCCGATCAGCAGCCGGTACAGCACGCCGTTGAACGCCACCGCGAAATCATCGGTCACCGGGAACCGCATCCCCAGCACCGCGCAATCCAGCCGCTCCGCCAGCAACCCCGCCAGCACCGGTACCACCACCCCGCCACCCCCGTTCCCCGCCTCCGCGCCTAGCTCAGCAGCAGCTGGCGCAGCGGGGCCGGGATCGTCGCGGACCGGCGGAGCCAGGCCCAGCAACTGCAAATGCTCCCGCGCGGTCAGCTCCGCCGACGAGCACGCCGACACCGTCACCAGCCGCACCCGCCCCCCACCCGGCGCCAGCAAACCAGCCAGCTCCTCACTGCCCACCGGGTCCGGGCGGCCGTCCGGCAACTCCAGCACGAACACCCCGCGCCCCCCGTGACCAGAAATGTGCACCACATCCCACCCGGCACCCTCCCGCATCACCTCCCGCAACCGGTCCCGCGTCACCCCGTACTGCAAAACCCGCAACTCCACCCCCGCCCGTGCACCTGCGCCACCTCATCGATCAGCCGCGCCAGCTCAAACCGCTCCCGCCGCAAATTCAGCGCACCGCCGCCCTCGGGCAGGCTGAACAATCCCAGCACTCGCAACCGCCCCGCCACCACCCGCTCCCCCGGCACCCGGCCCGGCACCCCAGCCCCCGCCACCTCCATCACCAGGGTCACCCCCTGCACCGCCAGCGGACGCCCACCGACCACCGCCAGCTCCAGCGGCCGGAACGCCACCACCCGCGCCACCGCCGGCACCACCACCCGCACCGTCACCGGCGCCCGCGCCACCAGCGCCGCACCCACCGGCCCGAACACCCGCTCACCCAGCCACCGCCCGAACCCCGACACCAGCCCGGCCTCACTCGCCACCCGGTCCGCCGGATCAGCCCGCCACCCCAGATACCCACCCAGATCCGCGAACGCCTCCAGCCACGGATCACCCGCACCCACCGCCACCACATGATCAGCCAGGAACACCCCGCCCGGCCCCGTCAGCACCCACCGCCACCCCAACCCCCCGCCACCCGCAGACCCGAAATCAGCGACCTCCAGCCGCACAACCTCCACGCCCCACCCCCACGCCACCGCCAGCCCGAAACCACCGGCAAACAAACGAAAAACCCGCCCGCCACCACAATACGACGACAACCAATCACCAAACCGGCTCCACACCGCTCATGGCAACCATTCCACCCCGGCGATCAGCGGCAGCCGGACGCGGAACCTGGCCTTTGACCAGACAGGACGGCCCGCCTTCACCCGGACCACGACGTAACAGCTTCGAAAGCAAGGCAGAAAACTCCGCGTAGGCACGCGAAATGGAGGCGGCACCGCCGGCGGCTGCGTCCTGGCCGGCGCCATCGGGGTGCGCGGCCTAATCCAGGCCGCCTCGGCGGCACAGGTGAACGAACGCTGGGGCGCCCAGCGCCAGATTGCCGGAATTGTGCGGGCGATTGGTTATAACGATGCAGAATCTGGTGCAAGTGCTGAACTGCGGACATCTGTAATGGTTGACGCTCAGGATATCCATTTGTCCCGCGAATATTTTCAGACCTAAGAGCTGTCAACCAACGAGCCGCGTAGCACGTCGTATACGCAATACCCGCTGTGGTCGCTTTTACGTCAGCATTTCGCGGCCCAAACCTGGAGAGGGCAATCACTTGAAGCGAACTTTAGTGGCAGCAGTATTGATACCGGTGACCCTGGCCGTGGCAGCATTCGCCGGGATCGCCGCGTCCGCTGCGGACAACACCTCCTGCGGTTCTGGCAGCAGCTGCGGCAGCGGCAGCGGTGGTGGCGGTGGCGGTGGCGAAGGCGGTGGGGTGTACGACCGGTTGTACGGCGTGGCCGCCGTCTCGCCGAGCAATGTCTGGGCGGTGGGCTTGGGGAACGCGTCGCTGATCGAGCACTGGAACGGCACGTCGTGGGGAGTGTCGTTCAAGAAGCCGGTCGGATACTTCCTCGCCGTGTCCGCCCCGTCGGCAAGCAACGTGTGGGCGGTCGGCGGCACCAACTGGTTCTCGCCGAGCCACCCCCTGACCGAGCACTGGAACGGCTCGTCCTGGACCCACATAGCCAGTCCGAGCCCGGGAGAGGGCGGCTACCTCACCGGCGTGGCGGCCACGTCAGCCTCCAACGCCTGGGCGGTCGGCCTCATCGCCCCCGGCGGCAACGGGATCGCGTCGTCGGCCACCACCCCGCTGATCGAGCACTGGAACGGCAGCACCTGGAGCGTGCAGTCGAGCCCCCAGCCCGTGCACGGCGGCGAACTCGATGCCGTGAGCGCGACCTCGGCCAGCAACGCCTGGGCGGTCGGGCAGTACTACGCCTTCAGCGGGGGCGGCGGCCAGAAAACCTTCATCGAGCACTGGAACGGCAGCACCTGGTCCTTGGTGTCAAGCCCGGTGGTCTCTGGATCGAACCCCGATCTGCATGGCGTGACGGCCGTCTCACCATCGGATGCCTGGGCAGTCGGCGCCAGCACTGTGTCCGGTAGCCCCAAGACGCTGACCGAGCACTGGAACGGCAGCACCTGGTCCGTGGTGTCGAGCCCGGCCGGCGACGCCGGCCTTAGTGCCGTGACGGCGACCGGGCCTGACGACGCCTGGGCGGTCGGCCAGACCGATGTCGATGGCTGCAGTCCTAAGTGCCAGACCGTGATCTTGCACTGGGACGGTTGCATGTGGACCGTCAAGCCCAGTCCGAACCCGCCAAGCGGCTACCTGAACGCCTTCCTCGGGGTCGTCGCGCTGTCCCCCGGCGACGCCTGGGCGGTGGGCTCCACCGACTACGCCCACACCCTGAAATCGCACTGGAACGGCACCAGCTGGAATTAGCTAATTTCCCCGTTCTGGTCAGAACACGCCCCGGCCGCCAGCGGATCCGTAACGCTGGCGGCCGGCGGCCAGCGGCTGGCGGCCGGGGGCCGGGGGCCGGGGACCGGGTATCAGGAGGTGGAATCTCGCGATGAGTAGCGTGCGGGTATCGCAGCGGACCCGGCGAGCCGAGGAGACCGGGCAGCGCAGCCGCCGGGAGGCTGGTGCGGGGGCGTGGCCGTGGGCGGCGGTCGCGGTGACGGTGGCATGGAGTCTGTGGGAGCTGCGGGCGACTGTGCTGGCGGTGCGGTACCGGGATGACAGCGCGCTGCACGAGCAGATGGTCCGGTCCGCGACCGCGCTGCTGCGCGCCGGGCATGACCCGCTGACGTCATGGTTTCCTTACCTGGGATTAGGGTCACCGCAGTTCCTGCACTATCAGAGCACCCCGGCGATCCTGACCGGCCTGGCCGGGCTGGCGGCGGGGCCCGACACGACGTTCCGGTGGTCGCTGTACCTGCTGTGGTGCCTGTGGCCGGTGGCGATCTACGCCTCGGCGCGGGTATTCGGGCTCGGCCGGGTCGCGGCGGCCGGGGCGGCGGTCGTGGCGCCGTTGCTGCACAGCGTGCCAGGGATCGGTTACGAGCAGAATGCGTACGTGTGGGCGGGGTTCGGGGTGTGGACCCAGCTGTGGGCGTCGTGGGCGCTGCCATTCGCGTGGGCGCTTTCCTGGCGGGCGGCGGCGGACCGGCGGTTCATCGCCCCGGCGGCGGGCCTGGTGGCGCTGACTGCGGCGTTTCACTACGAGACCGGGTACCTGGCGTTCGGCGCGGTCGTGATCATGCCGTTCCTGGTCCGCACGGGACTGCGGGCGCGGCTGGCGCGGGCCGGGGCGCTGCTGGCGGTCTCCCTGCTAGCCAGCGCTTGGGTGATCGTCCCGCTGCTGGAGTACTCCCGGTGGGCCGCCGTCAACCAGGTGCTGGCGGGCGGGCCGTCGGCGAGCGGCTACGGAGCGCGGGTCACCCTGGGCTGGCTGGTAACCGGAAGGCTGCTCGACGCCGGGCACCTGCCCGTGATCAGCCTGCTCGCGGCGGCAGGGCTGGCGGCGGCCGCGGCCGGGTGGCGGCGGGCCGGGCCGGAGCGCGCGCTGCTGGCGCTAGGGTGCGCGTGCCTGCTGCTGTCCTTCGGCCGGACCACCTTCGGCAGCCTGATCGCCATCATCCCCGGCCACGGCGACCTGTTCTTCCGGCGGTTCCTGATGGGCGCGCAGCTGGCGGCGATCTACCTGGCCGGGCTCGGCGCCGCCGAAGCTTTCAGGCGGGGCGAGCGGCTCGCTGCCACCTGCGCCGGCTATCTCACGTCCCGGCGGCTAGCCGGGCTGAACTGGGCACCGGCCGCGGTGCTCACGCTGGCCGCGGTCACCTGGCTTGTTCCGGTGTGGCGGTACCTGGACGCTTACGACGCGGCTAGCGCGGCCGGCATCGCCGCCCAGCGCGCGGCCCAGTCCCGGGACGCGCCTGAGCTCACCGCCCTGGCCGCGGCGATCCGCCGTCATGGCAGCGGCCGGGCCTACGCGGGCTCCCCGGCCAACTGGGGCCAGGACTTCACGGTCGGAGGCGTGCCCATGTACCAGTACCTGGACAGCCTGGACATCGACGAAGTCGGCTATACGCTGCGGACCGCGTCGCTGATGAGCCAGCCCGAATATTACTTCGATCCCGCCAGGCCCGGCCTGTCCAGCCTGTTCGCCGTCCGGTATCTCATCGTGCCCGCCACCACGGTCGCGCCCGTTGTAGCCGAGCCGCCTGGGGCGGTACTGATCCTGGCCGACCGCCTTTTCCGGGTCTATGAGCTCCCCGCTGTTTCCTACTTCCGCATCGCTGACACCACCGGCACCATCAGCGCCAGCCGCGCCGACATCGGCAGCCAGACCGTCCCCTACCTCCAGTCGCCGCTGCCCGGTCAGGACCGGTACCGCGCCGTCGCCTACGCGGGAGCCCGCGCCGCCCCGCCCACCCTGCCTTCTGGCACCCCTGCTCCGGGGCCGCCAGGGACCGTGCTGATTTCCCGCGCCGACCTGGCCGACGGCACCGCCAGCGCCGTGGTGCGACTGCGCCGACGCGCCGTCGTGGTGCTCAGCGCGTCCTATGACCCGGGATGGACGGCCGCCATAGACGGCCACCCGGCCGCCACCCAGATTCTCAGTCCGGCCCTTACCGGCGTCGTGGTGCCGCCAGGCACCCACCACATCACGTTCCGCTACACCGGATATAGCGGCTACCCCGAACTCCTCACCCTGGCCGCCCTCGCACTGCTGCTCGCGGCCGCCGCGACCCGCCGCGATAGCAGCAAGAGAGCGGCCACGTTGCTGATGCCCTGCAGCAGGTAACTCGCCAGCTAATAGCCAGCCAGGCCGGGATCGATGGGCTCGACCCCGGTTCCCAGATAGCGGGCGGTGTCCACTGACAAGATCACCCGGCCGTCCGGGTGAACGGCACTGGGCAGGGCCGCGGCGACGGCCTGGGCGATCCGCCAGTCGACGCCCTCGCCGATCAGCCTGCCCGCAGGAATGGCAGCCGACAATTCCAGGGGCTCTATCTCCACGGGCAGCATGCCCAGATGCTCGCCGATTCCAGGGCGCTGCGCCTCGGCGGCGCACAGGCACAGCGCCGGCACTGACAGCACCGCCCTCCCGGCAGCGGCGTCCACGATGAACCCCGACAACGCCGGGTATCCCTTACCGAGCGCCAGCACCGAGCTATCGTCCAGCAGGCAGGCGATCACGTCGCCGGTTCCCGCCGGGCGATCATCTCGCGCAGCCGGGCCGACGCGGCGAGCTCCGCATCAGTGACCTCGACGCCGAAGTGCTCGGCCAGCACGCTCCGTGCCCGCTGCTCCCTTTCGGCCAGCTCACCGGCGGTCAACGTCGCCGCCGCTAGCTCCTCTACCACGTCCTTGAGCGTGGTGTGCCGATCGGCCGCAAGCCGTGCCAGCCGTTCCCTGGTCTGCCGGGAAACCTTGATGCTCGTGTCGTCAGCAGCCACGAACCGCACTCTACCAGTGGTAGAGCCCAGAGACGCGTCCCGTCAGGCTGTGTCCTCCGCGACGATCCACGCGGTCAGCTGGGCGGGACCAGTATGCGGTAGAGCCGGAGGGCCTGGCTCTTGCTGGGCATGAAGATCTGGAACTGCCGGCCCGGGAATGGCCTGATCACCTGGGGGGCGGCCCAGGTCTTACCCGCGACGCTGATGTCGACGGCGCCCCGGGCGTTATAGGCCTGCCTGATGATCGCCGTGACCGCCGCCACATCGCCCGGCGGCACCGCCACAGCGAATCCGTACGAGGCATGCACTGGCCCTGGCTGCTGGCCTGCGGGAGACCCCGTCGGGCCTGAAGTCACCGGGGAGACCGCCGCAGAGGTTAGCGTGACCGGCGTGCCGAGCTTGCGGTAGCACATCCCGGCGGCTCCCGGCACGGAAAGCGCGACCCAGCCGGCCGGGCAGCCGCCCGCCGGCGTGGAAGGCTGGTCGCGAATGGCTTGAAGGATGATCGGTGACCCCAGGTGGCGTGGCTGCGGCGGCGTCGGGCCTATGGGGGCCAGGTGGCTGCAGCCAGCGGCGGTGAGCGCGATGCTTGCCGCGGCCAGCGCGCTGGCCAGGACCGTTGACGAGCGCGGGAACTGGAGGGGCATGTCCTGGTCCTCCTAAGGGCGGGCGATCGGTTTTCACGCCGGGCGGGGAGACGACGGTGATGCGGGCACGGCTGCCTGAGTACGGGCGGCGTCGGGGGCGACCAGCGCGACGGCGGCTACCAGGATGAGCAGTTCGGCCATGCCCACATAGATCAGGTGCGGGTCGTGCAGGTAGTCGCCGAGAGAGACGGCCCGGTAGATCCCGGCGACGACCGCGAGCAGGGTCAGCGTCAGCGACCACACGCCCGAGCCGTCGCCGTGGCGAGACCAGGCCCTGGGCACGTGCGCCAGGCTGGCGAGGCTGAGCAGCAGGCAGCACAGCCCGGGAAAGTCCGGCAGCCACTCGAAGTTGCCGGTCGCCTGGACTGCCAGCAGCGGCGCGTAGACCAGGAGGTAGGTGGCGGGCAGTGCCAGCAGCCAGGGCCGGCGTGCGGCCGGCGGGGCGCCGGAGTAGAACGCGACCATGGCCAGCACCGGGACAAGATCGAGCAGGACCCAGAAGGACCACGGCCCGAAGAAGGCCGGCATGGCTCCGGCCGGCGGCCCGCAGCAGCGCGACGAGGTCGGGAACGATGGCCAGCACGGCGATGACCCTGGCGGTGCGGTAGTGCCCGAGGACCAGCGCAGCGAAGATCACGATCCAGGCGCAGCCGACCGCGTAAAACGCCGCAGGCCAGATGCCGCCCGACGGCGCGACCGGTATGTTCGCGGGCGCGGCAGGGAGCCGGGTGAGCAAATGGTGGGTCCAGGCCAGGCGCGCAAAGCCGTCCGCGGCCCGCACCGCGTGCACCAGCACTACCGCAAGCACCGCGTTCCGCACGGCCTGCCCCCAGGCGAAGTACCGGCGCGGAGCGCCCGCACCGCCCAGGTACAGCCGGGCAGCCAGGCCGGCCACGCTGGCGAGCTCCGGCCAGGTGGGCTTGCAGAACTCGATGACGCACCCGTCTACCTCCGGATCGCCGGTCAGCCAGCTGTCCAGGAAGGCGGCGACCATGTCCTCTTCCCACTTGTCCCGGTAGTAGCCCGGCAGCAGCCGCAGCGCCCGCCGGTACCGCTGCTCCAGGTCCAGATCCCCGCTCACCCGGTTGCCTCCGCACCGGCCAGGCCCAGTCTCAGCCGCACGACCTGAGCGGTAGCGACACGAAGCTCAGCTTCCTGGGCCAGCGCGTGCCGCCCGTCCCGGCTCAGCCGGTAATACCGGCGCAGCCGCCCGTCATGGGCTTCCTCCCGGTCGGGCTCGATCAGCCCGTCAACAGCGAGCCGGTCCAGCACCCCGTACAGGCTGCCGATCTTCAGCTTCACCCTGCCCTGCGACAGCTCAGTCACCTCGCGCACGATGCCGTACCCGTGCCGGGGGCCATCGGCCAGCGCCGTCAGCACGAAGAACGCCTGCCCGGTCATGAGCTTGCCCGCCACGCCGCCAATATACTGGAAAACAAGATATCAGTCGATGGCTAACGTCGGTTATCGCCAGGGATGCCACGCGCTGGACGTGGGCGATTCACGGCGTCGATTCGGGAAAGGAGAACTGACCATGGATACGAACCTGACCGGCCGCAGTGCCGTCGTCACCGGCGGCAGCCGGGGCATCGGCCTGGCCATCGTCCAGGCACTGGCCGCCAGCGGCGCCCGCGTACTCGCAGGCGCGCAGAAGTCGTCCGCTGAACTCGATGCGCTGGCCGGCACCGGACGCGTCCGGTTCGCCGCGGTCGACCTGGCTGCTGCTGACGGTCCCGCGCGACTGGTCGCGGACGCTGGCGAGCGGATCGACATCCTGGTCAACAACGTGGGCAGCGCGCCCGCCCGGACCGGCGGGTTCCTCGCCATTACCGACGAGCAGTGGGCAGCGACCCTGAACCTCAACCTCATGGCCGCCATCAGGACCACGCGCTGCGCGCTGCCCGCCATGCTCGCTGCCGGCGCCGGCGTCATCGTGATGACGTGCTCGGTCAACGCGAGGCTGCCCGACCCGGGGGTTCTGGACTACAGCGTCGCCAAGGCCGGCCTGGTCAGCTTCGCGAAAGCCCTGTCAAAGGAAGTGGGGCCACGCGGAATCCGCGTCAACTGCGTCAGCCCGGGTCCCGTCGCCACCGACCTGTGGCTAGGCCAGGGTGGTGTCGCGCAAACCGTCAGCCAGGCCGCCGGCACCCGGCCTCAGGACGTCCAGGACCAGGCCGCCCGCCAGATGGTCACTGGCCGCTTCACCCGCCCCGCCGAGGTAGCCGACCTCGTCCTGTACCTCGTCAGCGACCGGGCAGCGAACATCACCGGCTCTGACTTCACCATCGACGGCGGACTCATCCCCACGTTGTAGCCCTGACCGCTACCGGCGCTGCGGGGACAACGGCAGAGCCAGGCTTGCCAGTTACTAGCCGCCCGTTGTCAGCCAGCTAAGCCAACGGCCACGAGACCGCTCGCCGCCCGTCTCTGGCAACGGCGGCATCTCAGCTTCAGACTTCGGGGCTTAAATTTTAAAATATACTCCGGTCGTGACCGCTAAGTACGACGTGACCGGCCACGCTTTCATCTCCTACGTCCGGGAGGATACGTACGAGGTCAGCCAGTTGCAGGCTCAGCTTGAGGCCGCTGGCATAAGAGTGTGGCGTGACACTTCTGACATCTCTCCCGGGCAAGATTGGCGCGCGGCGATACGAGGGGCCATCGAGGGCGGCGCGCTGGTATTTCTTGCGTGTTTCTCGCAGAATAGTTCAGCTCGGGCGAGCTCATACCAGAACGAGGAACTCGCGCTGGCGGTCGAGCAATTGCGGATACGGCGGCCAGGCCTACCGTGGCTAATTCCAGTTCGACTTGATGACAGCGATATTCCAGACATCGATATTGGCGGCGGGCGGTCACTGTCGTCATTGCAAAGCGTTGAGTTGTTCGGCGAGCGGCGCGCCGAAAACGGTCAGCGGCTCGTTGCGGCCGTGCTAACTATTCTCGGGATGAACGAGCATGCCCTATCGACTAGCGAGACCGAGCAACTAGACGGTCAGCGAGCGGCATCCATCGCCGCTACGCGCATTCGTGAGCGAGGAACCTATGTCTGGCTCACCGAAAACGCGGACGATGAGGCTCCATACATCGGTGACATAGACGTCGTAGCTATGTCCAACCGACACGAACTGGCTACCATGCTCAAACTTGTCCATCTTAGAGCAGATAGGCCGTCGCTCAGCAGCCTTGAGGTGAGAACCAGGAATGACGGGACGCCGTTGTCCAAGTCGTCAATATCGGCGATGCTCAAAGGTGCGCGCTTCCCCCGGAAAGCAGCGATGCTCGCTTTGCTCCGAGCATGCGGGATACGAGGGAACGACCTGGCACCGTGGCGGCGGGCATGGAACTCATGGCGGCGAGCGAGTACGGGCATCCCGGAACTCAACTCTCAGGCACTCTCAGTTGGGATACGCGGATAAGTCAATCAAGACCGACAGAGCCGAGCACAGTACTGTCGAGCACAGTACTGGAGAGCAAAATTCACCCGGCGGCGGATACGGGTACCGGCGAGGTCAGGCAACTGCGCGAAGAAGTCACGAGACTCCGAACGGAGATTCATAGTCAGCTTGACGCCATGGAGCAGCGACTGGCCCAGCCAAGCGAACTGCCGGACCCCGAGCATCGAGATCCTGAACGCGTCTTGTTCCACAGGTACAAGCTGATATCGCGAATAGGCTCCGGTGGAATGGGCAACGTGTGGCTGGCAGAGGATCTCCTGCTGCGCCGGAGAGTGGCCATGAAGCAACTACTGCCCAGCATGGCGAATGACGATCAATATCGCGACGAGCTCAGGTCCCGGGCACTGAACGAGGCACGGGCGATGGCGCGGGTGCATCATGCTGCTATCGTCCCGATACATGATATTCTCGTTGAAGGCAAGGAGCCGTGGATCGTTATGCAATATATTCATGGCCGATCCTTGCATCAGGTTATCTCTGAACACGTGCTCAGCGAACTGCAGCTAGCTAAGATCGGCCTGCCCGTCTTGAGTGGCCTGGAGGCTGTGCATCAAGCAGGCATGCTTCACCGCGATATCAAGCCCGCTAATATTCTGATCTCTGAGGCTGGCTCAGTGTTCCTGGCAGACTTCGGCATCGCTAAGATAACCGGAGGAGCCGCGCTTACAGGAAGGCAAATCATCGGTACCCCAGAATTCATGGCGCCCGAGCGCCTGCTAGGTTACCAGCCGATGCCAGCTGCCGATATCTGGTCCCTCGGCGTTACATTCTTCTGCGCCATGGAAGGCTACTCGCCTTTCCTGCGCGGTGACAACGCCAGTGCCGAGAGGATAATTGCATCAATTCTGCGTGACGAGCCGCCGCCAATGATGCGTGGCGGCAGGCTCGCAGGCATGATCGGCCGACTGCTGGATAAAGATCCAGCTGAACGGCCAGATATTACCGAGATAAGATCTGTACTGGAATCAGTGATCAGCGGATCCCCGGCCTGAATTCCTGTCTGAGCGGATAGCCGAAGTGGTCAGGCCACGTGCCAGATTCGCCACAGGGCGGTCGGGTCGGTGAGCGGGTCGCCGTGCACGAGCGAGAAGTCAGCCGGGCCGCCCTCGGTGATCACGCCAGCCTCCGGCTCGCCCAGCAGCTCGCCACCGCGCCAGGTTACGCAGGCCAGCGCCTCCCACGGCTCCAGGCCCGCCTCCACCAGGCACTCGACCTCCCAGGGCAGCTGATTCGCCCGGGCCGAACCGCCCCCGAAGTCAGTGCCGCCCACGATCGACACGCCTGCCTGGTGCGCGAGCAGCGCGCTGTGCTTGGCCACTTCCAGCCGCTCGGCGATCTTGGAACGGCTGTCCTCCTCGGCGAACCGGCGATGGTCGTGGTCGTCCCGAACGTCAGCCACGACTTGAGCACGGTCATCGTGGTCACGAGCGCGCAGCCAGCCTGGCCATCGCCCGCGCGCAGTCAGCGTCCAGCTCGAACCCGTGCTCGATCGAATCCACGCCCGCTTCCGCGCACACCCGCGACCCGGACAGCCGCCCCGAGTGCGCGGTCACCTTCGCGCCCCGGTCGTGGACCGCCGTCACGACCTTCGCGACCTCGTCGGGTGACCACGGGGCCACGTCGGGGTCGGGCCCGTCCATGTAGAGCTTGATGAAGTCGGCGCCGTCATCGAGCTGCGCCAGTGCCGCGGCCAGCAGCTCATCGGCATCGCGCGCCTCGATGGTGAGCCCTTCGGGCAGCAGCCCTGGCACCGTGAGCCAGGTCCCCGCCGCCCGCACATACGGCCGGTCACGGCGGCCCTGCCAGCGCTCGCGGACGCCGATGCAGACCGCGCGCTCGCGGCCGTCGACCGTCCGGCGCGGCGATCCCACGTCCCTGGCCCAGCGCACGCCGGACCGGTGCTGCAGCTCGCCATTGCGCTCGGCGACATCGAGCAGCCGGTCCGTCGGGTCGCTGCCGCGGTCGATCCAGTGTGATCCGCCGGGCAGGCTCAGGTGACTGTGCCCGTCGACCAGGCCTGGCACGATCGTCGAGCCGCCCGCGTCGACGACCTCGCAGCCGCCGGGTAGTTCGCCCTCATCGAAGGCCGGCCTGATCCAGCTGATCCGGTCGTTCTCCACCAGCACGCTCAGGCCGAGCCGCAGCTCGGCCGACCTGCCGTCAGCCAGGGCAGCGTCGCGGTAAACCACAGCCGTCATGGCTCGACAGCTTACGCATAACACCACGCACGCCGCGAACCAGCCGGTCGGGCGCCGCCAAGGTGACAACGGCGGGCCTGGCAACTTAGCCTTAGCGGGCTTCCCCGGCTGGTTAATGGCGCATGCGGCCTTTTCCTTTCGCAGATTGGCGGGTTGATCCGTTGCGCGGACTCGTTGCCGTTCTGCTTTTCGTGCTGACTACTGCGGCAGGGGCCACATCGGCCGTCGCCACGCCAGGCCGGCCCAGGCCGCCAGGCTCAGCGCTGACCTCCGGCCGGGCCAGTACTACAACGTGGCCGCCACGCACTCGCCACGGCTTGAGCGCATGCTGGCCGGGGCCGGGGCGAACTCGCCCGCCACCGCCGGGCCGCCTGCGCCCGGCACCGTGCTCGGCATCGACGTCGCCTCTGGCCAGCACGCGGGCGGTGCCACGATCAACTGGGGCCAGGTCGCCGCCGCCGGTTACCGGTTCGCGTTCATGAAGACAACCGAGGGCAGCTACTACGCCAACCCGTTCTTCGCCTCGGACTTCGCCGCTGCCAAGGCGGCCGGGCTCCTGGTCGCCGCCTATCACTTCGCGAACCCCTCCTTTTCCGGCGGTACGCTGCAGGCCGACTTCGCGGTCGACCACGCCGGGATCGGGGGTGACGGCGTGACGCTGCCGGTTATCGCTGACCTGGAGTTCGACCCGTACGCGGCCCAGGACCACACGAACGAGTGCTACGGGCTGACCCGGCCCCAGATGGTATCCTGGATCAGGTCGTTTTCGGCTGAGGTCCGCCGGCGCAACCGGGCAGCTCCCGGTCATCTACACGGTCGCGAGCTGGTGGGATAAGTGCACCGGCCGGTCCAGGGCCTTCGCCGCCGACCCGCTGTGGGTAGCCAGCTACGACCCCGGCAGCACTGGCCCGACGATGCCGGCCGGCTGGCCCGCCTGGGCGTACTGGCAGTACACGAGCGCGGGCAAAGTGCCTGGCATCCACGGTGTGACCGACCTCAGCAAGCTCGACCCGGCCGCGCTCGAGGTCGCGGCGCTGGGCAGCCAGACCGGCGTGGCCGGGCACCCCGGTCAGCATGCCGGTCCGCTCGGTCAACGCCGCCGCCGGCCAGGCCCTGAGCTACAGCGCGACCGGGCTGCCGGCCGGCCTGGTCATCGATCCCGGCACCGGCACGATCTCCGGGACACTCCCCGGAACCCCGGGCAGCACGTCGGTCACCGTCGCCGTGTCGGGCACCGGGCTCACGCCCGCCCTTCAGACCTTCAGCTGGAACGTAGCCGGACCGGTGCGGCTCTCCCGTATCCGAGCCCAGTCCGGTCTCGCCGGCAGCCCGCAATTCCTCCAGGTCGCGGCGAGTGACGGCCTGACCGGCTGCACCCTGCGGTTCACCGCTGCCGGGCTGCCGCCAGGCCTCGCCATCGGGCCGTGCGGCCTGATCTCTGGCTGGCTCACCCGGCCCGGCACTTTTCATCCGGCAATCAGCGTCCGCGACACCGCCGGGGATGTACTGGCCGTCACGGCGTTCAGCTGGCACGTGGGCAGGGGCCGGCCACCGGGCCGGGCGGGCACGTCCGCGAGTACCGCCGCGACAGCTGCCTGGCCCGCAATGGCGGCACAGCGGGCATCGCGCCCTGCGCGCTGGTCGCGAGCCAGCGGTGGACCATTACCCAGGATGGCACGCTGCGGCAGGGTCACAGCTGCCTGGCCACGGGCGACGGCCAGGTCAGGATGCGGGCATGCGGCGGGACAATTTTTCAGCAATGGAGGCAGGCGACCGGCGGGACGCTGATCGGGCTTCAAGGAGGCGACTGCCTGGCGTTCCCGGCTACCCGCACCGCCGCCGCGAGTGTCGCTGCCTGCGACGGCGACGCGGGCCAGCAATGGGTGCTGCCCGCGGGGCCGCTTTCGTCCGGACTGCCAGGCTGGTGCGCGAGCGCCCGGCACGCGGCGCACAGCGCGGCGGGCCGGTCAGCCTGCGCCGCTGCGGCAACGGCCGCGCCACCAGCTGGGCAGCCTGGCCGGACGGCACGCTGCGCGGCGCTGGCCGGTGCCTGGCGGTCACCGGCGCGGCGAACTCACCGGTCCGCGTGGCGCCCTGCAATGGCGCGGCGAGCGAGCAGTGGCAGCTCCTGACCGGCCAGGTCGGCGCCCAGCTGGTGAGCCCGTCGCGGGGCCTGTGCCTCGCCGATGCCCGCGACCAGCGCGCCACCGGCGCGCACCTCGTGCTCGGTCCCTGCACCGTCGCTGACCCGGGCACGAGCTGGCGGCTCGGCTAGCAGGCCGGCCCGGGCAGGCCCAGCAACGTCACAACGGCGGCGCTGCAGCGGGTTCTGAGAGGAGGGTTTTCGCATAAAGGAGACTTGACCGGACTATACGACGACAACCCTCCTACATGCGAAAACCCTCCTACAGGCACCCGACAACCCTCCCCGAACACGACGAGAACCCTCCCCGACACGACAATCCTCCTGCCAGAACCCGACAACCCTCCCCGAAGGCACTGAAGCTCACCCCAAAGGACCGGCACCCATATCAGAACGAGGTGCCAGGCCAGGCCACGCAGGGTATTGACGTTGTGATATCTAGTGACATCATCGGCGGCGCATGGTCTAGTTATCCTCTATCTCTTCCTTCGTTCGTGCTGATCTGGAGTCGATGATGCGACCTTCGCCCGGGAAGCGAATCCCGGCACGTCAGGGCAGGGTTGCGGCCGTCGCGGCCGTTCTCGCGGCGGCCGCGCTGCCAGCCCTGATCGCCGCCTCCGCGAACGCCGCCGTGGCCGGCGGCTGCAAGCCGGGGTCAGGCCCGCAACTCGCCGGCAAGCGGATCACCGCCGCCGTGATCGCCCGTTACCCCGATGGGCTGCGCTGCGCCAACCTCGCCAAGGCGAACCTCAGCGGGCTGAGCCTGATCCAGATTGACCTGACCAGGGCCGATCTGCGGCACGCCAACCTGCATCAGGCCAACCTGGGTCAGGCGACCTTGTCGGGCGCCATTCTGGCCGACGCTAACCTGAGCTCAGCGGACCTGATCCAGGCGACGCTGACCGGAGCCAATCTGACCGGCGCCGACCTGCGCGGCGCCAAGCTCGGCCAGGCGGTCCTGACCCGCGCCGACCTGTCCGGCGCCGACTTGCGAACGGCTAACCTCGACCAGGCCACGATGACCAGGACGGACCTCGCGTCGGCGAACCTGACCAAGGCCTCGCTCGATGAGGTCGACGCGCGCGGCGCGAACTTCCGGTCAGCCACCCTCACCGACACCAGCTTTGTCGGGGCGACGCTGACCGGAGCGCAGTTCAAGGGCGCGAAGCTGCAGGGCACGGAGTTCGAAGGCGCGACCAACCCGCCCGCGACGCCGGGCGGAGGGGGCAGCGGCGGTGATGAAGGCTCAGGCCCGGCATCGGCTAACTCCGGGCCGGTCAGTTCGCTGACTCCGAGCGAGCTCAAGAGTTACCTGCTGCTCTTCGTCGTGCTGCTCTTCGTCGCCCAGGGGTGGGCGGCGATCCGCAGGCACATGCTCGCCCGCGCTGGCTGGTATTCGGGGAGTCGCTACGGCACGCGCGGCTACGGAGGCCGATATGGCGGCTTCGGCCAGCCCGGCGGGTTTGGCCAGCCCGGCGGGTTTGGCCAGCCCGGCGGGTTTGGCCAGCCCGGCGGGTTTGGCCAGCCCGGCGGGTTTGGCCAGCCTGGCGGCGGTCCCGGATTCGGCGGGCAGGGCGGGTTCAATCCGGCAGGCGGGTTCGGGAGCGGGCCGACCACGCCCGGCGGGCCTTTCGACACTGTGCCGGGCCGATGCTCGGAGCGATGCCGGGATCGATGTCGGGAACGATGCCGGGCGGCCTGATCGGCGCGGGACCGCAGAACACCGGCTGGCGGCCGGTCCGGCTGATCCTGGCCCTGATCGGCGCCGTGGCCGTGTCCGTGGGACTGTATATTTGCGGGATCGCCGCCATCGACGCGCTGCTGGTCCCGGCTGGCCACGCTTTCCGGCTGTGTACCGCTTCGTGCGGCGACCGCATCGGTAACGTGACGACCGGGCTGGGCGTCGGCGTAGGCGCGGTCATCGTCGGCGGGATCCTGAAGGGGATCGGGAGGCCGAGGTATACCTCCTACTGAGCCGCGAGCTACGGAGCCGCGTCTTACTGAGCCGCGACCCCGGCGCGCTGGCGGTCTAGCTCAATCAGCCGCCGGCACAGGCTGACGAGCACGAGCGCGATCGCTGCCTCGGCTATCGCCTCGGCGAGGCCCCTGATGCCGAGGTTCACCAGGACGCCGTGCCAGGTGTCCGGCTCGGGAGCAGCGGCGTCGATCTCGCCCGCCAGCGCCACCGGCAAGGTGACGAGCAGCGCGACCGTCCAGAAGTGCCCGCGCGCCAGGTGGGCGGACCGGCGCATGGCCGCGATGATCCGCTGGTCTTCGACCTCGATCACCGAGCCGGTCAGCCCGAGGAAGTTGATCGCGACCAGGCCCGGGATTACCAGCAGCAGCAGCCCGACCACGACGATGGCCGACACCAGCAGGTCGGCTCCGGTCAGGCGCCCCCACGGCAAGGTCCGCAGTACGGTCAGCACGCCCGTGTCGCCAGCTCGCTCCTCGCCCAGCAGCCGGCAGATGAAGCCGGAAAGGAACACCGCGCCGAGCAGGCTCACGCCAGAAGCGCTGATGTCGGCCACGATCGACAACGAGGAGTTCGCGCGGTCCGCGTATTCATGGACGACGATCTCGATGACCGCCGTGACGACAGATACCGCTATCGCGACCGGCAGGATCCGCCACCAGTAGCGCCTGCCCGCACGCGCCGCGACCGCCAGCACTCCCCCGACACCAACTCGCACGCCGGCCCGCTTGCCCGCTCGTCCCCCTTGTGCCCCCACGAGGCCCTGCCGCTCCCCTCCGCCGTGAGCCCCCGCCCCCGCCCCGCCCTCATGGTTCCACAGTCGTGCCATGCTCTGATCGTCACCGTGCCGCGGGAGTGAAGAATGGTGGACCACACCCTGGGCTGGGTCTTTGTCAGCCGCCTGGAGACGCCAGCGGAGTTCGGCCGCCGCACCGGCTCGGCCGCCACGCCGGCAAGGGCGGCCGGGCCGCTCCGCACGTTCCGGCTCACTTCGGGTTTCGCGGAGCACGACGAGAAACTGGGCTCGAGCGCCACTATCGACGTGCTTCTTGAGGCCGCACCGGACAGGCAGGAGGCCGAGCGGCTGATCTGGCCGGCCATCTGGGCGGTCACCGTCGAAAGGCTCGGCGAAGGCGACTGGCGGCCGTCAATGAACTGGCTCGATGTCATTGAGCTGCTCGAGCCGCTACATGAGCTCAGCTAGCGCGACTAGATCGGCCGCCACGATCTCGGCGCTGGCCGGAGCCGGCGGGGCCGTCCCGGCGGGACCCCACTCGCGCGGGCGCGGCACGTAACCAGCCCGCAGCCCGGCGCGGCTGGCCGCGTCCAGGTCGCCTGGATGACAGGCCACCATCAGCACCCGGTCGGCGGGCACGCCGAGATACCGGGGCACGAGCTGGTAGACGCGCGGATCCGGCTTGTAAGTGCCGGCCAGCTCGGCCGACAAGATGCAGTCGAACGGCAGGCCCGCCGCGCGGGCAAGCCTGGTCAGCAGGCCGATCCCGCCATTCGACAAAGGCGTGAGGATGAATCGCTCGCGCAGCTTCGACAGGCCGGGCACCGAGTCTGGCCACGGGGCTAGCCGGTGCCAGCCGCGGACGAGCTCTGAGCGGTCAGCCGGGCCAAGCCGCTCCAGGCCGTACTCAGCCACGACCTCGTCCAAGGTCATCGCGTGCAGCGCGTCCAGAGGCTGGAACGCCAGTTCGCCGGCGATCACCCGGCTGAGCGCGGGCTGATACCGCGACCGCCACGCATCGGCTATCGCGGGCCAGTCCGCGCGCAGCCCGGCACGCTCGCCGACCCGGGCAAGGTCGGCCGAGATGCTCGTCCGCCAGTCGACCAGGGTGCCGAACACGTCGAAGGCGATGATCTCAATGTCCATCCTGTCCCGCCTCTCCCTCGCGAGATCCGAACAGCGCAAATAGCAGAAGCCCCTCCACGTATGAGATGGAGGGGCCCCCGCGACCCAGGCGCGCTAGCGTGCCGATGACTCAGCCGCCCATGGACTGCCCGGTCGCCGCCGGACCCGTGCACCCGCCAGAAGCCCTGGGTCCCCAGTCTCCCCGCGGTCCCAGGGTCTCCCCTGGGCCGTGCCCGCTTCGGCGGTGAGAGCTTTTCTACTGCCATTCATGCTGCCCGCACAAGGCGTTCGGTGAGTAAGTTACAAGATTCTTTGGTCATCCACAGCGGCGCCGGAGCTTATCCACTGCTTATCCACCGGCTGTGGCGGCTCACCCGGGACTTGTCCACAGGATCATGCACAGGCGTTGTGCACAGTGGTTGTCACGGCGATGTTCACAGTGATTGTTCACACTGGCTAGCCGGCCAGCGCGGCCAGGTCGGCGAAGATCGCCCCGATGTAATTGGACACCAGGCTGAGGTGTCCCTCGCCGGCCAGCAAGTGCGGGGTCGCTCCGGCGAGGTGCGCGGCGAGCCATTCACCATGGGCGAGCGGCACCATCGCGTCCTGGTCTCCTTGCCATACCGCCGCCGGGGCGGCCACGTCGCCGATCGTGAAACCCCAGCCGGTCGCGAAGGCGAGGTCGTCATCACGCCACCCCGCGATGCCGGTCTCCACCGCCGAGGTCGAGGTGAGCGCCATGTACTCGCCGAAGTCGCCGTTCAGCACCGCGAGGTCGGGGGCCGTCACCAGCGTGCCCAGGGTCGCCGCGACCTCGGCGGCGGTCACGTCGGCCATCTCGGCCGCCGCGACCTCGAGCAGGTTGCTCAGCGCCGCCGGGCCGGAGGCCGCCGCGCTGAACTCCATGATGTTCTCGTCGGCCATGCCGCCGAGCCAGTCAAGGCCGTCCGCGTCGCGCGGCGCGACGCCCGCGAGCGTGGCCACCGCCAGGCAGCGGTCAGGCAGCAGCGCGGCGCAGGCCAGGGCGTGGGGTCCGCCGCCCGACCAGCCAGCGGTCAGGAAGCCGCCCGCGCCAAGCTGATCCAGGATCGCCGCGACGTCGGCGGCGGCGTCAGCGACCCGCCGGCCTGGCTGCGGGTCAGACTTGCCGTAGCCAGGCCGGGAGTACAGGACGCAGCGCAGCCCGAGGCTCGTCGCGGCGTCCCTGATCGGCGCGTAGTCGACCAGGCCAGACGGTGTCCCGGTGTGGAACACCAGCGGCAGCCCGTCGGCCGGCCCGGCCGTCAGGACCTCCACCGACCTGTCATCGGAGACCCGCACGAAGTACCGTTCCGCTGCCTGCGCTGTCATGACCAGTTCCTATCCGTACGTCCGCTATCGCCCTGGCCTGCCGAGCCTAACAACCAATGCTCCCTCTCCAGGAGCCATACCTGGCGGACACTCATATTCGGCCGGAAGCACGGGAAGGATCGAATGGTGCCCGGCGTCCGGCCCGGATGCCTGACCAACGCTCAGCGCGTACCTTGAAGTACCGCGAGCAGCCAAGGAGACCTCCGTGCCGATCTCAGCCACGACCGACCGCAACGCCTTCGCCCAGGACCTTTTCAATCCCCTTCCCGCTCGCTACGACCGGCTGGCTGAATGGCTTTCTTTCGGGCAGAACGGCAGATGGCGCCGGGCGATGGTCGACCGGATCAGCGCCACCCCTGGCGGGGTCATCCTGGACGTCGCCTCGGGCACCGCGGGCGTCGCGATCCAGCTCGCCAGCAGGACCCCGGCGCGCGGTCGTCGGCGCGGACCTGACCGAGCAGATGCTGCGCCAGGGCAAGCGGAACGTCGCGACCGCCGGCCTGGCTGGCCGCATCGCCCTGACGTGCGGCCGCGCCGAGCAGCTCCCCTTTCCCGATGCGAGCTTCGACGCGCTGACCTTCACCTACCTGCTGCGGTACGTCGATGACCCGCAGGCGACCCTGGCTGAGCTGGCCCGGGTGGTCAAGCCGGGCGGCACCGTCGCGAGCCTGGAGTTCTGCGCGCCGCCGTCACCGGTGTGGCGCGCCGCCTGGTGGCTCTACACCAGGACCGCCCTGCCGGCGGGCGGCCTGCTGACCGGAGGCCGCGAGTGGCTGGACGTCGGCAAGTTCCTCGGGCCCAACATCACGGCGCACTACCGCAAGTACCCGGTGAGCTGGACGGTCGACGCGTGGCAGCGGGCGGGCTTCACCGACGTGGGGACGCGGCTGATGAGCCTGGGCGGCGGCCTCATCATGTGGGGAACCAGGTCAGGTGGCTGAGCCGCAGGCCGCCCGGGCAGGCCCGCCTTCTACGCGGCGGGCCCGGGCCGCTGGCGGGACTGGTGGACGCTGCTGCATCCGCCGTTCACGGCCTGGCACCTGGCCTACGTGGTACTCGGCGCGATGATCGCCCCGGAAGTCCGGCTTGACCGGCTGCTGGCCGCCCTGGGAGCTTTTTTCCTCGCTGTAGGTCTCTCCGCGCATGCCCTGGACGAGTATCAGGGGCGGCCGCTGCGCACGGCGATACCGTCCTCCGCGCTGATCGCCGCGACCGTCATCGGCCTGGCGGGCGCCGTTGCGCTCGGCGGCTGGGGAATCACGCAAGTCGGCTGGATCCTGGTTCCCTTCATGGTCATCGGGCCGTTGCTGGTGATCGGCTATAACGCCGAACTGTTCGGCGGGCTCATCCATACCGACCTCGGGTTCGCCGCCGCGTGGGGCGCCTTTCCGGCGCTGACCGGCTATGTTGGCCAGGCGGGCCGGCTCGCGGTCGCGCCCGTGCTGATGGCCGGCGCGGCGATGGCCTTGTCAGCCGCGCAGCGGCACCTGAGCACGCCGGCGCGGATGCTGCGCCGCCGGACGGCTGAACTGGGCGGATCACTCACGCTGACGGACGGCACGGTGATCGCGCTGGATGTCACGCGGCTGCTTGAACCGCTGGAGCGAACGCTACGTTCCCTCTCATGGGGAGTTGTCCTGCTTGCCGCGGCCCTGGCTACGGCGCGGCTTGCCTAACGGAAGGTGCGTTGTGGGGAACAGGGTTCTGACCATCGTCGGCGTCGTGCTGATCGTCGTGGGCGCCTTCTGGGCGCTGCAGGGATTCGGCGCCATCGGCGGCAGCTTCATGTCGGGCAACTCGACCTTCGAGATCATCGGCCCGGTCGTCGCCATCATCGGGCTGCTGCTCACCGTGATCGGGGTACGCCGCGCGCGGTCAGCCTAGAATCGCGGGCAGCGTTCTGCGCGCCCCCGTCTGACTTCACGGCGCTTTTTCCGCGGCGCATTTTGGCGGATAGACAGCACTACGGATTTCCCGGCATTGTGCAGGTGAAATAGTCCACCGCACTATGCCGCTCTGGCCTGCGTAAACTACGGTCAGTAAACTCGGCGTAACACGTTTTGGCGGCGGTTAAAACGCCGGTGTTGCCCGGAAATCCCGATGTTCTCAATCGCGCTGTCAATCACCAAAGGATCGATGAGTGCCGTGCAAGCACTGAATCTCAGGTATTCGCCCAAGCACGCTGCTCCCCCGCCGGCGCCGCGACCGGACCCGCAGCCGCGCCGGCGCCTGGGCACCCTGGTGCTGATCGTGGCCGGCCTGGCCCTGCTTTCGGCGGGGACCGGAGCCGTCGTCATCTTGACTGCCCGCGACAAGCCGGCCGGCTGCCACCCGGCCGCCGGCTGCTCCTCGTCAGCGGTGCCCGGCCGTGGCTCGCTGCGGGTAGTGATTGACTCCGCGCCGTCCTACGGCCTGAGCCAGCCCACCGCGCTCACCGTCTGCCGCGGCCGGATCTGGGTCGCCGACGCCGGGGCGCACTCGGTCACCGGCTTCGGCTGGGAAGCAGGCAGCGCGCCCAGGGTCTGGCCGGGCGGCAGAGCCGGCTTCGCGGCCGCCGGCGCGGTCACAGCCAGCCGTTACCGGCTCTGGATCGCCAATACGGACTCGATCACCGAAATGGACACCGCCAACGGCAAGGTCATTCGCGTCCTCGCCGGTCACGCCCGGGTCGATCACCCCACGGCGCTGGTGCTCTTCGGCAGGCGGCTGTGGGTAGCGAACGCCACCTCAGTCGCCAGCATCGATGCGGGCTCCGGGCGCCTGCTTTCCGTGCTGCGGGCCAGCCGGTACGGCTTTGACCACCCGGCCGCGCTGGCGATCAGCGACAGGAAGCTGTGGGTCGCCAGCCCGGGCAACGGCTCGGTCACCGAGGTAAACGCCGGCACTGGAGCGCTGATCACCACTTTGCATGGCACTAGCCTGGGCGTTGATCATCCCGCGGCCGAGGCCGCCAGCCGCAGCCGGCTCTGGATCGCCGGGCGCACCTCCGGTGCGCTGAGCGAGGTCGACACGCGGACCGGCACGCTGGTGCGCACGGTGACCGGCCGACAGTCGGGCCTGTCCGGCCCGTCGGCCATGGCGCTCGGCAGCGGCAGGCTCTGGGTGGCGAGCGCGTCCCGCGATTCGGTCACCGAGCTCGACGCGTCCACGGGAAGCCCGATCGCCCGGCTTGCGGGCTCGCGCAGCGGCCTCTCGCACCCGTCCGCGCTCATCGCGTACCGGGACCGGGTCTGGATCGCCAACCGGTCCGCTGGCAGCGTCACCGAGCTGATCCCGAAGCCCGGCCGTGACAGTAGTGAGCTGGGTGGCTAGAGAGTTCCGGTGCGCTGCAGGTAGTGCAGGGCGGCCCAGCCGGCCGGGGCGGGCAGCCAGAAGGTCACCGTCCGGTACAGCAGCACGGCGGCGATCGCGGTGCCGCCGGGCAGGCCGGCCGCGGTGAGCCCGAGCGACATCGCCGTCTCGATCGCGCCGATGCCGCCGGGGATGGGCACGATCGAGCCGACCGCGTTGCCGCTGAGGAACACGACCGCGACGGCGGCGAGCGGCACGTGGCTGACGCCCACGGCGCGGACCGAGGCCGCCAGGCACAAGATGTAGGCGATCGTGATCAGGAACGAGCCGCCGATGCCCTCGATGAGCTTGCCGCGCCGCTGCGCTACGTCGAGCAGCCGCGGGATCACCTGGCCGGCGATCGAGCCGACCCTGGTGAAGACCTGCCTGCGGCCGGCCGGTACGGCGATGACGATCAGCACGATGCCGACGAGGACTCCGAACGCGATGTACTCCCACTCGTGCGGCTCGCAGCGCGTTGGCGGCATGTGCCTGGCCGGTAATGCCGACCGAGATCAGCACGAGCACCGCATAGATCAGGAACGACACCACCTGCGCGGCGCCGACGCTCGCCGCGGCGTCGGTGGCGTTCACCTTGGCCTTGCGCAGGTACCGCACGTTGAGCGCGACGCCGCCGACGGCCGCCGGGGTGACCAGGATGACGAACGAGGCCGCGACCTGCACGAGGAACGTCCGCACCGTGCTCAGCCGTTCGAGCACGAAGCCGGACAGCGCCCAGGTCGCGCCGAGGTAACTGGACGCTGAGAGCGCGAGGGCCACGAAGCTCCAGCCCAGGTTCGCGTGCGCGAGCAGCCTGGAGAAGGACACGTCGGCGAGCTGGCCCGCGAGGAGGTAGGCGGCGAAGACGCCCGCCAGCAGCGTGATCAGCGTGCGCGGCCTGATCCGCTCCAGCTGAACCGGCGGCACCTCACCCTCGGGCGCGGCGTCGAGCAGCCGCTTGCGCAGCGCCGTGAGCAGGCTCTTCTTGCCGCGCAGGTCCGACCTGGTGGAACGGTAGAGCGCGACCGGCTGCAGCAGCGGCACCAGGCCGGGCAGATCCTCCCTGCGGATCTTCTCGATCGCGAGATCGGCCGCCCGGTCGGGTCCCACGAGCAGTGCCGTCTGCGCGATGAGCTGGGCCAGGTCGATGCGCGCCTGCAGGTCGCTGGCGGCCACGTCGCCGTTGCTCGGGTCGAGCAAGACGACCTCGCCGCCCGCGAACATGATCCGGTCGGCGGTCAGGGCACGGTGCGTGACCCTGTGCTTGTGCAGCCGCAGTACCGTGTCCCACACCTGCCTGAGCTGGTCGTCGGTCGCGGCCGCGCCAGAGTCGGCCAGCGTCGTGCCGTCTACGTGGTCCGTGGCGATCGCCGCCGCGTCGGGCCGACCCTGGTCGCGGCGTGCAGCCTGGTCGTGCGCACCCCGGCGTCCGTGGTCGCGTAGATCAGCAGGGCCTGCCGCTCCACCGCGCTCTCCAGCGTCAGCGGGGCGCTCCTTGACACCGTGCCGCGCAGCCTGACCCTGCGGTACAGCCGGTAGAACGCGTCCGCTGCCTGCTGGTCCCGGTCAAAGACGGTGACATCGAGGTGCTGCCCGGCGTCGGTGACCGCCGAGTACCTGCGCACCTCCGAGCCGCCGTTCCCTGTCCTGCGGATGGCGACGACCGGCGCCTTCGCCGTCGTGAGCGCCGCGGCGATGTCCGCGGCCGTCGGCCGGCCCGAGATCGTGCCCAGGGCGTACCGCAGGCCCGATCCGATGGCGGACCCGATCAGCACCGTGATCAGCAGCGACAGCACGGTGGAGCCGCGGTCGGCCAGCGTGGCCAGCCCGTACAGGCCCAGGCCGGCCAGGAAGGCGGGCCGCAGGTGGGCGTGACCGCGCAGCCCGACCACCGTCACATAGGCGACCAGCCCGGCCAGGTAGCCATCCAGGGCCGCCTCGTGCCCGGTCGCGACGCTCGCGGTGTGCAGGGCCGAGTGCAGGTGGCTCATCGCGGTCAGGTTGAGCATCAGGTTCGCGAGCGCCACCACGCCCACGGCGATCAGTCCGGTCGCGACGGCCTCGGCCAGCCGGCGGAACTGCCTGAGCAGGCCCAGCCGGAGCGCCAGCGCAAGAGGAAGTATGGGCAGCGCCAGGTTGCCCGCGATGCCGATCAGGTGCAGCAGCGCCGCCGGCAGCCGCTGGCTGGCGCCGACGATATCGACGTCAACGCCGGTCGCCGTCGCGCTCGCGAGCAGCGCGAGCCCCGCGAGCAGGCCGATCTCCACCGCGGCGATGACGCAGCGCAGCAGGTCAGCCGGGATCCGGACCCGGGGCTCCAGATGATCTTCCACCAGCACGTGCGGCTGGCGGCCTGGCACCTGCTCACCGCTGCCCGCGCGGGTCAGCTGAGCCATTGCGGCTGATCGCGGCCTTGTCGCGCGACCTTGTCAGACGATCGTTTCACCTGCGTCCAAACGTGGGGTGGCTGCCGAGCATGTTATCGGTCACCGGCCTATCAGCCCGGAAAACCCGCCGACCTGTGGTAAGTACAGCATCGGCGCAAGGCCCGGCTTATGCCAAGTAGCGCCTGTTCAGCGGCTGATGAGCTGCTGGTAAAGCGCAGAGGTCGCCAGGTCGGGCTGGCCGTCGGCCGCGATGTCGGCGACTGCGTCGACGCATCGGGCCCATGCCTCTCGTACCCCGGCGAGATTACCCGCCGCGTGCTCGGCTCGCATCAGGAGCCGCCACAGCGGCTCGGATGTCCCGTCAGCCACGAGCCCGACCCTGGCCGACCGCGCGGCCGCGACCGGATCATGCCCGGTCAGTGCCAGCTCGGCCAGTGTGGAGGCCGCGGCCAGGATCTTGGCGTTCACCGCGTCCACTAGCTCGATGTCGAGCCACCAGTAGAAGCAGCCGGTGAACGGCTGCCCGCGGATCATGGCCAGCGCGGCGGCCAGCTTGCCCGCGTCTCCGCTGGCGACGCCCTCGTCGGTCAGGGCCTCGAACTCCCGCCAGTCCAGCCTGCTGTCCTGGTGCAAGCCGTAGCGGCCGTGGCCCAGGTGCTCGATCCACTCATGGCCGTCGCCCGCGCGGCCAAGCTGACGCCGGGTCCTGGCGATGAGCTGCCTGAGCGAGTCGGCCGGCTTCGGGTGCGCCGAGTCGGTACCGAGCAAGTCGCACAGCTGCCGGTTGCGCAGGCCGGCCCGCCCGTGCAGGGCCAGGGCAACGATCAGCTGGGTCTGCGCCGGGAGCAGGCCTCCCGGCTGGCCGTTGATGGTGAGCTGCCCGAGGACGCCGATGCGCAGGCTCGCCGCGCGGCCGTCAGTGCCGCCGCCCCCCACTGGCTGGTCCTCGTCAGCGGTCCGGAGCCTGGTCACCAGGCCGGCCGTCGGCCCGCGGCCGTAACTCAGCTCGAGCACGGCCGCCTGCCCGGCCCCCTGGCCCTGATGAGCCGCGAGCAGCGCCGCCGACCGGCCGGGCTCGCTGACCAGGTCGACCAGCATCGAGAGCTCGCTGGAGGTGGCCGCGATCTTGCTGACCAGCACGGTCAGCAGCCAGCCGGCCCCGGCGCGGCCGTCCGCGGGCATCGCGGCCTCATCGAGGCTGCGCTTAGCTGCCACCGTCCGGGCGGCCAGCAGGTCAAGGGCGCTCGTGACCTGGGCGCAGTGCGCCGTCGTGGCACTGCCAGCCGCCGGGCCGAAGCCGACCAGCACAAGGTGGCAGGCTCCGGGCACGCCTGCGGCGAGGTCGCGCGCCGCGGCGTCGAGCAGCCGGTCGACCAGCCCGGCCGGCCCGACGGCCAGCGTCACCTTGAGGTTCTCCAGATCCGGCAGCAGCCTGCGGACCGCGGCGACTTCGCCTGGCAGCTGCACTGGCCGCGCGTCCGGTCTCGCCTCGGCCAGCGGCGCCGGGGCCGGGGCCGGGACGGACCGCGAGTCCGCCTGGCGCCCGGCGCGATGCCGCGCGTTCTGCCCGCTCCGCTCGCCGGGTCTCCGTTCCTGGGCGACCGCGACCGGAGCCGAGGCCGGCTGGGCGAACTGCCTGGACCGGCGGCGGGGCCTGGGCCGGCGCAGGCGCCTGGCGCCGCGCGCGAGAACGACCGCCACCGCCCCGGCGGCCATGCCGAGCCCGAATACGACCGGGCTGGACAGCCGGCTGAAGATCGGCTGCGGTAACAGCGTTAAGTGCCGCGACGGCTGCTGAGCAACCGTCATGGCGGCAGTAATCAGGCATAACTGCATTGGGTGCGAAGTTCCCGGCGATCGGCGAGCTAATCAGTAAACGTCGATTAGCATTGCGGAACCAAACGGGCCGCACAACCCTTTCCGCATAATGTGAGCTCGTTTTCCATGATCGCGGGCTGGCGACATCACCCGCAGAGGGTGACTGAACTCCTCCCTGGCCGGGAACGCTGCTGGACTGGGCACGACCGACATCGGGGGAGATCATGACGACCACAGAGTCCTCTACGACTCGCATCCAGATCAGTTCCACCAACTCCAAGGCGCTGATCGTCGGGTTCGCGCTGGTGGCGACCGGCGGCCTGATCAGCTTGTGCGGCATGGGGATCAGCGGCACGGCGGCGTTCAGCGCGATCAGGCGCTGGGTCATGGCACAGCAGGAGCCGCCTGGCCAGATAGTCAAGCGGAAAATCTCGCAGGCCAAGGCAGCGACGATGGCCGGCGCCAACGCCTGGCAGGACGGCATGGCCACATCGACTCGCAGCCGGTGACCGTACTTCCCTCGCGGCCCAGGCGGTAGGTTGCAACTGGCACGAGGGAGGTGGACGTGACCAGGTCCGAGCTGATCAGTTACTGCCTGACGAAGCCAGGCGCCTGGCAGGACGAGCCGTGGGAAGACGACGTCGTCGCCAAGGTGGGCAGCAAGATCTTTGCCTTCATCGGCTCGGACGGGGGCGGCTCCGTGGGCATCAAGTGCGGGGCGAGCCGTGAGGTCGCCGACGAATGGCTGCTGCGCTACCCGCAGGACGCGACGGTGATGGCGTACATCGGCCGCTCCGGGTGGAATTCACTGCGCCTCGACGGTGCCATTCCCGACGACGAGCTGATCGAGGCTATCGACGCCTCGTACGCGGCTGTCGTCGCGAAGCTGCCCAGGAAGGACCGCCCGGCGTGAAGACCGTCACGTTCGGGGTGAGCACCGGCAACCGTGACCGGGTCTACGACATCACGGCGCGGTGCGCCGAATTCGCGGCCCAGGCCGCCGGCGGCGGGGACGGCCTGCTGCACGTCTTCGTGCCGCACGCCACGGCCGGGATCGTGATCATGGAACTCGGCTCCGGCAGCGACGCGGATCTGCTCGCATTGCTCGCCGACTGGCTGCCTGCCGACGACCGGTGGCGCCACTCGCACGGATCGCGCGGTCACGGCCGGTCGCACGTGCTGCCCGCGATCGCGGCCCCGTTCGCCACCGTGCCCGTTGTCGGCGGCGCGCTTGCCCTTGGCACCTGGCAATCTGTCGCGCTTGTCGATCTCAATGCCGACAACCCGGACAGGCAGGTCAGGCTGTCATTTCTCGGCTAGCGGGCGGGCCGCGCACAGAGCGACATCTCGTTCTTCGCGCGGCCGGGCTGTTTGCTGCCAGGTAAGGTGGGCAGCCGAGTGCCTGAGTTCCCGACTACCCTCAGGATCACATTCCTTATGGCGAAACATAGACGATCACAGACTGCTACGCGAAGAGGAGGCCGGCCCGGGCGGCTGGCACTCACCCTGCGCAGCAGCGGGCTGGTCATGGCCCTGGTGCTGTGCTTCCTCGCGGGCGCCAGGCTGATGTCCTTCGCCGCCGGCACCTCGGGCACCGGGCACGTGGCGGCGATCGGCGACTCCGGTCGCGCGCCGCTGGTACCGGTCTCCAGCCGCAGGCGTCACGGTGCCGCCTCGAGCGGCGTCGCCGCGCACGGGCCACGCGGCAGCAGCCCGAAGGCCACGGCCACGCCGGCTCCGTCGAGTTCGCCGACGCCGGTCGCCCTCGCCAGCGTCTCGGGCAAGTCGGTCACCGCGGTCGGCGACTCGGTCCTGGTGGCAGCCACGCCCGCGCTCGACCAGGCACTGCCGGGCATCTACATCGACGCGCAAGTCGGGCGGCAGTTCAGCACCGGGCTTTCGGTGCTCGCCAGCCTCAAGTCGCAGGGCCTGCTCAGGCCGATCGTCGTCTTCGCGCTCGGCACCAACGGCACGGTCACTTCCGATGAGATCAGCCAGCTGTTCGCCGAGATCGGCGCGGCCACAAGCTCGTGCTCGTCAATACCTTCGAGGACAGGTCCTGGGAGCAGGAGGTCAACTCGACGCTGGCAGCGGCTGCCGCCGCTCATCCGTCGAGCGTCGTGCTCGCCAACTGGTTCACCACCATCGACCACCGCACCGACCTGCTGTGGCCTGACGGCATCCACCCGCAGCCCGCTGGCGGTGTCGTCTACGCGAAGATGCTCAAGCTCGCCCTAGAGAAGCTCGCGGCGCTGCCCGGCTGACGATCGGTACGGCCCGGCGGCGATCGCGTACGGGCGCGGCTGCCGGGTGAGCCACTGCCAGAACGTGCGCCGGGGCGGGCGGGCGCTGATGTTCCCGCTGCCGACCTTGCCTGACAGGTTGATCTGCAGCGTCACCGGCGCAGAGGTCCCCCAGGGGGCCTTGACCTTGATGTTGCCGCTGCGCACCTGGACGTCGTCGGTGTCGATGGCGATGCCCGGCTTGGTGATGATCAGGAGGTTGCCGCTGCGCACCTCGGCATCGATGTCGAGTACCGGGTGGGTGATCACTGCCTCGGTCAGGTCCAGGCGGATGTTGCCGCTGGTGACCTTGACCTCCATCCGCCTGGGTACGACCCAGCCGCCGATCCTGGCCGAATTGCCGCTCCGGCAGTCGATCTTGATGACGTCCTTGGGCGTCACCTGCGCGAGCGCGGCGGGCCTGGCCGCGGCCGGGTCGGCCGGCAGGTCAGCCGTGAGCTTCGCCAGTTCCCCGTACGTGCGGGAGGTGAACGCGAGCTCAAGGCGCTCATCGAGCTCCTCAGCGGTGAGCCTGCCATCGCCGGCGGCCACGCGCAGCATCTCGATGACCGCGTCCCTGTCCTCGTGCGAGGCGCGGAGCTGGCTGACCGCAGGCGCGCCGTCCTGCTCATCGCGCGGTGCTACTTCGCCCATCATGGACAAACTGTATTCCCTGACCGGGGTAGCTGGCACTCCCCGGTCAGGGCGTCAGTCAGGGAGCACCGTGGTGCCCGCCTTGCCGAGGCTGATCGCCTCGGCGTCGGCGAGCCTGCCAATGGCCGCTTTCCTGCCGGTAGCGGCGACGAACCTGCACGCGGCATCCACCTTCGGCCCCATCGAGCCGGCCGGGAGCCGGTCGCCGCGCAATTCGCTGACGGTCGCGCGCTCGATGCGGTGGGCGCCTGGCGTGCCGAAGCCGTCGAGGACGCCGGGCACGTCGGTCAGGATGAGCAGCAGGTCGGCGCTAACCGCCTGCGCGAGCAGGGCCGAGGTGAGGTCCTTGTCTACTACGGCGTCCACGCCGCGCAGGCCGCCTCTGGCGTCCCTGACCACCGGAACGCCGCCGCCGCCGGCGCAGATCACCAGCGCCCCGGCAGCGACCAGGGCCAGGATCAGGGGCAGTTCGAGCAACTCCAGCGGCTCGGGCGAGGCGACCACCCGGCGCCACCAGGCACCGTCCTGCCGGATCGCCCAGCCGCGCTCCGCGGCGAGCGAGCGGGCCGTGCGCTCGTCGTAGGAAGGCCCGATGAATTTCGCCGGGTCGGCGAAGGCGGGATCGGCGGCGTCAACCAGGGTCATGCAGATCAGGCACCCGACATCGCGGCCCGGCACCTGCTCGCGCAGCGCGCGGGACAGCCAGTAGCCGACCATCCCCTGCGTTTCGGCGCCGAGCACGTCGAACGGGTACGAGCTGGTCAGTGCCGGATCGGCGGCGCGCTCAAGTGCCAGCATGCCGACCTGCGGCCCGTTGCCGTGGGTGATGATCAGGCTGTGCTCCCCGGCGAGCGGCGCCAGCGCCGCGACCGCCTCATTGACGTGCCCTTCCTGCACGGCGGAGTCCGCTTTCTCGCCGCGCTCGAGCAGCGCGTTGCCGCCGAGCGCGGCCACGATCCTCACCGCCGCCCCGCCGGTGGCGGCTGGCAGGCGCGGACGGACCCGGGTTCTGGAGCGGACGCTGGTGCTGGCACAGGCTGACCTTACCGCCGCGCCCGCCTTCGCCCTATGACTGCGCGTAAGTCCGATTCGGGTCGACCGCGGTCGCTGCCCTGGCTCCCGCTGCCGCTGCCGTGGCTGGCGTTCTCTTGACGGAGACCGTTGGCGCCGCGGGCGGGCGGAACAAGGTCGGCCGGAGTCTGCGGCGTTCCGCCCGGTGCCTGCGAACCGGCGTCCCGGTCGTTGAATGACACGACGATCTGCTGTTCCTCGCGGCGCTGGTTCTGCAGTGGCTGGAGGGCGAGCGCCGCCCGGTCAGCCTCGGTGAGCGGAGGCTGGATCAGCGATCGCGGCCACAGCTTGCGAACCCGGACAACATTCACCTCGGCCGCGTAGACGGTTACCTCGATGACGAGGTAGAGCCACGCGAGCAGGCTGAGCACGATCGCGAAAATGCCGTAGACCGATCCGCTGTTGAGGAAATGGCCGACCACCAGCGCGCCGCCGGCCTGCAGTACCGTCCAGGAAACGCCGGCGACTATCGCGCCAGGCACCAGGTACCTGGTCGGCACCGCCTTGGGCGTCAGCACCCGGAAGGCGAGCACGTACATGCCTATGTTGACGGCGAGTGCCAGCGCGTCGGCGGCTACCACGACCGCGGCCACGTGGCTGCCGAACGCGGTCAGGCTCGCCAGGCCGGTCGTCGCGAGCACGCCCACCGCGAGCACTATCAGGAACAAGCCCGTACGGCCAAGCCGCTGCAGGTACCCGGGGCGCTGCGGGCCGGGGATGTTCCAGATCTGCGCCATCGTGTACAGGCCGGTCTGCGCCAGCCCTGACGTTCCCCACAGGGTCACCAGGAGGCCGATGATCAGCCCGATCAGGCTCGACTTGTGCAACTGCTTGACATTGCGGCTCAGGTCCTGGCCGATCAGCGGGAACTGCTTGGTGACCGCGGACACCACCTCGTGCCGCAGGCTCGCGTTACTTGCGGCCACCAGGCCGAGTGTCGTGACCAGTACCAGCAGGAGAGGGAAGAGCGACACGAAGGCGGCGTGCGACATGCTGGCGACAAGCTGGCTGCCGTTGTCGTCGCCGTACTTTTTCACGACCCCGAAGGTGAACGCGGCGGGCTTATGACGCTGCTGCCAGGCATCGACGCGGCGGATCATGCGCTCGAAGACGTTCATGGGCATGGTCCTCCCAACCCATGAACTACCTCCTTCTGGCCAGCGCAAACACAGACTTAGCGATAAGTGCTTGACCTGCGACTTCATGCGAACTTATCATCTACTGTTTGCCTTAATGTCACGTTGTCGGAGTCTGTCGCTGCCTTGAGTCGGCGAAGGTGTTGGTGTGCGGATCGCGTATGTCACAGAGTCCTTCCCACCTGTCGTCAACGGCGTCGCGATCACCGCGATGCGCGTGGCCGAGCATTTGGTCCGTCGAGGGCACCATCCCCTGGTCATCGCTCCTGACCCTGCCCCGGGGTCACCATGGCCTGATGAGGAGCTCAGTTACCCGGTGGCGAGAATGCCTTCGGTGGGCCTGCCCGTTTACCCTGACTTCAGATTCGGCCTGCCCGGCCCGCGCATCCGCGCGGCCATCGCGGAGCACAACGCCGACCTCGTCCACCTCGCCGGGCCGGTCATGTTCGGAGCGAGCGCGGGCTCGGCGGCAAGGCAGCTCGGGCTGCCGGTAGTCGCCGTTTACGCCACCGACATGGCCGCCTACGCGCGCGCTTATCACCTGGGCCGCCTCGGCGAATCCGTTGCCTGGCGGCTGACCAGGCGCACCCACAACGCCGTCGACCTCACGCTCTCGCCGTCGACCGCGACGGCGGCCAACCTGGTCGCCCGCGGATTCGAGCGGGTGAGCGTCTGGGGCAGGGGCGTTGACACCGAGCGGTTCGATCCCGCTAAGCGCAGCCAGGCCCTGCGGGCCCAGCTCGCGCCGCGCGGCGAGCTGATCGCGGGGTATGTCGGCCGCCTGGCGACGGAGAAGCGCCTCGACCTGCTCGCCGGGGTCGCCGCGCTGCCCGGGGTCCGGCTGGTCATCGTGGGCGCGGGTCCGACCGAGGCGCACGCCAGGAGGACTCTGCCCAGCGCGGTGTTCCTCGGCCAGTACCAGGGCGACGAGCTCGCCAGAGCTTATGCAAGTCTCGATGTATTCGTCCATAGTGGTCCGCATGAAACGTTCGGTAACACACTCCAGGAGGCCGCCGCGAGCGGCCTCCCTGTCGTTGCGCCAGCGGCCGGCGGCCCGCTTGATCTTGTGGAGGATGGCGTGACGGGGTTCCTGGTCACCCCGGGCGATCCCGGCGCACTCGCCGACGCGGTGGAGAAGCTGGCAGCTGACTGGCAGCTGCGCACCGCCCTGGGGCACGCGGCCAGGCGGAGCATGCTCGACCGTACCTGGTCAGCGAGGGGCGACGAGCTCATCGGACACTACGAGGCCGTGCTCGGTCGCGCCGACCAGCACGGCGTAATCGGAGCGGCAGCATGACGATGTTTACTGCCCTGGGTGATTCGATCACCCTGGGGGTTGGCGACCCGGTGCGCGTCCCCGGCCAGAAGCAGCAGGCCTGGCGCGGCTGGGCTGGCCTCCTGGCCGAGAGCATGCACGAGCCTGAGCTCCACAACCTCGCCTCCAACGGAGCCTGCGCGGCGGACATCGCCCGGGATCAGCTGCCGATGGCGCTGGCCAGGCGACCGGATGTGGCCAGCGTGGTGTTCGGCATCAACGACACGCTCCGTCCTGGCTTTGACCCGGAGAGGATCTACGCTGCCGCCGCGCGCACGGTCGGTGAGCTCCGGTCCGCTGGCGCCGAGGTCCTGACCATGCGGCTGCCTGACTCGGGCTGGATGCTCGGCCTGCCCGAGTCGCTGGCCAAGCCCCTCGCCCGGCGCACCGCGGCGGTCAACGCCGCCATTGACGGGGTCGCGCAGCGCTTCGGCACCTTGCACTTCGACGCGCCAGGTAATCCGGCCACCTATGAAAAACGCATGTGGGCCGTAGACCGGCTGCACCCGAACGAGCGCGGTCACCGCCTCATCGCGCAATCATTCCACGAGCTGCTGCATAACGCCGGCCTGCGCATCGGGCCGCCGCCCGCGTCCGAGCCGGAGAATGCGCCGCCCACGAGGCGGGCCGAGTTCGCCTGGATGGCCACCAAGGGCACAGCCTGGGTGCTCAAGCGGTCAACCGACCTGGTGCCCTACTTGCTGGCGATGGCGATCCGCGAAATGTGGGCCGGCCGTCACGAGGATCCGGGCACCCCCGAGGAGGAGCAAGCCATCGCCGCCTGAGCGCGGGGCAGCGCGAGCTGCGGCGCCCGGCGACAACTCTGCCCGCACGCGACAACACTCCTGCACGCCGCCGGGGTCGCCGACGCAGCGCGCCTTCGCTCAGCTAGCCGCCGCCGGCACCCTGGGACCCAGGTCCTCCGCAGAAGGGCAGCCGCTCGCGGCCGAGTCGAGCCATTCGCGCAGCGCCAGCGTCGCTTCCACGTCGGACCTGTTGTAATCGAGCAGCCACTGTCGCGCCGCCGCCGCCGATGGCGAGGACCCGGCCGCCTCGTCGTATCGCACCATGGCCATCTCGCCGCCGGGATCGGCCACGCTCCACCGGAAGCCGGCCAGTCCCGCGACCTCCTTCAGCCCGATAGACCCGCCCGTCACCAGCTGGCTGCCGAACACCTTGAGCAGATCGATCCACTCGCCTGACGCCATGAGCCCGGCGACCTCCTCCCCTAGCCCGAGATCGGCCGCGATGCGCTTGAGCTGGCCAAACTCCGCCGCAGTGTGATAGCTATAGGCGCGGAAAGTAAACCCGGCGCTGGTCACCGCTTTCCTGAGCCCGGTCAGCCACTCCCAGAACTCCAGCGAGATCGCGGCCTCGGCGGGCGCGGCCTGAGCCGCGCTGGTCCCGGCGGGTCCGGGCGCGCCCGGCCCCGCGGTCACCGGAGCCCAGCTGCTGAAGGCACGATAGCCGGGCTCGGCCAGCTCCCGGCCGGACCGGTCGGTGACGAGCGCACCCCAGAGGTAGACGCCGTCCTCGCTGTTCTCCATGTCAATGTCGACCTCGACATCCCCGCGAGGAATGGCCACCTCCGCCACTCCCCGCCGCCGGTAGGCCGCGTCCGGACCCAGGGCGGCGCGGGCCTGGTCGATCTGCTCGGGCAGGTCGCGCAGCGGCGCGTCGCTGAAGCTCGCCGTGTGCGGGTCAAGAACGCGGGCGTCTCCCAGCACCGTGATCCCGGCGGCCTTGAGGCTGGCCAGCTGGCCGCGCTTGCGCGGGCCGATGATCTTGCCTACCGGCGTCTCGTCGGGTTCGGTGCCGAGGGCGGTCATGAGGGGCCGCAGGTCGACGCCGGCCGCGACGAGCGAGGCGGTCGCGTAGTCGAGCCCGGCCAGCGCGGCCCGGTCGCTGACGCCATGGCCGCGATGAACGCTCCAGGTCCGCCAGCCAACGCGTGGCACCAGGCTCACGTCGCCCGAGCCCTCGGCCAGCCTCGGCCCGCACCATGACCACCAGGGGCACTCGCCGCACTCGCCGATCCGGACCGGCACGACCAGCAGGTTCGTGCCGGGGTCGGCCAGGTGCGCGGTGGCGACGGCGATGATGTCCAGCCTGAACTCGAATTCGAAGTCGTAGACAGCCATCGTCGTCCGGCTCCGGCGGCGGCCACCCGATGACCTGGTCTGCCAGATCGGCGCGTCCAGGTCGTACCAGGTGACCACGCCCTCGGCACCGATGATGCCGGCGAACCTGCCGTCGTCGGCGGCCAGGCCGACCGCTTCCAGCATCCGCTGATAGTGCGCGAGTTGCAGGAGGTCATCGCGCCTCTTGCGGGCCGCTGACTCAGGCAGCGGCTCGGCCGCCTCCCACCAGGGCTGGTCGAGCGTGCCGCAGCGAGCCGCCAGCCCGTCGCCGTCGGCGCTAGCCTGCGCGATCGCCTGCAGGCTGCGGTGGTGCTTGATGTCGACCGGCCGGTAACCCGCCGCGCCGCGCGCCGCGACCAGCAGATCGGGCTCGCCAACCCGGCGGCTCATCTGGTCCGCTGGCAGCCGCCCGGCCGCGATGAGCGGCGCGCCAGCGCGCATCGCGGCGAGCGTCGCCGCCTCGCGCCCGGCCTTATCCTCGTCCGTGCGCTCGCCGCTCCCTGCGTCGATGACCACGCAGCTAGCCGGATGCCGTGCCACCAGCTCCGCGACGACGTGCCGCTCGAATACGACGCCGCGTGCCATCCGGTGCTGCGCGCCGGGCGACGGCGGTAACGGCTCGCATGGCCTGATGGCATCCCATTGCGCCCGTACCGGGCACTGCTTGGCCGGATAGCCGCCCTGTGGCGGCACATCGGAAATGTCGTAGCGAGTAGGCACGGCCTTGATCGTACGCAGGAACGCCGTCAGCCGCAGAGACACCCGCACGCGATCCCGCGCGACCTCAGGCGTAACACCGAGGAGCCAGCCCCTGGCTGTGGCAGGCCCCTCGTTGTGGCATCGCTGGCGCTACAGCGCCCTCGTTGTGGCATCGCTGGCGCTGCAGCGCTGTCACAAGGCTAGTCGGCTGCGACCGAGGGAGGAGACAGGTCCGAAGCGATGGGCAGCGCGATGCCAGCGGAGAGCAGTCCGCCCAGGTGACCCGGCGGGGACGCATGTCCGGGGACGGGCGGGGCGGGTCGCGAGGACGCGGAGACCGGCACAGGTGGTAGCGCGGGCTCAGCCTGCACGGCTAGCGCCACCGCGGCGGACGCGGCAGTGGCCGACGCTGCGGTGGCCGACGCTGCGGTGGCGACAGTCGCGGGCGCTGCCGTGGCGGGAGCGGGCTCGAGGACGGGCGCGGGCGCGCACGGCACAGCCGCGCCTGACCGGGCGAGCTTGGCGATGCCCCAGGTGGCTGCGATGACGGAGACGGTCTCGACGGCCATCCTGATCGCGCCGCCGCCGAGCCGCTCGTGATAGATCGTCAGGCCGAGCACCGAGCCGACCGCGGGGTCGAGCACGGCGAATGCCGGCAGGAAGGCTGCGAGGCTCGCGGCCCGGTAGCCATTCTGCTGGATCGTGTAGGTCATCAGGCCGACGACGACCAGCAGGTACAGCCGCGGATCGGCGAACACGCCGAACTGCCGTGACCCGGCCAGGAAGGCGACGCTCTTGGTCAGGGCGTCCGTGACTCCGGCGGCGACGCCGCCGCCGATGCCCAGGGCCACGGCCCGGAGAACGGGAGACAGCCTGATCGCCACGAACGTGGCGATGCCGGCGAAACAGAAGGCCCCGGCCGAGGCGAGCGCGAGCAGCCCGGAGTTGGCGGTCGGCTGGCCGCCGGAGGGATGGGAGGCGACAAGGAACACCGCCAGCCCGGCGAAGGTCGCGATCGCGGCGGCCCACTCCCCTGCCGTCATCGCGCGGCGGTCGGCCCAGGCGGCCAGCGCGAGCGCGAACAGCAGGCTGCTGGCCAGTACCGGCTCGACCAGGACGAGCCGGCCGATGCCGAGCGCGGCCGCTTGCAGCGAGATGCTGCAGAGAACCGCGACGAAGCCGATCAGCCAGAGGGGCCGCCGGGCCAGGTGAATCAGGACACGGGTATCGAACGCCGAGGTTGCCGGGAGCTGCGCGGCTACGCGCTGCTGCAACACGTTGGCGATGGCAAAGCAGATTGCCGCGGCAACAGCGATGACGATGGCAGCGGGCTGCGCCAGCAGCCCCATCACGCCAGCGTCTCCTGACAAACAGGTGCTGGCGGCGATGTCGAGGCCATGTCCGACATCATGACCGCAGCGGCCCCCTTAAAGCTAGTCCGCATCGCCGGCGGATGCCCATTCACCTGCGATTTACCCCGGGACCGGGTGCGGTGCTGGCGGGACCTGAGTCCCGCCAGCACCGCTGTCCAGCAATACCGCCGAACCGGCTCGGCTACCAGTAGTGCGTCGTCGAAGGCGAGCTGTTCATCACAGCGCCGACCATCTCCGGCCGCTCGAACACCGACTGGATGGCGACCCGGCCAGGTCCGGTGAGCCGCAGCCACATGGACTTGGCCTGCCACTTGGCCGAGCTGAACCAGTACTGGCCCCTCGGGTACTCGAAGTGCAAGTGCATCCGGACTGTCGGGTCCTTCCAAATCAGTCCTGATGGTTGAACGAGAATGCTCTCCCCGTGGTTCAGGTCCCGCAGGAATGTGTTGCCGGGACCGTGCAGCAGCAGCAGGCCGTGCCCGCCGTGCGCGGAGAACCTGTCCATCATCTGGCCGAGGGGGTAATGCCACTCCTGCTCGTCCCCGTCCTGCGTGGTGAACCAGACCCCGGCTCGCTCCCAGGCGTAGTTGACATTGCTGGTCGCGAGCAGGAAACGGTGCTCGACGACATCGATGGCCTGGTTCTGCTGCAGCGGGATCGCCAGCGTCTCGCCCGGCTTGTCAGCGCTGAACGCGATGTGCCCAGGGCCTTGGCCTCCAACATGATCAGCGGCATGCCGGCGAGCACGCGGTTCCAGCCGCCGGCCATCCGCTTCGATTCCATCTTGATGTTGGGGTCGGTGTGCAGCAGCACGTGGTGGCTGAAGTACACCGAGTCCTCGCCGTCGAGCTTCATCTCGGCGACGGGCACCTGGGTCCCGCTGATCTGGCAGGTGGACCGGTTGAACCGGATCCTGGCCATGTCAGCGATTGGCGGCTGCTTGGCCCAGCCGGACTTGGTGACCTTGAGCCTGATATCGACCGGAGCGCCGCAGCGGGTACACGAGGTGCCGCCGCCATCGCTGACGTGTCGGCAGTACGGGCACGTGTAGCTGCTACTCGTGCCTTCGGGTGTCGACATATTGGTCCCCTACTCGCTGTGGCCGTGGTGGTGATACATCGACTGGACGCCGACCCGGCCCGGTCCAGTCATCTCAGCGAGGAACATGTTGTGGCCCATGAGCCCGGTCTTGATGTTCTGCTTCACGGTGTTCATCTGCACCGAGGAATCCTTGTAGAGGAAGCCGCCCGGCTCGAGGAGGATCTTCTCGCCCTGCTGCAAGGTCTTCTGGAACACGTTGCCGTAGCCGTGCAGGATCACGATCCCCGGTTCGTTGTGGGTCACGAACCTGTCCATGTACATGCCACTGCCGCCGTGCATCACGTTGGCCAGGCCCTTGATCCGCACGAATGAGTAATTGATGGAGTGCGAGCCGACGAGGAACGCGTGCTCGCGCACGTCGAGTTCCATCGACGGATGCAACGGCAGCACGACGAGCTCGCCGGTCGCGTCGCGCGAGAACGCGATCCGCCCCGCGCCGTGCGCGACGCTGATCACGTGCGGCATGCCGCCGATCATCCGCTTCATGCCGCCGCCGGTGTTCATCGCGGACATCGGGACGCTCGGCTCTTTCCACAGCATCACGTGGTGCTCGAAAAACACCGCGTCGCCCTGCGAGAGCGCGATTTCCGCGACGGGCACGATCTCGCCCTCGACCTGGCACGTGGAGTTGGAGAACCGGAACTCCGTCATGTCCCTCAACCGCGGCGCCTCGGTCCAGCCGGAGTCAGAAACCACATTGCGCTGATCGAGTGGCGCGCCGCAAGTAGTGCAACTCGTGCGCGCCGACTCATTCTGTGCCTTGCACCATTGGCACTCGATCCGATCCATACGGACATGCCTTTCTTCTCGAGGTGACCCTAAACAGGCAAACAGCCAGCTAAGAGGATCAGATCGTAGCCCAGGTACACCTCATCGCACCTGGTAAATGCCCCTAGACCTAGCCCCCGGAGGTGTTTGCGAATCTGGCAGCCGCCTACGCGAACGGCGGTGCCGCGCTCAGCCGGCCGGCGGTGCCGTCGGCGTCCCGCACTCGGCGCAGAACTTCGCCGTCCCCGCCAGGCTCGCATTGCAGTTAGTGCAGTGCTTCGAGGTCGGCGTCCCGCATTCGGCGCAGAACTTCGCGGTGACCGGCAGCGGGTTCTGGCAGTTGCCGCACGCCATCATCGCCACGGCCGGAGCCGCGTCGGCGACCGGTGCGGGCGCCTGCTGCTGCGGGGCCTGCTGCTGCTGCGGGGCAGGGGGCGGCGCGTAGGCAGGCGCGCCAGGCGCGGCGGCGCGGCGCGTAGCCGGGGCCGCCGCCTGCGAAGCCGGGAGCGGCCGGCGGCGGGTACGGCGCGGCCGGCGGAGCCTGCATCTGGCCCGCGAGGCCCATCCCGGCGCCGAAGAAAATCGGCGCCGTGGCGCCGCCGCCCTGCGCCAGGCCCTGGCCGGCGCCCTGCATCATCTCGGCCTGGGCCGCCTGCTGGAATCCGCCGGCCAGCCTCGAGTAGGCGGTGTCGCCGGCGAGCTTCTTCAGCCTCTTGTTGTCCTCGTCGTCGAGGTTGATGTCGAGGTTGCCCAGCCTGGTGATCGCGATGCCGTAGTCGGTCAGCTCGTGGTTGGCGCCTTCCATCGCGCCGACCTCGATCTCGGGGCTGTGCATCGACAGGCCGAGGATCTTCCAGGCGCCGGACATCAGCTGGGTGGTAACGGTGGTCCGGGTGGCCTTGAGCAGCTGCTGGGTGACCCAGTCGGTGACGGCCGAGTTGTTGGTCACGTCGACGGTTCCGACGAGGTTGGTAATGAGCCTGGTCGGGTCGACCACGCGGAGCGCGAACTCGCCGAACGAGCGGAGCGTGACGATCAGGCCGGTCTGCGGGTCCTGGACCTCGTCGAGGCGTCCGCCGAAGCGCAGGTTCGGGAACTCGCGGGCACCGACAAAGAAGATCTCGGCCTTGAACGCGTTGCTGCCCGTGGCCCAGTCAACGAACAGCCCGAGGAACGGCAGCTCCTTGGCGTCCAGGGTGTGCTGTCCCGGGCCCATGACGCCCATGACCTGACCCTGGCTGATGAAGACAGCCTGGGCGTCCGGCTCGACGATGGCCCTGGAGAACTTGCGGATGTTCGTATCGGGCCACTTGTAGACGATTTGACCCTTTGAGTTGTCTGGCGCCGCAATGAACTCACGGCGGGCCTCGTTGAGAATGCCCATCAAATCGCTCCTTCGCCCCGAGTGCGCGCATGGCGGCGTTCTGCGCCGCGTCTAGCGGGATCATACCTACGGTTGACGCATTCTGGTCCGTTGTTGAGTCCCGATCCAGTCCCGATCGGGTCCCGATTATCGGGACATCCTCGCCGGTAGCGGGTCAGCGCACGCCGATTTTCCTGGTAGATGGCCAGGCCCGGCCGGTACGGGACCTGGCCGGGCCTGGCTGCGGCGGACGAGCCCTGCGCGGCAGTGCTCTAATCCAGCCGGGTATTGCGAAACGATACCGTTCCGTATCGGATCTAGGTTCTTCTCATTCGTCGGCGATGATCGAGCCGACCCTGTCCTTCAGGCCAGGGTCCCGCCGGTTGAGGATGTAGCCGTAGCCCACGGCCAGGACGACGATGCCGAGCGCCAGGTAGGGGAACCAGCTATAGGGCGCGTCCTGGCCCGGCTTGACGAGGTAGTAGACGGGCACCGCGATCGCGATCATCCCGAGCACCGGCAAGATCACGTGCTTGACGATGTGGAACTCCTCGGGCCTGAACCTGCGGTAGTAGAACGGCAGCGCGAGGTTGGCCAGGAAGTACACGACCAGGATCAGGATCGTGCCCATCGTGGACGACTCGAGGAAGAAGGTCTCCGGGTTCATGCTCCCCCTGGCCGCGTGGTTGCCGATCAGGTGCAGGAACGCCCACACTGCGATGATCGCGCCCGCGATGCCCGTGAACGTGAACAGCGCGTTGACCGGCGTGCGCCTCGTGGGATGCACATTGCCGATGAAGCGCGGCAGCAACCCCTCGCGGCCGGCGTTGAAAATCAGCCTGGCCTGGGAGTTGATCGCGGAGATCAGCACGCCGAGCGTCGAGGTCAGGCCGGCCAGGTAGGCGAAGAACGCGAACACGGCCAGGAGGCCCTGGGCGACGTCGATGAACGGGATGCCGGTGTCGCCGCCCAGCTTGGCGCCGTTGTAGCCGAATCCGGTGATCGTGGCATAGGCGAAGAGCACGTAGCTGACGACCATGAGCGCGACGGACAGGAAGACCGCGCGCGGGACGTCACGGCGCGGGTTGGCGGTCTCCTCGGCAAGGGCGGCGGAGTTCTCCCAGCCGATGAACAGGTAGATCGCGAGGGGGAAGCCGGCGGCGAGGCCCTTGGCGCCGTTCAGGATGTGGCTGGGCTCGAAGGGCGTGATGCTGAGATGCCCGCCGTTCTTGATCAGGGCCGCGATCGAGACGACGATCAGCACCAGCATCTCGAAGCCGAAGAAGAGGCCGGCCAGCTTGGTCGAGACCCCGACGCCGCGCACGGTCATGTAGACGGCGATGCCGGTCAGGATCACCGACAGGATGATCCACGGGATGTTCCACTTGAAGTAGTGCTGGAGCAGGTCGGACAGGAACCCGCCGGAGATCGCGAGCACCGACGAGATCGCGACGATGTAGCCGATGCCGCAGAGGATCGCCGTGGTCACGCCGCTGGTGCCGCCGAACGTCTTGCCGACGAACGAGATGAAGCCGCCGGTGCTCGGGTGGGCGCGGGAGAACTGCGCCAGCGTGTTGCCGAGCAGCGCGATCGCGATGCCGGCCGCGATGATCGTCAGCGGCGCGGCGATGCCGGCCGTGAACACCAGGAACCCGATGCCGAAGTAGAAGCTGTAGGCGGGCCGATGTTGGCCATCGTGGACGCGGCGATGTCGACGAGGCCGAGCGCTCCACGGTTCAGGCGGTCAGCGGATTCGGGCGCCTTGGTCTCGGTAAAGGGCACGGGGGCCGCTTCACTCATGGGTTACTCCCCCAAGGTTGGCCGCGTATGGGTCAGCGGCATTGCCCGGATTATCCGGCAATGCGATGGTCCACCGCTAGGGGTGAGGTAACGGCAACTGTTACGGAATGAGACCGAAGACAGTTGCCGGGGAGCCTGAGCCGCCTGTGATCCGCAGGCCGCCGACGACGATCCAGGCGCCCGTGGCCGGCAACTGATCGAGGCCGCGCAGGTTCTCCAGGTGCATCCGGCGTCCGCGCAGCAGCGCGCGGTTGGCCGCGAAGGTGGCGTCGGCGCCCGGGTCAACGCCCATCGTGTCGGTGCCGAGGGCGCTGAGCTGCCGCTCGTCGATCAGCCAGCGGGCTGCCTGCGCGCTGAAGCCCGGGTAGTGGAGCGCGCCTTCCTGGTCCGTGCCGAGGTAACCGGCGTGATCCGCCCATCTTCGATCAAATCCGGTCATAAGAAGAACGGCTGACTGGGCGGGCACTGCTCCGTGGCTTGCTTCCCAGCGTCGCAGGTCGCTGATCGTCACTTCGAAGTCCGGGTCGGCCGCCGCGTCGGCGCGGTGATCGAGCACCACGGCAGGCAGGAAGAAGCCGGCGGCGTCGAGTTGGTCCGCCGCTGGTTCCGCGCGGGCTGAAGTGCGCCGCTGCCGCCCAGTGCGTCCCCGACTGCTCGCCGAACGCGACCCGCTGGAGAAAGTAGCCGTCCTGGTCGATCGTCGCCGCGGGCTCGATGTCGACGGGGGGATCGCCGGGGAAGACCGGCGTGGCGGCGGTGAGCACGTGGCTGAGGAAGACGACCTTGCTGAAACCGAACGGCGCGGCTGCGTTCATTGTCTTTAGATGGCGTCCCAGGCGGCCGACTCGTAGGCCTCGCGGAGGCTGGCCATCAAGGCCGGGTCGGCGGGCATGGTCAGGTCGTCGATGACGCCGACCGGGGCGATGCCGCGGGCGTTGGTGACGAACGCGGCGCGGAACTCGCCGAGGTCGGTGCGCCGGACGTTCTCACGGCGTCCGGCCGCCTCCCCCAGCTGGGCGGTGAGCACCTGCATGGTGATGCCGGCCAGGACGGGGGCATCAGGCCAGACGATGCCGTCGCCGTCGTGAAAGCCGATGTTGGTGATGGTGCCTTCGGAGACGGTGCCGCCGGGGCTGGTCAGCAGCGCCTCGTCGAAGCCGGCGGCGCGGACCTGGCGCTGGTAGTAGGCCTGGCCGAAGTCGCTCAGGTGCTTGATGTGGGCGACGGCGCGCTGGTAGGGCACGGTCTTCAGGCGCCAGGGTTCCTGCGGCATCGTGCCGGGCGGTCTCGTGGTGACCATGATGTGCTGGTGCCGCACGTAGACGCGGACCGAGGCGTCAGCCGCCTGCCGGGCGGCGAGCGCGTGCCTGATGTGGCCGCGCAGCAGGCCGGTGTCGAGGTCTGGCGCCGAACATCTCGCGATGCGCCCCGGCGAGCCTCGTGAGGTGGAAAGCGAGCCCGCGCACGCTGTTATCCCTGACCTGCATCGCGGTGAAGTGGCCGTAGCTGTCGAGCGCGAGCGCGGCCAACTGCTCTCGCGTCGGGGGTTGCCCGTCAACCTCGATGGACTCGGCCTCGTCAGCTGGCAACTGCTGCATGCCAGCCGAGTCTACGTCCACAGCCCGCCGATCCAGGCTGGCGGCAGCGAGCCGGCCGCGAGGGCGGCAAGCGGCGTGGTCTCGCTGACGGCCGTCGTGTGCGGGAGGCGGGCGACCCGGAACTCGGCGTCGTCGATGCCCCAGGTGAGGGCGAGGCCGTCGGCGTAGCGCGGATGCGCGAAGATGCCGGCCAGGTCTGCGGGCGAGCGCCAGGTCAGGATGGTCAGTACCGGGCCGGTCGGCTCGGCGGCCAGGGCCGCGCGGCTGGCAGGGCCGCCGGCCGGGCCGGCCGCGAGCAGTGTCGGCGGCACGATCCAGCCCATCCGGTGCCGAGCGTCGTCGGGCACAGTTCCCCCGCAGATCAGGCGCGCGCCGGCGGCGCGCAGTGACGCGATCGCGGCCAGCGCCCGGTCGCGCAGCGGCTCGGCCGGGAGCGGCGCGGGCCGGCATTCGGCCAGGCTGGCGGCCACGGCCTCGGTCAGCGCACCGGCGATCTCTTCGTGGGCGCATAGGACCGGCAAGGCCAGCGGGCCGCCGGCGCTGTGCGTGCGAAGAGCGTCGGCCGCGACCGAGGCGACCTCGCCTGTCTCCGCATCGCGGCCTGCGATGAGCACGTTGCCGCCGGCGCGCAGGCTCGTGATGGTCGCGCCGGTGACGGTGGCCGCGCGTGCTGCCTGGGCCGCAGTCCGCTCACTGGCCCGTACCTCGATCGCGCCGAGGTCCGGCGAGCCGAGCAGCGCCGTTCCGACGTCGATGCCCGTGCCTTGCACGAGGTTGATCACGCCGGGAGGAAACCCGGCGCCAGCCGCCAGGTGCGCGAAGGCAGCGGCTGACAGCGGCGCCCGCAGCGACGGCTTGATCACTGCCGTGCGGCCTGCGGCCAGCTGGGGCAGCACCGAGCAGGTCACTTCGGCGAGCGGCAGTCCCCACGACAAGATGTGCCCGCCAGCCCGGGGCGAGGACGACGACTGGCTGGCCGGGAGCACCAGCTTGGCGAACCGCAGCGTGGCCTGGGTCGCGGCGGCCGAGTCGCCCGCGCTGAGGCCGGTCTCGGCCGATTGCAGGTCAGCGAGCGGGCCGGCGAGCTCACCGAGCCTGGTCACGAACGCCGTGAGCAGCGCCCGCCGCAGCGCCGGGTCAGCCGCCCACGCCCCGGCGGCTGACCCGGCGGCGCGCACCGCGCGGGCGACATCGAGGCGGCTGGACATCGGCACCGTGGCAAGGACGCCGCCGTCCTGCGGGCTGCGGATCTGATACTCGAACGGCACGGCGGGGAACTCCCAGCTGCCGCCGATCAGGTTGCGCTCGAAATGCTCGTCCCAGGGGAAGCCGGTACCCGGGAGCGGGCTCATGCCCCGCCCGGCAGATCCGCCGCCTTCTCGTCCTCCGGCTCGTCGGCCGCCTGCTCGGCGACACTCAGGCCGGCTGGTTCCACCAGCTCACGCCAGCCCGCCAGCACGCTGGCGAGGATCTCGCTGCTCGGCTGACCCGACTCGTGCGCGAGCAGTTCGCTGCCGGCGACGGCCAGCTGATGTCCGTGCGCCGCCCAGTCGCTGAGGATGGCCTGCAGCGCCTCGCGGTTGCCGGGGTCCGCCTCGACGAGGAACCGCAGCAGCGCAGTCGTCCACCGCCTCGATCGCTTGCAGTCCTGCCACAGATTCTCGGTGATCAGGCCATCCAAAGTGGCGCCGATCGCGGCGAGCTGATGACTGGCCGATGCCAGGAAGAGGAGGTCGGCAACGGGCTTGACGACCAGCTGGGTGGCGACGAGCGCGCGGTCCCAGTCGTACTCGACAAGCGCGTTCTCCACGATGGCGCGTACCGGCTGCCAGCCCGGATGCTGCTCCCAGGTGGCCCGCTCGCCGGTGCCGAATCCGCGATCGGGGTAAGTTCGCGCCAGCTGAGTGGTCCGGTAGGCGATCAGCTGGACCCGCCGTAGCTGGTCAGCGGTCTGGAAGGTCGCGCAGTTGGCGATGTAGCTGCTCGGCGCCAGCTGCTGGACGTAGGCCGACAGCATCTGCTCGGCGTGGGCCAGGTAGCGGCACGGCGTCACGACCAGCGCCAGGTAGCCGAGCGCGGCGGTGGTCAGGCTTTCGTCGTAGCCGTCGGCGTCGAAGCGCTCGAGCAGTCCTTCGACGTAGGTCTCCTGGTCGTCTTGCCTGGCGACGTAGCTGCCGTACGTCACCGCGTCCGGGTCGCGGAACGCATTCCAGTCACCCGCCGTCAGGCCGATCGCGTCCCGGTGCGCCTTGAGCCAGGTATTGCCGTTGGCATCCGGGCTGATCTCGAGCGGCGTCGGCGTCATCGTGTGATTGAGACCGTGCGTCAGCAGCTCGTATTCGCTCGGGCGCCGGCCGAGGTCACCGAACGCCGACCAGGTCCGCAGCCGTCGCGTCCTGGGTGCGGTGCGCTCCCCTGGGGCCATCAGGACTCCTTGTCGTAGAACCACTCATACTCATCGACACGCGTCCGCAGCCGCCCGGTGAATGACGGCATATCGGCTTCGAGCGCGGCGAGCTGCATCGGCTGGCCGAGGTGCCGCTCGAGGCTGACGCGGGTCAGCTTGCACGAGCGGACGGTGTGAATCCGCAGGTAGTCGCCCCGGTCAACGACGATGACGTCGCTGCCGGGATTGTCATCGGCGACCGCGTCGATCACCGCATCGGCCAGCGGCCCTGACCGGATGACCGGCCCGACGAGATCGGGGCCGAGCGAGGTGACGTCGTCGGTCTCGAGAACAGCCATCATCCGGCCTTTCGCGTGGCGGTCAGGCTGACGAGGACGCGGCCGCCGTCGACGCGGACCTCGTAGCGTTTCAGGCAGGCCGCAGCCGGGTTGACGCCGGCTCCGGTCCTGGCGTCGAACTCCCACTCGTGCGCGCTGCAGGTCAGCGACGTGCCGTCGAGCCGGCCATCCGCGAGCGGGGTGCCGGAATGCGGGCACAGCCCGTCGTAGGCGTGGTACTGGCCGTCGAGCCTGATCAGTAAGATCTCCCTGCCGTCCAGCTCGCGCGGCTCCATCTCGCCATCCCAGAGATCGCCGGCGTCCGCGACGTGCCGAAATCCGTCCTCAGGCACGGAACCGCACGTCAACCCAGGCAAGCGGCACGATGCCGAGCTCGCCGAGCGTCGTGGCCGGCGCGACGACCTCGCCGTCGAGCAGCACGTCATATCCGCCTGCCGAGGACGGGCGCGCGATCCTGCGGTCCACCGAGTGGACGGCTACCTTCTCCGCGACCTGATCCATGGTGTCGCCGGTGTCCACGGCGACCAGGTGCGCGAGGAAATCGCCGGCAAATCTTCCGTAGATCGGGAAAAGGGCCATGGTGGCTACTCCGCCTTGCTCGCGTACTCAGCTGCCCACCGGTAGTCGTAGGCGTCGTCGCCCATGACCTCCGGCGTGAGCCCCATCCACTCCAGGCCGCCCGCCAGCGTCATCGGCTGGATCTGCCCGGACAGGAAGCGGTCGATCACGGTGGTGTGCCCGGCGTACCGCTCGGGCTCGAGATCGAAGCACCACTTGGAGATCTCAGAGTCGAAGTGGTAGAGGCGGCCGTTGTAGAGGCTGGTCACCGGCCGCAGTTCGCGCGGCGACATCGCCGAGCCGATCGGGAGCTGAGTGAGGCTGCAGATGGCCGGCAGCGTCTCCGGCAAGGTCAGGTCGAGCTTGCCGGCGTTGACGTTGGCGATGATCTGGTCCCACAGCGGGCCCCAGGTCTCCTCCCAGTCCGGGTACTTCTCGCCCAGCCATTTCCGCTCGGCCCTCGAGACGCCCGCATTGGGTTTCCAGAACAAGGTCGGCCGCCAGAACCAGGTACCCAGATGACAAGCGTGGTGCCCGTTTTCCAGGGCTATTTCGAACTGATCCCAGTACCATGGCTTTTTGAGGCCGTAATCTTCCCTGATCCGCTCGTGCTGGTTGACGATCCATTCGGTCATGAACTCCTTGAACGACTGCCGGCGCTGTTTCAGCGGCGTGTAGTAGTCCATGGCCGGGCCGGTGAGTATCTGGAATAGCCTGGTCGCCCGCCAGAAGGCGACATCCATGATCTGCTGGGCGCGGTCCGGGTCGTGCTCCATCAGGATCTGGAGGGTCGGGAAGCCCTGCTGGGCATGCCTGGCCTCGTCGGTCTGGATCGAGGACAGCAGGTTTGACCAGTTGACGTCGCCTGCCGCCATCGCGTCGGCGGCCAGGGCGACGAACTGGATGTTGGTAAAGCCGTGCTCGATGGTCAGGCTGGTGGCCAGCGCCGCCTCGACGCAGTCAGCGCTCAGCATGATGTCGTCGAACAGGTTCCTGACCGCGAGGATCGCCCACTCGTTGGTGTGGAAGGCGCGCTGCGCCCAGTCGAACCGCTGGTCGTATTTCAGCAGCTCATGGGAGAACCGCAGGTCGAGCTGCGTATGGCGGGTCTCGTCGAGCATCCCGAACACGCCGAGGTTGCGCCACTTCGGCGACGGGGCGAACCGGCAGAAGCGGCTCTGCATAGTGACTGCCATGTACTCGACCATGCCGGTCCCGCCCATGTGCAGCTGGGAGGCGGCTACGTGCGCGGGATCGAGTTTCTCGTACACCCCGGCTCTGGCGAGGGCATTGCTGACGGCCTTGACCCCTGACTCTTTTTCCCGCTGGAGCCGTACGTAGTCGCGGTAAGAAACCCGGAAGGGCTCCTCCCATGCTTGCCAGGCATCGGCCGGGATGTCCCGGGTACCCGTCCATTCAGGCGGAAAGGCGGCTTCCTCGTCTACGTACGATAACGTCCAGTCGAGATCCCGCGAGATGTCATACCAGTCGTCGCGGTTGAGCAGCATCGGGCTAGTCCTTCCCCGCGTGACTTTCTCTGCCGATCGCCGTGAGAACTTCACAGGTAAGTGGACCACAGCGCCCGGCTGCGGGCAATGGCCAAGCTGCGGGACGAGCCTGCCGCCAAGGGTTTCTTCGAAGGAGTAGCCTGGTAGCCGGCTCTTCCTGACCAAAAAAGGGCAACTTCGTAAACCTTTCAGCTGTCAAATCAGTTGTGTGATTGAACCACTGACACAGCTCATTTGGAGGCACAGTTGAGCAGGAGACCGAAGCGGCTCGCCGCGTCAATGATGACGGCGGCCGTCCTGGCGGGCAGCGTGAGCCTGATGGCACCCGCCTATGCCAGCGGGCCCGGTCAGCGGGCTGGCGCCGCGATGGTGGCCGCCAAGACGACGCCGCGTCCGCCGCGCTTTTACATCGAGACAAATGACGGCGGCGGGAGCACCCAGGTCCGGGCCACGGCGAGCGGCGCGGTCACGGCTACCGTCCAGTGCCCGTGGGCAGGATCGGAGCCCGATTCCCTGACCGCGCAGGCGAACAACCGCACCTTCGTCATGACCTGTCAGAAGTTCGCGAACAGCAAGCTCGTCGGCAGCCGCATTTTCCGGTTCAGGCTGACCAACGCCGGCAAGATCTCCGGCTACTCGGCCGTGCGCGGCGGCATCTTCAACGGCGAGTTCGCGAGCGGCATCGCGACCGCGCCGGACGGGTCGCTGATCGCCGTTAACGCCGTCCCCGAGACGAAAGGGCCGGTGTCGGGCATCGTCGTGATCAACCCGAAGACCGGATCGCGTGCCGTATGGTCGGGCGCCAGCCTGCACGGAGGCGTCAGATTCAGCGGCGGCGACCTGTCCTTCGGCGACAACGGCAAGGTACTCGCCGTCTTCGGACGGGCCTTTTGCAAGAAGGGCGACACATCATGCAAGTCGCCTGGCGAGGAGATGCTGGCCCTGCGCCCGGCAGCCAAGGGCGGCCAGCTCGCGACAGGCCGGGTCGTCTTCAGGCAGGGCCAGGTCGGGCGGCCGTCGCGTACCTTCATCAACGATGCCTACCTCAGCGCGGACGGCAAGACGGTGACGCTGAGCCTGCTCGGTGATGGCGGCCTGCCCTCCAGCGTGTCCGTCGTGCAACTATCGGCCGCTACCGGCAAGCCGGCGCGCGTGCTGTTCAAGCTGGTGACGGGAAACGGGTTCTTCTACCGTTTCGTCGCGACCGACCTGACCGGCCGGTACGTGCTGTTCAACGCGGGACCGACCCGCGGGTCGGTCTTCGGCTGGATCGACAACGGCAAGCTAGCCAAGCTCAAGCCCGCCGGCAGCGGCGTCTTCACCGGGGCCTGGTAACCCTCATGCGGGGCCGGGCCGGATGCAGAACTCGTTGGCTTCCGGGTCAAACTTCGTGACCAGGCCGGCGTCGCGTCGCAGCACCCTGGCCCCGTTCGCCTTGAGCCGGCGCACTTCGTCCTGCATGCTGCCAAAGGCGCGCAGGTCGAAGTGAGCCGGCTCAAGGCGGTCTTGGGCTCGGGCACCTGGTTGAACCACATTGTCGGCGCACCCCATTCCGCTGCCTCCACGTAGGCCCTGGCTGGCGTAGAATCCTCGGCCGCGTCACTGCCGAGCGCCGCCGCCCAGACCGGGCGAGTACCAAACGCATCGGCGCAGTCCCAGGGCACGGTCTTGATGACGGAAGGCTCAGAGCTCTCGCGGCTTAAAGTGAGTTGTATGAGTGGGCCATTGACACAATTCGTCCGGAGGCACGGTCCGGCAATCACCTGCGCACTCTGTACCGGTCCCATCGAACGCATTCATCGGCCAGCTCAGAGTAGACCTGGCGATCGCCCTCATGCGGGCAAGCGCCGCCATCTCGTCTAGGCGCTCCCAGTACCAAGACACGAACGGCGGTGTACCGTTTCGTTCTACCAGGATCCAATTTGTATCTGGTCGCTTGTTCTGTGCTACCCCGCTGTACCAGCGAGTCTCAGCAACGCGCACGGCTCGTCGGGACGAGTTAGGTTCGCGATTGGTCATGCTATGAGCTGCCCAAGCCCTCCTGGATCTGCCAGCTTCAGTGGTCACGACCGCTCGACCATGTACAACGCACCCGGCGGGTCCATCACCGTCTACCACACGTCGGGTCACGAGAATTTCTCCTCCCCATTGCGGCTGCCGCCGCCACCTACGCTCTTCGTTAACCGCGATGAGGAGTTGGAAGCCCTAGGCCAATTGCTGACCGCACCTGCTGACAGCCAGCACCGCATAGTTGTCCTATTGTCGGGCCCGGGCGGGGTCGGCAAGACCGGCCTGGCGCTGTACTGGGCCAATGAAGTTAGCTCGCTTTACCCGGATGGTCTCTTCTTCCGGAATCTTAGCGGCTACGGGCCAGGAACAGGTGATAAGCCAGCAAACCCATACGATGTACTGGCGGATTGGCTGTTCCTCGGATGGAACCTCAAGGGCAGCGAAATCCCTACCTCAAGAGAAGGCCGGGCGGAACTATTCCGCGCCAAGACCTCCGGTCAGCGGATGCTGGTTATCCTCGACAACGCGGCTCGCGCTGAGCAAGTCCGGCCGCTGCTTCCATCGGAATCTTGCCTAGTAATCGTCACCAGTCGCAACAGGCTCCCTGGTCTGATAAGCGAAGGCGCTCATTCTGTCATGGTTAATCCACTTTCCCCAGAGAATGCGGTTCAACTGCTGCGTGCGCGACTGGGTGATCGCATTGATGAGGACCCGGCCTCCGCATCGCAGCTCGCCAAATACTGTGCATGTCTGCCGTTAACGCTGCATACCGCTGCGACCCGTCTTGGAAACGAGCCTAACGGCTCGATCGCGACCCAAGTACAGAGACTGAGCGACGTACGGCGTAGGCTGCATCGTCTTGGCCATCCCGATGACCGGCAAACCGACGTGGAAGCCGTGAATTCCGTCTCTTACCAAACCTTGCCTGCCGATGCGCAGCGCCTTTTCCGCCTGATGGCACTGCATCCGTCCGCCGGGAATACCGCCAAAGTGTACTCGATCGCCCGCCTGGCAGGTCTGGACCTAGACTCCACCGAGGACCTGCTCGAACGACTGTGCACGGAGAGCCTGATCAGCAAGAGCGGCGATCGGTACGGCAGCCTACATGACGTGCTGCACCTGTTCGCCAGGAAATTGATTGACCAAGACGAATTTGCCGCCGAACGGCGCGAAGCTCTGGACCGCCTCGCTCATGCGTACTACGGCTCTGTCAACTATGCCTTTGATCGCGTAAACCGCGACAACCCGATGGTCGATAGCGAATTTCTCGCTGCCTGGCGCCAAAGTGACTTTGAAGGCATCCTCTACGTTGATGACTCTGGCAAGCCAGCGGCCTGGTTTGCCGATGAACGTATCAATCTTGTTGCTTTTATTCGTACACTAGGTGATATTGTACCCCCGTTGCCAATTACCTCACGGCTCGCATGCGGTTTATTCTATTTTCTCGAAACGGGAGGCCACCTGGCTGACTGGGATGAAGTAGAGAAGATCGCCGCCCAGATGGCATTCGCCTCTGGCAGTCGTCACGATCAGGCACGGTCGCTGCGCAACCAAGCTCGCATCAAACTGGTGAAGATTCTCAATGAGAAAGAGTGGCGCCACAGCGACAGTCTCGCCGAGCCGACTGCCGCGGAGGGATATGATGACGCAATTGCGATGTTGCGACGCAGCAGAGATCTTTTTCGGGCCGAGTATGCCACGTATCGGCGGTCGTGGGATCGCGCTGGCGAGGCCACCGCATTGCGGGAGATGGCTGACCTGTACAGGCTAAGTGCTGACTCGAACAGTACCGAGCTGGTCGACCGGGCCATCGATGCATACCTGCAAGCTGAAGCTGCCCTCGAGGAACTCGGCAACGACAACGGCTTGGCGTCCCTGCGTCTGGCTCTGAGTCTGGCCTACGCTCTCAAAGACGATCAGGTCGATCTGGAGCAAGCGGAGCGCTACGTGCGTGCGAGCCTCGACTACAGCTGCGAGCCCAACGACATTGGCAGCTCGCAACATCCCCGACTGAAGGGGTACGCACTGCGTCATTTTGGCGACCTCCGGCTCAGAAGCGGTAACTTCGCAGAGGCCCTTTCCTATTACGAGCAGTCGATCTCAACTTTCAGTGATGCGAAGGACGCCATCAGCCAGGGCCGCGCCCTTATGCAGCTAGGACGCATCTTGACTGACTACTACCGGGTCCTTCTCGCAGCAGATGATCAAGCGGCGGGGTCTGACGCACTCGCCCGAGCGCGTTCCTCATTCATCGAAGCTAGAGAGGTTCTTTCGGATTTTCCGGTCCAGGTGCAAGCCATCAACGATTGGCTGAGCCAAGTCGACATGCTCGCGACAGTCAATAGTGCGTCGGCCGACGAAGTTCTTGACGGCGGCTAGTTCGATGACCACCTAAGGAATTGAGCAGCTACGGCCGGGTCTCCCACCAGCGTGCTGGCGAAAGCTGGCTCAGCGGCGCTGAGGTCTAGGTCTACAGTGTGTCGGTCTTGCCCTTGGCCGTCGCAGACCCTCAGTCCGGCCGTGCGCGCCAGGCACATGCCTGCCGCGCCATCCCACACTTTTTGCGCTTCGCGGTAGAACAGCGCGAATGGCGCCAGCGCCGCGTCGGCCTCCTCAGAAAGGTCAACGCAGGTGCGCACCATATCCAGGGTCTGCGACGTCGTGCGCGTTTTGAGTTCGTAGCCAGCAGCGGACATTAGGCGTTCCCATGGTCGCGCGGCGTCTGAAGAACTGCGCGTTATCGACGCCCTCAGCGGCGCCGCCACCGACCTGCTAGCACTGGCTCGTCCGTTAACCTTGATCGGACTGCCGGGTCCGTCTACCCGAATAGTCAGAGCCGATCCATCCTTTCCGGCCTGCGGCGCAACCACCAATGCGGCGACCGGTGCGCGGTTCTCCAATAGGCATATCACGCTGCAGTACTCGCGCCGATCGGGGCGCACGAACTCTGCGGTGCCGTCAATTGGATCGATAATCCAAAGTTTCTGCGAATTAACCGTGAAGCGCAGTTGGTCTCCGGCTTCCTCGGCTACAAAGCTCGCATCCGGATCGTGCGCGAGGATTAGTTCGACGATGTATTCCTGCACGGCAATGTCCGCCTCAGTGAGCAAGGTCAGATCGGGTTTTTGTGACACGGCAATCCTGCCGAGACGTGACCGGAATCCGAGGAGCAGAGGCGTTAGGGAGGCCTCGAGTTCGTCCCAAAGCGCTTGGATGTCCATCTGAGTCATCTTACGAGCACGAGTCTTGACACGTTGCACCGCGCAGATCTTGGTCGCTCTACGAGGAGAGGCCATCCCCGCCAAGCCGGTAGCGCGCTAAGTCGTCGAGTCGGGCCAGTCCAGTTCGTTAGAAACTGTGATCGACCCGCCCGGTGCGTTGTACTGAGTGGCATGGTCACGAGCTATGAACGTGTTCAGCCAGGATTGCTCCTGAGTTGGTAGCTGAGCTTGCACCTGGCCCACCCATGACCTGAGGTCATCGGCTAGTTCCGGGTACTCATCTAGCAGGTCCCCTAGCCGTTGTTGCCACTTGATGGCTAGGCGTTCTCGTACCAGCACGCGCTCGTCGTCTGAGCTTTGCTCGATCGCCATAGCAGTCTGGTCCGCCCAGCGCTCGGCGACTTCGCCGCGGCGCGCCCCGCCACGATTGAATAACTGCACTACCTCACGGCGGGCAGATTCCCATGCGTCAGTCGCCGCCGCGCCAACGAATGCTGACCCGCCGGTCGACACTACTGGTATCAGCCAGTCGAGCATGAACCCACCGTACAGGTCCGCTGCAAGCTGAGCCAGATGAGTAAACTCGGCCAACGCTCAGGTCCGATTCTCCGCAGGGCCGGGCTCACTACGCTGCCGCTTGCCTGCCGTCGATGGCTCTGCCACTTGCGGCGAGCAGCGCGATCAGCACGGCCGCGCAGACGATGGACGCGTCAGCGATGTTGAAGGTCCACGGGAAGTGGGGCAGGTTGATCCAGTCCACGACCCGGCCCCGCAGCGGACCAGGAGCCCGGAATAGCCGGTCGCTGAGATTGCCGGTAGCGCCGCCCAGCAGCAGCCCGAGGGCGATCGACCAGGCGATGCTCGCCAGCCGCCGGGCGGTGCGGAAGATGAAGATGATGACACCGCACGCGATCAGCGCGATGACCACCGTATAGGAGGTGCCCAGGCCGAACGCCGCGCCCGCGTTGTAGGTGAGATCGAGGGTGATCAGCCCGTCGAGCAACCTGACCGGCGGGTGCCCTGGCAGCTTGTCGAGCACGATCGCCTTGGAGATGAGATCTGCCGCGAAAACTACTACGGCCACGCCGATCATGACCGCCAGTGGGCGCCTCTTGCGCGGGCGGGCGCGCTCAGGATCAGCCAACGTCGGCCTCTCAGTCCGTGTTTGCCGCGCTCATCCGCGCACTCGAAGATCCTCGGGCAGGTTCACGCTACACGGCGGAGTCGATGACCTTGTTGGCCCGCTGGAGGTTCAGGCGTCTGGGCCTGCTTCAGACCGCGGCGACGCCGATGAGGCCGTCGCGCGTGACTAGGGCCGCTAGTTCCTGCTCCTCGAGATCCTCGGTGCCGCCGGGCCGTACTGGCAGCACCAGGTAGCGCGATTCGGCGCTGGCGTCCCAGACGTTGATGGTGACCTCGGCCGGGACCTCGAAGCCGAACTCGCGCAGGACCGAACGAGGGTCCCTCACCACGGCCGATCGGTAGGCCTCGCTCTTGTACCAGGTCGGCGACGGGCCCAGCAGGGCGATCGGGTAGCACGAGCACAGCGTGCAGACGACGACGTTGTGCTCGGACGCTGTATTCTCCACGACCTTGAGCCGTTGTTCCTGCAGGCCGCCGCCCATCGACAAGCCTAGCTGCGGCAGCGCGGCGTTGGCGTCATCCAGCAGTCGCTCGCGGAAACCCGGATCGAGCCAGGCCCGGGCGACGACTCGGGCGCCGTTGGCGGGCGACGCCCGGGTCAGGAACGACTCGAGGTCACGGTCCAGCTGGGCGGCATCGACCAGGCCCCGCTCTTCAAGAAGCGCCTCGAGGTGCCTGACCTGTGCCGCGATTGCCGCGCTCGGACCCGAATGGTCACCGCTCATCTGGCACCTTCCTCAGCTACTCGGCCGTCAGCCAATCGGCCGTCGTCTGCTGGCTGCAGGTAGCTCTGCCACAGGGCGACGGTGATGGTGTGCTCACCGGTCCCGAAGAGATCCCTGGCGGCGAACCGCACCGCGTACACCGGCTCAGGCTCGGCCGGGAGCTGCCTGGCCCTGTTGTCGGGCAGCGGGTACCTGCCCTCGATCTCCACGATCGTGCCGACGGCGCCGCGGGCGTAGCGCGGCAGCCTGGTGTGGTGCGGGGGGTCGATGCGGCTGGTGCGCACCAAGGCGCCGGGCGCGAACAGCTCAGTCACCGGCCAGCTCCGCTTCGGTGAGCACGCCCTTCTCGGCCAGCAGCATCCTGATCGCCGCGAACCACTTCTCGTAGTACTGCGAGGCGAGGTATTCCTGCGGAGGCATGCGCTCTATCGCGTCCCTGAATTCATCCAGGTTGTAGATGCCCCGTCCCAGCAGCGCGCGGTTCAGGGCGAAGACATGCGCCTCCCAGTCGGCGTGGAAAGGCGCCTCGTCCGCGTCAGGCCGGAGGCCGGCGAAGCCTTGCATGCCGCCGACATCGTTGATCCGGCTCATCTGGCCTCCGCTCCGGCTTCCGCGCTTGTCTCCGCTAGCTGCCACCGTACCCCGGCGGTCAGCGGGTGCTCCCGGGCGACGAGGTGCTGAGGTGGCGGATACTGGCTGGATGACAGAAGACAGTCAGCTACACCGCACTGGCGTCGAGGCGCCGATCACCGCCGTCACCGTCTTTCGCGACGGGGCCAGGGTCGTGCGCAGCGGATCGGTGACTGCCGAGGCCGGCCTTTCCAGGGTCGTGATCGGCAGCCTCCCCGCCTCGGCTGACCCTGCCTCGGTCCGGGTCGCCGTGCGCGGGCCGCGAGTGGCGCTGCTCGACATCGAGGTCAGCCGCCGGTACTCGGCCGATCCGCGGCAAGACGAGGCGGCCAGGCTCAAGTCTGAGGCGGAGGGGCGCCGCGACGAGGTTCAGGCGCTCGACGACGCCGATGCCGCCGAGCAGGCGGCGCTTGCCTTCACCGGTCATTTGTCCGAGACCGCCGCCGTCTCGCTGGCACGGGCCGTCGGCTTGGGGCGGATCGGGCGCGATGAGCTCGATCTCATGGCTTCCCAGCTGTCCGCCAGTACCGCGAGCGCGCTCGGACGGCGGCGCGAGATCAGTGCCCGCAGGCGGGTCGCGCACCGCGAGCTTCAGGCGGCCGAGAAGCGGCTGAGCGAGCTTGAGCGGCGTTCGTCCCCCGAGGCGTTCACCGAGGTGTCGGCGACCGTCGAGGCCGCGTCGGCGGTAACCGCCGAAGTTGACATCTCGTACCACGTCAGCGATGTCTCCTGGCGACCGCTCTACGATCTCGGGCTGTCCGGCGAGGTGCTGGCGGTCAGCTATCTCGCCGAGGTGACGCAGCGTACCGGCGAGGACTGGCCTGCCGTGGAGCTGGCCGTGTCCACGACCAGGCGCGGCCAGCACCAGACGCTCCCCGAGCTGTCGCCCTGGTATGTCGGCGTGGCGAAGCCCGTGCCGCCCATGAGCCCGATGGTCGCCCGCGCGGCCGGGTCGGCGTCGCTGTCAGCGCGCATGGACACCACCGTCCCAGCGCCGCAGGCCGCGCCGTCGCCGTATGGACCTGCGGCAGGGGTGGCGCTCACCGCCGAGGTCGGCGAGGCCGGGGCCGGCCTGGTCTACCGGATCGCGCGGCCGCTCGCGGTGCCGGCCGACGGCAGCCCGCACAAGACCACGATCGCCAGGCTTGACCTGGACGCCGCGCTCGACCATCTCGCCGTGCCGGTCATGGCGCCCGAGGCTTACCTGCGCGCGACAATGACCAACACGTCGAAGCTCCTGCTGCTGCCGGGTCCGGCCCGCGTTTTCCACGACGGCCAGTTCGTCGGGGAGACGTCGCTTGAGACGGTCGCGCCCGGCGAGGAGTTCGAGCTGCAGCTCGGCGTGGACGAGCAGATCAGGGTCGAGCGCGAACTGCGGCGCCGCAGCACGACCAAGGCGGTTATCGGCAGCAGCCGCACGATCGACATCGCCTACGAGATCACCGTGGAGAACCACCGGCCGGGCAATGCCACGATCAGCGTGCACGATCACATCCCGGTGTCATCCGACGGTGATGTTAAGGTGCGGCTCAGGGAGACGAGCCCGAGCCCGGATGAGCAGTCCGACCTGGGTGAGCTGACCTGGAACCTCAAGCTCGACAGCGGCAAGTCGGCCACCGTCAGGCACCGGTTCACCGTCGAGCACCCGGCCCAGGCCACGATCAGGGGCATCTGAACGGCAGCCGAGCCCGCCTGGCCTGAAATCAGACATGGCTGACGACGCTCACCGCCCAGACGACGATCGAGCTCATCACGAGCAGCTTAAGTGCGTAGGCACTATCCAGGATCAGCGCGGAGACGCCGGCCAGCAGCGCGACGACGCCGATCACGGTAGCCACGACCTGCAGCACCAGCTGATAGCGCTGCCGGGGCCGCCCGGCATCGCCTCGCACGCTGATCACGCGCCCGCCGAGGCCGATGAGCAGGATCATCGACGCGGTGGCCCAGGCGCTGGAGAACAGCCCCAGGCTGGCGCCCAGGTACGCCGCGTAGATCACGAGGATCGCGACCAGAGCCAGCGTCGAGATCACGTCGCGCCAGGTCAAATCCATCTGCCGGCACCTCCTTAGACCGCGGCGAAGTGCCGCTGCCCAATTTACCGGGAAGGAAGCAGACATGGCAGATACGCAGAGCGCGGCCCAGCGGAAGCCGCCTGACCGCGTCAAGGCAAGCAGTTCCTCCATGCTCCGGTTCGCGGGCAAGAAGTGGTTCCCGCTGTGGGCACAGGTGAAGCACCGAGGGCGCCGGAGCGGCAAGGAGTACGTCATCCCGGTCGCCGTGCTCGTGAAACCAGACAGATTCGTGATCAGCCTGCCCTGGGGAGCCACGACGAACTGGGTGCAGAACGTCATGGCGGCGAACGGCTGCACCATAGTGTGGAAGGGCGCCGACCACCGCGTAACCGAGCCTCGGCTGGTCGACAAGGCGGTGGCGCTCGAGGCGGCCAACGCGGTGCAGCGGATGCTGCTCAGCCGGGCCAAGTTCCCCGCGTTCTTGCAGCTAAAGCGCTGAGCGGACGCTCTCGATCGCGTCCGCGACCGCCTCGGGCCTGGCCTCGTTGACGGCGTGATCTGTGTCCGCCAGGATGATGTGCCGCCCGCGCGGCACCGAGGCCGCGAGCTCGGCGTGCAGCTTCGTCCACGCCTTGCGATGATCTTCGCGGGCGCCTTCGGTAGCGCTGAGCACCACGAGCGGGACGTCAGGCAGCGCGCTGCCTGCCCTGATCCGCTGGATCTCGGGTATCGAGGCGTCGAACAGCATCAACTCCGCAGAGAAGGCCTCAACCTGCGAGCGCTTTGAGTAGCAGGCTTCGTAGGCGTCGAGGATCCGTGCCTGCCGCTCAGGATCGCCGGTCAGCATTTTCGCGAATCCCCTGAAGGTGTCCCTGATCATGGCGCCGTGCTCGCCCCTTGAGTGCTTATCGAGCAGGACGGCTGCCAGGTCATAGCCTTGCTGGCGCACCTCGGCCGGCAGTGATTCCCAGTAGGTTTCCTCGGCCGAATCAACGAGGACCAGGCCGGAGACTAGCTCCGGCGCCTGGAGCGCGACGAGTTGCACGAGTAACCCGCTCCAGCTGTGGCCGACCAGGACGCAGCCACCCGGCCCGGCGTGCGCGGCAAGCGCGGTGAGATCACCTATCGAGGTATCCAGGGTGAGCGCATCGGCGGGATCGCTGGTACCCAGGCCCGCGCGGTCGTAGGCGATGACCCGGCTGTGCCCGGCGACCGCCGGCAGCACGGCCGCCCAGGCCATCGTGCCTGGTTCCCCGAGAGCCGCGTCCAGGATCACGGCCGGGCCGCCCGATCCGGCCTCGACCCAGCGCAGCATCCGGCCGTCGCGGGACAGCTCTCCGCGGGTCACTCCGGGCACTAACTCGCCGAGCACTCCCAGCACGGGATTCTCCATGAACGCGCCTCCAGGCAGAGAACCGCACGATCCTCAAGATCACGTTGGCGCGCCAAGGTTACGGCACCGGAGATTCCCGCCGCAACGGTTCGCGGGCGGCACCGTCGAACGGCATAACGGCCGGGCGGCATGACGGCGGGCGGCGGGACGGCGGGACGGTGCTCAGCCGCCAGTCGTGCCGTCGATCAGCTCCCTGATCAGATCGGCATGCCCGCAGTGCCGCGCGTACTCCTCGATCATGTGGACGTAGATCCACCGCAGGCTCATCGTCTTGCCGTTGCGCGGATTGACGAACGTCTCGTCTAGCGAGCGCCCGGCCGTGGCGGCCCGGCACAACTCAACCTCGCGGGTGAACGTCGCGAAGTCCCCTTCGGCCTCCGCCGGATCGGCGTCATCGAACGCGGCATCGGGGGTCTCGTCGGTGCCGTAGGGCCGCCCGATCTCCTCGCCGCCGAAACGGCGCCTGAACCAGGCCCGTTCGGCGCCGGTCGCGTGCCGCACCAGGCCGAGCAGCGACAGGCTCGACGACGGCACTGGCCGGATCGCGAGCTGCTCACCCGAGAGCCCGGCGCACTTGTGCAGCAGGGTGCCGCGGTACCAGTTGAGGAAGTCCTCTAGCGTGTACCGTTCATCGGCCACGTTGGCCTTGTCGTCGTCCACGCGAATCACGGTGGGTGCAGTCCAGGTCATCAGCGCATGATCTCAGGGCCACGCTGGCTGAGCCAAACGGGATTCCGGTCTCCCGCGTAGGCTGCGTGATTATGCTCGACGAGGTCACCGCGATCCGGTACGTGACGCCGCTGCGTGAGGGCGGATCGCTGCCCGCCGTGATGGAGGCCGACAACCTCGGCACGTATGTCGTGAAATTCCGGGGCGCCGGCCAGGGCCGCAAGGCGCTGATTGCCGAGGTGATCAGCGCTCACCTGGCCCGGGCGTGCGGGCTGGCGGTACCTGACCTCGTCACCGTCCGGCTTGACCCGGAACTCGCCAGCGGCGAGCCCGACCAGGAGATCCAGGACCTGCTGCGCGCCAGCGCCGGGCTGAATCTCGGCGTCGATTTCCTGTCCGGAGCGATCGACTTCGACGCGGCGGCCGCGACCGTGAGCGGTGAGCTCGCGGGCCGGATCATGTGGTTCGACGCGCTGACCGGCAACGCCGACCGGTCGTGGCGGAACCCGAACCTGCTCTTCTGGCGGGGCGAGCTGTTCCTGATCGATCATGGCGCGACGCTGACCTTCCAGCACCGGTGGGAGACGGCCCAGGCGTCGGTGACCAGGCCCTACGACGTCAGCGACCACGCCTTGCTCGGCTGCGGCCCGCTGATCGGCGACGCTGACGCCGAGCTGTCGCAACGCGTGAGCGGCGAGGTGCTAGCGCAGGCGGCGGCCGAGATCCCGCCGGAATGGCTGGAACCAGAGCCGGCCATCGGCGGCCCTGACCAGGTGCGCCAGGCCTACGTCCGCCGCCTGGCCGACCGCCTCGCGGCGCGCGAAGCCTGGGTGCCGCCGCTGCGTGAGGCGGTCAGGCATCCGCCGGTCAGGCGCGCGCCGGGCAGGACGGCGCCGCCCGCCTGGCTGACCCGCTCGCCGCGCCAGCGGGCAGGCGAGGCGGCCAGAGGCGGGACCTCATGAGCGGCGGCACCGGCGGGCGGCACGCCTTCGAATACGCCGTGCTCCGAGTCGTGCCGAGGGTGGACCGAGGCGAGCTGATGAACGCCGGCGTGCTCCTGTACTGCCGACCCCTGCGCTATCTCGGTGCCGGCGTGGACCTGGACTCCGACCGGGTGCGCGCCCTCGATCCGGGCGCCGACCTGCCCGCCATCGAGCACGCCCTGGCGGCCGTGGCCGCTGTCTGCGACCAGCTCCCGGCCGCCGGCGAAGCCGGGCAGCAGGACATCGGGAGAAGGTTCAGGTGGCTGACCGCCCCCCGCAGCACCGTCGTCCAGCCCGGCCCCGTGCACACCGGGCTCACCGCTGACCCGCCTGGCGAGCTGGCGAGGCTGCTGGCAGCCCTCGTGCTCCGCCCGGGCACCGCCAGCTAATTGCTGACCGTGACACTGCCGGACTGGTCGGTGATGGCGATCACGTGCCGTGACGCCGGGCTGGTCGGCACGCCGATCGTCGTCTTGCCGAGCGGCGCGCGGGTGATGATCCGGTAGGCGGCCGGCCCGGGCGGGAGCACCAGTGTCACGTCGCCGAGGCTGTCGCTGATCGTGACCCGGCGCGGCACCGCAGTGAACGTCAGCGCGACATTGCCGGACCGGTCGGAGGCCGACACGATCCGGTTCACCAGCCCGGCGCCGACGATGGGGCCATGGCCGTCAGTCAGGGTCACCGGCGATCCGGCCGGCACGGCCACGCGATACCTGAACGAGCAGTCGAGCACCGAGAACTGGCACCGTGAGACCACCCGCACCGCGTCCGGAGTCACCTGCCGCGTGACGACCGCGCGGATGAGCGAGTACCGCGCCACGCCAGCTACGCGCAGCCGCGAGCCGGCCGCCGGGCCGATGCGCAAGGTTCCCGAGTCCACCGCTACCTGCACCGCCCGCCCGTTCGCGGGCAGGTCGAGCCCGACCCGGAACCGGCTCTGCCCGGCGTAGGAGACCATGGCCAGCGCGAACCACCCGATGATGATCAGCAGCAGCGGCACGCCGATGATCATCGCCACGACGCGTCCGGCCGTCATCGGCACGGTGCCGCTCAGCCCGGCGCCCATGACCAGATCACGGACACGAAAATCCCCCCTCACCTGCTCCCATGCAACGCCAGCCCATTGTCATGCACGTTGCCGTAAGCACAGCTGCGCCTCCCGATAACGGCGTGTCATCACCGCTGTCGGCGCACACCGCTAGAGTCAACTGCGTGAGCGAGCCTGACGCACTCGAAACACTCGTTGCAGGCACCGAGCGTCGCCGTGTCGACGCAACCGGGATGCTGCATGCGTCCCGGCGCGCGGACCTAGGGCAGTTCTTCACCCCCCTTCGTGCCGCGACGCTCATAGCCTCTATGCCACGGCTCCCGAGAACCGGCACCATGCGGGTCCTCGACCCAGGCGCGCGGGGGTCGGCTCTCTGACTGCCGCGATCGTCGCACGGGCGATCCAAGAAGCTCCTGGCCTCGCCCTGGAGATCATCGCGATCGAGGCGGACCTTCAGGTAGCTCCTTATCTTGAGCAGACGATGCAAGATTGCCGCGCGGCCGGCGCAGCCAGCGGCACTCAAGTCGCTGCCAAGGTCATCACGGGGGATCTGGTGACCTATGCGACCGGTTTCGAGCGCGCCATGGGGCCGCTCACGGAGCCTTTCGACTTGGTCATCATGAATCCGCCCTACCGCAAGCTGAGCCCAGGGTCCCTCGCGCGGCAAGCCCTTAATGCCGAAGGGGTCGATTGCCCGAACCTCTACTGCACCTTCCTGGCTGTCGGGACGCTCACCCTCAAAGCGCTGGGCCAACTCGTGGCGATCACCCCGCGATCCTTCGCGAACGGACCTTACTTCGGCGCGTTCCGGCGGTTCTTTCTGCACCAGATGACGCTAGACCGGCTGCACGTCTTCGAATCCCGATCAACTGTCTTCGCAGACTCCGACGTGCTGCAAGAGAACATTGTATTCAGCGCCACACGGGCTAGCACGCCAGGTAACGTGACGCTTTCAATCAGTCGCGGGCACACTGATGATGCCACGAGGCGCATCGTCGCCTATGACGAGATCCTCAAGCCTGGCGACGTCCACCAGTTCGTCCACATCCCGGTCGATGAGCAAGATCCGCACATCAGCGCATCCATCTCGGCGCTTCCGAGCACGCTCGCGGACCTTCGCCTGGAGGTCTCGACAGGCAGGGTCGTCGATTTCCGGACACGCCAATTCCTTCATGACCATCCTCTCAGCGGCACCGTGCCACTGATTTACCCTGGAAATCTGCGTGAAGGGCGCATCTGCTGGCCGCTTACGATCCGCAAGCCTCAGGCAATCACAGATGACGCGGAAACCCGCAAGCTGCTCCTGCCAGCAGGGCACTACGTAGTCACGAAGCGATTCTCGGCCAAGGAGGAGCGCCGCAGGGTTGTCGCCGCGATCTGCGACCCTGACGACCTGCCACCGGGCAACATCGCATTCGAGAACCACGTCAACGTTTTCCATAGTCGCAGCCAGGGACTAGACCCCCAACTCGCTCTCGGCCTTTGCCTATGGCTCAACAGCACGGTCCTAGACCGGTATTTCCGCACGTTCAGCGGACATACCCAGGTGAACGCAACCGATCTGCGGTCCCTCCGCTTCCCATCATGTGAGCAGCTCACCATGCTCGGTGCGGCCCTTGGCCGAGGCACCTGTCCGGACCAGGAAAAGATCGATGCGCTCGTGAGCCGCCATGTTTTGGACCATAATTTACCATTGTGACGCCAAACAATCATCCGCCATCGGCAGCAGAACCCATCTTCCGGCAGATAACAGTGGCGCGCAGCGCTCTCCAACTGCTCAACTTCGACACCGAGCGGGCCAACGAACGATCAGCCCTCGTGCTGCTGGCACTGCTGCGCTTGACTCCCGGTTCCCGTTGGAGTGAGGCCTCCAACTTTACGATCCGCACGGTCGAGATCATCAACTGGATCGCTACCCACTACCAGAAGCAATACAAGCAAGTTATCGAGGAATTCTGCCGATATATACCCCAGCCGGTCAAGTGCTCTATATAGGAGACACCGATGCAAAATGGGCCGTGTTCGAAGAGGCAGCGCTCGCCCGGTTGAACGTCACAGTCAGCCAGCACGGAAAGATGCCGGACCTTGCCGTCTACCTTCCCCACGAGAACTGGCTCGTGCTCATCGAAGCGGCCTCCAGTCACGGACCGGTTGACTCCAACCGGCGCACGGAACTCGCCGACCTATTCCGCGACTCAACAGCAGGGCTGCTCTACGTATCCTGCTTCCACAGCCGCACGGAAATGCGCCGCTACCTAGCGCAGATCGCCTGGGAAACCGAAGCATGGTGCGCCGACAACCCGACCCACCTCATCCACTTCGACGGCGAACGCTTCCTCGGCCCATACCGATAGCGCGCGCAGCGCGGCTCGACCAAGCCCAGCAATGTCGCATGGCTCTTTCGGGTGAGCCAGCTGGGTGGTGCCGTGTCCGGGAGGGTTCTCGGAAAGCGCCGGGATAAACCGGCATGGAGGAGGAGATGGAAGAGCTCTACGCCGAAGGGCTAGCGACCCACGGCGGCCCTCAGCCATGCGTCGACGACCCGCGAGGGCGTGGCGAAGCGCAGTCATGGGCGGGTGCGGGCCGGGCTATTGAGCCGCGAAATCATCGTTCCGGGGTGCTCACACTGTCGAGAAAGTGGAAGGCAGCACCGCTGGCGGCGCTAGACGCGAGCCGTCAGGGGGCCCCGCGCGGTCAGGGAACCAGGGCATGTGCGGAACCTTCATGCGCGAGAACCGGGAGATCCCGTGTCTCGCCCGTCCGGCTGATTCACCGGGCGGGCTGTCCAGGGAACGCCGGGGCGGTAATCCTGGGATGAACGAGGACGGGAAGCCGGTCGCTTCGTAGTACCTGCGAACCTGCCGGACAAGGCTGCGGCTGCGGTGGCGGGGGAGGAAAGGGAGCGAGCCAAGGGGAACACGGACGGTGAAACACGTCCCGGGCGCAGTGCCGGGCCTGGCGTGCCAGGTGAGCTGGATCGTGTGCGAGAGGTAGCGGTACGGGACAAGGAGGCGCGGTTCACGGCGCTGCTGCACCATGTCACCATCAGCCGCCTGCGGTGGGCTTACTGGGCTATCAGCTCGAAGGCCGCGCCGGGGACGGACGGGGTGACGTGGGGCGCGTACGGGCTGGACCTGGAGGCTAACCTCCGGGACCTGCACGAGCGGGTGCGGCAGGGGCGCTACCGGGCGTCGCCGAGCAGGCGGGCCTGCATCCCGAAGGCGGACGGGCGGCTGCGGCCGCTCGGCATCGCCACGCTGGAAGACAAGATCGTCCAGCGGGCCGTCGTCGAGGTGGTCAACGCCGTCTACGAGGCGGATTTCCTGGGCTTCTCTTACGGGTTCCGGCCAGGGCGCGGGCCGCATCAGGCTCTGGATGCGCTGGCGACCGGGATCGGGCGGAAGAAGGTGAACTGGGTGCTGGACGCGGATATCCGCGACTTTTTCGGCCAGCTTGATCGGGCTTGGCTGGAAAGGTTTCTCCGGCACCGGATCGCGGACGAGCGGGTCCTGCGGCTGATCGGCAAGTGGCTGGCCGCGGGGGTCGTGGAGGAAGAGGTCTGGAGCGAGGGCGCGGGGGCACCGCAGGGGGCATCGGCGTCGCCGCTGCTCGCTAACGTGTACCTGCACTACGTGCTGGACCTGTTCGTGGTGTGGTGGCGGCGTCATCACGCTCGCGGCGAGGTGATCATCGTGCGGTTCGCTGACGACTTCGTCGTCGGGTTCCGGTACGAGCAGGACGCGCGGCGGTTCCTGGCAGATCTCCGGCCCCGGCTGGCGAAGTTCGGCCTGGAACTGCACCCGGACAAGACCCGGCTGACCGGGTTCGGGCGGTTCGCCGCCGGGAACCGGGCAGCAAGAGGGCAGGGCAAGCCGGAGTCGTCCGGTTTCCTGGGCTTCAACTGTATTTGCGGGACGACCAGGAACGGGCGGTTCCAGCTGAAGCGCATCACGATCGCCAGGCGGCTGCGGGCGAAGCTGGCCGAGGTCAAGGCCCAGCTGAAGCGCCGCATGCACGATCCGGTCCCCGAGCAGGGCCGCTGGCTGGCCAGCGTGGTGCGCGGGCACATGGCGTACTACGCCGTGCCCGGCAACGTCCACGCGGTCGCGGCCTTCCGCGACCAGGTAACCCGGCACTGGCTCCAGGTGCTGCGGCGCCGCAACTGCAAACACCGGACCACCTGGCAGCGGATGAAAAGGATCGGAACCCGATGGCTCCCCCCAGCCCGCGTGACGCATCCCTACCCCAACGTGCGCTTCGACGCCAGAACCCAAGGCAGGAGCCCGGTGCGGTAGTCCCGCACGCCGGGATCTGCGCGGGGGGCCGGCCGCAAGGCCGGTCCCTACCGCGACTCCTTACCGTGGAGGGTTCCCGGGTTCCTGAAGGAGCGTTGTCGCATGAAGGAGGGTTGTCGTCGTATACGGGCTGTTGCAGAATCGGATTGGCCACAAAATGATCTCCACCAAGACTGTTTCTGGGCCGGTAAATCGCGCCCGGTGCCCCACATGGGTGGTCGATATGGTGGCTCCGGCGGGTTCTTGCCCCACCGAGGCCTGGCGGGACCCGATTCAGCAACACCCCGATAGTCCGGTCAACTCTCCCAGATGCGGAACCCTCCTACAGGAACCCGAGAACCTTCCTGCGAGAACAGCCTCACCCCGAAAAAGCCACACCCATGTCGCAGCGGCGGGCCTGGAGCGCCAGCGTTGTGACCTGGGTTGGGCTCTTCGCGTCGTGTCGTGGTGGCTGGCGCAGCCCAGGTCACCACGCCGAACTGCGGGCCGGAGTGGTGCGAATCGCGCTCCCGGTGTGAATGCCGAAAGGGCACGGAATAGTCTGCGCTCATGAGCGTAACGATTGTCGACGCGGGGCCTGGCAAGATCAGCCGGTCAGCCGAGGTTCACGCGCCTGCTAGCGAGATTTTCGAGCTGATTGCCGATCCTCGCCGTCATGGCGACCTTGACGGGTCAGGAACGGTCGTGGCCAACGTGACCGGGCCGCAGCGCCTCAGCGCTGATGCCAAGTTCTCCACGAAGATGAAGCAGTACGGCTTCCCGTACAAGATCACGAGTGTTGTCACCGACTTCGACGACGGCAAGGTCGTCGAATGGCAGCACCCGCTCGGTCACCGCTGGCGGTGGGAACTCAAAGCCTTGTCCGATGACACCACGCTGGTCACCGAGACCTTTGACTTCAGCCGCCTTGGCGGGGCCAAGGCCGGCGGACTCAAATGGTTCGGCAGCCTCAAGCAGAACGTCAAGGGCATCGAGGCCTCGCTCACGCAACTGCAAGCCAAATACGCCCCGGCCTGACACGCCGCGCCAGGCCGGCGATAACCCGCCGTTTCCTCGCATCGAACACGGGTAGTAATCGCGAGACTACATAACGTGTTCATGCGAGGAGCGTGGCAGTGCGCACAATCGGGAGTGTCTTGCTTGCCGCCGGCCTGTCAGCCGTGGCGCTGACGGCATGCTCGTCAAGCAATAGCGGATCAGCGAGTTCGAGCGCCCCGGCGAGCCAGAGCGCCTCGCCGCAGGCCGGCGCGGTTAAGGGCAATATCACGGTGCTGGCGGCCGCGTCGCTGCAGGGCGCTTTCACGACCATCGGCAAGATGTTCACCGCGGCGCATCCTGGCACGTCGGTGAAATTCAGCTTCGGCCCCAGTTCCGGGCTGGCCGATCAGATCAAGTCCGGCTCCCCCGCTGACGTATTCGCCTCGGCGAGCCCGCAGAACATGGACCAGGTCGTCTCGGCCGGCGACGCGTCGACGCCGGTGACCTTCGCGAAGAACAAGATGGAGGTCGCGGTACCGCCAGGTAACCCCGGCCACGTCACTTCGGTGATGAACCTGTCGATGCCGTCGGTCAAGACCGCGCTGTGCCAGCCGCAGGTGCCGTGCGGGTTCACCGCGGAGAAGGTGTTCAGCAAGGCGAACATCAACGTGAAGCCGGTGACCTTGCAGCCGGACGTCAAGTCGGTGCTGACGCAGGTGGAGCTTAACAACGTCGACGCCGGCATGGTTTACGTGACCGACGTCAAAGCGGCCGGGGCCAAGGTCAAGGGCATCGCGATCCCTTCCGGCGACAACGCCTCGACCGCTTACCCGATTGCCACGATCAAGAAGTCGAAGAACATGCCGACCGCGAAGGCGTTCACCGCGTTCGTGGACTCGCCGGCAGGCCAGAAGGTGCTGGCCGAGGACGGGTTCGAGAAGCCTTAGGCAGTGCTGACCGCGCGGGACAGGGCGCGGCGGGCCGAGCGCGGCGGCGGCTCGCGATCAGCCCCGGCGTCCTTGCTGGCGCCGGGGCTGATCGCGGTCGCTTTCCTGGTGCTGCCGCTCATCGGGCTAGTGGTGCGCGCTCCCTGGCGAAGGCTTGTGACGGTCCTCAGCCGGTCCGACGCGGTCCAGGCGCTGCAGCTGTCGCTGTGGACCGCGACGCTGGCGACGGCGATCGCCCTGGTCATCGGCGTCCCGCTGGCCTGGATCCTGGCCAGGACCAGCTTTCCCGGCCAGCGCCTGCTGCGGGCACTGGTGACGCTGCCCCTCGTGCTGCCGCCGGTTGTCGGCGGTGTCGCGCTGCTGCTCGTTTTCGGGCGGGACGGGTTCATCGGCAGCCTGCTTGATGACTGGTTCGGGCTGACAATACCGTTCACTCCTATCGCGGTTGTCATGGCGGAGACGTTCGTGGCGATGCCATTCCTGGTGGTGACCGTGGAAGGGGCGCTGCGATCGGCCGACCTCGGCTACGAGGAAGCCGCGGCGAGCATGGGCGCGTCCAAGACGACGGTGTTCCGCCGGGTCACGGTGCCGCTGATCGCGCCGTCGCTCGGCGCGGGGGCGGTGCTCTGCTGGGCGCGGGCGCTGGGCGAGTTCGGCGCGACGATCACCTTCGCCGGCAGTTTCCCCGGCCAGACCGAGACCATGCCGATCGCCGTGTACTACGCGCTGGAGACCGACCCGGACGCGGCGATCGCCCTGAGCCTGGTGCTGCTGCTCGTCTCGGTCGTCGTGCTGGTGTCCCTGCGGGACCGCTGGCTGCGCGGCGGCGCGGCCCGGTGACTCCCGCCGCGCTGACCGTGGACGCGCAGGTCAGGCGGGGCAGCTTCGTGCTCGAGGTCGCGTTCTGCGTCCAGCCAGGCGAGGTCGTGGGCGTGCTCGGCCCCAACGGCTCGGGAAAATCTACTTTGCTGAAAGCACTCGCCGGGCTGATCCCGGTGGCCGGAGGCAGGATCGTGCTGGCGGGCAAGGTCGTAGACGACGCTCAGACCAGGGAATTCGCCGAGCCGGCCGGCTGGCCGGTGGGATTCGTGTTCCAGGACTACCGGCTGTTCCCGCATCTGACCGTGCTCGAGAACGTGGCCTTCTCGCCTCGGGCGCGCGGGCTCGGCCGGCACGAGGCCAGGGCGGCGGCCGGGTACTGGCTCGACCGGCTCAGGCTGCGCGCGTTCGCCGACCGCAAGCCGGCCGGGCTATCGGGCGGGCAGGCACAGCGGGTCGCGCTCGCGAGAGCGCTCGCCGGCGAGCCCGAACTGCTGCTCCTCGACGAGCCGCTCTCCGCGCTCGACGCGGGCACCCGGCTTGACGTCGAAGCCGAGCTTCGCGAGCATCTGGCCGCCTTCGCCGGCCCCTGCCTGCTCGTCACTCACGACGCACTCGAAGCGCTGGTGCTGGCCGACCGGCTGATCGTGCTCGAAGCGGGCCGCATCGTGCAGCAAGGCTCCCCCGGCCAGGTGGCCAGGCAGCCGGGCACCGAGTACGTCGCCAAGCTCGTCGGGCTCAACCTCTACGCGGGCAGGGCGGCCGGATCGCAGGTGACGCTCGACGAGGGCGGAAGCTTCGCGATTCCAGGTCGCGACGTGCGCGGGGACGTGCTCGTCGCGGTCCGGCCCTCGGCGGTGGCGATCAGCACGCAGCGGCCAGAAGCGACGAGCCAGCGCAACATCTGGCCAGCGAAGATCACCGGCCGGACGCTGCTGGCGGACCGGGTACGGCTAGAACTCGACGGCGAGCCCCGCGCGTTCGCCGACGTCACCGCCGCCGCGGTCGCCGATTTGTCGCTCGCTCCAGGCCTGGGAGTATGGCTCGCGGTCAAGGCAACCGACCTCGAGGTCTACCCGAGAAGAGACCCCGGCTGACCGCCGCGTCAGTGTCCGGATGAGATATCCTCTCGGCCATGCACTGCTATTGACGCTGACATGCTCGTGCTCCTCCTGCCCGGCTGACCCAGACCTCTCAGCCGAGCCGACAAAGGAGCTTTTCACATGCTTACGCACCAGCAGATCCTGCACTTCGCCACCTTCGGTTACGTGACGCTGCGCGGCTTGCTCAGCCAGGCCGAAGCGGCGGCGCTGCGCCAGGAAGTCACCGGCGCGCTCGGGGACGCGTTCGGCCCGAACCGCCGGCCGCGACGACCTGGGCGGCATCAGCGGCGACTACCTGCCGCTTGCCGCCGACCGGGCGCCGTTCAGCCAGTCACTCATTGCCGATGACCGGCGCACGTTCCTCGTGGCCGCCGAACTCCTCGGCTGCCCGGTCGTCCCCTCGCCCGGGATCGCGACCAGCTTCCGCGGGGACTCTACCTGGCACACCCGGCAGGGACCGGCGGTCGGCGGGGTCACGTTCTGGGCCGATCTCGAACCGCGGACCGCGGACACCGGCGCGCTGCGGCTGATCCCCGGATCGCACCTGCCCGACTTTGAACGGCAACTCTGCCAGTACCGGGCGGCCGAGCCGGCTATCTCCGGATTCGAGCACTGGGAATGGCCGCATGTGGTCATCGAGACCGGGCCAGGCGACGTAGTGGCATTTCACGCGCACCTGATGAACCGGGCCGCCGGCGGCGCGCCCAGGCACACCTGGACGATCGACTACCTGCCGTGGCCCGGCCTGGCGAACGCGGACCAGTTGGCGCTGGTCCGCGATCTCGTTATCGACGACGTCGCCTTCGATCACGAAGGCTACGACAAGATCCGCTGGCCAGCCTGGCGGGATTGGGCAGCGGCCGCCGCGCCGAGCCAGGCGCGAGCCATCGCCATCGAGCGGCTTACTCTGCTTGGCGTGCTTCCGGCTGGCTAGGCCCGGGTACGCCGAGGCCGACGAATAGCTGCGCGGCCCGCCGCTGGGGGCGGCGGGCCGCACCCGCCTCGCCGCCCGTCTGGCGGCACCTTGCAAGCAGGTGGCGCGCCATGGCCTGCTCGTACGGGTCACCGGCTTGGCGAAGCCGATTAACGCCATCGCTAGTTCAAGAAGAACTTCCAAATGCGGATTGGCCGGAGGCCCACCCGGTCAAACAATTCGATGCACAGTCAAGTTGTTTCTGCCGGTACTCGCGAGACGATACTGCACCCCGCACCAAAAACAGCATGGCCAATGCTTGCGCACTTTCAAAGACCAGCAACACGAAACGCTCTACGTGCACAAATGCCTCTGGCTCGTCAAGTCGACCGGCTGGTTCGGCGCCGCTTGTATAGTACATCCCAAGCCGATCCCCAACACCCCGCGAAATTCTGCGGTGAGGAGCCAAAGAAATGACCCCGGTAAGGCTGCGCTGCTGGTCATGCGAGGCAACAGGCCGTAACGCTGGCAACCCAAGCCCAAGTTCATGATCTTGGGTCACGATTATGCCTGACGCGACCGCCGCCTGATCATTCCTTTGTGAGGGACTGGTAATATCGGACGGCGGTCGCTGGCCAGAGGCTTGACCAGGTTGGCAAAGCGCAGGAACTCTCCTGACCATTCGCGGCGATCGGGTGACCGGACAGATAGGGTGCCAGGGGCGAGGTTGTTTTTCTACGACACCCATGGAAATGAGCTTGTCAGCACGACGGTCCCGCCGGGCCGACTGAGGAGACGTTGGAACATGCGGTCACGAACGGCACGCGTCAGGTCGTTGCCTTTAGTGGCAATGGCCATTGTGACAGCGCTGGTGTCGACCCTCGCCGGGTGCGGTGGAGACCCGGCCGCCGATGGTCCGCTGAGCAGCGGGAGCAGGCACGGCCCAATCCCGGGCGGTTCGGTGTGCACGCCCGAAGGCGGGCCGCAGACCTCCGGCCTGCAGGTATTCACCAATTACGGCCACACCACCCTGGTCCTGGACCGCGTCGTCCTGCTGCATCCGCGTAAGCAACGGCTGATCGGCTCCTACGCTGTACCAGGAGATTCAGTCATCGGAAACCCGCATGGCTGGCCGCCCAAGTACGCGGGCATGCCGCCCGCATGGAAGCACCGCCAGCCCGTCCACGGCTTCCGGGTCGCGCCCGGCAGGGCGTTCAACATGGTACTTGGCGTGGCGCCCATCACCTCGCGGCGCTCGACTTCCCAGGGCATGCTGGTCGATTACCACGACTCCTCGGGCAGCTATGTAGCCAAGAACGACTGGGCTGAGATCATCGCAAACAACCCGCACGGCTGCTGAAAGTCGCTGGCTCAGCCGTCCCACGCTGTCCCGCCCAACCGAGAACGCCGGGTGGATCGCGGACTGATCGAGCGACTAACTCTGACTGGCGTGCTTCCGGCTGGCTAGGCTCAGCCACGCCCAGGCCGGTGAACAGCCGCGCTGCCCGCCGCTGGTGGCGGCGGGCAGCGCCCGACCCGGCGCCGGCCGGGCTGCACCGGGCCAGCAAGTGATGTGCCCTGGCCTGCTCGTACGGATCGCCGACCTTGTCGGCGAGCGCCAGCGCCATGGTGGCCTGCACGCGGGCCTGCCGGGCGTCGCCCGCTCTGGCCAGGGCCTCGGCCATGCCATTGAGCGCGCTCGCCTGGCCCACCGGATCGCTCATTTTCCTGTAGAGGGCGAGGGCCAGCTGACAGTGCTCGATCGCTGGCTCCGGGCGGTGCTGGGCGCAGCGCAATGACCCCAGGCCGGCCAGCGCATCAGCCTCGCCCGCCTGGTCGCCGGCCTCGCGGTACCTGGCCAGGCCTTTGGTCAGGAGGCCATCAGCCAGCCATAGTTTGCCCTCGCCGAGCCTGACCAGGCCAAGCCCGACCAGCGCGCTCGCCTCCGTGATCACGGCGTCGAGCCGGTGACTGAGCTCGAAGGACCGCTGGAAGTGGCGAGCGGCCTGATCGCATTGCCCGAGCCGGAACTCGACCAGGCCCAGATTGGCGAGCGTTCTGGCCTGTCCGAGCTGGCTTCCCGAACGCCGGTAGCTAACCAGAGCGCGCCTGTGGCTGGCGATGGCGTCGCTGTACCGGCCTTGCAGGAAATCCACGATCCCGAGGTTGCCGAGCGCGTAGGCCTGGCCGGTCAGGTTCTGAGTCTCGGTATAAAGCTCGAGCGCCAGGCGCAGGTTCGCGGCGGCTTGCTCGTATCGCCCCTGCCGCAGGTCGATGACGCAGATATTGTTCAGCGCCTCGGCTTCGGCCGCGCGATCGCGGCTTCGGCTGGCCGCCCGCCTGGCGTGACCGTAGATGGCCGCGATCTCCGAAAAGCGGTTGCCAGCTTCGAGGTACCGGAACAGCGCGTTGGCCAGGCTGGTGGTGTGGTCGGGCCAGTCGGTGTCGGCGGTGTAGGCGGCGATCTCGACCAGGGTGGCGAGATTAGCGGCCAGCCAGTTCCTGGCCGTGCCCGCGTCGGTCACCCGGGGCATCGGCGTAGCTGGCTTGGGCGCGCTGGCCGTGCGCGACTCCCCCGCCGGGAAGAGCGCGTCCATGGCCGCCGCTGTCGTGCCCAGGTAATAGTCGAACAAGCGGGTCAGCGCGTCCTGCTTGACTTGCCCGCTGTCCTGCTCGGCGGCCCGCTCGGCGGCGTACGCGCGCAGCAGGTCGTGCATGTTGTAACGGTCCTGGCCGGCGGCTGGATGAGATGCGCGCGAGCGAGCGTGACCAGCGTGCGGCTGGCCTGCTCGATCGTGGTGCCGGTGAGCGCGGCGGCGGCGTAGGGCTCGAAGGCCGAGCCAGGATGCAGGCCGAGCAGCCGGAACGCGCCCGCGGCAGCGTCATCGAGGTACCGGTAGGACCAGGAGAAGACGCCTCGGATCTCGGTGCGCGGGTCGCCGTCGGCGTCGAGCAGGTCAAGCAGCCGGCGGGTGTCGGCCAGCTCTTCTGCGAGAACGGGCAAGGGCGTGCCCATCCGGGCGGAGATCAGCTCGGCCGCGACTCGAAGCGCGAGCGGGAGCCCCGCGCACTGCCGGGCGAGCGCCGCCACGGCCGGAGGCTCTGCCTCAGCCCGATCGCCGATCAGCGACCGCAGCAGCGCGACCGCGTCGCCGAGCGGCAGCAGTTCCAGGTCAAGGCGCTGCGCCCCGTCGCGGGCGACGAGCCCGGCAAGCGCGGCCCGGCTGGTCACCAGCGCCACGCACCCGGCGGTTGCCGGGAGCAGCGGCCTGACCTGTTCGGCGTCCCTCGCATTGTCGAGCAGGACCAGCATCCGCCGGCCCGCGAGCAGGCTCCGGTAACGGGCGGCGCACTCGGACAGGTCCTGCGGGACGTCCTGCCCGTTCACGCCGAGCGCGCGCAGGAAGCCGGCCAGCGCGTCGTGCGGCAGCACGGGCGGGCCAGGATCGTAGCCGCGCAGATTCACGTAGAGCTGGCCATCGGGGAACTCGCCGACGCGAGCGTGCGCCCAGCGCAATGCCAGCGCCGTCTTGCCGACGCCGGCGGTGCCGCCAATCGCCGAAATGACGGTCGTCGCGGCCGGCTGGCCAGCTGACCGGTCGCACAAGGCGCTGAGCGCGGTCATTTCCCTGCTCCGGCCGACAAAGGGCGCCGCTGGCGCTGGCAGTTGCCTCGGCGGTACGGCGGCAATAGCTGCCTGATCGCCGGCGGGCTGGCTCAGCGCCTCTGCGAGCTGGCGCAACGTCGACATCCGGGGCTGGCCCGTGCGCCCGCGTTCCAGGTCACCAATGGCCCTGACGCTGAGCGCAGATCGCTCGGCGAGCTGTTCCTGCGTGAGCCCTGCCGCTAGCCGGTCGTGCCGCAGCTGCTCACCGAAAGTACTGCGGCTGCTACCCGTCTCGCCCAATGCGAATCATCGCCTTTCGCCGGTCGCCCTGCATGTGGTCAGCGGAACAGCCAGGTGAAACTGCCAGTGATTTGCCGTTCAACTTCCTGGCGACACGCCGGATAGCGCGGCAGCATTGGCTGCGACTGTTCGCAAAAGGAAGGAGATGAATTGAAATGAGAATTATAGGATTCGTGGCCGATAAACTGCTCGGCGCCGTCTTGCCGCAGCTCAAGGCCGCTGCTTGCTGCGGCGCGAGCGGCTCGCACTTCACCGAGTCGTGCGGTTGCCTGCGCAACGGCGTGGGGCTGCAGAAGTCGTGCGTGATCAACTGCGCGTGCATTACCAGCTGTGGTGCGTGCACGGCCGTTCCCAACGCCGCCTGCCGGTAACTGGCGACGCTACCCCGCGTCGCCGGGAACGCGGCTGTGACCCCGGCGAAGGCCAGGGTCACAGCTCGCCGCATCCATGGATCTAGCCCCGAATTCATGTGTCTACCCACTGGGAGAACCTCGTGGTCGCTCTGACTGCCGCGGTCATCGCGGTCGGCCTGCTGTGCCTTGTTGACCTCCTGCTTACCTTCGGCGTCATCCGCAGGCTGCGCCAGCATACGGAGTTGCTCAGCAGCCGCGGCAGCGACGTGGAGGTGCTGAGCCTGCACGCGGGCGATGTCCCCGCTGCCTTCACCGCGCTGGCGACGGACGGGCGGCAGCTCACCGGGCCCGCCGGGATCAGGCTCGCCGCATTCTTCTCTTCCGCCTGCTCGGTCTGCCCGCGGCGGGTGCCCGACTTCACGAAGTACGTGCGGGCCAATCAGGTCGCGCCCGGCGAGGTGCTGGCGGTCGTGCTCGCCGGGGCCGGCGAGTCGGTGCCCTACATCGACAGCCTGGCTGAGGTCGCGAGCGTCAGCGTGCAGCCGCCCGACGGCGAGCTGGCTACGGCCTTCGGCGTGCTCGGCTATCCGGCGTTCTGCGTCCTGGACGCCGACGGGACGGTTCAGGCTGTCAGCTTCGACCCGGCCGACCTGCCGGCCCTCGTGCACGCCTGACCGTGGCTCGACTCGGGCGGCACGCGATAAGTGCCTCGCGACTGCCGCGAGGTACTCGGAGATCGCTCGCCGCCGCGCTTGTCATGACCTGGCGAGTCAGCCCGGGGACCGTCGCCGGCCAGGTCGTCGTTGCCGGGGTCGCCGGCGTCGCGCCGGTCGCGGCGGCCTGGCTGCTGCGGGCGATCCTCGACGGCGTCGCATCCGCTGCCTCCGGGCACGGGCGGCTGCTCGGGCTCGCGGTGCTTCTCGGCGCGGCGGGCGGCGCCACCGCGCTGGCCCCGAACGTGAGTCAGTACCTGTCGGCCCGCTGCACCATGCGGGCGCAGCGGCACGCGATGGCGGAGTTGTTCGCGGCGGTGAGCGGCCTGCACGGCCTGCGCAGGCTGGAAGATCCCGGATTCGCCGACCGGCTGCGCATGGCCGAGCAAGGCACGGCCGGGCCGGGGCAGCTCGTCTCAGGCTGCGTCGCCATCGGCCAGTCGGCGCTGACGGTCGGCGGGTTCCTGGCGACCTTGCTCGTGCTCAGCCCGGTGATCGCCGGGGTCGTGGCGGCCGCGGCGGTGCCCGCGATCGTCATCGAGCGGGCGATGGCACGCCAGCAGGTCGCGCTGATCAGCGGCACTTCGCACGCCCAGCGCAGGCAGTACTTCTACCAGAACCTGCTGACCAGCCTGAACGCCGCCAAGGAGATCCGCCTATTCGGGCTCGGCCGGCACTTCCGCGACCGCATGCTCGGCGAGCTAGTTGACGTGCAGCGGGCAACGGACCGGGTCAACCGCAGGGCGCTGGCGGGAAACGCGACCATGGCCTGCACCGGCGCGCTGGTCTCGGGCGGCGGGCTGGTGTGGGCCGTCTCAGCGGCCGCGAACGGCAGGCTCTCCGTCGGTGACGTGTCCGTGCTGTTCGTCGCCCTCGGGTCCGTGGCCCTGGCCCTGACCATGCTGATCAACACGGCTGCGATGTGCTACCAGGCCCTGCTCATGTTCGGGTGCTACCGGGACGTCATCGCGCAGGCTCCCGACCTGCCGCTGCGGGCCGACCCGGCGCAGGTCACGCCGTTGCGCTCGGGCATAGCGATCGAGGACGTGTGGTTCAGGTACGGGCCTGGCGAGCCCTGGATCCTGCGCGGCGTCAGCGGCTTCATCCCGCACGGCCAGGCGGTCGCGCTCGTCGGGCACAACGGCGCGGGCAAGAGCACGCTGGTCAAGCTGCTGTGCCGGTTCTACGACCCCGATCGCGGGCGCATCTTGTGGGATGGCGTCGACCTGCGCGAGCTCGACCTGGCCGGGTTCCGTGACCGGATCAGCGTCGTGTTCCAGGACTACATGGCCTACGAGCTCAGCGCCGCCGAGAACATCGGGGTCGGTGACCTCGCCCGGGCCGGGCACGCCGAGGCACTGACCGCCGCCGCCCGCCGCGCGGGCGTGCATGAGACGCTGGCGAGCCTGCCAGCCGGGTACTCGACGCTGCTCACCCGCAGCTACTTCGACCTCACCGATGCGGAGGACCCGCAGGCCGGCGTACTGCTCTCCGGCGGGCAGTGGCAGCGAGTCGCCCTGGCGCGCGCGTTCCTGCGGGGAGGGCGGGACCTGATGATCCTTGACGAGCCGAGCTCGGGGCTCGACGCTGAGGCCGAGCACGACATCCACGCCAGCCTGGCGGCCAGCCGCAGCGGCTGCGCGACCGTGCTGATCTCGCACCGGCTCAATACCGTGCGCGACGCGGACCAGATCGTGGTACTCGCCGATGGCGTGATCACCGAGCGGGGCGATCACGATTCCCTGATGGCGAGCGCGGGCACGTATGCCCGGCTGTTCTCGCTCCAGGCGAGAGGGTTCGCCGACGACATGACAGGAAGTGACCCATGAGCGAGATCATCATCGGCGTGCTGGCGCTCGCCGCCGTCGTCTTCGGCACGTCGGCGGCGGCGAAGCTGCGCGGGCGCGGGTCATACGACGGCTACGTGGCCGGACTGCGCGAGAGCGGCCTGATCCCCGCCCGCCGCCTCACGATGACGGCGGCCATCCTGGCTGGCGGCGAGGTACTCGTGGCCGCTGCCGCCATCGTCGCGGGCGGGTTCCTGCTCACCGCTCCCCCGGCGGCCGGCCTGACGGCCCCCGTGCTTGCCAGTGCCATGCCCGCTAGTTCCGTGCTCGCTAGTACCGTGCTCGCCGGGGCCGTGGTGCTGACGGGGGCGCTGAGCGCGGGTATCGCCGCTGTCCTGCGACGCGGCACGCGGGCACGCTGCGCGTGCTTCGGCTCGGCATCCTCCCGGCCGCTTGGCGCGGTGCACCTCACCCGCAATCTCGCCTTGCTCGCGGTGTTCGCGGCCGGCCTGCTGGCGAGCGTCCTGGACCGGCACGGTGCGGCGATTTCCGGAAGCCTCGTTGCCATTGCCGGGGGCGGGATCACCGGGTTGCTAGTCGTTCATCTTGAGGATGTTGCTGATCTTTTCGGCGCACCGCCTGCCGCGAGCCCGCCTGCGACGAGGACTGCCGGCGCGAGGGGCCGGAGGCCGCGCTGATGGGGGCCGCGCTGGTGATCATTTCCGGGATCGTGGTGCTCGGCGTGCTCGCCGCGTTGGCGGCCGGGCTGCGGCGGCGGGTGGCGGTGGTGACCGTGTTCGGGCCGAGCATGCAGCCGGCCTTGAGCGCGGGCGACCGGGTGCTCGTGCGCCGAACGCGGGCCGCCGGCCTGCGCGCCGGCCAGATCGTCGTGGTCGAGCGGCCCGCGTTCGCCGGCGGGTGGAGCACCTCGCCGCCGCGCTGGCCGGCGAGCGGCCGGGAGTGGCTGATCAAGCGGCTGGCCGCCGTGCCGGGAGACATATGTCCTGCTGGCATCGCTCCGGCCGGGGCCGGGCCGACCGTGCCGGCCGGGCACTTCGTGGTGCTCGGCGACAACGCCGCGAGCAGCCTTGACTCGCGCTCATTCGGCTATATCCCGGCCGAGCGCCTGCTCGGCGTCATGCTGCGGCCGCTGGCCCGGCGCTAGCGCAGTTGCGCGGCCGGCCATCGGCGGAGAACACTTCGAGTGCGGACGTAGTCCGCGGCCGGCAGCAGCCGGCATGCGCGCAGGAGGATCGGGTGCCACTAGTTACCGTGCTCATCGTTGTACTGGCTGTCCTGTGCGCTAGCGGCCTGGTGATGTGGACCAGGCTCGCTGCCCGTAACAAGAGGATCATCGACATGCCTGCCGGGGAACTCGAGGAGTTCTTCTGGGGCGGGGTGATGGCCCGTCACGTGATTACCAGCGGGACCACGGCCAGGCTGGAGTTCTTCGACTGGGGCGTACGGCTGCGCGGCATCCCGGTCAGCCGCTGGATCGTCCCGACCTGGGTAGCCAGGTACGACGAGCTCGCCAGGGTGGACCTGGTCGCGCTGCCGCAGAGCAGGATCGCGGTCTGGCTCCGGGTGCGAGGCGAGTCGGCCGCGATCGCGTTCCTGTCGGACCGGAGTTCGCAGATCCTGCCGGTGTTCGAAAAGCACGGTGTCCAGGTGAACCGTGCCGTGACCAGGATCAGGCGAGTCGAGGAGCTCTACCAGTAGCCCGGTCCCCCGGCGCAAAAGCCCCGCCTGCACCATCAGCACCAGTAGTTGCGGGTCGCGGGCTACCGGCCGAACTGTGATTTCCCCGATCCGTTGTACCCGGAGCTGGCCAGGCAGCGGTAGGTGCGGACACCGCTGTCATAGGCGGCCTCATCGGGCGGCACCACCTGGATCATCCACCGTCGGCGCGGGATCAGGCGGGCCCGGCCCGTCCGGGACCGGAGCAGCACCGCATGCGAGCAGACCGCGTGCACGGTCGGGTTGGCCTGCACGATGTTGACGTTGAAGGCTGAGGCGTCGGAAGGCATGATCCCGATCGCGAAGGTCTGCCACGAGTGCGGCCCGTCGCATGGCAGGGCACTGACGGTGACAGTGCCCTCGGCCTCGAAGATCCCATTCCAGCATTCCGGCGAGCTCGGGCAGCGTGCCCCCGCTCCTGGCACGGACGCGGCCGGGCAATGGCCGGCCGTCGTGGCGATCCCGAAGGAGCCGACCGCGCCGGTCGGCCCGCTGCCAGCGGCCCCGACCCCGGCTCCGGCCCCGGTGGCTGTGCGCGGGCCGAACAGGTGAGTTCCCGCCAGGAGGGCGCCCACGATGAGCAGCGCGACGGCGGCGCCTACCGCGCCGGCGAGCGCGACCGGCCGCCCGCGCCGGCCGGGAGCCGCGCCGCCGCGGTAGCCGGGCATTCCGGGAGCGGGCCAGGTCGGCCCGCCGGAACCGGCGGGCGGCATGGTCGCGTCGGGCGGCCGGCCGACATGGGACGGCGCGTCGTAGGGCGGTTGCGCGTACGACGGGCTGGCGTGGGAGGGCTCGCTAGGGCGGTGGCGTAGCCGGATTGGCGTGGGATGGCCCGAGAAACGACGGCTGATCGGCGACCGTGGGCAGCTGATAGCTCGGGGATAGCGGCTGGCTGGGCGGGGGCACTACCCGAGGCGAGATCGTCCCGCCGGCCGGACCGCGCCCCGGCTGCCCGAGCACGCCGCTCAGCTCATCGCGGAGCGCGGCCGCGCTGGGCAGACGCTGGGCCGGGTCGACGGCCAGGCACTGGCGCAGGATGTCCAGCATCTGGCCCGGCACGCCCGCGATGTCGTCAACCGGCTGGTTGTGCAGGGCGAGGAGCGCCGCCACGGTCGGCGATCTCGTACCGGCGGGGAAGCGCGGCGGCCGGCCAGCCATCAGCGTGTACAAGGTGGCGGCCAGGGAGTACAGGTCGGCCGCCACGGTGGGCTCCGCCGCGTCGAAGCTCTCCGGCGGCGCGTACGCGGGGGTCAGCGCCTCCCGGCTCACCGACTGCTCGCCGCTCGTCGCGATGATCGACGCGAGCCCGAAGTCGGCGAGGCCGACGATGCCATACCGGTTGATCAGGATGTTGCCTGGCTTGATGTCCCGGTGCAAGATGCCCGTCGCGTGGGCCGCCGCGAGAGCGTCGGCCAGGCTGGTGCCGATCCGGCAGACCAGTTCGGGGTTCATCGGGCCATTGCGGTGAAGCTCGTCATTGAGCGAGCCGTCCGGGCACAGCTCCATCACCAGGTAGGGCCGCCCGTCCCGGAGCGTCCCGGCGTCGTAGACATCGATGACGTGCGGATGGCCGGAGAGCTGGCCCGCCGCGGTGACCTCGCGGATGAAACGCCGCTGATCTCGCTCCGTGTGCAGCACCCGGCTGTCGACCTTCACGGCCGTCTCGCGGCCGACGGCGACCTGCCAGGTCCGGTACACGGTGGCAAAGCCGCCTGAGCCGAGCACGCCGGTGACGGTGTGCCCGGGAATATCTGGTGCCGGAATCACACTCAGGGAGCCTAGCCCGCCGCGCGGACAGCTGTTCATACCGGGCACGCTAGCCTGTTCCGGACGTTCTGCTTCCTGTTAGCGAGGATGTTATGGAATCCGACGCCAGCCCGGTCGCACGGGCGCTGCTGGCGCTTGAGCTGATCCAGGGCAGCCCCGGCATCACCGCCGACCAGCTCGCCGGCAAGCTCGGCGTTTCTGGCCGGGCCGCGCGGCGTTACGTCAGCCTGCTCAGGGAGGCAGGCCTGCCGATCGAGTCCGTCCGCGGGCCTTACGGCGGATATCACGTGGGCCGCGGCCTGCGGCTGGCGCCGTTGATGTTCACCGCGACCGAGGCACTAGGTCTGGTGATGGCCGTGCTCGACGGCCACCACGACGCCAGTGACCCGGCTGACCCGGTCGGCAGCGCGCTCGGCAAGATCATGCGGGCTCTCCCGGAAGCGGTCGCCGCGCAGGCCGAGGCCGTCCGCCGGACCACGGCGCCCGCACCCGACCGGGCCGCCGCGCGGCCTGACCCGGCGACCACGACCATCCTCGTGCAGGCTTGCTCAAGCCATCGCCAGGTCCGGCTCGCCTACCGCAGCGAGGCGGGGTCGCAGTGGTCGACCGACGTCGATCCGTGGGCGGTCGTCGTGCGCCACGGCCGGTGGTACCTGCTGTGCCGGATAGCCGCCTCCGATGCGAGGCGGGCCTACCGGATCGACCGGATGAGCAACGTGGAGATGCTCGCCGGGACCTTCGTCCCTCCGGCGGGCCTCGACCCGGTCGCCCTGCTCGAGCAGCACCTGGCCACCGGCTGGGAACACGACGTCGAGGTCATCATCGACGCCCCCGCGCAGCTGGCGGCGCGCTGCCTCCCCCGCGCGCTCGGCCAGCTTGAGGAGCTCGGCGGCGCGGCCTCCCGGCTGACCGGCAGCACGAGCGACCCGGCCTGGTACGCCCAGCAGCTCACCGCCATCCCGGCTCCGTACCGCATCACCCGGTGCCCCGATCTCCAGCAGGCGGCGCGCAAGCTCGGGCAGCGCCTGATCGAGGCGGCCGGGAGCCGCGCAGCCCCGCCCCTGAGCTACCGCACCCGTGAGCCGGCGGCGCGGATCACCGCCGCCGCGCCGCTGACCATGGCCTCGATCACCTCGGCAGCGGGCGCGACCGGGCCCACGAGCCCGACGCCCTGCCCGGCGAGCATCGGCATCTCGTCGAAGTCGCCCGTCGTGGACGTGATCGGCACGAAGTTGGAGAACCTATGCAGGTCAAGCTCCAGGCCCGGCAGGCTCACGTGGCCGATGACCGGCCCCGCACCAGGATCGGCGGGAATCTCGGCGACCCGGTCCTGCCATTGGTCGGTGACCCGGTTGCGCAGCACCCGCATCGGGTTGAAGTCAGGCAGGTCCCGCCCGAACACCCGCGTCAGCACCGTGTCGGGTCCCTGCGCGCGCACGATCCTCGCCTTGTACTCCGGCGTGCGCGCCTGATTCCGCCGTCGCGACCAGCCGGGTGCCGACCCACGCCCCGTCCGCGCCGAGCATCAGCGCGGCGGCCAGGCCGCGGCCGTCGGCGATGCCGCCGGCGCCGAGCACGAGCGCGGGCGCGACCGCGTCCACGACGAGCGGGAGCAGCGCCATCAACGGCAGCGTGCCGAGGTTGTGCCCGCCAGCCTCGCTGCCCTGCGCGATGACCAGGTCTACCCCGTCGTCGACGGCGCGCTTCGCCGCATCGGCCGACCCGACCTGCTCCCACACCCTGGTGCCCGCGCCGTGCAGCGCGTCGATCCAGGAACGCGGCGGATGCCCCCAGTGGAACGACGCCACGGGTACGCCTTCGTTGCAAGCGACCTCGAGCTGTGCCATTTCTGTCAGATTAGTGATGAAATTAACGTTGAAGGGCTGCTGTGTGCCTGAGCGAACTGTGTCAATAGTGGCCTTCAGCGCCGGCGGGGGCATCAGCCCTACCCCGATGGAACCCAGGGCGCCAGCGGCGCAGACAGCCAGTGCGAGGTCGGGGGTCATGCCGACGAAGGCCATTCCGGCCTGAGCGACTGGGTGAGTAATCCCGTAGGCGTCGGTAAAGCGCGTAGCTATCATTACTCCAGGCTGCCTGAACATTGTCAGGGCGAGGTTGCTGGCAGCGCAGAATGGACTGGCTGTGCGTGCATGGTCGACGGCGGGCGTCGTTCCGGTCCGCCAGTTCTCGTACTGGCGGGAAATGATCTGCGAGGCGTTTCTCGATCTGACGCCCGAATCGCGACTGCGCGACGGCTTCTACGGCCGGGTCAGGCAGCAGCCGCTTGAGCGGCTCGACCTGGCGCGCATCGAGTCGCAGGCTCAGCGGGTCTGCCGGACCGAAGCCGATATCGCCCGGTCCCCGCAGTCCGGTTACTACGCCAACCTTCAGGTTCGCGGCGTCGGCGTGACCACGCAGGACGGCCGGACCGCCGTGACTGAGCCTGGTGATCTCACGCTGATCGACACGGCCCGGCCGTTCTCATTCGAGTTCGGGGCTGACTTCCAGCAGATCTCGCTGCACATCCCGGAGGTGCTGCTGCGTTCTCAGCTGGAGCGGCGGGCACCGACCGCGACGCGGGTCAGCACGGCCACGGGAGTCGGCGCGGCGATCCGGCACGCGCTGACCGTTATCGACGGCGGCGAGCTCGCGCCAGGCTCGGCCGCCCGGCTGGCCGTGCACACGTCCGGCCTGCTGGCCGTGGCACTCGAGCAACCCGAGCCCGCTGGCCCCGTGAGCGCGCGCCACGGCGGGCTGCTGCGGGCCGCGCTCGACGACATCGACGAGCAGCTCGGTGACGCCGGGCTGTCCCCCGCCCGGACGGCGGCCCGGCTCGGCATCTCGGTGCGCCTGCTGCACCAGGTCTTCGCCGGGCACGATCGCAGTTTCTCCGGCACCGTCCGCGCCCGCCGCCTCGACCAGGCCAGGCGCGACCTCGCCGACCCTGCCCGCGCCGCGTTGCGGATCATCGACATCGCCGCCGACAACGGCTTCGCTGACGTGACTCATTTCCACCGGGTGTTCCGTCAGGCCTACGGATACACGCCCGCCCAGGCCCGGCGAGCCGTCCCGGCTAAGGCAGGGTGCCCTTGAGCAGGTGGGTCAGGCGCAGGCATGGCCTCCCGCCATCCGCGCTGGAGTGCAGAAGCGGTGCGCGGGCCTTGACCCGACCGGAATAGCCCTGCGGGACCGTTTGCTGGAAGCGGAGGCCGCCCTGCTGGTAGGAGACGACATTGCCGGTGACGTGATATTTGCCCGGCCGCAATCCGAGCAGCACCGTCCAGATGTTGACGGTGGCATGGGGACGCAGCACGTAGCCGCGAACTGACTTCAGAGGCTGGACGGCGCACTTGCCATTGCCGTGCGGCTGCACGGGCGGATCTTCGACGTAGGCCGAGATCGGCACCGAACCACGGCCGGCTGCGATCTTCATCTGGACCGGCCTGACCACTCGGCCTAGGCCCGAGCCCGCGAGATTGATAGCCAGGAGGGTAATCGGCACCGACTCCTTGTTGTCGATTACCGCCAGCTTGATGCCGATCTCGGTGCCGGGCCGAATAGTGGCCAGGCCTCCCTCGTCCATGCCGCTAGTGTCCAGCGCCGACCCCGCGGGCATCCCACCACATGCGGCCATGGCCAAGAGCACTAGTGCAGCCACCGCTCCGCGCAAGACGGCGCGGCGGCCAGTCACCAAGTCGGGCCGTGACATCACGGCAACTTCATGCACGCGGCCTGCAGAACGGGCGCGGCCACCGGGGTGGCGTGGTGTCCCCACAGCACCCACGACCTGCCGCGTCCACGGCAACCAGGGCGCCGGGTCCAAGTCACCGACGTTATCTTCCCGTACGCCGACTCCGCGCCCAGCGTGAGGAACCCCGCAACGTCCAATTGCCAGGAATACGTATGACTGTTGACCTGGTTCCGGATGAAATCCGGGAAAGTAGTAGTCAGTTTCGTTACGCACTGCCCATTGCAGTAGGTGAAGGGCGGAACCTTGTACCTGACGACGCCGATTTTCTTCTGCCGGACGCAATGGCGGTGGCGGTGCTTGCCGCTGAACTTCGTGCATTGCTTGTTGGGGTTCGAGACGACCAGGCTGCCCTGCCACTGGTCGATGTCCCACTCATGAAATTCTGTGCAGGTCTGGTCTTTGCCACGGCAAATTACCCAGAAGTACTCCAGGAACTTGTAGTCCGCCCAGATGATGTTGTGGAAGGCGTGCTTGGTCTGGGCATTCCTGGTGACGGAGCGATCCGAGAGCTCTGTGGTCCCGCCGCCGGCGCTGAAGGGGCCGAAGCTGCCGCCCTCGGTCGCGAACGAGTCCGCCGCGTCCGCCATGGTCTGCTTGCTGGTGGACTGGTCGAAGGTGTAGGTGAACTCAGCGTGCATGCCGGGGGCGTTGTTCATTGCCAGTACCGGAACGTACCGGAAGTGCGACCCGATCTGGCGGGCGTTGTTCGGCGGGCCGTCCTGGGGTCGCGGCACGGCGGCGGCCAGTTCGGGATCGCCGGTCGCCGGATCGGTCAATGCCGACGCGGCGGCCGACGCAATCGTGCCCAGGTTCAAGACCTGGTGCCAGATGACGACCTGCTGCGATTGCGCCACCGCGAGGATCACCGTGTTGAACGCCCGCGGCCCGGCACCGACATCGGCGAGCCCGCTGCGCGGCACCATGGCGGTGTCCAGAGTCACCTTGAACGTGCCGCGCGCCGTTGTCTTCGTCGCCGCCATTACCGCGGGACTGAAGTGCGCGGGCGGATTAAACGGCAAGTAGAATACCGTCACGGGCACATCCGCAAACGGAGCCTTGCTCCCGGCCTGGGTTAGCGTCATCGATAAGACCGTTACTGGCGCCGACGACCGCTGCGGCGCAGCGGCGGCAGTAACAAGCATCAAGATAGGTAAGACAAGAGCAACGGCTATCAAGCCTTTGCGGATCATCGTTCGGCCCCCGATCTTGAGACCCACAGAGGTTGCCACGATAAGCGCTCTCTCGCCGATGTGTCAATGCGACGAATAAGGCGAATGGATAGTCGGCGCATTCGACTCATCTGTGCGTACGACCTACCTTAAGCAGGCAGACGAGGCATCAAAGGCACGGTCGCGACATTGTGCTGGGTGCCAAGGTGGTCTGGTACTCCAGCCGTACTTCGTGCCCTTCATTCCGCTGTGAAATACCTCAGGTCCTGGCGCGCCGACTCGGTCTGTCCGTGGTCGGAGCCCAGAACCCGTTCCAGCCGCGGGATCACGTCGCGCAGCAGTCGTGCCGCCTCTGCCGGGTCGCCGCCGCGCCCGACGTCGACCGCCAGGCGCCGGCGGGCGACGAGGGTCTGCGGATGGTCGGGGCCTTGAACACGGGTCAGGTCGGCGATGATCAGGCGGTGCAGGCGCACTGCGCGGCCCGGTCTCCGCCGAAGCCCACGCCGAACGCGAACCGGCGGCGGTCGATCAAGGACTGCTCGTCATCGGGCGTCCATGACGTCATCGCATCGCCTCCGGCACGTGCAGCCAGCAGCGGGCAAGGTGCCCGGTGCCGGTCTCGGCGTCGGGGGGTGGCTGCTCGCAGACCGGCATCGCGTGCGGGCAGCGGGACCGGAACCCGCAGCCCGCCCCGAGCGTCAGCTCCCGCTTCTCCCCGTCCCTGGCCACCCGGTCGGCCAGCCGCTGCCGGCGGGCGGCGGCTAGGGCGGCGCGCGGCACAGTGGGGTCGGGAGCGGCCTTCGCCAGGATCTGCGTGTAGGGGTGTGAGGGGTGCAGGATAACGTCGTCGCTAGGCCCGCGCTCGACGATCTCCCCCCGGTACATGACCATGATCTCCGACGAGAAGTGCCGGGCGGTGGCCAGGTCGTGGGTCACGTACAGCATGGCCAGGTTCCGCTCGCGCTTGAGCCGGTCGAGCAGGTTCAGGATTTCCAGCCGGATCGACACGTCCAGCATGGACACCGGCTCGTCGGCGAGCAGCACCTCCGGCCCGGTGGCCAGCGCCCGCGCGATCGCGACCCGCTGCCGCTGCCCCCCGGACAGCTCGTGCGGATGCTTGCGCGCGATCTCCTCCGGCGGTGTCAGGTTGACCGAACGGAGCAGTTCGCGGATCTCGTGATCGATCCCCGGCCCGCGGGCGTGCCCGGGGCGCAGTAGCAGCGGCCGGGCGAGATGATGCCTGACCGTGTGCATCGGGTTGAGCGAGGCGAACGGGTCCTGGAAGATGACCTGGACGTGCTGCCGGTAGTAGCGCAGCGCCCGGCCGCGGCGGCCAGCCGGGCGCCCGTCAAGCGCGATCCTGCCCGACGATGGTTTCACCAGCTGCGCCACGGCCCTGACCACCGTGGACTTGCCGCTGCCGCTCTCGCCAACCAGCGCCAGCGTCTGGCCCGCCTCGAGGTCGAAGGACACGTTGTCGACCGCCCGCAGGGCGGGACCGCCTCGCTGGTGGAACACGACGGTGAGGTCGCTGACGCCTAGCGCGGTCACGACGCTCCTCCCGTGGTCAGGCGCTCGCCAGGCCGCTGCCCGACCGGCGCCGCCCGGGTCACCGTCGCACCGGCACTGGCCGGCCGGTGTGGAGCGTGCAGGTGGCAGGCCACCTGCCAGTTCGCCGCCGGCCCGCCGCCGGCAGCGGGCCAGGCGGTGGCAGGTGCCAGCACCGGGCGGGCGGTCGCGCACGGGCCGAAGGCGTAGTCGCAGCGCGGCGCGAACGGGCAGCCGGGCACGGTCTCCCGCAGGTCCGGCGGGTGCCCGGCGACGCCGCGCAGCGCCCGGCGAGCGCCCCGCACGTCCGGGAAGGACCGGAGCAGGCCGCGGGTGTACGGGTGGGCAGGGGCGGTTCCTACCGCCTCGGACGGCGCGAACTCCACGATCTCGCCGGCGTACATCACCGCCAGCCGGTCGCTGATCTCCAGCAGCAGCGACAGGTCGTGGGTGATGAAGATGATGCCGAAGCCGCGTTCTTCCCGAAGTCGCTCGATCTCGTCCAGGATCTCCCGCTGCACCACCACGTCGAGCGCTGTGGTCGGCTCGTCCATGATGACGATCTCGGGTTCCAGCGCCAGCGCCATCGCGATCATGACGCGCTGCCGCATGCCGCCGGACAGCTCGTGCGGGAAGCCGTTGACCCGTTCCGGGTCGATCCCCACCGCGTCCAGCAGTTCCCTGGCGCGCTGCTGGCGCTGAGCCCGGTCCAGCTGCGGCCGGTGCGCCGCGAAGATGTCATCGAACTGCCTGGCCAGGCTGGACACCGGGTTGAGCGCGTTCATGGCGCTCTGGAACACCATGGCGATCTTGTTCCAGCGGAACGCCCGCAACTCCTCTCCGGTCAGCCCGGCCAGGTCGATCGGCGGGCCGCCGGAGGGGTAGAACGTGATGGCCCCGCCGGTCATGACCGCGGGCGGCCGGAGCATCCTGGTCAGCGCGTAGGCCAGCGTGGACTTCCCGCAGCCGCTCTCGCCCGCGATGCCGAGCACTTCGCCGCGGCGCAGTTCGAGCGTGACGTCCCGGACCGCGCGGGTGGGGCGCCGACCCGCGTACTCGACGCTGACGTGCTCGGCCCGCAGCACCACATCGGGGTCGAAGGCCAGGCCCGCGGCCTGGCTCGCCGGCGTGGTCGATCATCGGCTGGTCACCTTCGCGGCGCCGCGCCGCTCCTTGCCCGGGCGGTAGACCCGCAACCGCGGGTTGAGCAACTCGTCCAGGCTGAAGTTGATCAGCGCCAGGCCCATGCCCAGCAGCGCGATGCACAGGCCGGGCGGGATCAGCCACCACCAGGCGCCGACCGACAGCGCCTGCCCGTTGTAGGCGAGGTTGAGCATGTTCCCCCAGGTGAGCAGCGTCGGGTCACCCAGGCCGATGAACGCGAGCGCGGCCTGGGTGAGGATCGCGAAGATCATGGCGAAGATGAAATTGGAGACGATGATCGGCAGCTCGTTCGGCAGGATCTCCACGAACACGATCCGCCAGGCCCGCTCGCCCGACGCGCGCGCCGCCAGCACGTACTCGCGGTTGCGCACCGACAGCGTCTGGGCTCGCAGCACCCGGGCGGACGCGGCCCAGCTGGTGAGCGCGATGATGACGATCAGCGACAGCAGCCCGCTGGATTTCACGTCGGCGAGGATCACGATGACGAGCGGCAGCGTCGGGATCACCAGCACCACGTTGGACAGCAGGTTCAGCGCCTCGTCGATCAGGCCGCCCGCGTAGCCGCCGCTGATCCCGATGATGACCGAGACGACGGTGGCCAGCAGTCCGGCGCCACCCCGATCAGCAGCGTGGCCCGCGCGCTGACCACCAGCTGATCGAACACGTCCTGCCCGATCTGGGTGGTGCCGAGCCAGTGGTGCAGCGACGGCGCGGCCAGGCTGGCGCCCGTCAGCCGGTCGGGGTTCGTGACGAAGAACGGCGCGAAGATCGCGACTAGCCCGAAGACCGCCGACGATGCAGCTGCCGGCGACCAGCCGCCGGGACCGGAACGCCTGCCGCAGCCTGCCGCCGGCCCGGCCGGTCTCGCCGCCTTCCGCCGCGACCGCCGCGACGACGTTGGTGGCGGTCACCGCGACAGCCTCGTGCGCGGGTCGATGAAGCCGTGGAGCAGGTCGACGATGAGATTCGCGCCGAGAACAGCGAACGTGATCACCAGGAAAATCCCCTGCATCAGCGGGTAGTCATTGTTGTTCACCGCCTGCACGAGCAGGTCTCCGATGCCCGGATAGGAAAAGACATATTCCATGGCGATCGCACCGCTGACCACGAACCCGAGCGAGATGGCGAAACCGGAGACGCTGGGCAGGACCGCGTTACGCGCGGCGTAGCCGATCATTATCCGCCGCTGTTTCAGGCCTTTCGCCTCGGCCGCGACGACATAGTCGTCGGAGAGGGTGGAGACCATCATGTTGCGCATGCCGAGCAGCCAGCCGCCGACCGAACTGAGCACGATCGTCAGCGCGGGCAGGATCGCGTGCTGGGCGGCCGAGGCGATGAACGGCGGGTTCCAGCCTACGGTGATGGTGGAGTTGGTGTCGTAGCCCTGGCCGGCCGGCAGGATGTGCCAGACGTTGCTGGAGAAGATGTACAGCACGATGAGCGCGAGCCAGAAGTACGGCATCGCGGTGAGCAGCGTGGTGGCCGGGATGATCGCGTCCAGCTTGGAGCCGCGCTTCCAGCCGGCCAGGGTGCCGAGCACGATCCCGAGCCCGAAGCTGATGACGGTGGCCACGCCTACCAGCACCAGCGTCCAGTAGATGGACTGGCTGACCTCGGTGCTGACCGGGGTCGGGAACTCGCTGATGGACAGGCCCAGGCGCAGGTGCGCCAGGCCTTCCACGTACTGCCAGTACTTCTCGAAGATGTTCCCCGTGCCGAGCCCGAGCAGCGCGGTCAGGACCTTGGCCTCACCTGGCGGCGGCGTGCCCGACTGCGCCATCCTGCCGATCAGCGCCTCGACCGGGTTACCGGGGATGAGTTGCGGCAGCAGGAAGTTGATGGTGAGTGCTGCCCAGGCGGCGATGACGTAGAACCCGAGCTTACGGAGCACATACCGCACGCCGCGCCGCCTCCTCTCCTCCGATCCCTGGTCAGCGCGTCACTTCACCGGGACCAGCCGGGCGGCGATCCATCCCATGTCGGGCTGGATGTACACGGCCGGAGCGCCGAACGGGTTCGACACGGTCGGGATGTTGCTGACGAAGTGGCCGTTGAATTCAATCTCGTCCTGCGACTCCCACAGCGGGATGAGCGGCATCTGGCTGACAAAGGCCTGCTCGATCTTGTAGAAGTCCGGTTTCTGAACGGACGCGTCCGTCGTCCCGGCGATCTGGGCGAGCAGCGAGTCGACCTGCGAGTTCCGGTAGCGGCCGAAGTTGCCGACGGTGTCCGCCTTGCCGATGGCGGGCGCGATCGCGGAGTCAAGGATCGTGTAGTAGTACGACCAGGGGTCCGGCGTGTAGCCGAAGCTGTCGAGCAGGAACTGGAAGTCGCCATTGTCCTGGTCGGAGATGAACTTGGTGTAGGCCTCCTGGTCGATCGTGAGGCTGATGCCGGCCGGCTTGAGTTCCTGCTGCATGATCTGCAGGTCGCTGAGGTAGTCCGTGTAGCCCGCCACCATCTTGACGGTAATGCTCACCGGGGTCTTGATGCGGGCCTTGGACAGGATGGCATTGGCCGTGGCCACGCTCGGGGGGCTGAAGCTGGCGCTGGCCAGCGACGGGTCGAGCACCGAGTTGTAGTTGGGCGTGATCAGCGCCTCGGGGTTCGTGGGCGGCGCGTAGCCGTTATAGACCGTATCGCTGATCGAGGTGCGGTTGATGGCGGCGCTGATCGCCTGCCGGAGCGCGAGGTTCGCCGACGGGCCGCTGACCAGATTGGGCACCAGGAACGTGGTGGCCAGCGGAATGTCACTGACCACGAATTTCGGGTCCTTGGCCAGGTAGGTCTGCTTGATGTTCGGGATGAAGGCGCCAGACCAGTCGAGCACGCCGCTCTCAGCCGCCGCGTCCAGCGTCTCGTTGCCGCTGTAGGCGAGGAACCGGACGGCCTTGAACTTGGGCAGGCCGGGCAGGTAGTAGTGCGGGTTAGCGGTGAGCTCGAACGCCTGCGACGAGAACTTAGTCAGCATGTAGGCGCCGGTGCCGACCGGATGCTGGTTCAGGAAGGTGGCCGGGTTCTTCACCGACTGCCAGATGTGCTGCGGCAAGATCTCCACCCGGCCGAGCGCGTAGTAGGCGTCGGTGTAAGCCGACTTGGTGAAGCCGATCGTGACGCCGTACGGGCCACTCGCGGCCACGCTGGCCAGCGGCAGCCCGAACTTGTTGAGCGCGGTGCTGTGCAACGCCTGGTCGAAGGTGAAGACGACGTCCGCGCTCGTGAACGGCTTACCGTCGGTCCACTTCACGTTGTGCCGGAGCTGGACGGCGAGCGTCTTCCCGCCGTTCGTCCACTTGTAGCTGGTGCCGAGCCAGGGCTTGATGTCGCCGGCCTTCGCCGTGTCATAGAAGAACAGCGGCTCGTAGATCATGCCGTTGGTCGGGTCTTCGGCGTTGGGGGAGTACAGGTTGAAATCATCCGGGTAGGCGGTGGCCCCGGTGGCGACCGTCAGCAAGCCATTCGCCCCGGATGAGGAGCCGCCGCCCGATCCGTTCGATCCGCCGGAGCCGCTGCTGCTCGCGCAGCCGGCGACCATACCGGCCGCGACGAGGACTGCACCGGCAGCATCGCTCGCAAGCGCCAAGGTCTTGACGACATCGCTGATTCCTCTTCTTCCTATGCCCTGGGGGTTCGCGCGAACATTCAATACCGGCACGCGGCGCCGACGGCGCAGCATGTCAGGCACGTTGTTATGGCAACCGGCAATCGGCGTCGTTGTCCTGTAATAGTGGTCCCCGGCACTGTCATTGAGGTCGGGTCAGTCCGGGATCCGGTCTTGCTAATGGTTTCCGCGTGCACCGAGCGAATCACTATACCGGTTAAGTGTCAACCCCCCAGGAGCCCGTGATGCTCACGCATCGGGACGGCTTTCGTCAGGCGCGGCTGCGGGAGGGCCGGCGGGCGCGCACCCGGGCCGGGGGCGGTGCCGTGCTCGCCCGGACCGTGAGCTGGGACGGCGGGACCTCGTGGTGGCCCACCTCGCGGCCCGCCATCGCCTCGGATAGCACTTGCGCCGCGCACGCGCCATAGGCGGGGATGTCCCGGCTCAGCGCCGTCAGCGGCGGGTGCACCAGCTCGCACACGAGTGAGTCATCCCACGCCACGATCGACAGCTCGGCGGGCACCTCGACTCCCATGCTCTGCGCGGTCGCGAGGCCGGACACGGCCATCAGGTCGTTGTCGTAGAAGATCACGGTGGGCGGCTCGCCCTGCTCGAGCAGCCGCCGGGTGGTCTCCGCGCCGCGGGACCCGGTGTAGTCCGCCTCTACGCAGACCCCCTCCGCCCCGGCGTCCCGCACCGCTTCGGTGAACGCGTCGGTCCGTATCTTCGTGTGCCAGAACCTGGCGGGGCCGGTCACCCGCGCGATCCGCTGGTGGCCCAGCCCAGTCAGGTGCGCCACGACGCTGCGCGCGGCGGCCGCGTCGTCCTGCCAGACCGCCGGCAGCGACCCGGCTCCTTCGGGCGTGCCGATCACCACCGTCGGCATGTGCAGCTTTCTCCAGCACGCTTACCCGCTGATCGCGGATCTGCAGGTCGACCAGGAAGACGCCGTCCACCCGGCGCTGCGCCCACCACGACCGGTACATGGCGATCTCCGCCGCCTGGTCCTCCGCCACCGTGAACAGCAGCGCCTGGTGAGCGGCGGCCAGTTCGGACTGGATACCGGAGATGAGCTGCTGGAAGAACGGCTCCGCCCCGAGCGTCCTGGCGGGCCGGTCGATCACCAGCCCGACCGCCCCCGCCCTGCCATCAGACAGCGCGCGGGCGGCGCTGTTGGGCTGGAAACCCACCTCTTCCGCGATCTGGAGAATGCGCTCACGGGTGACCGACGAGACACCAGGCTGGCCATTGAGCGCGAAAGACACGGCCGCCTTCGTGACTCCCGCCCGGCGCGCGATGTCCGCGATGGTAGGACGTTTCAACCCGATGCCCTTCCCGCCACTAGCCCCGTGCCTGTACTTGCCGGGCCAGCGCCCTGCCTGGCCAGTCTAACGTCGCGGGACGCTTGGCCCGCCGAACCGGTCTCCACGATATTCCCATTGACACTTAACCGGTATAGTGATGCGATCGCAGTGCGCCCTTGAGCGTTTCGCCCACGGCGTTTTGGCGCTCCGGGCGTATCGCGCGGCGGCGCCTTAGCCAGTTCGCGCGGCATCGCCGCCCCGCGCCATCCGGCCACCGTGAGGGAGATTTCCTGCATGCACAGAGACTCCGCGAAGATTACGGCTGACGGTCGCGCCGTCACCTGGCTGGGTGCGAACTTCTGGTCCCGGACCGGCGGCCCGCTGATGTGGCGGAATTACGACCCGGAAACGGTCCGCGCGGAACTGCGGGTACTCGCGGATCACGGGCTGAACATGACCAGGTCATTCTTCTACTGGCCCGACTTCATGCCGGCCCCGGACCGGATCGACGAGGAGATGGCGGCGAAGTACGCCGATTTCCTCGACCGCCATGCCGAGGCCGGGCTGACGACGATCCCCACCTTCCTGGTCGGCCACATGTCCGGCGAGAACTGGGATCCGCCCTGGCGGTGCGGGCGTGACCTCTACTCCGATGTCTGGATGGTGGCCCGGCAAGCGTGGTTCGCCGGGGAGATGGTCCGCCGGTTCGGCTCCCATCCGGCGGTCTGCGGGTGGCTGGTCTCCAACGAGATGCCGCTCTACGGCGGGCGGGCGCCCCGCGAGACCATCGCCTCCTGGGCACAGCTCGTGATCGACGCCGTCCGGGCGGCCGGCGGCAGCCAGCCCGTCTCGCTCGGCGACGGCGCCTGGGGCATCGAGATATCGCGGCGACGATAACGGCTACTCGGTAGCCGACGCGGCCCGGCTGTGCGATTTCCTCGGCCCGCACGTCTACCCGCACGAGGACGACCCGGCCCGGGTGCACTACGCCGCGGCCTGGGCCTGCGAGCTTGCCGGAAGCTACGGCCGGCCGGTAGTGCTGGAGGAGTTCGGGGTGAGCTCCGAGCTTCTTCGCCGACGCCAACGCGGCCCGCTACTACCGGCAGGCTCTGCACAACACGCTGCTGGCCGGGGCCACCGGCTGGGTGGCATGGAACAACACCGACTTCAGCCTGGCCAGCCAGGACCCCTACCGCCATCATGCGTTCGAGCTCCACTTCGGGCTCACCGACGCCGCGGCGCCCCTAAGCCGCAACTGGCCGAGATGCGGGCATTCCGCGAGGTGCTCACCGCGATCGACGCCGGGCGCTGCCGCCGAACCGATGCCGAGGACCGCCCTGGTCGTGCCGTCGTACCTCGAGCGCGAGTACCCGTTCACCTTCCCCGAGGACCGCGCCTATCTGGCAGCCATGCTGCGGCAGGCCTACATCTGCTCCCGGCTGGCGGATCTGCCGGTCGCCGTGGCGCGCGAGAGCGACGGCATCGGCGAGGACGCGCAGTTGTACCTGGTGCCCGCCACCAAGCAACTGCTCGGACCCACCTGGCAGCACCTCGACCGGCTCGCTCAGGCGGGGGCCACGGTCTACGTGTCCTACTCGCGCGGCGGGCACGCCATCCACCGCGGCCCGTGGCATACCCATCTCAACGAGATGTTCGGGGTCGAGCACCAGCTTGGCTACCCGCCCGATGAGACGATCGCCGACGAGGCGGTGACGCTCACGTTCGTGACGGATTTCGGCACGCTGGCAGAGGGTACCCGGCTGTCACTGGCGGTCGAAGGGAACATGCACGGCCGCGGCTTCCTGCCGCTCAAGCCGGCCAGCGCGGAGGTACTGGCGGTGGATAGCCACGGCCGCCCGGCGCTGCTGCGGCGGCGCACCGGGGCGGGCTCGGTGATCTTGTGCACCTATCCGCTCGAGCACCTGGCCGCGGCCGCCGCTGTGGCCAGGTGCGGAAGCGATCACCGCCCTCTACGACGCGCTCGCCGCCGCTGCCGGGGTCAGCCGGCTGGTCACCGTGAACGACACCAGGGTCGGGGCAGACGTGCTGGCCCGTGACGACGGGCAGCAATTCGCCTGGCTGGTCAGCCAGTCGCCCGAGCAGGTCACCGCCAAGCCCCAGCTGGCCGACGGATTCCGGCTCCTCGAACTGGACGGGTCGGCGGTGGCCGACACCGTTACCCTGGATCCGTTTGGCGTCAAGGTATTCGCCCTCAAGGGCGGGGAGAGCCGCCTCAACTGATCCTTCGTCCGCGGGTCAGCTTGAGATGCGGGCTTCGATGCCGTCGAGGAGGAACTCAAGGCCGATCCGGAAGGTCTCGTCGGCGCTCAGGTGGGGGCCGTCGCGTACGACCGTGGCCAGCGCGGGGAACCGGCCTGTCGCGAAGGTCCGCGTCAGGTAGGGCCCGTAGGCGGCCTGGAACTGCCTGATGTCCATCCCGCTGGCCCGCTCGGCGCGTCGCTCGGCGATCTCCCTGCGTACCGCGCCGGTCACGTACGCGTTGACCGCGGCGACCGCCGGCACGACGGTGTCCAGGTCGACACCGCCCATGGCGGCCAGCACGGCATCCCCGGTGGCCAGCGATGTTCGGCCCGAGCTGGGGCCGCCCGCCGATCAGGTCGGCGAGCCATTCGTGCTGCTGGGCGGCCTGCCGGGTGGCTTCGGCGAGGGAGCGCAGCACCTGGCGCCAGTCGTCTCCGGCCGGCCGGATCTCGGCGTGGACCGCGTTGACCATCAAGTCGAGCAGTTCCTCCTTGGTGGCGATGTAGCCGTACAGCCGCATCGGCCCCGACGTCCAGCGCCGCGGCGACCTTGCGCAGCGACACCGCCGCCAGGCCGTCCGCGTCGGCCAGCTCGATCGCGGCCCGGACGATCCGCTCCCGGCTCAACGGGGCCAGCACCGGCCGATCCGGCGGCTCCGGCCTCTCCCACACCAGCATGCGCCCGACGATACCCGCTCGAGTGCTACAGTGACATCACGCCAATACAGTGTATTGGATGATACGGTGAATCGGGAGGCTAGTCATGAACATCGCCATCGTCGGAGCAGGCCTGGGCGGCCTGGCCCTCGCCCGCGTGCTGCACGTGAACGGCATCGACGCCGTCGTGTACGAACGCGAACCGTCGCGCGAGGCGCGCGGCCAGGGCGGCATGCTCGACATCCACTCCGGCCAGCGGGCGCTGCGCGAGGCCGGCCTGATCGAGCAGTTCTACGCGATCGCCCGGGGTGAAGGCCAGGACATGCGTCTTCTCACCCCGGATGGCACCCTGCTGTTCCAGGAGGACACGCCCGACGACGCCCCGCTCGAGCGACCCGAGGTCGACCGCGCCGATCTGCGCAACCTGCTGCTGGATTCCCTCCCCGGAGACGCGGTGCGCTGGGGGCACGCGTTCGAATCCGCCGGCAACGGGCTGCTGCACTTCGCCGACGGCAGCAGCGCGACGTATGACCTGCTGGTCGGCGCGGACGGCGCGGCCTCCCGGGTCCGCACGCTGCTCACCGACGCCCGCCCCGCGCATACCGGCCAGAACGTCGTCGAGGTCGGCATTCCCGAAATCGACCGCACGCACCCCGGCCTCGCGGCGATGGTCGGGCGCGGCAACTACTGGGTGCTCGGCAACGGAATATCCCTGGCGGCGCAGCGCAACGGCGACGGCCGCGTTCGCATAGGCGTGAGCTTCTACAACACCGCAGAGGACTGGTTCGCCACCAGCGGGATCCCGTTCGACGACCCGGCCGCCGCCCGGGCGCGGCTGATCGAGCTGCTCCCCGGCTGGGACTCACGGTTCACCGCGCTGATCGCGGCCTGCGACGACACGGTCGTGCCGCGGTCGATCACCACGCTCCCGGTCGGCCTGACCTGGCCGTCGACGCCAGGCGTCACGCTGCTCGGCGATGCCGCGCACCTGATGCCGCCGACCGGGCAGGGCGCCAACATGGCGCTGCTCGACGGCGCCCTGCTCGGCCGCGCGCTGGCCGCGCACACCGGCGACTTCCCCGCCGCCGTCAAAGAATACGAACGCGAGATGTTCGAACGCACCAGCGCTGCCGCCCGGATGTCCGCGGACATGAAGGAGTTGCTGATGTCGCCGGACGCAGCCCAGAAAATGCTCGCATTCTTCCAGCCCGGCTGACTCCGCCGCCCGATCAGCACGGGCGGACTGGCCGGCACTGCCGTACTAGCTCGGGCGGGTGTAACGGTGCTTGACGCCCGGCGGGAAGTAGCCGGGGTCGCCCGCCGGGCGCAGGTCGATGACCGGGAGCTGGGATTGCTCGGGGACGTAATGAGCGAATTCGCTATTGAGGCGGCGCAGTTCCGCTCGGATGGCGTCGGCGAGCCGGCTGGCGAGGCCGGGCTCGGCGGCCTGGCCCGGGGCTAGCTCGACGGTGACGCGCAACTCGCGGTCCCGGTCGGCGGTCTCGGCCGTATGCAAAACGAACTTGCCGGTGACCGAGTCGCTGAGGTCGGGGCGTTCCAGCGCGACGGTGACGTTCTCCGGGTAGATGTTGGCGCCGAAATAGGACACGGTGAACAGCGAACGGCCGAAGACGTAGGCGAATGGCAGCCGAGGTGCACCGCGCTGAGGCTCGTTCCTGTGCAGGCCCGGCTACCTCGGCTAGGGGGTCGTGGCCGTGCCGTCCGCAGAAGGCGAGCAGGTCGTCGAAGCTGATCAGGCCGCCCTCGTCGGCGATGTGGTAGCGGATCAGCGGGGTCGCTCCGTCACTGCTGAACAGCAGCGTCGGGCCGGCTGCCTGGAAGTAACGGGTCATCGGGTCGTACTGCACCAGCGTGGGCAGGCGTGACTTGCCGGTGAGTTCGCGCAGCGCGTCCGGGCGGGCAGCCAGGAACCGGCGGATCGACACGCTCAGCGGGGTCTCGGTGCCGAGCACTCCCGCGTCGGCGGTCCCGTAGAGCGACGCCGAGTCGGCCAGCGGGCTGTTCATCCCGGCCCGGCGGCCCATCAGGTCCCGCCATTCCTCGCTGAACACCTCGCCGGCCAGGACCAGCTTGATCTTGCGGGCAGGCCAGTCGATGCCCTGGGCGAGTCCGGCGTCGATCACGTTCTTGACGAAGGGCGGGTAGCCGGCCAGGACGACCTGCTCGAACAGCGGTGCTAGCTCGGCCACGACCCGCAGGATCTCGGCCACGTCGTTGCCCGGCGTCGCCACCGTGATCGGGTAGCCCTTCGCCGCCAGATGGCGGCAGCAGGCCGCCGTGTACATGCCGCCGACCCAGGTGCCGAGCGCGAAGCAGATGACCGTGAGCGTGCGGCGCTCATCGGCGCCGAAGCCGTCCCTGAACACCTGCTCGAACCTGGCCGCGACCGCGCGCTCGTCCAGCACCGAGCGCGGCCAGACGGTCGGGGTGCCTGAGGAGCCGGATGACACCGCGACCGTGTCGCACTGGTCGAGGCGGCCGTCCCGGCAGAGCTCGGGCAGCGGGTACCGGCGGTGATAGTTGTCCTTGGTCAGCATCGGCAGCTTGTCGAAATCCTCCGGTGACCGGATGGCGCCGGGATCGAGGCCGGCTGTCGCGCAGGAAGGCGGCATAGGCCGGCACCGAGCGGGCGGTGTCCTGGAACAAGCTGAGTGCCGCCTCGGCCGCCGGTCCGGCCGACTGAGCGGGCTCGCCCGCGTAGAACTCTCCCAGACCGTGCAGTACCCGCTCAGGCCGCCCATTGTCCATGACCGGAGCCTACCGACGAGGCGTGCCTGTCAGCTCCGGCCCGTCCAGCTGACGGGCAGCCGCTTGACGCCGCGCTGGAAGTTAGACCGCAGGTAGGCGGGCGGGCCCGCGTAGCTCAGGCTGGAGGTCCGGGCCAGGACCTCGTCGAACAGCGCGCATACCTGGGTGCGCGCGAGGTGGGCGCCGAGGCAGAAGTGCGGGCCGTAGCCGAACACCAGGTGCGGGTTCGGACGGCGGCGGAGATCCAGGCGGTCCGGCTCGGCGAAGACCGCCTCATCCCGGTTGGCCGAGGTGAAAGAGACGACTACCTTGTCGCCTCTGCTGATGCGCTGCCCGCCAAGCTCGCAATCGGAGGTGGCTGTCCGGCGGAACGTCATCACCGGGGTCCACCAGCGCAGCAGCTCATCGGCCGCGACGGGCATCAGATCCGGATTGGCGCGCAGGTCAGCTTGCGCCTCCGGGTGATCGAGCAGCGCGATGCAGGCGCCGGGCAGTCCGTTGCGCAAGGTCTCGTTACCGGCCACGGCGAAGAGCCAGAACATGTTCTCGAACTCGGCCAGGGATACCTGGCCGCCGTCGTCGTCGACCTGGGCCAGCAAGATCGACATCACGTCGTCGCCGGGGTGGCTGCGCTTGTCCTGCGCCAGCAGGTGCGCATAGGCATACAGGTCCGGCATTCCTTCCCTGGTCCGGGGATCGGGCATCCGGCCGTCGCCGCCCGGCGCGGGCCGCAGCGCCAGGGCCTGCCTGGCCATGTCCGTGCCAGCGGCCGGGTCAAACTCCGCGGACGCGGCATAGTCGGGGTCCTGATAGCCGATGACCCGGTTCGACCAGTCAAAGAGCAGCCAGCGGTCCTGGCTTGGCACGCCGAGTACGTCGGCGAGCGTCAGCAGCGGCAACTCGGCCGCCGCGTCCTTGGCGAAATCGCACTCGCCCCGTTCGCCAGTCAATGCCCGATCGCAGATCTCCCTCGCGTGATCGCGGATGCGCTCCTCAAGTCGCGTCACGGCGCGCCTGGTGAACGAGCGGCCCAGCAGCCGGCGCAGCCGGGAGTGATCCGGCGGGTCCATGTTGAGCATCATCTGGCGGACATAGCCAAGTGCCTGCGGCGTCGCCGGGTCACGGATCTGGGTAGCGCCGAGCCAGGAGGAAAAGAGCCGCGGCCTGGCCAGCACCGATTCCACCTCGGCATGGCGCAGCACCAGCCAGAACCCCGGTCCGGCGGGCCAGCCGAGTACTGCGTTCTCCTCCACCCAGACGACGGGTGAGCCTTCCCGTAGCCGGGCCAGCGCTTCGAACGGCACCCCGCTGACATAGGTCAGCGGATCAAAGACAACCTCGGTGTCGGACCGGGCAGATCGGGCCAGTGTCATCGCCGCCCAACTCCTCGACTGTCACGGCTACCCGCCAGCGCATGGGTTTTCGCCTGAAGCCGACTCTAATCACCCGATCCGCTAGCGGCGACCCGCCTTCATCAGGTGCTCGGCGGTTCCGCGATCCCGACGGGCGGCAGGTGCTTCACCTCATGCCTGGTAAGGCTGAGGCTTACCTCCTCGCCCACCTTCGTAACGGCGCTTATCGGGATCGCGACCTGGTGGCGGCCGAGGAGGTGGCCTTCCTGCAGCAGCAGGTGGGTCACCCGATGGCTGACCGGGTCGATGACCAGGCCGCGAACCGAGCCGATGGCGCCATCGGCGGCATGGACCCGGGCACCGCGCCGCACCCCTACCTCGTGCGGCGGCAGGGTGTCTATCGTCACGGTCTGCGAGACCTGCCCCTCAAGCGCAGGGTCGGTGATGGGATCACCTAGCTGGAAATACGGCCACGACAGCACCTGATCCGGGCCATAGACCTCATATCCCCGGGTGCCCGGCACGAACTGGGTCTCCTCGGCAGCGTCCAGCCGCTCGAACTCGGCCAGCGTGCACGCCAGCCTGATGCCGTCCGGAGCTGGTTCGGCCAGCTCCACAGGAACGAGGCGGGCGAGCCCAAGCCGGTGTTCCGGCTCGACGGCGAGGTGAGTGAGCAGTTTGGCAACCGGATCGACGACCACGCGGCTGACCCAGCCGCACTCTCCGTCGGCACAGCTGACCTTGGCCCCGATGGTAAAGCGCGCAAGCTCTGCCATGCGTGGCTGGTACCCGGCGAAGGTCCGGGCCATGCGCAGGTAGCGAGGCTGCCGGCTAGGGGAAGGACGGTACAGGTAACCGTCGGACGGTCTCCGGCCCAAGCCGCAGGAGGAATCATGACCAGTGCGACCACTGATGCTGCCACCCAGCGCGAGCCTGAACTGGCCGGGCAGACGGTCATCGTGATCGGCGGCAGCGCTGGCATCGGACTTGAGACAGGCCGGCGCGCCCGGACCGAGGGCGCCGACGTGATCCTCACCGGCCGCAACCCTGACCGGCTCAGCCAGGCCGCGCAGGAGATCGGCACGCAGCGCACGGCCGCCTTCGACGCCACCGACCCGCCGTCGCTTGAGGCGTTCTTCCGGGACGTGCCGGCGCCGATCGACCACGTGATGGTCACGGCCGGCGGCCCGACCTACGGACCGCTGCTGAAGATGACCGCCGCCGAGGTCCGGGAGGCGCTCAGCGACCACATAGTGCTGGCGTTCGAGACTGCGCGCAACGCGGTCGGCAAGATGAGGCCGGGGGGCACGCTCCTCTTCATGGGCGGTACCGGAGGCCGGCGCGTCGGCCATGGCCTCGGGATCATCTCGGCCGTGACGGCCGCGCTGCCGCCCTTCGCGGCCGCTCTCGCGCTCGAGGTCGCGCCGGTTCGCGTCAACCTCATCGCCCCGGGCTTCGTCGACACCCCGCTGTCGGCATCGCTGCTCGGAGATCAGCTCGACGAGCGCCGCAAGGAACTGCGGGACTCACTCCCGATCCACCGCGTCGTCAGCCCCGCCGATGTCGCGGCCCTTGCCGTCCAGATCATGACCAACACGGCGCTCACCGGCGCGACCTACGACATCGACGGCGGCCAGCAGTTCATCTAGCCCGCCGGCGACCGTCCAGCTTTACGCCTGGGCTCCCCCAGTCGGAGGACGAGTCGTCGTATTTGTCGATTAGCTCAGCGGCGGTGCAGATCCGAGCGCCGGTCAGCACGCGAGGGCAATCGAAGATCTTGCCGAGAGTCCTGGCCGTCCACAGCTTCCGGGAGTTCACGCAGGGATCGACGTCGAGACTCGTGCCGGCATCAACAAAAAACTCCGCCAGGCCGTTCTTAGTCCGGTAGCGGAAAACGCTCTGGTCGGAATGTCGTTGCCGCAGATCATGTCGGCAATCTCGCCGATCGTGCGCTGCCTGAATCTCATGGCCTTGGCTGACATTCATGTGCAGTGATGACTTCGGGCGCGAGAAAAAGGGCAACTGCCCAATTGGCACGCCCAGTGCGCTGTGCCTGTCTGATCTGGGCCGGTGACAGCAGCCGCCACGGCGCAGTTGCCCGCAGCCCCAGCCAACCTAATCGGTCGATCAGGGAACAATCGCCCTAATGCGGCTATCGCGCACACTGCACAATAAACCGGATAGATGGTTATGGCGACTTGACGGCTAAGTTAGCTACATCTACGATCAATTTGAAACATAATTATACGGGGAGCTTTGATGGGGCGTCTTACGGCGTCTTTAAGCCGGGGCAGTGTTCTCACAGATCGGGGGATCTGGCGTTACCGTCGCAAGGGGCGGCGGAGATCAGCCATGTCAATGCGTTTCTGGCGTTCACTTTAGTCGCCATGGCCCAGGGCGGAATCGTGACGTGCCTGAGCGTTTCTCGCGAAGCTTCGACGAGCTAACTCGACGCCACTGGATGCGCACCGCCTCGGCATGCCGACTATCTTATCATCTTGGAGATAAGCCGAATTGTTCGTGGTGGTTACAGAACCGTCGATTGGCTAGAAGATCTCGCGCTGCGGTTCAGTGTCTGGCTCCACGGGAGGATCTTCAGGATCTTGATCAAGCTTGGCGGCGATTATTCTCTGATGCCGCCATTCGCATCTCGGAAGGGAATGACTCGAAATGCATCGGATGCTTTTCCTGCTCTTAACCGTATTTTCGCTGTTCGGAATCTCGCTGACCACCGGCAGCCAGGCGTTTGCGGCTGACGGCCCGGCGGCTGCCGGGAAGATGGCAATCCAGGGCAAGCTCACCGGTTCGCCGGACCTGGGCGCGGTGCGGCTGGTTCTCTACGCTATGCCGCCACAGCCGGTGATGAACAAGCTTCACGTCGGTGATCACGTCCAGGGCCGTCTTGTCGGCCAAGCCACCTCATCGTCCGCCGGCAGCTACGCGATCAAGGTGTCACATCCCGAAGCGATCACCTCGTCAGCCTTCAACGGAGACGTCAACTTGGAGGTCTGGGCCGCTGGTCACGGCTACGTATCGCTGTTCGGCTTCTCAGAGAGAGTCGGCGCAGGGGGTACGCTCTTGCCCGAGACCGGACAGGCGACAATCCCAATGCAGGCGGACCTCATCATGCACAAGCTCAGCACGAGCCATGCCTCGGTATCGTCCTCGGCTGCCACTAGTGGCTGCTGGGTACTTAATACAGATGATGGCCAGAAATGGACCACACTCGAAGGTCTCTGGTCAACCATATCGGGTGTGCGCAAATTTCTGACCTACTCCACTAATGCTTCAAGTAGCGTCAGCATTGCAATTAGCACGACGGACGGTAATTGGACGACCGCAAATACGGGCACCACCAAAGTTACGCTGACGGGCGGTTCTCAGAGCTTTCCTGAGATCACCGGCAAGACCAGCAGGCTGGGCCAGACTGAGATGGAAGTCGGACTGTTCAACACCTGCCAGGTCTCGGCCGAGGTCGCGACCTTCCCGTTCGCCGTGAATGGCGGCACAAAATATGTCAAGAGCGCGCCGCCGAAAGCTAAATTCTGCGTAGCTGAACTCAAGAATTCTAAGCTGATAATGAACAGGACGCAATCCGTCACCTTCGCTGACGGAATTAACCTGAAGGCCGCAATCGGCCTCAACCTTTCTACGCTGACCGGATATACCAAGGTTGCCACGATCAAATACGTGTATACCGCGGACGGATTCGCTTGCGGAATTAAGGGTGCCCCATTGCGGAAGACCGCACATGGCGTCGTCGCCGATGCTAAGAAGTCCGGCAACAAGTGACCTGTCGTAGCAGGGCAGGAGGGCTAGCCGCCGCGCTGGCCCTCCTGCTTGCCGGGTGCAGCACAGCCCTGAAGACCAACGGCCCCTTCGGCCAAAGCGACACCACGAGCACCGGCTCGCAATGTTTCCCGGTTCACCGCAACGGAGTGGGCACCTTCGCCCTCTTGTCTTTTGGCAACAGTGGCGGGCAAGCACGGATCGACAGAGTCACCCTGGCCGGCTCCCATCATTTGCGGGTCCTCGCCGCCTGGGTGGTGCCAATCACTGGAACTGACCTGCTGGGCGTCTTCGACGGATACCCGCCGGACGGCACGGGCGGGTTTCCCGGCCCCGCCGGCTCCAGGCATCCAGTGGGCGCAGCGCCAGCGCGCTGACGGCGCGGTGATCCCGCACACCCCAAAAAAAGACATGATCAACCTGGTGCTCGTCCTGAAACCCACCGGCAGACAAGGCACCGCCAGATCAGAGCACATCTACTACCAGTCAGACAGCACCCACTACCTGCTGAACCTGGCCGTCGGCATCAAGGTGCTCAATGACCAGCGCAGCTGCTAACAGGACGCTTGGTCTAACTGGGAAGGCTTAGGCCTGGGCTCCGGATGACGGGTCGTCGATGTCGCCGTATTTGTCGATGAGCTCGGCGGCGGCGCAGATCCGCGCGCCGGTCAGGCAGGCCAGGGCAAGCGCGTCGGCCGCGCTCGCGCTGGGTCGCCATACCGTCAGAGAACGGGATGCACACGTATGTGCTCGAGCGACTCAGCTTTGGCGCGAATCGCTATGGCCGTTGACTCGTCGTCGGGTTTCAGACTGGGAAATCGTCGCTATCCGTAGCGCTCAATCCAGGCTGATCTTTGCCCTTGCCCTAGTACATCACGATGAGCCGGTCTTCCCGATTCGTCGCCCATACGGACAGCGCGGAAGCGACGCGGACGCATAAGCGGAGCATCCTGCGCGCATATGTCGGTCCTCAACTTAGGCGTCTGGACGTCCCAGCAGATCTCCCGGCTGGCACAGATCACTATCCTGCGCTTAGCCAGTGCAGCGCATTAAAGCGGGCTGATGCCGGGTAGCAGGTTAATGGCCGTCTCTTCGGGATTCGGGGTGTGACGCTCGCGGAGCACGCGGATCACTGCCTCCAGTATGTAGGTCGGTTGGGGGACGCGGGCAGGCTCGGCACCCTGGGCGAGCTCGTCCAGGAGCATTGGGGGACAGGGCTGGCCGACGTCGTGGCAGGCGATGACCGCCAGGACGGCAATCTGCTGATAGCGCTGGGTGAAGAGGCTCCGGCTGACGTGCTGGAGAGCGCCGGTGAAGGCGGCCTTGGTGACAATGGTGAGGGCGTCGGCATTCTGGCTGCGTGCCTTTGTGGCGATCTGGAGCCAGCTATCTTGCCAGCCGAATGTCGTGGTGGCACCACCAGCCCGGCCGGGCGAGCGCCGTGTGGGCGGGTCCGGGCTGCCAGCCCGTGTCGGCAGCGAGCGTGGTGATGTCGGCGGCGCTTAGCGGCAGGTCGACCGCGTACTGGCCGGCGAGGCGCCGGTAGGTCGCCGGCTGGTCGAAGGCGGTCCCGTCGGCTGCCAGGACGGTGATGAGGTCGAGCAGGCTGAACGTTGTGACGTCCGCTTGGCGGGCTTTGTGCCGCAGCGCGATGTCGTCGCACCACAGGGGAAGCTGGTTCTCCATGGCGACGGCGATGGTGTCGGCTGCGGCTGCGGCTGCGGCGGGCGTCGCAGGCCAGCGCGCCTGAGCAGCTGGCGGCGATGGTTTCGAGGGTTTCGGCGCGCGTTCGCAGCAGGGCCTGCTCTGTGGTGGTGATGGTGGTGCGGTCGATGGTCCCGTCGGGGGCCAGCGAGGCGGTGTAGGTGGCGGCGGAAAGGTTCCGCACGTGGTCCCGGGTCAGCAGGGCGTCATCGATGGCGGAGCGGGCGACGGTCATGGCTGGGCAGGGCCGAGCGGATGCGGAGCCTGTCGTCGTCTTCGAGCAGGCCGAGCAGGTGCAGCGAGGACAGGTCGGCAGCGCAGGCTGCCAGCCGTCGACTGCCTGCCTGGCGGCTTTCTCCCCGGCGGACCGCAGCCCGGGGTCGAGGTCGGCCGCGGGCAGGATGCCGGCGGGGCGGTGGAGCAGGACGGTCCCGTAAGGCTGCTCCGCGAGGGTCGCGATGTCGGCCATGCTGGCGGTGCCTGCCTGCACGCTGGCGAGGAGTTTCTGGTACGCGGCCTGGTCGGGGATCCGCTTTTGCAGGGCAGCCCGCAGCGCCGTGTCGTCTGCGGGGTCGATCCGCAGTCCGGTGCCGGGCCGGTTGCTGGTGTCGGCTTCCAGCTGGGCGATGGCGGCGATGAGGTCGGCAGGGAAGGTGCCGCTGTCCTTGGCGAGGGCGGCTTCGCGGATGAGCATGGCGATGATCGCGTCGCGGAACTCCCCGTCGGGCAGCCGGCCCGCCATGCTGATCATGACCCGCGCGTCGTCGGCCGTGACGTGACGCCCAGGTGCAGCTGCATCCACAGCCGCATCTCCTGCTCGGTGCCCGGCTCTGGCCGGTACCGGGTCAGGGCCTGCCGGGCGTCGCTCAGCTTCCCGTCGCTGACCAGCACGGTGACCAGTTTCCACGCCAGGTCAGCGTCGGCGGCGACGGCCAGGCCCGACCGCGCCGTGGCCGCCGCCTCTGCGAGGCGGCCCTGCCTGGCCTGGTAGGCGGCGTACCAGCCGCACAGCTTCACGCGGACGTCGGCGGGCAGCGACTGGTCCGGGATGGCCCGCTGGATGAAGGCGGCGGCGTCCTGGAAGCGCCCGTGGCTGCCCAGCAGGTCGACGTACTGGATCTGCAGCGCCGGGGCCTGCCAGCGGGTGGCCTGCTGCTCTGCCTCGCTGATCGCCGCGTCGGGTGCCGGCGTGCTTTTCCAGGAGGTGGACCAGCTCGCCGGCCGCGATCAGCGGACGTCGCTGAAAGCTCGCGCAGCCGGGCGATCCCGATGTCAGGCTCGCCGGCCTCGGCACGGCAGACTGCTTTGAGGGCCTCGTACTCTGCTTCCGGCAGGACCGACCGTGCGCGCAGGTCGTCAGCCTGCGGAGGGCCAGACCCCGAGCCGGGCGAGCGCGGCGGCGCACCGGGCCGTCATGGCATCGTCGGCCGGGTCGCCGATCAGCCGCGCCCAGGCCGCGATCAGCTCGCTCCTCGCCTGCCCGTGATCGGCATCGTCCAGTGCCTGCAGCTCCCGGCGGTAGGGGCCGTCGGGCAGCAGCTGCATGAAGAAGTCGTAGGCGTCCCGGTTGCGGGAGGCCAGCGCCGCGTGCGCGCCGCGCCGGGCGACGCCGGCGGCGGTCGCCTCGGCTTCGAGCGCGGTGCCTGCCGCAGACTGGGGCAGCGCGGCCGTGATCACCTGCGCTCATGTCCCCGGCCGTGGTCAGGATGTCGAGGACCTCGCCGAGCGCGTCGGCGCTCGGCCCGTTCCAGCGGCGTCGCTCGGCGACTGCGGCCTGCGCGTAGCCGAGGGCGCGGCGCAGGTCCGCACCGGAGTTGCCTGGCTCGGACAGGGCTCTCCGGCGGAGTGCCTCGGCCAGGGTAAGCCGGTAGGCGCTGTCGCCGTCACCGCTGGCGGCAACCGCCTGCTCGCGCAGGGTGACGGCCTCGGTGAAGTCGCGGCGGCGCAGGGCCGCCTCGGCGAGGAAGTTCAGCAGGAACGGCTCGGCGCGGACGACGTCCTGCGGAGCGTCGCGCAGCGAAGCCGGGATGTCGACCGGGCGGGCGTCCCGTCGGGGAGATCCACGGCAGCCAGGCCGACATCGGCGAGCACGGTCTCGCCTTCGTCGCGGGCGCGGCGCAGAAGGTCCCGCGCGGCGTCGCGGTCGCTGGCGATCAGCTGGATTCCCGCGAGAGCGCGCGCCCTGCGCTGAGCGTGGCCCGGGGCTGTCTGCGGCAAGGGCGAAGGCGTGCGCCGGACTCGCGCTGCCGGGCATGCTCGGCCGCGTAGCCGGCCACGGCCAGCCACAGGTCCTGCGCCGCCGCGCTGTTCACCAGCCAGGACGGCTTGCCGGCGATCACCAGGGCAGCCGTGGCGTCCGGCGCTGCAGGGCCGTCTCGCGAGTCGTTCGGCAAGCCGCGCGGCAGCGAGCCGGTCAGTGCCGAGCGGCCCGCTCCAGGGCCCCGACCGCGGCCGGCGGCAGGACCGCGTAGAAATCGGGCAGCGACGCCGCCAGCCCCTTGCTGCGCCCGGCAACCGCGAGCAGCTTGTCCCGCGCGGTCGCGTCCAGCGGCTGGCTGCGGGGGATCTTCAGCGCGAAACCCTTGGCGGTCTCGCTTGCCGTCGCTGGCGTGACCTGCTCCCAGAATGCGTTGCCGTCATCGTCAACGATCACGACGATGACGGGCAGGGAGTGCCCGAGCCAGTACGCGAGATGGTTGCTGTCGCCGTAGAAGGTCCAGCCGTCCGTCGTAAGGCTCGCTGAACCAGGAGTTGCCTCCCTTGATCTGCAGCGCCAGCAGCTGACCGGTGACCAGGTCGTCGTCGGCGACGACTTCGGCCTGGGCGTCGATGCCGTAGTCCATGAGGAGCTGTTCGCGGAAAAACCAGCCCAGTCTCTGGATGGCACCGTCCACCACCCAGACCCCGTGGCGCTCGGGCTCCTGCGTGTCCCCCCGCCACATGCCGGGAGAATGCTTCTTCGCCCGGCGCTGACCTGGCTCTTTGAAGTCACGCCCGTTCCCAGCTGTCCATGGCGAATGCGCCAGTTCGCTGTGCTCTGGTCATCCTGGCGGGGCGCCGGTGACGTGAGCGCTGGCGGATCGAGAAGCTGCCCGATCATCATGATGAGCCGGCGAGCTGCGGTCTGCGCCTGCGCCCCGAACAGATCGGACCGCTGAAGCGAGCCCAGCGTGCGCCCGCCGCCGATATCCCGGTCGGGAATATCGCAGTCATCGAGCCGGATCGGGATGAGCCACGGCCGCTCGATGGGACGTCGGCGCAGCTCATCGATGGCAAGCGTCAGCTCGTCGTTCTGGTAGCTCCTGGCTCGCGCCACGCTCGCCCGGGAAAAGCACGCGAGAAACACGAGGGCGCTGTCGGTGATGGCCGCCCTGATCCTGCTCCGCCAGTCCTCGCCGGGCCACAGGTCGCGGGTGTCCCGCCAGACCCGGAAGCCGGCCATCTCCAGTGCTTCCTGCAGCCTGTCGATCGCGGGCGAATCCTCGCGAACATAGGAGAGGAAGACATGCCCGGCCGGCCTAGCTCGCTCCCCCATCGATGCGATGTTACGAGATCACAGGGGCTGCCCGCGGCCGGCACCAGGCATGCGCCTACTTCTCCTCGCCCTCTTGCTCGGCGATCGCCTCCGCCACGTAAGGCGCGAGCGATCCCGCGAGCATCGGAACCGGCATGGACTGCAGCCAGACCTGGCCAGGCCCGGTCAGCTCGGCCAGCAGCAGCCCGTCGTGGCCGAAGAGCATGTTCGCGATCCCCTTGACCCTGGTGATCGAGAACTTGACCGAGCTGGAAAACATGCCGATGTGCCCCGGGTGCGCCAGCATGACTGCTCCCCCTTCGGCAGGTCGTAGTGCATCAGCTCGCCGCCGACCTCGATCCAGGCGGTGCCTTCACCTTCGAGTTTCTGCAGGACGAAGCCCTCGCCGCCGAACAACCCGCCCCGAGGCTGTGCTGAATGCCGGTTCCCGGCCTGATCCCGTGCGTGCTGGCGAGCCAGCCGTGCTTGTGCACCAGGTAGGACTCGCCGTGGCCGATGTCGACGGGAACGATCTGGCCGGGAAGCCTGGCCGCGAAGGTCACCTGCCCGGGCCCTCGTACTTGGTGACGAAGAGGCCGCCGCCGCCGATCATCCTCTTGATGCCGCGCAGCAGTCCGCCGCCGCCCGGCCCGGGTCGTCTGCGACATGTGCACGCTCTTGCTCATCCAGACGAGCTCGCCGTGCGGCGTGATCACCGAGTCGCCCCGGTCCAGCACCAGCTGCAGGACAGGCATGGTCGTGCCTTTAATTTCAGCTTGCATATTTAAATCCTTAACAAATAAGATGAAAGGTTGCGTCCGGCAGCTCATCGCCCATTTGGGACCACATCAATGGGCGAATCTACACCCGATTTCCCGCATCAGTGATCCCGTTGGCTCATTGGGTTCAGGGTGGCGGGGTTAGCAGTGCGGGGGTGAGGTGACCGGGCGGTCCGGACTGGCCGGCGCTAGTGTCCGTGATCGTGGTCAGGGCGTGATCACGGAGGTTCAGGCGGGTCGGGGCGGGTGTGATGTTCCGTGCTCACGCTCGCGATGGTGATCACGGAATCTAGCACCGGGCCGGCCGTGGCGGGCAGGCGCCTCGCCTGGCACGGGCCGCTCCGCCCGCCTCCAGCGCCTCGGATTCATCTCCGCGTGCCGGGTTGTCAGGCCGGGGAGTGCGGACTGGCCCGGCCCGGCCGCACGGCAGGACGGGCCACGCTGCTCACCCGGGACCGCCCGCAACAGCAGCAGGGAGGGCCGCGCTGCTCACGCCGCCCCGGGCACGCCGCCACCCAAGAACCCGGCTCCGCTGCCCGCGCCGGGCGCTGTCGCGTGCCCGGCTGGGGGCCATTCACGTATTAGGGTCATCAGTTCCCCGTATCCACGCGGACGGCGGCCGGGACCCTCCGGCCGTCGGCCGGCAACAGCAGGGGCAGGTGGTTACGCTTGAAACATGGCAAGGCGTTCCGAAGTCAGAATGACCAGCGCGGTGAGCCTGAGCTTGCTGCTTGTCGCTGCATTAGCGTCCGGCTGTTCGGGTAGCGCTCCCCCGGCGGCGACCGGCTGTTTCAGCAGGCATCCGCAGGTGACCCATCCGCCTTTCCCGCCGGCCGGATCGCCCGGGCCGGGAACCGCCTCGTCCTGGACGCTGCCTGGCGCGAACCTGCAGAACACGCGGGACGTCGTCAGCGCGATTACCAGCTCGGATGTCTCGACGCTCGGCGTGGCCTGGTGCGTGCCAGTCGAGTCGACTGGCCTGGCGAAGTCGGCCCGTTTCCAGGACGGCTACGCGACCACGCCCATTGTCGTGAATGGCGTGGTCTACCTGCAAGATCTTGAATCCAATGTGATGGCCATCGACCTGGTCACCGGCAAGGTCCTGTGGCACCACAACTACAGCTCGCCGAATGGCGGCCCGGACGGCGTCAATGTCATCGGCGGGACGGTCTACGCGGCGACCGACAACTCGGCGGTCGCGCTCAGCGCCAGGACCGGCAGGCAGCTGTGGAGCCGCAAGCTGACCGGCAATAACCGCGAGGGCATTGACATGGCCCCCGGCTACAATAACGGAACCGTGTACATCTCGACCGTGCCGGTCAATCCGACCGTCGGCCAGTACCTGGGCGGCGCCAGGTCGACCCTGTGGGCGCTGAACGCCAGCACCGGCAAGCCGGAGTGGTCGTGGGACGAGGTCGGCAATCTCTGGGGCAACCCGCACGTCAACTCCGGCGGCGGCCTGTGGGACCCGCCGTCCTTCGACAGCCAGGGCAACATCTACATCGGCATCGCGAACCCGGGCCCGATCGGGCAGACCGGCTGGCCCAAGGGTTATCCGTGGGGCACCAGCCGCCGGGCCCCGACCTCTACACGGACTCGGTGGTGAAGCTGAGCCCGCAGGGCAAGCTTCTGTGGTACTACCAGCTGACGCCCCATGACCTGTATGACTGGGATCTGCAGAACTCGCCGGTGCTCACTACCGCGAACGGCAAGCCCGTGGTCATCGACGGCGGCAAGGCCGGCATCTTGTTCGAGCTGAACGCGCAGACCGGCAAGCCCCTGTGGACGCTCCCGGTCGGGGTGCACAGCGGGCATGAGAACGACGGGCAGTTGACCGAGCACGACACGCCGTCGTCGCGCTTCCCGATGCCAGCGGAGTTCACGCTCGAGCCAGCACTCTTCGGCGGGATCGAGTCCCAGCTCGCAACCAACGGCTCGACCACCTTCGCCGCCGTCAACAACCTCGCGGCCCGGCTTGGCGTCCACGGCGTGACGGGGAGTACCAAGGGCCTCGAAGCCGCGGTAGGCAAGGCCACCGGCGACATGGTCGCGGTCAACCAGGACACCGGCAAGGTCGAGTGGGACGACAAGCTCCCGTCCACGCCATACGGCGCCGCCGCCGTCACCAACAACGTGGTGTTCACGACCACCTACAACGGCGACCTCTACGCGTTTAACGCCGCCACCGGCGCGATCTTGCTGAAGAAGCAGATGTCCGACGGGGCAAACGCACCCGTGACCATCGACGGCGACTACGTCATCGCCGGAGCGGGCGCGTCATTGTCCAAGAGCCGGCCGCAGCTGATCATCGCCTACAAGCTGGGCGCTGACGGCAGGCTCCCCGGCACCGCAGGCTGACGCATCCCCGCTTGAGTGCAGGTCTTTGGGTGTGAGGGCGCTCCTGAGGGAGGCCTTGCGAAAAGAGTGCACCCAAGTCGCTATTACAGCGACAGGGCTGCGGCGCGAGCGCTCATTCAAAGCCCGATTGTCATTTTTCTGTCAGGTGGCGAGATTCTTGTCATCCGATTGCGAATATCTCCCCGTATAATGTCAATCTTTCCATTCTTCCCACCAGTCCGGTCCTGCAAGGGTGAAACTAGACTAAATGAGTTCAAAATTTAGATAAGAACGTAACCTTATCTGAGGATATAGGGTATTCGAGCCCTTTATGAACATGATACCTGATTGCTGCCGAATGCCGAGGATTTGAGGCTCCTCGCGGCGAAGGCTTGCATCCGGATTGGCGATCCTCGCGGGTATGCGCTTGGCGCGGATTCGCCGTAGTATGGCGCACAGGTAGGGCGGCCAAATAGGGGTGGGAGCAATGCCTGGGGAGCTGACTGCGGCGCGCCTGCGCCCGGTGCTGATTTCTCGGGAAAAGGCCGGGCGGGTGAGCCATTGTTCGAGAGGTTTACCGACCGGGCGCGCCAGGTTGTAGTGCTGGCCAATGAAGAGGCCAGGGAACTCAACCACAACTACATGGGGACCGAGCATCTGCTGCTGGGGATGCTGCATGAGCCTCAGGGAGTCGCCCACGTCGCGATCTACAACCTTGGCCTCACCCTGGAAGCCGCTCGCGACGAGGTCAAGAACATCATCGGCCGCGGCCAGGAGCCGCCCTCGGGACACATCCCGTTCACGCCGAGGGCTAAGAAGACACTCGAGTACTCGCTCCGCGAGGCGCTGCAGCTAGGCCACAACTACATCGGCACCGAGCACCTGCTGCTCGGGCTGGTCCGCGAGGGCGAAGGCGTCGCGTGCCAGATCCTGGCCCGGTCCGGCATCGGGCTTGACCAGGTGCGCTACCAGGTGATCTTCCTGCTCAACGGGCACACGGGCGCTCCGCCGCCAGCGCAGGCCCCGAGCAGACCGTCCGCGCAGCCGGCTAGGTCAGCCCGCAGGGCAGAGGTCGGGCCTGACGCTGTCCTGCGCCAGGTGGTCAGGCTCGCCGAATCGGAAGCGGCCGCGCTTGGTCAGGGCTACGTCGGCACCGAGCATCTCTTCCTCGGGCTGGTCCTGGCCGAGCCGCAGGAGCCGCCGAGCGTCCGCGACCTGCTCGATGAGTCCGTCACGCCCGAGGTAGTACGCGAGAAGCTGGTCACCTTGCTCGGCAGCGGAGGCACGGGCAGGATGGAGCGGCGGCTGACCGACGAGGCCGGTGACGCTCTCGACCTGGCCCGCTGCGCCGCGCTGCGCGACGGAGCTGACGAGGTCACGCCGAGTCATCTGCTGCTCGCGCTCGCGGGCGCCAGGCAGAGCGTCGCGTTGCGCCTGATGACCGACTTCAGGCTGCCGGAGCATGCCGCGGCCTGGATGGATCAGCACAATGCCGAGATAGCCGTGCTGGCACGCGGCGCGCGCCAGGCGCTCGCCGCCGTAGCACGCCAGCACGCGACGCCCGCTTCCGCGACTGGCGGGTGAGCCGATGTTCGAAAGGTTCACCGACCGGTCGCGACAAGCCGTGGTCCTGTCCCAGGAATGGGCCAGGAGTTTCGTTCACGACCAGCACGCCCCGGAGCATCTCCTGCTTGGCCTGATTTCCGAGGAACAAGGTGTCGCGGCTCAGGCACTCAGGTCCATGAACGTCACGATCAACAGGGTCAGCGAACAGATCGCGGAACTTGCCAAGCCTCGCATGCGGGCGCCGACTGGCCATATACCGTTCACGCCGGAGCTGAAGAAAGCGCTTGAGAACTCACTGCGCGAGGCGTTGCAGCTAGGCCACAACTACATCGGCACCGAGCACCTCCTGCTCGGGCTGATCCGCGACCGCGAAGGCCCGGCGTGCGAGGTGCTGGCAAGGCTTGGCGTGCGCCCGGAGGACATCCGGGCGCGCGTGATCGAGTTGCTGTTTCCGGAATGGCTACAGGCTCAGCCGGTCAAGCCCGCGCCTTCCCCCAGGCCGCCGCTGGTGCGCAAGGTCGAGCCGGCGGCAGTGATGCGCGAGGTCGTCCGGCGCGCCGAAGCCGAGGCGCGCGTGCTGCGGCACGGGTACATCGGCACTGAGCGCCTCTTCCTCGGACTGCTCCTGGCTGAGCCTCAGGCACCGCCGCGAGCTGGCGATCTACTCGATGAGTCAGTGACGGTAGACCTGGTTCGAGACCACGTAGCCGCGCTGACCGGTCGTGGCGCCGAGACCCGGCGCGACCCCAGGCTGACCGACGAGGCGGCCGACGCGCTGGAACTGGCGTGCTGCGCGGCGCAGAATGCGGGCGATCACGAGGTGGCGCCCTGCCACTTGCTGCTCGCGCTGGCCGGGGCCCGCAGGAGCCTGGCGTTCCGCTTGATGACCGACTTCGGGCTGCCCGAGCGGGCAGCTGCCCAGCTCAGGGACTTGGAGACAGGCCCTCGCGCGATGCCTGAGCGGGACCGGCGGCTGCTGACTGCCGTCGCTGGCCAGGGCCTGATGCGGGCCGCCGAGCTATCAGTTACCGGGGGCGAGTGACCGATGTTCGAGAGGTTTACCGACCGTGCCCGGCGGGTGGTGGTCCTGGCGCAAGAAGAGGCCAGGATGCTCAACCACAACTACATCGGCACCGAGCACATCCTGCTCGGATTGATTCATGAAGGCGAAGGCGTCGCCGCCAAGGCGCTTGAACGACTTCGCATCAGCCTGGATGGAGTGCGCGAGCAGGTCGAGGGCATCATCGGAAGGGGCCGGCAGATGCCTTCTGGCCATATCCCTTTCACGCCGCGCGCCAAGAAGGTGCTTGAACTCTCGCTGCGCGCGGCACTGGAACTCGGCCACAACTACATCGGCACCGAGCACATCCTGCTGGGTCTGATCAAGGAGGGCGAGGGCGTAGCCGCCCAGGTACTGGTCAGGATGGGCGCCGATCTGCCTAGGGTGCGCGAGCAGGTCATTGACCTGCTGCACGGTTACAAGGGCACGGAGCCTAGCTCCCCGCCAGCGGCGCCTCCTGCTCCTCCTGGCACCCCGCTCGAGCGATGGGCAAGCGCGCACGCTCGCACCGTGCGGCGCGACGGGGTGCCAGCGGGCCGGAGCGCGCAATCGGACCCGGACCTCCGCGCCGCTCTCGCGGGACTGCCGCTCCTCGCCGTGGCCGGCATCGTCGTGCCCCTGGCCCTGCTGCTCGATCTGGTGCGGCTCACCGGCGGGTCACCCCCAGCCGATCCGAGGCTGCAGGCCCTGACCAGCCAGGCCGGAGTGAGCCGGATCCGCTCGCTCGCCTGGCCCCCGGCCGCCCGGGTCGGAGTCGTCGCGCTGCTCATCGCCGATCTGCCGCCCGACCCCTCCCACGCACTGCCCGCGAGCGAGGAGGACGGCCAGCGTCGCCCGCGAGCGGTGCGCGAACTCGACGAGCGGATCGCGCAGGTCAGGGTCGACAAGGAGCGGGAGATCGACCGCCAGGACTTCGAGAAGGCGGCCGCGTTCCGCGACACCGAAAAGCAGCTACTCGGGCACAAGGATGCCCTGGAGCGAGCCTGGCGGTCCGGTGAGCTCCCGGCCGAAGACGACGGAGTGGTCGGAGCTGCGCTGCCCGCCTTGCACGCATTTCGTGACGCGCTGCTCGCCGCGCTCGCAAGCTGGCAGGCCAGCGAGCCCCGTCGGGTGCCGGGAGCGGTACGTGAGCTCGATGAGCGGATCGCCGAGGCCCGGCGAGAGAAGGAAGCGGAACTAGACCGTCAGGACTTCGAGAAGGCAGCCGCGCACCGCATGGTCGAGAAGGGCCTCATCGAACAGAAAGATGCCCTGGAGCGAGCCTGGAAGGCAGGCGAGGTCGAGGCAGGCGAGGAAACCGAGGAGGAAGCTGAGCCGGCCTGGCAGGCCAGCGGCGAGGTGGTGGAAGCCGTAGGCGCGGCGATAGCGGCGGTCACGGCGCGGACGATCGGGATGCTGGAGATCCTCGGGCCGGTGGCGACGGCCGCCGAGCCGACGCTGCCGCTCAAGGTCAGGCACCGCATCTACGCCCTGCCTAAAATCGGGACCCGCGAGCGTCGGCTCTTGCTGGAAAGCGTCGCGATCAGCACCACGCGGACCGACGTCACGGCGGCCGCGCCGGGCGCCACCTCGGGCACGAGCGGGATCAGCAGGCGCGGCAAGATCACGGGGCTGCTGCCGGCCCAGCTCGCCCTGCCGGAGGACCTGCTCGAGTTCCGGTTCGCCAACCGTGAGCTGCTCTACCGGGTGAACGAGGCCGACGTTCAGTCTCCGCCCGAAGCCGTGACGATCGTGCTCGACACCACTCCCGCTACCTACGGCCCGGCCGAGCTGGTGCTGCGGCTCGTGGCCCATGTCCTCGCGGTGACCTTGTGGACGGTAGGGAAGCCGCCAGCACTGGTGAGCCTCGATCAGCCCAGGCTGATCCGGCAGCTGGCCGCGCCGGCGGATCTCGCCATGCTGTGGACCGTCAGGACGCTCGAGCCTCCGGATGTGCGCGCCGGGCTCGCGACGGCGCGGCACCTCGGCACCTCGGCCATCTTGCTGACCGAGCACCATCTGGTGCAGGACCTGCCCGTCGTACCCCACGCCGGCCTGCGGGTCCTGACCACTCACGTCGCCGACGACCCGCCGGCGCATCGCATCGGCGGGTCCTTTCACGTGCACCTGCCGCCCGACCCGACCTGCGGGCAGATCGTCAGCGCGGTTCACGATCTGCTCCAGCCGGCCAGCGGGAGAAAGGCGAGCTGACATGAAGCCAAGCGAGGACGAGGTCGCCGCGTTCCGGCTGGGCGAGCGGGCCGCGTTCGCGCCGCCAGCCGAGCCAGGCGTGACCGGGCGGACGAAGACGACGCTCGTGTCCTGGTGGAACCACCTGCTGTGCGGGACCTGCGGTCATACCTTCCGTCGCGGTGACTGGGTCAGTCAGGACGCCGAGACCTCAGTGGTCGTGCATCTTGATCCGGCGCTGGGCTGCGCCGGCGATCCGGCTGAGGAGGACGCCACCGTCCAGCCGGAAGCCGGGGACCTCGGCGAATTCACCGACGGCATCTCTGCGACCTGGCCTCCGGCCGGGCGCGCCCCGGTCACGCTGCTCCAGCGCGGCGACTGGCGCGTAGCCAGGCCCCGCCCGCCCGCTGAGCGTGCCCGCTGCCTGTACTGCGCGCACACGTTCAGGGCGGGCGAGTACGTCGTGGTCTGCCCGTGCGACCCGGCCAGGCCAGGCGTGCGGGGCGGCCGTGCACCGCGATCCAGCCGCCGGGCTGGCCTGCTGGGAAAGCTGGCAGCCGACCGGCCGGGTCAGGCTGTGCCCGGTGACGTCAGGCCGGCCAGTGCGGGCGGTGCCATGACCGGCCTCCTGGCGGGCGTCGCTGACGCCGACCGGTACGCGCGGCATCGGGCTATCCCCGGGTGGGACCAGGGGCGGCTCGGGCAGGCGACGGCCATCGTGGCAGGAGTCGGAGCGCTCGGCAACGAGGTCGCCAAGAACCTGGCCCTGGCCGGCGTGGGGCGACTGGTGCTGTGCGACCCGGACGTCGTCGCGGTCTCGAACCTGAGCCGGACCGTGCTGTTCCAGCCGGAGACTTCCGCGCCCGACACTTCCGCGCCGGACACTGCCACACCGGACAGTGCCGGCCGCGCCAAGGTGGAGGCCGCGGCTGGCAGCCTGCGCCGGCTCGTGCCCGGAATCGCCGTCGAGACCCGCCAGGCTGACCTGGCCACCGGAATCGGCCTCGGCGAGCTTGCGAGCGCCGCGGTCGTACTCGGGTGCCTCGACACCCGGCAGGCGCGGCTGCGGCTGCTCGGCCGGTGTGCCCTGGTTGAGGCCCCGCTGGTCGACGGCGGCACTGTCGCGTGGGGCGGAGAGGTACGGCTGCGGCTCGATACGGGCGAGCCCTGCTACGGCTGCGCCCTGACGCCGCATCAGCGCGGCGCCTCGGACTTGCCGTGGAGCTGCGACGACGTCGCGCGAGACGAGCCTGCCGCCGCGTCGATCGCGTCATCGGCGCTCATCGCCGCCTGGATGACCATCGCCGCCCTGCGGGTGATCTTCGGCACGCCACCGGACTACCGCGCCGTCCGGGTTGACGCGCTGTCGGGGCAGGCCTGGCCGGTGGAGACGACGCGGGATCCGTCGTGCCCGCATCACCAGCCCATCGGTCCAGCCCGCGATCTCGACCTGACCTATCGCTGCACCGTGGCTGATCTGATCGGCCGGGCTGCCACCCGATGCCGAGCCGCTCAGCTGGACCGGGTTCACCCTGGCCGGGGACTGCGCCAGGTGCGGCGCGCATTCCGAGGCGGTCCCGTACCTCGACGCCAGCAGCGCGCTCTGCAGGCAGTGCGGCCGGCGTACCCAGCTACCGCTGAGCCAGCGGATCAGGGACGCGGCGGACACGGCTGCCCTCCGCGACCTCGGGGTGGCGCCACGCGACATTGTGACGGTAAGAATGCCGGAAGGGGATTTTCGTTGGGTACGCCTCAGCCAGTAAGAAGAAACCGGCAGGCCCCTCGCCCAGTTGCGCGGCCCGCTGACCTCGCGATGAGCGAAGACGATTGGCTCGCACTGCGGGACGCCATGGCCAACGTCTTTGATCAGGAAGTTTCAGCGGGCAACATCCTGGACCGGATTCGCTTTCCCCCCAGGCACCGTCCCGCCTGGAACGGCAACTCTGAACTTGTCTGGGGACAGGTCTTCACCGCGCTGGAAAACGGCATCATCCAGTTCCCCCGCCGCCAGTTGCTCGGCGCGGCGCTGACGGTTTACCCGTACAACGCGACTTTTCTCGACCTTGGCCAGCGGCACGGAGTGACCGGAGCCAACGCGCCGCCCGAGATCCGTGACGACCCGGCCGAAGGGCCGGCGAAGAGCAAGCCAGCGAAGAACCAGCCAGCCAGGAGCAAGCCGGCGAAGAACCAGCCGCTGCCGAGGATCACCGCACCTGCCACGTCATCGTCAGGGCCGGGTCGGAGGCAGAGCGCCGCGCTGCCGCCGAGATTCTCGGCGGGCTCGGCCTCGACCCGCGGGATGTGTGGGCCACCGCGCACGCCACCTCGTTCCGGGTCAGCTCAGACGATTCCTCCAGGGTGCGCGGGCTGCTTGACCCGACCGGGATGAGCTGGGTCGTCGTCCCGGCCGGAGTCAACGACTACCTGATCCGCGAACTCTACGTCAGCGGGCCGGACGGGCGCAGGTTCCGCCTGATCGACGCTCCGGCGCAGCAGACCATCGCCGACGTGGCCGCCGGCATCGTCGATCAGTACGGCCCGTCTTTTTCCGGCCGGTCCAGGCCGACGGTCATGGACCAGGTACTGCCGGACGGCCAGGGCAGGCGGCTGTCACCGGATTCGACGCTGCACGATGCCGGCGTGCGGGACGGCTCGTCGCTGCGGCTGGGCTTCGAGGCGACCGCCGGCGCGGTCAACCCGATGGACCATCAGGACGCGCTGCACCGGATGCGCAACCAGATCCTGCATTTCGCCAAGTCAAGACCGGACCTGACGGTCAGGGGCGCGCCGCCGAGCCTGCCGACCGATTATGAGATCTCCTTTACTCAGGCCAGCTTCGCGCCGCCGCAGTCAGGCGCCGATCCCGTCCCTGTCACCAGGCACGTCGTGCAGGTCCTGCTGCGACCCGAGTTTCCCGTGACCCCGCCGCTCGTCTTCTGGGTCTCGCCGATCTTCCACCCCAATATCTGGCCTCAGTACGACAGCGACGCCGCTCGCCGGTATCCGCAGCGGCAGGGCCTGGTGTGCCTGGGCGCGCTCGCCTCTTCGTATACCCCGGCGCTGAGCGGCGCCGAATTGTGCCAGACGCTCATCGACATCGCCGCCTACCGCAACTACACGGTCCAGGTACCGACCGGCGGGCTGGGCTCGGACGGCTCAGAAGAACTCGCCGACGACTACTTCGACCGCGCCGCCGCCGAATGGGCTCATGACCATCAGGCCGAGATCAAGGCCATGGGCGGCAGCCCGATGATCCGCCGCGGCAGCATCTCGAAACCGTACGCGAACGCCATTGAGGCGGTCGACTAATGGCCATCGAGGTCGACCTTTACCGCAGCGACGACTACGTGCGCAGCCATCGCGTCACGCTGACGCCGCTGCTCAGGGCGATCTTCGAGGCGCTGCTCGGCCTGCCGCTGGTGGGAGCCCATTTTCAGCTGGACTTCCTGCCGGTCGCCACGCAGGCGGTGCTTGACGGCCACCCGGTCATGGTGAACTTGCGCAGCAGCTACGGCTACATGCACGTGTGCATCATCCGCGACGGCGTCGTGCTCTACCAGCACCCGCACTCGGTGACCGAGTTGATCGCCAAGCCGCTGCAGAAGATGCTGTCCAAGCGCGAGCCGGGCGAGCGGCACTGGGGATACGGCATCGTCGGGCTTGACTCGATCCACGCGGCCTTGATCCGCCCGCATCCGCAGGTCGCCATGAGCATGGACCCGGCCCGGCACAGCCAGCCCCGGATGTTCCAGGTCGAGGAGGTGCACGCGCCCGCACCGCCAGCGGCCACCCTGGCCGAGCTCGGCGTCGCCGATCCGCCGACCGATGCTCCGGGCGCGGCCGTCAGCGTGGTGCTGAGCCGCGAAGCCCACGAGAAACTCGCGGATTCCATGCCGCTGTCGACCGAGGTCGAGGAGGGCGGGTTCCTCGTCGGGCACGTCTTCGCCAGCAAGGCAGAGCCCGGTCACTACCTCGTCACGATCAGCGCGGTGCTCAAGGCCGAGCGGACCGGCGCCTCGCTGCTGCACTTCACGTTTACCGGCGAGAGCTTCATGCGGGTCAGCGAGACGATCGCGCAGCGCGGGCAAGGCGAAGAGCTCGTCGGCTGGTATCACAGCCATTATTCCCCGCTACCAGCGAGCTGGGCCTGTCGTCGATCGACCTCGACCTGCACGCCCAGACCTTCCATCAGCCGTGGCAGCTCGCGGGCCTGATCAATGTCACCGGCGATGACCGGGTCGTCCGGTTCTAACGGCTTCGACGGCGACGGCGCGCTCGCCCTGATGCCTTTCTGGGTGGCCGATCAGTGACGGCCACCACGACCGCCGCCCGGGTGCTCGCGTGGGCCTGCGACCCCCGCGATCATCCCGGCACTCCGCCGCACGGCCCGGCCGCCGAAGTCAGCAAGCTGATCGCGCCGGAGCAGGCCACGCTGGAGCGGATCGGGCAGCTCGCGGCGCAGACCGCGGCCCGCCTCGGGGCAGGCAGCCCGCCATTCGGCGATGCGGGGCCGGTCGGCCTCGGCGTCCTTCTTATCGCGGCGGCGATCGGCTGCCGCCGCGACCCCGGCGCGGCCAGCCGCCTCGCCCACGGCGCGCCGCCGCTGTCACTGACCGGCGCGGCCGGGCCAGCCGGTGACGATCAGCGGGCCGCCCGGCCCGGATGGGCCGACGCCATCGCCCGGCACCGGAGTCGTCGCGAGGTTCACGGGCGCCGGCAAGCCCGGTACGGCCCACGCTGATGGCGACCTCACGGAGAGCCTCATCGGCGCGTCGCCGCTGAGCGCGATCCTGATCAGGCCGCCGCTCGCGGACCTGCGGGACAAGCGACTCGACGCCTACCTCGATACCGCGGTGAGCCTCCTGGCCCGCCCGCGAGGCGAGCCGGTGCTCACGTGCGCGCTCGCCCGTCCTGCGACCGACGCCAGGGTGCTCGGCTGGAGGGCCAGCCTGCTGACACGGCTGCTGCGCGAGCACCCTGAAATCGCCCTGGCGGCCTACCGCGTCGCGCTCATCCGGCACGGCGATGACTGGGACACGCTGATCGATCGCGCCGCCCGCGCGCCGATCGGCTCGGAAGCGGTGCTCAGGTTCTGGGCGCCGCTGGCGGCCATGGACCGTGACGATCCCGCGCTGCTGCGGACGCAGCCGCTGTTCGACGGGCGGTACCGCCGGGCGATCGACCTCGCCGGGCGGTTCACGACGACCACGATGAGCCTGGTGGACCAGACATGATCAACTGCAGCTTCGTTCCCGTTGACCGCGACGCGTTCTACAACCGCTACCTGCTCGCCAGCCAGCCCCGGCCGGTCGCGTGCTGACCCTGGCTGAGCTGCTCAGCGAGCACCCCGCGATGAGCCTTGAACCCGTCACGCCCGAACTGCTGAACATCCCGGTGAGCCGGGCTCCAGATCTCTGTAGCCGAACCCGACCCCTCCGTCCCGCTGTACTGGCCGCCCAACCTCAGCCTTGCCGTCACCGCCGGCGACGGGCAGGCGCAACGACCGGCCGCGCCATCGCGGGCCGGGACGCGCACGACGGCGCCCGCCTCCCGTGCGGTGGTCGCGGCGGCCGATGGCTATCCGGACGAGCTCAGCGAGCGGCACGCGGTCCTGCTTGCCCATGATGCCGACATCACCAGGGCGGCCTCCTACCTGGACTCGGGCCTGTCGGTGCTGATCAGCTGCGAGAAGCTGCTCGTGCAGCACCTGACCAGGGAAATCGCCGGGCGCGCCGGGCGCAAGCCCAAATTTGTCGAGTCGGGCGCGAGCACGGGCGGCGGGCGGCGGAGCGACCTGCTGGGCGTGCTGCAGCGGCTGGTGCGGGACGCCCATCCCCGATGACATGGTGGTCGATGCCCGCATCTGGACCTGCTCGCCGGCGGGACCGACGCTCTCGCTTAGCAGCGAGGCCCGGGAGATCACCGACCTGCTGTACGAGCACAGGACCGGGTGCTGCTCGCCTTCACCGACCCGTCGCTGGCCATCCCGGAGGTGCTGGCGCAACCGGTTCGCGGTCCGGCAATCGCAATGGACATCCTGCCGCGCGAGGTGAACCGCGGCAGGCAGAGCAGGCTCCCGATCGGCGTGGCCCTGGTCACCCGGGAGCGAAGCAGAGCTGTTCGAGGGTACGAGCCGGGCGATTCTACAAGCACATCGCCGGAATGAACGCGGTCCGGCTCCGGCACGCGCTGCTGTACGCCACGACCAGCACAGGACCGACGCCGAGGGCAAGAAGCCGACCTTCGAGCTGCTCGATGGATGCTGCGGACATTCAAGGCGCAAGAACTCCAGCACGTTCGAGCTGCCCGACGACGACTTCGGACCGGATCGGCGGATACGAGGACGTCAAGGTGGAGCTGCGGACGCGCGCTCGACGATCCTCAGCGGCGCGGCCGACCTGCCCGAGCAGATGCGCAACGAGCTGGTCTCCCGCGGGTTCATCTTCCACGGGCCGCCAGGCACCGGCAAGACGCTGTTCGCCAAGGCGATCGCCACCGAGATCGGCGGCACGATCCAGGTCGTCTCCGGACCGGAGGTCACCGACATGTACGTCGGGGAGAGCGAGCGCAAGCTGCGCGAGCTGTTCGCCGAGGCCCGCAGGAACGCCCCGCGCGTCGCTCGTGTTCGACGAGTTCGACTCGATCGCGGCCAAGCGCACCGGCCGCGACGACGGCGGGAGCAGGGCTGGTAACGCCGTGGTCGCCCAGCTGCTGACCGAACTCGACGGGTTCCGGCCCGAGGTGCCCGTCCTGATCATCGGCACCACCAACCGGATAGACATGATCGACGAGGCGCTGCTGCGGCCGAGCCGGTTCCGCCGATCAAGATCGGACCTGCCGATGAGTCCGGCGCGCAAGGAGATCGCGCGAGGTCCACGCCAAGCACTTCTTCGGCATTCCACTGCAGGCCGCAGCTGCTCGACGTGATCGCCACGCTACCAACAAGCTCAACGGCGATGAAATCCGGTCGATCTTCCGCGACGCCCGGGCGGACGAACTCGTCGGCCGCGGGAAATCCGGGACGACGGCCAGGCGCCTCGGCGAGTTGCTCGGAAAGCTGCGCCTGGCCCAGCAAGAACGCGAAACCCCGCTCAGCCAGCGCCTGACGCTAGGCGGCCGAGGGCGCGAGCCGCAGCGCACCATGGTGCTGCTCACTCCGCCGGAGCCAGACGACCTCGAACTCGCCGACCTGACGCCCAGCCCAGCCGACGTGTTCGCGGTCACCGCCGCGACTCTTCAAGAGAGCGAGTAGCCGAAGTGACGCAGCAAGTTCTCGACCAGAACATCCGGCTGAAGGCACGTACCTTCGCGGCGCGGCTCACCGACGTGAAGAGCGAGCTCGCCAACCGTGATGAGGCCGTTGACATCGTGGCGCTGGCCACTCTCTGCCGGGAGCATGCCCTGCTGATCGGGCCGCCGGGAACCGCCAAGACCTTCCTGCTCGAGCGGTTCAGGCAACTGCTCGACGTCCGGTGCTTCACCTATCTGCTGACCCGCTTCACCGAGCCGGCCGAGCTTTTCGGGCCCATGGACTTCCGCAGCTTCCGCGAGGGCGTCTACAAGATCAACTCGGCCGGGATGCTGCCCGAGGCCGAGATCGCGTTCCTCGACGAGATCTTCCAGGGCAGCAGCGCCATCCTGAATTCGCTGCTCACCCTCATCAACGAGCGCCGCTACTACAACGGCGGCGAAGTGGTGCAGGCCAATCTGGTGACGCTCTTCGGCTCCTCGAACGACGTGCCCGATGACCCGCTGCTCGCGGCGTTCTCCGACCGGTTCCTGTTCAGGTACCGGCTCGAGTACGTCCAGGACGACTCGATCGAGGAGCTGCTCAACCTTGGCTGGCGCAACGAGCGGGGCCGGATCGGCGCCGCCGATGGATCAGCCGCGACCGCTGGCCAGGCCGGGGGGCCGGTGACCTTCCCGCTCGGCGATCTTCTGGAGCTGCAGCATGCCGTCGCCGATATCGACGTCAGTGGCGTCCGGGGCCTTTTCACGCATATTTTGCAGTCTTTCCGCGCCGAGGGGATCAGCTTCTCCGACCGGCGCGCGGTGAAGGCGCAGAAGGCGATCGCGGCCTCGGCCGTGCTCGCGGGCCGGCAGCGGGCCGAGCCAGCGGACCTGGCCCCGCTGATCTACTTGTGGACCAACCCCAACGACGAGCCGGCGATCAGGCGCATCGTGGCTGACCACGATGTCGCCATCGAAGACCGCAGCCACGTGGTGCGCGACCCGACCGAGATCAGGTACGACCTCGCCCAGCTGCGGCGCCAGCAGCCCAACATCAGATCCGGCGAGGAGTACCGCGAGGTGCTCAGGCGGATCCAGCGCTGGCTGAATGAGGCTCGCCGGGACCATCCAGGCAACCAGCAGTTGCTGGCCGAGCTCGGGCAGTTCAGGGACGAGCTGCTGCGGTCCTACCGGGAAAGGTACGGCGATGAGGGGTTCTATGCCTGAGCGCGGCTGGCGGCGCAGGCGCAGGGAGGCCGCCCCGGTTCCGGAGTTGGCTTCGCAGCCTCCGCAGCCTGCGAGCCCGGCCGACGACGGGCGGCCGGCGGCGGACGGTTACCTGCGCAGCGCGACGAGGTGCTATCTGCGTGCGGGCAACCTGACCGATGCCGCCAGCTGCCTGCGCCAGCTAGGCGACCATGGCCAGGAGGCGGACCTTTACCTCCAGCTTGGTGACTATGAGCAAGCGGCGACCGCCTATGAGGACGCGGGTGATGTTGAGGCAGCGGCCTGGGTGTACGCGCATCACCTGGACGATCCGGGCACGGCGCGGGCGATCATCAGACGAGCTGAGCCGCGAGCCAGGCAGCAGGCGTGGGACGCCTTTACGCCGGTCGCCAAGCCCGGGCCGGAGAAGGTACCTGATCCGGATCGTGAGTCACCCTGGAGTAGCCATCTGCGCCGAGTCGGCGAGCGACTCGCGAGGCTGCCCGATGAGCCACCCGAGTCCGGCGCGCAGCCGGAGACTCAGCCGACCGCGCGGTCGCGGATAGTCCAGCTGATAGGAAATGCCGGCTGGTTCGCTGGCGACCTCCCTGTGCTCATCGAGCAGGCCAGGTCGCTCAAGCAGGCAGCGATCGGACAGAACGACTGGCCGGCCGCCTATGGCGCCAGGGAGATAGAGGGCAGGCTCGGTTACGAACAGGCCGCTCGCGCCGCCGAGCGCACCCAGTCTGCCCTGCGCCAAGACGAGCGACGAGTACGCGCCTTTTACTGCGTCCAGCTCCTGGCTCGTTGCGCCGCTGCCGAAGGAGCCGGCCAGCACGGCATTGTCCCCGTGCTCAGGGAGACCCAGGACCTACTGGCCGACCGGAAGCTCCCCTGGGTGCCGAGAATCGAGACCTGGGGTGTTGCCATCGCCGAGGTGATCCGGCGCTATGACCAGGCCGCGCTCATCTTCGCTGCCTCGGTTCGCGGGCAGCGCCCAGGCGCGGAGTCCCGGTGGAGCCAGTGGTCAGCCCGCCTGCTCGATACCGATCAGGCAATGCTGGCAAGCGCGGAGCTGAGGTAGCGATGGCCGACAACGACCCTGGCACTCCCCCGCGCGCCTATCAGCCGATAGAGCCTATCGACGATCCGCAGACCGATCCGGCCCCGCCAGCAGCGGCCGCCGGTCAGGCACCAAGCCCTGCGCCACCTCAGCCTCAGCCGCAGCCCGCCCAGCCACCGCAGGAGGTGCGAGCCACGGCGCCGCCAGTCCCGGTCGCGGCCAGGTTCGGCTCCGCGGCGGCCACGCTCATCTTCGCGGGCCAGCTGCTCTCGATCAGCCAGGCAGCCTCGCTGACCTTCGGCGCGGAGGGCGACCACGCGTACTGGGTGCTGACCGAACTCGACCTCGACATCGCCAGGGAACTCGTGGAAGTCGCCCACGGCACGACCTTTGTCCGGGCCGCGTCCGGGCGGCTGATCGAGGATCACGGGTGGGGCGACCCGCCCGCCGAAGCCATGAACGCCGCAGGCCAGGCCAGGTCGGTCGATCCCGGCGTCATCACGCCCGTAAGCCTGGCCCGGCTCGTTCGCGTCTCCGGCCTGCACGCCGCCGCCGAGCGCCCGGCCGAGGAAGTGCGGGTGCTGCTGCCGGGGTCGCTGATGGCGAATGTGGTGCGGCGCGCACTCGACCTGGAAGTAAGCGCCGCGCACCGGCCCGTGCGGCTGCGGCCGCTCTTCACCGATAACGGCGGTCCGGCCGTCACGTCGCTGATCGAGTTGCGCTTGTCTGTTCCGGACGGCCGCGTTCCGCCGTCCCTGCTGACTGCCCTGGCCCGGCAGGCGCAGCTGTGCGTCTGCCGCGTCGCGGGCGACGATGAGAACCTGCTGATCGAGTACGGGAAGGCCGGGCCGCTGCTCGACCACTTGCTGGCCGGCCTGATCGGCGACCAGTCGTGGCTGCTGAGCTCCGGCCGGATCGGCTGCCAGCTCGTCGAGCCCGCGGGTGAATTCACCGACAGCGCGGCCTGCGTGCGGCTTGCCGATGACTACCCGCTGCAATCTCCGGCCGGCGTGTCCGATGATCGCCCTCAGCTCCCTGAGCTGCAGCTCGTGAGCGGGCGCACGCCCGGGCGCAACGTCGACGCGGTCTTGCTGACCAGCGCCGATCTTGACTCTGTCGGCCTGCTGCTTGAAGGCCATCCGCTCAGTGAGTCGGCTCAGCTCGTTCGCGGTCGCGACCACCATCTCCTGCTGGCGGCGGGCGGGCTCGGTGAGCGCCTGCCGCTAGGCGAGCCGCTCTACTGCCTCGGCCCGGGCCCGTTCTATTTGCCGCTGGGCACGGTCACGCGCCCGAGGCTGCCCGCGAGCGCGCGGCACGCGCTTTTCCGCGCGGACGCCGAGACGGGGGTGGTCCTGCTGGCCGACGTGCTGCTCAAGTTCCAGCTCAAGAACAGGAAGCCGGTCTGGACCTTGTGGGTAGGCCAGCCACCCGAGATTGACCTGCAGCTTCCCGCTGAGACCCTGACCGTGCTCGACGAGCTCGGCTCTGAGACCAGCTCCCGGCCAGACCAGCAGCCCCAGCCGCAGACCGCTCCCGGAAACGTCCGCACCTGGCTGGATGACGCGCTCGACGCGGAATTCCGGGGGGAGCTCGCGCTTGCCGCGGAGCTGCATGAACGCCACGGAGACCCGATGCGGGCAGCTCGGCTGTTTGCCCGGGCAGCCGAAAAGGAAGCCGGCGCGGGCGCGACAGGCGGTAGCTGAGAATGCCGGAACCGGGCCACGCCTTCATCTGCTACGCGAGCGGCGACGCCGATCACGCCGACAGACTGCAGCAGGCGCTGAAAGCTGCCGGGATTCCGGTCTGGCGCGATGTCGCTGACGTGTGGCCGGGCGAGGACTGGCGGCTGGCAATCCGCGATGCGATTACCAAGGATGCCCTGGCCTTCCTTGCCTGCTTTTCCCGGGCCGGATTGGCTCTGGCCAAATCAGCGCAGAACGAGGAACTGCTGCTGGCCATAGAACAGCTGCGCCAGCGCCGCCCGCAGGACGTCTGGCTTATTCCAATCCGGTTTGATGACTGCGATCTCCCGGATCTGGACCTGGGCGCGGGCCGGACACTGACGTCATTGCGATGCGCGGATCTCTTCGGTGACCGTTACGAGATAGAATCAGCGCGCTTGGTTCAGGCGATCCAGCGGATACTCGGGATACACGCTCACATGGCAGAATCACGCACGGCCGTACCTGACGGCACTGGCCCGGCAGCCGATATTCACCTGACGTCTTCTGACCGGCAGGCGCTGCTGCAGGAGCTTGCGTTCGTCTACCGCGGCGAGGTCCGGGCCGATACCTTGCTCGACCGGATCGGCTTCCCCCGGCAATACCGCCCGAGCCTGCCAAGCGGCTCGTCAATACTGCTGTGGAGCGAGATCTTCACGGAATTTGACCGCGGCGTCATCCGGCATCCGTACCGGCAGCTCCTAAATGCCGCCCGGAGCGAATATGAGGGTAACCAGGTATTCGCCTCGCTCGGGCAGCGCTATCTGTGAAATGGCCGTTCAGCAGGCGAATCGAGTCTGCCCATGCCTGGGGAGTCGTGGCGGTCGGCACGGCCGGGCTCATAGCGATTCCGACGATCCTGGCTTCGCTGCACGCGACCGACCCGCACTTCCGGTGGTGGTGGCCCACCGGCTGGATGGCCGTTCCCCTGGCCATCTTCGTGATCGGAGCCGTACTGGCCGCGCTGCCGCTCCTGCGTGGCGAACAGACCGCACTTGCCGTGCCTGCGCCCGCTCCCGTGCCCGTCCCGGCGCCCGCTCCCGTGCCTGGGGGTGGCCGGGCTGGAGCTGGGCAGGCGGGACATGCCTTCCTCTGCTACGTGCACGAGGACGCCGCCCAGGTCGACATTCTCCAGCGGGATCTGGAAGCGGCCGGCATCTCGGTGTGGCGCGACACAGCCGACCTGTGGCCGGGCGAGGACTGGCGCCAGAAGATCCGCCGCGCGATCACCGGCGACGCGCTCGTCTTCATCGCCTGCTTCTCGCTCCAGAGCACCACCAGGATCAAGAGTCACCACTATGAGGAGCTCACGCTCGCCATCGACCAGCTGCGCCTGCGGCGACCAGACGTTCCCTGGCTGATCCCGGTCCGACTCGATGACTGCGAGGTTCCAGACCTCGACGTCGGCGGCGGGCGGACGCTGACCTCGCTCCAGATCGTGGACCTGTTCGGCAACCAGCGCGCCGCCGCCGCGGCCCGGGTCGTGACAGTCGTCCGCCAGCTCCTTCGCCAAGCGCCGTAAGCACACCAGGCCTGGGGGCCGCCGTTCTAGCCGCAGGCAACCCCAGCAGGGTCACAACGCTGGCGCTCTGAGGCCAGCGTTGTGACAACGCTGGGCCTTCAGCCAGCCGCCGGCAGGTGAACCGGCTTCCAGGTGCGGCCGGCGTTCGTGGTGCGCAGCAGCTCGCCTGGCGGTGCCGCGCCGGCCAGGGCGACCACCACGTAGCCGGTCGTGGGGCTGACGTAGGCCAGTGAGTTCCAGGTCCCGAGGCCGAAGCCCTTGATCACGTGCCAGGTGCGCCCGCCGTTCACCGACCGGCCGAAGGTACCGATCGCGTTCGGCGGAGTAGCGAACGTGATCATGTGCGCGTTGCCCGGCGCCATGGCCAGGACGCCGCCACTGCCGCTGATGGCAGGCACCCAGTGCCCGGCCAGGTGCGCGGTCCGCCCGCCGTTGGCGGAGACCAGCACCCGCATCCCTTCGTCGGTCATGTCGAAGTCGGCGGTGCTGGTGCACAGGTAGGCGATGTCGGCTCTGCTGGCCACCGCGATGCTGCTCAGCATGTACTCCTTACCCGGACAGGCGAATGCCTTCTTGTGCCACGGACCGTCGGCCGTGCGGGTAAAGATGAAGGTCGGCCCGCTCGATTGATCAGGAACGCTAGCGAACCAGACCGTATCGCCATGGCTCGCCAGCACGCCGGACGGACCCGTCACCCCAGGCGCCAGCGCCCACGAGCTATGGCTGACCGGACTGGTGTAAAGCCCACCAGGCTGCTTGCTGCCCCGGTCGGGCGAGAGTTCTGCGTAGACCCTCGGCCCGGCGACCGCCATCGCGAGCGCTCCCATGCCCGGCTGCCTGCGCTGCCAGGTCCGCCCGCCGTCCCGGGTGGCCCAGAGCTGGCTGGTGCCGTAGATCCAGCCGATGCGCCGGGTCACGAACAGCACCTGCCCGGCAGCGTCGAGCGTCACGCCGTGTACGGGGGCCAGCCGCCAGCGCGTGCCGCCGTCGGTGGTCGACGCGAGGATCGCCGCGCACGAATGCCCGGGCTTGCAATGCACGCCGCCGAGGACGAAGCCCGTTGACGCCGACAGAAAACTCGCGGAATTTGCCTGGAATACCCTGGCGACCGCCGTTCGCGGCCCGGCCGGGTGATGGGTCGCCGCTAACGCCGCGCCAGCCCCGGTCAATGCGGCAGTAGTCACCGCGACGATGATAAGGAGACGGAAAGAGAGCTTCATCAGGCCCCCAAGGTAGTAACGCCGCCACGCCGCGTTGATGCGGCCTGAGTTTCCCGGCAGAGTAGTGACGCTTATCTCGGCAGCAAGGTTTACCTGAAGGAGCGTTTCCGCGTCCAGGAGGATTATCGCCGGGATAGGGGGCGTCTGGTAATAACTCGCTGGCCTCGGCGGGGTAACTCTCGCCTCGCGAGGCCCCGCGTTGTGACATTGCTGGCGTTCTAGCGCCGCCGTTGCGGCATCGCTGGGCCCGCCCGAGCCGCTCCGCCCCGCGTTGTGACATGGGTGTGGCTCCTTTGGAGTGAGGTTCAGGCGGCGAGCGCGAGGTTGCTGTCTTGGTAGAGGCTGAGGTGGTTGCGCTGGTGTTCCTGGGGGAGGTGGTAGGTCCAGTAGCTGGTCGGTGTCGCCGCTGGCGCGGATGGCGCGTAGCCAGAGCACGGCCTGGGCGCCGGGCAGGCTCCAGCGGGCGCCGGTGATGCCCATGCGGTCCTGGACGAGGTGGCGGCAGGCGCCTTCGATGACGCCGGTGGCGATGGGCCAGCCGCTGGCCAGGGCGGTGGGGTAGTCGAGGTAGGGCTGCTTGGCGTCGAGGTAGTGCAGGGTCCTGCGGATGATCTTGGCGTGCTCGCTGCCGGGCCGGGGCGGGTGCGTCGGCTGCGAGGCTGCGGATGCGGGCGGTGACGTCAGAGGTCTGGCTGTGCCAGGATGTCCGGTGGCCTGGGCGGTGACCCAGTCCTCGGCGGCGGGGTCGCGGGGCTGGTGGAAGCACCAGGCGGCTTTCCACAGGTATTCCAGGACGTGGATGAAGTCGACCAGGATGGTGACGGTGGCGCCGCGTCCGGCGGCCTGGGCTTCGATCTGGGTCGATCTGGCTGGTGTCGCCGCCGGCCAGGGCGATCCAGGTGCGCGGGCGGGCGGGGTCGCGGCGGTCGGCTTCGCCGGGGATCGCGGTGATGGCGGTGCCGTGGCCGGTGGTGATGTCGGGGGTGTACCAGCGGTTCACCGCGGCCGGCGTGTTCCTGGCGTGGCCGGGCCCTGGGGTTCATGATCTGGCCGGGGGTGCGCGGCGGCGCGTTTCGGGCGGGGGCTGGACGTCGAAGACGCAGCCGGTCTGGGCCATCTGCTTGTGCCCGGATTTCTCCCCGGTGCCCAGCCGTTTCTTGAAAGTTCCGGGTCCGCTGGTCCGGGGTCCGGGCCGGTGGCGCGCGGGCCCCGGGGAGCATGGCCACGCCCTTGCCGTCGCCGACAGCGCCAGCGGCAGCAGCCCTCCTCGCCTCTCCGGGCCCCGCCCTGATCAAGCGGGCCGGTCCTGGCAGAACCGCTCCGCATCAGCCGCGCAGGCGAGGGTGATCTCCTCCAGCTGCCGCTTGCCGACCGTGACCCCGGTCACCGCCGCCACGAAATCCCGCGCCTGCTGATACGAACCAGACGAGGCGAACATCTCCGCCAGCCGCCGCAGCCCCCAGGAAAACCGCCCGGCGCCAAGTTCAGCACCGCATCACGCGGGAACAGCGACAGCACCCCCTTCACCCCGACCGGTACCATCCGCGTTACCCGCACCGAACCCAGCCTGGTCAGCACATGCCGCACGTGACCAGGCTCGGCGCGCCGCCGCGTCACCCCGTCCGCGCCCGTCACCCCCCGGCCACCCGCACCTCAGCAGCCGCCTGCCCGTCCAGGCTCAGCTGCACCACCCCGCACAGCAGCTCCCGGCCCCGCTCCACGACCAGCGACTCCATCTCATCCAGCGTCACCGCCCCGCCAGCCGCCCCGGCCAGCCGCGCCAGCCCGGCCGCCAGCGGCCCCAGCCCCGCCAGAACCGACTCCGCGCTAGCCGCCAGCAACCCAAGCTCGTACTCTTCCACCTGAGGCTTCCTTTCCTCCGTCCCGTTTTCGCACTTCAGGACGATACGGAAAGGAAGCCTCACTTACACGCAGCCACACCCAGCCCGCCAGCACCAGCCCACAAGGCTCACTCCAAAGGAGCCAACTTGTGACATCGCTGGGCCTGCTCAGGTTCATGACGACCACTCCCATGGGATAGCGTGCGGGCCTATGAACCTGGTCGATGACTCGCGTCAGCCGCGGACGAGGCATGCCTGAGCTTCCCGAAGTCGAGTCCGCCCGCGCCGTGATCGAGCGGTCCGCTCTCGGGCGCCTGATCGCCGACGTCGACGACAGCGACAGCTACGAGTGCCGCCCGCACTCCCCCGGCGAGATCCGGACGGCGCTGGCCGGCCGGCGGCTGACGGACGTGCACCGGCGGGGCAAGAGCATGTGGTGCGACACCTCAGGCACCGACGGCTCCGGCACTCCCGGCCCAGCCCTGGGCATCCACCTCGGCATGTCCGGCAAGATCGTCATAGCCGACGGGCACGGCGGCGAGATCGAGGGCGGCGACTACTGGCAGCGCGGCCGAGCCAACGGTGACCACCGGTTCTCGAGGTTCTCCCTCACCTTTGACGACGGCGGGGCACTGCATCTCGTCGATCCACGCAGGCTAGGTCGCGTCCGCCTTGACCCGCCCGTTGACACGCTCGGCCCGGACGCCCGCAAGATCACGCCCGCGCAATTCAGGGCCGCTTTCGCGCGGGGCACCGCGCCGGTCAAGGCCAGGCTGCTCGATCAGGACGCCATCGCCGGGATCGGCAACCTGCTCGCCGACCAGGTCCTCTGGCAGGCGAAACTCCACCCGGCGACGCCGGTAGGCGAACTGACCCGGCCCGACGTCGACCGGCTGCTGCGGGCCGTGCGGCGCGCAGTCGAGGAATCGGTCAGCGGCGGCGGAGTGCACACGCTGCCGATGCTCTCCTTCCGCAAGGAAGGCGGGACGTGCCCCCGCTGCGGCGCCCCCATGGTGCGCGGCAAGGTCGCGGGCCGGACCACGTGGTGGTGCTCCCGAGAGCAGACGCTCGCCAAGTAGGCACAGCCCGCCCGCGGCAATTTTTCAACCCTCAATTTTGAAATAAAGCCCGAGGGTGACTGCGGCAGCCTGAGGCGTTCGTCGCTGAGCTTGCTCAGGGGCGCTGGAGATCGTCGAACGTGACCGTCAGCCGCAGCGGCTCGTCGAGAATAAGGGCGCGGTGGTGGACGGTGGCGGCGATGTACCGCCTTCTCGACCAGTCAAGGCGGTACTCCTCGATCTGGCTGACCTTCTCCCAGTCTTTGTCAAACTGGACGATCAGGTAGCCGGGGATGCCCGCGCTCGCGTACAAGGCCCGCTTGATGGTGGTATCGGTATTGAAGGTGGCCTCAGAGGTGACCTCGACGACGAGCTGAATGTGATCCCGCACGGTGCTCACGTCGTAGGGGTCGAAGTCGCGCACGATGATGTCGGGGTAGCGGACGTTAAGCCGGCGGTCGGCCTGCTTGCTGGCAGTATCGGCGAACCTGACCGCCACGTCGGAGCTGACCCGGAAGCAGAGCCCATCCGGCGGGCGCGCGTTCTCCAGGGCTGCGGCTAGCCGCCGGATCACGAGGTCGTGCAGCTCGGACTGCGCCATGTTAGTGATGACCAGTCCTTCCGCGACCTCGATGTCACCGAAGGCATCAGCGGCGGCGCTGAGATAGGCATCAGCCGTCAACCGCGTCGGCCGGTCAGAGTGCTGGGCAGTCACCTGGCCATCGTCGCACATCGGCGGCCCGTGAGTGCTCCGGCCCGCATCCCTAGCTGGCTGGCGCGACCATCCAGCCGATGGCCTCCGCCACGGTCGTGAAGGTGATCGGCTCGGGGTTCCGCGTCGTGCTCGCCGCGCCGTGCGCGACGCGGACGCTGCGCAGGCCGGCCTCACTGGCGACCGACAGCACCGCTGCCGCGGGCTGCTTCGCGCCGTCGGCCGCGTCGGTGAAGCCGTCGTCGAACACCGCCTGCGCGAGGTCGGTCAGCGCGCGCCACTGATCGGGAGGCGGCTTGACCCTGAAGTAGTGGACTCCGGCCGCCGCGACGACCTGGCTCAGCTCCACCTGATCAGGGGCTGGCCCGTAGAGGTAGATGGTGAGCCCGCCAGGCAGCCAGTTGCTGTCGGCGTCGACCAGCATGAAGACCGCGCGGGGGCCGGTGCCGAGCGCGGCCAGGACCTGCGCCGCCGTTCCCAGGGCCGTGCCGTCGGGTCCGGCCGCTGCGGCTGTTGTGACTGCTGCGGCTGTTGTGACTGCGGTACGCCCGTGAAGGTGATCATGACGCTGTCAGCCAGGAAAATTCCGGCCGAGGCCGGCAGCCGCAAGGCCGCGTCCGGGGGCCGCTCGCCGAGGAGCACCTGCTCAGTCCCGGCCGGGACCGGGAGCTCGCGCCAGGTCGCCAGGCCGCGCCCGTCGACGTGCTCGGGACCAGCCGCGCCGGAGATTGTCGCTCCGCCCCGGCCACGGCAGAAGAGGTAGAAGCTGCCATGGTCGGCGGCGAGCAACGCGAAATCAGGTACCTGCTCAAGCCCGAGCCGGAGGAAGTCGGCGATCAAGGGGCGGAACTCGCTGGCCGCCTCCATCGACCGCCAGAGCTGGCCGATCGCGACAGCGTCCGGAGCGGCATCGATCAGCGCCCAGCATTGCGCCCCGGCAAGGGCGGTCCAGCTTCCCGGTACGTAGCTGACCTCAGTCATCGCCGGGAAGCAGGTCGCGCGGCGTGGTGGCGGCCTCGGCCACGGCCACGTCGTCCACGTCGATGACATCGACGACGACGACCGTGATGTTGTCGCGGCCTCCGGCCTCGTCGGCCGCCGCTACCAGCGCCGCCGCCGCCTCCTGCGGATCGTCGCCGGCCAGCAACTTGAGGATGTGATCATCGGACAGCTCGGTGAAAAGGCCGTCAGAGCACAGCAGGTACCGGTCGCCGGCGGCAGCGGGCAGCAGCCAGTGATCCGCCAGCGGAGCCGGATCAGTGCCAAGCGCCCTGGTGATGATGTTGCGGCGGGGGTCCGTCCGCGCCTGGTCACGGGTCAGGGCTCCGGCCAGGACGAGTTCCTGCACCTCAGAGTGATCGACGGTGACCTGATCAAGGCGACCGTCGACCAGGCGGTAGACCCGTGAGTCGCCCACGTTGAACACCATCAGGTGACCGCCGCCGCCGGTCTGGATCGACGCCAGGCCGGTGAGCGTGGTGCCCATGCCGTAGGTCGCGTCCTCGGCGGCCGCCGCTTCCCGGATCGCGCGATTGGCGTCCTCGAGAGTCGAGAGCACGTCCTCGACCGAGAGGCGGAACTGTCCGGAGCAGGCGGTCAACGCGCCAATAGCCAGAGCGCTGGCGACGTCACCCGATCCGTGTCCCCCCATTCCGTCGGCTACGGCGTACAACGGTGGCTCGGCGAAGTAGCTATCCTCATTCACCTGCCGCACCGTCCCGGTCGAGGTGGCCACGCCATGGCGGAACTTGGTCACGTTATCGGCTCGGGGGCCGGGGCGGTAAAGGCGTCCGCAAATGCCACAGATCTTCCCCCTAGTTGAGTCTGCCTGCGATGGTCGCAGCATGCCAGAAGCGGCACTTTTTGGTGAAGGCACATCGGCTCGAGCCTATCCATCGCCCAAACGGCTGACAATCGCATCGTGTCACTACCCGGCAGTCCTGCGGCATTTCCGGCAGACGTAACACCCGAAGCGTAAGACATCCGGATATATGCGGGGCAAGGATTCGGTCATGAAATATCCGGTTGAGCGGCCACGTCCCGGTTGGCAGCATCGTGAACCATGAAGCTCGAGCTTTCCTCTGCCGCGGCTGGCGCCGGACACCTCGACAACCCGGCCTCCTGCCGCGTGGCCGACAAGGCCGGCTACCCGTTCAAGGAGGTAAGTCCGGCCCAGCCGCCTTTGTGGTACAAAGACGGGCACATCCACCTGCGAGTCGCCGACTCAGAGCGCCGCCCGCCCGCTTGAAGCGTCCGCGCAGGCAGCGGTGCCGCGCACCGCTGTGCCAATGGTGCTGCGTGAACGACACCAACGGCACAGCGGTGCGAGCGACTTCAGGGCTTCGCGGCGCAACGCTACTTCGCCGGCCTGCTCGAGGCGTTCTTGATGTTCTTGGCGGCGTCCTTGACCTGCTCCCCGACCTGCTTGACGCTGCCGCTCACTCGATCGGACCTGCCCTCAGCTTCCAGGTGCGGGTCATCGGTGGCGCGGCCTGTCTGCTCCTTCGCGCGGCCAACGCCCATCTGAAGCTTGTTCCTGAGCTTGTCCATGAAGCTCATGTGCGCCTCCCGTGTGGTCGCCAGCTCATGCTGGCTCCTGGCAACCCTGCCCGCAACGGGTGCGCCCATGCGGGCAGGGCCGCTTCAGCTCGCGGCGACGACCATCTGCCGCCTGGGCCGCGTCTGAGGCCTGACGTGGCTGATCCCGGCGGGGATCGGACCCGCCGGGACCAGGCCGGTGACCACGGAACAGGGCTAGGGCAGGGTCGCCAGGTGCGGCGCCACGGTGTTGGCGAAGCTGAAGCCGTTCGAGGCGTCCCAGTTGATCGACCAGGTCATCACTCCCCGGATGCCTGGCCAGGTGGTCGGCGGTACGAACGTGCCGCAGTTCGTGCGTGCGGCCAGGCAGTCGAGCGCGTTGTTGATGACCGAGGGGCTGACGAACCCGCCGCCAGCCGCTGAGGTGGAGGCCGGAAGGCCGAGCCCCACCTGGGACGGCGCGAGGCCGCCCTCAAGCTCGGTGCAGGCAAGAGCCGTCATGAAGTTCTCTGTGCCTTCGGCGTAGACGTTGCCGTCGCAGCCGTTCATCGTGCCCGAGTTGTAGTACTGGGTGTTGATCATCGTGAGGATCGTCTTGATGTTCAGCGCCAGCGCGAAGTAGTCATTGGCGGTCGACTGGGTGTCCACGGTCTGCGGAGCGAGCGTGATGATCAGGCCGGGGCCGACATCACTTTCGAGCTGCTCGAGCGCCTGGGCCATGAAGGTCGGGTTGACGCCGTTCTCGAGATCGATGTCGACGCCGTTGAATCCGTACTGCTGGATAATCGAGAAGACGCTGCTGGCGAAGTTGCTCGCGCTGGCGGCGTCGCTGACCGAGACGGTGCCATTTTGCCCGCCGACCGAGAGTATGACCTTCTGGCCGCGTGCCTGATCGGTCTTGATGTCGCTGATGAACTGCGCTTGCGTATAACCGCCGAGCGCCGTCGACAGCCCGGAATCCAGCGAGAAACTCACCTGGCCCGGGGTGGTGGTCGCGTTGCCGAACGCGACCGCGATCAGGTTGTAGGTGGTGGGCACGGCGGCTATCGTCAGCGGCTTGGCGCCGTTACTGAAGTCCTGCCAGTACCCCATCAGCAGGTGCGCAGGAAGCCCGCTGCTCCCGCCGCCTCCGCCCGTTCCGGCCGGGCGCCGAGGTGGTCGCGGAGACCGAGGCCGAATTCGGCGAGGTGCCGGCCGAGTTAACGGCGGCGACATTGAAGGTGTAGGTGGTGGAGGCGGTCAGGCCGGTGATCGTCGTCGGTCGTGCCGGTCGGCGCTGGCGACCTGGGTGCCGTTCTGCAGCACGTGGTACCCGGTGACCGTTCCGGCCGGGGCCGTCCAGGACAGTGACACCGACGAGGAGGTAGTGGCCGTCACCTTCAGGCCGGTCGGCGCGGCCGGAGCCGTCGGGCCGGTCCCGCCGCCTGGTGGCGGGCCGCCCGCTCCGGCCGGGCCGCTGAGCGTCAGGTTGTCGGCGAAGAACGTCGGCTGCGCGTACCAGCCGTGGATGTAGATGGTGACGCTGGTCGTCGCCGCGCCGGTGGTGAACGTGGTCGACAGTTCGCTCCACGACGGAGCCGACGGCGTCCAGTTGTTAGTGTCGGTCGCGCCTGTGCCGCTGTCTCCCAGGAAGACGTAGTCGCCTTCCACGAAACCAGTCAGCGAGTAGGACGAGCTCGGCTGGACGCTGACGACCTGGCTGCACTGCGCGAAGTCACTGCTGCTCGGCGTGCCCGACAGCGCGAACGCCGAGCCGGGATCGACGGGCGAGGTGACGATCTGGTCGCCGGCCGAGCAGGTCCAGCCGGAGGTGGTGCCGGTGCCGAAGTTGCCGTTCGCCAGGAGATTGACCGTGGCGGACGCGCTGGGCGCGGTGAGTCCGAGAAGAGCGATCGCCGGCATGCTGAAGAGACAGATGAGCCGCACGCGGCGTGAAGATAACACGCGGCCTCCCAAGGCATTTCTAATAGGAAACTTTCCTATTAGAAATGACCATACGGCGGGGCCAACGGCCCGTCAATCATCAGCCCAGCTCGGATCTCAGCCGGCTGGCTGCTCCGGCGCTCGCCCAGAGTCCTTCCCTAGTGCCCTGCTGAACAGCTCGGCCGTCTCCGCGTCCATCCAGTAGCTGCCGGTCTCCCCTGGTGTCGTCGAACCCTCGAACCGGAATGGCGGCACCAGCCCAAACTCGGCGCACTGGCGGGACGGCCACGCGACCAGGCCGGCGAGAGCGTGCCTGCCATTGGCCAGGCCGACCTTGCCGGCGATGTCGTCGGCCGACATCGCGACCCCAGGGTTGTCCATCAGCAGCGTGAACACCGCCTGCGCCTTGGGGCTGAATTTGCGCCAGACCATGGAGACACACCCAGAGTCGGAGGACTCAGTGCCCCAGTCGTGCAAGCGCGGCTCGGCATCTTCCTCGGCATCTTCCTCAGCATCTTGCTGTGCTCGCTTCAAGGCGATGCCGACGGCAAGATAGAACTCACCTATTAGCTTGTCAGGTATCTCGAAGGTAAGCTGAGGCATCTCAGACCCCAGCTCCGACGTCGCCGGCGTCTTGCTGCTCGGCGGGCCTGGCCTTGTCTGCCTGATGATGGTCCTCGGCTTCGTCCCGGTCGGCACACCGGAGCATCTGGCCGACGGCGATGTAGACGTCCGGCACCAGGTCTTCAGGCACCTCGATAGTGATCTTCGCCATTGTATCTGACCCATCTAATTAGATATCTAAAGCTATCTAGACCTAGATTAGGTCGGTCGGACCGCGCCGTCAAGCGTCACTGCGCGCCGGAGGCCGAACTGGCCGGCTTGAGCGGATTCCTTAGCGTCGCGCAAAATTCTGGGACGGCGAGGCAGCAACTGGCTGCGGCTGGAGTCTTCAGGACATGAGGAGCGATTCCGCGAGATTGCCGATATCACACCTGCCGCCAGCGCGCGGCCGCCCGGCCGCCCCGGCAGACAAGGCCGAGAGCGGCGTCTCCGCTCTGTACGAGGCACACGCGCTCGCCCTGACGATGCTGGCGCACGTCATGCTCGGCGACAAAGCCAGCGCTGAGGATGTGGTGCAGGACGCGTTCTTCGGCTTGTACCGGAACTGGGCACGGCTGACTGATCCGGCTATGGCCCTGCCTTACCTGCGCAGGTCGGTACTCAACGGATGCAAGTCCGCGGCGAAGCGGCGCCGGATCAGGGCGGTCCGCCTGCTGCACGAGCCCGCGGCCGCATCGGCCGAGTCGGCAGTGCTGGCAGGCGAAGAGCAGCAATCGGTGCTGAACGCGATCAGGCGACTTCCCGCGAGGCAGCGGGAGGCGCTGATCTTGAGGTTCTACCTGCTCGAACCCGAGGCCGAGGTCGCCAGGGTCATGGGCATCAGCCCCAGCACGGTCAGGTCAACCACGTACCGGGCGCTGGCCGCGCTCGCCAAGATGCTGAAGGAGATGCCATGAACGACCTGGAAAACCGGATCTACAGGGACGCCAGCAAGATCGCTTCCGAGATCACGCCCGCGGACATCCCGCCACTGGGGCTGACGCACCACAGGATCTCCGGAGCGGGGTCCCGGGCGGGCGCCGGGCGGGGCGCGGCGCAATGGACTGGCGTCGCGTCGCGCAGCCATGGCCGGCGGGTCGCCGCAGCGCTGGCCGCGGCGGCGAGCGTCGCTGTTCTGGCTTCGGTCCTGGCTATCGCCGGCCACGGCCCGGCAGGGCACGCCCCGGTCACTTCTCCCACCGCCGCGCGTGAACGGCACGCGCACCACACCGTCCCGCAGCCCGGAACGGAGCCGCTCGACTCGTACTTCCCGGCCAGCGGCGCCTCCTATACAGCCGGCCTGGCCTTCGCCTGGCTGCAGGCCAAGACCACCGCTGGCGACATCGATCCCTGCCTTGCTGCCGCCGGATTCCCGCAGCCGCCTTTCCGCGGGTCTGTGCGGCTCTACCAGATGTCATTCCCCAGCCAGCAGTTTCCCGACCTGGCCGAGCTCGCCGCTCACCCCGGCACGCACTTTTTCACCGGGCAGTATCCGATGGTGCATAACCCCACCCCGGCTCGCATGAAGCGCTTTGACCGGGCGCAGGCGCGCTGCACGACCCGATTCGCGGGGTCGGTGACGCGCGTGGACCAGGCCGCCGCTCACCTCCAGACGACCTGGTTCGGCATAATTGCTGCCGTCGAGTCCTCGCCTCAGGTCAGCGCCACCCAGCCGGGCCTCGCCAAGTGCCTGGAGGCACACGGCGTGCCGGCGAGCTATGCCACCATGACGACGCACGCGAGCAACCCGTTGTTCTACGGCTTCGACTCCTGGTCCGATTCGATCAACCAGGCAGCCGCCAGCACCCGGGAGCTTGCCGCGAACCAGCGCAAGGAAGCGCGCGTTTTCCTGGCCTGTGCCGGTCCCGTCGCTACCGTGGTCGACAAGCTGCAATTGTCACGGAGAGCCGCGTTCTTCTCCGAGCACCGCAAGCAGATCGCCCGGATCATCAAACTGGCCGGCGAGATGCGATAAGGAGAGCCACGAAAATGCGTCGCAACCTTCTCCCGGTGTCGGCTTTGCTGGCCGCTGGCCTTCTCCTGACAGCATGCGGGGCGACGCGGCCCGGCCCGCGGCTGACCTGCCAAGGACGATCACCATAGATCCGCACGTCGGCGAGACGTTCGCCCCGCCGCCGGCGGACGCCTCACCCCGGCTGTCGGCTCAGCAGGCGTGGGCGGCGTATACGAAGGTTGACACGAGCTATACCAGCCCCGAGATACCGTCCAACGTGAGCGTGCGGCTCGGGCTCCTGACACTGCCATTGGCCCGTCCGGCCCGAACGGCGCCGAGGCCTATACCGCTCATGACGAGCTCGTGTACGGGTTCAGCTGGCACAACTGCCCGGTTTCGAGAAATCCCCGGGTGCGGAAGCTGCCGCCGAACCCGTGCAGAGAATGGAATTTCCTCGACGCGAGGACCGCGAAGCAGATAGATGAGACCTGGCAGTATTAAGGGCGAGCCAGGTGTTCCGGGAGGAGAGTTGCCGTGTCCGGGAGGGTTCTCGTCCTTGCCGTGGAGGGTTTCCGTGTTCCTGGAGGAGCGTTGTCGCATGAAGGAGGGTTGTCGTCGTATGGTCCGGTCAACTCTCCTAGATGCGGAAACCCTCCTACAGGAACCCGAGAACCCTCCTGCGAGAGCAGCCTTACCCCGAAAGAGACCTTCAACCTACAAACGGCCAACTCATGGCCAGCCCGGTCACAGGTGTCAGCCTATTGAGGTCTGCGGATGCCATTACCGCGACCGACGGCCACGGGTTAATCGCATGCTGCGCGGTCTCATCGGCGTGCTCTGCAAGGGCAAGCTGAGCGCAGGCGAACATAGCTAAGCTCGCCGCGCCCCAGCTCGATGTCCGCGCTCACTCCGGGCGCGGGTTCCAGCGGAATCGCCTGATCCCCACTGCCGCGCCGACGATCCCCCACGCGGCCAGGACGCCGAGGTGCCTCCAGTCAAACCCGGCTTGCCCGGCCGGTCCCGTCAGGGCGTCGAGCAGCGCCAGGTTGAACGGCCGGATCGGCAGCGCGCCCGAGATCGCGTTCAGCGTCGCCGAGTGAATCGGCAGGTACGTTCCCGCGAGGAAGACGAGCGGGAACAGCACGAGCTGCACGACCGCGGGCGCGGCCTCCGCGTTGCGGACCAGCGAGGCGACGCCGACGCCGAGCCCGCAGAAACTCGCGGCTCCCGCCGCCAGCGTGACCGCCAGGGCCAGCCAGTGCGCGGGCAGCGGCGCGCCGAAGATCCTGCCGATGCCCACGATCAGGACGACGTCGGTGACGGCCACTAGCATGCAGTGCGCCAGCAGGCCGAGGAAGTACAGGCTCGCCGGGAGCGGCGTGGCCCTGACCCGCTTGAGTACGCCGTTCTGGCGCCGCATGGCGAGCACGACCGCGAGCTGGCCGTAACACGATCCGATCACCGACATCGCCGCGATCGTCGGCACGTAATACTCGATCGCGGTGCGCCCGTAGAAGTACGAGCTCGCCGCTCCCCCGTGCAAGAGAGCTCCGAGCAGGGTGATGAACAACGCAGGGAGGGCGAAGGTGAAGACGGCGTTCTGCGGGTTGCGCCAGAACGACAGCTGCTCGTAGCGGACCTGGTGCCATAGCAGCGCGGGGGTGGGCGTCGCCGCACCCCGTGGCCGCAGCGTCGCGACACTCATCTGATGCTCCTTTCTTTGTCGCCTGCCACCCGGTCTGGGGCGGTCAGCCGCAGGTAGGTGTCTTCCAGGCTGGGGCGGTCGACGCTGAGCTGGCGCAGCACCGCGCCGCGCCCGAGCGCCCAGCCGGTGAGCTGGTGCAGAACGCCCGTCGGCTCGGCCGCGTCGATCGTGACCAGCCCGTCGCGGCAGGCCGCCCGCACCGGCAGGTCGCCGGCCTGGCAGCCGTCAGGCAGCGCGAACGAGATCCTGGTCGTAGCGGTGTCCCGGCCTCCGATCCGCGACGGCGGGCCTTCGGCGACGATCCGCCCGCCGGCCATCACCGCGACCCGGTCGGCCAGCGACTGCGCCTCCTCCATGTAGTGGGTGGTGAGCAGGATCGTCGTCCCGGCGTCGCGGAGCGCCCGGATCGTCGCCCAGGCTTCCTGCCTGGCGGCGGGGTCGAACCCGGTGGTTGGCTCGTCGAGGAATAGCAGCCGCGGCCTGCCGACGACCCCGAGCGCGAGGTCGAGGCGGCGAACCTGGCCGCCGGACAGCTTCCTGACCTTCCGCCGCTCCAGCCCGGTGAGCCCGACCAGGCCGATGACCTCGTCCACGCCGAGGGGCTGCGGGTAGTAGCCCGCGTTGCGCGCGATCGTCTCGCGGACGGTGAGATTGGGCTCGACCGCGATGTCCTGGAGCACCACGCCGATCTGCTCGCGCAGAGCGCGCCCGCGAGAGCGGTCGGCGGGGTCGATGCCGAGCACCCTGACCCTGCCCGCGTCAGCGGCGCGGAAGCCTTCGAGGATCTCCAGCGTGGTCGTCTTGCCCGCGCCATTCGGGCCGAGCAACGCGAAGATCTCCCCTGGCTGGACAGTGAAGCTCACGTCACGAACGGCCCGCACCTTGCCGTAGCTCTTGCCCAGGCCATCCACCAGCACCGCTGCCGCCGTCAGCGGGGCCGTCAGCGACCGGCCATGATCTTGTGTGATCTGCATGATCCATTGCACGACCAGGGGCAGGCGCACCGGCAGGCCCGCCGGTCGGGTCATGCACCGACCTAAGGAGGACTGGACGCTCGCGCATGCGACTTTCGTAGGGATCTGGACCGGCGGAAGGTTCCGCGACCGGCCGCTAGGGCCGGAACTTGGCATACCGTGACCTCGTGAGGCGGTCTGGAGCGTGGCTCAGGAGGCACCGGGTCGTCGCCGACCTGGCGATCGCGTTGTTCTTCATAGGACTCGACCTGCTCGCGACGCTCGGCGGCGCGACCTGGTGGCCGGCCCGGCCTGGCCCGCTGGCCTGGGTCATGCTCGGGGTCCAGACAGCTGCCTGCTCCTCGCTAGTGCTCAGGCGCCGGGCGCCGCTAACGGTGATCGCCATCCTGGGCGCGTTCACGCTCGCGATCTCATTGCTGATCTGGCCGGCTGGCGCGCTGACGCCTGCGCATGACTCCAACGTGTGGGCGCCGCCATCGACCGTGCTGGCGGCCTACGGGCCCGTTCTGTACCAGCGGGACCGGAGAACCGCGTTCATCGTGATCGGAGCGCTGACCTTCGTGGTCATGCGGCCATGGCAGCCATCGCTGCTCGTCATCTCGGTGGGCTTGCTGCGAACTACGGTCGGGCCGCTGCTCGCGCTCTATTTCGACGCGCGCAGGCGGCTCGTCCAGGCGCTGACCGAGCGGGCGGACCGCGCGGAGCGGGAGGGTTACCTGCTCGCCGAGCAGGCCCGCGACGAGGAACGGGCGCGGCTGGCCGGCGAGATGCACGACATCGTCACCCACCGCGTCAGCCTGATGGTGCTGCAGGCCGGGGCGCTGCGGATGACCGCTCCCGACGAGGCGACCAGGCGGGCCGCCGAGGAGTTGCGCGTAGCGGGCTGCCAGGCGCTGGACGAGCTCCGCGACCTGGTCGGAATCCTGCGCACGGCGCCCGAGGATGACCAGGCCCCGGTACAGGGACTCGCCGCTCTCGTCGCCGAGTCGACCGCCGTCGGCACCCCGGCCGAGCTCATCGAAGACGGCGATCCCGCGCTCGCGTCCCCGGTGGTAGGCCGGACCGCCTACCGGCTCGTCCGCGAAGCGCTCACCAACGTGCGCAAGCATGCCGCTGGCGCGCAGGTGACCGTGCGGGTCAGCTACAACGAGGCGCAGGTCGCGGTGTCGGTACGGAATACCGGCCCGCCCGTTCCCCCAGGCCAGCACAGCGCGCTGGCCGCGACCGGATCTGGGCTCGGCCTGGCCAGCCTGCGCCAGCGCATCGAGCTGGTGCGCGGCACCATGCGCGCGGGGCCGGAGGCAGACGGCGGGTTCTGCGTCGAGGCGAGCCTGCCCGCCTACGTGCCGACAGCGGAAACGGCGGTCTGATTCATGATCAGAGTGGTTGTGGTTGACGACGAGCAGATGGTCTGCGCCCACCTGCGGACGATTCTCGGCTCGGCCGACGACATCGAGGTCGTCGACGAGGCGCACGACGGCGCGGCCGGCGTCGAGGCGGTCGTGCGCAACAGGCCCGATGTCGTCCTCATGGACCTGCGCATGCCGGGCGTGGATGGCATCACCGCGATCGAGCGGATCGGCAAGCTCGCCAGCAAGCCCGTGATCGTGGTGCTGACAACCTTCGACGCCGACCAGTACGTGCTGCGCGCGCTGCGCGCCGGCGCGTCCGGCTTCCTGGTCAAGTCCACTCCCCCGGAAGACCTCATCGGGCTGGTCAGGGTCGCCGCCGAGGGGCACACCGTGCTGTCACCCGCAGCGGCCCGCCGGCTGGTCGCCGCCTCGGCGGAAAGCCAGCGAGGCCCGCGACCGCGCCCGCCAACTCGCCGGGTCGCTGACCGACAGGGAAACCGAGGTGCTGGCTTGCCTGGGCGAAGGCTTGTCCAACGCGCAGATCGCCCGGCGACTGTACCTGTCCGAGGCCACGATCAAGGGCTACGTCTCGGCGGTGATGGACAAGCTCGGCTGCGCGAACCGCACCCAGGCCGGCCTGCTCGCGCACGACGCCGGCCTAGTCGCCGAATAGCCCGCAGTGGTCAGGCACTCGGCTGGCTGACCGCCCGTCGGCAGGCTTCCAGAAGGTCGTCGATCTCCTGCTCGTAGGGTGAGCTCCCTAGGGCTAGGTGAGCGCTAAGGTCATCCTCCGCCTCGGCGAGGAGGGCCATGGCCGCGTGGCAGCGCCCGCGCTGGTACAGGAGTGCTGCCCGGTCTGCCTGCCCGTGTTGCAACGCGAGTGTGTAGTCAGCGGCGGCGTCCTCGGGCCTGCCCGCGGCCTCGTGTACCAGCCCGCGGTTGAGCAGGAGGTCGGGATTGCCAGCGTCGGCATCGAGTGCCGCGTCGAGGTCCGCCATGGCCCCGGCGAAGTCGCCTAGTTCGTAGGCGGCAGTGGCACGGTTGACCATGGCCTCGGCCAGGGCGGGATCGAGTTCAAGTGCACGGTCGAACGCCTGGCGCGCCGCCTGGTTGTCCTCGGCGGACAGTAGCGCCAGCCCGAGGGTGCAGTACAGCCTGGCCTCGTCCGGGGTGATGGCCAATCCAGCCCGGGCCTCCGCAGCAGCGGCCTCTGGGTCGTCCGTATCCAGCAATAGGGATGCCAGGGTCACCCGCGCTTCGAGATAGTCAGGTTCGAGGTCGAGTACGTAGCGGAAGTCGTTCAAGGCGCCTTCGATGTCGCCGGTAGCGGCGCGCACGTCCCCGCGATTGTAGTAAAGCTCGGGATACGGCGGGGTGAGGTTGCCGGCGACCGCGTAGTCGGCAAGCGCCTCATCGTAACGCCCCAGCTTGAAGAACAGATTCCCGCGGTCGAAGCGATATTCGGGGTAATTAGGGTCAGCCTCGATCACGCGGCCGAAATCGGCCACCGCCTCATCCGGGCGGCCGAGTGCGGCAAGCACTTGCCCGCGATTGTGGTAGAGCACGGAGCGGTGCAGCGCATGCTTGCCCGGCGATAGCTCACGGTCCAGTCGGCTGATCCCGTCATCGACGAGTCGCAGCGACTCAGCCAGGTTACCCAGGTGCATCTCGACAAGTGCTTTCCCGTTGTTCATGAAAACCGTGTGGAAAGTCCGCTCGTCAGGATCGTCAAGTTGGCTGGCGATCGCGATGGCCGTGTTCACATGCGCCAGCGCCTTACGATGGTCCTTGTGTTCCGGGCCGTACAGGCGCGTATAGAGCATGGCGAGCCTGTATGAGATGTTGAGATGCCACGACGGCGCTGGCGAGCGTGACAGCAGTTCGTAGAAGATCGGCTCCGTCTCGGCGGCTCGGTCAAGCATGGCCAGGCATGTGCACATCTGCATATGCACTATGTTGTGCGCTCTCAGATCGGCATCAGAGTCGATCAGCAGCGCAAGTCGGCCGGCGAGTTCCAGGCCCGCGTGATAGAACGCCATGCCGATGCAGTAGTCCAAGGCCGCCGCGTAGGCTTCCCTGGCCTCGGCTCTGGGTGAGCTGCCGTGCTCCAGGTGATACGGAATCGCGCCAAGCCCTAGCGACCACTCCCCTGCGCTAGCTAGCTCGGCGGCTCGGTCGTCGTGCAGCCGGGAGCGCAGCTGCGGATCGGCCCCGAGGTACGCCTCGTATTCGCCCGGGACATCGCTCGTGCCATCAGAGGTCACGAAGGCAGCGGCTGCCTGGTCTATGTCGGCAGCCTCGGCGCGCACGTAGCCATTAGTGCCAGTCGCGACCTGGCGTCGGGCATAAGTGGCCAGCTCTCCGTCCAGCGCGGGCACCTCGCGATTCGAGCAGACGATGAGGCGGACGCGCGCCGGCTCAAGCCTGCGCAAAGCGATGGACAGAAACTCCAAGTCGGTCGGATCAGCCTGGTCGACGGAGCTTAAGGCCAGCGTCAGCGACCTTTCTTCCGCCCATTCCTTTAGGAAGTCGACGATCCCGTGGGCGATGCGCCTGGTCCGGTAGCGGGAGTACCAGCGGGTGCGCTCTGCCGGCGAAGCGAGCGAAGTGAGCGTTTCCGGAGCCGAGCCAATGAGCGGCTCAAGCTCGGGCGCCACCGCCAGAATCTCGATGGCGTGCCGGGCGACCAGGTCGGGATGACGCGCGTGCACGGACGGTACTAGGGACCGCATCAGGTTGCCGGTTCCTGTGTACGGGCCGCGCAAGCGACGATGGCAGTTGACCATGACGGCGGGTTCATAGGCAGCGGCCGCATCGGCGCACGTAGCCTGTGCCGGGCTGGTGATCCACAGATGGGTGTCTGGCATAGCGGGCTCCATGGTGATGAGGTGGTCAGGTGCTGCCCGCAGCGGCCAGGCGGCGCCTGCGGTCGCGGATGGTTACCGCGGCAAGGATGGCGAACTGCGACAGGACCGCTGCTCCGGCGATCAGCGAGTCCCAGAATCCCGGGCTCGCAAAGTTTCTCGTGACGACTCCGTGGTAAGTGCGGAGGGCCAGCCCGGTCAGGACGGGGATGGTACTCACCACCACCAGGCCGAGTGCCACGATGCTCCCGGCGACCACGAATGGCGCGTACCAGCGAACGGTTCTGAGGTCGCGAGGGGTCCAGCCAGCCTCTGTCGTGCCCATTACCGCACGTCCGCGCAGGCGCGCGAGCCGGTTCCGGAGATAGGTCCTGGTCATCCGGTGCAGGTCAGGACACCGGACGGCACTGGCAAAGACGTGGTAGAGGTCAGTCTCCAAGAAGATCATGGCTTGCCAGAGCATGCGGAGCATCGTCACGTATGCCATGGCCACCGCGACCCGGCCCGTCAAGGCCGGCCAGCCCGCCAGCCGGCCTGCCTCGGCCAGCGCGATCAGGAAGCTGATCAAGACGGCGTCGCCGATGAGCCCGGCGAGGAACGGGAGGATGCGCTTGCGAGACGGCACACCCATGAGGCCGGTCATCGTCGTCTGGATCACGACGAAATAAAGCCTGCGGCCGATGCTGAGCTTGCTGGCCAAGCCGAGACGACGACCAGCCAGGACGTGAAAACCCTCATGCCAGAAGATGCCGATCAGCTGCACAGCGGTAGTCGTGATCAGGACGATAAGAAGTGACTTGCTGAAGAACAACTTTGACGGCGTGGGGCGGAGGCCGGGCACAGTCACCATGAGATACACGGCGGCCGCAACGGCCAGGGCGTACAGCGCCAGCGCAGGAGCCGAGAACAGCGTGACGCCGAGCCGCTGCCCGCGAACCGGGGCCTGGGCCGGAATCTCCGGCGGATCCGCCGCATCGGATCGTACGAAGCCAAGATCGCGCAGGGTATCGATGAAATCCTCGATATCGGCGGGCTCGCCGTAAGTCCGCTGGTACCAGGCGGCTACCGACTCCGGATCCGCACCCGTGCGGAGTTGCCGCACTACGGCGGCGGCGTCAGCCGGAAAGACGGCGAACGAGTCAATGTCCGGTCGGCCGATGATCACCTGATCGCCCTCTTCGGAAAAGGTGAGCGGGTGCAGCGCGACACCAGCGCCGTCGGCGTCGAAGGCCCGCGCAGGGTATGCCATCAGGAGTGCTCCCACCGCAGGCCGCTAGGCGGCTCCTGGCTGGTAAACCGGGAGCCGCCCACCGGGGTCGAGAGAATCAGAAAGGCAGGCAGAAGATGGAGTAGAACGGAACCATGGCGCTGGTCATGCGCACTGGCCCAGTCTTGCGGACTTGGAGCTTCTTCATTTTCCTCCTTCCGATGACACAAACTCGGGACGAAAGGCGGGAGGCCGGTGATGTGCGGAGTCATGCTGGCCAGGACCGTCGGCCTCGATCGGACACTGCTCATCGCCGACACCACCTCCGTCGTGACGGGCAAATATCAATGCCCTTAGCCGCACGCTAAGCCGGCGTGATATAAGTTAGATTTGATCCAGATATATGTCAGCCGACAATCGGCGATCTTCGCGCAGGTCAGCCTCTAGGCGATCTATGCGGCAGGTAATCTGCAGTAACATGCTTCTGATCTGCTGGATCTCGCCCGTGGACGGTTCGTGTACAGTCATCTCAGCCTCTCCTGCACGGACATCTTCGTCTGAGAGAATGGCCTGATGGAGCCGCTGCAGTTCGAGTCCCGGCTCCACTCCTAGCTCTGCCACTAGAAATTCCCTGCCTTCGCGAAAGGCGGCGAGAGCCTCCGCACGACGGCCCGAGCGATATAGCGCGAGCATTAGCTGCGCCCTGATATTTTCGCGCAATGGATGCTCTGCGGCAAGCAAGCAAAGGTCGCTGACGATATGGGCATGCAGGCCGAGTGCGAGTTCTGCTGTGTTCTTGCCCTCAATGGCCGTGATCCTGTGCTCATCGAGCCAGGCGGCTCTTGAATGTAACGACGCGACATCTCGAAGGTCTGCAAGAGCGGGACCTCGCCATACGGCCAGCGCCGCACGTAGATGCTCTGCCGCCTGGATTGGCAGGTCCGCCGAAAGCGCGCACTGGCCCTGCGTTGCCAGGTCCGTGAAGGTTTCGATGTCGAGTTCGCCATGATCGATAATCAGTTCATAACCAGAGGGACGCCAAGCCTTGATCCGATCATTGCCGAGGATCCTGCGCAATTGATACACGTAGACCCTGAGGTTCTGGATTGCTGTCGGCGGGGGCCTGCCGTCCCAGAGTTCTTCTACGAGATGTTCGACGGATTGCACTTGATTGGCGTGACATGCCAACATAGCCAGAAGTATCCGCTGCTTTCGTCCACCCAGGTCGAGTTGCCTCCCATCGGAGATCACTCTCAACGGGCCTAACATCCCGAATTCCATATTTTGTCGGACTTCCGATCTCACTCCGGCCCTTAGCGCCCAATAGTGATAGACTTCGTCAACGCGGACCGGTGACCGTATTATCCGAGTTTAGGTCAAGAGTCTCCCAGCATCACGACCTTGGCCATTGCCCCGGCGGTCTGAGTCCTCTGCGCGCCAGGCGCCAGAAACGCTGGTATCCACTGCCCTGCCACCTTCCCCGGAAGTAAGTAGGCCAGTCCGAGTGTCACCGGTTTTACAAATTCTGTCAATAAATCGACCAACAGAATTCCCGTGTCAACAAGCGGAACGGGCGAGCGTCCGGTCCGCGGTGCCCTGTCGGCCAAGCCAGGACCATCCGCGCCGCGATTTTACCCGCTAAACCCGTTTTGTCGGCTCGGGGCGTTCGCATGGATTGCGTAATTTATGTTGTGATTTAGGTATCGATTCGCGTATCGATAGTTGTCCCGCGGCGGGCGGGATCGCGGAGCATCGCGGGTCAGGGTCCCAGGCCGATGTCGGAAAGACCGGGATGCCGGAATTCAGGGGGTCCAGCTGGAGCGGTCGTGGGCGAAATAGACCACTCGCGGGTCGAATTGCTGCAGCGTGTCGATCCAGGCCGGAACGCTCGGCAGCGGCTGGCCATGACCATCGCGATGAGCCTGCCAGGCCAGCTGGTCGGCGGCGTACTGGGTGGCGGTGTCATGACTTTGACCGGCCACGATCACGGCTCCATCCGGCTCGCGGATCACGAGCGACTGATGCCCGGCGGTGTGACCCGGAGTCGGGATAAGCATGACCCCCGGCAGCACTTCCACCTGGCCCTTCACTTGCTCCAAGCGGTTGCCGTCAATGAGCTCGGGAAGCGTGTAGTCAGGCGTCTGGCGAGCAGCGTCGAGCTCAGCTGCCTGGACGAAGACCGGGAGCTGGCCAAGCTCCGGGTTCCCGCCGCAATGATCGAAGTGCAGATGGCAATTGGCGGCAAGCCGCAGCTCATCGATCCGCACTCCTGCGGACGCCAGCGCTTGCCGCAGCCCGATCCTGCGCGGCCGGTAGTGGGCATCGACATCCGGATGGGCACCCATTCCGGTGTCGAACAGCAGCAGCCCGACCGGGTGGCGAACCACATAGCCCAGGCAGGGCTCCACCCGAGGCACACCCGTGCCAGTTTCCTCCGCAGGCCGCACGAAATACCCGAAATCAACCCGCTGGACAGTACTGGTGGCCACTCAGCAATCGTCTCAGGCAGGCTAATCCGCCGTCGCGGCAGGCGGCCAGCAGGTCGTACGCCTGCAGCGCGAACCACCATTCGGCCAGGTGGGCGGTCCTGGCGAAGCCGCGGCCGGTCAGTTCCTCCACCTTGCGCAGCCGGTAGCCCAGCGTCTGCTTGTGGACATGGATCTGGGCGGCGGCCTGCTGCCACGATCCGTCCGCCCGCACGAACTCCCTGACGGTTTTGAAATAGTGCGTTCCGTGCAGGCCGTCGTAGGCAAGCAGTTCGCCAAGCACGTGATCTACGAGCGCCTGTGCCTCGGCTGGCGTTCGCGGCATCAGCAGCCCGGCGCCGTCACCGTACCGCGATAGCGCGACGCCGTTGGCCTCGGCTACGCCGAGCGCCCAGGTGGCCTCTTGAGCGGCGTCGGACATCCGGCTCGCCGAGCCGAGCACAGCGCTGACCCCGGCGGCGCAGCCAAGCACCCCGAGCAGCGGCCTCAGGTGCGCGGTGACTGCCGCCTCAGGCAGGACGGCATAGAGCAGGTCTCCGCGTTGCAGTAGCAAGCTGCCCACATGGGCGCGCACGCACGCGCGGTGGAGCGAATCGCCAGTCTCAGGCCGGGCCGCCCGCACCACGATGAGCACGCTTCTGGCGGGATCAAGCCCGCCGATGGAAGGCTCCTCCCCCGCCGGCCGCCAGGTGCTGCGCGGATCAAGCAACTGGCCAAGCAGCTCACCGCCCTGGCGACGATGCCGCTGGCGCTGCGAGACAAGCTGAGCCAGCTGCACGGCGCCCGCCACCGCCACGTGCTGCAGCACGGCCGCGCTGGGCAGCCGGGTCCCGAGCGGCTCGGCGACCAGGGCGGTCAGCGGCTCGCCAGGCACCGCGACGGCGACCGCGCACACCTCGCCGTCCGCGCTGCCATCGCGGCTCAGCTGGAGCAGCCCGGGTATGGCGTGCCCGTGCTCGGCTACCCTCGCTGCCAGCACCTCGCCGAGCGGCACCAGCGGCTGGTCATCGAAGACCGACGCGCCGGTCTCGGCGTCGACCAGGTGCAGCCTGAGGCCCAGTTGCCGGCCAAGCGCGTCGAAGGTCGCAGGCCCGAGGTCGCCGGCGGCCAGCGACAGCCGGAGCAGGTCGTAGAACTGCGCGAGGTCCGCGATAGCCGACGTGGCCTCGCGCCCATCGTCATCGGCGACCGTCCGCACGATGTCGCTGAACCTGATTGAGTAAGGAACGGTGAGCAACGGCAGCTCAAGCTCGCCCGACCGGCTTGCCAGCTCGGCCGTCACGGGCTCGCCGCCAGTGCCCAGGCCGACGACCAGCCCGCTGGCCCCGACCCGGGCCAGGTGCTCGACGAAATCCACCTGGGCGGCCGGCGATGACCCCATCCCGGTGCCGTTGCAGAGCAGCAACTCCCCTGGCCCGAGGAAATCCCACGGCGCCGGCAGGTCCGAGATATGTGCCCAGGTGACCTCGCGGTTGAGCCCGGCCGCCCCTCCCACGAGGGTCAGCTGGAGCCTCGGCCGCTCAAGCAGCCCGCGCACGGTCATCGTCATCTGGAATCCCCTGCCGCAGCCGACCGCCGTTCACCAGGTACACCAGATGTTGACACCCGTCATACCACGTTATGAGCCTCTCCAGGACGTTTGCGTCGCAGTCGGATAGCAAGGTCCTGAAAGTCCGTGATGCAGGTTGCTCTTCCTGGCTCCAGCCTCAGCGACGGCATGCGTAGTTGCGTCCTCTTCAGAACTGATACCGGCCCCGATCGAGTTCGTTCGAAATTGATCTCGCAATCATTGACCACTGATCATAGAAGCTGTTGTGAGCTAATGGTGATATCTGTCACGCAGAAGGGTCCGACGAGGTGGCGACTGGTGCGGGTGATCAGTACTGGGAACAGCAAAGACTCCCGAGCGTCTTCAAACACGACTTGCTTAGGCGGTATCTGCCTGTGTTCACCGGCAAGACTGGTTCGCGGGCCGGTGGGGTTGTATACCTGGACGGCTACGCTGGTCGCGGACGGTACGAAGACGGCACGCCCGCATCAGCCGAGCTCATCTTGCAGGTCGCCGAGAATCAGTCGAAACTCGGGATCGGATATCAGCTGTTCTTCTACGAGTCTGACGCTGATTCGTACAACATCCTTCGAGGCGTGGTAGGCGAGTACCTGGCTCGGGGGATCGATGCTAAGGCCGAGCGGGCCGACGTGATCGGGGGGTTGGACGGTGTTATTACCGCTGCCAGCCGCTTGCCCTTGTTTCTATTCTTAGATCCTTGCGGGCTCGGGATCTCGTTCGGTGTCCTGGCCCGGACCCTCAGTGGTCCGCGTTCCGCTGTCTGGCCGCCCACAGAAATCCTGCTGAACTTCAGCATGGACGCGGTACGCCGGATCAGCGGTCATGTCAGATCGCTGACGCCGAACGAGCGAATCATGGCAAGGCTGGATGAGGCATTAGGCGGAGGCTGGTGGCGGGATCACGTGCGCTCGGGCGTCACCGACGACGCTATGTCGGCCGTCGTAGAGGGTTTTAGGGAACGTCTCGGCCAGGCGACCCAGATGAAGGTTCTCACAATCCCCGTGCTCCGGGAACCGGGCCAGCGGCCCGTCTATTATCTGGTCTTCGGCACTCGAAATCCCCTCGGCATCTGGCACTTCGCGGACAGCGCGGCTCGGGCGACTCAGGCCTGGTGGGCAGGACTGACCGTCCGAGAAGACGCCAAGATGACGGCCAGCGGCCAGGATCCCCTGTTCGATGAGTTGATCATAAGGGGACCCAAACTGGAAGATGTTGAAGCCCAGGCCGTAGCCGAGATCGCCGAGAACATCGCAAGTTTGGCGAGCGCCAACGGACGCTTCCGGGTCGGTGACTATCCCGCGGAGGTGTTCGGCCTGTATCTCGGCCGGGTCCGCGAAAGCGTAGTGCGTGCTGCGATCAAGCAACTGCACGCGAGTGGCCGCACGGCAAGCAACGGCGTCGGAGGACGCGTTGCGAACCTAGTCGTTAGCCCGCTGCTCTAAGTCGAGTCGGCATCTCGTCCCAGGTCGCGCCATCGAGTTCGCGGCCCAGGGCTTTCGGCGTTCTGCCGCCCCATTGCTTAAAGAAAAACGGTATTCCCGCGGCTCGTGACGTGTCCCGTATGCCTCGTGCCCATTCCAATTGCAACGGCCGGCAGCGGGGACCGGATTCACCGCCGGCAATGACCCAGCCGATTCCGTCAAGATTGATGCCGTCAAGAGACCCGAGCAGAGGCTCACATGACAGGAACCTGATGGCGGCGCCGACCTCGCGCAGGTCATCGATCCGCTGGAAGGCTTCTGAATTCTCGACCGATACGCCCATCCACAAATTCGGCGGCCAGGGCAACCGGTCGGCAACCTTGCGCAAGCGAGCGGACCTCTTGGTCAGCACCTGATACGTGTGCTGCGGAGTATCGGCGATGACCTCGAAGACGTCGCGCACAAAGTCAAACGGCACTCGAGCGTGCAGGAGGTCACTCATACTATTTACGAAAACCGTCCTCGAGGTCGCCCAGGAGTAGGGCTCGGCCAGAGCCGAAGGATGAGTTGTCACGCCGAAGCCCGGTCCTGATGTCCGCGGGTCACCGTCTGCTTGGTATTTCCTATTACCCATCGCCTTAAGACGTTTGGCCAGCGCCAGGGCGTAGCAGTTATCACAGCCCGGTGAGAGACGGTCGCAGCCGGTAGTGGGATTCCAGGTGACCTCCGTCCACTGGATCCCTGTCCTAGTCGTCATAGTGCCTCCCTCGGTGACTAGCGTCTCATCTGCCACTGACAGTGCGCACAAGGTATCCGTCAACCGCCAACCGACCGGGCGCACCGCTGTGCCGTTGGTGCTGCTCACACGACACCAACGGCACAGCGGTGCGAATCTCGGAACCCCGAGCGACCTTTTCATCCGTGGTTAGGTGGAGGGATGCGGCTCCCGGCTCGTGGCTCGGGAGCCGCATCCTGCGAGCCGACCCGGCCAGGCCCCGCCTGCTCGGCAGGCCGCTGGCCGGACCGTCCAGCTATACGATCTCGGCGGCCTTCAGCCCCGATGGCCGCGTGCTCGCGGTCGGCAGCGCTGACAGCACCACCCGGCTCTGGAACGTCACGGATCCGGGTCGCCCGCGTGCGCTCGGCGGGCCGCTGACCGGCCCTGGCGGCTATGTCCGTACTCGGTCGCCTTCAGCCCCGGGCGGGGCATCCTCGCCTCCGGAAGTTCCGACGGCTGCAGTCAGGCTCTGGACGCTCAGCCCGGCGCGGTCTCGGTGGCGCTGTGCGCCAATGCCGGCCAGCCGCTCACCAGGGCCGAGTGGGCGACCTACATACCCGACCGGCCATACGACCCGCCCTGCTCACCGCGTTAAGAACCGCCAGCAGTCCTCATACCGCGTTATGAGCTCGGCCGGAAGTTTGCGCTGTAGTCGGATAGTCAAGGCTCGCCGCAGGTCAGATGCTTGCCGACATGAATCAGGCTCATGGCGACCTTGCACCACCGCCGTGCCAGCGGCACCGGTGACCTGGCCGGACGGGTACACGGCGGCGGCCTGCCTGAGCTTCGATCTCGACGCCGAGGCCGCCGTGCTGACCGCGGACATCGGCTCGATCCACCGGATGAGCCCGATGAGCCATCAGGCCTACGGCCCGCTCGCCGGGGTCCCCCGGATACTTGAGTTGCTAGCACGCCACAGCCTCCCCGCGACATTTTTCATCCCCGGTTATTCAGCACACCGGTATCCGGCGGTGGTCAGGTCCATCGCCGAGGCCGGCCACGAGATCGCGCACCATTCCTACTTCCACGAGAACACCGCTGGCATGGACGCCGCTACCGAGGCCGACATGATCGACCTCGGCCTGCAGGCGCTCTGGGAAGTCGCGGGAGTCCGGCCCGCCGGGTACCGGGCGCCGATGTGGGAGCTGACTTACAACACGCCCAGGCTGCTCGCCGATCGCGGGTTCACCTACGACTCGAGCCTGATGGACGCCGACCATCCGTACCGGCTCGCGGTGAAGGGCTCGGCCAGGCCAGGACAGTCTCGTCGAGATCCCGGTGTGGTGGGGGCTCGATGACTGGGAGCAGTACGCGTTCCTGCCGGACCTGATCGGGTCTGGCGTCATCGAGAGCCCGGCCAAGGCACTGGAGATGTGGTCGCTGGAACTCGACGCCTACTACAAGATCGGGGCCGCTTTCACCCTGACCTGCCATCCGTTCCTGTCCGGGCGGCCGGGCCGTGCGCACGCGCTCGAGCAGCTCATCGAGCGCATGGCCAGCCTGCCCGGGCTGTGGGTGACGACCGTCGGCGCGGTCGCCGAGCACGTGGCCAGCCTCAACCTGACGCCCCGGACCTGCCCGCAGCCAGTCCTGCCCGACGCCGCTTACTGGGTCGCGCGGCCCGAGCCACTGATTTTTACACGCTGAAAGGAGATTCCGACATGGCTGAAGCGCCGCCCGAGTCAGGCGGTCGGGCACGGACCTGTCGCAGACCCCGGTCAGGGACTTCACGCTGCGTTCCGCGTTCGCTCTTGCTTTCTCTGACGTGTCCCCGATCGTCGGCATCTACTCGGTGTTCTTCATCGGCTTGCTCGCGGCCGGGCCGGCCTTCTTCTGGGGCTTCCCGGTCGTGCTGATCGGCCAGCTCGCCGTGACCGGCGTCTTCGGCGACCTGGTCTCGAAGTGGCCGTTCCAGGGCAGCGTGTACGCCTGGGCGCGCGCGCTGTACGGCGCCCGGTACGGCTGGTTCGCGAACTGGGCCTACAGCTGGGGGCTCACGATCGCGCTGGCGACCGTCGCGCTCGCCGCCGCCCAGTTCCTCGGCCCGGCGATCGGGCTCAACTCGCTCACCCAGACGCAGACCAGCCTGCTTGCCCTCGGCGTGCTGATCTTCGGCTCGATCGCGAACTGCATCGGCGCCAAGTTCCTCAAGGGCCTGCTGTACATCTCGATGACCGCCGAGCTGATCGCCTCGCTCGGCATCGGCATCGCGCTGCTCTTCTTCAACCGCACCCACTCGTTCTCGTTCCTGTTCAGCGGGGCGGGGACGGCGCACGGCGCCGGCTGGCTGTTCGGGCCGTTCCTGACGATCGTGGCGTTCATCGGCTTCTCGTTCGTCGGGTTCGAGTCGGCTGGCTCGATCGCCGAGGAGGTGCAGGGCGCCAGGCACGTGCTGCCCAAGGCGATCAGCCTGTCGCTGCTGGCGGCCGGGCCTGCTGGTGATGTTCGCCTCCCTGGGACTGATCCTGGCGCTGCCCGATCTCGGCGCGGTCATGGCCGGCAAGGACACGCAACCCGATCGCCACGACGCTGGAGACTCAGCTTGGGTCGGCGACCGGCCGGCTGCTGCTGGTCATGCTGACCATCGGCTTCACCGCCAGCATGATCGCCGTTCAGGCCGCCGTGTCCCGCGCGATCTGGGCGAGCGCGCGCGCTCGCGAGCTGCCGGGGTGGAGCGTGCTCAGCCGGCTCAGCGGCCCGGAGCGGCTGCCGCGCCACGTCATCGTCATGACCGCTGATCGTGGCCGGGGCGCTCGCGTTCATCCACAACGCCAACGCGTTCACGCTGCTGCTGAGCGGCGCGACCGCCGGGTTCTTCGTGTCGTACGCGCTGCCGGTCGTCGGCGCTGCCGTCACCCGGCTGCGCGGCGGCTGGAGCCCTGGCCCGGTCTCGATGGGCAAGGCCGCCGCCACGGTCACCTACTTCGCCGCCGCCTGGATGATCGTCGAGATCATCAACATCGCCTGGCCGAGGAACATCTACGGCGACCTGGTACCTGAACTGGGGCATCGTGCTCGTGATCGTGGTGCTCGGCGTGATCGGCGTAGCGGTCTCCGCTTACGTGTTCCGGCCGGGCGGCGATGCGCTGGCGGTGGACTATACCCCCGTAGTCGACTGATCCGGACGCGGAGTGACCTCGCCGGGCTCCCCGGTTGTCCTTGTCACCGGGGCGGCCAGCGGGATCGGCGCGGCGACGGCGGCGCTGTTCCGTGCGCCGCGGCTGGCGTACTGCTGGCGTCGACCTGCGGCCGAGCGACACCGACCTGTCGCTGCGAGTGCGACGTGACCGACGCGGCGGCGATGGCCGCGATGGCGGGGGCGGTGGCTGAGCGGTTCGGCGGCATCGACGTCGCGGTCAGCGCGGCCGGCTATTACGAGGAGGGCATCGACGTCTGCGAGATCACCCGCGCGCAGTGGGACCGGATGCTGGCCGTCGTCCTCGGCGGCACGGTCAACACCTGCGCCGCCGTGCTCCCGCACCTCCTTGACCGGAACGTCGGGCTCGATCATCGCGATCTCCTCCGAGCTGGCGCTGGCCGGCAGCGCGACCGACCTGCACTACGTGGCTGCGAAAGGCGCGGTGCTCGGGCTGGTCAAGTCGCTGGCCGCCGAGTTCGCGCGCACCGGGATCAGGGTCAACGCGGTCGCGCCGGGGCCGACCGACACGCCACTGCTCGCACCGGATTCGCTGTGGCGCAAGCCCGGCTACCTGGCGACACTGCCCCTCGGGCGGCTGGTTCACCCTGAGGAGATCGCGGCGACCGTCTACTACCTCGCCACCGAAGGCTCCACCTACTGCGGCGAAGTGCTGTCGCCTAACGCCGGGGCGGTGATCTGAGCATGAGCAAGCCTGTGGCCATCGTGACCGGGGCGGCTCAGGGGCTCGGCCACGCGATCGCGCTCCGGCTTGCCGCGGACGGATTCGCCGTCGCGGTCAACGACCTTCCCGGGGACGGGCGGCTGCCCGCTCTCGCCGCGCAGATCTCGGGTCTGGCGGTCCCGGCCGACATCTCTGATGCTGATGCCGTGGCTGAGCTGACCGCGACCGTGGCCGAACGCCTCGGCCGCGTCGATGTCCTCGTCGGGAACGCGGCCGCGATGGAGATGGGACCTTTTCTTACCCAGGACCCGGCGGTCTGGTGGCGTCAGCTCGACGTGAACCTGTCCGGGCATTTCCGGCTGGTGCAGTCGGTCGTGCCGCACATGCGAGCGGCCGGCGGCGGCCGGATCGTGCTGATCGCTTCCGGGTGGGGGGTCATCGGCCACCCGAACGCCACGGCCTACGCCGCGTCGAAGGCCGGCCTGGTCGCCCTCACCAAGGGCCTGGGCCGCGAGCTCGGCCCGCAGGGCATCCTGACCAACGCGATCGCCCCGTCCTACATCGACACCGAGCAGCTCAACGTCGACGCGATCGACGCCGGGATCACCCTGGATGAGATGCGGGAGCGGTACCGCGCGCTGGTGCCCACCGGACAGCTCGCTACGGTCAAGGACATCGCCGGGGCAGTGGCGTTCCTCGCCGGACCTGGCGGCAGCGCCTTCGTCGGCCAGATCCTGCAGCCGAACGGCGGCGTGACCCGCACCCGCGCGTGAGCGCCTGAGAACCCGCGTCAGCTATCCCAGATGGAGGCACGTTTTGTCCGAGTTGTCCGAGTCGCCGGAGACCCGAGGCAAGCCGGTAGGGCCGGTCGACGGGCGGCTGGTGCCGCGCTACGCGGGCGCCTCGACCTTCGCCAGGCTCCCCGAGCTAGACCGCGTCACCGACTACGACGTGGCCGTGCTCGGCGTGCCGTTCGACAACGGGGTGTCCTACCGGCCAGGAGCCCGGTTCGGCCCCATGGCCGTGCGGCAGGCCTCGCGGCACCTCCGGCCCGGCTACCACGTCGAACTCGGGATCTCGCCATTTCAGGCGATCCAGGTCGTGGACGCCGGTGACGTCCCGGTGACGCCGTTCGATATCACGACGGCGATGACCCAGATCCAGGACCGGGCCGCTGAACTGGTGACCGGGGACCGCCGGGTCGTGGCCATCGGCGGCGACCATACGGTCGCGCTGCCGATGCTCAGGGCGGTGACCGCGCTGCACGGACCGGTCGCCCTCGTGCACTTCGACGCGCATCTCGACACCTGGGACACCTATTTCGACGCGCCCACTACTCATGGCACGGTGTTCCGCCGGGCGTTCGAGGAAGGGCTGCTGGTGCAGGATCACTCCGTGCACGTCGGGATTCGCGGGCCGGTGTACGGGGAGGGTGACCTCGCCGATGACCGCCGGTTCGGGTTCCGCGCCATTCGCGTCAGCGACATCGACGATCTCGGCATCCCGGGCACGATCGGCGCGGTGACCGAGCGAGTCGGCGACCTGCCCGTCTACCTCTCGGTCGACATCGACGTGCTGGACCCGTCCATCGCCCCTGGCACCGGCACTCCTGAGGCCGGCGGGCTCACCAGCAGGGAGTTGCTGCGGGTGCTGCGCGGCCTGGCCTCCTTGCACCTCGTCGGCGCGGACGTGGTGGAGGTCGCGCCCGCGTACGACAGCGCGGAGCTGACGACCGTCGCGGCGGCGACGGTCGCCTACGACCTGATCACGCTGATGGCACGCGGTCCGGGCTCGGCGAGCGGGGCGAGCGATGGCAGCTGACAAGCCCCCTGCCGGCGCGCAGCCAGGCAAGCCCCCTGCCGGCGCGCAGCCCGCCGCAAGCCGCTGCATCCGGCCCTGCGGCGGAACGGTTCCGGCATCACCGCTGACGGCGAGTTTTACATGCCGACCCGGGCGCTTTTCGGCCGCGGGATCGCCGGGCAGGCCGCCTCGCACGTCACCGCGCTCGGTGTTCGCTCGGTCCTGCTCGTCACCGATCCCGGCGTCCGGGCCGCTGGCCTGGTCGGACCGGTCGAAGCACTCGCTGACCGGCAGCGGCATCGAGGTCGCGATCTTCGACCAGGTGGAGCCCAACCCGAAAGATGCCCACTGCCTGGCCGGAGCCGAGTTGATGCGCGCGGGCGGCCAGCGGGCACTGGTCGCGGTCGGCGGCGGCTCCGCGATCGACACGGCCAAGTGCATCGGCCTGCTGCTCACGAACGGCGGGCACCCGCGCGACTGGGAGGACTTCGGCGCCCTGACGGCAGCGATCCGCTCCCGGTCATCGCCATCCCGACCACAGCGGGGACAGGCAGCGAGGTCAGCCCGTCGGCAGTCATCACCGATACCGCGCGCAAGAAGAAGATGAACCTCTTTGATATGCGGAATTGCCCGCGCGTGGCACTCGTCGACCCAGACCTGACGTTGTCCTGCCCGGCCTCGGTCACGGCGGCGTCGGGCATGGACGCGCTGTCGCACGCCGTGGACTCGCTGCAGTGCCTGCTGGCGACGCCGGCCTCGGACGCGCTCGCCCTGGAGGGAGCGCGCCTGGTAGCCACGTACATCCGCCGCGCCTTCAGCGACCCGTCGGATATCGAGGCCCGCTGCGGCATGGCCCAGGGCAGCCTTACCGCGGGCATCGCCGTGGGCCTGACCGACGTCTCAGGGACGCACGCTCTCGCCGAGGCGATCGGCGGCCTGTACGGCCACCCGCACGGCTACTGCTGCGCGGTCAGCATGCCGCCGATCATGGAATACAACCTGCCGGTCAGCACGCCGAGAAGTACGCGCGCCTCGCCCATGCGCTCGGTGCCGGCGAGGCCGGGCGCGAGCGAGGCGGAGCTGGCACTGGCGGCGATCGAGGCGATCAGGGCAGCTGAACCGGGACCTGGACGTGCCGCCGATGGCAGCCTCATCCGCGCCGGCAGACCTGGACCTGCTCGGCGAGAAGGCCGAGCAGAACACCAGCACCCCGTCCAACCCGCGCGCCGCCGACGCCGCCGCCTACCGTGCGATGTTCGCCCGCGAGACCGCACTCTGACGGCCGAACTCCGTGTGGGCCGAGGTCCGACGGCCGGGTGCGCCGGGCGGCCATGCCCGGTGACCCCGGATGCTGCACCAATGGGACATGGGTGCGGCACTTTCGGGGTGAGGCTGCTCTCGCAGGAGGGTTTTCAGGTTCCTGTAGGAGGGTTTCCGCATCTAGGAGAGTTGACCGGACTATACGACGACAATCCTCCTTTATGCGACAACGCTCCTACAGGAAACCGAAAACCCTCCCCGGCAAGGACGAGAACCCTCCCGGACACGACCCGGACCCGGCAACTCTCCTCCCGGAGCACGAAAACCCTCCCGGACACAGCGTATTGGTAGAAGACCGCCGTTTTACGGCTACCTCGCCCAGGACGTGAAGTACCTGGCAAACATCGCACAAGGCGTCTAGATGGCGGAGGAACTCGCTCTAGGATGATTTACATTATAAAGTTCCAGTTATGACAGATCATGTGATTATGGCCCACAAGTCGAGGAATGGCTTATTAACGTCAAGCCGCTGCGCTTGCGGGCTGTCAGACTGCCGGGCTTAAACCGTCTTGACCGAAACGACTTGTATCTATAGTGTGACGATGCTCGCCCTGAACAGCACCATATGACATCCGGATATCGGAGATCATTATGTTAGCCCAGGAAACATCCAATATCATTGCCGACTTAACGGAGATCGCCGGCATCGAGGATGATCTGTGGCGGCGGCTCGACATGGTGGCCGACAGCGACGACCTGGTTGTGCTCTTGGGAATGGTCGCCGCTGGCAAAAGCCGACGTCGTCATACTCGACAAGCTGGCTGGCGCCACCGAGGGCGAGGACGGGCACCCGCTTGATCTAGCTGACTACGACCTGCCAGCCGATGAAGTCGCCCGGTTTCAGCGGCTCTGGTATCACTTCAGGGTGCCTTTCGCTCAGGCATCCCTGGCCTGGTGGTACCTGTTCTGCCTCAGCCTCGGGCGAGATGACGATGTCGGCCGGGCGCTGGCGCAACTGGATCAGTGGCTGGCGGCTATGGGCCGCGGCCGGCAGCCGACCTCGGCCGCCTGGCGGACCTGCTGGGATTGTCACGGGAACTGGTCATCATCACCGATGACGAATCGCGCGACGTCGGCGCCCTGCGCAGCGCCGTCCAGCGTGGCGCGCCATTGGCCTGGACCGATGACCTCGATGCGGCGGCAGCCGCGCACGGATGCGCTCCCGCCGCGGCTGGCGCCGCCCCTGACGGGCAGACATGGTGGCTGGGTGCCCCGGCGGACCTGAGCGACCTCGCGAGCAGGGTCCGCTCCCGCTGGTCTGACCTGCCCGATACTGAGCGGAGCGACCTGCTCGCCGTCCTCGGGCAGAAGGTGACCTCCATCGAGCGGATGCGGTTCCTGCTTGATGAGTCCGTCACTGAGAACCGGGCCTCGGCCAAGATGCTGTCGGAGTGCGGCGGCGAGTCGCCGGATCGCTGGCCGTATGGGCACCTGGTCCTGGCGACCACGCTCTGGTGCTGGTACTCCGGCGGCTTTACCTTGCAGGAGCTCAACCAGTCCTTCATCTCGCTGTCCGCGCTTACTCTCTTCCTGGTCCGGCGGATCAGGCAGTACGCGGGGATCTGCGGCGAGAGCGCGACCGGCGTCGAGCACCTCGACCCGGTACAGCTCGCGGGAGAGTTCGCGAAGTGGCGGGCACAGCTCGAGCAGACTCGCATGCGGTGCCTTCATTTTGACGGCAGCAACTGGGAGCGGCGCGAGTTCCTGCTGCCCAGGCTCGCTATGGATCGCAGGCACGAGATTCCGGAGAGCCTGCGCGAGTTGCTGCACGAGTGGACCGGCACCGAGTTTCCTGACTCGGCGGGAACGCTCGGCGCCTGGGACCGGTTCCTGGAGCTGGCTCTGGCGGCGGGAAGCTCACCGACGCGGGTGATGCAGGCACTGACGCAGTGGGCAGCCAACGCCGATGACCTCCCGATCTTCATGGCAGTGTTCACCGCGCCGAGAGGCTGCAAGCTGACTGAGCCATGGACGATGGTCTACGCCGACATCTTCTGCTTCACCGCGTTCAATGACAGCTTCCAGCCCGCGGAGCACGGGATACCGGGCGACCTGGTCAGCATCCAGAACATCCAAGGCCAGCGCCAGCGCTTCAACGCGGTCAAGAAAGCGCAGAACTACGCCCCGGTTCGCCGGCTCCCGCCGCAAGGCTTCAATCTCCCCGACATCTCGATTGCCGAGGACGCCCATCACGCCGGTCACTTTGCGGCTGGCGTCAGGCTCGCCTGCCGGGTGCCGATCACAGTGATCTACCGGGACAAGGAGTGGAACGGCCTGTCCGATGTGCGGCTGAGCCGGGTCGAGTACCGGCGGGACAACCGCTTCATCCCCCGCGATCTGCTCGTCGTCAGCAGGTACGCGCAATGGGTCAAGGGCGTGGCGGACGCCACCTACCGGCGTGACCTTATGTTCGACCCGAAATGGGGCAGCAGGGTAAAGGACCTAGACCTGTGACGGACCGATTCGTTATAGAGCCCGCTGGTCAGGACCGCCTCATACGGCAGCCGTACTTCGTGACCTAGCGCTCCGGCCGGTGGGCTTTGGCAGTCTGATCTGCGCGGATCGGGCAGATTGCGGCGTGTTGATCACCGGCTGAGGGCGGTCGCCCCGTGATCATCGCCTTGTGACAGATTCCGATCCCGGGGCGGCCGCTGCCGCTATGGTAGGCGCCCGGCTGGCGCGGGAGAAACGAAACGAGCTGACCAGCCTGCTTTCGGTCCATTTCACCCGGCGGAGCCAGGCACGGCAGGCCCGCAAGTACATTGACGGGCTGATGAGCGATCTGCCGGATAAGAACTGCTGGTCCCTGGCGCAGTACGCGGGAGATGCGGCGCCGGATAAGATGCAGCGGCTGCTGGAGCGAGCGGCCTGGGACCAGCCGGCCGCGATGCGGACGGTCCGCGACTTCGCGGTAGCCGGCCTGGCCGCCCCGGACGGCTTAACGGTGCTGGTCCTGGATGAGAGCGGCCAGGTCAAGCAGGGCGATCGCACCGCCGGCGTCAAGCCGCAGTACGTCGGCTGCGCCGGCAAGGTCACCAACGCGATCAACTTCGTGAACGCCACCTACTCCACCCCGCGGGGGCACACCCTGGCCGGCTCCCGGCTATGGATTCCCGAAGAGCAGCTAGCCGACGCATATATCCGCGACAGGATGGGCATCCCCGCCCGCCTGAAGCCCGCGACCAAGCCCCAACTCGGCGCGCAGATGCTGGCCGAAATGCTGGACGCCGGCATCGAGGTCCCCTGGCTGTCCGCCGACGAGGTGTACGGCCAGGACCCGGGGCTGCGGAAACTATGCGAGGAACGCGCCGTCGGCTACGTCCTCGCAGTGCCCCGCTCGTTCCGCGTGACCCTGCCCTCAGGCGCCAGGATGCGCGCGGACAAGATCCTGGCGAAGGTCCCCGGCCATGCCTGGACGACTACCTCCTGCGGCGCCGGGTCCAAGGGCGACCGCCGCTACGCCTGGGCCTGGATCGCCGCCAAAGACCACCGCCGCCACCTGCTGATCCGCCGGAACCTGCACGACCCCGCCCGCCTGGAGTACTTCTGGTGCTTCGTGCCCGAAGGCCGCCCGGCCTGCCTGCCCGTCCTGGTCAAGGTCTGCGGCCGAAGGTGGACCGTCGAGGAAGACCACGAGTTCGGGAAGGACCAGTTCGGCTACGACCACGCCCAGGTCCGCCTCTACGGCCCGGTCATGCGGCACCTGACACTCGTCATGGCCGCCCTGGCGATCTGCGCCGTCACCACCGCTGACCTGCGCGACACCACTCCAGCCCCGCCACTGCCAGTCTTCGCCGACCAGGACCCGCCCGAGGACCCCGGGCTCATCCCCTTCACCGTCCCGGAGATCAAGCGGCTGTACAGCCTGTTCCACCAGGCCCTGCACAGCATCGCCCACGGGCTGCACTGGTCCCGGTGGCGACGCCGGCACCAGGCCCGCGCCCGCTGGTACCACCACCGCGCCCGGCTCGGCGACCTGCAGACCCACCCATGAATCAGATAACGAAGTACGGCTGCCGTACTCAGGGTCCAGCTTCCGCACCTGTGCGTCACGATACCCGCCTCGTGCCCGCATAAAGGCGCGCCGTTGTCGCAGGGAACGGTCATCGGTAATTTTCTTGAGTGCCCCTGGCATGGGGCGCTCTTTGATCTGCGGACCGGGCGGCGGCTGCGCGGACCCGGGTGCGGCGACCTTGACGTGACAAACGCGGGCCCGCCTCCAGACCTGAACAGCGCACCAGATGGGCAGCCTGAGGGCAACGGGAGAGCTGAGCCAGTGAACCAGGGCATACCAGTTCGGCAGGAATTGCAAGACGACCTAGTCATCGCCCGGTGGGCGCAGGCGGCCATCAGCGAGGATGCGACTTGCCTTGACATCTCGCACGCGCCAAGACCGGTTGCGATGCACGGCGCGGCCGCGAGCGGCTTAGGCCTGGTCACCAACCAGACGATTGGCGCCGATCTCATTCGCCTGCCGGGCGGCGCCGGCTTCCCCCCGCACACCCATCCGGGTCACCACGTGCTCGTCGTAGTGGCAGGGAAGGGCACGATCACCTACGGCGGGCGGGTCTACCCCACCGAGGCCGGCCAGATCTACCTGGTGGAAGGCGAGGTCTCGCACGCGGTCGGGGCCATCACCGACCACGTCATCCTCGCGGTCGGCGCGCCGCACATGCCGGTCGACTCCGACGAGCGGATGGCGGTCGTCCCCTACCAGGAGGTGCTGAGCGAGATAGGCGACCTGAACTGCCTTATCTGCGACCGCAGGTCCAGCCTGCCATTGCTCCTGCACGATATCGGCTGCCCCCACTGCCCCTGCCAGGACTGCGCCGTGGGCAATGACTCCGCCGGCCGGGACTGAAGGCCGGGCAGGCACGTGGCTGAGTGGCGTGCCGAGGTATGCGCGGGTGGTGGTGTGCGGCCCGTCCGGGCCGGAGTTCGCGGAAGTCATCACCGAGTGCCTTGACCGGACGCTGATCGCGGTCCCGGTGGACCCGCACGCGGGCGAAGCGCGGGTAGCCGAGATCGCGGACCGGGTCGCCGCGTCGGTCGTCATCGACGGCCGGGGCGGGCACTGGTCCGCGCGGACCGTGCCGGGCGACCCGGGGCATCCGGAGGCCGCCGGGCTCAGTTTCGTGATCTTCACCTCCGGTTCTACCGGAGTGCCGAAGGGGGTCATGCTCGGCTGGGACAGCGTGAGCGGCAACGCCTCGAAGGTCGCCAGCGCCCTCGGTATCACCCCGGACCGGCCGCACGCGACGTGCTTGCCCTTCTTCCACGTGAACGCGCTGATGATGTCCCTGGTGGGCACCAAAATTACCGGGGCGCCGCTGGTGATCTGCGCGAGGTTCTCCCCGCAGGCATATTTCCGCCAGATCCAGCAGGCATCCGCGACGACCGCAGCCGTCGTCCCGGCGCTTTTGCACCGCATCGTCCAGGCACGGCCGCCGTGGCCCGACACGCTGGAATGCCTGATCACGGCGGCGGCGCCGTTGGACGCAGACCTGGCGGAACGGTTCTACCGTGCCTACGGCCCGCGCCTGCGGCAGGGCTACGGCCTGAGCGAGGCGGTGAATTTCAGCTTCATGATGCCGATGCTGGACGCGGCTGAATTCAAGGACCAGTACCTGTCACGGCGCCCGCCAGTGGGCGTCGCGCTGCCGGCGACCGAGGCGGTACTTGACGACGGGGAAGTCGTGCTGCGCACCCCTGACGTCATGCGAGGGTACTGGGCCGACCCGGCGGCCACCCGGGCGGTGCTCAGCCAGGACGGGTGGCTGAGAACCGGCGACCTCGGTGAGCTGCGGGACGGGTTCCTGGTCCTGCGGGGGCGGCGGGATGAGGTGATCAACCGCGGCGGGGAGAAATTTTACCCGCTGGATATCGAGAGCCAGTGGCGCCAGGCCGGCATAGCCGGCAAGGCCGCTGCCGTCCCGGTGGCCGCCGGAGAGCTCGGCCAGGACATCGGCCTGGTGCTGGACGGCGGGTCCCTGCTCAATGTGCGGGGGTTGCGGGCGCTTCCCGGGATCGCTCCCGCCGCCGCGGAAGCTGGCAGGCCGCTCACCACCTCCACCGGCAAGCCGCGGCGCAAGGAGATGGGACGGCGGCTCGCCGCCGTGAGCGAGGACCCCGCCCGTTACGAGGAGCTGCTGGCCTGCGCGCGGCAGGTGGCGGCCTCGATTGCGGCCAGCCCGGCCCGGCCGCAGGGGGCGAGGGCCAACCGGATGTGGGCGCATGCCGTCTCGCTGACCCAGGCCGGCCCGGCTGGCCCGACCCGCCCGGCTGGCCCGGCCGGCTGCGAAGCGGAGGCCGTCGCCCGGAGCGCCGCCCATGATGCCCTGGACCTGCTGGCCGGTTACTGGCCCGCCATCGCACGGGCGGCTGGCGACGGAACTGCCATGATGCGCCAGCGTCCCGGGCTGTGGCGACGGCTGATGACCGAATGGCCCACGGGCAGCTACGCCGGGCTGGCCTGCGCGGTGCTGCAGGCTCGCGGCTTGCTGACCGGCCGGGTGCTGGAAGTCGGGTCGGGAGTCGGCAACACGACATCCCTGATCGCCCCGCTTGTCCGGGGCAGCTTCGTCTGGTCGGATCGCAGCCCGGAGCTCGTGGCCAGGGGAGCATGGCCGGGCCAGGGGGCAGTCCTGGATTTCGACCAGCCGCCGCCGGAAGGCCTCGGCCAGTTCACGGCCGTCGTGGCGACCAACGCGCTGCACTGCGCGGCTGACAAGAGGGCCAGCCTGGCCCGGCTGCGTTCGCTGCTCGCCGCCGACGGCACCCTGGTGCTCGCCGAGGGCTCGAGCCCGACCACGCCTGACGGCACGCCCTGGGCGCTGGACTTCCTGTTCTGCGCCTTCGACGGATGGTGGGACCGTACCGGCTTCCTGACCAGATGGGAGTGGCTGTCGCTGCTCGAGGAAGCCGGCTTCGACCGTCCGGGCTACAGCGTCCTGCGGGCCGGCCGCCACGACCTCGGCGGCGTGGTGTGGGGCCGGAAGGGCGGCTGAGCCGGATGCCGCCGGAGCTGAGTCCCCATCACCCCGCGTTCGACGGCTGCTTTGGCTGCGCGCCGGCCCACCCGGCCGGCCTGCGCGTCCGGATGACCGGCGACGGCAGCTTCGAGTGCACGCTCCGGGCCGGCCAGCAGGGTGCGCCGGGCCGCGCCCACGGCGGCGTACTCGCGGCCGCGATGGACGAGGCCATGGGCATGGTGGCGTGGTCGCTGGGCGGCTGCTACGCCACCGCCCGGCTGGAGGTCGACTACCTCGCGCCGGTCCCGCTCAGCGAAACCGTCCACATTCAGGTGCGGTGCACCGGCCGGCACGGGCGCAAGGTGTACCTGACGGCGCAGGCGCGGCTGGGCAGCGAGGCCGGCCCGGTCGCGGTGCGCGCTGCCGCGCTGTACGTAGAGACCGCGGCCGCGACCGGGCCAGATCGAGGACTGGCCCAGTGATGAGCCCTCATACTGGCTCATGACGTTAGGCCAGCGGCTGCCTAGCCTGGCGGCATGTCGAGTCCACGAGTCCTCGTCGTCGGCAGCACCGTCATCACGTCCTGGGGCAGAGACCAGATCCGCCGGCTGAGCGAGCAGGCGCGGCGCCGGGGCGTCACCTTGATCGGCGCTGACACGCCGGGCAACCTCGCCAGCGCCGGGCCGGAGGAGCTTGCCCGCGTCGATGAGATCGTGGCACTTGACGTTCACGATGCGCAGGCATGCCGGAACTGGATAGCGGGTAGGCGCGACCTCGATGCCGTCTTGACGATCCGGGAGCTGGCGGTTTACCCCACCGCAGTGATGGCCAGGGAGCTGGGACTTCCTGGCAACGACCCCGAGGTCGTCCACCGCATCCGCAACAAGGACCTTTGCCGCGAACGGCTGCGCGAGGCCGGATTCCCGCAGCCGGTGACCGCGATCTGCCAGGACTCCGATGATGCCCTGCGGTTCATGGCGCGCACGGCCCCGGGACCTTGGGTGGTGAAGCCGCGCGATGGCCTGGCCAGCATCGGGGTATCCCGGATCGAAGGCCCAGGTGATCTGCCAGAGGCGCTGCGGAAATTCGGCACTCCCCCGTCGGCCATGGGATCCCTGCCTCCTTCCGCTGAGTTCCTCATCGAGACCTTCGTGGAAGGCGAGGAGTACTCAGCAGAGGGCGTGATGATGGGCGGCGTCCCGCAGGTGCTCGCGCTGACCCGCAAGGCCCTCGCTGAAGGGTTTATCGAACTCCGGCACGTCGTGCCCGCGGGGCTGGACGGGGCGGTGGCGGGTGCCGCACGCGAGGCGGTCGCCGGCGCCCTGACCGCCGCCGGTGTCACCAGGGGAATCTTCCACGTCGAGTTCTGGGTCACCAGCGACGGGATCGTCCTTGGCGAACTTCACGACCGGCCGGGCGGTGACTTCATTCACACGCTGGTGGAACACACCCGGCCCGGCTTCGAGCTGTACGGGGCGCTCGTCGATGACCTGCTCGGGCGCCCGCCAGAGCCGGTCCCGGCCGCGAAGGGCGCGGCCGGAGCGGCGTTCGTGCTGAGCCATCCGGGCAAGCTGCGCGCGGTGCGGGGCTGGCGGGAGCTAACCGAGCACCCAGCCGTGCTGGCGGCGGACCTGCGGGTGGCGGCAGGCGACGAGGTCGCTCCGGTGACGGACTCTTTTGGCCGGCACGGCGTCTTCGTGGTCAGCGCGGACACCGCCGGCGAGGTGGACGCTCTGCTGACGGAGCTGACCGCTGCCGTGGAGTTCGACATCGCCTGAGCGGCATTCAGGCATTCAGACGTTCAGGCGGGCAGGCTCGTGAGCACAGCGACCAGCGCGTCCAGGGCGGGCCGGAACGCGTGGCTGGCGGGGGTGCCGTAGCCGATGATCACCTGGAGTGACCCGGGCGCGGCAGGCCGGTGCAGGTAACCGGCGAGCGTGTGCAGCTGGAGCGAATGCCGCGCCGCGGCGGCAAGGACCGCCTCGCCAGACACCGTGCCAGGCAGGCTGATCACCAGGTGCAAGCCGGCCGCGGTGCCGGTGACGACCGCCGCGGGTACCTGGCTGGCAAGATCTTCGAGCAGCTGATCGCGCCGCCGCCGGTACTCGTTCCGCAGCCGCCGGACGTGCCGGTCGAACTCGCCGGTGCTGATCAGGTCCGCCAGCACGAACTGGTCAAAGATCGCGTTGCCTCGATTGAGTCGTTCCTTCACCAGCCTGGCCGGATCGCGGACAAGCGGCGGCAGCGTCATCCACCCGAGCCGGAGCCCCGGGTCGAGTGTCTTGCTCGCCGTCCCCACATAGATCACATGATCGGGGTCCATCTGCTGGAGAGCGCCCACGGGCGGCAGGCCGAACCGGAATTCTCCGTCGTAGTCGTCCTCGAGGATGAGCGAGCCGCGAGCGCGCGCCCAGTCGATCAGGGTGCCGCGACGGCCCGGCGACAACGTGACACCCAGGGGGTACTGATGCGCCGGGGTGACGAGCACCGCGTCGGCTGACGTCCGCGCGAGAGCGGCGACCTCAATGCCGTCGCCGTCACAGGGCACCGGGACGACCTCAAGGCCGGCGTCGGAGACGATCTCCCGGTACCGGGGCGCGCAGGGGTCCTCCATCGCCATGCGCCGCGCCCCGGTGCGACGCAGCACGCCGCACGTGATCGTAAGAGCCTCGGTGAAGCCGCCGCAGACCATGATCGCGGCTGGGTCGCTGCGTACGTTGCGGGCCCGGCCCAGGTAGGAGGAGAGCGCTTCGCGCAACTGCGCCGTCCCCTGGCAATCGCCGTAGCCGAAGGCGTCCTCCGGGATGCGCTGAAGAACACGGCGCGAGGCACGAGCCCAGGTGTGGCGGGGAAAGCTGGAACCGCCAGGCCGGCCGGGCCGCAGATCCCAGCGGGCAGTCTGCTCCGGCGGGCGGGCCGCCGCCACCGAGCGCGATGGCTGCTGCGTCCACACCACCCGGCTGACCGCCCCTTGCCGGCTTCCCAGGTAACCCTCCGAGGTGAGCTGGCCATACGCCTCGCTCACGGTCCCCCGGGCGACACCCAGGTCGCGGGCGAGGCTGCGGCTCGAGGGCAATTTGTCGCCAAGCCGTAGCCTGCCGTCCTGGATCGACTCCCGGATCGCGGTCTCGATGCCGAGGCGAACACCATGGCCGGCATTGAGGCTGAGCAGCAGATCGCGGGAACTGGCCCATTCAGAGGTCATGGTACTGGAGCATATTGCCAGGCCAGATTCCCGCTAACGTTGCCTTCATGAGCGCCGCGACAGGTGACCAGGCGGCAGCCCCGCGTCCCACCGCTGCGCGGGTCGGCGTATCCGTCTTCCTGAACTACCTGTTTTCCAACCTGGGGTACTACACCCTGCTGCCGATCTTGCCGCTGCTGCTCACCCGGCTGCCCGGCGCCACTTCGTGGTTCGTCGGAACGGCGCTCTTCGCGCTGACGTTCAGCGTCAGGGCGTCGTGCCTGACCATGAGCCGCCTCCTGCACCGCAGCAGCATCCGGGCGGCGACCTCGGCCGGGCTCGTCGTGGCGGCCGCCGGGTTCGGCGGGCTCGCCTGGGTGCGCTCCCCGGCGGAGGCTCTGGCCTGCCTGGCCGTGGCGGGCACCGGCGTCAGCGTCAACACCATCATGGCGCGTACCTACGTGGCGATCGCCCTGCCCGCGACCGGGTCACGCAATACCGCGTACTCGGTGATCCAGATCGGCGTGAACGTGGCCGCCGCCATCGGCCCCATCGTCGCCAACTTGCTGTTCAGCAGGGGGCTGCAAGACGTCTGCCTGATTGTCGTCGCGTCCTTGTACACCGTCGCGGCGATCGCGGTCGCCATCGTGGTGCCAGCCGGCATCCGGCCCCGCGACAGCGACCCGCGCCCGGCCACGACCCGCAACGCGATCCGCGCCATCGCCTCCAGCCAGCAGGTGCGCTACGTCGCGGCCATCGCGATCGCGGGCTGGTTCCTCTACGGTCAGCTGTTCTCGGCCATGACCTTGCACATTGACTCGGTCACCACCTCGCCGCTGGCACGATCGGCGTTCTTCATCATCAACGCGGTCCTGGTCGTGCTCGTGCAGGTGCCCGTTTCCTTCGTTGCGGCGCGCAAGCTGGACGGGGGCGCGACAGTCGTCCAGTTCCTGGTCATCGGCCTCGCGATCTTCGCCGTCGCGTTCGGCTGGATGGCAGGCTTTGGCGGCAGCCTGCTCGGGACGTTCGGCGGCATCGCCATATTCTCGGTGGCTGAGACGTTCTTCACCCCCTTTGTCGCCACAGCCTTCGCGGACATCTCCGCGAACCGGCCGGTAATCGAGGCTTTCGCCCTGCTGCAGATCGTCACGGCGATCGGCGAGCCGCTCGGCTCGTTTTCCGGTGGCGCGTTGTTCTCCACGGCGAGCGCGGCCGGCCTGGGCGCCGTCTACTGGGGAGGACTGTCAGCGGTGGCGCTCGCGGTCGTCGTCGCTACCCGCTTGTGGTCAGTCCGCCAGGGACACCCGCCGTCCGACCGGCAAGCGGCACTGGCCGGGGCCGACAGAGACCCCTGACCGGCGACGATCGCGGCCGGTGTCTCTTTCTGGGACAGGCAGGCAGGATCAGGCATGCCAAAATCCTCATCATGGCGTTGCGCCGCTCGTTCTCACCTGCGGTTGAGGACTACCTCAAGGCCATCTACCGGCTGCAGTCCGAGCATGACGGTCCGGTCACTACGAATGCCCTGGGCGACTGGCTTGGCGTCACCGCTTCCTCAGCATCAGGCATGCTCAGGAAACTCGATGATCTCCGGCTGGTCAGGTATGAGCCCTACCGGGGAGTGCGGCTGAGCGAGGCCGGCTGGCGGGCGGCGTTGCGGGTGGTGCGGCGGCACCGTCTCCTTGAGCTCTTCTTGTCACGGACCCTGGGGCTGTCCTGGGACCGGGTGCACGACGAGGCCGAGGCCCTGGAGCACGCTCTGTCAGCTGGGTTGTGCGAGGAGATCGCGGCCAGGCTGGGTGACCCGCGAACCGACCCGCACGGTGACCCCATCCCAACCTCCGATGGGCGAGTGATCGAGGTGCCCAGCGCGAGCCTGGGATCGCTTCACGCTGGCCAGCGGAGCAAGGTCGTGCGGGTATCCGATCGCGACCCCGGGGTGCTGCGCCTGCTGACCGGTCACGGCGTGGGGCTTGGCGACGACCTCCAGGTCGTGCGGGTAGACCCGAGCGGGGCCGTGACCGTTGAATCGCGGTCGGGAGTGCACCTGCTTGACCCTCAGGTGGTCGCCGCGATCCGGGTCGAGGCGGGCGCGGTGACCACCACGTGACGGTCACCCCGCCGCCGCTCACGCCTGAAGACGCCGCCCGGTCCGCTGATCGCGCGGCTGTCCATTCCGCACGGAAGCACGGCCGGCGCTGGTACCTGCTCTGGCTGCTCGCCGGCCCGGGAATCCTGGCCATGCTCGGCGAGAACGACGGCCCGAGCATGGTGTCCTACACCGCTACCGGCGCCGCTTACGGCGTCGGTTTCTTCCTGCCGTTCATCGTGGTCACCTTCGCGATGGCCGTGGTCTGCCAGGAGATGTGCATGCGGGTCGGCGCGGTGACGCACCGCGGTTACGGCAGTCTGGTCCTGCAGCGCTTCGGGCCGGTATGGGGGTGGTTCGCCGCGGGTGACCTGCTCTTCACCAACCTGGTCACGCTGATCGCCGAGTTTGTGGTGATCCGCGTGGGGCTCGCGTACTTCGGCCTCGGTCCTGGCGTCGCGGCCGTGCTCGGGGTGGCGCTGGCGGTGTGCAGCATCAGCGGGGGCCGCTACCGGCGGTGGGAGCGGATCGTGCTCGGGCTCGCGGTCTTCAACGGCCTGTTCCTGGCGGCCGCTCTCATGGTCAGGCCGCACTGGGCGCAAGTCGGCCACGCCATGGTCACCTTCTCGCCGTTCCCCGGCGGGAGCGTCAGCACATTGCTGTTGCTGCTTGCCTCGACGATCGGTGCCACCGTGACGCCATGGATGGTGTTCTTCCAGCAGAGCGCTTCCGCCGACAAGGGCCTGACCGCCAGTGACCTCGGGCACGGTCGCGTGGACACGATCGTCGGCGGCGCGCTGGCCGCTCTCTTCGGCTGCGGCGCGTTCGTCGTCGGTGCCGCGCTCGCCACGCACGGGGGCGGGGGCATCGAAGGCCTGGCCGGCGCCGGCTTTCCCGACGCCCTGGCCAAGGTCTCCGGCAATGCTGTCGCGACCGTTTTCGCACTCGGGCTGATCGAGGCAGGGGCGGTGGCGATCCTGACAATCTCTGCGAGCACCGGCTACGCCGCCGGCGAGTGCGTCGGGGTGACGCACAGCTTCAATAGCCCGCCGCGCAGAGCGCGGCTGTTTTACGGCGCCAACATCACCGTGGCCCTGATCGCCGCAGCGATCATCCTGATCCCGGGCGCGCCGCTGCTGTCGATCGCGCTGAACGCGAACGCCCTGGCTACCGTCCTGCTCCCGGTCACGCTCGTTTTCATGATCATGCTCGCCAGCGACCGGCGACTTATGGGCACATGGGCAAACAAGCCCTGGACCAACAGGATTGCCATCGCGATCGTGGCGTTCGTTTCGGTATGCGGCGCTGCTTACGGAATCGACACGTTCTTGCGGGCAGCCCACTTCGTTGGCGGAGGGTAGGGGGACCGAATGACACGGACCGGCTTCCTTGAAAGCGATCAGCTCGTCGCGCGCACCGAGCGCCCGCTGCCTCGCGCGCGGCTGAGCAGGCGAGCTGCTGCCGCTCTCTGGGCGCTGCGCATCTTCGTCATCATCATCGACGCCATGGTCATCTACAGCTTCATCTCCGCGCTGGCCGGCTAGCCGGCGGTGGGACCCAGGCCGAGCGACTGCGGGGTGCTGGAATCGGGCGAGGGCTGCTGCAAGCCCTCGTCGAGCGCGCCGTACTCGGTCATCAGCGCGGGGCTGCCGCCCCACGGCGTCTGCTCCTCGGCGACGAGGGTGCTCGTCGTGACCAGCAGCCCGGCAACTGAGGCACCGTTCTGCAGCGCGGACCTGGCCACCCGGAGCGGATCGATGATCCCCATCTCGATCATGTTGCCGAAGCGACCCTCCAGCGCGTCGAACCCGTCGTCCTGGCCAAGCCGGCCGAGCCGGGCCACTACCTCGTCGCCCGCGTAGCCGGCGTTGGACGCGATGAGGCTGGCTGGCTCGGTCAGGACCCGGCGGACGATCTCGACGCCGCTGGCGTAATCGTCCCTGACCCGCAGGTCGTCCAGCGAAGACCCGGCATGCAGCAGCGCCGCACCGCCGCCCGCCACGATGCCCTCGGCCATCGCGGCCCTCGTCGCCGACAACGCGTCTTCGACGCGGTGCTGCAATTCCTTCAGCTCAGCCGGCGTCGGCGCCCCCACACCGATCACGGCGACCTTCCCGGAGAGCGCCCCGATTCGCTCGGTAAGCACATCCTCGTCGATCCCGAAGCTGGCGCGCTCAAGCTCGGCCCTGAGCTGGGTGAGCCGGAAGTCGATGTCGGCCGGCGAGCCGTGCCCGCCGATGATGGTGGTGCCGTCGGCGGTGGCTCGCACCTGGGCGGCCCGGCCCAGGTGCTCGATGGTCATGGTCTCCAGCGTCAGGCCGGAGTGCCGGCTGTAGACGGTACCGCCGGTCAGGGCGGCGATGTCCTCCAGCTTGTGCAGCCTGCGGTCGCCGAACCCTGGCGCCCGCACGGCCACGGACTGGAACACGCCGCTGACCTGGTTATGCACCAGCATGCTCAGTGCGGTGCCCTCGACGGTCTCGGCGACGATGACAAGCGGCCGCCGCGCTCGCATGATCTTGTCGAGCAGCGGCATGAGCTGCTGGACCTGGCTGATCTTCTCGCTGCACAGCAAGATGTAGGGGTCGTCGAGAACGGCCTCCATCCGGGCCGGATCGGTCACCAGGTAGGGCGAGAGATAGCCGTTCTCGAATTCGAAGCCCTCTACGAAGTCGACACCCATGCCGGACGTGGCCGACTCCTCGACGGTGACCACGCCCTCAGCGCCAACCGCGTGCAGCGCCTTCGCGATCACCGCGCCGACCGCCTCGTCGTCATTGGCGGAGATCGCCGCCACGCGGGCATAGTCCTGCTCCGTGCTCACCGGGTGCGCGACGCCCTGGAGGTGCTCCACGAGGCCTACGGCCAGGTCGATGCCGCGCTTCAGCAGCACCGGGTTCGCGCCCGCATCGATCGCGGCCATGCCCTCCCTGATGATCGCCTGGGCTAGCACGGTCGCGGTGGTGGTCCCGTCACCGACGATGTCATTGGTCTTGATCGCCGCTTCCTTGACCAGCTGCGCGCCCATGTTCTCGAACTGGTCCTTCAGGAAAATCTCGCGGGCGATCGTCACGCCGTCGTTGGTGACCACCGGCGAGCCGGTGACCTTCTCCAGGACCGCGTTCCTGCCCTTCGGCCCGAGTGTCGACTTCACGGCGTCGGCGAGCTTGTCGACGCCGGCCAGCAGCAGGCCGCGCGCGTCAGCTCCGTAATGCAGTTCCTTGGCCATCGATCCCCCCGTCACGACAGTCAGCGCGGTGACCCGCGCGTGCTCACTGAGCTACCCGGCAATCCGGTCTAGGGAACGAGGATCGCCCGGCCCCGCACCCGGCCGGCATCCAGCTCGGCAATCGCCTCCACCGCGTCGGCCAGCGGGTACGCGCTGGTGTGCAGGGTGACCCGGCCGGCCTGCGCCAGCGCCATCAGTTCGGCGAGCTCGTTGTAGGTCCCGACGATATTGCCGACAATGCTCCGCTCGGTCGAGATGATGTCCAGCGTCGGCACCTGCAGCGTGCCGCCGTACCCGATCACGAAATAAGACCCGGCAGGCCCGGTCATCGCGAACCCGTCCGCCTCCGCCCCCTGCTCGGCGACGAAATCAAGCACGACCTCCGCCCCGCGCCCCCCGGTCAGCTCCGACACAGCCACGACCTGCCTGCCGTCGGCGGGAACCGTATGATGCGCGCCTAGCTGCTCGGCGAGCTTCAGCGCGTCCGCGTTGCGATCAACCACGATGATCGTCGTCGCCGTCAGCGCCGCCAGGCACTGCACGCCGATGTGCCCGAGTCCGCCCGCCCCGATCACCACGCAGGTCGTCCCCGGATACAGCAGCGGAATTGCCTTCTTGACCGCGTGATACGCGGTGATCCCCGCGTCCGCCAGCGCCGCGACATCCTGCGGCCGGGTCCGCGGGTCGAGCTTCACGGCCGCCCGGGCCGAGGTCAGCAGGTACTCAGCCATCCCGCCATCACGGGACAGCCCTGGGAACGAGCTGTTGACGCAGCGCATGTCGTCACCGGCCCGGCACGCCCGGCACAGCCCGCACGTGGGCGTGGGATGCAGGATCACTGTGTCGCCGACGCTGAGGTTAGTGACCGCCGGGCCGGCCGCGTGCACCCAGCCGGCGTTCTCGTGACCAAGGACGTAGGGCAGCGGCGTCCGCATGGCCGCGTCCCACTGACCCTCGATGATGTGCAGGTCGGTGCGGCAGACCCCGGCTCCGCCGATCCGCACGATGATGTCGAGCGGGCCTTGCATGACCGGCTCGGGAACCTCGTCGATCACGGGCTCTGAGTGAAAAGCGTGCAACCGGACGGCCCTCATCAGCCCTCCTCGCCTAGTCCGCTGGTGCCGTACCGCTGGCGCAGCATGCCGGTGCAGATCCCCGCGTTCGCCTCGATGCTGACCCGTGTCGTCCGCGCCCGCCGCAGGTGCAGGGGCAGGTCGTCGCCGCCGACCGCGCGGCCCGTGTGCGGGTCGATCACCAGCGGCGAGTCATTCCCGGCGGGCAGCCCGAGCTCGCCCCGCCGCTCCCGCAGCCGGTCAAGCGCCGCGGAAGGCGGCGCCTCGCCGAGCGTCATGCACCGCAGCTCGGCGGGCTGCCGCCCGGCCCGTAGCAGCGGCCGGCACACCTGATCGGTCCCCGCCATGACCGCCTTGCGCAGGAAGTCGGCGCGCAGCTGATGCAGCTCGCTGACCGCCTCGCCGTCGAAGGACCTGACGAAACCCGCCTTGGCCGCGACCCCGGTATTGATCGCGTCGGCCGCGAAGTGCTCGTCAAGCAGCACCTTGACGCTGCGGACGCCTTCGATCGCCGACACCTCGTCGTAGGCATCGGCCACCATCAGATAGGCGAAATTAGGTGCACAGAAGTAGGTCGGCAGCCGCAGGCGTATCTCGGCGTCACCGGCTCGGGAGACCTCGCACGCGGCCACGAAGCCGAGCGAGGTAATGGGCTCGTCGAGCTCAGGATCACGCACCCCCGCCAGCGCCCTGAGCACCTGCGGCGGGCCGACCGGAGCCCCCCGTACGGCGGTCACTCGTCAGGTACCAGCGCCGCGGCCTCGCGGGCGGCCGGCTCGCCGGCCTGGGCGGGCACCCGGAACTCGGTCGGTACCTCGATGTCGTACAGTTTCGCCGCGTTCAGCCCGAGTATCTTCTTTTTCCCGGCCGCCGACAGCCTCGGGTAGTCGGCGAATTCCTCGCTATCCGGGTAATCCCAGTCGGCGAACCCCTCGACCTGCCACTTCGGCTCCCAGATCGCGTAGTCGCTGCCAAAGAGCAGCTTGTCCTCGCCGAGCCAGAAGAGCAGCTCTCCCATCACCTTCGCGAAGAACCTCGGCCTGGCGTGCATCAGCCCGCCGATCACGACAGCCAGCCCCGCGTAGACGTTCGGCTCCTGCACGGCCATGAAGCAGAAGTCCTCGATCCGGGGCAGTCCGACGTGCTCGACGATGAAGTTCAGGTCAGGGAAGTCGGTCGCGGCGTGGTCGACGTCAGAGACGTCGAACGCGTCCTTGTCCAGCGGCCAGATCGTCGGGCCCTTGTGCACGTGAATGTTCTTGATGCCCAGGTCGCGGCAGGCTTCCAGATAGCGGTACGCGCCGGGATCGGTCAGCTTCCAGCCACGCGAGGTGTTGTTCCACTCGGCGGTGTACAGCTTGGCGCCCTTGGAGCCGAACCGCTCGACGTTGCGCTGGAGCGTCTTGAGCCCTTCGTCGCCGTCGCGCGGGTCCCAGCGGGTGTTGTAGACGAACTTGCCCGGATGATGCTCGCCCATCAGGGCATTGCGCTCGGTGGTGTTAAATCCCTCCCTGTACCACTCAAGCAGGTAGGTCGGCTGGAAGATCGCCAGGTCCACGTGACCATCAGCGAAGACGTCCCGCATCAGGTCATCCTCTGAGTACCGCTGGAACTTCTCGATCGGCCAGTGCGTCTCCGGCGGGCCGAGGCTCTGATAACCGTGAAAGCACTCGATCCAGCCCTTTGCGTACTGCTCCTGCCCGGGTACCCAGTTGTCCGGGGCAGCGTCCCAGTAGTGAAGGTGGCCGTCTACCACGAAGTATTTCTCGCCGTTCTTTTCGTACACCGTGCCTCCTAGCGAGATACCGGCGTCAGGTCGAAGCCGAGGTACTCAGCGGCATCCTCGGGGTTGGCGAAGAAGATGGTCCTGTCATCGGTGTGGATCATCCGCCCGTAGTGAGTGGACATGTCCTCTTCGAGCTCCGCGCTGTCGAAGAAGCCGGGCTCCTCGCCGAGAGCCTCGGAGATCTCGTCGTAGACGACCTCCATGGTGCCCGCGGCGTCGACGCGCATCATCGACGGCAGCACCGTGACAACGACATCCGGCTTGGTGCTCATTACCTCGGCCACGACCTCGCCGACCTGGTTATTCATGAGGGTGAACCCGCACCTGTTCGATGCGGTGCTGTCCGACCTGAACGGGCTTTCCGCTGTCTTGAAACTGGCTGTCTCGGTCACTGCGTCAGCTCCTTCGGTGTCTGCAGTCCAAGGTCCGCCAGGATGCCGGCGGTCCGGCTCTTGGCCTGGTCGAGACTGTCCTCGAAACGCGGTGGCTTTGCCTCGGGCTGAGACCAGAGCGGCTGCAGTGTCCGGGCCGCGCTGATCGCGCGCGGCACCCAGGCCGATAGCCACTGGGCCATGATCGCCTTGTTCTGGTCGCCGAACTCGCGATCATCGCTGAGCAAGCCGAACATGAGCCTGGTGTAGCGCAGGTCACGCTCGGCGTAGTCATACTCCTCAGCGCCGATCACGGTGGGGGTGACGAAGTCGCCGTTTCGCGGCGCCGCGTGCTGCACGAGGCTGCTGCGGAACAACTCGCCCACGAGCGGCTCGAAGACCACGTTCGCGGCGAAGATGGCCTCGCACCAGTCGTCGATGCCGGTCAGCCGCTCGGACAGCTCGCGCACGCCCTGCCAGGCCGGGTCGTTGTTCCAGCAATCCAGGTGGGCCGTGCCGTCGAAGCTGGTGATCTCGTCGCTCAGCGTCAGGTTGTACAGGGCCAGGTCCTGTGCTGACCTGATCCGGTGCATGCCGTTCACCGAGATCGCGTTGTTGTGCATGTTCGTCGGGGCCCGGCGGTTGGCGTTGGAGAAGAGATAGATCCCGAGCCCGTGATCGACATGCATCCAGGCGCCGATGTTCCGCTCGACGAACCTGACCCAGTTCCGGTTCCACTGGTCGAACGCCTTGGACTGCCTGGCATTGTCGATGTTCTGATTGAGCTGCCGCACCACGTTGGCGTTGTAGCGGTAGAGGGTCAGCTCCCACTCTTCGTTCGGGTCGCGGAACTCGTGCCATCCGAGCGCGGGCCACTCGTAGCCTGAGCCGCCCGAGCCTGGGTACCGGTCCGGCTCTGGCCGGTCAGACCCCCACGACTTCAGGGCAGTCCAGCCAAGCGGGTAACCGCCAGAGCCGTCAGCGAAGCCGTAGATCCACCCCTGGCTGAGGTAGTGCCGGGGATCCGGCTGCACCTCGACGGTGACGTCCTCGTAGTGCGTCGCCTTCCGCTTCGACGGCGTGTAGTACGTGAACGCGCGGTTACGCGAGTCAGGGAACTCCTTTGCTCCGGCCTCGGCATCGGTGAAGACCGGCACCGGCACGCTGCGCTCTTGTCCGCTCGTCATGGACTGTCCCCTTCCGCTTCCTGCTCATCGCCCGGATCGCCGGTCGTGGTGAACTTGTCGTAGTAGATGCGCTTTTCCTGCACCCCAAGGCTCGCCAGCAGCGGCAGCGCGGCCTCCACCATCGGCGGCGGGCCGCACACGTACGCGTGCGCGCCGCTCAGGTCGTCCTCGTGCTGCTTCAGCACGTCAGTGATGAAGCCGACTTCGCCGTCCCAGCCCTCATCGGCACCGGGTTCGGACAGCGCGGGCAGGTACCGGAAGTCGGGCAGCGAGTTCTCGAGGTCGCGCAGTTCGGCTTCGAAGCAGAGGTCGGCGCGCCGCCGCGCGCCGTAGTAGTAGATGGCCGGGCGCGCGATGCCGCGCTCGCCCATAGAGCGCAGCAGCGAGAGGATCGGCGCCATGCCGGCGCCGCCCCCCACGAACACCAGCCGGGCGTCCTCGCTCTCGCGCAAGGTAAAGACCCCGAACGGGCCGGTCAGCTTCAGCTGGTCGCCGAGCTTGAGCTGGGTGTCGAGTACCCGGGAGAACAGCCCGTCCGGATAGATCCTGATGACGAACTCAAGCTCTCCGCCTTGTTGGCCAGCACGGGCCTTACTGGTGATGTTCGCCATAGAAAAGGAACGCGTCGCGGTGCTCCCCGGCACAGCCAGGTCGACGTACTGGCCGGGAAAGAACCGCAGTTCCTCCGGCTCGATGAGGCGAAGGACCAGGTGCCGCATGTCATGGGTGACCGGGTCGTTGGCGACGACCTCGGCGACCGCCTCGGTGATCGGCAGGCCCGACCGGATCATGTCCTCGTCGTAGTTGAGCAGTTCGATCGTGACGTCCTCGTACGGGTGCGTCCGGCAGAGCAGCGTGTAGCCCTCTTCCCGCTCAAAGTCGGGCAGCGCGAAGGTGGAATACTTCTCCAGCTCGAAGTCGTCGCCATCGAGCACGAACGACTTGCACGCGGAGCACTGCCCTTCCTTGCAGCCGTGCATGAGCATGATCCCCTGCTCGGCCGCGGCCCGCAGGATCGTCTGATCCTCAGCTACCTCGATGTCGATGCCTACTGGCTCGAACCGCACCACGTGCCTTTTTTCATAGCTCATGTCTTCGGCGCGAACCGTCCGGCCGGGCCGCCGCGCACATAATCCGCGCGGTACGCTTCCCGCTGCTCCGGAGTCATCTCGTTGAGCAGGACGTTGGGGCTCTGCACCGGCGGCATCCGCCGCAGGTGGTCAAGCGTCCACATCTTGCCCGGGTCCAGGTCCAGGTGCGGCTGGGCGGTCATCGTCTTGCCGTCGTCCCTGACGAAGCCCATGTCCTTGACCACGTCGGCCCAGTTCCAGCCGTGGTACAGGGTCTCCCACTCGCGCTTGCCGATGAGCTTGCCCATGTTCGGGGTCTCCCGGCCCTCATAGGTCGGCCGGAAGGCGACCGTGTCCGTCCAGCGGCACTGCTCATGGCAGTAGGTGCGCCACTGGCCGTCGACCTCTTCCATGACCATGTCCTCGCGGACCAGGCAGGGAACCATGCAGGTCCAGCAGCGCTGCGGGTAGTTGTAGTCGACGTCCTCGGCGACGATCGGGTGGTGGCCGTTCGGCCGGGACAGGCGGTTGTAGTTCTCCCACCACTTGCCGTACCGGTCGTACCAGCCCGGGTACTTGTACTCGAACCACTCGAAGTCCTTGTCCGTCATCGGGTCGATCCGCCAGTAGTTGGCGAGCCAGCCGGTGGCGAAGAACTGCGCGACCTCGTGCACGTAGCCCTTGTTCCAGATCTGGTTCCAGGACTCCTCGATCAGGTCGTGCGGCACGGCCAGGCCGTACTTCTCCAGCGGCACGAGGTAACTGCGGTAGTAGTCGTCGTAGATCCACCGCCGCCACATCTCGGCGTAGGACTCGCGGTCCTTCCTGCGGTCCTTGGTGCCGTACTCGATGAACGTGCCGATCGCGGCATCGACCACGCGGTGGTTGTTCCACCACGCGTAGCGCAGGTCGCGCTCGAGCAGCTCGCGGTTGCCCTCATCTTCCAGCGCCATCAGCAGCGTCGCGTAGCCGTTGCTGATGTGCCGTGACTCGTCGGACTGCACCGAGTGGAACACCGTCGGCAGCAGGTAGTCACCGTTGGCCGCTGCCTCGGCCGGCATGGCCACGAACAGCGTGTTCGTGAACGCCGTCTCGGCCACGATCGTCAGGTAGATGCTCGCCGCGGTGATCGCGTCGCCGGTGATGAACGCCTCGGCGAACTGCCGGCCGATCGTCCCGCAGTAGTCATCATGGAAGCCGCGCAGGCTCATGTTGAAGCCGGACGGGTCGATGTAGTTGTTCATGTACAGGCGCTTGAGGTTCTGCTGGATCGTCGAGTGCCTGACCTCGTCGATCATCTGGATCGCCTGGCCGTTGTGCAGTTCAGGGTTCGGCACCGTGCGGAACAGCAGCGGCATGGCCCGCGCGGCCGAGATCTCAGGCAGCGGGATGATGGAAAGGAACAGCTTCTGCCACTCCAGCCAGCGTTCCTGCACCTGCCGGAACATATTGCCCCGGATGGCGCCATCCGCTGCGCCGTAGACCCGGTGGTCCTTTTCTTCCTGCATCGGGAAGTAGGACCGCAGGACCTGCTTCAGCGGATCCTTTTTCTGCGCCTTGGTGAACGTATAGTCGGTTCCGTACTGAGATACCGGCTCGTGATATCGCGGCTCCCAGGACAGTTCTTGAATCTTCTGGTGCGCCTTCGCGACACTCTGGCGACTCATCTGCCACCCCTTAGCGGTTTCTTTGAAACAATTAGACACACGCGAGGCTCGTCCGGAGTTCTCAACCTGAGACAGCCCGGCTCAGCGTCCTGCCCGGCCATCGTCCTGACTCGCGTCACCGTCACCGAACACAGCCGCGCGTAGGTCGCTGAGCTGGGCTTGTACCTGCCGGGTTGCCTTCTCGCTGGCCGCGTTCGCCGGCTCGATCCCCATCGCGACCAGCAATGCGGCCGCGGGTGCACCTGGATTTCCCGGATCACCAATGACGGGATGCAGTCCCTCGTCCGCTAGATGATGAAATACCAGGTTGACGATGGTCCAAGGATTATATCGCTCATTATCAGGCTGTGCGTAATGACCCGTCATGCAACCCCCTGAGTCCCGGAGCGGCACAGAGCACAATTAAAAACCCGCCTGGCACCGGGCGGCCGTCTCATCGTGAGACGGGACAGTTATGCTGGGAAATATGCGCGAGCCGATACTCGCATCGTGGCGGCGATCTCGTGACTGGAAGGTGCCACCGGATCGGATCGAACTCTCCTACCTCGGCGGTCCTGCCCTCGACACTCCCCTGACCCGCAGCGCCGTGCCGGTACTCCGGCGGCTGCGCGGGAACCTGGATGGCCAGCCGGTCGCGGTGCTCCTGGCCGACGCCTCCGGGGTCGTGCAGGCCAGAATGACCGCAGACGACGAGCTTGCCGGGCATCTCGATGAGGTGATGCTTGCCCCCGGCTACAGCTACGCGGAGTCGTCAGTCGGCACGAACGGCCTGGGCACCGCGCTGGAGAGCGGCCAGGCGGCGCACATCTTCGGGCCAGAACACTATGCTGAGCCGCTGCGGGACCTGGCGAGCGCGGCCGTTCCGATCCGCATGCCCATCTCCGGCAAGCTGGCCGGCGCCGCCGGCCTGACCTGCTGGTGCAGTAACGCCGATCCGCTGCTGATGGCGCTGGTCAAGACCGCTGCTGACCAGATCACCAGGGAATTGCTTACTGAGGGAAGCGCCTGGGAACTTGAGCTGCTGCGGGACTACCTGCGAGCGTGCTGGCACGGCAGCGGCATCGTTCTGGCCCTGAACCACGACCTGGTGATGATGAACGACCGGGCCAGGCACGTCCTGGAGCCCGGGGACACGCAAGTGCTACTCAGGCACGCGAGCGAGGCACTGGCCGGGGGCCGGGCCAACGCGGTGCAGGTGGAACTGCCGACCGGCCTGACGGCGCGGATGCACTGCCGCCCGACCGCGAGCGCGAGCCTGGCGCGCACTCCAGCCGGTGTCGTGCAGGTCAGGTTGCTTGAGCCGTCGCGGCCGGGCGGAGAGGCCCGGCCCCCGGCCCGGACGTCCCTGCCCGGTCTCGTCGGGTCAGGTGCGCGCTGGCTTCGCAGCTCGCAGCGGGTCCAGGACGGCTACGATTCGGGCGAATGGCTCGCGCTGCAAGGGGAGCCGGGCGCGGGCAAGCTCGCGCTGGCCCGCGCTGTGCACCAGCACCGCAACCCGGCGCGTCGCCTGGACGTGTTCGACGCGGCCGACGTGGTCACCCAGGACTGGCTGATGCAGGACTGGCTGAAGTCGATCCGCCAGACACTGCTCGCCGCCGAAGGCGACCTGATCATCCGGCACGTCGACCATCTTGAGCTGGAGCAGGCGAATGCCCTGGCCGTCACGCTGCGGGCGACGCGGGAGGGCGCGACGTGGGTGGCGGTGACGCTGACCGACGGCAGCGTCGCGCTCGCCGAGTTGCTGCAACTGTTCCCGACCACGGTGGAGGTGCCCTCGCTGCGTCATCACATCGAAGACGTGCCTGAACTGACCCAGTTCTTCCTGGGAAAGCTGAGCCAGCAAGGCAGCCTGACTTGCTCGCCAGAGGCGATGAAGCTGCTGACGCGATCGAGCTGGCCAGGAAACGCTGAGCAGCTCTGGCAGGTAATAAGGCGCGTTGTGCAGCGCAGGCGGGCTGGCTCGATCCGATCGGCGGACTTGCCGCCCGAATGCTGGGCGGTAAGCCGGCGGCTGCTCAGCCCGCTGGAGGCCATGGAACGCGACGCCATCGTGCAGGGGCTTGCAGATACCTGCGGAAATAAGGCCAGGGCAGCCGAGTCGCTAGGAATGTCCCGCGCCACTATTTATCGAAAAATACACGCATATGGCATAATCGGCCTCTCAAGCTTAGCGTTAGAGTCGGTCCTGACCGAACGGCCGCGGCTACCGAGTAGGGGTTACCGAGTGGATCTGGGGCTTGACGGCAAGGTCGCGCTCGTCGCGGCGTCGAGCAAGGGACTGGGCAAGGCATCGGCGCTCGCGCTGGCGCGTGAGGGCGCGAGAGTGACGATCTGCGCGCGGACCGAAGCCGAACTGAAAGCGGCAGCTGATGAGATCCGGCGCGAGACGGGCGCGGAAGTGCTGGCCGTTCCGGCCGACCTGAACAGCGCGGAGGGCGTGTCAGCCGTCGTGGCCGCGACCGTCGAGCGATTCGGCGGCGTCGACGTCCTGGTCAGCAACTCCGGCGGTCCGCCGCGAGGCCGGTTCTGGGACTTCACCGACGAGGACTGGCAGCAGGCGTTCGAGATTGTCACGCTGAACTTCGTCCGCTTCGTCCGCGAGACGGTGCCGTACATGCGGGCCAGGCGATGGGGCCGGATCATCGGCATTCAGTCGAGCTCGGTCAAGCAGCCCGTCGACGGAATCGACCTGTCGAACGGAGTCCGGCCAGGCATCGCCGGCCTGGTCAAAGCGCTCATGCCTGACCTGGCCAAAGACGGCATCACCATCAATCTCGTGCTCCCCGGCACGTTCCTGACCTCCCGGATCGCCCCGGGCGCGGGGGTCAGCGCGGAGGCTGACCAGGTGCTCATGGAACAGCTCGCCCACCTTGCCGCGACGATCCCCATGGGCCGCCTCGGCCAGCCGGCCGAACTGGGCAGCCTCGTCGCCTTCCTGGCCTCGCGCCAGGCCTCCTACATCACGGGCGCGGCCTACCAGGTCGACGGCGGCAACATCAGATCCAACCTCTAGCGATTGCGGCGGGCGTGTTTCATCGGGCGGCGTGAGCAACGCGGCCCGCCCTGTTGGACCCCGATCGGACGTGAATACCTCGTGCCGGGGTCAATAGGGTCAAAACCTCCTACAGTTGGGGCGTGGACGACGAGAAGTCCTTTCTGGCAGCGACCGGGCCGTCGCTCGTGGTGCGGGGCGACGGGCTTGACCGGAGCCTGCGACCAGGTCATTCGTATGTGATCGGCCGTGATCCAGCGTGCGACATCGTGCTCGATGATGCGCGGGTGTCGTGGCAGCACGCCGTGCTGCGCCTGGAGAGCGGCGGCTGGGTGCTGGCGGACAACGGCAGCATGAACGGCACCTTCTGCGGTGACCAGCGAATAGACCGGCTCGAGATCGACACGGAGTGCCTGGTCAGGCTCGGCAATCCGGTCGACGGGCTGGCTTTGGGCTGCACGGTTGACGAGTTCACCCCGATCCGGGACCGGAGCGTCGTGCGGCCGCTGCCCGCCAGCACGCTCCGCATCGGCCGGACGCCGGACAACGACGTCGTGATCTCGCACCCGGCCGTCTCCCGGCACCATGCCGAGTTGCGGAACGAGGCGGGGACCCGCAGCATCGTCGACCTCGGCAGTACTCATGGCACGTTCGTCAACGGGCAGCGAGTTACCTCGGCGGCCGTGGCGGACGGCGACTTCGTTGGCATCGGCCCTTCGACGCTGCGGCTGGCGGGCCATGAGCTGGAGGAGTATCGCGACCGGGGCGCGGACCTCGGGCAGGCGCCCGGCGCCGCGTCACCCGGCGGCGACAGCGACGACAGCGACGACAGCGACGGGACGCTCGAGATCCCGTACGCGATTCGCTGGCTCGTACCGAAGGGCGAACGGTTCGCGAACTTCGACATCCTGAATGACAACGACACTCAGCTCGACTATTACCGCAGGTTCGGGCACATTTACGCGGTCGGGATCCCGACTAAGAAGTGGCGGCTGGTGGTCGTCTCAGATCCTGAGCTGCTCGACGAGGTGGCGGCCGATGAGGCACAGTTCGGCAAGCGCGTCGAGGAGATCAATTTCTTCGCGCAGCTGAGCAATTCGCGTGGCGGCGGGATCTCGGTGATCGGCGACGGCGAGCACTACGAGCGGATTCGCCGGGTGATGCTGCCGTGGTACGCGCCGTCACACCAGCGGACGCAATTGCCTCGAATGCAGGAGCAGGCACGCAAGCTTGTCGCTGCGTGGTCGGCGCTCCCTGACGATGAGCCGCTTGACGCGCGCGGCTGGATGGAGCGCTACACGCTCGAGGTCTCGGGGCGCGGCGCGTGCAACTACGACTTCGGCCTGCTCGACGCCAACGGCGAGCCCCACCCGTTCGCGGCCGCCGTTCCCGAGAGCACCAAGGAAAGCATCCTGCGGGTCGCGGACCCCAGGCCCGACTTCACGGTCTTCGCGGGGCGGGCGCGCCGGGCGCGCAGGAAGCGCTACCGAAGCCACAACAAGGAGCTGTTCAGCACGGCCGAAGCGCTCGTGCGCGGCCGCATGCGCACGTGCCCGGCCGGGCAGCAGACGGATCTGCTCGGCCGCCTGCTGAGCACTCCCGATCCTGAGACCGGCCAGCTTCTCGACGTCGAGACCATGCGCGACCAGATCCTCATGCACCTGTCGAACGGCTTCAACGGACCGTCGATCACGGGAGCGTGGCTCGCCTATGTGCTTGCTACTCATCCCGATGTCGAAGAGAAGGTGATCGCCGAGATTGACGAGATCACCGGCGGCGACCCGGACTACGACCTGCAGTACGACGACCTGCTGTCGATGAACTACACCACGCAGGTGATCAAGGAGACGATGCGCGTCTACCCGCCGATGCCGGTGTCGATCCGCCGCAGCCTCAAGGACGGCATGCTCGGCCGCTATCGCGTGCGGGAAGGCGACATCATCCTGGTCGGGACTCTCGCCGCGCAGCGCGACCCGCGTTACTGGGGACCGAATCCCGACGACTTCGATCCTGAGCACTTCGCACCAGAGAAAATTATTGACAGGCCGCGCCACGCATTCATACCTTTCTCCATCGGGAAACGGCAGTGCATGGCGCAAGAGGTCACGTTCATGATGCTCCGCGTCGTCCTGTGCGTGATCTATACCCATTACCGGCTGCGGCTCGCGCCCGGCGCTACCGTGACGAAGAACACGGTCGTGACCACGAAACCGGCCTGGGTTCCGGTCGTCCGCCTGCCGCGCGAGCTCAATGTGCGCAGACGTGCCCGGGCCGTTGCGCGCGACCTGCCCGGGACTCCCGCGCCAGGCGCGGCTTCCGGCTGGGGAGCGCCGACGGAGATCCCCGCCACGAGCGCGTACCGCCAGCTCGTGATCGCCTACGGCAGCAACTTCGGCGCGAACAAGGAACTAGCCGAGCGCTTTGGTGAAAGGGCCAGGTTCCAGGGCTACGCGACCGACGTGATCACGCTGAGCGAGCTCGCGGCCGCACCGCCGCGCACCGAGCCCTGGCTGCTCGTCGTCATGACCTCTACCTACACGTCGAACCCCCCATCGAACGCGGTCGCCTTCAAGGTCTGGCTGGATGCCGCCGAACCCGGCGAGCAGTTGTGGCGGAACTGCCGGTACCTGGTCTGGGGCCTTGGTAACAGCCAGTGGAACGCGTTCCTCGCCTTCCCGCGTTACGTGCACAAGAAGCTGGCCGACCTCGGGGCGGCGCCGCAGGCGGACTTCGCGTATGCCGACGTCGGCTCGCCCGTGTGGGAGCGCGTGTTCCAGGACTGGAACGCCAGCGTGTGGCCCGGTCTCCTCGAGCTGTCCGGGGCGCGGGCAACGGAGGCCGCAGCAGCGCGCGACGCCGCCGCTCGGGCGTCAGAGGGCGTACTGACCGGCACCGACTCGGCTACGGCGATGCACAGGTCGCTGCTGGCTCCGCTGGTCAGGCCCGAGCGGCCGGCCGGACCGGGACCCTGCGCCCCTCGTCGGTCATGCGCGCCATGTCGTCCGGGCCTGGCACCGGCAGTACCCAGCCGCGGGCGTTTCTCGTGCCGACGATCCTGACCAACGCCGTCGGGATGGCCACTGTCGAGGCGCGCGCCGTCGCCTGCCGGGAGCTTCAGCCCGCGAGCTCGCCGAAGCGGACCCGGCACCTGGAGCTCAGCCTGCCGCCCGGCGTCTCCTACAAGGCCGGCGACCACCTCGGCATCTGCCCCAAGAACGACGAGGACCAGGTCGAGCGGCTCGCTCGCTACCTCGGCACTGCGCTCGACGGCCTTTTCACCGTGCCGAAGACAATGAATGTCCGCGCCGTGCCGAAAGGCGTCGTGCTCCAGGTACGCAACGTGCTGACCAACCTTGTCGACATCTCAGGCCGGCCGTCGGTACCGATGCTCGAGCTGATGCTCGAGAAGGTGACCGAACCTGCGGAATGGTCGCGGCTGGCCGAGATCAGGGAAGTGCTGCAGGCGCCGGATGGTCCTGATTCGGCGCTCCGCGCGGTGATCGACGCTGGCGGCTACAACGCGGTCAGGCTGCTCGAAGAGTTCCCGTCCTGCTCGCTGAACCTCTTCGAGTTCCTGCGGGCCGCGCAGCCGCTCCGGCCGCGCTACTACTCGACAAGCTCAAGCCCGCTGATCCATGGCGGCGACGTAGCCCACCTGACCGTCGGACTCGACCCGGCGCCCGTGCCTGACCTGCCCGGCCGAAGCTTCTGCGGGCTGAGCTCAAGCTACGTGCACGCGCTCCGCGAGGGTGACCGCCTGAACGTCTTCCATGACAGCGCCGATGGCTTCCATCTGCAGGAAGACGTGACTAAGCCGATGATCTTCGTTTCGGCGGGAACGGGCTTCGCCCCGATGCGGGCATTCCTCTGGGAACGGCTGGCGATGAGCCGGGCGGGCGGGCGGCTAGCGGAAGCGGCTCTCTTCAACGGCATACGCTCTGCGGCTTTTGACTATATATATCAGGATGAGATCGAGCGTTTCGCCGCCGAGGGCGTGCTCGATCACGTCCACGTCGCGACCTCCCGTGAGCAGCCAGCCCGCGAGTATGTGCAGGACCGGCTCCGGCAGGCTGGTGCGCTAGTCTGGCGCCTGCTCGCCGCCGGCGGATATGTCTACGTCTGCGGTTCGCAGCCGATGCGCGACTCGGTTCGCGCCGCCCTAGTCGACGTCGCCGCCGAGCACGGGTCTCTTCCGGGCGAGGGGGCGGAGGCCTACGTTCGCGAACTGGAGTCAACCGAACGCTACCGCCCAGACCTCTGGGGCTAACGGGCTAACCCCTGGGAGACCGCATGGACCTGCTCGCCCTCATCTTGACGGTCGCCGCGATGGCGATGTTCATCTTCGCCGCCAGCGGCCGGGAGCTTCGCCGGTTCAACGAGATCGCGATCGGGCTCGTGCTCCTGGCGGCGGCGCTGATCTGCCAGTTCACCTCGATCACGAACATTCACATCGGCAGGTGAGTCGTTCGGTGCTAGAACCGCCCCCAGCGCTTCGGGAAGTAGTCCTCCAGGAAGCTCTCGCGCTCGATGTCTACGGTGGCGCAGTGCAAGCCGCCACCGAACGGCGCTACCTCCCAGAACGGGATCGGGATAACCTCGAAGCCGAGCTTGTCGAACTGATCGATCTGCGCAGTCTCGCTTGCCTCGACGCAGATCGTCTTCTCGTCAAGGCTGAGCGTGTTAATAGAAAGCCAGCGGCTGCACGGTGACAGCGGCGGGGCGACTGTGTGCCGGGCAGGCGCGGCCTTGACCACCTCCCAGTCGTTCGTCTTGAAGTACTGCAGCATTTCTTCGTCTGCGGTTCGCTCGTCGCAGTGCAGCACCAGGCCGGGACGCAGCGGTATCCACGTGGCGTCGATGTGGAGCGGATGGGTGTTCCCGAATATGACTGGATGAACGCGGTGCTCGGGCAGGTGCTGTGTCAGCCATCGGATACCGCCTCGGTTGGTGACGAGCGAGAGCTGGACGAAGAGGTCCTTCCCGAACCTGGCGATGTCCGCCGCGTCGAACAGGGGTTCCTCCTCGGTCAACACCAGGTCGTTACGGCGAACGCGCTCGACCTGCTCCTCCGGTGAGAGTGCCTCGAATTCGTCCCAGAAGCCTTCCCGGTAGGACGCGGCCGTGAGCCGGGGCTTGGGAGCGGCCTCCCAGCGCATCTCAGCGTCCTGCTTGAAGTAGGACCCGATCAGCGGCCGGTAGCACAGGTACTCGAACCAGCGGCTCCTATAGGACATCGTCGCCTCGAGGAGCTCGTTTCCGAGCACGACCAGTAAGTCCCGGGCAGGCATGCAGCCGAACATGGTGTCCTGTACCCAGTCAGGGGTGCTGACGGGCTTACTGAAGTCGAGCGGCGTCGGTCGGTCGACCCTGATCCCGCGACCCACCAGGATCTTCGCGAAGTGGTCAAGTTGCGCGCCCGCGGCTTCGGCGAGCTCACCGGGAAGCGGGCCATGGGTACCGCGGGGGAATCCCTCGTCCGGCCAGTCCCTGAATATCGCCGGTTCCTCAGCCTGAACCTGGGTGCCGTCCACCCGGCCTACGATGATGTGCTTGAGCGGACCCCACTCATTCCACGAATTCACCTTTACCATGATTACCCTCCTGGTGTGCGGTCTCGTAGGCGCCAGCCGGGATTCGGTTAGCGCGGTGCGCTCCTGGCCGGGCCGCCGCCGAACGCCATTGCCTCGTCCAGGCCTAGTGGCTTGTAGAAGTCGGACGGATGCGGTGCGCTCGCGCCCATGAAGTCACCGAACATCCGTCGCAGCCGGGGAGACATGCGACGGAGCAGTTCCTCGGGCTGGACCGCGTAGTCGTACGGCCGGTGCCAGAGTTGCCCGTACCTGAAGATGAAGGTCTTGCGGTCGTGTGTCTTGTTCGCCATGACCCCGTGCCAGAGTGAGTACGGGAACAGCAGGACGTCTCCGGGCTCCGCCTTGACTATCAGCGCATGGTCTGGCACCACGCCGCGCCGCAGTGGCTCGTTGAGTTCCTCGATGTTGCACATGTAGTCGCGCGACTCAGGCACCTGGAGATGGCTGCCGGGCACGAGCAGGAAGTTCCCGCTGTCCGCACGGGTCACATCGGTGAGGAAGACCTGCGCCTTCACCTGCAGGCAGGTGCTGTCGGGGCTCAGCCGCAGACGCTGGAGGTACTGACCTCCATCGGTGTGCCAGGGTTCCAGTGCCTCGTCTTGCAGATAGCGCACCAAGACCTCGGTGCTCAGGATCTGAACGTTACCTGCCAGCAGGCTCATCATCGGCCCGACAAGTGCGGGATGGTCAAGGAACTCATCCAGGCCTGCGGTAACGGTGACTGCGTTGCGAACCCGGAACGTCTGATCGTTGAGGTAGAAGCTCTGGTGATGGGTCAGCGTTAACGGGTTCGCGGCGATGACCTCGTCCACGGTTTCCAGCCCTCGCCGCACCTCTGCCGGGGAGAAAACACCGCGCAGGTGCAGATATCCCTGTTCGGCGTATTCGGCGAGCTGATCGTCGGTGAGAGGAGACCAGTCCTGCGTCGCGGCTACGGAGGCAGATAGATCGGTCATGACGGGACTCTCCCTTCGCTAGGGTTCGTCGGGATGGTGCACGGAGCCGAACATGACAGCACGTCTTCCAGGACCACGATGAAGCGGGAAAGGGTGTCGCACGACAGGTGGCCCATGTTGCACACTCGAAAAAAGCTCGCCGCGAGGTAGCCTTGCGCGGCGTAAATCACGAACCCGCGCTTCTTTAGCTCGTCGTGCAGTCGGTGGAAGGTCAGCCCGCTTGGCAGGCGTACCGTGGTCACGGAGTTCGACCGGTAGGGTTCGGCGACGAGTATCTCCAGCTCCAGCCGCTCGAGCCCGCGGCGAAGTAGCGCGGCCCGAGCACGGTAGTCCGCGAGGCGAGACCGGTAGCCCCCGAGTTCCTGGAATTCCCTGATCGCTTCGTCGAGTGCCTGGTAGATGGGGATGGCGGGAGTGTAGAGAACCTCTCCGTCGCGCTGGGCTGCCAGGTGGCCGGCCAGGTCGAGGTAGGTGCTGCGAGCCGCCGCCTCGTGAATCCGCGAAGCCCCCTTCTGCTTGCTCACCAGTACGAACGAGGCGCCGGGAAGACCGTGCAACCCCTTGTTAGCCGTCCCGCAGATCAGATCTGCCCGGACCTCTGGCAGGCTCGGCTCCTCATGTCCGGTAGCGCTGATCGCGTCAAGCACGAAGACCGCGTCAGTCGGCGCGACGATCGCGCCGATCTCCCGCACCGGATTGATGAGCCCGCTGGTCGTCTCGTGCATGACGGCCGCGACAACGTCGATGTCACGGCGCCGGGCCAGGGTCTCCGCTACCTGCGCCGGGTCGATGGGCCGGTCCCATTCCTCGCTCACCTCGCAGGTCGCAATCCCGTGCGCGGCGCACATCTGGCGTATGCGGGCGCCGTACACGCCGTTGTTCAGTACCAGCACCGCTCGGCCTAGCCGTACCGATGACAGCACGCTCATCTCGACGGCGGCGGTTCCGGAGCCGGAGATCACGACGGCCTCGTGACTGTCAGACACGAGGAGCGCCTGGACGAGTGCCTCCCGGATCGAGGTGAGGAGCTGAGAGAACTCGGGCTCGCGATGACACATGTCCCCACGGCCGAGAGCACTGCGCACGCGGCCGGAGGTGTTGGCCGGCCCTGGTGTGAGTAGCACGAGCTCGGCAGTGGCTGCTTGCGTCGTGCTGACGGCGACGTCTCCCATGCGTTCTCCCTGTATTCGCGCGCGATTGCTAGGTGCGGAGTGACTCGCGTAGTCGCTCCGCCACCTGGGCCGGGGGGCGAGCGGCCGCCCAAGAGCCGGGTCCGAACCCGCGCGGATCTCAATCCGAACCAGGTGCGGGCCGCCTCCCCGCAACGCCTGCCGCACATAACCCGCAGCGACCTCGGCGTCATCGGCCGTGCGCGCAGTGGGATATCCGCACGCCCGGGCGATTCCGAGGAAGTCGATGTTCGCGGAGTTGGTCGGCTGGCTCCCGGTGGACTCGTAGACGTCGTTGTCCAGCAGGACGTGGACAAGGTTCTCCGGCTGCCAGGCACCGATGGAGGCCATCGCCTCTAGCCGCATGAGCGCCGCGCCATCCCCGTCGATGACCATCACGGTGCGTTTGGGCTGCTCCATGGCTATCCCCAGCGCAATGCTGCTGGCGCAGCCCTCGACCCGACGACATCGAGGTTAGCCCGCCGGTCGTGCCCTGCTCGAGCTCTCTGCCGGTCTTGCCGGTCGTGGCGACGACCACCACGTCGGCAGCCAGTTCATCGACGATCGCGGCAATCACGGTGCGGCGTAAGGGCAGCCGTGACTCCTGGCTCCGGACTCGTTCCGGTTCGATCGAACCACCGGGCACCACCAGGACCTGGCTACGACCGCCGCTGCGCAGCTCTTGGGAAACCTGACGGGCCTGATCACGAAATCCGGCAGGCGAGGTGGCGATCATCTGGTGACCGATCTCCATCAGGTCCAGCAGAGGGAGAGTGACCTTTCCCATCAGCTGATGCTGCGGCTCGTCCAGCAGGCCGGGCTCGCCGCGCCACGTCACGAGCAGCAGCAGCGGTATCCGCATCGGGTAGCAGAGCGAGGTGAGCGGGTTGACCGCGTTCCCCAGGCCTGAGTTCTGCATCATGACCACAGGCTGCTTGCCGCCGAGATAGCTGCCTGCGGCGATAGCCACGGCCTCGCCTTCGTTGTTGGCCACGATGTACAGCTCAGGCGCGTTCTGCTGACACCACGTGACCAGCGGCGCGAGGAAGGAGCAAGGCACGCCGATGAACGGGCCGAAGCCTTCTGCGATCAGGCCATGCATCACCGAGGAAGCATCGACCGCCGCCGCACTCTCCCTCATTTCGCGGCCGCCGCGGAGCCGTCCCCGTGGGAGGGATCGTATGCCGGTGACTCTGGCCCCCGCACGTACAGCGCATCGTGCGCAAGCAGCTCGCCGGTTCCCTGCAGCTCGAAGATCGTGCTTAGCGGCACCATGCGATTCTCGCTGGAAGTCGTCCCGTCCGCCTTCAGGATTTCCCGGAACACCTCCATGACCGCACGCGTGCTCGCGCGCAATCCCTGGTTCGCGTAGATGACCATCTTCGCGCCTGCCTGCTGTACTTACCGCCCGGTGATCGTGTGATGGGTCGTCGGGACAACAACGATCGGCGTGGGGTTCGGCGCACGCCGCGATGAAGTCGAGTACTGGCTGCGGGGACTTGTCCTTCGCGTGAATGAGAATTGCATCCGCTCCCCGCATCCACATACGCGGAGGCTCGCCGTAGTGCCTCGCCGAGCCCGCAGCCGGCGATCAATGCCTCGACACGTGCGATGACGATGAAGTCAAGGTCTTTCTGAGCGGCCTTCGCAGCAGATATCTTTTTACCAACGAATTCCGGGATCGAAGCTAGCTGCTGGCGCCCAGGAGATGAAGCTGTTAGTCTTGGGGAATACTTTATCCTCGATGCACACTGCGGCTACGCCGGCTGCCTCGTAGCGGCGCACCATATGGGCGACGTTACTGGCATTGCCGTACCCTGCGTCGCAGTCCGCGATGACCGGAATGCGAACCGCTGACGTTATCCACTGGATGGCTCACGGTCAAGTCACCCATCGTCAGAATGTCCGCATCCGGCACGCCATGCGATGCCGATAACTCGAGTCCGCTGGCCCAGATGGCATCGAACCCGGCCTGCTGACCCAGCCGAGCACCGAGTGCGTTATGCGCCCCGATCGCTCGAACGATCTCCGATCCCATTGGCGAGGCAGCTTCCGTAAGTCATGCATGGTGGGAGCATCGCTTCATCACGCCTTGTCAGGTCTCAATGATGTGTACGTGTTGCGAATCAGATCGGGTGCGCGACGAGACGCTGCGCTCCGGGATTTATCAGGAGAACGGTAGAATGGCCGCAGTGCTGTTTCCTGGGTTGTGTGATCTATGGCCAGGACTCGGCTGGTCCGGTATTCCCGCGGTTCCCGGTCCGCCGATACATCCATCTTGACTGTAAAACGCAACGGGATTACCGCGTCGGCTCGCATCTTCCCGAATGACCGCCGCCCGATAACAGGCGCGCACCATATTATCAGTCGCGAGATTCTCTCTGCACCCGGTTCCCTCCCATTGCACAGGAAAAGGCAGTTCCCCCCGATTCATAGGGCGAGCGCTTCCAGGCCATCGGGCGAGCACTGCAAGCCCTAACTGGCTGGCAACCTGCTCCTCGCTTGCCCCAACTGGACCAAAGTTGAACCTCCCGACCGTAACATGGTCCCTACCGTGTTTACAACCCATATGTGACCCGTATCACGCATCTTCAACCTAGGGTTGCCGGAAGTTCATCTACCGTGAAACGATATAGGCATAAGCTTCTGCTTGCCTGTCCGGCGAGAGTCGTTATTTCCCTTTCGGAATCAGCCGAAGGCGCCACGCTACGAACGCTATGACGCCCATTGGTCGGTTGTGGATCGGATGAGGGGATATTTCCGAACATGACCGTTCGAGGAAAGATCCGAGCGGACCTGGTAGCGATGGCCGCCCTGCATTTCGACGGCGAGGCCGTGGATGAGCAGACACGCGCTTACAGACAGCCACGCTCGCCGTCAAGGCGGGGGCGAGGTCGGCGCTTGTGGCGGCAGCTCGCTGCACGATGCCGGCATGATGCCGCGCGTAGCCGCCGAACTGCCTGGCGCGCCGCACCAGCGGGCCGGAGCCGCGTATTTCACCCGGCTGCTCGGCCAGGAGATTGGCTGGCTCATCGGCTCACACGTGCTCGCCAAGCGCGCGCTGGTGGCCACCGACCCCGGCTCTTCGCTCTGTTGTCTCTGTCTCGGTTCGCACGCTGGCCGGCGGGCAGCCCCAGCTCGGGGCCGCTGAGGTGGAGCGGTTCCTCACCCACCCGCTCGCGACCGATGCCATGCGGCTGCGCCGCTGGGACGACGGCGCCAGGGATCCCGCCACCACGCCCTTCCCTCGACGAGTTGCTCCTGGATATCGCCCTCCCCCGCACCCCCCGTCGTACAGTTGTGTGCCGGACGGCAGTCGCTGCCTCCAGTCGGATGACCGCGGCAGACGCTGCGCTGCTGCTGGTGGCGGGCGTCGTCGCGGCAGTCGTGGGGACGGCGGGCGGCACCGCTTCCTGATCTCATACCCAGCCCTGCTGGCTGTCGGCATCCCGCCGCTGGCCGCCAACGTCGACGAACTCTCTCTCAATCGTTGCGACATGGCCCGGTTCCGCGCTGGGCTCGCGCTCAGAACTACGCGGCCAGGCGAAGTGGCTCTGGCACCAGGCACCCATCGCTGCCGCGGGCGGCGCTAGCGGGGCCTCGCTGTTGCTGCTCACTCCCGGCGAGTTCTTCGATTGGATCGTGCCGTTCCTGGTATCTCTCGGGTCGATCGCACTGCTCCTCCAGCCGCGGATTCCCGCATGGCAAAACAAACTCTCAAGAGGAACAGCAGGTTTCTCCTGCCATGCGGCCTGTTCGCCGCCTCGGTGTATGACGGCTACTGGGGCGCCGGGGCGGGAGTGATGGTCCTCGCCCTGCTCCTACTCACCATCGACCAGGACTCGCCTATCCAACGCCTTTAAGAACATGACTCTCGGGGTGGCCGACGTTGTCTGCTCTATCGGATTCGCGTTGTTCGAACCGTCCGCTGGACGCGGCAGTCCGCTGGCCCTAGGGTTTTTGGTCGGCAGCATAGTGGGGCCTCGCCTCGCACAACGAATTCCAGGAAATGTGCTGCGGATCATCGTCGCGCTGGGCGGATTCGGACTCGCGGTCCATCTGTGGTTCGCAAGGTAAGAAGCAGGGGGTGCGCCAGAGGGTGAAAGTGGCAGGCTGATGCCATGACGATCGATCTTGCCGGGAAGCTGCGGATCATCTGCATGCCGCTGCCCGAGGTGACGGAGAGGCTGAGACCTGTGGTGCTGCCAGCTCTTGCAGAACCTGTCGCAGGTGTGGGCATGGGCGCTGGAGTGGCCGATTGCCATGGCGCCGCAGGTCATGGTGGCCTTGCAGGCCGGCTACATGAAGACTGGGGACTCGCGGCTCGGGTACACGGGCAACATCGGCTACAACCCGACGAACCAGCAGATCATGCTCCTGCAGGGCATGTTCACCGGAGACCCGATCGATGGCAAGAAACTCCTTGCGCCGCTGAAGGGAATCGGTAATTTCCCTTACCTCGTCGACAAGACCGGGTCGTATGCCGCGATGGACCTGTGGCTCGAGGACCATCCCTACGCCATCCCGAACGTGCCCGACGTCGGCACGAAAGAGATCAAGCAGGCGGGGTACATCGACCGCACGCTCACGCTCGCCGAGTGGACGTCGGTGATCTCGTACTACCAAAACGGCGGGAACGGCCCACCGAAGTCCTACAACACCGCGATCTTCGAGCCCTATGGGGGTGCGATCAATAGCGTTCCGGTCGACGCGACCGCGTTCATCCATCGCAATTGCGATCTGAACTTCTTCGTGGACGCGTTCTGGGTCGACGACGCGGACGAGGCGGCCGCGGTGGCATGGCTCGACGGCTACATGAACGTGATGGCACCGCTCACGAACGGCCACTGCTACCAGAACTACCCGCGTCGCGGGCTACCCAACTACCAATGGATGTACTGGGGTAACGCGCTTCAGTCTCTCCTGCGATGTCCGCGCAAAGTACGACCCCTACCACTTCTTCCAGTTCCCGCAGTGCGTCCAACCCTCGAGCAGTCCGACACCGCAAAGCGCGGACGCGCCGCTCATCGCCCCCCGGCCCGCGCCGGCCGAGATCGTGTACCCAACGCCCCACTGACGAATGACAGCGTCGGCGGGCGAGGTGACGTCGCATAGTGCAGCAACGTCACGCTCTCGGCGAGCGGAGCGCCGCGTGGTGCGGTCGCGTTCTCGTGATCTTGGCGAGCCAGTCCATGTATCTCCAGACCGTGATGCTCTTGCTTGAGACCGTCGCGAACGAGATCGCCCTGCCGCGTTCGTCGTCGTCAACGGGCGAATCGCCAAATACGAACTCGTCGCCGAGCCGACGCGACTCGCCGAGTTCGACATCGCCATCATCCCTGAACGCACGTGACGGGACTCGAGATCGTCAAGCATCCCTCTCGGAGGCCGGCTGATTGAGCGCCGACACGGCGAGGCTGCCGCTGATGACGTCGCGCGACGTCGGCGAACCGGAGGTTGTGGCTGCGAGCGTGGTTGCGCAAGGTCGAGAACGCCTGTTCCATGTCGAGGCCTTCGCGTGCGGCGACGATCCCTTTGGCCTGCTCGATCACGATGCGACTGTTGAGTGCACCGTTGAGTTGATCGTTGAGGACATGGGCTTCGAGCGCGGCGCGGTGTTGCAGGATGGCGATGGTGGCAACGTCGGCAAGGGCTTGGGCGGCGTCGACGTCGGCTTGTTGCATCTGCGCCCGCCTCGACGTGGAACAGGTTGAGGGCGCCGATGACGGCGCTGCGGAGTCGCAGGGGCAGGGCGTGCACCGAGTGGAAGCCGGCGGCGAGCGCTTCTGCCGCGAATCGGGGCCAGCGGCCGTCGACCGCGGCGAGGTCCTCGATTCGCGACGGCTGGCCGCTGCGGTAGCAGTCGAGGCATGGGCCTTCTTCGGATTGCAGTTCGAACAACTCCAGCAGCCGCATCGTCTCGCTGGAGGAGGCCATCACCCGCAGGTCGCCATCGGGTCCGACCAGCATCAGTCCGGCAGGCGTCGACGTCGAGGACATCGACGCAACGGTCGGCAACGCAGCGTCAGTAACTCGATGACATCGAAGTCGGCCACCAGGGTGTCGGCCAACTCCACGAACGTCCTGGCGAGTACTGGCTTCTCGTCGCATCGGACCTCCTGTCACCGTCGGCATTCGGCCAGTTCGTCGTGCATCATGGCCGCAGCGCAGGCCACCGACGGTATACCGCGGACCCGGGCTGCGGGCGCAAGTGAACCTCATGGCGTGGGGCCATGTCTCCGCCAGCTTGCTCATCGAAATCGGAGCGTTCGGCCACCACGTCATCGGCTACCTCGACGAGAGGACGGTCGTTGCCGAAGGCGTAGGCCCGCAGCCGGACCAGCGCTTGGCCGACGCTGACCTCGAGCTGGCCGACGACCATGCCGGAGGCTTGGTGCACCACATAGTGGAAGTCGGCGCCCTTCTCCAGTTCCGCGGCGAGCCTGCCCGGCGTGGCGTTGGCCTGCAGCACCAGGACTGCCTGGGCCGCGACGTCGGCCATGACCAGGGCGTCAGCGTGCTGTTCGTCGCTGAGCGGCCCGGGCTGGTCGCGGTACAATTGAGCGCTCCGAGCCGGACCGCTCCCAATTGCAAGGGGAACCCGAACACGGCCCGCACGCCCGCGTCGACGGCCGCGCCGGTGAACGCGAGCCAGCGGGGCGTGGTCGGACGCAGCCAGATCAGGTTCGAGCACGGGCCGGTCCTGGTCGTGATGTGCGTCGACGCAGGGTCCCTCCCCGAGGGAGTACTGCAGTTCCTCGATGAGCGCACTCACCGCGTTGGTGGTGCACACCGAGCCTCGCGGCCATGTCACCGGACATCAGCATGATCCCCGCGCCGCTCATACCCGTGACCTCTGCGCACACTTCGCACAGCCGCTTGGTCTCCAACGCCGGAGACCGGCTGCCGACGAGCAGGTCGAGAATGCGCATCCGCCGCTCACCCGACATCGCTCAACCGCTCACGCCCACGGAACCGCAATCGCCTCGACACGACACGGCGCCGGGAGACATCCACTACGAGCCATGCGACGCTCCTGGCGTGCGACACCACCACTTCAGGCGCTACCAGGGTCCGGAGCATCGCTCCCGAGTTAGCTGAAGCCAACCCGACACGTCAGGGCTCTCATCGTGTCATTGCGAACCATACATCCATCGACGCGCGGCGGACGTCCGGCCCGATGCACGCCCGAGCGGGATACCGGATACGCCGCTCGAACCACTCGTTCGAGGGATGCGACGCGGTCGCGAGCGAGCGACGATCGTGAGGCGCGCGACCGGCTCCGACCGGATGTCGCGGGTTTCGTCGCAAGCTGGGAGGCGCGGATGCGAAATCGAGTACAGGTCGCCACCCTGCTACTTTCGCCCCGCAGCCATACCGCGCTGCAACTGCCGTCGTGCCGCAAAGCGGCATCACCTCGCCGCGACGCAGCGCCGGGGGAACACTCGATACGGGCCATGCGACGCTCCTGGCATGCGGCACCACAGAATTCGCCGCGCTACCAGGGGTCCGGAGCATCGCTCCCGAGCCAGCCGAAGCCAACCCGACACGTAGGGCTCTCATCGTGTCGCCGCGCACCATACATGCATCGAGGGCGCGGCCGCGGACACGTCCGGCCCGCTGCGCGCCGGCCGCGGGGCACCGGATACCGCAGCTCGAACCCCTCGTTCGAGGATCGTCGTCGCGAGCGAGCGACGTAGTCATGAGGCGCGGGCGGCGAGTTCGGCCGCAGGATGGTTCCGCCCGGATGTCGCGGGTTCGCCGCAAGCTGGGAGGCGAAGTGCGAAATCGAGTACAGCTCGCGACCCTGGTGGCGTCGTTCACGGAGTTCTGTTCGTCGCGACACCGGGAATCGTTGCCGCCGTGCCCGCGAGGTCCGCGATGCCGGATGGCCAACTCCTGCATGACGACCTGAACGACAACGACCCAGTCCGGCTCTATCTCCAGGAGCTGGGCAAGTTCGCGTTGTTGTCGAAGGAGGACGAGGTTCGGCTCGCCGAACAGATCGAGCTCGGCGACGCCGCGCGTGAGCAACTCGTCGTCGAAGCGGATCTCGATCCGGACGTCCACCGCGAGCTCATGCGTGTCGCCGAACAGGGCGAGCACGCACAGCAGGCCTTCGTGCAGGCCAATTTGCGGCTCGTCGTCTCGATCGCGAAGCGGTACCGCTCCTCCGGAATGCCGCTCCTCGACCATATCCAGGACGGCAACCTCGGACTGATCCGCGCGGTCGAGAAGTTCGACTGGCGTAAGGGTTTCAAGTTCTCGACCTACGCAACGTGGTGGATCCGTCAAGGCGATCGCCCGTGGCATCGCCAACAGCGGACGGACCATCCGCTTACCCGTTCATGCCGGCGACACGACTCGCACGCCTGATCAAGGCGCGCTCGGTGCTGGAACTCGAGCACCGCCGGCCCGGCGACCAGGGCTGAGCTCGCCGCTGAGACAGGCATACCCGAGCACAAGGTCTCCGAGGCGTTGCGCTTCGCTGCGATGCCCGCGTCGCTCGACGAGCCGCGTTGGTCCAGACTCCGACCTCGAACTCGCGGACCTCGTCGGCGACAACGACGCGATGTCACCCGTCGACGCAGCGATGCTCGCCCTTCTGCCCGCAGACGTCGCCTCGCTGCTGGGCTCGCTCAACGAGCGCGAACGACAGATCATCTCGTTACGCTTCGGCCTCGACCGAGGCGAGCCGCGCACGCTCCAAGAAGTCGGCGAGCATTTCAACCTGACACGCGAACGCATCCGACAAATCGAAGCGGGAGCATTAGCGAAACTGCGACAGCCTTGCCACGAGGCGACCGTCCGTAGCCTGCTCGACGCGTAGCCCTCGCTCGACGCCGCGGCGTCGCGATGCGCGGCTACGCGGCGGCAGCGGGCCGCCGACGTGGACGCTTCGTGATGCCGCTGACCCGTCGGAAGTCGGGGTTTTCGGCAATGTGGGCAATGACCTGGCTGCGCGACTCGACGCCGACCTTCTGAAAGATTGCCTTCAGATGGCTCTTGACCGTGTGCTCGCTGATGAAGAGCGCGTCCGCGATCGCATGATTCGAGAGTCCGTCGGCGAGCAGCGCCGCGACATCGCTCTCCCGCGGCGTGAGTCGGAGGTCGTGCCCCGGCCACGCAGGCTCACGGGGGCGAGCGAACGCAGGGCTCACCACGACCTCACCGCCATCGATCGCGAACAACATGTCGACGAGCGCCGCCGCAGGAGCTGATTTCGAGAGCACGCCGCCGCGCGCCAGCCGCAAGCACGGCATCGAGCTGCCCCGCAGGAAGCGCCCACGCGTACACGACCACGGCGCCGACCTTGGGTTCGGCCGCGAGCGAGCGCACCCGGTCGACGCCGCCGCGAGGGTGACCGTATGGCATCGAACAGCGCGATGTCGACCCACGACTCCGGGTTGCTGTGCACATCGCTCTCGACCACGAGCACCCGATCGTGGAAAGGGTCGAGCATGCTGGCGAGACCGCGCACGATCAGCTCGAAGTCGTTGACGACAGCAACGCGGAGCAATCGCTTCACACTCACTGAGCCGGACCGGTGGGGTCCGGACACAGCGCGGTCGAAGCGCCGACCTCGGACTCGACCGCTTCGTCGGCACCGGCGGCGCGCTCGTCGGCCACTGTGGGCGGTCCGCTGTGGTGCCGGTCGTCTGCCGACCAGGAGATCGAGGACCTCACCGATCGTGCGTCTCGGGCCGCTGCTCGTCCAGGAAGCGGGAGATGGTGCTGCACGCACGTAACGGTTGCGCCTGCCGTCGCGCTCCTTGAGGATGTATCCGGCCGAAGCGAGGCTCGGTCACTTTCGAGTACGTGCCTGCGCTCTCGTGATCCCGAGCGCAGCCGCGAATGTCGCGTAGCCGCACATCGGGATCGTGCGCGACGCACAGCAGGGCGCGGCCGTGGTTGGTCAGGAAACCCTAATCGGCCACGACCGCGACTCTAGCAATCAATTTCGAGTAGTTTGCGACTATCGTTAGTCGACACCGCACGCTCGAGTTCACGCTTCAGACCGCGGTCGCCGCCAGACGCCCGAGTGCCCGCCAGCTATCGACCGCCGGAGCAGCCCTGTGATCTCAGCCCGCACCCTCGACGAGTGGGTCGAGGAGAACCGAACGCGGCTCGCCGCTCAGGGCGTGAGCGCCTGGTTTGGCACGACGATGCGAGTCGGCCGGCAGGCCGGCCCCACATGGGTCAGCTTCGTCTCGCGCACTGCTCGACGCCCGGGTGACACGTCGTTCCGACTGGTCCTGCGAGTTCGATGCCAGTCGGTTCGCAGACGGCGCCGTTCTGATGCATGAAGGTCGACCGACGACCACGATCGAGGATCTCGATCTTCGTCCGGGATCCTGACGAGCGAGCCATGACCGCTTCCGGTGGTGCTGTCCACGAGTGGCCGAGCGCGACCATGCGTCATTCGTAGACGGATGACACCACTAGCTTCGCCGGCCGTGGATCCGCAGCACACCTCGAGCGGCATTCTCGCGGGCGCGGTTGGCCCTCGAGAGCGGCTGGCGACCATGTACCCGATCGTCGATGCCCGCGTGGGGATGCGCGGTGGCGCATCGTGGCAGTCGATTCTCGGGCACGGTGAAGTCGGTTCGGTCCAACGAGATTGCGATTGCGGGAACACGGGACTCGTCCGGAACTTCCCACTCGAGCCGGGCGCGTTTGTCGTCGACGGCGCGCACCGTCACGCTGCGGCGGGCGCCATCGAACACGAGCGCCGCAACGCCCCGAACCGCGTCGGGTTCGGTGGCCGTTCCCGGTGCGCGAGCCCGAACCGCTCGCGCCGTCGCGCATCGTCGTGGAAGGCATCCATGATGCCGAGCTCCTCGAACGGGTGTGGGGCGACGATCTTCGGATCGAAGGCATCGTCGTCGAACGACTCGACGGCCTCGATCACATCGAGGCGTTCCTCACCGATTTCCAACCCGGACCCTCGCGCCGACTCGGCGTGCTCGTCGACCATCTCGTCTCCGGCAGTAAAGAGGCGCGGATTGCCGAGCGTTGGTCGAGTCCCTACGTGCTGTTCACCGGCACTCCGTACGTCGACGTGTGGACGGCAGTTCGGCCGCGGGTGCTGGGGCTCGAACGCTGGCCCGAGATCCCGAAGGGTCAGCCGTTCAAGGAAGGCGTGTGCGCCGCGCTCGGCTACGACGAACCTCGCCAGTTCTGGAACGAGCTGTCTGGCGAGCGGTCAAGAGCTACAAGGATCTCGAGGCCAGCGTCGTCGGTGCGGTCGAGCAACTGATCGACTTCGTCACCGCCACGTAGCAGCGACGCGGCGCGGTCGTCAGAGGCCGAGCGCGTCGGGCGCGGCGGCAAGCTGACCGCCGGCAGCGAGCCAGCGACCGAACGTCTCCTCGCCGTCGCGCGGGTTGTAGATGTCTTCTTGGTAGGAGAACTGTCCGTCGCCCGCGTACTCGAGAATCGTCACGCATCCGAAGCGGTACACCTCGTCGCCGCCCGTCGGGTCGGGTAGGACCTGCCACGGGTAGTACACGACTCGGTTGCCTTCGATCACCACCCACGCCACCGGGAACGTCATCATCGGCACGGCCGCCATCAGCTCGACGATCTTCGAACGGATCGCTTCGCTGACCTTCGACGATGCCGTAGTTGTGCTCGTTCCAGATCGAGTCGACCGTGTGGAGATCGGCCCAGCGATTCCAGTCGCCGGCGTCGCCGGCTGCGACCACCGCCTCGTACGCCGTCATGATCTCGGTTCGCGCGAAGGGCTGCATCGCCATCACGTGAGTCTTACTCGCGTCGTCGGTCAACGCCGCCAGAACAAGAGGTGGCGTCACGCCGCTGGGGCTCGGCACGGAGTCCAGGTGGAAACGGTCGAGCAGCTCCTCGGGGCTGTCCAAAGCCGCTCACCGCGACCGAGCTCGAAGGGCGCCACCGCGACGTGCATCGTGTCGACGAGGTCGGCTTCGAGGAACTCACGGATGGTTGCAACGCCGCCGCCGAGCCGCACGTCCTTGCCGTCCGCGGCGCCTTCGCGCGTTGCCAACGCCTCGCGGGTGAGGCGTCGAGGAAGTGGAACGTGGTGTCGGCCAACGTGAACGAGGGCCGGACATGATGGGTGAGCACGAACACGGGGGTGTGGAACGGCGGGGTGTCGCCCCACCAACCTTTCCAGTCGAGGTTCTCCCACGGACCGCGCTCGGGGACCGAACTTGTTGCGACCCATGATCTCGGCACCGATGTTCCGTGCGTAGTCGCGGGTGAAGTAGTCGTCGAGTCCGCGGGTGCCACCGGGCTCGGTGCGGTTCGGCCAGCTCGCGGTGGCGCCGGCCCACGAAGTCGGGAAATCGGCGCGGCTGGCGATGCCCGAAGGGCTGTTCGAGGCTCTGACCCTCACCGGCGCCGAACCCGTCCTGCGACACACCGAAGTTCTGCACTCGGAGCAGTTGAGACATTGGTAGATCCTTTCTCGTTGGCGACGCCCTCGGCCGTCGTCACGGAGCGTTACCGGGGGTGCGAGGCCGACGCTGGCGTAGTGCGCTTGCGTGTCGGCGAAGCTCGTCCCAGTCCCATGCGACCGGACGACCGGCGAGGCACGGCTACGAGCCGCGCCAGCGACGCGTGCAGTCCAACGACGTAGCAATTGTCGATCGCGTCGGCGGTGTCGGTGACGAAGTGGCTCAGCCGCAGCACGCAGCCGGTGTCGGCCGGCTCGAGCTCCCAACGCATGTAGGAGCCGGCGTCGGCGTGGGTGTGTTCGAGGAGCATCGGCGGTTCGACACGCAAGATCGTGCACGTCGATCGTCATCGGTTCATCACCGCGGCCGGCGAACACCATCTGCGCCGCCTTCACGGAGGTCGACGGTGATGTCGGCGTCGAAGGGCAGCCACCAGTCCGCCAACCGCGCCGGGTCGGTGATCGCGTCCCAGACCTCGCGGATCGGATACGAGAAGGTGGCGTTCGAATCGGATGACGCCGCCATCGGCGGTGCGCTCCAACGTGCCGTCGTAGGAAGCGGGGTGATCTGACTCATCGGTGGTCCTTTTCACTCGGGGGGTCGGTCTGGAGGTGCGCCGCAGATGTCGCTCCAGCGAATCGAGTCGCCCGGACCACTCCGCGCGATACGGCTCGAGCCACGCATCGAGCTCCTTCAGCGGATCAGCGACGCAGCCGGTACATGCGCCGCTGCGCATCGCGGCGGACTTCGACGAGCCCGGCGTCGCGCAACACCTTGAGGTGACGAGACACGCCGGGCTGATGCATCCCGACCTGGTCGACGAGCTCGCCGACGGACCGCTCGCCGACGCGCACCGCGTCGAGAATCCGCCGCCGCGTGGGTTCAGCGATCACCTCGAGAACAGCCATCTCTACGGGCACGCCCATGAGCATACGCACTTACATATATATGTGCAAGTGCATGTACCGCACAAGCGGCGGTTCAGGTGCGGAGACCGTCGAGCACGACGTCGAGCAGCAACGCGTAGCGATCGGGCGGAACGATCGCTGAGAGCACGATCCCTCGTACGAGCTGCATGAGGTCTGCCGCCGTCAGGTCGGCGCGCACCACTCCGGCGCGCTGCGCGGGCTCGAGGACGACCTTCGTCGCCTCGATCACTTGGCGGCGCGACTCGGTGAGGAGCTCGGACGCGCGTCGAATGCCGCACCAAGCTCTGCGAGCATCCCGCGCTTCGCCTGCGTGTGATCCAGGTAGTCGCGGAGCCAGAACACCAGCGCGTTCCACGGCTCCTGCTCCTCGTCGTGCTGCGCAGCGCGGGCGGTGAGACCGGCGAGGTCCTCGCGGTAGATGGCCTCGACGAGCGCCGAACGACTGGGCCAATTGCGATACATGGTGCCGATGCCGACGCCGGCCGCGCGTGCGATCGTTCCATCGACGGATCGTGCTCACCCGCGCTGAACAGCTCCCGGGCGGCGTCGAACACCCGCTGCCGGTTCCGGCGCGCGTCGGCGCGCATCGGACGGCCGGCCACGGTCTCGACTTCAGATCCCGACACCGGCTCCAACCTCCCCAGGCTGCGGCGACAAGCGCCGATTTCGGTAACCGGAATCCATTCCGTATCATAGCGGAAGGACGTTCCGCTTGTAGTCGGCGTCCGAGAGGGCCACATGCACGATCTCGAACCGGGTTCCACGAACGCTGCCGCCGGCGAGCCGGCGCTGGACCCGCGTCGCTGGATCACCCTCGGCATCATGCTCGCCGCGGTGCTGATCGCCGGCCTCGACAGCACAGTGCTGAACGTCGCCATCCCGACGATCCTGCGCGAATTCCACACCACGCTTCCCAGCCTGCAGTGGGTCATCACCGGCTACAGCCTCACCTTCGCGGCATTGCTCATCATCGGCGGGCGGCTCGGCGACATCTTCGGGCCGCGCCGCGTGTTCATCGTCGGTGCCGCGCTCTTCGGCTCGGCTCACTGATCGCGTCACTGTCGACGGGCGTGCCATCGCTGGTGATCGGCGAAGCGATCATCGAAGGCATCGGCGCGTCGCTGATGCTCCCCGCGACGATGAGCATCATGTCGAGCACCTTCTCGGGCCGCGAACGCGCCACCGCATTCGCGGCGTGGGGCGCCGTACTCGGTGCTGCCGTCGCGTTCGGCCCGGTGCTCGGCGGCTTCCTCACGACCAACTACTCGTGGCGCTGGGCGTTCCGCATCAACGTCGATCGTCGCTCCGCTCGCAGTACTCGGCGCGCTCGCTGTTCGTGCGCCGCACTCCCCGATCGAACCACCGCGAACGCATCGACGTGCCCGGAGCACTGCTGATCGCATCGGGCATGTTCATGCTCGTGTTCGGGATCAGTGAAGGCACCACCTACGGATGGTGGTCGGTCAAGGAGCCGCTTGTCATCGCGGGTGCAACGATCTGGTCGGCCTCGATGCCGGTCTCGATCGTCCCGCTCGCGTTCCTGCTCGCCAGCGCTGCTCCTCTACGCGTTCTACCGAGTGCAGCGGTTCAAGGAGCGTGCGGACCGTGGGCCGTTGTTTGCCTTCTCGAACCTGCAGCGGCGCACGTTCCGCTACGGCACGATCACGCTCCTCATCATGGCGATGGGCCAGGTCGCGTTCCTGCTCGTGATGTCCGTGGTGCTCCAGGACGGTCGACACCTCACGGCAATCGACACCGGTCTCTGGTTGGTGCCGTCGGGCGTTGCCATCGTGACCGGCTCGCAGCTCGGCAACTGGCTGACGCGTCGCTTCGGGACCACGAACGTGGTGCGTGCAGGGCTGTTCCTCGTCGCCACTGGTCTGGGCGATCTGCGCCATCGCCGACACCCCGACGCTCGTCGTTTCTGGCGCTGTTGCCCGGGCTTCGCGCTCGTCGGCGTCGGCATCGGCTTCGCCGGTTCACAGCTCAACAACGTCATCCTCTCGGACGTGCCGGCGGAGGCGTCGGGCGCGGCGAGCGGAGCGAACACGACAGTCCGCATGATCGGCGCGTCGCTCGGCATTGCGGTGATCAGCTCGATGCTGAGCACGCAGACGAGCCGCGACGCGGTGGTCGACGCTGCGTACACACCGCTGATCTTCGCGTCCGTGGCGCTCTACGTCGCCTGCGCGCTGTCGTTCATGATTCCGCACGTCGGCCCGCGCGGCAGCCTGCAGAGCGATCCGACCGACGACGACTACGAGCTCGCGCTCCTTGAGTCGGAGCTGGTCAGCGAGTCGGTGGCCAGCGTCGAGTGACCCGGCTCCAGCCACGGCGCACGTCTCTCACGTGCGGCCGTATGGGCGGGGCGTTGCTCAGCCGCCGAAGCCCGGCCGCTTCTGGTCGCGCTTCGATTGCTTGTCGGCGCGCGCTTTTCCTTCAGTGACTTCGCGGGTTTCTTCGCGTTGTCCTTCTTCGGGGACTTGTCTCCCATTGCGACTCCACTTCCTCACTCGTCGGTCGGGCGGTCGCGGCTCGTCACTGCCTCCAGTTCGAGCCGCGGCGACGTTATAACCCCGAGCGACCCGACCGAGCGGCGTTCAACGTCCACGCCGATCTGCTGGACTCTCGACCAGCATGGATACCGACACTCCCGTCACATACGCCCTGCCGTTGCGAGCGCAGCTCGACGTCTTCGTCGACGAGCACCGTGCCGAGCTGGCCGCGTGCCTCGACGACGTCACCGAGGAACAGGCGCGCCGACGCATGGTGCCGTCGGACACGACGCTGCTCGGACTCGTCAAGCACGCCGACCTTCGTGGAACAGGTGTGGTTCGCCGAAGGGATCAGCGGCAAGTCGAGGGCCGAGCTCGGCATGGCCGCCAATCCTGCCGCCAGTTTCGAGCTCGCGGACGGCGACAGCATCGAGTCGGTGCTTGCGATGCATCACGCCGCTGTGCGAGGCCTCGCGCCGGGCTGTCGCGACCCTTGCGCTCGACGATCTCATTACCGGCAACAACCGAGGACCGCTTCCGCTTCGCTGGGTCTACCTCCACGTGCTCCGCGAGCTCGCCCAGCACTGCGGCCACGCCGACATCCTTCGCGAGCAAATCCTCGAGGCGTCTACTCGAGCGGCTGGCGACTGATTGCCGAAGGCTCCCGGCCCGCGACCAGCCAACCCGACGCGGTGGCGAGCGCAGGGAGCGCAATGACGATGAGCGCGAGGTTCACCCACGGCACGTGTGTGAGCGGGTGAAGGTCGCTGCGATGCCACGCGAGTCGCGCGGCGTACGCACCTGCGGTACCGAGCACGGCCCCGAGCAACCCGAGCGCGCCGGTTGACGCGCCGGTGATGTTGCGTCGGGTCCAGCGGCTCGCGCCGGTAGCGGTGAGCGGGCGGATGTCGCGGCCCGCCTCGCTCCGGATGAGGCCGACGGTCATCGCGAGGGACGCCGAGCGCCAGCAAGATGCCCGCGACCGTCGCCCAGTTCCGGAGCGGAGCGAACGACTTCGGTGCCGGCGCGCGTCTCGATCACGAGCCCAGCCGACGCCGCGGTTCGCCGGGCCGCGGCGATCTGCGCCGAGGTCAGCGCGCCCGGCGCGTGGAAGAGCCACGCGTCGGGCATCGCGGCGAACCCCAACTTGTGCAAACCGTACGGCGTGATCAGCACGTTCGGGTCCGACTGGTACCGTGGGAGCTGCTTGACGATCTGCATCGACGAGACCACCGGTGCCCGGTTGGAGCGCAGCGAAGGATCGAACACCGACATCTTCGAGAGATCCGTGCGAGAACTGATGAACTCGGATGTGGCGCGGATGTCACTCGGCCGAATACCGAATTGGGCGAGTACCGCCGGCGTACCGACATAGAGGTTCGCGGCCGCGGTCGATCTCGATGCCCTGACCCTCCGGAAACACGTGGGCAAGACTGACGGTGTTGCGGCCGCCGAGTTCGTCGCCGGGACCTTGCCCTGGCGTTTGTATCGGCCCGGCCGGGTTGTAGGGCGCTTCGAGTTCGAGCGCGGTCGCGTGCAGCGACGCGCCGATTTGTTTGACGGCACCGTCGACCGCTGCGGTCTGGCTGGAGTCGAGCACCGGCACCGCCGGGCCGGGGCCGACCGGTTGCTGCCCGATGTACAGGACCAGCTCGCTGGCGGGCAGGTTCGGGTTCGGCGAAACAGTCTGCGCCGCGGCCGCGCTGATGGCGATGGTTGCGGCGATGGCGATGGCGAGGGTTGCGGCGCCGAGGGCCGCGCCTGAACGGGCTTGGTAACGCGAACAGGTCGCGCAGCGCGAGGCGGATCGAGATCGGCGTGTGGCGGGCAAGGCGTGCGACGCACTGGATCGCGAGTGGCGCGAGCATCAGCAGACCGACGACCGACGCGATGATCCCACCGATGATGAAACCGGCACGGCGCTTGTCGGTGAACGCGAGCAGCACGATCCCGAGGGCGAGTACGAGCACGCCGGCCGCAGCGAACCGGTGCGCGGGCTGGCGCGCCGGGGGCGGCCCGACAATGCCGCCACCACCGGGACACGGGCAGCGGCACGCGCCGGCCACCACGCCGCGATCAACGACGTGACGAACGCGAGCACGAGGCCGAGCACGACGGCGAACCACGGCAGTGCGAGCGGATCGATGCTGTGGTCGACCACCGATTCGATCGATCGGTAGACGGCCAGCCACACCACGAAACCGAGCAGGCCGCCGGCAACGGCCGAAGTGAATCCCACCGCGGCTCCGTTCGCAAGCATCACGAGCCGTACGGATCGATCGTTCGCTCCGACCGAAGAGAGCACACCAAACGCGCGCATGCGGCGCTGCGCGACGACCGCGAGCCGGCAACCGCGAGCAGCCCCACGAAGAGCATCCCGATCGTGGCGAGCGCGAGGATCACCGCCTCGATCGACGCCTTGCTGGCAGTACCGCGACTGTCGACGCCCACTCCCGTGCCGCTCGGTAGAGAGAGATTCTGCAGGCTCGAGCCGGGCGCGTTGGTCAGCACCGCGATGTTCGTGGGCGCGGTGAGCGCACCGGGGGCGACCAACGCGAACTGGTCGGAGAGGTCGAGCGGATTCTCCACGGTGCCGACCACCGTGTATTTGTTGCCGGCAGCACTCCACGTGCCACCGACGCGCACGCCGACCAGCGACGCGACCGATCGCGTGAGGGCGACTTGGCCCGCGCGCGTCGGATAGTGCCCCGCAGTGAGGCTCACCGTGCGCGCGACGTACGCACCGTGGGGATCTTCGGCCCGGATGTCGAGTGTCGCGACCGATCCGGGGACCGGCACGCGTTGATGTGCAACCACGTCGATCGGGCCGAGGCGCTGGCGCAAGGCGGTGAGGTCGGCGGCGAGATGCTGATCGGAACCGGAAAGCTCGATCATCGTGCTGGCGGTGCCGAACGTCGGGTCGGCATGCAGCTCGGCCACGTTCGTGATGACGGCGAGCCCGACCGTGGTGGCCGCGACCGCGAACGTGAGGAGCGCGATCACCAACGCTTGGCGGCGCCACTCACGGCGGAACATGCGAAACGACCACCGGACGATCGCACGACGCGCCGGGGCCCCACCGCGCCGGTCCGAGGACGCGGGCAGAGTGGCGACGGCAGTCACGGTGTCGCGCCGCGAGAGAGCAGCGACTCGGGTTGCGGCAGCGGATCGGTCTGGTCGACGACCCGGCCGTCGCGGAGGAACACGACGCGGTCGGCCCATGACGCCAGCTGCGCGTCGTGCGTGACGATCATGCCCGCGACACCCGCTGTGGCAGGCGGCGCGAATGAGCCGCATCACCGCTTCACCGTTCACCGAGTCGAGCGCGCCCGACGGCTCGTCGGCGAGCAGCAGGTGGCGGTCGCCAACGACGGCGCGGGCGATGGCGACCCGTTGGCGCTCACCACCCGAGAGCTCGTCGGGGAAGTGGTCGGCCTGATCGGCGAGTCCGAGCTCGTCGAGCGCCGCCATCGCCGCGACGCGCGCGGTCCGCATGGGAACGCCGTCGAGCTCGAGCGGCAGCGACACGTTCTCGGCGGCGGTGAGCCCGGCGAGCAGGTTGTAGTCCTGGAACACGTAGCCGATCGATCGCCGGCGCAGGCGGGCCTTGGCGTTGCGCGACAAGCCCGACAGCGCGCGACGCCGCCGATGCGCACCTCGCCCGACGTCGGCATCTTCGAGGGTGCCGGCGATCGTGAGCAACGTGCTCTTGCCCGATCCGCTCGGGCCCATCACCGCGACGAGCTCGCCGCGCTCGACTTCGACAGTCGACGTCGTCGCAGGGCGATGCACACTCGTGGCGCCGTCGCCGTAGGTCTGCGAGACGGCCTGGAGCTGAGGGCACTCATGGCTCGACCTCCACGCGCTTCGCGCGGTTTGGGCAGCGGCGGACTTGCGGTGACGGTCGGACGGCTCGTGCGGGCGCGCTTCAGTCGCCCGTCGGCCGCGTCGAGCCAGCGGATCACCGAATCCAGCCGGAACAGCTCGGCGTCGACCACGAGCGCGAAGCCGAGGTCGCGCTCGGCCACGTCTTCCTTCAGGCGCGTCCATTGCTGCATCAGCTGGACCGAGTAGCGGCGGTGCGCCTGGATCACCTCGTGCACGTCGACGCCCGGAACCCGGTGGCCACGAGCACCTTGATGACCAGCTCGTCGCGCGGCGGCGACGACAGGTCGGGCGGCGTGCGGAGCCAGCCGTCCAACTCGGCCCCGCCGCTCGGCGGTGACCCGGAACGCTTCTGCGGGCCTTCGACGTCGGCCTCGTCGGACTCGACCAGGCCGTCGCGTTCGAGCCGCTGCAGGGTCGTGTACACCTGACCGACATTGAGCGGCCACACCTCGCCGGTGCTCGGCTTCGAACTCCTGGCGCAGCTGCAGCCCGTACTTCGGCCCCTCGCTGAGCAGGGCCAACAGGGCGTGCCGCACGCTCATGCGGTCGACAATCTACTCGGTTGCATACTGCGTATCCTACGCAGTGTTGCGGCGAAGCGCAAGCGGCCGTGCAACCGCTGGGGCGAGACGTTGCCCACTGCGGTGAAGAACACTTATTCTTCGTGGGTGAGCGGCGCCCACACGATCGCTCGGCTCCACGCCGACCTGGTCGACGAGCTCCGAGCGTGGCTCAGGGACAACTGGGATCCCGACCTGACGCTCGCCGAATGGTGGCACCGGTTGGGCACGAGCGGCTGGGCCGCGCCGATGCTGCCGGCCGACTGTTACGGGCGGCGGTCTGTCGCCGCGGCGACGCGCTCGTCGTGTCCTCGACGATTGCGAGCTTCGGTGCGCTCGGCGCACCCTTCGGCATGTCGATCGGTCTGGCGGCGCCGACGATCACCACGCACGGGACTCGCGAACAGATCGACCGGCTGATCCCACCGGCAGTGACCGGGCAGGTCTCGTACTGCCAGCTGTTCAGCGAGCCGGGAGCCGGCTCCGATCTTGCCGGCCTGCGACCCGAGGCGGTGCGCGACGGCGAGGTGTGGCACCTCAACGGGCAGAAGGTGTGGACGTCGGGTGGCCAGTACGCCGACATGGGCATGCTGCTCGCCCGCACCAACCCCGAGGTGCCGAAGCACCAGGGCATCACCTGGTTCGCCATCGACATGCTGCAGCCCGGCGTTGAAGTCCGACCGCTCAAGGAGATGACCGGGCACGCGATGTTCAACGAGGTGTTCCTCACCGACGCGGAGGTCCACGACGAAAACCGCATCGGCGACTTGAACGCCGGTTGGTCGGTTGCCAACACGACGCTGCTGCACGAGCGCTCAGGGATGGGTGCCCGGGGTGCGGGCGGCGGGCCCGAGATGGCCTACCTCACCCGACTGGCGCGCGCGGGCAGCGTGGCGGGCGACCTGGATAAGCGCGCCGGCGACTTCGTCGAGGGAGCCGCGCACCACGACGGCGGCGAAGCCGACGACGACGGCACCACCGTCACCGGCGCAGTCCCACATCGACCTGGCCCGCGAGTTCGGCGTGCTCGACGACCCGAACATCCGTCAGCGGATCGCGCATGCGCACATCCTCGGCACGCTCGCCCGGCTGAACACCGAGCGAAACAAGGCCGGCGGCGAACGTGCCGGGTATCGCCAACCTCGGCAAGATCCTGATGGGCCACATCGTGCGCCACAACCGCGACCTCGGCCTGCAGATCCTCGGCGAGCGGGATGCTCCACTCCTACGACGACGGTGCGAGCGCGGAGATGGCGAAGCTGACGGGCGGCGCGGGCGCGGTCGCCGCCACTGCGCAAGCGCTCAGCGCGCAGGCGCTGCCGATCTACGGCGGTACCGATCAGATCCAGAAGAACATCGTCGGCGAGCGCGTGCTGGGCCTACCCAAGGAGCCCGGCGATCTCTCGTCGCGGCCGTTCAACCAGCTGCCCACGAACGGTTGACGACGTGATCGACCCGTCGACCGCCGCGGACGACCCACTCCGGGAGCAGCTGCTCGACGCCGCCGCACGCGTCTTCGCCCGCCAGGGATACGCGGGCACGAGGATCCAGGACATCGTTCGCGAGGCGCGGCCTCTCGACGGGCGCCGTCTACGGCCGGTTCCGTCCAAGAACGAACTGCTGCGCGAGGCCGTCGTGCGCCGCCGGCCACGCGGCCCGGTTCGGAGCCGAGGGTGTGGACCGGGTGGCCGACCTCATCACTCGCATGGCCGGTCTGAAGGACGCGCCGCTCACCGACGCCGAGGCAGTGCGGCTCGAGGCGTACGTGGCCGCCCGCTCGCGAGCCCGAGGTCGCCGAGCGCTGCTCGCCGCGGCCAGCGAATTGGCGCAGCGCGGTGCAGCCGCTGGTCGACGCCGCCATTCGCCGACGGCACCGTCGCCGACTCGTCGACCCCGAAGCCGTTCGTGTACTTCGTCCGCACCGTTCGATCTCGGTCTGCTGCTGCAGCGCGGCGCGGCCAGCATGCCGCGCCCGACGCGCGCCGCGTGGGACGAGCTCATCACCCGGATCGTGGCGAGCTTCGGCGCCGACCGCAACGAAAGGAGCAACTCGTGACCACCACCGACATCCCCCATCTGCCCGAACGCGAAGAAGTGGACGCGACCGATCAAGCTGATCACCGACAACGCGCAGCGGATCTTCCTCTGGAACTACGACCGCAGCCGCGACCAGCTGGTCACCCTCTACAACAAGGCGATGGCGCTCGCAGTGGAGCTCGGTGACGGACCTCGACTGGTCGATCGACGTCGATCCCGAGGAGCTCGTGCGCACCTCGCCGCAGCAGAACCTCATCGTCGAGCTCGCCCGCGGCGCGGCCGAGGATGCCCGGCTCGCCGCTCGCGACGTGGGGCGAGAAGGAGTTCGTCGCAGCTGGGCATCGAGTCGCTCAAGGCGTCGCTCAGCCAGTTCATGCACGGCGAGCAGGGCGCGATGATGGTCGCGGCCAAGATCGTCGAGACCGTGCCGTGGATCGACGCCAAGTACTACGCGGCGACCCAGACGATGGACGAGGCCCGCCACACCGAGGTCTTCGCCAAGTACCTGCACACCAAGCTCGGCGAGGCCTATCCGATGAGCCCGTTCCTCGAGGAGCAGATCGACGCGCTGATCAGCGACAGCCGCTGGGACATCGCCTACCTCGGCATGCAGATCGTCATCGAGTCGCTGGCGCTCGCCGCGTTCGGCTGCGATGCTCCGGGCGACCGACGAGCCGCTGCTCAAGAAGCTGCTCCGCTACGTCATGTCCGACGAGGCCCGCCACGTGGCCTTCGGCGTCCTCAGCCTGGCGGAGTACTACCGGCAGCTGAGCGAGGCCGAGCTGAAGGACCGCCAGGAGTTCCTGCTCGAGACGACGCTGCGACAGCCGGGCCGCTCGACGACGCCGGAGATCTGGGAGCGGATGGGCACGAGCGTCGACGCCGTGCTGCCCGTCGCTCATGGAGGCGGCCGCAGCAAGCGGAGCACGACCCGTTCGCCGTCGTTCCAGCACGCGCTTCTTCGCCAAGCTCGTGCCGAACGTCCGCAAGCTCGGGCTGCTCGACGCCAACAACGGGTACCTGCGCAAGCACTGGGGCGAGGCCGGGCTCTGCTCGAGTTCGAGTTCGCCGACGACACCGGCAGCCGACTACGCCGCCTACGACGAGGTGGCCAAGGACCGCCGCCGCGGCCGGCAGCCCGCTGATGCGAGGTCGCGCGGCAATCGTCGGTGTCACCGACGCGGTCTCACCCACGGGCGAGCTCGAGCTCACGGGCCGCGCCCTCGAGGCGCAGATGGTGCGCGAAGTGCTCGACGACGCCGGACTGTCGCTGTCGGACATCGACGGCGTATGCCATCACGGCAGTTCGCTGCAGTTCGCCGAATACCTCGGGATCACGCCCACGTTCACCGACTCGACGAACACCGGTGGCTCGGTGTTCGAGGTATACCTCGAGCACGCGGCATCGGCGATTGCCGCGGGCGTCGCCGAGTGCGTGCTCGTGGTGTTCGCGCAGACGCCCCGCGCCAGTCGACCGCGGCGAAGCGGCGCGGCCAAGCACCTCCGCAGCGCGGCCGCCCGATGATGCCCGGCCCGAACCCGATGGCGGAGTGGGAAGTGCCATACGGCCTGCAAGGGCCGTCGGCAGCTACGCGTCGGCGGCCAGCCGACACATGGCGCAGTTCGGGACGACGCCCGAACAGCTGGCGACGATCGCGGTGCGCACCCGCGAATGGGCGTCGCTCAACCCGCGCTGCCAAGAGCCCGCGACCCGCTCACGGTCGACGACGTGCTCGCCTCGGACGTCATCGTGTCGCCGCTGCACAAGCTCGACTGCTGCCTCGTCACCGACGGCGCCGGCGGTTCATCGTGACGAGCGCCGAGCGGGCCCGCGGACCTGCGCAGACCGCCGGTCTACGTGCTCGGCGCGGCGACCTGCGCACGACCACATGATGATCAGCCAGATGCCGGACCTCACGACCACGCCGGGCGCGATCAGCGGACCGAAGGCCTTTGCGATGGCCGGCGTCAAGCCCTCCGAGGTCGACGTGCTGATGGGCTACGACAGCTTCACGATCACCCAGCTCCTGCACTTCGAAGATCTCGGGTTCTGCGCCAAGGGCGAAGGCGGGCCGTTCGTCGAGTCGACCGACATCGGTCCCGGCGGATCGCTCCCGACGAACACGAACGGCGGCGGACTCAGCTACACCCATCCCGGCATGTACGGGATGTTCCTGATCGTCGAGGCGGTGCGGCAACTGCGCGGTGAGTGCGGCGCGCGCCAGGTGGACGGCGCCGACATCGGGTGGCGCACGGCTCCGGGATGGTGCTGTCGTGCATGTCGACGAGCGTGCTCGGCACCGAGGCCACGCTGTGACGGCACGCTTCGAACCGCCGATCACCGACGCCAGCGCGCCGTTCTGGGCCGCGACACGCGAGCAGCGCTACGTGGTGCAGTGGTGCACGGCGTGCGACTGCCGATCTTCTATCCGCGGCGAGGTGTGCCCCGCGTGTTTGTCGGCCGACGCGTCGAGTGGCGCGAGTCATCGGGTCGGGGGACGGTCTACGCCGTCAGCGTGCAACACCGACCGGCGAATCCGACGATGGCCGACGTGTGCCCTATGCCGTCGCACTGGTCGAGGTCGACGCCGGCGCCCAGAGCATGGTGATGGCACTGGCCCGACGATCCGGGTGATGTCGAACATCGTCGGCACCGACCCGCTGACGATCGAGGTCGGCGACCCGGTGTCGGTGGTGTGGGAGCCGCTGAGCGACGGGCGCAACCTGCCCTCTTCGAGCCGCGCGGCGGGGCCCAGTGACCGACGAGCGGCGCAAGCAGCTCGCGGCACAGGGACTGACCCTGCACTGGTGGGCCGAGCAGACTCGGACGCGGCCGGCGATCGTGAGCGAGCTCGGGACCCGGACCTTCGCCGAGCTCGACCGCCGCGCCAACCAGCTCGTGCGGCTGCCGCGCCCGCGGCGTCAGGCGGGCGACGCGGTCGCGCTGATCTGCGCGAACCGGCCGGAGTTCGCCGAGGTCGTGGCCGCGTGCAGCCGCGCGGGGTTGCGGCTCACACCGATCAACTGGCACCTCACGGGCGATGAGGCGGCGTACATCGTGGGCGACTGCGAAGCCACAGCGCTCGTGGCCGATGCCGGCTTGGGCGGCGACGGCACGCGCCGCGACGGCGAACGCGCCGCTGCTGTCGGTGCGGTTCGCCGTCGGCGGAGAGATCGACGGATTCGAGTCGTACGACGCCGCACTGTCCGCCGAGCGCGACGACCTGATCGACGACCCGACGCCGGGCTCGCAGATGCTCTACACGTCGGGCACCACCGGCGACCGAAGGGCGTGCACCGACCGCCGGCCCCCGCGGCGGCCCTGCAGCCAACATCGCCGGCTACGCCGAGGCGGCGGTGACGTGCACCTGTGCACCGGTCCGCTGTACCACGCCGCGCCGCTCGACATTCTCGCTGTCGGCGCCGCTGCGCACTCGGCGCAGGCGTCGTGCTCATGGACCAGTGGGATGCCGAGGAGGCGCTGCGGCTCGATCGAGCGCGCATCAGCATCACCCACACGCACATGGTGCCCGACGATGTTCCACCGGCTGCTGTCGCTGCCCGACGACGTGCGCACCGACGTACGACACGTCGTCGTTGCGCTACGTGTTGCACGGCGCCGCTCCGTGCCCGGTGCGCGGTGAAGCAGCGGATGATCGAGTGGCTCGGGCCCGATTGTCTGCGAGTACTACGCGGCCACCGAAGGCGTCGGGACGCTTCGTGGACTCGAGCACGTGGCTGCAGCAAGCCGGGCACCGTCGGCAAGCCGACTCGTGGAGGGCCAGGTGATCGATCGGCGACGAAGCGGCGCCGAACTCGCTGCCGCGGCGAGGTCGGGCTCGTCTATCTCAAGTCGCCGGCCGGCGCTGCGATTCGAGTACTTCAAGGATCACGACAAGACCGCCGACGCCTATCGCGGCGACTACTTCACCCTCGGCGACGTCGGTTACATGGACGACGACGGCTTCCTGTTCCTCACCGATCGCTAGCGCCAACCTGATCATCTCCGGCGGCGTGAACATCTACCCGGCCGAGATCGACGCCGTGCTGCTCGACGCATCCTGCCGTCGGCGACGCGGCCACGATCGGCGTGCCCGACGACGAGTGGGGCGAGCAGGTGAAGGCGGTCGTCGAGCTGCAGCCGGGCATCGACGTGTCCGACGCGCTGGCGCGCCGAGCTGGTCGAGCACTGCCGCGCGCAGCTGGCCACTACAAGTGCCCCCGCAGCGTCGACTTCATCGACGAACTCCCGCGCCAGGACAACGGCAAGATCTACAAGCGACTCCTCCGCGACCGTTACCGCGCAGCCGCAGGGAGCTGACGAGCGGCGCACCTCATGCCGCGGCGATCACATCTTGGCGGCGCCGGCGACGATCGCTTCGCGGATCCGGTCGTACGTGCCACAGCGGCAGACGTTGCGGATCGTGTCGAGCAGTGTGTCGTCGATCGGGCGCACCGCTCGTCTTCGCCTGATTGACCTTGGCAATGGCCGCCATGATCTGTCCGGGCTGGCAGTAGCCGCACTGGGCGACGTCGAAGTCGAGCCAGGCCTGCTGCATGGGGTGCAGAGCGTTGCCGCCGTGGCCGGCAGGCCCTCGATCGTGGTGATCTCGTCGGTCGGCTGGATGTCGCTGACCGGCACCGAGCAGGGGTTGAACGCCGTGCCGTTGATGTGGCTGGTGCAGGCTTGGCAGACGGCAAGGCCGCAGCCGTACTTCGGCCCGGTGACGCCGAGCAGGTCGCGCAGCACCCAGAGCAGGCGCACGTCGTCCCGTCGCACGTCGACGACCGACCTGCTTGCCGTTGAGGATGAAGGTGTGGTCGGGCATCGGCGACGCTCCTTCAGTACGGCGCGCGTCAGGCCGTCGGTGGGCGACTGCGGGATCGGCGGAGTCGGTCGGCAACGGCGTGAAGCCGAGCGGCTGGTCGTGGTTGATCGGGAAGATGGTCGGCAGCGTCGCCGGTGGCCCGCGCGTAGGCGCACGCGACCGCCGCCATGCGCGGCGCGACGCCGAACTCGCCCGCGCCGCCCGGGCGTGCTCGGTGGTGGGCGGCATGACGATCACCTGCAAGTCGAGCGGGGTGTTCCACTGCCGCGTGTAGAAGTAGTTGTCCCAGCTGCCCTCGAGGAAGATGCCCGTTGCGAGGTGCAGGCTGGAGGTCAGCGCCTGGGCGATGCCGTCCATGATCCCGCCCATCATCTGGGCCTGCAAGGCCGAGCGGGTTGATCGGCGAGGCCGACGTCGACGGCGAACACCACCTTGGTGACCCGCGGGCCGGTGACGCCGTCGCTCGACCGGTCGCGGTTGACGGTGCGCCGGGGTGCAGTCGATCTCGACGAGCGCCGCGACGCAGCCCTTGTACTCGCTGTGGAGCGCGATTCCCTGCGCGGTGCCCGGCGGCATCGCCCGGCCCCAGTCGCCCGACCTGGGCCACCTTGTCGAGCACGGCGAGCAGCGGCTCGTCGCGCAGGAACTGGCGGCGGAACTGGTACGGGTCCTGGCCCATCGCCGCTGGCGAGCTGGTCGACGATGAGCTCGGTCGCGCGTGACGCACGTTCGGGCGAGTAGATGTTGCGCATGCTGCCGGTGTTGAACGCCCATGTCGACCTCGTTGAGCAGCTGGGTCGAGCACGCCGAAGTTGTACGGGACGTTCTGGCGTCAGGTTGAAGATCGTCTCGGAGTAGCCGAGCGTGTCGCCCACGGGCAGCTTGGCCAGCGTCGCCGTGAGGATCTCGCCGAAGCCCGTGCTGAAGTCGGTGGCGACGCTGGTGTGCCGCTGCTCGAAGGTGAGGACGTTGGCGCCGAGCGTACGATGGCCCGGACGCGGCAGATCGCACATCGGGTGGGTGCGGCCCTGGCGGAAGTCGTCGGTGCGGTGCCACATCAGCTTCACCGGCTTGCCGATCTTCTTGCGAGATCTCGGCCGCCTCGAGCGCGGCGTCGAAGAACAGGTGGCGCCCGAACGAGCCGCCGCCCTGCGGCGACGTGCACGTCACGGCGCGACACCGGCAGGCCCAGCGCGTCGGCGATCTGCTCCTGCGCCACGATCGGCGACTTGAGGCTCGACCAGATCTCGGCGCTGCTCGGCCCGCACGTCGGCGACCGCGCAGTTGGTCTCGAGCGGGCTGTTGCTGCGGAAGTAGAACGTGAACGTGTGGTCGATCGCTTCGTCAGCAGCGGCACGGCGGCGCGGCCAGCGGGAGCTCGGCCGCCTGTCAGCTCGGCGAGCACGTTGGCGTCGGACTTCGCGTCGGCCGTGCCCGGGGCCCCACATGACCTCGAGCGCGTCGACCGCGTCGATGCATTGGCCGAACGTCTGCCGCCACGCGACCGCCGACACCGTGTGCGGGACGATCGCGACGTCGGTGATGCCTGGCATCGCCTTGACCGCGGCGAGGTTCGCACCGACAGCGACCGTGCCGTTGATCGTCGGCGGCCGGCACACCATCGTCGGCAGCGCGCCGGGCACGTCGAGGTCCATCGCGAACTGCTTGCGGCCGGTGACGATGTCGAGGGCGTCGATGCGCGTTCTGCGGGGTGCCGACGATCGTGAAGTTCGAATTGGCCTTGAGCTCGACGGGCACCGCGGTCGATGCTGCGCCGCCGCGCTTCGTGCCAGCGACCCGAAGGTGACGCTCCGGCCGTCGGGCGCGGTGATGACGCCATCGCTGGGCGGTGAGCGACGACACGGTGCCGAGCTCGCGCGCGGCCGTCTGCGCAGCTGTGCGCGCGGGCGGCGCGGCCGCGACGCGGACCGGGGTGTAGATCGAGTGCATCGAGTTCGAGCCGCCGGTGAGCTGGTTCCAGATCAGCTCGGGCCGGGCGTCGGCGAGCGTGACCTGGACCTTGTCGAGACGGCAGGTCCATCTCGTCGGCGATCGTCATCGCGACGGCCGTGGTGATGCCCTGGCCCACCTCGGCGCGCGGCAGCGCGAACGAGACGGTGCCGTCGGGGTTGACCATGACCGTGATCAGGCCCGCGGTCGGCGCGGCCGCTTCGGTGAGCAGGTCGGTGAGGTCGAAGTGGTCGGCCGGCTCGGGTGGGGACGGGATCGCGGCATACGCCCGCGTGGCCGGACCGTCGAGCAGTCCCCAGGGGAGCTGGGCCGCGGCGACGAACGTCGGTCCGGCGATCAGGTAGCCGAGGAAACGTCGGCGGGTGATCCCGCGCGTGGCCGGGTCGTGGTCCCCCATCGGGTGTCTCCTCGAGTGCACACGCTGAACTGCGTGCCCGCCACGGCTACACGTCCGCCGAGGAGTTACCCAGGGGCGCCCACTTCAATCCTCCGCCCGCACTCGGCTCGGTCAGCGCCGATCGAAGCCCATGCGGCAGCTCCGCACGGCTCCCACGAAAATGTTCGGCTCGATGTCGGGCGGCGTCACCACACGAAGGTTCGCTGATCGCCTGCGTGAGATGCGTGAGCAACGTCCGCAGCTCGAGTCGAGCGAGCGACGAGCCAAGGCAGAAGTGAGTCCCGAAGCCGAACGCCACGTGTGGGTTCGGATTCCGGCGGATGTCGAAGGTGTACGGGTCGTCGAACACCGACTCGTCACGGTTGGCCGACGGGTACAGCAGGATCACCCGATCGCCGGCCCGCACGGCGGTGCCAGCAATCGTCGTATCGCTGGTAGCGGTGCGGAAGAAGTTGTTGAGCGGCGTCACCCAGCGAATGAGCTCTTCGACCGCGACCGGGATGAGCGAGGGATCGGCCGCCATCGCCTCCCAGTCGTCGGGATGACGGGCCAGCTCCACAAGACCGCGTGCCACGACCGTGCGCGTCGTCTCCGCACCGCCCGAGATGAACAGTCCGGTTTCCTGCACCACCACCGAGGTGTCGAGCGGACACCCGTCGATCTCGCCGTTCGCCCAGATCGACGCGAGATCGTCGGCCGGCGTCGCGCGGCGGCTCTCGACGATCGGTGCGAGCGCGACCGCGAAGTCCTGGATCGTCGTCATCATGTCCATCAACAGGGCCTGGTCGTCGGCGATGCCGTCGATACGCATGAGCCGCTCCGACCACGTGCGCACCGACGGCCCGAGATCCGATCCGAATCCGATGAGCCGCGCGGTGAGGCGCGCCGGAAAGGGTGCGGCGAGCTCGTCGACGACGTCGAGCTCGCCGCGCTCGATGAACGAACCGATGAGATCGCTGACCAGCGCGTTGATCTCGGCTTCGAGTCGCAGCACCGCCTTCGGCGTGAACTGCCGAGCCACGAAGTGCGCGCTGGTCATGGTGCGCGGGATCGTCCTTGGCGATCATGTCCTCTTCCTGCGGCGCCACGCCGCGAGCGATAGCAGCCGCTGCTCGAGAACACGTCGGCCCGCCGCTCCACGTCCACGAGCGGCGCGTGATGGACAACGGCCCACAACCCGTTCACTTCGTCGCGGTGAACGGGGCCGTCGGCGCGGATGGCGCGCAAGGCGTCGTGCATGCCGTCGATGTCGCCGTAGAACGTCGGATCGAGCAGGTCAGGCGTCGGCATCGTGTGATTGTGGCACCGTCGTGCGGATATGAGGAAGCTTGCGCGACGTCACTGGCTCGACTGGGGTCCGGCCACCACACCGTCACCGAAGAGCGCGTCGACCTCGTCGCCCGTGTAACCAAGCTCAGCGAGCACCTCCGACGTGTGCTCGCCGGCGTGGCGCGCCGCGCCGGCGCCGAGGGAAGCTCGTCGTCGAACTGCGCGGGCGCGGCAGCAAGGCGAAGCGTCGGGTGCGTCGGGTCGCCCATCGCATAGCCGTTCTCGACGACGGCCTGTCGGCGAGCACTTCCGGCGGCGACGCGAAGAACGAGCAGATGCAGCCCTCGTCGCGCAGGCGCGGTTCGAGCTCCGCCGCGGGTGACGTCGGCGATCTCCGCGGCGAACATCGGGGCGTCAGCTCGGGCCAGTGCGGCCGCCGTCCGCCGTCGTCGGGATACTGCTCGATGAGCTCGGGAGTCCGAGCGCGCGGCACGTCGGCGCCCAGTAGCGCGCCTCGTCGAGCATGCTCAACATGAGCCAGCGAGAGTCCTTCGTGCGATGAACGCCGACGAGCGGCGACGTCATGCCGCTTGGAGAGGTTGTTCCGCGGCATCTCCTTGCCGGTGATGGAGCTGTAGGCCATGTCGGGACCGAGCGTCCACATCGCCGAGTTCAGCAACGACGTGTCGACGACGCATCCCTTCCCGGTCCGCAGCGTCGTGCACGAGGGCCGGCGCACATTCCGCCGGCAAGGAACATGCCCGACGGGACATCGCCCTGTGCGGGCCGTTGCATCACGAGCTCGTCCGCGCCCGGATCCGTCAGCATGTGACCCACGCCGCCGCGCGACCAGAACGACACCGAGTCGAAGCCGCCTGCCTCGGCGTCCGGGCCCCGTTGGCCCTGGCCGTGACCCTTGGCGAACACCAGCTTCGCGTTCGAACGCGAAGAGGTCGTCGGGCTCGGTGTGCAGCTTGCGCCGAACACGCGGGAAGCTGATTCGTGATGTAGACGTCGGCCCACGACATGAGCCGATCGAACACCTCGCGGCCCGCCGGTGTGGTCACATCGAGGGCGATGCCGCGCTTGTTCCGGTTCGCCATCTCGAAGAGGTAGTCGACACCGTCGGCCTCGGGCGACAGGCCGTTGCGGATCACCGAGCGCATCGGATCGCCTTCGATCCGTTCGATCTTGATGACGTCGGCGCCCCAGTCGCCGAGCGCGGCCGCGGCCGACGGGACGAAGCCGTGCTCGGAGAAGTCGACGACCTTGATGCCCATGAGCGGCAGTGTCACCGTGCATTCCCTTCACAGCCGAGAAGTCGAGGCGCTCGATGCGCCCGCCGCGAGGACGTATCGCATCCGCCTCGTGCGGGTTAAGTGGTGTATGCCGCCTCGATCTATCAACGCGACCTTTCGCCAACCAGTGTCCGGGACGGCAATCCACGGGCAAATGAATGGCGGCGGGACGCGGCTATAGCGGAGCACGGACTGCATTCGATCTCGCCCGTTGGACGACCGGCCGCGGTGGCACCGGTTCGCCTGAAGCAAAAGGCTGAGCAGCTGGGCATCACCGAACTGCTCGACGCAGCCGCGACGGGCAAGTGACAGCGCGCCCTGCGTGAGGTAATACGGCGACATGAAATCGATCTTCCGTGTCAACGAGGCCGAGCTGGAGTGGTTCGACTACGAGCCGGGAATCCGCGCCGTCAAGGCGCTGACCCGTGGCCACGCCGACGTCGCGGCGACGCAATACGTCGAATACGGACCAGGTCACACCGATCCGGTCCACAGCCACGACACCGACGAGGTGTTCGTGGTGACCGACGGCGAGCTGGCCATCGACGGTATGGACGGCACGAGCGGTCCGGGCGGCATCGTGTTGATCCGGCGCGACACCGAGTACGCGGTGCGCGGGCTGGCCCGCAGGGAGCCCGCTACTCCACATCGTCGTGTCATCAGCAGCGTCACCGTCGGCGGCGCCGTCATCCGCCGCATGACGACGAGTGCGATGTCGTCGCGAGGTATGGACTTCCCGATGAGCGCACGCATGATGTCGCCGGCCACTCGGTTGGGAACGCCCGTCGACATGGCGTCGGACAGTCGGCCAGACCGATATCGAGCGACTCGCCGGCGAGTCGCTCGATGAGCCCGTCGGTGTACCGGCACGCGACGGTCGAGCCCGGGTCGATCGGAATCGTCGTCGATCTTCGCTGTCGCCCGACGCTGGTGCCCACGGGCGGGCTCATCTCGAATCGGCCGGCGAACGTCGCGGCCCCGTCCGGTCCGCACAGAACCGGCGGCGGGTGGACCGGCGCTCGCCAAGGTCATCGTCTCGTACGGCGGGTCGAGCGTTGCGCACGACACGGTCGCGAACGTGCCGATCTCGAAGTGTCGGACCTTCTTGTCGACGAGATCGAGCACATCCGCGGGCGACACGTCGAGCATCGTGTACGCACGCAAGGCACTCCGGATACGGCTCATCACGATCGCGGACGAGCCCGGTGCCCGGCGACGTCGCCGACCACGACCCACAGCTGCCCGGACGGCATGGTGAAGAGGTCGTACCAATCGCCACCGACGTTGTTCGACTCCACCGCGACATACCACCGTCACGAACGAGATCCCCGCGCACTCCGGGAGCCTGTTCGGCGACAGGCTCCGCTCGATGAGACCAGTGGCCACCCGTTCGACCGCGAGCTGCTGGGTTTCCGCCGGCCCCGGCGATGCGATCGGCGGCGATCTCGAGCAGCTCGGTGTCTTGATCGGTGAACGGCCGCGCGGCCGACCCGGCCGACGTGGACCACGCCGAGGACCGCATCGCCGCGCAGGAGGGGAACGCCGAGCATGACCTCGATACCCGACTCCCACAGGATCGGATTCGTGACCGTGGTGGCGTCGATCCGCTCGAGGTGCACCGGCCGACCGGTGGCCACGATACCGCCGGCGAAGCCGCGGCCCAACGGGACTCGAACGCCCTGGCGGACCTCTTCCTCGATGCCGCATGCCGCTCGGCCACGAGCTCGTCGGTGTGCCGGTCGAGCATCAACACGGCCGCGGTGTCGACGTCGAGGATCTCGCGCAGCCACGGCGAGCAGTTCGACCGGCGACTCGTCGACGTCGAGGCGAGAAAGCGCCCATCGTAGCGCACGCATGGCCGAGAGCCGACTCTCGACGCCCGCTCCCGGTCCAGCATTGTCGCCCCTACGTAGTACGACGGATCAGACGGCTCGCCGCCAACGCATGTCGAGGGTGTGACCTTTGAGCCGCAAGCACTAGGTCGCTACAGGTCGCTAGGTCGCTAGGTCGCTAGGTCGGCTAAGGTAGGGTCACCACGACGAGGAAGTCCTCGCCGCTCGACGGCGTAGACCGTCGGAGCGGCCCGCGAAGTAGCGCCACCAGCAAGCGTGTGCGCCAACGTGCCCCACGTGTGCGAAGCCCGCGGCCTGCAGCCACCGCGACGACGTCGTCGGCCGCATAGAGACTGACGAACGGTGTGCCCGACCCGGCCCACGCCCTCCTGGGCGGCCTCGAACGCAGGACGGTCGGCTCGTCGAGCGACGCCGTCGGCAGCACGAATGTCATCGCCAAGGTCGACCCGCGGGAGTTCGCGACCTGATCGAGCATCTCCGCGGTCTGTCTCACGTCGAGATACATCGAGACGCCAGTGGACACGACGAGCGCCGCCGCCGACGTAGAAGATCCCGCGGCGAGCGGCTCGCCCCACCACGGCGCCGCGCCCCCTCGAAGTCACGGGCACGAAGTCGAAGCCAGTCGGGCTCGCCCGTAGCCGAGCGCCTCGAGCCGTTCACGCTTCCACGCCTGCGGCCCAGGCTGGTCGATCTCGACGCACGCCGCGACGGGCCGAGATCCGGTCTGCGTTCGCGAGCGTGTCGAGCCCCGCGCCGAGCGGCACGTACTGCCGGGTGCCGTCGGCGATGCGATCGGCGAGCAGGTCCTCGACGAAGCACGCCCGGGCGGTGCCAGCGCGGAATGGTCCCGTCGATGCCGGATCCATGTCAGGGCGTGCCCGCCAATCGCCGTCGGGCACGGCGAGGTGGAGTCCGACCTCGTCTCCGACACGTGCGGTACAGGTCGCCCGACATGTGCATGGCACGCCGCAGCAGGCGCGCGCGCTGCGGTGCTGTCGGGTTCAGTCGCCGCCGAGCGCCTCGACGTTCCACGACCGCCCATCGGGATCGCGCACCACCATCACCTGCGTGTCCCAATGCGTGGCCTCGACGAGCGACGCCCGCCTCACCTCGGGATCGAGCTTCGACGTGTCGGCGTCGCGT
>CAVVQP010000003.1:0-1499245 GCA_963750405.1 uncultured Actinomycetota bacterium
TATTAGCCGCCTGAATTGCTAGGCATTCCGATTCGGCGTTCTGCATTGGCAGTCTTCTCCGCTGTGCTTGGTGACTCTCAGATTCTGCAGCAGCTGTAGCTTTGCCCGCGCGCGGGTGGTTGGAGCGGTCGCTCTCGGTGACGGCTAAGTGCTTGGTGTCGCGAGTTCCTCACGGACACCGTCCAGGAACGCGCGAACGGTAGCGACTGCTTCGCGGCGGAGGCGTGTGTTTTCTTCTTGGTCGCCGCCGCTGGCTAGAGATGCTGCGTAAGCAGCCGGTCCGTCCTGGCCGATGTCGGCAAATCGTTCGCCCAGCAAGGTCAGGGCCTCGCCGACCTGGGCATGTCCGGCCACAGAGCTGGCCGCAGCGGCAGCTCCTGCTGCGCGGGGACCGGCTTGGTGGTGGAGGAGCGTGAAGACGAGGTCGTAGGAGTCTTTGTTCTCATGCCGGTCCTGGAACGCGAAGATCTTCAGCACGGTGTAGGGCAGGACGTTGGCCACCCGGAGGATGACGACGGATCGTCCGCCGTTATCGAGGCGTTCGCCGCGGATCTGGTGCTCGATGTAATCATGGCGGGCGAGCTGGGCTCCGCGTACGTTGAACGCGGCTAGCTTCGACCCGGCGTACTCGCCTTTGGGCTTGAAGATGCGCCCGGGCTGAACCTGATCGGTCTCGCACAAGAACTCGACCAGGACGGTAACGCCGTCGACGTCACGGGTCCACCGGAAGCTGGGCTCTTGCTGCTTGAACAAAGCCTTCTCAAGGTTGTTCTGCAGAGTGCGGTAGGTCTTCGGCGCCTCGTCGGCAAGCGCCAGCCCGATGATGATGTCGACATCGGCGGTGCCGACATGCGCCCGGGCTTCCTCCGGGAGCGTCCCGGCCAGGTACCTGGGCGCTAGGCCGCCAGCCAGGTAGATCCGCTCCCGCCATGGTCCTATGTCGCCCAGGAGCGTCAGCAGCGCTCGCTCGCACCGCTCGGTCGTCTCCTGGTCGTAGCCGCTGAAATGCTTGTGACTCAAAACCCGATCACCTCCTGCCGCAGATGCGCGGCTTGCTCCTGGCCGCGCCGCGGATCCCGCCGCAGGTCCGCGTAAAGACGGAACTTGTTAGCCAGCCAGAGCCCGGCGACATGGTCGCGGAATGCCAGCGGCGTGTCATCCCTGGCCTGCCAGAACACGACGTTGTAGCCGCTGTCCGCCGCTTCTCCCCGGCAGCCTCGGGCAGGCTGCCCGCCATCGCCCGCGCAGTGACCCATATCTCCGTCACCGGCACGGAGGTGATGAAAGGCGCGATGATGTTCGCCGCAGCGGCACCAGTCAGAGCGTGGTCAAGCCCGCGGGAGGCCAAGTTCCTGCCTATTTCGACGGAGAGCTGCCGAGGCCCCTGAGCGAGAACGAAGGCCCTAGTCAGCTCCGGCCGGGGTTTGTCCTCTTCGGCCCAGAGATCCAACAGCGCGCTAGCGTCAGTCACGTAGCGAAGCCGCCGGGACCCGGCACCATCAGTGGCCGCCAAGCGCTCGTCTTCCAACCGCACCAGCACACGATGCGCCAGCCCGTCCGACACAGCCGCCTGCTTGGCAAGCTCCTGGACCTGCCAGCGGTGTCCCGGATGCAGCAGCAGCGCCTGGGCCACGACGGCTGCCTTCCCGCTGAGCCGCACAGGCCTCGCGTAGGCCGCAGGCTGTCCGCCACCCTCCACATGCACCAGCAACCCGGGCAGCTCAATGTGCGCATTCCCCAGGCTGTCCACTATCCCGATCCCGTGCTCGCGCAGAATCCGCCGCGCATCCGCCGTAGACTCACCAGCCACCAGCACCACCGGCCTGTCAGGCCTGACGGCAGCCTCATGGACGACTCGCCATGCAGTCGCCGCGTTCGCGCGGGACTGGACCTGAAAAGCAACGCGCTCCCTGGTGCCGGCGAACTCCAGCACGCCATCGATACCGTCATCAGCACCAACGGCCTCCGGGATCAGGAACAGCCCCGGCACAGCGCTCCGCACGCGCGCGATCGCCGCCTCGACCGCCCGCAGCTGGTTCACTGATCTGCCTCCTTCACCGCTGCGGTGAATATAGCATCAGAGTGAAATAGGCTCTGTGCGAACGCCAGGCACCAACCCAGGTCGACCTGGTCGCTCGCGCCGGTGGGCTTGAGCTCGCTGGTGACCTTGCCGCAGATGGAGGCAAGGTCGAGGTAGACCCCGATGCTCAGAGCGACCTTAATCTTGATGTCACCCGTAGGCCTGCCCTACGGCAAGGCGCTCGATCCGCACGGCACCGCTCGCCGAGTGGATAGAGGCCGACGCCTCGGCGGTGTCGATCTCGATCCTGCCCGAGGTCGAGTTGACCTCATGCACATTTGGATCGTTCCGCCTCATCCGGACGCTCGCAGCACGATCCGATGCGGTCATTCGCTGACGTGGGCGATGTTGACCTGGCCGGGTTCAGGATCGAGACTCTCCAACGGTGGAGGCATCGACGATCTTGATCGTCTTGACGCTGACGGTGACGACCTTGTCTATCAAGTCGAGGATGCAGCGCCCTGATCTGGTGGCGGTTTCATTCGACCACGGGCGCTACTTGGCGTTAGATGTCGCCATGAACCCCTCGCCGCGATGGGTCACGAGCACGTGACAGCAGCTTCTGTGGCCATTCACGGGACTGCTTCTTACAAGGCCAGCTACAAGGCCGCCCGCAGCAAGTACGGGGCCTGCCCGCGCACGCTGGTGAGCCCCGCGCGGGCGGGCGGCAGGGAACACCTGCCGCCCGCCCTGGCTGCGGACGCTGCCCCCGCGCCTCATCCGATCTGGTCGCATCCGGTCCCCCAAGTCCTCAACGTCCGCCAGGATTAAACATACATAGCAACCGTTCGTCATGCATATAGCGAACAGGTGATATGTTTCTAACCATGGCAAGGAAGTCCGGGAGGAACGACGAATCCCGCGGGCGATCACGAGCAGCGCTGCTCCAGGCAGGCGCCGACCTGATGATCGAGGACGCCCTGCACAAGCCGTTCGCGGCCTTGCGCCTGCGCAGGGTCTGCGAGCGCGCTGGTCTGTCCACCGGCGCCTTCTACGTCCACTGGGACAAGCTCGAGGACTACCACGCCGACCTGGCCAGGCACCTGACCGAAGAAGACGAGCTCGGCTTCGCCGCCGAATTCGCCGCCATGACCAAGGCTGCGGCCATCGGCCCAGGCGAAAGCCCGCTCACAGCATTGTCGCGGCTCGCCGACCTGGACCTTCGCCTGCTCGTCGACAACCCGATCTGGGATGCGATGGAACTAGTCAACCTGACCTGGGGCCGCACCAGCTTCCGGGACCAGCTCGCCCGCGGCTACCAGACCATCGACCGCCAGACAGGCGAGCTTTACGGCTCAATCCTCGCCCAGGCAGGACGCGAACCCCGCCCCCCATGGACCTGGGAAGCCATCGGCGTCATACTCCAGGCCCTCGCCGAAGGCGTCGGCCTGCGCCACAAAATCGACCCCGCCTCAGTTCCCGCCACCACCCAGTCCGAACCCGGACTATACGTCACCGCCGTCACCGCCATTCTCGCCGTCCTCACCCGCCCCGCCGGAGATAAAACCCGCGCGAAACAAGCCATCGAAACCCTCATCAACACGCAAACAGAACCCCAATGAAAGATGCTGCCGTTCACGAACTGCATGTCGCCCGCGAGCTTGCCCCGGAAGGCGTTGCTAGTGATAGCCGTGACAACCGGTGAACGGGGCGAGCGTCGCGGATACTTGCCGGGTGGGGTCAGTGCGGGCGGAGCGGCGTGATGGCGCGTAGCTGTCCGCCGGTGGTGGGGATGCTGCCTGCCGGGTCCGGGGTGTACCGGTTCCGGGATGCCAGTGACCGGGTGTTGTATATCGGCCGGGCCAGCGTGCTGCGGAGCCGGGTGGGGTCGTACTGGTCAGATCTGGGCGATCGCCGTCACCTGGCTCCGATGGTGGCCCGGATCGCCCGGATCGAAGCGGTCAGCTGCGACTCAGTCCACGAGGCCGCGTGGCTGGAACGCAACCTGCTGGAGAATTCGCTGCCGCTGTGGAACCGGACTCCGGGTGGGCAGGAAAGCGCTGCCTACATCCGGCTGGATGCCGGTCCCGTGAACCCCGGTCTGGCTGTCGCCTACCAGGCGGAGGCGGGCGGTCAAGGCCGCTATTTCGGCCCTTATCTAGGCGGCCTGCGGGTGCGGCAAGCGATCGCCGCGCTGCACCGGATCTTGCCGCTGCCCTATGCCGGTGCCCTGCTCGGCGGCACCGAACGCGAACTGGCCCGCGTCCGCGGCGCCGGCGCCGCCGATCGCGCCGCGCTCGCCGCCTCGATCACGGCGATCCTTGAGCGCCAGCCCGCCGCCGTCGCCTGGGCGCACGGCCAGCTGGAGCAGTTGAGGGACGGCGCGGCCCGGACGCTGGCCTACGAGCTCGCCGCCCGCATCCGCGACGAGATCGCCGCGCTGACCTGGGTCACCAGCCCGCAGCGGGCCGCCACCATGGACGCGGCGGACCTGGCCATAGCCGGCTGGTCGCGCGGCATCCTGGTCGAGTTCCAGATTCGCGGCGGACGGCTCGACGGCTGGTCACAACGACCCTGCGGCCTGCCCGCCGCTGCTGCGGCGCTGACCGTCACGCCGGCCGCGTGGCGCGGCTTCACACAGCGCAATGCCGAACTCGCCGCCAGCATGGCTGAGCATTCGTAGTCCGCGGAAGCGATTGCTGCCTGGCCGTGGCTGTAAACGGGTGCTCGCGCTGGCGCGTCATGGAGGTGGGCCCGTGAGCCGGGCAGGATGGAGATGGTGGCATGTTCGGTTTACCGGTTGCCGGGAAACTTGCCCGGGCCGGCCTGGTTGCGATGCTGGGCCTGTCGGCGGGCTGGGCCGGGCTGGTTCCGGCGGCCAGTGCGGCGCGGGCGGGCACTGCGGCTGCCCAGCCGGCTGGCCGTGAATGGGCGTCCTTTGCGTACGACCCGGCACTTCATGAGGTGGTGCTCTTCGGCGGTGACAACGGAAGGACGGTGCTCGGGGACACCTGGGTTCACGTGCACCGCGGCTGGGTCCGGCAGCATCCCGCCCACTCGCCTTCCCCGCGCACCGGCGCGGCCATGGTCTACGACGGGGCTACCGGTCAGCTGCTGCTGTTCGGCGGCAGCGCGCTGATCGGAACGGGCGGGGGATTCTTCGGCGGCACCTGGGCCTGGAACGGCCGGGACTGGCGCAAGCTGCACCCGGCCACCTCGCCGCCTGCCCGCCACAACGCCGACATGATCTACGACGCTGTTAACCAGAACGTGGCCTTGTTCGGCGGATATGACGGCAGCTACCTGGGCGACACCTGGATCTGGGACGGAACGACCTGGACCCTGCACATCGTGCCTCCGGCGCCGGCGGAAATGCGCGAGCCGTCGCCCAGGGACACCGGCTCGTTCGTCTTCGACGCCGCGACCGGCACGGGAGTCTTGTTCGGCGGCTTCGACGGAGCCACCGGGTTCACCGACACCTGGACCTGGACCGGCGGCATCTGGACGCTGCAGAACCCGGCGACGTCGCCGATCTGATCCCACGTTCGGCTGGATGGCTGCCTACGACGGGGTCACCCGGCAGGTCCTGCTCTTCGGCGGGAACAACGGCCAGACCTGGGCCTGGAACGGCGCCACCTGGATCCAGCAAACCTTCGGCACCCCGCCGCCCGGACGCGACAACGGGTCCATGACCGACGACACCGCCGCCAGCCATGACCTGCTCTTTGGCGGCCAGTCAGGCCACGGCACCCTCAATAACCTGTGGGCCTGGAACGGCGGCACCTGGGAACGGAACCACTGAGCAACCCGGCCGTACGCATCGGCGAGTGGCTAGAAGACGGCTACTTCGGCCCCGATCGGCAGGTGATCGTGGAAGTAGCGCGCGTTGTGCATGGTGAGGTGGACACAGCCGTGAGACGACGAGCTGAGGCTGCCGGCGTGGAAGGCGATCCCGCCCGGGGCGAAGAACACGGCATACGGTATCGGCACGCCGAAGCTGGTGCTGATGTAGTGCGCCCCTGCCTTCCACGCGACCTGGAAGATTCCGCGCGGCGTCGGGTCGACGGGCGCGCCCGGCTCCATGCGCACGGGGCCGTAGGCGATCCGGCCATCGGACTGCAGCCAGCTGAGGTGGTCACGCAGGTCGACGCATGCGGACGCCGCAGGCGGGCAGGAGCGACGGGCGCGGGAACTCAGCACCAGCCTGCTGCTGTGGACCCGGGCTGGTGATCGCGGTTCCTTGGTCCGGCTCGCCGCCGTCCGACTCCCGGCTGCACTGCTCCCGTCTCCGGGCCAGCCAGCAGGCCCCGCCGTGCGAACAGGCGCGACCGTGGCTGCGGGGGTGACTACCCGCCAGCCGGTAACCGCGATCACCGCAATTACCCGGGACAGCCATGGCGGTAAGCCAAGCCGCAGCGCGCCGGCGTCGGCGTCCGGCAGCCGCCCGCGTGTGCCTGCCAGAGCGTTCGCCGAGCATGGAGGACTCCCTTCAGGCTGGCCCTGGCAGCGGCTTTGGCTGCCGGCCTAACTCGTCTTGGTTGCTTCCTGCACCCTTACAAACGAGTCAGCTGCCCGCATGGGTTGCCAGAAAACCGCCTCTGCCCCGCGCGGCAAGGCCCGCCCCAGGCGCGGCCGGCCGCTCAGGGACGGCTGTCAGCGGGGCTTGGCCAGGCAGACTCGCGCAATCGCCGGGCGGAGCATGACAGCGCGGTGATCATGTTGTAGCGGAACTTGCTGAGCGTGGGAGCAAGCTTGACGCGATCCCGGGTGCTGAGCGCTCTGGCCTGTGCCGCCGCTGCGGCTGGGCATGCCAGGATAAGCATGTGCTGGAGCTAGGGGCAGTGGTCCTGGGCGTCGCCGATATCCCGCGAGCCGCGGAGTTCTGGTGCCGGGCTTTGGGCTATGAACTGCTCGACGGCGGTTTCAACGGCTGGGCGACGGTACTCGCGCCGTCGGACGGGTCCGGCACCAAGATCGCGCTGCAGCGCAGCCAGACACCGCCGCAGCAGCACCCGCGACTGCACCTTGACCTGGTCACGGCCGATGCGGCCGGGCAAGCCGCCGAAGCGGCCCGCCTGGTGGCGCTCGGCGCCGAACTGGTCGACTGGGACAGCTATCCCGACGACCCCGACTTCGTCGTCCTGGCAGATCCTGACGGCAACCGCTTCTGCATCGTCGATCTCAGCCACGAGCAGGACTGAGCGGCCTGCGTTATTGGGTTGGACTCTGCTGACCAAGCTGGAGGTGGAGTGCATCGCCGGCCTCAAGGAGACGTACGCCTATTACGACGGCGAGGAGATCGACTGGGACTGGGACCTGAACCGCAGCGAACGCACGCAAGCTGACATCGACCGCCATGTGGCGAGTGACCGCAGGCGGGCGGGGACCTACTTCAGCCTCATTCATAGTTAAGCGGCCTCAGAGCACGGGCGGGAGCAACCTCCAGGCCGGACTCCCGCCACCAGCGCACGACCTCCATAAGCAAGGAGCCAGGTATAAGCACAGTGCTTATGTAGCTGAAGTCCTTGTGAGGCGGCCTTGCCCGGTCGACGCGACGACGAGCCCGCTGCTTGCCAGCTCGCCGAGCAGATCAGCCAGGTCCTACCCCGGCAACCCTGCTACTGACTCCAGTGTTAATACGCCAGGCACACATCGGGAACTAGCAAATGTACTGGTCATGTTCAGCGTGGCGGCCAGCCAACCGCATCGAACACAGCGACCGGGTCGAGGTAGTCCCGCCAGTGCGCGACCTCGCCCTCGCGGAGCGTGAGCACGGAGACATACCGGTTGGAGTACCGGCGCCCAGTGCCCACAACGTGCCCTTCGGAGGCGTACTCAAGCACCACAACGCTCTTGGCCGCATCGTGGTGAACGGCCAGGTCAAAGCAGCGGTCGAGAATGATCATGTTGCCGTAGGGGCGGTACAGCTCAGCGACTGCCGCACGGCCCTCGACATGCCGGGGGTACCCGGGAACCGTCACGACATAGTCGACGGTGATGTCCTCGGCGAGGATGTCGAAAAAATGGCCAGCCTCGACCAGCCCGTCCAGACCTTGCTCGATGATCCGGAAGAACGGATCGAGCGCGGCGAAGTCCGCCGGGTTGGCAATGGATGCCTTCACGATGCCGCCTCTGCTTCTATGCACTCGAACCCGGCAGCGGCCGCCGCCGCAGCCATCGCGTCCTGCCACAAAACCAGCTTCAAGACTCGCACGAGACGCTTATAGGCCCACCCGAGCCCCAGGCCACCCGGACCGCTCCAGGCACCGTTCAATAGGGATCCCGTGCCCGCGGCGCGATGTTCCGTGATCATGAGCGGCGGTACGGTCACGGAATCTTGCGCCCGCCCTGACTTGGGCAATGTTCCGCGGTCACGGCTACGGTCATGATCGCGGAACAACGCCCGCGTCCCCGGCACCCGTCAGCCCGGCACGGGCGGCACCCGCACGGAAAGAGCGGGCGAACCCTCCGTGAAAGAAGCTCGCCGAAGCCAGCATCAGCTCACTCAGAAAGAGCTGCACCCACGTGGCTTTGCCGGACCCGCCCAAGGCGCGGCGCAAGGTGCCGTCTCCTAGCGGCCTACGGCGTACAGCGTGGCGTTGTTGATCGAGTAGATGGTGCCGTCCGGACCGATGAGAGTGGAGGTGTATGACTCGGGCCGGGGCTTGTTGAGGCGGATCTGCCCGGCCAGGGTGTTGCTGGTCAGGTCCCAGCGGTACAAGATTCCGTCCTCGTTGTTCACGAACACCGAGTCGTCGGCGACGTCGAAGACGGCCGAGTTGACGCACCATTCGTACCGGGCTCCCGCCCGCTCATGCGGGACCTGAACCGGCGACAGAATGGTCTCGACAGCCGTCATGACCTGAACGCTGGCGTAAGGATCCTTCTGGCGAGCACGGGGGTCGAGCAGCGCTACCTCGTTGTGCCCGTCACCGTGCGGCCCGAGGTTCAGGTAGTTGTTGTACTTGGACACCAGCAGGTAAGGCGAGGTTCCGTGGTAGCCGGGCACCGCGCTGGCAGGCACCACCGTGGGAGTGTTGTCCCAGCCGAAGCTTCCCGGAATCTTTTCCTTGGTCAGGGAAGCGTTGAAGTGCAGCAACCAGCCTCGGTCGTCGTGTTTCGGAAACGGATTTTCCAGGACGCCGAAATACACGTCCCCGTCCGGCCCGATCGTCGGTGAGGCAGACGAACTGGGAGAAAGCATGGCCGGCAGGCCGCTGGCCGGATCTTTCAGCGCGACCTTGAATCGCGGCTTGAGCGTCGCGGCGTTGAGCCCGACCAGGAAACCCCCTGTGCGAGTAGTGACAGCGACGTAGAGAATCTTGCCAGTCGGCGACAGCGCCGGCGCGCAATTGAACGCGACTCCGCTGACGGCCCGATCGCGGGCGGCCGAGGCGGCGGAAATCCAAGTCGCGTGGCCGCGAGCGTCGATCCGGGCGATCCCGCTTGACAGGTGGTCGGGCGTTGCGCCCTTCACCGTGAACCCGAAGTACAGCGCCCCGTCTGGTCCCGCGGTCAGCGGCGTAGTGACCTGCACCGCCTTGTCATACGCGGACGAGTTCGCCTTCCACTGAGCTGCCCCGTAGAACACCAGCCGGTGGACCGAGCCGGCCGCCAGGTTGGCGTGCTCGCGTAGCAGGATCGTCCCGCCGACACCGGCGACTGCCAGAGCGTTACCCGGTGTCAGGACAGCCGGCAGCGGCGGCCTGCTGGCGAAGAGCAGATTCGCCCCGAACACCGTCAGCCGGTAGTCGGTGTCGAGCAACCAGCGCCGCGCGCCATTGACCCCGGAGTAGGCGATCACCGCGAATCCGGCCTTTGCGCTGACCTTGGTCGGGACCAGCACCGTGTTCGCGGCGGTGATCATGGGCGAGCCATAATGGGTCGGCAGCGATTTGAGGAACACCAGCGGGAACCGGTCGACCTTGGCCCGCCAGCGGATCCGGCGGAGCGGCTGAGGCCGCACTCGGGCGATGGCCGTGTGCTGCGCGTTCCCGGCGAAGCCCGTCCATGCCCCCCCGTGCGACTGACCCGCCGCGACAACCTGCGCACTTGAGGTCGAGGTGACGAGCAGAGAACCAAGTACTATCCCGGCCACCGCTACCGCGCCAGTACCACTCCGTAGGCAACTAGACATGACCCTGCGACCCTTCCCTAGGCTCTAAACGACGCTGTGGCACGCCATTGCTGTCAAACACGACGAAACGCATCGCTCGGCGGTTCTGGCCCCCGGACAGTTATCTCTAAGTCCATGACGACGATCAGCGCGCCGGGATGGTCTCCCCGAACCAGGTCATCGATTGCCCGTGCGAGCGGGTCCAGGCCAGCGGTGTCCCGTCCAGCGCCAGCAGATTGCGAAGCCCCCCGTCCGGCGGTGGGGGCAGCGCGTCGTAAGCCAGGACATCGGGGGCCTCGTTCGCGATCCAGTGCCCGGGCAGCCCGCGCACCAGGCTGGCGAACGCCTCGCGTCGCAGCGGCGGCACCTGGTAGAGCACCGACGTGTGGAAGACCACCAGGGTCGCGCCGGCTGGCGCCTGCGCGGCTAGCGCTGGCAGGTCGTCTACTAGGTCCCCGCGCACGAGCAGGGGCGGCTCGGCCGCGGCGATCGCGGCAGCGGCCCGCAACCGGGCGCGACGGTGCGCGTGCTCGGGCCAGATGAGGGCGTCGAGCCACGCGAGGTCCGCGGGATCGGTGACGTCGAGCGGGTTCAGGTCCAGGCCGGCCCGCCACGCCACTTCGGGCAGGCGCGCGGGCGGCGCCATCCCCGCGGCCGCGCAGTGGAGGACCGGAACGCCATCGCCGAGCTGATGGTCGCCGTAGCGGTAGGTGTACCGGTCGGGGTACAGGCACAGGCCGGCCGACACGCCGACCTCCAGCAACGCGAGGGGCTGCGGCAGCGCGGCGAGCACCGGCAGGATGACCGCGCACCGCCCTGCCTCGTTCGTCTGCGTCACCCGAATCCGCAGCTCTGCCTCAACCGCTGGCCAGTTCGTCACCGCGTAGTCGTGAAATGCGGCCGGGTCCTCGACCGGGCCGCCGAGGAACCGCACGACGCCGAACAGCAGGCTGGGCTGCCGCCTGGCTGGCGGGAGCATGCCGAGCAACGAAATCAGCTCGTCGTCACGCGAGACCGCGACCGACAACCGCTCGTAGGCGGGTGACACGCCGCGCGCCTCACGTTCGGCGAACTCGGCGTAGGCAGCACCGATCGTCACGCTCGCGGGCAACCCCGGCAAGGCGCGCCGGTCAGCTCGTCGCCTGCTTCGCTTTCCTGCCCGGCTGGAGGCGGCGCTTGTCGCGGACGTAGACGGCGCCGGGCCTGCCGTCGCCCGCGCTGCGGCGATCCAGCTCGAACAGGGTCGTCGCCGCCATCAGGTCGCTGAGCTTGGCGTACCCGTAGCTGCGCGAGTCGAAGTCAGGCTGCTGCTTCGTGATCAGCGTGCCCACGTAGCCCAGGGCGGCCCAGCCGTCGTCGTCTGACGCCGCCTCCACCGCCGCCCTGCAACTGACTCACCAGCGCGGCGTCGCGCTTGAGTTGCGCGGCCGAGGCGCGCGGCGCTGCCGCCGGGGCCGCGTCCAGCCGACCCGGCCGCGACAGCGGCGTCCTGGCGCAGGTTCTCGATGTAGATGAACTTGTCGCAAGCCGCGACGAACGGCTTAGGCGTTTTGCGCTCGCCGAACCCGTACACGGTCAGCCCGGACTCGCGCAGCCGCGCCGCCAGCCTGGTGAAGTCGCTGTCGCTGGACACCAGGCAGAACCCGTCGAACCGGTCCGAGTACAGCAGGTCCATCGCGTCGATCACCATCGCCGAGTCAGTCGAGTTCTTGCCGGTGGTGTACGCGAACTGCTGCACCGGCTGGATGGACTGCGCGAGCAGCTGATCCTTCCAGCCCCTCAGGCTCGTCCCGGTCCAGTCCCCGTAGGCCCGCTTGACATGCGCGGTCCCATACTTGGCGACCTCGGCGAGCAGCCCGTCGGTGATGCCAGGCTGGGCGTTGTCCGCATCAATCAGCACCGCGAGCCTGGCCGCGTTCTCGCTCATCCTGACCTCTTTCCGCCTATTCCAGGCGTCACCTTGCGCAGGTGCCGAGCGTACCTGACGATCTGGTGCCCCCGCGGAAAGACTTAGGGCGCCGGGTCATCGCTGGACCCGGCGCCCTTTGCGCGTGAACGAAGTCACGCCACGCTGCAGTTACGCCACGCTTCCGGGAGGCGCGACCTGCTCGTGGTGCCAGGTGCTGGTGCCGTTGGCGGCCCGGTAGAACTGCAGGGTCTGGTGCGAGCCCCGGGCGGAGATGATGACACTGTTGCCGTCGGTGGTCATCGACGGCGCCGAGAACGTCGTGCCGCCTGCGGCGGCCTGCACGCGGTGCCACGTGCTGGTCCCGTTAGCGTTCCGGTAAAACTGCAGGCTCTCGTTCGGGCCCCGGACGGAGATGATGACGCTGTTGCCGTCGGTGGTCACTGACGGCGCCGCGAACGTCGTGCCCGAGCCCGCGGCCTGCGCGTGGTGCCAGGCGGCCGTCCCGTTGATGTTCCAGTAGAACCGCAGGCTGTGGTTCGGCCCCCAGACAGAGATAAGGACGCCGCGCTGGCCGGCGCTGTTCTGGTCGTTGGCCAATGCCGGCGCCGCGAACGTCGTACCCGAGCCCGCGACCCGCGCGTGGTGCCAGGCGCTGGTCACGCTGGCAGCCCGGTAGAACTGCAGGCTGTGGTTCGGGCCCCGGGCGGAGATGACAAGGCCGTTCTGGTTGGTGCTCATCGACGGTGCCGAGAACGTAGTGCCGGGACCTGCGACCTGCCCGTGGTGCCAGGTGCCGGTCACGCTGGCAGCCCAGTAGAACCGCAGGCTGTTATGCGGGCCGCGGGCGGAGATGACAATGCCGTTCTGGCTGACGGTCATCGACGGCGCCGCGAACGTGGTACCCGAGCCCGCGACCCGCACGTGATGCCAGGTGCTTGTGCCACTGGCGGCCCAGTAGAACTGCAGGCTCTGGTGCGGGCCCTGAGCGGAGATGATGTCGCTGTTGCCGTCGGTGGTCATCGACGGCCCCGAGGAGGTAGTGGCCGAGCCAGCGACCTGTTCGGGGTGCCAGGTGCTGGTGCCATTCTTGGCCCAGTAGAACTGCAGGCCATTGTGCGAACTGCGGGCGGAGATGATGACCCTGTTCTGGCTGGTGGCCATCGACGGTGCCGGGCTCGCCATGGCCGGAGCAGCCGTGGCCGCTCCGAGTGCGACTACCGCGAGCGCGGCGAGTAGTGAGACCGGAGCAGCGCGCCTGGAACTCCTGGCGGGCCCCCTGCGCAGCAGGCACCGGCTGGCCATCCGGTTGGCTTGGAACTGGACGCTATTCATTATTTCCCCTCTAACGCTTCCCACCTGCACTTCAGCTGCGTCGTCGTTGTGCCAGGGCAATCTGACCTGCCACGTGACAAGAAATGCAGGACCAGATCTTCCCGAGATGGCTCAAAGGTGACTCACTAGAGACGCCTGAGCACAGCGAACGGATGACACGACCCGCAAGACCGTTCTCTCATGGCGCAGCGCGTGGTCGCTTAAGGCAGTCGGCTACCCGCGTTATGGCATCCGATGAGGAAAGGCCGCAGCCGGGGTTCCTGGCGCGCCAGATCGCGATCTCCAGGCCGGCGACGGCGATCCAGTTGCTCAGTTCGCCAGCAGGAAATGGTAGCTGCCCGTATCCGGCGAGAAACTCAGCCAGCATGTGCTCGGTGACGGCGGGAGCCTGCGCGGCCAGGAACATGAAAACGACCGACATCAAGGCCGGGGTAGCCAACCCGAGCGTTCTCAAGATCGAGTAAGACGCCAAGGCCGTCAGGCGTTATGAGCACGTTGCTGGTGCTAGCGTCGCCGTGGACGAAACTGACGCCCGCCGCCGCCATGACCCGCAGCCGACGTTTCAGCTCACCCAGATCCAGGGCGACGGGACGCGCGAAAGCCTCACCCAGTCTTACAACCTGGTCGATGCCAAGGCAGACCGGGCCGGGCAACGGCCGGAGACCCGGCGAAAGGCTGACAGCGTGCAGGGTCGCCAGGGTTCGCCCGGCTTCAGCGAAATCCGTGGCTGAGAGCGGATGATTGCCGCCGACAAAACGCAGGACCAGCACCAGCCCACCACGATGATCAGTCAATAACTCGGCCGGCACGGGAACTGACACGCCGGACCCGGCCAGCCAGCGCAGCACCGAAGCTTCCCGGCTAGCGAACCGGGACTGCCTCCCGTTTTCACCACGACCATATTCTCGGTGTCCGCCGTGCGGGCCAGGTACACCGCATGCGACCGGCTTGGCAGTTTGCGCAGCAGCGGAACAAGGGCACCGTTGGCCAGCAATAGATGCCGCGAACCGGCCCTGCCTGGTTTACCGAGCCCAGGCAGCGGATTCGCTGAACTCATAGAACATCTGGACGATCGCTTCCTCCTGCGGCAGATGGCTGAGCAGCGCCCGCGCTCGATCTCGGTGTCCGGCTGCCTGCGGATCGTCGGTCAGGGCGATTCCAGCAGCGTGCTCAGAAATCCGGCCAGCTCCCGCTGCCGGTCGTAGGGCAACCGCCCGCCTGGGTCTGTCAGCATAGACGCGAGGTGGACTACATCCCGCTCGATGATCTGCGGCCAGGGCGGGACCCGGTCAGCCCGAGTCGCCCGCGCAGGGTCGAACGGATGAGCCAGCTCGGGGTCCGGAATCAGCCCGGCTAGCTGGGCGCTGATGACCTCGGCTATCGCGGGTGCGAGCAGGACCCCGTTCCGGTAGGTGCCGGTGGCTATGTGCAGGCCGTCGAGCCCGGTCTGGCCGATCAACGGATAGCCATCGGCGGTCAGCGGCCGCATGCCGTGCTGGATCGCCTGGATCTCCGCCGCCCGAAGGCCTGCATGCAGTCCGTGACATGCCGCGTGCAGGAGAGCGTGAAGCTCACCCCCAGTTGGGCCAGGTTCGGCGCCAGGAGTGGCCGAGATCCGGTTGGTCGCGCCGACGTACACGTGCCCAGTGTTGCGGGGAACCATATGCACCCCGCAGGCGAAGTCGCGATTCGGGCTCCGGACGACACACGGCAGGTCCATCCCATGGGCTTTGAAAACTACGCCGACACCCTTGCCAGCAAGCATCGCGGGCAGTTTCCCTGGCAGGTCTCCTAACGTGCGCAGTACCTTGGAGCTGCCGGCACCAGCGGCTACGACCACGCAACCTGACGGCACGCGCGTAGCGTCTGCGAGGATCACGCCGGTGACCCTGTCGGCGTTCACCTCAATCTCGCGGACCCAACCGGGCAGGTACCGGGCTCCCTGGCGCCCGCACCCCGCTTCGATGCCGCAGGCAGGGTCACGGCCATGTCGACATATCCCTCATCAGGAAGATATAAGGCGCTCGCGGATTCGAATCCTGGAGCGGGCCGGACGCCTGATACCTCGGACGGGTCGACTGTCTCGTGGCCTAGGCCAAGGCGCTGTGCGGCTGCAGCGATAGCTGTCAGGTTGAGCCGGTCGAGATGGTTCGCCCGGGGAATCGCGATCACCATCGTCCCGAAGCGGACGATCACCTGATTTCCGGCCATGCACAGTCGCTCGGCTAAGGCGGGCCAGCGTCGAGCGGAGGCGTGCCGGAAGAGCAACTCTGCCTCATCCTGCGGATCGGTGTCCGCGACTGTGACCTCGCCGAGAACGCCGAGCATCGCGCCGGCCGGTACCAGCCGGCGTGGGTGTCGCCCGGACGGGGCCGACCATCGTCACGCTCATCCCCCGGTCGAGCACGCTCAGGGCGATTGCCGCGCCGACTATGCCCGTCCCCACGACGACCACATCCGCGACGGGCTCGACCATGCTGATCTGGCGAGACTCCCAGGCGTCCCGCAAGCCGCCCAGCAGGCTATGGAAATCGGGGCAGGTCTTCGAGACGCACAGAGGGTTATCGAGCGTGATCCCGGGGGTCCGGAGGCCAAGAACACTGCATGCCATCGCGATCCGGCGATCGGCATGGCAGGCTATATCGGCGCTATGCGGCCTGCCGGGTTTATTGTGATCCAGTCCGGCCCAGATGTGACCTCGATGCCGCAGGCTCGCAGATTCGATTCCATCGCCGCCAGTCGATCGCATTCCTTGACGCGGACATTGGCGATGCCAGTAATGGTCACCGGGCTGTCAGCGAACGGCGCGATCGCGGCCAGGGTAGGCATCGTGTCGGAAATGTCGCGCAATATCGAACTCGCCGCCCGTAAGCTGGCCGGGGCCGGTGACGGTGACAGAATCCTCGCCGAGTTCGACGTCGCAGCCCATGGCAGTCAGTACCTCGGTGCCGAACCGGAGGTCGCCTTGGGCGGACCGGCTGCCAAGACCGGGAATCGTGACAGCACGGCCATTGGCCGCGGCGGCGGCCAGGAAATACGAGGCCGTGGAAGCGTCGGGCTTGATGGCGAACTCGGTGGCCCGGTACGTCTGGGGCTCTATCGTGAAATTATCGCCAGCTCGCTCAACGTGGACGCCGAAGGAGTCCATCATGGCGATCGTCAAATCGATGTACGGTGCCGATACCAGATCGGTCACCCGGATCCGCAGTCCTTCGGAGGTCAGCGGCCCCAGCAGGCAGAGCGCGGTCAGGAACTGGCTTGAGACGCCCGCGTCGAGGACGATATCACCGCCTTTCAGCCCGTTCGCCGCGATCTGCAAGGGCAGGTGACCGTTATTTTCGGCTCGAACACTCACGCCGAGATCGCGCAAGGCTTCCACAAGCGGCGCCATGGGCCTGACCCGCATCTGCTCACTGGCGTCGATGAGATAGGTGCCATAGCCAGCGGCGCACAGGGCCGGGAGGAAGCGCGCCGCCGTAGCGGCATCATGGCACAAGATTGCCCCGCCCCCGGCGGGAGGCCCGGCCGGGCTTCCGGTGATCTCCCATCTGTTCCTGGCCGCTGACACGCTGTACCCGAGCGCGACTAGCGCTCCGAGAAACGCACGGGTGTCGAAAGCACTGAGCGGACGGGAATCACGCTCCGACCGTCCGCCGCTGCGGCAAGAAAGAGCGCTCGAGCGGTCACAGATTTTGAGCCCGGCAAGCGAACTTCAGTCATAGCACCCTCGCACCTTTCCATACGTTCAGCGGCTATCCAGCCATAGCCTAGCTAGGTCGCGAACCTTGATCGCCGCATTGGAGAGCGCGCGCACATGCGAGACTGTGGCCCTGGGTGAGCTATCCGATCTGAGTGCGGCAGTATGGTGGCCGTGACTAAGGACTACATCGGCGAGGGTCTGCCGGAACGGTGGAATGCGCCGGAAGCTGGCCCCGGCATGTGGATGGATGCGGCCGTGGACCCGAGGTTCGCGGCGGGCACTGATCTGGAAGGCGAGCGGGCGACCCTGCTTGACTATCTGCGTGCTTACCGGCTGACGATGGAGCTGAAGTGCGCTGACCTCGACGCGGCCCAGCTCGCCCGCCGGTCGGTACCGCCCTCGACGATGTCCCTGCTCGGCCTGGTCCGGCACCTGGCCGACGTGGAGCGCAGCTGGTTCCGGCGGTGATGGCGCAGGCTGACGCGCCGCCGCTGTACGGGTCGCAGGAGGTGGCGGACGCTGACTGGCTCGGCGCGGTTGCCGACCCCGCAGTCGTGGCCGACGCCTGGCGAGCCTGGCGCGAGGAGGTCGCCTTCGCCGAGAAGCTCATGGCCGGCTCACCCGATCTCGGCGTGAAAGGCACCATGAAAGACGGCACTCCGATCGCGCTGCGCGAGGTGCTCGTCCATATGATCGAAGAGTATGCCCGCCACTGCGGCCACGCCGACCTGCTGCGCGAACGGATCGACGGCCGCGTCGGCCAGTGATCGCATACCGTCCAGCGCCAGCAGGTTGCGAAGCCCCCCTCTGGGGTGCGGCTCAGCTGTAGGGCAGGAAGCAGATCCCGGAGGTGGACACGCCACCGCAGAACTGGGTGTCGTCGAAGTTGTCGCTGGCAATCCACAGCCCGGCGCTGGTGACCAGCATGTCGTCGGCTCCGAGCCCGCGGTCGTGGCTGTAGTAGCCCGCGGTGCCCGCCGAGTTGAGGTACAGGTCGCCGGTAGCCGGGTCCACTCCCTCCATTCCCGGTGCGGAATATGCGCCGGCGCCTTCCTCGTCGCAGTCCGTCGGCATTCATCGACCACCGTTCGTGACCGCCGAAATACGCGGCTCGGTATCCGCGGCCGCCGCGTACAGGGAGTCGCAGCCGGTGTAGTTGGTCCACAGGGCGTTTACCGCGGTCTGCGTGGTCGGGAAGGCCAGCGCCGCGTCGCACGGCCCGGTTCGCGGCGTGGCGCCGACCGGCACGCCGTCCGGGTGGTAGCCGGTGGTTCCGAAGTAGACGGCGGAGCCATCCGGGCTCCAGGCGCCGTCCTGCACGTAAAACGGCTCGACCGTAGCGCAGTCGGTGTTGAACTCGGGGACGTTCCAGCCCGTCACCGTAGCCGACGCGCCACTCACGTCAAGCATGAACGCCTGCTGGCGGGCCTGGCCGCCGACCGAGGTGAAGTCGCCCTCCACCAGGTCCAGGGTGTCGTCCGGGCTGAGCTGCTGGCTGTACACGTGCGTGCCGTTCGACGACGATCCGGGAACTGATAGTTGCCGGAGATGTTCAGGTGCAGGAAGCCGTCGCTAGTGCCGGTCGCGGGGCTCAGGCTAGTCATGTACGAGTCGGTGGCGTCGCCGTTGATGCTGGTGAAGCGACCGCCGACCAGCAGGTGACTACCCGCGGCCACGATGGTCTCCACTACGCCCGCCGCGTTCGACTTGAAGGCGGTGACCACGTTGCCAGTGGTCGTGCTGATCTCGGCGATGTTTTTCACAGCCGTGCCATTGACCGAGGAGAAGTGGCCGCCGATGTAGGCGTCCGCGCAATTGCCGCCTGCGAAGGCGATCGTGTTCAGCGTGTCACTCGCGTCGGACGTAGTCCCGTAGGTTCCGACGATGTCAGGCGCCCAGCTAGTCACCTGGTACGGCGCGGTGGCGCTGAAGCTGAAGATGTTGTTGCGGGTATAGGTGGTGCTGTTGCGCCTGATTGTAGTGAAACTGCCCACCGCGTACATCGTGCTGCCGCATTGTACGAGCTGGCGGACCTGCTCGACTTCGCTTGAAGTGACGGGCAGGTGCGGCAAGGTAGCCGGCGGCGTGGGCGACACTACGCCGGCCGGTGGTGGCTCACCGCTCGTTCCAGCCTGTGCCGCCGGGACCGAGAATGCCAGCAGCGCGCCAGCGGAGGCGAACACGACCAGGTACCTCTTCATGATTCCCTCCCGTCCGGCGACTACGATACGTAACCGAAGCGGCCGGATGTGTCATTCGACCATATCGGCTTCCGGTTCCGGCCGGAAGCCTCCCGAGCTGGCTTAGCCTGCTGCCGACCATTTGGCTCCGTTCCAGTGCACTAGCTCGCCGCGGACGGACTTGCCGCTCGGCTGCGCCTGCCCCACAGCCCAGCAGCTGGTCCGGGACGCGCAGCGAACCCCGTACAAGAAGCTGTGATCGTCATCGGCGCTGCCGCCGGGATCGGGAGCTGAGGCCTTGGACCAGTGCAACCCGTTCCAGTGCAGAGCTTCATTCAAGACGGGTGCGACGGAGGCAAGGCTCCCGACGTATCCGACCGCCCAGCAGTTGTCTGGCGATGAGCAGGTCACGCCGACGAGGACGTTGCTGGCGCACGCGCCGGTGCCATCGGCTCGGGGACGGCCACCTCGGACCACTTATGGCCGTTCCAGTGCAGCGCCTGGTTCAAGGTGACGCCCGAGCATGCCGTGGTGCCATCCGATCCGGTTGCCCAGCAGTTCGCGGCCGACGTGCACGCGAGGCCTTCGAGCACGTTGAAGTCATCGCTGGCGTTCTCGCAGGGTCCGGGACGGCGGCCCGGGACCATTTCCTGCCGTTCCAGTGCAGCGCCTCGTTGAACAGGCGTCTCTCCGGAGGCGATGGTTCCGTAGGTGCCGATAGCCCAGCAGTTCCCGGCCGAGGCACAGCGGATGGCGCTGAGCGCGCTGACGCCTTCCGATCGGCGCTACCGCCCGGGTTGGGCGTGGTGACCAGGGACCATTTCCTGCCATTCCAGTGCAGCGCCTGGTTCTCGATCACCTCAGCGATTACGGTGTCGTTCCCGTACTCCCCGTCGGCCCAGCAACTATCTGGTGAGGTGCACGCCACGTCGAAAAGCACGTTGAAGTCGCCGCTGAGAGTCCCGGCCGGGGTGGGGGTGGCTACCCGTGACCAGTTCTTGCCGTTCCAGTGCATGGCCTGGTCGAGCTGGGCACCCTGCCTGTTCGTAGGACCCGACCGCCCAGCAGTTCTTAGCCGAGGTGCAGCGGACGCCGAACAGCTGCGCTGGTATCTCCGCTCGCGGTTCCGCCAGGGCTAGGAACCGCGATCCGGGACCAGCGGTGACCATTCCAGCGCAGGGCCTCATTGAGAAGTGCCCCGTTCCGCTCGAAGTACCCGACCGCCCAGCAACTGGCCGCCGAGGTGCAGAAGACCCCTTGCAGCCCAGCGGAGCTTCCGGGCCTGGCGCCAGCTCGCCTCGACCCGGCAGCCGGGCAGGCCCGGCCCCGGCTCGCCTGGCCGTGAACCGAGACGAGCGCAGCGGCCGTGATCGCTATCACTCGGCCAAGGAACCTGGTTGAGCCTGAAATAATGGCTTGTCGCGAACATCGTTCTCCCCTTAAGCGAATGATGATCAGGGATGCCTAAGCTGCCGACCAGCTGGCCCCGTTCCAGCGCAATAGCTGGCTGCGGTTGGACCCGCAGCCTGGCCTCACCTGCCCCACGGCCCAGCAGCTGGTTCGAGACGTACAGCGAACCCCGTACAAGAAGCTGTGATCGTCTTCGGCATGGCCGCCGGGAGCGGGAACGGAGGCCATGGACCAGTGCGACCCGTTCCAGTGCAGGGCTTCATTCAAGACGGGCGCGACGAGGTCAAGGCTCCCGACGTACCCGACCGCCCAGCAATTGTCTGGCGATGAGCAGCTGACGCCGGCGAGGACGTTGCTGGCGAAGGCGCCGGTGCCATCGGGCTCGGGGGTGGACACCTCGGACCACTTATGGCCGTTCCAGTGCAGCACCTGGTTCAAGGTGAGGGCAGAGCTGCCGTCGGTGCCGTCAGATCCGGTTGCCCAGCAGTTCGCGGCCGAGGTGCACGAGAGGCCTTCGAGTTCGCTGAAGTCACCGCTGGCCGTCCCGCCAGGGTCCGGGACAGCGGCCAGGGACCATTTCCTGCCGTTCCAGTGCAGCGCCTCGTTGAACAGGGCGCTTCCGGGGGCGATGCTCCCGTAGCTGCCGACGGCCCAGCAGTTCCTGGCCGAGGCGCAGCGGATGGCGCCGAGCGCGCTGACGCCTTCCGAAGCGGTGCCGCCCGGGTTGGGCGTGGTGATCAGGGACCAGGTCCTGCCATTCCAGTGCAGCGCCTGGTTCTGGATCACCTCCGAGTCGATGGTGATGACCCCGTACTCCCCGTCTGCCCAGCAGCTGTCTGGTGAGGTGCACGCCACGTCGAAGAGCTGGTTGAAGTCGTCGGGCAGAGTTCCGCCCGGGGTGGGGGTGGCTACCCGTGACCAGTTCTTGCCGTTCCAGTGCATGGCCTGGTCAAGCTGGACCCCGTGCCGTTCGTAAGACCCGACCGCCCAGCAGTTCTTGGCTGCGGTGCAGCGGACGCCGAACAGCTCGCTGGTATCTCCGCTCGCGGTTCCGCCGGGGCTCGGGGCGGCGACCCGGGACCAGCGGTGACCATTCCAGCGCAGGGCCTCATTGAGGAGAGCGCCGTTCCGCTCGAAGTACCCGACCGCCCAGCAGCTGGCGGCCGAAGTGCAGAAAACGCCCTCCAGGCCAGCGGAACTCCTGGACTTCGCCGCCAGCACGCCTCGACCTGGCAGCCAGACGGGGCCTGGCCCCGCAATCGCCTGGCCGGGGCCGCGGAGCAGCGGATAGCGGCGCTGAGGCGGTGGCCGCCGCTCCGGCCGCGAGCCCGAGTGCCATCGCAACGCTGCCCAGTACCCGGGCCATGCGCCGCGACCACCGTCGTGTCTTCATTGCCGTACCTCCCTGACGCCCCGGCCGCGCCAGCCTGGAGCACCGCGATGTCGCCAGGCTCATCGCCGGCGACCTGATGCGAGAGTGCACCAGGCAAGCGGACTCCCGCCTCGGAGGAAGACCCCATATTCGGACCCGGGTCTCCCCATATTTCGAGGCGCTGCGGCCGACCTGTCGAGGCGGCGAGCTATATGGGGAACAAGAGCTTGGAATCTGGGGTGCCGCTCCCGATTCGCGCGCCGGCGGGCAAGCCTACGGTCGGAAGCAGATCGACTATTCGAACCTCAGGTTCAAAGACCCTTTGGAGGAAAAATGGCGCTGCGCGACTCGATGCGCGAATCCGCTTCTCAGTTCGTGCGAACTGGAGAGATCATCCAGGCGGTGTTCGGCGCTCAAACGGCCAGCCGACTGCTGGCTGCGGTGACCTGCGTCCTTATGTTCCTCAATCTCAATCGCTACCGGATTGTCGTAGTCACCTCGCAGCGCGTGCTGGTCCTGGACGCGGGCAAGGCAAGCATGAGGACGGCCCGAGCCCGCGTGGCTGAACTGCCGCGGCAGACCAGGCTCGGCCCGCCATCAGGTCTGTGGCACGTGATCCCGGCGGCCGGTGAGGACCTTCATGTGTACCGCCGTTTCTTCAAGGACATCGAGATCGCCGATCGCGCTCTGATGGCGGCCTGATCATCGGCTCTCTGCGGTACCGGCCAGTCCCAGCCGGGCGGCTCGTGACGCGGCGGCAATGCGGGTCGGCGCATCCAGCTTCGCTAGCACGGCGGAAACATGGTGATCGACTGTCTTCGCCGAGATGAACAGCTGCGCGGCGATCTCGGCGTTGGTGCGCCCGGCGCAGATCAGGTCGAGAACCTCGCGCTCGCGCCTGGTGAGCCCGAAGCGGATGCGCACGGGTCGCGGTCTGCGGTCCGACCGGAATCGAGCCGATGCCCAGGCGCCGCATCTTCTGCCGGGTGACGCGCGCCGGAGCGGACGCGCCGAGCCCGGTGAAGATGGTCAGCGCCTCGCGCAGCGCCTGCTCATCGGTCGCGTCGAGCAGGGACATGGCGGCTTCATAGGGGCAGCCAAGCTCGGTCCATAGTTCGGCGGCCCCGGCCCAGTCACCGTCGATCTGCCGCCGGCGGGGCTCGGCAGAGGTCATCGCCCGGCGCGCGGGCGGAGGCGAGGCGCCGCAGCCAGACAGCGACCGTGCCCCGGTCCCAGGCGTCGCAACGGCCGGATCCGTCATCGGCCAGCTCAGCCTCCCGCGCGGCTTCGCCCGGCTTGCCCTCGAGCCAGTACACCTCGGCGCGGGCCAGGCGCGCCGGCACGATCCGCTGCGGCTCGCCGGACCGGTCGGCATCGGCCATTGCCTGGTCGAGATAATCCCAGGCGCCTGGTTCACTCCGGCGGCCCCTGATCAGGCCGAGCTCGGTCAGCGGGCAGACTCGGTTGATCGGGGACGGGTTGGCACCGCTCAGCAGATCCGCGGCCAGGGTCACTGCCTCGTCCCAGCGGCCCGTCTGCTCCAGGGCGCTGGCCCGCTGGCCGCGCAGGCTGGATGCCCAGGTCGTCAGGTCATGCTCATCGCAGTAGGCGATGCCGTCCAGGTAGTAGGGCTCGGCATCGGCGAATTTGCGCTGCGCGCAGTAGGTGGCGTAGAGGTTCGCGAATGCCCGGCCAGCCTGTTCCTCAAGGCCTTCGCGGAGCGCGATGTCCAGCGCCCGGCGCAGCAGCCCCGTCCACGGCCTGCCCAGGCAGGCAGCGGCGCAGCCCTGCGTATTCAGGGCGTCGCTGAGCACCTCGGTCACGCCAAGCGGCTCGGCGATCGCCTGTGCGCGCAGCGCGAGCTCGATCGCGGCCGGACGCTGCGCATCGACCAGCCGCTGGTTAGCCAGGCCGGCGTATGCCCAGGCCAGTTCCGTGCTCGGTCCCAGGGGCTCGAGTATCGACACGGCCTCCTGCGCTGCCGCGGCGGCTTCACGGCCCCGGCACAGGCGGCCCATCGTGCGGGAGAGCCGGCGCATCGTGTCGCCTTCGCGCAGCCGGTCACCAGCCAGACGCCACAGCCCGAGCGCGCTCTGCCGGGCATCGGCGGCGTCTTGCAGCCGGTCGAGCAGCGTCACCTCGTAGGCGAGCTCGTCGTACAGTCCGGCGACGGTGGCCTGATCTGCCTGCGACGCGAACCGGAGCGCACGCTCGAACTGAGCCGCCGCTTCGCGATGCGACCCCAGTTCCGTCGCCCGGCGAGCGGCGGATGGCGCGTAACGCAGGACTGCCGGGCCATCCGCGGTCCCCTCGGCGTGAAAGGCCATCCGCGCATCGTCGTCGCAGTCCAGGGAATGCAGGGCAGAAAGGATCCGGGCGTGGACGGCGCCGCGACGGTGCGCGGCGATCGCCTGCTCGACCGCCAGCCGGGCGATCTCGTGCCTGAACTTCAGCCAGGGGCCATCACCGGCCAGCAACCCGGACGCGGTCAGCTCATCGACGGCTGCCGGCCGTCCTGGCATGACCGCCTCAAGCAACCGCAGTTCGATGCGGGAGCCGATCAGTGCGGCGACCTCCAGAAGCTCGCGGGACTCGCTGCTCAGGCTTACGACCCGAGCCCGCACCGCATCGCGCGCCGAGGCAGGCACCTCATCCATGCCGGCCTGAACTACCTCGCTGACAAAGAACGGGTTGCCGCCGGTCAGCTGGAACAGCGCGGCCGGCTCGAGCCCGCTTCCCGCGGCCAGGACGCTGACCGCGTCCGCGGAGAGCGGTGCCAGCGCGATCCGCCTGGTGCTCCGCTGCCGCGCAAGCTCGCCCAGAGCCAGGCGAAGCAGATCACTCGCCTCCGCATCATCGTCGCGGTACGTGCCGATCAGCAGCATCGCGGCGTTCCGTACCCGGCGGCCCAGGAAGCGCAGCAGATCGATGGTCGCCTCGTCAGCCCAGTGCAGGTCCTCGATGACCACTACGTGCAGCGGGTCAGGACCACTGGCCTGGCGCAGCAGCGCGGCGAACAGCTCATCGCGAGGAGCGCGGGCGCGGCACAGGTCAAGCAGCTCGCCGCCGAGCTGATCCGCGATGTCGAACAGCGGCCCGAGCGGACGGGGAGTGAACAGGCCATCGCAGGCCCCCCAGGACCAGCGGGTACTTGGCGCATCGACGGCGAACTGTTCTACCAGCGCCGACTTGCCGACACCGGCTTCGCCAGCGACAAGCACCAGGCGTCCCTCGCCGTGGCGTGCCTCCTGGGCGTACTCGGCAAGCGACGCCAGCGACGATTCCCGTTCGAGCAGCGTCATGCCCCTAGTGTCCGGCACGCCTACGCTGAGTGCGACTAGTCAGCCGACACGCCTATGGCGTCAAAGATCAAGCCGCGTTCATTAGCTCGATTGTGCGGTCAGGTTCCGGCTCATTTCCGCGGCTGCTGGTTTAGCCTGCTGCCGACCATTTGACTCCGTTCCAGCGCACTAGCTGGCTGTGGACGGACTCGCCGCTGGGCTGCGCCAGTCCCACGGCCCAGCAGTTGGTTCGGGACGTACACCGGACCCCGTACAAGAAGCTGGTATCGCCATCGGCACTGCCGCCGGGATCGGGAGTCGAGACCTTGGACCACGCGGTCCCGTTCCAGTGCAGGGCTTCATTCAAGATTGGCCCGGCGCTGAAGAAGGTCCCGAGATACCCGACCGTCCAGCAGTCGCCTGGCGATGAGCAGCTGACGCTGACGAGGATGTTGCTGGCGCCCGCGCCGGTGCCGTCAGGCTCGGGAGTGGCCACCTCGGACCACTTATGGCCGTTCCAGTGCAGCGCCTGGTTCACAGTGACGGCCGCGCTGCCGCTGGTACCGTCCGATCCGGTCGCCCAGCAGTTCGCGGCCGACGTGCACGCGAGGCCCTGGAGGTCGTTGAAGTCACCGATGGCGTTCTCGCTCGGGTCCGGGACAGCAGTCAGGGACCACTTATGGCCATTCCAGTGCAGCACCTCGTTGAACAAGGAGCCTCCCGGGGCGATGCTTCCGTAACTGCCGACGGCCCAGCAGTTCCTGGGCGAGGTGCAGCGGATGCTGCCGAGGGCGCTGACACCGTTCGACGCGAAACCGCCCGGCTCGGGGATCTTGGCCAGGGACCAGGTCTTGCCGTTCCAGTGCAGCGCCTGGTTCTCGATCACCTCGGAGTCGATGGAGATGACTCCGTACTCCCCGTCGGCCCAGCAGTTGTCTGGTGAGGTGCACGCCACGTCGAAGAGCTCGTTGAAGTCGTCGGGCAGAGTTCCGGCCGGGGTCGGGGTGGTTACCCGTGACCAGTTCTTGCCGTTCCAGTGCAGGGCCTCGTCGAGCACGGCCCCGTGCCGTTTGTACGACCCGACCGCCCAGCAGTTCACGGCTGCTGTGCAGCGGACGCCGAAGAGCTGGCTGGTATCTCCGCTCGCGGTTCCGCCCGGGTTGGGAGCCGTGACCCGGGTCCAGCGGTGACCATTCCAGCGCAGGGCCTCATTGAGCCAGGCCCCGTTGCGCTCGAAGTACCCGACCGCCCAGCAGCTGGCCGCCGACATGCAGAAGACCCCCTCCAGGCCAGCGGAACCCTTGGACTCCGGTACCAGCGCACCCTGACCCGGCAGCCAGGCGGGGCCGGGTCCGGCGAGCGACCGGCCGATACCCGGATGAGCGACTGGCTGGACGGCCGGCCGAGCCCAGGCCGCGACCGCCGGGCCAACGAGAACTGAGGCGAGCGCAGCGGTCGTGACGGCGATCACCCGGCTATAGCGGTTGTTCACTCGGAGACGTCGCGCTCCGCGCCAGATCCTCATGTGGCTGCTCTCTTCGTGACGCCCGGCAGCTGGATGAATGCGACCTGATGGATGGCCAGGCTGAAGAGATACCCGGCGGACACCGCAGTGACGTTGCCCAGGCCGACGACCTGAACCGGCGTCGGGTTGGGGTCGGCGGGGTCATTGGCCCCGTTGCCGAGTTCCCCGTAGAAGTTGTCGCCCCAGGCCTCCACCGTGCCGTCTGAGCGCAGCGCGAGCACGTGAAAGTCACCGGCGGCAAGCTGAGTGATCCCGCTGCCCGGGCCCTGCGCCTCGACGGGCACGATCGCGCTGGCGGTGCTGCCGTCTCCGAGCTGGCCTATCTGGTTAACACCCCAGTCCCAGACGGACCCGTCCGTGCCCAGGACTACTGAGTAATCGAGGCCCGTGGCGATGCCGCTCACGTGCTGCGCGCCTATGCCGTTGATCTGGACCGGTACCGGCCGCTCGCGGACAGTACCGTCGCCGATCTGGCCGTCCTCGTTGGCACCCCACTCATAGACCGCGCTCAGCATGTTGACATATCCCTTAGTCGCCACGGCCATCGCGTCCTCCAGGCCCGCCGAGATGGCCGTGACCCTGGACAAGCCTGTGACCTGGACCGGCACGCTGCTGTCAGAAGTGGTCCCGTTACCCAGCTCGCCGCTCTCGTTAAAACCCCAGGCCCAGACGGTTCCGTCCGAGCGCAGCGCCAGCACGAAGTCCCCGCCGGCCGAGATCTGCGTCACCCCGGTCAACCCGGTCACCGGAACCGGCGTGCTGCTGGGGGTGGTGGTCCCGTCGCCCAGATCCCCGCCGCTATTGCCGCCCCAGGTCCAGACCGTGCCATCCGAACGCAAGGCCACGCTCACGTCTGAACCGGCGGAGACAGCCGCGATCCCGGTCAGTCCAGGTACCTGGACCGGCACGGTGGATGCGGTCGTGGTGCCGTTGCCGAGTTGGCCGCTACTATTTCCACCCCAGGCCCAGACGCTGCCGTCCGAGGTCAGCGCCAGCGCATGTGCATCTCCCGCCGAGACAGCCACGACGCCGCCGCTCAGACCGCTGACCGCGGCCCAGTTAGGGTTTACGCCGTCGTCCTGTGTGCCATCGCCCAACTGGCCATCGAGGTTGTTCCCCCAGGCCGCCGCCGCTGACTGGGTCAGGAGACGACAGCAGCTCCTGGCCGGGGCCGCGACGGCCGCTGATGCGGCGCCGGAGGTGACCGCAGCCCCAGCCGCGAGGACCAGCGCAGCGCTGCTCAGCGCCCAGGCCATTCGCCCCTGCCATCGTCGTGTTTTCATTGCCGTACCTCCCTGACGTCCCGGCCGCGCCAGCCTGGATCACCGCGCGGATTCGCCGGGCTGATCGCCGGCGACCTGATGCGAGAGTGCATCAGTCGAACGGGCTTCCGCGTCGGAGGAAGCCCTCCATATTCGGACCTGGGCCTCCCCATATTCCGGCCGCGATCCGGCGGACCTGCCGGGCAGCAGGCGAGATATGAGGAACAACGCCTAGGAATCTGTTAGCTCGATTGAGCGGTCAGATTCCGGTTCAGCTCTGCGGCCGCCTCGCGGTTGTCGACGCCGAGCTTGGCCAGCACGGCCGAGACGTGGTGATCGACCGTCTTGGCCGAGATAAACAACGTGCGGGCGATCTCGGCGTTGGTCTGTCGTTCGCAGATCAGCTCAAGCACCTTGCATTCGCGCGGAGTCAACCCGAGCGGATGCTCCCGGGTCGCCCGGTGCGGACCGACTGGCACCGACCGGGCGCCCGTCTGGCGCAGCTTCTGGCGGGCGAGCGCGGCTGTCGCACCGGCGCCGAGTTCGTAAAGTCGCCGCAGCGCGTCGCGCAATTCGTCTTGGTGCCAGGAGTCGAGCAGTGCGAGTGCCGCGTCTAGGCGGCAGCCGAGCTCATCCCACACCTGCGCGGCCAGTGCGTGGTCGCCGGCTTCGGAGAGCCGGTACGGCTCGGCGATCGGGCCATCGACGATTCGGTCGGAGCCGGTGCGGGCAAGCCAACGGCGCAGCGCGCCCCGCATCCACTTGTCGATGTCATGCGCGGAATCGGCGGCCTGCTCGGCTTCGAGGCGTGCCTCGTCAACTCGGCCTTCGGTCAGGAAGGCTTCGGCCCGGGCGAGCCGGGCCGGTATCAGGTACTGCGGTTGTCCGGTCGGCGCTGCCCTGGCGATCGCGCTGTCAAGTTCGGGCCAAACCCCCGGCTCGCCGCGGCGCGCTCGGATCACGCCGATCAGGGTCTGCACGCAGATCTGGTTCAGCGGGGCGGCCAAGCTTTCCTCAATCAGCTCGGCACTGATCGCCAGGGCTTCTTCCCACTGGCCCCGATGTTCGAGGACGGCGGTCCGGCATGCGCGCAGGAAGAAAGAGTGCGTGCCCAGGTCGTGCTGGTCGCAATAGGCGATGCCGTCGCGGTAATACTGCTCCCCATCGCCGAACCGGAATTCGTCGCACGAGATGCCGTACAGATTGGCGTAGGCACGGCCGGCCAGATTGGGCAGGTTATGTGAGATGGCCAGCTCAAGTGAGCGGCGAATGAGGCCGGCCCAGTTCGAGTCGGTCGCGGACGCGGCGCATCCTTCGGTATTCAGTGCATCGGCAATCACGTCCGGGACATCCAGCGAGCGGGCGAGAGCCCGCGCTCGCTGGGCCAGCTCGATCGCCTCGTCGTTCTCATTGCGGGTCATCCGCACGGCAGCCAGCGTCGCGTACGCCCTGGCCAGCTCGGGCGTCTCGCCGAGCGGCTCGAGCGTGCTGATCGCTTCGACGGCGGCGGCTACCGCTTCATCGCCGCGGCACAGATGTTTCAGCGTCAGCGAGTAATGCCGCAATGACTCGCCCTCGTGACGGCGATCATCAAGCATCCGCCAGAGCCGCAGCGCCTGTTCCCCGGCGTCGGCCGCGATCTGCGATCGGTCACTCAACGTCGCCTCTTCGGCCAGGCCTGTGTACAGCTCGGCCAGCGCTGGCGGAGCGGCATGCGCCGCCCACCGCAACGCGCGCTCGTACTGGGCCGTAGCCTCGCGATGCGAGCCCAGATCAACGGCTCGCCGCGCGGCGAGTGATGCGTGCCGGATGACGGCTTCTTCGTCGCCGGCGCTCTCGGCGTGGAAGGCCATGCGCGCGTCATCACGGCTACCGTTGATCAGCAGTGCGCTGAGGATCTCCGCGTGGATCACGGACTGCCGGCGGCCCGGGATCTCCTGTTCGATCGCCAGCCGGGCGATCTCGTGCCGGAAGCGCAGGCCGGATCGCTCGTCGACCAGCAGCCCGGACGCGGTGAGCTCATCCAGCGCAGCTTGCCGATCGGCGAGCAGATCGGCGTCGATCCGCAGACCCATCAGCGCGGCCCTCTCAAGTACCTGCCGGGCCGCGTCGCTGAGTCGTCCGGTACGCGAGAGGATCGCGTCACGCGCCGATAGCGGGATCCCGTGTGTCCCGGCCTCGAGCATCTCGGTGACGTAGAACGGGTTGCCGCCGGCGAGCTCGTACAACTGGTCGGCATCGAGATCGGTCTGCGCCGCCATCGCCCGGACGGCCTGCACCGACAGCGGCGGCAGCTCGAGCCGGCGCGTCCACCGCCTCGCGGCAAGATCGCCTAGCGCGAGACGCAGCGGGCTCGACGGCGCAAGCCAGTCGTCCCGGTACGTAGCAATCACCAGCACAGACGCCGAGCGGATGCGGCGCGTCAGAAACCGCATCAGGTCCAGCGTCGCCTCGTCCGCCCAGTGGATGTCCTCGATCACGATCACGTCGAGTCGATCATCGCCGGTGACCTGCTTCAGCAGCGCGGCGAACAATTCGTCGCGGTCGGGCCGGCCCTGGCACAAACCCTCAAGCGCGCCGCCGAGATCACGGGCAAGGTCGAACAACGGGGCGAGCGGGCGCGGCGTCGAGAGTCCGTCACAGGCTCCCCACGACCAGAGAGCGTCGGGCAGATCGCGCTGGAACTGCTCGACCAGCACCGACTTTCCCGCGCCCGCCTCACCGGCAATCAGGACGAGCCTGCCCTCACCCTGACTTGCTTCGCGTGCGTACTGGCGCAGCGAGGCCAGCGCCGGTTCGCGTTCCAGCAGCTCCATATTCGCAGATCTTCTCTCAACTAGAACGAACCCGCACGTGGCCGGCTGGGCGCCGTCGTCACAGCTAGAGCGTAAGAACAGGGAACACGCGGCCGCATTGGAGCTACCTCCCTATATTGCGCGCCGCACTCCCTATCTTCGGGTTCTGGCGCGAATTCCGCGATCAAGCCCGCGAGGATGACGCGGCATCGCCGCGGCTAGGACCGGGGTGAACTTTCGTAGTACTAGGCCAGGAGCACCTTCACGGAACATTGCCGCTGCCGGATTGCCCGGTGAGGTGCGGCGGTGACACGGCCGGCGTCATGTGTGCCTTCTGGCCGCGGATGAGGAAGGGGCGCTGTCGCGTGCGGGAGGATTCTCGTGTTCCGGCGGGAGGATTGTCGGGTGCGGGAGGGTTGTCGTGTCCTGGCCCGGTCGATCCTCCTAAACCCGGAAACACTCCACCAAAAGCACGGCAACCCCTCCAGCAGGCGCCGACGTTGCCCCCGACGGCTGCACCCCGGGGTGGCCTGCCGGAATCCGCTTGACGAATCAAGGCAGAAGTCACCCCGGCCTCTCTAGGACGTGTGTGAACAGTGATCGGCACCGTGAAGTCGTGTCCCGCAGCGCAGGACCGGCCGGGCCGCCACTAGACGGGGAACCCTGCTGGTGAAGATGGGCAGCTCATCGCCAGGAGCGCGGGCGCGGCACAGGTCAGGCAGTGCCGGCATACCACTACGCTTGCCGTGGTCTGAGGCGCATGCGCCGCGACAGCCTGAACTGTTCCGAGGATGGAGGTTATACCCTTGCGCCAAGTAGGTCGTTGAGCCGCGACGGAAAGCCTAGTCCACGGTCAGGGAGGGCGCGCCTATGGATGCCGCAGATCTGATAGCGGTTGGCCTGCTGGCCGAGCCGACCCGCCATCAGCTTTACCTGTATATCCGCGAGCGCCATGAGCCGGTAGGGCGCGAGGAGGCCGCTCAGCACGTTGGCGTCAAGCCGCGGATCGCGGCCTTCCACCTGGACAAGATGGCCGATGCGGGGTTGCTCGACGTCGAGTACCGCCGGCTTTCCGGCCGAGTCGGCCCAGGTGCCGGCCGTCCGGCGAAGGTCTACTCGATCTCTTCACGGTCCTTTTCCGTGATGATTCCGCAGACTCGGTATGCGCTCGCGGCTTCGATCATGGCCGCTTCCCTCTCCGCTGGCGGTACCGAGTCGCCGCAGCAAGTCGCTACCTCAGTCGGCACAAGCTTCGGTGACGAGATCCGCCGCCAGGAGCGGACGAAGGCCGCTCGGCTGGAAGCAGTGCAGGTCAGGCTCACGCAGCTGGGATACGAGCCGAAGGTGGAGGAGTCCGGGGACTGGACCATGCGCAATTGCATCTTCGCTGAGCTATCCAGGTCACATCGTGAGATCGTGTGCCCGATGAATGCGGCCTTCATAACCGGACTGCTCGGCGGCGCGCACCTTCATTCGCTCCGAGTCGAGAGGCGCGTCGCGGAACCGGGCTGCTGCGTCCAGGTCAGCGGCCAGTAGGCCGGCCGCGTCCGCGACTCGCCCGCTTCTCGGCGGCGTCAGCTCAAAAAGGCCGACGAGAACTCTCACCAGGTCACCGTCATCGGCTTCGGCGGCGGCACGCAATTCGAGAGTGGGCTCTACCGCACGCGGCACGACGACGGCGGCGACCTGACCTGCTCCGACCATCAGGAGCCGCTTGCCAGCCAGCGTACCGCCGCTGGACATCGTGACCTTGGCGACGGCCAGCCCCGCGACCGATCGGGCGGCGGCCTGGATAGACGTCTGCCGCTGCCGTTTCCGTGAAGCGCTGATCGCCGCGTCCATCAGGCGCTCGAGTTCGGCGTCGGCGCTGCCGACCGCCCGGCTGGTGTCCGCGGCCGCCCGCACCTGCCCGGCGATCTCAGTTTCGCCGAGCACGAAGGACTCAAGGCCGCTAGCCACCCGCAGCAGGTGGCGGGCGGCCTCTTCGCCGCTGTAGGTCTTCGCCACGAGGCGCAGTTCGTTGCGGGAGATGCCCCGATCGGCAGCCAGCGCCGCCAGCAGCGCGGGGTGGTCCGGCTCACCCTGCCAGGTCGCGTAGATCTCGGTGCGCTGGCAGGTCGACAGCACGGCGACGGCGCGGGCGCCGCTGTCAGAGCGCAAGGGCACAAGGCGCCCGGCCAGTTCCTCGCGTGAATAGGAAAGCCGTTCGAGGACGTCGAGCGATGCGCGGCAGGCGGTGACCGACAGACAGCTCAGCCCTGTCATCGGTGACCCTGGATCTTGGCCAGCGCGAGCAGCGTCGCGGCGGCGGTCCGGTGCGATCCGAAGGGCGCGGCGGCCAGGTAGGCGTTCAGGTCATGTTCGCCGGCCGCGCGCCGCCGCAGGCCGATGAGGTTAATCACGCCCCGCACGTACAGCGCTTCGGCATAGTCAGGATTCGCTTTCAGCACCCGGTCGACCATGGCCTTGCCCTGTGCCGCGTGGCCGACTTCGAAGGCCAGCAAGGCCAGGCTCGTGTTCGCCTCGGGGTTCGTCGGGTCGAGTCTCGTCACGGCCAGGTACTCCACCGTCGCCAGCTGGCTGGAGCCGGCCGCGGTGTAGGCCCCGGCCAGCGCCAGATGCGCGTTCACGTTCTTCGGGTTCAGTTCCACCCGGGCCTGCGCCGCCGCCACCGCGGCCAGCTGGCTGGTCGTGGGCGACTTGCCGCCAGGCTGAGACGCCGCGGCGGAGCCGCTCGGGCTGGTCGTGGCCGCGGGCGCGCCGGGGACCGACTCACCAGTGATCGCCTGCCCGGCAGTACGTGCTGAGACGGTGCTGATGAGCAGGAACGTGACGCCGGTCGCGGCTCCGGCCAGCGCCAGCAGGACGCCGGCCCGGCGGCGCCAGCGCAGGCGGCCGCCGGCGACGTCCTGGCGGACGCTGCCTTCCTGGTCATTCAGGCTCGCCGGCGGATCGGCGACGGCCGTGACCAGGCCGGTGGCGGCCTCTCGCTCGACCGGGCCGCGCAACCGGACGTGATCGTCCTGCGTCAGCTTGCCGGCGGCGAGGTCGTCATCGAGATCACGGAGCTGGCGCAGCAACTCGCGGCGGCGGCCGTCATCCTCGGTGGCCGCGCCTGCCTGCGCGCGTCCGCCGGTCAGCGAGACCGGGCGCAGGATCAGCAGCCCGACGACAAAGGCGAGCCCGCCGCTGACGAGCACCACGATCATCCGGGTTCCTCCGCGCGGAGCTGGGCGACGGCCTTGGCCAGGGCGCGAAGCTGCGACTCGGACAGCTGCGACGAGTCAGCCCCGGCCGGGTCCGGCGGGGACGCGCGCAGCCAGCGGCGCAGCAGCGTGGCCGCGGCGGCGGCGCCTGCGGCCAGCACGAGCCACGGCAGGTAGTAGGCCGCTCCCGCCAGTCCTTGCCTGGGCGGCGACATGAGCACGGAGTCGCCGTAAGCCGCCACGAAACCCGCCCTGATCTGGGTAGCGGACTGTCCTGCCCTGAGCTTCTGCGCGATCTCCTGGCGCATCTGCTGCGCGAGCGGCGCGGGCGAGTCCGCGACGGACAGGTCCTTGCAGATCGGGCAGTGCAGCCCGGCGGCGATCAGCTGCACTTGCTGCGCGCGGCTGGGCGCCGGGCCGCCCCGGACGGCGACGACGGCCAGGGTGGCGATGCTGGCGGCCAGGGCGATGAGCACGAGGAGCCCGGGCACGCTGAGCCGCGCCCGCAGCGGCGTCGCGGCTGTCATCATCGGCTGCCCGGATCTAGCATCGAGTTGATCTCGCTGGTGAGCTTCGACGCGCCGACCGGCCCGATCACATGGTCGATGACGCGGCCTGACCGGTTCAGCACGAACGTCTCCGGCACTCCGCGAAGGCCGTAGGCGAGCGCGGTTCGCGAGCCCGCGTCCTCCACGATCGGGTACGTCACGCCTGCGGTCAGGACGTAGCCGCGGGCGTCGGTGGCGGCGTCCTCGAAGTCGACGCCGAGCACCACCACCCCGGAGTTCTGGAACCGCTGCCACGTCCGGTCGAGTGCCGCCTGCTCGGTGTGGCACTCGGTGCACCAGGATGCCCAGAAATTAAGGACGACGATCTGCCCGCGCAACTTGGACAGGGTGACCGGCGGGCCGTCGAACTGCGGCAGGGTGAAGTTCGGCGCCGCGCGCCCGACCAGCGGCGAGGCGATGACCGACGGGTCCCGGCCCAGCCCGGTCGCCAGCAGCGCGACGATGACCGCGACCGTTGCGACGACGCCGGCCAGCAACTGCGTCCGCCGCCTCACCGCGCGCCCGCTTCGACGGGGGCGCGCTCGGGCCTGGGCCGGCTGGCCGCTTATCGCCGGTCTTCCGGCGCCGGCGGGTCGGCCACGCGGCTCCGGCGCCGCCGAGCGCCATGACCAGCCCGCCGAACCAGAGCCAGTTCACGCCCGGGTTGCGGTACAGGCGGAAGGTCGCCTTGCCGCCGTTGTCCTGAAGCGAGATCAGCGACGCGTACGTATCCCAGACCAGGCCCCGGCGGATCGACGGCGAGCCGATCGGCTCGGTAGCGGCCGGGTACAGGTTGATGCTCGGGTTGAGGGAGCCCGCGCTTGCCCCGGCCGGGCTCAGGACGGACAGCGTTGTCGTCAGCACCGTGCGCTGCGGCTGCCGGTCGGTGCGCAGGCCCTGATAGCGCACGACCTGGCCGCCGAACACCGCGCTCTGGCCGGTCTTGAGGGTGAGCTGTGCCTGCTGGCCCAGCGTTGATGACGCCGTGATGCCGGCCGCGACCATCGCGAGGCCGATGTGCGCGACCATGCCCGCGTGCCGCCGCCGTCCCCTGGCCAGCGCGCGCAGTACACCGCCCGGGTGAGCACGCCTGCCGATCGAGATGGCGGCAAGGATTTCCTGCCCGCTCGTGACGAAGAGGAGCGCGGACAACCCGAACCCTGCGATGGCAGCGGGCTTATGCACCCCCGCCGCGGCCGTCGCGACCATGACGGCGGCCGCCGCGATAGCGGGCACCCGCAGCCGGCGCAGTGCCCGTGACCGGTTGGCGGCCCGCCACGGCAGCAGCGGCGCCGTGCCGGCCAGCAGCAGGATCAGCAGGAACACCGGTCCTACCGAACTGGTGAAGTACGGCCCGCCGATGGTGATCTGCTGACCGGACACGGCCTGGACGACGAGCGGGAACGTGGTGCCGAGCAGGATGATGGCGGTGGCCGCGAGGAGCAGCACGTTGTTGGCGACAAAGGCGCCCTCGCGGGAGATCGCCGAGGTCAGGCTCGCCGGCGTGCGCAGCGACGGCATGCGCCAGGCCACCAGCCCGAAGCCGGCGAGCAGGACCAGCGCGAGGAACGCGAGGTACGCCGGCCCGACCGAGGTCTGGGCGAACGCGTGCACCGACGACAGGACGTTGCCCCGGGTCAGGAACGTGCCGAACGTCATCAGCGCGAAGGCGCCGATCACCAGGGTGATGTTCCAGAGCCTGGCCATGCCCCGCCGTTCCTGGAGCATGGACGAGTGCAGGAAGGCAGTAGCCGTGAGCCAGGGCAGCAGCGCGACGTTCTCGACCGGGTCCCAGGCCCAGTAGCCGCCCCAGCCGAGCACGGAATAGGACCAGAGCGCGCCAAGCAGCAGTCCCACGGTGAGGAAGCACCACACCACGAGCGTCCACCTGCGCATGAGCGAGATCCACTCGCCGGAGCCTTCGCCGGCGAGCAGCGCCGCGATGCCGAACGCGAACGGCACGGTGAAGCCGATGAAGCCGAGATACAGGAACGGCGGGTGGACCGCCATCAGCGGATAGTTCTGGAGCAACGGCGCGGGGCCCCGCCCGTCCGCCGGCGGACTGGCCAGGGCGCCGAAAGGCCTCGCCGGGCCGTTGACCAGGATGAGGTAGAACACCTGGACCGAGAACAGCACGGCCAGCGCGTAGGGGAACGTTTGCGGCCGGTCGCGCCGGAACCGCAGCGCGACCGCCGCGATGAAGCCGGCCAGGATGAGATTCCACAGCAGCAGCGAGCCGTTGTCGGCCGCCCAGAGCGACAGCGCCTTGAAGAAGGTCGGAGTCTCCCGCGCGGAATTTTCCGCTACGTATTTGATCGTGAAATCGTTGGTCAGCAGCGCCGTCATCATCGTGGCGTTCGCCGCGACCATGATCGCGAGCAGCGCGAAGGCGCACCGGCGCGCGCTCTCGACCAGGGCGGGCAGGCCGGCCTTAGCGCCGGCGGCGGCCGCGATCACGCCGTAAGCGGCTACCGCGAGCCCGAAGAGCAGGAGGTAGGTGCCGAGCTGGCTCATCGGTCAGCCCCCGAGATTCAGGTCGGCCCGGTGCGGCGGAGGCTGGCCAGGCTTGGGCGGAGCGTAGGTGCCGTTATGCCGCACCAGCAGCGTGTCCGCGTGAAAGAGGCCGTCTGTGCCCAGGGCGCCCTCAAGAACAACACCCTGGCCAGCTTTGAAAAGTTCTGGCACGGCGCCCGTGTCGGAGATGTGCATCGAGTCCGTACCGTCGGTCACGGTGAACCGCAGGAAGGACCCTGAGTGGCGCACGGTTCCCGGCACGACGTAGCCGCCGAGCCGGATTCGCTGGCCGACCTGCGCCTTGTGGTGCGCCAGGACGTCGGTTGGCGTGAGGTAATAGACGAAGTTGCCGGTCAGCCCGCGCACGGCGATCCAGGCGATGGCGAGCACGATCACCGCGAGGCACACGCCGATGCGCAGGCCGGGGCTACGCCGCCACCCGCTCCGGCGGCCGGTCTCCGCCGGAGCGCTTGGCAGTTGCAGCAGATCCTGGCTCACGTCCGGCTCCGCCTGTCGCGTGCTCGCGGTGACACGGCGGACACGTGCTGGCGGGCCCGGCGCGTCCTGACCGCGAGGCGCCACCGGTAGCCGACCAGCGTCACCAGGCTGAGTGAATATCCGGTTGCCACGTATCCGACGTCACGCATGGCTGTCACTCACCACCGAGGCGGGCATGGCTGAGGTAGCCGCGACCGGGGCGGGCCTCGGGCGGCGTGCCCGGGGTGCCGGCGGCAGCGATACCGGCGCCGCGCTGCGGTCCTCGAGCCGTCCGACTCGCATGCGCACCGCCATCAGGTAGCCGTAGGCGAGCGAGAAGGCCACGAAGGCGAGGAGCAGCGTGGCCAGCATGCTCGCCGCGATGGTCGGCGCGCCCAGCCGCAGCACGGTCGCCTGCTGATGCAGCGACCGCCACCAGACGACGGACTCGTGCACGATCGGCACGTCGATGAATCCGATCACGCCGACGACCGCCGACCACTTGGCCCGCCTGGCGGGGCTATCTGCCACCTTGCGAAGTGACAGATAGCCCACGTAGATCAGCAGCAGCACGGCAGTGGTGGTGAGCCTGGGGTCCCAGGTCCACCACGTGCCCCACACCGGGCGTCCCCACAAGGAGCCGAGGACGATGGTCAGGGCACAGCACTGGACGCCGATCTCCGCCGACGCCACTGCCACCCGGTCCCACTGGATCCGCTTGGTTTTCAGGTAGGCGACGCTGGCGAGGAACACCACGCCGAAGGCCAGGAACGTCACCCAGGCGATCGGGACGTGCACGTACATCAGGCGTTGCACGTCACCCTGGGTCGCGTCCGGCGGGACCACGAACAGCCCGATCACCGCCGTCGCTCCCAGCGTGACGAGCGACGCGATGCCCATCGTCCGCTGTGCCCTGTAGCTGCCGAGCGCCGTCAGCGCCTTGTACACGTACCTCATGGGACCTTTCCGATCTTCTCTGCGCTATATCGAGAGCAGGTACTGCACGAGGTCGTTCTCCTGGGCCTTCGTCAGGTGCAGGTGGAAGACCTTGTTGTAGTGCTGGACCACGGACAGCAGGGTCGGGAAGCGGCCATCGTGGTAGAAGCCGCCCTTGAGATGAGTCCACAGCCCGGCCAGCGGAGCGGTCCGGTACATGTGCGTCGGCGAGCGGTTCGCCTCGAAGTTGTCGATGCCGATCTGCTTGCCGGTGTGCAGGTTCTCGCCAGGCTCGGTGAAGATCGGCGGCACGTGGCACGTCGAGCACTCAGCCGGGCCCGTCGAACAGCGCCTTCCCGGCGGCCGCCATCTTCGCGTTGAACGATCCCGCCGGCGGCTTAGGCGCGCGCAGCGACAGCTCGTAGGCCTGGAGCGCGGGCAGCACCTTCGTGACCCGGTCCTGCTTGACCGTGACGTGCCCGAAGTGGTTCTTCGCGGCGATGGGGAACTGCTTGGCGTTGTCCAGCCGCGCGTCGGTGAAGTCGCCCTGGCCGTGCATCTCCAGGACCGCGACGAAGGCGTTCCAGTACGGGATCGAGCCCCAGCCGGTCCAGGTGTGCAAGTTGATGCCGGCCAGGCCGAAGGCCGGCGGGATCAGCGTCGCGGCCGAGCGCCCGTCGGGCTGGAATCCCTTGCCGTCGAGGAACAGTTCGGCGTCGAACTTGCCCGGTCCCCAGGCGTTGAGCACCTTGTGCACGGTCGCCACGCTGACGCCCAGCAGCGACGCGACGGGCTTGAGGTTCGGCGCGAGGCCGATGATGGCGCCGACGTTCAGGTCACGGTTGGCCCAGCCGTCGAGCCGGTGGCCGATGCCCGGGGCGAAGGAGTTGTCGACGGTCGAGTGGCAGAGCGCGCACTCGATGCCGACCGAGTTCAGGGTGCCGTCGCTGTTGAAGACGCCCTTGACGCCGATCACCGCGTTGAGCTTCAGCAGCGCCAGCGTGGTGGCGGGGTCGTTCAGGTCGATCGTGCCGTTGAGAATGCCCTGCTTCACCGAATCCGGCAGCGCGTCCACGTCGACCTTGAGGCCGACGCCGAGCGCGGCCGCCGGGCTGAGGCCGGGGCCGACCCCGCCGTTCTTCGCTCCCTCGATCGCCTTGTCGAGCTGCACGGTGCCGCCCCAGAACGCCTGGTCACCGAAGGTGTACGAGCGGAACACCTGCTCGCCCTTCGCGACCAGCTTGGAGTCGCCCGCGTCCCCGCGCGCCGCTGTGACGCCGGCCAGGGAGCCTGCCTGCCGTGAGCTCGCGTTCGATGCGCTCACCACGGCGGTCAGCGTCATCACCACAAGCGCGCTGGCCGCGCTGAACGCGAACGTCCGCGCCCACGTACCGCGCGCGTGGCCGTGGCCGGTCAGCTTCGATCGCCGGCCGCGAGCCCCGCGTCCACCTGAGTCCTCGTTGGAGCCAGAGGAAGGTGCCATGCCTTCACCTTCTATCGACGAATAATATGTTTTTAGAAACAATGCTCGCCGATAGGGGAGATGTCAATGCCTGCGGGCGAAGCGCCCTCAGTCCTCGAGCAGCTGGCCGTACACGAGGTAGCCGGCCGCGAGGTACGCGACGTCGAACGCCACGAGCAGGCTCAGCCAGCCGCCGACTCCGGCGTGGGTGCCACGCGTGAGATCGGCCGTCGCGCTGGTCGCCGCGATGATCACCGGGCTGACGAGCGGGAGCACCAGGACGGGCAGCGCGGCCTGGCGGGTGCGGCTGCGCACGGCGAGCAGGCCGAGGAGGCTGCCCAGCGTGCTCAGCCCGGCGATGCCAAGGACCGCCGTGAGCGCGAGCAGTGCCGGAGCAGGGCCGATGGGCAGCCCGAAGAGCACGATGACCATGCCCGTGGTCACGACCAGGAGCGCGAGCAGTTGCACGAACGCGGCGGCCGCCTTGCCCAGGTACACCGAGCCCTTGTCCACGGGCGAGAGCAGCAGGCCCTCGAGCGCGCCGTTGGCCGCTTCGCTCTGATAGGAGCGGTGGCACAGCTCCACCGACGCGAACAGCGAGGCGAGCCACAACAGCCCCGGTGCCGTCTGCGAGAGCAGCAGCCGATCGGCCGAGGGCGAAGCCGAAGGCCAGCAGCATCGTCACGGCGAACGGGAGTACCGTGCTCACCGCCGTCCGGCTGCGCAGTTCCGTGCGCAGGTCCTTCGCGGCGATGGCCCCGGCGACCCGCAGGCTCATGACGGCGCGACGCTGGCGGGAGTCAGCACGCGGCCGCCATCCATCGTCACCTCCCGGTCGACGAGGTGCCCGGGCGGCGCCTCATGGCTCGCGACGACGACGGTCTGCCCTGAGGCGCGCGCGAGCGTCAGCAGCTCGTCGACCACGATCCGGGCGTCAACGTCCAGCCCGGCGTACGGCTCGTCGAGCAGCACGAGGGCGGGCGCCCGCATGAGGCACCGGGCCAGGGCCAGGCGCTGCCGCATGCCCTGCGAGAACTTGCCGGTCCGCACGGCGGCCACCTCCTCGAGACCGACTCGCTCGAGCATCGACCCGGCCAGCCGCTGGTCCAGCCCGTACAGGCTGCACGCGAACCGCAGGTTCTCGACGGCGGTGAGGTCCCCGTACAGGCGGGTCTCATGGCCGAGCAGGTCCGTCCGCGCGCGGATAGCGCTTCGGCCAGCCTCCAGATCGAAGCCGAGCACCGTGCCGCCGCCGTACGTCGGCGAGATGGCCGTGGCCACCAATCGCAGCAGCGTGGTCTTCCCCGAGCCGTTCGAGCCCCGCAGCCAGACCCGCTCGCCAGAGCCGATTTCGAGGCTGACATCACTGACCGCCGCCAGGCCATCGAACAGCCTGCTCACCCTCGTCAGGCTCACGGCAGCCCGCTGGGGCGCTGTCACCTGCGCGTGCTTGCCGTGAGAGTTCCGATCACTGCGGCGACCCGGTTTCTATCGTAAACTATGATGGACGATAGAAACCGTATGCCCGCGGATTCGGCTCGGTCAAGCCCGGTCAGTCGAACGCGGCCCGCTTCGGGTCAGGGGAGTTCGCCGATGCCGACGATCTGGACCTGGGAGCCATCATAGTTCGTCACATAAAGGACGCGGCCGTCCGGCGAGGGCACCATTTCGTGCGGCGTCCGGCTGGCCGGGATGTATCCGAGCAGCGCGTGCTTGTGACGGAGGGCGGCACTGGTATCAATGACGGCGAGGCTGCCGGCCTGCGGCGGGGACGAGGTGTTGTTGGCATCGCTGACCACGATGCGCTTGCCGCCGTTGACAATGGCGATGCCGATTGGCTGGATGCCGACGTGGACCTCCGCGATCAGCGCGCGTGCCGGGTTGGTGCCGCAAGCGCCGCCGCCGAGTAGCCGAGAAGATAGTTGCTCTCCCTGGCCGTCACCCAGACCGTCTTGTCATCCCTGGTCACCGCCACCCGGGCGGGATAGCAGCCGGTCGTGACCTTGCTCGATCACGGCGTGGCGAGCTGAGCCGGGTTCGTCGCCCGGACGACGTCGACGACGCTCAGGATGCCCGGGGACCGCCGAGTTCCCGACGAATGCCGTCGCGTACAAGGTGGCGCCGTCAGAGGACATGGTCAGGCCGACCGGTTGCGCCCCGACGTTCAGCGAGCCGACGTAGTAGTCAACGCTGGCGTCGAACTGCTCGCGGATCGCCTTGCCCAGGTTCAGTACGCCGACCTGGTCGCGGAACTGCAGGCTGACGAACGCGAAGTTGTCATCGGGGGTCACCGCCACGCCAATCGCACGGCCGTACTTGGTCAGGCCTGGCACCTTCAGCGTGCCGAGGATCGCGCCCTGGTCGCCTTTCTCCGCGGCGATGGCGTCCAGCACCTTGATGCCCGTTATCGCTTGCCACCAGAAGATATCTGCCGTCCCGGGTGACCGTGGCGGTCGTCGCCTTCCTGGAGGAGCTGCCCACCGGGTAACTCGCGCCCGCTGATACGTGAGAGTCCCGCCCGAGGCCTTGTACACCTCGACGGCGGTGTCGGTTACCACGAAGACGGCCTTGCCATCAGAACTGATCGCGATCCCGAACGGCTTGCCAGTGCCCCTCCGCACCCGGGTAGCCGGGAACGCCCGGAGCCTCGGCCGGCCGCGGCCGTTCTGGAGCATACAGGCGGCTTCAGGGCCACCTGCCGATGCTGGAATCCGAGGTCATCGCTGCCGGTCCGGTTGCCGGTCATCAGCGTGAAGCCGGCCGCGCCGCCGATGATTGCCACAGCGACGACGGCGACGACGGCCAGCGCGGGCTTCCGCCGGGACAAGGCAATCGTGGCCCTGGCGTCCCCGGCGCCGTACTCCACGTCATCGCTGGTGCCGCCGGACTGCCAGTGCTCTGGCAACTCGTCTTGACCTGAGTCGAATGGCCGCAGGCCGAAAGCCGCGCGCAGCGCCTCGGCGAACTCCCGGCAACTGTCGTACCGTTCCGCCGGGACCTTCGCGAGCGCCCTGGCGAAGACCGCGTCGGCGGCTTCCGGCAGGCCCGGCATGCAGCCGGACAGGGCAGGTGGCGGCTCGGACAACTGCGCGTACATGACCGCCAGGGCCTCTTCGCGGCGGAAAGGCGGTGCCCCGGTCAGGATCTCGAAGGCGGAGCAGGCCAGCGCGTACTGATCAGCCCGGCCGTCGACCAGCTTGCCCTCGATCTGCTCAGGAGAGACGTACTCGAGCGTGCCGAGGAAATACCCCTTCGCGGTCAGCCCGCTGGCCTGCAGCGAGCCTTTGCTCAGCCCGAAATCGGACAGGTACACGTGGTCAGGCCGGCCGGCTCCCGAGCTGCCATCGAGCAGCATGTTCGCCGGCTTGACATCGCGGTGCACCAGGCCGCGGCCATGCGCGGCGTCCAGCGCGGACGCGACCTGTGAAACAATCTCGGCCGCGCGACCCGGGGTCATCGCCCCGGACCGGCGGATCAGGGAGCGGACGTCGCCGCCCCGGACGAACCGCATCGCGATGAACAGGACACCGCTGGCTTCGCCCGCGTCGAAGACCGGGATAATGTGCGGATGGTCGGTCGCGGCGGCCGCACGGGACTCCCTGATGAACCGCTGCCTGAACACCTCGTCTTCGGCCAGCGCGGGAGCCAGGATCTTGAGTGCGACCGTGCGGTCGAGACGCTCGTCGTACGCGCGGAACACCATGGCCATGCCGCCTTGAGCTATCTCTTCCTCAAGCAGATAGCTAGCGATCCGCGAACCAGGAGCGAAACCCCCGTGCACGCCAGGATCCCGCTCGGTCACTGTGCCTCCGCCAAGCCGCACCCAGGCTTTCCCGGTCCCGAGCCACACTACCCTCGCATAACAGGCGGTTGCGGCCGGGCGGGTCAAGGCGGAGCAGCGGGTGCGGCCCCTGAGCAAGCTGGTCTATCCGGCGGAAGCAGGTGGTGTCTCCCAGGTACGGCCGCGTCTCCCGCGCCCAGGCCCGCACGAAGGCCGTCCCGGCGTCGGGCGCGCTGTCGGCGACAGCGGCCAGCACCCTGCGTTCGGTCAGTGACAGGCCGTCACGCGTCGCAGGGTATTCCCGGCTGAGCCGGTCGAACGCCTCGCCCAGGAACCGGAGCTCGCCAAGTCGCGTGGCGGCGATGGCCCCAAGGCTGTCGGGGCTGGCCGCGCGGAAGGCCGCCCACGCCCGGGTCGCCAGCTCCAGCGCCGCCGGTGTCAGCCGTGCGCACGCGCTCGTGCGCGGCAACTCGCGCAACTGGTCGTACAGGTCCGCCTCGAACCACAGCACGTACTCCCCGTCGCGGCTGGCCTCCAGCGCCTGGTCCCGCTCGGCGAGCTGCCGCGACACCCCGGAGTGCCCGGCGCCGTCCTGACTTACGAGGTAGCGGGCCCTGATCCGGCGCAGCTCGGCCGGCGCGACCTCGGGCACCGGTCCCTCGTGCAGCACGTCGTGCCAGTAGACCACCCGTCGCGCGAGCCCGGTCCCCGGCACGTCGGTGGCGTCGCCGTTGCTGACGTGGAGCGCTTCGGGCATCCAGTCCAGCGATGAGTCGTCCGGCACCATGCCCGGATTCCCGGCGATGAGCTTGCTCCGGGCGGCCGCGTACGATTCCCTGGTCTTGGCCATCCGGGCGCGCACGCGCCGCTTGAAATCGGCTTGCTTGGTCATGATCGTCTTCCGCGCCCGGTCCGCGGATCCCCCAGCGATCGCTGCGGCGGGCGCGCGATCAGTCAATGACGCCCCGGCCGAGAGGCAGGCCTCCCTTTGCCTCCGATGGGTAACCCCGCTGGGGCGGGTCGCCGGAGGTTCGGCGCGGACGGTCGCCGACTCCCCAGAGTCACACCAGAACAGTTCCGGGAAAATGTTCCTGACATCCTCGCTAGACAAGTACGCGACTTTCGTGCACTGTTACGCCAACATGGCCGGCGGAACCATTGTCAAGATCTACGAGGCAGCCGACGCGGCGAGCGTGGAGCGCGAAATGGAGGCGATAGGGTTCCCGTTCGACGAGATCGCCGCGATCCAGTTCGAGGCCTCCGCTGATGACCTCCGGGCGATGATGTGACGGGGCCGGCGCCCGGGGCGAGGCCGCCGGCTGGCGCCAGCCGTGAACCCTGCTGGTTCGGCGATGACCGTCCGCAGGCCAAGTCGCCGCGCAAGACGAACGTCTTCGAGGCGATGATGAGTCACCAGGGCATGCAGCAGCAGAAGGAACTGTTCCGGTACTTCGACCCCGGCGATCTGGTGCCGGCCGCCGCCTTTTCCTACTCGCTGCCCGATCATGCCGAGATTTCACTTCTACCACTACAACGACCAGCAGGAGATCGTCCTGACCCTCGCCGCCGAGGGCGGATCGCTCACCACCGGGCAACTGTACGTTCAGAGCACCACGCACGGCGTCACCATGTTCCTGAAGAAACCCGCAGCTCCGGAGCTTGAGAACTACCAGATCTCCATCATCGTCATCCGCATGAAGGAGCTCGGCCCGCAGAACGAGGCGATGATATTCCGATGCGACTCGTGCAACGAGATCGTCTTCCGCTACGACCGCGACGTGTCTGCGGGCCCGCCGCACAAGTACTACCGTGAATTGCCGAATATCCGCTTGTATGCGGATGCGGCAGACGCCTTCAATTCCACTGACCGGAAATGCCCCGGGTGCGGTGAGCAGCAGGAGAAATTCCCGCAGGACCTCGTCGGCTGGCGCCGGTACGCACTGCACGTGACACTGGCTAACCGTGGCCGTGAGGAGATCACGCAGGCGGCCGAACGTCACCCGTGCAGGGAGCGAGCCGGTGAGAGAATCCCCCGAGCGCCGCAAGACCCTGAACGTGTTCAGGGAGGCGGCAAAGTTGTGGGGATCTTATGATGACTTCCCTATCGCCCCGGCCGGGGTCGACCCTAGCCCGCACCTGAGCCGCAACGAGGTCGCGCAGCCCTTCTACCTGGTCACGGCGCAAGACGAGGTGCTGGTCACCGTGGCCGGTGACGGGGAGATCCGGTTCAAGGATCCAGGCCGGACCATCTTGGCGATCGGGCCAGGGGACGTGGCCTACCTGCCCGCCCGGATCCCGGCGAGGATCATGCCGCACAGCGAACTGCTCCAGGTACGCTTCAAAAGCAATCCGCCTTCACCGAGGCGGCGGCCTGGTACTGCGACACCTGTGACGCCCTCATGCACCGGGTGGAGTTCACCTGCGAGGTCCCGCAGCGCGCCTACTGGGAAGCCGCCGGCGAGTACAACTCCGACATCCAGCACCGGAGCTGCCCGGCCTGCGGGCAAGTCCACGATCCCGCGCAGTTCGGGGACATCGCCTGGAACGCTGTCGCGGACGCACTCGACCTCGGCCGAACCGGGTGAGAGCTCTCAGGCAACCTGCGCGATCCCGCACTGGTAGCCGGACAACCTCTCGGAGGTCCGGCGCTCACTGCGACCACCGGCGGATTGCCTGCGGGTACCGTGAGACTAAAGCGGCAGTCCGCAGATCAGGAGATGGAGCCGAAATGGCGCGAGTTCTTTACACGGCGGAGGCAACGGTCACAGGCGGCCGGGCAAACGGCCACGGCCGGACGAGTGACGGAGCCCTGGACGTGCAACTCCGCTCGCCGAAGGAGATGGGCGGCGAGGGCGGTGGCACCAACCCTGAGCAGCTCTTCGCCGTGGGCTATGCCGCCTGCTTCGAAGGCGCCCTGGGCGTAGTCGGCCGTCGCGAGCACGCCGAGGTGGGCGATGTCTCGATTGACAGCCGCGTGAGCCTGCTCCCCACCGAGGAGCGCGGTTTCAAGCTCGCCGTGGCGCTCGACGTCACCCTGCCGCAGGTTCAGGACCCTGAGCAAGCGGCGCGGATCGTTGCCGCCGCCCATCAGGTGTGCCCGTACTCCAATGCCACCCGTGGCAACATCGAGGTGAAGCTGACCGTGAACGGCCAGGACCTCGGCTGAGCGTCTGCGCCGCACGGAGAGTTCACCAGATCTTTCCGGGCAAGTGCCGCCCGCGTCGGGCTGACGGGTGCCGGGAGCGTTACCTTGCGAACCAGGGCTGATCTAGACTTCGGTCCTCAGGGGACCGGATAAGCAGGCTCTGTCCACTGGTAACGCGGTCGCCGGGCGAGGCGCTCAGCACGTCTGCCCGTTCGCCGCGACGATATTCGCCGATTGACTCTGGGCCACGTAGCGTCCCGAGGAGTCGTGGTAGTAGACCAGTTCGCCCCGCGAGATCGCGCGATGACTCCCGACAGTGGCTGCGATGCCAAGGACTATGTTGAACGTCCTGCCCGGCTCTAGCCGGAAACCGTGCACGGGCTGGCGGTCTTTCCACTGAGGTGGCATGCCGGGATAGCGCGGTGGCCAGTGCGCAACGCCAATGACCCTGTCTCCCGGCACCGCGTAGGAGCCGACCAAATGCTGATTGCGCGGATGCAGCAGGACCACGCGGTCAAGTACTACCGTGGTGTGGCCGTAGTTGGTGAACTGATCAAAACCGAATGCCTGAAGCCGGCCGCCGGGTACGCACTGTGAACCGAGCGAGATTAAATCATGGATGCGCAATGGGCCGTCCGTGGCCGGCCCGCTAGCGCTGCATCCCCCCAAGGCAGACAGCACTGCCGCCACCACTACCGCTGATGCCGACGATCTAAAACGTATTGCCCGTGATCGCATGATCCGTCCTCCCTTGACGCCAGCCCGGATTCAGCCACTGCCGAAGATTCGCTCAGCATTTGAAGCGTGCGGCTCGACATGGGATGGCCCGATCGCGGGCAACTACGTTAAACGCTACCCTCAACGCTCATCCCATGTCAGGCCGCACTCCGCGCTCACCAGGCGAGCACGGCTCAAAACACGCTATTCACGCTAAATTAGCGTTCACTAACGCACCACGCTGCGTCACGCCTTGTTACCGCGCACGACCAGTATCGCAGCCTTTTTGGTATCATGATTAGTACCACAGACCCACCCGTCGTGCCCGAACGTGAATACTATCTGGGCGTTCGTGTCATAGCCGGTCTGAGAAGAGGCGTTGAAGCTGGCCTTCAGGTTCGCTCCCTTGATACCGACGGCCTTCCCGAGGCTCCACCCACTGCCCCACTCGATCGCCTTTTGCTTATGGGTAATGGCTGTACTGCCTTTGAGCTCGGGTCCGCAGAATTTTCCGGGCGTGTGCGGAGCATTCTTGGGATGCTGCACGTTATCTGAAAAGCCGAACCAGCCCGTGGACTTGACCAGCCAGAGGCACTTGTGCACGTATTCTGTTCGGCCTTGCTGGTCCGTGAACGTTTTCGGGCACGAGCCGTGCTGCTTTTGGTGCGGGGTGCTGCTGTCAGAGCTATAGCACAGGCCCCGGTACTGCCCGACGCTGAACTCGGTGCGGAACCAGGTGCTCTTGGCTTCGCTCGGAAAGCCCTGACCCGAACCGGCAGTCGACACGGTGGTGCCGGAGGCGTTGAACCCGGCATCGAAGCCGAACGCCGATACCCCCACGCCAAGCGACGAACTCTGGGTCGCAGTCGCCTCCTGGGTATAGTTGAACTGCATGACATCGCCAGCGGTATTCTTCGACTTGACGATGTACCCCTGACCGACAATGGCCCATGCCGGATTCCGCTCACGCTGCAGCGTCCACCCCTTGAAGACATACGGACGGTGGTTAAGTTGGCCGCAGGGCAGCTTGGACTTGTCGCTCAGATTGATGGTCGTCGACGCCACTGGTCGGGCAGGCAGCGAGCTGGTCTGATATGAGAAGAACCAGGTTCCGCCGACGGCGCTGAAGATTTCCAGGTTCGCGTAACCGGACTCCACTGCCGCTGCCTGTAAGCTTGCGGTCGGCACCTGCAGCATGTACTTGCCAGCGCTACTCGTGGTGGCCGCGGCGAGCAACGTCGTCGGCACTAGCGCGCCGGGCTTCATCGCCTTGAGCACCGCATCTGACGGCCAAGCGTAGAGATCGACAACTACGTCGGGCATCGCGGTACCGCTGGTACTGACTACCGTTCCACCCGCGACCGCCGCCATGCCTGCTGTCGTGGCGGTGGCGGCGAAATTGCTGGCGCGGGTCCCGGCGTGAGCCGAGTTGGCTGTCAGCGATGCTGCTAACAGCACCCCGGATGCAACAACCCCCAGATTGCGTGCACGAGCTAGTCGCATACCTAACCTTCCTGTGCTCATATGGGACGTATTAGCGCGCATGGACGTGCCATGTCGTCGGCTCTAGTGCCAAAGAGTCAGCGGACGCCCCTGCCCGTAGCGCAAGATAAGCCCCTTGCGGTCACGCATTTAACGTGTACGCCCCGTACACCATTGTTAGTGGCCCCCGTTTAAGCCACGCTGCGGAGCTTAACCCGGCTAGCGCAAGCGCGCAAGTACCACTTTAGCCGCTATTATCAGCGTCGCTCAGCGTCCTTGAAACTGATGCCCGTCGACTTTGTCAGTGAGCTGGCATCTGACTATGGGAGCTCTTAGCGCTCCTCGATCTAGAGCGCTAAGAGCTTGCCAGTCTCTATGGAGCTACGAAACGGCGTGTACTGAGCGCTGCACTAGTGCCAACATGGTGCGTCCTCCGGCGCTCACCTGAACCTCTGTGTTCGGACGCATAAACCTAACCCGCTCCGAAGATCTCCCCGTGTCATGGTGATCGGGGCACGACTCCGCCGGGGTCGTTGATGATGTCCATCCCCGCGCATGCCGGGTTACCTGGCCTGGTGGCCAGGGCCTCGATTGCCGGTGATGCGAGGACTTCGGCGACGCAGCCAGCGGACCCGGCGAGATATCCCCACTGGAGTTCGAAGTCGGTGCACCAGCACCAGGACTGGTCGTCCGGCCACCAGTAACTCGGGCTGTGCGGGAAGTCGCGATGGGAAGCCAGCGGTCCGCGCAGGAGGTAGTAGTGCCGGGCTGGATGCCGCACCTTAGGCCCGCGGTCGTTGAAGGCACGCTCGTTGAGGTCACCGAAGCCATCCCAGAGCAGGAACCAGCCATCCGCCGAGGTGGTGTGCCGGGCCAGGATCGGCAGCAGCGCGTCGAACTGGTCGTTGGTCAGCTCGCTGTAGCAGGGTTCTTCCATTTCGGGCTGGATCGTCTCCTGCTCCATGAGGGCGTGCGCGATCCGGCCATTCCGCCGTGCCATCTCCGACCAGGAGATGTACTCCTGATCGACCACGACGTCGTCCTGCACGAGCTCGGCGCCCTCGAACGGGAAGAAGACCCGGCCGTACGCCTCGAACCCCTGCGGCGCGACCATTCGGACCTCACACGAATCCGGCACCAGCAGCGGCGCCAGCCAAGCCCCGGGAGCCAGATCGCTCTGGATTACCAATTCGGTCTCCCGGGACGGATCCCAGGTATGGGCGTCGCGCCACTGCTCGTACTCGCGCCTGGACATCTTCGTGCCCTCAGCCAGGAGCGGGGCGATGCCCCGGTAGCGGGCCCGGCGAAAGCGCATGACGGCAATCTACAACCCCTGATCATGAGCCCGCGCCCCCAGCGCTCCCCAGATCTCAACGCCAGGCGTCCCCGGAATCGTCTAGATTGCCTCCTTGGGCGGCGCCGTGCCGCGAGCCAGCACGAGGGCCGCTACCTTGCGCGACACTACCGTCGTCCTGGAGCGCGTTGTCCTGCCGCATCCGCACAACGAGCGCTTGGCGGGCGGTCAGGCTCCGTCCCGACGGTCGCGGATGAGCTTCGTGATTGAGACGATCCTCGGACGACCGACGTTACTGCCTCTGAAGTAAAGTCCATGGCGATAAAGCTCCGGGATCCAGTACTGATCCCCTTCTCTAAAGAGGACGCCATTCGCCTCGAGAAGCTGCGCGGCCGCCAAATCCAAGTTGACCGACGCAAGCGTGAATGGCACCTTACGTCTATCTTCTGGCAAATCTTGCAAACGCGTAAAAAGGAGGCCGACTGGAGGATTCTCAAGCCTTATAGCCCTGATTTTCTCGCGGCTAACCTCAGGCAGCGCTCTACGCATAGCCGGAGGAGCCAGCAAACGATCCGTCCATCGCCTTGACTTCTCCTCGCCAAGTGAGTCCTGCGCGGCCTCAGCGAGGAAGAAGACAATATCCCGAGCCTGAATCTGCAAATTGAAATCGGAAAGGGCAGCGAGGAACCAGTCTTCCGACCTCGCCTCGCGAGAATTGTCCGATCCGAGCTTCTGGCCCCACACCCGGATGAGAAGTCGCGACAGTTCATTGACTCCTACCTTGCGGACATCGACACTCGGTGCGGACTCAAGTGCGCCCGCCTGCGCGCAAACCCAGGCCACCAGGCGCAATGCCTCGGTCGTATTCCAGCGAAGCTCGTACGCACGATACCGCCCAAGGAATTGCTGCGCGTTCTGGGGGACCGAGTTCAACACGAGATCGCGTCGCACGAACACCACCAGACCCAGTGGCCGTCCGCGAAGTGCTCGAAGCCATTCGGGACAGCTAGTCAGCAAAACCCTCAATGCACGCTGCTCATTGGTCTTGCTGCTGAAACCCTGGAAGAGATCTTCCAGACCGTCAATCACGAAAACTGCTCGCCGAGTCCGCGCGAGATCCGCGAGCTTTTCTTCAACGGTTTCCTCCGTGGCATCCAGTCCTACTGACCGGGCCAGGCAGGTGAGCCAGACTCGTCGCCACTCCACTTCGTTCATATCTTTGTCGAGAGCTTCTATTACCAAATCGCGGAGCGATATGAAGCTGTCTGGAACGACCCCACTAATTTCCATTGCTGACGATCTCTGGGCTTCCTCGACTTCGGCCCGCAACTCATCGGCCAAATTCTGCGAAACCAGTACGGGTACCAACGGAGCGCTCAGCTCGATGTCCTCAATCCCGACTGCTGCTCCGAACGCCTTCCAGCTTCCCCGGCGGCACATCCGGAGATACGTGAACGTTTTTCCGGATCCTTTGGCTCCGACAACGATCTCGACCGGAGCTTCGGTTCTGTGATTCGAGACCAGATTCAGGAGTGCCTCAGTCGGCAAGAACTCCTCTTGCGCCAGCGCCTGCTCCGCATATGTCAGCCTACGGGCCGAGTTGGACAGTTTTTCACGGTTTTCTCTCATGAAACCAGGCGAGTCAGAAGCCACACTCGTTGGACTTAGCGGGCGCAAAGCGTCCGCTAGGTCCGACACCACCGAACGCAGATTGGTTCGCTCGATTCTCTCGCGGACGTGAGCCCAACTTCTGGGAAGCGCGAGTAGCGGAGCGAGAAATTGGCTGGTGAGCGGTTCAGAGGCAACTTCCCTGTCGACAGACGTCGTCTCGCCCTCATCCTCGGCAGAATTCGGGGCCAACACGAGGGTCCGAGCCACTGCGACGCTTAGCGTTGCCGCCGCAACTGACAACTCGGTGCTGTGCTCCTCTTCCTGGAACTGAGTCAGCAAGACAGCACAAGCCGGATCGGTGGACTTTCGGGACGGAGCGCGATGGGCCAGCTGGTTCAGGAGGTTCGCCGTACCCTGCACCGACTGGTCACTGATTGTAGTGACGAACACACGCTGCACGCGGGGGTCGAGAAGGATTGGTGCGCTTAGCTCACCGGTACCGGCTCGCAGATCGATCAGGCATACGTCTGCTCCCACGGCATGGGCAAGATCCGCGAATGCCTCGGTCAGGAAGTACGAGGGCCGGTCCGGCGTCAGCAAGTCAACCGGCTGAATCCGGGGAGGTCCGATCCGGGTGGTGTCTCGGGTAGTGGGAAGTATAAGGACGCCATCCTGTTCTTGGTTCACCAGGAACTTCCGCGCCAATGAGATGACAGCATCGCGGTCGCCGGACGAAGACCCGTGCAGCAGGGAGAGAAAGTCATCCAGAGCGAAATCGGTCCGGCTTCCCTGAGCAGCAACCATCCAACTGATACCTGGAGCCTCCAGATCAGCGTCGATCAAGAGCACTCGCCTACGCTGATCTGGCGTGGCGGCACCCCGCCTTGCGAGTTCGAGCGCGAGCGCAACGCAGTGGAGAGTACGGCCGACCCCACCCTTGAAGGAGTGGAAGGCACAGAGCCGTACACCATGCGGGAACAACTCAGTTGCGGGAGCCGGAAGGCCATCGGCTAGCTGCCGGACTATGCGCCGCTCGCCCCATCGCGGTCGCCTTATGACATCAATCGGTTCCGCAGCCGAGCGCATGCGGACCTCGATTGCATTGGTATCGCCCTGGAGCGACTCAAGAAGAATCAGCTCTCGCTTCTTATCTACGGTCAGCGGGCCGAGCCGTTCCGTGAGCCAGTTCCACACAATTTCGGAGTCTGTACCTTCAGCAACAGTAAGTTCAACACCGTCCCAATACGCGTCAACCTCAAGGAGCCACGGTTCCCACTCTCCCCGGGTCGCGAGCTTGGCGAAATACTCATCGATATCCACCCAGGTGTACAAATGACTCGGAGCCGAAATGCTCTCTGCAGCAGTCACCGGCTATGCTCCTTTCGGCACCACTCAATTAACCCGCCGAGAGCGGTCTCGGCTGCCTTCTCATCGTCTTCGTTCAGCACCACCCCGTAACGCCAAGCCTCATGTAGCTGATGATGCTCCACTCTCTCCAGCGAGTTGTGGCGTCGACGGCAACTCCCTAGCTGCGACGCGACTGAGGCATCCAGCTTAAGTTCCTTGGCGAGCGCCCTCAGGTCGTGTGTACGCAGTTCAGGAGCCAGATCGCTAGTGCTGCGAGCGTTCGTTCCGTTCTTACCAAGAATGGCGGCCTTAAGACCACATTCAACACTGTAGAACTGAAGCAGGCGCCCCGCAGAGTTGACTTGAGCGACAGATCCGTCACGAAGCGTGACGTAGCTTCGAACCAGGTCCCTAACTCCCACTTCGACTCCCATGAAAGCAGCCTAGGGCGTAGATGAGGCGCATAAGGGACTGTCCGCGAGCGCCGTCGCTACCCGCGTGATGACAGAGTCGCCGTCGGAAGCCCCGTAGTTCCCCGCGACCGCGCAATAACCGCTCTGCGTGTAGGACACCGAAACCATGCTGGAGTTCCCGCCGACATTGAGCGAGAAGGTGCCCGGAACCTCGATCGCCTTGCCCCAGGCGCTACCCGGGGCAGCCGAGGCCTGCGTCGCGGCTCCCGCCTCAGCAGGGCCTAGCATGATCAGCGTCCCGGCGGCCGCCAGACCTCCCACAGCGCGCATCGTCCGCGTCCGCATTTGTCAGTTCCTTCCTCGCACGGCGCCGGTCAGCGTTTGCCGGCCTGCCTAACACGCCAAGTAGACGCGCAGGCACGGCGCCCGGGTGCCGAGCACCCCGGCGTCAGATCACTGGTACCGCAAAGCCCTGCCGGGCCGGATCCGGGTGGCGCAACGGTGAGGATCGAGGTGTCGGCGACGGTGATCTGCGCGAGCGGGGCTTAGGGCGTGGTGCTGCGGACACCGGGAAGGTCAGCGAACCGCGCCTTCGCGTCGAAGGTCACGATGGTGCGCTCCGACTGCGCCGCGTGAGCAGCGATGATCAGGTCGTGCGCCCCTCGAGGAGTGCCAGAACGTCGGACGTGCGCGATCAGTCTCGCGTAGCAGGCAGCCGTCGCTTCGGTATAGTCGAGCACCTCGACCACAGGAGTAATCGCCACCAGCGCCCGCGCGCGGTCCGCAGCCCGGGCAGGAGTGTCAGCAAGCTCGATGCCGACCCGGTACTCAGCAACCGACACCGCAGCCATGGCCAGTTCGTCGGCATCGAGGGCATCCCGGTCGATGGTCCCGCGCTCGTAGGCGACCAGGACATTCGTGTCGAGGATCAGGCGCCGGCCCACGGGTCCTGTAAATGCCCCGAGGTCACATGGGGTGGCTCTTTCGGGGTGAGCCAGCCGGGTGGTGCCGTGTCCGGGAGGGTTCTCGTCCTTACCGTGGAGGGTTTCCGGGTTCCTGAAGGAGCGTTGTCGCATGAAGGAGGATTGTCGTCGTATAGTCCGGTCAACTCTCCTAGATGCGGAAACCCTCCTACAGGAACCCGAAAACCCTCCTGCGAGAACAACCTCACCCCGAAAGAGCCGCACCCAGGTCACATTCCCGCGCATCCCGGCATGGGAGATACTGCCGGGGTGAAGGACAGCGAGTTAGGCTTCGCCCGGAACGTCTGCGGCGTCTTCGGCCTCGACCCGGACGGCGTGCGGATCAGTTCCCTGCCCGGCAGCATCAACCGGCTCTGGGCGCTGCGGACGGTCAGCGGGCGGTTCGTCGTCAAGGAGTTCGCCTACGACGACGAGGAAACAGACAAGCAACGCGGCAAGGACCTGGCCAGGGCGGCCGAGTTTGAGTACGGCCTGTGGGCCACGGGCCAGCTGATCATGCCCGAACCGGTTCGCGCCGCCGATGGCCAGCTCATCCGCCGGGTGACGGGCACCCGGGAGAGCACGGTAGCGGTTCGCGTCCACCGTCATCTTGACGGCGCTCCCATCGCGATTCCGGTCTCCGCCAGCACGGCGCATGCCGCCGGAGCCGCGCTTGCCACCATCCAGCGGTCCGGCACCGAGTTCGAGACCACGCCATCAGGAAGCTTGCGATGGTGGACGGCAGAGCCTGCGACGATCCTGCACCGGCTCAGTGACGCGCGAATGCTGACCCGCGATCAAGCCGGCAAGGCCCGAGCGGCCCTGGAAGCCGCCTACCCGGTCATCGCCGCGGGCGACGAACTGCCAGGGCAGTGGGTCTTCACCCATTGCGACCACAAGCCGGAGAACAGTTTGCTGGCCGGCGGCGCAGCTGGCCAGGTCGCCGTTCTGGACTGGGACGAGGCCGGTCCCTGTCACCCGCGCCTCGAGGCGGTGGAGTCGGCTCTGCGATGGGCAGGCGTCCTGCAAGGAGAGCCCAGCCCCGGTGTTTTCCGCTCGTTCCTCGTCGGCTACGAGCCGCACGGCGGCCAGATCGGCCCGTTGCACCGCGCCGACTTCGCCAAGTGGGTCTCGGCGCTGGCAGGCTGGTTCTCCCTCTCCGGCAGGCGGGCACTCGGCGACCTCGACGACACCAAAGCCGAACAGTCGGCCGCCGCCACCATGACCGTCGAATCAATCAGCGCTCTGCATCACACCCTCGCGCGCATGGACCGCTGGGTCACGACGCTCGCTGCTCCCGTCCACATCACCGGGGATGATCCGGTCGGCCCTGACAGGCCCCGGCATAGGCGGGCCAGTCTTCGGTCAGCTTGCTGGCGAGTACCTGGCGGATGAGTTCGCGCTCGTAGTCGATCGGCCCGCTCATGCTCGGATCGCTGATCAGCAGGTGAACCCGCTCGGTGATGGTCAGGTACATGGTTAAGTGAGGTCCGTCTGCGAATTCGCGGCGCGCCGCCAGCCAGTCGACGCCAGGACCATCCCAGGATGTGCCCGCTGCCAGCATTTGAGTCAGGTCAGAGATGAAGACGACTCGCAGGGCGTGGCTGCCCGCGTATCGGTCGGCGCAACCGAGGAGCCGGCAGGCATCGGCGCTCACGGCATCTCGCGGGATCGTGTCAGGTGCGACCACCATGGCAGCCTCGGCCGGGCTTTGACCGCCGGGCCACTCCAGCCCAGTCACCAGCCAGTACGGCGGGTCGGGCAATGGCTCGGCGCATGTGACGGGTGGTAAGTAGGCGGGCTGCATGGAGGTCACCTTCGGCCGGAGGTCGTGCATTTCATGATGCTGATGCCCTGTGACACGGGTTCTGGTCGTCTGGCGTTCAGCTTGCGGCGAGGTACCTGAAGGAGACTCCAGTTACTGCCCGCCAACGATGACGCACAGTGATCCCGGTTTACTGCGTCCAGATAGCGTGATCCTCGTGGCTGAGATCCCGATAGCGGTTGAGGCTGAGCTGACGCGACTACGGGCGGAGAACGCCCGGCTGCTTCGGTTGCTGAAGCTCATCCCGCAGCAGGCTGCCCCGCCCCGCCCCGCACAGGCCGCGTATTTCGAGGCGCCTCCAGGGCTGGTAGACGACAGATCGGCGCCGCGAGACAAGGTGGCGTTCTACGCGGCGCTATTCGCCGCACGCACGGATGTGTACGCGATCCGGTTCGATAATCCTCGCACCGGGAATCGCGGATGGGTTCCGGCGGTTCGCGGCGGCTGGCGGAAGGGCATGCGCCACGAGGACCGGACCTACTTGCCTCTGACTGCGGAGGACTTGCGGCGCACCTGAAAGGGGAGGTGCACGTGGGCTTGTACCCGCTCCTGGACGGCGACAAATGCTCGTGGCTGGCGGCCGACTTCGACGGGCCCAGGCCATGTTTGACGCCCTGATGTACGTCAAGGCCGGCCGGGCGCTCAATGTCCCGGTCGCGCTAGAGGTATCCATGTCGGGCATCGGCGCGCACGCGTGGGTGTTCTTCACTTCCCCGGTCGCGGCTGAGCTGGCACGGCGGCTCGGCACTGGGCTGCTGCGAGAAGCGATGGCGCTACGCGGCCCCATAACGCTGGCCAGCTATGACCGGTTGTTCCCGTCCCAGGACCTGCTCCCAGCCGGCGGAATGGGCAATCTGATCGCCGCGCCGCTTTTCAAACCCGCACGGCGGAATGGCGCGACCGTATTCCTGGACCTTGAGGCACTTGAGCCGCACGAGGACCAGTGGGCGTACCTTTCCACGGTCGGCCGGATGACTCCGCACGAACTCAGGCGCGCCGCTGACCGCGCCGGGAAGGTCGCCGTTGCCACCGAGGTCACCCGCCTTGTCACCCCGTCATCGACCGCGACCCGCCCGCAGGCCGCCCCGGTCCTTCACGCCCGGCTCGCGGCGGGCATCCGGGTCGAGCAGGCAGAATTGGCCGCCGGGCTGGCCGCGACGCTACGGCACGCCGCATCTATGCACAACCCGCTGTTCCACGAGCGGCAGCGGATGCGCGCCTCGACCTACAACATCCCCCGCTACCTATGCAGCTACGAGGAGACCCTCGACGGCGGCCTGATCCTGCCGCGCGGCATGCTCGTCACCGTCACCGACCTCGCGGCTCAGGCCGGCAGCCGCCTGGCCATCACCGACGAGCGCACGCCAGGCATGGCGCAGGAGTTCACCTTTGCGGCCACTCTGACACCGCCTCAGCGTACGGCCGTCGCGGAGCTGGCCAGGCACGATCTCGGAGTGCTTGTCGCGCCGCCGGGGTCGGGCAAGACGGTGATAGCCTGCGCGGTCATCGCCGCGCACCAGGTATCCACTGTGGTCCTGGTCGACCGCAAGGCTCTCGCCGACCAGTGGCGGTCCCGCATCTCCGAGTTCCTCGGCGTCAAGGCCGGGCAGCTCGGCGGCGGCCGGGCAAAGCTGCGCGGCACCATCGACATCATCACCTTGCAGACCCTGGCCCGCCGCGACGACATCGCGGACCTCACCTCCAGCTATGGGTTGATCATCGCGGACGAGTGCCATCACCTTCCAGCCGCAGCGTTCGAAGACGCTGTCAGGCAGGTCCCCGCACGGCGCTGGCTCGGCCTCACTGCCACCCCGTACCGGCGGGACAAGCTCGACAACCTCATCACCATGCAGGTCGGCCCGGTCCGGCATACCATCTCCAGCCACCGCGAATCCGGCAACGGCGCCCCCATGCTGCCCGGCACTACTCCGGGCGGGCGCCCTGCGCCCGTACTTCGCCTCCACCCGACGGGCTACTGCTACACCGGGTCTGCCCTCCCGTCGGATCCGGGCGGCATGACCACCATCTATAAGGACCTGATCACCGACGAGCTGCGAATCCGGCAGATCGTCGCTGACGTCGCGGCCGCCCTGACCCAAGGCAGAAACTGCCTCGTCCTTACGAATTGGACCGCCCACCTGGACAAGCTCGCCGACGCGCTGCGCGCGATGGGCCACGACCCCGTCATCCTGCGCGGCGGCATAGGCGCTAAGGACCGGGCCGCCGCACTCACCCGGCTCCAGCCGCAGCCAGGCGGTCAGCCCCTGCTTGCCGTCGCGACCGGGCCGTACGCCGGGGAAGGGTTCGACTGCCCCGCTCTGGACACCCTCTTCCTCGCCGCGCCCATTGCCCAGAAAGGACGCCTCGTCCAGTACGCCGGCCGCATCCTCCGGCCTTGCGACGGCAAGACAACCGCTGAGGTCCATGACTACCACGACGAACTCACCGGCGTCCTCGCCTCATCCTTGGCCAAGCGTGCACCCGGCTACACTTCCCTCGGCTTCCCTGACCCCCGGAAACTCCCCTACACCCCAAGTGCCGACCCGGTAACAAGCCTGATCAGCCCGAACTGGATAATTTCCACCTGAATTTTGAAAATTTGCGCCTGCGATCGGGCAGCCGGACGTGCTCCTCCACTGCGCGGACAGACGGCCTGCATGCCGACTGCGCGAGGCCGGCGTCTGGTCAAGATGTCCAATCACGATGGCTGCTCGCCGAACTGGCGCGGAAACGCAACCGGGGGACCATGCCATGAGCACGATCACCACTAAGGACGGCACCGAGCTCTATTACAAAGACTGGGGCAGCGGCCCGGTCGTCACGTTCTCGCACGGCTGGCCGCTGAGTGCCGACGCCTGGGACGGCCAGATGCTGTTCCTCGCCCAGAACGGCTACCGGTGTGTCGCGCATGACCGGCGCGGCCATGGCCGGTCCAGCCAGCCTTCCTCGGGCAACGACATGGACGGCTACGCCGACGATCTCGCCGCCGTGATCAACGCGCTCGATCTGTCCCGCGTCACGCTGGTGGGCCACTCCACCGGCGGCGGAGAGGTCGCGCGCTACATCGCCAGGCACGGCACGCTGCGGGTGGCCAAGGCGGCCCTGGTCTCGGCGGTACCGCCGATCATGGTCAAGTCCGGGGCCAACCCGGAGGGACTGCCGATCGAGGTCTTCGATGGCCTGCGGGCGGGCTTGGACAAGGACCGATCACAGTTCTACCAGGACCTGGCGATCCAGTTCTACGGCGCTAACCGGCCAGGCGCCAAGGTATCCAAGGGCGTGCTCGATCAGTTCTGGCTGTGGAGCATGCAGTCCGGCCTGCTGAACGCCTACAAAAGCATCAAGGCTTTCTCCGAGACCGATTTCACCGGGGATCTGGGGATGTTCGACATCCCGACCCTGGTCCTGCACGGCGAGGACGATCAGATCGTTCCGGTAAACGACGCGGCCCGGAAGTCGGCCAAGCTGATCAAGGGCGCGAAGGAGATCTACTACCCGGGCGCGCCGCACGGCCTCACCGCTACACATCAGGACCGGTTCAACTCCGATCTGCTGGCCTTCCTCAGGAGCTAGCCGGGACCCGGGGTGTCCGGGTCTCGGTGAGTGTACGGGCAGAGGCCTGGTCGGCTGGGTAGAAGGCTTCGATCACGAGCTCAGCCGCAGTGACATCAAGAGCCGTCCCGAACGTGGCGACCATATTCAGGAGCCGGACCTCCCCGCCGGAGCCCAGCCGCAGGTGCAGGGGCACGAACACCCGTTCGGCTGGGCTGGCCGTCTGCTGGCCAGGCTCGGCTACCCCTGGATAGCCGCGCGCCTCCCGGGCGAGGCTCGCCAGTTCGGCATCCCCGGCCGCGAGCAGCTGATGATCGAGGCGGCGCAGCAGGTAGGCGCTCCACTCGGCGAGATTGACGATCCGCGGTGCCAGTCCGGATGGATGGAGAGCCAGGCGCAGCGCGTTCACAGGCGGGCGGAGCAAATCCGGGGCTACGTCCGTGAGCAGCATGGCGGTGCTGGCATTGCGCGCGACAACATCCCACCGGCGGTCAATCACGAAGGCGGGATAGGGATCATGCCTGGCCAGGAGCCGGTCAACCGCCTCCCGGATGTAGGTCATGTCCGAGCTGTCATCGTCGAGCGGCAGGTGGGAGTAGACCGGCGCGTACCCGGCTGCGAGCAGTAGCGCGTTGCGCTCGCGATTCGGGACGCCGAGCTGCTCGGCCAGGTACAGGACCATCTGGCGGCTCGGTGCTGACCGGCCCGTCTCGATGTAACTCAGATGCCGGCTGGAGACTCCGGTCCTTGCGGATAGCTCCAGCTGCGAAAGGTGCCGGAGCCGACGCCATCCGCGCAGCATCTCCCCGACCTCTGGCTGCATGCTCAGCGACGCTACCGCAGGCCAGGACCAGGGTCCATGACGTCATTCCCTGGCATCACAAGTGCTACTCCTTCACCGCGCCCTGATCGGTGCGCAGAATGTGTTTCTGGAACACGAAGAAGATGATGGCGACCGGGATCGTCATCGCCACCGCGGCGGCCAGCTTGAGCGGGTACTGGGTCGCCGCGCCAAGCTGGCCGCTGACCAGCCGGCCTACCCCGGTGGTCAGCGTATCCAGGGCCGGATTCTCGTGGGCGATCAGAATGTCGGAGAAATCATTCCAGGAAGCCTGGAATGACAAGGATGGTGAGCGCGATGAGGGCAGGGCGTGGCCATCGGCAGCACGACCGACCAGAACACGCGGAAAATTCCCGCCCCGTCGATCTTCGCCGCCTCCTCGATGCTCGCCGGCACGGACTCGAAGAACTGCTTCATGATGAAGATGCCGGAGGCGTCCGCGAGCAGCGGGATGATGAGCCCCGGGTAGGTGTCGTAGATCCCCAGGGTCCTGATGACGAGGAACTTGGGGATCAGCAGGACGACGCCCGGCACCGCCATGACGGCGATGACGGCGGCGAACATCGCGCCCCGCCCCCGGAACCTGACCCGGGCGAGCGCGTATCCGGCCATCGAGTCGAAAAGGATCCGGCCAGCGGTGACGAACACCGCGACGACGACCGAGTTCATGAACCAGCGCGGGAAGTCCTGCTGGCCAAGTGCGGTAAACGCGGAGACCACCCAGTCGCGCGGAATCGGGTTCACCGGATGGTTCACCGCATCGGTCTCCGTTTTGAACGCGGTGCCGAGCTCAAGCAGGAACGGGTAGATGTACAAGAACGCGAAGATGGCCAGGGTGAGATACAACCCGGTCCGCAGCCAGGGCGTGCGCCGCCCGGCCATGCGCGTCGCTCGCGGGATCACTGTGTCGCTCCTGTAATCACAGCCAGCGCCCGCGAGCCCGGGTGACCGAGCCGCGCTCCCGCAGCACCAGCCGCTGCAGCACGGTAAAGATCACGATGATGGCGAAGAGGATGAAAGCGATCGCGGCTCCCTGGCCCCATTGCTGGTCACCGAACGAGACCTGGTAGGCGAGGTAAGCGGGGGTCAGCGTGGTCCCGGCCGGGTTGCCCTGCGTGATCAGGAACACCTGGTCAAAGACCTGCCAGGTTCCGATCAGCCCGAGGGTGAGCACCAGGAACAGGGCAGGCCGGATCAGCGGCAGCGTGATCCGGCGGAACCGGGTCCACGCCCCCGCCCCGTCCACGATCGCGGCCTCCTCGACCTGCTCGGAGATGCTGTAGAGCGCGGGGAGGAAGAGCAGCATGAAGGTCCCCGAGGTCGTCCAGATCGCCAGGATGATCAGCGTCATCATCGCCACGCTCGGGCCAGCGAGCCAGCCCCACCAGGACAGGCCGAGCAGCCCGTGGCGGGTCAGCGCCGACGGCGCCGTGACGCCCAGGCCCTGGGCGATCATGTGCAGCAGGCCGTTCGGGTCGCTGAACCAGCTCGGCCCGTGCACTCCCAGGTAGCTCAGCGCCCCGTTGACAACGCCGGTATCCGCGAACAAGAACAGGAAGATCATGGAAACGGCGACCGAGCTAGTGACCGAGGGGAAATAGAAGGCGGTGCGGAAGAACCCGCGGCCGCGCAGCGCCTTGCGGCTCACCACGATCGCCAGCAGCAGCGCCAGGGCGGTCTGCAGCGGGACGACGATCAGGACGTAGTACAGGTTGTCGCGAATGCTGAGGCCGAGATCTTGCTGCGCGAGGCCAGGCTGGGTCAGCAGCGCTTCATAGTTGGCCATGCCGACTGGCCGCACGCCGGCGGAGATCGGGCTGCCGATGCCGCTCCAGTCGCTGACGCTGACCCAGGCGGCCATGACGATCGGGACGAGGAGGAACACGATGAGCGCGATGATCGCGGGCGCGGTGAACAGCCAGCCGGCCGCCGCCTCCCGGCGGCGGGCCCGGCAGGCGCGTCGCCAGGTGATCATCCTGGCTGGATCGCAAGCGGTGCGAGGTTGGTCTGAGCCTTGCTGAGGATGGCCGCCGGGTTGCCGGTGGCGAGCTGGGCTAGGGCCGAGTCGAACGCGGCCAGCGCCTGCGCATCATTGGGAAGCGCGATGTCTGGGTGCGCGTACGTCAACTCCTTCGTGTGCACGGCGAGGTTCGGGAACAGTGACTGCCACTTGCCCTGCAGCGTCGCGAGCGACGGGATGACCCCGAATGCCTTCGAGAAAGCCAGCTGCTGCGTCGGGCTGGTCAGGAATTTCACGAACTTGACCGCGCCGCCGAGATTTGCCGATGACCGGGGAATTCCCCAGCAATTGGTGAAAGAAAGCGTGGCGGCTTTGCCCGTAGGTCCAGAGGGAATCGTGGCGACCTGGTACGGCACGTGCGGGTAGTCGGTCTGCATCGCGCCGACCAGCCAGTTGCCGACGATGTCCATGGCTGCCTTGTTCTCGCCGAAGGCCTGCCCGCTCCAGCCCGATGAGAGCGCGGGCGGGAACTTCAGGATGCCCTCGTCGAGCATCTTCTTCAGGAAGTCCAGCGCGCCCACGTTCTGCGAGCTGTCGAGCTCGACCTTGCCGTGCGAGCCGACGACGGTGCCGCCATTTTGGTACAGGAACTCGTCGAGTTCCGAGTGGCTCTGGTCAAGCACTAGCCCGGCCCGGCTACGCGTGGTGAGCTTCTTCGCCACGGCGGCGAGCTGGCTCCAGTTCTTGGGGATGTCCGCGCTGGTCAGTCCGGCCGCGTGCCAGTCGGCGGTGTTGATGTACAGGGCGAGCGTGCTGGCGTCCTTGGGATCGCACACGAACGTGCCCTTGTACGTGAACGCGGCCCGGAGGGCGGGATAGAAGTCGTTCTTATTCGGAAGGGTCTGCGCGTACGGGTAGAGGGCGTTGGTCTTGGCATAGTTCTGGAAGCTGCCAGGATCCAGGTAGAAGACGTCCGGCGGGTGCCCGGCCGCGAAGCCCTGCGCCAGTTGCTGGGTCAGGTTGGACGCGGCGATCACGGTGACCTTGATGCCGCTTTGCTTGGTGAAGGCGGCCGCGGCCGCGTCGACGGCCTTGGTTTCGGCCGGGCCGCTTGAGCCGAACATCAGCGTCAGCGGCGCCTTGGTGACCTTGGCGCCGGTCGCGGCGGCCGGTCCCGATCCGCTTGACGCACACGCTGAAATGACCACGAGGGTGCCACAGATGGCAGCGGCCGAGATTAACGCCCTGCTGTATTTCATCGTAAAATCCCTAACTTTATCTCGGGGGTCCCGGCCGCGCCGGGAACAAGGTTCGCGCCGGTCAAGGAAGCATCGCCAGTCGAACCGCGCAGTATCAGCCGCGGTTCGAGCAGCACCAGGTCCGGGCCGCCGGCATCGGCGCCGGATCCTTGCTGCAGCTTCTGCAGGCTGTCGAGGCAGGCGCTCGCTACCTCGGCGAGGGGCTGGGCCACGCTGCTCAGCCCGGCGGCGGCCGCGGCGGCAGAGTCGTCGAAGCCGACAACAGCCGCCGGTGACCCTGACGCCAGGCCGCGCGTCGTCAGCAGGGACCAGGCGCCCAGCGCGATCAGGTCGCTGACGCACACGAACGCATCGGGCGGGCTCGCTGACTCCAGCAGCTGAGCGCAGGCAGACCGGCCGGCGGCGAGGCTGTTCGCTATCCGCACGGTGAGCCCGTCCGTGGGCAGGGCCGCTTCCCGGCACGCCGTCTCCCAGCCAGAACGCCGGTCGTCGCCGACACCTGACCCTTCCGGCCAGCCGAGGAAGGCGATGCGGCGATAGCCGCGGCTGATCAGGTGACGGCTGGCAGCGAGCACGCCGGCGGCCCCGTCGACGTCCACCCAGGAGTGCCTGGCCGCGGCGCCCCACGGACGGCCGAACGTCACGAAGGGAATGCTCTGGTCGTCCAGCCAGGCGGTGCGCTTGTCCCCGGTGTGCGTGCCGGTGAGCACGAAGCCGTCCAGGTCGTACTCGCCGAGAAGGCTCTCGTACGTGCCGATCTCGCCGTCATCTCCCCCAGCCGTGTAGACGAGGGTCCGGTACCCGCGCTGCTGGGCCCGTTCGGCGAGGGCGTGCAGGAAGCTGTGCTCCACCTCCCCTCTGTCCTCGGCTGGTGTCTGCAGGCCAACGGCGATCAGGTAAGACCGCCTGGTGCGCAGGGTCTGGCCGGCCCTGACCGGGCGGTAGCCGGTCCTGGCGATGACCGCTTCGACGCGGCTTCTGGTGTCATCGCTGACCAGGTGAGGTGCGTTGAGCACGTTGGAGACCGTCTGCCGGGAGACGGCGGCTTCACGCGCGACACTCTCGAGCGTGGGGCGCGCCGAGCGCGACCTCGATCCTGGCTCGTGCATCACGATCCTCGGTCGGATGATTTAGGACGAATAGCAGCTAAAAGCTGTATTGAACGTTCAAACCATATAGATATACTGAGTCCGTCCTAGGTTGGGTGTCAAGCGTCCGCCGCAGATCCGCTATCACTGGGAGCACGGGATCGATGCCAGATGAGGGCCAGCCCTGGCTGCATGACCTGATCACGGTGCTGAGCGCACCCACGCTGGCGCTCAGCGAGCAGAGCGGGCAGATCCGCCGGTCGGGTGCGCAGGGCGTGCTCCACGCCCACTCCCGGGTGCTCTCCCAGGCGGTGCTTGAGATCGATGGCGCCGAGCCCGTGCCAACTAGATCAGGTCTCTTATCGGCGAATACCGCGGTGTTCGCGTCCATTCCGAGGCAGACAGCGGGCGACTCCGTCGACCCGGCGGTCTGGGTCGAGCGGCAGCGTACGGTGGGCGCCGGCCTCATCGATGAGGTCGTGCGCGTGACCTGCGGCCCCCGGGCTTGCGGGACCGCGCGAGTCACCTTGCGCGTCGCGGCCGACCTGGCCGTGCTTGCCGACATCAAGTCAGGTCAGGCCGGCCCGCTGGTGACCATCGCGGCGGCGGACCAGGCCCTTGAGTGGGGAGACGGCCAGATCAAGGTACAGCTGAGCGCGCCCGGCGCGGTCGCGACCGTCGGCGACGACGGCCAGGCTCAGCTCACCTGGCAGGTCAAGCTCGCCGGAAGCGCGGCGGACGAGCTCCGCTGGCGGCTGACCGTGCGCGACAGCACGGCGGTCGTGACGGCTCCGCCTACGCCGCGGGCGCACGGCGGCCGCCCGTGGGAGCGGGTGCGCGCGGAGTCAGCCGATTCCCGGCTGCCGCGGCTTCTCGCGCGCTCGATCGGCGACGCGGCCGCGCTGCGCATGGTGACGTCGCTGGCACCTGGCGAGGTGTTCCTGGGCGCGGGCGCACCCTGGTTCCTGACCTTGTTCGGGCGCGACAGCATCTGGGCCGCCCGGCTGCTGCTGCCATTCGGCTGGCAACTCGCCGGCAGCACGCTGCGGGCGCTGGCGGCTTTCCAGGGCAAGCAAGTCGACCCGCGCACCGGCGAGGCACCCGGCAAGATCCCGCACGAACTGCGGCCGACCAGTCGCGAGGCCGCGCACGCCAGCGACCTGCCCGCGCTGTACTACGGCACCATCGACGCGACCCCGCTCTGGGTCTGCCTGCTGCATGACGCCTGGCGGTGGGGCATGCCCGCCGCCGACGTCCGGGCACTGCTGCCGTGCATGAACGCCGCGCTCGCCTGGATGCGGGACTACGGTGACGCCGATGGCGACGGCTTGCTCGAGTACCGCGACGAAAGCGGGAAGGGCCTCGCGAACCAGGGGTGGAAGGATTCGCACGACGCGATGCGCTTCTCCGACGGGCAACTGGCGTCACCGCCGGTGACGCTCTGCGAAGTGCAGGGATACGCCTACCAGGCCGCGATTGCCGGCGCCGCCTTACTTGAGGCCTTTGACGAGCCGGGCGCGGCCCGGTGGCGGGCCTGGGCGGGCCGCCTGACTGAGGCGTTCAGGTCGTCATTCTGGGTGACAACTCCCGGCGGCGCCTATCCCGCGCTGGCGCTTGACGGGACAAAGCGCAAGGTGGACGCGCTCACCAGCAACATCGGCCATCTGCTCGGGACCGGCCTGCTCACTGGCGAGGAGGAGAGCCAGGTCGCGGAGCGGCTGGCCCGTCCTGACCTGAGTTCGGGATTCGGGCTGCGCACGATGTCGGCTGCCAGCCGCGGCTATTCGCCGCTGAGCTATCACTGCGGGTCCGTCTGGAGCCACGACACCGCCATCGTGATCGGCGGGCTCATCCGCAGCGGGCACCTGGCCGCGGCCGCCTCGCTCGCCGACGGCCTGCTCGAGGCGGCCACGGCGTTTGGCTGGCGGCTTCCCGAACTGTTCTCCGGCCATGCGCGGGCCGAGGTGCCGTGGCCCTCGCCTTACCCGCCATCCTGCCGCCCGCAGGCGTGGGCCGCGGCCGCGGCCGGCGCCCTCGTCCAGGCGATCCTCGGTCTCGACATCGACGTGCCCGCTGGCACAGCGCGAATGACGCCGCCCCGCCTGGACGGCCGCCACCCGCCGGCCCCGCTCCGGGTGGATGGCCTCGTCGCCGGCGATGAGACCTTCAGCGCCGGCATCGACGCGGCGGGGAGGGCGTATGCCAGCGGCCTGTCGCTGACCGTGGTCTCCAGCTAACCGAGTCGACTCGCCGGACTCGCGAGCTACCCCAGTAGTGTCGCAACGAGGGGCCTGGGGTCGCTCGGGCAGACCCAGCGATATCGGGGCGGCGGCGGCGCTGGAGCGCCAGCAATGTCCGATGGGTGTGGGTCTTTCGGGGTGAGGCTGCTCTAGCAGGAGGGTTCTCGGGTTCCTGCAGGAGGGTTTCCGCATCTAGGAGAGTTGACCGGACTATACGACGACAACCCTCCTTCATGCGACAACGCTCCCGCAGGAACCCGAAAACCCTCCTCGGTAAGGACGAGAACCCTCCCGGACACGGCAACCCTCCTCCCGGAGCAGGACAACCCTCCCGGTAACGGCACCACCCAGCTGGCTCACCCCGAAAGAGCCAAACCCATGTCCGATGGGTGGTGCTGGTGCCGGGACGCGGGCGATGTTCCGTGATCATGACCGTGACCGTGATCACGGAAGATCACCCAGGTCAGGACAGGCGCAAGCTTCCGTGATCAAGCCCTGATTCATGATCGCGGAACATCGCTCCCGGTGGTTTCAAGTAGTCGTCGCAACACCTGATTATGGAGGTTGCGGTGGTGAAGAACGGTCGGCCTGGGCTGCCGAGGTCGGTGCAGGCGGAGTTCTGGGAGGGAGTCAGGTCGGGGTTGGGGGTTACGGAGGCGAGGCTGGCCGCGGGGGTCGGCAATGAGGTTGCGTTCCGGTGGTTCAAGCAGGCGGGCGGGGTGAAGTCGAACGGGCCGCGCCCGGTGTCGGGCCGGTTCCTGTCGGCGGGTGAGCGGGAGGAGATCGCGGTCGGGCTGGCGGCGGGGGAGTCGCTGCGGGTGATCGCGGGGCGGCTGGGGCGGTCGCCGTCGACGGTGTCGCGGGAGGTGCGGCGGAACGGGTGCCGGGGGGTGTACCGGGGGCTGGCGGCGCAGGCGCAGGCCCAGTGCCGGGCGGCGCGGCCGAAGACCGCGAAGCTGGCCGGCAACGCGGTGCTGCGGGAGTGGGTGCAGGGCAAGCTGGAGGACCGGTGGTCACCGGAGCAGATCTCGGCGATGCTGGTACGGGAGTTTCCTTCCGATGCGGGGAGGCGGGTGTCGCACGAGACCATCTGCCAGTCGGTCTACGTGCAGGGCCGGGGGGCGCTGCGCCGGGAGCTGGCGGTGTGCCTGCGGACCGGGCGGGCGCTGCGCAAGCCCCGCCGCGTCCAGGGCGAGCGGCGGGGCCGGATCAGGGACATGGTGATGATCAGCGAGCGGCCGGCCGAGGCAGCGGACCGGGCCGTGCCGGGGCACTGGGAAGGCGACCTGATCATCGGCGCGGGCGGCAAGTCGGCGATCGGGACGCTGGTGGAGCGGTCCTCCCGGTTCGTCATGCTGCTGCCGCTTCGGTCCGGGTACGACGCCGCCGCCGTCGCGGCGGCCATGACGGAGGCGATGGCCGGCCTGCCGGGCCAGGTACGCCGGTCGCTGACCTGGGACCAGGGACACGAGATGTCGTTCCATGCCAAGATCGCGGCCGCGACCGGGCTGGAGATCTACTTCTGCGACCCGCACTCGCCGTGGCAGCGGGGCAGCAACGAGAACACCAACGGGCTGCTGCGCCAGTACTTCCCCAAGGGCACCGACCTGTCCGTGCACGACGCGGCCCGGCTCGAGGAAGTCGCCGCCCAGCTGAACACCCGCCCCCGCGAGACCCTGGGCTGGAAAACCCCCGCCGAGGCGCTGGATGAGTTCCTCGCCGCCGCCGAGGCAGCCTGACACATTAATTGCGGCGGCTGACGCCGCCGGAGCTTTGCCTGACACAACCAGCGTGATGGCGGCTGACGCCGCCGCTGACTTCCGGGCTGTGCCGCGCAGCGTACGGGGGCCGCCCCTCCGGCCTCAAGGCTGCTCCGCACCCCGCTGCGCGGGGCGGCCTGCGGCCGGCCTTGACCCCGGAGCCTCTGCGGCCCCTGGGCGGCAGGAACCCAAGGGCCAGGCCAGCGGCCTGCCCCCCGGGCCACCGCACGGCACCGCCAACCCCAGCCGCCACCCAGATAAACTGACCACGAAAAGGGCTCATCTACCAGCGGTGTTGCAACGACCCCCTGAACCCAAGCCCGTGTTCCGGCGCCCGGGTCCGGCGCGGCCGTGCCTCACCCGCCCCCAGCCCAGGCTGGCCCGGCCAGCGCAGGTTAGCGCGAGCGGACCGGCCTCGATCCGTTGCAGACGGACGTCATGTACGGCGCCTTGGCCGAGCCAGAGTAGATCATCCACGTCTGGCCGGGCCGGGCGGCAATGCCTTCGGCGTTGACGTTGCTTGCCGACGTCGCCGCCGTCGTGACGGTGACTGTCTTTGATCCGGATCCCTTGACATAGTGCGCGACTCGCATCTTTGCAGGTGACAGGAGTTCCGGATGGCCATCCAATGTGACAGTCGGGCCAGGCAGCATGACACCGACAAAGGCGACGCGCGCCTGTGCCAGATGGGTCACCGAGTTCCCGGCACCGCAATCCTCGCTGGAGATTACCGCGTGAGAGTTACCGCAGGCCGCGAGAAAGAACGTCGTTGCCAGGGCCAGGCTTGTCGCTACGCCGGCTGACATTGGGTAGGCGGATTTGTTTTTCATTTTACTCGCAGCCGAGGTTCGGGGTCTTTCGATTTCTGGTCATCCGTACATCCCGAGCATACCGTTCCAGTCACCCTCGCCGAGGTGACGGCGCTGCGCGCAGGGAGTGGCAGTCGGGTACATTACCTCGTCTACGCCGCCAGTTTCGTGAGCCAGCCCGAAGGCATGACCCCACTCATGAGTCATTACGCTTTGCAGGTCGTAGGACGGATTGGTGTTGGTGCAGGTAGCCGGGACCGTATCGACCAGATCGCGGTTATTGCCGAGGGCCGTATCCGCCTCCTTGATCTGATTAGCGCCATTAACAAAAGTCCCGATGTTTATGCAGGTAGTGGCGAGCGTGTCCGGGATTCCCGTGTCGAATCCCTGCCAGTCGATAGTGTTCTGGCCATCCGGGAACTTCGCGGTGCATTGTGCTTCGCTGTTCACGTTGGCGAAGAGGCTAGTGTTCCCCTCGAAATGCGCTGTCACCATAAACTCATCGGTCCCGAAGCCGCAGTTGTTCTGGCCCTCGCTCATGTTGCGCGAGGCTTGCCTGATATCGGCTTCCGTCGCTGCCTCAGTCAAACCGGAATTGCCGACGGTTGACTCAGTGTAAAACCAGCCGTCCGTAGGCGTGCCGCCAAGAGTGAGCCACGTGCCGCCCTCAAGATTGAAGTTATTCTCACTACATGCGGCATCGGCCGGCACCATCTGCCCATGCTGGCGGCCCTGCACGAATACCGACTTTACCGTCAGCACGCCCACTGGCGTAACGATTGCCGATATCTCGTACTCGCCGTCAGTGGTATAGGTGTCATTGATCGTGCCCTGCCCCGGCGCCGGAATATGGAGACCCGGCCCCATCTTGCCGTCGGGTAGCCGCACTGCCAGCAATCGCCCTTGGACGTTGCAGATATTGAGGTTGACCGCAGACGTTACTGACTTTGTCGCGATCGGTGCATGTGACTTGCAAAAGGCTGGCTGCTGCTGACCGATAGCTGCTGCCGAGCTAACGGCCGGAGACGCTAGCAGGGCCAGCGAGAGCATCGATGCGGCCGAATATACCAACCTGACCGTCCGCCGACGGCCTCGGTACGCGAATCGCAATGTAGTCCCACCTCCAGGTGGATCGACACGCACTAGTAATCTCCGGGCGGGATTGCCCATCTATAGCCGATATAGAACACGACCTACAAGGTAGTGTCAATATGTAGGCGTCTTCCCGGAATGTCATCTTCATGCCATAAAGCAACCCGCGACCGGTTGCCGACCCGTCCGTTCGGCCAGAGCGCCGCCCGTCGCCATCCGCCTCCTCAGCCTCGCGGCAGCCCGATGCGGGCTAGGTCTTGAACGATCACCAGGCCCCCGGCTAGCTTGAGCCGAGATGCCTGCGGCGTCCCGGTCCTGAGCGGCGTCTCATCGGCCGGTACTGAGGAGTTGCTAGTGGCGCGGAAGCTCGGACTGTACGTCGCCCCGGTCCTGATGGTCCTGATCATGACGCCTGCGGGAGCCGCCGTGGCCGACGTCCGGAGCGCGTCACCCGGGGTGTGCAAGAGCTGGGTGCACGCGACGAGCCCGAATGCCGGGACCGGCGATAACAACCTCGACGGGGTTGCCGCCACCTCGGCGCGCAACGCCTGGGCCGTTGGCGAGTATTTCGTGGGCGTCGACACGAAGACCCTGATCGAGTACTGGAACGGCAAATCCTGGCGGGTGGTCCCGAGCCCGAACGCCGGCGCAGACAATTCTCTCGACGCGGTCTACGCTGTGTCCGCGACCGACGCGTGGGCTGCGGGTACCTACTTCAACGGCACGGCCGGACGGACGCTCATCGAGCACTGGGACGGCAAATCCTGGCGGGTGGTGCCGAGCCCGAACGCAGGACCCGGGTCGAACGAGATCACCTCGGTACGGGGCATCTCCGCGCACGACATCTGGGCCGCGGGCGACGCCATCACCAGCTACCCCACCTCCCGGACCGTCATCCTGCACTGGAACGGCAAACAATGGCGGGTCGCCTCCAGCCCGAGCATGCCTGGCCAAGCCGAACTTCCTCAGCGCGGTCCGGCCGCTGTCCCAGTCCGACGCCTGGGCCGTCGGGCACTACGTTGGCGCGAGCAGTTCAAGGACGCTCATCCTGCACTGGACCAAGAGCCACTGGCGAATCGTCCCCAGCCCCAACGCCGGGACCGGGACCAACGTCCTCCGCACGGTGCGAGCCACGTCCTCGAATGATGCCTGGGCGGCTGGCGACTATTACAACGGCACCGTCGATAAGACCCTCATCCTGCACTGGAACGGACAGCACTGGCGGATATCTCCCAGCCCCGACATCGGCAAGGGCAGCAACGACCTCAGCGCGATCGGAGGCACATCGCCCGCGAACCTCTACGCGGTAGGCGTCACCATCAGCGGCACAACGTCGAAGACGCTCATCTTGCACTGGGACGGCAAGCGCTGGCGAGCCGTTCCCGGCCGGAACCCCGGCACAGCTAGCAACGGACTCAGCGCCATCTACCCGCAATCACCGGCCAGCATCTGGGCAGTCGGAAGCTACAGCAACGGCCATTTCAACCGGACCCTCATCGAGCACTGCGGCTCAAGGCATGGCTGACACGACGACAGTTTTCGCCAACGGACTGTTTCTCGATGTCGAGACCGGCGGGTACACCGAGGGTGACCTGCGCGTAGACGACGGGATCATAAGCGAGACCGGGGTCGGGCTCACCGCGCCGCCAGCCGCGCAACGGGTCGAGCTGGGCGGAGCCTACGTGCTGCCTGGCCTGATCGACTGTCATGTGCATGTCCGGGCCAGTACCGCTGACCTGGCCGAACTGGCGAGATGGCCAGTCACGTACAACGCCCACCGCACCGCCCGGCTGCTTGGCCAGATGCTCGACCGCGGGTTCACGACGGTGCGCGACATGGCCGGCGGTGACTACGGCACGTGGCGCGCGATCGAGGAAGGCCTGATCCGCGGTCCCCGGTTCTTCTACGCCGGGCGGGCGCTGAGCCAGACCGGCGGGCACGGCGACCACCGAGGACCCGGTGAGCATTTCCTGGACGCTCATCCCTCCTGCTGTGAGCTGTCCGCCGTCGTCGACGGAGCTGATGAGGTGCGCAAGGCCGCCCGCGAAGAACTGCGCCGCGGCGCCCATCACATCAAGGTGATGGCAGGGGGCGGGGTCGCGTCGCCGACCGACCGCATCGACTCAACCCAGTTCTCCGTCGCCGAGCTAGAAGCAGCGGTCGAGGAGGCGACGGCGGCGCACCGGTACGTAGCCGCGCACGCCTACACGCCGGAGTCCATCACGCGGGCGCTGCGCGCCGGAGTCCGCACCATCGAGCACGCGAACCTGCTCGATCCGGCGTCCGCCGAACTCGCCGCACGGCAACAGGCCTTCCTGGTCATGAACCTGGTGACCTACTGGGCGCTGCAAACCGAGGGCCGCGAGTTCGGTTTGCCCGAAGCATCATGGCGCAAGGTAGCCGACGTACTCGACAGCGGGCTTCGCGCACTCGAACTGGCCCACTCGGCAGGAGTCAAGATCGGCTACGGCACGGATCTCCTCGGCGGCATGCACAGGCATCAGAGCAAGGAGTTCGTGATCCGTTCCCAGGTCCAGGCCCCGATAGACATCATCAGGTCCGCCACGACCATAGGCGCGGAGATCGTCGGCCTGCCCGGCAAACTTGGCACCCTGGCGCCAGGAGCCTTCGCCGACCTCGTCGCGCTAACCCGCGATCCGCTTGATGACATCGCGACCCTCGCCGACCCCGCAGCGATCAGGTACGTCGTCAAAGGCGGCATCGTCGAGCTGGCAAACCTCGGCTAGCTGACCGGACCCAGCCGGGTAACGGCTCGTGTTGCCCCTAGCGCGGAGATGAGAAGACCAGCGACGTCATCCGCCGGGCGCTGCGACTGCTGGACCGGGAAGCCTGGGAGGAGCGCGCCCGTGCCGATATGCACCGGCTCCAGGCCGAGGATCTCTCCGCTGAAGCGGACGCATGGGGCTACGACGCCGACGGCAACATCCACATCACCGGCACCAGCCTCAAGGTTCCGGCGAAGCCGCGGGATCGCGCATGATCCGCGGAGCGGTCTAACCCGTGGATCTCGGGGACGCCAAGCGTGGTCATGAGCAGCGCGGCCGACGACTCGGCCTCGTTCTCAGCATCGAGCAGGACGCCTGGTCCACGGTGACCATCATCCCGACTTCGACAGGAGCGCAACCGTCTGTCTTCAGGCCGGAAGTTGTCGTCGCGGGACGCCCGACAAAGATCTTGATCGACCAGGTCCGCACCATTGACGTCGCCTATGTCGCCGGCGAACTCGTGGACTACCTTTCACGGGACGATCTGGCACAAGTTGAGCACAGTCTGTCGCACTACCTCGGTCTGCTGCGCTGACACGGACCGGCGGACAGCGCACGACGCGGCGCACGCCCTTTGTGATAGTTTAGGAATTGATTTGCGCGCTGCTGCGAACTGAGGAGGTGAGACCGATCAACGCTGTGACAGGTCGGGGCTCCCTCCTTCGCATTGCCTAGGGAGTGCCCGCAGAAGGCATCCCGAAAGGCTCCAGAACGCTATGCACTTCACCTCTGAGTCGTCTTCCGATGGCGTCCTCGAACAGCTCTTCACGCTCGGCGAGATTCCCGGCGTGCTGTGGACTCCAGAAGGTACCGCCAGCCGTCGCCCCCTGATCTGGATGGGACACGGCGGCGGGCAGCACAAGAAAGCCCCCGACATCGTGGCCCGTGCGCGCCGCTTCGTGACCGAGTGCGGCTTCGCGGTGGCGGCGGTCGACGTGCCTGGCCACGGCGACCGGCCGATAGACGAGAACTATGACCGGATCGCGACCGAGAATCAGGCTCTGCGTGGATGCCGGAGAGGACCTGGCTCCGCTGATCGCCGCCTTCCAGGCACTCGTGGCCCGCCAGACCGTCCCGGAATGGCGGGCGGTGCTCGACACGGTCCAGGCACTCGGCCACGTCGGCGCCGGCCCGGTGGGTTACTGGGGCGTGTCGCTGGGATGCGGGCTCGGCGTCCCGTTCGTGGCCGCCGAGCCCCGGGTCCGCGTAGCAGTGCTGGGCCTGGGCGGGGCGGCGGCAATGACCGAAGCCGCAGCGCGGATCACGATCCCCGTGGAGTTCCTGGTGCAGTGGGACGACGAGCGGGTGCCGCGAGCCCAGAGCCTGGAACTGTTCGACGCCTTCGCCTCAGCCGAGAAGACGCTGCACGCCAACCCCGGCAAGCACGGCGAACTCCCGGCGTTCGAACTGGACAGCACGCTGCGGTTCTTCACCCGGCATCTCGGCAGATCCACCACAAACCCTTCGGCAGATCCACCACGACACCTTCGGCAGATCCACCACTGATCGAGTGGCCTCAGCGCATGGAGTCATTCGGTGCGATGTGGTGATCAACGGAGCTCCGGATTTTCGTAGCGCCGTCCTAACACAAGAAGGGCCGTTTGCGCACATCGGGGAAAAAGGTCAGCAGCGACCGGGGAGAATCCGCTCAGTTTCCGCGAAAATGGCCGCCGATCCGCACCGGGGATGACAGCGGGCAAAAGGTAAGGCATGATGGCGTCGGGCGTTAAAAGGACTCGCATGCCGAACGTTCAAAGGGCATGGCCTTGAGGCCTGCCGGGGGCATATTTATCGTTTCGGGCAGATCGTCACGTCCACCGAAGAACCGCAACGGCGCGGGACAAAGTGCCCTTTAGGCCCCCGCCGCGCTTGCGCGGTTAGGGGATAGAAAGAGGGGGGACTTCATGTCCTTTAGCACTATTTCCGTGCGAACGATTAGTCACGCCTTGCCATTAAGGCGTGCGATGGCGGCAATGTCCGCTAGCGCGCTGCTTGCCGCGATCGCCGCGACTGCCCTGGTGGGCGTGGCCGCGCCCGCCCAGGCGAGCACCGGTGACCGGATGGCCTATGTCGGTAACGTGCTGGACGGCACGGTCTCCGCCATCGACACCGCGACGGGCACGGTCACCGCGACCATCCCGGTCGGCGCCGATCCGATCGGCGTGGCCGTCTCCCCGGACGGCTCCACCGTCTACACCGCCAACGAGGGCAGCAGCACCGTGTCGGTGATCGACGCGGCCACGGACACGGTCACGGGGACCATTCCTGTCGGCCTTGACCCCGACGTTGTGGCCGTCTCTCCGGACGGTTCCCTGCTGTACGTGGGTTGCGTTCTCAGTCTCGGCCCGGCCGTCGGCGGGATCGACGTCATCAACACGAGCACCGACGCGATCACCGCGAAAGTTCCCACCTCCAACCAGCCGGACGGCATCGCGTTCACGCCCGACGGCACCGACGCGTACGTGGCCAACTTCACCGGCAGCTCGGTCTCGGTCGTCAACACCGCTAGCAGCACGGTCACCGCGACCATCGCCAGCCCGACCGCCGAGACCCCGGCCGCCGTGGCGATCACCCCCGACGGGAAATTCGCCTATACGGCCAACTTCAACAGCAACAACGTCTCCGTCATCAACACCGCTACCAACACGATCACGGCCACCATCGGCGGCCTCAGCGGCCCCGGCGGGGTGTCGATCACCCCTGACGGAACCACCGCCTACGTCACCAACGAGAACAACAACACCGTGTCGGTCATCGACACCGCCGCCAACGCCGTCACCACCACCATCCCCGCCGGCTCGGTACCCGACGGCATAGCGGCCGACCAGGTTGGCGGCACTGCCTATGCTGTCAACCTCGGCGCCAACAACGTCTCCGTCATCGATACGGGCAGCAACACCGTGACCGGCACCATCCCGGTCGGCAACCTCCCGTTCAACATTGCCATCGACCCCGCACCGCTCGCCGTGACCGCGGTGAACCCTGGCCAGGGACAGCCCTCCGGCGGCGGCACCGTCACGATCACCGGCACCGGCCTGGACGGCGCCAGCGCGGTGATGTTCGGCTCCACGCCGGCCACCAACGTGACGGTCATCAACGCCCTGAAGATCACCGCGACCATCCCGGCCCACGCCGCCGGCACGGTGGACGTCACCGTCACCACCCCGGCCGGCACTAGTGCAGCCACCGCCGCCGACCAGTACACCTACGCCCGCGCCACTCCGACCCTGACCTGGGCGACACCTGCCCCGATCACCTTCGGCACGCCCCTATCCAGCACCCAGCTGGACGCGACCGCGTCCGTGCCAGGCACCTTCAGCTACAGTCCCCCGGCTGGCACCATCCTGCAGCCGGGCACCCAGACGCTGACCGCCACCTTCACCCCCGCTGACACCGCCGACTTCACCGGCGGCACCGTCAGCGTCCAGATCACCGTCGGCTTCTCCCAGGCGTGCATCACGACCACGCGCAACGGTCCCCTGACCATCTCCAATGGCCAGTCGATCTGCGTGAACGCCGGCGGCACGCTCAACGGCCCGGTCACCATCCTCGCTGGCGGAGCACTCGACGTGAACGGCGGCACGATCCGCGGGCCGCTGACCTCTACCCGGGCCGCCGCCGTGACGATGTGCGCGGCGCAGGTCACCGGACCGGTCACCCTCACCAGCAGCACAGGACCCGTCCTGATCGGCGGCACGAACTGCGCCGGAAACACCATTACAGGCCCGGTCACCATCACCCACGGCACCGGCGGAGTCAGCTTCGTCGGCAACACCGTGCATGGCCCGCTCACCATCACCAACAACACCGGCGGCTTCAGCGACTCCGGTAACACCGTGACCGGCCCGGTCGTGGTGTTCGGCAACAGCTAACAGGCGCCCAAGTGATCCCCGCATGGCACTCGCCGTGCGGGGATCACTCACATCGCTGCCCGCCGGGTCAGCCTAGAAAGCAAGGCGACTGCCCGGGGGCAAATTTTCACACCCTTATTGCTTGAACTTATTGCCCGGGGCGCGACTGCCCTTTCTAGGCCGGCCACCGCCGAAGGCGATCAGCGCGACCGGTCAGGTCGAGACCAGGTCGCAGACAAAGATGAGGGTCTCGCCCGGCGCGATCGAATTCCCGGCGCCGCGGTCACCGTAAGCCAGGTCAGGGGGAATGACGAGCTGGCGGCGGCCGCCGACCTTCATTCCCTGCACGCCCTGGTCCCAGCCGGCGATGACCTGCCCGGCCCCGAGCCGGAACTGCAGCGGGTCGCCCCGGTCCCAGCTGGCGTCGAATTCTTCGCCGGTGGAATACGCCACTCCGACATAGTGAACCTTGACAAGGTCACCAGCGGCCGCCTCCGAGCCGGAGCCCTCCCAGATGTCGGTGATCTCCAGCTTTCCCGACGGATCGCTCCCGGGAAAGTCGACCTCAGGCTTACCGACGTTCATGCGCTCCTCTTTCTGCCTGGCTCTCCGACCGCGGCGGCCATTCCGCCCCGGACGATTATGCCCGGCGCAGCCCGATCCGGCCGCCAGACCGGCGCATGTGCGCCTGCCTGGCTGGCCGGGACCGGCCTCAGCCCGCAGGGATGCTGGGCACCACCCACTGAATGGCGCCGACGCCGCCCGCCGTCGGCGCGGTCTGCATCACCACCCGCAGCTTGGTCGTGGTGACCGGGTCGAAGGTCACCTGGTTGAAGGTGTCGTCCGCCTCCGGGTAGGCGCTCGGGTTCGTCACGTCGGTGAACTGCGTGCCGTCCCAGTACTGGACGGTCCAGGAGGCCGGCAGTTGCAGCCCGCCGCCGTCGTCGGCGAAGTAGACCGAACTCCCGTTGGTCGTGACCGGCTGGCTCCAGTCCAGTTCCATGGACTGCGTTCCGGCCATCGGCCAGGTGCCCCAGTACGGGGTCAGGTCGTTGTCGTCGCTCGACTGGATCGGGTAGATGCCGTTGTTGATGGCCGAGATGGTCGTCCACGGCGAGGCGTACGACGCCGACGGGGTCGCCGTCAGGGCCAGGTCGCTCGCTCCTGGCGGGAGCGGGAGCGGCCGCTGGACATGCGTCCACTGCTCGGCGCTGGCCGAGCCGGCGGTGCCTGACCCTGCCGCGTAGCTGGCCGAGACGACCACGCCGTCGCTGCCGTTGAAGTCGGCCGGCGGCGTCACGGACCAGGTCGCGGTCTGCGTCGCGCCCGGATCGATGGCGGTGAAGGTAACCGGGCTGGCGGCCTGAACGGTCCAGCCCGCGGGAGCGGTCGCGGCGAGGCTGACGTTGCGCAGCTCGCTGTCGCCGGTGTTCTTGATGGTGGCGGTGGCGGTCGTGGCGGTGCCCGCGGTGAGGGCCGGCTGGCTGTGCTGGCCAGGCACGGTGCTGGCGACCTGCAGGCTGACCGCTGGCCGGCCGGCGTCGCCGAGCGTGATCAGCACGGTCCGGCCGTTCATCGTCACGGAGTGGCTGGCCGGGTCATAACTGCCGCCGGAGACCGAGCGGACGCCAGCGTCGGCGAAAACCGGGAGCTGCACGTGCATGCTTCCGGCCGGCGCCTGGCCGTCCACGTTCACCTTGACGACCCGGTTGCCGTGCTGGGTACGGGTGGTGATGTCCACCCGGTAGGTAGCCCGCCGGCCGGTGCTGACGTCGTAGGACGAGGTGAGGTTCCTGACCGAGATGCTCTGGCCGGGAACGATCCAGGCGTCCGGAACACCCCGGCCGATGTAGATCACGGTGTGATAGGACGTGGAGCCGTCCGGGCTGGTGGTCGTGGTCAGGCCCTGGGCGGCCAGTGACTGCAGCAGGGTCTGGGTCTGGCCGGCCATCGGCCAGGCGTAGGGGATGGCGCCGAACTCTGGCGCGGCGTGACTGCCCTGCCAGGGGTTATCCGGGTCAGGCGGTGAGCCGTTGGCTTCCCACCAGGCGTTCGGGCCGCCGGTCGTCGTGGCGAGCTGCCAGGCGTAGCTGGTGATCGGCAGGTCCCGGTAGGAGTTGCCGTACAGGGCGGCCGCCGCGTACGCCGTGTTCAGCGCGACGCTGTAGCCGGTGTACGCCCCGAACGACGGGAACGGCACGCTGCCCTGCAGCCGGGCGAAGCCCAGCTGGTACAGGTTGTCGGTCTGGGCTGGATCGCCGAGGATGCCGTTCAGCTGGCCGCCCTGCAGGAAGATGGTCCAGGCGTTCTCGCCCCAGAGGACCTGGGAGGCCCAGTTGGCGTCGCTCGCGCTGTTGCAGCGATCAGCGCTGATCGGCTGGTTCACCTCGCACGGCAGGAAATCGGAGCCGTTCGCCTTCTCATTGGCGGCTAGCCCGGCGTTGGTTGCGTTCAGCAGGCTGGTGTAGGCGCCCTGAGCCCAGGTGGCCTCGGCCGGGTCGCCGATCCTGGTCGCGATGTAGGCGTAGGCGGACAGGCCGGCCAGCGCGGTCTCGTCATCGAACAGCCAGGTGCCCTCGGAGTCGTTGTCGAACGAGGCCTTCAGGTAATTCGTGCTCGCGTTCAGCTGGGACAGGAAGTCGGTGTGCATCATCGTGAACAGGCTCGGTCCCCACTGGCTGGGGCCGTTCGCGTCGTCGTGGAAATACTGCTTGACGAAGGTGGTGTCGTTGGTCCCTTCCAGGTACTGCGCCCAGGCGACCGGAGTGCGCCAGACCCCGTCCCAGTACCAGTTGGCGCCAACCTCATTGAAGGTCGGGGTCTCGGAGATCCGTCCCACGAGCAGCAGGTTCTGCGCGTCGGTGAAGTCGCCGAGCTCGAAGCGGTTGGAGAGCATGCCGGGCAGGTCGTGGTTGAGCAGCCAGGCATAGTTGTTCGCGCCTGAGAACGGTGCCTTGTCGACCTGCACGATCCTGGTGTAGATGAACGCGGCCTTATAGGCGTTGTCGAGTGCCTGGCCCGGATCGGCGAGCCCGCCGGTGTTCGGCAGCGAGACGTCAGGCAGGGAGAGTACCGGGATGGCCGACAGGCGCTGGTTCCAGTAGTTCGCCATGTCCCGGAAGGCCCGGTCGTAGGACTTGGCGGCGGAGGTGAGCACGTCGGTCGCCGGCAGCGCGGCGCCCGACCCGAACGTGTCTACCGCGGCGACGAAGTCGTGCTGCACGGTCTGGCCGGGAGCCACGGTGTCCGGCGCGCTGCCGAGAGTCACCAGGTTCGGCCCGGACTGGCCGGCGGGCACGGTCACGGCCGCCGATCCCTGGTTGGTGACCGACACCCGGGTGTACATCAGCTCGACCGGGCTGCCGCCTACGGTCTGCTTGTCCGCGAAGTCGGTGATGGCGACCTTGACGCCGTTGCGCGTGAACGAGGTGGTCAGCGCGGGCAGGTAGCCATCGGCCATAGTCCACTGCACCGAGCCGGGCGCCGGCGCCTGCCCCGCGGCCAGCCCGTAGTCGTAGACGGAGAAGGAGTACATCGCTCCGCAATAGGACTGGCGGCCCTGCTTGAAGGTCACCGGCACGCCACGGGCGAAGTATGACCCGGACAGGTAGGCGAAGGGGGCGTAGAAGTTCCCCTCCCAGCCGAGAGCCGTCTGGTTGGCGAAGCCGAAGCCGTTCGGGTCGTTCGGCACGGGGAAATTCGTCCCGTAGTCCCTGGGCAGGGTCGAGTCGTTGCAGGCGTTCACCGGCAGGTTCGGGAGCGGATCGAGGCTGGGGGCGGTCGTCGGGTCGGGGGTTGAGGCGGTCGTGAGATGGGGGCTTGAGGCGGCGTAGGCCGGCGCGGCCAGCGCGACGGCAGCGACCAGCGCGCCGAGGAAAGCCGTGAGTCGGTACCTGTTGGTGATCATGGTCCAGGTCCTCCGGGAGGCGTCCGCGTGCGATAACGAGGTTGGGAAAGTTGGGAAATGGTTTTCCTTGAGCCTAGAACTCCGGCGGAGGATGCGTCAATCGTGCATCTGGCTCGGTGCGCTGTAATCTGATAGATCACGTGGCCGGCGAGCATCACGAGCGCGGCTCGTCGGGTGGGGGGACGCGAAAGGGATTTCCGGTGGCGGAAAACAGAGTGGCGACGATCGCCGACGTGGCAGCCCTGGCCGAGGTGTCGATCGGGACGGTCTCCAAGGCAGTCAACGGCACGGGGAAGCTTCGGGCGGAAACCCGCGAGCGGGTGCTCGCCGCGGCCGACCAGCTGAGTTTCCGCCCGAGCCCGCTGGCCAGGGGGCTGCTGGCCAGCCGGAGCTTCGCCGTCGGGCTGATTACCACCGACAGTTTCGGCCGGTTCACGATCCCGGTCATGCTCGGCGCGGAGGACGCCCTGGGCAGCGGCCAGATCTCGGTGCTCCTCTGCGACAGCCGGGGCGACGCGATCCGCGAGGACCACTACGTGCGCACGCTGCTGTCCCGCAAGGTCGACGGCATCATCGTCACCGGACGCCGTACCGACCCGCGGCCGCCGATCGCACTCCGGCTTCCGGTGCCCGCCGTGTACGTCATGACCCAGTCCGAGGACGCCGACGATCTCTCCCTGGTCCCCGATGACGAGCAGGGCGGCGGGCTCGCGGCGCGGCACCTGGTGGCCGGCGGCCGGACCCGGATCGCGCACGTCACCGGCCCCGAGCGATTCCTGTCCGCCAGGCTCCGGGCAGCGGGCGCTCGCAAGGTACTTGCCGACGCCGGGCTGGCTCTGGCAGGCGGCGAGGCGCACTACGGCGAGTGGAGCGAGGAATGGGGCCGTCAGGCCGCCTACACGGTCTTGCGTCACCAGCCCGCGGTCGACGCCATCTTCTGCGGCAGCGACCAGATCGCGCGCGGCGTAGCCGACGCTCTGCGCGAGGCGGGACGCCGGATTCCCGACGACATCGCGCTGGTCGGCTACGACAACTGGGACGTCTTCGCCGAGACGGGGCGACCTCCGCTGACCACCGTGGACATGGGCCTGAAGGACCTCGGCAAGCACGCCGCCCGCAAGCTGCTCGAGGCCATCGGCGGCCAGCCGTCGCGAGGGCTCGAGCAGCTCCCGTGCCGGCTGGTCATCAGGGAATCCACGGGAAGTTCGCACCGCGTTCCCCTACCGGACTGAACACGGGCGGGACTGAACACGGGCGGGTAGCCAGCGCCGGCCGGAGCCAGCGCCGGCTACCCGCGCCGGGCGGTTTAGGTAAAGCCGACATCGAGATTGAAGTGTCCGAGCCTGATATGGAGTACTCCTCCACCGGCCCAGTGCACTATCCAGGCCAGCAGGATGATGGCCAAAATGGCGATGACCACCCAAAAGAAGAACACGATGATTCCGGGAATCGAGTGCCCGGCTATAGTTCTGGCTCCCACGGACGCCAGCTACCCACCGCCGCCCGGCTTAATCACTGTCGCGTCCCTCGCTACATTTGTTCGTCCTCGCTACATTTGTTCGCGGGGCGTGGACGCCTGGACGGCAGTAACCGCCAGCCAGGGGCGGATAGAGCCCCGTGGCGGATAGAGAGAGGCAGGCAGGCATGGCGAGCGGCATCAAGGTTGGCGACAAGGCCCCCGACTTCACCCTCCCTTCGCAGTCTGGCGTCCAGGTCAGGCTGCATGACCGGCTTGGCGAGCGGGTAGTCGTCCTGTACTTCTTCCCGAAGGACGGCACTCCCGGCTGCACCGCCGAAGCATGCGCTTTCCGCGACAGCCACGAGGTCTTCGCCGACGCTGGCGCCGAGGTGATCGGGGTCAGCTCGGATTCAGTCGACAGTCATGTCGCTTTCGCCGGCCGGCACGAGCTGCCGTTCACGCTGCTCAGCGATCAGGACGGTCAAGTTCGCAAGAGCTACGGTGTGCCATCGGTGCTCGGCTTGCTGCCCGGCCGGGTCACTTACGTCATCGACCGCCAGGGCACGGTCCGCCACGTCTTTAACTCGATGACGCGCATCAGCCGCCACATCGACCAGGCGCTCGACATGGTCAAGCAACTGCAGGCCGAGCAGCCAGCCTGACCCGCCTGCCCGGGTCCGCAGCTGCCGAAGCGCGTAACTTCGCGGCTTGATGGTGAAGGGAGCTCATGACTGGCCTGGTTGTCAGCCCGATTGGCGAGCTTGGCGACGAGCGGCTGGCCCAAGTGCGGGCGATCTACGAAGAGGCGTTCAGCCCGGGGCTGCGCGTTCCGTTCAGCGAACTGGCCCGGCCACTCGACGCCGACCTGACGTTCGCCGTCCTGGAAGGCGGCGTGCCAGCGGGCCTGGCGGCGCTTCGGCTGCTGACCTCGGCGGACTGGTCGTTTCTGCGCTATTACGCCATCACCAGCCAGCGCCGCGGCCACGGCCTCGGCAGCCAGTTCTGGCACCTGCTCATCCAGGCGCTGCGCGATGAGCACTGGCCAACCTCCGTCATCTTCGAAGTGGAAGACCCATGCGACGCATCAGCCAGCGAGCCCGAGCGAGTGATCCGCCAGCGTCGCATCAGCTTCTGGCGGGCTTGCGGCGCCCGGCAGCTCCCCGTACCCGGATACGTGCTGCCCGACTACACCGGCTCGGGCATCACAGAGCCGATGCTGCTGATGGCAGCAACCCCAGCAACTGCCCCGCCCGGCCGAGGTGACCAGCTGCTCACGCTAGTCCGCGCGATTTACAGCGACCGATACGGCCTGGCCGCCGATGACCCGATAGTGATCGGAGCGCTGGCATCGGCCAGGGCAAGCGTCCATGAATGACCCCGTAGGTCGCCTCCGGCGTCCGCATGGATTGCGCGATTCATGTTGGGATTTGGGCGTCGATTCGCGTATTGATGATCCTGTTGGTTAATTTTGGGTGACACGCCGGGCTGCTTCGGGGGTGGTAGTGCTGGCGTTGTGGATGATCTTGCTGCGGTCGGTGTTGCTGTTTCCTGTCCTTGTTCCCGGCCGCGGAATCGGGTTGTGATGTCGATGCGGCCGGGGCCGTGGCCGGAGGTGCCTGCGGGTACCGCCCGGGTGGCGCGGGCGGCGTTCCGGAAGGGGACGCTGGCGATGCGGGTCCGTGATGAGCTGGGCTGCTGGTATGAGGACGCGGATTTCGGGGCGGTGTACGGGGTGCGGGGGCGGCCGGGGATCTCGCCGCGCAGCTGGCGGTGGTGTCGGTGCTGCAGTTCGCGGAGAACCTGACGGACCGGCAGGCGGCGGACGCGGTGCGGGGGCGGCTGGACTGGAAGTACTGCCTGGGCCTGGAACTGGAGGATGAGGGGTTTGATTTCAGCGTGCTGAGCGAGTTCCGGGGGCGGCTGGTGGCGGGGAGCCTGGAGCTGGTGGTGCTGGACCGGCTGCTGGAGCGGTGCGGGGAGCTGGGCCTGGTGAAGGCCGGCGCCCGGCAGCGCACCGACTCGACGCACGTGATCGGGCGGATCCGGGTGCTGAACCGGCTGGAGCTGGCCGGGGAGGCGGTGCGGGCGGTTCTGGAGGCGTTCGCGGCGGCCGCGCCGGACTGGCTGGCCACCGTGATCGACCAGTCGTGGCAGCGGGTGTACGGGCAGCGGATCGAGCAGTTGCGGCTGCCCGCGTCCGAGGCCGCCCGGGACGCGCTGGCCGTGCGGTACGGCCAGGACGGGTACCGGCTGCTGGACGCGGTCCGCGCGCCCGGCGCGCCGCCGTGGCTGCGCGAGCTGCCCGCGGTGGAGGCACTGCGGGCGATCTGGGTGCAGCAGTACTACCGCGAGATCAGTGCGGACGGGGAGAAGGTGATCCGGCGGGAACCCGGCGGCCAGGGGCTCCCGCCCGGCCATCTGCTCGTCCAGTCCCCCTACGACACCGACGTCCGGTACTCCGAGAAACGCGGCCGGGGCTGGCGCGGGTACAAGGTCCATCTCAGCGAAACCTGCGGCGACCCGGCCGGCGACGACCCCGAAACCGGCCGCCCGGCGGTCCCGAACCTGGTCACCAACGCCGCCACCACCCCCGCGACCCTGCCCGACGCCGCGATGACAGGGCCGGTGCACGACATGCTCGCCGCCCGGGACCTGCCCCCCGGCGACCACGTGGCCGACTCCGGCTACATCTCCGCGGACCTGCTGCTGGCCGCCCGCGCCCGCGGCATCACCCTGATCGGCCCCCTCCTGGCCGACACCTCCCCCAGGCCCGCAACGGCGGCTACACCGCCGGCGAGTTCGCCATCGACTGGGACCGCCAGACCGTCACCTGCCCCCAGGGCTCCGCCAGCGTCGCCTGGCTGCCCGGCCGGCAGAAGAAAGCCGACGTCATCGTCGTCCGGTTCGCCACCGCCGCCTGCCAGCCATGCCCCGCCCGCGGCAAGTGCACCACCTCCGCCCGCGGCCGCATGCTCACCCTGCGCACCCGCGAAACCCACGACGCCATCACCGCCGCCCGCGCCGACCAGGACACCAGCCAGTGGAAAGCCCGCTACAAGATCCGCGCAGGAGTCGAGGGCACCATCGCCCAGGCCGCCCGCGTCACCGGCATCCGCCGCGCCCGCTACCTCGGCCTGCCCAAAACCCGCCTCGAGCACAACATCGCCGCCACCGCCATCAACCTCACCCGCCTCGACGCCTGGTGGACAAGCACCCCCCTCGACAGAACCCGCACCACCCACCTCCAGCGCCTCAGATTCACCCTGGCCGCCTGAACCTCCAATTAACCAACAGGATCATTGATGTTGCCGGGAGCGGGCTGAGGGGAGTGGTCGGGGCCGGTCCGGCTCTCCTTGACGCCGAAGTAGTCGCCGCCCTTGTGGCGGGGGTTGTCGGTACCCCAGTGCCGCACCCTGGACTGCGGAACCAGCAGCGGGATGTGCTTGGAGCAGTGAATGTAGGCCTCGGTGACGTGGACCAGGACCCACTGCACCGGCCGGCGGCCGGCGTTCTCGCTCTCGCTGATCTCGATGTTGAATTCCAGCATGCGCGCGGGCGGAACGATGCTGGCGTCGCCGTTGACGTGCAACCCGATGAGATCCCTGGAGAAGTCCGCCATGAAGATCCCGATGTGCGGGTTCTGCAGCATGTTGCCCAGGCTCGCCATGACGCCGTTGCCGCGCAGTTCCGGGTAAGCGATGGTGCGGTCGTCGATGATCCTGAAGAACCCGGCCTCCCCGGCGCGGAAGCTGCAGTCGCACTCCCCCTGCGGATCGCTGGTGGCGATGAACGCCATCTCCATCCGCTGGATGAACTCCTGCATGACCGGAGTGAGGTAGTCGGTGACCTGGTTCTTGTAGAACTGCTCGGCCCGCTGGGCGGTGCCGAGTTGGTCCTGGAGTATGCGCTCGCCTGTCGAACCTGGCTGACGCCGTTCCGGCTGCCGCTTCCGCGCCGGCAGCAATGCCCGGGCTGCTCCTAGCACTGTCACTGCACTGCCCTCCGAGATGGAATCGCAGCACTAGCGTGTGCCCAGGGGTATGACGCCTGCCTTTCACTAACCTTGACAGTTACCTTGCGGAGCAGGTGAAGGCCGGGTCAGCCCAGAAAGGCGCATCAGGCGCCGGGCAATTTTTCAGGCTGAGGCTGCCAGGCTGTCTGCAGTCTCGAGGTCCTTGAAGAAGCGGCGGTGCACGCGCAGCTTCTCGTTGCCGGCCGGGATCTGGTGCCACAGCCCGGTGCCTGGCCCGAGCCGGGTCGAGCGCGGGAGTTCGGTGACCACGCCGCGCGCCTTCGCCATGCTGACCTTGCCGGCGTCGAGCACGAGGATCCGAGCTGGCGTGACGGCGAGGATCCGGTACTGGTTGAGGCCGAGGAAGACGAACACGCCGGTCAGCGCCGCGAGCCACTGGCTGGCGGTCTGGGCTCCGATCACGGCCTGGATCGTCTCGCCTGGCTGGAGGTACTGAGAGGCTGTGCTGCCCATAGTGTCTCGAAGTGCCACGAAACTGCCCCCTTGGTCGTTGGCTGGCTTATCTACCTATTGGGCGGTCCATCGCGTGCCATCCCGTTCCATTGCCTGATCAGGCGCGGCCAGTACGAGCAGCGGACGCCGGTGTGCACGCTCTGGCTCAGGTGGTCCCCGACGACCGCATCGGCCTCGGTAATGCGCAGTAGAGCGCGGCGGATGGCCTTGCCGACCGCCACCCTGGCGCGTTCGGCCTCGTCCGGGAATGCCCTCGGCCGCCCGCTGAATCCGGCCGCGCTGGCGAGCTGAGCCAGGAGCCAGGCCCGGTCGGCACGTGCGCGGGCCGCCCGGCCGGGATCGTCTCCTGGCTCCCGGCCATCGATCTCCGCGTCCAGTTGCCTGAGGCGAGTGCGGTACTCGCCGATCGCCTCGTCGTCAAGGACCGGCTGAGCCGTGCCGCCGCTGCCTGTCGCGCCCGCGAGCACGCCCAGTCCGGCAACCAGGTCGGCGGCCGGAATGTCCTGACGCGGGCTGGCGATCAGGACGGCGAGGTGCAGCATGCCGACGCTGTCGGGAAGCAGGACGCTTCGATCGCCGAAGGTGAGCTGCCATTTCCGGCCCACCCGCTCGCATTCAGCGAAGCCGCGCCCGGCAAGTGCCGGGCCGCGATCGCTGGTGAGAGGAAGGCCAAGCGCTCCCGCTTCGATCGCGGCGGCGTCCAGCTCCCGGTCAGCGGCCTCGGCGTCACCTTGATGGCCGCGAAGACGGTAGGCCTGGGCGAGCCGCCGCCGCGAGGAAATCACCGCCGGCCAGTGCGCCAGGGCGAGGTTGTGCTCGACGGCGGCGCGGCAATGATCGACTGCGCGGTCCAGGTGCCCGGCGGTCAGCGAGGCAACCGCGAGCGCCTGGCGGACCGATCCGAAGCACGTGATGCCGAGGCCGCCCACCATGGGCAGGTGAGCGTAGGGAAGCAGCAGCTGATAGGCCCGCGAGGCAAGGTCGGCTTCCTCCAGGAGGCACGCGGCTTCCACGATGCCGTTCATCGTCACCAGCCAGCTGCTCGATCGCGGCAGGTCGGCCAGATCGCTGCCGCGCAGCACGGCCAGGCAGCTCGCCGCCGTGCGCCGGTCGCCGTGCTGAGCCGCCGCCACGGCCAGTGCGGCGACCGAGGAGTTGTCGACCGCGCTCAGAGCCGGGGAATCGACTCGCTCGCGTAGCATCGGCAGCAGCTCAGTGAGCCGGCCCTGATACCAGCGGATCGTCACAAGCTGCCCGCCCGGCCACCATTCGCTGTCGACATCGCCGGCGGTGACACCGTTCTTGGCGCAGATGGTGACCAGCGACTCCGCGTCATCGAGCTGGCCGGCGCGAATCGCCAGCATGACTTCCATCGCGCTGGCCACGAAACCGACAGCGACGTGGTCGCGGCGGCCGAGCTGATCTCGCAACTCGCCCAGGTGCCGTCCGGCGTGCGGATCTCCGGCGGCGTAGGAGCCAGCCGTCTGCCACAGCAACCCCATCATCAGGTCGCTTCGGCGCTCGGTACGGAAGCTGACCTTGATCAGCTCGACGGCTAGTTCACGGCGCAAGGTCAGCTCGTCCGGACCGAGCAGGCAGTGGTGGGCCAGGCTCAGCGCCTCCGCCAGCGCCACGTCGTCCTCGGCCTGCCTTGCCTCACCGAGCAGGCCGAGAACGCGGTCGTGCCCGCCGCTGCGGTAGTCGGCCTCAGCGGCGAGCCTGACCCTTAGCCGCAGCGCCAGCGCTGATGAGGCATCGAGCAATGAGAGCGACTGGGCAAGCCGCGCCTCGAGCATCACCATGCCGGTCACCGTCCGGCGTTCGCTGACCCAGAGCCCGGCAAGGCCAAGCGCGGCGAGCGCCAGCGACTCATGATCGCCCGCCTGCTCAGCCAGCTTGCAGGCACGCTCAAAGCTCGCCGGCTGGCCGGCAGGTCGCCATCAGAGTGCAGCGCGCGATCTCCGTCGGCAAGCGCGACCGCGAGTTGTCCGGCCAGCCCGCCGTGCTGGTCAGGCGCCCCCGATGACGTGCTCGCCCTGACTTCCCCCATCATGCTGCCAAATGTATTAGCGAGGCGTGGCTTGCGGGAGGTCTGTCACGAGTCGTAAGGCAGGAGGGTGAAGTGGTCCGCGCCCCAAAGCGGCCGCAGCCTTCGAAAATGACGCTGGTCCAGGGTCAGGATCGTGGTCGTGCGGTGCCGGTCGGCCAGCACCACGTTGGAAGCATCGGCTATGCCCAGGTAATCGCCGTCATCGCCCTGGCGCTCGATCACCGACAACGCATCGGCGTGATCCGCCGACGACCACTCGGCCAGGTCGTAGGCCTCACTGACGACATCGCCGGCGAACTGGCGAGCGGCCCGCGGCCCGAGCCTGGCCGCCAGCATATAGTCAGCCTCGGCCACGACCATCGGCGATACCACCAGCAACGTCGACGTGTCCGCGACCACCTTGGCGATAGCCCGGTGCTCGGTGTACGCCTCGTCGAAGATCGCCAGGATGGCGCTGGTATCGACGATGATGGCCGTCACGCGCCAAAGCCCCTGGCCAGTTCGGCGTCAATCGCCTCAGCGTCCAGTGGCCGGTCACTGCGGAAGCCGCCGACGCTGGGCCTGGGTCGCGGCACACTCTGGTCCATCAGCCTGTCGATAGCCTGCGCCAGGGTAATTCCCTCTGCCTTCGCGAGCCTGTGCAGCCGGTCCCGGGTGGTCTTCGGCACCTTGATCGTCGTCACAGTCATACCGCATAGTATACCAACCTGATCACGCTACCCCGGCGACTCGTGGGCAGGAGCGCCCTGTGGCCGGCACCGAGGCAGGTGGCGGCCACAATGTAAGAGGCGCGGCTACTGGACGGAATGATCCGAGGTACCTGCCGCCTCACAGCGCCGGCATGCGGACCTTGCGAGGCGCCCCATCAGATCTAGGCACCATTCGGGCCGTTCGTCGCGGAGGCCGCAGTCCGTCGCCGTCATAGGCAGCAGCCGTCATGTTGGCGGGGTGTGGCTCTTTTGGGGTGAGCCGTGGTGGCGGGTGTTTCTGGCGGGGTGGGTGTGGCTGCGTGTAAGTGAGGCTTCCTTTCCGTATGGTCCTGAAGTGCGAAATCGGGACGGAGGAAAGGAAGCCTCAGTGGAAGAGCACGAGACTGGCGTGGCGGCGGGTAGCGGGGTGCCGGTTCTGGCAGGGGCGGACGGGCTGGCGGCGTGCGCGGAGGGGGTGCTGGCGGGACTGGGGCCGCTGGCGGCCGCGCTGGCGGCGCTGGCGGGCGGGGCGGCCGGGGCGGTGACGTTTGATGAGATGGAGGTGCTGGTCATCGAGCGGGGCAGGGAGCTGCTGCGGGGGGTGATCCAGCTGGGCCTGGACGCTCAGGCTGCCGCGGAGGTCCGGGTGGCCGGGGTGGCCGGGGCGGACGGGGTGACGCGGCGGAGGGCGGACCGGGGCCGCGCCCGGCGGATGGCGACGACGCTCGGAGTGGTGCGGGTGCCGCGGATCGGGTACCGGGCGGGGGTGCCGGGGGTGCCGTCGCTGTTTCCGCGGGATGCGGCGCTGAACCTGCCGCTGCGGGGGTATTCGTGGCAGCTGCAGAAGCTGGTGGTGATGTGCTGCCGGTCCGGGGCCTATGAGGAGGCACGGGAGCTGGTGGCGGCGGTGACCGGGGTCCGGATCGGCAAGCGGCAGCTGGAGGAGATCACCGTCGCCGCGGCGGCTGATGCGGAGCGGTTCTGCCAGGACCGGCCCCGCGGCCCGGTGCCGGGCGGGGACGGTGACAAGGGAAAGGCGCTGCCGGTGCTGGCGATCTCGGCGGACGGCAAGGGCGTGGCCATGCGCCCCGAGGCCCGCCGGGCCACCGCCAGGACCCCGGACCAGCGGACCCGGAACTTTAAGAAACGGCTCGGGACCGGGGAGAAAACCGGGCACAAGCGGATGGCTTATACCGGGTGCGTCTTCGGCGTCGAGCCCCCGCCCGAAGACGCGCCGCCGCGCACCCCCGCGCACATCATGAACCCGCTCCCCGGCCACCGCAAGACCGCGCCGGCCGCGGTGAACCGCTGGTACGCCACCGACATCACCGAAGGCCTCGGCACCACCATCGCCCGGGCCTTCGGCGAGGCCGACCGCCGCGACCCCGCCCGCCAGCGGACCTGGATCGCCCTGGTGGACGGCGACACCAGCCAGATCGGCCAGATCCAGGCAAAAGCCGCCGAACGCGGCGTCACCGTCACCATCCTGGTCGATTTCATCCACGTCCTGGAATACCTGTGGAAAGCCGCCTGGTGCTTCCACGCCGCCCGCGACCCCGCCGCCGAGGACTGGGTCACCGCCCAGGCCACCGACATCCTGGCCGGCCGCGTCACCGACGTCACCGCCCGCATCCGCCGCCTCGCCGGAGAACACCCGCCGAAACCCGGCGGCGAGCACGAGAAGATCATCCGCAGGACCCTTCACTACCTCGACGCCAAGCAGCCCCACCTGGACTACCCCGCCGCCCTCGCGAACGGGTGGCCCATCGCCACCGGCGTCATCGAAGGCGCCTGCCGCCACCTCGTCCAGGACCGCATGGGCATCACCGGAGCCCGCTGGGGACTACCCGGCGCCCAGGCCATGCTCTGGCTGCGCGCCATCCACGCCAGCGACTGCACCGACGCCTACTGGACCTGCCACATCAGCCGGGAACACCACCGCAACCACCTCAGCCACTACGCAAGCAACCTCGAACTCGCCGCCTAAAGCCCCGTCACTAACCCCTCACCCCAAAAGAGCCGCACCCATGTTGGCGGCAGCGTCGTCGTAGGAGGTGAGCTGGCCAGCACCGTTCCATAACGCGGACGCCAGTGTCGTGGCACCATGAGTGCTGGTCAGCCTCTCGCCGTCGGCGTTGTACGCGCCACTCACCTGGCCGTCGCCGTTGTAGCCGTAGCCGGTCGTCTGACCTGCACCGTTCTTGGCTGAGACTAGTTCGCCGAAAGGGTCATAGATGTACGTCGATGTCCCGGTGGCGTCAGTCGAGGCCGTCCGGTTGCGGTTCGCGTCGTAGCTGTAGCTGACAGGGTGCGCGGAGGCTCCCGAGTACGTCATCGTGGCGAGCAGGTCACGCGAGGTGTAGGTCGCGGTCGTCGTGACGCCGTTCGGGTCGGTCGTAGTCAGCACGTTCCCTTCAGCGTCGTAGGTCGATTATTTCGGCCAGGGTGCTTGCCAGCGCCGTCCCAGCGATCGGACCCTACGCCGCCTCAGACGCGATCAGATGGTTACGCAGTTGGTGCTCAATGACCATTGAGGACACGCCGTATCTCTGAGCAATCTGCTCCAGTTCTTCTTGCGACGCTGCTTCTGGCGGGCTTTCAAGTAGTTGCTCAATGCCTTCGGCAGGCGCGAGCAACTCGGCAGCAAATGCGCGTTCAATTTGCTGCCGATTAGTATGGGACGTCGTAACTACAAATAGCGGCGAATCATCCCAGATGCAATGCCAGAGCGCCCTGGACAGAGTGAACCTAGTTGACGTCGCCGGCCGAGTTTGGCCTATGACGACAACTGACTGCGCTTGATCTCCGCCTGCTCCGAGCGCTTGAAGGCTCAGGTCGGGAGCCCTCCTGATCCGGGGCGTGACGTAGCGGTCAACGGCAAGTCTCATCTGGATGTCGGGTGCGATCTGACCACGGACGACACGCGCCTGCTGGTAACCGATGTCCCACGGGCGAAGGGAAGCAAAGGTACAGTCATGAACCTCCGCACGCAGTGCTCGGACAACTGCCGCGTCGGGCACGGCGGATTTCGTCAAGTTATGCGATCCGCTCTTTACCTGGCGGTCCAGTTTTGTGGATTGCAGCGACGTAACCCAGTTTAGTGCCCTCTCTATATAGCTAGGACTGACCGCGTTGAGGAAATCCGTTTGCAAATGTCCGCTCAAAGTCTCTGCCACGCGTAGGATGTCGTCTTCGTATCGGCTCTGCGTCGGAGTATGGGTCCAGGCCGAGGCGCGCGGCAGCGAGGCAGTATTCGGCCTCCTCCTGGTCTGTGTGCTGAATTGCCGCCCATTCCTTCTCAAGTACCGTGCCAGTAATGCCTTGCTCCGACAAGCGAGTCAGCGTCCCGGTTACGAGAAGTTCCAACTCCTGTCGCACGTGCTCACTTCGTACACGGACGTCCCCGTTCGTCAGGAACCTAACGGGCCAGCTTGACGTATGGGCGCGACGGCTTCCCCATACGAGCCGGGTTTCCTGGTCATCAGGGACGATGAGAAGGTCGGGCCATGAGAATCCATCGCCACTGGCCCGGATCGAGTGACGCTCCCGCAGACCTAGGGGCAGAGACCGAGAGACCGCGGCCCAGGGGTCGGCTTCTTGTGCGAGGAAGCTGGATGGTCTGGTGTCCGCCAGTAGGAACCACCAGTTATAAGCAATCCACTCAGCTAGCGGATAGAGCGGGCAGTAGATCGAGCGACGCGAGCTTCCTGACCCCCGATCTTCGACGAGCGTGACGAATTCAGCGCCTACCTTGATCTCTATCCGGGCCCAGGTCGCTCGGTGCTCAGGTGTACGGACGGACTCAGCGTCCTGCCACTCCCACCTGATGACGAGTTCTCGGTCTGCTGTCACGTCAAGCCCTCGACGTTCTCATCTGATTCAAGCGGATACCCCTTGTACTCCCCGAGTCCAGGGTTGGTCAAGCGTGCCTCGTAAGTTGTCCCGGTGCGTCTGCACCAGGCGTAGCGCGGGAAGTCACCATCCCATAGCTCGCCCGTGTGACCTGCCCTAATCGCGTCCCTCAGCCACCGCGTCAACTCGTCTCGATCGGCCAGTCTGGGATCGCACTTAGAGGCGTCCGCGCGCGGATTGAACGGTCCGGCGAACGACGGAAACGTCTTGTGCTCGCTGCTGCCAACATACGAGACGCGATCGGCGACAGCCGCCAGGTCGACTCCAGCGGGAGGCACAACGACTCGCCGTCGCAGCGGGCGACGCCGCTTGGTTGCACGCATAGAAACGATTATGGCTGCGGCCTGCGACTCTCGAAGCTGATTGTGCCTGGCACGCAGACGCAGCGGGGCCGTAGCGAACGAGCAGCGGGCCCAGCACACCGAACTCGGCTCCGGTAGCCATCACCCTCCTGCCCCGCTGCCCCCAGGCGCGCTATCGGAACGCTAGGGGGCATATCAGGAATCGTAGGGCATGGCATGCACGCGGTTAACGGCCCTGGTGCGCGAACGCCGCCCAGTCAGCGATATCCACCGAGCCAAGCCCGGCGACATCTTTCGCGAGTACAGGAGGCATTTCGGGCGGAGCGGCCCGGCCTGGATCAAGCATCCAGAGTTGCGCGTCCCGTAGCCGGTCTCTCGGCGATTCGCCACGCACGGCCACGAAGTAATGGAACATGAGCATGAGCAGCGACGTAATGTCGTCGTCAACGTTCCAGCGCGCTCCGGCTACTGTGACCGCGCGCCGCCGGCCAGGAACGAGGTCGCCAGCGTCAGCGCTTCGTCGTATGCCGCCCCGGAGTAATCGCTGACGCACGCGGCTAGGCTGACCAGGCCCCCGGCGCGTCCGGCGGCCTGCCTGAGTATTTCCTCAATGGTCAGCCGGGTCCCGCCGGCCAGCTCAAGATAGGCACCGCCAGGTACCGCGCCGCCCGAGCGGGCGTGCCAGCCTAGATGCAGGACAGAAGCTGACTGCCCGGCTCCGCCGGGCAGGACGGCGAGGAGCTCAGTCGGGTGGCCAGGTCCGTCGACCGGCGCAATGGCGGGCTGGCCGAAGTAACGGCCCTCCGGATAACAGGCGCTGAAGATGGCCTGAGCCTCCAGGCCCGCGAATGGCAGCCGCCGGGCCGGATCGCCCACGATGACAGGGGCGGACAGCTGGCCGAGTACCGGCTGCCTGCTCACCTCGATGAGCTGGCGGCCAGAGGCGGCGTAGGGAGAACACTGCCGCCGAGCGGCGTACTGGACCGGCCCGCATTCCCCGGCCTGCGGGTGCGCGGCGTGCCAGGGCACCGCGCTCAGCCGTCCGACCGGGACGAGGACCAGACGGGGCGGCCGATCCATGCCCCACTGGCCGCCCGGGTGAGCAGCGGCTCCATTACCGCCGGCCACGCCCACTCGCAGAGCAGCCCGAGGTCCAGCCGCCAGCGATCACGGGCCGCCGCGATCGTCTTGCGCGTCCAGTGACTGCCCGGTGCTTGGCTCACCGCAGGCGGTCCAGGCCGCGTAGGCGTCCAGATAATTGTTCAAGGCAGTGGTCTTGTCCGGATGCAGCAGCGGCAGCTCAATTACGTCGGGCTCGTCAAGCCTGGAAGATCCGGCCCGCACGATTATCGCGTGACCGGTGTCGGTGTCAGCCGCCTCGGCAAGATAGACCAAGCTCGAGCGCGCTGTTCGAGGCCCCGGTGTCCCCGGCGTCCAGGCGCAGGCCGGAACGCGGTGGCTTCCTGCGCCGCCAGCCTGGCGTGCGGCAGGCTGCGCGCCGTGCCGGTTTGCAGCAGCACGCTGGTGCCGTATTCGCGAAGCAACGCCAGCCCGGTCTCGCGGGCGCGCGCCGGATCGCCAAGCGCCCGGCAGCACCGCGCGAGCTCGGCCAGGCGCGCCGGGTGACAGCAGCGGCCAGGCGCTGGTCGCGCAGGCTAGTCACGGTCGGCCTCGGGGCTCAGGTCAGCGACGGTAGCCGAGCGGTCAAGGAGCGCGCACCCCACCAGGTTGTGCAGGAAAGGCCACGCTCTCCTCTTCGAGCCCGCGCACCGTCAGCAGGCACTCGCCCCACTGGATCGATGCGGCCCTATCGGCCTGGCTGCCCGGCGTCTTCCAGGCGGCCGGCGAGCGACTGGGTGAGCGGACCCAGTATCTCCTGGTCGGGTTCGAGTTGCTCTGCGACGGCAATCAGGAGGCGGATAGCCTCATCCCGGTCGGACCTGGCTGCCGCTACCGCCTGCGCGTCACCGTCGGGGAAATCGAAGCTCGCGCCGTAGCGGTCGGCGAGCAGTGAGCCCAGCATCTGGTGCAAGTCGTCGCCGAGCCCTGCGACCTCTGCGGCCTCGGCCTTCGCGCCGTTAGCCAGCGCTAGTTCGCGCAAGCCTGCCCGAGTGTGCTCGACCGTCAGGTGAAGGTCAGGATCGTGCTGCCGGCGCCGGGCGATCCGCTGTACCGGCCGTAGAGCAGGTGCGCGAGCTGCGAATGGGCTAGCGCCACCGGGAAGTCGTCCGGCCCAGCCGGCGGTGCCCCAGGCGCGACCCTCGCATCCAGCCAGTCGGACACGAGCCGGATGCACTCCTCCCGGTCAGCGGCGAGACGGTACTCGGTCCAGCGTTCGCCGTAGACCTCGATCGCCATCGACATGACGTCCAGCCTGAGCGGGTCAGAAGGCTCAGCGGTCCGCAGGGCTTCCAGAAGGATCGAGGCGGCCTCGCTGAGGCACTGCCGCGCCCGGCCGGGCTCGTCGCTGGCGACAAAGTAGTAAGCCAGATCCGGAAAAAATGGCGCCGTGTCTCCCCGCTCGGCCAGCTAACGTCCCTGGTGGGTGAAAGCGGCCCACTCGGCGATGCCGACGCTGCCCAGCCCGGGCACATCCTTGGCCAGCTCTGACGGCATCTGCGCCGGGGCGGAGCGGTCAGGGTCGAGCATCCATAGCTGCGCGAGCCGCAGGGCGTCCCTCGGCGACTGATCCCGCGCCGTCATGAAGTAGTGGAACATGAACATCAGCAGCGTCGTGACATCGTCGTCGATGAACCACCGCGCGCTGGCCACCGTCACCGCACCGCCAGCCAGGAAGGCCGTCGCCAGTGACAGAGCCTCGTCGTAGGCAGCGACGCCGTAGTCGCTGACGCAGGCGGCCAGGGTCACCAGCCCGCCCGGTGCCTGCGGCGCGCGACCGCCGGCCTGCCGCAGGATCGTCTCGATCGTCAGGTGCTCGCCACCGGCCAGTTCCAGGTATGAAGCCGACGGCGCGGAGCCGACCAGCCGGACGTGGCAGCCCAGGTGCAGCACCGAGGCCCCCGGACGCGCCGCCGCCGGCAACTCGGCGAGCAATTCAGCCGACGTCCCTCGCCCGTCGGCCAGCCGCTTCCGGCCAGACGCGACCTGGCCAAGGTAGCGGCTCGCCGGGTAGCATCCGGCCGCGATCGCCTCCGCCTCCAAGGCGGCGAACGGAAGACTGTGAGCCGGATCAGCGACAATGACCGGGGCGGCCTGAAGATCAAGGGCCGGCCGGCGGCTCACCTCGATCAGCAGCCGGCCCGAGGCAGCGTACGAGATCACCGCGTCCGAGCACGCGAACCGGCCCCGGTCCAGCCCGGTCCCCGACCGCGCCGCCTGCCACGGCACTACGCTCAGCCGCCCGACCGGCACCAGCACCAGGCGGGGAGCCCGGCCAAGTCCCCACCCGCCGACTCGCTCGAGCAAGGTCCGCATCGCGGTCAGCCAGGCCCAGTCGCAAAGCTGCTCAAGCGCCTGCCGCCAGCGCTGCTCCGCCCCGGCCGTCAGGCGCACGTAGTCGGCGTAGGCAGAGATATAGCCGTCGAGGCTGCCGGACATGCTGCGGGCGAGCAATGGCAGCTCGAGCATGTCAATTCCCCCGTGCCGGCCAGGCTCGGCGGGCACGATGATCGCGTAACCGGGACCCTGGCCCACCGGCTCCAGCAAGTAGACCAGGGCATCGGCTCCGGTACCCGCGACGGCGGCAGCTATGTCAGCACAAGACGGCGAGTCGGTCAGGCGGCTCGTGCCAGTGCCGGCGAGCGCCCTGAGCACGCGCACCCGCAGGTCATCTGGAATCCGCGCGCTGGCATCGGCCAGACCCGGAAAGATGCCGGATTCGGTTTCCGGGTTCGTCAGGTCCCAGGGTTGCCCGCCATCATCAAGCGGGCTGGCGGCGGCCGAGTCACGCCACCGGGCAGCCAGCTCAGTCTGGCCAGCCTCCGCAAGCAACTCGGCGACGCCGGTGACCACGGTCGCGGCGTGCAGCACGAGGCTGCGGCCGAGTTCCAGGGCAGCGACCGCGGCGTTCGGCTCGCCATCGGCCAGGCACCAGTCAGCGACCTCGGTCGATTCGCTCGCCGCCAGGCCGGCGTAGCCAAGCCCGCGCACCGTCCCTGTCTGCAGCAGCACATGCTGCCCGCGCTCCCCGAGCGCGGCCAGGCCAGTCCCACGCGCCGCTGCCAGGTCGCCGCCCAGCCGGTAGCACCGCGCGAGCTCCATCAGGGCCGGGGCACGCGCCGTATGACCTGGCACCCGGACCAGTTCTGCGCGTGACTGCTCAAGCCAGCCAATCGCCGCCTTGATGTCGGCCTGATCACCGGTCAACCCGTACCGGGACCGGCACATCGTGCCGAGCGCGGCGGTATACCTGATCCTCTCCAGGTAGTCCGGGCCGAGTTCCTCCAGAAGGTCGGTCATCAGCCCGATCGCGGTGCTAAAAGGGGCCGGATCAGAGGTCGTGATGCCCTTGAGCATCAAGACGCCGGCCAGCCTGACGATGGCCAGCGGTCGCATCAGGCTCCCCTTGGGCAGCGCGCGGCCAGCCTGCGCGAGGTCAAGCACTTCGTCGATGTCCTGCTCTGCCCCGGTCGGATCAAGTGTCGTTCGCATGAGCAGGGCGAGCCCGAGGTCGCTGTGCAGCCTGCTCTCCAGCGGACTGTCTGAAGGCAAGACAGCGATGGCGGACCGAAGCTCGGCTATCCCGGCGTCCATCATCTTCGGGTCGCCGTCGGCATGGCCGGCGAGCGTGTGCAGCATCCCCGCCATCGCATCCACGATCACGTCGAAGTCAGCGGATTCGTCTCTCACGGACGGCCGCTGCCGACCGAGTTCCGTTACCGCCTCCAGGTACCACCGCGCGGCGTCCAGATCCTGGCGATCACCGCGGTTGGTGTATCGGACCATCAGGGCCGAGCCGAGGTTCGCCGCGACCATGCCCCGTTCGGAGTCATCTTGCGCCGCTTCCCAGAACGCGCGCAAATGAGCGATGCCCTGATCGAGGTCGTCCGCGCTGCTGTGCAGGCTAGTCCGCTGGACAAGGACCAGACCGAGCATGCCCTCGATCCGCGCGGCGGACACGGGGTCGACGCCGGGCCGCAGCATCATCGCCGACAGCACGGCGACCGCCTTCTCCGTCATCTCAGCCGACAGACCGGCCGATGCCAGCAGCACCATGCCCATGCTGAGGTTAGACGCGCCGAAAGCCCACTGCGGATCGTCCGCGGGTATCTCGTCAATGGCGCGCAGGATCCACGGCTCAGCCTCGCCCATCGCCTCGGCCGAGCCTATGACCTGCGCATAACCCATCTTGAAAGTCATCATGAGGACGACGGTCATGCGGCGTAGGTCCGTATCGTCGAACTGCGGCTCAATTTCGGCCAGCACCTCCATGGCGAAGAGAGCCCGGGCGAGATCGTATGCCTCGCCTGGCCTGCGGAAGCGCTCGTACAGCCCGGTGGCCAGATACAGGCCGGTCAGCGCTCGGTCTTCGGTGGCCGGCGGCGTCAGCGACCAGGCTTCGATGGCGAGTTCGGTCATCCTGTCCATGGCCGCGTGCTGGCTATCGTCTCCGCCTAGGTGGTCCCAGTACGCGCCGACCAGCAGCCCAAGCTGCGACCCTCTGTCCGGATCGTCGGGCGGCGTGAGCTCAAGCTCCGCTTCCAGGTGAGCGATCGCCGCCGCGAGGTCGGCCCTGGGATCGGCCGCGTACTCCGCGCGGTCCCTCAGTGCCAGGCCGACCGAGCAGTGCGCGAGCGCCCGCAGGGCCTCATCCGGCTCTGGCTCAAGCCTCAGCAGCAACTCGCCCCACTTGATCAGCACCTCCCGGTCTCCCCGGTCGGAGGTGTCGGTCAGCCGGCGGTCCGCTAGCTCCATCAGGGTGATCAGCGTGTCCTGGTCGGGCTCCTCGGCCTCGGCGGCCGCGGTCAGCAGGCTCAGTGCCTCGTCCCGGTCGGCAGGGGCGCCTGCCACCCCTGGCCACTCGTCCAGGTACCTGTCGGCGATCAGCTTGCCGAGGAACCAGCAGATTTCCGGGTCGTCAGGATCGGCGAGCCCGGTCCTGGCCAGCCTGAACTCTGTGATAGCTTCCTGGCCGTCGGCCCACCGGGGTCCGCCAGGTCCGCCGAGGCTTTCGCCATACCGCATCGCGAGACCCATGCCAAGGGCGGCGTGCTGTCCGGCCACGACGCCCGCCTCTTCGCCGGCCGAGATGTCGGCATCTGGCCCTAGCCGCAGCGCCTCCCTGCCGTGAGCGATCGCCAGCTCGAGATCAGCCGCGTCACGTTCTGGCTGGCGCGGGTCACGGTATCTGTCAGCACGCAGCCAGGCGAGCTGCCGGTGCACTGCGGAAGCCGGCATTCCGGGCACTTGGTCAATCCCGCCGGCTGGCGTCTTCAGGCAGTTCAGGTACCAGCCGAGCAGCCGGATCAGCTCGTCCCGGTCCGCTGGCTCACCGGTCAGGTCTACGCGCTCGCCGTAGCACTCGATTGCGATTGACATCAGGATGTGCCAGACCGGGTGGGCGGGATCGCCATCGATGAGTGCCTGATCGAGCAGTTCCGTGAGCTCGTCGAGTACATCGCGGGCACCTTCGGCATCGCCGGCGGCTACCAGGCGCTGATAGGCCTCGGCGAGCGCTTCGGCGAGTTCATAGACCTGCCACAAGTCACCTGGACGCGCTTCGTCATTCACCAGGTAGTCCATCAGGTGATCCATTCGCCGGGTTTTTCAGCGTAATAGCGCTCCAGCCTCAGTCAGAGGATTCGGAGATTTTGCGGTTAAGTGCGGAAAACTAACCGGGGGGCAAGGTGCCGTACCGTTTTATCATTTGACCGAGGTGATCTCAACGAAAATGGATTGGCGCGGGATTGCGCTGGTGCTCCGGCCTGGACGCGCCAGTGACTGAGCATGACTTCCTCGTCACGCTCGCGCGGCACTGGCCAGCGGTCCTCGCCGAGCTTGCGCCGGACGACGCGCGCCGGTTCACCGAGCTGGTCGGCCAGGTCAGGACAGCGGCGACCAGCGAGCAAGCCGCGGACGCCAGCTACGAACTGCGCCAGCTCACCCGCAAGCTGCCGCGCGGACACCCGGTGCGGACGGCCGCGTCATCGGACCGGTACGCGACCGGCCCCGCCGCACTCGACCTCGCCGACATCGCGGCGATCCTCGGTGACCTTGATCTCCAGTTCGGGTCCGGTGATCAGTTCCAGGCCGGCGATGAGGACGATCCTGATGCCTGGCTGCTGGCCGCGCCGTCGCTGTCCGAGCAGGACGTCCGCGCCTTCGGCGTCGCGCCGGAGCGGGGCGGCCTGATCAGGCTGCCTGGCAACGACACCGGCCGCCCGCCGAGGCTGCCCGCCTTCCAGTTCGGGACTGATGGCCAGCCCGTCCCTGTCGTGCTGGCGGTCAACGAGTTGCTCGGCGCCGGCGCTGACCCGTGGGGCGTGGCCGACTGGTGGCTCGGCGAGAACGCCTGGCTGGGCGCGGTCCCGGCGGACCTGATCGGGCGCGTCGCAGATGCCGTCCTGCTTCAGGCCGCCCGGGCCGTGCGCTGGGAGGAGTAGGTTGACCCCCGCCGCCCGACCGCCGGAGACCGCCGACCCCAAGATCTCGCCGCGCCTGGTCAAGCTCGACGTGGGCACGCAACTCTGGCGGGTTCACTCGACGCACCGGCTGGCTACCTGCTTCAAAGACCAGCCGACTGACGAAGTGTTCGGCGGCGGCCGTTTCGACGCGACGCAGACCGATCCGTACCCGTTTCTCTACGCGGCCCCGGTGCCGGAAACCGCAATACTTGAATCAATCACCCGTGACCTCCCATTTCATCCTAAAAAATTCCGCACTATCAGGCGCGAGAACGTCGCTAACCTGACGCTGTCCCCGGTGCTGGTCACCGAGCCGCTCACGCTGGTCTCCCTGATGACCGGGATTGACCTCGCCTCGGCGCTCCAGGACCAGTGGCTCATTCAGTGCGAATCACGCGATTACCCGCAGACCAGGCGCTGGGCGAGGTGGCTGCGCTTGCAGGTGCCGGCCGCCCAGGGCATCGCCTGGATGTCGCGCCGGAACGTAGGCGACCAGTCCGTCGTCCTCTTCGGCGACCGCTGCGAGAGGGTGCTCGCAGCGGCCAGCGAGCCAGCCATAGATCTGGAGAGCGAGGCCGGGGCGGACTGGCTGAACCACCGGCTGAAGCCCTACTGGACCAGGATCATGCCGCCTGCGCGCCGCGCGCCGGGCGCGTGACAAGCGCCGACGTCCCTCACCGTGGGCTGGCCCAGCTGGCCGCCCGGCCCGCCGGCTGGGTCTCGGCAGCGTCCGCGACGGCCGGGCCTACGGGAAGCGACGGGATCGGCGCGGCGGTGTAGACGCGCTGCTTGGACAGGATCGAGTTGCCGCTGACTACGTAGGATGGCACGACGACGAATTCGACGATCCCGTCGGCAGGCGCGGCCGACCATTCTTCCTGCGAACGATGGTCGATCCGGGAGCCGGTCTGGAAGCCAAAGTCCCAGTGCTGCTCGGGGTGAGCCGCCAGCCGGTCACGCAGATCGCGGCCGCTTTCGAAGATGCGGATCACGCGATCGCGCGCCTGCGCCGAGTCGTCATTGACCTCGCGGAGCAGCGCCTCCAGAGCAGGCTCGGTCGGCCCGAACAAGATCCAGCAGATCCGGCTGGTCAAGACGCCGACATCGCGGTCGGTCAGGCGCCTGCGCGTGGCGGTCAGCTCGGCCAGAGCGCTGATGTGCTGGTTAATCAAGCTCAGGAAGGTTCGGTGGTATCCGAAATGGTCCAGGTCTTCCTCGCTGTCCCGGCCGCTGACCGCCAGGTTGTCGACCGCCGCGAGCACCTCGTCCAGCCTGGAGTCAAGATCGGCGACCTTGCCCTCCAGCGCCCGCAGCTTGCTCACTTCCCCGGTGAGCTGGCCAATACTGCTATTCACCCAGGCGACCCACTCGCCGAGAGGCATCGTGGCCGGGGCGCCGCCGCGCTGGAAATGCACGTCGATCGCGGCGGTGATGGCGAATTCGCCGTCGCTCGCGTCAATCTGGCCCGGAGCGTCCATGTGATCTTCACTCTCTGACGGATCGTCCGGGCGGCTTACCACGTTGGCCGCCAGTGAATGGGAATCGAGGTTGCCTCTCCGGTGTGCAGGCTGCGCGCGGTCGCGACGATCCTGGTCTGCAGGAACTTGAGGGTGAGTTCCACGGCCCGCGCGGCTACCGGCTGCCCGATCGACGCGGTCAGGTCGACTACGATCTGACCCGCCTCGACGACACCGGGATCGCTCGCGAAACGCAGGTGCGGCTGGTGCGAGGTCAGCAGCCGGACCACCAGCCTCGGCGCCGTCTCATCGATCGGGGCGTACTTCCTGGTCACTGTCTTGCCGGCGGTCACCTCCTGGCCGATCGCGACGAAGACGCTGAACCGGTCGCCGCACCAGGCTGAGCCGTCCGCGGCGATGAACCTTGAGCTCTCGGGATCGATGCCCGGGCGGAACTTCTCGCTGCGGCGAACGCCGTAGGTCAGCGGAGATGGCCAGCTCAGGAACGCCTCCGGATTGTAGGCGAAATGAACGGCGCCGGAGAGGACCGCGAGCTCGGGCCGGCGGGGGACGATCAGTTCCGCGCCGAGCCCGGCAACGTGGTCGCCGAGCCTGGCCCGGAGGTAAGGCGACTGAGCGAATCCCCCGACGAGCGCGATGATCTCGCCGCCGCGCTGTCCGCTCGCTGCCCGCATCGCCGTCAGCTGCGCGTCGACCTTCGGCAGGACCTCATCGAGCAGGCTCTCGAACAGGCCCGTGACCTTGTCCCGGTCACACACCAGCACCGGGCGCGGCTCAGGTCCGCGCCCGGTATCCTCCCGCCTCCGCCGCAGCGCTCCGTACAGAGCCGGGCCGAGCTCGAGCCGCAGCCCGTCGGCCGAGCCGGCGCCGAAGGACAGCTTCTCCCGCTCGAAGGCATCCATGAGCACGGACAGCTGCTGGCGGTACTCTGACTTGATCCAGGCCAGCCCGTCCGGGCCGAACTCCTGGCTCAGCTCGAGCTCCATGAACCTGTCGTTCAGGAACTCCGACCCGCACTTGGCCCCGTCCGGCTCGACAAGCTGGCTGAGCTGCCCTCGTGAACGCACCTCGTAGGAGGCGATGTCGACGGTGCCGCCGCCAGCGTCGACGAGCATGAACCTGGTGCCGTTCTCGCCGAGCCGGTCCTCGCCGGTAGCCAGGCAGTGCAGGGCGGCCGCGGCGGGTTCCCTGGCCAGGAGCAGCCGCTCAGGATCGCTGGGCAGCCCGGCTTCGACCGCCGCCTGATACATGAGGTCCGCCGTGTACGAGTCCCAGATCGCCGGGATCGTCACGCACCAGCGGATGTCGCTTTCGCGGTACAGGCCCTGGACGATCTCGGCGCAGGCCGTCTTGAACACTTCCCGCAGGCACCTGACGATGAGCTGGTAGGTCTCCCGCCTGGACCGGACGCCGGGCCTGCCGTCGCCTCCCGGCCCGGCGGCCCCCAGCCCATCGCCACCCAGCCCATCGCCCAGATCTGTCTGCAGGTCCATCTTGAAGCCACGGTGCAGCGTCCCGGCCGTGCCATTGCCCTCGTACTTCAGCCGCAACGCCTCATGGCCCCAGGCGACAAGCTCACCGTCAGCGCCGATCAGCACTGCCGACCTGTTCTTCGCGTAGACGGTCCGCTGGTCCTTCCACTGCAGGAAGTGCTTGACCTTGCGGTCGAACAGGTCATCATTCTCGCGGCTGACGGTGGCCCAGGCGAATCCTGACCCGTAGGTGCCGAAGTCGATCGCGGCGACCACCCGGCGTCTTGGGCTCATCGAGCTTCGCCGGCCCCTGAGCGCGGGCTCGCGAGGCGCCTCGTCATCGGCGGCCTACTCCCCGTCCATCGGCAATTCCTGCGGCGGCGGCCCCTCGTCGGCTGGGTACGGCGGGTAGGGCTCGGCATCCCTGACTGGCGACCTGTCGTTGGGCGGGGTGCCGTTGGCCGGGGTGCCGTTCGCCGGGGCGCCGTTCGGGGGGAAGCCGTTCGCCGGGTAGTCATGGGCTCCGGGCAGCGGGGCGCTCACCGCGCCGAACCGCCCGAACCTGGGCTGGGTCTCCCGGTTGTCGAAGGGCACGTATTCCGGCCCGCCGTAGTCTTCCGCCAAGTCCGGGCTGTCCGCGCCTGGCGGGTAGGCGTCCTGGGTTTCCTGGGTGTTCCTGGCCCAGAGATCCTCCCGGCGGGGCGGCGCGGGGCGCCTCCCGACGCCGTTGGCCTCACCTGCCAGGCCCTCGTCGTTGCGCGGGTCACCCAGGTAGCCAGACTGAGCCGCGTATTCGCCCGGGGCCGCGTATCCGCCCGTGCCATTGCCCGATGGCCGGCCCGGCCATTGCCCGGCCTGCCGGACCCGGCCATTGCCGCCGCGACGACCTCGTCCGTTGCCGCCGCGACGACCGGGCGGAACGGGTCCCCAGCCAGCGCCGGCCTGGCTGCCGTTGCCGGCTGAATCCTGCCACGCGGCGCGCGCCGCCGGGCTGGCGCTGAACCTCGGGCCGGCTCCGGTGGGGATGTTTCCCCTTCCGACCTCGGCTTGCTGCTGCCGCTCCCACTGGTCGATCCACGCCATGGCGACGTTCAGCTCGGCGTCAGCGGCCCGCCTGGTGATCGAGCCGATAATCGCGCCGCGATCCTCGGCCAGCTGATCGGCCTCCGCGACGATGCTGTCCGACTCGATCCTGCTGGCCATCTCCTTCTTGCGCGTGGTGTGCTTGGAAACTTTGACCCACATGTCTTCCTGCTGCGCGTGCACCAGCTCGTACGCGGTCGGCTTGCCGAGGTTAAGCAGGGTCTTCACCAGCACCGGCAGGCACTCGATGGTCGTGAACAGCGCGAACAGCAGCCAGCGCGCCCAGGTGAGCGTGGTGTTGCGATCGGTCAGGTCGCTCAGCGCCTGGAGCCTGATGAGCAGGCCCCCGTTAGCGCTGTTGGTCGTGTTGAACTGCTTGATGAGCCCGCGCTGCGTCTGCTGGTCCTTGGAAAGCTTTTTCTGCCAGCTATCCAGGCTGGCCTGGGCCTTGGCAATGGTCTGCTTGCTGCCATTCTTATACTGGCTCTCGATCCCGTCGACCAAGTTATTGATCTTGGTCGTCAGGGTGCCAACCTGGGTCTGATAGCCCCGGTAGCGGTTGAGCGCCTTCTGGGCGGCCGGGCCATTGCCGGCCTCGCACGTCAGGTTTTCGAACGGCTTTCCGTAAAGCTGGCAGTTATAGACGCCATACCAGTACTTGACCTGCGTCTGGGCCTTGTTCCGCTGACTGACCAGGCTGGCAACCGTCGGATTCTGGAAGGGCTTAGGCGCCGCGCCTCCGGTCTTGACCAGCTTCTCAAATTGAGCGACCTCGGCCTGGTCGTTAGTAATGGCGCCTTGCAACGGCGGATGCCGCTGGAACTCGTCACTCTTCTGGGCATGAATAATGGCGATTTCATTGTCGATTTCCGGATGGAAAATCTCCAGCACGAAGGGAGTCGACACGATGAAGCCGATGAGCAGCGCGAGCAGGAGCCGGATCAGGGCCATCGGCGCGTAGCGCGCGAACCAGCCGAGGCCCTGCTCGCGTTGCAGGGACACCACCAGCCACCGGTCCAGGCTCATGATCGCCAGGCCCCAGAGCAAGGCGAACGCCAGGCCCACGATCAGCGGCGCCTTCAGCGCGGTCGTCAGCGCGAACGTCATCGACGTGGCCGCCACTCCGGCCGTGAGCAAAATAGCGCCACCAATGCCGAGGTACTTCGCCCGGTCGGTCGGGCAGCGCTCCCGCAGCAGTTTCGGCTGCGCCCCGGATACCCAGATCAGCAAGTCCCCTGCTACCACGGCAATGTTTCTCTTTCGCTGAACGCTTGCGTGTCCTGCTGCTGCTCGTCTAGGGCGCGCATCGCCACCGCGCGTCTCGCCTCTAGCTCGCGTTGCGCCGCCACCAGGCCGTCCTCCATCGACGCAACCGCTAGCCGGCCTGGCAGTGGCCCGAGGCGCAGGAAGGGCCCGGTGCGCGCGGCCGGAGCGTGACGTGCCTGACCGGTCGCGTGATCTGCCGGCGCATGAGGCGAACTCGCCGGTCAATGAGCAAGTGCCTGAACGTGGCCGTGGCGACCTCCCTGGTCGCCGCCCGCCGGGCCAGGTAATCGCGAATCGGCTCAAGCGGTCGCTCGGTCAAGGGCAGCAAAGCCTCGAACGTCGGAGTCACCTGGATATGCCTGATCTCCCCGGCAATCCCGGACCCGCCGATCGCTGCAATGGTCACCCGCTCGCCCATCTCTACCCCGATCATGGCCTTTCCCCGGCGCGGACGCTGGGTCCCGGCCACGAACACCCGGGTCGCCCCAGATGTATCCCATTGAATGAGCATACACATCGACGCAGCATCAATTTGGGCGCGAAGCACCATAAACTGGGCCACACTGGGGCCGGCACTGGAGGTTTTCCGGAAAACTCCGGTGAAATTATGGATAACTGCCCCCTCAGATCGACAAGTAGGACTCTAACCCTTGCCGTATTATCTACTCAAGTTCTGATAATGAAAGTTACCCCAACCTGGGATGCGGCTTTTGCGATACGCTATACCGGCACCAATGATTAATGTGGCGGCCACGTGTGTCGGCACTCGCGCGCTCGGCCCTGGGTGGCGTTCCGTGGTATGGGTGCAGGGCTGCCCTTTCCGGTGCCCGGGCTGCCTGGCACCTGAATGGATCCCGGAGCGCGAGGCCCGCCTGGTGCCGGCCGCTGAACTGGCCGACGAACTGCTCGCCGACCCGGCTGTCACCGGCCTTACCTTCTCCGGAGGAGAGCCGGTCGCCCAGGCCTCAGGACTCGCCGAGCTGGCACGGCACGCCCGCCGGCGCCGGGAGCTGACCTTGATCTGCTTCACCGGATACCGCCTCGCGACCTTGCGCTCGCGTCCGCCTGGGCCCGGGGTCGCCGACCTGCTCAGTCAGGTTGACGTACTCATCGACGGCCGCTACGTGGCGGCGCGGAACGACGGCCTCGGCCTGCGCGGCAGCGACAACCAGCACGTGCATCACCTCACCGGCCGGCTGAGGGCGGACGATGCGGCTCTGACCGCGGGCCGCGCCGATCAGAGATCCGGCTGGCAAACCGGACGGCGCTGCTCGTCGGCGTGCCGGTCGCGGCGGTCGCCGAGGTATTCGACCGCATACCAGGAGCCCCAAATGAGTTGTGAGCAGACGGGACACGGCACGATGAGCGGAAAAAAGCGGATCACAGTTGACGAGTCGGCCTGGCAGTCGGCCCAGGCGGCAGCGAACCGGCTACGGGACGTGAACGCTGAGCTGCCCGGAATGCTCGCGGCCGTGCGCCGCGACGGGCAGGCCCAGATCGAGCGCGCGACGGCCGAGCTCGGATCGCGGCAGGCCGCGGTCGAGCAGTCCCTGGGCGGCCTCAGCGCTCAGACCAGGAAGATCGAAGCCGCCACGACCAGGCGGATCAGGGACAGTACCGCGAAGCTCATGAACGAGCTGAAGGACGCTACGGCCGAGATCCGCGCGACCACGAGGCAGGCCCTGGAGGAGCAGGATGCCCGGCTGACCGAGGCGATCGCCGACGAACGCGAGCAGCGCGAGCGCGACGTCACCGAGCTGCGCTCGGGCTTCGCGGAGATCAGGCAGGACAAGGCGCGCGTGCTGGCCGCGGCCGGGGAGGCGGCCGCCAACGCCCGCCTGATTTCTCAGACGATCGACGAGCACCTGCCGCACGAGCAGTTCGCGCCCGGCCGCCTCGCCGCCCTGACCGGCCGGCTTGCGCAGGCCGAGGACAATCTTGGCCAGGGGTTCGGCGAAGCCGCGCTCGGCCAGGCGCAAGATGCCTATCTTGAGCTCAGCCAGCTCCGCGCCGAGGTCGAGTTCCGCGACCAGGAATGGCGGGCCGGCCAGCTCATGGCCATGTCGGCGACCACCGCGCTCCTCGAGCAGATCCGCTTCAACGCAAGCCGCGACGTGCTGGACTCCGACGGGCAGAAGATCGACGGCCTGAACCTCGACACCGACTACTGGTCTAATGGCGAGCTGAGCGAGCTGCGGGCGAGGGCCGAGCGGCTCGGCGCCCGGGTCAGGGCCGGCGACGACCAGGATTCCGATGGCGGCAAGGCGTCGCTGGCCGAGCTGCGCGCCGCCGTCGAGCGCGAGATCCCTGAGCTCAACGACGAGCTGTCGGCCGTCGTGGAGCGCGCGACCGCCCGGCAGTTCGCCTCCCAGGTGCGGGTCAACCTGGCCGAGTTCGTGGTCGACGCTCTCGCCGACGCGACCGGGTTCGAGTGGGTGGACGGGCAGGCCACTTATGAGGGCGATGACCCGAGGCAAGCTTTCTACAGCAAACTCAGGCACCCGGACGACAGCGAGATCGTCATCGAGGTCGCGCCCGACGACGAAGGCGGGTCGTGCGTGCTGCGGATCTTGTCCTATGACGTCGGCGTGCCCGACGAGGCCGAACGCTCTCGCCGCGCGCATGTCGTGGCCGACCGGCTGCGCGAGCAGGGGCTGATCATCGGAACTCCGGCCGCCGATCCCGGTCCGCCTGACCCGAGCTACGCCGACTTCGATCAGCTCAGGCGATCCTCGCCCTCGCCCCGGACGAGGTCCGCTGGCGGACTGGCCGGGCGAGTGCGGACCGAGGCGCGCCCGGGCACCTCAGCTTCGAGCGCCGTGCCAGGGCCGAGTTGAGTACAGTCGAACGGCTCGCCAGGGTCCAGGTTGCCGCCAGTGAGGGCGATCCGCTGCTGCTCGTCTACGGCCCTGGCGTCACTGACGGATTCGTCGATCAGGGCTACCGCGTCTGCGTGCTCGAGGAAGTGCTGTGGGAGGGTCTGCGCGCGGCAGGCTTTCAGCGGATCGGCTTCTACTCCCTGCGGCAGAAGCTGTACTTCCGCGACGACGAGTCGCTGAGCTCGATCCGGCCGGGCCGGCGCCGGCGCAGCCCGTGCCGGCGGGGCGCAAGCGGATGCGGCCTGGGTTCAGGGGTCCGCTCGGCGACCTGGTGGTCGCCGACTTCCGCGCCGCCAGAAGCGCTCCGGCCGACATCACCGCTCGCCCGGCTGGGGGCGGCATCAGCGATGAGCACAGCGTCCAGATGTTCCACCACCTGATGGGTCCGAAGCAGCCCCCGACCGCGCTGGTGTTCGTCGGCGCCGCAGAAACCCTCATGCACATCGAGTCGGTGCGCGGGCTCGCGGAGTTCTTCGCCGAGCAGCTGACCTTCAGGCGCGACGTGCCGCATTCGTGCGTCCTCGTCTTCAGGCAGTCAGCGCTTGAGGATGTGCACGCTTTCCTTGGCGACCTGCGGGCCGTGCCCGCGCTGGCCGCCCACGCCGAGCGCCAGCTCGACCGGTCGCGCCGCCCTGGCCTGATCGGCTACCCCGACGAGCCCGAGCTCACCAGGCTCGTCCACCACCTGCGGATCAGCGCGGGCCTGCAGGTCAGCGACTGGCCGGAACTCGCCGCAGTGGTCAGGTCGATGTCCGCCCAGTCCTATGACCTCAGCCGCTGGCAACGGCTGCTCACGCTGCTCGCCTCCCGTGGCGCTCCGCTGAGCGCGGACACCTTGCGGGCCAGCGAACTAGTCGCCACGGCGGCGCCCGAGCCCGGCGGCGTCGCGGCCAGGCTGGAGCAGATGCGGGGCCTCGACGGCGTCAAGAAGCACCTTGAGGCGCTGCGCTTCCAGGTCATGGCCGACACCGAGCTGGCCAGGCAAGGGCGGGCCAAGGACGTCGAGCCTGGCGCGCATCACCTGGTCTTCACCGGCAATCCCGGCACCGGCAAGACGACCGTGGCCCGCCTGGTCGGCGAGATGTACCGCGAGCTCGGCGTGCTGCGCAAAGGCCACACCATCGAGGCCAGCGCGGCTGACCTGGTGGACCAGATCGTCGGCGGCACCGCCATCAAGACCGGAAAGCTGGTCGACAGGGCGCTCGACGGGGTGCTGTTCATCGACGAGGCCTACCAGCTCAGCGACCAGCGATCGGGCTTCGGCCAGGAAGCCATTGACACGCTCCTGGCAAGAATGGAGAACGACCGCAGCAGGCTCGTCGTCATCGTCGCCGGCTACCCGGCGAAGATGACCGAATTCCTGGACGCGAACGAGGGCCTGCGCAGCCGGTTCCCCGAGGCGAACGTGATCGAGTTCGCCGACTACGACGCGGCCACGCTGACCGAGATCCTGCATGACCGGCTGGCTGGCCTCGGCCTGACCCTGACTGACGAGCTTCGCGCCCAGCTCACGACCGCCGTGGCTGGCCTGTACCGGACCAGGCGCGCCGGATTCGGCAACGCCAGGGCGATGCGCGAGCTCGCGGACGAGCTAAGGAAGCGCTGGGCGGTCAGGACCAAGGGCCAGGTGGATCAGCCCGCCGACGTCGCCGACCTGCCTGCCCGGCTCAAGGCGCACGTGTCGGAGAAGCTTCCCGGGATGGCCGAGCTGCTCGGCGAGCTCGACTCGATGATCGGGCTGCAGCCAGTCAAGAACACCATCCGCGCCCTGGTCAACCAGCTTAACCTGCGGCAGCGCAAGGGCAAGGGCACGGTCGCGGCCCCGCACCTGATCTTCCTGGGCCCGCCGGGAACAGGCAAGACCACCGTGGCCAGGATGATCGGGCGGATCTTCCGCTCACTCGGGCTGCTGGTCGACGGCCAGGTGATCGAGGTCGGCCGCAAGGACCTGGTCGGCCAGTACATCGGCCAGACCGCCCCCAGGACCGGCGACGCCATCCAACGGGCGCTGGATGGCGTGCTGTTCATCGACGAGGCCTACACCCTGTCAAGGTCTGGCGACAGCCGGGACTTCGGCCAGGAGGCCATCGACACGCTCAACCAGGAGATGGAGAACCTGCGCGGCCGCATCTGCATCATCGCCGCGGGTTACCCGGTGCAGATGGCTGAGTTCCTGGCCAGCAACCCCGGCCTGGCCTCGCGCTTCACCGTACGGGTCGAGTTTCCCGACTACTCCGGCGCCGAACTGCTCGAGATCCTGCGGTCGATGTCGGCCGCCGAGGGTTACGCGCTCTCTGACGGGGCCGCGAGCAGGGCGCTGGCCTGGTTCGCCGCCGCCAAGGCGGCGCAGCCGGCCGACTTCGGCAACGCCCGCGCTGCCCGCGGCTTGCTCGCCGAGATGGAAGCCAGCATGGGGGCCCGGGTGGCGGCCGACCCTGACAACGACGATCTGACGACCTTCAGCGAGCAGGACGTGCCCGGTGCCAGGCGCTAGCACGAAACCCAAGGACGCCGGGCCGGCCGGGCCGGCCTGCCCGGCTGCGGTACGGCGGCCGGCCCGCAGCGCCGATGCACCGAGTGCGGCTGGACGCTGCGGACGGCGTTGCGGGCGGGCCCGGTGACGCCGGCCGTCAGGCAGGAGTTCGACCGCAAGCTCGAACAGGCCAGGTGCGAGTGGGACACCAGCTTCGCGGCGGTCCTGTCGGCGGCGCCCGATCGGTACGAGGCCCTGATCAGGGGCGGACCGCCGAATCCACAGCAGTGGAAGGCCGCGAGGGCCGCCGCCGGGCGGCTTGACGTCATCAGCGACCAGGTCCTGCTTGACATCTTCCGTGCTGTCCTGACAGGCACGAGCGCCGGGCGGGCACCGGATACGACCGCAATCGTCCTGATCGACCAGGACGGAATCGCGGTTATTGACGCCCTGGCCGACGTGGCGGGATCACCGCTGCTGCGCCGGACCTCCGACACCAGGCGCTGGCCCGATCTGCTGCCCTTCCTCGCCGGCGACCCAGGCGAGCAGCAGTTCCAGCTCGCCGGCCGGACGCAGGGCCTGGACCAGGCCCGGATTGACGACTCGCTTCGCAAGGCCGTGCCGGCCCTCACGGCCAGCCGGGTGCTCGTGGTCTGCCGCCCGGCCACCTGGCAGCTGCCCGCCCGGGCCGCGAAGCTCACCGCCGCCGCGCGGGCCAGCGTCCCGGTCGTGCTCGCCAGCCCGGCCGACCTGCCCGGCGGCGAACTGCCGGAGACCGCGATCATCTGGGCGGGAACGGTCGCCGACGGCACCCCGGCCAGCGACCTGCTTGGCCAGGCCGCGGCGAGCCTGCCGCTGTCCCGCGCCTATTACACGGTGATAGCCAAGCTGAACGCCGCCAACGGGCGGATCAGCACAGAGAAGGTCCCGGTCTTCCAGCCGGGTGACCAGCAGGGAAAGGCCGTCACGCTCCCGCTGCGCCGGCTCCCTGGCGAGGATGGCACCGTCAGCCTCGCCGTGCTGTGCGGGAACGGGGATGACCCGGACCAGGTCGTCGCTGCTGTCGCGGTGCCATTGCCGAAAGAGCGGCAGTACAGGGTCACGATCACGCTTGACGGGCCAGGCCGGCTGCGCTTCACCGAGCCGCCGGGCGTCACGCCCGATGCCAGGCCCTGGGACCAAACGCTGGCCAGCGTGCCCGCCAGGGTCTCAGTGCCGTCGGGTCCGCTCGATCTGGTCTGCGCGATCGAGCTCGGCGGCGCGCCGGCCCTGGTGCGCCAGCGCAGGAAGCTCGTCGGAGAGCTGCTCTCGCTCATCGAGGCCGAATACCCGGACCCCGAGCACGTCAAGGTCAGCGTGATCGGCTGCGTTGACCATATCTTCAGGCGCGGCTTCGAGCGCACGCCGGTCGTGCGCGGCGAGGCGCTGGCGCCGCTGCCCGAGGCGCGGCGGACGCTGAACGCGCTCAAGGGCAGCGAGATCACCACCGACGACGCCACCGCGATCGAGGACCTGCTCCAGGAAGCCGTCGTTCAGCTATCGGCGAGCAAGCCCCAGGGCCGGGCCACTCGGCTGCTTGTCGTAGCCGACCGGCCGCCGCACCCTTACCCGCAGACGTTCGAGGTGGTCGCCTGCCCGGAGCACATCAGCTGGACCGTCCAGCTCGGCGAGCTGATCGGGACGCATGGCGTCTGGTGCGTCGCGGTCACCACCAAGCTGCCGGCCGACCGGCAGCTCGCCACGATCTGGCAACGGCTCGGCAACCGGGGCCTGCACGAGTCGGGCACCAGCGTCCGGCGAATCGGCGAGGACCTCGGCCTGCTCGCCCGGAACTCACAGCGGATCACCATCCCGCTTGCTGATTGGTAACTAAGGAGCACCTATGACCGTACAGCCGACCCGTCAGCGACAGACTCTCAAGCAGATCGGGCTCTGGGGCGCCCCTGGCAGCGGCAAGACCACCTATCTGGCTGCTCTGTCGGTAGCGTGTACGGAGTCGCCTCTTCCCCTGCGGCTCTACGGCCGGAATGACGAGGCGACCGAGTTTCTGGCTGAGTACACTCACATGCTCACCATGGATCGACGGTTTCCGCCAGCTACGCAGGTCCAGCGGGAACTGAGCTGGATTCTGGAAACGACAATCGACGTGCCGGAGAAGAAGTGGTACGGCCGGAGCGTCCCTACGCCGCAGCCTTACCAGCTGAACATCGAGTTGCTTGACGCTCCTGGCCGCCAGTTCGGAGTTACTCCCGCGGCGCCGGCGAGCAGCCGGATCAGCCTGGACGATGACGACTCGATCGAGGGCGTTGGCGACGAGGATGAGGCGCTGATGGAGCACCTGGCGATGTGCGATGGCGTCGTGCTGCTCATCGACCCGATGCGAGAGCGAGCCGAGGGAGACGCGTTCACCTATTTCAACCGCACGCTTTTGCGCATCGCTCAGTTGCGGTCGGCCATGGTCCGCAGCGGTCCCGGTTACCTGCCGCAGCACCTGGCGGTGTGCGTCACCAAGTTCGACGAGCCGGCCGTCCTCGACATGGCCAAACGACGGGGAGTCCGTTCCTACCAGGATGTCAGCGGATATTCCTTCCCTGCCGTTGACGATGAGGACGCGGAGAGCTTCTTCGACCACTTGTGCCGGGTCGCGGACCGGGGCTACGCCCATCTGATCGCGGGCGCGATCAAGCAGAACTTCATGAAAGATCGAGTGCGGTACTTCATCACCTCGGCGATCGGGTTCTACGTCGAGCCCAACGGGAGGGGCTTCCGCTCACAGAACAGCCGGAATACCGTCAGGGAGAATGGCCAGGTCCGGATCCGCGGCGCGGTCCACCCGATCAATGTCGTAGAGCCGCTGCTCTGGCTGTGCCAGAGGCTCGGAACGGCGTCCCGGGCGTGAGTGGCTCGGTAGAGCTCAGCGCGGACTGGGCGGTATGGAGCAAGGAGCCGGGTACCAGGCAGGACTACAGCGTGCTCGCCGCGAGCATCGGCACGTTCAGCCATGCCGACTTCGCGGCCATCTTCTCGCGATTCTCCCCGGGTACGCCCCTGATTCAGCCGCCGGGCGACTCCGCCCCGCGCCAGCCGGAGGTCAGCGAACTGCCCTGGGTCACCCTGAGCTGGGTGAGCATAGACAATCAGCCCTACATCGGGCTGGCGATCCAGCAGGCGACCAGCCTGCTCGACGGCGTCGGCAGGCAGATCACCAGGACGTCGTACTACTGCGTGAGCTACACCGAGTTCGCCGTAGCGCCGCTGTCCTACGCCGACCTGTACGAACAGGCCGTGAAACTGACCTTGCCCGAGCAAGACGGCCCGCCGACCACGCTTGAGCTTCCGGTGGTCGACGCCGAGGCCGTCGCCCGCCGGATCGGCTCGATCGGAGAGCGGACCGCGTCGCTGGTCGCCGACCGGCTGCTCCGGGGGCCGGTCAGTATCGTCAAGGCCGACGGCAGCACCCTGGTCGACCGGCTGCGTTTCCTCGACGCTGTCGCCTGGATGCTCCCCTACGGTTACCGGGCCAGATTCACCGCATCGACCTGGTCGGACAGCGGCGAGCGGCACCGGATCAGGCTCGCCTTCGCCGAGCGCAAGCAGGCCAGCGCCGAGGTCTACACGTGGCGCTCAGGCGAACCGGACCGCGCGCTCGCCGATCCGGGCGGCTACCTCGCGCAATTCGACCGCCTGCGCGGCCGGTCGGCCGACTCGCTGAAGCAGTACGACCTCACCTTCATCGTCGGCCATCTCGCGGATGACACCGCGCCCCAGCGGTTCGACGATCCCCGTTACGCGATCAGGTCCTTGCGCTCTATCGACCTGCCATTCGCGATCCTCGCCGCCGTACGTGGCGGCCAGCCCAACCGGCCTGAGGTGCGCGAGCTATTCGCAAACCGCCGGGTGCTTGAGCTACCTGCCGATGGGCAACTTGAGGTTTTCATGGTGCCGGTCAGCTCCACGGAGCCGGATGACTGGGCGGCAGTGCGACAGTGGTGGCCCGAACTCGGGACGCCCAGCACAGCGGCGCTCATCCCGGCCCTGACCACGGCGTGCCGCAGTTTGCTCTGGCGCGCCAGCCCCGACCTCACCGAACTCAACGCCCGGGTCGACCTCACCGTCAAGAAAGGGCTGGCCGACTCGCTGCTGAGCCGCCTTATCGAGCAACCGGATTCAGTCGCTCTTGGCCGGGGGCTCAGCGCCGCCGGGCAGCTGCTCTGCACCTGGATGGCGGACAAGAGCCGCCCGGGCGACTTTCCGCTGACGCTGGCGGCGCTACCTGGTAACCCCGCCCTGGCCTGCGAGCTCGCCGCCCTCATCGCCCTGTCGCCGAACCGGGGCAAGGGCCAGCGCCTCGACGATCTGCGCCGGGCCATGCCCCGGCTGATGGCGCCGTTCGCCGAGCTCAGCGGAAAGACGACTCATCCGGTCAGCATTGACACGATCGCCATGCTGGCAGACGCCAGGCTCTCCTGCCCGGTGGCGCTGCTGCGGGTCGCCGACGACGCCCAGCGGCTTCGCCACGTGCTGCCGGGGTTCACGGAGTGGATCAGCACTCGCGCCAACCTGAATCCGCCAGGGTATACGTACTTCGCCGGAGAGCTGGAGAAGCTGACCGTACGGCACGCCGACGAGGCCGCCGACGCAGACCTGGCTCTGCTCGCGGCCGGCGGCATGATGAAGTTCATCAAGACCTGCGACGCCTACGAACTTGCCAGGAAGGTCTATATCGACCGCTTCCCGGCCCAGTGGAATCATTTCATCCAGTACAACGGGAGCCAGCGCGGTGACCCCTTCGCGCTGGCATTCCAGCGCTGGCTGGACGACGGGCAGTGGGCAGAGAACGAGACGACCGCCTACATGGTGACCGAGATCTGCCGGCGGTTGGTTCCCAGGGACCGGCGGCCGAAGTTCTGCGATCTGGTGACCAGCATCCTGAGGTATCACCCGGACGCCAGCCGGTGGCAATTCGCGGTGGACTGGGACCGCGAGTTCTATAAGCCCCGCCTCGTCGCCAGCGGCGCGCAGGGATCGCTCACCCGGCTGCCCGCCGCGAGCGCGCCCACGCAGATCGTTGCTGCGTGTTATCGCGCGTACCTTCAGAACGTGGCCGCCAAAGCCGCCGGCCTGGCGCTTGCCCGTGCCGAGGTACTGACCAGGGCGCCGAACGCCGACGACGTCCTCGACGCGGTGTGGTCAGCGTTCCGGGCCGACCTGCCGGAAACCGGCCGTTCGCTATGGCGGCGCCTCATGATTCCGTTCGGCAGCTCGGGCGAGCACGAATTGCGCGGCTGGTTCGACGACGTGATCAAGTTCGCCGCCGGGGCGATCCGCCGGCGCACCGGCAAGCTGACGGTCACCGCCCTGCCCGGTCCCCAGGGCGGCAATCGTTCATGAGCCCGAGCCCTGGCCTTGCCCTGGACACCGGCGGACTGGTCACAAGGGTGGCGCTGGCCCGCCCCGGCGGAAAGCCGCGGATCAGCTGTTATCCGTTTAGGCCGGACGAGCAGGCGGCCGTGCTACTCAAAGCGCTGCGGACCGAGGCCAGGGAGGGCGGTGGCTACGCCTGCATCGCGATACCCGACTCCTGGCTCGATGGCGAGATCGCCGGTGCCGCGCCCACGAACTGCTGCGCGCGGCCATCGAACGGGATCAGGACCACGGTCGCATCAGCTGGGTCGGCCAGCTCTCGGCGGTGGCGGCCTGCGCCGCCGATCAGGCCGGACCGTCCGCCCAGGGGCTCTGCCTGGTCTGCGACCTGGGCGGCACGGGCATCAGGGCCGGCGCGTTCATGATCGACGGGACCACCGTGCATCAGGTGGGCACTGACACCGCGCCCGGTGGCGGAGCTGCCAGCTTCGACGCGGCGATCAGAGCCGGCCTAGGCGGGGCGTCCATGCCGCCGCCCGAGCAGTGGTTCGATCTCGCGGCTAGCCAGCATGAGCGCGCCGAGGTCCTGCTCAGGCAGGCAAAGGCCAGTAAGGCCTTCCACAAGGCGATCGTCTACAAGCACGAAGGTCTCCCGGCCGCGATCAGCGCCGGGCTGTTGCTTGACTCGTTCGAACCATCCGCGCACCGGCTTGAGTCCGCGATCGGCGGCCTGCTGGCCCAGACAGCGCGAGCCCTCTGCGACCCGGCGCCGGCGCTCACCGTGCTAGCCGGCGGCCTGGCCTGGTTCCCGCCGGTTACCGAGCTTGTCACCGGCCTGGCGAAGGCCCCGGTGGCGAACCTGGGCGTGGAGGCGGCGGTCAGGGGCGCGCTCGCGATAGCGACGGGCCGGGTTAAGATCCTGCCTGCCAGCCTGCCTGACCTGAGCTTGCCCGCGCACGAGATACGCGGTGGCCTGCTGGCCGAGACCCGGCTTCCGCTGCCATGGCCGTCAGCCGACGGCGACGGTACGTTGAGCTCACGTTGCACGACCAGGATCTCGTCGTCGACGTGGCAGGCCGCCTGCGCGCCGTGCGCTTTCCTGACCTAGTGCCGGGCGCGTACCGGATCAGGGTCCGCCCTGGCGGACGTGGCCGGCCCTGCTCGTGCTTCATCCGGATTACGGACCGGGCCAGACCGTCCTGATCAGCCCGCTCGACCTGGAGTGACCACATGAGCCAGCCAGCCACGCCAGCCGACAAACTCGACGCTCTGCGCGACACCATCGCCAGCCTGTCCGGGACCCTGCTTGCTGACGTAGGGCCAGGACGACGTCGCGGCGATCAACTCTGTGATCGCGCTCGACGACGCGCTCGGCGGCCTGACCGCGCTGCTTGGCCTGGTACCCGGCCTGCTGGCCGTAGCCTCGCTTGGCCGTGATCTTGACGAGCGGGTGACCGCGCTCAGGGCTGAGGTCGAGCGGCAGCGCACGGCCCTGGCAGCCGGCCGGGCCGCGATCGACGCGAACCGCGAGCTCGCCGAGGCGCTCGACGAAGTCAAGGCCGAACGCCAGCGGCTCGCCGCCAGGGCGCGGAACTTGAGCAGGTCAAGACGATGATGGCTGAGTTGCCCGCCCTGCGCGCCGCCGTCGCTGCGCTTGAGGATGGCATCGCGCAGTCGCCCGACCGCGACGCCGAGGAGGTCGCGAGCAGGTTCAGCGCCGCGCTGCGGGCACTGGCCGACCTCACCATCAGTCAGCGCTCGGTGCTGGGCGCCGACCTTTCGGCGATGACCGACGAGGTGGAATCAACCGCGAAGCAGGTAGCTCAGCAGCGCGAGGAACTCGCGGAGCTGACCGCCCAGCTCGCCGCGCAGGCCGCCGTCGCCGAGGAGCTCAAGGCCGAGACCGGGCAGCATCTGCCTGCCCTTGCCCTGCATCTTGAAGCCGATAGCAAGCTAACGGACGGCCTCGATGCAGCGGCCATCCCGGCTGGCCCAAGCAGCGTCGACCGGATGAAAACCGCCATCGACGCGATCGCGAACCGCCTCGCCGATCTAGACCAGACGCTGAAGCCGCTGCTAGCAGCGCATTCTCTTGCCTACGAGCAAGCCCGGCAGATCAGGCGCTAACGCAGGTCAGATGCTGAAACTAACCTGCACCTGATCGAATGCCCCGCCGCAGAGGCCGCGAGCACTTCACCATGATCTCGCGATAGCCCGCAGGCCAGATGGTGCGCTCTGACCAGATCACGCCATGAAAGGCAGCCAGACGCTCGTCCTCGGCGTAGCTGACCCCGATCTTGTGCGGTTCGAGCAGATCAATCATCGTCACGTCACACCCGGAAATGTCCATCGGAAACTGGTAGATGGCGGCGCGCAGCGCCTCGGCCGCTTCCAGGGCACTGACGTGCTTGTTCTTCAAAAGGCCGGAACGGTACTTTCCCCCCGCAAGCAGCGCCCGGAGCAAGCTGGCAGCCAGTCGCTCCGCTCCCTCAAGCTGCAGTCCGAGATCGGTGCCCTTAGCCTCATTCTGCGTGCGCTTAATGTCCTCGGCGAGCGACTCGGCAACCGTCGCCTCGGTGGTGCAGGACTGGAGATTCCTGAACCGCAGGTCCTCCGCCAGTTCGCTGCAACGCGCCCTGAGCATGATGACCTCGGCGAACAGCGCGCCAAGATCATCGCGAGCATCCGCGAGATTCGTCGGTGGTTCACGACCGGCCAGCACCTGGGCCTGGGCCTCGGCTTGGGCCTCGCCGTCCGGTATATCCAGGCCGAGCGCCCGTGCATACTGGCGGACCGCCCAGTCACACACGTCCTGGCTGAACGCTGACTCTGCAGCGAATCGGCTGATGGCCAGGCGGACCGCGACAGCGGTGATGATTCCCTCAGCGACACGGCTCCGCAAGACTCCGGCGACGCCACTGGACGCGGCCGCGACGAGCACCTGGATTTCCCGGTTCGCTCCGGGCAGCAGGTCTTCCAGCACATTCGCCATCATCGGCGGATCCGAGAGCACCTCGGAGCCCAGTGCGGGATCAGTGACGATCGACCGCAAGGCTGCCATGACATCGGCAGTTCGGTACGGACCGCCTCCCACTGGGCCTCGCATGGATCATCTCGCTGGCACCGCCGCGCGGCGCGCTAGTACGCCAATATCCTAATGACGAACAGGCAGCATAATCCGCCGGTCCGATCATAAGCGACCAAACAGTTACCTCACGATTATATCGCAGGCATAAATCCGAGCCTCAGAAACCGCTAATGGCGCCGAGCTGCCGCAACTGCGCGAGGACGTCGACGACTCCCCAGGTCTCAGCGATCCGGCCGCCGGCCAGGCGGAATATGAAGATCTCGTTGTACAGGATGGATTTGCCGGTTGGCGGCAGGCCCATGTAGCTGCCCTGGTGTGTCCCTGTGACGGTGTTCCTGCTCACGACCTTGTCTCCTTCCGCGATCAGTTCCTCGACCGCAACATGAAGATCGGGAAAGGCGTGGTGAAGCCGGCTGAACACTTCCTTGAGCGCTTGCCCGCCCGTGGCGTCGACCGGCAAGGGCGTGCGGATAAGCACGCCCGGCAGGACGACTTCGTCGATCGTCTTCGAGATGAGCCGCGTATCGCGAGTGTCGATGGCGTCATGGAGGCGCCTTATCGTCGCTTTGTTACTTGTTGCCTGATTTGGTGGCATTTGACTCCTCCACAGACTGGTGGCCCTGGCGAAAAGCCGAGGTTCACCGCGCCGGTCTCAGCAGCGAGCCGAGATCACCAACTGGCCCGAGATGCGACAGCTTGTCGGGGTTGACGACCGAGCTGACGGCCGTGATCTGACCGTCGGCGATCTCCAGCGCCAGCACGCACACCAGCCGCTGCTGCCCGTCAAGAAAGAGCGCTCCCGGGCCGCCGTTGACCTCCACGGCGCGCCAGGACACGCCCGGCAGGCTAAGCCCCAGGCGAACCCAGTTGACTAGCGTGCGCGCGACCCGGCCACGGCCGCGCAGCGACCGGGCGAGGGCCGGAACCTTGCCGCCGCCGTCGCCGGTCAGTTCCACATCGTGAGCGAGCAGCGCCTCGAGCCCGGCGAGATCGCCCTGCTCGGCCGCCGCGAAGAACCGCCGCGCCAGCTCAGCTTGCTTCTCGCGCGTGGTCTGGAAACGGGGCCGGCGCTGCTCGACGTGACGTCTGGCGCGGGTGGCGAGCTGGCGCACATTGTCCTCGTTTTTACCGACAATGCCCGCGATCTCCGGATACCCGTAGTCGAACACGTCGTGCAGCAGCAGCACGGCGCGCTGCTCCGGCGAGAGGCTCTCAAGCAGGACCAGCATGGCCAGCGACAGCGAATCGGCTGTCTCAGCGTGCCAGGCCGGATCATCGCGGCCGCCGGTGATGATCGGCTCTGGCAGCCACTCGCCGACGTAGCGCTCGCGGCGGACCCGCGCCGAGCGCAGCTCGTTGATCGCCAGCCGGGTGGTCACCGTAGCCACGAACGCACGCGGCGAAGCGATCTGCTCGCCGGCGTCGAGCGCCTGATGAATCCGCAGCAGGGCTTCCTGCACGACGTCCTCGGCCTCGGCCACGCTGCCGAGCATCCGGTACGCGATGGCGAACGCGACCGGCCGCAGTTCGTCAAGCAGGCGCTCGCGATCGGTCATGTCGCGGCGAACCCCTGCCGCCAGCTCGGGTGCGCCGGGCGCCACTCCAGTTCGCGCTTGGCCTTCGCGTTCGATGCGCCGCGGGCGTCGGTCATCATTACCACGGCGACCTCCCCGCCGAACAGCCGCCCGACGAACCTCGGCACCCGCATCGGCTCCCTGGCCCCGAGCTCGTCGGCCAGCGCCGGCAACCACTCGGCAACCGTGGCCGGGTCATCGTCGACGACGTTGTAGACGCCGCGGCTGCCGTGTTCGAGTGCCGCCACCGTCGCCTCGGCCGCGTCGGCGATATGGATGAACGACCACACGCCGCCCCCATCGCCGACCAGCGGGAACTTCCGCTGGCGAACCAGCTCGAACTGCTCGCCGCCCGGCGTCATCGCGGTGTCTGGCCCGTAGAACGCCCCGTAGCGCAGCACGATCCCCTCGGTCCACTGCGCACCCAGGACCGCCTGCTCAAGGTGCCGGATCGCCGCGATGCTCTCGCGCATCTCGCGCGCGGGCGTCGGGTCGAGCGGGTCCTCCTCGCTCTTCACCGGCCCGCCAGTGCGCACGTACGGCCAGGCGCCGTAGCTTTGCGCCAGAAACCGCCGCACCCCTATCGCCTGCCCGGCCGACAGCAGGTAATCCGTCCCCTCGGTCCGCAAGCGGTTGGTGAGCGCGAAATCGCGATCGAAGTGACGCGGGCTCGGCGACCCGATCGCCGTCAGCTGATGGACGATCGCGTCCGGCCTCGCCGTCGCAACGGCCTCTGCGACCTGATCGGGATCGAGCGCGTCCGCAACTACCGGGACGGCGCCCAGTTCCCTGAGCATCGCCTGCTTGGACTCGCTGCGCGTCATGCCATGAACTTCATGACCGCCTGCAACCAGGCGTGGCACCAACTGCTTCCCGATCGCTCCCGTCGCGCCAGCCACGAAGACTCTCATCTTCAGCTCCAATCCTGGTCGAGCACTACCTATACCCCGCAAGACAAGACAGCAGCCCTGACTGTGACACCGGGTGGCTGGAGCGACTCCAGGACTAGTGGTAGCGGAAGCGGCCCGCCGTGCTGGTCGCGCTGCTTGTGCCGCCGGTAGCCGTCACCGTGACATGAACAGTGCCAGACCCGGATGGCGCGGTGACCGTGATCTTGGTCGAGGAGACGACCTTGACCTTGGTCCCTCGCTTCTTGCCGAACAGGACAGCCGTCGTGCCGGTGAAGTTCTTCCCGTGAATGGTGACCTTCGTGCCGCCCTGGCGGGAACCGCTTGCTGGCTTCAGGGAGGTCACGGTTGGCGCGGGAACTACCTCGCCGGTCTTCGGGTCGAGTATCAGCGGCGTGTCATGCGGCTTGACCTTGAAGCTCAGCAGGCCGTTCGCCGCGTCGATGGGCCCGGAGATCGCGTCGTAGCTATCAGCGATCCGCTTCCCGCCAAGCCAGTTGTCCTCGATGAACGCCAGGACCGAATCTGTGTCCGTCCGGTTGTGGCTGACGAAGTCCTGGTTGGTCCACGGCGAGATCACCAGCATGGGCAGCCGGGGACCGAAGCCGCAACGGTCGTTCCTGGTCCCCACAGTGACCGGGACGGCGGTGCACATCGTGGTGTCGATCGCGTCGTCAGAGCCGTTGAGGATCGGCGGTGCCTGGTGGTCGTACCAGCCGTCAGAGTCGTCGTAGGTGACGACGATGGCCGTGGATGACCAGAACTTCGACTTCTCGATCTGGTTGATCGTGGTCACCAGCCACCGCTGCTCGTCGAGCGGATCGGAGTAGCCGGCGTGCCCGTCCTCGTAGGCCGGCGCCTTGAGGAAGCTGACAGACGGCAGGTTCCCGTGCGTGAGTGTCTCGGAGAAATCCGACACGTCGTAATTGTGGTTGGCCCGGTCGGTCTTGCCGATCTCGGCCTCGGATGACGGCGCCAGGTGCTTGGGGTTCGACGTCGACTTGTAGAACTGGAACGGGTCGTGGTGCGGCACGTAGTCCTGCACCTCATTCTTGCCGATGTTCTCGTGCTCGCTCCCGCACACCGCGCGGCCACCCTTGGAACCGGTTGGCGCGAAGCCGCCCTGGAACCAGCCCCACGTGACCTGCGCGGCATTGAGCAGGTCCCCGATGTTCTTGCCGGTCAGTTCGCCGACCGGGCTGCTCGACGTGTGGCTGGCGTCCGAGCAGTCGTCGAAGGCAGGGTCGAGGTCGGCGTACACGGTGCCGACGCCGCTGCCGTCGACCGAGCCGATGCTGCCCGGGTCGCTGACCTTGGCGCCGGTCTTCGGGCTGACCGCGAAGCCGCCGCCTGTGTTGCCGGAGATCAGGTTCAGCGCGCCGGGCGTGGACGGCCCGAACTGCGGGTCAAAGTTGTTGTCGCTCATCGCGTAGTTCTGCGCGTAGTTCCACAGCGCGGTCACGGTGTTGCCGTCGAAGTAGTCCATGACCAGCCCCGTCGCACCGTGCAGCACGGGCTGGCCGGTGCACGTGTCATGGTCGGTGTTCTGGACGAACATGTCCATCTGCAGGCTGTCGGCCGCTTCCTGCTCAGGCTCGTAGCTGTGGTTCTGGTCGCAGGTAAGCGCCTCCGACGGCGATAGCCGCTGCGGGTTGAACGAATTCGGATTGTGAGCCAGCAGCGTCGGGCTCAGGACATTGATCGTCTTCGGCGTGCTGGCCTTAGCGTGGAACGGCGAGCCGTTCTTGTTCGTGGCGTGCGGATACGTGCCGAAGTAGTGGTCGAACGAGATGTTCTCGTCGAAGATCACCACCAGGTGCTTGACCGGCGTGGCCGCCGACGAGGCGGGCCGGTACATCGCAGCGGCGAGCACATGCGGCCGAGGACTCGCTTGCGAGACCGCGCCGACGGTGACGGTGAGCCCGGCGGCGGCCAGCCCGAGGGCCGTCACGACCGCGAACCGCCAGCCCCGGCGCCGATACCCGTGCTCACGCATGACGGAACGGCGCGGAGCGCCGGCCGCTCGCTGCACCCGAGCCAATCCCATAATTTCCTCCAGCCGCGAAGATCCGGTCCTGGACCCGCGATCCGCAAAGGCCGCCCTTATTGGCTGCCTTGAGGGATTGTGTCATGACATTAGCGATTGGCCCAGAGTACGGCCGGGCGACTCGCGAGAGGCCCGACCGCCTGACGGCGTCGTGACGGCGTCGGGTGCCTGAGACCAGCCACGCATCGGAGATATCCGGATCATTCGCATAGGCGCTGCAATTCGAATCGGTAACAGTGCAACTACGGACGAGTTTCTGGCTGCGACACGAAGCCGAGCCTTTTCCTTGCGGAATTTCCGAGAAACAGAGCTCCCGGATGATCACCATGCGGGTTTTGGCGGGCGATGTGAGCAGCACGAGGCCCACCGTTGCGACATTGCTGGCGCGATAGCGCCGTCGTTGTGGCATTGCTGGGCCTGCCCTGGGCCCGCCGAGCCACTCCCGGACTAGTCCGCCCCGGTCCCAGCCTCGCCGCGCGACCTGTCCGATCCGCGCCGACGGCAGCAGCATGGCTCAACTACACCCGCGACCTCGCCGGTCACCCGGCGTGATCAACGTCCAGTATTGACACGAAAATGGAAGTATGCCTCTATTGGAATCGCATAAGACGGCAATGGGAGTCCATACGGCGGGACGGTCCCGCGACTAGCCATGGCTCCGTCCGTCAGCTACGCCTCGATGGGGGTTTCGTGCATCAACACCGTCTACTGAAAATCGCGACTGGGGTGACTGCCTGCTCACTGGCGGTCATGGGAGCTCAGCTGCTTCCTGCTGCGGCCGCTCCGGCCGCCAAGGCTCCGACCCGAATGGCGCCGGCCCTGTACGGCACCGTATCCGGCGGCCGGGTGATCGTGGTCCTGAAGAACCAGTACTCCAACCTGAAGATGAGGGCGAGGGGCAAGGCGAGGGTCGCCGCGACGCGGTCCACTCAGAACCCGCTCGTCTCATCGATCAAGAGCAGCGGCGGCACCGGAATCGCGCGGCTGGTCAGCGTGAACGCGGTGGCGGCGAAGGTATCGGCGGCCGAGGTTGCCAAGCTGCGCCGTAACCCCGCGGTCAAGGAGATCGTGCCTGACCTTCCGATCTCCATCGCTGTCTCCGCGCCGCAGGCGCAAGAGCACAGCGAGGCGCCGCTCAGCACGAAACTCTGCCCGTCCAATCCCAAGAAGCCCTTCGTCGAGCCCGAGTCGCTCAGGGAGATGCAGTTCACCGCCCCGCAGCGCAACGAGGATCAGGCCGACCGGATCGCCAACGGCGCCGGCGTGCTTGTCGCGATCGACGGCATGAACGAACTGGCCGGCAATCCTGACATGATCAGGAAGGACGGCTCGCACGTAGTCATCGACTCCCCCACGCCGAACGCGGACGCCAGCAATGACGAGGCCTATGGCGATGCCACCTCGGTCGCCGGCCAGGGCGACGTGGTCTACGACTACTCAAAGGAACTGCCGTTCTCAGGCCTGCCAGCAGGCTGCACGTTCGTCATGGAGGGCGACGCCCCGGGCGCGTCCCTGATCGACGCTTCGCTGGTTGACACGCCGACCGACCCCGACGGGTTCATGCACCAGCTCGAGTCCGAGGTCATCGCGGGCATCGACAACGCGGTCATCGACGAGCACGCCGATGTCATCTCCGAGTCATTCGGCTTCAGCCAGCGGCCGGGCCGGTACATCCCCTTCTACGCGTCGAACGACGCCGCCGTCGCGGCCGGCGTGACCGTGGTCGTGTCCTCCGGTGACAGCGGCGACTCGGGCACCATGTCCTCGCCGTCCACCGACCCGCTGGTCATCGAGGCCGGCGCGACGAACGCGCTGCGCCTGAACGCCCAGGCCTTCGGTTTCTCCAAGTGGATCAACGACAACGTCACCCCGCTTGTCCTCCGGTGGTGTCGCGCCCAATAACCGGATCGTCGACCTGGTCGCGGAAGGCTACGGCTCCGAGGCCGAGTGCAACCCGGCCGGCAGCGGCTGCCCGACGAACACCACCACCGAGGCCTTCGGCGGCACCAGCGAGTCCGCGCCGCTCACGGCCGGCGCCGCCGCTGACGTCATCGAGGCCTACGCCAACTCTCACGGCGGGACGAAGCCGACCCCCGCGATGGTCAAGGCGATCCTGACCGGAACGGCGCGGCGACGTCGACGCCCCGTCCCAGGAGCAGGGCGCCGGCATCATCGACATCTACAAGGCGGTGCGCGCCGCGCAGCAGATGCCTGGCACCACGATCAGCGGCGGCAACGACGCGCCTGCCCTGATCCCGTCGCCAACCCAGCTCGACGTCACCGGCAATGGCGGCAGCACCAGCAGCCAGTCGGTCACGCTGTACAACGCCAGCCAGACCAAGGAAACCGTCAGCGGCACGTACCGCGAACTCGGCCCGGCGACCCAGATCGGCAAGACCGTCACCGAGGCGGTGAGCGCGCCAGACCCGAGCCTGCCGGTTCCGGCCGAGGGCGCGACCGCCGCGGCACCGATTACCTTCAAGGTCCCGAAGGGACTCGACCGGCTCAACGCCGACCTCCTCATCCCGGACCCGACCAACGGCACGATCTTGTCGTTCAACCTGATCGCACCGCACAACCGGCTGGCCACGATCTCGTATGACTTCGGCACGCCATCCACCAGGGCCGGTCAGCTCGGCTCCGTCCCCAACATCCAGCACGTAGAGGTCGCGGACCCGACCGCGGGCACCTGGACAGCTCAGATCCTGTGGGCTAACGGCCGCTCGCACCTCCAGTCGCTGCCGAACGTGCCCGGCACCTACACCGGCAACGTCTCGTTCCGGGCCACCGGGCAGCACTGGATCACCTCGCCTGCCTTTGACAGCACCACGATCGCGGCGCGCTCCAGCGCCACCATCCCGCTGAGCGTCTCGGTGCCGACGGCGCCAGGCGACCACTCAGAGTCGCTGCAGATCAACCCGAGCAGCGGCCCGACCATCTCGTTCCCGGTCAACCGCAGGACCCTGATCCCGTCGGCCGGCGGCGAGTTCGACACCACGATCACCAGCACGGTCGGCCGCCAGGTCGGCCAGATCAGCACGTTCAACATCAACGTGCCGTCAGGGCAGAACGACATGGACGTCAGCTTCTCGACGCCGGACGCGAGCGCCGGACAACCCCATGACGTTCTGGCTGATCAACCCGGCCGGCACCGTCGTCGCCGAGGATGCCAGCCCGACCACGACCAATGCACCGGGCTCGTCCGGCAGTGGCTAACGGCGAGCTCATCGCGCTCAACCCGACCCCGGGCATGTGGGAGATCGACGTCGAGCTGAACCTGACCGAGAGCGGGCTGGAATTCACTCAGCTCGTGACCGGGAACGTGTCGTTCAACCAGGTCCATGCCAGCGCGTCCGGCCTGCCGGCCAGCGCGGGCACCACCCTGACCGGCGGCGGCAGCTTCCCGGTCTCGGTCAGCGTGACGAACAACGCCAACGTCGGCCGGTCGTTCACGCTCAGGTCGACAGTCGCCGGCGACATCACCGGCGGCGCGGCCAGCACGGCCGTCTTCATCCCGGCCGGCGGCACCGGAACGCTCACCACCAACATCACGCCGAAGGCCGCGACTGGCACCGTAGTCTCCGGCACCCTGTCAGTCACCAGCAACACCAGTGTCCGCAACGGATCGCAGACCATCGCGACCTTCCCGTACACCTACACGGTCGGCTGACACCGGGTCCCCGACCCGCGTTAGCTAACAAGGCAGCGGCCCCGTGCGAGGCGTTCGCGCGGGGCCGTCTGCTTGCGCGCTCTCCCATGACCAGGCACAGGCTTCCACATCATGCCGACGCCGTTCTATAATCTGAACAAACATTACAGTTACTATGTGAATAAGAACTAATCATATCAACCCGCCGCGTCATGCGGGACTGGAGAAAGATGCACGTGCGGGGATTCGTCGGCCGCAAGCGTGAACTACTGACACTCACTGATGCTCTCTCCAGCACACAACTCCGCGTAGTTAATGTAGCCGGCATTGGTGGTGTAGGAAAGTCAACTCTCGTATCGCGATTCGCGCAAGATGCTGCCGCGCGCGGCCATGTCGTCGCAGTCGTGAATGCGCGCCGACTTACCGATCCGCTTCTTGATCACGCTTATCACCCCGTGATAGAAACGCTAATCGCCCTTGAGGCAGCTTTGGCTAAATCTGGCTGCCACACGGACAGCCTGAAAAATCGCTTACGCCGTTATAGACACTTACATCAGCAGCTCACGGCACGATTCGACGCAGAGCAGGCAACTGCAGCGGCATCGATACTTCAGATCGGAATCGGCGCCATCCGTGCCGGCGCAGCCGTCTTTCCAATAGCCAAGCCTTTAGAGGCCATCTTAACGCCCGAACTCGCCAGTCAAGTTAGCAAAGCTATCGGCAGTCACCGAAAGCCGACGGATCGCGAATTACTAGCCAGGCCAGTGCCGTATCTCACGAAGTTCCTGAACGATATACTAGCTCAGGCTGGCAGACGACAACGCGTACTCCTTATATTCGACGAGTACGAACTCAGCCCGATGCAGATTGACGCCTGGCTGCGCGGTCTGCTTGACAGTACCTACGGAACCCTAGACGCGCGCGTACTGCTCGTGCTAGTAGGCCGTGATCCCCTAGGCCAAGATTGGACAGCTCGTGGCCAATCCGGCAATCTCAAACGACTTCAAGCTTCTAACACTCAAGCCTTTCAGCCGGGACGAGGTGATCGCATATCTCCGGCTGCACATAGATCATCTCCCGCTAACACGTGCCCAGCACATAGCGGATTCTCTAGACTCCGCCTACCGGATGCCTTTGGTACTGCGACTTCTGATGGCCGAGCCGCTGTCGCTCGATGAACTCGAAACCCACCAAGGGTACCTTCGCCAGGGTCGACTTGCGGGGCAAATAGCCGATCGACTGCTGGACGAGCGCCGGGTCACGGCACAGCAGAGCCAAGCCGCTCTTGCGGTTAGCATCGCAAGAAGCTTCGATCAGGCAGTGGCAAACCTCTTACTCAGATATAGCGGAATCAATGACCCGGCAGACTGCTTCCACTGGCTCACACGGCAGTACTTAATCAACCCTAATGCACCCGCGTACTCATACTACGATTTGGTGCGTGATGTTCTGAGAGCCAAACTAGCCAATGATGACAGCGCGCTAGAGAACAATCTGCACCAGATACTGCTAGGCTATTACGAAAAAGCCATATTGACGAGCGGGGCCGCAGAACGCGTTAGTAAATTCGCGATTGAAGCATCGTATCACGCTCTTTCGCTATCGACTGACAACATCTTGCCGTTAGCTTTGCACAGACTCTTTAGCTCGCTGCCCAATGGTTACCAGTACACGCCGCACTGGAGCAGGATGTTCCAGCAGATAGCAGCCGAGCGAACTGATCTTGCGGCGACTACTTCCGCATCCTTGCGTCGGCTAGCTTCTGTGCTCGCGGCATCGTGGCGCCAGGGTGCGCCGCTGTCACAGAGCGGCAACGGTTACGTATGTGACCCGGCAATGAATGTCTTCTTTACAAGCTTCCACCAGGGCGCGGCCCCGGACATGCAGCAGAGAAATGCGGAGCTTTGGCTGGCCTATTTTGAGTGCCGAGTCGCCTCTGGCGCTAGATTTACTTCGGAGCTAGAGCGGGCAACAGGCGAACTGGAGCGCATCTGGGCCGCAGCCAACGTACTCGAGGACGATGGCACACCAGACAGGCTACTTCGTTTCTGCGCGGCGTGCGACCTCTCTGATGCCTACAATCGCCGGAGCGACATTTCGGTAGCTATTACATGGAGTAATCAAGCGCTGACGATCGCACGCCTGGACGCCTCTCCGATGCGACAGGCGTTTGCGCTGGTTCTGCTCAGCGCTAACCTTAAGCGCCAAGGCGTGTACGGCGAAGCGCTGCACATGATTGATCAGGCAATAGAGCTCGTGCGCAACGAAGTGAATCCCGCCGCTAGCTACTACCTCGGCCGGTTTCTATTTGACAAGGGAGTGACTCTCACCTACCTGAGCCAAACTCATGCCGCCGAGCAGGCATATGAGGCCAGTCGACGCCACTTCGTCGATATCAGTCCCCAGAGTATCGCCGAACTGTCGGGTCGCTTGGGCTGGATGAAGCGTCTACGCGGTGACTTGCCGGGTGCGCTGGCAGATCATGACCTTGGCATCCAGCAGTTCGACGATCTGCTGTCGGGATTCGCTCTCCGCGTGCAAGACGGGGCCTCAAGCCTCCAGTACCTTCGCGCAAAGGTCCTTCATAGCAAAGGCAATGTCATGCGCGAGATGTGCGATCATGTCGCCGCTCTGAACTGTTATGCAGCAGCCATGGACGTTTTTGCGCGCGAAGGTGGCATACGACTGGAGGCAATTACCCGGAAGGATTCAGCCTGGAGCGCATATTGCATCAGCGGTCCTGTCGCCGCCCAAGAGCAGTTACTGCGCTCATTAGCCGATCTCGGCGAGGGCGAGGGCGAGCCACGAGACGAGAGAGCTCTTCACTCTGCGACGCACAGAGCCGAAGGCTGGCTAACACTCTGCCTGGTGCGGTTGTGCTGCAAGGACGTCCCAGGCGCGGGAAGCGCGCTCGCCCGAGCCGAGGAGATAGCAAACACGGCTCTTGACGATCCCCTTCTCAAGATCCACTGTACACTGCACCGTGCGCTGTCTCAGGTGGCTGATGGGCAGTCTGATGCGGCGGCGAGGTCACTTGATCTTGTCGATTCCTACATCGCGCGGGCAACCTCACAATTGTGGTACCTCGCCGCGGACGCGTCAGTCGTGCGGGCCGTCGCACTGCATCTTGCGGGCGACTCATCACGAGCGCGGACCCAACTGGCTCAAGCTCGGCGCGAAGCAAGTCGATGGAACGAGTACCGAGGACTCTACGTGAACGAAGTCTGGAATGGCCTCACTCAGTCAGCGCAGCCGAATAGGGATGTGCATGGTTTCGCGAATTATGGCGAGCTTCTTAGCATTTATGATCAGGAAGAGCGCCCACTAGGTTTGGCGACAAGTAAATTGGCTCACAAGATTGGCTTGTGGCACCAGTCCTTCCACGCTTGGGTGATAGGACATGACGATGAAGGGGTGCCGTTCGTTATTCTCCAGCAACGCGGGACCATGAAGCGCGACTTCCCAAATTGCCTCGATATCAGCGTCGCCGGTCACTACCGTGCGGGTGAAGGAATCGAGGGGGGCGTGCGCGAATTTAAGGAAGAGCTGGGTGTCGACATCGACCCACGCCAGTTGGTGCTAGTTGCTCGCCGAACTATCGACGAGGGCCTAGACAATGGCGTAGTGAACCGCGAGTTCCAAAACATTTATGCGCTAATCCGAGATCCCGGTCTCGGGCAGTATGGACCAGGATACCCTGAGGTTTCGGCGATATACCAATGCCAACTCGATAAGCTTCGGTCGCTGCTAGACGGCACGCTTGAGCGGTTCGAGTGTTCCGGACTCGCAGCCGATACGCAGAGCGGAACATTTCGCAGATCGAGGCGTGAAATCACGCTGGGCAACTTGATTCCATCATCACATCACTATCTCACCGCCGTACTCATCCGCCTGAGTCGTCTACTGAATGAGGGTGTTGTGGCCGCTGAGGCCGAGGTTCAGCTACCTGATGGCTCGTACTGGAAATCAAGCTGAACGGATTGCCCGGGGCAGCGGTCGCGATAGGCGACATCTTTGTCGACTACGTCGCTGACGTCCCCGTCGCGTATGATTCATTTGACTCCCGACCAGAGCTTGAAACCAGTGCGCCAATAACTCTGGCACCGGGCGGCGGCTCCGTTCAGTTCGCCATAGCTGCCGTCCAAGCCGGTTTCTTCCCCTCACATTGTCTTGGCCGAGTTGGCGGCCAGGAAGATGATCTCGACGCCGACGCCCAATACGTTCTTCGCAAGGCTCGCGCGACGAACGTCGAGCCGATATGGACTCGTGACTCTCTAGCTGCTACCGGCCGATGTATTATCCTCTATCTCCCACAAGGGCGGCGGATTATGGTCTCCGATGCAGGCGCCAATGCGAGTTTCTCTGCGGCGGACATAACGGAACGCATGCGCACGATCGTCACGGCGGCATCCTTAGTCCACGTCTCCGGTTATGCGTTGATTTCGAAAACCCGGCGCGCGGCTACATTACAGCTTATGCGCGCCGGAAAGGCAGCCGGCGCTACGATCGCCGTGGATCTAGCTCCTCACGATCTCCACTTGCTTACGGATGGCGACACTCTTCTCGCGGAGCTTCATGGCAGCTGCGACTGGCTGATAGCGAGTCAGATCACAGCGCGCGGATTGCTTGCTAGCCAAAAAAGTGACACGGAGCCGGGAAGAGCATTGTCGCTAGATGCGGTGGTAGCTGGCTTGGCGAGGTGGAGCGATTCAGTTGCGGTATTTGACCATCCGGGACGGGCTCGCGTTTATTCGGGAAGTGGCTACAGCTCATATGAATGCCACTATGAGTCAGGGTCGGCCAGTCGAGGTCAGTCGGCGCGGGCGCAAGCGACTTTGCTCGCACGTTACCTTGGCCTGACGACATGACGAAGTCCAGCCCGCCGGATCTCGGGGTTGAGCTCTGCGGCTTAAGGCTGGAAGGGCCACTCCTCCTCGGGTCTGGTGGTCTCGGGGAGTCGGCTGACTCGTTAGCTCCCTTCCAACCTGTAACGTCTGCGGTCGTTACTCGGACTCTTCGGCTCAACTTGTCCGAGGCTCGGGCGATCTTCCCAAGCCCTCACCTCGCGCTCGGACCTCGCCGCACGTGGCTGATGAACTCCGAATGGGGCAATCAGCGGACGGTGGATTATTGGCTAGACGAGGGCTTACCGCAGGTCAGTCGTGGCGGCCCAGTCATCGTTAGCGTATCTGGGCGGGACATTGACGACTGCGTAGCCACTTGCAAACGGCTTGACGGCAGAACTTCATTGTTCGAAATCAATGTCTCGTGCAGTCATGCCGGACTGGTCTATGGTCGGATTTCCGACGATGCAGCTCATGTCGCCCGGCTCGCCGCCGCTTTGAAGCTCTCCATATCGATACCGTTCATCATCAAGCTCGGCTGGAGTTCGGTGCTTCCCGATGTTGCCCGAGCCGCAGTAGCCGAAGGCGCCGACGCCATTGCGGTGACCAATAGCATCGGACCGGGCCTGGATCTGTCGCTGCCAAGCGGCCGGCCACGGTTAGGCATCTCTGGCGGCGTGGGCGGATTGAGCGGGCCAGCGATATTTCCGCTTGCTCTCGAATGCGTCCGGGAGGTAGTTGAGGCCGTCGAGGTGCCAGTAGTTGGCGTGGGCGGTATCAGGTCACATGCGGATGCCATCAAGATGTTGATGGTCGGCGCGACCTGCGTGCAGGTCTACACGAGCGCGTTCCTCTACGGCCCTCGCGTGCTTGAGAAGATCAGAGAAGGACTGGTTGACTACATGGCTCGATACGGTCATCGAGATCTTAGCTCCCTACGAGGCAAGTCTCTGCCCTACCTCCGGAGGGAATCCAATCTTAGTCCTGTCATCCCTGTGATCGACGAGACTCGTTGTCATCCATGCGGTCAATGTGTCAACATTTGCCCTCACGGCGCCATCGCCCTCGGCTCTGTCGCCATCATGGATGATGCCAGATGCACAGGGTGCGGCATTTGCGTCGATGCGTGCCCGCCGGGTTATTCGGCCATTTCGCTCCCGCAGTGGAGCGGAGATAAAGACCAGCCTAGTGGTTCAAGTGACTAGCCCAGCGCGACTTGGCTGACGTAGCGCCGAGACGCAGACTGTCGGCCAGACGGCCCGTGCGAACCTGTCGCACGGGCTGCTGGCCGCCTGAAGAGGCGTTAATTGCCAATACAGGCGTAGGAGTTCGACGTGAAGAAACTGGAGTTTGAGCCCCACGAGGAGAACACGCAGCCGAAGGAGTAGCCTCCGATGACGGTCGTATGCTGCGCGTTGTTGTAGTAGGTGAGCACGACCTCCTCGCCCTGCGCGACGGACGGCCTTGCCGCGGCGGACGCCGACAAGCCTCCCGCCAGGGTCATTCCAGCCGCTGCCGTCACGGCACAAGCTAACCGAGCGAATTTGCCCGCCATCTCGACCTCCGCAAGATCACGCCCACATCAGGCGCCCGATACCTCCCATATCAGCACGGGATTTACGGGCTGACAAGCCGGTAGAACGGGCGGTATCACGACAAGGCGACCTCGGCCATGCCGCCGGCCTCGCCAGCGGCGCCGGTCTCGCCGGCCGCCTCCGGCGAGGCGTCCTGCTGCCGGCCAGAGCGCAGTCCGATCAGGGCGATGAACGCGGCCACCGCCATGACCGCCACCATCACAAGAAAGATCGCCTGGCTGGCATGAGCGAAGTCGACGCGGATGAACCGGGGAATGGCGGCCACGGACCGGCCGCCCTGAGACTGGGTGATCCTGGCCGCCTCGGCCGCCGCCCGGCCGCCCGGAACCCCGAGGCCGATCAGCGAGGAGGTCACGCCCGAACGCAGCCGGTCGACCAGGATCGTGCCGAGCACCGCGATGCCCAGGCTCGCCGCGTAGTTGCGCACCGTCTGGGTGATGCCGGTGGCTTCGCCGTAGACCAGCCGCGATGCCCGGTTCACCGCGTCGGCGCTGGCCTGGCCCAGCATCAGGCCCATGCCCGCGCCGGCCATGATCACGAACCAGACCTCGGCCGACAGGTTCAGGTCGGTCAGGTGCCGCGCCCACAGCCAGAACCCGATCGCCGCGAGCACGCATCCGCCCAGCACAGGACGCCGCGCCCGGCCCGGTCCAGCATCCGGCCGCCGAGCTGCGCCGCGACCGCGAAGCCGAGGAAGAAGTACAGCAGCACCAGGCTCGCCTTAATCGGCGGCTCGTCGAGCGCGATCTGAGCGTACTGCGACGCGAAGAAAAACACGGGCACAAAGGCAAGCGACGAGATCCACAGGATGATGTTCTCCACGGTGAACTGCCCGTTCGCGAAGATCCGCACGTCGATTAGCGGCGAGTCCGTGCGGCGCTCCACCGCGTAGAAGACGATGAGCAAGATCACCCCGGCGGCGATGCACGCGCCGGTCGCAGGATTGGTCCAGCCCCAGGTCGAGGACTGCTGGAAGCCGAAGACGCTGAGGCCAATCCCGCTGACCGCCAGTGCCAGCCCCCGGTAGTCGATCGGCGCCCGCCGGTACTCGGTGGATGGCCTGGAGATCGCGATCAAAACCAGGGCGATCAGTGCGATCGGTATATTCACCCAGAAAATAGCGCTCCAGGTCCAGTCGGTCAGGTAGCCGCCGGCGATCGGCCCGACGGCGGTCAGCCCGCCCGCGATCCCGAAGAACAGCGCCAGCGCCCGGCCCCGCTGCCGCAGCGGGAACGTCTGCACGACGATCCCGAGCGCGGCCGGGAACATGATCGCCCCGCCGGCTCCCTGCAGCGCGCGGAATGTTACCAGCCGGGCCTCGGCGATTCCGCTGGCAGGCGTCAGCCCGCACAATGCCGACGCGCCGGCGAAAATGATCACTCCGAGCGTGACCAACCGCCGGTGCCCGAGCGTGTCGGCCAGCCTGCCGCCGAGCGCGAACAGCGCGGCCAGCGCCAGCAGATAGGCATTGACCGCCCATTGCATTCCGGTGCTCGAGAGGCCGAGTTCCCGCTGGATCTGCGGCACCGCGATCGCGATGATGGTCTGGTCGATAAAGGTCATCGCGACGGCGAAGATCATGGCCGTCAGGATCAAGCTCCGCGACCGGCCACCGCCCAATGCGTTAGTCATGACAATCCCCTTGCGCTGGTAGCAGACAAGCCCAGCATCGACCGAGGCGCAGTGACGCGGGGCCGAGGTCCTTGTCGTGGATGGCCGCCACGATGGTCGTGCCCGGCAGCTGATGCCGCAGGTTCGCCAGCACCGCGTTCGCTGTCGCCTCATCCAGGCCCTCGGTCGGCGAGGCCGACGAGCGTGGACGCGGTGATCCCGGCCGGCGTCAGGCACATGGCCCAGAGCAGCCCGGCGGTCCTGTCATCGCTCAGTCCTGGATCGGCCAGCCGCAGGTTATCCGCGACCGTGCCCGCGAACACGTAGTCATCGGCAGCCACGAGCACGACCTGCCCCGGAGCGTACGCGGCGGGCGCCAGCCCGCCGATCAGCACAGCCTGCCCGTCCCCGCCGATCTCGCCGGCCAGCGTCCGGAGCAGCGTGGTCTTGCCCGTGCCCGATCGCCCGCTGACAACGAGCGTCTGCCCGGCATACTGGCCCTGGTGGCGGAGGGCCGCTCGAACAGCGGCATCGCCCAGCGGCTCTTCATCATCGAGAGTGCCGTGGAAAAGCACGTGCGCAGCATCTGACCAAACTGGAGCTGCCCGCCACCAGCGAGGATCACCGCCGGGTGCTGGCCGTGCTGACATTCCGCGGCCTACGATCTGCCGGTCACCGGCCAGCTGCCCGCCGAGCTGACCGGCAGGTACCTGCGCAACGGCCCGAACCCGCTCGGCCTTGACGACCCGAACTATCACTGGTTCATGGGCGCGGGCATGGTCCACGGCGTGCGGCTGCGGGACGGCCAGGCCGAGTGGTACCGCAATCGCTGGGTCAGGTCCAGGGCCGTCGCGGCGGCGCACCATCAGCCGTGGCCAGCGGGACCCGTGCACGAGAACATGGACTTCGCCGCCAACACGCACATCATCTCCCACGCCGGCCGCACCCTGGCCACGGTCGAGGCCGGCCCGCTGCCCTACGAGCTGTCCTACGAGCTGGACACCATCGGGCCTTGCGACTTCGGCGGCACGCTGCCCGGCGGCTTCGCGGCCCACACCAAGCTGGATCGCGCGACCGGCGAACTGCACGCGATCGCGTACTTCTGGGCCTGGGATCACGTGCAGCACGTCGTCGCGGACGCGGCCGGCACCGTCATCCGCACGACCGACGTGGCCGTGCCCGACGGGCCGATGATGCACGACTTCGCGCTGACGCGCAGCCACGTGGTGCTGCTTGACCTGCCGGTAACGTTCAGCCTGAACGCGGTAAGCGAGGGCAAGGAACTGCCGTACCTCTGGAACCCCGAGCACCAGCCGAGGGTTGGCCTGCTGCCCAGGGACGGCAGCGGCGGCGTCCGCTGGATCGAGGTCGATCCGTGCTGGGTGTTCCACTGCCTCAACGCCTACGACACCGACAACGGGCAGGTCGTCGTCGACCTGTGCCGGTACGACGACTCCTTCGACCCGTCGACGCTCTGGGCCGCGCACGGCCCGGTGACCCTGGACCGCTGGACTATCGACCCGGCGAGCGGCAAGGTGACGTCCGAGCGCCTCGATGACCGCGGCCAGGAATTCCCCCGGGTCGTCTCCCGACCGCACCGCTACGGATACAGCGCGACGATCGGCGAAGTCACCCGGGCTGTCACGCTCAATGGCGAGTTCGCCGACGACGCGTTCTCCAACGCGCTGCTCAAGCATGACCTGGTCGCCGGCCGGGTCGAGGTTCGCGAGTTCGGGCGCGACGCCACGGTGGGTGAGGCTGTGTTCGCCCCGTCCGGGCGTGATTCGGCCGAGGACGACGGCTATGTCATGGCGTTCGCGCACAATCCCGATCGCGGTGCCTCTGACCTGGTAGTACTCGCGGCTCAGGACTTCACCGGGGAGCCGGTGGCCACCGTCCACCTGCCCGCGCGGGTACCGCTTGGCTTCCACGGCAACTGGATCCCCGACGCGTAGCGCGCCCGATCGGCCGCGCGCGAACAGCAGCCTTTGGCCCGCTACCGCTCGTGCGGTGACGGGCCATTGGCATGCGGGCTGACGTGCCGCTACCGGGTCGCGCGGACGGCGGTCACGGTCAGGGTCGGCAGGCTGCGGGTCGCCGGCGCGCCGATCTGGTGCCCGCCCGCGCCGGTCACGAACGACACGCCAGGATATCCGTAGAGGTCGCACGTCTTCGATGACTCGTTGGTGAGGATCACGGTCTGGTAGATCGTGCCTGGCCGCGCCGTCGGAGTCACCCAGCCCGACGCCAGGCACGTCGGTCGCGTCGGTGCCGGCGCGGCGGACGCTGGTGGCGAGGTGGGATCGGCGGGGGCGGGATCGGCTTCGCTGTCACGGTGACGGTCGCCTGTGGTACCGCCGACTGAGTACCGGCGCCGCAGGCCGTCAGCATCGCAGTGCCTGCCACCGCTCCTGCCAGGCCAGCTATCCGCCTGGGTGTTGTCGCAACGAACCTCATCAGATTTCTCCTTGAATCGCGAAGCAGTCCTTCCTGCTTAAGAGCCTGACCGGCCCCGAAAGCCGCGGCATCGGTCAAACGACTTCCGCGCCACGGCAGTAGTCAGGGGACTCAAGGGCTTGTGGGCCATCACGTGCTCATTTAGCCTGTTTGGTGGCTTGCACGATGATCAATGGCATAGCCGCCAGGCAAGCTCTTCTCATGGAGGCCATCACATGGTCGTAAGACCTCTGCTCGTCGCTGGCTTTGCCAGCGTCCTATTGGCCAGTCCCGTGCTCGCTAGCCCAGCGCTAGCGAGCCCGGTGCAGACTGGCATCGCGAAACCGGCCAACACGGCCCCGACAGTGCCGAAGAAGCAGCGTATCGCCGCTACGACCGCGACCTTCAACGCGATCGAGGCGAAGATCGCCGCCCATCAGTCGCTCAGGCTGCGCTTCCCCGACCCGACCGCGGCGGCGGACATCATCGACTACGGAGTCAACGACCTGTGGAAGACAGGGGTCGACGGCTCGGGCGTCACCGTGGCCTACGTGGTCACTAACCCCGACCCGGGCCTCGTGGCGTCAATGGCCTCCTACGACACGGCGATGGACCTGCCGCCGGTGAACATCACCGACATGGCGCTTCCCGCGCCGAGCGATCCGTCCTTTGTCTGCCAGGTCGAGTGCAGCCCGGGCGAGGACCAGCTCGACGCCGAGGCGATCCATTCGATGGCGCCCTTCGCGAACATCATCTTCGTCCATCCGTCGGTACCGGAAACCATCGGCATGCAGGGCTGGCCCCAGGTAGCCCAGGCCATCAAGATGATCGCCGACAACCACCTCGCCAACATCATCACGGTGAGCCTGGGCGACGGCGAGAACTCGTTCATCAACGACCCGACCAACCCGGGCGCCGATCAGGCAGCGGCTGTCCACTCGCTGGATCCAGCCTTCCTCGACGCGGCCGTGCACCACATCCCGGTGATGTTCGCGTCCGGTGACTGCGGCCCGACCGCCCCGCCGGTTCTCGGCGACACCGGCCAGTGCACCCCGGCGACCGGCGTCACTGCCGATCACCCAGGCGACAGCCCCTGGATCACCTCGGTCGGCGGCACCCTGCCGAACCCGGGCCTGTCCACGGCGGCCGGGCGTACCGCCCCGGACGCGCTGTGGACCGCCCCGAACAACCACTCCGACGCTGAGGGCGCTGGCATCTCCACCATCTATCCGCAGCCGTCATGGCAGGCAGGCATCCCGGCCCTGGCCGGCGTCACCGGCCGCGCCTACCCCGACATCACGATGGACTCCACCGATGGCACCTCGCAGGCGTCGCCCACCTTCGCCGGCATTCTCGCCCTGGCCACGCAGGAGCGCCATTCCGACCTGGGCACGGTGAACCCGGTCCTGGCCGCGATGGGCCCAAGGGCACGGCGGCGGGCTTCGTCGACGTCCCGGCCGGCTTCGCTAACACCGCCTACGGCGTGACCGGATTCTCCACCGCGGCCGGCTACGACCTCGCCTCGGGCTGGGGCACCATTACCGCTCCGGTATTCGTCCCCGCTCTGGTGAAGCAGATCGACAGCATGCACGGCGCGGACCGGACAAGCCGGCAGGCGCACCACCTGCTGCTGGCGTTGCAGCGCAGCATCAGCGCGTCCCCCCGCAAGCCGGTGAGCAGCGGCACGACCGTCACGATCACCGGCAACGGCTTCATCCCGGGCAGCACCCCGAACGGCACGACCGTCGTGGACGGCTTCGGCGTCTTCCTGCCGCTTATGGGGCAGTTCGGTGCCACCGGCCCTCCGTTCGCTGACCCGACCTCAACAGTGCCAGGGCAGACCTGGGACAACGTGATGGCTACCATCTCCGGACCAGGGAACACCCCGGCGATGCCGCTGTCGGTGACCGGCCCGGACGGAAACGGCACCGTCACGGCCAGCATTAACACCACCGGAATGGCCTCCGGCACGTACAAGGTGACGTTCACCGGTCGCGTGCTGAGCCAGTCCATCACCTTTACGGTCAAGTAGGCCAGCCGGCTTCGACCGGTTCGCCATAGTCACTGACGACCCGCCGGGAACGCACCCCGTTCCCGGCGGGTCGTTTCATTGCACGGGCTATTTGAACTTTTTGGCGGGGATTCTTATAGTCGGTAATACGATCGGCTCTTTGCTACCAGCAAGAGCGGTCGAGGGGGAGACAATGACTGCTGTTACAGAAGACCAGCCTGGCCGCGTCGGCGCACCGGACCATCAAGCGGGCGAACCGGTGCCTTTGGAAGTTCGGCAAGTGCTGCGTGCCTCCTGCTACAGGCCTGACTGCACCAACGAAGAATGGCGCGTCGTCCTCCGGGTCCGAGAGCACGTGATCGGCCGGTATATCTGGTACGACTGCGCACCCTGGTCGCCAGCGGCGAGCCTGGTTTCCGACGACATCGGCGAGGTGATCTGGCCTGCTTGGCCGGCCTCCCTGGCAGAGGCGATTGCCGTGGCGGAGACGCCGCTTCAGGGTTTGCAGCAACGATGGGACGCGACCATCAACCGCCTGCGAGATTCGGCCAAGTGGATGGCAGCGGTGCTCGGAGCAGCCCTTGCGAGCGTGATCCCGGCCGCGCCCTTAGCCCACCTCACCTCGTACCATTTCTCGGCTGTTCCAGCTACTCTGGGCGTGACCGGGCTTTTCCTCCTGAACGTCACGCTGGTGCTCGTCCTGCAGGTCATGCGACCGCAGACAATTTCCTATGCCGATGTGCAGTACGCTGCGGAACCGACTGGATTGCGCGGCGCACTACACAAGGCTGTGTGCAGCTTTTGGCCCCGCGATCACGCATTCGAGTCCGCGCTCTACCGCTGGAAGCACACGATCCTGCGGCACCCCGATCTCTACCTGCCCTGCGGCGTGTATACCCTGTTCGACCTCCGTCGGCTGATGATCGTAGAAGAGGTCACGCTGATGGCACTATCCAAGGCGAGGGAGATCTGTGCCAGCGACGAGCTTCGCCGGGCCGTCGGCGACGCTCAGAACGCCCGGGCCGCCAGGCTCCACGAACTCCGCGCGGCGGCGGCCATGGTCGTGACCGTGGGCATGTACCACAACGTCCGCGCCCGCAGCATAGTGGCGACCCTCGCTGGATCAACCCTCGGCTTCCTCGGAATCATCGCGATCATCGCGGCGGTCGCGTGGCCAGCGCCGTGACTTAGCACATGCCGCACGGGCGCGGCTCTTTCTGAGTGAGCATTGGTTGTCCGGTGGTGCGGGGTGGCCGCGCCGGTCCCGTCAGCCCGGCGCGGGCGGCACCTGCACGGAAAGAGCGGGCGAACCCTCCGTGAACAAGCTCACCGAAGCCAGCATCAGCTCACTCAGAAAGAGCCGCACCCATGTCGCTTGGACGTAGCTCTTGCGCGGTCAACGCACGAGAGCTGGTTTCGTGATCATGATCCAGACCCGTGATCACTACGGAACCTGACACCGGTATCCGGCGGGACCCGAAGTCCGGGTTCCAATCGACCGCTCACTCCACGGAGCTACACCCACGTCGGATACCCCTGTGTACGACATGATCGTACGCATGGCGCAGGTAGATAGGTTCTCTGTGACGATGCCCCCAGAACTCGGAGAGAGGATCCGGCAGGCCGCGGCCCGGCAACATACCAGCGTGTCGGCATGGCTCACGGCGGCTGCGGCCAACAAGCTGCGCAACGAGTTACTCGGCCCTGCCTTGGGCCAGCGGGAGGCGGAGGACGGCGCGTTTACCCGGGCAGCGTCAGCCAAAGGCCTGAACGATGGCGTGCAGGATCAGGCCGATGCCCGCGCCGACGACCGTGCCGTTGATGCGGATGAATTGCAGGTCGGGTCCCAGCAGGAGCTCCAGTTGGGTCGACGTCTGCTGGGCGTCCCACCGCTGGATGGTGCCCGTGACGAGGTCGGCAAGCTCGTCGTGGAATTGTTCAGCGAGTGCCCTGGCTCCTGACTGAGCCAGGCGCTGGAGGCTGCTAGCGAGGCTCCGGTCGGTCTGAACGGGCCGGCTGGCCGCCGCCACCGCGCCGGCCAGCCAGTGGCGCAACTCGGACGCCGGGGTGGGCGGCAGGCCCATCTTTGGGACATCGATCGCGCGGGAGCACCATCTTTGGGACACTGACGGGCCTGTCGAGGGCGGCAGGACCTGCGTGCGGATGTGGCATGACGTCAGTTCTTGACGCGCGCTCGTGGTCGAGAAGCGTCGGACCGCATGAGCGGCTGGAAGACTACGTCCAGCTGACTGCTGTCAGTACGCCAGCGCGAGTACTCGGTGGCCGAGCTAACGGAGACCGCGCAGACCGATACTGGCACCATGGCTCGCGAGGTCAGACGACTGGAGTCAGCTTCTGTGGTCCGCAGCCGTATGGTTGGGCGGACAAAGCTTGTCCAGGCCAACCGCGAAGCACCCTTCTACCGATCACTGCGGGATCTTGTCGTGATCACACTCGGGCCGGCGGACGTACTCGGAGAGGAACTTGCCGGACTGAATGGCGTGAGAGCCGCCGCTATCTTCGGCTCATGGGCAGCCCGCGTTGCCGGTGAGGCAGGGCCGTCTCCGGTCGATATTGACCTCCTAGTCATCGGCCGACCTGACCGCGATGACCTGCATGACGCTGTCGGCCGGGCGCATGCGGTCCGTGCGCAATTCGGTGCCTCGATGGGGCGCCATCCTGCGCCCCATCGACCGAATTCGCGTGACTCGTCACGAGGCCGGCGCCGCAACGACAATTGGCGTTTCACGCCCTGACTGCGACGTCAGCCAAAGGCCTGGACGATGGCGTGCAGGATCAGGCCGATGCCCGCGCCGACGACCGTGCCGTTGATGCGGATGAATTGCAGGTCGGGTCCCAGCAGGAGCTCCAGTTGGGTCGACGTCTGCTGGGCGTCCCACCGCTGGATGGTGCCCGTGACGAGGTCGGCAAGCTCGTCGTGGAATTGTTCAGCGAGTGCCCTGGCTCCTGACTGAGCCAGGCGCTGGAGGCTGCTAGCGAGGCTCCGGTCGGTCTGGACGCGCCGGCCAGCCGCCGCCACCGCGCCGGCCAGCCAGTGGCGCAACTCGGACGCCGGGTCGGCGGCCTGGGCGCCAAGCTCCCGCTTGGCGTTCGCCCACAGCGACGCGGAGAGGTCACGCAGCCCGGCGCTTCCCAGTACAGCGCGCTTGAGCTGCTCGCCGCGCTCGCGCAGCTCGGGCGAGGTCTCCAGGCGGTCAGGCAGCCCGGCGAGCCATTCGTCGAGCTGGACCCTGGTCTCATCGCCAGGATCAGCCGCGATCGCTGCCAGCTTGGAGCGCAGCCGGCTGTACATGCGATCAAAGAGCCGCCGGTAGACCGCGTCCGGGATCCAGCGGGGGGCCTCGTCCTCAAACCGGTCGCGAAGCTCCGCCTGGTGGCTGCCGAGATAGCGGTCGGCGACGGCCACGAGCTCGCTGAGCAGCCCAGCGTACTCTCCCTCCGCCAGGATGATCCGCATCAGCCAGGCCAGCGGCGCGACCTCGACCGCTTCGACGGCCCTGGTCAGCCCAGCTGCCAGCACGCGCTGGACATCCTCGTCGCGGAGCACCTCGGTCGCCCTGACCGCCAGGGTCGCGATATGACCCGCCAGGCGGGCGGCGTTGGCCTCATCGGCCAGCCAGCCGCCCAGGCGGGGAACGAGCCCGCCGGACCCGATCCGGTCGGCAAGCACATCGGCGGTCAGGAAATTTTCCTGCACGAACTGGCCAAGCGTGGCGGCGAACTGGTCCTTGCGCTCGACGATCAGCGCGGTATGCGGAATAGGCAACCCCAGCGGACGGCGGAACAGGGCCGTCACCGCGAACCAGTCAGCGACGCCACCCACCATCGCCGCCTCAGCGCCGGCCTGCACGTAGCCGAGGAAAGTCCCGTGCGCGCCCGTCGCGGTCACCACGAGGAACAGCACCGCCACCGCAGCCAGCAATGCGGTAGCCCGCCTGCGCGCGGCGGCCAGTCGCCGTGCCCGCATGGCCGCCGGTTCCCGTCCGAGCGCGGACACGGCGCAACGATACCCCGGCCCGCCAGAGCCCCAGGCCGCGGGTTACGGGGGCATAAGGTTGCCGCGATCGAGCGCAGCGCGGCGATGGTCTTGTCGTCGTCGGGCAGCCACTGGCCGCTGAGCGGGCCTGTCGGGTTCCAGAAGGTCTCGATGCACCCGCCGCCGTTGGCGGACATCCACTCGGCGAGCAAGGCGAACCAGTCCGCCCGGTAGCGCGGGCGCGGGCTATTGGTCTCGCAGATGTCGATCCCGGGTGAGTCGGTACCGCTGAGCTGGCGGCAGGTGCTGAGCATGTCATCGAGCCGGGCGAAGAGCCTGGCTTTGCTGATGCCGCCCCACCAGTTGCGGAACTGCCCGCCCCCGAAGTCGTAGACATCAAGCCCGTACCAGTCCAGGCCCGTGCCCATCCATGACCTCACCTGGCTGGGAACCGCGCAGATGATCGAGCCGTACCGGACGTTCGAGCCCCGGCAGAGTCGCTGCATGTACTCGTGGACCGCCGACATGGTGGCGTCTTGCCTGATGTAGCCGGGGTAGCCTTTCAGGTTCGATGCCTCATGCCAGGCGGACAGCTTCACTCCCGGCGGTGCCGTCGCGATGAGCGCCGTGAGCTGGTCGTCGAGCCGGCCCGCGAGCAAGTCGTCGGGCACAGGCCGGATCGACAGCATGACCCGCGCGTCGGGAGCGGACTCCTTGGACGGCCAGGCCGCGGGGATGAAGTTGTACTTATCCCGGTAGGCGCGGAACGTACGGACATTGATCCCGGCCTCGAGCATCGGGTCGAAAATCCTGGAGTTGCAGCCGATCAGCACGCTCATGCCAGTGCCCCCTCCCCCGGTCACTGCCCGAGCGTGCCCCTGCGTGCCCGCCTGAAACTCGGGGCGCCAGCCGGCTCAGGCGCCGTGCCGGAACCAGCGCATCAGGTGCTGCGTGCCCGGCTCATCGGCGCGGAATTGCGGCGCGGCCGCCATGAGCTCCCAGAACTGCTCGTCTCCGACGAGGCCCCGCACCAGCGCCGACTCGTGCAGAAGGCGGCCGGCGCGAGCCTTGCGGTCGGTCCCCGTGCCATTCCGCACCTCTTCGAGGCGCCCGAGCAGCCTCGTATCCTCGGCGGTCAGCGCGAAGAGGCCGGAGTACCGGTAGGAGATGAGCAGCAGCTTGATGAACCGGCTCAGCACATCCGCATCGCCAGCAAGCAACCCGCCGGGAATGGCCCGCCCCCGGCCAGCCGCCAGTTCGGCGAGGCGGAGCTGGACCGCGAGGGTATTCATGAACCGCTTGATCCGGCGGGGATTGGTGCCGAGCCCGGAGATGATCAGCCCCCTGTGCTCCGGCTGCAGGTGCACGGGGAGCTCGAAGTCGCCGATGATCTCCGCGACGTCCGGGTCAGATAGCCTGGGCAGGTCGTAGGAGATGGAGATCGTCTTCTCGATGTACTGGTCCGGGTCGATGAGCAGCGCGGACTCGCCCTCGGGCGCGCCGCCGTACCGCAGGCGCAGCCCCTTGCGGATAACATCGCGGTCCAGCGCGACGATGAACACGCAGCCAGCGGCGTCGAGAAAGAGCTTGATCGACTCGAAGATGTCCAGGGCCGCGTCGGGCAGGCAGCGGTCCAGGTCATCGATCAGCACGTAGACGCGTCGGCCGTCGACCCTCAGGCCGTCCATGACCTGCCGGAACTTGCCCAGGAACTGCTCGATCGACTGCACCAGGACGACCTGGCGCTCGGTCGCGGAGCGCTGGAGCAGGCTACCGAGTTGCTCGATGCTGTCTTCGTCCAGGCCGTCGCCGTCCTTTTTCCGGAACAGCTTGGCTACCCACGACGCCGAGCCGGCCAGCGCCTTGCCGACGAAGTCGAGATGGATGACGGACAGGGCGATGGTGATCACCTCGGTGATCACGACCCGCCAGTTGACCGACCACGGACCCTTCTCCTGAACCACGAACGCCTCGTAGAGCGACCGCGTCAGTTCGTCCAGCCTGGCGCCCTCGTCACCGGCCTTTCCGCCGCCCTTGGCCGTGAGCGGGCGCAACTCGGCGATCAGGCGCAGGATCAGGGCGCGCCACAAGGCCTCGCGTTCGTGGTACTTCCAGGCGTTGAAGTCCACGAACACGTCCGGGCCGCCTTGGCCAGCCCCGAGCGCGCGGGCCACGGCCCCCATCAGCGTCGTCTTGCCCGATCCCCACGGACCGTGGATGCCCAGGACGAGCGCGCCCTCGGCGGGCGCCCGCAGCAGCGGCACCAGCGACTCGGCGATCAGGTCGAAATCGAACCGCGGATCAGCGGCCGGGCAGTCCTCGGCGAAGCTCGCTGTCATCGACGCCTTCCTGATCGGCTGGATTTCCGGGTGCTTTATCCAAATAATTTAGGCTGAAAATTAGCTCCCGCTGATCTGGCGCACTTCGGCTCTCTTGACCGAATTCATCAAGACCCGCCAGCGCGGGCCTGCCTCGTCGAAAACCTTGGTCAATCTGTCGCTGGTCCAGATAAGATCCTCGAAGCTCTCGTCGCGCAGGTAGATCGACCGCAGACGCTCATTCCGGTACTCATAGAATCCCTCGACCTGGATGACGTCCCGGATTATCATGAACAACCCGATGATCAACAGCAACGCCGACACCAGGTATTGCATGGTGATTATAAAGGTGAATTCACCAGAGCTGTAAGCGGTAACCAAGGACCCTTGCGCGATCGTGAAGATCGCTCCGAAAAGGCCGATGAAGGTAATCAGCCCGAAAATTAGCATCCGCCCGCTCCAGACGTGCGAAAGGCGGACCAGGAATGTCGGTCGCTTGGTGAGCTCGGCGTAGGTGACGCCAAGCTGATCGCGGTACTCCGAGCGCGGCGTGCCCAGGACCGACTGCCGCGAGGGCCCGGCGCTGCCCGGAGGAGGCGCGGGCTCGGGGTCCGGCAGAACGAGGTCTAGGTCCCGCGCGCTGTTCTGCTGGACAGACCGGACATTGCCTATCGCGACGTCGCCAGCCGCCCACAGCGTCCTGGGCACGACCTGGGCATCGCTGGCCTGAAGCAGGGAGGTCAGCTGGCTGGAGAGCTCGCTGACGAAGTCAGGGCTGGTCGTGTCGCTGAGCAGGACTCGCCGCGCTGATCCGGCCGGGATGGCGTCCCGTACCCCCGGGTCCAGCCGGGTCTCGGCCAGAAAGCAGCCAATGGCCTCCGGGTACATCTGGTTCACCTCCCGCATCTGCTCGATCATCCGCAGGACCTGGTCGGCTTGCGCGAGCTCGTGGCTGGCGTGCTTGATCGTGACCAGGACCCGCGGCCTCCCGGCCTCCGACGCCACCAGGTCGAACAAGATCCCCGGCCCGACCCGCTGCTCCCGCGCGACCGAGAGGCCAAGCTGCTCGAGCAGCTCGTGCACCCGCAGCAGCACGGATTCCGGTGACGGGCGTCGCTTCAGCGACTGCGCCGCCCTCGTGATCTCTTCGAGCGGCAGCTCGCCCGTGAATCCGTCCGACTTCCCGAACAGCTCACGCAGCAGGCTCATCGTCGCGCGCATGCTGCCCCCGGCGAGTTCGGCCACCAGGGCGGCTTGCTCGCGCGTGAACGCCGTGCCCCGCGTCCGGCTGGCCACGATGCGCTGCACGTCACCCGCGGTCAGGCGGAGCAAGTCCAGCGGCTCGGACGGCGAGAACCGGTCAAGGTAGTCGGGGAACGCCTCCCAGGCGGACCAGTGCCCGGCGACGAAGACGACGGCGCCCTGCCTGGCCATCCCTTCCAGCAGCCGTTTCATGCTGGTCGCGTTGTCGCGGCCGACCTCGGAGTCGATCCGCAGGAAGTGTTCCGCCTCGTCGACGAACAGCCCGAATGTCCGCCCGGCCGCCCGGTGCAGGGCCGCCACCGCCAGCAGGACCTGCCACGCATGGTTGTCGGAGTCAATCGACGGCGGCAGCTTGAGCAGCCTGGCCTGCACTTCGGCGAGCTCTCCGCCGGACAGCCAGGTGGCCGCCGCTCCCCCGCTGTCCCAGCGCAGCAGTGCCAGCGCGCGGACGATGTCGTCGGGCGAGCCGGGCAGCGCCGCGCGCAGCTCCCGCTGGAAGACCTCCTCAACGGCGGTCGAGCTCAGCAGATCGCCGCCCACCAGCTCCTTGACCGCGGCCAGGCTCTCGCTCCAGCCGGTCAACCGCCGTCTCGGTCAGCGTGGCCCGGTCGGCCACCACCTGACCGGCTTTCGCGTACAACCCGATGACCAGTTCCTCCAGCGGCAACTCCACCAGCCTGGGCCCGATCACCGCCCGGTACCAGTCAAGCGGGCGGCCGGCCGTGGTCGCGACCGGGAGGAAGCTCGGCCGGGCCTGCTGCGCCTGCTGGCCAAGCCCGGCGTCCAGATATGCCATCGCATCGAGCAGCAGGTGCGTCTTCCCCGAGCCGTAGTCACCGCGGACGGCCACGATCAGCGGCGCCGAGCCGCCCTGGTCCGTCTCCCGCTCACCGAGCCAGTGGTCGATGATCTGGCGTTCCTTGGTAATCGGCCAGGTCAGTGCCGTCTGCGCGCTGCCGGGCGCCAGCGGATCATCGAGCCGCGAGACCGGGTATTCGGGGAAGGGATTGGCCTTCGCAGCCATCAGGCCACCACCAGGTCGGCATAGGCAGAACGAAGCAGTATGAGCTGGTCGGCGATCTGATCAGGGCTCAGCGTCGCCAGGTCGAGGTCCGGACCGTCGCCGAGCAGCCGGGCTTCCATCAGCTTGTGCAAGGTCGTGGCGAGCACCCGCAGCGTGATCGGCCCGGCCCGGAACTCTCCGTCCTTGTCGGCCACCGCCGCGCTGAGGTCCTCGGCCAGGAACGGAAAAAGCTTGTACCTTCCCAGTTTCGCGGAATAATCGCCGATGCGGAATTCCGCGATCCGCCGTTCCACGAACCTGAGCGCCTCATCGGGCTTCAGCGGCCGCATCGGAAAGCGCCGGATCTCCACCGGAAAATTAGCCTGCGCATCGCGCAGCAGTTCCGGGTCCCTGGTGATCAGGAACATGACCAGCACCCGGTCACCGCTGTAATCCTGATAAAGCTGCGTCGCCTCAAGCTGGGTCGCTGCCTCCAGGTCGTCGATGACCAGATAGCAATGCTCTCCCGGCCCGGTTTTATTTAGCTCGCCCGACAGGTAGTCATAAAGCTCAGGGCGGTGCACCGGAGCGATATTGCGCGGCGGATACTCCAGGCAATTCCAGTGAATCTCCTTGCACTCAGACAGCCAGCGGACGAGCGCATAGACCAGGGTCGACTTCCCTGTCCCCTGCTCGCCGCTCACCAGGAATACATAGGATCGGGTCGCCTGCACAGGAACGCGCCGGTAGCCGCCAATGACAAGGAGCTTGCTGAAGGTCCGCAGGTGGACGTCGAACGGACCCGCATCCGAAATGAAAAGCCTCTCAAGGCCAGTATCGCGATCCAGCCGGAGCGGGCGCTTATGCAGGTCGGTAAGCAGCGACTTATCCTGGACCTCAGACATGGCTGTCGGACTGAACGGGTCATCATTCAGCCCGAACGCCTCGGCGAAGCCGTAGTCTTGCGACCAGGCGGGTCCTAACGTCCCCACCCTGTCAACCCCCCTGACCGTTGAGCAGCCAGTATCCCGCAACGTAATTGTCATGGTCAAGCGGTTCGCGGTGAATTGGCTTCCATTGCGGAATGACCAAACGCTTTTCCGGTATGACCGTATCGTCAGCGGGAGGCCCGCCGCTTGCCCCGGCGGTCTGGCGGCGTCCCGATGACGGCGCCAGAGTGCGCCTTGGCCGCCGGGTCGCGGCGGGTTCTGACCAGGCTCGCCACCGTGGTGACGGCCAGCACGACCGCGATGACGATCAGCGAGACCGGCGTGGTGATCTCCGGTATCCGCGCATCCAGCCCGTGGCCCCAGTGCAGGATGAGCTTGGTGCCGATGAACGCCAGGATCAGCGCCAGCCCGGTCGCCAGGTAGACCAGCCGATCGAGCAGCCCGGTCACCAGGAAGAACAGCGCCCGCAGGCCCAGCAGGGCGAAAGCGTTGGCCACGAACACGATGTAAGCCTGGCTCGTGACGCCGAAGACGGCCGGGATCGAGTCAAGGGCGAACAAGATGTCAGTACCGCCGATGGTGATGAACACGATGAAGAGCGGCGTGACCGCCCAGCGCCCGCTGACCCGGGCGACCATCTTGCCGTCGACGTAGCTGTCAGTAACCGGCAGGAGCCGCCGCGACGCGCGGACCAGCGGATTGCTCTCGATGTCGGGGTCCTCGGCGCGGTGCCGGTACAGGCGGAACGCCGTCCACAACAAGAGCAGCCCGAAGATCAGGAACATGAATGACAGCAGCGACAGCAACGTCGCGCCAACCGCGATGAAGACGGCCCGCATGGCCAGGGCGCCGAGGATGCCGGCCAGCAGGACGCGCTGCTGGTACTCGAGCGTGCGGGCGCAAGATCGTCAGCGTCAGATCAAGAGCGAACAGCGCCAGGATCACGCCGACCGTCAGCACCCAGCCAGCTACGGTGACCGTCACCCCCGCCTCCCCCGATGCGCCGCCCCGCGCCCGCCGAGCAGACTATCCCCCGGTCAGGCGCTGGGCCTGGAGCGGCGCGGCTACCGCCGGGCGGCTCGTTACGAGTCAGGGCCGCCCGGCATCGCCTGGCGCCTGTTGCGCTGCGCGAGCGCGGCGCGCAGCAGCTCATCCAGATCCTCGTCGCTGAGCGCGTCTAGCTCGGCGTGGCGGGGCGAGCTTTCGACGAGCCCGAAGTCCGGGTCGGCGGAGACGAACTCGGCTAGCTCCGCGATCGTCGGGCCGGCGAAGACCTCGTGTACCGGCAGGGTCACGCCATAGACGTCGGCGACTCGGGCGACGAACCTGGTCGCGGTCAGCGAGTGGCCGCCGAGCGCGAAGAGGTTGTCGTGCACGCCGATCGGCGCCTGGGTGGCGAGGAGGTCGGCCCAGATCCTGGCGAGGGTCGCCTCGACCGGATTCCTGGGCTCGACGAGGTCGGCGCCCGATGGCTGAGCACCCCACTGCGGCGCGGGCAGCGCGGCCCGGTCGACTTTCGCGTTCGGCGTCAGCGGCAGCGCGGGCAGCGCGACCACGAGCGCGGGGATCATGTAGTCGGGCAGCGCGGCGCGCAACTGCGGCCGCAGCGCCTCAAGCAGGTCGGTGCCGGGCCGGGCCATGGCGCTGCCCCGGCGGGGCACGACGTAGGCGACCAGCGCGGGCTCGCCGGCCCTGGTCGCGGTCACGACGACCGCCTGGCGCACGTCCCGGTGTGCGCGCAGCACCGCCTCGATCTCGCCGCACTCGATCCGGAAGCCGCGGACCTTCACCTGGTGGTCGTTCCGCCCGATCAGCTCGAGGCCGCCGTCTTCCCGCCACCGGCCGAGGTCGCCGGTGCGGTACATCCGCGCGCCTGGCTCATCACTCCACGGGTCAGGCCGGAACGACCGGGCCGTGAGCCGCGGCCGCTCATGATAGCCGCGCGCGACCCCCGGCCGGCCAGGCACACCTCGCCCACCACCCCGACCGGCACCGGCATCAGCCGCTCGTCCAGGACGTAGACGCGGGTGTGATCGATCGGCGGCCCGAGCTCCGCCGCTTGTTCCGCGCTGGTGACGACGCCGGCCGCCGACCACACCGTGGTCTCGGTCGGGCCGTAGACGTTCCACAGAGCGTGACGCCCGGCGCCAGCGAGCTGCTCCGCGAGGTCGGCGGGGAGCGCCTCGCCGCCGCACAGCCGCAGCCGCAGGCTCTGCCGGCACGCCGCCGGCCGACTCCAGCAGGCGCCACGTCTGCGGGGTCGCCTGCATCGCGGTCGCGGCCGTCCGCTCGATCAGCGACCGCAGCCGGTCGGGTTCGCGGGTCTCGTCGGCGGTCGCGATCACGAGGTCGGCGCCGCAGGCCAGCGGCAGCAGCAATTCCAGCAGCGCGATGTCGAATGACAGCGTCGTGACGGCGACGAACACGGTCGTCGCTGCCGAGCTCGAGCGACCGGCCGGAAGGACGCGAGCAGATTCGTGACCGCCCGGTGCTCGATGCCGACGCCCTTAGGCTGCCCGGTCGAGCCTGAGGTGAAGATGACGTAGGCGAGCGCGGTGGCCGGCACCGGCACCGGATCGAGCGGCAGCGCGGCCATCACCGCCGGGTCGTCGACGCAGATCACTTCGGCGCCATCAGCTACCGACCGGGCGAGCTCGCGGTGCGCGGTGTCCGAGATGATGATCCGCAGGCCGGCGCCGCTGGCCATCGCGGCTTGAGCCGCGCCTCGGGAAAGCCAGGATCCAGCGGTACGTAGGCACCGCCGGCCCACCACACGCCGAGCAGCCCGGCCAGCATGCCGATACCACGCCCCGTGCACAGCCCGACCCGCGCCTCCGGGCCGGCACCGTGGTCGGCGAGCACGCGGGCGATCCGGGCCGCGCGATCACGCACCAGCCTCATCGGCAGCGGCCCGCTGCCGTCAATGACGCGCGACTTCGACGCCTCGAGCAGGCGCAAGACAGCCAGGCTGTCCTCGTCGCCCGCGGTATCACCCGCGGTGTCACCCGCAGGGTCACCGGCGGTGAGCGGCTGGCGATTGCGGCCTATGATCAGCTCGTCCCGCTCCTGCGGCGACAGCATCGGCAGGTCGGCCACCAGCGTGTCGGGGGCGACGGCCGCGTTTTCGAGCAGGCGCGCCATGCAGCTCAGGAAGCGCTCGGCCCAGGAATGGTCGAACAGGTCCTTGCTGTACTCCATCACGAAGCGTCGCTGGCTCGCCGTCGGCGCTGTCCGCGTACATGGTGATGTCGAGCTTCGCGGTCCCGGTAAAGAGCGCACGGTTCCGCGCGGTGATGCCAGGCAGGTCAAGCGTGGGCGGCGTCAGCGACCCGTAGGCGAACTGGACCTGGGTCAGCGGCGGGTGCGCGAGCGAGCGGTCAGGCTCAACGTCCTCGACCAGCTTCTCGAACGGGAGTTCCTGATGCGACATGCCGTCAACGGTCGTGTCCCTGACCCGTGCGAGCAGCGTCCTGAAGGTCGGGTCGTCGGTCAGCGACATCCGCAGCACGACAGTATTCGTGAGCATGCCGAGGATCGGGTCGAGCTCGATGTGGGTCCGGCCGGTCACCTGGGTGGCGACCACCAGGTCGCGCTGGCCCGCGTAGCGCGACAGCGTCGCCACGAACCCGGTGAGGAACAGCATGAACGGCGTGGCGTTGGCGCTGTGGGCGAGCTCGACCAGGCGGCGGGTCGTCTCGGCGTCGACGGTGCCCACGGCGACGTGGCCGCGAGGGGTAGGCCGGGCCGGCCTTGGCCTGTCACTGGGCAGCGTGATGACCGTCGGCGCGCCCTTCAGGTGCTCGCGCCACCAGCTGAGCTGCCGCTCGAGTTCCTCGCCGCGCAGCCGCTCTTGCTGCCACACGGCGTAGTCGCCGTAGTCCAGCCACAGGCGGGGCAGCGACGCGGGCTCGCCGGTCATCTCGGCCCGGTAGAGGGCCGAGAGCTCGTCCATCATGATCCGCATGGACTCGCCGTCGCTGACACCGTGATGCATGACCAGGCTGAACAGGCGCCGGTCGGGCCTGGCCTCGATCAGCGCGACTCTCAGCAGCGGACCGGTGGCGAGATCGAACGGCTGACGCGCGCGCTCGGCCGCGATCGCTTCGGCCTGCCGGGCCCGCTCGCCATCGTCCAGCTCGCCGCGGAGCTCGATCAGCTCGATCGGAATCGCCAGGCTGTCGGCGATGTGCTGCTCGGGTACGCCGTCGAAGGAGACGAGCGTCGTCCGCAGCACGGCGTGGCGCGCGACCAGGGCGTCAAGCGCCCGCTGCAGGGCGCCGACGTCGAGCGGGCCGTCGAGCCACATCGCGTACGGCATGTGGTACGTCGGCTTGCCGGGCGCGAGCTGTTCGAGGAACCACACCCGCTGCTGCGCGAACGACACTGGCATGCGCATGGAGACCTACCTCACCTCGCTGGGCACGAGCGTCCGCTCCGCCGGGTCTGCGGCGACGCCGCCAGCGGCGGTCAGCGCGACGGCAAGGCCCGCGACCGTAGGATCGGAGAAGAGCGTGCGGACAGGCAGGTCAACGCCGTAGACGGCCCGGATGCGGGCCATCAGCTGGGTCGCCGTCAGCGAATGGCCGCCGAGCGCGAAGAAATTGTCGCTCACGCCGACCGGCGCCGGCAGCGCGAGCAGCTCGGCGAACATCTCCGCGAGCCTGGCCTCGGCCGGCGTCCTGGGCGCGACCGGGGCCTGGCCGGAGACCGCGCCCCAGTCAGGCTCGGGAAGCGCGCGATGGTCGATCTTCCCGTTGCCGGTGAGCGGCAGCGCGGCGAGCACGACGAAGGCGGCCGGCACCATGTACTCGGGAAGCACCTCGCGGAGGCGCTCGCGCAGCCCTTCCGGCGGGTGGTCGGCGCCGGACCGGGTCACGAGGTAGCCGACGAGCCGCACATCGTGGCCGCCGCCGCGGACCGACACCACGGCCTGCGCGATGTCGTCCTGGGCGCGCAGCGCGGCCTCGACCTCGCCGCTCTCGATCCGGTAGCCGCGGATCTTGATCTGCCGGTCCGCGCGGCCGGCGAGCTCGATCCGCCCGGATCGCCGCCACCGGCCGACATCGCCCGTCCGGTACAGGCGGGCTCCTGGCCGCCCGCTGAACGGGTCGGGGACGAACTTGCCCGCGGTCATTCCCGGAGCTGCCGTGGTAGCCGCGGGCAACGCCGGCGCCGCCGATGAAGACCTCGCCCATGACGCCGGGCGGGACCGGCCGCAGCCGGTCGTCGAGTACGTAGAGCTGATCCCCGCGATGTTCGCGCCGAGCTCGATCGGAGCCGGCGACGGGCTGACGGCATCGCCGCCCGAGTAGATCGTCGTCTCGGTGGGGCCGTACAGGTTCCAGAGCCGCACGTCAGTCCCCGCGCCGATCGCGTCGGCGAGATCCCTGGGCAGCGCCTCCCCGGCGCTCACCCGCAGCCGCACCGTATCCGGGATGCCGCCGGAGTCGAGCAGCATCCGCCAGGTGGCCGGCGTAGCCTGCAGCGCCGTCGCGCCGCTGTCAGTCAGCAGCTCCCGCAGCCGCACCGCGTCAAGCGCCTGCTCGGCGTCGGCGATCACGACGCGGCCGCCGGCCAGCACCGGCACGAACAGCTCGACCTCGGAGATGTCGAACGCGAAGGTCGACACGGCGACCAGCCGGTCCGCGGGGCTCAGGGCGAGCAGCGGCGCCACGGCATCGAGCAGCGCGGCGATGCTGCCCTGAGTCACGCTGACCGCCTTCGGCCGGCCGGTCGATCCCGAGGTAAAGATGGTCACGGCAGTGGCCGACGGCGGCACGTCAAGCGGCCCGGCCGGCCCGGCTGGCGGCCCGGCGGCCAGTGCCGCCAGGTCCACGACAGCTATCGGCGCCGCGCCGGGCGGCAGGCCGGGCGCGTCGTCGGCGCCGCTGTCGACGACGATCGCCGCCGCGCCCGAGTCGCCCAGCATGGTGACAAGCCGCTGGTCCGGATAGATCGGGTCAAGCGGCACGTAGGATGCGCCGATCGACCAGATCCCGAGCATCGCCGGCAAGATCCGGGCGCCCCTGGACAGCAGGATCGCGACCCGGTCGGATACGCCGACACCATGCTCGCGAAGGGCAGCGGCGATGCGCCGCGGCCGTTGCCCGCACGTCCTTGCCGGTCAGGGAGCCGTCGGTGCCGACGGCGACGACGGAGTCGGTCGCGCAGGCCGCCCAGAGCCGGGCGATGGCGGTCGCGCCGGGATCAGCGACCTGGCCGCTGCCCGGCCACTCGCTCGTCACGAGGGCGAGGGTGGCGGGCGGCATGATGTCCGCGGCGGCGACCACCCGGTCCGGATCGTCGCTGAGATAACGCAGGAGAGTCATGAACCCGTCGGCCACAAGCTGGCCGGTGGCCGCGTGGAACAGGTCGGTGTTGTACCTGACTCGCGCCGCGGCCCGGTCGCCGCCTCGGTGACCGCCAGCTCGATCTCGAACTTGGCTGTCCCGGTCTCCGTCAGCTCCGGGCGCCAGCGCAGCCCGCCGCGGCCGGCGACCGTCCACGGCTCCTCCATCGCGAATGACACCTGGACCAGCGGCAGCCTGGCCGGATCGCGCTCGGGCCTGACGAGTTCCACCACCCTGGCGAACTGCACTTCCTGGTGCGCCATCGAGCGCACGGTCGCGGCGTGGACCGACCGCACCAGGTCGCTGAGCGTCCCGTCCCGGTCGATCTTGACCCGGATCGTGACCGTGTTCATGAACAGCCCCACGACCGTCTCGGTCTCCGGCCGGGTGCGGGCGGCCATGGGCACGGCGATCAGCAGGTCGTCGCTGCCCGTCAGCCGGGAGAGCACGACCGCGTACGCGGCCAGCAGGACGGCGAACAGCGTCGTCCCGTGCTGGGCGGCGAGTTTCCTGAGCGCGTCGGCCAGGCCGCCGTCGATCGTGGTATCGATGAAATCGGCGGGGAAAGTCTGGCGGGCCGGGTAAGGCTCGTCGGCCGGCAGGGACAGAGTCGGCGGAGCGCCGGCTAGTTCGGTCCGCCAGAATCGCTCGGCCGGCGCGTACCCGCCCTCCTCGGCGTGCTCCAGCTGCCAGATGGCGAAGTCGGCATACTGAATCGGCGGCTCCTCGGTTACCGGCTCACCGCCGCCGCTGATCGCCTCGTAGTCCGCGGACAGCTCGTCGAACAGGATCCGGAACGACCAGCCGTCCGCGACGATGTGATGCATCACAACCGCGAGCACGTGGGCCTCGGGCGAGAGCCGCACCAGCAGGGCGCGCGCGAGCGGCCCGGCGGCCAGGTCAAATGGAGCGCGCGAGAGCTCGTGAATCAGCGCCAGGGCGGCCTGCTCACGCATCCCGGCGGCCGCCTGCTCGACCGAGGTGACCTCAAGCGGCCGGGCATCCGGCTCGTCCTCGATGACCTGCACCGGCACGCCGGACTGGTTGCGGAAGGTCGTGCGCAGCGCCTCGTGCCTGACCAGTGCGGCGTCCCAGGCTTGCTGCAATGCGCTGACCTTGAGCGGGCCATCCAGCCACAGCGCCCAGGCGATGTTGTAGGTGGGCACGCCTGCGTCCAGCTCGGCCAGCAGCCACATCTGCCGCTGGCCGGAAGAGGCGGGAAACTCGTACTCGGCCACGATCAGCCTTCCTGTTTCGGCAGTGTGTGCTGGCCAGCCGGCGCTGTCTGGTCGACCGCCACAATGCGGAATTCGGCGGTGTAGCGCTGGCCCTGCCCGTCGGTGAGCCACGCCTCGTCGGGGGCGGGCAGCATCTCGACGACGGTCACCGTCGCCTCGGCGCCGGCGTTCCTGCGGGAGCGGCGCAGCGACCGGGAGATCAGGTCGATCGACGCCAGGCTCGTCAGGTCCGCGTAGATCGGCTTGAGCTCGCCAGTGAATCGCAAGAAGACGTACCTCGGCAGCCCGTGGCTCGCCGCCCACGCCCTGGCCCGCAGGTAGCGGGTGCTCTCGTCAACGATGTCGGCGAACGGCGGCTCAGCGGCGGGGAAGGTCCACCTTTCCCTGATCACCACGAGATCGTCGATGGTGACGCGCGGCACGTGCGCGCCCGCTAGCACCAGGTCGAACCGGTTGGCGATCACGGTGCTGACCAGGTCGCCGATGATCTCGAGCAGGCCGCGCTCGAAGGTGCCGTCGCGACGCCGCACCCGTAGCCCGGCGGGAGAGCTGATCAGGTCGCATTCGCCGACCAGCAGGGTCTGCGCCGGGTCGTAGCCGCAGGAATCGTGGGCATGGACCAGGCGGAAGTCGCCGTCCGAGGGCAGTACATTGGAAAGCCGCGTGCAGGTGCCGCCGTACTCGGCTGTCTCGGCGAACCAGACGCCGGCGCCGTTCAGGTCGTGCCGCGTGGCGGCCCGGAGAGCGCCGGCGCCGTCATAGAACTCCAGCCACGTGGCGTAGCGCACGGTGATAAGGCTGGGATGGACTTCGCCGAGCACCCAGGTGAGCGGGCCGCCAGCCGCGGCGTCGGCGCCAGCGATCATCAGGTCGGGGCTGTGGTACACCGCCACCGGCCAGGGCCTGCGCCGGGCCGGGAACTGCGACTTCACCTTCTCCCGCAGGTCCGCCGCCCGGAGCCGGACCCGCCGGACGTCGGGCGGCAGGTCCAGGACCGCCGCCCAGCGCCGCCGCAGCTCCTCCTCGGCCGGCGTGATGAGCTTCGGCGGCTGGCCGAAGATCTCGTCGTTGACGAGCAGCCAGAAATCCGACAATGGCACGACGTCGGTGCCGAGCGCGGCGGCCCGCTCGCGGTAGGCCTCCTCGAAGACCTCCGCATACAGGGCGCCGACCTCCGCCGTGAACCACCTGGCGCCGTCGAGCACCAGGGACAGCGCGTCACGGATGCCGTCCATGGAGTCCACGCCGAGCCGCACGGTGTCACCGCGCAGGCACTCCTCGTAGAAGAGCGTCCGGCCGGCGTAGTTCTCGCCCGCTCGCCGGGTCGGCGCGGCGCCGGTCAGCCTGGTGAACGTCGCCTCCAGGCTGGAAATGGCCGACGCCACCGCATCGGCGTCGCCGCCGGCCCGCGCTAGCTCGTCCTTGGCGGCGGTCAGCTCGTCCAGCGCCTTCTCCGCCGGCACCCGGATGCCGTCATCGGTCACCTTCGCCAGCAGCTCCCGCATCGTACGCTCTGGCCGGGTGTCCTGCGGGGCCACGTCGACCTGCCAGGCCAGCCGGTGCCGGTCGGCCAGCCGCGCCAGCAACTCGAAGACTTCCGCCGCGCTGGTGAGCCCGGTCGCGGGATCGGCCAGCATCATCGCCGCGATCTCATTGGCGTCCCTGGTGCCGTCGCTGGCCCGCAAGATCGCCGCCTCAGCCGGCGTCAGCGGTATCGCCGGAGCGAGCGGCAGGCGCAGCAAGTTGCCATCGAGGCCGAGGAACGGCATTCGCCGCGGGCTGAGCCAGGGGCGCATCGCCTCGGCGTACTCCGCCATGACGGCGCGGATGGCCCAGCCTTCCAGGTAGGTGGTCCGGGCAGCGAGCGCGCGCCCCGGCGGGGCGTGGGTGATGCGGATGCCCAGCTCCTCGTCGATGTGCGCCCAGCTCACCGGCCCGAAGAAGCCGATCGTGTCGTTCTTTCCGCAGTAGCGCTGCAGATAACTGGTGACGAGCGCCTCGTGCAGCTTGTGCTTGGCGTTGCGCCTGGCTGGCTCGCGGCCGCGGCGGATCAGCACGTCGATGCCGGTCGTCAGCGCGTGCCGGTTCTGCCAGGCGACCGCTTCCCGCAGCGCGGGCAGGCTGGCCGCCTCGTACAGCGCCGCGGACAGCCGCCGGACCCCGGCGGCGTACGCCGCCGCGTAGGCGGCCTCGGCCCGCACGCGTGCTTCCGGGGCTGAGTCAGCCGTCGTGAGGACGGCGTCAGCGGCCCGCGCGAGGTCCGCGTCTCCGATGGCCTCGAGCAAGTGGACGCCGAAGCCCGGCGCGCGCAGGCACATTGTCCGCCACAGCGCCCAGTCGTCACTCAGGCGCACGAGATGCGACGGAAGCCGCGACGGGCCGTCCGGCGCTGGTACCGCTACCCGGTAGGCGCTCCGGTCCCTGCGGCCGATGCCGGCCGTGCTTCCGGTACCGCCAGTGCCCGCGGCGCCGACCCGGTAGGCGCTGCGGTCCCTGCGGCCGATGCCGGCGGCTGGCGCTGCCCGCGCCCTGGCCGCGTCAATGGCGGCGGCACAGGCGTCCAGAGTTGGTGCCTCGTAGAACGCGGCCATGCGCAGGTCGACGTCGAACACCTCGCGGATCCGGAACATCAGGCGAGCCGCGAGGAGCGAATTGCCGCCGAGCGCGAAGAAGCTATCCTCATGGCCAACCTCGCCCCTGGCGTCATCCGCTGGCAGCAGCAGCCGCCAGATCTCGGCGAGCCGTTCCTCGGTGGCGCCGCGCGGCGGGCTGCGCGGCCCCCGGATCTCGCGGTCAGGCGCGGGCAGCGCGGCCCGGTCGATCTTGCCGTTGGCGTTCAGCGGCAGCCGGTCCAGTGCCCTGAATCCGGTCGGCACCAGGTACTCCGGCAGCCTGGCAGCGGCGAAGTCGCGCAGCGCCGACGGCCGCAGGGCATCAAGCTCCACCCCGTCCGCGGGCGTCACGTAGCCGGTCAGGTGCCGCTGGGCGCCTTCGCCGGCGACGAGGACGACCGCCTCCCGCACTCCCGGATGAGCGCGGAGCACGGCCGCCACCTCGCCGGGCTCGACCCTGAAGCCGCGGATCTTGATCTGATCATCCACGCGGCCGATGAACTCGATCGTCCCGTCCGCGCGCCAGCGGGCCAGGTCCCCGGTCCGGTACAAGCGCGCGCCGGTCCCGGACGGGTCGGGCACGAATGCCAGCGCCGTCGCCGCCGCGTTCGCCGTGTAGCCCCTGGCGAGCCCGTCGCCGCCGGCATGGAGTTCGCCGGTCACCCCGATCGGCGCTGGCCGTCCCCGGGAATCGAGTATGTGCACGGTGGTGTGCTGGACCGGGCGCCCGATCGGCGTCGTCGGCCCTACCTGGCCCGGGCCGGTCATGACGTGGCAGGTGGTGAAGGTGGTGTTCTCGGTCGGGCCGTAACCGTTGACCAGCGGCAGGCCGCCGCGCGCCGCCAGCACGGCGCGCACCGCGTCGGGATTGAGCGCCTCCCCGCCAGCCAGGACGACCGGAACGCCTGCGAGGGCGCCGAGATCGGCCTCGGCCAGCTGGTGAAATAGCCCGGCCGTGAGCCACGCGACCGTCACGCCGGCGGTGCGCAGCAGCGACGCGACTTCGGACAGCCCGAGCGGGCCGGGCGGCGCCACCACGACCGTGGCCCCCGTCAGCAGGGCGCCCCAGATTTCCAGCGTGGAGGCGTCGAAGGCGATCGGGGCCAGGTGGAGCAGCCGCTCACCCGGGCCGAGCGAGACGAAGTTCGGGTCGCTGATCAGCCGGACGACGGCGCGCTGCGGCACGGCGACGCCCTTCGGCACGCCAGTAGAGCCCGACGTAAAGCTGATGTAGGCCAGGCTCAGCGGATGCGAGACGTCGGGAGGCGGCGCGCTCTCATCAGCAGCCGGGCTCTCATCCTTGCTGAGCGCGTCGACGCGGATCAGCTCCGCGCCTGCCAGCACTGGGAGCTGGGCCGAGGTCTGCGCCGTGACCAGCACCAGCCGGGCAGCCGCGGCGGCGATCATGGCGGCGACCCGGGACGCCGGGCTGCTGAGGTCGATCGGCAGGTACGCGCCCCCGGCCTTCAGCACGGCGAGCAGCGTGACGATGAGCCCGGGGCCACGCTCGATCGCCATCCCGACCGGCGTATCCGTGCCCACGCCGCGCCGGCGCAGCAGCCAGGCCAGTGCGTTGCTGCGGCGGTCGAGCTCACCGTAGGTCATCGCGGTGGCGCCGAAGGCAAGCGCCACCGCGTCAGGGTCCCTGGCGACCTGGGCCGCGAACAGCCCGGGGATGGTCGCGTCAGCCGGGTAAGCGGCCGGGACGCGATTCCACCCGGCCAGGATGCCGGACTCCGCCGCCCGGCCGAGGTCCAGGTCGGCTAGCTGCCGGGGCAGGTCGCTGGCGAGCTCGATCAACGTGGCGCGCAACTGGCCGAGCATCCCCCGGGCGGAACCTCCGGCGAACCGGCGGCGGTCCCAGACCAGCGACAGGTGGATCTGCGGCTCGTCGTACACGCACAAGGTCAGCGGGTACGAAGGCAGCCGGTCCAGCCTTGCCGAGCTCGGGGCCGCCTCCCCGCCGAGCAGGCCGATCTGAAGCCGGCGCCGGTCGAACATGAGCAAGCTGTCCACGAGCGCCGTATCGGCCCGGAGCCCGGCACAGGCCAGGGCCGACCCCATGGGCGTGCGCTGATGCTGCCTGACCTGGTGAATGCCGTCGTTCACCGCCGTCAGCAGTTCGGCAACGGACCAGTCCTCGTCAATGCTGACCCGCAGCGGCACCGTGTTAATCAGCAGCCCGATGATGTCCTCGGCGCCGGGGATGCTGTCGCGCCGGCACGACCGCGTCACCGCGACCACGACATCGGTGACGCCGCCGTAGCGAGCCCGCAGCAGCGCCCACGCGGCGCTGACCATGGTGCTGGAGCCCAGCCCGGCAGCGCTGGCGACCTGGCGGACCAGTTCGGAGTCGCCGCGGGAGAGCACCGTGTGCTCCGTGGCCGGCTCGGCGGACCCGGCCAGCGGCGCGCCGAGGTAGCCGGGCAGCGGCTGGGGCAGCACGGTGGCGGCAAGATACCGCGTCCAGAACTGATCAGAGTCGGGTGATCCGGTGGTGTACCACCAGCGCACGAACTCCTGGAAGGCCGGCCGAGGCTGGTCGGGCGCGTCGCGGCCATCGAGGCCCGCGGCATAGGCGGCGGACACGTCGTCGACGAGCAGCCGGAGCGAGTGCCCGTCAAGCAGCGCATGGTGGAAGGTCAGGACCACGCGATGCGCCGGGGCATCGGCGGGGTCGGCCGGCCCGACGCGGCGCAGGATCGTCATGCGCACAAGCGGCGCCCGGGTCAGGTCGAACCGCTCACGCCTGTCCGCCCGCAGGAACGACTCGAACGGCTGGTCAGGCCCGCCGGCGGGCGGCTGCGGCAGATCGCGCCACCGGATGTCAATCGACGCGTCCGGCTCGACGAACTGGACCAGGCCGTCCCCGTCATCGAGGCCGAAGACCGTGCGCAGGATCGGATGCCGCCGCGCGGCGGCCTGCCAGGCGGCCTCGAATGGCTCCCGGTCTAATTGGCCTGTCCAGTCGAGCGTGGCCTGAATGATGTCAACACCGTCGTCAGGAAAGCGCATATAATTTAAGATCATCCCGTGCTGAGCCGGCAATACGGGGTCCCACCTGGGCGTACTCAACCGGAGCCTGCCCGCTCGCGATCACGCATCCAGTTGCGCAGCGATGCCGGCCGCATATCGGTCCAGGTCTCGTCGATGTAGGCCAAGCATTCCTCCTCGGAGCCGGTAAAGCCGTCCGCGCGCCAGCCGGCCGGCAGCTCCCGCTCCGCTGGCCAGATCGAATACTGCTCCTCGTCATTGACCACGACCGCGTGCGGCCGCGACTGACTCGTTTCAGGCATCAGCTGCTCCCTTCGGCACCGGGCGCGCCAGCGGCCGCCACCAGTTGCTGGCGCATGAGGAACTTGCGGACCTTGCCTGTCGGTCCCGTGACGACTCCGTCATCGGGGATAGCGACGATCCGCAGCGGCAGCGCCGCCGCCGCCTCGCCGAGCGCGGCGCGGACCCCGGCCTCGCGGTCGAGCGCGGGATCGGCATCCGCGGCAAGCAGCAGCAGCACCTCGGCGACGAGCGTGCCGTCGTCGCCCCGGGCCGCCAGTACCGTGCAATCCCGGATATCCGGGCAGCTCCGGAGCACGCGCTCCTCGGACAGCACGCTGTACAGCCATTTCCCGCCGCCGAGGTCGACCGCGTCGCTAGCCCGGTCCAGATGGTAGAAGTAGCCCTCTTCGTCGCGGTACATCAGGTCGCCGGTCAGGTAATAGCCGTTCAGGCGGGCGCGGAAGGTACTGACCGAGTCATTCCAGTATCCGAGCGCCAGCGTCGGCGATTTCATGGCGACCATTCCCACCTCGCCGGCCGGGACCTCCTTGCCGGTCTGCGTATCCACCAGGATGATCTCGGCGAAGGGCACCGGCTTGCCGACGCAGCGGTCGTAGCGGCCGCTGTCGAACGTGTGGCTCATCTGGAACCCGCCGTAGCCCATCTCCGTGGACCCGAGCGTGTCGTTGAACCGGGAGCCGGGCTCGCTGACGATGCCGTCGCTGGTGTAGACGTGATGACTGCCGGCGGCGACCAGGCGGCGCACGTGCGCCTCGTGCGCGGTATCGCCGCTGTTGGACCAGATCCGCACCGAGCTGACATCCCGGGCGGTCAGGTCGTGGCGGGCCAGCTCCGCCCAGGTGACCGCGAAACCGTAGACAGCGGTCGGGCGCCAGCGCTCGATCGCGTCGATGATGACCTCGCCGCTGCCCTCGAACCCGCCGCCCTGCTCCGGCGAGCCCTGCCCCGGGGAGCCCTGCCGGGACAGGCACAGCAGCTCGTAGCCGTTGCAGAGCGCCTCGTTCATGATGATGACGCCGGCCGTGTGCGCCTGCGGGAACGCCGACAGCTCCCGCACCGGCCCGGTCTGGCGGGGCTCGGTCAGCCGGACCGCCCTGACGGCCGCGAACAGGCTGTGGTGAGAGTGCACGACAGCGGCCGGCATGCGCGTCGTGCCGGAGGAGTGCGTGATGGCGACCGGATCGTCGGGGTGGTGCCGGTAGTGCGGCGGCGCCCCGGACGGATCACCCGTGCCTGTCTGCGCCGCGTCGCCGATGATCGGCGCGCCGAGGTCATGCCCGGCCAGCTCAGCGTGATCGGCGTCGATGAGCACGCCCACAGCCCGCAGCCGCCGGATGAACTCGGCCGCGATCTCGGTCGGCATGGCGCCGTTCATCAGGGCCGGAATCGCCCCGAGCCAGGTCAGCGCGAAATAGTTGAGGAAAACATCCGCGGCCGACGTCACGTACACGGCGACCGGGTCACGCCGCCCGATGCCATGCTGACTGAACCACTGGGCCCTGGCGGCTGCCCGCTCGGTCAGCGTGCGCAGCGACAGGGGCGTCCACGCGTCGATCCCGTCGACCTCGGTATCGAAGGTGACCCGGGGCATCTCCAGGTCAGCGCCATGCTCGGCCAGCCTGAGCAGCACGTTGCCCGCGCCGAGCTCGGCATCAGCGGCCAGCACCGCCCGCAGGTTCCTCGCACTCACCGATCTGCCTCCGATCTACTTGGCTCACGCGATCTCGCGGGTGAACAGCCGGGACGACAGCACCACGGCGACCACGGCCAGCCCGGCCAGGATCACGCTGGCTTCCCACACGACCTGATCCCCGACATGGCCCTGGAAGAGCGCCCGCATGCCATTGGCGGCCCAGGCGAACGGGTTCCACAGGGCGACGTCCCGGATCCACAGCGGCGCGACCGAGAGCGGTACCAGGACCCCGGCCAGCAGCGAGAGCGGCTGGGCCACCCCGTTGGTCAGGTTGGCGAGCACGGTCTCGTTGGGCACCAGGATGGCCAGCCCGTAGGAGATCGAGACGCCGAGCAGCATCATCATCGCCAGCAGGATCAGGGCGAGCACGAAGTTGGCCGGCGGCAGGCGCAGCCCGAGGACAAGGGCCAGCACGGTGATGACGCCGGCCTGGATGCCGATCAGCACGACGTACATGAGCTCACGCCCGAGCAGCAGGCCGACGCGTGACATCGGCGTGACCCGGAACCGCGCGATCACGCCCTCGCGCATCGCGCCCAGCAAGGCGAAGCCGGCGAAGAGGCCGCCGAACAGGCCCATCGAGCAGAACAGCGAGGGCACGTAGATCTGAAAGGCGGCGCTGTAAGTGGGAACGTGCAGCACGGACTTCAGAAACGGGGTAAAGAACAGCAGGTAGCTAATGGGCTGCAGCAGCGCGAACGCGATGGTGAGCGGGCTGGTTACCATCTGCGCGACCTCGTACTGGAACGTCAGCCACGTAGCTCGGGCGAAGTTCATTGCCGCGTTCCTCCCTTCCCGGCTAGGCGATCTCGCGGCTGAATACCCGCGACGACACCACGACCGCCACGGCGGCGAGGCCGCCCAGGATGGCGCTGGCCTGCCAGACGACCTGGGCTCCGAGCTGGCCCTGGAAGATCGCCCGCATGCCGTTGGCCCCCCAGGCGAAGGGATTCCACAGGGCGGCGTCCCGCACCCACAAGGGCGCGACGGAAAGCGGGATCAGCACCCCCGCCAGCAGCGCGAGCGGCTCGGTCACCCCGTTGGTCAGGTTGAGGAGCGCGTTCACGTTGGGCACGAAGATCGCCAGGACGTAGGAGATCGATACCCCGACGAGCACCATCAGCGCGAGCAGGGCCAGCGCCAGCAGAATGCTGGCCGGCGGCACCCGGAGCCCGAAGATCAGGGCCACCACGAAGATGACCAGGGCCTGGAAGCCGACCAGCACGACGAACATCAGCTCCCGCCCGAGCAGCAGGCCGACGCGGGACAGCGGCGTGACCCGGAACCGGGCGATGACTCCCTGCTGGATAGCGGCGATGAGCGCGAACCCGGCGAAGAGCCCGCTGAAGAGGCCCATGGCGCAGAACAGCGAAGGCACGTAGATCTGATAGGCGGCGCTGTAGGTGGAGGCGCCCATGACCGACTTGAGGAACGGGGTAAAGAGCAGCAGGTAGGTAATGGGCTGCAGCAGCGAGATCGCGATGCTGACAGGGTTGTGCACGAGCTGGCTCGCTTCATACTGAAACGTCAGCCACGTGTCACGGGCAAGCTTCATCGCTGCCTTTCCTCCCAGTCCTGAGCTGCGGTCAGTCAGTTTCTTGTGCGTTCAGTCGGCAAGCGTGCGGCCGGTCTTGGCCAGGAACACGTCGTCGAGGCTCGGCCGGCGGGACTCGATCGCTCCCGGCTCGATCCCCTTATTACTTAGCGCGCGCATGACCTGCGGGATGGCCGTGGCGGCGGCGTCCACGTAGAGCCGCAGCGCGGCCTCGATCGTCTCGCAGGACCGTACGCACGGCTGCTCAGTCAAGATCTTGGCGGCCTCGAGCATGATCGCCTGCTCGGGCGCGCCAGCGGTGTCAGGCGCGGCCAGGTCAACGATGACGACGTCGCCGGAGATCTCGCGCTTGAGATCCGACGGCGTGCCCTCAGCGACGATCAGCCCGCCATCGATGATCGAGATCCGGTCGCAGAGCGCGTCGGCCTCATCCAGGTAGTGCGTGGTCAGGAAGATCGTCATGCCCTCGTCGCGGAGCCTGCGCACCTCCCGCCACATGCGAGCCCGGCTCTGCGGGTCAAGCCCGGCCGTGGGCTCGTCAAGGAAGATCACCTGCGGCGAATGGATGACGCCGAGCGCGACATCCAGGCGCCGGCGCTGCCCGCCTGAATAGGTGCCGATCTTGCGGTCGGCGAACTCGTCAAGCTGAAAGGCCTTGATGGTCGCCTCAGCGAGGACTTTCGCAGCTGATTTCGAAACGCCGTACATTCGCGCCTGGTGCACCAGATCGCGCCGTGCATTGGACTGGCTGTAGGTGCCGCTTGCCTGCGCCACGAAGCCGATGCGCTCTCGCACTTGCGCGGGCGCTCGCCGCAGGTCGATGCCGGCGATCGCGGCGTCGCCGCCGTCCGGGCGGACCAGGGTAGCGAGCATACGGAGCGTAGTGGTCTTCCCGGCCCCGTTGGGGCCGAGGAAGCCGAAGATCTCCCCGCGCTCGACCGCGAAGTCCACGCCGCGTACCGCCTCGACGGTCGTGACCTTGCGGCCGCGTCTGGCCTTGTACGACTTGCGCAGGCCGCTGACCTCAATCATCGAGTCTCCTGGTATGCGGAGCAGGCCGGGTGCGGCCGCTGACGACGGACAGCCGCGGTGACAGCCCAGGGCGCAGAGGTAACTTCACACCGTCAGGCTAGACGGGCCAGCTAGGTTACACAATGGGCGTTTTACTGGCCGCCTCTGCCCGCGCCAGGGCGGCCGAGAGCGCTGGTCCGAGCCGCGCTATCGGCTCAGGCAGCAGCATGTGCCGATGGCCGCAGTCGAGTTCGACCGCCTCGATCGGGCCATCGACGAATGACCCCCAGTTGTCCAATTTTTCAGCCAATTCCGGCGGATTCCGAGAAGCGGAGAAAAATAGCAACGGACAGTGCACGCGGCCAGGCTGGTGAACGCGTGACATGGCGACGTTGTTTCTGATGACGCGCTGCAGCGCGAGCAGCCGGCTGTCCGGCCATCCGTCGAGTCCCAGGCCCGGCCGCCGCCGCACCACATCGAGCATCCGGACCTCGGGCTCCCGGTCGGCGGGTGTCAGCGCCGGAACGTATCCGAACTGCGCGAGAACGAGGTTGTAGATAGCCCAGGGCTCCAGCTCGATGTTGCCGAGCTCGACCAGGCTCGAGTCCAAGATGACGAGCAACCCGATCTGGTCACCGCGGCGCTCGAGCTCCTCCGCGATGGCGAAGGCGATGTTCCCGCCCAGCGACCAGCCAATCAGGTTGTAGGGACCAGCCGGCTGCGTCATCCGGATCAGGTCGGCGAAATCCCGCGCCATCTCCTCCATGCTCGTGGGCAGCGGCTCGGGTCGTCGCAGGCCGCGCGCCTGCAGGCCGTAGAGCGGGTACCTCTCGTCGACGTGCGGGAGCATGGCCAGGTAGCACCAGCTCAGGCCCACCAGGGGATACGCGCAGAAAAGAGGAGGACCCTCGCCGCCGACTCGCATCGGCATGACAAGATCGAGAACCCCGCCAGCGGCCCTGGCCATCGCCCGGTGCATCCTGATGGCCTGGAAGTCATCAGCCGGCAGCCCCATCGCGCCGCCTCCGCGCTTCTCGGCCGGAGGCCCGCCCGCCGCGGGCATGGCACGGGAATTCGTCCTCGGCTCAGGCCTGGCGGCCTGCGGCGGCTCAGGCAGCCCGACGAATGAGAATCCCTCCCCGCGCAGCCGCCCGATCAGCGCTTTCGTGATCTCGATGACCCGCAAGTCAAGATCAGATTCGGAAAGGCCCGCCGGGCCGAACTCGGTGGCCGGAGCGAAGTCATGCAGGAGCACGATGCCGCCGCCCTGCGCCGCGATCGCGTCAGCGATGGAGTCAACGCAGGCCGCGACCGTCTGCCCCTGGCCGTAAGTAATCTCCCAGTCACGTCCCTGCGCGTGCCAGCCGACCGGGCCAGCGAAGCCTGGAACCGCCCAGTCCCCGACGCCGTAGGGCGGGCGGAACCACGTCGCGGCTCCTAAATAGTCGCCGATCCGCCCCGCGCACAGACTGAGCTCTTCGCAGGCGTGCTGCACGGACCTGAACTGGTGGTGCCGGTCGGCATGCAGCCCGATCACGTGCCCGCAGTCCCGGATAACGTCCAGCGCGTCGCCATGGCGTTCCACGCTCTCGCCCAGCACGAAGAACGTGCCGGGCACGCCCTCGTCACGCAGCAGCCGCGCCAGCTCAGCCGTCTTGGGGCCGGGGCCGTCATCGAAGGTCAGCGCCACGCACTTCGGCGGGAGCGGCGGCGTGCCGCACAGCAGGCGAGGCACGTCAGCACTCATCCGGGCCCCATTCCTGTCCCGCTCGCCGGTCGCCGGGACGTTCCGATGCTAGCCCAGGCCCGCTGCGCAGCCTAGATGCCAGCGCGGCCAGGTGCGCGGCAGCGCCGGCCGCTCCTCCGGCCGCCGCCAGCTCATCGGCGATCAGGCGCGCCCGCGCGCGATAGCCAGGCTCGTCGAGCACGGCCGTCACGGCGGCCGCCAGCCGCGCCGGCGGCGCTTGCGTGTACGAGACCTCGATGCCAGCCCCCGCCCGTGTCACCTGGCCTGCCACGATCAGCTCGCCGAGGCGGATCGGCGCGAGGACCATCGGCACGCCGTGGGCAAGCGCCTCATTGACGGTGCTCTGCCCGGCCTGGCAGATCACCGCGTCGAGGCGCGGCATGAGCTCGAGCATAGGGACCCGGGGAGCGACCAGGACGTGCGGCGGCGGATCGGGGAGCACGTCGGCTGCCGCGTTGAGCACCACCTGCAGGTGGCCAGCCATCGGCTCGAGCGCCGCCATCATCCGCGCCAGGTAGTCCTGCACCAGGTGGGCCGACATGGTCCCGGCGGTGACAAGCACATGCCGCCGGTCAGGGTCCCACCAGTCCCAGCTGAAGCCGGGGTCGGTCCGCCGCTGGCCGAGCGTGGCGCCGACCAGCACGCAGTTATCCGGCAGCGGCGCCGGGCCGGTCAGCGCGTGCGTCGTCGTCGCGACCGTCAGGTGCGGCGAGAAAAGCAGGTTGATGCTGCCTGGCAGGCCGGCGCCTTCCCGCACCTGGTCCAGCTTCGACCTGACCCACTCCCGCAGAGCCGGATCATCGGCCGGCGGCGCCAGCTCGAGTATGCCGGCGCACAGCGTCGCCCACGCCGCGCCGTGCTGCTCGGCGGCCACGGCCCCGGCGAACGCGTACTGGTCAGCGACGACGACGTCGGGCCGGTACCCGGCCACGGCCCGGCCGACCGGGCCTGCGATGAAGCGGTTGAGCGGCAGCACGTACTGGTCCCACAGTTCCCGTACCGCGGCCATTCCTACCTCGCGGAATTCGCGGTAGGAGCGCTTGCCGGTCGCGAAGATGACCGCGTCAGGCCCGACGAGCGGGCGCACGTCACCCTCAGGCCCGCACCAGGCCACCTCGTGCCCCTGCGCCGACAGCGCGTCCCCGACAGCCACGGCCGGCCAGAGATGGGATACAACGGGAACGATGACGAAAAGGAACCGGGCCACGCCATTATCGTGGCACACATTGACATTCGTGACGCGTCCTGATGCTGTGACACCATGACCGCGCTGGAGGCTGTGTCGGTGTACTTGCCGCCGACACCGACGCCTATCGAGAGCCTGGCCGGCTCGCTCGGCCTGACCGAGATGCAGGTCAAGTTGTTCCGGCGGTTTCACGGTCTGCGGGAGGTCGGCCGCGAGCCGGACGCGTCCCCGTTCAGCCTGCTGATGAAGGCCGCCACCGGGCTCGACGCGCTCCGGGGGAATGAGCACCGCGTGCGGTACGTCCTGTACGCGCGGGCGATGCCAGTCGCCGGGCCGTATCCGGTCAATCCCCTGCACGAGGTATGCCGGGCACTCGGGCTCGGCCGTGCGCTTGCTTTCACCATTACCCATCAGTCGTGCGCTGGCGGCTTACTCGCGATCGACCTGGCCGGCCGGCTGCTCGCCTCGGATGGGCCGGGCGACTCGCTCGCGCTCATTCTGAGCGGCGAGAAGGCGTTTACCCGCGAGGCCCAGGTGTTCGCCGACACCACTGTCTTCGGCGAGGGCGCGTCCGCGTGCCTGGTCAGCGCGTCTGGCGGCCGCGACCGGCTACTCGCGTACGCGTCGAATGTGCGGGGCGAGTTCGACAGCCCTACCGGCGCGAACGACGCGCGGCTGCAAAAGGAGTACCGGCCGTTGCTGGCCGGGGTGATGCAGCGGGCCCTGGACGAGGCGGGCCTGACGTTCGACGATATCCGGGTGGTGCTGCCCCATAACGTCAACGTGGTGACCTGGCAGCGGATGTGCGTGCTGCTCAAGTTCCCGGTCGAGCGCGTGGTGCTGGACAATATCCCGACCAGCGGCCACGTGTTCTGCGCGGATGTCTTCGCCAACTACAAGACCGCGTGCGAGCGCGGCCTGCTGCGGCCGGGCGACCGCTACCTGGCGGCCGCGGTCGGCGCCGGCGGCGGAGCGACCTTCTCGGCAATGGTTTTCGAGCACTGAGTTTTATCGAGAGAGAGGCGCGATGACCGCACAGGAAACCGGAGTGGATGGTGAGTTCCGGCAGCAGGTAGTCGACACCATAACCACGGTGCTGGCCAGGCTGCTTGACCGCTCCGACCCGATCACGCAGGACATGCGCCTGATGGAGGAACTCGGGATGAGCTCCACGCTGGGACTTGAGCTGCTGCTCGAAGTGGAGGAGCAGCTATTGGTCCTGATCGACGTGGAGTTGATGGACCAGGACCAGATGAAGACCATCGGGGACCTGGCGAGCTTTGTCGCCGGTCACTCCCGGCCCGCCTAGCCGCCGTGTTCGCAGCGCGTCCGGCTGCTAGCGCGGCCCGACGACCACCTGGGCCGCGACCTGCACCTGGTGCGGGCGGCGCGCGGGAGCTTCACGGGGTCGGCCGAGTTCCTCGACGATCCAGGCAACCGCGCTCGCGTCGGCGAATACCTGGCGGACCTGGCCAGGCCCTACGGGCATGAGGTGCCGTCCGGCCAGTCACTGTCCGGCCAGTCGTACGGGGAAATGGCGCAGTCGCTGATCTCCTCGGCCGTGCGGGCCGACGAGCCGGTCGACCTGCTCGTGCTCGCGTTCGCCGTCCACGACCTGCGGCCTGGCCGCCAGACGGCCTCCTACCTCAGCCACGTGACGCCGGGCGCGCCGATGGCGTTCGCCATCTGCGACCAGGGCTCGGCAGCGGCTTTCAGCGGCCTGCGCATCGCCGCTGAGTACGTTTCCTCGGCCGGCATCAAGCGCGCGCTGGTGATCGTCGCCGAGCAGCCGGATCTCCCGTACAAGTGCACGGCACCAGTGCCGACGGAGGCCCGGGCCGTTGCCATGCTTTACTCCGACCACGCGACTAGCAACGCCGGCCAGGCAACCAGTGGCCCCGGCGAGGCGGCCAGCACACGCGGCCAGGCCACGACCCGGGCCCGCGTGGCCGGGATACGCCAGCATCCGGGTGTCGCGCCCGGCGCGGTCGCCGACCTCGCCGCCGCTTCCGCGTTGGAGCTGGCTGCCGGTCATCGCGACGCGAGACTCGTGCTCAGCGCCGCGCTTGCCGCGGCCTGGCCCGGTCCCGCCGCCGGTCTGGTACGGGTGATGCCCGCCGGGCAGCCGTCCACCGAGGCCTGGTGGGGACTCATCGACGAGCTGGCGAGCGACGCCGGCCACCCGGACTTGCTGCTGATCGCCGACTACGACCCCGACCTGCGCTACCTGAGCCTGGCCGCCTTCTCCACCACCCCGCCCCCCTAGCCCGCCCACCCCGCCCTCTCCCCCAGCCCCGCCCCGGCGCGCACCCGCGCAGGCCCGGCCTCGGGCCGCATGAATGCGCGCACCCATGTTGGAAATCGGGTGTCAATCCACGTATTGATGTTGGCGGCCTTGCGCGGCCTCCGGAGTCGAAATGCCACATTGCGGTCAGACAGGGCCTAAGCGCGGGTCGGGCGGGCGGGCTCACGGGGGTCGCGCGCCTTCACAAGGGTCAGGGCGCGCGGCGAAACGGGCATTTAACTTTTGCGGGAGGGTTCCAGCGGGAGGATTGTCGCGTGCGGGAGGATTCTCGGGTTCCTGAAGGAGCGTTGTCGCATGAAGGAGGATTGTCGTCGTATAGTCCGGTCAACTCTCCTAGATGCGGAAACCCTCCTGCACGAACCCGAAAACCCTCCTGCGAGAGCAGCCCCACCCCGAAAGAGCCGCACCTTTGTGACATTGCTGGCGCGATAGCGCCGGCGTTGTAGCATTGCTGGGCCTGCCCGAGCCACCTCAGGCGCCTCGCTGTCGCCTCACCGCCCCCCGACCCGCATCGCTAAGCTGGCGCTTTGCGCCGGGACCTTGGTCGGCGCGGTCGGGTCGAATGCCGCCTCGACCGCAACTTCCTCGACACCGCGCAGCAGGGCTTCGACTTGCGCTCTGCTGATGCTCCACAGGTCGCACAGCATATGCAGCGAGATGACGCCTGGCTGATTCTGGATGAGGATGATGGCCTGGTCGTGCAGGTCATATTCCAGCGGGCGGAGCCAGGTCAGCGAGGTCTGAGCTAGCTTCTCCCTGATCTGGTCAAAGTCACCCCGCCGGGGCCGTCGCCGCCGGCCGGGTGCCTGGCCATCGCGCGCTGGTCGTTGACGCGGCAGCTGATCCTGGCGGGATGACCGCGGCCAGCGTCCAGCCGCGCGGCGACCTCGCTGAGGTCATCAGGATCGTAGTAAGCGCGCATGCCGGCGGTCAGCGAGGCGCCGCGGGCCCGCACTACGACCTCATCGACCGAGGTGTCCGCGACGTCGATGCTCACCACAGAGTTCTGCGCGAGCGGTGCCATGACGTCGGCGAGGCCTGGCCTGAACCGGTTGTGCACCATCACGTTGAGCGTCAGCGCATGCGTGCCGGTAGCGCGCCCGATGGCGGTCGCGATCACGGCGAGCGCTACCCGGGAGGTGTCGGTCCCGGTGCGCTCGGCGATAGCCAGCATGGCCAGGTGCGCCGCCGGCGAGACGCACTCGACCCGCCAGTACCGCCGCCCGGCCTCGCCGGTGGCCTGGGCAGGCTGACCGAACGTGAGGTCAGGGATGCGGCTCAGCTGGGACTCCCAGTACCGCATCGTGCGGCTGCTCAGCTGCCTGAGCTGCGGCCCTTGCTCGCTTCTGGCCACATCGGTGATCTGCTGGCTCGGCGAGCCGCCGGCCGCGTGCCGCTCTAGCCCGCCGGGCATCAAGTCGGCGAGGAGCAGCAGGTGCCCAGCGCCGTCCACGGCGAGATGACTCAGTTCCCAGGCCAGGTGCTTGTAAGCGCCGCGATGGCTGAGCACCGCCATCCGCAACGGCCAGTCGCGCTCGAGGTCGAATGGCTCGAGCTGCCAGGTGTCGAGGAGATCGTCGAGGTATCGCGTGATATCCGCCTCATCGGCATCATCAGGGATCGTCTGGATCTCGAGGTCGAGCTGCCCGGACCCGGCTATCCGCTGGCACGGGCGCCCGGCATCGTCGGTGGTCAGCCGCATCCGGAGGGCGGCATACCGGCTCATCACGTAGCTCAGCCGGGCCGCCGCGTCGTCGAGGCCGCAGCCCTGCGCCAGATGGGTCCTGCCGCTCATGCTGAACTGAGTGCCATTGGCCCGCATATCCTGCAGAATCGTCTTCTGGCCCCAGGACAATGGCTCGATGCCAGCCTCCGCGCCGGTGAACTTCACGTCCAGCCGGTCCCGCCTGATTTGCTCGAACATAGGCTGATTCTCGTCAGCCCGAGGCGGCGGCTGTCAATCCCTTAGGCTTTGGGACGTGACGGATCTCGTCCGCGTCTGGATCATTCCGGTCGATGTGCCCCCTGATGCCATGTCCAGCTGCCGGGACGTACTCGACGAGGGCGAGCGCACCCGCGCCGCGGCCTTCGTGGACGCCCGCGACCGGCAGCGGTTCACGGTCGCGCACGGCGCGCTCCGGATGCTGGCCGGCGACGAGCTGGCAGCTCCTGCCGTGGCCCTGCGGTGGATCCACGGCCCGTACGGCAAACCGGAGCTCACCGCGCCGTGGTCGGAGCTTTGTACCAGCCTCTCGCACTCGGGCGACCTGATCGCGGTGGCCATCAGCACCGGCCGCCTGGTTGGTGCTGACATCCAGCAGGCGGAGCCTGCTTTGGACACGGTCGGGCTGTCGGCGCGATTCTTTCCGCCTGAGGAGGCTCGGTTCGTGGCGGCCGGTCAGAACGCGAGTACCCGGGCGGACCGGTTCGCGCATTTGTGGGCCCGCAAGGAGGCGGTCGTGAAGGCTTCAGGCGGCCGGATCTGGGCCAACCTGACGATCGCGGTTCGCGACCGCGAGGTCGTCAGCTGCGCCGAGCCGCCCAGCCCGCACCGGGTCGCGGACGTCACGGCACCAGCGGGCTATCGCGCGGCCGTGGCACTGACCGGCGCCGCGCCGTTCAGCACCGAGGCCGCTGTGCTGGCCGCGTGCTGGCGGCTAGCCGCTGTGCTGGCCCGGCTAGCGTCAGCGGCCTTTTGCCACCGTCTCGATCGCGGTGCGGAGCTGGCCGCGCGTCGGCTGCACGGCGAGGTCAAGCTCGCGGGCGAACGGCAGCACCGCACCGTCCGGGCGGGTAACTCGTTTCGGCGGGGCGACCAGGCGCATCTCCTCGGCGGCCGTAGCCAGGATCTCGCCGCCCAGGCCGCACGTCCGGTTGGAGTCATCGACCACGACGAGCCTGCCCGTGCGCTCCAGGGACTCCGCCAGGCCAGCCCAGTCGAACGGGTAAAGCGTGCGCGGGTCGAATACCTCGACGGAGATCGTGCCCGCGAGTTCCTCGGCGACCGCGAGCGCGTCGTACACCAGATGGCCCACCGCTACGACTGTCACGTCGCTGCCCGGCCGGTGCACCCGGCCGACCCCGAGCGGAACCGGGGCAAGCGAGGCGAAGTCGACGTCCTCGCGCTTCTGCACCGCCCCGGCCGGCCGAACAAGATCACCGGGTCGTCATCGCGGATCGCGCTGACCAGCAGGCCGTAGGCGTCAGTAGGCGTGGCGGGCACCACGGTCTTCACGCCGACATGGGCGAACAGGCTGTACGGGTGGTCCGAGTGCTGCCCGGCCCAGCCGACTCGGGAGCCCGAACTCGGCAGCACGTAGGTCACCGGAACCTTCACCTGGCCGCCGGTCATCAGCGAGAACTTATGCGCTTGATTGGCGATCTGCTCGAACACCAGGAAAAGCAGCGAGGGTATCTGGAACTCGACGACCGGCCGGGACCCGGAGATCGCGGCTCCGGTGGCGAAGCTGGTGAACGCCTGCTCCGAGATCGGCATGTCGATGACCCGCTCAGGCCCGAATCGCTTGAGCAGCCCCGTAGTGAAGTTGCTGACCGCGATGCCGATGTCCTCGCCGAAGACGCACACGGCCGGATCGCGATCCATTTCAGCGGACAAGCCGCGGTTGAGCGCCCTGAGGTAAGACAAATTAGGCATCAGACCACTCCGGCCGCCCGCAGACCGCCCCAGGCCGCCCGCGCATCCCGTCCGCGTAGAGGTAGTCAAGCGCCCCGCCCGGATCGGGCACCGGGCTGGCATCGACGAACCGCCGCGCCTGGTCAAGCAACTCCTCGACCTCGGCGTCGATCCGGGAGCGCACCGCCTCCGGCACGCGCTCGGCCTGGATCTTCACCGGATCGCGGACGCTGCCAGCGGCGACCTCTTCGGCCGTGCGGTAGCGGGGGCGCACCGTGTGCTCCCAGGTGTGGTGCGCGTCGAACCGGTAGGTCAGGCACTCAAGGAACGTGGGGCCTTCCCCTGCCCTGGCCCGGGCGACCGCTCCGGATGCCGCCTCGAGCACCGTCTCCGGGTCCATGCCGTCGATGGTGGCGGCCCGGATGCCGAACGCCTCGGCCCGGCCGGTGATCGTGCCCGCCGTGGTGTCCTCGACTCGCATCGAGGTCGCGAACTGATTGTTCTCGCAGATGAAGATGACCGGCAGGCGATGCAGCGATGCCAGGTTCAGCGCTTCGAGAAGTACGCCCTGGTTGACCGCGCCGTCGCCGAAGAACGTGACGACGACGCGATCGTGCCCGGCCCGCCGGTGTGACCAGGCCGCCCCGGCCGCGATCGCCGCCGACGCGCCGACGATGGCGTTAGCCCCGTAGATGCCGACGCTGAGGTCCGCCGCGTGCATCGACCCGCCGCGCCCGCTATTGAGGCCGGTCTCGCGGCCCGCCAGCTCAGCCAGGACGCGGGCCGGATCGGCTCCCTTGGCCAGCACGTGGCCGTGCCCGCGGTGGGTGCTCGTGATGAGATCGTCCGCTCGCAGCGCCGCGCAGACGCCCGCCGCGATGGCCTCTTCTCCTATATAAGGATGAATGCCCCCCGCGATCACGCCGCCGCGCACCAGCTCGATCGCCCGTTCCTCGAACCGGCGGATGAGCCGCACAGTCCGGTACAGGCCAGCGGAGTCAGCTAAAGCCTGGCCCGGTCGAATGCTGGCACGGTCAGTGCGCCGAGGCCGGCTGGATCCGCAGCTTGACGTCGCTGCAGAACTCGCCCACGGTCATGCCGGCCGAGCTGCTCGCTCTCGTCGTCGTCGAACTTCACATCAAAATGGTCTTCCACCCGCACGACCAGCTCGGCGAGGGCAATCGACTCCACATCGGCGCCGGCCGGGCCGAGCGTAGTGTCGTCGTCGATGTCGTCGATGCTGTAATTCATGTCCGTCAGCGAGTTCAGCACGAACTGGCGGATGTCATCGATCATGGCTGGCGCATCCTTTCGGGGAATCGCCCGATAACGACCATACTCGATCGGGCTCGTTTGACAAGAGTCCCGCCGGGGCCTACGGCTTGAGCGCCGGCTTCGGGCGGAACCCGGCGGGGCCGACCGTGCTGTGCCCGGTACTCGTGGCCGGCGCGACAGCCGGGACCTTAGCCGACTGGGTGGCGCTCACCGGGGAGACGAGCCAGGTAGCCGACTTGATCGGCAGGACGCTGAACGAGTTGTCGAAGCAGAAGAGCCCGAACTGGAACCCGACCTGCTTGGCCGTGACCTTGACCATGCCGCTGGAGGTAAACGGATACACGTTGTTGACGTTCAAGGCAGGCGCTGGATAGCCCCACTCAGAGAAGATCTCGAAGACGAACTTGGTCATTTTTGTGCCGTGGACGAGGTCAAGCGCGCAGAATCCGGCGCCCCCGCTGGTGTAGGCCGCGATGTTCAGCTTCGCGGCCACGGTGACGAGGTACGTGCCTGCCTTCTTCACCACCTGGCCATCCGCTTCGGAGTCGCCGAACTTGTTGTCCGTGCCAGCCGTCGACGTGAACGCGAAGCCGTTGCCCGCCTGGTTCCAGGAGATCGGCTTGTCGGACCCGCACGACCTGCTGTGCGGCGTCAGCACGCGAAGCGCCCCCGACGTCCCGTTGAAGCAGCCTTTGATGACGGCGCTGCTCACGGCGGCGGTGTCCGGCGCGTCGGCGGCGAGCGCGACGGCGGAGAGGCTAGCCGTGATCACGACCGCGCCAGCGCCCGCGAGCAACCGCCGGGTACCACGGCCTGACAAGCTCAAGATCTTCATTCTTACCCTTTCTTTTGTACTGCGGTAAGAGCAACTATGCTGCGTCCATAGTGTTAGCGCTCACTCCAGCGCCTGATCGTCTCGATCCTGGCGCCGAGCTGAGCCGAGGTCGCCTGAGGGACCGACGGGCCGCCGCAGGTGCGGCGGAGTTCGGCGTGGATCACGCCATGCGGCTGGCCGCTGCGGTGATGCCAGGCGGCGACCAGGTGTTGAGTTCCTTGCGCAGCGCGGTCAAGCGTCTGCTCGCGGTCGTGACCGGAGCGGGATCGCCGGCTGCGGCGGGACTGGCGGCGGCCGGTACTCGGCTCGCTGCTTGCGCACCTGGTCGGCGTGGCGCTGCCGCAGCAGATGCGTGACTTGGTCGGGCTCGAGGAGGCCGGGCAGGCCGATGAAGTCATCGTCTTCTGGTGAGGCGCCGAACTCGCCGCCGTCATAAAGCACGCGATCAAAATGGGCGGTGGCGGCTAGCGCCATGAACGGGGTGTCGTCCTCCATGGTGTCGCGATGATCGCGGCGCTGCTCGGCTCGGGCTAGGGCCAGCTCTTCGTCTTCCTCGTCCGGCCGGACCTTGAGGATGTGATCGCGCTCGGCTTCGAGTTCGGCCGCGTAGCCGAGCAGTACCGGGACCGACGGCAGGAACACCGAGGCGGTCTCGCCCCGGCGCCTGGCCCGGACGAACCTGCCTACCGCCTGGGCAAAGAACAGGGCCGTGCTCACGCTCGTGGCGTAGACGCCTACCGCCAGACGCGGGATGTCGACGCCCTCGGAGACCATTCGGACGGCGACCAGCCATCGGTCGTCGGATTTGCCGAACGCGCCGATCTTCTTGCTCGCGGCTGGATCATCGGAGAGCACGACCACCGCCGCCTTGCCGGTGATCTTCCGCAGCAACGCCGCGTAGGCGCGAGCATCCTCATGGTCGCTGGCGATGACCATGCCGGCCGCGTCGGGCATGCCCTTGCGGACTTCGGACAGGCGCCGGTCGGCGGCTTCGAGGACGCGGGCAACCCACTCACCGCGCGGATCGAGCGCGGTTCTCAGCGCCTGCGAGGTCAGGTCGGCGGTCAGCGGCTCGCCGAGTGTCGCGGTTAGTTCCTCGCCGGCGCGGGTCTGCCAGCGCATCTGACCCGAGTAGGCCAGGAAGATGACCGGCCGCACGACCGCATCGCTCAGCGCCGCGCCGTAGCTGTAGGAGTAGTCGGACGAGCTGCGCCTGCTGCCGTCCAGTTCGACCTGGTAGGTGACGAACGGAATGGGATTGGCATCGCTGCGAAAAGGCGTCCCGGTCATCGCCAGCCTTTTCTTGGCGGGCTGGAACGCCTCCCTGGTCGCCTCGCCCCAGGACAGCGAGTCGCCGGCGTGGTGGATCTCATCGAAGATCACCAGCGTGGACCGGCCTTCTGTGCGCTGCCGGTGCAGGGCCGGATGGGCAGCCACCTGGGCGTAGGTCACGACGACGCCGAGGTAGTCGGCGCTGGCCCGGCCCTGTGAATTTCGGTAGGAGGCGTCGAGCGCGATGCCCATCCGGGCGGCGGCCTGGGCCCACTGGTACTTCAGGTGCTCGGTCGGGGTGACCACGGAAATGGCGAGAATCTCGCGCCGGGCGAGCAGTTCGGCCGCGATCGTGAGCGCCCAGACCGTTTTGCCCGCGCCCGGAGTCGCCGCGAGCAGAAAGTCACGCCGGGGTTGCCGGAAATAGGATGTCCAGGCTTCCCGCTGCCAGCCGCGAAGAGCGCGGCAGGAGATCGGCTCGCGCCGGGTCCTGGCGGTGCTGGCCAGAGGGGGACCGGTCTTGGACAGGCACCACCACCGGCGCTGTGAATGGCTCCAAGGCATGCTGGCTCACGAGCGCAAGAGGCTACCAGCGAGCGCCGACAGCACGGGCCTCAATAGTCGGCGATTTGCGAATGCGAGTCGGCGTGAGTCCTGGTCGTGCTCTTTGACCGCCCTGGCGGCCCCGGCTGACTCCATCTCTACGACTGCCCGCATCCGGTCATGACTGATCAGCCATTGCTTGAAAGCAGGATCGGCGACAACGAAGTCGCCAGAGGCGATGGGCAGCACGAAATAGCCAGGCTCCATGCGGGCGCCGGCTCGTCGTCGCGAGCGGGATCTCGTCCTCGACCGCACGGATCTTGGCAAAGCGCACCCAGGACCGGGCGGTCTTCGACGAAGTACTCGAAATGATTGGCGAAGTTGAGCAGCCTCTCGGCTAGCGGCCAGCTCGCCCCCGATGGCTCGATCGAACTCTTCCCTCGTCGGGATGATCAGGCCGAGGTCGTAGCGAGCGCGGGCGGTGGTCATGTCAGCGCCACGTCGGTGATCAGGTCCTCGATCTCATCGGCGGCCTTCTCGAGTGCTGTCCCCCACTCGCTGAGCTGCACGCGGCGCTGCCTGACCGCGTCCTCACCCTGACTCAGCATCTTGAGGGTGCCTTCTACCTGAATGCGCAGCTGCTTCAGCTCGTTGTCAACCCTGGACATGAGCTCGTCGACGGCGCTGGCCAGCACCGCGCCAATTTCAGCAGCGCTCTTGTCGGCATTGCCGCTGGCTTCGGCCCGCACCTTCTCGGCCAGCGCCGTGCTGATCTCGGCCCGTACCTTTTTCGCCATCCGCTCCTGCGCGAATCCCAGCACGGCGGCATTGGCCAGCAGGACGCCGACGATCAGTGAGATGAGGCCGAACGGGGTAAAGGCCCAGATCGTGAGCACGCCGTACATGGCCGCGATCTGCCCCATGATGTGCCCGACGGCCAGGCCGCCGAAGGACTCGGTCAAGCCGATGTCGGCGTCGCTGAGAGCGCGGTCGCTGTCGATGCCCGCCAGCGTGTCGCCGGCCTCTAACTGGAGCCCGGTCAGGTCCTCGCGTACCTTCGCCAGAGCCTGCCTGAATTCCTTGATCAAGGTGTCGGCATCGCCGGCGATTGAGGTCAGCTCCGGCTCCAGCCTGGACTTGAACTCACCTCGCTGCCAGGACGTGAGCCGGGAGACGGCCTCAGCCGAGGCCAGGTCCGACAGTTCCTTCGCGTAGGTCTCTGCGGACTCCTTCGTCCTCCACGGCCGGAGCATCAGCTTGGACTCAGGCGTGACGTTCGCGATGATGTCCGGCATCTCCGAGCTCATCCGCAAGAGCCGGTTGCTGACCTCGCCGCGAGCGATCTGCTGGACGTTGCGCTGGTCGGCATCCAGTTTCTGGCGGATCTGCTTCGCCATGTCCTTCAGCCGCTTCAGCGGCGCCTGCGCGTCCTGATAACGCTGCCTCAGATCGGCTTCGCTCTGGTCGAGCAGCGCCCGTTCCACAGGGATCGCGTGGCGCAGCAACCGGATCTCCTTGCCTGTCTCCCTGGCCGGGCCGATCAGCTTGGCGCGGTGCCGGTCGGTCACCAGGAAGGAGTTCAGGTCGGCCACGAACCCGGCGACCTGCGAGGCCCGCCAGGCCGCGTCATCACCGCTGACCCTGGCCTCCAGCGCGGCCAGCGCGTTCACGAAGAAATAGCGGTCCTTGCGCTCCTGGTCGCGATGCTCCCGTACCCGGAAGATCAGCTCTTCCCTGACTTCGTCGACTTCGCCGGGAGGGATGAAATTGATCTTGTTGAAGACGAAGAAGACGTCATAGGCGTCGAGGTAGTTCTCCATGAAACTGACCTCGGCCATGGCCACCGCGTGCTGGCAGTCCTGGACGAAGACGATGGCGTCGGCGCGGCTGAGGTACTGGAGCGTGACCTCCTGCCGGGCCGGGTGCTCGTTCAGGCCAGGCGAGTCGATCAGCAGCACTCCCTCGCGCAGGATCTCGAGCGGCCAGCCGACCTTGGCCAGCTTCCACCGGCTGGTCTCGGCGGAACCCTGCTCGACGCCCCTGGGGATCGTGATGTGCTTGGTGAGCTCCGTCACCGCCACGTCGACGGGCGCGCCGCCATCGGCGGGGTAAAGGACCGCGGTCGGCTGCTCCGACCAGCGCAACTCGGTCATGACCGCGGTGGCGGGCCTGGCGTAGGCGGGAAGCACGTCAGTCCCGAGAATGGCGTTGATCAGGGTGCTTTTGCCCCGGTTGAACTCACCGACCACCATCACCCTGAATTTGTCGCTCGCGACCCTCTCGTCCGTCTTGCGCAGGTCAGCGGTGCTTGCGCTGGCGTTCAGCCCGTCGGCCACCGTCATCGCGTCGGCGATGACTTTCCTCAGCCGGTCTTTGTGGACTTCGGCGCGCTTGAAGCCTTGGAAATTGCCTTCGTCCAGCACGTCAGGTCTCCTCTTGATCGAGAACATGGTCAAACTCGCCGACGATGTCATCCAGGCGGCGGCGGATGTCGGTCCACATCGAGGTGTCAGGTCCGGTGCCAGCGGTAGCTGCGATGGCCTCGAAGCGCGCGGTCCGCCAGGATGCCTGCGCGTCGCGCAGGTCGTCGAAGGCCGCCCGGTAGGAGCGATCCACCTCGCCCGACAGCGCGGCCCGGTACTGGATGACGACCTCGTCGATCAGGACGTGCAGGTGGTCCCGTACCTTGGCCCGCTGCTCATTGGCCATGGCGTCCGCCTTCCGCTCGGCCATGATCGCGGCGATCGCCGATCCGCCGATGGTGAACGCCACCGGCATGCCGAAACCGGAGACGACGGTGATCGCCGTGCCGATGATGCCGCCCCCGGCGGTGACGATCCGGACGATGATCTGCCGCCGCCGCACATCGTCAAGTTCGAGGCCTTGCGGCTCGCTGACGGTCACGGCAAGCGGCCGCGCGGGGGCGGCAGGCTTCTGGCTGATCGCGAAATTCGCGGCCACGGCATCGGCCAGCCAGGACAGGTCGGCGGAGACCGTCCTTGCGATCTGCGACTCAAGTGAGTACGTGAGGCCCTTGAGCTCGCGGCGCAGCCGCACCGGCAGCTCCCGGTCCCACCAGGCCTTGACATCGCTGACGCGGTCCAGCTCTATGTCCAGCGTCTCGAAGAGCTCAGCCGACAGGTCGGTCACGGACCCTTGCATCGCCTCGGTGAACTTCAGCCTGCGCTCATCGAGATCCAGGTGCAGCTGATTCCACCGGAGGGCGTCATCATCAAGCTGCCGCTTGGCCGCGACGATGGCCTCGTGCCGGGACGCCTCATCCTTGGCGAGAAGCTCGATGGCCGCCCCGGCGGCCGCCCTGACCGCCGCGCATGCCTCGGCGAGCTGCCAGGCCAGGCGCCGGTCCCGGCGGCCGATCACGTCGGCCGCGTGCGCGAGGTCGCCGATGCGGTCCCGCAGCGCTGTCACTTCAGCCTCGCCGTCAGGCGCCAGCCCCGGGCCGAGGCGTACCTCGATGCCGGGCGCTACCTCGGCCACCGTCGCCCTGAACCACTCGACGAAGTCCGCGACCTCGGCCTTCCGCAGCTGGTCAGCCTTTGTGAGGACGACGAGGACGTGCGGTACCCGCTTGGTCAGCAACTCCTCGGCGAGGAACTCCCGCTCGAGCAGGCTCAGCGGCGACGGAGCCGAGATCGCGACCACGACGACGTCGGACAGCGCGACCGCCCGCCGGGTCTGCAGCAGGTGATCGACCCGGCCGTCATTCAGCCCCGGGGTGTCGATCAGCTCGACTTCCAGCTCGGCCAGCCAGGGCGCGGGCGCCGACAGCAGCACCTGGGGTTCCTGCGGCCCGGCCTCGCCCTCGCCGACCCTGACGGCCTCGGCGGAGTCGTCGAGCACCAGGCCGCGCCACGGATCGTCCTCGGTCAGCGAGCGCAGTTCCCTGGCCCTATCCGGCCAGCGCACCTCGAGCACGGCCGGGCCGTCCTTGATCGCCCGGACCAAGACGAACGATTTGGTCAGCGGCACGCTGCCCGTCGGCAGCAGGTCCGCGCCAAGCAGCCGGTTAGCCAGAGTGCTCTTGCCCCGGTTGAAATCACCGACGATCGCCACCCGGGTACCGGGCCGGTCACGTTCGGCGCGGTTCTCCCGCAGCCGGGCCGCGATGTCGTCAAGGCCCGCCTCCAGCGCGACTCGCTCGGCTGCCCTGGCCAGTTCCCGAAGATCTGCCGATGGCATGGTCATCCCCTCCGCAGCCCGTGCTCGGCCAGCGCGGCCTGACGGCTCTCGGCTTCGGCAAGGACCAGGAGCACCTTGCCGAGATTGGCGTCGAGCTTCGCGCACCTGGCCTGGTAGTCATCGGTCAGCCGCGCGACGACCGGCCCCGCGCTCTCCAGGTACCGGCAGATCAGCAGGTCCACGGCGGTGTCGGCGACCTCGCGCAGGTCGGGCCCGGCCTCGTCAATCGCGTCCCTGGCCGCGGTCAGGCTGTCGCTCTGCATAGCCTGCGCCGAGCTCCTGAATTGCTCCTGCTGCTTGCTCCGGCTGCTTGCTCCGGCCAGCCATCCGAGCGCGCCCCCGATCACCGTTCCGACGCCCGGGAAGATCATCGTGCCGAATGCGGCGCCAGCCGCCGCGCCGCCCAGGTTCTTCGCGATGGCCACGGACTGCAGGTGCTCCCCCTCATCCCGCAGCCGGGCCAGGGCGCCCGACAGGTCGACATAGGGCATCCCGATCGCCGCCGGGCCCTGCTCGAACTCCGGTGGCCTGGGGTCAGCTCCGGTGAGCTTGGCCAGGGCCGCGTACTGATCAGTGAAGGTCTGCCGCAGCTGCCCGGCCTCGCTGGCGAGATCCTCGCCCAGACTCTCGGCGGCGCGCCGCAGCGCCTGCCGCATCCATCCATCGAGGATGTCCTCGGTCTCGCTGATCAGCTCGGCGGCGATGGCCTTGACGTCGTTGCGCGAGCCCACGGCGGCTACCGCCTCGTCGCAGGCTCGCTCGAGCGCGTAGTCGGGGCCGGCAGCAGTCCTCGCGTCGGCCACGCTCCGCCTGGCCCTGCGCGCGAGCTTGCGCCCGACCTCGCCGCGCCACTGTTCGAGGAAGTCCGCCAGGTCCACGATCGGCACCTCGCCGAGCCGGGCGCGCGCTTGCTCGAGTTCGGACCTGCGCTCCTGCACCGCGCCGGTCACGCCAGTCATCAGCTTGCCGAGCAGGACCTCCAGCGTGGCCTCGATGAGCTGCTGGCGGCGGTCACCAGCCAGGGCGCGCAACTGCCGCGCGATGTCCTTCGTCTCGGCAATGGCCGCCTCGGCCGAGATCTCGCTGTCATCGGCGGCTCTGTCGTCGGCCGCCCCGGCGGCTCTGTCGTCGGTCCGCCCCGGCGGCTCTGTCGCGCGCCGCGACCGCCAGGTCCGTGGCGTCCGCCCGGATGACCGGCGCGCCGGGAAAGCCGTGCTGGTCAAGCCACGACACCAGGTGTTCTTGAAGCTCGGCCCGCTGATCGGCCGGGATCTGCCGGAACTTGGTGAACACGAAGGCGCAGCGTCCCTTGAGGTCCTTGAGCACCTCGTCGAGGAAGGTCGCCAGCGACATGCTGCCCGGCTCGCTGGCCGGGATGAGCACGATCGCGAGGTCGACTTCGTCGGCGACGCGCTGAGCGACCTCGCGGTGCCCGGTGTCGGTCGCGTCGAATCCGGGCGTGTCGGTCACCATGACGCCCGGGCCGAGTATGGTGCCAGCGAGGCCGACGTCGATCTGGGCAAGGTCCTTGGCCGCGCGGGGCGAGCGCATGATCCCCTGCAGCGCCCCCCTGATCCCCAGCGGCTGAGCCAGGCCGGCGACCGACTGATACCAGGCGCCAAAGGCATCCGTGCCGAACTCAAGTACCTGATCGCCCCCGCGAGGCGTCACCCGCAGCGAATCGGACTTCGCGGGCCAGAGCCGGGTCGCCACGGACGTCGTCACCCGCGCCGCCGAGGGTAGTAGCCCCGCTCCGAACAGCGCATTGAGCAAGGTGCTCTTGCCGGAGGAGAACTGGCCGAACACCCCTACGCTCAGCGGCCTGTCCGCGTTGCGCCCCGTGATCACCCGGCGGAGCCGGGCGATCTCAGCCTGGTCCTGCGCTGGCAGGAGAGAGTCGGCGACCGTACCGGCCCACTGAACATGCTCGGCGACAATCCGCCGAGCGAGGTCCTGATCCTTGACGATAGTCTTACTCACGATTACGCCTGGCTCTCTGCCCCCGGGATTCAGCTGCCGCTTATTGCGGCGGATGCCAGTCTGCTAGGGCGTTCTACCGAATCCCTACCGTCCGAATCCCGCCGGGAGCCAGCCGCGATACGCAGGGCAGCACGCCCTTTAAAGTGCACCCTTAACGGCGGATTGCCCGGTTACAATCCTTTCATAGAAAAAAATCGACTGAAATCGCCGCGCATTCTGCCGTTGAGGCGCGTTTGCCAGCCAGGCCGCTTGATGGTTGCTAATATCCCCCGAATGGGGCCACGGATACTACCTTTGGGCGCGGCACTGGCGGCAGTGGCATTGGCGGCATCGCCCGGGCTGCCAGCGGCGAAAGCTTCCGAGCGACGGGACCACAACGAGGCCGCGGCCTTCCCTCTCTTAGCGCTGCCAGGCGGGACTACCGCAGGTCCGGACGGCCACTACTCGCATTACAGTCACGAGTCGCATTCATCGCATTCATCACATTATTCGAGCACGCACAATTCGCATGCCTCGCATAGCTCGCACACTTCTCACTTCTCTTCGAGTCCAGCGTCTCCATCACCAAGCCCCGCGCCCGTACCTACCTACACGCCCGTGCCTAGCCCGAGCAGCGCGCCGGCTCGAACGCATTCCCCGGCCGCGACCGCGTCGAGATCAAGGCCAGCCTCAGCCAGCCAGCCATCCCGGCATCCGAGGTCTTCGTCGCCCGCCAGTATCCCGAGCACTCCGATCGCATCGATCAGGCCGCATCTGACGAGCAACCAAGCTCCCGGCAAGACGGACACGGCGGACGGAATTGCCGTCGCGCTCATCCTGCTCGGCGGATGGTCCGTATTTGTCATTTACCGGATAAAGAAGAGGCCACGATGAGCGGCGGCGCGAGCGACCCGGCGACGTCAACGGTGACGTTCCACCAGGCCACCGTCGAGCTTGATGCGCTGCAACGAGCCGCCTACGCGGTAGCGGACGTGATGACTGTCGACATCGCAGCCGCCGATGACCTATTTATCTGCACGCTGTTCGCTCGGGACCGTGCTAGCGATGATGGTGAGCTCGCGCACCGCCTGCGGGCTGAGGTGATCGATCAGACCTTGCGACTGCGGATAGCTGCCCAGACGGCGCCTGTCCGCAACCTGATCTTCGCGCTGGCGTTCTCGCGGACCGGCCTGGCGGACGCGCAGGAGCTACCGGAACCGCCGGCATGACTACTCGCCTTGACCGGGACGCGGTCGCCATCGAGCGCGGCGTCTGGGAACTCCTGCCGCTGCGTTTCCATCGGTTTGACGCCGACTCGGTCGTGCTGACCAACCTGGTCGGCGAGCACGTATTCGTCTCCGCAAGTCAGCTGATCGAGGTCCTGGACGGAACGTGTGAGGATCAGCAAGTCCTGGCCGAGCTTCGCGCGAAGCACCTAATCCAGCTGCCCGGCGAGCGGCTGCCTGCCGAACTGCTCGCGATCAAGCTCCGTACCCGGCTTCGACGGCTTCCGGACTCCACCGGACTGCACATGTTCGTGGCCACGCTGAGATGCGAGCACACCTGCCGCTACTGCCAGGTGTCCCGCCAGTCGTCGGCCCGCAGCGAATACGACATGAGCCAGGACACGGCAGAGCGCGCGCTGCGGCTCGCGTTCCGGTCACCGTCACCGCACCTGAAGCTGGAATTCCAGGGCGGTGAGCCGCTCCTGAACTTTCCCCTCGTGCAGTGGACGGTGGAGCAAGCCAAGCGGATCAACGAGGACCACGGCAAGCAACTCGCGTTCGTCATCGCGACCAACCTCGCGCTGATCGATGACGAGATCCTGGAGTTCTGCGAACGTGAGGATGTCTATTTTTCGACCTCGCTCGACGGGCCTGAGGATCTGCACAACGCCAACAGGCGCAGGCCCGGTCAGGACAGCTGGCAGCGCACGGTCGAGGGCATCCGCAGGGTGCAGGAGCGTCTCGGCGCCGACCGGGTCAGCGCCCTGATGACGACGACCGAGGCGAGCCTCGAACGGGCGCGGGACATCGTCGATGCCTACGCCAGCCTGGGGCTGAGGCACGTGTTCATCCGCCCGATCTCGCCCTATGGATTCGCGCTTCGCAAGCGAGGCGGTGCCCAATACGGCGTGCGGCGCTGGCTTGACTTCTATGAAAGCGGCCTGGACTACATCATCGACCTCAACAAGCAGGGCCTGCCGATGGTGGAGACCTACACGGCGATCATCGCGAAGAAAATGTTCAGCAACGACGACCCCGGCTATGTCGACCTGACATCACCAGCCGGGATCGGAATCGGCGCGCTGGTGTACAACTATGACGGCGACGTCTATGCCTGCGATGAAGGCCGGATGCTGGCGGAGATGAAGGACTACACCTTCCGCCTCGGCAACGTCGAGACGAGCAGCTACGCCGACATCATGCTCTCGGAGAACCTGCTCAACCCGCTCGAGCAATCTCTGACCCTCAGCGCGCCCATGTGCAGTACCTGCGCGTTCGAGCCTTACTGCGGCGCCGATCCGGTCTTTCATCACGCCACCATGAACGACTTCGTCGGCCACAAGGCGATGTCCTCGTTCTGCCAGCGCAATCTGGGCGTCTTCACCGCGATCTTGCGGCGAGCCCGCGACGACCCGTACGCACGCGAGTTGTTCTGGCGGTGGGCACACCGATGATGAAGCTATCCGGCCGGGCTAAGCCAGTTGGGCTGAGCAGCCCCATCGCGCCGGACCTCTGGCGGGTCGGCCGCACCGGCGAGAGTTCATCCGATCATCCGCTTGCCTGCGTGCTAACGGGTGCCGAGCCAGCGGGGCGGCCCGATCGGCTGTACCTGACGTTCGATCAGGACTCCAGCTGGACCGGACCCGTCATTGTGCTTCCGCCTGAGCTCGGGCATCTCACCGCGGGCGACATCATCGCCGTCGCGCCAGACGGCAGGCGGGTAAACGTCCTGTGGAAGAGCACCGCCACCCACAACAGCCTGCTGCTCACTGAGCAGTGCGACAACTACTGCCTGATGTGCTCGCAGCCGCCGAAAGAACACGATGACGCCTGGTTGTTCGACCGGGCCAGGAGCATCATCAGCCTGCTGCCGCCGTCGGCCCGCAGTCTCGGCCTCACCGGAGGCGAGCCAACGCTGAATGGTGATGCCCTGATCGGCTTGCTCGAGCACTGTGCTCGCAGTCGGCCTGATCTGTCACTGCACTTGCTATCGAACGGCAGGCGCTTCAGCGACCCGGACTTCGCCCGCCGGTACGCTGACGTCGGTTTCCCTGACATCATGGCCGGAATCCCGGTCTACGCGCCGGAACCTGCCCTGCACGATTACATCGTCCAGGCCAAGGGCGCCTTTGACGAAACCATCCACGGCATCTTGAACCTCGCCTCCCTCGGCCAGTGCGTCGAAATCCGGATCGTGGTTCAGCTCCATACCGTCCCGATCCTGCGAGAGCTGGCCGTCTTTATCGCCCGGAACCTGCCATTCGTGGACCAGGTGGTCCTCATGGGCCTTGAGATGACGGGCCTTGCCCGTCCGAACTCGGCCGACGTCTGGATCGACCCGGCCGACTACCAGCGGCAGCTCGGCGAGGCCACGCGGGTACTCGCGGCCGCCCGCATCACGACGAAGATCTACAACCACCAGTTGTGCGTGCTCGACAGGCAGCTCTGGCCATTCGCGGTCCGTTCTATCAGTGACTGGAAGAACGACTACCTGCCCGCATGCACGGCCTGTTCGGTACGCGATGCCTGCGGCGGCGTATTTACGACCAGCGGCTCCCGCGTCAGCACCCGGCTGCATCCGATCAGCGCCCAGGCCGTTCACTGAACGCCCTGGCGTCACGACGCCGGCGAGAGCCGGTAGACCGAGACGTGGGACCTGGATTCGGCCGTGAACTCGGCTCCGGCCCAGTCGGCATGCCGCGCCTCAAGATCGAACCCGGCGAGCTGGGCCATCAGGTCGAGCTCGGATGGCCAGATGTAACGGTGCGGGCTGCGGAAGAGCCGCGCCTCCTTGCCCGAGTCGGAGCCCGCGCCGAGGCCCGCCCCGAAGGTGAAGTGGTGCGAGATCACGTGCTGGCGTAGCACGTCGTAGGTATCCAGGCCGATATAGCCGGGCTCTGACGCCCACACCATGGCCTGCTGCCCGGGCGGCAGCTTGCGCAGCTCCGGTACCCACAGCTCGATGACGAACCGCCCGCCGGGGACCAGGTGCCGGGCAGCGTTACGGAAGCACGCCACCTGCTCGGCCTGGGTCAGCAGGTTCGAGATCGTGTTATAGACGAGGTAAACGAGGGTGTACTCACCGGGCGCCCGCACGCTGGCCATGTCACCGATGACCACCGGGATAGCCGACTCGCCGGCCTTGATGCGCATGACACCCCACCATGTCAGCAAGGTGCGGCTCTTGGGGAGTCTGGGCGCTGACTCCTGTGCACACCTGGGGTTTGTGTGATCAGCAGGTACCAATGCCTGCTCTGGGCCGATTTACCTGTCGGGCAATCATGGGTGTCGTGGCGTGCTGATGGTGCGAGCGAGGTACTTGTGTTCCAAATGGCGCTGGCGACAGGGCAAATACCATGGATACGTGAACTGATGCGGGAAATCGGGTGTCGAATCGCGTATTGATGTTGTGCCAGGCTTCGCCTGTCTTCCGGACAAATATGCGACATTTCGGTCAGACGGCGCATCGGGTGCTGGCCGTGCCGATGAGTTGCAGGCACTCGCGCACCTTAACCCAGCCATCAGCCACTAACCCCGGCCAGCCCGGCATCCGGCCCGCCCGAAAGAGCAGCGCCCAGGTCAGCATCACCCGGTACCGTCCGACGCCTTTCGCGCCCGCGAGCGCGAGTGCTCCGCCTCTAAATAAACTTTGGCCCCACGGTGGAAATAATCTCCCTCGAGTCACTCCAGCAACTGGGCTGAGGTTTGCGCGGGGTCGAGTGTCAGTGGGTGTTGTTAGGCTTTCGGTAGTTGGTTAGAGAGATGGCATCACCGGGACGTTGTAGCTGAGAGATTTTCTGGCATAGTCGGACTCCCTGTTCGGGGAGATTGTCCCGGCCGAGTGGCCCTCCGTTTTTGTTGCGCAGGCGTTGTGCTTGCTGCTTGATCCTCGTGTCCTGCCCTGTTCTGGGTGTCTTTCCGGTGTCGCGTGCTGGTTTCGTTGTCGGCGTTTGCGAGGAGGTGGTCCCGTTGTGCGAGCAGGGTGAGCGGCCTGGCGTGCCTGCGGGAGCGCCGGCTGGCATGCGCGGGGATAACGGGCCGGGGTCGCCCGCTGAGGCGATGGAGATGGTGCTGGCGGGCCTGGGCTGGCTGGCGTCCGCTGACCTGGCATCCGCGCCGGTCGTGGTGCAGGCGGAGTGCCTGCGGGGCCTGGAGCGGGCGGCGTCGGTGCAGGTGGCTGCCCGGTCGGCGGTGCTGTCGGCGTTCGACGCGCAGTCCGGGTTCGCTGATGACGGTTGCGGGACGGCGCGGACGTGGCTGCGGTGGCAGACCCGGATCACCAGCCCGGCCGCCTCCGCCGCCGTGTCCTGGATGCGGCGCCTCAACGCCCACCGGGCCGTGCGTGACGCCCTGACCGCCGGGACGGTGTCGGCGTCGTGGGCGCGACAGGTCTGTGACTGGACCGACCCGCTGCCGGTGTCCGCCCGTGACGACGCGGACCTGATCCTGCTGGCCGCGGCCGCCAGCGGCGCGGAACTGGATGACCTGGAGGCCCTGGCCGCCCAGATCCGCCGCCGCCTGTGCCCCGATGATGACGGCGGGAAGCCGGGGTTCGAGGACCGGCAGGTCCGGCTGCGGACCGGGTTCGGCGGCACGGGCCGCCTGGACGGTGACCTGACCGGGGACTCCGCCGAGGCGCTGCGGGCCGTCCTGGACGCCCTGGGGAAGAAGGCCGGCCCCGAGGACACCCGCACGATCCGGCAGCGTCACCACGATGCGCTGTTCGAGGCGTGCCGGCGGCTGATCGCGGCCGGGATGGTTCCCGACCGGGCCGGGCAGCCCACCCAGATCCAGCTCCACATCACCCTCGACGACCTGCTCGCCAGGATGGGCAGCCCCGCCGGGTCCAGCGCGGACGCCGGGACCAGCCCCGCAACTGACCCGGCCAGCGGCTCCGGCCAGCCCCGTTGCGGCCAGCCGGGCGACGCCTCAGCCGGGCGGCAGCGAGCCGGGCGGCAGCGAGCCGGGCCGCAGGCGTGCCGGGACGGCCCGGCGGCAGCACGGCCGCGGAGCCCGGCGACTGGTGGCATGGCGCGGGGTGGCGGGACCGGCTGTGGCCCCGGCTCACCCCCGACGGCAGCGCCGCCCCGGCCCCGGCATTGCCCGGCACGGCCGCCATGCCCGGCGACGAATGCGACGCCACGATCATCCCCATGGTCACCGGCCACCTCGACCACGACCTGCTCGACCGGCTCACCGCCCTGCTCACCCGCCCGCTCACCGGCACCGGCAGCGGCGCCGGCACGGCCGGTACCCCCGGCAGCGGCGGCTGCCCGTCCTGCGGCACCGCGCCCGGGACGCAGAGCCGGGACCGCGTCCGCCGGCAGGTCCGGGACCTCATCGCGGCGAACGCCGTCGCGCTGCTGTCAGGCCCGCACGGCCTCGCGTCCTACCTGCGCACCGGCAAGCTCGCCCCGCCCGCCGGGTCAGTCAGCCTGCCGCTGGACGCCGGCAAGGCGACGGACACGATCCCGCCGCACCTGCGCCGCGCCGTCATCCTCCGGGACCGGCACTGCGCCGCCCCCGGCTGCCTCCAGCCGCCCGCCGGGTGCCAGGTCCACCACATCATCCCCCGCAAGCTCGGCGGACCCACCAAACTGACCAATTTGCTCCTTTTGTGCACCTTTCACCACCTGATTCTGGTGCACCAGTGGAACTGGACCATCACCCTTAACCCGGACGGCACCACCACCGCCCGAAGCCCGGACGGCACCCGTATCTACCACAGCCACAGCCCGCCCGCAGCGGCCGGCTGACAGGAGCCGGGCAGGGCCGACTGATGCCCTGATCGGCTTGCTCGAACACCGTGGCGGGGCGGGCTTGATGGCCTACGATCGATTCCCGTGCAAACCGATGAGCGCCTCGACCGCGTACGCCTGTTGCGGGAAGAGGGACTAACCCCGAAGCAAATCGCCCGCGCGCTCGGGATCAGGTCCGCCGAGGCGGACCGCCTGGTCCGCGCGGCGGCCATCGCGGCGCAGGCCGAAGTCGCCCGAGCCCGCGCTGGCCGGCTGCTGGATCAGCCCGTCCTGGAGTGCTGGCCTGACCGTCGGCGATCATCCCGGATGGCCGCTGCACGAGGATCCGGCAGCCGGGACCGACGGCCTGGCCGCGGTGCTGGTCGCTCGCAGGACCCGGCACGGCAAGGTCTCTGTCTGCGGCTACCTGGCCGACCTCTACTGCCTCGGGGTGAAAAACGCTCTCGGCCCGGAAATCATGGACGATCTTGGCCTGCGCGGTTTCGTCCGCCGACTTCTTCTCTGGATACGGCGGTGATCCGATTGAGGTGCCCATCGAGCTGGCCCGCGAGGTGGTGTTCGGTTCCGTCGAGTACGCGCGCAGCCTGGGCTTTGACCCGCACCCTGACTTCGCCGCCGCCGAGGGGCATCTCGGTTCGTGGACCGGCCCGAGCACCATCACCTTCGGTAAGGACGGCAAGCCGCTGTATATCTCCGGACCTTACGACGATCCGCGCCCCATCATCCGCACCTTGGAGCGCACCGCCGGCCACGGGAACTTCGAGTACGTCAGCCGGGCTAGCGCCGGCCACTGGACCGGGGTCAGCGCGCGAGTTAATGTGAGCGCTAACAGGCCACGTTGGAAGAGATTGTCATGGCGCGAACCCCAGGATTCATCCGCTTATGCAAGCTGCGCGCCGCCGCGACGGTGCCGGCTGCGGCAGCCCTCGCCGCCGGATTGCTGGTCGCGATGCCCGCGCCGCCAGCCGCGGCGGCCACCACGACCATTACGGTGAATGGCACTGGCACCGGGCGCACGTTTGACGGGATCGGCGCGATCAGCGGCGGTGGCGGGAACACCCGCCTGCTGACCAACTACCCAGCCGCGCAGCAGTCCCAGATCCTGGATTACCTCTTCAAGCCTGGCTATGGTGCCGACCTGCAGATTCTCAAGGTGGAGATCGGCGGCGACACCAACTCGACCGACGGGTCTGAGTCCAGTCACAGCATACCTCGGGCACCGTCGAACTGCAACACCGGCTACGAGTGGTGGCTGATGCAGCAGGCGAAGGCCCGCAACCCGGGCATCAAGTTCTACGGGCTCGCCTGGGGCGCGCCCGGCTGGATCGGCGGCGGAACGTTCTTTTCCACCGACATGATCAACTACCTCATCTAGCTGGCTGACTGCGCCAAGTCCAAGGGCCTGACGATCAGACTACCTTGGCGGCTGGAACGAGCGCGGCTACAACATCTCCTGGTACGAGCAGCTGCGCGCCGCACTGAACGCCGGCGGGTACGCCGCCGTCCAGCTCGTCGGCGCCGACACCGACTGGAGCATCGCCGGCGACCTAGTTTCCAACAGCGCGTTCGCCAGCGCGGTGCGGATCGTGGGCGCGCATTACCCGTGCGGTTACCTGTCCAGCGAGTCGTCCTGTCCGAGCCACGGCGAACGCGGTCGCCACCGGCAAGCCACTGTGGGCCAGCGAGAACGGCTCGCAGGACGTCAACAGCGGCGCCGCCGCGATGGCCCGGGCCGACAACCGCGGACTACATCGACGGGAAGATGACCGCGACGATCAACTGGCCGATCGTCGCCGCGATCTACCCGAACCTGCCGTTCAACACCGATGGCCTGATCGTCGCCAACCAGCCGTGGTCAGGCGTCGTACTCGGTCGGGCAAGCAGCTGTGGGTGACCGCGCAGACCACCCAGTTCACCGCCCAGGCTGGACATATCTCGACTCGGCACCGGCTACCTGCAGGGCAACCGCGCCGACGGCAGCTACGTGACACTCAAGTCGCCGGATGCCGACTGGAGCTCGATCATCGAGACGATGGACGCCACCGCCGCGCAGACCGTCACGTACAACGTCACAGGCGGCTTGTCGGCCGGCACCGTGCACGTGTGGAGCACCAACGTCAATTCGGCCGACCCGTCGACCTGGTTCGTGCACTCCGCCGACATCACGCCCACGAACGGCAGCTTCTCCTTCACGGCCCAGCCCGGCTTCGTGTACTCCCTGACCACCACGACCGGCCAGGGCAAGGGCACCGCCGCGAGCCCGGCACCAGGCACGCTGAGCCTGCCGTACTCCGACACCTTCGACACCGACGCCGTCGACCAGCAGCCGCCGCTGCTGTCGCAGATGCAAGGCGCGTTCGAGGTCGAGACCTGCGCGGGCAGCCACACCGGCCGCTGCCTGCAGCAGCAAGCCGCGACGAAGCCGATCGAGTGGGACAACAACGCTAACCCCTACACGATCGGCGGCAACCTGTCCTGGGCCAACTACACCGTTGCCGCGGACGTCCTGATCCAGCAGGCCGGCGCGGTCCAGTTGCTCGGCCGGGTTGGCACGCAGACCGGCTTCTCTCCCGCCGACCTTAATGCCTATTACTTCCAGGTCTCCAGCACCGGAGCCTGGTCGATCTCCCGCAACAACACCAGCGGCACGATCACCACGCTGACCAGCGGCACCACCACGGCGCTCGGCACCGGCACCTGGCACCACCTGTCGATGACGCTGAACGGCTCGACCATCAGCGGCGCGATCGACGGCACGACCGTCGGCAGCGTCAGCGACACCACGTTCAAGGGCGGCATGATCGGCCTCGGAGTGAACGGCTACCAGACCGACCAGTTCGACAACCTGAGCGTGGCGCTAGCCGGCCCGGCGACCCCGACCGGCCCGGTCGTGGCCGGCGACAACACCGCCAAGTGCGTCGATGACAACGCCGGCTCCACCGCCAACGGCACTCACCTCCAGATGTGGGACTGCAATGGCACCGCCGCCCAGAACTTCACGATGAACGCAGGCGGGACCATCGGGTTCGGCGGCTCCTGCCTGGACATCACCGGCGCGGGCACCGCCAACGGCACCCTGGTTGAGCTCTGGACCTGCAATGGCGGCGCCAACCAGCAGTGGCTGCCGGTGAACGGCATGCTGGTGAACCCGGTGTCCGGCCGCTGCCTCGATGATCCGGGGTTCACCACGACCAACGGCACGCAGCTCGACATCTGGGACTGCAACGGCGGCTCCAACCAGCAGTGGGCCGTCCCCTAGATCACCTCAGATCCGATTTGGCCCATAAAAATGTCCTATCATGTACGCTTCCGTTGTGGACCAACCCAGGGTTTGCGATTTAGCGATCTCGGATTCTGAGCCGCTGATACACCGTGCTGTCGCCCGGCAGGCTTTGCTTCGCCCGGATGCGACCGCTCTGATCCATAACGGCCGGCGCGTCTCGTACCGGACCCTGGACGCGGCCGCATCCACGTACGCGGCCGAACTGTCCGCCCTCGGCGTCGGCGTCGGCCAGGTGGTGCCAATGCTGGCGCCCCGTTCGGCCCAGCTCGCGGCGCTGCAGCTGGCGGTGCTGAAGTGCGGTGCCGCCTACGCCGGGCTAGACCGGCGGTGGCCGCACGACCGGATCGCGGCGATCCTCGAGCAGGTCTCGCCAGCCCTGGTGATCACCGACGAGCTCGCTACCGCTGGCCGGTTCCGCGCGTACCAGCCGCCGGCCCAGGACCTCGACTCAGCCGCGGCATCAGCACAGCCCTTCGAACCGGCACAGGTCGACGGCGCGGCTCCCGCCACGGTGTTCTTCACGTCGGGAACGACCGGAACCCCCAAGGGGGTCGTCTCGCCCCACCAGGCGGTGACCCGCTTGTTCCGGCCTGGCGGCCTGGCGGGCTTCGGTCCCGGACACGCGACACCGCAGGCGGCTCCGCTGCCGTGGGACATGTACGCGTTCGAGCTGTGGGGTCAGCTCACCAGCGGCGGCACCACGGTGCTCGTCGAAGACGACCATTTCCTTCCAGGCACGCTGCGTGACCTGGTACGCGCGGCCGGCGTGGACACGCTGTGGATCACGACCTCGCTCTTCAACCTCTTCGTCGACGAGGACGCCGACTGCTTCTCCGGGCTAAGGCAAGTGCTGACAGGCGGGGAAAAACTCTCTCCGGTACATGTCCGCGCTTTTCTGGATCGCCATCCGGGCATTCCGCTCCGCAATGGCTACGGGCCGGCCGAAAGTTGCATGCTGACGACGACGCACCTGCTCAAGCTCGCCGATTGCGACGTGCCCGGCGGCATTCCCGTCGGCACCCCGGTCGCCGGGACGACGGTCCTGGTGATTGACGCCGATGACCAGCCCTGCGCGGCCGGCGAGCCCGGCGAGGTCTGCATCGCCGGAGAGGGCCTCGCCACGGGATACCTGGCGAATCCCGGGCTCACCGCCGAGAAATTCCCGACCATCGAGCATGGCGGCGCACCGCTTCGGATCTACCGTACGGGCGATATCGGGGTCGTCGACGACGCGGGCGTCCTGCATTTCCGCGGCCGCCGGGACCGGCAGGTGAAGATCAGCGGTCACCGGGTGGAGCTGACGGAGATCGAGGTGACCGCTCGCGGCCTGCCCGGCGTGCGCGACTGCGTGGCGCTCCCGCTGACGGCGGCGGACGGGCAGGTCACCATGCTCGCGCTCTTCTACCTGGCGAGCGCCCAAGACGCAACCGCTTTCGACCCGCTCCAGGTCAGGGAACAGCTAGTCCGGCTGCTGCCCGGCTACGCCGTGCCGGGCGTCGTGCGGTGGCTCGAGCGGTTTCCCGTGACGCCGAACGGCAAGCTCGATCGTCACGAGCTCACCCGGATCGCCAGGACCTCGCATCGCTCGTCCAGGCCAAGGCTGTCCGCCTCCGGGCGGACAGCGCGGTGAGCCGCCGGTGTTCGGTTTATCCGATGACTTTCGAGCAGGAAGCGGTCTGGCTGGCCGATCATCTGGACGACGGGCCGTCCAGGTACCTGGAGTCCTGGGTTTACCGGTTGTCAGGACCTGTCGATCCCGATGCGGTGCAGTGGGCCATTGACCGGATGGTCGGCCGGCACGAGGCACTGCGCACCGTGCTTACAGTGCAGGGTGAGCGGCTGGTGCAGGTCGTCCGGCCCGATCACCACACCAGGCTAGACCGCCGCTCCGCTAGCCATGACCAACTCAGTGCTGACCTGCGCGCGCTGGTCGCCGAGCCGCTTGACCTCGAATTGGCGCCCTTGCGCGCCACCCTGCTCGAGCTAGCCGCTGATGAGTGCGTGCTGGTACTCCAGTTGCATCACGCGATGGTCGATGACTGGGGCCTGGCCGTCATCGACCAGGAATTCAGCGAGCTCTATACCGCCCGGGTGAGCGGGCGGCCTGACCGCCTGCCGCCGCTGCCGCTGCAGCTGGGCGAGTACGCGGCGGCGCAGCGAGCAGCAGGCGTCGATCCGGTCGTCCTCGACTACTGGCGGCGGCAGCTGAGCGATGTTCCCACGCGCAATTCACCGCCGGGGGACTACCCTCGGCCAGCCAGGCCGAGCCACAAGGGTGATCAGGTCCGGTTCAGGATTGACGCGGCAACAGCGCAGCTCATCCGGGACCTGTGCCGCCGTCAGCGCACGACGCCGTTCACGATCCTGGCGGCCGCCGTAGCGGTCATGATCGGCGGCTCGGCCGGCACCGGGGACGTGATCGTCGGCACGCCGGTCTCGCGCCGGACCGCCGGCGTCGACCAACTGGTCGCCTGCCTGACCGACATCCTGCCGCTGCGGGTGCGGATCGCGGGCACCTTCGCCGACCTGCTCACCGCTACCAAGGCGGCGCTGTGGGCGGCTATCGCTCACCAGGACATCCCCTACGCGACACTGGTCAGCCAGGCGGTCGATCGCAAGAAACTGCGGACGCTGCCGCTGTGCCAGACCGTCCTCGTCGTCGACGACGCAGTCCATGAGCCGCTCAGCCTGCCTGGCGTGACGGCTGAGCGAATCTACGTGCCTACCGGTGCCGCCAAGTTTGACCTGTGCATCACACTCGTCCTGGACCGGGACGGGTACCAGGGATTTCTCGACTATTCCCGCGACCTTTTCGCACGGCCGACAGCGGAGCGCATCGCGGCTGACTTTCTCATCGTCCTGCGCAGGGCCGTCCAGGCCCCGCAAGAGCCACTCCGCACTCCTGATTACGGACGAACGCCATGACAGAACGACTGGTCAAGAGCCAGTGGCTGCCGTTTGGCAGCCGCCAGGACGCCTCGGTCAGGCTCCTATGCCTGCCCCACGCCGGGGCTGGCGCGACGGTGTACCGCGCGTGGGCGTCAGGGCTGCCCGGCTGGATCGGCGCCTGCCCGGTCCAGCCACCGGGACGGGAGAAGCGGCGCAGCGAGCCGCCCTTCACCGAGGTCCGCCAGCTCGTCGGATTGCTGGCACCCGAGGTGGCCGCCTCGGTCAGCCCGCCGTACGCGATCTTCGGGCACAGCGCCGGCGCGCTGTCCTCCTTCGAGCTCGTCCGCGAACTGCGCCGGATCGGCGGGCCAGAGCCGGTTCACTTGTTCGTCGCCGGCCTGCGGGCGCCGCAGCTGCCTATGGATCGCACCCCGCTCGAGGGGCGGAGCACCGAAGAGCTGGCCACGACGCTGCGGGACATCGGAGGCACGCCGGATGAGATCCTGGCCGACCATGACCTGCTGGAAATGATCCGGCCGATGCTGATAGCGGACTTCTGCCTGAACGAGTCGTACGTCTACTCACCTGAACAGGCACTGACCATCCCGGTCACCGCGTTCGCCGCCACCGCGGATGCGGGCGCCGGCGTCAGCCAGCTAGCCGCGTGGGAAGAGCAGACCTCGGCCAGATTTCACCTGCAGACCCTGGCGGGCGGTCATTTCGCGATCTTCGACCACGCGCCAGAAGTACTCACCGTCATCACCGAGAGCCTCAGCACCTGGTCATGACCCGGCCACCGCACGCCAGCTACGCAAAGGAGCTCCGCGATGGTGATGTCCACGATCGGACAGAAGATGGCCGGGATGTCCGGTCTGCGCAGCATCATGGAGGACATCGCCACGGCCATGGCCGGAGCGCAGGCCGGCCAGTGGCTGAATCTCAGCATCGGCAACCCGGCGCCGATTCCTGAGGTGATCGCTACCTGGCAGCAGCTAATCGGAACTGCCTTAGCCAGCGACTTCGCGAGGGCCAGCTGCCAGTACGGGCCATCGCGAGGATCGCCCGAGCTAGTCGCGGCGGTGGCGGATTACTTCAGCGACCGCTACGGCTGGGCCATCGGCAGCCAGAACATCATCGTGGGTCCCGGGAGCCAGATGCTCTGCTTCATCGCCGCGGCGGTGTTCACCGGAGCAGGCGACGCGGGCCTCACCCGCCTCATCCTTCCCATGCAGCCGGACTACACCGGTTACGACAGCATGAGCATGATCCCGGGCGGCGTCGCCGGAATCTGGCCGCGCATCGAGCACGGCAGCCACCGCTACTTCCGCTACGGCTTCGACTTCCCCGCGCTCGAACGCCGCGACGACATCGGCCTGATGCTGGCGTCCAGCCCCAGCAATCCGACCGGGCGGTGCGCCGACGCGGTCGAACTGGCGAGCCTGACCAGGATCGCGGAGCGGCGTGACGTGCCGCTCATCATCGATCATGCCTACGGGGAGCCTTTCCCCAAGATCGGCCAGACTCTGGTGCCGCCCGCCTGGCACCCCAACGTGATCAACTGCTTCAGCCTGTCCAAGCGGCCTGCCTGGCGAGCGCATCGGCATCGCCATCGGGCCCGAACGGTATATCAGCGCGATGGTGTCGTTCCTGTCCAACGCCTGCGTGTGCTCGTCCAGGCTGGCGCAGGCGGCCGTGGCCGCCGGCCTTCGGTCTGGCCTGGCTCGACGAACTGGTCTCCTCCGTGATCACGCCGTTCTACGCCTGGCCGGCGGACCATGGGCGAGTCCCTGCTGCACCAATTCATGCCCGGCGACGTAAGCTGGCGAGTGCACACCAGCCGGGGCGGAATGTTCTGCTGGGTATGGGTTGACGAGGACTGGTTCGACGACCTCAGGCTTTACCGCTTGCTCAAGACCAGGCACGTATTTATCACCCCTGGCCGCAGTTTCTTCGTCGAGCCGGAATCACAGAGCGACCTCGGCTCACACGCCAGGCGCTGCGTCAGGATCAGCCTGACCACCGACGAGGCCACCCTGATCGAGGGAATGAAGCGAATCGGGGACGCCGTCAGCGAGTTGCGCGCTATATCCGACACCACCCGGAGGGGTTAAATGCCAGTTCGCGTCATCGGGTTGAACCTCAGTCATGACAGCAGCGTGTCCCTGGTCGAAGATGGCGCTATCCGTGCCGCCCTGGGGCTGGAGCGCACCACGCGAGTCAAGCGCGGTACCGTTCCTATCCATGCCTACTCCGCCGCGATGGCGGATCTGACTGGTGAGATCCTGGCAAGCTCCGGCCTGGTACCGGCCGAGATCGATTACTGGATAGCGACGTCAACAGAATCACGAAATGACGCCGATGAGGCCCGGCTCGGAAGCATTCTCGGCCTGCTTGTGCCGCCCGACCGGACCGTGCATCTCCCCCATCCAGGACACCATCTCGCCCATGCGAGCGCGGCGTTCTACACCTCAGGGTTTGACGAGGCCGCCGCTCTTGTCATCGACGCGTACGGCTCGCTGGTCGGATCGAGCCGCGAGCGCGAGTCGGCGTTTTACTTCCGTTCCGGGGCGGCTCCTGAGCGCGTAGTGCAGACCCTGCGCGACTCTGAGCAGCCGGCGGTTCAGTGCGCGATGGTGAAATCTGGCTGCCCGGCGACCTGAACGGCGTCGGGGAGGTCTACCGGGTGATCACGCTCGTCCTGGGTTTCCGCGAGTCAGGCACCATCTACGACGACGCTGGCAAGACAATGGGGCTCGCCTCGTACGGCAAGCGGCTTTCCGGCGGCAACCTCTTTATCGAGACCGCTAGCGACGGCGCCCTGACTTTTGACCGCTTTACCGATTCGCTGGTCGAGCTGGGTGTCGCCGTTCGCTGCGATGACGAACTCCGGCTTATCCCGCGTGCGCCGAAGGCCCCGTTCGAGCAATTCCACTATGATCTCGCCGCGCAGGTGCAGAGCGAGTTCGAAGAGGCCGTCATGCACCTCGCTCGCCAGGTACTGGCGAAAACGGGCAGCCGGTCCCTGGTCGCCGCCGGCGGAAGTTTCCTCAATTCGACACTCAACACGCGGCTTCTCAAGGAGATTGGCCTAGACCGGCTCTTCGTATTCCCGGCGGCCACCGACGACGGGAACGCGGCCGGCGCCGCGCTGTATGCCTACCACCATCTGACCGGCCAGGCCCCAGCCGCCAGCCCGGCGCTGAGGCACGTCTACCTCGGCCCGTCGAGAGTCGCGGGCCTGGACCTGCTGCCGCTCGCCGAGAAGTGGAACCTGACCGCCCATAGGCATACCGGGACCGGCGAAGTCGCGGCGGCGGCCGCGGCCGCGATCGGCCGGGGCGAGATCATCGGCTGGTTCGGTGACCGGGCCGAGTACGGGCCGAGGGCGCTGGGGGCACGCTCGATCCTGTGCCATCCGGGCATCGCCGGGATGAAGGACAAGCTGAACGCCAGAGTGAAATTCCGCGAGGCGTTCAGGCCGTTCGCTGGGTCGGTCCTGGCCGAGCGGGCAGCCGAATGGTTCGAGATGCCAGGCGCAGGAGAGCCCGTTCATGCTGCTGGTCTGTCCTGTGCTTCCGGCGCGGCAGCACCTGATCACCGAGGTCGTCCACGTGGACGGCACGTGCCGGATCCAGACGGTCAGCAAGGACATGCCAGGCTCGTTCCGAGCGGTCATCGAGGCGTTCGAGCGACTGGCCCGGCCTCCCGCTGGTGCTGAACACCTCCTTCAACCTGCGCGGCATGCCGATCGTCGAGCGGCCGGAAGAGGCGATCGACTGCCTCTACGGCTCGCGCCTTGACCGGCTGTTCATCGGCGATCTCGAGATCATGGCCCCCGACCTCTCGGCCCTGTGCCCGGAAGCCACTCCGACCAGGCCGGGCACGACAGCCACGGCCAGCGCCGGCCTCCTCAGGCTCGCCGACGGCAGCATGACCATGTCGGGCATCGCCCGCCAGCTCGGCTGCGAGCCCAGCGAGGCCGTGGACCTCGCGCTTGAACTCCGCAGGCACGGCCTGCTCCGCTGGGCAGACGTCCCAGAGGTCGCCGGGCCGGCCTACCCGCCGCTGCAGTACCTGCCCGACCGCTTCACTGACTCCTGACCGCGCGCCGGCCGGGATTCCTGGCCGGGCCGATCACCTCCCCGAAGTGACCTCAGGTGCGGACCCCGATCGGGCCGGCACATCGAGCAGCCAGGTGTGCGCGAGAAAACCCGTCAGCTCCGCTGGCTGCGCGGGGTGCTGTAGCACGACGACGTCCGGGCGCCCGGCTCGCACGGCGGAACAGGCGGCCTCGTCGCCGCTCAGGTAGGCGCACTCGCTGAGCGAGACGCCGCCGTCGCGGGCGGCCGCGTCCAGCCGCGCCAGCAAGTCGCCCGGGCCGGCCTCGCACACCGCGATTCGCCGGCCGCGCTCGGCCAGCGCCGCCACCGCCTCTGTCAGGATCTCGCGGGCGGCCTGGTCAAGGCTCTGCGCGGTGTCCACGATCACCAGGTTCGGGTAGCCGCTGACCAGGGCGGCCAGCTGCCGGGCCAGGCATGTGCCGATGACCGCGAAGAATTCAGTGGTGTAGGGGATGTGCCCGGCCTCATGGCTGATGTGGTCGGCGTACTCGCCGACGCCGTAGAGGTCGATCATCGGAAGCAGGTCCACGCCCAGAACATGGTCGACGGCCGCGAGCCCGGCTATCAGGGCGGCGCGCCACCGGGCATCGGCCTCATGCTCGGAAGTCAGCGTCGGGCATGCCATGACGACGAGCGGGGTCACCCGCCCGGCCTGGAGCCGGCGCACCGCCGCCAGGAACTCGCCGCACACCTGGTCCTCCCGCGCATCAGGGCCGCGCCAGTCCTCCATCTTGACCAGCACGACATTGACGCCGCCCTGGTTGCGCGCCATCGCGCTCCCGGGGTCGAGCAGCTGCTGGAATACCTGATTGAACGGGGCGAACTCGACCGCCGCCGGGATCTCGAGCTGGTCGGTCCAGAAGGTGAGCGACTCCAGGACCGGGTTCGCCGTGAACGTCGAGCCGATGACGACCGGCAGTTCCGCCCCGGCCAGCTCCGCCCCGGCCAGCTCCGCACCGGCCAGCACCGCCCGGCCCGGTACCGGCTCTTGCGGCTGCGCGACCGCCGTCGTGGCCGGCAGGTCAGGCTCGCCGGCCGCCAGCGGCAGCTCGCTGATCCGGGCGGCCGGGTCGGCGACTACCGCCGCCAGCAGCTCGGTGTAGCTGGCCAGCAGCCAGTCGATGGTCGCCGCGTCAAAGAGCTCGGTACTGTAATCGAGCGCTCCCCGCAGGCCGTCGGGGCCGTCCTCCATTGACAAGTTGAGGTCCATGAATACAGAGCCGATGTGAGCGTCGAGCGGAGTCACCGTGAGGTTCCCGAAGGACGGCGACATCACCAGGTCATTGATGTATACGAACATGACCTGGAAGAGCGGGTTGTAGGACGGGTCGCGCTCGACGCCAAGGTCGGCGACCAGCTTCTCGACCGGCAGGTCCTGATGATCGTAGGCGCCGAGCACGTTGTCGTGCAGGATCCGCAGCACCTCGCTGAATCGCGGCTCATCGCTCAGCTCGGCATGCAGCACGGTCACGTTGGCGAAGACGCCGATAAGCGGCTCGACCTCGGGGATGTTGCGGCCTGCTACCGGCACCCCGAGTACCACGTGCTCGACCCCGGCCCAGCGGCGCAGCAGCACGGAGAACGCGCTGAGCAGCGTGACGAACACAGTCACGTCGTTATCCAGGCTCAGCGCCTTGAGCCCGGCGCTGACCTCGCGGCTCAGCCGGAAGCCGGTCTGCGCCCCCCGGTGCGTCGGCAATGCCGGGCGCGGGCGGTCAGACGGCAGCGTCATGAGCGGCGGGGCGCCGGCCAGCGCTGCCCGCCAGTAGCTGAGCTGCTTGTCGAGCATCGCGCCCTGGAGCCAGCCGTGCTGCCAGAGCGTGAAGTCCGCGTACTGAACGGCCAGGGCGGGCAGCGGAGATGCCTGGCCATGGCGGTACGCGTCATAGAGCGCGCCGACCTCACGGGCTAGCACGCCGATCGACCAGCTGTCGGAGACGATGTGGTGGGTGGTCAGCAAGAGCACATGGTCGGCTGCGCCAGCCCGCAGCAGCGTGGTGCGCAGAAGTGACCCGTGCTCCAGGTCGACGGGCTCGCGCGGCTCGTCGATGATGAGGCGGCGCACGGCGTCCTCGGGTCCGGGCACCCCGCTGACGTCGATCACCGGGAGCGGGATGTGCCGCGAGGCGGTGATCACCTGCGCTGGCATGCCATCGACCGCGGCGAAGTTGGTGCGCAGCACCTCGTGCCTGCGGACCACCTCGTTGAACGCCCGGTGCAGGGCGCGGTAGCTGAGGTCACCGCTCAGGCGGAACGCGGCGGACAGATGGTAGGCGATGACACCCGGATTTAGCTGGTCGAAGAACCACATCCGCTGCTGCGCGAAGGACAGCGGGATAGCGCCGTCGCGCGGGGCCGGCCGCAGCGGCGGAATCAGGACGGGCTCGCCGGCCGCGCCACGCACCCGCTCGGCGAGCTCAGCCACCGTGGCGGACTCGAAGACCGTGCGCAGCGTCACCTCCCTGCGCAGGGCCGCGCGCAGCCGCGAGGCCATCTGGATCGCCATGAGGGAGTGCCCGCCGAGTTCGAAGAAGTTGTCGTGCACCCCGATCTCGTCCACGTTCAGCACGTCCTGCCAGACCGCCGCGATCGACCGCTCGACGTCGTCCCGCGGTGCCTCGTACCGGCTCCCCGTCACCTCGGAGCGAGCCGAGCGCTGCTCGCCGACCGGATCGGGCAGCGCCTTGTAGTCGATCTTGCCGCTCGTCGTCAGCGGGAGGTCGTCAAGCCAGATCTGGGTGCCGGGGACCATGATCTCAGGAAGCTGCCTGAGCAGCAGGGCCCGCAGTTCGGCCTGGGATGGCCGCGAGTCGCCAGCGAGGTCGCCGCCGGTGAGGTAAGCGACGAGATGCTGGTGCCCGTCGGCGTCAGCGTGCAGGATGACCGCCGCCTGCTTGATGCCGCGGTGCCCGGCCAGGACGCTCTCTATCTCACCTAGCTCGATGCGGTGGCCGCCCAGCTTGACCTGCCGGTCGAACCGGCCGAGGAATTCGATCCGGCCGTCGGGCAGGTAGCGGGCTCGGTCACCGGTCCGGTACCGCCGGCTGCCTGGCTCGAACGGCGAGGGCGGGAATCGCTCCGCCGTCAGCGCCGGGCGGTTCAGGTAGCCGCGGGCAACCCCGAGGCCCGAGACGCACAGCTCGCCGGGAACTCCCGCCGGGACCGGCCCCAGGTCCTTGTCGAGCACGTAGACCTTCGTATTGGCGACTGGCCGGCCGATGGACACGCTTTCGCCGGCTCCGACCGGCCAGGACGTCGACCAGATCGTGGTCTCCGTCGGGCCGTACATGTTGATGGTGCCGGCGCCGGCCGCGAGATCCCCGGCCAGGCCCGCCGGAAGCGCCTCACCGCCGATGACCAGCGTCGCCGCAGTGCCCAGGGCCGCCCTGGCCTGCGGGTCCGCCATCAGGATGCTCGCCAGTGAGGGCGTGCACTGCACATGCGTGACCCTGTGCCGCTCGATCTGCGCGGCCAGGCCGTAATCAACCAGGCCGTCATCAGTCCCGGACGGCGCCGGGCCGGTGACCTCGAAGCATCGCCGCACCTCATCGAGCAGCGGCAGCGAGGCGAGCACATCGTCGGTGGGGACGCCGAAGTCGATCAGGCACGCGAGGTCGTCCACGCCGAGATCGCGCAGGGCAGGCCATCGCGACGCACTCGTCCACCGTGCCCATCAGCGCCGAGCCGTCGTAGTACGCGTCGAAGGCGTAGTCGAGCAGCGTCTCGACGTCCTCCAGGCTCAGCTCGTCGTCGTAGCCGAGGCTGGGAGCCAGGGCCTTGACCAGGCCGAAGGAGCCGCGCAGGTACTCGAGAAATGGCTCCCGGACGATCTCGCGGACATCGGCCGAGTCCGGCCCGACGAACGCGTGGGCCATCAGCGTGACGTTACCGTCGCCGTCATGCCCCGCCTCCCGCCAGGCGCGGCGGTAAACGATGATCTTCTCGGCCAGTTCATCGAGACTCTGGCCGAGCAGGTGGGTCGGCAGGGCGCGCGATCTCGCCGGCCGCCCTGAAGGTCTCCGGGCTGCCCGCCGCGGCCAGCCAGATCGGCAGCTCAGCCTGGACCGGCCGGGGAAAGATAGCCAGCTCCGTGTCGAGTCCCGCGCCGTTCGCCTTCGTAACCTTCTCACCGCACCACAGGCGCCGCACCGTCTCGATTGCCTCGAACATGGCTTCCTTGCGCCGCCCGTAGACGGCGGGGTCGGGCGCGATGGCGAAGTCGTCGGCGTGCCAGCCGGAGGCGAAGGAGACGCCGGCCCGGCCGCCCGAGAGATTGTCGACGACCGACCATTCCTCGGCGACCCTGATCGGGTCGTGCAGCGGCAGGACCACGCTGCCGGCCTCAGCTGAACCCGCTCGGTAATGGTAGCCAGCGCGGCCGTGGTTACCGAAGGATTCGGGTACAGGCCGCCGAAGGCGTTGAAATGCCGCTCCGGAGTCCAGACAGCCGAGAATCCGTGCTGGTCAGCGAATCGCGCTCCGTCGAGCAGCAGCCGGTAACGGTCACGGGGGTCATCGTCGTGGCTGACCGCGAAGTAGAAGAGGCTGAAATCCAGCCGCCGCGCGGTCTCGGTGCGGGGCTGCCGCGCGGCCCCGGGCAGCACGTCACCGTCGTCCTGCACCACGACCTTCCAGCCCCTGGTCAGCGGGAAGAGCAGTTCCAGGGCCGCGATGTCAAAGGACACGCTGGTGACGGCCAGCCAGGTTCCTGGCTCGCCCGGATCCTCCCCCTGAGCCTCGCCGAGCACCTCGCTCATCGCGCCGGCGAAGTTGGTGAGATTCCTGTGCTCCACCATGACGCCCTTCGGCCTGCCGGTGGAGCCCGAGGTATAGATGACGTACGCGAGGCTGTCCTCGGCGACCGGCGCTTCGGGCGGCTCGCTCGCGGCCGGCTCACGGAGCCGGCCAGGACGAGGCGCACCGGATGGCCGGCGAACCGCTGCTGCTGCGCCCGCGTTGTCACGACGACCGTGACGCCAGCGTCGTCGAGCATGTAACTGACGCGCTCGGCGGGCAGCGTGGTGTCAATCGGCAGGTACGCCCCGCCGGCCTTGAGCACGGCGAGCAGGCTGATAATCAGCTCGGGCGAGCGCTCGACGCACACCGCGACGGGCCGGTCAGTCCCGGCCGCCCGCACCTGGCCGGCCAGCACGGTCGCCGCCGCGTCGAGCTCGGCGTAGCTGAGCGTGCGATCGCGGAAGCTCACGGCCGGCGCGTCGGGCGTGCGCGCCGCCTGGCTGGCGATCTGATCGTGGACCTGCTCGGCCGCGAGTGGCCGCGAAGTCTCGTTCCAGCGGTCAAGCTGCCCGCGCTCGGCGGCGGTCAGCAGCGGCAGCGAGCTCACCCGCCGGTCCGGCTGCGCCACGATGCCCTCGAGCAGCACCTGCCAGTGCCCGAGCAGGCGGGCGGCGGTCGCGCTGGTGAAGATGTCGGTGTTGTACTGGACCGTCGCGTGCCGCTGCGCGCCCGCGTCCACGAACTCGAGCGTCAGGTCATACTCGGTCGCGGCCCGGTTGCCCGGCAGCTCCTCGATCGTCAGCCCTGGCAGCTCAAGCGATGACGTCGCGGCGTTCTGCAGGATGAACATCGCCTGGAAAAGCGGCGGCCTGGCCGGGTCGCGCCGGGGGTGGAGCGCCTCCACCAGCTGCTCGACCGGCATTTCCTGATGCTCGTAGGCGCCAAGCGCGACCTCACGAACCTGGCTGAGCAACTCCCGGAAGGTCGGATCGGCCCCCAGGTCGATCCGCAGTACAAGGATATTGATGAAAAATCCGATCAGGTGCTCAAGCTCGGATTGCTTCCTGTTGGCGATGGGCGAGCCGATGAGGATGTCCTTTTCCCCGCTGTAGCGGGAGAGCAGGATCGCGTAGGCGGCGAGCATGACCATGAACCTGGTCGCGCCTTCCCGCTGGCAAAGCGCGTCGATCCCGGCCAGCAGCTCAGCGGGGAACGAGCCGCTCTGCCTGGCTCCCGCATAGGTCCTGACCTGGGGGCGAGGCCGGTCGGTGGGCAGGTTGAGTATGGCCAGCGCGCCGGCGAGCCGCGCGGTCCAGTAGTCAAGCTGGCCCGCGAGCACGTCGGTGGCGAGCCAGGACCGCTGCCAGGCCGCGTAGTCGGCGTACTGGATGGCCAGCGGCGCGAGCGGTTCAGAACGGTACAGCGCGGTCAGCTCGCCGAGCAGCACCTCCACCGACCACATGTCCGCGATGATGTGGTGAATGGTCAGCATGAGGATGTGCTCATCAGGGCCGGTGCGCAACAAGGTCGCCCGCACCAGCGGTACTTGCGTCAGGTCGAATGGCCGCCCGAGTTCGGCCGGCATCAGCCGCCTGATCTCCGCCGCACGACCCGGCCCGGGCAGAGCCGTGAGGTCGATCACCGGCAACGCCATGGCGACGGTGTCAGCGATGACCTGCGCTGGCTCGTCGTCCTGCGGCTGGAACCTGGTGCGCAGGGCCGCGTGGCGCGAGATGATCGCATTGAAGCAGCGCCGCAGCTCGGCCACGTCGAGCGCGCCGCTGACCCGCCACGAGGCGGTCATGTGATACGTCGAGGTTCCCGGATAGACCTGCTCGAAGAACCAGATTCGCCGCTGGGGAAAAGACAGCGGCAGCGGCTGGTCGTGGCTGACGACAGCGATCGGCGGTGCCGGCGGCAGCGCCGTCGATGCCCGGGCCAGGAACTCCATGACCTCGGCCTTGTGCTCCACGAGGGCGGCTCGCAGATCGGGCGCGAGCGCTCCCTGCGGCGCGCTGTAGCGCAGGCGGTCACCGTCCACCCACAGGTCGATGTTTGCCCTGCGCAGCCGGGACATGAGGTCGACGACTCTCACAGCTCTCCCTCCTCGTTGCCGTCCTGCTGGTGCTCGCGGCCGGTGCGCGATCCGCGCGCCAACTGGCGGAGCGTCGCTACCAGTTCGGCCTGTTCGGCCAGGGTCGGCAGGTCGAAAAGGTCACGGAGCCTGACCTCGACGCCGAAGGCTTCGCGTAGCCGGGTTGTCAGCCGGGTGCCAAGAAGCGAGTGCCCGCCGAGCAGAAAGAAATCGTCATCAGGCGCTATCCGGGGAACGCCGAGCAGGTCGGCCCAGATCGCCGCGATCATCGACCCGACCTCGCCGCCTGTGCCATCATCGGCGGGCGGCACGGTCTCGGCGGGCGGCGCGGGCCGCACGGGTTGCACGGGTTCGGCAGCATCCGCCGTGACCGGCGTGCTGACGGCCAGCGGATGCCAGTATCGCTGGCGCTCGAAGGGATAAGACGGCAGCGCGACGCGGCGCCCCTGGTGGCCTTTGCGCTGCCGCCAGTCAATGGGAACCCCCGCCGACCACAGGCTGCCGACGGCTTCTTCGAGCACCACCTGGTCGGAGACTTCCCTGCGCGGATGGCGCATCGAAGCCGCGATGGCGGTGTCGGGTCCGGCGCTCTGCCGGGCCAGCGTGGCCAGCGTCCGGCCAGGTCCGACCTCAAGCAGCGCGTGGCCGCCCGACTTGAGCAACGTCGTCAGCCCGTCGGCGAACCGCACCGGCCGCAGCGTGTGCTCGGCCCAGTACCCCGGATCGGTTGCCTGCTCGTCGGTGATCCAGTCGCCAGTCACGTTGGAGATAAAGGGAATTCGCGGCGGCCGGGCGCACCTGGGCCACTACCGCGCGCAGCTCGTCCGCCGCCGCCGTCATCATCGCGGAGTGGAAGGCGCGCGAGGTGCGCAAGCGCCGGGCGGCCACGCCGCGCTCGGCTAGATCCTGCTCGAAAAGCCCGATCGCCGCCTCCGGGCCCGCGACCGCGCAGAGGTCGGGCCCGTTGACCGCGGCGACGCTCAGCCCGTCGGGCAGCGTGCCCAGCGCCGCCTCAGGAAGCTGAACGCTGATCATCGCGCCAGGGCCGGCCTGCCGCATGAGCTGCCCGCGCCTGGCCACGAGCAGCAGCGCATCACCGAGCGTGAAGACGCCCGCCAGGCAGGCAGCCACATACTCGCCGACGCTATGGCCGATGAGCGCGCTCGGTGCCACCCCCCACGTCTGCAACAGGCGGGCCAGTGCGTACTCGACCGCGAACAGCGCAGGCTGCGCGATCTCCGTCTCGTCGAGCCTGGCGGCATCGGCTCGCGTCCGGCCAGGAAACACAACCTCGCGCAGGTCGATGCTCAGGTGCGAGCAGCAGGCGTCGAACTCCTCGCGGAACGCGGGCTCAGCCTGCATAGAGCCCGGCCCCCATGCGAGGGTACTGTGCGCCCTGCCCCGGCAGCATGAATGCGACTGGCGGGGTGACCTCCGGGCATCGCCGGGCGCGGCCAGTCGCGGTCAGTCCCCGGATCGCGCCGGCCCTGCCGGTGCACACGAGGAACCGGCGGTAAGGGAAAGACCTTCGTCCCACCTGCGTGGTATGCGCTACATCGGCCAGGTCAGCCGCCGGATTGGCATCAAGGAACCCGGCCAGATTGACCGCCGCCTTGTCGGCCGCCGCCGCCGACCTGGCGGAGACCAGCAGGAGATAAGGTCCGCCGGCAGCCTGGCCCGCGACCGCCGCCGGAGCTTCCTCGAGCACGGCGTGCGCGTTGGTGCCGCCGAGCCCGAACGAGCTGACCCCGGCCCGGCGCGGCCCAGCCGAAGTCGGCCATGGAGCGGCGCTCGCATTGACGAAGAACGGGCTGCGGTCGAGGCCGGTCGCGGGGTTCGGGCTGGAGAAATGCAGGCTCGGCGGCAGGATCTGGTGCTCGAGTGCCAGGACGGTCTTGATCAATCCCGCGACGCCGGCCGCGACGTCGAGGTGCCCGATGTTTGTTTTCACCGATCCGATCGCGCAGAAGCCGGTGCGGTCGCTGCGGAACGCCCTGGTCAGCCCGGTGATCTCGGCCTGGTCGCCGAGCGCGGTGCCGGTGCCGTGCGTCTCGACGTAGCTGATCGAGGCCGGATCGACACCGGCCACCTGATGGGCCGCCCTGATCACGGCCGTCTGACCGGCGATGCCAGGCGCCGAGAAGCCTGCCTTGGCCGCGCCGTCGTTGTTGACCGCCGTTCCCTTGATCACCGCGTGCACGGGGTCGCCGTCCCGCAGGGCTTCGGTCAGCAACTTCAGCACGACAACGCCGACGCCATCGCCCGGCACGGTGCCGGTCGCGGCGACGTCGAAGGCCCGGCAGTGGCCGTCATGGGCGTAGATGCCCTCGTCGTGGAACAGGTAGCCCTCACGGCGCGGGAACATGACCGATGCCGCGCCAGCGAGCGCCAGGTCGCAGTCGCCGGACAGCAGGCCCTGGCTAGCCAGGTGCACCGCGACCAGCGCCGTCGAGCAGGCGGACTGCACGCAGATGCTCGGGCCCTTCAGGTTCAGCTTGTACGAGGTACGGGTGGCCAGCTGATCCTTGTCGTTGCCAAGCACGAGTTCCATGAATTCCGGCAGGTAGGCCAGTTCCCGCAGGGACCGCGCGAGATACGAGCCGCCGCTCGAGCCCGCGTACACGCCGATAACGTCGCTGGTCGCGCCCGGATCGACGGCGGCGTGTTCGAGCGCCTCCCAGGCGCATTCCAGGAAGAGGCGCTGCTGGGGATCGATGCTCGCCGCGTCCTTCGGGCTGTAGCCGAAGAAGCCCGCGTCGAACAGGTCGGGGCCATCGATAATGCCCTTGGCCGGAATGTAACGGGAATCGCGTACCACCTCGGGCGGGATTCCCTCCTCTATGAGCTCGTCCTCGCTGAAGAAAGAAATGGCCTCGGTCCCATCCGCGAGCATTTTCCAGAACTCACCGATATTCGCCGCGCCAGGAAACCGGCAGGCCATGCCGATGATCGCGATGTCAGAGCTAACTGGCTGCGACTCGCTCACGGCTGCCCTCGTTTCGCTGACTGACCTTGGTCCTGGGGGTCCTGCGCCCTCGACCGGCGCTGCCGCAGCCGCTCCCGCCCGGCTGCCGCCGGCCGGGCATCCGGCGGCACCGTGTTTTGCGGCACCGTGTTCTGCGGCACCGTGTCTTGCGTCCCGGCTTGCAGGTGCGCGGCGAGGGAGGCGATCGTGGGGTGCTCGAGCAGCGTCAGCGGCGTGATCTCCTGGCCGAGCTCTTCGGCGAGCAGGCCGCTGACAGCAGTGAGCAATACCGAATGGCCGCCAAGGTCGAAGAAGTTGTCGGAGATGGCGGCTCCTCGACCCGCAGCACTGTCCGCCAGATGCCGGCGATGACATGTTCGAGACGGTGCCGGAGGCACGTGCCTGGCCCGCGGTTGCGCATCGACGCTGATCTCCGGCAGCTTCGCCCGGTCCACCTTGCCATTGGCAGTGAGCGGCAGTGACCCGACGATCGCGAGCCTGGCGGGCACCATCGCGGGCGGGAGCTTGACAGCCGCGAACTCACGTACCTGCGTGACCGTTGCCCGCACGCCGGGCTCGAGCACGAGGTAGGCGTCGACGCGCGTTTCCCCCGACTCCTCTGGCCTGGCCGTGGCAGCGGCCGCGGCTGCTCCCGGATACCCGGCCAGGGCGGCCTCGATTTCGCCGAGCTCCACCCGGAAGCCCCTGATCTTGACCTGGCTGTCGGTGCGGCCGAGCACGAAGAGCCGGCCGGCCGGGTCGTAGCGGGCGAGGTCGCCGGTGCGGTACATCCGAACGCCAGGCCGGCACAGGTCGGGGACGAAACGCTCGGCCGTCAGCGCCGGGCGCCCGAGGTAGCCGCGGGCGACACCGACTCCGCCGATGCACAGCTCGCCGACCATGCCGATCGCCACCGGGCGCAGGTCGTCATCGAGTACGTGCACGCAGGTATTGGCGATCGGCTGGCCGACACTGACGTGGCCGCCGGTGATCTCGGCGCAGGTCGACCAGATCGTGGTCTCGGTCGGGCCGTACATATTCCACAGCTGCCGGACCCGCGGCGCCACCTTGGCCGCCAGTTCGGGTGGCAGCGCCTCGCCGCCGATCAGCGCGGTCAGGCTGGGAACGCCTGGCCAGCCGGCACCGATGAGCATGCGCCAGGTCACCGGAGTCGCCTGGAAGATCGTGGCGGCCGAATCGGTCAGCAGCAGGCGCAGCGCGCGCGGGTCGGCCGCGGTCGGCCGGCTGGCCACCGTCACCGGGCCCCGGCCGTCAGGGGAAGGTACAGCTCAAGCGCGGCGATATCAAACGACAGCGTCGTCACCGCGACCACGCTGTCGTCCGGCGAGATGCCCGGCACCTGGCTCATCGAGCGCAGGAAATTGGCCAGCGCCTCATGCGAGACCTGGACGCCCTTGGGCCTCCCGGTTGAGCCCGAGGTATGCAGCACGTAAGCGAGCTGCCCGGGAAGGGCGGCGACGTTAAGGTTGCCACCGGCTAGGCCGGCGATCTCGGCACCGTCGCGGCTGAGCAGCACGGTCCGCCAGCCGCCCGCGGGCAGGCTGACCGCGCTCGGCTCGTCGGTGATCATGATCGGCATCGGCGTGTCCTCGACGATCGCGTTGAGGCGGTCATGCGGATGCAGCGGATCGATCGGCACGTAGGCTGCCCCGGCCTTGTGAACGGCGAGCATCGCGGCCACCAGGTCGGTGGTCCGGTCCAGGCAGATGCCGACCGCCACCTCTGGTCCGGCGCCAAGCGCTCTGAGGTAGCGGGCGAGACGGTTCGAGCGCTGGTTGAGCTCGCCGTAGGTCAGTGACTGGCAGCCGGAGGTCACAGCGATCCGGTCAGGGGCCGCCGCTGCCTGCGCCTCGACCAGTTGATGGGCCAGCTTGGCGTCGGGCCAGGCAGCCGAGGTCTGGTTGAAGTCAGTGATCATCCGCCGCCGCGCCGCCACGCTCACGGCGCTCAGCGCGCTGATCGCCGACTCCGGACTCGCGGCAGCGCTGGCGGCCACGGTCACTAGCTGATCAAGCAGGCACTGAGCCATCGGGCCACTAAGCCGGCCGCGCTCGTGCTCGACGACGAGCCGTACGGCTTCGGGGCTGGCCTGGCAGCAGAGCTTGACCACGAAGGGCCCGGTCCAGGCGACGTAGTCCTGGACGGTGAAGGCGGCGCCGCCAGCAGTGATCGCCGTTTCGAGGTCCGCCTGCTCGAATACCCAGGCCGAGGTCCCGGTCCAGTTGGAGTATTCCTGACCCTGCGCCGCCTCAGCGGCCGCCTGCTTGACCTGACTGAGTACCTCAGCGAAGCGGTGGACCGACTCGAGCCTGGCCGGCACTGGCAGTACCTTGGCGCACGGGCCGACCACCGGCCAGAGTTCTTCGTAGACCCGGCCGTCGGTCACCAGGCCGACCACTATGCCGGGGGCGCGGGTGTGCTGCCAGAGCAGCACCTGCCAGCAGGCCAGCATGAACTCAGCGAAGGTGACCTGATAGCGAGCGGCTGCGGTTTCGATCCGGGCGACGACGGCCTCGGCCAGCTCAGCTGACTGGGAGCCGTAACCGGTCACGCCCGCTGAGCCCGACTTCTCGAACGGCAGCGACTCAAACGGCAGCGACTCAAACGGCAGCGACTCGAACGCGTCTTCCTCCATCAGGGCGTCTTGCCAGGCCGCGTACTGAGAGTACTGAGTGACCTCAGCTCCCGCGGCGGGCTGCTTTCCAAAGCAATCCGCGATTTCTCTTGCGAGGTTGAGCATGCTGCGCCCGTCCGCGCAGAGCGCGGGCAAGCTCAGGATGAGCAGGTGCGCCTCAGGCCCCTGCCGGACCACGATGACCTGGAGCACGTTTGCGGCACCGGCGTTTGACATCGCATGCCGGCGCCACCAGCGCGCACCTTCTGACGGGCAGGCGGTCACGTCCGCGAGCAGGATCGAACAGGCGCCGTCGACGACGACCTGGCGAGGCTCTGGGTCGCTGCCGGTGAAGGCGGTACGCAAGATGCTGTGGCGCTTGATGACAGCGGCCAGCGCGCAGCGCAGTTCGCTGATGCTCAGCTGGCCGTCCACGCGGATCACGCAGCGGGCGTCGTAGGCCTCCTGGCGCGCGCGCCAGGTGTGACGCTGCTGCGGGGAGAGCGCGCCGTCATTCATTGCCAGACCTGGCGATCATGGCGTCGAACTTGGCCCGCGCGGCCGTCGCGCGTTCCCTGGCCGAGGTCAGCCGCCCCTGGTTCTCGGCCTCGGCCGCGAGTTCGTCGGTGCTCACATCCGACGTGGCGACCATGACGGCGAGAATGGCGCGCAGTTGCGCGACCATGCCCCTGGCGGTCGCGGGCGAGAATACGTCAGCGTTGTAGGCAAGCCCGCCGCGCAGGACGGTCTCGGTTTGCACAACGTGCAGGGACAGGTCGAGCGTGGTCAAAAGGTCAGGACCGCGCACCTCGCGCCTGGCGACCGTGAGGCCAGGTGGTCCGGCGGGGGTGTCGGTGAGCCGGTGAAACTCGATCTCGACCTGGAAGAGCGGAGCGCGGTTGACGTGACGGTCCGGCCGCAGCATGCGCACCAGCCGGTTGAATGGCATCTCGCCGTGTGCGTAGGCGCTGAGCGTGACCTCGCGCACGCGGGCCAGCAGTTCCCGCACCGTCTGGTCGCCGCTGACGTGGACGCGCAGGACGAGCTGATTGGTGAAGAAGCCGAGCACGCGCTCGGTCTCGAGCTGCCCTCGGTTCGCGGTGCCCGCCCCCACCACGATGTCGGACTGGCCGGTGCGCTGGCGCAGCAAGATCAGGTAGGCCGCGAGGACGGTGATGAACGGGGTCGCCCCCTCCCGCAGGCTGTACTCGATGATCTCGCGGCTCTCGGCGGCTGGGAGTTCGTAAGCCGCGGTTGCCGATCGGAACGGCGAGGTCGCGGGCAAAGGGCGGTCGTAGTGCAGGTCGAGGTACTCGGGCGCGCCCGCGAGCTGCTCGCGCCAGTACGAGGCGGCCTTGTCAAGCGCGGTCTCGTCATCTAGCCACCGCCGCTCCCAGCTGGCGTAGTCGCGATACTGGATGGGCAGCGCGGGAAGCCGCGGCGGCGCATCGCCTGCGCGCGCCGTGTAGCACTGCCACAGCTCATCGAACAGCACCGCGACCGACCAGGCGTCGGTGATGATGTGGTGCATTGCCACTAGCAGCACGTGCTGGCTCTCGCTTCGCCGGACGATCGTGACGCGCAGCAGCGGGCCGCGGCGAAGGTCAAAAGGACGCCGCGCGTTCGTTTCGGCCAGCCGCTGAGCCTGCGCCTCGCGATCGGGAATCGCGCAGAGGTCTATCAGCGGCGTCGGGACAGCCACATCGGCAGCGACGACCTGCTCAAGGCCGTCGCGATCCTGCCGGAAGGTGGTCCTGAGGGACTCGTGCCGCCCGCGCAGGTCGGCGACTGCGGCGGCGAGGGCCGGCACGCTCAGCTCGCCGTCGACGTTAAGCGCGTACGACTGGATGTGGGCTGAGCCAGTCCGGTCAAGCTGGTCGACGTACCACAATCGCTGCTGTGCCTGCGAGAGCGGAATGGGATCGCCGCGGTCAGCGGGCCGGATGGCCGGCAGCAGATTGGTCCCGGCCCGCCGGCCGGCTTCGATCCGGCGCGCGAACGCTGCCAGGGTGGGCGCTTCGAAGACCGCACGGACCGGCAGCTCTACGCCGAAGGTGCGGCTCGCTCGCGTGACGACCTGAAACGCGAGCAGTGAGTGCCCGCCAGAGGCGAAGAAATTGGTGTCAGGCTCAATCCGGTCGATCCCGAGCACCTCCCTCCAGATGGCGTGCAGGAGTTCGGCGGCCGGCCCCTGGCTGTGGATCGCACCGCCAGGCTGCTCGCTCTCGCGCTCACCGCGGGGCGATGCGGCCGTCAGCGCCAGGGCCGCCCGGTCAAGCTTTCCGTTCACGGTGAGCGGCATTGCCGCCAGCGGCACCACCGCGGCTGGCACCAGGTGCGCTGGTAGCCGCGCGGCCGCGAACGTCAGCAGCTCTCCGGCGGCCACATCGCCGACCACGTGCGCGACGAGGCGGGCGCCGGCGGTGTCAGGCTGCCAGACCGTGACTGCGACAGCCGTCACCTGCCGGTGCTCGGCGAGCGTCGCCTCGATCTCGCCGAGTTCGATGCGGTGCCCTCGGACCTTGACCTGCTGGTCTCCCCGGCCAAGGAACTCGAGCACTCCGCCGGCCGTCCAGCGGGCCAGGTCCCCGGTGCGATACAGGCGACCGCCCAGGTCGCTGAAAGGGTCGGGCGTGAACCGCTCGGCCGTCAGTCCCGGGTTTCCCAGATATCCCCTGGCGACCTGCGCGCCGGCCAGGCAGAGCTCGCCTGGCACGCCGGCCGGAACCGGGCGCAGGCCCGGGTCGAGCACGTAGGCCCTGATGCCCGGCAGCGACCGCCCGATCGGCATGGTCGCGGCGCCGGGTACGTGGTCCGCGCTCTCCTGCTGGCTGGTGACGCACCCGACCGTCACTTCGGCGGGTCCGTAGTGATTGAGCAGGCGGCAGCGGCCGGCGCTGGCCAGTTCGTCCCACAGCGGCCTGGGGAGCGGTTCGCCGCCGAGTATCAGCCAGCGGGCGGGCAGCACCTGCGCCGGTGGCGCGCTGGCGAGCAGCGCCCTGATCTGCGTCGGGGTGGTCTTCAGGACATCGAGCCGGCGCCGGGCCGCCACGGCCGCGAACGCGCGCCCGTCTAGCGCGCATTCCCTCGGGACCAGGATCAGGCGATCACCGTGCAGCAATGCCGGGAAGATCGCCGTGTGCCCCAGGTCGGTCCCCAGCGCGCCCAGGAAGCCGAAGCTCAGCTGTTCGCTGGCCCCGTCCGGCGCGCTGGCCCCCAGGGTCGCGCGGATGGCGGTGCAGTAGCTGGCCAGGTTGCCTCGGGTGACGCCGACTCCCTCGGGGCGGCCGGTCGATCCGGAAGTGTAGATCACGTAGGCCAGGTTCTGGCTGGACGCCGCCTGACCGGGATTGCGCCGCGGCTGGCGGGCTAGCAGGTCCCGCTCGCTGTCCAGGCAGATGACCTCGGCCGAGCCGTGCCGGTCGCGCCAGCGCTCCTGCGTGAGGACGATGCCGACCTCGGCATCGGCCCGCAGGTACGCCAGCCGATCGCGAGGATGCTCTGGGTCCATGGGCACGAAGGCGCCGCCGGCTTTCAGGACGCCAAGTACTGCCGCGACCAGGTCAGGCGACCATTCCCCGCAGATGCCGACCCGCGTTTCCTGGCCGATGCCCCGGCCGATCAGCAGCTGGGCGACCTGATTGGCGCGGTCATTCAGCTCGGCGTAGCGCAGGCTCTCCTGCGCATTGGCAACGGCGATCGCGTTAGGCGTGCGTTCGGCCGCTGCCTCGAAAAGCCGAACCGGATCCGCCGGCGATCCGGTGACTGGGCCGCTGACCGTGCCTGAGGTACTCCAGGCGGTCAGGATCTGGGTTTCCTCGGCTGGCGAGAGCACGGGCAGGTCGTCGATGCGCCGTTCGGGCGCGCGGGCGATCCCGGCGAGCAGGGTGCCGAACTGGCCGGCGAACCGGCCGGCGGTAGCGGGGTCGAACAGGTCCGTGCTGTAGTCCAGCGTCCCGGAGAGCGCACCGCCGGTGTCGACGATCTCGACAGCCACGTCGACCTGGATTGACGGGACGATGACCCGCAGCGGGCGGACGGTGACCCCGGACAGCTTCCACTGCGCCGGCGGCATGTTCTGAAGGACGAGCCTGACCTGGAAGACCGGCGCGTGGCTCGCGCTCCGCTCGACCCGCAGCTCTTCAACCAGCCGCTCAAAGGGCACGTCCTGCCGGGCGTAGGCCGCGAGCACGCGGTCGCGAACGCGGCGCAGGAGCTCGGTGAAGGCCGGGTTACCGCTCAGATCGGTGCGCAACGCCAGCGTATTGACAAAGCAGCCGATCAAGTCTTCGAGATCGCTGCTGTTCCGGCCCGCTACCGGGGTGCCGACGATCACATCCCGCTGGCCTGTGTACCGGCCGATCAGCACCTGCAGCGCCGCCAGCAGTGTCATGAACAAAGTCGCGCCGGCGCGTTGGCTGACCGCGCGGAGCGCGGCGGCGACACCGTCAGGAATTCCGATGTCCAGGCTGCCTGCCCGGTAGCTGGGCACCGCTGGCCTGGCGCGATCGGCGGGAAGGTTCTGCAGCGGCGCGCTCCCCGCCAGCTCGGTCTTCCACCATTCGAGCTGCGCGCGGAGATCATCCTCCTTGACGTTCCTGGCCTGCCAGGCCGCGTAGTCCGCGAACTGAAGCTGAAGGTGAGGCAGCGCGGGCGCCTGGCCCGTCGTCAGCGCGGTGTAGCGAGCGGACACTTCGCGGGTCAGCAGGGCGTGCGACCAGCCGTCCGCGACGATGTGATGCAGCGATAGCACGAGCACGGTGTCGGCGTCGCCGAGCGCCAGCAGCACGACCCGGAAGAGCGGCCCCTTCACCAGGTCGAAGGGACGGCGGGACATGGCGACGACCAGGCTGCCGGCCGCGGCCTCGCGTCCGGCCGCCGGCAGCGCCCCGAGATCGACGACCGGGATCGTCATCGACCAGTGCGGTGAGACCAGCTGGACCGGGCCGCCTTCGGCGCTGGCGAAGGTCGTGCGCAGGACATCATGCCTGACCGTGACCGCCGCGAAGGCACGCCGCAGCGCGCTCAGGTCGAGCGGCCCGGTGAGGCGCACCGCCGCGGTAGCGCTCGACATGGCGCTGCCCGGCTGCAACTGGTCGAGGAACCACAAGCCTTGCTGCGCGAAGGACAGCGGCGCCGGCCCGTCGGACTGGCGGCGCGCGATGCGCCTGGCGGGCGCCGCCATGCGCTGCCGATCGAGCAGCGCCTGCTCGAGCATGGCCCGCTTGGCCGGCGACAGCCGCGCCACGCGCTCGGCGAGAGCCGCGATGGCTTCGTCACCGCTCATCGCGGTCCGGCATCTGCTCAAGCTCGGCCAGCAGGTCGAGCATGTCGCGTGAGTCCCCGGCCGACGCCGGCGACCCGGTGATCGACAACGCCGCGATCGCGCTGGCCAGTTCGCTGATCGTGGGAGCGAGGAAGATCGTCCGCAGCGGGATGTCGACGCCGATCATGGTGCGTACACGGGAGACGACCTGGTTGCCAAGCAGGGAGTTCCCTCCGGCGTCGAAGAAGTTCTCGCCAGCCCCGATGTGATCGCGGCGGAGCAGCCCGCACCAGATCTCGGTCAGCAGCTTGGCGATCGGCGAGTCCGGCTCGCCCCCCGCCGTCGCGGCGTCGGGCTCCTGCTCGCGCGGCTCGGGGAGGGCGGCTAGGTCGACCTTGCCGCCGGTAGTCAGCGGCAGGGATTCGAGCAGCATGAAAGCCGAGGGAACCATGTACTCGGGTAGCTTCTGGCTGACGAACTCCCGCAGTTCGCTGGCGGCGGGCCTGCGCTCCCCGCCGGGAACGCAATAGGCCACGAGAGCGCCGTCGTGGTTCACGGCGGCCACGTGGCTGATGGCCGGATGCTGCGCTGCCGCGTTCTCCACGTCAGCCAGGTCGACGCGGAACCCGCGGATCTTCACCTGGGAGTCGAGCCGGCCAGCGAACTCCAGATCCCCCGTCGGCGTTTCCCTGGCCAGGTCCCCGGTCCTGTACATCCGTGCGCCAGGCTCGTCGCCGAGCGGGAAGGCAATGAACCTCTGCGCCGTCAGCGCCGGGCTGCCAGCATAGCCGCGGGCCAGGCCGGCGCCGGTGACCCAGAGCTCGCCGACCTCGCCGACCGGCACCGGCCGGAGGTGGTCGTCCAGGATGTGCACGCCGGTGTCGGGCATGGCCTGCCCTATCGGCACCTTGTCGAGGCGCTCGATCGCCTCGGGATCAAGTGGCGGGATGTAGAGCGTCGCGGCAATAGTCGTCTCGGTCGGGCCGTACGCGTAGACGAATCGCGGGCGGTGCGGGGCAAGGCGCGCCAGGGCCGCGAGCCGTTCGACCGGAATGCTCTCGCCTCCGGTGATGAAATAGCGCAGCCACGGGATCGGTCGCGGGAATTCGGTCAGCGCGTCGACGACGAGCTGCATGTAGACCGGCGACAGCATGACGCCGGTGACGGCGCGCCGCTCGCACTCGGCGAGCAATTCGGGTGCCGAGGTCTGGCGCGGGCTCGGGTGCACCACCAAGGTGGCGCCCGCGAGCAGGGTCGGGAAGATCTCCGCGATCGCGGCGTCGAAGCTCAGCCCGCTGAACTGCAGGATCCGATCGCCAGCCTGGAAGCCGTACAGGGACGTCTTGGCCACGACGCGGCCGGCGAGCGCGCCATGGCTGATCATGATCCCCTTCGGCACGCCCGTCGACCCCGAGGTGTAGATCACGTACGCCAGGTTGCCCGGGCTGATCCTGGCGTCGAATCCCCCCGGCGAGCAGGCGGCGATGGCCGCGCTGTCCACGTCAACGCAGACAACCGCGGGCGCCGGGACCCGGTCGGCCAGCGCCCGCTGGGTGACCACGACCAGCGGGCGGGCGTCGGCCAGGATCAGCGACAGGCGCTCCCGCGGCAGGCCGGCGTCCACGGGCAGGTACGCGCCGCCTGCCTTCAAGATGCCGAGAAGGCCAACGATCATATCGAGCGAGCGCTCGACGATCAGCCCGACGACAACGTCCGGGCCTACTCCGAGCCCGGTCAGGTAGCGGCCGAGCTGATTTGCCCGCTCGTCGAGCTCAGCGTAGGTGAGTGCGTCGTCAGCGAAGCTCACGGCGATCACGTCGGGCGTGCTCGCGGCCTGAGTCGCGAGCAGGTCGAGTACCGATGCGTCAATGTCGTGGTCCATCAGTTGTTCCATCTGCTCAGCCCTTCGGTGTACCAGGCCACGCCGCGTATTCCCGCAAGCCGTAGAGCAGCGGAGCGACAGCGGACAGGTGCCTAGCGGAAACGAGCTCTCCGACGACGATCGTGTGGTCGCCGGCCACGTGGGTCGTCCGCACCTGGCATTCCGCTACCGAGTGCGCGTCCTCGTGCAGGCACGGCAGCTTCGACCTGGCCGTCGGTCGCCAGCCCACCGACTGGAAGCGATCAGCGCCACGGGCGGATGAGAAGGTGCGGGCGGCGTGGCCGCCGTGCTGGTGGAGCAAGTTGACCGCGAAGAGCCCCAGGGCCTTCAGCGCGACCAGGGTCCGGCTGCTGTTGCCGATGCAGACGAGCAGCAACGGCGGATCGAGCGAGACGCTGCACAATGACGAGCAGGTCAAGCCCAGCGGCCGGCCAGCGGCGTCCACCGTCGTGACGACGGCGACGCCGCTTGGAAAACCCGCCATCAGACCGCGGAATCCGAGGGTTTCTGCCTCTGGCGGTGCGGCCACGTCCTGCCTCGCATTCACACGCTGAGCGGGCGGCGCAGGTGCGTGAAATAGGAGAACTGGCTGGGCAGGTCCGCGACCACCTGCTCCGAGCGCTGCCTGAGCCTGGCGAACTCGGCCTCGGCCGGGACGGGATCGAGCAGGTCGATCACCGGCCGCTGCCTGACCGGGATTCCGCCTAGCCCGATGAGCAGCGCGACCCAGGAGTACGGCTCGAACCCGTGATAGTGCGGGTAGATGTTGCCCTCGTCGGGTAGCTCTGACTGCCAGAGCGAGATCCGCTCGGCCAGGTCGCCGGGAAGCTCGCGCTCCTTAGTCGCCTTCCAGTACGCGTTGTCAGCGCGGCCAGCGGCACGGTAGTGAAATACCAGGAACTCCGCGACGCCGTCGATGCAGCGAGCGACCCGCTTGTTGTACTGATCGATGAGCTTCTGGTCCTGTGCGTCGGCCGGGAAATGCCGCACGAGCTGCTCGATGCCGTGCTGGATGAAGAAGATTCCGGTCGATTCGAGCGGCTCGACGAAGCCGCTCGACAGCCCTATCGCCACGCAGTTGCCCACCCAGGAGTTGCGGCTGCGCCCGATCCGCATGCGGATGTGGTTCGCCTCGAGATCGTCCGCGGCAGGGCCGACCGACTCGCGCAGTTCCCGCTCAGCCTCATCTGGCGTGCAGAAGTCGCTCGCGTAGACATAGCCGACCCCGTTGCGGTCGTAGAGCGGAATCGTCCACATCCATCCCGCGTCCTTTGCGGTAGCTGTGGTGTAGGGCCTGATGCCCTCCCGTTCGACGTCGACGGGGACTCGCAGCGCAACGGCGCTGTCGTTCGGCAGCATGTGCTGGAAGGAGACGAAAGGCTCCTCAAGTGCCTTGTTCAGTAGCAGGCTTCGGAATCCCGTGCAGTCCACGTAGAGATCGGCCTCAAGCGTTCCGTGCTCCTGGGTCACCAGGCCGCCGACGCCCTGCTCGGAGCGCTTGACATCGACGATGGAATCGACGATCCGGCGTACGCCGCGGCCGGTCACCAGCCGCATCAGGAAGTCGGCCAGCAAGGAGGCGTCAAAGTGATAGGCGTACGGGTACTGGGTGTTCTCGTCGGCCAGCATCGTGCGCTGCCCTGGCGCCAGCATGTTCTCGTTTCCCTCGAACAAATCGCCGTTGAGCGAGTATGGCGCGCGCATGGTGTCGCACATGTTGGCCAGGAGGAAGCAGTCACGATCGAAGCGCTCTGATGGCCGGCAACGCAGCCACCACTCCGTCATGGAGTAGCCGTTCATTACCGTCGGGCGCTCGAAGGGATGATAGAAATCATGGCCGGGGCTGCGCCAGTCGACGAACCTGATGCCCAGTTTGTAGGTCGCGTTGCAAGCGGGCATCCAGTCGCTTTCGGCCAGGCCAATGTAATTAAAGAAATGCCTGATGGTGCTGAAGGTCGCCTCGCCGACTCCTATCGCGCCGACGGTCGCGGACTCCACGAGCGTCACGGTGACCTTGTCGCCGAAACTAGCCTGCAGATAGGCGGCGGTCATCCATCCTGCGGTGCCGCCGCCAGCGATAAGCACGCTCTTAGTCATTGGCCAGCTCCTCGGGAATCTCGAACTTCAGTTCTTCGCGGCAAAAACGCTCCCAATCCGCGCTGCTGGTGTCCCAGAGCGTGCCGCTCTCCGGTACCACCGGGTTGACGACGACCGTCAGGTCGTCCCAGATGTAGACGATGGTGTCGTCGTCAAGCCGTGCCTCGGAGCCCGCCTCCGTCCACGCGGGAAACCGGCGCAGCTCAGCCAGCTGGTACGCCTTGCAGTAGTGCCCCATACCGGACTTTCTCCCGTCGCTAGTCAGTCAAGGGTTGCAGTTCTGGATCTGGCTCTCGCGGCTCTGACTGGCGCATCTCGGCTTCCAGATTGCGCAGCCTCGGGCTGGAGTAGCTGACTACGATGATCACGATGACGGCGACGCCGAGCGCCACGAACAGCAACGCGATGCCGCGCCCCGAGCCGACTCCGATGACCCTGCCCGCGCTTCCGGCCAGGGCGCCGCCACGGACCATCCAGGGCCGGAACAAGGCGACCAGCGGCCCGGCGAGCACGTAGGCGAGCGGCTGCATCGACATCCCGACCGAACGATCGAGCGCGAAAACCCGCCCTTGGATCGCGCCTGGCACGTTCTCCCGCAGGACGGTGGCGATGCAGCTGCTAATGAGCTGGACGCAGAACAGGTAGCCGAAAATGCCCGCCGCGATGATCACGGCGTTCGGCCGCAAGCTCGTGACGAAGAGGAATACGGCCTGGCCGAGCCCGAACACGATGACCGCGACGACACGCCGCTTGAAACCGCCCCACGCGGCGGCCACGATACCGCCGAAGAGGATGCCCAAGCCGCCGGTAGAGAATGTCGCGCCAAGGACGGCTGCCGAGCCGAAGCTCAGGACCAGCGGCGTGAGCAGGATCTGCGCCGTGCCGAGCACGTAGCACAAAAGCGCTCCGAGCAGCGATAGCCGCAGCAGCCCCTGGTGCTTCACCAGGTAGTTCCAGCCCTCGACGATGTCGCGCCACAGCGACGACTTTTCGGCGTCATCGGCATCTGGCCGCTCTAGCCGCGGGAACAGGACGGTCAGCAGTGCCACGCTGCCAACGCCGTAGGAGACGATGTCGAAGATCAGCACTCCGGACAGGCCGAAGGCGACGAGCAGCGCGCCGGCCACCAGCGGGGGCAGGACCTCGCCGACGTTCTCCGCGGTCTGCACCAGCCCGCTCGCCCGGCCCAGCTGCTTCTTCGGCACGAGCTGGCTCACCGACGCGTTGTACGCCGGATCGCGCAGGGCGCTGAAGATCGCCAGCGCGCCGACCGCGATGTAGATCTGCCAGATCGCCAGTCCGCCCTGCAGCCGCAGCACCATCAAGGCGACGATGACCAGCCCCGAGGCCACGTCGGCAACCAGCATCAGCAGGCGCCGGTCCCAGCGGTCGGCCAGTGCCCCGGAGAACGGGGACAGCACCATGCGCGGGATCACGGTAAACACGAGCACGAGCGCGAACTGGCTGGTGGACCCGGTGCGGAGATAGACAAAGACGCCGAGCGCGAACGAAGTCAGGCCGGTTCCGAAACCGGAGAGCATCTGAGAAAGCCACACGATCACGAAAACCCGGGGAGGGTTGCTTACCTTAGCCAGTGCCATCGTTGTCTGCTCCGCCTGTCGAAAAGGGCTATGCGTCCCGCGTTAACTGGGGCACAGCGATCAGATTCCGCAGATCGGCCGCCCAGCCTTCGAGGAGCGCGTGCGCTGTTGAGTCGCGATAATTGGCCTCGCGATAACATACGGTCAGGCGAATTTCAGCGCCGACGATCATCGCGTCGAATTGCAGTGCGTAAGGCGTTCCTCCGCCGCTGTCCATATCGGCGGAGTAGGGCTCGACGGCCCGGCCGAGCAGCGGATGCTGTGCTGACGAGGGCCGTGCCGATGCCGGGTGGTCGAACTGGCCGGCGTAGGAGAAGAGGAGGTCGGCCCCTGGCAGCTCGGCCAGTCTCGTCCTGATCGACTCGTCCTCGCTGAGGAAGCGCAGCAGGCTGTCGCCTATGCCGTGATGAGACGACCAGGCGCGAAGCTGGCGGCTGACAACCGGCACCAGATCATCGAGAGGCTGGTCGGCACCGATCTCGAATAGCACGGGGACATTGACGACGAGCCACCCGACCGTACGAGAGAGATCGACCCCGTCGATGAAAGGCTCCCGGCCGTGGTTGACCACGTCGACCAGGACCCGCTGCCTGCCCGTCCAGCGGGCCACGGTGCGCATGGCCGCTGCGAGCAGCAGGACATCAAGGGGGACGCGATCGGCGTGCACGGCCCTGTCCCGCAGGCGCCGCGTCTCGCCGGCGGTGAACTGCTCCTCCTCGAAGTGCGTGAACGCACCAAGGTGAGCCGACCCAGGGATGTCGACGGGCAGTGACTCGACGCCCGCGCGGGACTCGGCTAGCCAGGCCGGCAACTCGGCCCTGGCCTGATCGGTGTTGGCGAACTCGCTCAGCCGCTTGGCCCAGGCCAGTACCGGCATGCTGACCGGGGTCAGGCGCACCGGCCCGCGCAGGCACGCCTGGTGGTAGGCGTCCTGGAAGTCCTCAAGGACGATCCGCCAGGAGATGCCGTCGATCGCGAGGTGATGGAGAATCACGAGCAGGTACGGCGATCGCCCCGGGCCGAAGGTGAACAGGGCGAACTGGATCAGCCGTCCGCCGGCGGGGCTCATGGCCAGCTGCAACCCGGACTCGTGCGCGGCAAGCGCGGCCTCCCACTCGCCTGGGTCGGTGCCGCTCAGGTCGAAATGCCGCAGCGGCGCCTTTGCCGGTGGTCCAGGATCGGACTGGCGCCAGCCAGCTTCCGTGGCGAAGAACCGCATCCTCAGCGCCTGGTGATGGCCGACGAGCGCCGAGATGGCGCGTTCGAGTGCCTCGGTATCGATGTCGCCGGGCACCTCGTAGCGCTGGGACTGGTTGAAGTGCCCTGGCCTTGGCAGATCGCGCCCGAAGAACCAGGCAGGGAGCGGCAGCACCGGCACGGGCCCGCTGATCGCGGCATCGCCGTCGTGCCGCTCGACCTTGGTGGCGACCTCGGCCAGCGCGGCGACCGTCTGATGCGCGAAGACCTGGCGGAGGGTCAGCCGCAGGCCGGCCTGATTCGCCTTGGCGATCAGCTCGACCGCCCGCATCGAGTCGCCGAAGGCGAAGAAGTTGCAGTCGGCGCCGACGGCCGGCTGGCGCAGCACGGTGGCGAAGACGCCGGCCAGGGTCCGCTCGGTGTCGGTCCGCGGCTCGACCAGCGGTGCGGCCAGCGGCGCTGCTCGCTCCGCACTTCCCGGCTGAGCCCCGCGCGACTGCATCGCCTGAAGGATCGCCGAAGCCGTGACCAGCGGCGTCGCCGCCGGCCGCTTCGCCGTGGCCGGCTGTGCCGTCCGCTGTGCCATCTGGTGGGCCGGCTGGAGCTCGCGCACCGCGCTCCGCCCCTCAAGCGCGGTGACCGGCAGGACGACCGATTCCGGGCTCTCCGGTAACGGCTCACCTGGACGCAGGCCAGCGAGGAACCGTCGGAATACCTCGTTGCGCGGCGTGGGCGCGTACTCGAACGCGACCGTGTCGCACTGCCACCGCCGGGCCTGCTCAGCCAGCTGACCCAGCACCCGGTGCTCCACGTCCTTGCCCAGGACGGGGCAGGTCAGTACCCAGAGGCCCACCACGAGTACCCGGCCGGTCCCGCGTTCGGCGGGCCGCGCGGCGATCACGCCGGCGAGGCCGTAATCGCCGAACCGGTCGCGCACCCGGATGCTGTGCGACTCCCCGCCTGCCCCGTTCGCTTCGGCGAAGCGCCCGGCCGGCCACGTCTCGCCGTTCAGGCGGAATTCGGCGACCCGCAGCGCCAGGTCAGCAGCCGCCTCGCCCTCGGCCGCCAAGAGCGGCGCGACGTCAACGTGCAGCCCGAGGCCGGCCAGGAAGCTGCCGAGCGTCAGGTCCGCGTCCGCCAGCCCGCCCGCCGCCCGGGCCGCGTCGCGAGCGCCACCGGGCAGGAACTGGTCGACGATGGCGCTGTCGTTCAGCGCCTGCGCCAGAACTCGCGCCTGGCCGGCAGCGCCAAGACGCTCGCCTGGGGAAGTTCCCGCGCGACGCCCTCGATGACGGCGAGGTCGGCGCTCAGGAACCCGATCCGGTCGAGCCCGCACTCCGCGGCGAGCTCCCTGATCTGCTCAGCGCAACTCTGCTCAGGGCTCCGCCACGCGGCGACCGGGACAAGGGCGGCAAGCTGTGCCTGACTGTCCTCGCTGGCATTGCACAGCGCGATGACCGCGCCGTGCCTGCTCACCTCGGTCAGGTAACGCTCGAGGCTCGCGAGCTGCCCGCCCTGGCTGCCATCTCCGTCCTTGCGCTGCGACGTCCACTCCCGGGTCACCGATCCGGCGTCGATGACGATCAGCGGGCTGCCGCCACGGCGGCGCAGCGCGATGAGCCGGCTAATGCGCTGCCCGAGCAGCTCGAAGTACTCGTCGCTGAACGGGATCCAGGCCCCTGCGAGCAGGTCAGGACGGTAAGCGCGCCTGCTGCCGATGGCCCGGACCACTTGCTCGGCATCGACGATCGCCACGGCGTCGCGCCCGGCCAGTCGCTGCCGGAGTGCTTCCCTCGCCCCCGCCGCCGTCGCGGCGACCCCGGCGGCGTGACCGTCGTCGCCGACTCCCGATGGCCGTCCTTCCGGGATGGCAGGGAGCACGAAGATCAGCTCGGCCCGCCAGCTCTCAGCCGCTCGCACGGATGCGTCGGCCAGGTTCAGGAGGTCCCGGTCCTGGCTCTGCGGCGGGTGCCCTGTCCTTGCCCACAACTCCTCGAGGCGGGGATAGACGATCAAGATCTCTGGCGCGAACTGAGCAGTTAAAGACCGGTCATCCAGGCACTGGACCTCGATCTGGCTGAACGGCCCGACCCAGAGGCTGGCACGGGTACCAGCGTCCGCTAGCCCGGTACCGAGAAACGGGACAAGCGGGTCGATCGTGAAGCTGGCGAGCAGCGCGACGCGAAGCTCGGCCGGGTACTGCTCTCGCTTGAGCTCCTGCCAGCGCAAACGCGTCCGCAAGCGATTGCGCTCGGCATCGGAACCGGAATCATGGCTGTCAGCATTTCCCGCCAGCCCACCCAAGGCCTACCTCCTTAAGGCAAATGCCACAAGGAACCGGTCTGAAGCCCGCGAGCGCCCTGCGGTGCCCGCCGGCTCCGGCAAAAGCTCGCAACTTCCGAGCCGATGAGAGCGACGCTAAAATCTTCTAGCTAGCGCTAGTCACACCCGTGCCTGGCGTGTCGGCGAAAACTACCCCTATCCGACACTTCGGCAAGTATACCCCCAAGATGAGTAGTTGACAAATGGCATATACGCGGAGGTGGCGCTATTCAGCCTCAGCGGGATTCGTGGGCAGGCCGGCCTGCGAATGTGAGCAAAGTGATCGAAGGGCGCTGATCCCGAATCCAGGGCGAATTGGCATAGGGCCGCAATGACCTGAGCTTCCAGGTGCGCCCGCGGCCCGGCGGCATCATGACGTCCCGCGCCCTGGCGATTCCGGGAATCTCGCGGCGCAATCGCAGCGCCTGGGTGACGGTAAGGCTGAACGGCATCGGCGGCAGCGTGTAGCGATCGCTGACCTTGGCCCCCTGCATGGTCCGCTCGCTGACCTCGGGGTGGATCGAGTCGAAGATAATCTGGCCGCCAGGGAATCGCCGGGCGCAGTCGGCGATCAGCGAGATCGTCTCAGCGCGGTTCAGGTACATGAACAAGCCCTCAGCGCAGATGAACACGCCATGAGCAGGATCGACGTGATCCAGCCACTCGCGATCGAGTGCCGACATCCGCAGCGCGGACATACCGGGCTCGCTCGGCAGCAACTCGGCCCGCAAGTCGATCACCGGGTCAAGGTCGACCGTTATCCAGTCCACCTCTGGCCGGCCGACCCGCCAGTACGTCGTCTGCAGTCCCTCGCCCAGGGCCACCACCGTGGCGGCAGGATGCCGGTCGAGGTATTTCCTGATGGCTTTGTCAAAGGCGCGCGCGCGGAGCGCGTGCGACTGGCTTGGCTCGCCGAACTTATCGTAGTCATAGGCGATCGCCTCGTAGAGACGGATAGCCAGCGGATCATCGATGAGGGCGTCCGGGCGCGATGCCTCGACCGCACGGTTACGCAGCGTCCACAAGTCGTGGCCGAAACTCCGTCGAGTTTGTTGCCATCCACCAGCGCGTCGGGCATTATGCCGCTAATCTCTTCAATAGATATGAATTATTCGCTCATGGGAATCTGGCCGTGAGCTGCCGCGACCTGTCACGCTGGTCGCGCCTCGATCGCGATATAGGGCGAGCGCAGCTCGATGATCTGGGCCACGGCGAATCCGGCGCCACCAAGCAGCCTCTCGAACTCCTGCCTGCTGCGCTCCCGGCCGCCGACCAGCAACATCATCGTCAGGTCGCTGGCCAGGCTCTCGCCCGTCGCATCCTGCCCGCCGACCTCCATGTCGATGACTACGAGGCGGCCGGTATCGCCGCACGCGGCGCGGCAGTTCGCCAGCATGGCGCCGGCTTCGGCATCCGGCCAGTCGTGCAGCACCCGCAGCATGAGGTAGCGGTCGGCGCCGGCCTGGCATGCCATCAAGCAGGTCACGCTCGGCGATCGAGCAGCGGTCGGCGACCCCGGCCCCGGTGAGTACGGCGGGCGCGGCGGCGGTGACCGAAGGCAGGTCGACGAGAATTCCGCGAAGCCCGGGGCGGGCCGACAGCAACCGCGCGAGGACGGTACCAGTCCCGCCGCCCAGATCGGCCACGGTTGCCACCCCTGACCAGTCGTAACGCTCAAGCAGCTCGTCCGCGAGACCGTTCAGGCTCCCGGCCATGGCGGCCTGGAACCGCGTCGACGCGGCACCGCTGGCTCGCACTGCGTCCCAGAAGCTCAGGCCGTAGACGTGGTCGTAGGCGGGCCGGCCGGTCGTGACGGTATGCAGAAGCTCGCCCGTCGACCACCAGGCGCCCCGGTCGCCGGCGGTGATCGAGAGCTCGGACCGCAGCGTCCCTGGCTCGTCGGATCGCAGCAACCGGGCCATCGGGGTCAGCCCGTAGCATCCGTCCGCCTCATCGAAGACGCCGGCGAAGGCGAGGTAGCGAAGCATCCGGCCAAGCGCGTCCTTATCGCACCCGGTCAGCTTGGCTAAGACGTCCGCGGGCTGCGGGCCGTCAGTCAGGTGGTCGGCCAGGCCGAGCGTGGCGGCCACCTGGACCGCGCGGGAGAGCTGCGCGTCGGCGAGCAGCCTGAGGCGACATGCGGCACTGCCGGCTGTCGTCAAGGCTGGAACTCCAGAAGTCGATGAGGGACCGATTCGAGGGGAGTCGACCCATTTTCCGGGGAAACGCTACACGCGACATTCCGGCCAGACAACCCCTCGGCGGGCCGCTGCTAGCCTTGAGCCCATGGCGCAGGAACGCGGCGGGACCGGCGACCTGCCCGAGCGGGACCGGCTCGGGCTGCGGCCAGACTGCTCGCGCTGCTTCGGCTTGTGCTGCGTGGCGCCTCCGTTCTCGGCGTCCCCCGATTTCGCGATCGACAAGGAAGCGGGACATGCCTGCCCTCATCTGCGGCAGGACTTCCGCTGCGATATCCACGCCACGCTCTCCGAGCGCGGCTTCCCTGGGTGCGCTGTCTACGACTGCTTCGGCGCCGGGCAGCAGGTAGCCCAGGTCACCTTCGGCGGCACCGACTGGCGGCAGGCTCCCGAGACCGCGCAGCAGATGTTCGATTCCTTCATGGTCATGCGGCAGCTCCATGAGCTGCTCTGGTACCTGGCCGGGGTTCTCGAGCTTGGTGAGGCGAGGCCGCTGCGCGCGGAGCTCAGCGCCGCGCTCACGGAAACCGAGCGCCTCACCTATCTCGGTGCCGACGCTTTGGTGCGGGTGGACGTGGCCAGCCACCGTCGCCAGGTCAACGCGCTGCTGCTGCGCGCCGGCGACCTGGTTCGAGCCGCTGGCCGGATGACGCGAATGTCAGGAGAGGCATGACCGGCTCGAGCTCCACTGCGCCAGCGGCGACCAGCACTGCGCCAGCAGCGACCAGCACTGCGCCAGAAGACTGGCCCGGGCTACTTCGGCTTGTGCGCGAGGACATGTCAGCGTCCTTGTGGCGGTCGGCCGCCCGGCGGCTCACCCGGGAGCCCTCTGCCAGGCAGGCGCATTCCCGCCGGCGGATCCGGCTGGCGATCCTCGCCACTCACACAACCGACTTCCTGGCCGACTTACTGCCGATCGCGGCGCTGGCCTGCGGAATCGACCTTACGGTGGTCCAGACCCGTTACGGATCAATCGAGACCGAGTTGCTCGACGCCGCCGGCGCTCTGCTGGCGGCACGGCCCGACTATGTGCTGCTGTCCGGCACGGCCGAGGATCTGCAGCTCGGCGCCGGGCCGGCGGACGACGTGGTGGCCGCCGCCGTCGAGCGGTGGACGGGCCTGTGGGATCGGGTCAGTGACGGTCTCGGCGCCCGCGTGGTGCAGTCGACCTTCGGCGTACCTGCCGACGACGTGAATTCCAATGCCGCCGCCTCGGTGCCGGACAGCGACACCAGCGTGGTGTCCAGGATCAACGCCGAGCTCCTTCGCTCCGGAGCGGGCCGGGTGCTCTTCGCTGACTGCGACCGCCTGGCCGCGCGGTACGGCCGCCGGGCGTGGCGGGACGACCGGTACTGGGACGCGATCCGCCAGCCGGTCTCCCCCGGCGCGCTGCCGCTGCTGGCAGCCGCGATAGCGGGCGTGCTGTGCGCTGACCTGGGGCTTTCCCGGCGCTGCCTGGTCGTGGACCTAGACGGAACCCTCTGGCGCGGCGTCCTTGGCGAGGACGGCGTCGACGGAGTCCTTGTCGGGCGAGGGCCGGACGGTGCCGCATTCGAGCGATTTCAGCGTTACCTGGCCGGGCTGCGCGGCCGCGGTCTCTTGCTCGCGGTCGCGAGCAAGAACGACGCCGAACTGGTCGCGCTGGCTCTTGCCAAAGTGCCCGGCATGGTGCTCACGCGGGAGGACTTCGCTGTCGTCGTCGCTGACTGGCGGCCCAAGTCCGAGCAGTTGCTCGACATCGCCCGCGAGCTTAACCTCGGGCTCGACGCCATCGCGTTCGCCGACGACAACCCGGCGGAGCGGGACCAGGTGGCACGGCAACTGCCCGAGGTTGACGTTATCTCGCTGCCGCCCGAACCCGCCGACTACGTGCGCGCCCTGGCTGGCCGGCCCACGCTCGAGCAGGCCAGTCTCACCACCGATGACCGGGCCAGGGCCAGTTCCTACACGGCATTGCGAGCGGCCGAGGACCTGCGGGTCGCTGCCTCGACTATGGAAAGCTTCCTCGACAGCCTCCGCATGCGAGCGACCGTACGGCCGCTCACCGCGGCCGGCCTGGACCGGGCGGCCCAGCTCATGCAGAAAACCAACCAGTTCAACCTCACTACGCGGCGGCACAGCCGCGAGCGGCTCGCGCAGCTGATGGCAGACCCCGGCTGGCGGTGCTTCATGCTCAGCCTGGAAGACCGGTTCGCTGACCACGGCACGGTCGGGATGCTCTTGCTGCGGCTGGCTGACGGCACCGCCGAGATCGACACCTTGCTCTTGAGCTGCCGCGTCATCGGCCGTACCGCCGAGCGGACGCTGGTCACCGCAGCCGCCGCGGCGGCCAGGGAGGCCGGCTGCGCCACGCTCACCGGGAGCTACATCCCCACCGACCGCAACGCGCCCGCCGCGTCGGTCTATGACGATCTCGGTTTCCGCGCCCGCGACGGCGAGGCACCGGATACCCGCGCGTACGCCTACCCGCTTGACGAGCCAGGCCCGGCAGCCACCCCCCACATCGACGTGCGTGACTAATGACCAGAGAGGCCTAATCGTGCCAGCCGCCGATCCGCTTGACGCCGTTTTCGATGCATTCGCCGACGTCATGGGCGAGCAGGCGCCGAACGGCGCGGACACCGTCCCCGCCGATGTCGAGATGTGGACCTCGCTGACGCACGTTTATCTCGTCTCAGAAATCGAATCCCGGCTCGGGGTCAGGCTGCCGCAGGCACTGGTCACTCCCGGTGCACCGCTCGGCACCATCGCCGAGGCCGCCCGGTCCGCGATCGGCTGACGCCGGAACACCCCGGCAACATCAATACGCGGATTGACACCCAAATATCACCATCGATCGCGCAATCCATGCGAAGGTGCCCAGGGCACCCGGCGCGCCTCAGCTGACGGTGCGGGGATAAGGAGCCTAGGAGCCGGCTGAAGAGGCGGTTGTCCAGCGCGTCCTTCAGGTAGGGAACGCCTTAGGTGTAGCCGGTGCCGCGATCTTCGCCGATCATCTTGTCGGCCAGTCTCCAGTGCGTCTGCTTCCACATCTGGTGCACTCTCCCGAGCTCAGCCGCCGCTGCCTGGATCAGTTCGAGTCCGTGCTGGCCGATCGTGCCGTCGGAAACGGCGTGCTCAATAGTCGACAGCAGGTCCGTCCACTGACCGAGCACATGCTCCCGCACCCTGGGCACGGCTCCGTATGCCGCGGACTGAATGCGCGCCTCCGCCGGCAGCGAGCAGAGCGCCTCGAAGGTCTTGTAGTTGCCCGACTGGATGGCGCTCGCGCCGGTCGTATGGATGCGGAAGGCACGGAACGCCTCGCTCCGCATCGTCGCGAGCACGGTGAACAGACCGCGAGCGGACACGAGGGTCCGGCTGCACGTGGTCAGGCTGGCGACCGCCGATTCGGCGTCTCCCCTGCGCACCGCGCCAATGGCGTCCCGGACCTCGGCTGCCATCGCCGCGAAGGTTACTTCGACGGACCGCAGAACGCGAATGAACAAGTACTCGTCGTGGATAACGTACACGGGCTGCATGCAGAGCAGGAGCGCGCGTTCCTTGCGTGCCGATGCAGAGCAGTTCGCGACTTCTGGCACCGCTAAACCAGCTCCAGCGGCCTCCGGCGTCTTCCGCGAATCCGGTGAGATGATGCCGGCAAGCAGGTGCATGCGCTTTTCCGCTATCTCCGGTCCGGGGCGCATGACCGGGAGAAGGTCATGGCTGCCCTCTTGGGCGCCGTGCTCGAATTTCCACGCGTCCGCCAGAAGAAGCGGGACCCATTCCTGGCGCTGGCGCCTCCCAAGCGCGCCGTCGGCATCGGGCGCTAGCTCAAGCAGGTCCAAGCCGAGATACGTCTGGTAGCTGTACGTTCCGTCCCACTTATCGAGCGCGACGTCGAGGAAGGCGCGGAGCGTCGATTGCTCCGCATCCCCGCAGGCAACCTGGCGGACCCGGGTCCGTATCGCAGCAAGGCTCTGAAATGTCGAATCAGGTACGAACTGCCGAACTGCTTCCCGTGCGCCCGGAAAAAGGACATAACCGGCTCATAGGGAAAGTCGCTGGCAGATGTACTATATATCCGTTATATCCATCATGTGACAGATCTGCGATGTGGTCGCTATGACCGCGTTGGACCGCGCTGCCCCACCCGGATAAAGTGTACGTGCAGAGCTTCAGGTCAAGAGGTTTGATTGACGGGAGTACGCGTGCCTGAGAGCCGTGAGCAGTTTGTCGACACCGAGTTCGAGGCACCAAGAGACCCGCTGGAATCATTAGTCGCCAAGATCCAGGCCGAGGTTCTGGATATTGACCGGGTGGGCAGGTCAGATAGCTTTTACGATTTCGGCGGCACTTCTCTCCAGGCCATCAGGATTTGCGCGCGAGTCGAGCGCGACATCGGCTGCAAGGCCCTGCCCGTATGGCTTTTTGAAAGCGATATCCTCTCCGATTTCGTGCAGCGCCTCGATGGCGCGGCGGCTATGGCGCCCGAGCCCGCATCGAACTCGGCGCAGACCCGCCATCAACTCTCTTTCGCGCAGCAACGCCTGTGGCTTGCCGACCAGCTCGCTCCGGGCGGCACGGACTACAACGCCTTCGAAGTCCGCCGACTGACTGGCGAGCTGGACGTACCGGCACTGCGCGCCGCTCTCACCGACACGATCGCCCGGCACGCGGCGCTGCGCACGACGTTCTATGAGCAAGACGGCGTGCCCTACCAGCGAGCGAGCGAGGATTTCGATACTCCATTCGAACTAATCTCATTCAGCAGTGAAGACGCGGACGAAGTGCGCGCGGCGATAGACCGGCGGACGCGCGCGCCCTTCCGGCTTGACGAAGGCCCGCTCATCAGCATGACCGTGCTGCGCTTTAACCCGGCGCAGCACCTCGTGCTGCTAGTCGCCCATCACATCATCGTCGATGACTGGTCGCTGGCGGTGTTCTGGCGGGACCTAGGCACGTATTACCGGGCAAGAACCGGCGAGCTGCCTGCCGAGCCAAGCCCGCTGTCAATTCAGTACGCGGACTACGCGGCCAGGCAGCGGACGTCGCTGCAAGGCGAGACCCTCGACGGCTACCTGGATTACTGGCACGGTCAGCTCGACGGCGCGCCGCTCCAGCTCCACCTGCCCACTGACTATCCGCGTTCGGAACGGGACGAGCTCAGCAATGCGGTCGCCGAATTCAGGCTGCCGGCGCAGACGGCACGCTCCGTCGCGAATCTGGCCGCCGAAGCACGCGCGACAACGTTCATGGTGCTGCTCGCGGCTTTCGGCGTGATAACTTCCCTCACTGCCCGCCAGGACGACCTTCTCGTCGGCACCTTCGCCGCCAACCGGAATTTCGTCGAGCTTGAGGATCTGATCGGGCTTTTCGTGAACCTGCTGCCGCTTCGCGTCAGGTGCGGCGGCGACCTGACGTTCGCCGAGTTGCTCGCGCAGGTCCGCATCACCGCGCTCGGCGCGTTCCGCCACCAGGAACTCCCCTTCGACCACCTCGTAGCCGCCCTGCGCCCGCCGCGCGACCTGACCCGTAATCCCGTAGTGCAGGTAGCCTTCCAGTCCTTTGGCTCGCGGGAAGGGCGCCTGACACTGCCCGGGATCGCCGATACGCTGCTTGAGGAAGGTCAGGGCGGCAACGCGCTCGACCTGCTGATGACTATCCAGGAAAGCGGTGACGAGCTGTCCGGAGAACTTCACTACCGCGCTGACCTCTTCGCTCCGTCGACGATCGCCGCCTTCGCGGCTCGGTTCGCCGCTGTCGTAGCGGAGGCGGCGAGTCATCCAGACCGCAAGTTGTCCGAGCTTGCCCGGGACTGATGAGCTGTTCAGCGAGGAGCGGTCGGCCGAGGTGGTCGCCGCGAGCTTCGCGCAGGCTCGACGATCCCCGGCTCAGGGAGGTACTGACGTCGCTTGTGCGTCATCTGCACGCCTTCGTCAAGGATGTCGAGCTGACCGAGGCGGAGTGGGACGCCGCGATCAGCTTCCTGACCGCCACCGGGCACAAGAGCGACGACCGGCGGCAGGAGTTCATCCTGCTCTCCGATGTGCTCGGGGTATCGATGCTGGTGGAAACCATCAATCACCGCTCGGGCGGCACCAGCACCGAGTCGACCGTGCTCGGCCCGTTCCACCTGGTCGCCTCGCCGCCACGCGAGCTCGGCGCGAACATCGCGCTGGACGGCAACGGCGACCCGTGCCTGGTCTCCGGCCAGGTAACAGGCCCGGACGGGGAACCGCTCGCTGGCGCGCTCATCGATGTCTGGCAGGCCAGCGCCGACGGATTCTACGACGTTCAGCAGCCAGGCATCCAGCCCGAAGGCAACCTGCGAGGGCTCTTTGCCGCCGATGAGCAGGGCCGGTTCTGGTTCCGCTCGGTGGTGCCCCGCTTCTACCCGATCCCCGACGACGGGCCGGTCGGCACGCTGCTGACCGCGACCGGCCGGCACCCATACCGCCCGGCGCACCTGCACTTCATCGTGTCAGCTCCCGGCTACCGGCCGGTGACCACGCACGTATTCGTCGCCGGCAGCCCGTACCTGGACTCCGACGCGGTGTTCGGCGTCAAGGACAGCCTGGTCAGGGAGGTCATCGAGGTCGACGATCCGGCGCGCGCCGCGCGGATCGGGCTCACCAGCCCGTTCCGCGCCCTCACCTTCGACCTCAGCCTGCTGCGCGCCGCCAGCCCGGGGTAGCTGTGCCTGCCCAGCACGCCAGGGGAGATCTGGGCTATCTCGTAGCTACAGCCAGCGCCGGGCCGGTGTACTCGTGGACGCCGGACCCGGCCTCGAACACGGCCTCCGGCACCCCGGGCGCGCCGGGGAAGTCGCGGATGGCGACCGGCGGGCGCCCCTTTTCATCGGTCACTGACTGAGCATCCGCGCTGGGCACCCGCACGCTGGCGCGCACCCCGGCCGGCAGCGTGACCCGCAGCGAGAACGACCCGCCATCAACTCGCCAGCCCACGGCGACCGGCCCGCGCACCGACTCATAGGAGCCCCGCGCCCAGGTCAGCCCGCCGCCAGCATGGGGACGCACCACAAGCTCGTCAAAGCCAGCCGCCCCCGGCGCCAGCTCGATGCCGAGGATGAACCGGTAGAGCCACTCGCCGACAGACCCAAGTGCGTAATGATTGAAAGAGTTCATCCAGGCCGACTGGAATCCGCGCTCGGCGGACCAGCCGTCCCAGCGCTCCCAGATCGTCGTGGCGCCGTGGTCGATCATGTAACGCCAGGAAGGCAGCTCTCGCTGCGCGAGCAGCCGGTACGCCACCTCGGTGTGACCGGTCGAGCTGAGCACCGGCAGCAGGTAGCCCACCCCGACGAATCCCGTGGTCAGCCGCCACTCGTCCTTCTCGATCGCGTCGACGAGGTGCTGAGCGCAGGCGGCGCGCAGGTCCTCGGGCACCAGGTCCATGTGCAGGGCGAGCACGTAAGCGGTCTGGGTGCCGGAGGCGACCGACCCGTCGGCGGCGATGAAGGCGCCGGCGAACGCGGCCCCGATCTTGGCCCGCAGCGCAAGGTAGGCGGCGGCGTCCCCGGCCGGCCGAGCGCCTGGGCGATGTCGCTCATCAGCGCCGCGTCGTAGGCCCAGTAGGCGGTGGCGAGCAGTTCGGGCGGCGTCAGGTCATCGGCGGGGGCGAGCCAGTCGTTGTAGTTGTTGCCGAGGTCACGAGTGCGCAGGAAGCCGGGGTTGCCGTGCTCGACGTAGTCCATCCACCCGGTCATGGCGTCGTAATGACGCGCCAGGTTGCCCCGGTCGCCGTACATGCGCAGCAGCGTCCACGGGATGATCACGCCGGCGTCGGCCCACCCGGGCGCGCCGCCCCAGGCGAGATTCATCCGGGGCGCGATGTCGGGGAACGCGCCCGACGGCAGCCGGGCGTCGGAGACGTCGTCGAGCCATTTGGAGAAGAACGCCGCCGTGTCCTTGTTATAGCTCGCCGTGCGCGCGAAGATCTGGGCGTCGCCGAGCCAGCCGAGCCGTTCATCGCGCTGCGGGCAGTCGGTCGGCACGCTGATGAAGTTGCCGCGCTGCCCCCAGCCGATCGTGGCGAACAACTGGTTGAGCCACGGCTCCGACGACTCGAACGTGCCCGCCGCCGGCAGGTCCGAGTGCACCACGACAGCGGTGAGCGCGGCCGGGTCAGGGACTCCCGGATAGCCGGAGATCTCCGCGTAGCGGAAGCCGTGCAAGGTGAACCCCGGCTCGAGCACCTGCTCGCCCTCGCGAGTCACGTACTCGTCCGCCTGCCGGGCGCTGCGCAGGTTATCGGTGTAGAGCGAGCCGTCGGGGCTGAGCACCTCGCCGTGCCTGACCTTGATGTTCGCCCCGGCCGGGCCGGTGTAGCCGATCCGTACCCAGCCGGTGAGGTTCTGCCCGAAGTCGGCAATGTGGCGTCCGGCCAGGTCGGCCGTCACGGACACGGCCGGCAGTTCCTGCGTCACCCTGACCGGCGGGCCTGGGTCGGCGACCAGCGGGACGCCGCGTTCCGGCGACCCGTCGCGCAGCCGGCACCGTACCCGCGACCAGCTGGCGGCGTCGAAGCCCGCCGAGTCCCAGCCGGGGAGCTCGGCGGTAAGGTCGCGGCTCTCCCCCATCAGCAGGTCGGCGTGCCGGATCGCGCCGAACGCCACCCGCCACTGCTCGTCGGTCGCTACCCGCTGCTCGGTCCCGTCCGTGAAGGTGATCACGAGCTGGGCGAGGAACTCGGGAGCGTCCCCGTACATCGAGCCGGCTCGCTTGGCGTCGAACCCGAGGAACCCGCTGTACCACCCGTCGGCGAGCAGAGCGCCGACGACGTTGGCCCCGGGCCGGATCAGGTCCGTGACGTCGTAGGTCTGGTACTGGACCCGCTGCGCGTAGTCGGTCCAGCCGGGCGTGAGCACGGCATCCCCGACCCGCTGCCCGTTCAGCCGCGCTTCATAGAGTCCGTACGCCGTCGCATACAGCCGCGCCAACGCGACCGGCCCATGCTGAACCTCGAACTCGCGGCGAAGGTACGGCACCGGGGTGAGCGCCTTAGCGACCGCGTCGCAGGCACCGGCGGCGGTCGGCGGCTTGATCTCGGTCCTGATCCGCCCGGCCCCGATCCACGACGCGGACCAGCCGCCGGCCGGGTCAAGCTCGACTTCGAAGGAGGCCCGCTCGCTCCACCGCGAAGGCTCGCCCTCGTCCGCCCAGGCCCGCACCCGCCAGGTGTACCGGGCGCCCCGCGCGACCGGCGCTCCTGCGTACGGCACATCGCTGACGTCAGCCGACTCGACCCGCCCGGAGTCCCAGCACGCGGCCGTGCCGGCCCTGACCTCTATCTGGTAGGCCCGCTGATCGACCGCGGGCAGCCAGGAGAACCTGATCCGCTCGGGGGCGACGCCGAGCGGGTTCACCAGGTAAGCACAGCGCAGGCCGGCGCCAGCGGCGGGCGGGACAGTATCGGGCTGGTCACAGTTTGAGTGCCCCTTCGGTGAGTCCGGAGATGAAGTAGCGCATGGTGAACCCGACGAGGATGAACATGGGAATGGTGGCGATCACGTACGCCGCGAACACGGACCCGCCGTAACTCAGGTTGAGCCCGAAGCTGCCGACGAACTGCTGCACGCCGGCCGAGATCGTGGTCCGCTGCGGGTCCTGGACGACGATCGAGGGCCAGAGGTAGTCGCCCCAGACGTTGATCGTGACCAGGATCGCGCCGGTCAGCAGGACCGGCTTGGTCAGCGGTGCCACGATCCGCGCCAGCACCCGCCACTCCGACGCGCCGTCGACCCTGGCGCTCTCCAGCAGCCCCGGCGGAATCTGGTCGAAGAAACCGCGGAAGATCAGCACGAGCAGCGGCTGCGCCGACGCCGCGTACGGCAGGATCAGCGCCCACCAGGTGTTGAACAGGTGCAGCTTCTGGATGGTCAGGAACAGCGGGATCAGCGTCAGCGTCCACGGCACCATCAGCAGCCCCACGTAGGCGAGGAAGAGCAGCCCTTTCCCGCGGAACTTCAGTTGCGAGAACGCGTACGCACCGAGCACCGCCGCGCCCACGCCGATCACGATCGAGGCGATCGCGACGATCACCGTGTTGAAGAGCTGCCCAGAAATCCCGGACCATGCGCGCACGTAATTTTCAGCATCAAACTGCGTGAACAGCGAGAAGACGCCGCTCGTGAAGATGTTGTTGCCGGTCTTCAGCGAATTAGAGACGACGAAAATGATGGGGAAATAGGTCATGAGCACGATCAGTGCCCCGCCGGTACCGGCTATCCACCGGTACCGGCGCCGCACGGAGCTCACGACAGGCCCTTGCCTGCGCTCAACTCAGTACTTGCTGAGGTCGACATGGTTCTGGGTTGCCCAGGCCTGGGCCGAACTGGTCAGCAGCGACTGCCATTGGCTCGCGAACTGCGAGTACGGCAGCTGCCCGTCGATGTAGCTCTGCACCAGGCGAAGACCCGAGTTCGTCGGGGCGGTGCCGAGCACGTCGTCGAGGACGACATCGACCACTGTGGTGACCTTGCCTGAGGGAACCAGGGTCTTCAGGCCGGGCAGGTTCAGCGTGGGAGCTGACGGCTCGGTGGGGATCTCACCGCCGGCCTGCTGGATGTTGATCCAGGTGCCGAGGTGCGCGGGGGTGAACAGCCAGGCCAGGAAGTTCATCACGACCTTGGTCTTGGCCGGCGTCATCGTGCTGTCAGCGCGGCTGGAGGTGACGCCCCACTGCCCGTTGCCGTTGGGGCCGCCGATGAGGCCGACGGTCGAGGTGTCGGTCGCGAGCGGCGTCGAGGACGAGGTGATGGGCGGCTCGGGGAAGACGCCGTACTTGCCCTTGAAGCCGGCTGAGTTCATCTGCGGGATGTACCAGCTGCCGCCCCACAAGATTCCGACCTTGCCCTGAATGAGCAGGGCCTGGGTGGACAGCGGCGCGGTGGTCTGGGTCGGTGAGGAGCAGGCGTCGTAGCCGCTCTGGCCGTTCGCCGAGAACTTCACTAGCTGTCCGAGCAGCTTCCAGACCTCGGCGTAGCGGGGGTTGGACATGGCGATGATGCCCTTCTTGACGCCGACGGCGACGTCAAGGCCGGTCGTGACCTGGGCGTGGTTGACATCGAACTGGCTGACCTGGCTGGCCAGCATGGACGAGGTCGCGAGCCGCTCGAACCAGGACGGGTTGCACAGGCCGCCGTCGGCGAACATGATTGGCGTGACCCCGGCCGACTTCAGCTTGCCGAGGTCGGCGATGAAGCCAGCCCAGTCGGTGGGGGCCGAGGTGATGCCGGCCTTGGCGAACGCGGTCGTGCTGTAGAACATGCCGGTTTCGACGTTCGAGCCCAAGATGATGTCGATGCTGCCATCGGGCGAGGTCATGTACGGGATGGTGGACGGGGAGAAAAGCGACAGCCAGCTGGTGTTGCCCGGCACGTACGGGTCGGGCTTGTCCAGGAAAGGCTTGATGTTCTGCAGCAGGCCACGCGGGCAGCGCGCCCGACGTCACCGGGCCGTACTGCTCCCAGACCAGGTCAGGCGCCGCGCCGCCGGAGGCCTGGGTCTCCACCGTGGCGTTGGACTGGGTGATGCTCGCGCTGTCGGTCGGGAGCCATTCGACGGTCACGCCCTTGTGGGCGGCCTCGTACTGCCTGGTGAGCGTCGCAGGCCGGCGTTGTCGGCGGCGGTGATCGCGCCGGTGTTGGGCGGCAGTACCGCCTTGATGACGACTTTGCCGCCGGCGCTGCCCGACGACGAGCCCGACGAGCAGCGCGGCCGCGGCGACGCTGGCGAGCAGCAAGACCGCCGCCGCGGCGGCTACGTTCCTGATGGGAATCGATGGCACGTCCCACCTCCAAGGGTTGGAGTGAGTTGGGTTCAATGCGGACTCATGCCGTCCTCGGACCGCAGGGCGCGCATGGCGATGAGCGTGAACGCGAGCATGACCACGAAGAGCAGGGTGCCGATGGCCATGCCGTAGCCGTACTGGCCGTTCTGGAACGCGGACTGGTACATGTCCAGGCCGGGCACGAGAGTCGCCGTCCCCGGGCCGCCGTTGGTGAGCAGCAGGATTGGCACGAAGTTCTGCACGGCGTAGATCCCGGACAAGATGACCACGGTCCGGAACTGGGGGATAAGCAGCGGTATGTCGATGGAGAACACCCGACGCAGTGCGCTGACGCCGTCGAGTTGGCTGGCGTCGAGCATGTCCTTGGGCAGGTTCTGCAGCCCGCCGAGGAAGATCAGGAAGCCGAGGTTGGAGATCCAGGGAAAGCCGATCAGCAAGATCCCGACAGCGCCAGGTGCGGGATCGCTCAGCCAGGTCGGCTGCGGCAGCCCGATCGCGCCGAGTACCCGGTCGATCAGGCCTGAGCTCGGCTGCAGCAGGTAGTCCCAGACCTCGATCAGCACAAGCGGCGGCAGCACGATCGGCAGCACGAGGAGGTACCGGGCGATCGTGCCGCCACTGGCCGGCAGGTGGGTGACGATCTCGGCGGCGGTGAATTGCGAGACCAGCGTGATCAGGATGGCGCCGCCGGTGAGGATCGCGATGTTCTTGAGCTCCTGCCCGAAGGTCGATGACTCCAGGTACTGCCGGAACTCGCGAGACGCCGGCGTAGGTCGGCGGCGTGAAGCCGTTCCACTGGTAAAACCCGCCGATCAGGCTGCGCAGGGCCGGGTAGTAGCTGAAGACCCCGATGAGCAGCAGGCTAGGCAGCAGCAGGGCCAGCAGGGGGAGTGCTGGCGCTGAGCTGAATTCGCAGCCGGGGATTGAGGGTCAGTGGCGTGATCATTCGCTATTTGCGCTGGCCAGGCTAGGCCACAATGAACAGCTAGTAGCACAAAATTAACTTTTGGCGTGATTCCGTGCGGTAGTCCCGTGCTCATCCGTGGCCGAGTAGACATGCCGCTGGATACGAGCCAGGATCTGTTCCACTTCACCGAGGGAGCGCTGGCCTATGCCGGGCATGCATTTCCACGACGAGCCCAACCCGCTGCACTCGCATAGCTTCGTGGAGATCGCCTTCGTCGCCGGCGGGCCGGGCGACGCACCAGTCGCTCGGCCGGGCCGCAGCCGCTGGCGGCCGGCGACGTTGTGCTGCTGCGGCCGGGTGTCTGGCACGGCTACGACGACTGCCACCGGCCTGGCGCTGTACAACTGCTGCTTCAGCGCCGAGCTGCTGCGCAGAGAGCTGGCCTGGACCCGCGAGGACCCGCTGCTCGGCTACCTGCTGTGGAGCGGCCCGTACTCGGCCAGCGGCCACGGCATGCTGGCGACCCGCCTCGATGACCTGGCCCGCGCCGAGTGCGAGGAGCATCTGGCGGCGCTGGACTCGCTCCGCCGCCAGCCCGGTCCTTCAGTACCGCGGCGACATCGTCGGCCGGCTCTCGCTGATCTTCGCCAGCCTGGGCCGGGCGGTCTCGCAGAGCCACGAGACCCAGCTTGATCTGCGTCGGGCCGGCGCATCCGGCCGTCGGCCAGGCGATGAGCGTGCTGGAGAGCCGAGCTGGCCCACCGGTGGACCCTGACCGAGCTCGCCGATGACCTGCATCTGGCGCCGGGCTACCTGGTGCGGCTGTTCAAGGCGACGACCGGGCTGCCGCCCATGGCCTACCTGGCCCGGCTGCGGGCCGAGCGCGCGGCGACCATGCTGCTTGCAGTCGGACGAGTCGGTGACCTGCATCGGCCGGGCCGTCGGCTGGCCGGACCAGAACTACTTCGCGCGCCGGTTCAAGGCGCACTACGGCCTGTCCGCCACGACGTACCGCGAGCGCTTCGCCCAAGTCAGGACAGGGGCTTAACCGTAGGTCGGGTGCTGGGGCCAGCCTGCGGGTGAGTCTTCCCAGTCTTCCTGGCGGCCGTAGACGACGAGGTCGAGGATGTTGTTGGCGAAGAGAAGCCGGTCGACCCCGCGGGCGGTCGTGCTGTACGTCCGGTAGATGTCGTCGCCGTCGCGCACGAACGTGCTGAGCATGAAGTAGTCCGCGCCGCAGTCGGCCGCGAACGACGTGTCGCGGGAGGAGACGAACGGCAGGGTCCAGCCCATGCGCTTCTTGTACTCCTCGATCTGGGCCAGCGGCATGTTCGATACGTTGGCCCAGCTCACGCCGGACTTCGCCAGGGTCTCAAGGTCGGCGATGTTCCTGGTGAAGTGGGTGCAGCCCGGGCAGAACTCGCCGGGGCCGTTGTCCATGAACTGATAGACCGCGAGCTGCTCGTTCCCGCCGAAGAGCTCCAGCAGCGTGACCGGGCCGTCCGGCCCGGCGAATTCGTAGTTGTCGAACCTAACCATCGGCAGCCGGCGGCGGCGGGCCGCGAGCGCGTCGAGCGCCCTGGTTGCTTCCTTCTCAGCCTTCAGCAGCGCGTCGCGTTCGGACTGCCACTGCTGCGCCGAGACGATCTCCGGCATAGCGCTCATCTGTCTCACCCTTCGGCTAGGAGCTTGCATGATGTAGACGATCCGGCGCCGCCAGACTCATCGCAGGCAACTGTTAATCCGGTCGAACATCCTGGCGGCGCGCTCAAGGGCGGGCGTGGTGACCTTGGGCAGCAGCGCCTGCTGCTCGGTCAGGAAGTGGACGGCGAGCCGGTAGCGGTCGGGCCCGCCACCCGCGATGTCGTTGTCCTTGAAGTACTGCCCAAGGCGCACCATGATACGGGGCTGGCGCGACTTAAGGTCGGCTGGCTTGACCGCGCCCTGCGGCAGGTCGGCGGCATAGGCGCCGGACACGATCTCGCAGAAGCAGGCCGGGTCGATGAGATCCTCAAGGTCGGCATCCTTGCCGGAGGTGAAATCACTGACCTGAATCAGGGACTTCGCCTGCAGGTGGCCGGTATCGGCCAGGGACCGCACCCGCTGCTGGTCGCGCGCGTTGCCGTCGATCAGCACCGCGACATCCAGCCTGGGCGAACCGGTCAGGCCGACGAAGGCGGACACCTTGTCGGCGCCGCCGACCGGCGTGACCACCCACCGCGAGTCGAGCGCGGACAGACCGGCGTCCCGGCAGGCCTGGCTCAGCAACTGCAGGTAGAGCAGGTCGGCGGGCGATCCGACGAGCAGGCAGTGCGGTCCCGTGACCAGGGTCTGGGCCAGCCCGAAGCTGAGCGCCGCCTGCAGCGGGAAGAGGGTCTCGCTGTTGGTCAGGTACCCGTCCGCGCTGACGACCGTGCCGCTGTCGTCGGTGTCCTGCACCATGCGCACCCGCTCGATCCGGTGCGGGTCGATCAGGAACGGCGAGTGCGTGGTGTAGATGACCTGGTGCTTGGGCGCGAGCTTGTGCTCGATGAAGGCCAGCACGTCAGCCTGGGCGGTCGCGTGCAGGCTGACGCCTGGCTCGTCGAGCAGCAGGATCGTGCTGCGCTGCGGGTCCTCCACGATGTTGCTGAAGTACGCGTAGAACGAGAAGAACCACACGAAACCGCGTGATCGCTCGTCGAAAGGCACCGTCACCGAGTGCTTGGGGTTGTAGATGCGCAGGTTGACGATGGGCCCCCGGTTCAGGGGCGGGTCGTCGGACGGATTGCCGGGCGACAGCTGGATCGTGACCCGCAGGCCCGGGTTCTGCCGCCAGTACGTGAATACGTCGCGCGTGATGCCGTTGGCGGCGCCTTCGAGTTCGCGGGTCAGCGCCTCAAAATCCATCTCCTCGAAGTCAGCCAGATCCGCGTCGACAGTGTGCAGCAGCGACAGGAAGGTCCTGTCCGCCTCGTCCATGAGGTCGGTCGCCTCTTTAGCCCGCAAGTCGGGGAGCGAGACTCGGCCGCGCATCGTGCTGTATTCGGAGAAGTAGAAGAACCTCGGCAGCCATTCATCTAGGTAGTGATCGACGAGATAGACCCCGAGCGACAGGTCGTGCCAGGACTCGAGCCGTGTGACCAGGTCAGTGACCGACTGGTGCGGGTCCTTGATCGCGGTCAGGGCCTCCGTGAACTCGGGGATCGTGGTGGCGGCCTGGACGGCCTGCCGGTCCGATTCGGGCAGCTCGAGGCCGGCCGTCAGGTGCCCGACCGCGCGCCCGACGTCATAGGACGACCGGTATCTGCGCCGCCCGTCATACCCTTTGACCACAGTGACCTCGCGGCTTTTCATGACGCCGTCGCCGAGGTCCTCCTCAATGATCTTGAGTTCATTACCCGTGAGCTCGAAAACTGCGGTGACTACGTCAGCCCGCGCTTCGTCCCTGACTTTCCGGTATGCCGAGAACCTCCGGCTCGGGAAGTCCATGACGTCGTCGAATCTGGTTTTGCCGTTGATCGGGTTGAGCGGGCTGAGCAGGTGCAGCGCGTGCAGGAACGCCGTCTTTCCCGACTCGTTCTTGCCCACCAGGCAGGAGACGTCTTCGATGGGGACTACACCGGAATCCTCGATGCTGCGGTAATTCTGAATGCGGACCGACTTGAGCTCCAAGGATTCGCCCCTCCCTGTCAGGCCGCCGGCGGCCCGGCCCGATGTTGATGATGTCCGTCTCGCACTCTACCGATCGCCATGATTGGCTTAGCACCGATTCGCATCTGCTGGGGTGCCCGCGAAGGAGGGATCGTGCCTGACAGCCGGTTCGGGATGACTGAGCCTGACGAACTTCCTGACGACCTCAGGGAGCGGATCGCCGTGATCGCGGGCAGGTCAGGGTTCGTGCCGAACATCTTCCGCGCCCTGGGGCACCGCCCGGCTGAGCTGCGAGCGTTCCTGGACTACCACGACGCGCTGATGAACCGTGAGGGCGGGCTGACCAAGGCCGAGCGGGAGCTCGTCGTCGTCGCCACCTCGGGCGCCAACCACTGCACGTACTGCATCGTGGCGCACGGCGCGATCCTGCGGATCAGGTCCAGGGACCCGCTCCTAGCTGACCAGGTCGCGTCGAGCCCGTGGCAGGCTGAGCTCGATGCCCGGGGCCGCGCGATCGCCGACCTGGCGCTGGCGCTGACCAGGACGCCTGAGCTGTTCGGGGAGTCAGACCTGGCCAGAGCCCGCGCGGCGGGACTCAGCGAGGACGAGATCTGGGACGTCGGGGCGATCACCGCCCTGTTCGCCGCCTCCAACCGGCTCGCGCACCTGTGCGCGCTCCAGCCCAACCCGGAGTTCTACCTGATGGGCCGCTCGTCCTGATGGCGGCGGCCGTCAGCAGGGAGCAGGTGCTGGCCCTGGCACCGGACGCCGCTGCCGCGAAGGCCGGGCAGGGGCAGGCGGTGGCCGTGCGGTGGCCGGTGCTCGGGCGGGACGAGCAGGCCGCCTGGGGTGAGTGCCGGGGCAGCGGCGCGTCGCCGTACCGCTGCCAGGCCGCGCTGGCCGATGCCGCGACTAGGTGCTCGTGCCCGAGCCGGAAGCTGCCGTGCAAGCACGCGATCGGGCTGCTGCTGTTGCTCGCCGGTGGCGAGGTACCTGCGGCGGCCTGCCCGGACTGGGTCACTGAGTGGCTGGCCGCGCGGTCGGCCAGCCAGGCCAGGCGGACTGCCGGGGTTTCCGGGAGTGCTGGCGGTCCGGCGGCTCTCGCCGATCCGCAGGCGCAGCAGCGCCGGGCGGCAGCGAGGGACCGCAAGGTCGGCGCTGGCGTCGATGAGCTGCGACGCTGGCTCGCTGACCTGGCTCGCGGCGGGCTGGCGGCGGCCCAGGCCCAGCCGTGGCACTGGTGGGACGAGATGGCGCGCCGCATGATCGACGCCCAGGCCCGCGGACTGGCGAACAAGCTGCGGCGGCTGGCTGAACTGGCGGCGGCAGGCGGGCAGCGGGCCGACTGGCCAGAGCGGATGCTCGACGAGCTGGGCTCGCTGTACCTGCTGTGCGAGGCGTGGACGCGCCGGGACGCGCTGCCGCAGGCCACGGCCGAGGCGCTGCGCGCCAGGATCGGCTACACCTCGACAACCGCCGAGGTCACGGAGAACGGCCGGCGCATCAGCGACACCTGGTCCGTGCTCGGCCACCGGCAGACCGAGGACGACCAGCTGCGGACCCTGAGGCAGTGGTTCTACGGAGAGCGCACCGGCGAGGTCGTCAGCTACCTTGCCTTCGCCATGACCGGGCAGCCCCTCGAACCCGGGCTGCCGCCAGGCACGCGATCGGCGGCAACCGTCGCCGTGTATCCGGGCAGCCTGCCCGCCCGGGTGCTGATCGCGGAGCGGCCCGGCGACGGCGAGGCCGGCGATGGCGGGAACGGGCTGCCGATCGGGCCGTTGCCCGGGCCTGCCACCTGGGACGAGGCGCTGGAGCGCGTGTCCGAGGTACTCGCGGTCGACCCTTGGGCCGACGTGGTGCCCATCGCCGTGCGCGGCGTGACCGTGCTGCCTGGCCGCGCCTGGCGGCAGCTGGCTGCTCCGGGATGGCGCCGGCCGCGCGCTGCCGGTCACGGCCCCGGCTGACGTGCGCTGGCGCCTGCTCGCCCTGTCCGCCGGCGCACCGGCGGATGTTGCCGGCGAGTGGGACGGCTTCGATTTCCTGCCGCTGGCGGCCGCGCCGGCTGGGCGGCCCGGGCAGCTGATCGCGTGAGCTCCTGGCCTGATCTCGTGGACGCGGCCGTGCTCGGCGCCAGGCGGGCGACGCTGGAGTCGTCCGAGCTGCTGCAGCGAGCCGCCGTCGCCTCCCGAGAGCGGCGGGCGGGCTATCTGCCCGCGCTGGCCGCTGATCTCGCGGCGCCTGAACCTGCCCAGCCAGATCCGCGGCCCGAGGTGAGCATCGCGGCCCGGGCCGGCTCAGAGAGCTGCTCGAGGCCAATGCGGGCGAACTGGCGGTCGAGTGGGTCAGGCTGCTGGCCGGCAGCGGCCGCCGGCCGCCTGACGTCCTCCTGCCAGCGCTGCTGGACAGCGCCACAGCCAGCAAGCGGTTGCGCGCGGTGCTCGTACCTGTTCTCGGGCCGCTCGCCGCGTGGCTAGCCGCCGCCAACCCCGCGTGGGAGTGGGCGATCACCGCTGCCCAGGCGGCCTCCTGCCCTGGAAACCTGGACCACGGCCGGCCGCCGGGTCCGCCGCGACCTGCTTGACCAGGTGCGCCGGACCGATCCCGCGCTCGGCTGCGAGCTGGTGGAAGCCACGTGGCCGACTGACCCGGCGGGCGATCGCGCCACGTTCATCGCCGGGCTCGCCGTCGGGCTCGGCGCGCACGACGAGCCGTTGCTCGACCGGGCGCTTGCCGACCGGCACGGCGCCGTCCGGGCAGCAGCGGCGGCGTTGCTGGCACGGCTGCCCGGGACCGCTTTCTCCGCGCGCGCCGGCCGGGCGGGCCGCCGCTGCCGTAGCGGTGGAAACTGCCGTACCAGCGGACGCGGGCGGCCCGGGACCGCGGCTCGTCATCAGCCCGCCGTCGGCCGCGAGCGAGGAGCTGGCCGCGGACGGGCTGGATGTCAGCGCGCCCCGGGGGATCGGCCCCCAGTCCTGGCTGCTGCGGCAGCTCGTGGCCGCCCCGCCGGCGGCCTGGTGGGCCAGCCACACGGGCCTGCCGCCCGCTACTTTGCTCCAGCTGGCGGCCGCGACCGACTGGGCCATGCCGCTTCAGCTCGGCTGGACCGACGCGGCCATCAGGGATCAGCACGGGCCCTGGATCAGCGCGTTTCTTGACCAGCCCGCACACCAGCTTGAGCGGCTGGGCGACGAGCGGGCGATCTCGCTGTTCCAGGCGCTGACCGAGCCCGATCGAGATGTCTGGCTCGCGGCGCATCCGGACAGCTCGCTGTTCAGCGCCATCGAGCTGGTGCCAGGGCCGTGGTCAGCCGCGCTATCCGCGGTAGTGCGCGAGCGGATCGCGGCGCTGGCCCGCGCCGATCCAGGTCGCTCGCCGCAGGCCAGACGGCTGCTCAGGGTCGCGGCCCTGCGCCTTGAGCCCCCTGACCCGCCCCAGCTGGACCCGGCCGGGCTCCACCCCCAGCTGGCCGGCAACTGGGCTGAGCTGATCCGCAATCTGTCCGTGCGAGCGGCGATGCGCCGCGAACTCGCCGAGGAGCCGAACCTGTGACCATGCCTGCTGCCGCGCCCGCTGCCGTGCTGCGCCCGCACGCTGAGCAGCAATACGCGGCCGAGCTCGAGGCGCTCAGCGCGGCGGACGACAAGAGCAAGCCGCCATCCTGGCGGCTGTCGCCGTGGGCCGTCGTCCAGTACGTGCACGGCGGCACGCTGGCCGACGGAACGGTCATCACTCCCAAGTACGTCGGCTCGCCGCGGCTGCTCGAAGTAGCGGTGGCGACGCTCGCGACCGACCGCGCGCTGCTGCTGCTCGGCCCTCCCGGCACGGCGAAGACCTGGCTGTCCGAGCACCTGACCGCCGCGATCAGCGGGGACTCGACGCTGCTGGTGCAGGGCACGGCCGGCACGGCCGAGGACGCCGTCAGGTACGGCTGGAACTACGCCAGGCTCATCGCCGAAGGGCCGACCGCCGCCGCGCTCGTGCCCTCCCCCGTCATGACGGCGATGCGCGCTGGCAAAGTGGTCAGGATCGAAGAGCTGACCAGGATGCCAGCCGAGGTCCAGGACGCGCTGATCACCGTGCTGTCGGAGAAGACGCTGCCGGTACCCGAACTCGGCACGGAAATCCAGGCCGTCCCCGGGTTCACGCTGATCGCCACGGCCAACGACCGCGATCGCGGCGTCAACGAGATGTCGAGCGCGCTCAAGCGCCGGTTCAACACCGTCGTGCTGCCGCTGCCCGAGACAGCCGACGAGGAGGTCGAGATCGTGAGCCGCCGGGTCGCCGAGCTTGGCCGGGCGCTGCAATTGCCGGCCGAGCCTCCCGCGCTCGCCGAGGTTCGCCGGGTCGTCCAGGTGTTCCGCGAGCTGAGATCGGGAGTCACCGGCGACGGCCGGACCACGCTCAAGGTACCGACCGGCACGCTGTCGACCGCCGAGGCGATCAGCGTGCTCGCGAACGGCATGAGCCTGGCCGCGCACTTCGGCGACGGGCGGCTCCGGGCCGACGACGTCGCGGCCGGGCTAGTGGGTGCCGTGATCAAGGACCCAGCACAGGACGGCGTGGCGTGGAATGAGTACCTGGAGGCTGTCGTCAAGGAACGGCAGGACTGGCTCGACCTGTACCGGGCGTGCCGCGATCTGCCAGCGACCGCCGGGTAGCCACCTGGTGATCTCGTGACTGCGACTGTCCTCGGCGTCCGGCACCACGGCCCGGGCTCGGCCCGCGCCGTGCGGGCCGCCCTGGCCGCGCTCGACCCGGACGTGATCCTCATCGAAGGCCCGCCGGAAGCGAATGAGCTCACCTGCCACGTCCCTGCCCTGACTCCGCCCGTGGCGGTGCTCGCTCATGCGCCGGACCGGCCTGGGCGGGCTGCTTTCTGGCCATATGCGGAGTACTCGCCCGAATGGCAGGGGCTCGTCTACGCGGCCGCTGCCGGGCTGCCGGTCCGGTTCATCGACTTGCCCGCAGCGTCGCTGGCGACGCTGGCCGGCGACGAGAACCACCAGGATGAAAAATCGCCCGTGGCCGCCGACCCCATCGGCTGGCTGTCGTTCGCGGCCGGGCATGATGACCCCGAGCGATGGTGGGAAGACGTCGTCGAGCACAGGCTTGGCGGGGACCCGCTCGAGCTTTTCGCGGCCATCGGCGAGGCGATGGCCGAGCTTCGGGTGGCGGCCGCCGAGGACGGCTGGGCGCCCCCAAAGCGGGACCAGCAGCGCGAGGCGGCCATGCGGACCCACCTGCGCGCGGCGGCACGGGCAGGCCATGACCGGATCGCGGTGATCTGCGGCGCCTGGCACGTACCCGCCCTCACCTCTCTGCCGCCGGCCAGGGCCGACGCCGAGCTGCTGCGCGGCCTGGCAACGGTCAAGACGCGGGCGACCTGGGTGCCGTGGACGGCGCAGCGGCTCACCCACGCGAGCGGCTACGGAGCCGGCATCGCGTCGCCCGGCTGGTATTCCCATCTCTGGCGGGCACCCGACCGCGTGACCGAGCGCTGGGTGGTCAAGGCGGCGGGCCTGCTTCGCGAGGCGGACCTGCCCGCGTCCACGGCGGCGGCGCTCGAGGCGGTCCGGCTGGCGGAGGCGCTGGCGGCGGTCCGTGGCCGGTCACTGCCTGGCCTGGCCGAGCTCACCGACGCGGTGCGGTCCGTGCTGTGCCACGGTGACGACACCCCGATCAGGCTCATCACCAGCAAGCTCGTGATCGGCGAGGAACTCGGCCAGGTGCCGGCCGACGTGCCTGTCGTGCCGTTGCAGGCCGACTTCGAAGCGCAGTGCCGGCGGCTGCGGTTCCGCCCGACGGCAGCCGACAAGGACATAGAACTCGACCTGCGCGGCGAGACCGGCAGGGACAGGTCACGCCTTCTGCACCGGCTGAGGCTGCTTGAGGTGCCGTGGGGCACGGTGACGGTGGCGCGCGGTGCGGGCACGTTCAAGGAGGCGTGGCGACTGCGCTGGCAGCCTGAGTTCCTGGTCGCGCTGATCGAGCGGGCCAGGTACGGCACGACCGTGCAGGCAGCCGCTGGCGCGGTTGTCGCCGAGCGGGCCGGCGAGGCTGACCAGCTTCCGGTGATCACCAGGCTGGTCGAGGCGGTCGTGCTGGCCGAGCTGCCTGATGCGCTGCTGGCCGTGACCGGCGCGCTGGAAATGCGGTCGGCCACGGACTGGCGATGTCCAGCAGCTGATGACGGCCGTCCCGCCGCTCGCCCGGGTGCTGCGGTATGGCAGTGTCCGGCAGACGGACGCGAGCGTGGTGCGCGGGGTCGCCGACTCCCTGCTGATCCGGGTGTGCGCCGGGCCTGCCGGCGGCGTGCGCGTCACTCGACGACAGCGCGGCGGCCGGGATGCTGACCGCCATCGAGGCTGCCGAGGACGCCGTCTCGCTGATCGGCACCGCCGGCCAGCTCACTGCCTGGCGCGCGGCGCAGCACTCGGTCGCCGACCTGGCGGGCGCGCCTGGACTGGTGGCCGGCCGGTGCGTTCGCCTGCTGCTCGACGCCAGTGTGATCGACGCCGCTGAGGCGGGGCAGCGGCTGGCCAGGATCTTGTCGGCGCGGCACGACACGGCCGTGGCCGCCGCATGGCTGGAAGGGTTCCTGCGCGGTTCAGGACTGGTCCTGCTGCGTGATCAGGCACTCTGGCAGCTCATCGATGACTGGCTGTGCGGCCTGTCCGCTGCGGCGTTCGAGGAGGTCCTGCCCCTGCTGCGGCGGACGTTCGCGGAGTTTCCCTGGCCGGAACGGCGCCAGATGGCCGAACGGGTACGGACCGGAGGCGGTCCGCCGGTGGCATCAGGCCGCCCGGATGAGGACAGCTGGAACGCCGACCGGATCGCCAGGATCACTCCGGTCCTGGCCGCCGCCCTTGGCCTGGAGGTACGTCATGGCTGAGCCAGCAGGGGTTGAGCCAGCAGGGGGTGAGCGGGCACGGCGCTGGCGGCTGGTACTCGGCAGCGCGGCGGACGACCAGGGCGAAGGGTCCGTCCAGGCTGGCCAGCCCGAACGGGGCGGCCTGTCGGACCGGGACCTGGCCATGGACCGTGCCCTGGCCGCCGTGTACGACAGCCGGCCGGGCCAGGGCCGTCGCGGCGCCGGGCTGGGCGGCTCAGCACCGGGCGTGCACCGCTGGCTCGGCGACATCCGCACGTACTTCCCGACGCCCGTGGTCCAGGTGCTCCAGCAAGACGCCCTCACCAGGCTCGGCTTGCGTCAGCTGCTGCTCGAGCCGGAACTGCTCGCCGCCGTCCAGCCTGACGTGCACCTGGTCGGCACGCTGCTGTCGCTCAAGTCGGCCATGCCTGAGCAGACCAGGCAGACCGCCAGGATCGTCATCGGCCAGGTGGTGGCTGAAATCGAGCGGCGGCTGCAAGCCGAACTCCACCGCGCCGTGCTCGGGGCGCTCGACCGGTCGGCCCGCAGCCGGCGGCCAAGGCTCGCCGACGTCGACTGGCCCGCGACGATCCGCGCCAACCTGCGGCACTACCAGCCCGAGCTGCGCACCATCATCGCCGAACAGCTCATCGGCCACGCGCGGCGCCGCCGGATAGCCGCGCTGCAGGACGTCATTCTCCTGGTCGACCAGAGCGGATCGATGGCGTCATCGGTCGTCTACGCGGGAGTCATGGCCGCGTCACTGGCCTCGCTGCGCGCGGTACGGACGCAACTCGCCGTGTTCGACACCTCGGTAGTCGACCTGACCGATCAGCTCGCCGACCCGGTCGACGTCCTCTTCGCCACCCAGCTAGGCGGCGGCACCGACATCGACGGCGCCGTCAGTTACGGGCAGACCCTGGTCACCAGGCCAGCCGACACCATCATGGTGCTGATTTCAGACTTGCTCGAAGGCGGCGATCAGAGTTCCCTGCTGCACAGGCTGACCGCGCTCGTCGACAGCGGCGTCCGGCTCATCGTGCTGCTCGCGCTTTCCGATGACGGCGCGCCGGCCTACGACCACCAGCTCGCCGCCGCCTGCGCCAGCCTCGGAGCACCAGCCTTCGCCTGCACCCCGGACAAGTTCCCCGAACTACTGGCCAGCGTGATCCGCCGCGAAGACATCACCAGCTTCATGACCCGCAACGACCTGCCGACGGCCGGCTGAGGCCGGCCAGACTGGCCCGTCAATGTGACATGGATGCGGCTCTTTCGGGGTGAGGCTGCTCTCGCAGGAGGGTTTTCGGGTTCGTGCAGGAGGGTTTCCGCATCTAGGAGAGTTGACCGGACTATACGACGACAACCCTCCTTCATGCGACAACGCTCCTTCAGGAACCCGGAAACCCTCCACGGTAAGGACGAAAACCCTCCCGGACACGACAACCCTCCTCCCGGAGCAGGACAACCCTCCCGGGCACGGCACCACCCAGCTGGCTCACCCCGAAAGAGCCACACCCATGTCCCATAGCTGGGCCTGCCGCTGGCCATCTCTCTATCATCGGTCTATCATAGTGATATCAGTTTACCTGCCGAGTCACTCGACAGGGCGCCGCAGGAGGTATCACGATGACCAACCCGGGTGGCAACGAAGCCGCCAGCCTGTCCCCCGCCACCACCACCCAAGACGGCCCGCACACCCAGGCACCCCCGCCCAGCCGCACCGCGGCGCTTGTCTGGGCAGTTGCCGCGGTCTTCGTCGCGGTCGAACTCGCAGTCAGCGGCCGGTACGGCTTTATGCAAGACGAGCTGTACTTCATCGACGCGGGACGTCATCTGGCGTTCGGCTATGTGGATCAGCCGCCGCTCATGCCGTTGCTCGACAAGACCACGGCCATTTTCGGGCTGAACCCGACGGCGATCAGGATCATCCCCGCGCTTGCCGGGGGCGCCGTGATCATCACGGCGGCCAGGTTCGCCGCCCTCTTCGGCTCCGGCCGGGTCGGCCAGGTGCTCGCCGCGATCTCCATGGCCTGCGCTCCCCTCCTGCTCGGCGCCATGCACGTCGGCAACACCACGCCGGTCGAGCTGCTGGCCTGGTCGGTCGTCTTGCTCTGCATCGCGACGGCGCTACTGCGGGAAAGGCCGCGCTCGTGGCTGGGCGCCGGACTCGCGGCCGGCATCGGGCTCGAAGACAATTACCTCCTCCTCACCCTGCTCATCGCCCTGATGATCGCCATCGCGGCCTCCCGGTACCGAGGCGTGCTGCGCACGCGGTGGCCGTGGCTCGGGGTCGGCGTCGCCGCGATCATCTGGGCTCCGAACCTGAGCTGGCAGGTCACCCACTCCTGGCCGCAGCTCGCCATGTCGTCGGCGCTGCACCAGGAGAACAGCTCGGCCGCCGCCTACGCGGGCGGCCTGCCAGCCCAGCTGATTTACCTGGGGCTGCTCATCGCGCCGCTCGTCGTGGCCGGCTTCATCAGGCTCTGGCGCAGTAGCGAACTGCGGTTCATCGCGATCACCGTGACCCTGGTCTTCGCCTACGTCCTGGCCTGGGTGCCCGGGAAGCCGTACTACGCCGACGGGCTCGCGCCCGCCATCATCGCGGCCGGCTCCGTGGCCGCCGAGCGCTGGATCGCCCGCGGCACCCGGCCGCGCGCCCGCCGCGTACTCGCGCTGGCCGCTCCCCTGGTCGGCGCCGCGCTGATCCTTCCGTTCGGACTCCCGCTCGTGCCGGTGACCGACGTGCGCAAGCTGCCGGCCTCCGCCCAGCAGAGCTCCACCATCGGCGACACTGTCGGCTTCCCGCAGCTCGCCCGCGCGGTGGACGCCGAAGACGCCGCCCTGACCCGCGCCGGGCAGCGGCCGGCCTCGATCTTCACCGGCTATTACGCCGAGGCCGCCGCGCTCGACGTACTCGGCCAGCCCGCACGCCTGCCCGCCGTGCTGTCCGGCCACAACGCGTTCTGGATGTGGGGACCCGGGTCAGCCTCCGACCGCACCGTGCTCGCGGTGGACGCCCTGCGCATGCTGAAGCCCTACTTCGCCAGCTGCCGCAAGGTCGCGACCTACCGCGCCCCGTACGGCGTGCAGAACAACTGGACCGACATCACCTTCGGCGTCTGCACCGGACCCGACGCCAGCTGGACCACCCTGTGGCCGCACCTCAAGCACTACGGCTGAAAGCACGCGCCGACTACGAGTACTGGTCGGCGAACATCTGCTCGTTCGACATCGCGTCGGTGAACGACCCGACGGTCATGCAGGCGCTCGCCGAGTCGCACGACAGCCCGTTGAGCAGCGCGGACGACGAGCCAGGCCTGAACACGGTCTGGGCCACCCACTTCCTGCCGTTCCACCGCTCCGCGAACGGGCGGAAATCGGAATCGCCGCTGAAGCCCGTGGCGACGCACAGCCGGGCCGACACGCAGGACACGGCGCTGAGGCCACTGGGGCCAGCGCCGACCGGCGGCAGGAGCTGCGGCGTCCAGGTCGTGCCGTTCCACCGCTCAGCCACGGGAACAATGCGCGTACCGCGCGTGAAGTCACCGGCCGCGGTGCACGCCCCCGCCGACGTACACGAGACGCTGGACAGGAACGCGCTCTTGCTGCCCGCAGGGAGCCGCGCGGCGTGCAGCTTCCAGCTCGACCCGTTCCAGGTCTCGCCGAAAACGCCGGTGCTGAAGCTCCCCACCGCCGTGCACGCCTTGGCCGACGCGCACGACACGCCTTCGAACGAGATGCCCCCGCCAGCCGGGTTGACCGTGCGCTGGATCTTCCAGCTCTTGCCGTTCCACCGCTCGGCCAGCGTGCGCGAGATGCCGGCGCGGCCCGCTGAGGACCCGATGGCCGTGCACGCGTTGCTAGCCGGGCACGACACCGAGGTGAGGAAGGTCCTGGCCGCCCCGGCCGGATTGGGAGTGTGCTGAATCGCCCAGGTGATGCCGTTCCAGTGCTCGGCCAGCGTCAGCGGAATGCCGTTGGTCACGATGTCTCCAACCGCTTCGCAGGAACGGGTTGCCGTGCAGGAAACCGAGTTCAAGTTACTGGCTCTGGCCTTGGGGGTGCTCACCACGGCCCACTGCGAGCCACTCCAGATTTCGGCGAACGACTCGAACGCCTTCGTGGTCTCGAAGGTGCCTACCGCGACGCAGGCATCCGGCGATGCGCAGGACACGGCGTTGAGCCCGGCCGCGAGCACCCCGTTGAGCGCCGGCGGCGACTGGTCCTGCCAGTGCAGCGCGAAATTCTCCGCGAGGGCGCGGTTGCCGTTGACCGGATCGTGATAGCTGCCGACGGCGGTGCAGTTGGTGGCGGTGGTGCAGGACACGCTGGCGAGCGTGCTCGAATCCTGGGACGTCGTGATCGGGGCGTCCTGCACCGACCACCTGGTGCCATTCCAGAATTCCGCCGCCAGGGTCAGCACTCCGTCGGCGAAGAAACCGCCGGCCGCGTAGCAGACGCCGGCTCGCACGCACGACACCGCGCTCAGCGTGGCGGGGGTTCCTCCGCCTGGCTTGGCGATCTTGAGCAGCGACCATTTCGTGCCGTTCCAGCGCTCAGCCAGGCCGGTCCCGCCGGCCATGCAGGAACTGCCTGAGCTACAGGAGACGGAGTTGAGCCCGCTATCGTGCCCGCCGCTAAGGCCAGGGGTGGGCTGAGGCAGCCAGTGCGAGCCATTCCAGTGCTCGGCCAGTGAGAGCGTCGTGCTCCCGGCCGCGCGGCTGCCGACCGCGGTGCAGGATGTCGCGGAGGTGCAGGAGACACCGCTGAGCTCGGTCGCTCCCGCTGGCGGCTGATTGGCGGTGGCCTCGATCCGCCACTTGGTGCCATCCCAGCGCTCGGCCAGGGCGACGACGCGGTTCCCGGTCTGGGTGCTGCCGACCGCGGTGCACTTCGTCGCCGACGTGCAGGACACAGCGCTCAGCTCGCTCGTTTGAGAGCCCGCGACCCGCGCGGTGGTGAGGATCTGCCAGCTCGAGCCGTTCCACTTCTCGGACAGCGGCACGGTGTTCAGGCCGCTCGGCGCGGTGCCAGCAGCGATGCACGCAGTCGCCGACGTGCAGGAAATCCCCGAGAGCAGGCTGCCGACGGCCGGCTGCGGGATCGAGACGAGTGTCCAGCCGCCCCCGCCTCCGTCCCTGCGCTCGGCGATCAGCTGACTGTTTTCGCCAGTCCCGTCACCGACGGCCATGCAGATGTTGGGCGAGGTGCACGATACGGCGGTCAGCTCCCAGGCCGTCGCCGCCGGGACCGCGGGCGTGCTCTGCTCCAGCCAGCTTGCCTGCGCGGCCTGTGCCGTCACGAGCAGTCCCGACGAGACAACGGCGCAGGTAATGGCGACTCGTACGATCATTCTCAACGGCACAAATGAGTACTATCACGACCGGTCTGCCAATGCCCACCACGCGCGGCCCGGGCATGCTGGCCGGCCTGACCAGCATGCCCGGCACCGGACCGCCCGGTCGAATGCGTGTCCGGCTCGAACCCGGGCCAGGCCAGCCCCGATGACCGCGCTGGTGATCCGAGGCTGGCAAAGCTGGTCCAGTCGCGTCTCATCAATGCCGCCAGGCGCTTCTGATCGGTGGTGAGGACTCCGGGGAAGGCAGTGTTCGTTGTCGAGAAGAGATACTGGATTTCCGAGGCGTGTGCCGCCCCGTACGGGAAACTGTCGGGTGCGAGGAAGCGCTCGGGCGCGTTCTCGTCGCTGAATTCGTAGGAGAACGTGGGCACGTACCGCGAGAGCGATTGCTCAGCCGAAAGCGCCGGGCACGCGAAGATCGCGTCGGTGCCGACCGCGCCGAGCGCGAGCGAAGGACTCGGGTACGAGGTGAGCGGGTATTGCGCGGCGATTGCCGAGGCTGCCCCGGCAATGGTCTGAACTGGCAGTTTGCGCAGGCACGCCGCGACGTTGCTGGTGCAGCCCACCTTCGCGGCGAATTCGCCGCCCGCCGCCTCGGCGGTTGCCAGCGGCGCCTGGGTCAGGTTGTAACTGCCGCTTTCGACGATGGCCCTGGCGAACAGGCCCTTCGCGCCTTTCGAGGCAAGCCGCCGTGGATCCACACCATGACGGGGAGCCCGCGGCCATGGCGCCCGGCGGCCGCCATCGGAGCGGGCCGACCGGCGGTGCCGCGTAGGGAATCCCCAGGAACTCAGCCATCGCGCCGGCTGCCTTGCCGCGTACCTTCCCTTCGCCGGTCCTGACGACCGGGTGCGTGTCCCGGTGCGCCTGCTGCGATGGCGCGGCACCGGCGCCCACGCAGCCGACCAGCAGCGAGGCGATCGCGCCGAGGCCCGCGCCGACGCGCAGGCCGGCTCGGAGGCCATTTCGTTGCATTAGCATCCGTTCTCTCCCTTGCCTGATCTGCCCGGCCTAGGTGAATTCCGCTGACAAGTCATCAGTGTCCCTCGCGGCCGACGTGGCGCGCATCAGTCAGATGACGGTCTTGCCCACTCCGATTGGCGGACCAGGCACGGTCAGATGACTGAGCCACGTTCGGGGTCGGGCCTGTTGCGGTGTGTGAATAAACTGGCACGATGACGGAGATCAGCACCGAACGACTGATTATGCGCGGCTGGCGGGAGTCCGATCTCGCGTCGTGGGCGGAGATGAACGCCGATCCTGAGGTGCGCCAATTCCTCGGCCCGCTGCTGACCTTCGAGCAGTCCTGCGCCTGGGCCCGGAATTTTCAGGACGACCTGGAGCGCTGCGGCTTTGGCATCTGGGCGGTGGAGGTTCGCGCGTCCGGTGAGTTTATCGGCTTCACCGGCCTGGGCACCCTCGACGAGGAACTGCCGTTTACCGGTGTTGACATCAGCTGGCGTCTGGCCAGGCCGGCGTGGGGCAATGGTTACGCCACGGAGGCAGGGCTGGCGGCGGCTGAGTACGGCTTCAACGCGCTGGGCCTGCCGGAAATCGTCGCCGTCACCATGGCTGAGAACTTGCGCTCCCAAGCGGTGATGCGGCGGATCGGAATGACCACCGATCCCGCTGAGGACTTCGATGATGCCGACGTCGATGATGACGCCCTACGCCGCCACGTGGTGTATCGAAAACGGCGCGACCTGGAAAAATGAACCCAAGTCCGGCGCGGAGCATAACCGCCGGGAGACTAATGGTTTCAGTTCGCATGCGTGGGTAGCGCCATCGTGGTAATAACCTCAATAGGGTTAAGAAAAGGAGCACCCATGTCACGGAAAGTACAGACCTACTTAGTCGACGATCTGGACGGCAGCGCGGCGGAGGCGACAATTCGCTTCAGCCTTGATGGCGCCGACTATGAGATTGACCTGAACAACGCGCACCGCAGTCGCCTGGAGCAGACGCTGTCGCAGTACGTCACCGCTGGCCGCAGAGTCGCGGGGACAGCGAGGCGGCGGCGCGGCCGGGGCAGTGCCGAGCCGAACTCTTCTGAGGTCAGGGAGTGGGCGCGCAGCCAGGGCATCGACATCAAGGACCGCGGCCGGCTGCCAAGCGGGATCACCGCTCAGTTCAAGGCGGCCATGCACGCCTAGCCCTAGCGCTGGCACGGACCGCCGCGGCCACGCACCGCTGCGCGCTCGCCTAGGGCCTCATCCCGCCCTAGCGGGCGCGCAGGGCGGGTGTCCGGCCAGCGGCGCGGACGTTACACTGCGATTTCCGGCAGGGCGAATTTATCCGGTATGCCCGCTGGAAGCCGTCACCGGGGAGGTAACGTCGTGAATAGAGTGGTTACTGGCTTCGACGCAGCAGGCGAGCCCGTGATTGTCCATCAGGGCGACCCGCCGACAGTGATTCATGCGGGCCGCTATGTCACCACCGAGCTCTGGGTGAGCGACCGGACGCCACTCGCCGCCACCCCCGCTGGCACAGACGCCTCCAACCGGCCCTGGGCGCTTGAACCTCCGCCCGGCGGTACCTGCTTCCGGATCGTCGAGATCGCGCCCGCCGGAGAGGCTGCCGACGACGAGGCCGGCGAGGACGACGCCGGGCTCGACGCGGAGGCCGATGGGTTCCAGGCCGCTCACGCGACCGACACGCTCGACTACGTGACCGTCCTGCAGGGGGAGGTCACGCTGGTGGTCGGGGATTCCGAGGTCACGCTGGGTCCCGGCGACTCGGTCGTCCAGCAGCCGGGCGTGCCGCACGACTGGCAGAACCGCACGGCCGAGCGGGTCGTGATGGCCGGCGTCCTGCTGAGCGCTCGCTGAGACCTGCCCGCGTCAGCGCCCGCCCACTGAGTACCCGCTAGTCGCGGCGCGCGTCCCGGCGATGCGGGGCGAGCATGGCATGGGGGTCGCCCGTGCCCGGCAGCGCTGCCGGATCGGCGTGGACAAGGGCGGCCGATAGGCGCGGCAGCGTGTGGAGCAATTCGTGCTCGGCAGCGACTGTGAGCTGATGGGCCTGAACCGCGCTGGCAGCGGGGTCGACGATGATCTCGCATTCGGCGCGCAGCCGGTGACCAATCCAGCGCAGCCTGACCTCGCCGACATCAAGGACGCCGGGAACGCCGCGCAGGGTCCGCTCGGTCTGGTCGACGATCGCGGGGTCAACCGCGTCCATCAGGCGGCGGTAGATCTCGCGGGCCGCCTGACGCAGCACGGCCAGGATCGCGACGGTGATGACCAGGCCGATGACGGGGTCGGCCCATCCCCAGCCGAGCGCGACGCCGCCCACGCCTAGCAGCACGGCCAGTGAGGTGAACCCATCGGTCCGCGCGTGCAGCCCGTCAGCTACCAGCGCCGCAGACCCGATCCGGCGGCCGACGGTGATGCGGTAGCGAGCGACCAGCTCATTGCCGGCGAATCCGACCACGGCCGCGACCGCCACCACGATCAGGTTGGTCACTTGCCTGGGGTGAGCCAGCCGGTCAATGGCCTCCCAGGCCGCCGCGACCGAGGACAGTGCCATGATCAGGACGATGATGACGCCGGCCAGGTCCTCGGCCCGGCCGTAGCCGTAGGTGTAACGACGGGTCGGCGGGCGCCGGCCGACGACAAACGCCACCGCGAGCGGCACGGCGGTCAGCGCGTCGGCGGCGTTGTGCAGCGTATCGCCGAGCAGCGCGACCGACCCCGACAGCGCCACGACCACGGCCTGAATGGCCGCCGTGGCCAGGAGCACGACGAGCGAGATCCACAGCGCGCGCATGCCCTGCGAACTGGCCTCCATGGCCGCGTCCACCTTGTCACCCGCATCATGACTGTGCGGGCGGACGAGATGCAGCAGCCGCCCGCCAAGCCCCTCCCGGTGGTCATGATCATGATCATGCGCGGCGGCATGATCATGATCATGATCGGCACCGTGGTTATGGTCGGCTTCGCTCACCCTGCCAGCATGCCCGAAGTCCGGGCGGGATCAGACATTGCCGAAGATGGGTCCCACGGACGCGCACTGCGGCTGGAAGCCGGGGGCATCGGCGCCGAGCGCGTTGACCACGTCCTGCAGCGCGTTGGAGTCGTACGGGATCGAGATGTGGTCGCTGGCGTCTTGCGAGCACTGGTTCTGCAGGATGATGTTCTGGACGTTCGGGCCCGCGGGCAAGAACGCGTTGGTGAACGGGGTCACGACCTCGTCGTCTTGCGTCTCGATCACGACGTACTTGACGCCGGACGCCGTGGGCTGCTTATTCAGGCTCGTCAGGAACGATGATCCCTGCAGCTGCTGCGCGCACGCCTCGCAGGTGACCGAAAGCAGCGCCGTGTCCAGGCCGAGCACGCCGAGGTCAGCAAGGAAATTAGTCAGCCCGCCGAGATCAGTGCCGGAGTTCGACGGCGCCAGGCCGACCAGCATGTTGACCTTCGACGCGCCGCCCAGGTTGTTGATGTAGTAACGCGGCATCATGCCGCCCTGGGACCAGCCGACCAGGTCGACCTTGCTCGCGCCGGTCTGCGCGAGCACCCGGCTGACCTCCGCGGCGAGCTGCGACGCCGACGAGCGGATGTCACCCATCGCGTAGAAGCCAGTCCCCGGCAGTGTCTGGCCGAAATTGAACGCGAAGACGCAGTAGCCGTTGTTGACCAGGTCGGGCGAGAGAGCGCCGAAGCTGTTGGCCATGCTGGCGAATGTTCCCTCGACCAGCACGACCGGGAAGGGGTGGGCGGCGGTCGGGGTGCACGCCACGTTAGCGCCGGGCGGGGACGCCTTGAAGTTCACCGGCAGCGTCGAGCCGAGGAACGCCGAGGACTCGCTTTCTAGCGGCAGCGCCGCGTGTGCCGGGACCGAGCTGACCGACAGCACGATCGCGGCGGCGGCCGCGATGGCTGGCGTGCCAGCTAGGTATTTGTGAATTCGCCGATACCTCATCGACCCTCCTAAGGTCGCCCGAGCCACTAGCTTCGGCCCGGTTCCGAGGCACGGCGGCGCACATCGGCTGCGCTGATGGCCGCCTTTGGCTCTATTTTCACTATTAAGCATGATTATGACTCGGCAGAATGGTCTGTCAACGGCGCCTCAGCCACCGGCCAGGCACGCCCGGATCAGGCGGGAAGCCGCTGTGCGATGCTGTGCCCATGGGCTACACCGACGCGCCGCCGGGCTGGTGGCGGGAATTCGTGCTCGCGGCACCGGCCAGGACGGCCAAGCTCGCCGTCGTCAGGGCCGATGGCTCGCCGCATGTCGCGCCGGTCTGGGTCGACCTGGACGGTGACCAGGTCGTCTTCATGACCGCCGCCGACACGATCAAGGGCAAGGCGATCCTGCGCGACGCCCGGGTGTCGCTCTGCTGGGACGACGAGCAGCCGCCCTTCAGCTTCGTGACCGTGGCCGGAACGGCGGTCACCTCGGACGAGCCCGGCGAGCTGCTCACCTGGGCAACGCGCATCGCCGGCCGCTACATGGGCGCCGGCCAGGCCGACGACTACGGCCGCCGTAACGCCGTGCCGCCCGAACTGGTGGTCCGGGTGACCCCTGCCAAGATCGTCGCCAGGGTCGCCATCGCCGGCTAGCGGATCACAACCCGAAGGCGGCGTCGGCAGTCGTAACGTGCATGAGAACTCGACCTGCCCTCGCCATTTCACTCGCCGCCGCCGGAATGCTTCTGGCAGCCACTGCCTGCGCGAATACGATCACTGCGCACTTTCAAAGACAGTCATCCCACGCTCGTCCCTCCGCCGCCCGCCTTTCCCTCTTCCGCCCTTCCTCCGCCCGTCTCGAGGCCGTGGCCTTCGCCAATCCGCGAAATGGCCTCGGCCTTTTCACCCTGACCCGGGGCCAGACGTGCCAGGGCGCGGTCGCGCCGACTAGCGACGGCGGCGGCCGGTTCGCGCGGCCGCACGCAGCCATCAACTGGCCTTGCTCGGGCAACGCGCCGGTTACCTCGCTCGCCGCCGACACCAGCGGCGACGTATTCGCGTTCGGCCCGGCGCTCGTTGTCAGCCACGACCACGGCAAGTCCTGGGCGCGGGTCAGGCCCGGCGGCGCCGTACTCGCCGTCGCGGCCCAGGGCAAAGGCCGATCCGCGTGGCTACTGACCGCCGGCTGCCCGGGACCCGGCAGCCGTCCCGACAGCTGCCCGCTGCGGCTGCTCGTCTCGCGCAATGGCGGCCGGTCGTGGCAACCGGCCAGGGCGCAACTGCCGGGAGCGGCCCTGGCCGGCTTCGGCGCGCAGGTCACAGGACACGCCGATCTGGTCCGGACAAGCGGTCCGGCCGCGTACGTGCTTGCCTCGCCTGGCCCCAATGCCCACGGCAACCCGGACACGGGGACGCTCTGGACCACCCGCGACAGCGGCGCCTCGTGGTCCAGGCGACCGGTCAGGTGCGGGCTCGACGCCCTGTCCGACTCGCTCGCCGTCGCCCCTGGCGGCACGATCTTCGTCGCCTGCGCGGGCGAGCCCGGCGTCGGCTCGCAGAACAAGACCCTGGCTCGGTCAGCCAACGGCGGCCGCACCTGGACGGTGCGGACGCCGTGCCGGCACAGCGAGTTCGCCTGCCCGCCTCTCAGCTTCGGTTACCTGGGCCAGATCGCCGCGACACCGGACGGCAGGGTGTTCCTGGCCGGGCCGCGAAGCTCACTGCTGGTCACCCGCGACAGCGGCCGTTCCTGGCACCTAGTTCGGCCGGTGATCGGTGACCAGGGCGGCGGGACCACGCAGGTCGTTTTCTTCGGCTCGCGCGGGATCGTTCTCGGTTCCGATCCCGCCAACGACGAACTGCCCGCGATCTGGCACACCAGCGACAGTGGTACGCACTGGCACGTGACCCACCCCAGCGCGGGCTAGCCCTGAGTTACCTGACCTCGATCTCGTCAGACGGCTGGGCCTCGGCCAGCATTGCCTGCGCGCCATTGCCGAGTACTGTTGAGTGCATGGTGGTGATGCTCGCCAATCTGATCAGGCTGGCAGCCCATGTGCTGCTTACCCAGCCTGATCCGTCCGCAGCAGCCGTCACCGCCTTCGTAGCGACGGTACTCGTCGGCGTGGTCCTTGCCTGCTTGGTCAGCGCGGCCTGGATTCGCCGGCTATCGGCGGCACGGCCGCTCTCCGGCCGGTCCACCGCGCTTCGCAAGAAGTCCTGGGGCGCGGCATTCCTCCGCCAGCGCGACCCCGATTCCGCAGGCCGCCCCCGGCCCCGGGCGCCTTCAGCCGCCAAGGCGGCCGCATAGCCGGCGATCTGACCGGACCTGCCCGTTCCCTGAGCTGAACGCGGTCGCCTCCAGCAGTCATTTCCTCGCTCGACCCGGCTGGAGGGTAATTCATGTCATCGTTTCTTGGCGTTCCCGTGGACGTCGCTTATCACGTTGTGTCGGCGCTAGTCAGCTTCCTCACACCCGCCTTTGGCGGCATCGCCGCCGCGATCGCCATCGTGTCGTTCACGGTTGCGGTCCGGATCGTGATCATGCCGCTCAGCTACCGTGCGATTCGGGGCATGGACGCCCGAGCGCGCATCGCGCCAAAGGTGGCCGGACTGCGCCAGCGTCACGCAAGCAAGCCCGAGGACCTGCAGCGCGAGCTGGCCAAGCTCTATCAGGCCGAGGGTACGACGATGTTCGCCGGGTGCCTGCCTGTCTTGCTGCAATGGCCGTTCCTCAGCGTGATGTACCTGCTCTTCCGCTCGTCGACTATCGCAGGCGCGCCGAACGCGCTGCTCAGCCACGGCCTGTTCGGCGCCCAGCTTGGCAGCTACTGGCTGGGCGCCGCCGGACCGTTCAGCCTGCACGGCGTCGTGTTCGCTGGCCTGTTCGTCTTGGTCGCCGTCGTCGGCTGGCTATCGGCCAGGCTCGCCCGCACGGTAACGAATAAAGGTGCCAGCGCCGCAAGGGCCATCGGCGGGGCGTCCACTGCGCTGACCGCCGTCATGCCCTACCTGACTGTCGCGTTCGCAGCGTTCCTCCCGCTAGCTGGGGGGTTGTACCTTCTCACTACTACCGCCTGGACGCTCGGCGAGCGCCGGCTCCTGCACCGGGTGGGCTAGCCCCGAGTTACCTCAGTCCCGTAGTCAGCCGGCGCGGCAATCGACTCCGGCTTTCCGATGCCGGCGAACCGGATGGAGATCGCGATGACCTCGATCTCGTCAGACGGCTGGGCTGGCCCTGGCATCGCTCCTGAATGATCCGCACCACGCCGCTGCTGTCCACCCAGATGTCAAGACCGCTGATGGGCTGATCAGTGGTGTTGAGCGAGAGCAGCCGGGCGTTCATGCCCTTGACGTTCGTCGCCCGCAGGTGCGTCAGCGGCACGCCATCGATGACCTCCTTGCCGATGACGGCGAACCCGGCCGTGGGCGACAGTGCGCTCAGGAGCTTGCGCGGGTCGGGCACCGCTACGCCCCTGGCCTGGCTTTCGGTAGTCGAGTGGTACCACTGCAGCGGCTGTCCGGGCGGCGGGTCGCCGAAGGTGTAGATCTGGCTGTCGACGACACGTTCGGTGAACGGCTTGGCACCGGGCTGGCGCGAGACGATGTTGAAGTTCTGCCCCGAGAAGGTGATATCCAAGGTCCCCGATCCGTCTGGCGTCGTGCCGACCACCTCGGAATAGCTGACCAGAGCGTGACCCTCCGCCGCCAGGGCGATTTCCGATGCCCGGGCGATGCGCCGCACCATCGCCGCGGTCACCGGCACCGGCTCCAGTTGGTGCTGGCTGCCAAGCCGCACGGCGGTGATCGCGCCTGCCGCGACCACCGCTACCACCGCCGTCGCCACGACCGCGAGCCCGACCCTCGCCCGGGCCGGACGTGGCGGCAGCGCCACCTCCCCGGCCGGGCTCCGCACTCGCCCGCTCAACTCGGTCATCGTAATGGCCGGCGCTCGTCGCTCGATCAGGTCGGCGATCTCGTCGTATTTCTTCGTCGTCATGCGTCGCTCCCTGTGCCAAGGTTGGCGCGCAGCTTCGCGAGGCCGCGCGCGGCGTGAATCTGAATCGAGGACCGCGTGATGCCGGTCAGTTCCGCCGTCTCGCGCAGCGTGTAGCCGTAGCCGTGCACGAGCACGACGGCGATGCGCTGGCGCTCCGACAGGCTGGCAAGCGCGCCGGGCAGGCCGGGCTCGAAGCGATGCTCAGCCCAGCCCGCCGGGTCATGCACCACCGGCAGGGTCTTGCGCCGCAGCGCCGCCGTCCTGCCTACTCGGTACAGATAGCCAGGCAGGTTCGCCACGGCGCGCATCCTGTCCCAGTGCTCCCAGGCGTAGGCGAGTGCCTCGGCGGCCGCGTCCCGCCCTTCCTCGAACCCGAACGCCGCTACCAGGGCGCGACGCAATCGCGGTTCCGCTTCGCGTACAAACGCCTCGAACTCGTCGGCGACCGCCACTACCGTCGCCGGGTCATCTGCTGTCTGCATAGGCCCGCTACTCCAGGTCGGTTAGTCCGTCACCCGGATAGAGCGGCCAGCGGGCTTGTTGCATGACAGCCGGCCCGCGATTAGCGAATGACCGTTAGGTTAGGACAGTGAGCGTCGCCCGGAGCACTCAAACCAACGAGGCAGCCCTGCTGGAGCTCGCGTCGGGCGGCGACCAGGCCGCGTTCGCCGACCTGATCGGGCCTTACCGGTCCGAGTTGCGCTCGTACTGCTACCGCATGCTGGGCTCGGTGCACGACGCCGAAGACGCTCTTCAGGACGCGCTGCTGCGAGCCTGGCGCGGCCTGGGCGGTTTCGAGGGGCGCAGCTCGTTCCGCTCGTGGCTGTACTCCATCGCTACCCGCACCGCGATCGACATCACCAGGCGCGGTTCCCGCCGGGAACTGCCAGTCAGCTTCGGTCCCGCCGCCAAAGCGGGCGCCGAGCTTGACCCGCCGCTGACCGAGCCCGTGTGGCTCGACCCCTACCCGGACCTCTGGCTCGCCGATGATCCGGGCCCGTCGCCCGAGGCACGGTACGAGCTGCGCGAGAGCGTGGAGTTGGCGTTCATCGTCGCGCTGCAGCTCCTGCCAGCGCAGCAGCGCGCGGCCCTGATCTTGCGCGAGGTGCTCGGATTCTCGGCCGCCGAGATCGCCGCCCAGCTGGACACCTCGATCCCGGCCGTCACCAGCGCGCTGCAGCGAGCCAGGACCACTATCCAGCGCGAGCTGCCCGATCGCAGCCAGCAGCTGACGTTGCGGGCACTGGGCGATGACGCCGCCCGCGCCCTCGTCCGCCGGTACGCGGACGCGCTCGAGGCCGCCGACGCCGACACGCTGATCAGCATGCTCACCGCCGACGCGACCTGGTCCATGCCGCCGGTCCCGACGTGGTTCAGCGGGCCGGTCGCCGTGAGGTCGTTCCTGGTCAGCGCGCCGCTAGCCGTGCGCTGGCAGCATCTGCCCGCGCGCGCGAACGGGCAGCTCGCGGTGGGCTGCTACATCCTCGACGCGGCGAGCGGCAGCTTCGTCCCCGCCGTCCTCGACGTGCTGACGCTGCGCGGCGACCGGATCGCGGCGGTCACCGGGTTCTTGCTGCCGGGCGATGATCCCTTCTCCGGGTCGGCGGGCTATGCCCGGGCAGCCCAGGTGTTCGGCAACTTCGGCCTTCCCGCCAGGCCAGCCTGAATCGCCCCTGCTTCTTTCGTGGTGAGTCCAATCCTGGAGGTACATGATCATCTGGATCAACGGCGCATTCGCCGGCGGCAAGACGACGCTGGCCGGTGAATTGCACGGGCGGATGTCCGGTGCCCTGCAGTTCGACCCGGAGTACGTGGGCTACATCCTGATCAAATGGGTGCCGCCCGCGCCGAGCGGGGACTTCCAGGACATCCCGCTGTGGCGCAAGCTGGTCGCCGAGTTCGCCATCAAGATGGCAGCGGAATACGGCAGGCCGCTGATCATCCCGATGACCCTGGTCAATCCGGACTATCAGCAGGAGATCTTCGGCCTGATCGCTAAGGCGGGCCAGGAGTTGCTGCATGTGTTCCTCGATGTGCCGGCTGAGGAACTGCACCGCCGGATCGACGCACGGGTGCTCGTCGAAGACGATCTGGAGCAAGACGCGCGGGCTCGCGAGTTCGGGCACAGCAACGTCGAGCGCTGCGTGGCGGCGCGCGACAACCTGCCTGCCGGAAGCCTGATCCTGCGCGGCGATCAGCACACGCCGGCTGAGCTGGCTAGTCTCGTCCTGACCGCAGCCGCAGCCGCAGCCGCAGCCGCAGCTCACTAAGGCTTGCCTATCCAGTCGGGCAGTTACCGCCGCTGGATCGACGCCAGCCAGGCCTGCGCAGCGGGCGTGGGATAGCCGGGATTGAGCTCAAAGCTGTCGGCGGCGATGCTGACGACCGACCAGCCGTCGGCGAACGCGGCCCGCAACTCGTCCTCGCTGACCCGCCGCGGTCCCCAGTCTCCCGGCTGCGAGTCGCTAAAGCACATCAGGTACAGCATGCCGCCGGGCCGCAGTACCGAGGCCTGGCTCGCGACGTACTGGGCGCGATCGGAGTCGTCGAAGACATGGAACAGCCCGCTGTCGATAATCACGTCAAACGTAGCGCCGAGTTCCGCGAGACTCAGCGCGCTCGCAAGCTCGAACCGCACGGCGAGTCCCCGCTCGGCGGCCTTGGCCCGCGCTCGGGATATCGCCGTCGGGGAGACGTCGACGCCGACCACTTCGGCGCCCGCCGCGGCCGCGAGCAGCGCGTGCTCCCCAGTGCCGCAGCCAGCGTCCAGCGCGTGACCCGCCAGGAGCCCGGCTTCCGCCAGCCGCGAGAACGCGGGCTGCGGACGGCCGATGTCCCAGGGCGCGGGCGTTTCCGCCGTGTAGGACGCGTCCCATCCGGCCGCAGGTGTCGTCATAACCCCTCCGCAGATCGCTGTGGCGCTGCTCAGCGTAGCGCTCCGGGTTTTCTCAAGCGGCTCGTCACCCGGCCGTGCGGTAGTGGTAGGCGTGATGATCGGCGAATCCGCACTGGCCATAGAGCGCGCGGGCGGCGTCATTGCTCCCTGCGACCTGCAGGTACATCCTCGTGACCCCGCGGCCGGCGGCTGCCGCGGCGAGGGCGGCCGTGATCGCCGTGCCCAGGCCGAGGCGCCGGTGGCCGGGATCTACTTCCACCGCGGTCAGCCCGGCCCAGCCGCCGCTGGCTGCCACCCGGCCGATAGCAACGGCCTGGCCGCCGGCGCGTACCGAGGCGAATGCCTGCCATGGTGCTGACAACAGCAGCTTGCGAGACACCGGCGGCGGCTTGTGACCTCGGTGCCGGTACAGCGCCAGCCACTCATTGTCAGGCCGGTCCCGCACCGTGACCGGAGTGATCTGTGCAGCCGGGGCGACCAGGGCGACCAGCGCTCCTGCCGTGCGCCGCGCGATCTCCTCCGCCGTCGCAGTCATCACCAGCGCGCCGTGGCTGACCTGCCAGCCCCTGACGGCCAGGTACCGGTCAAGCTCCGAATGCACTGGCTGGCCGGTCGGGAAGGCAACGGAGATCATCGGCCGCAGGCTGCGAGCCCGGTACCACGTGCACACCCGGTCGGCCGCCTCGTCCACCGGCATCCCCGGATCGCCGATCGCCAGCGCGCTGTTGGCCCGGCCGGTAAAACCCTCAGCCGCGCGGAGCACCCAGTCTCCGAGCGGCTCGGCTTCCGGAGCCTGCCAGCCGCCCGCCGCCGCTCGTTCCAGGTCGTCGATCGAGGTTCCCATATCCGGCATCATGCCTGACCGGCACGGCGCGCAAAGTCCGGCCATGTACGCAGATGATGCTCATCTCCGATAGACGCTTGGTGATCCCGGAGGCTCTTTCCGTGCCTGCGGCATGATGCCAGAGAGTTTTCGGGCGGTGCCAGTGATGCCGATGTGGCTGAAGAGCGGGAGGGTCGTCGGGTGCGGGGAAGGATTCTCGGGTTCTGACGGGAGGGTTGTCGCGTGCGGGAGCGTTGTCGTCATGATCGTGGAGAATTTGCGGGTGCGCGGAGGAGCGTTTCCGGGTCCTGGAGGATTGTCCTGGCCCGGTCGATCCTCCTTCACCCGGAAACCCTCCTCCGAAAGCACGGCAAACCCTCCGCGAGGCCCATCGTTGCGACATTGCTGGCGTGATAGCGCCGCCGTTGCGACATTGCTGGGCCTGCCGGGCGCCTGCCCCGGCCTGCCGGGCGCCCGCCCGGCGCTGCCGGTACCCGCCCGGCCGCTCCGCGCCCGGTCAACCCCGGACTGGCCGCTCAGCGATGCGGGTTCGATGCCTGCTCCGGCGCGGCGCTCCAGCCCCGGTTCGCCGGCTCGTAGATCGTCCTGTCTTTCCGTTGCGCCGCCACCAGGACACCGCGATCGGTGAGTGCGCCGAGCTTGTCGAGCACGATCTGCTCGTCAAGATCAGCCGCGACGGCAATGTCGTTCGCGGTTACCTCGCGCCCGATGAATTCCAGGGTCGCGATGGCCTCGTAGATGTCCGTCTCCACGTCGTTGAGAGTCTCGCGGTCGGCGAACGGCTCCTCAGCGTGAGCTGACACGACCAGGCACCTCCCATCAGCTTGATTCCTCCCCCGCTACCCGACACCCCAGGGCTCAACCCTTCAGGGCACTAACGCGTCAGGGAACTAGCGCGTCAGGGCACTAGCGGCAGCGGCACCGTAGAGCTCGGCGGCCCGCCAGCAGTAAAACGCAAGCACCGACCGGTACGGCCGGAACGGGTCGCCCAGCGGCTCAAGCTGCTTCGCCGTCGGCATCGGGATCTCCCAGGCCAGCCCGTAGCCCTTCCGCACGCCAAGATCACCGGTCGGCCATACATCCAGCCGCTGCAACTGGAACAGCAAGAACATCTCGGCGGTCCAGCGCCCGATGCCCCGCACGGCCGTGAGCCGCTCGGCCACTTCGGCGTCGCTCTCGGCCCGCAGGCCAGCCGGCGACAGCACGACCGTCCCGTCGAGCACCTTGGCCGCCAGGTCGCGCAGCGACTCCGCCTTGCGGGCGGACAGGCCGGCCGACCTCAGGGTCTCGGCGGACAGGGCCAGCAGCCGCCCGGGATCAGCCGTGCCCCCCAGCGCGGCGATCAGCCTGCCATGGATGGCGGCCGCCGCCGCGCCGGCGAGCTGCTGGTAGACGATGGCCCGCAGGAGCGCCGCGAAATGGGACTCAGCCGGAGGCCGCACGTCGGGCGGGCCGACCTCAGCGACCAGCCGCCGCATCACCGCGTCTTGCCCGGCGAGCAGCTCAGCCGCCTCCGGCCAGCTAGCCATAACTCAGTGTCGCACAGGACTCAGGGTCGCACAGGCCCCACCAGGTGCTACCAGCGGTACCACCGGCGGCGGCCACCAGCAGCCTCGGCGCCGCGCACCAGGAAGCCGAGCAGCCAGACGACCAGGGCGATTACCGCGATCCACCACAGCAGGTGCAGGGCGAACCCGAGCCCGAAGAGAATAAGGACAACAACGAGTGCTACCAGAAGGATAGGCATTCGTGAACCTCCAATTTCAGCCGGTTACGCCAAGTCAACTACCCGGGCGCACGGTGTTAAACTCGGCGCGACCCGGCTGGCGGGCCAGCGGAGGACTTTGCGATCCTGATGGCATGACCGAGCGCAAGCCGCAGGGAAAGACCTTCGGGTCGTGGATCGATCAGCAGGTCAGCGACGCCCAGGATCGCGGTGCCTTCGACAACCTGCCGGGAGCTGGCAAGCCACTGCCGGACAGCCATCGCGAGTTCGACGGCCAGGCCTGGGCACTCGACTGGGTGCGGCGGGAGGGCGGCTCGCCAGAGGATTGCCTGCCCACGCCGCTAAGGCTGCGCAAGGAAATCGAGCGGCTCACCGCGGGCGTGCCCGGCCTGCGCTCGGCGCAGCAGGTGCGCGACCAGGCCGGCGAACTCAATCAGCGCATTCTGGCCTGGCGCCGGCTGCCAGTCGACGGGCCGCCCATTTTCGTGCCGCTCGTCGACACTGACGCAATGGTGCGGCTTTGGCACGAAGTCAGTCCTCATAGGGCGGCTCAGGATTCCACGGGAACCACTCAGGCAAGTCCCGGCTCGGCGCCAGCGTCCAGCGAGGCGGCCGTTTCTCCAGGAAGGCGGTCACGCCTTCGGCGGCGTCGGCCATCCGCCCCGTCGAGTAAATAGCAAGCGAATCGAGCCGGTGCGCCTCCATGGGGTGGCCGGCCCCGAGCAGCTGCCAGATCATCTGCCTGGTGAGCACCGCAGACACTGGCGCCACGTTCGCCGCGATCTCGCTCGCCAGCCTGGTCGCCAGCGGCAGCAGCTCATCAGGCGGGCAGACAGTGCGCACCAGCCCGCCAGCCAGCGCTTCCTGCGCCGGGAACACCCGGCCCGTCAGGCACCACTCAAGCGCCTGGCTGATCCCCACGATCCGGGGCAGGAACCACGTACAGGCCCCGTCAGGCACGATCCCGCGCGCCCCGAACACGAACCCCATCCGCGCGGTGTCAGCCGCGAGCCTGATGTCCATCGGCAGTGTCATCGACGCGCCCACGCCGACAGCCGGGCCGTTGATCGCGGCGATCACCGGCTTGAGCGACCGGAAGATCCGCAGCACCAGCTCGCCGCCCGAGTCGCGCGGCGCGCGGGCACCAGGCGCAGCCTCATAACTGAAGGTCCCCTCGCCGCGCCCCAGATCGGCTCCCGCGCAGAAAGCTCGCCCCGCGCCGGTCACGATCACCGCCCGCACGTCGTCATCGGCGTCGGTCTGATCGAAGACGTCGAGCAACTCGCCGTGCATCCGGCGGGTGAACGCGTTCAGCCGGTCAGGCTGGCTCAGCGTGACGGTGGCTATGCCGTCGCTCAGTGAGTACTCCACCGTCTGTGCCATCGGTGCTCCTAGATCCGGGTTCAGCCAGTATCACCCAGGAGCGCTCCGCCGCATCGACGACGCCGAGGTCGGCCCTGATGTGCAATTCGGCGGCGGTGATGAGCAGCGCGTCGATGGCTTCGCGCCCGTCATCCCTCGCCTGAGCCAGCGCGTGCAGCTGCCTGAGCAGATGCGCCCGCTGCCGCCTGAGCACCCCGGCCAGGGTCTCCGCGTCACCTGCCTGCACGGCTGCCATCAGCTTGAGGAAGAAATCATCGCGATAGCCGCGGGTACGCTCGCTCGGCTCGGCCAGCCAGCGCTCGAGCTCGGAACGGCCAGCCAGCGTGATGCGGTGCACTACCCGGTCCGGCTTGATCGGCTGCGGCTGACGCTCGGACTCGATCAGCCCGTCACGGCTCAGCCGGTCGAGAATCTGATACAGATGCCCGATGTTGAGGCCGCCCCACTGGTCACCTACCGCGCGCTCGAAGCTGGCCTTGAGCTCATATCCGTGCGCGGGCCTGCCTGCCAGCAGCGCCAGGACGGCGTGGTGCAACGGCATGTCGGTGCCGGCTCCTGCCACTCACGTAACGAATCAGTCTCATCCTTGCATTGTCACTAGCTAAGTGGATCATTTTTGTCTTGCATTGTCACTAGGTAAGGCAGTGTCCACCAGGTAAGGCAGGGAGCTTAGATGACAGACAGCCGTACTGCCGGCGCCAGAGCCACCGTCGACCTGCGCAAGGTCAGCAAGAGCTACGGGATTAACAAGGACAAGCGGGTACATGCCGCCGACGAGGTCAGCCTGACCATCAGGTCAGGCTCGTTCGTCGCGCTGACCGGCGCGTCGGGCTCGGGAAAGTCGACGTTGCTGCACCTGATCGGCGCGATGGAACGCCCGGACTCCGGCTCGATCACGGTCGGCGGCACCGACGTGAGTTCCGAGGTGAGTTCGCTGCGCGGCGGCAGGCTTGCCGCTTACCGCCGGACCGTCGGCTTCGTGTTCCAGCGCTACAACCTGCTGCCCGCGCTGACCGCGCTCGACAACGTCATCGCGCCGCTGCTGCCGTACCGCACCGCCTTCGGCAAGCGCGAGCGCGGCCGCGAGCTCCTCGCCGCCGTCGGCCTCGCCGACCGCGAGAACTCCCTGCCCGGCAAGATGTCGGGCGGGGAGCAGCAGCGAGTCGCCATGGCCAGGGCGCTGGTCAACTCCCCGGCGCTGCTCCTCGCCGACGAGCCGACCGGCAACCTGGACTCGGCCAACGCCACCGAGATCCTGCGCCTGCTCGCCAGTTTCCGCCGGGACCGGGCCATGACCATCATCTTGGCCACCCACGATCCGCAGGTCGCCGCCCAGGCCGAGCGCCTGATCCGGCTGCGCGACGGCGCCGTCGTCGATGACCTGGACCTTACCGACGGCTACCCGGTCGACGAGGTCATCCGCGGCGTCGGGCAGCTGGGCTGAAGGCGGCTGCGATGGGAAAACTTGCCTGGTCTCAGCTGAGGTTCCGCGCCGTGCGACTCGTCGCCTTGCTGACGGGGATGTTCCTGGCGGCGACTGCTTTCACCCTATTGACGGCAGCATCGCGGACAGCACAGCTCCGTACGGTCGGCACCGTGTCCGCCCACTTTGTACCCGCGTACGACATCCTGGTCAGGCCGCACGGAGCCAAGACCAGCCTGGAGCGGCAGCAGGGCACCGTGCAGCCCAACTTCCTCTCCGGCATCTACGGCGGCATCACGATGGCACAGTACCGGCGGATCGAGCGGATCCCCGGAGTCAGTGTCGCCGCGCCGATCGCGATGGTCGGCTACACCCTGCTGATCGCCGACGTCACTCAGCCGCTGCCCGCCGCCGACTACGCCGCGCCCGGCCGGCAGCTCTACCGGATCGCCGCGACGTGGGCCAGCGCCGGGGGTACCTCCCGCGTCGCACAGCCGGCGTCGTACCTGTACGTTACGCCGAACCGCCTGGCCACTAGCAGCTCCAGTGGCGTGACGCAAGAGGTGACCGGCGACGGGCAGAGCGCGACAGTCTGCCCGCTGAAGCTGACTACGCCTCGTGAGAACCCGTTCGGCCCGGCGGCTCAGTCGGATGCGGACTGCTGGTCCAAGGTCGACGGCGCCGCTCCCGACTGGGGCACCCGCTGGGTGATCCCGGTGCTGATGGCAGCGGTCGATCCGGTCGCCGAGGCAAAGCTGGACGGACTCGACCACGCGGTGACCGGCGGCAGCTACCTGGCCGAGCACGCCGCCGACAAGGCCTTGCCATCGGGTGATATAGCGGCCTTTCCCGTGCTGGCCTCGTCGGCGATCGGCCTGGACGAGTTCGCGGTGACCCGCCTGGAGCGGCTCGCGGCGCCAGCGAGCGCCCCCGACCTGAGCTCGGACACGCTGGCGAAGGGGGTTTCCGGGGCCGGGCGCACGGTCGCGACGGTCAGGACGACCGCCCAGCAGGCTTACCGCGCGCTGCTCCGCTCCCTCCGCCGTCCCCTGACGAGCCGGGCGCCCAAGGTCGCCGTCCTCGGCTACTGGAGTGTCGGGCCGACGAGTTACCATCGCTCGCGAGCCGGCGTGCTCAAGCCGGCGGCCGTCCGCAACCCCCCGTCAACCTGGTACACGGGAGGCATCTCGGTCACCCCCATGGATGACGAGGACAGCCAGTACCGCAGGCTGACCGTGCACGCGCCGTCGGACAACTCCTACACCGGTCTGATCGCCGTGCCCCAGGTCGTGGGGACCTTCGATCCGGGCAAGATCAAGTCGTTCGACCCGCTGTCCCGCGTTCCGCTCGGCGCGTACCAGCCGACCGCCGCCGCGCCGGCGAACGCGGTCAGCCGCAAGGCCCTTGGCGACCACGACTTGCTTCCCAGCCTGAACCTCGGCGGCTATGTCAGCCAGCCCGTGGACCTGATCACCTCCCTTTCGGCACTGCCCGCGTTGCAGAACGCCGGCTACTACGGCTCTGACATTCCCGTCAGCGATCCCATCAGCGTGATCCGGGTCCGGGTCGCCGGGGTCACCGGGCCTGACCCGGTGAGCCTGGAGCGGATCAGGGAAGTCACCCAGCAGATCGCCGTCCGGACTCATCTGGACGTCGATATCGTGGCCGGTTCCTCGCCAGCTCCCACCAGGATCGACTTGCCTGCCGGGAAGTTCGGTCAGCCATCGCTCGCACTGCGCGAGAACTGGGTGCGGAAAGGCGTCGCCGTCGCCATCTTGACCGCGATCGACAAGAACAGCCTGGTCTTGTTCGGGCTGATCCTCGTCGTCTGCGTGCTGTTCGTGGCCAACTCCGCATCGGCCGCGATCCGCAGCCGCCGCCGGGAACTTGGCGTGCTCGCGTGCCTGGGCTGGACCAAGCCGCGCCTATTCACCGCCGTACTCGGCGAACTCGCGGCGATCGGCCTGGTCGCTGGCCTGCTCGGCGCGGCTGCCGCGCTGCCGCTGTCGGCCGCTCTCGGCTTGCACGGCTCGCCGCGCCGGGCGCTGCTCGCCATCCCGATCGCGGTCGCCATCGCCGTGCTCGCCGGGCTGATCCCGGCCTGGCTGGCGGCCCGCGCCGAACCCGTGTCCTCCGTGCGGCCGGCGGTCCTCGAGGTCCAGCGCGGACGGCGATCCGCTGGCATCACCGCAATGGCCTCAGCGAATGTCCTGCGCAGTCCCGGCCGCGCGCTGGTCGGGGCGATCAGCCTGGCGGTGGGAATCGCCGGGCTCACCATCCTCGTGGCCTTGACCATCGCCTTCCGCGGCGTGCTCGTGGGATCGCTGCTTGGCGATGCCGTGAGCGTTCAGGTCCGCGGGGTGGACTACATCGCCGTGATTGCCACGCTTGCCCTTGGCATTCTGGCCGTTGCCGACGTGCTGCTGCTCAACATCACCGAACGAGCCGGCGAACTGGCGACGATCCGGTCGTTCGGGTGGCGCGAGTCCGCCCTCGGCCGACTCGTCGTGACCGAGGGCGCGATCATCGGCTTCGCCGGCTCGCTCATCGGCGCGGGCCTCGGTCTCGCCGCGGCTTCGGAGTTCGCCGGGAAGCTGCCGCCCGTGCTGTACGTGGTCGCTGCTGCCGCTGTGGCTTGCGGTGTCATCGTCACCGCCTGCGCCGCCCTGCTGCCGGCCCAGGCCCTGCGGCGGCTGCAGGCCGCGCACCTGCTCGCGGAAGAATGAGGAAATAAGCCCCCGGGCTAGTCGCCTTGCCCAAGCGGATCGCCGCCCGGGCCGAACCCCATTCATGCCTCACCGGCTCACGCGATCGATGATCCGCGCCGCCACGTGCGCACCGGGGAACCTCGCCCGGATCAGCTCTATAGCGGGCTCGGGCTCGGCCTCGCCGCACACAAAAATGTCAAAGGCGATGAACCTATGCTCCGGCCACTCATGCAAGCTGATATGCGACTCGGCCAGCACGGCGATCGCCGTCAGGCCGTGACCGGCGCCGAAGTGATGGGTCTCGATCCGGAGCAACGTCGCGCCGCAGGCGGCGGCCATGTCGGCGAGCAGAGCGGCAGCCATGGCCTCATCGAGCGACTGGTCCGCGTCGCTGACATCTACCAGGGCATGTCGCCCAAGCCGGCTCATGTAACCACGCTACCGGCACCGGCGCACCCGCCCAGAAATCACAGCGCAGCGCGAACCAGAGCATGAAAGCCCGCCCGCAACTCAGCGATCTCCGCAGCCCTCGGCACCGGGTACACGCCATTGGTCAGCAGGACCACGCCGGCTCCCAGCGAAGGCGCGACGAGCAGGGACGTGCCGGTGAACCCGGTGTGCCAGATCGTCCCGTCCGGCCAGTCGCCCCAGGAACCCCGCGGCTCCAGCCGCCAGCCGATGGCCCGCACGTCGTCACCGGACCCCGCCTGCCGGCTGGTCATCAGCTCGATGCTGTCAGCGCTCAGGACCGGATGTGACCGCGGCCGCAGCAGGGCTCCGGCGAATCGCCCGAGATCACCCGCCGTGCTGAACACCCCCGCATGCCCGCTCACTCCCCCGAGCGCACGGGCGTTGCCGTCATGCACCTCCCGGGCGCGGAACGACGTCGCCGTCATGCCCAGCGGGCCGAAGATCTCGCGCCCGGCCAGCACGTCAAGGCCCTCGCCTGCGCAGTTCTCGATCGCCCACCCGAGCAGCAGGTACCCGAGGTCGCTGTAGCTGACCGGCCCGCCAGCGGCGCCGGCAAGCTCGGCGAGCACGGCACTCTTGATCGCGGCAGGGTCGCCATGAGTCTCATAGAAGGGCCGGTGCGGCACCAGGCCGGCGGTATGCGTCAGGCACTGCCCGATCGTCGCCGGCGACTCGGGCGCTCCGGGCAGCCAGCGCGCCACCGGGTCGTCGAGGCTCCACGCCCCCTGCTGACGCAGCACAAGCGCCAGTGGCACCGTGGCGACGACTTTAGTCAAAGACGCCAGGTCGAACGCAGTGCCTTCGGTAGCCTCGACCGGATCAGCTGACTCGCCAGGCAGGCGGATCCATCCTCCTGCCCCGAGGTAGCGCACCTGGGCCATCGAGGTAATCACGGCCGAGGAAACCGCCGGCGGCGCGCCGGCGGCCAGTGCCCGCATCAGCAGCCCGGACACGGCGGCGAACCCGTCGGCCGGCCGCCCGGCCGCCGCCTGATACCTGGCGGCGAACCTGAACGGCGGGATCACGGGCGGCCTCTCGCCGCGAGCGCGGCGCGGACGCTGCCCCCCGCGGCCGCCAGCACGGCGGCGCCGTCCCGCGGCTCGATTCCGGAAAGCAGGCATAGCAGAGCCAGCCGCAGATTGCCGTCACACCGGATCAATTCAGCCCGGCAGGTTGCCTCGCCGGCGCCCGATGCCTCCGTCAAGATGGTGAGCTGGCGCTGGCGGAGCTTGGCGTTGCTGCCGGCGACGGCGACCATCAGGTTCGAGTAGGTGCGGCCCAGCCTGATCATGACTGCGGTGGAGAGCGAGTTCAGCACCATCTTCTGGGCGGTGGCCGCTTTGAGCCTGGTCGATCCCGCGATCGCCTCAGGGCCCGTGTCGACCAGCAGCGCATAATCGGCCAGGCCAGCCAGCGGGGCCGACAGGTTGCTGCTCACCAGCGCGGTCACGGCCCCGGCGGCGCGAGCGGCAGTCAGTGCGCCCGCCACGTAGGGGGTCTGGCCGCTGGCCGACAACCCGATCGCGATGTCGCCAGCCGCGACGCCCGCTCCGGCCTCGGCGCCGAGCGAAGGCCAGTCCTCGGCGCCCTCGATGGCGCGCCTGACCGCGTCCTCGCCGCCGGCCTGATGGGCGATGAAGATGCCCGGCTCAATTCCGAAGGTCGGCACTACCTCCGCGGCGTCGAGCACTCCGATCCGGCCAGAGGAACCGGCGCCGAAGTAATGCACCCGCCCGCCCGACCTGAGCAGTCCGGCAGTGACGTCGACGACCTCGGCCAGTACCGGCGCCAAGGCGGCTACGGCGGCAGCGACCAGGGCATCCTGAGCATTGAGCAGGCGGAGCAGGTCGACAGTGGGCACGATATCGATGTCCGCGGTGCGGTCGTTGCGTCGCTCCGTCGCCGGCAGGCTGGGCACGGTCGGCACCGGCTGCCACCTCTTTTCATCGCCGCTACGCCGGGGCTGGTCACCGCACCAGCCCCGGCGCTAATTTCTGCCGTGTTAATGTCTGCCGTCGTGAGTCCGGGAATTGTTGCACATTCACTGCGCGTGCTCGCCTGCATGTCAGGCACGTCGGTAGACCGCATCGATGTGGCCTGCTCTGACCTGGCTGTCCGCGCGCCCTGAGTCAACCCCAGCAACGCCACATCACTAGCGCTGCGGTGCCGCCAATGTGACAAGGGTGAGGCTCTTTTGGGGTGAGCCAACTGGGTGATGCCGTGTCCGGGAGGGTTTTCGTCCCCCGGGAGGAGGGTTGTCGTGTCCGGGAGGGTTCTCGTCCTTACCGTGGAGGGTTTCCGGGTTCCTGAAGGAGCGTTGTCGCATGAAGGAGGATTGCCGTCGTATAGCCCGGTCAACTCTCCTAGATGCGGAAACCCTCCTGCACGAACCCGAAAACCCTCCTGCGAGAGCAGCCTCACCCCGAAAAAGCCGCACCCATGTCACAACGCGGGGCCTCGAGCGGCCCGGAACTCGTCGTCTTCTGACGGAACGGCAGCGCCCGCGCTTTCGTTTCCCCAGAAATACTCAGAGCACGGGATGGTGCGGCTTGGTTGGTGACGAGGTGGTCCTGCGGCGCTGGGAGCAGGAGCAGGCACTGGCCGGGCTGGCGAGAAACACGCCGCAACCGGCGTTCGCGGCAGGAGGGCTAGGCGCGGTAGCCGTGCCGCCGACCGTGCGGATCGTCGTGCTGCCCGGTGACCCGTCGGCGGTCGCGCTTCCCGCGCAGGATCCTCAGGCCGTGATCCCGCCCGCTATCACGATGCCAGGCGGCGGGCAACTGCCGGGCGCGGACACCGTGCGCGGCACGTCGAGCGGCTATGTCAGGTTCCCCGATCCCGGCAAGGGCAGGCCGTGGCCGAGGTTCGTCGCCGTGCACTGGCACGGCGGCATCGACGTGTATCTCGGCGAGCTTGGCGGCCAGGACGCGAACAGCCAGCACGACCTGCCGAGGCTGATCTGGCTGCGCAGGACCATCGCCTGGACCTGGGGGGCCTTCGGCTTCCAGCAGAAGATCATCCGCCGGTACGACATCGCGGGCCCGTTCCGCGCGATCATCGGCGTCGCGGGCACGGCATCGGCAGGCCTGGCCGACCTCGGCACCGGGTGGGCCGATCCGGGCGGGCCTGGCTCCCCCACCGCCCCGGCGTCGGTGGACCAGCAGGTGCTACTGGTCGAGGACGTCGCCGAGTGGCCCGATGCCGACGGCATCAGGGAACTGGCGCTGCGCTTCGGCGCCCGGCTGGACCTCGCGTTCGGCGGGCCGGGTGACCGGCATCTGGATAAGACCGGCCCGGACGCCGGCGAGTTCAGGCCGCCGCAGTTCTAGCCGCCGCAGTCAGCCCTCGGGATAGAGGCCGGCGAGCAGTTCGTAGGCACGCTCGAACACTGCGGGGGTGAGGATGTCCGGCGCGACGTTCTGGTAGATCTGCAGTCCGATGAGCAGTGCGTGGCCGATGGCCCAGGTCTCGATGGGGGCGGTCCCTGGGAGCGGCTCATCGTGGTCCGCCTCGGTCAGCTCCGTCAGCCGCCGCTCGAGGACGGCGCTGTAGCGCCGCAGGGCATCCGGGCTGCGCAGCAGCGCCGCGAGGAACTCAAGCTCCATCGCCAGCACGGCCTTGTCCCTGAATGCCTCATCGGTGGCCATGGCGCGGCTGAACTCCGCCAGCCGTTCGCGCAGCGGCAGGGACTGGTCGTTCAGCTCGGTCGCCCAGGCTGGTATCGGCTCCGCCTCGAGCGCGCTGATCAGCAGGTCCTCCTTGCTGGAGAAGTGACCGTAGATAGCGCCCTTGGTCACGCTGGCCGCCTCGGCGATCTGCTCCAGCGAGGTCGCGGCGTAGCCGCGCTCCCGGAAGAGCCGATGGGCCTCGCCGAGCAGGCGCTCGCGCGTCATCGCTTTCGAGGTCTGCCTTGTCATCCTGGCCACGGGCCAATGCTGCCATATGGCGCCGGCCCATTGATATTCCGCGGGTCTCTAGATACCGTCGGTATATGAAACGGCGGCCAACTTGCTGCCGGGATCGGGAAGGACGCAAGTGAGCCTCGCAGAAAAGCTGATGCGCCGCATGGAGCCCGCAGTGCTCCGGTACTACCAGTGGCGCGGCGATCCCCTCGCCCGGTGGCTGCGGCCGCAGACGAAGACCGACCCCTACCCGCTGTACGCCGATATCCGCCGGCGCAGCCTTGTCCGCAGCGCGCTCGGCCCCTGGCTGACGGCGGATCACGCAGTGGCGGAGACCATCCTGCGGGACCGGCGGTTCAGTTCTTCCCCCGTGCACCAGCGCGGGTACCGGCCGCCCGCTTACCCGGCCGGCGATCCCCGCGCGGAGCTTCCCGCCGCCGACCTGCTGACGCTGGACCCGCCCGACCACACCCGCATCCGGCGCCTGGTGTCCAGTGCCTTCACCCCGAAGGCGATCGCCGGCCTGGAGCCGCGGATCCGCGAGGTCACCGGCCGGCTCCTCGCCTCTGCCGACGCCGCGGCAGGCTTCGACCTCATCGACGTGCTGGCCTTCCCGCTGCCCATCGCGGTGATCTGCCACCTGCTTGGCGTCCCGGCAGAGGACCAGGCCAGATTCCGGGCCTGGGGCCACGCCGTCGCCGCCGGCCTCGAACCGCAGACCTCCCTGGCCGCCGAGCGCCAGTCGCGCGCAGCGGAGTTGGCCCTGTTCTCTTACCTGCGAGACCTGGTGGCCAGGCGCCGCGCCGATCCTGATGAGAGCCTGCTTTCCGACCTCGTGGCCATCGAGGAAGACGGCGACCGGCTCAGCTCCGCCGAACTCGTCAGCACGGCACTGCTCCTGCTCGTGGCCGGCTTCGAGACGACCGTCAACCTGATCGGGAACGGCACCGTCGCCCTGCTCGGCCAGCCGGATCACTGGGAGCGACTGCGGCAGGATCCCGCCCTCGTCCCCGCCGCCGTCGAGGAACTGCTCCGCTTCGACAGCCCGGTCCAGGTGACCTCGCGGACCGCGACGCAGGACGTGGACCTCGACGGCACGGCTGTGCCGAAGGGCACGAACATCATCGTGGCCATCGGCGGCGCCAACCGCGATCCCGCCGTGTTCGACCAGCCCGACCGTCTCATGATCGACCGGCCGAACGCCTCGCGGCACCTGTCGTTCTCGCTCGGGATTCATCACTGCCTCGGCGCCGCGCTCGCCCGCCTCGAGGCTCGCATCGCGGTCGAGGAACTCACGCGCCGGTACCCGGGGCTCAAGCTGGCAGGGCCGCCAGTCCGGCGGCCGCTGCTCGTGCTGCGCGGCTTCGAGGCAGTTCCGGTCCGCGTGCCCGGACAGGCTACAGGAAGTTGTTCGGCCAGATCATCGTCCGCCACATGTGCGCGACCGGTGAGCCGTCGAAGCCGAGTCCCTCCTCCGGCTGCCTGAAATGCCTGCCTACCACGTCCTCGAACTCATCAAAGGTGACGACGGCCTTGGGGTCGAACGAGTAGATGTCGTTGATCGTCACCAGCCGCGACGTCATGTACCAGCGGTGCTTGCGGGCCGCCTCATGCTCGGCCTTGATGTAGTCGGGCGGGTTGTAGTCCGCGCCGAAGTAGCTGATATAGGCCTCGGGATAGGAATACCCGACCGACTCGTCGGCGAAGTAGCGCAGCGGCTCGTGCTTCTGCACGGCCCACGCGATCTCCTCATCGACGTACGGGCCGATCATCTGGGCCGCCCAGTAACCGTGGTTCGCCGACAGCAGGCCGGCGACCGCGATGTCATGCAGCAGGCACGCCATGACGACCTTCTCGTCGAGCCCGTGCAGCACGGCCAGCTTGGCGCTCTGCAGCATGTGCGAGCGGCCGACCTTCCTGAACCTTAGCTCGAAGAAATCTCTCAAGGCGGGCTTAGCCGGCATCGGCGGCAGTGCCGGATTATCACCCATCATGAAAATTGTGTCGGGGTGCCTCGCCTGCGCCATCAACTCGCCGTGGTGCTGGCTCAGGGGCGTGCCCATGACCGCGGCCGCCGGAGGCATGATGATCTTGCGCCTGCGGTCGACGGCGTCGTCGAGCGGCTCCCTGATCCAGTTGTCCAGGCCCGCGTCCCGCAGCGAGGCGGGCAGTTCATGCGGCTGTACCTGGGTGCTCGGAGGTGCGGGGTCAGCCATCGGCTCGGCCCAGGGCGGCTTGCTCGTACCGCGCCTGCGCGCCGACTGGCTCGGGAAAGAGGTTGTGCGACTGGGTCCAGTCCTGCGTCGCGGTGAACAGCTCAGGCGTGTACGGCAGGAACACGATCCGCTCGCCTACGCCGAACGCCCTGACATCGACCTGATCGCGGTACTTCTCCGGCACCGCATGACTGTGGTGGTGCTTGTAGAGCTCGGGCCTGGCGTCGATGTCCAGTTGCGCGCGCCGCAGCGCGGCGAGGTACTTGTCCACGTCCCCTGCGTTCACGTCATCGCCAGTGACCAGGAAGCCGACCATGAAGGTCGCGTCGACGATCTTGCGGAACCCGAACGCCTCCGCGATGTACAGCGGCACGCCGAACATGGTAGCCGCCTGGACCTTGCGGCCGAGCAGTGCTTCGAGCCGCTCGTTGGGCGGTCCCTGGAAGGTGAGCCTGATCTCGTCGGCGGGCATCACTCCTTCGAGCGCCTGCACCGTGGCGAAGTGACTGCCCGAGTGATAGCCCACGCCGACGTCGACTCCGGCCAGGTCCTCGGGCGTGCGCACGGGTGACTCCGGCGGAACGAGGATCGCGCACGGCGCGACCGAGTAAGCGGTGGTCACCAGCCGCCCGGCCCGCTCGCTCGCCGCCGCGCTGGTAGCCCAGTGGCACGCGCAGCTGACGTTGGCGCCGTCCCGCCCGCCTCCGAAGGTCTCGAACGCCCCGGTCTTGATCTGGCCGGCCGCGTCCCGGCCGGGCGGGCTCACCCCGTAGTCACCCTCGGCGATGAAGGTGTATTCGAGTCCCTCCGCCTCGTAGTAACCCTTCTCCTGCGCGACCCACTCCTGCAGTCGCCCGTGCGGCATGATCTTCAGGGCCATGTGAACCTCCTGTGCGGCGCTCGTCGTGCGGCGGCCATTCCACTCTAATCAGCCGCCCGCCCGTCATTCGCGAGGACTACGGTGGACGCCTAGTCCCCGCATCGTCCCGCAGCAGCCCTGGAGCAGCCCGATGGCCGACTCGCCGATCACCGTGGTGATCGCCGTACGCTGCCTGGCGGCCGGCGACGCGCTCATCGACCCGGACGCTAGCTAGCGCAGGGGCGGGGACTGGCCTTTCTCGGACTCGGGGCGCGGGCCGAAGATACGCCGCTCCGACTCGTCTATCGGGACGTCGTTGATGCTGGCCTCGCGCCGCCGCATGTACCCGTCCTCGTCGAACTCCCACAGCTCATTGCCGTAGCTGCGGTACCACTGCCCGCTGGCGTCATGTGACTCGTACTGGAACCTGACCGCGATCCGGTTGCCGGAAAAAGCCCACAGATCCTTGCGCAGCGCGTAATCGAGTTCCCTGTCCCATTTACCGCGCAGGAATTCGACGATCTCGGCACGGCCGGTGACGAACTCGGATCTGTTGCGCCAGGCCGAGTCTTCCGAATAGGCGCCCGCGACCCGTTCAGGGTCGCGGCTATTCCAGGCGTCCTCGGCTGCCTGCACCTTCTGCCTCGCGGTTTCCTCGGTGAACGGCGGCAGCGGCGGACGCGGAGCCATAAGCGATCCCTCCCAGCTGGAAGCATGCCTTACGGTCCCCACCCTAACGGCGCGGCCCGGCCGGAGAATCAGGCGTGGGCACCGACTGTGACCGGGCCGAGGGTCAGCTGGGGGTCAGCCTGGAGGACCTGGCCGACGCGTTCGGCCTGGACGTCGAGTTCGGCGCGCTGCGACCTGGTCAGCCTGGTGAGAAGCTCAACCTTGATCGCGACCCGGCTGCCCGACCTGCGATGGTGCCACAGCCCGGCCACCGTCCCGTCGACTAGCAGCACCGGGAAGTTGCCGGCCTGGCCGCGCGTGAGGCCACGCTGGCCGGCCCGGCCGGGGAATAGCAGCTCGCGCGGCTGGCTGCCGACCACGTAGGCGTCGAAGTAGGGCAACAGCCGCAGGCCCTCGTTATCGGCTTGCGCGCCGGCGGACGGCAGTCCCTCGCTGGCGAGCTGCCAGAGTACCGATCCGCCGAGCTGGACCGGAGCGAGCCGATCTGACATCGACTCGAACTGGGTGGCCGCCCACCGGTGCGGCGCCCCGAGCCAGCGGGCGAAATGGGCGGGCTCGGCAGGGCCGTAGGCCCGCAGGTACCTGACGAGCAGTTCGGCGACAGAGCTCTGCTCGTCCGCCTCGCGGTAGCCGGGGAGCCAGCGGCGCGGGTGCGTGTAGGTAACCGTCCGGCCGCGCTCCTGCCCGAAGCAGAGGTGGCCCTGGTGCGCGGCATAGCCGAGAGCCCTGCGCCAGCGCGGCCACGTCCCGCCGAAGGCGGGCAGCACCGGGTCGGCCGCCCAGGACCCGGTGGCCGCGACGACCTCGGCACCAAGCTCATCGGCTGTGAGCTCGGCGTCGCCCAGCGCCGCGCCGATGGCTTCCGCCAGCTGCGTGGCCTGGCCGGGCGTGAGCAAGCCACCGAAGTCCGGCACCGGGACGGCGGACAGCGCCGCGTGCCACATGGGCAGGTCGCCGGCCGGCAGCAGGTGCACGGTGCCGCGCGGCCCGTACGTCTTGACCAGACTGCGGTCGCCCGACACCGCGTCGCGGACGGCGGCGCGGGTAGCGCCGGCGAGCCGCAGGCCGACAGAAAGCTCGGCGGCAGGCATCACCTGCGCGTGGGCCCCGCACATCGCCGCGACCACGTCGGCGGCGGTGGCGCTGGCCGATGGCGCCGACAGCCCATGCCTGTCCAGCCGGCGCTCGCAGATCTGCCGCCAGGAGATGCTGGCAGGCTCGGGAAGGCGGTTCGTCATCGGGACGAGTCACCTAGAAGCGCGATGATTGGCGGCATGCGATTAGTTCCCCCGGTGTGATGAGTGCGTCGGCGTGCTCGTTGCCTGCCCTTTGTACCTAGTTAAGCTGACTTGATGGATTACGACACTAGCCTGGCGCATCCTGCCTGCGCGATCGCGCGGAAACCCTGACCTCGGTGCCTGCGCGCGCGGCCGCGGCCGAGATCACCGACCTGCTGTGGCCGCTTGATGCCGAAGGCCGGCGGCTGCCGGTGGTCCAGGCCGAGGTCGTGAGCCAGCTCGCCGGGCTTGGCCAGCGCCGGGCCGGGCGGATCGTCGCGCGCATGCCGGCGGCCGGTGGCCTGCTCGACGCGGGCTACGTGGACGAGCTGGGTTTCCGCGTGCATTGCGAGCTGCAGCGGCTTGAGGAGGAGCTGCAGTTCGGGCGCCGCGTGGCCGCGCTGCTCTCGCCGCTGCTTGCCCCGCTTGCCCGCGACCTGCCGGGGCGGGGCGGCGGGGTGCGCGTGGTGGACGTGGGCTGCGGTCTTGGCTACGTGGTGAGGTGGCTCGCGGCAACTGGCTACGGCGGTCGTACTCGGGCCGTTCACCTTGCTGGCGGTGCTCGCGGTTCAGCCGGCTGCCGACCGGCGCTGGTACGCGCTCGCTAGGTCAGCCGGCCCTGCGCAGGATGCCTGACATCTCCTCGGAGTCGAACGCGCGCAGCGTGCGGGTCCGGATCTGGCCCTTCGCGCCAACCTGCAGCAAAGCCGACACCGCGGTCTCGTCGTCGGGGAAGTCCACGATCGCGAGGCTGTCGTACTCGCCGATGGTCCACAGCACTTCCCGTACCGTCCCGCCTGAGTTCTCGACGAGCTTGGTGAACTCTTCCGACCGATGGACCGCCTCCTTGTAATTCTGCAGTCCCTCGTCGGTCCAGTTGAACAGCGACACGTAGGTCGTCATCGCGGGGCCCCCTTCGCGTCTCGGATACGTGCCGGCTGTCATGCCCGCCAGGCGGGGGCCTATGCCTGGCGGTCCAGCGGTGCGCGGGACCTATCGAACCACTAGCCGACGCTGGTGATCTTCCCCCAGGACAGGGTCGCGACGAGAGGCATGCGCAAGGCACCGCCGGTGGCGTAGGGCTCGGCGATGGCCGCGATAGCCTGGCCAAGCTCGGCTGCTTCGGCGGCTGGCATGTGTTCCCTGGCCAGGCTCGAGGTCGAGTGGAGCGCCTCGATGTAGTGCTCGGCGGGCTGGGTGAACGGCACTGGCGTGGTCTTGGCGGTGCCGGCGATCTCGAACAGTCCCTCGGCAGCGAGCTTGTCGGCCAGCCTGGCCTCAGGATCATAGTTCTGGTTGCGCGAGTGACTGCGCAGGACGGGCTCAAGTTCGGCCTGCCACGGTACGTCAAGGTAGCTGTCGACTATCGCGAGGTACGCATGCTCGGTGATGACGGCGGCCAGCCGGGTCAGCGTCGGGCGCGGGTCCATCCAGTGCAGGCTGGCGCCCGCCGTGACCAGGGCGTACGGACCTGCCAGCGGAGCGGTCTCCGCCGCTCCGAGTATCCAGCGCAGGTTCGGCTGGTCGCCGCCGGGGCGGGCGCGGCCAGCCGCCAGCATCGCGGCCGAGACGTCTAGCGCGTCCACCTGGTGCACGCGGGCCGCTAGCGGCCTGGCCAGCGCGCCTTCGCCGGCGCCGAGGTCGAGCACGTCCGCCGGCGCGTCGGTGATCAGCCCGGTCAGCAGGTCGAAGACCTCGGCCGGATAGGGCGGCCGGTGCTGGTAAGCGTCGGCGACGCCCTCATGCAGGAAGGTGGCTGCCAGTTCGGACCGGGTCAGGCTCATGACCGTCCGCCGAGGTCGATCCAGAACCGGTCCTGGCCGTCGAGGCGGACATCAGGGAAGCCGCCGTTGGCGAGGATCACCCGACGCGAGCCCTCATTGGCGGCGTCGCAGGTCAGCAGCACCCTGGCCAGGCCAAGGCGGCGGCACTCGACCAGCGCTCCTGCCAGCATCGCGGTCGCGTGGCCCTGGCGCCGCCAGGCCGGAGCGACCTCGTAGCCGACGTGCCCGCCAGTCCGCTCCAGTTCTGGCGTCAACTGGTGCCGGATCACGATCTCTCCGATGAACACCTCGCCCGAGATGTACCACCAGACCGTGCTCGGCACTCCCCACAAGACGCGGATTCCATGGCGCACGGCGACGAAGCGGCAGAAATCCGACTCGGCCTGGTCAAGCACGTCGGTCGGGCCGCTGTCGAGCACGCGGCTCTCCCGTTCTGCGGCCAGCCAGGACTCGCGCACGGCGACCGTGGGTTTCATCAGGCGCGGCGGAGGCGCGAGTTGGTGGTGCATCGCTCCATCTTCGGCCGGGCCGGCGGCTTCCCGCTAGCCGTTTTCCGGCGCGAGCACCAAGGCTTAGCTGGGCTCGCCGTCGGTGAAAACCCGGCGGGAGATCAGCCCGTGGCCACCGCCAGTCGCCAAAGGTGGTGAACGACTGGCCCGGCGGCAAGTACACGAGCGCGTCGTCGTCAGCGACCGCCAAGGTGACCACGCTGCGCTCTCCTTGAAGCAAGGGCTGCCCTCCTGCGCCAGAGATCATGGCCGGCAGGCACCTGTCGCACGGCAGGTCACCGACGTGCCGCACGTGGATCATGAGGGCATGCGTACCGCTCGGATATTGCCGCGCATCTTGTCCTGGTGCCGGCGGATCGAGAGTGAGCAGAGCCCGGAACTTGAAGACCCGCATCTCAGCCTCCTGCACGGGCAATTAGTTGCTCTAGACAACATTTGCTATCTACAATAGTTGCTCATGGCAAGCTTGGCAATGAATGGCGCGGAGCGCGAGCTAGAGTCGGCCCCTGAACTAGTCGAGGCACTGCAGGCCGTCACGAGAGTGCTCGTGGGGGTCGCGCTCAAGAGCCTCGACGTGCCCGGCGGCGCGGTGTCCCTGCCTCAGTTCCGGGTGCTCGCGATCATCGCTGACCTCGGGCCGACCCGGCCAGGCCGGATCGCGCGAGCGCTCGGCATCGAGCCGTCCACGGTGACCCGGCTGGCTGACCGGCTTGTGGCTTCCGGGCATGTCGTGCGCAGCAGCGACCCCCAGCACCGCGGTGCCGTCACGCTGACGCTGACTGATCATGGCCGGGAGGTCGTGACGCAGGTGGCACAGTGGCGTCGCAAGGAGCTGTCACGGATCGCGGCCCAACTGGCGCCGGCCGACCAGGCCGCTGCCACCAGCGCACTTCGGCACGTCGTTGATGCGGCCGGGCCAGGCTACGGCGCCGTCATTGTCGGCCTGATGCCGTTGTGAGGCCCTGACCGGCAATGGCTTGCCGCCGACGGCTGGTCATTCCCCGGTCGCGCCGTCGATGCGCTCGCGCAGCAGGTCGGCGTGGCCCAGGTGCCGCGCGTACTCCTTGATCAGGTAGAGGTAGACCCAGCGCAGAGAGTAGGGCGTAGCCGTGCCGAACGTGTCCTCAAGCTGGAAGCGGCCCATGACCTCGCGGGAACGCGCGCAGTGCTCACCGAAGATCCGCACGTCATCCGCGACCGCCTCGGCGGTCACGCTCTCGAAGTCCCCGTCGGGGTCGTCGTCGGTGCAGTACAGCAAGGCCAGGCCGCGATCGGCGAGGCGCTGGCCGTAGGCCCGCTCCATCTCGACCAGGTGCCTGATCAGCCCGGCTAGCGACATCGGCGACGGCTCGCACGGCCTGCTGGCCAGCTGCTCAGGCGTCAGCCCGGCGCATTTGTGCAGCACGCTGGCGCGGTAGTAGTCGAGCCAGGCATCAAGCATGGCCCGCTCATCCCCGGCTCGCGCAGGTTCCGCCCGGTCCACGTCGTGGATGATCACGTGATCCCTCCGTCCGGCTCCGCATGACGAGTTGCTCCGATCTGACACGTTACCGGTAGCTAACTGACTGAACGGGCACTTACGCCGCTTGCGAAATGGCTTCCGCGGCTTACCGGGCGCTAGGTACCGTGCGAGAGACCCATGTCGCAGCCAGGGGAGGAACGGCAATGCCCGACCCGCGCCTGATCGCCCAGATCCCACAGCGGTCACCGGTGCCGCCGATGCCGCTGCTGCGAAGGACGGTCGGCGAGGTGCTGCGGCGTCTCCGGCTCAAGCAGGGCAGGACGCTCGCCGACGTCGCCCGCGCGGCCAAGGTCTCAATGCCCTACCTGTCCGAGCTTGAACGCGGCCGCAAGGAAGCCTCGTCGGAGATCCTGGCCGCGCTGTGCACCGCGCTCGGCATCGGGCTGTCCGACTTCATCGAGCTTGTCGGGCGCGACCTAGCCGCCGAGCGCGATCGCCGGGCCCCGGTCTTCCGGCTCGACCGGGCTACGAGCAAGGCCAGCCCGCGGCACCCAGACACCGGCCGCGGCCCAGGCGACGTCATCTGCCTGCTCGCCGCCTAACGGGCCGGCTCAGGCGCTGGCCAGCTGCGGCGCCAGCATCCCCTTGCGGCTGGCGATGATCTCGTCGGCCAGGCCGTAGTCGACTGCCTCACGGGCGCTGAACGTCTTGTTCCTGTCGGTGTCGGCCCTGAGCTTTGCCACTGGGTGGCCGGTGTGCCGACTCAGGATCTCGTCGACCTCGGCCCTGATCCGCGCCACTTCCTTGGCCTGGACGGCCAGGTCAGGCAGTGCTCCCCGGGCCTGGCTCGACGGCTGGTGCAGCAGCACCTTCGCGTGCGGCAGCACCGCGCGCCTGCCAGGTGCGCCCGCCGCCAGCAGCACGGCTGCCGCCGATGACGCCTGGCCCATGCAGATCGTGGCAACCTCGGGCCGGATGAACTGCATCGTGTCGTAGATCGCGGTCAGCGCGCTGAACGAGCCTCCGGGCGAGTTGATGTACAGGCTGATCTCCGTCTCAGGACTCGCGTATTCCAGGTGGATCAGCTGGGCCATCACCACGTTGGCGACGCCGTCATCGATCTCGGTGCCGATGAAGACGATCCGCTCGGACAGCAGCCTGGAGTAGATGTCGTACGCCCGCTCGCCGAGCGGCGTCCGCTCCACGACGGTCGGGATCGTGTACTGGCTCACCGCTACAGCCCCGCTCTGCTAGGGCGGCCCGCAGCCGCCGGCCTGATGTCATCGAGACGCTCGACGATGTGATCGACCATCCCGTAATCGCGGGCTTCCTCCGCGCTGAACCACCTGTCCCGCATGCTGTCCTTCCGCACCGTCTCGACCGGCTGACCGGTGTGCCGGGCGATCAGCTTGATCATCGTGTCGCCGGTGCGCTCGAGTTGCTCGGCGTAGATCTCGACGTCGGCAGCCGTGCCGCCGAATCCGGCCGAGCCCTGATGCATCAGGACCTGAGCGTGCGGCAGGCTGAATCGCTTGCCCTTGGTCCCGGCGCACAGCAGGAACTGCGCCATGCTCCCGGCCAGGCCCATCGCCAGCGTGCTGACGTCGTTCGGGATCAGCCGCATCGTGTCGTACATGGCCAGCCCGGCGCTGACCGAGCCGCCCGGCGAGTTGATGTAGAGGCTGATGTCGCTGCGCGGGTCCTCCGCGGCCAGCAGCAGGAGCTGAGCGCAGATCCGGTTGGCGACCCGGTCATCGACCTCGGCGCCGAGTACGACGATGCGGTGGTAGAGCAAGCGGGAGACTAGCTGGTCATCAAGGTTGCCGGCGGCGGTGCCCGGCTCGGCTGTAGCGTTCTGCATGGTCACACTGTCGCCCGGCAAGCGGCGACGAGCCAAGACAATCTGCTTTCAGCAGAGGAACGCAGTGCCGCCGCGCCACCCGACCGGATGAGAGCGACGTCATCCGGGGCTGGCCTCATATCGCAGCAGCACTACCCCATTGCCGAAGGTCCTGGTCTGAGCCAGGGTCAGGGGTGTCCTGGCACCGGCTGACTCGAAGAGGCGGCTGCCCGCGCCGGCTAGTACGGGGTGCACGTAGATGCGGTACTCGTCGATCAGGCCGAGCCGCCTGAAGGTCGCGGCCAGGTCCGCGCCGCCCAGCGCCAGGTCACCGCCCGGCTGCTCCTTCATGGCCCTGATCTCGTCCGGATCGACGTCCGCGCGGACCTCGGTGTTCCAGCCCGCACGGTCAAGAGTCTTCGAGTACACGATCTTGGGCATCTCCCGCCAGATCCCGGCGAACTCCGCGACCTTCGGGCTCGCGGCCGGATCCTCGTCGGCCGTCGGCCAGTACCCGGCCATCAGCTCGTGGGTGACGCGCCCGCCAAGGAACCCGCCAGTCGTGCCGAGCCAGTCGTTGAAATGCCCGTGCAATTCCTCATCGACCAGTTGCCAGCTGAGATCGTGATCCGGCCCTTCGAAATAGCCGTCGAGCGACACCGACATCATGAAGATGATCTTCCGCATCACCCGAATCTACGCTCGGTAGATGTCAGCGAGCGTGACCAGGGCCAGCCCTTTTCCATCCGCTGCCCTGAGATCTTCAGAGAAACCGGCAGCCGAGTAGCAAGCGAGCGCGCAGCCCGCCGTGTCGTAACTCGATGACAGCAGGTCGCGCGCGCGGGCTAGGCGCGCGACGTGCGCGCCTGACATCACCTCGCCCCACTTGACCTCGCCAAGCGACAGAATCCGTCGCGGCCGGCCGGGCTCAGCCGGCGCGAGCACGACGACATCGACCTCGATCTGACTCCGGTTGGCTGAGTCGTTGACCACGCCGGAGCCAACGTCCCCGACCGGCGTGCCGAAGAACTTCGTTCCCGCGTCCCGGGCGAATCGCCTGCAGATCGTCTCGAAATGCGGGCCGACGACCTGGCTGAGGAAGTCGGCCTGACGGTCCCGCCACACCGCCTCGGCCTGCCCCGATTCCAGCCGGGACCACTCTGGCCGCATGATGGCCTCGTAGAAGTTGACCAGCGGCTCGGTGACCCGGTAAGTCCAGCGCCCGTGCCTGAAGACATCGGGCTCCTTCGCGATGAGCGCGCAGTCTTCGAGCACGGCCAGCGGGTGGGTGAGGTCCGCCGATTTGCGGCCGATGAAGTTCGCGATGCCGCCGTTGGTGCGGTTGCCAGCGGCGATCGCGCCGAGCACGGAGTGATAGAGCGCCGGGTCGCGGATCTCGGTCTCCTCGGCCAGCAGGTAACGGGCCTCCCTGAAGAGCGGAGACTGCGCGCTGAGCACGGTCCGCCGCACCCACGAATCGAAATCGGCCAGGTCCCGGGGCGCGTCGAAGGCCACGAACTCCCGCCGGTAGGCGGGGGTGCCGCCGACGATCGCGTGCAGCAGCAGTGCGAGCCTCGGGTCATCGGCATTCCAGAATCGCGCCGCGTCCCGGTAGCCGAAGGGCTGCACGACCAGTTCAAGGCTGGCTCTCCCCCGCAGCGGCGCCGACCCTGACAGCAACTGGCCCATGACGGACATGGCCGATCCGCACAGCAGCAGGCGGGCCAGGCTACCCTGCCCCGACCCGCCGGGACCGAGCTCACGCTGAAGCACGGACGGCAGCGAAGGACTGGCCTTCATCAGGAACGGGAACTCGTCAATGACGACGACCGCCGGCTGATCCCGCACGCTGGACAGCAGCAGGCTGATCGCGTCTCCCCAGTCCCGCAAGGGCCTGTCCACCGGGACGCCCTGGCGCACGAGAGCGTTGCCGAATGCCCGCAGGCTCACCGCTTCGGTCTCTTCGAGCGCCGGAAAGTACATCCCGCCGGAAGCGGTCGTCAGCGCCTCAAGCAGGAAGCTCTTCCCCTGCCGCCGCCGTCCGCTGACGACCCCGAGCAGCGTTCCGCGATGCGCGTTCGCGGCGAATCGCGTGAGTCCAGCCCACTCGCCGTCCCGGTCGAACACCCGTTCAGGCTTGATCAGCCCCTGCATTTACAAAATCATACTTATGAAAACCATAGATTTGCAAGCTAGACCCGCCTCATCACGCCGTTGCGGTCAGGCGACAATACGCGGTGGCTGGGAGCCGGTGCCCGGAGCCGCTCGGTGAGCTGGGTGATGACCATGACCGTGAAGCCGGCGAAGAACACCGCCTCGACCACGCCGCCCAGCCAGTTGAGCACGTAGGCGAAGCCCAGGATCGGGTAGGCGACGAACGCCGCCCCAGCGAGAGCCTGGTAGGTCCACGCCGCGACCGTGCGCTCGCCATTGGTCCGGCGCAGCGCGAGCAGCAAGGCCAGCGTGATCGCGGCGAACTCCACGATCCCCGAACCGTCGTGCACATACTGGCTAAGCGGCAGGTGGAAGTGCCATTCCAGGTTCATGCAGGTCGCGCTGACGCCGTCCTGGCACACCTGCGGGAAGAGGCCGCCGATCGCGCCCGCCATCGCGAACGCCACCAGGCACAGCCACTCCCGGCGGGCTCCGGCAAGGCTGCTGCCGCCCGCCAGCAGGAAGGCACCGAGCAGCAACAGGCCCGCCGCGACGTCCGCGTGCTGCATCAAGGCGGCATAGGGCAAGCCTGTCACTTCGAGGTTGCTGAAGAACTCGTCCGGCGAGCGCATCAGGCCTGGCTTGAACGGGACGAGGACCCACCAGTTGTAGGCAGCGAGGCCGGCGACTGCCAGGAGCCACGCTGCGCGGCGCCGCCAGCCCACCTAGGGGCGCGCGAACCGGGCGGTCGCGGTGCCCCGGGCAGTGGCCGAGGCCATGCCGAGCGGACTCCACGTCATCGCGAATCCGGTCCTGTCGACCTCGAACTCGGCCGTCAGCACAGCGGCTTCCGCTGACGCCTGATCGATATGGGCGGTGAATTCCACCGGCCTGCTGTGCCCAGCCGCTTCCAGGGTGCCTTTGCAGGCGAGGTCCGCCGGGCCGGACAGCTCGCCGCTAGTGATCGTCAGGACCATGTGCGGGTGCTGCTCGGCGTCGAAGAAGTCGGCGGACCGCAGGTGCTTGTCACGCTGCTTGTTCTTGGTGTTAAGCGTCGTCGCGTCGAAGACGATGCGCCCTGAGATGGAGCCGTCAGCTCCCACCTCCGCCGTCCCGGACACGCTGTCGAACGTGCCATGCACGGTTATGGCGCCCCAGAAATGCCTGACATGGAACTCAAATCGCGAGCCCGCCGGGTCGAGGGCCCACTGCCCTGCCGCCACGCCATCAGCCACCAGCCCAGTAATGTTCACGTGCTCGCTCATAGCTCACCACCCGCTCGCTTATCTGGTTGTCGTCAACGTTCCCTGCCGTGCGCGCGCCTTCTCAGATCCGGAGCCTCGCCTCCAGTACCAGCCTAACAGTTTCCGGAGGACGGCCTCCAGATCGCCTACCATGGGGCAATGACGATGTGTGGCGGGTCACCCCGGCTGCGGGCCGACGCCATCCGCAACCGTGACGCGATCCTGGTCGCCGCCCGTGAGATGTTCGCCGAGCACGGGCTCGGGGCACCGCTTGAGGAGATCGCCGCCCGGGCCAGGGTCGGGATCGCCACGCTCTATCGCCGGTTCCCGTCGCGGCAGCAACTTGTCGCCGCTGCCCTGGTCCACAAGGTCGCCAAGTACGCTGACGCCGCCGAGGCGGCTCTTGCTATCGATGATCCGTGGTTCGGATTCTGCACCTACGTCCAGGCTATCTGCGAGTTGCAGGCAGGTGATCGCGGCCTGGCCGACCTGCTGTCCATGAACCTGCCGGCCGATGAGCAGGTCGAGCGGCTGCGCCGGACGGCGCACGACCACACTCTTACGCTCGTTGACCGTGCCAAGGCCGCCGGGAAGCTGCGCGAGGACTTCGTCGGCGAGGATCTGCTGATCCTGCTGATCGCCAACGCCGCGATCGTGCACGTGACGCGTTCTGCGGCGCCGGCCGCCTCTCGCCGGCTGGTGGCACTGGCGCTCGAGGCGTTCGGCCGGGTCGACGGATCGCCGTTGCCCGCCGCGCCCTCGACAGCCGAGATGGCGACGGCGATGTGCACCCTGGCCCAGGCCCGAGGCTGCGGTGACCCAGCCGGCTGCCAGCTGATCCGGCCCTGCGGTTACCAGGTCAGGTGCGACACGGAGAGTATTCCTCCTGGCACGGTGGTGAGCAGGCGCAGCCGGCCGCGGCTGTAGATCCAGAGCTTGGTGAGCGGACCTGGCTTGCCGGGCGGGTTGCAGAATAGGTAGGCGCTGATGAGGACGCTGCGGCGGGTCGTAGCCGTGCTGAGATCGCTGCCGTCGGTGCAGCGGCCGAGCGCTACCCGCCTGAGCAGGCGCAGCCGGGCGCTGAAAACGAGCATCCGGGCGGGGCCGAGGGTATGGTCCTGCGCGCCGCACGCCTCGATGGCCAGCAACCCGCCGCCGACTCCCGCAGGGGCCACCGAGGCGATGTCGCAGCCTGGGTCCGCGCCGGCGCTTCGGCCGGCCAGGTCGGCCTGGGCTGCGGGCGTCAGCTCCTCCAGCCGTTCTGGTCCGGTCCCTCCGCAGGTGCCCTGCGGCCCGGTGTAGGTGCCTCCGGAGTGCGCGGCATAGCCGACGACCAGGTCGCGTTCATCGAGGGTCCAGGCCGGATCGGTGATCCAGTGGCAGCGCGGCAGGCTACGGCCGATGGTCCAGTCCCGCCCCGTGCGTACGTCAGTGATCCGCAGGTAGCTGTTGAAGTATCCGGTAGCGCAACCGGATTCGCGGTAGGCAAGCGTGCTGCCGTCCGGGCTGATGGCGGCGCCGCTGATCAGGACGTTGTTTCCGGTGCGGAGGTAGACAGACAGACGCCCGGTCGCGGCATGCAGGACGGCGATCTCGTTCGCGCAGCTATGCGGCTTCGGATCGCCGCCGGCCAGGTCGCCGCCCGAGGCCGGGCCTTCGGAGTAGGTGACCCACAGGTTCCCTGACCGGTCGACGGACAACCCTGCGGCCGTCATGCCATGAAGGCTCGCGGGCAGCAACCGCCGGACGATCGCCCCGGTTCGGACGCTTGACGCCGCTACCTCGAGTGCGCCGCGCCGGTTCCCTGGCACGGGGCGAACGGAGAGGAATTCACCGGTCCGGACCAGCGCTGACACTCCCAGTTTGGAGTCGCGCGTGACATCGTGGCTGGCCAGCCGCGGACTGCAGGACGCGGCGAGCGCGGCGAGAATCACATACGCAAGCGCCCACCGGGCCTGGCGGTACTTCAGGCTCATGCCACTTAGACGCGCAAACGGCCACATTCGTTTCGCATCGCATCCGGTGACGAAATGGCCGGTTTAGTCCCGGCTGACAGTCGTGTGCAGCCGGGCCGGGCTGGCGAGGGTCTGGTACACGACGCAGTAGCGCTCGGTCAGGCGCAGGAGCGTGTCGAGTTGCTCCTGGCTAGCATCGGTATCGAGCCGGAAGCTCAGCCGGATGCTCGTGAACCCGACCGGCGCGTCCCTGGCCACGGCCAGCGTGCCGCGGAAATCCAGGTCACCCTCTGCCGTGACGGTGCCGCCGGCGATCGGCAGGTCAAGCGAGGTGGCCACCGCCCTGAGCGTCACGCCGGCGCACGCCACCAGGGCTTGCAGCAGCATGTCGCCCGAGCAGGCCAGCGAGCCGTCGCCGCCGGTGGCCGGGTGCAGTCCCGCGACGGCGAGCGCCTTGCCGGTGGCGACCGAGCAGTTGATGGCCTCAGCGCCGAGTTCGCCGCGCGCGCTCAGCGTGATGATCGCCTGGCCCGGGTCCTCACGGTAGGCGTCCTTGAGTGGCTGCTGCACCGCGCGCAGCCGGGCCTGATCGGCTCTCCCAGTCATCCAGGCAAGCATACGCATGCCCTGAACTGCGCCTATGGCCTCCACCGGAGCTGCACGCCGATCAGATGCGACGCGGACATCGCCACTGTTCGCTGAACACTCGACTCGTGCTAAGTCGCTCACGCGATCTGACGAAGGGAAAGGCGTTGCACCTCATCGGTAACCACGACCCCAGGTACGACGAGGCCAGAGCCGTCTACAACGGGATGATCGACCGGCGGCCTGCCGTGATCGCGGAGTGCGCCACGCCGCGGACGTAGCCCACGCGCTCGAGCTCGCGGGCCGTGAGGGCTACGCCGTCGCGGTCAGGCAGGCGGCCACTCGGTGGCGGGCATGTCCGTCGATCGACGGCGGGCTGGTCATCGACGTGCGCCCGATGAAGGCGATCGAGGTCGATCCGGAGCAGGACCGCACGGTGAAGGCAGGGGCGGGAGTGACGTGGGGCGAGTTCGACGCGGCGACGCAGGAGCACGGTCTGGCCACGACCGGAGGGCGGGTCTCCACCACGGGCGTCGCCGGGTTCACGCTCGGCGGCGGCTCGGGCTGGGCCGAGCGGAAGTTCGGGCTGGCCTGCGACAACCTCATCTCGGTCGACCTGGTCACGGCGGACGGCCGCGAGATCACGGCAAGCCGCAGCGAGCACCCGGAGCTGTTCTGGGCGCTGCACGGCGGCGGCGGTAACTTTGGCGTCGCCACGGCCTTCGAGTTCCAGTTGTACCCGCTCGGCCCGACGGTACTGGCCGGGCTGCTCGCCTGGCCGGCTGATCGGCCAAGGAGGTGGCGCAGGGTCTACCGTGACCTTGCTTTCGACTCTCCCGACGAGCTCGGCTCCGGCCTGGTTTTCCTGACCGGGCCGCCGGAGGAGTTCGTGCCCGAGCACCTGCGCGGCAAGCCCACGGTCGCCGCATGGCGTTGCTGTGGGCGGGAGATCCAGCGAGGGCCAGGACGCGATCAAGCCGTTCTTTGACCTGCGGCCAGATGCGAACCTGGTCGCGCCGATGCCGTACGCGAATTTCCAGCAGCTCATGGACGACCCGCCGGCCTGCGGCAACTACTGGACGCCGACTTCTACGACGATTTCCGCGATGAGGCACTCGACATGTTCGTGAAGTACGGTAGCCGAGCGCACGTCTCCACTGGCCCAGCAGATCCTGCTGCCCTGGGGCGGCGCGGTCGCGCGAGGCCGACGACGGCTCGACGCCGATGGCAAATCGCTCGGCTAGCTGGATCACCCACCCGTTCGCGGTCTGGGAGAACGCGGAGGACGACGACGCCAATATCGCCTGGACGCGGCGCTTCCGGGCGCGACATCGGCCGGTACACCAACGGGGGCACGTACCTCAACTTCATCGGCGACGAGGGCCAGGACCGGGTCCGAGCCGCCTTCGGCGCCCAGAACTACGCCGCCTGGCCGCCGTGAAGGCCGCCTACGACCCGGCAACATCTTCAGGAGCCAACCAGAACATCAGCCCGGCCACCTAGCCACGCCCTCGTCCCCCGGCCGGTCGTTACGCGTGCCGAGGCGAGCGACCGTGATACCTGATCCGGCTCTCGTCGTCCTCGTCGGGCCGTCTGGGTCGGGCAAGAGCAACCTGGGCCGCCGCTCGATACCGGCCGTCCGAAGATCGTGTCGTCGGACCAGCTGCGCGGGATCGTCGGCAGCGGCGAGAACGACCTGGACGCATCCGCCGACGCGTTCGCGCTGCTCGACCAGATCGTCGCGGCCCGGCTGAGGCGCGGCCTGACGACGGTGGTCGACACGCTCGGCTCCGACTCTGATCGGCGGGCGCAGCCCAGCTGGACCTGGCCCGGCGAGCGGGCCTGCCTGCGGTGGCCGTGCTGTTCCGCACCATGCGGCTGAGGCCGGTGCCGGAACCGGCCTGCGCGCCCGGCCAGTCCCGGCTGGCTGTGCTCGAGCGACCAGCTGCGCCGGATGCCCGAAGCCGCCGCGCAGCTCGCGGCCGAAGGCTGGACCGTGATCGAGGCGGACGAGGACGTGGCAGTGGAGCCGTCGCATAGCGCCGGGAGCCAGGCGCGCCGCCGCGAGCGCAGCGCGACAGTCCCGGCCCGGCTGAGCCTCATGCTCCAGCTATCGAAGTTTCCCTGGGGCGAAGACCCGGTTACCTGGCTGGCCTCGGTAGCCGACGCGGCGCGGTCGAGGCCGGGCTGACCGGGATCGCGCTTATGGATCACCTCATCCAGATCCCGCAGGTCGGCCGGGCCTGGGATCCGATCCCAGAGCCGTGGGTGACGCTCGGGCGTGCTGGCTGGGCTGACCGCAAGAGGGCCAGGGCCAGAACCAGAGCCAGGCATCCGGCCTCGGGCTCGGCACGCTGGTGACCCGGTGACCTTCCGGGCGCCAGGCATGCTGGCCAAGATGGTGGCAACGCTGGACGCGCTGAGCGGCGGGCCGGGTGTTCTGCGGGCTGGGCGCGGGCTGGTGGGAGCGCGAGCACGCCGGGTTCGGGCTGCCGTTCCCGCCCGCCGGGCAGCGCCTTGACCAGCTTGAGCTCGCGATCGAGACGATGCGGGCGCTGTGGGCGCCCGGGACGAAGGCCTATTCAGGTGATGGGGTCAAGCTGCCGGAGACCACCTGTTATCCAAGGCCAGCCAGCCCGGTCCCGATCATCGTCGGCGGCGCGGGTGACCGGACGCTCCGGATCGCCGCCACGGCTCGGCGACGGCTGCAACCTGCCCGCCAGGACTCGACCTGCTCGACAGCAAGCTGCCGGAGCTTCGCTCGGCCTGCGAGCAGGCCGGCCGTGATCCGGCTGAGGTCCGGATCACCGTGCTCGACCTGCCGGTGATCGGCCGGGACCGGGAGGATACCGCCGCGCTCGTCGAACGGTTGCGCGGCCGGACGTCGGCTGCCGCCTTCGCCCGCGCTCACCACGCCGGGACGGCGGTCGACCACATTGGCCGCTACCGCCTGCTGGCCGAGCGCGGCGTGAGCACCGTGTTCGTCTCGCTGCCCGACCTGGCCGGGACCGGAGGAAGTTCGAAACTGGCTCCGGTCGCCGGCCGCGTTCTCGTGAGTCGTTCTCGTGAGTTCAGCCGGTGTAGGGCTCGAGCAGGTGGCTGAACGTCCAGGTCGCCTGCTTGATGCCAGAGCAGGTGTTGCTGTCGATGGCGCCCGGGCAGCCGCCGTTGTCTCGCTGGAGCGCCCAGATCGACAGGAAGTCCATCCCGTGCGCTCGCGCGAACTTCATGAGGTCCGGCATCGGCGGGGCTGGTGACCTCGGTCTTGCCCGGGTAGTCATCGATCCCCGGCAGCATCGTGAACCCAGTCTGTGCCACAGCCTGGCGCTGCCGACCTTCGGATAGACGCGGGCGATCTGGCTGTGGACGGTGTTGGCCGCCTTGATCGCATCCGGGCGCTCATGTTCAGCGGGTGCTTTTCCTTGCCCAGGTAGTAGTCGAAGACCATCAGGTTGATCGAGTTGACGTGCGGTGTGGTTCTTGACCGCGTTCCGAAGGATGTTCAGCGTGGGCTGGTCGAAGCCGCTCGGCTCGACGCCCAGGGTGAACTGGATCCACAGCGGTATTCCCCGCTTCTTGGCCCACGCTTCGAGCATGGCGATCGCGCGTTGTCCGCCGGTCGATGCCGGCGCTGTTGTTCACCGAATTGGCCTCGATGTCCATGTCGAGCCGGCGCAGGTGATAGGTCCGCGACAAGCTGCTCGTAGGCGGCCGCGATCGCCTGCACGCTGTGGCAGGAGTCGGCGATCTCGGTTCCGCCGTTATCGGCGCTGAACCCGCCGAACGACACGATCGCGTCTCCGTGGCCCGACCGCAGATGCTGGATCCCCAACCGGTAGCCGCCCTTGCTGACCGGCTGGTTCTTCGTCGCCGTTCCAGGTCAGCGTGCACGCGGCCGAACCCGTCTTGCCCGCCGCCTGCACGAACGCGAGCGTCGCGAACTGACGCCCGACTGCTTGCGACCGACGCGAGGCTGCCGGAAAGGTAGGCCTCGAAGTACGGCGCGTAGACGCGTGCCGGAAGGACCGGGCCGGCCGGCGCCCTGGCCGAAGCCGAGGCCAGGACCGGGCTGGCGGCCAGTCCGCCAGCCACCAGACCCGCCGTGATCGTCGCCGCCCACGCAGATCGAGCTCGCACGAATGCCTCCTTCGACCGGTACAGATTTAAATAGTTTGTATACTTTCCAAACAAAATCGTCAACCCCCAGGGCGGAACGCAGCTGTCGCGGGACGGCCCTGGCTTCTAGGTTGCCCTGGGCGCGGGGCAGCCCGGACTTCTCGCACCGCTGTGCCATTGGTGTCACTGCGCGAGCGTTGCGGAATTAAGTGGCGGCACCGGTTGCCGCTGCTGGCCGGTCAGGTTTACTCGGGTTCGGCGCGGACGGCACGCGCGTGGCGCGGAGAATTGTCAGTGGCGGGTGTTAGGGTGTGAGTAGTTGCTAGAGAGTTGGCATCTCCAGGACGTAAGTAGCTAAGAGTTTCGAGTTCGGTGGACTCCCGGATCGCTCGGGAGACGTGTCCTGGCTGAGTGGCCCTCCCGTCGTGTTTCGTGGCGCGTGACATTGGTGCCGCGCCGGTCCCGAGCAATGGCTCGGTGGCCGTGCTGCGGCGAGCGGATTCCCGAGTACAGCTCATTTGCGGTGCCCGCGCCCCTGCCTCATGTCCCCTATCCCGGGCTCAGCCTCAACCACCTAACCCAGCCCTCAGCCAGCCCCTTGATCGGAGGTGAAGCCGGTTGTGCGATCGCGATGAATCCCGTGCCGTGCCCGGCGCGCTTCCCGGGAGCCCGGGCCTCGCTATTTCCTCGGTGCCGGCGGCGCCCGCGACGCCGGCGGAAGCGGCCGCGATGGTGCTGGCCGGGCTGGGCTGGCTGGCGTCAGCGGACCTGGCGTCCGCTCCGGCCGTGGTGCAGGCGGACTGTTTGCGTGCCCTGGAGCGGGCGGCGTCGGTGCAGGTGGCTGCGCGGTCGGCGGTGCTGTCGGCGTTCGACGCGAACTGCGGATTCCAAGACGACGGGCACGGGACGGCGCGGACGTGGCTGCGGTGGCAGACCCGGATCACGAACCCGGCGGCCTCAGCCGCTGTCGGGTGGATGCGCCGCCTCAACGCCCACAATGCCGTCCGCGATGCCCTGGCGGCCGGGACTGTGTCGTCGTCGTGGGCGCGGCAGATTTGCGACTGGACCGACCTGCTCCCGGAGTCCGCCCGCGGCGACGCGGACCTGATCTTGCTCGGCGGCCGCTGCGGGCGGCGCGGAACTGGCGGACCTGGAGGCCCTGGCCGCGCAGATGCGGCAGCGGCTGTGCCCGGACGCCGGTGACGGCAAGCCCGGGTTCGAGGACCGGCAGGTGCGGCTGCGGACCACCCTGGGCGGTGCCGGGCGCCTGGACGGTGACCTGACCGAGGGCTGCGCGCAGGCGATCCAGGCCGTCCTGGACGCCCTGGGCAAGAAGGCCGGGCCGGAAGACACCCGCACGATCCGGCAGCGTCACCACGACGCGCTGGCCGAGGCGTGCCTGCGGATAGTCGCCGCCGGGATGGTTCCCGACCGGGCCGGGCAGCCCACCCAGATCCAGCTCCACATGAGCCTGGATGACCTGCTCCGCCGCATGGGCGGCCCCGCTGACAGCAGCACCGGCCGCGGAAGCACCCGGCGAGCACCCGGCCGACAGCTCTGGCCAGCCCGCCAGCAGCCAGTCCGCCAGCAGCCAGCCGGCCGACGGCGAGCGCGGCAGCGGCCGGGCAGGCGCGCCGGGCCAGCCCGCCAGCCCCGGGGACTGGTGGCACGGCGCGGACCGGCGGCAGCGGCTCTGGCCCCGGCTGACTCCCGACGGCAGCGCCGCGCCGACCCCGGTCGCTACCCGGACCGGCCGCCATGCCCGGCGATGAGTGCGACGCCACCATCATCCCCATGGTCACCGGCCACGTCGACCACGACCTGCTCGACCGGCTCACCGCCCTGCTCACGAGTCCCGGAAACGGGACGCCAGGCGGCGGTGCTCCCAGGCGCGGCGGCTGCCCCTCCTGCGGCGCCGGGCTCGGGACCCTGACCAGGGACCACATGCGCAGCCAGGTACGCGACCTCATCCTCGCCAACGCGGTCGCGCTGCTGTCCGGGCCGCACGGCCTCGCGTCGTACCTGCGCACCGGGACCCTCGCCCCGCCCGCCGCGTCAGTCAGCCTGCCCCTGGACGCCGGCAAGGCCACCGACACGATCCCGCCGCACCTGCGCCGCGCCGTCATCCTCCGGGACCGGCACTGCGCCGCCCCCGGCTGCCTCCAGCCGCCGCCGGCCTGCCAGGTCCACCACATCATCCCCCGCAAGCCGGCGGCCCCACCCAACTGTCAAATTTGCTGGTTTTGTGCACATTTCCACCATTTAATTCTGGTGCACCGGTGGGGCTGGACCATCACCCTCAACCCGGACGGCACCACCACCATGACCAGCCCGGACAAAACCCGCGTCTACCACAGCCACAGCCCGCCGGCGAGGCACATGGCCTGACGGCCGCGCCGGCAGCCATGTGACTCAACTGGCGCCAGCCGGCATGATTGTCGCGGTGCGCACTATCTGCGATGCTGTTGCGCGGGCTGCCCAACGGCATGACGGAGGACTGATTGCCTGACCTGCACAAGATGTTCGATTCGGCCTTTGCGGTCAGCGACTTTACCGTGACAGAAGATCACCTCAAGCTGCTTCGGCGGGCCTATGTGACGTGGAATGCCATTTGCATTAGCGCTCCCACGATCGACACCAAGCGCCCATATGGCAACTCCGATGAATGGGGTGACATGGCGGAGATCCTCGGGGTGCCCGATAGCGAATGGCAGGACGAGAATGGCGACTGCCGCCCCGAAGCTGAGAACCGGTTCGCGAAGCTGCACGTCCAGACCGCGATCGCGCTCCAGATCGCGCTGGCTGCCGGTGAGTTCGGCCCCGGCCGCTACACCCGCGCCGAGGACGACATCACCAGCTGGAAGCGCTGCGAGAGCTAGCCGGGCCTCACAATGATGAACCGCGTGCAGATGAAGCATCAGTTCTGGTCCCTGCACCGCGAGGACGAGCTAACGGTGACCGCCGATCATCTCAAGCTGCTGCGTCGCGCTCACGTGTCGTGGAGCGACGGCGAAACCGAAGACGGCGCTCCTACAATCGATCCCTGCATTCCTTACGGCAGCGACCGTCTATGCGAGGACATGGCGAGAATCCTCGGAGTGCCCGACGCCGAATGGCAGGACGAGCGGGGCAACCCGACCGCGGAGGCCGAGAGACGGTTCGCGCAACTGCACGTGGAAACCGCGGTCGCGCTCCAGATAGCCCTGGCTACCGGCCAGTTCCGTGCCGGTCATTACCGTTGCCAAGGCGACTACAACCACTGGCGGCGAACCGGCGACTAGCAATCGGCGTGGCTCCCGCCGTCTCTCAGCAACCACTCCGCGAGCCGGCGGCGTGCACCAGTCGAGGCATCCCTGACCTCAACGACCGCGTCCCTGACGATGCCGGGCTTTCTCCTCCAAAACGGCCTGTCCGGCACTGAACTCGCCGCACTGCACACACGTCTGACTACCTGAGGAAACAGACGGTCTATTGACGGATGCGATCACGGCCAATTCCTGGCCGCGCTGCGCCGATCAAGCAGGTTGGACGATCACCCTCAACCCGGACGGGACCACCACAGGTCCCGACGGCACCCGGGTCCTGCACAGTCACAGCCCGCCCACCGGGATGCCGGGGTAGCCCGGGCAAAGGCGCCCGCCTCTCAACCATTGGGCCGTTATGCTCGCGCAAATGGGGTAGCCGAGCCGAATGAGTGAGTCAATGCTGAGTCTCCGCGCCGTGCGCCTGTCACTCCCTTTGCTGGCAGCGCTGCCCCTCACCGTGGCGACCATGATGGCGACCGGCACCCTTACCGCAGCGGCCTCCACCGCCAGGCCCGCGTCTTTCGTCAAACCGGGCGAGCTGGCCAGCGTGGCCGCCCTGTCGGCGAGCAATGTCTGGGCGGTGGGCGATACCCCGGCTGGCCGGTCGCTGATCGCGCACTTCAATGGCCACGCTTGGAAGCAGGTCGCCAGCCCGAAGCCGGGCGGGTCGGCCACGCTGTCGAGCGTGGCCGTGATCTCGGCCAGGAACGCCTGGGCGGTCGGCCAGGACGGCACCAGCACGCACAAGGCGCTGACGCTGCACTGGAACGGCCGCTTTGGAAGCAGGTCGCCAATCCTGGCGGCGCGAGCAGCGGGCTCGACAGCGTCAGCGCCTCTTCGGCACGCAACGTCTGGGCGGTCGGCCTAGCCCGCGGCCGGACGCTGATCTTGCACTGGGCCGGCGCTAGGTGGCGGCGGGTGATCAGCCCCAATCCCGGCGGCCCTGGCTCCCAGCTGGACGGCGTCGCCGCCAGGACGTCAGGTGACGCCTGGGCGGTGGGCTCGACCGCCACGGACAAGACCCTGGTCGCGCACTGGAATGGTAAGTCGTGGAAGCAGGTGCGCAGCCCGACCCCAGGCGGCGGCGACGAGTTGTTTGGCGTCACCGTGCTGTCCCCTGGCAATGCCTGGGCGATCGGTGAGGGCAATGGCGAGAAGACGATCGCCTTGCACTGGAATGGCCATAGCTGGAGCCACGTCGGGACCCCGAGCCCGTTCGACAACTTCACCAGGCAGGGCTCGTTCCTATTCGGAGTGGACGGCACCTCAGCGAAGGACGTCTGGGCAGTCGGCGGCATCATCGCCACGAACAAGACGCTCATCCTGGCATTGGAATGGCACCAGGTGGAATCAGGTCGGCGGCCCGAGCCCGCGCGGCGACGACCAACTCACCGGGGTCGCCGCCATTTCTGCGAAGAACGCGCTGGCCGTCGGCGGATCGGCCGTGGGCGGCGCGAAGGTCCGATCCTGGCCTGGAACGGCAAGACCTGGAGCTGAACCTCAGGGCACTGGCGCGGCGACGTCGGTGGTGCCGGCGTTCCAGCCGGACACGCTGATCACCGGCGTGCTGCCGGCCAGGTCGGACGAGCTGTAGGTGACGGTCAGCGTCTGGCTCTCGCCGGGGAACAGCGTGATGTCGTTGCCCTGCCAGATCGAGGACTGCAACTCGTTATCACCGGACAGGGGCACGCCGGCGGCGGTACCACGGCGGACGTCGGCCCGCAGGAAGAAGGCGACCGCCGAACTCGACGTGTCCGTGAGCGTGATCGTGGTCGCGAGATCGGCCCTGGCTGGTCCCGGCTGCTGAGCCGTCGTCGCGGACACCGAGACGGCGGACTGGGTCAGGCCCTTCAGCGCGGTCAGGTTGGCGTACTGGGATAGCGTGCCCTGCGGCTGGTCGAGTGAGGCCGTCCAGTTGTGACGTCCGGCGGGTCGACAACCAGTACACGTTCCTGTCGATCACCGCGCCTGCGCGTTACGAAGCAGCAGTTCGACGAAGTAGACGCTGGCGGTCGCCGGCGGCGCTGTTGCCGCGGGCACCTTCGGGGTCAGGACGTTGTTCATGACCTGCTGACTGGCCAGGCTCAGGTTGCTGGCGGTCTGGTCATCGAGCAGCGACCCGGACAGGCTGAACACCTTGGACTCCACCGACAGGCCCGGCTGGGCGGTGCCGCCAAGGTTGTCGAGCGTCACCGTGGCGTTGTCGAGCGCGTAGAGCGCGTGCCCGGTCTTGTCGGCTTCCTGCATTCTGAAGTGGCTTCCTGACTGGTCGCCGTCGAAGTTGTACAGGCGTCCACAGCATGGTCGGCCAGCCCTTGTTGAGCTGCAGTAGAATAGTCCCGTGGACGGCAATGGGTGTTCCCGTGGTCGATGAACGCCTCGAATGCGCTCGGGTGGTCAGGTGGAACTGGTTCGTGCTCGGGCTCTGCCACAAGTTCGACAGGTCGGCCGCCGACAGGAACCGGTCGAGCGAGTCGATCGTCGGGACAGTGTCGCCGGCGCTCTCCTCGCTGTCGTAGCCCCACGAGCCGCCCGCGTTGGTCTGCGAGGAATCGCTGGTGTCCACGTGCGTGGTGTCGTACCAGTAGTTCGGCGGCACCCAGTCGTACGGGCCTTCCTTCTCCCCCGAAACGCCTAGAGTCGCTCCACTGGAAGCTGAACACGCTCGGGTGGTTGCGCAGGTCCTCGCCCAGTGTCAGGGCCGAATTCGACAAGATCGACTGCTGGGCGCTGCTCAGCTTCTTGCCCACCGCCCACGCGTCGCAGCACTGGAACGGCCCTTCATCAGCGCGATCTGATGGGCGATATCGGCCGATGAGTAGTGCAGGAAAAGGTTCGGGTCGAAGCCGCCGCCCCTGATCCCGAACGTCTCGCTGGTCGAGTTGGCGGTGACGCCGTTCTGCGCGACCGACGTCGAGGAGCGTAAAGGGGCTGCGCGCCGAGCTGATAGGGCCACCAGACCTGCGGGCTGGCGATGGTCAGGCCCGGGAAGCTCAGGAGGGTTTGGCGAAAGCCTTGGCGAAACCCCCGAAGGCCGGACGATCTTGATCTGATCGTCCGGCCTTCGCCTGCGTTGCCGCGCGTCGCCCTGCGGTGCCCAGCCGTGTCCTGCATTGCCAGGCCTGATCAGCCAAGAGTACGTTGGCGCCGTTCCCGGTGGCTGCGGATCGTCCGGGTTTGGTCACCTGCCGACGTGGGGTGATGGCGCGTATCCTGCCAGTACGTGCCGGGATGGGCACCGGGAGGCGGGGACCGTTGACTGACACGAGCGCGATCGGGTCGCGGGTGCGCGACGCGCGCAAGCTGCGCGGCTTAACCCAGAAAGAGCTTGCCCGCCTGTCGGGCCTGTCGGTGTCGCTGGTGCGCAAGCTGGAGCAGGGCGAGTACGGCGGCATCCGGCTGGAGACCGTGCACAAGCTCGCCATAGTGCTGAGGGTCAAGACTTCGGCGCTGGCGGTAGGCGGTGACGCGCCTGCACCTGTTCACGAGAGCGGTGCGCAGTGGGAGCAGGTGCGGCGCGTGCTGGACGGAGAGCAGGGCAGCGAGCCTGCCGACGTGCCGACGCTGGACGGCATGCAGGCGGGTGCCGCAGGCGTGGATGCGCTGTACCGGGATAGCCAGGCTCGCGGAGATGGGCACTGTGCTTCCGGGATTGCTTCGGGACGCTGACGCGCTGGTCACTGTGTCATCGGGCGATGCGCTGGCTGAGGCACGAGCGGCGCGGTCACGTGTGCGGCTGGTGGCCGCTTCGCTGATGATCCAGGCACGCGAGTTCGGCACGGCGTGGCGGACGCTAGCGGGCGCGATGGAGGACGCGCCGGGCATGCTCGGTCAGGTCGCCGTGGCCAGCCAGATGTGCTTCGCGCTGGTGCGTCAGGGGCGGCTCGCTGAGGCGCGTGACCTGGCGGTGCGGTGGGCTGACGACACCGAGCCGAGGCTGACGCGGGCGAGCCGCGATGAGCTCGCGGCGTGGGCGGGGCTGCTGGTGTGGACATCTACCGCTGCGGCGCGGGACAACATGCCGGACGTGGCTGCCGAGTCGATCCGGCTGGCGAGGATGGCGGCTGCGGGCACGAACGGGGACTTCATCCCGGCGCACACGCCGTGGCACCTGACCGGCCCGACGATGGTGGCGCTGGCTCAGGCTGAGAACGCGATCGTGACCGGGCAGCCCGCGACGACGCTGGCGATCGGGGCGCGGCTCGAACGCCGTGGCGTCGCCAGCCAGTACGTGCGGCACCGCCTGGACGTTGCCTGCGCGCACGCTACGCTGCGGCAGTTCCCCGAGGCGATGCAGGTGCTCGTGCAACTGCGGGAGACGGTGCCGGAATGGCTGGCCTGCCAGCGGTACGCAGCCGACATCCTCGCCCGGATCATCCGGAGGCGGCGAATGCTCAGTCACGAGATGCGCGATATGGCCGACTTCCTGCATCTGGCAGCCTGACGCGCTGGCACTTTCGCCGCCGTGCCCGGCAAGTGTCATCGGATAACGTCAAGCGTGACGCTGTGTGGCTTCTCGGGCGCGCATCGCCGCCGAGTGTCATGGCATCCGTGTCCGCCCTGGTCATAGCGTCGGCTGCGTGATTGATCTGAGCCCGAACTTAGCCGCCCTGACCGAGCCTGACAGCATCGCCGCCGTGCTCGGCATCCTGATCGCGAAGTACCCCGCGTTCCGGTTCTTCCACGCCCCAATTGGCCGGTGCAGCGCGCGGTGGATCGCAGAGCGCATCAACGGGGCTGACCCCGGACTCCACACGGTGATCACCGAAGACCTTGGCGAACTGATGTCCGCGCTCGCGCAGGATCGGGGCACCCGTGGTATTCGGTAGCAACGGCAACACGCCAAGCCTCGCGAAGATCTTTCAGGACTACGGGCAGCGGTGGGTAATCGAGCGCGTCACGCGCAGCACCGAATGGGTCGCCGTGCTGTGCGAGGACGGACGGCATAAGTTCGTCTGGGCGCATGACCTCACGACGTTCCGCTTCAACCTTGAGGCCGCCGAGCGGGGAGGGTCCGAAGCGGACTGGGCGAAGACCGACAGGTGGGGCAAGCCCGCCGGGCACCAGCCATCAGGCCCCGGATGACCGGCGCTGCGGAGCGATGCCGCCAAAGTGTCAGGCGCGCGGGGCCGCGCATCTTTGACTGCTGTTATCTTCGCGGGTTCATCAGACGGCGGGAGCTGCCCGACCTTCCCGAAGTCCGCGCCTTGCTGCGGGCTAGCTGGGCTCGGGGATTCACGTTCGGGGCAGCGCCTGGTCCGGACAGGATGCGCGCTCTCCGCGCCGCTGCCGTCCGGGCATGGGCGGCGAGCGAGGGGCGCGACGGAAATTCACACTGAACCGCTACCGGGATGAGCTACGGCACCGAGATAGACCGCGACCGCATCGAGCACGTGTACGTGCAGATAGCCGACATCATCGCCGCCCGGATCACAGCCGGCACGTACACTGCCAAACTGCCCGCTGAGCGCGCCCTTGCCGAAGAGTTCGGCGTCTCCTACATCACGCAGCGGCACGCGATGGCGATCCTCCGCGAGCGCGGCCTGATCGTCAGCATCCACGGGCGCGGGACTTTCGTCGCGACGTACCTCGACAGCCGATCATGAGTCGGGCGCAGGGTCAGGCTGACCCGCTACCCCGGTGGCCGCATGGGTGATCGTCCTTGCGTGGGGGAACATCGACTGATGTGAGCGATGCTCAGCGGTGGCCCGATGAGGGTGCATCATCGGCGGCACGCTACCTTGTCGATTTCGGGCGATTCGTAGGCCGTTGACATGACGAAAGCGGGCAAAGCATGAACGACTATGAGATCGTCGGGCCGTTCGAGTCGCACATGGTGCTAGTCGCCGGCAGGCAAGTTCCCTTCCTCGAAGCCGCCCCGGCAAACGGGGGCATCATCCGCCTCACGCTGGACCAGCGCTACGGCGTTGACGTCCCCGTTGCCGACGCTGAATGGCTCATCCCCTTCATCGCTGACTGCATCGCCGTGGCCATGGGCTACACGTGCCACCCCAGACCGGGAACGGAACCGGTGCGCTCAGTTCCGTTCCCGCCTGTCCACGGCGTTGAGCAGATTGAAGCTATGGGCGGGGAGTCACCGGCACGATGGTAGGTAGTCCAGGTTGTTGTCGTGAACCGCGTCCGGCGTCGACCGCAGCGTATGGACTGAGCAGCACCGGTACTTCTCGACCCTGGCGACCTTGCGTGTTGACGGGCTGCGGGTGTAGAAGACGTGACCCGCGTCGATGAGCGCGTACACCTGGCTGACGTTGTATCGCCCGTTGGTGCCGAGGCCGACACCGATGATGTGGTGGTGACCAGCGGCACTCATAGTGCCCTTGGTTACACATGCGATCTGATACTCGGACAAAACATGATCCTTTCCGTGTGAATTGCCGAACTCACACGGCGTGCCGCCCTGTCCATAAAGTGGACAGGGCGGTAACGTAGGAGCGCCGAGACAACGGTCGCCACATCCCGCGTGAGTTCCACCCGGTATCGTCTCACCGGTTCACAGGGAGAGTGCGCGAGGCGCGCCGGGCGTTTCTGGGGTTTTCCACACCCCCGAACGCCCGGCATGCTCATTTCCGGCACTAGCGCTCAGGCACCGCACCTGACCGCCGCGTCCGCGAGCACCGCGAGCCTGATCATCAGGATGCGCGGCAGGAATTTTCGCAGCGCACGGCTCCGAGTATGGCTAAGGCAGCAAGCCGGGTATAAGAACTGTTCCCGGTCTGACCGGCAACTACTCAGGAGGGAATGCATGCCGATGATCCCCGATGAACCGCTGCCGTCTGAGGACGTGCTGTCGGAGCATGCCTACCTCGTGGCTCGCGCCGTCAGGCCGGTCGCCATAGCTGGGAACTGTGAGGCCGAGACCGCCGTGATGAAGCGGGCGATGACGCGGCTTCGCAGTGCGGCTGGCACCGCCGCCATCCCGTTCGTCATTGACGAGGGCGACGGTGTTGCCACGTGCGGTTATGCAAGTCATCCGTGGGCGGTGGACCTGCTCCGGTGGGCATTGACATCCGCACCACCGGAGCAAGTCCACCGCATCCTCGGGTTGCTGCTCGGCTACGGCGCCGAGAGCATCGAGCGTCACGAGGCGCTAAGCGTCGCATGCGCTCGGCCAGAGTCGTGCGGCCCTACTTCGTTGCCACTATCAACCGCCAGTTAACGGCGTGACCGCACGAGGGGCAGGCTGGGAAAACGTGCCCATAGGGCATCGTGATCCGCTCGCGGTCCTTGCAGGTGCCTTCGTAGATGCCGGCAACCCGGTTCCGCTCGCCCGTGTGCTGCATGGCTGCGCTCCTAACTTTCCGGTGTTCCTTGCGCCAGTTGGCGGCAAGGCCGGACGCTGGAGCGGCGCACCTGAGACAGGTTCTACCGGCGTGGAAACTTTCGCACGCATGCAGACCTGCGATACCTTGTCTTGTCGATCAAGACAGGGGTGCGCCGCTTTCAGCGCCCGTCACTCCACGCCCGGTCACTTCCGTCCTAAGCGGCAGTGGCCGGGCGCACCTCTGTTCTACACCAAACCGCCGACGAATCTGGTTAACCAGACGCGGCGTGTCGCTCGCGGTTCCTTGGTCTCTCTGCCTACGGTGAGGGCAGGAGTCAACAGGAGGACCAATGCCACATTCGGAGTCAAGTGATGTTATTAGCACGAAACGAAGCGCCACCTACTCGCGCAAGCGCCCGGCGCTTGTCGGTGTCCGCCTAAGCCCCGACGAACTAACCACGCTGCGGACCGTCGCGGCTCGCGAGGGCAAGACCCTGCCATCTGCTCTGCGAGACGGCTTCCTCCGGCACGCAGCGTCTAGCGCGGACTGACAGACGTATCATCCAATGCCATCCGCGAAGCGGGGGCCGGCCTTCCAGCCGGCCCCCGCTTCGCAATGTCTGGGACGCTAGATCCTGACCGCCGCGTCCGCGAGCACCGCGAGGATGGTCAGGTCCACGTGCAGCGCGACGCGGGGCAGCCGGCGGACTCGCAGCGGGAGCATGCCCATTCGTGCTTGAGGTGGCCGAACTCCCGCTCGACCGCTCCGCGCTTGCTGTAGTGCTCACGGAACCGGTCGGTGCTACGCGGCACCAGCAGGTGCAGCCTTGACGCCTTGATCCAGACCGACTTCGGCGCGCACTCGCCGGCCGGGCAGCGCCACTTCGACGCACCGCGCCTGACATCGGAGCCAGCGAAACCCCACTCGCCGTGATCGCACGTCGGCGGCTTGTGCTTGCCATCCTTGACCGCCTTGGTCTTCACCAGCGGGACGATCGGCCTGATATCCCGGCTCTCGATCTCGCTGTAGATGACCTCAGCGTCATAGCCCTTGTCGAGCACGGCGATGTCCACCCTGAAGCCACGCCGGCCGATCTCATCGAGCAGGCCCGGAACCTCTGCCTGCTCGGAGTCCTTCGCCGTCTGCACCTTCCACGCGACCGGCAGGCCGGTAGCCGTGTCCACGGCGCAGTGCACTTTGTACCCGTAGTAGCCGCCACCTGAGCGGGTGCTGATCGATGACCGGTGACCCCATGATGCGTCCGGGTCACTGAACTTCTTGCGCTCGGGACCGCCGCGCCGCAGGTAACGCTGCCCGTTGCCGTAGGCCGGAAGATCCGAGCCGTCAATCGCGACCGTCTGGCCCATATCGGGCCTGGCGTCGCGGAGTTTCGCCAAGACCGAATCGATGCAGGTCGCCAGCGCGTCGCTGTGCTTGCGCAGCTTCTCAGCGAACCGGTAGCAGGCCCACTGCGACGGAGCGCCGCCGATGGCGTCGCGGAGCGCGGCGTGCTCATCGATCAGCCGTGCGGTGCGTGACCAGGTTGGCAGCGCGTAGACGGCCTTGACCAGCGCCGCGCCGACCATGACGGCCGGCCGAAGCCGGGACGGCCGGTCCAGTGCAGTTCGTCAAGATCAGCGATGAACTGCCGGATTTCGGGGAGTTCGAGCAGCGAGCGGACGCTCTTGGCGTCATGCGCCTGTGTTACTTTGGAACCGGCCACGGGGAGGCTTCCCTTGGTCCAAGCCCTGGGGGTGTTACCAGCACCCGCCAGGGCGTTTTTAATTGCTTACAGGACCAAGGATATCGGGAGGGTCTGACAATTTCGGGGCCAGAATGGCCCGGTCGAAAATTCTTTGAAAGAATTTCAGAGACCTGTCGGCAGCTCGCTCTCGTCAAATTCCAAGGCTAGGGTCATAGTGTCCCCGTAGCGCGGGTGAATGGCGTCCAATTTGAGCCGGAAATCATTCCAGTCCTTGCTCAGTTTCATCAGCGTCACGACCGATCCAAGGTGTTCGCGCAGCTTGGGATAGCCAACGTTCTGCGTAAGGCGCTGAAACAGTTTGTGCTTCGGGCGTCCGCGCTCATCGCGAAGCTGAACCCGTTTCAGTTCCTCAAGTACGCCGGGCGCGATGCGCCGGTAAACGATGTCATTGGTCATCTGGCCGAAATACCGGGGTCGCTTAACCGTGCCGGTCGGGTATTCCAACTCGCGGAGCCGGAACAACTGGCGGTAGAAGTCGTCTGGGAAAGTGTGAACCCACGCCTGCAATTCCTTGTCAATGTAAGCCTCAAGGATCTCGGCTAGCGCTCTCTTGGCACGGAACTGCTGGTAACCGGTGGCTTCGTCGACCAGTGCGATAATGCCGACGCGAGCCAGCCCACGGATGAGAATCTCAGCCCGCCTTGCTACGTGTTCCTGCTGCCGGTCGAGCACGCCCTTGTCGCGAGCCATGAGGTAGATCTCACAGACATCCGGCAAGAGTTCAGCGTTATAGCCGTAGGCGCGACCGCGGACCCCGGTACGGAACGTGATCGGCCGCGCCCGGTTCAAGATGTCAGGCGTGATGAACGAACTCAGCGCCTTGCTTTGCAGGATCGGCGGAATCGGCGTATCGCCGCCTTCCCGTCGCGTGTTGGCCTTCGGGTGGCGCCCAAGCGCTGTCAGGAACGTGGCCTGCGTTAGCACGCGTGTCCCGTCGTCCAGCACGTAGCACTCGATCTCGGCGTCGCCGATCCGCAATGGCTGTTCAGGAGAGCCACAGATGGCTTCGCTCACATCGGGACGCCAGCGGCTGTCGGCTGCTCTTCGCGCTTGGTCGCTTCTTTCCGCAGGTGAAAGCCGCGCAGCCCGCGCGACGCCTCCCTTGGCACGGCCTTTGACTGTCGGCTGCTCTTCGTCATCATCGTTAGCCATGTGTTCGCGCCTCCGGGTCGATGCTTACATTAGATGCTTGCATCGTAAGTCAAGGAGGTCTCTTTGCAAGCATCTTCGCGAAGATGCTTGCAAAGAGTTGGGGGTAACCCAAGATCAACCCTGGGGGCCAGCAAGATCAACTAGCCTCAGGCGCTACCTCTGACCTGCGGCTTTAGTTTCGCCAAGCACTCCTAGCGGGGGTGAACGACACGGTCTGCGTCGTGCTCGCCGGAATCGTGACACTCTGGCTGACCGTGATCGGCGTGCCCGCGCCCGGCGGCGTGATCACCGCCGCGACGGTCCCGGTCTGCGAGCTTGCCGAGGAGTTGGTGACGTCGGTCTTGACCGTCAGCGCGGCGCTCGACAGGTTCGCGGTGTCGCTCTGCAGCACGTGGCTGTTGCCGACCGCGAGGGCGCCGTCCACCTGCAACTGCACGGGGAACTGAATGCCGGTGTTGTTGTCCGGCGGGATCTGCGTCCAGTCCACGTTGTCCAGGGTGAACATCGTGTTCGGGTTGTTGGCGTTGACCTCGATCGCCAGCGAGTTCGTGCCTGCTACCAGCAGCTTGGTGACGCTGAACGTGAACCGGGTGTAGGCGCCGGTAACCGTGGACGACGTCGCCACCTCAGTGCCATTCACCCAGACATTCGCGGTGCCGATCACACCGTTGACGATCAGGTTGGCCACCTGGCCGGCCTGCGGGTTCGCCGTGAAGTCGGTGCGCCACCACCACGGCACCTTGAACTGGGCGATCGTGTCGGCGCCGATCTTGGTCAACTGGCCGAAGCACTGCTGCAGGTTATTGGAAAAGAAGATGCTATTCGCGCCGCTGGTGGCCTGGGTAATCGGCTGCAGCGCGGTGTCACCGGTGCGCCGTGCTCGCGGTGCTGGCCGTGCTCGCGGTTGACGCGGTGCGGCTCACGGCGTGCGCGGTCACCCCGAGGCCCAGGGACGCGGCGGCCAGCGCGCCAGCGGCTGCCAGTGTCCGGCCGGACCGGAAAGAGTGCTTCATGCCCGGACTCCCACCTGCGCCAGTTGCTCAGCGCTGCGCCGTAGTCGCCACGATGTGGCGGTCGGACTATTTGTAAATCTTCCTTACATATCTGTCAATGGCTAGCGGCCGATCTCATGGATCGGGCCGTTATGCTCAAGCAAATGGGGTGGCCGAGCCGAATGAGCGAGACGATGCTGAAGTCCAACCTGCTGAATCCCCGGGCCGTGCGCCTGGCTCTTCCGTTGCTGGCCTTGCCGCTGGTCACGGCAACGGTACTGGCGGCGACTGGCAACCTCGCCCTGGCCTCGGCGACCTCCGCCTCAACGACCTCCGCCTCAACGCCGGCGTCCTTCGTCAAGGCAGGTGCGCTGGATAGCGTGGCCGCAGGGTCGGCAAGGAATGTCTGGGCGGTTGGCGAGACAGGCGCCAGATCGCTGATCGTGCACTTCGACGGCAACGCCTGGCGGCAGGTCGCCAGCCCGAACCCGGGCGGCCCGACCTCCCTCCTGGGCGTGACCGTGATCTCGGCCAGGAACGCCTGGGCGGTCGGGCAGGACGGTCGCCACGAGGCACTGACGCTGCACTGGGACGGCCGTGCCTGGCACCAGGTCTTCAATCCTGGCGGCACAAGCAGCAGCCTCAACGCGATCAGCGCCACGTCCGCCCGCGACGTCTGGGCGGTCGGCCTGGCCCGGGGGCGGTCGCTGACCCTGCACTGGAACGGCGCGAGGTGGCGGCGGGTGGCCAGCCCGAATCCCGGCGGCCCGGGCAGCCTCCTCTTCGGCGTCGCCGCCAGGACGCGGAGTGACGCCTGGGCGGTGGGCTCGACCGCGCCCGGCGGCACCCTGGTCCTGCACTGGAACGGCAACTCGTGGCGGCAAGCGCCCAGCCCGAGCCCGGACGGCGGCGACGAGCTGGCCGGCGTGACCGTGCTCAGCGCCCGCGATGCGTGGGCGGTCGGCCAGGGCGATGTCGAGAAGACGCTCAGCTTGCACTGGAACGGCCGGTCCTGGAGTCACATCGGGACACCGAGCCCGTCGGACCCCATGAGCAGGGAAGGCTCGTTCCTGCGAGGGGTGGACGCCGCCTCGGCGAAGGACGTCTGGGCCGTCGGCGGCGTCATCGCCACGAACAGGACCCTGATCCTGGCTTGGAATGGCGCCCGGTGGACCCGGGTCAGCAGCCCGAGCCCCCGAGGCGACGATCAGCTGCGCGGCGTCGTCGCGATCTCCGCCAAGGACGCATGGGCCGTCGGCTCCTCGGCTGTCGGCGGCCAGAAGGTGCTGATCCTGCACTGGGACGGCACGAGCTGGAACTGACGCCTAGGGCACGCCGCCCTGGTTCGCATGGCGGGCGCGTCCCGCTACCGTGACCGGGCCGCTCACCGACTGCCCGTGCGACGGGGTAGCGAGCAGCACGACCCGGTACGTCAGGCTGATCTTGCGTACCACCACGCTGAACGCCGTGCGCCTGCCGTTGCGCAGGTGGCGCACGCGCAGGTCACGCCAGGCCCCGCCGGAGGACACCTCAAGTTCGACAAGGTCACCAGGCTGGGCCAGCGGCGAGCTGACGACGAGCCGGTCCCGGCGGCCAGTTCCGGGCTCGACGCTGACCGACACCGGCGGCGCGACCACGATGCTCAGGCTCGGGCTGCGCGCGCCGTGCGGGCCGGTGACGCGGAAGGAGGCGTTCGTCGTGAGGGCGGGCGCTGTCAGGCTCAGCTGGCCGTCCGCATCGGTCTTTCCCCGTGCCACCCGCTGCCAGGTGGCCTGACCGGCCGCGAGCTCAAGCAGGCTCAGCCTGACGTGCTGCTCAGGCTGGCCGGCCGCGGCGACCGCGGCGGTGATCACGACGCTGTCGCCGGCGACGATCCCCGTCTGAGCCGCCGCGATCGTGATCCGCCCCGGCGAGGGCCTGGCGGCGTGGGCGACGGGCTGCCAGGCGAGCTCGGCGAAGGCGAGGCTGATCGCGGCGAATGCGACTTGGGGCGCGGCGAGGCCGGCCGGGTTCGCCTCGGGCTTCCGCCGGACGACGGCGAGCCCGGCGACGGCGTCACCGAGCCGACCGTGGTCGGGTGCGAGCTGGCGCGGCCGCTGCCGGAGGGATGCGGGATGAGGTGGGAGCCAGCCCCGTGCGGCGAATCGGGGACGCCGGCGAAGCCGAGAATCTGGTACGCCACGCGCTGCAACGGCGCCGGCAGCACCTCGGCGTAGCCGGCCGCGGCGAAGCCGAACGCCAGCGCCAGCACGCCGGCAGCGGCAACCAGCCTGCCGCCGACGCGGACCGGGCGGCGGCGCGGCCGCCGGGAGTGGCCACGGGCGGCAGTGCGCTGGCGGGGGCGATGCGGCGCGGGGGATTGCGTTATGCCAAGGTCCTGGGTTTGCGCTCTTACGGCGCTGGCGCCCGCGAACATTGCCATCGCGGCCTGCTGGCCGGCTAGCTCGTCGGAAGTTGCCGGGCTGGTGAGGTCGCCGAAGAGCGCGCTCAGGCCAGGATCGGCAGACCCGGCGTCATCGAGTGGATCCCTGGTCACAGGTCCACCTCCTTGCCGGGTCATCGGCCAGCGCCCGCACGGCGGGGTTCCGCCCGAGTGCGCGCAGGCCGCGATGCAAGGCGACGCGTACCGCGCCTGGCGACTTGCCGAGGATGCCGGCGACCGCGGAGGTGTCCAGGCCGGCCAGCACCCGCAGTGCTACCGCCTCAGCCTGATCCGCCGGCAGCGCGGCAAGCAGCGCGATCGCGCGCTTAACCGACAGCGCGTGCAGCACCTGGTCCTCGACGAGTTCATCATCGGCTAGAGCAGCCACGCTTTCTGGGATGGGAATGGTGGGTCGGCGCTTTCGAGCCCGGGCATCGTCGATCGCCCTGTGCCGGCCGATAGTAAACAGCCAGCGCCTGAAGTCCTCGTCGCCACCGGAAAACCGGGGCAGGTCGCGTACAACCTGCAACCAGGTCTCGCTGGCGACGTCGTCCGCGCTATCGCAGGCAAGGACTCGCAAATAGCGCAGCAGACGTGGCTGCAGCTCATGCCACAGCTCAAGGAAACCCGCTTCGTCGCCTGACCGGGCGCGGGCTAGCGCGCCGCCCAAGTCATCTATTGTCACCATCGCGCCTGTTAGGGTCGCACGCCGACGGGCGTTCCCGGGCCAAAGTTCCGGGATTCGGGCTGGCCAGGGATACCCGCCGCCGTGCGAAGCTCCGCCAGGAGCTAGGCCTTCGGCGCCCTCAGGACGACGACGGCACTGTGGGAGCCGCGGAACTTCGGCCCGCCCTTGAAGACGAGCACGTAGTGCGTCCGCGCGGTAGGTGTCACCGTGAACTTGACGGCGCCGTGCTTGCCTGTCTTCGCCGAGCCGACAGCCGCGAACTTGGCGTGTGCCATCCTGCTGAACAGGGTGACCGTGCGGCCCGCGAGGCCGTGGCCGTGCGACCTGAGCAGCCCGATGATGGCGTCGGACTTGTGACCGGTCTTAGGCACCGCGTGGTCCCTGATGAACAGGTGCGACGAGAGCCGGTGGTGGGCGTGATGTGCCGTGGCGGCACTCGCGCTCACCGGCGCGAGGGCACCAGCCAGGGCCAGGCCGGCCACTGCCGCGGCCGAGCCGAACCTGGCCAGAATTGACACTCGTGAAGAGCGCATGAGTCTCCTTCGGTGAGGGCCTCAGCAAGCTGAGGCGATCGTCGAACACTTACTAGAGCGCTCCCCGGTCGCCTGGCGTTACTGGCTCAGGTCAGCCAAAGCTGGGGGCCAGGTCACAGCGGGGGCTAATGCCTAGTCAAGGGCGGTGCTGGGCGGTCAGTATCTAATTCCCGTGCATGGTCAGTTCCCGCCGCACGCGACCGAAGGGTACGCAGATGGAGCCCACCCCTTTTCGCAAGCTGGCCGTCATCGCCACGCTCAGCGGCTCACTCGTCTTCGCCGGAATGACAGTCAGTCAAGCTGGCATCAAGCCGACGAGCGCCAAGCCGGGCCACTGGACGACGCTCGGGCTGTCGCAGACCGCGGCGCCTGAACTCTGGGCCGGCCCGGACAACCGCGGCTGGCTGGTCTGGTCGTCCGATAAGAACGGCATCTATCACCTCGCCATCGTGCAGGCCGCCGGCGGTGTCGCCGGAAAGCCGTCGACGATCATCAAGGGCTGGTCAGGCGTGTCGGCGACGCCGACGCTGCTTCCGCAGGGCAAAAAGCCGCTGCTCGTCTTCGCCGGGCAGAAGGGCAGCGGGGCTCTCGGCCAAGGGTGCACTGTCGGCGCTCTGCCTGCCAGCCCGCAATGGACGATCCAGTCGTGGTCGCTGACCAGCAACTGCGTGTTCTCCAATGTCGGGTACGGCGACGCCAGCGAGTCGAAGTCGGGCGTGCTTTCGGCGGCGTGGGCCGGGGGGCCGGGCGCGGAGTACCGGATCGGCATCTCGCCGACGATTCCGGCCACCGGGGCCGACAAGGGGATCCCGACGCCGCTCGCGGACACGGAGTTCCTGGCCGAGGCGAATGACCAGTCGGGCAACGGCCACTTCTGGGCGGCGTTCGACCGGTTCTTCTCCAAGAGCCCGGGCAAGGACGGCGTGTACGCCAAGGACCTGACCGCGAACAAGGCGCCGGTCAAGGCACCAGGCTCGGGCACCGAGGGCGTGAACGTCTCCAACCAGCGCGTCGCCATGGCCGCCGTCTCACGTAAAGGCGGCGGCGTCTACCTCGCCTACTGCTCGAACACTGGTACCTGTAACAAGGCGCTCCTGTGGAAGGTCGGCGCCAAGAAGGCGCTGGCGATCCCGAGTTCCAAGCAGGCGGTGGGCCTGGCCATGTCTGCCGGACCCGGCGGAAGGCTGTGGCTGGCCTGGTACAACGAGGCCGCGAACCGGGTCCTGGTCGTGCGTACCAACAGGGCGGACACCAGGTTCGGGCCGGTGAAGTCCTACCCGGTGCCGTGCTTCGCCGACGGCAACACCCACGTGGCGCTGAGTGGCGGCAGCTTCGGCCGGGTCGATGTCGGGCTCGAATGCCTGTCATCGAAGCAGACCAAGCCGACCGCGTTCGTGACCCAGTCACTGACCGGGCTCAGCATCAGCGCGAGCCCTGGCAAGATCACGAATACCCACGCGACCAAGGTCACCTTCACGGTGACCGACGCTGGTGACCGGGTGGCCGGAGCGAAGGTTCAGGTCGCCGGCAAGACCCTGCACACCGGTAACACCGGCACGGTGACTGTGACCTTCGCCAAGCACGCCAGGACCGGCAGTTACAAGGCGACCGCGTCGGCGGGCGACTACTTCAATGGCTCGACAACGGTCCACGTCAGCTCGTAGCGCTGGCTGGTGCCGGGGATGCGGAACATCACGCCGGCACTTCAGCACCGACCAACTGGGGCTCACTCTGAAAGAGCTGCATCCATGTGGCTTGGGTGTGGCTTTTTCGGGGTGAGCCAGGTGGGTGGTGCCGTGTCCGGGAGGTTTGTCGTGCTCCGAGAGGAGAGTTGCTGTATCCGGGAGGGTTCTCGTCCTTACCGTGGAGGGTTCCCGGGTTCCTGAAGGAGCGTTGTCGCATGAAGGAGGGTTGTCGTCGTATAGTCCGGTCAACTCTCCTAGATGCGGAAACCCTCCTACAGGAACCCGAAAACCCTCCTGCTAGAGCAGCTTCACCCCGAAAGACCCACACCCATATGACTTTGCTGGGGCTACCCGAGCCGCGCTGAACCTACGCGCCTGCCGAGCCGATGATCACTGCGGCGGCGAACTCATCTGACGTCGCCATTTCCGGTCGCAGTTCGTTGCCGGCGAAGATCGCCAGCGCTGCCGGGACCTGGCGCTCGCTGGTCTCGATGAGCAGGTGACCGCCGGGCGCCAGCCACTGCGCGGCCCCGGCGACCACGCGCCTCAGCACGTCGAGTCCGTCGCCGCCGCCGTCGAGCGCGACGCGCGCCTCGTGGAGCCTGGCCTCCGCTGGCAGCAGCGCAACCTCGCCGGACGGCACGTAAGGGACGTTCGCGATCAGGGTGTCGACGCGGCCGCGAAGCCGCTGCGGCAGCGGCCCGAACAGGTCGCCCAGGTACACCAGTCCCCCAGCCGCCTCAAGGTTCCGCCGCGCGCACCGCACGGCCGCCTCATCCACGTCGACCGCGTGCAACTCGCCCAGATCCGCGGCCGACGCCAGCGCCAGGCCCATCGCCCCCGAGCCGCAGCACAAGTCCACGGCGACGGCGCCAGCCGGCGTCAGCGCGGCGGCCTGCCTGATCAGGAACTCGGTACGGCGGCGCGGCACGAACACGCCAGGATCAACGGCGACGCGCAGCCCGCAGAACTCAGCCCAGCCCACCACGTGCTCCAGCGGCAGGCCGGCCGCGCGCTGGCCGACCATCGCCTCAAGCTCGGCCTGATCCCGCGCGGCTTCGCTGAGCAGCCGGGCCTCGTCCTCGGCGAACACGCACCCCGCCGCCCTGAGCGCGGCAACGACGCCGGCCAGCGGAGCGGCGGCCGATGACGAGCTAACTTCCATAGCCGGAACGTTATCCACGCAGGCTAACTCGCCCTCGGCAGGTGGCTGCCCGGACGGTGTGCAACATCAGCATCATCGTGGTGACCGGCCCGGCCCCGCCAGGAACAGGGGTAAGCGCTGCCGCCGCGGCAGCGCCTCCGGCGTCCACGTCACCGGTCAGGCCACCGCCGGGAACCGGGTTCGTGCCGACGTCGATCACCACGGCGCCCGGCTTGATGTGCCCGGCGCCAATCAGCCCGGCCCGCCCGGCTGCGGCCACGAGCACATCGGCCCTGGCGCACTCAGCCGCGAGTTCGGGCGTGCGGGAATGGCAGACCGTGACCGTGGCGTTCGCGGCGAGCAGCAACAATGCCACGGGCTTGCCGACGACCGTTGACCGGCCGACGACGACGGCACGGGCGCCGTCCAGCGCGGCGTGCTCTGCTACCTGCTCGTCGCGGAGGATGCGCAGGACGGCGGCGGCCGTTGCCGGAGCGAACGCGGGCATCCCCGCCAGCACCCGCCCCAGGCTGGCAGGATTCGCGCCGTCGACGTCCTTGGCCGGGTCGATGTGCTCGCCAGCGGCTTGCAGGCCGATTCCGGGCGGCAACGGTGTCTGGCAGATGATCCCGTCCACCGCCGGGTCAGCCGACAACTCGTCGAGCCGCCGGGTGATCGCGTGCTCGTCGGCGCCCGCGAGCGACTCGACCTGGCAGCTGATGCCGACCTGGCCTACGGCGCGACCAATGGAGCGCGTGTACCACTTCGCGGCCTCGTCGTCTGACGGCAGCACGACGGCCAGGGCGGGCGGCCTCTGCAGCTCGGCGATTTCAGCGCGGACCTGGACGGCCATGGCCGCCGCGATCGCCCGCCCGTCGATCAGCCGCACTACTCCCCTGCTCCGGCTCCGATGCGGTACCGGACGGCGGCAAGCACGCTGTCGGCCATCGGGGCCGCCTGCACGTGCTGGTCGAGCTCGGCTCGCAGCACGGCGCCGCGCGCCTCGTCCTGGATGCTCGCGAGGTTGATCTCGACGTTGACGGCAGCTGAGTCAAGCGCCGCCTTCGCCGAGGCGGCCGCGACCGCGACATCGGACAGCACGTTGACGTTGGCGCCGGCCTGAATGCGGTAAGCCAGGTGGATCACCTCGGCCGCGACCTGGGCCGTCCGGATCGGGACCTCGGCCGCCCCGATCAGCGCGGCCTGAATCGCTTCGGCTCGGGCAAGCCTGCCGGTCTCGGTGTCCTTCGGCAGCTTGTAGGCCTGGCTAACGGCGCCGAAGGCGGCCGAGTCGGCTTCGGCGAGCTCGACCGCGCGGCCTCTCAGCTCGGCTGCGGAAAGGAGTGCTGTGCGCAGCTGCTCCTCGTGCTCGGCGTAGCCTGGCTTCCCGATCGTGAGGTTGCACACCATCTCGACCAGCGCCGCGCCAGTGGCGGCGAGCAAGGCCGCCGCTGAGCCGCCGCCCGGCGTCGGCGCCGGCGAGGCCAGCTCATCGAGCCATGATCCGATCTGCTGATCTTTCATGGACCTTTGTCTAGCACAGGCCCAGGAGGCGGGCCGGGTTGGTCCAGCAGACGGCGCGGAGCCAGTCGTCGCCCAGGCCGGCCTCGGCGAGCGCGTGCAACTGGTGCGCGTAGGGGTACGGGATGCTCGGGAAGTCGGTGCCGAGCACGACGCGGTCCCCGGCGGCGGCCAGCCTGGGCAGAAGCTCGGCCGGGAAAGGCGCGAGGTCGTTCATGAAGTCAGAGAACGCCATGGTCGTGTCGAGATGCACCCCCCGATACTGATCGACCAGGTCCAGGAAGCCGCCATACTCAGCCCCGCCCAGGTGCGCGACGATCAGGATCAGGCGCGGGTGCCTGGCCAGGATCTCGCCCATCGGGCCTGGACCGGTGTAAGGAGCGGGCGTCGGCATCGAGCCGCAGTGCACCACCACCGGCAGCCCGGCCTCAGCGAGCAGCCCCCACACCGGGTCGAGCAGTTCATGCCGGGGGTCGTAGCCACCCACCTGCAGGTGCGACTTGAACAACCGCGCGCCGCCGTCGACGGCCTTGGTCACGTAGTCAAGGACACCGGCCTCAGGAAAGAACGTCGCGCTCGGCACCGCGTCGGGCGTACGCGCGGCGAATTCCGCCGACCACGAGTTCAGCCAGTCGGCCATGTCCGGCCGGTGCGGGTAGGGCAGCGCGCCGAACCGGCGCACCCCGAACGCCCGCAGCAGCTCCACCCGCTCCGGCTCCGGCTGCTTGTACACCATCGGCCACGGCCGGCCCGCGTGCCCGCTCTCGAAGAACGCCCATACCTTGGCCAGCACATTCGGCGGCATGAAGTGCACATGCAGGTCGATCAGGCCAGGCAGCCCGAGCCGCCGCCAGAACGCCGTCACCTGAGCGGTTTGCAACTCAGCGGTTGCAACTCAGCGGTTTGCAACTCAGCGGCCTGCGCGCTCAGCTCCGGGGTCACGTGTCCAGTTTGCCAGGCAGGCTGCTTACCTAGACCGTGACCCTCGGCGGACCGGTTTAAGGGAGAGCAGAGCATGCGGGCACGAACGATAGGTCTGAGGCCTTTGCCGTTAGCGGCGGTCGCCCTTGCGCTGACATTTGTTCTGGGTGGGTGCGGAAATAGCGGTCCGGCTGCGGTCGGCCCGCTAAGCAGCGGAAACGGCATACACGACCCAATCCCGCGAGGTTCAGTCTGCGCGCGGGGCGGCCACCGGCGGGCATTCGCCATGCAGCAGTTCACCAACTACGGCCATACCCCGGTGGTGCTGGACCGCATCGTCCTGCTGCATCCGCTCAACGAGCACCTGATTGGCTCCTACGCTATGCCCGGACAACTCGCCATTGGCACGGTCCACTGGCCGCCGCATGGTCCCGGCTTGCCGCCCGCATGGAAGGACCGCAAGCCCGTGCCCGGCTTCCGGCTCGCGCCAGGCAAGACGTTCAACATGGTCCTTGGCGTCGCAGCCATTGCCCGGGGCGGCGTGAGCAGCGTGGCCCGACCTGCTGCTGTTGCCGGCACGCTGACCCGCAGCGGGGGTGAATCTGAGGCGCCAGAGGCGGGTCGGCTTCGACAATTCCTCCACCCGCCGGGCCGGGACCCGCAGCAGGTACGACACCAGGTCGAGCAGTTCATTCCGGGGTCGTAGCCGCCCACCTGCAGGCTGTGGGCCGGGTAAGCGCGCCATTGACCGGGAGTTGCCGGATAGATAACGTCCGCTAGAACACGTTCTCATTGGAGGCGGCATGACGGCCTCGGCGGCAGACCGTTCCCCTGAGCAGAAGATCAAGATGACCGTGAGCGAGCGCACGGCGGAGTCGCTGGCCGCCGGCGCTGCGGGACTGGCTCGCCAGCCGGCTCGGCACCAGCGAGCCTCCGGTGATCAGCGACGTGCGGGTGCCGGAGTCCGGCGGCTTGTCCAGCACTTCGGTACTGTTCACAGCGAAATGGACCATAAGAGGAAAGAGGAGCGCGGGCGCTTATGTCGCCCGGATGGCACCTGAAGTCCAGCGCGGTTCCCGTGTTTCCCCGCTACGACCTGCCCGCCCAGTACGAGCTGATCTCCCAGGTGGCGGAACGCTGCCAGGTCCCCCTGCCCGCCCTGCGCTGGAACGAGCCTGAAGGCGGGCCGCTCGGCACGCCGTTCTTCGTGATGGACCAGGTCGAAGGCCGGGTGCCGCTGGACAACCCGCCGTACGTGTTCGGCGGCTGGCTGCTATGATGCGACGCCCGGGCAGCGGGCCGCGCTGCAGCGCGACAGCATCGCGATACTCGCCCAGTTGCATGCCATCCCTGACCCGGCGCAGGCGTTCCCCGGGCTGGTGCCCCGGCCGGGCGGGACTCGCTCCGGGCGCATGTCGAAGGGCAGCGGCAGTACTACCAGTGGGCGCTCGCCGACGACGGCATCCGCATCCCGATCATCGAGCGGAGCTTTGACTGGCTGGAAGAGCACTGGCCAGCGGAGCCCGGCCCCGACGTGCTGAGCTGGGGCGATTCCCGGATCGGCAATATCATCTACGACGAATTCACCCCGGTGGCGGTACTCGACTGGGAGATGGCGTCGATCGGCCCTAGGGAAATCGATGTCGCCTGGTTTATTTTCCTCCACAGGTTTTTCCAGGACATCGCGGAGTTCTTCGAGGTCGCCGGGCTGCCCGATTTCCTGCGCCGCTCTGAGGTCGAGCGCTGCTACACCGAGCTGAGCGGGCACGAGCTGGCGACCTGGACTTCTACCTGACGTACGCCGCGCTGCGGCACGCGATCGTGATGTCGAGGATCAAGCGCCGGATGATTCATTTCGGCGAGGACGAGGTACCCGACGACATCGACGACTACGTCATGCACCGGGCGAGCCTGGACAAGATGCTCGACGGCACCTACCGATGGGACTGACTGAGCCGTGCCTAATTCGCCAATCGCCCTGGACGAGTTTCCGATCCACCAGAGCCCGCTGCCGATGAGCCGGGTCGTGACCAGCGACCGCAATTTCTACGACCGCTGTTACCTGAACGTGCACGACCGGCCGGCGAGATCTTCCTGGTGACCGGGCTCGGCGTGTACCCGAACCTCGGCGTCGATCGACGCCTACGCGGCGGCCCGGACCGGCGGCCAGATACACAGCGTGCGGTTCTCCGACGCGCTCGCCGAGCGGAGCCTGGAGCAGCAGGTCGGCGGCTATCAGCTCGACGTGATCGAGCCGCTGCGGGAACTGCGGGTGCGGTGCCAGTCGCCGGACGGCAGCCTGGACTTCGACCTGCACTGGACGGGGTCGTTCGACGCGATGTCCGAGGAGCCGCACCTGTGGCTCGGCGGCAGCGGGCGGCCGATCCTGGACGCGTCCAGGTTCTGCCAGCTCGGCAGCTGGAGCGGGCGAGCTCACGGTCGGCGGCCGGGAATTCGCGGTCACCGGCGACCGGTGGAGCGGGGCCAGGGACCGGTCCTGGGGGATCAGGCCGGTCGGCGAGTCCGAGCCGGCCGGGCGGCCCGCCGACGACCCTGGCTCCGGCTTCTGGTGGGTGTACATGCCGCTGCGGTTCGAGTCCTGCGCGGTGATCCTCATCATCCAGGAGAACCCCGACGGCTACCGTACGCTGAATAACGCCAAGCGGGTGTTCGCCCGACGGGCGGATCGAGCAGCTCGGCTGGCCCCGGCTGTCGATCAGGTACAAGCCAGGTACCCGGCACCCCGAGTCGGCCACGATCGGGCTGACCGACAGCTCGGGCAAGCCGGTCCGGCTTGAGGTCGAGACGCTGACCTCGCTGCCGCTGCACGTCGGCGCGGGTTACAGCGGCGACCCGGACTGGGGTCACGGACGGTGGATGGGACGTGACTGGGCGTCGACCGCTGTCTACGATCTGACGGACCCGGCGGTCGCCGGGCGGATACCATTCGGCGTGACCGACCACCTCGCCCGCGCGATGCTGGACGGTGAGGAGGGCTGGGGCATGTTCGAGCACGCCAGCATGGGCCGTCACGATCCGTCCGGCTTCGCCGACTGGGCCGCCGTGGGGTGATGCCGCTGCCTAGGGGGAGGGGCACATGGAGATCCGGGTCGGCCCGCCGACGGTGACGATCCACGCCGACGATCAGTTCTGCGTGTGCGCGGCGAACGGCCGAGATGTCGAGCACGGACGAGCAGGGGTATTTCGCCGCTGACACCCGGCTGGTGTCCGGCTACCGGCTCAAGCTCGGGCGCGGCCGGCTGGTGCTGATCAACTCGGCGGCCGTGGCGCACCATGCGGCGCGGTTCGAGTTCACCAATCCGGCGACCAGTGCGGCGCGGACGGCGTCCGGCTGCCCGAGAACTCGCCTGCACCTGCGGCTCGACCGGAGCATCGGCACCGGCATCCACGAGGACTACGACCTCACGAACTACTCATCCGAGCCCGTGCAGGTCGACCTTGAGGTCAGCATCGAGTCCGACTTCGCCGACCTGTTCGAGGTCAAGGACCACCGGCCGCTGCTTCGCGGCACGCTGCACAGCTCGTGGGACGGCCAGCGGCTGTCGGTGGGCTACCAGAACGACCAGTTCGAGCGCGGGCTCGTCATCGAGCCGCTGCGGGCGGATTCGCAGGCCAGGTACGCCAACGGGGGGCTGCTGTTCCGGATCGAACTGGCGCCCCGCCAGCAGTGGCACACCTGCCTGTTGTGGCGGCCGGTGCTCGAAACGGGCATCGGCACGCCGCCGGAGCTGCTGCCACGACCTGACCGGAGGCAGCGCTCACCACGAGGCCGAGCGCGAATGGGTGAGCCGGGCGACGATCTTCGCGCACCAGCTCTCCCGTGGTGACCCAGACGGTCAGCCAGGCCGTCGATGACCTGGCCGGGCTGCGGATGCACCGGCACGACGCGGACGCGCGGCGGGCGGCGGTGTGCAGGCGGCGCGACTCGTGGGTGCCCGCGGCCGGGGTGCCGTGGTTCGTCAGCCTGTTCGGCCGGGACTCGCTGATCGTCTCGCTGCAGACGCTGGCCCTGTCGCCGAGGTTCGCGGTCGGCAGCCTGAACGCGCTCGGGCGCGCTCCAGGCCGACGGCTACGACGACGGCAGGGACATGCAGCCGGGCAAGATCTCGCACGAGATCAGGCACGGCGAGCTCGCCGCGCTCAAGCTGGTCCCGCACACGCCCTACTACGGCACGCACGAGGCGACGACCTGTATGTGCTGGTCGCGGCCGAGGCGTGGCGCTGGCACGGCGACCGGGCCACGCTCGACCTGGTCCGCCCGCACGTGGAGCGGGCGCTCGAGCTGGATCGACAAGGACGGCGACCTCGACGGTGACGGCCTGCAGGAGTACCGGACCAGGGCGCCGCACGGCTATTACAACCAGGGCTGGAAGGACGCCGGGGACGCGATCGTGCACCCCGACGGCAGGCTGGCCAGCCTGCCGATCGCGCTGTGCGAGATCCAGGGACTGGTCGTCGCGGCCAAGCGGGCCTGGGCCGACGTGCTCGACCAGGTGTACGGGGACGTACTTCGTCGCCGCCCGGCTGCGCGAGCAGGCACTGCGGCTGGCCGAGGCGATCGAGACCAGGTTCTGGTGGGAGAGCCGAGGGCACCTACTACCTGGGGCTCGACGGGGACAAGCAGCCGATCAGGTCGGTCGCGTCCAACGCCGGGCAGCTCCTGTGGACTGGCGCGGTCGACCGCGCGAGCGAGCCGCTACAGCGTCGCCGGCCCGGCTGCTGGCACGCCGACATGTGGAGCGGCTGGGGAATCCGCACGCTGTCGGACCGCGCATGTCGCGTACAACCCGTTCTCCTATCAGCTCGGCTCGGTGTGGCCGCACGACAATGCGCTGATCGCGGCAGGATTCCGGCACTACGGGCTTGACGCGCGAGGCCGCCAGGTCGCGCGCGGGACTGTTCGACGCGGCCGAGCGGTTCTCGTCCCGGCGGCTGCCCGAGCTGTTCGCCGGGCTGCCGCGCGACGAGGGCGCGTTCCCGGTGCAGTACCTGGGCGCCAACGTGCCGCAGGCGTGGGCGTCGGGAGCGGTCATTCAGCTGCTGGCGATCCTGCTCGGGCTTGAGGCCGACGCGGCCGCCGGGGAGCTGCGGGTGACGCCCGGCGCTGCCGGACTGGCTGACCGAGGTCCGGCTGGAGCAGCTCACCGTCGGCGGCGCGAGCGTGGACCTGCACGTGTCACGGGGCGCCGACGGGACGCACATCATCGACGTCACCACGGACGCGAGGGCCAGAGCTCGCGGCTCGGTCACCGAGCTGGGGTGGCGGTGACGTCGAGCCGGCGCCAGGACCACCTGGCGGCTTGTCTTGCCGGCCGAAGCCGGCGTTGGCGCGCTGCCGACGGCCTGCCGGTGATCGGGCGACGGCTGAACAAGATCGTCAGACATGCGACTTGCACGGATCATCTACCGGAGTGCATGCGCCCGGCGGTCGTGACCGCATGCTGGCCGGCGGTCATGCTGGTTTCGGGCGGAGTAGCGCTGGCCTGTGCCGGCGACGCGAGCGGGGCCGGGCACCCGGCGCGCGCGCTCAAGCCGTCGGGGCCGAAGTTCTTCAACACGATCAAGCCCGGCAAGAAGCTGCCGTCCGGGGCGCAGTGCGCCAAGTGGGTGCTGTCGCGCCCGCTCAAGGAAAACAAGGGCGTCAACCGCAAGTACAACCACACCAAGGGCCAGCACGATCGCGAAGAACTTCTTCACCGGCGACACCGCGCCGCCAACAAGGTGATCGCCCCCAGGGTCAACGGCGAACTTCAACGGCACCACGGCCGAGATCCTGCGCTGGGCCGCCTGCAAGTGGGGCATCAACCAGAACATCGTGTTCGCCCAGGCGGCGGTCGAGAGCTGGTGGCGGCAGACCACCAAGGGCGACTGGTCGAGACCAACGGCTGCCCGCCCGGGCACGGCCCCGGCGTGGACGGCATGCCGGGCCAGTGCCCGCAGAGCTGGGGCATCCTGCAGAACCGGTACCCGTTCGAGACAGTCGAGCTGGCCGGGCATCATGAAGTCCACCGCGATGAACGCCGACCTGGCCTACGCGATCTGGCGCACCTGCTACGACGGCTACGAGACCTGGCTCAACACGGTGCCGCGCGGCGCGACCTACAAGGCCGGGGACGCCTGGGGCTGCGTCGGGCGCTGGTTCGCCGGCCGCTGGCGCACCAAGCCGGCCCAGGCAGTACATCGCGTTCGTCAAGAAGTACCTGAAGGAAAAGATCTGGACTACGCCGGACTTCCAGCAGCCCTGATCGCCCCGGCTGGCCTGATCGCCCCGGCTCGCGGCCGGGCGCCCCGGCGGCGGGCGGGCTCCCGGCCTGGTGGCTGGCGGGGTCGCTGGCGCGGCATGATCTCGGGGATGGGCCGTTCCTGCGGCTGGTCAGCGGTGAGGGCCAGGTCGTCCCCGTGGTGGCTGATGGTCAGCGGGTCGCCGCCCGTGAGCAGGTATTTCGCTGACTTGCTGGTCACCTCCACCCGCAGCGTGGCGGCCTTTGCTCATCACGGTGAAGGCCAGCCTGGTCAGGCCCTGCGGAAGCCGCGGCTCGAAGGTGATCTCGCCTTCGACTCGCCGCATGCCGCCGAACCCGCAGACCAGGGCGAGCCAGGCCCCGGCGAGCGAGGCCATGTGCACGCCGTCGCGGGTGTTGTCCTCCAGGTCACGCAGATCCATCAGGGCCGCTTCGCCCAGGTAGTCGTAGGCCAGATCGAGATGGCCGACCTCGGCGGCGATGATCGCCTGAGTCGAAGCCGACAGCGACGAGTCACGGACCGTGATCGGCTCGTAATACTCGAAGTTCCGCGCCTTCTGCTCGGCGGTGAACGAGTTGCTGCACATGAACATGGCCAGCACCAGGTCCGCCTGCTTGACCACCTGCTTGCGGTACAGGTCAAAGTACGTGTAATGGAGCAGCAGCGGATAATCCTCCGGCGGGGTCTTGTCGAAGTCCCAGGCCTGGTACCTGGTGAACTTCTCCGCTTGCGGGTGCACGCCGAGCGTGTCGTCGAACGGGAAGTGCATATCCCTGGCGGCGTCGCGCCAGCTGGCAATCTCCTCGACCTTGACGCCGAGTTCGCGGGCCCGGTCGGGAAGCCGGTCGGCCGCGTCGGCGGCGGCGCGCAGGTTCCGCTTGGCCATCAGGTTCGTGTAGACGTTGTCGTCCGCGATCGCGCTGTACTCATCGGGGCCGGTGACGCCGTCGATATGGAACGCGCCCCCCGGGTCATGATGACCGAGCGAACGCCACAGCCGGGCCGTCTCCACCAGCAGCTCGATGCCCGGGCCGCTCTCGAAGGCCCGGTCACCGGTCGCGTCCACGTGGCGCACGACGGCATCGGCTATGTCGGCGTTCACGTGGAACGCCGCCGTCCCGGCCGGCCAGTAGCCCGAGCACTCCTGGCCGGCGATCGTGCGCCACGGGAACGCGGCCCCGGCCAGTCCGAGCTGGGCGGCGCGCTCCTTGGCGAGCGGCATGGTGGTATGCCGCCAGCGCAGCGCGCTGGCCGCCGCATCGGGAGCGGTCACGTTGAGCAGCGGCAGCACGAACGTCTCGGTGTCCCAGAACGCGTGCCCGTCGTAGCCTGGCCCGGTGAGGCCCTTGGCGGGGATTGGCCTGTTCTCGCCCCGGGCGGCCGCCTGCAGCACGTGGAACAGCGCGAACCGCACCGCTTGCTGCACTTCGAGATCGCCGTCGACCTCGACGTCCGACCTGCACCAGAAGTCGTCAAGGAAGGCACGCTGCTCGGCGAGCAGGCCCTCCCACTTGCTCTGCCTGGCGCCGCTCAGGGCCGCCCACACCTGGTCGCGGACGGCGGGCAGGGACCGCGCGCCTGACCAGCCGTACGCGACGAACTTGGTCACGCACAGCCGCTCCCCCGGCTTCAGCGGCGTAGCCGCGGTGACGATGCCGCCGTCTTCAAAAGACTTGGACTCGGTCAGCACGCCCGCCGGGCCTTCGATCATGTGGTCCATCGCCGCGCCGATTCGCAGCTTGCTCTGCTTGGTGCAGTGCACGACCACGACAGCATTGTCCTCCGCCCGGTGAAATTCGGACTCGAGCGGCTGGTCAAGCGCCGCCGCGACCCGCGGGTCACCGGAAGTCTGCGGTAGCGGCTCGTTGGCGAGCAACTCCGATTGCACCGCGATGCGCACTTCCGAGTCGAGCGGCGTGACCTCATATTTGATCGCCGCCACCGCCCGCTGCGTGAAGGACACCAGGCGGGTGGAGGTGATCCGGACCCCGCGCCCCGCAGGGGAGATCCACTCGACGGTGCGGTGCAGCGTGCCCGACTTGAAATCGAGCATCCGCTGATGCGAGCGCACCTCGCCGTACCGGACGTCGAACGGCTCATCGTCGACGAACAGCCTGATCAGCTTGCCGTTCGTGACGTTGATGACGGTCTGGCCGGACTCGGGCTGCCCGTAGGACACCTCCGCGTAGGGCAGCGGGCGGAGTTCGTAAAAACCGTTCAGGTAACTGCCTGGAAGCCCGTGCGGCTCGCCTTCCTCCAGGTTGCCGCGCCAGCCGAGATGGCCGTTGGACAGGGCGAACACCGACTCGGTCTGGGCGAGAATATCCAGGTCAAGCGAGGTCTCCCGGAGGCACCAGGGCTCGACGGTAAACGCGCTCTGCTTGATCATGCCGGCCCCGGCGATGCCAGCTCGTCGAGGTCCTGGACGACGACGTCGGCGCCGTGCTGGCGCAGCCCTTCGGCCTGGCCGTGACCGACCCGGTCGACGCCGACGACATAGCCGAAACTTCCGGCCCGCCCGGCCTCCACCCCGGCCAGCGCGTCCTCGAAGACGGCGGCTTCTTCCGGCTTCAGGTTCAGTGCCTTGGCGCCCGCCAGGTAGGTGTCGGGCGCTGGCTTCCCCTTGAGGTGCTCGCGCTCGGCGACGATGCCGTCGATCCGCTCCTCGAACAGGTCCGCGATCCCGGCGGCTTCCAGCACCTCGGCGCAGTTCGTGCTCGACGAGACCACGGCGCGGCGCAGGCCAGCCTGCTTAGCGGCCTGGACGTAGCGCACGGAGCCTTCGTAGGTCCGGACGCCCTGCTCGTGCATCATGCGCAGCACGAGCTCGTTCTTGCGGTTGCCGATCCCGGCGACGGTCTCAGCGTCCGGCGGGTCGCCGGGACTGCCTTCCGGCAGGTGGATGCCGCGTGAGGCCAGGAACGACCTGATGCCGTCCGCCCGCGGCTTGCCATCGACGAAGTCGTCGTAGTCGGTGACCTTGTCGAAGGGCACGAACGGCTGTCCGGCCTGCTCGGCGCGGGAACGCAGGAAGTCGTCGAACGTCTGCTTCCACGCCGCGTCATGAATCTCGGCTGTCCTGGTCAGGACGCCATCAAGATCAAACAGGCATCCGCGTACGCTATCCGGTAGACCCAGCATGCCACCAGCCTACGGCCGTCCGTCGCGGCCGGTGATGACCCGGGCCAGGTCGGCTGCGAGTCAACCCTGGAGCAAGTACCCGGCCAGCGCATCGGGCTGAGACAGCGTAATCAGGTGCCCGCCGGGCAGCGGGTCAGCCTTGACGCCCAGCCGCTCCTGCGCCACCGCCTGCTGAAACTCGGCCGGGAAAAACCGGTCCTCCGCGCCAGCGGCGACCCGGATCGGCACTTGCGGCCAGGCGCTGAACTCACACGGCGACTCAAAAACGGCATCGGCCTCCGGCCTAGGAGGCTCGCCGGACTCGAGAACTTCGGCCGGGACATCGTGCAGGAAGTAGACGTTCTCGTCGAAGTCCTCGGAGTACCCGCCGCGCTTAGCCGCCGCGCGCTTGGCCTGCTCCCAGCCGGTGTTGCCCCACCAGGCCCCCGGCGTCTCTCCAGGCACCGGCACCATCGCATTGACCAGCACAATCCCCCGCAGGCGCAGATCATCAGCCAGTTGCGCGGCGGCCATCGGCGCCGTGAACCCGCCAAGCGACTGCGCCACCAGCACCACGCCATCGCCCGCACCGGGCGGCTCACTCGCGGCCTGCGCGACGAGGCTCGCGTACTCGCGCAGCCCGGCCGTCGCATCCTCGGCTGGCAGGTCGACAGCCACCACCTCGTGGCCGGCTGACTCTAGCAGCGGCACCACCCGGTGCCAGTACCACGCCGACCCTCCGGCCCCCGGGATCAGCACGAACCTTCTCATCACCCCACCCTAGTAGCCGCACCCCGACCACGATCAGCAGCAACAGGGAGGGCCGCGTTGCTGATGATGCACCGGCGTCGCTCCCGCTGACTGGTTGGGCGGCGCGGTGCCGGGTAGTGCGATGACCATGCGGGCGATACGAGTCGATCAGCCGGGCGGGCAGGTGCGGATGGATGACGTGCCGGTTCCGGTGCCAGGACCTGGCGAGGCGCTCATCGAGGTGCGCGCGGCGGCGCTCACGGCCGGGGAACGCGACTGGCCCAGGCACTGGCCCGCCACTCTCAGCCATGAGGTATCGGGCACGGTCATCGAGCTCGGCGAGGGCGCCAGCGGTCCGCCTGTCGGCGAGCATGTGCTCGGGCTGGTCAACTTTGACCTGGACGGGGCGGCAGCCGACTACGTGGTGGCGCCGGCCGCTGACCTGGCCGTCAAGCCCGCGGCCATCGATCATGTCAGCGCCGCGAGCTTGACGCTGGCGCCGCTGACCGCGTGGCAGGCGCTGGTCGATCACGGGCACATTCAGCCTGGCCAGCACGTACTGGTCAACGGCGCCGCTGGCGGAGTTGGCAGCTACGCGGTGCAGCTCGCCTCCGCGCTGGGGGCCAGCGTGACCGCGACGGCGTCGGCCAGGGACGCCGACTTCGTCGCCGGCCTTGGTGCCGACCGGGTGCTCGACTATGCCAGGCTGCCCGCCGGCCTGCCTGAGCGCGAGGTCGACATCGCGATCGACCTGGTCGGCACGGACGCCATGACCGCTATCTGGCCCAGCCTGCGACCGGGCGGCGCGATGATCGGGATCGCGGCCGAGCCGTCGGCCATGGAAGCAGAGAAGTACAAGGTCCGCGGTGACTTCTTCATCGTGGAGCCGAATGGCTCAGAACTCGCGGCCCTGGCGAGGTTCGCGAACGGCGGGCTGCTGCGCACCATGGCGAGCGAGGTCTTCCCGCTCGACGAGGCGACCGATGCCATCAACGCGGTAGATCACCGGCACACGCGGGGCAAGGTAGTCCTTGCCATCCGGTCTTAGAACTGACGCGGGACCGACAGCGCTGCCCAGACCGCCTTGGTCGTAGCGCCGAGCATCATCCAGCCCCAGGTAGCGGCGAGAGCCTGGACGACCTGCAATCCCCGGCCCGACTCGGCGTCCCTGTCGGCCGACCCGAGTACTGGCGGCAAGGGGCTCCAGTCGGTGACCATGCAGATCACCCGGCTCGCCTGGCGCTGCCACGCAAGCTCGACCTTCGACGCCCTCGAGCCGTCCGCCCTCAAGCCGCCCGCGCCGGCGGCGTCGTCTCCGCAGGCGAATCCGCAGCCGTGCCTGACCGCGTTCGTCACCAGCTCTGAGGCGATCAGCACCGCTTCTTGCGCGAGCGAGTCGAGTTGCCAGTCGTGCAGTGTCGACATGGTGAAATCCCTGGCCGCCTTGGCCGACTCCGGACCGATCGCCAGCAGGATCTGGCGCAGCCCGCCAGGAGCGGCTGCGGTGTCGATGTCACAGCTGACGTCCCAGGTCTGCGCGAATGTCACCTGATGTCCCTAGTGCGTATGTGTCATGGGCCACGACGTCACGGTTCCTGAACGCTGCCGATACCCCGGAGCGCCCCAAGAGACCTGTTCGTCCGTTACGATGCCATTAATAGCGTGCACTTGCAAGTGCCGCTGCACAGTGTAGGACAACAAGGGCCTCAGCCCATGGCCATTCAGTCTGGCGGGCAGAGCTAGGCGCTTTGCCAGGAACTGATCACCTCGGCGGAAGGACTGATTGTGGACGTGGTTTACAACGGGGTGCGGGCATCTCTGCTGCACCGCGCGGCCTGGCGCAAGAGCCGCTACAGCAACCCGAGCGGCAATTGCGTCGAAGCGGCTCAGCTACCTGCGGGGAACATAGCGATCCGGAACTCCCGCGACCCGGACGGGCCTGCGCTGATCTTCACCTCGGCCGAGTGGGAGGCCTTCCTGCTCGGCGCCAGGGACGGCCAGTTCGACGCCGCCGACCTGCGTGAAGTTAACTCGTGAGTAACTCCCGCGTGACAGGGAGTTTTCGGCATTCACATGCCGCTTACGGCTAGGTTGTAGCCCAATGGCGGGCCTCCATGACAGACTCCATTGGTTGATCTATTCCACGGGCGTTCGCCGGAGGGACGCATGAGCGCAACAGCTGAGGCAGATGGCAGCGCAGTTCCTGGCAGCCCAGTACGGAGCCTGATCGCGGCACCTGGCACCGGCGGGCCTACCGTCCTGCGCATCTTGCTCGGCGCTCAGCTCAGGCGGCTGCGCGAGGGCAAGCGCATCTCGCTGGAAGAAGCGGGCAATGTCATCAGGGCCTCGCACTCGAAGATCAGCCGGCTTGAGACCGGGCGGGTCGGGTTCAAGGACCGCGACATCACCGACCTGCTGACCTTCTACGGCGTGACCGATGAGAGGGAACGCCAGGCGCTGCGGGACCTCGCTGGCCGGGCCAATGCCCAGGGCTGGTGGCATGACTATTCCGACATCCTGCCGAGCTGGTTCGAGGCCTACGTCGGGCTCGAGGAGGCAGCGACGCAAATCCGCGCCTACGAGGTCCAGTTCATCCCCGGGCTGCTCCAGACCGGCGACTACGCCCGCGCGGTCACGATGCTCGGCCACCCGAACGCGGCCGTGCGCGACGTCGACCGGCGCGTGGGCCTGCGCCTGGCCAGGCAGGTCATCTTCACCAGGCCCAGTCCGCCGAACATCTGGGCCGTGCTCGACGAGGCGACCCTCCGCAGGCCGATCGGCGGCGCCGAGATCATGCGGGCGCAGATCAGGCACCTGATCGACCTGGCCCAGCGGCCGAATGTCACCATCCAGATCATCCCGTTCCTGGCCGGCGGCCATGCGGCGGCCGGCGGGCCGTTCAGCATCCTGCGCTTCGCTGAGTACGACCTTCCTGACGTGGTCTATCTCGAGCAGCTCACGAGCGCGCTGTACCTGGACAAGCAGGAGATCCTGGACAGCTACCTGATGGTGATGGACCGCCTCTGCGTGGAAGCGACTACCCCGTCAGCCAGCATCAAGATGATGCGCGGCCTGCTGAGAGAGCTCTAACTCAGGTCTGAAAGCAAGCGACGAAGCCTGGTCAGGTTACGCAGCCGCGCCTCGTAGGTCGCGCCTGTCCAGAGCAGCGCCGCGCCGATCAGTGCGATGGGAACCCAGCCGGGCAGTGCCTCGGTCAGCCTGCGGATTTCCGGCGCCAGCTGACGGCCAGCGTCGAGCGCGGCGACGACAGCGCCCATCAGCAGCGGTGCCTGCAACCTGAGCCTGGCGCCGGCGAGCGTCACGCCGGCCGCGCCGGCCCCGAGCAGCGCCGGCCTGATCCAGCCCTGGTCCTGCCAGGCGACGCCCAGGCTCGGCAGTGCCGCAAGCGCCAGCCCTGGTCCGTAGGCCAGCCAGGAGCTTAGCTCCGGCCGCCTGCGCGCCGCCTGCCAGCCGAACGCGGTCAGGATGACTCCGGCCGGGATCGTGTAAGCCTCGATGATGCCGACGCCGGCCCAGGCGAGCCAGACGCACCAGGCGATCTCGAGTAGCACGAGCCCGGCCCACAGGGCCGGCCGCCGGTCGGGGCGCAACGCCGTGCCGACGCTGAGCAGGCCGCAGATCGCGATCGCGACGCTGGCGGTGACCGGGCGATGCAGACAGGCGGCGGTCCCGGCGATGGCGGTGAACCAGGCTGCCAGTTCGATCGCGAGCGCGAGCCGCGGGGTGGCGGCCAGCCGCGCCGCGGTGAGCAGCGCGGCCGCCGCGACACCAAGCACGGCGAGGCCGGGCTCCCCAGCCCGGCAGCCCCCCGGCCAGAACGGCCGCCGCGAGCGCACCCGCTGCTGCCAGCTCGGCCAGGCTCGCAGTGGCGGCGCGGCCGTTGCGCCGCGTGGACTTCCATGCGCACAGCACGTAGATGGCGGCTAGGCAGCCGAGCGCGATCAGCGTGGCCGGCCTGGAGGCGAGCGCCCAGTCAAGGGCGAGCAGCGTCGCCACGGTCGCGCCGCCGGCTGGCGCGAGGCTGGGGCGCAGCGCCGCCCAGGCCGTCAGCGCCAGCGCCAGGAGCAGCAGGGCTGCGAACACCAGCGGGTAGCTGAGTCCGCTCGCGAGGGTGGCAGGCACAGTGATCACGGGCAGGGCGATGGCGAGGGCGTCCAGGCTGGACTGGCGACCCGGCTGCGCCGCGCCCGCCGCCGCGATCCCCGCGGCGAGGCAGATGGTGAGCACGGCGGCGGCGAACGCCAGCCCGTTGCCGGTGCCGCCGCCCAGCAGGGGATGCCCGTGCCACGCTTGGCTGACCGGCCTGAACCAGGCGCCGGCGAGCGGCCGGAGCTGCGCGGCGACCGCCGCGACGATGGCGACGCCAGTCGCGGTCAGCGCGACCGACCGCCGCTGCCCGGTGCGCAGCCAGGCTGTGGCGCTCGCGGTCAGCGCGGCGAGCGCCGCGACCAGGGCGAACGAGTCGGCCCGGCTGGCCGCCGTCGCGGCGGCGGCCAGCACCGCAACGCCGGCGCCGACGTCGAGCACCAGGCCCTGCACTGGCTTGGCCTTAGTAGCCGCGAGGATCGCGAGCACGGCGACGGCGACCACGACGAGGGCGGCCTGCGTGGCTGGCCAGCCAGCCGCCAGCGGCGCCGCGAACCCGAGACCGGCGGCGCAGGCGAGCGCAGCGCCGGTGAGGCCTATCGCGGTGAACGCGGGCCTGGCCACGACTGCGCCGGCGGTGAAGATGATCGTCAGCGCGGCGAGTTCGGCGATCGTGGTCGCCGGGCCGGTCAGCGACCAGCCGAGCGCGCTCACCGCGAGCACGATCGCGGCCAGCGCGGCGGCGACGTGCGCGGCCTGCGGTCGACCGGCCTCAGGCTGCGCGTCCCGCGCCACGGCGCCGGCAGTTAGCCCGGCGACACCGGCCGTCAGGATGCCGAGCCTGGCCCACCCGCTTGCCGCACCCAGGTTCAGGGCGACCGGCAACGACGCGACGGCGCCTGCGACGACGGCGATCAGCCCGGACCTGAACCCGCTCCGGTGCCAGTCTTGCACCAGCCAGCAGGCCACTCCCGCCACCGCTAGCACAATCAGCGCCGGCCAGCCCGCGGTCGAGGCAGTTGCCCCTATAAGAGACCCCGCCTGAACCCGGCCAGTCCAAGCCGAGGTCACGGGATACGGCTGGAACAACGCCAGCAGCACGCTCGGCAGCACGTACAGCACCGTGATCGCGAGCACGATCACCGAGCCGGCCGCGGCGAGATCAAGCCGGATGCCAGGCCGGACCTCCTTCCGCAACCCGCCGAGCAGCCACACGGCCGCGATCACGGCCCCGCTCACGCCGCCGTAGGCGACTACACCCCAGCCGCCGGGGACGACCACCGCGATCGGCGCGGCGACGCCCGCGAGGACCATGCCAGACAGCGGGGACACGAGCAGGACAACAGGTGCGAGCGGGCTGTTCCCCGGCCAGATCACCAGGCCAACGACAGCGGCCCCCGCGAAAGCCGCCGCCGACCACGCGGCCCTGGCCAGATCCGGGCCTGCCACCACGACGAGCCCGGCCAGCGTGATGCCGGCGATCCACGCCGTGCCGCCCAGGAGCGAGCTCATCACGGCTTCGGCCCGCCGCCCGCGCTCATCCAGACGGGTACCAAGGAACAGGTCAGCGCCAGCCAAGAGAACAAGCCCGACCGCGATCGGCCCGGCTGCCGGGGCGAGCGGCCCGCCGAGTTCGTGCACCAGCCCGTCAATCAGGTAAAGCCCGGCGAACTGCGCCAGCCCGATCGCCGCGAGCCAGGGGCCGCGCAGCCGGGAGACGCGGCCATAGGCCGCCCACGCCCCCGTGAGCACAGTGGTCCCGGCGGCAATCCCGAACGAGCCGGCGCCAGGCGTCAGGTGCAGCAAGCGCGCGATCAGGTAGGCGTCGCCAATGGTCAGCGCCAGGCCGACGGCCGCCACGGACTCGGCCGTGGCCGCCAGGCCGCGCCGGGTCAGCGGCACCGGGACGCCCAGCATGACCGCGCTGACCCCGAGCAGCACGGCGGCGCGGCCGAGCGGCCCGATGCTGCTCCAGTTCGCGACGGTGAAAGCAGCGGCCGCGATCACCATGAGCACCGCACCGGCGATGAGCAGGAGGCGGGCAACCGCAGCGCCGGAAAGCTCCGTTCGGGGGGCGGGCGAGCCGGCTGCTGGCAGCTCGAGCACCGCCGGGGCCAACTCCGGCGAGCCGCCTGCGGCGCCGGCCCAGACTGGGCGGGCTGCGCCGGAGCAGGCTGCGTTCCTCCTGGGGGTTGAGAAAGAGCGGCAAGCTCGGCCAGCAGTACCGTCCGCCGGCGCACCAGCCAGTCGCGGGCCCTGTCAACGCGGGCGAGCTCGCCGTCTATCCAGCGCAGCTCGGCAATCTGGGCCGCGCCAAGCGGAGGGTCTTGCACATCATTCATGTCACTAATTCTGTAGGCGCGCCCCGCGCACCGGAATCCGGCGAGCTACCCGGTCATCCGTGCGGTGTACTCAGCCGTGGCCTGAGTACCTCTACTCAGGCTGATGAGTCGTAAGGGCATTTCCGGCTGGGCACTCACGTGGGATTATCACCTCGTGTTCCCGCATGCTTTATCGCCGCCTAGCATTAGCCAGCGTGGCCTGGCCAACGCCGATAGCTGAACCCGTGACGAACCTGCAGGCTCCGCTCTGGCGATCGATCGCGGCGTTCCGGTTCGCCTCGCTCGCCTATGCCACGATCCTGCTCGGCCTGCGCAGCGACACGTACTCACGCTGGGGCTGGGCCTGGGTGATCCTCACCGGGATGACCGCGTGGACGATCTTCACGACGGTCATGTACGCATCGCCGGCCAGGCGGACTCACCTGCTGCTCGCGGCGGACCTGGCGGTCACCGCGCTGGCGGTGCTGTCGACGGCACTGGTGCAGTATCCGAGCCTCGTTCATCAGGGAGCCATGCCGATCACGGCGACCTGGCTGGCCGGACCGGCATTGTCGTGGGCGGTCATGGCGGGCGTCAGGGCGGGCGCCACTGCCGCGATCATCCTGGGCGCGTGCACGGTCGCGCTCAGGCACCTGCCGCCGGGAAAGCTCGTGTCGAGCACGGACCTGGACGGGCCGGTGGTCTTGCTGATGGCGGCCATGCTCGCCGGCTACATGAACAAGCTGACCGCGAGGGCCGAGAAGGCGCTCCAGCGCGTCACGGAAGTCGAGTCGGCCAGCCGGGAGCGGGATCGGCTGGCACGCACGATTCACGACTCGGTGCTGCAGGTGCTCGCCATGGTGCAGCGGCGCGGCACCGAGATTGGCGGAGCCGCGGCCGAGATCGGCCGCTTGGCGGGCGAGCAGGAGGCGGCCCTGCGCGCGCTGATGACCGCTGATGATCACGCCGTCCCCCCGACCGGGGAACTGGACCTGAGCACGCTACTCACCCGCGAGACCCGGCCGAACGTATCGGTAGTCACGCCGGCGGCGCCGGTCCTGCTCAGTGAGCGAACCGCCAGAGAAACAGCAGCCGCCGTCCGAGAGGCACTCGACAACGTGCGAAAACACTGCGAGGAGTCGGCCAAGGCCTGGGTGCTGGTCGACGACGAGGGCCCAGAAGTCAACGTGACGATCAGGGACGATGGCCCCGGTATGCCGCCAGGCCGGCGACGGAGGCCGCTGCCGAAGGCCGCCTCGGCGTGAGCCTGGCGATAAGCGGGCGGATGAGGGACATCGGGGGTTCGGCCGATGTCAGCAGTTCGCCTGGTACCGGGACCGAGGTCCGATTGCGGGTGCCGCGATGCGCGTAATGATCGTCGACGACCATCCGATGTGGCGGGACTCGGTTGCCCGCGACCTGGCCGAGGCCGGCTTCGAGGTCGTCGCCACCGTAGGCGAAGGCGCCCAGGCCCTGCGCATCGCCGCCTCGGTACAGCCCGACGTAGTAGTGCTGGACTTGCAGTTGCCCGACGTGTCCGGCGTCGAGGTGACGCGCGGGCTGCTGGCCGCGCACCCCGGCGTGCGGGTCCTGATCTTGTCGGCCAGCGGCGAGCAGCACGACGTGCTCGACGCGGTCAAGGCGGGCGCGACCGGCTACCTGGTCAAATCGGCGAGCCAGGCTGAGCTTATTGATGCGGTGAAGCGGACGGAGTCGGGAGACGCTGTGTTCTCCCCCGGGCTGGCCGGGCTTGTGCTTGGCGAGTTCCGGCGGCTGGCGGTAAGCCCCGACCCGGATACGCCCCGGCTGACGGATCGCGAGGCGGAGATCTTGCGGATGGTGGGCACCGGGCTGACGTATAGGCAGATCGCGGAAAGGCTAGTTCTGTCCCATAGGACGGTACAGAACCATGTACAGAACACCCTGAGCAAGCTGCAATTGCATAACCGGGTAGACCTGGTCAGGTACGCGATCGAGCACGGCCTAGACACCAAGCCCCAGTAGCAGGCTCTGGGGCCGGCTGGCCTGGGGCCGGCTGATCGCATGCGACGACCATCGAGCCGCCGCCCGAGTTTCTGACAGCAACAGGGTGGGCCACGCTGCTGATCGATCGCGCCGGGAATCTAGTTCGCCGTCGCGAACATCCGGGTCGATCGAGCACGCGGGCCGGCGGGCGCGCAAGACCGCACCTTTCAAAATTACCAAGAAACCATGAAGTCAGGAGAGAGTCAGATGTCGAAGATCGGCCGATGCGGCTTGTTCAGCAGGTGCTGGCAACCTTTACCGAGAAGCCGTACGGGAAGTGCAGCAGGTAATGCTTTCCGGCGGACTCGTAGTACAAATCGACTGCCTTCGAAGTGCCCACTTTTCCGGACGGCTTGGCGACTATCACGAGGGCGATCGCCCGGTGTCCGCGGGTGTGCTGGACAACTGCGCCCGGTATCCGCTGCCGCAGGTCCCAGCGGGCACCGGTTCCGTTGGCTGCAATCTTTGACGCAGTCGGGTACCCGGCGCTCACGCCGACGCCTTCTAGCACCCCACTGGTCGTCAGCACCCAGGCGGCTATCAGTCGCAGATTCCGAGCGTGCGCGAGCCGGACCTTGGTTATCGTGGCCCGTCCGCCCGTATTGGGAAACTGCTCGAAGCCGTCGTAGGCGACCTGGCCGGGCCGGGCGGGGGTGCAGATCATTCCTGAGTTAGGGCCAGTGCCGCCGAACGGCCCCTGGGTGTCAGGGCCGCCTCTGCTGCTGCATGAGGTTGCCAGCAGGAGGGCCAACCCGCAGGCCAACCCCCCCATAGTGACGCGGTTCACCTGAATGCTCTGTCCTTTTGCTGGAGAGGGTCTCTTAGGTTCAGAGGTTGCCGGACTTTGAGACGTCCATGACGTTCCACGCCGCCTTGGGCGGGAAGTGGTTGGTGCCGCAAAGGAATCCGCCGCCCTTAGGGAACGTCCACGTTATGGACGTGTCTTTATCGTATCCGGACTGAGCCGACATGTTGACGTCTATATCATCATTCTTCAGGTCCACGCCCGCAGTGAAGGTGCCCGCCTTCTCATCGCTGGTGCTGAAGGTCCCGCCCTTGGAGAAGTGGTCACTACATTTTCGGGTCTTCGGCGCGAAGACAGTCACTGCGTGGGAACCAGTGACCCATTCCTCCGGCTGCGCCTGGTGCATCAGGCCACCGCAAAGAGAGTAGAGGCCGAAGGTATACGGCGTTTGCATGTTTTCCTCGACTCCGGTCTGGGTCGGGATACCCTCCTCACCGGACTTGGTCTCGGTGAACGTGCCCCCTATGCTAAAGGAGCTGTCCTTGATGGGAACGTTGACGGCTACACTTATCGTGGTGGTGGAGCCTTCCGAGTAGGTCATCGATATCTTGGCGTGAGGCATGCCAATCGAGTACAGGCCGCCAATATCGACCATCTTGCGGCCGAGTTCCCGAATCTTTATTGGGGGAGCGCAGTCGGCAAGCCCTGGGTGCTGCGGCACGGCCGACACAGCGGCCTTCGGCAGCGCCATCATGCGTATGTTGGCTGCGACCGCCCCCTCGCTCGCGTGACTGGCCACCGCAGCCGGGGTAATCGTCTTCCCGTGAATCATCGCGCCGAAACTGGACGCTCCGATCGCCTTGCTGCTGCGCCCGACGACCTCCAGGTTGACGAGCCCGTTCTTCAGCTGCACGGTCGGGCGGATGCTGTAGGTCCCCGTGCTCGAAGACGTGGCCTTGCCGATGACCCGCGTCTTCACGTGCTGGCCGACGCGGACCTTGCCCATCACAGACTGCCTGGGCCACGCAATCAGCATCAGGCGGACACCGCTGTGCGGCCCGGCTCCGGTGATCGTGCCATGGGCATAGGCAGGAAGCATCATCGGCGATGAGCTAACACTGACTCCCGCCTGAGCCGAGCTGGCAGTGAGCGATGCAGCTAACAGCACCCCGAGTGCCAGGACTGCCAGGTTGCGTAGACGAGCTAACCTAGGTCTTTCACGGGGGTGTGGGGCCTGACGGCGCGGCTGCAATGAGAAGTGCTCCTGAGCTGGGACGATAAAGGTGCTGAAGCCATTATCGGACCCAGTTCGAGGAGCACTTCTGAGATGCACTGTACCGCGTGGTCCAAGGGCCTGGATGTTACTGCCGGCGGTCAGGGGATCGTGTCGCACGCGGGTCTGGTGCTGCTGCGGGCGCTGGCTGACCGGACCGGCCTGACGGGCGGGTTGTCGAGGGCCCTGGCCCGGCGGGGGTTCGTGCCGGTGCACGACCGGGGCCGGGTGCTGGCGGACCTGGCGGTGGCGATCGCGGACGGCGCGACGGTGATCAGCGATTTCGCTGTGCTCGCGGGGCAGCGTGAGGTGTTGGGCCCGGTGGCGTCGGTGCCGACGGCGTGGCGGGTGCTGGAGGAGATCGCCGGCGGCGGGCCGAAGACGGCGAGGCGGGTCACTGCGGCGGTGAACGCCGCCAGGGCCGCGGCGTGGGAGGGGATCGTGGCCCGGCACGGGAAGATGCCCGGGGTGAGGATCGCGGACAGGGTCCTGGACGACGTGATCTGCGTCCGGCTGGATGCCACCGTCACGCCCGCATGCTCGGATAAGGAAGGCGCGGAAGCTAATTTCAAAGGGTCCGGCCATCACCCTTTTGCTGGCTTACTGTGACAATACGGACGAGGCGCTGGCCGGGATGATGCGTCCCGGCAGCGCCGGATCGAACACCGTCGCCGATCACCTGCGGGTGCTGGATGAGGCGATCGCCGCGGTCCCGGCGGCTGCCGGCGCAAGCTGATGGTCACGAAGGTTATCTGTAGTTCGAGCAAATCCTGACCGTGTATCCGCAGGTCAGGCCGTCACGTACGCGCCTGCGGCGGGAAGGTCAAAGCGGCGTCGAAGAGAAACTCGTGCCGGTTGGCATGCGTTGTCGGCTATCCGCGTGGCAGAACGCCCCCAGATAACCCGTCCGCGACGGGACGAGGAACGCGCAAAGCGGACCGTCGCCTGCCGTCACGGACGCCGCTTTCCCGACACCGGATTACCGTGGATGGCGCCGGGGCCAGCCACAGCCTGATCAGCAGACTGGACAAGCTGGCGGCCAGGCGCGGCCGCCAGCTGACCTACTCGGTCGGGTGGGCGCTGGGCGAGCGGGAACGCGACGCGATCACCGGCGTCCCCGCGCAGGCGTGGGAGCAGGCAGTCGACGGCCGCGGCGAGGTACGGGAGCGCCGCGCGGACGGCGCCTGCCCGGACGCCAGGTGCTGTCACCGGCGGTGCTGGGTGGAGGAAGCCCACGTCACCGAGCTGACCGCGCTGCTCCGCACGGGGCGCGGCGGGGATCAGCTCGACGGCGTGGCCGGCGTCGATGCGCGTGTTCGCCCGCCGGGAGCGGCCGCACCCCGGCGCGCAGCTCACCTTGTTCGAGACCCGGGACGGCTGGCGGTACACCCTGTGGGTCACTAACCTGCCCGCCGCCACGCGGGGCTGGCGTCCCAGCTCGCCCTACATCGACGCCGCCCACAGGGTTCACGCCCGGGTCGAGGACCGGATCCGCACGGGCAAGGACTGCGGGATCGGTCATTTCCCGTCCAGGTCGCTGGCGATCAACACCGCGTGGCTGACCGCGTCGCTGCTCGCCGCGCCGCTGCTGGCCTGGCTGCGGCACCTGGCCCTCGACGGCGACCTGGCCAGAGCCGAGCCGAAAACACTCCGCTACCGCGTCCTGCACACCGCCGCCCGGCTCGTCCGCGGCGCCCGCCGCCGCCAGCTGCGAATCCCAGCCACCTGGCCCTGGGCCGACGACATCACCGCCGCCTGGCAGCAGATCACCGCCCTGCCCCAGGCACCCTGACCAGCAAGCCCGAACCCGCCGACCAGGAAAGGACACCAACCAGGGGCCAGTGGAACCCCCGGCACCCGGCCCGCCAGCCGGGCCAGCCGGCATACCCAGGCCACCCGGAAAAGGGCTAGCAGGCCGCTACGCCAGCCCCAGAACTCCCATCACCTGCCCCGTGAATGATCAGGGCTAATGAGGCTTATTCAGCGCCCATTTCGTAGAAATACAATCCGACGACGATTGAGATCGTCTCGGCGAAGGTGCCTAGGGGTCGCCGGTAGTCGGTGTGCATGATCCTCCAGGTCTTGAAGTTCGCGATGGCCCGCTCGACGACATAGCGGATTCTATTGACGGCCGTGTTGTATTCTTTTTCCCAGTCCAGCAGGTCGCGGTGGGCAGGCTTCCTGATAGGCGTGATCATTCCGCTCCCGATATAGCCCTTGTCGGCTATCCACGAGCCGGGAGTCACTCCGGAAAGGATGCCTGACTCGCCGATGCAGTGCATGTCGTGGCGGCTCCCTTCGACCGGATCGGATATCCAGGCGATTTCGCCGTCGAGGGTGCAGGCGGCTTGCACGTTCATGCCGGTGGTCTTGTGCTTCCCGGAGTAAAGGCCTGGAGCGGAAACCCAGGACCAGCACGGGAGCAGGCTTCCGTCCACGATGAGCTGGGATTTCGGGCCGAATTCGTCAGCCGTGGGTACGGCGCCTGCGAGTACTTTCTTCAGGAGCGGGCTGACCGCCGATATCGCGCGGCTGATCGTCGGCTGGGATACGCCGAAAGATTCTGCGATCTCCGCCTGAACGCGATTGCGGCGCAGGTAGGTGAGCGTCACGACAACGGACCTGTAAAGGCCGAGCACTGGCGGCCAGGATGACTTTCCTTTTTCGGCTGCCGCTTGCAAGACAAGTACGCAGAGTTCCGAGATCTCTTCCCGGGAGAATCCAGTGGTATGATACATGCGGCGGCTCGCCTTCTTGAGAATTGCGGTGTGGTAGCTCAATTCTCCCAGAATGCGAGCCGTTTTCAGTTTTGACACACCGTTACAGCGTGTCGGTTTTGTCCCCTACCTGAATAAGCCTCAATGGCATGACTAACTCCGTTTCCCGTTGTAGTGACTCACTACATGGGGGCAACGTGATGCTAGCCCGCAGAACTGGGCACATTCGGCTAAAATACGGATGCAAGCAGATAAGCATTTCGCAATCGAATGCATAGCACATCCCAATAGACTATCGCCGTGGCCCCCGTCTAGATCCACTCCTGGCAGCCTAACTCAGTAGGCTAAAGTAATGCAAGCGATAACTTTTAGCGACTGCTACCCCTTCGACGCATATCCTGGTATTCAGGTCATGGGCCAAGGGGATTGCCAGCTCCGCCACAGTGGTGCTGCCCGGTAGTTCGGTGACGTGCCTCAATGCTCGACAACGAGGGCTTCCGCCTGGTGCCATATCATGTCCTCGCGGGGGGCAAGGGGAGATTGCTCAGTGTTACATGACGATCACGTAGCGCGCTGGTTCAGCGTCCGTGAGCTATCTCACGGCGCGTCTGGCGGGCCAGAGAATCCATGAAGAACCATGAGCCAGACGGGCATCATGATGGCAGAATTGGGCACTAACGGGCATAACGCCGACCGTTCGATTCGATGCTCTTGACCTCTGCAACCCTTACGCTGTATGCGTCCTAGCGCATGTGCAGCGTAACGATCGTATAAAAATGCGCATCGATGCTCTGAATCGGGTGTCGACGTCGGCATTGATGTTGTCGCGCGTCAGGCTGTGCGGCATCTCTTGTCCGAACAAAGTAGAGCAGAGTTAGACTAAGTAGCACTGCTGCTGCTTTGATAAGCGCCATGGACCAGCCGGCAGCCGATGCGCGACCACGCACCCGGCCACCTGAGCCGAGCCCTCCCGAATCCGATCGAGCCGCTCGTAGGTCGTCCACCGACACCGAGCGCCCGCCGCCGGACAGCGTTCGGGCCAGGCAGGAGCAGCCCTCCTCTGGGGTACGCAACGAGACCCCCGCGAGCCGTGCCTCCGTCCCTGATAGTGCGGACGGCCGCTTCCAGGCACCCCAGCCACGCGATGCCCGGTTCACGGCCACCGACGGAACCGGATTACAGCCGCGGCCAGTTTCGCCTGCCAGCGCTGACCGCCAGCGCCTGGCAGAGCGCCTGGAAAGGATCGAGAATCCTCGAGACTCCCGCGATGCGCTGCAGGGTCGGCTAACGCACCTGGAGCCCGGCCACCCGTCCTCCCCATGGAACGAAGATGGCTCTCCGCGCCCACCCGCCCCTCGCCTCTCAGACCTGGAACAACCTAGGCCTCCTTTGAGTGATAGGGAATACGCTGAACGTCGACAAAGGCTAGCCGATAAACTAGAGGCCGCGCGCGCGGCCGGCCTAATGACCGACAAGCTAAATGCCCTCGCCCCCGATTACCAGGAATGGACCATTGAGCGAACAAGAGTTCATAAGGAAATCCTCAATGAAAAATGGCAAGAAATAACCGAGGTGCCATGTGAGCGAAAGGCCATCATTGCCGGTGGCCTTGGAGGATCTGGCAAGACAACCGTGCTAGAGCAACATAAAATCCACGAGACATCTGATTATGCGAAGGTCGACCCAGATAGTTTCAAGGAAGCTCTAGCGAGACGTGATCTAATCCCTCGGATCACCGGCCTCGCTCCTATGGAGGCATCAGATCTTGCTCACGAAGAGTCATCTTACTTGGCTAGGCAACATGCACGTCGCGCACTGGCGGAAGGGAAGAACATTATTTGGGATATCACCATGTCCACATACAACTCAACTAGTCAGCGAATAGATGAGTTGCGCGAAGCCGGGTACGACCAAATAGGCGGAATATTTGTCGATATCCCAATCGAAGTCAGCGTCACCAGGTCGGAAGCACGACATCGGCGTGGCTGCGACCGTTATCTAGAAGGACTCGGCCTAGGCGGCCGATACGTCCCCGCAGAAGTAATAAGAGCTCAGGCTGATCCCGAGTTCGGTAGCGCTAACCGGCGAGCATTCGAACAACTCAAAGAACGATTTGATCACTGGACACTATACGAAAACTCAGTTAGCGGCCGCCAAGCGGCACTGATCGATTCAAGCGACAGGAAAGACGGAGACTCATTAAACTGATTGCCGCGAAAGGGGCTACAATTGAGTAACGAAGTCGAAGATCTACTCAACGCATTGCATGAGGGTTCGGTTAGTATTGAAGAAGTGGCTCAACGCTTCAGGGAACGTTCCTGGCCGCGTCGACAACGGGAAACGGCCCAGAGCTATCCAGAAATGGCCACGGCTGCGGCCCATGACCCAGACCCATATATCGCGGGTTCATATGATGACCTGGCAACCGCATACCACCAAGGCCGGCTATCTGACGCGCAATATACAGTTCTCGTCAATGCCATCGTCGAGTCAAAGAAGATCGAAGACGACAGGAAATGATACCGGGCTAAGGCCGCCAAAGCTTAGATTGTGAAGCGGTGCCTACGGTGTTGGGGTGTAAGCGCGTGGGATACGGGTTCCGATGGCGTGGCGGCGCCGGCCTGTGCAGTCGGCTGAGACTGCGCCTGGTCGTCAGAGACCAAGGGATCGGCGGCCCTCTGGCCGCCACGCCATGCTTGTTGAGGCCGGAACCCTGGCTCGTAGCCGGTGAGGCGCGGCACCCCACCGATGATCAGCACGGAACCGTCGAGCAGGAAGCTCGGCTGCGATCCTCGACTATCTCGAAGCCGACCCCAGCCAGGCCCCGACGGCTGGTGGTTGGGATCTCCAGGGGCTCGCGGCCGGGGACGGTGATCCGGCGGCGGTGCCAGAAGCCCGGGTGGATGAGCGCGGGCAGGTTGACCCGGCCCAGTGTGGGACCAGTACTCGAGCCAGTTGCTGTGATCGAAGTGATCGTGGCTCCAGACGATCGCTGATGGAGGCAGGGTCGATGTCGAGCCTGCGCATGTTCTCAACGACGCCATCGGTGCTCGTTCCTGCGTCGAGGATGCGATGGGCGACTCCGTCCACGAACGACCCGAGCATCGCGGGATTCCCGGCCGGGCAGGGCAGCGGCACCAGATCATGCCGCCCTTGGCTGGCCCATCAATGTCCCAAAGGTGGCGCTCCCGCGCCATCGATGTCCCAAAGATGGGCCTGCCCCACCCGGCTGAGCCAGGCACCAGCGTATTAGTACCAGACGCCCCCATATCGGAACCATCACCTCGGCCCAACGGCGCGGATCTCGCTCCTGAAGTGCTGTACGAACGGGCATCCACGAACCCTGTTCGGTCAGCGATGCAGGGCGCATAGCTGCGCAGGCGGATCGCATTGCTAGCCCTGCGGCTCAGGCCGGGCCGCCGCCACCTCATCTGCCGTCACCGGCGAAGACGGCGACAAGCCCTCGGAGCGCAGCAGCAGCTCCCCCGCCCGCGCCGCCGCGGCGGGCCGGGCCAGTGCCAGCACGATCCCGATCACGATCCACGCGATCGCCGTGGCTGGACCCCACCAGCCCGCGCCATGCGGCAGCGGCCAGACGTTCCTGAACAGGGTGTAGCCGAGCACGATAATGCCGAGGACCGGGATGACGATCTCCCATCTCCGCACGCTCTGCCCTTCACCGGACCCGCCGCCCCAGACCCGCCACCCGACCCGGAGAAGAACACCAGCTTTATCATCCCGATCGTCGCCAGCACGTAGACCACCAGCAGGATCAGCGTGCCGATCACGCCTGCACCGAGGAACAGGCCAAAGGGGTCGCCGCGCAGCACGAACCAGGTGAACGCGATGATCACGTACGCGCCCAGCACCACCGCACCAGTGGATACGGTCGGCGTCCGCCGCCCGGGCGCCACGCGGGCGAGCCGCCCGGGCAGCATCCCGTCCCGGCCGAGCGCGTAGCTCAGCCGCGCCGCCCCACGCAACTCGCGAGCGCGCAGCTAAAGGCCGACACCATCGCGCCGAGCGTGATGATGTTGCCGATCCACGACGATACGTACAGGTTGCCGAGGTCCCCGATCAGCGACGGCGAGGCGATGAATGCCTTGACGCCGCCCGTCGACGTGCCGAAGGCCATCGCCTCGACGGCGGTCACCAGGACGAAGTAGGCGCCGCCGAAGATCGCCACGCCCAGGATCGCGCGCGGGATGTCGCGCCTGGGCTGCCTGGTCTCCTCCCCCAGCGTCGACGCGGCCTCGAATCCGGCGAACGAGAGGAAGCCGAAGACCACGCCGAGGAACACCGCCGTGATCGGCGTCCCCGACGGCACGCTGAACACCGACCAGTTGACCCCTAGCTTTCCCGGTCCGGCGTGCCCGAGCGAGCTTGGCGAACACAATCACGATGACGATCACGATCAGCAGCACGGTGATGCCCTCGGCCGCGAGCAGCACCCGGGTGCCGCCTCGGGCGGGCGTGACCGCGAGCCACCAGACCAGCAGCAGCCCGGCCGCGCCGAGCAGGAACCCGGCCCACCCCGGCTGGTGCTTCCAGACGCCGAGTCGAGTCGAGGAACCCGGCCGCGAACCGGCCGCCCGCCATCGCGGTGACGACCGCGAAGAACGTGTACGTCCCGGTCAGCGCCCAGCCGGCGATTACCCCGGCCCGCGGGCCGAGCGTCGCGCCCACGAACCCGTACACCGAGCCCGAATGGTGGAACCGCTGGGTCAGCCGCACGAACGTGTACGCCACGAGCAGCACGCCGACGAACGCGATCGCGAACGCCAGCGGCACGGCCCGGCCGATCAGGCTCGCTGTGCCCTGAGGGTTGATGCTGGCCGCCATCGAGGGCGCCATCAGGGCGAGCGAGATGCCGATCGCCTCCCAGACGCTGAGGTTACGGTGCAGCTTGACTGGCTCGGTCGATGTCTGCGTAGCGGACACGGCGTCCCTCCTGCCCGGTGATGTACCTATCGTCACCCGCGCGCGGCGGACGCGCTAGGCCCAGGCAGGCTCAGCGCGCCCAGGTACCCGGCTAGCAGTGCTTCCGCCGCCTGCCCGACGAGTTCGTCGCCGGGCAGGAACTCCGGGTGGTGCAGCGTGAACGGGCTGCCGGTGCCGAGGAACATCATCAGCGTCGGCGCGAAGCCGGTGAAGTACGAGAAGTCGTCGGCGCCGCACGAGCGCAGCGACGTGTCGACGGTGAACCCGGCCTCTTTCAGCCACGGCCAGCTCGCCATCGTCAGCGCTTCGTCATTGACCAGCGCGGGCTCGCCTTGCTCGATCGTGACCGTGCCCTGGCAGCCGAATGCCAGGCACGTGTGCTCGACCGTCTCGCGCAGCAGCGTGCGCAGGTGGGCGCGGTCGCCCTGGTCCAGCATCCGCAGGGTGCCATGGGCGACGGCTTCGTGCGGGATGACGTTCGCGGCCTGGCCGGCCTTGATCATGCCGACGGTGATCACGACCGCGTGCGTCGGGTCAGAGCGCCGGCTGACGATCTGCTGCAGCGCAGCGACCACCTGGCACAGCGCGACGACCGGGTCGGCGGCGAGCTGGGGGTAGCCGGCGTGCCCGCCGGTGCCCGTGCACCCGGATCTCGAAGTCGTCGGTCGCCGCGTTCACTGTGCCCAGGGCGGCGGCGACCGTGCCTGCCGGCAGCTGGTGCTGCAGGTGCACGGCGATGATCGCGCGGACCGGCTGCGCCGCCAGCGCGCCCGAACGTGACGATGTCCTTGGCGCCGGACGGGATCGATCTCCTCGCGGGGCTGCAGCATCGCGAGCACCGGGACCGGGAGGCCGACCCGCCGCGCCGCCCGGCCGAACGCGGTCAGCGCCGCCAGGTGCACGTCGTGGCCGCAGGCGTGCATGGCGCCGGTCCGCGACGCCCACGGCACGCCGGTCTCCTCGGCGATCGGCAGCGCGTCGAGTTCGGCTCGCAGCGCGATGCACGGCCCGGGCTTGACGGCACAGCCCCGATCCGCACCAGCCGCCCGGTGCCGGCGACGACCGGCGCGCTGACGTCGCCGAGCGCCGCCGCCACTCGCGCCGCCGTCGCGTGCTCCGAGCCTGATGGCTCGGGTGAGGCGTGCAGCTCGTGCCGGAGCTCGATCGCCGCGCCCAGCTCATCGGCCAGCGCGGCTCGCAGCCTTCGCCAGCGCGGCCAGCGCATCGTCGTCAAGCCCGAGGCTGGTCCCGCCGACCCCGTTCACGGCCGGATCGGCCGTGGCTGAGCAGGTCACGCCAGCTCCAGGCCGTAGACCCTGGCGGCATTCTCAAAACCAATCAGTTGCTGAACACGTCTGGCGTCCGCCTCTGTCCAGTCTAGGTTGGCCACGAATCCGCTGGTCACCCTGTCGTAGATCGCGGCGGAACCCGATCGCGCCCAGGTAGTGCAGCTCAGGCAGCCCGAACGCGTCGGATGAGTACAGCATCTTGTGGAACGGCGTCAGCTCAAGCGCCTCGGCCAAGACCGCCGTCGACCGGGCACCGACGTGGTTCAGATTGCGCCGAGGTCCATGTACACGTGCGGGAACACGTTCGCCAGGAACCCGGCCTCGCGCTGGAACGGATAGCAGTGCAGCAGCATGATCGGCGTGCCGATCGGCTCGGTCTCCAGCATGAAGTCGTGCAGCAGCGACGGGATCTAGAGCGGTGCAGCCGCACGTCGGTGTCTCCGAATCCGACGTGGAACTGCAACGGCAGCCCGAGTGTCGATCGCCGTCCAGATCAGGTGCCGCAGCAAGACCGGGTCCTCGATCCTGGGCGACGGGATCATCGTCCAGCGCCCGCAGCAGCCGCCGGCCGCGTCCGCGACCTCGGCGGCCTCCGGCCGCGCCGGGTTGAAGTCGAAGCCGAACCGGTAGGCGACGACCGACTTGTAGCCCACGGCGCCCGTCGACTCAGCTGGCAGCAGCCAGCGCCGACGCGAAGGCGCTGGCGAATCCGGCGGCGGACGCGCCATGCCCCGGCGACCTGCTCGGCGACCGCCTCGAGCCGCACGATGTGCCGGGACGGGCGTGCCGCTGGCCGCCGCCAGCTCCTCCGGCGTCGTGAGCTGGTGGCCTGGAAGCCGGTGTCGACGAGCCACAGGTCCACATCGGCGCCGGTCAGCAGCCGTCGGTTGACCTCGTCGACGCCCAGCTCGGACGGCGCCGCAGGTACTCTCGGCGCCGGCGCGGACGGCTCGAGATCCAGCACCGGGGCGCACCAGCGCCGGACGGCGAACCCGAGCTGGCTGTCGAACATCTCGTGCCGCGGCCCTGCGGCCAGCTGCGCCTCGAAGCAGCGAAATCGAGACCCGCGTCACGGCCCATGGTCATGGTTGACGATCCGTGCACGTGATGGTCGATAACCGCGGTGCTTCCACTCAGTCCTCCCCGTCGTGACGGTTCCTGCGAACAATGCGTCGTAGCGGGCCATCCGTGGCCAGCGGCGCCGCACCGAGCCGGTCGACCAGCGCGGCGATGACGGTCTCGACCAGCGCGACCGCCGGCGTCAGCGCGTCGAACGGCGACGGCGACGCGACGCTCGTGGTCAAGATCACGTCGGCGTGGCGGCCAGCGGCGACAGATACGGGTCGGTGAACGCGATCAGCGTCGCGCCCTGCCGCTTGGCGATCATCGCCAGCCGCACGGTGTCGTGCTGGTAGCGCCGGTAGTCGAAGGCGACGAGGACGTCGCGCGGCCCGACATCGAGCATCGCGCTGACCCGGTCGGACGCCGGCAGCTGATCACCCGCACGTCCGGCCGCAGGATCCGCAGGTGCGCGGCCAGGTACTCGGCGAGCATCGAGCTGAACCGGCCGCCGATCAAGGTCACGCCGCGTCGGGATCGGCCAGCAGCTTGACCGCCTGATCGAACTCGGCGCGGGGCAGCCGGGCGAAACTCGAGAGATGCCGTCGCAGAGCACCTGCTCGGATCGGCTCAATGCGTCGGCCTGCGCGCCCTGACCGCTCCGGGTGCATGGACAGCGGCGACGACAGCCGGGCGGAGACCTCGGACTTCAGCGACTGCTGGAAATCACGCGTAGCAGTCGAACTCGAGCTTGCTGACCAGCCGGACCACGGTCGGGGCGCTGACACTCCGGCATCGCGGCCAGCTTGGCGACCGGCTCAAGACCCCGAACCGGATACTGGGCCAGCAGCACGCGCGCGACCTTGCGTTCGGCTGGGGTAAGGCCGGCGATCCGAGCTCAGCCGCTCGGCGACGGTCACCCCCGGCGTTACCATCGCCAGCGAGTGCGCGCCACCACGTCGTCCGGGCTGATGCCCGTCGAACAGCACGGTCTCGCCCCGGCGCACCGCGAGGATCGCCTCGAACAGCGGATCGCCCATCGCTTCGCGCAGCACGCCGCTGGCCTCAAAGGCATCGGCCGCCGCGTCGAGCGACTGCGGCAACCGCACGATCCCGCGCTGCGAAAGCTCGTCCTCGCCGAGCGCCGCCGGGTCACCGGCGACCTCGTCCGGCAGCGCGCCGGTACCGGCCAGGCCGGCCGCCAGCAGCGATCCGATCACCAGGTACGGGTTCGCGGCCAGGTCGAAGCACTTGACTTCCAGGTTCGCCCGGACGTCGTGCTCGCCCGTCGAGCCGGTCACCAGCCGCAGCGCGGCCTCCCGGTTCTCCCGGCCCCAGACCTGGTAGACCCCGGCCCAGTGCGACGGCACCAGCCGGATGTAGCTGGCGACGACGGCGTGCCGACGGCGGCAAGGGCGGGCAGCGCGCAGAGGATCCCGGCGCCGAACGCCTCGCCCTCGGCCGTCATGTCGTAGCGGCCGGGCCCGCCGGTCATCAGGTTCTTGCCGTCGCGCCAGAGGCTCAGGTGCACGTGCCCGCCGTTGCCGACATAACCGGCGACCACCGACGGGGCGAACGAGGCCTGCAGCCCGTACTTCTGCGATACGGCCCTGATCGTCTGGCCTGACCAGCACGCTGTCGTCGGCGGCGGCGACCGGGTCGTTCGGCGCGATCGAGACTTCCATCTGCCCGGCCGCGTACTCGGGGTGGAATTGCTCGACGACGATCGCCTTCGCGCTCCAGCGCCTCGACGACCTCCCGCCCGTAGTCGGAAAGCTCGATCACCCGGGTCATGCCGTAGGCCGGGCCCTCGCAGGCGGGCACGAACTTCCCGTCCTGGTCGGTGCCGACGGCCCACTCCACCTCGAAGCTGACACTGAGCGGACAGGCCCTGAGCCGCCGCCTTGTCGACCATTTTCCTGGCGAACGTGCGCTGGCAGCCGAGGTAGTGGCGGCCTTCCTGGGTGTAGCGGTCGACCGGCGCGATCGCCCAGCCCGGCTGCGCCGCGAGCGGCGTGACCCGGCGAGATCGGGAATCAGCCGCAGGTCACCGCCGGGACCGCCGATGTGCTTGCTCGTCGTGATGCCGTCGTCGATCGGTGAACACGTCGAAGACCGGCGACATGCCGATCCCCCAGCCCGCCGACGTGCTCGAACCGGCTGAGCGGGACCGCCTTGACGCTGCGTGACCCCCGTGTTGTCGATCCAGCACAGCGCGACCATGCTGACCGAGGCGTCGCCGAGCCTGACGACGACTTCGCTGGCGGCCTCGGTGCGCCTGACCCGGTCATGCCGCGGTCAGGGTGATCGGGCCGTCCGCCATCCATGCGGTCACAAGACACCTCGTTTTCGCCAGGCCTGCGGATGTCGGAAACGTTACACAGCGCCCAGGTAACCAGTCAATACGTAACAGATACCTCAGCCCCGCCGCCGACCCGCAGGCCCATCAATGGGACATCGACGGCGCTCCAACGCCAGCTTTGGTACATCGATGGGGCTCGGGACCGCAAGCAATGATCAAGTTGGTCCAGGAAACCAAGTACGCAAGTGCTGGCACAGAGGGGGCCAGGCACGACCGAGACACTGCCATCGCCTTCGATCCGCGCCACGAGCACGTCGCTTAGGTCCGTATGGGCAAGCACTTGTGGAGACTGAGTCGACACCCAGACTTGTGAGTCGTAAAGCGAACCGAGAGACTGCACGACCGTCTCGATCGCTCGCGGATGAATGCCGTTCTCGGGTTCCTCTGTGACGAGCAGTCCGGGCATCACCTCTTCGCCCAGGAATGGCAAGAGAGTCAGGGCGAGGATGCGCAAGGTTCCATCGGACAGGCCCGACGACGTCACACTGTATCCACCGACATAGTCGACCGCGAAGTACGCATAGTGATCTTCTTCGCGCTCGACTGCTCTGATGTTGGCGACTTGCGGTAGGGCGGTCCGGACGAGTGCGACCCAGGAGGTGACTTCAGCCGGATCTCGCTGCTGCAACCGGAGCGCGAGCCAAGGCGCATTCCGACCTGAAGCGAGCAGTCTCGGCGGGTCCCCCGGCGGCGCGGCGCGGCGCAAATCTTCCCACTAGGGAGCGGACGTCCTGGACGCGAAGCGCGTCCCCGGGCGAGCGGTTCGATTACCTGGGCCGGCAGCCTGGCCTCGATCGCAAAGGCGATCATGTCGCCCTGGCCCTTGTGCAGCAGCTCCGCGAGCGTCGTGGCGCGGGGCGGCTGGCCGAAAGGCGAGCGTTCCAGGAATGCTCCGACAGCGTTGCGCTGCCTCAGCAGGTCGCCCAGCAGCACCGGGATGTCGAGCAGCGTCGTCTTCCCTGCCCCGTTCGCTCCGGCGAGCACCTGGTAACGGCCGAGATCAACACCGAGGTCAGGGAAACAGCGGTAGTTGTAGGCCTCAATCCGGCTGATCACCTGGACTCCGGTTCCGGTAACTCGCTCGCTGTGCCGTGAATGCGGCAACTTCCCTGATCTTATAAGTCTGAGGTTCGCATGGCTGAACCACCGCGCGAGCAGGGCCTTACCACCAGCGCAGGTCGATGGGCCAGACGTCGATGACCTCGTCGTCGCGGACGACGTAAGCGCGCTCGTGGTAGGCCATCGTGGGATCGATGTGGGCCGGGACCAGCCTGACGCGGTCGCCGACTGGCCTCGGGACGGAAAACACCGTGTGCTCGTCTGAGCAGTACCAGATGTCGGCGCCGTCCAGGGACGGGTTGCCGTGGTCCATGCCGAACGCCTTGAGGCCGGCGTCGGCGACGGCCCACTCCTCAGCGGCGGAGATCACGGTCGCGAGCACGAAGAGCGCCTGGCCGAACGGCAGGCCGAGCTTGCCGTAGGCGGTGTCCATCAGGGCGTAGGAGCCGGCCTGGATCTCGTTCGCCCACGTGTTGATCGCGTAGGTGCCGGTGCCGCCGCCCGAGATGAGGTCGCCGCCGACGTCGGCGTGCGCGGCGATCAGCTTTTCCATCGACTCCTGGCACTGAGCGGCGCGCTCGGCGGCGTCCTCCAGGCCGACCACGTGGCCTTCGTAGCCCATGACGCCCCGGACTGTGAGTCCCTTACCGCGGGCCAGGCCCGCCAGGCGGCCGGCCTCTTCGGGCGGGCAGCCGCAGCGGGGCAGGCCGACGTTGACGTCGATCAGGACTTCCCCGACGCCGCCGGCGACGGCCGCGTCGATGGTCTGCGGCGAGTCGACGGCGAGGGTAATCCGCGCGCCGGTGGCAGCGAGCGCGCCGAGCCTGGTCGCGTCGAGTACCTCGTTGGCGAGCAGCACGTCGTCGCCGAGGCCGGCCGCGACCAGGCCCTCGCACTCGCGGATCGTCGCGCACGTGAAGCCCTCGTGGCCGGCTGCCGCCTGCCGTCTGGCCAGGTTCGTGCACTTGTGCGCTTTCACGTGCGGCCGCATCCGGGCGCCGGGGAGGGCGGCGGCCATCTTGGCGAGGTTGGCTGCCAGCACCGCCTCGTCGATCAGCAGTGCCGGGGTGCGGAGGTCAAAGATCGTCGTCATAGGTACCTGCGCTGGTGAGCTCGGGCTTCGGAGTACGGCTGCCGTGTCTTCGCTACGGTACCGAGTTCTGACACCTCACAGCGCGCCATCCGGGCGATCAGGCGGGCGGGCGGCCGGGGCCGTAGAACGGCAGCCTCGGGTCGACGGGCTGGCTCGCCCACGTCTCCCTGACCCAGGCGTGCGCGGGGTCGTCGCAGATCAGCCAGCGGCGCTCGCCAGGTCCCGCCATCACGTTGAGGTAGTACATGTCGTAGCCGGGCACGGCCATCGCCGGACCGTGCCAGCCGTGCGGGACGAGCACCACGTCGCCCGAGCGAACCTCGGCGAGCACGCCGACCGGGCGGTCGGCGGTGCCATAGACGCGGTGGTAGCCGATCGGCGCTGGCGCGGCGCCCGGCCCGGCCCCGGCCACGCCCAGCTCGAAATAGTAGATCTCCTCCAGCACCGACTCGCCCGTGCGATCCTCGTCATGCTTGTGCGGCGGGTACGACGACCAGTTGCCCGCCGGGGTGATGACCTCGCAGGCGAGCAGCCGATCCGCCTCGAACGCGGTCTCGGTGCAGAAGTTGGCCACCTGCCGCGAGCACTGCCCGGCGCCCCGCAACTCGATCGCCACGCCGTCGGCGGGCGCGTACCGGAACGGCAGGTCCCGGCCGGCCCGCGCACCGGGCAGCGCGAACCGGCCGCCGTCGCCGGACGCGGTCACCTGCGCGGTGACGTTGCGGGGGAGATAGGCGAAGTCGGTCACGCCGTCGAACACGCTGGCGCGCCCGGCCAGCATGAACTCCTGCCCGCCACAGCTCACCGCGCACGAGCCGGCTAGCGGGAGGACGAGCAGCTCGTCGCCTCCGGTCTCAAGCTGCTGGGACTCGCCAGGGCCGAGGCTGAGCACCCGCAGCGACGTCCAGGACCAGCCCGCGCGCTCTTGATCAAGGTCGACGGCCATCCGGCCGGCCGCCAGCGAGCCATTCGGCCAGTGCAGCCGCGCACAGTGCAAGCCCGCGCTCATCGCGTCACCTCCGCAAGCCTTTACGCCCTTCCGGGCAACGCCGGGCGGGACAGGCGGTCGAGCAGCGTGACGCAGGCGTGGATGGTGGCGACGTGGGGGACGTTGACGCCCAGCCGCGAGGCCAGTTCCACCACCGCGCCCGTCATGCAGCCGACCTCGAGCCGCTTTCCGGCCTCAAGGTCCTGCAGCATGGACGTCTTGTGGTCCCCCACGGCCAGGCCGGCCTCGAGCCGGCGTTCGAGCGACACGGGAAAGCGCACGTCGAGCCGCGCGGCAACGTCCGCGCACTCGGCGAACACCGCCTGCAGCAGCGCCACCATCGACGGCTCGGTCCCGAGCTGGCCAAGCGTCGCCCGGGTCAGCGCGGTCACCGGGTTGAACGCCACGTTCCCGATCAGCTTCAGCCAGATCTGATCGGCCAGCCTCGACTCAACCGGAGCCCTCAGCCCGCCAGCCGCGAACGCGGCGGAGATCACCTTGCAGCGCTCGCTCGGCGAGCCGTCGGGCTCGCCGATGGTGAAGCGAGTCCCCTCGATGTGCTTGATCACGCCCGGTTCGACGATCTCGGTCGAGCTGTACACGACGCAGCCGAGGTTGTGCGACGCCGCGATGGACGAGGCGATCACGCCGCCCGGGTCGACGCTTTCGAGGCCGGGCTGGTACCACCAGGGAATGCCATTCTGCGCCCAGATCACGGCTGCCTCGGGTGCCAGCAGCGGCCCGAGCCTGGGCGCTATCTCGGGCAGGCTGTAGGCCTTGAGCCCGACCAGCACCACCTCGGCCCCGGCGACGGCACCGAGGTCGTCGGTGACCGGCGGATGGGCGGTGAAGTCGCCGCGCGGCGAGATCACCCGGACTCCGCTGGCCGCCATGGCGGCACCGTGCGCGCCCCGCGCGATCAGCGTGACGTCGGCGCCACCGCGCGCCAGCGCGGCTCCCACGTAAGCGCCGATCGCGCCTGCCCCGAGAACCACATACCGCACGGCTACTCGCCCTTCGCCGCGCCGCCGGCCGAACCCGCGCCGCCATCGAGCCCGGCGACGAACTCGCCAACGCGGCGCCGCTGCACCTTGCCCGTCGCCGTGCGGGGGATCTCGTCCAGCACCCGGATGCTCGCGGGTACCTTGAAGGCAGCCAGGCTTTCCCGGCAATGGGCGGTCAGGAAGGCAACGTCCGCCTGCTCGGACAGAGTTACCGCGGCGCCAACTAGTTCACCATATTTCTCGTCGGCAACGCCGAAGCACACCGCGTCGCGGACCGCCGGATGGGCGAGCAGCACCTGCTCGATCTCGGCCGGGGAGATGTTCTCGCCGCCGCGCAGGATCATCTCCTTGAGGCGTCCTTCGAGGTAGAGGTACCCGTCGCGCAACACGCCACGGTCCCCCGTGCGGAACCACTCCCCATAGAACGCCTCGGCCGTCGCCGCCGGATTGGCCACGTAACCCGACATGACGCCGGGTCCCCGGATCACCACCTCACCGGCCTCGCCCCCGGGCAGCAGCGAGCCGTCCTTGGCCGCGATGCCGATCTCCGTGCCAGTCGCGATGCCGACCGAGCCGGCGAAATGCGGCGCGGGCGGCAGCGGGTTCGAGGCCATCTGGTGGCTGGCCTCGGTCATCCCGTACGCCTCCAGCATCGGCACGCCGTAGGCGGCCTCGGCCCGCTCGAGCAGCGCCGGCGACAGGGCCGAGCTGCACGACCGCGCGAACCGCAGCGTCGGCGGCGCACCCCCGTCGCCAGCCGCGTCAAGCAGCATCTGGTGCAGCGTCGGCCCGGCGGACAGCCAGGTCGCGCCGTGCTCGCGGGCCTGACTCCAGAACCGGCGCGGGGTCAGCCTGCGCGGCACGATCACCGATCCGCCGGCCCCGAGCGCCGCGAACGTCGAGGCCACGAGCCCGTGCACATGAAACAGCGGCATCACGCAGAACGACACGTCATCGGCCCCGAGCCGGTAGTGCGCCCCGATCGTCCGCACCGAGGCCATCAGATTGCGCTGCCGCAGCGGCACTTGCTTGGGCCGGCTCGTCGTGCCGCTCGTATGCAGCACGATCGCGACGTCGTCAGGCTGGGCCGGCTCGTAGCTGGCCTGCGAAACTACTTCAGAGCCTTGAACGGATAGCTCGGGGGGACCGCTGTCGTCACTAGGCCGCGTCGTGAGCACGGTGACCGAGCATTCCTCGGCGGCGGCTACGGCGGCGCCGGGCAGGCTGGCCGGGAGCAGGGCCAGTCGCGGCGCGATGTCGGTCAGGTAGAAGGCAAACTCTGCTTGGGTGTAACTCGGATTGAGCGGTGCGGCCGCCGCGCCGAGCGCGAAGATCGCCAGCAGCAGCTGAACGATCTCCGGGCCGTTCGGCAGCACCAGCGCGACCTTGTCGCCGCGCCGCACTCCCGCTGCCGCGAGCCGGCCCGCCAGCGTCTCGACCCGGGCCGCGAGCTGGGCGTAGGTGAGCGCGGCGCCGTCCTCGCCGGTGATCAGGGCCGGGCGCTGGGGGTCGGGCTGGTCGAGCAGGGAAGTGAGCGTCAGCGGTTCGGCGGGGGGGCTCATCGGCTCGGTCATCGGCTCGCCTCGGCTCCTGTCTCGATGTCGGCCAGCTGGGAGGTGTGGTTTCTGCTCTTGCGCCACCGGGCTTCGGCCGCGCCCATCGCGGTGGACGGCGGGCCTTGCAAGAACGGCCAGATCTCCTCGGCGATGGCGCGCCAGTTGGCGGTCGCCCCGAGTTCGCCGAGCACGGCGAACAGGCCCAGGTTAATCCGCTGCAGCACAACGTAAGAGCGCGGGATCTTCGCGTATTCGGCGACCGGGCTGCGAACGTCGAAAAACCGGCGCACCACGGCCGAGGCATACTCCGGCGTCATGGTCAGCGGCTTGTTCTCGCGGATGGTCGCGTAGAAGACGGCCAGGTGCTCGATTACCTGGTCGGTGCTCAGCGGGGAATTCGGCGTCAGGAACCCAGCGATCTCCATGCTGCGCCTGAATTCCTCGGGGTCGTTCTTGACCGCGAGGTTGCGGGCCATGTTCATCAGCGGCAGCAGTTCGGTCGCGGTGAAATGCTTCACCAGGCCGAAGTCGAGGAATGTCACCTTGCCGCCGCCATGGAACAGGTAGTTGCCCGGATGCGGGTCGCCGTTGAAGGCGTGCAGATCGTACAGGCTGCGGAAGACGAACCGGTAGATGGTCTCGGCGGCCAGGTCGCGCTCCGGTTGTGACCAGCCATCAAGGTCGGCGAACCTGGCCCCGACGGCTAGCTCGCTGGTGACCAGCCGCCTGGTGGACAGCTCGGGCACGACCTGCGGCACGATGATCGTCGGATGGCCCTCGTAGTACCGGGCGAACAGCGCCTGGCTGGCCGCCTCGCGGCGGTAGTCGAGCTCCTCGAGCACCCGCTCCCGCAGTTCGGCCAGCAGCGCGTCCACGTCTTGCGCGGGCGAGGTGATCTTCAGCATCCGGCGCAGCAGCGACACGTTGTCCAGGTCAGCGGCGATCGCCTCGGCGATGCCCGGGTACTGCACCTTGACCGCGACGGCGCGGCCGTCGCGCGTGATGGCGCGGTGCACCTGGCCGATGGACGCGGCGGCGATCGGCTCTGGGTCCCACTCGGCGAAGATCTGCTCCGGGTCCTGGCCCAGCTCTTCCCGGACGACCTGGGCGGCGAGCTCGGGGCTCATCGGCGGGACGCTGTCCTGCAGCCGGCTCAGCGTGCGGCGCACGGCCGGGGACAGTCCTTCGTCGATGTAGCTGGCCATCTGGCCGAGCTTCATGAGCACGCCTTTCATCGCGCCGAGGGTCTGCGCGACGTCCTCGGCGGTCTGCAGGGCGAGGTCCTGGCGCAACTGCTGCCTGGTCTCGCCCGCGGCAGCGAACAACCTGGGCGCGCTGCCCGCGTACCTGGCGCCGCCGCGGGCGATGAGCCTCAGTGCGGCGAGGCCGCGCTCGAGCCGGACCCTGGGCAGTCCCCGGTGGGCTGCCACCTGGTCCTGGTCCTGGTCCTGGTCCTTGCCCTTGCCCTTGCCCTTGCGGCGGACGACGAGCAGGCCGACTCCGGCGGCGACGACCACGGTGGCGGTCGCGCCCGCCAGCAGCCTTCGTCTCATGGAGCCAGCGTACGTACCCAGCTCGCAGACACGTTGACCGGGCTTTGCCGGAATATCCGCGCAACAAATGGTTTCGGGTGCTAAAAGTGACCAGGGATTACGGGGAGGGACCTATGAACTCACGCATGGTGCGGTGTAGGGCGCTGCGGTTCGGGGCGCTGCGGTTCGCGGCGGGCGTGCTGGTGCTGGCGGCGGCAGGCTGCAGCCAGCTCTCCCCGAGCAGCACGCCAGCTAGTACGCCGACGTCGCAGGGTCAGCTAGGCCAGGCCGCCCCGACCTCACCGGCATCCTCGGCCTCACCGTCCTCGCAGGCACCGCCAGTCACGCAGGCGCCGACCAGCACGCCGCCGTCGAGCGCCTCGGTGCCGCTGACCGATTTCACCGTGTGCGTGACTCCGGTCGTGACGTGCCAGGGCGAGCTCAAGACCCAGCCCGCCCAGATCATCCTGTCCGGCGACGGCACCGCGTTCGTGACGGACATCTCCTGGACCGGCTGGGGCCTGCCGGGCGCGACCGGGGCAGGCACGCTGAAGCTCGACAACTGCGACCCCAACTGCGCGCAGGGCTCGCTCAGCGACTATGCCACGTCGATCGTGCTGTCGGATCCGACGGCATACGGGAACGGCAAGCAGGCCTACGCCGAGATGAACGTCGACGCGCCGGGTTCACCGTTCGGCTCTCGCGAGTACAAGAACCTGGCGCCGTAGCGGGTGGCGCCGTAGCGGGTGGCGGCTGTGCGCGCCTTGCGCTGGCCGCTCCCCTGCGCGCTGGCCGCTAGAAGGTTACCGTGTCCGGAGCGCCCGGGCCGGGGTGACGGGTGCCCGGGCGCCAGCGCGACGTTCCGTGATCATGATCGTGACTGTGACTACGGAAGATCGACCAGGTCAGAGTAGGTGCAGGCTTCCGTGATCACGACGTGACTCATGATCACGGAAGATTACTCTTCACCCGGGTGCGGCTCCTGAGGGTGCAAGGGCTGCGCCTGCTGGAGGGTTTGCCGTGTTCCTGGAGGAGGGTTTCCGGGTTCAGGAGGATCGACCGGGCCAGGACACGATAATCCTCCTCAACCCGGAAACGCTTCTCCGCGCACCCGGAAACCCTCCACGATCATGACGACAACCCTCCCGCACGCGACAACCCTCCAGCCGGAATGAGGTGGCCGGGCCGGTCTATCCGGCCGTTCGGCCTGTCCATGCGTTAGCGGGCGGCACGCTGTGCCGCAAACACCCGCACGGCGCTGTGCTAGCTGGCCGCGCGCTGTGCCGCAAACACACGGGCGGCGATCCGCTGCCGCGCCTCGAGCACTCCAGGTTCGCCGAGGAACACCGCGTCAAGCACGCCAAGCGCCTGCCTGATCTCGGTCTGCCGCGCGGGCGTCAGCGGCTCGGCCTCGTAGCCGTACAACTCGCGCGCCCAGGCCGGCAGTGACACGATCGCGCCGTCCCTGACGTCGCGCCAGATCTCGGCGATGTCCTCATCGAGGCCGGGCGGGTCGAGGAGGTACGCCATCGACTCTTTGGCGGCCGGGGTGCAGGCCAGCTCGGGCCGCACTGATTCCAGGTAGGAGTCAAGGCCGGCGACCGTGTCCGGCACCAGATCGCGCGGCACGCCAACTAGCTCGGCCGCGATGACCATCTCAGCGACGTAGGCGTCGGCGTCGGCCGATGCCAGTGGCGTGCCGAAGAGGTTCTTCGCCGTCAGCGTCGAGTCGACCAGTGCCGCGTGCACCCATAGCAGCAGTGCCGGATCGCTCGCCGCGTAGGCATTGCCGGTCACGGTGTCGGTGCCGGTCACGTGCTCGTGAATGCGCCTGACGCGAGCGGCGACCCGCTCGGCAGCTGCCTTTTCCCCGAAGCTGACCGTAGTGAGGTAGCCGGAAGTCGCCGCCAGCCGGCCGACCGGATCCTCGCGCCAGTCACTGTGCTGATCGACCCCGGCCATCGCGAGCGGGTGCAGCGCCTGGATCATCAGCGCCCGCAGCCCGCCGACTAGAGCGGACAGGTCACCGGCCGCGCGCCAGGTCACGCTCCCCGGGCCGAAGAAACCATCATCGGCGGGCCGCTCGGGCACGCCGCCCGCGTAAGCCGCAGCCGCCCGCTCGACCAGCCCGGCCGCATCCGCATACACATCCATGTCATCCAGCGTACGTCCCCACTCGCGGGCCGCACCCTTTCGCCAGCGCACCAGCGACGCGGCCCTCCCCGCCGCTGTTGCCAGCCGAGCGTCACAGCAGCGCAACCTTTCCTGCTGCTGCTGGCTGCCTGCTAAATGCGATGACGGCGGCGGGGTAGCCGGGCAGACTGGCGCGGTGGGCATCGATGTCATCAGGTACAGCGAGCAGCCAGAACTGTGGGACCAGCTTGACGGCCTGGCCGAGGAGGTGTGGCCGGAGTACAACCTCCACGGTGACGGGCTCAACGCCTACTGGGGACGGCTGTACGACGAGTTCGCATCGTGGCAGTTCACGCTGTACGACAACGACGAAGGGGCTGCGCTCGCCGAGGGGCACACGATCCCGGTTCACTGGGACGGCACCGACACCGGCCTCGGTCCGGGCATCGACGCGGCGATCGCCGCTGGTTTCTCGTTGCGAGCCGCCGGCGGCACCGCCGACACCCTATGCGCGCTGGCCGCCGAGATTCCGCCGCGCAACCGGCGGCGCGGCCTGTCAGCGGTGCTTCTGAAGGCAATGGCGGGCCTGGCCCGGGAGGCGGGGATGGAGCACCTGATCGCGCCGGTACGGCCGAACCTCAAGGAGCGTTACCCGACGATCCCGATCGAGCGCTACGTGCGCTGGACCCGCACGGACGGCTCGGCTTTCGATCCGTGGATGCGGGTGCACCTTGACCTCGGTGCCAGGCTCGGGCCGACGCTGCCCGACTCCATGACCATCACCGGGACCGTGGCGGAGTGGGAGTCGTGGACCGAGCTGGCGTTCCCCGAGACGGGTGACTACGTGTTCCCGCAGGGCCTGGCCACGGTCCGCATAGACCGCGAGCGCGACCGGGGCGAGTACTACGAGCCGAACGTCTGGCTCATTCACAAGATCACCGCCTGAGTAAGTGAAGTCCTGAACCGCTGGCCCATAGGTCCGACAAGTGCGTCGCGATCATGGCTATAGCAAGGCCGCCCGCCAGGGCGCAGGCGAGCGCGAGATAGCGGGCTCGTCCGCCAGGTATGTTCCCGGCAGTCAGCGGCACTGAAGTCAGCGGCACTGCGCAGGCCCCTGAGCAGCCTAGGCAGCCGCGGCGCGTAGGCGCAGACATGAATGGTCATCACGCCGAACCACAAGATGAACGTTGCCTTGTGCCAGAACTGCCATCCGGCCTGGCCCGGTCCGGTGATGGCGAGCATGACGCCGGTGCCCAGGACCGCCACCGAGGTGAGGATCACCAGCGGCCCGAGCAGCCGCAGCACCGGCGCTGGCGGCCCCTTCCGCACGTAAGGCTCCGACCTGGTGTAGTAGCGGGCGAACCGGTACATGGTGGCCGCGATCTTGAGAGTCACCGGGCCTATGAGCAGGAAACCGATAGCGAAATGCAGCCAGACCAGCCGGTGAACCGCCAGGACCGTCGCGCCCTCAACCGCGAATCCGATGAGCAGCACGACGCCGGTCATGGCCGTCAGCTGCTCATTGCCCTCCGGACCCGCGACCGCAGGAGGGCGCCGGTGCCGCGGCAGTGCGCGGGCTCGCGCGGTCTTGTTCACGGTCGTCCCGCCCGGGGCGCTCTCGCCTTGCTGAGGCGCAAAGCCAGGGTCGGGCAGGCACTGACCGCGCGGCGCGCGAGTGATTCAAGATGGACAGGAACGTTATCAGCCAGGATCGGGTAACCCCATTCGTCAAGCTCGATGACCTCTGGCAGCAGCTCAGCGCACAGTCCGTGGCCCGCGCAGGCAATGGGATCGACCTCCAGTTTGCGCATTATCGCGCCCGTCCTGCGACGGCGAGGCACGGCTGACGGCGCGCGTGCGCGTGGGCGTCCGCAGCGAACGTGGCGAGCGCTGACTCGGCCATGCGCACCGCGCCATCGGGATGACGGCAGGCGCCGCGGCCGGCGATCTGCCGGAATCGCCGCCGCAGGCGGTCGAGCGGGTCGCCTCCCGAGTGCCTGGCGGCCAGCTGGCTCAGGTCGCCGGCGATGGCCGGCAGGCCGAACATGCACGGTCCGCACTGCTGCGTGCTCTGCCCGGACAAGTAACGAAGTATCCGCGCGGCTTCGGCTAGCCCGCACGTGCCCGGCGAAAGCGCGAACAACACGCCCGCGCCGGGCGCGGCTCCCTGGTGCGAGAGACCAGCCTTGGTGAATGGCAGCCCTGCGACCCGGCCGGCAGGATGCCACGTGCCGAAATAGCCGCCTAGAAGCACCGCCTCGATGCCACTGCGAGCGCGTGCGGCGAAGAGCAGGTCGCCGACTGTGGTGCCGCCCGGTATCTCGTAGATCCCGGGCTCGAGGACCGCTCCAGTCACCGTCGTAAGCATCGTGCCCGGTGCATCGGCGACCCCCGCCTCCTTGAACCAGGCCGCGCCGTGGCGAGCGATCAGCGCGATATGCGCGAGCGTCTCGACGTTGCCGACCAGAGTCGGGCGCTTGCCCACGCCGCGCTCGAACGGGCGCGGGGGCGTGGTGGTGGGTACGGCCTTGCCGCCGTTGAGCCAGTGCACGAGCGAGGTCTCCTCGCTGGAGACGTAGCCGCCAGGCAACTCGCGCACCTCGACTGGGACGGCATTTCCCGAGGCATGCTCCCGCTGCCGGATGGCTTCGGCCACGATGTCGATGAGCCATCCTCTGTGCTGCGGGAGGCACAGATAGGCGGCCGCCGCACCTACGGACCTGGCAGCCAGTTCGATGCCGTCCAGTACCAGATGCGGTGCACGGGACAGCAGCGCCTGGTCCTTGTCGCTGGCCGGTTCGCTTTCCATTCCGTTGGCGATGAGCACGGCGGGCCCGCGCCGACCCGCGACGGCTGCCATCTTGGTGCCCGTCGGGAAGCCGGCCCCGCCGCGCCCGGTGAGGCCCGGCGGCCGTCACCTGCTCGATGAGGTCCCGCCCGCCGGCCGCGCGGCCACCGATAGCAGGCAGCTCACCGTAACGGCGATTGTGGTCCTGCAGGCTGATCCCGTGTCCCGCCTCGCGCCATCCTGCGGTGACCCGCGCCATCACGCCAGACTGCCCGCGCGCCGCGCGGCTGCCGCCAGCCGCAGCCGCCACAGCACCGCGCCCGCGACCGCCGCCAGGCAGGCCGCGTAGATCGCCAGCATCCAGGGCAGCCCGGTGTCGGTACCGGTCCCCAGCCCGTGCCAGAGTGCGACCGGCCATGACAGGTACGCCAGCAGGTGCACGGCCCGCCACGCGCGGTAGGACAGGCGGCTCCGCAGAAGGCTAGTTGCCACCAGCGCGACGATCAGGTCAAACGCAACTGTCCCGAGGCTCAGCCAGATCGGACGGTAGTTCGATGCGAACGGGATGATCGCGGTCGCCAGGCTGATGGAGACAAAGCTGTCGAGCACCGTGGTGAGCACATGCGCGACCACGAACACGACGACCAGGAGCGCGATGTTCCTGTGCAGCCCGGCCGTGACGACTCGCGACCAGTACCTGGACTCCATCCGGGAGACACCGACTATCCCGATCACGACCGTGATAGTGAGCAGCACAAGGGCCATGACTCCGGTCGCCCGGGTCGCGTACCAGAGGAACACGGCTTACGACCCGCCCGATGACACGACCGGCTGGCTGTGCGCCGGGGCTGGCGCCGGCCGATGTTGCGGGGCCGTCAGGCGCCGATGACCGCCATGCTGGCCAGGAGATGACGAGCGTGGCGCGGAACCCGCTGCCCGAGAGCGCGACGTTGAGCTGGTTCCCGGAGACGGCGGGGCGGCATGCGCGTGCCCGGGCAGTTCATGCGCGAACGCGGCCCCGAGCGCGAGAGAGGCAGCGGCGGCGGTACCGCCAATCCACGAGGACAGCTTCCTGATCCGCAGGAGCTTGCTGTCCCGGTACGCAGCGGCGCTGCGAGCCGGATACGGGATCATCGTCTCCCTTTCGCCTGGAATGTCACGCGGAGTGACCCAACGTGATCCAGCATGCCCAGCAGCTACCGTGCGTCCAGTTCAGGAAAGCTTCAGATGCGGTAAATGCCGGCTGCCCCGCTAGTCGCGGCTACGCCAGCCGTGAAGGCCCGGCCGGCCGGGACCGGACATGCGCCGGAAGACTCGCTCGGGTTGCGTCGCTGGCAGGTCGATCGTGACGGTAAGTCCGCCGCCTTCGGTGTCAGATAGTCCTGCCCGGCCGCCGCTTGAGGTGACGAGCCTGTGCACAATCGCCAGGCCGAGGCCGGTGCCGCCCGAGCCGCTGACCGCGAACCGGCGGAACGCGTTGCGCTTGCGCTCGGCCGTCATTCCTGGGCCGTCATCGGCAACGGTGATCTGGACCCTGTCGCCGACGACGGCGACCGCGATCGTGATGACCCCGCCCCGGTCAAGGGCGTCGAGTGAGTTCGCGAGCAGGTTGTCCAGGATCTGCTCAAGCTGTCCGTCTTTGATCCGAGCCTGCACTGGCCTGACGGAATCTGCGATGAGGACGATGTCCTGCTCCTGCGCCGTCGGCAGCCAGGCCGCGACCCTGCCTGTGACGACCGAGTCGACTGGCACGTCATCAGGCGCGGCCGTCATGTTCTCCGCTCTGGCGACGGCGAGCAGCCCGTTCACGAGGCGGGACAGCCTGCCGACTTCTTCCTGAGCACCGGCTAGCTCGGCAGCGGCCAGGTCGTCACTGTCCTGTGCGAGCAATTCAAGCCGCAGCCGCAGTGCCGCGAGCGGCGTTCTGAGCTGATGGGAGACGTCAGCCATCGTCGCCTGGTGTCCGTGCACGAGTGCTTCGAGCCTGGCCGCCATCACGTTGAAATTCGCCGCCAGCCCGCGCACCTCCCGCGGTCCGGTATCCGCCGGCGACCTTGCGCTCAACTGGCCATCGCCAAGTTGCTGCGCGGCATCCTCCAGGGCGCTGAGCGGCCGGCGAACCCACCCGGCCAGGCCAATCGCCACGAAGGCCGCGGCCAGTACGCCAGCGGCGGAGACTCCCCCGATCAGCAGCCACAGCCTGGCCACCCGCCGCCCGACGGCGGTAGCGGGCCGGGCCAGAACTACCGTGCCGACATTCGCTGTACCGGTGTCCGCCCTGATCGGCTCCACGACGACGACATAGTCCCCGTTGTTGTATTCTGCCGGCGCGGTTGCCGATCGTGCCAGGCTTAGCTGCGCGGCGGTAGCCGGCGGAACCCCGGCAGTCCCGGCGATCTCGAGCCCGGCCTGATTGAGCACGGAGACCTGGTCACCGTGCCTGCTGAGCCCGGTGACCAGATTGTCCAGGACGTTCCCGCTAGCGCGATCGCCGAGCCGCTCCTCGGCGACGTTGGCCAGAGTGCTCGCGATGGACTTCGTCTCATCGGCGAAATCGCGGCGATCCTGCGCCGCTGTCAGCAACCCCAGCGGGATCGCGATAGTGCCAAGCACGGCCGCGAGCAGGCCCAGGACCGCGAGTACGATCCTGCGGGTCACGCTAGCCGTCTCCGAGCCGGAAACCGCGGCCGTAGACGGTATCAATCAGGGCCGACGCGCCCAGCTTCTTGCGGAGCGCCGTCATGTGCACGTCCAGCACCTTCGTCGGGCCGTACCAGTGCGAGTCCCACGCCGTCTCCAGGATCTCCTGCCTCGTCACCACGCGACCGGGGTCGGCCGCCAGGCACTCGAGTATGTCGAACTCCTTAGGCGTCAGCCGGATCTCCTGGCCGTCCACCGTCACGCGGCGGGTGCGCAGGTCGATGACGAGCGGCCCGTGCTTCACGATCTCTCCGCCGGGCCGCACGCGCCTGAGCACGGCGCGGATGCGAGCCTGGAGCTCGGCAAGGCCGAAAGGCTTGACGAGGTAGTCATCGGCCCCGGCATCCAGCGCCATGACCCGGTCAGGTTCCTCGCCGTGGGCGGTGATCACGATGATCGCCGCGTCCGAGCGCTCACGCAGCCTGCGGCATACCTGCACGCCGTCCGCGTCCGGCAGTTCCAGGTCGAGCAGAACGACATCCGCAGTGCGCCTGGCGAGGGCCGCGCTGCCCGTCTCCACGTGATCGACCAGGTACCCGCCCCTGGTCAGGCCCCTGACGAGCTGCGCGGCGATATTGCGGTCATCTTCGACCAGGAGCACGCTCGTCCCCCCGTCGTCGGTGACCGCGTGCGCAGGGCGACTGCCTGGCGATCTCATGGCATCCAAGGTAGGCGACCGCCGTATTCGCCGTGACGCGGACACGGCGAGTGCGCGGGTGTGCTCGGACCAGTCCCTGGGTAGCGGGGCAGGCATAGCGTCGGCGAGCCGCAGGCGAAGGGAGCGTTTCCCATGAAAATCGCAGTTGCCGGTGCGACGGGCCGGGTTGGCGCGCCGCTCGCCCGGACCCTGACCGCCCGAGGCCACGAGGTGGTTCCGATCTCACGCTCGGCGGGCATCGACGTCGTGACCGGCGCCGGGCTTGCGCAGGCGCTCGACGGCGTGCAATGCGTCGTCGATGCCACTGCCGGAACGTCCAACGCGCAAGACGAGGCCACCCGGTTCTTCGAAACCGCCGCGCACAACCTGCATGAAGCAGGCGTGAAGGCCGGAGTGCGGCGGCTGGTGATGATCTCGATCATCGGCATCGACAAGTTCAAGGCGGGCTACATGGCGGCCAAGGCCGCGCAGGAACGCGCGATGGTGGCTGGCCCGATTCCGGTCGGGATCCTGCGGGCGGCTCAGTTCCACGAGTTCGTCGGGCCGATGATGAACTGGGGCAGGCGCGGCGACGTCACGTACGTGCCGAGGATGCGGACCCAGCTTGTCGCGGCAGGCATCGCGGCGGAGGGACTGGCCGACCTGGCCACGGCACCGGCAACGGCGCTGGCTCCAGGAGCCAGCGGCATGGCGATTCCGGAGGTCGCCGGGCCGCGCCCCGAGTTGCTGGCCGACGCGGCGGCGCTGCTCGCCCAGCGGGAAGGCGACCCGGTCACGATCGAAGTCGCCGGCGATTCCGATGACCCGGACGGCGCCTTGTACGCGGGCGGCGCGCTGCTCCCCGGTCCTGGCGCCAGGCTGGCCGGTCCCACGTTCTCCGAGTGGCTCAGCCAGCGGGACGGCCTGAGTTAAGCCGCCGTACCAGCCCGGTCGCGTCGCCGCATCGTCGCGCCAGATCAACGAGTCACCCGACAGCCTCCGACGAGTGATCCGGAGCGATCGGCAAATCCGCCATAGGCAATGTTGCGTGACGAGAGCATGATTCAGACGATATGGTGCCGCCACAGTTCGCAGGGCGTCCGCCTGAACGCAAAAGGTAGCGCCACATTGCAGGAACGGGGTAAAGGGTAAAAATGTATCGGACTGACAGACTCATCCAGGTCGCCCGGCTTGCCCGCTACCGAGGGCGCCTCGCGATGCTCGGCGCGTGCGCGGTGCTCGCCGCGGGTGCGGGTGCGGGCGCGGTCCTCGCGGCCCCCCTGCCCGCCAGCGCCGCGGCCAAGTGGACGACGCACGCGTTCAGCGTCAGCTTTGACGGCAGCGGAGCTTACGACTACAACTCTCAGGGCGCCAACGGCGACACCGGCTGCTACATGAACGTCAGCCAGAGCGCCAGCTATGCCTTCGACCAGCTCTGGACCATCAAGATCGGCTTCAAGAGCACTGGTCGCGGCACGTTCGACACGAAGATCGAGTCGATCAATCACCAGGACGGGCCGCAGAACTTCGGCGACAAGGCCGACTCGCATCTGAAGGGCAAGCAGACCACGCTGCCAGATGAGGACTGCGCTGACGAGACCATCGTCCCGAACACTGGCACCTTCACGTGCACCAGCACGAAGATCACGCTGACCGCGTTCCCCGACCCGCAGATGAAGATCAGCCGCGACAAGACCGACCTCGTGATGGAGAGCCGGGCGTTCCTTGCAGGCATCTGGGACTACAGCGGCAAGGACTCGATCCCCGGCGACAAGAAGGGCTGCAAGACCTACGAGGAGGACATGACCTACGGCACCGACCTGATTCCGGGGATCATGGCCACCTCCAAGGTCTCCATGACGGTCAAGCAGCTCAGCAACCTCAAGAAAGGCAAGACGATCACCGCGATGGTCGCGCTCGGCAAGAACACGCAGTTCCCGAGGCAGAGCGTCTGCGACTCGGTATTCGGCAAGCCGAACGTCTGCGTGATCCACAGCCAGTCACTGAGCGCGAAGTTCAAGGTCACCAAGATCCGCTGACAGAATGGCCAGCAGCGCGAACCGACGACGGAACGGAAGAGGCGATACGCGGAATGGACAAGACCGCGCTGCTGGTCATGGATGTTCAGCGGGGCATTGTCGGGCGATTCGGCGATGACCGCAAGTACTTGCAACGGCTGGCGGCGGCGATCACCGCCGCCCGCTCCGCCGAGATCCAGGTGATCTACGTGACGATCAGCTTCCGCGTGGGTCACCCGGAGATCAGCGCGCGGAACAGGATGTTCGCCTCGATCGTCGAGTCCGGCGGGTTCGCGCACGACGACCCGGCGGCGGAAATCCACCCGGCCGTCGCGCCCAGGAACGGCGACATCGTCGTGACCAAGCGCCGGGTGTCGGCCTTCGCCGGCAGTGACCTCGAGGTGGTGCTGCGCGGCCTCGGCATCGGCACCCTGGTACTGGCCGGCATCGCCACCAGCGGGGTCGTGCTCTCCACGCTGCGCCAGGCGGCGGACCTGGATTACCGGCTCGTCGTCCTGTCCGACGGCTGCCTCGACGCCGATCCCGAAGTACACCGGGTCCTCACCGAGAAGGTGTTCCCCAGGCAGGCCGAGGTCCGGGCGATCGCCGACTGGTCACAGGCGGCGCGCGGCGCGCTCCCGGGCTAGCCGTTCAGGGCACGGGCGCATCGTGCACGCGCTGGTAGAACGAACCGGGACAGTTCCGGCCGATCGCCGTGACCACGCAAGTGCCCGCGAACTGATGACATCAACAGCTGCGCGGCTGCCATTCACCAGGGCCGTCACCTTGATCCCGGCGTCGGCATACTCCACCGAGCCATGCGCGCTATCACCGAGTACACGATCCTGACCTCGCGGCCCGCCGGGATCCGGTAACCGGCAAAAGCCGCCAGGGGCAGCGCTTGGCCCTGCGGGCGGCCAGTCTCGATCCGACGACGCGACCGTGCGACCGGTCTCGACCGCCTCATGCACCAGCCGGGCGCGCGAAAGCCCTTGAGCGGAATCAGCTGAGCGGACTTCAGCATGACTGCGTGTCCCGTGTGATCGGCAAGGTAAGCGGTGTAGTCGGCGGGACGGCCGGGCGTGGCGGGCGCCCCGGCCGAAGTACCCTCGGCAATGGTCCCGACCAGCCCGGCTGACTGGCCCGCGCACGCGGTGGTCAGCATCGCCAGGCTGGCGGCGATATTGCCGCCAGCGCCGCTCCGGACCGCACGCGAAGAACGCATTTACCTGCCTTGACTATTGTTTGACCACAGAATCGGAGCATTTGGCATGTCGGCGTTTCCGCAAATATACTCCTCGCGATTGGAGCTATTCGTGTAGTTGATGTCTATGTCGCTGGTATAGCCGGTAGAACCGCTGACGCTGAGATTGTAGATTGTGGCTGCAGCAGAATAGGTGGTCGCCTTGGCGCGATCGCTATCGAAACTACCGCCGTGAGCCACCATGGTCGCGTCGCCATGCGGATCGTGGCGGCACCTGCCATAGGGGTCTTTCTTAGGCATCTTCGTCTTGTTCTTTGGCTTGGTGAAAGCGTCGCCCACTGCCTTGACGTACTTGCTTACGTAGTGCGGTCCGCAGATAGGATCGGCGGCGGCCTGCTGCTCGTACCGCTGTCGGTAGAAGTGCCCGTAGAGGAAGCCGTTGAACCCGGGTCCTTCAGGCACGCCGCCGCTGCCTGACATGGAATTAGTTATCGTGAAGCTGCCTGAGACGGTGTAATTCTTGACCGGAGAACCGGATACGCCTACGCCGAAAGTGCTGTCAGCCGACGTTTTATACACGAACTTAACGTGCGATCCCTTGGCTCCCGAATCCTGCATTTGCCCGATCAGGTTGGTCCGCTCTACCTCTTTACCATCCGCGACAAGGCGGCACATGACCGGGTCCGGCTGCGAGGACGGTGTTACCTTCGCGAAGGGCGAGAACCTGATAGTGGCCATTGATCCGGCCATCGCTGCCGCTGCGTTTCCTGGCCTGGGAGCCACGGGAACGGAGGCCTCGGAAACTGCCCGGTCATCACCGAACCAGGCGCTGAATACATACGTAGCTAGACCTGATGATGTATGCGCCAAGACTTGCTTGGTAATTGGAAGATCGATGTTGAGCGATCCGCTGCCGTTGATGACGATAGTCGTCAGCAGGACCTCGTCGAGCTTCTGCGGGATGCCCAGCTTGCTGAGATCTAACGGGATCTCAAGGTAGACGAGCACCTTTCCTGAGCCTGGCGCCTTCGCCAGATGAATCGGAACTGACACGGTTGCGTCCTTCGCATGCTGAGCGGCGGCCGCCGGTGTCGCGAAGAGCACACCACTGGTCAAAACGGACAATAAGGCTAAGCTGGAAAGCTTTCGCATAGCCATGAACTCCCTGTTCCCCGTGATCCCTGGCTTGGCCAGGAGACGACTTACTTCAGAGTAACTAAGGTAAAAGCTCAATCACAAGAGGTGAATAGCAATAGATCGAAACATTGGCCAGCGATAAGAGCGCATCGCCCGGACCAGAAACGATCAAGGTCCTTTTGGGTGCCAAAGCGAAGGTTAACCCAGAATGGCCCAGACCGCGCTGCTGGTCATGGATGTCCAGCCCCGTGTCGGGCAGCATCCATAAGTCCACTATGCATTTATAGGACAGATATACCAGCACCGCCCACTATGAAACAAGTGTTGACAATCATGCAACATCAGGTCACAGTCGTCTCAGACTTCACAGGGGTGGAGGGCTAGAGTGGAAGGGCGAGCGTGGAGGGCGACATGGCTGCCGATGCCAGGGCGACTGCCGTAGACGCGACCGAGGGTGCGCTGCTCAGCCAGATCGAAGTGCACTCAATCGACTGGATCCCCGACCCAGAACGCCACGGCAAGAACTGGCAGCAGGCCATGCTCTGGTTCCTCGGCAACTTCCAGTACTTCACGATCCCGATCGGCTTCGTGGGTCCCGGGCTGGGCCTGTCGCTCGGCTGGTCGATCCTCGCCGGCTTCCTCGGCATCGCGTTCGGCACGTTGTTCATGGCCTTCCACGCCACCCAGGGGCCGATCTTCGGCCTGCCGCAGATGATCCAGACCCGGGCGCAGATGGGCTACCGGGGCGTGGTCGTCGCGCTGTTCGCCGTGCTCTTCACCTACATGGCCTTCAACGTGGCCGACCAGGTGCTGATGGCCGAGGGCCTGCACAGCGCCTTCGGCTGGAGCGCTGGCCTGGTCGCGGCCGGGACGGCCGCCCTCGCCGCCCTGCTCGCCATCTTCGGGTACGACTGGGTGCACCGGGTCTTCCGGTTCCTGCTGATCATCTCACTGCCGTGCTACCTGATCATCTCCGTGGCGATCCTGCTCGGCGACGCGGGCGGAGTCGCGCCAAAGCATCCGGGCGGGTTCGTGTTCGCGGCCTTCATGGCGCAGTTCACTGTCGCCGCCGCTTACAACATCACCTACGCGCCCTACGTCTCTGACTACTCGCGCTACATGCCGAAGAGCACCAAGCCGCTCGGCATCATCACCGCCGTGTTCTTCGGCGCCTCGGGCTCGGCCTTCTGGCTGATCGTGCTCGGCGCCTGGCTGGCCACGAGGCTCGGCGCGACCGACGGCCTGGTCGGCCTGCAGACGGTCGGCGACAACGTGGCCGCGCCGCTCGGGTCGGTGACGGCGGTACTCTCGGCCACGGCGCTGATGGCCACCATGGGCATGAACGCCTACGGCGGCATGCTCAGCGTCCTGACCGGCATCGACTCGTTCAAGAAGCTCAATACCAGCCGCTTGTGGCGCGCCGCCACCGTGGTCGCGCTCGCCCTGATCTGGTACCTGATCGGGATCAGCATCTCCAACTCGACCACGGCGGTCAGCGCCGTGTTCGACTCGCTGACCCTGATGCTGTACTTGCTGGTGCCGTGGACCGCGCTGAACCTCGTCGACTTCTTTTTCGTGCGGCGCGGTCACTACGCGATCACCGACATCTTCAAGCTCGACGGCGTGTACCGCCGCTGGGGCTGGCGCGGCCTCACGGCGTATTTCGTCGGCTTCGCGGCCGAGCTGCCCTTCATGGTGCTGCCGAAGGTCGGCAGCTTCCAGTACACGGGCTATTTCGCCGGCCATCTGCTGAATGGCATCGACTTCTCCTGGGTGGCCGGCCTGATCATCTCCGGCCTGCTCTACCTGGCTCTTTCCAGCACGCTTGACACGTCGGCCGAACTGGCGGCGATCCAGGCCAGTGACCGCGAGCTTGAGGCGATCGACCTGGCCGCCGGCGGCACGGCTAGCCTGGCCTCATGATCGATCCCCCGCCCCGCATCGTCGAAGGCGACATCGTCGGCCCGATCGACTCGTTTAAGCTGCCGAGGTTCGCCGGTCCGGCGACCTTCGCCCGGCTGCCCCGGATCGACGAGGTCAGCCGGGCTGACGCGGTCATCCTCGGCGTGCCGTTCGACAGCGGAGTCACCTACCGGCCTGGTGCCCGGTTCGGCCCCGGGCACATCAGGGAGTCCTCCAGGCTGCTCCGCCCCTACAACCCGGCGCTGGCCGTCTCGCCGTTCGCCCGGCTGCAGGTCGTGGACGCGGGCGACCTGGCGGTCAACCCGTTCAACCTCGACGAGGCCATCACGACCATCGAGCACGGCGCCAGGGACGTACTCGAGCACGCGCCGCACCTGCTCACCCTCGGCGGCGATCACACGATCGCGCTGCCACTGCTCCGCGCGTTCGCGGCCAAGAACGGCCCGGTCGCCGTCGTCCACTTCGACGCCCACCTGGACACCTGGGACACCTACTTCGGCGCCGCGTACACGCACGGCACCCCGTTCCGGCGCGCGTCGGAAGAGGGCCTGATCGACAAGGAAGGCTGCATCCACGTCGGCATCCGCGGCCCTCTCTTCGGCGAGCATGACCTGGATCAGGACACCGAGGTCGGCTTCCAGGTGATCTCCGCCCCCGAAGCCGAGGACCTCGGCGTCGCCGGCATAGTGCAGCGGATCGCCGACCGGGTCGGCGCGAGGCCCGTGTACGTGTCGGTCGACATCGACGTGCTCGACCCGGCGCACGCGCCGGGCACCGGCACCCCGGAGGCCGGCGGCCTGACCAGCCGCGAGTTGCTCGGCATCCTGCGCGGCTTCGCCAGCCTCAACCTGGTCGGCGCCGACATCGTGGAGGTGGCCCCGAGCTACGACCTGTCGCAAATCACTGGGGTCGCGGCCGCCCACGTCGGGTACGAACTGCTGTCCGCGCTCGCCGCAGGGAAGAGTAAAGGCAACAAGACAGCGGGATAACTTATCCCGCAGGCCAATTCGCCCCCGGCAAAGGAGCCGCCCATGACGGCTGACCGCCATGACGTCGCCGTGGTCGGCGCCGGAATCGTCGGCCTAGCCGTAGCCAGGGAAGTACTCGCGCGCCGTCCCGGCGCGCGAGTACTCGTCATCGACTCCCGGCCCGCCGTCGCGCAGCAGCAGACCGGCCACAACTCCGGCGTGATCCACGCCGGCGTCTACTACGCGCCCGGCTCGCTCAAGGCGCGCCTGTGCGTGACCGGCTCCCGGATGATGTATGAGTACTGCGCGGCGAACGGCATCCCGGTCGAGCGCTGCGGCAAGCTGATCGTCGCGATCAGCGACGACGAGCTGCCCCGCCTGGCCGACCTCGAAAAGCGCGGCCACGCCAACGGCGTCCCCGGCCTGCGCCGGGTGGACGCGGCGCAACTTCGCGAGCTCGAGCCGGAGTGCCGGGGCGTCGCCGCGCTGCACTCCCCGGCGACCGGCATCGTCGATTTCGCGGCGGTAGCGCGGGCGATCGAGCGGGACCTGCGTGAGCGCGGCGTCACGTTCGCGCTCGGCTGCGAGGTCACCGCCATCCGCCGCGAACACGGCGCCACCGTCCTGCACCACGCCCATGGCGAGTACCTGGCCAGCTGGGCGATCTCCTGCGCTGGCCTGTACTCCGACCGGCTCGCCACCTCGGCGGGCGCGCCCGCCGACCCGCGCGTGATCCCGTTCCGGGGCGCCTACCTGCGCATCCCGCCAGACCAGCCACCCGTGGTGCGCGGCCTGGTCTACCCGGTCCCCGACCCAGCGCTCCCTTTCCTCGGCGTCCACGTCACCAGGCACATCGGCGGCGGCGTCCTGCTCGGCCCGACCGCCCTGCTCGTCCCCCGCCGCGACGGCTACCGGGCAGACCCCGGCGCGCACCAAAGTGCCAGCGGTGCCGCCGAAACGACACCAACGGCACAGCGGGTCACGGGAGCGGTGCCGGGCCGGGCGGCAGCAGCAGCGCTCAGGGACGCGGCCGCGACACTGGCATGGCCGGGCACGTGGGCGGTGGCGCGGCGGTTCTGGCGGACCGGGCTGAACGAGCTCGCGATGGCAGCCAGCCGGAAGCGGTTCATCGACAAATGCGCCCGCTACGTCCCCGCTCTTGAATCGGCGGTGATCGAGCCGAAGACGATCTTCGGGATCAGGGCCCAGGCGGTCAGCCGCACCGGCCACCTAATCGACGACTTCACGATCTCCGCCACCCCGGGCGCCATCCACGTCCGCAACGCCCCGTCCCCCGCCGCCACCTCCTCCTTCGCCCTGGCCAAGGAGATAGTCGACCGCTTCGAGGCCGCCTCATCGGGTTAACTAAATCGTCTCCTGCCAACTGCTTAGAACCTTGAGAACGTCAGTTCCACCCAGAACTATAGCGGCGCCGGGCGAATGGGCGGCATTGCGCATTGCGTGCAGAACGTCAGCAAAGGGCTGCCTTTCAAGAGCAAGTCTCGTTACGGCCGCCTCTTCAACTCGTCCCGCCGCCTCCAGGTTTAGATAGTCACGAAGCATGGACTTACATCGGGCAAATGCGATTGCACGCCCAATGCTAAGATCAACTCTATTAAGCTGAAAGGTGTGGATTGTCGTCCAACCCTTGGGCGTCCTCCCGGCGTACCTGCCCTCGCTAAGCCTTAGCTCTAGGTGATCGGATGGATCCTCAACCGTTGGATTCACTAGCAAGCTGTCCCCGCCTTCATCGCACGGGAAACCGTCGCGTTTTGCATTACTATTGCAGCTTGAGCAGGCAAGCAGGTGATTCAGCCAATCAAAGGCCCGGAGCGGCGCAGCGTTGATTGGCTCAAAATGATCTATATCTGTGCCCCGGCTGTCGCCGCAATACATGCAACGCTCTATCCCTGATGCCATGTTCGAAAGAGCGTCCTTGATACCGGTCCGTTCATTCACCGCATTCTTCCATGAGCCCCGCGCGGATTTCGCGTTAGCTGCGCGTCGAGTTAATCTTTCTGTCCTATATACGAGTCGGTCACCTAGCGTCTCGTCTAGGTCAATTCGGGCGATGCGGATCACGAATCGCGTCCAAGCCGCGACGACACCTCGTCAACCCTCGCAGTAAGCGAACTAGTCAACATTTCGCTCAGTCTTTGATATTCCGCTACTTCTGATGAAGAAGCTTCGCCGCTCAGAACCCTGCCCTCAAGGCTTCCAAGACGTCGCCTAAGTCTTTCCGCTTCAGTGGAATACGGGGTTTCTACGCCGAAAAGCTCCGTCAGGATCGCGTCATCCCCGCTACCATAAATCACGCGTTGATACAAATCCTGGTCCACTACGCGAGGATGCTCCGATTCCTCGGCCCAGCCAGTCTGATAAGCCCGCCCGGATCCGCGCTTTGACAAACATAGGGACTGTGCGATGTCACTACGAATTGCATGAGCGGGAAGTGGATCTTCATCCAGTCGCCGATATGCTTCTGCCAGCTGACGTGTAGATGAGCATCCACCTCATCAATGAGGACAATGCCGGGGTAGGCCAGAGTTGGCCGTCCGTCCCTATTACTAATTCGCAAGGTCTTGAACGCGGAACTCATCTGCCTGATGATGTCGACTACCAAGGCCGTTACGGTCCGATATCCGTCACTCATCTGACGCAGCGGAAGTTCTTCGTTGTTCCGGCGAACCCAAAGGCCCTCAGAATCGACCTTAGTGACCTGATAGCCGTCGGGAAGCATCCCGTCACCTATGATTTCGAGCGCTGTGTCCAGCGTCTGCTGGGCGCCTGGCTTCGCCTCCAGCCGGAAAAGGTGCTGCTCAATAAGCCAACCCACGCCCTCGACTAGACTGACGTCTTCATCGAATAGCGTGCGCAGTCCTGCATAGCGAAGTCCTGGCCTCGACTCACCGCGGCCCAGAGAAGTGGAAGACAGGCGCCGGAACGGACCATAGCCGGCATAAAACCAGCCATCCCCTTCATACGGGCTAATCTGTCGGGGCGACTTTCGCCTGCTGGGGGAGCCGCTCCAAGTCGGCTGGTTCCGCGACTTGGATGCATCCCATTCTACTTTTAGCTCCCACGGCCCAAAGTCAAAACCACCATCGAACTCGGAATCCTGGACAACTGTGACGCTGATAAATGCATGCTTTTTCCGTAGGCCAGGCCACATATCGGGATCCCGAATGAAGTTCTCGCCAGCAAGAGCGAGAGCGATTGCCTGAAGGAGGGTTGTCTTACCAGACCCGTTACGTCCGGCGAGCACAGTCCAGCCGGCGTATGAGCCATCAGGGCGAGCGAAGTCGAGGTTGACTGATCTGCGACCTTCGAAACCGCGTATGCCATCGATCTTCAGCTTTGAGACGAACATCTCCCGCTCCGGCCTTAGAGATCACCGATACGGTCACTCTAGCTAGGGGTACAAGAAGACTGCTGCCGAAGGCGAAGGCCCAGCTTGGCCCTACGCCATTTCGGTGAGCTGGACCCAGCGGTCGCTGGGCGGCTGAGTGTTCCATGGCTTCGCAGACGGCCTGGACGCGGGCGCCCTGGGCGAAGTCGGGGGTCCACGGGGCTGTCTGGCCAGCCTTCGAGCAGGTCGGCGACCTGGTTGGCGAAGGTGGAGCCGTAGCCGACGCCCTGGCCGATCGGCCACCAGTCGGCGGCGTACGGGTGGCTCGGGTGCTCGGCCCTGATCCTGGTCAGGCCGTACCTGGCCGGATCGCTCGTGCGCCGAGCCGTACCACAACTCGTTGAGCCTGGCGTAGTCGAAGATCAGCGTGCCGGTGCTGCCGTTGACCTCGACCGTGAAGTCGCACGGGCGGCGGACCGCTGACCGCGCCATTTCGACGGTGCCGCGCGCTCCGTGAGGCGAACCTGATCAGCGCGGAGGACGCGTCATCGACGGTGACGTCGGCCAGGCCGACCTCGCTGACGCCGTCATCAAACACCGAGCGCTGCTTGATGAAGGTCTCCGACTGGGCGCAGACTCCTGCGATGTCACCGGCCATCCACAGCGCCAGGTCGATCAGGTGACTGCCCAGGTCGGCGATCGTGGTGCCGCCCATAGCGCGGTCGAAGCGCCAGTCGAACGGGGTTGCGGGGTCGGTGAATTCGTCCGACAGCCAGGTTGCGCGCCAGAGCCTGACCTCGCCGACCGCGCCTTCTGTCGATCATCCGGCGCATCAGCGCGACCGCCGGGAGCTTGCGGTAGTTGAAGCCGACGGCGTTGGGCACGCCGGCGGCCTGCACGGCGTGGCGGCGGCGCGTGCCTGCGCGTAGTACACCGCCAGCGGCTTCTCGCAGAGACGGCCTTGCCCGCGGCGGCGGCCGCTTGGGCGATCTCCGCGTGCGTGCCGGGCGGGGTGCAGATGTCCACGACATCCACGTCGTCGCGGGCGATCAGGTCATGCCAGTCGGTGACCGTTCCTTGACACCGTAGGCCGTGGCAGCGGCCGCCGAAAGCGCCGACTGGTCTCGGCCGGACATGACGGTGACGACCGGGCGTCACCGGCAGCCGCGGAGCATCGGGGCGACCCGGTAGCCGTAGCAGTGCGCGCGGCCCATCATTCCGTAGCCGACTATGCCGATCCGGAGTTCGTCTGGGCTTGGTGGGCATCAGCCGACGTGGGGTTTACACCGCGGTCGGGTGGGGTGCGAATGGGGCGGCCTAGCCGGTGGCAGGCGATGATCGACTCGCACAGGGCAATGTCGGCGAGGCCGTCGTGGCCAGAGGTGGCCGGTACGGCGCCGGTAGTCGCGCAGGAGTGGAACGCCTCGAGCTCGCGCCGGAATCCGCTGTCGTAGCCGACGACCTCGGCGCTCCGCCAGGATCGCGCCGTGCCCAGGTCGCCGCCTTCGATCACGAGGCTCGAGGGCTCGTTGCGCAGGAAGGGCGAAGGGAATTCAAGGGTGACTCGGCGGTCGGGGGCGTAGATGCGCGAACTCCATCTGGTATCTCGCGATGCCGGGCAGGTCGACCCAGTGGATCGCGGCGCGGAGGTCACCGTAGCGCAGCATGACGGTCACGTATGTCTCGGACAGGTCCACGTAGTCGAGCCGGTCGGGCTCGCCGAGCAGGCCGCGCACCGAGTTGATCTCATGGACCAGGGTATCGAGCAGGACGCCGTGCGTAGACCCGCCGCTCTAGGTCAGTACCGGGCTCGATCGCGGCGTTGAGGCTGGCGTCCGAAGCGGCGAGCAGGGAGGCGACCACGTCGTCGGACCGGCGGGGCGGACTGAGCAGCGAATAGTGCGCGATGTAGGGCCGGAACGGCGATTCCATCGTGGTCACCCGCAGCAGCCGGGCGTCCGGCAGAGCCGGCTACCTCCTGCCGAACTTGGCGTAGGCCAGGTCGTAGCGCTTCGGGTAGCCGACCATCAGCGTCACGCCGGCCTCTTCAGCGGCGGCGACCATCGCCTTGCCTTCGGCGACCGAGAAGCACATCGGCTTCTCGGTGAAGACGTGCATGCCAGCCTCGGCGGCGGCGATGGCGATCGGCGCGTGGCTGCCCGAGGTCAGCACGAAGCACGGCGTCGAGCGGGGCGGCGATCAGCTCGCGCCAGTCGGCGTAGGCGGCCGGGATGCCGTAACTGGTCGGCGCAGCGCCCTGGCGTTCCCCCGACGAGGTCGCAGATCGCGGTGACCTCGTACAGGTCGGGCAGCTCGGCCAGGTAGTGCAGGTGCATCACCTGGGCGATGACCCCGGCGCCGGCTATTCCCACCCGAAGCCGCCGGTGCCCGTATGGCTGGCCCCGTGTCGCTGGCATGCCCTGTCCGCTTCCCATTCGATCCCCGCAAGCCTGTCGCCCAGTCCGCTACGTGCATGATTGCATGAGAGTATGTCAATAACTAATGACATACTCGCTGGGCGGGGCTGTGGCGCGGCAGGAGGCACCTGGTGCTTGACGAGCAGCGGCGCATCATCAGCGAGACCAGGGCACCCAACCCGGGCGCCGTGGACGTCGCGGTCGGCCTGCTGTGAGGGAGAATCAAGGGCGATGAACGCCAGACTTGATCCGCCGAGTTCACCCGGGGCGATCAGCATTGACCGGGCGAGTCCGGTACCGCTCTATTTCCAGCTTGCCCAGCATTTCGAGACCGCGATCAGGTCGGGTGCGCTCAAGGCGGGGGCGCGGCTGGACAACGAGGTGGAGCTGGCCGAGCGGCTCGGGCTTTCCAGGCCGACCGTACGGGCCGCGTTCGGCTACCTTGCCAACAAGGGCATGGTGGTGCGCAAGCGCGGCGCCGGCACCCTGGTGGCCAAGGAGCGGATCGACCGCGATGTCGAGCTGACCAGCCTGTATGACGATCTCGCGGCCACCGGGCGCGGGCCGGCGACGCAGGTGGTGCGCAACGAGGTCGGCCATGCCAGCGACGCCGTGGCGAGCGCGCTGCGGCTGCCCGACCGGGCGCTGGTGGTCTGCCTGGAGCGGATCAGGCTGGCCGACGGCGAGCCGATCGCGCTTATGCACAACTACCTCCCGTCGGCGCTGATCCACCTGCCGAGCGAGATGCTCGCCGAGCACGGGCTCTACGAGCTGCTGCGGGCGTCCGGCATCAAGCTCGGCTCGGCCACCCAGCGCATGTCGGCGAAGAACGCCACCGCGGCCGAGGCGAAGGTGCTGGGCGAGACGCGAGGGGCCGCGTTGCTGACGATGGAACGGATCGCTTACGACGACGCCGACCGCCCGATCGAGTTCGGGCAGCACCTGTACCGCGCCTCCAGGTACGCGTTCACCACGACCTTGCCGGGCGGCGGCGCGGCTATCCCGTCGTGAGCAGGAAGTCCATGGCCGTGCCGTCTTCGGCCTTAGTTCGGACAAGAGATTGTCAATACATATTGACTTACAGTGCGGCCTTCGAGGCGCGGACGCCGGCAAGCCGGGTGAACCGCGCGGCCGATCCTGCCGTGGACCACTTGTGCGGCGGGCAAACGCTGTACGGTCTCACTAAGTCAGTGGGTAACTACGGCAAGTCGGGACTCAGGCAGGTTCAGGTAGTTTCATGTCAGTATTAGCGCTTCTCACCTGGTGTATTACGGTTCTGGCGGGCTTGTTCCTGCTGGCGATCTGGCTGATCGAATACGACCCGGACTTCCAGCGCGCCGCCGCGACCAGGCTTCCGGTGCTTGTCATCTCCAGCCACGCGACGCTCGCGATCTGCGGCCTTGGCGTCTGGGTCACCTACCTGATCACCGGCGCCGATGACTTCGCCTATGCCACGCTCGCCATCTTGGCCGGGGTGGTGACTCTCGGGGTCACGATGGCGGTGCGCTGGGTGAAGGTGTACCGGACGAGCGCGAAACCGCAGCGGGGCCGGGTGCTGGCGGGTGCCGGGGCGGGTGCCGGCCGGGGGGCGGGGGGTGAGGCCAGGCCGCGCGGGCCGTTCGAGCCTGATGACGATGAACGGCCGACTGCCGGTGACCTCGTGCCGCCGGAGCGCCACTTCCCGTTGCCAGTCGTGATTGGCCACGGTGTTTTCGCGTTGGCCACGGTCGCCCTCGTACTGGTCAGCACCCTGGGCGACCTGGTGCACGGCACCTGAGCCCAGCCCGCAGCCATCACAGCACCCGCTCGCTCATAAAGGCCCAGCCATGGGACATTGACGGGGCTGGGGGCGGGCTGGGCTGGGGCGGGCTGGGCTGGGGCTGGCTACGCGGGGGCGGCTGGCTTGTCGTGCGGCGGGATGTCCCGCAGTCTGCCCAGCGGCGAGAACAGGACCCAGAAGCCCGCCGCCCAGCTGCCGATGACGCTGACCCAGAGCGTGGGACGCACCCCGAGGACGCTTGCGCTGCCCAGTACGCCCCCGATCAGCCCGCCGAGCGGAAGCGTCCCCCAGACGATCCAGCGGATGGCCGCGTTCATCCGGCCGAGCAGTTCGGGCGGAGTGATGAGCTGCCGGTAGCTGAGCTGGGCAATGTTGTACACGACAGCAGCGAAGCTCATCCCGAACCCGGCCACCGGGTACAGCGCCAGCCGCCAGCCGGCGGCTGTCAGCGGCATGACGATCGCGACCGCCCCGAACACCAGCATCGAGAACCAGATGATCCGGGCCGTGCCGATCCACTTCGAGAGCCTGCTCGACAAGACGCCGCCGAGGATGCCGCCGAGGCTGCCGAGGCTGAACAGCACGCCGACCTCGGCCGGCCGGATCTGCACCACCCGGATCAGGAAGATGATCTCCAGCGCCCCTGCCATCGCCCCGAAGAGGTTCGACGTGCCGGTGCAGGCGGCGATCTTGCGGAGCACCTTGTGACTCATCACGAACCGGAGACCGGCGAACAACTCCTTGGCGAAGCCAGAACGGCGGGTGCCGGCGGCCGGCTCGCGAACGGGCCGTGGCTCCCGTGACCTGATCAGCCAGATCGCCAGCGCCGAGACCGCGAACGACACCGCGTCCAGGCTCATCGCGCCTGCCTTGAGCAGCCCGAACAGCGCACCACCCAGACCCGGCCCTGTGACCTGCGCGAACGACTGGGTCGCGCCGAGCTTCCCGTTACCCTCGTGCAACTGCGGATGGCCGACCAGCGACGGCACATAGCTCTGATAGGCGACGTCGAAGAACACCGTCGCCAGCCCGCTGAGCAGCGCCACGACGAAGAGCTGGGCCATCGTCAGCACCCCGAGCGCAGCCGCGACGGCGACGGAGCCGATGATCACCATCCGGGCCAGGTCGCAGCCGAGCATCAGGCGCCGCTTGGCGACCCGGTCGACCACGAGCCCGGCGGGCAGGGCGACGAGCAGGAAGCAAGCCGTCCCGGCCGCCGACAGCAGCCCGACCTGGAACGTAGAGGCGTGCAGCAGCACCACCGCCGTCAGCGGCAGTGCCACGAACGTGACCGACGATCCGATCTCGCTGACGGTCTGGCCGCCCCACAGGAGCATGAAGTCCCGGTGCCGCCACAGACTGCCGGGGGCATTCTCGCCCGGAGCCGCCGGAGCCGCCAGATCCGGCAGTTCGGCGATAGCACCATCGGTGACCTCAGGTGTCGTCATGCGCCCATACTGGTGAACCAGCGACCCCAGTCAACTGGTTTTCCGCATCTAACAGGTTCGCTACGCGACCTTCTCCAGGTCGATGCCGCACAGCGGACGCAGCGCGAGTTGTCCTGATGGCGTGACGATCACGGCGCGGCTGCTGCCGGTGCGGGCGATCCAGCCTCGGGCGAAGAACGCGGTACATACGGCGGCGCCCGCTCCCCCGCCCAGATGCGGCCGCCGCTCAGTCCAGTCCAGGCACGACCTGGCGACAGGCCGGCGGGGCGGAGGTGAGCCCGGCGACATCGACCTCGAGGTTGTCCGCGAGCCAGCCGAGGCCAGCCCGGGTCAGCGCGAACCCGCCGGCGTGGTCGATCAGCCCGGCCCTGGTCATCGCGTCGGTGACTTCGACGCCGAGCCGCCGCCAGGTGGTCGTAGCAGGTGCGCGCCCGCGCCAGGGCTTCCGAGGCGCGCGCGGCCCGCAAGGAGGCCGTGCCCGGCGCGGGCGGGCCGCTGACAGCGCCCAGATCCTCGATCAGCTGAGCCACGCCAGGGTCGGCGAGCCGGACGTAGCGATGGCGTCCCTGGTGCTCAGCGGCCAGGATCGCGCCGTTGACCAGCCTGGTCACGTGCTCACTCGCCGTGGACGGCGCGACGCCGACGTGCCTGGCCAGTTCGCTGACAGTCCAGGCCCGGCCGTCGAGCAGGGCCAGGCAGATCGCGGCCCGGGTCCGGTCGGCTAGCAGCCCGGCGGCGAAGGCCAGTTGCTCGGCGGTCATGTTCTCATCATGGCCAGCCGAACCATTCGGCCGACACCGAAGCATCAAGGCCGTACGGTTGCCTGCATGCCCACAGACCTCACAGGAGTCATCGAAGACGGCGATCAGGTCCGCGCGATCCTTGCCGACCCGGCCTTCGTGGTACCGCCTGCCCCCGAGGTACCCCAAGCCCAGGCCCAGCCACGCACCCTCGCCTGGCTCCGCGCCCACGTGGCCAGGTTCTGCGACGGCGACGCGCACGACCGGCGCCGCGCGATCGCCGAACGCGAACTCGCCAGCCTGGACCCCGCCCGGCTGCGCGCGACCGCATCGACGCGAACCCGGACCGAGCTCTCCAAGCACAGCGACGCGCCGTTCGATGCGATGCCACTCGCCAGGAGCATCCCGGTCGCAGCGCTCGCCGCCGAACTCGGCCTGGCCGGCGACGCCGTCGATCAGGCCACCCGCGAAGTCCTCGCCGCCGCTTCCGGCTACCCCAACCCCGACCAGGCGGGTCCGGACGCCGACGCCGCCATCGCGCACCTGGCCGAGGTGATCGGCCCGGCCGACGATCCGGAGGCGCTCGCCAACAGGATCGGGCTGCTCATGCAGACCACCGATGCGACTGCGGGCCTGATCGGCAACGCGCTGATCACCGCCTTCGCGGCCGATGAGGAAGCCACCGCCGATGAGGTCATCGCCCGGACGCTGCTCGACAGCCCGCCCGTGCTGCGCACCCGCAGGCTGAGCCCGGCAGGCGACGTGGTCACGCTCGACATCTCGGGCTGCACCTTCGGCGCCGGACGGCGGCCGTGCCCTGGCGCTGACCAGGCCACGGCCCTTGCCGCCGGCGTGCTCGACGTGCTGCTGCCCGGGTGCGAGGTCGCCGACCAGCAGTTCGCCTACCTGCCGTCGCCGAACCTGCGGATGCCCGCCGAGCTACTGCTCACACTGCGCACTGCGTGAGTCGGCTAGCTAAAATCCACTGCATAAGGGTCAGTCACGCGCTGAAGGCAGGGTCATGATCACATCTAAGGCAGCCGTGCTGACCAAGCCGGGCGGCGACTGGGAGATCCACGAGATCTCGGTCGAGCCGCCGCGGGCCGGCGAAGTCCTGGTCAAGCTGGCCTACGCGGGCCTGTGCTACTCCGACGAGCACCTGCGGTTCGGTGCTGGCGCGCAGCTGCCGATCGTCGGCGGGCACGAGGGCGTCGGGCGTCGTCGAGGCGGTCGGCCCCGGCGTGACGGCGGTGGCGCCTGGCGATCACGTGGCGCTGACGTTCGTCGCGATCTGCGGTCACTGCTACTGGTGCTCATCGGGCCGGTGGAGCCTGTGCGAGAGCGGCGGCCGGGCGAATGTCGGGCACGATGGCCGACGGCACTTTTCGGTTTAAGGGCGGGCCGGACCGGCGTTTCCCGGCCGAGGGGTTCGGCGGATTCTGCGGCATCGGCACGTTCTCGCAGTACGCCGTGGTTTCCCAGAACGCCGCGTCAAGGTCGATCCGGCGATCCCGCTGCGGGTCGTCGCCCTGGTCAGCTGCGGCGTCATGACCGGCTGGGGATCGGTCGTCAACACCGCGCAGACCCAGATCGGCGACACGGTCGTCATCGTCGGCGCAGGCGGCATCGGGCTGAACGCGGTCCAGGGGGCCAAGCTCGCCGGCGCGGCGACGATCATCGCGGTTGATCCGGTGGAGGCCAAGCGCGAGCTGGCATTGCGGCTCGGAGCGACGCATGCGGCCGCTACCTCCAAGGAGGCAGGCAAGATTGCCGCCGAGGCCAACCCGGTGCCGAGGGGCGCGGATGCCGTGATCCTCGCCGTCGGGAACCTGACCACCGAGGCGGTGACGGGCGCGTTCCGAGCGACCGGCAAGGGCGGGATCCTGGTGATCGCCGGGTTGTCGCACGACGCGTTGGACCTCAACGTGCAGGTGCCTGGGACGGTGCTCGCGGTGACGCAGCGGCGGATCGCCGGGTCGTTCTTCGGGTCGTGCAATCCGGCCAAGGACGTGCCGCGGCTGCTCGGTTTGTATCAGCGCGGCGACCTGCTGCTGGATCAGCTGGTCAGCAAGCACTATGCGCTGGAGGAGGTCTCGCAGGGGTATGCGGACCTGGCGGCAGGCCGGAACGCTCGGGGGGTCATCGAGTTTTAGCTATGAGCTAGACGGGCGCCGTGCGCGCGGATCTCGGCCAGCAGCACGTCGATGTGCTCCCGCGTTGCGCCCGGGTTGACGATGCAGGCTCGCAGCGCCTGCTGGCCGCGGACGACGGTGCCGGCCAGGAAGGCCTGGCCGCCGCGCTGCACGGCCTGGACCAGGTTGCGGTTGAGGTTGTTGAGGTCGAGCCCGCCCGCCCCGAGGCCGCCCGCCTCGAGGCCGCCCGCTGGGCTGGCCGGTACCGGAAGCAGGCGACGACAGCCCGTCCGCGCAGCAATTCCAGGTCAGGGGCCGCCTCGACTTCGGCCCGCAGGTACCCGGCTGCTCAAGGTCGTGCCCGATCAGCTCGCGGTAACCGGCCAGTCCGAGCTGCCGCATCGCCATCCAGATCTTCAGCGCCCGGAACGGCCTGGTCTGCTCGACGCCGTACTCGCTGAACCACGGCTCGGACTCCTCGCCCGTCCGCAGGTAATCCGGCACCAGGCTGAACGCCTCTCGCGCCAGCCCCGGTTCGGCCAGCAGGATCACTCCGGCATCGACTGGAACGTAGAGCCACTTATGCGGATCGATCGCGATGCTGTCGGCCCGGCCGATCGCGGCCGGCGGCGGCATCGTAGCGATCGGACAGCAGCACCGCGGGCCCGCCGTAGGCGCCGTCCACGTGCAGCCAGACCCGGCCGCCATCGGCTTCGGCTTCGGCGCATACCGCGCTGATCTCGGCCAGCGGATCGATCGCGCCGGTGTTCACGGTGCCGGCCGACGCCACGACGGCGACCGGCAGCTCACCTCGGGCCTGGTCTTCCTTGAGTACCGAGGCCAGGTGCGCCGGGCGCATCGCGAAGTCGCTGTCGGTCTCGATCTCGCGGACGCTGGCCGTGCCGAGGCCGAGCAGTTCGACCGCCTTGCGCACGCAGCCATGGGCCTCGGCCGTGGCATAGACCCTGGCCTGGGGCGCGCCGCCCGGGCCGGACGCCCGCAGCCCGGCTGATCCGCACGTCCACGCCGACTCGCGCCAGCGCCTGGTGCCGCGCAATCGCCAGCGCCGTCACCGTGGCCATCGAAGCGCCGCTGACCAGCAGCCCGCCCGCGCCCGGCGGCAACCCGGCCAGCTCGGCTAGCCACCTGATCACCTGACGTTCGAGGTGCACGGCCGCGTGATCACCGCCGGCCACGCTCGGGTTCATCGCGGCGGCGAGCGCCTCGGCGAACACGCCGATCACCGCGGGCGGCGAATTCACCCAGGCGTAGAACCCTGGATGCCCGTTCCCGAACGGATAAGGCGCGATCTCGGCCTCGAACCGGTCGAGGATCGCGGCTACCGGTTCACCTCCGGCCGGCAGCGGCTCCGCAGCCCAGGCCGCCGTGACCGAGGCCGGCACCCCGCGATGCACCGGCCGCCCCGGGAGCCCGCCGAGGTAGCTGGCCAGCATCCGGCCGACCCGGGCCCCGACCTGCTCGATCTCCTCCTGGGTCCAAGCCCAGCCCGGCATCCCGGCATTCCCGGCTACAGCTCGGCCCGGCTGTGCGGACTGTGCCAGTCGAGCAGCGGGCCTTCTGGCACGATGCGTCCGGGGTTCAGGTGCGAGTGCGTCATGAAGTAGTGCCGCTTGATGTGATCGAAGTTCGTCGTCTCCGCGAACGCCGGCCGCGAGTACAGGTCGCGCGCGTAGCCCCACAGGTTGTGGTACTCGGTCAGCCGCCTGATGCTGGTCTTGAAGTGCGAGTAGTACACCGAATCGAACCTGGCCAGCGTCACCCACAGCCGCACATCGGCCTCGGTCAGCTGCGACCCCATCAGGTACCGGCGCTCGGCCAGCCTGGCGTCGAGCAGGTCCAAGGTGCTGAACAGGTCGGTCAGCGCCGCATGGTAGGCCTGCTGCGACGGCGCGAACCCGCACCGGTACACCCCGTTGTTCACGGTCGAGTAGACCAGCTCATTGATCTCGTCGATCTCGGCCCGCAGTTCGGCTGGGTATAGCTGCAGGTCCGGATCGGCCCACCGGCCGAACTGGGTGTCCAGGTCGATCGTGATGTCAGGGAAGTTGTTGCTGACGATCTTGTTCGTTTCCTTGTCCCACAGCACTGGCACCGAGATGTGCCCCGGATAGCCAGGCTCGGTCGCCTCGTAGGCCTCGCGCATGAACGAGAATCCGTTGACCTCGTCGAGTGAGTGCCCGGGCCCGTTGCGGAACGCCCAGCCCCGCCCATCTCGAATCGGATCGACGACCGTCATCGAGATGACATCGGAAAGGCCAAGCAGCCGCCGGACGATCGCGGTGCGCTGCGCCCACGGGCAGGCCCATGAGATGTACAGGTGGTACCGGCCAGCCTTGGCTGGGAACTCGCCCGACCCGTCGGCGGTGATCCGCCCCGGAACGGATACGGCGCCCGGACGAACTGATCCGGCGGCCGCTCGCTCCCGGGCCTCCTTGCTTCTTGTACGAGCCGTAGTCACCGTAGGTGTCGAAGTCCACCGGGCTCGCTCCGCCCGCCGCCCGCTCGCTCGTCACAGTCATCATGACCTCCCGCGGCCCAGTTAAGTCCGGGTGGCCGCAGGATGCGAAAGCAACGTGGCCCGCTCGGGGAAAGTTCGGGAGGCAGGCGTGCAGGTAACCTAGAGGATAGTTAGCCAATGAAATAAGTTAGGTAGGCGGCGAGTTCCTACTTGTCGTCGCAGGGACGGGTGGCTCTTGCCTGGCGCCGCCCGTTCTCCGCATCATCTAAAGACACCCGCGATCGCACCAGTGAGGCCGAACTAACTTGGCTACGTCAGACCGCAACAGAGCAAACGGCGACAGTGCGAACGGCAGCACCCCCAACGGCAGCAGCGCGAACGGCAGCACGTCGAACGGCGGCAGGTCACGCGGCGACGCGGGGGCCGACGAGGCCAAGCGCGGGTTGCGCGGAGCCAACTACAAGTGGACGGCGTTGTCGAACACCACGCTCGGCATCCTCGCCGCGACGGTGAACGCCTCGATCGTGATCATCTCGCTGCCGGCAATCTTCCGCGGCATCCACCTGAACCCGCTGACCCCGGGCAACATCAGCTACCTGCTGTGGATGCTGATGGGCTACCTGGTGGTCTCCGCGGTCCTGGTCGTGACGCTCGGTCGGCTCGGCGACATCTACGGCCGGGTCAAGATGTACAACCTGGGCTTCACGCTGTTCGCGCTGGGCGCGCTAACGCTGCCGTTCGACCCGCTGAAGGGACCGGGCGGAGCGCTCTGGCTGATCGGCTTCCGCATCATCCAGGCGGTCGGCGGTGCCATGCTGATGGCGAACTCGCCTGCGATCCTGACCGACGCGTTCCCGTCCAACCAGCGCGGCATGGCGATGGGGATCAACCAGGTGGCCGGCATCTCCGGCCAGTTCATCGGCCTGATCCTGGGCGGCATCCTGGCCGCGATCAACTGGCGGCTGGTCTTCTTCGTCTCGGTGCCGATCGGCATCGGCGGCGCGATCTGGTCCTACCTCAGTCTGCAAGCGAGATCGGAGCCCGGACCCCGGCCAAGATCGACTGGCTGGGCAACGTCACGTTCGGGGTCGGCCTGATCGCCTTGCTCACCGGGATCACCTACGGCATCCAGCCCTACGGCGGCCACACGATGGGCTGGACCAGCCCGGTCGTGCTCACCGGCCTGATCGGCGGCGTGGCCCTGCTGGTCGCGTTCTGCTTCATCGAACTGCGGATCGACCACCCGATGTTCGACCTGCGGCTGCTCAAGATCAGGTCGTTCTCCACCGGCGTCACCGCTGCCCTGCTCGGCCTCGATCTCCCGAGGCGGCATGCAGTTCATGCTGATCATCTGGCTGCAGGGGATCTGGCTGGTGCTGCACGGCTACAACTTCATCGACACGCCGCTGTGGTCAGGCATCTATCTGCTGCCGCTGACCGCCGGGTTCCTGGTCGCCGGGCCGCTGTCCGGGTTCCTGTCCGACCAGTACGGCGCCAAGTACTTCGCCTCCGGCGGCCTGCTGATATCGGCGCTGGCCTTCTTCGGCCTGCTGCTGGTGCCGACGAACTTCAGATATCCGGTCTTCGCGATCCTGATCTTCATCTCCGGGGCTGGCATGGGCCTGTTCTCTGCCCCCAACGCGGCGGCGGTAATGAACAGCGTGCCGGCCAAGCAGCGCGGCGCCGCCGCGGGCATGTTCGCGACGTTCCAGAACTCCGGCTTCGTGCTGTCCATCGGCATCTTCTTCTCGCTGATGATCGCCGGGCCTGGCCTCCAGCCTGCCGACCACCCTGACCAACGGCCTGACCCACCAGGGCGTGCCGCACGCGATAGCGCACCAGATCGGCAGCCTGCCGCCGGTCGGCAGCCTGTTCGCCGCCTTCCTCGGCTACAACCCGATCCACACCCTGCTCGCGCCGTACCGGCGTCCTTCAGCACCTGCCCGCGCACAACGTCGCCGTGCTGACCGGCAAGCAGTTCTTCCCGCAGCTCATCTCCGGCCCGTTCCACCACGGCCTGGTGATCGTCTTCACGATGGCAGCCGTTGTGCTGGTCATCGCCGCGATCCTGGCGCTGCGGCACAGCGGCAGCGAAGTGCTGAAGGAGCGCGCTGACGTCGGACACCGCGACCGCGATCGCCGAGGCCGAGACGGTCGAAGCTACCAACAGCGCCGACAAGAAGGAGATCGTCGAGGCCGAAACGGTGCCTCACAAAAAGCACGGTCTGATCTTCAAGCCAGGTAAGCCATTGCGGCCCTGGACAAGATCTCGCATAGCTGGATGATTTCGCTGATCGACGCCCATTCTCCGGCGGCGTGGAGGTTGCCGCCGGTGGAGCCTATGAGCAGGGTGGGTATCCCGGCTGACTGCATCAGCGCAGCATCCCGCCAGGCATTCAGGCCCGCGATCCCCGGCGTGACGCCGAGCACCCCGTCATCGCCTCGGCGACGACCTCCTGCAGCGCCTCGTGCCCCGCGCGACGAACGGCTCCCGGTCGAGCTTGACCACGAGCTCGCCGTTGAACCCTGGCTCGGTCTTGGCCACGTCGGCGAAGATCGCGTCGATCTCGGCGACCCGGTCCCGCAGGGTCTCGCCGGGCATGGGTGCCGATCTTGATGCCGAGCCTGGCGTAGTCGGGGTAGTTGGCATAGCCGGTACCGCCGCTGATCATCGCCGTGTGAAACACCGCCCGGCCGTTCAGCAGGGACGGATTCGACTGGAACTTGGTCCGGTCAAGCCGGTGCAGCCTCGTGATGACCTCGGCCATGTGCACGATCGCATCGACTCCAGCGTCCGGCTCAGAGCCGTGCGCTGCTACTCCGTGCGTGATCACGTCGATCCAGCCGAAACCCTGGTGCTCGATCACCAGATGGCTGATCGGCTGCGGCTCGATCACGATCGCGGCGTCGATGCCGCCCGCTTGGCCAGCCGCTCAGTGCCGATCGGATTGCCCTCGGCGTCGGCCACGAAGGCGGCGAGCAGGTCACCGGCGCAGGCGTCGCGCCAGACTGCGCGACAGCGCGCAAGGCGAGCATCGCCGCCACGCAGCCTGATTTATCGTCCGAAGCGCCGAGCCCGTACATGCGGTTCCCGCCAGCCGCGGCAGAGCGCGTCCTCGGGCCAGGCTTCATACCCACCGTGTCCATGTGAGCGTTGAGGCAAACGTGCGCCCGCCGCCCGCGCACCGCGCAACCTGGCGAGACATTCGGCCGCCCGGCTCGATTTCCGTGATCTCAATGTCGACTGGAGATCTGACAGCCAGTCCGCGATAAACCTGGCAATCGACTGCTCGCCCGCGCCGCTCGGGACGCAGCCATGGCGTCACGGACTCGATCCTGATGAGCGCGCCAAGCAGATCAATGACCTGCTTTGCCGTGGGCGGCATCAGAGAACCGCAACGGGTTGAATGCGATGTGCCACTATCTGACAAGTGCGCGCCGGGCAATGAATGCCCGCCACGTAGTAATTGAGCCAGGCCAAGGACTCTGCTCCCTATCCCAGGGGTAGGACCCTAGGGAACATTTCATCGCGTACAGAGTATGGATAGCATGCCGTCCTGCCTCGGAAGTGTCAAGCGCTGACGACGGCTAATGCACTCCGGCAGGCAATATCACGGGGCGATTTCCCTGGCCAGCAGGTCATCGAAACTCTCACGCCGAATTACGATCCTGGCCGTCCCGTTATTACAGAAGACCACAGGCGGTTTGAGCGCGGCATTGTAATTATTCGCCATAGTGAAACAGTAAGCGCCAGTCGCCGGAACGGTCACCAATCCCCGATACGCGGCGGCGTCATGGCGACGCCCGGCGTAATGACGTCGCCCTCCTCGCAGTGCCGCCCGACGAGGTCGGCCAGGACCGGCTCGGAGTCCCACCGGCCGAGCACGAACGGGGTGAAACGCTGCCCGTAGAGGGATGGCTCCAGGTTGTCGCCCATGCCGCCGTCCACGGCGACGTGCAGCTTGCCAGCCCGCTTGACCGTCACCACCCGGTAGAGCGTGAGGCCGGCGCGCGCCACCATCGACCGGCCAGGCTCGATGAGGATCTCGATCCCGGTGCCCAGGTGCCGGTGCGCCGCCGAAACCAGCCGCCCGACATAGTCGTCGACGTCAGGGACCGAGTCTTCCGGCACATAGCGGACGGCCAGCCCGCCGCCGAAGTCATAGACGCCGAACCGCTCAAGGGTCGCGAGCGCCTCGACCGCCGCCTCGAACTGCTCGACGGCCATGATCTGCGAGCCGATATGCGCGTGCAGCCCCCGCAGGTCGATGGCCGAGCGACGGCGCGCATCCGGGCGATCGCCTCGGGCACCTGCTCGACCGGCACGCCGAATTTGGAGTTCTTGCCGCCGGTCGCCAGCGCCGCGTGCGTGGCCGACTCGATGCCAGGGCTGACCCGAAGCAGCACGGGCACAGCGCCGGCTCAGCCAGCCGCTCGATCCGGTCGATGTCATCAAACCCGTCGACGACGATATAGCCGATGCGCGCCGCCATCGCGGCCGCGATGTCGGCGTCGGACTTGGCGTTGCCGTGCATCACGATCGTCGCCGGATCGGCGCCCGGCGGCCAGCGCCAGCCGCAATTCACCCGCGCCGACCACGTCGCAGCCAAGCCCGGCCCGCACCAGTTCCGCTGATCACGGACACGCACGGATAGGCCTTGACGGCGAAGCAGACCCGGCCAGCCGGATGCCTGGCTGGTCAGCGCCGAGAGGTACTGCCGCGCCCGGTACCGCAGCGCCGCGGTGTCGATGACGTAGGCGGGAGTGCCGAACTGCCCGCGGCCACCTCGCGCAGCAGGCAGCCGCCGATCAGCAGATCATCGCCCTCGAGCGACGGCCGAGGGCGGCAGCAGCGAAAGATCGGTGCCAAGGCCGGTGCCAGTCGAGCCGCGCCGGTACACGGAATTGTGCCGGTCTCCGTAGGTCACGGCACGAAAGCTGGCGATCTTCGATCCCGCACCGATCGGTCCGGCCTTGTTCAGGTGCCCTGCGATGGACGTGGAGAAATTGCCGCTCATACCGCAGTCCGTGGTACTTACCGGTCGCGTAGACCACCCTGAAGGTACCGGCCTGCCGGGCCTTGAACCAGCAGGTCGACAGGTTGGGTGGCGGATGCTGGTGCTGATCAGGTGCCGGCGCACCGCGAGCCTGCCGCCGGGAAAATCAAGCTTGCACGTTTGCGCAGGAAATACCCTTTAGCGGAGAAAGCGCCCTTGGCGTTGACTCGTCGCGTGACAAGGCCCGGGCACTTGGGCGACAATCTTGATGACCTCTTTGCCGTGCGGCAGGCCCCTGAACCCGGGCGTGACTGTCGGCGCCGCGCGAAACCGCTTGTCAGCGGCGTCAGTGCGGCCATTGCCGCCAAGGTCACCCGGCGGCCACCGGCGGGCGGCTTTGTGCGTCGCATCGTGTCCTCCGTTATCAGGTCAGAAGTGACTCACCGCGAGCGCGGTGGCGATCGCGGCGGCAGCGAGCAGCATCGTCCCGTCCAGCCGACGCCAGTAGACGGCGCTTGAGCAGCAGCCTAGCTGCCCGGACGCGTCGCAGGCGCCGCAATTCCTGCGGCCATCCGGCTCGCCGATAGTCCCTGGCCGCCGATACGTCGCGCAGCAGCGCCACTGCCCGGGCGCCGCCGTGGGCCAGGCCGATCAGCGGCCGGGCCAGCGCGACACCAGCAGCAGGCTGGAAAGCAGCCGTCGCGACGACTGCCAGCGGCAGCAAGCCGAACCCGGCGTAGGGATTCCTCGTCGCGAATCCAGGCCCGAGTACCGCGCCCCAGACCAGCACGCGGCGCCACGGCGACGCGTCGATCAGCATCGACTGCGGCACCTGCCACCGCCGCCTGGTACGGCGCCAGGCCCCGGTCCGGTCGAGCTCGGCCACGCCGTAGCAGCAGCCGTAGAGCCGGCAGCACCAGCGCGACCCCGGCCAGCGCGATCCCGGCGAGCGGCAGCGCCATCAGGCCAGCGCCGAGCAGCAGTCCACGGCCAGCACGGCCGGGCAGCACGTAGGCGGCGAGCACCAGGCACCGCGCCGAGAGCCTCCCGACCGGGAAGGCCGGCCGCGAGCGAGGCGGCTGAATTCACCCCTCAAGGCGAGTAGGCCTTCGAGTAGCCGTTCACCACGGCCAGTGCGACCGCCAGCCCGGCGAGCCCAGCCAGCAGCAGCGTCACGACAATTCAAGGTGCAGTGTCTGCCCGGGGAGCGATCCCCCGATCCCCTGCTGAAGGCGCAGCTGCTCGGCCCGGATGTCGGCCGGGCTGGCGCAGTGACAGCAGATGCAGGCGGACTGGCAGGTGCACCAAGCCTCGCAGCCGCCCGGCCCGATGCAGTCGTAGCAGACCTTGTAGCCCAGCCCCTTGCCGAGGCCGTGCAGGCGATCCAGTTCCCGGCCGGCCACTCGCACCGGTAGCCCTGGGAGTTGAAGCAGTTGCTGGTGAACGAGCCCTTGCACAGGTGGTACTCCGTGGGGGCAGCCGACCGCCGGGCACTTATCGCACCGCCTGGTCGGCCCGCAATGACAGGTGCGCGGCCTCGAGCGGGGCTGTTGCCGAGCGCCAGGGCGGCGAGCCCGGTCGTGCCGCCGACAATTACGCGGCGGAGAGCGTCTCTGCGATTCATCCGCGCGGGCGACTCGCTCGGCGAACGGTCCGGCCTTCGCCACGGCTCATCGCCGGTCCTCCCCTACCTGACCACGATCGCCGGCAGCGACGGCCGGAGCTTGCGTCTGGATCCCAGGCTGGCCGGCCATGTAGCGGCGCACCTCGGCCGCCCTGACCGCCGAGCCGGTGGCGCTGACCGTGCCGGATGGCGTCGATGGCGACGAGCAGCGGCGTGCCGGTAACCCGGTAGAAGTCAAGCCCGGCCCGGTCACGCCGGCCGGCCGATCTCCAGGCCCGGTCAGCGCTGAACGCCTCGGAGATCTGCAGGTAGCTGGCCGGATCGGAGATCAGCAGCAGTACCCGCGCTGGCCGCCAGCTCACCGGCCGCCGCAACTGGTCAAGCGTCAGCACGAGCTGCTCGCAGGACGGGCAGGTCGGGTCGACGAACGCGACGAGCCGGTTGCCCGTGCCGGGCGTCAGCCGCCTGGTGGCATCTGCTCGCCTGGCCTGAGCGTAGGTGAGCCGGCGGCTTGCGGCCGCCGAGCGGCGGGCCAAGTTCGGCGGCCGCCGCGGCGCCGGACAGCAGCTGCCCGAGCTGCCTGAACAGCACGGATGACGAGCAAGCCGAGCGCGCCGAGCAGCACCCACTGCGCGATAGCCAGGTACAGCGGTATGCGCATGGTCACACCCACCCTGGCCTGGTGCCCGGCCTGGCGCTTGGCCTGCCGCCGACGGCGGCGGCCGCGCTGAACGCCGCCACCGCGACAGAGCTCCCGCGGCCAGCAGTCCGAGCTGCCGCGACCAGGCTGAGCTGACCGCGAGCGCGGGAACCGGCAGCGCGGCGGCCAGCGCGGCCAGCACGAGCACCGGCCGCGCTGAATGATGCCCGGCGGCGCCGAAGCCGCCACGGCCGACAGGCCGCCGAAACAGCGGCACGAGCGACCCCGGTGCCGGGCGTACCCGACGACTAGGTGACGGCCAGGAAGCAGCAGCAGATCACCAGCACGACCCGGTTCGAGCCAGCGGGGCTGCGGGAGCGACAGGCTGCCGGCCCCAGGGCGAGTTCGATGACGGCGACGCGCCAGCCAGGCTCGCGGCAGGGCAGTCGGCACGGCCCCGGGCAGGAACAGCCTGACCGCCGACGCGAAGCCGGGCAGGTCGGCGAGCTTGGCGCCGCCCGCCGCGAGCAGCAGCACGGCGATCGCTGCCCTGCAGCCGAGCACGACTACCTGCGCGGGCAGGCCAGCGGCGGCATACGTCACACCACCGTCCGCAGCGAACGCGCCGGCCGGCCCGCGTCGATCCGCCTCGACCGGGATCGCCGCGACCTGGCGGAGCTTGGCCAGCTGCCAGTCGTGATTGACCAGGCTCGAGGCGCGCACCACCCCGGCCGAGTCCGACGAAGATCGCGAACGGCATGACCCTGACGTTGTAGTCGGCGTAGACCGCCGGCGAGCCGCCGAGCACGGGCATGCCGGCCAGGCCAAGCTGGGCGAGCACGCTCCGCCGCGCCCGGCTGCCGGACCGCGGGTCAGGAGCACGATCTCGAGCGTCGGATCCCGTGCCCGCAGCGCCCGCAGGCCAGCGACGACCGAGGGAAAGGACTTCAGCGAATGGTCAGCGAACATGACCAGCTGAAGCGGGCAGGCCGGAGGTGACGTCCAGCGCGACGCCTGCGGCATCGGAAAGTGACCAGGCGGGGGCGCGCTGGCCCCTGGCCAGGCCATCGCGTTCAAGCGCATCCGAGCCCGACAGCGCGAGCTGGCCAATTCCGAGCAAGCCAAGTACCGCCGCGGCGCACAGAATTATTGCGATTCCGATAAATCCGAATGCAATCGCTACCACGCGAGTATCGCAGCTGACCTGCCGAAGTTCATGCCCTGAACCCAACCATCCACGGCCAGCAGCGGTCAAGCAGGACGGGTTTGATCAGGGCGGCGCGGCGTGATGAGAAGCCCCGCGTCCGATAAGTTCAAATCGTATTGATGCGAATATGTAGGAGTAAATGCGCTAAATGCCGCGCGGACCAGCGCGGCCCGAAACAAGCCCACTCGATCTCCCAGCAGGTCATCCGCCGCCGGTCGGTCAGCCAGCGGACCAGCCAGGCCAGCAGCAAGGCCACTACCGCCAGGCAGGTGACCGCGATGGACTCAACCCCGGCTACCCGGACCCCCACCAGGCCCGTTGTCATGGGCCTGCGGCCTGTCGGCTGGCCGGTCCGGCTGACCCAGATCCGGACGCCCGCGCCCGCCGGCATGCCTGGCTGCGTCGGTACCAGCCCGGATCTGGTGATTCCGGACGGCGACCGCCACTTCCCCGGCACCCAGACGGTCATCGTCGAGTTGTAGCCATAGAACTGCTGCGGCGCGTGTCGCAACAGCACCGCGTTCACCTCGCGCCACGATTCCTGCGCCCTGACCTCGGCCAGGCCCGCCGTCCGGGCGAAGTGGCCGGCCAGCGGCGCGACTAGCGGCGCGGCAGCCAGGAACCCGAGCGCCAGCAGGACAAACATCGCGCGCTCCGTGCGGTCAAGCGCGCGGCGCAGCGGATTGCCGTCCAGGCCTGCCCAGCCTGCTATCCGCCGCATCGGCGCGCCGCGCGGCTTGCGTCCGCTCCGGTCCCCCGTCCGTCGCACATCGGCAGCATTCCCCGGTTGGAGCTGTTTCCACCCTGCCCGTTTCCAGATCGCACTGACGCGACAAACGCGCAGGTCACAGTTCCCCCTGCGGCGCCGCTGATCGTGGTAGCGTGCGCCACGTAGACGGGGGGTCAGCGTTTGTACGGGGGGCCGGGCGCTGGGTCCGTCAAGGACCCGCTCAGGACCAGACGCTTTTTTCTCGCCGGTGTCGCTGTCGGTGTGATCGTCATGTCAGCGACCGGCTTGGCAGCGGCTAGGTTGATCGAATCACCGACGCAGCTCGCGGCGCAGACGGCCGCGCCGGCGGCGTCGGTCATCACCGGGGTTACCCGGATGCGAGTGCTGCGCGATGGCATCGTGCTGCCGGGAATCGTGCGTCCTGGCAAGACGATCGACGTGACGGCGACGGCGCCGTATCGCACCGTGGTCATCACCAAGATGCCTGCCAAGCGCGGCAGCAAGCTGTCGCCCGGGCAGGTCGCCGCCGAGATCGACGGCAGGCCCGTGCTGCTGCTCCGCGGCAAGCTGCCCGCCTACCGGGACCTGCGGCTTGGCGACACCGGCCCTGATGTCACGGAACTGCAGTCGGCGCTGACCGGGCTCGGGTACTCCGATTTCGATCCGCCAGGCTTCTTCGGCGGTAGCACGGAACTGGCGGTGCAGCTTCTTTACCAGCATCTGGGCTACCGGGCGCCGACCTTTACTCCCGGGGCCAAGAAGACCGCGCCATTGCGGCCCGAGCCAGAGGTCTACCTGCCCATGGACGAGGTCAGCTATATCCCGGCCGCCTCGGCCCTCGTGGTGTCGGCGCCGCCGAAACCGGGCACCGCGGTGCGGCAAGGTCAGCCGATCGTCCGGCTCGCCGTTGGCCATCCGTACATCACGGCCTTCCTGACCGCGCACCAGGCCGCGCGGGCGCGGGCGGGCATCCCGGCGCGGATCGGCCTCGCCGATGCGGGCAAGATCACCGCCGGCAAGGTCACCAAGGTCAGCGCGCTCAGCGTCCAGCCAGCCGCGGGTGCCGCGCAGCAGTTCGGCGTCTTCGTGCGCAGCAGGCGACTGCTGCCGCAGCGCAGCATCGGCAGCCAGGTGCGGCTCACCCTGCTCGCGCCAGTGACGAGCGGACCGGTGCTGACCGTGCCGCTGACCGCGGTGTTCTCAGCTGCGCAGGGCGGAGCGCCCTACGTGGTGCGCCTCGCCGCCCGCGGCCGCAGGGACAGGGTGGCCGTCGACACCGGTCCGCAGGCCGGCGGCCTGGTCGCCGTTCAGCCGGTCAAGCCTGGGACTCTCGGCCCGGGCGACAGCGTGCTGATCGGAGCGTCCCGGTGACCGTCAGGATAGTTCCGGAAGCTGACGACTGGCCGCCGCCCGGCGGTCAGCGCCCGGTGCCCGGCACTCCGGCGGAGCCCGGCAGGGACCGGCACGCGCCCCCTGTCATCGAGCTACGCGGCCTCGTGCTTCCCGGCCAGCCATCGGAGGATCACCTCGACCTGATCGTGTGGCGCGGCGAACTGGTCATGCTGACCGGCCAGCCCAGGTCAGGCCGCTCCGCGCTGCTGACCGTGCTTGGCCTGCTCGACCGTCCGGCCGCCGGCAGTTACCTGCTCAACGGCACTGACACCGCCGCCCTGCGCGATCGCGACCGGTCGGCTCTGCGCGGGCGCCAGATCGGTTTCATTTTCCAGCGAAGAATGATATTGCCGACCAGACCGGTCCTCGACAATGTGATGCTGCCGCTGCGCGTACTCGGGATTGCGCCGGCGGGAGCGGGTCAGGGCCGCCATGGAGGGAATCGACCGCGTCGGGCTTGCCGCGCAGGCCCACCTCATGGCCTGGCAGTTGTCCGCCGGGGAACTCGCGCTCTGCGCGATCGCCAGGGCGCTGGCCGCCCAGCCGAGCCTGCTGCTGTGCGATGACCCGACAGCCGGGCTCGATCAGTCCACCGCGGCCCAGGTGATCGCGCTGCTCGCGGGCTTGCACCGGGAGGGCAAGACCGTCTTGATCGCCACGGCCGAGCAACTCGCCGCCGCGTACAGTTCGCGTTCGGTGCGGCTAGGCCCGCCTGCCGCCACCGCCGTGCCGCTCCCGCAGCGCCCAGGCGGCCCGGCGGAGCTCACCGACTCAGGCGCTGGCGCACTTCCGTGAAAAGGGCCATCGAGAGGCGCACCACGCTGCGGCTGGCCGATGCCGTGGGCGAGGCCCTGACCTCCATCGTCGCCAGGCCGCTCGCGGCCGCGGCCATCAGCCTGGCCGCGCTGCTGGCCGTAGCCTGGTTCGTAGCCGTCCTCGGCCTGGTCAGCACTGCGAACGGCCAGGTCACCGCAGCCTTCGCCAAGCGCCTGCCGACTACCATCCGGGTAACGGCGCCGCGCTCCCGGCTGCCGGCGGCCGGCCTGCCTTTCCCCGCTGACGTCGAGCAGCGCCTGGACGCGCTCGCGGGCGTGGTGAGTTCCGGCGTCTACTGGCGGCTCAGTTCCAGCCAGCCCGTGGTTGTCTCGCCAGGGCCGCTTGAGAGCAGCGCGGAGCCCGGTGTAGGCCAGCACCGTGTAAGCCAGCACGGTGCGGGCCAGCACGGGTACAGCACCCCGGTCCTGGCGGTCACTCCCGGATTTCTCGCGGCGGCGGGAGTCAAGATCAGTCAGGGCGGGCCGTTCGGCCACTGGGATCAGGCGCATGCCGCGCAGATCTGCCTGGTCGGCGCGCCGGTAGCCAGGGCATTCGGCATTACCGGCATCGCCGGTCAGCCTGTCATCTACATCAACGGGATGCCCTGCGTTATTACCGGGATTGTTTCTCGTGCTGTCCGGCAGTCATCGCTGCGGCGGTCCGTCATGCTGCCGTCATCGACCGCCGTCGCGCTCTTCGGAGTGCCCAGCGAGCGGGCGGGCGCCCGGCCCGCGGTGCTCATCCGCACCAGGCCAGGCGCCGCCGCCATCGTGGCCAGGCAGGCTCCGTACGCGATCAGCCCGGCCAGGCCGCAGCGCCTCACCGTGCGGCTGCGCCGCGCGCCGGTGCGACTGCGCGATCAGGTCGCAGGCGCGCTCGACGGGCTTTTCGTCGCGGTCGCCTGGGTCGGCCTGGCCGTCGGGGTCTTCGGCATCACCGGGCTCACCTTGTTCTGCGTCGTGCAGCGCACGCCCGAGTACGCGCTGCGGCGCGCACTCGGCGCCAGGCGCAGGCACATCGCCTCGCACGTGCTGTCCGAGTCGGTGATCCTCTGCCTGCTCGGCGGCCTGGCCGGCGCGAGCCTGGGCATAGCCGTCGTGGTGCTGGTGTCCCGCGCCAGCCACTGGACACCGGTGGTCGCGCCGCTGGCGCTGTGGCCGGCGCCGCTGGTCGGAGCGGCGGCCGGGATGCTCGCCGGCGTGGTCCCGGCGATCCGCGCGGCCTGGATCAGGCCGTCGATCGGGCTGAGCCGGTTCCCTCCCCTGTAACTGGCCGGCTTGGCCCGTTCATGGCAAAGCGGCCATCCTGGGGGGCGGTGCCATGGCCAGCACTACGTCGTGCGTGTGGTCTGGCTGGTCCTCTGCTCCGGCCTGATGTGAAGCGGTAACGATACTGGTCTTGGGCGGCACCGGCTTCTTGAGGTCCCACAGTTGCCGCCGGTTGGCCTCCATGTAGATGACGACCACCGCGTACACGATAGCCAGGAAAGCCAGCAGGAGCCTTTGCTCAGTATCGGCGAGATCGGAAAGCGCGATGATAGCTCCGACCGTTGACAACTGCCCGCCGATGGCGATTCCGGTGATCATCGCGGCGAGCCGGTAGCCCCGGCGGGTTCCGTACAGGTGATTGTCGTCGTCCAGCGTCTGACAGGCCGAGTACACGAGGGCCGGCAGGAGAAGCACGATGCCATAGCCGATATTGAGTGCCAGGAAAAACCCCGTATCGATACCGGGGACCAGATCGCTCAGCACGCCGGTCGTGGTAAAGATCGCGGCGACGGCGGTAAAGATGGCGCCCAGGTTGGTCGCCCAGCTCTGGCCGAAGCTGAAAGTCGAGTCGGCGTAGATGTCCTTGGCTTTGGGCTTGTTCCTCTCGGCCCAGGCAAAGGTGGCGATAACGATGGCGCCCGCGATCAGCGAGCCGAAGATTATCCAGATCAGGTTCGACGACCGGGGCGTCCTGGTCAGCGTGATTGTCACGCTGGAGGGCGGCGCGCCGACTGACTGCGCGACAGTCATGACCACCTGCAGCGACGTCGTGTCCGCGTCGTAGACGGTCAGGCGCACCGCGACCCGGCTCACGCTGCTGGCCCGCAGCATGCGACTCGGCTTGACGGGCACGACGGCCGGGGCCGGCGACTTCTTTGTGTAGGCGCGATCAGATATCACGCTGAGGTAGAAGCTCTTCGGCCCCGAAACATGATACCTAATCGCCTCACGTGCGCCATTTATCACATACAGGTTAAAACGACCTACGAACGAGCCGTCCTTGGCCGTTCTTAGATGCTCAGCCAGCGTTGCCGGACCGATTAGTGCGACATTTGGCGGATTGCCCTGGTCTACGTTCGCCCAGGCATCGGTCGCCATAGCGAATATTCCGGCGGCCAGGAGCAGTGACGAAACCGCGATAGTGCTTCTTGCTATCCTCCCCATAGCGGACGAGGGTAGACCTTCGGCAAGCAGATCGGCCAGCGCAGACGAAACTTGCCCTGTGCCTGGCCTTCCCGCCATTCCAGGCCCAGCAATGCCACATGGGTGCGGCTTTTTCGGGGTGAGGCTGCTCTCGCAGGAGGGTTTACGGGTTCGTGCAGGAGGGTTTTCGCATCTAGGAGAGTTGACCGGGACTATACGACGACAACCCTCCTTCATGCGACAGCGCTCCTTCAGGAACCCGGGAACCCTCCACGGTAAGGACGAGAACCCGCTAGTACGCGCCAGTGCCGCCGAGCACGGCCGAGCAGGTTTTCCAGAGGATCTGGAGGTCGAGCGCGAAGGACCAGTTCTCCACGTAGCGGGTATCCAGTCTGATCGTCTCCTCCCAGGGCAAGTTAGAGCGGCCGCTGACCTGCCACAACCCGGTGATGCCCGGCTTGACTGCCAGCCGGCGCCGCATCTTGCTGCAGTAGTTCTCGGCTTCCTCCGGCAAGGCCGGCCTCGGCCCGACCAGTGACATGTCCCCGACCAGCACGTTCAGCAACTGCGGCAACTCGTCGAGCGACCAGCGGCGCAGCCAGCGGCCTGGCCTGGTGATCCTGGGATCGTCGCGGATCTTGAAGAGCAGGCCGCTTGCTTCGTTGAGCTGGGCGTACTCTGCCTTGACCCGGTCGGCTCCGACGGCCATTGTGCGGAACTTGTAGACCGTGAACCTGCGGCCATCCTTGCCGACCCTGGCCTGCTGGAAAAAGACCGGCCCGCCATCGGCGCACTTGAGGGCCAGGGCGATCCCGGCGAAGAGCGGCGCGAGCATCAGGAGAGCCCCGGCTGCGCCAGGCCCGGTCGAACACGCCCTTGATGACCTGCCTGCCGCCGCTCAGGTCGGGATGATCGACATAGAGCAGCGGCAGCCCGGCGACGGCCCTGATGCTGGTGCGCGGGCCGGCGACATCGAGCAGGATCGGAGCCACGCACAAGTCGGTGCCGGTCTTCTCGAGCGTCCAGGCGAGCTCGCGAAGCCGGTTCGTGTCCATCTCGGGGCACGCGAGCACGGCGACCGTGTCGGCTCCGAAATGCTCGACGACCTCGGGCACGCTCTCCAGCGTGCCGGCGACGGGGACTCCGGCGAGCTGGCGGACGCCCGAGTTCCCGGCGACGCAGGTAGCCACCACGGACAGGCCGTGGTAGCTGTCCCGGCGCAGCGTGGTGACCAGGTCAGCGACCGCCGCCGCGTGCCCGACCGCGACGACCCGGTGGCTGCACCAGCCGCGACCGCGCCTGGCGTGCAGGTTCTTGCGCAGCAGGTACCGGCCGCCCAGGTCAGCGACCGTTGCCCCAGGGATCGCGACGCCGAGGTAGCCCCTGGACAGGTTCAGGTGCATCAGGTACGACACGATGATGACGGCCGCCGCGACGCTTGCGGCTGCGTTAATGATCCGCCGGAATTCGTCAGAGCCGAGGCCGATCACGCGCACGTCATAGCCACCGGCCAGAAACATCGAAATCCACCACATTGCCGGAATGACCAGGACAGATATAAGGTAGACCGCCGGCAGCTGCCGCAAGCTATCGAAACGAAGCAGGGCCGCCATCAGGCCAGCCCCGAAAACACCCATGCCATCGACCGCAGCCGCCCGGCGAAGATAAGAAGCGGCCCACACCCGAGTATCCGGTTCCCCGGGACGGCAGGCCATTCCCCGATCGACTTGCGCACCGATTGCTTCTTCGGTCGCGCTCATGCCCCGCAACTTCTCCTATCTTGTCGACCCTTATATCGCGCAGCTTTAAGGCTAACGATCAATGAACGCGCAGTCAGCGTGATACGCGGATTGCCTCAGGAATTGACACAGGCGGATCACATATTACCGATATAAGGTCGGTTGAGCAGCGCACAGGCTATTTATTTCGGCATAAACCTGATTGGCACGCCGCGTCCAGCTGTGCAAGGCGGCGAACTCCCTGCGCCGCGCCGCGATGGCCGGCGTCCTTGGCTCGCTCGCCAGCCGCACGGCCAGCCTGACGAAGTCGGCCCTGTCCCTGGCGATGGACACCAGGCCGGTATCGAGCCACCGGGCCGCCGGCAGATCGGTGCTGACCACGGCGCGCCCGGCTGCCAGGTACTCGAGGGTCTTGAGGGGGAAGCTGCCCCTGTTGAATGGCGTATCGCGGTACGGCACCAGGCCCACGTCGATGAGCCGCAGATAGCCAGGCAGCTCGGCGAAGGGCCGGGCCCGGTCCACCGCACCCGGGGGCTACTGGCCAGCGCCTTGAACCGTTCCGGCTCGAACGACGGGTCCTTAGGCCCGACGATCAGCAGCGACAGGCCAGCGGCGACAGCCTCCTCGAGCAGCGCGAGGTCGGTGCGGTCATTGAGCCGCCCGACGAAGCCAGCGACCGGGCGCGGCAGGCTCACATCGGGCGGCAGCGGCGCGGCGTCGACCTCGGCGAACGCGCTGGCGTCGGTGCCGAACGGGATCAGTACGGGGTTGAGCCCTCGGCCTCGCCAGGTGGCCGCTACGGTCGGGCTGGCCGCCACGACCAGGTCGGCGGCCGCGGCTACCCGCCGCTCCCTGACCTCGAGCAGCCGCGCGCTCTCGCCGAACAGGGCGGCGCCGCCCACGAAGTCATCCTTGGCCCAGTAGACGCTGATCCGCTCCTGGCACGCGCCAAACGCCGGGTACTGCGGCCAGCCGCTGATCACGGCCTTGACGCTGCCGCCTAGCCGCGTCGTGGCCCGGCGCAGGTAGCGTCGGGTAAGGCCGCTGGACAGCGTGACCAGCCCGCGTCTTGACGGCCCTGGCTGCACGACCGGCGTCAGCCTCGCGATCCCTGGCGCGGCCACGGTGAGCCTTGGCCGGGCCAGCGCGCCGGCCGCTTCGGCGTTGCGCAGCGGAGTCAGCCGCGACATGGGCGGATCGACGAACAGCACGGGAGCCAGGCGGGACAGCTCCCTGGCCAGGTGCCAGTCCCCCATCGGCATGCCGTCGTAGGGCGTCGTCGCGCACAGCACAACCAGGCCCTGCCAGGGCGCGTTCATGCCCGGCCCGCCGCGACGCGGCTGCTCTCATCGCGCCGCCAGGTGGTGTAATCGCCCCTGGCGATCGCGGGACGGGCCGCCAGCCGGGCGAGGACCGTCACGGCGAGAAAGACTCCCAGGCGGGGCAGGAGCCTGGGCTGATCGGTCACCATCACGAGCAGGTCACGCGGCCTGGTCCTGGCCGCCGAGCGCGGCGCGTGCTCGCTGCGCTCGACCTGGGCGACTCCGGTCACCGCCCTGATGCGCCTGCGCAGCAGGTCAGCGACCTTGCGCGGCGGGTGGTAGAGCACCTTGGCCTCCGGCACTATGCTGCGCTCGCAGGCGCGGAAGCACAGCGAAGCGACCAGGTCGTCGGCCTGGAAGCCGGGCAGCGCGGCGATGCGCTCATGACCCGCTTCGCTGACCGCGACCACGCCCCGGCCGAAGAGCCCGAGGCGCACCTCGGGCAGCCGGGACCAGATGTCGTAGTACCAGCGCACTGGCCACGGGCAGCCATCGGTGACGACGATCCGCTCCGGCGCGGCGGCGAGCACGCCTGGCTTTGCCAGTTCCCCTTCCAGGACACGTACGTCGGCCGCGCGCAATTCGACATCGGCATCGAGATAAATACGCGGAAATCCGGTCGCGACCTGATCTCCCGCCACCAGCGCCCGCGACTTGGATGCTTCCGGCAGGCATCGCACGCGCACGCGATCGCCGAATGCACGGGCAATCTCGGCCGTATTGTCCGTGCAGCCATTAGCGACCACGATGACCGACAGCCCTGGCGTCGGCTCATCGGGCAGCAACTGACTCAGCAGCCTGCCTATCACCGAGCTTTCGTTGTGCGCGGGGATCACTATTGTTGCCACGGTCGAGCAGTATGAATGATCGCGCTGCCCGGCACCGGGACTTTACCGGAGTTTGCCAGAAACTAAGTGCGCCATGATTAGCCGCGCTAGGCTCCGGTGGTTAGCTCGCGGCACAATATGCCTTTCGGAACCAACACTGCCATAGGGTCCTTATTCAGCATGAGGTTGGTTTTAATAAAGGAGGGCAAAATCCGACATCGCCGCCGGAAGGGCGACAAGCGCTCGCTGCCCGGCCTCGCCTCGCGAGCGCTCGGCTGGAGTTTCATCAGCAACCTGACTGCCAGGGTGGGCACCCTCCCGCTTGGCATCGTGCTCGCCAGGCTGCTCGGTCCCCACTCGTTCGGGACCTTCGCGGTGGCCATGGTCGTCCTAGTCGCGCTGCTGAGCTTCAACGACCTCAGCGTCAGCCTGGCCATCGTGCGCTGGGAGGACGATCCGGCGGAGATCGCCCCGACGGTGGCCACGCTGTCGATCGCCGCCAGCCTGATCATCTATGCCGCCTGCTACTGAGCGCGCCGGCGTTTTCCTGGGCGATGGGAGCGCCAGCCGCGACCATCGTCATCAGGGTGCTCGCGCTCAACGTGATCGTCGACGGCCTGACCGCGACGCCGGCCGCGCTCATGCAGCGCCAGTTCAGCCAGGACCGCAAGATGATCGCCGACCAGGTCAACAACTGGCTCGGCGCGGCCGTCTCGATCCTGCTCGCCTGGCAGGGGTTCGGCGCCATGAGCCTGGCGATAGGCCGGATCACGCGGGGGCGCGGCGTCGGTGTCCTCTTCCTGGTGTTCTCGCCGGTCCGGTTCAGGTTCGGATTCGACCGCACCAAGGCGCGCGCGCTGCTCAAGTTCGGGCTGCCGCTAGCCGGATCGAGCATCGTTGTCTTCGCGGTCACCAACGCCGACCAGCTTGTCGTGGGCCACCTGCTGGGCGCTACGGCGCTTGGCTACTACGCGCTCGCGGTGAACCTGGCCGGCTGGCCGGTCACCATGTTCTCGCTGCCGACCAGGAGCGTGGCCCCGGCCGTGTTCTCCCGGCTGCAGCACGACCAGCCGGCCATGCGCAACGGCTTCCTGTCCGTGGCCGGGCTGCTGGCCGCGGTCACGGTGCCGGTTTGCCTGCTGCTCAGCGGCGCGGCGGTACCGCTCATCGAGTTCGTCTACGGACCGCGCTGGGTGTCGGCGGCGGCCGCCCTGGCCGGCCTGGGGATGCTGAGCGCGCTGCGGATCGGATTTGAGTTGATGCTACGACTTTTTCGTCGTGCTCGGCTAAAGCCCGGCTCGTGCTGATCGTGCAGGTTGCGTGGCTGGTGGCGCTGGTGCCCGGCCTGGTCGCCGGCACGCTGGCTGACGGCATCTCCGGCGCGGCATGGCGCAGGCGGCGTGGCCGCGTGCGTGGTGCTGCCTTGTTATCTCATCTCGCTGGCCAGGTTCGGGATCAGGTCACCGACCTCGCCAAGCGGATCTGGCTCTCGGTCACCGTGGCCGCCGCCGTCGCCGGCACGGCCGCGGTCGCGGCCAGGATGATCCGGGCCGACCTCGCGGCGCTCGCCGTCGCGGCCCTGGCGATCCTCGCCGGATTCGCGCTGCTCGCCGGCCTGATGCGGCCCGCCATCGCCGAACTGCGGCGGAACCTGACCCCGCAGCCGCCGGCGGCGCCGCCTGACCCCGCTGCCCCGGCTGCGGCCCCGGCCTGACAGGGCACCGGTCACCCACTTCGACCCGGCCGGCACCGGCAACCAGTGGTCAGGCAACACCTGGGACAACACCGGCGCGACCGTCCCCGCGCCGTAAGGCCGGCGCGTCCGCCAGGCGGGCACGGGCGACCAGCAGGCCCGCCGACAAGCGGGCCGCCGACCGATCCGCCTGACTCCCAGCACGGCCATCACCTTGAGTAATACTCTGGCTACCTAACGCTTTCGACGCAGTGCGCGGTTCTCTTGCGAGAAAGGACCTCGTAGTGGCGCTACCCTCGCGCCGGGTATTGGTGACACTCGGCCTTATCGCGATCGTCACTATCGCCGCCGTCTTGAAGCTGGGCAGGGCAGAAAGGTCCGCATCGCAGCGGCCTCATTCCCCCGCAGAGCTCGTCAGCGCCCGTCAGCAGGCTGGCTACCCTGATCAGTCCGACACGGGCGTGCTGCCAGGCCAGCCGCTGAGGCGGGTACCCGGCCAGGTGTCGCGCGGGCCCGGCTGGGGCTACGACCCGCGCGGCTGGGTCAAGGTCTACGGCGACGGAGCCGATGCTCAGCGACCTGTACATCCCGTACAACGTCAACGTCACCGCCTCGAACGTGATGATCCAGGACGTGCGCATCGTGACCGGCGGGCCGGGCATCATTGGGATCGGCCTGCGCCATACCAAGAACGTGACGATCGAGGACTCCACGATCAGCGGGCTCAATGCCGCCGACGGCCGGCTGATGGCCGGGATCAAGGACATCTACGGCGACTCGACCGGAATCCGGGTGCTATACACTAACATCTCCGAGTTCGAAACCGGGGTCCGACTGGAGACTGGCCTGATTCAGGACAATTACATGCATGACCCTGGTTACATCGCCGGCGATCACACCAATGGCGTCATGTCGAACGGCGGCGTGACCGGGAACTGCTGACGATCGATCACAACACGATCCTGATCGATCGCGGCCAGACCGATGCGGTCGGGCTATTTGAGGATCTCGGCGGCAGCAGAACCGGCGGATCACAGACAATCTGCTGGCCGGCGGCGGTTACGCCATCTACGCAGGGCAGAAACGAGGCGGCCCGCCCGCCAGCAAGATAGTGATCACAGGCAATCAGATCAGCACCATCTATTACTCGCAAGGGCGGCCATTACGGATGCGCCGCTCATTTTAATGCCATGGCCGAAAGACCGTATGGTCAGACAAGAACTGGGATACGACCGCGTCCCCAGTCCAGTACGTGCGAATAGCGCCGCGGCCGCGGCTCGATAATATACTGCGCCATATGCCACCCGACCTGCCGCAGTAATAGTCACGCACAATAGTGCTCATGTAGTCGGCAATCTGCTTGATTCGCTCCCTGCCGCTTTCGGCCGCTGTCGGCCGACATAATCGTGGTCGACAACGATTCCACCGACGACACCGTCAATGTGGTGCTGGCCCGCGGTGACTGCAGGATCGTCCGGTCGGCCAATATCGGCTATGCGGGCGGCATCAATCTCGGCGTCCGGCAATCTCCCGATGCGCCCGCGATTCTCGATACTCAATCCTGATGTGGTGCTGCACAGCGAATTCAGTGCCTCCGATGCTGGCCGCGTTGAGCCAGCCGGGCGTCGGCATCGTCGCCCCGCAAGTCAGGTCCGCGCACGGCGGACTCGAACTGTCGCTGCGGCGCGAGCCGACGATCCTGCGCGCGCTCGGCCTGACGAGGACCAAGCTGCAGGTCTTCAGCGAGTACGTGGCCAGAGCCAGCCGCCTACCAGAGTCCGCGGCCGGTGGACTGGGCGCTCGGCGCGATACTGGCCATGTCCCGCGACCTGCTTCGACGCGCTGGGCGGCTGGGACGAGTCCTACTTCCTGTACTCAGAAGAGGCCGACCTGTCGCTGCGGGCCCGCGACGCCGGATTCCTGACCAGGTATGAGCCGAAGGCGGTCGCGACCCATATCGGCGGGCCAGTCGGGCCGCAACGCCACCACCCACGCCATGCAGATCGTGAACAGGGTGCGGCTGTACCGGCGGCGCCATCGGGGTCTTCGCCTCCTGGTGCTATTCCCTGGGCGCTCGCCAGCGAGTTGTCCAGGATCCCACGCGGGCACGCCGGGTCTCGGCCGGCGGTAATCGCCTTGTCAAGCCACGCGCAGGCCGGCGATCCTGCGCTGCTCAGATCGCCTGGTGCCGCGATGAGCGAGTCGAACTGCCCCGGCCGCTGATCCCGGCCCAGCCCGCGGTCGACCTCGCGGGCACGAGGCTGGCGACCGCCGGGGCTGACGTGTTGCCGCGCTGAGCATTATCTGTTCGCGCTGATGGTCATTCCCTCGGACCTGTAGTCGGGGGCGTTCGGCGCCGCCGGCCGGCCCGCGACGCTGATCGGGGCTTGCCTGCTCGGCTGGTACCTGCTGGCCAGGGCGCATCCCGACCTCGCGCTCGAGCCGGGCGGCAGCCGGTCAGGGCCGCGGCGATCATGATTGCTGCTCGGTGCTCGCCTCGTACGTCTCGGCGAACAAGTCCCCGATGTCGGCCACGCAGGTCAACGCTGCCGACCGCGGCCTCATCCTGCTGGCGGGCTGGCTCGGGACCTGCTGCTCGCGGCGGACGGCATCCGCGGCGAAGACCGGCTCGCCGTGCTGCTGCGGCGGATCGTGCTCGGAGCCACGTTCATGGCGGTACTCGGCATCGCCGAGTTCGCGACCGGCGGCAACCTCACTAGCTACGTCGCGATTCCCGGCTTGACCGCTCATCTGCAGGCAACGGACCTGATGACCAGGTTCGGCCTGACCGGGCGAATTCGACCGCCGCTCAGCCACTTGAATTGTCCGCCGTGCTGGCGATGAGCCTGCCGCTCGCGATCCACCAGGCCAGATACGCCGGCCCGGCCAGGCGGCTCCGCCGCTGGATGCAGGCGCCATCATCGCCGCGGCGATACCGATGGCGGTCTCGAGGTCGGCGATGATCGGCCTGGCGATCATGGCGGTCATGCTGATCCCAACCTGGCCCGTCCGCCAGCGACGCTGGGCGCGCCTGCCTCGCGCTGGCTGCGCGGCCGGCCTATCTGGCTGATCACGCCCAGCTTTCTGGCGATCTTCGCGCAAGGTCTTCGGCGAACTGGGCTCCGACACCAGCACGACGTCCCGCGCTGATGCGCTCTCCCTGGCCGGGCCGCTGATCGGGACGCCACCGTGGCTCGGCGGCGGGCCTAGCGACCTTCGACCCTCAGCAGGCATTTTACGTCGATGACCAGTTCGTCACCTCCTGATCGAAACTGGTGTAATCGGCTTGCTCGCCTGCTGGCCGTCTTCGCCGCCGGCTGGTACGTGGCACCGAAGCGCGGCGCGCAAAGGAACTGCCGCCGCGCACTCGCGACTGGGAAAGCCCTGTTCGCGGCGATCGCGTTGCAGCCGTATTTTTCGCCAGCTTCGACGTACTGTCATTCTCGATCGCGTCAAACCTGTTCTTCCTGATCGTCGGCTGCGCCGGCGCCGCGTACCGCCTTTCCGCCGCGCGCCGCTCTTAGGCTGGGAGCCCGCGCCGCCGAGTCGGGGCGGTTTACCGGCATTGTCACCGCGACCCGCCCGTGCCAGGGCGCACTCCCTCGGACCCCGTCGACCGGGTTGACGCTGAGGCGGGTTAGGTTACTGCGAGTCGATTCGGCCCCAGGTATCGGCCAGCAGGCGGGTGCGGCCCTGCGACGGTCCGACAGGAATGGCCGTGCGGCGGCGTGCCTGACCTTGCGGCGACGGAGTGCGCTGTCGATGAACGCCGGCAAGCCGAGCGTCACGATCAGGCCGAGCACCAGGGTGGTCGCTATCGGCCGGACGGTGGCGCTCGGCAGGGTGGCCGCGGGATCGCGGCCAGGGTGCTGACCGTGATCCGTGTCGGCCAGATGCTGCGCTGCATCTGCACCAGCGTGAAGTTGAGTTCTCCGATGACACCGTGCAAGCGTCCGCTCCACGCTGGCCGGATTGGTCCCGGCCACGCTGATGAGCAGGACGGAACCCGTCGCGGCAGTCGTGTAGGCCGGCTCGGCGACCGTGTAGGAGTCGGTGAAACCCCGCTCGCCAGGCGCCGGCGGTCGCCGGGCCCGGCAGGGTCCGGCTCAGCACATCGGCGGTGAGCGAGAGCGCGGGAGTGAAACTCAGGTACGGGTTTCCGCCCGTCGGCTTCGATTCCGCCCGGGAAGCGAGCAGGACTACGGAAGCCTGGGATTGATAGGTCGCGGGAAGCAAGGCCAGCGCGGCCGGCGATAGCCGGCAGCGCGAGCAGGATCAGGCCCAGCCGTCAGACGCCGCCTGGCGGCGCCAGATCCGAAATACCTCATCGAAATCGCATCCAGCCCGTCCCCCGGATCGCGCGCAATATCCAATGCCAATTCTTTTCGCGTTCTTATTATGGCCGCTTACCTACCCTCCTGGTACCGTTCTCAAGATGTCTCTGCCATGGCCTCGAATTTTGTCGCGGACCACCCTGGCGATGCTCGCAATTGCCGTCTTGGCCTTGCCGTTCATATCGAGCGGCAAATCGCCGCAATATGTCGAGTCAGCGACGGTACTTTTCTCACCGCCAGCGAAAGACAATTCCACCACAGGCTATACCTGGCAGGCGGAAGCACTGATCTCAACTGGCTCGGTGATTAGTCAGGGCATTCACGAGCCCGCAACCGTTGAGCCAGGTGGCGCAGGCGGGGGGCACGGCCGTTACAGCCCTCACTCTGGTCAACCTCTATAACCAGGACTATCCCGACTTCGGCTATCCAGAGGCCACGCTGTCGGTGCATTCCGCCAGACCCGGTCAGCGCCCATCGCACTTACTGATCGCCAAGCGAACGCTGATCGAGACCTCGCGGCCCGGCAGAAGCACGCTGGCGCGCCCCGCGGTGACCGCATCGTGGCTCAGGTCGCCGATGACTCAGGACCGATCCCGCGGACCGGCTCGCGCAAGCGAGCGCTCGGCGGCCTGCTGCTGCTTGGCCTGGTAGCGGAGCGGCACCGGCTGGAGCCTGACCCGCCGCGGGAGGACCCGGGCTCGGCCCCTGGGTTAGCACCTCAGTTGGTTCGTGAACCGGTGACCTCACCCGGTCTGGCCGACGAATCCGCCCGCCGGCGCGCGCCGTCGCCACAGCGGCGGCCGCGACCGCTCGCCCGCGGGCGGGCGCGGACAGCAACGAGGCCAGCGCAAGCTTCGCGGCGGCGACGATCTGAGCCGGGTCGGTGCCCACCAGCTGGTTGGTCCCGTGCGTGAGGGTGATCGGCCGTTCGGTGTTCTCGCGCAGGGTCAGGCAGGGAACGCCAAGAGCGGTGGTTTCCTCCTGCACCCCGCCAGAGTCGGTCAGCACCAGCCAGCGCCGAGGCCTGCAGCGCGACGAAGTCGAGATATCCGGCCGGCGGGATGATCCGCAGACCGCCCGGCCCGAGTCGCCTCGGTGACTGGCTGGCCGTCCGGTTGGCCAGCCTCGGATGGGCCGGCAGCACGAGCGGGCACAGTCGCGCCGACCTCGTCGAGCGCGGTCAGCAGGCGCTGCAGGACGGCCGGGTCATCGACATTGCTGGCCCGGTGCAGCGTGACCAGGCCGTATCCGCCCGGCCTAAGCCCGAGCCTGGCCAGCGTGTCCCGCTCGCGGGCCCGGTCCAGGTTGGCGAGCAGCGTGTCCACCATGACGTTGCCGACGAGGTGGGTGTCGTCGCCGCAGCCTTCGGCGCGCAGGTTGGCGACCGCATCCTGCGACGGCGCGAACAGGTAGTCGCTGACCCGGTCGGTGACCACCCGGTTAATCTCTTCCGGCATGCTCCAGTCACCGCTGCGCAGGCCCGCCTCCACGTGCCCGAGCAGCCCGCCGGACTTCGCTGCGACGAGCGAACAGGCGAGCGTGGAGTTCACGTCCCCGACCACGATCACCACATCGGGCCGGACGCTCGTCACGACCGGCTCGAACGCGAGCATCACCCGGGCGGTCTGCGTCGCGTGCTACCCGAGCCCGCCCCGAGGAAGTGGTCAGGCCGGCGAAGGCCTAGGTCGTCGAAGAACACCTCGCTCATCGCCGCGTCGTAGTGCTGACCGGTATGCACCAGCACGACCTCCTGGCCGCGCCGGGCCAGCGCGTCCATGACCGGCTTGACCTTCATGTAAGTTGGGCCGCGCGCCGACAACGCAGATGATTCGCATGGAGCAGGTCCTCACAGGTCCGGGATCGGGCTGGCGGATCGGGGCTAGAGCGTCTCGACGTTGGCGCCGGTCAGCACGTTTCTGCAGTCCAGCACGTAGCCCGCGTGCGCGGCGATGTCCGCCAGGTCGAACTCGTCGTGGTCGGTGAGCATCACGACGGCATCGGCCTTGGCCAGTTCGGCGGCGGTCGGCTCGACCCGCTCGATGCTGCTGCTGATCAGCCCGGATTCGCCGACATGCGGGTCGGCGGCCACCACGTCGGCGCCGAGCCCGGCCAGCAGGCTGGCCACCCTGGCGGCCGGCGACTCCCTCGCGTCGCCGGTGTTCTTCTTGTAGGCCAGCCCGAGCAGCAGGATCCGGGCGCCGTTGACCGCCTTGGCCCGCTGGTTGAGCCCAGTCATCAAGCGCCGGACGACGTAGTCGGGCATGTGGTTGTTGATGTCGTTGGCCAGTTCGACAAACCTGAACGTCTGCCCCAGCGCGCGCTCGACCCGCCAGGACAGGTAAGAAGGATCGATCGGCAGGCAGTGCCCGCCTACCCCCGGCCCCGGCGTGAACGGCATGAACCCGAACGGCTTGGTAGACGCGGCCCCGATCGCCGCCCATACGTCGATGCCGAGCCCGTTCGCGCACATCGCCAGTTCGTTAATGAGCGCGATGTTGACGTGCCTGAACGTGTTCTCGATGATCTTGGCCAGCTCCGCCTCAGCGGGCGAGGAGACCGCCACGGTCTGCTCGACGAGTTCGTCGTAGAACGCCTGCACGACCGCCAGTGAGGCCCGGTCAATGCCGGAGACGATTTTCGGCGTGCTGACCAGCGTCCAGGTCTTGTTGCCAGGGTCGATCCGCTCCGGGCTGTAGCCGAGGTGAAAGTCGACGCCCGCGATCAGGCCTGAGCTGTCCTCCAGCCACGGCTGCACCTTCTCCGTCGTGGTGCCCGGCCACGTCGTCGACTCGACGATCACGGCCGATCCGTGCCGCAGGTACCGGGCGAGCGTCCGGCAGGCCGACTCGATGTAGGTCAGGTCCGGCAGTCCCTCGCGCAGCGGGGTCGGCACCGAGACCACCGCTACGTCGAAGCCGGCGCAGCTCCTGGCCTCGGACGACGGCGTGAACGCACCGCTGTCCATCAGCGCGGCGAGCTGGCTGGCCGAAACGTCCTCGATATAGGAGCCGGTCTCCAGCTGTTTCACCCGGCTGGCGTCAGTGTCGTATCCGACCACCCGGTGCCCGGCCTCGGCCGCCCGGATCGCAAGTGGCAGGCCGACATAGCCGAGCCCGACCACACGCACATTGCTCATGACCTACTCCTCCCCTTGTCGGGCTGGCAGAGCGCCGCCCGCGCGACCAGCGTCATGAACGCCAGATTCGTCGAGGCGTACCGGCGGCCGAGCCTGACCGGCTCCTGCAGCGTGCGGTACAGCCATTCCAGCCCGTGCCGCTGCCACCAGGCCGGCGCTCGGCTGGTGAGCCCGGCCAGGATGTCGAATGACCCGCCGACCCCGTGCACGACCTTGGCACCGGTCAGTTCGCCGAAGTTCTGGCGTGAACAGCTCCTTGCGCGGCGAGGACATCCCGATGAAAAGCAGGTCAGGACTCGTCTGCTTGATGCTGTCGGCGACCTCGCCGTCCTGCTCGGGCCCGAAATAGCCGTCACGGTACCCAGCGATCACCAGCTCCGGGTGGCGGCGCCTGACCTCGGCGATCATGGCCTGGCCGACCTCGGCCCGCGCCCCGAGAAAGTAGACCCGGTCGCCGCGGGCGGCGGCCTGGCCGAGCAGTTCGGTGAACAGGTCGATGCCCGTCACCCGCTCCGGCAGTGGCCGGCCGAGCAGGCGCGAAGCCCAGACCACGGCCTGGCCGTCGGCAAGCACGATATCGCAGCCGCAGACGGCTTGCCGCAGCGCTCGTTCTTGCTCATCGCGACGACCTTGGCCGCGTTGACCATGCCGATCCGCAGGCAGCTCCCCCTGGTCGAGGCCTCGGTGCACCGGCGACTGCCTGCCGCAGGTTCACGCGGGTCGAGGGTGATCCCCGGCAGGCCCGGCTCACGCCGCACCGGCTCGCTCCGGGGCTGCGCGGTCGCGCCGAGGCCGCTCTGCCACGCGTACAGCAGCCAGCCGAGTTCGTACGGGCGGCACTCATAGTCGACCGCGCCCGGCCGGGAACAGCAGGCCGAGCCCGGCATCGACGTGCCCGGCCAGCACCGCGCTGCGCGCCGCCGCCATCCCCCTGACCAGCTTGCGCGGGTCGCTGCGGGCGACCTTGCGCCAGATCACCGGTCTGGCTCGGCGGCGATCAGGCTCGGTCCGTCTCCGGCCGTCCGGCCAGCCAGCGCAGGCCGCCGGCAGATCGCGCCGAGGTGGCAGTAGCCGCCCGCCTCGGCCAGGTCAAGCAGCGCCATCGGCGCCATCGCGTGCTGGTGCACGCTATAGACCGGGTACCGCTCGACGACCCTGCCGGTGCGCGCGTCGTAGTGCCACCACCACTGGCCATCACGGCCCTGGGCCCGGCAGATCAGCCGCGCCACCTTCTCGGCGGCGCCGAGCGCGGCCGGGTCATCGGCGCTGGCGTGCAGCCTGGCCAGCGCCTGGACCGGGTAGATCTGGTCGGCGAAGCTGCCGACGTGCGCGCGGTACCAGTTCTGCGTCCCGCCGATCCGATGCGGGAAGCGAGTGCGGCGGGCACCGAGCAGGCGGCTGCGCGCGGAGGCAAGGTGACGCTCGACGTCGGCGGCCGCCCGGGCGGCGATCAGCGCGGTCACGACCCAGGCCGCGGCAACATCGACGCATCGCCGGCTGGCCGGCTAGCAGCCGCCGGTCAAGCTGGCGAGCCGGTCGATCGCGTGCGGCAGCTCGCTGTGGCCGGACTCGGCGGCCGCCAGGCAGAGCAGCGCGGCATCGCCGACGGCCGGTCAGGCCGTCGAGGTCCTTGGCCAGCCGCCCGGTCAGGTCGTCGACTGTCCTCGCCGGCCAGCACCGCCCGCTGCGCCGATCGGGCAGGCAGCCAAGGCCCAGTCCGGCGATCGCCGCGTACCGGGCGCTCATGCCCTCGGGCCGCGGGCCAGCCGGGCCGCGGCGCAGCGTGAAGGCGAACCGGCCGTCCTGGTAGGCACACGGCAGCGCGCCGCCCGCGATGCGCAGCAGCCGTGCGACGAGCGCGGCGCTGGCGGGGTCATGCCTGCCGAGCAGGCTCATCCTGGGCACGGGGGCAATTCCCTTCTCGCCTTCGCGGCAAATCGTATGCGAGCCGCCCGGCGCTGCGCAATAGACAATAAATTGTAGTTAGTCCGCTACTCTTCGTAAGAGTGTAGCGCCGGGCGGCTGATTAAGTCCTACGGTCTTCCCATGGAGCCACTTGCTTTGGAAGGCGCGTGGGTATTTACCCCCCGAATTCATGCCGATCTGCGCGGAAGCTTCAATGAATGGTTCGCTGAGTCGGTGCTGGAGACCGGATCAGGCCGGTCGCTTAACGTCACCCAGGCAAACTGGTCGGTATCCAGGAAAGGGGTGATCAGGGGCATTCACTTCAGCGACGTCCCTCCTGGCCAGGCCAAATACATCAGCTGTACGCACGGCGCCATCCTCGATGTCATCGTCGACCTCCGGGTCGGCTCGGCTGGATTCGGACGCTGGGTGGCGATAGCGCTTAATGCGGAGAATAGGCGGGCAGTCTTTCTCGAAGAGGGCCTCGGACACGGATTCGCCGCGCTCAGCGATGAGGCGACTGTCCTTTATATGTGCTCTACTCCTTATGCGCCTCAGCGCGAGCACGGCATCAATCCGTTCGACCCGGATCTCGCCATCGAATGGCCAGCTGACCTCACGCCGGTGCTGTCGGACAAAGACGCGGCCGCTCCCAGCCTGGCCGCCGCCAGTTCAGGGCAGTTGCTGCCTTGCTATGCGCTGTGCCAGGCCTATGCCAGCGCGCTGCGCGGCGGCCAGGTTGCCTGACAAGGCGGGCCACGCGCGGTGCAGGCCCGCCGCGGTGGTCGTGATCGGGCGCACGCGGTCCGCATCGGCTCCGAGCAGGCAGAAGACCTCCCTGGCCAGCTCGTACCAGGTTGTCGCGCCTGAACTCGTCGCGTGATAGATGCCGCAGGCGCCGGCGGTCGAGCACGGCTCGCTCGCCGATCAGCTTTGTCCGTCCATAGGCCGTCCTGGGCGCCGGCTGATCATCTTCCTCGTAAGGCACGCGGGCGTTTCCGCCGAAGACATAGTCGGTCGAGACCTGGATCATCCGCGCGCCGGCGGCAGCGCACGCCGCCGCGACGATCTTCGGGCCAGGCCGTTCACCGCGAGCGCCAGGTCTTCCTCAAGCCTCGGCGGCATCGACCGCCGTCCAGGCGGCGCAATTGACCACGATGTCCGGCCGGTAGCCCCTGATCCGGGCGCTGACAGCCTCGGCGTCGGTGATGTCGAGCCCGCACCTGGCCAGCGCGAGCACAGGCTCGGACGCGAGCCGCAGCGCGGTCACGACATCGCGGCCAAGCATCCCGCCCGCCCGGTCACCAGCCACCTGGTCACCTTCCCTGACCGGTCAGGACGGGGGTCTGCCCGCCTGGACCGGCCGCGGCTGCCTTCAGCGGCTGCCACCATGGCCGGTTGTCCCTGTACCACCGCACGGTGGCAGTGAGACCCTCGCCGAATGGCGTGGCCGGGGCGAGTAGCCGATGCCGCGCAGCCTGGTGTCATCGAGGCTGTACCTGCGGTCGTGGCCCTTGCGGTCGGCGACCATGGAGACCAGCTGCCAGTCCGCCCCGCAGCGATCGAGCAGCATCTGCGTCAGCTCGACGTTGCCCAGCTCCGCCTCGCCGCCCACGTGATACACCGCGCCTGGCCGGCCATTGCATAGCACCAGGTGGATGCCGCGGCAGTGATCATCAACGTGCAGCCAGCTCGCGGACGTGCGTGCCGTCACCGTAGAGCGGCACGGTCTGGCCGTCCAGCAGGTTGGTCACGAAGAGCGGGATCACCTTCTCCGGGTACTGATAAGGGCCGTAGGTGTTGGAGCCCCGGTGACGCGCACGTCGAGTCCGTGCGTGCCTGGCGGTAGGAGAGCGCTAGCAGGTCACCGCCCGCTTTGCTCGCCGCGTACGGGCGAGCTCGGCAGGATCGGGCCGTCCTCGGCAACGGAGCCCGACGCCACGCTGCCGTAAACCTCGTCGGTCGAGACGTGGACGAGGCGGCTGATCCCGGCATCCAGGCAGGCCTGGGCGAGCACCTGGACTCCGGCGACGTTGGCAGCGACAAAATCGGCGCCGAGCTTGATCGACCGGTCGACATGGGTTTCCGCCGCGAAATTCACCACGTAGTCATGACCGGGCATGATCGCGGCGAGCAGGTAAGGATCGCAGATGTCGCCGCGGATGAAGGTCAGCTGCTCGGTGCCCGGATACCGGGCCGAGGTTGTCCAGGTTCCCGGCGTAGCTCAGCTTGTCGAGCACAGTCACCTGCGCGCCTGCTCGAAGCCCGGGTAGCCGCCGGACAGCATGGTCCTGACGTAGTGCGAGCCGATGAAGCCGGCCCCGCCTGTGACCAGGACCCTCATGCGCTGATCTGCACTTTACTGTGATCGCCAAGCACCAGCCGGTGCGCTCTCGGCACTGGGGGCGCCGGGGTAACCTCGACGCCCTGGCCGATCAGCGAGGCCTCGATCCGCCTGACTCCGGGACCGAAGCGCCGGGCAGCACGATCGAGTACTCGATCTCGCTGCGGCTGATCACGCAGTCCCCGCCACCGAGGTGAAGGGACCTACATAAGACTGCTCGACTGACCGACCCGTGCCGATGATGACAGGGCCGACGATTCTCGACCGGCTGATGGCGCGCCAGGTTCGATCGCAACCCGGCCGATGAGCTCGGACGCGGCATCGACCGAGCCATCCACGCGAGCGGTCACCCCTTCGAGCACCATCCGGTTGACCTCGAGCATGTCGGTCACGCTGCCGGTGTCCTTCCAGTAGCCCGAGATCATGGTCGCCCTGACCTTCTGGCCGGAGTCGACCAGCCGCTGAAGGGCCTCGGTGATCTCAAGCTCGCCGCGGCCTGACGGCGTAAGCTGCCGCACCGCCTCGTGCACCGCCGGCGTGAAGATGTAGACGCCCACCAGCGCGAGATCGCTCCCGGGCTCGGCTTGGCTTCTCCTCCAGCCTGATCACGCCGCCAGCGCCGTCGAGCTCCACAACGCCGAACTGGCGCGGATCAGCGACCCGCGTAAGCATGATCTGCGCGTCGGGACGCCCGGAAATAAATTCGTCGATCAGCGGCGTGATCCCGCCGACGATGAAATTATCGCCGAGGTACATCACGAAGTCGTCATCGCCGAGATAGTCGCGGGCTACTAGCACCGCATGAGCCAGGCCGAGCGGCTTCGGCTGAGCGATATAAGTGATATTGAGACCGAATGACCGGCCATCGCCCACGGCGCCGCGAATCGAGCTGGCCGTCTCGCCGACCACGATCCCGACATCCCGAATGCCCGTGTCCGCTATCGCCTCAAGCACATAGAAAAGCACCGGCTTATTAGCGACCGGCACCAGCTGCTTCGCCGAAGTGTAGGTAATCGGGCGGAGCCTGCTGCCAGATCCTCCAGCCAGCACCAGCGCTTTCATAGCCCACGAAGATAGCGGCTCACCGCAACACCATGGGGCATCAGCGAGAAATTCACCGATTAATCGAATTTGGTCGTCATCGCACGGCTCGCCCCGGGCTGCGGCCCGGGCGCGCGCCTGGACACGCCGGGGCGGTCGCATTCGCGTGGATCGTGAATTCCGGGCGGTCGCGAATCCGGGGAATCTGCATGGTCAAATCAAAGCTTCCGGCACTTTGCACTTCCCTGAGTCCGGCATTAGTCATCATGACAACGAAAGCTGATTGCGCCGCCCTTCACGGCACCCTATGCTCCCTCAGGATTACGTCAGATGTGGGTGCCCGCCGGGACAGTAATGACCGCCCGGATGGCAGGGTAATGCGGGGGGTTCGGTGGGAAGTCACTCCTATGGCCTGCAGTGGCCAAACACGATCTACAGGGCCAAGCCTGGTAGCGGACGGCATTCGCCTATTTCTGATGGCCGCAGAAATCCCATTGCCGGGTACCGGCATTCGCCGCGCAGGATGTCCAGGATCACGTCCTTGCCGCGGATTGCCGTCGCCATCCTGCTGTGCGGCGCAACGGTGGGGATTTTGCTATTCCAGTATCAGCTGAGGCATCTGGAGGCACAGGCCGCGGCTGGCATCTACAACCTGCTGACGCCTACTCTCGCCGCCAGCAAGACGCCGATCATCTGGTTCGGTCTTGGCCGGCCGGGCGGCTTCGGCCTGCTCATCACCCCCGACTGCAGCGTCGCGCTGCTGCTGGCACCGCTGCTCCTGCTTGGCATGGCGCTCGTGCTTCCGGTCAGGCTCGGGCTGTCGCGCGTGATCGGGGCCCTGGCCACGGCAGCCGCGTTGCTGGTGACCGGCAACCTGCTCAGGATCGGGGCCATCGCGGTGGCCGTCAAGGTCGCCGGACCAGGCGTCGGATACGAGGTGGGGCACCTTGTCATCGGCTCGGCGATCAGCGTTCTCTTCATCGGCGCCAGCCTGATCCTCATCACCTTCATGATTACGTCCCGCCCCGAGCGGCTGACACCTCCGCCTGCGATCCGATGACCGGGAAGGATCCGCGTGTCCAACACAGCCATTCAGGTGGCCATCGCGACAGCGCAGGGCACCGCGCTGCTCATGAGCGTGGCCTTCATCACCTACGTCATCGTGCTCGTGCGGCCCTTTCTGCGCGACCGGCCGCAGCCGCCCGGCCACGCTGACAGCTTGTCCTGGCACTTCTTCGTTCCCGCGCTCAACGAGGAACGGGTCATCGGCCAGACCATCGACCACCTGCGGGCCACCTTCCCCCACACGGACATCTGGGTGATCGATGACGCCAGCGAGGACAACACGGCCGCCGTCGTTGCCCGGTGGGCGGAAGTGGACCCGCTCGTCCACATCGTGCGCAGGCAGCTTCCCGATGCCCGCACCGGCAAGGGCGACGCGCTCAACGAGGCGTACCAGACGCTCAGCGACTGGCTGCCCGCCAGGACCGACCGGTCAAGGACGATCATCGGCGTGGTCGACGCCGACGGCAGGCTGGCCCCGAACTGCCTGGAGGTCTGCGCTGGCCGGCGCCTGTTCGGCGATCGCGAGGTCGGGTCGGTCCAGATCATGGTGCGGATGCTGAATCGCGCCGACCGCGATTCGCGGCCGGATCACGGCCGGTTCGCCAATTTCGTCGGCCATGTGCTTAACCGCCTGCAGGACCTGGAGTTCCGCGTCCCCATCTCGGCGATCCAGATCACCAGGCGGTACACCGGCACCGTCGGCCTGGGCGGCAACGGGCAGTTCTCCAGGCTCTCCGCCCTCGACCTCGTGGCCGACGAGAACGACAGGCCCTGGCGCGGCGCCCTGCTCGATGACTACGAGCTGAGCCTGCACCTGCTGCTCACCGGGCACCGCAACGAGTACACCCAGGACACCTACGTCGACCAGGAAGCGCTGCCCGACCTGCGGCGGCTGGTCAGGCAGCGGACCAGGTGGGGCCAGGGCACCATGCAGTGCGGCACCTACCTGCGGCAGCTGTGGACGTCGCGGTACGTGTCCAAGATCGGCGCGCTCGAGGCCACCTATTACCTCTCCCAGCCGTGGCTGCAGCTAGTCGGCACGTTCGTGTACCCGGTGCCACTCATCGTGCTGCTGGTCAACTACGCCACGGACCCGGCCGTGATGACCTCGTGGATGCTCTCCGGCGGCTGGATGGAGATCGTGTACTACCTGATCGCCGGGCTCGGGCCATTCGTGCTCTGGGGCCCGATGTACAGAAAGCGTTGCGAACCCGAGCTGAGCCTCGCCCAGGCATTCGGGCTCGGATTCGCATACGCCGTCTACATCTTGCTGTTCTACGTCACCTCATGGCGGGCCTTTACCCGCATCTTGCTCGGCAGGCGGGAATGGTTCAAGACCCGCCGCAATGCCGAATTTATCGGTGACTACAGGTTGCCCCTACCAGCTGGAATAACGGTACTCAAAGAAATCATGGAGGATAGTCAATGACACGCAAAATTCCAGGCATATCCAGGGTAGTGAGCGTGCTCGCTGCCGCCGGCGCGCTGTCGGCAATCGCGATCATGCCTGCCTCGGCGGCGTCGCCGAACGAAGCGTACGCGGCCGGGGCGACCGGGCTGATCTCGGTATCGCCGATCGGCCTGGCCACGTTTCCTGGCACCTCGCCGGTGACGCTGGCCAACGCCAACATCGTGGGCCTGCTGACGACCGGCGTCGTCACCGATACGGCGGACGCCACGGACGCGTCGGCGACGGTCGCCAATGTCAGCGCGGGGCTGACCGCCCTGGTCACGCTCTCCGCGACCGCGGTGGGGTCGTCGTGCACGTTCAACACCAACACCGGGGTGGTGAGCGGCTCGACCACCATCGCCGGCGGCGCGATCGTGACGCCGCTGAGCACCATCACGCTGGCGGCCAACCCAGGTCCCAACACGTCGGTGTCGGTGCCGGGGATCGCCTCGATCACGCTGAACGCCCAGTCCACCGCAGGCGATGGCACGCTGACGGTCGCCGCGATCCAGGTGACGCTGCTCGGCTCGACGCAGACGCTGTCGCTCGGCGTGTCGGTCTGCAACGCGGCGGACCTTTCGCCTGTGCCGGTGCTGCCCGGCAAGACCATGTCGGTCACGCTCGGCGCTGTCGGCCTGCTCGGCCTCGCCGGCGCGGGCACCCAGCTGCGCAGGCGCCGCCAGGCCAGGGAGTCCTGACGTACGCTGCGCGGCTTCCGGGCCGCGTCCCGCGCGGGCGGTGAGTCACCAGCCCGCCCGGGACTGGCCTCATCCAAGGGGAGGAATGGCGGGCGAGCTTGTCCTCGCGCCGTCACGCGAGGAACCGCCGCAGCAACGCGGCGATCCGCTGGCTCGCCATTCCGTCTCCGAACGGGCTTGGTATCCCCGCCAGCCTGCGGCCGAGGTCACGATCATCAATCAGTCTCCTGGCCGCCTCGCCTATGGCCTGACCTGGCTGAACGAGCTGGGCGAAGCCAGCCTCCACCGACTCGGGCCGCTCGGTGGAATTCCTGACCACGAGCAACGGCCGCTTCAGGACTGTGCATTCCTCTTGCACGCCGCCGGAGTCGGACACGATCAGCCTGGCCCGGCTGGCCAGGGCGAGGAAGGTGCGATGATCGGCAGGCGGGACAACCGCGAGGCGGTCGAGCGCCGCCGTAAGGCCGTGCCTGGCGGCCATCAGCCCGGTGCGCGGATGCAGCGGGAACAGCACGGGCAGGCCAAGCTTGGCGAGCTCAGTCAAGATGGCGCCTAGCCGCGCCGGATCATCGGTGTTCTCCGGGCGGTGAATGGTCGCGAGGACATAGCCATCTGGCTCGGCGCCGAACTGAGCCACGATCTCCCTCGCATCCGCGTCAGCGGGCAGCATCTGGCTCATCGCCTCGACGATCGTGTTGCCGGTCAGCGCGATCGCGCGCAGGTCCACCTGCTCGGCATGCAAGTTGACGACGGCACGGATGGTAGGCGCGCAGTGCAGGTCGGCGAGCACCCCGATCACCCGGCGGTTCAGCTCTTCCGGCATCGCGCGATCGAATGACCGCAGGCCGGCCTCGACGTGCACGACCGGGGTTCCGCAGTAGCTCGCCGCCTGTGCCGCCGCCGACGCGGTATTGGTGTCGCCCTGCACGACCACGGCAGCGGGCCGCGCGCGGGCGAACTCAGCGCCGAACTGCTCGACCATCCGGCCGATCTGCTCGGGCCTGGTCCGGCCGCAGATGCCAGCCAGCGACTCGGGCGCGGGCAAGCCTGCCGCCGCGAGGAACACGCCGGACAGCTCGTCGTCGCGGTGCTGGCCAGAGTGAATGAGCCTGGCCGAGTCGCCGAGCAGCCGCGCGACCGGCGCCAGCTTGATGATCTCGGGCCTTGTCCCGACGACGACAGCGATCGGCCGATGCCGCGCGCGCGCACTCATGTTGCCCCCCGGCAATGCCCCCCGGCGATTCCCCTGAGGCACCCTACCAATCACAATGCGCAGGCAATGAGTTACTCAAAGTAAGTTTTACCTTGCCAGGCCCGGCCCGGCGGAGGCCCGCGAGAGGATAGCAAGATGGCCTGCACCGCGCATGTCCCCTGGACCGACCAGCTCACGAGCTACAACTTCGGATCAGGGCACCCGCTCGCGCCGATCAGGGTCGAGCTGACCATGGCCCTCGCCCGCGATCTCGGCGTGCTGACCGCGGACGGCGTCAGCATCAGCGCGCCGAGGCCGGCCACCGACGCCGAGCTTGAGCTCGTGCACGATCCCGCCTACATCGCCGTCGTCAAGCGCGCCAGCGACCTCGCCCGGACCCCGATCGCCGGCCGGTTCGGGCTCGGCACCCCGGACAACCCGATCTTCGAGGCCATGCACGAGGCGTCCGCCCTGGTCGCGGGCGCTACCCTGGCCGCCGCCAGGGCGATGTGGACGGGCGAGGCCGATCACGGCATCAACGTCGCCGGCGGCCTGCACCACGCGATGGCCGATCATGCCAGCGGATTCTGCGTGTACAACGACCCGGCGATCGCGATCAGGTGGCTGCTTGACCAGGGCGCGGAGCGAATCGCCTATGTCGACATCGACGTCCACCATGGCGATGGCGTCCAGGCCGCCTTTTACGATGACCCCAGGGTGCTCACGATCAGCCTGCACGAGCACCCGGCGACGCTCTTCCCGGGCACGGGCCGCGCATCCGAGACCGGCGGCCAGAACGCACCGGGCTCGGCGGTGAACATCGCGCTGCCCGCCGGGACTTCGGACGCCGGCTGGCTGCGCGCCTTCCATGCCGTCGTGCCGCCGCTGCTGCGCGCGTTCGAGCCGCGAGTACTGGTGAGCCAGCACGGGTGCGACACGCACTGGATGGACCCGCTGGCCAACCTCGAGCTGACCATCGACGCCCAGCGCGCGGCCCATGCCGCGATCCACCAGCTGGCTCATGAGACGGCCGGCGGCCGCTGGCTGGTGACCGGCGGCGGCGGATACGAGCTTGTCCAGGTCGTCCCCCGGACCTGGACGCACCTGCTGGCTGAGGCCACCGGCCGCCCGGTCGGGCCGGACACGCCGACCCCGCGGTCCTGGCGCGACTACGTCGCCAGGCGGGCCGGCCGCCAGGCGCCGGAAGTCATGACCGAGGGCGCACCCGCCACCTTCGCCGATTTCGAGCAGGGCTTTGACCCGGATGAGCCAGTCGACCGCGCCATTATGGCCACGCGGAACGCGATCTTCCCGCTGCACGGCCTCAGGCCCTGACCCCGTCCGCATGCGCGTCGGGATTCGGCCGCGGCAGCACGTGGGCGCCGACCAGATAAGCGACGACCACTGCCACGATGACCAGCGGCATCACCACGAGCCCGTCGGAGGCCAGCAGCAACGTCGCGAGCAGCACCGACGTCAGCGGCAGTGACAGCATGACGGCCGACATGGCGCCGATGCCCATCGCCGCGCCGGCGACCGCGTCGAGTCTCGGCAGGCGCGACATGAGCAATCCGATCGCCGCGCCGAGGAACATGGCGGGAAACACCGGGCCGCCGCGAAAGCCGCTCATCGAGACGCTGTACGCGAGGCCCTTGCACCCGATGAGCAGCAGCAAGGTCAGGGCCGGGAAGCTGCCGCTCCTCGTGATCAGGGGACCGAGCGCTGACTGGCCAGAGAACAGCACCTGACTGGCGGGCTTGCCGGAACCTGCCGCCTAGGCGGCGGCCAGCCCGGCGATGGCAAGGCCGGCCAGCGGCAGCATGAGCAGGACCCGCTCTGACATCAGCCGCTCCCGCAATGCCACCGCCAGCCGGCGGATGAGCGATCCGGCCAGCGCGCAGGCCACGCCGATGACCACTGCCCAGCCGAACTCGCCGGCCGTCGGCGAGCCCGCCCGCGGCAGCCCGCCGATCGCCAGCGAGAAGGCGCCGAGCCCGGTCCACGTCCCCAGCCCGGTGAAAATCAGCGCGCCAAGGCCGGCGGCCAGCAGCCCGGGCACCAGCACGAGCCCCATCGCCTGACCGCCAAGCCCGGACGCCTCCATCAGCAAGAACGCGCCGACGATCGGCGAGCCGAGCAGCGTGCTGACCGCCGCGAAGCTGCCGCTGGCGCCTAGCACCTGCACCGCCTGTGACGGAAGGTCGCGGCCGCCGCGCTCCGCCAGGCGCGCGGCCGCCACCGCCAGCCCGCCGCCGAGCGCGATCAGCGGCATCTCAGGTCCGAGCACGACGCCGAACGTCAGCGTCGCGAGCGCGGCCAGCACGACGCCCGGCAACTGAGCCGGCGTCGGCGGCGGGTGCAGCTGAAAGCCGTAAGCGGGCGACGGCCCGCCCTCACCCGGCAGGAACCTGATCGCCAGCGCCGCCGCGACCCCGCCGGCCAGCAAGACGGGCACCGGCCACCAGGCGGGCGCCGGCGAGAGCCCGAGCGCGTGCGGCAGCCGGGTGAAAATCTCCCTCTGCAGGTAACTGACCAGCGCCAGGAACCCGTACGCGGCCACGGAGACCGGCAGCCCGACCGCGGCGGCGAAACCGAGCAGCACCAGGTAGCCACGGGACCGCAGCAGAGTCACAGGGTCGGCGATTGGCCTCGTCACCAGACGGATTGTGACGGCCCGCGCCCGCGCCGAGATCATCCCGCGCGGGTGAAGCGACCTCGGCCTGGCGGACCGACATACGGCACAATAAATCTCATGCCTGACGACACTCCCACGAAAGAACCGACCGCCCAGGCGCAGTCTCCACGCGCGATCGCGGACCGCTACGTAGCAGCACTCGCCGAGCTTGACCCGCTGCTGGCCACCAGGCTCGGCCTTCGCCCGGGCGAGGACAGGCTCCCGGATCTCACCCCCGCCGGCCACGATGCCGTCGACGCCCTGGACCGCTCCGCCCTGAGCGAGCTCGCGGACGCTTCCGGCCAGTCCGGTGACGACGACCGCCGGTGCGCACGGCTCATGCGCGAGCGGCTGGAAGCCAGGCTCGCCAGGAGCGCTCAAGGCGATCACCTGCGCGACATCTCCAACTTGTTCGGCCCGGCCCAGCGGGTCAGGAGCATCTTCCTCGACATGCCAGCCAAGACCGCCGATGACTGGGCCGTGATCGCCAGCCGGATGTCGAAGATGCCGCAGGCTCTCGCCGAGTACCGGACCAGCCTGATCGAAGGACTCGACCGGGGGCTGTACGCCGGCCCGCGAGTGGTGAGCACAGTCATCGGGCAATTCGGCGACTGGGCGGCGACCGGCGACGGCAAGGGCTGGTTCGCGCAGTTCGCCGCCGGTGCCGCCGACGCCGGCGTCCCTGAGTCGCTGCGAGCGAGCCTTGACGACGCCGCGCGGTCGGCCATGGCGGCCGTCACGGGGCTGGGCGACTGGCTGCGGGACGACTACCTGCCGCGGGCCGCGAGCGAGCCCGACGGCGTGGGCGAGGCGCGCTACAAGGTCGGCGCCCGCTTCTGGACGGGCGCGAACCTTGACCTGGCTGAGGCTTACTCGTGGGGCTGGTCGCAGTTCCTCGAACTGCGCGAGCAAATGCGTCAAGAGGCGGAAAGGATTGTTCCCGGCGGGACAGTCCGGGAAGCGGTGGACTACCTGAACGCCAACGGCGAGGCCATCGAAGGAGTCGACGCCGTCAGGTCGAGGCTGCAGCAGATGATGGACGACGCCATCGCCGACCTGGACGGGACTCACTTCGACATCGCCGGCCCGGTCCGGACGGTGGAGGCCAGGATCGCCCCCGAGGGCAGCGCCGCCGCTCCGTACTACACCGCCCCGTCGAGTGACTTTTCCCGCCCAGGCCGCACCTGGCTGCCGACTCTCGGCCGGACCAGGTTCCCGCTGTGGGGCCTGGTGAGCACCTGGTACCACGAGGGCGTGCCCGGACATCATCTGCAGCTAGCCCAGTGGTGCTACCTGTCAGATCAGCTGTCGCTCTACCAGACGAGCGTCGGCAACACGAGCGCGTGCAGCGAGGGCTGGGCCCTGTACGCGGAACGGCTCATGGACGAGCTCGGCTACCTGACCGGGCAGGGCGACCGGCTAAGCTACCTTGACGCCCAGATGGCGCGCGCGATCCGGGTCATCATCGATATCGGCATGCACACCGCGCAGACGATCCCGGCCGACTCGCCCGTCGGCGCCGGCCAGCTCTGGACGCCCGAGCTGGCGCGGGAATTTTTCGGCCTGCATAGCGGCCGGCCCGCCGCCTTCCTGGACAGTGAGATCATCCGTTACCTGAGCGCGCCAGGGCAGGCGATCAGCTACAAGATCGGCGAGCGCGCCTGGCTGGCCGGCCGGGACGCCGCCAGGGCGGCGCACGCGGCGCGCGGCGAGGAGTTCGACCTCAAGGCGTGGCACATGGCCGCGCTGTCGCTCGGCGCGCTCGGCCTGGACGACCTGACCGACGAGCTGGCCAGGCTCTAGGAAGGGTGAGCCCGCCGCATGGGTGCGGCGGGCTCACCTGCGGGGTCACCCCTGGCTCAGGGATAGGTGACCACGTCGCTCGGGCCTCCGAAACTGGAGCTCACTGCCGCCCCGGTTCCGTTGATCACCGACTGGATGCCGCCAGAGCCATTCAGGAACACCGTCAGCAGGTCATGGAACGCCACGCCAGCGGTGTCGGGGGCCTGGAACGCCATCGAGTTCTCGATCGCCACCCCCTGGTTGAAGAAGCTGTAGCTGCCCATGCCGAACCCGCTGAACGAGGTGACGCTGTTCGGCACGAAGAAGGCCGGGTAGCCGTTCTGGGTCGCGCTCGACATCCAGGCCGACTGACTCGACACTTCGTAGGGGTTCTCGTTCTGGAAGAAGATGACCTCGCCGCCCTGGCCGTTCCACATGACCTCGTCTTTAAGGAAATGCTCGACGAACAGGCCGGTCGCCAGGACGTTGTTGCCGTTGACGATGAGCCCGGTGTTCGACGCGTCGCCGGTAAACGTGCCGGCGCCGGCGCCGTGGTCGGCCCGCCAGGCCCAGACGTCATCGATGATGGAGTTGTTGCTGTTATCGATGAACGCGGTCGCCGCCGTCCCGGCGGTGGCCCCGCCGATCCGGAAGAACACGTCATCGATCGTGACCGGGTCGGTCGCGTGACTGACCGCCGAGCCCTGCGTGCCCACCTGGAGCAGGGACGGGGAACTGGTCGTCCCGGCGTCGAAGATCATTCCTGAGACGTTGACCCCGTTCACGTCGGCCACGTTCATCGTGACGTTGCCGGCGGTCGGGACCAGGGTCGGGAAGCCGAGACCGATGATCTTGGTGTCGGCCTTGGTGACGTTGATCGTCGAGTTGATGCTGTAGACGCCGGGGGTGAAGATCAGGTTGTCCCCGTTGCGCCAGCGCCGCGTTGATCGTCGCGACCGTGCTCGACGGCGTCGCCACGTAGAAGGTGTTCAGCGACAGCGAGGTGCCAGGGGTGTTGGCCGTGGCCGTCCAGGTCGGGCCGGAGGAGTTGGTCTGCAGGGACGGCACGAACACGTTGAAGTTGCCGGAAGCGTCGGTGTAGAGGTAGGGCTCCTCCTCGCGTGTGCGGGCAGGTGGCCAGCGTGGTGTAGGAGCTGGGCCGCCGCTGTCGCCGGAGTTGGCGGCGAAGCTCTGCGCCGGGGCGCCGGGGTCGCCGCAGAACACCTGGTTCCAGACCGAGTTGCTCCAGCCGTCGAGGCTGCTGTTACGGGCGATGAACTGCTGCTGCGAGCCGTTGGTGACGGTGCCGCCGGTGAAGCCGGGAGTCGGAGATGAAGCCGCCGCTGGCGAAGTCGGGCGAGCCGGTGCAGTAGTCCATCAGCGACAGGTTGCCGTTGACCTGGACCCGGCGCATCGGCGCGGCCTGGGAGACGGCCCAGAAGTCGTCGCCGGCTTGGCAGCCGGTGTTGCCCATGACGTTGATCGTCAGGTTGGACATCGACCGCCAGAAGTTGTCGGTCGCGTTGCAGGTGGTGACCCGAGCACTGGTTGAAGCACTTGAACCGCGCCGTTGATGACGACCTGGCTGGGGTTCTGGCCAAGGCCGGCGACGCTGGTGTAGTAGCCGACCGTGAACAGTCAGCGGGCTGGCGGCGGAGCCGTAGGTACCGGGCTCGAAGAAGATGGCGTCCCGCTGGGTGCCGAACTGGTTGCCGACCTGCTGGTTAGCGATCGTGTTGAGCTGGCTCTGGATCGAGGCCTGGGACATGGCTCGGCGTGAAGACGATGACGTTGGGGCCGAGGCTGCCGCCGGTCGGCGGAGGAGGCGTGCCACCGCCGCCGGGCCGGTCGGTGAAGGCGGTGAACTCGGCGATCGACCACCAGTTGGTGGTGTCGCGGCGGTCAGCACCACCCGGATGTACTGCGCCGTCTGCGCGGCGAAGGTGACGGTCTCCGGCGAGGAAGTGCCGGTACCGGTCGTGACCGAGGTGAACGTGCGTGCCGTTGGTGGAGACCTCCACGTTGTAGCCACGGGCGTAGTCACCGGTCGAGGTGCCCGAGTTCATCTCGATCTGGTTGAACGTCTGCGACGAGCCCAGGTTGACCTGGAAGAACATCCCCGACCGCCTGGAAGGCGTCCGAGCTGAACCTGGTGCGCGAGGTTCCCGTCGATGGCGTTGGCCGGCGCGTCGGCCGCCGAGCGAGGTCGGTGTTCGAGCTCGCCACCCAACCCGTCTCGCCGAGCGCGGTCTCTGCCGTGCCGTTGAAGGCGGTGAACTCGGCGATCGACCACCAGTTGGTGGTGCTCGCGGCGGTCAGCACGACCCGGATGTACTGCGCCGTCTGCGCGGCGAAGGTGATCGTCTCCGGCGAGGCGGTGCCGGTGCCGGTGGCGACAGAGGTGAACGTGGTGCCGTTGGTGGAGACCTCGACGTTGTAGCCACGGGCGTAGTCACCGGTCGAGCTGCCCGAGTTCATGCACGATCTGGTTAAACGTCTGCGCCGAGCCCATGTTGACCTGGAAGAACATCCCGGACGCCTGGACGGCGTCCGAGCTGAACCTGGTCGCGAGGTTCCCGTCGATGGCATTGGCGGGCGCATCGGCCGCCGACGAGTGGTGTTCGAGCTCGCCACCCAGCCCGTTTCGCTGAGCTGAGTCTCAGCCGCCTGCGCCGCTGGCGTCGCCGCGACGAACTGCGCCGTGCCGAGCGCAAGCATGGCCGCCAGGCGCCCATCATGCCGCCGCGAAGTAACCGGGACCGTCTGTCCATGTCATCTCACCAGTTTTTCCAAAACTTGAACTAACTCGTGAAGTTACTACTCTGGCTGGCTAAGTCAAGAGTCTGAACTACCCTCGCGGAGAGCGTGCTCGGCGATGAACTGCCGGTACCAGTGCGCGCTGGCCTTCGCGATCCGGGCCTGGGATCCGAAGTCGACGAAGAACAGCCCGAACCTGCGGCTGTATCCGTCGGCCCACTCGAAGTTGTCAAGCAGCGACCAGACGAAGTATCCGCGCACGTCAACGCCATCGGCGATTGCGCCTTGAGCGTCTCGGTCGAGATGCTCGTCCAGGTAGCGAACTCGCTCGAGATCGTTGACCTTGCCGAGCGGGTCGACGTAGTCGTAGAACGGCGCGCCATTCTCGGTGATGTACAGCGGCAGGGCCGGATACTCATCGCGCAGCCTGCGCAGGACCCGCCCGAGCCCGGGCGGGCGACGCGTCGATGCCGCCGGCCGTCAGCCGCCCGGCCGCCGGCAGCACCCGTCGCCTGGTGGTAGGGCTCGCCGGGGTCAGCCGCGACGGTCTTGGTCTCGTAGTAGTTCACGCCGCTGAAGTCGAGCGGCGCCGAGATGACCCGCAGGTCCCCGTCGCGGATGAAGTCGATCGGCACCTGGGCGGCGTACCAGTCGAGCATGTCGGCCGGATAGCGGCCGCGCAGGACAGGGTCGAGGAACCAGCGGTTCTCATGGCCGTCGAGCCGGGTCGCCGCGTCGATGATCCCCGTCCGCGTCGGAGGCCGGGCTGATGTCGGAGAGGAGCACCGAGTTGCCGGCCGCGGCGCCGGGCGCCGCGATCCTGATCAGCCGCATGGCCTCGCCGTGCGCGAGCAGCAGATGGTGCGACGCCGCCAGCGCCGACCGCAGGTCGACGATGCCGGGAGCGTGCCTGCCCTGCAGGTGGCCGATCATCCCGGCGCAGAATGGCTCGTTGACCGTGACCCACAGCGGCACCAGGTCGCCAAGCGCGCCGAGTACTGCCTCGGCGTACTCGCAGAACCGGCCGACGGTGTCACGGCAGGCCCAGCCGCCGGCGTCTTGCAATGGCTGCGGCAGATCCCAGTGAAAGAGCGTCGCCATCGGCGTGATCCCGCGCTGGAGCAGGCCCTCGACCATGCGCCGGTAGAAGTCGAGCCCGCGCTTGTTCACCTGCCCGCTGCCGTCAGGAATCACCCGCGGCCAGGCGATCGAGAAGCGATAGCAGCCAAGGCCAAGCCCGGCGGCAAGGTCAAGGTCGCTGTCCACGCGATGATAGTGATCACAGGCGATGTCGCCGGTGTCGCCGTGCGTCACCCGGCCCGGGGCGCGGGAGAACGTATCCCAGATCGACGGCCCCCTGCCGTCCTCCGCGACCGCGCCCTCAATCTGATAAGCGGAAGTCGACGCGCCAAAGAGAAACCCAGGCGGAAATTGTAAGTCGGCCAACGACTACAGCTCCTAACACCAAGATCGTCGGTTCAGTACTTAGACTAAGGTTCGAGAAAAGACACGTCTTGTCAAGCCACCGACCAAACCCGACCATGCGCGATCCGCTCAGCCCACAGCACCCGCCGCACCCCGCCACTGCCTGGTCACGCCCCGCCACCACCTGGCCACACCCCGTACCTGGCCACACCCCGCCACTCCCCTGAGTCGCACATGCCCGGGAGGGTTGTCCTGCTCCGGGAGGAGAGTTGCCGTGTCCGGGAGGGTTCTCGTCCTTACCGTGGAGGGTTTCCGGGTTCCTGTAGGAGCGTTGTCGCATGAAGGAGGGTTGTCGTCGTATAGTCCGGTCAACTCTCCTAGATGCGGAAACCCTCCTCTCAGAACACGAAAACCCCCCTGCGAGAACAGCCTCACCCCGAAAGAGCCGCACCCAAGTCACATTGCCCCAGGTGGGATGGTGCGGCTGTCGTGGATTGGGCGGCTGATCAGCACCGGGCGGCGGGTCCCGCCGGGAATGTCGGGGTGTCGGAACATCACGCCGGTACCGGGCCGGTCCGGCCGGCATCAGGTCGGGCCGTGTTGCTGTTGCCGGCCGCGCGGCAACCAGCAACCATCCGTGCCGGCTGACCCCGGCGCTGGGGATCGGGTGTCAGGAGGGGACCGGGCGGCGCGCTGCTACGGCCGCCATGCCTCCGCAGTTGAGGAGCCTGGCAACCGGCAGGGTCGCGCCGCCTAGCGCTACGGCGTCCTGGCCCAGCTCGGCGCGGACGATGCGCACGCCGCTGAATGGCAGCCGCAGGGCCTGCGCCTTCGCGGCGGCGGCGATCCGGTCGAGCAGCGGGCCGTCTAGCTGCTGGCCTAGCCATCCGCCGACCACGACGCGCTCGGGGTTGAAGAGGTTGACCAGGTTGGCGATGCCAGCGCCAAGGTAGGTGACGAGCTCGTCGCGCACCTGGGCGGCGGCCGGGTCATCGGAGGCGATGATGGCGGCGACCGCGCCTTCCATGCCGGCCGGGCTCACCTCACCGCCGCCGCCGCTCAGCTCGGCGTACCTGGCGGCGACCGCCGTCGCGCCGACGTAAGCCTCAAGGCAGCCGCTCGCTCCGCACCGGCAGGTGCGCCCGCCGACGACGACCGTCGTGTGGCCCCACTCCCCCGCGCTGCTCGTCGCTCCCCGGTACACCTCGCCATTGCTGATCACGCAGGTGCCGACGCCCGTGCCGAGCAGCACGATGATCGCGTTGTCACAGCCACGGGCGGCGCCGAACCACTGCTCGGCCTGGCCGAGCGTCTTGGCGCCGTTGTCCACCAGCACGGGCAGGTCGACCATGCCGCGCAGCATCGCCTCGACCGGGACGGCGTCCCAGCCGACGCTCTGGCCGTGCACTACGGCTTCGGCACCGCTGGCGACCAGGCCCGGCACGGCGACGCCGACGCCGAGAATGGCGCTCTTGTCGACGCCGGCCTCGGCGATCACCGACCTGATCCCGTCCGCGACGTGCGTCACCGTGTCCAGCGGGTCGAGCACCGCCAGGTCCGTCGCTGACCTGTGCCGGGCCCGCATCCTAAGGCGCAGGTCAAAAAGCTCGACGAGGAACGCCGTCTCGCCGACGTCGACCCCGATCACGTAGCCGTACCCGGGGTTGACCTCGAAGCAGCCCGCGTGGCCTGCCGCCGTTGGAGTCCTCGAGCCCGACCTCGGCGATGATGCCGTCGGCTGCCAGGTCAGCGACCAGGTTGCTGACGGTCGCCGGGCTCAGCCCCGCCTGGGCTCCGATCTCCTGCCGGGTCAGCGGGCCATCGAGAAAGACCTGCCAGAGCGCCCGGGACCGGTTGCTCCGCCGAAGGTCACGGACCGTCGTGGTGTGGAAACCGGCCATTGCCTGCCTAGCGATCGAGACGGGACGACATGAAGGAACTAGGATAGTTCACGGCGTGGAGGAAGTGGGCCGTCGGCCAGAGGCCGCGGTTGACCCAGCCGCCGCGCCATATCGTGCTCTACGGTACGTCGCCGAGGAGGCAACAGCATGCCATTAGCCCGCCGTTACCTAAGTCTCGCCACCGCGCTGGGAATCGCGGCCTATGGCGCGGCGACGCTGGCCCCCGTCGCCAGCGCAGCGACCCGGCCGGTCAACGCCATCGGCGCGCACGCCCAGCCACGCCGGCCTGCTCCGGCCAGGCAAGTCGCCGGGGCACCTGCGTTCGGCCCCAATGTTTATGTTTTTACCCCGTCCATGCCGCAGAGCCAGATCCAGGCAACCGTCGACTCGATCGCCGATCAGCAAGTCCCCAATCAGTTCGGGACGCAGCGATACACGCTGCTGTTCGAGCCTGGCACCTACGGCACCGCCGCTGACCCGCTGATCTTCCAGGTCGGCTATTACACCCAGGTCGCCGGGCTTGGCGCGTCGCCGAGCGACGTGGTGATCAATGGCTCGGTCGATGTCTTCAACCAGTGCTTCCCCACCGGGGACCCGAACACGACGAACTGCATCGCGCTCGACAACTTCTGGCGATCGCTGTCCAACCTGACGATCAATCCCATGGGGCTGCAGGGGTGCCAGGGCAATACCGAGTTCTGGGCGGTGTCGCAGGCGGCGCCGCTGCGGCGAGTCCAGGTGAACGGGCTGACCTCGTTCATGGACTACTGCTCGGCTGGGCCGCAGTTCGCGAGCGGCGGGTTCGTCGCCGATTCGGTGTTCGCCAACTCCAGCGTGACCAACGGCTCACAGCAGCAGTTCATCGTCCGCAACAGCAGCCTTGACGGCTGGTCCAACGGCGTGTGGGACCAGGTGTTCTCCGGCGACACCGGGCCGGCGTTCCGGCGCAGGCGTTCGGCGTGTCGGGCGGTGCCGGTCCTTACACGACGCTGGCCACCAGCCCGGTTACTGAGGAAGAGCCGTTCCTGTATACCGACGCGAGCGGCGCCTTCCGCGTGTTCGTGCCCGCCGTTCAGCACAACTCGTCCGGGCCGACCTGGACCAGCGGGCAGACGCCGGGTACGTCGCTGCCGATCAGCCGGTTCTTTATCGCCAGCCCGGACACGCCGGTCGCCGAGATCAACCTGGCGCTCGCGCTGGGCTCGAACCTGGTCCTGACTCCTGGCGTCTACAACCTCGACCGGCCCATCGTGGTGAGCAGGCCAGACACGATCGTGCTCGGCCTCGGGCTCGCTACCCTGATCCCGACCGACGGCAACTCGTCGATGGACGTGCTCAGCCCGGCCGGGGTCAAGATCTCCGGCCTGATCTTCGACGCCGGGCCGGTCAACTCGCGGGTGCTGCTCGATGTCGGGCTGTCCCCGCTCCAGGGCAGCGCGGCGGCGCCGACGCTGATTCAGGACACCTATTTCCGCATCGGCGGAGCCGAGCCCGGCGAGGCGACCAGCAGCCTCGTCGTCAACAGCTCGCACGCCATTCTCGACAACATCTGGGGCTGGCGCGCTGACCACGGCAACGGCGTCGGGTGGACCGACAACGTCGGCGAGCACGGGCTGATCGTCAATGGCAACGACGTGACCGCCTACGGCCTCTTCATCGAGCACTACGAGAAGACTCAGGTGATCTGGCGCGGCCAGGGAGGCACCACGATCTTCTTCCAGAATGAGCTGCCCTACGACCCGCCGAGCCAGGCGGCCTGGATGCAGAACGCCACCACCGACGGGTATCCGGCGTTCGAGGTGACGCCAGAACGTGCGCAGCTTCACCGGCTACGGCCTGGCTAGCTACTGCTTCTTCGAGCTAGGCATCCCGATCATGGCGTCGCAGTCGTTCCTGGTGCCCAGCTCGGCACCTGGTGTGCAGCTGAACGACATCTTGACGAGGTTCCTGTCTGGGTCCGGCGGCATCAACTCGGTCGTCAACGGCACCGGCGCCGCGGTGACCTCGGACAGCCCGGGACCGACCGACGTGGTGTCGTTCCCCTAAGCAGTACGGCGGCCGGCCTCCCAGTGGCATGGCAGTGGCTGGGAGGCCAGGCTTCCCCATTGGTCCTGGTCCGCCCGCAGCAAGCCGCTCATGCCTTCGCGCCGATCTCCGTCCCGCTAGGATGACGGTCGGCGCGATCATGCTTTCGAGGGACCATGCTCACTAATCTTCATCTTCAGAACTTCAAGAGCTGGGCTGACACCGGTCCTATACGACTGGCTCCTATCACGGCTTTCTTTGGTGCCAACTCTTCAGGCAAGAGCAGTATTCTGCAAAGCCTGCTCCTGCTTCGGCAAACTACCGAGTCCGCTGATCGTAACCGGGTCCTGGATCTTGGAGGATCCAACTCGCTCGTCGATTTGGGTACCTACAACGACATTATTTTTCGCCGACACGATTCGCGGACACTGCATATCGGCTTGCGCTGGAGCGAAGATTCCCCCGTCGAGGTGGTCGATCATGCGCAAAGCGCCCGGAAGAAGCAAGCTTCTCTCATCAAGAGTAAAGCACTCGGCCTGGATGTCAGCATAGACCTGCAGAGAAAAATAGCATCCGTTGGCCAGGTTACCTACATGCTGGGCGATGCGCAATTCTGGATGAGAAGGCTGCCGGACGGATCTCGTTATGAGATCGGATCAGACGACTACGATTTTGTCAGAACGCAAGGCCGCCCGTGGCAGTTGCCGCCGCCCAGCCGGTTCTACGGTTTCCCCGATCAGGTGCACTCGTACTATTAGAACGCGGATTTCCTCGCTGACCTTGAGTTGAAGTTCGAGCAAGCGTGCGGTCGCATTCATTATCTCGGGCCGCTTCGCGAAGACCCCAAAAGACAGTACATATTTGCCGGCGGAGCACCGAGCGATGTGGGTCGACGGGGGGAGTTTGCCATCGACGCGCTCATAGCGTCCCAGTCCGAAGGAGTTCGTGTCTCTCGCGGCTGGGCTACCGGAGAGCGCACCCGGCGACTGCCTTCGATGCCCGTCGAGCAACTCGTCGCCGAATGGCTGTCCGAACTCGGATTGATCCACTCGTTCGAACTTCAGGCACTCGATGATCGCAAAACGCTCTACCGCGTGCAGGTAAGACGGACCGCGCAATCCGTGCCGGTCCTTCTCACGGATGTTGGATTCGGTATTAGCCAGGTACTGCCGGTACTTGTGCTCCTGGCATACGCGAGCACCGGCGATACGGTCATCCTTGAGCAGCCAGAGATCCATCTGCACTCGGCGGTGCAGTCAAGCCTAGCCGACATCATCATCGAAACCGCGCTGACGCGCAGCGTCCAGGTACTGGTGGAAAGTCATAGCGAACACCTGCTTACACGCTTGCAACGTAGAATCGCGGAGAAAACCTTGCCTAGGAGACTCACCATAGACCCGAGGATGGTGTCTGAGTTATTTCTGCGACCAGGTTGGTGACGAGAGTCGACTGTCCGAGCTAGAGATCGACGAATTCGGTAACATTCATAACTGGCCGCAGGACTTCTTCGGAAACCCCCTTCAGGACGCCGTAGCCATGGTTGAGGCAGCAGCCAGACGAGACGCCGGATGAGAGTCGTCATCGACTGCAATGTACTTATCGCGGCCAACCTCGAATGCAGAGCTAGCTGTGCGCGGACCTTGTTAGCTGAGATAACCGGACACCTGCCGCCGGGCCTTAGCAACTTCGATCGCTCCGACCGAAAGTGGATCGCGACCTACATTCTCGGAGACGGCGAAGTGCTTTATAATGCATTGGACTCGGATTGGCGGAATGACGCGAATGCCATCAGCGAGACAGGCATAAACGTCGTCGAACTCTGCTCGTCCGACCTGACGACCCGGCACTGAGCAGGGTGCTTATACGCATGCGGCGGCAGGCCTCCCAGTGGCATGGCAGTGACTGGGAGGCCGGCGCCGGCTCCTGCTGGCCGCGACTGTGGGGTCAGGCCTGATAGGCCACCGTGTCAATCAACTCGGTGAAGTCGCCGTGCCTGACGTTAACGCCGGCGAATCCTCCCACGAACACCTGGCGGCCGGCCGGGCTGGCCGCGATCGGGCCTGGCTGCGCGCGGCCCCCGGGTCCGGCGAACGTGGCTGCCCAGCGCGGCGCGCCGGTCGCCGCGTTGTAGCTGACCGTCCCGAAGTTCACCCGGCGCTTACTGCTGATGGACAGCCCGGCGACGAACATCGTGCGGCCACCCGGTCCGAGGGCGATTCCGGTGGCGAGATCGGCCATGTTGCCCGGGCCGTTGTAGCGCCTGGCCCAGACTTGCTTGCCGGTGGCCGAGGCGTAGGCGACGGTCGCGAAATCGAAGCCGGTCGTCGCGCCCTTGCTGGAACCGGTAACGATCACCAGCTTGCCCCCGAGCCCGACGATGAGGCCGGTGGCCTCGTCGGCCCGGTTAGCGGGGCCGTTGTAGCGGGCGATCCAGACCTGCTTGCCGGTCGCGGCGGCGTAGGCGATGGTCGCGTAGTCGAGGTTGGATTTCAGGCCCTGGCTGCTCCCTGTGACGAACACGAACCCGTTCCCGGCCCGAAGGCCCGTCAAGCTGTCCTCGCCGTTGCCGGGGCCGTTGTACTTGCTGACCCAGCGGGTCGCGCCGGTCCGGGCATCGTAGGCGATGGTGGCGAAGTTCTGCGCGGCCTGCGTGCCTTCAATCCCGACGCGGGTGAAAGTAGTCGTGCCGACGAATACCGTGCTCCCGTCCGCTGCCGCGGCGATCGTTCCGGTCACGTCGCAACTCGCGGTGCTGCGCCAGCGGCCGGTAGCTCCGCGCCCAGGCCTGGGTCCCCGTGGCGGCGTTATAGGCGACTGTCTCGCATTCAGTGTTGAGGGTCGTTTCCGTGCCGTCCCCGCTGACGTACACCGTCTGGCCGTCCGGGGCGACCGTGATCGCGTTCGCGTCGTCGGTGAGATTCGACGGGCCGTTGAAAAGCGCGGTCCAGAGTTGCTTGCCCGTGCTCGCGTTGTAGGCGACAGTGGTGAATGCGTCGCCTGAGGTCTGCCGCTCGCCGAATCCGGTGATGAAGAGCACGCTGCCGTCGGGGCTGATCGCCATGGCCGAAGGGCCGGACTCGAAGCCGTCCGGGTTGATGTAGCGCCGCGCCCACAACTTGGTGCCCGTGCTCGCGTTATACGCGATCGTGAGCATTTCACCGACAGTGGGCGTGCCGATGATTTTCCCGGTGATGAAGACGACGTCGCCGCCCCGACTAGTCACCATCGCCGTCGCGGAACCCTGGTGGATCTGATCGCCAACGGCATTCCACAGTTGCGTACCGCCCGCTGGTGCCTGACCCGTCGACGTCGCAGCGGCCAGCGCCGGTCCGGCGGGCGCCAGCGCCACGAGGGCCAGCGCCACGAGGCCCAGCGCCACGAGGGCCGACGCCGTCGTGCGGGCCGGCGCCATCATCGTGAGGTGTAACCGCGTCCGCATCTGGCACCACATCCGTTCTTGTCGAGAGTTGGCGGCTGGTTAACCCTGATAGGCCACGGTGGCGAAAACATAGTCGCTGAAGTGCCTGGGGTCCGCGCCGCCTCTGCCGATCACGAACACCCGGCTGCCGTCTGGGCTGACGGCGACCATCTTGGCCCGGGCCTGGCCGCTGGGCGAAGCGTACCGGCTGGCCCAGCGCTGCGCCCCAGTCGCCGCGTCATAGCTGACCGTCGCGAAATTGGGCCGGAAATGGGCGCCGAAGCTGGTCCCGGTGACGTACACGACGTTCCCTCCCGGGCCGGCCGCGATGCTGGTGGGATCGTCGGCCTGACTGACCGGGCCGTTGTAGCGGCTAACCCACACCTGCCGCCCGGTCTTAGCGGCGTAGGCGACAGTAGCGTAGTCATCGCCTGTGCCTTTCCCCTTGCTGGCTCCGGTGACGATGAGCAGGCTGCCTCCGGTTCCGAAGGTCATCGAGGTCGCGATGTCCTGCCGGTTCGACGGGCCGTTGTAGCGGGCGATCCACTTCTGAGCGCCGTTACCCGCGTTATAGGCGATAGTCGCGTAATCGAAGCCAGACGCCGGATCCCGGCTGGCGCCGGTCACGAAGACCGAGCGGCCATCGGGGCTGACGGCGACCGCTATCGGAGTGTCGTCGCCAGCCGCGTGACCGTTGTAGGTCCTCGACCAGCGGACCGCGCCGGAGCGGGCCGCCAAGGCGATCGTGGTGTAGTTCGCGTACTGCCGCTGGCCGCGCGCGGGAGCGAAGAAGCTCGCCGCCGCCAGGTAGACAGTGCCGCCATCCGGGCTCACGGTCATGGTCTGCCCCGGCACGGTCCCTTCGCTGTGGAGCAAGATCTGCGTGGATGCCGGCAGCAGGTCGCAGCTGTCGAAATGCCTGGCCGCGGGACTGTAGCGATGCGCCCAGGCTTGCTTGCCCGTCGCGGCCTGATAGGCGACCGTCTCGCAGTCGGTGGCGTCGGAAGTGATGCCACGGCTGGTGGTACCGCTGATGTACACAGTCCGCCCGTCCGGCGCCACCGCGATAGCGTCGGCACCTGCGATGCCGCGGGCGGCGGTGTAGCGGGCGACCCAGCGCCGCGCGCCCGTGGCGGCGTTGTAGGCGACAGTGTCGTAAAAGTCGTCCTTGCTGCTGCCAGTCACGAAGACGGTGCTGCCGTCCGGGCTGATCGCCATTGAATAGGGAAAGCTCTCGAAGTCGCCGCCGTTATACAGCTCATCCCAGAGGCGCGTCCCGCTGCTCGCGCTGTAAGCGACGGTGTCGTACTGGTCGCGCCTGCCCGCGTCACTGCCCCCGGTCACGAAGACGACGCCGCCATCCGGGCTGACCGCGATAGCGGAGGCGGCGACGATCGGATCGCCTAGCGTCGCCCACAACCGCGTGCCCCCGGTCACGGCTCCGGCTGCACCAGGCGCCCCAGCGGTGCTCACCAAGGCCAGCCCGGCAAGCGCCAGCCCAGCAGTCGCCCGCCTCGCAGTGACAGCGAGGTTCGCCGCGAGTTTGCCTCGTGCTCTGCATCCGCAACACTCCGCAGCTCTGTCCCGTCCGCGCCGCTAGGTGGCAATCAACCGGCCCATCTAACGACGCGGAGCAAGGCAGAAAGGTTTACGCGCGCCAAGGCCCGCCCCCAGGACGGGAGCGGGCCAGGGCCTGCCGCGCTAAAGAGCTAAGAGCGGGTTACTTCCTCGGGGTCAGGTGCAAGATGACAACCTCGTCCGTGCCAGAACCTGGGCCGTTGTTGGTCCCAGACGGCTGGCCGGTCTCGTACGGGTTGTCCTGGGTCGGCCAGCCGACGAAGTGCTGGCTGTTGTACTCGAACCACTCAGAGGCCGTCGTGGTCGGGATGATCGGCAGGTTCGCCGCCACGAAGTTCTCGATCGGGACGAGGTCGGCGGTCTGCTCGGCCACGGTGGAGGCGCCGCCCAGCTTGGCCAGGTCAGCGTCGATCGCCGGGTTGTTCAGCCGCTCGAGGTCACCGGTCGCCGCCGAGCCCTTGGCCAGTGCGCTGTCCAGCCAGCCTTCGTACATGTTGTACGGGGTCAGCCCGCCGTTCGACCAGTGCATGGTCATCTCGAAGTTGCCGGTGGCGATGTCGGAGGTCCAGGTGGTCACCGCCTGGCCGGGGAACGTCGCGTTGATGCCGGCCGCCCGCAGCTCCTGGGCGACGAGCGCGTCGTCTTCGGCATAGTCGGTGTACGCCGACGGGTCGGTGATCGTGATCGGCGACCTCCTTGCCGCCCTTGCTGAAGAAGCCCTTGCTGTCCAGCGAGTAGCCGGCCGCCTTGAGCACGGCCTTGGCCGCCGCCGGGTTAGCCGTAGCCGAGTTCACCTTCGACACGACCGGCCCGCTCCAGGCGGCGAACGTCGGCAGCGTCAGGCCCGTGGCGTTGAGCACCGGGTTCTCAAGGCCAGCCTCGCCTTCGGTGGCTATGCAGCGAGCGGTTGATGGCGAGGCTGATCGCCTTCCTGACCGGCAGCTGGTTGGTCGGCCACTTGTTGAGGTTCGGCATCAGGCTGTTGGTACCGCCAGGCGCCTCCCAGAAGTGGTGGAAGGCCGGGCTGGTGTTGACGAAGTCCTTCTGCAGGCCGGGGATGAAGTTACCGGTCCAGTCGATCTGGCCGGAGAACAGCGCCGACAGGGCGCCGGTGTTCGAGGTGTAGACGGGGAAGAACACCTTGGGAATGGCGACCTTGGACGCCTGCCAGTAGTTCGGGTTCTTCTCCAGCGTGAAGCCCTGCGGGGTGAAGCTCGCGAGCTTGTACGGGCCGCTGCCCACCGGGGTCGCGTCGACGAAGGTCGCGGGATTGCCGACCTTGCTCCAGATCGACTGCGGCACGATGGCCACGCCGGCGATCTGCTCCAGGTTGGTGTACTGCGGCGTGGGGAAGCTCACCGTGACCGTGTTACCCGAGGTGGTCACGCTTGAGATGGTCAGGCCACCGAGGTTGATCGCGGTGTTCTTCTTGACCAGGTTGTAGGTGAACGCTACGTCAGCCGGGGTAAGCGGGCTGCCGTTGCTCCATTTCATGCCTGAGCGAATGGTGAAGGTGATTGCCTTGCCGCCAGCCGACCACTTGTAACCGGTAGCCAGCCACGGGTAGAACTTCGGCGGAGCGGCGAGGTTGAACTGAATCAGGGGCTCGTAGATCAGCCCGGTGGCACCCATTCCGTAGGCGGCCTGGGTCGCGACGAACGGGTTAAACGCCTGCGTGATCGCGGTCTCCGGAGAACTCTCCATGACCAGCGTGGGAATCGCTGAGGTCGTGGATTTGCCGCTGCCCGAAGAACCTGACGACGCGCATGCGGCGAGCCCGCTGCAGACCAGGGTGACCGCCGCGAGGCTCACGAGGCCACGGCGCCCCAGCAGTCTTGTCATGCTATTTTCCTCCTGCTTATTTTTGAGGGCAAATTACCTAATGTGGGCCGCCAACGCTGGCCAGCCTTAGTGATCGCTATCCCTGCCTTTCTTCTGCCTGAGCGAGGACGCCGGCCGCCGCGACATCGAGGCGCCAGCATGCGGCGGACCGAAGCGACGAGACAAGCTGCGGCGGCGGATTCTGCTCGCGGCAGCGGTCGTCGGCGAACGGGCACCTGGGGTTGAACGGACAGCCAGCCGTCGCCTGGGGGGCAGCGGCTTGCTGGCTAAGACCGCCGCCTGTGCGCAGCGTGCTCCCGAGGTTGTCCGGGTCGGGAGCCGAGGCGACGAGCAACTGCGTGTAGGGATGCGCGGGGCGCTGCGTCACTTCTTCGGCCGGCCCGCGCTCGACGATCTGACCGGCATACATGACGAGGATCTCGTCCGCGAAATAGCGTGCCGAGGCGATGTCATGGGTGATGTAGAGCATCGCGAGCCGGAACCGGCTCCGCAGGTCATCGAGCAGCGCCAGCATCTCGAGCCGGATCGAGACGTCCAGCATGGAGACCGGCTCGTCGGCGAGCAGCACGTTCGGGCGCGCGGCGAGCGCCCGCGCGAAGGAGACCCGCTGGCGCTGGCCGCCCGACAACTCGTGCGGGTACTTGGGGAGGAACTGCTCGGCCGGGCGCAGGTGCACCTGCTCTAGCAGGGCAGCGACCTCCTTGTCTACCTCGGCCCTGGAGCCCTTGCGCTGATGCAGCCGGACCGGGCGCTCCAGGTGATAGCGCACCGTGTGGATGGGATTGAGCGAGGCGAACGGGTCCTGGAAGACGAGTTGGACCTGGCTCTTGTAGCGCCGGAAGGCGCGGCGGCTCGCCAGGTCCACCGGCTCGCCGTCCAGCATGATCGAGCCAGAGGTCGGCCGTTCCTGCCCGGCGAGCAACTTGGCGGCCGTCGATTTCCCCGAGCCGCTTTCCCCAACCAGGGCGACGACCGCGCCCCGGTAGAGATTGAAGGAGACGTCGCGGACCGCGGGCAGGATCTTGCCGCGCGCCAGCCTGAAATCCTTGTTCAGGCCGATCGCCTGCATCGCGAGCGGGCCGCGCGCCGCCGCCGCCGACTGAACTTCCAAGGTGAAAGGAGTGCCGGCCGCATTGTTGTCGTTCATAGCTGACGCTCCAGTGGCTCGCCATCGGCCGTCACCCAGGCCGGGACGCGGCCGGAAACCGACGGCGGGGGCGGCGAGTCGGGAAGGACGAACGGGCAGCTCGTCACGTGGGCGAGGTCGTCGGCCGTCCGCACTGGCGCCAGCGTCATCGGCACCTGCGTGCACGCGTCCGTGCCGTACCCGCAGCGCGGCAAGAACGGGCAGCCGGGCGGCAGGTTGCGCAGGTCGGGCGGTGAGCCGGGGATCCCGGCCAGCTCGCGGCGCGCGCCGTGCAGCGAGGGGAAGCTGTTGAGGAGGCCCTTCGTATAAGGATGAGCGGGTTCGTGGTGAATCTGCCTGGCCGTGCCGACCTCAAGCAGGTGCCCGGCGTACATCACCGCGATGCGGTCGGCCAGCTCGAGCAGCAGCGACATGTCGTGGGTGATAAAGAGCACCGAGAACCCGAGCTCGGCCTTCAGCTCCACGATCCTGCTGAGGATGTCGCGCTGCACCACGACATCGAGCGCGGTGGTCGGCTCGTCCATGATCACGATCTCGGGGTCGACCGCGAGCGCCATGGCGATCATGACCCGCTGGCGCATGCCGCCCGACAGCTCGTGCGGGAAGCTGCCCAGCCGCGAGCGCGGGATGCCGACCAGGTCGAGGAGCGAGCCGACCTTCTCGGCCGCTTCGCGCCGGCGCATCTTGGTGTGGGCTTCGATGACATCAAGGAGCTGGTCCCTGACCGAGAGCACCGGGTTCAGGGCGTTCATCGCGCTCTGGAAGACGATCGAGATCTCGCGCCAGCGAAGCCGCTGCAGGTCATGCGCGCGCAGCGCGGTGATCTCGACTGGCGAGGGGACGCGCCGGCCGCTGTAGCGGATGCTGCCGCCGGTGATCAGGGCCGGCGCGCGCAGCAGGCGGCAGGCGGCGTAGGCGAGCGTGGACTTGCCCGAGCCGCTCTCCCCGGCGATGCCGATCACCTCGCCGGGCCACAGCTCGAGGTTGACGTGGTTGACGGCCATCACGTCGCCGGCCGGGGTGCGGTAGACGACGGAGAAGTCACTGATCTCCAGCGTCGGCTCGCCGCTGCGCGGGTTCATCGCTGTGCCTTGTCGAGCATGGCCTGGCGCGAGAACTGGCGCAGCCACCTGGTCACCGGACCCTCAGGCGGCGGTACCGCCTGCAAGACGGGCGTCGGGTCCGCCGGGCGCTGCCTGCGCCCGTCGATGATCGGTCCCGGTATCGCGCAGTCTCGGGTTGCCGATCTCGTCGATGCCGAAGTTGAGCAGCACCAGGGCGGTGCCGATCAGGGCCACGGCGAGCCCCGGCGGCACGAACCACCACCAGGCCCCGAGCTGCAAGCGCCTGCTGGCTCTGCGCCCAGTAGAGCATCGTGCCGAGGCTCCAGCTGTTCAGGTCGGCCAGGCCGATGAACGCCAGCGCGACCGAGGCGCCGATGGCGTACAGGACGGTGTTCACGAAGCTGGCCGCGATCAGGCTGACCTCGTTGGGCACGATCTCGAACGCGATGATCCGCCAGGTCTTCTCGCCGGTCTCGCGCGAGGCGGCGATGAAGTCCCGGTTGCGGATCGCCAGCGTCTGCGCCCTGATCACCCGCGCGCCCCACGGCCAGCCGAGCACGCTGAGCACGAGGATCGTCGCCGTCTGGCCTTTCTGCGGCAGGTAGCCGAGCAGCAAGATGAGCAGCGGCAGCGACGGGATGACCAGGAACACGTTGCTCGTCAGCGACAGCAGGTCATCCCACAGGCCGCCGAGGAACGCGGCGGTCACGCCGACGATCACCGAGAGCGCCGTCGCCACCGCGCCCACGATCACGGCGAGCTCGAGAGTCAGCCTGATGCCGGTCAGCAGCTGGGACAGCACGTCCTGACCGCTCTGCGTGGTGCCGAGCAGGTGGGCCGCGTCCGGCGGGTTCAGCGCCAGGCTCGCCGACGGGCTGATGAACGAGGGGTCGTACGGGGCGACGAACGGGCCGATGATGGCGGCGAGCACGAACACGCCGAGAATGATCGCGCCGACCTTCGCCTTGGGCGGCAGCCGGCGCCACCGGCCGTGGCGCTTGGGTACAACGGTCAGCGTCGGCCTTGCGACAACGGGCAGCGGGGCGACGGTCATGAGGACACCTCCCGGGTCCGCACCCGAGGATCGGCGAGGACTAGAACAAGGTCGACGACCAAGTTGGCGAACAGCACGGCGAACGTGATCACCAGGAAGATGGCCTGCATCAGCGGGTAGTCCTTCGCGCTCACAGCGTTGAGCAGCAGCAGGCCGATGCCCGGATAGGAGAAGACGATCTCCATGATGATCGCGCCCGACACGACGAAGCCGAGCGCGAGCCCGAAGCCCTGGAGTTGCGGCAGCAGCGCGTTGCGGGCCGCGTAGGTGAAGACCACCCGGCGGCTCGCCAGGCCCTTCGCCTGGGCGGCCACCACGTAGTCCTCGCCGATCGTCGTGATCATCACGTTGCGCATCTGGAGCATCCACCCGGCGACCGAGGTGATGACGATCGTGAAGGCCGGCAGGATCGAGTGGTAGATGGCGCTGCCGATGAACGACAGGCTCCAGCCCGGGATCAGGCCCTGCGCGTACCCCTGGCCGATCGGGAAGATGTGGACGCGCGTCGCGAGCACCTCGATCAAGATCAGCGCCAGGAAGAAGTAAGGCACCGCCTGGAAGAACATCAGCCCTGGCAGCACCCGGTCGAGCCCGCCGCCGTGCCGCCAGCCAGCGACGATGCCGAGCCCGGTGCCCAGGAAGAAGGCGATGACGGTCGCCGTGCCCACGAGCGTGAGCGTCCACGGGATCGACTCGGCGAGCAGCGTCGACACCTGAGCCGGGTATTGCAGCACATCGGTGCCGAAGTTGAGGTGGACGACGTCGTTGAGGTAGCTCACGTACTGGTGCCAGAGCGAGCCCGGATGGCCGACGCCGAGCATCGCCTCGAGCGCGCGGTAGGCAGCGGGCTGCAGGTTGGGGAACTTGGCCATGATGGCCTGGACAGCGTTGCCCGGCATCGCCCGGGGAATGAGGAAGTTGGCTGTCAGCGCCACCCAGGCAGCGACTGCGTAGAAGGCCAGGCGCCTGAGGATGAATGACATCGCCGCTCCTTAACTCGTTCCCGCGGCTGCCAGCCGCGATGCCCGGCGCTGCACCGGCTGGCGGATCATGGTGCCGGGCGGGCAACCGCAACTGGAGCGCAGTACGAGCTCGGTCGGCAGCAACTCCACCTTCGGCCGCAGGTCCGGCCTGGCGATCCGGTCGAGCAGCCTGGTGCAGGCTCGCTCGCCGAGCAGCCGCATCGGCTGATGGATCGTGGTAAGCGGCGGATCGCACAGGCTGCCAGGGAAGATGTCGTCGAAACCCACCACCGCGATCTGGCCGGGCACGCTGACGCCCGCCTTGGCGAAGCACTGGAGCACGCCGATGGCCATCTGGTCGTTGGCGCAGATGATCGCGTCCGGCATGCTCCCGCTGGCGAGCAGTTGCTGGCCGGCTTCCTCGCCGCTGCCGACGCTGAAAAACCCCTGCGAGCCGCCGACTAGCTGGCAATCGGGGTGGTCGCGCAGCGCCTGGGTCAGGCCGCGGCGCCGCTCCACCGCGTCGGGCGCCGAGCTCGGGCCGTCCACGTAGTAGAACCGGCGCCGGCCGTGTTCGGTGATCAGGTGGGTGGCGAGAGCGAATGAGCCCGCCCGGTTGTCGGCGGTGACCACGTCGACGGCCTTCTCGCGCGGGCTGCCCGCGATCACGACGACCGGAAGCCGCTCGGCCAGCTTGGCCAGGAACTGTGAGGGCACGATCCCCTCGCCGATGAGCATGCCGTCGACCTTGCCCGACAGCGACAGCATCCTGGGCAGGTCAGGCTCGGGCGACTCCTCGAGGTAGGTGATGAGCAGCGACCAGTTGTGATACCTGATCCGAGATTCGACGCCGCGCAGGATCTCGTCGTAGAAGAGCAGGCTCATGCTCTCGATGTCGTACTGCTTGGCCCAGGTGCGCTCCACGCACACCAGGCCGATGATGTCCTTGCGGCGCCTCGACAGGCTCTGAGCCGCGCTGTCAGGCACGTAGCCAAGCTGGTCGATGACGTCGAGCACGCGCGCCCTGGTGGAGTCCTTGACCCGGTCCATGCCGTGGACGACCCGGCTCACCGTCGCGGTCGAAACGCCCGCGAGCGACGCGACGTCGTAGAGCGTCACGCCGTTGCCCGCGCTCCTGGCTGTGACGCCTTCGCTGGTGCTCTGCGGCATGCGGCGACTCATTTCTAACCGCTGAGACAACCGTTGTCTAAGCGGTTGCATTTCGCCAATCTAAGCGCTTACTCTAAAACTCGGTACAAGTACCGTCAAGGTCTCCCAGCTCGGTCGAGATCGTGCAGGCAGGGCTAGACGGAGCGTGGCAGTGAGGGCAGATTCGATGCCGGAGGATTTGATGCCGCAGGAACCAGCAGCCCCGTCAGCCGCCGATGGCAGCCTCAGCTTCCCGCCGGGCTTCATCTGGGGTGCGGCCACCGCCGCCTACCAGGTAGAAGGCGCCGCCCGGGAGGACGGGAGGGGCGTGTCGATCTGGGACACCTTCAGCCGGATCCCCGGCAAGGTACGCGGCGGCGACACCGGCGAGGTGGCCTGTGACGCCTACCACAGGTACGGCGAAGACGTCGAGCTGATGAGCTCGCTCGGGCTGAGTTCCTACCGCTTCTCGATCTCCTGGCCGCGGGTGCAGCCCGGCGGCACCGGGCCGCTGAACTCCAAGGGCGTTGACTACTATCGCGCCCTGCTCGACCGGCTCGCCGAGCACGGCATCGCCGCCACGGCGACGCTGTACCACTGGGACCTGCCGCAGGAACTCCAGGACGCGGGCGGCTGGCCTGCCCGTGACACCGCGGCCCGGTTCGCCGACTACGCGACCGCGATGGGCCAGGCGCTCGGCGACCGGGTGACGCGCTGGATCACGATCAACGAGCCGCAGGTCGTCACCAATCACGGCTACCGGGAAGGCAACCACGCGCCGGGAATCTGCGACACCAGCGCGGCCGCCGCGGCCACGCACCACGTGCTGCTGGCCCACGGACTGGCCACGCAGGCACTGCGGGCCGTGATCCCTGGCACCGCGGCAGTCGGCATCACGCTCGACATGCACCCGGTCAAGGTGCTCGGCGGCAACGGCGAGCACGAATGGGCCGTCGAGCACGGACGGCTGGTCACCGAGGCTGACCTCAACGGCATGTTCCTCGAGCCGCTGCTGCACGGCCGGTACCCGGTCGACGCTAGCCCGGCGCTGCTGCCGCCGCAGGCCCTCATCGCCGACGGCGACCTGGCCACGATCAGCCAGCCGCTCGACTTCCTCGGCGTGAACTACTACTCCAGCGTCTACCTGCGCGCGGGCGACCCCGCCGATCTGCGCCGCAACGAGAGCAAGACGAGGTCAGGCCTGCCCGGCGTGGTCGAGTACCGGCCCGACTGGCTCGAGCGGACCGCGATGGGCTGGCTGGTCGACCCGGACGGCCTGTACGACCTGCTGATGCGGCTGTCCAAGGAGGCGTCAGGGCTGCCGCTCTACATCACCGAGAACGGCCGGGCCAGCGAGGACTACGTCAGCCCCGAAGGCGTCGTCAACGACGTCGAGCGCGTGCGCTACCTGCACCAGCACCTGACGGCCGCCGCCCGCGCGGTCAGCGACGGCGCGAGCCTGGCCGGCTACTACGTCTGGTCGCTGCTCGACAACTTCGAATGGGGCTGGGGCTACCAGAAGCGCTTCGGCATCGTCTTCGTCGACTTCGGCACCCAGCGCCGGATCCCCAAGGCCAGCGCCGGCTTCTATTCAGGCGTGGTCCGCGCTAACGCAGTCCCTCCCGCTATTTCAGCAGTCCCTCCCGCTGTTCCATAAGTTCCGCGATCTCGTGAGCACCGGAGCCGGGCTCCTGGCGTAGCGCGGCGATCACGTTCGCGCGGTCCTGGTCCGTCCGGTTCTGGCTGAGCTTGTCCTTGGCATCGATGCGGGCGATCTCGAACTCCACTCCGACGATCGCCCGCAACTGCCCGGCGATGTACTTCTCCGGCGCGTCGCCCACCCACCAGCGGTCAGTCCGGCCTGCCTCATGGCGCTCGGTCAGCCTGGTCACGAGGTCGAGCAGCCAGTCGGCGTCCTTGCGGAAGGTCACCTGGCCGGTGAAGTGCACGGCGGTGTAGTTCCACGTCGGCACCGCATGGCCGTGCTCCTTCGTGCTCGCATACCACGACGGCGAGATATAGGCCTGCGGCCCGCGCACGATCGCCAGCGCGCCGGCCCCCTGCGCGGCGGTCTGCCACTGCGGATTCTGCAGCGCGATGTGCCCGAGCAGCCGCCCGAAACCGGCCCCGTCCTGTCCCGCGTCAGCCTGCCCGAATTCCGGCGGCCTCTCCCAGATCACCGGCAGCAACGTCGCAACCGGGCTGGCCCCGTCGAACGTCACGAGGTCGGCGGAGCCGGCCCGGTCAACGAAGTCCGCGATTGCCTCAAGGTCGCCGGCTGCGAAGTGCGCGGGAACGTACATATCGCAAGGCTAACCGGCCCAGTCCCCCCGCGCGACGCCCGCTCAGGCCCAGCAATGCCACAACGGCGGCGCTATCGCGCCAGCAATGTCACAACGCGGGGCCTCGCACGGCCTCCGCGCTGAGCAGACTCGCTCCCCAGAGACGCTTAGCGCTATCCGAACCGGGCAGGGGATGAGAAAACGTACCGGGGGGACAGGGGGCAACCATGCAAGCTGTAGTCGGTGACGAGCTCACAGTCAAAGGCCGCCATCAAGGCGACGGCGACAGGCACGGCGAGATCATCGAAGTTCATGGCCAGGAGGGAAGTCCGCCCTACCTCGTGCAGTGGCAGGACGGTCACGAGAGCGTGTTCTTCCCGTCCGCCGACACGATCGTCGCGGGGCACAGGAACCGGCGGAGGCGGCAGGCAAGCAAGTAGCCGCGGTCAGCGTGAGCCGCTCCGACGCGCCCGAAGGCCCGACCCGAGGAGACCGTCATGTCACGTACTGGGGTGGACAGCCTTGACCGCAGCATCGAACGGACGAACCACTGGCTGAACGACGTCGCGACCGGCTTCGAGACCGAGGATCGCAGGCTGGCCTACCGGGTCACCCGGTCATGGCTGCACACGCTGCGCGACCGGCTGCCGGTCACGATCGCCGCGCACCTCGCGGCCCAGTTGCCTGAGCTGCTGCGCGGAGTCTTCTACGAAGGCTGGAACCCGAGCAAGGTACCGGTCAAGTACGACAAGGCCGAGTACATCGCCAGATTCGCCCGAAATGCTCAAATTCATAATACCGAGGTGATGAAAGCAAGCTCTCTGGTGACCGCCGCCATGCGCAGGCATCTGTCTGACGGCGTAGTCAACGAAGCCTTCGGCGTGCTGCCCGGCGATATCAGAGAGTTGCTCGAAGCCGCGCCCGCCAGGACCGTGCCCTCGAGAAGCGTGACTGCCACCGACCCCGACGGAGACACGAGTTGATCACCAAGACTGCCACCGACGAGCTTCGCGGCCTGCGGGCCAGGAATTCGGCGGTGATCTCGCTGTACCTGAACATTCCCGTGGATCTTGCCGAGCACCGCGGGCTCGTGACGAAAGCCCGCGAGCTGGCCAAGGGCGAGGTTCCCGGCGAGACCGCGGCGGCAAGCCGGCCTGCTGACGCGGACCTGGAGTCCGTCGCCAGCCTCGTCGCGGCGGGCAGTCACGACTGGTTCGGGCAGACCGTCGCGATCTTTGCCTGCGGCGAGCTCGGGCTGGCCGAGGCTATCCCGATGCCAGGGCACCGCGCCGATCTTGCCGTGATCGCGCCGAGGCCCTACCTGCGGCCGCTGCTCGCCACCCTGCAGCGCAACCCGCCCTACCAGGTGGCCGTCATCGACACCAAGCACGCCTGGGTGCTGGCCATCGCCGGCGACGGCATCGACACGCTGGCCGAGCGCACCGGCCGGGCCGTCCCGAGCCCGGGGTTCGCCGGCTGGTACGGCCTGGAGGCCTACCGGGTACAGCAGCGGGTGATGCAACTGGCGCGCCAGCACTACCGCGAGACGATCGGCGTACTCGAGAAGGCCGGCAACGCGCAGCGGCGCCCGCTGGTGCTCGGCGGGCAGGAGATGCAGCTCAGCCAGTTCCTGTCGATCATGCCGCAGGCGGTCAGGCAGCGGGTGGCCGGGAGTTTCGCCGTGGATCTTCAGACGGCGACGCCCGCCAGGGTGCGCCAGCTGGCCCAGCCGGTCATCGCCGGCTGGGCCGAGTCCGCCGAGGCCCAGCTCGTCAGCGACCTGCTCGGCGAGCCGCCAGGGACGGCTGTCACGACCAGCCTGGACGACTGCCTGGCCGCGGTCAGGTCACGCGCCGTCGCGAACCTCGTGGTCGCAGATGATCAGATGATCCCGGGTTACGCCTGCGAGGACTGCGGCAAGCTCGGGGTCGGCGAGCTGGGAGCCGGCAGCGCCAGCTGCGACTGCGCTGACCCGGCGGCGGCCTGCACGCCGGTTCCCGACGTGCTCGACGACCTGACCAGCCAGGCGCTGGACGGCGGCAGCGCCGTGACCGCGGTGCGGCAGGCCCCGTTCGCAGCGGCGGCACGGCTGCGATTCCAGCTGCGCGGCTAGGCGCGATGCTGGTGCGGGCACAGCCTTCCGGGGATCTCAGGCCAGGGCGAGGAACAGCCGCTCGAGCTCGTCGGTGCTCAGCGCCGACTCCCCGGCCAGGCACTGGCGCATGTTGCTGGCCACGATCTTGAACCCGGCCCGGTCAAGCGCCCGCGACACCGCCGCGAGCTGGGTCACCACGTCACGGCAGTTCCTGCCGTCCTCGACCATCGCGATCACGCCGGCGAGCTGCCCCTGAGCCCGGCGCAGCCGGTTCAGTACCGCTGCGCGCTCGGCCAGCTCGTCAGCGGCGTTCATCGCTACTCACTGGAATCAGGTGCTGCACCGTCGGCTTGCTGCCTGGCGAGGTCGGCCCTGACCTCGGTCATGTCCACCTCGCGGGCCTGGCTGATCAGATCCTCAAGCGTCGGCTCAGGCAGCGCGCCTGGCTGCGCGTACAAGATCACCTTGTCCTTGATCACGACTATCGTCGGGATCGAGGTGACGTTGAACGCCTGGGCAAGCTCCGGCTGCGCCTCCGTGTCGACCTTGGCGAACACCACGTCGGAGTGCTTATCTGACGCGCGCTCGAAGATCGGGCCGAACATCCGGCACGGCCCGCACCACGATGCCCAGAAGTCGACCAGGGCCACGTCAGCTCCGCTGACGACCGAATCGAAGTTCTGCGCGGTTAGTTCTACTGTTGCCACCGTTATGCCTCCATTCGCGAGCACCATCCGGCTTCTGCGGATACCCACAGGGGTATAAACGGGAGCCCCCGCACCGAAATTCCCCGCTCTTACAACGTCCATCGCGCCGTCAATGTTGCGAATTGGAGGTAGATTGCGCGATTGATCTTGTCAGCGCAGGTCGTCTCAGGGCAGGTCGTCTCAGGGCAGGTCGTTGAGCGCGATCCGGCGGCCCACCTCGGTCAGCAGCCGCACCGCGTTCGCCATGCTGGCGGCGGGGTCTGGCTCCAGGTCGGCCAGCGAGTACGCGGCGGAGAATCCTGCCCGCCGCAGCTCCGACTCGCTGAGCATGAGCCGCCCGGCCACCACCACGACCGGGATGCCATGTCGCGCCGCGGCCCTCGCGACCCCGACCGGCGCCTTGCCGCGCACGCTCTGCGCGTCCAGGCTGCCCTCGCCCGCGACGACGAGGTCGGCGCCCGCGACGGTCGTATCGAAACCGATCAGGTCGAGCACAAGCTCCGCCCCGGGCACCAGTCGCGCGCCTAGGTAAGCAAGAGCGCCGAACCCGGTACCGCCAGCGGCCCCAGCGCCAGGCGCCGGCCGCGACCTCGGACCCGGTCACCTCGCCGGTCAGCCTCGCCCAGCGGGCCAGCGCCGCCTCAAGCAGCGCGACGTCAGCCAAGGTCGCGCCTTTCTGCGGCCCGAACACCGCCGCCGCGCCGAACTCCCCGAGCAGCGGGTTGTCTACGTCGCTCGCCACCAGGACGGAGCGCGGCCACCGGACCAGGCCCGGTAGCTCGATCCGGTCGAGTTCGGCCAGCGCCGCTCCGCCCCTGCGCAGCTCGGCGCCGTCCGCGTCGAGCAGCCGGACGCCGAGCGCTTGCACCATTCCCGCGCCTCCGTCGGTGCTGGCGCTGCCGCCGATGCCAAGCACGATGCTCGACGCGCCGTGGTCGAGCGCGGCGGCCATGACCTGCCCGACCCCGTAGGTCGAGGCGGTCAGCGGCGCGGGCGGCCCTGGCAGCCGCCGCAGCCCGGCCACGTCGGCCAGCTCGACCACGGCGACCTCGCCGCGCCGCGCGAACGCCGTCGCGACCGCGTCGCCCGTCGGTCCTTCGGCTGTCACGGGAATGAGCGCGTAACCCGCCGAGGCGGCGGCGGCGAGCGTTCCTTCGCCTCCGTCGGCTACCGGCAGCACCGAGACCTCAAGCTCCGGCAGGCCGGCCGAGCAAGCCGGCGGTCAGAGCCTGCGCCGCCTCGGCGGCGGACGCGCTGCCCTTGAACTTGTCCGGCGCGACTACCACGCGCATCCCCGGCCTTCGGTGCTTCACGCCACCTGCTCGGCCAGGCCGAGCGTCGCGATCAGGCCGCGCGCGGCACCGCCGCCGGCCTCCTGCGCGATGTCAAGCGCGGCGCTGACGCCAAGGTTGTCGCAGAGAGCCGCCATGATGGCGGCCGACGCGGCGGAGTCACCGGCCGTGCTCCGTCCGGCGGCCAGGTAAAGCCGCTCGAGCCGGGCGGCGGCCGCGTCAAGCTCGGCAACGGAGTAGTCCCAGCCTTGCCCCCAGGGCCGGTCGAGCAGGCAGAGCCGGAGCGCGGCCGCGCTGTGCCCGGCCAGCACATCGCTGACCAGCACGAGGTTGCCTGTCGACTTCGCCATCTTGGCGCCGTTCAGGCGGACGACCCCGACCCCCAGCCGCGCCCGGGCGAACGGCCGCACGCCGGTGACCGCCTCGGCCATGGCCACCTGGTAGGCGTGATGCGGGAATCGCAGGTCATCGCCGCCGCACAGCACGTCGACCGCCGGGCCGAGCACCGACAGCGACATCGCCGCGCACTCGGCGTGCCAGCCTGGCCGGCCGGTACCCCACGGTGACGGCCAGCCGGGCTCGCCACCCGCTGACCGGCGCCAGATCGCTACGTCGAGCTTGTCGTCCTTGGCCGGGTCGTCAAGCCTGGCTCCGTACTCGGCCGCGAGGGCGAACGCGTCGTCCCTGCTGAGCCCGGCCCGGTCAGCCACAGCCGCGCCCCGGAAGTAGACGCTGCCGTCGCTGGCATACGCGGCCCCCGAGCTGAGCAGCGCGGCGGCGAGCCTGATCACCTGCCCGACGTTCCGCCTGGCCCTGGGCGCGAACTTGGGCTCGCGCACCCCGAGCGAGGTCATGTCCTGGTCAAACCTGTACTGCTGCACCGACGCGAACGCGTCGAACGCCGAACCGGACCGCTCGGCGGCTTCGAACAGCACGTCATCGACATCGGTGACATTCCTGCACAGCTCGGCCTTGACCCCGATGGCACCGAGCACCCGCGTCAGCACGTCGACCCAGACGAAGGTCGCCGCGTGACCAAGGTGAGTGACGTCATATGGCGTAATGCCGCAGCAGTAGACCCGGACCCGGTCGAGCACCGCCAAGTCGCAGTCGCCGAGCCTGATGCCAGTCGCCATCGGTTCGTCAGTCATCCATGAAGTATCCCCCCGCCCCGCGAGCCGAAGGGCGCGGTGCCGTCTGAACTGACGAGTGAGGAGCGCAGCGACGAGAGAGGAGGGAAACGGCACCCGAAAGTGCCCGGAGGCGAGCGGGCGCAAGATACGGTCGCAGCGGATAACTTTCGAACGAGGGGACGCGCTTTCGTGACCGCACCGCTGCGCAGCCGGCCAGCCTGGGCCGCGCTCGCCGAGCACCATGACAAGATCAAGGACCTGCACCTGCGGGACCTGTTCGCCGCTGACCCGGGCCGGGGCGAGCGCCTGACGGCGGAGGCGGCAGGGCTCTTCCTTGACTACTCCAAGAACCGGATCACCGACGAGACGCTGAGCCTCCTCACCGAGCTAGCGAGCCAGTCGGGGCTGGCGGCGCGGATCGAGGCCATGTTCACCGGGGAGAAGATCAACATCACCGAGAATCGCTCGGTGCTCCACGTGGCGCTGCGCATGCCGCGCGAGGAGAAGCTGATCGTCGACGGCACCGACGTAGTAGCGCAGGTGCACGAGGTGCTCGACCGGATGGCCGGCTTCGCCAGCCGGATCAGGTCAGGCGAGTGGCGCGGATTCACCGGCCTGCCGATCACCGCGATAGTCAATATCGGCATCGGCGGCTCGGATCTCGGGCCAGTCATGGCGTACGAAGCCCTGCGTTTCTACACAGACCGGCACCTCACATTCCGGTTCATCTCGAATGTTGACCCGACCGACTTCGCCGAGGCGACCCGGGATCTGGACCCGGCGCAGACCCTGTTCATCGTGTCGTCCAAGACGTTCACGACGCTCGAGACGCTGTCGAACGCCAGATCGGCCCGGGACTGGCTGACGAGCGCGCTGGGCGATGAGGCCGCCGTCGCCAGGCACTTCGTGGCGGTGTCCACCAACGCCGAGAAGGTCGCCGCCTTCGGCATCGACACCGCGAACATGTTCGGCTTCTGGGACTGGGTCGGCGGGCGGTACTCGATGGACTCCGCGATCGGCCTGTCCACGATGCTGGCGATCGGCCCCGACCGGTTCGCCGAGCTCCTGGCCGGATTTCACGAGCTGGACACCCACTTCCGCACGGCGCCGCCGGAATCGAACCTCCCGGTGCTGATGGGGATGCTGTGGGTCTGGTACGTCGACTTCCTTGGCGCGTCGAGCGTCGGGGTGATGCCGTATGAGCAGTACCTCAAGCGGTTCCCCGCGTACCTGCAGCAGCTCACGATGGAGTCGAACGGCAAGCATGTCACGCTCGACGGAACGCCGGCGGACTACCGGACCGGCCCGGTCTTCTGGGGCGAGCCTGGCACCAACGGCCAGCACAGCTTCTACCAGCTCCTGCACCAGGGCACCGAGCTGATCCCGGTCGACCTGATCGGCTTCGGCCGCTCGCTGAACCCGATCAGGGATCAGCACGACCTGCTGACCTCGAACGTGTTCGCGCAGGCCCAGGCGCTCGCGTTCGGCAAGACACTCGACCAGGTGCTAGCCGAGGGCACGTCGCCGCAGGTCGCGCCGCACCGGGTGATGGAGGGCAACCGGCCCAGCAACGTGCTGCTCGCCGAGATCCTGACCCCGAGGCTGCTCGGCTCGCTGATCGCGCTCTACGAGCACGCCGTGTTCACGGCCGGGACAATCTGGAGTATCGACTCGTTCGACCAGTGGGGCGTGGAGCTTGGCAAGCAACTGGCCGCGGTAATCGGGCCCGAACTGACCTCAGCGGACGAGCCCGCGCTCGATCACGATTCCTCGACGAACGCTCTGATCCGCCGGTATAGGCAAAATAAGGGAGCATAGGAAAAATGACCACAGAGCACCCAATGCAACTAGGCATGGTCGGGCTCGGGCGGATGGGCGCGAACCTGGTGCGCAGGCTCATGCGCGACGGACACCGCTGCGTCGTCTTCGACGTGAACCCGTCGGCCGTCGCCGATCTGGTCGCCGAAGGCGCGGTCGGCTCAGACTCGCTCGCCGACTTCGCCTCCAAGCTCGACGGCCCGCGCACCGCCTGGCTGATGCTGCCCGCCGGGATTACCGGCAAGATCCTCGACGAGCTCACCCAGCACTTCGAGGCCGGCGACACCGTGATCGACGGCGGCAATACCTATTACCGCGACGACATCGCCCGCGCCAAGGTACTGGCGCCGAAGGGCATTCACTACGTGGACTGCGGTACCTCAGGCGGCGTCTGGGGCCTGGAGCGCGGTTACTGCCTGATGATCGGCGGCGACAACGAGGCGGTCGAACGCCTGGACCCGATCTTCAAGACCATTGCCCCGGGCATCGGGACCGTCGAGGCGACCGAGGGCCGCAAGCCAGGCGGCACCGCGCAGGAGGGCTACCTGCACTGCGGCGCGGCCAGCGCCGGCCACTTCGTCAAGATGGTCCACAACGGCATCGAGTACGGCATGATGGCCGCGATCGCCGAGGGCCTGTCAATCATCAAGCACGCCAACGCGGGCCTCGAAGAGCAAGAGACCGACGCCGAGACAACACCGCTGACCGACCCAGCCGCCTACCAGTACACGATCCCGGTCCCCGAGGTCGCCGAAGTCTGGCGCCGAGGTTCGGTCGTCAGCTCCTGGCTAGTCGACCTGACGGCCAACGCCCTGGCGAAGTCCCCCGACCTAGTCGAATTCACCGGCCATGTGTCTGACTCAGGCGAGGGACGCTGGACGGTACTGGCAGCAGTCGAGGAGGGCGTGCCCGCCCCGGTCATCACGGCGTCCCTGTACCAGCGCTTCGAATCCCGCGCCCTGGGCGAGTTCACCGACAAGCTGCTTTCAGCAATGCGCAGCGAATTCGGCGGCCACGCCGAAAAGGCGAAGTAGCCGGGGACCCCGATGGACAGCGTGCTCGCCCGGCCTGCCTGAACGGCTTGCCGAGCGAGTACGCCATCCATCGGCTATCTGTTTTAGCCCACGACCGGGGTCTTGACGTACTGCCAGTTGGTGCCGTTCCAGCGCTCGGCAAGGCCGAAGTTGGCCGAGTACGAGCCGACGGCCAGGCAGAAGGTCTTCTTCGCGCAGGACAAGCCGGAAAGCGACTGGTGCCGACCTGGGATCGGGGCCATCTGGATGGCCTTCCAGGTAGTGCCGTTCCGGACTACAGAGAATAGGAACCTGCCGTCGACCGAGGCGCAGAAACTCGGGCCTGAGCAACTTACCGGCTGGCTGATGTCGCAGTGAATGGTGCAGGTGGGCTTTGCGTTCTGCCAGCCGCCCAGGCTGTGGCCGTCGTCCGTAGTCACGGAACCGACCGCGATGCAGGCGCTGGCGTTGGTGCAGGCCACGGTGCTGAACTCGCATCCGGGTCCGGCGTTGCAGGCGGTTGACTGGCGCCAGCCAGAACCATTCCAGAACTGCACCTGGCTCGCGAGAGGCGTGCCGCCGAGTTCCATGCAGAACTTCGGGCTCACGCATGAGAGCGGGCCGGCCGCGTCCGCTCCAGCCTGCCGCGGGTGCCAGCTGCGGCCGTTCCAGACGGTGAGCAGGTTCACCGGCGTCCTGACCGACACCGGGCTGCCGAGCCGGGTTCCCGACACCAGGCAGAATGAGACGCTGGAGCAGGAGACGCCGGCCAGGCTCGCCCCAGGCGTTTTCTTGAGCATGTGCCAGCTCCTGCCGTTCCAGGTCTCGGCTAGCCCGAAGAAGTTGTGAGACGCGTTCTCGACTGAACCAACCGCGAGGCAGAACGACGCGGTCGGGCACGACACTGCGCTGAACTGGACCTGCGGGAAGGTCCTCTGCGGGCTGGCCTGCGACGCAGCTGCGGCGGACGTCGCAGAGGCGACCGGCGCGACCGCCGACAGCCGAGCACTGACAGCCCGAGCACGGACGCCACCACCATGACCGCGATTCGGGTTCTCTTCACATGCTCCGCCTCTCTGCCGGGGTGCGTTTCACCTATCAGACGCGGACAAACCCTCCCAGGTTGACAAGCCAGTGCTCCGCGCCCCTGCGTAGGCCGCAGAAACTGTCAGAGGGACCTGACACGATGACGCCGAGTAAAGTTAGCCAGCCGACTATTCCCACCACGGTAGTAACTACTACGGTAGGATCGAGCTGTGAAGGTGGATAAGCTGAGCATTTCGTTTGATCCCGAACTGGGCGATGCTGTCAGATCGGCCGCGGCGGACGCCGGCAAGCCCGTGTCGGCCTGGCTGGCAGAAGCAGCGGCGAGCAAGCTCAGAGCTGAGGCTCTCGCCAAGTTCCTGGCCAGTTGGGAGTTGGAGCACGGCGCCCTGACCGCTGCTGAGCTGGCTCAGGCAGAGAACGAACTCGGGCTGGCCCCCGGTGGCGGTGCCGCGTGAGCGCGCTGATTCTTGACGCAGGGCCACTGGTCGAGGTCGACCGCGATGACCGCGCCACGATCGCCCGGCTTCGCGCCGCTGAGCAGCACGGACTTGAGTTGCGCAGCAACGCTATGGTGATCGCCCAGGTCTGGCGCGACCGGCGTGGCAGGCAGGCGAACCTGGCAAGGCTGCTGCGGGCCGTCGATGTCAGGGCGGTCGGGCCAGACGACGGACGGGCTGCTGGTGTGCTGCTTGCCGCCGCAGGCACTTCAGATGCGATCGACGCGACGGTGGTACTCCTGGCCCGGCCTGGTGACCGTATCCTGACCAGTGATCCTGATGACTTGAGCCGACTAGCGCGCTCATCGGAGCACCGGCCGCTGATTGTCGGGTGCTGACGAGCGTCAGGGGCGCAGGACGCGGTGCTCGACCGAGTCGTCGCGGCCGACCAGGACGTCCGAGGTGAAGGCCGGGTCGAAGAGGCCGTGGCCGGTGACGCCCGGGGTGGCCGCCAGCCAGGCGGCGAGCGCGGCCGGGTCGCCGATCGGGCCGTGGTAGTCAGCGATCACGCCGCCGTCCGGGCTCGGGGGAGCGCCTTCGCGGATCGTGACCTGGCCCAGGTGGCGGATGGTGGCCGGCAGGCCGAAACTGAGCAATTCGACCGGGACCGGCGGACGGAGCACCTCGACCGGCTTGGTGGAGTCGGCGATCACCACAAACCGGGTCGCCGAGGCAGCGACGACCTTCTCGCGGGTGTGGGCGCCTCCGGCGCCCTTGATCAGCCAGCCGCCGGGCGCGATCTGATCGGCGCCGTCGATCGCGATGTCCAGCAAGTCGAGCTCGTCGACCGGGTCGACGCGCAGGCCAAGCTTGGCCGCCCTCGTAGCGGTCGCGACCGAGGTGGCCACGCACCTGATCGACAGCCGCCTGGCCGCGAGCGCGGGCAGCAGGTAGGCGACCGTCGAACCGGTACCGAGACCCACGGTCATGCCGTCTTGCACGAGCTGGGCAGCCGCCTGCGCGGCCAGTTGCTTCTGCCGGTCGATGTTCACTGCGCCAGTCTGACCGATCGCCGGCGCACAAGCAGGCAACAGGTACGAATCTTCCAGTCCGTGCCGGGGTGACTACATGGCACTATTGGCCCATGCAACCGAGCAATCATGCGCCGCACAAGCGTCCCGACGATCATGTCATCGTGATTTTCGGTGCGACCGGAGACCTCGCCAAGCGCAAGCTGCTGCCCGGGCCTCTTCCACCTCGCCAAGTCGGGATTGCTCCCGGCCGGCTACCGGGTGATCGGCTCGGCGCCCGCGCAGTTCGCGATGACCGACGAGGAGTTCCGCGCCCACGCCAAGGCGGCCTGCACGCAGTTCGGCCTGGCCAAGCCGAACGGCGCGGGCGTGGCGGGAATTCGAGAGCAGGCTGCATTTCGGGGCGGCCGACCCCGACAACCCCAAGCCGCTGATCGCGGCCGTGCAGGCCGCTGAGCAGGAGATCGGCGGCGACCCGCGCCGCATCTTCCATCTCGCGATGCCGCCGGCCGCGTTCGGCTCGGTGGTCACCATGCTGGGCGACACCAAGCTTGCCGAGAACGCCAGGGTCATCATCGAGAAGCCCTTCGGCTATGACCTGGCCTCGTGCCGGAAACTGACCGAGGTAGTCCACTCGGTCTTCGCCGAGCAGAACATCTTCAGGATCGACCACTTCCTCGGCAAGGAGTCGGTCGAGAACATTCTCGCGTTCAGGTTCGCCAACGGGCTGTTCGAGCCAATCTGGAATCGTGACCACATCTCGCACGTCCAGATCGACGTGCCGGAGCGAATCAGCATCGAGGGCCGGGCCGACTTCTTCGAGAAGACCGGGACGTTCCGCGACATGATCGTCACCCACCTCTTCCAGGTGCTCGGCTTCGTTGCCATGGAGCCGCCGACTCACGTTCGATGCCAAGTCGCTGCGCGACGAGAAGTCGAAGGTGTTCCAGGCCATGCGGCCGATTGACGTCTCCAAGGTGGTCAGGGGCCAGTACGCGGGCTACCGGGGCGAGCACGGCGTGGACCCGGAGAGCCAGACCGAGACGTTGGTCGCGCTGCGCGTGGACATCGACAACTGGCGCTGGTCCGGCGTGCCGTTCTACCTGCGCTCGGGCAAGTCGATGGCCCAGCGCAGGCAGACCGTCACGCTCGGGCTGAAGGAGCCCGTGCTGCGGATGTTCCCGGTCGCGGCACGGACCAGGCAGGACGCGCGCAGCAACGAGGTCATCATCGACTTCGACGACCCGGGCTGGATCGCCGTCCAGTTCATGACCAAGCAGCCCGGCCCGCAGATGCGGCTCAAGGAGGTCGAGATGACCTTCAAGTACTCGGACTCGTTCCACCGGATGCACGAGCTCGAAGGCTACGAGCGGCTGATTCTCGAGGCCATGATGGGTGACCAGTCGCTGTTTACCAGGTCCGACGAGATCGACCGGGTGTGGGAGGTCGCCACTCCGCTGCTGGAGAACCCGCCGCCGGTGGAGTTCTACGAGCCGGCCACCTGGGGTCCTGAGCCCTCGATCAAGCACCTGATCGCGCCGCACCACTGGCACCTGCCCGACGGCCACAACGCCTGAATAGGCGGTGCTGGCCGCTCGCCGGCGGGGGCCAGCCCGGCCTGCGGCGCGGGGCTTACATCACGGGCCAGGCGTGCACGGGCTCGCCTACGTTCATCAGCTCGATATAGTCCTGGGTCATCTGCCGCAGCGCCTCATCGCGGTCGATGCCCCTGGCCTGCATCTGCCTGACCGACCTGACCTGCCACGTCGCTCCGTTGAGGCCGGTGACGCAGCGCTGCTCGATGATCGACAGCAGCTTGTTGACGTCCGCCGAGTCGACTCCCCACCTGGCCAGGCCCCTGGCGGCCATCGGCAGCAGCCGGCGCAGCGTCAGCTCGGCAACCGGCACCATGCCGACGCCCGGCCAGTAGACCTCGGCGTCGAGCCCGTACTTGGCTCCGGCGCTGAGATTGGACGCGGCGGCGGAGAAGGACATCTGCGACCAGATCGGCCGCTCGGCCTCGGCAAGCTCGCCGACCAGCCCGTAGTAAAAGGCGGCGTTGGCGATCGCGTCGATCACGGTCGGGCCGGCCGGCAGTACCCTGTTTTCCACGCGCAGGTGCGGCTTGCCGTCCACGACCGCGTAGACCGGCCGGTTCCACCGGTACACCGTGCCGTTGTGCAAGGTCAGCTCAGCCAGTTCTGGCGCGTCGCCGCGTTCGAGCACCTCGACCGGGTCCTCGTCCTCGCTCAGCGGCAGCAGCGCGGGAAAGTACCGCAGGTTCTCCTCGAACAAGTCGAACACCGACGTGATCCACCGGTCGCCGAACCAGACCCTGGGCCGCACTCCCTGCTCGCGCAACTCCTCCGGCCGGGTGTCGGTCGCCTGCTCGAACAGCGGAATCCTGGTCTCGCGCCACAATTCCTGGCCGAACAGGTATGGCGAGTTGGCCGCCGTCGCCACCTGGATGCCAGCGATCGCCTGGGCCGCGTTCCAGTAGCTGGCGAACGTCTCCGGGCTGACCTGAAGATGGCATTGCAAGCTAGTGCAGGCCGCCTCGGCCAGGATCGAGTCGACGTAGGTGTGCACGCGATCCTGGCCTTCGATCGAGATGCGCATCTCTTCGCCGCGCGCGCCCAGAATCTCGTCATTAAGGAGCTTGAATCGGGGATTAACTGACAAGGCATCTTCGCCGACATCGGCCTCTCGCAAGCTTGGCAATATGCCGACCATCACTAGTCGCGTGCCTGTCGGCTCGACTCGCTCAGCGAGCCCGGCTGACAATGCCTCCGACGGCGGATTCGAGCGCGGTGAAAACACCGCCAGACAAAACTTCCGGATCTGAGGCGAGCTCGATGTTGAACTTGCCAAGCTCGCTGGCCCACGCCTCATGCGCGATCATCGCGAGCGCGTCGCCGTTGGTCATCGTCGGGTAGCCGGCCTTGTCGACCAGGTTGAACTCAAGCTCCAGGCCCACATGCTGAAAGTCTGTCTCAAACCTTGACTCGTGCAGCATCCTCGCGAAGACATCAAGGCAGGTACGCACTTTCGCACGGTATGCGCGTCTATCCCGACGACTTATCGTGATCGCCGGCACATCCCTGCCCATCAAACCCTCCAGCTGCGATCAGCCGCCCAGATGTTATTTACCCAGACTTACATGGAAGGGACATGGTGACCAGGCCCTATCCATGTAGCCCGGGTGGCTAGGCTGTGCTGGCCGGCGCGGCTACTGCCAGGCTGTGCTGGCCAGCCTGGCTACTGCCAGGCTGCGGCGATCAGTCCGGATGTCAGCTTGGCCGGGCGGTTGCCTCCCTGCGAGACGTACAGGTCGTTGCCGGCCAGGTACAGCAGCCACTGGCCGGACGAGTCCGCCGCCAGGCTGGCGTGCTCCAGGCTGGCGAAGCCGATCGCGACCTGGTGCACCAGCGCACCGCTCGCCGAGACCTCCCACATCAGCCGCGACGTGTTGCGTACCGGGAAGCCGCCGCAGCAGGCCCGGCTGATGAACAGGTTGCCGTCCGGCAGGAACACGCCTTCTCGCAGGTAGGAGCGCTGCGGCGTCGGGCGATCCGGTGACAGGCACGAAGGTGACGCCAGCTCCGGGCAGCTCGTAGTACTTGGCCACCGAGGTGTCGACGATGTAGACGTTCCAGCCCTCGTTGTCCTGCACGGCCGAGGCGGACACAGCGATCCTGGCGTTGTCGGGCGCCCAGGACAGATGCGAGATCGGCGAGAACAGCCCGCCCCGGCCGACCTGCGGCGGCAGCGGCAGCACCTGCTCGGCCCCCGAGCTCACAGCCTCGACGACGAGCTTGAACTTGGCTGGCCAGGTTGCCCGACGTCGGCAGGCATGCGTCCTTGGTCACCAGAGGTTCTCCGTGAACGCCAGCTTGCTGCCGTCCGGGCTGATCGCCGGGAGCGGCCCGGCGCGATGGCGGTCAGTTCGCCGCCGTTGATGCTCACCGATTCGACTTCGGTGTGACAGCCAGCGCCCTCGGCGAAGTACACCGTCGACCCGTCCGGGCTGACCGACACCTCGTCCGCGAGCACCCGCTTGGCACCAGCGTCTGCGCAACGCTGCCGGTCGACGGGTCAAGGCGGACGAGCGCACCCGCCGTCGTCACCGCCACGATGCCAGGCTCACCACCGGGCGCACCTGGCGCACCGGACGCCTGAGAAGACGAGCGACGCGCCAAGCCCCGCGCCGCCACCGCCACCGGCCGGCGCCGTCACTGTCACAGTGGACGGCGAGGACGGGCTGCCGCTGACGCCGCAAGCCGCGAGAAACGGGGCGATCAGACAGCGCCGCGGTCAAGAGCGGCTTCATTGAGCGGAGCATGGCAAACCTCGACACTGGTGGGTACTGAGGGGTAAATGGTGACAGTAATGCTGCCATCGGGCAACTATCACGTCAGGTGTCTTGAAGCAGCTGTTCGAGACGCCCGAACGTGCCTGTCCGGTTGGAACGTCGGCCGCGATTCACCGGACGACCGGACTCAGACAGCGGGGATCAGCTAGAGGCTGGCGGCCATCCTGCGCACGGCCTCGGTGACCAACTCGGGCGACGTGCCGATATTCAGCCGGGCGTAACCGGCGCCCTGGCTGCCGAAGTACGGTCCGCCGGTCAGAGCGACCTGCCCTCGCTCGAGGAACGCCAGCGACGGGTCATCGCCCAGCCCGAGCTTCCTGCAGTCCAGCCAGGCCAGGAAACTGGCTTCGCCTGGCACATAGCCGACTTCGGGCAGCCGCTCACTCAGCAGCCGGGCCAGCAACTGCCGGTTCTCGTCCAGCTGCGTCGAGCACGGCGTCGAGCCAGCCGAGCGACTCCGAGGAAAGCCGCCACCGAGGCCAGCACGCCGTGATGCGAGGCGAGCAGTGCCTCCCAGCGATCGGTCAGCATCGTCGCGGTCTGCTCCCGCCCGGCGACCGCGATCCCGCACTTGAGCCCGGGGATGTTCCAGCCTTTGGTGGCCGAGTTGAAGGTAAAGGCCCGTTCGGCCATCGGATGATCGAGCGAGGCGAACGGCACCTGCACGCGCGCCGGGCAGCGCCAGCGGGGCATGGATCTCGTCGACGAGCAGCGCGACCTCGTGCCGCTGGCACAGGTCGGCGACCGTGAGCAACTGATCGCGGCTCCAGACATTGCCGAGCGGGTTATGCGGGTTGCACAGCAGGTAGGCGCTGACGTCAGGCTGCGCGAGCGCGGCGTCGAGCACCTCGAAGTCCAGATCATAGCTGCCGTCGTCGCAGCGGCGCAGCGGCGCCTCGACGACCTGCCATGTGAATGTACCCAAGCCGCAGGAAGAACGGCCCGTACACAGGCGGGTTGAGCACCACGCCGAGCTGTGCGGCGTCACCGCGACCAGCACCTCGGCGATCCCGGACATCACGTCAGGGATCGGGAAGACCCAGTCAGGCCTCACGGCCCAGCCAGCCGCGCGGCGCATACGCGGCGAAGACCTCGCCAAGCTCGCCAACATGCGGATATCCGTATCGCCGATCGCCAGCGCGGCCCTGACCGCGTCGGCGATCGGCTCGGCGACCTGAAGTCCATCTCGGCGACGAAGGCCGGAAGGACGTCTGGCGGGTACTCCCGCCACTTGTGGCTCTTACGCTTGGCGAGGTCGATCGAGCGAGCAATTCCCGAGCAGCGCGTCCATCTACCGAGATCGTAACTCCGGGCTCGAGGCCGGACAGGCGGGTCAAACCAGACAGGCTCTACTGGACGATCTCTCCTGTCAGATATCGCTCGACCGACGGCCCGATCGTGGCGGCCAGTTCGTCGACGCTGGCCGCGGCGACCATGGGCAGCCGCAGCACCAGCCTGGTCAGCGCCAGGCCCAGCATCTGCGTCGCCACCATCGCGACCCGGTACTGCACCTCCGCGCTGTCGCTGGCACCGCGGGGGTGAGCCCGGAGACCCGGGCGATCGTGCCGAGGATCGAATCGGCCATGAACTCGCGCAGCATGCCCGCCGCCTGGTCGCTCGTGACCGCGGACCGCAGCAGCCCTTCGAACGTCTCCCTGATCCCGTCGGACTCCCACAGCGTCAGCGCCGTCCTGACCAGGTGCTCACCGCGCGGCCCGTCGGAGGTCCGCTCAAGCGCGGCCGCCGAGCACCTGGCTCGGCACGACCGGCATCCGCATCGCCGCCGCGAACAATGCCTCCTTCGTGCCGTAGAAGTGGTGGACGAGAGCGGGGTCGACTCCGGCCGCGCCCGCGATGCGCCCGGATCGTGGCCCCTCGGTAACCGTGCTCGGCGAACTGCCCCCGCGCGGCTTCGAGTATCGCCTCGCTGGTACCGCTGTCACCGGCCCGCCTTCCGGCCGGCCTGCCGGCCAGGGCTCATGCCGGCGCATCCCTTTCAGCAAGCTCGAAGAAGCGCTCTTCTAGCGTCGCCGGGGCCTGCCGCACCACTGCCGGCAGGTCCCCGAGCAGCCGCCGCACCTCACCGGGCTCGGCGCCCGGCACCCGAACCCCGCGCCCGGCGAGCGCCACCGGCCAGCCCGCGTCTTCCAGCCGGCCGAACGCCTCGCGCCCAGGCTGCCGTCTCCACCACGGTCACCTGCCGCGATCCGATGATGGCAGCGGCCGTTCCGGCCGCGACGACGGCGCCGTCGGCCATGATCACCAGCCGGCCGCACTCCCCCGCTTCCTCCAGGTAGTGCGTGGTGACGAGCACGCCTGCCCCGGCCTGCGCCGCTCCGGCGATCGTCTCCCACAGCCTGGCGCGGCCGAGCGGGTCGACGCCTGAGGTGGGTTCGTCGAGGATCAGCAGGTCGGGATCGTGCGCCAGGGCCTGCGCGAACGCCAACCGGCGCTGTGTCCCGAGCGACATCGAGCCGACCAACTGGGCACCGTAGGGCGCGATGTCGGCGGCCAGCCGGCGCGCCCGAGCCGAAGGCGGCAGCGGAGAACGCCAGGTTCTCGGCGGCGGTGAGATCGTCGTAGAGGCCGAGTCCCTGCGGCACGTAGCCGAGCCTGCCGCGGGTCTGCCGCGACGGCGGCTGGCCGAAGAGCTCGACCGACCCGGACGTCGTGCCGGTCAGCCCGAGCAGCATCCGGATCAGCGTGGTCTTCCCGGCCCCGTTCGCGCCCAGCAAGCCGACGATCTCGCCTGGATGTACCTCCAGCTCCACCTCGCGCACGGCGGTGAATTCACCGAACCGCTTCGTCGCGCTGTGCACCCGGGCGAGCGGCTCGCTGTGCACCCGCGCGAACGGCTCGCTGTGCACCCGGGCGAGCGGCCCGTTCATGCCCGCACCTCCTTCGCGATCGCGGCGACGGTGACCGCATCGGTCAGGTCGGGCTGGATGCGGCCGGGGCTGGCCCCTGCGGCAGGCTCCCACACCCGCCACTGCCCGCCGCGCCGCCACGCTCTGGCTGCATCCTGGCCCTCGGGTCTCCCCGACGCAGAGATGATTACTCCGGGCATGGCGGCGATGATCTCATCGCTGGTCCCGGCCGCGAGCACGCGACCGCTGTCGAGCACGAGCACGGACGCGCATCGTTCGGCCTCGTCGAGGTACGTGGTCGCGAGCACGACCGCGCAGCCCTCGGCGGCCGCCCGCGCGATCAGCCACCAGAGCCCGCTGCGACTGACCGGATCGACGCCGGTCGTCGGCTCGTCGAGCACCAGGAGGTCGGGCTGGTGCAGCATCGCGGCGATCACGCCGAGTTTCTGCCGCATCCCGCCGGACAACTGCCCGGCCAGCCGCCCGGCCGCCGCCGCGAGCCCGGCGCGCTCGATGTACTCGGCGGCCCGCTCCCGCGCCGCCTGGCCGCGCCAGCTTGTAGCACGGTCGCCCGGAAGTCGAGATTCTCGGTAACCGTCAGGTCCGGGTAGACGCCCGATCCCGCTGGCAGGTAGCCGATCCGCTCCTTCGCCGGACGGCGCACCGTCCCGGTCCCCGGCGCCTGCGCCCCGGCCAGGCAGCGCAGCAGCGTGCTCTTGCCCGCGCCATCGCCGCCGACCACCGCCGTCACCTGGCCGCCCGGCGCGGACACGCTCACGCCCGAGAGAGCAGCGGTTTTCTCCATAATGAACGAATAGATCACCGGCCACCCCAGGCTTCTAGGCGAGTGCCGTCCGTGGTCATGCGCTGACCTCCCGCGGCTGCGCCGCCCGCTGGCGGCCTGCGCGCTCGTGGCTGGACGGCGCCAGGTAACCGCGGAACCGCAGCGTCGCGCCGGTCACCACCACCGCCCCGAGCAGCGCGAGGAACACGAACGGTTGCCAGAGCGAGCCGATCGGCTCGGCCCGCAGCATCACGCCACGGGAGATCTGATTGAAGTACGTCAGCGGCAGCAGGTAGGCGATCCAGCGCACCCCGGCCACCATCGAGCTGAGCGGGAAGATCAGCCCGGACAGCAGGATCTGCGGCAGCAGCGTCATCATGGCCAGCTGGATCGCCTGGCCCTGGTTCTGCGACACGCTGGAGATGAGCACCCCGAACCCGAGCGTCACGAACAGGAACAGCAGCGCCCCGAGCGCGAACGTCAGCGGCGAGCCGCGGAACGGCACTCCGAAGACCGCGATGCCGACCCCGAGCACGATCGCGAGATCCACGGCCGCGACTGCGAAGTACGGCACGATCTTGCCGAGCACGACGTCTCTCGGCTTCAGCGGCATGACGGCGAGTTGCTCGAGCGTGCCCGACTGCCGTTCCCGCACGACGCCGAGACTCGTGATGATCGTGCCGACGAAGACGAGGACGACGCCGCAGAGCCCCGGGATCATGATGTCGGACGTGGTCAGGTCAGGGTTGTACAGCACGGTCACCTTCGAGGCGGCAACGCGGCCGCGGCTCGCGGCTCGGCCTGGCTGGCCTGGCCGGCCTGGGTCTCCCGGCCTGGCTGGTCTGGCTGGCCAGCGCGCCGAGCGCGGCTTTGGCGGAGAAGAGCTGGCTGCCGTCGATGTACACGTGCAGGCCGCTGCCACCGGCCACGACCGCCAGGTCCGCCTTGCCGTCCCTGAGCTGATCGGTCGCCCAGGTCTTGCCCTGTCCTGGCGCGCTCTCCGTGATCGTGAAAGGCGCCTTGAGGAACTGGCCGACGCGGCTCGCGTCCGGCCCGGCCACGGCGACCGAGATCGACTTGACGTCAAAGCTCGCCGCGTAACCGAGCACCACGAGCAACAGCACCGGCAGCACGATCATCATCGCCAGCGTCCGCCGGTCACGCCGGATCTGCCGGAACTCCTTCACGATCATCGCCCACATGACGCAACCTCCATGCCCCTGCCTCCCGATCCAGAATTCAACGTACGTTGAACTCTACAAGCGTTGAATTAGCTGGGTCAAGCCCGCCGGCTGGCCAGGACTGCGGTACCGTCGGGTAGACAGGAGGTATGGCGCTGACTCGGCATGGCGGAGAGTGGACCATCGAGGACAAGTGCGAGTCGCCCTGGCACTACCTGCCGGTCGAGGTTCCGCCGGGGACGGCCGCGTTAAAGGTCGAGCTTGAGTACAACGCGGCCGGGGCCGGGCTGGATCTGGGCTGCTTCGGCCCGGCTGGATTCCGCGGCTGGTCAGGCGGCGCCCGCCGGTCGTTCACTGATCGCGGGTAAGTCGGCGACGCCCGGCTACCTGCCAGGCGAGCTTGAGCCCGGCAGTGGCAGGTCGTGATCGGCCTGCACCGGATTCCCGCCGCCGGCGTCAGGTACGAGGTCACCGCCGAGACCTCAGGCGGACGTTCCCCCCCGCAGGAGGCCAGCGAGCAGCCGCCGCCGCTCGCGGACCGCCCGCCCAGCCGTGACCTGCCCGGCGCCGGACGGGATGCGCTGGCTAGCCGGCGACCTGCATTCGCACACCGTGCACTCCGATGGGGTGCTGACGGTCCCTGAGCTGGCCAGGTTCGCGGTGGAACGAGGGCTGGACTTCCTCGCCGTGACCGACCACAACACGACCAGCCACCACGCGAGTTGCCGGCGGCGGCAGCCGCGCACGGCATCGTGCTCGTGCCTGGCCAGGAGGTGACGACCGAGCGCGGGCACGCCAACGCGTTCGGCGAGCCTGCCGTGGGTGGACTTCCGCGAGTCGCCTGATGCCTGGCTCGCCCGGACGGAAGAGGGCGGCGGGCTGCTATCCGTTAATCATCCATACGGGGGTCAGGTCGGCGTGGACAGCGCCTATGACGACGGCGGCCGCCGCTGATCGAGGTCTGGCACTGGAGCTGGCTCGACCTGCGCTGGACCGCGCCGCTGAGCTGGTGGCTGGCCTGGCACCCGGGCGCGATCGCGGTCGGCGGCAGCGACTGGCACCGGCCAGGCTCTGACGCGCCGCCGGGCTCGCCGACGACCTGGGTGCTCGTCGGAAGCCGCGGCGATCCGGGCGCGGTGCTGGATGGCGTCGCGGCGGGCAACGTCGCGATCTCGGCTGAGCCGGGACGGGCCGGTGCTGCTGCGGGTGGACGGCGAACTGGTGGCGGTCGGCGCCGACGGCGCGATCCTGGTCCGAGTCGGCGGCCCGCGGCGCCGGGTCGCCGGCGAGCTGGCCCGGCTCGGCGACGCAACGGGATACCACCGGCTCACCGACCCGGCGGCGCGACCCTGGCCCTGACGAACTGGCACTGACCAATTATGGTCCTGCCATGACGAAAGAACGGCCGTCCCCCGCTGGGGGCTCACGGTGCCGCTCCATGGCCACTCGCTGCCCGAGCAGCGGGAGATCGTCGCCTCGAACTGGCTGACCTCGGCTACACCGACCTGTGGTCGGCGGAGCTGAATGGGATCGACGCGTTCACGCCGCTGGTGCTCGCGTCGCAGTGGTCGGACTCGCTGCGGCTCGGCACGGCGATCGCGCCGGTCTACACGCGCGGGACCGGCGTGCCTGGCGATGACCGCCGCCACGGTGGCCGACCTGGCTCCCGGCCGGTTCATGCTGGGCGTCGGCACCTCGACGCCGGTCGTCGTCCAGCAGTGGAACGACATCCCGTTCGAGGCGCCTTACCAGCGCTCGCGCGACGTGCTGCGATTCCTGCGGGCGGCGCTGGCCGGGGAGAAGGTGACGGCGGAGTACGAGACGTTCAAGGTGAACGGGTTCCGGCTGGAGCGGCCGCCCGCCGTGGCGCCTGCCTTGGCGCTGGCCGCGCTCCGGCCGCAGATGGTGAAGCTCGCGGCGGCCGAGTCCGACGCCGTGATCACCAACTGGCTGTCGCCCGCCGATGTGCCCAAGGTGCGCGCGGCGCCGCCGGGCCTGACACCGAGTTGATCGCGCGGATCTTCGTGTGCCCGACGACCGACGCGGACACGGCCCGCGCGATCGCCCGCCGGGCGCTCACCGGGTACCTGACCGTGCCCGCGTACTTCAAGTTCCACGAGTGGCTCGGCCGGCGGCGAGCTGCTGCAGCCGATGATGGACCTGTGGAACGCGGGCGACCGGCGCGGCGCCGGGGCCGCGATCCCGGAATCCGTGGTCGACGACCTGGTCATCCACGGCGACTTCGACTACTGCCGCGAGCGAGTCGACGCCTACCGGACCGCCGGCCTGGACACCCCGGTCATCGCGATCCTGCCGACCCCGGGCGTGGACTCAATCAACGCCGCCCGAGCCCTGGGCATCGGCGGGTGATGTTCCGAGGGTGCGGGTGAAGCCAGGCGGGATCACGAGGTGGTCCTCGCTCAGGTCGGCGAGGGACGAGCAGCCCAGTCCCAGCAGCGCCGAGTCGATCCCGTTGCGCAGGATGTCGAGCACGTTCTCCACGCCCGCCTGCCCGTTCGCGGCCAGGCCCCACAGGTAGGCGCGGCCGATCATGACCGCCCGCGCGCCGAGGGCGACGGCCTTGACCACGTCGTTGCCGCGCCGGATGCCGCCGTCGAGCAGCACCTCGACCTGGTCGCCGACGGCTTGCGCGATCGACGGGAGCACCCGGATCGTGGCCGGCGTGCCGTCCACGTTGTTGCCGCCGTGGTTGGACACCGAGATCGCCGTCACGCCCGCGTCGACGGCCCGCCGGGCGTCATCGACCCGGGTAATGCCCTTCAGCAGGAAAGGGCCTCCCCACTGCTCGCGCATCCAAGCGACGTCGTCCCAGGACGGCGGCGGCGTCCCCATCCACTGCCCGTACGCGCCGAAGAAGGCAGGCGCGGGCTGGCCGCTGGGGGCCAGGTTCGGCACGGTCAGGTCGGGGAGGTGCCCGGTCCGCAAGTAGGCGGCCAGCCATTTCGGCCTGGCCAGGCCCTGCGGCGCCAGCCGCAGCAGCTCGCGCGAACGTCAGCTTCTCCGGGATGTGCGGGCTGCCCCAGTCCCGGCCGTGCGAGAACGACCAGTCCAGCGTGGCGATCACGCCGGCCGCGCCCGCCTGCGCGGCCCGCTCCAGCTGCTCGGCGATCTGGTCCCGCCCGCCGAGCCAGTACATCTGGAAGAAGGTCTGCGGGTTGGCCGCGATGACGTCCTCCATCGGCTTGCTCGCGAATGAGCTGAGCCCGATCGCGGTGCCCCGGGCCGCCGCCGCCCTGGCGACCGCGACCTCGCCGTCGGGATGAACGGCCTGGACGCCGGTCGGGGAGATGATCACCGGGAAGCGAGATCGGCTGCCCCATCACAGTCGTGGCCAGGTCGCGCTCGCCGCTCAGCCCGGCGACGTGCGGCGCGAATCCGAGTCTCGTCGAAGGCCGCGACGTTGTCGCTGACCGTCAGCCCCTTCTCGGTCCCGGCCAGCAGCGCGCTGTAGACGGACTCCGGCAGCCGTTTACGGGCACGGCGCTGCGCCTCCGCGACCGTCTCGAACATTCAGGCAGCTTGCGTCTTTGCATCGCGACGGAGGTATCCTCCTGTGCGGCGGGTCGATGCGCAGCGGGCGCCAGGCGATGACCGGCCGCAGCGGCGCGAGCGTGCGCGCGGCGCGACGCACCCGGACCAGACGCCGAGCCCGTAGGCGACATCGTCGGCGATCCGGCCGAGCTGAACCGGAGCGGGTCAAGCGTCCGCGGCCCCTCCGCCCAGGCGGTCAGCGGCGGCCCGAGCAGCAGCGAGCCGACCGCCAGCCGCCTGCCCCAGTTCCGGCCGCAGGTCCTGGCTGGCGGGCCGCTCCGGGCGGCCGGAGCCGCGATCGCGGCTACCAGCAGCGGCGCCGCGAACTGCGTGCCGTACCGGCCAAGGCCCAGCCACGTCTGCCGGGTCGCCGCGACCGTAGCCCGGGTCAGCCCGGCGCGCGGAACCTCGGCGCGGCGCAGCCGGTACCCCGGTCGTCACCAGCGCGCCGCCGAACGCGGCGGCCGCCGCCACGGGCCGCCGGGCCAGCAGCGCCGCGACGGTCACGGCCGGCCAGGGCTGAAGCGCGAGATGGACGACGGCGCCGGGATGGCGCTGCGCCAGCGCGGCGGCCGAGGTGCCGTAACGGTACCTCCGGGCGAGCAGCCTCGCCACGAGGCAGGCTCATGGTGGGCGACCTGCACGGACGGGTCGTAGCGGACCCGCCAGCCCGCCTCGTGCAGCCGCCAGATCAGGTCAACATCCTCGCCGACGCGCATCGACTCGTCGAACACCGCGCTATCGAGGCCACTGACAACAGCGCCTCGCGCCGGGCGAGCACGGCCGCCGTGGGCACGTAACGAGATCGCGGACTTGGGCGGACCCGCCCGGCCCGGCCGCCGAGATCAAGCGCGCCGTTCATTTCGGTATACCGGCCGGCCGAAGTCGGTCCGACTCCGGTGTTTGCCGACCCAGTCCGGTCCGCTCGGCCGGCGATCCTCGGCGCCACGGCAGCGACCAGCGGGTCGGCGAAGTGACCGGCCAGCCGGGTGATCCATCCGCCGGAGGCCTCGCAGTCGCTGTCGGCGAACGCGACCAGTTCGCTGGTCGCCCCCTCGTGAGCCAGCACCGCGAGCCCGGTGTTCCTGGCCGCGCCGGGACCGCCATTGACCTCGCGCCGGATCAGCCGCGCCCCGTGCCGGCCGGCGACCCGCGCCACGCTGCCGGATCAGAGGAACCGTCATCGACCACGATCACCGGAAGCTGGCCGCCCAGAGCGGTCAGGCAGCGTCCGAGCTAGGTCAGTGCGGTCCGGACCGGGACGATCACCGTCACGACGGGCGGCCCCGTCGACGGCTCAGGTGGCACCGGGTGCGCCAGCCCGGTATCGGTGAAGTACCGGCCAGCGCGCCGGTAGCGCGGGAAGTCGACGCGGCCTGGCCACAGGTCGCGCCAGGCCGCCTGGCCGGCCGGGGTCAGCCGGGCGATCCGCACCGGCGACCCGCCGAACCAGAGCTCGGGCGTGAGCTGCTTCGTCCAGGGGTCAAGCTCGATCCCGAACCCGCCGGCAGCGGCGGAACAGGCGTGGTGCTGGTCTTGGGGGCCGGTCCGCTGGCCGGGGAGCGCCCCCGAGCCCTCGGCGGCCCGGAATCGCCCGCAACGGTCACAGGGCGAGCCCGCCGTCGACGGGGATCACGCTGCCGGTCATCGCGCTGCTGCCAGGTCCGGCGAGGAACGCGAGCACGGCGGCGATCTCGGCCGGATCAAGCAGTCGCCCGTGCGGTTGCTGGCTGGCGAAGCTCGCTCGAGTCCGGCAGCCCGTAGAGCCGGGCGCTCTCGTCCAGCATCGGCGTGTCGGTGGAGCCGGGGCTGACGGCGTTCGCGGTGACCCCGGTACCGCCAAGCTCGGCGCCGAGCGCGCGGATCAGGCCAGCGACCCCGGCCTTGGCCGCGCAGTAGGCGGCGATCATCGGCAGTCCCGCTGGTCGCGGCGGCTGACGCCACGGCCAGGAACCGGCCGGATCGAGGCTCGGGCCGGCGCAGCAGCGCGGGGATCGCGGCCCGCGCCAGCTTGAGCACACCGCCCAGGTCGATGTCGAGCACGGCCTGTTCCTGGTCGGCCGGGATGTCCCAGAGCGGTACTCCCCCGGCGATCACGCCGGCGGCCGCGATCGCCGCGTCCAGCCCGCCCCAGCGGCGTTCGGCTTCAGCGACGGCCGCGGCGAAGGACGGCCTGGTCACGAACGTCGGCCTGGTAGCCGACGACCTGGTCACCTGCCGGCCAGGACCGTGGCAGCCAGTTCGTCCGCTGTGCCCAGCGGATAGGGCAGGGCCGGGTCGTCCTTGGCCAGGTCGACGGCGAGTACCGACCAGCCCTGCTCCGCCAGGGCGAGCACGGTGGCCGCACCAATGCCGCGAGCGGCGCCGGTGACGATCGCGACCGGCCTCGATGACGCCACGTCAGCCCGCCGGGGAGCCGAATTCGGCCAGCGGGACTCTCGTCACAGGCCCGGTCCGGGGGCCGGCGCCTCGCCGATCGTGACCGGCACCGGGCGACGCGGTGCGAGTGATCGGGCGACGGCACGGGGCGGGGCTCGGCGTCGAGCGCGAGCAAGCGCCGCCTCGCCATGGCCGCGTCACGCATTCAGGGTCAGGCCCGTCCAGCGGCAGGCCGGTGAAGAACTTCGCCGCCATGCAGCCGCCCTGCAGGCGTCGAAGGCCGAGCAGGACGTGCAGGCACCAGCCGACTGCGGCTGACGCAGGCTGCCGAACAGCTCGGACTCGCGCCAGACCCGGGCGAACCCGCCCTCGTCGCGAACGTTGCCGGCCAGGAAGTTCTCGTGGATCGCGAACGGGCAGGCGTAGACGTCACCGACCGGATCGATCAGGCAGACGACCCGGCCGGCTCCGCACAGGTTGAGGCCGGGCAGCGCCTGGCCGAAGCCGGACAGGTGGAAGAAGGAGTCGCCGGTGAGCACGTTCTCCCCGTGGGCGACTAGCCAGTCGTAGAGCTACGCTGCTGCTCGCGGTCGGGTGCAGTTCGTGCCAGACGCTCGCGCCGCGTCCGGCCGGGCGCAGCCTGGTCAGCCGAAGCTGGGCGCCATACTGCCCGCGCCAGCGCCGCGAACTCATCGAGCTGGCCGACGTTCTGGCGGGTTACCACCACCGAGAGCTTGAAGCCGCGAAAGCCAGCCTGCGCCAGATTCGACATCGCGCGCAGCGCGGTCTGGTAGCGAGCCGGTCCCCCGCACGGCATCGTTGACCTCGGCTCGTCGCGCCGTCGAGCGAGATCTGCACGTCGATGTAATCCGCTGCCGGTCAGCCGCCGGGCGACGGCCGGGGTGATCTTGATGCCGTTGGTGGAGAACTTCACCCCGACCCGGTGCGCGACCGCGTAGTCGACCAGCTCCCAGAAGTCGGGCCGCACGGTCGGCTCGCCGCCGCCGATGTTGACGTAGAACACCTGCATCCGCTCGAGCTCATCGATCACCGCCTGGCACTGCGCCGTGCTCAGCTCGCGCGGGTCGCGCCGGCCGGACGAGGACAGGCAGTGCACGCAGGACAGGTTGCAGGCGTAGGTGAGTTCCCAGGTCAGGCAGATCGGCGCGGACAGCCCGCGAGCGAACTGCGCCGTCAGCGGCAGCACGCGCGCTCAGTGACCCGCTCGTCCCTGACGCGGATCATCTCCGAGCTGGCCAGCGTGCCCAGAGCCCGCTCGTAGGCGGGCATCGCCTGAGCGGAGACCCCGGCCGACTCGCAGGCGGACCTGGCGCTCGGGTGGTCAGCTAGGCCGCTGGACGACCGCGAGCAGCAGCGGGTCCTTCAGGAAGGACAGCCGCCTGGTCCCGAAGTGATACAGCAGACGCGCCGAACGGCTCCGGCCTGAGCGCGACCTGCCGTCCAGGCACCAGGGCTGATCGAGGTCGAAAGCCACCAGTGAACACCGTTTAGTAAACACCGCACATGCCGTCGATCGAGACCTCCTCGACGAGGAGTTCCTCTGTGCAGGAGTCTCTTCGGTACGTTTTCCTCGTCCTGCTCAACCCGAGTACCGCGCTGTCCACGCTGCGTCCTCCGCAGTCGTTGACGCCGCGGGGGACGACCCCGCCGCAACTCCTCGGTGATTGGCACCGAGTGCCAGTACTGTCCCACAGTAAAGGCACGGGGTGCCATAGTGCAAGAGTGGCAAATCAGACGGACCGGCTTCCCGTCTCCGCGGGTCGGCGCAGGATCACGTCGCGCGCCGAGATTGAGCAGGTGGCGTTCGACCTGTTCGAGCAGCAGGGGTTCGAGCAGACCACCATCGATGACATCGCGGCCGCTGCGGGAATCGGCCGGCGCACATTTTTCCGCTATTTCGATTCTAAAAATGATGATCCCGTGGGGCGACTTCGACGGCGAGCTGGCCCGCATGCGGCGACGTCTTGCCGCGACCCCCCGCAGGCGCCGCTGATGGACGCGATCAGCGAGGCCATCGTGGACTTCAACCAGATGCCGGCCGAGCAGGTGCCTGCGCACCGGCGGCGGATGACCTTCATCCTGGGCGTGCCGGCGCTGCAGGCGCACTCGACGCTGCGGTTCGCCGCCTGGCGTCGGGTGATCGCGGACTTCGTCGCGCAGCGGACCGGCCAGCGCGCCCGATGCCCTGCTGCCCCGCACGATCGCGCACGCGATGCTCGGCGTCGCGGTCGCCGCGTACGAGCAGTGGCTCGCCAGCCCCGGCGATGACCTGTGCGAGCTGCTGGATTCGGCGGTACGCGCGCTCGGGTCGGCCTTCCGCCCCGGCAAGCCGGTCACTCGGGGGTCTTCCGGCGGATAACAAGTCTGGTTACGGTATATGCACACGAACTGGAACACGTTCTACCGGCGAGGATGAGGCAATGAAGACCAAGGCCGCGGTGCTGTACGGCGTGGATGAGAAGTGGCAGATCGAAGAGGTCGAACTCGACCCGCCGCACGCCAAGGAGGTCCTGGTCAAGCTCACGGCGAGCGGCCTGTGCCATTCCGACGAGCATCTGGTGACCGGCGACATCCCGATCCCGTTCCCGGTCATCGGCGGCCACGAGGGCGCCGGCATCGTCGTCGAGGTCGGGCCCGAGGTCGACCACGTCAAGGAGGGCGACTCGGTCGTCCTGAGCTTCCTGCCCGCCTGCGGCCACTGCTCGTACTGCGCCCGCGGCATGCAGAACCTCTGCGACCTCGGCATGTTCCTCATCAACGGCCCGCAACTGGACGGCACCTACCGCTTCCACAACAAGGGCAAGGGCTCGGCCAGATGTGCCTGCTCGGCACGTTCTCCGAGTACACCGTCGTCCCGGCCCAGTCGGTCGTGAAGGTCGACGACGGCACCTCGCTGGACAAGGCGGCGCTGGTCGGCTGCGGCGTGACGACCGGCTTCGGCAGCGCGGTTCGCACCGCCGAGACCAAGGCCGGGCGACACGGTCGTCGTCATGGGCATCGGCGGCATCGGCATCAACGCGGTCCAGGGCGCCAGGATCGCCGGAGCGCGCTACATCATCGCGATCGACCCGGTCGAGTTCAAGCGCACCAAGGCCCTGGAGCTCGGCGCGACCCACGCCGCGGCCAGCCGTGGAGGAAGCCGGCCCAGATCGTCGGGCTGCTGACGCGGGGCCAGATGGCGGACTCGTTCATCATCACGACCGATGTCGCCGAGGGCGCCTACATCGGCCCGGCGCTCGACCTGGTCGCCAAGCGCGGCAAGGTCGTCGTCACCGCGGTCGGCCACCCGGCCGAGATGCAGATCAGCGGCTCGCTGTGGATGCTGACCATGATGGAGAAGCAGATCAGGGGCTCGCTGTACGGCTCGTCCAACGCCCAGCACGACATCCCGCGGATGCTCGAGATGTACAACCACGGCCAGCTCAAGCTGGACGAGCTGATCACCAGGGAGTACACGCTCGAAGAGGTCAACGAGGGCTACGAGGACATGCGCAACGGACTCAACATCCGGGGCCTGATCCGCTACTGAAGGCAGTTCAGCCGCGGACCCAGCCCGGGCAACCGGGCTGGGTCTAATTTTGCCTGGAGCGGCGGCCAGGGCGGCCGGTAAACCGGTCGCGCGTCTGAGGCGTCATTCTCGTACCTAGTCAGTTTCCTGCCGGTGGCTGACCGCGGGTCGCGGGTCGCGGTTCGGGGAGGGCGAGATGACGACCGGAGTTTCACTGATGGCCCGGGTGAAGCTGAGCGCACTAGCCTTAGGCGCCAGCCTTGCGATGCTCGGCGCGGGGGTTGGCATGGCGGGGCAGGCACAGGCCGCGCCGCGAGCCCACGCCGCGCCGCGAGCCCACGCCGCGGAGAACGCTGCCCTGGGAGGCGCGTCGTGCGTGCGGTCGTCGTGGTGCATGGCGGTCGGGTCGTACTTCAATAGCCGCCATGAGAACAGGGGCCTGACCGAGATCTGGAACGGAAAGACCTGGCGGCTGGTGCCGAACCCGGCGGCCACCGGCCTCGCGACCGTGTCCTGCTCGGCGAGCTGGAACTGCCTGGCGCTCGGTGTCAACGCGTCGGCCTTCCGGTGGAACGGCAGCAAGTGGGTCAAGGTCACCGCGCCGAAGAGCCCGCAGCTCTGGGTGTCGTGCGGCAGCCGGTCGGAATGTATTACAGGGCACGCCAAGGAGGAGAGCGTGGAGCTCTGGAACGGCAGCAGCTGGGGGAACACGCAGTTGTGCTCAGGCGGCAATTCTCAGCACTGCGTCAGCGACGCCGCCTGCGCGAGCGCATCGCTATGCATGGCGGTCGGCTGGGGCGTGAACGAGACTCACGTCTCTGACCCAATCGCTCACATCTGGAACGGCAAGCGATGGTCGAACTCCGTGCTGCCGAACGCGGACGAAGGCACCGACGCGAATCTGACCATCGTGTCCTGCGCCGCGCAGAGTTGCCTCGCGTTCGGCAGCGTTGCTGATGAATACAGCAACACCACCAGGACCTGGCAAGACGTGACGCCGACCAACGGAGTCACCGCGGCCGGCGATGCCCTCTCCTGCGACAGCGGCACCGACTGCATGATTGTCGGCGACCAGCACGGAAACCCATGGTTCCACAGCGGCACCTGGACACTGACGCAGTTCGCGCCGGACGGCAATGCGGCACATTTCATCGCGGTGTCCTGCAAGAGCGGCGACTGCCTCGCCGTCGGGTTCGCCGTGAACACGAGGCGGCCTCTCGCCGAGGCGTGGAACGGCACTGCCTGGAAGGTCATCGCAGCTCCCAAGGTTCCCGCGAGCTGATCCAGCCCGCGAGTCCTGGCCAGCCGGCTTCCGCGCCGCGCACGCGGAAGCCGGCTGCTTGTTCTCGGGACCGGCGCCACCGGCGGCCATAATGATCGGGTGGCCGTGACGCGCAAGACTGGACCGGACCGCAGGCCGGAGCGGGCCGAGCGCTCGGCCAGGCGGGACGACGTCGTCCGGCTCGCCGGCCAGCTGTTCGCTCAGAAGGGCTACCGCGCCACGACCGTGCGCGAGATCGCGGACGCGGCCGGGATCTTGTCCGGCAGCCTGTATCACCACTTCGACTCCAAGGAGTCGATTGGCGATGAGATCCTGAAGCGGTTCCTGGACGAGATACTTGCCGACTACCGCGCCGCGGTCGCGGCCGGCGGGGAGCCGCGCGCCGTGCTCGAGCAGATCGTCCGCAGCACGAGCACGACGCTGGCGCACCACCGGGCCGCGCTGTCGATGCTGCAGAACGACTGGAACTACTTCAACACCCATCCGCGTTTCGGCTACCTGCGGACGGCGCTCCGCGAGATCGAGCGCACCTGGATCAGCCAGCTGGAGCGAGGCGTGGCGGACGGGGCGTTCCGGGCCGAACTAGACTCCGCCCTCACGTATCGCCTGCTCAGGGATGTGCTGTGGATTCCGGCCGCCTGGCACCGCTCGGGCGGCTACCCGACCGACCAGGTCGTGGATGCCTTCCTGGCGCTGCTCTTCGACGGGATCACGGCAGGTCGCTAGTCACCCCTTGCGCGGCTAGCCGCCCTTACGCGGCTCGCCCCGGTAGGTGCCGAACGACCAGCGGTTGCCCTCAGGATCGGCGGCCGAGAAATCGCGCGACCCGTAGTCGGTGTCGTGTGGATCTGTCAGGATCTTCGCCCCGGCCGCCGCGGCCCGCTTGTGCAGCCCGTCGGGATCATCGGTCACCACGTAGGCGCCGAAGGTGCCCGGCTTGAGCGGCCACGGTCGTCGGCGTCGCCTTCGCCGGGCCGAGCCGAGCATGATGCCGCCGCCGAGCGGCCAGGACAGCTGTGCGTGGTCCACGCGGTCGCCCTCGCCGTAGACGACGGTCTCCTCGAATCCGAACGCGCCTGTGAGGAAACTGATGAGTGCCCGGGCGTCGTGAGCCCTGAGCGTCGGCCAGACTTGCGGTGGTGGTGTGTTCTGCGTCATGTTCGTCAATGCTTCCGCTTGCGCCTGACCGGCGGCTTGGAAATTTCGGAACTCCCGCCGCGCCCACACCGTCGGTGCCAAGCCGGCCATCGCCCTGAAGTCCAGGTCAAGGTGGGCCTGGTCGTAGTATCCGCACTCGGCGGCCAGGTCGGCCAGGTGGAGGCTGCGACCGGCTACCGCTCGGCTCTGCACCGCGAGCCTGGCCCGATGGAAGCGGATAACCCGGGCCGCCGCCTTCGGCGTCAGGCCGATTTCGTTTTTGAAAGCAGAGCGCAGGTGCTGGTCGCTCCAGCCGGTTTCCGCCGCCAGGTCGGAGATCGACGCCGCGCCGTTCGCGGTGAGCAGCCGCCGCCAGGCGTAACTGACCTCGGGCGCTAGGCCCGTCTCCACTCGCTGCAATCGTTCGCAGAGCAGTCGATCGAGGGTGGCGAACCTGTCATCCCACGTCACCGCCATCCTGATCCGCTCTTGGATCTCCGCGGCGAGCCCGCCGAGCACGTCAGTGCCGTCAACGTCGATGATCGCCAGCTCTCCCGCCGGCACGCCCAGGATCGCGCGCGCCCCGAGAGGACTGAGCGCGAGCTGGATACCGGACTGGGAGCCGTCGTGGGTCACCAGCGCCGGCGTGGCGTGCAGGCCGCCGGCCAGGGTGACGTACTTCGCGGCGGGCTGGGCTGGGTCGGGGTGCTCGGTGACGGTGAGCGGCTCGTCCAGCGTGAAGATCAGGGTCAGGTACGGCGACGGCAGTCCCCGGTGCTCCGCCGGGGCGATCCCAGCCTGCCGGTAGCCGCTGTAGTACTCGATGAAGGGCCTCAGCGGCTCAGCAGGCCGCCCCGCCACAGCCTCGTTGACCATGCTAACCCCCGTGACCGCCGTCATAGCTCCATTGTCCCTGGTAAACGGCCCGGCAGCACCGGTGGTCCAGACAAAGGTGGTCCAGACATGACCCGTTGGTTTACTGAGTTCGGGCGGGGTGAGCAGTTGCTGGTGCCCCGGCCAGGCCGGGCCGCTCGTAGTGACCCGCGCTGGTCTCCGTGATCATGATCCGAGACATGATCACGGATATTTGCGCAGGTCCGGGCAGGTGCGATGTTCCGTGATCAAGCCCGCGACGATGACGCGGCGGCGTCGATGGGTGCCTCCTGACCGCGGATGAGGAAGGAGCGCTGCCGGGTGCGGGAGGATTCCCGCGTTCTGGCAGGAGGGTTGTCGTCTGCGGGAGGATTCCCGGGTTCTGGCAGGAGGGTTGTCGTCATGATCGTGGAGGGTTTCCGGGTTCCTGGAGGAGCACGGCAAACCCTCCAGCAGGCGCAGCCCTTGCCCCGCAGGAGCCGCACCCGGGTGAACTGACGGCAACCGCCAGACCAGTCAAGAACAGAAGCCACCCCGGCAGCCTCCATGATCACGAACCAGGAGCAAGAATCACCGAATTCGCGCCAGAGCCCGGAAAATCACACCTGCCGGTCTCTTGCGGACAAACACCCTACTTGGCACAGGCGTACCACCAGCCCCAAAGCCTCAGATTCACCCCCGAAGCCTGAACCTCCAGTAAACCAACAGACGCACGGCTTCAACTGGGGCGCCGCGCCGATGATCATCCGCCGTACAGGTCACGCCAACCTGTCCGAAGCCCTCAATATGTCTATGGCAGTACATGGACGACATCCCATAGGTTCGCCTGCCGGCGCGTCGTGGCTGGCGTCGAGCACGGCTTACCCCTGATGTGTAGCCTGCCGAGACCTACTTCTAATTATGGCTTGCGTGCACCGGTGGGGCTGGACCATCATGCTCAACCCAGATGGCACCACCACGATGCGCAGCCCAGACGGCAGCCGGGTCTACCACAGCCACAGCCCGCCTATGGTCGCGTAGTGACCGAGATCGGGCGGCTGCGGGCCGCTCGGCGCGCGCTCACCGAGGATGGGGCACGGTCAGCAACGCTGAATCCGCACCCGGCTGAGTCGGTTCGCGTATCGGTCAATCGGCATTCAGGCCCCCCAGCTCGTCGCATGACATTCGCCATCTCTACCAGGGTGGTGGCGTGACTGTCATGCCCTGAGGTGTGGTGCAAACCTCGGGCCGCGTGCCGTCAAGGCGTTGGCGAGATCGGCCGACCACTTGTCCAACTTCACACCGAACTCGTACTCCGTCCCGTCCGCTGTCGTCACAGTAAGGTACTGGCCACCTTTTCGGCCCCAGGACTTCCCGGTCTCAAGGCGGGTAATTAAATCGAGCGGTATAACCGTAACATCGCCGCCGCCCGCTGCAACTTTCGCAGCGGCACGGCTTTCAGTAGGGCCTCTGAGCAGGTAACCTGCTGCGACTGCGGTTATTGCCCCGAGAACTCCTTCCAGCGCGGTGTGGGTAATGGCAGCGATGAGGTCGCCTGAGCCGAATAACACGATGAACCCGATGAACCCGATGAACCTACGGATCCCGAAGGCCCTCAAACGCACGGCGGCTAGTTTGTCCGCGTAGAGCAGCACGGTGGCATGCCCTTGCGCCTTCCCATGTACCAGTAGCCGGATCGTTTGACTTCGGACTGGGGCTTCAATGTCGGTCATTCCGCTTCTCCATCGCCATCATTCGACTGCCGTTGACGGCGTATGACCGCATGACGTCTGGACCTGAAAGGCTAGCTTATAGCTATGGCGTGAGTTGCGCCATGACCGTCGTGGCACGTCGTCTGGTGTCAAGCCACGGCGATCACCGCGCTGGGAGGCCGGTGAATCACCGACGCTCAGGGAACGTCGCAGCGATAGTGTCCAGGCAGCAGTCCCGGTTGTAAAAAACCTACCTTCAGATCTGGCTTGCGTGCACCAATGGCGCTGGACCATCACCCTCAACCCCGACGGCACCACCACCATGACCACCCGGACGGCACCCGCGTCTACCACAGCCACAGCCCACCGCCAGCCACGGCCGCGTAGCTGGCAGTAGCGCCGCGCTCACCTGCTTATTAATCTCGTCGTCAATTCCGGGCTGGCAGCGCGCGGCCGGTAGCGGCCGCACGCAGACCTGTGCCGAGGGCACTGACGACACCGCTGACATCGGGATAGCTATCCTTGCTGGCCCGCGCGAGCATCGGCCACACCTGATCCTGGATGACGGTGCTGAACTCGGTGTAGTAGCGGGTCACCGGCCGCGGGATCGCGGCGGCGATCGCGGCGAGGATCGTCTTGCCGATCTTCGTTTCCTTGCCGGCCTGGGTGCCGCACAACGGCTGGCCCGTCACCTGGCCGTATCCCTGAGGCAGCCAGCCGCCACGGCGATAGGCACTGAGGCGGGTCGCCGGGAAATCGCCTACGGCGAACAGGCAACGCTCGGCCGCGGCCGAGGTCAGGAACTCGACGACCTTCAGCGCCTGAGCCGGGTGCTGGCTGCCAGAAGAGATCGCCAGGTCCTGACCGCCGAGCACAGACGGGAAGGGCAGCGGAGCGACAGCGAAGTGCCTTGCCACGGTGCTGGTGTCTGACTGCCTTGCCGCGAGGATCTGCTCGTAGTAGATAGGCCAGTTGCGCATGAATACCGCTTCGCCGGCGGCGAAGGCGGATAGCGATTGCGCTTCGGTGTAGTTCAGTTCCTGGTGCGGTAGCTCTCCTGAGCCGAATGCGTCAGTGAGTTGCTGCAGTCCGTCGGTTACCGCGTTCGAGTCAGCTATCATGCCGTCACTGGCGAACGCGGCGCGTGCATAGCCACGGATGATTTCCAGCAAGTTAACCGTCAGTCCCTCATAACCGGCGAACTGCCCCACGTAGCTGTCGGTCAGCCCAGACGCCGGGTGCTGGTCGATAGTGCTCTGGCCGAGCGCAGTCACCTGATCGAACGTGTGCAGGCGCGCGACCTGGCGGGCGCTGACAAGGTTGTCCCGGTAATACAGCAGCCCGACGTCGGTGGTGAACGGAGCCGCGTAAAGCCGGCCGGCTACGTCCTTGCCGGACGCCAGTGGCTTACGCAGGAAACCGCTGGCCGGCAGTTTCCCTTGGAGCGAGCGAATATAGCCCGCCGCAGCGAATTCCGGGACCCACTGGCTGTCAAGGTTATAGATATCGTAGCCGGGGCCACTGCCGTCCGAAGCCGCGAGCATCGCGCTGTGCTCGATGGTCGCACCGCCGGTGATCACCTCGAACCGCACCTTGATGTGCTGCCTCCGAGCCTCGTACTTGTTCCACCAGTTGACGAGTTGCTCGTACATGCCTGGCTCGCCCCTGGCGACCGGCTTATTCCCCACGCTCAGGCTGGTGTCGCTGCCTGACAAGATGGTGATCGTCGTCTCCTCATGACCCGCCGCCGGCCATGGCTGAGTGCCTGCCGCCGAAGTGCAGGCGGCCAGGCCCGCCGACACTAGCCCGACGGCTACGAGATTGGCGGTCAGGGCGACCAGGCTTGCGCGGCGCATCTGTGTCACCCGCCGGTCGAGACCTGGCTGAGCACCTCGGCCAGCAGTTGCGTCGGATTGGCTCCGTTCGACTGCCAGCAGGTGCCGCCGGTGGCGTCGGCGAAGGTCGCCAGGGACTGGCTGGCCGAATTGGTCCATGACTCCGCGCAGCCCTCGGGCCCGAACGCGATGATATAAAGCCTGATCTTGCGATGACCGGGCGGCGGGCTGTCGAAATTTCCGGTCACGCTTTCTTCGCTGCTGCCGCCCGGATCGACGCCAGGGTAGCCGTCGCCATCGGTAAGCAATATCACTGAGTTGCTCGGCTCGGGGTCAGTTGCCCGCTGTTCATAGAGCAACTGGCCTGCCTGCGTCAGCATCGCGTAGTCGGCGGAATGATCGTGCCCGGTAAGCGCGCCCACCTCGGCCGGCACCCGCGCCTTTGCCTCCCCTGCCGCGCCGAAACTCACCAGCCGCCTGTCGAGCTGACCTTTCCGGTCACCCGGTAGCTTCCAGATCCCGAAGCTGTCATCGCTCCCGATATGGGCGGCATCCGGGCCAAGTTCGGCGTCCACCGCCGCCGTAATCTGCTGCAGGTACGGCTGCATCGGCCCGGAGTCATCGATCCCGATCAAGATGTGCGCTGGCGCCTGCGCCGTCCTGAAGCTGTCCCGCGCGCTCGCAATCGCCTGTGCTGTCGGCAAGTTCGCTGCTCCGCACGGGGGAACCTCGGACGTGACTCCGATCAACTTCTGGCTGAATCTTCCGCAACTCGGCTGCCGCAACCCTGCTCCCGTCAGCTTCGACCTGGACCTGCCGGTCAGCCGGTGGTAGAAATCGGCTTCGTACCGCCTCAAAGTCGTGCTAACGGCCGTGCTGCGACCGCCCCAGGTCACGGCGGTGAAGGGGAAGTCGAGCGCCGCCGCGCCGACCGGGTAGAACGCGGTTAGCGGCCCCGGCGACGATCCGTCAGGGCGGCGCACGCGGTCCCGGTCAGCTGATCGGCGTTGCTGGCGATCAGCGCGGCCTCGGAGACAAGGTAGGCAATCACCGGAGCCTTGTCGTCGCCTTCGATCGTCTGCGCCGCCTCGCAGAGCAAGTTCTCGCTATCGGCGGGGAAGTTGCCCGCAGACTCGATCTCGCGCTTATCCGCACGGCTGAGGTTCGGATACAGGCCCGCGATCCCAAGCAGCCCGGTTTCCGACACCGCAGGATCGGGGACGGCCAAGCGGACGTTCAGGCCGGCGAGCGCGTCGTAGATGCTGCCCCAGGTGCTTCCCACCTCTGGCAGCAGCCCTGCCAGCGGACCGTTGGCCAGGCCGGTTGGAACCGCGACAACCAGTGGTGAACTCCCGATCGAGCCGAGTGAGGTAAGTGAGGTGAGCCGGGACCCCTCATGTTCCCTGACCTCGGTGACCTCGGCCGACGAACCGGGTATCCAGACGTCTGGTCGAGGGCCGATCGTGCTCAGCGCGGGGCCGCGCCAGCCGCTTTCGAGTCCGTGCCAGACGTCGGAATCGGTAGGGGCGGCATATGCCGTTACATCGACGGTGTAGCACGCGGTGTGCACTCGGGCCGGCTCGTTTTGTTCGAACCCCGGGATGGCGGCCTGTACGGCGGCAAGATCATCTGCGGACGTCAGCACGGTAAGTTCGGCCGGAGGCGGGCAGGGCGGCACTAGGTTCGTGGCACCGAGCGTCGCTCCCGCCCACAAGCCCGCCGCAGCCAGGCAGCACGCCATGGCTGCGGTGGAGAGGCGGTACCGGAGGTACCGGTTTCTTGAGCGCGGCCAGCGTCGTGTCACGAGGACGGCGATGATGAGCGTTATTAGCAGGCTGAGTGTTCCCCAGCCGGGACCATGTGCGAATCCGTTGCCGATACCCCAATAGCCCAGGACATAGCAGCAAGCCGCCAGGATGACCGCCAGCACCGCGATGCCGCTGCCTGCCCGCAGTGCACGCTTGCGGCGCCGCCACGCTTCCGCGAGATGCTGGCCACTGCCAGTCGGTTCGCCTCCGCTTTCCGGCCGCTGCGTCAGCGCCTGCTCCTCTGCCGACTCCAGCGGGACTGCCGTTTCCTTGCTCGCCGCTTCCGCCGTCCCTGATGCCGGGCTGTGCAGGAGCCTGGTCAGCGATCGCCGCGCCGCGGCCCAGTAGTACAGGCCGAGCGCCAGCAGGCCGTAAGCGCCCAGTCCGGCCAGCGCGACAACGTAATGCCGGACGAGGAGGTTGCCGATCGCGGTGCCGATGACGGCGGCGACCGCGGCGACGACCAGCCCAAACGATGAGTGCGTACCGCCGAACATCTTCCTGGCCCACTCGCGGGCGGCCGCATCGCGGCCTTTCGCGGCCGGTGCCGGATCCTCGCAGTCTGGCGCTTCGCTCCCAGCAGGCAGGCCGTCACCAGGATGCACGGCAGCGGAGAAAGGGCAGCAGAAGAACTCGCCGCCGAAACGTCTTCTCTGCCCGGCACGTTAATAACGCTCCCACTGATAACTCACAGAAAGTGCCTGGATTATATGCGAGTCAAAGGCGTGGCAGCGGCCAGATCGATCGCGCACTCGCCATGAGAAGCGCGCCGCGGGTGTGCCGGAACGAAACGGGCAGCCTTTCCTCAGATGGTCAATATGTTCGCAATAATGTTCACAACCATCTCAGTCTTGACCAAATGGGATTTCGGTGCTATTTCTTTTGGGGATTCACGTCAGCGAAAGGCCGACGGGAGCGCAAGGTCAGGGGGCGACGGCCTCGCGGCGGGCAAGGCGGCGCCAGTTGCCGCGAATCAGCTGGCGGATGAGAGCCCCCCGGCACGGGCCGTTGTAGATGATGAAGTCGTCGAACACGTGCACGCCCGGCTTGGCGGCGACGGACCTGCGCGGCGTCCCGGCGGCGACCAGCTGCGCGACGGTCATCTGGATCGGCGGCTCGTCGGGCTGGTAGCGAGAGTCCCGAGCGGGTAATCGCGCCCCGGCCGCATGCTCATCTCAACGTGGCAGCCCATCACGTGCGTCACCGGCCGGGCGGAGGCGAAGTCGACCATCCGGTCCAGGCTCGCGGCGAACTCCGGCAAGTCGAACGCATACAGCCGCCCCGGGCAGGACCGTGTCGCCGGTCAGCAGGAAGCCGCTCCACGGGTCATAGATCGCGATCGACGCCGCGATGGTGCCCGGGGATCCCGGTGATCTCAAGCACCCGGCCGCCCAGATCAAAGGTGACCACCTCGCCCGGCCAGTCCGTAAACCCGAAGAACTCCCTGACCGCCTCCACTTCCCGCGCCACGACCGTCGTGTCCGGCCGGTCTGCGAAGTGCTCGTCCCCGGCGACATGGTCGCCGTGACCATGCGTGTGCGCGACCACGAGCTGGTAGCCGTCCCGCGGTTGCGGGCAAGCCAGTCCCGACACACACCATCGACGGCCTCGACCACCGCCGGGTCTTCGTCGCCCCGGAGTCGAACAGCATCGCCCGCTCATTGCCGAAAAGCAGATAGATGAACGGGGCCTCGTAAGTTCGCTCGTCTTGGATTGCCGCAGCACGTAGGTGTGCTCGTCATAGGCGTGGACCTGGAAGGCAGGATCGGTATCGGCCGCGCCTGGCCGTGCCCGTGAATCCAGCGGACGTCGAGGTCTCCCGCTACAGGCGCGCCTGCTGCGAAGTCGATCACACTCGCGCCGTGTCTTTCCTGAATCGCCAGACCGCGCCGGCCACGAAGAGCACGAACCAGGCGACCGCGTTGATCATCCACATGATGTCGATGCTGCCGCCGATCAGCGGTGCGTGCACGAGCTGGTTGAGCCCGTAGAGCGGGGTCCACTTGGCGATGTCCTGCAGGATCTGGGCCGCCTGATTCAGCGGGAAGAACAGCCCGCCCGCGAAGGCGAGCACCGCCATGACCAGCCCGAGGAACTGCATCACGTTCTCGGACGGCAGCAGGTACCCGATGAACAGCCCGAGCGCGGCGAAGACCAGCGAGCCGATCCAGACAATCGCCGCCGAGCACGAACCACAGGTAGGCAGTAGCCCGCGTACATCTTCGGCACGCCGGTGATGCTTGCCGACGATGAAGACGGCGAGCACCGAGGCAAGGCCGAGCACCATCGCGGTGATGCGCCTTGATCAGGATGTACGAGTCGTCGGCGAGAGCGGCGTCAGCCGGAACTGCCGGCTCCAGCCCTGCGCCCGCTCGATCGACACCATCGCGCCGCCGGCCGTGGTCGCCAGCGAGGCGCCGTACAGGGCCATGCTCACGACCAGGAACAGCGACACGTTGCCGTGTCCGGCGTGATTGTTGCGCATAGGTGTTGTTCGTGCCGATGAACAGGAACAGCACGACCGGGAAGATCAGCGCGAAGATGACCGTCCGCCGGTTGCGGAGCAGCCTGCGGATCTCCAGGCCGAGCACAGTCAGGTTGATCCCGGCGCCGCCCGGACACGGCCGCGCCGGCGCGTCGGCGACCGATGGCGCGCTCATCGCGCAGCCTCCAGTCGGATGTCGTGCCGGTCGCTGGTATGCCGCGACTGGTATGCGGTAGCCGGTACTCGCGTCGCTGGTCAGCGCGATGAACGCGTCTTCAAGCGCCGCGCGCGGTGATCTCCAGGTCCCTGGCCGTTCGTCGAGTCAGCAAGTACCGCGCGACCGCGTCGCTGTCGTTGGAGTGGATGTAGGACGGTGTCACCGCGCACCTCCACGCGTCCGCGCCAGGAATCGCGCGCAGCGCGTCCTCGTCGGCACCGGGCAACGTCGCCCGCACCGTCCGGCCGGCTGCAAGCGCCTTGACCTCGGAACTGGTGCCGTCGGCGACCACGACGCCGTGCCGGAGCAAGATGATCCGGTCGGCGTAGGAGTCCGCCTCTTCGAGGTAGTGGGTGGCGAACAGGACCGTGCGGCCCTGCTCGGCGTCCTGCCTGATCGCTGCCCAGAACCCGCGACGGCCCTCGACGTCCATCCCGGTAGTCGGCTCGTCCAGGATCAGCAGCTCAGGGTCCGGCAGCAACGCCATCGCGAACCGCAGCCGCTGCTGCTCGCCGCCCGAGCACTTGCCTACCCGCCGGTCCGCGATCGCGCTTATGCCGGCCCGCTCAAGCACCTCTTTGACCGGGCGGGCCTGGCTGAACAGGCTCGCCGTGTACGCGCGGTCTCCTCGACCGTCAGGTCCTTGAGCAGGCCCGCCGGTCTGCATGCACCGCCGAGACCTGCCCGCTGTCGATCGCCTGCCTGGGCGCATGCCGATAGACCGATCACCGACCCGGATGACGGCTGAGACGAGCCCGAGCATCATGTCGATCGTCGTGGTCTTTCCAGCGCCGTTGGGGCCAAGCAGGGCGACGATCTCGCCGGCCTCGATCGACAGGGTCATCCCGCGGACGGCCTGTACTTGCTTGAAGTTCTTATGCAGGTCAACCAGCTCGATCGCAGGCCGGGTCCCATCATCTGCGACATAGATCCTATTCTGGCATCGCCATCGATGAGCAGATCTGGTCGATACTGCAGCGCAACTCAAGTTATTACGGACAGATCTCCACGGCGCGGGGAACAGGAATACGCGACTCTCCAGATGCAGTCTGTTGTTCTCCGCCCAAGCAAGCGTTCGGTTCGGTCGGGCTGGGATCGGCGGTTCGGGTCGGCTGAGCGAGGCGTTTGGTTCGGCGCTGGTTCGGTTCGGTCGAAAGTGGAGAGCGTCAGATGGGCCGACTTGACGGCAAGGTGGCGCTGATCACTGGCGGCGCCCGCGGCATGGGCAAGTCCCACGTCCGGCACTTCGTGGCCGAAGGCGCGAAGGTCATGTTCGGCGACGTGCTCGACGACCTCGGCGAGGCCGTGGCCGACGAGCTTGGCGAGGCGCTGCCGCTACCTGCACCACGACGTCAGCAGCGAGAGCCGACTGGGCGGCGGCGGTCGTCGACCGCGATCGAGACGTTCGGCCGGCTCGACATCCTGGTCAACAACGCCGGCATCTCGATGCAGGTGCCCGATCACCGAGATGCCGCTCGCCGACTTCCAGCGCTGTCATCGACGTCAACGCGGTCGGCTGCTGGCTCGGCATGAAGTCGGTCGATCGAGCCGATGAAGGCCGACCGGCGGCGGCTCGATCGTCAACATCTCCTCGATCGAGGGCCTGACCGGCGCCGCGCACTGCACCGCCTACGCGGCGAGCAAGTTCGCCATCAGGGGCATGACCAAGGTCGGCCGCCCAGGAACTCGGTCGAGTTCGGCATCCGGGTCAACTCAGTGCACCCAGGCGGCATCATGACCAAGCATGATCTTCGACTCGGCCGAGACGCTCGACCGGAACGCGGCGAGCGCTACTTCAACGCCATGCCGCTCGGCCGGTTCGGCAAGTCCGTCGAGGTCTCCAGGCTGGTCGCCTTCCTGGCCAGCGATGACTCCTCCTACTGCACCGGCTCGAGTTCATTGCTGACGGCGGCATCCTGTCCGGGTCCCGGATATTAATTAGGGAGACAACAGTGGCGCAGGCTTTGACCTCGCCGGCAAGACAGCCATCGTGACCGGTGCCGGCAACGGCCTGGGCCGGGCCGAGGCGCTCTGGCTCGCCGAATGCGGCGCCAACTCGTGCTGAACGACCTCCCAGGGCCCGCCGTGCACGAGCCGTAGCCGACCAGATCGGCCGCGACCGGGCGATCGTGGTGGCCGGTGACGTGTCGGACTGGTCGACCGGCGAGCGATCAGGTCAGCGGCGATCGAAGGTTCGGCGGGCTCGACATCGTCGTCAACAACGCGGGCGTGCTCCGCGACCGGATGGTCTTCACGATGTCCGCCGACGAGTGGGACACCGTGCTGCGGGTGCACCTGCGCGGCCATTTCGTGACGACCCGGCTCGCCACCGAGCTACTGGCGCGAGCAAAGCAAGCACGGCCGGCGGCCCGGTCTACGGCCGGATCATCAACACCTCCTCCGAGGCGTTCCTGCTCGGCTCGGCCGGCCAGCCCAACTACGCCGCCGCCAAAGCCGGGATCGTCGCGCTGACGTTGACGACGGCGCGCAGTTGCGCCAGGTACGGGGTCCGCGCGAACGCGATCTGCCCGCGCGCGCGGACCGGCATGACCGCCGGCCTGATGGGTGATGCGCCGGAGGGGCCAGTAGACCCGCTCGCGCCCGAGCACGTCGCCCCGCTGGTCAGCTACCTCGCCAGCCCGGCGGCCGAGGCGATCAACGGCGAGGTGTTCGTCGTGCACGGCGGGGTCGCCGCCGTCATGGAACCGCCGAGGCTCAAGGACCGTGTTCCAGGCCAGCCGAACACGGCTCGGCAAACGGGATGTGGACGCTCGGACTCAGTCGCCGCCGCACTCGGCCGGCCAGTTCACCGGCTCGGGCCAGGCTGCCGGGTTCGCCTGCGAGGCGACTCTGCCGCTCGCGAGCGAGACGATCGGCTTCTCATGAAGCAGCGCGACCTGGTCGCGATGACGCCAGCCGAGACCGCCGGGCTGCTCGCCAGCCAGCGCAAGGTCCAGCTGGCCACCAACGGGCCCGGCGGCTTCCCGCACCTGGTCACGATGTACTACGTGATGATGAACGGGCAGCTTGCGTTCTGGACGTACCGCAGCTCGCAGAAGGCGCGGAACCTGGATCGCGACCCGAGGATCAGCTGCCTGATCGAGACCGGCGATCAGTACTTTGACCTGCGCGGGGTGCTGGTGCAAGGCACAGTCCGGCGGACCGACGACCCGGCCGAGGTGGCCGGGATAGGACGTCAGATCACGACGGTTATCTCCGGCGCGGGCCCGGAGGCCGATCTCGACGAGTACGTCGAGCGGGCGGCGCGGAAGCGGTGCGGATACCTCGTCGAGCCGAGCCGGATCATCTCCTGGGATCACACTAAGCTGTTGCCCCCGCGCTGAGCTGTCTCTGAGGTTGTCGGATTACTCGTGTGAACTGGTGCGGCTCTTTGCCGGAGGGTTCTCGGGTTCGTGCAGGAGGGTTTCCGCATCTAGGAGAGTTGACCGGACTATACGGGGACAACCCTCCTGCATGCGGCAACGCTCCTCCAGGAACCCGGAAACCCTCCCCGGTAACGACGAAAACCCTCCTGCACACGGCAACTCTCCTCCCCGAGCACGAAAACCCTCCCGGAAGCGGCGGCTCCCGGACTGGCCCACCCCGAGAGCCGCACCCAAGTCGCGCTGGATCATGATCCAATGCCGCTTAGCCTAAGTTGATCTTGGAGTTGACGTGGCGCAGCGGAAACGCGGCCTGGCAAGCCGGCCGCACTGGTGCTCATGGTGCGGGTGAGGTGGCGGTGGCTGGCGCGGCGCCGGGTGCGCGGGCGTGGCCGCATGGATGACGGTATTGATGTTCCGGATCGGGTGTCGATCCGCGTATCCATGTTGCCGGGCCTTGGGCGCCGCTCCGGCGGGCGCCTGCCCAGGCCGTTCAGCCGGTCCGGAACATGCAGGTCAGCGCATGATCAAAATAAGCTAAGCGGCATTGGATCATGAACTATGGCATGGTCACGGAACCCTGGACCTGCTCTGGAGGCTGTCGGGTGGCTGTTCCCCGGGCTCCGTCAAGCGGGTTCCGTTGCCCGGCGCGGCGTGCCCGGGGCAGCGACAGCAGCGTGGCCCGCCCTGCTGCTGTCGCGGGCCGTCCCGGGTGAGCAGCGCGGCCCGCCCTGCTGTCGTCGCCACAGCAGCGGGGAGGGCCACGCTGCTGTCAGGATGCGGCCGCGCACAGCAGCAGGGCCCGCCTTGCCGCTGTCGCGGTACGGTACGGGCCGGCCGCGGGCAGCCGTCCTGCGCGCCGTGCTGACATCACCGGCCCGCAGACCAGGCACGGCGACCCGGCGGAACTGCCGGTAGCCCCCTTATCGCGCTGAGCTGTCTTTGTCGCACTGCGCTGCCGGCCGACACTGTCGGCATGCTCGATCACCCGACGACGACGTCGTCGGGGGCGCGACCCGGGGCCGAACAGCAAAAAAGGCGCGACGATGCGGTTGCACGCTGACGGTTCAGTTTGCTTGTCGAGGTGCGAGTCAGCAAGCGTGCTCGACGGCTCGGCGCGGCGATTTGAGTTCGGCACTGGCTGAAGCGGGCAGGTAGACAGTTTCGGGGGTGATCGCATGAGGCCAGTGACGCGTGGATTTCACGGCAGGCGCCGGCAGCCTAGCCAGCATGAGCAAGCACAGCGAGTACCGCCAGGGCAGTACGTAACCGAGGATTTTCCGGTGCTCTCGGCCGGCCCGACGCCGCATATCAAGGAGCAGGACTGGTCGTTCTCGATCACGCGGCGCGGCGCTGAGCAGAAGTCGTGGACCTGGGCTGAGCTGCATGATCTGCCTGGCCGAGCCCGTGACGGCCGACATCCACTGCGTGACCCGCTGGTCAAAGCTGGACACCAGGTGGCGGGCGGTGTCGATCGACACCCTGCTGGCTCAGGTGGAGCACGACGCGGCGTACGTCATGGCGTTCTGCGACGGGGGCTACACCACGAACCTGCCGGTCGCCGACGTCACCGGCGGCCGGGCCTGGCTGGCCTTCGACTACGACAACAAGCCGCTCGAGCCTGAGCACGGCGGGCCGGCCAGGCTGCTCGTCCCGCACCTGTACTTCTGGAAGAGCGCGAAGTGGGTACGCGGGCTCGATCTGCTCGACCACGACCAGGCCGGCTTCTGGGAGACCTACGGCTACCACTCCTACGGGGACCCGTGGCGGGAACAGCGCTACGCGGGCGACTGACCTGGCAGGTTGGCACGGTCGGCGAGGTGATCGACGAGACGCCTACGGTACGGACCATCGAGCTAGCCGTTCCTGACTGGGCCGGGCACCGAGCCGGGCAGCACGTGGATGTGCGACTGACCGCCGACGACGGCTACGTGGCCGAACGGTCGTATTCGATTGCCTCGGCGCCTGGCGAGCCGGTCGCGATCACGGTACAGCGACTGGCGGACGGCGAGGTGTCGCCGTACCTGACGCAGGAGCTGAGAGCCGGTGACGAAATCGAACTGCGCGGCCCTGTCGGCGGCTACTTTGTCTGGGATGGCGCGCCGTCGCCGCTGTTGCTGCTGGCCGGCGGGTCAGGGATCGTGCCGCTACGGTCCATGCTGCGGCACCGGACCCGCATCGGGTCGGCGACCCCGGCCAGGCTGCTCTACTCAGCCAGGTCGCTGCCTGACGTGATCTACCATGCCGAGCTTGACTCATATCAGGGCAGTGACCGTCATGACGGTGACCGTCATGGCATCGACCTGATCTACACGCTGACCCAGATCCGGCCGCCGGGGTGGACGGGGCACGCCGGCCGGGTGGACCTCGCGCTGCTCGGCGAGTTCAGCTGGCCGGCGGAGGAGTCGCCGGCCGCCTACGTCTGCGGGCCCACCAGCTTCGTTGAGGCGGTCGCCCAGGGGCTGGTGACGCTTGGCTACCCGCCGGGCACGATCAAGACCGAGCGATTCGGAGGTGCCTGATGACTGCTCCCGACGACGGCGTCCTCGACGGCAATGCGATCGGCGGGCTATTGCGGGAGGTTTTCGGAAAGGAAATGACGGCCGCCGTGGGCACCTGCGCGGGCTGCGGGGCGCGGCGGCCGGTGGCCGAGTTCGTCGTCTACCTCCGCGGCCCTGGCACCATCGCCCGATGCCGCGATTGCGCGAGCCTGCTGATGGCGATCGTCACGGTCAGGAACCTGAACTGCGTCGATCTGACCGGGCTTTCCGACCTGGCCGGATAACTGCTCAAAAAGCCTAACGAGATCCTAACGTCCATATATCAAGCGGCGTCATAGCATAACGACGTCCAGGGCGCCTGGACACGGGGCTCAAGGGGCCGGTCCCCCTTTGGCCACCATCGTGGGAGCGCGTGATGACTGCTTGCACCCAGAATGGCTGCGCTGGGGAAATTCAAGACGGCTACTGCGACGTATGCGGAATGGCCGCGGCACCCTTCACTTCGGCCGCGTCAAGTTCCGCGGGATCTGGCCGGGCCTGGTCGGGCCGGACGGGATCGGGTCAGACAGGCTCCGGTCGCACGGGATCTATCCGGACGGGATCGGGCCGGACGGGGCCAGGCGGGTCTACCAGCACGACCAGGCGCGGGCTGCTCGGGGCGGGCCTGGTTGAGGTGCCGCCCGTGCCTTACCGCGACCCGGCGACGGCGATCTTGACTGACCCGCAGGTACCTGGCGCACGGCGGACTTGGCTGGATCTATCTCGCTCGCGATAAGAATGTCAGCGATCGGTGGGTGGTGCTCAAGGGCCTGCTCGATAGCGGAGATGCCGATGCGATGGCAGCGGCCATGGCCGAACGGCAATTCCTGGCGGCGGTCGAGCACCCGAACATTGTCAAGATTTACAACTTCGTGCAGTACCCCGACCCAGATACGGGAATGCTGGTCGGCTATATCGTCATGGAGTACGTCGGCGGCCAGTCGCTCAAGGAAATGGCGACAAGCCGTCGCCGGGCAGAGGGCCAGCCGATTCCCATCGGGTAGGCCATCGCGTACGCGCTCGAGGTACTGCGAGCCCTTGGCTATCTGCACAGCCTCGGGCTGGTCTACTGCGACTTCAAGCCGGACAACGTGATCCAGAGCGAGGAACAGCTCAAGCTCATCGACCTCGGCGGCGTCCGGAGCGTCGATGACGAGGAGGGCGCGATCTACGGGACGGTCGGCTACCAGGCGCCCGAGGTAGCCAAGGACGGGCCGTCCGTCTGCTCCGACCTGTACACCGTCGGCCGGGCCCTCGCCGTGCTGACCTTCGACTTCAAGGGCTACTCCGGCCGGTACGCGACAAGCCTGCCGCCGCGCGCCGAAGTGCCGATGCTGGCTGAACACGAGTCCTTTTACCGGCTGTTGCGCCGCGCGACCAATCCCGATCCCCTCCTCCGGTTCAGCTCAGCGGCCGAGATGGCCGAGCAGCTGACCGGAGTCCTCAGGGAAGTCCTGGCAATCGAGGACGGAGAGCAGCGACCGGCCATTTCCTCGCTGTTCGCACCTGAGCTGAGGACTATCGCCACCACGGATGGCGGGCCTGCTCCTGCCCTCGCTGCCGCTAGCCTGCCCGCGCCGCTTGGCGATCCCTCTGATCCGGCCGCCAGCTATCTCGCCGGCCTCAGCGCGGCGGCTCCGGCTGATGTCATCCGGTTGCTCGCCCAGCCTCCGGTGTCCTCGCCTGAAGAGAGCCTGCGCCTGGTCAGGGCGCTGATCGAGGCAGGAGAGCAGGACCAGGCCGCTGGCTTGCTCGCCGGGCTCGGCGACTCAGGCGACTGGCGGCCGGACTGGTACCGGGGCCTGGCGGAGCTGGCCGCCGGGCGTCCAGGCCGCCAGTGGTTCGACCTCGTCTATGACCTGCTTCCCGGCGAGGCCGCGCCGAAGCTCGCGCTTGCCGTCGACGCCGAGTTGTCTGGCGACCTGAGGACCGCGGCTCTCGGCCTGGATGCCGAGCGCAGGGAGCGGATGGAGGCCGAAGTGCTGGAGTCGGCGCTGGCGATCGCCCGGGCCGGCACCTGGCCAGCGCAGGCGCCGGGCTGGAACCGCCAGATCCTCGGCCAGGGCCTGACCGAGGACGCCCTGCGCCTTGGCCTGGAGCGGACTTACCGGACGCTCGCCCACCTCGCTGCCAGCTCCGATGACCGGATCGCGCTCGTCGAACGGGCGAATTTTGTCCGGCCGCGCACCCTTGTCTGATCCCAGGCACTGCCTAGACCCAGAAAGACAGCCGACGTGACCTCGCTTACCGCTTCCTGGCTGCGCGTACTTCGCTGGCGGAATACGCCTCAGCGCATCCGCGGCCTCACCACCTTGACCGTGCTCAGCATTGTCGCTCTCGGCACGGTCATCGCGGCCATCTTCGGCAGCGTCGCAGCTGGCGTCCGGGTGATCGGCGATCAGGCGGCTCCCGAGGTACGCGCGACCACTGACCTGTATTTCAGGCTCAACGATATGGACGCTCAGGTCGCCAACATCCTGCTCGTCGGCGATCAGCGATTCCTCGGCCTCGACAGCCAGCAGGCGCTGGCGATCTACGAACAGGATCGCCGGGCCGCCGACGCGGACCTGCAGCAGGCGGCGACCGTGGCCGGGTCCGGCCAGGAGGCCCAGCGTGCCTTGCACGCGGTACTTGACGGGTTCGGCCGGTACGAGGCCCTGGCAGGGCAGATCGAGTACCTCGAAGCCGCAGGACCGAGCAGGCCTGGCATCCCCCCGCACGCCGCGCTCGCGCTCTACCGCCAGGCGACCGACTTGCTGCAGAACACCATCTTGCCGGCCGCGCGCCAGCTGACCAGCGCCAACGCGGCCGCCCTGGCCGCGACCGACCAGGCTCGCCGCTCGCTGGCGCTGCTCGGGGTCGTCGTGATCATCGCGATCGGACTGGCGCTGATCGCGCTGCTCGCCGGCGTGCAGTTGTTTATCACGGCGAAGCACAGGCGGCTGCTGAATCCGGCGCTCGCGCTGGCAACGCTGGTGACAGTGACGCTGACCGCGGCGGGCAGCGTCTGCTGGCAGCGGAGGCCCGCAACCTCCTGGTGGCCAAGCAGGACGCGTTCGACTCGATCCTGGCGCTGTCGCAGGCGCGCGCGATCAGCTACGACGCGAACGCCGACGAGAGCCGCTACCTCGTCGACGCTGGTCGTGCCGGGGACTATCAGCAGGCGTTCGAGACCCGATCGCAAGAACTGGCGCGGCTGAGCATCCCGGGCATCTTCCGTTACGACGCTGGCCTCGCCAAGGCCATTGCCGCTTACCGAGGCGATCACGCCAACATCACCTTCCGCGGTTATTTCGGGGTCGAATTCCGCAACATCACCTTCGCCGGCGAACGGGCGGCGGCGGAGCAGACCCTTGACGCCTACCAGGTGTACGAACGTGACGACCGTCACCTCAGGGCGCTGGCGCGGCGCGGCCAGCTCACCGCCGCCATCAGCTTTGATACCAGCACCGCGCCGGGGAACTCGAACTGGGCGTTCTACCGGTACGACAAGGCGCTTGTCGCGCTGATCAACATCAACCAGCGCGCGTTCACCCAGGCCATCGCCGCGAGCCAGCACGACTCCGCCGGCTGGACAGGCACTATCCCGGCTGGTGCCGCCCTGGTCATCATCCTGCTCGCCTTCGCGGGCGTACGGCCCCGCCTGGCCGAGTATTCGCTGGCAGCCAACGGCTCAATGCGGCGTGGCCAGGAACGCCGGCCGCTCGCCTCCTCCGTGCACTAGCAGGGAGGCGCCGCTGACCTGGCTCGCCATCGGCGAGGCCAGGAAGAGGCAAGCGTCGGCCACGTCTTGCGGCACCGCCATCCGGCCTAGCGGCACCGTCGCGGCGGCGGCGGCCATCGCGGCCTCGGCGCGCCGTAGTGCCGGCTGCCGAACCCTCGGTCCCGACAAGGCCGACGATCGATGGTGTTGACCCGCACCTCGGCGCCCATTCGACGGCCAGGCTCACCGCCAGGTGCGTAAGCCCGGCCTTGGCGGCGCCATAGGCGGCCGTTCCCGGCGACGGCCGGGTGCCGCTCACGCTGCTGATCATGATGATCGAGCCGCCGCCGCCTCCTGCATGACCGCGTTAGCCGCCTGCGACACGTGCAGCGGCGCCAGTGAGATTCAGCTCAATGATCTTGGCATGAAAGCGAGGCGACGCCGTCGCCGCGTCAGCCGGCGGTGCGCCGCCGGCGTTGTTGACCACCACGTCGAGCCGTCCGAAGCTCGGCCGACGGCGGCGATCTGCGCCGCACCTGACAGCCTGCCCGGATCACGCCGCCACGAAGTCGGACGAGCTCGACCCGTCCGGCTGCGGGCAAGCTGGGACGGCTAGTCCGCCCGCAGACCAGCACGCGCGCCCCGGCGGCCAGGAACGCGCGGGCAATGCCAGCGCCGATGCCCCGGGTGCCGCCAGTGACCACCACCACCCGGCCGCGTAGTCGAAGCACACTGTCTCGGTCCCTGGCGTGTCCGGCTGCCTCTCATCCTCCAGACGACCCACACCGCCTGCATTACCCCGGGAAAGGCCGTTTCTCCCGGTCTTCTAGGCTGGCGTCATCGGATTGCGGATCAGCGAACTCCGGTGCCCCGTCGTTGTACGCATAGATCTGACCATGCCTCGACGAACGCGCGCGGCGCGCGCTGATGACGTCAAGCGGGTCACCCGACCAGATCACCAGGTCGCCGTCCTTGCCGGCCTCGATCGAGCCGAGCCGGTCATCGATCCCGGCGATCCTGGCCGGGTTGATGGTGAGCGATTCGAGCGCGGTCTGGCCGCGGCAGGCCCTCCCTGACCGCGAACGAGGCCTGGTGGACCAGGAAATGGATCGGCACGACCGGGATGGTCCGTGGTGATCGCGATCGTGACGCCGGCCTGCGCCAGCTGACCAGGGTTGGCCAGCGAGCGGTTCCTCAATTCGACCTTGGACCTGCTGGTGAACAACGGCCCGATAATGACCGGGATGCCCTTGGCGGCGATGCACGTCGGCCAGCAGGTGCGCTTCGGTGCCATGATCGATCACCAGCGCGTAGCCGAACTCCTCGGCGATCCGCATCGCGGTCGCGATGTCGTCGGCGCGGTGCAGTGCTGCCGCCACGGGATCTCGCGCTGGAGCACCAGGCCGAGCGCTTCGAGCTTGAGGTCACGGTCGACGTGCTTGCGGTCGGCTCCGCGGGCTTGCCGCGCTCAAGTTCGAGCCTGGCCAGGTAGTTGGCGGCGTCGACGAACGCGGCCCGGATCACCGCGGCGGTGCCGAGCCTGGTGCCCGGGGTCTTGCGCTGCTCGCCCCAGACCCGCTTGGGGTTCTCGCCAAGCGCCGACTTGAGGCCGGACGGCTGGCGCAGCACCATCTCGTCGACGCTGCGGCCCCAGCACTTGAGCGCGGCAGTCTGGCCGCCGATCGGGTTGCCTGAGCCCGGGTTGACGTTCACCGCGAGCACACCGCCGGTGATCGCGTCGCGGAAGCCCAGGTCGTAAGGGTTGATCGCGTCGATGGCACGTACCTGCGCCATGACCGGGTCGGTCATCTCGTTGGTGTCGTTGCCCGCCCAGCCTTCGCCTTCTTCGTGCACCCCGACATGCGCGTGCGCGTCGATGAACCCGGGCAGCACCCACGATCCGGCCGCGTCTGACGACCGTCACTGCCGTCGGGCACGGGCACCGTCGCCCGACAGCAGTGATCTTGCCGTCTTCGACCAGGACCGTCCCGCCCTCGATCACCTCGCCCGTGATGGGTACTACTCGGCCTCCGACAATCGCTACCGCACCGCCTGGCATGCGCACTCCTTTGTTCGCATGAGATTCTGCACCCAACACCCTGGTTAGCCGACGGATAGCCCTACCGAGCACGAGCACGCCGCAACGGTGGCGAACATGCCGCCGTTGCCGAGCACCACGCTGATGTCCGGTCCGTCGACCTTCGCGGCCGCTTCGCCCCGAACCTGGCGGACTGCCTTCGCAGCATGGCGAACATGCCGTACATGCCGGTGTGGGTGTAGGACAGGCCGCCGCCGTTGGTGTTCAGCGGCAGCGAGCCGCCTGGCTCGGTGTTCCCGTCGGCGATGAACCCGCCGGCCTCGCCCTTGGCCACGAACCCGAGCGCCTCAAGCCCATAGATCGGCAGGTGCGCGAACGCGTCGTAGATCATCAGGTGCCGACATCGCTGGTGGTGATCCCGGCCTGCGCGAAGGCGTCGCGCCCGGCCAGCCGCATCGCCTGGGACTCGGTGAAGTCGACCATCTGCGAGACCATCGGCGTCTCGGCCGACTCGCCCGCGCCGAGCACGTAGACCGGCGGCTTGGGGAAGTCCGCGGCCCGGTCGGCCGACGTCACGATAGCGCGCCGCCACCGTCAGTGACCAGGCAGCACTCGAGCAGGTGGAACGGATAGGCCACCATCCGCGAGGCCAGCACGTCATCGACGGTGATCGGGTCGCGGAACATCGCCCGCGGGTTCTTCGCCGCCCACTGGCGCTGGGCGACCGCGACGTAGGCGAGCTGCTCGTGGGTCAGCCCGTAGTCCTTCATGTAGCGCAGCACCGGGATCGTGAACAGCCGTCGTCGGCCCGAAGGCCCGTACGGTGCCTCGAACTGGCCTTGCGGTGAGGACATGCGCGGCGGCGTACCTGGCCCGCGCCCACCCGCGACCGGCCGGACTCGCCATGGGTGATCAGCACGGTGCTCGCCTGTCCGGCCGCGATCGCCGCGGCCGCGTGCCTGACATGCAGGAGGAACGAGGTGCCGCCGACCCGGTGCCGTCCATCCAGCGCGGCATGATGCCGAGCGCATGGGCGACCTGGACCGGGCCTGGTCGCGCTTACCGTCGCGATCCCGTCGATGTCCTTGAGCGTCAGGCCCGCGTCGGCGACCGCGTTCACCGCCGCCTCGAGATGCAGGCCGAGGCGTGGAAATGCCGGGCAGCTTGCCGAGCTCGTTGGTCTCCGCGGCCCCGCGATGATGGCCCCGCGTGCTCATGCGGCCTCCCCGGCTGGCGTGAACAGCGGCAGGCTCAGCTCGCCGCGCCGCTCGAAGGTCACCCGCAGCGGCATGTCAAGCACCAAGTGCTTCTGGCGTGTTCGGGACGCCCGACGAGGTTGGTCATCATCCGAGGCCCCTCGGCAAGCTGGACTACCGCGATCGCGTACGGAGCGTCGTCCTCGAACCCAGGCGCCGGGCGATGGTTGATCACGTACGAGTACAGCGTCGCCTCGCCGCTCGCGGTGAACCACTCCACCCGGGCCGAGCCGCAGGCGGGCAGACCGGACGCGGGTAAAAGTACGGCCTGCGCGCAGTCCAGGCAGCGCTGGATCCGCAGCTCCCCGCCGCGCAGCCGTCCCAGAACGGCGCGGTCTCGGGCGTCGGGACCGGTACCGGCTTGTCTTCCGGTCATCGCCCCTCCCGGCCCAGCGCCGGCCTGAACGACCGCTCCACCTGGCTCGCAAGCGTGTCGGGATCCCACGGACCCGAGCCGACCAGCCTGACGATCGGCTCCGGGTTGCTGTAGAGCGAGATCTCATAGCCCGCGGTGTGCACGATCCGGCCGGTGATCCAGCCGGACTCTGGGCTGGCCAGGTAGGCGACGATCGGCGCGATGTTGTCAGGGGATCGTTCGTCGGCGGTGAGCGGTCCTGGCCCGCCGCCGCTCGGCCGGCACCGTGTCGGTCATCCGGGTCGAGGCGCCCGGCGAGATCGCGTTGACCGTCACGCCGTACTGGGCCAGCGCGTTCGCGCTCGAATAGGTCAGGCCGACGATGCCCATCTTCGCCGCCGCGTAGTTGGGCTGGCCGGGCGCGCCGTGCAGGCCGGAGACCGAGGTGAAGTTGATGATCCGATTCTGCGCGGAGGCATCGCGCTGCTCCCGCCAGTGCGCGGCGGCGAACTTCGTGGTGTTGAAGGCGCCCTTCAGGTGCACCCTGATTACGTCGTCCCACTCCTGCTCGGACATGTTGAAGACCATCTGGTCCCGCAGGATCCCGGCGACGTTCACTACGACGTCGAGGCGGCCGAACTGGTCGATCGCCGACCGCACCAGCTTCTGCGGCGGCGCGTGGTCGGAGACGTCGGCGCTGTTGGCCGCCGCCTTGCCGCCAGCCTCCGTGATCTCGGCGACGACCTCCGGGCCGGGCCGGCGTCGCTGCCCGAGCCGTCGACGGCCCCGCCAAGGTCATTGACAAGTACGGCCGCGCCCTTCGCGGCGAGCAGCAGCGATACCGACCTGCCGATTCCCCGGCCAGCGCCGGTCACGATAGCGACGCGCCCGTCCAGACGTCCCATGAGCCAGCTCCCAATTACTAGAATTGCCTTCTGGAATTATCGTCTAGCGGGAGACCGACAGGCTAGTACAGGACGGAGGCAGCGGCGACGGCAAGCCCGGCGGTGAGCAGGACCCGGTGCCTGGCAGTGGGGTCGGACCAAGCAGACCCAGCGCGCGCTGCTCGACGCGGCCCGTGAAGTTTTCACCGGGCAAGGATTTTCCAACGCGAGCATCGCGGACGTAGTGGAGCGGGCCGGTTCGAGCGTGGGGAGCCTGTACCACCACTTCGGCGGCAAGGCCGAGCTGTTTCTCGCGCTATGGCAGGACCACCAGGTCGCGCACGAGAAGGCAGCCAGCCAGGCTGTGGCCCAGGCCAGGGCGGCTGGCGAAACGGACCCGACCGACCTGTTCTGCGTCGGCGCCCGCGCGTTCCTCGAGGGCAGCTGGCACCGCCGGGACCTGGCCATGCTGTTCGTCTCCGGTGACGGACCGCCCGGATTCGAGCTGATCAGGCGCCGCCGGGTGCACGAATGGATCAGCCAGAATGACGCGCTGCTCAGGCTCGCCGATACCTCGCTCGACCGGCTCTATGCCGCGATCCTCACCTCGCTGATCGGCGAGGGCGCCAGGGAAGTGGCCGCCGCCCGCACCCGCCGCCAGGCCAGCGAGATCATCGACGCCGTCCTTGAGTACGCCAGGCGGACCATGGCCGGGGGACCCGCCAGCGGCTAGCAGGCTGAGTCAGGAATCACGTAATGTGGGGCCAGAGCCATGAAAAGTGGGATGTTGCGATGAGCCGTTCCTTATCCGCCGACTGGTCTGCCCCGCCCACTGATGTCCCTCAGTGGGTCGAGACGGCCTCAGTGGCCGGGCTCGTCGCGCGAGTCGCGGCCCAGTTTCCCCAGCGGATCGCGGTGCTCGATGAGTCCGCCGCGCTGACCTATGGCGCGCTTCTGGCCGCGGCCGACCGGATAGCCCTGATCCTCGCCGAACATGGCGTCCGCCCGGGAGACCTGGTCGGGCTCGGTTTATCGCGTTCGGCAGGGTACGTGGCCGCGATGCTCGGCGTGCTGCGCGCCGGCGCGGCCTACGTCCCGCTGGATCCGGCTGAGCCTGCGGCGCGCACCCGCGCCGCCTTGGCAGGACTCGATGTCAAGCTGCTGATCACCGACGGCACGGCCAGGCTCGGGCTGCGGCTGCCGCAGGTGTTCGTGCCTGCTCCTGGCGCCGCGGCCGACGACCGTCCGGCACCCCAGGCCGATCTTGCCGGAGCGCGGGATGCCGCGACTGGCGGCGGAGACCGGCCGTGCTATGTCATGTTCACCTCCGGCACCACCGGTCCGCCCAAGGCCGTCGTCGTACCGCACCGCGGCGTGACCACGCTGGCCTGGCAGCCGTCGTTCGTGCCGCTCGGACCAGGCGCGGTCGTGCTCGCGGTGGCCCCGATGCACTTCGACGCGGCCACGATCGAGATCTGGGGGCCATTGTGCAACGGCGGAACGGTGGCGGTGGCCCCGCGTGCGGCCCTGAGCGCCGGAGAGCTGAGCGACCTGATCAAGCTGCACGAAGCGAACGTGCTGTGGCTGACCGCGGGCCTCTTCCGGGTGCTCGCTGACGAGCGGCCTGACTGCTTCACGGGGCTGCGCTGCCTGCTGACCGGCGGCGACGTCGTCTCCGCCAGTCATCTGCGGGCTGTGGCGGCGCGCTTCCCCGGCCTGCGGCTCGTCGCCTGCTACGGGCCGACCGAGGGAACGACGTTCACTTCGGTCGCCGCGTTGGCCGAGCCTCCGGCCGGACCGGTGCCGCTCGGCGACCCCTTGCCCGGCCGGAGCATGGACATCCTGGACGAGGCGCTTAGCCCGGTGCCGCCCGGCGAACCCGGTGAGCTCTACCTCGGCGGGCCTGGTCTCGCACTCGGATACCTCGGCAGGCCGGGCGAGACCGCCGCGCGGTTCGTCGCTGATCCACGCCGACCAGGTAAGCGCATGTACCGCGCGGGCGATCTGGCCAGGCGCGGCCCGGATGGCAGCGTCGAGTTCCTGGGGCGGGCCGATCATCAGGTCAAGATCCGGGGCGTGCGGGTTGAGCCAGCCGAGGTGGAGTCCGCCCTGATCGGGCACCCGGCGGTGCGCGATGCGGTGGTAGCGGCTCAGGGCCGGCGATGCCGTCCTCGCCGCCTACCTGACTGTCAAGCCTGGCCAGCGCCCCTCCGACCAGGCTTTGCGTGACTTCCTGGGAAGCCGGCTGCCGCCGGCCATGATCCCTTCGAGCTTCGCGGTCATTGACCAGTTCCCGATGACGCCGCAAGGCAAGGTCGACGTGACCGCCCTTGACCGGCTCAGTCCTGCCCCGGCGCTCACCGCGGCAACCAGCGCCGAGCTGGTGCTCGGCACGTGGCAGGAGTGCCTGCGACGCGAGATCGGGCCGGACGACAACGTGTTCACGCTCGGCGGTCACTCACTCATGGCGCTGCGGGTGGCGGCCCGGCTCGAGCGCGTGCTGGCCAGGCAGGTTCCGCTGCGCGCCGTCATCGAGCACCCGACGGCGCGGGCGCTGACCGACTGGCTGAGCGGCCCCGAGGCTGCCGCTCCCGCCGCGCCCGCGGCTAGCAGGCAGCCCGAGCGGGCCGCCGGACTCCCGGACGGCATGCACCCGATCAGCCCGGCCCAGCGGTCGCTGTGGTTCCTGGAGAACTTCCACCCGCACAGCTCCTTTTACGTGGTGGGTCTCGGAGTTCGGTTCTCAGGGCCGCTCGATACCGCGGCGCTGGAGGCGGCGCTCGCCTCCTGCGTGCGCCGCCAGGAAGCACTGCGCGCCCGGTTCGTGACCCTGGACGGGCGGCCGTACCAGGTCTTCGTGCCCTACGAGCCCGAGCGGCTTCCGCTGACCGACTTGTCCGGCCAGCCCGCGCACGTGGCCCTCGCCGGCGTGCGGGCGCGGCTCGAAGACCTCGCTGGCCGCCCGTTCGACCTGACCGCGGAGCCGCCGCTGCGGGCCGAGCTCGTGCGCGTCGCGGCTGACCGGCACGCGCTGCTGCTCGCGGTCCATCACATCGTGTTCGACGCGTGGTCAGCCGGGCTGCTGCTGGGCGAGCTGGCGGCCGGGTACGCGGCGCTGATCCGCGGTGAACCTTACGCTCCGCCGCCGCCGCGGCCATCCTTCGGAGCCGTCTGCGCCAGCGCGGCGGCGAGCGCGGACAGTGCCCTGGCCAGCGCGCTGCCGCACTGGAGGCGGGCCCTGGACGGCGCGCCCCGCCTGGACCTGCCGACCGACTTGGTCAGGCCACGGCGGCGCGGCTTCACCGGCGCGGCGATGGCAGCCGACATCGACCGCGACACCGGCCTGGCGATCCGCCAGCTCGCCGGTGACCTGGGCGTCTCGGCCTTTACCGTCCTGCTGGCTGGCTTCACGCTGCTGCTCGCCCAGTGGTCGGGTCAAGCGGACCTGGTGATCGGGATACCTCTCGCCGGCCGCGCCGACCCGGGCACCCACGACCTCATCGGGTTCTTCACCAGCACGCTGCCGCTCCGCGTGGACCTCGCCGGAGTCCGCACCTTCCGCGAGGCGGTGGAACGGCACCGTGAGCCGGTACTTGACCTGCTGTCCCACACCGATGTGCCGTTCTCGCTGCTGGTCGAGGAGCTAGCCCCGGCGCGGACAGGCAACAGCAATCCGTACTACGACGTCGCGTTCCAGCATCTGCCCTCGCTTGAGGCGGGCGCGAGCTTCGACGGGCTCAAGGTCGACTTGCTGCCGAGCGAGTGGCATACAGCGCAGTTCGACTTGTCCTGCGATGTCTTCGATGCCGGCGAGGCGTTCCGGGTGCAATGCGAGTTCAGCACCGAGCTGTTCTCGGCACGGACTATCCGCACCCAGCTCGATCGCTATGTCATCCTGCTGAGGGAGGCGGTCGCCGATCCCGAGCGGCTTCCCTCGCCGCGTGCGCCGGCCGGGCGTCCCGGCGGCGAGGACTGGTCGCCGCCGTGGCCGCGCGGCGGCCTCGCCGGAATCGTGGCCGGCTGGGCCGAGCGAACGCCTGATGCCATCGCCGTCCGGCACCGCCACGGGAAACTGTCATTCGGCACGCTCACCCAGGCGGCGGCCAGGCTGGCCGCCGCCCTGACCGCCGCCGGCGTCCGCCCGGGAGACCTGGTCGGCGTGCTGCTCGATCCGGCGCCCGAGGTGCCTGTCGCCGTGCTGGCGGTGCTGATGCTCGGCGCGGCCTATGTGCCTCTCGACCCGGGGCCCCGCGCGGGCGGGTAGCCGAGCTTGCCAGGATCGCGAACTGCCGGGCCGTCATCTGCGACAGCCGGACCAGGGCAGCCGCCGCGGGTGCCTGCGCCACCGTCCTCGACGCGGCCGGAGACCCGGGGGAAAGCACGAGCCCAGCCAGGCCAGGGGCCACGAGCACAGCCAGGCCAGGGGCGCTGTCCCCCGATTCCCCTGCCTACGTGATGTTTACCTCGGGCAGCACCGGGCTGCCGAAACCAGTGCTGGTGCCCCACCGGGCGGCGCTGGCCCTGGCGGCGGCAGCCGCCCAGACTTATCAGCTCACTCCTGCGGACGTGGTCGCCCAGGTCCACGCCCTAGCTGTGGATGTGTCCGTGGAAGAGCTCTTCGGTGCCTGGTACGCGGGCGCCGGGGTCGCGCTCATACCCGATGCCCTCGCCGCGCTCAGCCCGCTGGTGCGCGAGCACGGCGTCACGGCCCTGAACCTGGCGGCACCGCGATGGCACGCGTGGGTACGCGAGCTCACCGACTCCGACGAGCAGGTGCCCGCCGGGGTAAGGCTCGTGGTTACCGGCAGCGACAGGCTCGAACCCGGGCTGGTCAGGGCCTGGCACGACGGGCCAGGCCGGGACGTACGGCTGCTGAACGCCTACGGCACGACCGAGACGGCCGTCTCCTCGGCCTGGTACGACACGGCCGGCTATCCGGCTGATGCCCGGCACTGCCGCAGCGTCCCCATCGGGGCGGCGATGCCCCACGCCCACCTCTACGTGCTCGATGACCGGCTCGGGCTCGTGCCTGACGGCGTGCCCGGTGAGCTCTATGTAGGCGGGCCTGGCGTGGCGCTCGGCTACCTGGGGCAGCCGGGAGCGACAGCCATCAGGTTCCTGGCCGACCCGTTCGCGGCGGCAGGGGCGCGGATGTACCGGACGGGCGACCGGGCCAGGCAGCTGGCGACCGGCGCGCTGGAATTCATCGGCCGCAATGACGACCAGGTCAAAGTGCGCGGGTACCGCATCGAGCTCGGCGAGGTAGAAAGAGCTGGCGCCGTTGTCCCAGGGGTTGCCGAGTTCGCGGCGGCGGCACGCCCCGACCAGGCCGGCACGATCCAGCTGATCGGCTACGTCCGGCCAGCGGAACCTGATCCTGAGCAGGACGCGAGCCGGGTCGAGCAGTGGCGCGAGGTCCACGATGCCGACCTTTTCAACGAGGCGCCGGCTAGCTCCGATCCGGCGCTGCACACTGGCGGCTGGCTGAGCAGCTACACCATGACGCCGTTTCCTGATGACCAGATGCGCGAATGGCGCAACGCAACCCTGCGCCGCCTGCTCGCCGCGCCAGGCCGACCACGTAGTCGAGATCGGCTGCGGCACCGGGATGATCTTGCTCAGCCTCGCCGGGCAGGCGCGAAGTTACCTGGGCACCGACATCTCCCCCCGTGCCCTCGGCTACGTGCGCGAACGCCTCGGGCTCGCGCAAGGCGCGCAAGAGCGCGTCAGCCTGCGGCTGGCGTCGGCCGACGACGTCGCCGCCCTGGCGGACGTTAGCCCTGATCTGGTCATACTCAACTCGGTCAGCCAGTACTTCCCCAGCGCTGGCTACCTGGAGCGGGTCCTGGCAGCGGCCTGGGACCGGCTGCGACCCGGTGGCCGCCTGTTCATCGGCGACGTGCGCGACCTGGCCTCGCTCAAGCTGTTCCACCTGTCGGTGCTCGCGGCCAGGACCGGGATCGCATCGCCGCTGGACGCGGCTGGCGAGCGCGCGGAGACCGACGGCGAGCTGTGCGTCGATCCCCGTTACTTCCATGCGCTCGCCGCCAGGCTGCCAGCCGCGGCGGCGGTAGATGTCCAGGTCAAGCAGGGCCGGGCGGACATGGAGATGAACCGGTTCAGGTACGACGTCACGCTGTGGCGCGAGCCGCTGCCCGGCCGCTCCGGCCACTGGCCTGACGGTGCGGGACGGATCGGGGCTTGACCGCGCCGCGCTGACCGCCCTCATCAACGGCCTGAGCGGGGCCAGCGCGGTGCTCACCGGTATCGGCGACGCGCGAGCGGCAGCCGACCTGGCCCTTGCCGCCCGGCTTGACGGGGAGGCTGACCTGGCCAGGGACCCCGGCGTGCATCCCGACGACATCTGGGACGCGGCGGCGGATGCCGGTTACGCGACCGCGATCCGCCCGGCCGGGGTCGGCCTGCTCGAAGTGACCTTGATGCCCGGGCCGGCGCGGCCTGATCTCAGTCGCCCTGACCCAGCCGCCACGATGCTGGACAGCGCCATGCTGACCAACGACCCGTTGCGGGCGAACAGGCAGCGCGAGATCGCCGACTCCCTGCACGAGCACTTGCGGGCAGCGCTGCCTGGTCCGATGGTGCCGGGCCGGCTGGTGTTCGTCAGGGAAATCCCCCGGACCGCCAGCGGCAAGGTGGACCGCGGCCGCCTGCCCGCTCCGCCACCGTTCCTTGATCGCTCCGGGCTCGCGCCTCCTCGCACCGAGCTTGAGCGGGTCTTGTGCGCCGCCTGGGAGCGGGCGCTCGGGCTTGGCGCCGTCGGGATCCGGGACAACTTCTTCACGATCGGCGGCGACTCGCTGACCTGGCTGCAGGTCTTGTCCCGGCTGGGCCGGGCCGGCATCGCCTGTGAGGTCCGCGAGATCTTCGACCACCAGACGATCGAGGAACTTGCCCGTGCGATCGCCGGCCGGCCGGACGGGCAGCAAGGGTGAGGCCGGCCGCACCCGAGCTTGATGGCTCGCTGGAATTTCGCGGCCCGCTCGCCGGCTACGGCGGGGAACTGCTGATCTCCGGTTCTGCTTCGGTCATCGGCGGGTACCTGCTCGCCGAGTTGCTCAAGCGCACCACCGTAACCGTGCACGCGCTGGTCGCCGCGGCGGACTTCGCTGACGGCTACGACCTGATCCGGCAGCGGCTCCACGACAACGGACAGTGGGACCCGGCCTACGCCAGCCGGATCCAGCCTGTGCCTGCCGAGCTGGCCAGCCCGTGGCTCGGCCTGGCGCCTGCCACCTTCGCCGACCTGGCCAGCCGGCTTGACGCAATCTTCCACTGTGCCACCGATGACCACCTGCTCAAAAGCTACGACGACCTGGTCCCCGTTAACGTGACAGGCACCGGTGAGTTGCTCAGGCTAGCCGCGTACGGGCGCGGCGTCCGCTTCCATCACCTGTCGATCATCACGGTCGCGCCCGTGGACCAGGCCGCGAACCTGTGCGTCGAGGCCTGGCCTGACCCGAAGACGGCGGCCTGCGAGCCAGGAACGGCCGGTTACATCCAGGCCAGGCAGACGGCGGAGCTACTGGTCACGGAGGCGGCCGGGCGCGGGCTGGCCGCGTCGGTCTACCGCACGAGCACGATCACCGGCGACAGCACGGGCCGCTACCCCGAGCGCGACGTCCTCGTCGAGTACATCCGGGGCACGATCCGCGCTGGCATTCACCCCCGCGGCCGGGTCGGCCACTGGACCCCGGCCGACTATGCCGCCCGGGCCATCGCGCTGCTGGCGGCGCAGGAACCCGGCGTGTACCACGTGCCGGCCTGCCCGGTGCCACTGTGCTGGGTGTGGGAGCACCTGCGCGCACGGGGTTACCCGCTGCGCGCCGGCACCGACGGCGAGTGGCGGGCGGCAGGCCTGCTGGCGGGCACCGTCCTGGCCAGCTTGCTGGACGACGGCCCCGACCTGCCCGAGCATCCGCCAGAGGTCGATTGCTCGCGGACGCTGGCGGCCATCGGCAGCGCGCTCGGCGCACCGGCGGTGAGCTCCGGCCTGGTCGGCCGCTATCTCGATGACCTGCGGGGCCGGGGCCTGCTATGAGCCAGGGATGGCCGCCTCTGGCCGCGACCTTTCACCGCGCCGAGCACGTCGCTGTCGCTGACAGCTTCGCCGCCTTCATCGGCCGGGAGCTTGAGCCGCTCGCGCGCCAGACCTGCGGCGGCCCCGGCGAGCCGGTTCCGGCTGACGTGCGCGCCCGCGTCCGGCGGCGCTCGGCGAGCCTCGGTTTCTACGCCGGCGACTATCCAGCCGACTGGGGCGGCAGCGACCTGCCGCTGGCTGCCGCCGTTTTGCTCCGCGAGACTGCGCAGCGGTCTGGCTGCCCGCTGGCCCCGTACGCGCTCGCCGGTTCGGAAGGCCCTAGCCCGCTGCTGCTCGGCGGAACTTCGGAACAGAAGGAAAGGTACCTGCGCCCGCTCATTGCCGGTGAGCTGACGCGGTGCCTGGCGATGACCGAGCCCGAGGCGGGCTCGGACGCCTCCGGCCTGCGGGCCCGGGCCGTGCGCGATGGTGACGGCTGGCTGATCAGCGGCCGGAAGATGTTCGTGTCCCATGCAGACGAGGCCGATCTGACCCTGGTACTCGCTCGCTCAGGCACGGACGAGGGTACAGCCCGTGCCGGAAAGTACCGTGCCGGAAAGCACCGTGTCGGCCTTCGTCGTCGAACGCGGCACCCCCGGTCTCATCGTGGGCCAGCGCTTCACCGGCATGTCCGGCGAGCCTGTCTTCGAGGTCGTGCTCAGCGAGGTCAGGGTCGGGCCTATCGGGTACCTCGGCACGAGCGGCAGGCTCGCCGGGATTCTCGCGCTGTCGCGGGGACGGCTCCTGGTCGCCGCCATGTGCAACGGCATCGCCGAGTACGCGCTGCGCCTCGCCCTCGGCCACGCGCGGCAGCGGCACGCATTCGGGCAGCCGATCGGCGCCTTCCAGCACGTGCAAGCGCACCTGGTAACCAGCGCCATGGCGATCGAGTCGGCGCGCATGCTGTGCTACGCGGCGGCCTGCCGGGCCGATGCCGGCACGCTTGCGATAGAGGACGCGGCGATGGCCAAGCTCGCAGCCACCGAGACCGCGATCGCCGTGGTCGACCGGGCAGTGCAGGTCTTCGGCGCCGCCGCCTGGGTACGCGGTCACCCGCTGGAGTGGCTGTACCGGTACGTCCGGGCCATGTCGATCGTCGAGGGCACATCCGAGATCCAGAAAGTCATCATCGCCCACGCCCTTGGCCTGGGCTGACACCAGGAGCCGCATGTTCCCTCTCTCGACCCAGCAACAGGTCGTGTGGCTGCACGAGCAAGTTCAGCCGGGCGGATTCGCTTACCACTTCACGGCGGTGCTCGACCTGACCGGGCCGCTGGATGAGGCTGCGCTCACCACCGCGCTCAGCGCTGTCCTTGACCGGCATCCGATGCTGCGGACCGCGCTGGCGCCGGGAACTGACCAGCAGGACACCGCTGACTCCGTCGCTACGCCGATTCGCTTCGCGGACTCACCCGAGCTGTCCGGCCCTGCCTGGGAGGAACTGCTGCGCGAGCACGGGACCAGGCCATTCGACCTGACGAGGCCGCCGCTCGTCCGATGGACTCTGGTCAGGTGCGGGCGCGGGCGGCACCGGCTGCTGCACACCGAGCACCATCTCATCCACGACGGGCAGTCCTGGACCGTCGTGCTGCGCGACCTCTTCACCGCCTACCAGGCCGTGCTGCGGGGCGAGCCGGTCAGCCTGCCAGCCGCACCCTTGTATGAGGAGTTCGTGGCCTGGCAGCAGTCCCCCGAGGCGCTGGCGGCGCGAGACCTGGCACTTGAGCGATGGCGGAAACGGCTGGCGGACGCGCCATTCGGCCAGTCCGCGCCGCGAACCCGCCGCCAGGCCGGGCACAAGAGGTTCGCGGGCGCACAGCATCGTCAGCGGCTGGACCCCGAACTCGCTGACCGGGTGCGGGCGGCGGCTGGCCGCCACCGCCACACCGCGTTCAGCGTGCTCTTCGCCATGTTCGCCGAACTGGCCCGGCGCTATTGCGGCCAGCCTGAGCTAGTAATCGGGACCGCGGTCGGGAACCGGCCGCGGGCGTTCGCCGGGACCGTCGGCATGTTCGTCAACGCGGTGCCGGTCCGGCTCCTGGCCTCGCCGGACCAGCCGGCCAGCAACCACGTCGGTGCCGTGATGGGAGCGCTCTTCGGCGCGCTTGAAGGCGCGGCCGCGCCCATTCAGGACATCACCAGGGCGGCCGGGGTGAGCTCGGCTGGCCTGGACAACCCGCTGTTCCAGCTGATGTTCAGCGCCTATGACGCGAGCCTGCCCGAGCTGGACCTGGGCGGCCTGCGGGCCGACGTCACCGGCGGGGTGAACTTCGCCACGTCCCGGCTGGACATCGACGTGGTCGTGGTGCCGGACGACCGGATGACGATCGGCGCGCCGCGCACCGGCCCGGCCGGCATGCTGTTGCTCTGGGACTACGACACCGACCGGTACGACCAGGAGTTCATCGCGCTGATGGCCGGCCGGTACGCCCGGCTCCTCAGCGCGTACGCGGCCGATCCGCAAGAGCCGCTTGGCAGCCTGTCCATCACCGGCGCCGCCGAACCGCCGGCTGCCTCGATCGGAGCCGGGGCGCCAGCGGCTCATGCGAGCGCTGACCTGTTCGGCTCGTTCGCAGCCGTCGCCGCCAGGCGGGCCGACGCGCTGGCGATCAGCTCGGGCCCGCAGGGCATTAGCTACCGCGAACTGCTCACCCGCGCCGAGCAACTCGCCGACCGGCTCAGCGTCGCCGGGGTTAAGGCAGGCGGCCGCGTCGCCGTCATGCTGCCGCGCTCGGCGGACGCTGTCGTAGCGCTGCTCGCCTGCCTGCGGCTCGGCGCCGCGTTCTGTCCGCTGCCTCCGGCGGATCCGGCCAGCCGGCGCCAGGTCCTGCTCGGCCGGCTCAAGCCCGACGCCCTGATCGCCAGCGGCGACAACGTAGCCACCGCGGCCGGCGGCCACGAGGCAACTGCCGCTGATGAGGTCGCCTACATCCTGCACACCTCGGGCTCGACCGGGTTGCCCAAGTCCGTGGCGGTGCGCAGGTCATCACTCGCGAGCCACACTGCGGCCGTCGCCGGCGAATTCGGCCTGGGCGAGGCCGACCGGGTGCTGCAGTTCGCGCAGCCGGCTTTCGACGTGTTCCTTGAGGAAACGCTGCCGACGCTGCTCACCGGCGGCACCCTGGTCATAGCCGCATCCGGGTTCCTGGCTGGAGCTGACCTGGCGGCGCTGCTGGGAATGCGCGGCGTGACCGTGGCGAACCTGCCGACGAGCTACGCCGCCGCTGTGCTCCCCGAACTGACGGCGGCGCTCGCGAGCTGGCCGCACCCGGCATTGCGGCTGGTGGTACTCGGCGGCGAACGGGTCAGCGGCGGCCTCGCCAGGCAGGTGCGGGACGTCTTCCGTGACGCCGGGGTGATCAACGCATACGGCGTCACCGAGGTCACGATCACCTCGGCCTGCTTCCGCGTGCCGGCGGGCGGCTTCGGCGACGACGGTGACCTGCCCGTCGGCCGGCCCCTTGCCGGGACTGACATTTACGTCGTCGATCCGGCTCGCACTCCGCTGCCGGCCGGCATCGCCGGAGAGATCGCGATTGGCGGGGCAGGGGTCGCGCTCGGATACCTCGATGACCCCGATGAGACCGCCCGGCGCTTCGCGCAGGTCGTTACCGGGCGCTGTTACCTGACCGGTGACCTTGGCTTCTGGCGGCCAGACGGCCAGCTCTGCTTCCTCGGGCGCATCGACAACCAGGTCAAGCTGCTCGGGCACCGGATCGAGCTGGAAGAAGTAGAGTCGGCCGCCGCGACGGTGCTCGCAGGTGCCCGCCGGGCCGTGGTGCTTGACCAGTCCCGTGCCGTGCCCAGGCTGGTCGGATTTGTCGAGACCGGAGCTGGCGGTGACCAGCCCGGCACCGAGGGGATCAACCGGGCGCTCAGTGAACGGCTGCCTGCCCACATGCTCCCCGAGCGCTGGATCGCCGTCCCTGACCTGCCGCTGCTGGCCGGTGACAAGCCAGACCGGGCCGCGCTCGCAGCGCTGATCCCGGCGGCGACCGAGCCTGTGCAGCGTCGCGCTGGCATCTACGAACGGGTGCTCGCTGTCTGGGGTGAGGTACTCGGCATCACCGAGCTGAGCGCCGACTCCGACTTCTTCGCGCTCGGCGGCCACTCGCTGATGGCCATCCAGATCGTGACCAGGGTGCAGGAGTCCTTCGGCAGCGGCATACCGCTGTCGCTGCTCTTCGACGAGCCGCTGCTCGGCCGCTTCGCGATGGCGGTGCAGGAACTGGTCGCGGACGGTGCGCACAGTGCCTGACCAGGACGCGGCTGCCCGCTTGCTGCGCATGATGTATGACTTCACGACCTCCCGCGCGCTCTACGCCGCCTGCGAGCTGGGCATCGCCGACGCCCTGGCCGGCGACGGGCTGACCGCTGGCGAACTGGCGGCCAGGGCCGGCCTGCCGGAGGACTCGCTGCGGCGGCTCATGCGGCTGCTGGTCGCGGCCGGGATCTTCGCCCTCGACGCGGCGGGCCGGTACGCGTGCACCAGCCTCGGCGAGCGGCTGCGCGCCGACCATGAGCACTCGGTACGCGACGAGTTCTGCCAGCAACTCGAGTACCTCGCGTTCGCTGACCTGGTGCCATCGCTGCGCGCCGGCACGGCGGCCCTCAGCCTCAACGGCGGTCCTGGCTACTACGAGCGCCTGGGCAGCCAGGACCGCCGCCGGTTCCAGCGTGCCTGCCGAAGCCGGTCGACGTCGGTATTCGGCTCGCTGCTGGCCGCGCATCAATGGCGGCCAGGGGAGGTAATAGCCGACCTCGGCGGCGGCCTTGGTCACCACCTCGGCACCGTGCTGAAGGCACAGCCGGAGGCGACGGGCGTACTCATCGACCGCCCCGAGGTCATCGCTGATGCCCGGTCAGAGCCGCGGACAGCCGGCGTAGCGGCAAGGATCAGCTTCCTTCCAGCGGATTTCACCGGTGATCCGCTGCCCGCCGCCGACGTGTACCTGCTGGCCAACGTCCTGCACAACCAGCCCGACCAGGCCGCGCTTGGGCTGCTCAGGCAGATCCGGGAGTCGGTGCCGGCGTGCCGCGAGCTCGTCATCGCCGAACAGGTCGTGCCCGAGACCGGCAATCACCCGGCTCTAGCGGCCGACCTGTGGATGCTGGTCTTGCTCGGCGGCCGGGAACGCACCCTGCACGAGTACCGAAACCTGCTCCGCGCAGGCGGCTGGCAGCTAACCGCCCACGAGCACGACCCGCGCCAGCAAGCCGACCTGCTCACCTGCGCCCCGGCAAGCTGGTACACGCCACCCCGGAATGCTCGAACCCACCCTCGAGTTCGAACCCACCTTCGAGAAGGTTGAATATTATCGCCGCAGCGACTATCGTCTGTTGTGCGGGACGGCCATGGCCTCCTGCACAGCCCTAGGACCCGCCCAGTGCGGGTCCTTTGTGCATTCATCGACATCCGTCCCCATGCCGACTGCTGGCCGCCTAGACCGGCAGGGAACCAGCAGAGCTCATGATGGATTCGTGGTGCCAGGCGGGACCACATCGCTACCTTCGCTTTGCGTGAGCGTTCGTCATTCTCCCGGACGGTAAACGTTCGCCGGTACAGGAAGGCGATCACATCGGCTGCCTGGACGCCGGGTGTAGCGCTGCTTGGCGCGAAACGCAGAGTGTCCACGATCCGGGTCAGCTTACGGCTGCGGTAGCCTCTGGTCCCAATCTCGCGGTAGCTTGCCAGATCTGCACGGTGCCTGGCCTGGGCATCGACCTCATCAGCTATGACCAGCGCATACTCGCCCAAACCAGTGACACACTCGTCAACTCTCTCAAGCAAGTGCTGCAGCACCACAGCATGAGGTTGATCCGGTCGACTGATAACGAGCTTGCTGGCCGACAACATCCATCGCCCTAGCGATGACCCGGACATCTTGACCAGCTACAGCCTCGACGACATCATCAAATACTCCGATACGCGCACGAACCGGAACCGCGCTCCAAGCTCGCCTTGCGTGGAAGATCTCGTGCCCGTGAAGTTCCGTTCCAGCATCGAGGCCATACGCCTTAGCAGTCGCAACGGAAACGCCATCGAGTTCCTGGGTCAGCGCAACGGCCGCAGGCCCATCAAACCGGACATAAGCCCGCGAACAAAACACCTCAGGTCGCGCGGCAAAACGTAGCAAACTCACATCCTGGCGCTATTACCCTTACGCGAGCGATGCCCCAACGACGGCCTGAATACGGCCGGTCAACCTTATCGGAATGGCCGCTGTCCCTGCTTGGCGGCCGGGAACGCACCCTGGACGAGTACCGGGACCTGCTCCGCGCAGGCGGCTGGCAGCTAACCGCCCACGAGCACGACCCCCGCCAGCAAGCCGACCTTTTCACCTGCGCCCCGGCTAGTAGCCATTGACGGAGCTGTCTTGATGGCCGGCGCAATCCGGCCGCCAGCGACAACGTAGGCACCCTGTTGCTGAATCCGGCCTAGTCGCAAGAGCAACGTCGCTCCCGCGTTGTCGCTACGACAGCAGGACGCGGTAGTTATCTACTTGATCTGTTGCCGGCGTGTCGGGTGCGGCCGGATGATGCCGGCGAGGGTGAGGAGGGCGGGGGTGCTGGCGGGCTGAGGGCTAGGAACGGGGGTGAAGCGGGCAGCAGCCTGCCCGAACTTCACCGCAAGCCGATCGAACAGCTCACCCTCATCGCTCATACCACAGATCCTGGCCCACATCCCGGACACAACAGGTAACTTTCTCCCGCGTCCCAACGGAGCGGCGACGTTGCTGTTCGAGCCCGCCAGCGAACAGCAATAGGGCGCCGACGTTGCTCTTGCCGGCATTGACGAATTTCGTCCCGGTTAGACGCGGAAGCGGGTCTCGGCTTCTCCCATGATCCGGTCATGCGGTTTGCGTTAGGTCGCCAGCGCGAGGAGAGGTCGCGGCATGAGCAACGTGGCCCTTCCTGTTGCTGTTGCGGGCGGTCCGGCGTGAGCAACGCGGCCCGCCCTGTTGTCGTCCCCGCAGCAAGAGGGAGGGCCGCGTTGCTGTTGCCTTTCGGCCGGGAACAGCATCGCGGCCCTCCCTGATGCTGTTACCGACTGCCCCGGGCGGCGAGCCCACGCCGCTAGCTGACTGAGTCCAGGTAGGCGGCTAGCTCGCGGACGGTGCCGCGCTGGAAGAGATCGGCGAGCGCCAGGTGGTGGCCGTGGCCGGCCAATTCGGCCACTACCTGCAGGGCGCGCAGCGAGTCGCCGCCGAGGTCGACGAAGTGATCATCGAGCCTGACCTGGTCAAGTTCGCACGCGGCCGACCATACGCCGGCCACCAGCCGCTCGGTCTGCGAGCCCGGCAGGTCGGCGTCGGCTGGCTCGGCCGCGAGGGGCCGGCCGCGACGAGGCCGGCCAGCGCGGGCAGGGCCTGGCGGTCCAGCTTTCCGTTCGGATTCAGCGGCAGCGAGTCGAGCGTAACCAGGTGGCTGGGCACGAGATATTCGGGCAGCCGCTGGCCCAGCCACTCACTCACGCGCCCGGCCCGGTCGGAGCTGCGTCATCGGGCGCGGCACCGTCAGGCGCGGCACCGTCAGGCGCGGCACCGTCAGGCGCGGCACCGTCAGGCGTTAGCACCAAGTAGGCGACCAGCCGGCGCGTGCCGGAGATGTCCGGGCGGACCGCGACCGCCGCGGTGAGTACGTCTGGATGCGCGAGCAGGGCCGTTTCGATCTCGGCCGGCTCGATCCGGTGCCCGCGCAGCTTGACCTGATCATCGGTACGGCCGGTGAACTCAAGCTCGCCGCCGGGCAGCCGGCGAGCCAGGTCACCCGTGCGGTACATGCGCTGGCCAGGCCGGTTCGGATCGGGTACGAACCGCTCCGCCGTCAGCGCCGGCTGGCCGAGATATGCCCGCGCCAGGCGGCCCGGCCAGGTACAGCTCGCCAGTCACGCCGGCTGGCACCGGCCGCAGGTGCTCGTCGGCCACGTGCGCGTGGCAGCCGGCCAGCGCCGAGCCGATCGGCACCCGCCCGGCGGCGGTCCGGGCGCTGGCCGGGCCGACCGCGGCGAGCATCGTGCCCTCCGTCGGGCCGTAGCAGTGCATGACGACCGCCGGGCCTGGCAGGCGGTCGACATGACCGGGGTCAATGGCCTCGCCGCCCACGTTGAGCAGCCGCAGCCCGCCCAACTCGTCGCAGCCCTCGTCGACCAGCAGGTTGAACAAGCTTGGCGTGAGGCACATGACGCTCGCCTGCTTCGCCAGCGCCCGGTAGTCCGCCAGCGTGAGCGGGTCGGGCGGCGCGACGAGCAGGCAGGCACCGGCCGCCAGCGTGCACCACAGCTCGAAAGTCGAGGCGTCGAATTGCAGCGGGGAATGGAATCCCACGACGTCGGCTGAGCGCACCGCCATCGGCTGGGCTAGGCCGGCGAGATTGGCGACGCCGCGGTGCGTGATCATCACGCCCTTCGGCTGGCCGGTCGAACCCGAGGTGTAGGTGACATAGGCCAGGTTGTCAGGGTGCAGCTTCAGCGCAGGCCGGTGCTCTGGCTGGCTGGCGACCAGCGCGGGCAGCTGCTCCAGGCGCCATACGGGACACGCCAGGTCCTGCTGATGGGCGGCGCTGATGAGCAATACGGGCCTGGTCTGCGCTAGCAGCTGGGCCAGCCGCGCAGGCGGATCGGCCGGGGACAGCGGAACGTAAGCACCGCCCGCCTTGAGTATGGCGAGCAGCACCACGACCTGCGTGACGCTGCGCGGCAGGCAGACGGCGACCAGCCGGTCCGGACCGACGCCGGCTTCGCGCAGCGCCCAGGCGAGCCGGTTAGCCTGGCGATCTAGGGCCTCATAGGTCAGTCTGCGCCCAGTACCTGATAGGCCAGCGCTAATGACTGCGTGCGCGCTTGGCGTGGCATCGGCCCGTGCTTCCGCTAAAGCAGCTACACCCCGTATTTCCATCATTTTTCAGACTATGAAATGGACTGTCGGTGTGTCTAGGGTGGCTGGGAAGCTACCAGGACGCATGGAGGGACAATTGCCCGTCCGGTTACCACTGTCACCCGCTCAGCAGCGCTTGTGGCTCGCGTATCAGCTCGCGCCAGCCAGCCCGGCCTACCTGACCACGTTCGCCTACCGGCTCACTGGCCCGCTGAACGCCGGCGCGCTCGAAGGCGCGCTCGGCCTCGTGGCGAGCCGGCATGACGCGCTGCGGACCAGGTTCGCGGTGCAGGACGGCATCCCTTGCCAGCTGATCGGCGAGACGGCCGAGCTGGAGCTCGAGATTGCCGACCTTCCCGGGGGCGGCGGCGAGACACCGTGGCGGACCGCGGCCGACGAGCCTTTCGACCTGACCGCCGGGCCGCCTATCCGGATGGTGCTATACAAGCTCGCGTCCGATGAGCATGTGCTGCTCGCCCGCATCCACCACATCGTCTTCGACGGCTGGTCACACGGGATCTTCATCAGGGAACTGTCGCAAAGCTACGCAGCCCTGGCGGCCGGGGACACGCCCGGCCTGCCGCCCGCGGCGCAGTACGCCGACTACACGCGGGAGCAGGGCGCGGAGCAGGACACGGAGCAGGCAGCCGAGCGGGGTGCCGCCGGCCTGGCGTACTGGCGTCGGCGGCTTGCGGGCGCTCCGGAGCGGCTCGACCTGCAGGTCGCTCACGCCCGGCCGGGGCAGAGCGGCGACGCGATCCGGTTCACCTTGCCAGGCCGGCGTCGCGCAGCCGCTTCGCCAGTTCGCCCGCCGGCACGGCGCCACCTTCTTCATGGTGGCGCTCGCCGCCTACGCGGCCTTGCTCGCCCGGTACGCCGGCACTGATGAGGTCGTGGTGGGCGTGCCATCCGCGGGCCGCACCCAGGTGAGGTGGGAGGGCGTCATCGGGTTCTTCATCAACGCGATGCCGCTGCGGATCGACTTGTCGGCCGATCCGCCGTTCAGCGCCCTCGTCCGGCAGGTGCGCGACGCGGTGCTCGAGGCATTAGCCCACGCCGACGTGCCGTTCGAGCGCATCGTCACTGAGGTGGCGCCGACGCGGGACCCCGCCCGTCACGCCATCTTCCAGGCCTGGTGCGACATGTTCCCGGCTGACCCGCTCCCGGCGTTCGGATCGCTCGCGGTCGAGCAGGTCGACGCGGGAACCCAGGTAACGCCTTTTGACGTCGGCCTGCACCTGACCGATGAGGGCGGCCCGGTGGCTGCCCGGCTGCTGTACCAGCCGGCCAGGTACAGCCGGGAGACCATGCTGCGCTTCACCGGGCATTACCGCAACCTGCTGGCCTCGGCGGCCGCCGACCACAGCGTCCCGGTTGCCAGGGTGCCGATCCTGTCACCGGATGAACGCGGCCGGCTGCTGGCCATCGGCAAAGGCCCGCTCGCCCCGCCCCCGGAACGATCGCTGGCCGAGCAGGTGCAGGCAGCAGCGGCGGCCACGCCCGGGGCGATCGCGGTCCAGCACGGCGACCGGCTCCTGACCTATTCCGAGCTCAACGCGGGAGCTAACCGGCTCGCCGCCATCCTGCGCGACAGCGGCGCGGCGCCCGACACGGCGATCGGCCTGTGCCTGCCGCGCGGCATCGACCTCGTCGTCGCCCTGCTCGCCGTCATCAAGGCCGGCGCCGGGTACCTGCCGATCGATCCGCGGTTCCCGGCCGAGCGGATCGCGTTCATGCTGGCCGACTCGCGTCCGCTCCTCGTCATCACCGAGCAGGCACTAGCCGGGCGGCTGCCGGCGTCCGTGCCGCGCCTGTGCCTGGACGCCGAGCAGGCCAGGCTGGCCAGCGCGCCGGCCGGGGACCCGGCGCTGGTGCCCGGCCTTGATCACCTCACCTACCTGATCTACACCTCGGGCTCGACCGGGCAGCCCAAGGCGGTGGCCATGCCGCAGCGCCCGCTGCTGAACCTGCTTGCCTGGCAGGCGGCCCGCAGCGAGGTCACCACCCCCACCGCCCAGTTCTCCTCGATCAGCTTCGACGCCTCGTTCCTCGAGCTGTTCTCCACCTGGGTGACCGGCGGGCGGGTGGTCCTGATCGACGAGCTTGACCGCCGCGACCCCGAGCAGCTGCTCACCGTCCTGACCGACGCCGGCGTGCGGCGGCTGTTCTGCCCGCCGCTGGTCATCGAGCAGCTGGCGCGGGCTGCGGCTGGCCGTGACCGCCTGCCGCCGCTGACCGACTTCGCGCCGGCGGGCGAGCAGTTGCGGCTCCGGGCCGGTACCCGGGCATTTCTCAGCAGGCTGGGCAGGCCCGCCGTCGACAACGAGTACGGCCCGTCGGAAACGCATGTCGTGACCTCCCACCGGATGACCGGCGACCAGGCCAGCTGGCCGGACCTGCCCCCGATCGGGCGGCCAGTGACCAACTGCGAGGTCTACCTGCTCGACCGGGCGGGCGAGCTCGTGCCGGAGGGCGTGGCCGGCGAGGTGTACCTCGGCGGCCAGCTGGCGCGGGGTTATCTCGGGCGGCCCGCGCTGACCGCCGAGCGGTTCGTGCCGCACCCCTTCGCCGCCGAGCCCGGCCAGCGCTTGTACCGGTCAGGGGACCTGGCGCGATGGCTGCCCGACGGCACCCTGGACTTCCTCGGCCGAATCGATCATCAGGTGAAGATCCGCGGGTTCCGGGTCGAGCCGGGCGAGGTCGAGGCCGCCTTGACCAGCCATCCGTCGGTAGCCGAGGCGGTCGTGGTCGCCTGGGCGGTAGGGGACGACAACCGGCTCGCCGGCTATGTGGTGCAGGCCGGCGGCACGGCCTGCGACACCCGCGAGCTCGACGGCTACCTGCGGGCGCGGCTGCCCGATCACCTCGTCCCCAGCTACCTGATCCGCATACCGAAGGTGCCGCTTACCGCCGTGGGCAAGCTCGACCGCGACGCACTGCCCGACCCTGTCACCTCCGTCGCCGGCCGCGAGCAAGTCCAGCCGCGGACCAGGCTGGAGCACGTGATCGCGGGCATCTGGGCCGACGTGCTCGGCCTGCCTGGCGTCGGCATCGACCAGAGCTTCTTCTCCCTTGGCGGGCACTCCCTGCTCGCCGCCCGGGCGGTGGCGCGGTTGCGCGGCGAACTCGGTACCGACGTGCCGTTCGCCCTGATCTTCGCCCATCCGACCGTCGCCGGGCTGGCCGCCGCGCTCCCCGGCCAGCCGCTCCCCGGCCAGCCCGGAGCCACGGCGGGCCTGGTAATCCCGCCCGCCGGCGGCCCGCTTCAGCTGTCCGCGGCTCAGCAGCGGATGTGGTTCCTCGACCGGCTCGAGCCCGGCGATTCCCGCTATCACCTGCCGATGGCCTACCGGATAAGCGGCCCGCTTCACGCCGGCCACCTAGACCAGGCCCTTGCCCTGATCACCAGCCGGCACGACGCGCTGCGCACCCGGTTCGTCACCGGCAGCCACGACGAGCCGTCCCTCGTCATCGACCCGCCCGGATCAGCCGTCCTCGATGTCATCGACGTTTCCCGGGCACCCGACCCGGCCGCCGTGGGCCATCAGCAGGTGCTGGCCACTATCGGGGCGCCGTTCGACCTGGCGTCCGAGCCACCATTCCGCGCCCTGCTGGTCCGGCTGAGCCACCGCGAGCACCTGCTGGCCATGGTCGCGCACCACATCGCATTCGACGGCTGGTCGGGGCGCATCCTGCTGACGGAACTGGCCACGGCCTACGCCGCCATCGAGGCAGGGCAGGCCCCCGCCTTGGCGCCGCTGCCCGTCAGGTACGCGGACTTCGCCGCCTGGCAGCGGCGGCTCTGGACCGGCGAGCGACTCGACCGCGAGGTCGCCCACTGGCGGGCGGCCCTGGCGGGCGCCCCGGACCTGCTCGACCTCCCCAAGGCCCGGCCACCAGCCAGCCAGGCGGACCCCGTGCGGTTCGACGTCAGCGCCGACATCACCAGAGCGCTGCGAGGGCTGGCGCAGGCCAGTGACGCGACCCTGTTCATGGTGCTGGCCGCCGCCTACGGCGCCGTGCTGTCCAGGCACGCAGGCGCGCCCGAGGTCGTTGTCGGCACGGCGGTCGCCGGCAGGCCGGCCCCGGAACTCGACGGCGTGATCGGCCTGTTCACGAACTCGATCCCGCTGCGGCTGGGCGGGCGGCCGGGCGAGCGGCCTGACGCTCCGTTCGCCGAGCACCTTGAGCGGGCGCGCGAGGTGATCATCGACGGCCTGGCCCACTCCGAAGTACCATTCGAGCGGCTGGTCGAGCACCTCGCGCCGGCTCGCGACCTGGACAGGAACCCGCTCTTCCAGACCCTGTTCAGCCTCGCCGACGAGACCATGAGCGCGAGCCTCGAATTGCCCGGGCTGGCCTGCTCGGAGTACGACCTCGGGGTAGCGAAGGTCAGGGTGGACCTGGAAGCTGACCTGGTCCCGGCAGGCGAGGGGCTCGCGGGCCGGATCGTGTACGACGCCGGGTTGGTCGATGCGGGAGCCGTGCGACGGTTCGCTGCCGGCTACGCGAGCGCCCTGGCGGCCATCGCCGAGGACCCCGCCGTCCGGCTCGCCTAGTCGCCTTGACAACGCGGCCTGGCATGCGTTCTCATCGGATCTAGAATTTGATTCTAGGATTGTCCTCGCCCAGGAGGCACCCCAGTGGATCTTGACCTTGGCCCGGAGATCGCGGGATTCCGCGCGGACACGCGCGCCTGGATCGAGTCGAACGCCCCGGCGGGCCTCGCCGAGCTCGCCGACTGGAACATGGCCGTCACCGCCGGCGGCTACCGGGGCGGTGAACTCGCCCGGGCTGCTGAGCACCCCTCCTATCAGGAGTGGGAGGCCAAGCTCGCCGACGCGCGCCTGATCTGCCCCCAGTGGCCGGGCGACTTCGGCGGCCAGGGCATGGACGGGGTCAGGCTCGCCGTGCTCAACGAGGAGTTCCACGCGGCCGGCCTGCCCAGGGTGCGGCGCGGCATGGGCGAGAGCCTGGTCGGCCCGTCGATTATCGTGCACGGCTCGGCCGAGCAGCAGCAGCACTTCCTGCCGAGGATCATCACCGGCGAGGACAGCTACTGCCAGGGCTTCTCCGAGCCCGATCACGGCTCTGACCTGGCTGGCGTGCAGACGAAGGCCGAGGTGGACGGCGACGAGATCGTGATCACCGGCACCAAGGTGTGGACCTCAGGCGCGGCCCGCGCCACCATGATGTTCGCCTTGTGCCGTAGCGACCCGGCCGCGCCCAAGCACGCGGGCCTGTCCTATGTGCTGTTCCCGTTCAAGACGCCCGAGGTCACTTACCAGCCGATCAAGCAAATCTCCGGCGCCAGCGAGTTCTGCCAGGACTTCATCGACCACGTCCGGGTGCCGGTGTTCAACGTGATCGGCGGGCTCAACAACGGCTGGAAGGTCGCCATGACCACGCTCGGGCACGAGCGCGGCGGCGCGGTCACCGTCCAGCACCTCGGGTTCGAGCGCGAGTTCTGGGAACTGGTCGAGACCGCGCGCAAGCGCGGCAAGAACGCCGACCCGCTCGTCCGCCAGGACCTGGCCAGGGCGTACACGGGCGTGCAGATCATGCGGTTCAACGGGCTGCGCGCCCTCGCCCAGGCCGCCGAGGGCCGGCCGCCCGGCCCGGAAGCCTCGATCGCCAAGCTGGTCTGGAGCGAGTACCACAAATGGCTCGGCGAGGTCGCGATCGGCATCGAGGGCACCGACGCGCTGGTCAGGCCGGACGGCAAGGGCTACCCGACGACGCAATGGCAGAACGTCTTCCTGAGCAGCCGGGCCGGCACGATCTACTCGGGCACCAGCGAGATCCAGCGCAATATCGTCGCCGAGCGGGCGCTCGGGCTGCCGAAGGAGCCGCGTCAGACGTCCGGCAATGCCGGTCGCTAGAGCGAGCGGGGCGAGCCAGGCCAGCACCGAAGCGCCGGCGAGCCTGGTCTCCCCTGCCAGGCTGGCCGAGTTCTTCGCGCCGAAGTCCATCGCCGTCGTCGGCGCGTCGGAAACCTCGGGCTGGGCGCGGTTCCTGGTGGCCAGCGCGGCGACGGCGGGATTCACCGGCCCGTTCATCCCGGTGCACCCCGCGCACGCGACGGTCTTCGGCCGCCGCGCCGCCCGGAGCCTGCGCGACGTCGGCGAGCCGGTCGACCTGGCGTTCATCATGGTGCCGCTCGAAGCCGTCGAAGACGTGCTCGACGACGCGGCGGCGGCCGGAATCCGGGGCGCGGTCGTGCTCGCCTCGGGCTACCGCGAGGTCGGCGAGGACGGCACGGCGCTGCAGGACCGCCTGACGGCGAAGGCCGCCGGGCACGGCATCACGCTGCTCGGCCCGAACTGCCTCGGCTTCCTCAACGCCCACGCCCGCACCGCGCCGTTCGCGCTGACCATTCCCGCTGCCGCTGCTGGCCGGCCCGGTGGGCGTCGGCGCTGCAGAGCGGGGCGCTGGCCAGCGTCGCTGCTCAGCTTCGCCCGCGCGCACGCGATCGGGGTCAGCACGCTGACCTCGCTCGGCAACGAGGCGATGATCGGCACCGCCGACGTGATCGACTACCTGATCGAAGACGAGCGCACCAAGGTGATCTGCCTGTTCCTCGAGGAGATCGGCGACCCGGCGGCGTTCGCCGCCGCCGCCGGCGCGCCGACCGGGCGGGCAAGCCGATCGTCGCGATCAAGGCGGCGCCGAGCCAGGCGGGCAGCGCGGCCGCGCTCGCCCACACGGGGTCCGTGGCGGGCGATGACGCGGTGGTCGACGCGGCGCTGCGCCAGCTGAACGTCATCCGGGTCGACCAGCATCGAGGAACTGCTGACCACCGCGCGCCGTGCTCGGCTACTCACGGTGGCCGCGCGGCCGGCGGATGGGCGCGGTGACGACCTCAGGCGGTGCCTGCGACATGATCGCCGACCGGGCCAGCGCCGAGGGCATCGAGATGCCGGACGTTCTCCGAACCGACCGCCGCCGCGATCGCCGAGCACCTGCCGCCATTCGCCGAGGCCCGCAACCCGCTCGACGTGACCGGCTACTTCCTGGCCAACCAGCGCACTACCGCGCTCACCCCGTCCGATGCCGCGCTCGACTTGGCCGCCGAGGACCCCGGCCTGGATTTCGTGCTGTACTCCGGCCTGACCCTGCCCGACGCCCGGCCGCCGACGAAGCGGCTGGCCCCGGCACTCGAGGAGCGGGTGGCCTGGCTAGCCGAGCGCATCGCCGTCGGCGCCGGTCCCGGTCATCGCGATCGGGCTCGACCTGCGTCAACCTCTCCGACTACGGCCGGGCGATGCTGGCCGGCACGGCGTGCACCTGCTGGGCGGCATCGACCTCGGCGTCCGCGCGGTCGGCAACGCGCTGCGCTGGCTGGAGCGACGCGCGGCCGGACCGGACTCGCGCGGCCCGCACCGGTCACGCTGCGCCGGCCGGGGTCACCGGACCGTGGCCGGAGGAAGCCGAGCAGGGAATTGCTCGACAGCTTTCGGCATTCCGCTCGGTACCGATCTCCAGGGTGAACAAATTGGAAGCGGCGATCAGCGCCGCTGCATAGGTTCGGCTTCCCGGTGGCGGTCAAGATCTCCTCGGCCGAGGTCACGCACAAGTCCGACATCGGCGCCGTCGCGCTCGGGCTCGCAACCGAGGCCGAGGTCACGGCCGCCTTCGACAGGTGCTCGCGGCGGCTCGGGCGGTCGCCAGCGCCGACGAGATCGACGGGGTCACCGTCTCCCCGATGCGCACCGGCGGCGTCGAACTGCTGGCCGGGGTGACCGTGGACCCCACTTCGGGCCGGTGCTCGCGGTCGGCCTCGGCGGGATCTGGGTCGAGGTGCTGCAGGACGTAAGCCTGCGCGTGCTGCCGGTGGATGAGGCCGAAGTCTGTCGGATGCTCGGCGAGCTGCGCGGGCTCCCGCTGCTGACCGGCGCCCGGGGCCAGGTCGCGGCCGACCTGGATGCCCTGGCCGCGAGTCATCGCGGCGGTCGGACAAGCGGCGTTGTCGCTCGGGGGCGCGCTGGATTCGCTCGAAGTCAACCCGCTATGGGTGAACGGCGACCAGATCGAGGCGCTGGACGTACTTGGTCGATCACTGGAGAACGGAGCACAGCCATGAAGCTTGCGATGAGCACCGAGCAGGTCGAACTGCGCGAGTCGGTGCGCCGGTTCCTGGCCGACCGGGCGCCGCTGACCCGGGTGCGCGAGCTGATGGACTCGGACCCGGACACGACGAGCAGGTCTGGCAGCACGCGGGCAGCCAGCTCGGGCTGCAGGGCATCGCGATCCCGAGGAGTACGGCGGCGCGGGCTTCAGCTTCGCCGAGCAGGCGATCATGCTGGAAGAACTCGGCGCGGCCCTGTACACGGGTCCGTACCTGGCCAGCGCCGTCTTCGCGGCGAACGCGCTTGCTGGCCAGCTCGGACGAGGCGGCCAAGCAAGATCTGCTGCCGGGCATCGCCTCGGGCGAGACGATCGCGACGCTGGCGTTCACCGAGGACGACGGCTCGTGGGAACCCGACGCGATCCGGCTGACGGCGACCAAGGCCGGCGACGGCTGGGTGCTCGACGGGCACAAGAACTTCGTCCTCGACGGGGCGACGGCCGGCCTGCTGCTCGTTGTCGCCCGGACCGACGACGGGCTGTCGCTGTTCGCGGTGCGGCCTCGGCGCCCGGCCTGCAGCGGTACCGCGCTGGCGACGCTGGACCAGACCCGGGAGCTGGCCCGCTGCGAATTACGAGTCGGTCGCCGGCCCGGCTGATCGGCTCTGCAGGCGACGGGACGGCGATCCTGGCCAGGGTGCTCGACATGGCGCGATCGCGCTGGCCGCCGAGCAGCTCGGCGGCGCGCAGCGCGCGATGGACATGGCGGTCGAGTACGCGAAGATCAGGCACCAGTTCGGCCGGCCGATCGGCAGCTTCCAGGCGATCAAGCACCGCTGCGCCGACCTGCTGATGGAAGTCGAGTCGCTGCGCTCGGCCGTGATCTACGCGGCGGCCGCGGTCGCCGAGGACTCACCCGAGGTGCCGACGGTCGCCGCGCTGGTCAAGGCGCTGGCCTCGGACGACGTATTTCCACGTCGCGGCCGAGAACATCCAGATCCACGGCGGCATCGGCTTCACCTGGGAGCACGACGCCCACCTGTACTTCAAGCGCGCCAAGTCCAGCGAGCTGTTCCTCGGCGACGGCAATTACCACAGCGAGCGGCTGGCGGCGCGAATCGGGGTCTAGCCCGGGACCGGGAGGCCTAGCTCGGTGAGCAGGTCGATGGAGTAGGTGATCCGGCCGGTGCGGGTCTTCGGGTCGGCGCTGCACAGGGCCAGCGCGGCCGCCGCCATGACCGCTCGGGGGCTCAGAGTTCGGGTGGTCTCGGTGGTCAGGTGGTGGAAGAGCGTGCCCGGGGTCGGCACCACCTTGTTCGGCGCGAGCGAGTTCACCGCGATGTTGTCGTCGTAAAGCTCGGCGGCCAGGCCGGTGGAGAACCGCTCGATCGCGGCCTTGCACATGCCGTAGACGGTGCCGCCGCGGCCGCCCCAGGCGGTGGGCGGGATCTGCGGGTGCACGGCCGCGATCGAGGAGATGTTGAGTATCCAGCCGGCGCCGCGCTCGCCGCATGCCGGGCAGCACCAGCGTGGCCAGGTGGACCGAGGCGACCACCTGGACGTCGAACATCAGCGCGTACTGCTTGGGGGTGAAGTCCTCGATCCGCCGGAAGTAGGTCACGGCGGCGTTGTTCACGAGGATGTCGGGCGCTCCTAGCTGCGCGGTCGTCTCGGCGACGATGCGCTCCCGGTCTTGCGGCCTGGCCAGGTTGGCGCCGATCGCGATCGCCGTGCCGCCCGCCGCGCGGATCTGCTCGGCGGTCTCGTTGATCGTGCCGCCGAACGGCGAGCTGCCCGGGTCCGTGGTCCTGCGCCGACACCGCGACGGCCGCGCCTTCGGCGCCGAACCGCCTGGCGATCTCCGCCCCAATACCGCGGCTCGCGCCGGTGACGATCGCTACTCTTCCGTCAAGCAGGCCCATGGCGGCAGCTCCCTTGTCTCCGAGAGGTCCGCGCTAGCATAATTCTAGAACTGAATTCTAGACAAGCCTGGCCCTGGAGGTCGTTGATGGCACTCGACCACAGCGTGATCGGGATACCCGGCGAGCCGCAGGAGCGGTCATGGACGTCGAAGGACTCGCTGCTCTACGCGGTCGGCGTCGGGGCCGGGCTAGGCGACCCGCTGGACGAACTCCAGTTCACCACCGAGAACTCCGAGGGCATCACCCAGCAGGCACTGCCGACCTACGCGGTGCTGATCTCGCAGGCGTCGACCGGGCGCAGCCTCGGCGACTTCGACCGGGCGCTGCTCGTGCACGCCGAGCAGTCGTTCGAGCTGCACCAGCCGCTGCCGGTGGCCGGCACCGTGCGCACCGTCGCGACCGTGACCGGGATCTACGACAAGGGCTCGGGCGCGCTCGTGGTGACCGAGAGCGTGGCCGTGGACGCGGCGACCGGCGAGCCGCTGGTGACCGCGCGGGGCAGCACGTTCATCAGGGGCGAGGGCGGCTTCGGCGGCGACCGCGGCCCAGGCGACACGCTGGGCTAGGCCGGACCGGGACGCCGGACCACGGGTCGACCTACCAGACCAGGCCGGAGCAGGCGCTGGTCTACCGGCTGTCCGGCGACCGGAACCCGCTGCACGCCGACCCGAAGTTCGCCGCCCGAGGCGGCTTCGACCGGCCGATCCTGCACGGCCTGTGCACCTACGGCGTCACCGGCCGGGCGCTGCTGCACTCCCTGTGCGGCTCGGACCCGGCCCGATTCCTGGCCATGTCTGGCCGGTTCAGCCGCCCAGTCTTCCCTGGCGACTCGCTGGTGGTCTCGATGTGGGTCGAAGGCGGCGGGGCCCTGTTCCAGACCGCGATCGAAAGCGGCCCGGTCGTGATCGACCGCGGCCGCATGCAGTTCCGCCCTGATGCCGCCGCGCAGGACGCGCCTGTCGCCGCTTAACATGACGGCGTGGCAGTTGGCCTTGGTCGCGAGGTAACTAGGCAGGCTTCGCTTGGCAGGCTCGTGCGGGCCAGCGCCTGGGCACAGGGAGACTGCCTGACGATGACCGTGCGCGCCGACGGCAGCCCATGGGCGGCAGCCTCGCCTGGGCGCCTCGGCGTCCGCTGCTTCTGGGGGCACCCCGGCCGTGGACATCGCGCTCTGCGATGAGCTGGGCCTGCATTACGATTCCTAATGTTGGCGGCCAAGCAAACGCTAGGTTGGGAGCCCGATGGGGATTGAGGTCAGCAGCGGCGACGGGGTTGCCGAGGTGGTGATCGACTATCCGCCGGTGAACGCGCTGCCGGTGCAGGGCTGGTTTGACCTGGCGGACGCATTGATGGCGGCTGGGCAGGACAGCGAGGTGCGCGCCGTTGTGCTGGCCGCGAACGGGCGCGGGTTCTGCGCCGGGGTCGACATCAAGGAGATGCAGCGGACCGACGGGTACGACGCGCTGGTCGGAGCGAACCGTGGCTGCTTCGCGGCGTTCGCCGCCGTGTATGAGTGCGCGGTGCCGGTGGTCGCGGCGGTGCACGGGTTCTGCCTTGGCGGCGGGGTCGGGCTGGCGGGCAACGCCGACATGGTGGTCGCCAGCGAGGACGCCACGTTCGGGTTGCCCGAGGTTGACCGGGGCGCGCTCGGGGCGGCTACGCATCTGTCCCGGCTGGTGCCGCAGCAGCTGATGCGGACGATGGTGTACACCTGCCGGAGCGTTCCGGCCGCGCAACTGGTGGCGTACGGGACCGTGCTCGAGGTCGTGCCGGCTGATCAGCTGCGGGACGCGGCGCGGGCGGTCGCGGCCGAGATCGCGGGCAAGAACGGCGAGATCATCAGGCTGGCCAAGCAGTCGCTGAACGGGATCGACCCGGTCGACGTGCCGCCGCTCGTACCGATACGAGCAGGGATTCACCTTCGAGCTGAACTTGTCCGGGGTTTCTGACCGGGCCCGGCAGGAGTTTGTCGATCGCAAAGGTGGCGCCTGATGGTCGACCGGACGCTCGGCATCGAGGACGTTGCCGGTGCGATCAAGCCTGGGATGACGATCGGGATCGGCGGGTGGGGGTCGCGGCGCAAGCCGATGGCGCTGGTGCGGGCGCTCGCCCGGTCCGGGGTCAAGGACCTGACCGTGGTCTCGTTCGGCGGGCCGGACGTCGGGCTGCTGATCGCGGCCGGCGCGGTCGACGGGTGGTGTGCGGGTTCGTGTCGCTGGACTCGATCCCGCTCGAGCCGCACTACCGGCGGGCCCGCCAGGCCGGCACGATCGAGCTGACCGAGTATCGACGAGGGCATGATGCAGTTCGGGCTGTTCGCGGCGACGCAGCGGCTGCCGTTCCTGCCGACGCGGGCCGGGCTCGGCTCTGACGTGCTGGCGGTCAACCCGGCCTGCGGACGGTGCGGCTCGCCGTATGAGGACGGCGAGGAGTTCGTCGCGGTGCCCGCGCTGCGGCTCGATGTCGCGCTCGTGCACATGAACCGGGCCGACGCCGGCGGAAACGGCGCAGTACCTCGGGCCTGATCCGTACTTCGATGACTTGTATCTGCCTGGCGGCCGATCAGGCGTTCATGTCCTGCGAGCGGATCGTGCCCACCAGCGCGCTGCTTGGCGATGGGCCGCCGCAGTCACTGCTGGTCAACCGGGCGATGGTGCACGGGGTGGTCGAGACGCCGAACGGGGCGCACTTCACCTCGTGCGTGCCTGACTACGGGCGGGACGAGGCGTTCCAGGCCGAGTACGCGGAGGCGGCCGGCGAGCGACGAGAACTGGGAGGCGTTCCGCCGGCGAGTACCTGGACGGCGATGAGGCCAGTCTATCAGGAGGCGGTCCGGGCGAGGACGCTATGACCGCCTCGGTCGCCGACATCTGCGTGGTCGCCTGCGCGCAGGCCTGGCGCGGGGACGGGGCGATCCTGGCCAGCCCGATGGGACTCATACCGTCGCTCGGGGCGCGGCTGGCGCGGCTGACGTTCGCCCCCGAGCTGCTGGTCACCGACGGCGAGGCGATGCTGCTCGACGCGGACGAGACCGTCGAGGGCTGGATGCCCTACCGGGACGTGCTCCGGCTGGTCGCGACCGGGCGGCGGCACATGATGATGGGCGCCGCCCAGCTCGACCGGTACGGCAACCAGAACATCTCCTCGATCGGCGACTGGGCCAGGCCGAAAGCGCAGCTGCTTGGCGTGCGGGGGGCGCCGGGCAACACGATCAACCATCCGGTGAGCTACTGGGTGCCCACGGCATTCGCCCAGGGCTTCGTCAGCAGGTCGACATGGTCAGCGGGATCGGCTACGACCGGACTCCGCCCGCGCACGAGCTGAGGCTCGTGGTGACCGACAAGGCCGTGCTCGATTTCCGGACTCCTGACCACTCGATGCGGCTGGTGTCGGCCCATCCCGGCGTCAGCGTGGAGCAAGTGCGGGAGCTGACCGGGTTTGAGCTGGACGTCAGCTGATGACGTGCACGTTACCGTCGAGCCGACCGAGGCCGAGCTGGCGCTGATCGGGCCGACTCGACCCGGCCGGGTCGCGGACGGCGAAGTCCGGTGAAGACGCCCGATGAAACACACTTACCGAGCTGCTCGAGCATCAGGTACCCGATCGTCCAGGCGGCGATGGGCTATGTCGCCGGGGCCCGGCTGACGGCCGGCGACCTCGGCGGCCGGCGGACTCGGCATTATCGCTTCGGCGACGATGAGACCCCCGGAAATGCTTTCTGCCATAAAGGCGGTAAAAGCACGAACACCGGCGCCGTTCGGGGTGAACCTGCGGGCCGACGCCGGCGACGCGGCGGAGCGGATCGAGCTGATCATCGCCGAGAAAGTGCCGGTCGCCTCGTTCGCGCTGGCCCCGAAGAAGGAACTGATCGCCCGGCTGCGGGACGCCGGGCGTGATCACGATCGCGTCGGTCGGGGCGCGGCGGCACGCGGAGAAGGTCGCCGGGCTGGGGCATCGATGCCGTGATCGCGACCGGCGGCGAGGGCGGCGGGCACACCGGGGCGGTGCCGACCAGCCTGCTGATCCCGCAGATCGTGGACGCGGTCGGAGATTCCGGTGATCGCGGCGGGCGGGTACTTCGACGGGCGCGGGCTGGTCGCGGCGCTCGCCTACGGGGCGGCCGGGATCGCGATGGGCACCAGGTTCCTGCTGACCTCGGACAGCCCGGTCGCCGATGAGGTCAAGGCGGTCTACCTGGCCAGCCGAGGTCACCGGGACGTGGTCACGACCAAGGTCGACGGCGTGCCGCACCGGGTGCTGCGGACGCCGCTGGTCGAGCGGCTTGACCGGGCCGGGCGGGTGAGCCGGGCTGGTTCGGTCGGTGCGGGCGGCGGCCGGGTTCCGCGTCCGTGTCCGGGCTTGGCTGGGCGGAGCTGATCAGGCAGGGCCGGGCCATGCGACGGGACGCGGGCCTGAGCTGGGCGCAGGTGCTGATGGCGGCCAACACGCCGATGCTGCTGCGGGCCGCGATGGTGGACGGGCGTCCTGACCTGGGGCTGATGTCGTCCGGGCAGGTCGCCGGGCCTGATCGAGGACCTGCCGTCGCTGGCTGAGCTGATCGAGTCGATCATGACGCAGGCGCGGGAGCGGATCGCCGGAGCTGGCTGGGACATCGGCCCAGTAAGTTGATGCCAGATTGTCATCGGTGACAGTAGAGTGACTCGTGGGCACTCTGACCGCGCGCCGCTAGGCGGAACGCCTGGCAGGGCGCGTGCTGACCGTGCGTTTCCTCACCGAACTGGCCTTGCTCGCCGTTCTGGCGGTGGTCGTGAGCAGGACGCACGGCAGCCTGGCGGTGCGGATCGCGCTGGCCGCAGTCGGCGTTGCGGCGGCGGCGCCTATCTGGGGGCTGTGGATCGCGCCGCCAGGCGAAGCGACGGCTGCCTGACCCTTGGCGGCTCATCGTGGAGATCGTGTTGTTCGGGCTGGCGACGGCCGGGCTGGTGGTTCAGCATGATCTGATCGCAGCCGTGATCTTCGCCGTCGATCACGATCGGGGTAGCGCCTGACCAGGACCATCGCACCGGAAGGTTGAGTTAGGTGACCACCAGATTCCTTCGAACTGCCGTTCTTCTCCGTCCATTCCGGCGGATTCGCGGGCCAAGGTTTTCATCCGCTATCTCGACTATTTCCGGTCGCGGCTGGTCAGCCAAGCTCAGCGAGCTACCGCCGGAGGAGCTGCGGGCCAGCAGGCTGGCGTCGGGCTGGACGCCGCTCGAACTGCTCAAGCACCTGCGGTACATGGAGCGGCGGTGGCTGGAGTGGGGGTTCAGGGGCAGGCCGGTCGCCGAGCCGTGGGGGGATCAGCCGGGTGACCGCTGGTTCTCGGCGACTGGCGAGACTCTGGGAGTCCTGCTCGCCGACCTCGCCGCGCAGGCGGCCACGAGCCGGAGATCATCGAGGCCCACGACCTCGCCGAGGTCGGGCAGCCAGGCGAGCGGTGGAGGCGGCGATCCGCCCGCGAACCTGGAGCGGGTGCTGTTTCACATGATGCAGGAGTACGCGAGGCACCTCGGGCACCTGGACATCGTCTGTCGAACTCGCGACCGGCGAAGGCAGGCGAGTAGGCGGCCTGGGCGGCCTGGCGGGCCGCTAGCCGATACGCTCGATGATCGTGACGTTGGCCTGGCCGCCGCCTTCGCACATGGTCTGCAGGCCGAGCCTGCCGCCGGTGCGCTCGAGCCCGTAGAGCAGCGTGGTCAGCAGGCGTGCGCCGGTGGCCCCGAGCGGGTGGCCGAGCGGCGATCGCACCGCCGCTGACGTTGACGCGGGCCAGGTCGGCGCCAGTCTCGCGCTGCCAGGCCAGCACGACCGAGGCGAACGCCTCGTTGATCTCGATCAGGTCGAGGTCGTCCAGGGTCAGCCCGGCCCGCCGCAGCGCGTGCCTGGTCGCGGCGATCGGGGCGGTCAGCATCAGGACCGGGTCATCGCCGCGGGCCGAATGTGCCTGATCCTGGCGCGCGGTCGTCAGGCCGTGCTCGTGCACCGCTCGCTCCGAGGCGATCAGCAGCGCGGCGGCGGCGTCCGCGAGCTGGCTGGACAGGGCCGCCGTCGTCACGCCGTCCGGTCGCAGCGGTGCCAGCTTGGCCATGCGCTCCAGCAGGTGTCGCGGCGGGGGCATTCGTCGGCCGTGAGCTCGCCGTAGGGCTCGGTCTCGGCGGCGAAGTGTCCGGCGTCGATCGCGGCGACGGCTCGCTGGTGGCTGGCGAGGGCGAACTCCTCCAGCGCGGCCCGGTCGATCGCCCACTTGGCTCGGCGATCAGGTCGGCGGCCCTGAACTGGGAGATCTCCTGGTCGCCGTACCTTTCCGCCAGCCGTGGGAGCCCGAGAACGGATTCGGCATGGCCGAACGCCTGCCCGGCCGTCATCGCGGCCGCGATCGGGATCTGGCTCATGCTCTGCACCCCGCCGGCGACGACGAGGTCGGCGGTTCCGCTGAGCACTGCCTGCGCGGCGAAATGGACGGCCTGCTGCGAGGACCCGCACTGCCGGTCGACGGTGACGCCCGGTACTTCCTCCGGCAGCCCGGCCGCGAGCCAGGCTGTCCGGGCGATGTCACCGGCCTGCGGCCCGATCGTGTCGACGCAGCCGAAGATGACGTCGTCGACGGCTGCCGGGTCGATGCCGGTGCGGGCGACCAGCGCGGAGAGGACGTGAGCGCCGAGATCGGCCGGATGGGCTCCGGCGAGACCGCCGCCGCGCCTGCCGACCGGTGTCCGGATCGCGTCAACGATGAATGCATCGGCCACGTTGAGCCTCCCGGGAGCAGGCAACTAGAACACGTTCTAGTTTATGGCCGGTTCAGCTGGTCCTGTCACTCGCGCCGGAGGCGGCGCGGGAGGAAGGCGGCGCCTGGGCCGCGGGTCTTGGCCTGGTCGGCCGGGTTCGAGATACCGCATCGGTCCAGGGACAGGCAGCCGCAGCCGATGCACGAGTCGAGGCCGTCGCGCAGGGCTTCGAGTGCCTCGATCTGGTCGTCGAGCCGCTGCCGCCAGCTTCGGGACAGCCTGGCCCAGTCGGCGCGGGTTGGCGTGCGCTGAGCTGGGAGGGACGCCAGGGCGGCTGACGACCTCGTCCAGGCTGAGGCCGATGTTGCGCGCCGCCCTGATGAACGCCAGCCTGCGCAGCGTGCTGCGCTCGAACCGGCGCTGGCCGCCGGAGGTCCTGGTCGCGGAAGCAGGCCAAGGCCCTCGTAGTAGCGGACGGCGGACTCGGCGAAGCCACTGCGCCTCGCGATCTCGCCGACGCTCAGCAGGTCCGTGCTGCGCACAGGTGCTCCTACCTGCGCCGGGTCCGGTGACCGCGCTTCACCGGCCGCGCGCTTGACTTGAAGTTGACTTCAACTACCAGTATGGCACGTGATGATGGCAATACCGGAACGCAAGGACGAAGCAAGGAGAGGTCATGCCGACCGGACTGATCACCGGCGCGTCCAAGGGACTGGGCCGCGCCTTCTGCTACGCGCTCGCCGAGCGCGGCTGGACGCTCATCGTGGACGCCCGCGGCGCCGACGACCTCAGCGCCGCTGACCGATGGAGCTGACCAACATCATCGCCATCCCCGGCGACATCACCGACCCCGGCCACCGGGCCAGCGCTGGCCGCGCTGGTCGGCCCGGCGGCGGTCAGCTCGACCTGCTGGTCAACAACGCCAGCACGCTCGGCCCAGCCCGCTGCCCCAGCTCGCCGACTACCCGCTCAACGAGCTGCGCCAGGTCTACGAGACCAACGTGATCGCTCCGCTCGCCCTGACCCAGGCTGCTCGCCGAGCCCGCTGACGCAGCCGGCGGCACGGTCATCAATGTCAGCTCGGACGCCGCCGTCGAGGCCTACCCGGGCTGGGGCGGGTACGGCTCGTCGAAGGCCGGGCTCTCGATCAGCTGACCAATGTCCTGGGCGAGGAAGAGCCGAGGCTGCGGTGTTACTCGTTCGACCCGGGCGACATGCGCACGGAGATGCACCAGCAGGCCTTCCCCGGCGAGGACATCTCCGACCGGCCCGAGCCGGGCACGGTCGTGCCCGCGCTGCTGCGGCTAGCTCGACGAGCGGCCGGCAAGCGGCCGTTACCGGGCAAGCGAACTTGCGGCCCGCGGAGGTGACCCGATGAGAGCCGCAGCGAGCAAGCCCCCAGAGGAACGAGGCCTCACCAGGGACGGCGTGCGGATGCTCGCCGCCACGCCTGACGGCCTGGCGCACGCCATATTCAGCGATCTGCCGAGGTTCCTGTCTCCAGGCGATTTGCTGGTCGTCAACACCTCGGCCACCATCGCCGCCGCCGTGGACGGCACCCGCGCCGACAGGCGGCCGGTCACGGTCAGCTTCTCGACCCCGCTCGACGACGGCACCTGGCTGACCGAGCTGCGGACTGGAGCCGCCGGGCACCAGCGCGTGCTCGACGGCTCCCCGGGCGAGACCATCTCGCTGCCTGGCGGCCTGTCAGTGACGCTGCTCTGCCAGCTTCGCGGCAGCGACAGGATGTGGGTCACGGCCGGTCGATTCCCGGCTCGATGTCCTCGCGGCGCTCGAACGTCACGGCCGGCCGATCCGGTACTCCTATGTCCCCGGCCAGTGGCCGCTCTCGGCGTACCAGACCGTGTTCGCCCGCGATCCGGGCAGCGCCGAAATGCCGAGCGCTGGCCGGCCGTTCACTACCGAACTGGTCGACCAGGCTGGTCACGGCCGGAGTCATGATCGCGCCGATCACCCTGCACACCGGGGTGGCCTCGCTGGAGGCCGGCGAGCCGCCCCTCGCCGAGCGGTTCAGCGTGCCCGAGTCCACGGCCGCGATGATCAACCTCGCCCGCGCCAGCGGGAGCCGGGTGATCGCGGCCGGCACCACCTGCACGCGGGCGGTGGAGAGCGCGGCCGACGAGAGCGGCCTGGTACGGGCCGCCGCGGGCTGGACCGACCTCGTGCTCGGCAGCGGGCATCCGGCCCGCGTGGTGAACGGCCTGATCACCGGCTGGCACGACCCCGAGGCCTCGCACCTCGCGCTGCTTCAGGCCGTCGCTGGCCGCGATCTGGTCGCGGCTGCGTACGAGGTAGCCGAGCAGTCCGGTTACCTCTGGCACGAGTTCGGCGACAGCTGCATCCTGCTGCCGCCGGCGAAGGCCGCGGGGCACCGGCTAGACTAGAACACGTTCTACTTGGGAGCCAACGGCACCGGCCCGTGAGCGGAGGAGCGGATGCACCTGGCCTACACGCCCGAGCAGGAGAAGCTCGCGGCCGAGCTGCGCGCCTACTTCGCCGGGCTGATGACGCCAGAGCGCCGCGCTGGGCTTGCCAGGTCCGAGGGCGACTACGGCGATGGCGGCGCCTACCGGGAAGTCGTGCGGCAGCTTGGCGCGGACGGCTGGCTCACGCTCAGCTGGCCGGCCGAGTACGGCGGCCGCGAAGCATCGGTCACCGACCAGCTGATCTTCACCGACGAGGCCGCCATCGCCGGCGTGCCGGTGCCGTTTCTCACGATCAACACCGTCGGCCCGACGATCATGCGGTTCGGCACCGACGAGCAGAAGGCGCACTACCTGCCCAGGATCGCGGCGGGCGAGCTGCACTTCTCCATCGGCTACTCCGAGCCTGAGGCCGGCACCGACCTCGCGGCATTGCGCACCCGGGCCGTGCGCGACGGCGACGAGTACGTGATCAACGGCCAGAAGATGTGGACCTCCCTGATCAGCTACGCCGACTACGTCTGGCTGGCCTGCCGCACGAACCCCGGCGCTCCCCGGCATAAGGGCCTGTCGATCATCATCGTCCCGACCAGCTCGCCGGGATTCTCCTGGACGCCGGTGCCGACCCTGGCGGGGGTGTCCACCAGCGCGACCTATTACTCCGACGTGCGCGTGCCGGCGGGCAACCTCGTCGGCGAGGAGGACGGGGGCTGGTCGCTGATCACCAACCAGCTGAACCACGAGCGGGTAGCGCTCACCTCGGCGGCGCCGTTGCAGGCCGCCGTGCGCGAGGTACGCGACTGGGCAGCGGCCGCGGCCGGGCCGGACGGCTCCCGGGTGCTCGACGCGGAGTGGGTTCGGGTCGCGCTGGCCAGGGTGCACGCCAGGACCGAGGTGCTCAAGCTGCTGAACTGGCGGATCGCCGGGCAGGCGGACGCCGGGGAGGCACTGCACCCGGCCGCCGCGTCCGCGACGAAGGTCTACGGCACCGAGCTGACCATCGAGGCTTGCCGCCTGCTGATGGAGGTACTCGGCCCGGACGCGACGGTGAGCCAGGGCTCGCCCGGCGCGCTGCTCGCCGGCCGGATCGAGCGGATGGCGCGATCCGCCCTGATCCTCACGTTCGGCGGCGGCACTAATGAGATCCAGCGCGACATCATCGCCGCCGCCGCGCTGGGCCTGCCCTACAAGAGATAACCACGTCCCGCCGAAGGGCGGTGTTTCGTTGGAGCACATCGTGGATTTTTCAGTAACGAATGCCCAGGACGAACTGTCTGCGCTGGGCCGGCGTATCTTCACCGACCAGGTCACGCCCGACCGGCTGGCTGAGCTCGAGCAGGCCGGCCTCGGCTTCGATGAGCGCCTGTGGGCCGGCCTGGCGGCCGCCGGCATCTTGTCGGCCGCGCTGCCGCCCGAGGCGGGCGGCGATGGCTACGGGCTAGCTGAGCAGTGCTCGATCCTGATCGAGGCTGGCCGGGCCTGGCGCCGGTACCGTACCTGGAGTCGATCGTGCTCGGGGCCGGCGTCATCGCCAGCTTCGGCTCACCTGCCCAGGTCAGCCGCTACGCGGCACCGGCCGCCTCGGGCGAACTGGTCATCGCGCCCGCGCTCGCCGAGCCGGCCGGCGATGACCTGACCGCTCCTGTGACCCGGGCCGAGCCAGTCGCGGGCGGCTGGGTGCTGAACGGCGTCAAGACCGGGGTCCAGGCCGGTCGTCCGCCGGGCTGTTCCTCGTCCCGGCCAGGACCGAGATGGGTACGGGCGTGTTCTGCGTGGAGCCCAGTGATCACGGCGTGGCCGTCCGGCCGCAGCGGCTCATCGCCTGCCCCGGCGCCGCTCAGTTGGACCTCGCCGATGTCGAGCTCGCGCCGGGCCGGCTGACTCGGCGCGCCCGGCGGGGAGGCCGCCCGCTGGCTGGCGGCCCGCGCGACGGTCGGGCTCTGCGCCTATCAGCTCGGCGTCACCGAGCGGGCGCTGGAGCTGACCGCCGAGTACGCGCGGACCAGGCAGCAATTCGGCCGGGCGATCGGCGCCTTCCAGGCAGTGGCCCAGCGGCTGGCCGACGCCTACATCGATGTCGAAGCCATCAGGCTGACGATGTGGCAGGCCGCCTGGCGGCTTGAGCAGGGCCTGGCCGCCGGTCCCGAGATCGCGACGGCCAAGTTCTGGGCGGCCGACGCCGGGCACCGGGTGGCTCATACCGCCGTGCACGTGCACGGCGGCGTCGGCATCGACGTCAGCCATCCCGTTCATCGCTACTTCGCCGCGGCCAAGCGGGCCGAGTTCGCCCTCGGCGGCGCGACCAGCCAGTTGCTGCGCCTGGGCGACCTGCTCGCGACCTGACCTGACCTAGCCGGCGCGGCGGCCCGGTCAGGCCGCCAATGTCGGGGCGGGCCGGGCCGGGCATGCCACCAATGTCGGGGCGGCGGCGTTGCCGCGCCAGCAAATGTCGCGTGGGTGTGGCTCTCTAGGGGTGAGGCTGCTCTCGCAGGAGGGTTTTCGTGTTCTTAGAGGAGGGTTTTCGCATCTAGGAGAGTTGACCGGACTATACGACGACAACCCTCCTTCATGCGACAACGCTCCTCCAGGAACCCGGAAACCCTCCACGGTAAGGACGAGAACCCGCCCGGGCACGACAACTCTCCTCCCGGAGGACGAAAACCCTCCCGGACACAGCAGCACCCAGCTGGCTCACTCCAAAAGAGCTACACCCAGGTCACAACGCGGGGGTCGCCAGGCGGGGGCGGCCGCCGAATGGCGTTGGCAGCACGCCCGACAGCAGCCCGCCCGGCGGCCTCGCTGAGGCCGCCGGGCGGGCCGACGCTGGAAGAGAAACACACACTGTGCGTTGCTACAGCCACCAGCACAGACGGGCCGGTGGCGTGGCTGCTGTTACCACATCCCTTCGGTATTCCACGGCGCTTTCAGGATGCCCGGCGCCTGGCGAAGGGTCCATGAAGTCTTACCGGCAAAGTTAGCGGCAGACCTTCGGCTCAAGCTCGGCGATCGCGGCGGCAATCTCCTTCGCCTGCGGCAGGCCGAGCCGGTCAGCGAGCTGGTAGGAGCTGGTCAGGCAGGACAGGCCCGGTCCAGTTGCCCGGTCTTGGCGAGCGCCAGGCCCAGGGCGTTCCACGCGGCCGATTGCTGGTACTCGTCGTGACTGCGCTGGCTGATCTCCAGCGCGTGCTCGGCCGAGGTAATCGCGTCGGCGGGCCTGCCGAGCTTGAGGTAGACCTCGGCCAGGAGCGACCGGCCGAGGCTGTCGCCCCAGTGGTCACCGGCCGAATTAATGAGCGCCAGGCCCTGCTCCATGCAGCGGGCGGCTTCGGGCGCCCGGTCAACCTCGGCATAGATCATGCCGAGGTTCATGAGCATCCGGCCGCGGCGCATCGCATCGGGGTCGAGCATCATCGACAGCTCGAAGTTCATGATCGCCTCGTCGTACCGCTTGAGTTCCTTGTAGGCGATCGCCATGTTGCCGGTCACCGAGGCCTCGCAAGCCGCGTTGCCCGCTTGCTTGCTCAGCCGCATCGCCTCGTCGAAGCTGGCGAGGGCCTCGACGTTGGCGCCTCGGAACATCAAGGCGATACCCAGGTGATTGCGCAGCCAGGCCTCCTGGGACGCGTCGCCCGCGGCCACCGCACTGGCAATGCCGACCTCGAGAACAGCCAGCCAGCCATCCCACGGGCTGCGCATGAAGCAGCGCCAGGTCACGTCGGCGAGCTGGCCGCAGAGCTCGTGCCGCCCCGCGCGGGACGCGAATTGCACCAGGCTGACGACGTTCTCCCGCTCGCCGTTCATCCAGGTGGCCGCCGTGTCATAGGCGCTGAACGCCAGCGGCTCGGCCCCTGGCGGGACCGCCGGCAAGTCCTTCTCATAGCTCGGCGGTACATCCAGCCTGATCAGCGCGCGGTCCGCGGTGTGCAGGTGCCAGAGCAGGACTCGCCCGATGGCGGCTTCGCGTGAAGCCGGGGGCTCGTCCTGGGCGGCGCGCTCGGCGGCGAATACCCGGATCAGGTCGTGGAACCGGTACCGCTGGCCCTCCTTGGCCTCCAGCATGTGCACGTCGACGAGCCGGTCGAGTACCCGGGACGCGGCGCTGGCCTCGATGCCGAGCAACGCCGCGGCGGCCGGCAGGGCGAGGTCGGCGCCCGGCCACAATCCCAGCAGCCTGAAGGCCCGCCCGGCGTCAGCGAGCCCGGCACGCGGGGCCGCGGGCGGGGCCGCCAGGATGGCGTAGCTGATCTGGAAGGTCGCCCGGATCGCCAGATCGCCGATCTGGAGTTCTTCCAGGCGGTGCAGCTCATTGCCGAGCCGGCTGGCAAGCACCCCGATATCCCAGGCGGGCCTGGAGACCAGGCGAGCGGCCGCGATCCTGATCGCGAGCGGCAGCCCGCCGCAGGCTCCGAGCACGCTGTCGGTCGCCTCAGGCTCGGCCGCGACTCGCTCGGTCCCGCACACGCTCGCGAAAAGCGCCCTGGCCTCGGCCTTGCCGAGTGAGCCGAGTACCAGGACCCGGCCGCCCTCGAGATCGGCGAGCCAGCCCCGGCTGGTGATGAGCACCGCACTCGATGCAGTGCCTGGCAGCAGCGGGCGCACGTGCGCGGCGTCCCTGGCGTCGTCAAGGACGACGAGCATGCGCAGGCCAGCCATCCTGGTGCGGAATTCCGCCGCGCGCTCGGCAAGGCCAGCCGGAATGGCTGAGTCAGCCATGCCCAGGTGCCGCAGGAACCGCGCGAGCGTCTCGCTCGCCGGGACGGGCTGATCGCTCGCTCCCTGAAGCTCGGCGAAGAGCTGGCCGTCGGGGAACTGCTCGCTCAGCAGATGCGCCACGTGAATGGCGATCGCGGACTTCCCGATCCCGCCCGCGCCCGAGATGGCAGCGATCCTGACGGGCCGGTCATCATCGGCCTGGGCATCGTGGGCCTGGGTATCGTGGGCCTGGGCCGAAGTGAGCAGGCCGGCCAGCCAGCCGACCTGCTCGACCCGGCCGGTGAACTCCGCGATGTCGGGCGGCAGCTGAGCCGGGCTGGTTACCTGCCGGTCGCCGCCGGCCGCATCGTCGCTGTCCGCGCCGTCGTCGTCGCGGGCCGCGCCGCCGTTGCGCGCCGCGCGCATCAGCAGCTCGCTGGCCTGCTCCGAGAGCCTGAGTGCCTCGGTCAGCAGCCGCACCGAGCGCCGGTAGGGCCGCGCCGTCCGGCCTGCCTCCATGCTGCTGATCGCCCGGACGCTGAGGCCGGTCAGAGCCGCGAGCTCCTCCTGCGTGAGCGCCGCCGTGCGCCGGAACCGGCGCAACAGCACGCCGAAGCTGTCACCTTCGCCGCCTTGACCGGTACCCACCGCTCCGCTCCCAGATCGATAACACCATTCGGAGCGCCAGTCTAGGGAGCTGGGGTGGGCGTCGTCAGGGCCGCTAGCCTGGCTGAGGCTGCGGCGGCTTCGGCGAGCAGGTCTGCCATGACGTCGGCGACTGGGCGGACCTGGTTCATCCGGCCGACAATCTGGCCTACTGGCATGGGCACGACGTCGGGGTCACCTGACCGCATGAGGCGCTGGTGCGCCTCGCTGACCAGCAGGTTCTGCAGGGGCATCGGCAGCGGCTCGGGGGCGTCGGGGTCCTCCCAGGCGGCTGTCCACTTATTCTTGAGCAGCCTGGCCGGCTTGCCGCTGTAGATGCGCGATCGCACGGTGTCCGAGGAGGTCGCCGCGAGCAGCGCGTCTCGCAGCGCAGGGACCTCCGAGCCCTGCGTGTACTCCTCCGTCGTCAGCCAGTAGGAGCCCATCCACACGCCGACCGCGCCGAGCGCGAGAGCCGCGACGATCTGGCGGCCTGATCCGATGCCGCCGGCAGCCAGGACGGGAACGTCGGCGCCGACGGCATCGACGATCTCGGGGACGAGCACCATGCTGGCGATCTCCCCGGTGTGGCCGCCTGCCTCGTAGCCTTGCGCGACCACGATGTCCACGCCCCGGCTGACGTGCCGCTGCGCGTGCGCGGCCCGCCCGGCCAGCGCCGCGACGGCGATGCCCTGGGCGTGCGCGCGGGTGATCACGTCGTCGGGCGGGGAGCCGAGCGCGTTGGCGATCAGGGCGACCGGGTGATTGAGCGCCACGTCGACATGTGCCCGCGCGACCGAGTGCAGCCAGCCGAGCACGCCTTCGTTGCGCTCAAGCTCCGCGCCGAGGGGCGGCACGCCGAGGCGGAGCAGCGTCTGGTCCACGAACTCACGATGACCGGCCGGGATCAGCTCCCCGAGATCAAGCTGGCTGCCCTCGGCGGGCACCTTGGCCGGCATGACGATGTCGACCCCGTAGGGGCGGCCGTCGGTGTTGGCGTCCATCCAGGTCAGCGCGGCCTCGAGATCCGCCGCGTTGTTGTAGCGCACGCAGCCGAGCACGCCGAGGCCGCCGGCTCTGCTGATCGCGGCGGCGACGTGCTCGGAGGGAGTGAATCCGGCGATCGGGTGCTCGATCCCGAGCCGATCGCAGATCACGGTCCGCAGCAGTCATGGTCAGCCCGCCGCCTCGGCGAGCTTCGCGTCGGCGAACCGGCGCGCCCAGACATAGTCGGCCTTGCCGCTCGGCGTCCGGCCGATGCTGTCGGTCACCCACACGGTGCGCGGCACCTTGTATCCGGCGACGCGGGCGCGGATCACTGCTTCCAGGTCAGGCAGGTCGACCGTCGCGCCTTCGCGCGGCTGGATGATCGCGGCGACTCGCTGGCCGAGCCGCTCGTCGGGGATGCCGATGACCAGCGCGTCGAAGACGGCCGGGTGCTCCTTGATCGCGCCTTCGACCTCTTCGGGAAAGACTTTCTCGCCGCCGGTATTCACGCACATGCTGCCCCGGCCGAGCAGGGTGATCGCGCCGTTGTCCTCGACGACGGCGAAGTCGCCTGGCACCACGTACCGCTCGCCGTCCACTTCGACGAACATGGCGGCTGTCTTGACCGGGTCCTTGTAGTAGCCGAGCGGGACGTGGCCGCCTCGGGCGATGCGGCCGATCTCCCCGGGGCCGACCGGCTTGCCGTCGTCGCCGATCACGATCGTGCTCGGCCCCGGGCTCACCGTCGGGCCGCTCTTCTGCTGCCCGCCGGCGCTGGCGAAGCTGAGCCCGGTGAACCCGGTCTCGGATGAGCCGATCGCGTCGGTGATCACCACATTCGGCAGGGCCGCGAGAACGGCATCCTTGACGCCCTGGGAGAACAGCGCGCCGTTCGAGGACACCGACAGGACTGAGGAGGCGTCGTACTCGCCCGCGCTGTACGCCTCGATGATCGGCCGCGCCATGGCGTCGCCGACGACGACGATCACGTTGACCTTGTGCCGTTCCACGGCCAGCCAGATCTCGCGGGCGTCGAAGGCGGGCAGCAGCACGACCGCGTCACCGGTAAAGAAGCTCATCAGGGTCGTCCACTGGGCGCTGCCATGGATCAGCGGCGCCGGGCAGAGCTTGACCATGCCCGGGTTGGCCGCCCCGTTCCGCGACTGCACCCATTCGTCGGCCAGCCGCTCGCCGGTGACGAAGTCGATGCCGCCGCCCAGGGTCCGCCAGACATCGGCCTGCCGCCACAGCACGCCCTTGGGGTAGCCGGTCGTACCGCCCGTGTAGAGCAGGTAGATGTCATCGCCGCTGCGCTCGCCGAAGTCCCGCTCAGCGGACGCGCTGGCGAGCGCCTCGTCATAAGGGACGCCTGGCGCGCCAGCGCCGGCCCCTGACCCGATCACGACAGCCCCCCGCACCCCGGGCGCGTCCGGCAGCACCGCGCTGACCAGCGGCGCGAAGTCACTGTCGTACACCAGGGCCACCAAGTCAGCATCGGTGAACATGTACCGCAGCTCATTTTCCACATAGCGGTAATTGATGTTGACGGTCCGGGCGCGCAGCTTATAGGTCGCGAGCAGCGTCTCGACGGCCTCGATCGAGTTGCGCGCGTACATGCCCACGTGGTCGCCCGGGCCGACCCCGATGCTGGCCAGGTGGTGGGCGAGCCGGTTGGTCCGCTCGTCAAGCTCGCGGTAGGTCAGGCGCCGGTCGCCGCAGGCCACGGCGACGCGCTCGCCGAAGGCATCGGCGGCATGCTCGAACAGGTCGGCGATGTTGTGTGCCATGGGACGAAACTAGAACCTGTTATCGTTTCAGGCAACCCGGCCCGGGCACGGAGAACCCTCGAAGAACGCGGAGTACAGGCCTGATGACGACGAGCGAACCGCACGCGCTGATCGAGCGTAACGGCCACGTCCTCATCGTCACGATGAACCGGCCGCACGCCCGCAACGCCCTGTCCGCCGAGATGATGGCGCTGATGCGGGAGGCGTGGGACCAGGTGGACGCCGACACCCGCGATCAGGGTGGCGGTGCTGACGGGGGCGGGCGGGGCGTTCTGCGCGGGAGCCGATCTGAAGGCGATGACGGCATCGCACCCGGGCGACTCTTTCCGGTCGGGCGGCATGGACCTGTCGCGGATCGACGCGCTGCTCAAGGGGAGGCGGCTGACCAAGCCGCTGATCGCGGCGGTCGAGGGCCCGGCCGTGGCGGGCGGCACGGAGATCTTGCAGGCTACCGACATCAGGATCGCCGGGCAGAGCGCGAGGTTCGGGGTGTCCGAGGCCCGCTGGGGACTGTTCCCGCTCGGCGGGTCGGCGGTGCGGCTGGTGCGCCAGATCCCGTACGCGGTCGCGGCCGACCTGCTGCTCACCGGCCGGCACATCACGGCGCGACGCGGCACTGTCGATCGGGCTGATCGGCGAGGTCGTGCCGGATGGCCAGGCACTGGCCAGGGCGCTTGAGGTTGCCGAGATGATCGCCGCGAACGGGCCGGTGGCCGTTCAGGCGATCTTGCGGACGATCAGGGAGACCGAGGGCATGGCCGAGCAGGATGCCTTTGCCATCGAGTCGCGGATAGGCATGGAGGTGTTCAAGTCGGCCGACGCCAAGGAGGGGCCGAGGGCGTTCGCGGAGAAGCGCAAGCCGGCCTTCACCGGCGAGTAGCACGTTCTCATTCTCGCGGATCGGCGAGGTCAGCGAGGTCGGCGGTCTCGGGCGATGTCCGGTCGATGAGCTGGAGAGTGACATAGCCGGCGAGGAAGACGAGGCCTAAGCCGATCATCCAGCCGATCACATGGTCCACGTGAGCGGCCAGAGCACAGTCGCGCGCGGTGAGGCCGAGAACCTGACCCGCTCCTACGCTGCACAGTCCGTTCCACTGCGGGAGCGTTCCGCCCTTGAAGTTCAGTTGCGTGAGGGCGAATCCGGCTTCAAAGAGGATTGTCCCGACGATACCGATGGCTCGCCTGGTCGTGTCCGGGATCGCGTGGGTCAGGGCACGCCTCCAGTCAGTCATTGGAGGCCCTTACCGCACGCGTAGAGGATAAACAACAGTGCGCAGTAACCCATCATCAAAGCTCCCTGCCTTCACGCGTCTCCCGGACTGGCAATTGACTGCGGCCGAATTGCTTCATCCAACGGACTGCCGCAGTGACGCCGTCAGGGATAAGGACGCCCGAGGCCCGTCTCTGGGTGACATAAACGCAAAAATCCGCAACGATCTTCCCTGCCCGGTAAGACGATTACATGCAATACACTCCCGGAGCCCCGCGAATGCGGGCAAATACTCGCACAAGTCGTTCCAACTCCTAAAGGACGTGCCGCCCGGCGAAACGGCCTCATTGGCAGGTCACTTTTGCCGATGAGCAAATACGCGGACTGGCGTGTCAACCGGTTCCGGAGTTAGGGCGTCGTATCGGGGAAGGCGCCGCAAATGCTGGCGGCGGGAACCGGCAATCGCCGGAGGTCGCACGAAGGCGCGCGAGGGGCGGGATCCATGGCGATCCAGGTACGGGGATTACGGCAGGGCCCGGCGGATGCGACAGCCAGGCAGGTCCTACGACGGGAGGACCCGCGGGGACAGGGCACGCGCCGGGCGTGGCCATGGGCGGCGGTCGCGGTCGCGGTCACCTGGAGTCTGTGGGAGTTGCGGGCCACGGTACTGCCCGCCCAGTTCCTGAATGACAGCTCCCTGCACCAGCAGATGGTGCGGTTCGCCGCCGCGCGGATCGCGGCGGGGCATGACCCGCTGACGTCGTGGTTCCCGTACCTGGGCCTGGGCTCGCCGCAGTTCCTGCACTACCAGAGCACGCCGGCGATCCTGACCGGCCTGGCCGGGCTGGCCGTGGGGCCGGACACGGCGTTCCGGTGGTCGCTGTACCTGCTGTGGTGCCTGTGGCCGGCCGCGATCTACGCCTCGGCCCGCGTCTTCGGCCTGAGCCGCGGCGCCGCGGCGGGCGCGGCGGTGGTAGCGCCGTTGCTGCACAGCGTCGCAGGGGATCGGCTATGAGCAGCATGCTTACATATGGGCCGGGTTCGGGGTGTGGACCCAGCTGTGGGCGTCGTGGGCGCTGCCGTTCGCGTGGGCGCTGACCTGGCGGGCGCTGGGCGACAAGAGGTTCATCGCCCCGGCCGCCGCCCTGATCGCGCTGACCGCCGCGTTCCACTACGAGACCGGGTACCTGGCGTTCGGCGCGGTCCCGGTAATGGCGCTGCTGGTCCGCCACGGCATCGGCGCCAGGCTGGCCCGCGCCGGCGTGCTGGCGGCGGTGGCGCTGGCGGCCAGCGCCCCGGTCATCGTGCCGCTGCTGGCCTACTCCCGGTGGGCCGCCATCAACCAGGCCCTGGCCGCAGGGCCGTCGGCAAGCGGATTCGGCGCCCGGACCACCCTGGGCTGGCTAGTCACCGGCAACGTCTTCGACTCCGGCCACCTGCCGGTGATCAGCCTGCTGGTGGCGGCTGGCCTGGCCGCGACGGCGGCGCGGTGGCGGCAGGCCGGCCCTGAGCGGGCGCTGGCCGCGCTGTTATTCGCGTGCCTGGCGCTGTCGTTCGGCCGTACCACCTCGGCGCCCTGGCCGACATCATCCCGGGCCACGCGGACGTGTTCTTCCGCCGGTTCCTGATGGGCACCCAACTCGCCGGCATCTACCTGGCCGGCCTCGGCGCCGCCGCCGCCGCCCGGCACGGCGCCCGCCTCGCCGGCCGCGGCCGCCCGGCACCTCACCCAGGCAGCGGCCCGGCTAGCCCCGGCGGCCGCCGCCATCGCCGCGGTCGCGGCGGCCGGCTACCTGTACCCGGCCTGGCACTACCTCGCCTCCTTCGACGCCACGAACGCCAGCATCGTCCAAGACCAGCAATACGCCCAGGCCAGCCAGCCCCAAGCCCGCGCCATAGCCGCCATGACCGCCGCGCTCGCACGCCACGGCCCCGGCCGTGCCTACGCCGGGTCACCCCTGAACTGGAGCCGGTACGCCTCTGTCGGGGTCGTGCCCATGTACGAATACCTGGAAAGCCTGGACATCGACGAGGTCGGCGACAACCTGCGGACCGCGTCCCTCATGAGCCAGCCCGAAAACCGCTTCCACCCCGCCAACCCCGGCGACTACGCCCTTTTCGGCATCCGCTACGTCATCCTGCCCACCCGCCAAGCCGCCCAGCAGGCTCCCCCGCAGCCGCCACCCGGCGCGGTCCTCATCCTGCGCAACCTCCTGCTGCGGGTCTACGAACTGCCCGCCAACTCCTACATCCGCATCGCCGACACCACCGGCACCCTCACCGCCAACCGCGCCGACATCGGCAGCCAGAGCGCCGCTTACCAGCGCTCCAGCCTGCCCGGACGGGACCAGTACCGCACCGTCGCCTACGCCGGCGCCCGCCCCGCCCCGCCTACGCTCCCTCCCGGAACCCCCGCCACCGGACCGCCGGGCACGGTCCTGGCCGAGCACCCCGACCTCGCCGACGGCACCGCCGCCACCACCGTCCGCCTGCACAGAAAAGCCGTCGTCGTCCTCGCCGCCTCCTACGATCCCGGCTGGACAGCCACCATCGACGGCCAGCCCGGCCCCCACCGAGATGATCGCCCCCGCCCTGGTCGGCGTCACCGTCCCGCCCGGCACCCACCGCATCACCTTCCGCTATGCCGGCTACACCCGCTACCCCGAGCTCCTCGCCCTCGCCGCCGCAGCCCTCCTGGCCACCGCCGCGCTCACCCGCAACCGCCGGCTTACAGCCCAGGCGAACGCCGGACAGGCGAGCGCTGGCATAGAACTTCCGCAGAGTCGCGCAACCAGGGAGGGCGGAATTAGACGGTAGTGAAAAGCAGGACCCGTTCACCAGTAAACCAAATCCAACTAGTTAGGAAGATCACATGATCAAACGCTCGCTGGCGACCTTGGCAGTCCTGGTTGCCTTGCCCGCCGGAATACTCACCACCACCGCCATAAGTTCTGCCGGTGCCCAGAGTATCCCCCATGTCCGCGTTATCGACGCGGCTGCCAATAGGGCCATGCCCGCCAATAGGCTTATGCCCGCCAATAAGGTCAGGCCCGTCAAGAGGGTCATACCCGCCAAAGCGCATTGCGTCGCCAAGAAGATGAATCGCGCACACACCGCCACCACCCTGAAGTGCGTTGGCAAGAATGTCAGCGTACGGACTGCCGCAACCGCTGCGGCCCAGATCACCAAAACCTCAAATACTCGTACCGGCACGGCAACCCCTGCCAGCAGTGGTTACTGGGCTTGCGAGTTGATTGACGTAATCGTGTACCCAGATGGAAGTGTCGAATACGACTTCTGGTGCTGGTGGGTCCCCGGCGACGGCGGCGGCGGCGGCAGCTAACTGGCGCTGCGCAACCCCGGCGGCAGGCTTACGCCTGGCGCCGGGGTTGCCTTGGCGCGTAGGAGTATATACCTAAGGTCTATACCGCTAAGCTATATACTCCGCTCATGATGGCTTCATCGAACGCAAGCCCAGGGAAGCCGGAGCATGTCTTCGATCGCGCCCGAGAGTGGGACGGCCTGATGAAGTTCGCCACGTCACCTGATCCTGACGTGCGCCTCGGAATTGTCAGCGGGCGCCGCCGCCAGGGCAAGACCTACCTGCTCGACGCCGTGGCCAGCGCTGTAGACGGGTTCTTCTACACAGCGACCGAGGACACCGAGACTGATGCGCTGGCTAACTTCGGGCGCGCGATCGCCGACTGGACCGGCGGCGGCCGCTATGCGTTCGCGGACTGGGACGAGGCACTGGACCGGCTTTTCACGGCGGTCACCGGCAGGCTTATCGTCATCGACGAGTTCCCGTACCTGAGCAAGGCGAGCCCGTCACTTCCTTCGCTCATCCAGCGCGCGCTTGAGCCTCGCGGGCCAGCTCGCCGGAGCCGTTCGCGGCTGCTGCTCTGCGGCTCGGCCATGTCAGTGATGGGCCGCCTGCTGAGCGGGAATGCCCCGCTGCGCGGCCGGGCCAGCCTGGAACTGATCATCCGGCCACTCGGCTACCGGGACGCCGCGGACTTCTGGGGTATCACCGACCCGCGACTGGCCGTCCTGGTGCATTCCATCGTCGGCGGGACGCCCGCGTACCGCCGCGAGTTCGTCGCTGGCGACGCGCCGACGGGGCCGGACGATTTCGACTCGTGGGTACTCCGCACCGTGCTGAACTCCCAGCTGCCGCTCTTCCGCGAAGCCCGCTATCTGCTGGCCGAGGAAACCGACATCCGCGACCCCGCGCTCTACCACGGCGTGCTCGGCGCCATCGCGGCCGGCCACAATACGCGAGGCGGGATAGCCGACCATATAAGGCGCAAGTCCCCGGACATCGGCCATCCGCTGAGCGTGCTCGAGGATGCCCGGCTCATCGCTCACGAGCCCGACCCGTTCCGGAAAGGCAGGTTTGCCTATCACATCCGGGAACCTCTGATCGTCTTCTACGAGGCCGTGATGCGCAGGGAGTGGACCCGGCTGGAACGCGGTGACCCGGCCGGAGCGTGGCGCAGTGCGCAGGCGACGTTCTATTCTCAGGTCGTCGGCCCGCACTTCGAGTCCCTGTGCCGTGAATGGGCACTGGACGCCGGGGACGGCGCGTTCGGGGACTGGCCCGGTACCGTCGCGGCTGGGGTAGTGCCCGACTCCGCGAACCGCACTCAGATCCAGGTTGACGTCGCCGTCCTAGGCCAGGAAGTCTCCGGGGAACCGCAGCGGGTCCTGTCGCTCGGCGAGGCGAAATGGGGCAAGGTCATGACCCCCGGCCATATCGGGCGGCTCCGCCGTGCCCGCGACCTGCTCGCGGTGAAGGGATACGACACTAGGACTACCAAACTGACCTGCTACAGCGGGGCGGGATTCGACGATGACCTGCGAGCCGAGGCACATCACGACAAGCTCATACAACTCGTCGGTCTCGACACGCTCTACGCTTAGCCCAGTGCGGGATCTCAGTGGCATCGCATTCCCAAGAAGTTGTCATCGACCAAACGGGCTACTCCGGCGAGTGCGTTGTGTAACCCGAGAGTGCTCCCAGTGCGTCGTAACTGTGGCAGCAGGGCCACGGCTTCGGCTAAAGCCGGCTTGGTCGGGGACGAGGCGCGGGGGTGGATAGGTGTCTGGTCAGGTACGAGGTTTACGGCAGATCCGGCTTGATGTGCCCGGCGAACAGGTCCACCGGCGGGTTCGAGCGATTGCGGGTGCGGCGGTTCTGGTCAGGCGTCACTGGATCTTCGCTGTCGCCATGGCCGGGGCGATCGTGCCCCGGATGGTCGCGATCCTCGGCTTCGAGCCCGCGGTGCTGTTCCGGCTGGACTCCTACGATTACCTGCGCGGCGCTGTGCACTTGTCACCCAACGTCATCAACGTCAGCGGCTACTCGGTGTTCCTATGGCTGCTCAGGCCGTTGCACTCGATCGCGGCAGTAGCTGCCCTGCAGCACGTGATGGGCCTGGGCGTGGCTACCGCGACATACGCGCTGCTGCGCCGCTACGGGCTGCCCGCATGGGGCGCCACCCTGGCCGCCGCGCCGGTGCTTTTCGACCCCTCGCAACTTCTGGCTGAGCAACTGGTCATGGCCGACGTGCTGGCGATGACGCTGATGATGGCCGGGCTCACGGTCCTGCTCGTCACCCGGTCGCCGTCGCTGCCAGCGGGCGTGGCCGCCGGGCTGCTGACCGGGGCCTCAGCCACCGTCCGCCCGACCATGTTGCCCCTGATCGTGCTCGTCCCCGGCTACCTGCTGATCCGCGGATCCGGATGGCGGCGGGCAGCAAACTGGCTGCGCGGCGGCACGGCCCTGACCGCAGGCCTGGCCCCGGTGCTGGCGTACCTGGCCTGGTTCGCGGCCGTGCACGGCACGTTCAGTCTGACCAGCAGCGACGGCCTGTTCTTGTGGTCACGGACCATGTCGTTCGCCAACTGCGCTGTCATCAAGCCCCCGGCGAACCTGCGGCCGCTGTGCCCCGGCGCCCAGCCGGCCGGGCTCACCCAGCCCCTGCCATCGCTGCGGCCACCGCCCCCGGCTTACCTATGGGACCACCACGCCTGGCAATGGCGGCACCCCGTACCCGGCATGGTCCCGGGCACCGCAGCGTTCACGCCCGCCAGGAACGAGCGGGCGCTCCGGTTCGCCGTCCGGGCCATCGAAGCGCAGCCCGGTGCTTACCTGGGCGTCATAACCCGCGAGAGCCTGCTGCCCTTCACCGCCGCCAGCAATCTGCGGTTTCCCCGTGTACCAGACCAGCACGGCGACCCTCGACGCGGCCGACCGGGCCTATGCGATCGGGGCAGTGCGGGCCTACACGGGAACCACCCAAGGGGTCGCGCGTGACCTCGGCGGCTACCTCGGCACCCGCCTCCGGCAGCCGTACGCCGCCATCATCGACCACTACCAGAACATCATCTTCCTGCCAGGAGCAGTTCTGGCCCTCATCATCCTCACAGGGCTCGCGGGCTGCGTCATGCGCCGCCGGCGAACCGCCGAAGCAGTGTTCTTCACCGCCTCGGCAGTGATCTTGATGATCCTCCCGACCGCCGAGCATGAGTACGACTACCGCTACATCCTTCCCGCAATCCCGCTCGCGTGCATCGCCGCCGCACTGGCAATGCGCCAGCCAGCCCGGCGTGTACAGGACCGTGCCGGACAGGCATGCCCACGGTCCTGTTCCGACGATTGCCTACCAGGCGGCTCCGGCTGCGCCAGATGCGGCGACCAGAACTAACAAATGAGCCTCTCTATTAAGAGGCGGCCCAGCCAAGGAAGCGGAGCCTGCGATGGTGGCGGCCACCGGTAAGGAGGCCAGCGCCGAGCTGGCCTGAGCGCTCTAAGGCTCAATTCACCGCGTAAATTCGGGTGATCCTTTCCTGAGCGCTGGGGCAGGTGGCGCGTTACGGCGGCGGCACGCGGGCCTGCTGACACGCCTTTGGCTGCTGTCCGGACACGGTACCCCCTTGGCTCGCAGCCATGGGGATACCGTGACACGTGCTGGTGGGATTACCCCTCAGCAGCGCCGGCGTCGATTTAGTTATAGGATCCCCGCCGTCGGGGGTGATGGTGTAGGTAGTTGACGGTTGCAGAGTAAAAAAAGTGTTATCGACAATGGAACCATTCGAGCTAACAAAGCGGTGGCTCCCGTCGCTGCCGTTGATCGTGATCGTGAGAGTATGGCCGGGATTCGGGTTCGGCATCGACACTTCCATGGTGTGGCAATCGTAAACGTCCGCAGTTACTGGCTGACCGCTGTTGCCGGTGTCGGCGAAGCGGGCGTAGGTTGCTGCGGAGACGCGCGCGGCGGGGGCCGAGGTGCTTACCGCCGTGTTTATGGCAGCGCCGAAGATTACTGCTGCGGGCAGGGCGGCCAGGGTTGTCAGGGCTGCTAGCGATCTTCTTTTCATCTCATCACTCCGCGAATCATGGTATAGTTTCCGGCGGTATGTCACTGAATACGGCTATGTCATTTCCCTCCCGGCGGACGATCCTTTTCCTGGAGTCGCTTTTCTGGATAAGAAATAGAAAGCTGGTGCGGATGCGTGGATGTAACTGGCGTGCGGCGGACAGGCAGCCCACGGCCAGACTCGCGCCGTGCAGGCGGGAATCAGCCTGCCGCCGCGCAGATAGCGCAGCCCGCCGGGTATCCAACCTCCGTAGCCCGTTCACCAAGACCACCGCCTTCACGCGTCTCCGGCACTAATTGACTGCGGTCGATGTGCCGCAGCCAAAGGAATGTCGCAGTGACGCTGTAAAGGTAAAGACGCCTAAGCGTGGCTCCCGGATGACATCAGGCCTTGAGAAAGTCCGCCGCGTTTTTCGCCAAGGGACAGGCGGTTAAGTGCGGTATGGCGTCACTGCGCCGCCATTTTAAACCGTGACAATCGTGACGGACATAGTCATTTCGACGGCTAGAAGACGTGTGTCCTTGGCCGCAGCCGAGCGGCGATCATCAGGTCGTTCGTTCGCGGAGAAGCGCAAGCCAAACTTCAGCGGTGAATAATTCGCGCAAGGACATCCGGCAGGCAGGTATCTGAAGCCAGGCTCACTCCCCTTCATGTCGTAACAACCCGCGGAAAGAGGAGGAAGCATGGCTCACGACGTGCACGGGATCTGGAACATCGTGCAGAGTAACGGTTACAGGGTGCAGGTGAACATCGAGCAGACGGAGAACAACGGTGTTCTCGCCGACGGGAACCTGACGGGATTCGCCTCGGAATTCACCCCGCATGGGACCGACATCTCCGATCAGAGGCTGTTCAGCGGAACGCTGAGCGGCAACTCCTTCGTGATCGACATCGACTGGATGAACAACACGATCGGCCGGTACTCGGGCAGCTTCGACCCGGCCGGGCAGCTGTCCGGGGTGACGTTCGACCTGAACACCCCGTCGGCTCAGGCAACCTGGATCCGAGTGTAAGGCGCTGTTCTGACCGGATGCCGCTTCGGCGCCGGCTGCGCTGCTGGCCCGGCTGGCTGCGCTACTGGCTCAGCCTGCTCAGCCGGCGCCGAAGCACACGAATCCCGCCGCCGCTTCTCGTTCCAGCGCCGCCGCGAGGGCGGCGGCTGGCGGCTGGCCTGCCGTGATCGCGTGATGGTAGCCGACCATGGCGGCCATCGCCGTGTCGTCCGCGACTCTGGCCACGCTCGCGACGACTGTCCCGGCACCAGCGGTCAGCAGCGCCGTGACCATGCCGAAGGTCTCGTCGCCGGGGCGGACGTCGGTCAGCCCGAGGTCGCACGATGACAGCACGACCATGGCCGGCACCCGGGCGGCCCGCTGCAGGTCATAGCCGAGCAGCGGGCCCCCGGCTAGCTCAAGCGTGGAGAACAGCGCGTTCTCGGCCTGGTGCTGGCCATGCGCGGCCAGATGGGCGACGTCCGCGGCGCCGAGTCCGGCGAGAGCGGCCGCCGGAGTCGCGCTTGCCCCGGTGAGGACCGACGAGCCCGGCCGGAGCGCGGCGATGGCCCGGACCTCCGGCTCACCGCGAGCGTTCCCAGGCCCGGCGACGAGCAAAGCAGCGGCGGGGGCGGCCGGGACGCTGACCGGCGGGATCGTCCGGAGCCGGCGCCTGGCCGCGTGCCAGGTCGCGGCCGATGGCGCCACGGTCACCGGTCGTCCCGCGCACCCTGGCAGTACTGCCCATGGCACAGTGGTCAGCACGCCGGTCGGCACCACGACCAGGTCGCGGTCGCCCACCTCGGCAAGCAGCGGGCTGAGCACGGCGGACGCGAGCGCGGCGGCATCGTGCCGGGTCGCGGCGGCAATGGCTTGGGCTAGCCTGCCCGGCAGCGCGCGACCCGCCTGGGCATCAAGGTCGGCCCGCAACCGCAGCACTGCCTCCTGCGCAGCGGCGTACTCGCCGAGCAACCGCAAGCTAGCCGAGCCCCCGGCGATGACAAGGGCTCGCAGCAGGAGCCCGTCCTTCAGGTAGATGATGAGGGCCGCGCCGCCGAGTGTCCTCCCGCACCGCGCTGAAGGGGACGAGCGCCGGTACCGGGATGCCGCGCCGGCCAGGTGCCGCCCACGACTGCTCGCGAACGCCGCGCTGCAGCGTCTCGACCCGGGTCCGCAGGCCGCCTGCCGGCCGGCCGGCCAGTTCCCTGGCGCGCAGCGCGTGCCTGGCCTGCCGCAGTTCCTCCACTGCCGCCGCGGCGGCCGGGTCGTCAGGCGGCCGGAGCACGGGCAGCAGCAGCGCCTGCGCTCTGGAGCGTTCCGTCCACCGGTACACGGCGGCGGGTGAGCCGCTGGCCAGGGCCGCCGCGAGCCCGGCGCGGGCCAGGTCCTGCCCGTGCACCGCGGCGCCGGTCTGCAGGTCAAGGCAGCCGAACTGGGTGCGATGCCGGTGCAGCGCGGCCATCCCGGCCAGCAGCTGACGGGATGCCTCGTCCTGCCGCCCGCCGGCCGCGGCCAGCTCGGCCCGGGCCAGCCGCCACAGCAGCCGGGTGTCCAGCCGGTCGATGCGGCCGGGAGTCCCGTAACGAGCCGCGATCCTGCCTGCCCGGCCGGGCTGGCCCGCCCTGATCAGCGCACGGGCCGCAACCAGGCCGGCCACGCGCGCGTCTTCCGGCAAGCCCAGCCTGGCGAGCCGCCCGGCCAGCACCTGCGCGCGGCCGGCGATCGCGATCGCGTGATCAGTGCCCGGATGGCCGGCGGAGGCGCGCTCACCGGCCACCGCGAATTCGGCGCGGAGCTCGATCAGCGAGGCGAGCGCGGCGCGGCGGGCATTGTCGCGGCCCTGGAACCGGGACCGGGCCAGCCGTGCCCACTGGGCGGCGGCACCTGGACGGCCGGCCAGCAGCGCGGCCTCCGCGCGGACCTGGACCGCGTCGGCATACGTATGGCTGAGCCGCTGGGTCGCGGCCTGCCCGATGGCATCAGCCAGCTCGTGATCGGCCTCGGTGAACAGGCCGGCCGCCACCAGGGCGCGAGCCCGCTCTACCGCAAGGGCGGCCAGCCGGCCCGGCGCCAGCCGCTCGTACTCGGCCCGGGCGGCGGCGAACGCGCCCAGGGCCGAGGGCAGGTCACCGGCCAGCATGTCCATGCAGCCGAGGTTGACCCGGCTGAGCGCCGCATGCAGGGCAAGCCCGTGCCTGTCGGCGACTTGCCCGCAGCGGCGCAGGTCGGCCCTGGCCAGCCGGACGCGCCCGGCCTCGAGGTGCACCAGGCTCCGGTTGTTGAGCACCTTGACCAGGTCAAGCGGGCTGGACTGCTCTGTGAGCAGGGCCACCGCTTCGTCATACTGGCGCAAGGCCAGGTCGTTATGACCGCTGCGCTTGAGCAGCAAGCCGCGCTGGGCGAGCAGAATCGGCCGCTGGGCTGGCGGCAGGTGCCGCTCGGCCTCGTCGAGCAGCCGGAAGCCGGTGTCCACCCGGCCGCGTTCCGACTCGGCCCAGGCGAGGCTGATCAGCAGCCGGCCCCGGAGCTGGGTTATGGCCGGACCGTCGCCCGCCGGGTCAGCTCCGATTAGCCGCAGCCCGGCGCGCAACTGGCGGACAGCGACGGCCGGGCGCCCGTTATCACTTGACGCGAGCGCGGCCGCGTGCAGCCGGGCGACCCGGTCGGCGAGCGGCACCGCGCGCACGTCAGAGGGAGAACGCTGGCGTGACCAAGCGCGGAGCGGCATCGCCCGCCGCCGGATGCACCAGCAGCTGCGCGATCCCGTGCGGAACGCCGTCGAAGGCGAACCGTCCCGCGGCGTCCGCGATCACGTTCAGTGGCTGGGCAGGCTCCGGCATCCGCAGCTCGACCCGCAAGGCCGCGCCGGGCGCGAGCCAGCCGTCGATGCGAACCAGTGCGTCCGCCTGGTCCGTGACCGTGATCATCACGGCACGGCTGTCGGCGTCGAAGGTGATCGTGCGGATGCGCTCGCTGCCGCGGGCTCCGGACCCGATCGCCAGCCGCTCGCTCAGCCGGGCCACCTCCGCGTCCGCCCCGGCCAGCTCGATCGCGAACGAGACCCGCTCGTCCAGGTCGCCGGGAGGCGGGTCGAGCAGCGCGTAGACCTCCGCCAGCCGGCCGAGGATCGCCTGGTCGTCATCGTCAAGCGGCAGATCGGCGGGACTCGTCATCACGCGCTCCAGCCGGGATCGGCCCGCAGCAGTTCACGCAGCTTGGCCAGGCACCGGCCCCGGGTCGGGCCGATGCTTCCTATGGGCATTCCTAATGCGCCGGCCACTGCGGCGTAGTCGGGCCGGGGGACGTGCGCGACGATGCGCAGCAGCTCGCGGCAGCGTTCGGGAAGCCGCTGCACCTGCCGCCATAGAGCCTGGTCCCGCTCGTCGGCGAGCAGCCGTTCGGCCGGGCCGGGATCGGGATCGGGTGCCCACTCCAGCCGTTCGGCCCCGTCTGGAGCCTGCCGCCGCGACAGCTCACGCACCCGCCAGGCCTCGCGGCGGGTGGTGGTGATGAGCCAGGAGGTAAGCGCTTGCGGGGAACGGATCTCGTGCAGCCGCCGCAGCAGCTCCAGCCAGCTTGTCTGGACGACATCGGCTGACTCCTCGGCACCAAGGCCCTCACCTCGCGCGACATGCCACAGCAGCGGGTTGAGTTCCCGGACGATTTCATTCAGCGCGAATGTTTCGCCGTTCGCGGCCCGCACAAGGCAGGCGCCGAAGCGCGCCGCCCGGTCGGCCGCGTCATTACCGGCAGCGGTCTTGCCGCTACTAAATGTCACACCGGTCATGTTACGACCCGCCAGCCGACTCCGGGAGTGCCTGGCCAGGCGGCACACTGGCCGCTAGCTTCCCCGCCGCGATGGCGGCCGCGAACGAGGTGCCGCTCCACCACGCATACCCGTGACCGCGGGCCGGAGCGGCGGCAGGCCCGGAATCGGGCAGGTGATCGCCGGAACTCCTGGTCGTCAGCGGCATGATGCTGATGATGTTCGTGCCCCGGTACCATTCCCTGACCCACGGCCCGGAGTTGCTGTACGGAGCGCGCTCGGTCGGGGTGGCGAGCGCGCCGACGCTCAGAACGGCCCGCCGCGATCCGCCGGACAGCTCAGGCTCGGCGGCGAAGGCCGCCGGGTAGACGGGACGCTCGGCGCCATCGTTGCCCGCCGAGGCGACGATCCGCACGCCCCGCTCGCTCAGCCTTTTGATAGGCGCCCTGAGTTTCTCCAGGTCATGATCACCGGGGTCGTCCTGGCGCCCGAAGGCCATCAGCACGACCTCGATGCGGCCGGGAGCCTCGCGTTGTCGGCCAGCCAGTTCAGCGCCCCGGCGGCGTCGTCTTCGCTGACCTTGCCGTCGCTGGTCATCACTCGCATGGACAGCACCTGCGCACCGGGCGCCGCTAGCCGGATGAGCCCGGCGATGAACGTGGCGTGGCCCCAGTGGCTGCGGTAGTTCTCCTCCGCATCGGGCGCCGGGTCATCGCCTGGTACCGGGGACTGCCAGCCGTAAGTCCTCGGCCCGCAGCACGAACGGCCGCTCGCCGCCAGCAGGCAGCCAGGGATGCGGCCTGACCCCGGAGTCCAGCAGCGCGATCACCGGCGGCGTCGGCGACGGCTGCCACGGCGGGCGCGCCCGCAACTCGTAGGCCGGCGCCGGGAGCCAGCCGATAACGCCGTGCCCGCTCTTCTTGCCGTCGGCAGCGAAGAGCTTGCTTTCCCGCGCGCTGTGCTCGACAGTGCCAGCGCTGTACTGCCGGTCGGTCACGGTCATTACTGCCTCCACACTCGGCCTGACGGCGGCTGCCGCCAGGAGATGAGTGGACTCAGCGGTCGTCCAGATACATCAAGAGGGCTCCGGTTCTCAACCGCGGGGCCTGCGGCCGCCCACGGCACTCCGGTAGAAAATCGGTAGGCGCAGCCACGAAGCTAGTCGTTGTCGGCGAGGAGTGACATGAGTATTCCCGAACCTGAGCTAACTCCGGCTTTGCGGAATTTCCTGGCCCAGTCCGGTACGGACGAGAGCTGGACGGAGCCGGCCGCGCAGGGTTTAGCCAGCTGCGATTTCCTGGTAGCCGAGCAAATGCTCGGCGAGCCGAAGTCGCGTTTTGTCCGTGCGGGCGGAGTCAGGCTGCTCAGGGTCACGCAGTGGCCGATGTCTTCGGATGACCTGTCGGCCTTGTTCAGCCGCCGGCCCGATCTTGCCGATGTCCGCCTGGTCTTGACCATGTTCTGGTTCACCTTCGAGGAGCTGCCGCCGAAGCGCCAGTACTCAGCCATCCGGATCCTGGTCAAGCTGCAGCCGCCCGCGCCGGTGCTCTTGCTGAGCCCCGACCAGGCCAGCGACAGCGGCCAGGCGCCGTCGCCGCTGTCGCCGCAGCTTCGCGCGGAGCTCGCTGAACTGCTCAGGAGCCGAAGCCTCCGGCCTTGCTACTGCCTTTGACCTGGGGCCGGACGGGTTCGGCTGGATCTTTAAGCCCGGCGACGCCGCGAAGCTGAGTCCGCGGCGCCAGGTCGCTCTCGCCGCACTCGAACTGCCCAGGGCGACCGCGCTGCTCACGGGGCTGCTCGAGGCCGAAGCGCAGATAAGCCGATCGGTGCTCGGCACTGCCATAGTCAAGCAGGCAACTCCCGCCAATCTGGCGGCGCCTTTCGAGGTGCCGCTGGCCGGTAATCCTGAGTCCGCCAGCGAACGGCGCGGCGACGGCTCCCCGCGAGCATCGCTTACTTACGATCTGGGATTGATCATCGCGCTGCGCGAGGAATTCGACTGCGCTCGCGAGATCTTGAATTTCGATGAGGGCTTTCGCGACCAAGGGTATTACTTCTACCCCTTCTCGGTGCCCGGCGCTTCAATTCGCGGCATCGCGCTTGTCTTGTACGACATGGGCACCACGCAAACAGGGGTTGCCGCCACGACGCTCCTTGACCGCCATCAAGTCCAGGTGCTCGCGCTGATCGGCATCGCCGGGGCTCTGGACGGCGAATTCCGCCTGGGCGACGTCGTCGTCGCGTCCTCAGTAGACCAGTATCTCCACCGGGCCATGGCGACGCCGGGCGCGATCGCCGGCAGCTTCGACTTCGACTCTGGCAGCGCCGTCTGGCGAGCCGGGCGCGACGTGGTCGCGTTCGCGAACAATTTCAAGTACCTCGCTGGCGGGAACGGCGGTTACTCCGGCTGGCGCGACCGGGGCAGGCAGCGGCGTGAGGTGATCGGCTTGCCTGACGATGGGAAGCAGGCGAGGGACCGGCCCGACTACTTCGTCGCCGCGGTGGCGTCCGGCGAGATCATCGACGCCGCCCCGGCTTTCTCCCGCTGGCTGAGCGGGCACCACCGGCAGTGCGGCGCAATCGAGATGGAAGCCGGCGGGGTGGCCCATGCTGTCTACCAGCACGGCCACACCGAGATGATCATCGTCCGGGGTATTTCCGACTTCGCTGACGACCGCAAGCTTGAACTCGACGCCGCAGCCGCACCCGGTGCCGAGCGCGGCGCCTGGCGACGTTACGCCGCGCTGAACGCCGCGGACTTGCTGGCGGCCATGGTGCGCAGTGCCGGTTTCCCCTGGCCGGCACCGCCGGACGCGGCCTGAGGTGACGCCCAGGGGAAATCAGCCCTGCGCAGACGTGCTCGCCGCCGCGCGCGTTCAACTGTCGCGGATCGAGGCGGCGAATGACCCGTCGCTGACGCTGGAGCCCGAGGTCGCGGCGGATATCGAGAGATTGCACGAGTACACGATCACTGCCGACGGCGCGGCCGACCTGGACGCCCTGTACGTGCACGGCTGGCTGCGCTGGCACCGCCACGTGGCCGAGCCGCAGACGGCTGACGGCGTAGTCGGCTACATCGCCGCCTCGCTTGACCTGACGTACTGCTTCGTCGTCAGCATGGCACCGCTGCCAGAGCCCCTGCTCCCACACTTCGCGAGCAGGGCCCGCTGGGCCGAGGACGAACTGCGCGACCGCGCGGAGAAGCTGTCGGAGAGGGCGCGATCCGCGGGCGATCGCGAGCGGATAGCCGCCGCCATCGGCCTCTGGCGGCGGATGATCGCACCAGAGCACCCGGTGCATCCCGAGGACCTGCCGATGTCCTGGTCGAACCTCGGCATTCTGCTCTCCGCCCGGTACGAGCTTGACGGGAACGCGGCGGACCTGAACGAGGCGATCAGCGCCTTCCGGCAGGCGCTGGAGCTTGAGTCCCCGGCAATCCTGAACGGGCAAGGTACCAGAGCAACCTCAGCGCCGCCCTGTACCAGCGGGCGCTGATAACCGGCAGCGGGCAAGACCGGGAAGAGGCGCTCGCCCTCGGCCGCGTCTCATCGGAACCAGGCGGGCTCAACGATAGCGACAGGGGGAAGTACGTCACCAATTTCGGCATCAGCCTGCTGCGCGCCTACGACCAGTCCGGTTCGGAAAGTGACCTGTCGGCCGCGATCAGCGCCTTCGAAGAGGCGCAGAGTGCCTGCGGCCCGGATGGCCCTGACCTGGCCGGCATCTCGACCAACCTGGGCAACGCGCTGCTGCGCCGGTCCGAGGTCACCGGGTCGGCCGCCGATCTTGAGGCGTCCGTCCGTTCCCACCGCGACGCGGTCAGCGCAACCGCCGCGGCGGATCCCAACCGGGCCAAGCGCCTGTCCAACCTGAGCACCGCCTTGTGCAGCAGTTTCATCCGCCTGACCAGGGACGCGGACCTGGACGAGGCCATCGAGAGGGCGTCGGAGGCCCTCGCGCTCCTCGGACCGCGCAGCCCCGACCGGCTGGCGGCGCTGTACAGCCTCGGCGGCGCTCTGCAGGCCAGGTTCGTGCGCGGCGGCACGCTTTTTGACCTGGACGAGGCGATCAGGCTCCTGCGGGAGGCCGCCAGTGAGGCGTCGTCGTCGCATGCCGACCACGCCATGTTCATCGGCAACCTGGGCGGGCTTCTGATGATGCGCTATGAGTGGACGGGCGCGGTCGCCGACCTGGACGCGGCGATAGAGATGGGACGATCCGCTGTTGACGCCGCAGCCACCGGCTACGTCCACCGTCCGGCGCTGCTGTCGTTCCTCGGTTCCGCGCTTTCCGACCGCGCCGGGCTGCCGGAGCCGCCGACGGGCCTGTCCGGCAAGGACTTGCTCGACCAGGCGGTAGCGGCCGGGGAAGAGGCGCTGGCGGCAGCGCCGCCGGGCCACCACGAACGAGCCAGGTTTTTGAACGCCCTGGCGGCCAGCCTGGATGAGCGGGCAGAGCTGACCGGGTCGCAAGCAGACCTGGACGAGGCCATCGACCGGGCCGAGCAGGCGGCACAGGTCGGGCAGCCGGCCATAGCCGGCAGCCACGATGCCGAGCGGGCCGGCGGCTGTCCAATCTCGCGACCTTCCTGCGCCGCCGCGCCGATCGGACGGGAAGCGCATCGGACCTGGACCGGGCACTTATGGTCAGCTATCTCGCTATCAACGCCATACCGCCGGGTCACCACACCCAGGCGATGCTGCTGATGAACGCTGGCCATTGCATGCGGGACAGCTTCAGCCGCCGCGGCGACCGGAAGTCGCTGGTCCTGGCCAGGCAGATGTACCTGCTGGCCGCCAATACCCAGACCGCAGCGCCGTCGGTGCGCGTCCACGCGTTCCGGGAGGCGGCGTCCCTGACCGTCATGCCGCTTGACCTGCCGTCGATCTCCGCCCGCAAGAGGATCAGGAACACCGCGGCTCTGCTCGAGAACGCGGTTTTGCTGCTGCCCGAGGTCGCTCCTCGTCAGCTTGCCCGTACCGATCAGCAGCGCCACATCAGCGGGTTCGCCGGGCTGGCATCGGACGCCGCCGCGTACGCGCTGGCGGATGAGCGCCGCGGGCAGAGCCGCGCCCAGCGGGCCGCCCGCGCGATCTCGCTGCTCGAGTACGGCCGGGGCATCATGCTCAGCCAAGCCCTGGACACCCGCAGTGACCTGACCGAGGTCTGGCGCCTGCGCCCTGACCTGGCCGAGCAGTACGAGCGGCTGCGCGACCTGCTCGACCGGCCGCCGGCCGACGGGTCCGCCGACCTGCTTGCCGGTGAGGGCGCCTGGACCGTCTCGGCGCCTGGCCCGGATCGCGCCCACCTGGCCAGGGACTTCACGGCGACGGTGGCCGAGATCCGCCGCGTGGACGGTCTCGCTGGCTTCATGTCCCCGCCGCCGCTGCAAGAGCTCGCGGATGCCGCCGGGAGCGGCGCCGTCGTCTTCAACGTCGGCTCGCTCCGCAGCGACGCCATTCTCCTCAAGTCTTCAGGCGCCGTCGACTACGTCCGGCTGCCGCTGCTGACGGTTGACTCCCTGACGGAGAAGATCAAGCTGTTCCGCGCGGCGCAGGAACAGCGGATGGGCGACGCGGGCGGCGAGGACGCGGCGCACGACGCCGACCGGATGCTGCTCGAGATCCTGGAGTGGCTCTGGGACGTCGCGGCCCGCCCGGCCCTCGACGCGCTCGGCTTCGACGGCAAGCCGAACCCGTGGGGCCTGTACGAGGTGAAGTGGGTGCCCGGCGGGCTCCTGGGCCAGTTGCCGATCCACGCGGCGGGCCGGCACCGCTCCGCCATGAACGCCGACGGCGGCGCGGTCGTCGGCCCGGACGGGAGGCAGCCGCCCACGGTGACAGACCGGGCGATCTCCTCCTATGCCCCGACCATCCGGGCCCTGCACAACGCCCATAGCCAGTCAATGGCAGCATGGCGAGAGCGTCCCGCGCGCAGCCTCATCGTGGCCATGCCCGTGACCCCAGGCGCGGCCGAAGCGGCCCGCCAGTTGCACGCCGCCCTTCCCGGCGCGACCATGCTGATGCCGTCGCCTTACCCGGAGGGGATCGACGCGGCGATGATTTCGGGTGAGCCGAGCCGGGCCGAAGTCCTGGACCGGCTCGAAGACTGCGAGATCGCGCACTTCATGTGCCACGGCGTCACCGACCCGGTCGACCCGTCCCGTTCCAGGCTGCTGCTCAGCGCCCGCCAGCACAGCGACCCGCTGACCGTCAGCGAACTCGGGCCGGTCCGGCTGGGCGCGGCCAGGCTGGCCTACCTGTCAGCGTGCAGCACGGCGCGCAACGAGGTCACCGAACTGGCCGACGAGTCCATCCACCTGGCTTCGGCATTCCAGCTCGCGGGATTCCCCACGTCATCGGCGCGCTCTGGGAAATAGACGCGGACATAGCCGGGGCCGTCGCTACCGAGTTCTACCAGCGGATCTCCGCTGACCGGGGGTTTCCCGACGTGAACCGCGCCGCCACCGTGCTGCACGAAATCACCCGTGACCTGCGCCGAGACGAACCGGAATCCCCTTTCACCTGGGCCGGGTACGTGCACGTAGGCCCCTGAGCTTCATAAACCGTGCGTGGTAACCTTCCGGTGCTCTCGCTCCGGTGATCCTGAGCACGCTTACTCAGGATCGGGGCTCGGTCGCGGTGCCGAGCCGGGCCGCGATGTCGCCCGCCGCGTCGAGTTGGCCCTCGGCGATAGCCAGCACCAGGTCGTATGCCTCGTCGTTAGTCAGGGTGAGCCGACGGCCGTTGACGCCATAGAACGCGATAACCCCCGCGAGCGCCAGCCGCTTGTTACCGTCGACCAAGGCGTGGTTGCGGGCCAGTGAGTGCTGCAGCGCCGCTGCCTTCTCGTCCAGGATCGCGTACGCGTCTTGCCCGAATGCGGACGCTGCCGGCCGGGCGGCCGCCGATTCGAGCAGCCCGAGATCACGGATCTTGGGCTCGAAGCCCAGCGCCCGCTCCGCTACGTGCAGCAATTCGGGCACGGTCAGGTAGATCACTGGCCTAGCCGCTCCAGCGCCTCGGCATAGCGCGGCAGTTCCTCGTCTAGGACCTGGTCCAGCAGATCCGCCCGGCTATGGGACTCCACATATTCCCGGATCGCCTGCCGGGCCACCTCCTGCATCGGCCGGCCCTCGTGCTCGGCCCGCCGCCGCAGAACCCTGGACTCGGCGTCAGTCAACCGCAACGTCATCGCCATGACCGCATGGTATCCACGGTGATACCAAACAACGGTGAGAGATGTTCCGTGATCATGAGCCAGGACTTGATCACGGAAGCTTGCACGTGCCCTGAACCCAAGCGCCCCGTCCGAGGCTGTCGGGTGACTTCTTCCTTGATCCCGTCAAGCGGATTCCGTTGCCCGGACTGGCGTGCCGGGGCGGCGTGAGCAACGCGGCCCTCCCTGATGCTGTCCCGGGCTGCGCAGGCGTGAGCAACGCGGCCCGCCCTGTTGTCGTCCCGACATCATCAGGGAGGGCCGCGTTGCTGCTGCCGGACAGCCGCAACAACAACGTGACCCGACCTGATGCTGTCCCGGCCCAGCCGGCCCAGCCCAGCCCGGCTCGGCCCAGCCCGGGCCCAGCCCGGCCCAGCCCGGTCGCGTCGCCGCGCCAGATCAACGAGTCACCCGACAGCCTCGTCCCGGAACCCGAAGCGGCGCCCTCACGTCACCGAACCAGCCCCGGCTCACTCAGAAAGAGCCACCCCGATGTGACAAAGCTGGGCCTCCTATCAGGCCCGAGGCCGCTTGTGGGAATACGGTGGTATCGTATTACCATGGAAGCTGTCATCGATCAGGCTGGCCGGATCGTGCTGCCCAAGCCGATCCGCGACGCGCTGGGCCTGCTCCCCGGCACGAGAGTGGATATCTCTGCTTACGGCGCCGGCGCGCAGCTTGTGGCCGCGGGCCGGACGGCACGACTGGTCGAGGAAGACGGCGTGCTCGTCGCCGCCGGCGAGACCCCGGTCGATGACGATGTGATCTTCGCCCTCATCGACGCGGGCCGCAAGTGACGGTCGCCGTTGATACGAGCGTCGCCGTTCCGCTGCTCGTCCGCTCGCACCATGACCATGCTGCCGCGGCCCGCTGGTGGAACGGCCAGGAGATCACGCTCAGCGGCCAAGCCTTCGCCGAGACCTATTCCGTCCTGACCAGGCTGCCCGGCGACGCCCGGCTGGCGCCCGCTGACGCCGCCCGCCTACTCAAAGCCCGCTTCTCCGCGCCGCTCGTCCTCAGCAGCCGCCGCGCGCGCACCCTGCCGGACACGCTCAGCCGCCTCGGCATCGCGGGCGGCGCCGTGTACGACGCGCTCGTGGCACTAGCCGCCCAGGAGCACGGATTGCCCTGGCTACCAGGGACGCGCGGGCGCGCGGCACCTACGACGCGGTCGGCGTCAAGATAATCATCGTGACCTGATCGCGCCGCGGGCCGCGGCACGTCCCCGTGACGCTAGAGCTTGCCCTGGCCGGCTTCCTGGGCGTAGGCGACGTAGTTGCTCAGGTAACTGCCAGTCTCCGGGTCGAACGTCCCGCCGCACGTGATGAGGCGCAGCCCCGCGTAGGGCACGGGCCCGTATACCGCCGAGCCAGGAAATGAAGCCTTCGGGTACTCGCGCACGGCGGTGATGCGGAAGACCGCGAGCGTGCCGTTCGCGCGCAGCACGAAAACGCGGTCACCTGGTCGCAGCAGGTGCAGCCGGAAGAAAACCCCGGGACCGCGATAGGAGTCGACATGACCGGCGATGACCGCTGACCCGATCGCGCCCGGCCGCGGGCTCGCGGTGTACCAGCCAGCCACCTTCGTGCTCGACGGCACTTCCATCTCGCCGCCGCCGGTGGTGCCGAGCCTGATCAGCCTGGTGCGCACCCCGATCGCGGGGATCACGAGGAATACCGGACCAGGAACACCGGCGTGGCTGGCCGCGTCCGGCACCCGCCCGATCGGCCCCCGCGGCACCGCCACGTGCCGGACCGGCCCGGCCGGGTAGGCACCGCGGCCGTGCCACCCGCTCACGACGATCCCGGCGATCGCGGCAAGCGTCACCGGCACGCCGGCCAGGAGCATGATCAGGCCGATCAGCCCGGCAGGCCGGCGTGCCGACGCCACATGTCGCCCGTCTGGCCTCACGTAAGCCGGGTGCTCCCGCGCGAATGCCGGTTCCTGCGGAAGGTGGCCAGGCCACCCGCCGTGAGCAGCAGGCCCGCGGCCATGAGCGCGGCCCATGGCCGCAGCGACGGCCCGGCGACCGGAGCCGTGCCGCCGAGTCCCGTCGCCGGCGCTCCCGACGGCACCTTCGCGGCGCCGACCGCGTCAGTCAGGTCGACGAGCTTGAGGTGATCGGAAGCGTCGAGAACGACGAGCGTGTGAATGGTCCCCGCGGCCAGGTCGACCCGGTCAGCAACCGACTCGGTGCCGCCGGCCGCGCGCACCGTGTAGTCACCGTGCTCGATCGGCTGGAAGGCGGTCGAGGTCGCGAAGTTCAGGTCGCGGCCGAGCACGTCGCCCTTAGCGCGGACCGTGATCTGGCGCTCGCGCATCGACGCCTGGATCACCCGGATCATCGAGCGGCCGCGCGGCGCCGACAACCGGTCGTCAAGCACCACGAGCCGCAGTCCCGCGCGCGGCCCCATGCCTGCCACTGTGTAAGCGTCACCGGCCTGCACCCTGACAGCCGTGGACAGCACTGGCGCCGAGGACGCTGCCGCGCCGGCCGCGCGCATCGAGACCGTGTAGGTGCCGGCCGGAGCAGGCAAATACGGCGAGACGGTGCCATAGCTGACGTGATGCAGCACCACCTCGGCCCGCGGGTTGTTGAACGCGTACAGGTAGACATCGACCGCCGGGGTGTTCGGCGACAGGTGCGCGAGCCTGAGCCAGCCGGTCTTGCCGGCCTGAGCCCGCCCGTGCGCGCCCGTGCCCGCATGAGTGACCACGGCCGACGCCGCCGAAGCCGATACGGCGAAGGTGAGCACGCCCAGGGCGGCCGCCGAGGCGGCCAGGGCACCCCTCCTGACAGTTTCGGGCAATATTAATCTCATGACTCCTCTTTTCGGTAGTTGCGCTATTCGTTGAAAGACGCCGGGACTTGCCTACTTCGGCGACCGGGAGATCGGCATCGTCTCGACCGGCGTGCCGTTGAACACCCCGAACTGAGTCGGCGCGCCAAAATCGACCTGCACGACGATCTGGCCATCGGTGCCGCGCCAGTGCGAGACGCTCGCCGGGTCCAGCGGTGCTATCTGAGCCCGGAGAAACCGGAGAATCCTGGCCATGGCCCTCGCTGTCGACGCTTCGCGTCCGGCCGGAGTGAGCGCGTCTCCTTGCTGCCGCCGGATGAGGGGCGTGAGCTGCATTGATAGCAGCGGCATGCCCCGGCTGGCCCCCGGGCCGGAGCCGCCGAAACCGAGCACTGAGACCGGGTTACCCCAGTGCACCAGCGCCGCCAGGTTGGTGAGCAGGCGCGAATCCACCTCGCCCGAGGCAAGCTGACCGCGCGCCTGGCCCGCCACCTCGACGCCCGGGTTATTGAGCAAGGCCGCACCTGCTGATTGCCTCGCCGTCACGTCCGTCTTCAGCTGCCGCTCATAGCTGGCGACACCCGCGGCTACCACCCTGACCTCGACCTTGACGCTCCCGGCGCCGAAACTCGCCAGGACGGCCGGAGCGTAGACGGTGGCCAGTCTCCTCCGGCCGAACTGATTCCTGATCACGGGCGTCTCCACCACGATTTCCGCGTCGAGCGGATCGGTGGCTCCAGGTCCCAGCGGCCAGATTTCCCCGGGGAGATGTCGTGCGCCTCCAGGAGCTGGCACATATCCGGATCGCAGGCTACGTCCGCGCTCGTCGAGACCCACCTGGCGACCCAGGCCGCCGCGAGGTTCCTGGCCCGGGCGGCGGCGTCGAGCGACGGGCCAGTGCCGGCCTGGCGGTGGTGCGCCCCGTCCGGCCGGAAGACCCTGGGCAGCGTCAGCAGCGAAGCGCTGGCGGCGATGCCGAGGATCACGGCGAGCAAGATCATCCGCTGACGCGCCGCGCGCGCCGTCAGTGACCGCGCGTGCTTCGGATAGCCACGCGGGTCGAGGTCTCCGAGCCTGCCGAGCATGGTGACAGCGATAGCCCGCGCGCTTTCAGCGCTCGGGCCGGGCGGAAACGGCCGGTATTCCGGCCGCTCCGGTATTACTGTCGATTTCACGCTCACATGCCTCCGCTGGCATTCCGCGCACTCCGGATGAGTGAGATATAGCATATCGATGGGCTACGCATGGCGCTCTTGACAGAAGTTGGTATTCTTACAGTGAGAAATTGCGCATCGCGCCGATGTACCGCTTTTAGCCGCTAGGCACGCTAAGCACCGGCCGACGGTTAATTACGGAGTGTGTTTATCGCGCGGCACATAATCGATAGCCAAGGGCGGGTGAGCAATCGTTTGCCGGGCAACCCGCGCCGCCGAACGCGGGATAATGACCTCCATGACGAAACCGACCGACGTCCCCGCAGTCGCCCTCCCCGGCGGCGGCCAGCTGCCAGTCGTGGGCTTCGGCACGTGGAAGCTGCGCGGCGACGCTGTCCGCGACGCGGTCACCGCTGCCCTGGCCGCCGGGTACCGGCACATCGACACGGCCACCATGTACGGCAACGAGACCGAGATCGGCCAGGCGGTCGAGACCAGCGGGGTGGACCGCGCCGAAGTGTTCCTCACGACCAAGGTCAGGCCAACAGACGCGGGACAGGAAGAAAAGGTCCTGCGCAGGTCGCTACGCGCGTTGCGCACAGACCGGGTCGAGCTGTGGCTGCTGCACTGGCCGCCTTCGCGCCCGACCGAAAGCCGGCAGGCCTGGAACGAGATGCGCAAGCTCCGTGACGCCGGCCTGGCGCTCTCGATCGGAGTCAGCAACTACTCGCTGGCCCAACTCGACGACCTGATCCAGGCCACGGGCGAGGCCCCGGCCGTCAACCAGGTGCACTGGGACCCGCTGCGGCACGACCCCGCCGTGCTGGCCGGGCATGCCGAGCGCGGCATCGTGATGGAGGGATACAGCCCGATCAAGGAGATCCGCCTCGATGACCCGCTCCTGCTCGGCATCGCGTCAGCCCATCAGGCGACGCCGGCTCAGGTCGTGCTGCGCTGGAACCTGCAGCACAAGATCGTCGTGATCCCGAAGTCGGCGCACCCCGACCGGATCGCGGCGAACATCGACCTCTTCGGGTTCGAGCTCACCGAGGCCGAGCTGGCCGCCATCGACACCGGCCTTCACAGGTAGAACGCGTTCTAGTATCGTCCAGGCGTGAGCCAGCCCATCGCGAGCCAAGCACCAGCGCGAGCCAGCCACCAGCGAGCCAGGCGCTGCATGCTCCGCTGGACATCTCGTTCGATTACACCCGCTCGCTCGGCCCGACCCTCGGCGCTTTCATGACCGGGCTGGCCAGCCGCCGGATTCTCGGTGCCCGCGCATCGGACGGACTCGTGCACGCTCCGCCGTTCGAGTACGACCCGGTCACTGGCGCGCCGCCCCGCGATTTCGTCGAGGTCGGGCCGGGCGGCACGGTCGTGCACCTGGTCCTGGATGCCCCGGCCGATCGCCGGGCAGCCGCTGCGCCACCCGTTCGGCTGGGCACTGATCAGGCTGGACGGCGCCGATACCGCGATGCTGCACGCCGTCGACGCGGGCTCGGCTGACCCGGATGCGGACGGGCATGCGAGTGCGGCCGCGCTGGTCAGGCACCGGCGGTCACGGCATCACCGACATCGAGTGCTTCGAGCCAGGCGAGCCGGACCAGCCGGGCGAGCCCGGGCAAGACCAGCCTCAGGAGGCTCAGGCCGGGCCGGTCACCATGGTGACCACCCCGATCAAGCTCAGCTATGACCACACGGTCTCGCCCGGCGAAGACAGCTTCCTGCGCGGCGCTCGCGGCCGGAAAGCTGATCGCCCAGCGCTGCCCCGCCTGCGGCAAGGTGTACCTGCCGCCGCGCGGCGCCTGCCCGGTGGACGGCGTGCCCACGCGGACCGAGGTCGAGCTGCCCGACACCGGCATCGTGACGACGTTCTGCGTAGTGAACGTGCCGTTCCACGGCCAGCAGGTGCCGGTCCCCTACGTCGCCGCGTCGGTGCTGATCGACGGCGCCGACATCGCGATCCAGCACCTGATCCTGGGCTGCGAGCCCGACGAGGTCAAGATGGGCATGCGGGTCAGGGCCATCTGGAAGCCGCGCGAGGAATGGACGACCTCGATGCGGAACATCGACCACTTCGAGCCGACCGGGGAGCCCGACGCGCCCTACGACTCCTACTCCCACCACCTCTAGGACCGGAAGGGACCGGAAGGACGCCGTGACCGACGTCGCAGTGATCGGATTCGCGCAGGCGCCAAACGAACGGCACTCCCCCGCCACCACCAACGGCGTGGAGATGCTCGTGCCGATCTTTCAGGAGGTGTTCGAGGCAACTGGGCTGACCAAGGCTGACGTCGGCTTCTGGTGCTCAGGGTCGTCGGACTACCTGGCCGGGCGGGCGTTCTCGTTCGTGTCCGCGGTCGACGCGATCGGCGCGTTCCCGCCGGTCATGGAGTCGCACGTGGAGATGGACGGCGCGTGGGCGCTGTACGAGGCCTGGCTCAAGATCCTGACCGGCGAGGCCGAGATCGCCCTCGCCTACGGATTCGGCAAGTCATCGGCCGGGCACCTGCGCCAGGTGCTGTCGCTCCAGCTGGACCCGTACCTGGTGGCGCCGCTGTGGCCGGACTCGGTGTCGATCGCCGCGCTCCAGGCCCGCGCGGGCCTCGACGCCGGCACCTGGACCGAGGCCAGCATGGCCGCGGTCGCTGCCCGCCACGCCGGCGGCGTCACCGCTGAAGAGCTCCTGAGCCCGCGAGTACGTCGCTGACCCGCTCCGCGCCCACGACTGCGCCCCGGTCACCGACGGCGCCGCCGTGGTCATCCTCGCGGCCGGGCGACCGCGCGCGGGAGCTGTGCGAGCGGCCGGCCTGGATCACCGGCTTCGAGCACCGGATCGACTCGGGCGAATTCGGCGCCCGCGACCTGACCGTCTCCCCGTCGGCGCGCACCGCCGGGCAGGCAGCGGGCGCGGCCGACGCGCAGGTTGCCGAGCTGCACGCGCCATTCACCCATCAGGAGCTGATCCTGCGCCAGGCGCTCGGGCTCCGCGAGGACGTCGCGATCAGCCCGTCCGGCGGCGCGCTGGCAGGCAACCCGATGTTCGCCGCCGGGCTCGCCAGGATCGGCTGCGCGGCCACCGAGATCCTGGCCGGCCGCGCCGACGTGGCGCTCGGGCACGCGACCAGCGGGCCGGCCCTGCAGCAGAACCTGGTCTGCGTCCTTCGGTCAGCCGCGATGGAAGGAGTGAAATATGAAGCAGCGCGCAGCTGTTCTCGGCACCGGCCAGACGCGGCACAGGAGTAAGCGCACGGACGTCTCCATCGCCGGGCCTGTGCCGCGAGGCGGCGGACCGGGCACTGGCGGACGCCGGCGCTGACGGCCGGCGAGATCGACGCGGTCGTCGTCGGCAAGGCGCCCGACCTCTTCGAGGGCGTGATGATGCCGGAGCTGTACCTGGCCGACGCGCTCGGCGCGGTCGGCAAGCCGATGCTGCGGGTGCACACCGCCGGCTCGGTCGGCGGCGCCACCGGGATCGTGGCGGCCAGCCTGATTCAGTCGGGCGTGCACAAGCGGGTGCTGGCCGTCGCGTTCGAGAAGCAGTCGGAGTCCAACGCCATGTGGGCGCTGTCGATCTCGCCGCCGTTCTCGATGCCGGTGCTGGCCGGGGCGGGCGGCTACTTCGCGCCGCATATCCGCTCCTACATCAGGCGCAGCGGCGCGCCCGGCCACATCGGCGCGATGGTCGCCGCCAAGGACCGCCGCAACGGCGCCCGCAACCAGTACGCGCACCTGCGCCAGGCGGACCAGACCACGGAGAAAGTGCTGGCCTCGCCGATGCTGTGGGACCCGGTCCGCTACGACGAGACCTGCCCGTCATCGGACGGCGCGTGCGCGGTCGTGCTGGGCGACCAGGCCGCCGCCGAGGCCGCTGACCAGCCGGTGGCGTGGATCAGGGCGACGTCGATGCGGACGGAACCGACGATGTTCTCCGGGAAGGATCACGTGAACCCGCGCGCGGGCGCCGACGCCGCTCGGGCGCTCTGGGAGTCCGCCGGAATCAGCAGCCCAGTCGAGCAGATCGACGCGGCCGAGATCTATGTTCCCTTCTCATGGTTTGAGCCGATGTGGCTGGAGAACCTCGGCTTTGCCGAACCTGGCCAGGGCTGGCGGCTCACCGAGTCAGGAGCCACCGAGATCGGCGGCGCCCTCCCCGTGAACCCCTCGGGCGGTGTGCTGAGTTCCAACCCCATCGGCGCGTCCGGGCTGCTCAGGTTCGCCGAGTCGGCGATGCAGGTGACCGGCAAGGCGGGCGAGCACCAGGTGCCCGGTGCCCGCACCGCCCTCGGCCATGCCTACGGCGGCGGCTCGCAGTACTTCTCCATGTGGGTCGTCGCCGACACGCCGGGCTAGGCGCGATCAGGCGTAATTGACCGGGAGGCGCTTGATGCCGTTCAGCCAGCCCGACCGCAGCCGCTCGGCGTCGCCGGCCTGGGGGATGCTCGGCATCGCGTCGGCGATGGCGTTGAAGATCAGGTCGATCTCCATCCGGGCCAGGTTGACCCCGATGCAGTAGTGCGCGCCGGTGCCGCCGAAACCCAGGTGCGGGTTCGGGTCGCGGGTGACGTCGAACTTCTCCGGGGCGTCGAACACGTCCTCGTCGAAGTTGGCCGACCGGTAGAACAGGCCCGACCCGCTCGCCCTTCTTGATCTCCTGGCCGCCGATCACGGTATCGGCCTTCGCCGTCCGCTGGAACGCGGTCACCGGAGTGGCCCACCTGACGATCTCGTCGGCCGCGTGGCCGGCCGCTCGGCGCGGTAGCGCTCCCACTGGTCAGGGTGGTCGAAGAAGGCGAGCATGCCGTGGCTAGATCGCGTTCCGCGTGGTCTCGTTGCCCGCCACCGCCATCAAGATCACGAAGTAGCCGAACTCGTCCGAGCGACAGCTGCCGCCGTCGATCTCGGCGTTGACCAGCTTGGTGACGATGTCGTCGCGCGGGCACTGCTTGCGGTCCTCGGCCATCGCCATCGCGTAGCCGACCAGCTCGGCCGCCGCCAGCTGCCCGGCGCTCTCGAACTCAGGGTCGTCGTAGCCGACCATCACGTTCGACCACTCGAAGATCTTCTTGCGATCCTCCTGCGGCACTCCCGATCAGGTCGGCGATGGCCTGCAGCGGCAGCTCGCAGGCCACGTCGGTGACGAAGTCGCCGGTGCCCGACTCGAGGGCGGTCCGCCGCGATCTGCGCGGCCCGCTCGGTGAGCCGGTCCCGGAGGTTGCCGATCGCCCGCGGGGTGAACCCGCGGGAGACGATGCTGCCGCAGCTTGGTGTGCTGGGGCGGGTCGATGTTCAGCAGGATCAGCCGCTGCAGGTCGATGCTGTCCTTGACCGGCCCGCCGTGCCTGATGATCGCGGTGTTCTCCCAGCTGCCGAATAGGTCGCTGTTACGCGAGACCTCGACGACATCGGCGTGCCTGCTGACGACCCAGAAGCCGTCGTCGTCGAAAGCCGGAGTCAGGCTGGCTTGTTCCACCAGATCGGGGCCGCCCGCCGCAGCTCGGCGAGTTCCTCATTGGGCACCCGGCTGGCGTACAGGTCCGGGTCGGTGAAGTCGAAGCCAGCGGCGATCTGTGGTCCGGACATAGCTGCCTCCGACGCTCTGCGCCCGACTCGATGTGCAGACCGCGTTCCTTCGGCCAGATTCAACCATCCGAGAACTGGAACACGTTACGACCATGAGAGGACGTCACTAGGGAAGGGTCAGTCATGGGCAACGCCGTCATCGTCGAAGCGGTCCGGACCCCGATCGGCAAGCGCAATGGCAGCCTGTCCGGCCTGCACGCGGCCGAGATCCTCGGCGCCGCCCAGCGCGGGCTGATCGAGCGGGCCGGCCTCGACCCGTTCGCTGGTCGAGCAGCTCGCCGGCGGCTGCGTCACCCAGGCCGGCGAGCAGTCGAACAACATCACCCGCACCGCCTGGCTGCACGCCGGGCTGCCGCATCAGGCCGGCTGCCAGACCCTGGACGCCCAGTGCGGGTCGGCGCAGCAGGCCGTGCACCTGATCGCCGGGCTGATCGCCGCCGGGGCGATCGACGTGGGCATCGGCTGCGGCGTCGAGGCGATGAGCCGCGTGCCGCTGGGTACCGCCGCGATGGCCGGCGGGCACTTCGCCGCGCCCGGCCAGCTGGGCAATCGACATGCCGAACCAATTCGAGGCCGCCGAGCGGATCGCGAAGCTAGGCGCGGCTTGACCAGGGCCGATCTCGACGCGTTCGGCCTGGCGAGTCAGCGAGAAGGCGGCGCGGGCGTGGGTCGGCGGGCACTTCGACCGGGAGGTGCTCGCGGTCAAGGCGCCGGTCCTCGACGCCGACCGGCAGCCGACCGGCGAGACCGCCACCGTCGACCGCGACCAGGGCCTGCGCGAGACGACCGCTGGAGGGCCTGGCCAAGCTCAAGCCGGTGCTCGACGACGGCCTGCACACGGCCGGGCACCTCGTCGCAGATCTCCGACGGCGCGGCGGCCGTGCTGCTCGCCGATTCGGCGCGGGCCGCGGAACTGGGCCTGCGGCCGCGGGCGAGGATCGTGGCGCAGGCGCTGATCGGCGACGAGCCGTACTACCACCTCGACGGCCCGGTCGCCGCGACCTCAGCGCGTGCTGAGTCGGAGCGGGATGTCGATCAGCGATATCGACCTGTTCGAGGTTAACGAGGCCTTCGCCTCGGTCGTGCTGTCCTGGATGAGCGTGCACCAGCCCGATCCCGACCTGGTCAACGTCAACGGCGGCGCGATCGCGCTCGGGCACCCGGTCGGCAGCACCGGCGCCCGGCTGATCACCACGGCCCTGCACGAACTCGAGCGCCGGGATGCGACGCACGGCCCTGATCTCCATGTGCGCAGGCGGCGCCATGGCCACGGCCACCATCATCGAGCGCATCTAGACTCTCTAGTCACGAGCTTTTTGGCATAACGCATCTGGGTCTTTGACTTGAACCCAGAGGCTATCTGGCTAGTCCTCGATCTTGATGCCAAGGGCTTCCGAAGATCCGGCCAGCGCGAGAGCGTCCGAGCTTGCGATGCTCGCGCCGCGCAGGCTGGTGACGCCGACTGATGCCGGTCAGGTCGCACCCGGTGAACCTCGTGTCCGCCAGCCTGGCCCCCGAGAACTGAGCTCCTGCCAGGCTGCAGTTCTCGAATCTGACGTCCGTCAGGTCAGCATCACCGAAGTTAGCCTGATCCAGGCGGCAATCGGTGAACAGCACGTCGGAAAACTTGGTGCTGGAGAAATAGCCAAGGTCGATCCGGCAGCCGTCGAACTTCGCATCGTTCACGGCGCCGGTGATCCAGGTAAAGCCGGTCATCCTGGACGCGGTGACCAGGACGCGGCGGATCGAGGATTCCCTGGCGCGCAGGTTCGCCAGGTCGCACCGCTCGAACTGGACGTCCTTGAACGTCGCCCGGCGCAGCCGGACCTGCCCGAAGTTGACATTGCTATACCGGCACTGGTCAAGGTCGGCGCCTGCCGCCTCACGGTCGGACAGGTCCAGATCGTGAACGTGCAGTCCGACGTGGGCCACGCCGTCGGCGAGGTCGGCATCGGGCAGCCAGGCGGACATCAGCTCGGCAGGCAGGTCTGGCTCCGCCGGCGTCACCTTGGCACGCCTGCCACCCTGAACCCGCTTTGACCGGCCAGCCACCGGGCCATCTTAACCAGGCTCGACGCCTCGCCGGCCGAAAGCGGCAGAAGCTCGCGCACGCCGCGATTCACGGCGTTCTTGCCTCATGCCGGGTTTGCCAAGATACTGTCCTTTTCAAGTCTGATCGGCGGGGGATAAACATGCGGAAATCAAGCTTGCGCACAAGGGCGCTAGTGGGGCTGGCGGCGATAGCCGTCAGCCTGACCGGGGCCACGTGCGTGGCGTTCGCGACCACTGCGGCGGCCAGTGCCGGATGCCAGCCCGGGTCAGGTCCGAACCTTGCCGGGCAGCACCTCAGCGACTCGCAGTTGTCCGGGTTCCAGCCCGGGCACCTGCGCTGCGCCAACCTGACCGGGGCGGACCTGGCCGGCCTCAGCCTGGTCCAGGTCGACCTCACCGGCGCGACCTTGCGAAACGCCGATTTGCAGCACTGTGACCTGGGCCAGGCGACCCTGACCGGCGCCGACCTGACCGGCGCCAACCTCACCGACGCGGATCTCACCCAGGCCGAAGCCCAGCACGCCAAGCTGATCGGCGCCAACCTGACCGGCGCCAGCTTTATCCAGGCGGATCTGACCGGGGCTGATCTGTCCAAGGCAGACCTGAGCGGCACGAGCTTCGACCAGGCGACCTTGACCGGCACCAATTTCGCTCACGCGACTGGCGTGCCGCCGTGGTACCTCTTCATCGGCATCGCCGCCGTGCTCTTTTTCATCTTGCTCGCCCTTTTGTCGCTGCGCCGCATCGGCAGCCGAATCCGGTCTGGCCGCAACCCCGCCGTCATCCTGGCGTGCGGCCTGCTCGGGTCGCTGATCGTCGCGATCGGGTTCAACTTGACCGTCGGCGGCTTCATCGGGGAGATCTTGAGCGCGGCAGGGCCGCCCGTCTCCCAGACCTGCTCGGCCGGCGTGGTCTGCACGATCGGGGTGGCGAGCGGGTTCATCGGCCTCTTCGGCGGCGTCGTGCTGATGATCGGGGGCTTCATCCTCCGGAGCGCGCGCAAGGGGACGTCCGCCGCCCCTGCCGCCGCCTGGTCGGGTCAGTTCTGACCTGGCGGTCCCTTACGGCCGACCCCGGCGAAGAACCAGGCACGCTCGGGATCGGCCGCCACCACGTCGTCCAGGCGCCACGCCGGCATGTACACCAGGCCGGGCCGGACCAGGTCGAAGCCCTCGAAGAACCGGCTGATCTCCGCGTAGGACCTGGTGTAAGCCGAGGATGCCGCGTTCTTGTAAAGGTCGACGACCTCGGCCGCGGTGTCCGGTACCGCTTCGTGCGTGGCGTGCGTGATCGCCAGGTAACTGCCGGGCGCGAGCGCCTGGGCGAAGCGGCCCACGATGCCGTAGGGCCTGACCGAGTCGGGCATGAAGTGCAGCACGCTGATCATCAGCAAGCCGACCGGCTCGTTCAGGTCGATCAGCCTGCGGACCTCCGGATGCCGCACCACTGTTTCGGGCTGGCGCAGATCGGCATTGATCACCGTGGCGAGCGGATCGCCGCGCAGCAGGTGCTTGCTGTGCGCGACCACGCCCGGATCATTGTCGACGTAGATGACCCGTGCCTCGGGATCGGCCCGGTGCGCGATCTCGTGCACGTTATCCTGGGTCGGGATTCCTGATCCGAGGTCAAGGAACTGCCGGACGCCGGCGTCAATCATGAACCGCACAGCGCGCCCGAGAAAAGCCCGGTTTTCCGAGACTATGGTCCTGGCGTTCGGCTCGGCCTCGAGAAGCCGGCGGCCGAGTTCGCGGTCGGCAGCGTAATTATGATTACCGCCGAGGAAGAAGTCATACAGCCGGGCGACGCTAGGCCGGTCGGTCTCGACGCCTTCTGGCATCGTTCCAAAGTCTGTCACCGCCGGCTCCTATGGTGTGATCTAGTCCGCGTCTGTCCGGCTGCCCGCAGCCGCCTCGCTCATTGCCCGCGCCTTGCGATATTCAGCCAGTTTCTCGTCCAGCTCGCGCACCGCCGGAGTATCGTCCGCTGAACGCAACTCCCGGCGAAGCGCCGCGATCCTGGCTGATATCCGCCGTGAGCTATTCAGCGTAGTCAACCTGGCCGAGTCAGCCAATGTCTCGCACGCTTCGCTGATCTCATCTTGCTTGATCAGGGCTTCGGCGCGGAAGGCGAGCGTGAGCGCGCTGTTATGGCAGTTGACCGGCGCGAGCAGGCCGAGCGAACGGCGGGCAGCGTCCGACGCGTCCACCGGCAAGTCCAGTTTGAGCGCGCATTCGCTTTCCGTGCCCCAGTAGAACGAGCGGTCGTAGAAGTACCACCAGGGCGCGCGCGGCGTGTCCTCCGTGATGAGACCGAGCGCTTCCTGCTCCCGGTCGAGTGCCGCCTGGCAGCGACCGGCCTGGCCGGCGGCGGCGTAGGCACGGGCAGCGACATCGGAGGCATACGCGACCGCGTACGGGCTGCCGCTCGCCTTGGCCGCGACCAGCGAGGCCTGAGCGTGGTCGATCGCGTGCGCCGGCCGGCGCCGTGACGCTGCGAGTTGGCTCGCCGCCGCCAGGGTGTAGGTGACAAGGTCGTTGTTGCCCGCCCGGTAGGCAGCCGCCCGCGCGTCGTCGTAGTAGTACCAGGCGGCCTTGTGATCGCCGAGGTTGAAGAGCAGCCAGCCGATGAGCTGGGTGATGTCGCCGTAGGCGGTGAGCGCGTGACTGGTCACGACCTCGGGCACGCTCCTGCCCAGCGCGGACATCGCGGAGCGAAGCGCCATGGCGGGCTGCAGCGTGATCCTGGGGCCGACCGTGCCGCCCAGGCGCCGCAGCCCGGCCACGACCTCGCTCGTGTAGTGCACGATGGCCAGGTCGGCGTTGAGCTTGCCGGGCGCGCGAGCCGGCGACAAGCCGCGGGACCTCGAGCACCGGAGCGGCCGCGACGACCGCGAGAGCGCTGCTCGCATCGAGCAGCAGCGTCCGGCGCCGCAGCCGGGGGCCTGGCTCTTCGGTCACGCTCCCGGCCTGGATGAGCTGGGTGATCTGCGCCCGCCTGATCGTCTCGAGCGCGGCCTGCAGCGCGGCCGTCGACACGGCCGGGACGCGGTCGGCCGCGGAGTTCCCCTGAGCGGCGTGCGCCCGGTCCGCGGGACCACGGCCGGCGGCAAGACCCGCCCCAGAGTCACACGGAAGCCCGTGCGCGCGGTAAAAGTCCCGATCGCCGGCCTGGACAGGGACCTGGACCGGACCGGCCGCGGCGCGATCCCGCACCGCCAGCATCGCCGCCGGCATCGGGCCGTAGTCGCTGCAGTCGCCGAGCAGATCAGTGACCTTGCACTGATAGAGCCTGGCGAGCCGGTCAAGCGTCTCGAGCGACGGGGCATGCCCGGTCTGCCCGGGCCATTGCTCCCAGTACGAGAAATTCTTGAAGGTCTTCGGGTCGTCCGGCCAGATCTCGGTCCAGCGCTGAGCGGCCTGCGGCTGACTCCAGCCATGAGCCTGCCGGATCGCTACCCTCGGATTGACTCGGTAGACGGACTGAAAGATGACGCCAATTTCAGCCCAGGTACGGCCTTCTTCGCGCAATTGCGTTGCATGCAACGCCTGCGCCTGTCGCACGCTGCGTGGCTTACCGCTCACTGCCGTTTCCTTCGAAAGCCATCCAGAAGCCGCAGCCATTACTGTCGCGACCGCCCGGACATAATTGTCTGGTCCCGGACACTACTATCCCAGCCGGTTGCCTCGACCGTAACCCCCAATCCGGGGGCACAGTGATAGCACTGACCTGATCCTCCCCAGTGAACCGGGAGGATCTGAGGAGCCGCGTACGGTCACGGCGAACTCAGTCAAGATTGCCATGGCAAAGCCGGTGCGGCAGGCCGAACCTGCCGCGGCAATTCGGCTCGGACAGATCGTGGAAAAGACAGCGAGCGCATGAGTTTCGGCGCCATACAGTCACTTATGACCGTATGGCGGTGACCTACCGCACGGGAAGTGGCCATGACGACTATGCCCCAGGGCAACACGGGTGTCGCGTACCGTACCCGAACGGCAACTCGCCGGAGCAGCCTCGAACTTGCCGTGCGGCCATCAGCGGTACGGACCGCCAGGCACTGGGCAGCCAGCGTGCTGACTGGCTCGAACCCGCCGCGAGATCCCGACCTGATCGACTCGATCGTGCTGCTGGTATCTGAGCTCGTGACCAACGCCATCGAGGCCGTCATCGCACCGGCGCCGGCGACCAGGACTCCGAGGGTCTGGCTCGCGCTTTCAGGTTCCGCCGACCTGGTGCGGATCGAGGTGCACGACAGCGCGCAGGTGCCGGTGCCGCCGACCTGCCATCGCGACGATGACGAAGAGTCCGGCCGCGGCCTTCGGCTGATTTCCGTCCTGGCATCTGACTGGGGCTGGCAGCCGGAACTGCTCGGCAAGGTCGTCTGGTGCGAGCTAGCGGTCAGTGACTGCTGATCCACTGGCTGATCAGGCCGAAGGACTCGTCGGCAGTCGGGTGCAAGGCGATGTCATGCCCGGTGTCCGGGATGACCTCGAGCGAGAGGCTCGCGGCCCTGGCGTAGTACGGCGCCTCGGAGGCGAGCAGCTCAGCGGGCTGAGAGCAATCGATGACCGGCGGGTCAGTGCAGAAGATCGCGTCCTGCGCGCCGATCACGATGAGCACCGGCGCGGCGATCTTGTCTGACAGGTTCAGTCCTGGCGGCAGCGCCCAGGTAGTGGCGAGCGTCACCAGGTCGGTGACCGGCAGGACGTCCTTGTGCGCCTCGTCGTAGGCCACGACCGCCGGGCTGGCCGAACGTGAGTAAAAGTCAGCCGCGCGGTCACCCGGCAGGGTCGTCAGATACGCCAGGTCAAGGCCGGCGGCCAGGAACTGCGGGTCCTCCAGAGCCGGGTACAGCAGCGACGCGAGCGTCGCGGCGAACCCGACTCCGATATGCGGCACGTGCAGCAGCCCGGTGACCACGACGCGGCTAGCGTCACCGTACCGGCCGGCTTCCTGAATCGAGATCACCGATCCGAGCGAATGGCCGATGAGGTTCACCTGGTCGTAGCCCTGGCTGCCGCGCAGCCACTGCACGATCTCGTGCAGCACGTAAGCCTCGGTACCGATTGTGATGTCGAGGCTGAACGGATGGCTGCTCGCCCCGGTGCCGATCCGGTCATAGTCGAAGGTCGCGCGGCCAGCCGCCAGCGTCTTGTCCACGTAGGAGTACAGGGCCGGATCCACCGGCCAGTCCCAGTAGGCCCGGTTATAGGTAGCGCCCGGGGTCAGCACATCGACCTCGTGCTGGCCGCCCGCCCAGTCTTGCGGCTGGCAGTAGGTGCCCGAGACGGTCAGGCCGGCCTGCCCGCCTGGCCGCAAGGCGACGGGGAGCCTGACCAGCCGGCACTCCGCGCTCGCGCCCGCGGTCACGCCAGCGCTCGCCGGTGCCAGGGGGCTAGCCGCCATGACCGAGATCAACGCGGCGAATACGATGCCGCGCCGCATCCAGCTGTCCCCCGAAACCATTTCTGCCCCGTCTCGTAAAAAGGCGTTTCCCGCGCGAAATCGCGCGGGAAACGCTCTTATTCCCCGTTTTCGGCGGCTCCTTAGAACCGCACGCGTGTCAACGGTAAGCGGTACAGGCTAGGTCGCGCACCGAGGTTGCCTAATTACGGCGGGCAATTGACCCGGGGTCGCCATTCTTTTCTGGTTTTTCCAGGGCCTCAGGCGCGGCCGTTGACGGGTGCCCGCACGTGCTCGGCGGCCCTGACCACCTGGGCGTCGGGCGCGTCGACCGCGGTCGGCCCGCCGGGGACCGGCACGAACCAGACGTGCATCATCGCGGGCGTCACCTTGTTCCTCGACCCGGCCGGACAGGTCGGATTAGCCTGGTCAAGCTCCCCGACGACGCCAAGGCCGCGGGTCAGGCACAGGTTCGTGTGGACGTGCCACTGGGTGAGGCAGCCACCTGGCCGCGGCGTCGCGCCGTGCGGCGCGGTGATGTACATCGCCGCGACGAGCACGGCACCGCCAGGAGTATTGGCATACACCAGGGACTGCGGATCGGCGGTATTGAGCACTCGCCCGCTAAGGACCGTGGAAATGTAGTAACGCCGGTTAAGGTAATGCACGACAGGTGCGCCGGCGGGCGTAATCGGCTTGTATCCGGCGGCTTTGGCCACGGCAAGGCTCTGGTACTTCTTAGCACCAGACCAGGCAGCATTGACCAGATTGACGGCCGCCTTTTGCTGCGCGGCAGTAGGAACGGCGGAGCATTGCGCCGAACTGGCCATTTTCATGCCAGGCGCCATCTGCATGCCCGGATTGGGCATGGTGATGTTGCCGGCAGGCGACTTCGTGGCCAGTTCGATCGATGCCGGGGCCACGCGGCCGGAGCGCCGGCCCGAGCGCCTCCCGGAGCATCTGCCGGAGCAGCGACGGACATGCCCATCACCATCTCCGGCCCGCCGTCGACCAGCGCCACGCTGAGCAAGATCGCGGTCATTGTCCCGACGGCGGCGGCTGTCATGCCGAGCTGGCGTCGCTCGAGCTGCTGGTCGAGCCTGACCGCGAGCAGCCAGAGGCATCCGGCGACGACGATCGCCTCGAGCACGGTGCACAGCCCGTCTCCGAAGCCGAACGGCTCGACCGCGTGGGGAGTTGGGCCGATGACATCGCCGACGGTCCTCGTGACGATGTAGACCGCGATGATCCCGGTGTTGAGCACCGCGCCGGCTCCCAGAGCCAGCCGGGACGGCCAGGCGATGGCAGCCACCGCGAAGAGGAGTTGCAGCCACGCCGTGACCAGCATGAAGACGCCGAACAGCCAGTATTCGGCGAAGTGCTCGCCGGCGACCGCGAAGTGAATCACCGACGTCGCGATGCTGAGGATGGCCAGGCTCCAGAGCGCGGCGTTGCGCGCCGGAGTGGCGTGCCCGGACGGGAGCCGGGCCGCATGGTTCATGGAAGTCATGGCCACAGCATGCGCCGGGAATGGCCGGGCGGCATCGGGCAGCGAGCCATAGTCGCGAGCGCCGCATGAGCCGCGAGACGTACGCCTGCGGGGTGATGCCTGGCAAGCTGGAGCCTGGCTACCATCGGCGTATGGGTGCTGGACCGGGACTCCTGGTCACGGCGATCGTGGTCGTGCCAGCCAGTTTCCTGATGCGCCGCTGGCCGTCGGTCGCGCTGACCGTACTGCTCGCTTGCGCGGTCGCGGAGACCGTGGCCCCGAGGCTACGGCGGATCACGGTACTGCACCCGGCCGCGCAGATCCTGCCGTCTCAGCCGGTAGTGCTGGTGCTGCTGACCGGCATCTCCGTTGGCTTTATCGCGGCCCGCCGGCCGGGCCGGATGTCGATCCTGGCCGCGCTGGCCGCGGGCGGCGTTCTCATCGGCTGCGCGTCCGCCCGGATCCGGGTTCCGGCCGGCCAGGTAGTCGATCTCTCCCCCGAGCTCACCGTCGCGCTCTCCATCGCCATCGCCTGGCTCATCGGCTACTCGATCCTGCAGTCCCGGCGCCATGCCGAGGCGCTGCACGCCCAGAGCCAGGCCAGGGCGGTGACCGCCGAGCGACTGCGCATCGCCCGCGAACTGCACGACATGGTCGCGCACAGCATCGGCATCATCGCCATTCAGGCGGGTGCGGGAAGCCGGACGTCTCAGCCGGAACAGGCCCGCCAGGCGCTGGCGACCATCGAGGCCGCCAGCCGGGAGACCCTGGCGGGCCTGCGGCGAATGCTGGTAGCGCTGCGGCGCGGGGATGTGACCAGCGAACTGGCCGGCGACCGGGCCGCGCTCCAGCCGGCCCCTGGCCTCGCCGACCTTGACCAGCTCGCGGAGTCGACCGCCGGAGCCGGCGTCCGCGTGGAAGTCGAGCGGCACGGCCAACGCGGGCCATTGCCACCCGACATCGATATGTCGGCGTTCCGGATCATCCAGGAGGCCCTGACCAACGTGGTCAGGCACGCCGGTACCGGGCGCTGCCGGGTAAGCATCGACCAGCGCGATCAGGAGTTGCTGATCGAGATTACGGACGAGGGTCAGGGCCGCGCCGCACCGGGCGCGGGCTTCGGGATCGCCGGGATGCGCGAGCGGGTCGAGTTGCTCCATGGCCAGTTCACCGCCGGGCCGAGACCGGGCGCGGGCTTCAGGGTCGCGGCCCGCCTGCCACTGCCGGCCTTGCCGCCGGCCCGGCAGCACCTCCGGCCTCCGCAGGAGCCGGCCAGGCAGCACTGCCGAGCCGATGACGATCCGGGTGCTGCTCGCCGACGATCAGCCGCTGGTACGGGCCGGCCTGCGCATGCTCCTAGCCGACACACCCGACCTAGAGGTCGCGGGCGAGGCAGGCACCGGCGCCGAGGCCGTCAGGCTCGCGGCCGAGATCCGGCCCGACGTCGTGGTCATGGATATCCGCATGCCCGGCATGGATGGCATCGAGGCGACCAGGCTGATCACCTCCGCCGAGCAGCCAAGCCGGGTGGTGATCTTGACCACGTTCGACGATGACGACTGCGTCTATGGCTCGCTGCGAGCCGGGGCGAGCGGTTTCTGTGTCAAGGACATGGCGATGGACGACATCCTGGCCGCGATCCGCGTGGTCGCGGCAGGTGACGCCCTGATCGCTCCAGGCGTCACCAAGCGCCTGATCGAGGAGTTCTCCGGCCGGCCGGAGCCCGCGGCCGCGGCCGCGAAGCCACTCAACAGCGTCACGGAACGCGAGCTCGAAGTACTCACCCTCGTCGGGCGCGGCTTGTCCAACACCGAGATAGCCGCGAGCCTCTACATCAGCTCAGCCACTGCGAAGGCGCACATCAGCCACCTGCTCGCCAAACTCGGTGCCCGCGACCGGGTCCAGCTCGTCATCGCGGCCTATGAAGCCGGGCTGGTCATCCCGTCCCGCTGAGCGATGCGTCAGGGATGCTGGCTGCTCACCGAGATCACCTCGCCGGTCAGGTACGAGGCGTAATCGCTGGCCAGGAACACGATGACGGCGGCGACCTCCCATGGCTGCGCCGACCGGCCGAACGCTTCTTTAGTCACCAGCTCGCCGAGCACCGAGGCGTCCGTCACCTTCTCCAGGAACGGATGCATCACCAGGCTCGGCGCCACCGCGTTGACCCTGATCCCGTACTCAGCCACATCCATCGCCGCGCACCTGGTCAGTGCCATCACGCCCGCCTTAGCGGCGGCGTAGTGCGCTTGCCCGGGCTGGGCTCGCCAGCCGAGCACCGAGGCGTTGCTGACGATCGCGCCGCCGTGGCCCTGGTCGATCAGCCGTCGCAGCGCGGCCCGCGTGCACCGGAACGTCCCGTTGAGAGTCACGTCGAGCACCCGCAGCCACTGCTCGTCGGTCATCTCGACCACCGACGCGGTACCGCCGAGCCCGGCGTTGTTGATCATCACGTCGATCCGGCCGAACCGCCGCGCCGCCCCGTCGATCAGCGCCTGCACCTGCGGTTCGCTGGTCACGTCGCAGGGAACCGACCACACCCGGTCGGCGCCGAAGCTGTCCGTCAGCTCGGCGGCGGTCGCGGCGAGCCGCCCGGCATGCGCGTCGCTGAGCGCCAGGCTGGCGCCCTCTTCCAGGCATCGCCTGGCCACCGCCCCGCCGATCCCCGTCCCGGCGGCCGCGGTCAGCACCACTACCTTGCCCGCCAGCAGATCACGGGGCGCCGGCTGGACCGGCGGGACCGGCCCGGTCATGCCCGGCCTCCCGGGGCCAGCCCGAGAGCCCGGCCCGCCACGATGCCAAGCTGGATCTCGTCAGAGCCGCCGTAGATGGTGTCGGCCCGGCTGAAGAGATAAAGCCGCTGCCAGGAATCGAGATCGTACGGCTCGGCCAAGGCCGCCATTCCGGCCGCGCCTGCCACGTCCATAGCCAGTTCCCCAAGCGCTTGATGCCAGCGAGCCCACAGCAGTTTAAGAATGGATGCTTCCGCGCCGCTCTCAGCCTCTGGGTGCCCGGTCCCGGCGACGCTGCCCAGGGCGTATGCCCGGAGTACTTCGATTCCGACAAAGGCCCGGGCTATGCGGTCGCGGATCAGCGGATCAGTGGCCGCGCCGGTCTGCCTGGCCCGGGCGACGAGGTCATCGAACTCCCGCCGGTAGGCGATCAGCTGGCCGAATACCGACGCCCCGCGCTCGACCCCGAGCAGGAATCTCGCCACCCGCCACCCGTCGCCAGGCTCGCCGAGTACCAGGTCGGCGTCGGCGCGAGCGCTGTCGAAGAACACCTCGTTGAACTCGCTGGTCCCGGTCAGCTGCCTGATCGGCCGGACCGTGACCCCTGGCTGGCGCATCGGCACGAGCAGCATCGACAGCCCGGCGCTGCGCCGCGACCCCGGCTCGGTCCTGGCCAGCACGAAACACCAGTCGGCCACGTGCGCCAGCGAGGTCCACACCTTCTGGCCGGTGATCTCCCACTGGCCTCCGGCCAGCCGCGCCGTCGTGCTCACCGAAGCCAGGTCAGAGCCAGCGCCCGGTTCGGAGAACCCCTGGCACCACAACTCGCCGACCGACGCGATCGCCGGCAAGAACCTGGCCTGCTGCGCCACCGTTCCGAACTCGATCAAAGTCGGGCCGAGCAGTTGCTCGCCCAGGTGGCTGACCCTGGCCGGCGCCCCGGCCAGGGCGTACTCCTCGTGGAAGATCAGCTGCTCGCGCACCGTAGCGCCGCGCCCGCCGTGCCCGCGGGGCCAGCTCAGCGGCGTCCAGCCCGCCTGGTGCAGCGCCCGGTCAAAGGCCAGCCGCTCCCCGAACGCCTCATGTTCGCGACCAGGACCGCCCGCCCCGCGCAACCCCGCGAACTCTCCGGCCAGTTGCCCGGCCAGCCAGAGACGCACCCGCTGGCGGAACTCGTCCTCAGTCACGACGCCCTCCGGCCGCCAGCGTAACAGCACGACTGTGCAGGCTCGTGAGCTGACTTTCTATTCCAGCAGTCCCTCTGCCCGAGCCCAGTCAAGGAATCCTGAACCATCACAAGGGAGATACGCCTCATGATCACACAGAATATCAATAATTTCTTTGGCCTCCGGCTCGCCAAGGACGTCCTGGCGCACACCATGGCATATTAATTCGAGCGTCCATTCAGCGGTGAGCTATCGAATGCTAGACGACATCCCGTCATCGCAAATCACCCGCGATGGATTCGAGTGGAATCTCATCACGCTCTGGGAGCTCATCAACATCAACTTGTCCTCGAAGCATTGTTACAACCCGGTCTGTGGACAGTCGATGCCACTTGTAAGCACGGATCGCGGCTGCTGATATTCCCGTCGGAATATACGGGACGCGCAACTCTTCCGCAATTCGGACATTGCACTCAAGATAATCTGCTCTTGTAGGCGATCTCGAATCAAGGAGCCGCAGCTCATCTCGCGTAATCAGATCGTAAGTTTTCAGATGCAGCAGGGTCGCGCTCCAGCTAACGCGATACTCGGCGCTGAGGATAATCGCGGAGTGGCGCAACTGGTGTTGCCGGCGCAGCGCCTGCCAGCGATTGCATACACCCGCGCGAGGCAGCAGGAGATGACCTGCAAAGGCATCCAGCGATCGCTCGGCCTCACTCGTATCAGCGCCCCAATCGGCGGAGTAGGCGTCACCGAAGAGATGGTGGCCAAGTTCATGCGCCAATGTGAGGCGCCTACGGCCAGGATCGACGTCGCCGTTGATAACGGCGACTCCCAGGCCGCCGACCTCTGCATATGCACCGTCGGCGGACGCAGATCCCAGCGAGAAAGCGTAGGCATACAGTCCAACATGCTCGACATGTTCGGCCAAGTCATGAACGGGGGAACTGCCATCGTGACCGATCAGCGCTGTTGCATGGATCGCGGCCTCCTCGGGCGCCCATCCTTGCTCTCCCGTCTTCACTGCACGAAGCGCTCCAGTGGCAGCGTTGGCTGCCAGGACTTGGACGCCTAGGAGAACCGCGAGATCGCGCGCAACATCCTCGATGGCATAGTCACCGCTCTCGTCTCCTCGCCCTCCGGCTACAGCCGCGCGCCGACTGACTATCGAGGCCGGGGGGCTAGACACGAACCAGTCGAGTGGCCGGTCGAGTACCTCAGCTAGGCGAACTAGGTGACCACCGGTGATTGAGCCCTCATTCATGTTCTGCGATCGGGTCGTACCGTAGGCTCCCTAGCAAGCATTTGCTTGTTTGGGAGGTCCCCGGTGACGAGCACCGTCCCGGCCGCGGTCGATGCGGCCGCCCGCGACCATGCTGACGCCGTGGCTGTCGCGGAGCCGGGCGGTCCCGTGCTGACTTACGCCGGGCTGCGCGCCGGAGTCAGGGCGGTCGCTGGCGCGCTGATCGCCAGCGGGGTCAGGGCTGGTGACCGGGTCGCGATCTGGGCGCCGAATACGCACCGCTGGGTACTCGCCGCGCTCGGCTCGCTGTACGCCGGCGCGACTCTCGTCCCCGTCAACACCAGGTACACCGGGCACGAAGCGCTCGACGTGATCACCCGCGCTCAGGCGCGCGTGCTCTTTGTTACCGGGCCGTTTCTCGGCGCCGACCGGCTCGCCGCGCTCAGGGCGGCGGCGCTGGAGGCAGGCATCGAGTTGCCCGCGCTGATAGTCACCATTCCGGCTGACGGACCGTCGGGCGACGGACCGCCGGACGACGAGCTCGGCTGGGATGAGTTCATCCAGCGGTCAGCCGAGCAGGCGGAGATCGACCAGCGAGCGGCAGCCGTCACGCCAGATGACGTCAGCGACATCTTGTTCACCTCTGGAACCACCGGGCAGAGCAAGGGCGCGATGTCCGCGCACCGCCAGGCCATTGGCGTGGCGCGCGCCTGGGCCGAGTGCGGCGGGCTCACCAGCGCGGACCGGTACCTGATCATCAACCCTTTCTTCCACAGCTTCGGCTACAAAGCGGGCATCCTGGCGTGCCTGCTGACCGGCGCCACCATGATCCCGCAATTGGTCTTCGACGCCAGCACGGCCATGAAGCTCATCGAAACCGAGCACGTCACCGTTCTGCCCGGCGCCCCGACGCTGTACGTCTCGATCCTCGATCACCCCGGCCGGGGTCAGCATGATCTGTCCAGCTTGCGCCTCGCGGTGACGGGAGCGGCTGTCGTGCCGATCGCGCTCGTGGAGCGGATGCGCGCCGAGCTGACCTTCGACACCGTGCTGACCGCCTACGGGCTGACGGAGGCTGTCGTCGCGACCATGTGCCGTCCCGATGACGATGATAAGACGATCGCCACGACCTCGGGCCGGGCGGCGGCCGGCTTCGAGGTCATGATCGCCGAGAGCACCGGCGAGATCTTGCTGCGCGGGCCGAACGTGATGCTCGGCTACACAGGCGATCCGGCGGCGACGGCCCAGGCGATCGACGCCGACGGCTGGCTGCGTACCGGCGATGTCGGTCACCTCGACGAACGCGGCTACCTCACGATCACCGACCGGCTCAAGGACATGTACATCTGCGGCGGGTTCAACGTGTACCCGGCCGAGGTCGAGCAGGCACTCGCCCGGCATCCGGCCGTCGCCGAGTCCGCCGTCATCGGCGCGCCGGACGAGCGGCTCGGCGAGGTCGGCCGGGCGTTCGTGGTGCTGCGGCCAGGAATTGCCGGAGCAGCGCCGTCAGCCGATGAGCTCATCGAGTTCTGCCGGGAACGCCTGGCCAGCTTCAAGGTGCCGCGTCAGATCGAGTTCCTGGCCGCCTTGCCGCGCAATCCCGCGGGCAAGACGCTCAAGCGAGTACTGAGAGACGGCAAACACGGAGGAGAAGCCCAGTGACTGTCGAGCCAGCTGCCGAACCCGTCGTGCTTTATGAGCGGCGGGGCAGCACCGCCTTGGTGACGCTGAACCGGCCGCGTTACCGCAACGCCCAGAATTCAGTGATGACCTACGCGATCGACGCCGCGTTCGAGCGCGCGGTCAATGACGCCGAAGTCAAGGTCATCGTGCTGGCCGGGGCCGGTGACCATTTTTGCGCCGGGCACGACATCGGGACCCCCGGCCGGGACGTGCACGTCGCCTATGACCGCAAGGCCGTTCTGTGGTGGGATCACACCGACAAGGAGGGCGCCGACGCCAGGTACGCCAGGGAGCTGGAGGTCTACCTCGGCATGTGCCGCCGCTGGCGGGAGATCCCGAAACCATCGATCGCCATGGTGCACGGTGCCTGCATCGCGGGCGGTCTCATGCTGGCCTGGGTGTGCGATCTGATCGTGGCGTCCGATGACGCGTTCTTCGCCGATCCGGTGGTGCGGATGGGCATTCCGGGCGTGGAGTACTTCGCCCATCCGTGGGTGCTCGGGCCGAGGTTCGCTAAGGAAGCGCTGTTTACCGGGGACAGGTTCACCGCGCAGCGAGCGTACGAACTCGGCATGGTCAACCGGGTCGTACCTCGGGGCGACCTAGCCGATACGGCATTCGCTCTGGCCGATCGAGTCGCCACTATGCCTTCGTTCGGCCTATCGCTTGTCAAACGAGCCGTGAATCAATGCGAGGATCTCATGGGCATGCGGCCGGGAATGGATTCCGTGTTCGGCTTGCACCATGTCGCGCATGCGCACAACGCGGAAGTGGGCGGCGATTCGCTCGCGGGGATGGACGCGCGGTCCATGAAGTCGGCAGGCGGGTGAATCTCGATCCCGAGCCGGCCGATGAGGCCTTCCGGGCGCAGGTGCGGGCCTGGCTGACCGAGCACGTGCCCAGCTTGCCGTCGGTGAATTCGGCCGAGGGGTTCGCCGCGCACCGGGTCTGGGAGCGCGAGTTGCATGATGCCGGGCTGGCCGTCGTTTCCTGGCCGGAGCGCTATGGCGGCAGGGACGCGTCACTCGCGCAATGGCTGGTGTTCGAAGAGGAGTACTACCGGGCAGCCGGACCGGTCAGAGTCGGGCAGAACGGCCTATTCCTGCTGGCTCCGACGTTGTTCGCGCACGGCACCGCCGAGCAGCTTGACCGGATCTTGCCGCCCATGGCCCGAGCTGACGAGGTGTGGGCGCAGGCTTGGTCGGAGCCGGGCGCTGGCAGCGACCTGGCGGCGATCCGGTCCGTTGCGCGGCGAGCGGACGGAGGATGGCTGCTATCCGGGCAGAAGGCGTGGAGCTCCCGCGCCGCGTTCGCCGACCGTGCGTTCGGGCTTTTCCGGTCCGGCTCTGGTGCCTCGAGACACCACGGGCTGACCTATCTGATGTTCGACTTGCGGGCGCCTGGAGTGACCGTACGGCCGATCGTGCAACTGGATGGCGAGCCCGGGTTCGCCGAGATCTTCCTTGACGACGTGTTCGTGCCTGATTCCGACGTGATTGGCGCGCCGGGCGAGGGCTGGCGGATCGCGATGTCGACGGCGAGCCACGAGCGCGGGCTGTCGCTGCGGAGTCCGGGCCGGTTCCTGGCGGCGGCCGACCGGCTCTTCGAGCTGTGGCAGCGGTCAGGCGACGAAGGCGGCGCGGGCCGGGCGGCGGATCGAGTGGCGGATCGGGTGGCCGATGCCTGGATCGCCGCACGGGCCTACCAGCTGCACACCTTCGGCGTCGTCGCCGGGCTGGCCGACGGCGGGTCGCTGGGGGCTGAGTCGAGCGCGGGCAAGGTGTACTGGTCGGAGCTTGATCTCGAAATCTGCGAGACCGCGCTCGACCTGCTCGGCCCGCAGGCCGAGGTGCTCGAGGGCGACTGGCCTGGCAGCTACCTGTTCTCGCTGGCCGGGCCGATCTACGCGGGCACGAACGAGATCCAGCGCTCGGTCATCGCCGAGCGGCTGCTCGGGCTGCCGCGATGAGGTTCGCGCTGAGCGCGGAGCAGCGCGAGTTCGGCGCGGCCGTGCGCGAACTGCTGGCCGGAGCCGGGGTGCCGGCGGCGGCCAGGGCGTGGGGTGCCGGCGACCATGCGCCGGGCCTGGCGATCTGGCGCGCGTTCGCCAAGCTGGGCGTAACCGCGCTCGCGGTGCCCGAGTCGGATGGCGGGCTCGGCGCCGGTCCGGTTGACCTGGTCGTGGCCTGCGAGGAGCTGGGCCGCCACCCGGTGCCGGGCCGATCGCCGAGTCGGTCGCCGCCGTCCCGCGCCTGCTCGCGGCGGCTGGGTCGCCGGATGACTGGCTGTCCGCGATGGCCGCCGGTGAGCTGATCGCGACGATCGCCATGCCGCCGTCGCTGCCCTATGCGCTCGATGCCGACGTGGCCGGGCTGGTGCTGCTGGCCGATCACGGAAGCCTGTGGCGGGCCGCGCCGCACGCCAGGCTCGAGTCGATGGACCGGGCCAGGCGCATGTTCGAGGTGCGGCCAGAGCAGGCTCTCGGCGGAGACGATCTCACCGTGCCGCTGCGGGAGGCAGTCAGGTACGGCACGCTGGCCAGCGCGGCGCTGCTGCTGGGCGCCGGGCGCGGGCTACTCGACGCGGCGGTCGCGCACGCCAGGACCAGGGAACAGTTCGGCAAGCCAATCGGATCGTTCCAGGTGGTCAAGCACAGCCTCGCCGACGTGTTTATAGGCCTGGAGTTCGCCAGACCGCTGCTCTTCGCCGCCGCGGTCGCCCTCGCGGAAGGCGCGCCGACGACGGATCGCGACGTCTCCGCCGCCCGGGTGGCCTGTGCGGACGCAGCTCGGCAAGCCGCCCGCGCGGCACTGCAGGTGCACGGCGCGATCGGCTACACCAGCGAGTGCGACGTCAGCCTGTGGCTGGCCAAGGTGCGGGCACTGTCAGCGACGTGGGGCAGCCAGGCCGGGCACCGGGCGACGGTCCTGGCGGCGCTGGCCAGGCCGGAGACCGGACCATGGAGCTGACCAGCGAGCAGCGGGCGTTGCGCGAGTCGGTAGCGGAGGCGCTGCGCCGGCACCCGCCCTGGCGCTCTCGCTCGGGCAGCGGCACCGACCGCGAACTCTGGCGCCTGCTCAGCGGCATCGGCGCGGCGGGCCTGGCGATCCCCGAGCAATATGGCGGGGCCGGGGCGAGCGCCATCGAAGTGAGCCTCGTCAATGAGGAACTCGGCAAGGTGCTCGCCCCGACCCCGATGCTTGGCTCCGCCGTACTGGCCGCGCAGGCGATCCTGGCGTCGGATGATGCGGGCGCGTGCGAGCGGCTGCTGCCCGGGATCGCGTCCGGTGCCACGGTCGCGGCGCTGTGCTGGACCGGCCCGGACGGCGGCTGGGACCCGGCCCGGGCTGCTTGTCGCGCGACCGGCAGCGGCGACGGCGCCTGGGCGCTGACCGGCACGGCGCACTACGTGCTCGACGGCGACGTCGCGGACGTCCTGATCGTGGCAGCGAGGCGGCCCGATGGCAGCATCGGGCTGTTCGAGGTGATGCCGGACCACGCCGGAACCGAGCGGCGGCGGGCCGCCAGCATGGACCAGACCAGGCGCCTAGCCGTCGTGAGCCTGACCGCCGCGTCCGGCGCTCAGATTGGCTCCGGGCCGGCGCGGCGGGCTCTGGCTCACGCGAGGGATCTGGCCGCCATCGCGCTCAGCGCCGAGCAGGCCGGGGCGGCGGCGCGGGCGCTTGAGCTGACGGTCAGCTATACGAAGACGCGGGTGCAGTTCGGCCGGGCCATCGCCAGCTTCCAGGCGATCCAGCACCGGCTCGCCGAGTTGCACGTGCTGGTCGAGTCCGCTCGCGCGCTGTCGTACGCCGCCGCCAACGCCGCCTCCGACCAGGCAGGCGACCTGCCGGTGCTCGCCGCAGCGGCCAAGGCGTACTGCTCGGAGGCCTTCAGCAAGGTCGCGGCCGAAATGATCCAGTTGCACGGCGCGATCGGCGTGACCTGGGAACACGACGCGCACCGCTATTTCAAGCGCGCCCACGGCTCGGGGCAGTTGCTTGGCTCGCCGTCAGCCCACTTGGCCAGGATCGCGAAGTCGGTGACGTCGGCAAGCGGGTGAACCGGGGAGGCAACCGCCGTTCATTGCAGGCTCGGCGGCGCATTACCGCCGACGGCCGTATCCGCTGGCTGGGCTGCCCTGTCTGCCTCTGCCTGGTGCCAGAATTGGCGATAGAGCAGCGTGAGGACGGCGATCACGCTCACAGTCGTGATCTGCAGCGCCGGCTCCGGCGCGGACGCGGTGCGACTGCCGAACTCGATCGCTACTGACACGGCGACAGCGAGGACGAAAACCCAGCTCGGGATTCCAAAACGCTTGCCTGCATACTGAATCCCCAGCAATGCCGCCCAGATCACGGGAATGAAAGCGAGCACGAGAAGGCGCTGAGTGTTGAACGTGAAAAGCAGTTGCGTATAAACCAAGGCCAGGAACGGCCAGAAAGCCCGCAGAACCGGTCGCAGGCTGCGCCATCCGCCCAGCATCGGCAACACAAGGCCCAATGTGCCAAATGAGGTGACGATCTGCACCAACTCCTGCGGCCACACGTGCCAACGCGCCGACATCTCTTTCCCGACAACAGTCACGAGATTATACGATGCGACATTCCCGATATCGGATCTCACGTTTGCCGGCAAAGCTGCGATATAATCGGCATGACCATTCCAGGCAGGGATAAGCTCGCGCAGCAGAAGCAACTCGCCTATCGCCGGCGCCGCCAGCAGCACGGAGCGAGCCAGCGCACTGGCGTCCCAGCGACGGGTGGCCGTCAGGGCAGGGCCATTCCAAGATCACTAACAGGAACGGCTTGCTTACAGTATGTAGTCTCAGTGCTGGCGCGTCCGGCGTCAGTCGCTATGTCCTGCGGACATGATTTCCTGTCGCAGCCCCGACTATCTTGGATTACCGTAAGATGGCCTTCTCTTTTCCGGGATAATGGTTGTTACCAGGCAATCAGAATCCCGAGAGAAGGCCATCCTGTGCGAGTCTTTCATTCCATCCCCTGCCCGTCAAGTGCCGGTGCTGACGCTGCCGAGGGCGAGGATTGTGAAGACCTCAATTTTTCCGGCCTTCTGGGCATGCTGGAATTGGTCCCGGACCCGCGCGACCCGAGGGGGAAACGGCATGCGCTGGCATTCGTCCTGGCGGTCTGCGTAGTGGCAACGCTGGCCGGTGCAAAAAATTACCGGGAGATCGCCAGCAATGCCGCCGACATGCCCCGGGCACTGCTGAGGAAACTCGGGGCGAAATGGGACTGGTTCAAGTTCAGGTATTCCTTCCCGAGCTTGCAGACGATCAGGAATGTGCTCACCGGGATCGACGCAACCGAGCTTGACCGGATAACCTGCGGATGGATTTTCACTCAGGCAGGGAAAGTTCCGGAAGGCGGGCTGGAAATAGCGCTCGACGGCAAGGTGATGCGCGGAGCCTGGACTGATGAGAACGACAAGGTCACGTTGTTCTCCGCGATGCTGCATCGCGAGGCTGTCACGATTGCGCAGGTAAGAGTGCCCGACGGCACCAACGAGATCACCCAGGTGAGCGCCCTGCTGAATGCCGCGGGACTCCCGGATGGCGAGCCGGCGCTGGTCACCATCGACGCCGCGCACACCCAGCGGGAAACTGCGGAGATCATCGGGCAGAAGCCCGGAATGGATTACCTGATGACCGTCAAGGGAAACCAGCCGTCCTTGCAGAGAGAAGTACTCGAGAAGATTCTCCCGCGGCTCGGCGAAGTCCCGCACCACGTCAAGGAGGAACGCAGGCGCGGCCGGGTAAGAAGATGGTCCTGCTGGACCGCTGATGCGGAGGGAGTCGATTTTCCGCACGCCGGCCAGGTCGCCTTCATCCGCCGCGACGTTTTCGATATCTCTGGCGACCGCATCAGCAAGGAATGCGCCCTGGTCCTGACCAGCAGAAAAGCAGAAGAGATGACCGCCGCCGACGTGAACAGGCACACCCGCGGTCACTGGGGAATCGAGAATAAAAGTCACTATATTCGTGACACGGCGTGGCGCGAGGACGCCAGCCAGAGTTACGCGGGAAACGGTCCGCACGCCCTCGCATCACTCCGGAACCTGGCCATAGGCCTATTCCGGATCAAAGGGGTAAACACCATAAAGGAAACAACGGAATTAGTCTCCCGCGACCGGATGCGGGCACTTCAATTCATGGCTACTTAACGTAACCAGCGGTCACTACCAGTGATCTTGGAATGGCCCTGCCGTCAGGGTGTAGCACAAAGGAGCGACGAAGACAACGCTCTCCTTGGCAAGGACGCCAATGGCCAGGCACAGCGAGTAGGCCACGAACCTCTGGTGCAGGAGCGCGAGCACCGCAAGCGCGGTAAAGAGAAAGGCAGTCGTATCTGTCAGCCAGAAATCCCGGATGTTGAACTTCGTCGCGTAGCTCATTGAGAAAAACAGCGCTAGGCCGAACATCGACATGCCATTACTAAATCGGAGCTTTCGCAATACCTCGTATACCGACCAGCCGGTCAGCGCCGTGGTGACCAGGGTAATGCAAGCGAATCCCTGCTCAAGGCTGAGCGGAAGATAGTGGACGACGACTGGCACCAGTACGCGCCAGCACCAGGGCGCGACATGAAAGCTCCCCGGCTGGATACGGCAGCCGTACTTCGTGACCTAGCGCTCCGGCCGGTGGGCTCTGTCGGTCTGATCTGCGCGGATCGGGCAGATTGCGGCGTGTTGATCACCGGCTGAGGGCGGTCGCCCCGTGATCATCGCCTTGTGACAGATTCCGATCCCGGGGCGGCCGCTGCCGCTATGGTAGGCGCCCGGCTGGCGCGGGAGAAACGAAACGAGCTGACCAGCCTGCTTTCGGTCCATTTCACCCGGCGGAGCAGGCACGGCAGGCCCGCAAGTACATTGACGGGCTGATGAGCGATCTGCCGGATAAGAACTGCTGGTCCCTGGCGCAGTACGCGGGAGATGCGGCGCCGGATAAGATGCAGCGGCTGCTGGAACGGGCCGCCTGGGACCAGCCGGCCGCGATGCGGACGGTCCGCGACTTCGCGGTAGCCGGCCTGGCCGCCCCGGACGGCTTAACGGTGCTGGTCCTGGATGAGAGCGGCCAGGTCAAGCAGGGCGATCGCACCGCCGGCGTCAAGCCGCAGTACGTCGGCTGCGCCGGCAAGGTCACCAACGCGATCAACTTCGTGAACGCCACCTACTCCACCCCGCGGGGGCACACCCTGGCCGGCTCCCGGCTATGGATTCCCGAAGAGCAGCTAGCCGACGCATATATCCGCGACAGGATGGGCATCCCCGCCCGCCTGAAGCCCGCGACCAAGCCCCAACTCGGCGCGCAGATGCTGGCCGAAATGCTGGACGCCGGCATCGAGATCCCCTGGCTGTCCGCCGACGAGGTGTACGGCCAGGACCCGGGGCTGCGGAAACTATGCGAGGAACGCGCCGTCGGCTACGTCCTCGCAGTGCCCCGCTCGTTCCGCGTGACCCTGCCCTCAGGCGCCAGGATGCGCGCGGACAAGATCCTGGCGAAGGTCCCCGGCCATGCCTGGACGACTACCTCCTGCGGCGCCGGGTCCAAGGGCGACCGCCGCTACGCCTGGGCCTGGATCGCCGCCAAAGACCACCGCCGCCACCTGCTGATCCGCCGGAACCTGCACGACCCCGCCCGCCTGGACTACTTCTGGTGCTTCGTGCCCGAAGGCCGCCCGGCCTGCCTGCCCGTCCTGGTCAAGGTCTGCGGCCGAAGGTGGACCGTCGAGGAAGACCACGAGTTCGGGAAGGACCAGTTCGGCTACGACCACGCCCAGGTCCGCCTCTACGGCCCGGTCATGCGGCACCTGACACTCGTCATGGCCGCCCTGGCGATCTGCGCCGTCACCACCGCTGACCTGCGCGACACCACTCCAGCCCCGCCACTGCCAGTCTTCGCCGACCAGGACCCGCCCGAGGACCCCGGGCTCATCCCCTTCACCGTCCCGGAGATCAAGCGGCTGTACAGCCTGTTCCACCAGGCCCTGCACAGCATCGCCCACGGACTGCACTGGTCCCGGTGGCGACGCCGGCACCAGGCCCGCGCCCGCTGGTACCACCACCGCGCCCGGCTCGGCGACCTGCAAACCCACCCATGAATCAGATAACGAAGTACGGCTGCCGTATGGAGCCGGGCCATTGAAAAGTACACATGGTCGTCACCGACAACGCGGAACCCTGCGCTGCCAACGATGTCGTCACTTGTGCCGACCCAAAGAGCGACGGTCAGGACCGCCGACGCCGTGAGCGCCAGTAAGGACGTTGACAGGCGCGCAAGCCCCGGCCGTCGACTGGACCCGGAGTCTGCCTCGTGAGCATCAGGCGCGCTGCGGGCGTCAACGAACTGAGTCACGTTACAAAGTTCTCGCAGTCCAGAGAAGCGATCGGATATCCAGCCGCAATAACGCTGGCACATCTACCCCGGCCAGCCGCGCCTGCTAGCACAGTAGCAGACGCAAGTGCCGCCTTTTTGCAATCACAAGCCGCGTCGGATCGAGCACCATTAGTAACCACTAGTCGTACGTTGGCGCTTCAGACCCTAGCAATGGCACATCTGCTCGCAGCCTATAGGAGGGACCTGCTGAGTTATGCCGCTATCTACAGGCAGGCATTGCGATCTTCGCGAGATGCGCTTCAGCAGCCTTGGCGGGACAACATCAATACGCGAATCGATACCTGAATCACAACATCAATTACGCAACCCATGCGGACCGCCGCGCCTGGACTGAGCAAAGTGCGACATTTGTCTCATTGATCCTCTACGGGACGCCGACAAGCGCGAACACGGGGCGGCGCTCCAAGGTATTACCCAAGTTGCACTGGATCATGAACGGCTGGGATGGGCGCCCTACATCCAGTCCGCGTACTTTGGCCAGGCGAGCATCGTCTCCACCACTTCGGGCGGGCCTTCGGCATCCGGGACCGCCGACGTAGCGTACCGGCCGCGGTAGAACAGCAGCGGCTGCTGCGCTCCCACATCGCCCAGCTCGCGCACCAGACCTACGACGACATAATGGTCGCCGACCGTGAGAACGTCCTGGACCTTGCAGCTCACCCAGGTCAGCACGCCGTCGATGATCGGCGATCCAGCCGAATCCGCGACCCAGCTGACACCCGCGAACCGGCGCGGGTCGCTCCGTCCGAAGAGCGTGGCCAGCTCCCCCTGCCCGGCCGTGAGCACGTTGGCGCAGAAAAAACCTGACCGCTCGATCCGCGGCCAGGTCGTTGACGTACGCGCCGGGCAAAAGATCACCAGCGGCGGCTCAAGAGACAAGGCGGTGAACGCCTGACAGGAGAATCCGACCGGCTCCCCGTCGTCAATCGCGGTGATCACGGTGATCCCGGTACAGAAGTGACCGAGCACCTGGCGGAACCGTTCTGGGTCTGGCTCGAAGCTGGCCGGCACTTGGTCCACGAACAAGGCGAGCGCCGGGAAGCTCTGGTTCATTCCCGCCCGGAGCCGTCGTCCTTGGGCAGCGCCGCCCAGCCGCACAGGGCGGACGCGGCGATCAGCAGCCCGGCGCCCGTGTAGATCAGGTCGATGGGACCGAAGTGGATTCCGGCGATCCTGGCATGAAAGCCGCGCAACGCGCTACTGGCCAGCCAACCGGCCACCACGATCGAGAGCATCATGGCCAGCTGGTTGAGCGGATTGAACACGGCCAGCACCCGGCCGAGGAACTCCGACGGGGCCGCGTTCAGCAGCAGCGGCGTCACGGCGGCATTCAGCATGGCGATGGGAACCGCGACCAGCCCGATCACCACGATCCCGGCGATCAGCGTCGTCTGCTTCGCGAAGAGCACCACCAGAAGGCCGCCGATCAGACACCCGAGCCACAGCACCCTGCGGGCCCCGAGCCAGCGCACCGCGCCCCCTGACAACAGCGAGCCGACCACTGCCCCGATCCCGAAGGCCATCGAGATGAGCCCGAAGAAATGTGCCATCGCGTGCAGGTTGCCGGTGATGAAGAAGACGCCGAGAGTCTCGATCGCTCCCGTGCCAAGCTGGGCGACCATGGCCATGCCGAGCAGCACGATCAAGATCCTGCTGCCGGCGAAGAACCGCAAGCCAGCGGCGAACTCGGCGCGCAGGCCGGCGATCCGCGTTCGCGCTTCAGTCTCCGCCGCCGGCTGGGCTGAGGCGGGCTGCGCTTCGCTAGCGAGGCGTACCGAGCGGACGGCGAAGTACGAGAACAGATACGAAGCGGCATTGATGCCCAGCGCCCACTGGACGCCGAACGTGAACAGCAAGGGGGCTGCGAGAGGAGGGCCGATGATGCCAGCTACCGCCATGGTGGCCTGTCCGATTCCCGCGGCGCGGGTTCGGTCGGCATCCCCTGACACCACTTCGCCGATAATGGCGAACCGCGCCGGGGAAAAGAACTGGCTGGCGCCATTCAGGGCGAATACCTCGACGTAGATCAGTGCCAGCCAGACGGGTAGCGGAATGTCGCGAACCGGGAACAGCGAGAGCACCAGCAGCACCGCGACCAGGCCAGCCCGCACGAGCTCGGTGCGCAGCATGGTGGCCTTGCGATTCCACCGGTCCACGAATACGCCCGAAATCGGGCCGACGAGTAATACTGCCAGGCCAGTCGCCAGCAGAATGCCGCTCACGGCGGCCGGAGCCCAGGTCCGGCCCTTTGCCAGGACGGTAGCCACCCACAGCACGAGCGTGGTGTCGAATACGTAGTCACCGACGGTGGATACCGCCTCACCAGACCACAGCCGGGCATAGTTCCGGTTGATCAAATCGACCCGGAACCTCGCCATGGGACAGACTTTACCTGGCGAAAACGTGTCCCCAGGTACTGATCGCGGTGGTCTGCCTGCTCACCCAGGACGCGTCGTCGACGAGCAGGCCATCGGTGCCGTACTCGATGTCGAACCCGCTAGGCGTCCGCACGTAGAACGACACCATGTGGTCGTTGGCGTGCCAGGCCGAGGCTGGCGGCGAGCTTGCCGCCGCGCCTGGTGCACCGGTCCATCGCCCGGCCCACATCATCCAGCGAGGCGACCTCGATCATCACGTGAACGCAGTCAGACGGGCTCGTCATCGGCGCCAGCGCGAGCGAGTGATGCCTGGCATTGACGCCCAGGAACCGCATCATCGCCGGCGGGCCGCCAGCCGGGCGCCCGAACAGCTCAGGCGGCATCGCCATCGTGTCCCGCAGCCGGAACCCGAGCAGCGCCGCGTAAAACGCCATCGACTCGGCATCGTCGGCCGCCGGGATCACGACGTGCCCCATCCCGTAATCGCCCGTCACGAAGGCGGCCCCGTACGGGCTGAACGCCGGCCGGCTGTCCAGCGAGGCACCCCAGAACACCTCGAGCCGGTGGCCCGACGGGTCGTCGAAGCTCATCATCCCGGCCACCCGGCGCGCCGCCAGTTCGTCGGCGGTAGCCGCCTTGACCGCTACTCCGGCCGCCTCGAGCCGGACCGCCAGCGCGTCGAAGGACTCCTGCGACCCCGTCTCCCACCCCGAGGCGAGCAGCCTGTCGGCCTCGCCCGGCACGATCACGAAGCGGGCGGGGAAGTCGTCCATCCGCAGGTACACGGCACCGGGCTCAGGCCCGCGCCCCTCGGTCATCCCGAGCAGCCTGGTGCCGAACTCCCGCCACGCACCCGGGTCGGCCGACTCGATCCGCAGGTAGCCAAGGGAACGGATCTCAGCCATCAGTTGACCCCCCTTACCGACGAGCACCGAGGAACCCGAGAGCGAGTCCGTTGAACTCGTCGAACTTCTCGAGCTGAGCCCAGTGCCCGCAGCCGCCGAACACGTGCAACTGCGCCTTGCGGAGCTGCTTGACCGCGATCAGCGCGCCGTCCAGCGGGTTCACCCGGTCCTCCCGGCCCCAGATCAGCAGCACCTCATTGCGCAAGCGGTGCGCCTCGCGCCAGAGCATGCCGTCCTGGGCCGTGGCCGGGTCGAAGAAGGACATGCCGAGCGCGGCCATCGCCGCGATCGCCTCCGGCCTGCTCGCCTGCTCGTAACGCTCGTCGATCAGCTCGTCGGTGATGTGCTTGGGGTTGAAAACTAGCGTCCGGAGAAACGCCGCCATTTTCTCCTTGCTCGGCCCGGGGGGAGCCGCGAATTCGCCTAGCCGCCTGACGCCCTCGGTCGGGTCGGGCGAGAACACGTTGAGGCTCAGCCCGCCGGGTCCCATCAGCACCAGCCTGCCCGCCCGCTCGGGGTAGTCCAGCGCGAACCGCACCGCGGTACCGCCGCCGAGCGAATTGCCGACCAGGTGCACGCGCTCGATGCCGAGGTGATCGAGCAGGCTCGCCAGCGCCCGGGCCGAGAACGTGAAGTAGTTGCCTTCGACGGGCGGGGCATCCGACTGGCCGAAGCCGGGCTGATCGGGCATCAGCACCCGGAAAGCGCCCGCGAAGACCGGCAGGTTGCGGCCGAAGTTCGACCAGGCCGACGCTCCCGGGCCGCCGCCGTGCAGCAGCACGACCGGATCACCGGCCCCGGCCTCGTGGTAGTGCAGAGCCATCATCGCGGTCTGCGCGAACCGGCTGGTGTCCCCGGCGGTCAGCGCGCTGGCCGTCATAGCATCGCGTCCGCGGCCGGCGGCAGGCCGAACTCGCCCCGGCCGTACATCGACAGGGCACGCTCGGGGTCGTTGATCGCGTGAGCCCGGCCCGCGTGCACATCGCGCCAGCATCGCTGGATCGGCGTGCCGACCCGCAGAGCCCGGCCGCCTGAGTTCTCGATACAGCAGGTCGACCGCCCCGACCGACCGCTCGGTGCCCAGCACCTGGTCGCGCCTGATCCGCAACCGCAGCGGCATCGGGATCGGCTCGCCGGCCTGCGCGTGTCCCATCAGCTCGGTCATGTTGTGCCCGAGCGCGAGCCAGGCCGCGTCGATCTCGGCCGCCGCCCTGGCCACGCGGGCCTGGGCAAACGGGTCCTCGGCCGTCTTCTGCCCCAGGTAGGCGGTGCTGACCCGGTCCCGCTGGTAAGCCACGTGCGCGTTGTAAGCGCCGGTCGCCATGCCGATGATCGGCGTCGTGATAGCGCACGAGAAGATCGAGCCGAACGGTATCCGGTAGAGGGGGGCGTCGTTCACCTCCTGCCCCGGGCACGCGCACTTGGTGACATCGCCGAAGCCGAGCGACCTGTGCTCAGGCACGAACGCGTCCCGCACCACGATGTCGTTGCTGCCTGTCCCCCGCAGCCCTACGGTGTCCCAGACATCGTCGATCCGGTAGTCGGTGATCGGCAGGAGGAAGGTCCTGAAGTCGATCGGGTTCTTTTCCGCGTCGGTCACGATCCCGCCGAGCAGCACCCAGCGGGCATGGCCGCAGCCGGATGAGAAGCTCCAGCGCCCGGTGAGCGTGTAGCCGCCCTCGGCAATCTGGGCGCGGCCAGTCGGCGCGTACGACGACGACATCCTGGTGGCCGGGTCCTCGCCCCAGACCTCGTGCTGCGCCGCCGCCGGGAACAGCGCCAGCTGCCACGCATGCACCCCGATGACCGAGGCCACCCAGCCGGTCGACCCGCACGCGCTGGCGATCATCCTGACCGCTTGGTAAAAGGTAACCGGATCGGCTTCGAGCCCGCCGAACCTGGCTGGCTGCAGCAGCCTGAAGTAGCCGGCGTCATCAAGTTCCTTGATCGACTCGGCGGGCACCGCCCGCGCGTCCTCGGCTTCCTGCGCTCGCTCGCTCAGCACCGGCAGCAGCTCGGCGACCGCCTCGAGCACCGGCTGCCCGACTTTCTCGCTCACGGCTTCCTCCCGACCTGCCCCGCCCCTTGGCTAGACTAGAACGCGTTCTAGTTCTGTTCTAGTCTAGGGCTCATCGCTGACGACAGGGGGCAGTCCCGATGAACGACCGGCTCGGGGTCAGGACTATTGACGCCGGACCGCTGCCGGGCAGGTACGCGCGCGGCTGGCATTGCCTCGGCCTGGCCGACACGTTCCGCCAAGGCGGCCCGCACGCGGTGCAGGCGTTCGGCACCAAGCTCGTCGTGTTCGCCGACTCGTCCGGGGCGCTGCACGTGCTCGACGGGTACTGCCGGCACATGGGCGGCGACCTGACCCAGGGCACGATCAAGGGCGACCAGGTGGCCTGCCCGTTCCACGACTGGCGCTGGGGCGGCGACGGAAGGTGCGCGCACATCCCGTACGCACGCCGGGTCCCGCCGGCGGCGCGCACCAGGTCGTGGCTGACCCTCGAGGAGAACAGGCAGCTGTTCGTCTGGAATGACCCCGAGGGCAATCCGCCGCCTTCCGACGTCATGATCCCGAAGATCGAGGGCGCGTTCTCCGCCGAATGGTCGAGCTGGACCTGGGACTCGATCCTGGTACAGAACTCAAACTGCCGCGAGGTGGTCGACAATGTCGTCGACATGGCGCACTTCTTTTACATCCACTTCGCGTTCCCCACCTACTTCAAGAACGTGCTCGAGGGCCATATCGCGGCCCAGTACCTGAACACCAAGTCGCGGCCGGACGTGGCGAGGTGGGCAACTACGGCGCGGAGACCACGCTGCGTTCCGAGGCGGCCTATTACGGCCCCTCCTACATGATCGACTACCTGTCGCACGACTACCACGGTTACACGATGCAGAGCGTGCTGATCAACTGCCACTACCCGGTCACGCCTGACTCGTTCCTGCTCCAGTGGGGCGTGATCGTCAAGCTGCCGCCGGGGGTTGACGGCGAGCGCGGCGACAAGATCGCGGCCAAGTTCGCCGACTTCATCTCGCTCGGCTTCCAGCAGGACGTGGCGATCTGGACGAACAAGACCAGGATCGACAACCCGCTGCTGTGCGCCGAGGACGGCCCGGTCTACCAGCTGCGCCGCTGGTACGAGCAGTTCTACACCGATGTCGCGCAGATCACGCCGGACATGGTCGAGCGGCACGAGTACGAGATCGACACGCCAGGGCGGTCGCGTCCTGGGAGGCCGAGGTAGCGGCGAACCTCGCGGCCCAGTCACCTCAGGGAGTTCCGGCGGCCCCGGATCAGCCAGGCTGATGAGCGGCATCGCGACCGATGAGCGGCCCTGGCGGTACACGCCGGTCGACGTGCGGCGAGTGCGGGGTTGTCGTTCACGTCGCGAAGTTCAGCCTGCGGCACACGAGCATCCAGTGGAGTACGGAGGCGGTCGCTGGCTGCGCTGAGTTCGCCGCGGCCGCGGCGCGCGGCGGCAGTTCCGCGCTGGTGCCGACGTGCGCCAGCCTGCGCGACAGCATCGAGAACGCGGTGGCTGGCGGGCGGGTCGAGGTACTTCCGCCGTGAGCTCGCTACCGCACCTTCTACCAGGTGCCGGTGGCCGAGGTGATCGCCGAGACCGAGCAGGCCTGCTCGTTCGTGCTGGCCGTGCCGGGCGAGCTCGCCGCGGCCTTCGCGTACCGGAGCGGGCAGTTCATCACCGTGCGGGTGCCGACGCCTGACGGCGGCTCGGTCGCCCGCTGCTACTCGCTGTGCAGTTCGCCCGTGGCTGGTGAGCCTGCGTGCTTCACAGTCAAGCGGATGCCGACCGGTTACGCATCGAACTGGATTGTCGGACAGGTCGTCGCAGGCACAGTTCTCGACGTGCTGCCGCCGGCCGGCACCTTTACCCCCCGCTCGCTCGACTCCGATTTCCTGCTGATCGCCGGGGGCAGCGGGATCACGCCGGTCATGTCGATCCTCAAGTCCGCGCTTCGGGCCGGGCGCGGGCGGGTCGTCCTGGTGTACGCGAACGCCGACGAGCGCTCGGTGATCTTCGCGCCGGCGCTGCGGGAATTGCAGGCGGAGGCACCGCACCGGCTGCTCGTCGTGCACTGGCTTGACGCCGTGCAGGGGCCGCCGACGGCGTCAGCGCTGCGAGAGCTGTTCCGGCCGTACGCGGGGTACGAGGCGTTCATCTGCGGACCGGACCCGTACATGGCCGCGGCGCGGCAGGCCCTGGGCGACCTGGCGGTGCCGTCGCCGCGGGTGCACGTGGAGCGGTTCCTGTCGCTGGCGGAGAATCCCTTCGAGGCTAACGCCGGCCGCGGGCGGAGTAGAGGCGGTGCTCGAGGTCGCGCTCGACGACGAGACGCGCAAGCTCAAGTGGCCGGGCGGCGCGCGGATGCTCGACGTCATGATCGATGCCGGGCTCGACGCGCCGTACTCGTGCCGCGAGGGGGTCTGCGGCGCGTGCGCGTGCAGGCTGACCGGCGGCGAGGTCGAAATGGCTCACAACGAGGTGCTCGAGGAGCGCGACCTGGCCGAGGGCTACATACTCGCCTGCCAGTCGACCGCCCTGACCCCCCAGGTCAGCATCGACTACACCTAGCGACATGAACTCATGTTGCAGAGCTGGACTAGGCACCATGACCGCAACTTGTTACGCTGAGGCGCAATGATGTGCAACTCAAAGTCCTAGGAGGACTCGTGCGCCTTACCTTAGTTGCCAGAGACCCCGACTCGCAGCCGCAGGGGTCACCAACGCTCTATCGAACAGACCGGGGCAGCTGGATCGTCCAGGGATGGATCGTCAACGACTTAGCGGCACTAGCTCAGATGGATATCCCGCAAGGTGAAATCGCATGCGAAATCCCTGACCGGATGGTTCCGTTCTTTCAGGAGAAGGCTTGGGGCTAACCTACGAGGAGTTCACCAGCCTCTTCGACAGGTTCAACACTGACGCTATCCACCTGGAAATGCGGGATAGCTACGGTACGGCAATCGAGCTGCCGCATATGGCTAAGTGGGCAGCAGGCGAAACCGATGACCTAGAATGGCTAAAGCCGTGGTGCAATCAGGTACGCGACCACGTCACACAAGGTAAAGTGTACCGGCGCGTGCACGTTGTCTCCGAACCACTATCCGACTACCAGCGTTGGTCACACAGCATCATGCAGCCGCATGTCGATGCCGGGACCGACATGCGTTGGCTGCCGCGCCGACAAGTCTCGTCCATCGCCTTCCCAGGCAATGATTTCTGGATGTTCGACCACCGCATGGTCGTGTTTCATCATTACGCCGGAAGCGGCGCTAACATCGATTTCACAACATCAACCGCCGCCAACGACCTAGAACTCTGCTCTGCGGCATTTGAAGCGGCATGGAAACTAGCAATCCCGCACGCCGACTACCAGCCTTCCTAGCAGGAACGCGGACATCTGCATGGCCAGTGCGGCGCAGCGAGCCAAACAGGCATTCGGCAACAGGCTCCGCGAGATCCGATTGGACGCCGACCTCACTGGACGGCAGCTCGCGGAGCTAACCGGATTGCATTTTACCAAAGTGTCTCGCGTCGAACACGGCGCACAGGGACTATCTGACTCAGACATCCGAGCTTGGTGTTCCGCTTGCCAGGCGGACGACGACGTTCCGGGTCTTATAGCGCAAGCGCGAACCGCCGACTCGATGTACCGCGAATGGAAGCGGCAGGCCAGAACTGGCATGCGTCGGCTCCAGGAATCAATCCAGCCTCTCTATGAGCGAACGAAGCTATTCCGTATCCATGAGCATTGGAGTATGCCGGGCCTGCTGCAAACAGCTGCCTATTCCACTGCGAGCTTTACTTACTGGGCGGCCCTGCTGGACCTGCCCGACGACAGCGAAGCTGCGACTTCCGCCCGTCTGGAACACCAGCGCATCCTGCGTTCAGGCCAGCACAAATTCCAATTCCTGCTGGCTGAGCAAACGCTCCGCACGCGCATCGGCACAATAGAGACAATGGTCGAGCAGCTCGACCGTCTCCTAGGCATCATGAGTCTCGCGAATATCTCGGTGGGAATCATCCCCGACTTTGCTGGACTGGGAGCGCACGCTCAGACCGCGTTTTGGATCTTCGACGACAGCCTGGTCAAGATCGAAACCCTTACCGCAGCACTTGACATCACACGTCCTGAAGAGATCGAGATCTACGCAACGGTATTCGGTCAGATGCGGAACCAAGCAATGTTCGGACCAGGCGCCAAGACGCTCATCATCAAGGCACGTGACGAGTTTCTGCAATAATCCGCAACAATCTTGCCCGGTTCGTGTACCGCTCCTAGCATCGACAACGGCAACACGCGTGCCGCCGCAAGAGATCCAGCGGAGAGAGAGGAGCACCTTCTCGTGAACCGGCTTATCGCCCGCCTTTGGCACCTGATCCGCGGCTCCGTGCAGTGGCGCGTTCTCTGGGTAGCGCACGCCAAGTTCATGGTCGGCGTCACGGGCATCGTCCGCGATCACGACGGGCAGGTGCTCTTGCTCCGCCACCGACTCTGGCCCCAAGGCAGGCAATGGGGCCTGCCGACCGGCTACGCAAAGGCCGGCGAGACCTTCTCCGACACTATCGTCCGCGAAGTCCGCGAAGAAACCGGTCTCACCGTCACGGTAGGCCGCCTCGTCCATCTGCGCAGCGGCTACAAACTCCGCGTCGAAGTCGCCTTCGAAGCCCTCTGCACGGGCGGGGAACTCCAGCTCAGCTCCCTGGAAGTTCTCGAAGCACGATGGTTCTCCGCCGACGCCCTCCCCGCCGGTGTCCTCGACGCCCACATCACCCTCATCCACGGCAAGCCACCCACCTAGCCACGGAGGCACCATGCCGTTACCACTCGCCCCCAACGAGCACGTCAGCGGCACCATCGACCAGCGCCGCGCCCTGCTCGCCCACTTGGCTAACCTGCGAGTCAGCCCGCCAGTCGGCCAACTTCACCCGGAATTATCCTGCACAGCACTGGCCGATCTGCTGGCAACGCCAGCACCCTTCATCGACGAGACTGTGTTACGGACCGGTATCACCATCACCGCACGCCGGTATGGCCGAATCGGCCTCACCAGCCTCCTGCCGGCGGAGCGCACCTTCATCGCCACCGGATCAGCCAATCCCGCAGCCTTCGGCGGATTCCATTACCCGGGCCAGGGTTACCGGCACTGGCAGATGATCTCCGTCATCACTCGCTACGGGCACCTCGCCGGTCCCGAGCCACCAGACCCTCGCCTGGCTGCGCTCGACCTTATTCGCGCCTACGCCCACGACAGCCTGCACTACGGCAGCTATCGCCGCTACCAGCACAACCCGGACGGTACGGGGCCAATTCGTACCCGCTACGGCATTAACTTCCGTCGCCCAGACGGACGCACCTACTCCCTTCCCGACACCCAGGGCAGCCCCTCAACCCGCAATCTCGGCATCATCATGGAAGGAGCCACGGACCGCGAAGCCCAGGCCATCACCCGGCATACCGCCCGCCTGGCACACATCACCTGTCCATCTGCCGACCCCGACCGAGCCGAGTACCGCGATGTGACGGGCTGCCCTGCGCCTCACGCAGCCCGCTCCAGTGATCCCCGAGACAACACGCGCCCCTTCCTTACGCGCATGACGGCCTACCGGGAGTCGGTAACCAGTCGTTACCAGGTCCTGCTCACCGAACTCAGCCCCCACGCACCCGGCAGTCTGCACACCGCCATCCTCCGCGCCATGATCACCGGATCACTCGCCAGCCTCTGCCACGACCTGAATCAGCGCCACGGACCCGCAGCCTTCACCCGGATGTTCCGCACCAGCACATTCACCCGCCCCTAGCTAGCGGCGGGTGAAGGCGAGGACGCCGGTTGTGAAGGCGCGGTAGAGGATCAGGCCAAGGCCCGCGAATAGGGCCGGGTCGAGTACCCACAGCTCGGGCCTGGTGCCAGTGGTGAACGCGAGCGGCTTGGGCAGCAGCCGGAAGTGATGCTCGCTGAACGGGAAGAACAGCGGGCAGCCCGCATCGGTCAGCATGTCGCCGGCCACGTGCGTGGCGCAGCCGAGCAGGACTGCGAGCGCGAGGTGCGCGAGGCCGATCCCGGAGAGCGTCAGCGCGACCGCGGCGGCGATGGCGAGGGCGTCGGCGAGATGGCCGTGCACGCCAAGCGCGTACAGGCCGCTGGCGATCAGCAGCGACAAGAAGATCACCAGGCCGATCTTGCCGGCGAGGTCCGGCCGGAACTTGACGGCCAGCCAGGCCAGGCCCGCGAATCCGCCGATGCCAAGGAACGCGTGCGTCAGGTGCCGGTGCCCGCCGGAGATCTTGCCGATCAGCCAGGCGAACGCCTTGGTCAGGAAGCCGAAGCAGTGCGCCAGGCTGGAGTTCGGGTGGTCGATGTCGGGCAGCACGGCGGCACCCGCGGTGAGCCCGGTGAACAGGGCGAGCTGGGGCGCCGACAGGTGCGTCGCGTACAAGCCGACGGCCGCGCCGGTCACGAGCCCGGAGAGGGCATGGGTGTGTCCAAGGCACATAGTGATGTCTCCGGGGGGCCGCAGCAAGGGGATGAACCTGCGACATTACCGGCCGAACCGGCCGTATCAGGCCAGCGACACGCGGGCTAGCCGAGCTCGTCTCTCGCCTGGGCGAACGCGGTCGCGGCTAGCTCAAGGTCCTCGGCGCTGTGCGCCGCCGAGACCTGCGTCCTGATCCTGGCCTTGCCGACCGGGACGACCGGATAGCTGAAGCCGATCACGTAGATGCCCTTAGTCAGCAGCAGGTCGGCGAGCTTGGCCGCGCGAGCGGCGTCACCGATCATGACGGGCACGATCGGATGGTCGCCGGGCAGGATGTCGAAGCCCAGGCCGGTCATCCGCTCGCGGAACCACAGGGTGTTGTCGCGCAGCCGTTCACGCAGGTCGCCGCTGGAGTCCAGGATGTCGAGCACCTTGAGCGAGGCGCCCACGACGGCCGGGGCGACCGAGTTGGAGAACAGGTAAGGCCGCGACCGCTGGCGCAGCAGGTCGATGATCTCCCGGCGGCCGCTGGTGTAACCGCCGCTCGCACCGCCGAGCGCCTTGCCGAGCGTGCCGGTCAGGATGTCGACGCGGTCGGCCACGCCGTACAGCTCAGGGGTGCCGCGACCGGTGGCGCCGACGAAGCCGACCGCGTGCGAGTCGTCCACCATGACCATCGCGTCGTGCCTGTCGGCCAGTTCGCAGATCTCGCGAAGCGGCGCGACATAGCCGTCCATCGAGAAGACGCCGTCGGTGGCGATCAGGCGGCGCCTGGCGTCCTTGGCCGCTACGAGCTGAGCCTCCAGGTCGGCCATGTCCCTGTTCTTGTAGCGGTAGCCGCTTGGCCCGGCACAGCCTGATGCCGTCGATGATGGACGCGTGGTTGAGCTCGTCGCTGATCACCGCGTCCTGCTCGCCGAGAATCGTCTCGAACAGGCCGCCATTGGCGTCGAAGCAACTCGGGTACAAGATCGTGTCTTCGGTGCCGAAGAAAGCGCGAGAGCTTGTTTTCAAGCTGCTTGTGCAGATCCTGCGTGCCGCAGATGAAGCGGACGCTCGCCATGCCGAAGCCCCAGCGGTTCAGCGCGTCCTTGGCCGCGTCGATGATGCGCGGGTCGTCGGCGAGGCCGAGGTAGTTGTTGGCGCACAGGTTGAGCACCGGCGTCCCGTCGGCGACCACGATGTCTGGCCCGCTGCGGGCCCGCGATCACCCGCTCGGTTTTGAACAGGCCATCCGCCCGGATCTGGCCGAGTTCCTCGGAGATCTGCGGTTGGACGCTGGTGAACATGGTGCTGCCTCCGGTTGCTGTTAGCGCTCTGCCCAGTCGAGCACTACTTTGCCGCATTTGCCTGCGCGAACGGTATCGAACGCGGTGGCGTAGTCGGCGGCGTTGAAGCGGTGCGTGATGACCGGGCTGATGTCGACGCCTGATTTGCTCAGGACGGACATCTCATACCATGTCTCGAACATCTGGCGACCGTAGATGCCCTTGATCGTGATCATGTTGAGCACGACGTGCGCCCAGTCGATCGGGAACTCACCGGCGGGCAGCCCGAGCATGGCGATCTTGCCGCCGTGCGTCATCGCGCCGAGCATCTCGCGGAGCGCGACCGGCTTGCCTGACATCTCCATGCCGATATCGAAGCCCTCGCGCATGCCCAGGCCGGCCATGACCTCGGCGAGCGGGATCTGGGTGGTGTCGGCGGCGACGGTCACGCCGATCTGGCGCGCCAGGTCGAGCCGGTACGGCGACACGTCGGTGATGACCACGTGCCGCGCGCCCGCGTGCCTGCGCCACGATCGCGGCCATGATCCCGATCGGGCCGGCCCCGGTGATCAGCACGTCCTCGCCGAGCACCGGGTACGTCAGCGCGGTGTGCACGGCGTTGCCGAACGGGTCGAAGATCGCCGCGACGGCCAGGTCGAGGTCCGGCCGGATGCCGCCAGACGTTGGTGGCCGGCAGCGCGATGAACTCGGCGAACGCACCCGGGTGGTTGACGCCGACGCCCTTGGTCCTGGCGCACTGCACTCGGCGGCCGGCCATGCAGTTGCGGCACCGGCCGCAGACCAGGTGGCCTTCGCCGCTGACCAGGTCGCCGACCGCGAGATCAGGGACTTCCTCGCCCATCGCGACGATCTCGCCGACGAACTCGTGGCCGATGACGAGCGGCGACGTCGATGTGCTCCTTGCGCCCAGCCGTCCCATTCGTAGATGTGCAGGTCGGTGCCGCAGACGCCGGTGCACAGCACCCGGATCAGGACGTCGTCCCTGCCTACTTCAGGCGCGGGCACGTCCTCGATCCACAGTCCTGGCTCGGCGCGGGACTTGACGAGAGCCTTCATCTCCTCGCTCCCAGCTAGGAAGGTGACCAGGGACGGCCCCGTTACCGGCCGGGTCGGGCACGACTGTACCGCAGCTACGAGCGCTGGCTGGCCATAGCGGATACTGCCTCCATAGGCGAATGATGGAAGGGCGGGACGCTAGCTATGCCGGGTCTGGTCGACCTCCGGTCCGACACCGTCACCAGGCCGACCGACGCGATGCGCCAGGCAATGGCGGCGGCGGAGGTCGGCGACGACTGGTATGGCGACGACCCGACCGTCAACCGGCTGCAAGACCGGGCCGCCGAGCTGACCGGACGGCAGGCCGCGCTGTTCTTGCCAACCGGCACCTTGTGCACCCAGATCGCGCTGCACGCGCTGGTCCGCGCTGGCCGGATCGCCGGTCTGCGAGGCCAGCGCTCATGTGTGCGGGGTGGAGCTTCGCAGCGCCGCGGTGCTGTCCGGGGTGACGTTCAGGCCGGTGCCGGGCACGCGCGGCGTGCTGACCGGGGATCAGGTCGCGGCGGCCCTCGAGCCAGACCCGCACGACGTCAGCGTCGTTGACCTGGTCGCGCTCGAGAACACCCATCAGGTGGCCGGCGGAGCGGTGCAGACCGTCGCCCAGGTGCAGGCGGTGGCGAAGGTCTGCACGGACGCGGGCGTGCCGCTGTACCTGGACGGCGCCCGGATCTTCAACGCCTGCGCGGTCGACCGGGGCGGCTGTCCGCCGACTATGCCAGGTAGGCGGCGGCGATGATGTTCTGCCTGTCGAAGGGGCTCGGGGCGCCGATCGGGTCGATGCTCGTCGGCGACGCGGAGTTCATCAGGGAGGCGCGGCGGCTGAAGATATTGTTCGGCGCGGCCTGGCGGCAAGCCGGGATCCTGGCGGCTGCCGGGCTGATCGCGCTGGAAGAGGGGCCTCCGCGCTTGCACGAGGACCATGCCAATGCCCGAGTGCTTGCCCGGGGGGTGGCCGAGCTGCTGCCTGGCGCTGTCGATCTTGACTCCGTGGTGACCAACATTGTCTTCGTGGAGATGTCAGGGACCGGACGCCCAGCGAAGTCGTGGGTGGCCGGGCTCGCCGCCGAGGGCCTGCTGGTCTCGACCGGCGGCAGCAGGGTCAGGATGCTGACCCACCGCGACGTCAGCGCCGCCGGCATCGAGACCGCCCTAACCGCCTGGCGCCGCGCCGCGGCCTCCTAGCCGCTGTCATCCGCATGGATTGCCGCTTCGAGGCGGGCCAGCCACGGGTGGCGGGCGCCTGTGGCGGCGAGCGCCGAGATTAGCCAGGCTCGGTCCGGCGATTCCAGGTGCGGCACCACTGCTTCGAAGTCGGCGCGGTCCTTTGGCCGGGTGTCCTGAGCCTTGAACAGCAGTTGGACGGCAGGCGTCAGGTAAGGAATCCCGCCAGGAGTGCGCCGGCCCAATGCTTCGAGAGGCAGGCTTACGTTACGGTTTCGGCGGAATTCCCAGTGACCGTCGCCAGACTCGCCGAACAGCACTTGCAGGATCCACTCGGCATCGGGATCCCGCCTGCACCAGATGCTGCCATCGCCGGCTGGCAGGTACTCGCCACCGGCCCAGGGCCGCAGCCGGCCACCTTGTGCGACGTGCAGGTCCCAGGCGCCGAGCAACTGCTGCAACTTGAGCTGGTCAATCCGCAGTACCTCGATATCGAGGTCCTCGTGAAATCGCGTGACTGTCCCGAGGAAGAGATCCAGGGCAGTGCCGCCCGCGACCCACCAGGGGAAAGCCGCCGGCTTGAAGATCTCGGCCAGCTCAGTCAAGGCTAAGGGAGTCCAGCTGCCCAGGCCATCATCCTCATCCCGCGCACTACCGCAATCACCATTCATCAGGGAAATTTAGCCCCTCTCCGGTGCTCGCGGCTCCGGCAGCTCTGGCGGTTCGCATGGATTGCGCAATCGATGTCCCTGTTGGTTTATTGGAGGTTCAGGCTGCGGGGTGAATCTGAGGCGCTAGGGGCGGGTGGTGCAGCTATGCCGGGTGGGGTGCCCGGCCACCAGAGACCGGCCCGGCCACCTCACCCCGGCACTGCTGACCCCGCCACCTGAACCCAATAGCCAACAGATTTCGATGCGCGATGCGCGCTCCCGTGGATAAGAAGGCTGGGCGATTCACGTATTAGGATCTTCGATGTTGGGATTTAGGTATCGATTCGCGCCGCATGTTGTCCCGACTGGTGCGAATCACTCAGGCCAGCGGGCGGCCCAGAGCTTGCGGCGGAAGGCGCAGGGCACGACACCGATGGCCAGCAGGCCGGCCAGGACCAGCACCGCGGACTGAGCGGGCAGGTACTCGAGCAGCAAGCCGCTCGCCGCCAGGCCCGCCGGCATGCCGACGGTGATCAGCGTCATGACGGCTCCGACGACGCGCCCGCGCTCGGCTGGCGGGGCCTGGCGCAGGATCAGCACGTCGACCAGCACGCGAATCGAGGGGATCCCGAGCATCGCGATGAACAGCACCCCTGCCATCCACCACGGCCCGTAAGGCAGTGCGAGCAGTGCGTCCAGCGGTACGAGCAGCCCGCAGACGGCGATGAGCAGCGCGCCTGGCCGCAGCCGGTGCAGCGGGCGCACCAGCGGGGCGCCGGCGAGGCCGCCGACGGCCCCGCCGCCGAGAGCCAGGCCGATCATCGCGGGGGACACCGACTGGTCGCGCAAGATCACGACGGCTATGAGGGTGAGCCCGGAGCAGATGCAGTTCACGGTAGCGAGCAGGGTCGTCGTAGCGCGCAGCATCGGGTCGGACCAGATCGCCTTGATCCCCGCGAACATGCCGGACTTGCCGGACTTGCCGGACTTGCTGCGCCAGCCTGGCCGCCCGCAGCCTGGCCGCCTGTTCCTGCCCCCGCAGGCTCGCCCCGGTCCGGCTCGGCCCGCACCAGGAGGCCGCTGATGAGCGAGAGCACAAAGGACAAAGCGGTGAAGAGGAAGGGTACCGCGTGCGCCAGGAGGCGCAGGCCGAACAGCGCGCCGCCGATCGGCGGGCCGGCCAGGTCCGCGCCGTTGATGCGCACCTCGTCCTGCGTCAGCGCACGCGTGAGCTGCTCCGCCGGCACGACGGTCCTGACCAGCAGCATCCGCGCGGCGCTGGTCACCGGCTGGCCGGCGCCGAGCAGCGCCCCGGCGACCAGCAGCAACGGCAGCGTCAGCCAGCCTCGCATCAGGGCCAGCGCGACCACGGCGGTGATGAGCGCCCGGCCCGTCTCGGCTATCACGAGCAGCCGGCGCGGGCTGTGGCGGTCGGCCAGGTGCCCGGCCGGCAGCCCGGCAGCGATCTGGCCCGCGGTCTGGACGGCCGCGAACAGGCCAGCGTCGGCCGGCGAGCCGGTCGCGGCGAGGATGGCCAGCGGGTACGCGACATCGGCGACAGCCACGCCGAGCGATGCCGCGGCGGAGCCGGCCCAGAGGGTCTGGAAGAGGGCGTTCCGGCGGAGGGGCACCGGCCTGCTGGCGGGCTGATCTCCCTCCGGCGGCGCTACCGGGGCGGTTCCTAGCTCGGCTGCCATCGCTCTGCTCCTTCACTTGCTCGGCGGCGGTGAGTCCCGGGCCCGAACGTTCGCGATCGAGCCAACATTCACGTGAACGCGATCGTTCATGAATGAGTGAATGATTGCACGAACCTGAACACATGACAAGATGAAGCTGTGAACGAAGACAGGCGGAGGGCCGGGGACGCCGCCGGCGGCGCGGGATCAGTGCGCACGGTCAGCGACATCGACACGCTCAAGGCCATAGCTGATCCGGTCAGGCTGGCCATACTCTCCGCGCTGATGCGCGGGCTGGACAGCGACCTGCCGGTAATGACGGTCAAGGAACTCGCCGCCCAGCTCGGCGAGCCGCAGACCAAGCTGTACCGGCACGTCAAGCACCTTGAGGCGGTCGGCCTGATCAAGGCCGTCGCGAGCCGGGTGGTCTCCGGGATCGTCGAGCAGCGGTACCAGGCGTGCCAGAGCGACCTGATGCTCGGCGCTGGCCTGACCGACGCGGAGAAAGGAAGTGCCGAGGCTGAGGCAGCGGTGGCCGCCGCGCTCGAGACGTACCGCAGTCAGTTCTTTACCGCGCACCGGGCTGGCCTGCTCGCCGACGCGGCACCGGAGGCGGACCCGGCACCGCCGGCGGGGACGGCTGCCGAGGCCGATAAGTACCGCAAGATGGTGCTCGGCATGAGCGTGGATAGGGTGACGAAGGCTCGGGCCGCCGAGATCCGCGACCGGCTCGAGCAGATCATGGCGGACCTCTCCGACGCTGCCGAGGAGCACAGCGACGGCGAGGATACCGTCCTGATCAACGTACTGGTGGGGTATTTCTCCCCTAGCGGGCCCCTAGCGCGTCCTGACCTCGCAGACGACGCCGGGTCTTGACTCGAGCACGGCGATGGCGAGATCCACGGCCGCCGCGATGTCGGGCTGCGTGCCGAGGTAAGGTCCGGCGCCGGCGTCGAGCGCCCCCCGCGCCCGGCTGACCTCCTGCCGCAGCGTGGCGGGGCCGGGGCGCTGGCCGCGCTCGCGGATGACTGCCGCGGCGCGCAGCAGGGTGCGGGCCGCCTCGTGATCGCCAAGGCAGATCAGGGCGGCCGTCTCCAGGCAGGCCCCGAGCGGGAACGCGAAAGTGAGCGACCGTCGCCGCCGCGATGGCATCCAGCGCCTTGGCGGCCGCAGCATCCGCCTGGCCGTTAGCGAGCAGCGCCCGGGCCAGGATGCAGCGGATCAGGGGGAGCTCACGTTCGATGCCGAGGTCGGTCGCTTGCGTGTCGGCGACCGAGCCGAGCTCTACGGCGGCCGCCAGGTCGCCGTCGGCCAGCGCGATCCCCGCGGCCACCAGCAGGTGACCACCCTGGCGATCCGGCGCGAGTCAGCGAGCAGCGGCATCGCCTCGGCAACGTATGCCCGTGCCTTCGCAAGATCACCGACTTGCCAGCACACCATGGCAGCGGTCGGCAGCGTCGCGGCGAGCTGCTCAGGCGAGCCGCCCGTCCGGCACAGCTCAATCGCGTCGGCCGCGTAGCCCGCGGCAGCTGGGTCGGCCCGTTCCGCTAGCACGCAGCCCATCCCGATGGCCGCTCCGACCTGCAGGTCAATGCCGAACGGCCGGGCCGCTTCGATCGACTGGCGGACGAAGCCAAGAGCCTCCTCGCCTCGGTCCAGGTCATCGAAGACGCCGCCGAGGTAGATCAGCGCGCGCGCGGCATAGGCGTCGGTGCGCCCGGCGAGCAGGCGAACCGCGAGCTGCAACTCGCGCACCGCCGCGGCGATGTCGCCCGACCAGTAGCTGAGGTAGCCGAGCGCATACGTGGCGTGCGCCTGCAAATCCGGCTCCTGCGGCTCTGCCGGGTGCTGGCAAGCAGCCTGGACAGCCAGAACCTGCCCTCGGCGACGTTCGTCGCGGCCCAGTAGCGGTGCAGCCGGAAAGCCATCTCAAGCCCGGTGTCGGCGTCGAGACGGCCGTCGATGGCCGCCGCGAGCAGCGACCTGACCTGCGGCAGCACCTCGCCGATCGCTTCCAGGTACGGCTCGGGCGGTGCGCTCGGCTCCGCCGGGATAATCGCCAGGACTACCTCGGCGAGCCGCTCGGTCATCTGGCGCGCTTCGCTCGCCCTTCGAGCAGCTCCCGAGCCAGCCGGTGCAGGTCGTCGTCCTGGTGATAGCGCCAGCGCGGACCCGAGCGGTCGACCGTGAGCAGCCCGCGCGCGGTCAGCTCCCGCAGGATCCGCACGATCCTGACCGGCGGGATCGCGTCGTCGGCGACCACATCCCTCATCAGCGGCAGCGTGACGTGCCCGTCGAGCACGCCGACACCGCCTGAATACGGCTGCCTCGTCGGCGTCAAGCAGCGCATAGCTGCTCTCCGCGACGCCGCGCAGCCAGTCCTGGCCTCCGGCGACCAGGGCAGGCAGGTGATCGAGCAGGTCAGGCACGGACATCGCGGCGAGCTGGGCGGCGGCCAGCTCAAGCGCGAGCGGCAGGCCGCCGCAACGGCGGCACAACTCGGCGACGAACGGGAACGTGGTCTCGTCAACGATCAGCTGCGCGCCGCCGTGCCTGGCCCGGTCGGCAAGCAGCCTCACCTGGGCGCTAGCGGCCAGGTCGGCCACGTCGGGTACCGGCAGCGGCTCGACGCCGATCACTGTCTCGGCCTCGACCCCCAGCGCGCCGCGGCTGGTGACGAGCACCGACAACGTCGGGCAGAGCCCAAGCAGGCTGGTCACCAGCGACGCCGTGCCGTCGACGACCGCCTCGCAGCCGTCAAGGACGAGCAGCGCCCGGCCGAGCGGAGCGAAATGGTCAGCCAGCAGGCTCGCCGGGTCCTCAATGCCGACCGGCAGCCCGATGGCCATCGCGACCGTGGAGGCGACCAGCTCATCCTGCGACACCGGCGCGAGCGACACCCACGACTTGCCGCCGGGCAGCACCGCCGGGGAGCCGACCTGGAGCGCCAGCCTCGACTTGCCTACGCCTCCTGGCCCCGCGACGGTCACCAGCCCGGGCTCGCCGATGGCCGCGGCCAGCGCCGCCAGCTCAGCCTCCCGGCCGAAGAACGGCAGCGCCTGCTGTGGCAGCCGCGCGGTACCCGTGATGCCCGTCGCGCCGATCGCGGCGAGGTAGACCTCCACGGTCTCCGGTGCCGGGTCAACGCCAAGCTGGTCGGCCAGAGTGGCCCGGCACGCCTCGAAGGCCAGGACGACTCCGGCCCGGTCACCGCCGCGATGAAGCGCCCCGATCAAGATCCGGTGAGCGCGCTCATCGAGCGGGCTCGCAGCGACGGCGCGGCGGCCTGCCTCGGCGGCCCTGTGGTGATCGCCGAGCGCCCCCGCTGACCTCGCGACCAGCTCGAGCGCCTCGAGCGCGAGCGCGTCGGCCTGGGTGCGGCAGCCGTCCAGCCAGCTGGCGTCTTCCCCGGGCAGCAACTGGTCGCCCGACAGTTGCGCGACCGGCTCGGCGGCTTGCAGCGCCGCCTCGTGCCTGCCCTGCTCCGCGAGCGCGCTCGCGCTCGCCAGCGCCGTGTCGGCCTGGGTCAGGTCGACTTCGACTCCGGGTGCCAGCGCATACCCGGAAGGCGCCGTGACGATAACTCCGTCAGCACCGACAGTGGCGAACGCGGTCCGCAGGGACCTGATCACTCCGCGCAGCGCCGCCTGCCAGGTTGGCGGCTGCTGGCCTGCCCAGATGATGGCGGCGAGCCGGTCGGCCGACAAAGGCCCCTCCGCGACCGCGAGCGCGACGAGCGCGAGCCTGGCTCGCCTGCCGCCGAGGGCGCGGCCCGACACCTACGGTCATCGCACGAGACCGTCACCGCGCCGAACACGCTTACCCGGGTCACTCGCGCCATTACACAGACGTTACGCTGCCCGGCTGTACTCCAGGCAGGACATGTGCTGAATCGAGGCTTGATGCGACTGCCTCGACCTTGATTCCAGACACGACATCCGACCTGCTTGGAGGCAACATGTCAACATCGTCCAAACTCATAACCGTGGCGGTCGCAATGGCCGCCGCGGTCGCCCTGCCGCTCGGGGCGGTCGGCGCGGTCTCGCTGACCGCGGCATCAGCCAGCGGCCTGCCGGCCGGCGCCTCGGTAAACGGCCCGGCCCATACCACCCCGGCCGCGCGCGCGGCCGCCCGCCCGGGCTGGCCGGCGCCACGATCACCCTTGACAATGCCAGCTACAGCGGCTTCGACGCCGCGACCGACAAGTCCGGCCGAACCTACATCGGGTGGATCTCCGACCGCGCCAACGGCAAACTGCGCCAGGTCCACCTGTGCGTGCTGCCTCCCGGCGCGCGCGGCTGCGCGGGCGGCGTCAAGACGGTGGCCGCACCGATTTCCGCGTCGGCCAACGGCCTCACTGTCCTGGTGACGCCAGGCGGCCTGGTAACCCTGGTCTGGGACCACACCACGGACGCGTCGGAGGGCGGGCCGCAGGGCGACGAGATCGCGACCGCCACCGCCCAGGGCACCGGGCCGCTGTCGGCCGCCACCGACATGGCCACCGCGCCCAGCTTCGGCGCGATGCTCGACGCTACCTTCGGCCCGAACGGCAGTATCTGGGTGGTGACCGAGCAAGGATCAGACAAGGTCATCCAGGTCAGGGAAGGCCTCGGCGGCGCGCTTCGTCAATCTGAAGACCCCGTGGCCAATAGGCGGGGGCCGGATCAGGTTCGGCGGGAGTACCGGAGTCATCGCGATCCAGAAGGGCGGGGCGATCTCGGAAAACATCGCGTTCACCACGCGTCCGTAACGGTACGTTCGCTCAAATTCCGCAAGCAGCCCCACACCTGGCCGTCAGACTCGAACATCGGCCTGACCAACTCCCGGTCGGGAATTCGCATGGTCGTCAGCGAGCCCAATGCCAGCTACCACCCGGAGTCCTGGAGCTGGACGGGCAACGGCTTCGGTCGGCCAACCCTGACCGGTGACTTCAACAACTGCAGTCCGACCAGCCATGACCTCGTGTCCGACGCCAGCGGCCGGGTCGCCGATGTGTCCACCGAGTGCGGGGATCTCGCGATCGTGAACATGGCCGACACCAGGCACTCCGGGGTAGCCAGGTTCAGCATCCACGGCCACACCTTCGCTGGCGGCACGGCGCAGATCACCACGACTCCCCGAGGCAAGGGCTGGGTCGTCTGGGGAGAAGAGTCCTCGGTCGCCGACAAGCTGTTCGCCGCGCCGGTCCTGCTGCCGGGCCTGACCGTCACCGCGTCGAAGACCGCACGGAGCAATCACCTGACCCTCAGCGGCCCCGCGTCCTGCCTGCCGCCAGTCGCCATCAAGGTCGGCGTCAAGGGCAAGCCGGCCAGGAACTGGCATGTGGCGAGCAGCACGCTGAAGCTCGGCAACTCCGTCCTGCACTCCGCCGTCCTGAACGGCGGCTCGCTGACGCCAGGCAAGGTCTACACCCTGACCGGCACGGTCCACTTCACCGGGTCCGGCGCGCACGTCACCTTGACCGCGAGCCTTTCGTTCCGGACCTGCCCTAACGCCTGACCGAACACGACACCAGACCTGCTTGGAGGCAACATGTCCCCATCGTCGAAACTGATGGCCGTGGCGGTCGCGACCGCCGCCGCGGTCGCCCTGCCGCTCACTGCGGCCTGCTCGGCGATCGCCGCGCCGGCCGCCGCGGCTGGCGGCTCGGGCGCAGCCCACGGCTCAGGCTCCGGGATTAACCAGGGACCGGCGAAGGGCAAGGCCGGCGCCCGGTGGCCCCGGCGGCCCCGGCTGGCCCAGCGGCCCCTTCTGGCCCCGTGCTGAAGCCTGGCCTGGTCGGCAACCCGATCGTGCTTGACAACAACGCGTCGCTCAAGCGGCTACGACATCGCCGCCGACGCCTCCGGCCGCGCCTACGTCGGCTGGATCTCCGACAAGGGCAGCGCCGGGCGCAAGGTCCACCTGTGCGTGCTGCCGCCGGGCGCCAGGCAGTGCAAGGGCGGCGTCCAGACGATCACTCCCCCTACGCCATTCGGCCCGTCAACCTCGACGGGACTGAAGGTTTTCACTACTCCCGGCGGCACGGTGACGCTGGTCTGGCAGTACTCGACCGCCGCGTCCGAGAACGGGCCGCAGGGCGACGAGATCGCGACGGCCACCGTTCAGCCAGGGCGGACAGCTGTCCGGCGCCGCCCCCGCGGCCACCGCGCCGAGCTTCGGCACCATGCTCGACGCGACGGTCGGGCCGAACGGCAGCATCTGGGTCGTCACCGAGAAGTCCGTCGCTCACCGGCGTCCAGGTCCGGGAGGGCCTGTCAGGCCCTTCGTCAACCTGCACACCCCATTCGGCGTGGGCAGGCCCGGCTGCGGTTCAGCCACGGCACCGGCGTGATCGTGATCCAGAAGGCCGGCGCCATCTCGGCCCCGGTCGCCGACGCGCAGCGTCCGTAACAGCAAGTTCTCCGGCTTCACGAAGGTCGCGAAGACACCTGGACCTCGGACGCGTAGACGGCGGCCTGGCCGCGACGACCTCCGGCATCCGGATGATCACTAGCGTGGACAACGCCAGCTATCACCCGGATGAACTGGTGCTGGAACGGCAGCGGTTTCGGCCACCCGATCCTGAACGGTGACCTCAACAATTGCGCGCCCTGCGAGCCACGACCTCGTGGCGATGCCAGCGGCCGGGCCGCCGACGTCTCCGAACGAGTGCTCGGACCTGGCGATCACGAACCTGCCCGACACCAGGCACGCCGTGGCTCACCAGGTTCAGCATCCACAGCGCCACGTTCGCCGGCGGCACTGCCGCAGCTCGCCACCACTCCGCGCGGCACTGGCTGGGTCGCCTGGTCGATCGAGAGTCAAGGTCGCTGACAAGCTGATGGTCGCCCCGATCCTGCTGCCTGGCCTTGAGGTCACGGCCTCGGCCTCGTCGCGCGGCGGCAAGATCACCGCTGCACGGTCCCGCGTCCTGCCTGCCGCCGGTCGACGTCGCGGTCGGCATCACGGCCAAGCCGGCCACGAACTGGCACGTGGTCAGCAAGTCGCTGCGGCTGGGCAACTCGGTCCTGCACTCCGCGACGCTGCACGGCGGCGCGCTGACAGCCGGAACGACCTACACCCTGTCCGGCACTGTCAAGTTCGCCTCGGGCGGCTCGCACGTCACCGTGACGGCCAAGCTCAAGTTCCGGTCCTGCCCGAAGTAAAGGCAGGCTCGCCCGGACCATGAACGCAAGACACAACCTGCACGACCTGCTTGGAGGCAACATGCTCGGTTCGCGAAAGATCATGACCGTGGCGGCGGTGGCCGCAGCCGCGGTCGCCCTGCCGCTATCGGCAACCAGTTCGGCCCTCGCCCGCCCTTCCGCGACACCGGCGGCAGCGGCGGCGGCCAAGCCGGGGCTAGCCGGCGCCACGATCACGCTAGACAACAAGTCCAGTATCGACTTCGGCTACGACATCGCCACCGACAGGTCCGGCAGTACCTACGTCGGCTGGATCTCTGACCACCTCGGCGGTCAGCTGCCGCAAGGTGCATCTGTGCACCCTGCTTCCCGGCGCGCGCCAGTGCAAGGGCGGTGTCCAGACGGTCGCCGGGCCGGGCAACGCCTCTGACTTCGGAGTGCGGGTCCTGGTGACCCCGGGCGGCCTGGTGACCCTGGTCTGGGAGCACACCACCGTCGCCTCGGAGAACGGGCCGCAGGGCGACGAGATCGCGATCGCGACCTCGCACGCCGGCGGACCGCTGTCGGCCCCCGCCGACATGGCCACCGCGCCGAGCTTCGGCACGCATGCTCGACGCGACGCTCGGCCCGAACGGAAGCATCTGGGTCGCCAGTGAAGAGTCGGTGCTCAGCGGCATCCAGGTCCGCCCGGGCCTGAGCAATGGCTTCGTCAACCTGAAGACCCCCTACGGTGTCGGAACGGCCAGGATCAGGTTCACTGGGGGCACCGCGGTCCTGGCGATCGAGAAGGCTGGCGCGATCACCATCCCGGTCGCGTACGCGCACAAGAACAACGGCGCCTGGTCCGGCTTCACGAAGCTCGCCCACACCTGGACCGGGCCCGCGTTCCTGGGCCTGACGAACACCTCGTCAGGAATCCGCCTGGTGACCTCCGTCGGCAACGCAGACTACTTCCCCGTGGCCTGGAGCTACAGGGGCACTAGCTTCGGCCACCCGACCCCCACCGGTGATCACAACAACTGCGCACCGTATAGCCACGACCTCGTATCGGACGCCAGCGGCCGCGCCGCCGACGTGTCTACCGAGTGCCAGGACGTCGCGATCGCGAACCTGACCGACACCAGGCACGCGGCCGTGACCAGGTTCAGCATCCACAACGGCACTTTCGCCGGCGGCAGCCCGCAGATCACCACCACCCCGCGCGGCAAGGGCTGGGTCGTCTGGTCGGTCGAATCCTCGGTCGCCCAGAAGCTGCTGGTCGCGCCGATCCTGCTGCCAGGCCGGACGTGACCGCCTCCAAGACGGCCGGGGCAACCACCTCACCCTGAGCGGCCCAGCGTCCTGCCTGCCCGCGCGTCCACCTCAACATCGGCGTCAAGGGCAAGGCCGGCTGAGCACTGGCGGGTGGCGAGCACGCTCAGCTCGGCAACACGGTCCTGCACTCCGCGACACTGCACGGGGGATCCTAACCCCGGGCAAGACCTACACCCTGTCCGGCACGATCAAGTTCGCCTCAGGCGGCTCGCACATCACGGTGACGGCGAAGCTCAAGTTCCGGTCCTGCCCGAACTAAGGGGCGGCTGACCGGCACGCCCGCGACATCAGGCCAGTTAAATAAGTCGGCTGTGCTGGCCTGATGTCGCCGGCGTCCCTATGATGGGATCGCCCGCGCACCATTCAATGGCTCAGATCGCCGTAGACGGCGATACAATGTGGGTAGGTGAGCAGTGTGACGCGGCGTATTTCCTCTTACAACCAAACAGATTGATCGAAAGCACAGCCCTCGGCGTCCATGAGGCCGCAGCCTGGCCGCCGTGCATTCCTGTGTCAGGGGCGGCCTCGGGGCCGGCGCGGTAGCCGGCCGGGCCTGGTCCGGCCGGACAGCGATCCCGGCGCGTCCGGGCGCGGCACCGACGAACGCGGACTGGGCCGCGCTGCGGCACAGCCTTTCCACCAAGGCGCTGAGCAGGCCTGGTGACAGGTCCTATCCGCTCGCTCACCAGCTATTCGACCCGCAGGTTCGACAGTCTGCACCCGTCCGGGATCGCCTTCTGCGGCACGGCGCCGATGTCGAGCACCTGCATGGCGTTCGTCAAGAAGTTCAAGATGCGATTCCGGGTCAGGTCAGGCGGTCACAGCTACGCGGGCTGGTCGAGCCTGGACAATGGCCTGGTCATCGACGTCAGCCGGATCAGCCATTTCTCGGTCGGCAACGGCACGGTAACGGTCGGCGCCGGCATCGACCTCATCCACCTCTATGAGCAACTAGCCGCCCACGGGCTCGCCATCCCCGGCGGCTCCTGCCCGTCGGTCGGCCTCGCCGGCCTGGCACTCGGCGGCGGCATCGGCGTGCTCGGCCGGCAATCGGGCTTACCTGTGACGTCATCGAGTCGCTGCAGATCGTCACCGCCGACGGCAAGCGTACTGAACTGCGACTCCAAGCATCCACACCGACCTGCTGTGGGCCAGCCGGGGCGGCGGAGGCGGCAACTTCGGCGTCATGACCTCGTTCACGCTGCGCACGCACAAGCTGAGTTCGCTCGTGCTGTTTTTCCTGCAATGGCCGTGGTCACGAGCTGGCCGGGTGATCAGCGCCTGGCAGTCCTGGGCACCGCACGGACCGGACGCGCTGTGGTCCAACATGCACGTGTCTCGGCGTTCGGCGGCTCGCCGGTGATCACGGTCGGCGGCACCTGGATCGGGAGCGTCGTCCGGCGCGACCGCGTCATCCGCTCGCTCATCAACCGCGTCGGCGCGACGCCGATCTCAACTCTGTGCGCGAGGAGATCCTTCCTCACCGCGATGCTGGTCGAGGCGGGCTGCTCCGGCCTGTCCGTGCCGCCAGTGCAACACCCAGCCCGGCGGGGTGCTGCCCAGGGTTCCGTCGTTCGCCAAGTCGGACTTCTTCTCCGACCGGCTCTCGGCTGTCCGGATCCGGGATCTGCGTCGAGGCGATCGAACTGGCGGGCCAGGTTCGGGGCGGCCCGGCTGGCGGAGGCGCCGCGATCGCGTTCGACGCCCTGGGCGGCGCGGTCAACCGGGTCCACCCGCAGGCCACGGCGTTCGTGCACCGCAACGCGCTGTGGGGATCCAGTACTCGACATCGTGGACCGCCCCAGGCTCGTCGAGAGGGAGCCCGGCGGCGCACCAGTGGCTGCGTTCCGCCTACGCCGATGTGCACCCGCACGCCAACGGCGAGGCTTACCAGAACTACGTCGACCCCGACCTGACGAACTGGCGTCAGGCTTACTACGGCGCGAACTACCCCAGGCTGGCCAGGATCAAGAAGCGCTACGACCCGGCCAACCTCTTCAACTTCCCCCAGTCCATCACCGCCTAGCCCCGTCGCAGCGCCCGCATGGATTCGCGCATTGATGTTGTAAATTGGGTGTCAATTCACGTATTGATGTTGCTAGATCGCTCCTGGCGGGACGCTGTTAGTGGCGTAGCCGGTTTACCATGAACTCGACTGCCGCATTCATGTTGATCGGCACCACCGTCTTGGTCGGATGTAGTGCGGGCCAGACTCGCAAGAGTTCGTCGATGAAGCCCTGCCCGACGTCCGTAACACCAGTGAAATCTACTTCGACGGTTTCGAAGTCCGCCTCAAGCCCGTCGAGCAGCCGACGAGCCTCGCTGCGCGACACAAACGGGGTCCCGATCCCGAACAATTTTACCGATGGGCGCGTCCGCACGAATTCATGATCATCCGTAAACTGCCGGAAGACGTCACCAATCACCCGGTCCGTGTGGGGATCGACTTGGCATTGGACGACCGTGCCAGGCCCTTGCGCCAGAGCTCCAACGGCTTGATCATTCCGCACGTTGTCTACGGTCCAGCGCACGCCCGATGAGGCGAGCAGGAAGAGATCGACAACCTTCGACGTAAAGAAGATGCCCTCACCTGAGTGACGCTGGGGGTCGGTGGTGCGCTTGCCCTTGGACAACTCCTCAAGAGCCTCGAACTCACTGCCAAGACGCAGGCCCGCGGCGAGCTTCACGAAAGCCCCCTGACCATCATCCTTGATTTCAAAACACCACCGGTCGGAAGCTATCCAGACGTTGACGACTACCTTATCCCCATTTGAATGATCAATGGCATTGTTCAGGATTTCAGTAAAGGCACAGGCCATTATGCGACCAGCGTTTGTACCTGACGGAATCTCAAGATCTGATCTGACGCGCCGCCAGACTTCATCTTCCGCGAGGCCGAGCAGCGTCAGCTCCCGGTGCCAGGACGGCGCACCCGCAGTCGCCTGCTGCAGGCGCTCTTCCGGCAACGCGCGGCGGGCTACGGCCGCGCGCACCGCAGCCAGGTCGAAACGTCGATGACCGCCGGCGGTGCGCGTCGACGGAATGACGCCGGTATCGGCAAGCTCGCGAATCCGGGTAGGCGACAGGCCGACCTCGCGAACCACGTCACCTATCGGGACGAACTCCTCAGCATCGTCAGCCACGGACCCTCCAAAGATGAATCTAAATCTACACAGTAGATTTTAGCTCAAACCCACAGTGTAGATGTAGATTTCCCTGGATGATCTGCGCCCCGCTTGCGCCTGCTCTCCCACCTGGCGCCCCGCGCCTCAATATTAGAACGTGTTCTAGTATTAGCGGCGGGAGGCGGCATGGCAGCGGGTGAGCTTGAGTTCGACGTCGTTGTCGCTGGCAGCGGCGCGGCCGGGATGACGGCCGCGCTGGCCGCCGCGCGGCACGGGCTGAGCGTCGTGCTGATCGAGAAGACCAGCCACTACGGGGGCTCAACGGCGCGATCGGGCGGCGGGGTCTGGGTGCCGGGCAACTCGGTGCTGAAGCGAGCCGGGGTCAGGGACTCACCCGAGCAGGCCCGCACGTACCTGGCCCACGTGGCCGGCGACGGCGTCGACCCGGCCAGGCAGCACGCGGTGCTGGAGCACGGGCCGGCGATGCTCGACCTGGTCCGCTCGGCCTGCCCGGTGCGCTTCGCCTGGATACCGGGCTACGCCGACTACTACCCTGAGGCGCCGGGCGGGCTCGCGAGCGGGCGGACCATCGAGCCGGTGCCGTTCGACGGCCGGGTGCTTGGCGCCGACCTCGCCGCCCTGAATCCGCCCTACCTTCCCGCCCCGGCCGGAGTCTCGATCACCGCCGCCAACTACCGATGGCTGAGCCTGGGCACCAGGCACCCGCGAGCCGTATGGACGGCGGCCAAGGTCGCCGCCAGGACCGCCAGGACCAAGGTGCTGCATCAGCGCACGCTCAGTCTCGGCCAGGCACTGGCGGCCGGTCTGCGCGGCGGCCTCGCATCGGTCGGGGTGCCAGTCTGGCTGGATACCCCGCTGACCAGCCTGGTGCGGGACGGCGGCAGGGTGACCGGCGTCCGCGCTATCAGGAACGGCGAGGAAGTCACGATCGGCGCCCGCCGGGGCGTGCTCATCGCCACCGGGGGGTTCGAGCGGAACGCCGCGATGCGCGCCGAGTACCAGCGTCAGCCGGTCGGCACGGACTGGACTGTCGGCTCGCCGGGCAACACCGGCGACGGCATACTTGCGGGCCAGGTCGCCGGAGCCGGGCTCGATCTCATGGACGATGCCTGGTGGGGCCCGTCCATCCCGCTGACCGGGGGCCCTATTTCTGCCTCGCCGAGCGATCGCTGCCTGGCTGCGTCCTGGTGAACGCGGCCGGCCAGCGGTTCGTCAACGAAGCCGCGCCCTACGTGGACGCCGTGCACGCGATGTACGACGGGCACACCGACGACAAGCCGCACATCCCGGCCTGGCTCATCACTGACCAGCGGTACCGCAACAACTACGTCTTCGCCGGCCTGCCGCCGCGCAAGAACCTGCCGCGCCGCTGGTACGCGGCCGGGACGGTGTTCCGCGCCGGAACCCTCGGCGAGCTCGCCAGCCAGGTCGGGATCTCCGCGACCGGCCTGGCCGAGACCGTGCTCCGGTTCAACGGGTTCGCCAGGTCAGGCAAGGACGAGGACTTCAGCAGGGGTGACTCGGCCTATGACAGGTACTACGGCGACCCTCGCTGCAGGCCCAACCCCAACCTGGCTCCGCTGGAGGTCCCGCCGTTCTACGCGATCAAGATCGTGCCTGGCGATCTCGGTACCAAGGGCGGCCTGCGCACCGACGAGCGAGCGCGGGTGCTGCACACCAGCGGCAGCCCCATCCCCGGGCTATACGCGGCCGGCAACGCGAGCGCGGCGGTAATGGGTCACAGCTACGCCGGCGCCGGGGCGACCATCGGCCCGGCGATGACTTTCGGCTACATCGCGGCGCTCGACCTGGCGGGGCAGCCATGAACGGGCCGGGCGGTCGGCCGGCTTGTGCCTGAGCCACGCGGCCGCAAGCACCCGGTCGGCATCGAGCAGCGCCGCCAGCCTCCGCGCGTCGAGTACCACGGCCCGCGACGGCGTGATCACCCTGACCGTCATGCCCCGCAGCGGCGCCGGCCGCCCGCGGTCATCGAGCGAGCCGACGAACGACCCGGCCGAGAACGTGGCGATGGGCCGTCCGTCCGCCTCGGCCACGGCTGAGCCTTCCAGCAGCAGGAAGCACTTCCGGCCGGCCCCGCGCTCATCGGCCAGGCGGCAGCCGACCGGCAGCGCCAGCTCATCGCCCGCTGGGCGCAGGAGCCGCGGCCAGGACAGCAGGCCTGCACTCACGCTGGCGCTCCTGGCTGCGGGCCAGGATCGCCTGTCAGGGCGAGCCTCCAGGCGGCCGCGACCTCAGGATCACTGTCAATCAGGGCCGCGAGCCGGTCAGCGTCGAGTACCAGCACCCGGGCCGGGGTGACCAGTCGCACGGTCAGCCCGCCGAGCGGAGCTGGCCTGCCAGCCTGATCGGCCGATCCGATGAACGCACCCGGCGCCAGGTCCACGACCCGGTTGCCCGCTGCCTCGGCCACAGCCGATCCTTCAATCAGCAGGAAGCAGTGCCGCACGGGCCGCACTTCGTCCGCCAGCCTTGAGCCAGCGGGCAGCTCGGCCTCCCCGCCGGCCTCGGGCAGTCGCTCGTGCCAGGCGAGCCTGAGCGGAAAGGCGGTCATGGTGACGTGTATCCGGCCATGGAACCGTTGTGCGTGACGCACGTTACAAAGCTGTGACAGCCGGCTTGCCGGCTGCTCCTGCCATGAGCGCCGGCGGTGAGGTGGACGGTGGAGTACCGCATTCTCGGCCCGGTGGCCGCGATCGATCAGGGTCACCAGATCGACCTGGGCGGCCCCCGCGAGCGGGCACTCCTGGCGCGGCTGCTCCTGTCCGCGAACCTGGTCGTCCCGGCCGATACCCTCATCGACGACCTCTGGTCTGGCAATCCTCCTGAGCACGCGACGGCCACGCTGCGCGTCTACATCTCGCGGCTCCGCCGGGCGCTCGGCACCGACGCGCACCGGCTAGTCACGCAGTCGCCCGGGTACCGGCTCACCCTCGGCCCTCAGCAGCTAGACGCGAGCCGCTTCGCCACGCTGGTCCATGCCGCGCTCGGTGACCTGGCCGCCGGCCGCCCTGAAGCTGCCGCTGCCGGGCTGCGGCAAGCCCTCGGGCTCTGGCAGGGCGACGCGCTCGCCGACCTCGCCGATCTGCCGTTCGCCCGGGCCGAGGTATCCAGGCTCGAAGAAGCGCGGCTGACGGCGATCGAGAGCCGCGTAGACGCCGATCTGGCCTGCGGCCTCCACGTCTCGGTGGCCGGCGAACTCGACGGCCTGGTAGCCCGCCATCCGCTCCGCGAGAAGCTGTCCGGCCAGCGAATGCTGGCCAGGTACCGTTGCGGCCGCCAGGCGGATGCCCTCGCGGCCTATTCCGAGCTACGCGAGCGCCTCGCGGCCGACCTCGGCGTCGACCCCAGTCCGCAGCTTCAGCTGCTTCACCTGGCCATCCTCCGGCACGAGGCGCGACCCGCTTCCGCGCGCGGCTCGCGGCTGCCTGCCCAGACCACGTCCTTCATCGGCAGGGAAGCCGAGCTAGCCACTATCGACGAACTGCTCGCCCTGTCCAGGCTGGTGACCTTGACCGGCCCGAGCGGCTCGGGAAAGAGCAGGCTAGCCCTGCACGCCGCCAGGCAGGCGCAGGGAAAGTTCCCCGGCGGTACCTGGCTGATCGAGCTCGCGCCGGTCATCCAGCCAGATCTCGTCGTCTTCTCGGTCGCCAGGGCGCTGTCCGTTGGCGAGACGCCGAGCACGGCACTGATCGACAGCATCGTCGCCGCGCTGGCTGACAGCGACGCGCTCCTGGTACTCGACAACAGCGAGCACCTGCTCGAAGCCGTCGCCACCTTCGCCACCACCGTCCTGCGTGCCTGCCCCGGCCTGCACATCCTGGCCACGAGCCAGAGCAAGCTGAATGTGCCGGGCGAGGCGACCTGGCCGGTCCCGCCGCTCACGCTGCCTTCGGCCGTCGAGAGCGACCAGCATGCGATAGCCGCGACCGAGTCGGTCAGGCTGTTCTGCGACCGGGCCAGGCTGGCCAGGCCGGGATTCGCGCTGACGCCTGCCAGCGCACTCGACGTGCGGGACATCTGCCGGCGGCTCGACGGCATACCGCTGGCGATCGAGCTGGCCGCCGCCCGCGTGGGCGCCCTGACCGCGAGCCAGCTGGCCGCGCGGCTCGATGACAGATTCGGCGTGCTCACCGGCGGCAGCCCGGCCGGGCTGCCCCGGCACCGGACGCTGGCCGCCGCGATCGAATGGAGCTACGAGCTGCTGTCTGAGACCGAGCAAGCCTGCTTGCGCAGGCTGGCAAGGTTCGCCGGAGGCTGCACGATTGATGCCGCCGAACACGTCTGCGGCGATGACCAGGTACCGGGCGCCCAGGTGTTCGACCTGGTGACCACCCTGATAGACCGGTCGCTGCTCACCGTGCAGGAGCAGGCGGGCAGGATGCGCTACGGCATGCTCGAGTCGATCCGCCAGTACGCCGCCGGGCGGCTGGAGCCCGGCGAGCTCACCTCCACGCACCGCCGCCAGCTCGCCTGGCTGCTCGATCTCACCGCCGAAGCCGACCTGGACGGACCGGATCAGGCGGCCTGGCTCGACGCGCTCGACGCTGAGCGCGCCAACGTCAGGGCGGCGCTCGACTGGAGTCTCGGCGTCACTACACCCGACGGCGGCCGTACTCCAGAGCTGGCGATGGCGCTGGCCGGGGTGATGGCGCCGTTCTGGGCGGTCCGAGGTCCGGTGGCACAGGGCCGCCGCTGGCTCGACGCGGCCCTTGCCGCAGCGGGAGACACCGCCGGCGCCAGGTCGCGGGCAGTCGCGCTGGACGGCGCCGCGCAGCTGGCCACGGTCCAGGCCGACTATGATGCCGCGCTCGGTTACCAGCGGGAGAGCCTGGCGATCTGGCGCGGCCTCGGCGAGCTGCCGAAGATCGCGCGCAGCCTCGGCGACATCGGCGCGATCGCGCACCTGCGCAGCGACTATGCCGCAGCCAGGGCCATGTACGCCGAGTCGATCGAGCTAGCGGAGCAGGCGGGTGCCGATCAGGAAGTCGCCCGCTGCCTGTCCGGCCTCGGACGGCTCGCCCTGCACCAGAATGACCTCGACTCCGCTACCGCCTACTACGAGCAGGCCATGGCCAGGTTCACGGCCAGCGGCGACCTGCGCCGGGCGACGCTGATCCTCGGCAATCTCGGCGTGGTCGCCTTGCATGCCGGTCACTTCGAGCGCGCGAGGGACCGGCTCGAGCAGCACCTGGCCAACGCGCGCAGGCTGGGCGACCGCAAGCTCATCGGCGGCGCGCTGACCAACCTGGGCATGGCGTTCTACTATTCGCGCGACTTCGACAGTGCCGGCCAGGCCCATGAAGAGGCGCTGCACCTGGCCGAGCAGCATGGCGATCGCCGGATGCAGCAGGTGGTGCTGGTCAACCTCGGCCTGGTCGCGCTAGCCAGGGGTGATTACGCCGAGTCGGTCGCGCTGCACCGGCGCAGCCTGGCGCTCGCGGCCTCGTTCCGCGAGCCGCGCGCGATCGCCGAATGCCTGGAGGAACAGGCCCAGGCCGAGGCCGGGGCCGGCCACGCGAGCAGGGCCGCGGTACTCATCGGCGCCTCCGAGGCGCTCAGGCTCACGATCGGCTCGCCCATCCCCGACTCGGACCAGGCCAGATTCGCCCGCGCCGCCACCGCGAGCGCCGCCGAACTCGGCCCGGCACGATTCGCCGAACTCCGCGCGGCCGGCGCCGCCATGCCCACCCCGGCCGTCGTAGCGTTCGCCCAGTCCGACTCCCCCCAGCCACCACCTCGCTGACCCGCCCGCCGTAGCGCCGGGGCTGGCCCAGCAATGTGCGGCTCTTTTTAGAGTGAGCCTCGGTTGTTCGGTGGTCCGGGCAGCTGACCGGTGCTGGACGCTGCCGGGTGACTGTTCCTGGGACTCCGTCACGCGGGTTCGGCTGCCCGGCGCGGGGTGCAATCTCGCACCACCGCAAACCGCCCGCGCCTCACTCCAGAAGAGCTGCCCCCATGTGGCATGGGTGTGGCTCCTTCGGGTGAGCCAGCTGGGTGGTGCCGTGCCGGGAGGGTTGTCCTGTTCCGGGAGGAGAGTTGCCATGTCCGGGAGGGTTCTCGTCCTTGCGGTGGAGGGTTTTCGTCCTCCTGGAGGAGCGTTGTCGCATGAAGGAGGGTTGTCGTCGTATAGTCCGGTCAACTCTCCTAGATGCGGAAACCCTCCTGCACGAACCCGAGAACCCTCCTGCGAGAGCAGCCTCACCCCGAAAGAGCCACACCCAAGTCACAACGAGGGGCCGCCTATTGCCCCAGAGCCATGATGAAGTCGTCGATCTCGTCGTGGGACAGGTCGTCGATCACGCCGTCCCGCAGATCACGGTCCGCCACGGCTCCGGCAGGCGCAGGGAACTCGTGCCGCTCGAAAAAAGTCAGCTCAGCCAGCGGTATCTCGCCGTCGGGCTTATCCCTGCCGGCAAGGTGAAATTGAAGCGTTGGCCTCGATACAGGTGTCATCTCACCCGCCCGTTCAACATAATCGCCTAATACGGGCAGGCCACGAGCAACGGTATCGCTGCGCGACTTTGCCGCATCGCATGCCTGCATTGCGACATTATCAGCGGCCAGTGTCAATTTCGTTCTGGCGCGCACGCCCGGCGCCCGGCCGCCGGCGTCCGCCCCGGGTTCAGGCGCTGTCCAGGATCAGGCCGCTGGTGGGGACTCCCGGTGCCGGCCGTGACCAGGACCGGGCCGTCGCCCTGGACCTGGTTGACCGAGGTACCGCTGATCTGCCTGGCTGCCTCGGCGATGCCATTCATGCCGTGGATGTAGGCCTCGCCTAGCTGGCCGCCGTGCGGGTTCAGCGGCAGCCGCCCGCCGAGCTCGATCGCGCCATCCGCGATGAAGTGCCGCGCCTCGCCAGCGCTCGCAGAAGCCGAGCTCTTCGAGCTGCATGAGCACGTACGGGGTGAAGTGGTCGTACAGGATCGCCGTCCTGATGTCGGCCGGGCCAGACGCCTGCCTGCTTCCAGAGCTGCCTGGCTACGATCGCCCATCTCGGGCAGCGCCGGTCAGCTCGTCCCGGTAGTAGCTGGTCATCGTGTACTGGTCGGGCCCGCTGCCCTGAGCGGCGGCGCTGATCACGGCCGGCGGGTGCCGCAGGGTCGCGGCGCGCTCCAAGCTGGTCACGACGATCGCGACGCCGCCGTCGGATTCCTGGCAGCAGTCGAGCAGCCGCAGCGGCTCGGTGATCCAGCGCGAGGCCTGATGCTCGTCCAGCGTGATCGGGCGCTGGTAGAACCACGCGTTCGGGTTGGTCGCGGCATGCTTCCGGTCGGCGACCGCGACTACGCCGAAGTCGGCGCTGGTCGCGCCGTAGACGTGCATGTAGCGGCGGGCCACCATCGCGACGGTCGCCGGCCGGCGTGGACAGGCCGATCGGGTAGTGCCAGCCGTTGTCGATGCCCGAGGAGGTCGCCATCTGAGTCGCGCCGACCGAGACCTGGCCGAAGCGGCGGCCCGAGCGCTCGTTCATCGCCCGGTAGCAGACGACCACGTCGGCGGCGCCGGTGGCGACCGCCATCGCGGCTTGGTGCACGGTCGCGCACGCGGCTCCGCCGCCGTAACCGATCTGGCTGAAGAACGTCAGCTCGGAGATGCCTAGCTCGCGGGCGACCGCGACCTCGGCGTTGCTGTCCATCACGAAGGTGACGAGGCCGTTCACATCCGCAGGCCGCAGGCCGGCGTCATTCGAGGGCGGCCGGACCGCTTCGGCGGCGAGCTTGAGTTCGCTGCGGCCTGAGTTCTTGGAGAACTCGGTCGCGCCGATGCCGGCGATCGCTGCGATCGCGGCCCCAGTCCCGGCTGCACGGTCATGACCAGCCTGGCTGGAAGGTCGACCCGCACCGGTGCTGGTCACGTGGTTGCCGAGCCTGCACGCTGCCGGTCGACCGAAACCTCGTAGCGGTCGGCCTCGCCGTCGGCCGTGTGCTCGGTGACCTGGCCGGTGAAGGTCAGCGTGTCGCCGGCGTAGCAAGGGGCGCCGAGCCTGATCTTGATCGAGCGGAAGATCGCCTGGCGGCCCGGCCCAGGCCGAGACGAAGCGCTGGACCAGGCCAGTGGTGGTGAGGATGTTCACGAAGATGTCTTTGCTGCCGCTGGCGACGGCGAAGTCGCGGTCGTGGTGGACCTTGGTGAAGTCACGGGTCGCGAGCGCGGAGGCGACGACGAACGTAGTCGACACGTCGACGGTCAGCCCAGGCAGTTCGACCGGTCGGGTGCCCCGGCGCCGGGGCTGGCTGGCCGCCAGGCCGGCAACACCAGTTCCTCATCGACCTTGAGGAAACTCACCTCGACCGGCATCCCGACCTCGACCTTGTCCGGGTCGACGCCGAGTCAGCTCGGCGAGTACCCGGACGCCTTCGGTGAGTTCCACGAGGGCGATTACCAGCGGAAGCTGCTTGCCGGGCACCGGCGGATGGTGATGCACGACGTAGCTGAACACCTCGCCGGTGCCAGCCGCGACGATGTACTTCGGGTTCGGTGAGCCGCACGCCATGCACAGCGGGCCGGGCGGATGACGGAGCGTCCCGCAGTCCCCGCAGCTCTGGACGCGCAGCTCACCGAGCGGCAGTGCCGGCCCAGAAGAACGCCGTGTCCGGCGAGATCACCGGCCGCATCACGGGACCGAGGTCCGGCGCGGCCGGATGCCGGCTGCGGCTTGGCTTCGACTCGCGCTGGCTCGGGGGGTGTCCCTCCCCGCGCGGCGCGGAACTTCAGGATCCGGAAGTCCATCGTGGCGACCGGCTCGTCGCCGCTGTACCAGGTGTTCCTGGTGGTGAAGAACCAGCCTTCGCCGAGCGCGGTCTGCTTCGGCCCGACCAGGTCGGTCAGGCCGACCCTGACGTCAAGTTGCTCGCCGGGCCGCAGGTAGCGGTTGTAGACCTGGTCGCAGTTGGTGGCGACCACCGAGGTATAGCCGGCCGCATCGAGCGCGGCCACCATCTCGCCGGTCGGGTCGCCACCAGAGCCGGTGACCGGAGCCTGGCCGTTCATGGTCCAGACCTGGATCATCGCCGGGGGCGCGACCAGGCCGCGGTGGACAGAGGCGGCGGCGAACTCGGGGTCGAGGTAGACCGGGTTGTCGTCGCCGATCGCTTCGAGCCAGTTCTCGATGATCGGCAGGTTCACCGGGTCGCGGGCGTGGCGAGGAGCCGCTTTCACCGGCGGCAGAGGCGGTCGGCGACCGCGCGGATCGCTCGGCCGGATCGGCGTCGACGTCGCTCATGCTGGGAGCTCTCCATGGTGTCACCGCGGCACCCGGGGCAGCCCAGGCCGGTCATGGCGATCAGCTCGCGCTGCACCTCGTTGACGCCACCGCCGAACGTCAGCACCAGGTTCCGCTTGAACTGCACGTCCAGCCAGCGCATCAGCTCGGCGGTCGGCTCGGATCGGCCGGGTCGCCGTGCCGGCCGACGAGCTCGGTGAGCTGCTGGCCGAGCTGCTGGATCCGCTCTGAGCGAGAACACCTTGGTCGCGGACGCGTCCGCCACGTGCACCTTCTCGGCGACCGCGACCTGCCAGTTCAGCAGCTCATTGATCCGGAGGCTGGCGCCGACTTCGGCGAGCGCCGCCGGACGTCGGGCTGCTCCGCGATCGGCCTGGCCGTCAGGGCCGAGCGTCGCCCGCGCCCAGTCCGCGACCCGGTCGTGCAGCGAGCCGAGCCGCCCGGCCGGGCCGAGCATCACCCGCTCGTGGTTGAGCTGCGTGGTGATCAGCCGCCAGCCGCCGTTCTCGTCGCCGATCCGCATGCTCACCGGAACCCGCACATCGGAGTAATACGTCGCGTTCACGTGGTGCGCGCCGTCGGCGGTGATGATCGGCGTCCACGAGAACCCTGGATCCGGTCGTGTCCACCATCAGGATCGAGATGCCCTTATGCCTGGGGGCCGCCGGGATCGGTGCGGCAGGCGAGCCAGACGTAGTCGGCGTGGTGCGCGCCCGTCGTGAAGATCTTCTGGCCGTTGACGATGTACTCGTCGCCGTCCCTGACCGCTCGCGTGGTGAGCGAGGCCAGGTCGGTCCCGGCTCCGGGCTCGGTGTAGCCGATCGCGAAGTGCACGTCGCCGGCCAGGATGCGGGGCAGGAACATCGCCTTCTGCTCGGCCGTGCCGTACTCGAACAGGGTCGGCCCGACGGTCTGGAGCGTGACTGAGGGCAGCGGCACGTCGGCCCGGACGGCTTCGCTGGCGAAGATCTGCTGCTCCACCTGGCCGAACCCGCGGCCGCCGTACTCGACCGGCCAGCCGACCCCGAGCCAGCCGTCGCGGCCCATCCGGCGGACCAGCTCCTTGAACACGTCGCCGTGCCGGTCGGTCAGCATCGCCTCGCTCTCGGCCGGCGGGATCAGTGCGGCGAAGTAGGCCCGCAGTTCGTCACGCAGCGCGAGCTGCTCCGGGCGTCAGGTCAATGAACATCGCCGCACCCCAGCGGTCAGAACGTCAAGGCAGTAGTCGGCGCCGCCGACGAACCTGGTCAGGTCGTTGACCATGGGCGAGTAGCGGTGCATCGGATACTCGACGTCCACGCCGATACCGCCGTGCAGGTGGTGGCAAGTGCGCATCGCCGCCGGGCCTTCCTGCGCTAGCCAGAACGCGGCCAGGTCGATGTCACCGCGAGCGTCGACGCCGGCCGTCAGGCGCCAGTTCGCGGAGAGGGCGGCCAGGTGCAGGGTGCGGCTGGCGATGTAGATATCGGCGATCTGCTGGGCGACGGCCTGGAACGTGGCGAGCGGCTTGCCGAACTGGTGGCGCTGGGCGATATAGCCGGAGGTGAGGTCGAGGGCGCCCGCCAGCACGCCGTCGGCCTGGGCGGCGGCGGCTGCAGTTGCCAGCTGGTACAGGTCATCGACGGGGTCGTGCCTGGCTCTTGACTGGCCCGCAGGACGCTGGTGATGGGGGCTGCATCCAGCCGGACGGTGGCTTCCGGGGCGTCGCCCGAGATCGGTCTCGGTGTGACGTTACTCCGGCGGCGGCCCGGTCGCGACGACGACCACGGCCGGCCGCCGCCGTCCGTTAGCGCGGCCGGGATCAGCAGCCAGAAGGCTTCCGCCGCGTACGGGCACGCCGACCTTGGTGCCGCTGACCGTCCCGGTCGCGGTCCCGCCCGCCCGTCAGGCGTCGCGACGGTTGCCGGCACGTCAGGTCATCGGCATCGGATTGCTCTCGCACTCCGGCGGTCAGGATCAACTCGCCCGTGCCCACTCCGGCCAGCAGGCGTTCTTGCAGCGTCGCGGGGTCCCCATCGGGTGACTGGAAGCGCCCCGAGCATGATCGTGGCGAGCGCCGGAACTGCCGCCGCCGCCCGGCCGACCTCGGTGAGCAGGACGGCCGCGTCGAGCACGCTCAGGTCGTCGCCGCCGAGCCAGCCGGGCAGCGTCAGCGCGAGCAGCCCGGCACTGCGCCAGCGCCTGCCACTGCATCTCGGCCGTGACGCCGCCCTGGCCCCGGACGCGGCGAGCACCTCGGCGGCGGAGGTCGCGATGACCTGCTGGGCCTCGCTGAGTTCGAAATCCAATCAGCGTGTCTCCTCTCTGGGGAGGCCGAGCACGCGTTCGGCCACGAGGTTGAGCAGGATCTGGGTGGTGCCGCCGGCAATGCTCAGGCACCGGGTGAGCAGGAATCCGGCAACCGCGTCGGCCGCATCGCCGTCGGTGGCCGCGCTCTGCTCGACGTGCAAGGTGAGCGCGGTCTCGGCGACCGCCTGCCGGTGAGCGACGCCCGAGGAGCTTGCGGACGGCCGGACCCGAGCTGGCGGCTGACTCGGAACCGGGCTCGGACGAACGGGCGGTCGCTTCGGCCAGCCGGTCGTCCAGCACGGACAAGGTGAGTCCTCGGCGACGCGCGCACCGAGCTGGTCGAGGACGACCGGGTCGAGCAAAGGACCGCAGGCCTTGGCAGCGGACAGCAGATCTTCAACGTCCTTGCTCGGCTCAGCGCCGCCGACCATCGCGACTCGCTCGGTCGCCAGGGTTGTCCTGGCGATCTTCCAGCCGTCGCCCGGCTGGCCGACTACGCAGTCGTCGGGGACGAACACGTCATCGAGGAAGACCTCGTTGAACATCTGGCGGCCGGTCATCTCGCGCAGCGGCCTGATCTCGATCCCGTCAGCGCGCATCGGCACCAGGAAGTAGGTGATCCCCTTGTGCTTCGGCACGGCCGGGTCAGTCCTGGCCAGGCAGATCGCCCAGTCCGCCTGATGCGCCAGCGAGGTCCAGACCTTCTGCCCGGTAATCGACCAGCCCTCCGGCGACGGGAGTAGCCCGAGTGCGCAGCGAGGCCAGGTCAGACCCGGCTTCGGGCTCGCTGAACAGCTGGCACCAGGTGATGTCGCCGCGCAGCGTCGGCTCGGCGAACCTGGCTGAGCTGCGCGGCGAGTGCCGTGCCGGGCGATCGCCGGGATGGCCCAGTTGCCGATCGCCAGCTCGGGCCTGGAGACGCCGACCCGCGCCAGTTCCTCGTCGATGACCGTCAGCTGGTCGGCCGGGCTCACGCCCAGTCCATAGGGCCTGGGCCAGCCCGGGCGCGACGTAGCCGACCTCGGCGAGAGCCTTGCGGCGGCGCTCGGGCGGCGACGGCGGACAAGGCGGTCGCGACCAGGCGAGCGGCCTTGCGTACCTCATCGAGCTCCGAGCGTAGCTTTCTCCCTGGAAAGCATTTCGATTTTGGCTTTTCCGCGTGGCCTGCGGCGGCGCGCTGGCCATCGAGCGCGAGTCTGGCCGCGCGCGCCCGCCAGGGCCGCTGCCGCCGAGCAACTGCCGAGCGCGAGCGCCCGGCGCAGGTACAGGTGCGCGTCGTGTTCCCAGGTGAACCCGATGCCGCCGAGTACCTGGATGGCGTCCTTCGCGTTGTCGACGGCGGCGTCGAGTGCCATGCGGCCGCGGCGGCCGCCGCAGCGAGCGGGAGTCGCCGGCTCGACCGGCCGCGCAGGCCGCGTCCCAGGCGAGGCGGTCGGCCTGCTGCGAGCGGCAGGCCATGCCAGCGCACAGGTGCTTGATCGCCTGGAACGAGCCGATCGGGCGGCCGAACTGCTGCCGGGTCTTGGCGTAGTCGGCGGCGGTCTGGCTGCACCAGGCCGCAACTGCGGCGGCCTCGGCGGCGGCGAGCGGGCGGCCAGGTCGCGGACGAGCTCGGACCCTACCCCGGCGAGCACCTGACCAGGCGGGACCTTGGCGTCGAAGCGTCACGTCGCCGAGCGCGCGCGAGAAGTCGACCGGGGTGCGGGGCGTGACCCGCACCCGGCGGCATCGGCGTCCAGCATGAACCACGCTCGCCCGCCGGTCCCGCGCCGAGCAGCAGGTGCGATGTGTCGCCCGCGCCGAGCACGGGCCGGTCGTGCCGTTGACCCGCAGGCCGCCGTCCGGCGTCGCGGTCGCGGCCAGCGTGCCAGGTGACAGCGCGACCGCGACGGACGCGGTGCCCGACGCCGATCGCCGTGAGCAGCTCGCCGTCTCTCGGGGCCGGCGGCAGGGCTAGTTCGGCGAGCAGGGTCGGCAGGACGGGTCCCGGCGCCAGGCGGCGGCGAGTTGCTCGGCCACGACGGCTACGTCGGCGGTGCAGCTGCCGATCCCGCCGAGCGCGGGCGGCAGCGCGATCGAGAACACGCCAAGCTCGGCCAGCGCGCGCCCAGTTCGCCTTCGCCCAGCTCGCCTGAGCCGGGCCAGCCTGAGCCGGGCCGGAGCCGCCGGTCACGCCGCCGCTCGCCTCGAGACCGCGCACGGACGCGATCGTCCCGGCGCGGCTGGCCCACTGGCCGACCGACTCGGCCATCGCGAGCTGCTCGGCGGTCAGTGCGATCGGCAACTGTGCTCCCTGGCTGGTCGGGGACTTACATAACTAGAACACGTTACATTTATAACGGGTTGCGCGACGACAGCGCGAGGCGACTAGGCCGCTCACGGCGGGCGGCGGTGCCGGGTGCCGGGTTTCGCGGCCGCGGTGGTGCGATGATGTTCTGCGGCACGGGGACGGCTCGGCTGTGCTGGAGCCAACGGGCCGGTTAACTAATGGGCCGCTCGACGAAAGGCTCACATGGCTTCTGCGAAACGGCTGGCCGGGCCGGAACTGGCCGGACCGGGCGGGCCTGGCCGAGTCAGAGCTCGGCTCGGCGGCGCAGCGCGAGCGGCGCAAGCGGATCCTCGACGCGACGCTGGCGCTGGCGTCCAAGGGCGGTTACGACGCCGTGCAGATGCGCGAGGTCGCCGAGCGGGCCGACGTGGCGCTCGGCACGCTGTACCGGTACTTCCCTTCCAAGATCCACTTGCTGGTGTCCGGGCTGGTCAGCGCGAGTTCGAGCGAGCCAAGGAGAAGCTCGGCAAGCGGCCGATTCCGGGCGAGACGCAGGTACGAGCGCATGCTGTTCGTGCTCAGCGGCGTGACCAAGACGATGCAGCGCGAGCCGCTGCTCACCGAGGCGATGACCCGGGCCTTCATGTTCGCCGATCCGAGCGCGGCCACCGAGGTCAACGCGGTCGCGGCGCTGATGGAGGAGATGCTGACCGGGGCGATGCACGAAGGTGAGCCGACCGCCGACGAGCGGGCGATCGCCCGCGTCATCGGCGACGTGTGGCTGTCTAACCTCGTGGCCTGGGTCACCAGGCGAGCCTCGGCCAACGAGGTAGCCAGCCATCTGGAGCTGGCGGCCGGCACTGCTGCCTGCGCTAGTCGTACCGGCGGCTGGGGGCTGGGGAGCGGGCCGCCGTACCAGGTTTCGATGAGCCAGCGCGAGATCGACAGGCGACGGGGGCATCAGCAAGTCCCCGGCCTCGATCGCCTCTTGAGGTCGTCTCGGCTAGTACCAGGCGGCTTCGGAGATCTCGTCATCGTCGACCTCGATCTCGGTCACCGGCGCCTCGGCGCGGAACCCGAGCATGAGGCTGTGCGGCATCGGCCACGGCTGGCTGGCCGCGTAGGTGAGCTTGTCGACCGTGATCCCGACTTCCTCGTGGACCTCACGGACGACGGCCTGCTCAGCCGACTCTCCTGGTTCGACGAACCCTGCCAGCACGGAGACCCGGCGGGCGAGGCCAGGCCACGTTCCGCGCGAGCAGGCAGCGGTCGTCTGGGTCGGCGACCAGCATGATGACGGCCGGGTCGCAGCGGGGGAAGTGCTCGCTGCCGTCGTTGCGTGCACCGGCGCGTGTGCCCGGCCGTGATCGGCTCGGTCGGCGAGCCGCACCGCGAGCAGAAGCCGGTGACCTCATGCCAGTTCGCCAGCGCGATCGCGTGCGTCAGGAGCCCGGCGTCGCGGTCGTTCAGCAGGTGCCCGGCCTCGCGCAGGCCCGCGCTGCGGACGCCGGTGTCGTCAGCGGGCTTCGGCGGGGTCGCGGCGACGCCGAAGTAGGCGACCTCACCGGAATCGACGCCGAGCAGGAACCTGATGCCTTCCGGCGCCTCACCGGGCGCGACGAAGATCAGTTCGGCGGCGTCCCCGCCGGCCGCCTCCCAGATCAGCGCCTGGCCCTTCTCGACGACAACGACCCTGGTGGCGGGGCTGGCCCAGGCCGATTCGAGCCAGTCGGAATCCGAGCGCAGCTTCGCCGCCCGTTCCACCTCGAACCTGGTCAGCGCAATCGTGCTCGGCACGGCAATCCGGGGGCTAGCCACTGCCCCAGAATACGGCGTTTCCGCCCCGCTGCCGGTTCAGGGCACTGTCGGTCAGCCCAGGGAGCGCACTTTCCGACCGCTCCTATGCTCGCGGCATAGCTGGAGAATTGATGTATGAGCATGAATGAGCGGTCGTCTGCTTCAGTAGACGCGGATTGGGTAGCTGTGGCGCAGCACGCCGTCGACCAAGGGCAAGCGGAGAGCGTCAGCGCCTGGATTAGTGAGGCTCTCCGGCTGAAGGTCCGGCATGACCGCCGGATGGCCGCACTCGATCAGTTCATCTCCGCTTACGAGGCGGAACATGGCCAGATAACTCAGCAAGAGATGGACGAGGCTGCTGGCGGCTGCACGTCGAGTTGATCTCCGTCTAGGCGAGCGCGGCCAGCTCGTCCCAGAGGTAGGCGGCTACCTCTGCGCCCTTCAGCAGCAGCGCCATGTCGGTGCGCTCGTTAGGCGCGTGGATCCGGTCATCATCGAGGCCGACCGCGATGAAGACCAGCGGCGCGGCCAGGATCTCGGCGAGGTCGGCCTCAGGACCGCTGCCGCCTTCCCGCGTGAAGAGGATCTCCCCGCCGAACGCCCGCTCCATGGCCCGCAGCCCGGCGGCGACCTCAGGTGAGCCGATCGGCGAGAAGCATGGCCGTACGCCGGGACCCTCGCAGGTCACCTGGACGTTGATGCCGTCCGGCGTGCGTTCGGCGATGAAGGCGCCCAGCATGCCGGGCACATCGGCGGGGTCCTGGTGTGCCACCAGGCGGAACGACAGCTTCGCGTGTGCCTCGCGCGGGATGATCGTCTTGCCGCCCGGTCCGGTGTGACCGCCCCACATGCCATTGATCTCGGCTGTCGGCCTGGCCCAGATGCGCTCCAGCGTGCTGAAGCCGGCTTCGCCGGAAGCGGCGCCGCTGTTGCCCGCCGTGGCCAGCCAGGCCTTCTCGTCGAACGGCAGCTTCCCGAACAGCTCACGCTCAGCCGGCGTCAGCTCGGCCACCTTGTCGTAGAAGCCGGGCAGGGCGATCCGGCCGTCGGCGTCGTGCAGCGCCGAGAGCAGGTCGGACAGCACCTGCAGCGGGTTGGGCACCGCACCGCCGAAGGAGCCCGAGTGCAGGTCGCGCTCAGGTCCGTAGACGTCGAGTTGGGCATCGATCACGCCCCGCATGCCCGTGCACATCGACGGAACGTCAGCGGCCCACATCGTGGTGTCGGACACGACGATCACATCGCAGTCCAGCCGGCCGCGCTCGCGCTTGAGCAAGTCGGCGAAGTGCGTCGATCCCGACTCCTCCTCGCCTTCGATCAGCAGCTTGACCGTGACCGGCGGCGTGGTCGCGTCGTGAGCAGCGAGCCATGCCGCGATGCCTAGCGCGTGGAACAGCACCTGTCCCTTGTCGTCGGAGGCGCCGCGGCCCAGCAGCAGCCCGTCCCGCTCGACCGGCTCGAACGGCGGCGACTCCCACTCCTCAAGCGGCTCCACCGGCTGGACATCGTGGTGGCCGTAGACGAGCACGGTGCGGGCGGCGGGGTCGGCGGCGGGCCACTCCGCGTACACGGCAGGCAGGCCGGGCTCGGCCGCGGTGCCGGTCTCCCAGACCTCGGCGACCGGGAAGCCCGCCCCCGTGAGGTGGCCAGCCAGCCACTCCGCCGACTGCCGGACGTCGCCGCCGCGGCCGGGATCGGCGGAGATCGACGCGATCGCCAGCCACTGCTTGAGCGACGCGAAGAAGTCGCCAGAATGCGCGTCGATATACGTGCGGACTCGCTCGTCCATGCCACCTCGCCAGGCTCGCTGCTTGCCACTGCTGTCGCAGTCGGAACTCTAGACTGTGCAGTGTCGCACTGCCCCGCTACCTGCCAGACTGGGCGACATGCACGTCGAAGCTGATCAGCTCATCGCCATGATGCCCTTCGCCGCGCAACTCGGCATCACCCTCGACGAGGCCAGTCCGCAGAAGGTCGTCGCGAAACTGCCCTGGGCACCGCACCTCTGCACCACGAACGGCATCATTCACGGCGGCGTGCTCATGTCGCTGGCCGACACCGTGGGCGCCTTGGTGGTGTACCTCAGCCTGAGCGACGACGAGGTCACCGCGACGATCAACTCGACTACGCAGATGTTCCGCCCGGTGCGATCGGGCCACATTAGGGCAGAGGCAGTGCCGCTGCACCGCGGCCGCACCACCGCGACCGCCCAGACCAGCCTCTTCGATAGCAACGGCAACATGGTCGCCCAAACCAGCCAAATGCAGGCAATTCGCCGATCCGCGCCATAACGCCCGCCGCCGCAGGCGGCGGGATGCCCCCTGCGGCAACATCAATGCGGCAATTGACACCCGATTTTCCTCATCAATCCGCGTATCCATGATCCTGCTGGTTTATTGGCGGTTCAGGCTCGGGGCGAGTCTGAGACGCTGGAGGCGGGTGGTGCGGGTTGTGCCGGGTGGGGCGTTTGTCCGCCAGGAGCCGGCCCGAGCTAGTTTCCGTGATCATGGTCGCGAGCTTGATCACGGAACATCACACCTACCCCGACCTGGGTAAATTTCCGTGATCATGCCTCGGAGCATGATCACGGGAAACTAGCTCGGGTCAGTTCGAAGGGCCCGGCTTGGCCGGTCGCCCACGGTGATGCCAACCCCGGCGCCGAATGGACCCAATAAGCCAACGGGGTCATTCATGCGGACGCGGCCGCGCGGCCGAACCAGCGGATGCTGGCTCGGACGCGCCCGCGGAACTTTTAGAGGCAACCGGAGTTGGTTCCCTGGGTGTTCCAGGTCTGGGCGAATTGACCAGCCCAGCTCTGCACCTGGACGTTGTCGCCGCACTGCGAGGGAGAGCCGCCTGAGTCGTTCTCGGCGGCCAGGACTATGTCCGCCGACGGGTCGTACTGGTTGACGAAGGTCCACGAGCCGTTGGACACCCCTACGAGCGTCCACTTCTGCTGGGTGGCGTTGCTGTTGCAGGTCCACATCTGGATTTTGTCGCCGTTATCGGTGGGGTTGCCGCCGGAGTCGGTCTCGGCGTCCAAGCACAGGTGGTTGCCGTACTGGCTGGTTATCGTGCCAACGGTCCCGACACCGAAGTTGACGTTCCAGCGCTGCTGGGTGGCATTGACGTTGCAGGTCCACAGCTGGACTTTGTCGCCGCTTTGGTTGGGATTGCCGCCTGAGTCATTCTCGGCGTCCAGGCACAATTCATATCCGGGAAAACCGTTCAGGATCTGAATGTTGCTGGCGTTAGCGGGTGAGGTGGAGGCGGGCAAGACGCCGCCGTTCCCCGACGGCATGCGCTTAACCTGGTAGAGAAGACCGGGCTTGACCGGCCTCGGATGCGACCGCGTGGCGGCCCCCGCTGAGACCGAGGCGGCGCAGGCCAGCGCCGTTCCTAGCGCCAAGACCCCGCAGCTAGCCACCGCCTTGCGCAGGACGCGGTGCTCTACTCGGCCTCGAAGCCCGGGCAGATTCATAAACATTCGTATACTCCCTCGTAGTCGCCGCACTAAACGCAGCGGTCATTTACTCACTTTGCCGCGCAGATACCCCCGCATACATCACTCAGGCCATAACCTAATTAGCCCGGCAATGCGTGCGTGAAATGCCCTCCGTTTCCCCGTCCGTGATCCGCGGAGCGCGATCCTTCGTAAGAGAGACGCACAGGAGCGGAGCACGGTTTACCAATGCCGCGAAAAATCCGAATGCCAATAGGAGGCATTGGAGTGCCTGATAAACGGACAGAGAGTCGGCGATGTATGCCTTTGACGGTTTTCGGTGAGGCGATATGACCTCAGGTGGTCGTGATCAGGCAGTATCGCCACTAGCGTGGAGGCTGCCCTGGCAGGCTGGCCGCGTGCCGATACTGATGGTCCGGGCGGAGCATTGCTGCCCGCGTGGTGCCCTCGAGGGTTGGCAGGCCTCGCAACCACGGCGAGCCTCCTCAGCCAGGCACCGCGTGCCGGTTAGGCTGTGGGCGTGGGCTTACGATCCGCCAAAATCTTGGGGTTAAGGTGACCAAATGACCCCTGGCAACCCTGACGATGACACCGGTTATATGCCATCTATTGATGACCCTCACTACACGGTGCCTCTGTACCGCAAGGCCGAGGCAGCCCGCATCATCAGGGTCCCGCGAGGGACCCTGCGCGACTGGGCCAGAGTCGAAGCCCGTCCCGCTGGTGACCTCGACCCTGTCAGATCATCGGTCCCGGCTCTTGTCACGACCACCGACCCAGTCACCCCATCCGGCCCCACCGTCCCCTTCGTCGGGCTCACAGAGGCGTTCGTCCTAGCCGCTTTCCGGCAAGCCGGCGTGCCGATGCAGAGAATCCGCCCGGCCATACGGGTGCTGGAGGAGCACATGGGCCTGCGCCGCGCCCTCGCGAGCGAGCGGCTCAAGACAGACGGCGCCGAAGTCCTCTGGGACTACGGGCAGATAACCGATGACCAGGCCGAGAAGGACGCGGTCGGTGATCTCGTCGTCGTGCGAAACGGCCAGGGCGTGTTCAAGGCCATCGTGGCCGACTCTCTGCGTCGGGTCACCTATAAAGACGGCTGGGCAAAGATCATCGACGTTGGCGCGGGCAAGGTCGAGCTCACTGTGGATCCCTGGATCAACGGCGGCCGACCAACATTGCCCAGCCGGGGAATCGCAGCAGACGACGTGCTCAGCCGCATCCGTGCTGGCGAGACTTCAAGGACAGTTGCGGCGGACTATGGCTTGCGCATAACCGAAGTCACGGCGCTGCTCGAGCTGGCTGCCTAGCGGATGACCCATCCGCAGGCGGCTATCTCCGGGCCAGCGCTAACTTTCTTCGCGGACCGAAGCCTTGGCTCGTTCACCGTTCCTAACGCGCTGAGAGCGGTCGGCTGGTTACTTGAAACGATGGATGAACGCTATGGACCCGAAAAGTCCCCTTCCATCAAAGACGTCCAATGGATCGAGGACGCAGCCGGCAACGGTGACGCGATCTTGTGCAAGGATCTTCGCATCGCATCCAATCCGCTGGAGGCGGTAGTGGTTCATCGCACGTCGGCGAGGGCATTCGGCCTCGCGCGTCGCGATGTTGACGGCCCGACCATGATCAAGTGCTTTCTGCGTCACCAGCAGGCGATCTTTCGCATGGCAGACCGAGCTGATGGCCCTTACGTGGTGTCGGTTAGCCAGAACGGGCTACGCCGCGTACGCCTGAACCTGATGTAACCTCCCGCCGGCAAAGGCTGCGAGCGCTCACGGGGCGGCTGGGACGGTTTCGATCAGCTTGGCCAGGCCCTCGGCGTCGAGCAGGTCGGCCGGGCGCACCGTCAGGTCATCGCGCACGTAGTAGAACGCCGCCCGCACCTGGTCAAGCGGCATCCCGGTGAGCGCCGCCCAGGCCAGCCGGTAGGCGGCCAGCTGCACGGCGGCGGTTCGCTCGGCCCGGCTGCCCGGATGCGGCGGGCTGCCTGTCTTCCAGTCCACGACGTCGATGCCGCCCCCAGGCGCGTCGGTGAAGATCGCGTCGATCCGGCCGCGCACCAGGCGGTCGCTGACCCTGGTCTCGAACGGCACCTCTACCTGGGCCGGCCAGCGCTTGCCCCAGGCACCCGCCTCGAACCTGGCCTTCAGCTCCTCCAGCCCGGCGTCGCTCCCGGCCAGGTCAGGGTCGTCGGCGAGCTCGTCACGGTCGATCAGCCGCAGCTGGCCGAACCGTTCCTCGAGCCAGCGGTGGAACACGGTGCCCCGCTGGGCTCGCGGCTCCGGCGGTCTCGGCATCGGGCGCCTGATCCTGGCCGCGAGCTCGGCGGGGTCAGCCGCCATCGTGACCAGCGCCGACACGCCGATCCGCTGCGGCAGCTCGACGGGGACCGGCCCGTCCGGCCGCCGCCGGCCCCGCTCGGCCAGCAGCAGGTCAGCGTCGGCCGCCCAGCCGGCGATCAGCCCCGCGTGCCGATCCGCCAGCACAGGCCCGCCCGTTTCCCCGCCGCCAGCCTCGCCCGCCAGAGCCGCGAGTACCAGGTCACCGGCCTCCCGCACGGCGTCGTAGCGCGCGCCGGCCGCGCTCGGCGGCGCCGGCCAGGTCGCGGTGAGCGGCACGGCAAGCGCCGGGTTCTCAGCACCCTCGCCAGGGGCGTCCGCCCACTCAAGGACCCTCCCGGCGCCAGCCTCGCAACCCGCCCGCACCTCGGTGAGGAACGCCGACGGGCCGAGCGGGCTCTTGCCCGCCCCCCACCAGTAGCCTGAACACCCGAGCCAGTACGCCGCCCTGGTCACGGCCACGTAGGCAAGCCGCCGCTCTTCGGCCAGGTTCCGCTCGGCGCACGCCTTGCCGAAGGCCGCCAGCGACTCGGCGTCAAGCCCGGCCAGCTCTGGCAGGTCAGCCGCATCGCCCCGCAGCCAGAACGGCATGAGCCGTGGATTGTCCGTCCACCTGCTGCTCAGCCTCGGCCTGGCCGGGAAGTTCGCCGCCCTGGTCCCGGCCGCCAGGCCGGGCACGAGCACGGCGGCCCACTGCAGTCCCTTCGCCGAGTGCACGGTCGCCAGCTTCACCGAGTCGGTGTCGCTCACCTGGCCGGCTTCGAGGCCGAACTCCTCGGTCTCCGCCGCCACCAGGTACGCGAGGAACGCCCCGAGCGTCGGCTCAGCCGCGTCCCCCGCGAACGCGGCCGCGGCGTCGGCGAAGGCGTCCAGGTCCGCCCGAGCGACCGCGAGATCCGCACCAGGCCGCGCCGCGACCTCCACGTCGAGCCCGAGCACCCGCTCGACCTCGGTCACCAGCTCGGGCAGCGGCCTGGCGACATGCCGGCGCAGCAGCCGCAGCTCGGCGGCCAGCCGGCCGAACCGCTCGTAGCCGTCAGCCGAATAGGCCCCGGGCTCGCCAAGATCCTCCAGCGCCTCGATCAGGCTGCCGCTCTCGACGGTGAAATCTGCCACCGCCCGGTCCAGAAAATCATCGGGAGGAATGGAGCGCGCGGAGGACTCAGCCTGCGCAGCCGGATCGCCCCCGGGGCCAGCCGCCGGAGCGTCGCCCGGGCCGCTCCGCCCGGCGCCGCCCGAATCGGCGCGCTGACCCGCGCCCGCGCCAGCCGCCTCCCGCGCCAGTTGCCTGGCCCGCTCCCCGAGCGCGACGAGATCGCGCGGGCCGACCCGCCACCGAGGCGAGGTCAGCGTCCTGATCAGCGCGTCGGACGCGTCCGGGCTGTGCAGCACCCGGAGCGTGGCGACGATGTCGGCGACCTCGGGCACGGTGAGCAGCCCGCCGAGGCCGACGACCTCGACGGGAATGCCCTCGGCCTCGAGCGCGGCCCGCAGCGCCGGGAACTGGGCCCGCTTGCGGCACAGCACGGCGATGTCCGACGGCCGGACCGAGTCGGCCCGGTCATCGGGCCACGGCTCGCCGTCGGGCGCCGTGCCCTCAGGCAGCTCGAGCAGCCTGGTGACCTGGGCCGCCACCCACTTCGCCTCGCCGGCGATGGTGTCGAGCAGCGCGCACGCCACGGCGCCGCGCTCGGCCCGCTCGGGCGGCGCGATCAGCCTCGGCACCTCGGGGGCCTCGGCCCGCAGCTCGCGCTGGATCTCGGCGGCGACATCAAGTACCCGCCCCGCGTTGCGGAAACTCGTGGAGAGCTGCAGTACTTCGCTCGGCGGAAAGTACTGGGCGAACCGTTTCAGGTTGCCCGCGCTGGCACCGCGCCATCCGTAGATGGACTGGCACGGATCGCCGACGGCGGTCACCGGGTGCCCGCCGCCGTACAGCGCCCGCATCAGCTCAAGCTGAGCGTGGCTGGTGTCCTGGAACTCATCGAGCAAGACGACCGGGTACCGCGTCCGTTCGAGCCTGCCGACCTCCGGGTGGCGCATGGCGATCCTGGCCGCGAGCGCCATCTGATCCCCGTAGTCGATGACCTCGCGCTCGGCCTTCGCCGCCGCGTAGGCGCGCACCAGCGGGAGCAGCTGAGCGCGCACCCGCTGGACCTTGAGAGCGGCGTCGGCCCCGGCCCGCTTCTTCGCTTCCGCCACGTCGGCGTACCGGCGGTCGAGCCACTCACCAGCCGCGAGCACGTCACCGGCGTCCCGCAGGTGCTCGGCCAGCTCGGAGGACAGGTCGAGCACGGCGGCGGTCACCGTCACCGGAGCCCAGTCCACCGCGTCCATCGGCCCGTCGTACGCGGCGACGATCCTGGCGGCCAGCTGCCAGGAGACGGCCGGGGTGATCAGCCGCAAGCTCGGCTCGAGTGCTTCGCGCAGCGCGTGGTCGCCGATCAGCCGCCCCGCGTACGCGTGATAGGTCGCGATGACCGGGTCCCCATCCAGGGCCAGGTCGCCGATGAGGCCGACCCGGCGCAGCCCGTCGAGCCTGGTCCTGACCCGGCCTGCCAGCTCGGCAGCGGCCTTGCGGGTGAACGTGAGGCCCAGCACGCGCTCGGGCACGACGTGGCCGTTGGCCACGAGCCAGACCAGCCTCGCGGCCATGGTCTCGCTCTTGCCAGAGCCGGCCCCCGCGACGACGGCCATCGGCGCGAGCGGCGCGCCGATCACGGCGGACTGCTCGGGCGTCGGCTCGGGCACCCCGAGCAGCCGGGCGAGCTGGGCCGGGGTGAAGCTGCGCCGCCGCTCGCGCGGCGGCCCACCCACTACACCCCCCACCCACCGCCCAGGCTCAACGTCAAACAGGGTCGCTTGTATTGGCCCAGGGGGACGACGCCCCGGATGCTCGTTGCTCACGGGGGCACCTGGTTGCCGCGCTCGTCGGCCGGGCAGCTTGTCGCGACCGGGCAGCGGCGGCAGCCGTCGTTGGCCGTCGCGCTGAAGTCCGGGCCGGCCATTCCGGCGGCGGCTTCCTTGACCAGCGCCAGCGCCCAGCTCGGATCGGGGTCGTTGCCGAGCGCCCGCTGGCGCTGGACGGCCGCCTGCTTGACCCCGGCCGCCTTGCCGACGTGGACGAGCTCGGCGCCGCCGGACTCGCTGATCCCGAGCTCGACGAACCCGCCGAGCATCACCGCTAGCTGGTAGACCCCGAGCTGCGGGTTGCGATCCAGGTCGGCGGCCGGCGGCTTGCTCGACCCGGTCTTGAGGTCGACCACGACTCCGGCGCCGTCGGCATCCCGCTCGAGCCGGTCCACCTGGCCGGAGATCAGCACGTTGTCGACCCTGACCCGCAGCCGCTGCTCGATCGCCACCAGCTCGCGGCTGTTGCCGCGCTGCCAGTCGAGGAACTTGCCGACCATCGCGTCGGCATTGCCGCGCTGCTTCGCGTTGTACCAGACGCTGCCGAAATCGAGCTGGTGCCAGATCTCGTCGATCCGGCCGGCGACATCGGCGCGGTCGGCGCCCTCGGCAACCAGCGCGGCAGCGGCGTGGATGACCGTGCCGAGATTCCCGGCGACCGACGGCGGGCTGGCGCCCACGGCCGACTCGATCAGCCAGCGCAGCCCGCAGGTCACGAACTTGTCGACTTGCGACGGCGAGATCCTGACCTCGGTGTCCCTGATCGGCCCGGTGCCTGACCACGGGGTCAGCGCGTACCACTGGCCCGGGTCGGCGCCGGCGACGCCCGCAGCGGCGAGCCTGGCGAGCTGGGCCGCCGCTGCCTGCCGCACGGCGGCGGGCAGCGCCCTGTCGGAGGCGGCCCTGCGCAGGTCGGCGGTCAGCGCCGGCAGGGACAGCCAGCGCCGCCCGGAGGCGACGACTTCCTCGATCTCGATCTCGTCGCCGGCCAGCTCGGCGAGGAACCTGGACGGGCGTTCCTCGGTGTCCGCGCCGCCTACGGCGGTCACCACGAGCCATCGTTTGGCGCGGGTGACGGCGACGTAGAAGAGCCTGCGTTCCTCGTCGAGGAGCTTGCTGCTGAGGGCGACGGCGGCCGCGTCGGCACCTGTGCGGCTGACGCCGTGGGCGGCGGCCTCCACCAGCTGGTCCATGCCGAGCAGGGAGCCCCGCATCCGCAGGTCGGGCCAGGTGCCCTCCTGCACGCCCGCGACGACCACCAGGTCCCACTCCAGCCCCTTGGACCGATGCGCGGTGCTGATGACGACGCAGTCGCCGGATGAGGAGCGCTCGGCCAGGGTGTCGCCCGCGATCTCCTGACCGGACAGGCTGTCGACGAACAGCGGCATCGAGCCCGGCGGCATCCGCTCGTCGAACCTCGCCGCCGCGTCGAACAGCGTCATCACCGCATCGAGGTCCGCGTCCGCCGCCGCACCCGCCGTGCCGCCCGCCGCGCTGGCGGCCTGCCACTGCCCGGCGAGCCCGGACGCGCTCCAGACCGCCCAGAGCACATCCTGCGCGGTGCCGCCGGCGGCGATCCTGCGCGCCTGCCCGATCAGCGCGGCGACCCGCCTGGCCGCGTCCAGCGCCTCCAGGGCGGCAGTCAGGCTCTCCTCCGCCCAGCCCGCCGGCGTGAGCAGCCTGGGATCGAGCAGCGCCGCCGCGAGGGGAGCGTCCGGGTCGTAGTCGTCGCTGCCCTCGCGTAGCAGCCGGCGCAGGCGGCGCAGCCCGAGCGCATCGGTGCCGCCGAGCGGGCCGGTCAGCAGGTCGGCGGCAAGCTCCTCGGTCAGCGTGACCTGGTCCAGGGCGCAGCGCAGGAGCTGCAGCAGTGGCCGGGTGCCGGGATCTTCGGCGAGCGGCAGCTCGTCGCCCGCCACCGCGACCGGGATTCCGGCACTGGACAGAGCCCGCTGCAGCGCGGGCACCTGACGTACCGCCGAGCGCACCAGGACTGCCATGCTCGACCAGGGGAGCTGGTCGATGAGGTGAGCCCGGCGCAGCGCGTCGGCGATCGAGGCCGCTTCCTGACGCTCGCTCGACGCCAGCAAGATCCGCACCCCGCCGAGGTTGGCCTGATCCAGCGGGGTTATCGCCCGGTGATCCTTTTTCATCCTTGAGGTTGTCCGGACAGCCGGCAACCTGGCGGCTACCCGGCGTGAGGCAGCCAGGGGCACCTTGGCACTGCGCCGGCAGGTGCCGAGCGCCAGCACCGCCGCCGGTGAGCCGTCCGGGCTGCGGAACCGGTCGGGGAACCGGCCGATGGCGTCCGCGTCCGCGCCCCGGAAGGCGTAGATCGACTGGTCGGGGTCGCCCACGGCGATGAGCTCGCGGCCGTCGCCGGCGAGGGCGTGGAGCAGCTCCTCCTGGGCGGGGTCGGTGTCCTGGTACTCATCGACGAGCACCGCGTCGTAGGCGAGCCGCTCGCGCTGCCTGACCTCGGCGCGGCTGAGCAACTGCCCGGCGATCCTGACGATCTCGGCGTAGTCGTAGGCGGGTACCGTGGCGAGGTCAAACCTGGCCGCGTACCTGGTGAGGAACCCGCCGGCGGCCTCCCAGTCGTCCCGGTCGGCCTGCTCGCCCAGCCGGGCCAGGCCCGCGCCGTCCAGGCCGCGCTCGGCGGCCCGCAGCAGGAAGTCACGCAACTCGGCGGCGAAGCCCCGGGTGCCGAGCAGCGGGCGCAGGCGGTCGGGCCAGCGCGGCGCCCCGTCGCTCGCTTCGCCTTTGAGCATGCGCCTGACCTCGCCAAGCTGTTCTGGCCCGGACAGCAGGATCGGGGGCTCGTCCCCCGCCAGCACGAACTCCCGCCTGACCAGGGCGTAGGCGTAGCTGTGAAAGGTCAGCGCCAGCGGCTCGGTGGTAGTCCGGTCCAGGCGCAGCGTGATCCGCTCCCTGAGCTCGCGCGCGGCCCTGCGGCTGAAGGTCAGCACGAGCACCCGGCTCGGGTCGAGACCGCGCCTGGCGATCCGGTCCACAACCGTCTCGACGATGGCCGTGGTCTTGCCGGTGCCAGGGCCGGCCAGGACCAGCAGCGGGCCGCCGGCGTGGTCGACCACTCGCTGCTGCGCCTGGTCAAGCACGGGAGGCACGGCGGCGCGGACGGGCCGGCGAACCAGCCGGTACGCGGGCGGCCGCACTGGCTTATCGGCGCGCTGCCTATCCGTGTCATTTCGCATAGTCGTATGGCATTCCAGCAGAGGAACCGGCACGGCGCTGGTGACTCGCCTAACGCCGGCGTGTCGCGCGGTAGATTGACCGCGGCTGCTGGGCGTTATGCGCTAATCCGTACCGTCATGCGCCAGTTGCGAGCGGGCGGCCCGGCTGGACCTGCTGTTGGAGGCTGTCGGGTCAGGAGCTGTCGGGTCAGGCCCCGGCGGGTCAGGCCCCGGCGGGTCAGCGGGGCTTTGCTGAGTTGGTTGTTCTGCGGAGGCTTTCCGCTTCAGGGACGGTTTTCAGGGTCATGGGCTCGCAGGGCGTGGCGGCGGCCTAATGCCCTTCGGGCCGGAGCCACTTGGGCCGGTCCCCGGCGCGGAGCACCGGCTTGGGTTCAGCGATCATGAGCCAGAGCGTGATCACGGAGCATTGTCTTGTCCTGACCTGGGCAATCTTCCGTTATCACGGTCGCTTTCATGATCACGGAAGATCACCCGCGTCCCCGGCGCTGATCAATCCCGGCGCGAGCGGCGACATGGGTGTGGCTCTTCGGGGTGAGCCAGCTGGGTGGTGCCGTGCTCCGGGAGGGTTGTCCTGCTCCGGGAGGAGAGTTGCCGTGTCCGGGAGGGTTCTCGTCCTTGCCGTGGAGGGTTTCCGGGTTCCTGAAGGAGCGTTGTCGCATGAAGGAGGGTTGTCGTCGTATAGTCCGGTCAACTCTCCTAGATGCGAAAACCCTCCTGCACGAACCCGAAAACCCTCCTGCGAGAACAGCCTCACCCCGAAAGAGCCACACCCCGACGACATTGCTGGTTCACGGAGTCCTGCCCCGTTGGAAGTGGCCGCCACAGGCCTGCGCGTACCACAACTAGGGTCTGGTTTCTGCCAGTTCGCCGTGCCACCGGGCCTTGCGCATGTCGAGCCTGGAGGGCTTGCCGTCGGTGCCCATGCGCAGCGGCGTGCCTTCGCGGCGGTAGTGCTTGAGCGCCTCGCGTTCATGGCCGTGGAGCATCCGGCCATCGGAGTGCACGACCCGCCACCACGGCACCGCGCCGCCCCAGAGCGCCATCACCTTGCCGACCTGCCGAGGCCCGCCGCCGAGCGCGATGTACTCGGCGATATCGCCGTAGGACATGACCCGCCCTGGCGGGATCGACTCGGTGACGTCCAGCACCCTGCTCGCGAACTCGGTCATGCCCGCGTCGCGATTGCGGTCAGGCCCGGGCCTGCCCTCAGGCCCGAAGCCGCCGTCAGGCTGGGTCACCGGGGACCTCGTCGGTGGTGGCAGGCGGTGGCCAGAACGGCGTTGCCGAGTACGGGGTTGTCGAGCCTGGCGGCGGAGTCTGTGGCGGCGCGGGGTACTCAGATGCGGGGTAGGCCGGCGGCGCGGGGGAACTCGGAGCCCAGTACTGGGGTGACGGGTGCTGCGGGGGTGCCGAGTGCGGGAGCGGCGTTGAGTACTGCTGGGGGGTCTGGTAGTGCTGGGGGGTTTGGTACCGCTGGGGCGAGTAGGGCGGCGGGGGCGCGGGCTGCCATTGGGGCAGCAGTGGCACGCTGCGGGCTCGGTCCAGGCGCCTGGCCGCTCGCTGGGCCGCCAGGCCGGCCGAGAGCCGCCAGCCGGAAAGCGCGGTCAGCAGCACGCATGCGGCGGCGAACGCCATCAGCAGCAGGAGCGACGTCCGGCCCCGAGGCGGGACCGGGACCGGCGGGATCGCTGCGCGGCCGCCGCCGAAGAACCCGGCGGCGACTGCCTTTGCCGGAGCGACCCGGCCGACGGCATCCTGCCTGGCCAGCCGATGAGCGAAACGGAGCGCCGCGGCCGCGTCCACCGTGCCGAAGCCGATCTGGTCGTCGTAGCCGCCCGGCGGGCGGTGCGATGCCGACTTGGCGATCGCGCGCCTCACCTGCGGCGCGGTCAAACCCGGGTATCTGGCTTTGATCAGCGCCGCGACGCCGGCGGTCAGCGCGCAGGCTGGGCTGGTGCCGCTGACGACCCAGTACTGGCTGCCCCGGCCCTGAGCGGGCACGCCGACACCCGGCGCTGCGACCTGCACGGACAGGTTGTCGCTGGAGAAGTAGGCGGGCTGCCCCGACCGGCCGATCGCTGCCACGCCGATTACGCCCGGGTAGTCGGCAGGGAAGGAGTAGGGCGCGTGCCCGTGGCCATGCGATTCCTCGGCGTCGCCAGAATTACCCGACGATGCCACGACTACCACGTTGCGCGAGAGCGCGAACTGCAACGCGCGCCTGACCACCAGGCTCGGCTCGTTGTATCCAAGCGACATGCTGATGACCTTGGCCTTGTGACCGACCGCGTACCTGATCGCCGATGCCAGTTCGTGCTGCCCGCGACCAGGCGGCTCATCCTGGTAGGCGGAATAGCCCGGATCGGAGCGGTCCGTGATTACCCTGATCGACAAGACCCTGGCTCGCGGCGCTACCCCGAGCACGCCATCTTGCCCGCCCTCGCCGTGCCCGTGGCCCGCGATCAGAGAAGCCATCCAGGTGCCGTGGGCACCCCAGTTAAGGTCGCTTGGAGGAGTGTGCACGCCGGTCAAGTCGGGTCCGGTAATGACCGACCCGGACAGGTCCGAGACTGTCGGATCGACGCCGCTGTCGATGACCGCGACTATGACGCCACGCCCCTGGGATACCCGCCAGGCGGCGGGAACGTTCAGCGCGTTCAGCACCCACATCTGCCGTTGCCGCACGACGTCAGCGCTGGCCGGAGCCGCGACGGCGAGCGGCAGCGTGAGGGCGAGCAAGGTCGCCGCCGTCGCGGCTGTGAGCCGCGGGCAGGCTCTCGTCAGCATCCCGGCGCTCCCGGGCACTTGGGCACCGGCGGCGGCGCGGCGAGCGGCGCGGCGATGTCGGCCGCGACGCCGCGAGCCAGGCTCGTCATCTCCAGATAGGTGTACGAGTCACTGGCTACGGGCACCTTAGGCCGGCCGTCGGCATAGCCAGCCGTCGCGAGCACCAGATAGGACCCGGACCCGACCACCCAGGCGAGCTGACGTTGCCTGGCGCCGAAAGCGGAGGCGGGCGTATCGGGCACGGGCACCGGCCTGAGCACGAGTCGCTTCGACACGGCGCCCGGGCTCTGCTCACCTGTGGCATCTCCGGTGAGCATGCGTGCGGCCGAGGCCGCGCTGCGCTCGCTGCCGAGCACCGCGATGCCAACCGTCAGCACCAGGCTGCTCGTCGCGTCCGTGTAGGTAGCTCGTAGGACTGCCTGGCAGCCGTCCCTGTCTAGCGTGGTCACAAGCGGGCGACTGGCTCCAGCCGCCCGCTGGCAACTCGCTTGCCTGGCGATGCCCAGCCGCCTGGCGGTGAGCGCCAGCGAACCCGGAAGGCCGAATTCCCCGCCATCGAGCCGGTAGCGAACCCGGGCAGGAAAGATCTTCGTCTTGGGCGTGGTCCGCCAGCGCCGGGCGATATCCCAGGCTTCGATGCGTTCACGCTGCGCGGCCGTAAACCGGCGCGGCATGAGCTGACCGGATATGCCGAACCCGGCAACTGCCAGGCCGCCCAGCCCAAGCATCGCGATCAGCGCCGCAAGCACCGGCCTGCGCTTGCGGATCGCCCGGTTCCGCCGGTGAACCGGCCGCTGCCCGGCTGGATCGCCTTGCTGACCCGCTGGTCCCGGCTGCATTGCCACCTGACGATGTTAAGCCCGCGTTTGGACTGGGCCTACCACGACAACGCCACTGACCTGTTCAGGACGGCGATTTGAGCGTCGGAGGTCAGTACGTCGGCAGCGCCGGGTCCACGGTATTGATCCAGGAAAGGATTCCGCCGCCCACGTGCACCGCATCGCCGAATCCGGCGTCTTTGATCACGGCAAGGCATTCGGCACTGCGCGCGCCCGACTTGCAGTGCAGGACGATTCGCTTGTCCTGCGGCAGCGATTCGAGGGCGGCCCCCGACAGGAACTGGTCCTTCGGAATCAGCGTCGCCCCCGGGATCGAGACGATCTCGTACTCGTTCGGCTCCCTGACATCGATCAGGAAGATGTCGTCGTCGCGGTCGAGCATGGCCTTGAGATCGGCTGCGGTAATGGTAGAACCCGCCGCCGCCTGCTGAGCGTCAGCCGAAACGGCCCCGCAGAAGGCGTCGTAGTCGATCAGCTCGGTGATCGTCGGGTTCTTGCCGCAGATGGGGCAGTCAGGGTCTTTCTTGATGTTCAGCGTGCGGTAGCTCATCTCGAGCGCGTCATAGATCATCAGCCGGCCGACCAGCGGCTCACCGATGCCGGTAAGCAGCTTGATCGCCTCAGTGACCTGGATCGACCCGATCGACGCGCACAGGACGCCGAGCACCCCGCCCTCCGCGCAGGACGGCACCATACCAGGTGGCGGCGGCTCCGGGTACAGGCATCGGTAGCACGGGCCCTGCTCAGCCCAGAAGACACTCGCCTGGCCATCGAACCGGAAGATCGAGCCCCACACGTAGGGCTTCCCGAGCAGCACGCAGGCATCGTTGACCATGTACCTGGTGGCGAAGTTGTCCGTGCCGTCCACGATCAGGTCATATTGGGAGAAGATCTCCATGACGTTGTCGTTGGTCAGCGCCTCCTCATGCACCACGACGGTGACATAAGGGTTGACTTCCTTGATGCTGTCGCGCGCCGACAGCGCCTTCGGCCTCCCGATGTCGGACTGGCCGTGAATGATCTGCCGCTGCAAGTTGGACTCATCTACCACGTCGAAGTCGATGACCCCGAGGGTGCCTACGCCCGCCGCAGCCAGGTAAAGCAGCGCGGGCGAGCCGAGACCGCCGGCGCCCACGCAGAGCACTTTCGCGTTCTTCAGCCGCTTTTGCCCGGTCATCCCCACGTCAGGGATGATCAGGTGCCTGGAGTAGCGCTTGACCTCGTTGACGCTGAGTTCGGTCGCCGGCTCGACCAGCGGCGGCAATGACACGGTTGTCTCCAAAGAACGTGATGTTTGCAACAGCTACGAAAACCACGCAGGCCAGTCCGGCATTCCTCGCGGCCGGCGCCGGGGCGGCGGACCGCTCCAGGACGCTCCGCCAGGCGGACTGTCACAGGCTGGAGATAGAACTTCAACCATGCCAGACACCTTGGCGCTACCGCGCACCGCGTTACCTGACGCCACGACCGTCATACCCGCCGCGACCATGCTGCCCGACGGGGCCATGCCGCCGTGCGAGGAGGCTGTGATGCCCTTCGACGCGGTTATGCCGCCTGCCGACGTGAATATCAAGTTCGCCCAAGTCCCGGACCCAGCGCCTCCTTATGACGACGGCGACGGCGACGCGCCTGGCACGGGCGGCGCCGCTGCTCTCACGCTGACTCCTCCCGCGCCGAGTCTTCCCGCGCTGACATCAGATGCGCTCCGTCAGGCAGCGTTCGGGACCGCTCTCCCGCTCGCGTCCGACTCGGCTGCCGCGTCGCGTTCGCCAAGCGGGCACTGGCCGAGCCAGTTCGCTCAAGTGCTCGCCGAGACGCTCGCCGGTTCAAGGCCGGCCAGTCAGCTCGCGCCCTGGACGACGGACCGCTCCCGAAGGCGGATCAGCCAGCTCGCCTCCGTGCTGGCGACACCGCACCGGCCCCGAGTCCGACGGGTCATCGTCACCTCCCCGGCCAGCGGCGTGCTTGAGATGAGCATCATCGCCGTTTTCGGTAATCGAGTCCGCGCACTCGCCGTCCGCCTGGAGCGGGCCACTCCAGCAAGCAAGCCCAGTGCGACCCGAGCCGCAACACCGACATCAGAGTCAGTACCCGAGTCAGCGCCGGGCCCGGCACCCGCCGGGCAGGCGCCCGCATCTGATCCGGCGCCCGCCCGTCGGCCAGGCCGACCGCCAGGTCGGGTATCAGCCCACGCCGACCCTTCGGCCCTCGCCGCCGGCTGGTACTGCACGGCGATCGAGGCCGCCTAGGTCGACACCTGCCAACCCACCTGTAAGAGGTCCGGGTCCAGGAGGGTTGACCGGGTTCCTGTAGGAGGGTTTCCGGGTCTAGGAGAGTTGACCGGACTATACGACGACAATCCTCCTGGACACGACAACGCTCCTGCAGGAACCCGGAAACCCTCCCCGACACGACAAGTCTCCTGCCAGAACCCGACAGGTCTCCTGCCGGAAGCACGAGAACCTCCCGGACACGGCAACACCCAGCTGACTCACTTCGGAAGAGCCGCACCCAGGTCACAACGGACGCTTGGGGCGGCTCGGCCAGGCCCAGCAATGTCCCAACGATGGCGCTGGAGCGCCACCCATGTCCCAACGAGGGGCCTGCCTCAGTCGCGCCTTCTCGGGTCGCCGTGGCAGAGCTTGAACTTCTTGCCCGAGCCGCACGGGCAGGGCTCGTTCCTCCCGACCTTCGAGAAGTCCGCAGCCGTAGCGGTACCCGAGCTCTTCACGGCCTGCCCGGAGCCATCCTCGCTCGGCGCCGTATAGCTCAGCCTGGCTGGGCGCTTAGGCGCGGCGAGGCCCTTAGGCATGAAGGCGGCCGGCATGGCATCCTCCACGGCGCCGTTGACCTTGGCCGCACCCGCCGGCGCTGGCGCGGCCGTCCTCGCGGGCTGACCAGAAGCCTGAGCCTGCGGCGGCGGACCGGCGGTCAGGATGGGCTGGCCGGTGCCACCGGTCCACTCTCCGTCCGGTCCCGCCTCACCCACGATCGGGCTCTGCTGCACCTCGACCTGCAGGTGGAACAGGTTGCCGACCGACTCCTCCTTAATAGCGTCCATCATCGCGTTGAACAGCTCGTAACCCTCGCGCTGGTACTCGATCAGCGGATCGCGCTGGGCCATGGCCCGCAATGAGATGCCCTCGCGCAGGTAGTCCATCTCGTACAGGTGCTCGCGCCACTTCGAGTCGAGGACAGACAGCACCACCCGCCGCTCGAGCTCGCGCATCACCTCGGCGGTGAGCTCCTCCTCGCGCTTGTCGTACGCGGCCTGTGCGTCGTCCTGCATCCGGGCGGCGATGACGTCGGCGGTCAGGTACGAGCGCTCGCCGCCCTCTTCCTCGACAAGCTGATCGATCGTGAGCCCCGTCGGGTACAGCCGGCCGGAACGCGCGCCACAGCTCCTCGAGATCCCACTCTTCGGCGAAGCCGGCGGCGGTAGCGGTCTGCGATATAGTCGGCGAGCACCTCGTTGATCATGCCGCGGACCTGTTCTTGCAGGTCTTCGCCGTCCAGGACGCGATGCCGCTCGGCGTAGACGACGGTGCGCTGGCGGTTCATCACGTCGTCGTACTTGAGCAGGTCCTTGCGGATCTCGAAGTTGAGCTGCTCGACCTGCGTCTGGGCCGACCTGATCGACCGCGTGACCGTCTTGCTCTCGATCGGGACGTCAGGCGAGGTCTTGGCCCACTCAAGGAACTGTGCGACCCGGTCCCCGTTGAACCTGCGCATCAGGTCGTCTTCGAACGACAGGTAGAACCGCGACTCGCCCGGGTCGCCCTGCCGGCCTGACCGGCCGCGGAGCTGGTTGTCGATGCGCCGGGACTCGTGCCGCTCGGTGCCGAGCACGTACAGCCCGCCGAGCCCGACGACTTGCTCGTGCTCCTCGGCGACCGCGCGCTTGGCCTTGTCGACCGCCTCGGGCCAGGCTGCCTCGTAGTCCTCCGGGGTGTCGACCGGCGAAAGCCCGCGCTGGTGCAGCTCAAGGTCGGCGATGAACTCGGGGTTCCCGCCGAGCATGATGTCGGTACCGCGGCCGGCCATGTTGGTCGCGACCGTAACCGCGCCCTTGCGGCCAGCCTGAGCGACGATCGTCGCCTCCTGCTCGTGGTACTTGGCGTTCAGCACCTGGTGCGGCACGCCCTTGCGCTTGAGCATCCGCGAGACGACTTCGGACTTCTCGACGCTGACCGTGCCGACGAGCACTGGCTGGCCGAGCTCGTGCCGCTCGCAATGTCCTCGACCAGCGCGTCGAACTTGGCGTGCTCGGTCTGGTAGACCACGTCAGCCTGGTCGGCCCTGACCATCGGCATGTTGGTCGGGATCAGCACCACGCCGAGCTTGTAGGTCTGGTGGAACTCGTTCGCCTCGGTCATGGCGGTACCGGTCATGCCGGCGATCTTGTCGTACAGCCTGAAGTAGTTCTGCAGCGTGATCGTGGCGAGAGTCTGATTCTCGTCCATGATCTTGACGCCCTCTTTGGCCTCGATCGCCTGGTGCATGCCATCGCTGTAGCGGCGGCCGTGCAGGATTCGCCCGGTGAAGTCATCGACGATCAGGACCTCACCGCCCGAGACAACGTAGTCCTTATCTTTCTTGAACAGCTCCTTGGCCTTGATCGCGTTGTTCAGGAAGCCGACCAGGTGGGTGTTCGAGTGGTCGTAGAGATTGTCGATGCCCAGCCAGTCCTCGACCTTGGCGACGCCGGACTCCAAGATGCCGACCGTGCGCTTCTTCTCGTCGACCTCGTAGTCGCCCTCGCCGTCCTCGCCGCGTCGCAGCCGCGGCACGATCTTGGCGAACTCGCTGTACCAGACGCTGTTCTGGTCGGCGGGACCGCTGATGATCAGCGGCGTCCGCGCCTCGTCGATCAGGATCGAGTCCACTTCGTCCACGATCGCGAAGTGGTGGCCGCGCTGCACGCACTCGTCCTGCGCCCAGGCCATGTTGTCTCTGAGGTAGTCGAAGCCGAACTCGTTGTTGGTCCCGTAGGTGATGTCCGCCGCGTACTGCTTGCGGCGTTCCTCTGGCTCCATCTCGCCGAGGATCACTCCGACCTCGAGGCCGAGGAAACGGTGCACCCGGCCCATCCACTCAGCGTCGCGCTTGGCCAGGTAGTCGTTCACCGTGACAATGTGCACGCCTTTGCCGGCGAGGGCGTTCAGGTAAGCGGCGAAGACGCCGGTGAGCGTCTTGCCCTCACCGGTCTTCATCTCAGCGATGTTGCCGAAGTGCAGCGCGCCGCCGCCCATGAGCTGGACGTCGAAGGCGCGCTGGCCGAGGGTGCGCTTGGCCGCCTCCCTGGCGGCGGCGAAGGCCTCGGGCATCAGGTCATCGAGCGAGGTCGCCATCGGCGTACCGCTCCTTGAACTCCGTGGTCAGCGCGCGCAGCTCAGCGTCGCTGAGGGCTTCGTAGTCCTCTTCGATGGAGTTGACCTGCTGGACAATCCGTTGCAGCTTCCGCAGGATCTTGCCCTCGCCAGCGCGCAGGACCTTATCGATGATTGCTGGCACGTCTCGTTGGCTCCTCGCGGATAGTCTATGACTGGCCTGAAGCTCGACTAGCCACCGACGCAGACGTGCGGCCCGCTCCGGCAAGCGCGCGCAGCCGACCAGTACAACTTGTTCGTCTGCCATGGTAGGCGAGATAGCGACCAATGCCGAGCCGACGGGACTATGTGAACCGTAGCCGGGCCTGATTCCGCAGAGCCTAATAGCATGATCATCGCAAGTACCGGGGTCGATCGCGAGCGAAGCGGTGGCCCTCGTCACAATGATAGGCACGTCGCAGACCCAGAGTTCAGCAGGAGGAGCAGCGCCATGGCGAAGCAAGTGGACCCCGCCGCTCTAGCGGGCGCGGTACCCGACAGCGCCGACGCCCATGGCCGGTCCTGGCCGCGGAGAATAACTCAGTTGGTCCAGCCGCGGGCACCAGCGCAGGCGCGGTCACCGCCGCCGGGCCCACGCGTCGCCCAGCTAGGTCCGTACCCTGCCTTCCACGGGCGCAGGGTCTCCTGGGTCGCGGTGTCGATCATCATGGCCGGGTTCCTCATCGGCGGCCTAGCCATGGTATTCGGTCACCACGGCCCGGTCTGGTGGCTGTTCTGGACCGGGGCGGGGATCTCGGTGCTCGGCCTGCTGGCCTCGATGGCGACCAACACCTTCGAAGACTGGTATTAAGCCGACATAACCCGCGAGCTTTATTTCCGACAAACCGGCGAGTTCGGGTGGAGTGTCGGCATCGCCTAGTTACGCTCCCACGTGTGCCGCAGTCGAAGATCCCGCCCGCTGAGCTCAAGCTGACACCTGATGACGTCAGGCTGATCACGCTGCAAGCGCAAGGGCTGATCGGCTCGCAGGCTCGCGCGGCGGCGTGCCCGCGATGCTGCGCCAGGCTCGGCGCGGTCCAGCTCGACACGATCAGCGTGCTCGCCAGGTCGCACGAGCTTGTCGCCTACGCCCGGCTCGGCGCCATCGCCGCGCGCCAGGATCGAGCGAGCGTACTGGCATCCGCGCGCAGCCAGCGCTTTCGAGTACTGGGCTCATGCGGCTTGCGTGCTGCCGATCGAGGAGTGGCCTTACTACGCGTTCCGCCGCCGCTGGCTTCCTGGCCAAGGGGCAAGCGCTGGCACGACAACCACCCTGGCGTCGCCGCCGAGGTACTCGCCAGCCTTCGGTCCGAAGGGCCGCTGACCGCTACCGAACTCGGCGGCGCCAAGAATGGCGGCGCCTGGTGGGACTGGTCGGAAACTAAGATCGCGGTCGAGTGGCTGCTCGACACCGGCGAGGTCATCTGCGCCCGGCGCACGGGCTGGCGGCGGGTTTACGACCTCCCCGAGCGGGTGCTTCCCTCCGAGCTGCTCGGCACCCGCTACACCGACGCCGAGTGCCTGATCCACCTCACTGGCGTGACCGCACGGGCACTTGGCGTCGTGACCAAGGCCGACCTGAGCGACTATCAGCGGGTCACGAACTTCGGTAGCGGCCGCAACTCGGCCGGGCTCTCGGCTGACGACGCCGCCAGCGCGGCTGAGCTGATCCCGGTCGAAATCGACCAGGGCTCCCGCGCCCCGGTCCGTGCCTGGGCCGATCCCGATGCGGTGGCCAGCTTCACGGCCGCGGACGGCAAGCGGCAGCGCGCGGGCCGACACCGGGTGACCTTGCTCTCACCCTTCGATTCGCTCATCTGGGACAGGAAACGGACTCTGCGGGCATTCGCCTTCGAGCACAGCCTCGAGGCATACGTGCCGCGCGAGAAGCGCGTCCACGGTTACTTCACCATGCCCCTGCTGGCAGGCGGCCGGCTGGTCGGCCGCGTCGACCCCGGCCGCGAGGGCCGCACCCTCGTCGCCAGGCAACTCACCCTCGACACGCCGCGAGCCGCCGAGCCCATGGCCCGCGCGCTCGCCGAGGCCGCGTCATGGGTCGGCTGCGACAGCGTCGCCCTGGGCCGGGTCAGTCCCGCCACCCTGGAGTCGCGCCTGCGATCCGCCCTGACCGCGCAGGGAGCCGCTAGCTGAGCTCGATGATTTTTTCGCGGACGGCCACCATGACGGCTTCCATCCTGGAGTGGATCTGGAGTTTCTCCAGGATGTTCCTGACGTGGTTCTTGACCGTGTTGTCGGAGATGAACAGTTCCTTGGCGATATCGCGGTTGTTCATGCCGCGGGCGACCAGTTTGAGTACCTGCATCTCCCGGTCGGTCAGCTTCGGGGCGGGGAGTTGCTGCGGTGGCGCATCCTGGTCGCGCTTGGCCAGGGTGGCGAACTCGGTGAGGAGCTTGCCGGCCATGGCCGGGCTGATGAGTGACTGGCCGCCGTACACGGCCCGGACCGCTTCTGAGACCTCGTCGAGCGGGATGTCCTTGAGCAGGTAGCCGCTGGCGCCTGCCCTGATCGCCTCGAACAGGTCCTCTTCTTCGTCACTCATCGTCAAGATGATGATCTTGGCGCTTGGCGCCACGTCCTTGATGGCACGGCAGGCTTCGATGCCGCTGCTGCGCGGCATCCTGACGTCCATGAGGACCACGTCGGGAGCGACTCGCTGGCCTCGCTCGACGGCTTCGGCGCCATCGCCCGCCTCGCCCACAACCTCGATGTCTGACTCGCTGACCAGGACGATTTCCAGACCACGGCGGAACAGTGCGTGATCATCGACGATCAGCGTGCGGATGGGCTCGTGGCTACGCCCGGCTCTGGGTCCTGCGGCCGGAGGCCGCCGCTGCGTCACTTTCCACGCTCAACTGTCACCTTCCGCGTTTTTCCATCATGATAGGTGCCCTTGGTCGGTCGGACCTGCAGCGAGCGGCCGATGCGCAGCATTCTCGCGCCGCTGCTCGGCCGGCGCCGGGACGATCCGCCACGACGTAGCGCAGGCGCGGTCAGCGAGACCGCCCGGTCGGCAGGTCGGTCAGGACCGGAGCCGATCGAGGCTGGACTCGCGCCAGACTGGCCAGCGGACGGCCCGCCAGATCGCCGTCGGCGACCTCGATCGGGTCGGACGGCGGCTCGCGGGGACAGCGGCGGACCGGCGCCGACGCCTTCGACCAGCCTGATGACGCCGTACTGATAGCCGCGCCGCCGATAGACGACACTGGGCATGTCTTCGTCGATGTCATGGAACAGGTAGAAGTCGTGGCCTACGAGCTCCATTTCAAGCAACGCCTGATCGATCGGGATCGGGGTCGCGTGGTGGAACTTCTGCCGCACGACAAGCGGGCCGTCGCCTTCCATGTCGATCGGTACAACGCTATCGGAAGGTACGGGGTCTGCACCGTCCGGCGATCCGGATTTGCCAGGACGAGTAATGGTTTGCCTCGGCATTGACTGGGCCAGATTGGGCGATGCCGACGCCGGTGATCCGGCGGCACGGCTGGCTGAAGCGGCGCCTGGGGCCGGGGCCGATGATGTCGCAGCGGGACTCATGGCGGGAACGGAGAGCCCGGCGGGCCGACTAGCTGGCCTCGGCTGAACCGCGGCCGTCTGACCGCTGGCGCGTCTGAGCGCGGCCGGCATGTGGCGCTTCCGCCGATCGAGCGCTCGGCGCAGGCGCGAGTCCAGCTTGGCGAGTGCGATGTCAAGCGCGGCGAACCGATCCTCGGCGGCGGCTTCGGCCCGGATCGCCGGGCCGCGGGAGATGATCGTCAGCTCCACCCGCTCCTTCTGGCTCGACTGGCGCGGGTTGCGCTCGACCGAGACCTCCACATCGACCCTGATCGTTTTCTGATCCAGCTTCTCCAGTTTCACCAGCTTCGCCGTAGCCTGGTCGCGGAACCGCGTGGCCACGTCAGTCTGCCGACCCTTGAAGATGATCTCCATGACCTGAGCCCCCTTCCATCCGGTGTGGAAACGTCGTCCGGAAGCAGCACCCGTCCGGCCGACCTGGTCTTCGACCCCACATCCGCCTGCTGAGGGCCTCGCAGCTCTGTTGTGCCACTAATGCCCTTCTCCCGGCCCAAGGGATATCCGATCCCAGGGGTGGGGCAGGACTTACCTCTAAGCCGCACCGTGATCAGTCGACAATGAGTCGCCTTACGTGGGCCGTTTCGCCTGCGGCTGGCATCGGCTTGCCGGGACCGTCGCCCCGCTATCGGGGGCGACATGCCCGGCGCAACCACGGACCCGGACGGGTGCCACACACCGACGTTAGTCCTGCGGCGCCCGATGTCAGGCGCGCCGTGGCGCCCGGCGTGGCTCAGCGGGCGGCATCGCCCGAGATGGCCGGTAATTCAGGCTGGTCAGCCTGGGTAGGCCGGGGAACTGCCGACAGCGAGCTGACGCCAGATTCCGTCCAGGTCACGCGAGATCTTGAGGCTGACGTGGCCTTGGCGCTCGGTGCCGATAGCGACGATAGAGCCGTTCGCCGTCACCGAGACCGCGTCGGGCGGGGTCGGCACAGAGGTAGACTGCCCGCCGTCGAGCGGCACGTCGTAGAGTTGCGATTCGCCGTGACGCCTGTCGAGTACCAGCAGGTGATCGGCATCCCGCCAGCTCAGCGCGACCGGGTCGACAAGATCGGGCCCGACCGTCAGGGCCTCGTTGCCCTGGCCGAGGTAGACGAGCCTGCTGGCCTTCTTCGTCTTGCTCTCAGCGACCTTGCTGATCGCGGTCACGTACACGCTGGTGCTGGTCGCGCTCTTGACGATCATCGCGACCCTGGCGCCGTCGGGCGACACGCTGATGGAGCTATAGGTGTCCGATGAGGAGATCTGCGTCGGCGAGATCGTCGCTGGTATGCTCCGCGGGCCGGTCAGGGTCTCCGTGACCACGAAGACGGCGCTCCCCGCCGTGACCCAGAGTTCACGCTGGTTATCCCAGCTCAGGGACGTGCAGGGGCTTTGCAGGGTGAGCGGCTGCAGTGGCTGGCTTTCGCCCATCAGCGTCGCGAAATACACCTCCTTGCCCCGGCAGGCGGCGAACGTCGGCGGGAAGGAGCTACTAGGCGGCGACACCGCGATGGCGTTGAACAGGCCACGCCCGAAGCTCGGCGGCAGCAGCGGCAGGCGCAACCGCGAGTCCACCGTGACGCCACGCGGGCCCGTGCTCGCGATCTTCGCCGTGTAGAGCTGCGGCTGGCCAGATTCACCCAGCGCCTGGTAGTACAGCTCACCCGTCACGCTCGGCGGCGCCCAGCGCAGGAAGTCAGACTGCACCAGGAACGGACTGCTGTGCTTCAGCTGAAGCAGCACAGAACGGATGCCTGTGCTGGCCGGCGAGTACGGCGAGTTGGTCAGCGTCCACACCAGCTGAGCCTCAAGCTCGTCTAGCCTGGCCTGGTCGAGGTTGCTCACCTTCCCGCCGAAGTCGACGACTGCCTCGCTGCCGTGCACCTGAACGCTAAAGGGAGTGCCGCGCGGGAAAGCCGTCCCGACCGCGCGGTACAACCAGGGCTGCACCGCCGTCAGGCCATTGACAAGCTGCTGCACGCCTAGCTCGCCATGGGTGGCTGAGATGTAGACGGGTGAGGGGACTAGCGCCGACACTGTCTTCGCCGGGAAATAGAGGTCGAGCGGCAGGTAATCGCGCTGGAAATCGGACTCCGTCAGCAGCAGCAGCGAGTCCTTCGACTTGCCGAACTCGTCGTGGATGCCATCGATCCGCCACCCGCTGTGGCGCAGCTTCGTGAGCTCGAACTTGAAGGTGTACGGCGAATGGCCCTGCCCCACGGTGAGCGTGCCGGGCTCGTCCTCGCCCGCCGAGGCCAGTGTCTCAAGGTGCTGGCTGGTGACGGTGACCTGATCCGTTTCCTGGCCGCCGGTCACGTGTGAGAGAACCGGAAGCTGCGTCACGTCCGGCACCGAGTCGATGACATGGGGGTGCGGGCTCGGATGCCAGTCCGCGGCGAAGGCCGGCGTGAGGTACTGCTTGGCCACGGCCTTGGAGGCACCGCCCGCGGCGAGGAATCCGCTGACTATCTCCCTCGGCGTGAAGTTGGGACCCGGCGGTATGGGATCCATAGTGATCACGTTCGGCAGCGATAGCCCGCCAGATTCTGGCGGCGGCGTCGCCACGCGCACGGTGCCGCCAGTCGGCAAGCTCACGCAACCTGCCAGCAGCAGGCTCAGCGCCGCCAGGGCCGTCATGGCGACCGATCTCGCCCGGGCCGGCCTCATGCTCGCTCAGCATTCGATGCCAACGGCGCAGTGTCCACGCTCAGAGCCGCGGTGTCGACGCCCAAGGGTGTCGCATCGACTCGATCGGCGGTCACCGGGGGCGTGATCAGGCCATCGAAGTCGTGCAGGTCGGGGCGCAGCGGCAGCGGCGAGCCGACCAGCTCAGACCCGGCTGCCCGAGGCAGCGTGAGCCTGAACACCGATCCCTGGCCTTGCTCACCCCACGCTTCGAGCCAGCCACGGTGCAGCCTGGCGTCTTCGAGCGCGATGGCCAGGCCGAGGCCGGTGCCGCCGGTCGTCCTTGCCCTCGCCGGATCGGCGCGCCAGAACCGGTCAAAGACCAGGGACTCCTCGCCGGGCCGCAAGCCAACGCCATGATCGCGAACCGCGACGGCGACAGCGCCCCCGATCGGCGGCCGAGGTGACGACCACTTCCCTGCCTTCGCCATGCTCGACGGCATTCACCAGCAGATTCCGCAGGATCCGCTCGACCCGGCGCCGGTCTACCTCGGCCACGCACGGCTCGGCGGGCAACCTGAATTCGATTCGCGAGCCACGTCGCTCGGCGAGTTGCTGCGCCACGTCCGCCGAATTGCGGACGATGTCGCAGATGTCCACGAGCTCGGCGTCCAGCGTCGCGGCATTGGCGTCGTACCTGCTGATCTCCAGCAGGTCAGCGAGCAGCGACTCAAACCTGTTCAGCTGGCTCTGCAGCAGCTCGGCTGACCTGGACGCCTGCGGCTCAAGGTTTTCCCTGGCCTCGAACAGCAGGTCGGCGGCCATCCTGATCGTGGTCAGCGGGGTCCGCAGCTCATGCGAGACGTCGGAGACGAACTGCCGCTGCACCTGCGACAGGCCCTCCAGCTCGCGCATCTTGTCCTGCAAGCTGACGGCCATCTCGTTGAATGACGTCGCCAGCGCCGCCACCTCGTCGTTGCCGCGCACGACCAGGCGCTCATCGAGCCTGCCGGTCGCCAGCAGTTGCGCGCCGCGGGCGGCCGTCACCACTGGCACCACGACCCACCTGGTCAGCAGCCAGGCGATCCCCGCGAGCAGGAATACGAGCGCTAGCCCGACAAGCGCGATCGCGCGCAGCACGACGCCGAGTTCGGTCTGCAACTGCGTCAACGGAAAGAAGTAGAAGAGCCGGTAGTCAGAATCGATGCCGAACGGCGCGGCGAACAGCAACCCGGTCGTCTCGGTGCCCGGCCCGCTCAGCGGCATCCTCGCGAAGACAAGCGCATGCTTGCCCGCGGGCGGGAACTGAGCCAGCAGCTTGGGCGGCATGGCCTGTGTCGGCAGGTTATTGGAGGCATACGAGAAATAGACCGGCGGGCCGGGACTCGCCAGCCCTACGGCCACGCCGTACTCGTCGGCCGGATTCTCGCCGCTCGACTTGAGATCACCCACGACGTTGTATATGAAGTCCTCGGCCGACGCGCCGGGCAACTTCGAGGCGCCAGGCAGCGACTTGGCGAAGTTCAGGCCATCCGTGGCCTGCTCGCGAGCCGAGACCTCGGCCTTGTTCAGCAGGTTGGCGGTGAACTGCTGCATGAGGAAGAAGCCGAGCATGGATACCACGATCGCCGACACGACCAGGGTCGTGCTGACGACGCGCAGCCGCAGCGACCTGAGCCATCGCCATCTGGCCCTGGTCAGGAGCTGAGTGAACAGGGCGCCACCAGCGACCAGGAATGACTTGAGCGCGGGCAGCCAGCGGCGCATCGCCAGTCGCCGGGCCGCCCGCTTGGCTAGCCCTGTCCGGGCGCCCGAGCCGACCTTCTCACCGCCGACCGCTGAGCCTGCCATCGCCGGTTAGCCCGGTCCCGCCTTATATCCCACGCCGCGCACGGTCACCACGATGTCAGGTCGCTCCGGGTCTCGCTCGATCTTCGCCCGCAACCGCTGGACGTGCACATTCACGAGGCGGGTATCGGCCGCGTGCCGGTAACCCCACACCTGCTCGAGCAGCACTTCCCTGGTGAAGACCTGCCGGGGCTTGCGAGCCAGTGCGACGAGCAAGTCGAATTCGAGCGGAGTCAGGCTGATCGGCTCGCCGTCCCGCTTGACCGAATGACCGGCCACGTCGATCGTCACGTCGCCGATGGACAGCATCTCCGGCGCCGGGTCGTCGGTACGGCGCAGCCTGGCGCGGACGCGCGCGATCAGGACCTTGGCCTGGAAGGGCTTCACGATGTAGTCGTCAGCACCCGACTCAAGCCCGAGCACCACATCGACGGTGTCGCTCTTGGCGGTCAGCATCACGATCGGGACGCCCGACTCCGCCCTGATCTGGCGGCAGACGTCAATGCCGTCAATGCCTGGCAGCATGAGATCAAGCAGGATCAGGTCCGGCTTGGTCTCCCTGAAGGCCTCAAGAGCCCTGTCCCCGTCAGCGACGAACGTCGGCTCGAAACCCTCGCCCCGTAGGACAATCCCGAGCATCTCGGCGAGGGCGGCGTCATCGTCGACGACTAGCACGCGACCTTTCATATTCCCCATCGTTCCATGGAAACGGCGGCCCGGAGCCCGCACAGCTAGTGCTCCGCACCCAGAACACGCAGATTACCCCCTGTAACGGGATGGATGACGCCGTGTTCGGTCACGATCGCCGTCACCAGCTCGGGCGGCGTGACGTCGAACGCCGGGTTGTAGGCAAGGCTGCCCGCTGGCGCGATCGGCTGCCCGGCCAGCTGCGTGACCTCTTCGGCCGAGCGCTGCTCGACCACGATCGAGGCGCCGTCAGGGGTCTCGAAGTCGATGGTCGACACCGGCGCGACCACAACGAACGGCACCTGGTGGTGCCTGGCGAGCACGGCCAGGGCGTACGTGCCGACCTTGTTGGCCACGCTGCCATCGGCCGCGATCCGGTCGGCCCCGACCGCGATCAGGTCGACCTCGCCGGCCGCGAGCAAGGACGCCGCCGCGGAGTCGGCGAGCACCCGGTGCGGCATGCCCTCGCGGCGCGCCTCGTAGGCCGTGAGCCGCGAACCCTGCAGCAGCGGACGGGTCTCATCGATCCACAGCATCGCCAGTTTGCCGGCGCGATGCGCGGCCAGGATCAGGCCGAAAGCAGTGCCCTCGCCGGCTGTCACCAGTGAGCCGGTGTTGCAGTGGGTCATGATCTTCGCCCCGTCGGGGACCAGCCTCATCCCGTGCAGTGCCATCTGGGCGCAGGCTTTCTCATCGGCCTCGGCGATCGAGCGGGCCATGAGCAGGGCAGCGCGCGGTGCATCCCTTTCATCCTGATGGTCTTTCTCGGGAGTCCGCGCGCGCAGATAGGCGTTGAGTGCCTGACTGGCGCCCCAGCCCAGGTTCACCGCGGTGGGCCTGGCTTGCGTGATCGCGGCGGCGGCAGCCTCGACGTCGTCGCCGCGGGCCGCGGCGAGCGCCACGCCATAGGCGCCCGCGATGCCGAGCAGCGGGGCACCACGCACCACGAGGCGGCGGATCGCGTCTATCAGCGAGGCCACGTCGCGGCAGGTGAAGGCCACCTCGGCGTGCGGCAGCCTAGTCTGATCGAGTAGCTCGATGGCCGGTCCGGCGGGCGGTTCGACCCAGCGCAACACTGCGATGCTCACGCTTAGAGTCTGCGCCACGGGCAGCCGTGCGCGCGAGGCGCGGCAAGAATCGGGATATCTGATATTCGGCAGATGATGCCATTGCGTTGACCGTTGGTCCGTAGGCCTCCGGCTTTCGTGCCAGTATTGGCATGCTGCGGATGGCGGCCTCCGCATGAGGTGATCAGGCCGGTAGGAGATTCACGATGAGCGACAGTTGGGGCGGTCAGGATCAGCCGCCAGCGGACCGGCCCAATTACGACGCGCCACCGCCCGGATACATCCCGCCCGGCTCTGGCCAGCCGCTGCCGGCCTACGGGCAGCCTCCGTACGGGCAGCCTCCGTACGGGCAGGGCGGCGGGCCGCAGGGGTACGGACCTGGCGGCTACGGTCCGCCGATGGCGCCGGTCGGCGGCTGGGCTCCCCCGGCTCCGATGCCCGGCGGCGTGCCACTGCGGCCGTTGTCGGTAGGCGACATCCTGAGCGGTGCGTTCACGCTGATCAGGCGGAACCCGGTCGCGACGCTCGGCCTCGCCGCGATCATCGAGACGGTGGCCGGCATTGTCACCACCTTCTTTTCCTGGTCCGAGCAGAAGCTCACGCACCACCTCACGACGTCGCTTGGCCCCAATGCCACGAGCACTCAGACTGGCCACGCCTTTGTGCACTTCTTCACCAGCTTGCTGCCCTACCTGGGGCTGACTGCCGTGGTCACCATCGTGGTGCAGGGCGCGCTGACCGGAGCCCTCACGGGCGCGCTTGGCCGGGGCCTGATCGGCGACAAGGTAACCATCGGCGAGGCCATGCGAATGGCCAGGATGCCGACGGTCATCTGGGTATCGGTGCTCATCCCCATCATCTTGCTGATCCCGTGGCTGATTGTCGGACTGCTCGTAGGCGCGCTCATCCTGATCAAGCTCAAGGCAGTCGCGCTCATCCTGGGCATCGTCGGCTATATCGCGCTGATCCCGGTAACGATCTGGATCGCTGTCCGGTTGCTGCTCACCCAGCCAGTAGTGGTGCTCGAGGTCGCCGGCCCGGTTGCCGCGATGCGCCGATCATGGCAGCTTGTCCAGGGCAAATGGTGGCGCACCTTCGGCATCTACCTGCTCGCCACGCTCGTCGTCCTGGTCATTTCCGGCATCATCAGCTTCCCGTTCAGTCTTGTCGGGATCCTCACGGGCGGGGGTACCTCGTTCTTCGGCGGGCTTAAGACGACCGGGCCGACTCTGCTGGCGATCGCCGTCTCTGGCATCGGCGGGATTATCGCGACTACCTGTACCCGGCCGATCAGCGCCGGGGTGCTCGTACTCCAATACGCCGACCTCCGGATGCGCAAGGAGGGGCTTGACCTGGTGCTGCAACAGGCGGGTCAGTCGCCGGGGATGAGCGGAACCGAGTTCAGCAACGTGTGGCAGCCGGGGCGGGCGCAAGGTCAGGGCGCGGGCCAGGCGTTTGACACGGGGGCAGGCCCCGTCGGCACCGGCCCTGGCGCGCCGGGCCCGCAAGGTTGGTGACTGGGAGTTCGCACTCGAACGCTCCGGCGAGTTCGCGGCGGCTCGCGACACGCCGGGCAGAGGGAGCGCCAGGCCCCTCGTTGCGACATCGCTGGCGTGATAGCGCCGTCGTTGTGACCCGGGTGTGGCTCTTTCGGGTGAGCCAGCTGGGTGGTGCCGTGCTCCGGGAGGGTTGTTCTGCTCCGGGAGGAGGGTTGTCGTGTCCGGGAGGGTTCTCGTCCTTACCGTGGAGGGTTTCCGGGTTCCTGTAGGAGCGTTGTCGCATGAAGGAGCGTTGTCGTCGTATAGTCCGGTCAACTCTCCTAGATGCGAAAACCCTCCTGCACGAACCCGAAATCCCTCCTGCGAGAGCAGCCTCACCCCGAAAGAGCCACACTGCATGATCAAGGTCCGGGGGCCAGGAACCCTCCCGGCACCTGAGATGGCAGCCTCGCGTCGCCGAAGCCAGCCTCGGCTCAATCAGAAAGAGCCGCACCAGGCTGCGGAAGGTCTCCGCGATCATGAATGCGGCCCTATTGTCGCGCCGTCATCGCGCCGAAACTCCCCTCGATCATGAACGTACGAGTCGCCGGGCCGGGAACTGTCCGCGATCATGAACGCGGGCGGTCCGCGTGGATCAACGGTTTATGGGAGTATGGGCGATGGCAGCCGGTCGCCGAGCCCTGTACCAGTTGAGCGCGGCGCCAAGGCGCCGACAGTTCAGGAGACCACCATGACTGAGAATCCGTCAGGGAGCCAGGACCAAGACGAGTCCGAGCCAGGCTACGGTCCGCAACAACGCAGTCCCTGGCCAGATCGGCCCGAGTTCGGGCAGCCGACCATGCCGAGGTATCGCCCGCAGCCGCCTGCCGACCAGCCCGGAGCTGGGCAGCAGGATGCTCAACCCGGAGATCAGCAGCCCGGCTACGGCCAGCAGGGATATGGCCAGCCCGCTCAGCCGGGATTCGACCAGCAGGCACAGCCCGGTTACGGCCAGCAAGCACAGCCCGGTTACGGCCAGCAAGCACAGCCCGGTTACGGCCAGCAAGCACAGCCGCCTGGCTCTGGCCAGCAGGCGAGCCAGCGTGGGTACGGGCGCGAGGATGCCACGCAGATCAGGTGGCAGCCTGGCCAAGGCCAGCAGCCGGACCCGCCCGCCTACGGACAGCAATCCGACCCGCCGGCCTACGGACAGCAGCCCAGCCCGCCCGCCTACGGACAGCAATCCGACCCGCCGGCCTACGGACAGCCCGCGCAAGCCGGGTTCGGGGCGCAGCCTGATCAGCCCGGCTACGGACAGACGGCGTACGCGCAGCAGGCTTTCGGCGAGCCCGCTCCAGGCCAACCCCCTCCCGCCGCACCCACCGCTGCTGGCCAGCCCGGCTACGGGCAAGCCGCTGTCGGCCAGCCGACTTACGGGCAGCCGACTTACGGGCAGGCCGGGTACGGGCAGGCCGGATTTGACCAGACCGCGATCGGGCAGACCGCATTCGGGCAGCCGACGCCGCCCGACTACGGGCAACAGGCGGGTCAACTGCCCGGCTACGGGCAATACCAGCAGCCTGGCCAGGCAGCGGGCGCGGCGGGAGGCCTTGGCGGCGGCCCGCAGGGGCATCAGCAAGGCTGGGCGACGGGGGCGCCAGCGCCTGGCGGCATCCCATTCCGGCCGCTCGGGTTCGGTGACATCCTGAGCGGCACCTTCACGCTGGTCAGGCAGAACCCGATCGCCAGCATCGGCATCGTCGCGATCGGCACCTTCGTCGGCGCGGTCCTGACGATCGTGCTCGGCGTCATCGTGAACCGTACAGGCAGTACCGGAGCAACCTTCCTAGCCGACGTTCCGGCGCTTGTCATTGACGCCATCGTCGGCGGCAGCGTCGTTGCCGCGCTCGGTCAGGCGCTGCTCGGCCGCAAGATCAGCATCGGCGATGCCGTCGGTCTGTCCAGGATGGGCTGGGTCCTGCTGACGGGCATTATGTACTGGCTCATCATTGCCATTGTCTGGGCATTGCCGCGCCATCGTGCTGCACGGCTTCGGGATCTTGATCTCGTTCCCTCTGGGTGCATGGCTTGGCATCATGTTGTGCCTGACGTTCCCTGTCGTAGTGCTCGAACGGCAGAGCCCATGGGCGGCCGTCGGCCGGTCCTGGCAGCTTGTGAAGGGCAGCTTCTGGAGGTTCTTCGGGATCTTCGCGGTGCTGTTCATCATCATCTCGATCTTGTTCGTGGTGCTGTTCCTGATCCTGCTGTTCGCCGGGGCGACGGGCTTCGCGGCGTCGCGCGGCAATGGCGCGGTGGCCGGCGGTCTCGCGGTGGGCGCGATCATCGCGTTCGCCCTGATCTATTTCGTGATCATCTCCGTCCTCTTCACGTTGTGGACCGCGCTTGTCGTGCTGCTCTACGCCGACGTCAGGATGCGCAAGGAGGGCATGGACCTTGTGCTGCAGCAGGCCGCCCAGAATCAGACGCTGACCGGCGATGAGTTCGCGAGCAACATCCCTGCGAGCGCGACGGCCGGCAGCGGGTATCAGCCGGCCAGCCCGTATCAGGCCACCGGCAATCAGGCCAGCGGTTATCAGCCCACCGGCTATCAGCCCGGCGGCTACCCGGGCGGTGCCGGCCAGCCGGCGGCTACCCGGGCGGTGCCGGCCAGCCCGGCGGCTACCCGGGCGGCGCTGGCCAAGCCGGCGGCTACCCCGGAACCCCCGGCTACCCCGGCGGCGACTATCAAGGAGGTGGCGGGCGACCCCGGTTACCCGGGCGGCAGCCACCAAGGTGGCTATCCTGGCGGTTATCCAGGCGACGGCGCACCGGGAGGCAACGCTGGCAGCCCGCCACCCCCGTACTGAAGCTGACCAGCAGCCATGACCGGTACCTGGGTAGGCGGCCGCACGCTTGCCGCTTCCGGACCGCACCGCGTCGCCCCATTGGTCGGCCGCCGGGCGGGACAGATCCTCGCCAGGCAGGACCTGGACAAGGTGAGTATCACTGACCGGATCTTGCGAGCCATCGCGCACTTCTTCGGCGTGAGTACCAGCGCCGTGCCGAGCGGATGGTTCGGCCTGGTCGTTCTCATCGTTCTGGCCGCAGCGCTGGTCATCGTGATCTTCACCTGGGCCAGGCCGGCCAGGAGGCGGCGGATTCGCGGCGGCGCCGTGATTTCCGGCAAGGCTATGACGGCACAGGACTACCGGAGGAATGCCAGGCAGGCTCGCCGAGGCCGGTGAGTACGGTGAGGCAATCATGGAAGGCGTCCGCGCCATAGCCGCAGAGCTCGACGAGCGCGCGATCCTGCCGCCCCGGGTCGGCCGCACGGCCCATGAGCTCGCGGCCGAGGCCGGCGGTGAGCTTCCCGCCCTCGCGGCCGACCTCAGCGCCGTCACGCGGTTGTTCGACGATGTCAGGTACGGCGACCGGCCTGGCACTCAGGCCGGATACGACCTGGTGGGCCGCGTCGACGCGAGCGTCGCAGGCAGCGCGGGCCACGGCCGGCGCCGATAAGCAGCCATCGCTCTCCGGCCCAGCGGTGCCGCGATGAGCACTGACCTGGCCGAGCCGGAAACCAGCCCGGAAAACAGCCCGGATCAAGCCGCCCAAGCCACCCAATCCAGCCAGGCGGGCGAGGCCGGCCGCGCCAGGCAGGCAGGCCAGGGCGGCTTGATCAAAGCCTGGCGGAAGCTGCGCGTGCTGCTCGGCCTGGTCGCGCTCGTCCTCGTCGGCGGCATCCTGATCGCGCTGCTCGCCCCCAGGCCGAAGTCCAATACCTATCTGGACCCGGGCAGTTCACGATCTAGATGGCATCAAGGCGCTGACCGACATCCTGTCCAATCGCGGCTTCCAGCTAATCAGCACCTACAGCCCGCAGAGCGCGCTCAGCGGCGATCGGAGCGCCGTCGGGGCCGCCCGCGAGCCACTCTGGTCATCACGAGCCCCGGCCTGCTCACCGCGCGCAGCGCGCCAACTGGCGCGCGCCGACGCCGATCTGCTGCTGGTCGAACCTCGCCGACCGCGCTGTCGGCACTGGCCCCGGCGGTCCGGCTGGCGGACGGAAACGCGCCGGTCGACGGGCCGGTCGATCCGGCGTGCGGCATCGCCGCGGCACGACTGGCGGGACGGCCGACCTAGGCGGCGTCACCTACAAGCATTCCTGGCGGCGCAACCGGATGCTACCCGAGGACGGCCACCCTCGCTCGTCCGCTACTCCCGCGGCGGCACGGCGATCACCGTCATGGGCAACGGCTACTTCTGAGCAACGGGCTGCTCCAGTCGCAGGGCAACGCCGCACTGGCGCTGAACCTGCTCGACGGCCCGCGGAGCATCGTCTGGCTCACGCCTGAGCCGACGGTCGCCCCGGCCGACGGCACCGCCGCGAGCGGGGCACAACGGCCCTGCCCTGATCCCGGCTGCGGCCTGGCTCGTCGTGCTGCAGTTGTGCGTCGCGCTGGCGTTCTGACGGCGCTCTGGCGGGTGCGCCGGTTCGGCCCGCTCATCACCGAGCAGCTGCCGGTCGTCGTGCGGGCCAGCGAAACAGTCGAAGGACACGCCAGGCTCTACCAGTCGCGCCGGGCCAGGGACCGGGCCGCCGGCGCACTGCGCAGGCCATGCTCGGCCGGATCAGGCCAGCACTCGGGCTAACCGCCGACGCGCCGATCGAGGCGGTGTCGCCGGGCTCTCCGGCCGGTCCAGGCGCTCGGCCCGATGCGGATCGAGGCGGTCGCTGACCGGACCGCCGCCGGCACCGACGCCGACTTGGTCGGTCTCGCGAGTGAACTTGACGAACTCGAAAGAGAGGTACGTTCGCAGTGACAGCCGACGCACAAGCCGACTGGCCACTCGGCCCGCGCCCGCCGGCCGGCCGAGCGCCAGGCCGCCGAGCTCGAACCGGCCCCGCCCACCCGGCGTCGGCTGACGCGGCGCCCAGAGCCGCGCTCGCCGCGGTCAGGACCGAGGTAGCCAAGGCCGTGGTCGCTCAGGACTCGGTCGTGAGCGGGCTGCTGATCGCGCTGATCTGCGAAGGGCACGTGCTGCTCGAAGGCGTACCGGGGGTCGCGAAAACGCTGCTGCTTCGCGCGCTGGCGAGCGCCTTGTCACTGGAGTCGAAGCGGCTGCAGTTCACGCCCGACCTCATGCCAGGCGACGTGACCGGGTCGCTGATCTACGACGCGCGGACGGCCGAGTTCCGGTTCCGGGCCGGGCCGGTCTTCACCAACTTGCTGCTCGCGGACGAGATCAACCGGACGCCGCCGAAGACCCAGGCCTCCCTGCTCGAGGCGATGGAGGAACGCCAGGTATCGGTGGACGGCCAGACCGCACAAGCTGCCAGTCCCGTTCCTGGTGGCGGCGACGCAGAACCCAGTCGAGTACGAGGGCACCTACCCGCTGCCCGAGGCGCAGCTGGACAGGTTCCTGCTGAAGCTCAGCGTCCCGCTGCCCGAGCGAGCCGATGAGATCTCGATCTTGGACAGGCACGCCGCCGGGTTCGACCCTCGCAATCTGGCCGCCGCCGGGATCGCCGCGGTCGCCGGGCCCGCCGAGCTTGCGCAGGCACGGGAAGCGGCGCGCACGATCCACCTGGCCGCCGAGGTCACCGGCTACATCGTCGACATCTGCCGCGCGACCAGGATGTCGCCGTCGCTGCAGCTCGGGAGCCTCCCCGCGCGGCGCGACGGCGCTGCTTGCCTCCAGCCGGGCCTGGGCATTCCTGTCCGGCCGTGACTACGTCACGCCTGACGACGTGAAGGCGCTCGCCGGGCCGACGCTGCGGCACCGGATCCAGCTGCGGCCCGAAGTCGAGCTTGACGGCGCGACTCCGGACGGCGTGCTGCCGGCATTCTCGCCTCGGTGCCCGTGCCGCGATGATGCTGACCGGCAGGGCGGCGCTGCTGGCACTCTCGGCGCGCTGGCCGTCCTGGTGTTCCGCACCGGCGGAACCGTGCTCATCATCGACCTGGCCATTGTCCTCGCGATCATCGCCGACGCGGGCTTCGCCGCCAGGACCGGTAGCTGCAGGTGACCAGGTCGGGCGACGCCAAGGTGCACCTCGGCCAGCCGGGCACCGTCACCCTCACCGTGGTCAACCACGGAAGGCGGCGGCTGCGCGGCATGGTCAGGGACGGCTGGCGGCCGAGCGCCGGCGCGCAGCCCACGGCAGGGTCAGCCTCAACGTGAGCCAGGCAGGCGAGTGACGCTCACCACCTCGCTCACGCCGACAGCGACGGGGCGACGTCGCGGCCGGAGCGGTCACGATGCAGGTCGCTCGGCCCGCTGGGCCTGGCCGGCCGGCAGGCGAACCTGGCCGCGCCGTGGACGGTGCGGGTGCTGCCGCCTTTCCTCAGCCGCAAGCACCTGCCGGAAAAACTCGCCAAGCTCCGTGAGCTCGACGGCCAGCACAAGTCGATGATCCGAGGCCAGGGCAGCGAGTTCGACTCGCTCCGCCCCTATGTGCTCGGCGACGACGTCCGGTCGATCGACTGGCGATCAACCGCGCGCCGCGGCGACGTGCTGGTGCGGACCTGGCGTCCGGAGCGCGACCGGCGGATCGTGATCGTGCTCGACACCGGCCGCAGCTCGGCCGGCCGGGTCGGCGGCATCACCAGGCTCGACGCGTCAATGGACGCGCGCTGCTCCTGCTGACGGCGCTCGCGGTGAGGGCAGGCGACCGGGTTGACCTGATCGCGGCCGACCGGCGGGTACGGGCGAGGGTCATCGGGGCCGGGCGCCACGAGGTGCTCGCCGCGATCACCAGTGAGACTGGCGGTGCTGGAACCGGCCTGATCGACCCGGACATCAAGCTGATGGCCGCCGCCGGTGCTCGGCATCGCACAGGCAGCGCTGCCTCGTCGTGCTGATGACCGACCTGAACCCGGCCGCGATCGAGCAGGGCCTGCTGCCGCACCTCCAGTTGCTGTCGTCCAGGCACAAGGTGCTCGTCGCCGCCGTCGCCGATCCTAGGGTCGCGGAGATGGCCGCCGAGCGCGGCGCCGCCGACCGCGGTCTACAACGCCGCGGCCGCGATCAGTGCGCAGGCCAGGCGCGCGCAGGTCAGCGCCTGCTCCGGCGCTACGGCGCTGAAGTGGTCGACGCGCCTCCTGACCGGCTGCCGCCAGCGCTGGCCGACGCTTACCTCAGCCTGAAGGCGGCGGGACGGCTGTAGTTACCGGCCGGTCAGGGAAATTCGTCAGGCGGAAATTATCCCGCTCCGGTTTATCCGGCAACGGGCAGCGAATCCGGCACCTCGGCAATGTCACCTGTCTCGCCCGCATTGAACGCCCGGCGGCCGAAGATGAAGACATACGCCAAGAACGCCGACCTCCACGATCCCGCCTATCCCGATCCTGGCCCACGCGGGCAGCGGCGACGGCGTGACGAACGCCTCGATCAGGCCCTGAGGTCAGTAGCACGAAGACCAGCCCGATCGCGACCGTGAACATGGCCCTGCCCTCGTCGGCGATAGCCGTCATGCGCGCCGCCGGCGGCCGGGATCGATAACGGTCCAGCCGAGTCGCAGGCCAACGGCCGTGGCCAGGAACACCGCGCTCAGCTCGAGCATGCCGTGCGGCAGGATCAGCGTCCAGAACTCTCCTGACCGGCCGTATGCTGCCATCAGCCCGCCGTCGACACCGACGTTCAGCGCATTTTCAAAAAGAACGAAGAGAACAGGAATGCCAAGCAGCAGCCCGAACGTAATCGACTCGGCAGCGAGCAGGGCGTTGTTCGTCCAGACTCGCGCGGCGAATGACCGGCCGTCGTAGGTCGAGTAGTAATGCCTGAATTCGTGCGTCACCAGCTGCCTTGCCGCCGATTTGGGCAGCAGGCTGGCCTGAAGCGCAGGCGACCCGGCGATCTTCCCGGCCGATGAGCAGCGCGACCAGGATCGAGGCGGCCGCGCATCCCAGCCACCACCAGCGGCCCGGTAGGCCGCCGCCGGGAACGACACGGTGACGAACCGGCCGACCGCCTGCCAGGACGAGGACTGCGCGCCGGTCACCACCGCCCTGGCCCGGGCCAGCTGGCTGGAGAGCGCGCCGGTCAGGGCGGCGTCGAGGCCCGGCTGCCTGCACGGCGGACAACTGGGCCGCCGCCGCCTGGTACAAGGTAACGAGTTCGTCGATCTCGGCGCCGCTCAGCCGCCGGCGGCGCTTGCTGAGCTCGTCGAGCCTGGCCCATTCGGCGCGGTGCTCGGCAACAAACACGTCCACGTCCACGCCTGGAGACTACAGCTTGGATACTGGACTATTGTTGGCGCGAAAGAAATGCGGTGTAAATCGGAGGAAACGGCATGACCGAGGTGGTGACCGGTGAAGCCGTCAGTACTCGACCTGGCTATCGCGAGGTTCCCGAGCCGGATCGTTGCGCAGCTGATCGACATGGCCGTGCAGATACCGGTACTGATCTTCATCGGCGTGGTCGTCGGCAGCAAGGCCACGCAGCACCTGAACGGTGCCTCGGCGGCGGCCGTCAACGTGGCTGGCCTGGTGTTCGTCGTGATCGCCTATCCGGCGACGTTCGAGACGCTGAGCCGGGGCAAGACGCTCGGCAAGCTGGCGATGGGGATCAGGGTGGTCAGCGATGACGGCAGCCCTGAGCGCTTCAGGCAGGCGCTCATCAGGGCGCTGGCGGCCGCGTTCATCGAAATCTGGCTGATCCCCGTCAACCTGATCGGCATGCCGGCCTGGCCTCATCACGTCGATGGTGTCGGCACGGGGCAAGCGGCTCGGCGACGTGTTCGCCGGCACGTTCGTGATTCAGGAACGAGTGCCGAAACGGCCCGACCTGGCACCGGAATTCGCCATGATCGCGCCGCCGCTGATGGCCTGGGCCGCGCACCTGGAACTGTCGACGCTGCCCGACCAGATCGCCGCCACGGTGAGCAGTTACCTGCGCAGGTACTCCGAACTCCGGCCGGCCGCGCGGACTCAGATCGGCGCGCAACTGGCCGCGTCGGTGTCGGCGTTCGTGAGCCCGCCACCCCCGCCAGGCACGCCGCCCGAGGCCTACCTGTCGGCCGTGCTCGCCGTGCGCCGCCAGCGCGAGCAAGCCAGGCTCTACCAGCAACAGCAGTTCGCGGCCCAGCAGCAGGCGGCCCGGCCGGCGGCGGCACCGGCGGCGGCGGTGCAGCAGCCGGCGGAACAACTGGCGGCGCAACCGGTCGATGCGGTGCCGCCTGCGGATACTCCGCCGGATGGCTTCGGCTTCGCCGCGCCGGTGTAGGAGCCGCTCAATAAAGGAGGGTCTCCGGGTTCCTGAAGGAGAATTTTCGTGTAATGGAGAGTTTCCGGGTTCTGGTCCGGACGATCCTCCTGGACCCGAGAATCCTCCTCCAGGAACCCGGAAACCCCTCCTGCAAACGAGAACTCTCCTGCGTCAGCCCGGAAACCTCCCGTGAACGACTCAGACTAGCCACGCGCCAGAAACGTGAGCCACGCCAGCAACGTGAGCCATACCGGCTGGAGCGTCCTTTGGGTGGCGCGGCGCGCCTTAACAGTCAGCCGGCCAGGAACGGCCCGAGCAGGTCGCCGGTAGCGGCCATCGCGACGGCAAGGCCCTGGCCAACCGGCACGTCTCGTAGCGAGTAGTGCTGCTGGCCCGCGGCAGTCGTGGCTGTGAGCGTCATCAGGCCCTGACGCCGCTGGAAGTACGTCTGATGGATGCGCCAGCCGATGATGGCGTCGGTGCCGATGATGCTGCGCCGCCTGGCGAGGCTGCCGGTCCTCGTCACTAGCCAGCCGCCGGCCAGAAGGTGACCCAGGCTGCGGTACCTGTCCGCCGCGACGAGCGCGGCGCCCGGCAGCAGCACCAGCGAGCCTAGCCACACCCACGCCGGGCCATGGCGAGCCCAGGTCGCGGCCCAGATGCCCGCGATGATCAGGACGGCGGCGGCCATCGCGCGGATGAACCTGCGCCTGAGCGCGGCGGGGCCGTGCCGGTGCAGCGGGCCGGTGCACAACTCCGCTGGCACGCCCAGGATCTCCGCAGCGACCCGCTGGGCAACTTCTCGCGGCGCCGGCGGCAGCAGCACTGAGCCTTCGTGCTCGGCCCCCCGCCCCACTTGCAGCCCGGTCGTGATGGCGATGCACCGCGCGCCCCTGGCTGCCCGCAGCAGCAGCGGCTCGCTGATCTCCACGCCGCGCAGCCTGCTCAGGGAGATCGTGGTTGCCCTGAGCGACAGCAGTCCGCGCGTTACCCTCACGGTGTCCGTGCCGTAGCCGGCCAGCCGGAAGTTCCAGTACACGGCGACGTAGCCGACCAAGGCGACCAGCACGTACCCGGCCATCGCCACCACGCCGCCCACCACAACGCGCCCGGCGATGTTCAGCGCGGCGAAATCCCTGACGAGGGCCTGAACAGGATCGGTCGCGACCAGGTTGACTTCCGTCGCGTTGCTGAACTGGATGACCGAGCCGAACAGCACGCCGAGCACGACAAGCCCGGTCATCGTGAGCGGGGCGAACCTGAGCCAGCTGAGCCTGAGCCTCACGATCTGCCTGGCCCCATCGTCGCCTGGTGCCGCGATCGGGGCCGGTGCCCGTCCTCCGGCCTGAGCGTCAGCGGGCTGGCTGCCCCGCCCGGGATGATCCGCGCCGTTCAGCTCCGGCCGGGAGTCGCCGGCCTGCGCCAGGCTCGCCGCGGCGGCGATCTTCGCGCTGGTCAGCAGGACCGCCCGGAGCGACTCGGCGTCCGTCCTGGTCAGGCCGTCGAGGTGGAAGCTCTCGCCAGGCCGGTAGTCATTGCGGCCGGTCCCGATGCTGACCCGGCAAACTCCGAGCACCCGGTGCAGGAGGTGCGCGGTCACGTCCACGGTCCTGATCCGGTCCCTGGCGACGGACAGGACTTTCTTGTTGAGCAAGCCACGGCGCACGTAGACGCGCTCGCTGGTGATCCGGTACCTGGTGGTGGCCCAGTGCACGAGGCCGGTCAGGATGGCGGCCACCGCGGCCAGCGCTCCCCAGGTCAGGCCGCCGCCCGTACTCGAATGCAGGATCAGCAGGCCGGCGAGCAGCGGCACCAGCCGCGCCAGGTCCGTCAGGGGCCGCACCACCATGCTGCGCGGGGACAGCCGGAGCCAGCCCGTATCGGAGGTCAGGCCGGCCGGGCAGGCGGGCTCCCTGCCGTCAGGCACCGGGGCGGCCGGCACGGCGCTGTCCGGCATGACGTTACCCGGCACTGTGCTGCCCGGCAGGGTGTTGTCCGGAAGCGGGCCGGCGATGCCGGACGAGGTCATGTGGCATCCCCTGGTGCCTGCCCGGTGGCGACGGCAAGCTGATCGAGCAGCGCGTCGGCGAGCGCGCGGTCGAGTCCGTGAATCCGGACTGGCCCGGCCGCCGAGGCCGTCGTCGCAGTGACGTTGGCCAGGCCGAATAGCCGCTCGCCGAACGACCGGTGACTGTCAATCGTCTGAATGCGGTTGATCGGGGCGATCCGCCAGTGCACGGAAAACCAGCCTGATCTTGTGTACAGCGCGCGATCGGTAACTTCCCACCGGTGCACGTTAAAGCGCCAGCGCGGCATGATCACGGCGTGCGCGACCGCGAGGAAGGCGGTCGCGGCGACCACGCCCTGCCATACCGGCGAGAAACCGCTGGCGACCGCTCCGATCACTTCAGCTAGCACCACCGTCCCGCCGCTGAGCGCGGCCCTGGCCGTCCAGTAGCTAATGGCCCGGCGGCTCACCCGATTGCCTGGTACCCGCAATCCGGGTAGCAGCGGCTCGACCGTGCGCTCGGTTGTCATTCCTCTAGGGTGCCATTAGCCGGCGAGTGACCGGATTAACTTCCCTGCTGCCAGGAAGCCTGGTAACTCCGCTGTGCACGGCTCAGCTCGTCAATGCGCGTGCCGAGCGCCGTCAGGGTCAGCCCGGCGACCGACGAGTCGATGCTGGCCGGCATCGGGTGCACGCCAGCTGCCAGGTCGGCCTGGCCTCCGGCCAGCCACTCGAGCGCCAGCGCCTCGGTCGCGAACGACAGGTCCATGACAGCGGCCGGGCTGCCCTCGCCGGCGATCAGGTTGACCACCCTGCCCTCGGCGAGCAAGATCAGCCGCCTGCCGTCGCCCAGCACATATTCGTCGGCGTGCGGCCTTACCTGAAAATTGACCTCGCCGGCCACCTCAGCCAGGGCGCTGACGTCGATCTCCACATCGAAGTGACCGGCATTGGCGAGCACGGCCTGGTCGCGCATCACCGCCAGATGGGAACCGGTAATCACGTCGCGCGAGCCAGTCGCGGTAATGAAGAGGTCGCCGAGCCGAGCGGCCTCCGCCATCGGCATCACGCGGTAGCCGCGCATCAGCGCGTCGAGCGCGCGCACCGGATCGACCTCCGTCACGATCACCTGGGCGCCGAGGCCCGCGGCCCGGTCGGCGATCGCGGCGCCGCACGAGCCGTAGCCGGCGACTACGACCGTCTTGCCGGCGAACAGCATGTTGGTCGCTCGCAGTACGCCGTCGAGCACCGACTGGCTAGTGCCGTAGGCATTGTCGAACATGCGCCTTGTCACCGATGCGTCGGCAGCCACCATCGGAAAGGCGAGCGTCCGCTCGGCTGCCATCCGGCGCAGCCTGGCCACGCCGGTCGAGGTCGATTCGCAGCCGCCGATGACACCCGGCAGCAGGTCGCCGCGCTCGGCGTGCAGGACATTGACCAGGTCACCGCCATCGTCAATGACCAGGGCGGGACGGCAGTCGAGCGCCGCGTGAATGTGCGAGTAGTACGTCGCCCGGTCTACCCCAGCCCGCGCATGAACGAAGACTCCCGGCCGGCTCGCCAGGGCCACCGCGATGTCGTCCTGGGTGGAAAGCGGGTTCGAGGCGGCGAGGTGGACCTCGCCGCCTCCCGCCGTGATCACGCCGACGAGCACCGCGGTCTCGGCGGTGATGTGCAGGCAAGCCGCGATCGCGTACCCGGCGAACGGCTGCCTGGCGGCGAATTCCCCGCGCAGCGACCCGAGCACCGGCATGGCGCGCTCGGCCCAGGCGATCCGCGCCGAACCGCCGGGCCTGTTCATCATGCCTGTCTCAGCTGCCACAAGACCACCCACGGCTGCCAGCGCGGCGCACCGTTCAGTACCGGTAGTGGTCGGACTTGTACGGGCCATCTACCGAGACCCCGATGTAGTCGGCCTGCTCCTTGCTCAGCTCGGTCAGGTGAACGCCAAGGGCGGCGAGATGCAGCCTGGCGACCCTCTCGTCGAGCACCTTGGGCAGCACGTGCACGCCGAGCGGGTAGTTCTCGGTCCTGGCGAACAGCTCGATCTGAGCGAGCACCTGGTTGGTGAAGCTCGACGACATGACGAAGCTCGGGTGGCCGGTGGCGTTACCCAGGTTCAGCAGCCTGCCTTCAGAGAGCACGATGATCGAGTGCTCGTCCTTGTCAGCACCGCCCTGGAATGTCCACTCGTCGACCTGGGGCTTGATATTCAGCCTGCGAATCCCGGGCAGCTTGGCCAGGCCGGCCATGTCGATCTCGTTATCGAAATGGCCGATGTTACCGACGATTGCCTGGTGCTTCATCCTGCTCATGTCCTGCGCAGTGATGATGTGGAAATTCCCGGTGGCCGTCACGAAGATGTCCGCCGTCCCGACGACCTCATCGAGAGTCGCGACCTGGAAACCGTCCATCGCCGCCTGGAGCGCGCAGATCGGGTCGATCTCGGTAATGATCACCCGGGCGCCCTGGCCGCGCAACGACTCCGCGCAGCCCTTGCCGACATCGCCGTAGCCGCACACGACCGCCACCTTGCCGCCGATCAGAGTGTCCGTGGCACGGTTGATGCCGTCGATCAGGGAGTGGCGGCAGCCATATTTGTTGTCGAACTTCGATTTGGTGACCGAGTCGTTCACGTTGATCGCCGGGAACCGGAGCGTGCCCGTTTTAGCCATCTCATACAGCCTGTGCACGCCGGTCGTGGTCTCCTCGGTCACGCCGAGGATCTGCGCCGCAACTTTGGTCCACTTGCCACTGTCCGCGGCGAGGCTGGCACGGAGCGCTCCGAGCACCACCGTCCACTCCTCGGTATCGTCATCAGACCCGGCAGGTACCTCGCCCGCGGCCTCGAACTCCGCGCCCTTATGTACGAGCAGGGTCGCGTCCCCTCCGTCATCGAGCAGCATGTTCGGGCCCGTCGTCCTGCCCGGGACCCGGCCACGTCAGTGCCTGCTCGGTGCACCACCAGTACTCGGCGAGGGTCTCGCCCTTCCACGCGAAGACCGGGATGCCGCGCGGATCGTCAGGCGTGCCGTCTGGGCCGACCGCGATGGCGGCGGCCGCGTGGTCCTGGGTGGAGAAGATATTGCAGCTGGCCCAGCGGACCTGTGCCCCGAGCGCGACGAGGGTCTCGATCAGCACGGCGGTCTGCACGGTCATGTGCAGCGAGCCGGTGATCCGCGCGCCAGTCAGCGGCTTGTCCCGGCCGTACTCCTCGCGGACTGACATCAGGCCTGGCATCTCGTGCTCAGCGAGCCTGATCTCTTTGCGGCCGAACTCGGCAAGCGATAGGTCGGCAACCTTGAACGGAAGCTGTTCCGCAGGCATCTGCGCTCCTCGGGATTGGGCGTTCACTCAGCAGAACGCTACGGGACCGATCCTGACCAGCGCACCCCTTGACCCCTATTCCTGACACGAATTTGTTAGATTTGGGCCATGCGCATCACTGAAGCGGCGGAACAACTGGGCATTTCGCCGCGAATGCTTCGCTACCGCGAGTCGCTTGGCTTGCTCCCGGCCGTTCGCCAGCGCCATCGCACGCGATCTTCTCGCGGCCTGGCTCCCGGTGGTCACCGGCAGTTCGCCAGCGCCGACCTGGACGCGGTCGCGCTCGGGGTCGCGATCGAGCGCAGGTACGACATCAGCCCGGCGGCGCTCGCCTTCGGGCTGCGGGTTCTGGCCGATCCGGCGACCCGGGCGGACGTAGCCGAGTTCGGACGGCGGATCGGCCGGATCAGGCCGCTGACCGCGATGGCGATGGACTTCGAGAAAGAGCGGGCGGCCCGCTTCCTCGGCACCCACTGACGCCCGCGGCGACCGCCGTCAGGTCTTGCCGCCCCGCCTTCCGGGAATGCGCCGCAGCGTGAAGGCCCTGGCCTCGGAGGCGGTTCGTACCGCGGGGGCCGTCACGTCCAGCTTGGTGGCCTGGAAGAGGTCAGGCTCAAGGAAGATCAGGCCGGCGATAGGCACCGCGTCCCTGACCCGTTTCTCAGCCTGATCGATGGCCGACGCTATGTCCTGCGCGCTCTCCCCGCGGCTTACCGCCACCTTGGCGGCGACCAGCAGCGAATCCGGCCCGACGTGCAAGGTCCTGAGGTGGATGACCCGCTCGATGCCGTTGCCGCTCTCGATCGCCGCGACGATCGCCCGCTGCGCCTCCGGCCTGGCGGACTCACCGACCAGCAGGCTCTTCATCTCCACGGCGAGCACGACCGCGACGCAGCCGAGCAGCAGCCCGATCGCGAGCGACCCGGCGCCGTCCCACCTGGCGTCACCCGTCACGATCGTCAGGGTCACGGCGAGCAGCGCGAAGCCGAGCCCGATCAGCGCGGCGAAGTCCTCGAGCAGCACGACAGGTAGCTCGGGAGCCTTGGCGTGCCTGATGAAGGCCCGCCATCCCGAGCCGTCGCGTGACAGGTTCGACTCCCTGATCGCGGTTCGGAAGGAGAACGCCTCGAGCGTGATCGCGATGGCGAGGACAACGAACGCCACTACCGGCGAGACCACGGTCTCCGGCTGCCTGATCCGGCTGATCCCCTCGTACAGCGAGAAGATCGCGCCGACTACGAACAGGACGACGGCGACGATGAAGGCGTAGATGTAACGCTCGGCGCCGAAGCCGAAGGGGTGCTCTTCGGTCTCCTCTCTCCGCGACCTGACCCTGCCGACGAGCAGCAGAACCTGGTTGCCCGAGTCAGCGACCGAATGGACAGACTCGGCGAGCAGCGACGCCGACCCGGTCACTGCGAACGCGACGAATTTGGTCGCCGCGATACCCAGGTTCGCGGCCAGGGCCGCGATGACGGCACGCGGGCTGTCGCCGTGGCCGCCTCCGGGCGCCGATTCGGCACCGCCGGCACCATGGCCGCTGCTCGCCGCAGCCTGCTCGGTGCTCATCTCGCGGACACGGAACTAGCTCGCGGCAGGGTCGCGAGCCTCGCTGACCAGCAATACCGGGATGTCGTCGCGCACCGGGTACGCCAGGCCGCAGTCGGCTCCGGTGCAGCTGAGCTCGCTAGCCTCCTCGTCCACCCGCAGCGACGCATGGCACTTCGGGCAGGCCAGGATCTCCAGCAGCCAGTCGTCGATCTTCACGTATCGTCTCCAAGGATCTCGGGTTACCCATCATTCCCTGACAATTCGCAGCACATCTTCAGTTACCTTAGCCAGGATCGCCTCGTTATCGGCCTCGACGTTGAGCCGCAGCAGCGGCTCGGTGTTGGAGGGGCGCAGGTTGAACCACCAATCCTGGCTGGTGATCGTCAGCCCGTCCAGGTCGTCCGAGGTAACTCCCGGCCGCGTCGCGTAGGCCGAGCGCACCCTGGCCGTAGCGGCGCCCTGATCGGCGACCTCGCTGTTGATCTCGCCGGATGAGACGTAGCGCGAATACTGGGCGAGCAACTCCGACAGCGGCCCCTGCTGGCCGCCAAGCGCGGCGAGCACGTGCAGCGCGGCCAGCATTCCGGAATCGGCGAACCAGAAGTCCCTGAAATAGAAGTGGCCCGAGTGCTCGCCGCCGAAGACGGCCTGGCGCTCGGCCATCACCGCCTTGATGAAGGAGTGGCCCACCCTGGTGCGCACCGCCGTGCCGCCGTGCTCGGCGATGATCTCCGGCACCGCCTTCGAGGTGATCAGGTTGTGAATGATGGTCGCGCCGGGCTGACGGGCCAGTTCGCGCACCGCGATCAGCGCGGTGAGCACCGATGGCGAGACGATCTCACCTCGCTCGTCGACGACGAAACAGCGGTCGGCGTCTCCATCGAAGGCAAGGCCGATGTCCGCTCCTGAGCTGCGCACCGCAGCCTGCAGGTCGACGAGGTTAGCCGGATCGATCGGGTTAGCCTCATGGTTGGGGAACGACCCGTCGAGCTCGAAATAGAGCGGCACGAGCTTGACCGGCAGCCCGGCGAAAACCTTGGGCACGGTGTGGCCCGCCATGCCATTGCCCGCGTCGGCGACGACCGTCAGCGGCCGGATGCCCGACAGGTCTACCAGCGACTTGAGGTAGTCCGCGTACCCGCTCAGCAGATCCTTCCTGGTGACCTTGCCGGGCGACAGCGCGGGGACCAGCGCACCCCCGGCCGCCATCTGGCGCAGCTGCCCGAGGCCAGTATCCTGCCCGACCGGCTTAGCGCCCGCCCGGCACAACTTGATCCCGTTGTACTTCGCCGGGTTGTGGCTCGCCGTGATCATCGCGCCAGGAATGTCCAGGCTGCCGCTGCCGTAGTAGAGCATGTCGCTCGAGCCGAGCCCGCCGTCGATGACGTCGGCGCCCGCCCAGATCACGCCCCGGGCGAAGGCCGCCGCCAGCGGGCCTGATGAAGTCCGCATGTCGTGCACGATGACAATGGCGGGCGCGCCGGTCATGGTAGCGAATGCGGCTCCGACAGCCTCAGCCACGCCTTCGTCGAGTTCGTCAGGTACCAGCCCGCGGATGTCGTACGACTTGAAGATCTTCGCGTAGTCAGCCACCTCGGCTTGCCTCTCCTGACTGTCATTGCTCGTATCGGCTGCGGCGCTCGCGGGAAGCGGGCTCGGCAGAGCGTCAAGACTATCGGGCGCGGCCGACGACGAGGCGGCGGAGCAGGCAGCGGAAGGCGAACTAAGCGCTGACGCTGCCCGGCTAACCCGGCCTGCCGCGTTCCGGCGGTGCCGACCTGAGTACCCGCAGATGGCCGCGCCTGCCGACCTCCACGCCCTGGCCTACGGGCTCGGCGGGCGTGCGCGGCGCAGCCGCCTCCCGCACCGCGTTAGCCAGTGCCTCCAGGTCGTCTGCCGCGGCCTCCTGACTTGGCGCGAGCGGCAGCCTGACAATATCCCAGCCCAGCGGCGCGGTCAGCCGGTCGGCGTGCGGACTGCAGAGGTCGTAACAGTGCGGCTCGACATAGGCGGCAAGGGGGCCGAGCACCGCCGTCGAATCCCGGTACACATACGTCAGCGTGCACACGGCGTCCCTCTTGCACGCCGGCCGGGAGCAGCGGCGAGAACTCAACGACCCACCTCGCTCACGGCTCGTCCCATAATGCTGACTCTAGACGCGACGCCGCTCAACTGGCTGCGTCTGCCCGAACTTCCCAGGCGTCCCAGCGTCCCGCAAAGGGCAGGCCCGCGTAGTTCGCTCACAACCGCTGACGGTATCGGTATGCCAGGCGGTAACGCCATCACCCAGGGCACTCTGCGCGATCGTGTCTTGCTCGCGGGCCGGTCATACTGCCGACGATGCCAGGAACCGCCCGATCCGATGCTCAAGGCCGAGGGTGGAGCTAACCTTAGTAGCGTGCGCCCGGCAGATGGCCGACCCCTAGCGGCGGCTCAGATCCGGCGCCGTGACAGGCACGGCCGCGGCCTGCGCGGCCCGCTGGCCCCGGCTGGTTCACCGCTGTATCGCAGCAGGTCCGAGCGCTTCGATGACCTGGTGCTCACGGCGGTCGCCCAGCTTGAGCCGCGCTGGGAAGCCGAGTTGTCCGGCGTCGAGTTCGCCGTAGAGGAGGTTCCGTCCGCCGATGTGCCAGCCGAGGGCCTGCTGGCCGATGACTTCGACCCGGTCCCGCTGGCCAGGCTCGACCGGGCCTGGTCACAGACCGATGATCCGGCCCGTCCGGCCAGGCCAGCCAGGATCGTCATCTACCGGCGGCCGCTGCTGGCCCGTGCCGACGGTGAGGACGAACTGGGCGAACTGGTGCTCGACGTCGTCATCGAGGAGTTCGCGAGGCTGCTCGGCGTCGACCCGCAGGCGATCGACCCCGGCTACGCCGACGACGACTAGCCCGTGAGCACGCCGCCTGGGACCCAGGCCCCGCGTTGTGACCTGGGCGCGGCTCCTTCTGAGTGAGCCTTTCTGAGTGAGGCAAGGGGTACTGCCGCGTGCGGGAGGATTCTCGGGTTCCGGCCGGAGGGTTATCGGGTCAGGGACGGTTGCCGTGTTCCTGGGAGAGGGTTGTCGTCAGCGGGATGGTGGTCGTCATGATCGTGGAGGGTTTCTGGGTGCCTGGAGGAGCATTTCCGGGTTGAGGAGGATTGTCGAGGGCCGGTCGATCCTCCTGAACCCGGAAACCCTCCTCCGATCCCCGGCACCCGCCAGCCCGGCGCGGGCGGCACCCGCACGGAAAAGACCCGGCAACCCTCCGTGAAACACGCTCACCGAAGCCAGGCCGGCGCCTCGGGTTTCCGGGCGTTTCCGGCTCCCCCGGAGCTTGATCATGAAGGGTTCCCGTTTCTTTGCGGGAAGTACGCGGCGGCCCGCGTCCTGCCGGGACAGGCTGGTGCCCGGGACGCGGGTGATGTTCCGTGATCACGGCCTGAGACATGATCACGGAACATCGCTCCCGTGCTCCGCGCCCAGGTCCCGGCCGCAACGGCGCCTCACCACTGAACAACCAAAGCTCACTCAGAAAGAGCCGTACCAATGTCACAAGGGTGCGGCTCTTTCGGGGTAAGGCTGCTCTCGCAGGAGGGTTCTCGGGTTCGTGCAGGAGGGTTTCCGCATCTAGGAGAGTTGACCGGACTATACGACGACAACCCTCCTTCATGCGACAACGCTCCTCCAGGAACCCGGAAACCCTCCACGGTAAGAACGAGAACCCTCCCGGACACGGCAACTCTCCTCCCGGAGCACGAAACCCTCCCGGGCACGGCACCACCCAACTGGCTCACCCCGAAAGAGCCAAACCCATGTCACAACGCTGGCGCGATAGCGCCGCCGCCCCGACATTGCTGGGCCTGCCCGAGCCACCCCAGGCCCATCGTTGTCACATCGCTGGGGCCTCGCGGCTCAAGTGGCGCCCTAGCGTAGGTGCCAGTGATGCTGATGTGACTGAAGAGGGGAGGGCGTGTCAGGGACCCAGGATGGAGAGCAGGGACTCGCGTACTTTAGTTAGCCTGATCTCGGCCGGTGAGGCGATGACGGGCTGGACCGTCTGGACCGAGCCGTCGATGACTGCCACCCGGCCGGCGAAGACCGGCCCTGAGCCGGGCAGCGGTGTCACCACTATGGCGATCAAGGTGACCTTTTTCTCCCGTTTCGGCACCGTGATCTTCACCTCGACGGCGGACTTGGCCGGGATGTGGACCACCTGGCCGTTAGACGCGGTGAGCGCTGATCCCGGGATTGCCTGCGCAACGCTCACGCTGGCGGCACGGCCGGGCGCGGCGAGCACTAGCTCGGCCGTTCCCACCTTGCCCGCCGGGCTCGCGGCCACCACGCCCTGCCCGGTGATGGGCTCAGAGCCCACGACGAACGAGCCGGGTGAGCCGACCGGGCCTCCCGGGACCTCAAGCGCGGCGGTCACTGGCACGTTGGAGGTGACCTTGATCGCGCCGGGGAAGCCGCTGAGCGAGGGGATCGAGATTCCCGTGGTCAGGTGACCGAGCAGGTTGAGCCCGTTGCCTCCGGTGGGCTGATAGGAACCGCGCGGGCTGATCGCGGTCACCTTCACCTGCGCGGCGGCGCTGCCGGGCACGGTGAGGTAGAGCTCACGTGCTCCCGGCACCGACGGCAGCCCCGCGAGGTACTGCGTAGTCGAGGGCGCCTGGGCGACCGGGAGCCACATGCCCTCTTTCTTAGCGCTGGTTGAGTCACGCACCGACGCGACGACCCGGCCGGTACTGGTCGTGACGTGCAGCGCGATCGCCTTCGCGGAGTGCACCAGATTGTCGAGCTGCTGAACGATCATGCTGTGCGGAGGCACGACGATACCTGAGTCCTGCGTGCCGAGCAGCGGCCCGCTGTCGGTCTGCACGCTGACCGCGGCGTCGGCTGGCTCGTTGTCGGTGTTCATCAGGTACAGCGAAATATGCAGCTTGGTCGAGCCCGGGCTGAGGAACCAGAAGTCCGAGCCGGCCGGCTCGCAGCGGGCGGTCGGCTGCCCGCCCGGCCCGAGTTGCTCGACGTCGAGACCCTGGGCGTTGGCGCCCCGGGCCGCGACGATCAGCCCGCCCCTGGCCGGCCCGGTCGGCACGCGACCGCCGGCCATCTTCTCAGCGACTGCTCGCTTCTTGGGCACCGGCGGCGCTGACTTGACTCTCTCAAAGGTGAGCTGACCCGGCCTCGGAACGGAACCGACCTGAGTGCCGGGCTTGCCCTGACTGAGCTCGGTCAGCACTTCCTGGCCAGCACCCGCCCCGGACGGCACGTTCGCGACCGCGATGCCTCCGCCGGTTGTCCCGGCCGAACCCGGGGCCGGGCATCCGATCATCGCGCTCGTCACGTCGAGCTTGGCCTGCTGACCGGCTGGGCTCGCCTGGGCAAGCACGACCGGCTTAACGACCCCGACCAGGCCGTAGAGGGCCGCCAGCACGACGACCACGAGAACTGCCAGGATGATCCTGTTGGCCATCAGCCGGTTCCTCGGCTTGCGGCCCTGGCGACCCTGGCGAGCGGGTGCCGGCTTCCGGCCCTGGCGGGACTGACGAGGTTGCCTGGCCGTCACCAGGAGTCTCCTTCGTAATCCGGCTGAGGTTGCGACCAGCGGTCACTGCTGCCGCGGTCGTCGTCTTCCCAGTCAGGTGAACTGCCGTAGGGATGACCCGAGTCAGCGTCTCCGGCAGGCAGCGCCCGGTGCGCTCCCCTGCCTCGGCCGGCGGCCGGGGACGGCCACCCGCCGTTACCTGTGTCGTCGGGACCCGGGCTGTTCTCGCCGCGCTCAGGGCGCCAGGGCGCCGTGCGATCACCGTCACCGCGGGCTGGCCCGCCCAGCGGCGGCAACGGCTCAAGCGAGTCACCGCCGCTGCCTGGCCACGCCGACGGTTGCGGAGGCCCGCCGGAACGGTCAGCCTGATCATCCCGGCCATGCCTGCCCCAGCGACTGCCGCCGCCTGACTCGCGGCCCGGCCGCGAGTCATCCGGCTTGGCGCCGAACCTGGACTGGTTCTCCTCCCGGGGGCGGTAACCCGGCTCCTCGCGAGAGGACCGTGAGTAGCTGTCCGGCTCGTAGCGATCGGCCTCGTAGCCGCCGGGCCGAGCTGGCCGGTCCCGGTCATCGTCACGCCAGCGGCCAGGCGACCGATCTGCCTCGCCCTGCTCGGGCACGTACCTAGCCGGGAGGGACCGGTCAGGCTCACCGCGCCGCGGTAGCTCATACCGGGCGCCATGGCGAGGCTCTGGCAGCTGGCGAGGCTCTGGCAGCTGGCGGGGGTCAGGCAGCTGGCGGGGATCTGGCAGCTGGCGGGGGTCAGGCAGGTAGCGATCGGCAGGGCCGGGCTCGGGGCGCGACCATGGCGGACTGGTCTGGGCGGGCCGGTCCTGACCTGGCTGGCTCGCCCGCCAGTCGCGTTCGGTGTGATCAGCGTGGTCATCAGCGGGCGGCCTTGACCACTGCACGGGCGGCAAGGCGCCGGACGGTGACCTGCCCGCAGGCGGCCGCGGCGGCGGGCCCGCAGCCACCGGCCTGACGGCAGGCAAGTTGTCCGCACGGGACGGCTGCCGGTCCCCGCCAGCCTGACGCTCGCTTTCGCGTGCTGACCAGCCCGGGCGCTCCCTTTCAAGGTAATCACCGTGATCAGCCATCGCCGGGTCAGCGCTGTCCTGATATGGCCAGGCGCGCGCCTGAGGCCCAGCGGCCCTGGCAGGCTGCCGGTCAGCCTGCCGGTCACCCGTGTGCGGCCAGGCAGTGGGCAGCCCGCCCCCGCTCGCGCCGGTGCCGGCCTCGTCTGCCCCGTACCAACCGGACCGCTCACCGTCCCGGTCGCCGCCGGTGCGGCTCACCCCTGCTGCTGGTTCAGCCGGGTCGTAGTCCCGGTCGTAATCGGCGCTCGTCCGGCTTGCTCCGTCCCTCGCCGCCTGGCCGGCCAGCCTGTCAGCGGCCAGCCTGGCTGCCGGCGGGCTGTCAGCGGCCTGGCTGTCAGCGGCCGGCCTGGCCCGGCTGAGCTTGCCCCGGCCCTTGCTGGCGCCGCGGGTAACCCGGGCGGCGACGCCTCCGGCCGCGCCCGCGGCACCGGCCTCAACGCCGCGACGCCCGGCCGTGAGCACGGCCCGGGCTGGCTCGGACTGGCCGGTTCTAGCGCCCTGCTGGCCCGCGCCGACCGCCCCGCTGTCGCTCAGCTCGCTATCGATCAGTTCGGTGCCGCTCAGGTCGCTGCCGGTCGACGCCGCCTGGTCCCGGCCGTGCCTGCTGACCGCACGGGACGCGGCGGCAGCCACGCCGGTGCGCGACCGGGCGCCGCGCTGGCCAGAAGCTGGCGTGCTGGCGGGCGAAGGCACCTCGGCGATCGAGATCTCCGCTGGCACGTCATCGGCGACGTGGATGCCTGGCAGCGCGAGCCCGATGACCGCGAGCAGCGCCAGGGCCTCGAAAATCAGCGCGAGGTCGTGCGGCAGCCCGGAATGGCCGACATCGAGGCTGCCGCCGCCAGGCGGCAACCTGAACGCCTGCGCCCAGCTGCCCGCAGGTGACGGCACTGGCGCCAGCGCGTGCCCGTTGACCGATGCGCTCCACCCGCCGCTCGGCTCGGCGAGCATGAGCGTGCCGCCCGAGGCCGGCAACGCCGCGCCCGACACGCCGACCTGGCCGGATGACACCGGCACCATCGTGCCGTCGGGCTCGAGCACGGTGACCCTGGCGGGCGGCGTGACGAGCTGCCAGATCGAGTACGCGTGCGTGGTGCTGTAGGGCCTGAGCCCGCCTACATCGTCCAGGAGACTGCTCACCTGCTGATTCACCGGCGCCTGGACCAGCACGTAACCGATGTCAAAATCGGCGAGCAGCTGGCTCTGGTTCGCGGCGAGGCCGCCGTCGGGGCTGATGAGCGTGGCGACTGCCTTGGCCAGCGCCGCCTTCGCGCTCGGCGGCGAGGTGAAGGCAGGGTCGGCGAGGGACGGCGTCGGCCCGCGCAGCAGCAAATAGGAGATGTGGCCGCTCGAGGCGTGCAGCACCAGCGTGCGTACCTGGCGGCTCTGGCCGTCGGCGACGGCGACCAGCTCAGGTACCACCTGGCTGGTCACCGGATGGACGAGCCCGCTCACGCCCGAGCTAAGCCAGGTCACTGCCGCAAGCAGCGGCGCGGAGCACGCGATCAGGGCCAGAAGCGCTCCGCCCAGGCCGCGTCCCGACGCGAGGGCCGCCCTGCCCTTGCCGCCGGCGAATGCCCGGGCCAGGCCGTCAGCGCCGACGCAGGCAGCGATAAGGAGCCCGAGAGCGGCGATCGCCAGCGGCAGCCCGGCCCAGACGACCACCCGCCCGCCATCAGCCGGGTTCACGACCAGGTGACTGGCCACGATCGCGAGCAGGAAGCCAGCCAGGGCGACTCCCCAGCCAGCCGTGATCAGCTTGCGGCGGCGCCCGGCGAACAAAGCGGCCAGCGCGGCCAGCACGAGCCCGGCCGTGATCCAGTACGGCGGCAGCCCAGGACCGCCCGGGCTGAGCAGCAGGAGCATCTTGCCCGACAGGCCGCCCGGCGGCGTTCCGGGCTGCGAGAGGCCGGCTTCGAGTAGCAGCCCGGCCGGCGCCGAGGCGAGCGTGAGCGTCCACGGGAAGAGCAGGACTGGCGCCGTGAGCGCGACGACCGCCAGATTCCGCAGCAGGCCGCGTCTCGTATTGCGGAACACCAGCGCCGCGATCACGCACGCGATGACCGCCACGAGCCACAGCATCGGCACGAAAGCGGCGCCGATCGTGACGAGCAGCCCGGCCGCCCAGGCGGCCCGGCTCGCACTCTGACCGGGCCGGGTAACGAGGCGGCCCGCGTGCAGGGCGATCAGCGGCAGCAGCACGAACACGATGGCCGACCCGAACCGCCCCGCGGCGATCACGCCGGTCGCGATCGGGAGCAGTGCGTAGGTCACCGCCGCCCAGACGCGGACAGCCGGGTAGTTCGTGATCCGCCTGACCGCGAGCATGGCTGACATGCCAGCCAGCGGTACGCATCCGATCAGCACGACATCGATCGCCAGCCACGGCTTGCCGCCGAGGATCGTGGCGAGCACGGCGAGCACGGCGACATAGGACGGCGCCGGGGTCGTTGAGCCGAGGCCGGTCGGGTGGAAGCTCTGGAGGTAACCGCGCCACAAGTCAGAGGCGCCGCCCCACGCCGGTACCAGCGAGCCCCCGCCCAGCGGGCCTGATCCGATGAGCGAGCGCGACGCGACGATGGTGACCACGGTCAGCGCGATGAAGATCATCAGCGCGGGGCTGGTGAGCAGGCGCCTGCCGAGGCCGTTGTCGACCAGCATCGAGTCGTCCTCGGTCGGATCAACCGAGGCGTGGTGCGCGCCCGCCGTGTCGGTCTGCGCCGACTTCATCATGGTGGAGGCCGCGAACTCCATGAGCCGCCGGGCAGAGCGGCCAGGCGGCAGATCGGCCTTGACCCGGTTGTAGGCACTGCGGCGGCCGCGGGAACGCCGGCGGCGCATGCTGATCAGCCTGAATGGATGAGCCAGGACCGAGGTGACGGCCGCGGCCTCATCGAGTGCGGCGGTGAGCCGCTTCGCCAGCAGGAAGAACGTGATCCGCAGCATGGAGATCACGATGTTGCCGACGGCCGAGGTCGCCATCTGGCGAGGGGGCAGGTTGCCGAGAAGGGTCAGCAGGCCGTTGCGCCGGTCGAGCATCCTGGCCCGGCGGCCGACCGAAACCGGCCTGCGGTGTTTCGCGGCGCCCTGCGCGTGATAGCAGACGGCATCGGTGATGACCCTGACGCGGTAGCCAGCCGCGTGCACCCGCCAGCAGAAATCGATGTCCTCCATGAAGAGGGCCATGCCGACGTCAAAGCCGCCCACCTGCTCCCAGACGTCGCGGCGCACCAGCATGCCCGGCGCTGCTCACCGCGAGTGCGTCACGGTCCCCGTCGTGCTGGCCCTGGTCGACCTCGCGCGGCTCGATTCCGGTGAGCCGCCTGGCAGCGGTGTCCAGGCTCACCCCGGCCTCGACGATCACCTCGCGGTTCGACCAATCGCGCAGCTTGGCCCGAGAACGGCGGCGGCGTTCGTCTCGGCGACACCGCGCAGCAACTGCTCAAGGGCATCAGGCGCTGGCTCGCAGTCGTCGTGCAGCAGCCAGATCCACTCGACCCGGTCAGCGGACGAGGCCCCGCCGCCTTGCACCGGCACATTCGCGGCCCGGTGGTGCAGTGCGCGCGCGACGGCGGCTCCGTACCCGGTAGAGCGATCCATGCCGAAGACCGCGGCCTGGCCAAATTTCGACGCGAGCACCGCGCCGCTTCGGTCACGGCTTCCCGTATCCACGGCTACGACGCGCTGCACTGCGCGGGTCTGGTCAAGCAGTGCGTCAGCGACGCTCGGCAGCCAGGTTGCACCGTCATGGGCAACGATGACCGCAGTGACGACGTACTGCGGATAAGACTCGTTCGACGACAAGGCGATCCGGTTGCTGCTCAGGGGGCTTTTGCGGGCGGGCCGGCGCCTGCCATTGGCTCACGCTCACTGGCTCATACGGCCCTGGTTACCTGTGCACGATACGCGAATCTCGGCTGGCGTCATGGCCAGACCGCTGAGCTTCCCCCGACGAACCTCCCCCGCCACCCTCGCGGCCCTTACCCCCCAGAGTATCGCGAATGACCTTAAATAGGGCACATGCTCTCGATGCGCTCCAATCAGCGGCCTGCTGCTGGCGCCTAGCCTGCCTGGCGCTTCAGCCGCCTGCGCTCCCGCTCGGACAGGCCGCCCCAGATGCCGAACCGCTCATCGTGCTGCAGCGCGTACTCCAGGCACTCGGCGCGGACTTCGCAGCTACGGCACACCCGCTTGGCTTCCCGCGTCGACCCGCCCTTCTCAGGGAAGAAAGCCTCAGGATCGGTCTGAGCGCACAGCGCCCGATCCTGCCACGCGGGCTCCGCCGCCTCGTCCTCGTCCATGCCAAACTCGTCGTGCACAAGTGTGACGATCAATTCAGCCACAGCGCACCTCCACCCCTCGCGAACCCCGTCGGCTCTCCGTCGCCGTGGCAGCCAGGCTCACCGTCGGCCGCGTCCCTCAGATCTGCCACGCCGTACCGCCCATGCCAGCGCGCCGGAGAATTACATTGATGAAATTACACCCGCGTGTCTTGCCAGCCGTCAAGGCAGATACGTGATAAAGCCCGCCCGCTTGCCCCTGATGACGGGAAAGTCTGGCGACAATCCTGGGGTCCCAGCCTGATCCCCGGCCGGAGGCCGGCCGGATTCGCCTGGCAGACTCGGCGCATGCGAATCACGCTGCTGGCCGGTGGCATCGGCGGCGCCAGGTTCCTCCGCGGGCTGCGCGCCGCGGCACCTGACGCCCAGATCACGGTGATCGGCAACACCGGTGACGACATCACCCTGTTCGGCCTGCATGTCAGCCCTGACCTCGACACCGTGATGTACACGCTGGGCGGCGGGATCAGCGAGGAGCAGGGCTGGGGGCGCGCGCAGGAGACGTACGCGGTCCAGTCTGAGCTCATGGCCTACGGCGCCGGACCTGACTGGTTCAGCCTGGGCGACAAGGACTTCGCGACCCACATTGCCCGCACCGCGATGCTCAGGGCGGGACTGCCGCTCTCGGTGGTCACCAGGCAGTTGTGCGAGCGCTGGCAGCCCGGCGTCGAGTTGCTGCCGATGACCGATGACGACGTCCAGACGCATGTCCGGATCAACGACGACGCCGGCGCCAGGACGGTGCACTTCCAGGAGTGGTGGGTGCGGCTGCACGCGAAGGCCCCGGCGCTCGGGTTCACCGCGACCGGGGCGGATGCCGCCGTTCCGGCACCAGGCGTGCTCGCCGCGATCGAGGAGTCGGATTTCGTCCTGCTGCCCCCGTCCAACCCCGTGGTCAGCATCGGGATCATCCTCGCGATCCCGGGCATCGCGAAGGCCGTCGCCGCGAAGACGGTGGTCGGCGTCTCGCCGATCATCGGCGGTGCGCCGGTCCGCGGCATGGCCGACGCGTGCCTCACCGCGATCGGGGTGCAGACCTCGGCGGCCGCCGTCGCCGCGCACTACGGCGCCGGCCTGCTCAACGGCTGGCTCGTAGATCCGGCCGACGCGGCCGCGGCCAGCGCGAGCGAACTGGCCGGGATCACGGTCAGGGCGGTTCCCCTCTACATGACCGATGTGGCCGCCACGGCGGCGATGGCCAGAGCCGCCATCGACCTTGCCGCGGAGCTATCCCGATGAGCCAGCCAGCAGCCCCCCAGCCAGCGGCGGCCCAGCCAGCAGAGCGCCAGCGCCGGCGGCCACGGGGCGGTGACCATCCTCAGCGTGCCCGGCCTGCCGGAGGTGACGGCCGGCGCGGACCTCGCCAAGCTGATCTCCAGTGCCGCGCCGGCGCTCGCGGACGGCGACATCCTCGTCGTCACCTCGAAGATCATCAGCAAGGCCGAGGGCAGGGTGATCAGTGCCGATCGCGACGACGCGATCGCGGCTGAGACGGTCAGGGTCGTGGCCCGGCGCGGCCCGACCACGATCGCCCAGACCGCGCACGGCTTCGTGCTGGCGGCCGCCGGGGTCGACCGCTCCAATACCGCTCCAGGCACTGTCGTGCTGCTGCCCGCCGATCCCGACGGCTCGGCCAGGCGGCTCCGCACGGCCATCGCCGAGCTGACGGGTACCCGGGTTGGCGTGCTGATCACCGACACCATGGGCAGGCCATGGCGGAACGGCCAGACCGACACGGCGATCGGCGCGGCCGGGGTGCTGCCGTTGCGCGACCACCGGGGCGAGGCCGACTCCTTCGGCAACGTTCTCGAGGTGACGGTCGCGGCCGTCGCCGACGAGATCGCCGCCGCGGCCGAACTGGTCAAGGGCAAGACCGATCAGGTCCCCGTCGCGATCGTCCGCGGCCTGCCCGAACTGGTGACGGCCGACCCGGGTCCTGGCGCCGCCGCGCTGGTCAGGCCGGCCGCTGAGGACATGTTCAGGCTCGGCGCCGCCGACGTGCTCAGCGAGCGCCGCACAGTCAGGGACTTCACCGGCCGGCCCGTTGACCCGGCTGCCGTACGGCGGGCGATCGAAGCCGCGCTGACGGCCCCGGCCCCGCATCACAGCCAGCCGTGGCGATTCGCCGTCGTCGAGTCCCCCGCCGCCCGGCAGCGACTGCTCGACGACATGCTCGCCGCCTGGGTCAGTGACCTGCGCTCGGATGGCTTCACCGACGAGCAGATCGCGCGGCGCACCAGGCGCGGCGAGCCGCTGCGCAAGGCGCCGTTGCTCATCGTGCCCTGCCTGGTCGCCGACGCCGCGCATGAGTACCCCGATCAGCGCCGGAACACCGCCGAGCGGGCGATGTTCCTGGTCTCCATGGGCGCTGGCGTCCAGAACCTGCTGGTCGCGCTCGCGGTCGAGGGACTGGGTTCGTGCTGGGTGTCAAGCGCGCTGTTCTGCGGACCGGCCGCGGCCGGCGCGCTCGACCTGCCCGCCGGCTGGGAGCCCATGGGAACGATCGGCGTAGGCCACCCGGCCGCGCCACCGCCACCGCGCCCGCCGCGCGACCCCGACGCGATGATCGTCATCCGGTAACAGGCGCCGTAGACCGGGCAGGCCCAGCAATGCCGCAACGGCGGCGCTACCACGCCAGCGATGTCACAAGGGTGTGGCTTTTCGGGGTGAGTCAGCTGGGTGGTGCCTTGTCCGGGAGGGTTCTCGTCCTTACCGGGGAGGGTTTCCGGGTTCCTGAAGGAGCGTTGTCGCATGAAGGAGGGTTGTCGTCGTATAGTCCGGTCAACTCTCCTAGATGCGGAAACCCTCCTACAGGAACCCGAGAACCCTCCTGCGAGAGCAGCCTCACCCCGAAAGAGCCACACCCAGGTCACAACGCGGGGCCTCGCAAAGCCCGAGCTACCCCGCCCACACCCCGCCCGCACCGCTAGTGGACCACGAGGGCGTTCGGGCGCTGGCCCGGCTTGACGACCGCCACCGCCAGGGTCGGCGCGCCCGGCACCCAGGAGGTCATCTGGACCCTGGTGCTGAAATTCAGCTTGGCGACCAGGTCGTCGCCGTTGCCCGGCCATCCGAATCCGGTCAGCGCGTCGCTGCTGACGAACGTGCGCGGCACTTCGGTCAGCTGGCCGGTAGCCAGCGACACCACCTCGAGCCGGATCGCCAGCGCACCGCCGTCGCCGCCGTCGCTGAAGGTGACCTGCAGGGCCAGGTACCGCCCGTCCGGGCTGAACTCGGCGTCGGTCACCGAGTCGCCGCTCGCCAGGTCGAGCACCTGGCTGCGACGCGTCGCGAGGTCACGGACATGCACGGCGCAGGTGACCACGCAGCCGGGCACGAACGCGACAGAACTCGCGCTCGCCGCGACAATGCCCTCGAAGTTGCTCAGGACCTGGCCGGTCGCCGGGTTCCACAGCTCGGCCTGGCCGCTGCTGCCCGCCGCCGTGGCCGGCGAGAGCAGCAGCCCGCTGCCCGTGGCCTGGGAGATCTCGAAGCCTGTCGGGAGCCGGACGGGCGGCCCGATGGCCTCACCCGTGGTGCTGAACTCGCGCGCGATCCCGGTCACCTTAGTGAGGTCGGCCCCCGGCGGGTAGCTGACCAGCCAGAGCCTGCCGTGCCCGGCGGCTGGCGCGACCTGGGTAGCGTCACCCACCATGATCGCCCGGCGCGCCTGATTCGCCAGGTAGTAGACGGGCTCTGCCTGGCCGGCGCAATCGCCGCAGCCCGCCGGCCCGACGGGCTGGATGGCCCAGCCGCCGGCGACCCTGGTGAATTCATAGCCGGCCTGGTTATCGGGCAGGCCGAGGATCGGCTCGATCCGGCCCTTGGCCGGCCAGAACCAGTCCGGCTGCGGGCCGTTCCTCGGCACCCTTGCCGACGGCCCCCAGACGGCCGCCCGGCCGATGGTCCCCGAGGTCCCCTGGTCAGCCGGGCCGCCTGCGCGCACCCCCCGGACCGGGGAGGTGCGCCTGCTGTGAACCTGCACTTTCACGCTCGACGAAGGCGCGGCGGCCGGATGCCCGCCGCCCGAGCCCTTGGGCAGGTGCTCGACCACCAGCAGCACGGCCACGGCCGCGAGCACCCCGGCGATCACCAGCCGCCGCCGCCAGCTACCCGGCGGCCGGTCCTTGCCGCCGCTGATGATGTCGTCCACAGCCACCGCCCGCCCTTAGCCGATCACCAGCGCGGCTGGATCCTGATCCGCCTTGACGCCCGCTACCGCCAAGGTGGCCATGCCCGGGCTCCAGAGCGTCACCTGGACCCTTGTCGCGAAGCTGAACTCGGCGACCAGCCCGTCGCCGTCGCCTGGCCAGCCGAAGCCGGTGAGGGCGTCGCCGCTGACTCCCGTGTCAGGCACCATAGTCAGGCGGCCGGTGGCCACCGAGGCCACCTCGAGTTCCAGCGACGGCGAGCCGTTGCCGCTACCGGAACTGGCCTCGAGCGCGAGATAGCGGCCGTCCGGGCTGAAGGTGCCCCCGGCCACCGAACTGCCCGCCGGCGGTTTAACCATCCGCTCGCCGCCGGTTACGAGGTTGAGCATGTGCACCGGGCATGACGACCCGCATGCGGGGACGTAGGCCACCGAGCGCCCGCTAGTGGCAAGGACGTTCCGCAGGGTGCGGATGACCTTGCCGGATACCGGGTTCCACCACAGGTAGGTCCCGGCCGGAATACTTTCTGACAGCGAGATCAGCAAGAGCCCGTGGCCGGTGGCCTGGGCGATCGCGTATCCGGCGGGCAGCTTAACGGGCGGGCCGGCGGGCGCGCCGGCCGCCGTGTACTCGCGGGCCGCACCCGCCACGGAGCCGAGGGCAGAGTGCGCGGCGAAGCTGGTCAGCCACATGACCCCGGCATCGTCACCCCCCGCTCCGGGAGCGGCCATCGTCGCCGCGGCCACCGGCCGGGCGGTGCCAGACTGATTCGCCAGGTAGTAGACGAGGCCCGGCTGTCCCGGGCAGCCGGCGCAGCCCTGATACCCGGCCGGCTCGGCCTGGATCGCCCAGCCACCGGGAACCCGGGTGAACACATAGCCAGAAGCCTGCCTGGGCAGCCCGAGAATGGGCTCGGTCATGCCTATGGACGGCCAGTACCAGCCGGGCTGGCTGCCGGCGCGCGGCACCCTGGCCGCGGCTGCCCAGGACCTCGTCGGCCCGAGTAGGGAGTCCTTGGGCAGATGCTCGGCGATCACGACCCCGGCCACCGCGACCAGCACGGCGGCGATCACGAGCCGCTTGCGCCAGCCGCCTGGCGACCGGTTCTCGCCGCCGCTGATGATGTCGTCCACTGCCGCCTAGTTACAGCTCAAGCCGCCTCGACAGATCGGACGCGAAGAGGCCGTCGGGATCAAGCTCGCCGCGGAGCCGCCTGAAGTCGGTAAGCCTGGGATACATCGCGTCCATCAGCTCGGCAGGAATCCGGGAGTCTTTAGCCAAGTACAACCTGCCGCCGGCACCGAGCACAAGCTCGTCAAGCTCACCAAGTAGCTGTCCGAGCCACGGCGTCCTGGCCGGGAAGTCGAGCGCCAGCGTCCAGCCCGGCATCGGGAACGACAGCAATCCCGGATCGCCCGGCCCGAACCGCTTGAGCACGGTGACGAACGAAGGCGCCCGCAGCGCGCTGATCCGCTCCAGCGAGCGCCGCACCACGTCCGCTGCCTCGAACGGCACCACGTACTGGTACTGGCGGAACCGGCTGGCCCGTAGGCACGGTTCCAGTTCCTGATGCCGTCAAGCGGATGGAAGAACTGCCCGATGCTCTGGATCTCCCCCGCCCGCCGCCGCGGCGCCTTCCGGTACCAGGCCTCGTTCGGCAAAGATACGGTTCGCCGGCTGATCAGCCCGCTCGGAAAGACCGGCGGCGCTCCGATCAAAGACGAGGGCTTGAAAGAAAGCGCGTCCTGCTGGTCACGCTTCCCCAACTGGCTCAAAGTCGCGAACGACCCGCTCGTAATCACCGACCGCCCGAGACTGCCCCCGGAAGCCAGGCAGTCAGTCCACGCCACCGTGTAGTCGTACTTGGCATCGGTGTCCGCCAGATAGGCCATGGTCTCGTCCACATTGGCCGTCCTGACGGTGTCAACAACCAGCCGCGAAGTCTCAACCCGCTTCAGCCGCACACTGAGCCCGCAGCACAACCCCAGTAAGCCCCATCCCCCCAGCAGTCCCCCAGAACAACTCCGGACTCATCCGAGGGCGTCACAGTCCGCACCGACCCATCAGCAACCAGCAAGTCAAACGACAGCACATGGCACATGAAGCTGCCCGGCCTTGTGATGGTTCTTCCCGTGCACATCAGCAGCAATAGCCCCGCCAACAGTGACCTGCCGAGTCCCCGGCGTCACCGGCACAAACCACCCGGCAGGCAAAAACCGCACCATCAACTGCTCAAGCGAAACCCCCGCCTCGCACACCACAAGCCCAGACTCAGCATCAAACGACAGCACCCGATCAAGCCCAGCAGTAGACAGGACCAATCCGCCGTCATTCTGCGCAGCATTGTTGTAGCTACGCCCAAGCCCCCGAGCAATAACGGACGCCTCCCCTTTGACGAGCGAAGCGAAGTCCTCACCCGAGGAAGGGCGAGCCACCCGCGCATAGGACGGCTCTGTAAGCCCCCACCCGGTCAGCCTGACAGGGCGAGTTTCACGGGCCATGCAGTGTCTCCTGACTCATTCTCGAACCGAGCTAGCGGGCGGACGGCGTGTCCTTGATGCTAGGCGTTCAGCCAAGCATCAAGTGCACGCCGCCCGCCTGCCCACCCTCACGCCGGGGTTATAGACAACCCCCGAACAGACGCACACACCCCGTCACTACGACCAGCCGCCGCAACCCTTTCATCCGAAGGCTTCCCATACGTCGTAGTCCGCTGGCCAATAGACCGCCCAGTCGGCTCCACCATCGCCCCCAGCTGGCTAATGGTCTTGAACGACCCGTTCTCAGAGCCCGCCATCCGGCTGATGGTCTCCTCCATCAGCGTCCCGCCGAGATCATTGACCCCGCCCGTCAGCACGTCGCGGCACAGGTCGTCGCCCAGCTTGACCCACGAGCACTGGATCGAGCTGATCGCGCCGTGCAGCATCAGGCGGGCGAGCGCGTGCACGGCGCGGTTCTCGCGGCGGGTGGGACCCGGGCGGGCGAGGCCAGCCAGGTAGATCGGGGAGCTGGCGTGCACGAAGGGCAGCGGCACGAACTCGGTGAACCCGCCGGTGCGGTCGGCGATGCCGCGGATCACCCGCAGGTGGGCGACCCAGTGCGCGGGGGTGTCGACGTGCCCGTACATCATCGTGGCCGTGGTCGGGATGCCGAGCTCATGGGCGGTCGTGATCACGTCGATCCAGGCCGACGTCGGCAGCTTGCCCTTGGTGAGCACCCAGCGCACGTCGTCGTCGAGGATCTCGGCCGCCGTGCCGGGCAGCGAGTCGACCCCGGACTTCGCGGCGCGCTGGAGCCAGTCGCGTACGGGCAGGCCGGTCCTGGCCGACCCGTTCATCACCTCCATCGGCGAGAACGCGTGCACGTGCATCTCCGGGCTGCCGCTTCTTGACCTCGGCGGCGATGTCGAAGTACGCCGTGCCGGGCAGGTCAGGGTGGATGCCGCCCTGCATGCACACCTCGGTCGCGCCGGCCGCCCACGCCTCTTCAGCCCGGTCCCCGATCTGCTCGAGTGACAGCGTGTAGGCGTCGGCGTCCGTGCGGCGCTGTGCGAACGCGCAGAACCGGCAGCCGGTGTAGCAGACGTTGGTGAAGTTGATGTTGCGGTTCACCACGTAGGTGACCTGGTCGCCGTTGACGTCGCGGCGGATGGCGTCGGCGAGCCCGGCAAGCGCGTCGAGTTCCGGCCCGTCGGCGTCGAGCAGCGCGAGCGCCTCGGCGTCGGTCAGGCTGGCCGGGTCACGCTCGGCGCTGCGCAGCGCCGCCGCGACCTCGGAACGCAGCCGCAAAGGGGCGCCGGCTGGGCCGCGGGCCTCGATCCGGCCCGCGATCTGCGTCCAGTCTCCGTACACCTCGTCGAAGTCCGTTCGCTGTCCGCGCTGCGGCCGGTCGTGTCGATGCTGACGTGCAGGTCGGTGCGGCCCGATGACTCGCCCCAGCCGCCGTCAGGCTCCTGCCACGGCAGCCCGGCGGGCATCGCGCCCTCGGCGGCCAGCCCGGTTTCCGGGTCGGCCAGGGCGGCTGACGTGCGCGGCAACCCTCGGGTCGAGCCACGGCTCCTTGCAGGTAGCCCGGGTAGATCGTCAGCCTCTCGCGCAGCGTGAAACCACTGCGCTGGCGGTGCGCTCGCGCCAGGTCATCGAGCTGCGGCCAGGGTCGCTCCGGGTTCACGTGGTCCGGAGTCAGCGGCGAGACGCCGCCCCAGTCGTCGATGCCGGCGTCCAGAATGAGCTTGTACTCCTCGCCGATCAGGTTCGGCGGGGCCTGGATGCGGATCGACGGCCCGAGCACGAGCCTGGCCACGGCGATGGTGGCGGCCAGGTCCTCGAGTTCGGCGTCGGGCATCGGCGCCATCTTGGTGTCCGGCTTGGCGCGGAAATTCTGCACGATGACTTCTTGCACGCCGCCGTACTCACGAGCCACCCCGCGAATCGCGAAGATCGAGTCGGCCCGCTCTGCGAGCGTCTCGCCGATGCCGATCAGGATGCCCGTAGTGAAGGGCACGGCGGACCTGCCGGCGTCCTCGAGGACGCGCAGCCTGACCGCCGGGTCCTTGTCGGGGCTGCCGAAATGCGGCCCGCCCTTCTCGCTGAAAAGCCGGGTCGAGGTGGTCTCCAGCATCATCCCCATCGACGGCGCGACGGGCTTGAGCCGCTGGAAGTCCTGCCAGCTGAGCACGCCCGGGTTGAGGTGCGGCAGCAGTCCGGTCTCTTCGAGCACCCGGATCGCCATTGCCCGCACGTAGGACAGCGTGTCGTCGTAGCCGTGCGCGTCGAGCCATTCCCGCGCCTGCTTCCAGCGCGCCTCCGGCCGGTCACCGAGCGTGAACAAGGCTTCTTTGCATCCGAGGGCGGCGCCTTGCCTGCGCGATGTCCAGTACCTCGTCGGGCGACAGGTAGGCGCTGTCGAGCCGCCCTGGCACGGTGACGAACGTGCAGTACCCGCACCGGTCCCGGCACAGCCTCGTCAGCGGGATGAAGACCTTGCGCGAATAGGTGATGATCGCCGGCCGCCCGGCCGCGACCAGCCCGGCGTCCCTGACTCGCGCGGCGTAGCCGAGCAGCTCGGTGAGCTGGTCACCGCGCGCCCCGAGCAAGACGACGGCCTCGGCCTGGTCGAGCGGCTTGCCGTCGCGGGCCCTGGCCAGCGCCCGGCGGAGCGCGTTGTTTCCTGAACGGCCATCATCGGACGGCTGCCGGTTTTCGGCGTTTCGCACCATGCTCCTAACCCTAGGCGGACCTCGGGCGTGGACCGCCGCAGGGAGCGCTAGAGCCAGCTGATGCGCGCCGACTCCGGCTCGATCCCCGGCTGGCGCTTTGGCCAGCTTGCCTGGACTTGACGCCGTCGAGCAGCCCGCGAACGGCCGTCAGGATCTCGGGCGTCCGGTCCCGCAAGGTCTCGCGCGTCGGCGGCGAACAGACTCGTCCGCCTCGACGCCCGCCCTGGTCAGCACGCGGCCAGGTCCCGTGCGAGCTGACCTCCGAGCCAGCCAACCGGGTCGGCGCGACAGCTCCTGGTCGAACACCCGCCTGCCCGGATTCCAGCCGCTGAACTGGGCGTGATGGTGCACGCGGTCCAGGCTGCCTGGCGGGCCGCTGGCGGTCTCGAGCAGGTCGACGCGCCAGAGCGGCTCGGCCAGCCTGATCGGCCTGGCCGAGTAGATCGACCCTTGCAGCTCCTCCTGGCTGAGCAGCCTCAGCTCTAGCCGCACCCCGCGCTCGGCGCCCTCTTGGCCGGGCCTGGATTCGGGTCCACGAAATAGAGATCGCTGACCAGCACGCCGACCCGATCGAAACCGAACGCGTAGAGCACGGTAGCCTCCCGCAAAAGATTGGATAACCGAACATAATTCTCCCCCCGGCTCGGCCAGCTGCGCCACCGCCGCCAGCGGCAGGCCGGGGAGGGGGTTAGATCGCGCGGTAGTCGCGGGCTGGATTGCGGGGGCCGCGCCGGGCGGGCCGGCGCCGCTCATGGCGGCGAGCATCGCGGCGCGGTGGCGGTGGCCCCGGTAGGGCTCGAGCAATTCGAGCATGCCCGCGTCGTCGGCTGGCTGGCCGGCGAGCGCGCAGCCGACGAAGCGCGGCAGGTGATAGTCGCCCACCGAGACCGCATCGGCGTCGCCGCAGGCACGCTGCCTGACCTCGGCCGACGTCCAGACTCCGATACCGGGCAGCGACCGCAGCCTGCGGTCCGCCTCGGCCGAGGGCAGCGGGCTGATCTCCTCGAGCCTGGCCGCCACCCGGGCGGCCGAAGCGATTGTCCTGGCCCGCACGGCCTCGACGCCTGCCTTGTGCCACTCCCACGACGGGATGGCCGCCCAGGCTGCGGGCCTGGCGGCACCCGCAGGCCGACGGGGCCGATCCGGCGCAGGTCCTGGCGCCGGTTCGCCGAACCGCCATAGCAGGTAACGCCAGGCTCGCGTGGCCTCCATGCCGACGACTTTCTGCTCGAGCACCGCCGGCACGAGCATTCGAGCACGAGGCCGGAGCTGCCGATCCGGAACCCGGCCCGTTCGCGCGGCCACCCGGCGCAGGACCTGATGATCGCGCGACGAAGTCTTCTGGCCGGTCGTCCGCGCCGAGCATGGCCGGCATGGCGTCGAGCAGCCAGTCCGCACCAGGACCCCAGGCTGGCCGTCGACAGCCGTTCCCAGGCGCGGGTCCGGTCCCCAGGCGATGCGCAGCGTGCCGGGTCCCGCCGGGGTGCAGGCAGTGCCCGCCAGATCGCCCCAGCTTCATCCACAGCGGAAAGCCGGGTCTCCGTGGCCTCTTCTGTGCACGCCAAGCACAGCACCGACCTCAAGGGCGAACGGCGCCGCCCAGGCTGCGCTGCGCGGGGGCGGTCTCGCCTAGCGCTGAGCAACGACGGCTAGGCGTCGGCGGAGAATCTGACCGCCGTGCTGTCCAGCCGGACGCCAGGCCAGACCCGCAGGCCATGCCGCAGTTCGTTGCCGCCGCCACCTCGAGCGCCCGAGCCGATCACTACGCCGTCGAGTACGGCGCCGTCGCCGATACGTGGCGCCTGCGCCGACGACGCTCGGCCGAACGCTGTGCGCCGGCGCCGACCATGACGCCGTCGAACAGCACAGAGCCGTCGACGGTCAGCGCCGGCCCCGATGACGGTGCCAGCACCTGCGACCGAGCCGCCGGAGACGATGGCCGAGGGATCCGCCGCGCGCCCTGCAGCAGCAGCGCCTCGCCGGTATCGCCCGGCACGGCCGATGACGCGAGTTCGCCGAGCACCAGGTCGGCCGAGCCGCGCACATAGGCCTCAGGCGTGCCGACATCGAGCCAGTAGGCCGACTCCAGGTAGCCCATGACCGTCTCGTCGGCGGCGATCAGATCAGGGAACGTGTCCTGCTCAACCGAGAGCACCCGCCCGGCCGGCATCGCGTCGATGAAGCGCCTGGTGAAGACGTAGCAGCCGGCGTTGATCTGGCTGGTGACCGGGTGCGGGGTCTTCTCCAGGAAGGCGGTGACCCGGCCGTCGAAGTCGGTCGGCACGCAGCCGAACCTCGACGGGTCTGGGACCTCGACCAAGTGCAGCGTGACCGCGGCGTCCGCCTTCCGGTGCAAGTCGAGCTGGGCGCCGAGGTCATGCCCGGACAAGCACGTCGCCGTTGAGCACCACGACCGGGTCGTCGGCGCCGCTGCGCAGGCTGGCGGCCGCGTTCCTGATGCCGCCGCCGGTGCCGAGCGGCTCGGTCTCATGCACGTACTCGATCTCAAGGCCGAAGTCCGCGCCATCGCCGAATACCTCGGCGAACATCTCGGCCCGGTAGGCGGTCGCCATGACGATCCGCTGAACCCCGGACGGGGCCGCCTTCGCGATCTGATGAGCGAGGAACGGCACTCCGGCCGTCGGCAGCAACGGCTTGGGCGTCCCGATGGTCAGCGGGCGGAGCCTGGTGCCCTGCCCTCCCACGAGCAGGATCGCCTCGAGCATGCCTGTCCCCTTGGTGTTGGACGGTCGGCATGATCGGGGAGACTACCCTTGCCCAGCAGCCGCCGCGCGCTCATAGCACGCGAGGTGCGCCTGTGCGGACGCCGCCCAGGTGAACTCTAGTGATCGCGCATAGCCAGCCCGGCCAAGCGCCTCACGCTGAGCCTGGTCATTGATCAGGCCGCGCAGCGCGGTCTTGATGCTGGCCTCGTCCGGCTCGGTATAGGCGACCGCGTCACCGCCCACCTCAGGCAGCGAGGTGCGGTGCGTGGTCAGTACCGGCGCGCCGCAGGCCATTGCCTCGAGCACCGGCAGGCCGAAGCCCTCGCCGGTACTCGGGAACGCCACGACCATAGCCCCGCCGAAGAATCCAGGCAGGTCCGTGAAGTGCAGGTACCCGGGTCGCACCAGGCGCAGGTGCGCCGGCACGGCCGCGACGGCGGCATCAACCTCATCGCTCCACCCTGTACCGCCTGCCAGCACCAGAGCGGGCGGGTCGGCGAGATCAGCCACGGCGTCCACCCAGCCGGCGATCAGCGCGGGCACGTTCTTACGCGGCTCCAGCGTGCCGAGATAGGCGACGTAGGGCTTGCCGTGCAGGCCGAGCCGCCTGGCAACGCGGTCGAGCTGGGCCTGCGACGGCTCGCAGAACAAGTCGTGGTCGACGCCGTGGTAGGCCACGTCAATCTTGGTCGAGTCGGCCTCGAGCACGCGCACCAGTTCGTCCCTGGTCGCCTTGGACGGCACGATCAGGCGCGTCGCCCGCCAGGCGGACGTGCGGATCGCCGCCTTGTAGAAGGTCGCCGTGACGGGGCTGTGCGTGTCAGGCGCGGTGAAGAACGTCAGGTCGTGAATGGTGACCACGGTCGGCATGCCGGGCCGCAGCGGCATCGAGTAGTGCGGCGAGTGGATGACGTCGGCGCCTACCTGATTCGCGGCGAGCGGCAGGCCGCTCTGCTCCCAGGCCAGCCGCGCCGGCCGGTGGGCGATGGCGGGCGGGCCTGGCACGATTCGCGCTCCGGGGAGCAGCCTGGCGTAGCGCTCCTCGTCAGCGCGCTGACAGGCCAGTGCGAGGTCGGCGCCCGCCGCGGATAGCGCGCTGACCAGACCGTCTACGTACCGGCCGAGCGCACCGCGGTCAGCGGGCACGCCGGTCGCGTCAAGGAGCACTCGGGGGCCCACTGCGCGTCAGGCTCCTTTCCGATGGCCCTGCATTTCCTCGGGAACTGCCACAGTGAAGTTTGCCCTCCCGGATGTCCCCGCTGCCTGACGAGCCTACGCCCTCAGCGGGCAAGGCGTGGCAAGGCAAGCGTGACGTTTGCCTACTTCCGCGCCAACTTCAGGCAACCGGCCACCGGATTGCCGCCCAGCCGATGCCAGATCGACATCGGCCCGATGTCGGCCCGATGCCAGATCGACATCGGGCCGACATGCCTGGTTACGGCAGGAACGGGCTCCCGCCGGCGATGGACACGGCGACGGCGACGGGCTCGGCGGGCCTGACGGCCTTCGGTGCCGAGTGATTCGGACGGCGCCGACGGTGTCGGCGGCGGCGTCTTCGACGGCTTGGCCGCCTGCTGCGCCTGTCCAGCGCCGCCTTCATCTTCGCGATGTCCTGACCGTACAGCGTGAAGTTCGGCGGGCTGGAGTGCAAGCGGCCTGCTGCGGCCTGGGTGTAGAACTTCTCGGCCTGGGCCAGGAAGCCGAGCACGGCCGCGCTCACCTGCCCGCCAGGCGACGGGGGCGGCGCCCCGGGACTCGGCGGGCCGGCGGTGCCGAACGCCTGCGCCAGCGACGCGGCCAGCGTGTCCGCGAACCCGACTTTGCCGTTCCAGAACGTGAAGACCTTCTTTGAGCTGCGGATAGGAGCCGCTGTTGAGTGACGGACGAGGCCGGCACGTAGACCGGCTCGATCGACAGCAGGCCGCCGCCGAGCGGCACGGTGATCAGGTTGCCCTCCGTGACCTTCGATCCGCCCCTGTCGCAGCAGGCTGAGCTGCTCGGACGCCGGCGGGTAATGCTCGAAGTTGCTCTGCACCTGCTGCTGGACCCGAAGACGGCGGTGTCCTGGGGCAACTGCAGGATCTCGATCTTGCCGTAATCCGGGCTCTGCGGGTTGCTGTTGACCGCCATGAACGCGGCCAGGTTCGGCCGGCCGCGCGGGGTGAAGGAGCGTGACTCAGCGAGAACTCCGGGGTCGACGTGCCCGGCATGTCCAGCGTGAAGTAGTAGGGCGGCTGCGCGATCTGGAAGTTCTCCGTCGCGGTCGGGTCGTTGGGGACCTGCCAGAAGTTCTGGCCGCCGTAGAACGGCGACGGCTGCTGCACATGGAACTGGGCCAGGATCTGCCGCTGAGCATCGAAGAGCACCTCCGGGTAACGCAAGTGCGGCAAGAGCAGCCCGGGATGCTGCTCTGCGGCTGGATCAGCCCTGGGAAAGCTTTCATCCAGGTCTGCAGCAGCGGGTTAGCCGGACCCCACTGGTACAGATGGACGGCGCCGGTGTAGGCGTTGACCGTTGCCTTCACCGAGTTGCGCAGGTAATTCACCTCGCCGCTGTTCGGGCCGACGGCCAGGCCGTTCGGGCTGTAGGTGTTCGAAGTGGCCTGCTCAGGTGTGAGCGCTTGGAGTACGGGTAGTTGTCGTGGCCGTGTAACCGTCGACCACCCATACAACCTGGCCGTTCTGCACGACCGGGTAAGGGTCGCCATCCAGGGTCAGGAATGGCGCGACCTTCTCCACCCGCTCCAGCGGGTCCCTGATGTACAAGATCCGCGAATTGCTGTCGATCGCGCTCGACAGCAGGATGTTCAGCTCCCTGAATTTGATCGCGTACAGCAGCCTCGATCCGAACGAGCCGATCGAGACCCCGCCGCCGCCCTGTAATGGTTGTTGTGCTGGCCGCCGGTGTTCTCGTTAGGGTAGTCCAGCTCGGCCTGCGTGAGTGTCGGCGATGACGTAGTCGGCGCCTGTCGTGGCCGAAGTAGAACGCGCGGCTCGAAGCTGCCGAGCTGGCCGGTCGGCGGTATGTCGCTCTCGGTGAACTGCGGGTTGCCGTTGGCCTGCGCGGACCCGGCGAGCGCGGACACGAATGCCATAGCCATGGGTGTAGATCAGGTGCGAGTTGACCCAGTTGCTCTGACCGGACGGCGGACTGGTTCATGTCCCTGACGCCGACAACCTCGTCCTGCGGCACCGGGTTGCTGCCCAGCACATACCGGTCCATCGCCAGCACGCCGGAGAACTGGTAGTAGCTCTTGATCTGCTGCAACTGCTGGAACGCGGTGGAGACCACATCCTGGTCCATCAGCCGGAGGTCGGGCAGGCCCGCCGCCTCGGTCGCCAGCGTCGAGTTCTTGTCGGTCGACGTCGCGTTGTACGGTGGTCACTTGGTGCCGCCTACGCCGTACGCGGCCCTGGTGTTGGTGATCTCGCGAGCGATGTAAGGCCGCTCCTTGACCGCCTGATTCGGCTTGACGACGAACTGCTGAATGATGAACGGGTACACCCCGCCGATCACGACGGCCGACAGCACGAGCAGGCCGAACCCCATCGCCGGCAGCAGCGTGCTGCGCCTGATCGCGCCCGCGATGAACAGCACGGCGCAGATCACCGCGATCACGGCGAGCACGGTCTTGGCGGGCAGCACCGCGTGCACGTCGGTGTAGGAGGCACCGGTCTGCACTACGCCGCGCTGGCTGAAGTCGATCGCATACCGGTCGACCCAGTACGCGGCGCCTTCAGCGCCACGAAGATACGCCAGCCAGCACGAACAGGTGCGCCCGGGCCGCCTTGGACGGCTGCGCTCGCCTGGAGATCCGGAGGCCGCCGTACAGCACGTGCACCACGGCGGACAGCACGAGCGACAGCAGGATGGCGGCGAAGAGGAATGACAGCGCCATCCGCAGGAACGGATAGACGTTGACGAAGAACGAAATGTCCAGGTGGAACTGCGGGTCCTTGACGCCAAACGGCACCCGGTCGATGAAGAGCAGCCAGGTCTGCCAGTTGCTCGCCGCGGTCAGGCCGGAGATGAGGCCGACCAGCCCGAGCAGGACAACGGTACGCCGCGCCGGTGCGGGTCGATGGCCTGCCGGTAGGCCTCGACGCCCTGGTTCTCAGGGCCGCTCGGCGGCTCTGCGGGGCGCGTGCGGTAAGCGATGACGAGGTTGGTGCCGATCATCGCCATCATGAAGACGGCAGTGACCAGGAAGAGCAGCCACTTGGTGCTGTACGTCGTCGCGAAGACCCGGGTCTTGCCCACCGAGCGTGTACCACAGGAAATCGGTCCAGATCCCGGCCGTGACCGAGATCAGGATCGCGGGCCACGATGATGATCACCGCCGGAATGACGAATCTTGGCCAGCGCGGCATGGCCACTTGGCGGCCGCCGCCTGAATGCTGCGGGCCAGGAACTCGGAAAGCCACCGAATTGTCCCTTCCTGAGCCAGACCTACTTGGCACCGGGCGGCGAATACCGCGGGTCCGGCCAACGCGGGCAGGCAAGTCCTTGACGGCAACTTACCGGCAACCAGTGTAGTTTCCGTGGTCGATCGGATATCGCGAATCAAGCATGGTGCGAAGCACCGACTAGCAGGTGGGTACTGGCTTGCCGAGCTTAAGCGCATGCAATCCGAGATTGCCCTCGTCAGCGTACTGACTTTCACTACTCGTAGTCCGGCTGGGACCGCGCCGCGGTGTCGGCGCAGTTGACGCCGGGTGTCAGGAAGACGGTCGCGCCCGCCGCCCGCGCGCCGGCCATCTTCTGCTGGATGCCGCCGATCGGGTCTGACCGCGCCCTCCAGTCGATCTCGCCGGTGCCGGCGATGAATTTCCCGCCAGCTCAGGTTCGTCGGGAGTCAGCTTGTCGATAATCCCGAGCGCGAACATCATCCCGGCGCTCGGCCCGCCGACGTTACCGATGCTGATCTTGACCTTGAACGGGAAACGGAAGGAATCGAGCAAGATTGACGCCGATCACGGACTGGCCCTGGAACTCGACCTTGTGCAGGGATAACTTCGTCATCTTGCCCTGACGCCTGATGGTGAGCACGGTCGAGCTGTCCGGCGACCGGCTTCGCCTTGATGAGGTCGGCGGCGGTGGCGTGGCAGCCGACCGGCGTACCGTCGACGGCCTTGATGTCGTCGCCCCTGCGCAGCAGGCCCGCCGCCGGCAGCCCCTTCACCGTGCTCGTGATGGTGTCGACGATGGTGAACTTGATCCCGAGCTGGCACAGCGCGGCCGCCGTGGCAGTCTGCTGGGAGTTGACCATCTCCTCGGTGTCCTGCTTGTTAGCCTGCTGCGAGGTCTCGCCCGCCGGGAAAGAGCTCCTCCTGCGGCACGACCGCGTTGTCGGGCTCAGCCAGGCGCGAAGCGCGTCGAAGACGTTGAACGGCGGCCGGGCGCCCGGACCGCCGATGTAGGAGACCGTCACCATATTGAGGTGGCCGGTGGCGCCGAAGGTCTTGTGTCCGCTGATCGTCGACGACCGGCTTATGGCCGACCGTGCCGAGCGTGTTGAAGGTCGGGCCGGGAAAAAGCGCCACGTAGGGCACTGGGATCAATGCGGCAGCGAGCAGCGCGCCGATAACTCCGACGCTCGCGATCAGCAGGGTTATCGCGCGACGTGACATGGGGGCAAGGCTACGCGCTGTTCACCCATTCGCTCGCGCCGCATTCGAACTGCTGGCGCTTCCAGATCGGCACGGTCTGCTTAAGCTCGTCGATCAGCGCCCGGCAGGCCTCGAAGGCCGTTGCCCGGTGGGCGCTCGACACCGCCACCACGACCGCGAGGTCGCCGATCGCCAGGTCGCCGGTACGGTGCACGGCCGCGATCGCGCTGACGTCGTACCTGCTGGCGATTCCTTCGGCGACCTTGCGAAGCTGGTCGGCGGCAGACGGATGCGCCGCGTAAGACAGCGCCGTGACTTGCTTGCCGTCGTCGTGGTCGCGAACCGCCCCGGCGAAGAGCGCGACGCCGCCCGCCGCCGGATCCATCACCGCGGCGGCGACCTCGTCGACCGACAGGGTCGTGTCTCGCACTTCGGCGAGCCTGATCACGTTCACCTCGTCACGCTACCCCGCTTACCGGCCGTCGCGGCTGTGTTTACCGGCCGTCCCGGCGATGCTTGCGCACCTGCCTGACGATGGCGGCGGTCCCGATCACGGCGACGGTCGCGCCGGCGGCGGTGATCGTGGCGTCCTTCTTGGCCAGCCTGCGCCCGGCGACGGCGTGGTGCCCGGCCCGCTTCTCGAGCAGAGCTCCGAGCGCCTCGGTATTGGTCACGGCGGGCTGCCAGCCCGCCTGGCGGAGCGCCTGGCAATCGACCACCCACGGGTACACGACATAGTGCAGGTCGGCGACCGGCGCCGGGGTAATGCCGGCCCGGTGCAGGCGCTGCGCGGTAGCGAACGTCACCCCGGCGGGCAACTCGATCCTGCGCAGCCCGGACAGCTCTTCAACCTGCGGCTGATCGAGCCAGCCGTCGCAGCCGACCGCGAAGGCGCCCGCCACCATCCCCGCCGCGGCGAACTCGATCGCCGACATCAGGTCGACGACGTGGCAGAACTGCCAGCGCGGGGCGCAGCCTTTCACTGCCAGCAGCCTCGGCGCCTCGAAGTGCCTGGTGATCAGGGTGTCGATGCCCTCGCCGACGAGGGCAGCCGGGCGGACGACGGTCACCGCCATGCCCGGGTTGGAGCGCGGCGAGCGTTCGGCCAGCTGCTCGATTTCCATGAAGTCGCCGACCACGCTGCCGTCAGGGTCAGCGTTGAGCGGCGCGGTCTCGGCGAGCGGCACGGGATTGTCCGGCCGGGCGCCGTAGACCATCGCGCTAGTGACCAGGATCACTCGCGCGACCCCGCCTGCCGCCGCCGCCGTCAGCACTGTCTGCGCGCCGCGCACGTTGTAGGCGCGCCTGGCCCTCGGCTCGGAATCGGGCGCGAGGTCCAGGTCGGTGTGCACGATGACATCGATCCCGGCGAGCCGGCCAGCCAGCATCGGGTCGCGGATGTCGACCATGCGCCAGACGACGCCGGTCAGCTCGCCCCGGTGATCATCCATCGCGATCACCCGGCTGAACCGGTCGGACTGCGCGAGCTTCGCCGTCAGTGCGAGGCCCAGGTCATGGGCGGCTCCGGTGACCGCCACCACCGGCCGCCTTGTCCGGTCGGGAGGGTGCTCCGCTGCCTGTTCACCGCGGTCGCTCCGCGTTGCCGCCGCGGCCTTGCGACCGGCGCTTGCCCCCGCCTGGCGGCCAGCATCGCTCCGCCCTTGGCGAACCTTGGCTACTCGGTCGCTCACCGCGAAGCGCTCCTGGGATAACTTGGCCAATGTGATTCCTCCATCCTGCCTGAGAGGCCACGTCGATGAATGAGCCTCCCTTCGGCTTTCACCTGCCAGGAGACCCGGGAGACGAATCCGGCGGCGGTTCTGGGCCTGGTTCGGGCGGCTCTGGGCGCGGTTCGGGCGGCTCCGGTGATTCGGGCGGCTCTGGTGATTCGGGCGGCAGGGACTGCCCGGCCCGTTCGGCGCGGGCGGCCCGTTCGGCGACCCGCAGCAGCTTGCCGATGCGCTGCGCCAGTTCGCCGACCTCATGGCGTATCAAGGCGGCGCGGTCAACTGGGATCTCGCGAAGAACATCGCCAGGCAGACCATCTCGGCCAAGGGTGACCCGAGCGTCCTCGCCAACGAGCGCACGGCGGTCACCGAGGCGATCAGGCTGGCCGACCTGTGGCTGGAGGACGCGAGCACGCTGCCGAGCGGCATCAGGTCGGTGACGGCCTGGAGCCGCTCTGAGTGGGTCGAGGCGACGATGCCGGTATGGGCCACGCTCTGCCAGCCGGTCGCCGATCGCGCGGTCGACACCATGAGCGGCCTGATCTCGGTGAGCCAGGATGATCTCGAAGATCTCCGCCTGAGATGCGGTCGATGATGTCGGCGCTGTCAGGCGGCGGTGGCGCCGGGCTCGGCGGGTTCGGCGGGCTCGGCGAGATGATGCGCCGGATCGGCGGCATGATGATCGGCGGCCAGGCCGGGGCGGCAGTCGGCGCACTGGCTGAGGAGATCATCAGCTCAAGCGACATCGGCCTGCCGATCGGACCCGCTGGCACGGCCGCGCTGCTCCCCGCCGGGGTCGCCGCGTTCGGCGCGGGCCTGTCGGTCGAGGCTGACGAGGTCAGGCTCTTCGTAGCCTTGCGTGAGGCGGCGCACCATCGGCTGTTCAGCCACGTGCCCTGGCTGCGAGCGAGGCTGCTCGGCGCCGTGGAAGACTACGCCAGAGGCATCACGGTCGACGCTGCAGGCGCTCCGCGACGCGATGCCGCAGATCGATCCGGCGAACCCGGAAGCGCTCAATGAGGCGCTGTCGGGGGCGGCGCTGTTCCAGCCGGAGGACACCGACGAGCAGAAGGCGGCGCTGGCCCGGCTGGAGACGCTTGCTCGCGCTCGTCGAAGGCTGGGTCGCGACGGTCGTGGCCGACGCGGCCAGGAACCGGCTGCCGCAGGCTGACGCCCTGGCCGAGGCCATCAGGCGCCGGCGCGCCACGGGCGGTCCCGCCGAGCGTACGTTCGCCACCCTGGTGGGCCTTGAGCTAAGGCCGCGCCGCCTGCGCGAAGCTGCCTCGATCTGGCGCGGCCTCACCGACGCTCGCGGCGTCGCTGGCCGGGACGATGTCTGGGGCCACCCCGACCTGCTGCCCACTGCTGACGACCTCGACGACCCGGACACTTTCGTCAACGGCCGTCCCGAGCTGGACATTTCCGACCTGACCGACGAGGTCAAGCCGGATGATGCGGAGACAGAAGACTCCAAGCCCAGCGACTCGAACCCGGACGACTCGAACCCGGACGACCCCAAGCCCGACGAGCCGGGTCCCACCTCCTAGCGCCCATGCCCCGCCGCTCGCGACACCCAGTGGCGCGGCACATCGTTATCCACAGGTAGTGGGCAGTAAAGGGTCAGCACAACACCTGTGCGGCGGCGCTGCGTGAGAGATATTCACAAGTTATCCCGCAGGTATCCACTTATCCCGCAGGTATCCACAGAGACGCTCCCCGGTTTCCACAGGCTATTCCCAGGTTTATCCACAAGCTAAGTGACCCGGCGAACGGCCAGGCCAGGCTATGCAACCCGCCGCCAGCCCCCACCCCGCCAGCCCGGACTGGCCCGGGCCGCGGCAGGCAAAGCCATCCCATCCGGTACGACAGCGCCACCAGGGAAACCCAGCCCGGGTCGCTCCACAAGAGTCACATCCGTGCGAGATAGAAGCGGCTAGTGCGACATGTGTGACGTGAGATAGCGGCTGCAGGGCCAGCCAATGCGCAGGATTGGCGTAGCGAATGCGCCGCATCGCGTTCAGGGTCGGATTTCGGGTTCTGAGGGAGGGTTTTCAGTGTTTCGAAGGAGAGATTTCTTGTCTAGGAGAGTTGTCGTGGCCTCGTGGTGGCCGGGGACCAGGCGGCCTTCGGCCTCGGGCGGCCGCTGCGTCGATGGGGAGGCGACGGTGATGCTGGCCGCGCGTCTCGCGGCGGCCGCGCGGGCTGGCGGAGCTGGCCGGCCGCTGACGCAGGCAGGCCTTCAGCTCGCGGCGCAGCTCGCCGCGCGGGTACACGTAGATCGACTGGTAGATGGTCTCGTGGCTGACCTGCATGTCCTCATCGCCTGGGTGGTCCACCTTCAGCCTCCCGCTGACCTGCTCGGGTGAGAACCGGCGGTCGAGCAGCTGCTGCACCCGCCCGCGCAGCTCCGGGTGCTGCGGACACTCGACGGCTTAGGCCGCCGCTGCGGCTCCAGGCCATCCGGTCCGCCTTCGCGGGCAGGTAGCGCCCGGTCTTCGGGTCGGCGTTGCGCCGCAGCTCCCGGCTCACCGCCGAGGCGCTGACCCCGATCCGCTCGCCGATGGCCCGCATCGACAAGGTGCTGGTCTCGCGCAGCCGGGAATAGCGCGGTCAATCCTCCTAAACACGAAAATCCTCCTTCAGCAACCCGGAATTCCTCCTGGATCATGACTAGGTTAGTGAGACCAGCCGCAGTAGCGTCGGACATACTTCCTTCTAGCCCATCAACCGGACAACTATAAGTTGCCGCCGCGGACCGGCGGACCGGCCGGGGAGGGCGGGACAGGTACGCCGGGTGCTCGCGGGACTCCAGTGTCAGAGCCGGGTGGCAGGCTGCGGGCATGAGACCAGCTCTGAAGTCCGGCTTACTGCCGGTCTGGCGCGATCGGGATACGGTGCAGATCGGGATCGATCCGCGCCGGGCGATGGCGTTGTCGGGGATGCGGCAGGCTGCCGTGGTGATCGGGTTACTTGACGGCAGCAGGGACCGGGCCAGGTCATGACCGTCGCGGCTGAGCAGGGCATTCCGGCACCGGTCACTGAGCGGATCCTGACGCTGCTCGCGGCGGGCGGGGTGCTCGACGATTTCCCGGCCGGCACGCTGCGCGCGCTGCCCGCTGCGGCGCAGGACCAGGCTCGCGGCCGAGCTTGCCACGGTCTCGCTGGCGTACCGTGATCCGGATGGCGGGCGCCCGGGCGCTGGCCAGGCGCCGCGATGTGGCGGTCTGGGTGAGCGGTGAGCGCAGGATCGCGCGCTCGGTCGCGCGGATCCTTGGCGCATCAGGCGTCACCCGAGTCAAGATCGGCGATGCCCAGGACCGGCGGCCAGACCTGGCGGTCCTGGTCGGCCTGCAGTCAGCTGACTTACTGACGGGGCTGATCAGTGATCGCGTTCCGCATCTGGCCGTGCTGGCTAGCGAGGCGATCGGGATCGTCGGGCCGCTCGTCGCTCCCCGGCCGTACTACCTGCTTCCGCTGCCTGGACTACGCCCGGGCAGGCAAGGATCCGGCCTGGCCGCTGATCTTGGCTCAGCTCGCGACCAGACGGCCAGATCCGCCGGCCTGCGATGCGGTTCTCGCCGCGTCCGTCGCCGCGCAGGCGGCGGCGCAGGCTCTTGCCGCCATCGACAAAACGCCCGCGGCAAGCGCCGCGCTCAACGGCACGCTCGAGATCGTGCTGCCGGATTGGAGGTGGCGGCGCAGGACGTGGGAGCCGCACCCGGCTTGTCCATGTGCCAGCCACACCGGTCAGTAGCCGACAATAGAGATCATGAGCGACTTGCCCCGACGTACGGTGACCAGGACGGTGAAGCTCGCTTCCCTGCCTGTCGGCCTAGCTGGGCGGACGGTACTCGGACTCGGCAAGCGAGTCGGCGGCAGGCCAGCAGAGATCGTCGCGCGTGAAATCCAGCAGCGGACGGCCGACCAGATCTTCCGCGTACTGGGCGAGCTCAAGGGCGGCGCGCTCAAAGTCGGCCAGGCTCTGTCGATCTTCGAGGCGGCGCTGCCGCCCGAGCTGGCCGGGCCTTACCGTGCCACCTTGACCAGGCTGCAAGAGTCAGCGCCGCCGCTGCCCGCCAGCCACCGTCCACCGGGTACTGGCAGGCGACCTGGGTGAGGACTGGCGCGGCCTATTCGCGCGAGTTCGATGACAACCCCGCCGCGGCCGCGTCGATCGGGCAGGTGCACAAGGCGATCTGGAGCGACGGCAGCCAGGTCGCGGTCAAGATCCAGTATCCGGGCGCGGGAAAGGCACTGATCAACGACTTCACCCAGATCGCGAGGATTGGCAGGCTCTTCGGCGTGCTGATGCCAGGGCTCGAGGTCAGGCCGTTGCTCGACGAGCTGCGGAACCGGGTCACGGAAGAACTCGACTACCGGATGGAAGGCGATTCTCAAGGCGCTTTCGCCGAAGCGTTCGCCAATGATCCCGACATCCTCGTGCCTCGGGTACTGCAGGCCAGCGACCACGTACTGGTCAGCGAATGGATCGACGGCACCCCGCTGTCAAAGGTCATTTCCGACGGCACGCAAGATCAGCGCGACCGGGCTGGCATGCTACTGGTCAGGTTCCTCTTCTCCAGCCCGGCGCGCGCAGGCTTGCTGCACGCTGATCCGCACCCTGGCAATTTCCGGTTGATGGACGATGGCAGGCTCGGCGTGCTTGACTTCGGCGCCGTCGACCGGCTACCTGACGGCCTGCCTCCGCTCATCGGCAAGATGCTCTGGCTGGTGCACAATGACGGCGATATCGCGCTAGTTGAAGGCCGATCTGCGCGAGCACGGCTTCCTCAGGCCTGGCATTAACGTCAATCTTGACGCGCTTAAGGACTTCCTGGCTCCGCTGGCCGATCCGACCAAGCAGGAGTCGTTTGCCTTCAGCCGGGAGTGGATGCGGGCCGAAGCCAACCGGGTCACCGATCTGCGCGGCGTCAATATCGGCAGGCAGCTCAACCTGCCGCCCTCCTACATCTTGATCCACCGGGTATCTACCGCCGGGATCGGCGTGCTCTGCCAGCTTGAGGCCTGGGCGCAGTTCCGCTCCGAGGTCCTGCGCTGGATCCCCGGCTACGGCCCGGCCGGCGCCGTCGGCGCCGGCCCGGCGCCGGCTGCCTGCGGGCTAGCACTGCCGCAGCAGACCTCACAGCGAAGCCCCGGGTAGCCGCAGGTCCTAGCGCCTGCGGCTACCCATCGCCTCCGGACGGGACGAGTTTCCACCGGTGGCGTGCCTGCTGATCAAGTCAGGCAGCTACCTCGTCCTTACGCGGGCGACCGCGTGCCCGCTTGCGTGGCACGATCTCGCCACGGATGAACAGCTCGCCGCCCCAGACGCCCCATGGCTCCCTGCGCTCGACCGCTCCGGCGAGGCACTTAGCCCTGACCTGACAGCTGCCGCAGAGCGACTTGGCTAGCTCGACATCATCCGGCGACTCGGCGAAGAACAGGTCAGGCTCACTCGCGCACGGCAGCGCCCGCGCCCTGACGACTCCGGTAGGCCCGGAGGCGCCCAGCCGACTTCACCACAACTGCCACTGGCACGCTTGCGCTAATCGCGGTTACCCGCACGAATTCCGCCTCGGCCGTCACCCGGTCCTCGATGACCGCGACGGATCCTGGCCGGTACATCTGCCATCCCCTCTCATCTGCTGGTCGCAGCGTCTCGTCGGCACTGACAAACGTGGCCTTGCATGACTAAGGCCGCGGACCCGTTACTCGGGTCCGCGGCCTCTGGGGGATCTTGGCCGGTCTGGCTAGACCGGATCCCTCGGCGGTTGCGGACCCATGCACCACCACCTTGGCGGCGATACGGGTCTTGTGGGCGTAGCTGCATTGCTCGTGGGCTGCTGCTGGCTGGCGAACTTCGCAGCGGCAGCCACCTGGGCGCCATTGCCGAACAGGCTGGCCTTCGCCTGCGACCGCGGTCGCGCAAAGGTCAGGGCGGTCTCCGGCAAGGCCTCAGCCAGAGCCGGGACGGCTGCCAGCCCGCCGGGCCAGCACTGACCCGGCAAGCACTGACCCGGCAAGCACTGAACTGACAAGCACTGAACTGAACAATCGCGAAGGGCGGACGCGTCATCGCTGATGAGCCAGATGCCCATCCGAGACCGCCTGCGCTGTGGCATGGACAGATCGACCATGAAAATCGGGCTCAGCATTCCGGGCACCTCCCTCTGTTTAGGACATTGCAGCATCACACGACCGCCTGACGTTGAAGAACTAGTGAAGACAATATGCAGCCTTACCACGGGCAGGCAACTCTTTTTTCGGCGACGTGTCCAGACGGTTACCGAAGAGCCTCAGGCAGGCCACGACGACCTGCCGAGCTGGCGATATGCGCCCGGGCTAGCCTGCCCGGCCCGCGGTACGGATCAGCCCTTCCTGGACGACCGACACGACCAGGTCGCCTTCGAAGGTATACAGCTCGCCCCGGGCCAGCCCTCGCGCGCCTGCCGCGACAGGCGAGTCCTGCGCATAGAGCAGCCAGCGATCGGCACGGAACGGGCGGTGAAACCACATCGCGTGGTCGAGGCTGGCGCCCATCGTGCTGCCGTCACCCCAGGACAGGCCATTGGCGAGCAGCACCGAGTCAAGCAGGGTCATATCGGAGGCGTACGTGACCAGGCACACGTGCAGCAGTTCGTCGTCGGGCAGGTCGCCATCGGCCTTGATCCAGGCCATGCTCTCCGCCGTGCGCAGCAGCGCGGGATCGGCTGCCGCCTCGAACGTCAGCGGGCCCACGTGCCGGATATCGATCGGGTTCGAGAACGCAGTAGTCTGCACCGAATCCGCCGAAATGCTTGCGCAACCGCTCGGCGGCAGTCGGCAGCTCTTCGGGCGGCGGCACGTCCGGCATCGGCCGCGCGTGCGCCACGCCGGGCTCGGGGCGATGGAACGACGCGGAGAGCGTGAAGATCGTCTTGCCGTGCTGGACGGCCGAGCACCCGCCTGGTCGTGAACGACCGGCCATCCCTGACCCGGTCCACCAGGTAGATCAGCGGAACGCTCGGGTCGCCTGGCCTGATGAAGTACGCGTGCAGCGAGTGCACGCGGCCGGTCACTCCGGAACCGTCCGGCCCGCTGCCACCAGCGCCTGGCCGGCGACCTGGCCGCCGAATACCCGCTGCCTGCGCTCGCCCTCCGGGCTGCGGCCACGGAAGATATTGAGCTCGATCTGCTCAAGATCCAGCAGCGCCACCACCGCATCAAGCGCCTTGGTCACCGCCCACTCCCTTTCGGCCGTCAGCGCGTAAGGGCACCGTACAGGGCGGCGCGACTCCGGCCTAAACCGGTCGCCTGGCGGCAATCCGCGCGGATCGCCCCGGCGCGGGCCGCGCAGATCCCCCAGGCGCGAGCCGCATCTCGTCAAGGAATCTCGACCGTTTCCTCGGCCGCCGGCCGCCTGGCTCCCTGGCCAGTGCCCACGACAGGAACAGCAGCTGCCTGGCTCTGGTCAGCCCCACATACAGCAGCCTGCGCTCCTCTTCGACGGCTTCGGCGTCTGGGCGTAGATGATCGGCAGCGCGCCGTCGGTGAAGCAGGGCATGAATACCGCGTCCCACTCCAGCCCCTTAGCCGCGTGCAGCGAGGCCAGGGTGACACCACCGCGGATCAGGGGCATGCCCGAGCGTGGTCCGCGGCTGGAGTTCGGCCGACAAGTCGGCCAGCGGTGGCACCCGGATGACGCGGCGAAGAAGTCCTCGGCGAGCTGGGCCAGCGACTCCAGCGACTGCCAGCGTTCGCCGGCCTTGCCCCGGCCAGCCGGCGGGTCCTTGGTCAGGCCGAGCCCGCATCAGGACCGGCCGATCTGGCTCGAAGGCGACTCGTCGGGCGCGGCCGACCTGGCGGCGACCTTGATCAGGCCGACCGCCTGCTTGACCTCGGCCGGTCGTAAGAACCGCTCGGCCCCTCGGAGCTGGAACGGCACGCCCGCCTCGGCCAGCGCCTCTTCGAACCGACCGTCATGGCGTTGGTCCTGACCAGGATCGCGAGCTGGCCTGGCTGGCAGGCCGGCGACGATCAGGGCAGCCGCCCGGCGGGCCACGTCCGCGGCCTCAGCGGGCTCGTCCGAGTACTCGGTCAGCTTCGGCGCGGGCCAGGCTCCCGCTGGGCGATCAGCCGATCGGCCCGGCCGAACACCCGGTTGGCTAGCGCCACGACCTGCGGCGAGTGACCGGTAGTTGCGCACCAGCCGGACCACGGTGGCATCTGGGTAGCGCAGCGAGAACCTGGTCAGGTACGACGGCGTGGCCCCGGCGAAGGAGTAGATGGTCTGCCGCGGGTCGCCGACCACGCACACGTCGTCCCGGTCGCCGGCCCACTGGTCGAGCAGCAGCTGCTGCAGCGGGTTTACGTCCTGGTACTCGTCCACGACGAAGTACCGGTACCGGTCCCTGACCGCCGCCGCGGCCGCTGGATGGCCGGCCAGGATGGCTGCGGTCAGCTCAAGCACCGACTCGAAGTCGACCAGATGTCGTTCGGTCGCGCAGCTCCTCGTAGGCCGCGTAGAGCTGCGGCGAGCCGCGCCGCCGGGAGCGGAGCCGGATCGCTCGGCCTTCTCGCACGCCGTCGGATAGTCGGCCGGCCGGACCTGGGTGACCTTGGCCCACTCAATCTCAGCGGCCGCGTCCCGCAGCTCGGCCGGCTCGAGCTTGACCCGAACTCGCCTGGCCGCCTCGGATAGCAGGCTGAGCTTGGACTCGAGCACGGCGGGCGGCCGCCCGCCGACCGTGGTCGGCCAGAAGTGGGTGAGCTGGCGCAGCGCCGCCCCGTGGAACGTCCTGGCCTGGACCTGGGCGAGGCCGGCGCCCGGAGCGACGTGCTCGCCGAGCTGCCGCAGCCGGCCCCGCAGCTCGCCCGCCGCCCTGGTCGTGAACGTGACGGCCAGCACCCGGTCAGGCCGGACGACGCCGGTCGCCGCCGCGTAGGCGATGCGGTGCGCGACGGCCCTGGTCTTGCCGGTGCCCGCGCCGGCGAGCACGCAGACCGGTCCGCGCACCGCGAGCGCCACCTCCCGCTGCTCGGGGTCAAGGGCGGCGAGCACGGCCTCGGGCCCGCCAGCGCCGTCAGCGATCCTGGCTCGCAACCGCGCCTGCGCCAAGGGCGGAACCTCCTGTCGCTACCATCTGCGCGCCATCCTGCCCATGGCACCGACGTTCCGGGCTGGCGGCGACTGTCGGGCATGACACTCTCCAGGCCCGCAGATACGGCGGCAAACCCGCAGGCGATCTCAGGAAGCAGGTCACAGCCGTGGGCGTTAGTAAGGTTCAGGTGCGACAATGGCGGCCAAGGAGGGCGACCGGATGACCCAGCCACTGACTATGTACACGACGCCTTGGTGCGGGTACTGCCGGCGGCTAAAGAACCAGCTTGCCCGTGAGGGCATCGAGATGACCGAGGTCGACATCGAGCGTGATCCAGAGGCGGCCGACTACGTCATGAAGGTGAATGGCGGCTTCCAGACCGTGCCGACCTTGCTGTTCGGCGACGGCAGCACTTTGACCAACCCATCGGTGCGCGCGGTTAAGCAGCGGCTGGCGGAACTGGCTGTCACTCCATGACAGAAGCTCGTGGCGGGCCTAAGGGCGGAAGCGGAGCGGCCGGCGGCGGCAATCAGGCCGCTGGCGGTGCTGGTTCGGGGGGACGACCCTCCGAATCCCCCCGCGCGTCGCTGGAAGACGCTGCCCAGGTACTGCCGTCGGCGGACGACGCGGTCGTGCGCCGGACGAAGGACGGCTGGCGGGTCGGCGGCGCTGAGCTGCCCGACCTGACCAGCGCCATGGTCCTGGCCGATCTGCTCGCTGCCGAACTGGCCGCAAGCGATCCAGCGGCGACCGCAACGTCCGCCCGAGCTAACCGAGCCGCCGACAGCGACAAGGCGCAAGAGCCGGCCTCGACCGAGACGAACCGGCTGCGCACGACGATCGGCCAGCTTGAGCACGCGCTGATGGCGCGGGTCAGGGTCGAGCAGGCGATCGGCGTGCTGGCCGAGCGCCACCGGATCCAGCCGCGGCAGGCTTTCGAGCAGCTTAGGCAGGCGGCCAGAAGCCGAGGCCGGCGCGTCATCGACATCGCCACCGACGTGGTGGCCAGCGCCACCAACCCCCTGCTGCAACTGCCCGACGAGCTGTCCAGGCCAAGGACGGGGAACCGGCATGCCCGCCAGACCCGCGGCGTCCTCGGCAGCGAGGGCCCGGCTAGCTAGCGCCCGCCCACCGCCCGATCAGAGGCCGGTCACTCAGACCGCAGGCATACTGGCCGGATTGACGCAGTGTTACCAAGGGTAACAACGCGTCGTGTATACCGGGGGGAACCCAGGTCGCCTGCTGATCATCGGCGGAGCCGAGGACAGGTGCCGCGGCACCGGGGTCCTTGAGCGCTTCGCCGACCTGTGCGGCGGAGCAACGGCCAGGATCGTGGTGGTCACCACGGCGACCGGCGTGCCTGGTCAGGTGCTGGCCGAGTACCAGCAGGTGTTCAGCAAGCTAGGCGTGCAGGACGTGCGCGAGCTCCCGATCACTGGCCGCGCCGACGCCGACAGCGAGGAAACCCAGAACCTTCTGGACAGCGCGACTGGCGTCTTCTTCAGCGGCGGCGACCAGTCCAGGCTTCAGACGCTCGTCGGCTCGCGGGTCAACGACCAGCTCCGCGAACGGCTCGCCAACGGGCTCATCGTCGCCGGCACCAGCGCCGGCGCCACCGCACTCGGCCGCACGATGATCCTCGGCGGCAACGGCGCCGAGGTCGGCGACCGCCACCGTTCGCACCGGGCCGGGACTGGGCCTGATGCCCAAGATGCTGATCGACATGCACTTCGGCGAGCGCGGCCGGCTGCCCAGGCTGCTCAGCGCGGTCACCCTCGATCCCGACCGGCTCGGGGTCGGCATCGACGAGAACACCGCGATCTGCGTGCGGAGTGACAGCTTCGAGGTGCTCGGCAGCGGCGTGGTGAGCGTCGTCGACGCGGCACGATTCAACGGTCGTGCACGCGGCGTCTGACGCTGACCCGATCACCTTCTTCGACGTGCGCTTGCATCTGCTGCCCGCTGGTTGCCTATTCGACATCGCCAGCCGCTCCCCCGCCATCGGCCCCGCCCACGCGCGGTACTGACAGCCGGCATTGGTAAACGGAGCATCGGAGAACGAAGCCGTGGCTAGTGAAGGAGAACGAGTGCATCTGGAATACGTGCGTCGTCTCGGCGGCCCGAATATCTTCACGACTGCGCCGGTCTGCCTCGCGCGGTTCGAGCTGGACGAGTTCACCTGCCGCGAGACGACGGAATTCCCCGGCTTTACCGAGCGCCTCACGCTCGCGCTGCCCGGCCTGCGCGCCCATCACTGCGCGGCCGGCCGTGCAGGCGGCTTCATCGATGCGCTGGACCGCGGCACCTACTTCGGCCACGTCATCGAGCACGTCATGCTCGAGCTGTCGAGCCTGGCCGGCCGCGAGGTGCAAGCTCGGCCGCACCATGTGGGCCGGTGCCGACGGCCGCTACGACGTGATGACCGAGTGCCCGCAAGACGAGCCCGACGACTCGGTCGTGCCCAGAGCAGCTTTATCAGCTCGCTACGACTGTCGTCAGAGATATTTTGGCGAAAAATTTGCCGCACTTCATCGAGCCGCTAGAGGCGATTGCCCTGGCCGTTGAACGAGAGCGGCTTGGCCCGAGCACCGCCGCGATCGCGGCGGCGGCCCGCCGCCGCGGGATTCCGGTCCGGCGGGTGGGCGGGCTTTCGATGCTGCGCCTGGGCTACGGCGCCTACCGGCGGCTGGTCAGCGCCGCGATGACCGAGCAGACCTCGGCGCTCGGAGTGGATATCGCCGGCGACAAGATGCTGGCCAAGCAGTTCCTGGCCAGGGCCGGGATCCCGGTACCCGAGGGCGTGGTCGCGCTCAGCGCTGCCGACGCCGCCCAGGCGCTCGACCGGCTCGGTGGCCCGGTCGTGGTCAAGCCGAAGAACGGCAACCACGGCAAATGCGTCACCGTAGGAGTCCGCACCGCGGCCCAGGCCGAACAGGCCTACCGGCGGGCCGCCGACGGAACCGGCGCTGCCGCGGTGATCGTCGAGACCTATGTCCCAGGCAAGGACTACCGGGTCCTGGTGGTCGACGGGCAGGTGACCGCCGCCGCCGAACTGCGGCCGCCGTCGGTAACCGGCGACGGCGTGCGGTCGGTCACGCGAGCTGATCGAGGAGATCAACGCCGACCCGAGGCGCGGCCACGGCCACTCCCGGGTGCTGACGAAGATCACGATCGACGACGTGGCGCTTACGCACCTGGCCGCGAACGGGCTCGGTGCCTAGCTCGGTGCCGGCCGCTGGCCAGCAGGTCAGTCTGCGCCAGAACGGCAACCTGTCCACCGGCGGCACCAGCAGCGACGTCACCGAGCTGGTGCACCGGGACGTCGCCGAGCTGTGCCGGCGCGCCGCCGTGGCGGCCGGGCTCGACATCTGCGGCATCGACATCCGGCTCGCCGACATCAGCGCACCCCTGGTCGCAGGCACACAGCTCGCAGGGACACCAGCTCGGCGGGGCACAGCAAGCGGCGGTCATCGAGATCAACGCCTGCCCGGGGCTGCGCATGCACCTGGCCCCGGCCGAGGGCAGAGCTGCGCGACGTCGGCGAGCGCGATCGTCGACAGGCTGTATCCGCCCGGCGCCCAGTCCAGGATCCCGATCGTGGCCATGACCGGCACCAACGGCAAGACGACGACCGACCAGGATGATCGCGCACGATGCTGCGTCAGGCTGGGCTGCGCACCGGCATGTCGTGCACCGATGGCGTCTATATCGGCGACCGGTGCGTGTTCGAGGCCGACGCGTCCGGCCCGAGGTCGGCCGAGATGGTGCTCGATGACACCAGCGTCGAGGCGGCGGTCCTGGAGACCGCCAGGGGCGGCATCATCCGGCGCGGTCTCGGCTACGACAAGGCCGACGTCGCGGTGATCACCAACATCGGCACTGATCATCTAGGCGACGACGGCATCGACGAACTGGACGAGCTGGTCAGCGTCAAGGCGCTGATCGCCGAGGAGGTGAAGCCGGGCGGCTGCGTCGTGCTCAACGCCAGCGATCAGGCCGCCGCCAGCATCGCCGAGCGGCCGCGCGGTGCGCCGAAACGCCCCGGTGGTCAGGTTCTTCAGCGCGACGCCCGGCGGCGCTGTGCTCGAGCGGCACAAGCGGGCCGGCGGGCATCTGCTACGAGGTCTGCGACGGCCAGCTCACCGAGACCGAGGGCGGCAGGCAGCGCGTGATCATGGACGTCGCCGAGCTGCCAGGGTCGTTCGGCGGCCGGGCTAGGCACGTCGTGGCCAACGCGCTCGCCGCCGTCGCCGCCTGCCGCGCCATCGGCGTCCCGGTGAAGGACATCAGGGCCGCGCTCGCCGCGTTCACGCCTAGCCAGGCCAACCCGGGCCGGGGCAATCTCGTACGCGGGCCGATGCAGGTCGGGTTCGCCAACCCCGATCCTGGTCGACTACGGCCACAACGCGCTGCGCTGCTCGCCACCGGTGAGCTGGTCGCCTCGACCTGGCCGGGCGAGCCGACGGCGGTCGATCACGCTGCCCGGCGACCGGCGCGATGACCTGATCGCCGACGCCGCCGAGGCGATCGCCACCTGGTTCGGCACGGCGGTGATCTACGAGGACGACGACCTGCGCGGCCGGGTCTCCGGCGAGATGCGCGAACTCATCGCGAACGCGATGCCAAGGCGAGGCCGACCATGACGATCGACGCGCCACGCGGACGGCGCCGAACGCATTGCGCGAGGCCGTGAGCATCGCCGGCGGCGGGCCGGTGCTTTTTGTCTTCGAAAAACACGCCGCCGCCCAGGACGCGCTCGACGCCATCGGTGCGACCCCGATGGAGGGCGGCGGCAGCACTGCGCTGCCCGGCTGCCTCCATCGGGGAAGCTATCGGCTAGCCTGGCGCGCCTTTGCCGCTTCGCAGCCGGTGCCCGGACGCGTCGTAGGAGCTCCAGCTCGTGATCGCGACGCCCGGAGGCAGCACGATCGCGTAGAGCCGTTCCTTGCCGATCCGCGCTACCGGAACCCGGATCGTCTGCCCGTCTGAGCTGTTGACCATCAGGAAACTGACCGAGGCCCCGGCCGCGCCGAGCGACCAGCCGATCCGGCCGTGCACGGCTGACGACAGCCCGCCCCCTTCCTTGACGGTGCCCGACCAGCATCCGCCGTCGTGCTGGTATTCGCCCTGCACCTCGGCCTCGGCGCACTGGCCCCATGGCCCGACATAGACCGTCATCAGCCACCGACGGCCAGCGACGACGCCCCGTCCTATGGTGTAGGTAGACTCATCCGTCACCTGCTCCCCTCGCCGCTGCCAGTTCTGGAACATCGGGGCACTGCCAGACTTCGGGGCAAAGGGCACAGCCGTCGCCAGTTCCCCTTCGCGCCCGTAAGCGATGGCGCGGAACAGGCGCAGCGAGACGGGAAACTCCGCCGCGATCCAGCGCCGTCCGGCGAAGCTGACCGGGAGCATGCTGACGACCTGGCCGTTCGACAGCGCCATGGTGACCTTGGTGACCTTGGCCGTGACAGTGCCGTAGAGGACGCTGACGCGGTTGTCGGAGAATGCCTCGATGGACGCCTGGTTTCCCGTGGCAGCGACCGGGCCGCAGGCACCTTGCGGATCCGCGCCGTTCGTCTGGACGCAGATGGCCCCGTGCTGCCCGCGGGTCAGGTTGACCTGCCAGGCCTGGCCGTTGATGGCGCCTTGCGCGATCAGCCCCCTCGCCGAGCCTGCTGGTACCGCGCCGACTGACACCTTATAGTGCACGGTCTTGACCTGGATCGACGGCAGCGTGGTACCCGTCCCGGTCAGCGCCGCGGCTGTCACGATCGCCGCGACGACCATGCCAGCGACGCTGAGGCCGTAAGCCTGACGCCGCCTTTGCGTCTTGATCGAATTACCTCTTTGCCTGATCGCCGTTGTCGGCGGAGCCTGCGGGGTGATCTCATCGAGCGCGGTACCGAGGTAACCACGCAGATTGCGCACGTAGCGCTCGTCATCGGAGCTCATCTGGTCACCCCATCTTGCAGTTCGACGCTCAAGCGCAGCTTCGCCAGCGCTCGCGAGGCCTGGCTTTTCACGTTGCCCAGGCTGCAGCCGATAGTGGCGGCGGTTTCTGTCTCCGTGAGGTCGAGCCAGAACCGAAGTACGACAATCTCGCGCTGCCCGGACGGGAGCTTCAGCAGCGCTCCGAGCAGCGCCGCTCGCGTCTCGGGGGCGCCATCAGGCGCGACGCCTTTCGGCTCGGGGACCGCAGCGGTCAGCAGCTCATCCACGCGGCGCCTGCGCTGCCTGTCCCTGCTGGCGTTGACGACGATCTTCCGCACGTACGCCTCGGGATTTCCGGCCCGCATCACCCGGGGCCAGGACGCGTACGCCCTGGCCAGTGCGGACTGGGCCAGATCCTCTCCCAGGCCCCGGTCTCCGGTCAGCGCGCAGCCGAGCCGGACGAGCTGGGCCCAGTTCCCGTGCACGAACTCGGTGAACTCGGCATCTGCCTTGGCATCCACGGCCACCTCCTCAACCGTTACAGACGGAGGCGAGCCGCCGAACCGTTGCATGCGTGTGCGCGACGGCGAGAACCGGCAATTCGCGCGGTAAAGGCCACTCAACTAGCCAACTCGCTCCGAACCGCTGGTTTACCCGCCAGCCGCCTGACCGCGGTAGAAGTCACGCTATGCTGGCCCGCAGCCCTGCGGTATTCCCGTTACCGTGCTATTTCCGGCGCGTGACTAACCGGCTACAGTTATCGCGCGGGGGGAATGCCTGACAGCCGTGATGGCGAGCCGCGGGGTACCGACGAGAACGGGGCGCGGATATGGGTGGGATCATCGGCTTCGTCCTGAGGCGGATGCGGTGAGCGACGAGACTTCGGCGCCCGCGAACGTCAACCCTGGGGACAAGATCGCCGGGTACCGGCTGGAGGAGCGCATCGGGCAGGGCGGCATGGCCGTCGTCTACCGGGCGCACGACGAACGTCTTGACCGCCGGGTAGCGTTGAAGCTCCTGGCGCCCGGACTAGCCGCTGACACTGCTTTCCGCACGCGATTTATCCGGGAGTCACGGGCAGCGGCAGCCGTCGACCATCCGAACATCATCCCGGTTTACGACGCCGGCGACGCCGGCGGGTTCCTGTTCATCGCCATGCGCTATGTCCAGGGCGGTGACGTGCGGTCGCTGTTCAGCGGGGGGCAGGTGCTGCCGCCGGCCCGGGTATGGAACATCGTCAGCCAGGTAGCCGCTGCCCTCGACGCCGCCCACAGCCATGATCTCGTGCACCGCGATGTCAAGCCAGCGAACATTCTGCTTGACACCGGCGGCCGCAGCACCGGCGGCAAGCAGGCGACCGGGCCGGGCGACGAGAACGATCACGCCTACCTGTCAGATTTCGGGATCAGCAAGCAGACGCTGGCCAGCCACCTGACGGGGACCGGCCAGTTCGTCGGGACGCTCGACTACATCGCCCCGGAGCAGATCGAAGCGCAGACCGTCGACGGCCGCGCGGACCAGTACTCCCTGGCCTGTGCCACCTTCGAGATGCTGACCAGCACGCCGCCGTTCCGCCGCGATCTCGGTCTCGCGCTGATCAACGCCCACCTGTCCACGCCACCGCCCTCGCTGCTGGCCAAGCGGCCCGACCTGCCGCCCGCGGCGGAGCAGGTGATCGCCCGCGCGATGGCCAAGGCACCGGCTGAGCGCTACGCGACTTGCACCGAGTTCGCCGTCAACCTGGGACGCGCGCTCCGGCTGGTGCAGGGAACGCCCGAGGTTGGCGGCCCGGCACCAGGTCACGGGCAAGCGGGCGGCGCCGGTCAGGCCAAGGCATGGCCTGCCACGGAACTGGCCGACGTCGGCGCTATCGCCGCGGTCGCGGGCGCCGCCGCAGTCGCGGCGGCCGGACCCGTTGCGAAACAGGCCCCGTTCGTCCAGCAAGTACAGCCACCCGTGCCACAGCCACCGGCGCCGCAAGCGCCTGGTCAGCAGTGGCCTGCGGGTACCCCTGGCTCATTCGACGAGGCCACAAGGCTGTCCGGGCCGCAACCCGGCGGCCAGCAGGCGCAGCAGCCGGGCACCTGGCAGGGCCAGCCCCAGCAAGCACAACCCCAGCAAAGCTGGCAAGGACAGGCGCAGCAACCCCAGCAAAGCTGGCAGGGCCAGCCACCCCAGCAACCCCAGCAAAGCTGGCAGGGCCAGCCACCCCAGCAAAGCTGGCAGGGCCAGCCCCAGCAGGCCCAGCCCCAGCAGGCCCAGCCCCAGCAGGCCCAGCCCCAGCAGGGCCAGCCCCAGCAGGGTGCCTGGCAGGGCCAGACCCCGCCGCAAGGTACCTGGCAGCAGGGCCAGGGTCCCGGGCCGCAGACCTGGCCGACCGGAGGCGGGCCAGCGCCCGGCTACGGTGGCTACGGGCCCGGTCCGCAGCAGACAGGCTGGCCCAGTGCGCCTGGCTGGCAGCAAGGCCAGCCACCGCGCAAATCTCACAAGGGCCTGGCCGTGCTCGCGGCGGTCGTCGCCATCGTGCTTGTCGGCGGTGGCGGCACGTTCGCGTACCTGCATTTCGCCACGGGCAGCAACGGCTCGACGCATGTCATCCGCACGACCGGGCCATCATCGCCATCATCGCCGTCGTCGTCATCCTCGTCTACGCCGGGCAACAATTCCTCGTCGGGCACGGCCAACGCCGAGGCGGCGAATCTCACCAACTTGCTCGGCACGAGCACGCAGACGCATACCTCGCTGCAGAACGCGGTGCTCGATATCGAAGACAACTGCTCAAGCCTGTCGAGCGACCAGCTCGCGAATGACGTCACCGCCATCCAGTCCTCCGACAATCAGCGGCAAAGCGAGTACAACAGCGCCAAGAGCCTGGACATCAGCGATCTCAGTAATGGCGCCACGCTCAAGTCCGACCTGATGCAGGCGCTGCTCTACTCCCTTGAGGCGGACAACAACTTCCTGACCTGGGCTCAGCAAGAGCAGGGCGGCTGCTTCCCGTCGAACCAGTCCAGCGCCTACGTGGCCGCGACCAGCGACTCGCAGACCGCGTCAGCGGACAAGCAGGAGTTCGCCAACGTCTGGAACCCCGAAGCGCCCTCCTACAACCAGCCGGCCGTCACCCCAGGCGACATCTAGCACCTCCAGCAACATTTAACGCCCCCCGGCGACATCGATGCGGTTGATCCGCACCCCCGCTGCTCGCACCGTTGTGCCGTTGGTGTCGTCCGAGCAGCACCCAACGGCACAGCGGCGCACGGCCGGGCTACCTTGCTCGGTGACCATTGGCGTGGATGGTGCGCGCGGTGCGAATGGTGCAAGGGACCGGCTGGCGCGAGCGGACCTGGGCGAACTTCGGCGGTCCGGCCGGCGTGAGCAGTCCAGGCGACTAGCGAAGCCCGGCTGCCACTACCCCCAGACGCCCAGCAAAGTCGCATGGGTGCGGCTCTTTCGGGGTGAGGCTGCTCTCGCAGGAGCGTTTTCGGGTTCCTGCAGGAGGGTTTCCGCATCTAGGAGAGTTGACCGGACTATACGACGACAACCCTCCTTCATGCGACAACGCTCCTCCAGGAACCCGGAAACCCTCCACGGCAAGGACGAAAACCCTCCCGGACACGGCAACTCTCCTCCCAGAGCACGAAACCCTCCCGCGCACGGCACCACCCAGCCTGGCTCACCTCGAAAGAGCCACCCCCAAGTCGCATCGCTGGCGCAGCAACACCGTCGTTGTGGCCTTGCTGGGGCTGCGGCTGGAGTGCTAGGCCGTGCCCTTGGGCCAGTGGCCGGTGAGGAAGCGGACTATGGCGTCATTCAGGGCTGCGGCGATCTGCTTCTGGACCTTCGATGAGGTCAGCAGGGCCGCGTCCTGCGTGTTGGGCATGTTGCCGCACTCGATCAGGACTTTGGGGACAGTGGTCAGATTCAGCCCGGCCAGGTCATCCTGAATGATGTAGCCATCGGAGCCGTAGTAGTTGGCTGACGCCGAAGGGCGTGTGCTTCAGGAATGCCGCATGCACGTGGCTGCCGAAGCGGACGGAGGAGGCGATCACCTTGTCGTTAGGCCCGTCGGCGACGGGCTCCAGCACCGTGAAACCGCGCCCGTTGACCGGCCCGCCGTCGGCGTGGATGTCGATGGCGACGTCGGTGCGCGTTGTTGATGCACGGTCGAGCGCTTGTCGACGCAGGGACCGAGGCCGTCGTTGTTTTTCCTGGTCAGGATGACCTTCGCGCCGTCCTTGCGCAGTCAGTGCCCAGGTAGCTCGCGACATTCCAGTTGAACTGCGCCTCGGTATAGCCGGAGGCGGTCTGCGTGCCGGTGGTGTTGCAGTCCTCCATCCTCCGGCCATTGAAGACCTGATGATCAAGGAACGCCGGGTCGGTGCGTTGAGGCCGTTGTGACCAGGGTCGATGCCGACGAGCTTGCCCGCCAGCGGCTTGCTGGCTCTGGTCGGATTGTGAGGGCGCGACGGCTTGGGCGGACCGGGCTCTGCCGTGGCCGTACGTGGCCGGCGACTGCCGCCGCGCGACGAGCGCCGTGCCTGCGGCGCGGGCGCCGAGCGCCGGGGATCCGAAGGCCGCGCAACCGACAGCCGGTAGCCCACTCATCAGGACGGCAGCGACCCGGAGTGCCCCCGCCAGATCGTCCAGCAACTTGTTCCAGTTACCTGACCAGCCGCCGGCGTCGCGCCGCTGCCGGCCCCTGGCCAGCCGCTAGTGCCCGGCAGAACCTGACGATCGCTACCGCGAGCGCCCAGGCGATCGCTCGCTGTACTCGCACCGAGGTGAGCAGCTTGGCGTCGGCGCTGTTACTCATATTGCCGCATTCGATGAGAACCTTGGGCATCGTCGTGAGATTCAGCCCGGCGAGATCGTTGCGGGAAATATAGCCATCATGACCATAGTAGTTGCTGATGCCCATCGGCGTGTCCTTGAGGAACTGGTAGATGGACATCCTTGCCGAAGCGCTTCGACGACTTAATCATCTTGTCGTTAGGCCCGTCGGCGACCGGCTCGAGCACAGTAAAGCCGCGGCCGGTGGCGGGGCCGCAGTCGGCGTGGATGTCGATCGAGACATTGGCGTGGGCACTGTTGAGGATCGGGCCCTGAGTGTTCACGCACGGGCCGAGGCCAGTGTTGTTGTTCCTGGTCATCACCACCTTGGCGCCCTCCTTGCGCAAGCATCGCGGCCAGGTCTGGTGGCAACCAGGAAATTGAACTTCGCCTCGGTGTAGCCGCCGTGCGTCTCGGTGCCGGTCGTGTCGCAGTCCTCCCACTCCCTGCCGTTCCAGATCTGCTGGTTGAGGAACGACGGGTCGGTCTAGTTACTGCCGTTGTGGCCGGGGTCGATGCCGATGATCTTCCCGGTGAGGGGCTTGCGCGCGGCCTTGGCTCGACGTGGCCGGCGAGCGCGCTCGCGGCGGCGCGAACTGCGGCCGAGGGCAACTGCCGCGATGGTGGCCAGCGCCGCTCCGGCGGAGGCTGCGGGCCGACCGCGAACCCCCGCGGGGCATCAGCGAGCATAAGCTCGCACCGCATAGTGCGACCAATTAATAATGAGGCTCTAAGTTTTACGGCTGCGAAACGCTCAGCCAATAACACCTCGGCCACTGATCAGCGACTCGGCGATCACGGTGCGGAGGATGTCATTGGTGCCTTCGCCGATCACCATCAGCGGAGCGTCCCGGTACAGCCGTTCGACGGTGAATTCCTTGGAGTAGCCGTAGCCGCCGTGCACCTGCATCGCGGTGAACGCGCATTCGTAGGCGACCTCGGAGGCGTAGACCTTGGCCAGGCCGGACTCCAGGTCGGCGCGCTGGCCGGCATCGGCCCGGGAGGCCGCCCAGTAGGTCAGCAGGCGTGCCGCCTGCAGCTTCATCGCCATGTCGGCCAGCTTGAGCTGGACCGCCTGGAAGCTGGGCGATCTTCTGCCCGAACGCCTCTCGTTCGCCCGCGTAGCGCAGCGCCTGGTCGTAGGCCTCCTGAGCCACGCCGACGGCGCGCGCCGCGATGTTGATCCTGCCCTTCTCCAGCGCCGAAAGCACCTGCTGGAGGCCGCGGCCCTGCTGGCCGCCCAGCACGTTCGAGGCGGGCACGACCGCGTTGTCGAAGACGAGCTCGCAGGTTTCGGGGCCCCGGTAGCCGAGCTTGGGCAGGTCCCTGACGACCTCGAAGCCGGGGGTTCCAGCGTCCACGAGCACGACCGACATGCCTGCGTGCGCCGGACGGGCCGCCGGGTCCGTCTTCACGAGTACCGGGAGCGGGTCAGCGTGGCGGGCGTTGGTGATCCACGTCTTCCGGCCGTTCAGCCTGAGGGTCTCCCCATCGCGCCGGGCGGTGGTGGCGATGCCCTGGAGGTCGCTGCCGGCCCCGGGCTCGGTCAGGGCGATTCCGGTCCGGCGCTCGCCGCTCGCGAGGGCGGGCAGGTGCGCGCGCTTTTGCTCGTCGGTGCCATGGGTGGCGATCATCCAGCAGGACAGCGAGTGGCTGCCGATGATGCCGGCGATGCCCATCCAGCCGCGTGAGATCTCCTCGAAGACCACGGCGAGCGAGACCATGTCGGCGGCCAGGCCGCCGTACTCCTCGGGCACCAGCAGGCCGAACAGGCCGAGCTCGCGCATCGTCGCGACGATCTCGTCCGGATACTGGCCCGACTCCTCCAGTTCCCTGGCCACCGGGCGGATCTCGGCGTCGACGAACGACCTGATCGTGTCGCGGAGCAGGCGCTGCTCGGCGCTGAGCTCAAAGTCCATGTGGGCTCCCTGCTTGCTGCTTGCTGATCGGCTAGGACAGCACGCGGCGCCTGAAGTTTCGCAGCCCGATGCTCAGGAACAGCACCCCGAACCCGATCACGACGGGATAGATCACGTACAGGTGCATATGCGGCGCGGTGGTGAAGACCGCCCGCATCCCCTCATTCACGTAGATCAGCGGGTTGATCAGCACGAGCGTCTGCAGCCAGTGCCAGCCATCCAGCGTGACCGGGGCGAGCCTGGTCCAGCCGTAGTAGGTGCCGCCCAGGAACGTGATCGGCAAGATGATGAAGCCGAACATCAGCCCGATGTTACGCGGCTCGAAGCTGGTGCCGAGCACGAGACCCAGGCCTGCCATCGCCACCGCGGCGACCGGCACGAAGGTCAGGATCAGCAGCCAGTGCAGCGTCAGGTGCGCCTGCACGCCAGGTGCGTGCACGACTGAGGCGATGGGCAGCACAATGGCCGCCGAGATCACTCCCTGAGCCGCGCCGGAGAGCACCTTGGCGATGGCGACCAGCCAGATCGGGCACGGGGCTTGCACCCGGTCCTCGATCTCGCGGGTGAAGCCGAATTCCTGGGCCATGTTCAGCGCGATGGACTGCACGCCCTGGAACATGACCGAGATGCCGACCACGCCGGGCACCAGGATGGTCGCGAACGCCGATTCCTGCAGCGAGCCGTGACCGCCGATGCCCTGGCCGATCTTGGGAAACACGTACAGGAACACGAAGCAGAGCAAGAAGGGCTGGACCAGCGTCCGGATCGCGAACTCCCACCAGTGCTTCCTGAGCACCACGAGGTCGCGAAGCAGCAGCGCGCCGAGCGCGGTCCAGCTCGCTCTGGCCACCGATCTGGTGGGCGCCGCCGCCGATGCGGCGGGTCGCTTGCGGCTGCGGCTCAGCAGCGGTCTGGGTCGCTGGGGCTGTCATCAGTCCCTCAGTTCTTTGCCGGTCAGGTTGATGAAGACCGTCTCCAGGCTTGGCTCGGAGATCGAGAGGTCGACGAGGTTGAACCCGCCTTGCTCGGCGGCGAGCACGATGCGCGGCACGAGCCGGTCGTTGCCGGTCATGTGCAACTGGACGACATCGTCGGTCACTCTGGTCCTGGTCACGCCGTCGACCTCGCGGCCGAGAAGCTCGGCCAGCTTGGCGGCGTCGCTCGTGGTCTTCAGCTCGACGATCGTGTCGGCTCCGGTGCTCTGCTTGAGGGCCGCCGGGGTGTCGAGGGCCAGGATCTTACCGTGGTCCATGATGGCGACCCGCTCGCACAGCCGGTCTGCTTCCTCCATGTAGTGGGTGGTCAGCAAGATCGTCTGGCCGCCCGGTGCAGCTCGCCGAGCAGGTCCCAGAGCGCGAGCCGGCTCTGCGGGTCGAGGCCGGCTGTCGGCTCGTCGAGGAACAGCACCGATGGTCGGTGGAAGATCGCCCGCGCGACCATCAGCCGCTGCGCCATCCCGCCGGAAAGCGCGTATACCGATGCCTTCGCCCACTTGGATAGCTGGAACTGGGCGAGCAACTGGTCGGCGATCCGGCGCGACTCCTTGTTGCCGATGCCGAAGAGCCGTCCGTGGAAATAGAGGTTCTCCCAGACGGTGAGCTGGCGATCGAGCGTGTTCTGCTGGGAGACGATGCCGCTCAACTGCTTGGCCAGCGCTGGCTGGGTCTTGACGTCGACGCCACCGAGGAACGCCCGGCCCGAAGTCGGCACAACCCTGGTGGTCAGCATGCCCGCCGTGGTGGTCTTGCCCGCCCCGTTGGGGCCGAGCAAGCCGAAGATCTCGCCCGCCCGGACGTCGAGGTTGAGCTTGTCGACCGCCGCGAAGTCGGTGCCGGGGTAAACCTTGGTGAGATCCTCGGTGTGGATCGCCGTGCCCTGCTGGTCGGGAAGGCCGGCCTCGTTCGTCTGTGCTTGGACGGTACTCATCAGCACGAATCCTAGCCCGGTAGCCCGGGGACCCTCGCGGTGGCAAGGTTCCCGGGCAACGTCAATGGGCGGATCGACACCCAATTCGCAACATCAATGCGTGTATCCATGCGGCTGGCCTGAGGGAACGGCGACCGGGATCTGGCCGATGACGGCGACAGTGTAGGTCACGCCCCTCCTGGTTCCCTGGATCTTGATCTGCCCATCCGGCTTGATGACCCCGTAGCCGTAATACGTGTGCGACTGACTGGCGCCCTGGTACCCGGCGACCGGGACGAACGTCGTGCCATTGAGCGGCAGGTCGTTGCTGACACCGAACTGGGCCTGCACCGGGTGACCGGCCACGAATCTCAGGACTCCGGAGAATCGGTAGAACCGCTTGCCTTCGGTATCCCTGACCACGCACACGACCGGCTCGGTATGTCCGTCCACCACCTGAGCATTGACAAGAGTGAGCATCTGGCAGTTATGGCCTAGCCGCAAGTCCGCGTGACCCGTTGCTTTCCCGTGCGAACTGGCATTTCCCTGAGCCGCCGACACGGATAGGTTGCCTGTCACAAGCGCTGCGGCCGTCAGGCCGAGCGCAGCCATTACCACGTGCTTCACTGTCCCCCCTTGTTTGCCTGCGAAGGTGGCCCCCGCGCACCGACTCGCAGAGGTTACAGCGAGTAACTCACCGACACGCCGTGTCCTGGAAAACAACGCCGCCGGCCAGGGTTTCCGGGTTCCCGGCAAACCCTCCAGCAGGCGCAGCCCTTGCCCCCGCAGCAGCACGCACCTGGGTGACCTGACGGAAACCGCGAACAGAAGCCACCCCGGCAGCCTCCATGATCACAAACCAGGAGCAAGGATCACCGAATTCGCGCCAGAGCCATCTTCCGTGATCATGAGGCAGGGCGTGATCACGGAACATCGCCCGCGTCCCCGGGGCAGCGGCCAGCCACCGGCGCGGGTCAGGCGGCGGCCTGGGCCAGGTGAACGCCCGCGTGGCCCAGGGCCGGGTGAAGCCGACCGGGTCCAAGTCCGTGTACCGCGTGATCCGCACGACCAGACCCGGGGCCGGGGACTCGATCATCAGGCCGCCGCCGATGACCATGCCAACATGTCCCGGCGCAGTGACGGTGCCATCGCCTCCGGCGAAGAACACCAGGTCGCCCGGCTCCACGTCGCTGGCCGGGACGCGCGGTCCCCAGATCCACTGATCCTGCGAGGTGCGCGGGATGAAGACGTTGGCCGAGCGGTAGGCCATCATCACCAGGCCCGAGCAGTCGAACGCATCCGGCCCAGTACCGCCCCACAGGTAGGGCTTGCCGAGCTGAGCCTGAGCGAACGCGATGGCGGTGGCCGCAGCCGTGCTCGACGCCGTGCCCACGCCGGGGATGCAGGTCGGCGCGTCGTCCACGCTCACCGGGCTGATCGTGAAGCCGCCCTTCGCGTAGGTCGAGGCCCACCCGAGCACCGACTGGACGTATGACTCCAGGTGGTTGTAGGCGAAGATCGCATCGGGGGGGTTGTCGATCACGCCGTGCTCGACGAGGTATTTCGCCGCCCCGGCGATAGCGTCGGCGGGCTCGTAGACGCTGGCAATGCCGTCGCCGTTGCCGTCGGCCGCGACGCCGTCGACGTGCTCACTGGCGGGATGGACCGGGGCGCCGCCCCAGGTGTTGCCGGCGGCGCCACCGATGCCGATCTGCATGGGCCCGGCAGCGCCGAAGGCGTTAGCACCGCTGTGCACACCGGGCAGCGTGGTCTGGCCGTCGTCGCTCTCCACCTTCGCGATCCCGGCGAGTACCACCCAGGGCACGCGGGACTTGGCGCCGATCGACTTGAACAGGGACAGGTAGTTAGCCGGAATCGCGTCCGCCGCCGTACTCGACGGCGGCTGATTTCCGCCGCCGCTGCCACCGGAAGCGCAGGCGTTCTGGGTTGAGTAAAGCAGCCCGCCGCCCGCGAACAGCAGCATGGGCGCCGCGAGTACCGCCACTACAAGTAGCGTCAGCAGGCCGGCGAGGGTGAAGATGGCGGGCTTGGCCAGGCCGGCCGGCATCCTGATCACTGGTTGCCTGCCGAGGCGAACTGGATGTTGTTGACCTGCCAGCTTGATCCGCTGCCGGTCACCGTGACGGCGTATCCCGTACTCTGCTGGCCCTTGCCCTTGGTGCCGCTCGTGCGCTCGGTGAGCGTGACCACGAAGGTCAGGCTCGATGCCCCGAACGCCCGCAGTGACGTGATCACGGCCGTGCCGACGGAAACCTGTTTGCCGGCGGTCCGCTCGGCCGCGACGCCTGGCGCCGAGTAGGCGCGCCCGATCAGCTCGGTCAGCTGGCTGGTCATCAGGGGCTTCATGGGCGCCAGGTAGCTGCTCGTACTCTGCTGGTAGGAGAACGTGCCGTAGTCGGTGGTGAACGTGGTCACCAGGCGCGCCGCGCTCGCCAGCTCCGACGGCGTAAAGGGCAGCCAGTTGTAGATGTCCGGCGCCTGGCCGGGCGGCGGCTGACCAGGCGGCGGCTGACCAGGCGGCGGCTGACCAGGCGGCGGCGCCGAGGGCGTTGCCGCACCGCCAGGTGGCGGCGGCGGGGCGCCGCCCGGCGCCGAACTCGTCGCCCCAGGATGCTCAGGCCGACCAGCGGCGGCGGCACCAGGGGCCGACTTCGGCAAGAACAGGTACGCGCCGAGCCCGGCGAGTACCAGCACGACGATCACGAAGGTCACGAGTCGCTGAACCGGCGTCAGTTCCATGGCGATCAGCTACTTCTGGCGCTTGATCGGCCGCAGCCAGAAGGGACCGGAGGACCGCTCCTCACCATCCGGTGACCGGCCTCCTGCCTGGCCGCCGCTAGCCTGACCACCGCTATCCTGACCACCGGAAGCCCAGTCCGAGGCTCCCCCGCCAGGCGACCGGCGGGACGGAGCCGCGGGAGGCTGCCGCCGCGACCCGAGCGAGCGGAACAATCCAGGCGTCCTCGGCGATGCCGATGACCTGCCAGACGCCGGCGAGCCCGATCCGGACGAGCCCGATCCGGACGACCTCGACGGCGCCGGGCGGGATGGAGCGGCAGAGCGGGGCGCGGCGGAACGAGGCGGGGCGGCGGAACGCGACCGCGATGACCCTGTTGGCTGCGAGGTCGGCCGGTTCGAGCTAGCCCGCTCCCCCGCACCGCCCCAGCTCGACGGCCCGGCCCCAGCCCCCGGCCCCGGCCGAGATCCAGGCCCAGGCCGAGATCCAGGCCCGGCCCCGGCACCCGGCGCGGGTGGCCGCTGCGAGCCAGCGGACGCACTTGGCCGGCGTGACGTCGGAGGACTAGCCGCGCCGCCTCCGCCCCAGCCGTTGCCAGACCCGCCTGGCCAGCGCTGATTCGACGCGGCCGAGGACACAGGCGGCGCTGAGCCAGCGGAACCGCCGGAACCGGCCGCCCCACCTCCGCCACCGGCGGCCGAGGACACAGACCCGCCTGACCGGACACCCGTACCGTTCCCTGACCCGTTCGCGGACCCAGAGCCGGAGGACACCCAAGTTGCCGGCGTGCCGTTGCCGGCAGGCAGCCGCAGCGGCGGCGCCTTGTCGCCCGTCGCGTTCCCGGCCGAGGCGCCGTAGGCACGAGCCCGGGACGCCGCGCCTGCCTGCGCGCCCGCCCCGGTACCGCCCGAGTCCGCGCCGCCGGCCGCGCCAGGCGCGCCAGCGCCGACCGTCTCGCCGGCGACCTGACCGCCATCAGCCCCGCCCGCGCCGGCAGCGGCCGCTCCCGCGGCCAGGCCGGCGGTACTAACGGCGGTCGTCGCGCTCAGGGCCAGGCCAGCGGCCTGGGCCGGGTTGCGTCCTGGCCCAGCTGGCCACCCGGTAGCCAGCGAAGCCTGGCACCGTCAGCGTCGCGGCGTCTCTGGTATTGGCCCGCGCGGTCGCCGCCGCCCGGCTGAGGTCGGCGTCGGCCCGGTCGTGCGCTCCGATCGCGCTGTAGCCAACGGAGGTGAACAGGTGCTGGAACGGCTTGCGGTAGATAAATACCGCGACCGTCACCAGCGTGATCATCAAGATCTTCAGTGCCCATGGCAGTACCGCGTCCGAAGTCCCCATGATCAGCGCATAGCAGTAGAGCAGCACGCTGAGCGCGAGTGCGACTGCCGCCTGTTTAAGCAGCACGCCGACGAGCATCTCGAACCAGCGCGCGGCCACCACCCGGCCAAATCCCGGATGGGTGCCGATCAGCAGGAAGAACGGCCCGACTATCAGCAGCAGCAAGAACCCGAGCTTGAGCAGGATCAACGTAACCGAGATCAGCAAGATCAGCAGGCCCGCGACGAGCGCGGCCAGCAGGGAGGCGAACGCGATCTCCAGCCTGGTGGTCCATTCCTTGCCCTGGAACAGCGGGTACGTCGCTCGGATCCTTGTTCTGGATTGTTTTGCGCGATTCCGTCATAAGCCGCCTGTTTAGCCTGGATCGGCCGAGGTCGTCGGGCTGCTCGTTCACCGCGATTGCCTGGGCCCACAGCAGCGGCCGGGCGTAAAGTTGTTGGCGGTCTTGGCCGCCGCGTGCTGCGCCGCCGCCTGCTGAGCCGCGTTCTGGCGGCACTATGCGCGGTGGCGAAACGGTCGTGCCGAACTCGCCGTCAAGCCAGGGCTTGCAGACCAGTACGGTCCAGAGCTCATTGGCGTTCTGGTCGACGACGGTCCGGCCTGAGGTATAGCTGAAGCTCGCCGGGCTGATCTGCGGGTCGCCGGCGGTGACCGGCAGGCAACTGGGCTGGCCTGGGCTCGGCAGGTGAGCGAAGGCGGCGTTCAGCGCGGTGCTGATGCCGTCGGAGACGCCCTTGCCAAGCCCGGTGAAGTCGGCCGGCCTGCCGATCAGCCAGATCGCGGCGGCGCAGGCGACGACCATCCAGATCGTGCCCTCGATGGACTTGGTCGCGCGCTTGCGGATCAGCCCCTGCCAGGCCAGCCAGATCGCGCCGAGGATCACGACCAGGCTACGTAGGGGAAGTAGATCGCGTTGCCAGGCCGCGTAATCAGATGATCGGTCACGTCCTGCAGCCAGCCAAGGATTCCTTCGCCGGCGGCTGACTGGTAGACGGTGATCGTGACCCGGTCCAGTGCCTTCGCGAAGTCGAAGATCATCCCGGCGACATCATTGCCGATCAGCGAGGTCATATCGGAGCACTGCAAGTTCGTCGCCGCCCAGTACTGCCCGGCCATGCCGTACTGGTTATAGGGGGTCGCGATCGGCTTGCCCGGCGCGTCCGGCGGCCTGATCAGCGAGTCGATGCCCGAAGTGGCCGACTCGGGCTCCGGCACTCCGGGCTGGCAGAGGTTGTTGAGCTGGCCGGAGATCCCGGACTGGCCGAGTCGAGCAGAATCCGAGCAGACCCGCCGATGTCCCCGATGCCTGGTACCGAGCAGAGTCCGCCGCCGGCCGGCGATACGCCGACAGTGTCCTGGCCGGGATCGGGTCGTGACAGCGGTCCCGGCCGGCCCGTGCGAGGCCGCGGTGCCCGTGAGGGCGCGGGGAGCGACAACGCTGGCGGCGTGATCAGCGGTCAGCCGTGCGCATCGCGGCACGGTGCCAGGCCAGCGCCGTGGCGCGACGGCGGCGGCGTCGCCGCCAGCGGGAAGCAGCAACGATCGGCGGCCGCACCAGCGGCCACTGCGAGTTTTCGCTGGCAGTCGCCGCATCGTGGCGGCTACCGGATCTTGAGCATCGGGGGGCTCTCTTCGGGGGTTCGGGTCGGTAGGCTATGGAGAAGGCGCCTGAGCCTGGCTCGGTGGTCGGTCCTGTCCGGCGTGCTGGCCGTTGCTCGGTGCCGGCAGGCCTGTGCCGCCAGGCGGCTGGGCCGGCTGGAGCTGCGGCAGCCGCCGAGCCCAGCTCCGGGCACTCCTGTCGTCCCTGCGGTGCGTCGTCGGCTGCTAGTAGCCAGCCGCCCCCCGGTCAGGCCGGCACCACCGGTAGATGACTCACCCCCCGAGCCCCGGTCGAGCGCGGGCGACGGCACCGGGACCTCGCCCGACCTGGCCCTGGTCGGGTTCGTGTCGAGCCAGTGGCGCAGTTCATCGGAGATGAGGTCGACCATGATCCGGCCGGCCCGGCCGTCCAGGTCGCGGAAGACGCATTCGCCGTTGCCGATACTGCGCAGCACGGCGGCGTGCTCATCGGAAACGTCGACGCCCGAGCAGCGACAGCACGTTGGCGACCTCGGCCCGCTCGGTCGAGCGGAACGCGAATACGGCCGAGATGCAGTTCGTCACCTGCTCGTTGAGCAGGTCACCGGCGTTCTGCGAGACCAGGATCAGCGCGGTGTTCCTTGACCGGCCCATCCTGGACACCTCGGGGATGAGCTTGGCGCCCTGCGGAGTCGAGGTCACCGCCCAGGCCTCGTCAAGCACGATCGCCTTGGGGATCCGCCGGTCAAGGCCGTTGAGCAGGCGCCGGGCGAACTGGGACACCAGATAGAGCAGGGCAACCGAGAGCCGCTGCTCGTAGGAGTAGTCATCGCGCTTGAGACCGGCTTCGGGCAGGGTAGGCCCAGCCAGCGTGAAGACCGTCGTCCAGCCCTCGGCATCGATCCGGTCACCGCCGGACGGCGAGAAGCAGAGCCTGGCCAGCCGCATCTCCGACATCGACCGAGCACCGCGCCCGAGGTTCTTCGACGCCGGGTCGGTCGCGGCCTCCAGGAACTCGATCACCTTGCCAAGGCTCGGCCGGTCGGCCGACGAGACCGCGCCGACCGCCTGGATCATCGCGCTCTCGCGCTCCTCGCTCATGCCGGGCAGTAGCAGCCGCAGCGTTTCCGCGGCCATCGTGCGGCGCTCGGCAAGGTCGTCACCGAACGAGAACGGGTCGAGCAACCCGGCCGCCGCGCTGCCCAGCGGCAGCACCTGCGCGCGCCGGCCCCGGTGCGCGAGCAGCTTGACCAGCGGCTCGGCGTCACCCTTCGGGTCGATCACCGCAACCGTCACCCCGCGCAGCGCCAGTCTGCATGATCAGCAGCAGCGCGAGAGTGGTCTTGCCGCCGCCGGGCTCGCCGGTGATCGCGACCGCGGTCGGCCGGTTCCTGGCCGCCGCGACCAGCGGATCGAAGTGCACGACCGAGCGGGCCCGGCCGATCGTCTCGCCGATGTACGGCCCGATCCAGCCGGCGTCGGCGACCGGCCGGTCCCCGAGGTCGACGGTAGCCGTCGGCATCCCGCCCGCGATCGTGTACAGCGGCTGGCGCTGCAGGTAGGAGTTGAGCCTGACCTTGTCCCCCGGCAGCGACTCGCACAGCAACGAGAACTGGTCGCCGGTCGAGTTCACAACGTCGATGCCGATGTCACGGTAATGCTCGGTCAGTGCCTCGGCCCGGCGCACGCACAGTTCGCGGTCAGGCGCGGTCACCGCGAGCCGGTGCCAGCCGTACACGAACGGCAGCCGCTCCTTGGTGATCCCGTGCTCAAGCAGCCTGGCCGCCTCGATCTGCTCGGCCAGCGCGATCGGCAGGTCGGCGCCGGCCTCCCTGATGTGCGCGTCCATGTCCCTGGCGTGGGCGAGCCTGCGGCTCACGTCCTTGCTCGCCTTCGCGGGCGGGATCAGCTGCATCCGCAGGCTGGCCTCGACGGGGAACGGCAGCGAGTCGGCGTAGTGCAGCCAGGGCTCACCGTCAGGGAAGTACATGACGTCGGGGAAGCGAGTGAACGACAGGAACGCCACGAAGGACTCGCCGGCCGGATGAATGATCCGCAGGACGGTCCTGCCCGTTGTGAATCTCGCCTTCGACAAGCGACTCGATCTCGCCCAGGCCCCACCGCCGCTTGCGCACCGCGGTCGGCGGCGGATCGCCGAGCGCCCCGGTCAGCGCGTGCCTGAACAGCCAGGCGACCTCGTCGGGAGTAGCGTGCCTGGCCGCAAGCGAACTGGCCCCGAGTGACCGGCCGATCCGCTCGGCGTGCTCGGTCCACTTGGTGATCTCGGGCAGCGACGACCGCGTCGTCCTCGATGCCGAGCAGTTGCTCGCCGGCCCGGTAGGCGTTGGTGAGCTGGCGAGCATGCCGCCGGCGAGCTGGGCCCTGACGCCGCGCTGGCCCGAGCCTGACGCCGAGGTAGACCTCCTTGGTCCAGAAGTCCTTGGCCCAGACCTGCCGGTACATCTCATCCAGGTAAGGCAGCCAGCCAGGCCCGCCGTCGGAGGTGGCGTGCAGGCCGGTCGCCCACTGCGCGGCCGGATAGCTGCGGTGCGCGATCCGCAGGTGCACCTCGGCGTCGGCCATCCTGATCCCGGCCAGCGCCACCGTGAGGTTGGTCGCCAGCGACTCCCGCTGCTGCCCCGTCATGAACTCATACGAGATCGTCGGCACCCGGAAATAAGCCCAGGCGTGTGATCTCGGTCAGCAGGATCCGGTCGTCGAAGTACCTGACCGACAACCTGCTTCTGGTGGCTCGCTGGCTCATCGGGACGGCCCGCCCCGCTGCTCGGCCCCTCGCCATGATCGTCACGTCGGGTCCGGCCTGATCGGCCAGTGCCGCGACCAGCACGCCGGCCAGCGCCGTATAGGCACTCGCCGTGGCCGGGCTTAGCAGTCCAGCCCACTGCGGCGCCGCCATAGTGGCCGCAGTCGCCGGGCGAATTCGTTTCACCGAATGGTTTGCGAGCTGGTCATCCCAGGGCACGCGGACGATGGCGCGGCACTGGCCGAGCAGACGCGTTCGGCTTGCTCGACATGCTCGGTACTGCGGCGGCTGACGCCGTTCATGACCATGATCGCTCCGGAGGCCAGGCGCCGTGGCCGTGCGCGTCGAGCCACTCGAAGGTCATCCCGATCGCCTGAGCCGCCGAGCGCTCGCCGGAGCGACGAGGACAGCTGGTCAGCGACCGCGAGCAGCCCGGGTACGACGGTCGTCGACGGGTCAGCGAGCACGATCTGGTGCCCGGACGGCTGCCTGCTCGAACGCGCCGACGGCGAGCCGAGGGCCGGCGTGGTCGCGCGGGCGCCGATCTTCGCCGCCGGTCAGGACGGCCGGGCCGCGGACCAGGATCCGAGCGACTCGGCGACCTGGCTGAGGTGCCTGGCGGCGCTGGGCGATGCGCCCGGCTGGCCGAGCGAATCGGGTGCCCGGGTTGAGGTCGAGCACGGCTGATCGGTCGGCTCGCAGGCTAGCGAGGACTTCGCCGGTCAGCAGGGCGGTGATCGTCTGGCCGGCGCCGACCGTGCAGCCGAGCACCACGACACGCCGCTGGCCGTCGATCGGCCGCTGCGCCCGCGCCCGGTCACGCTGCAACTGGTCTGGCTTGCCGGGCCGATGACCTGCCAGGGACTACGGTCACTCGTCCGGATCTGAGGTCACCGCGGCGTGCCGACGGGCCCGGCCAGAGCGCGTTCAACCGATGGCGGAGGCTCCTGTGGCTGGGCATTCCCTACCACAGTGATGGCCGGCCGTGCGGACTGCTGATCCTCGGCAAGGCGTCCGCCCCGGAAGCGTGCTGATCCTCGGAGGAGCGCTGATCCTCAGTGAAGGGCTCGCCCGCTGGCGCCTCGGCCGGCACCGGGTCGGCAGGTAGCCCGACCGCCTCGCCCGCCGGGTGATGAGGCCCATCGATGTCCCATCGATGGCGCTGGGCCCCCGGCAATGGGACATTGAGGGGGGTTCCTGATCGGGTCTCCGGGGCCGCCGCTGGGGCTGGTTCGGCCGCGGCGTGAGATACGGCCGGAGCCTCGGCGAGCAGCTCGGTCTGAGCAATCGGCACAGCCTGAGCGGGCGGCACAGCCTGAGCGGGCGGCACAGCCCGAGCAGGCGGTCCGACCGGCGACTGCGGCGGCGAGGCCTGGTGCGGCAGGCGGGCTGGCCGGGTCGGAGGCGCAGTCGGTGCGCGCACCTGGCGCGACTGGGCTACCGGCCGGTCAACCTCGGGGGGCCGGTTCGCTGGCGGCGTGAGCAGTCCGTCGAGCGCCTGGGCAGGCGGCCGGGGCTTGGTGAAGACCCCTGCGTTACCGCGCGCGACGGGCCCAGCCGCGCCAGGCACCCGGCTCTGAGCTCGGCCCTGCCGGAGGCCCGGCCCGAACGCTGAACCCGGCCTGAACCCTGAACCCGGCCTGAACCCTGGGCCTCGCTCAGGAGTTCAGGCCGTCGCCGGCTTGGGCCTTGCCCGGCCAGCTGGCCGCTTGCGGTGCCGGTGCCACGCCTGCCTGCCGTCAGGCGGCCGCGCGGGGGGCGTGCCGCCAGGCCAGCCGGACCGGGCTGAAGCCGGCCGGGTCCAGAGCGGGTGCGGCGCCGTCCTGCCAAACCGAGCACCGAGGCAGGCGTCAGACGGCGGGCGCGCATTGGTGCCGGAGCAGCCCGCGGAGCCTCAAGACGCTCTCGCGCCGCAGGCGACAGCCGCCAGACCCGGCCGGTGACAATGATGACGTCCTTCTCAGCCAGCGGCGCCATCCGGCACCACACGCTGGGCTCGGCCAGGTAACGCAGTTGCGAGCGAATCAGTTCTGGCAGCCGCTTGCTTTCCAGCACTGGGCGCGTGACGAGCCAGGTAGCCACCCCTGGCGGCAGCACATAGAGCCAGATGAGCGAGTGGTTGAACGGGACCCCGAGCAAAGTGAGCAGCACCACATACGGCACGGCGATCGCTGCGAACACCGTGATCTGGCCAATCGGAAGCGGCATCGGAAGCCGGAAGTCATACAGCTTGTAAAGCCGTTTCTCAATCCGCCAGATACTCGTGTAGGTGGGCAGATCCAACTGCGCGCTCTCCCTTTCCGCGATTATCTGAAACTGTGTCCATGCCGTTTGCCCGCACGCCGTTTGCCAGCACAGTGCCGTCGGCTAGTGCACCCCTAGAGCGTGAGCAATGCCCATGGCAAGCGAGCGCACGATCGTCGGCTCATAGAAAATAACCGCAATGGCCACGGCCAGCACGAAAAACTGTACGAAGCGGACAACCTCCCGAGTAAATAGGAAAAAGATAGCGACGATTCCCACAATCCCGAGGAACAGCGGGCCGAAGAGATCCTGCAGATACGTCACAAGGCCAGCGCTGCTGAGCGCCAAGGGGATTGCCGTGGCAATTAGTTGCGGCGACATCGTTACTCCGGGGTTGGTGAGCACGGCTTACTTGGTCCTGCGACGGGCTTACTGCTGCTCATGACGACGGTCCCGCTGGCGGGATCGATGCCCCGATCGAACGGACGTACCAACGTCCGGCACGCTGCTCGATGGTCATCGAATAGGTCATATCGATCTGGGCGCGGCCACCGGCGGCTGACGGCGGGCCAGCCGAAGGCGTACTGACCGGAAGCCACGCAACGGTCACCGAAATGGTCCTGGCCGCCGTGCTTCCCGCCGGAACGGTCACCGACACGACGCTGTCGAACGCAACCTCACCGTTGAGGCCAGTCAGTTGTGTCCCCGGCGCGGCGAACGCCCCGAGTTTAGCGCGATTGCCGCTGGCGAATGCCCGGAAGAACCCCGGAAGCACGCCCTTCAGGGCCGAAGCGGCGGCTGGATCGCCCGCTGCCGTGGGCGCCGGCGGCGGGATCGCCGCCGCGGGAGGCGGCAGGAGCGCGGGCTGCCCGGAGACGACGAGGGCGCCAGCCGAGTAGTAGACCGGCACCCCGATCTCGATCAGGTGCCCGTTCGCCAAGGCGAGCAAGTCGACGACGGCGCTCCGCGCGCCGTGCACATCGACTCCCGCCACCTGGACCGATTGGACGGTCTGCGAGCCGCTGCCATCCCAGCCGAGCTGAGGATCCGCACCTGGCGGCAGGAACGGCGCGAGTTCGGCCGCTCGCTGAGCCGCCGTGGCCGGGCTGAAGTTCAGGTAGACCTGGCCGAATTCCAGCGCGAACGCGCTCGCGAGCGAGACCGGGTAGCCGTCAGCTGACGTAGCCGCAGGCCCGCTCGCCGGACTTGCCTGGCTCCCAGGGCTCTGGTAGCCAGTCACGATCGCGACCACGCCCCGGTAAGCAATCAGGAGCAGGACCACCCACAAGAAGCCGCGCAGCACCCAAACCAGCCATCGGCCGCCGGCGCTCCGCCTGACCGTACGCTGTGGCTGGTCGACCGGCGGCTCGGGCGAATACCCGGCCGGCTCACCCGCCCACCCGGTCTCCGCGCTCCGCTGCCCGGTCATACCATGTTGTCCGGTAGTACCACGCTGTGTGGTACTACCGGGTCCGGTGATACTGTGCTGCCCGGTCATCATCTCCCGCTCGGCTGTCACCGCCCGCTCGGTCGCCACCGCAACGCCGGGCAACCTCCGATTGCCCGTCGCCATCACACCTCCGCCCGCTCTCCTGCGCCCATCCCGCCAAGAGCAGCGGCGCACCATTGCTCTGCTCGGGCACCATTCTGCGGCAATACGCCCGGCCTAAGGGCTCTTTGCACGCACCGACGCGCCGACGGCCGACGAATTATTAGCGCGAATGCGTCCTGTCCGGGACTTTCCGGGCACCAGGTGACGAGATCCGACCTGCGCGGATTCGACTGAACTGGGTCGAAGGTGCGCATCGGCGACGGGCAGCAAGTTGGACGGCGCATCTCGCCGGTCTTCTCCTGGGTGGCTCGGCCAGCGTACCGAATCTGGCAGCTCGCAGCTGCCAGCACGGCGCTCGGCAGCAGCACCACCTATATGCGACGGCAACTGGCTTACATGCAGTGCTACCTGGGCTTACTCGGACACCGCTCATTCACCCAGCCGGCTGTGACAGTGAGTGTGACCACTGCGTCCCGCCAACTGCGCATTTCGGGGCCAACCATCCGAGACCAGCCTCGAACGGACCTGGATCGGGGTCATCCCCCGGCGGCCGCCACGGTCGGACTGGCACCGGTACTAGAGTTCGCGGCGGTCGTAATGATCCAGGCCAGAACCATCGCTTCTTCCTGCCAGGAGTCATAGCGACCGCTGCGGCCGGCGTGACCCGCGATCATCTCCGTCTTGAGCAAGAACGGGCCGCCCGAGCCGATCGCCTGCAGCCTCGCGATCCACTTCGCTGGTTCGACGTAGCGGACGCGGGTGTCATTCAGGCTGGTGATCGCCAGGATCGGCGGGTAAGGGCGGTCTGCGGTGACGTTCTCGTACGGCGTGTAGGACTTCATGTAGGCGTACACGTCCGGGTCATGCAGGGGGTCGCCCCACTCCTCCCACTCGGTCACGGTCAGCGGCAGCGACGGGTCGAGGATCGTGGTCAGCGCATCCACGAACGGCACCTGCGCGGCAATGCCGCCGAACGCCTCCGGCGCCAGGTTCGCAATGGCCCCCATCAGCAGCCCGCCCGCTGAGCCTCCGCGCGCGATCAGGCGATCATGGCTGGTGTACCCGGTAGCCACCAGGTGCCTGGCGCAGGCGATGTAATCGGTGAACGTGTTTTTCTTGTTGAGCAGCTTGCCCTCGTCATACCACTGCCGGCCCATCTCGCCGCCGCCCCGGATGTGCGCGATCGCGAAGGTGAACCCGCGATCGAGCAAGGACAGCCTCGGGACCGAGAAGAACGGGTCAAGCGACACCTCGTAGCTGCCGTAGCCGTGCATCAGCACCGGTGAACTGCCGTCGCCTGGCGTGCCCTTCTTGCGAACCAGCGAGATCGGGACCTTGGTGCCATCCGGGGCCGGCGCCCACTCCCGGTACTGCTCGTAGTCCTGCGCCCGGTACTCTGGCTCGCCGGGCAGGCTCAGCACCCGCCGGCGCTTGAGCAGATTCAGGTCCCCGGTCACCGTGTCGTAGTCGTAGACCGAGTCGGGAGTGATCAGGGAAGTAAACCCGAGTCTGAACAAATCCGACGTGTACTCATGGTTCGCTCTGGGCTCGACTGTGTACACCGGCTCGTCGAAGGCCACTTCGTGGTCGGTGCCGTCGGCTTTGACGATCCGCAGCCCGCTCAGGCCGTTCCTTCGGTAGAACAGTACGAAATGATCTTGGAAAGCGGAGACGCCGACCAGCCTGGTGTCCGCGCGGTGCGGTATCAGCGGCGTCCAGACGCCGGGCTCCTCCAGCGAAGCCGTGGCCAGTTCGAAATTCTCGGCCCCGTCGTTGTGCAAGATCAGCAGCCGCTCGGTGCCATCAGCGGTGACCTGGTGGTCCAGGTTGTACTCCACGCCCTGCCTGCGGGGCACCACCACGGTGAGATCACCCGTGGGATTGCCGGCATCGAGCAGGTGGAACTCGCTTGTGATCTTGCTCGTGGCCACGATCATCACGAAGCGCTTGCTGCGGGACAGTCGCACCAGGGTGGCGAACCGCTCGTCGGCCTCGGTGTAGACGATCTGGTCCTCCGACGCTGGCGTGCCGATGATGTGCCGCCAGACCCGGTAAGGCCGCCAGGCCTCATCCGCGGTGATGTAGAAGAACGCCGAGCCGTCCGCCGCCCAGGCCGAGCCGTAATAGGTGTTGGGGATCTCCTCGTCGGCGAGCTGGCCGGTGCGCAGGTCCTTGAACCGCATCGTGAACCGCTCGTCACCGGCATAGTCGGTGGAGTAGGCGAGCCTGGTGCCGTCCGGGCTGACGTCATAGACACCGAGCGAGAAGAAGGGCCTGTCGCCGGCGAGCTCGTTGCAGTCGAGCAGGACCTGCTCGCCCTCCAGCGCAGAGCCATCCTCCGACATTGGCGGGCGCTCGTCCGGCTCCCGGACTTCGCGCCTGCAGTTCACCCGGTACTGCTTGCCCTCGATCACGCGGTCGTAGTACCACCAGTCGCCCCGACGGGTCGGGACGGACAGGTCCGTCTCCTGAGTCCGCCCCTTGATCTCGGCGAAGATGGCATCCCGCAGGCCAGCCTGATCCTCGGTCATCGCCTGGGTGATGGCGTTCTCCGCTTCGAGGAAGGCGATGGTGTCCGGATCTTCCTTGTCGGCGAGCCACTCATACTCATCGATGAACGCATCACCGTGAAAGGTGCGCTCGCTCGGGATCCGCTTAGCTGCCGGAGGTACGTGCTGGGTGCTCATGCCGAGAAGTGTATTGAGGCGGCGCCAGCGACAGTGCTAGCCCCGCTCGCCTCCGGGCGCTTTCTACGCGCCGCCTTCCCTCTTCGCTTCGCTCGTCAGTCCAGGCGGCGCCGCGCCCTTTGGCTCGCGGCTGTCAGCCGCCGAGCGGCTTGATGGCCGGGCCGGTGAACGGGCTTGACTCGCTGTGCTCGCTCGCCAGGCTGGCCGACGGAGCCTTGGTGAGGTTCGTGCAGCCGCGCAGGCCGTCCCAGCGCTCGACGGCCGAGGCGGCAGCGGCGCCGGTGTCCGGGACCGGGAGCGAGTCGCTGATCAGGGCAGGGCGCCAGCTATAGCTGTCGACGTGGCGGCCGGTGATGGTGATGCGCAGTGCCCCGCTGTAGGTTTCCGGCGCGGTGGTGTCGTAGAAGGCCAGGTTGCCCAGCCCGTAGTCGACGAATGCGGTGCCGAGGTAGCCGGCGCCGAGCTGGACGTGAGCGTGAGCTCCCACGACGATATCCGCGCCGGCCTTGACCAGCTGCCTGGCCAGCGGTATCTGGACCGAGTTAGGGCAGGTCTGCGCCTCTGTCCCCCAGTGCAAGTAGACGATCACCGTGTCGCTGACCTTGCGCGCTCGCTGGACGGCGGCGACGAGCTCTGCCTCCTGGTAGGCCGACGCGAGGCCCGGCTGAGTCGCTGTCGCGGTCCAGGACGAGATCAGATCGGTATCGATGACCTCGGTGGCCGCGATAACCGCGATTCGCTGGCCATTGATCGTGGTCTTGTACGGGGCGAAGGCCTGCGCCGCGTCCAGCCCGATCCCGATCACCGGGTAGTGCGCGGCCTTGGCGATGGCCAGCGACTGGGCGAGCCCGGCCGGGCCGCAGTCCTCGCCGTGGTTGTTGGCCTCGGTCACGAGCGTGACGCGGGCTGCCTTGAAGGCGATCAGGGCCGCGGGCGGCGCGGAGAACACGAACTGCTTCGCCTGGGGGTCCGGGCAGGCCCCGTCGACCAGCGCCGACTCGAAGTTCGTCATCGACAGGTCCGATCCGGACAGCAGCGACTCGATCGTGCCTCCAAACGTGGTGGCTGGATCGGCCGCGAGGCGGGCGGCGAGCGGCCCCTCGAAGTGCACGTCACCGCCGAACGCGAGCGTGATGGCCTTGCCATCACCGCGCCAGCTCGCTGACAGGGGCGATCCGCTCGCTGGCGGATTGAGGTGCGTGGTGGTAGGCAAGCCGATCGGCGTCCGGGCCACGGCGGGAGCGCCGCCACGGGCACTGCCGATGAGGTCCTTGGCAATGACAACGCCGCCAACCACCAGAGCTACCACGAGCGCGCCGACGGCCAACCGGAATTGGAGCCTGAGCTGCCGCCGAGGCGCACGCCGCGAGGAGTGCACGGCACTAAAGGTAACAAGTTCTACTTGCTGACCTGCCAGAATTTGTGATCTTCCCGATGGCAGGTAGGTTGGCGCGACGGCGCACCGGTTCGGGATCACGGCGCCTTACTGGGTCGCGTTCGTGGTCGCCATCGCGGTGTCGGTGACCACCTGGCGGGTATTCAACCGCTCGGCGGTCGCCGAGGCGTACGCGGCTCCCGGGCTCGGGCCGGAACCAGTGCCCGTTGCCGCGCCGGGTTAGCCGGTCTCGAAATTCCTGCCGCGGGCTATCCATGATGGACGAGGCTGTTCGTCGTCGGGGTGACAGGCAATCAGAAGTGCTCGCTAGCGGAGAAGGAGTAGCCGTGAAGTACATGTTCCTGGTCTGCGTCGATCCCGACATCAAGCTGACCGCTGAGGAGCTCGCCAGCATGCCGACCGCCGGCATCGCCTGGGGCGATGAGATCGGGGCAAGGCTGGCGGGAGGGGGGTCCTCGCGACGCTGATCGGGACGACCGGCGACTGGGAGCTGGCGCAGGAGTGTGCTCAGGACGCCTTCGCCCAAGCGCTCCGGGTATGGCCGAGGGACGGGGTACCACGCGGCCCGGTGCCTGGCTCACCACGGTAGCGCGGAACCGGGCAACGGACCGGCTGCGGCGGCGGACCTCGGAAGCCGAGAAGCTGGCGCAAGCAGCGGTGCTCTCGCCGCTTGCGCCAGCCGGGGCGCCAGGAGCCGACCCCGATGCCGACGACATCCCTGACGACCGCTTGCGCCTGATCTTCACGTGTCGTCACCCGGCTCTGCCTCTCGAGGCTCGGGTAGCACTGACGCTGCGGACGCTTGCCGGGCTGACCACTGCCGAGATCGCGAAGGCATTCCTGGTCGCCGAGCCGACGATGGCCAAAAGGCTCGTCCGGGCCAAGCGGAAGATCCGCAACGCGGGCTACCGTACCGGGTGCCTCCAGCCCGCCTGCTGCCAGAGCGGATCAGCGGCGTGCTCACCGCGGCCTACCTCCTCTTCAACGAGGGTTACACGGCAACGGCGGGCACCGAGCTGATCAGGAGAAGCTTGTGCGATGAGGCCATCAGGCTGACGCGCGCGCTCACCACGCTCATGCCGGACGAGCCAGAGGCCAGCGCGCTACTCGCGCTAATGCTCTTTCATCACTCGAGGCGCCATACCAGGATCGACTCCCGGGGCGAGCTGGTCACGCTTGAAGACCAGGACCGCTCAGCCTGGGATCAGCGGGAGATAGGCGAGGGCGTCGAGTCACTGGATAATGCCAGGCGGCGCGGCCCGGCGGGGCCGTACCTCGTGCAGGCCGAGATCGCGGCTTGTCACGCGACGGCGGGCAGCGCCTCGGCCACCGACTGGAGCCGGATCGCCAGCGCCTACCTCCTGCTCGGCCGGCTCGTGCCGTCCAAGGTTGTCGAGCTCAACCGTGCCGTAGCCGTCGGCATGGCCGACGGTCCGGCCGCAGGGCTGGTCATCGTCGATGAGCTCGCGTCGGCACGCGATCTCGATGCCTACTACCTGCTCCATGCAACCAGGGCCGACCTGCTCCGCAGGCTCGGCCGCGACGGCGAGGCTGCCATCAGCTACCGGCAGGCACTCAATCTGGCCGACAACGACGCCGAGCGCCGTTACCTAGCCCGCCGCCTGGCCGACGCCAGCAGCCAGCGCTGAACCCGCGCCCCCCAGCTGGCTGACACTGACACCCCGCGATGCCTCAAAGAGCCAGGTCTCAGGCCCTTCCCGAGCATCTGGGGCAGGGCTAGAGTGCATCCGAGGAAGACGCCGTTACAGCTGGCGTTCACCGCTACCGGAAGGAGAAATTACCATGCAGCCCTTTGCATGGTGGCCGGAAGTTTCGGCTCCTTCCTGGAGTTCTCGACCTGGTTCGGGCCCGGCGCGTACGCCAGGCCCCGGCCTGGCCGCGAGCTGAGCGTCCGCTGCCGACAGCGCCGGTGCCAGAGCGGCAGTTGGGGCTGGTGCCGCGATTCGACGGTCCGAAAATGAACCAGTCGACGCACAGCGCCGTTTTCCCTGACATAGATGCCATTTCCAGCGCAAGGCAGCCGACGCACCACTGCCGCCTGCCCGCCACAGCTTGTGGTTTCTGCATCAGCTGCGTCCAGAGGGCATCGCTCGCAACACCGGTCACGCCTGGTCACGCCCGGTCACGCCGCCTGGCCGCAGAGAACCTGGCCCTCAGAGCTCCCGAATGCTAATTAAATAATATTTTTATAACTTTCGCGTGGTTTATGCAGTTCAGGAGGGAACCATGGCAGTGCGAGTTCTCATCTGCGACGAGCTTCCCGTGGTACGGGATGGGCTGCGCACCTTACTTGACTCCGTTCCCGACATCGATGTCATCGGGACGACGGGCAACGGCACGGAGGCGATCATTCTCAGCCGGTCGCTCCGGGCGGACGTCGTCGTCACTGACCTCAAGCTCCAGGGCATGCCTGGCCTGGAGATGATCCGCAGGCTCAGCCAAGAAGACCTCGATCCGCCACCACGCGTCGTGGTGTTCGCGATGAGCGACACCGACGAGATGATGAGCGACGTCCTGCACGCCGGGGCTAGCGGCCTGCTCGGCAAGGACGCCAGCATCGCCGACTTGATCTCGGCCATCAGGCTCGCCGCCCGAGGCCAGACGATGCTCGCCCCGGTAGTGGCGCAGCGGCTGGTGGACTGGTTCCGCGACCGGCGCAGCCACCCTGAGGTAATACTCGATCCGATGGTGAACTCGCTGACGCAGCGCGAGCGGGAGGTGATGATGCTGATCGCGCGCGGCCTGTCCACCGACGAAATCGCGCGCGAACTGACCATCGGCGTCGCGACCGTCCGAACCCATATCTACCGGGTGCGCAGCAAGCTGGGCGCCCGGGATCGCGCCCAGCTTGTCTCGCTCGCTTACCGGTCGGGAATCATGAAAGTGGCGTAAAACCAAGCCCCAACCTAGCCGGGCGCGGACGGCCCCGCCCCCGCCAGCGCCCGGCTAGTGCCTGTCCCGGCTCGCGACAGCAGCAGAGCGGGTCAATCTGCTGTGCGGGCCACGCTGCTCAGCCCGGGCCACACCCGCCACAGCACCAGGACGGACATCTGCTGTTGCCGCTCTCAGGCACGCCGCGCCCGGCCACGGAACCCGCCTGACCGAACCAAGGGAACAGCCACCCCCGGCAACCTCCAGGACTCGCGCAAGACCCCGTGATCAACCCCCGGCCCAGAGCACCGCACCCGCGCCTGGCTCCCGGCCGCAACCACACCGCGCACGACAGGCCCGGCCCGCCAGGTGCTATCTCGCTGGCAGGTGACACGCCGGGACCCCGCCGCCAGCAGCAACGCCGCACCCTTGCGAGGGCATTGGGCGGCTCGGGCCCCCCAGCAATGTCACATGGGTGTGGCTCGTTTGGAGTGAGCCAACTGGGTGCTGCCGTGTCCGGGAGGGTTGTCGTGCTCCGGGAGGAGAGTTGTCGTATCCGGGAGGGTTCTCGTCCTTACCGTGGAGGGTTCCCGGGTTCCTGGAGGAGCGTTGTCGCATGAAGGAGGGTTGTCGTCGTATAGTCCGGTCAACTCTCCTAGATGCGGAAACCCTCCTACAGAAACCCGAAAACCCTCCTGCGAGAACAGCCTCACCCCGAAAGAGCCACGCCCATGTCACAACGCGGGGCCTCGCAAGACCCGCGTTGTGTGATGTGATCGAGCGATGAGCTTGGAGAACATAACGGGCATCGAGATGGCCGGCTTCGCCGATCACCACACGCATTTGCTCAAGATGGCCGCTGGCGTGCCGTGGTCCTGGCAAGGGACCCCGATCAGGGACTTTCACCGGCGCGTCTGGCGCGACGGCACCACTCCTATGGACATCGCCGACCCGCCGAATCCTCACCCGCCTGCCCAGCTCGCCGATCGCCTGCGCGCTGGCCTTTCCATGGCCGCACAAGCTGGCCTAGTCGAAGTCACTGAAATGGGCATGCGCGACTGGAGCTACCTCGACGCACTGAGCGCGGACGCGGTCGACAAGCCATTGCCGACCCGGTTGCGCATCTACCTGGCGAGCGGGCTGGCCGAGTCGGCTAGCGACGCCGAACTCGACGCCCGGCGAACCGACGCCGGCCCGTGGATCAGCCTTGACGGGATCAAGTTCTACGCCGACGGCTGGCTTGTCCCGCGCACCTGCGCCGTATGCCGGGATTTCAATGACACTGGCGAGAATGGGCTGCTCTTCACCGATGCGCCGACCCTGGCGCGCCGGATCGAGCGGTTCATCGCGAACGGCTGGCGGATCGCTACGCACGCGATCGGCGACCTGGCCGTGCAGACAGTCCTTGATGCCTACGAGCTAGGCCTGGGGCGGCGACCGGCAGGCGATTGCCGCCGCGATGCCGAGGATCGAGCACGCCAGCATGCTGTCCGGCGAGGTCATGGCCCGGATGGCCGAGCTGGGCGTCTGGGCTTGCATCCAGCCATCGTTCGCCGTGACTGATGCGAGCCACCTCGAGCCGGCGCTCGGAGCCGACCGGGTCGACATCGCGTACCCCTGGACGCGGCTCGCGACCGCCGGGGTCGGGGTCCTGGCCGGGACCGACTACCCGATCGAGGTGATCGAGCCGCTCGTCGGCGTCGAGCGGCTGGTGCACGGACGGTCCGAGCGGCCCGGCTTCATCACCGAACACGCCGCTCCCGGGCACTCCCGCATCCCGGTTGATATCGCGCTCGCGATGTACAGCGACCGGTCCGCCGGGTTCACCGTGGTCTCGGCCGATCCGGCAGCGAGCGCCAGCATCGACAAGATTGAGGTGGTCTCGACCAGGCCAGCGCCGTTCCAAAGTTAGAAGCCGAGATAGCGACACTGGAAACTGCCGCCTGATCGCCTCTGAACCATTGGCAGGTGTTGAGCTAGGTTCCGGCGCGAGCGTCACGGCGTGTCCCGTCCATCGCAGGCGCGTCAGGGTTTCCCATGTACTGAAAGACGCGAGCTTGAGCTTCGGTCAGCCGCTCCTTACTGAGTTCGCCTGTAAAGTCCTCGAGGTCAGACTTCTCAAGCGGCTGAAGGGCCGGAATCCGAATCCAGCACTTCTTGGTCGTGCCCGCCTCGCGTGCGGCGAGCGCCACGTCAAACGGGGTCTTATACCTGGTAGAGGACGACAAAGGCGCTCCAAGCACCGAAGGCCACTCAGGATCGGAATTCGTATCATTGCCGCTGAGGACGACGAACCTTCGTCGTTCCTGATGAAGTGTGCGCTGCTTAGCAGGCTGCAAATTGACCTTATGATCCGCGACCAAAGTACACGCCGCCGACGATTATGGGAGACATCAGAGGGAAATGATGTCAGGTTTCACTCGTCGGTGAGCAGCAAATCTGTAGCCCGAGCGCGATAGTCCGCCCAAGAGCTGATCTCGTCGGCTAGGCCGCCGAGATCACCCTCATTCGCTTGACGATCCAGCCGGTCCAGGAACGCACTCAAGCGCCGCAGCGAAGGTGATATGTCAGGAACGGGCCGACCTGTCAGCAGATCGAGCAGGTCGCCCATCGACCCGGTGTGCTGAGCCTCCAGCACCGGTTCTGTCCGCAAGGCCAGGTCCCGGAGCTCGGACGGGCTGAGACCGCCGTGCTCAAGCACCGTCCGCTCGATCAACGCGGCGAGGTTAGCGTCGAGGTCCAGGCAGGCTGCCCCAGGCAACAGCAGGAAGTGCTCCATGTCTCCGGCTAGGGCACTGACCGCTACGCGCTCCACTGTGCCGTCGCGAACCAGGTCGTCCTCGATGGTCAGCAGTTCGGGGTCGGACACACCGTGATCGAACCAGCGCCATCGCAGGCCTGATGCGGCGCCGCCGACGCCGCTTACCGCTCGCAAGTCCGCAAGGTAGAGAAGATGCGCGAGCTTGGCGCGAGTCACAGTCAGCCCGTGCCCACGTGCGGTCGCCAGCACCGTAGCGAAGGCCCCTGCCGCTCCGCGCAACACGAACTGGCTACCTGCCACGACCGGGCGCCTCCAGAATCAATGTGTAACAAAGTTTATCAACTTCGAACAGGCACCGGATGCTGTCCCGTCGGCTGACCTGCTACATCGAATGCTTCCCTACAACCCAGGTTAACCTAGGTATGCCTGGGTAAATCTTGGTTCTCACTACTGCTCCCGGGCACACTGCGGTTCATGATCGACCCAGGGGCACCTGAGACGCTGAGTTCGCAGCTAGCGGCAGAACTCAAGGCCAGGATCGAAGCTGGCAAGTACCCCTCGCGCACCGCCATCCCCTCCATCAGGCACCTCTGCGAGGAATTCCGCGTGAGCGACGGGACGGTTAAGAAGGCGATCATCGAGTTGAAGAACACCGGTTACCTGACGACCACGCCAGGCCGGGGCACCTACGTAGCGCCGCGATAGCCGCCCCATGCGTGACGCCGAGTTCAATGACCCGCGGCTCGTGGTCGTCTATGACGCCGAGTGCCCGTGGTCGCGTGACGATGACTTCTTCCTGTCGGTCGTGAGCGAGACGCGTGCCGCGCGCGTGCTCGACCTGGGATGCGGCACGGGCCGGCTCGCACTGGGCCTCGCGGCGGCTGGCCATGTCGTCACCGGCGTCGACCCGGCGGGCGTCTCGCTGGCGGCCGCCCGCGCGAAGCCAGGCGCGGACAAGGTGACCTGGATCGAAGGCAAGTCCTCGGTACTGCCTGAAGCGGCGTTCGACGTGGCCGTCATGACCAGCCATGTGGCTCAGTTCTTCGTCAGCGAGGAGGAGTGGCGAGCTGCCCTAGCCGACCTGCGACGAGCCCTCGCACCTGGCGGCAGGCTCGTCTTCGACACCCGCGACCCCGCTGCGCGGAAATGGGAAAGCTGGAATCCCGCCGATTCCAGGCACGACATTGTCCTGCCGGACGGGCGCGTGGTGACCGCGTGGACCGAGATAACCTCGGTCGGCGGCGGCGTAGCCGACTTCATTATCCACTATGAGTTCCCTGACCAGCCGGAGTTGCGGAGCGAAGGCAGCTTGCGATTCCGGTCCGAGCAGGAACTGCGCTCGGCTCTGACCGGCGCGGACTTTGCCGTTGAGCAGATCTACGGTGGCTGGCGCCGGGAGCCGATCGGCTCACCTGATGGCGAGTTTCTGGTCATTGCCAGGGCTCGCTAAGCCGAGGGAAGGGACCCGCGTTGGACGTCGCACGCGCCCGGGCTGATCGAGGTCAGCTGACCGGGCTCATGCAGGCCGCGCTTGGCGGCCACCGTCGGCTGGTCAAGGTTGACCGGCTGCGGGGAGGCAGCAAGAAAGGCGTGTACCGGGCGACCTTCGATGATGAATTCAGCGCGGTCGTCTACGTCTGGAATGCCGCCGAGGATTACTGGCCCACTTCCGCTGTCAGTGCCGAGCCTGACAACGCCGATCCGTTCTCGCACGCCACCGGCCTTGACCTGTTCGAGGCGGCGGAGGCGCGACTGAGCTCACTGGGCGTTCGCACTCCGCAGCTCTACCTGGCCGATCGCAGCCAGGCGCACTATCCGGCCGATGTCGCCGTTGTGGAAGACGTCCCGGGCCCGACGCTGGAGGAGTTGCTCTGCGACGACACCGCCCGCGCGCGATCCGCCGTCGCGCAGCTTGGCCAGGCACTGGACGTCATGCGAGCCGACACGGCAGCAGGCTTCGGCAAGGTCCTGCACCTCGCGAACGGTGGCATCTCAACCGGCAGTTCCTGTGAGCAACTCGTCCTGGAGCGGGCGCTGCGCGATCTGGCCGAAGCCGCGGCGCGCGACAAGCGGATCGCCCAGTGCGGGAGCCAGCTCGAGGAGACGTTGCTCCAGCAAGCCGCCACCGCGAGACCGCGCTCGGACCACAGCCTGATCCACGGAGAGCTCGGCCCTGATCACGTGCTCATCGACCATGATGGACAGCCAGTCCTCATCGACATCGAGGGGCTGATGTATTTCGACATCGAATGGGAGCACGTGTTCCTGCGACTCCGCTTCGGACGGCATTATGCTCAGCTAAGCCGCGCTGATCTCGATCAGGATCGCCTGGGCCTTTACCGGCTCGCCATGCACCTTTCCCTGGTCGCCGGGCCCCTTCAGCTGCTCGACGGCGACTTTCCGGAGCGCGAGGAAATGCTGGAGATCGCCGAAGACAACGCGCTCCAGGTGCTATCCCTGGCTCACCGGTAGTTGACGAACCAGAGTGAACGCGCCAGATGTGGCTGTGACCTTGGCATTCATGACTGCGCCTCAAGATCAGGGCACTCTGGGGGCACGCTGCTCAACTCCGCTGCCTCGGCGGTACGAGCGCAGGAAATTGACCATCTTCCCGTTCGTCCAGCTCGCCAGCCAGATCCGGGAAGGCATCGCCAGCGGCGGGTATCCGGCCGGTTCGAGGCTGCGCCAATCGCGGAGATCGTGAACCAGGCTGGCTTGCCGCCGATGACGATCCTGCGTGCCTGAGGTGCTCGCCGATGAAGGCTTAGTGCGGTCGTACCCGGCCCGGGGGACGTTCGTCGCAGGGAAGTCCGGCTGATCCTCGCGCATGGCTGCGTGTGCGGAAGCGCTACGCGAGCCGGCCTGCTCTTGGGCGGCGTCTGCACTGAGACGTGCCGGCTACCGTTTTGCCATATCCGGGTCAATGCCACCGACCAATCACGTGCTGCGGAACGCTTGCACGTGCGGTCCGCCGCCCGAACTGTGCGTGCCCGACGACACCGTCCTTACCCAGTTTGCCTGGAAGGCCGGAGCCTTCAGAGACTCTCCACGACAAGAGCGCGATGAGCGCGGGCTCTCCTTGCTGATGGGGGACGTTTCTGTTGAGCAGGCGGGCACGGTACGTCCTGATGGGTGAGAGTCCTACGACGAGGCAACTGCGCAGGGCTGTAGTACGTTCGTACAGTTGCAGGGAGACTTCGCGCTGACCGCTTCGCCGTGGTACACACGCCGGGTCGCGTCAAGGGGGGTATACACGTAACGATCGCCTGGCCAGACAGCGATCCTGTCAATCGGCCGGAAGGTGTCTGGAGTCGCGAGTTGTCCAAATTGTTCAATTCGTGCTTCAATGCAGGGGGAGGGTCGAAGAGATGAACCACGATGCGCTCGTGCAAAGAGGGCGCCTGCCATGGTCACCCAACACCCAAGCTCGTGATCTTGATGTGTGGTACGAGTACGAGCATCCGCTGGCCGGCACCTTCGCAAGTCACGAGGCCACAGTCTAATCTTCTTGAACGTTATCGCCACGGAGCGGGCCTCGGTCTGGGCATACGGATGCCTCTCGAACGACGAAGCGGATTCGGCGCGGTCGGCTGTATTCGACTCAGCTGCAGATCTGCGCCAGTGCGCAGTCAACTTGCTGTCAGACCGGAATATCGTGCTCGTGTTCGCTGACGATCTGCTAACTAAGCACTGGTCTGTTTCTGACGGGCAGGGGCCTCTCTATGAGTTGGCGACCAAGTTTTTGAATCACATCCTGAGAGACCGATGAATCCGCCGTCTGACCCTAAGACGGTGCTCCGTGCCAAGCTGGCGCAAGTCGCGGAAGACTACGGGCTGAGCTAGTAGAAGCCTGAGCGGCTCCAAGCCGCGTGCAGGTCAGGAGACTCCCAGCTACCGGTAGTTGACGAACTGCAGGGCTATGTCGAATTCCTTGCCCTTGAGCAGCGTGATCACGTCTTGCAGCTCGTCCTTCTTCTTCGCCGACACTCGCAGCTCATCGCCCTGAACCTGGGCTCGCACGCCCTTAGGACCCTCGTCCCTGATGATCTTGGAGATCTTCCTCGCGTCGTCCTGGGAGATGCCCTCCTTCAGGGAGACGCTGATCTTGTACTCCTTGCCCGATGGCTTCGGCTCGCCGGCGTCGAGCACCTTGAGCGATACAGAACGCTTTACCAGCTTCTCCTTGAACACGTCGAGCACGGCTGAGGCGCGCGCCTCGCTGTTGGCCTTGATCTCGACGCCTTCCTTGCCCGACCAGGCGATGGACGCGCCGACACCGCGGAAGTCGAACCTGGTGCCGATCTCCTTGGCAGCCTGATTCAGCGCGTTATCAACCTCGTCACGGTTGATCTTGGACACGACGTCAAAGGAAGACTCTGCAGCCATGGCCCATATCCTAGGGGTCCGCGCCCGGTGGTCACGCGCCTGGCGGGCGAGGCGCCTGCCGCGAGCCTGGCACGCCGCTGGCGAGCCAGCGCCTGATCTGGCTGGCCGCCTGGTCGGCGACGCTGTGCCCGGCCGGGCGGGTGACCAGGTCGCTCAGCGCGAACATGTCGAGCACCCGGCCCAGGTACAGCCAGTCGCCCGGCAGCGGCAGACCGGCTGGCTGATGGCTGGCGAAGCCGTCGAGGAATCCGTCGGCGAACGCCGGCGGATAGTCGGCGGCGAACCTGACCATATTCGCCGCGTCCCCGTACGGGCACCCGGAAAAGCTGAACTCCCAGTCGAGCACAGCGGTGACCAGCCAGCCGTCGCTGGCTCGCTTGACCAGCAGGTTCTTGGGGTTCAGGTCGGCATGCACTAGCCGTGCCTGGCGCATCGATCGCGGTCAGCGCGCCGGCGTGCTCGACGCATAGCCCGGCCCAGGCCCTGCGGCTCGCTGGCGTCAAGACGGGCCGGCGGGACGGTGTCCATGCAGGTCGCCGCGAATTCCGGAAGCTGCCGTGACCAGACCTGCTCGGCATCGACGCCGAGCGTCCCGTCCGCGAAGAATCCTGGCCGCTCGAACGTCACCGCGCCGATGGCGGCCGACGTGCGGCCGACCTCGACGCCAAGCGCCCGCAGGTCTGCCGCGGGCAGGTCCGCCGCGCCGGGCTTGCCCGCGAGCACCTCGCTCAGCGGCGTCCCTTCCACATACTCGATCACCATGAGCGGCCGGGCGCCGGTCTCCGCCGGCCGGACCAGCACCACCCGGGGGACCGGCACCTGCTGGCTCGCCACGGCCATGACCGCCGCCTCGATATCCGGGTCCGAGCCGCCGAACCTGGCCACCACCTGGCCGTCGGCCAGCGTCAGCAGGCAGGTCTCGTGGGAGAAGCCGCCGGCCAGGCGGCGCGACCCGAGCACCGCCTGGCCAAGCGCCGAGCCGATCTGGTCGAGTTCCGGTGCCAGCATCTGTCCGAGCCTAAGCCACCGCCGCCGACCCTCAGCTGGGTACGGCGGCGGCGGGGACCGGAGCCCGGGGCCGGGCTAGTCAGGGGGACGGTCCCGGGGCGGCCTGCCCGGCTTGCGCATCGCGCCGGCGTGCCCGGGCAGCCGCCCCGCCTCGGCCAGCGCCCGGCGCAGCAGGAACTCGATCTGTGCGTTGGTGCTGCGCAGCTCATCGCCCGCCCACCGGGCAAGAGCATCGTGAACGGCCGGGTCCAGCCGCAGCAGGATGCTCTTACGCTCGCCCGACTGTTACTGGTACAGCGAGCCGGTGTTGACGACCTGCTGGGTCGCCTGCTCGCTGCACAGGACGACGAGCAGGTTCGAGACCATGGCCGCCTTGCGCTCCTCATCCAGCTGGACGACGCCCTCCTCTTCGAGCCGCTGCAACGCCAGCTGAACCATGCCGACCGCCCCTTCGACAATTTTCGTGCGCGCCCCCACCACGGCGCTCGCCTGCTGCTGGCGCAGCATCGCCTGGGCGATCTCCGGAGCGTACGACAACCTGGTCAGCCGCGACTCGATGATCTGCACGCCAGCGGTAATGACGCGGGCAGAGATCTCCGCTGACAACTGCTGGGTGATGTCCTCGGCGTTGCCCCGCAGCGACAGCTCGCCGCTGCCCCGGTTGTCGTACGGGTAGCTTGACGCGATATGCCGGACGGCGGTCTCAGTCTGGATCGCGACAAACCTGGCGAAGTCGTCGACACCGTAGAGCGCCTTGGCCGTGTCCTGAACCTGCCAGACGACGACGGCGGCTATCTCGATCGGGTTGCCGTCAGCGTCGTTGACCTTGGCGACCGAGGTCTCATGGTTCCTGACCCGGATCGAGACGGTCCTGCGGATGGTGAACGGGTTCACGCAGTGCAGCCCGGCGGCCCGGATAGTGCCCCGGTACCGGCCGAACAACTGGACCGCCCTGCCTTGCCCCGCGACAACCGGCGTCAGGCCGGCGAACGCCAGCCCAGCCGCGATGAAGACGACAATGGCTACCCAGATCAGCACCGTGGACGTGACGCCGGAGACTCGGTTGCTCGCGATCCAGATCAGCGCGATCCCGGCGAGGACTGCGATAACGCTGATCGCGAGGACCGGGATGCCTGGCGCGGACTTCGCGTCATACTCGGTTACCTGCTTGGCTACATTGCCCTGAAGTGAAACTTGCGCGGTCATCTTGACCACCTCCGCTTGACTACCTTGATAACACATATCTAGCATAGTGATATCAGTTTAACAAGAGGGCAGCCGGGCAGCCGTGCCTAGCGGACCAAGCGGCGGGCTAACGAGGAGGCACTGCGAATGATGAGCCAGAGCGGCGTGCTCGAACTGGACGGCCTGCGCCGCCGGTACGGTGACGTCCGTGCGCTCGACGGGCTGACGTTCACGGTCCCCCCGGGTCAGGTTTTCGGTTTCCTCGGGCCGAACGGTGCGGGCAAGACAACGGCCATGCGCGCGATCGTGGGTGTCGCCGCGCTAGACGGCGGCAGCGTCCGGTGGAATGGCAAGCCGATCGACGCATCGGCTCGCCGCCGCATCGGCTACATGCCGGAAGAACGCGGCCTTTATCCGGCGATGCGCGTGCTCGAGCAGCTGGAGTACTTCGCCAGACTGCACGGCCTCACCGCGGCTGAGGCGCGCTCGGCGGCCACCAGGTGGAGCGAACGGCTCGGGCTCGCCGACAAGGGCCAGCTCAAGACCGAGGCACTGTCGCTCGGCAATCAGCAGCGCGTCCAGCTAGCAGCCGCGCTAGTGCACGACCCCGAGTTGCTCGTGCTCGACGAACCGTTCTCCGGCCTCGACCCGGTCGGCGTTGACGCGATGAGCGAGGTGCTCGCCGAGCGGGCGGCGGCGGGCGTGACCATGCTCTTTTCCAGCCATCAGCTTGACCTGGTTGAGCACCTGTGCACCTCGGTGGCGATCATCGATCACGGCACTCTGGTGGCCAGCGGCACCGTCGAGGACCTGGCGAAGGGCGGCCAGTTGAAGATCGCCGTCAAGATAGCCGGCGACGATCAGGCGCTCTGGGCCTCAAGCCTCGGCGACCTCGGGATCGTCGAGCGGATCACCGGCGGCACCGCCCGGATCTCACTGTCACACCCCGGCGACGCGCAGACCATCCTCGACCTGGCCAGGAAGGCCGGGCCGGTCGAGCAATTCGGCTTCGAGCGACGCCGGCTGTCCGAGGTGTTCCGCGACGCGGTCAGCGCCGATCCGGCGGAAGCCGGCCAGAAGGAGATGCAGCGATGAGCACGAACTGGTGGGCCGCCACCTGGCTGGTTGCCAGGCGCGAGATCAACGACCGGGCCAGGGCGAAGTCGTTCTGGGTCGCCTCGGTGCTGCTGCTGGTCGCGGTCGCCGCCGGCGCCCTGATCCCCGCGCTGCTGCAAGGGCACCGGAGCACCGCGCGGGTCGGGATCGTGGGCAGCCAGACCGCCGCGCTCACCGCGACCGCGCGCGAGGCCGGACGCCTGTCGTCGACCACGGTGACCATCGTCAATGTCCCCGACCTGGCCGCCGCCAAGGCACAGCTGCGCACTGGCCGGCTGGCCGCCGTGCTGGTCGGCGACTCCGAGGTGCTCGTCAAGCAGCAATCCTTCGGCACGGGCTCGTCCGCCGGCGGCACGCTGGCTGGCGCGCTCTCCCAGATCGGCGGCCTGCAGAAGCTCTACGCCCAGCTCCCGCCGGCCGCGGCGGCCGGCATCGCGGCCCACGGCATCGCGCTGCCGGTCCGCGGCCTCACGGCTCCTGGCCGCGGCCTGGCGAGCCGGATCACCGGCCTTACGGTCGTCGATCTTGATCTACGTGATCATCTTGACCTACGGCATCAGGATCACGATCGGCGTGGGCGAGGAGAAAGCGACCAGGGTCGTCGAGGTCCTGCTGACCACGTTGCGACCGGCCCAGCTGCTCGCGGGCAAGGTCATCGGGATGGGCCTGCTCGCCTTCGGCCAGATCGCCGCCATGGTCGCCGTCTACCTGGCACTCGGGCACGCGGTCGGGTCACATGCCGTGCTGCGGACCAATTCGGGCGTGATCTTGGTAGCAGGCTTGTGGCTGCTGCTCGGCTACGCGTTCTACTGCACCGCTTACGCGGCCGCCGGCGCGCTGATCTCGCGCCAGTCCGATGCCTACAACGCGGCGCTCCCGCTGCAGATACCGCTGATCCTCGGCTACGTGCTGACCTACAGCGTGGTCTATGCCACCAGCGTGAACCCCCTGTACCACGTGCTCGCGTTCATACCCTTCACCGCGCCGGTCACGATGCCGGTCATCGTGGCGCTCGGTGCGGCACCAGCCTGGCAAGTGGCGCTGTCAGCTGCCATTTCGCTCGCCGGGACGGTGGTCATGGCACGCTTTGCCGCCACCGTGTACGAGCGGGCGATCCTGCGGTCCGGCGCCAGGCTCAAGGTCAGGCAGGTGCTCAGGACGGCTGCCTGAACGCGGCCGGGGTCAGCCAGCGGTCCAGCTTTCGCTGACGCTGCCGTTGCAGGTGAAGATGTCGGCGGTCGCGCCCGGCGTGGTCGAGCTGCCGGTGACGCTCAGGCACAAGCCAGAGTTGTTCCCCACGATGGTGCCGCCGGAGCTGACGGTCCAGTTCTCGCTGACGCTGCCGTTGCAGGTGTAGATGTCGGCCGTCGCCTTCGGCGCCGTCGAGGCTCCGGTCACGCTGAGGCACAGGCCGGAGCCGTTCACGATGGTGCCGCCGGCGCTGACGGTCCAGTTCTCGCTGCTGTCCCCGTCACAGGTGCTGAGGTCCGCCGTGGCCTTGAGCGCGGAGGAGTCGCCGGTCACGCTCAGGCACAGCCCGGAGTTCCTCCCGAGGATCGTGCTGCCGCCGGAGCCGGGAACCACCGGACCGCCGTTGTCGCTCGGTTTCCAGCAGTGCGACGTGCTGGCGACGAAAACCGGTCCGCCCTTGCCTCCGTCAGCGACCGGCTCGTTGCTGGGCGGGTTGACGATCACCGGCACCTGGCCGCTCGAGGTCCAGCTGTCCTCGCACGCGAACAGGTCGTTCGCGTTGTCGCCCGAGCCGCCGCCCGCCCACAGGTCGATATGACGGAAGCTGGGGCCGCCGTCAGGGCCATGGCCCGTCCAGTCCGCGTCACACGCGGCGCAGTCGTCTTCCATGATGAAGTAGCGGTCGAGCGGTGAGTAGTACACGATCGTGCCTGGTGCCAGCTCAGCGGAGTCCGTGGCGAAAGTAATCGGATTGCCGAAGGTTCCGACCCCGCCGGCGCACGAGTGGAGGTCCGGGAACGCGATGTCACACCCCGGCGGGCTGTTGTCGTCCCAGCCATAGAGCGTGACCAGGCTGTTGTCAGTGGTCGATGCGCGAGCCGCCGCCTGCGGAGCAAGGAGGACGCCAGCGGCCAGCAGCAGCCCGGCGGCAGCGCTCATCGAATGGTACGCGGCCCGACGTAAGCGCGAGCGGCTCCCGGGTGTAGGCATCCCTGGCCTCCTGTGCGAGAAGCTGTGCTACCTCAATCCTGACATTTCTCGGGAAGCGCGCCAAGGGGTCAGCGCCGAACTGCCGCTGGGGCTACCTGGTTCTCTTGGACGCGGCTAGCAGCGCATTCACCTCGGCTACGGAGAATTCCTTCGGGTCGAAGTCCTCGCCAGCATCCAGGCCGAGCCAGTCCAGCGTGTCCAGGTGTTCCAGACGTGAGGGGTCGGCCAGGACCTCCTTCAGGTGCGTGTATCCCCCTGCTCCGCCGCAGTCGTCGGGCGGGCATGCTCCCTTGCCCGCGACGCACGACGGATAAGTCTCGCCAGGCTCGGCGAGCAGGGCTTCCTCGACGACGATGTCGTGCTCCCAGTCATCGCCGAAGTCATAGGTATAGCGGAGCCGGTCTCCTGGCCCGGCGAGAACTTGTGACAGGCGGACCTTGCTGTCGTTGACAAGCCCGAGGTCCGCATCGGGCGCGCCGTACTGCTGCCGTCCGTCGGCGAACGAGTGCAGGTGGCTGTCGTCCCATCCCATCGCCTGCTGAATAACGCCATGCAGGCCGCGGAGCGTGATAGACGCCGGGACCAGGACCCGCCGCCAGACCGGCGGCTTCGTGATCCCGCGCAGCGTGATCTTGAGCCGGTAGACGACCGTGTCAGGCGCCGGAGCGCTCACCTCCACGAGGACCGGAGGACCGGTCAGCAAGGCGGCGAGGTATTCCGCTTTCGGGTGACCTGAGCCAAGTATCAGCTCGACCGACTCAGCCAGTTCATCGCCGATCTGCTCAGCCAGCGCATCGCGCAGCACGGCCGAAGGCACCGTATCGGCCAGGCTCTCCACTACAAGGCACAACCCGTCGGCTGCCAGCCATGCCCCATCCGCCGGCTCATCCCTCACCGGCTCGCCATGCGATCGCAGCCACTGCCGGGCGTACGCGCCAATTCCCGGCCGGCTCGCCCACTCCCGCAACGCCTCGAGGGAGTCGGTTCCGAGCTCCCCAGTGAACGCCAGGGCGGTCATCCGCTGACTGCCGCTCGCGGACTCGGCAAAGGTAAGCAGCTCACTCACCGCCGCCGCCATCGAGCGCGCGCTCAGCCACGGCTGAGCCATCGCAGGGCCGAGCGCCGGCGGATACTCGCTGATGACGGACACCATTGTGGCGGCATCGGCATCCGGCGGTACTTCGAGCTCCAGGAACACCTCCCCCGCCAGGAACTCTCCTAGCGGGGTCAGCTGTACCAGTTCGCCGGAAATTTCGGCCGCGCCAAACGCCACCAAATCCGTGACTACATCGGCGACATGCTCGGCCGCATCCTCGCCGTCGTCTTCGCCGTCCCAGTCCTCATCGCCCAGAAGATCAAAGAGGTCGAGCTGATCACTCTCGCCATGGAGCTGACCGCACTCTGAGCATGGCTCGCTTTCCGGCTCCACCGACTCGAACACGGCCTCGACCGCGATCACGAGCTGCTCCACTGTGAGCGCCCCGGTCGTCGTGCGGAGCTCGTGCAGCGCGACCAGGCATCCAGGACATGGCTCCTCGTCCCCCAAGTCGAGAAGCCAGGTCACGGCCCGGACCCAGGAACCGAGGATGGCTCCCGGATCGGAATACGCCTGAGATCCCTCAACTGCCAGGTCGGCGGCCCAAGCCTGGCGTCCATCGACCTCAATGAATCCAGCCGCGATCGCGGTTTCCCAGTCCTGCGTCAGATCCTCGACGTCTAGCGCGCTGCGCGGCCCCAGTATCGGAGACCCGATCCCGAGGTCTCGGTAAGCCTTCTCGGCGTCCGCCGGGCGCAGCACACCACTGGCGGTCAGTGTCCTGCCCTGACCCACCCAGCCAGCCAATCGGCGAGCGCGGGCCAGTGGCTCGCAAGAAAGCGCGGCGTCGGCCAGCTCGGCGATCTCTAGCTCGCCGGGCATCACAGCGGGGAAGGCGGCATCCATGCCGCCCGACCCTACCCGCCAGGACCTCCGTAGACGGGCAAATGGCCAGAAGGACGCCCGCGGGCTCGGATTGCGCCGCGCTCGTGGCGGGCGCGGTCCCGGTGATCGCCGGGGCCCGTTCGACGTGATCGCCATCACTTCGGCCGGGCAAGCTCGGGAATCCTGGTCGCATTCGATGCCGATGGGGCCGGGCGCCGCGCCGCCGTTGGCGCCTACCACCTGCTCAGCCCGCTTGCTGACCGAGTGCAGGCCGTGATGCTGCCATCAGGCCAGGACCCGGCTCAGATTCTCCATGACTGCGGGCCGAGCGCGCTGGCGGCTCCCCTCGCCTCCGATTGCTGTCCGCTGGCTGACCTGGTCGTTGACGCCAAGGTCGATGCTTGGTCGCGATGGCTGTCCTTCGATGAGGGGCAGATCGGAGCATTGCGTGCCGCCGCGACCGTCGTCGCCGCGATGCCGCCTGCCGAGGTCGGATGCCAGGTTGGCCGACTTGCTGAGCGTCTCGGCCTGGACTTCGCGATAGCGACCGAGGCCGTCACGGATGCGCTGAGCGAGATGTACTCGGGTAGCGGGCGCCGGTTTGGTCGGCTGCCGACAGCGGTGCCGGCCCTTTCGGCGCGCCTCATCTGACTGAGTTCACGGCGGTCGCATCGCAGGTCATGGTTAGCGGAACCGATCGGCGGACTTCCCGGTCCGTCGGCGCGCTGCGCGGCGTTCGTCGTTCAGCCCGCTCGTTTGAAGTTGCTGCGATCGGATCGTTGGCCCATCCGCAAGATGCGTGATTGTTGGTATCGATCCCGACGATCACAGGTTCGCTCAAACGGTTGCGACTGTTCATGCGCGCGAAGATGCGAGACTTCAGGAAGGTTCAGCTGAGATTTGGTTACGCAAATAATCCAGCAACTTGTGCGATCAGCGAAGCGGATGATGAGAAGTGACTCAGCCGACAACTCGCGAGCGCGGAAGTTATGGCATGCGGAAAAGCTCTGCGGAAAGTTGTCGTTTGTGAGCGAACGAATCACGCGCAAGATGTAGTACAGTTTGGTTGTACGAAGAGTCCGCAAGACTCAGGAAAACTTAGACGGGCCGGTGGGACTCGAACCCACAACCTCGGGCGGGCCAGGGACCAGGCGTTTTACTAGGACGTGGACCTCTAGCCGTCGCTACCGCGCTCTATCCATTGAGCTACGGCCCGGGTCGCGTGAGGCTTCCTTGCTTTTGCAGGAGGCCTCACCGACATTGCTGATAATACAGCATCACGCCGCGTGAACGGCGTCCCAGAGGCCATGTCAGCTGAGAACTTGTGTCTTTATGATCGGCATTGTTAGTCGAGGTACCCTTGACCTGCGACTTTACTCAGGGTACCCCGAAGATTAGTCCGAGAAATACTCTGCTGATGGCGACGTCAGCGACCGATCGGGCCTCGGCGCGGTCCGAACGCCATTCCGGATCCGAGTCATGGCGCGCCAGTAGGCTGGGTAGTCAGTCCGTGATCTTTGGGTGACCGTTGCCAGCGTGGACGATCCAGGCTGTGCTGCGGGCGTCATCGATGAGGTACCAGACCCGGCCACCGCCGGTGACCTCGTATTGCCAGCGTTCGAGTGCCTCACCTTTCCAGATACCGGTGCCGAGGCTGCCCTTGAGCCTGTGCTGCCGCTCGAGTGCCGCACGGGAGCGGGGATCGGTCCGGATGGCATCGAACGCGCGGCGGAGGTTCGCTGCTGCCTGGACCGCGAGTTCGTCCCAGCCACGGGCGGCCTCGTTACTGGCGAACCGCAGGTCGTACTCACCCGCGACGGGCGGCGGCGCGGCGCGGTCGCCTCGCCGCGGGCTCACCTGTCCGGCTCCGGAACGGGCACTGGCCCGAAGTCCCCGTCAAGCTCGGCTGTGAGGATCTCCCGCAGCGCGGGGTCAGCGTGGACTTCGGCCGTATGCCGCCACTGCGCCAGCAGGACCGCGACCGGAGCCAGGTTGTCAAGGTCGGCGGCGCCGCGGGCAACCACGGCCAGCTCATCCAGGAACACTGCCACATCGTCCCCAGGGAGGAACGTCACCCACGGCAGCGCCTCGGGCAGCACGTCACGCACCGCCGCCGCGTTCCCGGACCTGACCAGCCCGGCCAGCAGCCGCGAAGCGAAGTCAACGACGGTATCGTCGCGCTCAAGCTGCTCGATCCGCATCAGCGCCAGGTCACCGGCATCACGGCGCCGCAACCGCAACGCCCGGACCCGGCTCAGCCGCCCGTCGTAGCAGCAGGATGATGCAGCAACTCGCTGAACGGCACATCCTCATACGCGGCAACCATGACATCCACACTACCGTAGAACTCCGCCGGGAATCGAGCCATAATGCTACCGATGACGGCGCGCCGTTGCCGGCCATGCCCCGCGCGCGCGGCCGGCCACCCCCGCTGGCCCGGCAGGAAGGAATCCAGCCCAGATGAGCGCGAGAGACACCCCCGCTGCCCGAGCCGCCGGCACTACCGCACTCGCTGATTTCCTCGGCCGCGAGCAGGTCATGGACATCGGCATCCGCCCTCTGTGGGCACCGGTCCCGCGCATCGCCGGGCCTGCCTTCACGGTCCGGTGCCCGCCCGGCGACAACCTCATGCTGCACGCCGCGATCTACCGCGCCGAGCCCGGCTCGGTCATCGTCGTCGAATCCGGTGACCTTGATTACGCGCTCGCGGGCGGCAACGTCTGCGCCGTCGCCCAGCGGCGCGGCATCGCCGGCTTCGTGCTCGACGGCCTGATCCGCGACCTAGGCGAGGTACGCGATAGCGGCTTCCCGGTCTTCGCCCGCGGCGTCATTCCCAAGCCCGGGGCCAAGACACAGGTCACCGAACTGGTCACCCCGGTGCGGTGCGGCGGGGTACGCGTCACACCGGCCGACCTGGTCGTAGCAGACGAGGATGGCGTCGTGGTCATTCCCAAAGACCACCAGGAAGAAATACTTCGCCAGGCACTCGCCAAGGCCGAGAAGGACACCAGCCAATCCCTGGACGACTGGGAAACAGCCCACCGCGCCCGCATCGACCAGATCCTCTCCCAGCGAGGCACCCCGCGCTGAGCGCGCAAGAAAGCAGGGACCGGATGGCTCTGGCAGGCTTAGCAATGTCCCAACGACGATGCCGGGGAGCGTCGGTCAGGCAGTGCCGCTCCCCAAATCGGCCAGCCAGGGAACCTGTTAGCTAGCTCGCCGAGCTGCTGGCCCAGTCCTTGTCAGACCCTCCCTCTACAGTGCCGTCTGCCGGGTCCGGCGGAGAGGCCCATTGTGCGGAATGACCCCATGATGATCTGCCGGCCGCAGACCAAGACCCATAACAGGCATGTTATACTGAGGTGGCTGATGTGGCTTGTCACGTACTTACCGGAGGCTAGACAGGAGCGGGCAGCCATGCCGAAGGCAGAGCGGGTTCGCGTTGATCAACGCCGATGCCAAGCTCGGCGTCTATGGTCCGTTACTGTGCTACCCGCACACAAGCGCCGTGCGCGGTGCCGAGAAACTGCGAGAGCTTCGGCCCAGAGCCGGGCGCAGCGCCTGGCGAGCACTGTACCGGCAAGTCGGGGATGTTTTCGTGGTAGCGGCCGTCGGTCCGGAAGCCCAGTCCGACCCGCGCGGCTTTGACCGGGCAGTGCGACGATCGCTGGAGCGACTGGCCAACGTAGAGGAGCACTAATGCCGAAGCTGTCAGAACTTACGACGGCAGCCCAGATCGCGGCCGAGGAACTGGCCGACCCGGAAATCCGCCGCGAGCACGACCGGACAGCTCTGGCCCACGCGGTCGCCATGCGTGTAATCGGCTACCGGGTAGAGCATCGGCTATCGCAGACCGCGCTCGCCCGCCTTCTCGGCATGCACCAGTCAGCAGTCGCCCGGCTGGAGGCCGGTGACCATGAGCCGTCACTGGCCACCCTGTCACGCCTAGCCGGAAACCTCGGCGTCGAATTCCACATCGACATCACCCCGGGCTCCTTCAGACTCCGCGACATCGCCTGAGATCACGCCTGGTGAAACGGCGCAGCAATACTTTGAGGTGATGTGCTGGTTTTCCGTGATCTTGGTCGCGGCGTGATCCCGGAACATCGCCACTGCCCTGGAGGCTGTCGGGTAACTCGTCCCTCGATGCTGTCAGGAGGGTTGCGTTACCTGGCCCGGCGTGCGCGGGGCGGCGTGAGCATCGGTGCCCTCCCTGTTGCTGTTGCGGCGCCCCGCCGTGAGCAACGCGCTTCCTTGACCGCTTTATCCGGCGTCACCGCGTGGTCGCATGGTGCGGACAAGGGTCGGAGCGCCTGGCGGACCGCCTGCGGCGGACTTGTACTCCGGCACGCCGACGCAGGTGAACAGCAACGCGTCCAGCGGCTCGCCGAGGAAGGCGGGGATCGCGCCGTCAACGAAGGTCATCCCTGTGGCACTGGCCCCGCTGGCGTAAGCGGCCAGGTGCAGTCTGCCCTCAGCCAGACCCGCGCCAACCTGCGCTTCGCGGTACTGCCGGGCGCCTAGAGCGCCGACGTCGTCGGCAGCGATCACGACGAACGCCGCGTCATGAGCGAGTGCCTGATCCATGCACACCCGGTAGAGTTCGTCCCGCATCAGCCCGGAGCGGACCGGGACGGAAAGATCTGGCCAGCGATACAGGCCGGGCGCTAGTCCGTCAACGTCGTGCACTACGACCCAATGCCGCAGATCGATCCCGCGCAGCGCCACCCGCAGGCAGGTGCGCAGCAGGCTATCCGGCAGGCCCCTGCAGGGATCCATGCGACGCTGCGACCCGCGTGCCAGCACCACGGCCTCGACCGGTTCGGCCTTCTCGACCGCCACGTCCACCGGGGCGCCCCGCTCCCAGGGCCGTCCGAGCGTGTCGCTGTCCCCCGCTCGCTGGGCGGCCGTGACCAGAGGGAACTCGACTGGAGCAGCATCGACCTCGCCCCGTGCGGCCGGGCTCGCCGCGTCCAGGGCGGGTCCGCCATCACCAAGGGCGACGACGGCCACGGGCAGTTCGTGCACACCGTCAGCGCCTACCAGAGCAGCAACCGGCACGTCAGGAAAGCCGCTGTACAACCTCGCGGTCAGCCCGGCCGAGTCGGCGACCGCGAGCAACTGCGCGAGCATCGTGCCCGCGTCCCAGTACACGTGCCGGTAGCCTCGCTCGCGGTAGCGCCAGCCGGTGCGCCACGGGACGCCAGTAACGACAACGGCGGGCGCATCCCCGCGCGGCGGCGGCCCGACCTGGACCAGGGCATGATCGAGCGGGTCGTACCAGTGCACACCCGCCGGCACCTCCGTCCCCTCTGGCACCGCGACATACAACTCCAGCGGGAACCGGCCCCCCGCCGACCCTGCCGCGCGGAACAGGAACTGCCCGTAGGGCCGCTCCCCCGTGCGCACCACCCCGGCAGACAAGTACAGCAACCGCGACAGCTGCGCCAGGTCGAGCACCCCCGGAGCCACCTCAGCGGTCCCCGCCAGGACCGCCACCGCCGGCGTCGTCGTCGCCGGCAAGATCCGGGGCAGCGGCACGCGGGGCAACGGCCGCGAGTACCGCTTGAAGAACCACGGCAACCGGGACACGTCGTTGACCTGCAGATCACGCAGCACGCGAGGATCATCGACCGGAGCATCCCAGGCGCGGTCCTCCTCGAACGACGCGAACGATGTAAGCCGATGCAGCACTTGCGCAGCGTTTTCCATGCCACCACTCTTGGTGCGAATGCGGTCCCGAGCACAGCCTCGATAAGGTGCGGAGATGAGCTGTTAGTTCCTCTGTCCGGACAGAAAGCACCCTCAGGAATGGCTGATGCCAGATTCCTGAGGGTGCCCGCAGAGTGCTTCCAGGAAGCTAGAGAGCAGCTTCCGGAGGCGTCTGACGATTAGCGAACATCGCGACTACCTCCTTCCTGATGCAGAGGACAGATCTTGCCGCGGCGAGCCCACTGTAGGCCGGCACGCCGGTTTGCGGCAACGCAATTACAGGCAGCCATGATCGTCACGTGCCCGCCGGTCGCGCAGGCTGCGCCGACGGCCTGCTGCGGTCAGCTCAGCAGCCCGCGTTTGTAAGCGGCGGCGACGGCGGATGCCCGGTCGCGGACGCTGAGCTTGGTGTAGATGTGCAGCAGGTGGGTCTTGATCGTGGTCTCGCTGACCAGCAGCTGGCGGGCGGCCGCCTGGTTGGTGGCGCCGTCGGCGACCAGCCGCAGCACCTGTACCTCGCGCGGGCTGAGCGCGTCGGGGCCGCGGTCACCGGCCAGGTCGATCAGGGCGGCGGCCACCGAGGGAGCGAGCACGGACTTTCCGGCGTACGCGGCCCGCACGGCGCGGATCAGCTCGTCCCGGGGGGCGTCCTTGAGCAGGTAGCCGGTGGCGCCGGCCTTGATGGCGGGCAGCACGTCCCGGTCGGTGTCGTAGGTGGTGAGGATGAGCACGCGGGCCGGATGGCCCAGCTCCCGCAGCCGGGCGGTGGCCTCAACGCCGCCCATGGCGGGCATGCGCAGGTCCATCAGGATGACGTCAGCCTCGACCCGCTCGGCCAGCCGGACGGCCTCGGCCCCGTCGCCGGCCTCGCCGACGACCTCGAAGCCGGGGTCGTCGCTGAACACGCCGCGCAGCCCGTCCCGCATGATCGGGTGGTCATCGACGATCAGCAGCCGGATGGGGGTCATCGGCTGGCTCCTTCCGCGGACCCGGCCAGCGGGACCGACGCGTTGAGGATGGTACCGGAGCCCGGGGACGACTCGACGGTCAGCGTCCCGCCGACCCGGCCCAGCCGCTGCCGCATGCCGACCAGGCCATACCCGCCGGTCGCGGCGCCGACGTCGAAGCCGGTTCCGTCGTCGGCAACGTCGAGCAGCAGGGTATCGCCGAGGTAGGTCAGGGTGACCTGAACCTTGGCCGCCTGAGCGTGCTTGGCCACGTTGGACAGTGCCTCCTGGGCGGCCCGGAACACGGCCGCCTCCGTGTCCGGGCTGGCCCGGACCACGGTGCCGGTCGTTTCGAGATCTGCGTCGATCATCGATCCCTCCGACCAGCTGCGCGCCAGCGTGCCGATCGCCTCGGGCAAACTGGCCTGCTCGAGCTGCCCGGGACGAAGCGCGCGCACCGAGCGCCGGGCCTCGGTGAGGTTGGCGCGCGCCAGTGCCCGTGCCTGAGCGACGTGGCGGGGCCACGTGTCCGGGTGGCTCTGGGTGTGCTCGGCCGCTTCGAGCTGGGCGATGATCCCGGTGAGGCCCTGGGCCAGGGTGTCGTGGATCTCGCCGGCCAGGCGCTGCCGCTCCTCGACGATGCCCGCCTCCCGGGCCTGGGTCACCAGCTGGGCGTGCAGCTTCGGCATTCTCGGCCATCGAGGCTTCCAGCCGGCGGTTCGCCTCGGCCAGTTCGCTGATCATCGCGCCGCGCTCCTGATTCTGCTCCAGCACCCGGTTGGTGATGCTGGCCGAGTTCATGGTGAGCGCTACCAGCACCCCGGCCACTACCAGGTAGGTAACCGTCTGCCCCGCATTCCCCGACGGGTAGCCGCCGGCCATTGCCGCGGACACCACCAGCGCGGTGGCAACGAAGCCGACGGTCCGCCACCGGCTGTCCAGCCCGTACGCGAGCAGGAACCCGATATAGGCGAATATCCCGAAGGGGAGGCTGACCCAGACCAGGAACCCGGCCAGCGCGGTGTGTACAGCGAACACCGTGAGCCGCCACCTGGTGGAGGCGTCCGGGCGGACCCGCGCCGTCACGGCAGCCCACCAGACGGCCGTGGCGGCCACCACGGGGAGGCCGAGTTCGAACCGCGCCCACGTGTGCTGCCTGTCGGTTACGAACAGGGCGACCACCGTGGACCCCAGCAGCAACGGCATCGGCAGCAGCCGCCGCATCCGGTCCATGCGCGCCTGCCACGGGTCCTCGATCACGGCGCCAGCCATGTCTTCCATGGTGTCACTCCCCGGCCCCGCTGATCACGGCGTTACCTGCCGCTGCCGAACACTGCCATAGGTGTCTCCCCATGGGTCTGCGCCGCCAGCGCGTGCGGCTGGCGGCGCATCCGGCGTTCACTTGGCGGCGAACAGCGACCGCAGGTGGCTGCGGTTCACGAGCACGGCGACGCCGATCATGAACAGGCCGGCGAGGCCTTGCTCGGCCTTCATCCACAGCGGGAAGCTGCCCGGCAGCGCGATGATGACCGCGATGGCCACCACGATGCCGACCGAGCTGATCTGGAGCCGCCGGTAGGCACCACGGGAGCCGCGGGCCGCGCGGACGGCGAGACCGAAGACCAGCACGGCGCTGGCGGCGACGACGATGCCGTGCGTCCAGACGGCGGAGGTCACCTCCGCGGGGTGGTGGCGCATCAGCACGATCGCCACCACGGCGAGGGCGCTGATGCCGAGGTAGCCGCCTGCGAGCAGCTTGATCCAGCAAAAGGCCGCCTCGGTGCCTGGGTGGCCGAGAGCCGTGTTCGACGTGGACATTCTCTGGGTGGTGGTCATAGTGACCATCTCCTTTGCTAGCTGGTTTGCCTGGCTCGCCGGGCGGGGGATTTCTTCCTCAGCGGCTACGTCAAGCATTCGCCAGCAGGGGTTCCGGACACATCGACCGGCCGGGCGCGGTTGACCGCCGCATCGGGCCATGGCCGCATCCACCGATCGGAGGACGCCGGGACCGCAGGAGCAATCATCCTGCCGGGACAGGCTGGTGCCGGGACACGGGTGATGCTCCGTGATCATGAAAGTGGCCGTGATACGGAGGATCGCCCAGGTCTGGACAGGCTTGGCGTCAAGATTCCGTGATCAACCCCTGATTCATGATCACGGAACATGGCGCGAATTTCGTGTGATCGAGCCCGCGACGATGACGCGGTCCTTCAGGTTCAGACGTTGAAGCGGAACTCGACCCCGTCCCCTATAACATCAAGGCAGGTTCCTAGACCGCCCACCCGGCGTAGGGCACATCGTGATTGACACCAGGCGCGGTCAGATCAGCCGGACCGGCTTGGCGCGGACCTGACCGTACACGAGAACGACGCGGCTGCCCGTAAGCCGGTCGGAAGCCCAAACGGGCAGCCCGGACGGTGAGTACATCACGAGATTCCCGTCGCTCTGCATCACAAGCACGTGGCCGCCCATCCCCGCCGCGCGCCAGTCGATGATGGGCGTGCCATCGCCCTTGCACAGCAGCAAGTTACCGTCTGGCCGGAAGTCGAGGTAGTTCGCATGTCCGGTCTGCGCAGTCATGCTGTCCCACAAGATGTCCGCGCCGTGGGAGATAACGAGGTTGCCGTCCCGCTGCATGTCGAGCCGGACCGTACCGTCATCAGACCAGAGCGATTCGCCGGCTGACAGGCGCTGGCCCGGATACAGCTTGTCTGTGCGCTCCTTGGCAGGGTCCGGCGGCGCGGGCTTGCGCTGGTGCCTGGCCTTCTTATACGCGTCAACGGCAAACCTCGAACTCCGCCAGACGCCATCCGCCCCCCGCTCGGCCTCCAGACGCCCGCGCTGCGCGGCCTGCCTGAGGGCAACCGCCGTGATGTCCTTATCTGCCAGCGCCGCGAGCGGCACCATGCGGGCCGGGCCGGCGATGTTCGGCACGATGAAACGCTCCAGGTTGTCAATGATTGACCGGGCGATCAGCTCACCGAGCCTGCCATAGTCGCCTTCATCGGCTCGCTGCATGGCGGTTAGGTACTGGTCTCGGTGTTGCTTGAAGATGATGACCGGGGGATAACCCAGGCGTACCAGGGCCAGGTTGAGCACGAGGCGGCCAGCTCTGCCGTTCCCGTCGATGAACGGATGGACTCGCTCAAACTGATTATGGAGCTGCGCCAGCTCCTCGACCGCGTGACATTCAAGATCAGTGCCTGCAAAAATCTTCGCGCCAGCGGCGCAGGCATCTTCCACCCATTGCTGAACCTGCGCCGCCACGAGCGTCCACGAGGGCGGCTGCATACCCGCCCCGAACGGCTCAAGGTCATGCTCGCGGAAGCTGCCGGGCCGCTCTCGGTCGGTCGCGTCAGGATGCGGGGCGACATCCCAGACTGGCGTCAATGCCAGGCTGTGAACGTGCCGGACTTCAGCCATGGTGACGAGTCGGCCATCATGCCAGTCACCGGGCTGCAGCGCCTGCTCGTAGACCCACTGCGCGGCCTTGGCGTAGCCGTCAACCTCGAGGTACTGGCGCAGCTCCTTGGCGCCGACAGCCCTTCCGGACTCAAGCAACGTCTTGACTTCACGCAGTATGAGCGTGTTGCCTTCAAGGGCGGTCGAGTGGTGGGCCTCTAGCTGCCAGATGTCCCGCCAAATCGCCTTAGACTCCACGGGAGTCGGCAAGCCTCAAGGCGCTTCAGGGCGCTGAGGGCAGTGTCCAGCCGGGCGTAGACCTGAAGCCGGCTCGGACGGCCCCGGCCGAATTTGATAACCCCTGTCGTCACCTAAATAATCTATATCAACTTCTCAGGCGGGCAGCCGCACCGACGATGAGTAAGCCCCGCCCGGCGCACCCCCTGTGGCTGGCGCAGAGCGAAAGCCGCTGATGTCTAGACGTTGAAGCGGAACTCGACCACGTCGCCGTCGTGCATGACGTAGTCCTTGCCCTCGATCCTGGCCTTGCCCGCCGCCCGTGCCGCCGGCACAGATCCGGCCGCCATGAGGTCGTCGTACGACACGATCTCGGCCTTGATGAACCCGCGCTGGAAGTCGGTATGGATGACCCCGGCCGCCTCGGGCGCGGTCGCCCCGACGCGAATCGTCCAGGCCCGCGACTCCTTCGGCCCGGCCGTCAGGAACGTGGCCAGCCCCAGCGCGGCGAACCCGGCCCGCGCCAGCTGATCGAGTCCCGGCTCGCCGAGGCCAAGCTCAGCGAGCAGCTCAGCAGCCTCCTGCGCCGACAGGTCCGCGAGCTCGGCCTCGGTCTTGGCGTCGAGGAACACCGACTCCGCCGGAGCCACCAGCTTCGCCAGCCGGTCACGCAGCCCCGAATCGGCCAGCTCGGCGTCGTCCAGGTTGAACACGTACACGAACGGCTTAGCCGTCATCAGCTGCAGGTCGCGCAGCAGCCGCAGATCGATTCCTGCCCCTGCGGCACCGGCGAACAGGGTGGTGCCGCCGTCCAGCAGTCGCTGCGCTTCCGCTGCGGCACTAGCCACCGCCACCCTTTCACCATCTTTGGCGAATTTAGATTCTTTGGCCAGGCGCGGAACGGCCTTTTCCAGCGTCTGCAGATCAGCCAGCATCAACTCGGTGGCGATCGTCTCGATGTCGCGTTCCGGCGATACGTCGCCGTCTACGTGGCTCACGTCCGGGTCGGTGAAGACCCGCACGACCTGGCAGATCGCGTCGGTCTCGCGGATATGCGCGAGGAACTGGTTGCCCAGCCCCTGCCCGTCCGACGCCCCGCGTACCAGCCCGGCGATGTCGACGAACCGCACCGTCGCCGGGACGATCTTCGCCGAGTCATACAATCCGGCCAGCTTCGCCAACCGCGCATCGGGGATGCCGACGACCCCGACGTTGGGCTCGATGGTGGCGAATGGATAGTTCGACGCCAGCACGCTCGCCCGGGTCAGCGCATTGAACAAGGTGGACTTGCCGACATTAGGCAACCCGACAATCCCGATCTCAAGACTCACCTGGGCGAGTTTACGTGCGAACCGGCACTGTCAGATGGCGCGTGGGAGTATGGCTGCTCGTGACTTCGATCTTGCTGCTGCTCGGGTTGCTCGTCGGCGCGGGCCTCGGCGCCGCCATCGGCTACCTGTATGCCCGCAGCCGAATGACCGCCGCGGCCTCGGAACTCGCGGCCCAGGCCAGGGTGGCTGACGAGCGCGCGAAGGCGGCGACCGACCGGGCCTCGCTCGTTGACCAGGCCGCGTCCGAGCGCGCGGAGCTGATCGACGGGTACCTGGCTGAGCGGTTCCAGGCGCTGTCGGCGCAGGCGCTCGACCAGAGTCAGCAGCGGCTGATGGAATTCAGCGAGATCCGGCTGCGGGCGGCCAACCTCTCGGCCGCGAGCGAGCTCGACTCCCGGCGCAACGCGGTCGCGCAGCTAGTCGAGCCACTGAAGCTGACCTTGGCCAGGGTCGAGACCCAGCTCCGCGAGGCCGAGGCGGCCAGGCAGACCTCTCACGCGGCACTGGCTGAGCAGGTCAAATTCGCCATGCAGTCCTCCGATCAGCTCAGGCTGCAGACGCAGGCCCTGGTCACGGCCCTGCGCCGGCCAGAGGCGCGCGGCCGGTGGGGCGAGATGCAGCTGCGCCGCGTCGTGGAACTCGCCGGGATGAGCGCCCGCTGCGACTTCGATGAGCAGGTCATCGCCCGCGACCCGAGGCATGACGAACAATCGGGGAGAACGATTCGCCCGGACCTGGTCGTGCGGCTCGCAGGTGGCAAGAACATCGTGGTGGACTCCAAGGTCTCGCTCGCGGCCTACCTGGAGGCGGCAGAAGCTGCCGGCGACGATGTAAGAGAGGCCCGGCTTGACGCTCATGCCAGGCACCTGAAGGACCATGTCGATGACCTTTCGGCCAAGAGCTACTGGGCCGCGCTGAGCCCGGCACCGGAATTCGTCGTGCTGTTCATCCCTGGCGAGGCGTTCCTTGCTCCCGCCCTGGAGCGTGATGTCGGCTTGCTGGAGTACGCGATGGCGCGCAAGGTGCACATCGCCACGCCGACGACGCTGGTCAGCATGCTGCGCACGGCACAGTACGCCTGGCAGCAGGCGGCTTTGTCGGAGAATGCGCGTGCGGTGTTCGACCTGGGCCGGGAGCTCTACGACCGCCTGAATGGGCTCGGCGGGCACGTCGACGCGGTCGGCAAGGCGCTGACCAACGCGGTCACGGCCTACAACAGGGCGGTCGGGTCGCTGGAGAACCGCGTGCTGGTCACCGCGCGCAAGCTCAATCAGCTTGGCGTGACCGACGCGTCGCTCGACCAGGTCAAGCCGGTCGAAGCGGCGATCAGGTCGCTGTCAGCGCCCGAGCTCAGTTAGCGGCGTCGTACCCCGGGGCTAACTGCTTGCGCAGGCCGTGCGGCAGCGCGAAGGTCAGGGTCTCGTGCACCGCCTCGGTCTCCTCGACAGTGTCGAAACCGGCCTCGGCAAGGACCTCGAGCACCTGGTCGACCAGGTCTTCGGGCACCGAGGCACCGCTGGTCAGGCCGACGGTGGTCGCCGACTCGATCCAGGCCGGGTCGATGGCGCTGGCGTCGTCCACGAGGTATGCGGCGGGGGCGCCGACTTCGAGAGCGACTTCGACGAGGCGGACCGAGTTCGAAGAGTTGGCCGAGCCGACCACGATCACCACGTCGGACTGGTCGGCGATCAGCTTGATCGCGGCCTGCCGGTTCTGCGTCGCGTAGCAGATGTCGTCGCTGGGCGGATCGATGAGCAGCGGGAACCGCTTGCGCAGCGCGGTCACGGTCTCATTCGTCTCGTCAACCGAGAGCGTGGTCTGGGACAGCCAGGCGACCTTAGCCGGATCCTTGACCTCGATGCTGGCCGCGTCTTCCGGCCCGTCCACGAGCCGGATGTTCGCTGGTGCCTCGCCGGTCGTGCCGACGACTTCCTCGTGGCCTTCGTGACCGATCAGCAAAATCTCATAGTCCTGGGCGGCGAACCTGCGTGCTTCGTTGTGAACCTTGGTCACCAGGGGGCAGGTGGCGTCGATCGTGCGGAGCTGGCGGTCGCGGGCCTCGGTGTGCACCTCAGGTGAGACCCCATGCGCGGAGAAGACGACCACAGCCCCCTCAGGCACTTCGTCGGTTTCCTCGACGAAGATCGGCGCCTTGCTTCTCCAGGGTCCTGACGACGTGCGTGTTGTGCACGATTTGCTTGCGGACGTAGACCGGGGCGCCGAAGCGCTCAAGCGCATGTTCGACAGTCTGCACAGCCCGGTCGACGCCGGCGCAGTAGCCGCGCGGCTTCGCGAGCAGGACTCTCCTGGTTGGCTTGGACATGTCATCCATGGTAGGTGAAGTCTGCGCTGCCCCGATGGGCCGCGCCCGTCCTGCTGGTGCTGGAGCCGGTACGGTCCCCCGTACCGAGCGCCGGGCGGTGCCGAGTTAGCGGTGTTGGCGGTGCTGGGCCGGGGCTGGACCGGTACTGGTGGTGCCGGGGGTGGTACTGGTGGTGCGAGCGCGGCGTATGTGCCGGAGGTGGCGCTTGGGAGGTCCGCCGAGGCAGCACGCTGCGCATGGATGCGCGGATCGATGTTGGAAATTGGGTGTCGATTCGCGCACCCATGTTGGCGGGCTTCCGCCGCCTGGCGGGCGCGAATGCGACATTGCGGTCAGACGAGGCATCGGTGCGAGTCGGGCGAGCGGCGAGCGGTCGCTCGCCCTCCGCCATGAGGGGCCGGACGTGAAGCCAAACGTGCACTCCGCATGAAACCGGGCAGATTCGCTCCGGGAGAGCGACCGTGGCGGGCAGGCCGACCAAGCCGGGCAGGCCGACACTCCAAATCCTGCGCGTCGATTACCTGCGAGCCACGGACGGGCGTCACGAGCGAGATGGTCACTAAGCGGGACGGTCGCGTGGCGGCGCGCCGGCGATGAAGTGCCGCCCGGAGTGCTTTATGCGGCACCATGGCAGATGACGGGTCTCATCAGCCACGAGTGCGGTTACTTGAGTACGATTCGCCACGGGGTCCGTCTTAGGAGGCGATGACGGTGGGGTTGCCGGAATCAACGGAACAGTTCAGATTTGCGCCGGTACGAGCATTGCGAACCATTTTTTCCGGTGTCGGGCAGTTGCTTCTAGCCGCAGACCGGCTGCGGGAGGAGGATGCCGAGCACGATGGCACTGCGGGCCGTGAACAGCAGGATTCGCCAAAGCCCTGGGACCCTTACGAGCCGCGATCGGTACGAATTATCCCTAATACTTCGAATGTGCCGGATTCAAGGGTAAATGTGAGCGATCTATCGGACGAGGCCGATGTAGTGCCTCCTGAAGCAGCGCAAGCGATCGCGGCGCAGGCGACGACGGCGCCGGGCAAGGCTAAGCCAACTGCACAGGCGAAGAAGCCCGGCGGAGGTAAGCGCGGGAGCGGATCGAAGTCAGGCGGCGCGGCGAAGTCGGCGGCCGGTGCCGTGAAATCGGGTGGCGCCGCGAAGTCGGCGAGCGCGGCGAAGGTCGCGAGCGGCGGGAGCGGACGCAACGGCCGCAAGCACGGCGCGAACCAGGCGCAGCAGCCGCGGTTCCGCTCCCTTGACCTGACCGGCAATGTCAGGCTTCTGAGCGCCGACGATCTTGCCGAGAATGAGGAAGACGAGTTCGCAAGGACCGAGGCCACGGCACCCTCTGAGCCATCTGCGGTGACGGCCGGTGTACCTGCGGAGTGGCCGTATGGCCTGCCAGCAGCGGAGTCGGCGCCCGCGCCGGCTCCGGCCGCCCAGGACGGCGACTCGAGCGACTCAACCTCATACCCGGCTTACCCGACCAGGGCGGCGCGTGAGCTGCCGATCGAGGGATACGACGGGCTTTCGCTGCCGTCGCTGCGGGCCAGGCTGCGTAACCTCGACGTCGCCCAGCTCAGGCAGCTAGTCCTGTACGAGATCTCGCACGCTTACCGGCCCGATGTGGTGTCGATGTTCGAGCGCAGGATCGCCAGGCTCCAGGGCAGCGAAAGCTGACCCATGCCGCTCGAGACCAGCGCTGAGTCACCAGTCCCCGTCCGCACGGCGTTGCGGCTTGTGGGCGACTGGATCGGCCGCCTTGGCCGGGTCTGGGTCGAAGGGCAGATCGCTGAGCTGAACAAGCGGGGCAACGCGGTGTTCCTGACCTTGCGGGATCCGGTCGCGGCCGTGTCGGTCCGGGTGGTGTGCCCGCGTCAGGTCTTCGAGAGCGCCGAGCCCGCGGCCGCGAATGGAGCCAGGGTCGTCGTCTGGGTCAAGCCGGACTTCAGCATGGCCAGGGGCTCATTTTCGCTGAGCGCCATTGAGCTGCGCGCGGTTGGCATCGGCGAACTGCTTGCCAGGCTTGAACGGCTCAAGCGCGCGCTCGCGGCCGAAGGCCTATTCGCGCCAGAGCGGAAACGGCGGCTGCCGTTCCTTCCCGGCAAGGTCGGCCTCATCTGCGGCCGGGATTCGGCAGCCGAACGAGACGTGCTTCGAAATGCCGCCCGCCGGTGGCCAGCGGTGCGATTCCGGGTTGAACAGGTCGCCGTGCAAGGCCCATTCGCAGTTGAGGAAGTCACGGCGGCGCTGCAGGTGCTCGACTCCGACCAGTCAGTGGACGTCATCATCATCTCCAGAGGCGGCGGCTCGATCGAGGACCTGCTGCCGTTTTCCGATGAGAGCCTGGTGCGCGCCGTGGCGGCCAGCCGCACTCCCGTCGTAAGCGCGATCGGCCACGAGCAGGACGTCCCGCTTCTCGACCTCGTCGCTGATGTCAGGGCATCGACGCCCACGGACGCCGCCAGGCGCGTCGTTCCCGATATCGCCGAGCAGCTCACGCTGATCTCCGAGCTGAGGGCCCGGGCCAGGCGCCAGCTCGCTGGCCGGATCGACCGGGAGAGCGCCTGGCTTGCCGCCATCCGCTCCAGGCCAGTGCTCGCCAGCCCGGCCGCCGAGATCGAGCGGCGGCACGAGCAGGTGCTGGCCCTGGCCGAACGCGCACGACGCAGCCTCGGTGCCCGCCTTGACCGGGCCGACGCTGACCTGGTCCATACCAGAGCACGGCTGATAGCCCTGTCGCCCGCGGCGACCTTGCGGCGAGGTTACGCCATCGTCCAGCGCGCCGATGCTAGCGTCGTCCGCGCCTCGAACGATGTCGCCGCAGGCGAGACGCTTCAGATCCGGTTGGCCGATGATCAGCTAACCGTCACGGTAAGTAACTAACCAGTAACCTGATTAGCTGCTTACCGATGTGCGCGGTATTACTTACTCTGCGTGGCGTTTCCCAGCGCCGGGCTATGTCGAAAACTAAGCTATCGTCCAGCGAACATCGAATGGGGTTATCCGAGGACGGGTCTTCGAGCGTCATAGCCAGGGAGGCAACGCCGACCTTGTCCGGAGACCTCGCGGTTTTGCGGATGCGAGCCTGCGTTGACAAGCGGTAACAACGTCAAATCAGGGAGGACACGTCGTGCTTGTGCAGCCAACCTCTGCCGATCTTCGGACCTCGGCTGGTGCGGCGGACCAGGACGACGAACCCACTGAGGTCATCGCGGCCATCACGAGCACCGGGCCAGCCCAGCCCGAGCCCGAGGCTCCCGCCGAGCCGCACGCCAAGAAGCCGTTCCGCGCGCCAGGCCTCGATGGCGTCCGCGCTCTCGCCGTCCTCGCCGTTCTCGGCTTCCACGAGGGCTGGTCGTGGCTGCACGGCGGGTTCCTGGGCGTCGACGTCTTCTTCGTGCTGAGCGGCTTCCTGATCACCGACCTGCTCGCGGCCAAGTTCGCCAGGGACGGCAGCGTCGGGCTGGGTAACTTCTGGCAGCGCCGGGCCAGGCGGCTGCTGCCGGCCCTCGGCCTCATGCTGCTTGTCGTGACCGCCGCCGTGACGCTGCTCGAGCCCAGCCAGCGCGGCACGTTGCGGCCCGCCCTGCTCGGCGCCATCACCTACACGAGCAACTGGTGGCAGGCCTTCGCGCACCAGTCCTATTTCTCCCTTTTCGGCCCGCCGCCGGTGTTCCAGCATCTGTGGTCGCTGGCGGTGGAGGAGCAGTTCTACCTGATCTGGCCGCTGATCATCGCCGTCGTCCTGCTGCTGGTGCGGAAACGGATCATCCGGGCGCTCGTCGCCTGGACCGCGGCGATCGGCTCGGCGCTCGCGATGTGGGCCATCTACAAGCCAGGCTCGGACCCATCGCTCGTCTACTACGCGACGTTCACCCACGCCAGCGGGCTGCTGATCGGCGCCGCACTGGCCCTGACCTGGCCGCTCGCGAAGGTGGCAGCGACAGCGGGCAAGTCACGGACTGCCCTCGAGGTCGCCGGCGCGATCGGGTTTGCCGTGCTGGCCTGGGCGATGTGGCGCTTCTCCGGCAGCGATCCGTTCGTGTACCCGTACGGCCTGGTGATCGCCTCCGTTGCCGCTGGCTGCCTCGTCCTGGCAGCGACCTCGCCCGGCCGGGTCTCGGCCGCGCTGTCCTGGGCACCGCTGCGCTGGCTCGGCGTCCGTTCCTACGGCATCTACCTCTGGCACTGGCCGGTGATCGCCATCACGGTCGGCCTCAACGCGCGCTGGGCGAGCGCCTTCGGCGCGCGTGCCATCGACGCGGTGCTGCCGATCGGGCTGGCGGCGGCGTCGTGGCACTGGCTTGAAGAACCGATACTGCGGAAAGGTTTGCGCGCCGAATTCAAGCGGCGGACAAGGCAGTTGCGGGACGTGCCGAAGACCCTGCTCAAGGCCCCCGTTGCCACGGCCACGCCAGTGTTCGGGGTGGCGATGCTGCTGGCGGTCGCGTGCACCGCTGGTTACGGCCTGCTGAACACCGACACTGGGCCGACTCTGCAAGAGCAGATCGCGAAGGACTCCTCGGCCATCACGTCCATCACGCAATTGCAGGAGCCATCGGTCACTTCGTCGACAGGCCAGTCGAGCCCGTGGTGGCTCAGGGCTGGCGCGATTCCCTACCGGCCGGCCTCCCGTGCGCATCAGCCGAGGTTCGGCCATGACTTCGGCTCCAAGGTGATAGCGATCGGCGACTCGGTGATGCTGGCCTCGGCGCCCGAACTGGCGCAGGCCATGCCTGGCATCTACGTCAACGCCGCGGTCAGCAGGGCCATGATCGCCGGAATCGTGATCGTTCAGGGTCTCGCGGCCGACCACCGGCTCCGCCCGGTGCTCATCGTCGGCCTCGGCACCAACGGGCCGATCACACTTGACCAGATCAGCCAGCTCAGAACCGCGATCGGGCCATCGCGGTGGCTGCTCCTGATCAACACGTTCGAGGCCAGATCGTGGGAAGCCGAGGTGAACGCAACCGTCAAGGCCGCCGCACGCCGGTATCCCAATGTCGCGATGATCAACTGGCACAACGCGATCGAGCATCACACCAACTTGCTCTGGAGCGACGGGATACACCCGATGCCGGTCGGCGGCAAGTTCTATGCCAAGGTCGTCAAGGCGGTGGTGCTCAAGGTCTTGCGGCACCGGCCGCCAAGACCGCACCGAGCCCGCCAGGAACCCGGGCAGGCGAGTGGGTACCAGCTCCACGCGGGCTAGGCTTAACCTTCGTGACCGATACCAAGCGGCTCGGATACGAGCAGGCACGCGACCAGCTCGTGGAGCTGGTGAAGCGGCTCGAAGCTGGCGGGCTCACCCTTGAGCAGTCACTTGAGCTCTGGGCGCAGGGCGAGCGCCTGGCCAGTACGTGCGAGGAGTGGCTGGAAGGCGCGCGCGCCCGGCTAGCCGGCGCGGTCACCAGGCAGACAGGAGATTCAGGCGGAGACCCAGCGGCCGATGACAACGCGGCGAGACCATTTTGACAGGAGGTGAAGCGACGGCTCCTCCGGCCGACCCCGGAATGAGTGAGCCACGCGATCATGATGACCGATGAACCGACCCCCTCCGGGGGTCATCTCGCGCGCCGCCGGAACACCAAGCTGACCCCGGTTGACGCCGAACCTAGCGCGCCAGACCGCAACCTGGCACTTGAACTTGCCCGGGTCACCGAGGCAGCGGCGCTCGCCGCCGGACGCTGGGTTGGCCGTGGCGAAAAGAACGGCGCGGACGGCGCCGCTGTCAGTGCCATGCGCCAGCTCATCAGTACGGTCTCGATGAACGGCGTCGTGGTGATCGGCGAGGGCGAGAAGGACCGCGCGCCGATGCTGTTCAACGGGGAGCACGTCGGCGACGGCACCGGTCCCGAATGTGACGTTGCCGTCGATCCGATCGACGGCACCCGGCTTACCGCCAACGGCATGCCGAACGCCATCTCGGTGATCGCCGTCAGCCCGCGCGGGTCGATGTATGACCCGACCGCCGTGTTCTACATGTCCAAGCTGGTCTGCGGCCCCGAGGCAGCCGAGCTCGTCGATATCGACGCGCCTGCCGCCGCCAACATCGACGCGGTCGCGCGGGCCAAGCACTGCGCCCCGCACGATGTCACCGTCGTGCTGCTCGACAGGGAGCGGCATTCCGGGCTCGTCGACGAGGTCAGGGCGACTGGCGCGCGGATCAAGCTGATCACTGACGGCGACGTCGCAGGCGCGATCCTCGCAGCGGGCGAAGGCACCGGCGTCGATCTCCTGCTCGGAACCGGCGGGACCCCGGAGGGGATCATCGCCGCGTGCGCGATCAAATGCCTGGGCGGCGTCATACTCGGCAAGCTCGCGCCGCGCGACGCCGACGAGCGGGACCGCGCCCTGGACGCCGGCCACGATCTTGACCGGGTACTGACCACCGATGACCTGGTCACTTCCGACGACGCGTTCTTCGCCGCGACGGGCATCACCGACGGTGAACTGCTCAAGGGGGTCAGGTACCGGTCGGGCGGCGCGTCCACGCACACGCTCGTCATGCGAGCCAGGTCAGGCACCATCCGCAACATCCATAGCGAGCACGCGCTCTGGAAGGTATCGCGCTACTCGGTAGTCCCCTACTGACTCCACCAGAGGCCAAGCAAGGTCCCATGGGTGGCGGCTCTTTCGGGGTGAGCCAGCTGGGTGGTGCCGTGCCCGGGAGGGTTTTCGTGCTCCGGGAGGAGAGTTGCCGTCTCCGGGAGGGTTCTCGTCCTTACCGTGGAGGGTTTCCGGGTTCCTGGAGGAGCGTTGTCGCATGAAGGAGGGTTGTCGTCGTATAGTCCGGTCAACTCTCCTAGATGCGGAAACCCTCCTGCACGAACCCGAAATCCCTCCTGCGGGAGCAGCCTCAACCCGAAAGAGCGGCACCCATGGGACATTGCTGGGCCTGCCGGGGACGCCTAGCGCCGCCGCAGCCCGTCTCGCCAGCGCGGGGGCCGGACCGTCGTGGCCTTGACCGCCCCGCCGAGCGTCCTTGACCTGATCTCGATGACCCCCTTGGGCGGCGTCTGCGCGACCGCCTTCTGGCGGCCGCGCACGGTGCGCACGCCGAGCACTGACCGTCCGCCCATCTCGACGTCGATCTCCGGCGGGACGATCAGCTTGATCTGCCCGGCTATGGCCGTGGCGTGGATCGTGACCCGCTGGCTCTGCAAGATGGCGTAGCGCAGGTCGAGCACGACGTCACCGAAGAACGCCGTGACGGGGAACGAACTCGGGACCACCCACCGGCCCTGCCTGCGCTCCCGCGCGAACAGGGCGGTCACCGACCGCCGCTGATAGAGCTGGATCGGCTGGCCAGAGGGCAGGGCGAGGTCGGACGTCAGTCCGACAAGCTCGCCGAGCGTGCGCGCGGCCAGCGCGCGTTCCGACCTCTCCGCGTGCTCGGACAGAGTCAGGCGCCCGTCACCGGCCGCTTCGCTCAGCAAGCTGATCACGAGATCGCGGTCCGCGTCTGAAGCCCGCAGGTCCTGCGGGCCAGGCCGGGAGCTCACATGCTGAAGATACCGGACGGCCAGCCCGAAATCTTCAGGCCAGCTCAGCGGCTGCTACTTCCAGCTCTTGCCGAAGTCCTGGGTTTCCATCTCGATGACGGCACCGGTCGACGTCGGGTAGAAGAGCTGCCCGAGGCCGCCATCCCAAGCGACAAGACCGGGCGCTCCGGAGGCCTTGACGTCGCCGGCCGGGTCCCACCAGACACCCCACTTGCCGGTGCCGCCGTCGAAACGCTTGACCTGGACGTGGCCGCCCTCGCCAAGGCCGGCGATCACGATGCTGCCATCGCTCCAGCGCGCGGCGGTCACACTGCCGCTGATCGACCCGCCGAGGTTGCCTTTCGTGGGTTTCGGTGGACTGGCTTTCACTCCAAATGCCCTTTCCATTGCGGCGACCGTCGCGAACCTGGCCAGATCACGATCGATGGCCCCCGAGGTGGCGTACTGGTGAATGGTCCAGCGCTTCCACGGGGGTGGCACTACCGGCTTACCTGGCGGGCTCGACGGATCGGAGATCCAGAGGGGATACCCGCCGAGCCGAGCTGTGTTGCCCGCCTGGGCGAAAGAGATGAAGGTATACAGGATCGGCGTCCGGTTGAAGGTCTTCTTCAGGTTCGCCATGACCGCGACCGCCCAGGAACTGACCTGGGCAGGCTGAAGGCCGTCGGTGGTCTCGAGGTCGAGCATGATCCCATCGGAGTCTTTCAGCCCCAGGGCCTTCAGCTCGGACGCGAAGAAGCTGACGGTGTCGGCGGCGCTCACCGACGGATGGCCGAACAAGTACGCGATCCGGCCGAGATTCTGCTGCGCCACGAAGGCCCAGTCCGCCGCCGCGTCCGGGTTCACGAATCGCACGTTCTTGGGCTCGAGTTCCGTGATCTTCACGGCGGCCCACTTGATCGAACCAGCCTCCTTGGACCAGCTAGCTGGTGCACCCTGGAAGCTGGAGACATCGACTCCATGGATCGTCTTCACTGCTGCCGAGGCAGCACCCCCGGTCTGCGTAGTCGCCATACATCGACAGTACCGCGTACATCATTTGTTCACCGTTGTCTGTGGCGAATCTTCTAAATCGTGAATTATGTCGTTACTGTCGATCACGATGGAGCGTCGGCGCCATTCGGGGTCGCTCGGGTCAGGTACCTTTCGCGCGCCGCGTTTCCTGCCGGGCAGCCGCCCGGGGCACCGCGGCAGACGCCGATGTCGCAGAGCCGGCAGATCCACCGGGTCGCGCCTGGCCCTCGCATCATCCCGATCAGCAACTTCGAGGTCAGCCGGTCGAGTTCGGCGCGGTCATCGGGTGACAGCACCGCGAGGACCCGCTGGAGAACCGCGCCGCGCGCCTCAGAAACACCGACGGCGGCGTCATGACCAGCTTCAGTCAGCACCACTGACGTGCTGCGGCCGTCCGAACCGGGCGTCCGGCGCACGTAGCCGGAATCTTCGAGCCGGTCGACGAGGCGGACGGTGCCCGATGACGTCAGCCCCAGAACCTGCCGCAGCAGGTCGATCGACGGATGATCAAGGAAATGCAGCAGCGCCGAGAGCGCCGCCCCCGCCGAGTCTGACCGCCCGGCCGCCTCGGCCACAGCATCCGCCGCCTGGTCGGCGATCACCAGCGAAAGCGCCCCGAGCAGGTTCGCGGCCCGGTCGAAGCCCGCCGGCCCGGTGTCCGCGGGCACAGCGCTCACGGGCACCGCGCCGGCGAACTCAGCGCTCACGGGCACCGCGCCGGCGAACTCAGCGCCGACGAGCTCAGACTGCCCGGCCGCGGCTGCTGGCTCAGTACCCATTTGGCCAGTGTCCGTTTGGTCAGGCAAGCTCATACTCAAGGGTAAATGTTCCGCCAGAGCCGCCCGTCGAGACCGCAACACCCGACCCGCGCAGCCCGCGAAGGTCTCCGCTGGCTGACCCATCGACGACCTGCCAGGACGTGCGGGCTTCCCCGCCTTCGAAGGTGCCGTCGGCGCGCAGCACGAAACTGCCCTGGCGCCCGCCCAGCGAACCTTCGGTGCGCTGATATCCCGTGAACATCGCGGTGCCGTCGTCCCGGTAGCACATCAGCGCGTCCCACTGGCCTTGCGCCTCGAGGTCCCCGCTGAAGCCGAACGTGACCCGCGCCTTGGTGAGCTTCCCCCCGGCATCCAACTCTGAGTAACTGTCCTCGTCCCAGGACGAAACCGTGAACGCTCCTGTCGCCTTGACCATGTGCCCACGCTCCTCAACTTTCGCGCCCGCCGTGCCAACAACCTGGCACCGCCTGTGTCGGTAAATATATGTGTGACTCACACACTAGTCAGAACGAGGAACCGACAGCTACCCGGTCCCGCCAGTTGACCGATTAGTCCCCGATCACCCGATCACTCCCGCGCACCCGGAAACCCTCCACGATCATGACGTCAAAGAGACGTCCAGGCGCAACGCTCCGCGATCATGGTCGTGGGCTTGACCACGGAAGTCCGCGCAGGTCAGGACAAGCAGCAATGCTCCGTGATCATGCTGGGGGTCGTGATCACGGAAGATGGTTCTGGCGCGAACCCCGGGCCAGCGCGAACCCCGGGGCCAGCGCGGACCCCGGGCCAGGTCAGCGCAGGCTGGGGTCGTCGACGTGGGCGTTGCCGCCGAGTGCTACGCGGAGCAGGTTCTCGGCGGCGTCGGCGGCGGCCCTCGCGGTCAGGGCGTGCGTGTGCGCGCGGTCCAGTTCGTCGAGCCCGATGCAGTCGAAGGCAACCCGCGCGTCGTGCGCCGCTTGCTGCAGCTGCCTGGCGGCCTCACCTAGATCGATACCGCCGACGCCATCGACGCCATTAATGCCGGCCTCAAAACTGCTACCCATTCCGCCACCCCTTGTCTATTGAGTGCCGCAAGTTCATGAGTGCCCGATTCCAGCGCCCAGCTACCCAGCGGAATGTATCGCATGCACCGCGCCGCCTAGCTAGCCGTCCGCGCCGGCAGCGGCCTGGGCGGCGATCTGCTCGTGCGTGGCGAACCATGGCCGCCCGCGCTCCCGCATCCCATCGATCAGCCGTCCGAGCATCAACGCCAGGTACCCCCGCCCGATGGCTTCCGGGTGCATCGTGTACGTCACCACGCGCCGGTCGGCCAGCGCTGATTCGTACTCATCAAGCCAGATCCGTTCGACGGCCGCCGGGTCCGCGAGCAAGCCGCCAGTGTAGGCCGTCCAGCCGAAGTACGGCCAGTCGCAGATGCTCCAGTGCCCCGGCAGCTCGAGGAGCGGCGCGGAGCCAGAACCGCTGCTGAGCCAGTAGGGCCGGTCATCATCCATCAGGCTGCTCTCATAGGTGAACCCGTACTCACCCAGCATCGACAGCGTCTCCGGCGACAGCTCCCAGCCAGGCGACCGGTAGCCGAGCGGGGTCACGCCGTGCTTTCCGAGCGCGGTCAGGCCCTGCTCGAGCTCGGCCCGCTGGGCGCCCTCGTCGAGGCCGTCGGTGCCCAGGTGCAGGTAGCCGTGGTGGGCGACCTCATGCCCGCGTTCCAAGATCGGCGGAATCACCTGCGGGAAATGGTCGGCCGTATGGCCAGGAACATAGAAGGTCGCCGGGATCTCGTGCGAGGCCAGCAGGTCAAGCACCCGCCCGAGCCCGCGCAGCGGCCCGAACCGCCCCATCGACAGCGTGCTCAGGCGGCGGCTCGTACTCCGGCCCCTCCCCCAGCCAGGGCGCCTCGCCGTCCACGTCGAACGTCAGTGCCACCGCGACCTCGGCACCACCAGGCCAGGCCCCGAATTCCGCCAGTCTGTTCTCCATGGTCAGATGCTGCCAGAAGGCCCGCCATAACAGCTACAGAACTACGATGAGCGTGGAATCACGACCCAGACCTCGAGGACCTGACATCATGCCCGAATTCAGCTACGCCGACCTGCTGCCGCTCGGTACGGACACCACCGAGTACCGCCTGCTCAGCCAGGAGGGAGTGACCACCCGCCAGGCGTTCGGCCGCGAGTTTCTCCAGGTCGAGCCCAAGGCGCTGACCACGCTGACCTCGGCGGCCATGCGCGACATCGCGCACCTGCTGCGACCAGCCCATCTGCGTCAGCTCAGGTCGATCCTCGACGACCCGCAGGCCTCGCCGAACGACCGGTTCGTGGCCAGCGACCTGCTCAAGAACGCGTGCATCGCGGCCGGCGGGGTGCTGCCGATGTGCCAGGACACCGGTACCGCGATCGTGATGGGCAAGCGCGGCCAGGACGTGCTCACCGACGGCCGGGACGAGGAGCACATCGCGCGCGGCGTGTTCGACGCCTACACCAAGCTGAACTTGCGCTACTCCCAGCTCGCACCGCTGACCATGTGGGACGAGCGGAACACGGGCACGAACCTCCCGGCCCAGATCGAGCTGTACGCCACCGAGCGGCGGGGCGTACAAGTTCCTCTTCATGGCCAAGGGCGGCGGGTCGGCGAACAAGTCCTACCTGTACCAGGAGACGCAAGGCCGTGCTCAATCCGCAGCGGATGGCCGCCTTCCTCGACGAGAAGCTCAGGTCGCTCGGCACCGCCGCGTGCCCGCCTTATCATCTGGCGATCGTGATCGGCGGCACCAGCGCCGAGTACGCGCTCAAGACGGCCAAATACGCCTCGGCCAAGTACCTGGACTCCCTGCCGACGACGGGCTCGCCCGACGCCCACGGGTTCCGCGACCTTGAGCTCGAGCAGACCGTGCTGGAGATCACCAGGCGCGCTGGGATCGGCGCCCAGTTCGGCGGCAAGTACTTCTGCCACGACGTGCGGGTGATCAGGCTGCCCAGGCACGGCGCGTCCTGCCCGGTCGCCATCGCGGTCTCCTGCTCAGCCGACCGGCAGGCGCTCGGGAAGATCACCAGCGAAGGCGTCTTCCTCGAGCAACTCGAGACCGACCCGGCGAAGTACCTGCCCGATACCCGCGACGATGAACTGGACAGCGACGTCGTCAGGATCGACCTCTCGCGCCCGATGAGCGAGATCAGGGCCGAGCTGTCCCGCTATCCGATCAGGACCAGGCTCTCACTGACCGGCCCGCTGGTCGTCGCGCGCGACCTCGCGCACGCCAAGATCGCCGAGCGGCTGGCCGCTGGCGAGCCGATGCCCGCCTACCTGCGCGATCACGCGGTCTACTACGCCGGCCCCGCGAAGACCCCGCAGGGCTACGCCTCAGGGTCCTTCGGCCCGACCACGGCCGGCCGCATGGACAGCTATGTCGATAGCTTCCAGGCTGCGGGAGGCTCCCTGGTCATGCTTGCCAAGGGGAACCGGTCTGCCGCCGTGACTGCTGCCTGCAAGGAGCATGGCGGCTTCTACCTCGGCTCCATTGGCGGCGCGGCGGCGAAGCTGGCGAAGGAATGCATCACCAAGGTCGAGGTGCTCGAGTACCCCGAGCTCGGGATGGAAGCGGTGTGGAAGATCGAGGTGCGCGACTTCCCGGCATTCATTGTCGTCGATGACAAGGGCAATGACTTCTTCGCTGACGTGACGGCGCCGAAGCAGCCGCTGCTGTCCATTGGCCGGGGACCCGCTGGCGCTTGATAACGCGGCTGATTTCACACCAAGCTCACAGAAATCTGTAAGCGCACGGGCGTAGATTGCCCTCTATGCATTCTGCCTTGGGTACCGGCCACCTCGTGGCCGGCCGCTACCGGCTGATTGATGAGGTCGGCCGTGGCGCGATGGGGATCGTATGGAGGGGCCGGGATGAGCTTCTCGACCGCGACGTAGCGATCAAGCAGATCATCGGCTCGCCGATGGCATCCGCTACGCAGGCGCAGGTCGAGCTTCCAGCGCACGCTCCGCGAGGCCAGGACGGCCGCGCGGCTCAGTCACCCGGGGGTCGTCACCGTCTTCGACGTGGTCGAGGAGGACGGCGCGCCGTGGATCGTGATGGAGTTCGATCCGCGCCCGGCCGCTCGACCAGGTCATCGCCGAAGACGGGCCGCTGCCGCCAGCGCGCGCCGCCCAGCTGGGACTTGGCCTGCTCGACGCGCTGACCACGGCGCATCGTGCAGGCGTGCTGCACCGGGATGTCAAGCCGAGCAACGTGCTGATCAGTCCGAGCGGCAAGGCCATCCTGACCGACTTCGGGATTGCCACCATCCAGGGCGACCCTGGCCTGACGCAGGCCGGCATGGTCGTCGGCACGCCCGGTTTCTCGCCACCCGAGCGGGTACGCGGCGCGCCCGCGACCACGGCGTCTGACCTGTGGTCGCTAGGCGCCACGCTGTACGCCGCGGTGGAGGGGAGAGGCCCGTTCGACCGCGCGGGCGGCTCGGCGGCCATCATCGCGAGCATCGCCACCGAGCCGGCGCCGAGGGCACCGTCGGCGGGCTCGCTCGCACCGGTGATCGAGGCCCTGCTGCGCGCCAATCCGGCGGAACGGCCCGATTCAGCGGTCACGGCCAGGATGCTGACTCAGGCCTGGAAATCCGCTCGCTCGGCCGGCCGCGACAGCATCCTGGCTAGCCAGCTGCAGGCGAGCCCAGCCCGCGACGCCCAGCAGGCTCAGGCGGTCAGCCCGGAGCCGGCCGGCCCGGAGGCGCTCGGCGCCCAGGCGGCTAGCGCGGGGTTGGCCAGCACGGGATCGATCAGCACGGGATCGATCAGCACGGGGCTGGCTGGCAAGGGGCTGGCCAGCACGGGGCTGGCCAGCACGGAGGCGACGACAGCGACCCAGGTGGTCGCGGTACCGCCTGACCTAGGATCGGCCGGCCGCGGACTAGGCCTCACTGGCTCTCAGCCTGGCGGGCTCGCAACGGCCATGGCCGGCGGAGCTGACGCCGCGGCTCTGGCCAGCGAAAGCTCAGCCGCCGGCTCGGCGGAAGCGACAGGCGTGGTGCCCGACCTCATGGCGACGCCGAACTTCGCTGACCTGAAGATGCCGTCGGCGACCCTGACGGCCAACCCGCCTGCGAGCACCGGCAACCTCGGCCCCCACCTCGCCACTGCGGAGAGCCCGCCAGCCTCTCCGCGCACCAGTCCGGGCACCAAGCCAGTGTCCCGCCAGCGCAGGGCAGGCGAGCTTATGCGTTCACGCCGGGCCATGATGATCGCGGCGCCCGTCGTACTGGTCGGGGTCATCGCCGCTGTTGTCTTCCTTGGCCCGCACGGCATCAGCGACCAACTGGGCCTCGGGGGCGGCAGCGGCACCAGCCAGGATCACCTCGCCTCCGGGCACACGGGCGTCAAGGGCGGCAGCCACCACGCAGGCCATTCGTCGGGCGGTCACCCTGCCCCCGGTGCCGGGCCATCGGCCAAGCCCACGTCCGGCTCGTCATCGAAGCCGGGCAAGCCCGGGGCATCGGGCAAGCCGTCGGCGTCCGCCAGGCCCACGCCGTCGGGCAAGCCGTCGGCCTCCGGCAAGCCGACGCCCTCGCCGACGGCGAGCGCCTCGAGCAGCCCGACGACCTCCCCCAGCCCGACTCCGCAGCCCACGCAGAGCAGCCCGCCCGCGACCGGCGGCGCCGCCCCGCCACCGCCCGCCGGCTATGTCTGGGATCGCGTGCCAGCCAAGAAGGTCGGCACGATCGCCGGCTTCCGGCTCGCGGGGCCGATCGGCTGGGCGGTGACGCCAGCGCTGAATACGATCATCAAGCCGTCAAGCGGCCCGGGGAAGCTCGACGTCAACATGGCGAGCTGGGCGGTGACCGGCCCGGTCAAGCAGGCACGGCGGCAGCAGGCGAACGCGATCGCGACCGGCAGGTACCCGCATTACCGCCTGATCGCGATCACGGGCACGAAGTTCCGCAGCTGGCCGGCCGCGCGCTGGACGTTCTCGTGGCTCGCGCCGAACGCCTCGCACCGCACCGGCGTCACCGAGTTGCTGTTCACCGTGCAGACCTTCGAAGGCCCGCAGCAGTACGTGCTGTCGATCTCGGCACCGGCACCCAAGGCCGCCTGGGCCGGGGGCATCTTCGGCGTAGCCAAGCAGACCTTCAGGGCGCTGCCAGAGCCGTAATCCAGCACAGCCGTAATCCAGCACGGCGGGGCGGCCGGCGCGACCGCCAGCCGCCCCGCTCATGCTCGGGAGGCCCGTCAATGTCCCATCGGTGGCGCTACCGCGCCATCAATGTCCCACAGCTGGGGCTCGGTCCCGGGGTTGGGGCTCGGTCCCGGGGTGAGGCTCGCGGGCTAGTACCAGCCGTCCGCTAGCTCGTGGTCCCAGGCGCCGCACGGGGAGCCGTACAGGGACTTGATGTAACCGAGGCCCCAGCGGATCTGGGTAGCCGGGTTAGTCGCCCAGTCGGCGCCCGCGCTGGCCATCTTCGATCCTGGCAGCGCCTGCGGGATGCCGTAGGCGCCGGAGGCCGGGTTCTCCGCGCCCGGGTTCCAGCCGCTCTCCCGCTCCCATAGCGAGTCGAGGCAGCTGAACTCGCTCGCTGACCAGCCGTAGCCTGCGAGCATGGACATCGCGATCTGCTGCGGGCTGCCCGACGGCACGGCCGGCGTGCCGCTAGCGGCTGTCGCCCGCTCGTTCGCGGCCTGCTGGCGCTGCGCCGCCTCACGCTGGGCGGCGGCTTGCTCGGCGGCTTCGCGACGTCGCTGCGCCGCGAGTCTCGCGGCGGCTCTGGCCCGGGTCGCCACCTCAGCGGTCTGCGCGGCTTGCGACCTGACCCGGTCCTGGCGCATCTGCTGGCCGGTCTCGTCGGCGATGCTCCGGCCGGGCGGACCCGAGGCCCCAGGCCGCACCGGGCCCCGGACAGGTCCTCGGCCATCCCGATCGCCGGCCTGGCGGGAGCGGTGAGGGTGAGCGTGGTCACCGCGACCGACGCGGCGAGGACAGTGCCGGCCGCGGCGGAGATCGTGATCCGCGCTGGTCTGGACTGGAGTGTGTGAAACAGCCGTGCGTTGATTTCACGGTGCTTGGACAAGAGTTGCCTTTGCTTGAGCACCCGCGGGTGCCGGTCACCACCCCGCGACACTGGCCGCGCCCTCAACAAGGCATGCGGACAGGGCGTGCCGAAATGTCGCGAGGGCATGGCGACCGGGTTGCGCGAGGCAAGTCATCGGGCACGCTGGGGTGCTATCAGCTACTCACCCTGCCTGATCCGCTCAGCCCCGCACGGGCGAACAAGAGCACCGGAGATATGACATCAGTCACAAATAGCACTAACAGTGGCTGATCTTTAACCGAGTGTCAGTACCAGCTGTGCGCCTGCCAGAATGCCCAGGCGTCGCACGGCGTGCCGTACACGTCCTTGATGTAGCCGAGGCCCCATTTGATCTGGGTCGCTGGATTGGTCATCCAGTCCGAGCCCGCGCTGGCCATCTTGGAGCCCGGCAGAGCCTGCGGGATGCCATAGGCGCCACTGGCGTTCTCGGCGTTGTACCGCCAGCCGCTCTCCCTGGTGTAGATGTCGTTCAGGCAGCCGTACTGACTGGTGCTGAACCCGAAGGAGGGGAGCATCTTGTACGCGATCGACTGCGCGGTCCCGGGATCGGGCGGCGCGGTAGGAACGACCGGCGCCGTGCCACCTCCCGCGCTCGTCGTGAGCGGCGTCACGACTGGCGGCGGGGGCACATGGGCCATCTTCGGCGCGCCGACTACCTTGAAGGACTTGGTGGCCGCGGTCATCAAGATGACGTGCTGGCGCTGCTGGACAAGCTGGGCGGCGGGATGGCTGGACGGCAGGCCGCTGACCGACAACGCGAGCGGGTCGGGCTGGGTAGAGAACTGGCTGATCATGAACCTCGCGCCGAGAGCGATCGCGACAGCGGCGACAACAGTTGTGACCAAGAAGGCACGGACGTTCCTGCGGGTCCGGCGCCCGTTAGCAAACCGTCTTCGATGCGCTGACAATGCCGTCCTTCCCTCGGCCAAGCCCGGTGAGCAAGCCGCTCAGCAGGCCAAGACCGCTGCGGTTAAGGCAGCGATGCATGTAAAAAGCTGGCTACCCGCCGTAGCGGCCGTCACTTACCGGGGCACAACGACCGAAACAAGGAGCCAACTCCGCTGCCGAACCACGTTGCCAGAAGTGAAGGGACTGACCAAGCGTTTCCGCTGAAAAAGTTGTGCTGTGCCGCCCGGAATTTGGGTCCCGCAGATCACGGATTGGCAATCAGTATCGTAACGATTACATGATGTAACGGGGTGCGAGCTGTGACCCCTGGTTACGGCCTGGATAGACGGCGACACGCCGGCACTACTGTGGCTTAGGGGTGGGGTCTGGTGAACTCGATGCAGGGAGGCCGCCGTGGCTGGTACTGGCACCGGACCGCGCCGGGCATGGACGATCGGCGCGGACGAGGCGCAGACGCTGCTGGGCAACGCCCGCAGGGCGTTCTTCGTGATGGTCGGAGTGCTCGCGGTGCTCTGGATCATCCAGGTCATCAACGCGGCCCTCAGCTACGGCTCACGTTCGACTACGGGATCATGCCGAGGGACGTCGCCAGGCTGCCTGACATCGTGTCCGCGCCGTTCCTGCACTTCAGCTGGACCCACATCGAGGGAAACTCAGGCCCGCTGTTCATCTTCGGGTTCCTGGCCGCCTACCGCGGGATCGGCAAGTTCGTCGGCCGTCAGCGCGATAGTGGTGTGACCAGCGGGTTCGCCGCTTGGTTTTTCGAAGCTCCGCGCTTCGGTCGGGGTCGGCGCCAGCGGCGTCGTCTTCGGATACTTCGGCTACATCATGGTGCGCGGCCTGTTCGACCGGCGGGTCGATCGACGTGGTCATCGGCGCGGTCATGGCGCTGTGCTTCGCCTATCAGTTCGCGGTGCTTCTGCCGCACCAGGGCATCGGCTGGCAGGCGCACATCGGCGGCCTGGTAGGCGGCATCGTGGCCGGCTGGCTGCTCGGGACAGGCGGGCGGTCAGGAGGCGGACGGAACGCGCCAGGCGGTCAGGCCCGCGCCGGCGGACGGTCGCTCCTGGCGGCGACTCAGCGGCCACTGGCACCGTCGCGATCGCCCGCCCGGCCAAGAAGGGGTTCGCCGCCGACCCGGCCAACCCTCGAGCCGACTTGCACAAGCAACTCGACGACCTGGGCCTGTAGCAATCCGCCTGGCGGGACCGGGCTGCCGCTGCGGCGATCGGCTCCGGAGAATTATTCACTCTGTAAGGTCTTGCCATGACAGCCCGTGCTGAGGGGATCAAGTCGTTCGCACCGGAGTTGCCGCTGCGTACCGAGCGGCTGGTGCTCCGGCCGTTCCTGCGCGGCGACGAGGCGGCCGTGCTCACTTACCGGCACCGGGCCGACGTGTGCCGGTATATCCCCTCTGACACCCTTGATGAGGCGACGGCCGGCGAGTTCATCGCGTAGCGGCTGGGCCTGACCCAGCTGCGGGGGACGGTGACCGGATCGTGCTCGCCGTCGAACTGCCGGGCGGGTGATCGGCGACGTGCTGATCAGGATCGAGCGGCTTGGCGACGGGCAGGCCGAGCTCGGGTGGGTGTTCAGCCCGGACTTCGAGGGGCGCGGCTACGCGACCGAGGCGGCCCGCCTGGCTCATGGACCTGTCGTTCAGTCGAGCTTGGCATGCACCGGGTCTGGGCTCAGCTCGACCCGAGGAACACGGCCTCGGCCAGGTTCTGCGAGCGTCTCGGCATGCGCAAGGAGGCCATTGCGGAGACATGTGGTTCAAGGGCGAGTGGACCGACACGGCCATCTACGCGATCCTGCGCGGCGAGTGGGAAGCTTGGCGCGACGCTAGCCGGACCAGTTCCCAGTCGCCGAGCGGATCGACGACCTGGTCGAACTGCTCCCCGCTCACGCCGTTGGCCAGCGCCGCCTGCCCTCAGCGTCAGGTCATGATCGATGGCGTAGTGCGAGATCTCGCCGCCCGTCGATAGCCGATGACCGGCGAGAGCGCCGTCACCATCATGACCGAGCGCTCGATGTAGTGCGTCAGCCTGGCCTCGTCGAGCACGGTGCCTTCGACCAGGTACGTCCGGAAGTGATCGCACATGTCCGCCATGATCAGCGCCGAGTGCAGGTAGTTGCTGATCACGATCGGGCGGAACGCGTTGAGCTCGAAGTTGCCCTCGGCGCCGCCCATGGAGACCGCCACGTCGGAGGCGATGACCTGGATGGACGACCATCAGCATGGCCTCGGCCTGGGTCGGATTGACCTTGCCAGGCATGATCGAGGAACCGGGCTCGTTCGAGGGAAGATGAGCTCGTGCAGGCCGGTGCGCGGACCTGATCCGAGCCAGCGCAGATCGTTAGCGATCTTGAATAGCGTGACCGCCGCGGCCTTGAGCCCGCCGTGCGCGCTGACCATCCGGTCCAGCGTGCCCTGCGCGGTGAACTTGTTCGCCGCGGTACTCGAAGGCTGCGCCGGTCATCGTCGCGATCTCGGCCGCTACCGCTCGCCGAACCCGTCCGGCGCGTTCAGGCCCGGTGCCGACGGCGGTGCCGCCGATCGCCAGCTTGAGCAGGCCCGCTGGTGGCGTGTTCGACTTCCTCGATCGCGTCAGTCGAGCGCGCCCGCGTAGCCCGACCATTCCTGGCCGACGGTCAGCGGGGTGGCGTCCTGCAGGTGCGTGCGGCCTATCTTGACGATGCTCGCCCACTGTCGCGACTTCTGCGCCGCAGGCGTCCGCGCAGCCTGCGCAGCGCCGGGATCGTCTTGCCCGTCGCCAGCTTGTGCGCGGCGACGTGCATGGCCGTCGGGAACGTGTCGTTGCTGGACTGGCTCATGTTCACGTCGTCGTTCGGGTGGACCGGCTGCTGGGAGCCAAGCTGGCCGCCGATCAGCTGGATGCAGCGGTTGGCGATGACCTCGTTGACGTTCATGTTGGACTGGGTGCCCGAGCCGGACTGCCAGACGTCGAGCGGGAACTCGCCGTCGAGCGCCCCGCTGATGATCTCGTCGCAGACCCGCTCGATCAGCTGCGCCCTTCCAGGCGGGGAGGTGCCCGAGCCGGGCGTTGACGATGGCCGCCGCCTTCTTCACGTAGCCGTAGGCGCGATAGACCTCGACCGGCATCTTGTCGTTGCCGATGCTGAAATGCTCGAGGCTGCGCTGGGTCTGGGCGCCCCAGTACCTGTCGGCCGGCACGTCGACCTCGCCGTGGCTGTCGAACTCCCGCCGCGTTCCCGTCGCGTCAAGCCCGATGGGCAGCTCGCGGATCTCCGGTGCCTGGGCGGGTCGGGCTGGGTGAGATCAGCCATGTGGCGCCGCCTCCCGTGGGGTCGATTCCAGGCTAGCCCGCCGGGTTACGCGGTCGCCCGTGCCCGGTGCCGTTTGTTTGCATCGGGGGCCGCTGGGAAGCCGTTGGAGTTCAGTAACATGAAATGGGAGGAACGTCATGAAGATCGGCGCGGCATTGGTACTGATCGCGGTCGGCGCGATTCTTCGATTTGCCCTGACAACGGTCGTCACCCACGGGCTATATCTGCATACAGTAGGTGACATCCTGATGGGCGTCGGGGTGCTCGGGCTGATCTTGTCACTGTTCATCTGGGGACCGTGGGCACGCAACCGCAGTTCGTCCTACCGGCAAACCTCAGTCCGGCAGACCTCGGACGGCGCCCGTATCTCGATCAGGCCAGCCCCGGCCAGCCCGGAGAGCGCCGGTACGAGGAGCGCAGGTACGAGGACCAGTACCCAAGCTAAGGCAGCAGGCGCCGACACCCGGCGCAGGTAGTCTGCGGAGAACTCGTCGCCGCGATGCTCGAAGAGGAGGTGTGATCCATGGCGCTGGCATTCCGCAACCTGACCATCACCCCAGACGCCCCCGTATCAGAGTGGCCGACCGAGGCCGTGCATACGGCACTCGAACGTGGTGACCTCGCGGACTGGCACCGCATCGTCACGGAGATCGTCGGCCGATCCCTGGGGGCGGACCGCGCGCCAGGTGACAGAGGTTCTCAGCTACTCGCGCCCCTATGGCGTCGCCGAGGCCATGGAGACAGTCATTGACCGCGCCCGTGCTCAGGATCGGCCAGGTTGCGCAACGGGTGTCGGATACTCGGCAGGGACGGCGCCGATGACGGCGAGGCTCTCGGCGAAGAAGTAGATCGTCTTGAAGAACTCCAGCAGGTTGCCATCTTCAAGCAGGATCTTGCGGTACATGACCGTGCGCTGCGCGTCGTAACCTTCGTGCAGGTCCTCCAGCCCTCATAGTCCATGCCGAGCACGTAGGTCGCTTCGAGCGGGTCGTCCGGCCCGATGATCGCGGCAGTCGGTGACCGCGCCGCCTGACCAGCCGACGAACAGGTACGACGGAGCCTGGCCGAGCCCGGCGGGCAAGTCGCGGCAGCCTAGCGCCCACGACGCGGCGTAACCCGCCTTGATCGCCGCGAAGAAGTCCCAGTACATCTGGAGCTTGCCGGCCCGCGCCCGCTCGTCCGGGCCGGCCGTCAGCGCGTCCCGGACAGCGTCGGCCCATTCTTTGCTGAAAAACCTGGGCTCGGTCACGGCTCACCCGCCAGCCAGGACGGGCTGCACGTGCTGCAGCATGGCCTCGAGGTCGGGCGACAGGTCGATGCCGACGTCGTTGAGCTTGCGCCGCAACTGCTGGAAGAACAGCATCCGCACTTCCGCCTCGGTCCAGCCCAGGGGCTCGATAGCACGATCTCGCGGCTGGCGACCCCGGACAGGGCCAGGATCGTCCGCAGCGTGTCGTGGATCTCGGTGATCATGGACGGGTCCTTGCGCACCGCGTCCTGCAGGTACCGCATGCCGCCCTGGACGTGCCGCGACTCGTCCCGGCACGTCGCCGTGAAGCCGGTGTAGTACGCGGGCAGGAAGCCGCGCCACCGCGCGTACGACAAGGTCACCTTCATGACTGACAGCGCGAGCACGCCCTCGATCCACAGGAAGTAGTTCGTGCCGTAACGAACTCGCGCCCGCTGGTCATACGGGTTACGCCGGACCTCGTCCGCCTGGTAGGCAAGCAGCCCGAACGGCCCGACGAACGTCTCGGAGACCCAGGAGAATGAGGCGTTGAGTATGTCCATGATGTCGTCGCCCTCCAGGCCGACGACCTCCCGGTAAAACCGGTCGAAGAACACCGTGTGCCGCGCCTCGTCCTCGATCTGCGCGGCGATGTGGAGTTTCTCCTCCTCGCTGGCGCCGATCATGAACACCGGCAGCTCGATCTCGACCTGCCGCTCGCCGTGGTGGAAGCCCGAGGCGATGGCCATGAAAGACTGGCGCTCAGCCTCGGTCATCTTCTCGTTCCAGTCGATCTTGTCCTGCGTGAAGTCGAGGTCGTAGACGTCCCAACGCTGCTTGAGGTACTTGCGGTACAGCGTGATGTAGTCCGGCAGGGACTTCAGGTCGCGGTGGACGTACTCGATGACGTCGTCGATATCGACGTGCAGGACGCCGCCCAGGTCGGACTCCTCGATCTGGCGCACCTGCTCGTCGCTCAGCGCACGCGGGCCTTCGTGCAGGACAGCCGTCGGACTCTTGCGTTCTGCCATCGGGGCGACCTCTCTTCGCTCGTCGCGCTGCCGGCGAGCTGGCCAGGCCGGTCGCGGGCCGGCCCGTCGCGGGCCGGACCCGTCGCGGGTCGGGTCCGTCGCCGGTCTCGGCCGTCGGACCCATAGGAGAAATTGAAAGGGCGTTCATTTCGCTTTGTCAAGGAGTAGCGGCAGGCCGGTGCGGAGGCGCGACCCTCTCCGTGATCATGAAACAACGCCACTTAGCTTGCGCCCTGGGCCGCGCCTCGGTCCTCGCGGGCTATCACCAGTTCCTGAAAGGGATCAATCAGACAAATATACCGCGAGGCTGGCCGCAGGTGGCGCGGCCCGGCGCGGGGGAGGCTGCCTGCAGCACGATTTACCCTCTAAACCCGTTTTGTCAGCTCCGGGCGTTCGCATGGATTACGCAATTGATGTTGTGATTTGGGTGTTGATTCGCGTATCGATGTTGTCTCGCCACGGGCTCGCAGCGGCCATGGAGGCTGTCGGCGGCGGCATTTCTGCCAACCAGACCTCGGAAACCGTGATCCCGCGGCCGGCGGAAGCCGCAGCCGGATCTCCAACTCGATGGTTACCTGTAATCTTGGCAAATGCCCAGCACAACTGACCGTTTCGCCGGGAAAGTCGCGATCGTGACCGGCGCGGCGCGGGGGATCGGCGAGGCCTATGCCCGGGCGCTGGCCGCCGAAGGCGCTTCGGTGATCGTCGCGGACCTCAACGCCGAGGGCGGGGCCAAGGTCGTCACCGGGATCGAGGCCGCCGGAGGCCATGCGGCCTTCGTGCGCACGGACGTGTCGGACCCCGAGTCGGCCCGCGCCATGGCCGCGTTCGCGGTCGAGCGCTTCGGCGGCATCGACTGCCTGGTCAACAACGCCGCCATCTACGGCGACATACAGTTCAACACCCTGCTCGCCGTCGACTGGGACTACTACAAGCACTTCATGGGCGTGAACCTCGACGGCGCGCTCGCCTGCACCAGGGCCTGCTACCAGCACATCGGCGACCGCAACGGCGGCGCGATCGTCAACCAGTCCTCGATCGCGGCCTGGCACTACGCGAGCTTCTACGGCCTGGCCAAGAGCGGCATCAACGGGCTGACCCAGCAGCTCGCCCACGAGCTGGGCTACCTGAACATCAGGGTCAACGCCATCGCCCCAGGGCCGACCGACACCGAGGGCACGCGGATGTTCGTCGGCGAGGGAGCCGTCGACCTGGTGAAGTCAGCAGCGCTGCAACGCCTCGGCCAGCCGTCCGACATGGCCGGCGCCTGCCTTTTCCTGCTGTCGGACGAGGCAAGCTGGATCACCGGGCAAGTGCTCAACGTCGACGGCGGCCTGGTCTTCCGCCCGTAAGGGATGCCGCGCTACCAGATCGCTACCGGCGGGGAGCGCTCCCTACTCGTCCTTGCCCGCCGAACCTCGTGCCCGCCGATAGCGTCTATGAGATAAACCGGCTCTTCCCATGAAAAGGGAGAGATCGCGCAATGTCTCAGAAGCTCGAGTTCGGCCTGCTCGGATCCGCGCTGATCCGCTGCGACGGCCAGCACGTCCCGCTGCCGCGCGGCAAGGAGCGGGTACTCCTCGCCGTGCTGCTGCTTCATGCCGGCCAGGTGGTATCTGTCGACTATCTCACGCAAGCGCTGTGGGGCTCATCGCCGCCGCGGACGGCCGCCGCCACCCTCAAGAACTACGTCAAGCGACTGCGGATGGCATTGGGAGAGGCTGGGCGGTCCAGGATATTCACGCTCTCGCCTGGTTACGCGATCCGGATCGAGCCTGGTGAGCTGGACATTACGAGGTTCCAAGGATTGACCGAGGCCGCCAAGGTGGCCACCGCGGCAGGTGCGTGGGACCTCGCAGCCGGTCATGCGCGCGAAGCGCTGGTGCTCTGGCGCGGCGAGCCGCTCGCTGACATCGACTCCGAGCTTCTCGCCACGCGCGAAGTGCCACGACTAGCGGAGTTGTGGCTGCATGCGACGGAAGCACGCATCGACGCCGACCTTCACCTAGGCCGCCACGCGGATGTCATTAGCGAGCTGATCCAGCTGTCAGCCGCGCACCTGCATCGTGAGCGGCTGCACGCGCTGCTGATGCTCGCGTTGTACCGGGCCGGGCGCCAGGCCGACGCGCTGGCGGCCTATCAGCGGGTCCGTGACCTGCTCAATGACGAACTCGGCATCGAGCCAGGAGCGATGCTGAAGAGCCTGCATCAGCAGGTCCTCGCCGCGGACCCGGTCCTGGCCGCGCCGGAGCCGGCTCAGGTACCGCGCACGCGGAGCGCGAGGTTCGTGCCACGGCAGCTGCCGGCCCTGGCCCGGCATTTCATCGGCCGGTCGCCGGAACTGGCGACCCTGACTGCGATGCTGGATTCGCCTGATCAGGCCAGCCAGGGAGTCGCGCCGATCGTGGCGATCGGCGGAACCGCCGGGGTTGGCAAGACAGCGCTAGCGGTGCGGTGGGCGCACGAGGTTGCCGACCGCTTTCCTGACGGGCAGCTCTACGTGAACCTGCGCGGCTATGACCCGGATGAGCCGATGCCAGCCGCCGAGGCCCTGACGATCATCCTGCGTGCGCTTGGCGTGGCCGGCCATGACATCCCGGCAAGCGAAGACGAACGGGCCGCGCGGTACCGAGGCCTGCTGGCGGCACAGCGGATACTGGTCGTCATCGACAATGCCGCTACGGCGGAGCACGTCAGGCCACTGCTGCCGGCCAGCCAAGACTGCATGGTTGTTGTCACTAGCCGCGATTCGCTGACCGGCCTGGTTGCCAGGGACGGAGCTGTGCGGCTAGAACTGGACCGCCTCTCCCTGGCGGACGCGCTTGAGTTGCTTCGGGCGCTGATCGGCGGCCGCGCCGACGCCGAGCCGGCGGCCGCGGCCGTGCTTGCCGAGCTGTGCGAACGGCTGCCGCTGGCGCTGCGGGTCGCGGCCGAGCTGGCGGCCTTCCGCTCCGACGTCACGCTTACCGAGCTCGCCGCCGAAATGGCACGCGAGCATGGCCGGCTCCACGTGCTTGATGCCGACGGTGACCCGCGATCCAGCCTGCGCGCCGTCTTGTCCTGGTCCTACCGGTATCTGGACCCCGGCACCGCTCAGATGTTCCGGCTCCTCAGCTTGCATCCTGGCCCCAGCGTCGATAGCTACGCCGCCGCGGCCTTGGCTGGCTGCGCGCCGCGGCTGGCCAGTCATCGGCTCGGCCAGCTGGCCAGGGCCCACTTGATCCAGTCCACCGGCCGGGATCTGTACACGATGCATGACCTGCTGCGTGCCTACGCAAGCGGCCTGGCTGCCGAGCACGACGGCGCAGACAGCTCCCGGACAGCCACGACCCGGCTCTTTGACCACTACCTGCACGTCACATCCGTGACGAAGGAGACCCTCTTCCCGGGTCTCGGTCCTAGCACCCGCGCCGCGCTCGGCACCGACTCTCTGGCGTCGGCGGTTTCAGATCCGGCGGTTTCAGATCCGGAAGGGGCTCGCGGCTGGCTCGCCGGGCAACTGGCCAATCTGACCGCGGTCGTACATGCGGCCGCTGACACCTGGCCAGGTCATGCCATCGCGCTCGCCACCACGCTGTACTACTACCTCGACAGGACCGGCCGCTATCCCGAGGCGATCGCCGTCCACCGAGACGCGAGCCGGGCGGCCCGCGTCACCGGCGACCGGCCCGCCGAGGCGATAGCGCTGACGAATCTCGGCATCTGCGAATGGCGGACGAGCCGCTATGAGGCTGCCGTCGGTCATCTCCGGCAAGCCCTGGCCCTGCACCGCGAGATCGGCGATCAAGCCGGCCAGGCCAGGGCCTTGGGCAACCTCGGGCTGGTCGCTCTGCGCCAGGGCCGCCATCAGCAGTCCGTCATCGCGTACCGGCAGGCCATGGAACTGTATCGTGAAGGCGGCAATCGAGCAGGCGAGGCCAAGGCGCTGGGGCACCTTGCCGTCGTTGCCTTCGAGCAAGGCCGTTTTGAGCAAGGCAGTCGCGGACTCCGGGAAGCGCTGGCCCTGTACCGGGAAATTGGCGACGAGGAAGGCCAGGCGGATACGCTGGCTAATCTCGGGACCGCCGCGCTGCGACTGAATTCTTACGAGCTTGCCGTTAGCTACCTCAAGCAGGCACTCGCGCTGCTCCAGGATGCCAGCAGCCGCTCCGCGGAAGCTCATGTGCTAGCCGACCTCGGCATTGCCGTCTTGCACCAAGGTCGCTCCGGCGACGCGGCCGACCATCTTCAGGATGCGCTGGCCATGTTCCGTGCGATGGGCGACCGGAACGGCGAAGCAGAAGCAATGAACGGACTGGGCGAGGTTTTCCTGGCGCTCGGCCAGCCTGATCGCGCCAGGACCCAGTACGCCGCCGCGCTCACCACCACTATCGAGACTGGCGACGCCTACGAGCAGGCACGCGCACTGGACGGCCTTGGCCGCACCCGGCACAGGCCGCCGGTCATGAGCCGGCATATGGCCTGATCGGCGTCTAAGGGACGCCGCGCTACCAGATCGCTACCGGCAGGACGCTGATCCTACCGGTGCCCTACTGGCTATAGCCAAACTCGATCCGACAGAAGAACCTGCGCCGCAGCATAGCGGCACGGCAGGTTTTCGGACGAGGAGAGGCGAAGCATGAAGGTTATCGGCAAGATCGCTGATCGAATACTAAGCACCGTGGTTCCGGAAATCACCGCCGGCGCGGCGGCCTGCTTCTGCCAGCCAGGCGAATTCGCAGGCTATAGGTCCTGTGGCTGCAGCGGCAATATCAACAGGGCGCGGCCGTGTTCTTACAACTGTGCTTGCGCCATAACCTGCGGCGCATGCCAGAATATCGGCCCGTGTCCTGTGTAATTAGGCGAGCCAGCTGAGAGTCGTTTGCGCGACTTAACGCTAACTCATATCGGCGCTGTGGCCTGGTCGCCAGTGCCGGGCCACAGCGGCACCGTTTGCCGGAGTAAGACCACTTGCGGAATGCAAGACCATGGGAGTCGTGATGGCAATACTGACCGCGGCCGTTGTTTTGGTCGGAGTGCTTTGCCTGGTTGACCTGCTGATGACCTTCGGTGTTGTCCGCAGACTGCGCGAGCATACCGAGTTGCTGAATAAATCGCACGGTGCTGACATGCCGGTAATGGATCTGAGCGCGGGCGATATCCCCGGCTCGTTCGCGGCGGTGACCGTGGACGGGGAGGCGCTGGCTGGCCCGGCCGGGATCAGGGTGGCCGCCTTCTTTTCCTCGACGTGCTCGATCTGTCCGGAGCGGGTGCCTGCGTTCGTGGACTACGTGCGAGCCAATGGCATCAGGCGCGATGACACGATTGCCGTGATACTCGCCATGACCGGTGAGTCCGTCCCCTACGCCGATCGCTTGGCCGAAGTGGCCAGGGTGTGCGTGCAGCCGCCAGACGCCGAGCTGGCCACGGCATTCAAGGTCACCGGCTACCCGGCCTTCTGCGTGCTCGATGCCAGCGGCGCGGTGCAAGCGAGCGGCTATGATCCTGCCAGTTTGCCGCAGCTCGCCGTTGCGTGACGGACCATGAATTCAAGGAGCCGGGCGCCCGTGCCGGGCGGATTGGCCAGGACGCTGTACGCAGCGGCCGTGATGGGCTGGCGCGCCAATCGCGTTGCCCTGGTCGGCCAGCTCACGGCGGTGGCGGCGGCCGGCCTTGCCCCGGTCGCGGCCGCCTGGCTGCTGCGAGCCATCCTGGATGGGCTTATCGGTAATCGCGCTCATCACAACTTGCTGGGTCTCGTGCTGCTGCTGGGCGTCGCGGCGGGCGCGGCGGCCGTGCTGCCGAGCGTCACTCAGTACCTGTCGTCGCGATCTGGCCAGGCGATCCAGCGTCAGGCGATCGCGGACCTGTTCACGGCGGTGACGCGTTTGCAGGGCTTGCGCCGACTTGAAGATCCGCGGTTCCAGGATCGGCTCAGGATAGCCGAGCAGGGCGGATCATCCGGACCCGTGCAGATCACGTCAAGTGGCATGGCGACTTTCCAGGCGGGGCTGACGCTGAGCGGATTCCTGGTCACTTTGCTGCTGCTCAGCCCGGCAATGGCGGCGGTGGTGGTCCTCGCGGCGGCCCCGGCGATCTATCTGGAAAGGGGCATCGCCCGCAAGCAGGTGGGGCTGATCACCGGCATCAGCCACGGCCAGCGGCGACAGTTCTTCTACCAGCAGCTGCTTTCCAGCCTGAATGCGGCCAAGGAGATCAGGCTCTTCGGGCTCGGCGGGTACTTCCGCGGGCAGATGCTAGCTGAGCTGAGCGAGATTCAGCTTGCTACCGCCCGTGTGAACCGGCGCGTGCTAGCCAGCAATGCCGCGATGGCAGCGACGAGCGCGGTGGTGTGCACGGCCGGCCTGGCCTGGGCCGTCTCCGCGGCCGCGAGGGACGAACTCACTATCGGTGATGTCTCGGTATTCATGGCCGCGCTCGGATCTGGGGCCGCGACGATCGGCGTGCTCGTCAGCAGCGCGGCCATCACCTATCAGGCGCTGCTGACATTCGGGAACTACCGGGCCATGCTCGCGGAAGGGCCAGATTTGCCAGTCAGGGCCGACCCGATTCCCGCACGGCGACTCCGCCGTGGCATTGAGGTCGACGATGTCTGGTTCCGGTATGGCCCCAGTAATCCGTGGATCTTGCGCGGCATCAACTGCTTCATTCCGCACGGCGAAGCCGTGGCTCTGGTCGGGCGCAACGGGTCAGGTAAGAGCACTCTTGTCAAGCTGCTGTGCCGGTTTTATGATCCCGACCGCGGGCGAATTCTCTGGGATGGCATTGACCTGAGGGACCTGGACCTGGGCGGGCTCAGGGACCGGATGAGCGTGGTGTTCCAGGATTACATGGCCTATGAGCTCACAGCCGCGGAGAATATCGGAGTCGGCGATCTCAAGCTGGCTGGACGCGATGAGCTGCTCGCTGCGGCGGCAGACCGAGCGGGGATCCATGATGTGCTGGCCGCGCTGCCCAAGGGATACCAGACGATGCTGACTCAGAATTATTTCGACCTGGCTGACAAGGCCGACCCGCAGACCGGGGTCCTGCTCTCAGGCGGGCAGTGGCAGCGCCTGGCGCTGGCACGGGCCTTCCTTCGCGGTGGTCGCGACCTGATGATCCTTGACGAGCCAAGTTCGGGCCTTGACCCCGAGGCCGAGCACGAGATCCATGCGGGCCTGGCGGCGGCTCGAGCCGACCGCGCGACCGTGCTGATCTCCCATCGCCTCAATACGGTGCGCACTGCCGAGCACATCTTGGTCCTCGCTGACGGGGTGGTCAGTGAACAAGGCGATCATGACGCGCTGATGGCAAGGGCGGGAACCTATGCCAGGTTGTTCGAGCTTCAGGCTCAGGGCTATGCCGATCAGTTGCTGCTACCGACAGGAAATGAAAGTGAATGAGCTGGGCCTCGCCGCGCTAACCATTGCCGCCATCGTTTTCGGCACATCGGCGACCGCGAAACTGCGCGGACGCACCGCCTATCGGTCCTACCGGGACGGCCTCAGGGAAGCCGCGGTGGTGCCAGGCCGACTGCTGCCCGCGACAGCAGTAGTGCTGGCGGGCTGCGAAGCCCTGGTGGCGGTAGCCTCGGCGGTTGCGGCGATACTTACCGCAGCCTCCCTGCCCCGGGCCATCCTCGTCTCCTGGTCGGCTCTGGCCGGCGCCATAGCGCTGACAAGCGTGCTAGCGGCAGGGGTCGGCGTCGTAGTCGGCCGGGGTACTCAGGCGAGTTGCGCCTGCTTCGGCTCGGCATCGGTCCGCCCGCTTGGCGCGGCGCAGCTAGTCCGGAACCTCAGCACCCTCGCCGTGCTCGTCGCAGGCCTGATCAGTTACGGGCTCGGGCACGGAAGGCAAACGCCTGCCGAAGCGGCTATCGGAGTAGCAGCCGGGGCAGTGACAGCGCTGATCCTGATCCGTCTCGATGACCTCATCGCCTTGTTCATGCCAATCTCGCCCAGTCCGACGCGAACCGTCCGATCGGCGTCCCGCGAAGGGACCGCGAGTTAGTGCGTGATCTCCTCGTCGCGGCGATCGCGCTGGTGGCAGCCGTCCCGGTCGCTGTGGTCGCGCTCAGGCGCAATGTCGCCATCGTGGCCGTCGTGGGTCCCAGCATGTGGCCGGCCCTAGCGACGGGCGACCGGGTACTGGTCCGGCGGACCAGGCTCGGGGATGTCCGAACCGGCCAGATCGTCATCATCGAAAAGCCTGACCTCGATGGCGGCTGGGTCAGCGATCCACCGTGCTGGCCGGCCGACGGCCGGGAGTGGCTCATCAAGAGAGTCGCCGCCATTCCCGGCGAGCGCATGCCAACGGCCATTCTGGGCGCGGCGGCGAATCCGGCCGTTGTCCCGGCCGGCAAGCTAGTTGTACTCGGCGACAACGCCACCAGCAGCTTCGACTCTCGCGATATCGGCCTCATCCCTGGTGAACGGCTGCTTGGCGTCATGCTGCGTCCCTTGCCCGCCGCGACCTCTCGCCCGCCAGAGCCTCTTGCCGCCCGATCCCGGCTATGAGATAACCGGCTCTTCCTGTGAAGCGGGAGAGATCGTGCCATGTCCCGAGAGCTTGAGTTAGGCCTGCCCGGATTCAGCTGATCAGGTACGACGGCCAGATCGTCCCGCTGCCGCGCGGCAAGGAGCGGATACCGCCCGCCGTACTTGCTGCTTCACGCCGGCCGGTATCGGCCAGCCTGATCACGCTAGGACCAGTTCGCCGCAGGGCTTCCGCGAACTCGCCCGAAATAGGCGTTTTGATCTGATTTGCATCTCCGCTTCTCCACAGCTAGATGCGGGCGACTAGCCGGCATCCACAAGCTGGAGAGCTTGGGTGCATGACGTCAGGGCATGGTGAGAAACTGCGTTCGAATGCGCTGGTCCTGGCGGGTTTCTGCGAGCGGATGGAGGTCAATTGCCGAAGCGAAGTCAAGTCAGAGAGCACCGGCCCGTCCCGGAGCTGATCACCAGGCTGGCGGGGAAGGTCATCGACGGCGAGATCCGGCTGCCGAAGTTCCAGCGGGACTTCGTGTGGTCCCGGCAGCAGGTCCTTGACCTCCTGGACTCGATCTCGCGCAGCTACCCGATCGGCAGCTTCCTGCTCTGGAAGAGCGACGACTCAGCCAATCTTGCGAGTGACCAGGCAATCGCCGGCCTTCAGGTCGAGGAAGCCGAAGAGGGCGGAGAGACCGCTTACCTGCTTGACGGATGCCAGCGGCTCTCGACTATCTGCGGCGCGCTGTACTGGGAGCCGAACGGAGATCCGGACAGTTTCTGGAACCTGGCTTATGACCTAGAGCTAGCGCGATTCCTGCACCGCCATGACCTCGGTGACCCGCCGACGCATCAGGTTCCGCTGCGGTTGCTGGCCGAGCCGGCAGACTTCTTCAAGCGGCTCAAGGATCTGCCAGACCTGTTCCAGAGCGCGCCGGCACGCTGTTCAAGTGCTTCGGAAGGTACGAGGTGGCGGTGGTGACGCTGCATGCGACCTCGTTCTCCGAAATCGGGCGCATATTCGAGCGGGTGAACACGCGCGGTACGCCGCTCACTACCGTGGAACTCGTCCAGGCCGCCACGTGGACAGATGATTTCGACCTTCTGGTACAGATCGATGCGGTACGGAAGGTTCTCGCCGCGAAGCACTACGGCCGGATCGATCGCATGCTGCTACTCCGTGCGATCGCTGCGGCGGCCGGACTGGGCTTCTCGAAGGAAAACGTCGAGAGCCTCGCGCTCGCCGAGCACTCAGAATTGCGAACAGCCATCAAGGAGACTGCGGCAGCTGCCCGACTCGCGGTCGATTTCCTCACGACCGAAATCGGTACCCCGACTGCGGAGGCGCTGCCCTACCTCAATCAACTCGCCGTTGTCATCGAGATCTTCCGGCGCGTGCCCAGGCCGACCGCCCGCCAGCTCAAGGAGATCCGGAGCTGGTTCTGGAGCACCGCTCTCACCGGCTACTTCGAGGGCTGGAACGCGCGGAAGATGGCGGCCGATCTGGCGGCGATCAAGCGGTTCGCGGACAAGGGCAGCACACTCGACGTAGTGGTCCCCGCGCCGAGCATCGGGCTATGGACCGGGCAGCAGTACCGACGTGACACTGCCCGGACTAAGGCCCTCGCGCTCATGCTGGCGGCGGCCGGACCACGAGACTTGCTCACTGGACAGCGGATCGACGTCGGCCGGGCACTGGCCCTGCCCAACGATCTCCAGTTCCACCACTTCTTCCCTAAGAACTGGCTCATCACGCAGGGCACGCCCCGGGATGACGCCAACATGCTCGCCAACATTGTCATGCAGACCGCCATCAGCAATCAGATGATCGGCGACCAGCCGCCGGCCGTGTACCTGGAATATGAGCTGGGCTTCTGCGAAGAGCAGGAATTGCTGGCCAGACTGGACAGCTTGCTGATCTCGCCGCAGGCGTATGAGGCTGCGAGGAGCAACGACTACCCGCTCTTCACCCAGGTTCGGGCCGATTACCTCCTGAGCTGGGCAGGGGACCTCATGCGTGGTGAGCCTGCGGCCCGTCCGCCCATGACCGTTTCGCCAGACATCGCGCGGCACGGGTCAACCGCTGAAGTGCTGGATAAGGACACCGACGACTGAGGTGCAGAGGAGGGCTGCACGCTATGAAGCTCAAGGAGTTACCAGAGCTAGACCGCCCGCGCGAACGGCTGTTCCGGTCGGGAGTGCGGGCGCTGAGCGACCGCGAACTGGTGGCGATTCTGCTGGGGTCGGGCATGCTTGGGCAGAGCGCGATCGATCTCGCATCCGTGCTCATAGGTGACAGCGACCGAGGGCTAGCGGACCTGGCCAGACTCGATCCGCACGCTCTGAAGTTGGTCCCTGGGATCGGCACGGCGAAAGCGGCCCGAGTCGCGGCAGCGTTTGAGCTAGCCCGGCGCGCCGGGCTTCCCGAGGAGATAAAACGGATCTTCTGCTCAGCGGACGTGGCGGTGGCAGCCATTCCTCACTTGCGGGGACTCGCCACCGAGCGCGTGGTCGTGATCGCCTGTGACCACGGTGGTGCCGTGCTGCGCGTCGCGCTGCTATCGGAGGGAGGCACCAGCCAGAGCCTGATCCCGGTAACGGACGTGCTCAAAATCGTTCTGTCCGTCGGCGGTGTGCGCTTCGCGGTCGCCCACAACCATCCCAGCGGCTCGCTGGAGCCGAGTGATGCTGACACTAAAGTAACGTCGCAGCTCAGGGCCGCGGCCTCCGCTGTCGGCTTGCGATTTCTCGACCACGTGATCGTCACTGAGACCGAATGGTCGCGGATCCCGTAACTCTCATGCTGATCCGTAGATCAGCTCGCCAAGCTTGTCTATCGCTGACCGCAGGTTATCGCTCCCGCCGAATCGATCGGCGATCTCGACGACGGTACCCAGGGAGCTGTAAGCCTGCGATTTGAAGGCGCCGGCGTCTAGCTCCTCGGCCCCGCTGACAGCGTATTGCTCAAGGAGCTTATTCAGGACCTCACGTGCTTCGGGGGCGAATGATTCGAGGAAGTCCCGTTGCCGCGCCTGGACCCGGCCCGCTCGCTCCGCGCGCGACAGCAGGGGAAGATCCCATCCCACATAGAGGAGCAAATCGATAGTATCGGCGTCCGGACGACTCGCCCATTCGGCCAGGTCGCGCGTGGTGATATGCCAGTCACCAAGCCGGTCACGCAACTCCTTGCGGGTTCGTGCGTGCGCCCATTGCGCCAGCAACTGATCAGGGTCAAGTTGCAGGCTGAGGATCCGGTCCTTCACGCCATCGCCAAAGAACTTGCGCGGGCTGGCGAAGATTTCGCTGAGCGGCAGTTTCCCGCCCTGTTCCTCGGTGTAATCGACGCCGGGGTCCGCGACATTATGGTGGCCTAGATCGCGAGTGTGGTCAACCGTGTCCTTGATGTGCCCGTCCTCGTCTGTGTAGTCACGGACGAGACGCATTGGCCGGCCATCGAACGACGGGTCGCTGAACAACCGGGTCGCCTCGACGAAATCGATGATGTCGAAGGAATACTTATCGGGCGGGAACAGGCGGGTGCCACGCCCGATGATCTGCTTGAACTCCGGCACGGAGGTGATCCGCCGGAAGATCACGATGTTCGCCAGCATCGGGATATCCACCCCAGTCGAGAGCATCTGCGAGGTCACAGCGATCACGGGGACCGCGGTATCGACCTCGCGGAACTCATCGAGCCACTCGCGGCCAGCTGACTCGTCCTTCGCGGTAATGCGGCATGCGTACTTCGGGCCGTACATCCGGACGAGGTCCGCGTTCTGGTCGGTCAGTGCCTGCGTCATTCGCCTCGCGTGCTCGGCGTCCTGGCAGAAGACGATCGTCTTGGCCATCCGGCCGGTGCGATACAAGTAGTCCGTGAGGTACCGGGCCGCCTCAGTGGTTCGCTCCAGGGTCGCGAGCAGTCGCTCGTACTCGCGAGGCCCGTACAGCAGGTCTGGTATCTCCCGGCCGAGCGCAGTCAACCTGCCCGGGAACGGGCCGCCGGCCGGTCAGATCGACGCTCATCCGAACGCGGCGGACCCGGTAGGGCGCGAGGAACCCGTCGTCGATCCCGCGTGCCAGCGAGTACTCAAACAGCGGCTCACCGAAATAGCCGTAGCTATCGGCATCCTTGGAGCTGACGGGCGTCGCCGTCAGGCCAACCTGCGTCGCGGGGGCGAAATACTCGAGGACCGCGCGCCACCGGGCACCGTCGGCGGCGCTACTGCGATGGCATTCATCCACGATGACGAGGTCAAAGAAGTCCTGGGCGAACTCGCGGCAGAGTTTCGCCTCGTCCCCGCCGCCATCGAGGGCCTGGTAAAGCCCGAGATAGATGTGCCTGCTCGTTGTCGAGTCGTGCGGGCTGAGCTTGTGGACCGCCGCGCCGAACATCGGCTGGAAGTAATCGTCTTTCGCCTGGTCCACCAGGATGTCCCGGTCGGCCAGGTAGAGCACGCGCGGCTCGCGGCCCTCGGGCCAGCCGGAACTCCAGAGCTTAGCGACGATCTGCGCCGCCACGAGAGTCTTCCCGGTGCCGGTCGCCAGGACAAGCAGCAGGCGCTTATCTCCCCGGCCGATCGCCTGAGCCGCGCGATTAATGGCTGTCTGCTGGTAATACCGAGCTTCCTTCGGCGTGCCGTCCCAGTTGCGCAACTTCGCGTCGAGCGGTGCTGCGGCGAGCCGCTCTTGCGCCGGACCGGCGATCTCCCGCTCATCCTTGTAGCGTCGCCACAGCTCTCCTGGCGACGGGAACTCCCGGATCTCGCTGATCGACCCGGCCCCCGCGTTCAGCTCAAGGATGCGAAGACCGTTGGTGGCATAGGCGAACGGAACATCCAATAGCGCCGCGTGCCTCTTCGCCTGCTCGAAAGCACCGGCGGGATCGGGCCGGGACCGCTTAGCCTCGATGACCGCCAGGGGCAACCCGTCCGAGTACTGAAGGACGTAGTCGGCGATCAGCGCCGGCTCCTGCCGGTGCAGGCGCGCGGTCGCCCGGATCCGGCCTCTGCTGATCCGGTACTGAGTCTTGACCTGCTCATCTGCCCACCCCGCCGACTTGAGTGCGGGCAGCACGAACTGGCGGCAGGTCTCCTCCTCAAGAGGACTAGAAGCGCTGGCCATCACGACACCATTCTTACCCGAAGCTTCATTCCTGAGCCGCTGGTGCCAGCGGACCACGGCCTGTGTCAGCGCCACAGCGTGTCCCGTGCCATGTCCATGGTGCCACAACCCCATGAACCTATTTTTCTGTTCCCATATCGTCACCAGAGGGTATCCATACGTTATAAATCCGACTATACCGCCCATAGAATTCCCGTAGTCCAGGGAACTGCGTGAGGACGCTTTCGCCATTTCCCCCCCTAACCCCATAAATGATTTATTCTCGGGATGCCGGGAGGTAACGTGCCTCCCTCACGGCGCTTCAGGAGGCTCGGTGGTTGATGGCGGACGGCTCATGCAAGACCTGCACATAGAGTTGCCGGCACTCGCGGCCAACCTATGCCCACAGGACAGGCATGAGGCCGGCCGTGCATCCGCGCTGCAGGCCGAGTTGGCAGCATGCTCCTGGCTGATCGCCACTGTGCTGGTCAGGTTCTCCGAGGACAACCACCTGATCGACGCACCGTTCCTGGCTGGACCGGGTGCCCGTCTGACACTCGCCAGGGACCGCCAGCAGGCCTACCTCCGGCGTAACCCGGAGAGGACAGACCGGGACTGGATAGCCGAGGCACTCGGCTCGCTCGGCACCTCCTCGGCAAGTCTTCGAATGTTCGACCCGCTGCACGCTCTGATGTCCCGGTACCCGATCTCCCACGAGGCCGCCAGCCTGCTGGTGTCCTTCTGGCGTCGCACCGATTATGGAGGGGAACTCGTCTTCAACTTCATAGACACAGACCTGGACACGGGCTTTCTCGCTGACCTTTACGCCGAGCTTTCCGAGGCCGCACGCAAGGAGTTCGTCCTCGCGAAGACGCCGGACTTCGTCGCGAAGCTGATCATCGAGCGCACGCTCGGGACCGCTTTGACCGAATACGGGTTGGCCGGGCTGCGGGGCATCGACCTGGCGTGCGGCTCGGGGACATTCCCGCTCCTGATGTTCGACCGGCTGCTATCCGGCTGGCGGGCAGTCGACCCTTCCGCTGGGGCATGGACGCGGGTCGGAGACGCACTTGCCTCGGTGCATGGGATCGACAAGAACCCCATCGCGGCCGTCATCACCCGGTTTCGCCTCCTGATCGCGGCCATGCGGGCCGCCGGAGTGCGACGCATCTGCGAGGTCCCGGACCTGCCGATCGTGATAGCCGCGGGCGATTCGCTCCTCCCCCTGGCATGGCAGCCGCGCGTGGCACGGCCGCGGTCGGCTGGGACACCGACGAACTCGCCGCTTCCAGCGCCAGTCTGCTGGCCGACCGCAGCTACGACGTGGTGGTCGGCAACCCGCCGAACATAGCGGTCAGGGATGCGCGCGAGCAGTCCCTTTACCGCGACATCTATTTGGCTGCTCGAGGCGCCTTCCCGCTCACGATGCCGTTTCTGGAACGCGCCTTCGGCCTCGCTCGATCCGACTGCGCGCGCGCCGGCCGACGTCGGCCTTATCCTGGCGAACTCGTTCGCGAAGCGTGAGTTCGGCCGCGCAATGGTCGAGGACTACCTCCCCAAGATAGAACTCACCCACCTGCTGGACACTTCTGGTGCATATATCCCTGGGCACGGCACGCCCACTGTTATCCTGCTCGGCCGTGCCCGCGCTCCCCATGAGCCGGTTGTCCGCATGGCGGTCGGCATTCGCGGAGAGCCTTCAGAACCTGCCGATGGCTCCAGCGGCGTCGTGTGGAGGGCCCTCGTGGACCAGGTCGATCAGTCTGGCAGCGCCAGCGAATGGATACAGGTCAAAGATGTCAGCCGACAGGAGCTCGCCCGGCACCCCTGGCTGCTGTCTGCGTCAGGCGCGAACGACGTCCTCGATAAACTCCAGGCCGGCGCCAAGCTCGGCACGCTGACTGCCCGGATCGGCTACAACGCCACTACCGGGGCGGATGACGTTTTCCTCGCCCCGGCACGCGTCTTCAGGCGGTGCCATGCGGAGCCGGAGGCAACCGCCACGGTCCTGCGCGGGTCGGATGTGCGCGACTGGGAGGCTATCCCGGCGGAAAGCGCCTTCAAGCCTGACGGCCCGGCCTCTCCTTTCCTGGGCACCTCCACCGGCTGTGGCCGCAGCGCACGACGCTGCGCTCGCGCCGCGTCTTCGGCAGCCAGTCGTTCGCAAAGACCGGACGCCCATGGTATGCCTGGCACCAGGTTGCGGGCATGTCCGGTAGCTCATCCCTGGTCAATCGCCTACTCGCGGTTTGCGACCAGCCCGCATTTCGCGATCCTGCGTGAGGGGGTCACCGCGCTCCAGTCGGCACCGGTGGTCAAGCTTCCCGACACGGCGTCGCATTCCGAGCATTATGGCCTCGCGGGCGCGCTGAACAGCTCCGTTGCGAGTTTCTATCTGAGGCAGTACAGCCATTCCAAGGGCGCCCCGAGCACCGATCAGCTCCGGGCCGATGAGCCATGGGGGCACGTCTATGAGTTCACCGGGACGCGCCTGGCGGAGTTCCCGCTGCCTGGACGGCTTCCTGCCGAGCGCGGCCGAGAACTGGACGAGCTTGCCCGGGAGCTAAGCGACCGCCGCCCCACAGCAGGGCTAACCCTCGACATGACGACAGCCACAGACCTCGCAGAGATGAAGGCAGAATGGCACCGCATCCGGGCAAGGATGATCGCCCTGCAGGAAGAGCTGGACTGGGATATGTACCACCAGTACGGCCTCTTCACCGAGAACGAGGCGGCTGAGCTGGTCGCAACGCCGGAAGTTGTTCCTGGACTTGCGCTCGGCGAGCGGGCCTTCGAGATCGTGATGGCGCGGCGGATGGCCGCGGGCGACCTGGAGACCCAGTGGTTCGACCGGCACGGGTCGACACCAGTCACCGAAATCCCGGAGCACTGGCCGGACGAGTACAAGGCCGTAGTCACCCGGCGGATCGAGTGCATACAGAAGAACCGGGAGATCGGGCTGATCGAGCGGCCGGAGTACAAGCGCCGCTGGTACAGCGAGTCATGGGACCAGGTTCGCAATGCCGCACTGCGGGATTGGCTGCTCGACCGGTGCGAGGCGCGCGACCTGTGGTTCGTACCAGCGGGACGCCGCAGCCAATGACCATCAACCAATTGGCGGATCGGCTTCGCAGCAATACGGGCGTCGAGGCAGTCGCCCAGCTGATCAAGGGAAACACCACGGACCGGGCCGAGCTAGCTGACGTACTCGCGCAAATCCTCGCCGACGAGCACGTGCCGTACCTGGCCCAGTACCGCTACAGGGCCGACGGCCTGCTCAAGCGCGCGGCCTGGGAGCGCACGTGGGACCTGCAGCGCGAGGAGGACGCCTCCGGCCGGGTCCTGGACATTCCGGTGCCGCCCGTCTACAACATCACCGACTTCTCCAGGCCCTCCTACTGGCGGCACCGCGGCAAGCTCGACGTGCCCAAGGAGCGATTCATCTCCTATCCCGACGCCAACCCCGGCAGCGACCGCTCGCTCCTGCTCGGCTGGGCAGGCTGGGATCACCTTGAGCGGGCGCAAGCACTGTGCACCCTGATCGAGGAACGCAGGACCATAGATGGCTGGGGCACGGCTCGCCTCACTCCACTGCTCGCGGGTCTTAGCGAACTCATGCCCTGGGTCCGCCAGTGGCACAGCGAGGTGGCTCCGGTCTCCGGCCAGAGTCCAGTTGACGTCCTCGACGCCTACCTCGCCGCCCAACTCGGAACGCATGGCCTCACCGACGAGGCCCTCCACTTCTGGAAGGCACCGCCAGTCCGCCGCGGCCGTCCGCCGAAGAGCCGTAGACCTGGCATCCAAGCTTCTGGCCATTGAAGGATGTGCGGCCAATTTGAACCCCCTCGTCGATATCGCAACCACCGCTATGTGCTCATCTGCTTCCTGGGCCATCTCCTGGATGATTGTCAGCCGACGGCGGTTCAAATCCCTCGACCACGCGGCAGACATCGTTAAGGATGCGTCGGCGGAGGAGCAGGCTGAAGGTCGCCAAGGCGATGGCTGAACTTGCCAGGGCGTTCGACCGGGAACGCCCGCCGCAAGTGAGCGGCCTATCCCGTCGAAGCAGAGACCCTGGCTTACTGCGACGTACCAGTGACTAGGTCGCACGCGGCACCGGAGATCGGAGTATATGTAGGTTTATGTAAATAGAAACGCCATGGGAGGTGCGCGGGAACCAGTGGAAGCCACCGATGAGCAATTGGCGGCGCGCGGCGCGTTCGCCGGCGGAGCTGAGCTCGCGCTGATCGCGGGCGCGGGGACGGGCAAGACGTCCACGCTGATCATGATGGGGCAGGCCACCCGCAAGCGCGGCCTGTATATGGCCTTCAACAGAGCGACAGCGCAAGACGCGCGCCGGCGGTTCCCGCGCAATGTGCACTGCCGCACCGCGCATTCCCTCGCGCTCGCCGCCACCGGCCAGGGATTCAGGGACAGGCTGGACGCCCCGCGCATTCCCGCCAGGGAAAGTGCGCGCCGGCTCGGCATCACCCGGGATCTCCCGATCGGACCTGACAAGATCACCGCCGCGCATCAGGCCCGGCTCGTCATCGGAATGATCCGCTCGTTCTGCTATAGCAACGCCGCTGAGGTCCTAGCCACGCAAATGGAGCCGGTGAACGGGCTTGCCCCTGGGGAGCAGCAGGAGGTCGCGGGGCTGTTGCTGCCGTACGCGAGGAGAGCATGGGATGACCTCTGCTCGCCTGGCGGCAGGCTCCGGTTCGAGCACGATCACTACCTGAAGATGTGGGCCCTCACCAAGCCGCGACTGCCCGGGGAGTTCATCCTGCTTGATGAGGCCCAGGACACCAACCCGGTGGTCGAGGAGGTCTTCCTCGCCCAGCATGCGCAGCGGGTGTGCGTGGGAGATCCGGCGCAGCAGATCTACGCGTGGCGCTCGGCAAGAGACGTGATGACGGGTTTCCCCGCGGCGCAACTTTACCTGACGCACTCGTTCAGGTTCGGGCCGCGGATTGCCGACATCGCCAACCGGTGGCTCAGGCTCGCCGAGTCGGGCATGCGGCTCACCGGCTCGACCTCCATGAAGTCGCGGATCGGGCAGTCGGAGGCGGCCGACGCGGTCCTGTGCCGGACCAACGCGGACGTGATGACGGAGGTTCTCAAGTTCCTCGACGCGGACGTGCCAGTCGCGATAACCGGAGGCGGGGACGCCCTGCGCGGGATCGCCGAGGCTGCCTTGCAGCTGAAGGCCGGGCAGCGCACCAGCCACCCGGAGCTGTTCCTTTTCTCGAACTGGGGAGAAGTCCAGGAATACGCGGAGCATGACACGGCCGGGCAGGACCTTCGGTCGATCGTCCAGCTTGTTGACGCCCACGGCCCAGACACGATCATCCGCGCCGTCGATCTGCTGGCCGCCGAGGACGAGGCTCAGGTGACCGTGTCCACCGCGCACAAGGCGAAAGGCAGGGAATGGTCCTGCGTCCGCATCGGGCCGGGGTTCGCGCCGCCGCCCGCCGACGACAACGGGCAGCAACGTCCGCTGAATCCCGCCGAGGCGCGGCTGATCTACGTGGCGGTCACCCGGGCCCGCGATCTCCTCGATCCCGCCGGAATCGCGTGGGCCAATGAGTACGAAGCAGCCCTCGGAGAACCGGCCGAGCTGATTGACCTGAGCCTCACCAGCCAGCTCAAGTTCGAGAACTCCCCGGTGTCGCAGTTCCTCGGCGAGCACCTCCCGAGCGCGCACGGGCCGGTCGGCGATTACCAGCGGCGGATCACGGGGCTGCCGCGGCCGGTTCAGCCGGTGGACGTCCGGTACCCCGCGTGGTCTTCCCTCGGGCACGCCATCGACTACCGGTTGCGGCTGCTCCTTGGCTGGCTGCCCGGAGAGCCGGTCCGGGTCGGCATAGAGATCACGGGCTCTGCCCTGCCGCTGAGAGGGGCACCCGCCGGGCCAGCCAGGGCAGCGTTGCAGACCGCCGGCCAGCATCTTCTGACCGTGCTCAAGGGCTATCTCGCCGGGCGGACGCGGCTGACCGAGGACCAGCTTTGCCAGCTGTGCTTCGTCGCGGCGAGCTACGAGGATGTGTACCGGACCGGCGAGGTCAGGCGCTACAGCCTCCTGACCGAGGCGTCACCGCACACCCGGCTGCGGGACCTGACGGCGGCGGTTCCTGACTATGTGGCGGCGGACCTTCAGCGGCAGCTAGCGCTCGCGTCGCCCGTCTTCGAGCGCTTCCGCGCGCTGCCCGCGCACCGGGTCGCATGCGGGCCGGTGTTCGCCGGGAGCGCGGACATCGGAGGAGCGGACGCGGATTTCATCCTCGACGGGCTGCTCCTGGATTGCAAGGCAACCGTGTCCCCCTTCCGGCTGGGGAACGCGGAGATCAACCAGCTCGCCGGATATCTCCTGCTTGATTACGACGATCAGTACGGGATCGACCAGGTGGGCCTCTACCTTTCCCGCCAGGGGACGGCCGTTACCTGGAAGGTCGGAGAGTTTCTTGAGCTCCTCGGGGCCAGAGCCCCGCTCCCGGTACTGCGGAAGCAACTACGGACTTCCCTGCGCGCGTCACCGTGGCGAAACTCGCAATCGCCCGCCGCGTTCAGAGGTGGCCTCGATCCTCGCCGATTTCTTCAACTGCAATTGATTCCCCAGGTAATTTCCCCTAGGTGCGCCGTCGAACTGCGCTATGGCCCGGTCAAAACATGCGGATGGCTAGTCCTGCGGATGGTCGTCTGGGTAGATGACTGCGACCTCGCTGATCGATGCGGGGAAATCTGCCCGGTTAGTGGTGAGGAACCGGTCCGCGCCCAGTCCGACCGCCGTACGAGCCGGGCCAGCAATCCGGCCCGGCCGGCCAGCCGAGCCACCGCTGCGCCTCAGGGTGACTCGCCGCGGCGCACATGATCGCCCGATCGCGGGCGGTCGGTGTCTGCAACCGCAGATTGGCAGTGAGCAGGACGTGATAACCCCGCCGGCATGTCTGGGGCGCCCGGCCTGGCCCTTGCTCGCAGCATCTGCCGTCTCCCTATGACCCACGCTGCCGCAAGCGTCCTGCCAGGAACCGCCACCCTGCAACAGCAAACCGGTACAGACAGGATATCCGAACCTGTTTCGCTGAGACTCGCGTCAGCCTGCTGTACATCTGCGCCATCCTCCTCCTGTACTCTTGAGGGCATGGACGTTGCGATTACCGATCTGCGCGCGCACCTCGGCGACTGGCTGGAACGCGCCCGCCAGGGCGCCGAGGTCATCATCACCGACCGCGGGCTGCCCGTAGCGAGGCTGCTCGGCCTGGATTCGACCGCTGCCATCGAGCGCCTGACCGCCGAGGGCGTCATCGCCCGGCCGCGGCAGCCCGTCCGGCCCGTGGCCTCGGGGCGCTCCCGCCCGCGCCCGCGCCGCCCGGTCGCTGACATCATCAGCGAGCAGCGGGGCTAGGCACTTTGGCCGTCATTTACTTCGATTCCAGCGCGCTGGTCAAGCTGCTTGCCGAGGAGGCCGGCAGCGGGCTGGCCGCTGAGCTGTGGGACGGGTGCGACGCGGCCGTCTCCAGCCGCCTGGCCTATCCCGAGGTCAGGGCCGCGCTCGCCGCGGCCGGCCGGAACCACGACCTCGACCCGGCCGGCCAGGCCGCCGCCGAGGACGCCTGGGAGGAGTACTGGTCCGCCACCCGGCCGGTCGAGCTGACCCGCGCTGTCGAGCAGAGCGCCGGCCAACTCGCCGCCCGACACGCCCTGCGCGGCGCCGACGCGGTACACCTGGCCAGCGCCCTGGCCGTCAGCCAGCCGGGCCTCATCCTCGCCGCCTGGGACCGGCGGCTCCGCGACGGCGCCGCAGCCGCCGGACTCACGATCACCCCCGCCAGGCAAGGCTCGTGACAGCAAGCCGACCCCGCCGCCTGCCGGTCGCGGACTCGCCCAGCAGGGGGCCACGCTGCGCCGGGTATGACGGCGGTTCTTCCTGCCGCGAGATGTCCGGCAGAGCTGGGAACAGCGTTCTCCCGACCCGCGGCTCGCCGCATAACGGCGGAAAATGGGGGTCCCGAACCGCCGCTGGCGCGATCAGCACGCTCACGGGTTGATTGTGCTGATCGCGCGCCAGGTCTTGCCGTTCCACGACTTGGCGAGGGTGGTGATGTCCGGGTCGCCGACCGCGACGCACTGGTTCGCGGCGGCGCAGGAGACGGTCTGGATGCCGCCGGGCCCGGCGACCTTGGTCCGCCGCCAGGTGCGGCCGTTCCAGGCGATGGCGACGTCGACTGGGCCCCCGGCACTGCCATCAGGGAGGTAGCTTCCGACGACCATGCAGCTTGTCGCGGTCGGGCAGGAGATGCCCGACGGCCTGCCGCCGCCTGACCAGGCGACGTTGGAGTACTTGCCAGGCAGCTTGCTCACCTTCCAGTCGCGGCCGTTCCACCGGTCCGCGAAGATGGCCGGCGAACCGGAGACGCTGCCGACAGTCGTGCAGTTCGTCGGGGACTCGCAGGACACCACGCCCAGGCCGCCCTGCTGGCTGGACGGCGGATCGATGAGGTTCCAGCGCGAGCCGTTCCACACCTCGGCCAGCATCCCGAAGGTCGGACCGGTCTCCGAGTCCTGCTCCCAGCCGCCGGTTGCCATGCAGAAGTGCGGCCGCGGGCACGACAGCCCGGAAATGCTAGCGGTAATGTCATCGCCGCCGGGCTGCGCGAATGGCGCTTCGCGCCAGTTCCTGCCGTTCCAGATCTCGCCCGAAGGACCAGCCGCGCAGAAGTTTTCGACGCGCACGAGAGCAGCTGGATGTAATCCTGGTCCGCGCTCGGGCGCGAGGTCCAGTGCCTGCCGTTCCAGGTCGCGACCATCTCTTGGCCGCCTGGCAGGTAGTTGTTCGCCGCTGCCACGCAGAACGTGGTGCTCGGGCAGGACACCGGGCCGAGAATGCCGCTCAGGCCGCGGGGTGAGGCCAGCCGCGCCGTCTTCCCGTTCCACCTCTGCGCCAGGGCACTGGTGACGTCGGCCTGGTCCAGGTAGCCGCCGGTGATCAGGCAACTCGAGACCCGGGGGCAGGAGACGGCGGACACCTCATCGACCTTGCCGGTGCGCAGCACGCGCCAGCTCGTGCCGTTCCAGGCAACCGCGAGGCTCGAGTAAATGGCAAGCCCGCCGTTCCCGCCCTGGCCGCCCACCGCCATGCAACTGGCTGGCCCAGGGCATGAGACGCTGGACAGGGCGTAAAAGGCCAGCCCGGGCAGCTTGGTCATCCGCTGCCAGCTCGGTCCGCCGCTCCACCGCTCCGCGAACGGCCCGCCCGGAGCGCCCGATCCCACGGCCACGCAACTTGTGGCGGAGGCGCAGGAGACGCCGGTCAGGATCGGCTGGGCCTGAGGTACCGGCGGGGTCACCGGGTCCGGGATGGAGAGCGTGGTCCAGGAAGTACCGTTCCACACCGCCGAGCCCGTCGTTCCGTGCGGCCCCGAGCCGACGGCGACGCAGACCTTCGCAGCCGGGCACGACACAGCGCTGAAGCCAGTCACGGTGGCTGGGGCGGATGGCAGCATCGCCCAGGCCTGGCCGTTCCACGATTCGGCCAGGCCGTAGCTGAACTGGTGAATGCCTTGCACCACGCTGTACTGGCCGACGGCCACGCAGTTGCCCGGCGCCGTGCATGAGATGGCGCTGAAACCGCTTGAGCTGGCGCCAGCAGGCGCGACCGGCGTTAGCCGGCTCCAGGACGCGCCATTCCACAGCTGCGCCAGGGGCGCCGAAGATACGCCGCCGACCGCGATGCAGTCGTTAGCGGCCGGGCACGCGACACCGCTGAGCGCGGAGGAGAATTTCAGGCCGGCCGGGACCGGCAGTATCCGCCAGGTCTTGCCGTTCCACGCGTCGCTGAGCTCCCCGCCGTTGTTCAATGACCCGACGGCCACGCAGCTCCTGGCAGCAGCCTGGCCCGGGGGCTTGCTCAAGGCGCAGGAGACGCCGTCCAGGCTCGCGTCGGTGGCGGGCGGAGCGGGTACCGAGGTCGTCTGCCAGGCCTTGCCGTTCCAGAGCTGGCTGAACGTAGCGTCAAACTGCCCCGTCGCCTGCTCGCCGTAGTTGCCCACGCCCATGCAGTACGACGCGCCGAGACACGAGATGCTCCCGAGCGTCCGGTTCTCGTGATAGAGGTGCCCCTGAGCGGAGGTCAGCTCAGCCGCCGGCAGCGCGGGCGGGCTGACGCCGCTGGCGCGGTGGCCGCGGCGACGCCGCCTATCACAATGGCTGCTGCCATCACAATGCGCACTCGTGCCACATGAACTGACAGATGTCGTCTCATAGCCCAGGCCACCTATCCCACCCGTGACCGGGCAGACCCGGCCAATCCAAGGAAGTCGGTAGATAGACGCGAGTCCCCGGCAACAGGTTGACGGCGACACGCCAAGGATCCTCGGTGAGCCGGCAGAGGCGGCGCATCGCCGGTCAGGGCGAGCCCGCGTAGCCTGTCGGCTGGCGCGAGGAGGAGAGGAACATGACAGTGGTCTCAGTGGTCTTCGACATCGGCGAGACCCTGCTGGACGACAGCCGGGAGTTCGGCGCGTGGGCCGACTGGATCGGCGTTCCGCGCCATACGTTCTCCGCTGTGCTGGGTGCAGTCACCGCAGCCGGGCGTGACAACGCGGAGACCTTCCAGTACTTCCGGCCGGGCTTCGACCTGGCTGCCGAGCGACAGCGCCGCGAGGATGCGGGCAAGGGCGAGAACTACGGCGAGGCCGACCTCTACCCGGATGTCCGCCCGGCCCTGGCTGCCCTGCGCGAACTCGGCCTGTGGGTAGGCATCGCCGGAAACCAGACCGCCAGAGCCGGCAGGATCTTCCGCAAGCTGGAATTGCCCGCCGACCTGATCGCCACCTCCGCCGAATGGGGCGTCGCCAAGCCCGACCCCGCGTTCTTCCGCAGGATCATCAACACCGCAACCGGGCATCCGCACGAGATCGTCTACGTCGGCGACCACCGCGACAACGACCTGAAACCCGCCAAGACCGCCGGGCTGCGAGCCGCCCACCTCCGCCGCGGCCCTTGGGGCTACCTGTGGGCCGATGACCCGCTCGTCTCCCAACTCGCCGACTGGCGCATCCCCTCCCTGACCGAGCTACCAGAGCTCCTCGCCCCCCACGCGCCCAGCCTGCCAGGGTGACAGCTCAACACCACCGCAGGTCCTGGCAGTACACAGGCCAGTCCACGATCCTGGACACATGAGCACGCCACCCGGCCCGCGTCCTCAGAGGACCGGCGACTACCCAGACGGGCGGGCAATCGCCGCCGCGCGCAAGGCCCCGCAGGCTTACCCAGGCCTGAGCCAGGTCCGCAAAATCGAGCAAGGCACCAGAACAGCCAATCCGGCCATGCCGCTCCGCAAGGTACCCGACCGGGGCCTGGGTACACCACGAGTCGGGGCCAGCGAGCAGGAGAGCCGCGCTGATGAACTTCCGCTTCCTGATCCTGGCGCTGGTTAACGGCATACCTGCCTGACCCGCTGGGTGCCTCAAGCGCGGTGAGGCAGCCCGTTGCTTCAGGGGACGCGCTCGCCCGCTGGCTACGCTGGTGGCATGGCCGGTCGTACCTACGCGGAGAACCGCCCGTACTTGCTGCCCGATACGCTGGGCGAGTTGGCCGGGCCGGTTAGCGGTGCCGTCCAGTTGCCGTTGCGGCTCGACTGGTCGGAGCGGGCGGTGTTCCACCTGGATGACCCGGCGGAGCGGAACGTGATGTACGAGCGTGTAATCAGGGAGGCCACTACGGCTGATGATCTGCGCTCGTACCTGAACGAAGCGGTCTTGCGCCGGGTGTGGCGGCGGCTCTTCCTTCCACGAGATGTCCGGCGGACCTGGGAACAGCGCTTCCCCGACCTGCGGCTCGCCGCATGACAGCGGAAAACGGGATCATTTCCTTCCGGCCTTCCACAGGTCGCCGCGGACGGCAGCAGCACGTAAGTTTCCCCAGTAAGAACCTGTAAATCTTCCCACTGGATGCATGTAGATCTTCCCAGTAGAGGCATTGACGTGCTGCTTTCCAGCCCTGCGGCCTGTCCGGCCTTGGTGACGGGCCGAGGTCGGCGATCGGAGGTTGAGCCGACCGCCGACCTCGGCAGGTTGCCGGTCGTTCCGTTACCCGGCGGTCGGGGTCCCTGACCCGATCGCCATCGCGAATACGTGCATCGCGGTGACGCCGTTACCCGCGCTCGCGCTCACCGTCGGCAGCGTGACCGATGCCACGGTCTTGCCTGCCTGGAGCGGCACCGATGAGAAGTAGACGCTCACCGGGTGCGTGGTTTGCGTGCTGCTGGCGAAGTTCCAGCTGGTCGTGGAGGTGGCGATCTGGTACGCCGTCCACCGCCGCGTTGTTGAACCAGTCCGGCATGGCGAGGCTGAACGCCTGCGTGCTGCCGTCGGTGTAGGTGATGGTGCCGGTCCCGCTGGCCGTCCCGAACCCGGCTGCGCCGAGGAAGCCCAGATCGGTCCCGGAGCCGGACAGGTCGATGGTCTGCCCGTCGGCGATCACGTTGTCGGGCGCGCCGACAGCGCTAGGCCAGGTGAAGGTCGTCCCGCCGAAGGTAGCCTGGCCGCCCGGGGTGAGCGGGGTCGGCGTGCCTGCTGCCAGTGCTTGCGCGGAGAAGCTTTCCCCCGTGCCGTCGAAGTCGGCAGCTGCCGGGTTCGAGTTGTCGCTGATCCCGGCGTTGTCGTAAGCGGCGGCAAGCGACGAGAACGGCGCGCCGATGGTCGGCGTCCCGTTTCCCGTGGCCATGGCGAAGATGTGCATCGCGGTGGTGCCTCCTGCGTTGAGGATGGGCAGCGTGACCGACGCCACCTGCTTGCCCTGCTGCAGCGGCACTGAGCCGAAGTAGACGCTCACCGGGTGCGCACCGATGGGATTGTTCTGGAAGTTCCAGCTTGAGGTCGTGGTCACAAGCTGGTTGCCGATCACGGGGCTATTGGAGAACCAGTCCGCCATGTTCATGGTGAAGGACTGGCTGCTGCCGTCGGTGTAGTTAACGGTGACGGTTCCGCTCGCGGTGCCGTTCTGGCTGGTGCCGAGGAAGCCGAGGTCGGTCCCTGACCCGGACAGCGCGACGGTCTGGCCGGCGGTGACCACGTTGTCCGGGGTACCCGGCGCGGCATCGGGCCACGTGAAGGTGGTCCCGCCGACGGTGACCTGCTGCCCTGGAGTGAGCGCCGTCGGCGTACCCGCCGCGAGCGCCTGAGCCGAGAAGCTGTCACCGGATCCGTCGAGGTCGGCCGCGGCCTCGTCTGAGTTGTCGCTGATCCCGGTGTTGTTATAAGCGGCGGCAAGCGAGCTGAACGGCACGGTCACTGTCGCCGAGGCCTCCACCAGGCCGCTGCGACCGCCGGGCTGGCCAGGGACACGACGGAGAGCGTCAGCGTCTGATCGCCGGCCTGGGCGGTGGCGGGTGCGGTTACCTGGAATTCCTCGGTCACCGTCTGCCCCGGCCTGATGGTGACCGGTGCCGGGCTGCTCACCTGCCAGCCAGCCGGAGCCTGCAGTTTGAACCGCGCTCGCGGCATCGTGAAATCGCCGTTGTTGACCAGAGTCGCGGTCACTGTCGCGGTAGCTCCCGCCGCTATGGTCTTGGGGGCCTGGACGGTGGCGTAGCGAGCCCCGACACTGCGCACGACCGTGAAGTCGCCGCGCAGCGGCAGGTTGGCCAGCGCCGAGGAGTCGCCGACGAAGGCGCCGAACTCGGCCATCGGGGACGACCCAGCCGCTGGCCGCGTCGTTCCAGTACGACAGGTCGTGGCCGATTGAGGCGCGAATCGGACGGTCGTGGACTGGCCGGGCCGCAGCGTGACCTTCTGGAATCCCTTGAGCTGGCGGGGCGGCTCGCCCGCCGCCGCCGGGTCGCCAAGGTACAGCTGGGCGACGTCGGAGCCCGCGACGTGGCCGGTGTTGGTGACCTTGGCGGACACGGTCACGAGCTTGCTCGACTGCCCGTTGCACTCGCAGCTGGTGGCGCCGGGATTGGACGTGGCGTTCTGGACGTGCCTGTTAGTGATGGTCAGGTTACTGAAACGGAAGTTCGTGTAGGACAGTCCGTAGCCGAACGGGAACAGCGGTGTCTCGTTGTTGGCGTCGTAGAAGCGGTAGCCGACATCGATGCCCTCGGAGTACTGCACCTGGCCGCTGACCCCGGGGAACTGGGCCGGCGTCGACGCGGGCACCTGCGAGAGGTCAGCCGGGAAGGTGACCGGGAGGTGGCCGCTCGGGTCGGTCGTGCCGAACAGCACCGAAGCGAGCGCGGTGCCGTTGCTCTCGCCCGGGTACCAGGCGTCGACAACCGAGGCGACCTGGTTGAGCCAGGGCATGGCCACCGGACCGCCCGCGTCGACGACCACGACCGTGTCCGGGTTGGCCGCCGCCACCGCCGAGATCAGCTCATTCTGAGCGGACGGCAGGTTGAGGCTGGCGCGGTCGGAGGACTCGGACTCGGTGTCATCGGACACGACGACCACAGCGGTGCGGGCGGACTTGGCCGCGGCAACCGCCTGAGCGATGCCGGGCGCCAGCTGGGACGGGATGGCCCAGCTCAGGTTCGCCGACGGCCCGCCGCCGGACAGTTGCAAAGTGTAGGTCTGGCCTGCCACCAGGTTCACGCCTACCGAGTAGGTGGATACCGGCGGCGTGCCCGGGTTGGACAGGATCTCCTGCCCGTCCAGGGACAGGTTGGTCGCCGAGAACGAGCCTGGATTCTTGAAAGCGAGCACGTACGTGCCGGTTTCCGGTGCCAAAAGGGTGCCCGTGTAGGTCTGGCCGTTCCCGGTCCCGTTGTAGGCGGGGGTCAGGCTGGAGGCCGGGATCGGCGTCAGGGACGTGTCTGTGGGCAATCCCTGTGCGTACTGCACGGTGGTGCCCGGCCCGGCCGCGGCCTGGATGCCCTGCAGAGGAGTGACGTTGAAGGTGGAGGTCACGAAAGCGCTGCCGCCGCCGGTGTCGGTCGGCGACGCCGAAGCGGCCGGGCCGATCACCGCCACGGTGCCGGCGCCGTTCGCCGGCAGCGGCAGGGTGCTCCCCGCGTTCTTCAGCAGCACCGTGCCCGCCTCGGCGACGTCGGCGGAGACGGCCTGATGGGCCGGGGTGGTCACGACGGTGCTTGTCGTTCCGGTCGGCGGGTTGTTGAACTCGTTGAACTTGAACATCTCGGTCAGGATCCGGGACACCATCTCGTCGAGGGTGGCCATGGGCACCTGGCCGTCCTGCACCGCCGCCTGCAGCGCTGAGCCGTAGAACTGCGCGGCGGGCATCTCCTGGTCCAGGCCGTTGTCCGCGGATGGCACGGTCGAGTGAGTGGCCTGGAAGTCCGAGGTCGTGAACCCGGGGAAGCCCCAGCGCTGGTCCAGGGTGGTCTTCATCAGGTCCTGGTTCTGGCACGCGGCCTGGCCGTTGATCGTGCTGTAGGCGCACATGACCGAGGAAGCCTTCGCCTGCGTGGTCGCCGCCCAGAACGCGGGCAGGTAGATCTCATGCAGTGCCCGCGTGCTCACGATCGCGTCGTCGGCCGGGGTGTTGCGGTTCGTCTCCTGGTTGTACACCGCGAGGTGCTTGACCTGCGCCATCTCGCCCTGGCTCTGCACCCCGTCGATATCGGCGACCGCCATAGCCTGGTTCAGGTACGGATCCTCGGTGTATGCCTCGAACGATCGCCCCCAGCGCGGGTCGCGGTCGATGTTCACCGTCGGCCCAAGATCGACCATGGCGCCCTTGCCGTGCTCCTCGGACCCGACGACCTGTCCGTACTGGATCGCCAGTGACGGGTCGAAGGTGGCGGCCAGGGACACGGCCGAGGGCAGCTGGGTCACGCCGGTGAGGCTGTCGCCCACGCCCACCGGGCCGTCCTCTTCGCCGACAGCCGGGATGCACAGGCTCGGGATCGCGGACGTCTCGAACACGTACTTGGTGCTGAACCCTGCCCCGGTCACCATGGTGATCTTGTCCGGCAGGGACATTTGCGCCATCAGCATCTGCACGCGCTGCTGGACCGGGAGCGACTGGTTCAGCCAGGGACATGAGGCGCTGGACGACATGGTGGCGGCTGTCCCGGCGGTCCGGGACGCCGCGGCGCCAGCCGCCGGAGAAGACGCGACCGCTGCTACTGGTAACGCCAGCGCAAAGGCGGCCGATGCGGCGATCGCGGCAGTTCGTATGCTCCGACGAGGGTTGCGGTTGCGGAGGTATCTGGCAACCGTGATGGGCTTCATGCGAGCCTCCGACTAGTCCTTCAGGAGCGCCCGCGTAGGGTCACGCGACGCGGGCGCGTGCTTGTATGAACGTGCGTTCTCGCACGCGCACGTACATCCCTGTACGGGCGCGCGAACGTCCTAGTCCCGGCAGCTCGCCGCCAGCGCGCGGCCGGCGACGTGCTGCTTGTCCGCACTGAGTAGTGAAACCCGCGCATGAAGGTCGGAGCAATACCCCGTAACAGGAAAAAACCGTTAACGTCGGCTGGCTCAGGTCAGCTAGATGGGCCTCGGGCGCGCTCAGAGGCCGGCTGGCCCGGTATCCCCGGCGGTCTCCTCGCCGGTCACGAGTCGCACCCGGTTGGGGTCGGTGAGGTGCCAGAGCTCCTTGATCAGAACCTGGAGCGCACCCGCGACGGGGATGGACATCAGCGCGGCGACGAACGCGCCGAAGACCCCGCCGATCCAGTCCCCGATCGACGCGCCGACCAGAATTGACACCAGCACGAGCAGCGGACTGACCCGCACAGTGCGGCTCATGATCACCGGGTTCAGCACGTGGTTCTCGACCTGGGTGTAGACGGCGAACACCACGAGCGTGATGATCCCGGCCGTCAGCGAGTGCCCGGCCGCGAACAAGATCGCGGGAATGCCGGCCAGCGCTCCGCCGACCATCGGCAGGAAGTCCACCAGCGCCACCCACAGCGCCCACAGGAACGCGAAAGGCACGTGCAGGAGCAGCAACGTCACCAGCACGACCACCCCGGCGATCACTGACGTGAGCACGTTCCCGGCCATGTAGCCGAGCACCGAACGGTTCACTTCGCTCGCGACCCGCGTCAGCTCGTCACGAGGGCCTGGCGACATATGGCTGAGCACCGCCCGCCAGATCCTCGGGGCTTCGATCAGCATCAGAAGCACCAGCACGAAGATCGTGGTCAGCGCCAGCAGGAGCGAGAATGCGCCCTTGCCGAGCGAAAGAGCCGGCCTGGCCAGGTCCTGCCCGACGTTCAGCAGCTTCGGGGCGTTGCGCTCCACCCACCTCTGGACGTGATACCTGCGGACGAGGTGGCCGACCGTGCCTTGCCCGCGTTCGGCCCTGGACACGTATCCGGGCAGTGAGTGCGCCAGGTGCGCGAACCCGCCGGCGAGCGGGACGCCGAACACGAGTGCCAGGCCGAAGAACACGGCCAGGCCAAGCACGGTCACGACCGCCACCGCCCAGCCACGCGCCAGCCACCGCTCAAGACCGGTCACGACCGGGTTAAGGATCAGCGCGACGAACCCGGACACGACAATAAGCAACTCGACTTCGCGCAGCCGGTACGCCACCTTGCCCAGCAGGTAGGCCGCCGCGATCACCGCCACCGTCGCCAGGATCGCCCGGAGCGGAATTCCTCTGGACTCGGCGGCGACCCACAGTCGCGCCACTCGGCCGGGCCGCGGGTCATGGTGCATCCGGCCATCATGTCAGGACATACCGCGCCGCTACCGCCAATACGCCGCGAACGCCCGCGCTCCGCCCTCGCCTACGACGCGCCCGGCGTCCTAGACACCGGCGTGCAAGTAGGCCGCCCAGATCTCGTCCGGGTACCGGTCGCGGAGCTCGAGGACCACGTCGCGCAGCGCCCGCGCGGCAACGTCGGCACCGAGGCTCTCGTCGCGTCTCAGCCGCAGGTAAATGCGCCGGGCAACCTCAGCCGCGCCGCGGTCGCCCACCGACCAGAAGGTAGCGATGACGTTCCGGTACCCGGCGATCTGAAACGCGAGCGCAAGATGCAGCGGTTCATCGGGAACCTCAGTGCCGGGAACGGCTCCCTCGCAGCAGGACAGGTAGGCAAGTTCGCCGCCGGCCAGCCGCTCGGCGGCGATCGTCAGCGCATCGAGGCCGCCGTCGCTCAGGCATAGCCTGGCCCGTCCCGGATGGAGCAGGTCCTGGTAGCCGTGGCCGGCGAAATGGAACCACGGATGACTGGCCAGGCCAGCCCGTACCGCGTCGCGGGTCGCCGCCTCGTTGCGCAGCACCAGCGGGGCGGGGCCAGCCGTGCCGCCGATCATCGCGACCTCCTTCGCCACCTGCGGCAGGTTGCTCAGCCCCGGCGTGCGGTCAAGCGCCACGACAAGCTGGGCCGCGCCGGCGCCCCCGGTCCGCTCGCGGTCGCGCAGCGCGAGCAGCGTCCGCGCAGACGCGGCATAGGACGATACGACCCAGTCCGCGACGCCGACGTCTGCCCCTCGCTCCTCGTCATACCGGTGGGCGGCGTGCAGCGGGAGCAGGGCGAGCGAACCCGTCGGGCACCACCAGACCCTGGGCACCTCGCCGTCGCGCCGGGGCAGCCCGAGGCCGGAAAGGACCGGGCGGGCGATGAGATCCCACAGCCATCCGCTGACGTCCCGCAGGGGGCTGGCCGCGCTGCGCCGCCGCGCGGAAGCGGGCTGGCCAGCACCGCGAAGCTGGCCGAACAGCCGCAGGTACTTCGCGGTGACGTCGGTGACGCCGGACAACGTGACGCCCGGCAGGGGTACCACCTGGACGCGGCCGGCACAGATCGCTATCGCGTCACAGCGGTACCGGCTGATGTTCACCAAGACGAACGGTCCCGCGCTGCCCGCCGCGAGCAGTTGGTCCGGGTCAGGCGCGCGCAGGAAATCCGCCAGCCCGTCAATCGCGCGGATCTGCCGCACTGCCGCGTCACGATCGCGCAGCAGGTCCCGGCGGCGTAGGACCGGATCGGGCCGCTGCGGAGTTCCCACGGCGAGGGTGCCGCCCGGCCCTGACTGGCCCGCGTCGGCCGCGTCGATCTCGCCGCGCAGCCGCGCGAATTCGGCGGCCAGCTCCGGGGCCGCGGCCCGGACCCTAGTCAGGTCGGCCGAATCGCCCAGGAGGTATCCGACCAGCAGTGCGCGCCCCTGCTCAAGCAACGCGAGGGCGCGCAGCCCGGCGGACGGGCCGCCCTCGCTCGCGGCCAGCACGCAGGCCGCGGCGTCGCTGGCGAGGCCCGCGAAGGTCGCCAGCCTGCGCTCCTGGTCATCGCGCTCAAGATGCTGCGGCGAGATCAGCGGGGCCAGCTCCACCGTGAGGCCGAACCCCTCGGCGGCACCCGCCCAGTCACCTTCGGCGGCGCATAGCCTGCCCCATTCCATCGCCGCTTCCGCGCGGAGCATCGGGGGCGCTGCCTCGACTTCGGCGCAGGCGCGGAACGCGGCGACCGAGTCGGCTGCAGCACCGGACCCGGACCTGGCGAGGCTGGCTGTGGCTTCGCCAAGGTTGTACAAGTAGAGCGCACTGTCAGGTGAGCCCGCCGGGGTCAGGGCGACAGCCTCGGTCAGCAGGTCGGCCGCTTCCTCGAAATCGGCCGGATCGAGTCCGGCGCTGTCGAGTTCGCCGCCGCTGCCACCCGGCGGCCGGCCGCGGGCGATGAGCGACGCCGCCAGATTCGCCAGCGCGATCGGCCGTCCCGGATTTTCCGCGCCGAGCAATTGGCTGGCTTGGCGTTCCACCTCGATGCTGCAGTTGAGCGCGTCCCGGTTCTCGGTCGTCTGGAACTTGACGTACTCCGCGCGCGCCCAGGTCAGCAGGTTCTGGTACCGGTCCGGGTCGTCCTCGGCCGTGACGGCCGCCCCGGCGCGCGCGCAGTCAAGCGCCTCGTCCAGCACGGCCAGGTCCGGCTCGGCCTCATGACGCAGAGTCAGGCTGATCGCCAGGTTGGTAAGGCGCTGGGCCCGGCTCGGTTCTGCGGGCGAGGTGGCTGCGAGCGCGGCCCGGTCCGCCTCGATCGCCTCGTCCAGCGCGGCCAGCTCCCCGGTGAGCTCGTACCGGTTGCGCAGGCAGTTGCCAAGGCAGGCCAGCGGGACACTGCGCTTGGCCCCGTCTGGCCGGCAGGCGGCCACCGCGCGGCGCGCCACGGTCACCGCCTCCTCGGCCGCCCCGGCATCGCCCAGAACCTCCGACAACGTAAGCAGGCCGTTAGCCAGGTTGAGGAGGTAGCCGGGGAGGCCGGGGTCATCGGCCTCGGCTAGCCGGACACCTGTCCGGCCCGCGCTGATCGCGTCGCTCAGCTCGGCGATGTCGCCCGAGTTGTCGAATGCCGTGTGCAGCGCGTCGCCGAGGTTCGCGAACATCGACGCCCGGCGGGGGTCAGACTCGGGAAAGGTGTCCGCCACCGCGCGTGCGTGCGCGACGGCCTCGGCAACCTGGTCGGGGCCGCCAGTGATCTCATATCGCGTCAGCAGCGCGTTGGAGAGGTTGGAACGGACGATAAGGTGCTCAGCGGCGTCCTGAGGGGTATCGGCGAGCGCCGAGCGGGCCAGCGCCACCGCAGCGTCGGCATCGGGGACCGAGCCGGTCACCCATGCCCGGTCCTCGAGGGCCTTGCCGAGCTGGATCCGATGGTCTGTGCCGGTGACCGGGTCCGCAGGGCCGTCGCGCACGACCGCGGAAAGCAAGTCGATCGCCTCATCGAGCGCAGCGCCGGCACCGTCGATCTCATACTGGCTGACAAGGGCGGTACCAAGCACGCCGCGCAACCCGCTCCAGCCCCCGTCCGCGATGGCCTGCCGGAGGACTTCGACGGCCTCCGTGACCGCCGCCGCGTCACCGTGGCGGTTGTAGCTTTCCAGCAGCAGTACCGCCAGATCATGCCGGGACACGGCGTCAGCCGTGTCCCGCGCGGCCTGCCTGGCTTCCTCAATCGTCGCGGTCAGGTCATCGTCATCCAGTCCTCCGGCCCGCATGCTCCTCCCCTTATGCACCGCCCGCATAGGACCAGGCCCGCTGCTGATGATTCCAGCGGATCAGCCTCTGGCTACATGATTTTGCTCCCGCATTTATTTGAAATATTGCGGGGGTTTCTATCCTTCATTGAAATGGTACTGGAGTAAGGACAGGCAACTCCAATGCGCCGTGCCACCGCCTGGCCTGAGATCAAGGGCGCTTGTCATGCCAGGGCCGACAAAGTCACTGCGCCAGCATCTGGCCAAGATCGCCGACCCGCTCGCCATAGCCGATGCCGTGACGGTCCTCTCGGACGGCTGGCAGCGGCAGGCCCATCTTTGGGACATAGGTGTGGCTCTTTCTCGGTGAGCCAGCCGGGTGGTGCCGTGTCCGGGAGGTTCTCGTCCTTACCGTGGAGGGTTCTCGGGCTCCTGAAGGAGCGTTGTCGCATGAAGGAGGGTTGTCGTCGTATAGTCCTGTCAACTCTCCTAGATGCGGAAACCCTCCTGTACGAACCCGAGAACCCTCCTGCCAGAACAGCCTCACCCCGAAAGAGCCACACCCATGGGACATTGACGGGCCAGCCGGGGGCGCAAGGACCTGGTGCCGCGACCCTGCCCGGCCGGGAATGCCCGCGATGTCCGGGTCGTTCATGCCCCCGTACGGGTTCGATCACATCAGCCCGGCGATCTATGTCTCCATGCAGGGTCCGAGTGAGTTGGGCATGAACGGGCTCGGCTGATTCCGCACCGCACAGACTTCCGTAGTCGAGCCAAGCTTGAAACCCGCACCGAGCGACCCGATGACTGCGCTGCCTGGCCGCCCGCCCCGTCGCTGACCTGATCGCCTGGCGGGCCGCGCGCGGTCGCCCGGGTTCGGTCTGGATGGCTGCTTAGCGGTTCCGGCCCCGGCAAAATCTGTTGGGGCCGGTCGCTCCGGCGCGCGAAGATAGCCGGATGATCTCTGCAGGCGGGCGGATGCGGTGAGCAGGCTGGCCGATCTTCTGGCACCAGCGCGTCTGGGCCGTGGCTTCCGCTGGCTGCTGGCCTCGTCCTGGATTGCCAATCTCGGCGACGGCATGACGCTGGCTGCGGGGCCGCTGCTAGTCGCCTCGCAGACGCTCAACCCGCTGGCCATCGCGATGGCGGCCCTGCTGCAGCGCGTGCCCTGGCTGATGTTCGGGCTATACGCCGGCGTCGTGGCGGACCGGGTGAGCAGGCGCGCCATCGTCATCACGACCGGGCTCGTGCGCGTGACGGTCCTGATCCTGCTGACCGCGTCGATCATCGCCCATCGCGTCGATACCGGGGTGGTGCTGGCCGCGCTGTTCGTGTTCGGCGTAAATGAGACCTTCGCCGATACGGCGGTCAGCACGCTGCTGCCCATGCTGGTGGACAAGCGCGATCTGGGCATCGCGAACTCGCGCACGCTCTCTGGCATGATCGTGGGAAGTCAGCTGGCAGGCCCGCCAATCGGAGCCGCGCTTTTCGCCGCCGGAATGGCACTGCCGTTCATCAGCGAGACCGTATGCGTGCTCGCCGCAGTTCTGCTGATGACCCGGGTACGGCTGCCAGCTCAGGCCGGGCGTGCGCAAGCCGCGCGGATGCGCGACGAGATCCGCGAGGGCTGGCACTGGCTCCTGGCACACTCGGCCGTCCGTACCCTGGCTGTCACGATCTTCGCCTTCAACATCACGTTCGGAGCCGCTTGGTCAGTCCTGGTCCTGTACGCGCGGCAGCGGCTAGGGATGGGCGCGGTTGGCTTCGGGCTCATCACGACCGCCATGGCTGTGGGCGGGCTGGCGGGCACCGTGTCCTACGGCTGGCTCGAACGGCGTGTTCCGCTGGGAGTGATCATGAGGAGCGGGCTCATCATCGAGACCCTGACACATCTCGCCCTCGCGCTGACCCGCTGGATCTGGCTCGCATTGATCGTCTTTGCTGTCTTCGGCGCACATGCGTTCATCTGGGGCACCACCTCCACTAGCGTGCGCCAGCGGGCCGTGCCAGCTGAATTCCAGGGCCGCGTGACCAGCGTGTACCTTACCGGCATGATCGGCGGCATAGTGATCGGCTCGGCGCTGGGCGGAACACTCGCATCCGCCTGGGGCGTCACCGCGCCATTCTGGTTCGGTTTCGCCGGCTCGGCGATCACCCTCGGGTTCATCTGGCGCTCGCTGCCGCAGATAGCTCACGCAGACGAAGACCCTCGCGCCGGCGCTCTCACCGACCAGATCCCGGCGTGCCGTACCGGCCTGCCGGCCGAGCAAATCGCACAGGCCGGCAGCTAAACTCAGGCAACCAGGTGTCCTTCGTGTTCACGGCGTCATAGTCGGCGCGCAGGGCTGGTCGGTCACATGGTCCGACGAGTCAACGGGAATGTTCACCGGCGCGAGTTACGGGACGTGCTCACGATCTCCCGGATGCGCCTTCCGGCATCCGTCGGTGTGATCGGTGTCTCTTATGATCGGCGAGTCCCGCCGATGAGCCTGTCTAATCCGCGTAGTCCCACCATTATCAAGAATGCAGGAGAAACGGCGTGAATCAGCTACTGAGGGTCCAGAATTTCAACGTCTCGCGTGACGGATTCGGTGCCGGTGAACACCAGAGCATCGAGAGGCCGTTCGGCGACGCCGACCCCGGCGACATGTTCGCCTGGGCTGGCGCCACGGCGAGCTGGCCCATGCGCACAGACCCCGGCGGAAACCGCGGTCTAGACGACTACTTCACGCGAGACTACGCCCGCAACATCGGCGCCGAGATCATGGGCCGCAACAAATTCGGCCCGCAGCGCGGCCCCTGGCACGACCACGACTGGCTCGGCTGGTGGGGCGACGAGCCTCCGTTCCACACCCCAGTATTCGTACTGACCCACCACACGCGTCCTTCGTTCACCCTGGGCGACACCACGTTCCACTTCATCGACGCCGATCCTGCGTCGGTCCTCGATCGGGCGCGGGACGCGGCGCAGGGCAAGGACGTCCGACTCGGCGGCGGGGCCACCGCCATCCGGCAGTTTCTCGACGCCGGCCTCGTCGACACGATGCACGTGGCGGTCTCGCAGGTGGAACTCGGATCCGGGTCACGACTCTGGGAATCACCCGATGAGCTGCTTGACCAGTTCCACCTCGAGGTCGTGCCGAGCCCGAGCGGCGTGACCCACCATCTGTTCTGGCGAAGGTGACACGAGGTGGTTCTGGGCTTCGGGCGGTGCTCGATGTGGGCATGTCAGTAGACGATCCTCATCCCGTCAAGCAGCGAACCAGGCCCGCGTGAGGTAACCGCGCAACTGCTCCCAGCGATAGGACGCCCATCGAACCTGCCCGGACCACCGCGAGCCAGCCCGCCCGCCCCCGCAAGGCCGGGCGCTCCAGGGGCTTAACAGCCCTTGCTGGCAAGGTGCGGGGGAAGGAACCGCACCCGGGCGGGGTCGCTGGGATCGAACACGATCGCGGCGGTCTCGCCTACCTCTCGGGGGCACGGTCCTGGAACTCGACGTCCAGCGAGGGCGAGCTCGGCGGCCTCATGGTAGTACTGCCCGCTGTCGATGACCCACTCCGGAACGGCGAAGGAAACCGGATGTCCCTCCAGGGCGCTGACCCGAACCTGCCAGGCGATACCTTTAGTAAGGTACGAAGAGCTGAGCGCGTGCTGGATCTTGCGATCTCGGTCCATGTCGCGAGACTTGATCAAGCCGACCAGGATTGCCTGCGGGTCGCCGGCCCGGGAGAGTTCCTCGTCACTCGGCAACTTCTCAAAGAGCCGCCGCGCGGTGGCCCTGCAAGAAGGCACAGCGCGGGAAGGGCGGCGCTGGAGGGCTGCCGCACACAAGATGCGGAGCCTGCTCCCGGCGACCGCCATGGCGACAATGTCGTCGACCTCGCTCTCCGCAAGGCGATCCAAGACATGATCCGCGGCAGCGTCCGGGATCAGCGTCTTGCCGAGCAGCGTCTCGATGATCCACAGGTCAGCAACCCCAAGATCACTCAAGACATGATCGTGGCCCAAGTCGGGTCTCATCGAGAGAGCCCGCCAATGATGGGCCGACGAGGTGGATCCGCCCGATTCCGGGCCTGTAGCCGAGGCGGGCGTTCAGGCGGTTGATCGGTGCGTTCCGCTCCTCGTTACTGGTGTGGAGTTCGGTGTAGCCGTTGGCGAGCGCCCAGTTGATTTCTGTCGCCTTCAGGGCACCCGCGATGCCGCGTCCGCGCCAGGCCCTCTTGACGGCGGTCATGGAGTGGCCTGCGGCCGTCGGCGCGGTCAGCGACAGTTTCGCGAAGCCGACGACCTGTTCGCCGGCGAGCGCGATGAACGTCGCGTCGGGAGAGTCGGTAGGCCGCTGCATGTTGTGCACCATCCAGTCCTCGAACGGTTCGAGGGCGACGTCCTCGAAGCCGGGGATGTCCGGATGGATTTCGAGGTCGACCTCGTACATCCCGCGCGCCAGCTCCGGCCGTTGCGCCCAGGTGACGATCTCGATCCCGGCCGGTGGCTGGACCTGCCGCGGTGAGATGCCGGCGAGGCTGAGCACGAGGCCCACTTGGCGCCGTTCCTCAGTGAAGCCGCGCCGCAGGGCAAAGGACAGGCTCTCCGCATCGTTGCCGGAGACCGACACCTCCAGCTCGCATACCCCTCGCTCGCTGGCCCACTTGGAGATGGCTTCATACAGTGCTGTCCCAGCGCCGCGCCGGCGTTCCCCGGCGAGCACGGTGATGAGCGCAACGACACGGCGCGGGCGATAGGCGAAGATAGCCCCCACCCCGGTCCCCAGGATGACTCCATCCTCGCGGACGAGGTAGTCGATGTAATCTTGGGCGCTGTCCCTGTACGAGTGCACCGCGTCGATCGTCACGGCGTCGTGCGGCCACACAGTGTTGTAGACCTCTAGCGAGGTCAGCTCGTCCGGCTCGTCCACGCAGGCTGCTACCTCAAGCACCGTGCAACACTACGCCGACCCCTCAGACGTCAGCGACTCGATTTCGCCGCAGCGGCATCGCCTGTGTGGCGCCCGACAACGGCGTCCCCGCGGCCTGAATCGCCGGCGAACCCGTCGAACGCGCCATCCAGATCCTGGAACGACCCGCCCGGCTTGATCCTCAGCTCATCGTGCGGGAACACCAGGTCGCGACGGTGCCGAGCGGCCAGCGCAGTCACTCGTGACACGACCAGGAAAGTGCCGGCGGTGGCGGGCGGAAGGCCGATGAGCCTGGCTGACCTGCGCAGCCGGGTAAGCGTGATCTCCCCGTCGGCCGAGCGCAGCGACGTCTGGCCGAGCTGGCCGGCCCGGTCATCGACCCTGGCGCAACTGCCCTGCGAGGCGAGCCTCGTCGTGGACTGAGCGGCCTGGCCAGGGTCCTGGCCGCCGGCCGCTCGTAGGCCTGCAACACCAGCTCGTGCGGCGTCAGGTTGACCAGCCGCTCGGCCGGCGGAATAGCCTTCCCCGCGTTGGCCGGGTTCACGACCCAGCCCTGGCGAGAGGTAATCCCGTGCCGCATTCAGCGGCATTCGCCGTAGTTCGCGATTGACGGCCCTGGCCATTCAGCGCTTCGATCAGCTTCTCGATATCGAGGCCGAAGTTGCGGTCGGCGCGGATCGGCTCGATGATCCCGGTCAGCCAGTCCAGCACAGGCCGGCCCGCTGGCGGCGGCTGTCGCTGGGCGAGCACGCTGGCGTGGAAGGCGGTCAGCAACTCGCAGGCCGTGACCGCGCGGGCATGGCGCAGCGCGCTCCTGAGCTTGTCGGCTGCCTCCCAGGAGAAGGTCTGGGCGTCTTCCTGGCCACCCGAGGTCTCGATCAGCCCGACCGGCGTAGCGGTCGCGAGCTGCCGCATCGCGTGCACTTCGCCGGCGGCGCGCTTGTGCACCGGCGACAGCCCGGCATCAACGCCCGGCTGGCTGGCAAGCTGCGGCAGCAGCCCAGTGACCGCGGGATCCATCAGCCGGTGGATCCGGGCCGCCGCGACTTCAGCCGCATGGCACAAGGCCGCCGTGAGCTGATCACACTGAGCCGCGAGCTCCAGCCCGTAGAACCCGGCGGTCCCGACGAACTGGCCGTCCAGGAAGGCCGGAGAATCAGTAACCCCGGTCAGCGCGCGCTTGACGGCCGCTTCCAGCCAGCCAGCCGACCGGTGCAGCTGAGCCAGCACCTGGCCGGCCACCCGGAACGACACCGGTGCCTGCAGCGAACGAGCGGCCCGCCGGTGCCTGCCCTGGCGCGGATCCGCTCGTGAACGGCCGCGAGGACAGCGTCGCCGCGGGCGGTCGCGGCCGTGTAGGGGTCACGCGAGGCACCTGCCGCCGCGATCGACAGCGCGCTGGCGGCCTCCATCAAATCGATGAGACTGGCCGCCTCAGCCAGCCGCAGCACGCACAAGCCGGTCGTTCCCGGCACGCCCTGGATCAGCGCGATGCCTTCCTTCAGGCCGAGGCCGAACTCCGTCAGGCCGGCGCCGCGGAGTGCTTCTGGCGCTGATCGCAGCGCGCCGCCGGAACCGAGTACCTGGCCCAGGCCGGCGAGCGGCCCGAACGCGTGCGCGAGCTGCATGATCTCGCCCGCCGAACCCATCCCGCCGCGTGGCACCGCCGCGACGACGCCGCGGTTGAGCAACTCGGCCAGGCGCTCGCAGAGGGCGGCCGATACGGCGGCGTCGCCGGGCAGGAACGTCACCAGCCTGACCGCCATGATCGCCCTGACTTCCGCCGCGTCCAGCCATGGTGGCCCGCCGGTCGCCCGGGCGAGTAGCAGGTTGCGCTGGTGCGCACGCTGCTGCTCGCCGGAGAGCCGGATGTGGTGCAACGCCCCCATCCCGGTGTTGACCCCGTAAACGGGCTGTCCTTCGAGCAACTGCCGACGGGCGCGGGCGCATCGCTGCTGAACCGCCGCCAGCAGGCCAGGCGCCAGCCCGACTCGCTGCCCGGCGGCTATCCCCCTGATGACGGCAAGATCTGAATCGCCGGCCTGGGCGATCATGATCACCGGTACCCCTAGCGGCATCTGAGCATCATCCCGGCGAACGCTTCGCGGAACTCTGGGCGGCGGCTGGTCACCCTGATCTCGGCACGCTCACCGGTCACTCCCATCTGATTGATGCCCTCACCTCGCCCCGGGCGGGACCGGCCAGAATACCGCATGCAGAACCTGCCGCCACGTGACCATAATTCAGGTCATGACGGTGATGATTCCTCTGGCGGACGCCAAGGCCCGGCTGTCCGCGGTGCTTGACGACGTGCGGGACACGCACGACCGCGTCGTGATCACCCGCAACGGCCGCCCCGAAGCCGTGCTCATCTCCATAGCAGATCTGGAAACTATAGAAGAAACCCTCGACCTGCTGTCCACGCCCGGCGCACTAGACGAGATCCGCACCGCCGAGGCCGAGATCGCCCGGGGCGAGGCCATCGGCGCTGACGAACTCCAGCGCCTGATGGCGCAGCGCACCCGCCACGAGCGCAACGCCGAGTGAGCGACGAGGCCTACGCCCTGTCGTCACTAGCTCCGGCCGCCCGCCGCGTCCTTACCGAGGCGCCCCTCGCGGCCTGCCTGTCGCGGCCGCAGCAGCGGTGACCAAGTTCCTGACCGGCCCGCTGCCGCCCCTGCGCATGGGGGTACCGCTGCCCTTGCGAGTGCCTGGCGCGGGTTCCCGGCCGCGCAGCCTGCCGCCCGCTGCGCATGCTGGCAGTGCTGCCCTGGCCGACGGTATCCTGGGCTTATGACGATTACCCCGGAGCACGTCGACCTGCACCGGATGGTGGACCAGCTCGATCCTGACCAGGTACGTGCGCTGCGTGCCGTGGCACAGCAGCTACTGCGCCCAGACGTCAGGCACGCAAGCTCCGGCGAGGCCCTGGAGCCGGAATCGTTGCTTGCCGACGAGCCGGTGCGGGACTTCTCCTTCATCGGACTGTTCAACGGCGCGTCGGATCTCTCCGAGCGTTCCGGGGAGATCTTGCGCGAGGAGTTCGCGAAGCGCGCTGATGCTGATCGCTGACACCGGGCCACTTGTGGCGATGCTCAACGCCAGGGACCGGCACCACGAAGCCTGCACCACGAAGCCTGCACCGCCCTATTCCGGCGGTTCCGCGGCCCGGTCATCGTCCCGGCCCCGATCGTCACCGAGGTCGCCTACTTCCTCCAGATTGAGCCAGGTCCCGCAGTCGAGGCCGCGTTCCTCGACGCGCTGGCACGCGGCGAGCTGATCGTCGAGGCCACCACCGCGCAGGACTTCGCCCGGATGGCCGACCTCGTGCGGCAGTATGCGGACTTCCCGCTGGGCACGGCGGACGCCTCCGTGATCGCGGTCGCCGAACGGCTGGGCGCCACCCACGTCGCGACGATCGACCACCGGCATTTCCGGGCGGTCCGCCCCGCGCACTGCGCCGCCTTCGAACTGCTGCCCGCGCTCTGACCCTGAACGCCCAACGGATAACCACACCAATGCGCCTGTCTGGTGGCAACAATCCCAGAAGAGAACTCCCGCCGTCACGCCCAGTCACCTGCCCGGAATCGGTGGCTCCAGCCGCCCTAAAGCCCCAGGTCCGATGCCAGGCCCGCAATATGCACCATCCTGGGATCCGGTGTCGGAGCTGACGGCCCGCATATCTCCACATCGGGACAGGCACCGAACAGCCGGGCGCCGCAACTAGGCAGAGAGCTGGATGAAGTTGCTGAATGCCCTTGACGCGAGCAACTCGGCGAAGAGACGCACGTGCCGCTCAAAGTCATTTCGACCGCCGACGAAGATATAATTAACGCCATTATCACAGCCACAAACCGTCAGACTGAGGTAACGGCGGACGACTTGTATGCGATGAGCGCCTTCCAGAAGCGCCTAGAGGCACTCTATGCGGCGTACCCGAACAAGAAGAAGCTTTACTACGAGCGGCGTTCTAAGCAGTATGCTTCAGTCGCGGGTGTCGAGAAGGCGCGCATTACAGGAAAGACGCTTCAAGTGCGAGCCTTTGCGGCCATGTTCCTTGACGATCCACATCGGGCCGCTAGGTACTACTCCGATCTCCGGGTCCAGGTAGGATCGAAGATCTTCAACGACTCCCACAAATTGGAGCCATATTATGTATCCGCCTACGCGTACTACAAGCTTGAGTTCCTGTTTCGAAATAGCGCCGTCCCTGTGTACTACAAGCCTGCGCGCTTCCATATCCTTATGGCACTCCGATATCTCGCCGGCGGGCCAGACATGCCAAATCTTACGACAAACAAGGCAACGACATACTCGAATCAGATCGCGGAAGTACTTTGGTCGGAAGACAAGTCAGTAAGCGTCTTTAGGCGTGCAATCGAAGTCATCGACCAAGCGTTGGATGGCGAGTCGCTTACGCGCGACGTCGTCAAGACGCAGGGGTTCACGGATCTAGTAAGGACCGCAGCCATTGCAGCGGCCTCCAAGGCCAGCGCCCACACTACTCAATAGCTGTCCGCCTAACTTCAGCCCGGCAGCGTCCACTACATGCGGGATCGGGGTTCTGGAGGCGGGACCACGCTGCACGGCAGCGAGTGGCTCGGCCAGCGGTCGGTCGGGGAACTCGTCGACTACTACCAGATCAGTGTCGGCCGGTCCGCGACGTCCTAGTCCGCCACCTCAGCGAGCGCGCCGCAGCCCTCGACCATGCCTCAATGCGGAACCTGGCATCCGGCCTAGCCCGGCTGTTCTGGGCCGACATCGAGCGCCACCATCCGGGCATCGGCACGCTCAGCCTGCCGCCGGATGCCGCCGAGCAGTGGAAGCAGCGGCTGCGCACCTGCACGGACGGCGGCGACTTCTTTGACATGTACCTCCGCAGCTTCGACCGCGGGTGGGAGATATCCTCGCCCATTCAGGAGTCTGGCTTCTGGCGACAGCGGACCAGTGCCTTGAGCGCAAGGCCCGCGAAGCCAGCCCGCTAGCCCACAAGGCTTGTCACTTCCTCAGCCACGGCCCCAGTGTAGCCAAGGTCCGGCAGGACAACATCCGCGCCCGCAGCGCGCAGCGACTCGACACTGTCGGACTCTGTCGCCACTCCCACCACCCGCGCGCCGCCATCAGCCCTGCCCGCACGTCACGGGGCGTATCACCGACCAGGATCGCATTCGCCTTATCGAAAGTCTCGCCGTACTTGGCGGTCGCCCTCGCCTGCGCGACCGCGACCAGGTTCGCGCGAACCTCATCATTTGAGCCGTAGCAGCCAACCTCGAAGTCCATGAACCTCTCAAGCCCGAACGCCGACAGCTTTGTCACGGCGTTCGGGCTGATGTTCCGCTCAGCACGGACTGGACGATGCCAGGAGTTGCCTGAAACGCCGCGAGAATGTCACGAGCGCCTGGCAGTTCATGCCCGCGCTCGCGCAGTGCCCCCGCGTTAGCCAGGGTGGCCGACTCTAGCGCCCCGGCATCCGCGCAACATGATCGGCAGTTGGCGCTATCCCGTGCAGCGTGTCGCGCATGATCTCTTACTCGGTGCAGCCGTCCGTCCTCGCCCGCTGCTCAGCTCACGCCCCGTCAGCAGTTGAACGCCAACCTCGGCGGAGCGGACGCGGATTTCATCATCGATGGGCTACTCCTGGACTGCAAAGGCAACCGTGTCCCCCTTCCGGCTGGGAAAAGCCGGCAGCTCGGAGTGGTGCCGCCAGCCCCGAACCGCGCGATACCCTCGACGCGGACATCGTCGCGGCAATGGAAGCCGATACCAGCACCACGCTATCGGCAGAAGTGAATTCGGCCTTGCGCGCAGAGTCCACTAGGCGCAGGCGAGCACGCCGCCCTTTGCAAGCTGCCGTCTCATGACCATAATTCAGGTCATGACGGTGATGATTCCTCTGGCGGACGCCAAGGCCCGGCTGTCCGCGGTGCTTGACGACGTGCGGGACACGCACGACCGCGTCGTGATCACCCGCAACGGCCGCCCCGAAGCCGTGCTCATCTCCATAGCAGATCTGGAACTATAGAAGAAACCCTCGACCTGCTGTCCACGCCCGGCGCACTAGACGAGATCCGGACCGCAGAGGCCGAGATCGCCCGGGGCGAGGCCATCGGCGCTGACGAACTCCAGCGCCTGATGGCGCAGCGCACCCGCCACGAGCGCAACGCCGAGTGAGCGACGAGGCATACGCCCTGTCACTAGCTCCGGCCGCCCGCCGCGTCCTACCGAGGCGCCCCCTCGCGGCCTGCCGGTCGCGGTCGCAGCAGCGGTGACAGAGTTCCTGACCGGTCCGCTGCTGGACAACCCGCACCGGGTCGGCAAGCCGCCCACACGCGAGCTAACCGGTTACCACTCCGCACGGCGCGGCGCCTACCGGGTGGTATACCGCACCGACGAACCCGCTCATGCGGTACATGTCGTACGCATCGACCACCGCGCCGATGTATACCGGACGCTGTAGCGCCGCCGACCTGAAACTCCGCGCGGCTATTCAACGAGATAGCCAATGACCTGACCCCGGTGCCTGCGGCACGGTCTGATAGCGCGCGGCGACGGCAGCGAACAGCGGGGCAGGTCCAAGGCGATCGCCTACTTGAGCAGCTGCCTGGCCATCACCACGCGCTGGATCTGGTTGGTACCCTCGTAGATCTGCGTGATCTTCGCGTCGCGCATCATGCGCTCAACTGGGTAATCGTTGACGTACCCGTAGCCGCCGAGCAACTGGACCGCGTCGGTCGTGACCTCCATGGCGACGTCCGAGGCGAAGCACCTGCAGGCCGACGAGATGAACGTCAGGTCACCGATCACCGCGCCGTTCATCGCCCGTTCCGACTTGGCCGCCGCCGCATAGGTGAGCTGACGGGCGGCCACGATCTTCATCGCCATGTCCGTGAGCAAGAACTGCAGGGCATGGGTGAACCTGCGGCGTCCGGGCTGTCGTGAGAGACGGCGGTGAGGACCCAGGCCGGGTGGCACAGCAGGCTGGCGCGTCCTGCTCCTGAATTGCATCGCCGGACGGTGCTAGGGCTTGCTTGCCTCGCATGCAAGCTGCTCCGGCGCCTGGAGTGCCGGTGACGGGTCGCCGGGTGGCGACGCCTGGTGCTTGCCGAGCAGCGTGGTTATTGCCTGGCTGATCCGCTGCGAGGCCAGCCCGTCGCCGAATGGCGTTGTGGCGTGGCCGGCGGCTGGCATCCTGATCAGGTCGGCGGCCAGCCCTGGCAGGTCGGCGGGTGATGCGGTGATCCGCACGAGAGCGCCGAGGGCCTCGGGGCGCTCGGTCGACTTCCGCAAGACGATGAGGGGCCTGCCGATAATCGTGGCCTCTTCCTGGATTCCGCCGGAATCGGAGATGAGGACACGGGCGCGCTCCATCAAGGCGAGGAATACCGGGTAGGGCGGCGGGTCGCAGGTGCGGATGCCCAGCTGGCCCGGGTCCAGGCCGAGCTCGCGGATTCTCCTGCGGGTCCTGGGATGCAGCGGGACCAGGACCGGCAGTGCTGTGCTTGCCAGCGCGTCCAGGACGGCGGCGAGCCGCGCGGGAGGATCGGTGTTCTCGGGCCGGTGGAAAGTCGCGAGCGCGAAGTCCGTTTCCCCGAGGTCCCCGAGGATGCCGACAGCGGCCTGGTGGTCGCGGGATGTCTGCCGCACTGCCTCGACAACCGGGTTCCCTGTGATGGTGATGCGGTGGCCGGGGATTGCCTCGGCGCGGAGGTTGGCAGCGTTGCCGCTGGTGGGGGCGCAGCACAAGTCGGAGAGGTGGTCGATGAGGATGCGGTTGTGTTCCTCTGGCATGTCGCGGTCGCCGCTGCAGGCCGGCCTCGACGTGTACGAGGCAGACGCCGCAGGAGTTAGCGGCCAAGGCGCCGGCGAGGGCGGTGTTGGTGTCTCCCTGGACGATGACCGCGCTGGGGCGATCGTCCCGCCAGCGGTCGGCGAGTTGGGCGGTGGCGGCCCCGATCTGGATGCCGCGGTGATGCCCGCCGATCCACAGCGGCTCCTCGCAGGCGCTGGCGGTGCCGGGCAGCACGCCGGTCATTGCGGGGTCGTAGTGCTGGCCGGAGTGGATGACCCGCGCGGCGGGGCCGAGCAGGCGGATCAGGGGTGCCAGCTTGATGTGCTCGGGGCGGGTGCCGAAGACGATCGCTATGCTGCGGGGGGCTAATCCGGTCACCGGGCTCACCAGGACAGGTACTCGCGGTCGCCGCTGAGGTACCGGCGGGCGGCGACGAACAGGCGCAGGTAGAGGCGGTCAGTCGCGAGGTAGCCGGGGATCAGGTCGGCCGTGGTGAGGGTGCCTCGCGTGACAGTGCGGGCGTGGCCGTCGCGGGTGAGGTACAGGGCGTCAGCCTGCTGCCGGTCCCCGGCGGCGAGCGCGATCGCATCGTCCAGGCCGATCTCAACCAGGCCGCTGACCTCGGCGTCGTCAAGGGGAATGCCGTCAAGCGGGCTGCTGGTGGGCAGGAGGTGCCAGTGCTGGAACTCCCGCTCTATCCGGTCGGGGGCGAGGGTGACTGCGGTCTGCCGGATTCCCAGGGGAAAGAAGTCGCCGTACTCCAGGTCGTGCAGGCCGAGTTCCTCGCGGGCCTCGCGGACGCCGTCGGGGATGGCCTCGCCGGCGTGGTAGTGGCCGCCGACGGTGAAATCGGCATAGTCAGGGCGGTCGAACCCGGCCCGGCCGGGTGCCTTCTTCTGCAGCGCGATGGTCCTGGCAGCGGGGTTGACGAGCAGTGCGGAGAAGGTACGGTGCCACAGGCCCTGGGCGTGGGCGTCCTTCTTCTCAGCCGTGCCCGCGTGCTCGTAGCGGTCGCTGTAGATGTCGATCAGCATGCGGTCTCCTCGGGATGGCGCGGGCGCTGCGGGTGGCTGTTCCAGTAGCGGGTGAGGGCGTCGTGGTAGCGGCGAGGGTCGCCCACGGTCACCCAGTCTGCCGTGATGCGGCGCACCCGGACGTCAGCTCCGCGGGCCTGCTCGCCGACGGCGGTGCCGAGGTCGACTTCGCCGCGTGCTTCGGCCCTGGGGATCAGGAGGCCAAGGACGGATGGGCGGAGGACCAGCCGGGACACGACGGCCAGCGGCTCGGTGACGGTGGACGGGTCCGGGCACTGGCGGATGCCGCGCACGCGCGTCCCGCCCGGCCCGGTGACGTCGATGACTCCGAACGAGCCGGTGTCCGCCAGGCTGATCAGCTGTCCCGCGATGACCGCGCTGGTCCCGCACTCGGCGGCCTGCCGCATCGCGGCCAGGTCCGCGCCTGGGGCGGGGCCGCCGAGGAGGACGTCGTCCCCGAACGCGACGATGAACGTCGCGCACGCTTCCAGGACAGGGCGGAGGGTCAGCAGCGGGGCGGCATTCCCGTACCCGCAGGACAGGTCCTCCGGCACACACACGGCCGGGCAGCCGTCGTCCTGCAGCAGCCGGACGTAGGCGGGGACGACGAGGTCGCCGGGCCGGGTGACCACGTACACGCGGTCGGCGCCGGCGGCCGTGCACTCGGCTATCACGTGTCCGAGAGCCGGGGTGCCGCCGACCGGGAGCATCTCCTTCGGGACGACGCTCGTGAACGGCCGGAACCGGGTGCCGTCCCCCGCGGCCGTCACCACGGCCGGGCACCGGGGCAGCGTCGTGGCGGGCGTCATCGCGCTGCCCCGGTCACTGTGGTGAGAGCCTCGGCGAAGCCGTCGAGCGGGCGGCGGACCCCCGAGCTGACGATGACGCAGGGTAGGGACGCGGCGAGCTGGCGGCACCGCCGTGCGGCGTGGACGGCAAGGTCGGCGTCGGGGAGCGCGCGGGCGACGAGCCAGGGCCGCCAGAACTCGTCGGCCGGCGTGAAGCAGCAGGCGGACAGGGCGGCCTGCGCCTCGGCGGGGCTGGCGGGCCGGATTGCGGCCGGGTCGGCGGTGTCAGTCAGGGACGGGATAATGATCGCGGCCATCTGGCTACTGGCCGCCAGCCCGGCCCCGAACGCGCCGGCGAAGTCCCTGGCGGGGAAGGCGATCTTGCCGGTGGTCCCGAACTCGCGCGGCAGGGCAGCCAGAGGCGGCTCGCCGGGCCTCGCCCGCCGTGCGGCGGGGACGGCGGCCCCGAGCGCCGGGAACGCGCCGAGCGTGCCCTTGGCGACCGGCACGGGAAGCGGGACCGCCACTGCCTGATGACCGTCGCAAGCCAGGAGCCGGTCGTTGGACAGCAGCCGGGCGCGGGGGCCGAACTGGTGCAGGAGCGCCGCCGCTGCCGTGGTCTTGCCGGCCCCGCGCGGCCCGCAGATCATAACCATCCCGCCGTCCACCTCCACTCCCGCAGCGTGCAGGACGACCGCCCCGGCGTCCTCGTAGGCGCGGAGCATGAGCTCGCGGATGACCCGCAGTAGGTGGCGGGGGCCTCGTGCCGGGTCGGCGACGTGCAGGTCCACGCGATCGCCGGAGATGGAGGCGGCCCAGGTGCCAGGGGCGTTCTCCAGCCGGTCCCGGGCCACCGTGAAGACGCGGCTGCAGTCCGCCCCGGTGGAGGCAGCGAGGACCACGCCAGGAACAGGCTCCACTAGGGTTACCGGGACGCCCGCGGGCCGGGCTGAGGCACGGGCCAGCTCCTCATGACCGACCTGCAGATTCACCTGGTAGCGCGGGAGGTCATGCGTTCCGACTGGCCCAGCGAGGTACCCGGACAGGTAGTCCGCCGTCGGCCCCTGGCCGGGCGCGGTGACCGTGGCCGCGAGATCGCCGGCCCAGTATCGGCGCTGCTCTGCCGAGCTCCCTGTCATGTGGTCCTCCGGCCGAGCGCGCTGGCCATGACGGCTAGGGCGGCGGCGGCGTGGTGTCGGCGCGCGGCGGGCGGGGCCGCCTGCAGCGCCCGCACCGAGGTCGCGGCGAGCAGTCTCTCTGCCTCGGCGGCGGGGATTTGCCCCGCTGCGGCCAGTCCCGCTGCGTGCAAGCGGGAGTGGAACCAGCGGGCCGCCAGGCTGCCGGGTCGTGGGTGGCCCGGGCAGATCCGGAGCGCGCTCGCGATGGTCTCAGAGGCGGCCGGACCGGGGTCAAGGGCGCCTAGCAGGTGCCGGACGGCGTAGCCTGCCAGCGCGCACAGTGTGATGTCAGCGTCGAAGCACAGCCCGCCGATCACCTGCTCCCAGGGACCTGTCTCCACCGGGCGAAACGAGGCAAGCAGCGGGGGCAGGACGTCGATGCAGGTGACGTTCCCCTGGTCCGGGATCACGAAGTTCGCCAGGTTCGCGTCGAGCCGCGCACCGGTGTGCTCCAGGGTGCGCACCCAGCGGGCGACGGACATCACAGCCGCGAGGAACTCGGCTGACCGCCAGCCCGGGAGCTCCAGGAGGGTGGGGCCGGGAATCCACGCGTGGCGGACTTCCGCGCCGCACGCGCCGTCCGTAACGGCAAGATCTCCAGGCAGCGGGACGCCGGCCTTCCGCAGGATCCCCGCGTACCGGCGGACTTCCCCGGAGTCGGCGGGCATCGCGGCGAAGTACGGGTCCGCGGCTGCCGCGGTGATGGTCTTGACGACCGCCTCACGGCGGAGGAGCAGCGTCGTCATTTCGGACCACCCCCGGCGCGGGCACTGCGGGCGGCGAGGAAGCCGGCAGCGTCGGCCGTCATCGCGTCGAACGCCGCAGAGAGGTCCACGCCCGTCGCGACGGCAAGCTGGCCGACCGCGGCGAGGGTGGTCCCCGCCGCCTCGGCGACCGCGGGCATGTCCCCGGATGGCCGGTGCCGGTAGCCGCCGGCGACCATCGCGGACTCGGCGAGCCGGCCGGCGGCGATGACCAGGACGATCAGCAGCACCGTGTCCCTGGCCATCGCTCCGGGCGTCCGACGGGGACCGCCCGGTGCCTCCGCCGGGGCGGACGGCTCGCCTCCGCTCAGGACGGCGATGCTGAGGACCGCGAGGGCCACGTCCGCCAGCTCGTCGCCGACGTCGGTGATCGGCCGGGCCGGGTCCTCGAACTGGCTCAGGTCAAGGCCGTGCCGACGGCCGACGCACTGGGCGAGGTGGCCGAGCTGGACGGCCAGCTCGGCTGCGGCCGTGGTGCCGTCCCATGGCTCCGGCGCGGTCGCGGCGAAGCCTGCCCGCAGCGCCCTGGCGTGGCTTAGCATCCGCGCCAGCGCCTCGCCGGTCATCATGCTTCCCCGATCACGAGCGGCTGCGCGCCGGAGGTCCCGCTGCTCCAGTAAGCATCGCCGCCCTGCCCGCCGGACACCACGCGGACGCCGAGGTCCTGGGTAAGCGCGGAGGCCACCGCGTTCGGGACGACCGCGCGGACCGCCAGCGTCCGTGTCCCGCTGTCGAAGTCCCAGGCCGGACCTGCCAGGCCCCGGCTGGCAAGCGTCGCGTCGATCCGCTCCGCAGTCACCGGGGGCGCGGCGCTGTGCGCTGCCGTGCAGCGGTCCCGCTGCAAGCCGGGGCAGCGGTTCCGTGCCGTGCAGACGTGGCTGCCGTAGACGCCGAACCTGTCCGCCTCGCCCAGCACGTACGCCAGCGCGCAGGAGTTCGCGTGGAACACCGGGTAGCCGGGGTGCAGGTCGCCGGCCCGGTGGATGAACTCCCAGAATGCCGCCGGGTACACGCACTCCGCTTCCGTGACACCCGCCGTCGTGGCGAGCGCCGGCCAGTGCCGGGACAGCCGGCCCAGCGCGCCTGCCTCTACCTTCAGCCCTGCGACCATCGTGCACGCCGCGTACCGGGCGGCCAAGTCTAAGACTCTGGTCATCGTCTCGGTGGTCGCGCTGGACGGGAGCGCGGGCCGCCAGTAGTGCACGACCGGGATGCCAGCCGCCGCCAGCACCGGGAAGTTCGCCACGAGCTGCTCGTGCCGGATGCCGACCTCGACCGCCTCGTCCAGGCCCGAGTAGCTGAGGTAGACGATCGCCCGCAGTCCTGACTCCCGCATCGCGGTGATCGCCTCGATCACGTCCCCGGGAATGCGGCACTTGGTGATCAGGACGACCGGGTTCGGCAGCCCAGCCGTTGTCAGGCGGCCGAGGAACTCCGTCAGGTAGGCCCGTGACGACGCCACGGCCATGACGTCGGTCCAGGTGAACAGCGCGACCGCCCGCTCAGGGCCGTAGAACGGGGACGCGAGGAGCATCTCCTCCGCCTCCGCCGGCGTTGCGACCTGGACCGGGGCAATGCCGGCCTGGGACCGCTCGTGGAGGAAGCAGTACTCGCACCGCTTCGGGCATCCCTGGACCGGGTTCACCGCCATCCACGACGCGTGCTGGTCAACGACCGGCGTGAAGACCCGCTGCCCTGGCACTCCTGCGCGCATGCCGTTCATCAGGACTGCCCCTTTCGGTTCTGCGGCCACCACGCGGCCGGCCTCGCCTTCATGGAACGCGCCGCCCGGCACTGCGGGAAGGCCGCGTGCACGGCCTGCACGTCGCGTGCAGATCCTGCACGCGGCCTCGCGGCGGGCGGCCGGGCCGCGTAGCCTGAGGGGTCCGGCGACTCTCGGGAACCACATGAACACGAGCGATGCCCTGTGGGCGTCCGCCCGAGCACTGGCCCTGATCGAAGCAGGGGACGTCGGCGGAGTGTTACGCCTGGCGCGGCAGGCCCGCGGATGGCGGCAGGAAGACCTCGCCACCACTTCCGGCTACTCGCGCTCCACCATCTCCCGCCTTGAGACCGGCAGCCGCGCCGGAACTGACGTCGACATGATCCGTGCCGTGGCCGGGAAAGCCGGCGTTCCTCCGGCGATCCTCGGCGCTGTTCTCCGGCTTCCAGGCCCACCGCCCGATACCGTTGCATTAAACGCCACACGGGCCGGGCCGGAACTGGAGGGTGATGTGCTCAGGCGCGAACTCTTGACCGGGCTGGCCGGCGTGTCCGCGGCGGCCCTCCTGCCCGTCTCCCGGGCGCCGACTACCGCAGGCCCTGATCCGGTAACGACCGCGATCGAGGGGATACTGTCATCTGTCCCCGGTCTTGCCGCGCCGGTCCCCGCCGGCGCGCTGGAAGCCCGCCTGACCGCAGCATGGCAAGCATTCGGCGCCTGCCGGTACCAGGCGCTCGCCATGAAGCTGCCCGGCCTGGTCGGCGCCGCGTCAGCCAGCCGCGCGGACGCCGCGCCGGGAACGCCAAGGACGGCGGCGTCCGCGGCACTCGCTGGCACCTACGTGCTGGTCTCGGATCTGGCGGAGAAGGCCGGGGAAGACGGTATGGCCTGGGTCGCCGCCGACCGTGCCCTGACCGCCGCCCGAGACAGCGGAGACCCCGCCACGATCGCCGCGTCCTCCCGAGCGGTCGCGATCGCGATGCGCAGGCTCGGCCACTACGACGCTGCCACCACCATGCTGACCCGCACCGCCCTCAGCCTGGACGCCGACCATGGCGACCCGCCAGTGCCCATTCTGGAAGCCTACGGCTCGCTGCTATGTACCGCCGCCTACGCCAGCGCCCAGAACGGGCGCCGCCGCCAGGCCCTGGACCTGATCGCCGAGGCCGGGGCAGCCGCCGCCCGGATGCCAGACGGCGTGGCCACGCACCCGGCGTTCTCAGTCACGGGCGTCGAGGTCTACCAGATCGGCATCCACAACGCGCTCGGCGACTCCGCCGCGGCCCTCGTCCATGCCCGCGCCGTCACGCAGGCCCGGCTGCGCACACCTGAGCGCCGCGCCAAGTTCCTGGTCGACACCGCCCGCGCCTGGCAGCAACACGGACGCCCCGACCAGGCATGCCGGGCACTGCTGGCAGCTGAGCGGCACGCACCCGAAGAGATCCGCCGCGCATCCTTCAGGACGCTGATCACCGCGATCGCCCAGGCACCAGGTCCGCGCCCGGCCGGGCTGCGCGAGCTCACCAGCCGAGAATCCGCAAGTCAGCGGGCCGCCGCCGCTACTTCAGCAGCTGCCTGGCCATGACCACTCGCTGGATCTGGTTCGTGCCCTCGTAGATCTGCGTGATCTTCGCATCTCGCATCATGCGCTCGACCGGGTAGTCGTTGACGTACCCGTAGCCCCCGAGCAACTGGACCGCGTCGGTCGTGACCTCCATGGCGACGTCGGAGGCGAAGCACTTGCAGGCCGACGAGATGAACGTCAAGTCGGGGATCACCGCGCCGTTCATCGCCCGTTCCGACTTGGCCGCCGCCGCATAGGTGAGCTGCCGGGCCGCCTCGATCTTCATCGCCATGTCCGCGAGCATGAACTGCAGTCCCTGGAACTCCGCGATCGCCTTGCCGAACTGCTTGCGCTCCTTCACGTAGCCTGTCGCGTAATCCAGCGCGCCCTGCGCGATCCCGAGGGCCTGCGCGGCGATCGTGATCCTGGTGTGATCCAGCGTCGCGAGCGCCGTCCGGAAGCCGCTGCCCTCCGCCCCGACCAGGCGATCGGCCGGGATCACGCAGTTGTCGAAATAAAGCTCCCTGGTCGGTGAGCCCTTGATACCGAGTTTGTGCTCGGGCGCACCCACCGAAAAACCCTCATCACCCTGCTCGATGACGAAAGCCGAAATGCCGCTCGCACCGGCCCCGGCGTCGGTCACGGCCATCACCGTGTAAAACCGGGACACGCCCGCGTTGGTGATCCAGCGCTTGGTCCCGTTCAAAACGTAGCTGTCGCCGTCGCGAACCGCCCGAGTACGCATGGCGACGGCGTCGGAGCCGGCTTCGGGCTCGGACAGCGCGTAGGAAAACATGGCCTCGCCGCTCGCGACGACAGACAGGTAACGTTGGTTCAAGTCGGACGAGCCTGAGAGCAGCAACGGGACTGTGCCGAGCTTGTTGACGGCAGGGATGAGCGAGCTCGACGCGCAGACGCGCGCGACCTCTTCAATGACGATCACCGTCGAGAGCGCGTCGGCGCCCGCGCCGCCGTAGGCCTCAGGAATGTGGACGGCGTGCAGGTCAGCCTTGACCAGCGCGTCGAGTGCCTCCTGGGGGAACCTGGATTCCCTGTCCACGTCGGCTGCGTAGGGTGCGATCTTGTCTTCCGCCAGCTGGCGCACGGACTTGCGCAGTGCCTCATGCTCGGCGGTCAACGAATAGGCGGTGAAGTCAGCGCTCATGTACCAGATGGTAGGAGCTACTGCCGAGTCAGCAACCGGGCAGGCTGCCGTACAGGCCGCGAGCCTCGCGCTGCTGAGCCCCGCCGGGCAGGAATTGCTTGTCCGGCTGGCCGGGGAGTCCGTCAGCCCGGAGCGGGCGCTCGCGCTCTCCGCGTCCCTGCGCGGCCACTATCCGGCCGGGCTGATCGCCGCCGCGCTGACCCAGCAGGCGCTGCGAGGAGCTGGACTGGCTAAGTTCAACGGCGCCGGTCAGATGCTGTTCACCAGGGCAGGGCTCGAGCAGGCGTCGTCGGAGCTCACCGCCCGGCACGCGGCCGCCCGGTTCTCGGCGTCCCTGGTCATCGCCGATCTGTGCTGCGGCATCGGCGGCAACCTGATGGCGCTGGCTGAGCTATCCGGGCCGCGGCTGGTGCTCGGGGTTGATCATGATCTGGCCAGCCTGGAGTTCGCGCGGCACAACGTGGCCAGTTGCTCGGCCGGCGGTCGCGTCGCCTATGTGTGCGCCGACGTTCAGCAATGCAGCCTCGACTGCGCCGACGCCGTTTTCATCGATCCGGCACGGCGCGACGGCCGGGGGCGCCTTGCCGCTGGCCAGTACCAGCCGCCGCTGGGCTGGTGCCTGGGGCTCGCCGAGACCGTACGGTCGGTAGGCATCAAGGCCGCGCCTGGCCTGCGGCGGGACCTCGTGCCGCCGGGGTGGGAGACCGAGTTCGTCGCTGTCGGCCGCGATCTGAAAGAGGCCTTGCTCTGGTCACCGGCACTCGCCGGCGCCGGCCAGCCGCGCGACCATCCTGCCGGACGGGGCCACGCTGACCGCCAGTCCGGCTGCCGCGACTGCCCCGCTCGCCGCTCCCGGCGCGTTCCTGTTCGATCCGAACCCGGCGGTTACCAGGGCCGGCCTGGTCGCGGAACTCGCCCAGGAGCTCGGGGCCTGGCAGATCGATCCGATGATCGCGTTCTTGTCCGCTGAGCAGCCGGTACTGACGCCCTTCGCCAGGACGCTGCGGGTCATCGAGTCGGCCCCGTGGCACGAGAAGCGGTTCGCCGCCAGGCTGCGCGAACTCGGCATCGGCACCGCCGACATCAGGCGGCGCGGCCTGGCCGGCGACGTAGCCCAGATTCACCGCCGCCTCGGCCTGCGCGGTCCTGGTGCCGCGACCATCGTGCTCACCAGGGTCGCCGACAAGCCCTGGGGCCTGATCTGCACCCCGGTCGCGGCCGAGCCGGCAATGCGGCGGCGGGCTGACCTAAGGCACTGCGAGGCCGGCCGCCTCGCAGGACATGCCACGGGACGGCCGGCCGATCAGGATGCGCCTAGCTCGGGAGACTCACGGGTAGTTGATCGGGCTGCCGAGGCCGGTGACCAGGTCATAGCCGGTGCCAGCGGTGCAGTCCGTGCCGCAACTGCCGTTGGTGCCGCTGTTGATGTCGCGCAGGTTGGTCTTGTAGCCACCGCCGTAGATCGCGGGTTGCCTTCAAGCGCGGTGCTGCCGGCTGCCTTGCCGGCGGCCAGGACGCCGGCCCAGTTCGGTGCGCCGACGCTGGTGCCGCCGAGCGTCCACCAGCCGGACTGCCGTCGAACGCGGTGCTGTCATACACCGAGACGCCGGTGCTGGGGTTGCCTCGAAGGAGACGTCGGGGACGCCGCGCTTGCTGCCGGTCAGCGCGGTGATCGTGGCCGCGCCGGATACCGGGCCGGTGTAGTTGGTCTGGAAGGCAGGGAGGGTCTCGAAGGCCGAGGTGCCGCCGCCGCCGCCCGACCAGGAGGTCTCGCTGGTGAATCCGGCGCAGGAGGTGCCGCTGCAGCCGTTGAGCGTGGTGCCGCCGACCGCGATCACGTCGTGTGAGGCTGACGGGTAAATCACGCCGTGCCCGCTGTCACCAGCCGACGCGGTGTAGAACGTGCCCGCGTGGGTGAAGTGCTGTCGTTGCTGGTCTCCGTGCTCGTCTCGCCGCCGCCCCAGCTCATCGAGACTTCGGTGGCGCCGAGCGTGTTCGCGGCTCTGACGGCCGCGTAAAGGCTCGCGTTGCTGGCGCTGCTGGCCTCGACCAGGACGATCTTCGCGCCAGGGGCCTCGGCGTGGGCCCACTCGATGTCGAGCGACTCTTCCAGCGCCCAGTCAGCGTTGGTCGACGGGTTCGGCCGGACGGCTTGTCCACTTCGAAGCAGGCGCCGGCCTGGGTCAGCGAGGTGCAGGTCGACAGTGCCGGGTAACCGTACTGCTTGTTGAACACGTTGAGGTCAGCCAGCGCGTTCGGGTCGTTGAACGCATCCACGATCGCGATGATCTGCCCAGCGCCGGCGTTGGACGTCGGGCGAAAGGCCAGAGAGGTTGTAGACCTTCTGGATCGCGCTCGGCGGCAGGCCGGTCGGGCTTGCGCTGGTCACCTGCGGCACGCCGTTGGCCCGGGTGCCGATGCGATGGATCACGAACGTCGGGTGGTTCTGGACCTGCGTGTGGCCAGGTCCTGTAGCCATTGGTGCGGCTAATGCCCCCGCACCGCCAGCGGTGGCAGCCATCGCCACCGCGAACGAAACGCCGATTCCAATAGCGCCTAGTCGTCGCTTCCAGCTCATGCGCTATCTACTCTTTCTGGTGGCCCATCGGACGCGGGCTTCTTGCGCATAATGACTGGAAAGCGAAATACCGTCAAGGTATCCTCTTTTGCCGAGCGGTAACTGCCGGCTATTTCCTGGCAACCAGTGAGCTACTGTTATCTGCTGTTGCGCAAGTCAATTAAGACTCGGCCGGATCATCGATGCCGGGGCCGATGTAATTAGCGGCTCGCCAGGCCCGGCTCCGCGCTCGCTGGTGATCGCCGTCAGCGACCGTCACATGCCCGATCCGCCGCCCAGGCCCGGCCTGGCGTCGCGTACAGGTGCACCTTGACGCCAGGATCGGCCGCCAGCACGTGCACCAGCCTCCCGTACAGGTCCTCGTCGTTTCCCCCGACTATGGTCACGGTCGCCGCACTGCCGCCACCGGTCAGCGCCGTCGCGCCAAGCGGCAGGTCGACCACCGCTCGCAGCAATTGCTCGAACTGCGAGGTGCGGGCCGCGTCGATCGTCCAGAGTCCGGCGTCGTGCGGACCCATCGCGAGATCGCTGATCACCAGGGCGCCGGACTCGGCGTGCGGGACGAGCTCGACAGCCAGCAGGCCAGTCACGCCAAGTTCGGCCGCGGCGGCGAGCGCTAGCCGCTGCGCGCTGATCGCCAGGCCCGTACCGAGGCCAGGCGCGGGCGTGATCACTTCGGTGACGCCGCCCTCTCCTGCCGTCATCGCCGCGACGGGGTACGAGGCACCCTGCCCCTTAGGCGACCGCGCGACAAGCACGACCAGCCGCCCGCCAGTCCAGCCAGCCCTGCCGGTCTCGCCGGCTCCGCCGGTCTCGCGCTCAGCCCGGATCAGTCGTTCCAGTTCGGCCGCATGCTCGGGCGGCACCTGATCATGCTCGAACGTCACGACATCACAGCTAGCCGCGAACGCCGCCCTGCTCTCGTCCGCGGCGAGCACCCGGAACTCGATGCCGAGGCCCATCGCCGCCTGCGCGGTCATCATCGCCAGGTCGCCGCCGCCGACCATGCCGACGACAGGCAGGCGGCCTTTAGCCCGCCATGGCGGCGGCCCGATCACATCGCTCACCCGCCGTAGCCTACGAGGTCACCTCTTCCAGCACTTACGTCGTGCCCCACGCCCGGGCCTCACGCCGGCCCGGCCACCACAGGCTGATCGAGCCGCTGCCCCGCCGGCTGCGGGAAGATCACCGCGAAGGTGGCAGGCCGGGGCCGCACCAGGACCAGTTGCCCGCCGTCGGATGCCGCCACCGACCTGGCGAGCGCCAGGCCAAGCCCGGTGCCTCCGGCCCCGCTGACGCTGCGCTCGAAGATCCTGTGCACCAGGTCGGCGGGAACTCCCCTGCCTTCGTCCTTGACCTCGATGACCACCGACCTGGAGGTCTGCGACGTCCTGATGCTGACCGTGCCGCCACCGTGCACGAGCGCGTTATCCAGCAAAGTAGCAATCACCTGTGACACTCCCCCGGTGCTCACGTAGGCGCGCAACTCGGCCAGCTAGCCTGCGCCAACCCCGCACCGCCACCGACCCCGCTACCGCCACCTTCGTCCGGGCCGCCGAGGACCTCGATCTTCCTGCCCTCGGCCCGGAACACAGGCTCCCACTCGATCACCTGCTGAGCGATGATGTCGTTGAGGCTGGTCAGCACCGGCGCCCCGGACGACGACCGGCGCGCCCGGCCGAGCAACTGGCCGACCACCTGCGTCAGCCGGTCGGTCTGCGCCAGCGCAGCGGCGCCTTCTTCCCTGACCACCTCAGGATCGTCGGCGGCCTCGACCATTTCCTCAAGCCGCATCGACAGCGCGGTCAGCGGCGTGCGCAGCTGATGCGAGGCGTCCACGGCGAAGTCCTGCTCGGCCGAGATGAAGTCGGTCAGCCGCTTGACCGCGCTGTCCAGGCCGTCGGCGATGCGGTCAAGCTCACGGATGCCGTACCTGCGGCCCACCGGCCGGGTGTCACCCGAGCCGATCCGGTCCGCCGCCCGGGCCAGATCCTCCGCCGGGCTGCCCAGCCGCCGCGCCTGAGCCAGCGCGAGGCAGGCCGCGACAACAAGGCCGACGACGGCGAGCAGTCCCGCCTCGCCGGCGACAGCCGCCCAGCCCGTGTCCCGGGCTGACCAGGCACCAGCCCCGCGCAGAACACGCCGACAGCGGCTACCGCCACGCCGAAGGTCGACGTCAGCAGCCGGCGCCGCATCGGCTCTCAGTCTCCTCGCTCGAACCGGAATCCGACTCCGCGCACCGTCGTGATGAAGTGCGGGTTGTGCGCGTCGTCGCCGAGTTTCCTGCGCAGCCAGGACACGTGCATGTCCAGCGTCTTGGTGGAACCCCACCATTTGCTGTCCCAGACCTGCCGCATGATCTGATCCCTGGTGACGACCTTGCCCGCCTCCGTGACGAGCAGGTTGAGCAGGTCGAACTCCTTGGAGGTGAGATCAAGCTCGGCGGCGCCGAGCCAGGAACGGCGCGCGTCGGTGTCGATCCGCACGCCCTGGACGATCTGCGCGGGCGACGCGCCCCTGCGCAGCAGCGCCCGCACCCGGGCGAGCAACTCGGCCAGCCGGAACGGCTTGGCGACGTAGTCATCGGCGCCAGAGTCAAGCCCGATGACCGTGTCGACTTCCTCGACCCGCGCCGTCAGGATCAGCACCGGCGTGTCCTGGCCCGCCAGCCTGCAGCCGGCGGCACACCTCAAGGCCGTCCATACGCGGCAATCCGATATCGAGCACGATGAGGTCAATTCCTCCCGCCCGTGCGACCTCGAATGTCGCTGGCCCGTCGGCGGAGACACCCACCTCATAACCCTCACGCCGCAAAGCCCGGGCCAGCGGCTCGGAAATAGAAGGGTCGTCTTCGGCAAGCAATACGCTAGTCATGTCCCGATGGTAAGGCGAACATGTCGCAATTCACCTGGCGCGACGCACCGGCCAGCGGGCAAGTATTTGGTCAAGACCGTGAACTCATGAAAAGTAAACACGACTCGCCGCCGAAGCCGATGTGCCGGAAATTATAAAATCAATTCAGATTAGGAACGAAATTGTCCCTGCGCGGACTCCGCGCGATTTGGCCGGCGTTGCCCGGGGAGATCCCGGCCTCGTCAGCGAGCAGGGAGCCGGCGCAGAGCAGGGCCGCAGCATCCGGCGGCGCGGAGCGGAGCCGAGTTCTTGGGTGGCGCCACCATTGTCATCCACGGGAGCGTCGCAGCGCGCATCGAAATCTGTTGGCTTGTTGGGGTTCAGGCTGCGGGGTTAGCAGTGCAGGCGTGACGTGGCCGGGCCGCCCGAGCTGGCCAGCGCTAGTCTCCGTGATCTTGGCCCGGGCCGTGATCACGGAGACCTGCACAGGTCCGGGCAGGTGTGATGCTCCGTGATCACGCCCGCGACCTGTGATCACGGAAACCAGCACCGACCCGTCTCTGGCGGGCAAGCACACCACCCGGCACAACACGCACCACCGCCCCAGCGCCTCAGATTTACCCCCGCAGCCTGAACCTCCAATAAACCAACGGGTCATTGATGTGGTCGGCGAGGCCGCCCTAGACCGGGGTGACGCCGTGGCGGCGGCGGGAGAACGAGCGGTCTTTGTTCTTCGCTGCCGCGAAGCGGCGGATGAGGTCGGACCGCAGCGCCTCCGGCTCGACGATGTCGTCGACCACGAGCTCGCCGGCGAGCCTCAGGATGTCGATGTCGGCTTCGTACTCGTCCCGAAGCCGCCTGGTCTCGAGATCCTTTTCCCCGGCATCGGCGATAGCGGCGAGCTTGTTGAAGTACACGGCGTTGACGGCGGCCTCGGCGCCCATCACGGCGATCTTGGCGGTCGGCAGCGCCAGCGTGGCGTCGGGCTCGAAGCCGGGGCCGGCCATGGCGTAAAGGCCGGCGCCGTAGGCCTTGCGCACCACCACGCAGATCTTCGGCACGGTCGCCTCGGACACCGCGCTGATCATCTTGGCGCCGTGCCGGATGATGCCCTGCCTCTCCACCGCCGTGCCGACCATGAACCCGGGCACATCGGCCAGGAACAGCAGCGGGACGTTGAACGCGTCGCACTCCTGAATGAACCTGGCCGCCTTGTCGGCGGAATCCACGAACAGCACGCCGCCCTTGAACATCGGGTTGTTCGCGACGACGCCGATAGCCTGGCCGTCCAGCCTGGCGAAGCCCACGACCAGTTCCCTGGCCCACAGCTCGTGGACCTCGAACAGCGAGCCCGCGTCGACCAGCCCGCGCAGGTACCTGCGCATGTCAAAGGCCTGCCGCTCGCTGACCGGCACCAGCTTGCGCAGGTCGATCGGCTCCGGCTCGGCCGGCGCGGCGGCGGGCGGTCGCTGCTCCCAGTTGCCGGGCAGGTACGACAGGTACCGGCGGACAGCCTTGATCGCGCCGGCCTCGTCCGGTGCCAGGTGATGACCGCAGCCGGAGACCGTGCAGTGCATCCGGGCGCCGCCCATCTCCTCGAGCGTGGTCTTCTCCTTGACCACCATCTCGACCATCCGGGGGCTGCCCAGGTACATCGACGCGTTGCCCTCGACCATCGCGACGTAGTCGCAGAACGCGGGAATGTAGGCGCCGCCCGCCGCCGACGGCCCGAACAGCGCGCAGACCTGCGGGATCGCCCCGGACGCCCGGACCTGGGTGTGGAAGATCTTGCCGGCGCCGCGCCTGCCAGGGAACATCTCGACCTGGTCGGTGATCCTGGCCCCGGCCGAGTCGACGAGGTAGACCATCGGGATGACCGCTGTGGTAGGCCTTCTCGATGATCCTGATGATCTTCTCGACGGTGCGCGCGCCCCAGGAGCCCGCCTTGACCGTGGAGTCGTTCGCCATGAGGGCGACCGGCCTGCCTTCGACCGTCGCGGTACCGGTGATCACCCCGTCGGCGGGCAGTCCGCCGGCCAGCGCGTTCGCGAAGATGCCGTCTTCGCTGAAGCTGCCCTCGTCGACGAGCAGCGCGATGCGCTCGCGCGCGAAGAGCTTGCCGCTCGCGGCGGCTGCCTGGTGATATTTGGCGGATCCGCCGTGTCCTATCGTGTCCCTGACGCCCGGCAGGTCATCGTGAGCCTGGCCGCCGTCAGCGGAGATCGGGTCAACATTGGTCTGATCTTGAGTAGCGCTCACGTTCGAGAGCGTACCTAGTCGCGGATCTGGCAGCGTTGTGCCATGTACGAAACCGAAGCCGAACTGGACTGGCTCCAGGAACTGCTCGACAACTCGCTCGCGCGATCGACCGAGCACCTGCGATCGATTATCACGCCGGGCGAGCGGACGCTGACCGCGCGGCAGCTGATCGCCGTCTGCGACCGCATGTGCACCATGTCGATCGCCACGGTCACCGCGAGCTGCGAACCGAGGGTCAGCGCCGTCGACGGCCATCTGCTGCACGGTCGCTGGGTTTTCAGCACGGCGAGGTCGGCCGCCAAGGCCAGGCACCTCGCGGCGCGTCCGGCGGTGAGCGTCGCCCATCTGCGCGGGGAGGAGCTGGGCGTCTTCGCCCACGGCCACGCCGAGCCGCTGAACCCGGCCGGCGGACCCGAGGATCCTGACTGGCCCGCGACGCTCGCCTACATGACCGAGTACTACGGCAACTCCCCGCTGGATTGGGGCGATGTCATCTACTACCGGCTGCGCCCCCAGTGGATGGTCGTCTTCGCGTCGAGCCCGGAGACGCTGCTAGCCAGCGACGGTGCGGCTCCTCGGCCCAGCCCGTAGCACCTGCGACGGCAGCTCGCGCCCGACGATCCGCTCCGCGTCGGCGGCGGCGTCGATCAGCGCGGCCAGGTCGATCCCGGTATCAATGCCCATGTCAGCGACCATGTGGACAAGCTCCTCGGTGGCGATGTTGCCGCTCGCGCCCGGCGCGTACGGGCAGCCGCCGAGGCCGCCGACCGACGCGTCGAAGTCAGCGACCCCGAGTTGCAGCGCCGCGAGCACGTTGGCGAGGCCGGTCCCCCGGGTGTTGTGGAAGTGCAGGTTGAGCGGGGTTTCCGGATACGCCGACCGGAACTCGCCGACCAGCGACCAGACCCGCGCCGGCGTCGCCATGCCGGTCGTGTCGCCGAAGGAGACGGAGTCGGCGCCGTCGGCCACGGCCCGGCCGGCGACAGCTACCACCCGCTGCACAGGCACCTCGCCCTCGTACGGGCAGCCCCACGCCGTGGACACGATGACCTGGCAGGTCACGGCCTGCCGGTGCGCCTGGTCGATGATCGCCGCGATGTCATCGAGCGACTCCTCGGTCGACCGGTTCACGTTCTTGCGGTTGTGCGTGTCCGACGCGGACACCACGACCTCGATTTCGCGGCAGGCCCGCGTCCAGTGCGCGCCGGGCACCGCGCAGGTTCGGCACGAGCGCCGAGTACCGGATCCCCTCCGCGCGGTCGATGCCCTCCCAGACCTCGTCCGCGTCGGCCATCTGCGGTATCGCCTCCGGCCTGACGAACGACACTGCCTCGATCCGCCGCACGCCGGTCCCCGAGAGCCGGTTGATCAGCTCGATCTTCGCAGCCGTCGGCACCGGGTCCTCGTTTTGCAGCCCGTCCCTCGGGCCGACCTCGCGAACGGAAATCTGACCAGGAATATCTGACACCAGCGGACTCCTCGCTCGTCTGTCTCCCGCTCACACCAATTTCTCCCGCTCACCCCAACCGCCCGGCCCGCCAGTTCTATGCCCGGGCACCGCTGCCGAGCCCGAGCCTCATGCGACGGCAGGCCCGTCGCTGTGACATAGGTGTGGCTCTTTGGAGGCTCCTAATGAACCCCTGGTTGTTCGGTGATGCGGCATAGGTATGGCTCTTTCGGGGTGAGCCAGCTAGGCGGTGCCGTGTCCGGGAGGGTTCTCGTCCCCCGGAGGAGAGTTGCCGTGTCCGGGAGGGTTTTCGTCCTTACCGTGGAGGGTTTCCGGGTTCCTGAAGGAGCGTTGCCGCATGAAGGAGGGTTGTCGTCGTATAGCCCGGTCAACTCTCCTAGATGCGGAAACCCTCCCGCACGAACCCGAAAACCCTCCTGCGAGAACAACCTCACCCCGAAAGAGCCGCACCCAGGTGACCTTGGTGGGCCTGCCAGCCGCCGATCAGGACTGGGGCCGCGCCGAGGTCCGCGCCGAAGGCCACGCCGGCTCGCGTTTCTCCGCGAACGCGGCGATTCCTTCCCGCCGGTCGGCGCTCATCGCCGCCGTCCGCCAGGCCGCGTCCTCGACCTCCAGCGCGGCGGCCAGGCCCAGCCCGGCGCCGTTCCTGATCGCCTGCTTGGCCGCCCGCACGGCCACCGCGGAGTTCGCGGCTATCTGCCTGGCCAGGGCGAGCGCGCGGTCCCTGGCCGGCTCGTCCCCGGCCAGCACGTCGGCCAGGCCGATCGCCACCGCCAAGTCCGCGGCGACCCGGCGCCCGGTGAAGATCAGCTCCGCCGCCCGGCCAGGCCCGATCCGCCTGGCCGCCAGCTGAGTGCCGCCGCAGCCAGGCACCAGGCCGACCGACGTCTCAGGCAACCCGAAGACGGCAGAGCCGTCGGCCACGATCACGTCGCAGCTGAGCGCGAGTTCGCAGCCGCCGCCGAGCGCGTAGCCGTGCACCGCCGCGATAGTCGGCTGGGGCAGTGCGAGCAGGGCGCCGAACGCCGCTCTGAAGAACGGCCGCTGAGCCAGGATCTCGCCGTCGCTCATCCGGGCGCGCTCTTTCAGGTCAGCCCCGGCGCAAAAAGCCCGGTCGCCCCGCGCGGATACCACCACGACGAGCACGGCGGGATCGGCTGCCAATGCGGTGAAGTGCGACTCAAGCTCGCGCAACATGGCCGTGTCCAGCGCGTTCATCGCCTCGGGCCGGTCGAGCACGATCTCGGCGATCTCGCCTGCGGGCAGTTCATGACGCTCTCGCCGCACTCGGCTCATGCCGGCACCCTACCGGCTAGAACCCCGACTGATCCGGGTACCCGAACTGAGCCGCCCTGACCGACTCATCTTCGACCAGCTGGAACAAGGTGCCCTGCACCTGCCGCACCTCCGGGATCTCGTTCAGGATCAGCTGCCCCTGCTCACCGGGCGATTCCACGATCAGCTGCCCGCAGCCGAACAGCCGGTCAATAAGGCCTTGCCTGAACGACACGTCGCTAATCCGGTTCAGCGGAAAGTCGCGCCCCGACCGAGACACGATGCCCTCGCGCAGCCGCAGCCGGCGGTTCGTCAGCTCGTACGTCGTGGTCCGCCATTTCAGGAACGGCACGCCGAACCACATGCAGGCCGCGACCAGCGCCACTGCGCCGACACCAGCCCTGACCGGCCACAAATGCGAAGTGCTTGGAGGAAGAACGATAATCACCACGATGGCCGCCGCCACGATCAGGAGCAGCAATGCGGCGGGCCGCACAAGCGTCTTGCCGTGCGGGTGCAACCGGAGCGCAAGCTGCTCACCCGGCGCCAAGCCTTCCGAACCGGCCACATCAGCAATCATGGCATGACCAAGACACCGGATAGGCCCGGTCTGGGACACCGTGCCGCTAAGACACCCCTGGCCCCGCGCCCCCGGCCCTGGCGAGCACCGGGTCCACATTCCCCGCGCCATGATCGAGCTGGTAGTCGAGGTTGATCGCGGCATTGATCAGCGACAGGTGGCTGAACGCCTGCGGGAAGTTCCCGAGCTGCTCGCCAGTGACGCCGATCTCCTCGGAGTACAGCCCGAGATGGTTGGCGTACGTGTGCATTTTCTGGAACACAAGCTCGGCCTCCACGAGCTTGCCCGACCTCGCCAGCGCGTCCACATACCAGAACGTGCACAGCGAGAATGTGCCCTCGCTGCCGCTCAGGCCGTCAGGCGAGGCGCCCGGGTTGTACCGGTACACCAGGCTGTCCGAGACCAGCTCGGCGTTCATGGCATCGAGCGTGGACAGCCACATCGGGTCGAACGGCGACACGAAGCCCATCAACGGCATCAGCAGCAGCGACGAGTCGAGCACGTCAGTGTCGTAGTGCTGGACGAACGCGCGCCTGCCCTCGTGCCAGCCCTTGGCCATGACCTGCTCGTAGACAGCGTCGCGCTCGCGGCGCCAGCGGGTGACGTCGGCCGGGCGGCCGAGCCCCTCCGCGAGCCTGATCCCCCGGTCGAGCGCGACCCAGCTCTGCATGCGGCCGTAGGTGAAATTCTTCCGGCCGCCCCTGGTCTCCCAGATGCCCTCCTCGGGCTGATCCCAGTGATCGCAGAGCCAGTCGATCATCTGCGAGAGCGCCTGCCAGCCCCGGTGGGCGGGATGCAGCCCGCGCGAGTCGATCTTGGCCATGGCGTCCAGCGCCTCGCCGTAAATGTCAAGCTGAAGCTGACCGGAGGCGCCGTTGCCGATCCGCACCGGCCTGGAGCCGCGCCAGCCCTCGAAGTGATCGAGCGTCTCCTCGGTCAGGTCCGAGCTGCCATCCACGCGGTACATGATCTGAAGCGGGTTGGCTCCGTCCCCGTCATGTTCCATCACCCGGTCCCTGACCCACTGCCCGAACGCGGCCGCCTCCCCCGCGTAGCCCAGGCCGAACAGCGCGTAGACGGAGAACGAGGCGTCCCTGATCCAGGTGTAGCGGTAGTCCCAGTTCCGCTCGCCGCCGGTCAGCTCGGGCAGCCCGGCGGTCGGAGCCGCGACCAGCGCCCCGGTCGGGGCGTACGTCATCAGCTTGAGCGTCATCGCGGAGCGGGAGACCATCTCACGCCACCGGCCCCGGTAGGTCGACTGGTGCACCCAGGTCCGCCAGAACTTGGCCGTGTCCTCGGTCAGCCGCTGCATTTCGGCGGCGGCGATGCGGTGCGGCGGGCCGCCCATCGATTCGAGTACCATCCCGGCGGTATCGCCCTCGTGCAGGGTGCTCGTCAGCCGCAGGTCATTGTCGATGATCTGGACGCTGTGCCCGCCGTGGTCGCCGACCGCGACATCGCGCTCGCCGGTCGGGTGCAAGGTCAGCTGCATCCCGTCCGCGCTGAACACGAACCCGTGCTCGGTCGGCGTCAGCGTGTGCTTCGCGCGGCCGTAGTCAAATCTGGGCTTGATGTCGATGACGAACCGCATCGACCCGCGTACCACGCGAAGTTGCCTGACAAGCTGATGCCGGTCAGTCGCGTGCATGGGCGCGATCGGCATGAAGTCGGTGACCTCGCCTACCCCGTCCTCGGTCATGAACCGGGTGATCAGCATCGCGGTATCGGGGAAGTACAGCTGCTTGGTGACGCACTCCCGCGCGTCGGGAGTGATCCGGAAGTAACCGCCCTTGTCGGCGTCGAGCAGCGAGGCGAACACGCTCGGCGAGTCGAATCTGGGGCAGCAGAACCAGTCGATCGTGCCGTCGGTCGCGACCAGCGCGGCCGTCTGCAAGTCACCGATCAGCCCGTGCTCACTGATATCCGGATACCGCTTCACGGCACGCTCCTCCCGACGGCGAAAATCCCTGATCAAGGCTGGCGCGCGGGAAGGCGCGGCGCCTCATCCTCGGCGGGGATAAGCACCGCCGCCACCAAGCCGATGAGCGCGAAGCCGACGAGCATCCCGAGCGCGACGGCGAACGGCTCGCCCTTGGGCAGCTTGGCCGCCACCAGCGCGGAACCGACCAGGGCCGTGCCCAGGGACGACCCGAGGTTGGACACGCTGCGGGACAGCCCGGAGATGTCGGCCTGATCGCGGTCGGGAAAGGCTGACTGCACGACGTTGACCGACGAGGTGAGCATCAGCCCGATGCCCGTGCCCATGAGCAGCAGGCCGGGTACGAAACTGACGATCCCCGAGTCCTCCCTGACCAGCGCGAGGATGAGGGCCATTCCGGCAATGGTGAGCACGAAGCCAGAAATGATCAGGGAACGCTGGGCGTGCCGCCTGGCCAGCCTGCCGGCGACAGCCGAGGTCAGCAGCACGCCAAGCGTGGTCGGCGTCAGCATCAGGCCGGTCTGGATCGCGTTGTACTTCCAGATCTCCTGCAGATAGACCGAGATCACGAAGAACGACCCCTGAAGCACGAGCCACTGCAGCAACTGAGTCGCAAGCCCCAGGTTGGCGGTCAGATTGCGGAACAGCCTGCGGCGCAGCAGCGGCGTCTTGTCATGGCGTTCCCGCGACCTGATCTGCAGGAAGAAGCACGCCAGGATGACCGCGCCCACGCCGATGAAGAGCCAGATCGGCGACACCCCGCCCTTCTCGATGATCACCGTCCCGCCGATCGAGAAGTCCTTGCGCGCGGCCAGCCAGCCGTAGGTACCCGACTGCAGGATCCCTAGCACGACGAAAAACAGCCCGGCCGCCGACAAGACCGCGCCAACTAGGTCGAAGGCCGGTCGCGGCCCGGTCGCGGCAGGCTCGGTGATGCCGCGAGCCAGGATGATGATCCAGGCAACCACCAGAACCTGCAGGATGAAAGATGCCCGCCAGGTAATCGCGGTCGTGATCAGGCCGCCGATCAGGGGACCCGCCGCGGCCCCCAGCCCGCCGGCGCCGCTGACAATGCCGAAGTACTTGGCGCGCGACCTGATGTCAGGGAACGCCACCGTGATCAGGATGTAGACCGGCGGTATCAGCAGCGCGGAGCCGATTCCCTGCAGCACCGAGTACCCGAAGATCAGCACCCCGAGTCCCGGCGCGAACGCTGCCAGCAGCGCCCCGGTGCCGTAGACCGCGAGCCCGGCGATGAAGCAGAACTTGCGTCCCCAGATGTCGGTCAGCTTGCTGCCGGGAATCATCAGCGACGCCATCGTCAGCGTGAACAGCGTAATCGTCGTCTGCAGCCCGATGACCGTCGTGTTCAGGTCCTTGGCGATCGAGCTGATGGCAACGTTCATGTTCGTCGCTGCGTAGCTGGCGATGAACTGCGCAAGCGCCAGCGGCACTACGGACAGGCGCTTGCTGGACGTGGCCCATCACCCCCCGGCGACATCGTCTCTGCCGCGACCTCGGCCGGCCGTCACCCGCAGGGGGTGACCTCGCGGGTCAGCGCACGTGGATGACGTCTCCCGCGCTGACGGCGACCTGCCCGGTGGCCGTCTCGACAAGCAGCCGGCCAGTCGGGTCCACGTCCGCCGCGGTACCGGTCAGCACGCGGCCGCCGGGCAGCGCGACGTTGACCTCGCGGCCGATCGTCTGGCACAGCCGCAGGTACTCGGCCCGCAGGCCGCACCCGTCGGCATCGCCGGCGCGGCTCCAGCGCTGGTACCAGTGGCCGAACTCGCGCAGGATCGCGACCAGCGACTCGTTCCTGCCGGCGGCTGACCCAAGCAATTCGAGCGAGGTCGCGGTGGCCATGGGTGCGCCGAGCACATTGAGCCCGATGCCGACGACGATCGCGTCGCCGGCTTGCTCGGCGAGAATGCCCGCCAGCTTGAGGTCGCCGACCAGGACGTCATTGGGCCACTTCGAGCCCGGCCTGAACAGGGGTGAGCGCCGCGGCTGTCGCGACGCCGGCGAGCAGCGGGAGCCAGCCCCTGACCGCCTGCGGCACCGCCTGCGGCCGCAGCAGCACCGAGAACGTCAGCGCCGAGCCCGGCAGGCTGACCCAGCCGCGTCCCTGGCGCCCGCGCCCCGACAGCTGGGCCTCGGTCGCGATGACCAGGCCTTGCCGGGCTCCGGCCCGCGCCAGGTCCAGCGCGTCGGAGTTGGTCGACCCCGTTTGCGCCAGCACGCGCACGTCGGTCCACAGGCTGCCCGGCCCGACGAGGGCAGCGGTGAGCCAGTCCGGGTCGAGCGGCGCGTCCATCCTTGCCGAAGGCATGCGGACCATTGTGCTCGACGCCACTCAGCGGAGCTTGAGGGAGCCCGGAGTGAAGAAAAGATGAACCAGTGGCGACAGGTTTGCCATGTACGTAAATCAGCGCCTACAGACGGTACGCTTGCTGTCGCGGTCAATGACCAGTAAAAGGAGAACCCGCGGGTGGCGCACAGGTACCGTACGCTGCTGGCTGTTGTATCGATCCTCGTGCTCGTAGCTGGCTGCGGCAGCGTGACAAACAGCGGCGTGACAAACGGCACAATCAGAGTGTCGGCAGGCAGCGGGAATATCAAGCTCGCGGAGACTGGCAGCACGCTGCTCTATCCGCTGTTCGGCGCCTGGGAGAACGCCTATCACCAGCAGTTCGGTAACGTCACGATTACCATAGCGGCGAGGTCGGGGAGGGCATTGCCGACGCCTCGGCCGGAAAGGTCGACATCGGCGCGTCGGACGCGTTCTTGTCCGTCGGCAATCTGGTCCAGAACCCGAACATGCTGAACATCCCGCTGGCGATCCCGGCGCAGCAAATCAACTACAACGTGCCTGAAGTGCCCGGCCGGGCGGCACCTCAACCTGAACGGCAAGGTGCTCGCCGCAGATCTACGAGGGCAAGATCAGGAACTGGAACGACCCGCCAAGATCGCCGATCTCAACAAGGGCGTGACGCTGCCCAACCTGCCGATCGTGCCCCTGCACCGGGGAGAGCCCACAGGCGCGGGCGACACATTCCTGTTCTCCAGCTTCCTGTCGACCAAGGACCCGGACTGGAACACCAAGTACGGTTACGGCGCGACCATCGACTGGCCCGCGGTGCCAGGCGCTAAGGCGGAGACGGGCAACGACGGGATGGTCGCCGGATGCGAGGCCACCCCCGGCTGCATCGCCTACGTCGGCATCAGTGACTTCAGCAGGCACAGGATGCCGGGCTGGGTGATGCCGCGCTACGGAACGCCTTTGGCAGTTCGTGACGCCAAGCCGGCCACCATGCTCGCGGCGGTGAACAGCTTCGTCTCGGCGACGCCGGACAACGAGACGATCTCGATGATCAACGGGCCCGCGCCCACGGCTTACCCGATCGTCAACTACGAGTACGCGATCGTGTCCAAGGCCCAGCCGAACGCCGTCAAGGCGCGGGACATCAAGGCATTCCTGAACTGGGCCATCACCTCCGGCGACGCGGCGCGTTCCTGGGCGGCGTGCAATTCCAGCCGCTGCCCGCGCCAATCGCCCAGCTGGCCGACGATCAGATCGCGAGGATCAGATGACGGCCCGCAGCGGCGACTCCGCGGCGCCGAGGACCGCACCGGCCCCCGCCCCGCCGCGCGAGCTCGGCCCCCGGTCTCGGTCGGCGACTCGCGGGCGGGCCGGGCTGGCGCGGATCGGTGGCCGGGTACGCCGGCCGTGCTCCGGACGCTGCTGGTCGGCCTGATTATCGGCTCGCTGGTCTGGGGCGCGGTCGGCACTGACCGTCAGCCAGCACTCCTCGGCCGCCAAGGAAGTGGCCAGCACCAGCGAGCCACTCAGCCTCGCGGCCCAGCGGATGTACCTGTCGCTCTCGGACGCCGACATCAAGGCGACGACCGCTTCCTGGCCCACCCGCCCGGCGGGACGCCGATGCCGCTCTCCGACCGGCAGCTACGACGCCGACATCGCCAACGCCGCGGCGGAGCTGGCCGCGCTGCGCAGCGCCGGGCGCGCGGCGGGGTCGACGCGAGCGGCAAGCTCGCACAAGGCCTGGCCGCGATCTCGGCCGGGCTGCCGATCTACGCCGGTTATGTGCAGCAGGCCCAGACCTATAGCTCCCTCGGGTTCCTGCTCACCGGCGGATCGTTCATCGAGAAGGCGTCCGAGGAGATGCACCTGGTGCTGCTCCCGGCCGCGAACGACATCTACACGCAGGAGAACGCCGCGCTGACCTCGGCCAGCGCCCAGGCGACCGGCCTGCCGCTGATCGTTGTCTGCCTGCTGGTGGCCATCGCGATCGGCGTACGTACTCGTCAGGTCCCAGCGCTGGCTGGCACGCCGGACCCACCGGCGGTCAACCCGGGACTGCTGCTTGCCACCGCCGCGCTGGCGATCAGCACGATCTGGATGGCCGTCGCATTCGCATCGGCCCGCTCCAGATTTCGGCGAGGGCCTCGGGCACGGCTCGACCCCGGCCGAGTCGCTCGCCCAGGCCAGCATTGCCGCGCAAGGCGGCCGCCGCATCGAGGTGCTCAACCTCATCTCGCGCAGCGGCGCGTCCTCGTTCCAGCAGGACTTCACGTGGCGCGGAGAAGGAATCGGTCCCGGCTCTGGCAGCCTGCTCGACGCCGCGGCCGCCGCCTCGCCAGCGGGCGCCGGCGCCATCGGCCGTCGGCCAGGCCGGGCGGGACGCCAGGAGCGTGGTACGCGCGTCGGGCCGGGTGTTCTCGCTTGACCTGGCGACCAACTACGCGGACGAGACCAGGCTGGTCATCGGCACCGGCTCTGGCAGCTCGGCCGGCCGGCTTCGCCAGGCTGGAGACCGACCTCGGCCGCGGCATCGCCGCTGACCAGGTCATGTTCCGTGCCAGCGCGGCCGCCGGCAGCGGCGCTTTCGACGGCCTGGAGGTGGCGATCGTGCATCGCCGCACTGCTGATGGCGGCTGGGGGCGCCTGGGGCGTGTCACGGCGCCTGGCCGAGTACCGTTGAGCCTGCTGACGAAAGCGAAGGGCCGAACTATGACCTTCCCGCTGACTCGCGAGCAGGCGCAGGCTGCTGCCCGGCGGCGGCGGCCGAGCGCGACACGATCCAGGCGAACCTGCTCGAACTCGATGGCAGTTTCGGCAAGCGGCTGCTGGCGGGCGCCACGCTCGACCGGCGAGAGCCGTGACTGGTGGGAGCAGACCGCCGCGGCGCCTGGCCGGGCTGTGGGACACCTTCACCGCCTACTCAGCGGTGATCGACCGCGCCAGCGAGATGCTGGCCAGCCCGGCCGGATGCAGCCAGCCAGGGTCAGCGAGGCGGTCAGCCTGCTCAACGGGCCATCGGTCCTGCTGACCCGCGCGGTCGCGCCGCTCGGCCAGCGCGAGCTCACCGCGGGCGGCCAGACCAGGCTGACCTTGCAGGCGACGGTGAGCGAGATGCGCGGCTCGTTCTCCGCGGTGGCCGCCGTGCTCACCGCCGCCGAGACCGTCTGGAACGAGATCTCCGACGGAATCAGGCGCCTGACCACCAGCCTCGAAGCGGCCAAGCGCGAGCTCGAGGGACTCGACGACAGCGACCTCCGCCTGCGCGCTCGCCCAGGCCGAGAACAGCCTGCGCGAGCTACGCGTGCTGCTGAATACCGACCCGCTGGCGTTCTGGCGCGGCGGCAAGGTCGATTCGAGCTAGCTCGACCGGCTGCCGCAGCAGGCCTCGGCGGTGACAACGCAAATCGCCGAACTTGCCCGGGTCCGCGCCGATGCCGACCGGCGACTAGCCGAGATCACGGCCGCAGTCACCGCCGCTCAGCAGGCCTGGCAGGACGCCTCGGACGCGCGGCAGCGCGCTGCGGCAAGGATTACCGTTCATTCTTATGAATCTTTGCCTGACACCAGCGGGCTTGCTGGCCGCCTCGACGGGCTGCGCGCGCTCCAGGCGGCGGGCCGGTGGACCAGGCTGGCAGCCGAGCTCGACGCGCCTGGCACGGGATGCTGCCGCGGCGACGAAACAGTGCAAGGATGCCGAGCAAGCCGCCGCCGGCCTGGTCGGGCAGCGCAATGAACTGCGCGGCCTGCTCGACGCCTACCGGGCCAAGGCGGGCGGCCTCGGAGCAGCCGAGAACGCCGAGCTTGACCAGCGCTACCAGCAGGCCAAGGACCTGCTCTGGACCGCCCCTTGTGACCTCGCGGCAGCCACCGCCGCAGTGAATGGCTACCAGCAGGCGGTACTGCACCTGCGCCGGAGCGGAGATCGATCATGACAACACCAGCACGGTGCACCCAGCCCGGCTGCGACGGCACCATCGACGCCGGCTATTGCGACGTCTGCGGGGTCGCCGCCGCGCCTGTTGCGGCGTCTGTCGCGGCGCCCGCTTCAGCCGCCCGCGTCGGCGTCTGTTTCGGCGCCGACCGCGGGGCTCAGCGCGCGGGCGACGGCGGGCACCGCGGGGTCCTCGGGAAGCAGGCGCTCGCGTTCCGGCGGCACCAGGGCGTCCCGGCCATCGCGCTCGTCCCGTGGCAGCCTTGGCGCGGGCCTGATCGAGGTCCCGCCAGTTCCCGCGCGGGACCCGGCGACGGCGGTGCTCGCCAACCCGCAGGTCCCTGAGAACAAGCGGTACTGCGGCGTGTGCGAGCGGCCGGTCGGGCGGAGCAGGGACGGCCGGCCAGGGCTGCCGGAGGGGTACTGCCCGAACTGCGGCAACAGGTTCTCCTTCACGCCCAAGCTCGTCGCGGGCGAGCTCGTCGCCGGGCAGTACGAGGTACTCGGCTGCATGGCCCATGGCGGGCTCGGCTGGCTTTACCTGGCCATGGACAGGAACCTGTCCAACCGCTGGGTCGTGCTCAAGGGCCTGCTCAACACCACCGACCCGGCCGCGGTCGAGGCGGCCGTCGCCGAGCGAAGGTTCCTTGCCGAGGTTGAGCACCCGAGCATCGTCGGCGTCTACAACTTCGTCCAGCACGCCGACCAGGCGACCGGGGAGCAAGCCGGCTACATCGTGATGGAGTACGTCGGCGGGCAGTCGCTGCGCCAGATCCTGCTGGAGCGGCGCCGGACGGCGGGTGATTCGCTGCCGCTCCCGATCGCGCTCGCTTACATGATCGAGGTGCTGCCCGCGCTCGGCTACCTGCACAGCCGGGGGCTGGTGTACTGCGACTTCAAGCCCGACAACGTGATCCAGACCGAAGAGCAGCTCAAGCTCATCGACATGGGCGGCGTCCGGCCGATCGACGACGAGGACAGCGCGATCTACGGCACGGTCGGCTACCAGGCGCCGGAAATCGCCGACGAAGGACCGTCGCCTTCGTCGGACTTGTACACCGTCGGCCGGGCGCTCGCCGTTCTGTCGTTCGAGTTCAGCGGCTACCAGTCGACTTATCAGCACACCCTGCCCGACCCCGGCTCGGTACCGGTGCTGGCGCAGAACGAGTCGTTCCTCCGGGCACTGCGGCGCGCTACCGACGCCGACCCCGACCGCAGGTTCGAGACGGCGGTCGAGATGGCGGACCAGCTCACCGGAGTGCTCCGCGAGGTGCTCTCGGTGGGCGACGGCCAGCCCAGGCCGGCGTTCTCGACGCTGTTCAGCCCTGAGCTGCGGACCGTCGGGGTGCCGACGATCCGGATCAGCGGCACGGAAAGCCGCGATGCCGGCGGCGCTGCCCAGCCTGTGCAGGCTCCGCTGCCGCCGCCCGGGACGGCCGAGATCATCTCGGGGCTGCCGGTGCCGAACGTGGACCGGGGTGATCCGGCGGCCGGTTACCTGGCGACGCTGGGCTCGCTTGAGCCCGCCCAGCTCACCGCGGTGCTCTCGGCGGCGGTCGCTGGCGAGCAGGGCGTGCCGCCCGGCGTGGCCGAGTCGCCCGAGACGCACTTCGCGCTGTCGCGAGCCAGGATCGTGACCGGCGACCTGACTGGCGCGATGGACGCGCTCGGCGCCGTCACCGATCAGGCGCGACTGGCGGATCCCGTGGTACCAGGGCCTGGCCAATCTGGCTGGCGGCCGGACCGGCACCGCCCGCGCCGCGTTCGACGCGGTCTACGACCTGCTGCCGGGCGAGCTCGCGCCCAAGCTGGCGCTGGCCTTCTCCGCCGAGGTGGCCGGTGACCAGATGCTGGCGACCCGGTATTTCCGCCTCGTGCTGACGGTGGACCGGTCGTTCGTGAGCGCCGCGTTCGGGCTGGCGCGCACTCTGCTGCACGCTGGTGACCGGGCCGGCGCCATCGCCGCGCTTGGCACCGTGCCCGAGTCCTCCGTGCACTACGCGGCGGCGCAGATCGCAGCCGTGCGGATCAGGGTCCTGCCGCCACCGGGCGCGCCGTGCGTCTCGGCCGCCGACATCGCCGAGGCGGGCTCCGGGCTCAGCAGGCTGACGCTCGATCCCGCGTCCGTGCAGCAGGTCACCGCGCAGGTGCTGAGCGCCGCGCTTGACCGGCTCAGGGCCAGGGAGTCACTGGATGGCGGCCAGTTGCTCGGCTGTGATACGACCGAGCGGTCGCTGCGGTTCGGGCTGGAGCGCAGTTACCGTGCGCAGGCGCAGCTGAGCTCCGACCGGCAGCGCCGGACGCACCTCGTTGACCTCGCCAACGACGTCCGCCCGAGTACGTGGTCATGACGGGGGCGGCGCAGGCGGATGGAGCGCTGAGCTGCCCGCACTGCGGGCAGCCGGTGTGGCCGGACGACAACTTCTGCGAGGCGTGCAGCGCCGAGCTCTCACCCGCGGTGACCAGTGGCGGCCAGCCCGCGCCTCCCGCTCACTGCCCCAATTGCGCCGATTCGGTGATCAGCGCGGACGGTTACTGCGAGTCCTGCGGCTACAAGGTGCCATCGGGCAACGACCATGTCGAGCTGGAACTCGGATCTCGTCGCCGGCGTGACCGACCGTGGCCTGCGGCACACCCGCAACGAGGACGCCATGGCCCTGGCGACCGCCCAGGCAGTGAGCGGGCCGGTGGCGCTCGCGGTGGTCTGCGACGGGGTATCGACGTCCAGCAACCCGGACGAGGCGTCCCAGGCAGCGTCACAGGCCGCCGTGCAGGTGCTGCTGGCGGCGGTCAGGAGCGAGGCCGACCTCTCCGACGCGTCCTCGCGGGCGGTACGGGCCGCTCAGCGGGCACTTAACGAAATGGCCGACGTCGGCAGGCTGCACGCGAACGCGCCTTCGGCGACCTTCGTCTCCGCCGTCGTGACCACGGCCGCGGTCACCGTGTGCTGGCTCGGAGACAGCCGGGCGTACTGGATTGACGCGGTCACGCCCGCGTTCGTCGAAGCAACTGACCGTCGATGACTCGGTCGCTCAGGAACTCATCGCGACCGGCCTGCTCTCCGAGGCCGAGGCGATGGCCTCGCCGCAGGGCCACGTCGTCACCGGCTGGATCGGCGCGGATGCCGCAGAGGCCAAGCCGCACGTGGCCGTGTTCACCCCGGACGGGCATGGCGCCGTCCTGCTCTGCTCCGACGGCCTGTGGAATTACCAGCCCGACGCGGCGGCGCTCGCGGCGATGGCACTGCCCGGCGCCGTGGCGGACCCGCTCGGCGCCTGCGCCGCACTGGTGGATTTCGCGATCAAGGCGGGCGGCAGCGACAACATCACCGCGGTGCTCATCCCCTGGCCGCCCCGGACGGTGGCCGCGCCGGACGACCACCTCCCAATTCCGGCCGCGACGACTTAGGAGATTTCCCCCGATGTCCGATTTCACCGTCGAGATTTTTCAGAACGAGTACCTCCCTGATGGCGCCCGCGAGGTCAACGCGATTGTCACTGTGACGGCGCCGGACACGCTGCCCGGCTGGCGGCGGTGCCGCTGGTGCTGGCGGCGGGCGGGCGGAGGTCATCATCATCGACTGCTCTGGCTCGATGGACTATCCGCACGCCAAGATCGTGCAGGCCAGGGCGGCGACCCAGGCGGCGCTCGACGTGGTGCAGGACGGGGTCGCGTTCGCTGTGATCGCCGGTACTGAGGTTGCGCGGCCGGTGTTCCCGCCGGACGGCACGCTGGCGATCGCCAGCTATCAGACCCGTGAGCTGGCCAAGCAGGTAGTGGCGAACCTGCGGCCAGGCGGCGGGACCGCGATGGGCTCGTGGCTACGCCTCGCCAAGCAGATGCTGACCGCGAGCCAGGCACAGCTCCAGCACGCGATCTTGCTGACCGACGGCAAGAACGAGCACGAAGCCCCCGAGCAACTCTCGGCGGCGATCGCCGCGTGCGAGGGCGTCTTCAGCTGCGACTGCCGTGGCGTCGGCACCGACTGGCAGGTAGCCGAGCTGCGCCGGATCTCCACGGCCCTGCTCGGCACGGTGGACATCGTGCCTGATCCGGCCGCGCTGACGGCCGACTTCGAGTCCATGATGCAGGCCGCGATGGGCAAGGCGGTCGCTAATGTCGCGCTGCGGGTCTGGTCGCCGCAGCACGCTGAAATCAAGTTCGTCAAGCAGGTCGCGCCGACCGTGGACGACCTGACCGCGCGCCGCACTCAGGCAGGCGCGCAGGCGGGCGACTACCCGACCGGCGCCTGGGCGGGCGGTGAGAGCCGCGACTACCACGTCTGCGTCGAGGTCAGCTCCGCCGCGGTGGGCCAGGAGATGCTCGCCGCCAGGGTCAGCCTGATCGTCGACTCGCAGGTGCAAGGCCAGGGCCTGGTCCGTGCGGTCTGGACCGATGATGAGGCTCTGTCCACCCGGATCAACTCGAACGTGGCGCACTACACCGGCCAGGCAGAATTGGCGCAGGTGATCCAGGATGGCCTCGAAGCCCGCAAGCAGGGCGATGAGGAAGTTGCGACCGCGAAACTTGGCCGTGCGGTCGCCCTTGCCCAGGAATCTGGCAATGACGACACCGCCAGGCTGCTCGCCAAGGTCGTCGACGTGGTGGACGCCGCGACCGGGACCGTCCGCCTGAAGAAGAAGGTGGACGACGCCGACGAGATGGCGCTGGACACGCGGTCAACCAAGACGGTCAGAACGAAGAGGTAGTAAATGCCTACGTGCCCTGACGGCCATGAGTCGGCGTCCGCCGACTTCTGCGACACCTGCGGAATGCGGATCGCGGGTGCCCCGCCCGCTCCATCGTCGGCCGCGTCGCCGGTCGGGTTTCCTGCCCCTCCGGATCTTCGGGCGCCTCCGGCTCTGGATGCCCGCAGTGCGGCGCCGATAAGAGCGGCCAGTTCTGCGAGGTATGCGGATTCAACTTCACCACCGGGTTGGCGGCCGCCCAGTCTCTGGTCACCCCACCCGCCGGAGCCGGCCCGTCCGCCCAGCCATCCACCGCTGTGCAGCAACCACCTGCGCAGGCGTCCCTAGCCTCAGCCGTTGCCGGACAGCCTGCCGCCGCCGGACAGCTGACCACCGGACAGCTGACCACCGCCGGACACACCGACCGCGCAGGAGGGGACCGGCTGGCAGGCCGTCGTAACCGCCGACCGCGCGTATTTCGACAGCGTGATCGCCGCGGGCGGACCAGACGCCGCATCGATTGACTTCCCGGCCTATTGCGCGGAACGCCGGTTTACCCTGACCGGCAAGGAGATGCGCATCGGCCGCCGCAGCACCTCACGCGGCCTCGAGCCAGAGATCGACCTCACCGGCCCGCCGACCGATCCCGGTATCTCGCACCTCCACGCCGTCCTGATCGCCCAGGCGGACGGCACCTGGTCAGTACTCGACCCAGGATCCTCGAACGGCACCCAGGTCAACACCGCCGACCTCGTCACCGGCGTCCCGGTCCCGCTCCACGATGGCGACCGGGTCTGCCTAGGTGCCTGGACGGTACTCACCATCCAGTCCCCCTGACGCCTCCGGGTGCCGGGGACGCAAAGAGCAGTTCAGGGGACGTCACGGCGGGCTCGGGCTAGGTCGGGGAGTGCGCGGGTTCGAGTCTGGCCTATCTTTGCGGCATGGCTACCGACAGCGTGCCTACCGATACTGCCCAGCCGCGGCCTGGCGATCCTGCCTCCGGCACCGGCACTGGCCAGCACGAGCCTGCGGCACGCGTCGGCGCGATCGACATTCACACGACTGCGGGAAAGATCGCTGACCTGGAGAGACGCCGGTACGAGGCGATCCATGCCGGGTCGGAGCGGGCGGTCGAGCGGCAGCATGCCAAGGGCAAGATGACGGCGCGGGAGCGGATCGAGTACCTGCTCGACGAAGGCTCCTTCATCGAGTTCGACGAACTGGCCAGGCACCGGGCTCACGACTTCGGGATGGCCGGCACCAGGCCCTACGGGGACGGGGTCGTCAGCGGCTACGGGACGATCGAGAGTCGGCCGGTGGCGGTCTTCAGCCAGGATTTCACGGTGTTCGGCGGGTCGCTTGGCGAGGCGTTCGGAGAGAAGATCGTCAAGGCCATGGACCACGCGCTCAAGACTGGCTGCCCCATCGTCGGCATCAATGATAGCGGCGGCGCCCGGATCCAGGAGGGTGTCGTCTCGCTCGGGCTCTACGGTGAGGTTTTCTTCCGCAACGTTATGTCGTCGGGCGTGGTGCCGCAGATCTCCCTGATCATGGGTCCTTGCGCGGGAGGAGCGGTGTACTCACCCGCCATCACCGACTTCACGCTCATGGTCGATCAGACGTCGCATATGTTCATCACCGGGCCAGACGTGATCAAGACAGTGACCGGCGAGGAAGTCAGCTTCGAGGAGCTAGGCGGTGCGCAGGCGCACAACGCCAGATCCGGCGTCGCGCACTACCGGGCGGCCGACGAGCAGGACTGCCTCGACTTCGCCAGGGAGTTGCTGTCCTACTTGCCATCGAACAACCTCGAGGACCCGCCCGTCATCGCGACGAGCGCCGATCCGCAGGCCAGTCTGCGAGCTGACCGACGATGACGCCGAACTAGACACGGTGATCCCTGACTCGGCGAACCAGCCGTACGACATGCACACAGTCATCGAGCACATACTCGACGACGAGCAGTTCTCCGAGATCCACGCTGAGTTCGCGAAGAACATCATTGTCGGATTCGGCCGAGTCGACGGAGCGCCGATCGGCGTCGTGGCCAATCAGCCCATGCATTTCGCCGGGTGCCTCGACATCGACGCATCGGAAAAGGCGGCGCGCTTCGTCAGGACCTGTGACGCCTTCAACGTTCCTGTGCTGACGTTCGTGGACGTGCCTGGGTTCCTGCCAGGCACCGGTCAGGAATGGGGCGGGATCATCAGGCGCGGCGCGAAGCTGCTCTACGCCTACGCCGAGGCGACCGTGCCCAAGATCACCGTGATCACCAGGAAAGCCTACGGCGGCGCCTACGTCGTCATGGGCTCCAAGCATCTGGGCGGCGACATCAACCTGGCCTGGCCGACGGCGCAGATCGCGGTGATGGGCGCGCAGGGCGCGGTCAATATCTTGTACAGGCGCGATCTTGCGGCAGCGGCCAGCGAAGAGGAGCAAGCCCAGGTCAGATCGGCTAAGGCGACCGAGTACGAGGACACCCTTGCCAATCCGTATATCGCGGCCGAGCGCGGGTACGTGGACGCGGTGATCCGGCCTGCCGAAACCCGGCCCGCGGTGGTGCGGGCACTTCGCTCGCTCCGCACGAAGCGAGCGACCTTGCCACCGAAGAAACACGGAAACATCCCCCTGTGACCGCAACTGGGGCGGGGAGACACCGCGATTGCTCTGCCAGCGCGACACCCCGACCGGCGCCGACTAGAGTCGAAGGCATATGACCGAGTCCGAAGTATCGCTTCCGCTGCTGTCCCGCTACGCCATCATGGTGGACGTCGGGTACATCTACGCGTCCGCCGGCGAGCTGCTGTTCAGCGCATCCTCGCGGCGCGAGTACCGCGTGGACGCCGACAAGCTCATCGCGGCGCTGATCAAGCAGGCGGATGACCAGGTCAGGGGCCAGCTCCTGCGGGTCTACTGGTACGACGCGGCCAGGGATCGGGTACCCACGTTCGACCAGCGCGTGATCGCCCAGATGCCACTGGTCAAGCTCCGGCTCGGCAACCTGAACGCGCGCGGCCAGCAGAAGGGCGTGGACGCGCAGATCCGTGCTGACATGGAGGCGCTGGCCAGGCACCGGGCGATTACCGACGCGATCCTGGTCGCGGGCGACGAGGACATGGTGCCCGCGGTCGAGGCGGCCCAGGCGTTCGGCGTCCGGGTGCACCTGTGGGGAGTCGAGCCGCCCTACGGGACGAACCAGGCCGAGCGGCTCGTCTGGGAATCGGACACGGTCGAGGTACTGGAACGATCATTCATCGAGCCGTACTTCGCGCCACAGCACACACCGGAAACGGCCGCGACCGCGGCTCACAGCGCGCTGCCCGCCCGGGTGGATGCGGATCAGGCCGTGGTGGTACCCGGCATCCCCGCGAGCCCGGCAGCGCCGTCACCTGCGCAGCTGTTCGGCGACCGGAACCCGTTCAGAAAGACCTCGATCCAGATCACCGCAGCCCACATCACCGCCGCCAGGCTCGGCCCCTCCCGGGAGCGGGTGGAAGAGGCAGGCGAGCACGTGGCCCAGAAGTGGATCCTGACCAGGGGCGAGGACAACATCCGCGATCTGCTGCCCGGCCCGATACTGCCGCCCGTGATCGACAAGGAACTGCTAGTAGAAGCTGAAAAAGAGCTCGGCCTCTCACTGCGCTCCTACCAGGAGGCGCGCGAGTGGCTCAGGGACGCCTTCTGGGGGCGAGTTCACCGGCAGTTCGGCGTCGGCGTCGGGAAGTCCAGGAGTTGACCGTCGGCCCCGTGACTGCCAGCACAGTGACCACGGGCGAGAAGCCGGACATCTCCGTCATACGTGGTCGGCCTACGGAAGCTGAGTTGGCTGCCGTGATAGCCGTTCTGACTGGCGCGGGCTTTTGCCGTCGCGGCAGCTGCTCCGGCTGCGAGACCAGCGCGCGCGAGCCATTCTGCATGGTCAAGCAGATCCCGGCTCGTGGCGCAGCCGATCTTTGCCGGACCGGGCGCCTGGCGGCGGAGCGGCCTGCCAGGTAGCGCCTAAAGGGGCAGCACTGCCTGGCTCACGGCGGGCTTACTAGACTCCTGGAGTCGAGAAGGAGCCGTTTCGTGCGCAAGGTCCTCATCGCCAATCGAGGCGAGATCGCCGTCCGGGTCGCCCGTGCATGCCGGGATGCCGGCCTCGCCAGCGTCGCCATTTACTCCGAGCCCGACCTGGACGCGCTGCATGTGCGGATGGCGGACGAGGCCTTCGCGCTTGGCGGGCAGAGCGCGGCGGACAGTTACCTGGACATTGCGAAGATCCTCAAGGCGGCGGCCGAGTCGGGGGCGGATGCCGTTCATCCCGGTTACGGATTTCTCGCGGAGAACGCGCAGTTCGCCGCCGAGGTCATCGCCGCCGGACTGACCTGGATCGGCCCGCCGCCCGCGGCGATCGAGGCGCTGGGTGACAAGACGGCCGCACGGGCGATCGCGCGCCGGGTCGGCGCTCCGCTCGCTCCCGGCACCGACGGGCCGATCAGCGGACCGGGCGAGGCGATCGCGTTCGCGGCCGAGTACGGGCTGCCGATCGCGATCAAGGCCGCCTACGGCGGCGGCGGGCGCGGGCTCAAGGTGGCAAACGTCACCGATGAGGTCGCCCCGCAGTATGAGTCAGCCGTGCGCGAAGCCGTGGCGGCCTTCGGCCGGGGCGAGTGCTTCGTCGAGCGCTACCTGGACAGGCCGCGCCATGTGGAGACGCAGTGCCTGGCCGACAGCCACGGGCAGGTGGTCGTGGTGTCGACGCGCGACTGCTCGCTGCAGCGGCGTCACCAGAAGCTCGTCGAGGAGGCTCCCGCGCCGTTCCTGACCGCTGAGCAGGAGTCGCTGCTGCGGTCATCGTCGAAGGCGATACTCCGCGAGGCCGGGTATGTCGGGGCTGGCACGTGCGAGTTCCTGATCGGCCAGGACGGCACCGTGTCGTTCCTCGAGGTGAACACCCGCTTGCAGGTCGAGCATCCGGTGACCGAGGAGGTCAGCGGCATCGACCTGGTGCTGGCGATGTTCGCTATCGCGGACGGCGAGCCGCTCGCCTTTGATGACCCTCCGCTGCGCGGGCACTCGATCGAGTTCCGGATCAACGCCGAGGACGCCGGGCGAGGGTTCCTGCCCGCGCCGGGGACGCTCACGACCTGGCAACCGCCGTCCGGGCCCGGGGTGCGGGTGGACTCGGGCTATGTGGCCGGGATGACCGTGCCGCAGATGTACGACTCGCTGATCGCCAAGCTGATCGTGACGGGGGCGTCCCGGGACCAGGCGCTGGCTCGGGCCCGGCGCGCGCTGGCCGAGTTCGAGGTGGGCGGGATGCCGACGGTGCTGCCGTTCCACCGCGCGGTAGTCAGCGATCCGGCGTTCACGTCCTCGCCGCTGCGCGTGCACACGAGGTGGATCGAGACCGAGTTCGCCGGCGGCATCCAGCCCTACTCGGAGGCTGACCCTGCTGCGGGACCGGGCCAGGCCGCGGGTGAGCGTGAGCGGGTCGTCGTCGAGGTCAACGGGAAGCGGCTCGAGGTTGTGCTGCCCGGGTGGCTGGCCGGCGGGAGCGCCGGGGCTGGCGCGGGGTCCGCGGCCACGTCCGCGGCCGCTGCCGGGCCGGCGGAGCGGGGCGCGGCGGCGCGGCGCGGGGCCGGCGGAGCGGGGCGCGGCGCGGCCAGAGCGCGGCGGCGAGCAGCGATGTGCTCCTCAGCCCGATGCAGGGCACTATCGTGAAGATCGTCGCGGAAGACGGACAGCGAGTCCAGGCTGGAGACACGATCGTGGTACTCGAGGCCATGAAGATGGAACAGCCGCTGACCGCGCACAAGGCAGGAACCGTCAGCGAGCTCACTGTGCAGGTCGGGCAGACAGTACCGGCCGGGCAGGCCATCTGCCGCCTGGCGGACTGATCGATGACCCGGCTGCCCGGTGATCCGGGGCCGATTCGGTGGCTGCTGTTCTCGCTCGGGTTCAGGCTGCCTGCTGAGAATTCCGACTGGGTCAGGCACGAGCTCACCGACGCCGGCTGGCGGACCAGGGCGATCGTGCGCCATCTGGCGATCATCGTTCCCCTGTGCGCGATCGTGGCCGTAGTGCTGCTCGTCTGGCTGCCATCCCCCGCGTGGCTGGCCGCCATGATGATCACGCTGATCCTGACCGGGAGCATCTTCACGGTGACGGCCTACGCCGATGACATCAGGGCCACCCGGCTGCGGCAGCACGGATTCGAGGCCCCGGACGACCCCGACCTGGGCCGCCCGGCCCACTAAGCGCGATAGCGAAGCCCCGCGTTGTGACATTGCTGGCGCGGTAGCGCCGCCGTTGTGACATTGCTGGGCCAGCCCCGGAGCCTGCGGGGGCTACCTCAGCTGCTCGGCTGGTTGCATCAGGCGGCGGGCCGCTTCGGTGATGCTTCCGGTCAGGGACGGGTACACGGCGAAGGTGTGGGCGACTTCGTCGACGCTGAGCTGCTGCTCGACTGCCAGCGAGACGCTCAGGATCAGCTCGCTGGCGTGCGGCGCGACGATCACGCCGCCGAGGACCCGGCCGCTGGTGCGCCTGGCGAACAGCTTGACGAAGCCGTCGCTGAACCCGTCCATCTTGGCCCGTGCGTTGGTAGCTAGCGGCAGCTTCACCACCCGCGCGTCGACGACGCCATTGTCGACGTCCTGCTGGCTGACACCGACATTGGCGATCTCAGGGTCCGTGAAGATCGTCGCGGCGACATGCCCGAGCCGAAGCGGCTGGACGGCTTCGCCGAGGGCGTGCCACATCGCTATCCGGCCCTGCATGGCCGCGACCGAAGCGAGCATCCAGACGCCTGTGCAGTCACCGGCGGCGTAGATGCCCGGCGCCGAGGTCCTCGACACGCGGTCGACCGTGACGAAGCCGCGCTGGTCGACGTCTACCTTGGCCTGATCGAGCCCGATGTCCTTGGTCAGCGGCACCATGCCCACGGTGAGCAGGCAATGCGAGCCATGAACACTGTCCGCCATCGGCCAGCATGACCTCGACTCCGGCCGTCCGTCCGGCGGGCCGAGCCGGCGCGGGACTGGCCGAGGACGCTCATGCCCCGGCGGCGTGAACACGTCTTCGACGACCATCGCCGCGTCGGTATCCTCGTTCGGCAGCACATGATCGCGCGACGAGACGAGCGTTACCTGAGATCCCAGCGCCTGGAAGGCGCTGGCGAACTCGGCGCCGGTCACGCCTGAGCCGACGACGACGAGCTCGGCGGGGAGCTCGGTCGAGGTCGTAGATCTGCCTGCTGGTCAGCAGGCGCTCGCCATCGGGTATCGCGTCGTCAAGCTCGCGGGGCGGGCGCCGGTCGCGATCAGCACGGTGTCGGCCTGGAGTTCGCGGTCGCCGACCGCGACCGACGGCCTGGCCGACGAGCCTGCCCGGTGCCGGAGATCACCTCGACGCCCTCGGCCGCAAGCCGGGCGGCGACATCGGCGGACTGGGCCTGGGCAAGCCCGCGAATGCGCGAGTAAATCCGCAGGCGCGTCTGCCCTCGCGTGCTCGGGTCCGCCCGCGGCAGAACTGATCCCGTTGAATCTGATGCCCAGGTCCTTGGTGCCTTCGAGCGACGACATCAGGCTCGACGTCGCGATCAGCGTCTTGGACGGCACGCAATCCGTCAGCACGCAGGCGCCGCCGAGGCCGTTGTCTTCGATGATGGTCACCTCGGCACCAAGCTGCGCGGCGACCAGCGCGGCCTCGTATCCGCCCGGGCCGCCGCCGATTATGACGATGCGCATGCGGTACTGACTCACGTTGCCCCATTCTGTCGTATCACCGGCAACCCGTCGCCGGCAGGCCCCCCAGCCTCGTACGCTAATCAATCGTGGCGTTGTACGCGGCCTACGGCAGCAACATGGATCCGGCGCAGATGCTCGAGCGCTGCCCGCATTCACCCCAGGCCGGGATCGGATGGCTCGAGGGCTGGCGGCTGACTTTCGGCGGCGAGGATCTTGGCTGGGAAGGCGCGCTGGCCACGGTCGTCGAGGAGTCGGGCGCGCGCGTGTTCGTCGTGCTCTACGAGGTCTCGGAGAGCGATGAACAAGCGCTGGACCGCTGGGACGGTGGGACCCTCGGCTACTACAGCAAGCTGAAGGTCAGAGTCTCGGCTCTGGACGGCGACGTGCTCGCCTGGCTGTACGTGCTGAACGACTACGAGGGCGGCCTGCCCTCGGCCAGATACCTCGGGCATCATGGCCGAAGCCGCCGAGAGCCGCCGGCGCGCCCGGACGACTACGTAGCTCGCTGCGCATCAGGCCGTGCCGCTCAGTCGGCCCCTGATTCTCGGCCGGCTGGCTCTGGGCGATGCCCGACTGGACGACGAAGCAGATGATTAGGGCGATCACGGGGCCAGACGCGAGCATCGGCTGCCAGGACCAGGTGCCGCGCACGTACTCGGGCGGGCTGGCCGAAGCGGTCGGCTCTGGCGCGTCAAGATCGATCTCCTGGTCTTCGGCTGACCGGCTACCCGAGATGCTCTGGGCCTGCGATTCGGCGGCCGCAGCCCGCCCTGAGGCTGTCTTGGTTCGCCTACGGCAGCGTCCTGATGCGGGCCGTCGAGTCGCGGGAGGCCATGTCGCAGGCGCCGCGTCATCGGCTGACTGGAGCCCGGACGGCTTGCGGTCACCGTCGTCCGCGTTGTCAGAGTCTGGGCCGACGTTGATGTCAACGTCCTTCATGACCGACCTGAAGCGCGCCTCTTCTGACATCGCGGCCAGTTCCCGCGCGATGATCTCGGCCGTGGTCATCTTGACCAGCGACTGGGCCTGCTGCGGCATCTTCACGTATACCCGTTCGGCTCGGTCCGCTTGCCCTGATCCCACTGCCAGGCGCGCAGCTGGGCGCCTAGCCCGGGTGCGCCGAGGTGAAGAAAGCGCCCAACTGTAGACGGTCTTATCTTTCCTGGGCGCGGGCCGGGCGCACTGACCTCAACGGAGTCGGCGAGGTAGATGCCGTGCACCGCGCCCCACGGGATTTCGAAGGTACGGACCGGATTGCTGACCTTGACGCCGCCCTCGTCGGCGATCACGACCGGCCAGAGCGTCAGTGCGTAGACGCGCCGGTGACCGCCAGGGCGCCGAACGCGATCTTGAGCGTGACGAAATTGTGCCCGTGGCCCTGAATCAGCAGGTCGAGCACGCTCAAGACGATGATGCCGATCCACGTCCACCAGATCACCTGGGGGGTGGTCATGCGGAAGACCCGCCTGCCGTCAGCCTTCTCCTTGCCCGCTGAGGTAGGCGGCGCCCCGCGCTCATTCGGTACGGACACGTTGCTGCGCTCCAGCGTCGACAATTCCGACTTCCACCCCACCATATGCATCGCCAGCAGGACAGACTCTGCCGGGCGGGAGCCGCAACTGTTACGTTGCTCAGCCGAAATCGTTATCAGCCGCGCAGATCGGGCCCTGTCCTGAGGCTGCAGGCCGTCCGCCGGCCACCGGACTGAGCTAATAACGGGCCAGCGAGCGTCACGTCATCGACACTGGCGGGAATCGGGGTCACTGCCTCGTCGATGGGCCCGGCTGCCGGGACCGGCCCGCAGCCCTCACCCAGCGCCATCATGCGCCGTAGCGGCCATCACCTTGATCCCGACACCGATGCACCGCTCGTCAACGTCAAAGAGCGGCTGGTGGATGTCGTAGTCATCCAGTGAGCCAGGCCGACGGGTACCGAGGCGGAACAGGCTGCCGGGAATGGACTCAAGGAACCAGGCGAAATCCTCGCCGCCGAGGCTTTGCGGCGCCGCGGCGAGCGCGTCGCTGCCCAGCACCCGGTCGGCGGCGGCGGCGACCATCGCCGTGCTCAGCTCGTCGTTGACCGCTGGCGGCACGTTGCGCTCGTACTGCAGGTCCGGCGTCACGCCGTAGGCGCTGGCACACCGACTCGACCAAGCCCTTGAGCAGGTCGGGAGCGGCGTGCCAGGCGTTGTCGTCCAGGCACCGGACGGTGCCTTCGATGACGCCGACGTCGGGGATGGCGTTCGCGTGCCGTTCCGGCGCTCACCCGGCCCCAGACCAAGCTGAGCCCTGACCTCGGGTCGATCCGCCTGGACAGCGCGGCGGGCAGCTCGGTGATGATCTTGCCAAGCGCGAATACCAGGTCAGCGGTCAGATGCGGCCTGGCGGTGTGCCCGCCTGGCCCGGTGAGCTTGATCTTGATCTTGTCGCAGGCGGCCGTGATCGCGCCGACCCTGGTGCCGATCTGGCCCACGTCGAGCTTGGGATCGCAGTGCAGCGCGAACACCCGGTCGACCGACGAGATGCCGCCCGCCGCCAGCACGTCCAGCGCTCCGCCGGGCACTTCCTCGGCCGGCTGGAAGATCAGCCTGACCTTGCCGGGCAGCGCGCCCGACGCGGCCGCGCCTTAGCCAGGAACAGGCCGGTGCCGAGCAGGATCGTGGTGTGCACGTCGTGCCCGCAGGCGTGGCAGGCGCCGGGGTTGCGCGACCGGTAGCTGACGTTCTTCTCATCGATGATCGGCAGCGCGTCGATGTCCGCCCGCAGCGCGACCGTCGGCGGCTCGTCGGCATCGCCGCCGATGTCGGCGATGATCCCCGTGCCCTTCGGCAGGATCGCGGGATGCAGGCCGACGCCTTCAAGCAGCATCGATATCCGGCGGGTCGTCCGGTGCTCGGCGTACCCGATCTCGGGATGGGCGTGCAGGTCCCGGCGGAACTCGATCAGCTCTGCCTCGTGCGCCGCTAGAAACGCGTCTAGCTCGCCGGTCAGGTCATGCTCAACCATGCCGCTCGCCTCCCGCGATTGGCTGATCGCTAAGAGCACTTGCTTGACGCATGGCGTCGTCCGGCCAGGGATGACGTCCATGGTGCCCGCGAACCGACTGTCACAGATCCCCGGCAATGATCCAAACGATCCGCGCCGACGGCACCGTGAGCTGGGCCCCGAACCGGCCACGCAATGCGCCCATCTCCGTCCGCTGGATCAGCAAACGTCACCAGCGGGCACCCTGCCCTGTAGGTGCAGCATTCTTGCAGCCGTAACCGCGTTTTCCGATCACACCTGCTGCTGTTCTGATCACACTGCGCTTGGCTTGCTATAAGCGCTGATACAGGCACCCTCGTCGCATCTCGCCGGCGCTGCGATGTGCTCCGGCTATAGCTAAGCATGGTAGCGCCAGCCGCCGTCCGACGCTGCCGTTGCCCGATTATGACCGTCCCGCAAACCAAGCGGCCATGCCGTCCCCGCACGTCTATTTCGGCCTCTTAGTAGACGTCAGCGGGCTGGTAAACGCCCCACACCTCGCGCAACGCGTCACACACCTCACCGACCGTAGCCCTGGCCTCGGAGCGCCGCACGGAGCGGATACAGCAGGTTGTCGCGTCCCGCGGCTGCCCGCTTCACGTCGTCGAGTGCCGGCGCCACCTCGGCGTCGTCCCGGCCGCCCGCAGCGTGGCCAGCCGCGTCGGCTTGCTCGTGCTCGATCGCCGGGTCTACTCGCAGCGGCGCGTAGGCTCTCCTGTCGCCGATACGTACTTGTTGACCCCGACGACGACTCGTTCGCCCGAGTCGATCTCGCTGCGCCACCTGGTAGGCCGACCGCTCGATCTCCGCCTTCTGGAAGCCCTTCTCGATGGCGGCGACCGCGCCGCCCAGCTCCTCGACCCTGGCCATCAACTCAATGGCCGCGGTCTCTGAGCTGCGCGGTCATCGACTCAATCGCGTACGAGCCGGCGAACGGGTCGACCGTCGCGGTCAGGTCGGTCTCGTTGGCGATGACCTGCTGCGTGCGCAGCGGCGAGCCTGGCGGCGTGCTCGCTCGGCAGCGCGATGGCCTCGTCGTAGGCGTTGGTGTGCAGCGACTGCGTGCCGCCCAGCACGGCCGCCAGCGCCTGGATGGTCACCCTGGCGCAGGTTGACCTCGGGCTGCTGCGCGGTCAGCTGCACACCCGCCGTCTGGGTGTGGAACCGCAGCATCTGCGACTTCGGGTCGGCGGCGCCGAACTCGTCTCGCATGATCTGCGCCCACAGCCAGCGGGCCGCCCGGAATTTGGCGACCTCCTCGAGCAGCGTGCTCCTGGCCACGAAGAAGAACGACAACCTCGGCGCGAAATCATCCACCTCTAGGCCGGCGTCGATCGCGGCGCGCACATAGTCCTTGGCATTGGCGAGCGTGAACGCGATCTCCTGAACCGGCGTCGCGCCCGCTTCCGCCATGTGATAACCGGAGATCGAGATCGTATTCCAGCGCGGGAATGGCTCGCGCCGCAGTAAGCGAATGTGTCCGCCACGAGGCGCAGCGAGGGCCAGGCGGGTAGATATACGTCCCCGCGCGATGTATTCCTTCAGGATATCGTTCTGAATGGTGCCGTTGAGTTTCTCCGCTGCTGACGCCTCGCTCGCCGGCGACCAGCTCGTAGAGCAGCAGCAGCATCGCGGCCGGGCGCGTTGATCGTCATCGAGGTCGAGACCTCGTCGAGCGGGATGCCGTCGAGCAGGATGTGCATGTCCTCGATCGAGTCGATCGCGACGCCGACCTTGCCGACCTCGCCGCTGGCCTGCGGGGCGTCGGAGTCGTAGCCCATCTGGGTGGGCAGGTCGAAGGCGACCGACAGGCCCGTGGTACCCGCCGCGATCAGCTGCTGGTAGCGGCGGTTAGAGTCCGCCGCGGTCGAGAAGCCGGCGTACTGGCGCATGGTCCACGGCCTGGTGACGTACATGGTCGGGTAGACGCCCCTGGTGTAGGGGTACTCCCCTGGTTCGCCGAGATCCCTGGCCGGGTCAAGGCCCGCCGTTGCCTCGGGCCCGTAGACCGGCTCGATGGGGTCGCCAGACTCCGACATCGCCGCCATGGCTCAAGGTTACGACCAGCCGTCCCGCGGCCCGGCAGGCAACTGCGCGCGGCCGCCCCGGAGGCTACCCAGGGCGGCCGCGTTATGCGGACGGCGGTCTTAACGTCCCGAAAGGGACGGCAGGCATAGCACGCTCGTCTTGTGTATGGCTACGACGGCGCGGCCGAACTGGTTCAAGCCGAAGACCTTGCGCTTGACCGGAGTCTTGCCCGACGGGAAGCAAGTCAGGTAGGCACCGGGGTGAAAGACTTTGCTGAAACGCGTGCCCACGATCTCCAGGGTGGTCGCGCAGAGCATACTGGGGACGGCCTTGACGTGCGGGTGCACGGCCTTCCTGGCGAACGCGTCCTTGAGCCCGACGCGCGGTACCCGGTACTTGCCCAAGGCCTTGGTCACCGGGTAGCAGGTGAAGTGATCGAGGCCGGGCGGCTGCACGGACCTGGGCTTCGGCGGCTTGCGCTGGCCCTGCCACGTGGGCAGGCAGAGCAGCTTCGGCTGGCCGATGCGCAGCGTGGCGTGGCCGAACTGGTTCTTGATCGTGACCGCCGGCAGTTTCTCCCTGGCCGCCTTGATGGTGAAGCAGGCGAGATGGCCCGCCGGGTCTGTGACCGGGAAGGCCTTGCCGCTCGGCAGGGTCTCGCGCACCGGGTTGCAGTTCAGCACTGCCTTGCCGATCTTAGGGATGAATCCCTTCGGGTCGAAGACGTCCGACAGTTCGACCACCTTGGGCACCTTCTTGAATCCCGTGGCATTTGCGGCGTAACACAACTGGTGGCTGAGCCCAGGCACCTTCGCCGCAGGCGCCGCCAGCGCCGCGAGGGCACTCGAGGTACCGACGGCCATGCTCGCGGCAGCGACTACGAACAGCACCCGGGCAGATCTGATCCTCATGCGCATCGGCGCCTCCCTGTCGGCTCGTCCATTCCTGGTCCTCAAGCTAGACCGGCAACCCTTTATCGGTGCGTGACGGTACATTTACCAGTTATCGGGAAGGTCAAGGCGCAGGTCAGGGCAAGCTACCCTAGCTTGCTGACCAACCGCTCCGAACCGGCATGTCGCGCTATAGCTGGCCATGCCCAGACCGAGGGGGACCGATGTCAGGATCCCGGCTCACCCGCGCGGGCGTGCTCGGCACGCTGGGCGCCGTGGCCGCCACATTCGCCGCCGCAGGCGTGCCAGCGACAGCGCAGGTCAGCGCTCCAGCGTCGCGCACTGCCGGGCCGACTGCACGCCAGGACGTCGGCGGGCCGCTCATGGCGAGCAAGGGCACCGTGGTGCACCTCCCGGCCCATGGCGCCTGGCAGCTGCCCAAGGTGCCGGCCTCGGCCTACGTCGTCGCCAACGCGAACACCGGGCAGGTGCTCGCCGCCAGGGACGCGCACGGGCTGTACCCGCCGGCCAGCACGCTCAAGGTGCTCACCGCGATCACCATGCTGCCGAGGCTCAAGCCGGACGCCATGGTCAAGGCCAGCAGGCTAGCCGTGTCCGTTCAGCCGAACGTGGTCGGCCTGGTCAGGGGCCGCGCCTACCGGGTGGCCGACCTGTTCCATGCGCTGCTGCTGATCTCGGCGAACGACGCGGCCATGGCGCTGACCCAGGCAAGCGGGTCGTTCACCAAGGGCATGGCGCTGATCAATGCCGAGGCGCACCACCTGCAGGCCTACGACGTAGTCGCCAAAGTGCCCAACGGGCTGCCGAGGGCGGGCCAGGTGGTTTCCGCCTACGACCTCGCGCTGATCGGCCGGCAGGCGCTGGCGATGCCCGCGTTCATGAAGTACGACTCGACGCTCGCGGCGAAATTCCCGCTCAGCAAGCGCAAGAAGGTCACGCTGGTCAACCAGAACTACCTGCTCACGAAGTACAAGGGCGGGATCGGCGGCAAGATCGGCTGGACGATCAAGGCCGAGGCGACCTACATCGGCCTGGCGCGCCGGCACGGCGTCACGCTGATCGTGACGATCATGCACTGCCAGTCGCTGATGGAGATCTTGTCCGCCGAGAAGCTGCTCAACTGGGGTTTCGCGATGAATGGTCACGTCAAGCCGGTCGGCACGCTGGTATCGCCGCTGCGGCTAGTGAGTCACCGCACGTCAGGCAAGCCGCTCGCCGGCTCGACGCGCGGCCCCGGCCTCGCTGGCTGGCGCGACGAGCTCGGGCGCCTCAGGCGGCGCGGTGATCGCCGCCGCGATCGCCGCGCTCATCTGCATTGCCATGGTGGGATTCGTCACGATTCGCCGCCGCCGGTCCGCGAGCAAGCACTCATCGGGCTAGTCCCTGGGGCGCGCGAGGCCCCTTGTTGGGACATGGGTGCGGCTCCTTCGGGGTGAGGTTGTTCTCGCAGGAGGGTTTTCGGGTTCGTGCAGGAGGGTTTCCGCATCTAGGAGAGTTGACCGGGCTATACGACGACAATCCTCCTTCATGCGACAACGCTCCTTCAGGAACCCGGGAACCCTCCCCGGTAAGGACGAGAACCCTCCCGGACACGGCAAACTCTCCTCCCGGAGCGTGACAACCCTCCCGGGCACGGCACCACCCAGCTGGCTCACCCCCGAAAGAGCCACACCCTTGCGGCATTTCTGGCGCGGTAGCGCCCCCGTTGGGGACATTGCTGGGCCAGCCCGTGCGGACTGAGCACGAGTGATCTAGCCGGCGGGAGGAAGCCGACACGCTCCCTGACAGCTGCCATCGTCTGGCTGGCGACCTCGCCCGCGCGAGCGGCGCCATCGGCCAGGAGGCGGTCAAGTGCGGCCTCATCGGCGAGCATCTTCTCGGTGCGCTCCCTGATCGGGGACAGCGCGTCGACGACGACCTCGGCCAGGTCCTTCTTGAAAGCGCCATAGCCCTTGCCCGCATAGCGCTGCTCAAGCTCGGCGAAGCTCAGGCCGGTCAGGGCGGCGTAGATGCGGAGCAGGTTCGTGACGCCCGGCTTCTCGGCCTCATCGGCGCGGACCTCCGAGCCCAGGTCGGTGACCGCCCTGGCGATCTTCTTGCGGATAGAGGCCGGGTCTTCGAGGATGTCGATGATGCCCTGCGGGGCCGACGATGACTTGCTCATCTTCACCGACGGATCCTGCAAGTCGGTGATCTTTGCCACGTCCTTGACGATGTACGGGCCGGGCACCACGAACGTCTCGCCGAGCCGGTGGTTGAACCGCTGGGCCAGATCCCTGGTCAGCTCAAGGTGCTGGCGCTGGTCCTCGCCTACCGGCACCTGGTTCGACTGGTACAGCAAGATGTCAGCGGCCTGCAGGATCGGATAGGTGAACAGGCCCACGCTCGCCTGGTCGGAGCCGGATTTGAGTGACTTGTCCTTGAACTGAACCATCCGGCTCGCCTCGCCGAACCCGGTCATGCAGGACAGGATCCAGGCAAGCTCGGCGTGCTCGGGGATGTGGCTCTGCACGAAGACCGTGCATCGCTCCGGGTCCAGGCCAGCGCCGAAGAGCTGAGCCGCGGCGAGCCGCGACCGGCGGCGCAGCACCGCCGGGTCTTGCGGCACCGTGATCGCGTGCAGGTCAACGACGCAGTAGAACGCGTCGTGGCTGTCCTGCAGGGTCACCCACTGGCGGATCGCGCCAAGATAGTTGCCGAGATGGAAGGAGTCAGCTGTCGGCTGGATACCGGACAGTACGCGGGGCCTGGACATGGCCGAATTCTAGCCGCTACGGCAGGCCGCCCCCGTTAGCCAGTACGGGGTTCGCCAGGACGGGCACGATCTCGGGCGCGCCGAGCCTGATCGCGTCCGCGTCGGTGTCACTGTCGGCCTCCTGCGACTTCCGCTCGGCCTCCACCTCGGCGCGGTAGCTCTCAAGTTCCCGCGAGACCTGCTTTGACCGCCATCTTCATCGGGCCGGCCATCAGCTCGGCGACCTCATCGGCGGCCGACAGGCCGCGGTCCCAGGTCTCGATCGAGATGTGGGTCCGCCTGCGCGAGCACGTCGTTCAGGTGCCTGGCCCCCTCGTGGGTGACCGCGTAGACGACCTCGACCCGCAGGTAGTCATCGGCGCCGGCCGAGCGGCCTGGCGAGGCCCGGATCGGCTTCGATGAGCTTGAGCAGGTCTCCGATCAGCGTGCCGTGCCGGCGGAGCAGATGCTCGATCCGCGCCACGTGCAGGCCGGATGACCGGGCCAGCGCCGCCCGGGAGTTCCACATCGCCTGGAAGCCGTCGGCGCCGGCGAGCGGCACCTGGTCGGTGCAGGACGGCGCCACCTTGCCGTCGAGCCCGTGCGCGACCGCGTCGACCGCGTCCTTGGCCATCACGCGGTACGTGGTGTACTTGCCGCCCGCGACCATGACGAGGCCGGGCACCGGGTGGGCGACCACGTGCTCTCTGGAGAGCTTGGACGTGGAGTCGGACTCCCCTGCCAGCAGCGGCCGCAGTCCCGCGTAGACGCCTTCGACGTCGTCGTGCGTCAGCGGGACCGCGAGCACCCGGTTGATCTGCCCGAGTATGTACTCGATATCGGCCTTGCTGGCCGCCGGGTGCGCCTTGGACAGCGACCAGTCAGTGTCGGTCGTGCCGATGATCCAGTGCCTGCCCCACGGGATGACGAACAGCACGCTCAGCGGGGTCCGCAAGATGATCCCGGTCTGCGAGTGGATCCGGTCACGGGGCACGACCAGGTGGATGCCCTTGGACGCGCGCACGTTGATCGAGCCGCGCCCGCCGACCATCGCCTGGATCTCATCGGTCCAGACCCCGGTCGCGTTCACGACCTGCTGCGCCCTGACCTGGAACTCCGCGCCGGACTCAAGGTCCACGGCGCGTACGCCGGTGACCCGCTCGCCCTCGCGCAAGAATCCGGTGACCTGCGTGCGCGAGGCTACCTGGGCGCCGTACGCCGAGGCCGTGCGCACCAGGTCGACTACGTACCTGGCGTCGTCCACCTGGGCGTCCCAGTACAGCAGCGCACCGGTCAGGGCCGACTTCCGCAGCGCGGGCGCGAGCCGCAGCGCGCTGTGCCTGGTCAGCTGCCGGTGCACGGGCAGGCCCCTGACCTGGCCCCGGCTGACGCCGAGCAGGTCATAGATGCCGACGCCGGCGCCGACGTAGGCGCGCTCCCACCCCACGTGGGTAAAAGGGAACAGGAACGAGACCGGCTTGATGAGGTGCGGCGCGATCCGCTGGAGCAGCAATGAACGCTCAGTGAGGGCCTCGCGCACCAGGCCGAAGTCGAGTTGCTCCAGGTACCGCAGGCCGCCGTGGATGAGCTTGCTCGACCTGGACGAGGTACCCGAGCCAAAGTCCCTGGCCTCGACCAGGCCTACCGACAGGCCCCTGGTCACGGCGTCGAGCGCGACGCCTGCCCCGACGACGCCGCCGCCGATCACGAGAACCTGAAACTCGTCGGCGCGCGAGCGCGCTCAGCGCTGCCGTGCGGTCATCAGGGCCGAGCCTGCTAGTTCCGCCCGTTATCACAATCAAAAGCTACCGTCGCCCGGTCGCTCTGCCCACGTCCAGGAGGGTCAAGATTTGACACGAGGGTCAAGATTGCGCACAGTCACCGGACTGGTGCCGTCCACGTCGGAGCCGATGCGGGCGTCACCGCGACCTCGACGCGCTGGAACTCCTTGAGCTCGGAATAGCCGGACGTCGCCATGGTCCGGCGGAGCGCCCCGATCAGGTTCATCGACCCGTCGGCGACGGTCGATGGCCCGTGCAGGATCTGCTCCAGGGTCCCGATCGTCCCGACCTGCAGCCGTGGCCCGCGCGGTAGCTCGGCATGGTGCGCCTCACTGCCCCAGTGGTAGCCGCGGCCGGGCGCCTCGGCCGCTCTCGCGATCGGAGAGCCGACCATGACCGCGTCAGAGCCGAGCGCCAGCGCCTTGGCGATGTCACCGCTGTGGGTCATCCCCCCGTCGGCGATGACATGCACGTACCGGCCTCCTGACTCGTCGAGGTACTCCCGGCGGGCGGCAGCCACATCGGCGATGGCGGTCGCCATCGGCACCTTCACGCCCAGGACAGCCGCAGTGGTGTGCCCTGAGCCGCCGCCGAATCCGACTAGCACCCCGGCCGCGCCGGTCCGCATCAGGTGCAGCGCGGCGGTGTAGGTGGCGCAGCCGCCGACGATGACGGGCACGTCGAGCTCATAGATGAGCCGCTTGAGGTTCAGCGGCTCGGCTTCGCTGGAGACGTGCTCGGCCGACACGGTGGTGCCCCTGATCACGACGAAGTCGGCGCCCGCGTCGATCACCGTCTTGTGGTAGCGCAGCGTCCTCGGCGGCGACAGCCGCGCGGCGATCGTCACGCCGGCGGCCCTGATCTCGGCAATCCGCCTGCCGACCAGCTCGTCCTTGATCGGCTCGGCATAGATCTGCTGCAGCCGCACCGTGGCCGCGGCATCGTCGAGCGTGGCCAGCTCGGCGAACAGCGGCTCCGGGTCCTCGTACCTGGTCCAGATGCCCTCGACGTCCAGCACCGCCAGGCCGCCCAGCTTGCCGATCCTGATCGCCATCTCGGGTGAGACGACGCTGTCCATCGGCGCCGTCACGAGCGGCAGCTCGAACCGGTAGGCGTCGATCTGCCAGGAGATCGAGACGTCCTCGGGACGCCTGGTCCGCCTGGACGGCACGATGCCGATCTCGTCGAGCGCGTACGCGCGGCGCCCGTTCTTGCCGCGCCCGATCTCCACTGTGCTCATATTCCCACTCGTTACTCAGATCCCCTGGTCATGCGCCCGGCCGGCCGTAGTTCGGCGCCTCGGTCACCATGTGGATGTGGTGCGGGTGGCTCTCGGTGAGCCCGGCGCTGGTGATCTGGGTGAACCTGGCCTGCTGCAGCTCGGCGATGGTCCTGGCGCCGCAGTAGCCCATGGCGGCCCGCAAGCCCCCGGAAAGCTGGCTGGCCACGGCGGTGAGCGAGCCCCGGTACGGCACCCGGCCTTCGACTCCCTCGGGCACCAGCTTGTCCTCGCGCAGCACATCGTCCTGGAAGTACCGGTCCCGCGAGTAGGACCTGCCGCCCCGGCCGCGCATCGCGCCGATCGAGCCCATCCCCCGGTACAGCTTGTACTGCTCGCCGCCGATCATCACCATGTCGCCGGGCGCTTCCTCGCAGCCGGCCAGCAGCCCGCCGAGCATCACCGTGTCGGCTCCGGCGGCGATGGCCTTGGCGATGTCACCCGAATACTGCACGCCGCCGTCGCCGATCACCGGCACCCCGGCCGGCCGGGCCGCGCGGGACGCCTCGTAGATGGCGGTGACCTGGGGCACGCCGACCCCCGCGACGACCCGGGTCGTGCAGATCGAGCCGGGTCCGACGCCGACCTTGACCGCGTCGGCGCCCGCGTCGATGAGCGCCTGCGCGCCCTCCCTGGTCGCCACGTTGCCGCCGATGACCTCGGCCTTGGTGTTGGCCTTCAGCTGCGCCACCATGTCGAGCACCGACTGGGAATGGCCGTGGGCGGTATCAACGACCAGGACATCGACCCCGGCGTCGACCAGCGCCTGGGCACGTCGCTTGGCGTCGGCCCCGACCCCGACAGCGGCGCCCACCATGAGCCTGCCGTGGTCGTCCTTGGTGGCGGCGGGGAATTTTTCACTCTTAGTGAAGTCCTTGACCGTGATCAGCCCGCGCAGCAGCCCGTTCGCGTCGACCAGCGGGAGCTTCTCGACCTTGTGGGCCGACAGCAGCCGCAGCGCCTGCTCGCGTGACACGCCGACCGGCGCGGTGATCAACGGCATCGGCGTCATGACCTCGGCGGCCCGCCTGCTGTGATCAACCTCGAACCTGATATCACGGTTGGTGATGATCCCCAGCAGCACGTCGTCAGCGGAAACGACCGGCACCCCCGAGATGCGGTACCGGCCGCAGAGCTCCTCCACCTCGGCGATCGTCGTGTCCGGGCCGCAGGTGACCGGGTTGGTGATCATCCCGGCTTCGGACCGCTTGACCACGTCGACCTGCCTGGCCTGGTCCTCTACCGACATGTTGCGGTGCAGCACGCCGATGCCGCCCTGGCGGGCCATGGCGACGGCCATGGTCGCCTCGGTCACCGTATCCATAGCCGACGACAGGAGCGGTGTGCGCAGCATGATGCCGCCCCTGGTGAGCCTCGCGGTCGTGTCCGCTTCGCTCGGCAGCAGTTCCGAGTGCGCCGGCAGCAGCAGAACGTCGTCGAAGGTCAGTGCTGGCGGGCCGAATTTGGTGTCCTCGATCACGGGTCCCATCCTAATAACCGCGATGAAGCAAGCTGCCGGGCATGCTCGATGACGTAGTCGGGTATCTGCGCTGCCCGCACTGTGCCTCCGGGCCCGGCGCGGGGCAGGCGTCGCTCCGCCGCGCCGGCGCGGCGCTGCGCTGTGATGCCGGGCACTCGTTCGATATCGCCAGCCGGCTACGTGAGCCTGCTGCCTGGCGGGTCGGCGAAGAACTCCGGGGATACCCCGGCGATGGTGCAGGCCAGGCGGGAGTTCCTGGCCGGCGGTCACTACGCGGGTCTGGCCGCCGCGCTGGCCGAACCGCTGCCGAGGTGGCTGGGGATGCTGGTGCTGGGTGCGTCGCGGATGTGGGCGCTGGGACCGGCTACTACCTGGCGGCAGTTCTCGACCGGCTGCCTTCGATGGCTGGCCTAGCCCTTGACTTGTCCAAGAGCGCGCTCAAGGTCGCCGTGCGTTCGCATGCCCGAGCCGTCGCGATTGGCTGCGATGCCTGGCGGGAGCTGCCGGTCGCCGACGATGCGGCGGACCTGGCGATCAGCGTGTTCGCGCCGCGCGACGGGTCCGAGTTGCGCCGGGTGCTCCGCGACGACGGCCACCTGATCGTCGTCGCGCCGGCTGCCGACCACCTGGCCGAGCTAGTCGAGCCCCTCGGCCTGCTCACCGTCGACCCGCGCAAGGCGGAGCGGCTCGCCGCCAAGTTCGGGCCGTACTTCGAGCTGTCCTTCACCCGTGAGTACCGCGCTAGCGTGGGCCTTGACCGTCGTGCGCTGGTCGCGGTCGCGGCCATGGGTCCGGGTGCATGGCACGCCGACGCGACCGCCTTGACCGAGCGCGTCGAGCGCCTAGGCGAACGCACCAGTGTCACTGTCGCGGCGACGATCGCCTGCTATCGGCCGACCGCCGAGTGGGCTGACCCGCCCGACCCAGCGACATGAACCCGCGCTTTTATCAAGGGTTATTTCAAGATCAACTACGTTTACCCTGCTAGAGCTGATAGGCAAACGTCCGTCCGGATGCGGGCGCATGAAACCGCCATAGCCCGATGGCAACCCGCCGAGCGCGTGCCCTCTCAACGGTCAGGCCGCGCAAGCGTGCCCGCCTGCGCGACGGCACCATGGCGAGCCCACCGCAGACAACACCAGCATCACGCCAGGCCGATAGAATCGGACGATGGACGCAATCAGGTTGCTCGAAGTCGGCGACGTGCCGCTGTCGGTAGGAGAGGTCTACTCGTCGGTGTGCGACGAGCGGGCAGCGGCGGGATTGCGCTATTCGTTGGAGTTGTCCGAAATGAGGACGGCGGCCGGGCAGTTACTGCCTTGAGCTATTCGGCGCATCCATCGGCTGATATCCGACTGCGCGAGGTAGTCGCCCACGCAATCGGAGAATTTCCCATTAAGGCAGTTTCCGCCGTTCATCGTGTCGGAGATTTGAAGATAGGGGACATCGCCGTCATCGTCGCCGTGGCATGCCCGAAGCGGGGAGAGGCTTTTGCCGCTTGTCATTCGATAGTTGATCAGATCAAGGTGACTGTGCCTATCTGGAAGAGTCAGAAGTTTGCTGACGGCGAGTCTGAGTGGGTAGGGGCGGAGGGCTGAGCGACGTTGAGAGAAGTTACTGTTCGCTATTGGGCTGCTGCCAAGGACGCGGCGGGAACGCCGGAGGAAGTGGTAAAGGCCGAGCATCTAGCCGATGTGCTAGATGCTATACAGGCTTCGCGGCCGGGAGATTCACGTTTCGCGGCGGTTATCTCACGGTCATCATTTCTCGTTAATGACCAGCCCGTCGGTACGCGTGATCCGGTAGAGCTAGCTCTACCGGACGGGGCGACAATCGAGGTTCTTCCCGCGTTCGCGGGAGGCTAGTACTACAGCAGCGCCCCGTGATCTCTTTTCCGGCGGGCGTAGTGGGCTTTCCTTGCGCGAGCTTGATGGTGGCGCCGCCAGCCTGACCATTGCTCGTGGAATGCTTCCGGGCGGGTGACGCGGGTGTGCAGGTTGAACAGGCGGCGGGCCTCGGCGGCGGTGAGCGGGATCAGGTCACGCCCGTTTTCATCGGTTATGAATAGCGGCGGGGCGTATGTTCTGGGCGGGGCGAAACGTTGTCCACAGGTCTCAGGCCCCCTTTTCAGCGGGGGCGCGCGGGGTGGCGCTGCGGGCGGTGACGGCGAGGAACGCGTGGCGAGCATGGACAGGGTGATGTGCCGGTACCAGGCGCGGTACTTGCGGACCTGGTAGTGGTCGAGGCCGGTCTCGTTCTTGGCCTCCGCGAAGCAGTCCTCCACCGCCCAGCGTGGCACCCGGCGACGGCGACCAGCTCGGCCAGGGTGACCGGCCGGGGGGACCAGCAGCGGAAATACGCCATCTCCAGGCCGCCCTTCTCACCCGGGGCCAGGGACCGGCGGGCCAGCAGCTGATGGCCGGCGGTCGCGGTGCCGATCAGCGCCCAGTCGTACAGCCGCGGTCCTTTGGACCCGTCCGCGCAGGACAGCCGCTGCCATCCGGACGCGGGGACCAGGGCCGCCAGGGCGTCCGCCCGGAACCGCCCCGCCGGGGACGGTGATCAGTCGCTGCAGGCGATGGCCATCACGTAGCCGATGCCCTCGTCTTCCAGCCACTTCCGCAGGCCGGGGTTCCCGCCGTACACCTCGTCGCCGGCGACCCAGGCGAACGGGACACCCGCCTTCACGGCCCGGTCGATCATCTCCCGGGCCAGCTCCGGCTTGGTCGCGAACGGGACATCGTCACCGATCCCGGCCGCCCGGCACCGGTCCCGGTCGCGCCGTCCACTTCGCCGGCAGGTACAGCTCCCGGTCGATCAGCGCCCGCGACCCGCCCGGCGCCGCGTAGGCCAGGAACACCCCGACCTGGCGTTCTCGATCCGCCCGGCCGTGCCCGTGTACTGCCGGGCCACGCCGGCCGACATCCTTCCTTATGCCGGGCTGGTGGTTATGCCGCTCCCGCCTGGCTGGCCCTGGCTGGCGGGGCTGTGGTCCGGGCGGGTGCGGCATAACTTTGGGTGGTCTGGCTGTGGTGATCGTGGTACTTGCTGTCTGGTCGGTGTGTCTCATCGATCAGACAGGAGGACGTCAATGGTTTCTCGTTACCGGATCGTGGTTCCCGGACCGCTGGAAGAGTTCGCTGGTGGCCTGCGCCGGGATCTGGCCGGCCAGGGTTACGCGCTGGATACGGTCACTGATCATGTGCACCGGCTGGCAGATCTGAGCGGCTGGCTGGCGGGCCGGGGGCTGGCCGCAGCGGACCTGACCGGGGAAGTGGCCGGGCAGTTCCTGGCGGAGCGGCGGGCTGCCGGGTACCGGACCGGGGCGAGCGCACGGGCGTTCGCGCCGGTTCTGGGGTATCTGCGCGAAATCGGGGCGGCGCCGGCGGCGGCACCGCCGGCCGCGGTCACCGCGCTGGATGTCCTGCTGGCCGCCTATCAGCGATATCTGGAGGCCGAGCGGAGCTTGTCGGTGAGCACGGTCCGCCATTACCTGCGCTACGCGCGGTGGTTCCTGGCCGGGCTGCCCGGGCCGCTGGACCAGGTCCTGGCGGGACTGTCCGCCGGGCAGGTCACCGGATACGTACTGGAACGGGCCGCGGCGGCGGGGCAGGGCGCAGCAGGACATGGTGGTCCTGCCCGCGCTGCGGTCGCTGCTGCGCTACCTGCACACAGCGGGCTATACCGGGCTGCCGTTGGCGGGGGCGGTCCCGGCCGGGCGGAGCTGGAAGCCGGGCCTGCCGCGCGCCGCCTCGGCTGATGACCTGAGCGCGGTCCTGGCCGCGTGTGACCGCGCGAGCGCGGGCGGCCGCCGGGACTACGCGATCGTCCTGGCCATGTCGCGGCTCGCGCTGCGCGGCGGGGAAGTCGCCCGGCTCAGGCTGGCCGACGTGGCCTGGCGGTCCGGGGAGCTGAGGATCGCCGGGAAGGGCGGCCGGACGGACATCTTGCCTCTTCCGGCCGATGTCGGCCAGGCGATGGCGGATTACCTGCTGCACGGCCGCCCGGCCACGGTGTCGCCGAACCTGTTCGTGACTGTGAAGGCGCCGTTCGGCCCGCTGGCGGTGTCCTCGGTTACCCAGGTGGTGGCCCGGGCATGCGGGCGCGCCGGGGTGCCCCGGTTCGGGCCGCACCGGATCCGGCACGCGGCGGCGTGCGAGCTGCTCGCCGCAGGCGCGCCGATGGAGGAGATCAGCCAGCTGCTGCGCCACGCCCAGCAGCGGACCACGGCGATCTACGCCAAGGTCGATCAGGCCCGGCTGGCCGACCTGGCCGTGCCCTGCCCGACGGGAGCCGCGCGATGAGCCTGACCGGGCATGTCGACGACTACCTGGAGCTCCGCCGTTCCCTCGGTTACAAGCTGCGCGGAGAGGGCCGGATGCTGGCCGGGTTCGCGGCGCGGCTGGAGGAGGAAGGCCACTCCACTATCACGATCGCCTCCGCGCTGGCCTGGGCGACCGCGTCACAGGACGCCGCTCCGGCCCAGTGGCGCAGGCGGCTTAGCGTGGTGCGCGGCTTCGCCCGTTACCTGGCCAGCCTGGACCCGGCCTGCCAGATCCCACCGGCGGACCTGCTGACGGCTCCGGCGCACCGCCCGCCGCCGTATATTTACTCCGCCGAGGAGATCGCGGCGCTGATCCACGCTGCCGGGACCATCGGCGCGCCCCTGCCTGCGGCAACCATGCAGGCGCTGATCAGCCTGATCGCTGCCACCGGGCTGCGCGTGGGCGAGGCGCTCGCCCTCGACCGCGACCACGCCGGCCTTGATGCCGGCACGCTCATCGTGACCGGCAAGAACGATCAGGTCCGCCTGGTGCCGGTGCATCCCACCACCGTGACCATGCTCGCCGGCTACGCCCGCCGGCGTGACTGGCTCCGCCCGCGCCCGGCCTCGCCGGCGTTCTTCATCACCAGCACCGGGCAGCGGGCCGGACAGCGCGGCGTGGCGGAAACCTTCGCCCGGCTCACCGTCCTCGCCGGCATCGCGGCGCCGCCCGGGCGGCGCCGGCCCAGGGTTCACGACCTCAGGCATACATTCGCCGTCACCACCTTGACCAGGTGGTACCGCGACGGCGCCAACGTGCAGGCACAGCTGCCGGTGCTGTCGGCCTACCTGGGACATTCCTGCCCGGAGGCGACGTACTGGTACCTGCAGGCCACGCCCGAACTGCTCGCGCTGGCCGCCGGGCGGCTGCAGCCACCAGACCGGCATCACCCCGCCAGCGGGAGGGCGTCATGACCGCGCTCGCCCCAGTCCTGCAAGCGTTCTTCACCGACCGGCTGATAACCCAGCGCGGCGCCAGCCCGCATACCATCGCTTCCTACCGCGACACCTTCACGCTGCTGCTGGGCTATCTCCACCAGCAGACCGGCAAGCTGCCAGCCCAGCTAGACCTGGCCGACCTGGACGCTCCCGCGATCGGCGCGTTCCTGCAACAGCTGGAAACAACGCGGGGCAACACCCCGGCCACCCGCAACGCCCGGCTCGCAGCCATCCGCTCCCTGTTCCGCTACGCCAGCCTCCGCACCCCCGAACACGCGGACCTGATCAGCCGCGTCCTGCAGATCCAGCCCAAGCGGACCGTCACCACGATCGTCAGCTACCTCACCCCCGGCGAGCTCGACGCGCTGCTAGCCGCGCCCGACCGCGCCACCTGGCACGGCCGCCGCGACCACGCCCTGCTCGTCCTCGCCGCCCAGACCGGGCTGCGGGTCTCCGAACTGACCGGGCTCGCCACCGGCGACGTCCACCTCGGCACCGGGCCGCACGTCTACTGCCGCGGCAAAGGCCGCAAAGACCGGGCCACCCCGCTCACCCCGCACACCATCGCAATCCTCCGCCCGTGGATCACCGAGCAGCACGCCGACCCGGCCAGCCCGCTATTCGCCGCCAGGACCGGAGCCCCGCTCTCCCGCGACGCCGTCGAGCACCTGGTCACCAGGCACGCGACACAGCGACCCGGACCTGCGCCACCCTGCAAGCCAAGAAGATCACGCCACACACCCTGCGGCACACCGCCGCCATGAACCTGCTCCACGCCGGCGTCGACATCACCGTCATCGCGCTATGGCTCGGCCACGAAGACCCGGCCACCACCCGTGCCTACCTCCACGCCGACATGGCACTCAAAGAACAGGCCATAGCCCGCACCACCCCGCCCGGAACCCCAGCCGGACGCTACCAGCCACCCGACCAGCTCCTGGCCTTCCTCACCCAGCTCTGACCAGCTCCTGGCCTTCCTCACCCAGCTCTGACCAGCCACCCAAAGTTATGCCGCACCCGCCCGGACCACAGCCCCGGCAACCAGGACCAGCCAGGCGGGCGCGGCATAACCACCAGCCCGGCATAAGGAAGATAATGCCGACATCGGCATTATCTTCCCTTCTTCAGGAACCCCGTCTCATCGACGGCGAGCACCGCGCCCCGATCGCCCAGGTGCGTCACCACGTACCGCCGGACAGCGTCCCGCACCCGTCCTCATCCCACGGCGAGTAATTCAGCAGCCGCTGCAGCCCGTCCGGCGAGGCATCCCCGGCAATTCCGCCAGCGTCCACCCGTTCTTCCGCTCCGCCTGCGACAGCAGCCCCAGCAGGTACGCCCGCCCGCGCCTGCGCACCGACACATTCGCGAACACGCCCGCGACCTGCGCGAACAGCTCATTAAACGACTCCGACCACGCAGCATGCGCCTCACCAGCCCGCACCCGCGCCCCGTCCACGACACCAGCATGCACCGATCCTGCCAAACCAGGACCCGCAGATCACGCGGCCACGCCGAGCAACATCACAACCAACCGCTGTAGTACTAGCGGCTTGGCCGTTGCCATGCCGAAGCCACCGGATAGCTCCGCAAGAGCTTCGCTCAATTCCGACGCTCGCTGGTCCTGAGGAAATTTCTCTTGCAGCGCTGGTTTATTCGTCTGCTGCTCGAATAAGGAGCGACGGACCCGACTTTCGCTCATAGGCTAGCGATCGGAATCCTGATGCTGTCGCAGCTTCTAGTTCGCCTCGATGGGCCTGAATCAGTCCGAGCGTGATATTCATGTCAGCAAGCCGCATCGGGCTGCGTTCGGCGGTTCCGTTGATATCGCATTCACGAATTACCTGTAAAGCGAAACCCTCGGCCTTATGGTCAGTTCCCGAGCCATTGAGGCTTATTCAACGCTCATTTTGTAGAAATACAGTCCGACAACGATTGAGATCGTCTCGGCGAAGGTGCCCAGGGGTCTCCGGTAGTCGGTGTGCATGATCCTCCAGGTCTTGAAGTTCGCGATGGCCCGCTCAACGACGTAGCGGATTCTGTTGACGGCCGTGTTGTATTCCTTTTCCCAGTCCAGCAGGTCGCGGTGGGCGGGCTTCCTGATGGGCGTGATCATTCCGCTCCCGATATAGCCCTTGTCGGCTATCCACGAGCCGGGAGTCACTCCGGAAAGGACGCCTGACTCGCCGATGCAGTGCATGTCGTGGCGGCTCCCTTCGACCGGATCGGATATCCAGGCGATTTCGCCTTCGAGGGTGCAGGCGACTTGCACGTTCATGCCGGTGGTCTTGTGCTTCCCGGAGTAAAGGCCCGGAGCGGAAGCCCAGGACCAGCACGGGAGCAGGCTTCCGTCCACGATGAGCTGCGATTGCGGGCCGAATTCGTCAGCCGTGGGCACGACACCTTTGAGTATTTTCTTCAGGAGCGGGCTGACCGCTTTTATCGCGCGGCTGATCGTCGGCTGGGATACGCCGAAAGACTCTGCGATCTCCGCCTGAACGCGATTGCGGCGCAGGTAGGTGAGTGTCACGACAACGGACTTGTAAAGGCCGAGCGAGGGCGGCCAGGATGCCTTTGCTTTTTCGGCTGCCGCTTGCAAGACAAGTACGCAGAGGTCCGAGATCTCTTCCTGGGTCAATCCAGTGGCATGATACATGTGGCGGCTCGCGTTCTTGAGAATTGCGTGTAGTAACTCAATTCTCCCGGAATGCGAGCCGTTTTTAGTTTTGACACGCCGTCATGGCGAGTCGGTTTTGTCCCCTCCCTGAATAAGCCTCATTGGTGGCAGGATGCCACATAGAACGGGAACTTAGTCCGGTCGTATATGAAGTGCCGGGGATAGTTGGTCGCTGGCAGGCGCTGTAGCAGATCGTGCCCTCTGTCAATCGCTGACATTGCTGCCTTCTGATTTCCCAGACGCGACCAGCCTCGGGCTTCCTGCATGATCAGCTGCACGATGGCGGAGTTCTCGCCTCCAATGGTCTGCGCGGCCTTCGCTATGCTGTGACGTCGCTATAGCGACCCTCTGTCAGGGCAAACCACGCCTGCATCTCATATGACCATGCGGTCAGTTCGCCGTGGCCTATTTCCTTCGCGAAACGCAGCGTCGCCGCTCGCGCGGTCTCGGCGGCATCTCTCTGGTTTAGATCCCAGTCCACACATGCCAGCAACGCCGTAACCCAGCCCGACAGAGCCAGCAGTTCCCTGTGCTGCCCGAAAGTCATACGCCCTTGACGAAGATTCATAATTCGCTGGTAGAGCCGCTTTAGCTTCGCCTGCAATTCCGGCGCATGCACGCACGGATAGTCACGGCAGAGCTTGTCGAATACGGTGTAAAGACTCTCGATAGTCCCGGCACCTATGTCCGACCTGTCGGCCTCCAGGATCATCATCATGATATCCGCGTCCTCGTCGGGCGCCATATCACCTAGGAGTTCCTGCTCTCGCGGCCGGTCCCCGCTATCGATTGAAACAAGACGGCGCTCTTCAGAAGAGCCTCCGTCAGGACCGCCATGTGCGGCAGGGATGATATCCTGCGGTTCCCAAGCACGCCGATTTATGCCTAGCATAACGCCAGGAATATGTAGGCCGTCCGATACCCGCTCGAATATATCGACGCTTATAGCCTGACGCCCGTGCTTAATGTAATCCTGAACTTGACTTACAGTCATCTCGCATCGCCGGGCAATATGGCTAACCGAGAATCCTGGCCCACTCCAATTGTTCGCGATATCTAATATTGCGCCGAGATCCCGACGCTGGCATGCCTCCACGAAATCCGACCTTGCCAGCACGCCGCTAGCAATGTAGTCACTTGGGCGATGACGAACCATGTTCTCAGTGTCCTCAGTCGGCTACTGAAAAGCAAGTTACCCGTCAGTTTACCTGCCGCACGTACTCACGCGGCATGCGACAGGTTCCCAGGCCGTCCTTTCTTACAGCACTAGCTGTCAGGCACTCTCGGTGCAGGACGAGACTGCCCCGGCGGGCGACATTGGCCCCGCAGGCAGGCGCTCAGACCCAACGTCGGCTATAGCGGCAGAAAAGGCGGTGACTGTCCATGACGGAGCAAACATCTGCTGCCGAGAGCTACGGCGGCGCAGCCAGTTGCTCATCACACGAGCACCCGGCAGACACAAAAGGCGCCGACATGCCGAATATAGACACGTCTGTGCCCAACGTGGCACGAATTTATGACTACCTGCTTGACGGCAAGGACAACTTCGCCGGCGACCGAGCAGCCGCGCGGCAACTGCTCCGTCTCGTGCCAGAGGTAGCGCAGGTGGCCGCAGACAACAGGGGCTTTCTCCAGCGTGCCGTGAAATTTCTCGCGGCGGAGGCAGGCATACGGCAGTTCATCGACATCGGAACCGGATTGCCGACACGCGGCAACGTCCACGAGATCGCCCAGCGGTGGAGGCCCGCCTCTCGCGTGCTCTACGTCGATAAAGATCCTGTCGTCGTCGTACATGCCCAGGCGCTCCTGGCAGACAACAGTACCGCGATCGCCATAAGTCGCGATCTGCGGCAGCCCCGAACGATTCTGGGTCACCCCGCGTCGCAGGCACTCATGGACTTTCGCGAGCCGATAGCCGTCCTGCTTGTAGCCATTCTCCACTTCATCGGAGACGACGAGAAGCCTTACGACATCGTCGAGGAAATCATGGACGCGATGCCGTCAGGCAGCTACCTGGTCATCTCTCATGGCACCGCCGATAACGTCGAGGCGGGCGTGAGGCATCATCCGGGTTCTCAAGCATATACGACCGCGCATCGACGCTGTCGGCACGGTCGCGCGCCGAGATAGCACGCTTCTTAGTGGCTGCGATCTGGTAGAACCTGGAATTGTGAGCATTTCTGACTGGCGAAATGGATACGCCGTCTCGCAGCAAGACCGGACTCTCTGCTATGCCGGCGTCGGTCAAAAACGATGAACGGCCACGACATGACAATCGCATGCACAAAGATGTTGAACACCGGAGGATTCCCGCCTTCCGCTGCCTCGTCAAATCTGGTACCGGCGCAGTCACGGCGGTTCGACAAGACTGCCGTGCTTCATCAGGCGGCGCTTTCGGCGGTGATGCAGGTTGGCACTGACCTGCGCACGGAAATGATGCTCGCCGATTCGCCGAATTATGCGGGCAACCCATGGCGAGTCTTCCGGGGTACAGCTGAGCAGATACGGCTAGTCCGTACCTTCGTGAAGATCGTCTTTGCGGGGCACCGCGCGGTTGACGATGCAGTGCTCGTGGCATCGGAAATTACGACGAATTCGGTTGATCACAGCTTGAGCGGCATGCCCGGAGGCCTGTTCCTGGTGCACCTGGCGAGGTTCAGCGCTTACAGCGTCGGCATCATGGTCACCGACGAGGGCGGGACCGCTCAGCCGCACGAAAAAGAAGCGGACGTTGATTGCGAGTCTGGGCGCGGCCTCGCCGTGGTCCGCTCGCTTTCATCAACAGTGGCATTCGCTACGGACGAGGGTATGCAGAGCGTGCTCGCCATCATCTCTGCTGGCGGCAGCCACGAGACATGGCAGGAGATGACCGGCCGCAACGCTGAGCCACCGATTGGCGGTCAAGCTTGAGCGAGGCTGAGCGCGTAACCCAACTGTCCGACTCGATGCGTTCTGACCGCGGCACCCATCCTGGCGGCGCCGTGCAGTGCAGTGCAGGTGCCTGGCTCGCTGAGCAGCGCCTGGCACGGGGGTGGTCGGTGTCCGATATGGCCCGCCGTCTGCGCGATGCGGCTTCCGAGAATCGCGACAATCTGCCTATCGGCAGAACGTGCAGGTCATGATCCGTCGGTGGGAGAAGGATGGCGCGGGCATCTCAGAGCGCTACCGACTGCACTACTGCCGCGCGTTCGGTCTCAAGTTCGAGGATTTCGGCAAGCGAGTGGGGACAGATACCGCTGACCCTGTCCCTTTGCCGGAACCATCGGACGAAGGCGCCAAGCCGGTCTCTATCCAGCGATCAGCATTCCGCCGATCAGCATCCCCCCTATATCTGTGCCCGCAGCTCCCGGCGGCAATATGCCATATATCGTGATCGTGATCGTGATCGTGACGGCGACAATCCGCAGATTGTCAATTCGATAGCACCGAAAAGGAGATCCTTAAACCCGGAAGGCTACGGATGCGCTGTAGGCTGCTCAGGATATCTGAGCACGGCTGTCCGCAGCCCGTAGGCCGGCGTCGCGGTAAGAAGACGGCACCGTCGCGACCGCAACCACATGCTCGCTCACCAGACGACTATGAGCACGTGCTCTGCGGCGAACCCGCGTCCCGTGTCACCTTGCGGTCGGCGCCCCGTTAGGGTCGGCTTGCCCGTAGCGGGCGCGCTCCCGCGCGATGTTCTCGCGCCGTGCCCGCTCGCGGCCCGCCGGGCCACCTCGTCGGCGGGATCTCGCGGCCCGGTGACCGCGTCCTCGGGCGTGAAGCGCATGGCGTCGTCGCGCGCCTCACGCCGCTTGCCGGCCTCACGCTCGTCCTCAGCGGCCTTCTCGGCCAGCCCAGCCCAGGTGAAGGTGTGCAGAGCCTGCGCCATGGCCTTTCGTGCCGCCCTGGTTGCCGCCCGGTCCGCGCCGCCGCGCAGCTGCCGGTACTCATGCTGGCGGGCCGCGAACCGGGCCTTAGCGTCGTGGCAGCCGGCTGCGGAACCTGTGTCTTCAGTGACCGGCGCCGGGCTCACCTCAGGCAGGGTGTAGTCACGGCAGGCCTCGTAGTCCCCGTCAGCCGCCGCCTCGGCAACGACTATGGCCGAGGCCCACTCCACCCCGCTGAAGACGTGCGCGGCCGATCTCGGCTGGCCTGCCGCGATGACGGAGGTCGGCATAATCCCGGGCAGCCATGTCCTTACGCCTGGCTAGAGCACGGGCCTTGTGCGCGCAGTCAGCCACCCGCACGCGGCCGGCGCCGGGCCGTGCTGCCTCTTCGGCGGTCATGAGCCGCTCCTCACGCGGAGTGGGTTCGGGTCGTCCTGGCAACACCCCTGCGACACGACCCGAGTATCCGCCCCCGTGTCCTAGTTTGCGGGCACGGCGTGCGCATGCCGGGCATCCCCTGGGGCTTGCAGGGCCGGGCTCTATGAGCTAGCGAGGGTGGCCGCGAAGTGTTCCAGGCCCACTGAGCGTGAGGCTTTGATGAAGATGACGTCGTCGGGCTTGAGCACGTCGGGTAGCCGGCGTGGGGCTTCGGGTGTGTCTGCGGTCTGGGTGAGCGGGGGTGTCGCGGAGGAACGGGCGGCGCGGGCGATGTCGTCGGCGTGGCCGTGGCCGACGGTGACGAGCAGGTCGATGCCGAGCTCGGCGACGAGCTTGCCGATGGCGTGGTGGGCGGTCGTCGCGGCTGGGCCGAGTTCGCGCATCTCGCCGAGGACGGCGATCTTCGCCGGTTCGTGCTGAAGCTGGCGAATGAGCGCAGTCCCGCGGCCATGGATTCGGGGTTGGCGTTGAACGCGTCGTTGATGATCGTGATATTGCCGGGGAGTTCCAGGATCTGGAGCCTGCCGGGCGAGGGCTCGGCGGTGGTCAGGGCGGCTGCTATCTGCGTGGTGTCCATCCCTGCGCTGTGGGCGGTGGCGGCGGCAGCGAGGGCGTTGTGGACCTGGTGGGCGCCGAGGAGCCGAAGGTTCACCGGTGCCGATCCGGCTGGGGTGTGCAGCGTGAAGCTGGCGCGGCCGTCGCAGATCTTGATGGAGGTGGCGCGGACGTGCGCCTGGCCGGTTCCGTAGCTGATGGTCAGCGCTGTCGTGCGGGCGGTCATGGCTGCGACGAGGGGGTCGTCGGCGTTGAGGATCGCGATGCCGCCGCTTGAGGCGTCGGGGAGTGCTTCGACGAGTTCTGCCTTGGCCTGGGCGATGGCGTCGCGGCTGCCGAACTCGCCGATGTGCGCGGAGCCGATGTTGAGCACGATCCCGATCTGGGGCGGGGTCAGGATGGTGAGGCGCCGGATGTCCCCGATGTGCCGGGCGCCCATCTCCAGGACGAGGTAGCGGGTGGTCTCGTCGGCTTGCAGGACGGTCAGCGGCAGGCCGATCTCGGTGTTGAACGATCCCGGGGACGCGACGGTCGGCCCGTGCTGGGACAAGACGTGGCGGAGCATGTCCTTGGTGGTGGTCTTTCCGGCGGAGCCGGTCAGCGCGATGACCGTCGCGCTGGACGCGCGGCTGAGGACATGGCGGGCCAGCGCGCCGAGGGCGGCGGTGACGTCGGGCACCACGACGGCCGGGCCGCCGACCGGCCGGGATGCCAAGAGCAGGCGGCGCCTGCCGCGGGGCCGCAGCGGCGAAGTCGTGGCCGTCGGCGCGGGCGCCGCGCACGGCGGCGAATATCCCGCCTGGCGTGACCTGCCGCGAGTCGCAGGCCGGGGCGCCGGTGCGCGCCAACGGGTCCGGTGCGTCGTGCAGCGCGCCGCCGGTGATCGCGGCGAACTCGCCGAACGTCAGCGGGATCATGGTCGTCCTCCTGCGCGTGCGGGCAGGGGGCGAAGGTGATGCACCGGCCGCTGTAGGAGGCGGACAGGCGTGACAGGGGGACCCGGTCATGTTCCTGGCCCCACGCGGACGGGTCGCGGAAGACGATGTCCGGGCCGCCTTCAGGTCGCCGGACAGCCCCCCGCGCTACGACCAGGTGGCCGCCCCTGCGGCCGTCCTCTGGGAACTTCTCTGTAATCGAGATGATCACCGGAGCGTCGGCCAGCCGGGCGGGCAGGTCGGCTGCGGCGACTGCCTCGGCGGCGGCCGGTATCCCGAAGCCGGCGGCCATGCGAGCGATCCCGGCGTGCAGCCAGCCCCGGTCGCTCAGGGCGCCGTCACGGACGCCGGTCCTGACCAGCTCGGTCAGCGGCGGCGCGTCTCCCAGGTAGGCAATCAGGATCATCCGCAGGGCGGCCATCCCGCAGGCGCGGTCGGACCACTCGGCGCGGTCGCCAAGCTCAGCGCCGCCGTGCGCGTCCCACTCGGCCGGGTCGATCCGCTGACGGCACATCGGCACCTCATGAACCTGCGGCAATGACAGATACCTGCTTCCGTCCTGGGTCAGGGCTGGCTGTCTTGCAAGGGCGGACTCGCGAAGTCCGGCACCGGCAGAGGTGCAGCGTATCGCCGCCTGGTCAGTGCCTCACGCACCATCGCGATGACGACGTCGGCGTGCCGCAGTCCCGCCAGCCCGGCTGCGATGACAAAGTTCGACTCAGACGACATGCCGGGCGTGGTGTTCACCTCCAGCGCGGTGACCGTGTCGTCGCCAGCGGCGATGAAGTCGACCCGGGCCATGCCGTGACAGCCCAGCCCGTCCCACAGCGTCCTGACATGACTGTCCAGCAACGCCCTGACCGGGGCGGGCAAGGGGGCTTCGGCGCAGATCACGGTTCCTGCGCCGGCGGTGTCGAGCTTGGCGTCGGCGTCGTAGAACTCTCCCGCATGCACCTGCGTGGCCAGCGGCGGGAAGATCGCGAGGCCGCCGGGCATCTCCAGGACCCCGACCGTGACGGGCAAGCCGGGGACGTGGTCTTCGATCAGCACGCCGGGCGGGTCATCCGACTCGGCGCGCATGATCGCGCCGGCGAGGTCGTCCGCGTGGCGGACCAGGCTCACGCCGACGCTCGACCCGCCTGAGCGCGGCTTGACCATGACCGGCCGGCCGGGCCACCCGGCGGCCGGGCCAGGCCAGGACCGCCATGCCGGCGTGGGCACTGCGAGGGACTCCATCACCCGCTTGCACACGATCTTGTCCGCCGCGACAGCGGACGCGGCGACGCCGCTGCCGCAGTACGGGATGCGGAGGTAGTCCAGCAGCCCCTGCAGCCGACCATCCTCGCCGAACGGCCCGTGCAGGTTCGGCAGCACCACGTCGAAACGCGCCAGGTTCCGGATAAACGACGGCCGGCACGGGTCAAGCACTTCGTACCGGACGCCGAGCCCGGTCAGCGTCCGCGCCAGCGCGGTGACCGACAGCTGCTCAGGCGGGCTCTTGCTGATATACAGCTGATCCTCGGCAGAGATCCCGCCATAGACCAGCGCGACGGACACATCGTTGAGCTCGCTGGCTGCCCAGGCGCGGGCCTCCGCGATCTGCCCGGCAATGACCGGCCCGCCAGCAGGGTCATGGACGGCGGTCATCAGATCTCTCCCGTGAACACGATCGCGGCAGGACCGCCGACCCAGAACGCGCGAGCCATTCCCTGTGCGCCGGGCCGAACGGTCAGCGGCGCCTGCGCCCGGTTCTGGACGGTGACCGCGCCATCGGCGACGAGCCCGCGTGCCCGCGCCGTGACGAAGGCCGCGACCGCGCCGCTGCCGCACGACAGAGTCTCTGCTTCGACACCGCGCTCGAAGGTGCGGATTGCCAGCATGCCCGGGCCTGCCACCTGAACGAAGCTGACGTTCGCTCCAGCCGGCGCGAAGCTGCGGTGATAGCGGGCCGCGCGGCCCAGGCCCGCGACGTCGACCACCTCGACATCGGCCACGACCGCGACCGCGTGCTCGGTTCCGGTGTGAACTGCGTCGAACTCGAACACCTGTCCGCTGTCGGCGATGGCGGCTGCCGCGCGGTGCACCGGTCCGGCCTCAGCAGTGACGGCCACCTCGTCGCCGCGTACCTCGGCCTGGTGCGACTTCGGCCATGACGATGGCTGACGCGGGTGTGCCCGTGATCGATGGCAGCGCACAACGCGGCGCAGCGCAGCGCATTCCCGCACATCGTCGCGTCGGACCCGTCCGGATTGACGCACCGCACCTCGTACTCCGGCGGTTCATTAATCAGCCTGGTGCTGATAACCAGACCGTCGGCTCCTACACCGGTCCGCCGGGCGCACAGGCTCCGCGCCAGGCCGGGCATGTCCGCATGAGCGAAAGGCCCGTTGATCAGGATGAAGTCGTTACCGGCTCCCTGGACCTTGCGGAACCCGGCGCAGATCCGGGATCCGCCGGCAGCGGCGACCAGTACGGTATTCGGCATGGGCAGCTCGTCCTCCGTGCTCGGCCCCGGCGCCCGTCCCGCGAGCTCCGGCGCTCAGCGCCCAGGAAACCCGCCGGGCCAATGCGATCCGGGAACATGTCAGCTTCACTAGGACAAGTCCACCGCCACGCCCCGTCGTGCGATAGCTGACAAGTTCGAACATTCGGGTACATGACGTGAGACAGAGCGCCGAGACGACGTGGAAGTGGCAGCGCTGGGAGTTCTCGCAGCCTCAGCCGCCAGGCAGGGCAACTCCCGTGCCGCCGCAGCTCGCGCACCTCGCCGCCGGCCGCAGGATAGGCGCCTCCGTTCCCGGCCTGCTTGCCCCAACTGCTCGCCGGGGCCGGCGCGCTCAGCGGCCATTCTGCGCCCGCCTGCAGACACCTGATTCACGCGCCCGAGCCGCATGTCCACAACCATCACGACCCCGGCCCGCTAGCCCCGTGCGCACGCTCGCTGTGCCGCACCGCGCACGGCGGCTGTCACGCGCGGCCTGCCGCGAATCCGGCCGTGAAAACGGGACACCTCTTGCACCCGTTTACGAAACGTCGCGATTCGCACTAGATGCGAAGTTCGGCCGAGTAGCTTAGGAGGCGCTAAGCGCTAGTGGCACTGATAGCTGAGCGGCTTGTACTCTGCGGCACTCACGATTCATCCTCCCTCAATTGTTCAACAATCCGCTCAAATTCAGCGTTATAACACGATAGGTCGATGGGGCACTTGCTCCGCGCACGCTTGCGGCCCAGTCCAGAAATTCTACATATACGCTGTTCCAGCGCTTAGCGAGATGGGTTAGCCTGTCCGGGTCGCCCGACTGTCCGGGCGGCCCGAATGCGCGCTCCAATGTCACTTTATTGTTGAGCAGCGCAGTTATCTTGCTTGTCAGGCGCGATATGTCGTTAGCTTTCCGGCGGATAAAATCTGCGACATTTCCCCGGCCAACGATTCTCGCTGCCGAGCGCGGCGTAGCCGATTTCGTGATCGTTATATTTTGGTTCGGCATTCTTGAGTTCATGCAGCAACTGCGCTGCGAAGTAGAGATGCTCCCAGGCTTGCGGCCGATCTATAAGTATCTGCTGTCGCTCGACCTCGATACGTGGTGCCGGGTAATGGCCGCAGGGCGCGCGGAGGGAGAGCTGATAAGCTTGGCGAGAGCGGCGCTTGCAATTCCTGCAGCATCGGTCGCGCGCATCCAGATAAGTAACTGTAGGGCGAAGCCCGTCGAGGATCGTATCATCCAGGCGCACGGGAAGAACGTAAGCGGCCCTTTGATCCATAGCGCGAGCCAGTGCGCTGCGGCGTTCATGACGAGTCCAGGCCTTCGCCGCGTAAGAACGCGAGATGAATATTAATGGGTAACGGGCTTTGCGACGGTAGACCTCATCGAGGTACTCGACCAGGTCCTCTCCCCACATCGCGGCCTGATAGTCGGTGTCGTAGAACACCCGAACGCTTTGAGCTTTCAGCCGATCGACCACTTCCTCGACAAATTCACGATCCTCGCCGGCAAAAGACACGGCCGCATCAAATTCAAACTCTGGTTCCCCGGAGGACTCCGTCATAGTTCCTCATCTCCGCCGCTAAATCGCGGCCAGCTAAATAAGAATTCACTAGCGTTAAGATCTGGCACGACAGGCTCATATTTCCCCATATCAGTCGGATCGTCGGCGGCGCGTGGTGCTGCCGCGTAGCTATCACCCACCTTGAGGCTCATGCAAAACCCGGCCGGTAGCGTGCGTCGCCGCAGGTCAGCGGTATGGGCCTGGGGGTTTGCATAACCCTCCTTATGTGCCGAGACCCGGCAGATGTGTTCCAATCCCGGCTTCCGGGTCTGTAATGCGGTCGTTTGTTACGGCACCGCAGCCGGGCCCGTGAAATATTGAAAGCTTCTTAGCAGGCATACTGACGGCTGCGAGCTTCGCGGGAGTTCCCGCGCGCAGGTCTTGGGATAGCCGAGCCGGAACTGGATCTCGCGCAGCATCCGGTTCGCGCCTGGGCTTGCCCAGATACCAGCTCCAACGGTGAGTCTCTTCGACTGTCAGTAGTTCCGGCCGCCAGACAAGCCTTGGCCGCAATAGCGGGTGATTGACGTTCTGGATCAGATTGGCTGATGTCTGTACGGTATAGATGGCAGACCCGCCCATGGAGCGGGTATTCGGCCCGGATAGGCGAAGTTTGGAGAAGGGGAATGGGCAGGCGCAAGTCGTTACTCGCGCAGATGTACGCAGCGCCTCAGAAAGCCAAGCTTGAGCGACAGCGCGCGGAGGAGCGGGCGCGCAAGGAGTTCGCCGCAGAGGAACGCAAGATCGCGGCACGGCTGGACAAGGAAGTACAGCAGGCAGAGCGGGCACGGCAGCAAGCTCAGAGGCAATCCGCTCAGCGGGAGAAGGAGCACGAGCGACAGGAAGCAGCGCAGGCTCGCGAGACGAGGCGCGTAGAGGTCGAGACCAAGCGGCAGGAGCAGATGGAGGCCGGGAGCGACCGGCGGGCCACGGCCGAGCAGCGGGTAGCGGAAGCGGACTTCCGCACAGATGCAGTACAGCGGAAGATCAGCACCTTCGGACGGTGTCTGCAAGACCGTCAGCGCATGACTGCCTCCCAGAGCCACCCGCTACATCGGCTCGCCGAATGCGATGTTGGAGCGAGTCTGCCGCCGATGCCGACATCTAAGTCGATCCAGCGGCAGGCCGCCCGTCCCGTCGTGCCGCCGGTCGGCAGGCAAGCAGCGCGAGTGAGGCCACGCTTTCGACGCCGTCGACGGTTCTGCCTAGGACAGTCGGCTGACGAGTCTTCGCAAGACAGATTACTGAGAGAGACTGCACCGGTGACTGCCGATCGAGAAGCGCCGGACGAGCCGGGCGATGAGAACGAGGGCGAGGACTCCCCGAACGAGCAGCGGCTTCCCGAGCCAGGCCTCACTCCACTGGACTCGACTCCGTCCCTTGACGCTTTCGCATCCGCCCAGAGATACCTAGCGTCCATAGACTTCTCCGCGATCAACGCTGCCCGGCGCGCGGCGGCGGGGTCAGGCACCTTCAAGATCATCAAGGCTCAGGATGCGATCGCGAAGAGTTTCGCTCGCTCTGTGGACTTCTCGCATCTGACGGAGGTCTACCGATCGATCTTCGACTCCGGGCTAGCGGCTCAGGCTATGACCGCCCAGCAGCGGTGGGCCGAGTCTCTCGCCAGTTCTATCGACTTCGCGGCGTTGAACGACGCCATGGCCGCGAGCGCCGCCCTTGACTCCTACACGCGCACTAGCAAGGCATTCAACGAGTCCCTTCGAAAGCAGACCGAGTTCCTGGCGCAGGTAGCCGATCAGGTCACCTTCAATCTCCCAGCGATCGACCTTGCATGGTTGCACGAAGCTCTCGAACGCTGGATACCGATCAACCTCCGCGAAGTGACCGACCTTAACGTCGTCGCCACTATTACTCTCGACGAAGGACTGCCGCTGACCTGGGTCCCACGGACGGAGATCGTCGTTCAGCTCATTGAGGCGGAGACCAGGAGCTCGAATCGGCATCCTCACTGCCCGTCGAGCCGACATCCTGGACGACTGCGAGCAGGCGCTGGCTTCGAGCGCACATGAGTGGGCGACGGAGTGCCGTAACGCGATCGCCGCGATGCCCGCCGGCCTGGACGGCCCCGCGCAATCCAAGGCCTAAACATCATCGACAGCATCGTGCTTTGCCTGCATGGCGACAATGGTCGCAATCACGTTAAGCAAAGCGCTCAGGAGGACTTCAACGACCAGCCTCTGCAGCTGGCCGCAGAAAATCTCACGTTGCGGCCGCTTTTCCGTGCTTTCACCCCGTGGTTCCCGAACTCCGGTGCCAACCCGCCCGACTACTTCGCTCGCCACGCCACGTCTCACGCCGTCGGCCACGCTGGAGTGTTCGCACCCATATCCGCCCTCGTCGCTGTGATGCTGGCCACATCGCTCACTGTTCAGTACGCAGCAGAGGAGCAAAGCCCGACGCTAGCGACTCGGAGGCCGCAGCATGACGGTCCGAGCAGCATTTTCTAGCAAGCAAAGTCGGTGGTCGCGAGTGCCTGCGCGAAACGCCAGGACGGTTGACCATGTCCAGCCGCGATCGTCGAGTAGTACTAATGACACGATGATCTCCAGCCGTGGAGAGAATCACCTAGACGTGGACAGGTGAATAAGGGTTACTGACAGTCCCTGTCATCAGAATGGGTATGCGGCGAGCCGATCGCCGGGCCATCGGCGTCGCGCCGTGCGGCGTGGCACACACCCCTGCATGAACCACCCCGTGGTGGCCGAGCCAGCGGTCCGCCACTTCTTGCCACGGCCGATCGTTTCTCACCTTCCCCAAGGAACACCTGTAGCTACTACCCAGGCTCACACTTCGGCACGATATGGTCGTTCAATGCCTTCAACCCAGATGTGGCAGGATTGGTGCTACCGTTTCGATGCCTTGCACGACTCGATCTTGGATCTCTTTCACTCTCGACGCGTGTGGCGAGAAATACTTACGATGATCGAAACCAATCCGGATGTGCATCGCAGCGGAATCACTGAACATTGGCTCACTCGCTGCTATGCCGCCAGCCAGATGATCGCCATACGTCGGCAGCTCGACAGAGACTCTAAAACGGCAAGCCTGTGGCGTTCCCTGGATGTGCTCGCCAGGAATCCTGCTATGGCAACTCGTAGCTGGTTCGCTGCGCAGCTGGATAAACGCGTGATAGATCCTCGTCATCTCATGTCCATTGCCGCGACATTTGACCAATTCGCAAGGCCGTGCGAGGATAGCGTGAATGGTCAGCTGATCAGGAAAGACGCGGATCTACTGGCGACCGTAGGCAGCACAGCTAGGGCCATAGTTAACAAAGTCTTCGCACACCACGAGTACCGTCCTAGCGCATCTTCCTTGGAGATTACCTGGGGAGAGTTCGATGATGCCATCGACACGATAGGAGATTTGTACAAGAAATATTATCAGCTTCGCCGTCCTGGCGTAGTGCTCGGTAATCTTATTCCCGATCTGCCAGCTGGTTGGGATCTGATATTCACGACCGCGTGGAAGCCTCCGAATCTAATTCTCCCGCCGCAGAAATCTTGACAGCATATTCCTCGTTCCATCGCAATCTGTCGGCGGGGCTAGGTTCTGGGCAGGCCAAGGGCATCTTGATGGAGCAGAACGGATGCACGGCGGACGAGGCGTCCGGTCTGCTCCGCCAGGCCTCGCAGCGGAGCAATGTGCCGGTCCGCGACCTGGCGGCCAGGATCGGCGGAAACCAGGGTGGGCGGCCCAGGGGCGCGGCCGGGGGCAGCCCGGGCCGGTGAGCCCCTGGCGGGCAGGGTCGGCGGCCTGCTGTGCCTGGACCGTGTCCGGGGACAGGCACGGACCAGGCACGGCGTGCCCGCACGCGGGCACGGCACCGGGACCGGTGCCGTGCCGGGCGCTCGCAGCAGACCTGGGCACCGAGTCAAGCCCGCCAGAACCCGATCTGGCCCTTCATCTCCTGGACCACCCGCCGGTCTTGATCTGGGTGAGCCGCCAGTGCGCCATCGACGGCAGCGCGTTGACACCCGGCACCCGGTTGTCCATCAGCTGGTAGGACAGGTCCACGGGCGGCAGCGCCAATGACGTGCCCGACGCCGTAAACCCGGTCCTGGTGATCGAGTTCAGGATCAGCTCAGGGTCGCCCTGGGTCGAGAATCCCTGGTTAAGGGAGTACTGATCCGCCTTTACGTAACTCGTGCCGTTCCAGTACTGCGTCGTGATCTGGTCGATCCGGAACTGCGACCAGAACGTCGGCGAATGGTTGCTGCACGTGGCCCCGGACAGGCACTGCTGGTCGAACGGCGTGTCCGGCCAGTCGGTCGCGTTCGCCGAAGTGAACTGCGCCGCCGTGCATAGGAGCCATCGGCGGTGACTACAACCAGCCCGCCGATTTCGCCGGCGGGGAATTCGAGCCGTACCTGGACAGCGAGACGAACGGCCGATGGGGCACCGCGATGACGGTTCCTGGCGTCCCGCCGCCTGGTGACACCGAGTGCGAGCCGGATGGCAGCAGCCCCTGCATTGCCAGCCAAGTCCTGTCCGGGTCGTGCTCGCCCGGAGGCACCTGGGGGAAGTTGCGCCTCGTCCCCGTCCGCGGCTAAGCCGTGCAAACAACAGCCGACCGCCTATCCATGTCGTCTGCCGCACGCGGCACCGGCCGCTAAGCAGGCCCGGCAAGCCCGGCAGGCCCGGTGCTGCCGGGCCTGCCGGGCTGATCTGGCCGGTTTATTCCGCACACCTGCCGACCATATGCATCGGGTTCGTGCAGGTTACATTTGCATATTCGTAATTCAACACGGCAGCGCCAGCCTTAACACTGGCCTTAAATGCCGTGCTCGGTTCCGCAGCCTCGGCTGGGCCCTCCGAGGCCGCGGCACCGCGGCCTTCTGCGGCCGCTGCAGCCTCATCTTCTTTAAGAAGGGCCTCTGACAGCCCGTCCACGGTACGACCGAATTCCAGTCCCCCTGCCGCGATGGCAACGTTGGACTCAGCCTTCTTGGCGGCCTCATCTTGAGGCTTGCCATCGCTGATGTCATTGTCGAAATCGGCGGCGGCCGCAGGTACCGCCAATTCCGCGCACGTACCGGCCGCTCCAAACACGCAATAGCCGAATACTGCGTCGTCCATAGCTGCCCGGGCGTCATCAGAGGAGCTCCCCTTAGTATTGACAGCGCTGTTCACGTAGCCGTAGACGCCGAGGCCTACTGCGACGCAGCCGGCAAGGGCCTCAGGACCCGCCACTACCATGCAGAGCCCGCCGGAAATCATTCCCGAGGCAGTCGGGAGCACGTCGTGGTAGAGGATGTGGATACTCTTGTGCAGCTGCGACTTCATGTAGCCCAGCGGGTGGAATCCGCCGCCGCTCTTCTTGCGGGTGGTGACGTGGCCGTAGCCGACATAGCTGTTGTTGGTGTAGGTGCCGTCGCCGTAGGCGCTAATCCTGGGAGCCCGGGGCCGATGGTGACGTTGCCGTCGCAGTCCGGGCTGCAGGAGTGGCCGCCGCCACCGCCGCCACCGCCGTCGTAAGGCTTGATGACGACGTCGCCGTTGTCGTCGACCGTGACCATGCCAGTCGGGTCGCTGTCGGTGACGGGATTGTCCGCGGCGTAGGTGTAGCCGGTCATGGTCTGCGGGTTGGCGGGATCGAGCCGCGGGTCGACGCTGATGAACAGGTCGGTGACCGGGTCGAACTTGCGGGCGCCGACGTCGACCAGGCCGGTCGCCGAGTGGGCCGGGTCGCCGAGGAAGCCCTTGTTGTCTGGCCAGGTGCCTGAGCCGGTCAGCAGGGTGCCATACGGGGTCGAGGCCCGGCGAATCACGGTGGACTGGCTGAACGCTGCCACGGCGGTGGACATCGTGCCCTGGATGGTGCCGCTGAGCCAGTACAGCGTCGTCTGGGTGGTCTCGCCGATCACCACTCCGCCGAAGCTGTAGTACCTGTCGCCCGTGGTGGTCGTCCCGTTGGTGGAAATCTGCTCGCCCGACAGGTACAGGGTGGTCGTGGTAACGCCGCCGCTGGTGTCGGACTCCAAAGCTCGTCACCGTCAGCGGTGTAGACGTAGCTGGACGGGGCGGTCGCGGTGCCAGCGGTGGCGAGCTTGCCGTTCGGGTCCCACGTCAGCGTCTGGCTGCCCAGGGAGGTGGTGTCGCCCGCGCCGTCGTAGCCGAAGTTCGTGGTGGGCGCCGCTGCCGGTGACGGTGTTGGTCGCGGTCGTCGACGACACGGCGTGCGCATGGCCTGGCGCCGCGTAATGGTAGGTGGTGGTGGTGTCGCCGCTGGTGCTGCCGGCGGTGGCGTGGTTAGTGGCGGTAGGATGTCGCCTTCGGGGTCGAAGGTCCAGGACTGCCAGTACGGCTCGGGGCCGTTCACGGTGCCGTTGCCGGCCGTAGCGGGGTTCGTGGCGCAGGCGTTGGTCGAGGTAAAGGCCTGGTTCAGGCGGCCCAGCGAGTCGTAGTTGTAGCACTGGTCCTCGACCGGTGACCCCAGCCGCGCCTTGCGTGTCAGCGATCTGGGTGATCTGCTGGTCGGCGTTGTAGGTGTAGGCGACGTTGTCGACCTGCGGCACCGGCTGCTGGTCGGACAGGTTGATCCCGGTCACGTTCCTGGTTTGCGGGTCGTAAGAGTAGGTCAAGGCCGCCGACGACGGCCCGGTGCCCAGGTCGATCTGCGAGATCTCGCCAAACGGCGTCCACACCGCGTTCGAGGCATAAGTGTCGAGGCCGTTTTCGGTGATCGGGTCGCCCAACTTGTCGTAGGTGAAGGTCAGCGACTCCGCGGGCAGTCCGCCGCCGGCGGCTGGCGTCTCCGCCGTCATCAGCCCGGTCGTGGAGTAGGAGTACTGGGTGCGGTAGGTGCCGGCCAGCGGCTGCCCGACCGGAACCGTCACGAAGCTGCCGCTGGGAGGCCTTCGGAGTTGTAGCCGAGCGGCCGGTCTTGTAGCTGACGCCGCCGGTGATCGAGGTCTCGAAGGACAGCATGCCCTTCTTCAGGGTGTCCCAGGTCCAGGTCGCGATCTGGGTGCCGGTGCCCTGCGTGGTCGACCCGGTGTACTCGGCGGTCTTGCGGTTCAGCGCGTCGTAGGTGAAGTTGTCGGAGATGCCGGCGCCGTTCGGTGGCGAAGGCGACGTTTCCTGCCGCGTCATAGCCGGTGACCGTCGTCCCGGAATCGGGATCGACGTCCTTGGTCTGCCTGCCGAGCAGGTCGTAGCTGTAGTCCAGGTGTTCGCCGCCGGGTCCTTGTCGAGGTCTTGTTACCCGCCGCGTCGTAGGCCAGCGTGGTGACCTGCGGGCTACCGCCGGTGATCACCGAGCCGGTCACGGTGGGCGCCGAGGCGTACTGGATCTGCTCGGTCTGCTGGCCAAGCACGTTCGTCACGGTCGCGGACGGCGTGCCCATCACGCGCCCGAGGCATCCCGATCGATCGTGGTGACCTGGTTGCCGCCGTAGACGGTCTGGACGGAGTCGGTCAGCGTGGTGCCGTTGTAGTCCTGCTGGTTGATTACCCTGCCGGCACCGTCGTAGGTCGAGATAGTCCGGTCGTTGACCGCCGACGGAGCGACAGTCACCAGCGTCGTGGACGGGTTGCCCGTGACGACGTACTTGTTGTCGGTCCCCGTCGCCCAGCCATGACTGTCGTAGAAGGTGTCGGTGACGACCATGTCGCCGCCTTCAGCAGCTGACTGGGTCTGCCGTGGCTGGCCCATCGAGTCGAAGATCGACACCGAGTGGACGTAGTTCGTGCCTGTGCCGTAGTCGACCAGCGTGTTCGTCGTCACTGCCAGCGGCGCGGCCTGGGTCTCCAGATAGGAATAGGTGACGCTCGCGGTGGCACCGCCCGCCTGCGACCGGCCAGGCTTCCATACAGCGGCCAGCCGGCCGATCGGGTCGTAGGTGGCCGTGGTGAGATAGCCAGCAGGGTTGGTCTCCGAGAGGATCGAGCCTCGCCCTGGGTCGTAACCTGCGTATCGGTCCCGCCGAGCGCGTTCGTCATCACAGCCTGGGTGGTCGGTCCGCCGTCGGCCGGCGTGTAGGCCGTCGTCGTCGTGTTGCCTCGGGCATCGGTCGAGGTGATGACCCGGCCGCAGGAGTCGTAGGTTTGCGTGCTCTGGGTCACGAAGGTCAAGGCCCCGGCGTTGTTGGCGGCCGCCTCGGTGGTCATCGTCGGATTTCCGGCCGCCGGCGCCGCGCCGAGCGTGGTCGAGCCGTCGTAGTAGGTCCTGGTGTCGCTGATGATGTCGGCAGAGGTCAGGCTGCCTGCCGCGGCCGGGCACGCCTGACTCGCTTTGATGACCTCGCTGACCGGGTCCCTGATCCAGGCGGTCGTATTGTCGGCATAGCTGGTCTGGGTGCAGATCTCGGCAACTCCGGTGCCGCTCTCGTCATCAGATACCGCGCGGCCAGCGCTGTCATAGCTGGTGACCGTGGTCTTCTGCTGCGTGGTGCCGCCGGCGACGTCGGTGTAGTCCACCTCCCTGGTTGTCCTGACGATCGTGGCCTGCTGGTCAGGCAACCCGCTCCGCGTCCTGGTCGCCGTCGTCGCCACCACCGACGGGACGGTGAGGGTGGCGCTGACCTCGGGGCCGCTTGTCCCGTTGAAGCTCTGGGTCTCGAGTTCCTGCCCGACCAGCGCGTTCGCGTCGGCGTAAGTGGTGCCGAACGAGTCGGTGACAGTGACCCCGCTGGTGGTGCCGCCGGCAGCGTTGGTGTCGCCGTTCATGCCGCGGAAATACCGGGTCTCGGTCAGCGTCTGGCTGTCAGCCACGCCGTTGGTCGAGATTGGCGGTGTTCCCGAACAGGGTGTTGACCTGGGCGAAGCCACGGAACTGGCCCCACGTCCTGTCCTTGGACTTGACCACCTCGTTGTCGTCGTAGTGCCAGGCAGGATCACCGATGTAGCTGTACTTCGTAATCTGTGCCGGATCGCCCGCCGTCCCGTCCTGTACCTCCACCTGGGACACTACATATTTGTCGAAATAATCCAGCGTCGTATTCTGGTCACCAGGCTGAGCCCATTTCACCGGATAGCAAAGAGTCGTATCCGCCGACGGATCAGCCGGAATACTGGCAGCCGTACAGCCCGTCGAATACGTCGCCGAGATCAGCTCGCCCGTGTCGGTCTTGATCTGGGTGAGCCGCCAGTGCGCCATCGACGGCAGCGCGTTGATACCCGGCACCCGGTTGTCCATCAGCTGGTAGGACAGGTCCACGGGCGGCAGCGCCAATGACGTGCCCGACGCCGTAAACCCGGTCCTGGTGATCGAGTTCAGGATCAGCTCAGGGTCGCCCTGGGTCGAGAATCCCTGGTTAAGGGAGTACTGATCCACCTTTACGTAACTCGTGCCGTTCCAGTACTGCGTCGTGATCTGGTCGATCCGGAACTGCGACCAGAAGGTCGGCGAATGGTTGTTGCAGGTCGCCCCGGACAGGCACTGCTGGTCGAACGGCGTGTCGGGCCAGTTCGAGGCGTTAGCCGCCGTGAACTGCGCAGCGGTACAGCCAAAAGTGGTAGAAATGCACCGCTGGTCGGCGTTGAACACCACTTGCTGCGGCGCGTTCGCCGTGCCGTAGATCGACCCGGACTCGTCCCGCAGGCCGTAGTCGATCCTGGCCAGGTAGCCGCCCCTGACGTACTGCACGCCAGTCGTGCCGCCGTTGGCGCCGTAGTAGTTGGTCTCGGGGTGGTAGTAGTACGCCATCGCGTTGCCGTTGGGATCGATCACGAAGTCGAGATTCCACCGCCAGCCTTGCGTGCACTGCGACGATGAGAATCCGCTGGAGGAGAAGCACGGGTCGCTGCTGTGCGCACCGTAGACCGGCGCCGTGAAGGCCGAGTTCGTCACCGGATCGCCGCTCGCCCAGCCAGGACCCTTGTTCTTGCCGAAGTAATACTGCGTGCCATCGGTCGTCGTCACGACCCAGTAGCCGTTGTCGTAAGAGCCGTTGCCGGTGTTGGCAGCAGTGCCGGTCAGGTACTGGACGCGGTCACCGCTGTCCTGCTGCTCGTGCCAGGTTCCCGCCCTGTCGTCGAGCACTAGTTGCGTCGACGTGCCGTTCAGGCTCATCGTCACTGCCTGACCGCCCCAGCATTCGTCGAACTTATTGGCGATCGCGCCTTCGGGATCGTCCGCGCAGTCGGGGTAGGAACGCTCGATGTAGCTGTCCGAGGACAGCGTGAAGCCCTCGCCGACCATCCCGAACTGGTTGTTAGTCGAGGCCACCCGGCCGTCGACGCTGGAGGAGTCGTAGCTGAGCGCCACCGTGGGGGCTGGGCCTGCGGCCGGATCGGGCACCGAGATCGGATAGGACCAGGTGAAGTCGCCGGAGGACCCGCCGCCGGTCCACGTGCCCGCAGGAGACAACGAAGACACGGTGAAGTCACCGTTGCTACCGGACGCTCCCGCCACCGCCGCCAGAACCACCGACAGCCCGGCCGACGGTGCCACGAGCCTGGCGCCTGGGCCAGCGGTGGCTGGCAAGCCGGGCGAGCCCAGCCTGATCGCGGCGGAAACCAAATGCCGCCGCACCTGCAACTGCGAGTCCACCGGATTCTGCCGTCGGCACCGGGCCTGGCCGGGAGTCGTCAGCGCGCACTCAGGCAACTCCACCAGGTGCAGCCGGTCAGCGAAGTCACCGCCAGCCGCGGTCGCGAACTTCGAGTAGTCCAGCGCCACGTCCGCGAGCCCGCCGCCAAGTCCGGCTGACGAGACCGTGAAGACGACTCCGTCCAGGCCGAGCCGGGCGGCGGCCTTGTGCGCCAGCACCCGCACCCGGGCGCCGACCAGACTCTGCCCGGCGAGACCGGCCGATGCGAGCACGGGGGTCGCGCCTGCTCGGGTCAGCCGACTGCGGAAGGCGACAGTTGCTGACCGAGGCGCCGGCCAGGCCGCGCGCTTGAGCGGCCCCTCAGGTATCTTCGGCAGCTTCCAGTTATGCGTGGCAACCTGCGCCGCGACCCTGGGCAGCACCGTGACTTTCTGTACCTTGGGCGGATGCCAGGGACCCGACCCGGCGGCTGACGCCATTGCCGGCGCCGTTCCGCCCCACACAACGCATCCCAGAACTATGGCGGTCAGCGTCCGCAGCGCTTTGGTCGTCCAGCCAGCCATGCCAGCCTCCACAAATGCGGTTACCGTGGGTTGCAAGGCTCGCGCCTACAGCCCGTTGATGAAGATCGGGGTCGCGTTCGACACGTCGGCGGCGATCTGGTTGGCGATATCGGTGTAGTACTGGGCGGTCGGCACGCCACCGGACAGCAGCGACGAGGCGACCAGGTTGGGGCTGCCCGGCTGGGCTACCGCGCTGGCGACATCCGAGGTCACCTGAGCGGTGGTGTTGAGCCCGGTGATCCAGGTGTTGACGGCCTGCCTGACGGCCTCGCGCGGATCGCCGGCGGACAGGCCGAGCGGGACGATGGTGGTGAGGATCACCTGCACCGCCGGCGTGGACGGGTCGTTGTCCACGGGGTAGTTCTGGATAGCGGCGACGAGGGTCGACAGGTTCTGCTCGATGCTGGACAGGCTCGACTCGATCGTGGTCGCCGACGCGCCTTCCAGCACGTCGTTCGCGCCGACGCTGACGATCACGTCCCGCAGGTTCGGCTCGGCGGTGACGTAGGAACGGAACCAGCCCACCGCGTTCGCCGCCATCACCGAGTCCGCGCTCGTGTCGGCGTAGAGCTGCTGGATGCCGGTGCCGAAGAACACGCTGTTGAAGACGCGCACGTCGCTGATCTCGCCAGGCAGGAAATCGCCGGCCACGCCGCCGGTCTTGTCCCGGCCGACGGTCAGGCTGCCGCCCGACGCCCAGCCGGTGAACGGCACGCTCGCGGCCAGCACGCCGTTGACGTAGAGCTGCGCGGTCGCGGTCGAGGCGTTGTACACCCCGGCCAGGTGCGTCCAGGTCTGCGCCGCCACCGCCGGACCGGTGGCGCTGGTCACCGCCGCCCCGGAGGTATCGCTATTGGCGAAGGAGAACGCCCAGTCGCCGTTACGCACGCCTAGGTAAAAGCCACTGTTGCTCGTCCCGTCCTGGGCCAAGACGGTGGCATTGTGAGTCGGAACCGACGACAGATTCACCCACGCCGACACCGTGTAACTGGACGCGGTGCTGACCGCCTGGCCAGAAGTCGACGCGAACCCGCTCGTGCCATCGACGAACAGCGAACCAGCCGACGTGTCGGTGGGCGGGGTGTCAGTAGACCAGCCAGACGAGCCTGCCAAGGTCAGGCTCGCCGTGGGGGACGACCCGCTGTCGTACGCGGTGGTCGCGGTGTCCAGGCCGGTGCCGTTCATCCGCCACCAGTGCGCGGGCACCTGACCGCTCGACGCGACGTCAGCGACCGATCCAGGCAGCGCCACGCCAGCAGCCGCCAGCGAGGCCGGCAGGTCGTTGGCCCAGGTGCCGAACGTGAACGCGGGCGCCTGCGCGGCGGTCTGGTCGCCGAGCACCGCGACCGTGCCGTCCGTCGGGGTCGCGTCGCTGACATCGACCCGGGAGACGTAGTACAGCGCGAGCGTCGAGTTGGCGCTGGTGAACGGTGTCCCGTCGCTGTTCGCCGCCTGGTTCCCCGGCGCGTAGAACGTGGTCGAGTTCGGTGTCTCGTGCAACGGCACCGAGGTCTGGGCCGACGTCGCCGGGATGTGCATGCTGATCACGAGCTTGCCTGTGCTGCCGTTGACCGACGGTCTGGTGACCGGGTCGCTGTAGACGTCAGCGCCCGCCGGGATCGTCACGCTCGCCGACCCGCCGAAAGTTAGCGGAACCGGCGTCGCGACCGTCGCCGGGCCGCTCGACTGCGCGCCGACCGAGGCCGCGTCGAAGGTGACCGGCGTCGTGCCGTGGGCGTTGGACAGCTGGACCCGGACCTGCCCGCTGCCCACGGCAGTCGTCGCGATGACCTCGCGCAGCGTCTGGTCGCTGATCGACCCGCCCGCCGGGCTGATCGCCGAGTCCATCGGACCGGCGTAGGCACCGGTCCACGCCGATCCAGCCGGACCCTGGCCTGCGGCGACCGGCCTCGCGCCGATCGCGAGGATATGCAGCACGCTCGCCGACGTCGTGCACGAATTCGTGCTGGTCAGCAAGTTGACCGGCGTGACTGGCAAGGTGATCGACGACAGGGTCAGCGTCGGAATCGCTGGCAGCAGCACTTCGTAGAGCCGAGGGTGCGTGCTGGATGTGGTCGCGGTTCCCGTGTCCGAGTGGCTGAAGGTGACGGCCGGGATGCCTTGCCCCCCGATCCAGTCAGGCACTGAGCTGACCAGCGGCTGGCTGGCATCGCCGTTGGTGTAATGCAAGGTGGCTTTCATGGCTGGCGAGCCGGCCGTGATGGCGCAGGTCGTCGTCGCGAGCAGCGCCACGTCGGTGGCCTTGGTCGCCTGCAGCGGCACGGTCTGGCCGTCAGGGATCACGTTGTCGGCGACGACCGAGCCCCCGCTGGTCTGGAGCGCGGGCATCGTGAACGTCGCGCCGTTCATCGTGAAGGTCGCGCCGGCCCCCGTCGCCGTGCCGGGAGTGATCCCCGCTGCCTGCATGGCCTGCTGCGATAGGTTCTTGCCGAGGGTGCTGCTGGTCAGGTCGAAGTTGCCTGCGAACGAGGCCGCGCCGTCGCTCGCAATGCCGAGGTTGTTCATCGCGGCGGTGAAGCTCGAATCGGTAGCGCCCGTCACCGGGGCGGCCTCCAGGAAGTCGATTCCGGCGTTGTAGTGATTACCGTCCGAGGCCGGATCGGTGCCGGTAACGGTGAGCTGCAGGACGTGCGTCCCGGCGGTCAGGTGCACCGCGCCGAGGAAGACATACGTCGCCGACGTCACCGGGCTGTAGGCATCGAGCGGGCTGGCGGCTGTGTTGTCGAGGTTGAGGTCGGTGGTCTGTGGGTCGAGGTCGAAACGCACCGACCCGTAGTCATGCCCGGTCGTGAGATGAACTCCCAGCGCGTAATCCGACTCCACCGGAGCGGTGAAGCTCACCGTGAAATGCGCGCCAAGCACGGAGTTGGTCAGCCACAGCTGCCCGTTGTCCGACCACGGCGGCCCGGCCTCGGCCTGCGTGGACAGGGTGCCCGCCGACGGCGCGCTGGCGGTCAGGTCCTCGCCTTCGTACCGGCTCGTCGGGCTCAGCGTCAGGTAATCCAGCCCGGCCTTGAACCCCGTGGAGCTGGCGTTCTGACCGGACATGGTGAAGGTGAGGGTGTGCGTGCCCGCTGTCAGGAACTGGGTGCCCAGGTCCTTGTAGCCAAGGCTGATGATCGGGCTGTAGCCGTCCCACGGCAACGTCCCGGTATTGCCGAGGTTGATGTCGGAGGTCGCCTGATCCAGGTCGATCTTCTCCTGGCCGTAATCCGGGCCCTTAGTCAGCTCCGCGCCAAGCTGCCACACGCCTGGGTCAGGGACGCTGACGGTCACCGTGTAGGTCTGGGCGGCGGCGGTTCCCTTGAAGGTGAGCTCGCTGCCGCCACGGAAGACGATTCCGCAGCAGTTGACCTGACTGGCCACCAGCGACGCGCTCCCTCCGGTGACACCGGCAATCAGGGAGCTGCCGTTGATAATGGCCATCGGCTGGCTTGTGCTCTGGAAATTGGCTGGAACGTAGAACGTGTAGGCGGACTCGCCCGAAATATTGTGAGCCTTGTCGAAGCTCACCGCGAACAGCGTGTGCGGGCCTGACGTCATGGTGTTCGGGATCTGGATTTGCGCCGCGGAACCCTGGACAAGTGCCAGCTCACCGCTCCCGCTGCCACCCCCGTCACCGTTTGCGTCGACCGAGGTGCCCAGGCCGCCGTCGTTGTTGTAGGAGCAGTCGGCGGTGGTCGGCACCGGCTCGCTGCCCGCGCCGCCGTCGAAGGAGTACGCGAACCCGGCGATATTCGACGCCCCGCTCGTCCCCACCGTGAACACGCCCGGCGCGCCGACGGGCTGCCCCCACTGACCCTTCGGGTAATCCGAGCTGCTGATCGTCGGTGCGGTGACCGGCCCGGTCAGTACGGTGAACGGGAAGAACGCCGACGTCGGCCCAGTTCGCGCGGCGGATTCGGTGTCGGCGGGGTCGTTCGTCGCTGAGACGTCGAACCTGTAGGCGGTGCCGCTGGTGAGCGCGGTCGGCGGTGTCGTGGACTGCAGCGAGCCCGAAGCGCCTTCTGGGGCGGCCAGCGTGCCGCCGGCGGCCACTCCCGCCGAGGTCTGCAGGGTGAAGTTGAGCTTGACCGGCAACGGGCTCGGGTTGTTGTCAGCGGCCGTGGCGGACAGCTTGGGCATGGTGAGCGAGGTGTAGGCGGTCCCCGAAACGCAGGTGACCTGGTTCTGCACCGACAAGCCGGTGGGAATCAGCGGCGCGAAGTTGTACCACACCGTCAGCGTCGGGTTGTCCTTGTAGAGCTTGTACTGCAGCTCCTGAGTCTCGCTGTCGGCCCGCAGTTCGAGGGTGACGGTCGAGGAACCAGCCGTCGCGACATTCTGCAGCGTCGTCTTGAGCGCCGAGTTGCCCGTCGCGGTGCTGGAGAAGAGGACACTGCCCGCCGGGCACGCCGTGCCGCCGCCCTTGTTCGAGCTCGCCGAGGCGATCTTGGAACCCTGCGGACCGCCCCAGGCGGTGGTCGAGGAAATGCCAGCGGTAGTCGAGTAGACGTCCGACAGTTCCGAGGTGCAGTTGGCGCTGTTGTCTTCTTCGGTCACGGCGAAGTCGGCCCGGTAGACGGTCGCGGCCTGGCTGTTGCGCTTCTCCAGGTTCGTGGTCGCGAACCTGAAGTAATCGCGGTCGGTGTAACCGGAGTGCGTCACGCCGCCGGACACCCAGAAGCAACTCGAGTAGCCGCAGTCGCCGACCTCGGTAATGCCGCTTCCCTGGCTTGTCGTGCCCGAGCTGGTGTCCCACTCCAAGCTGACGTCGCCGTCATGAGTCTGCATGACCTGGGCGTAGAAGTCGGTGGCCGGCGCGATCTCCGGGTCGATGTACACCGGGTAGCGCACGTGCTTCCCGGTCAGGGCGGCGGCCGGCGGCATCAGGTGAAGCGTCACAGCCGCGCCGAACCGGTAGCTGACCGGCACCGGGGTGACCTTGCCTGATCCGGCCAGGTCAGCGGTGGCTCGCAGGCCGAAATGCCGGGTGTGGCTCGAGTCCCACATCAGAGGCTGGCCGACGGTGAACATCAGCTTGCCGGTCTTGCGCTCAAGCACTCCCAGCGAGCCATGCGGGCCCCGCCGCAGCAGCAGCCCCTTACTCGCCCGGACCTTGAACGCCAGCGACCGCAGTCCAGGGTCGGCGGCGGCCCTGGCGTCGCGGACGACCAGAGTTTCCTGGTCGCCGGTGCCCGTCGCCTTCATCCGCAGGTCCACGCCCGGCAGCACGTTCTTGTACAAGGCGACGCTGCCAGAGATCACTGGCCTGGGCAGAGCCGCTGGCCACGACATCGCGACGGCCTGCCCGGCACTGTGCTGGCCTGCCATGGCGGCGACGGTCACCAGCGGGCCGCGTCCTCCGCCGGAGAACCTCACCGGCACACTCGCCACCGCAGGCGCCCACGAGCCACCCGCCGTCCTGCGCAGGTCCGCGTCGAGCTTTCGCCACCCGCCATCGACCTTCGCGCGGACCGGCAAGACATTCGACGTCATCGACAGCAAGCCGGTCGGCCTGGCCATCACCTCGACCGTCGGCGTCGTCTCAGCCGCGACCACGACCGGCTTCCCAGTCCGCATCGCCCTGCTCATCGCGGCCGACTCGGCCCGCTCATCATCGGTCCGCTTCACCGGCCGCACCGGCCGCTGCCTGCCTGGAACAGCCGACCTGGCGCCCCGCAACTGCTTCGGGCCAGCCGCGAACGAACCCAGCGGATGCCGGCCAGCCACCCGATGACCCACCAGCGGCTTAACAGCGGCCTGACTCACCCCAACCGGGCCGCCCACTGTGCCGCCAAGAACAAGGCCGCCCAGAGCAAGCCCGGTACCGGCCACAATGGCCGTAAGGTTCGTGCGCCTCATCAAGAAAAGTCCATTCGTAGAGTCAATCCAAGGACCCAGGTATCAAAGCCCGTTGATGAAGATCGGGGTCGCGTTCGACACGTCGGCGGCGATCTGGTTGGCGATATCGGTGTAGTACTGGGCGGTCGGCACGCCACCGGACAGCAGCGACGAGGCGACCAGGTTGGGGCTGCCCGGCTGGGCTACCGCGCTGGCGACGTCCGAGGTCACCTGAGCGGTGGTGTTGAGCCCGGTGATCCAGGTGTTGACGGCCTGCCTGACGGCCTCGCGCGGATCGCCGGCTGACAGGCCGAGCGGGACGATGGTGGTGAGGATCACCTGCACCGCCGGCGTGGACGGGTCGTTGTCCACGGGGTAGTTCTGGATAGCGGCGACGAGGGTCGACAGGTTCTGCTCGATGCTGGACAGGCTCGACTCGATCGTGGTCGCCGACGCGCCTTCCAGCACGTCGTTCGCGCCGACGCTGACGATCACGTCCCGCAGGTTCGGCTCGGCGGTGACGTAGGAACGGAACCAGCCCACCGCGTTCGCCGCCATCACCGAGTCCGCGCTCGTGTCGGCGTAGAGCTGCTGGATGCCGGTGGCTGGCTGCGCCGAGTTGAAGACGCGCACGTCGCTGATCTCGCCGGGCAGGAAATCGCCGGCCACGCCGCCGGTCTTGTCCCGGCCCACGGTCAGGCTGCCGCCCGACGCCCACCCGGTGAACGGCACGCTGGCGGCCAGCACGCCGTTGACGTAGAGCTGCGCTGTCGCGGTCGAGGCGTTGTAGACACCGGCTAGATGCGTCCACGTATTCGCCGCCACCGCCGGACCGGTCGCGCTGGTCACCGCCGCCCCGGAGGCATCGCTGCTGGCGAAGGAGAACGCCCAGTCACCGCTGCGCACTCCCAGGTAGAAGGCGCTGTTACTGGCGCCGTCCTGCGCCACGACCGTGGCGTTGCGCGAAGGAACCGACGACAGCTTCACCCAGGCCGACACGGTATAACTGCCGGTCGTGCTCACTACCTGGCGGCGGTCGACGCGAATCCGCTCGTGCCGTCCAGCGACAGCGCGCCGGTCGTCGTATCGGTGGCCGGGGTATCGGCGGTAAATGCCGCCGTGCCGCCCAGGGTCAGGCTGGCGGTCGGAGCCGACCCGCTGTCATAGGCGGTGATCGCGGTGTCCAGGCCGGTCCCGTTCATCCGCCACCAGTGCGCCGGCATTGTGCCGCCGGAGGCCACGTCGGCGACCGAGCCGGGCAGCGCCACCCCCTGGGCTTGCAGCGCGGCCGGCAGGTCGCTGGCCCAGTTGCCGAAGGTGAAGGCCGGCGCTGCCATCGCGGTCTGATCGCCGAGCACCGCGACCGTGCCGCCCGTCGCCGCGCTGTCACTGACGTCGATCCGCGACACGTAGTACTCGCCGAGCGTCGAGTTCGCGTTCGTGAACGGAGTCCCGTCGCTGTTGGCCGCCTGGTTCCCGGTCGCGTAGAACGTCGTGGAGTTCGGCGTCTCGTGCACCGGAACCGAGGTCTCCGTCGAGGAAGCCGGGATGTGCAGGCTGACCACGAGCTTGCTGCCGCCGGGGCTCGCCACCGGGTCGCTGTAGACATCCGCGCCCGCAGGGATAGTGACGCTCGCCGACCCGCCGAACGTCAGCGCGACCGGAGCAGCGACAGTCGCGGGTCCGGTCGACTGCGCGCCGATCGTGGCGGCGTCGAAGGTGACGGGCACGCTGCCGTGAGCGTTGGACAGCTGAATCCGGACCTGCCCGCTGCCCGGCGAGGTCACGGCGATGATCTCGCGCAGCGTCGCATTGCTCACCGATCCGCCGGCCGGAGCGATCGCCGCATCCATGGGACCCGCGTAGGCGCCTGTCCACGCCGATCCGGCCGGCCTGCCTGACCCTGCCGTGTCCGCGGTGGCTGGCTGGGGGGCGGGGGCGGACTGGGTGCGGCTTGAGTCCCACAGCTGCGCCTGGCCGATCGCGAAGACGAGCTTGCCGGTCTTGCGGTCGACGACGCCGAGCGACCGGTGCGGCCCGCGGCGCAGCGCCAGCCCCCGCCCCGCCCGCACCCTGAACGACAGCGACCGCAGCGCCGGATCGGAAGCAGCGGTTGCGTTGTGCACGACGAGGGTTTCCTGGTAGCCGGTGCCCGTCGCCTTCATCCGCAGGTCGACGCCCGCGAGGACGTTGCGATAGAGGGCGATGCTGCCGTTTATAACCGGTCTAGGGAGGGCTGCTGGCCAGTACACCGAGACGGTCTGGCCCGCAGCGTCCGCCACCGTCACCAGCGGGCCGGTTCGGCCGCCGGAGAAGGTGACCGGCGTGCTGGCGACGGCCGGTGACCACGAGCCGCCGGCCGTCTTGCGTAGCCTCGGGTTGATGGACTTCCACACGCCGCGGATCTTGGCCCGGACCGGGAACACGTTCGAGGTCATCGACAGCAGGCCGTCTGGCCTGGCCATCACCGCCACGGTCGGCGTCGTCTCAGCCGCCACGAGCACCGGCTTGCCGGTCCGCACCGCCTGCTTCATCGCCGCCGCCTCGGCCCGCTCATCGGGAGTCAGCCTGACCGGCTTGACCGGCCGAGCTTTCCCGGGTATCGCGGCCCTTGGGCCGCGCAACTGCTTCGGGCTCGCCGCGAAAGCGCTCAGCGGCCGGCGACCAGCTATGCGGTGGCCGACGAGCGGCTTGCTGGCGGCCAAGGCCGAGCTGCCAGAGATCAAGCCACCCGCTATCAGGCCGCTGGCCAGGCCCAGGGCAAGCCCGGCAGCGGCTGAGCCAGCCGTGAGCTTGCGCCATTTCCGGCGGCCCGGCCGGCCAATCCGAGGCAGCGCGCGGAGATGAAGACCAAAGCCCTTGCGCGGCACGGCCGCCCCTTTTCCTCGCAGGGTCGCATTTCTTCGCGCTGTCACAGACCTCACAACGCGACACATTGCTGCGGAATTAGGGTTATGTCAATACATTACTGATACATTATCAATACATTCTCAATACATAACAGGCGGACCGAAAGGGTGCGCCGCTGCCCGGCTGACGAGGGGAGCGCCAGCGACGAGGAAGATAGCCCGAGCCGCCGCGGGCCCACCGCTGTCACCTAGGCCGCGGCTCCTTTGGGTCAGCCTGGTCCGCCGGCGCTGGCCTTGGTGAATTGGTACTGACCGCTGACCCCTTCGTCCGGGTCGCCCTTGTCGTAGTACATGACCAGGGCCTCCGACCCGCTCGACCAGGAGCTCCATCTGCACGTTGCGCGCGAAGGCGAAGACCACCCCGGGCGGCTCCTCCGGGACCGGCCCGACGTGCCAGCGTCCGGTGCCGCTCGGCGGGATGTTGAGCGTCGAGGACTCCCCGGCCCTGGCCGACAGCCCCTGCGAGGCGAAGGTGCCATCCGGATTCAGCCGCAGCACCGCGCCTGACGCGCTCTTCCAGGTGCCTATGAGCAGCTGGCGCGAGGGGGACTGGACTTGCGAGGCGACGTTGCCCTCCAGGTGGACCGCGACCAAGCCGACGATCACGGCGAAGACCACCACGCTCAGGGCCAGATAGAGCCAGGGTTTACGCAGCCAGTTAGTAGCCAATAGTGACCTGCCACTGATACGTCTGGGTCACCGCTGAGAGCGGGCCGGCGTGACCCAGGGTCCAACCGTCCATATTGCCGACGAGGCTGTTCGCGTGGAACAGGCCTGAGTTGTTGTCGGTCACGTTGGTGGCGGTGAAGAACACCCGGGCGCTGTCGCTGCTGGTCGGCACGGCCGCCCAGGTCAGCTGGTAGGACCCGAGGAAGCCATCCACCGGAGCGCGTCCGCCGAGGTGAGCCCCAGTCCAGTAGTCCCACATATCGAAGAAATATGAGGCTGGATTGGCGTGGTCTTTATATGGGTTCGAGTTACTGTAGAGCCCTTCTGGCAGGAACTTCCGTGCGATCAGTGAGGTCACACCCTGAATGTGCGGGTCGCGCATCAGCTGCTGTGTCATCGGATCCCACTGGTTGAAGTACTGATGCCGGTTCCCGATACCGGTGAGCCAGGACAGTGCCATGCCAACGCCGTCGTTGTTGTTGTGGTAGAGCGGCACCATCTGGACCCCGCAGTTCGCGCCGAACCTCGCGCACGGCGCACCGCCCGTCATCTCCGGATAGAGCTTTGGCTTCGGCGGCACCGGGAAGAGCAGCGCACGAGGAATGCCTAGCAAAACCGACACCATGCCGTAGTTGCCGCCGCCCAGGTAGTCGCCGGCGGTCGGCGGGCGGGGCGGAGCCGAACTGCGCGGGGTGTGGGCCTCGCAGTACTGGAGCGATCCGATGCAGCCACTGCCGGTTATGTACATCTCGCCGCTGGGGTCGCTGTTGCTGATCGGATCGTCGGCGGCGTAGGTGTAGCCGGTCATGGTTTGCGGCGAACTGGTGGACAGCACCGGGTCGACGCTGATGAAGAGGTCAATCGCCGGATCGAACTTCCGGGCGCCGACATCCACCAGGCCGGTCGCCGAATGAGCGGGGTCGCCGAGGAAGCCCTTATTGTCGGGCCAGGTGCCGACACCGGTGAGCACGGTGCCGTACGGCGTGGTGGCCCGCCGGATGACCGTGGACTCGCTGAACGCGGCGACAGCGGTCGTCATGGTGCCCTGGGTGTTGCCGGACAGCCAGTACAGCGTCGTCGGCGTGGTCTCGCCGATGAGGTGGCCGGCGAAGGTGTAGTAGCGGACGCCGGTCGTGCTGGTGCCGTTGGTGCTCAGCTGCTCGTTCGGCAGGTACAGCGTGGTCGTCGTGGTTCCGCCGCTAGTGTCGGCTTCCACCAACTCGTCGCCGTCGGCGGTGTAGATGTAGCTGGACGGAGCCGCGGCGGTGCCCGCGGTGGCGATCTTGCCGTTGGGGTTCCAGGTCAGCGTCTGGCTCCCCAGCGTCGTCGTGTCACCTGCGCCATCGTAGGCGTAGCTGGTGGTGGGCAGGCTGCCCGTCACCGTGTTGGCCGCAGTGGTCGATGACACGGCGTGGGCGTGGCCGGCGACACCGTAGTGGTAGGTAGTCGTGGTGTCGCCGCCGGCGTTGCCCGCCGGGGCGTGGCTGGTGGCGGTGAGGATATCGCCCTCGGGGTCGAAGGTCCACGACTGCCAGTACGGCTCGGCCCGCTGACCGTGCCGTTGCCGGCCGTCGCCGGATTCGTCGCGCACAGGTTGCTCGAGGTCCAGGCCTGGGTCAGGCGGCTGAGCCCGTCGTAGGCGAAGCACTGGTCCTGCACCGCCGCGCCCGCCGCGCCTTGCGTGTCGGCGATTTGCGTGACCTGCTGGTCCGCGTTGTAGGTATAGGCGAGATTGTCGACCTGCGGCGACGGCTGCTGATCGGACAGGTTGATCCCGGTGATGTTCCTGGTCTGCGGATCATAGGAATATGTCAGCGCCGCCGAGCTCGCACCCGAGCCCAGGTCGATCTGGGAGATCTCGCCGTACGGCGTCCAGGTCGCACCCGAGGCGTAAACGTCGAACCCGTCCTCGCTCGTCGGGTTGCCGAACTTGTCATAGGTGTAGGTCAGCGAGTCCACCGGCAGCCCGCCCCCGGCCGCCGGGGTCTGGGACAGCATCAGCCCGGTCGTGGAGTAGGAGTACTGGGTCCGGTACGTCCCGGCCAGCGGCTGACCCGCCGGCACGGTCACGTACGTGCCCGAGATGTCGCCCTCGGCGTCGTACCCGAGCATGCCGGTCGTGTAGGTCACGCCGCCCGTGACCGAGGATTCCGAGCTGAGCAGGCCCTTCTTCAGGGTGTCCCAGGTCCAGCTCGCCATCAGCGTGCCCGTGCCCTGCGTCGTCGACCCCGAGTGCTCGGCGACCTTCCGGTTCAGGCCGTCGTAGGTGTAATTGAGCGTGTTGCCGGCGCCGTCGGTGGTGAACGCGACGTTGCCGGCGGCGTCGTACCCGGTGACCGTCGTCCCGGCGTCGGGATCGACTTCCTTAGTCTCCCGGCCGAGCAGGTCGTAGGTATACGACCAGGTGTTGCCCGCCGGGTCCTTGACCGAAGTCTTATTGCCTGACGCGTCGTAGGTCATCGTGGTGGCCTGCGGGCTGCCGCCCGTGACCACCGAGCCGGTCACGGTCGGCGCTGAGGCGTACTGGAGCTGCTCGGTCTGCTGGCCGAGCACGTTCGCGACGAACGCGCTGGGGGTGCCCATCACAGTCCCGGCGGCGTTCTTGGCGATCGTGGTGACCTGAAGACCGCCGAAGACCGTCTGCGCGGAGTCGGTGAGCGTCGCGCCGTTGTAGTCCTGGGTGTTGACGACCCGCCCTCCGCCGTCAAAGGTGTAGACGGTCCGGTCATTGACCGCGGTGGGCGCGACCGACACGAGCGCGGCCGACGGGTTACCCGAGACCACGTACTTGTTGTCCTTCCCCGCTACCCAGCCATGGCTGTCGTAGAAGGTGTCGGTGACGACGGTATTGCCGCCTTCGGCGGCCGCCTGGGTCTGCCGCAACTCGCCGAGCGAGTCGTAGATCGCGATCGCCGGGACGTAGTTCGTGCCGGTGCCGTAATCCGCCAGGGTGTTCGTCGTCACCGCCAGCGGCGCCGACTGCGACACGGAATAAGAGTAGGTGAGGCTGGCCGAGGCTCCGCCCGCCTGGGACCGGCCTGGTTTCCACTCGGCAGTGAGCCGTCCGAGCGGGTCATAGGCCGCCGTCGTGAGGTAGCCGGCGGCGTCGGTGGCGGAGAGCACAGAACCTCGGCCAGGGTCGAACACCTTGGTCTGCGTCTGGCCAAGCTGGTTCGTCGTGACGATCTGCGTCAGCGGGCCGCCGTCGGCCGGCGTGTAGGCGGTCGTCGTCGTGTTGCCACGCCCGTCAGCCAGCGAGGTCACCCGGCCGGACGAGTCGTAGCCGGTCGTGGTCTGGGTGACGAACGTCAGCGTGCCGGCGCTGTTCGCCGTCGCCTTCGTTACCATGGTCGCGTTGTCGGCGGTCGGGGCCGCCGTGAGGCTGGCCGACCCGTCGTAATAGGTGCGGGTGTCGGAGCTGATGCCGGCCGCGGTCAGGCCGCCCGGCGAGGCCGGGCACGCCTGCGTCGACTCGATGGACTCGCTGACTGCGTCTTTGATCCACGCGGTCGTGTTGTCGTCGTAGGTCGTCTGGGTGCAGGTCTCGCCGATGCCGGTGCCGGTCTGGTCGTCGAGCACCGCGCGGCCGGAGCTGTCGTAGCTGGTGACGGCCTGCTTCTGCTGCTGCGTGCCGTCGGCGAGGTCGGTGTACATGGTCTGCCTGGTGATCCTGACCATGGTGGCGGCCTCGGCGGGCAGCCCGGTCCGCGACCTCGTCGCGGTGGTCTGCACGACCGATGGCACGGTGATCGTCGCGCTGATCTCCGCGCCGGCCGTCCCGTTGAAGACCTGGGTCTCCAGCTCCTGGCCAGCCAGAGCGTTGGCGTCGGTGTAGGTGGCATTGTTGGAATCGCTGACGGTGACGCCGCTGGTGGTGCCGCCGCTGCCGTTCGTGTCGCCGTTCATACCCTGGAAATAGCGCGTCTCGGTCAGCGTCTGCGCGTCCGCGACACCATTGGTGAGGTTGGACGGGTTCCCCGACAGCGTGTTGACCTGGGCGAAGCCCCGGAACTGGCCCCACGTCCTGTTCTTGGCCTTGACCACCTCATTGTCGTCGTAATGCCAGGCCGGCTTCCCGATGTAGTTGTATTTCGTCAGCTGCGCCGGATCGCCAGCCGTCCCGTCCTGCACTTCAACCTGAGACACCACGTATTTGTTGAAATAATCCAGGATGGGATTCATGGCGCCAAACTGAGTCCACTTCACCGGGTAGCACAACGAGTTGTTCGACGACGGGTCAGCCTGGATCTGCGCGACCGTGCACTCACTCGAATACGTCACCGAGATCAGCTCGCCGGTCTCAGTCTCGATGGTGGTGAGCCGCCAGTGCGCCATCCCCGGCTGGTCGTTGAAGCCGGGAATCCGGTTGTCCATCAGCTGGTACGACAACTGCACCGGCGGCACGGCCAGCGACGTGCCCGAAGCTGAGAAGCCGGTGTGGGTAATCGAGTTCAGGATCAGCTCGGGATCGCCCTCGGCGGAGAAACCCTGCCCCAGGGAGTACTGGTCCACCGGCACGTACTTGGTGCCGTTCCAGTACGCAGTGGTGATCTTGTCGATCCGCATTTGCGACCAGAGCGTCGGCGCGTGGTTGTTACAGGTCGCGCCCGATGCGCACTGCTGGTCGAATGGCGTGTCCGGCCAGTTCGCGGCGTTGGCCGAGGTGAACTGCGACGCGTTGCACGCGAAGGTGGAGGTCGGTATGCACCGCTGGTCGGCGTTGAACACCACCTGCTGCGGCGCGTTCGCCGTCCCGTAAATCGACCCGGCCTCGTCCCGAAGCCCGTAGTCGATCCTGGTCAGGTAACCGCTGCGGACATACTGAACGCCGGTGGTGGCGCCGTTGGCGCCGTAGTAGTTCGTCTCCTGGTGGTAGTAGTACGCCTGGGTGTTGCCATTGGTATCGATGACGAAGTCCAGGCTCCACCGCCACGCCTGCGTGCACGACGAGGATGAGAAGCCGCTGGCGGAGAAGCACGGGTCACCGCTGTGCGCCCCGTACACCGGCTCGGTGAACGCCGAGTTCGTGACCGGGTCACCGGTGGCCCAGCCGGGACCCTTGTTCTTACCGAAGTAGTACTGCGTGCCATCAGGCGTCGTGACCACCCAGTAGCCGTCGTCATGGGTGCCGTTCCCGGTGTTGGCGTCGGTGCCGGTGAGGTACTGGACGCGATCGCCCGCGTCGTTCTGCTCGTGCCAGGTATTCGCGCTGTCATCGAGCACGAGCGGCGTCGACCGGCCATCCAGGCTCATCGTCACGACCTGCCCGGCCCAGCAGGCGTCGCCCTTCCCGGCAATCGCCCCCTCCGGGTCGTCGGCGCAATCGGCGTAGGAACGCTCGATATAACTGTCAGACGACAGCGTGAAGCCCTCGCCGACCATCCCGAACTGGTTGTTCGTCGACGCCACCCGGCCATCCACGCTGGAGGAGTCATAGTCGAGCGCCACCGACGGCGCGTCGCCGGCCGCGGACTGCGGCACCGCGATCGGATAGGACCAGGTGAAGTCGCCCGAGGGCCCGCCGCTGCTCCAGGTGCCCTGCGGTGACAGCGAGGACACGGTGAAGTCGCCGTTGCTGCCCGACGGGCCGGACACCGCCGCCATCACCACCGACCGTCCCGCCTGCGGCGCGACCAGCCTGGCGCCTGGGCCGGTTGCCGCCGGCTGGCCGGCGGCGCCGAGCCACACCGCGCCTGACACCACTTCCCGGCGCGGCTGGAGTTGCGAATCCACCGGGGTCTGAGTCCGGCACCGTGCCTTGCCCGGTGTCGTCAGCGCGCACGCGGGCAGCCGCACCAGGTGCAGCCGGTCAGCGAAATCACCGCCCACCGCGTTCGCGAACTTGGCGTAGTCGAGCCCGACCGACATAAGCCCGCCCGGGCCGGCCGGAGCTGACATCCGGAACACCACGCCCGACAACGCGAGCTTGCGCGCCAGGCTCTGGCCCAGCACCCGCACCTGAGCACCCTGAATCGCCGCGCCACTCGGACCCGCGGCCCCGGCCAGCACCGGAAGCCCGCCCGCCCGCACCATGCGCCCCGGCTGGGTGAACCTCACGTCCGCGGTGCCGGCGGCAGGCCAGGTGGTGGCCGGCCGCCTGCCCTCGGGCACCCTGGGCAGCCGCCTGGACGGCAGCGCCGGATGGAACGGGACCCTGGGCAGCACCTTGACCTTTTGCGGCTTCGGCCGCCAGTGCAACGGCGCCGGTCCCGCCGCCGCCTGCGCCGGCCCCAACGACAGCCCGAGGCCCGCGACCACCACCAGCGCCGCACCAGACCGCGCCCACCTGTCCGCCCAGTTAGTCATGCCTGCCTCCAGCCACCACTGCGTTGTCGTGCGACTGCCTCGCGCGCCGGGTCTAGAGCCCGTTGATGAAGACCGGGATCGCGTTCGACACGTCGGTCGCGATCTGGCCGGCGATGTCGGTGTAGTACGTGGTGGTCGGGACGCCGCCGCTCAGCAGGGACGAGGCGATAAGGTTCGGGCTGCCCGGCTGCGCCACCGCGCTCGCGACGTCCGAGGTCACCTGAGCCGTGGTGTTGTCGCCGGTGATCCAGCTGTTGACCGCCTGCCTGACGGCCTCGCGCGGATCGGTGGCCGACATGCCGAGCGGCACGATCGTGGTGAGGATCACCTGCACCGACGGAGTGCTCGGGTCGTTATCGGTGAAGTAGGCCTGGATCGCCGACACCAGGCCGCGCAGGTTCGACTCGACCGTGGCGGCCGACGCGCCCTCCAGCACGTCGGTGGCCCCGACGCTGACGACGACATCCCGCAGGTTGGGCTCGGCCGAGGCGTACAGCCGCAGCCAGTTGCCCGCGTTCGCGGCCGTGACGACGTTCGAGGCGCTGTTGGTGAAGACCTGCTGGACGCCGGTGCCGAACAGCGAGGTGCTGAACACCTGCACGTCGCTGACCTCACCGGGCAGGAAGTCGCCAGCGACCCCGCCGGTCTTGTCCCTGCCGACGGTCAGGTTGCCGGCCCCGGCCCAGCCCGTAACGGCGGCGCTGGCCGACTGCGTGCCGTTGACGAAGAGCTGCGCGGTTCCGGTCGAGGAGTTGTACACACCGGTCAGGTGCGTCCACGTCCCCGCCGTCACCGCCGCGCCGGTCGCGCTGGTCACCGCCGCGCCGGTCGTGTCGCTGGCGGCGAAATAGAACGCCCAGTCACCGCCGCGCACGCCCAGGTAGAAGGCGCTGTTATTCGTGCCGTCCTGCGCCACGGCCGTGGCATTGTGCGTCGGCACCGATGACAGCTTCACCCAGGCCGACACCGTGTAACTCCCGGCGGTGCTCACAACCTGGCCCGAGCTCGCCGCGAACCCGCTGGTGCCATCGAGCGAGAGCGCGCCGGCGGTCTCGCCGGTACCGGGGTTGTCCGTGGTCCAGGTCGCGGTGCCGCCTAGCGTCAGGTTCGACGTCGGCGACGACCCGCTGTCGTAGGCGGTAGTCGCCGTGTCCAGGGCAGTGCCGTTCATCCGCCACCAGTGCGCCGGCAGCAGGCCGGCCGTCGAGACGTTGGCCACCGATCCCGGCAGCCCGACTCCCGCCGTCTGCAACGCCGCCGGCAGGCGCGCTGCCCAGGTGTTGAAGGAGAAGTTCGGCGCCTGCGCCGCCGTCTGGTCGCCGAGCACGGCGATCGTGCCGTGCGTCGCGGTCGCGTCGCTGACGTCGACCTTGGACAGGTAGTACAGGCCCTGCGTCGAACTGGTATTGACGAACGGCGTTCCGTCCATGTTCGCGGTCTGGTCGCCCGTCGTGTAGTAACTGCTGGAAACCACCGTTTCGTGAATCGGCACCAGCGTCTCGGCTGACGTCGCGGGGATGTGCATGCTGACGAACATCAGGCCGGTCCCGCCCGTAGGCCTGGCCACCGGATCGCTGTAGGCGTCGCCGCCGGCCGGGATCGTCACGCTCGCCGACCCGCCGAAGGTCAGCGCGACGGGGGTGGCGACCGTCGCCTCGCCGGTCGATTGCGCGGCGATAGTCACCGCGTCGAAGGTGACCGGCGTGGTGCCGTGGCCGTTCGACAGCTGGACGCGGACCTGCTGCCCGGCGACGGCCGGCGCGTCGACGCTGATCAGCTCGCGCAGCGTGGTGTTATTCAGCGAGCCGCCGGCGGGGCTGATCGCGGCGTCCATCGCGCCGGCGTAGCCGCCGGTCCACGCCGAGCCCCGGCCCTGGCCCGCGCTCACCGGCCGCGTGCCGATCGAGAGGATGTGGAGCACGTTGCTGACCGTGCCGCACCCCTTGCCGCCGAGGAAGGTGACCGGGAGCACAGGCAGCGTGATCGAGGCGAGCGTGGCGTTCGGGTTGGCGGGCAGCATCACCTCGTACAGGTGCGGCTGCACGGTGCTATCGGAGGTCGTGCCGACATCCCAGTGGCTGAACGCGATCTGGGCCATGCCGAATCTCTTCGCCCAGTCGGGCACCGAGGTGACCAGCGGCTGGCTCGAGCTGCCGCCGACGTAATTCAGCGTGGCGTGACCGGCCGGCGAGCCGGCCGTGTTACCGCAGGTGGTGGTCGCCAGCAGCGCGACATCGGTGGCCTTGATCGCCGGCAGCGGGATGGTCTGGCCGTCCGGGATGACGTTGTCGCCGATCACGGTCGTGCCGTTCGCGCTGAGCTTCGGCATCGTGAAGTTCGCGCCATTGAGCATGAACGTGGCGCCGGCCGCCGTCGCCGTGCCCGGCGTGATCCCGGCCGATTGCATCGACTGGAAGGAGAGGTTCTTGCCGGTGCCGTTGCTGGCGGTCAGGTCGAAGTTGCCGGCGAACGAGCCCGCGCCGTCGGTGGCGATGCCCAGGTTGTTCATCGCGGCGGTGAAGCTGGCGTCGGTGGCGCCGGTGACCGGCACCGCCTCGACGAAATCAAGCCCGGCGTTGTCCCCGGTCGACGACGGGTCGTTACCCGTGACCGTGACTTGCAGGACGTGCGTGCCCGCGGTCAGGTGCACGCCGCCCAGGAAGACATAGGTCGAGCCGAGCGATGCGCTGTAGGTGTCAAGCGGGCTGGTCGCGGTGTTGTCCAGGTTGAGATTGGTGGTCGCAGGGTCCAGGTCGAAGCGCAGCGAGCCGTAGGTGCTGCCGGTGGTGAGGTTCACGCCGAGCGCGTAGTCGGACTCGACCGGGGCGGTGATGTTCACCGTGAACTTCGCGCCGAGCGTGGTGTTGGTGAGCAGTAGCTGGCCATTGTCCGACCAGGGCGAGCCCGACTGGAACTGCGGGGCCAGGGTGCCAGCCGATGGCGTGCCCGTGGTCAGGCTCTCCGCCTCGTACCGGGCGGTCGGGCTGAGCGTGAGGTAGTTGATGCCGGTCTTGAAGCCGGTGGAGCTGGGATTCTGCCCGGTCATCGTGAACGTCAGGGTATGGGTGCCCGCGCTCAGGCTTTGGGTGCCAAGGTCGGCGTAGGCGATCGAGACGAGCGGGCTATAGCCGTCCCAGGCCACGGTGCCGGTACCGCCGAGCGTGAGGTTGGACGTGGCCTGGTCAAGGACTACCTTTTCCTGCCCGTAGTCCTTGCCGAGCGTCAGGTCCGCCCCGAGCTGCCACGTGCCGGCGTCCGGGACGCTAAACGTGACGGTGAAGGTCTGCCCGTTGGCGGTGCCGTTGAAGATCAGCTGGCTGCCGCCGCGCCAGCCGAGCCCGCAGCAGTTGGCTTGCGTGGTCACCAGGGAGGCGTTGGTGCCGGTCGCGCCGGCCGCGAGCGAGCTGCCGTTGATGTAGGTCACCGGCTGGCTCGGGCCCTGGTAGTTCTGCGGGACGTAGAAGGTGTAGGCCGACTCGCCCGACACGTTATGCGCGAAGTCGAAGCTGACAACGAACAAGGTGTGCGGCCCGGGGGTGATCGTGCCGGGAATCTCGATCTGCGAGGTGCTGCCCCGCACCAGCGCGAGCTCGCCGCTGGTGCTGCCAAGGCCATCGCCGTTGCTGCCGACCGAGGTGCCGAGGCCGGCGTCGTTGTTGTAGCCGCAGTCGGTCGTGGTCGGCACCGGCTCGCTGCCGGCGCCGCCGTCAAAGGAGTACGCGAACCCGGCGATGTTCGACTGGCCATTCGTGCCGACGCTGAATTCGCCTGGCGCGCCGGCGGCTGGCCCCACTGCCCCTGCGGATAGTCAAAACTGCTGATCGTCGGCGCCGTCGTCGGACCGGTGAGCACCGTGAACGGGTAGAACGCCGAGTTCGTGCTTGATCTGGCGTTCGACTTGCTGTCGGTCGGGTTGTTAGTCGCCGAAACCTGGAATTTGTAAGCCGTCCCATTGGTCAGCGCGGTGGGCGGTGCCGCGGACTGCTGTGAGCCTGACGCGCCTGTGGGACTGGCTAGCGTGCCACCAGCAGCCGTTCCTCCTGAGGTTTCAAGGGTGTAGTTCAGCGTGATCTGCAGTGGGTTCGGATTGTTGTCCGTGCCCGTCGCGAACAGCTTGGGCTTGGTGAGCGAGGTGTAGGTCGTCGCCGAGCTGCAGGTCACCTGGTCCTGGACAGACAGCCCGGTCGGGACCAGCGGCGCGAAGTTGTAGTACACCGACAGGGACGGGTTGTCCTTGTAGGTCTTGTACTGCAGCTCGTCGGTCTCGGTGTCGGCCCGCAGTTCGAGGGTGACGGTCGAGTCGCCATTGGTGGCCGTTGACTGCAGCGTGGTCTTGAGGCCGCCGTTGCCGGAGTCGGTGTTCGGGAAGTCGACGTTGCCAGCCGCGCAGCCGCTGCCGCCGCCGTTGTTCGAGCTTTCCTGCGCGATCTGGGAACCCTGCGGCCCGCCCCAGGCGGTGCTGGCGCTGATGCCGCCGGTCGTCGAGTAAAGGTCCGACACCCGCGAGGTGCAGCCGTTGCTGTTGCCCGTTTCGTCAATGTCGAACGAGACGAAGTAGACCGTCGCGGTCGCGCCGCCCTGCTTTTCCAGGTTCGTGGTGCTGAACCGGAAGTAGTCGCGGTCGACGTAGCCCTGCGCGTTGCCGCTCGGCGTCTCCCAGATGCAGTCGGGGTAGCCGCAGTCACCGACCTCGGTCACGCCGCTGCCCTGGGAGGTCGTGCCCGAGGTCGTGTCCCACTCCTGGTTGTAGCCGTTGGACACGTGCATGACCTGGGAGTAGAAGCTGGTGTTCGGCGCGATCTCGGGGTCGAGGTACAGCGGGTAGCGCACGTTCTTGCCGGTCAGGGCGCTCGCCGCCGGGGTCATGGTGATCGTGGCCGAGGTGGGGGCCGTCGCCGGCCCGCGAACCGGTAGCCGGTCGGCACCACGGTCACCCGCCCGGAGCCGGCCGCGTCGGCGGTGGCCCGCAGGCTGAAGTGCTGGGTCCTGCTTGAGTCCCACATCTGGGGTTCACCGACGACGAGCAGCAGCTTGCCGGTCTTGCGGTCCACGATGCCCAGCGAGTTTGACGGGCCGCGGCGCAGCATGAGGCCGCCTCGGGTGATGATGCGGAAGGCGAGGTGCCGCAGCTTCGGGTTAGCGGCCGCGGCGGCGTCGCGCACGACCAGCGCTTCGGAGTACCCGGTGCCGGTCGCCTCCATCCGCAGGTCAGCCCCGGGCAGCACGTTCCGGTACAGGGCGACGGCGCCTTCGATGAGCGGCCTGGGCAGCGCGGCCGGCCAGTACAGTGCTACCTGCTGGCCCTTGCCAGCCGGCACCGTGACGAGCGGGCCTTTGCCGCCGCCCGAGAAGGTGACCGGCACGCTCGCCAGGGCTGGCGCCCAGCCCCCGCTCGCTGTCTTGCGGAGCTTGCTGTTGATCGCCTTCCAGGCGCCGCCGATCTTCACCCGGACGGGGAATACGTTCGAGGTCATCGACAGCAGGCCGTCCGGATGCGCCTGGACCAGGACGGTCGGCGTGGTCGCGGCGGCGACTACCACCGGCCTGCCGGTCTGCCGCGCCCGCGTCATCGCCGCCGACTCGGCGTGCTGGAGCGGGGTGAGCTTCCTGACCGGCCTTGCCGTGCCGTGGTGGCCTCCCTTGCCCGGCACCGCGGGCCTGGGCCCGCGCAGGTGCGCAGGACCCGGCGCGAACGAGGACCGGGGCTTCAGGCCCGCGATCCGATGCCCGGTAACCGGCTTGATCGCCGCTGCCGCCTGGCTCGCCGGCAAGGTCGCCGCCCCGCCAATCGCAAGCCCCAGACCTGCGATAACAGCTGACAGCCGACGAACAGGCCGGCCATTGGGCCGGCCAATGCCAGCAAGTACGTTGTGTTTGCAAGCACAGGCATTCCCCGCAAGGCCCCTGAGGCGCACGGCGAGCCCCTTCCATCGAAACTCACAGTTCCCGCAAGGCCACACCCTGCACTGGAGGAAAGGGTCATGTCAATACATCAGTGATAACTGGCACCAACCTGACCGCTTAGGTCAATACCCGGTAAAGGTGCACAGAGATCAAGTAAGCCGTATGAGGTACAAAAAAGTCATTTCCTGGACCTACTGCGGCTCGGACGAACCCCAGCAATGTCACAACGGCGGGCCTGCGGCCCAGGTTTCTCAGATGCTTGAGGCCGGGGTCGCGGACGACCCCGGCCTCAAGCTGTGGCAGAACGAGTTAGTGCGTGTGGCCGTGGCCGTGGCCGTGACCGGCCTCGGCGGCTTCCTTCTCCGGCTTCTCGGTGACCAGCGCCTCGGTCGTCAGCAGCATGCCAGCGATGGAGGCGGCGTTCTGCACGGCGGACCTGGTGACCTTGACCGGGTCGATCACGCCCTGGGCGATCAGGTCGCCGTACTCGCCGGTCTCGGCGTTGTAGCCGTGACCGGCCGGCATGTCGGCGACCGCCGCGATGACGACGCCGCCCTCGGCGCCGGCGTTCAGCGCGATCCAGCGGGCTGGCTCGAGCAGCGCACGCCTGACCACGCCGACGCCGGTCGCCTCGTCGCCGGACAGGCCCAGGTCGCCGAGTGCCACCGAGGCCTGGATCAGCGCGCTGCCGCCGCCGGCGATGATGCCCTCCTCGATGGCGGCCCTGGTCGCCGAGATCGCGTCCTCAAGGCGGTGCTTCTTCTCCTTGAGCTCGACCTCGGTGGCGGCACCGGCCCGCAGCACGGCGACGCCGCCGGACAGCTTGGCGACACGCTCCTGCAGCTTCTCCTTGTCCCAGTCCGAGCTGGAGTTCTCGATCTCGGACTTGAGCTGGCGGATCCGGTCGCTGATCGCGTCCTGCTCGCCGGCGCCGTCGATAATCGTGGTCGTGTCCTTGGTGACGGTCACGCGGCGGGCGTTGCCGAGCACCTCGAGGTCCGGCGAGCTCGAGCTTGAGGCCGATCTCCTCGCTGACGACCGAACCGCCGGTCAGGATCGCCATGTCCTCCAGCATCGCCTTGCGGCGGTCGCCGAAGCCGGGCGCCTTGACCGCGGCCACGTTGAGCAGGCCGCGGATCTGGTTGACGACCAGGGTCGACAGCGCCTCGCCGTCCACGTCCTCGGCGATGATCAGCATCGGCTTGCGGGTCTGCAGCGACCTTCTCGAGCAGCGGCAGCAGGTCCACCAGCGAGGAGATCTTGCCGTTCTGCAGCAGCACGTAAGCGTCGTCGAGAACGGCTTCCATCCGCTCCTGGTCGGTAATGAAGTACGCGGAGATGTAGCCCTTGTCGAACTGCAGGCCCTCGGTGAACTCAAGCTCGAGGCCCATCGTCGGCGACTCCTCGACGGTGATCACGCCGTCCTTGCCGACCTTGTCGAAAGCGTCGGCGATGATCGCGCCGACCTTGGCGTCCTGCGCGGAGATCGTCGCCACGTTGGCGATCTCGCTGCGCTCCTCGACATCGCGAGCGCTCTTGAGCAGGCTCTCCGACACTGCGGCGGCGGCCGCGTCGATGCCGCGCTTCAGCGACATCGGGTTGGCGCCGGCCGTGACCGAACGCAGTCCCTCGTGCACCATCGCCTGCGCGAGCACGGTCGCCGTCGTGGTGCCGTCTCCGGCGACGTCGTTGGTCTTGGTGGCGACTTCCTTGGCGAGCTGAGCGCCCAGGTTCTCCTGCGGGTTCTCCAGCTCGATCTCACGGGCGACGGTGACACCGTCGTTGGTGATCGTGGGAGCGCCCCACTTCTTGTCGATGACGACATTGCGGCCCTTGGGGCCGAGCGTCACCTTCACGGCGTCGGCGAGCTTGTCTACACCACGCTCAAGCGCCCGTCGCGCTTCCTCGTCGAAATCCAGGCTCTTGGCCATGCAGCACCTCGGCTGATCGTCTTTGGGATGATCTGTTTATTGCAAACTCATGCCGCCGCCCGGATCGGCCAGAGCCGACCCGGGCGCGCGAATATACGGTCGGCTCGCCTACTTCTCGATGACTGCGAGCACGTCACGAGCGGAGAGCACCAGGTACTCCTCGCCCGCGTACTTCACTTCGGTGCCGCCGTACTTGCTGTACAGCACGACATCGCCAACCTTGACGTCCATAGGAACGCGCTTGGCGCCAGCGTCGTCGAACCGGCCTGGTCCAACGGCGTTGACCTCGCCCTCCTGCGGCTTTTCCTTGGCGGTGTCTGGGATAACAAGTCCGGATGCGGTCGTCTGCTCGGCATCGAGCGGACGCACTACGATCCGGTCTTCAAGCGGCTTGATAACAACCTTGGTGGCGGTCGTCACGATCTGACCTCCCCCTCCGGAAAGGGCTAGCTGATTACTAGAGAGGCGACCATGGGGCCTGCCGTCGCGGGTGTCAGACCATCCTCGTCGCGTTAGCACTCTACACGATCGAGTGCCAGCCCGCACATTAGCCCGGCTAGCCTTGGCCGTCAAATTGGCGGCCGGTGCCAGATTGACGGCGTACCCGGATTTGGGCCAGCCCAGACTAGAGCCTGCGCGCCGCCGCCCGTTACTGTGCGAGCCATGGAGCACTCCCAGGAGACAACGTCAGCGGCGGCCACCGACTCAGCGGCGGCCGATGCCGCCACGATGGGCTTTGACGCCGAGACGCACGCCCGGCGAGCAGCCTCGTTCGGCGCCGCCGCCACCGACTACGCCACGCACCGGCCCGACTATCCGGTCGAGGCGATCCAGTGGGCTTGGCGCCGGTGACCGAGGGCGCCCAGTCGAAATCCCGGACGGCATCGACGCGGCCGATCGACGTGCTCGACCTCGGCGCGGGCACAGGCAAGCTGACCGCGAAGCTCGCCGAGATCGTCGACCGGTGCCGGGAAGCCTCGCAGGTGACCGCTGTAGAGCCGGATCCCGCAGATGCTCGCCGAACTGAAGCGCCAGCTACCCGATGTGCCGGGCGCTAGCGGGCAAGGCCGAGGCGATACCGCTGCCCGACGGCAGCATCGACATGGTGCTCGCCGGCCAGGCCATCCACTGGTTCAACCTCGACCTCGCGATCCCCGAGATCGCCAGGGTGCTTCGCCCGGGCGGCGTGCTCGGCGGCCTGTGGAACGCCGACGACGCCAGGGTCGGCTGGGTCGCCGGCCTGCACAAGGCGAGCGGCCGGCGGACCGTGGTGCCGATCGGCGGGACCGAGCGCGACGACGAGGAAATGAACGACTGGCTCGGCTCGGCGGGCAAGCGGCTGTTCCTGCCACCGGAGGAGGCCGAGTTCACCCACTTCCACGTCAGGACGGCCGAATCGATGATCGCGACGTTGCGCACGCACTCGGCGTTCCTGATCATGACGCCGGAAGAACGGGAAGCCGCGCTCAGCCGAGGTCCGCCGCTACCTGGCCGCGACGCCGCAGACTCCTCTGGCGAGTTCACCTGCCGCTGCTCACCCTCGCCCTGCGCGCCGTCCGCCGCTGACGCTCTCGGCTCCCGCCTCAGGCGCTGACCGCCTAGGCCGACTTGGCGGCCAGAACGTCGGTGATCGGCAGGCCGGAGTCGGCGGCGAAGTCTGGCTCAGACGGGCGGGATCCCGGCCGCGAGCAGGTCAGCCCCGAGCGCGGCCACCATCGCGCCGTTGTCGGTGCACAGCCCAGGGCGCGGTACCCGCAATTCGATGCCCGGCCGCGTCGCAGCGCTCGCTTGGCCAGCGCCCGCAGCCGGGAGTTGGCCGCCACTCCGCCGCTGATCACCAGGTGGCCGATGCCGTGGCTTGCGGCACGCGTCCACGGCCTTGCGGGTCAGCACGTCGGCGACCGCCTCCTGGAACGACGCCGCCACGTCGGCGACCGGCACCGAGCCAGCCCGGCCGCCTCCCGCGCCTCGACCCAGCGCGCCACGGCGGTCTTCAGCCCGGAGAAGGAAAAGTCCGCGCGTGCCGTCACGGTATTTGGACCTGGGGAACGAAACGCTCGCGGCGTCGCCGGTCCTTGCAGCCGCGTCGATCGGCGGGCCGCCGGGGAAAGGCAGCCCGAGCAGCCTGGCTACCTTGTCATAGGCCTCGCCGGCCGCATCGTCGATCGTGGCGCCGAGCGGGGTGAGGTCGCCCGTCAGATCGCGGACCTCCAGCAGCGATGAATGGCCGCCCGAGACAAGCAGTGCGATCGCCGGCGTGGGCAGCGGGCCGTGCTCGAGCTGGTCGACGGCGATGTGCGCGGCGAGATGGTTCACGCCGTAGAGCGGCTTGCCGAGCGCGAGCGCGTACGCCTTGGCCGCGCAGACGCCGACGAGCAGCGCTCCGGCTAGCCCCGGGCCGGCCGTCACGGCGATCGCATCGACCTGGCTGAGCGTGACTCCCGCCTTGTCAAGGGCCCGCCGCACGGTGGGGACCATGGCCTCAAGATGCGCGCGGCTGGCGACCTCGGGTACCACGCCGCCGAACCTGGCATGCTCGGCGACGCTGGAAGCCACCGAATCGGCCAGCAGCTCGTGGCCGCGGACGAGCCCGATGCCCGTCTCGTCGCAGGACGATTCGATCCCCAGCACAAGCGGCCCACGTTTGGTCGGCACAGTCATCGCCCCTCCTCCGCCTTGACGCCGGCCAGGTCGCGGCGCATCACCAGGGCGTCAGCTCCCGAGGGCTGGTAGTAGCCGCGCCTGACGCCGATCCCGGTGAACCCGTGCCGGCGGTACAGGTCCTGGGCCCGGTTGTTGTCGGTTCTGACCTCAAGGAAGATCTCGCCACAGCCACGCCTTATCGCTTCGGCCATGAGCGCCTTGAGCAGCTCCGAGCCGACGCCCTGACCCCAGTACCGCATGGCGACGGCGAGCGTCACCACATCGCACTGATCGCCGGCCCCGAGAAGGCCTGCGTAGCCGACGATCTGCCCGTCGTCGGCGGCAACTAGGTAATACCTGGTCGCGGGCTGCTGCTTAAGCTCGCCGGACAGCATCTGCGCCGTCCAGGCCTCGGCACCGAATACCTCGTGCTCAAGCCCGACGACCGCATCGATATCGGCAGGGGTCATCGGGCGCAGCGCCACGCTCACCGCCGCACCTGCACTCCGCTGGCGACGGGCGTCACGCGCTTGGGCCGGCCCGGCTCTCTCGCGTCTGGCCTGCGCAGGTACAGCGGGCTGGGCTGAGCCGGGGCCAGCCCGCAGCCGATACGGGCGGCCGCCAGGCCCGCGAGCACGGCGGCGTCCGGATAGCGCGGGCCGATCGCCTCGCTGCCGAGCCCCGGATACCGGACGGGCCCTTCGCCCGCGACCGGAAACCCGGCCGGAACGTCCCCAGGGAGGCTGACGTCGGGTCCCGTGAGCCGCTCGCCATCGGCGCCGTAACGCGCCCAGTAGAGCTCACCGCGCCTGGCATCGGTCGCCACGATGAATTCGCGGCCGCCAGCGCCCGCCTGTCGCAACTCCGCCTGTGCCTGCGCGGCCAAGATGTCGAGCGTGCAGATCCCGTCCACGTCGATGCCGAGAGCGCTCCCGAATACCTGAGCGGTGACCAGTCCGGCTCGCAGGCCGGTGTAGGGCCCCGGACCCGTCCCGACCGCTATCGAGGTGAGGTCGGCTGGTGCGGCACTTGCCGCGCTGAGCACGCTCGCGATGGCCGGAGCGAGCAGCTCTCCGTGGCGGCGGGCATCGACGGCCGACTCGCGCGCCAGCACGCGGCTGCCGTCGTGCAGGGCGACGGTCACGGCAGGCGTAGCGGTATCGAAAGCGAGGATCAGCACGGTGTATCAGCGTAGCCAGCCGCCGCGAGTTGTCTGGACCGCTCAGGCACCGACCGAGGGCACGGCCTTCACTTTCGTGAGCACGTCGCGCGCCGCGCCGACGGCATCGGCCAGGAGTTGGCTGGCCGGCACCGGGCCGAAACCCTTGCTGGCCGTTGCCCACAGGCTCACAGTGGCCATCACGTTGCGGAACTGCACGAGCACGGTCGCCCTTTCGGTGCGGGCCTTGCCGTGGTAGACCTGCAGCGCGCTGAATGCCGTGGTACCAAGCCCGGGGACCGGCTTGATCGTGGCCGGCGGCGCCAGCGTGTGCTTGGGCGGCTTGACCAGCATCTGCTTTGTCTGGGCAAAGGTGTACTGGGCGTAACTGGTCGCGCTCCCGTTGCCCGGCGCGATGAGGTTGGGCGTGTAAGCCTGCACCGTGATGTCGAGCACGCGGAACATGGGCTTGGTATCGACCTGGAACGTGCACTCGCTCTTCTGCGCACCGCTCGCTGTCTGCACGTTCTTCCCCGCCGTGCCGCCCAGGTACTGGCTGAGCAAAGAGGCGGGCATCACCTGGCACGCGTTCGGAACGCTGGCGAATTCGCCCTTCTGCAGGTGACTGACGTACGGCGAGGGACGCGGCGTCGGTTGCACGAGGATAAAGACCAGCCCGGCGATCACGACCGTGACCGCCGCGACCGAGCCCCACGTGACCAAACGGCGCCGTGATCGCCTGCGCCGGGTCGCGGCCGCCCGGCTCCGGCCCGGCCGCCTGCGGGTCGGTACCGGCAGGTCGGCGTCCGGCTCCTCCTCGGCGACGTCAGCCTGGTACTCGGGCTCAGTACCGACGGTCCTCGCCGCGCGGCGAGGGCTCCTGACGGGAGCGGCAACGCCGGGCCCCGCCCACGGCGGCACGTCGGAATCCGGCGCGTCGTCCGGCTCAAAGGCATCGAGCATCTGCCAGCCGCCACGACGCGACTCCTGCGGGGTCCTTGACCGGCCATACTGACCATGATCAGGCTGGCGTGGCGGATAACCCTGCTCAGTCACGGCGCCTCCCGGCCGGTATCGGCCCACGCATTACGAGAGCGAGCATCTGGAATACCGCAGTTTAGCGTCGGGAACCTCGGTCATGAGCGACACATCAGAACAATTGACCGCCCTTTCAGCAGCGACCCTGGCGCACAGCCAGGCCCGGGCGGGACTGCGGGCCGGGCGGACTGCGGGCCGGGCTGCGGGCCGGACCCGAGCGCGGAGCACGGGAGCGATGTTCCGTGATCATGAACCAGCGCTTGATCACGGAAGCTTGCACCTGTCCTGACCTGGTTGGTCTTCCGTGATCACGGTCGCTTTCATGATCACGGAACATCGCCCGCATCCCCCGGCATCGACCGGTCCTGCGCGACCGGCGCGGACCGCCGGATATTTCCTCAAAAAGAGGTATCTCTCCGTGGTCAAGCTCCGGAGGGCGGGAGCGCGTGCCCGTCCCGGAACCCGAGGGCACGGTTGTCGCACTGGTCGAGGAGGGTTCTCGCTGGCGGGAGGGTTGTCGTGCTCGAAGAGGAGAGTTCCCGGCTCCGGGAGGCTTGTCGTCATGATCGTGGAGGCTTGTCGTGTTCCTGGAGGAGCGTTTCCGGGTTAAGGAGCGTGCGGGCGGCGGGCACGGCGATCCGGCCGAGTGACAGATGATGTGGATGGGGCGAGCTGCGCAGGTGGGGCGTGAATCGGGTGGGCAGCGGCGTGAGCGGCCAGCGACGCGGGTGGGGCGTGCATCGAGTTGGCGAGGGGTGCGGGCGGATCGGGCGGGGCGGCTAGGGCGGCGGGTCGGTTAGTACTGTGCGCAACTGGTCGGCGGAGGCGAGCCAGCGTTCGCCGTAGCCGGCTACGGTGACGTGCCTCGGCTCATTGTCGTGGCTGTCGGCCGGTTCGTCCTGCCAGCCGATCGTGATCAGAAGGTGAGCATGGCTCAGGTCCTCGACGAGGCCCTCGCCCCACTCGACGACGGTGACGCAATCGGTCGATGTCCGCGTCCAGGTCGAGATCGTCGACTTCCAGCCGGCTGCCGAGCCGGTACGCGTCGGCGTGCACGAGGTCAGGGCCGCCGCGCAGGACTGGGATGAACCCTGGCGATCACGAAGGTCGGCGACGTGATCGGACCTCGAACGCCGAGCCCAGTCCCCGATGCCCTGGACCAGAGTGGTCTTGCCCGCCCCGAGCGGTCCGGCCAGCACGACCAGGTCACCAGGCAACGAGCAACCCGGCGAGCCGCGCCCCGAGCGCGCGCATCTGCCGGCCGCGGGCCGTCGGTACGCTCAGCCATTGTCGCCAGCCCCTGGCCGGTCGCCGTCAGGACGGACTCGTCATCATGCCGGCAGGCCAGTCGCCCGTGCTCACGAGCGAGCGATGGCCTCGTTGCACTCCTCAGGCAGCTCGAGTATGACGGCATGACCGGCGCCGCGGATCTTGACCAGCTCGGCGATCGCGCAGCGAGCCGGCGATCTCATCGGTGAAGGCGGGTCGACCAGCCGGTCCTTGTCGCCGGTGAGCACGAGCACCGGGATGGCGTTGAGCACCTTCAGCGCGTGCCTCTTCTCATGACCGACCAGCGCGACGTAGAAGTCGGCGAGGACGTCGATCGGCGTCGCCCTGATGATCCGCTCAAGGAAGTCGACGACGGTCGGGACTCATCCTCGGGTCGCCGAACGCCAGGTGCCTGGTGCCGAGGAAGCGCGATGTCGCTCGCCGAGTTCCGGCTCCGCTCGATGACCTCAGCGATCCGGCCCTTGGAGGCGCCGGTCATCATCGACGGCACGGCGAGCCTGATCGGCGGCCGCAGCGGCGCGGGCAGCCAGGTCACCGGGTCGACCGTGGTCGCCGCCGTGGAGATCAGCGCCACGCCGATGATCTTGCCGCCGAACAGTTCCGGATGCTGGTCAGCGAGCGCCATGATGGTCATCCCGCCCATCGAGTGGCCGACGAGCACCACCGGCTGGTCGCCTGGCGCGGTCGCCATCAGCACCTCGTGCAGGTCGGCCCCGAGCTGGTCGATGCTGACCAGATCGGGGTCTGACCGGCCGGACCGGCCGTGGCTGCGCTGATCCCAGAAGACGCACCGCGCTGCTGGCGCTGAATCCGGCCCGCTGGTAGTACCAGACGTCAGCGTTGAGCGCGTAGCCGTGGCAGAAAATGATCGTGACCGGCGCGTCTGTCGGCCCGCTGACACTGGACATGCAGCGGCAGGCCGTCATCGGCGCGCACCGTCAGTTCCTCGCCGTACGGGTCGCCGAATCGCTCGTCGGCCGCCGGATCAGGCCGCAGCCTGATCCGGCCGACCGCGATCTTTTCCGCCATGACGACCGCGCCTGCACCGGCCGCGACGGCGCCCGCCGCGAGTCCGGCGACGCCAGCGAGCCGCCGCCAGCTGACCATCAGACCTCCTGCCCGCCAGTGCCCGCGACTGCACGCGCCGGCCTGGGCACGAGCCACAGGCAGCGTGTCGCCGGTTACTCCACAGTAGCTTCTCGGGATCTTGCCAGTAAACCTGGTGACGATGTCATAGGACAGCGTGTCGAGCAGGTCAGCCCACTCCTGCGCGGTCGGTTCGCCGCTATCACCCGGGCCGAACAGCATGACTTCGTCGCCCGCCTCGATCGGCAGGTCAAGGCGTCGACCACGCACTGGTTCATGCAGACCGTGCCGCTGATCATCAGCCGCCGGCCGCGGATAAGCACCTGGCACCATGTTCCGCGCGCTGCGCGGTATCCCCTCGTTGTAGCCGAGCGGGATCAGTCCAAGCGTCGTCTCGCGCATTAGTCCGATACCGATGCCCATAGGAGACGCCAGTTCCCGCCGGGACCCTTTTGGCTCTGACCAAGTGACGTGCGCACCGTCATCGCTGGCCTTAGCCAGTCCGGGCGGGCCGCCAGGCAGCGTGCACAGCCCGGTGACTCCGCCGCCGGGCGGACCAGGTCGAACCAGGTATCGGGGCGGGTCAGCAGCGCCGGGGTGTTGGCCAGGTGCCGGACGAGCGGCCGGGCGCCGAGCCGCTGGCCTGATCGAGCGCATCACCGAATGCGGCGACCTGCGCGTCGACCGACGGGTGGCCCGGGATGTCGGCGCAGGCCAGGTGCGACCAGATGCCGATGATCTCGCACCGGCCCGCGGCCTGCTCGGCCAGTGCGGCCGCGACCAGTTCTGGCCAGTCGCCGCCGTCGGCGCCGCCCCGGCTCATGCCGGTGTCGGCTTTCAGGTGCAGCCGCGCCGGGCGGCCCGGCCTGCTCCGCCGCCGCCGCGATCGGCGCACCAGGCTGGCCGTGCCGGCGCGAAGATCGATGCCGTGACTCGATGGCCGCCCGATGCGGCGCGTCGGGCGCGGCGAGCAGGCAGAGCACCGGCGCGGCGAGGCCCGCCTGGCGCAGCGCGACTCCCTCAGCGACTTGGCCCACGCCGAGCCAGGTCGCTCCGCCAGCCAGCGCGGCGGCGCGGTCGGGAGCATGCCGTGCCCGTAGCCGTCTGACTTGACCACGGCCATCACGTCGGGTCCCGCCAGCATGCTGCGCCATCGCGGCCACATTCGATCTGATCGCGCTCAGGTCGACGATCGCCTCTGAGTGACCATCCATGGATTCCAAGTCTGCCAGGAGCCAGGCAGTTGTCCGGCAAGCGAGTTGTGACGAATTACCCGCCTAAGTAACCTCCATGATTGGCTAAGGGCATGGACGAGCTCATTCCGCGCGAGATTCTCTTTGGCAATCCCGAGCGTTCAGATCCCCGGCTCTCACCTGACGGCAAGGCAATTGCCTGGATCGCGCCGTCCGAGGGCGTGCTCAACCTCTGGTTCGCCCCGCTGACCCCGCGACTGGCATTGACCTGGACGCGGCCCAGGTGGTCACGGCCGACAAAGACCGGGGCATCCGGGAGTTCGTGTGGGCTCATGACAACAGGCACCTGCTGTACCTGCAGGACACGGGAGGCGACGAGAACTGGCGGCTCTACGACGTCGACCTGGCGACCGGGGAGCACCGCGACCTCACGCCTTTCGACGGCGTGCAGACGCAGATCATCGCCAGCTCCCCTGACTTCCCTGATGACGTGCTGATCGGCCTCAATAAAGACAACCCCAAGTTCCACGACGTCTACCGGCTGCACCTTGGTACCGGCGAGCTGACCAAAGAGGCCGAGAACCCCGGCGTCGTCGGCTGGGCCGCCGACGCCCGCCTCGTCGCGCGGGCCGGGCTCGCCCCGCAGCCCGATGGCTCGTTCAGTGTCCTGGTCAGGGACGGCGCCGACGACGACTGGCGGACGCTGATGACGGTTCCGCCTGAGGATGCCATCACCACCGAGATTGTCGCCTTCAGCGCCGACGGCGCCTGCGTCCTGCTCATCAACTCTGTCGGCGCGGAGACTGCCAGGCTGGTCAGCCTCGACCTGGCGACCGGCGCCGCAGAAGTGCTGGCCGAAGATCCAGCCGCCGACGTCAGCGCCGTGCGGCTCGATCCGAGCAGCAAGCGACCGCAGTTCGTCACTATCGTCAAGGAGCGGTCAGAGTACCTCGCCGTCGACGAGGCAGTCGCCGCTGACCTAGCCGCCATCCGCGCTCTGAGTCCCGGCGATCCGGCTGTCATCAGCGGAGATGACGCCGACAGCCGCTGGCTGGTGGAGTTCACCCAGGACGCGGGGCCGGTGCGGTACTTCCTGTACGACCGGGCGGCCAAGGCTGGCGTCTTGCTGTTCGAGCACCAGCCTGCACTGTCGGGCTACCCGCTCGCTGCGATGGAGCCGTTCAGCTTCACTGCCAGGGACGGGCTGGCCATCCACGGGTACGTGACTTTCCCGGTCGGCATGCGCAGGGCGGGGCTGCCCGCTGTGCTCAACGTCCACGGCGGGCCATGGTCAAGGGATGTCTGGCGATACGTGCCCCCGGCGCAGTGGCTGGCCAGCCGGGGTTATGCCTGCGTGCAGGTCAACTTCCGCGGGTCGGCTGGCTACGGGAAGTCGTTCCTCAATGCGGGTGACCGCGAGTGGGGCGCCAAGATGCAGGACGACCTCAGCGATGCCGTGGCATACGTGGTGGGCCAGGGCTGGGTGGACCCGGCGAGGGTCGGCATCTACGGCGGCTCGTACGGCGGTTATGCCGCGCTGATCGGCGCGGCGTTCACTCCTGAGCTGTATCGCTGCGCCATCGATGTTGTCGGGCCGTCCAACCTCAAGACGGCGATCGAGGGGATTCCGGCGTACTGGGCGCCCGCGGTCAGGCAGTTTTTCAACCACCGCGTTGGCGATCCCGCGACCGAGGCGGAATTCCTCTGGTCGCGCTCCCCGCTGTCCCGGGCGGACCAGATCAAGATCCCGCTGCTGATCGCGCACGGCGCCAACGACCCGAGGGTGAGGCAGGCCGAGGCCGAGCAGATTGTCGGCGCGCTCAAGGCCGCGGGCATCGAGCACGAATACCTGCTCTTTCCCGACGAGGGGCACGGAATCAAGAAGCCGGAGAACCGCGAGAGGCTCTACGCGGCCGCCGAGCGATTCCTGGCCCGCCACCTGGGCGGCCGCTGCCAGGACTGAGCCCCGGTCGTCCCCCCGGGCCAGCGCCGGGGCGCGGTGCCGCCTGGACTGACGAGCCGGGTTTTGGCGAGGAGGGAAGGCGGCGCCTGCGGCGCCCTGGCCCTCGGGGGGCTCCGGGGGTCGCCCCCCCGGGTCAGCACAGCACGTCGCGGAACCACGGGCCGGCGTGGTTAGGTTAAGCATGGTCGATCTCATTCCGCGCCAGGTACTTTTCGGCAACCCCGAGCGCGCGATGCCCAGGCTGTCCCCTGACGGCACGCGGCTCGCCTGGATCGCCCCGCACGACGACGTGCTCAACGTCTGGCTCGCGCCGATCAGCAGGAAACCGGCGTCGACCTCGACGCCGCCCAGGTAGTCACCGCGGACACGGACCGCGGCATCAGGATCGTACGACTGGGCGCATCGACAACCGGCACCTGCTGTACCTGCAGGACACCGGCGGCGATGAGAACTGGCGGCTCTACGACGTCGACCTGACGACCATGGAGCGGCGCGACCTGACTCCGTTTGACAACGTGCAGACGCAGATCGTCGCGCTCGAGCGGGAGTTCCCCTCCGAACTGCTCGTCGGCCTGAACAAGGACAATCCCGCAGCTCCACGATGTCTACCGGCTCAACCTGGAGACCGGCAAGCTGACCAAGGAAGTCGAGAATCCTGGCTTCCTCGGCTGGCCGCGGATTCCGAGTTCGTCGTGCGCTGCGGGTTCGCGCCGGAGCCGGACGGCTCGTGAAACTATGGTCAGGGACACCGCCGACGACGACTGGCGGCTGTTCAAAGCGGTACCGGCGACGAGGACGCTGAACTCCACGGACCCGGTGGCGTTCAGCGCCGACGGCCATCAATGCTGCTGATCAGCTCGGTCGGCGCCGAGACCGCCAGGCTGGTTCGGCTGGACCTGGCCACCGGCGTCCGAGGAGGTGCTCGCGGGCGATCCGGCGGCTGACGTCAGCGGCGTGCGCCTGAGCCGGATCACCAAGAAGCCGCAGATCGTCGTCGTCGCTGAAGGACAGGTCGGAGTACCATGGCGCTGGACCCGGCGGTAGCCGATGACCTGGCGGCGATCCGCGCGCTGCATCCCGGCGATCCGGTGTTCACCAGCGCCGACGACGCCGACACGGACCTGGCTGGTGGCATTCCTGAACGACGCCGGCCCGTGCACTACTACGCTGTACGACCGCGCGACCAAGACCGGCCGGTTCCTGTTCGAGCACCAGCCCGCAGCTGTCCAAATACGCGCTGGCTGCCAGATGGAGCCGTTCAGCTACGCCGCGCGAGACGGCCTGACGATCCACGGCTACGCGACGTTCCCCGACCGAAGGCCCGCGACGGGGCTGCCCGTCGTGCTGCAACGTGCACGGCGGCCCGTGGACCAGGGACGCCTGGGGGTACGACCCGCATGCCCAGTGGCTGGCCAACCGCGGCTACCTCTGCCTGCAGGTGAACTTCCGCGGGCTCGACCGGCTACGGCAAGGCGTTCATCAATGCCGGTGACCGCGAGTGGGGCGCCAAGATGCAGGACGACCTGACCGACGCGGTCGGGTACGCGGTCGCGCAGGGCTGGGCTGACCCGGAGCGAGTGGCGATCTTCGGCGGCTCGTACGGCGGCTACGCGGCGCTGGCCGGCGCGGCTTTCACGCCCGAGGTGTACTGCTGCGCCGTCGACATCGTCGGCCCGTCGAACCTCAAGACGCTGATCGAGACCATCCCGCCGTACTGGGCGCCGCTGGCGCGCCCAGTTCAACACGCCGGGTCGGCAACCCCGAGACCGATGAGGAGTTCCTCTGGTCGCGCTCGCCGCTGTCCCGGGCCGACCAGATCAGGATCCCGCTGCTGATCGCCCAGGGCGCCAACGACCCGAGGGTCAAGCAGGCCGAGTCCGAGCAGATCGTGGCGGCGATGACGGCGGCGGGCATCGAGCACGAGTACATGCTGTTCCCCGACGAGGGCCACGGCTTCGCCAAGCCGGAGAACCGGATGAGCTTCTACGCCGCCGCCGAGCAGTTCCTCGCCCGGTATCTGGGCGGCCGCTCGGAAGACTGATAGCCGCTAGCCGGAAATGACGCAGCCCGGTGCTCTGGCCGACCGCAGGGAACGCCCGGGCTAGCGCGTCGGCGATGTCCTTGGCGCGGTGCGGTAGCCGAGCGAGGTGTAGTGGATGCCGTCGGAGATGAACCACTTGCGGCCTGGCCACGCTCGCCCAGTTGTAGACGCGCATGTTCGGGTACATCGCGCAGGCCTTGACCAGGGCCTGATCCCAGTGCCGCATGTTGGGCTCGGCGTAGGGACCGCTGTTCAGCAGCGACACCACGTTTACCCACATGACCGGCTCGCCCGTGGCGACGGACATCATGTTCTTGATCCGGTACATCAGGCTGTAGGCCGAGCCCGCCGCCACGTCAGCGGTGTCGTTGGTGCCGAGCGCGATCACCCAGCAGCCCGTCGAAGCCGCCCTTGATGATCGACTTGGCGGCGTTGTGGCCGTTCACCTGGCCGGGCAGTGCCTCGACGACCGAACGGGCGCCCTGCGACGTCGGTGACGACGGTCTGCACGCCGACATCTTCGTACCTGGCCGCGATCGCTGCTTCTGGTTGGGCAGATATTCCGCCTGGACCAGGCCGTCCGAGGTGGAGTCGCCGATGTGAGCGACCGCGCGGCAGGACGTGCGCAGCGGCCCGCCTGGCGTGTCCCGGCCGCTTGCGGCGAGCGCGGCCGTTGCCTTGCCGTGGACGGGGCTTGGGTGGGCGATCGACTTGGTGACGGCGAGAGTTCAGCGAGCCGGCTGAGGCCCGCGATCCGTTGTGAACCAGCGGGCGGAGCGCGGACGGCGCCGGATAGCCCGACGCCAGCCATCACGAGCACCCCGGTCACCCCGGCCGTGGCCGCGAGCCCGCCGACGTTCGTCAGCCGTCCAAGGCCCGCCGCCGGCAGCGGCGGGGCTCGCCGATCCGGCCGCGCGCGGCCTTCGCCCAGAGGCGCTCGATCGCGCCGTGCCTGATTGGTTCCTCCACGAATTTCCAGGACAGTGCCGCGATGGCGATTACCACGGCGACCTGGACCGCGACCCTGGCCAGGCTTGGCTTGGTGTTCGCCGGCGTGGTCAGCACGATCACCGGATAGTGCCACAGGTAGATGCCGTAGGAGCGGGCGCCGATCCAGCGCAGCGGCGCGCCAGCCGAGCGCGAGCCCGACAACCGTGCCCGGGAGCGCGGTCGCGGCGACGACGCCGACGGTCGCGATCGAGAGCAGGACGAGACCGCCGTGATAGGAGAACGCCGAGTACTGCCCCACTCGCCAGATCATCACGCCGATGACGCGAGGCCGGCGAATCCGGCGGCGTCGAGCAGGGTTTTGCTCCGCTTGGCGGGCTTCGGACCAGGCGGCCGACAGGCCAGGCGAGCGCGAGCATGGCGCCGATCAGCAGCCCGAACGCACGGGTGTCGGTGCCCTCGTAGACCCTGGTCGGATCGACGCCGGGGTGTACCAGTGCGCCATCGCGAAGATCGAGGCCGCCGTAAGCAGCAGCGTCGGGACGATCAGCCAGCGAGGCGCGGCCTTGCCGCGCTGCGCAGCAGGAACAGGCCGCCGATCAGCCGAGAGCGGCCACAGCAGGTAGAACTGCTCCTCGACGGCCAGCGACCACAGATGGTCGAGCGGCGCCGGCGGCGCGAACTCGGCGAAGTAGGACTGGTTCTCGGCGATCAGGTACCAGTTGCTGAAGTACCCGGCCGCCGCTCCGACGGCGCCGCGCAGGCTGGCCAGCCTGGCCCGGTCGGCGATCGTGATCCAGGCGGTCACGACGGCCAGCATGACGAACAGCGCCGGCAGCAGCCGCCGAGCCCGCCTGAGCCAGAAGTCGCCGAGGTTGATCTTGCCCCGCGCGGACCACTGTTCGATCAGCAGGCTGGTGATCAGGAAACCGCTGAGCGTGAAGAACACGCCGACGCCGAGCAGTCCGCCAGGCGCCCACCCGAATTGCTCGTGATACGCAATGACCGCGAGCACGGCCAGCGCGCGCAGTCCGTCGAGTCCCGGCATGTATCGCTGGCCCGGGCCTACGGGCTTCGGCATGTTCCCCCCTCAGCCGCGGCGTTCTCGCGTGGGTCGGGCGAGATCCCTCGTTCCGCGGCAGGGTTGAACTACCCCAGGTGATTTCATGGCTACGTATGGCTGTCGGCAAAACTTGGGAAGGTCAGCGCGCCGATGACACCGCGCATGCCGGCGCCGATGATAGGGCGCATGCGGGCGCCGATGACACCGCGCATGCGGGCGCCGATGACACTGCGCATTCCGGCCGCCCTATCGCAGACAGGCAGGCCAGGCGCTAGCTGGTACCCGGGAACGCGTTGGCGAGCGCGTCGGCGATGGCCTTGGCGCGCGACTGGCAGCCGATCGAGTTGTAGTGAATGCCGTCCGGCAGGAACCAGCCCGGCCGCGCCTTTGCCGCCCAGTCGAATATCCGCAGGTTGGGGTACCTATGCCGGGCACTGGCGAGAGCGGCGTCCCAGGCGCGCTCGTGGATTGGCCCAGGGGCCGGTGAGGGCTGGTTGACTGTGTTCACCCAGATCACCGGCTGGCCGTGCGCGACCGACATCAGCCGATCGATCCTCGCGGCGGCGCTGACACGTCGAGCCCGCGGCGATGTTCGCCGCGTCGTTGGTTCCGAGCGCGAAGACCCAGCAGCCTCTGAACCCGCTCTGGGCGATGGCCCTGGCGGTGTCGTAGCCGTTGACCTGACCGGGCAGGGCCTCGACGATGGAGCGGCCGCCCGAGGCGTCGATTTTCATGTGCCTGACGCCGACCGCCTTGTACCGGGCTGGCAGCCGATCCGCCCGGTCAGGCAGGAAGGACGGCGACATCAGGTCGACCGAGGTCGAGTCGCCGATGTGGGCCACGGACCGGCAGGAGGTCGCGAGCCGGTGGCTCGCGACCTGGGTGGGAGTGTGGCTGCGGGTGGGAGTGTGGCTGCGGGTGCGGCTGCCGACTGGCGTGGTCGGCCCGCTTGGCTGGCTGGCCTGGGTTAGGGGCGGACCGCCGCTCACGTCGGCCACCGCGGCGCCGACGACGGTGCCGACGGTAGCGATCAGGGCCGTTCCGGCAACCGCCGCCACCGTCGGCCGACGTGACCTCGGCCGGGTGCGGCGACTGGCCCAGGGGATGGGCCGGCGTGTCCGCCAGGAGCGCATCGAAGACTCCGTTCGGGGGTGGGGCATTTCCCCCAAAACAACTCCAGCACGCGGCGAGACGATTCCGTGACCGCAGTCACACGGCCAGTCGCCTCCCCTTGGCGCTCGTTGGACAGGCAGTCCGCTGATCAACCGCGCCTGCGGGAGGGTTTACGTGTCCCGGGAGGGGGGCTTTCGCATGAAAGAGGCCCCGCATTGTGACTTGGGTGTGGCTCTTTCGGGGTGAGGGCTGTTCTCGCAGGAGGGTTAACGCGATCGTGCAGGAGGGTTTCCGCATCTAGGAGAGTTGACCGGGCTATACGACGACAACCCTCCTTCATGCGACAACGCTCCTTCAGGAACCCGGAAACCCTCCAGCAGGCGCAGCCTCACCCCGGGCAGGAGCCGCACCCGGGCGAACTGACGGAATCCGCTAAACGCATCAAGAGCAGAAGCCACCCCGGCAGCCTCCAGAACCTGGGTGGACATCCGTGATCACGACCAGGAGCACGGACCACGGAAACCGCGCAGAGCCATGTTCCGTGATCACGGTCACTTGTCATGATCACGGAACATCGCCCGCGGCTTGACGAGGTCAGGCAGGTCGGCCAGGACGTCGTGGCTGTCTGCGCGCTGTCTAGCCGTTACGCGCGGCGCTGACCTGCCTGATCGCCTCAGGCAGAGCGCCGAGGATGTCCGCCGCGCCGATCGGGGCTTCGCGGGCGGCCAGCCGGCCGGCGAGGCCGTGCAGGAACGCTGCCGCCGCGGCCGCCGAGGCCACTGGCGCCGCGCCCTGCGCCAGGAGCGCGCCGGCCAGCCCGGACAGCACGTCGCCTGAGCCGGCGGTCGCCAGCCAGGGCGTGCCGGTCGCGTTGACGAGCACCGGCTCGCCGTCCTCGGGGGCGGCCACGATCGTGGTCGAGCCTTTGAGCAAGACGGTCACGCCCAACTCGGCCGCAGCACGCCGGGCCGAGTCGAGCCTGCGCGCCTCGATGTCGCCGCGGGCTCCATTCATCAATCGGGCAAGTTCGCCTGCGTGCGGCGTGATCACGGTGTCGGCGCCGCTGCGCCGGGCCAGCAAGTCCTTGCGGCGGCTGAGCACGGTCAGGCCGTCGGCGTCGACCAGGACGGGCAACGATGTCGCCAGCACCGCGGCGAGCAGTGCCTCGGCTTCGCCGCCGGTCCCGAGGCCAGGGCCGATGACCCACGCCTGGACACGGCCGGCCGCCGTGACGGCCGCCGCCGGGTCGGCCGGGTCGATGATCGTGATCACGGCCTCTGGCCAGTGCTGCCTGACGACGTCGGCGGCGGGCTCGGCCGTCACCAGCCTGACCATGCCGGCGCCGGCGCGGATGGCTCCGCCCACGCTGAGCACCGCCGCGCCGGTGTACTTGTCGCTGCCGGCCAGCACGCCGAGGACGCCGCGCCGGTACTTGTCCGACTCGGCTCCCGGCCTGTGCAGCAAGGCGCCGGCTTCGCGGGACTGGAGCGCGATGACCGCGGGGGCAGCCAAATGCGGGCCCAGGCCGATGTCTGCGAATTCGACTGTGCCGGCGTGGCTTGCTCCCGGATCGATCAGCAGCCCGGGCTTGTGGGTGCCGAACGTGACCGTGACGTCGGCGGCGATCGCGGCACCCGAGGTCTCGCCGGTGTCGGCGTCCACCCCGCTCGGCAGGTCCGTGGCGACGACGATCGCGCCGCCCGCCGCGGCCCTGGCCACGGACCCGGCGACAGAGGCGGCCGGCTCGCGCAGCCCGCCGCGCCCGCCGATGCCCAAGATGCCGTCGATGATGAGGTCAGCCTCCGCGATGGCGGCCGCTGCCTCCGCTCCAGGCGCCGCCTCCCCGGCGGCCGGGCCGAGCACGCGGCCGCCGGCCCGGCGAAGCGCGTCGGCGCCGGCCTCATGGATGCGCTGCCCCAGCCTGACCGCGATCACGCTGGCGCCGCGACCCGCTAGCCTCGCGCCGGCGTAGAGCGCGTCGCCCCCGTTGTCCCCAGTGCCGGCCAGCACCACGACGCGCGCGCCGTAGACCCGGCCGAGCAGCCGGACGCAGACGGCCGCGAGGCTGGCGGCCGCCCGCTGCATCAGCGCGCCTTCCGGGACTAGCGCCATCAGGGCATGCTCGGCCGCCCTGATGTCCCGCACCGAATGCGCTTGCCTCATCGGTGAGCGTCCTTCATAAGAGGAAATAATTCGCCGCGCTACTCGACCGTGACGGACTTGGCGAGGTTGCGGGGCTGGTCCACGTCGTGTCCTTGGGTGTCGGCGACTTCGCAGGCGAATACCTGCAGAGGCACCGTCGCGACGACAGGCTGCATCAGGGCCGGCACGGGCGGCAGTTCGATCAGCGTGTCAGCGAAGGGTGCGACCTTGGTGTCGCCGCGATTGGCGATCACGATCGTCCGGGCGCCGCGGGCCCTGATCTCCTGAATATTCGAGACGATCTTGTCGTGCAGCACCGGCAGTTCCGTCGGGGACGGCACGATGATCACGACCGGCAGTTCCTTCTCGATCAGCGCGATCGGGCCGTGCTTGAGCTCGCCGGCCGCGAAGCCCTCGGCATGCATGTACGCCAGTTCCTTGAGCTTGAGCGCGCCTTCGAGCGCAACTGGGTAACCGACATGCCTGCCGAGGAAGAGAACGCATCTCTCGCCGGCGAGTTCCCTGGCGACCTGGCGGACGGGACCCATGCGTTCGAGTGTCTCCTCGACCGCCTTCGGCAGGTCATGGAGCTGCCCGAGCACGGTCTCGATCTCGGTGCGGGCCATGCTGCCCTTGAGCTGCGCCAGGTAAAGGGCGACCACGTAGCAGGAGATGAGCTGGGTCAGCAGCGCCTTGGTCGAAGCGACGGCCATCTCGGGCCGGCGTGGGTGTAAACGACGGCGTCGCTGGCTCTCGGGATGGACGAGCCCCTGACGTTGCAGATGGACAGCACGCGCGAGTGCTGCTCACTGGCGTGCCGCACCGCCATCAGCGTGTCGAGGGTCTCACCTGACTGGGAGATCGCGATGACCAGCGTGGACCTGGTCAAGATCGGGTCGGAGTACCTGAACTCGCTGGCGAGCTGGACCTCGCACGGAATCTTGGCCCAGTGCTCGATCGCGTACTTGGCGATCAGCCCGGCGTGCGCGGCGGTACCGCAGGCTACGACGACGATCTTGTCGACCTGCCTGAGCTCGTCATCGGACAGCCGCAGCTCGTCGAGTACGAGCCGCCCGTCCTTACCGACCCGCCCGACGAGGGCATCGGCGACGGCTCGCGGCTGCTCGGCGATTTCCTTGGCCATGAACCACTTGAACCCGGCCTTCTCTGCGGCCTCGGCGTCCCAGTCCACGACGAAGTCCCTGACCTGCGCGGCTGAGCCGTCGAAGTTGGTCACGGTGACGACGTCCTTGCGGATCTCCGCCACCTGGTCCTGCCCGATCTCGGTGGCGTCCTTCGTGAACGAGATGAACGCGGCCACATCGCTGGCCAGGAAGTTCTCGCCCTCGCCGCGGCCGACGACCAGCGGCGAGTTGCGGCGCGCGCCGACAACCACGTCCGGGTCACGGTCGTCGACAGCGACCAGCGTGAACGTCCCGTCGAGCCGCTGGCAGACCGCGCGCATCGCGCTGGCCAGTGACCCGGGCCTGACGGAGGTCTCGTCTTCGAGCAAGTGCGCGACGAGCTCGGTGTCGGTCTCTGAGGTCATGATGTGGCCGCCGGCGAGCAGTTCGGTGCGCAACTCGGAGAAGTTCTCGATGATGCCGTTGTGCACCACGGCCAGATGCCCGCCGCAGTCCGTGTGCGGGTGGGCGTTCGGATCGGTCGGCGCTCCGTGGGTCGCCCACCTCGTGTGGCCGAGGCCGACGGTCCCCTGCAGCGGCGGGCTCTGCGCCAGTGCCGAGGTCAGGTTGCCGAGCTTGCCCGCGCGCTTGGCCCAGGAAATCTTGCCATCGGTGAGCACGGCGACCCCGGCTGAGTCGTAACCTCGGTACTCAAGCTTGCTGAGTCCCTCAAGTACGACTGCCAGCGCCTGCCTGTCCCCGGCGTAACCTACGATTCCGCACATGGCTGCCAGGCTATTACCTGCGGGCCGGGTACTCCGGCGCGCAGGTAAGAACTTGCCGATCTTGAGGCATGCGGCATAGCGGGCCATGACCGGCCTCAGCCCGAATCGCGGACCACGGCGGCGAGCCGGTCAGCGACCTGACGGGCCTGGCCGGAGTCAACCGCCTCTACCATGACCCTGACCGCGGGCTCGGTGCCGCTCGGCCGGACGAGCACCCGGCCCGATTCGCCGAGTTCGGCCTGGGCGGCCGCGACCGCGCTGGTGAGCTCGCCCGACCCGGCCGCCTTCGCCTTGTCGACCCCGTGCACGTTGACGAGTACCTGCGGGTACCTGGTCATGACCTGGCCAAGCTCGGCGAGCGAGCGACCGCTGGCAACCGCTGTCGCCAGCAACTGGACGCTCGTCAGCATGCCGTCTCCGGTGCTGGCGTGATCAAGCATGATGATGTGGCCGGACTGCTCGCCGCCGAGCACGTACTTGCCGTCGAGCATCGCGGCGATGAGGTAACGGTCGCCGACCGGAGTCTCCACCACGTCGATTCCCGAGTCAGCCATCGCCCGGCGGAAACCGAGGTTGGCCATGACGGTAGCGACCACCGTGGTGCCTGCCAGCCGGCCGGACTCCCTCAGCGCGAGAGCCAGGATGGCCAGGATCTGGTCGCCGTCGACGACCTCGCCGACTTCATCGACGGCCAGGCAGCGGTCCGCGTCGCCGTCATAAGCGATCCCGGCGTTTGCCGCATGCTCGAGCACGGCGAGCCGGAGCGCGTCGAGGCTGGTCGAGCCGCAGCCGGCGTTGATGTTGATCCCGTCTGGCTCTACGCCGATCGCGATCACGTCCGCCCCGGCAGCCTTCAGCATCCTGGGCGCCAACTGGAAGGCGGCACCATGGGCGCAGTCCACCACGACCCGCCACCCGGCCAGGGGCAGCGGTCCGGCCGCGCCAGCCTCCCGGTCCGCGGCGCCTGCCTCGGAAACCCCTACCGTGGAAAGGAGATGCGCGAGGTATCGCTCGGCTTCGGGAGCCCCGTCCCGCACCCGGCCGAAGCCGGCCTCGGGTATCCCCCACGCATCGCCAGTGTCAGCCTGCTCGGCCATCTTCGCTTCGATCTCGTCCTCGACCTCGTCGGGAAGCTTGAGGCCGCCCTTCGCGAAGAACTTGATGCCATTGTCAGGCGCGGGATTATGGCTGGCCGACAGCATCACCCCGAAGTCGGCGGCCAGCACGTCGGTGAGGTAGGCAACGGCGGGCGTGGGAATGACGCCGAGCCGGATCACGTCCACGCCGCAGCCAGCGAGCCCGGCCACGACCGCCGATTCGAGGAACTCACCCGAGGCGCGCGGGTCGCGCCCGACAACAGCCACCGGCCTGCGCGATCCGGCAGCGTCGCCACAGCCGCCGGGGCCGCTGCCCCGCGCGACGCCAAGAACAAACGCGGCCGCCGCGGCGACCCGCATCGCCAGGCGCGCATCAAGATCGCGCCCAGCGACTCCTCGTACTCCGTCGGTTCCGAACAGCTGACGCATGATTAACCCCCGCATACCAAGGCCTGCTTGCCGTCCGCGTCCGCAGCCGCGGCGCGCAGGCAGCTGGCAGATCCCAGGCCCGCACGGCGGTGAGGCAGAGTTAGCGCTTGGAGTACTGAGGTGCCTTGCGCGCCTTCTTGAGTCCGGCCTTCTTGCGCTCCTTGATCCTGGCATCCCTGGTCAGGAAGCCAAGCCGCTTCAGCGCGGGCCGGCTCGTCGGGTCGACCAGAATGAGCGCCCTGGCGATGCCGAGCCGGAGAGCTCCGGCCTGGCCGCTGACGCCGCCGCCGCTGATCCTGGCCACAACGTCGAACTGGCCCTCGGCACCGAGCGTGACGAACGGCTCGCTGATCAGCTGCTGGTGCACCTTGTTGGGGAAGTACACGTCCATGGTGCGGCCGTTGATCTGCACCTGACCGGTACCTGGCATCAACCGGACGCGGGCAATGGCCTCCTTGCGCCGGCCGGTGCCGAGCGCGTGGCCGGTCACGACCGGCTTGCGCGCCGGGGCCTTCGACGAAGCGCCCTCGCCCGTCTCGGTGGTGTACTGAGACAGGTACTCGCCAGTCTCTTCCGACTCGCCCGTACCAGACTCTGGCGCGGCAGTGGGCTCAGCCACAGTGTCTTCCTCGTGCTTCCTGATCGGCTCGGTGTGTGCTCATGCTCAGCTGGCCTTGCCAGCCTGCTGGGAAACCTGCGTGATCTCGAACGGCACCGGCTTCTGGGCCTTGTGCGGGTGCTCAGGACCCGCGTAGACCTTGAGCTTGGTCAACTGCTGGCGGCCGAGCGAGTTCTTAGGCAGCATGCCCTTCACCGCCTTGGTGACGGCCCGCTGCGGATTGGATGCCATCAGGTCGCCGTAGGCGATAGACCGAAGGCCGCCTGGGTAGCCGGAATGCCGGTAGGCAAGCTTGTCGACAAGCTTGTTGCCGCTGAGCGCGACCTTCGCCGCGTTCACGATGATTACGAAATCACCGGTGTCCACATGCGGCGCGAAGATCGGCTTGTGCTTGCCCCGAAGCAGCGTGGCCGTGTGGCTGGCCAGCCTGCCGAGTACGACGTCGGACGCATCGATGACATGCCACTGTCGCTGGACATCGGCAGCCTTCGGGCTGAAAGTACGCACAGTCATGAGCCTTCGCGTGTGAGTCCTGATGGTTGAGCCCGTGCCTGGCCTGCTGCCAACTTGGCTTACAGCCCTGTGGTTTACAGCCCTGGCGTGGGATACCCGTAGCGTCTGTGTCCGCAGCGTCTGTGGCAGCGATGCCGCCCAGCGGGCTGCCGACGCAGATGGACGCCAGGCAAGGATACCGGCAGTTGCCATCCACGGTCAAAAAGACGGCTGTATAACATAGCCCGGCGCACGAAAATGCCGGCGGACTAGGCCGGTCAGAACGGGCGCAATCAACCCTACCGGGCTCGCCGGCGGCGTCAGGACGGTACGCTCACGGCATGCGGAATGCGGGTGACGGAACGCCTGGCGGCTCGTCAGGCCGGCGGCAGCGGGTAACCGTGCCACCGGAGACTGAGCGTCCCACGGGCAACGGGGGTGCGTCGCTGTTTACTCCTGCCTATCGGGTACGCCATGCGGCGGTGCCGAGTCAAGCCGACCAGGAGCGGCTGAGCGTCGGCAACTCTCGCCCTGGCGGCGCCGGATATGGCGCGGCCGCCGATCCCGCTGGCGGCGGCGCGGGCTGGTCTGGCCAGGCGTCACCCGGGCTCGCCTACTCGCAGGCCGATCCTGATCGCGGTGCCACCGCTACCTGGGCGGACCCGGAGGTGCCTGATACCGGCTATAGCTGGCTGACCGATGACAACGGCGCCTGGCCGACGGCCAATCTGGCGGGACGTGATTACACCAGGAATCTGCGCAACGCCATCCGCGGCTTGCCGCCCGTGCCTGACGAGCCGCTGCCCACGTATCCGCCGGGACCATTCGCGGCGTGGAACCGCGAATCGCCTGCGCGCGGCGAGAACCGGCGCGAGGCCGCTGGCGGCCCGGCCCCGTCTGCCTCTGGCTGGGAGGCCCCGCCGGCTGCTCGCAACGACCCGGTGCGGGCGGCCACGATCACCCCGGACGAGTTCGATACGAATCATTCAATGCCGGCGATCAAGGACCCGATTCTCGGGGCGGCGCCGACCACGATCAGGGGTCCCGGCACCGGATCGCAGCCGGGCTCCCGCGGGCCAGGCAGGCAGCGCCGGGCAACTCGGTCACCGCGCAGCCGTCCCTCCTCGGGTCGTGGCCGGGGACCTGGCGGGCCGGCGCGAGCCGGGCGCGGCTCAAGGTCAAGGCGCCAGCCGATCTGGGCCATAGCGGCCGCCGTCATCGTCATTGCCGGCGTGACGACCGTCCTGGTCACCACATCACTGGGCGGCAAGCCAAGCGCGGCCTCGAAGCCGCGCAGCGAGCCGCGCCCCACTCACGCGCCGACGCCGGCGCCTCCGGCTGGCATCTGGGAGTACATCGGCACCAGGACCACCGACAAGACACCGCTGGCGCTGCATGAGATCTTCCCCGCCAGCTTCGTCGCCAGGCACGTCTACTTCCACGCCACCGCGGTGAGGCAGACGCACAACTGCCACACCGCGCTCATCGGCTCGGCCCTGCAGTCCTCCGTACGGCAGGCGGGCTGCACGCAGGCAATGCGAGCCAGTTACGTGGCGCGCCTGGACAACGCGATGGCGACGATCGGCGTGTACAACCTGACAACCGCCACGGCCGCGAACAAGGCAGCCAGGCATGTCGGACGGTCGCAGTTCGTAGCCCAACTCACCACCAAGAATGGCGTGACAAGCAAGATCGGCCAGGGCACCGGGATAGAGGAAGCCCTGGTCAAAGGTCACTACCTGATCCTGGTCTGGGCCGAGAAGACAGACCTGACGGCGCCAAAGACAAAATGGCAGCGCGGTCATCTCGCCGCCTTCATGAATACGCTCATCGCGAAGACCGTCAACGGCAGCCTCAGCTACCGCATGGTCGAAGGCAAGCCAATCCCGCCAGGCCAGGCCCACTAGCCCGGCGTACTCGCCGGGTCGACATCGCACGGGCAGCGAGTTCGGGGTCGGGGGGATAGGCGACTTCCTCAAGGCATAGCGCGTGCGGTGGCGCGACGCGGACTGCCGGATCTCGGACTCCCGCCGCGAGTACCTCCGCCATCCAGGTCACCGGGCGGCTGCCTTCGCCGATGGACAGCAAAGCGCCCGTCAGCGCCCGCACCATGTTGTGGCAGAAGGCGTCGGCGGCAACCGTGGCGACCGCGACGCCAGGCTCGGGGCGTTCCCAGTCGAGCCTGATCAACCGCCTGATCGTGGTCGCGCCTGGGCGCCGCCGGCAGAACGCCGAGAAGTCGTGCTCGCCTAGGCAGCTAGCGGCTGCCGCGTTCATCGGGCGGAGATCGAGTTCGCGGGAGTGCCAGAGCGTGTCCCGCCGGCGCAGCGGATCGGCAACCGCCTGGCTGTCGCAGACCCGGTAGGAGTATCGCCGCCACAAGGCCGAGAATCGCGCGTCGAAGCCCGGCCCGGCGATGCCGATCGCGTGCAGTCTGACATCGGGTGGCAGCAGCCGGTTCATCCGGCGCAGCGCGGTTGCCTCGGCAGCATCCCATTCCGCGCTGAGCACGTCCAGATGCGCGACCTGACCGCGTGCATGCACGCCAGTGTCAGTACGCCCGGCTACGGTAAGAACAGGCGGCTCCGCTGTCCTCAAGACCAGGGCCAGGACCCGCTCAAGCACGCCCTGGACGGTACGCAGGTCCGGCTGAGCCGCCCAGCCGTGGAAGTCCGTGCCGTCATAGCCGAGGTCGAGCCGCAGCCTGACCTGGCCATCACGAAAAGAGCCGGGGGATGTCGCATCCCCCGGCTCTGCCCGTTGACTACTCTTCGTCGGCCCGCTCAGCGTCGTCGTCGCCCTCAGCGCCGTCTTCTGCCGACTCGCCCGGGTCGTCGGCGACCTCGTCTGCCACGATCTCGTCCGAGACGGCATCCTCGGTCACAGCGTCGTCAGCAACAGTCTCATCCGCCGGGGCCTCGGCCGTCGCCGCGGCGGCAACCGCGGCGCGCCCGCCACGGCCAGCGCCGCCAGCGGCCGGTACCCGGCGCGCGCGACGACGCTGTGGCTTGGCCTCTGCCTCTTCACTGACGAGCTCGATCACGGCCATAGCGGCGTTATCGCCCTTGCGGGGATTGACCTTGGTGATCCGGGTGTAGCCGCCTGGCCGGGTCGCGAAACTCGGCCCGATCTCGTCGAAGAGAGTCTTCACGACGGTCTTGTCGGTCACCATGGTCAGCACCTGCCGCCTGGCGTGCAGGTCACCTCGCTTGGCGAAAGTGATCAGGCGCTCGGCCACCGGCCGCAGCCGACGCGCGCGCGCCTCGGTCGTGGTGATCTTGCCGTGCTCGAACAGCGCCGTAGCCAGGTTTGCCAGCATGTGCTGCTGGTGTGCGGCGCTGCCGCCCATTCGGCGACCCTTGGTGGGCGTGGGCATCGAAAGACTCTCCTCGGTCTTCTTACCTGTCAGCCAGACAATCTGGCCGGTCAGTACTCCTCGGTTTCGACATAGCTGTCATCTTCATCGGCGCCGTAGCTGTCAGCCGCGGTGCCCGGGTCGAATCCGGGCGGGGAATCCTTGAGCGCCAGTCCCATGTCGATGAGCTTCTGCTTGACTTCCTCGATCGACTTGGCGCCGAAGTTGCGGATGTCGAGCAGATCCTGCTCGCTGCGGGCTACCAGCTCGCCGACGGTGTGGATGCCCTCGCGCTTGAGGCAGTTGTACGAACGCACCGTCAGGTTGAGTTCCTCGATCGGCAGGGCCAGGTCGGCGGCGAGTGCCGCGTCCGTCGGCGATGGTCCGATGTCGATGCCCTCGGCCTCAAGGTTCAGCTCGCGTGCGAGTCCGAATAGCTCGACCAGCGTCATGCCGGCGCTCGCGACGGCGTCGCGGGGCCGCATGCACGGCTTGGTCTCCACGTCGAGGATCAGCCGGTCGAAGTCGGTGCGCTGCTCGACTCGGGTGGCTTCCACCTTGTAGGTGACCCGAAGCACAGGCGAGTAGATCGAGTCGATCGGGATCCGGCCGATCTCCTGGCCCGGCTGCTTGTTCTGCGACGCCGAGATGTACCCGCGACCGCGCTCGACCGTCAACTCCATCTCGAGCTTGCCCTTGGCATTGAGCGTGGCGATGTGCAGCTCAGGATTGTGGACTTCCATCCCTGCAGGCGGAGCGATATCCGCTGCCGTGACAACGCCGGGACCCTGCTTGCGCAGGTACATGTGCACGGGCTCGTCGTGCTCGGAGGAGACGACCAGTTCCTTCAGGTTCAAGATGATGTCGGTGACGTCCTCAGAGACCCCGGGCACGGTGGAGAACTCGTGCAGCACGCCTTCGATCCTGATGCTGGTGACAGCCGCGCCGGGAATGGACGACAGCAGCGTGCGGCGGATCGAGTTGCCGATGGTGTAGCCGAAGCCAGGCTCAAGTGGCTCGATGGTGAACCTCGAGCGGAACTCGTCCACCTGCTCTTCGGTGAGAGTAGGACGTTGTGCGATAAGCATTGTGCAGCCGGTCCTTTCCGCCTGCCCGCTATATGACAGGCGATCAGGTCTGGTGGCACCTCGCTACCAGTGATCCTGGCCCGCATTCCGCGGCCGGCCAGGGAACGTCTTTTACTTCGAGTAGTACTCGACGATGAGCTGCTCTTGTACGAGCGTGTCGATCTGCGCGCGGGAGGGAGCGTGTGGACGAGGATCCGCATCTTCGCCGGGATGACCTCGAGCCAGGCTGGCGTTGATCGCTCGCCGGCCTCGGCCTGCGCCACTACGAACGGGCGTAAGCTGCGCGCGACTTCTCGGCGATCTCAACGATGTCGCTCTCGCTCACCCGGAATGACGGGATGTCCACCTTGCGCCCGTTGACGCGCACGTGGCCGTGCCTGACAAGCCTGGCGCGCCATGTCCCGGCTCTTGGCGAAGCCCGGCGCGGTAGACGACGTTGTCCAGGCGGCTCTCCAGGATCTGGAGCAGCGCCTCGCCGGTCTTGCCCCGGGTCTTGGTGGCTTCCTCGTAGTAGTTGTGGAACTGCTTCTCGAGGATGCCGTAGATCCGCTTGGCCTTCTGCTTCTCCCTGACCTGGAGCAGGTACTCGCTCTCCTTGGGGCGGTTCCTGCCGTGCTCGCCAGGCGGGTAAGGCCGGATCTCGATGGGGCACTTAGGCGAATCGCACTTGGCGCCCTTCAGGAACAGCTTCGTCTTCTCGCGGCGGCAGCGCTTGCAGTCCGCACCGGTGTATCGAGCCATGCTTACCCCTCTCAGACCCTGCGCCGCTTGGGCGGGCGGCAGCCATTGTGCGGAACTGGCGTCACGTCCTGGATAGAGCCGACCTCAAGGCCCGTCGCCTGCAGCGACCTGATCGCTGTCTCGCGGCCGGAACCGGGGCCCTTGACGAACACGTCGACCTTGCGCATGCCGTGCTCCATCGCGCGCCGGGCGGCTGATTCGGCGGCCATCTGGGCGGCGAACGGCGTCGACTTCCTCGAACCCTTGAATCCGACCTGGCCTGATGAGGCCCAGGAGATCACGCTTCCTGCCGGGTCGGTGATGGACACGATGGTGTTGTTGAACGTGCTCTTGATGTGAGCATGTCCGTGCGCGATGTTCTTACGTTCCTTGCGGCGCACTTTCTTGACGCCGGTACGGCTCTTTGGAGGCATCCTAGATTTCAACTCCGGAGGTGATCGGTCCGCCTGGTGTTTGCGGCACTGCGGACTACTTCTTGCCGACCTTCTTCTTGCCGGCTACGGTCTTGGGCTTGCCCTTACGGGTACGTGCATTGGTCTGAGTGCGCTGGCCATGCACGGGCAGGCCACGACGGTGGCGGATGCCCTGGTAGCAGCCGATCTCGATCTTGCGCCTGATGTCAGACTGTACCTCGCGTCGCAGGTCACCTTCGACCTTGTAGTTCGCGTCGATCCAGTCTCGCAGCTGGACGAGCTCGTCATCGGTGATTTGGTGTACGCGCGTGTCGCCGCTGATTCCCGTAGCGCCCAGCGTCTCGGTCGCGCGAGTCCTGCCTATGCCATAGATATACGTCAGGGCGATCTCAAGCCGCTTGTCACGCGGCAAGTCGACGCCCGCTAGGCGTGCCATCCTGGGCAACTCCTTCTCAACTGGAGGTCCTGCGCGCCGCTTCCTGTCCATGCCCTAGACAAGGCCCCGGCCTCCTCCGGGGGTACTCCGCGCGCCGACTGGCGCGCGGAGTGCGGTACGTGTATGTCAACTGGTGAACTGGTGCCGCTAGCCCTGCCGCTGCTTGTGCCGCGGATCGGAGCAGATCACCATCACCCGACCGTGTCGGCGAATGATCCGGCACTTGCTGCAGATCTTCTTCACGCTCGGCTTGACCTTCATCGGCTAATTCTCCCTAGGTACTCGGGACGCAGTATGAACCACGAACCCCGGGTTATCATTCCCGGCCACCCCGGCCACCACCTGGTCAGGATCGCCAGGCGCGGATTACCCGACGTGTCACCAGCGCATGAGCACTGCTATTCGTTACTTGTATCGGTAGACGATCCGGCCACGGCTCAGGTCATACGGGCTCAGCTCGACCACTACCCGGTCGTCCGGCAGGATCCGGATGTAGTGCATCCGCATTTTGCCGCTGATGTGAGCAAGAACCTTATGCCCATTGTCGAGCTCGACCCTGAAGAAGGCATTGGGAAGCGATTCGACAACCGTACCCTCGATCTCGATGGCACCGTCTTTCTTGGGCATATCCTCCGCATTTCCGGCTAGCCCGCCTGCCGACGGTCTAGCTTCTATGATCCGTACGCCTGCTCTGATCTACCACGTCTGTAGCATTCGCCTATCCGTGCCCGGGACCGCCATTGGCCCGCCTCCCCGCCGTCCGCAACCGGAAGCCATCGAAGGCTGCGCCGGCCAGGCCGCGCCATCGAGACCGCAACCGTGCGGTAGCGAACATCATGGGGTGGCTTCCCGTGACCAGCAGGCACTCGCGCGCCTACGCCGGATCCGGGGCGATCCCACTGGAAAGCCAAACCTCGCGCCGCATCACGACGACAAAAGACAGCTTTCCTGGGCCGGAGCAAGTCTACTTCAGCGAACGCCACAATGCGAACCGGGCGGGCGATCTCTGGCCCGTGCGGGCGGATTTCGTTACCCGGCCTGGCGTGCCGCTGCGGCGTGAGCAACGCGACCCTCCCCGTTGCTGTCGCGGGCAGCGCAGGCGTGAGCAACGCGGCCCTCCCCGTTGTCGTCCCCACAGCATCAGGGCGGGCCGCGTTGCTGTCGCCGGCGGCCAGCAGCAACAACGTGGCCCAACCTGATGCTGTCCCGGGCTCTTTCGGGGTGACGCTGCTCTAGCAGGAGGGTTTTCGGGTTCCTGGAGGAGGGTTTCCGCGTCTAGGAGAGTTGACCGGACTATACGACGAAAAAGCTCCTACATGCGAAAACGCTCCTCCAGGAACCCGAAAAAGCTCCATGATCATGACGAAAAGCCTCCCGGACCCGAGAACTCTCCTCTCCGAGCACGACAACCCTCCCGGACACGGCACCACCCAGCTGGCTCACCCCGAAAGAACCCCACCCAAGCCACATTGCTGGCGCTCCGGCACCAGCGATGTCACAACGGCGGGCCTCGCACAGCTCGGGCTGGGGTCAGTCGCTGTCGCCCTGGCCCTCGATCTGATCGCGCTGACCGCCGCTCAGCCGCGAGCCCGAGCCCGACCCCGAGCCGCCCCGGCCGATCGCGCGGCGGCTGACTGCCTGACCGGTGAGCATCCCGACCCCGATCACGCCGACTGCGATGAGGGGTACCGGAGCACCTAGCACCCAGAGAGCCAGACAGATCAGCAGCAGGCCTGCGTAACCGCTCCAGGCCACGGTCCAGCGGCTGACGCCGCGCAAGCGGCCGCGCGGGCCGCTCCTCCTCGCGCCGCGCACGTAGGCGGAGGGCAGGCCGCTGTTGAACGCCCGGACCCTGGGCAGCGAGGAGTCGGCAGCGGGTACAGGTCGATGGCAGGCAGGTCGGCGGTGAGCGCGTCCAGGTCGTCGATGGTCTTGGCGCGTAAGATCTGTCGAGCCGCTCGGCGAACTCCTCGGCGTCCAGCCGCCCACGGCATGGTGCTCGCGCAGCAGCGCAGCGGTTCGGTCCCGGTCCTGGTCCGATGCCCTGATGCTGGGATTGGACGCCACTACGTCCTCCTTGCGCTGCTTCCCTCGGTCGGCGGTAGCTACTCCGGCGATCTCGTCAGCCGCAGCATCGCCCAGCAGCGCGAATCCGGCGGCACCGCCATCTTGCGCCGTGAGCACCGAAGGCCCGTCGGCGTGATCGCGATCGTGTGCTCGAAATGCGCGGCGAGGCTGCCGTCCGCCGTCCGCACCGTCCAGCCGTCGTCGAGCAGCCTGGTATGCCGGTCGCCGAGCACGAGCATCGGCTCGATAGCCAAGGCCATGCCACTCGGTCAGCACCGGCCCGCGGCCTGGCTTGCCATAGTTCGGCACCGGTGGCTCCATGTGCATAGCCGAGCCTATGAAGTGGCCGGTGTACTCGCTGCACGATGCCGTAAGGCCGCTCGGCCTGGCGCTCGTCTCCACGGCATGGGAGATATCGGTGAGCGCCTGCCTGCCACGGCCACCGAGATCCCGCGCCACAGGGCACGCTCGCACGCCGCGAGGGCTCGGCAGCCTCGTCAGTAATCGAGCACCGCATCGGTACGATGTCATGCGGCGGCATCGCCGTGCCAGCCGCGCACGATCGCGCCGGCGTCGATGGACAGCACATCGCCGTCGGCGAGCACGACACTGGGGTCGGGATCCCATGCACGATCTGCGTCATTCACCGAGGTGCAGATCGAGGCCGGATAGCCGTGGTAGCCAAGGAATGAGGGCTGACGCCCCGGCGTCACTGATCACCTCGCTCGGCGATCGCGTCCAGCTCGCCGGTGCTGACCCCGGCCGGCGGCCGCCGTGACCGTCATTCAGGACCGCAGCAACCACCAGCCCAGCCTCGCGCATAGCCGCGAGCTGGCTCAGGCGTCTTGATCTCGATCCCAGATACCCGGTTTAGCCGCATAGCCTCACACGCCTCCTGTTACACGGCACCTGTACAACCCGCTGCGGCCGAGCCCGCCGCGGACGACGCCGCTAGCGCAGAACGGCACTGGCCGCAGCGCACGAACCGGCACGGCCAGCTAGCGCACGAACCGCCGGAGTGCAAGCAGCGCGCGGTCGGTCACGTCATCGACGGGACCGGTCGCGTCGATGCCGAGCAGGATGCCCTCGTCCGCGTAGTAGTGATCAGCGGCTGGGTCTGCTGCTCGATAGACCTCAAGCCGATGCCTGATCGTCTCCTCGCGATCGTCGTCGCGCTGGAACAACTCGCCGCCGCACTCATCGCATTTATCGGCCACGGACGGCGGGTCGAAGGCGACATGCCAGACCCGGCCGCATTTGCGGCAGGTACGCCGGCCGGACAGCCGCCTGATGACCTCGTCGTGGTCAACGACCAGCTCAAGCACCAGTTCGAGCCGCAGGCCCCAGTCGGCCAGCATCTTCTTCAGCGTCTCGGCCTGCGGCACGTTCGCTGGGAAACCCGTCGAGCAGGAAACCCAGACTTGGCGTCGTCCTCGGCCAGCCTGCTCTGCACCATGGCGATGGTGACCTCGTCGGGCACCAGGTCGCCTCGGTCCATGAAAGCCTTGGCCTGGCGGCCAAGCTCGGTACCCGGTCACTGACGTTGTACCGGAAGATGTCACCTGTCGAAACTTTCGGTATCGCCAGGTGGGAGGCTATGAACTGGGCCTGCGTCCCCTTGCCCGCGCCGGGTGGCCCTACGAGGACGACTCGCACTACCTGAGGAAACCCTCGTAGTTACGCTGCTGCAGCTGGCTCTCGATCTGCTTGACCGTATCGAGTCCCACTCCGACGGCGATCATGATGCTCGTACCGCCAAGCGGGAACTGGTTACCGGCGTTCACGAGCCCGATAGCGAGCATCGGGATGAGGGCGACGATGCCCAGGTAACCGAGCCTGGAGCGGTCAGCCGGTTCAGCACGAACCGCAGGTACCCAGCGGTCGGCCCGCCAGGTCTGATGCCCGGGATGAAGCCGCCCGACTTCTTCATGTTGTCGGCGACTTCATCAGGGTTGAACGTGATCGATACGTAGAAGTACGTGAACAAGATGATCAGGATGAAGAAGCTGACCATGTAGATCGGGTCGTCACCCTTGACCAGCCTGGTCTGGATCCACGTCGCCCAGCCGGTGGCTGACCGTCGTCGAATTCTGGCTGCCGAACAGGTTCGCCGCGAGCACCGGGAATCGTCAGCAGCGACGAGGCGAAGATGACCGGAATAACGCCCGCCTGGTTGACCTTGAGCGGGATGTAGGTCGACGTGCCGCCGTACATCTTGCGGCCGACCATTCGCTTGGCGTACTGCACCGGGAATACGTCGTTGCGCCTGCTCCATGAACGCCACCGCCGCGACGATGAGCACTCCGACCCCGAGCACCAGGGTGAAGATCACGACGTGCCCTCGTTCTGCAAGATCGGTGTAGAGCTGGCCGGGCACCACTGCGATGACCTGGGTGAAGATCATCAGCGACATGCCGTTGCCGACGCCGCGGTCGGTGATCAGCTCGCCGAGCCACATGATCACGGCGGTGCCGGCGGTGAGGCAGATCGACCATCGTGCGCGATCGTGAAGACGTGCTCGTTCGTGGAGCAGGTGCTGCGGCAGGAGGTGCCGAACAGCTGGGTCGGGTTCTCGGCCAGCGCGACGACCGCAGTGGACTGCAGGATCGCCAGGCCAATGGTCAGGTACCTGGTGTACTGAGTGATCTTCGCCGTTCCGGACGGGCCTTCCTGCCGCAGCGCCTCAAGTCGCGGGATGACCACGGCGAGCAACTGCAAGATGATGCTTGCCGTGATGTACGGCATGATGCCAAGCGCGAAAACCGTCAGCTTGAGCAACGCGCCACCGCTGAGCAGGTTCACCAGTCCGAGGATGCCGGTCTGCGACGTGCCAGGCAGGCGTGCAGTGCCTTCTCGGAAACCCCCGGCGTCGGCAGCGATGCGCCGAGCCGGAAGATCACGATGATGAAGAGCGTGAACAGCAGTTTCTTGCGCAGATCTGGCGTGCGAAACGCCTGGTAGAACGCGGTCAGCATGCGCAGTCCTGAAGTCGAAGGGCCAGTCTCGTTAGGCACTGTGCCGTCAGACACAGTGTCATCTGCCGCTCCTCGGGCTAGCGTTCGGTCGCGAACCGGCCGCCTGCCTGGCCAAGCGCGACATGCACGCCGAAGTCTAACGCGCTCGGAAAGACTACGGCTGCCTGCCTGCATGGTACCTGTGCTGCGAGCGATGCGGTGCATCGCGAACTGGCATCTTGCTTCGAGCATCAGGGCGCCGTTGTCAGGGCTGCGTTGTTTCCGGTCCTGAGCATCTTGGCTAGACGTCGTCGTGTGCCGCCAGCCGCCGTGATCTTTTCGATCGCCGACGCCGAGAACGCATGTGCGGTCACCCGCAAGGCCGCTGACCGCCTCGCCCGTGCCGAGGATCTTGACCAGCTCGCCACGCCGGCACGCGCCGCGGGCCGCCAGGTCGGCTCGGGCGTGACGTCGCCGCCATCGGGATACAGCTCCGCCAGCCGGTGCAGGTTGACGACCTGATAGGTGATCTTGAACCTGCTGTTGGAGAAGCCCTTCAGCTTCGGCAGCCGCCGGTGCAACGGCATCTGCCCGCCCTCGAAACGCGGGTGAGATGTTCGTCCTGCGCCTTGCTGCCCTTGGTACCACGGCCAGCGGTCTTGCCCTTGGAGCCCTCACCGCGGCCGACCCTGGTCTTCTTGGTGTGCGCGCCAGGAGCCGGCCGCAGGTGATGGATCTTCAGCCCGGCCTTGCCGCCTGGAGTCTCGCCTGCCACGTCAGCCAAGTTAGTGCACCTCCTCCACCGCGACCAGGTGGCGTACTACCTGAATCATGCCGCGGAACTCTGGCCTGTCGGCCTTAACGACGGTCTCGCCGATCCGGTGCAGCCCGAGCGATCGCAGCGAGTCGCGCTGCGGCCTGGTGCCGCCGATCTTCGATTTGGTCTGGGTAATCTTCAGCTCAGCCATTTCGAATGCTCCCGGCTAATTGCCCGGCTCGGCGGCCGCTAGCCGCCGCGGCCCGCGCCCTGAGCATGGCCGCAGGGGCCACGTGCTCGATCGGCAGGCCGCGCCGCGCCGCGATCTCTTCTGGCCTGGACAGGCCCTTCAGCGCGGCCACGGTCGCGTGCACGACATTGATCGGATTGGAGGAGCCGAGCGAGCGGGACAGCACGTCGTGCACTCCCGCGCACTCAAGCACGGCCCGCACCGGACCGCCGGCGATGACGCCGGTACCCGGGCTAGCCGGCTTGAGCAGCACCACGCCGGCGGTGTCCTCGCCCGTCACGGTGTGCGGGATCGTCCCGCCGATCCTCGGCACCTTGAAGAACGACTTCTTCGCGGCCTCGACGCCCTTGGCGATCGCGGCAGGCACTTCCTTGGCCTTGCCGTACCCGACGCCGACCATGCCGTTGCCGTCACCGACGACGACCAGCGCCGTGAAGCTGAATCGCCGGCCACCCTGGACGACCTTGGCCACCCTGTTGATGGTAACGACCCGCTCAAGGTAGGCGGTGCCTTTGTCGGCGGCGCCGCCGCGGCGGTCATCGCGACGGTCGCGCCGCTCTCCGCCGCCAGTACCGCTACCGCTGCCCGGCCTCCGCCTCGCCGTGGAGCCATCAGATTGTCCTTCTTTCAGTATGAAAAACTGCCGAGCGTCCCGCGGTGCCAGACCTCATAGGGCCAGCCCTCCCTCACGGGCGCCGTCGGCGACGGCGGCGATCCTGCCGTGATAGGCGTTGCCGCCTCGGTCGAAAACCGCCGTGCCCGACTCCCGCATCGCGCGCACGCTCGGCAAGAAGCTTGCCAACCTCGCGTGCCTTCGCCGTCTTGTCCCCGTCGGCCTGCCTGATGGCGACCTCCAGGGTAGAAGCGGACGCGAGCGTGTGACCAGCCACATCATCGATCAGCTGGGCGAAGACGTTCCTCGACGACCTGGTGACGACCAGCCGCGGCATTGCCGGGCTGCCCGAAATCTTCTTGCGAACCCGCAGGTGCCGCCGCGTGCGCGACGAGATGCGGCGCGCCGTGCGGCTCCTGCTGTGCACATGCGCCGTGGTCCTGGTGCCAGCCATGACTACTTACCAGCCTTCCCGGCCTTGCGGCGGATGATGTTCGCCTGAGTACCGCACGCCCTTGCCCTTGTACGGATCGGGCTTGCGCAGCTTGCGGATGTTAGCGGCGACCTCGCCGACCTGCTGCTTGTCGATGCCCTCGACCACGAATCTCGTCGGCGTCTCGACCCTGAATGAGATGCCGTCCGGCGGGATGATGAGCACCGGGTGGCTGAAGCCGAGAGCGAACTCAAGGTCCTTGCCCTTGGCCTGGACCCGGTAGCCGACTCCGACGATCTCCATAGTCTTGGCGTAACCAGAGGTCACGCCGGTGACCATGTTGGCGATCAGCGACCTGGACAGTCCGTGCAGCGCCCTGATCTCGCCTTCGTCCGACGGTCTGGTCACCGTGATCATGCCGTCCGCCTGGGCGACCTCGATCGGGGTCGAGACGGCAAGGCTCAGGGTGCCTTTAGGCCCCTTGACCGTGACGTCGCGGCCATCGATAGTGACATCAACGCCGGAAGGCACGTTGACCGGCATGCGTCCGATCCGTGACATCTTCTGCCTCCCTACCAGACGTAGGCGAGGACTTCCCCGCCCACGCCCTGCCTCTTGGCCTGCCTGTCAGTCATCAGGCCGGCCGACGTTGAAATGATGGCCACGCCAAGACCCCCGAGCACGCGCGGCAGGTTGTCCTTGCGCGCGTAGACCCGCAGGCCAGGCTTGGAGACGCGCTTGATGCCCGCGATGGAGCGCTCGCGCGTCGGGCCGTACTTGAGCGCGACCACCAGGCTCTTGCCGACCTCGGCGTCCTCGACGCGCCAGCCCGCGATGTAACCCTCCTGCTGGAGGATCTCGGCGATATGCACCTTGATCTTTGAGTGCGGCATGATCACCGCGTCGTGATAAGCCGAATTGGCATTGCGCAGCCGGGTCAGCATGTCTGCGACCGGGTCAGTCATTGTCATCGCGCTAAGGCGCCTTCCCATCACGGTTTCCCCTGTGCTGGCCCAGGGGGACGACCCCCTGGAACCCCCGCGGGACCCGGAAGGTCTTCCGGGCCAGCACCTAGGACCTGCGACGTAGTTGATTCCTGTGCTGTTGTTACCAGCTTGACTTGGTGATGCCAGGCAGTTCGCCGCGGTGCGCCAGGGCGCGGAAGCAAATCCGGCACAGGCCGAACTTGCGGTAAACGGCGCGAGGCCGCCCGCAGCGCGAGCACCTGGTGTAACCGCGCACCTCGTACTTGGGCTTGCGCTTCGCCTTGGCGATCATGCTCTTCTTCGCCACTGTCAGTTCTCCTTGAACGGGAAGCCGAGCCGTCGCAGCAGCGAGCGGCCTTGCTCGTCGATCATCGCGGTGGTCACCAGGGTGACGTCCATGCCACGCTGCCTGTCCACCTGATCGGGGTTGATCTCGTGGAACATCAATTGCTCGGTCAGCCCGAACGTGTAATTGCCCCGGCCGTCGAACTGCCGGTCGGACAGGCCGCGGAAGTCACGGATTCGCGGCAGCGCGATCGAGAGCAGCCGGTCGCAGAACTCCCACATCCTGGTGCCGCGCAGCGTCACGTGCACGCCGATCGGCATGCCCTCGCGCAGCTTGAACTGGGCGATCGACTTACGCGCCCGCGCCACCGCCGGCTTCTGCCCGGTAATCAGCGTGAGGTCCCTGACCGCGCCCTCGATCAGCTTGGCGTCCCTGGCGGCCTCGCCGACGCCCATGTTCACCACGATCTTGGTGAGCGTGGGGATCTGCATGACATTCGCGAAGCCGAACTCCTCGCGCAGCGCGGGCGCGATCTCGGCCAGGTAGCGCTCCTTCAGCCTGCGGCGGGACGACCTCGGCAACCGCCAGCGCGGTGCCGCCGCCGTCGGCCGCAGGTCAATGTTGACATTGACGCTGACCCTTGCCCGGTGCCGTGGCGATGCCGGCCTGGCAGAGCCGCCCTTGCCGCCGCCCTTAGCCGCCGAGCCCTTACCCGACGCGCTCGCGCCTTTGGCCGACTTGCTGCGCAGCCATCAGATGTCCTTACCGCTTGGCCGGGATGACCCGGACCTTCTTCTTGTCGTCGTCGAGCCGGTAACCGGCCCGCGCCGCCTTCTTGGTGTCTGGGTCAATCAGCGCCACGTTGCTCACGTGGATCACGGCCTCCTGGTGCACGATGCCGCCTTCCTTGGCACCGCGGCGACCCTGGTAGTTGACCTTCGTGTTCTTCTTGATCATGCTGACGCCCTCACGATCACGCGCTGCTTCTCGGGGTCGGCGACCAGGATCACGGTGCCTTCACGGCCCTTGTCCTTGCCAGCGAGCACGATGACGCGGTCGCCCTTCTTGACCTTCATCGCCTTGGCCTTGCCTGCCATCACAGCACCTCCGGCGCGAGCGAGATGATCCGCATGAACCGCTTCTCGCGCAGTTCCCTGCCGACCGGGCCGAAGATGCGGGTGCCGCGCGGGTCCCCGCCATCCCTGATCAGGACCGCCGCGTTCTCATCGAAGCGGATGTATGAGCCGTCGCCGCGGCGACGCTCCTTGCGCGTGCGCACGACGACCGCCTTGACGACGTCACCCTTCTTGACGCCCGCACCAGGCAAGGCGTCTTTGACGGTGGCCACGATGACGTCGCCGATGCCCGCGTATCGCCGGCCTGAACCGCCGAGCACACGGATGCACAAGAGCTCCTTGGCACCTGTGTTGTCGGCGACTTTGAGCCGCGACTCCTGCTGGATCACGTCAACTCCTGCTTGCTAAGCTGTGTACCTGCCGAGGCCGGTACGCTGTCCGCTACTTAGCTTTCTCGAGGATCTGGGCGACTCGCCACCGCTTAGTGGCGGACAGCGGCCTGGTCTCGGTGAGCACGACGCGGTCACCGACGCCACAGGCGTTCTCTTCGTCGTGCGCGACGTACTTCCTCGTGCGGCGGATGACCTTGCCGTACTTAGGGTGCTTGACCCGGTCCTCCACCATCACGATGACTGTCTTGTCCATCTTGTCGCTGACGACGAGCCCTTCGCGGACCTTGCGGTAACCGCGGGCTCGACGCTGAGCCTGCCGGCAGCTTCGTGGTTGGGCCTCACTCATCGACTTCGTCCTCCTGTCTCCAGCGTCACGATGCCAAGCTCGCGCTCCCGCATGACCGTGTAGATGCGGGCGATCTCCTTACGGACGGCGCGCAGCCGGCCATGACTCTCCAGCTGGCCGGTCGCGGCTTGGAACCGCAGGTTGAACAGCTCGACCTTCGCCTCGACCAGCTTGGTCTCGAGTTCTTCCTCGCTCGACATCCGCAGGTCGGCGGCCACAACTCCCTTGGCCATCACGCCTCACCCACTTCGCGCTTGACGAATTTGCACTTCATGGGCAACTTGTGCATTGCCCGGCGAAGCGCCTCCCTGGCCACCGACTCAGGCACGCCGGACAGCTCAAACATCACCCGGCCGGGCTTCACGTTGGCGATCCACCACTCGGGCGCGCCCTTGCCTGAGCCCATCCTGGTTTCGGCCGGCTTCTTGGTGAGCGGCCGGTCCGGGTAGATGGTGATCCAGACCTTTCCGCCACGGCGGATGTGCCTGGTCATCGCGATACGTGCGGCCTCGATCTGCCGGTTGGTCACATAAGAGTGCTCGACCGCCTGGATGCCGTACTCGCCGAAGCTGACCCGGGTACCGCCCTTGGCAGCCCCGGACCGGTCGGGTCTGTGCTGCTTACGGTGCTTGGTCCTGCGGGGGATGAGCATGGCTCAGCCCTCCTGATCCGTCGTCGCGGCCGCGCTGGCGGACTCAGCCGCCTTGCCCGTGTTGTCTGCTGTCCTGGCTGCGCGTGCTTCCTGCTGTCCCGACGCGTGATCTCCCGACCTCGCGCCACGATCCGTGCCGTCGGGCGATCCTGGCCTGCGGCCACCGCCACCGCCACCGCCGCGCCGGCCAGCCGACGCCGGCGGGCGATCCCGGCCGCCGGGACGCTGCCCGGCGGCGCGCAGGCTCGCCGCCGCCTCGCGCTCGGCCCGCGTCACCGCCGCGTCGCCTCGGTAGATCCACACCTTCACGCCGATCCGGCCGAAGGTGGTACGAGCCTCGTAGAAGCCGTAGTCGATGTCGGCGCGCAGCGTGTGCAGTGGCACCCGGCCCTCGCGGTAGAACTCGGACCTGGACATCTCAGCGCCGCCAAGGCGCCCGGCGCACTGGACCTTGATGCCCTTGGCGCCGCCCTTCATGGCGGTCTGCATGGCCTTGCGCATCGCGCGGCGGAAGGAAACCCGGCTCGACAGCTGCTCAGCCACGCCCTGCGCGACGAGCTGCGCGTCGATCTCGGGGTTCTTCACCTCAAGGATGTTCAGCTCGATCCGGCGGCCGGTGAGCTTCTCGAGGTCACCCCTGATCCGGTCGGCCTCGGCGCCCCGCCGCCCGATGACAATGCCAGGCCGCGCGGTGTGGATCCACACCTTGACCTTGTCTTTGTCCTCGCGCTCGATCTCGACCTTGGAGATGCCTGCCCGCTCCATGCCGCGCTGCAGCATCCGGCGGATGGCGACGTCCTCGGCGACGTAGTCCTTGTAAAGCTTGTCGGCGAACCACCGGCTCTTGAAGTCGGTCGTGATGCCTAGCCGGAACCCATGCGGGTTCACTTTCTGGCCCACTAGCGGGTCCCTTCCTCGGTGTTTGCAGCGCCGGTGGTTGCGACATCGCTGGCAGCACTTGTGCTTGCGGCACTGCCCTGCGACGTGTCGCGCGACGAAGCACTACGAGCTGACGTGCCGCGGGCGGTGCCCTTGGCGGGGCCGCGGCGGCTCGCCGCGCCGCGGCCAGACTGCGCGGCTGCCTGCGCGCCCGCTCCGTTGTCACTCACCACGATGGTGATGTGGCTTGTCCGCTTGTTGATCCGGTAACCGCGGCCCTGCGCGCGCGGCCTGAACCGCCGCATCGTCGGACCCTCGTCGACCCAGGCACCGCTTATCACCAGCGAGGACGCCGTCGCCCGCCCGGCATACTCGGCATTGGCGATGGCACTGGCCAGCACCTTGCCAACCGGGTCGCTCGCCGACTGCGGCGCGAAGGTGAGCACTGCCCGCGCCTTTTCGGCGGGCAGCCCGCGGATGAGGTCCACCACCCGGCGGGCCTTTCGCGGCGTGACGCGCACGTAACGCGCCTTAGCCCTCGCTTCCATCGGTACTGCCTCTCTTTTAAAAGCTCTATCCGACTGTGTTTGCTAGCACTGTGTTTGCTAGCACCGTGTTTGCTAACACTGGCTGGATCGGCGCCGGTACCCGGCGGCCGCGCCCTCGGCGTTAGCGGCGGCTGCGCCTGTCGTCTCTGACGTGACTGCGGAAGGTCCTGGTCGGCGCGAACTCGCCGAGCTTGTGACCGACCATTGACTCGGTGACGAAGACCGGCACGTGCTTGCGTCCGTCATGCACCGCGATCGTGTGGCCGAGCATGGCCGGAACGATCATGGAGCGACGCGACCAGGTCTTGATGACGTTCTTGGTGCCCTTGGTGTTCTGCGTATCCACCTTCTTGATCAGGTGGTCGTCTACGAACGGGCCCTTTTTCAGGCTACGAGGCATCAGTGTCGCTCCTTACCGCTTCTTCTTCGAGCGCCGTCGGGTGATGAGCTTGTCGCTTGGCCGGTGCGCGCGCCTGGTCCGGCCTTCCGGCTTGCCCCACGGGCTCACCGGGTGCCTGCCGCCTGAGGTCTTGCCCTCGCCGCCGCCCATCGGGTGGTCGATCGGGTTCATCGCGACGCCGCGCACGCTTGGCCGCTTGCCCTTCCACCGGTTGCGGCCCGCCTTGCCGAGCTTGATGTTGCCCTGCTCAGCGTTGCTTACCTCGCCGACGGTCGCCCGGCAGTTCACGTCTACCAGGCGCATCTCGCCAGAGGGCATGCGCAGCTGCGCGTGCTTGCCTTCCTTGGCGAGCAGTTGCACGCCTGAGCCTGCCGACCTGGCGATCTTCGCGCCACCGCCGGGCCGCATCTCGATCGCGTGCACGATCGTGCCGGTCGGGATGCTGCGCAACGGCAGGCAGTTGCCGGCCTTGATGTCGGCGCCAGTGCCATTTTCGATCCGGTCGCCCTGGCGCAGCCCGGCCGGCGCGAGGATGTAGCGCTTCTCGCCGTCGGCGTAGTGCAGCAACGCGATCCGCGCCGTCCGGTTCGGGTCGTACTCGATGTGCGCCACCTTGGCAGGGACGCCATCCTTGTCAGCCCGGCGGAAGTCGATCACCCGGTAGGCGCGCTTGTGGCCGCCGCCTTGGTGCCTGGCCGTGATCCGGCCGTGCACGTTCCTGCCGCCTCGCCCGTGCAGCGGCTCCACGAGCGACTTCTCCGGCTCACTCCGCGTGAGCTCGGAGAAGTCCGAGCCACTCGCCCCGCGCCTGCCAGGCGTCGTCGGCTTATACCTACGGATGCCCATCTCTGCTCCCTCTAGCTGCCCAGGCCGCCGATGTCGATCCGCTCGCCAGCAACGAGGCTGACGATCGCGCGCTTGGTGTCAGGGCGCTTGCCATAGCCGAACCTGGTCCGGCGTCGCTTGCCGGGCCGGTTCAGCGTGTTCACGCCGGACACCTTGACGTTGAAGATCGCCTCGACCGCCTGGCGGATCTGCGTCTTGTTGGCGTGCGGCGCGACGATGAACGTGTACTTGTTGAACTCGTCCTGCAGCCCGTAGCTCTTCTCCGAGATCACCGGCCTGAGCAGGATGTCCCTGGGGTTGAAGATCTTGCTCACTGCCCTGCATCCTCTCGGCTGCCAGCCCCGGCGCGCGCCACGAACGAGGCGAGCGCGCTCGTCGTGAACACGATCCGGTCACTGACCAGCACGTCGTAGGTGTTGAGCTGACCTGGATCGATCAGGTGGACGCCGGGAGCGTTGCGCAGGCTCTTCCAGGTGGCCTTGTCCTTCGACTCCGCCACGACGAGCACGTTACTTGCGTGCTCGCTGCCGACAGCGACGTTCAGCATGGCAAGCGCGTCCCTGGTCCTGGGCTCGGCACCGTCCACGAATCCGTCTACGACCTGGACAAGACCGTGCCTGGCCCGATCGGACAGCGCGCCGCGAAGCGCGGCCGCCTTCATCTTCTTGGGCGTCTTCTGCGCATAGGACCTCGGCACGGGACCGTGCACGACCCCGCCGCCGGCGAACTGCGGCGCGCGGATCGAGCCCTGCCGCGCGCGGCCGGTCCCCTTCTGCCGGTACGGCTTCCTGCCACCGCCGCGTACGTCGCCCCTGGTCTTGGTGGCGTGCGTGCCCTGCCTGGCCGCCGCCTGCTGCGCCACGACCACCTGATGGATCAGCGGCACGTTGACCGATGCGTCGAAGATCTCGGTCGGCAGCTCGGCGTCAACGAGGCTGAAGGCGGCCTTAGCCGCCTCGCGCTTCGGCTTGGGCTCGGGGACGCGGCTCTTCGCCGACTTCGGCTTGTCGTCCGCCGTGGCGGCACTGCGCCGCCTGCTCGGCTTGGCCGGCGCAACTGCCTCTGCCGCCGCCTCATCAGACTCTGGCTCGTCAGACTCGGCCTCATCGGACTCGGCCTCGTCGGACGCGGCCTCATCAGCCTCAGTCGCGGCAGCCTCAGTCTCAGCGACCTCAGCCTCGTCCGCCTCAGTCTCGTCCGCCTCAGTCTCAGCGGACTCGACCTCGGCCTCAGCCTCAGAAGACTTCGGCCTCAGAAGACACAGCGTCTTGCGGCTCTTCTGGCGTGTTGTCGGTCGATGCCGGGCTCATCGCGCTCCCGCCTCTCTGCCACCGGCGCGCAGCGGGATCTTAACCGCGCTGCGCACCAGGACCAGACCGCCCTCCGGGCCGGGAACGGCGCCCTTGATCAGCAGCAGGCCCTTGTCGTTGTCCACCCCATGCAAGGTCAGGTTGAGCGTCGTGGTGCGCTCGCCGCCCATCCGGCCGGCCATCTTGACGCCCTTGAACACGTGACCTGGGAACGCGCACCCGCCGATCGAGCCAGGCGAGCGATGCTTACGCTGCGTGCCGTGCGATGAGCTCAGGCCCTTGAAGCCGTGCCGCTTCATGACGCCGGCGAAGCCCTTGCCCTTGCTCGTGGCCGTCACGTCAATCAGCTCGCCGGCCTCGAACTTCTCGGTGGTGACCTCCTGGCCGATGGTGTACTCGCCCGCGTCGTCCGTGCGAAGCTCCACCAGGTACCGCCTCGGAGTCACGCCGGCCTTGGCGAACACTCCCGCCTTCGGCTTGTTCACCCGCCTCGGGTCGATGTCGCCGTAGCCGAGCTGGACGGCCGAGTAACCGTCCGCGTCAGCGCTCCGCACCGCGGTGACGACGCACGGACCCGCGGCCACGACAGTGACCGGAACGATCTTCCCGTCGCTTCCGAAGACCTGGGTCATGCCGAGCTTCGTGCCCAGCACACCCCGGGCATTCTTGGTAACACTGCCTTGCTTGGTCATGTCCGTGCAGTCCTTATAGCTTGATCTGGATGTCGACACCGGCAGGCACGTCGAGCCGCATCAGCGCGTCAACCGTCTTCGGTGTCGGATCGATAATGTCGATCAGCCGCTTGTGGGTCCGCATCTCAAAGTGCTCACGCGAATCCTTGTACTTATGCGGCGACCGAATAACGCAATACACGTTCTTCTCCGTCGGCAGCGGCACCGGCCCGACAACTTTGGCCCCAGTCCGCATCACAGTATCCACAATCTTCCGCGCCGAGCTATCAATAACCTCATGGTCATAGCTCTTGAGCCGAATGCGGATCTTCTCTCCCGCCATCTTGGCCTCGTTATCCCTCACGCCTCGGTGCTGCCTGGGTTTGTGCTTTTCGCTGAGTTGCCCCGGGGCGAGTCAGCGAGGTGCCTAGGGGTTCCCGCACAAGCCGTTCAGGCCTGTGCGGGAGTCCCCTAGGTACCGAGCGTCACTTCTGGATGTTGATTACCCGCCCAGCCCCAACAGTCCGCCCACCCTCACGGATAGCGAACCGGAGACCCTCTTCCATCGCGATCGGCTGGATGAGCTCGACCCTCATCTCGGTGTTGTCACCGGGCAGCACCATCTCGGTGCCTTCAGGCAGGTGCACCACACCGGTCACGTCCGTGGTCCTGAAGTAGAACTGCGGGCGGTAGTTGTTGAAGAACGGCGTGTGCCGCCCGCCCTCGTCCTTGGACAGGATGTAGACCTGCGCCTCGAACTGGGTGTGCGGGGTGTTGGTGCCCGGCCTGATGATGACCTGGCCGCGCTCCACATCCTCGCGCTTGATGCCTCGGAGCAGCAGGCCGGCGTTGTCACCAGCCTGGCCCTCGTCGAGGATCTTGTGGAACATCTCGACGCCGGTCACGGTGGACTTCTGCGCCTTGTCCTTGATGCCGATGATCTCGATCTCGTCGCCGGTGTGGATGACGCCGCGCTCGATCCGGCCGGTGACCACGGTGCCGCGACCGGTGATCGAGAAAACGTCCTCGACCGGCATCAGGAACGGCTTCTCGGTGTCGCGGACTGGCTCAGGGATCGAGTCGTCGCAGGCGTTCATGAGGGTAAGCACCGCGTTGCCCCACTCGGGGTCGCCCTCAAGCGCCTTCAGCGCCGATACCCGGATCACCGGGACGTCGTCACCGGGGAACTCGTAGACCGACAGCAGCTCCCGGACCTCAAGCTCGACGAGCTCGAGGATCTCCTCGTCGTCCACCATGTCGGCCTTGTTGAGCGCGACCACGATGTAGGGCACGCCGACCTGGCGGGCGAGCAGCACGTGCTCGCGGGTCTGCGGCATCGGGCCGTCGGTGGCCGCGACTACCAGGATCGCGCCGTCCATCTGCGCGGCACCCGTGATCATGTTCTTGATGTAGTCGGCGTGACCTGGGCAGTCAACATGCGCGTAGTGGCGCTTCTCAGTCTGGTACTCGACGTGCGAGATCGAGATCGTGATGCCCCGCTCCCGCTCCTCCTTCGCGTTGTCGATCTGGTCGAACGCGCTGGCGGTGTTGACGTCCGGGTACTTGTCGTGCAGCACCTTCGTGATCGCCGCGGTCAAGGTGGTCTTACCGTGGTCGATATGCCCGATGGTGCCGATGTTGACGTGCGGCTTGGTCCGCTGGAACTTGGCCTTCGCCACTGGTCTCTCCTCGTTGCGATTGGCCCCCCACTGCCGTGGGGGTACTGGCGCTGTCTGGCTGTCTAGTGAATTACTCGGCTACTCGCCACGTGCCTTGGCGATGATCTCCTTGGCGATGCTGGGCGGAACTTCCGCATACGAATCGAACTGCATGCTGTAGTTCGCCCGGCCCTGAGTACGACTGCGCAGGTCGCCTACGTAGCCGAACATCTCGGACAGCGGCACGTGGGCGGTAACCACGCGCGATCCCGCCCGCTCCTCCATGGACTGGATCTGGCCACGGCGGCTGTTCAGGTCGCCGATGACCTCCCCCATGTAGTCCTCGGGAGTCGTGACCTCCACCGCCATCACTGGCTCAAGCAAGACGGGGTCCGCGTGGGCCGCCGCCTTCTTGAAGGCCATCGATCCGGCGATCTTGAAGGCCAGCTCGGACGAGTCCACCTCGTGGTAAGCGCCGTCCGTCAGCGTGACCTTCACGTCTACCATCGGGTAGCCGGCGAGCACCCCGAACTCGGCCGCTTCCTGGCAGCCGGCGTCCACTGACGGGATGTACTCGCGCGGAATCCGGCCGCCGGTGACCTTGTTCTCGAACTCGTAGCCGCCGCCGTCGCCCCCGGTCGGTTCGAGATTGATGATCACCCGGCCGAACTGACCGGACCCGCCGGTCTGCTTCTTGTGGGTGTACTCGACCTTCTCGACCTTCTTGCGCACGGTCTCGCGGTAGGCGACCTGCGGGCGGCCAATGTTGGCCTCGACCCTGAACTCCCGCCGCATCCGGTCGACCAGCACCTCAAGGTGCAGCTCGCCCATGCCGGCGATGATCGTCTGGCCGGTCTCCTCGTCGGTCCTGACCTGGAAGGTCGGGTCCTCCTCGGCGAGCCGCTGAATCGCGATGCCCAGCTTGTCCTGGTCACCCTTGGTCTTCGGCTCGATGGCGACGTTGATCACGGGGGCCGGGAACGTCATCGACTCGAGGACCACCGGCTTCGCCACGTCGCAGAGGGTGTCGCCGGTCGTGGTGTCCTTCAGGCCCATGACCGCGACGATCTGCCCGGCGATCGCCGTCGGGCGCTCCTCGCGCTTGTTGGCGTGCATCTGGTAGATCTTGCCGATCCGCTCCTTGCGGCCCTTGATCGAATTGAGTACCTGCGTGCCCGCGGTCAGCGTGCCCGAGTAGACGCGCAGGTAAGTCAGCTTGCCAAGGTGCTGGTCGGTCATGATCTTGAAGGCGAGCGCGGCGAACGGCGCCGCCGCGTCGGCCGCCCGCTCGATGTCGACAGCGTCCGGGCCGACGGAGTGACCGATGACCGCCGGGATGTCCACCGGGCTCGGCAGGAAGTCCACGATCGCGTCGAGCATCGGCTGGACGCCCTTGTTCTTGAACGCGCTGCCGCACAGCACCGGGGTAACCGCGCTGGCGACGGTCGCGCGCCTGATCGCCGCGATGAGCTGGTCCACGTCGGGCTCGGTGCCCTCGAGGTACAGCTCCATCATCTCTTCGTCGTTCTCCGCGATGGCCTCGAGCATGTTGTCGCGCCACTCGCGCGCCGCCTCGAGATGGTCGGCCGGAATCTCGGTAACGTCGTAGTCCTCGCCCTTGCCTTCGCTATTCCAGAGAAGGCCGCGCATGCGAACCAGGTCGATCACGCCGCGGAAGTCGGACTCGACGCCCCACGGCAACTGGATGACCAGCGGCACGGCGCCGAGCCGGTCGCTGATCATCTCGACGCAGCGGTGGAACTCAGCGCCGACCCTGTCCATCTTGTTCACGAAGCAGACGCGCGGCACGCCGTACCTGTTGGCCTGCCGCCAGACCGTCTCTGACTGCGGCTCGACTCCCGCTACCCCGTCGAAAACGGCAACGGCTCCGTCGAGCACCCGCAGCGAGCGCTCCACCTCGACGGTGAAGTCGACGTGGCCGGGCGTGTCGATGATGTTGATCGTGTGATCGCGCCAGCTGGTCGTGGTCGCGGCCGAGGTGATCGTGATGCCGCGCTCTTGCTCCTGTTCCATCCAGTCCATGGTGGCCGCGCCCTCATGAACTTCCCCGAGCTTGTAGTTGATGCCGGTGTAGAAAAGGATCCGCTCTGTTGTAGTCGTCTTTCCCGCGTCGATATGGGCCATGATCCCGATGTTGCGGACCTTGGCCAGCTCCGTGGCGGTGACTGTGGCGGCCACTGTAATGATCCTCGTTCCCTGCTCGATTTAGCGAAGAGCTTTATTTCCGCTAATGGTCCTGATGTTCGTCTTACCAGCGGTAGTGGGCGAACGCCTTGTTGGACTCGGCCATCTTGTGAGTGTCCTCACGGCGCTTGACGCTCGCCCCGAGTCCGTTGCTCGCGTCGAGGAGCTCGTTCATCAGCCGCTCGGTCATCGTCTTCTCGCGCCGTCCCCGTGAGTAGGAGACCAGCCAGCGCAGCGCCAGCGTGGTGCTGCGGGAGGCGCGGACTTCGACCGGCACCTGGTAGGTCGCGCCGCCAACGCGGCGGCTGCGCACCTCGAGGGTCGGCTTGACGTTGTCGAGCGCCCGCTTGAGCGTGACGACCGGGTCATTGCCGGTCTTCTCCCGGCGCCTTCGAGCGCGCCGTAGACGATGCGCTCGGCGAGCGAGCGCTTGCCACTGCGCAGCACCTTGTTCACCAGTGCGGTGACGAGCGGTGACCCGTACACCGGGTCGGTGACGAGCTGACGCTTCGTCGCTGGGCCTTTGCGCGGCATATCAGCTCTTCTCCTTCTTCGCGCCATAACGACTGCGAGCCTGCTTGCGGTTGCGCACTCCCTGGGTGTCGAGGGAGCCCCGGATGATCTTGTAGCGAACACCAGGAAGGTCGCGTACCCGGCCGCCCCTGACCAGCACGATCGAGTGTTCCTGCAGGTTGTGACCGACGCCTGGGATGTACGCGGTCACCTCGACGTGACTGGTGAGCCTGACTCGGGCGACCTTGCGGAGCGCCGAGTTCGGCTTCTTAGGCGTGGTCGTGTAGACACGCGTGCAAACTCCGCGACGCTGCGGGCTGCCCTTAAGCGCCGGGGTCTTGTTCTTGCCGACCTTGTCCTGGCGGCCCTTGCGTACCAGCTGCTGGATCGTGGGCACCGCGTCTCCGTCTTCTACTGCGAGGTCTGCTTACCGTTCGTGGTACTGCCTGCTCGTGACTGTGCGGCTCGGGCGACCCGCACCCCCGATGAGGGCACGGCCAACCGTCACTCACACAGACTGTGGTCTGCTTGGCTCCGACCCCCGCGCTCGGGTGTGTCGCCGCTCTCGCGACGCACCGGGGCCACTGAAAATTCCAGGAAGCCCCCGCCGTGCCTCTGCGAAGCACGGCTCAGCCCGACTGACGGGGAGGGAAGTCGCACACATCCGGCCCGCGCGGCTGGCTGCCATTGCTGGCGGCGCCTGCCGCGGTTTACGGACGCGCGTGCTCGCAAGACGAGCACGAAAGGCCAGAATACCCAACGCCGACGACTAACGTCAAAGCGGTTCGGTGCCCTGGCCCTCAGCGGACACTCAAGAGTATCCGATCCCGGGAGTGCGCAGCCCCATCTTGACCTGCTCGTGATCTACCATCCAGCAGGTCGCATGGATGCGCGGATAGATGTTGGATTTTAGGTGTCGATGTGCGGATTGATGTTGCCGCCGGCTCTGCCGCCGCGCACAGGCGCCGAGAGGGCGCGGGCCCGGCACTTCGCCGGACCCGCGCCCCCTTGAGCGCTATTTACCTGTGGTAGGCGCCGAAGTCGTACTCTTCGAGCGGCACGGAGTCCCCTGCCGCGGCGCCGAACGGGTAGCTGACCTCGGGAGCCGCGTAGGTGGCTGCCGGGTAGGCCGCCGCCCTCGCGTCTTCCTTGGGCTCGACCCGCAGCGCGCGGTAGCGCTGCATGCCCGTGCCCGCCGGGATCAGCTTGCCGATGATCACGTTCTCCTTGAGGCCGACCAGGGAGTCCGACCTGGCGTGGATCGCCGCGTCGGTGAGTACCCTGGTCGTCTCCTGGAACGATGCCGCCGACAGCCACGACTCCGTAGCCAGCGACGCCTTGGTGATCCCCATCAGCACCGGGCGGCCGGCCGCCGAGGTACCACCGGACTCGACCACTCGCCCGGTTGACCTCCTCGAACCTCGGCCGCTCGACCAGCTCGCCAGGCAGCAGATCGGTGTCGCCCGACTCAAGGACGTTCACCCGCTTGAGCATCTGCCTGATGATGATCTCGATGTGCTTGTCGTGGATCGACACGCCCTGTGACCGGTAGACCTCCTGGACCTCGTGCACCAGGTGCAGCTGCACCTCGCGCGAGCCGAGGATGCGCAGCACCTCGTGCGGGTTGACCGCGCCAGCGATGAGCTGCTGGCCGACCTTGACGCGGTCGCCGTCGGCCACAAGGAGCCGCGACCTGATCGAGACCTGGTACGGCACCTCTTCCGAGCCGTCGTCCGGGGTGACGATGATCTTGCGGGCCTTGTCCGCCTCGTCGATCCTGACCCGGCCGTCGACCTCGCTGATCGGCGCCATGCCCTTGGGGATCCTGGCCTCGAACAGCTCCTGGATTCGCGGCAGGCCGTGGGTGATGTCCAGGCCGGCCACACCGCCGGTGTGGAAGGTACGCATCGTCAGCTGGGTGCCGGGCTCGCCGATCGACTGGGCGGCGATGATGCCGACCGCCTCGCCGACGTCGACCCGCTTGCCAGTGGCCAGCGAGCGGCCGTAGCACTTGGCGCAGACGCCGACCTTGGCCTGGCAGACCAGCACGCTGTAGGTGCGCACCGACTCCACGCCGGCGTTGACCAGCAGGTCGATCATCGACTCGGTGATGTCGTCCTCAGCCGGGGCGAGCACTTCGCCATCGCGGCCGAGCACGTCCTCGGCCAGCGTGCGGCCAGTGCCCGTGTTCTCGATGTTCGGCAGCTTGCGGACGCTGCCGTCAGCTGTCCTTGTCGCCGATCCGCATCGCCAGCGACCGGTCGGTGCCGCAGTCCTCCTCGCGGACGATCACGTCCTGCGCGACGTCCACCAGGCGCCGGGTGAGGTACCCGGAGTCGGCGGTACGCAGCGCCGTGTCGGCCAGGCCCTTGCGGGCGCCGTGCGTGGAGATGAAGTACTCCAGCACGGACAGGCCTTCGCGGAAGCTGGACTTGATCGGCCGCGGGATGGTCTCGCCCTTGGGGTTGGAGACCAGGCCGCGCATGCCGGCGATCTGCCTGACCTGCATCTGGTTGCCTCGGGCACCGGAGTTGACCATCATCCAGACCGGGTTGGTCTCGGGGAAGGCCTTCTCCATGTCCTGCGCCACGTCGGCCGTGGCGTGCGTCCAGATCTCGATCAGTTCCTGGCGCCGCTCGTCGTCGGTGATCAGGCCGCGCTCGTACTCACGCTGCACCTTGTCGGCGCGGCGCTCGTAGGTGTCGAGGATCGCCGCCTTGTTCGGCGGCGCGACGACGTCCTCGATCGCGATGGTGACCCCGGCCCTGGTCGCCCAGTGGAACCCGGCGTCCTTGAGGTTGTCGAGCGCCGCGGCGACCTCGACCTTCGGGTACTTCTCGGCGAGGTCGTTGACGATCACCGAGAGCTGCTTCTTGCCTACCTCGTAGTTGACGAAGGGGTAGTCCTTCGGCAGCGTCTCGTTGAACAGGCAGCGCCCGAGCGTGGTCGTCAGCCTGAACTGCTGGCCTGGCTCCCAGCCCTCGTACGGGATCTCACCTTGAGCGGCGGCATGGTGTCGCGCAGCCGCACGGTGATCTCGGCCTGCAGGTCGACCTGGCCCTTGTCGTAGGCCATCAGGATCTCGGACAGGCCGCCGAAGATCCGGCCCGGCGCCGGTCGACGTCCGGCGTCTGCCTGGTCAGGCAGTAGATCCCGATGATCATGTCCTGGGTCGGCATGGTCACCGGCTTGCCGTCGGCAGGCTTGAGGATGTTGTTGGTCGACAGCATCAAGATCCGCGCCTCGGCCTGGGCCTCGGCCGACAGCGGCACGTGCACCGCCATCTGGTCACCGTCAAAGTCCGCGTTGAACGCGGTGCAGACCAGCGGGATGGATCTGGATCGCCTTACCCTCGACGAGCTGAGGCTCGAACGCCTGGATGCCGAGCCGGTGCAGCGTCGGCGCGCGGTTAAGCAGCACGGGGTGCTCGCGGATGACCTCTTCGAGCACGTCCCACACCACTGGCCGGGCGCGCTCGACCATCCGCTTGGCCGACTTGATGTTCTGCGCGTGGTTCAGGTCGACCAGGCGCTTCATCACGAACGGCTTGAACAGCTCGACCGCCATCTCCTTGGGCAGCCCGCACTGGTGCAGCTTGAGCTGCGGGCCGACCACGATGACGCTACGGCCTGAGTAGTCGACGCGCTTGCCGAGCAGGTTCTGGCGGAACCGGCCCTGCTTGCCCTTGAGCATGTCGGACAGCGACTTGAGCGGGCGGTTGCCCGGTCCGGTGACCGGGCGGCCGCGACGGCCGTTGTCGAACAGCGAGTCGACGGCCTCCTGCAGCATCCGCTTCTCGTTGTTCACGATGATCTCGGGTGCGCCGAGGTCGAGGAGCCGCTTGAGCCGGTTGTTCCGGTTGATCACGCGCCGGTACAGGTCGTTCAGGTCGGAGGTGGCGAAACGGCCACCGTCGAGCTGAACCATCGGCCGCAGGTCAGGCGGGATCACCGGGATGCAGTCGAGCACCATGCCCAGCGGGCTGTTGGTGGTGTTGAGGAACGCGGACACGACCTTGAGCCGCTTCAGCGCCCGCGCCTTGCGCTGGCCCTTGCCGCTCCTGATCGTCTCGCGCAGGTTGGCCGCCTCGGCCTCGAGGTCGAAGCTGCCGACTCGCTCCTGGATCGCCTGGGCGCCCATGCCACCGCGGAAGTAGCGGCCGAACCGGTCCCGCATCTCGCGGTAGAGCAGCTCGTCGCCCTCCAGGTCCTGGACCTTCAGGCCCTTGAACCGGCTCCAGACCTCCTCGATCCGGTCGATCTCGCGCTGGGCGCGGTCGCTGATCTGCTTGCACTCGCGGTCAGAGCCTTCCCTGACCTTGCGGCGGGCGTCGCCCTTAGCGCCAGCGGCCTCAAGCTCGGCCAGGTCCTTCTCGCAGCTTGGACTGCCTGGCCTCGATGTCGACGTCGCGGCGCTGCTCGATCTGGCTCTTCTCGTTGGTGATCCGCGCCTCGATCGAGGGCAGGTCACGGTCACGCGCCTCGATGTCGACGTGCGTGATCATGTAGGCGGCGAAGTAGATGACCTTCTCCAGGTCCTTCGGCGCGAGGTCGAGCAGGTAGCCCAGCCGGCTCGGCACGCCCTTGAAGTACCAGATGTGCGTGACCGGCGCGGCCAGCTCGATGTGGCCCATCCGCTCGCGCCGCACCTTGGCCCTGGTGACCTCGACGCCGCAGCGCTCGCAGATGATGCCCTTGAACCTGACCCTCTTGTACTTACCGCAGTAGCACTCCCAGTCCCTGGTCGGGCCGAAGATCTTCTCGCAGAAGAGCCCGTCCTTCTCTGGCTTGAGCGTGCGGTAGTTGATCGTCTCTGGCTTCTTGACCTCGCCGTGCGACCAGAGCCTGATGTCGTCGGCAGTGGCCAGTCCGATACGTAGATCGTCGAAGAAGTTGACGTCTAGCACGATGTTTTGTCCCCTGATCCCCTCTGCCCGTGGTGAGGCAGCACGGTGTCCTGGATCAGACCTCTTCAACGCTGCTCGGCTCGCGCCGGGACAGGTCGATTCCTAGTTCCTCAGCCGCACGGAAGACGTCCTCGTCGGTGTCGCGCATCTCGATCGCGGCGCCGTCGCTCGACAGCACCTCGACGTTCAGGCAGAGCGACTGCATCTCCTTGATCAGCACCTTGAAGGACTCAGGGATGCCTGGCTCAGGGATGTTCTCGCCCTTGACGATGGCCTCGTAGACCTTGACCCGGCCGAGAATGTCGTCCGACTTGATCGTGAGCAGTTCCTGGAGCGCGTACGCGGCGCCGTAAGCCTCGAGCGCCCAGACCTCCATCTCACCGAAACGCTGACCGCCGAACTGCGCCTTACCACCCAGCGGCTGCTGGGTGATCATCGAGTACGGGCCGGTGGACCTGGCGTGGATCTTGTCGTCGACCAGGTGCAGCAGCTTGAGAATGTAGATGTAGCCGACCGAGATCGGGTCCTTGAAGGGCTCGCCGGTACGGCCGTCGAAGAGGTTGGCCTTGCCGCTCGCGCCGACCAGCTGCTTGCCGTCGCGGTTCGGCAGCGCCGAGCCGAGCAGGCCGGTGATCTCCTCCTCGCGGGCTCCGTCGAACACCGGCGTGGCCACCTTGGTGCCAGGCACGGATGAGTCGGCGCCGATAGCGCGCAGCCGGTCCTTCCACTCGGCATCGCTGCCGTTGACCTGCCATCCGGTCGCCGCGACCCAGCCGAGGTGAGTCTCGAGCACCTGGCCGACGTTCATGCGGCCGGGCACGCCGAGCGGGTTGAGCACGATGTCGACCGCGGTGCCGTCCTCGAGGAACGGCATGTCCTCCACTGGCAGGATCTTCGCGATGACGCCCTTGTTGCCATGCCGTCCGGCCAGCTTGTCGCCGTCGGTGATCTTGCGCTTGGCGGCGACGTAGACGCGGACCAGCTCGTTCACGCCTGGCGGCAGCTCGTCGCCCTCCTCGCGGGAGAACACCCGGACTCCGATGATGCGGCCCGATTCGCCGTGCGGCACCTTCAGGCTCGTGTCCCGGACCTCTCGCGCCTTCTCGCCGAAGATTGCGCTGAGCAACCTTTCCTCCGGCGTGAGCTCGGTCTCGCCCTTGGGCGTGACCTTGCCGACGAGGATGTCGCCGGTGACGACTTCCGCGCCGATCCTGATGATGCCCCGGTCGTCGAGGTCCGCCAGCACTTCCTCGGAGACGTTCGGGATGTCCCTGGTGATCTCCTCCGGGCCTAGCTTGGTGTCCCGCGCGTCGACCTCGTGCTCCTCGATGTGGATCGAGGAGAGCACGTCGTCCTGGACGAGACGCTGGGACAAGATGATCGCGTCTTCGTAGTTGTGGCCTTCCCACGGCATGAAGGCGACCAGCAGGTTTTTGCCGAGCGCCATCTCGCCCTTGTCGGTGCACGGGCCGTCGGCGACGACCTGGCCGACCTCGATCCGCTGCCCGCCGGTCACGATGGGCTTCTGGTTGAAGCACGTGCCCTGGTTGGACCGCGTGAACTTGGCGATCAGGTAGGTGGTCCTGGTGCCGTCGTCATTCATGATCGTGATCTCGTCGGCGCTGACCTCCTCGACCACTCCGGCCTTGGTCGCGATGATCACGTCGCCGGCGTCGGTCGCGGCCCGGTACTCCATGCCGGTGCCGACCAGCGGCGCCTCGCTGCGCAGCAGCGGTACGGACTGGCGCTGCATGTTCGAGCCCATCAGCGCGCGGTTGGCGTCGTCGTGCTCGAGGAACGGGATCATCGCGGTCGCTACCGACACCATCTGGCGGGCCGAGACGTCGATGTAGTCGACCTCGTCCGGCTTGATGAAGTCGACCTCGCCGCCCTTGCGGCGAACCAGCACGCGCGCGCCGAGGAAGCTGCCATCGTCCGCGATCGGCTCGTTGGCCTGGGCGATAACGTGCCTGTCCTCTTCGTCGGCGGTCAGGTAGTCCACCTGGTCGGTGACCTTGCCGGCCTTGACCTTGCGGTACGGCGTCTCGACGAAACCGAACGCGTTGACTCGCCCGTAGGAGCTGAGCGAGCCGATCAGGCCGATGTTCGGGCCTTCCGGGGTTTCGATCGGGCACATCCGGCCATAGTGACTGGGGTGCACGTCACGGACCTCGAACCCGGCCCGCTCACGTGAGAGTCCGCCCGGGCCAAGCGCGTTCAGGCGGCGCTTGTGGGTCAGCCCGGCCAGCGGGTTGGTCTGGTCCATGAACTGGGACAGCTGGCTGGTGCCGAAGAACTCCTTGATGGACGCCACGACCGGGCGGATGTTGATCAGGGTCTGGGGCGTGATCGCCTCGACGTCCTGCGTCGTCATCCGCTCCCTGACCACGCGCTCCATCCTGGCGAGGCCGAGGCGGACCTGGTTTTGGATCAGCTCGCCGACGATCGGATGCGGCGGTTGCCGAAGTGATCGATGTCGTCGACCTCGACCGGGATGATCTGGTCGCCCGACTTCATCTCGTCCTCGCCGGTGTGCAGCCGGACGAGGTACTCGATGGTGGCGACGATGTCATCCTCGGTCAGCGTGCCCTGGCTGATCGGCTGGGACAGGCCGAGCTTCTTGTTGACCTTGTACCGGCCGACCTTCGCCAGGTCGTAGCGCTTGGGGTTGAAGTACAGGTTCTCAAGCAGCGCCTGGGCGGACTCGCGCGTCGGCGGCTCACCAGGGCGCAGCTTGCGGTAGATGTCGAGCAGGGCGTCGTCCTGGCTGGTGGTGTGGTCCTTCTCCAGGGTGGCCCGCATCGACTCGTACGCGCCGAACCGCTCGAGGATCTTGGCCTCATCCCAGCCGAGCGCCTTGAGCAGGACCGTGACGCTCTGCTTGCGCTTGCGGTCGATGCGGACGCCGACGGCGTCGCGCTTGTCGATCTCAAACTCCAGCCAGGCACCACGGGACGGGATCACCTTGCAGCTGTAGATGTCCTTGTCCGAGGTCTTGTCGACCTGGCGGTCGAAGTACACGCCGGGCGAGCGGGTCAGCTGCGAGACCACGACACGCTCGGTGCCGTTGATGATGAACGTGCCCTTGGGCGACATCAGCGGGAAGTCACCCATGAACACGGTCTGGCTCTTGATCTCACCGGTCGAGTTGTTGATGAACTCGGCCGTCACGAACATCGGCGCGGAGAAGGTCATGTCCTTCTCCTTGCACTCGTCGGCCGAGTACTTCGGCGGCTCGAAGCGATGATCTCGGAACGACAGGGACATGGTCCCGGTGAAGTCTTCAATCGGGCTGATTTCCTCGAAGATCTCTTCGAGGCCTGACTGCTCTGACAGGTCCTTGATGCCGAGCTTCCGCTCGGCCTCGATACGGCCCCGCCACCTGTCGTTGCCAAGCAGCCAGTCGAACGAGTCGGTCTGCAGGGCAAGCAGGCTTGGAACCTCAAGCGGTTCCTTGATGCGGGCGAAAGAGATGCGATGTGGACCTGGAGCGATAGCTGAGGCGCTGCGCAAGGCTGCCAACAGGGGTCCTTCCGAGCTCGTTACTGAACGGTCTCCGCGCGCACGCCAGAGGTGCCCTGCGGCCTCGCCGCATGGGTTACGATTTTGCCGAGGACTAGTGGGTGCAGCGCAAATTGGCAGTGTAGTCGATGGACACACCGCCGGTCAACTCTAATGCACCCTGATACTCACGGTTGAAGGCAGCATCGCTCGTGAAGGCCCAAACGTCAAGAGCACAGGGCGCAGTGTTGCCATCTCAATCAACGTGACGAAGCTCACAGTCTTTGAGGCGTTTGGGGAGCGATCAGGGCGGGGAGAAACATCGGTTTCCGGGTGCCAGTTGCGGTGCCAGCCGCAGTGTCAGCCACAGTGTCAGCCGCAGTGCTAGTTGCCGGGCTTCTCGCAGTGCTATTGACCGGTCGGTGCTAGGTAGCGGGTCGGAGTTAGGTAGCGGGTCGGTCTCGGCGGACAGGTGGGGCACCCTGCCGTCGCCTGAGCGACGGCGGGTGCCCCAGTTGCTCTCGCGGCCCGGGCTCAGCCGGGCCAGCCGAGATGAGTTACTTGACCGTGACGGTCGCGCCAACGCCCTCAAGGACGGCCTTGGCCTTCTCCGCCGTCTCCTTGTTGACCTTCTCCAGGATCCTGGAAGGCGCGGCATCGACGATGTCCTTGGCTTCCTTGAGCCCAAGGCCGGTCAGGGGCCGGACTTCCTTGATGACCTGGATCTTCTTGTCACCGGCCGCCTCGAGGATGACGTCGAACTCATCCTGCTCCTCGACCTCCTCCGCCGCCGCACCGGGAGCTGCTCCGGCCGGGCGCCGGCAAACGCCACGGGGGCGGCGGCCTTGACATCAAAGGTCTCTTCGAACTGCTTTACGAACTCCGACAGCTCGATCAGCGTCATCTCCTTGAACGCCTCGAGCAGGTCTGCTGAGCTGAGCTTCGCCATGGTGGTGGTTCCTCCGTCTAACTTTGCCTGCGCGGCTGACCGTCCAGGTCACCGGTGTACGTCTGATGCTTGGTCGTGACCGGGTGAGCGGTCGCTCGGTGCCCGCGGCGTCCTGCGGTGCGGCGTCCTGGGGCTGCGCGCGTCCTGGGGCGCGGCGTCGGCTGGCACTGCGTCTGACACTGCCTCAGCGGTATCCGAAGGTGCGGCCTCGCCGCCTTCTTCTCCTCGAGAGCCGCCATGAGGCGCGCCATCTGGACTGGCAGCGCGGCAAAGGTCGCCGCCGCGTTCGCCATCGTCGCCTGGAACGCTCCGGCCAGCTTGGCGAGCAGGACGTCGCGCGACTCGAGATCGGCGAGCTTGCTGATCTCCTCGGGCGTCATCATCTTGCCGTCGAGGACGCCGCCCTTGATCACGAGCAGCGGGTTCGCCTTCGAGAACTCCCGCAGGCCCTTGGCGGCCTGCACGACATCGCCGCCGACAAACGCGATCGCCGACGGTCCGACGAGCAACTGCGAGAAGTCCGCCGAGATCCCGGCGTCCTTCGCCGCGATCTTGGTGAGGGTGTTCTTCACCACAGAGAAAGAGGCGTCCGCGCCAAGTGCCTGGCGTAGTTCCTTGACCTGCGCGACTGTCAGCCCTCGATACTCGGTGAGCACTGCTCCCGACGAGCTGCTGAAGCGCTCGGTCAGCTCGGCGACCGTCGCCTCCTTTACTGCCCTCGCCATGGGCATCCCTCCTGCCTAGGGGGAGCCCGCACACGGCAAGCTCCCCGCCGAAAGTCAGTTTCAGCCAGGACCGGAAGGCGCGATCAGCCACGAAATGACGAACGCCCCGGCGCAGGAAAGCCCGGGGCGAGACCGCGACGTGCTCAGCGCACGCTCGCGGTACAACTCAGGTCACCTGCGCGGGCCGCCCGGTCTCCCGGGCCTTCAGCCACCTGCGCACACACGAGTTGGCAGCCGACGGTCTTTGGCAAAGCTAAAATACACAAGCTAGAATACAGAACCTGCCCGCCCGCCGCCAAATCGAGCACGCGCGCTCCCCCGCATCGCTCCGCGCCCCGCCCCGCGCGCCCCGCATCGCCCCGCCCCGCCCCGCATCCCCCCGCGCCCGCATCGCCCCGCCCCGCCCCGCATCTCCGCGTCTTAAGGTCCGCTGCGCTCCCGTTGGGCCGATGTGGCCATCTCAACCTTTGCGACCTATGACCGATAACCTGAGCTAATCACGCCAGTCACATCAGTGCCTTGAGTTGATTCACATCAGTGCCTTGAGTTGATGTTTCGTTAAAGGGGACCGGCGCAACCCGGTCTAGCCTTGGCAGTCGCGAAGTCCGACAACATCAATGCGCGAATCGACACCCAATTTCCCCCATCAATGCGCGCATTCATGCGCGCCGCCTGGCACTCGCTGGCGTCACAAACATCACTTTCGGCACGTCAGCCCCGCCGAGAACACGTGCGCAAGCGTAGGCGCAAGTTGCGGGCCGATCATCTCCGGCCTCCACCGGGTCGAATCAGGTAAAGGGACAATCCGCCACGCACATAGAGACAGCGGCCCTAGCCGGCAGGGTCTGAGATATGCCGGCTGGGACTATCTACTTGGGGTGACGGCCTCGGCAAAGGCAGGGTGGGCGAGTCTGGTCGGGATTGGACCGTGGCGGAGGCAGGGCTCGGATGTTGTGGTTCGAACGCATCGCGATGGCGGTGGAGCTGCGGAGAATCTACCGGGGCAGCCATCGGTCTTTGGCGAAGGCAGGCTACGGCTTCCGCCCGTCTGCCGCGCGGCCGCTCGCGTCCCGGGCAGCCCGCTGAAACTACCCAGGTTGGTGATGGCCACGGCGCGCGATCTGGGCGAGCCTGGTTACGATTGAGCCTTTTCCCGTGGCGGCCGGCGGCGGTGAGCCCGCGCGGGCTCACCGCCGTAGTCGCGGCGGGGTGCCCTCGGGACACCGTCAGCGAGGCCGTCAGAGATCTTCTTCCTGAATAAGACCCGCGTTTCTCGCGGGGTGACTACTGGGAGGGTTGCGTGAGGGTTCTTGTCCTGACCGGGATTGCGCCGTCGACGGTGTTCAGCCAGGTGCCGCTGGCCACGGCGCTGCGCGATGCGGGGCATCAGGTGATGATGACGGCGTCGGTCGATGAGATGCTCGAGGTGATCGCGGGTACGGGAATGCCGGCGGTGCCGGTCACCGTGCCGGGGCCGACCGTGCAGGAGATCATCACGGCGGGCGGCAAGCCGCTGCAGGTGCCGGAGGTCCCGATCGACCGGGAGCGCATGGCGGGCCGGTGGTACGCGCGGCTGGAGGCCGCGACGCTGGGCCCGCTGCGAGCGCTGGCCCGGGACTGGCGCCCGGACGTCATCATCGGCGGCACGGGCGCCTTCGCCGCCCCGCTGCTCGCGGCCGGGCTGGGCATCCCCTGGGTGCGGCAGGCCTGGGACATCCACGACTGGCGGCTGGTCGAGGAGGACGCGGCAGACGAGCTGGCCGGAGAGCTGGCCGAGCTGGGCCTTGACCAGCTCCCCGACCCGGACCTGGCGGTCGACATCACCCCGCCCAGCCTGCGGCCGCCGGGCGCCAAGCCCGCGCAGTCGATGCGGTGGATCCCGGTCAACACCCAGTGCCGCCTGGAACCGTGGATGTACACCCGCAGCGCCCGCACCCGCATCGGCGTAACCATCGGCGTCGGCGTGGAGCGCTGGCGCCAGCACGACTTCCTCGCTGCTATCGTCCGCGGCCTCGCCCCCCTGGATGCCGAGATCATCGTCCCCGTCACCGGCGACGCTGCCGTCGCCATGGGGGAACTGCTGCCCGACGCCCGGATCGGCTGGGTCCCCATCGACATCGCCGCCCCCACCTGCGATGTCCTGGTCCACCAAACCGGCGGCGCCACCATGATGGCCGCCCTGACCCACGGCGTCCCGCAGGTCCTCATCCCCGCTGTCGAGCTCTACCGCGCCAACCAGATGGCCGCCACGCTGGCCGCCGCCGGCGCCTCAGTCACGCTCAGCCCGGCCCAAGCCGCCACCGACGCCATCGCCAAGACCTGCCAGGACATCATTTCCAACCCCAGCTACGCCAGCGCCGCTGCCGGCATCGCGAAGGAAATCGCCGCCCAGCCCATCCCCGCCGACATCGCCCGCCGCATCGAGCAACTCCCCGCTAGCCGCTAGGAGGACACCCCGTCGTGACCATGACCGCGAACCAGGCAACGGGCGCGTCGCAATTACTGGCCGCGCGGTTGCAGATCCCCCCGATGTCCTACAGCCATGCCCGCGGCTCCTGGATGTTCGCCACGGACGGGCAGCGCTATCTCGACGGGTGCAGCGGGATCATCAACGTGAACATCGGCCACGCCCATCCCGTCGTGGTCAAAGCGCTAAGCGACCAGGCGGGGATCTGCACCTTCGCCAGCCCCGGATCGTTCGCGGCCACCCACATGGAACAGCTGGCCGCCGCAACGGCGAGAGCCGTGCACAGGCCGGCCGACCGGGTCATGTTCACCCCGACCGGCACGTCGGCCGTGGAGGCCGCCATCACGCTGGCCAGGCTGGCGCAGCGAGTACGTGGGGAGGCGGGCCGGCACAAGGTGCTCACGGCATCGCTCGGCTACCACGGCAACAGCGCGTTCGCCCTGGCGCTGTCCGGTCACCGCTCGCGGCGGCCGCACCCGGACGACGGTTTCGGCCTGGCGCCCGCCTTCGACGCGCCCTACCCGGGGCAGCACCCCGGCTGTTCTTTCAACTTCTGCCAAGCCGACTGCGCGCAGGTCGTGCGCGATGCGATCGTGAGCGCAGGGCCGGAGAGCGTCGCGGCGGTGCTGATCGAACCCGTCAACGGGACCACAGGAGGCGGGTACGTGCCGCCCCCTGGGTACCTGCGGGCCGTACGCGAGATCTGCGACGCGTTCGGCGTCCTTGTCATCCATGACGAGGTGCTTACCGGGCTCGGCCGCACCGGGCTCCCGCTCGCCGGGCAGCACACGCCCGGTGCGGACGCGGACATCGTGACGCTGTCGAAAGGGCTCGGAGCTGGGTACATACCGCTTTCCGCCACGCTGATCTCACCCGGCCTGGCCGAGGACATCTTGTCGGGCGGCGCCTGGCTGCCTTTGATGGGAACGATGTCGGCGACCCCGCTCCAGGGACGGGTCGGGCTCGCGGTGCTGTCCGTGCTGGACGAGCTCGGCGTTCTCGACCGCGACCAGGTACGCGGCGCGGCCGTAGGCCAGCTCGTGCGCGAGGCGACGCGGGACCAGCCGGCGGTGAAAGACGTGCGCGGCCTCGGCTACTTCTACGGCATCGAGCTGGCCCCTGGCACCATCGGCGATGCCATGCGAATTACCAGGAGCAACGCCCTGCTGCTCTACCCGTTCGCCGGCTGGCACCGCGACGGCAGCGGCCAGGGCGTGCTGGTGGCGCCGCCGCTGAACGCCACGGACGCCGACCTCGATTTTCTCGGCGAAGCGCTCCGCACCTCGCTGACCCAGCTCGGCGAGCGCATCAGCTGAAGCTGGGAGTGCCCGACAGAATCCGCGCGGCCAGCTGCCGGTGCTCGCCGTCGTCGATGACGCTGCGAACCTCCTCGCGGCCATCGCGGACCGTCAGGTACCGGCGGCCTTTCAAGATGGCCTGGCCGTTCCCGAAGGTTCTTGAGCACAGAATCTGCTGATCGTCAGGCGGGCCGCCGGTGCGCGCCAGGATGTCCCTGAAGCGGTCCTCCACCTGCTGCCAGTCACTCCATTGCCGGGGCTGCATCGTGAAGCTGTAGACCACGCCCCACCGGGTGACCGCTCCCCGGCGTTGGACGGCGAATCCGGAATCGCGCTCGACCAGCCGGTACTGGCACCCGTACTGGGTCTGTACCGCGTCGCAGATCAGCACGGGCTCAAGAAAAGACGGGCCAGGGTAGCCAACGTCCACCAGCCAGTCACCGTCATCCAGGGCCACGCGGAAGAACATGTGCTCGACGTCGGTCCCGAAGGTTTCGCGGCCTGCGGCAGTGCTGCTCGCCATCAGCGTGACGTCGTAGCCGAGCTGATCGAGCAACCGGAAGAAGAGCCGGTTCAGCTCAAAGCACGTGCCGCCCTGCCCATCGGCGATGCTCGTCTCGAACATGGCGCTCTCGTCGGGGTTAACGAAATGCAGCGGGCCGCTGAAGTTCTGGACGGCACCGTTGTACGGAATCGCCATGAGGTGGCTTTTATGTAGTTTCCGTAAAGTCGCGATGTCCACACCGGTCTGTCCGTCGCAGCCGATGAGCTTGAGGTACCTCTCAGCGTCGATCACAGGGTCACTCGCCTTCAGGCTCCTGCTCGCTTCCTGGCTCCGGCTCGCTATTGGGCGTGCCGTCCGCTGCCCCGCTCATCAGTTCGCGCAGGTGCTCGGCGAGCCGTCCTGTCGTCGGATAGTCAAAGACGAGGTTCGGAGGGAGCTTCTTCTCGATGAGCGCGCCGAGACGGTTGCGCAGCTCAATGGCGGTGAGGGAGTCGAAGCCGATCTCGAAGAGCCCCTGGTCCGCATCGATGTGGTGGTTCGCGCTGAAGCCGAGTACGACGGCGGCTTGTGTCCTGACCAGGTCAGCCAGCAGCGCCTCCCGCTCACCAGACCCCAGCCCGGCCAGCCGCCCCGCCAGCCCGCCGCCCCCGCCAGACCCAGCACGCGCCTGCGCCCGACCCGCCCCCACCAGCCCCCGCAGCACATACGGCACCACACCCCCCGCCGCCGCCTCAGCACGCAACGCCCGCAGGTCCAGCTTCACCGGCACCGCCAGCGACTGCCCGGACAACAGCGCCGCGTCGAACAACTCCATCCCCTCATCCGACCCCAGCGCCAGCACCCCGCCCCGGCCCAGCCGCGCATGCTCCGCCTCGCCGAGTTGTGCCGTCATCCCGCTTGCCTGCTCCCACAGGCCCCACGCCAGCGACACCCCGGGCAGGCCCGCCGCCCGCCGCGCCGCCATCAGCCCGTCCAGGAACCCGTTCGCCGCCGCGTAATTCCCCTGCCCCGCCGACCCGAACACCCCCGCCGCCGACGAGAACACCGCGAACACATCCAGATCCCACCCCCGCGTCAGCTCATCCAGCCACCCCACCGCATCCACCTTCGGCCCGAACACAGTGGCCAGCCGCCCCCGCGACAAACCCCCGATCACCCCGTCATCCAGAACCCCCGCCGTATGCACCACGCCCGACACCCGGCCCCACCCAGCCGCCGCCCCCAGCAAACCCTCCACCTGACGCCCGGACCGACACATCACACGCCACCACCCGCACCTCAGCCCCCAGCAACCCCAGCTCACCCGCCAGATCACCCGCACCCGCAGCACCCGCGCCACGCCGGCTCGCCACCACCAGCCGCCGCACCCCGTGCACCGCCACCAGATGCCGCGCCACCACGCCGCCCAGAACCCCGCCCCCCGACACCACCACCACGCCATCGCGGTCAAACAACCGCGGCACCGTCAGCACGATCTTGCCCACATGCCGGGCCTGGCTCATGAACCGCAAAGCCTCCGGCGCCCGCCGCGCATCCCACGCCCTGCACGGCAGCAAGGTAAGCGCCCCCGCGCCGAAAAGAGCCATCAGCTCGGCGAGCATCTCCCCGATCCGGTCAGGACCGGCCTCGCTCAGGTCGAAAGCCCGGTAGCTGACACCCGGGTACGCGCTGGCGACGGCGCCGGCCTCCCGGATGTCGGTCTTGCCCATCTCCAGGAACCGGCCGCCGCGCGGCAGCAGCCGCAGCGACGCATCGACCAGTTCCCCCGCCAGGCAGTCCAGCACCACGTCCACCCCGCCGCCCGACGTCTGCGCCAGGAACCGCTCCTCGAACCCCGCCGTCCGCGATGAGGCAATCTGCCCCGGCTCGAATCCCAGCTCCCGCAGCACCCCCCACTTGCCCTCACTCGCCGTGCCGAACACCCGCGCCCCCAGATACCGCGCGATCTGGGTCGCGGCCATCCCCACGCCACCAGCCGCCGCGTGGACCAGCACCGACTCGCCCGCCCGCAGGCCAGCCAGGTCACGCAGCCCGTAATAGGCGGTCAGGAACGCTATCGGCACCGACGCCGCCTGCCGGAAGGACCATCCGGCCGGAACCGGCACCAGGTACCGGTGATCGGTCACCGTCACCGACCCGAACCCCTCACCCGTCAGCCCCATCACCCGGTCACCCCGGACCAGGCCGGTCACGCCCGCACCAACCTCCAGCACCACCCCCGCGCCCTCGCTGCCCAGCTCCGCGCCGCCGAGCCCCACGCCCAGCGTGAAGAGCACGTCGCGGAAGTTGATCCCCAGCGCCCGCAGCCCGACCCGGACCTGCCCCGCGCCCAGCGGCGTCTCGGCCCCCGGCTCCGGCACCAGCTCGACGCTCTCCGGCGTCCCGCCCCCGGTAGCCGCCAGCCGCCAGTGCCGGGACGCCGCAGGCAGCGGCAACACGCCCTGCGCTGCTTCGGTTGCCGGGGTGAGACGAGGCACGGACAGGCCCGTGCCGCGCACCGCGACCTGGGGCTCGCCGCTGGCCAGCACCGCCGCCAGCACCGGCACCGGCAGCAAGCCCCCCGCCGCTCCCCGGCCGCACTGTCCCCGGCCGCACTGTCCCCGGCCGGGTCAGCGTCGACCAGCACGACCCGGCCCGGCGCCTCCGTCTGCGCGGCCCGCACCAGACCCCACACCGCCGACCCCGCCGGATCAGCCACCATCCCGTCCCCGCCCGCCGGCACCGCACCCCGCGTCACCACCACCAGCCGCGAATCCTCCAGCCCCCGGTCACCAGCCAGCCAGCACTGCACCACCTCCAGCACCCCCGCAGCCAGCCCCAGCACCGCCCCCGCACCCCCGCCCCCCACCGCCTCCAGCACCACCGCCGCCGGCGCATCCCGCCCCGACGCCACCTCATCAGCCAGCGACGCCACCTCCAGCGCCGAACCAACCCCCGCCCACGACACCGCCTGCCACCGCCACCGGCACCGGCACCGGCACCGGCACCCACCCCACCCCGAACAGCGAAACCCCCGCACCCGCACCCGCCGCCAGCTGCCCCGCCGACACCGGCCGCGACACCAGCGAATCCAGCGTCACCACCAGACCCCCCGCCTCATCAGCAGCCTCCAGCGACACCACCCCCCGCTCACCCACAGCCACACGCACCCGCAACGCCGACGCGCCCCCCGCATGCAGCACCAGCCCATTCCACGCGAACGGCAACAGCAACCCCCGCCCGCCGGCCGACTCCCCGAAACCCGCAGCGCCCGGCCCCCCGGCCAGCAGCGCCGCATGCAACGCCGCATCCAGCAACGCCGGATGAATACCGAACCTCCCCGCCTCCCCCCGCAGCTCCTCCGGCAGCACCACCTCAGCGAACAACTCCCCGCCCCGCCGCCACACCCCCCGCACGCCCCGGAACACCGGCCCGTACCCGTACCCCGCCCCCGCGAGAAGCTCATAGCCACCGGCGATATCCGCCCCCACCGCCCCCGCCGGCGGCCACACAGCGAAATCGAACCCGCTGCCACCCCCGCCGCTCCGAACCGCCGACAACACGCCAGCCGCATGCCGCGTCCACGCATCCGCGCCGTCGTCGCGCCGGGAGTGCACCTCCACAGTGCGTGAGCCACGCTCGTCTGGCCCGCCCACCGCGACCTGCAGCCGCACGCCACCGCGCTCGGGCAGAGCCAGCGGGGTCTCGATCACTAGCTCGTCCAGCACGGGGCAACCTGCCTCGTCACCAGCCCGCACCGCCAGCTCGACGAGCCCGCTGCCGGGGAGGATCACCACGCCGCCGACCGCGTGATCGGCGAGCCACGGATGCGACCGCACCGACAGCAGGGACGTGAGCACCAGCCCGTCCGACTGCGGCAACTGCACCACCGCACCCAGCATCGGGTGATCGGCACCGGCCAGCCCTAGCGACGGCGCATCCGCAGCAGGAACCGGATGGAGCCAGTAATGCTGGTGGTCGAAGGCATAGGTCGGCAGGTCGACGTGCGCGGATGCGGCCCGGCCGGCAGCACGCCGTTCCAGTCCACCGCGACGCCGCAGACGAAGAGCTCGGCCATGGACGTCAGCAGCCGCCGCAGGCCGCCGTCGTCCCGGCGCAACGTGCCGGTCACTACGACATCCGCGTCGTCCGCGATCTCGCTGATCGGCTGGACCAGCACCGGATGAGGGCTGACTTCAAGGAACACTCCGTGCCCGCGGGCGATCAGGTCCGCGACGGCCGGGCCGAACCGCACCTGGCTCCGCAGGTTCCGGTACCAGTAACCGCCATCCACCACGCCGGCGTCGCGGACCTGCTCCCCGGTCACAGTGGAGTAGAAAGGAATCACCGGAGCCAGTGCACGCACATCCGCCAGCGTCTGCGCCAGCCGGTCGCGGATCGCCTCCACCTGACTCGTGTGCGACCCGTAGTCCACTGCCACCCGCCGCACCCGGACGCCGTCACCCTCCAGGACGCCCAGAGCCTCACCCAGCGCCCCTGCCTCACCCGCGATCACCACCGACGCGGGACCGTTCACGGCCGCCACCTCGACCCGGCCCGCCCACGGCACCAGCCGCTCCGCCGCCTCACCCTCACTCAGCGCCACCGACGCCATCCCGCCCCGGCCCGCCAGCGACGCGGCGATCGCCTGGCTCCGCAACGCCACCACCCTGGCCGCGTCCTGAAGCGACAACGCACCAGCCACGCACGCCGCCGCGATCTCACCCTGCGAATGACCCACCACCGCATCCGGCCGCAACCCGCACGACTCCCACACCGCCGCCAGCCCCGTCATCACCGCGAACGTCGCCGGCTGCAGCACCTCCACCCGCTCCATGAACTCCGGATCGGCATCACCCCGCAGCACCTCGGCGAGCGACCAGCCGATCCACGGCTCCAGCGCGGCCGCGCACTCCGCCACCCGCCCCGCGAACACCGGCGACGAATCCAGCAACTCCCGGCCCATCCCCGCCCACTGCGTCCCCTGACCAGGGAACACCCACACCACCTTCCCGACAGCCCCAGCCCGGCCCGACACCACGCCCGCCGCCGCCTCACCCCGCGCCAGCGCGCCCAGACCAGCCACCGCCTCATCCCGCGAGCCCGCCATTACGACCGCCCGCTCAGCCAGAACAGCCCGGGTCGACACCAAGGCCGCCGCCAGATTCGCGAGCGGCACGCCGTCGCCGTTCTCAACAAACGCGGCCAGCCGACCCGCCTGTCCCGTCAGGGAACCGGCGCTGCGCGCCGACACCACCAGCGGCATCACCCCGTCGAACGTCGGGGCGTCCTGCGCCGGCACCGGCCGGACGTCCTCATCCGGAGCTTCCTCCAAGATCAGGTGCACGTTCGTGCCGCTGATCCCGAACGACGACACTCCAGCCCGGCGCGGATGCCCGTTCCTCGGCCAGTCCCGCGCCTCCGCCAGCAGCTCCACCGCACCCGCCGACCAGTCCACCTGGGTCGTCGGCTCCGCCACGTGCAACGTCGGCGGCATCACCTGGTGCCGCAGCGCCTGCACCATCTTGATCACGCCCGCGACGCCCGCGGCCGCCTGCGCATGCCCGATATTCGACTTCAGCGACCCCAGCCACAACGGCCTTTCCTGATCCCGGTCCTGGCCATAAGCCGCCAGCAAAGCCTGCGCCTCAATCGGATCACCCAGCACCGTCCCCGTGCCATGCCCCTCCACCACATCCACATCGGACGGTGACAGACCGGCGCCCGCCAGCGCCCGCCGGATCACCCGCTGCTGCGACGGGCCATTCGGCGCCGTCAGCCCGTTCGACGCGCCATCCTGATTCACCGCGCTCCCACGAATCACCGCCAGCACCTTGTGCCCGCGCTCCACCGCCGCCGACAGGCGCTCCAGCACCACCACGCCCACGCCCTCAGACAGCGCCATTCCGTCCGCGCTATCCGAGAACGCCTTGCACCGCCCGTCTCCCGCAAGGCCCCGCTGCCGAGAGAACTCAACAAAGCTGCCTGGCGTGGCCATGACCGACGCGCCGCCGGCCAGCGCCAGCGAGCACTCACCCGACCGCAGCGCCTGCCCCGCCAGATGCATCGCCACCAGCGACGACGAGCACGCCGTATCCACCGACACCGCCGGGCCCTCAAACCCGAACACATACGACACCCGCCCCGACGCCACACTCGAGGACGCACCGATACCGGCGAAACCCTCCGACTCCGGCGCCACCCCGCCAGCCCCGTAACCCAGACCGAACACCCCCGTGAACACCCCCACATCAGTCCCCTTCAGCAACCCCGGATCAATCCCCGCATGCTCCAGCGCCTCCCACGACACCTCCAGCAGCAACCGCTGCTGCGGATCCATCGCCACCGCCTCACGCGGCGAGATCCCGAAAAACCCCGCGTCAAACAACCCCGCACCATCCAGGAACCCGCCCCGGCTCACATAAGAAGCACCCGCCCGATCCGGATCAGGATCAAACAACCCCTCCAGATCCCACCCCCGATCCCGCGGAAACCCCGACACCGCATCCCGCCCCGAAGCCACCAGCTCCCACAAATCCCCCGGACCCCCCACCCCGCCCGGCAGCCGGCACGCCATCCCCACCACCGCAAGCGGCTCATCAGCATCGGCCGCCACGATCGCAGGTGCTGCCGGCACTGCCGCCGGGTCGCCGAGCTCCTGGCCGAGGTAGCGGGCGAGGGCCAGGGGGGTGGGGTAGTCGAAGACCAGCGTGGCAGGGAGATTGAGGCTGGTTGCCTCGCGCAGACGGTTGCGCAGCTCCACCGAGGTGAGCGAGTCGAACCCGGCGTCCCTGAACGCCGCGTCGATCCGAACGCCCTCCGGCCCGGCATGCCCGAGCACGACGGCGGCTTGCGTCCTGACCAGGTCAACCAGCAGCGCCTCCCGCTCACCAGACCCCAGCCCGGCCAGCCGCCCCGCCAGCCCGCCGCCCCCGCCAGACCCAGCACGCGCCTGCGCACGCCCCGCCGCCACCAATCCCCGCAGCACATGCGGCAGCACCCCGCCCGCCGCCACATCAGCACGCAACGCCCGCAGATCCAGCTTCACCGGCACCACCAGCGCCTGCCCCGACAACAGCGCCGCATCGAACAACTCCATCCCCTCCCCCGACCCCAGCGCCAGCACCCCGCCCCGGCCCAGCCGCGCATGCTCCGCCCCGCCCAGATGTCCCGTCATCCCCGACGCCAGCTCCCACAGGCCCCACGCCAGCGACACCCCGGGCAGGCCCGCCGCCCGCCGCGCCGCCATCAGCCCGTCCAGGAACCCGTTCGCCGCCGCGTAATTCCCCTGCCCCGCCGACCCGAACACCCCCGCCGCCGACGAGAACACCGCGAACACATCCAGATCCCACCCCCGCGTCAGCTCATCGAGAAGCTGCACCGCGTCCACCTTCGGCCCGAACACCGCAGCCAGCCGACCCGGGGTCAGGCCCCCGATCACCCCGTCATCCAGCACCCCCGCCGTATGCACCACACCCGACACCCGGCCCCACCCAGCCGCCGCCCCCAGCAAACCCTCCACCTGACCCCGCACGGACACATCACACGCCACCACCCGCACCTCAGCCCCCAGCAACCCCAGCTCACCCACCAAATCACCCGCACCCGCAGCACCCGCGCCACGCCGGCTCGCCACCACCAGCCGCCGCACCCCGTGCACCGCCACCAGATGCCGCGCCACCACGCCACCCAGAACCCCGCCCCCCGACACCACCACCACGCCATCCCGGTCAAACAACCGGGGAACCGTGTCGGTCTCGGTTGCCGGGGCGAGGCGGGGTACCGACAAGGCGGCGCCGCGTACCGCGATCTGGGGCTCGGCACTGGCCAGCACCGCCGCCAGCACCGAGGCCGGCAGCGGACCCGCAGTCCGGCTAGCCGGGCCGGCAGCCGGGTCAGCGTCGACCAGGACGATCCGGTCCGGGGCCTCGGTCTGCGCAGCACGCACCAGCCCCCACACCGCCGAGGCCGCCGGATCAGTCACCATGCCGTCCCCGCCCGCGGGCACCGCACCCCGGGTCACCACCACCAGCCGCGACTCCTCCAGTCCCGCACCGGCCAGCCAGCACTGCACTACCTCAAGCACCCGGCACGCCACCGCCAGTGCCGCACCCGCACCCGCGCCGCCCACCGCCTCGATCACCGCCGCCGCCGGCGCGCCCCGCCCCGCCAGCACCTCATCAGCCAGGCCCGCCACCTCCTGCGCCGAGCCCGCCGGCACCCACGACGGCACCGGCAACGCCCCCCGCACCCCGGGCAGGGCAACCCACTTCACCCCGAACAGCGAACTCCCCCCGGAAGCACCCGCAGCCGCCGCTGCCAGTTGCCCCGCCGGCACCGGCCGCGAAACCAGCGAATCCAGCGTCACCACCAGACCCCCGGCCTCATCAGCAGCCTCCAGCGACACCACCCCCCGCTCACCCTCAGTAAGCCGCACCCGCAACGCCGGCGCGCCCCCCGCATGCAGCACCAGGCCGTTCCACGCGAACGGCAGCAGCAACCCCGTCCCGCCCTCACCCTCGCCTGCCGCGTCCGGCCCCCCGGCCAGCAGGACAGCGTGCAGCGCCGCATCCAGCAACGCCGGATGAATGCCGAACCTGCCCGCCTCCTTACGCTGCTCCTCCGGCAGGACAACCTCAGCGAACACCTCCCCGGCCCGCCGCCACACAGCCCGCACCCCCCGGAACGCCGGCCCGTACCCGTACCCCGCCTCCGCCAGCGCCTCATATCCGCCCCCGATATCCGCCCGCCGCGCCCCCGGCGGCGGCCACGCGGTGAAGTCAAACCCGCTCCCGCTCCCGCTCCGCCCCGGCCCGCCAGCAGCCAGCACCCCCGCAGCATGCCGCACCCACCCATCGGCACCAGCAGCATCCTCACGCTGCGAATACACCTCCACCACCCGCGAACCCTCATCCCGGGCACCCCCCACCGTCACCTGCACCCGCACCCCGCCCCGCTCCGGCACCACCAAAGGCGCCTCCACCACCAGCTCCTCCAGCACCGGGCACCCCGCCTCATCACCGGCCCGCACCGCCAGCTCCACCAAACCCGTCCCCGGTACCACCACCACCCCGCCAGCCACGTGATCAGCCAGCCACGGATGCGACCGCAACGACAGCCGCGACGTAAACACCAGGCCCCCCGACTGCGGCAGCGCCACCACGGCACCCAGCATCGGATGACCAGCCGCCGCCTGCCCCAGCGACACGGCATCGCCCGCCGCCACCGGACGCAGCCAGTAATGCTGATGGTCAAACGCATACGTCGGCAGGTCCACCCGCGCGGATGCGGCTCCGGCCGGCAGCACGGAACTCCAGTCCACCGCCACGCCCCGGACGAATAGCTCGGCCATCGACGCCAGCAGCCGCCGCTGGCCGCCGTCGTCCCGCCGCAACGTCCCGGTCACCACCACCTCGGCGCCGGCCTGGTCCGCGAGCTCGGTCACCGGCTGCACCAGCACCGGATGCGCGCTCAACTCCACGAACACCCCGTAACCCTGCGCGATCAGGTCCGCCACCGCCGCCCCGAACCGCACCTGGCTCCGCAGGTTCCGGTACCAGTACCCCCCATCCAGTACTCCCGCATCACGAACCCAGTCACCGGTCACCGTCGAGAAGAACGGCACCGCCGGTGCCAGTGCCCGCACCTCCCCCAGATCCCGGGCCAGCACCTCCCGCACGCCATCCACCTGGCGGGTGTGACCGGCACAGTCCGATGCCACCCGCCGGACCCGCACCCCCTCGCTCGCCAGCCGTTCCACCGCCTCGTCCATAGCCTGGGCATCGCCGGCGATCACCACTGACGACGGGCTGTTCACCGCCGCTACCTCGATCCGGCCAGCCCACGGCCCCAGCCGCTCCGCCGCCTCGTCCTCGCTGAGCGCGACCGAGGCCATGCCGCCGCGACCGGCTAGCTCCGCCGCGAGCACCCGGCTGCGTACCGCCACCACCCGGGCCGCGTCCTCTAGTGACAGGGCACCCGACACGCACGCCGCCGCGACCTCACCCTGCGAATGGCCTACCACCGCGTCGGGCACCACGCCGGCCGACGCCCACACGGCCGCCAGGCCCACCATCACCGCGAAGATCGCCGGCTGCAGCACCTCCACCCGGACCATGAACTCCGGCTCAGCATCGCCCCGCAGCACATCCGCGAGCGACCAGTCGATCCACGGCTCAAGCGCGGCCGCGCACTCCGCGACCCGCCGCGCGAACACCGGCGAGGAGTCCAGCAGCTCCCGGCCCATCCCCGCCCACTGCGTCCCCTGACCCGGGAACACCCACACCACCTTGCCGACCCCGCCAGCCCGGCCCGACACCACGCTCGCCGCGTTCTCGCTCCGGGCCAGGGCGCCCAGTCCGGCCAGCGCCTCATCCCGCGAACCCGCCACCACGACGGCGCGATCGGCCAGCGCCGCCCGCCCCGACACCAGCGCCCCCGCCACCTCAGCCAGCGGCACGTCACCGGCACCGTCCAGAAGCGCCGCCACCCGCCCAGCCTGCCCCGCCAGCGACGCCTCGCTCCGCGCCGACACCACCAGCGGCACCACGCCAGCCGGCGCCACCTCCGCAGCCGGCGCCACCTCCGCAGCCGGCGCCACCTCCGCAGCCGGCGCCACCTCCGCAGCCGGCGCCTCCTCCAAGATCAGGTGCACGTTCGTCCCGCTGATCCCGAACGAGGACACCCCGGCCCGGCGCGGATGCCCGTTCCTCGGCCAGTCCCGCGCCTGCGTCAGCAGTTCCACCGCACCCGCCGACCAGTCCACCTGCGGTCGTCGGCTCGGCCACGTGCAGCGTCGGCGGCATCACCTGGTGCCGCAGCGCCTGCACCATCTTGATCACGCCCGCGACGCCCGCGGCCGCCTGCGCATGCCCGATGTTCGACTTCAGCGACCCCAGCCACAACGGCCGCCCCGGCTCCCGCCCCTGCCCGTACGCCGCCAGCAGCGCCTGCGCCTCAATCGGATCACCCAGCACCGTCCCCGTGCCGTGCCCCTCCACCACATCCACATCCGACGGCACCAGACCGGCACCCGCCAGCGCCTGCCGGATCACCCGCTGCTGCGACGGGCCGTTCGGCGCCGTCAGCCCGTTCGACGCGCCATCCTGATTCACCGCGCTGCCCCGCACCACCGCCAGCACCCGGTGCCCCCGCTCCACCGCCACCGACAGCCGCTCGAGGACCACCACGCCCACGCCTTCGGCCCAGCTCGTGCCGTCCGCGTCCGCGGAGTAGGACTTGCAGCGCCCGTCAGGAGCGAGGCTCCGCTGGCGGGAGAACGTCACGAAGGCGCCTGGCGTGGCCATGACCGACGCGCCGCCGGCCAGCGCCAGCGAGCACTCACCCGACCGCAGCGCCTGCCCCGCCAGATGCATCGCCACCAGCGACGACGAGCACGCCGTATCCACCGACACCGCCGGGCCCTCAAACCCGAACACATACGACACCCGCCCGGACGCCACGCTTGACGGCCCGCTGGTACCGGCGAAACCCTCCGACTCCGGCGCCACCCCGCCAGCCCCGTAACCCAGACCGAACACCCCCGTGAACACCCCCACATCAGTCCCCTTCAGCGACCCCGGATCAATCCCCGCATGCTCCAGCGCCTCCCACGACACCTCCAGCAGCAACCGCTGCTGCGGATCCATCGCCACCGCCTCACGCGGCGAGATCCCGAAAAACCCCGCGTCAAACAACCCCGCACCATCCAGGAACCCGCCCCGGCTCACATAAGAAGCACCCGCCCGATCCGGATCAGGATCAAACAACCCCTCCAGATCCCACCCCCGATCCCGCGGAAACCCCGACACCGCATCCCGCCCCGAAGCCACCAGCTCCCACAAATCCCCCGGACCCCCCACCCCGCCCGGCAGCCGGCACGCCATCCCCACCACCGCAAGCGGCTCAGCGGCTTGCCGCGAGCCCTGCTTCCGCAGGGTGTGCAGCTCGGCCGTGACGCGCTTGAGGTAACTGAGGAGTTTTTCGTCCGTCGCCATTCTTCAGTCCTTACAAAGATTTGATGGAACCGTAAAAACCCGCACCTACTGGCACGGTTTCGGCTATAACTACCGGCGCGAAAAACTCACCAGGATACGGGCAGGCTCTGCACCGCGAAGATGGAGCCGCCGAGCCGGAGCGGCACTTCATCGACCGCGACCGCAAGCCGGAGGTCGGGAAATGCTCGCAGCAAAGCCGCCAGGCCGGCGCGCAATTCCACCCGCGCCAGATTCTGGCCCAGGCACTGATGAATGCCGTAACCGAACGCCATGTGACCTGAGGTATCGCGGCCGACGTTAAGCTTCTCGGGACACTCGAATCTAGCCGGGTCGCGATTGGCGGCAGGCAGCGACACCGTGACAGTATCCCCCTTCTTGACTATTTCACCGTTCAGCTCAATATCCTCCAGGGCGGTGCGGTAAATCTCGTACTGGTTGACAGTGAGGTAACGGAGGAGCTCTTCCACCACGGCGTCGAGCTTCGTCAGGTCCGCGCGCACGGCCGCTAGCTGATCCGCGTGGTCCAGCAGGGCGAACACGCCGACCGTGAGCACGCTCTCCGTGGTCTCGTAGCCCGCGAATAGCAAAAGGGTGACGATGTTGCGCAGTTCGTCGGCAGTCACCTGCCCGTCGGCGAGAAGGTGGCTGATGATGTCGTCTCCGGGCCGTTTCCGCTTGCCTTCGATGACCTCGGCGATGAAGGAGCCTGCCTGCTCGTAGGTGGCGTTGACCTCATTTATGTCCGCGTCCGGGTCGTGCATGGCGGTCGGCGCGTGCGCGTACCGGTCACGTTCGCCGTAGGGCAGGCCAACCAGCTCGGACAGGATGCGCAGGACCAGCGGGTCGGTGAAGCACGTCTTGAGATCGGCGGGAGATCCGTGCTCGCGCAACAAGCTGACCTGATCGGCGGCCACGGCCTCCGCGCGCGCGGTCAGCTGGCTCACCCGGCGAGCGGTGAACTCACCCGTCAGCAGCCGCCGGTACCGGGTGTGATCGGGAGGGTCCATGTAAATGAACATCCCCGGTATCAGCGGAAAATTCGGTACCAGCTCCCCGCAGTGCGTCATCGGGAAATGGCAGATCTCCGTGCTGTGACTGAACCTGGAGTCACTGAGAACCTTGCGCGCCACTTCATGGCTGGTGGCGATCCAGCCGACATGCCCATCGGGATAGCTCATTCTCGCGAGCGGACGTTCGGCTCGCAGAGAATCGAATACCGAAGGCGGGTCGAACTGATGGGTCCGCGCCCAGACTGCCTCGGAGGAAATTACGTCGGTCATGGAGTCCTTTCCCACTCGCTCCGGAAATCAGGCCTCCCAGAACCGAGGCTAAAGAACGCCATGATGAGGCGGTATCCCCCAGACTGGTAGGGCCAGGATCTGCGGCGGTCAGCTCCGGGCCGCGCCCGTCAGTGCCATGCACGAGTCGTAGCTCGGCACGCACGTGTCGTCCTCGAGCGCCACGAAGGACCGGCCATATGCTCAGGCTCGCCCAGATCCCGCGCCGCGGCCATTACCAGCCTGGGTAGTCTCAGCTAGCGGCGCGGCCCGTCAGGCGGGCGAGGCACCTCGCCGTCCGCCTCACGGCGCCAGCCCGAGTTCGTCGATGAAGCCCATCACCTCGTCAGCGGACGCGGACTCAAGTTGCTCAGCCACCCCGGCGGCACCCGCCTGCCCGCTGGCTCCCTCGCACCTCGCCGCCAGGCCGCGGAGCCGGAGCGTAACAGCGGACCGCGCCGACTCATCCAGAGCCAGGCCCGCGATCAGCGCCTCGACCTCCCCGATCCTCGCATTCACCTGAGACAGCCCGCTCCCGCCAGCGGCAAGCTCATCACGCAAGTGACGGGCAAGCAGCAACGGAGTCGGATAATCAAAAACCAGCGTCGCCGGCAACCTCAGCTCCGTACCCGCACGCAGCCGGTTACGCAACTCCACCGACGTCAGCGAATCGAACCCGGCATCCTTAAACGCCACCTCCGCGCGCACCCCGCCAGGCCCGCCATGCCCCAGTACCAGCGCCGCCTGACCGCGCACCAGTTCGAGCAACAACGCCTCCTGCTCGCCAGCAGCCAGACCAGCCAGCCGGCGAACCAGCCCGCCATCCCCCGCCGACACCGCCCCCGCGTGCGCCCGCCCCGCCCGGACCAGGCCACGCAGCAAATACGGAACCTCGCCCCTAGCCCGCACCGCCCGCAGGTCCAGCTTCACCAGCACCGCCAGGGCCTGCCCCGACGCCAGCGCCGCATCAAAAAGGCCCATGCCCTCCGCCTCCGTCATCGGCCGCACCCCGCCCTGGCCCATCCGCGCATGCTCCGCTCCGCCGAGTTGTGCCGTCATTCCGCTTGCCTGCTCCCACAGGCCCCACGCCAGCGACACCCCGGGCAGGCCCGCCGCCCGCCGCGCCGCCATCAGCCCGTCCAGGAACCCGTTCGCCGCCGCGTAATTCCCCTGCCCCGCCGACCCGAACACCCCCGCCGCCGACGAGAACACCGCGAACACATCCAGATCCCACCCCCGCGTCAGCTCATCCAGCCACCCCACCGCATCGACCTTCGGCCCGAACACAGTGGCCAGCCGCCCCCGCGACAAACCCCCGATCACCCCGTCATCCAGAACCCCCGCCGTATGCACCACGCCCGACACCCGGCCCCACCCAGCCGCCGCCCCCAGCAAACCCTCCACCTGACCCCGGTCCGACACATCACACGCCACCACCCGCACCTCAGCCCCCAGCAACCCCAGCTCACCCGCCAAATCACCCGCACCCGCAGCACCCGCGCCACGCCGGCTCGCCACCACCAGCCGCCGCACCCCGTGCACCGCCACCAGATGCCGCGCCACCACGCCGCCCAGAACCCCGCCCCCCGACACCACCACCACGCCATCGCGGTCAAACAACCGCGGCACCGTCAGCACGATCTTGCCCACATGCCGGGCCTGGCTCATGAACCGCAAAGCCTCCGGCGCCCGCCGCGCATCCCACGCCCTGCACGGCAGCAAGGTAAGCGCCCCCGCGCCGAAAAGAGCCATCAGCTCGGCGAGCATCTCCCCGATCCGGTCAGGACCGGCCTCGCTCAGGTCGAAAGCCCGGTAGCTGACACCCGGGTACGCGCTGGCGACGGCGCCTGCCTCCCGGATGTCGGTCTTGCCCATCTCCAGGAACCGGCCGCCGCGCGGCAGCAGCCGCAGCGACGCATCGACCAGTTCCCCCGCCAGGCAGTCCAGCACCACGTCCACCCCGCCGCCCGACGTCTGCGCCAGGAACCGCTCCTCGAACCCCGCCGTGCGCGATGAGGCAATCTGCCCCGGCTCGAATCCCAGCTCCCGCAGCACCCCCCACTTGCCCTCACTCGCCGTGCCGAACACCCGCGCCCCCAGATACCGCGCGATCTGGGTCGCGGCCATCCCCACGCCACCAGCCGCCGCGTGGACCAGCACCGACTCGCCCGCCCGCAGGCCAGCCAGGTCACGCAGCCCGTAATAGGCGGTCAGGAACGCTATCGGCACCGACGCCGCCTGCCGGAACGACCATCCGGCCGGAACCGGCACCAGGTACCGGTGATCGGTCACCGTCACCGACCCGAACCCCTCACCCGTCAGCCCCATCACCCGGTCACCCCGGACCAGGCCGGTCACGCCCGCACCAACCTCCAGCACCACCCCCGCGCCCTCGCTGCCCAGCTCCGCGCCGCCGAGCCCCACGCCCAGCGTGAAGAGCACGTCGCGGAAGTTGATCCCCAGCGCCCGCAGCCCGACCCGGACCTGCCCCGCGCCCAGCGGCGTATCGGCCCCCGGCTCCGGCACCAGCTCGACGCTCTCCGGCGTCCCGCCCCCGGTCGCCGCCAGCCGCCAGTGCCGGGCAGCCGCAGGCAGCTGCAATGTGCCCTCAGCCGCTTTGGTTCCTGGGGTGAGGCGGGGTGCGGACATAGTGGTGCCCCGTACCGCGACTTGGGGCTCGCCGCAGGCCAGCACCGCCGCCAGCACCTCCGCCGGCAGCAACCCGCCCCCCGCCGCGACGTCCCCGGCCGGCCCGCCCGGGTCGGCGTCGACCAGCACGATCCGGCCCGGGGACTCCGTCTGCGCAGCCCGCACCAGACCCCACACCGCCGACCCAGCCGGATCAGCCACCATCCCGTCCCCGCCCGCCGGCACCGCACCCCGCGTCACCACCACCAGCCGCGAATCCTCCAGCCCCCGGTCACCAGCCAGCCAGCACTGCACCACCTCCAGCACCCCCGCAGCCAGCCCCAGCACCGCCCCCGCACCCCCGCCCCCCACCGCCTCCAGCACCACCGCCGCCGGCGCATCCCGCCCCGACGCCACCTCATCAGCCAGCGACGCCACCTCCAGCGCCGAACCAACCCCCGCCCACGACACCGCCTCCACCGCCACCGGCACCGGCACCGGCACCGGCACCCACCCCACCCCGAACAGCGAAACCCCCGCACCCGCACCCGCCGCCAGCTGCCCCGCCGACACCGGCCGCGACACCAGCGAATCCAGCGTCACCACCAGACCCCCCGCCTCATCAGCAGCCTCCAGCGACACCACCCCCCGCTCACCCACAGCCACACGCACCCGCAACGCCGACGCGCCCCCCGCATGCAGCACCAGCCCATTCCACGCAAACGGCAACAGCAACCCCCGCCCGCCTGCCGACTCCCCGAAACCCGCAGCGCCCGGCCCCCCGGCCAGCAGCGCCGCATGCAACGCCGCATCCAGCAACGCCGGATGAAGACCGAACCTCCCCGCCTCCCCCCGCAGCTCCTCCGGCAGCACCACCTCAGCGAACAACTCCCCGCCCCGCCGCCACACCCCCCGCACCCCCCGGAACGCCGGCCCGTATCCGTACCCCGCCCGCTCGAGAAGCTCATAGCCACCGGCGATATCCGCCCCCACCGCCCCCGCCGGCGGCCACACAGCGAAATCGAACCCGCTGCCGCCCCCGCCGCTCCGAACCGCCGACAACACGCCAGCCGCATGCCGCGTCCACCCCTGCGCAGCAGCACCCTCACCCTGCGAAAACACCTCCACTACCCGCGAACCCCCAGCTCCCGGCCCTCCCACCACCACCTGCACCCGCACCCCGCCCCGCCCCGGCATCACCAGCGGCGCCTCCACCACCAGCTCCTCCAGCACCGGGCACCCCGCCTCATCACCAGCCCGCACCGCCAGCTCCACCAAACCCGTCCCCGGCACCACCACCACCCCGCCAGCCATGTGATCACCCAGCCACGGATGCGACCGCAACGACAACCGCGACGTGAACACCAGGCCCCCCGACCCCGGCAACTCCACCACCGCACCCAGCATCGGATGACCAGCACCAGCCAGCCCCAGCGACACCGCATCCCCCACCGGAACCGGACGCAACCAGTAATGCCGATGATGCGAACCCGCCACCGCCGACCCCTCAGCCGGCATTTGACACGCCGCCGGCCAGCGCCAGCAAGCACTCACCCGCCCGCAGTGCCTGGGCGTGCGGCTCAGCGGTGACGCGCTTGAGGTAGCCGAGGAGTTTTTCGTCCGTCGCCATTCTTCAGTCCTTACAAAGGATTTGATGGAACCGTGAAACCGCACCCGCGGGAACCGCCCCGGCCATAACTGCCGGCGCGAAAAACTCACCAGGATACGGGCATGCCCTGTACCGCGAAGATGGACCCTCCGAGCCGGAGCGGCACTTCATCGGCCTCGAGGGAAATGGCAGATCTCCGTGGTGTGGCTGAACCTGGGATCACCCAGAACTTTGCGCGCCACTCCATGACTCGACGCGACCGAGCCCAGATGCCCATCGGGATAACTCATTCTCGCGAGCGGACGTTCAGCTCGCAGAGAATCGAATGCCGAAGGCGGGTCGAACTGATGGGTCCGCGCCCAGACCGCCTCCGAGGAAATTACGTCGGTCATGGAACCCTTTCCCACTCGCTCCGGAAACCAGGCCTCCCAGAACCGACGCTAAACAGCACCACCACAAGACGGTATCCCCCGGACTGGTAGAGCCACAGGAGCCTCCGGCGGTCAGCTCCGGGCCGTGCCCGCGCCCCTCAGTGCCATGCACGAGTCGTAGCTCGGCAGCAGGCCAAGTTCGGCAGCTTCGCGGAGCGCCGGCGCGGCCGCGTCGCCGCCGGACAAGATGGGGTCCCCGGGAAGCCTGAGCGGCAGGCCGAGTTCGGGGTCCAGCGGGTTCACGGTGACGACGTCCTGTGCCCGGTAAAGCTCGGAGCACTGGTACTGCACGCACGTGTCGTCCTCGAGCGCCACGAAGGCGTGCCCAAGCCCTTCCTCAAGGTAAACCGAGGAGGTGCCGCGCCCGTCAAGGACGGACATGTCCCATTTCCCGAAGGTCGGTGAGCCCGTCCTCAGGTCGACGGCGAAGTCGAGAACCGTGCCCCGGAGGCACGTGACGAGCTTGGCCAGGCCCGGCGGGACCCTCGCCCCGTGAACGCCGCGCAGAACATTGCGGTGGGAGACCGAATAGTTCGACTGGACGATCCTGGGCCGGTACCCGAGCGCCTCAGCCAGCACATCCTCGCGGTAGACCTCGAGGAACGCACCGCGCTCGTCGGTGAACCGCCGCGACGAGATGAGAAAGGCACCGCTGATGTCGAGCGGGCGTACCGTCATGCTGCGGGTGCTGACGCCGGCGGTACCCGCAAGCTCCGCGACCCGTACAGCAGGAGAACCGGCCATATGCTCAGGCTCGCCCAGATCCCGCGCCGCGGCCATTACCAGCCTGGGTAGTCTCAGCTAGCGGCGCGGCCCGTCAGGCGGGCGAGCGACACCGCTCCGCGCAGCGACGACAGCCCGCCCAGCGTGGCCAGGCTCCGCCGCTAACGGCGGGTGCCCGGGGCGGGCCAGGCCGGTGAGGTGCGCCGATACCCTTCCGACGATTTCGGGGACGCCCGCCGCGAAGCCGCCGCCGATCAGCGCGCGGCCAGGATGGACGAGTTCCTGCACTCCTGTCACCGCGGCGGCCAGTGCCCGGCTCGTCTGTTCGATCGCGGTCACGGCCCACGGCTGTCCGGCGCGCAGCGCCCGCCTCAGTTCGCCGGCGGTGACGTCCGATCCCCGCAGCCGGCCCGCGCGGCGCAGGGTGGCCGGCCCCGACGCGATCGCCTGCAGGCAGCCCCGCCGGCCGCACGCGCACGGCGATCCGTCCAGTTCGACGATAAGGTGCCCGATCTCGAACGATCCGCGGCCGATACCGGGGCACGGCACGCCGCCGAGCACCAGGCCGCCGCCGACGCCGGTGCCCACCCCGATGTACAGCAGGTCGTCGCAGCCCGCCGCCCGGGCTTCCGCCAGCGCGCCGAGGTCGCCGTCGTCGGCCCAGGCGACGGCCGCTTCGGGAAACAGCGCCCGCAGCGAGGCGTTCAGGTCGAGCCCGGTCCACTCCGGCCGACTCGGCCAGGCGGTGATCCGGCCGTCAGTTCCGACCGTCGCGGGCATCGCGATTCCCACCGCCAGGAGCGGCGCCCGGATCCGCGCCCGTAACCCGGCCACGTGCTCGGCGAGCTGAGCGAGGTCCCGGGCGGCGCTGTGCCGGGGAGCCCAGGGAAACGTTGCCTCCCGCGCGGCCCCGGCATCGGTCTCTACCCGGAAGGCGACCTTGGTGCCGCCGATATCGATGCCGAGGTAGTGGGCCGCTTTCACGCGGCGTCAGCGAGCGTGGACAGCCGGGCTAAGGGCGGGTACGGGCGGACAAAAGGCCAGCAGGTCGGCCGGGCACCGCAGCACCACGTCGGGACCGGCGGCGAGCAGCGCACCCGCGTCCTCCGGCGGCGCCCACAGCGCGGCGGCCGACGCGACCTCGGCGCCCTGGGCACTGGCCAGGTCGGTTGGCGCGTCGCCGACCATGATGGCCCGCTCGGGCGGCACGTCAAGCAGGCTCAGCGCGTGCCGCACGATGTCGGGCGCGGGCTTGGGCCTTGTGACCTCGTCCGAGCCGATCACGTGCGCGAAGAAGGGGAGCAGGCCCAGCCGGTCGAGCAGGGACCGGCACGGTGCCCGCTCTTGCCGGTGGCGACAGCCAGCCGCAGGCCACGGACGCGCAGGGTCAGCAGCAGCTCGAGTATCCCGTCGAAGACCTGGACCTGGCCGGCGAGGCGGTAGCTCTCGCGGACGAACGGCTCCTCCATCTCCAGCGGCAGGTTCATGATCGCCATGATGTCCGGGAAGTAACGGCCCATGTGGCACCGGTACTCCTCGAATGGAGCGGGGCCGTCGCCGACGACCTCGGCGTAGGCGATGGCGAACGCCGCGCTCATGACCGCGAAGCTGTCCACGATGACCCCGTCGAGATCGAAGATAACCACGTCCCTTACCGGCACCGGGGTGCCGGCCTCGGCAACTGGTCGTTCGACGATCGGGAATGCCATGGAGCGCCTTTCTACTGGTACGCGGGCACTGCTAGCCGGGCACGCGCCGAGTCGGCCGACGCGTAGAAGCTCTCGATCATCGCCAGGATCGGCCGGGCCTCTTCGACGGCCCGGCCCCGGTTTCCCGGGTCGGCCAGCATCGCGGCGAGGCCGTCCACCTGCCTGCTGTACTCGGCGCCGATCTGCTCGGCCGGGAGCGCTAGCCGCGTCGTGATGCCCTCGCGGGTCACTGTCAGCTCGGATTCGGGCTCCCTGGCCGGGCTGAAGCCGAACGTGCATCTCAGCCTGGCGGTGCCGGAGCTGCCCTCGACCTCGATCAGGCAGACGTCCCGCGCCTCGTGCGATGCCCAGCTCGCCCGCAGCAAGACCGACACGCCGTCGGCGCGGATGCCGAAGCCCCTCGCGGTGTCCTCCACATCGGCGGTGCCAGCATCGGGCTGATCTTCGCGCCAGGCCGCGCGCCATCCGCCGGAGTTGACGAAGTCGCCAGAAGTCACGCCGACGACCTCGGTGAAGCCAACTGGCCCGAGCAGGAACGCGAGCGTGTCCAGGAGGTGCCAGCCCAGGTCGAACAGCGCGCCCCCGCCGGCCTTGTCGCGCCTGGTGAACCAGCCGCCCGTGCGCGGAACGCCGCGCGCGCGGGTCCAGCCCAGGCTGACGTGCCGGATGTCGCCCAGCTCACCGATGACCCGCCGTAACGCCCCGACGTCACCCCGGTGCCTGATGGCGCTCCCGGCCAGCAGCATCCCGCCGCCGCGTTCGGCCGCTGCGAGGATGTCGGCCTCGGCCGAGGTGAGGCACACCGGCTTTTCGAGGAAGACAGAGATCCCGCTGGCGAGAAGTCCCCCCGCTACCTCGGCATGCAGGTAATTGGGCACCGCGACGACGGCCAGGTCGACTTGCCGCTCGGTGAGCGCGTCCGCCGAGGGGTACGCGGTCATGCCAGTCGCTTTCGTGAACGCGTCGCGGGCGGCGGGGTCGGCATCGGCCGCAGCGGTTACCGTGAAGCCGGCGTGCTCGCGTAACACGGGCAGCCACACCTCTCGCCCCGCCCAGCCGAGCCCGACCATCGCCACCCGGACGGTCATGCCGTCGCCACGGCGTCGGCGATAATCTCGGCTGTCGCGTGCATCTCCGGCTCCCCGGCGAGCAGGACCCGGTGGTGCAGCCAGAGGCAGTCCTGGCTGATGGCGTCGGTGTTGGGGCAGCGCTCCGCGATCGCGTCAATGGTCTCGTCCGGGGCGCCGAACTCCCAGAAGGCATCCGTGCGGTAGATCGCGCGGAAGGCCGCGAACGCCGGCAGGCCGGCCGCGACGAGCCGGTCGACCAGCGCGTTGCGGCCGTCCTCCCCGATACCCGGGACGCGGAACATCGCCATGTAGTGCGAGTGGCGGTCGGCGCGCAGGTCGCCGCCCTGGGGCACGATGCCGTCGATCTCCCCGAGCAGCGCGGAAAGCAGCGCCCAGCGCTCGTCGCGGACCGCGATCTGCTCGTCAAGGCGGCGCAACTGCGCCCGCAGCACGGACGCGGAGAACTCGTTGAGGCGCATGTTGGACCCGGCGATCTGATGCAGGTACCGGCGGTCGTCCCGTGGCCGGCCGCAGCTGTGCCGCAGGAACGCCGTCTCGTATTTCTCGCTCTCGCCCTCGGGGAACACGATGGCACCGCCCTCGCCGGCGGTCATCAGCTTGCCGTTCTGGAAGCTGAACGTGGCGATGCTGCCCAGTTCGCCGACGCGCTTGCCCTGCCAGCGCGCGCCGTGCGCGTGCGCGGCGTCCTGCAGCAGGGGCACGCCGGTTTCGGCGGAGAGCTTGGCCAGCGCGTCCATGTCCGCCATGAGGCCGGCCATGTGGACCGGCATGATCACCTTGGTGCGGGACGTGATCGCGGCGGCGACCTGAGCCGCGTCGATGTTGTAGGTGCCGGCGTCGACGTCGACGGGGACCGTGACCGCGCCGAGCCGCTGAGCCGCCTGGGATGAGGAGATGAACGTGAAGGCCGGCACGATGACCTCGGTTCCCGGCCCGACGCCCATGACCTGCAGGGCGAGCTCCAGCGCGTGCGTCCCGTTCGTGACCGCCAGTGCATGCTCGGCGCCGTGGTGACCGGCGAACTCGCGCTCGAAGGAGTTCACCTCATCCCCGCCCATGCGCCACCACTGACCCTGGTCGAGCGCGCGGAGCAGGCCGTCCCGCTCGGCGTCATCGTAGTGCGGCCAACCGGGGAATTCTGGTGCCTGTCGGGTGATCATCTCTCTCCGATTCGCCGCGGTAAAGTCCAATGAAGAAAACGTGAACGGCCAGGTGGCGACGGCATTGTGAGCTCAGCCCCTGCGGTCATAGTAGGGTCGCGCCCGCTGTTTCCACGTCCCTCGGTTTGGTAGTCATGACCGCCTGATCCAGCCGGAAAAGGTGCGGCAGGAATCCAGCGACGACGGGATCGTGGCGAAACTGAGGCCAATGCCGGCCCCGATGACGAAGAACGCCGGGGCCAGCGCCCGGCGACGAGCCCCAGGGTGAGCGGCACCAGGCCGGGCGGTTCGCGCGCCGGTTCGGCTGGGATCCCGGCTACCCCAGCTGGTCGCGGCGGCGGGTCGCGGGCGGAGGTGTGCACGGCGTTGATCGCCGCGAGGATCTGGTAGCGGCCCGGGGCCACCCGGCTGCGGCAGCGGCCAGGCGCTCGCGTACCAGCTGGTGCCCCTCGGCCACCAGCGCCGCGTCCCAGGCCCCGCGGTCCTGCTCATCGAGGGCGACCAGTTCGCCGCTGGCCGAGACCCGAGCGGGGCGGCGGGCCTCGATGAGCAGCATCAGCGCCAGCAGCCCGGCCACCTCACCGTCCTCCGGCAGGAGGGCACGGACCAGGCGAGTGAGCCGGATCGCCTCGGCGGTCAGGTCGTGACGCACCGGATCAGTGTCCGGGCCGGTCGCCAGGTAGCCCTCATTGAACACGAGAAACAGCACGGTCAGGACGCCAGCGACGCGGGCCGGGAGATCCTCGCCGGACGGCACCCGGTACGGGACCCGGGCCGCCTTGATCTTGGCCTTCGCGCGGGTGATCCGCTGCCCCATGGCACTCTCGGCCACCAGGAAGGCGCGGGCGATCTCGGGCACGGTCAGGCCGCCGACCATGCGCAGCGTCAGCGCCAGGCGGGCTTCTTTCGCCAGCGCCGGGTGACAGCAGGTGAAGATCAGCCGGAGCCGGTCGTCGTCGATGGCGCCAAGAGGCTCGGGCGGGGTGTTGTCGTGCAGCATCTGAGCCTCCTTGTGCTTGTCGTCGCGCTTGCTCTCGCGCCGGAGCCGGTCGATTGCCTTGCGGTTGGCGGTGGTGGTCAGCCAGGCCCCGGGATTTGGGGGCATAGCGAACGCCCCGCCCGCGAGCCGCAACCGCGCATACCGCCTGCCACCTGACGCACCATAAGCCAGCAACGAAACAGGTGGTCAGTTGCCGTCCGGGTATCCGCCGCGTGGGCTGATCACTGGGAAGTGCGGCAGTGTCGCCGACGGCCTCTCGCGGGCTCGCCATCCGTCCGGATAGGACCGGATACCGAGCATCGGCTGCTGTTCGATGCCGGTCGTGGCGATCAGCGAGGCGGCGGCGTCATGCAGTTCGTGCAGCGCGGCGGCACCATAGCGGTCTTGCCAACGACACGCAGCAGGTTGGCGCTGAACGCCAGGTGGCTGGTGGCGGTGCCGGTGTACTGGCCGAGATGCAGCGGCGCGTGGTCGGCGAAGTCGAGCGCGAACGCGAGCAATAGCTTTGAAGCCAGCGCGTAGAGCGTGGAGTCGCCGAGAGCATCCGCGGCGAGCGGCTCGCGCGGGGTTGGCCGCGCCTGGCCGACCGGCAGGTAGTCGGGGCGGGCAGCGGGTCCCAGGTCAGCCGGGCGTGCCTGCCCGCCTCGGTCGGGAGCACCCGCGCCGCACGCCGTGCCGCAACACCGACACCGGGCGCAGGCTCGATGTGCAGGTAACCCCACCAGCTGCCCATCCGTTTCACGATCAACTGCATGCTCGCGGCGGCCAGCCGTGCGCGGGCCACGAGGTCGTCCGCACGGATGCCGTCGTCGGGCACGTGCCGCAGGCAGTGCACCCACATCGGCAGCGACACCAGCCATGGCGGCTTATCCATTCCACCTCGCCGGTCGCCGACTACCCCGTGCCGCGTGGTGCGGTGCGGCATCCGATGCTCGAACTCGCTGTCCACCTCGATCGTGAAGGCCACCAGAATCTGCGACACCAGCGCTGACACAGGCGGGCCGGGGTCCAGATCGACATCCGCAGGCATGCCCACCATCATCCCGGTCGTGTACCTGGCGCGCCTCGCGCTCACCGCAGGTTCAGCGGTGAGGCGGCCGGGGGTGAACAGGCGCCACGGCGCGGCGCGTATCGTGCAGGACGGTGCGGGCGGTCCCCGGCAAGACGAACCTGGGCCGGTGCGGGCAATTCCTGGGAATCTTCGACTATTCTCCGGGCACCCGTCCTGCCGGGCGGCAGGAAGCAGGCATACTAGAGGTGATGAAACCGACCCGCCCTGCATCTCGGCGCTATCTGCCCAGCAGCCCGTTCAGTCCCCCGCCTGCCCTCCCGCCTGCGGAGCAGTACGAGATACGGGACCAGGTCACGCACGATACCTATGGCCTCGGCCGGGTCATCAGCATCGAGGCGGACACCGCCCTGGCAGTAGATTTCGGTTCGCGCAGCGTGCGGATCGTGCTGCCGTGCGCCAAGCTGACCAAGCTCTGATCTCACCCTGCCATCAGGCCCGTGCCTGAGCAGCCCGCCCCGAACAGGCCCCGGCTGCCCAGAGCCTGCCGCGACAAGCCGGGGTGACGGCTGGCCAGCGGTCAGTTGCGGACGCCCGGCCGGACCTGGATGCAGCCGAACCCTGGCCCGCAACCTCATCTGCCGCACCCGCCGAGGTGACAACTTCCCGGGGGAGGAAAGCAACACGCACCGCGATCATCACCACGACTAGGCCGGCCACCAGCCCGGCCAGCGCCAGCACCGGGACATGGGTAACCCAACGGATCACCGCAAACCCGTGGCGACGGCGGTCCAAGCCGACTTTCGCCGCTCTGCTCTTCGCCGTCCGGAGGCAGCGGGCAAGCCCAGCCCCTGGGCGGCTCCCGTCACTGGTCAGACGGCGCTGGTGATGGCCAGGACCAGCACGACCGTGTTGCCGCTGGCAGTCCGCTGCCCTGACCGGGGGCTCATGCTGGTTGCTTCATGATCACCACGTCTGCGACTGCGCTAAGGCGTTCTGCGGGACCGGGGTGCCGCGATTGCGGTGGCCGGTATGGCGGTCGCGTGGCGCAGGAGGCGGAGGACTTCGGTGTCCAGCCGCTGGGCGGTCATCTATCCCATGGTGACCGGGTTGCCGGCGATCAGCCGGACCAGCGCGGTGAACTCCTCATAGGAGGTACTAGCCGCCAGCCTAGCGAACAGCGCCCCGATGTCCGGCTGGCTGATGCCGTCGTAGATGCCGTCCAGAACAACCTGAAACGGCCGTTCGCAGGTCAACACGTGGCGGCGCACGGGTATTTCGAGCATTTGCTCGGATGCCACCGGATTTCTCATCTGAGCTCGCTGTTTCTGACCCCTGCTCGCCCGGCCGGGTAGCAGGGCTCAGAAAGGTTGCGGGCTCAGACGGCTGCTGCGGCGGTGCGGATGACGTCGAGGACGTAGTCGGGGTGGGACAGCATGGGGACGTGACTGCTGTCGATGTCGTAGGTGGTGGCACCCATCCGCTTGGCGGCGAATCGCTCCAGGTCGGGGTGGACGGCCTGGTCGTTGTTGGCCACGATGTACCAGCTGGGCTTCGTCCTCCACCCGATGCCTTGAGCGTTGCGGCTGAACAGGTCGACGGCCGGGGGGTAGGCGGTCGCCCAGACGACCTTCTGCTCTTCCTCGGGCAGGTCACCACAGAAGAGTTCAGCGCCGGAGGGCAGCATCCAGATCCGCCCGTCGGCGACCTCGATCTGGCCGAAGAGCGCCGTTTGAGGGAACTTCTCCTGCTCGCTTTGGGAGGTTTCGGTCTCGTCAGGGCCGAGGGCGGCGATGTAGACCAGCCCGGCCACCCGGTCATCGGTGCCCGCGGCGGTGATGACGGCGCCGCCGTAGGAGTGGCCGACCAGGATGGCCGGGCTGTGGACCCGCCCCAGCGTGGCCCGGGTCGCGGCGACGTCGGCTTCGTTGGTGTCGAGGCCGTACTGCGCGGCGATCACTTCGTATCCTTCGGCCTGCAGCGGCCCGGTCAGCTTGTTCCAGCACGAGCCATCGGCCCAGATCCCATAGCAGAACACGATGCTCGGCTTGGTCTGAGTGGACATAGTCCCTCCGTCTCGGGTTGACAGCGGATAACTGCTCGCTCTCAAGCCAAACAGCGTGGCCTTGCGGGGGACATGAAGGACCGCCCACGGAACTGACGACCCGGAAACTGTGAGCCGCGTACGCGAAGATAGCCGCCGGGCCGGCGGCGTATGCTCGGCCATCGGCTGGCGGGGGCCGGATTGCGTATGCTCGGCCTAAATTCGTACGTCCGGGGGCGCGAGGAGAGGCCGTGGCTGAGCCGCCGGCTGGGTTCGCTGGTGTGCTGCGGGGGCTGCGTGCCGGGGCCGGGCTGACGCAGGAGGAGTTGGCTGAAGCGACCGGGGTGAGCCCGCAGACGATCAGCGACCTGGAGCGGGGCCTGGCCACCACCCCGCACAAGGACACGGTGCGGCTGCTCGCCGACGCGCTGCGGCTGGGCGGCTCGGCCCGGGTGGAGTTCGAGGCTGCCGCGCGGGGCCATGTGGTGCCTGGCCGGGCCGCGGCAGGGGGGTGGCGGCGGCGACCCGGACGCTGCCCCGCGACATCGCCTCGTTCACCGGCCGGCAGCACGAGCTGGCCGAACTGGCGGACGCGGCGGCGGGGACGGGCGGGGTGGTGAGCATCCACGCGATCGGCGGGATGGCCGGCATCGGCAAGACCGCGTTCGCGGTGCATGCCGCGCACCGGCTGGCCGGCCGGTTCCCGGGCGGGCAGATCTTCTTGCCGTTGCACGGGCATACCCCGGGCCGCCTGCCGGCAGACCCGGCCGATGCGCTGGCCAGCCTGCTGCTGACCATCGGGGTCCCGGCCGGGCAGATCCCGGCCGACCTGGAGGCGCGGACAGGGCTGTGGCGCGACCGGCTGGCCGGACGGCAGCTGCTGCTGGTTCTGGATGACGCGGCCAGCAGCGAGCAGGTCCGGCCGCTGCTGCCCGGCGCCGACGGCAGCCTGGTGCTGGTCACCAGCCGGCGGCGGCTGACCGCGCTGGAAGACGCCCAGACGATCAGCCTGGACGCCCTCCCGCCCGGCGAGGCAGCCGGGCTGCTGGTCCGGCTGGCCGTCCGGCCCGGCCTCAGCTCCGCCGACCCGGCCGTGCGGGAGATCACCCGGCTGTGCGGCTGCCTGCCGCTCGCGATCGGGATGCTGGCCCGCCAGCTGTACCACCATCCGGCCTGGACTCTGGCGGGGCGGGCCGCCGAACTGGCCGCCGCCGTGGACCGGCTGGACTTGCTGGCCACAGAGAACCTGTCGGTCGCCGCCGCGTTCGACCTGTCATATGCGGACCTCACACCCGGTCAGCAGCGGCTGTTCCGCCGCCTCGCGCTGCACCCCGGCACCGACATCGACCCGTACGCTGCGGCGGCCCTGGATGGCACCGGGCTGGCCGCGGCCCGCCTCGGCCTGGAGGGGCTGTATGAGCACTACCTGCTCACCGAGCCGGCCCGGCCGGCACCGGATGCACGACCTGATCCGCGAGCACGTCCGCGCCCTCGCCAGCCGCCTGGACCCCGGCGATGACCTGGAGCAGGCCACCGGGCGGCTGCTGGATTATTACCAGCACGCCGCCGCTCGCGCGCAAGCTCTGCTGGCCCGCCAGACCCGCGCCGTCTCCGCCCCGTCGGCCGACGCCGCGCCGGCCGGCATCGCAGTCCTGGCCAGCCGGGAGCAGGCGCTGGCGTGGGCCCGGGCCGAGCGGACCAGCCTGCTGACCTGCCTGGACCAGGCCACCGCGGCTGGCCAGCACGCCCGGGTCATCGCGCTGACCGCGGCCCTGGAAGGCCTGCTGCGACACGACGGCCCGTGGGGCGAGGCCATCACTCGCCACGCCGCCGCAGTGCAGGCCGCCCGGCAGCTCGGCGACCCGCCCGGCGAGGCCCTCGCCCTCAGCAACCTAGGGGACGCGCGGCAACTGGCCGGAGACTATCCCGGCGCGGCCCAGAACCTGCAGGAGGCGCTGGGTATCTGCCGTGAACGCGGCGACCGGCAGGGCCAGGCCCTCGCCCTCACCAGCCTCGGGAACACGCGACGCATGAGCGAGGACGACCCTGGCGCGGCCCGGGACCTGCAGGAGGCGCTGGGCATCTGCCGCGACCTCGGCGACCGGCCCGGCCAGGCCGACGTGCTCATCTGGCTGGGGGAGGCACAGCGGCTGACCGGGGACTATCCGGGCGCGGCCCGGGACCTGCAGGAGGCACTGGACCTGGCCCGCCAGCTCCGCATCGTCCTGGAAGAGGCGCACGCGCTGGCCGGCCTGGGCCGGTGCGCCCGGGTCGCCGGCCGCACCGCCGAGGCAGAAGACAAGCTGCGGCACGCGCTGGCGATCTTGCAAAGGATCGGCGCGGCCGAAGCCGCCGACGTGTCCGCCGAGCTGGACGCGCTGCCCGGCTTCAAGGCAGCGTGGGCACAGGTCGCGCCGCCGTCACATCCGGGCGAGCAGTTCGAGGACCTGCCGCCGTGAGTCCAGGGAAATGCCGCCTCTTCCGTGATGTCGTCGCGGCTGAGCCACCGCACGGCGTGCGCCGGGGTGCCCGCTGGCTGGGCGCTGCGCGCGACTGCCGCGAAGACGTGGTCCACCCTGGCGGCTAGCGCTTCCAGACGCCGGTCAGAGCGTCGGCATCCCGCGGCCCTGGCCGCAATGGCGCGGTGCTACGCGCACGGCTGCGTCGAGGGTGCCGCCAGGGATACCGCATCGCCTGCCGGAGCTAGCGGAGCATATCCCGCCGCACGCCGTCGACAGCCTGCTCGCGGCCTACCGGCTTCAGGCTGGCGGCCACGTCCCGCAGCGTCGAACTGGTAGAGCGGGCACTGCGGTAGCGGACAGCTCAGGGATCCCGGAGCAGATGTATGCCTGCAAGTATCCGGAGTTAGCGGTGTGAGTGCTCAGGATAAGAGGATGACCTCTGCGAGGGCGCCGAGCGCTGCGTTGAGGGCGGCGGGGGTGAATGCCGCGACCGGGTCAGAGTCTCCGGCCGCCTCATTGTGCGCCCAGATGCCACCGCTGTCCTCCGCCGGCGCCCAGCCGCGCCCTCCCGTGCAGCGCGGATATGCCACCCCAGGCTCAGCCGGGGAGATCTTCTCCACCACGATGTCATGCCGCCAGTCGTCACCGAAGTCATAGACATACACGACCTTCGCCTTCTCCGCAGCGGCGACCTGCGCGAGAGCCACCCCGGCACCATCGCCCACCTCCGTGCCCCAGTCCCCGTCCGCGTCGTCCGGCCGGCCGAACACCCCGCAGACCGTCTCGAACTGGTGCAGGTGATAGCCGTCCCAGGCAAACGCGATCTGCAGCACTTCATGCGCCCTGTCCAGGGTCAGGTCGCTGGGAAGCTCAAGCCGCCGCCAGATCGGCGGCCGCGCCCCGTAAAGGCTCACCTTCACCGTATGGACGGTCGCCGCCGCGCCCTTCCTGAGCCGGGGCAGCTTCTGCCGGGCCACCCGCTTACCTCCGACATATACCTGCTCTGGATATACCTCCTCCGGAAAGCCGGACCTCAGGCCTGGGCCGCCAAGAGCGAGCGCGAGGACATCAGCCTCCGTCAACCCGAACTGACCGAGCAATGCGATGGCCTCCGGCGAAAGCGGACTCTTCGGCATGTCACCCATTCTCCCAGCACCGTCATCCGCAGCCGCCAGAACGGCGCCTTGCGGCGATTCGGGGACATTTGACTACCGCCGCAGGAGGCTTGCTACCAACTCGTCCATCCGGACCGCGCCGACGACGCTGCCGGCCGACGTCCCGAGGGACAGCCGCCGGTTGCGGTCTGGGGGCGATCCGCTCGTTTCTCCGGACATCACGTCGCCGGGTCCCGGCCGTCTTCGGCTCGGGTGGCGCCGACCGCAGAGGTATGCCGGAGTTCGCCGTTGTGGTGCTGGAGCGGGTCAGTCGGCTGGCAGCAGAGTAAGCCGTTCTCCCTTGCGCAGGTGCCGGGGAGCGACAACGCCGAAGTCGCGCCGGTCGAGGGCGGCAACCTCGCGGACATCAAGCCGCTCGGCGAGGGCGATCACGCTCGAGTCCACTACCTGCAGGCGCAGCGAGGCGTAGGTGGTCAGCAGTTCGGCCATGCGGCGGTAGAACCGGACGCTCGGCGGCCTCCGCGAGCTTAAGCGCAATCTCAATGGGGTCGTTGCTGACCTGGGCACTCCCGTCACCATCTACCTTGCCTGCGAAGAGCGGCCGCTCGTCATCAAGGCCGACGTCCGCGCCGCAATCGTCCAGCAGGCATCAGGGATGATCCAGGCCGGCCAGCACCGAACCTTCGTCGCGCAGGTAGACCAGCCATTGGCCGCGACCCCGCAGCTGAGCCTCTCGGTTCGCGTCGCCGACAGGTCAGCGGTGCCCGGAAGCGCGAGAGTCATCTTCGAGGAGGGATTTCTCCTCGCTGCCCGGCCCGCTAGACGACGCCGAAGCGGAAGTCGTGAAGGTACTCGGCCTCGGCGAGGTGGCGTAACCAGCGCAGCGCGCCGCAGCCAGCAGATGACCAAGTGGCAGCGACCGTCTGGAGGCCGACAAGCGCTTGCCCGATCCTGGCGAGAGGCCAAAAGCCACTATAGATGTATTGGTATTCGATCCGTAGCCGCACCCTGGCTCGATCATCCTCATGCCGCAATGCAGATCGTTAGGTCCAAAGACTGGCATCGCGCAGAACCGAGCAGTCGATCCTGCAGGCCCGCGTTGCCGACCGAGTTGTATCAAGGCTCCCAATCGATCCGGGCCTGGGCTGATATCAAGAGACGCATCACGTCCCACATCGTGATCGCTACTCGGAGGTAGGCCTGCTCATGTCGGCGGGCGCCTTTCCAGCCCTGAATCGCCCCGGCATGCGTCCTTCACCAACGTGGCGCAGGTAGCGGCATGGGGCGGACGGGATCGCGCTTCATATGAGCGCCACCGGCCTGCTATGGGCTGACATGGTCGATGGCAACGTCAAGGAGCGTCGCGAGGAGCCGCGCCGCAAGGTATACGGCACTGCGAAGATCAATGTCCGCGACGGTCGTGCTGCCTGCCTGGCTAGATGCGGCCAGGACAGCCCGCTCCAGATCGGCAAGCTCACTGGCGAAGACGTCCCGCCAGCGAGCCAGTCGCTGGCCGGCTGCCTCGCCTGAGATCGGCGGTACCGCCCGCAGCCTGGCAGCCTCCCCGGCAGGCCATCGTGCTTCCGGCACCCCGGACAGCCCGGTCAGCTCTTGCAGCCTCTCGGCCCGCCGTAGCAACAGCTGCCAGTCCGCGTCCTTGCCGGCCGCGCTCGAGTAGGGCCGTGAAAGGTCAGACGGCGCCAGCGGCACGGAATCTCTCCACATCGGAGTCAATCCGGCCCACGCCGCGATGGACCAGGGCGAACGCGGCATGAACATCTAGCTGGGAATGCCGTCCCGCGGCATCGGCGTCAGCCGGGTTCTGCAGGTCAGCGATCATGATGGCCGCCGTCTGCCCGTCCGGGAAGAACGCGCGCACCTCAAGCTCGCCGCCCATCGCCTGAACGTAACTGCGCAGCGTCGACAGGTACAAATCCGCCTGGTTCTCGACACGGCTGACTTGAGCCTGGCTCACGCCCAGCACACTCGCCAGCTGCGCCTGCGTCAGCCGATGGGCATTCCTGAGCTGGGCAAGCGTCTTCCGGCAACCTTCCTCAAGGCGGGCGAGCCCAGCATGGGCTGCCGCCGCTCGCTGCGCAACCTCCGGTTCCGCCATCCGCGCCCTGCGGTCAGCAGTCCAGGAACGATGACCAGTCATGGCAGCAATCCCTCCCCGCGAAGCTCAGCGAAGTAGATGTCATACAGGCGATCCGCCTCGGGAACTGCCGTGCGATACCAGGCATTCCACATCGAGCCCTCGCTCTTGTCACCGCCCAGAAGCAAGATTGCCGCACGGCGGGGGTCGAAGCAGAACAGCACCCTCAACTCCATCGCGCCGGCTGGCACCAGCAGTTCCTTCATGTTGTGATGGCGGGAGGTCACTATCTCCCCCTAAATAAGGCCGGCGCATCAAAGACCCCTTCTCGGCGAGCATGTCAATCACCGCGTCGAGCATCGCCCGCGCCCCAGGGTCGGATTCCTCCAGCTTCCCGGCCCAGGCGAAGAACTCATCGGTAGCTTCGACCTCCCAGTCCACGCAACCTGATTACACGACAACACGTATACACGCTCAAACACATGACCCGCCCCGGTGAGCACAGGAGGACGCATGAGCGAATCGCAGGCTGAGTACGTCTGGCATGAGGAGCCCGTTCCGGATGGCCTGCCAGTCACCCAGGTCTACGGCTGGCTGCTGTGCGCCGTCACCGGCCGGGTCCTGATCCAGGAACAGGACGACGGCGCCTTCTCCCTCCCGGCGGAACCCCGGAACCCTACGACGCCGACCAGTACGCCACGCTCGCCCGCGAGGCGTTCGAGGAGAACACGGTCCGCATCAGCCCGTCCGCCGCCTATCTCGGCTACCAGGAAGTCCGCCAGCCCGGACGACCGGTCATCGCCCAGATCCGGATGGCCGGGATCATCACCGAGTTCGCGCCCCGCGCCCCCGACCCCGACAACGGTCGCCTCAACCGGCGGTACATGACCTCGCTCGCCGCCGCCCCCGGCATACTCGGCTGGGGCCAGCCCGCCGAGGCCCAGGCGCGCGCCGCCGCCGAAGCAGGACGCCAGTGGGGACTGCCCGTCGACCACCCGGCCGCCGACAGCTACGAGGATTAGCACCATGCCACCCGAGCGCTACCCGAGCGGCATCGACGTCCACGTCATCCCGCGCCAGGACCGCGAGCGCGGCTGGCTGGTGGCCCTGGTGTGGCACCCCCGTCTCGAGTGCTGGCTCCCGGCAGGCGGTCACGTGGAAGCCAACGAGACCGCCGCCCAGGCCGGCGTCCGCGAAGCCCTGGAGGAAACCGGCCTTGACGTCACCCTCGCGCCGGGACCTGCCGCCCAGTTCCCGGCCGGGTTCCCCCACCAGCTGGTACCCGCGCCCTGGCTGACCGCGGAGGTGCCCGCCTCCCCCGACCGCCATACGAGCGAGCGTCATCTTCACGTCGACCACATCTACGCCGCTACCACCTCCGACCCCCGCCCCGGCGGGGACCCGGAACACCAGGTCCGCTGGTTCTCCCCGGCCGAGATCGCCACCACAACGGCTATATCAGAGGATTCCAGGATCCTGGCCGCGATCCCGTGTCCTTCCCGCAGGCTGATCGTGATCCGGGGCAACTCCGCGTCCGGCAAGTCGGTCGTCGCCGCAGCGATGCGCACGAGGTACGGGAGGCGCGGCCTGGCGATCGTCAGTCAGGACAACCTCAGAAGGGTCGTCCTCCGCGAGCACGACGTCCTGGGCGGGGCCAACGTCGGGCTTGTCGACCTGACCGCCCGGCACGCGCTCTCCTCCGGTTTCCACGTCATCGTCGAGGGAATCCTGCGCGCCGACCACTACGGCGAGATGCTCACCGCCCTGATCAGCGACCACGCGAGCACCGCCTCCGCCTACTTCCTCGACGTACCTCTCGAAGAGACCCTCCGCAGACACGCCACCAAGACGTGTTCGTGCTGTGCATGGCCCGGTCGGGGTCGACGTTGCTGCGGTTCCTGCTGGATGCGCACCCGGATCTGGCATGCCCGCCTGAGACGAGCCTGCCGGCGTTGTACGGGCAACTGGCCGTGGTCTGGTCACTGATCGGGGGGGCGCCGCTGTCGGACGAACGCGGCGCCGCCCCGACCCGGGTCCCGGATGCGGCCCTAGGGGGCATCCGGCGGATGGCGGATGAGATGACCGGGTCCTACCTGGCACGACGGGGCAAACGGCTGCTGTGCGATAAGAGCCTGGGGTCAGCCCGGTTCGCGGACCTGCTCGCGCAGATCTACCCGGGAACGCGGTTCGTGTGCTTGTACCGGCATCCGATGGACGTGATCCGGTCGGGGCTGGACGCATGCCCGTTCGGGCTGAACGGGTACGGATTTGATGAGTACATCGCGGGGTCGCCGGGCAACGCCGTGCTGGCGCTGGCCCGGTACTGGCTGGACCATGCGACGCTGATCGCCGGGGCGGAGCAAGCCCATCCGAACCGGTGCCTCCGGGTGCGGTATGAGGACCTTGTCGAGGATCCCGAGAGCGTCATGCAGGACGTGTACGCCTTCATCGGCGCAGAGCCGTTACCCGGGGTGGCGCGAACGTGCTTCAGCCGCGGGCAGGAGCGCTTCGGGCCGGCAGATTACAAAATCTGGGCAACGAAGGCGATCAGCAAGGATTCGGTGGGCACGGGGGAACTGGTCCCGGCAGGGATGATCCTGCCGCCGGTCGCTGCCGCGATCAACGAGCTAGCGGGCAAACTGGGCTACGTCCCCGTCGATGCGGACTGGGGGACTCCGGGCAGGCCGCGTGACCCGCGGCTTCCCGGCACGATCCGCCGCCCGGCGCCGACGCCCGGCCGGCCGTTTCGCGATCAGCCTGCCTCTGGGTACAGGCCGCTACTGGAAGCACTGCGGTCCCGTGTGGAAAGCGCCGACGAGCAGTTCGCCAGCAGGTGGGATTCGCAGGCGGCCGGGAAGCTGCTGGTCGTGTGCCGCACCATCGCGGACGGCAGCGAAACTCAGTGGGTAGTCGACGTCGCATCCCGGACGGTAACGGCAGATGACGAGCAGGCCGACAGCGGGATCGAATGGAGCATCGTGGGTTCTCCTGAAACGTGGCGGTCAGTCTTGGACGGGCAGGCCAATCTGTACACTGCGCTGCGTCGCTGCGACTTGCGCTACTGCGCGTCAGGAGAGGACAGCCCAATGGGCGCCCAGACACGAGTGGCGATGCTTGCCGACCTGCTCGGCCTCAGCCCGCGGGAACCGGCAGACGCTACGCCCCCGGACATGGCGGCCGCCGCCGCAGCAGCGGCTCCGTGATGTCCATGGAACGCCATGCCGACCTGCCCCTGGACGGCGCTCAGGTCCCGCGCCCTGGCCCTGGCAGGCCCGTCGATCCGGGCAGCGCGACCAGCAATGCCCCGGTCATCGTGCTCGCCTCGCCGTACAGCGGGGCCACAGGGCTGCGTGCCCTGCTGGCCCGCCATCCGGACCTAGCCTGCACCTCAGGAACCGGCCTGCTCCCCCTCTGCGAGCAGGCCATGACCACCTGGCGGAACGCCGACGCCCGGGCCGCCGGGCCGCCGTCACGGCTGGCCGTCACCGCTACCCGGGCACTAGCCGCCAGCATCATCACCTCGATACTGGCCAGGGAGGGAAAACGACGCTGGTGCGAGGTGGCCGCCGCGAATCCCCCGGCCGCCGAGACGTTCCTGGGCCTGTACCCCGGGACGCGGTTCCTGTGCCTGCACCGTGCCTGCCCAGGCGTGATCCGCGCCGCCCTGGACGCCAGCCCATGGGGGATAGCCAATCCCGTATTCGCGCCGTTCACCCTGGCCTACCCAGCCAGCACGCTCGCGGCCCTGACCGCCTACTGGGTGACGTACACCCGAACCGTGCTCGCATTCGAGGCGGCGCACCCGCAGGCATGCCTGCGGGTGCGATTCGAGGACCTAACCCAGGCACAGCACGAGACCACGGGGAAGAAAATCACGGCCTTTCTCGGCATCGCCGACATGAACACCCAAGCGGCGCCCTGGAAAAGCAGCCAGATAGGGCCAGCATCCCAGAACCCCGGCCCTGAAACGGATCTCCCGGCTGACCTGATCCCGCCCAGCCTGCTTGCGCAGGCCAATGACCTGCTCCGGCAACTCAACTATCCAGCTCTTGCCCATGCCGAAAACGGGGTTTCCCCTTGACCTGCCTCACTGCGGATCTTCGATGTCACCCATCCACGCCCGCATGATCTCGGCTGTCGGTGCAGGCGCCGGCCCGGTGATCACCATCCGGAACTGGCGCCCGGTCATCGGCAGAAGCAGGTACCGGTCCTGGACCGCTTCAGCGAGCTGGGGGTAACCCGCGCAGCGGGCTTCGAAGTCAGCTCGCACGCCCAGGACCCACCAGCGCCGCCTGTCCTGTTCCGGGCCCTGCCGGGTCGCGGCTGCCGCGTGCAGCGAAGTGATGAACGCCCGCCGCGCTCCTCCTCCGGGCACAGCGTGAAAAGCTGCTCGAACTGATCAGCCGCGTCAGCACCCGCGAGCGAGGCAACCTGCACCGCCAGTTCCCCCAGCGGAGAACGCCCGGGGGCAAGCACTGGGCATGGCCAGCATCCCGATGCCGTCCAGGCACCGCGACGCCCGCTCCAGCACCTGCCTGGTCGCTGTCTCCCGACCGCAGAAGAACGCCGCATCACCCTCCCCGAACGCCTTCAGGCCCCGGTACGGAGACTCCGCCACCTGGTAAGCACACGGTTCCGTGCTTCCGAGAAACCGTGTCATACTCGAAAGCGGAGGTGAGCGCGGTGAGCCTGATGGAAGAGCGCGAGGATCTGACAACGCTGCTCGATGACGTCGCAAAGCTGCACGAGGTAGCTCACACCCTGCCAGCCGGCGACGAACGCGCTCAGGCGCTCGAGTCAGTGGCGGCGCACCGCCTGGCCTCCGCGCCCGGCATGCGGCCGTCCATAGCGGCGGCCATGCTGGGCCTGTCGGAACCGACGGTGCGCGCCTGGGCCAGGCGCGGCATCATCCGCGTCCGCAGCCGGAAACCAAGGCTGCTGCTGGACCCGGCGTCCGTGCTGGAAATACGCCGCCTCGTCGCCGACCTGCGCATGGCAGGACAGTACCGGGGCCTGCTCGACGCCGTGTACAACCGGCTCGCCGACGAGCAACTGCTCGCCATCCCTGATCTGGCGGACTCACTTGAGCAGCTGCACCGGGGCGAGTACGTCGTCCGCCGCCCTGCGAGATAGCCGGTGACCGTCGAGATCCGGGCGACGCCGCTAGCTAACAAGATCATCGAAGGCCTGGCCCGGAAGGCACGAGGTGCCTACGACCAGTTCGAGGCCGACCTGGCGGTAAGAGGATGCGCCGCGCTGGCCTACCGGCTCAGCGGCGACTTCCTCGATCATCTGTGCGTGATTCACCTGACCGGTCAGATGCGGGTCATCGTGGCCTTCGAATCACCAGAGATCGCCTATGTCGTCCTGATCGGCAACCACGACAGGGACCGGCCGCCGGACGTCTACCAGCAACTCTACGAACTGGCCGGGCACCAGCCATCAGACCAGGCAGGACGCCGCAAACCGCCCTGCTGCGACACCGAAACCGGCGAGCCGCCGACAGATACCGCCCTGCTAGACCAACTGCTCACCTCCATGCGCCGGTTCAGGGCACCTGACCGCCGCACCACGCCAGGACGACGCCGCTCTACCTGAAACGGGCTACCAGGCGTGCGCGGGAACACGTGCAGGTGAACGTGGAAGACCTCCTGGAAGGCGGCCTGGCCGTCGGGGCACGGCGAGGTATTGCCCGGAACCTAGTTACGTCGGCTGGCAGGCTGCCCGCAGTGCTCGGATCCTCGGGACCGCGCCGAGCGTGGTGTTCGTCCATAACCCGGAGTACTGGTGTCGGGCCGAAAGAATGGCCGAGCGGCTCCTGGGCGTTAACCGCGCTTGAGCGAGCCTGCGCGGCCGGGATCATTTGCGCGTACGGAGTCGCGACCTGGAACGGATTCGACAGCGGCCCACTGACCATTAGCATGCTTATCCAGGCGGCGACGCGCAGCTGGCCGACGCGCTGGCCACGATCGCCTCGGTGCCGACTGCCCGCGTCGCGGTGCGCCAGGCATACCTTGATCAGGCCATGCCCGCCTACCTCGGGGCACCGGTCTGTACCACTCCACCAGCCTGGACAACCGCACATGGCGATCTGCACTGGGCGAACCTCACCGCGCCGCGGCTGATGATCCTGGACTGGGAACGATGGGGAACCGCACCGGCCGGATACGATGCCGCGATCCTGTACGTCTACAGCCTCCGCGACCCCCGCACCGCCGCAGCAGTCCGGCATCATCTCGGCTACATTCTTGATACCCCAGCGGGGCGATTCGCGTCCGTGAGATCGCCAACGGCAACACCTCAGGAAACCGGGCCGGACATGAAGCAACGGAATCTGTCGGCTAACCCTGCGCATCCTGTTCCGTCCCCTGATCTCGGTGGGGACCAGCAGGACTACTTGCGTCCCGGGTGGTAGATGTCCGACCTGTCCGCGATGTCGATCACAGTGACCGCGTGCTTTTCATCGTCGACCTGGTACCTGACACGGTAATGTCCGCGCCGGGCGGACCAGTCGCCCTGAAACGGCGGCGAGACAAGCTGCTTCCCGGCGCGTTGCGGATTGTCCACGAGCGGCCCTGCCATGAATTCCCACACCGCGAAGGCAGTCGCCGGCGCGAGCTGGTGCTCAAGCGCGCGGCGCGCCCGCGCTTTGACAACGAGATGATAGGGCTCTTTCACGCGAGCCCGGCCTCCCTGCGGCGGCGATCCATGATCGCCGCCATCTCGTCGCCGCTGATGTCGGGGCCGTCCGCGCCTGGCTCGCCGGCGCGCAGCCGGGCGATCTCGCGTTCCAGCCAGAAGATGGTCTCTTCCAGGGACTCAAGGTCATCGACAGGCAGGACGACCGCTACGGGGCGACCGTTGCGCGTGATGGTGTAGTGCTCGTGAGTCGATGTGACATCGTTCACGACGGCCGAAAGCTTGTCCTTGGCCTCAGCCAGCGAGAGAGTAACCATAGCCAGAGTATAGGCCAGATTTCTGGCCTAGCCGCGGCCTATACGCGGCCTTGGTCGCGCCCCGGCCGGTCGCGGTCTTGATCCAGCCGGAAAAAGGCGCGGTAGGAGTCCAGTTGCCGGTCGAGCATGTGGATTCCGCCGTGGACGTGGTGCCCGAGTGCCGCCGCTTGCCTGAGCAGCCGGGTTTCCCTGGGCATCATGATGATGTCGGCCACGACGCTGCCCGGCGGCAGGAGATCAGGCCGGAATGGCAGCGGGTCATCGGGGCTCATCCCGAGCGGTGTCGCGTTCACGACGATCTCGGCGCCCGCCAGGTCCGGCCCGGCCGCGCTGACGGTCCGTCCTGGCCAGTGCGCGACGGCCAGCGACTCCCCGAAACGGTCGCGATCGAGCCCACCGCCCAGCTGATCGGCATGTCACGGACCTAGGCGAGCGCGCCGACGCCATCCGCCGCCGGCAGGTCGCTCCCGAAGCGACGACATGCCCAAGGTTTCCGCCGATGGCCGCCCTCGACCCGCGCGACTGCTGACATTTTCGCGGCCACACCCCTGCGATTGTGCCGTTCAGCTAGGCGCTGATGGCGCAGGCGCAGGCATCGCTGCCGCGCTGGCGCCCGGTGCGTGCTCCCCGGGTTCCGTCGTCATCTCGTGCTTGCTGAGCGTGGCAGCGAGGGCTGCGATGCGGCGGAGCGGAGCGAGGTCTGGACGGGGAAGCTGTGCGTCCGCGCGGAGCGCCGTGACGGCATGGCGGATCGAGGTATGCATGGGCGAGTCGTCGATGATCTGGTCAAAGACGAGTGTTCCTTTCTGATCAGCGGTCAGCCGGTGCTGGTTGCGATCCAGTTGCCAACCGCCGGGGGCAGTGACTGGCTCCAGGTGAAGGCTGAAGCGGGTGCTTCCGGCATGGACGGTGACGTGCCGGTGACGGTCGTTGTCGGCTCGCAGCGCGCGCTGCCACCGGCCTCCCGGAGCTGGCGGGGCCACCACCGGGATGAGCGGCTCGGTAATCGAAGAGGCAAGTTCGAGGTAGACACACTGCGCCTCGTTGCCGAGTGTGCTTCTCTCGGTAAGAGAGGAGACGAAAAGTCTCTCGTCGTAGGTGGCGTAAAGGTCGCTACGGGCCGGATCAGCGGCGAGGTAGCCGGCAACCAGGTTCGATGGCAGGATCTGGCGTACCACAGCAAGCATGTGCAGCCATTCGTAGCCGAGGACACCGTAGATCCGGTCGACGAACCGGCCAGTGCTAATGTCTTGCCGGCGGTCTTTGGTGAAGGTGACCGTGATGTGGTCAATCGGCTGGCCGGGTGCGAGTTCACCTATGAGCGCGCCGAGCCGGCTGAGCGCGCGCGAGTGCCTGTACTGATCGTTCACCACGATCCGCGCATGCGGGTGGATGTTGAGCAGGTGCTCGAAATCGGGGATCTCGTGGCCGTAGCAAGCCGGCTTTTCCAGCAGGATCCTGGCGTTCGGATCCCGGTCGAGGATCTGCCGGAGCAAGGATAGGTGGTCGCCGGTTGGCGCGCACACCGACCACAAGTCCGGCGAACCTGTGGCAGCATCCAGCGCTTCGACGCTCTCGTACACCGGGGGCGGCACTGCCGGACTCTGGTCGTGCTTGGGGTCGATGACGGTGACCCGCATTCCGGCCTCGCTGAGAATGCCGGCGTGCAGGCGACCTGCCGCTCCGTAGCCGACGACGCAGGCGTGCCGCCGCTCTTGAGCGCTCAGGCCGGTTCGTGGCCGGGGCGCAGCGAGTTCCGCGACGAAGCCAGCGCGGGTGGAAAGGTAGAGGTCGAAGTAGGCGTCGTAGAGACCGGCGGCGGCAATGGCGGCATCCGCGGCTTCGGCGTGAACCCCGGGCAACTGCGCGCCGATCGAGCGGCAGAGAGCTCTGGCCGCAATCAGCGTTCCGGCGCGGTAGGCGTCGTAGCCCTGGTTCGGGATGGAGTCGGCCTCGAACAAGTTCATCGAGCGGCCATCACCAAGCAGGATGAAGGCCGGGCCGCCAGGAAGGGCGTAGCGCCGGCCGGTTCCCGGAAGGTCGGTGGCGAGAGAGGCCAGGCCCGGGGTCCGCAGGACGCTGAAGTCCCGAGTGGCGAACGGCGCTAGGTACACGCCATCTGGCAGCTGATCCAGATCCGCTCGCGTTAGCGCGACCTCACCCGTGGTGCCGAGTACCGCGAAGGGCCGGGCACAGCGGAGCGCTTCGGCGGCAGCGCGGTGTGCGCAGTAGCCATTTTCAGCGGCCGTGATGAGGGCGATAATGTCCGTATCGACGACGCAGACGCGGCAGCCTTGCGCACGCAGCATCGGAGCGAGCCGGGATCCGAGCGTGCCAAAGCCAAGCAGCAGCACACTCCGGCCGATGACTTTCACTGTGGGGAGCAGCGCGCGAAACCGCCGTAAACAGGAATCCGCGATTTCCGGATAGCCCAGCTGCGTTTTGACCATTGAGCGTGCCATGTTCCACACCGGTACTGCAAGCGGACCTGCCGCCGTGATCCGCTTCAGGCCGCTGACTGTCAGCTCCAGGGCGGCATCAACGTGCGCGTTTCCGGGGCGGCCATAGCCACGCGCAAGCAAACCGCCGTCGTCGACCGCCAGGATCTTGCGCCCGCTGCTGCGCGCCGCCTTGATGAACTCGTCAACCTGGCCGGAGACCAGCTCCGCCTGATCAGCATCGTCGCGCGTGGCGCCTGGGTCGACGTCGATCCAGGCGTTGTCAAAGACCGTGCTGCGGTAGCCGCGGGCGAGGAAGGTTGAGTGGATGCGCTCGCGGTTCCGGGTCCGATCGCCCTTGGCCATAGTGAAGACCCACTCGGGCGGCACGCCGGAGCGTTCCGCGGCTAGGACGAAGCCGACGCTGTGTTCCAGGTAGTGGTCGCGGAAGAGCAGCGCCCAGCCGTCGAACGCGCCGTCGGGTATGGCGTACCGCGCGGTCAGGGGCATGGTGGCGGTGATCGCGTCGAGCTCAGCGTCGGTGAGCGAACACGAGGAATCCAGGAGCGGGGCGTGCTGGCCGTGCATCACGAGTCCCTTTCGCAGCGGGGTTAGCGGAAAGCAGGCGATCGCCGCTGGTGAGGCGCGGAGCGCGCTTCGCGGCCGGTGCGGCGGTCAGGCGGCGTGAGCGCGGAGGTTCTTCTCGATGGCGGGCAGGTTCTCCAGCAGGGTGGTGGCGGCCCGGTGCCGCAGCAGCCAGAAGGCGTCGAGGTCGTGTTGCAGCAGGCCGGGCCTGAGGTAGTGGTTCTTCACGCCGTACAGGCTTGTCAGCAGCTGGATCAGGGCCGCTCGGGCGCTGAAGGTGATGTCGCCGGGGGCAGCATGGGGGTTCTCGCGCTGGTAAGCCGAGATCAGCGCGCTGGCGTCATCCTGGCAGTCGCGGGCCAAGGCGACGGTCCGCGGATCGTAGGCGATGCGGCCGAGCTCGTAGGCCACCAGGAACGGGTCCGGCGGGCGGAAGTCGATGACAGCGGCAAGCTGATCACTGCGGAACATCAGGTTCACCGCGCTGTAGTCGCCATGCAGAACTTGCGCCACCAGCGATGATGGCAGCCCGTCGATCAGTGCCGGGATATGCCCGGCCTGGGCGCGCCTTTCCCGCAGTGTCTGCCCTGCGATTTCATCGAACTCGTCCGGTTCATCCTTCGCCGCGATGAGGGCGAGGAGCTGGTCGGTGGTGGCGGTGAAGCCGTCCGCGTCGAAAGCGAGCCATGAGTCAACTTGCGGGGTGGGACCGCGGCTTTCGGGCAAGGACGCGAAGGTGCGGTGAATCGCGCCGAGGGCAGCGCCGGCCGCGTCGAGCTGCGCGTGGCTCAAGCCTGTCTGGATAACGCGGCCATCGACGTACTCCCATGCCGATGCCGCGCTGCCCCCCAGTTCGGCGATGAAGGTGTTCCCTTTAAGCGCCCGGGGCCGGGCCACCGGAACTCCGGCGCCGGCGGCCAGCGCGGACAGCCGGATCCCGGCGCTTTCTGCCGGAAGATCCGTGCCGGCTGGGTAGCTCTTCACGAAGACGAGGCCGGCGTCAGTCTGGACGCGGTAGTTGACCGTGCCCTGGCCGATCGGAAGCCGGTCGAGTGACTGGACACTGAGCCCGAACTGCGATTCCAGCAGCGCGGTAACCGCCGCGGGCCCGGTCGGATCGTCAGGCTGCTCAATCTGGTGAGCGATATCGGGCGGTGTCATGGATGGCCTCCTGGCGGCTGATGGTGCGGGCGAGGTCACGGTACCGATCCGTCGGCGCGTTGTGGTCATCTCGGCGGCGAGCCGCTGGTATACTAGGGCGACCGATGCCCACCGACTGGCCGGAGCTTCCTGCAGGGTGGTCTGGCCCCACGGGCGCCTACCGGTGTCGAGCAAGCTGAGCAGGGCGGCGGCCTGGGGGGTTGTCGCGGTAGAGGGCGCAGGGATGGCCGTCAGTCAGCTCTCGGACGCTCGGCAGGTCCGGCGCCACGACCGGAGTGCCGAAACCCGTCGCCATCGACACGCTGGAGGGGTGCAGCACGAGGCGGAAGAACTCGAAGGGGCCGTCGGTCCGGTAGGGCGAGACCAGCGCGGTGGCGGCCCGGCACAGCACTCGTGTGTTGCCGGGCGGGACATGCTCGGCGTACAGCAGTACCCGGCCTTTGGCGTCGCCTGCGAGTTTCGCGAGGCAATCCACAGTGCCTGGATCAGCCGGGCGGCCTGCCACCACCAGTTTCGATATGTCCGTCGAATCGAGGAACGTGCGCACCAGCCACGGCAGGCCCTTGTACGCGGCCAGGTTCCCCAGGACAAGCAGGCCGGTTGGCGCGTCTCGAAGGAACTGAGTCAGCCGCTGGACCTGTGATGAGGCCGGCTGCCAGGCGATCGCGTCGAGTCCTGCGCTGCCTGCCACCACGAGAGGGCCGCTCCCGCGCATAGCCCGCAAGGCGGCTGCGTCCGCGCTGGTATGGGCTATTACCGCGTCGGCCCGTGCCAGGACAGCGCGGCCCACCGACTCATCGACCAGATCCGGCCCGTGAGCGCGAATCGGGAAGAGGTTGTGGACAGTCCACGCCAGCTGCCATCCGCCCCGCCGCAGATCGTCGACTTCGGCCAGAAGCGCACCTGCGCGCTCCGGGCAGGGGCGGCCATCCGCGCCCTGGTACAGGCGCGACAACCGGTGCAGATTGATCACGCCTGATCCCTCAGCCCGGGGAATGTCTGCAAGCCTCGGCGTGAATGCGAGTCCGAAGCCCAGGGGCAGTGCTCCCTCCAGCTGCTCGAAGTACGGGCTTGGCCACCGCGGATAATCGGTGATGATGATCCACGGCGCGGGGTTCATTCCGCGCCTCCGTCCTCAGAACCTGGACTAAGGGCGTGCCACCAGGCGCAGGCCGCGTGATAGCGGCTGAGGCATGCCGGCGCTGTCCGGAGCGCGCCGGTCCACTCGAAGGCGACTTCCAGCGGCTGCCCTGCGGCCAGCAAGTCCTGGGCTTGGCCGGCCAGCTGTGCATGCCCAGCAGCCGAAAGCCCTGATCCGCCGTCGCTCAGATGAATCACCGCGGACATCGCGAGCACGCGCCTGGCGATGGCTGAGGCAGCGGGCTCGGAAAGGGCGGCGAACCCTGCCGCGGCCTGGCCGGTGTCGGCGAGCAGGCGGATGCGAGGGTCCGCGTGCGCGACGTCTTCGAGCCGGTCGATACCGGCTGGCGTCCACCATGAGGCATCGTGGAGCTCTATCAGGAGTGTCATCGCCGTGTCTGGCAGCTGCGGGACCGGAATCCGCTGGTCGTGCGGCGGTGCCGCTCCCGCCAGAACCCGGATCATCGTTGCACCCAGGCGCGATGCGGCGTCGGCGGTCCGTTCCAGCTCACGCTCGGCGGCATGCCGGCGCTGCTCGTGGGCCTGGATGAGGTCGTGCAATGTCAGATCGGCGGTCAAGAGCCTGACGGGTGCGGTCGCGTCCGCGACGGCACGCCAGCGGTCCAGCTCTTGCCTGGTTTGCCGGGTGGCCGCACAACCTCGATGCCCGCCGCGCAGATGAAGGAACGGGATCTGGTGGCGGGCCGCCCACACCGCCAGTTCGGGGACAGCCGCTCCGCGTATGCCAATGCTGTAGAGGCCGACGCCGGTCATGCAGCCCTCCATCAGCACCACTCCAGCAGCGTGATCGGCTGCACCGGCCGATCAGAGGGCGAGCTGAGACTCCGGTAGAACGGCTCGACCTGGGTTTCGCCGATGCGCAGGCACCAGGAGCCTAGAGTCGCAGAATCAAAGTTCGCTGATAGCCACGTAAGTATGGCGGTGAATTCGCGCTGACAAGCGGCGTGGTTGTAGCCCGCCAGCTCATGCATGCCGATCACCGTCACGCCCCTGCGGTGAATGAGGGTCGCCGAGAGCGCCTGGCAAGAGTCCGGGGATCCAGCCAGCCCGACAACACCCCGCTCCGCAACGGCCTGTACTGCACGCTCGCAGTCTCCCGTCGCATCGATCACGAACGGCGGGGCAGTTCGCGGCACGCTGCCGGTAACCTCGGCGCCAAGCCCCGCAGCGTAGGAAACTTCCGCTCTCCTGGTCAGGAGGACGACATGCTGGACACCTCGGCGGCGCAGCTCCAGGCAGCAGCCAAGCGCCACCGGGCCGGAGCCAATCACCAGCACCCTGCCTGCCCGCGCCGGAATTGCGGGATGCCGCATGCCCAGCGCGGCTATCAGCTGAAAGCGCGCCGCTGCCACCACCTCTATAGCCACCCCAGACTCAGCTAGCAGAGCTTTCGGGTTGCCTGGATCGATCCAGGAACCGTGGGGTACCGGTGCCAGAAACAGCGTGCCGGCCTCTGGCCGCCGCGCGATCGTCATGTACCCGGCTTCGCGAGCCTCGCCACCGACCGTCCTGCGCAGACGCCGGAGCTCGGTGCCGGGGCTGACGATGCTGGCCACAGGCGCTGCCGAATCCGGCGGAGCTTCGCTTGCGGGCAGGAGCACAGCGCGGCCATCCTGAAACCGGACCCTCGTCCCGCCAGCGGAAGCTTTCAGCCGAGATGCGCTCACTGCTCCGCCACTCCGAGCAGCCGGGGAACGTCCTCGAACAGGGGTGGACGCCAGCAAGCAGGGGTTGCCCCGTCCCAGACCGATGCCACCAGCATGGCCTGCATTCCGTGCCGGCGCGGCGCATCAACGTCCTTGACGGCAGCGTCGCCGACGAACAGCACCCGGTTCGCCGGGCAGCCTGCCTCGCTCAGCACCGCCTGATAGAACTCGCCGTGAGGCTTGCGGATCCCCAGCTCGCTGGAGAGCACCACCGCGTGAAAACAATGCTCGATGCCCGCCACGCGCAGCGTGCGCCTCCTGGCCGTCTCGGGCCAGCGCGTGTTACTCGCCAGCACGAGACGGAACCCGCGCTTGAAGAGAACTTCAACCGCACGGGCCGCCTGCTCGTCGATTCGCGCATCAGGCAAGTGCTCAAACATTCCGGCGGCAAGATGATGCACCTCATCCGGGAGCGCCGCACCGCAGGCCCGGGCAGCAGATTGCAGAACTGACGCGAACGGCGTCTGCCGAAGGCTCCTGCGATCAGCTTCATGGCTCGATTTCATCGCGCAGTTCAGCGCCTCGACGAAACCAGGATGCATGGTCCACTTGTCCGCCGTGCGCAGCACGGAAGCGACCGCCGACCCGTATGGCGTTGCTCCGGAACGCGAGGCCAGCGTCCCGCCGAAGTCGACCGCAACACACTCGATAGGAAGCTCAAGTTCCGTCATCTGTGCCCCCGGCGAGAACGCAGGCCTCAGCAGCCTCCGCGATTCCCCGCGGAGTCCCGAAAATCGAGCGAACCGGCAGTGCTCGTGCGGCCTCGCGAATGAGCGTCATCCGGGCAACGGCCAGTTCCGGTGGTTCCATACAGCGCAAGGGCTCCGCGTCCTCGTCATCAAGAACGCGGTCTACCAGATGTGAACTTGCCCGGTACCACACTGAGGTTGACGTGTGGTGATCCATGACCGCGACCTCGGCGCCCGGGCCGACACCCGAGTCAACGGTGACCGACACAGCAGCGCGCACCGCAATCCCACCCACCGGTCGCTCAGCCCACTCAAGCGCGTTAGTGATGTCAATCCGCGCTGCTACCCCGATCCATGAGCCCTGGCGCGGATCCGCTCTAGGCTCCGGCTGCCGAACCATTCCCGGCAGGACGCCGGTCGTAGCAGGTACTTGCGGCTACCACCAGCCAGCAGGGGCCTGGTTTCGTGTCCGCCGACCTGGATCAGCGCCATATCTCCAGCGACTACGATCCAGCCGCGCTCGGCCAGAGCCAGGCCCGTTACGCTCTTCCCCGCGCCGTGGCTGCCGAACAGGACAACCGCCTCGCCATCTCGGACCATGGCAACGGCGTGGACGGACAACATGCCGAGCAGCACTCTTCGACAGTGCGCCGTCGCGTTCGCGATACGGCGCGCATCTCCCGCCAGCGTGTCAGCATCCTGAAGATCGACATATCCGATCATGCGGTCACCTCCGTTCTGATCACGCCTCGCAGCAGATCCCACAGATCGGACGCGATGTCGGCGACATCACGCCTAACATCGACACGCAGAAGCGGTACTCCCTGCAGCAGTTCCCCTAGCGCCTGGCCGTGGATCTCGTTCCGCCCGGCAGCAGGTACACCAAACAGGCCGAGCGTGTCCCTCATGAATGCTGCGTGAGCCAGGTCAGCAGAAAGGCTTTCCAGCCAGCGGCCAACTCCATCGCGCACCAGCAGGACCGCAGCCGCGACAGGCGCCGTCCCGCCTCTTCGGAACCGGGTTACCGCACAGTACTGAGATGGGCTAAGCACCCATCGCTCGCGCCGCCAGGTTGATGGTCCGTCATGCAATTCGTGAGCCGTCCCCTCGCCCGGCTTCATGAGATCGACGGGAAGGCAGACTCGAGTGGGCCAGCCCAGCGCCCCAGTCCCCTGCGGGGTCCGCCCGATGAAGGTGAGATCGTCGGCCATGAACAGGGCGCCTAACTGCGCGCAGGCGAGGTGGGCGAGGCTTGACTTGCCGGCACCGGCTGCCCCGCCGATAAGCACCGCTCGCCCGCTCATGCCTACGGAAGCGGCGTGCAGCAGCAGCCACCCGCCGTCGAGCATCCTGGTCCCGAAGAAGACCCGTACCAGCCAGGCCACCCACCTGACCGAACCGGCGAGAGCTGCGGGGATCAGCACCCGTGTTGTCCGTGCCTGCCGGTGCACTTCAATGCGCACCAGTTCTTCACCACGCCGGTATTGCCCAACCAGCACCACCCAGTCAGGTCCCGTATCCGCAACGGCCAGCCGCGGCCAGGCACGTTCTCCTAGCCGCAGTGTCCACTGCCTAGGTTGCGCAGGCAGCGAACAAGGCGCAGAGCACCAGTCCGCTATCAGCGTCCACTCAGCAGTCTCGTGGGCGTCGATCCGCCCCGGCGGGCACATCCACGCGCAGGCTGCGGCGACCTCGCCGCGCGCCGTGCCCGAAAGGCGAAGACCGTGCCCACCTAAAATCAGCGTCTGGCCGGGTTCACTAACCAAGACCTCACTCCTCACCTACTGCGCCAATTACGCGAGATACGCTGCGGTGCGCTCTCGATCCAAAGCCAGTCGCCGAAAGTTCCGGGAGGCCGCTGGCGAACCTGTCCGTGACAGCCTGATGCACGCCGGCCGTCCGCGCACGTCCAGCGGAGGCGCGGCGAGCATTGCTTTGGTTCTCCCACTATGGGCCGATCACTGTGGGTCCCGATAGTGACAATCATGGACATGACCGGACACACTCGGTGTTCGCGATCGTCTGGCAACCGGGACAGCACAATCCATCGCGGAGGCTGGCCGGCCAGCTCCAATAGATTCGGCAATTCATAAAGCGCAACCGAGGCATAGTAGACGCACTGACCTGCTGGCAGGACGCCAGCTATTCGAGCGCCTTGCTCTCGGGTGCGCATAGATCCACGTGCGGATCGCCTCGTGCGAAATGGGCATATCTGCCTCTCCGCGTCCTCCTCGTAACGTATCCTGCCCGCTATCTGCTCGGGTGACCAGCCTTTCACCAGATGACCGGTGATCCTTTGATGCAATTCGAAGTCAGTGTCTATTTTGCGCTCCTTGGGGCGGCTCCATGATTGGCGTGCGGCCGCCGCTCGACGAGTTGTGCATGACGTGGGTGAACTCCACCTCGCGCTCGTCCATGACCACGCCGACCTCTTCGCAGCCGCAGGCGCTGCCACGACGCGGCCATGACCCGTTCTGTCACGGCAGCCGCGATCTGCGGCGCGGAGAGCCCGGTGCCTAATGCGCCGGGCTCCCCTTGGGCTGGGAACGATGGGGAGCCGCGCCGGCCGGATATGATGCCGCGATCCTGTACGTCTCAGCGGTCATAGTAGGGTCGCGCCCGGTGTTTGCATGTCCCTCGGCTTGGTAGTCATGACCAGCCGGAAAAAGGCGCGGTAGGAGTCCAGTTGCCGGTCGAGCATGTGGATTCCGCCGTGGACGTGGTGCCCGAGTGCCGCCGCTTGCCTGAGCAGCCGGGTTTCCCTGGGCATCATGATGATGTCGGCCACGACGCTGCCCGGCGGCAGGAGGTCAGGACGGAATGGCAGCGGGTCGTCGGGACTCATCCCGAGCGGTGTCGCGTTCACGACGATCTCGGCGCCCGCCAGGTCCGGCCCGGCCGAGATCACGGTCCGTCCTGGCCAGTGCGCGTCCAGGCGGGAGCGCAGCGCGCCCAGCCTGGCGGCGTCCAGGTCGCACACGGACAGCCGGCCGACGCCGGCCGCCAGTAGCGCTGCCGCAATGGCGCCCCCGGCGCCGCCCGCGCCCACCAGCGCCACCTGCCTGCCTTTCGGGTCGTGACCGGCACCTACGAGGCCGGCCACGAAACCCAGCCCGTCGAAATTCTCCGCGTGCAGGCTGCCGTCGGCCTCCCGGCGTAACGCGTTGGCGCTCCCGGCGATCTCCACCGCGGCGCTGCACCGGTCGGCGAGCGCGACAACGGCCGACTTATGCGGCACCGTCACGAAGATGCCGTCGAGGTTGCCTGTGCGGCGCAGCCCGGCGACGATCTGCTTGAGGTGCTCGGGCCTGGCGTGCACCGGAACCAGCACCGCGTCGATCCCCAGCCGCGCGAACAGCGGGTTCATCAGCGCGGGCGACCGGACCTGGCTGACGGGATCACCCAGGACGACATACAGGCGGGTGGTGCCGCTGATGGACAGATTTCCGGTCATCGTGGCACCGGCCGGACGCCGCCGCGCCGGTCCCGCAGCAGCTCGGCGACGGAGCTGGCGAGCTCGACGGACTGCTCGGCGTTGAGCCTGGGGTCACAGGCGGTCCGGTAGCGGGAGGGCAGGTCGGCCTCGGCGATTCCGCAGGCGCCGCCGAGGCATTCGGTCACGGCCTCGCCGGTCAGCTCGACGTGGATGCCGCCCGGGTGGGTGCCGAGTCCCCGGTGCACCTCGAAGAAGCCGGCGATCTCGTCGACCACGCAGTCGAAGTGCCGGGTCTTGTACCCGTTCGGTGACTCCCGGGTGTTGCCGTGCATCGGGTCGCACTGCCAGACCACCTGGTGCCCGGAGACGCTGACCTTCTCCACGATCGGCGGGAGGACATCGCGGACGCGGCCGTGCCCCATCCGGCTCACCAGCGTCAGCCTTCCCGGGGTGCAGTGCGGGTCGAGGCGCTCCACGTACTCGACGGCCAGCTCCGGGGTTACGCTCGGGCCGATCTTGAGGCCGATCGGGTTGGACAGCAGCTTCGCGAACGCGACATGGGCCCCGTCGAGCTGGCGGGTGCGCTCGCCGATCCACAGGAAGTGCGCGAGCCCGCTCGCCAGCTGGGGCTCGGGGCCGCTGGCATCCGCCCACAGCACGGCGCGCTCGTAGTCGAGCAGGAGCATCTCGTGGCTGACGTAGACCCCGCCGGGGCAGAGCCTGCGGACGACGGCCATCGCGCCGGCCGCGTTGGCGTGGCCGCGGAGCATGCGGTGCGGGTCGTGCGTTCTGGCCGCGAGGCTGGGTTCGGCGGCGTTGATGAGGTCGCCCCGGTAGACCGGCAGGCCCAGCGCGTCTACGGCACTGGACCTGGGCTTGGCGTACTGCCCGGCCATCCGCGCGATCTTGACCACCGGGGTGCCGGCGGCGTGGGTAAGCACGACGGCCATCCGCACCAGGGTCCGCAGGTTAGCGCGCAGGTGCGATTCGGTGTTGTCGGCGAAGGTCTCGGCGCAGTCACCGCCTTGCAGTAAAAACGCCTCGCCCCGGGCGACCGAGGCGAGATGGTCGGACAGCAGCGCCGTCTCGTCCGGCACCACGATCGGGTCGGCCTGGCGCAGCTGCTCGATGACGGCGCTGGCCCGTTCGGGGTCCGGCCAGTGCGCCTGCTGGGCCGCGGGGCGGGCAAGGGCCTCGTCCAGCCGGCGGGTCAGGAGCCGCTCTGCCTCGCCAAGGGCCCGGGCCGGGTCCGGATGGCCGCCCGGACGGCGCGGAAACCACCTCACGCGGGTGCCGCACCGGTCGTGACGGCTCCGGTGAGCGCGCCCAGGGGCGCACGCGGCATTTCGCGCAGGACCCGGCAGACCGCGTCTTCCGGCACGTTGCCGACCAGCTCCGCGCCCGCCGCGCCGTCCAGGACGAAACCGAGCCCGCTGACCGCTTTCTTGTCCCGGTACATCTGGCGGACAAGGACCCCGGGGTCAATGCCGGAGGGCAGTGCAGCGGGCAGCCCGTAGTGGCGGACGACCGCCAGATGCTCGTCCACCCTGTCCTGGCCGATGCGACCGAGCGCGCCCGCCAGCCGGCCGGCGAACACCGTGCCGATGGCGACCGCCTCACCGTGGCGCAGCGCGAACCCGGTCGCCAGCTCGAGCGCGTGGCCCAGCGTGTGACCGTAGTTCAGCAGGTGCCGCTTCCCGGTGTCCCGCTCGTCCGCCTCGACGATGCCGGCCTTGAGGCTCACGCTGGCGGCGATCTGCTCAGCGAGCGGCAGCCCGCGCAGGTCACCCGCGCCGATGAAGTGACAGCGGGCGATCTCACCGAGACCGTTCAGCATTTCCCGGGGCGGCAAGGTCGACAGGTAGTCCGTGTCGCACAGCACCGCGCTCGGCTGCCAGAAGGCGCCGATCAGGTTCTTGCCTTCCGGCAGGTTCACCGCCGTCTTCCCGCCGACGCTGGCGTCTACCTGGGCGAGCAGGGAGGTGGGCAGATGGATCACGGCCACGCCCCGGTGGTAGAGCGCGGCCGCCAGCCCGGCCACGTCGGTGGTCGTCCCGCCGCCGCAGGAGACAACGACGTCGGACCGGGTGAGCCCGAACCGCGCGAACTCCCGGCACAGCGCCTCCACCTGGGACAGGCTCTTCTCGTGCTCGCCGTCCCTGGCGGGCAGCAGCACGGTCTGGACGCCGGTATCGGGCACCCACTCACCCGGGCGGGCCGACACGACGGCGGCTCGCCTGGCACCTAGCCGCCCGATGATCGCGGCCAGCGACTCGCGTACCCCGGGGCCGATGAGCACCTCATGCGACCGCTCGCCCAACAGCACCGGGACGACCCGCCTCACGGCGCCAGCCCGAGCTCATCGATAAAGCCCATCACCTCATCAGCGGACGCGGCCTCAAGCTGTTCCGCCACCCCGGCGGCACCCGCCTGCCCGCTGGCCCCCTCGCACCTCGCCGCCAGCCCCCGGAGCCGCAGCGTAATAGCCGAACGCGCCGACTCATCCAGAACCAGCCCCGCGATCAGCGCCTCCACCTCCCCGATCCTGGCACCCACCTGAGACAGCGCATTACCACCCGCCGCCAGCTCATCACGCAAGTAACGAGCCAGCAGCAACGGCGTCGGATAATCAAAAGCCAGCGTCGCCGGCAACCTCAGCCCGGTACCCGCACCCAGCCGGTTACGCAACTCCACCGACGTCAGCGAATCGAACCCAGCGTCCTTGAACGCCAACTCCGCCCGCACCCCGCCAGGCCCCCCATGCCCCAGCACCAGCGCCGCCTGACCCCGCACCAGCTCAACCAGCAGCGCCTCCTGCCCGGCAGCGTCCAGACCCGCCAGCCGGCCAACCAGCCCGCCATCCCCCCCAGATGCCGCCCGCACCTGCTCGCGCCCCTGCGGGACCAGCCCGCGCAGCAGATGCGGAACCACCCCGCCGGCCCGCACCGCCCGCAGGTCCAGCTTCACCGGCACCGCCAGGGCCTGCCCGGACGCCAGCGCCGCATCGAACAACTCCATGCCCTCCGCCCCGGACAACGGCCGCACCCCGCCCCGGCCCATCCGCGCCTGGTCAGCCCCGCCCAGGTGCGCCGTCATCCCGCTTGCCTGCTCCCACAGGCCCCACGCCAGCGACACCCCGGGCAGGCCGGCCGCCCGCCGCGCCGCCATCAGCCCGTCCAGGAACGCGTTCGCCGCGGCGTAGTTCCCCTGCCCCGCCGACCCGAACACGCCCGACCCGGACGAGAACACCACGAACGCGCCGAGGCCGGTGTCCCGGGTGAGCGCGTCGAGATGCCGCACCGCGTCCACCTTGGGCGCGAACACGGTGGCCAGCCGGCCGGGGGTCAGCGCCCCGATCACGCCGTCATCGAGCACGCCCGCCGTGTGCACCACGCCGGCCGGGCGGTGCTCCGCCAGCAGGGCGGCGACCTGATCGCGGTCCGACAGGTCGCAGGCGACGACCGACACTTCGGCGCCCAGTTCCTTGAGCTCGGCGACCAGGTCGTCCGTGCCGTCGGCGTCCGGCCCCCGCCTGCTGGCCAGCACGAGGTTCCGCACGCCGTGCCGGCTGACCAGGTGCCGGGCCACGACCGTACCGAGCGTCCCCGCGCCGGACACCAGGACCGTCCCGGCCGGGCCGAACACGGCGGGAACGCCGGGCGGCTGATCGCCGGGCGGCTGATCTCCGGCCCGGGCCAGGCGCGGGACAAAGAGCGCTCGTCCCCGCGCCGCGACCTGAGGTTCCCCGCTCGCCAGCACCGGTCCGAGTACCTGCTCGACGGAACCGCCGGGGTCGAGGTCAAGCAGGGTAATCCAGTCCGGGTTCTCGGCCTGAGCGGAACGCACCAGTCCCCACACCGCCGCCGCCGCCGGGTCCGTCACCGTCTCGCCGCCGCCGGCGGGCACCGCGCCACGGGTCACGACCACCAGCGACTCCTGCGATCCAGTCAGCCGAGCCTGCACTTCAGCCAGCACCCGCGACGTCACGGCCAGCGCGTCGTTCTCGCCGGCCACCTCCAGGACCTCCGCATCGGGGTGGCCGCCGGCTGGCTCCGCCGCGGTCACGGGCAGCTCGGTCCACTCAACACCGAACAGCGAGTCGCGAGTCTTCGTCGTCACGGCGAGCTTCTCGGCAGGTACCGGCCGCGACCCTACCGAGCCGGCCGTCACCACCAGGCCGCCGGCGCCGTCCGCCGCCTCCAGCGACACGGCGCCGGCGTTGGCGCCGGACCGCGCCAGCCGTACCCGGAGCGAAGAGGCGCCTGCCGCGTGCAGCGCCAGCCCGTTCCAGTCAAGCGGCAGCAGCGGCTCGCCCGCGCCGTCCGCGCCCGGCCCGCCCGCGCCGCCCATGCCCGCGGTCAGCAGGGCCGGTTGCAGCGCGGCGTCTAGCAACCCGGGGTGAATGCCGAATCCGCCCGCAGCGGTTTCTTCCGGCAGCGCGACTTCGGCGAACACTTCCTCGCCCCGCTGCCACACCGCCCGCAGCCCCTGGAACGACGGCCCGCAGGCGTAACCGCGCTCGGCCAGGCTGGCGTAGAAGCCCTCGATCTCGACCGGCCGGGCGCCCGGCGGCGGCCAGGCGGCGAAGTCGAACCCGGAGCCGCGGGCAGCCGGCCCGGCCGAGAGAAGCCCCGTGGCATGCCGCGTCCACTGACCCCCGTCGCCTTCGCACTGCGAGTACACGTCCACCGTGCGCGAGCCGCGCTCATCCGGGCCGCCCGCAGCCACCAGCACCCGCACGCCGCCGCGCTCAGGGATGACCATCGGTGCCTCGATCACGAGTTCCTCGAGCACCGGGCACCCGACCTCATCGCCCGCTCGGACTGCCAGCTCGGCTAGCCCGGTGCCCGCGACCACCACGACGCCGCCGATCGCGTGATCGGCCAGCCACGGATGCGAGCGCAGCGATAGCCGGGACGTGCACGCCGCCACGTCGGAGTGCGGCAGCCGCACCACCGCGCCCAGGAGCGGGTGATCGACCGCCGACTGACCCAGCGACGCCGCGTCGGCCGGCCCGTCGCCGGACGGCAGCCAGTAGTTCTGGCGGTCGAACGCGTACGTCGGCAGGTCCGCGTGCCCGCCCTGGCGCGGCAGCACGCCCTGAAGCACGCCCTGCCAGTCCACGGCCGCGCCCCTGACGAACAACTCGGCCGCCGCCGCCAGCAGAGCCTGGTCCTCCGGACGGCCGTCACGCAGCGCCGGGACGCACGTCACCTCGGCGTCCGCCGCCGCGGCCGACTCGGCGACCATGGCGGTCAGGGCCGCGCCCGGGCCGAGTTCCGCGAACAAGGCACCGCCGTGCTGCACGGCGGCCGCGATCCCGTCGGCGAACCGCACCGGCCGGCGCACATGTTCGGCCCAGTAGCTCGGGCTGGCCAGCTCGCCGGGCTCTGCCAGCCGCCCGGTCACGTTCGAGACCACCGGGATGACTGGCGGCTGCCACGCCACGCCAGCGAGTTCCGCGGCGAACTCGGCGAGCATCGGCTCCATCCGCCGCGAATGGAACGCGTGCGATACCTCGAGCCGTTTCGTCTTGTGCCCGAGTTCCCGCAGGCGGCCTGCCGCCGCGTCGACCGCGTCGTGGTCACCGGAGAGCACGACCGAGGAGGGGCCGTTGACCGACGCGAGTTCCACGCCCTCGCCCAGCAGCCCGGCCACCTCCGCCTCGCTGGCGGCCACCGCGATCATCGCCCCGCCCGGCGGCAGCGCCTGCATGAGCCGGCCACGCGCCGCCACCACCCGCGCCGCGTCGGCCAGCGACAGCACCCCCGCCGCGTACGCGGCGGTGATCTCGCCGATCGAGTGCCCCATCACCACATCGGGGCGCACGCCCCACGACGCCATCAGCCGGAACAGCGCGCTCTCCACCGCGAACAGCCCGGCCTGGGTGAATACCGTCTGGCCCAGGAGCTCGGCGCTGCCTGCCACCTTGCCGAGCACCACGTCCCGCACCGGGTGATCAACCCAGCCGGCCAGGCACGCGTCCAGCTGCTCGCAGGCCTCGTCCAGCGCGCGGGCGAACGACGGATACCGGTCGTAAAGCCCCAGGCCCATGCCCACCCGCTGCGAGCCCTGGCCGGGGAACACCCAGACCAGCTTCCCGGGCGCGTACGCGCGGCCGGTCACGAGCCCGGCCGCGTCCTCACCGCGGGCCAGCGCTCCGAGACCGGCGAGCGCCTCCTCGCAGGACCGCGCCACCACCACGGCGCGCTCGTCCAGTACCGCCCGGCCCGACACCAGGGCGCCGGCCACGCCAGCGAGCGGCATCCCGGCCCCGGCGATGAACGCTTCCAGCCGGGCGGCCTGCCCGGCCAGCGACGCCGGGCTCCTGGCCGTCACCACCAGCGGCACCACTCCTTCGGACACCGGCTCACCGTCGGACACCGGCTCACCGCCGGGCTCCTCGGGCGCCTCCTCGAGAATCACGTGCGCGTTCGTCCCGCTGATCCCGAACGACGACACGCCAGCCCGGCGCGGCCGGTCACCGCGCGGCCACTCCCGCACGCGCGTCAGCAGCTCGACCGCGCCGGCGGACCAGTCGACCTGCGGCGTGGGCACGTCCGCGTGCAAGGTGGGCGGCATGAGGCCATGCCGCAGCGCCTGTACCATCTTGATCACGCCGGCCACGCCGGCGGCGGCCTGCGTGTGGCCGAGGTTCGACTTCACCGAGCCCAGCCACAGCGGGCGGTCCGGTTCCCGGCCCTGGCCGTAGGTCGCCAGCAGCGCCTGCGCCTCGATCGGGTCACCGAGCACCGTGCCCGTGCCATGGCCCTCGACGACATCGACGTCGGACGGAGCCAGCCCGGCATCGGCCAGCGCGCCGCGGATCACGCGCTGCTGCGACGGGCCGTTCGGCGCCGTCAGCCCGTTCGACGCCCCGTCCTGATTCACCGCGCTGCCCCGCACTACCGCCAGCACCCGGTGCCCGCGCTCCCGCGCCACCGACAGCCGCTCGAGTACCACCAGGCCGACGCCCTCGGACATGCCCATGCCATCCGCGCTGTCCGCGTAGGCCTTGCACCGCCCGTCGGCGGCTAGCGCCCGCTGCCGGGAGAACGACAGGAACGAGCCGGGCTGGGCCATCACCATGGCGCCGCCCGCCAGCGCCACCGAGCAGTCACCCTGCCGCAGCGCCAGCGCGGCCAGGTGCATCGCTACCAGGGACGATGAGCACGCCGTGTCGATCGTGACCGCCGGGCCCTCGAACCCGAATACGTACGACACCCTGCCGGTCGCGACGCACGGCGCGGCACCCGTGCCCGTGAAGCCCTCCAGTTCCGGCGCGGCCTGGCCGGAGCCGACTCCGTAGCCCTGGCTGGACAGCCCAGTGAAGACGCCGATGTCCCTGCCCTTCCACGCCAGCGGGTCGAGGCCGGCTCGTTCCAGCGCCTCCCAGGAGGTCTCGAGCAGCAGCCGCTGCTGCGGGTCCATCGCCAGCGCCTCACGCGGGGAGATCCCGAAGAACCCGGCGTCGAACAGCCCGGCCTCGCGCAGGAACCCGCCGCGGCTCGTGGTCGACGTACCGGGATGGTCGGGGTCGGGGTCGAAGAGGCCGTCGAGGTTCCAGCCGCGATCGGCGGGAAAGCCGCCGATGGCGTCGGTCCCGTCCGCCACGACGCGCCACAGGTCCTCGGGCGAGGCCACCCCGCCCGGGTACCGGCACGCCATCCCCACGATGGCGATCGGCTCCCGCGCCTGGTCCTGCACTTCGCGCAGCCGCGTGCGGGCATCGCGGGCGTCGGCGATGGCCCTCTTCAGGTAGTCGCGGAGTTGTACCTCGTCAGCCACTGAACTCAGCTCCCGTGAGATATCTGTGTGCGATTGCCGTCGGCGGGTCGTGCGGTGGTCAGGATGAGCGGTCGACGAGCGCGAACAGTTCCTCGTCGCTGGCGGTGTCGAGGTCTTCGTGCCGGTCAGGCCCGGCTGCGACCGGATCACCAGGCGCCTGCGCCGCCTTCAGCAGCTCCCGCAGGCGCCTGATGATCCGGTCGCGGGCCTCGTCGTCGCACGCCGCGGACCCGATCACCGGTTCCAGGCCGGCGAGACCGGCCAGGACAGAATCGGCCGGGGACACCTCGCCGACGGCGAGTTCGGCGCGCAGGTGGCGAGCCAGGACCTGCGGGTTCGGGTGGTCGAAGGCAAGCGTGGCCGGCAGCTTCAAGCTGGTGACCTCACGCAGCCGGTTGCGCAGCTCCACCGAGGTCAGCGAGTCGAACCCGGCGTCCTTGAACGCCGTGTCCGCGCGCACGCCCGCCGGGTCGCCGTGCCCGAGCACGACCGCCGCCTGACGGCGCACCAGGTCAAGCAGCAGCGCCTCCTGCTCCGCCGGGGCGAGCCCGGCCAGCCGACTGGCCAGCCCGCCGTCTCCCGCCGACGCCGCCTGCGCCGGCTGCCTGCCCGCCCTGACCAGGCCGCGCAGCAGGTGCGGCACGCCGCCGCCGGACGCCGCGTCGGCGCGGACCTCCCGCAGGTCAAGCTTGACGGGCACCAGCAGGGCCCGCCCAGAAGCCAGGGCCGCGTCGAAGAGAGCCGTTCCCTCATCGGATCGCAGTCCGAGGATGCCGCCGCGGCCCTCGCGCCGGCTCATCCGGGCAAGGGTGAGGTCATCGATGGTGCCCGCCATGCCGGTGAGCTGCTGCCACGGGCCCCAGGCCAGCGATACTCCAGGCAGGCCCGCCGCGCGCCGGCAGGCCATCAGCCCGTCCAGGTAGGCGTTCGCGGCCGCGTAACCACCGCTGCCCGCGCCCATGAAGATCGACGAGGCCGAGGAGTACACGATGAAGGCGTCGAGCTCAAGGTCGCGGGTCAGCTCGTCCAGGTGCCGCGCCGCGCCGGCCTTCGGGCCGAACACCCGGGCCAGCTTGTCCGGCGTCAGCGCCTGCACGACCCCGGCGTCGAACGCGCCCGCCGTGTGCACGATGGCGGTCGGAGGGTGCTTCGCCAGCAGGGCCGCTACCTGGTCACGGTCGGACAGGTCACAGGCCACCAGCGACACTTCCGCGCCCTGCCGGGTGAGCTCGGCGGCCAGTTCCGCCATGGTGGCGCCGTCCGGGCCGCGGCGGCTGGCCAGCGTCAGGCGCCGCACGCCGTGCCGGGTGACCAGGTCGCGGGCCGCCAGTCCGCCCAGCGTCCCGGCGCCCGAGATCAGCACCGCCGAGTCCGGGCCGAACACGGCCGCCGGGGAGCCCGGCACCGGGGCGACCCGGGCGAGGCGCGGCACGGACAGGGTCGTTCCCCGCAATGCGAGCTGCGGCTCGCCGGTCGCCAGGACCGCGCCGAGCACCGCCTCCGGTCCGCCGCTGGCAGCGGGATCAAGGTCAAGCAGGACGATCCGGTCCGGGTTCTCGCTCTGAGCGGCGCGCACGAGGCCCCAGACGGCCGCAGCCGGCCGGGTCGGTCACCACGCCGTCGCCGGCGGGCATCGCCCCCCGGGTGGTCACCACCAGCCGCGACTCCTCCAGCGCGGTCGCCGCCAGCCACGCCTGCACGACCAGAAGGACCCGCGACGTCAGGGCCAGCGCGCTGCCGCCGGCCGCCTCGAGGACCGCCGCCGCGGGCACGCCGGTCAGCGCGGTCACGTCGCCGGCGGCGGCCACCGGCACCCATGATGGCGGCGGCTCCCCCGCCACCGGGGCCAGCTCGGTCCAGTCGACGCCGAACAGCGAGCTGGCGGGCGCCGGGTCAAGCTGCTCGGCGGCCACCTCCCGCAGTACCAGCGAGTCCATGGTCAGGACCAGGCCGCCAGCGGTGTCGGCGGCTTCGACGGTCATCGCGTCCGGGCCGTCCGGGGAGATCCGGACCCGCAGCGCCGGCGCGCCCGCCGCGTGCAGCACGAGGCCATTCCACGCGAACGGCATGACCGAACGTCCGGGCTGCCCGTCTCCCGGCCCGGCGTCCGGCACGGCCCGCGCGGCGGCGACGGTCCCGGTCTGCAGGGCCGCGTCAAGCAGCGCGGGGTGGATGCCGTACGCGGCGGCGGCCTCGCGATGCTCGTCGGGCAGGGCGACCTCGGCGAAGACCTCCTCGCCCCGCCGCCACACTGTCCGCACGCCCTGGAACGCGGGCCCGTACGCATAGCCGCGCTCGGCAAGCTGGGCGTAGAAGTCCCCGACCTCGACCCGCTGGGCGTCCGGCGGCGGCCACGCCGTGAAGTCGAACCCCGTGGCCGGCACTCTCGCGGCGGACAGGACCCCCATGGCGTGCCGCGTCCACGCGTCGGCGCTGTCGGTTCCGCCGTCGTCGGGCAGCGAGTACACCTCCACCGTGCGCGCGCCGTTCTCGTCCGGCCCGCCGACCGCGACCTGCACGCGCACGCCTCCGCGGCTGGGCACCGCCAGCGGCGACTCCGTCACGAGCTCGTCCAGCACCGGGCACCCGGCCTCGTCACCGGCCCGCACCGCTAGCTCCGCCAGGCCGGTACCGGGAAACAGCACCACGCCGCCGACCGCGTGATCGGCCAGCCACGGGTGCGACCGCAGCGACAGGCGCGAGGTAAATACCAGCCCGTCGGACCGGGGTAGCCGGACCATCGCGCCCAGCAGCGGGTGATCCGGCGCCGACTGCCCCAGCGACGCCGCGTCCGCCGCAGGCGCCGGCTGGAGCCAGTAATGCCGGTGGTCGAACGCGTACGTCGGCAGGTCGACCCGCGCCGATCCCGCCCCGGCCGGCAGGACGGACGTCCAGTCCACAGGGACGCCCCGGACAAACAGCGCGGCCATCGACGTCAGCAGCCGCCGCGGCCCGCCGTCGTCCCGCCGCAACGTCCCCGACACCACCACCTCGGCGCCCGCGTCATCCGCGACCTCGGTGACCGGCTGGACCAGCACCGGATGCGCGCTGACCTCAACGAACACGCCATGCCCGCGGGCGATCAGGTCGGCGACCGCCGGGCCGAACCGCACCTGGCTCCGCAGGTTCCGGTACCAGTAACCGCCATCCACCACGCCGGCGTCGCGGACCCGCTCGCCGGTCACAGTGGAGTAGAACGGAATCACCGGAGCTGGTGCCCGCACGCCCGCCAGCGCCCCGGCCAGCCGGTCACCGATGTCCTCCACCTGGCCGGTGTGCGACCCGTAGTCCACCGCCACCCGCCGCACCCGGACACCGTCACCCTCCAGCGCCGCCGCGGCCTCGCCGAGCGCCTCCGCCTCGCCCGCGATGACCACCGACGCGGGACCGTTCACCGCCGCCACTTCCAGGCCCGCCCACGGCGCCAGCCGCTCCGCCGTCTCGTCCTCGCCCAGCGCGACCGATGCCATGCCGCCGCGCCCCGACAGCGCCTCCGCGATCGCCTGGCTGCGCAACGCCACCACCCGGGCCGCGTCCTCCAGCGACAGCGCGCCGGCCACGCAGGCCGCGGCGATCTCGCCCTGCGAATGACCGACCACGGCGTCCGGCCGCAGGCCGCACGACCGCCACACCTCGGCCAGGCTCACCATCACCGCGAAACACGCCGGCTGCAGCACGTCGACCCGGTCAAGCAGCCCGGGCTCGGCGTCGCCGCGCAGCACGTCGATCAGCGACCAGTCGATCCAGGGCTCCAGTGCCGCCGCGCACTCGCGCGATCCGCGCCGCGAACACCGGGGATGAGTCCAGCAGCTCCCGGCCCATCCCGGCCCACTGCGTGCCCTGGCCGGGGAACACCCACACGATCTTGCCCGGCGCCCGCCCTCGCCGTACCCGCCCGGCCCGTCACCACCCCGGCCGCGGCCTCACCCCGCGCCAGCGCGTCAAGCCCGGCCACCGCCTCGTCCGGCGAGCCCGCCAGCACCACCGCGCGCTCGGGCAGCGCCGCCCGGCCCGACACCAGCGCGCCCGCCACCTGCGCCAGCGGCACCTCCGCCAGCGGCACCTCGCCGGCGCGGCGCAGGTACGCCGCCAGCCGGCCAGCCTGCCCCGCCAGCGAGGCAGCGCTCCGGGCCGACACCACGAGCGGCACCACGCCGCCGGACACCGAGCCACCGGACACCGGGCCGCCCGGCGCCTCGTCGCCCGGCCGCCGGGCGTTTCCCCGGGCGCCTCCTCGATGATCACGTGCGCGTTCGTACCGCTGACCCCGAACGACGACACGCCGGCCCGGCGCGGGTGCCCGTTGCGCGGCCATTCCCGCGCCTGCGTCAGCAGCTCAACCGTCCCCTCGGTCCAGTCAACCCGCGTCGTGGGCTCGTCGACGTGCAAGGTGGGCGGCATGACCCCGTGCCGCAGCGCCTGCACCATCTTGATCAGGCTCGCCACGCCCGCGGCCGCCTGGGCATGACCGATGTTGGACTTCAGCGACCCCAGCCACAGCGGCTGGTCACGGTCCTGGCCGTAGGCGGCCAGCAGCGCCTGGGCCTCGATCGGGTCGCCCAGGGACGTGCCGGTGCCGTGCCCCTCCACGACGTCCACTTCGGACGGGGCCAGCCCGGCACTGGCCAGGGCGCTGCGGATCACTCGCTGCTGCGACGGGGCCGTTCGGCGCCGTCAGCCCGTTCGACGCGCCGTCCTGGTTCACCGCGCTGCCCCGCACCACCGCCAGCACCCGGTGCCCGCGCTCCCGCGCCGCCGACAGGCGCTCGAGTACCAGCAGGCCGACGCCCTCGGACATGCCCATGCCGTCCGCGCTATCCGCGAAGGCCTTGCACCGCCCGTCCGCCGCCAGCCCTCGCTGCCGTGAGAACACGATGAAGGAGTTGGGGCTCGACATCACCATCGCCCCGCCGGCGAGTGCCACCGAGCACTCGCCCTGACGCAGCGCCTGCGCGGCAAGGTGGGTCGCTACCAGCGACGACGAGCAGGCCGTGTCGATCGTGACGGCGGGGCCCTCGAACCCGAACACGTAGGACACCCGGCCCGACGCGACGCTCGACGCCACCCCGGTGCCCGCGAAGCCCTGCATCTCCGCCCCGATCGGCCCGGACCCGTAGCCCTGCGGGGCCGCGCCGACGAAGACGCCGACGTCGCTGCCCTTGAGCGAGGCCGGGTCGATGGCGGCGTTCTCGAAGGCCTCCCAGGAGGCTTCGAGCAGCAGTCGCTGCTGCGGGTCCATCGCCAGCGCCTCACGCGGTGAGATCCCGAAGAACCCCGCGTCGAAAAGCCCCGCGTCGTGCAGGAAACCGCCCTGGCTGACATAAGACGTGCCCGGATGGTCCGGGTCAGGATCGAACAGGGTGCCGGTGTCCCAGCCCCGGTCGGCCGGGAAGCCCGACGACCGCGTCCCGGCCTTCGGACACGAGCCGCCACAGGTCATCGGGCCCGGCGACGCCGCCAGGTAACCGGCAGGCCATCCCGACGATGGCGATCGGCTCGCGGGCCGCGCCGAGCAGCTGGCGGTTGCGCTTCTTCAGCTCGCCCACCTCGGCCAGCGACTTCCGCAGCGCCTCGACGACCTTCTCATACGACGCGCTCACTAGGCGTCCCCAATCACTTCGTAGCAGCTGCCGGGTCCCGCAGGCCTACTCACCGCCAAGCGCCAGTTCCACGAGATCGTCGACTTCCAGGTCGGCGATCGCCCGCTCCTGGCCGGTCCCGGCCGCGGCGCTGTCGTCCGGCTCGCCGTCGGCGGCGAGCTTGAGCAGGGTGTCCACCAGTCCGGCCGCTCGCAGCCGGGCCACCGGGACCGACGCGAGTGCCTGCCGCAGCCGGGCCTCGTCCGCCCCGGCGCCTGGGCCCGTGGTTCCTGGCCCCGTGGTTCCTGGCACTGCGGTACCCGGGTCCAGGATCGTCCGCAGGTGGCGGGCGAGCACGTGCGGGCTCGGGTAGTCGAAGACCAGCGTGGGAGGCAGTTTCAGCCCGGTGGCCGCGCGCAGCCGGTTGCGCAGCTCTACCGACGTCAGCGAGTCGAACCCGGCGTCCTTGAACGCCGTGTCCGCCCGCACTCCGTCGGGCTCGGCGTGCCCGAGCACGACCGCCACCTGGCCGCGGACCACGTCAAGCAGCAGCGCCTCCTGGTCGGCCGGCGCGAGCCCGGCGAGCCGGCGAACCAGGGTGCCGTCCGGCTCGGCCGAGGCCCGGGCCTGCTGCCTGCCCAGGGCGGACCAGACCGCGAAGCAGCGCCGGCACCGCGCCGCCGGCCGCGTGATCCGCCCGCATCGCTTCCGGGTTCAGCTTGATCGGCACCAGCAGCGCCTGGTCCAGGCGCAAGGCGGCGTCGAGCAGGTCCAGGGCCTCGGCCGAAGTCAGCTCAAGGACGCCGCCGCGGCTCGCCCGCGCGTGGTCGACGACGCTGAGGCGGGCGGCCATGCCGGTGCTCCGCTCCCACAGGCCCCAGGCCAGCGACAATCCCGGCAGCCCGGCCGCGCGCCGGCTGGCCATCGCCGCGTCAAGGAATGCGTTCGCCGCCGCGTAGCTGCCCTGGCCGCCGCCGCCGGTCACGCCGGCGACCGAGGAGAACACGACGAACGCGCCGAGGTCAGTGCCCCGGGTCAGCTCGTCCAGGTGCCGGACGGCGTCGGCCTTGGGCGCGAACACCCCGGCCAGCCGCTCCGTCGTCAGCCCGCCGATCAGCGCGTCGTCGAAGACGCCAGCCGTGTGCACGAGACCGGCAGGCCGGTGCTCGGCCAGCAAGGCCGCCACCTGGTCCCGGTCGGACAGGTCGCAGGCCACCGCGGACACGTCCGCGCCCAGCCCGGCCAGCTCCCCGGTCAGCTCCGCGATGCCCTCGGCGTCCTGGCCCTGCCGGCTGGCCAGCACCAGCCGCCGCACCCCGTACCGGGTCACCAGGTGCCGGGCCACCAGGCGGCCAAGCGCGCCGGCACCCGAGATGAGCACAGTCCCGTCCGGGCCGAAGCCGGCCCGGCTGGCTGTCAGGGACCTGGCCGGCGATGCGGGCGAGCCGGGGAACCGACAGGGTCGCCCCGCGCAGGGCAAGCTGCGGCTCGCCGGCCGCCAGCACCAGCTCAGGACCACCGCCGGCGCCGCCGCCAGCGGCGGGGTCGGCATCCAGCAGCACGATCCGGTCCGGATTCTCGGCCTGGGCGGAACGGACCAGCCCCCACACCGCCGCAGCGGCCGGGTCGGTCACGTGGTGATCGCCGCCGGCGGGCACGGCGCCCCGGGTCCTGACGACCAGGCGCGACTCCTCAAGCGCGGACTCGGCCAGCCACGCCTGCACGACCTCAAGCACCCGGGACGTGACCGCGAGCGGGCCGTCGCCGCCGAGGGCGTCGAGTACCGCCACCGCCGGCTGGCCGGTGCCCTGAGCCAGCGCGGCCACGTCGCCGGCGGTGGCCACCGGCACCCACGACGGCACGGGCTCGGCGGCGGCCGCCGGCAGCTCGGTCCAGTCCACGCCGAACAGCGAGTCGCGGACGTCGCGGGCCGCGGCCCCCAGTTGCGCCGCCGACACCGGGCGGGACACCAGCGAGTCCATCGTCAGCACCGGCCCGCCGGTCTCGTCGGCGGCCTCGACGGACACTTCCGGGCCGTGCGGCACGATCCGCACCCGCAGCGCCGAGGCACCGGCGGCGTGCAGCTCAAACCCGTTCCACGCGAACGCCAGCACCGCCTCGCCCTTGTCCTGCGCCGTGGCGCCGGCCGTGACGGCCTGCAGCGCGGCGTCCAGCAGCGCCGGGTGAATCCCGTACCTGCCTGCCTCCGCGCGCAGGTCCCCGGGCAGGGCTGCCTCGGCGAACACCTCGTCGTCCCGCCGCCACACCGCGCGCAGGCCCTGGAACGCGGGGCCGTAGCCGTAGCCGCGCTCGGCCAGGCCGGCGTAGAAGTCCCCGGTGCCGACCGGCTGCGCGCCAGGGGGCGGCCAGGCGGTGAAGTCGAACCCGCTGCCCGGGCCGCTCGCTGCCGCCGACAGCACGCCGGCGGCGTGCCGCGTCCACGCGCCCGTGCCGCCGTCACGCCGGGAGTACACCTCCACGGTGCGGGAGCCGCCCTCGCCCGGCCCGCTCAGGGCGACCTGCACAGCCACGTCCCCGTGCCCGGGCACCGCCAGCGGCGCCTCGATCACCAGCTCCTCCAGCACCGGGCACCCGGCCTCGTCGCCGGCCCGCACGGCCAGCTCGACGAGCCCGCTGCCAGGGAGGATCACGACGCCGCCGACCGCGTGATCGGCGAGCCACGGATGCGACCGCAGCGACAGCCGCGAGGTGAGCACCAGCCCGTCGGACTGCGGCAGCTGCACCACCGCGCCGAGCATCGGGTGGCCGGCCGCGGCCTGTCCCAGGGACACCGCGTCGGCCGGCTCGGCTGGCCGCAGCCAGTAGTGCCGGCGGTCGAACGCGTATGTCGGCAACTCCACCCGCCCGCCTGCCGCGCCCCCCGGCAGCAGGGAAGCCCAGTCCACGGGGACGCCCCGGACGAACAACTCAGCCATCGACGTCAGCAGCCGCCGCGGGCCGCCGTCGTCGCGCCGCAGCGACCCCGTCACCACCACGTCGGCCCCGGCGTCGTCCGCGAGCTCGGTGACCGGCTGGACTAGCACCGGATGAGCGCTGACTTCGAGGAAGATCCCGTGCCCTCCGGTGATCAGGTCCGCGATAGCGGGACCGAACCGCACCTGGCTCCGCAGGTTCCGGTACCAGTAACCGCCGTCCACTACACCGGCTCCGGCGATCCAGTCACCGATCACAGTGGAATAGAAAGGAATCACCGGAGCCAGTCCCCGCACCCCTGCCAGCGTCTCCGCCAGCCGGTCGCCGATCGTCTCTACCTGGCTGGTGTGCGACCCGTAGTCGACCGCCACCCGCCTGACCCGGACACGGTCGCTCTCCAGCGCCTCCATGGCCTCGCCCAGAGCCGCGGCCTCGCCCGCGATGACTACCGACGACGGGCCGTTCACCGCCGCTACCTCGACCCGGCCGGCCCACGGCGCCAGCCGTTCCGCCGTCTCGCCCTCGCCCAGGGCCACCGATGCCATGCCGCCGCGACCCGACAGTTCCTGCGCGATCGCCTGGCTGCGCAGCGCCACCACCCTGGCCGCGTCCGCCAGCGACAGCGCGCCAGCCACGCACGCGGCCGCGATCTCACCCTGGGAATGACCGACCACGGCGTCGGGGACGACCCCGGCCGACTCCCACACGGCGGCCAGGCCCACCATCACCGCGAACGTCGCCGGCTGCAGCACCTCGACCCGGTCAAGGAACTCAGGATCGGCGTCGCCGCGCAGCACGTCAATCAGGGACCAGCCGATCCACGGTTCAAGCGCAGCCGCGCACTCCGCTACCCGGCCCGCGAACACCGGGGAAGAATCCAGCAGCTCCCGGCCCATCCCGGCCCACTGCGTGCCCTGCCCGGGGAACACCCACACGACCTTGGGGGCCGTACCAGCCCGGCCGGTGACCACGCCAGCCGCGCTCTCTCCCCGCGCCAGCACGCCAAGCCCGGCCTGCGCCTCCGCGCGGGACCCGGCCACCACCACGGCCCGCTCGGTCAGCACGGCCCGCCCGGACGCCAGCGCCCCGGCTACGCCCGGCAGCGGCACCGCGCCGGCGCCGTCAAGGAATGCCGCCAGCCGGCCAGCCTGCCCCGCCAGCGACCCCGCGCTCCGGGCCGACACCACCAGCGGCACCAGGTCGCTGGAGATCGGGCTGCCGGGCACCGGCTCGCCGGCCGGGCCATCGGCCGGCCCCTGCGGCGCTTCCTCCAGGATCAGGTGCGCGTTGGTGCCGCTGACCCCGAACGCCGACACTCCCGCCCGGCGCGGACGGCCGTTCCGTGGCCACTCACGGGCCTCCGTCAGCAGCTCCACCGCGCCGGCGGACCAGTCCACCTCCGGCGTCGGCGCGTCCACGTGCAGCGTCGCCGGCATCACCCCGTGCCGCAGCGCCTGCACCATCTTGATCACCCCGGCCACGCCCGCGGCCGCCTGCGCATGCCCGATATTCGACTTCAGCGACCCCAGCCACAACGGCCTTTCCTGATCCCGGTCCTGGCCATAAGCCGCCAGCAAAGCCTGCGCCTCAATCGGATCACCCAGCGCCGTCCCGGTCCCGTGCCCCTCCACCACATCCACATCCGACGGCACCAGACCGGCACCCGCCAGCGCCCGCCGGATCACCCGCTGCTGCGACGGCCCGTTCGGCGCCGTCAGCCCGTTCGACGCGCCATCCTGGTTCACCGCGCTGCCCCGGATCACCGCCAGGATCTCGTGGCCGCGTTCCCGCGCCACGGACAGGCGCTCGAGGACCACCACGCCGACGCCTTCGGCCCAGCCGGTGCCGTCGGCAGCGGCGGCGAAGGCCTTGCACCGCCCGTCGACGGCCAGGCCCCGCTGCCGGGAGAACTCGACGAAGGCCCCCGGATGCGCCATCACCGTCGCGCCGCCGGCGAGCGCCAGCGAGCACTCGCCCTGCCGCAGCGCCTGACCGGCCAGGTGCATCGCCACCAGCGACGACGAGCACGCCGTGTCGATCGTGACCGCCGGGCCCTCGAACCCGAACACGTACGACACCCGGCCAGACGCCACGCTCGACGACCCGCCGGTGCCCGCGAAACCTTCCAGCTCCGGAGTGACTGCGCTTGCTCCCGGAGCGACGTAGCCCTGTCCGAAGACGCCGGTGAACACCCCGGCATCGGTGCCTTTGAGCGACACCGGGTCAATGCCCGCGTGCTCCAGGGCTTCCCACGACACCTCGAGCAGCAGCCGCTGCTGCGGGTCCATCGCTACCGCCTCGCGCGGCGAGATCCCGAAGAACCCCGCATCGAAGAGGCCCGCCTCGTGCAGGAAACCGCCCTGGCTGGTGTACGAGGTGCCGGGGTGCTCCGGGTCGGGGTGGAACAGGCCATCGGTGTCCCAGCCGCGGTCGGTCGGGAACCCGGACACCGCGTCCCGGCGATCGGCGAGCAGCCGCCACAGCTCCTCCGGTCCCGCCACCCCGCCCGGCAGCCGGCACGCCATCCCCACGATCGCGAGCGGCTCGCCGGGAGCGGCGACCGCGATGACCGGCGCGGCCGGCGCCGGAGCCAGGTCACCCAGTTCGTCGCGCAGGTGGCGGGCCAGGGCCTGCGGGCTGGGGTGATCGAACACCAGCGTCGCTGGCAGCTTCAGCCCGGTCGCCTCGCGCAGCCGGTTGCGCAGCTCCACCGAGGTAAGCGAGTCGAACCCGGCATCGGAGAACGCCGCGTCCGGCCTGACCGCCGCCGCTCCGAAGTGCCCGAGCACGGCCGCGACCTGACCGCGCACCAGGTCAAGCAGCAGCGCGAGCTGGTCGGCCGGAGTGAGCCCGGCCAGCCGCCCGGAAAGCCGGCCGCGGTCCCCGCCGGTGCCGCCCGAGCGCGCCTGCTGCCTGCCCGGCCGGACCAGGCCGCGCAGCAGGTGCTGCACCACGCCGCCTGCCGAGGCGTCGGCGCGGACCCCGCGCAGATCCAGCTTGGCGGGCACCAGCAGCGACTGCTCAGAACCGAGGGCGGCGTCAAAGAGGTCCATGCCCTCGGCCTGCGACATGAGCTGGAGTCCGCCCCGCCGGTTCATCCTGGCCCTGGTCAGGTCGTCGGTGTTGGCCGCCATGCCGGCGGCCTGGTCCCACAGGCCCCACGCCAGCGACAATCCGGGCAGGCCAAGGGAACGGCGGTGCGCCATCAGCCCGTCCAGGAACGCGTTCGCGGCCGCGTAACTGCCGCTGCCCGCGCCCATGAACACCGATGACACCGACGAGTAAACGACGAACGCCTTCAGCTCCAGGCCGCGCGTCAGCTCGTCGAGATGCCGCACCGCGTCCGCCTTCGGCGCGAACACGCGGGCCAGCTTGCCCGGGGTCACCGTCCCGATCACGCCCGCGTCCAGGACGCCGGCCGTGTGCACGATGCCGGCCGGGCGATGCTTCGCCAGCAGGGCCGCTACCTGATCCCGGTCGGACAGGTCACAGGCCACGACCGACACGTCCGCGCCCTGCGCGGTCAGCTCGGCGACCAGCTCCGCCGCGCCCTCGGCGACCGGGCCCCGCCGGCTGGCCAGCACCAGGCGCCGCACGCCATGGCGGGTCACCAGATGCCTGGCCACCAGGCCGCCCAGCACGCCCGCGCCCGACACCAGCACTGTCCCCTCCGGGCCGAACACGGCAGGCGCCTCGGGGGTCAGGACGGCGCGGCGCAGGCGCGGCACGGAGAAGGAGCCTCCGCGCACCGCGAGCTGCGGCTCGCCACTGGCCAGCACCGAACCCAGGAGCCGCCCGATGTCCTCGCCGGGACCGAGATCGGCCAGGACGATCCGGTCCGGGTTCTCGCCCTGCGCGGCCCGCACCAGGCCCCACACCGCCGCCGCGGCCGGGTCGGTGACGTTGTGATCGCCGCCGGCGGGCACGGCGCCGCGAGTCACGACCACCAGCCGGGACTCCTCCAGCGCCGTCCCGGTCAGCCAGGCCTGCGTGACTGCCAGCACCCGCGAGGTCAGCGCCAGCGCGTCGTCCTCCCCGGCCGCCTCGAGCCGCACGGCAGCGGCGGGCGCGTCGATCAGGGCCGCCACGTCGTCAGCGGTGGCGACCTCTGCCCACGACGGAGCCTGCATCGCCGCGACCTCGGGCAACTCGGTCCAGTCCACCTGGAACAGGGAGTCAGCGCGGACCGTGCTCGTGCCGCCGGCACCGAGCCGCTCGGCGGGCACCGCCGCGAACCCGAGCGAGTCCGCCGTCAGGACCAGTCCGCCGGTCTCGTCGGCGGCGGCCAGCGACACCCCGCCGGCCTCGCCGGGCGTCAGCCGCACCCGCAGCGCCGGCGCGCCCGCGGCGTGCAGCACCAGTCCGTTCCAGTCCAGCGGCTGCAGCAGTTCCTGCTCGTCGTGCATCGCCTGCTCGTCCCGCATCGCCTGCTCGTCCCGCATCGCCTTGCGAAGGGCGGGGTGCAGGGCCGCTTCCAGCAGGGCGGGGTGAATACCGAACCTGGCCGCTTCCGCGTTCCGCTCCTCGGGCAGGGCGACCTCGGCGAATACCTCCTGCCCCCGCTGCCACATCGCCCGCACGGCCTGGAACGCCGGCCCGCAGGCGCAGCCGCGCTCGGCCAGGTCCTGGTACAGGGTCTCGATGCTGACCGGGCGCGCACCGGGTGGCGGCCACGCGGCGAAGTCGAATCCCGCTGGCGGCGCCTGCGCGGCGGACAGCACGCCGGTGGCGTGCCGCGTCCACGCGCCCGCGCTGTCAGCTCCGCTGGCGTCAGCCGCGGAGTACACGTCCACCGTGCGCGAACCGTTCTCGCCGGGGGCGCTCAGGGCTACCTGCACGCGCACGCCACCGCGCTCGGGCAGGACGATCGGGGTCTCGATCGTCAGCTGGCGCAGGACCGGGCACCCGGTCTCGTCACCAGCCCGCACGGCCAGTTCAACTAGCCCGGCACCCGGGACGACCACCACGCCGCCGACGGCGTGGTCAGCCAGCCACGGATGCGACCGCAACGACAGCCGCGAGGTGAATACCAGCCCGTCCGACTGCGGGAGCCGCACGACCGCGCCTAGCATCGGGTGATCAGCGCCGGCCAGGCCCAGCGACGGCGCGTCCGCCGCCGGGGCCGGGCGCAGCCAGTAATGCTGGTGATCGAAGGCGTACGTCGGCAGGTCCACCTGGCGGCCCGCGGCCCCGGCCGGCAGCATCGCGGCCCAGTCCACCGCCACGCCCCGCACGAACAACTCGGCCATCGACGTCAGCAGCCGCCGCGGCCCGCCGTCGTCCCGCCGCAGCGTCCCGGTCACCACCACCTCGGCGCCGGAGTGGTCCGCGAGTTCGGTCACCGGCTGCGCCAGCACCGGATGCGCGCTCACCTCCACGAACACCCCGTAACCCTGGCCGATCAGGTCCGCGACAGCCGGCCCGAACCGGACCTGGCTCCGCAGGTTCCGGTACCAGTAACCGCCGTCCACCACCCCGGCGTCGCGAATCCACTCCCCGGTCACAGTCGAGTAGAAAGGAACCGCCGGCGCCAGCCCCCGCACCTCCGTCAGCGTCCGCGCCAGCTCATCGCGGATGGCCTCCACCTGGTAAGTGTGCGATCCGTAGTCCACCGCCACCCGCCGGCCGGACAGCGCCTCCACCGCCTCCCCGAGCGCGGCGGCCTCGCCCGCGATCACCACCGACGCGGGACCGTTCACGGCCGCCACCTCGACCCGGCCCGCCCACGGCACCAGCCGCTCCGCCGCCTCGCCCTCACTCAGCGCCACCGACGCCATCCCGCCGCCGCCCGCCAGCGACGCGGCGATCGCCTGGCTCCGCAACGCCACCACCCTGGCCGCGTCCTGAAGCGACAACGCACCAGCCACGCACGCCGCCGCGATCTCACCCTGCGAATGACCCACCACCGCATCCGGCCGCAACCCGCACGACTCCCACACCGCCGCCAGCCCCACCATCACCGCGAACGTCGCCGGCTGCAGCACCTCCACCCGCTCCATCAGCCCCGGATCGGCATCACCCCGCAGCACCTCAACCAGCGACCAGCCGATCCACGGCTCCAGCGCCGCCGCGCACTCCGCCACCCGCCCCGCGAACACCGGCGACGAATCCAGCAACTCCCGGCCCATCCCCGCCCACTGCGTCCCCTGACCAGGGAACACCCACACCACCTTCCCGACAGCCCCAGCCCGGCCCGACACCACGCCCGCCGCCGCCTCACCCCGCGCCAGCGCGCCCAGACCAGCCACCGCCTCATCCCGCGAGCCCGCCACCACCACCGCGCGATCGCCCAGCACCGCCCGCGTCGACAGCAACGAACCCGCGACCTCCGCCAGCGGCACGTCGACGGCGCCGTCCAGGTACGCTGCCAGCCGGCCAGCCTGCCCCGCCAGCGACGCCTCGCTGCGCGCGGACACCACCAGCGGCACCACGCCGTCCAACGTCGGGGCGTCCTCCGCCGGCACCGGCCTCGCCTCCCCGGCCAACCCCGCCCCGGCCGGCGCCTCCTCCAGGATCAGGTGCACGTTCGTGCCGCTGATCCCGAACGACGACACCCCAGCCCGGCGCGGACGACCGTTACGCGGCCACTCCCGCGCCTGCGCCAGCAGTTCCACCGCACCCGCCGACCAGTCCACCTGGGTCGTCGGCTCGGCCACGTGCAGCGTCGGCGGCATCACCTGGTGCCGCAGCGCCTGCACCATCTTGATCACGCTCGCCACGCCGGCCGCCGCCTGGGTGTGACCGACGTTCGACTTCAGCGACCCCAGCCACAACGGCCTTTCCTCATCGCGATCCCGGCCGTAGGTCGCCAGCAGCGCCTGCGCCTCGATCGGGTCGCCCAGCGCCGTCCCCGTCCCGTGGGCCTCGACCACGTCGACATCCCCAGGCGCCAGCCCGGCACTGGCCAGGGCGCTGCGGATCACCCGCTGCTGCGATGGGCCGTTCGGCGCCGTCAGCCCGTTCGACGCGCCATCCTGATTTACCGCGCTCCCACGAATCACCGCCAGCACCTTGTGCCCGCGCTCCACCGCCGCCGACAGCCGCTCCAGCACCACCACGCCCACGCCCTCAGACAGCACCGTGCCGTCCGCGTCCGACGAGAAGGCCTTGACCCGTCCGTCCTGCGCCAGCCCTCGCTGCCGGGACATGCCGAGCACGCCGATCGGCGATCCCATCACCGCAACACCGCCGGCCAGCGCCATCGAGCACTCGCCCTGCCGCAGCGCCTGCGCGGCCAGGTGCATGGCTACCAGCGACGACGAGCACGCCGTGTCTACGGTGACCGCGGGACCCTCGAACCCGAACACATACGACACCCGCCCCGACGCCACGCTGCCGGCCGTCGCGGTCGTGACGAAGCCTTCGAGTTCGGCCGGCATGTTGCTCAGGGAGTCGAGGTAGTCGTGGATAGAAAGGCCGGTGAAGACGCCGATGCTGTCGCCGCGCGCGGTGACCGGGTCCACGCCAGCCCGTTCCAGGGCCTCCCACGAGGCCTCGAGCAGCAACCGCTGCTGCGGGTCGGTCGCCAGCGCCTCACGCGGCGAGATCCCGAAGAACCCGGCGTCGAACAGGCCCGCACCCGTAAGGAAGCCTCCCTGACGCGTGTACGACGTGCCCGGGCGGTCTGGATCAGGGTCGAACAGGCCCTCCAGATCCCAGCCACGATCATCGGGGAAGGGGGACATCCCCTCCCGCCCCTGCCATACCATCCGCCACAGATCGTCGGGATCACCGACTCCGCCGGGCAGCCGGCACGCCATCCCCACGATCGCGATCGGCTCGCCGGGAGCCGCGACCGCGGCGCCCGTGGCGGGGATGCCGGCGGCCGGGGTGCCCGCCACCGTGTCACCTAGCTCGTCCCGCAGGTGCCGGGCCAGCGCCACCGGCGTCGGGTAGTCGAAGACCAGCGTCGCAGGCAGTTTGACGCCGGTCGCGGCGCTCAGCCGGTTGCGCAACTCGACCGCCGTCAGGGAGTCGAATCCGATCTCGCTGAACTTGCGGGTGCCCTCCGCCAGTTCGGGCCCGCTGAAGCCCAGCACGCCGGCCGCCTCGGACGTGACGATGCCCAGCAGAAGCTCTTCCTGCTCGCCGGCGTCCAGCCCGGCGAGCCTGCGGACCAGCCCGCCGCTGTCGGCGGCCGACGCGCGCGCCACGCGCCGGCTCACCCGGATCAGGCCGCGCAGCAGGTGCGGGACGTCCCCGCCGGCAGCGGCCTGGGCGCGCATCGCCTTCAGGTCCAGCTTGATCGGCACCAGCAGCGCCTGGCCGGCGTGCAGGCCGAGGTCGAACAGGGCAAGCCCCTCGGCGGGCGTCATCGCCAGGACGCCGCCACGGCTCATCCGTGCCTGGTCGACGGCGCTGAGGTGGGCCGTCAGTCCGGTGGCCTGCTCCCACAGGCCCCACGCCAGCGACAGCCCGGGCAGCCCCGCCGCCCTGCGGCTCGCCATCAGCCCGTCAAGGAACGCGTTCGCCGCGGCGTAGTTGCCCTGGCCGGCGGACCCCATGAGCGCGGCGGCCGACGAGAACACGACGAAGGCGTCCAGGTCCAGGCCCCGGGTCAGGTCGTCAAGGTGCCGCACCGCGTCGGCCTTGGGCGCGAATACCCCCGCCAGCCGCTCGGGGGTCAGCGCCCCGATCACGCCGTCGTCCAGGATGCCCGCCAGGTGGACGACCCCGGTCGGGCGATGCTCCGCCAGCAGGGCCGCCACCTGATCCCGGTCGGACACGTCACAGGCCACCGCCGCCACGTCCGCGCCCTGCCCGGACAGCTCGGCGACCAGCTCAGTCACGCCCTCGGCGACCGGACCCCGCCGGCTGGCCAGCAGCAGGCGGCGGACGCCGTGCCTGGATACCAGATGCCGGGCGATCACGGCGCCCAGCGACCCGGTGCCGCCGGTGATCAGGACCGTCCCGTCCGGGCGGAACCCGGCGGGTGCGTCCGCCGCCTGGCCGGCGGCCCGGGCCAGCCGGGGCGCGGAGAACGTCGCGGCGCGCACCGCGAGCTGCGATTCGCCGCTGGCCAGCACGGCACCCAGCATCGGGCCGGTACCGGCGGGGTCGGTGCCAGCTCGGTCGGTACCGGCAGGGTCGGTGTCGAGCAGGACGATGCGGTTCGGGTTCTCGGCCTGGGCCGCCCGGATCAGGCCCCAGACCGCCGCGCCGGCGGGATCGGTCACCACGCCGTCACCGGCGGGCACCGCGCCCCGGGTCACGACCACGAGCGGCGCATCCTCCAGTCCCGCCCCGGTCAGCCAGGCCTGGACGACCGCCAGCACCCGCGCGGTCAAGGCCAGCGGCCCGCCGCCGCCGCCGACGGCGTGCAGGACGGCCGCCGGCGTGCCCGGTGCCAGGGCCGCCACGTCGTCCGCCGTGGCCACCGGCACCCAGGACGGCGCGGGCGCGCCGGCAGCCAGAGGCAACTCGGTCCAGTCCACCCGGAACAGCGCGTCGCTGCTCTCCTCCGCCGCCGTTTCCAGCTGCCCGGCGGATACCGGCAGCGACACCAGCGAGTCCATCGTCACGACCAGGGCGCCGGTGTCGTCGGCGGCCTGGAACGACAACGCGTCCTGGCCGTACGGCGCGACCCGCACCCGGAGCGCCGACGCGCCCGTGGCGTGCAGCACCAGCCCGTTCCACGCGAACGGCAGCACCCGGCGGTCGTCGCCGGGGCTGGCGAAGGCGTTGGCGTGCAGGGCGGCGTCCAGCAGCGCCGGGTGGATGCCGAACCGTCCAGCGTCCTCCCGGTGCTCGCCGGGCAGCGAGACCTCGGCGAACACCTCCTCGCCGCGCCGCCACACCGCGCGCAGCCCCTGGAACGCGGGCCCGTAGGCGTAGCCGCGCTCGACGAGGCCGGGGTAGAAGTCCTCGAGGCCGACCCGCTCGACGCCAGGCGGCGGCCACGCGGCGAAGTCGAAGCTCGCGGCCGGTGCCGCCGGCGCGGCCGACAGGAGTCCCGTGGCGTGCCGCGTCCACGCGTCCGTGTCGTCATCGCGGAGCGAGTACACGGCGACCGGTCGCGACCCGGTCGCCCCCGGTGCGCCGACCGCGACCTGGAGCCTTACCCCGCCGTGCTCGGGCAGCACCAGCGGCGCCTCGATCACCAGTTCTTCCAGGACGCCGAAGCCGAACTCATCGCCCGCCCGCACCGCGAGATCCACGTATACCGTGCCCGGGATGAGCACCACGCCGCCGATCGCGTGATCAGCGAGCCACGGGTGCGTCCGCAGCGACAGGCGCGAGGTAAAGACCAGCCCGTCGGACTGCGGCAGCGGCACCACCGCGCCCAGCAGCGGGTGATCGGCCCCGGTCAGTCCCAGCGAGGCCGCGTCGGTGGCCAGCTCGCCCAGCTGGAGCCAGTACCGCTCATGGTCGAACGCGTACGTCGGCAGGTCAACGTGCGCCGAGGTCGCCCCGCCGGGCAGGATCCCGGCCCAGTCCAGCGCGACCCCGCGGGCGAACAGCTCGGCCATCGAGGTCAGCAGCCGCCGCGACCCGCCATCGTCGCGCCGCAGCGACCCCGTCACCACGACGTCGGAGCCCGCGTGGTCGACGATCTCGCTGATCGGCTGGACCAGCACCGGGTGGGCGCTGACCTCGACGAACACGCCGTGCCCGTGCGCGATCAGGTCCGCGAGCGCCGGCCAGAACCGCACCTGGCCGCGCAGGTTCCGGTACCAGTAGCCGCCGTCTACTACGCCGGCAGCGCCGATCCACTCGCCGGTCACGGTCGAGTAGAACGGCACCGCCGGAGCCTGCGCGGTGATCCCGGCCAGCGCATCGGCGAGGGTGTCGCGGATGTCCTCCACGTGCCGGGTGTGGGAGGCGTAGTCCACCGCCACCCGCCGTACCCGGACCCCCTGGTCGTCCAGGACGTCCAGGGCCTCGTCGAGCGCCTCGGCGTCGCCCGCGATCACTACCGACGACGGGCCGTTCACGGCCGCCACCGCGATCCGGCCTGCCCACGGCGCCAGCCGCTCCGCCGCCTCGTCCTCGCTGAGCGCGACCGACGCCATGCCGCCGCGACCGGCCAGCGTGGCGGCGATCGCCTGGCTGCGCAGCGCCACGACCCGGGCCGCGTCCTCGAGCGACAGGGCACCGGCCACGCAAGCCGCGGCGATCTCACCCTGGGAATGGCCGATCACGGCGTCGGGTACCACGCCCGCCGACTCCCACACGGCCGCCAGGCCCACCATCATCGCGAACGTGGCCGGCTGCAGTACGTCGACCCGGTCCAGCAGCCCGGGCTCGGCCTCGCCGCGCAGGACCTCAGTCAGGGACCAGTCGACCCACCGCTCCAGCGCGGCCGCGCACTGCGCGATCCGCTCCGCGAAGACCGGAGAGGAATCAAGCAGCTCCCGGCCCATGCCGGCCCAGTGCGTGCCCTGGCCAGGGAATACCCACGCGACCTTGCCCGCCGAGCCCGCCCCCGCGGCGCCCGAGCCGCGCACCAGGCCGGTCGCGGTCTCGCCGCGAGCCAGCGCGCCCAGCCCGGCCAGCGCCTCATCGGCCGAGCCCGCGACCACCACGGCGCGCTCGCCGAGCACGGCCCGGCCCGACACCAGCGCCCCGGCCACCTGCGCCAGCGGCACCCGCGTGCCCTCGATGAACTCCGCCAGCCGGCCAGCCTGCGCCGTCAGCGAGGCGGCGGTGCCCGCCGACACGACCAGCGGGACAACCCCGGCGGGCGCTACCTCCGCCGGGACCGGCGCCACTGCACTTTGCGGCACAGCGTCCCGAGGCGCTTCTTCCAGGATCAGGTGCGCGTTCGTCCCGCTGGCCCCGAAGGACGAGACGCCGGCCCGGCGCGGCTGACCGTCGCGCGGCCAGTCGCGGGCCCGCGTCACCAGCTCGACCGCGCCGCAGGACCAGTCCACCTGGGGCGTGGGCGCGTCCACGTGCCTGGTCACCGGCAGCACCTCGTGCCGCAGCGCCAGTACCATCTTGATCACGCCGGCCACGCCGGACGCGGCCTGCGTGTGCCCGATGACGGACTTGACCGAGCCGAGCCACAGTGGCTGACGCGGGTCCCGGCCCTGCCCGTAGGTGGCCAGCAGCGCCTGCGCCTCGATCGGATCGCCGAGCACCGTGCCGGTGCCGTGCCCCTCGACCGCGTCCACGTCAGACGGAGCCAGCCCGGCGCTCGCCAGCGCGCTGCGGATGACGCGCTGCTGTGACGGGCCGTTCGGCGCGGTCAGGCCGTTCGACGCGCCGTCGGAGTTCACCGCGCTGCCGCGGATCACCGCCAGCACCTGGTGCCCGCGTTCCCGCGCCGCCGACAGGCGCTCCAGCAGCAGCACGCCCACGCCCTCGGCCCAGCTCGAGCCGTCAGCGCCCGCCGCGTAGGACTTGCAGCGCCCGTCGAAGGCGAGCCCTCGCTGGCGCGCGAAGCCGACGAACCCGCCTGGCGTCGACATCACCGTGGAGCCGCCGGCCAGCGCCATCGAGCATTCGCCCCGGCGCAGCGCCTGCGCGGCCAGGTGCGTGGCCACCAGCGACGACGAGCACATGGTGTCGACGGTGACTGCGGGGCCTTCGAGCCCGAGGGTGTAGGCGACCCGGCCGGAGGCGACACCGCCGGCGGTGCCGAGGGCGCGCTCCAGGCTGAGGAACCCCTCATACCCGCTGAGGTCGGGCGCGTAGTCCTGGTGCACGATCCCGGCGAACACGCCGACGTCGCTGCCCCGCACCGAGTGCGGGTCGATGCCGGCGCGCTCGAAGGTCTCCCAGGCCACTTCGAGCAGCTGCCGCTGCTGCGGGTCCATCGCCAGCGCCTCACGCGGCGAGATGCCGAAGAACGCGGCGTCGAACTGCGCGGCGTCGTGCAGGAAGGCGCCCTCCCTGACGTACGTCGTGCCGGGATTGTCCGGGTCAGGGTGGTAGAGGCCCTCCAGGTCCCACCCGCGATCGGCGGGGAAGCCGGTGTAGACGTCGGTGCCGTCGGTCACCACCCGCCACAGGTCCTCAGGGCAGCGGATGCCGCCGGCGTACCGGCAGGCCATGGAGACGATCGCGATCGGCTCCGCAGCCACAGCGGCGAGTGCGCTGTTTTCCTGCTGAAGCCTGGCGTTCTCCTTCAGCGAGGCACGCAGTGCCTGGACGATCTGCTCGGCTGGCGCCGACATAACCCATCCTTCACGACTCGTTTACTATCGGTGATTTCAGCTCGTCTTGCCCAGGGCCCGCTGCACGAGGCCCGCGAGGTCCAGTTCGTCGATCAGCTCCGCATCGCCCGCCGCCGGCGGGGCCTGCGGGGCCGGCGCCGCCAGCTCTGGGCCGGTGTCCGCCAGGCCGAGCAGCGCCTCAAGCAGGCCCGCCTCCTTGAAGCGGGCGAGCGGCACGGACGCCAGGACCTGCCGCAGCTCGTCCTCCCGGCCGGCCAGGTCGTCGTCGGGCTCCCGCAGGAGCTCGGCCCGCAGATAGCCGACCAGCGCCTCCGGCGTGGGATAGTCGAAGATCAGCGTCGCGGGCAGGCGCAGCCCGGTGGCCGCGTGCAGGCTGTTGCGGAGGTTCACGGCGGCCAGCGAGTCGAAGCCGGCATCGGAGAACGCCTGCTGCGGGCTGATGCCCTCCGCGCCGCTGTGGCCGAGGACCGTCGATGCGTGCCCGCGGACCAGCCGGAGCAGGATGCGGTTCTGCTCGCCGTCCGTGACCGCCCGCAGCGAGCCGGCGAGGGAGGCGGCCGTGTCGCTGTTCCCGGTGTCGGGCTGCGACGCCGCCAGGGCCGCCTTCGCCTCGGGCAGGTCGGCGAACAGCGGGCTGGGACGGACCGAGGTAAAAGCTGGAATGAAAGAGCCCCAGTCCATGTCGGCCACGGCCACGAACTTCTCGTTGCCCCGCATCGCCTGCGCCATCGCCGTGACGGCCAGCGGCGGCGCCATCGGGAGCACGCCCCGGCGGCGCAACTGGGCCAGCGCCGCCTCGTCCATGCCCACGCCGATCTCGTCCAGCGCCCCCCAGGCGATCGCCGTCGCCCGGAGCCCCCGGGCGCGACGGCACTCGACCAGCGCGTCGAGCACGGCGTTCGCCGCACCGGACGGCCCCTGGCCGCCGCCGCCCCACACGCCCGCGATCGAGGAGAACACGACGAACGCGTCGAGCGGCGTGTCCTCGAACAGCTTGTCCAGCCAGATCGCGGTGTCCGCCTTGGCCGCGAGCACCTCGGCGAGGTCACGCTCGCGAGTGTCGTCGACGGAACTGGCCTGCGTGATGTCGGCGGCGTGCACGACGGCCGTGACCGGCTGCCCCGCGGACACCAGCGAGGCGATCGCGTCCCGGTCACCGTCGGCGCAGGACTCCACCACGGTGCTCAGGCCGAGCCCGGCCAGCTCGGCCCGCAGTTCCGCCGCGCTCTGACTGGGTGCCCGGGCGGTGGTGGTGACGATGAGCCGGTCCGCGCCCGCTTGCGCGAGCCAGACCGCCGCGTGCCTGCCGAGGCCCTCGGACCCGCCGGTCACCAGGATCGTGCCGCGAGGCCTCCAGCGGCTGTCGCCCGCGATCTCAGGAACGGGCCTGCGAACCAGCCGCCTGCTGTAGGCGCCCGACCGCCTGACCGCGACCTGGTCCTCGCCGCCGGCACCGTTCAGCACGCCAAGCAGGCACCGGGCCGTGCGGGGGCTGCTCGTCGCCGGCAGGTCGACCAGGCCGCCCCACCGGTCGAGGCGCTCCAGCGCGACGGCGCGGCCGAGACCCCACAGCGACGCCTGAGCCGGCGCGGTGACGGCGTCCTGGATGCCGATATTCACCGCGCCCCGGGTCACGCACCACAACGGCGCGGTGGCGTTGCTGTCGCCCAGGGCCTGGACGAGCGCGAGCGTCGCCGCCGCGATGGCGGCCGGGTCCTGCGTCCGCTGGTCCAGGGCAAGCAGGGACAGCACGCCGGACAGGTCGCCCGGCACGCCAGCCAGCCGGGCGGCGAGCCGTTCCCGGTCGCGGTCCTGCTCGCCGACCTCCAGCAGGACCATGCCGAGTCCCTGGCCGGCCAGGTCGGCGAGGAGGCTGTCGTCCCCGCGCGCCTCCGGCACGGTGCCGTCCTGGCGCGCCTCCGGCACACTGTGCTCCCCGCGCGCCTCCGGCACGACCACCAGCCACCTGCCGCTGGGCACGCCGGCGGCTTCACGGGCTAGGGGCTGCCAGGTGACGTGATAGCGCAGCTTCTCGGCGGTCGAGTTCTCGCGGCGGCCTTGCCGCCAGTCCGCCAGCACGGGAACGACGGTGCTCAGCGCGCTGCGGTCGCTGGCGGACGCCAGCTCGAGCAGTTCGGCGAGGGAGTCCACATCGGCGTGCTCGACTGCGGTCCAGAAGTCAGAGTCCGCGCCGCCGGCCGCTTGCGCCCCATCGGTGCTCGCGCCGGCCTCGTGCAGCCAGTAGTGCTGATGGTCGAAGGCATAGGTCGGCAGGTCGATCCGCCCGCCCGCGGGCGGCAGAACGCTGGTCCAGTCGACGGCGACTCCGCGCACGAACAGTCCGGCCATCGAGGTCAGCAGCCGCGGCAGGCCGCCATCGTCACGCCGCAGCGACCCAGTCACGAGGCCATCGGTGATCTCGGTGATGGGCTGCACCAGCACCGGGTGGGCGCTGAGCTCCATGAAGACGGCGTGCCCCTGCCCGGCCAGGTCCGCGATTGCCGGGCCGAACCCGACCTGGCTGCGCAGGTTCCAGTACCAGTAGTCCCCGTCGACGACACCCGCCCCGGCGATCCACCCGCCGGTGACGGTGGAATAGAACGGGATGGCCGGTGCCTGCGCATCGATCCCGGCCAGCGCCTCGGCCAGGGCGGCACGGATGTCTTCGACGTGCCGGGTGTGGGAGGCGTAGTCCACGGCCACCCGCCGCACGCGGACCCCCTGACCCTCCAGCGCCTGCAGTGCCTCGTCCAGTGCCCTCGCGTCGCCGGCGATCACGACCGAGGCCGGGCTGTTCACCGCGGCCACCTCGACCCGGTCTGCCCACGGCGCCAGCCGCGCGACCGCGTCGTCCTCCGGCAGGGCGACCGACGCCATGCCGCCGCGACCTGACAGCGCCGCGGCAATGGCCTGGCTGCGCAGCGCCACGATCCGCGCGGCGTCCTCGAGAGACAAGGCGCCTGCCACGCACGCGGCGGCGATCTCACCCTGGGAGTGACCGACCACAGCGTCTGGCCGCACGCCCGCCGACGACCACACCGCCGCCAGGCCCACCATCACGGCGAAGCTGGCCGGCTGCAGCACCTCGACCCGCTCCAGGAACTCGGGGGCGGTCTCGCCGCGCAGCACGTCCGTGAGAGACCAGTCAATCCACGGCTCAAGAGCCACGGCGCATTGCGCGATCCGCTCCGCGAAGACCGGCGAGGCGTCAAGCAGTTCCCGGCCCATCCCCGCCCATTGCGAGCCCTGGCCGGGGAACACCCACGCGATCTTTCCGGCCTTAGCCCTCGCACCACCCGCCCTGGGCACATCCACGCTGCCGGTCACCAGGGCGGGGTCGTTCTCGCCGCGTGCCAGCGCGCTCAGCCCGGCCAGCGCATCGCCGCCGGAGCCCGCTACCACCACGGCCCGCTGGCCCAGCATCGCCCGGCCCGACAGCAGCCCGCCGGCTATCGCGGCAAGCGGCACGTCACCGGACTCCTTGATCAAGGACACGAGCCTGCCGGCCTGCCCCGCCAGCGCGCCGGCGCTGCCCGCCGACACCACCAGCGGCACCACGCCAGGGGGCGGTACCTCTCCCGGGACCGGCGCCGTCTCAGCCTGCGGCGCTTCCTCCAGGATCACGTGCGCGTTCGTCCCGCTGGCCCCGAAGGAGGACACGCCGGCCCGGCGCGGACGGCCGTTGCGCGGCCAGTCCCGGGCTTCCGTCAGCACCCTGACCGCGCCAGCCGACCAGTCCACCTGGGTCGTGGGGGTTTCCGCGTGCATGGTCGCGGGGAGGACCTCGTGCCGCATTGCCTGAATCATCTTGACCACTCCGGCCACGCCCGCGGCCGCCTGCGTGTGCCCGATGTTCGACTTCAGCGACCCCAGCCACAAGGGATGCGCTCGGGTCCCGGTCCTGCCCGTACGTGGCCAGCAGAGCCTGCGCCTCGATAGGATCGCCCAGCGCCGTCCCCGTGCCGTGCCCCTCCACGACGTCCACGTCGGACGCGGACAGGCCGGCGTTCGCCAGCGCGGTGCGGATCACGCGCTGCTGTGACGGCCCGTTCGGCGCGGTCAGGCCGTTCGACGCGCCGTCGGAGTTCACCGCGCTGCCCCGCAGCACGGCCAGGACCGGGTGCCCGAGCTCTCGTGCCGCCGACAGCCGCTCCATCAGCACGACTCCGACGCCTTCGGACCAGCCCGTGCCGTCCGCGCCGTCCGCGTAGGCCTTGCAGCGCCCGTCGGCGGACAGGCCCCGCTGCCTGGAGAATTCCAGGAAGGCGTCCGGGCTGGCCATGACCGTCGCGCCGCCGGCCAGCGCCATCGAGCACTCACCCCGCAGCAGGGCTTGCGCGGCAAGGTGCATCGCGACCAGCGACGACGAGCACGCCGTGTCCACCGTGACCGCGGGACCCTCGAAACCGAACACGTAGGCCACCCGCCCGGACGCCACGCTCGATGCCGTGCCGGTCATGGTGTAGCCCTGGACGTCGTCAGGCACCTGGTGGAGCCGGGTCACGTAATCGTGGTGGACGATGCCGGTGAAGACGCCGATGGCGGCGCCCTTGACCGACAGCGGGTCGATGCCCGCCCTCTCCAGGGCTTCCCAGGAGACTTCCAGCAGCAGCCGCTGCTGCGGGTCCATGGCCAGCGCCTCGCGCGGCGAGATCCCGAACAGCGCGGCGTCGAACTGCGCGGCGTCGTACAGGAACCCGCCCGAGCGGGTGTAGCTGGTGCCCGGGTTGGCCGGGTCCGGGTGGTACAGGCCCTCCAGATCCCAGCCCCGGTCGACCGGGAAGCCGGACACCGCGTCCCGCCGGTCCAGCACCAAGTTCCACAGTTCCTCGGGACTGTCCGCGCCGCCGGGCAGCCGGGTGCTCATCGCGACGATCGCGACCGGCTCGCCGGCAGCCGCGACCGCTGCCATCGGGACGGGCGCCGGGCGCTCGCCGAGCAACTCGGCCCGCAAGCGGGTCGCGAGGACCTCGGGCGTCGGATAGTCGAAGACCAGCGTGCTCGGCAGGTCCACCCCGGTGTAATCCTGCAGGCGGTTGCGGAGCCTGACCGCGCTCAGCGAGTCGAAGCCGAGGCTCCTGAAGGACTGTTCCGGCTCGAGCGCGTCTGACTCGCGATGGCCGAGCACCGCGGCGGTGCTCTGGCGGACCAGGTCCATCACGACCCGGAGCTGCCCGGCGGGCGCCAGCCCGGCCAGCTGGTCCATGATCGCGTCGCCTGCCGCCTCGCCTCGCGGCACCACGCGGCGGGTGAGCGGCGCCTGCTGCGCGCCGTCGGCGGCCACGGTAGCGCATGTCGTCGGTCCCGGCCCAGTACCGCTGATGCTGGAACGCGTAGGTGGGCAGCTCGGTCCCCGCCACGGCGGCTGGCCGGCCGAGCAGGGCCGCCCAGTCGACCGGTACGCCGCGCACGTGCAGCCCCGCGATCGCGGTCAGGATGCAAGCGGCTTCCGCGCTGCCCTTGCGCAGAGCGGCGATGCAGCTCTGCTCCGGCGCGCCGAGCGTCGCGAGCGCCATCGCGGCGAGGGACCCGCCCGGGCCCAGCTCAAGGAAGGTCGTCGCGCCGTGCTCCCGCATGCAGGTGACTGCGTCGCCGAACCGCACCGCGTGCCTTGCCTGGTCGGCCCAGTAGCCGGGGTCGGCCAGCTGCCCGTCCTCCGCGAGAGCGCCGGTCAGCGTGGACACGACAGGAAGGACGCCCGGCCGGAACGACAGCCCGGCCACGACGGCGCGGAACTCATCGAGCATCGGCGCCATGAGCGGCGAGTGGAAGGCGCGGCTGACCGGCAGCCGCCGCGTCTTGCGGCCCAGGCCCGCCAGCTCGCCGGCGACGGCGAGCACGGCGTCCTCGTCGCCGGAGAGCACCACCGATGAAGGGCCGTTCACCGCCGCGACGCAGACCACTCCGCCGCCGCGTTCGAGCAGGGGCGCGACCTCGGCCTCGGTCGCCTGTACGGCGGTCATCGCGCCGCCCGCGGGCAGCTCCTGCATCAGCGCGCCGCGCGCGGCGACCAGCCTGGCCGCGTCCTCCAGGTCAAGCACCCCGGCGACGTGCGCGGCGGTGATCTCCCCGATCGAGTGACCCGCGAGGAGGCCGGGTCGCACGCCCCAGGACTCGACAAGCCGGAACAGCGCGGTCTCCAGGGCGAACAGGGCGCCCTGGGTATACATGGTCTGATCGAGAAGCTCGCTGTCGGGCCCGAACGCCACCTCGCGCAGCGGGCGGGCCGCGCGCCCGCCCAGGTGCCGTTCCACGGCGGCGCACGCGCCGGCGAACGCCTCGCGAAAGACACCGAACGTCTCGGCGAGCTCGCGGCCCATGCCCGCCCACTGACTGCCCTGACCGGTGAAAAGAATGGCCAGCTTGCCAGTGACCGCGGTGCCGGACACGACCAGGGGACTGGCCGCGCCGCGCTCGACCGCGCCGAGCTCGGCGCAGAGCTGCCGCCGGCCGGAGGCGAGGATGACCGCGCGGTGGTCGAGCTGGGCCCGCGTGGTTGCGAGGGCGAAGGCGGCGCCGGCGAGGCCCGCGTCGGGCTGGTCGCCGAAGAACCGCGCGAGCCGGCCGGCCTGACCGCGCAGCCCGGCGGCCGTCTGCCCCGACACCGGCACGAGCACCGGAGCACCGGAGCCGGCCGAGTCCGGCTCCGGCTCTGGCTGGGCGGTCACTGGCTGATCGGGCGCCGCCTCGAGCACGACGTGCGCGTTGGTGCCGCCGATGCCGAAGGACGACACCCCGGCCCGGCGGGGCCTGCCGTTCTCCGGCCAGTCGCGAGCCTGCGTCAGCAGCTCGACGCTGCCCGCCGACCAGTCCACCGCCGGCGACGGGCGGTCCACGTGCAGCGTCCGGGGCAGGACACCATGCCGCATGGCCATGACCATCTTGATCACGCCCGCGACGCCCGCCGCCGCCTGCGCGTGCCCGATGTTCGACTTCACCGACCCCAGCCACAGCGGCCTGCCGGCGGCCGGCCGCGACCGTAGGTCGCGATGAGCGCCTCCGCCTCGATCGGATCGCCGAGCGTGGTGCCCGTGCCGTGCGCCTCAACGGCGTCCACGTCCGAGGTGGACAATCCGGCGCTGGCCAGCGCCTTGCGGATCACCCGTTGCTGCGACGGCCCGTTCGGCGCGGTCAGGCCGTTGGACGCGCCGTCGGAGTTCACGGCCGAACCGCGCACCACGGCCAGCACCTGGTGACCCCTCTGGCGGGCCTGCGACAGCCGCTCCACCAGCAGCAGCCCCACGCCCTCGGACCAGCCAGTGCCGTCCGCGCCGGCCGCGAACGCCTTGCACCGGCCGTCGGGCGCCAGCCCGCGCTGCCGGGAGAACTCGACGAAGGTCAGGGCGGTGCCCATCACCATCACGCCGCCGGCCAGCGCCATCGTGCACTCACCTCGGCTCAGCGCCTGCGCCGCCAGGTGCAGCGCGACCAGCGAGGACGAGCAGGCGGTGTCGACCGTGATGGCCGGGCCCTCGAAACCGAAGTGATAGGCGACGCGGCCGGAGATGACGCTGCCGGAACTTCCGGTAAGGCGGAAACCCTCGGCGCCGGGCGCCTGCCTCGTCCGCATGCTGTAGTCATGACTGTTCACGCCGACGAAGACGCCGACGTCCTGCCCGGCCAGCGCCGCCGGGTCGATCCTGGCCCGTTCGAGTGCCTCCCAGGACGTTTCCAGCAGCAGCCGCTGCTGGGGGTCCATCGCCAGCGCCTCGTTCGGCGAGATGCCGAAGAAGGCCGCGTCGAACCCGGCGGCGTCGTCGAGGAAGGCCCCGTGGCGCACGTAGGTGGTGCCCGCGTGATCGGGGTCGGGGTCGTAGAGCCGCTCGGTGTCCCAGCCCCGGTCGGCGGGGAACTCGGTGACGGCATCGACCCCGTCGGCCACTACCCGCCACAGGTCCTCCGGGCTGTGCACGCCCGCCGGGAAACGGCACGCCATCGCCACGATCGCGATCGGCTCGCCGGTCGCCATGGCGGGGGCGCCTGACCCGGCAGGCCGGTGCGAGGTACCGCCGGAGAGCTTGGCCAGCAGGTGCCCGGCGAGCGCGGATGGCTTCGGATAATCGAAGATCATCGCCGGCGAGAGGGTGAGCCCGGTCACCGCGGCCAGCCGGTTCCGCAGTTCCAGTGCGGTCAGTGAGTCGAATCCCGCGTCCTTGAAGGTCCGGCCGGGATGGATGGCGTCGGCCGCGGCGTGCCCGAGCACCTCGGCGGCGTGCCGTCGCACGAGGTCGAGCACGGCCTCGGACCGCGCAGCGCCGGCGAGACCGGCAAGGCGCTCCGCGAGCGGCACGGGGCCGGACGCGGCCGCGGCCACCGGACGCGGTGGCCGGACCAGGCCACGCATCAGCAGCGGGACCGGATCACCGGCCGCCGCTGCCCGCCGCAGGGCGGGCAGGTCGAGCTTCGCCGCCACGAACGTGCCGGCGGTGCTCATGGTGGCGTCGAGAAGAGCCATTCCCTCGGCGGCGGACAGGCCGGTCATGCCCGTGCGCTGGTTTCGGCGCAGGTCCGCGGCACCCAGGTGCCGGGTCATGGCGCTGACCGCCGACCAGTACCCCCAGGCGACGGACACGGCGGGCAGGCCCAGGCGGTGCCGCCGTAGCGCGATGGCATCCAGGCATGCGTTGGCCGCCGCGTAACTGGCCTGCCCTGGATTGCCCAGCACGCCCGCCGCAGAGGAATACAGCACGAACGCGGCGAGGTCCAGTTCGCGGGTGAGCTCGTCCAGGTGGAGAGCCGCATCCGCTTTCGGCCGCAGCACGGTGCCGACCCGGTCCGGGCTCAGCTCGGTGAGCACGCCGTCGTCCAGGACCCCGGCGGCATGCACCACGGCGGTGAGCGGGTGCCCGGCCGGAATGGCTGCCAGGACGGCCTCGAGCTGGGCCCGGTCGGCCGCGTCGCAGGCGGCGATCGTGACGGTCGCCCCCATCGCGGTCAGCTCGTCGCGGAGGCCGGGGGCGTGGCCTCGGCGGCTGACCAGGACCAGGTGCGCGATGCCGTGCGCGGTGACAAGGTGCCGGGCCGTGATCGCGCCGAGCGTGCCAGTGCCGCCGGTGATCAGCACGGTGCCGGCGGGGTCGAGCGGCCGGCGGTTCCTCGTCACGTCAGGCACAGCGCGGGCCAGGCGGGGCACCGCCGCGACGCCGTTGCGCAGCCTCACCTGCGGTTCGCCGCTCAGCAGCGCCGAAGGCAGCACGGACCGGGAGGCGTCGTCGAGTTCGGCCAGCACTATCCGGCCCGGGTGCTCCGACTGCGCGGAGCGCACCAGGCCCCAGACCGCGGCCGCGCCGGGCTCGGCGCAGTCCCCGGTGACGACGGCGAGCCGGGTACCTGCCAGGGCTGGTTCCGCGAGCCAGGCCTGGAGCAGCGCCACCGCGGCGCTGACCGACGCGGCGGGGTCAGCGGCGATGGCCTCGTAGAGCAGGACTTCAGGAGCGGCCGCTGCCGACGCGGCGACGTCCGGCACGGTCGCGACGGGCACGATGTCAGCGGCGCGGCCGGCGGCCGGGAGCGGCAATTCCGTCCAGTCGACGCGGAACAGGGCGTCCTGCGCCAGTGCGTCCTGCGCCCGTGCTTCATTCGACCGTGCTTCCTGCGACCGTGCGCCGCTGATCCCCGCCTGCTCGGGGGAAAATGGCGTGGACAGGACCGCGTCGACGGTCATGACGAGCTGCCCGGCGGGGTCGGCCAGCGCCAGGCTGGTCCCCCGCTCCGACGACGCGCCATGTCGTACCCGCAGGGTGGTGGCGCCCGATGCCAGCAGCGTCACGCCGGTCCACGCGGACGCAATCGCGCCGTCGGGGACTACCGTGCGGACGGCGGCGTCGAGCAGGGCGGGGTGCAGCCCGTAGCGGGCAGCGTCACTCAGAGCGGCGCCGTCCAGGCTTACCTCGGTGGAAGGCCCGGCCTCGGTGGCGGGCCCGGCGTCCTGGCTGGCCGGCCGGGAGGCGGCGGAAGCCAGCGTGCCCCGTGCGTGGCGCGTCCAGGGCGCGTCCAGCGGGGCGTCAGGGGCGCGGGAGTAGATCTCCGCGGACCGCCGCCGCGTCTCCCCGGGCGGGCCGATGACAGCCCGGAGGTCGCGGCTGCCGCGCCGTGGCAGCACCACGGGTGCCTCGACGGTCAGGTCGTCGAGTACGGGCATGCCGGCCAGGTCGCCGAGCCGGATGGCCAGCTCGACCAGGGCCGCGTTCGGCACCACGACGGCATCGCCCGCGAGGTGGTCAGCGAGCCAGGGGTGCGAGCCCGGCGACCAGCTCGACGTGGCCGTGAATCCGGCCGAGTTCGGAAGGCTGACGACCGCGCCGAGCAACGGGTGATCGGAAGCCGCCTGTCCCAGCGACGCGGCATCCGTCGCCGGCCTGGGCGGCTCCAGCCAGTAGCGCTGGTGGTCAAAGGCATAGGTGGGCAGCTCCGCCCAGCCAGGCCCGGGCGGCAGGACCCCGGACCAGTCGACGGCGACGCCGTGCACGAACAGCTCGGCCATCGAGGCAAGCAGCCGCCGCAGGCCGCCGTCATCACGCCGCAGGGACCCGGTCACCGCCACGCCGTCGAACTCGGCGATCGGCTGTACCAGCACGGGGTGAGCGCTGATCTCCGCGAACACCCGGTGCCCGCCGGCGATCAGGTCCTCGACCGCGCGGCCGAAACCCACCTGGTCGCGCAGGTTCCGGTACCAGTACCCGCCGTCCACCACCCCGGCGCCGGAGATCCAGTGACCGGTGACAGTGGAGTAGAACGGGATAACCGGTGCCTTCGCGTCGATCCCGGCGAGGGTTTCGGCCAGCGCGCCGGCGATCTCTTCCACGTGCCGGGTATGTGAGGCGTAGTCCACCGCCACCCGCCGCACCCGGGCGCCCTGACCCTCAAGTGCCTCAAGCGCCGCGTCCAGCGCCTCCGCATCGCCGGCGATCACTACCGAGGCCGGCCCGTTGACCGCGGCCACCTCGACCCGGTCCGCCCACGGGGCCAGCCGGGCAGCCGCGTCGCCGGGGGGCAAGGCGACCGACGCCATGCCGCCGCGACCCGACAGCTTCGCGGCGATCGCCTGGCTGCGCAGCGCCACCACCCGGGCCGCGTCCTCAAGCGTCAGGGCGCCAGCCACGCAAGCCGCGGCGATCTCGCCCTGGGAGTGACCCACCACGGCGTCGGGCACGACGCCCGCTGACGCCCACACCGCCGCGAGGCCGACCATGACCGCGAAGGTCGCGGGCTGCAGCACGTCGACCCGGTCTAGCAATCCGGGCTCGGCATCGCCGCGCAGCACGTCCGTCAGGGACCAGTCGGTCCACGGTTCCAGCGCGGCGGCGCACTCCGCGATCCGCTGGGCGAACACCGGCGAGGACTCGAGCAGCTCACGGCCCATGCCAGCCCACTGCGTCCCCTGGCCGGGGAACACCCACGCCAGCTTGGCGGGCCCGTCCGCGCTGCCGGCGATGAGACCGGGTGCGCGCTCGCCGCGCGCCAGGGCGCTCAGGCCGGCCAGCGCTTCCTCGCGAGAACCAGCCACCACGACGGCCCGCTCGTCCAGCACCGCCCGGTCCGATACCAGTGCCCGGGCCACGGCCGCCAGCGGAGCGCTCTCGACCACCTGGGCCGGCCAGGCCTGCGCCGCCAGCGACCCGGCACTCCGCGCCGACACCACCAGAGGCACGACCTCGGCAGGCATCGCCGCCGCGGCCGCCCGGCACCCCGGCCGGCTCCTGCGGCGCTTCCTCCAGGATCAGGTGCGCATTCGTGCCGCTGACTCCGAACGAGGAGACCCCGGCCCGGCGCGGACGGCCGTTCCTTGGCCACTCACGGGCCTCCGTCAGCAGCTCCACCGCCCCGGCGGACCAGTCCACCTCCGGCGTCGGCGCGTCCACGTGCAGCGTCGCCGGCATCACCCCGTGCCGCAGCGCCTGCACCATCTTGATCACCCCGGCCACGCCCGCGGCCGCCTGCGCATGCCCGATATTCGACTTCAGCGACCCCAGCCACAACGGCCTTTCCCGGTCCCGGTCCTGGCCATAAGCCGCCAGCAAAGCCTGCGCCTCAATCGGATCACCCAGCGCCGTCCCCGTCCCGTGCCCCTCCACCACGTCCACATCCGAGCGGCACCAGACCGGCACTAGCCAGCGCCCGCCGGATCACCCGCTGCTGCGACAGGCCGTTCGGGGCCGTCAGGCCGTTCGACGCGCCGTCGGAGTTCACCGCGCTGCCGCGCAGCACCGCCAGGATCCGGTGCCCGCGTTCCCGCGCCGCCGACAGGCGCTCGAGCACCACCACGCCCGCTCCCTCGGCCCAGCCTGTGCCGTCGGCCGTCGATGAGAAGGCCTTGCACCGCCCGTCGGGGGCGAGCGCCCGCTGCCGGGAGAACTCCACGAAAGTCCCGGGCGTGGCCATCACCGTCGCGCCGCCGGCGAGCGCCAGCGAGCATTCGCCCTGCCGCAGCGCCTGCGCGGCCAGGTGCATCGCCACCAGCGATGACGAGCACGCCGTGTCCACCGTGACCGCGGGACCCTCGAACCCGAAAACGTAGGACACCCGGCCCGACGCCACGCTGGACGCCGACCCGGTGGTCGCGAAGCCTTCCAGTTCCGGCGCGTCCGCGCCGGCGCCGTAGCCATGGCCGAACACGCCGGAGAACACCCCGGCATCGGTCCCCTTCAGCGAGAGCGGGTCGATGCCCGCCCGCTCCAGAGCTTCCCAGGAAACCTCGAGCAGCAGCCGTTGCTGCGGGTCCATCGCCAGCGCCTCGCGGGGCGAGATCCCGAAGAACCCCGGATCGAACAGCCCGGCGTCGCGCAGGAAACCGCCCTGATTCGCATGCGAGGTGCCGGGGCGGCCTGGGTCCGGATCGAACAGGCGGTCAAGGTCCCAGCCCCGGTCATCGGGAAAGCCGCCGACGGCGTCGAGTCCGCCGGCCACCAGCTGCCACAGGTCATCTGGCCCCGCCACCCCGCCAGGCAGCAGGCAGGCCATGCCCACGATCACGATCGGCTCACCGGGATCAGCCGCCGCAGCCGGCTCGGCGGCCGGCTGGGGGACGCCGAGCACCTCGGCCCGCAGCCAGGCCGCCAGAGCCGCCGGGGTGGGGTGGTCGAAGACCGCGGCCGCGGGCATCCGCAGCCCGGTACTCGCCGTCAGCCGGTTGCGCAGTTCGACGATGGCCGCCGAGGTGAGACCCAGGTCGCGGAACGCGCGGCCGGCCGGAACTGGTCCCGGCTCATGCAGCACGACGGCGGCCTGCGCCTGGACCAGGTCCGTCAGGAAGGCCAGCTGCGCGCGCTCGTCCAGCCCGGACAGCCGGTCAGCCAGGACAGCCGTGACGGCCGCGTCGGGCTCGTCCGCGCTCAGCAGCGCGTCCTGGCCTGCGCTGGCCGCATACAGCAGCCGGCCCGGCTGGTCCGCCAGGAGACGCCGCTTGACCTTGCCCGACGCGGTCCGGGGAATGCTCGCGACCTCGTGCACCCGCTCTGGCACCTTGGCGGCGGAGAGCTGCTCGCGGCACCGGGTCAGCAGGCCCTGGACGTCAAGACCGGACGGGCCGGGAATCACGTAGGCGACCGGGACTTCGCCCAGCGCGTCGTGCGGAGCGCCGGCCACCGCCGCGTCGGCGACGCCAGGGACGGTGCGCAAAACCGCCTCCACCTCGGCGGGGTGGAGGTTCTCGCCGCCGCGGATAATGAGCTCGGAGATCCGGCCGCAGATGGTGAAGTAGCCGGCGTCGTCACACCGGGCCAGGTCGCCGGTACGGAACCAGCCGTCCCGCATCGCCTCGGCGGTCGCCTCCGGGTTGTTGTGGTAGCCGGCCATGACGTTCGGCCCGCTGACCCACACCTCGCCCTCCTCGCCGGCCGGAACGTCGAGCCCGGTGGCGGGATGGACAATGCGAACCCCGACACCGGGCACGGGCAGGCCGCATGACCCGTCGACCCGAGGGCCGTCCGGCGGGTTCATGGTGATGGCACCGCACGTCTCGGTGCTGCCGTAGGCGTCGACCAGCGGTACCCCGAAGATCTCCTCGAACTCCCGGCGCAGCCCGGACCCGAGTACCGCTCCCCCGACCAGGCCGATCCGCAGGCCAGGTGCGGAGAAGCCACGCTGCCGCGCGGAGGTCACCAGGTGGTGGTACGTCGTGGGCACGCCGGCGAGGAAGGTCGGCTCGTCCTCCCGCAGCGCCCTGATCACGTCCTGCGCGGAACTCCCGTCCATGATCCGAGCGGTCGCGCCGACCACTGTGACGGACAGGACGCACGCGATGTGCGAGAGGCTGTGGAACAGCGGGAGCGGCCAGAGCACCCGGTCCTGGTCCGTCAGCCCGGGAATCGGCACGTAGCACGAGGCAACGGACCACAGGCAGTTGCGCTGCGTGGACAGGACGCCCTTGGGCCGGCCGGTCGTCCCCGACGTGTAGAACATCCAGGCCACGTCGTCGAGGCCGAGATCGTCCCTGGCGGGCCTGGACGGCTCGCTGACGGCGAGCTCAGCGTAAGAGCGGGCTCCCGCCGGGACCTCACCCGTCACGAGCAGCGTGACGGGCGGCGCGGACCTGAGCCGGGCCGCCTGCGCGGCGTCGGTGATGACCGCGGCGGCACCGCTGTCGGACAGCAGGTACTCCAGCTCGGCGAGGGACGAGGCGGGGTTGAGCGGAACGCCGACGCCGCCCGCGCGCACGATCGCGAGATAGCTCTCCACGGCGGACACGGTGTTGCGCAGGCAGATAGCCACCCGGTCGCCGGGCCGCACGCCGAGGTCGGCTAGATGCCCCGCCAGCCTGCGGGTCCGCGCCTCGAAGTCACCATAGGTAACCGCCCGCCGGTCGTCCTCGAACGCCACCTTGCCCGGAAAGCGGGCCGCGTTCTCCTGGACTATGACGGGCAGCGGCTTGATCAGGTCGGTGCGCACGGTTCGCACCATCGCTCCGAATCCATCATCATCCGACGTTGACAGGCTGGCCGGTCCGCGCCGATTCGCGGGCGGCCGAGATGATCCGAAGCGATCTCAGCCCGGCCGCGCCGTCCGGGCCGGCTCCCTCCCCGCTGTCGAACGCGGCGATAAAGTCCCTGAGCATGACCAGGTCCAGGTCGTCCCCGCCCGATTCGCGCCGCTGCGTCCCGGTGGCGGCGTCAAATCCGCCGAGCAGCAGCGGACAGGCGTTGTACTCCACGCTCGCCCGGTCGCCGACGAAGGTCATCGCGGGTCCGCCCGCCGCCGCCGGGCTCCAGCCGCAGTCGATCGCCGCGACCTTCCCGCCCGGATAGCGCACGGTCATCAGGACCGCGCTCGCGACGCCCGGCTGCCCGCGCAGGACGCTATTCGATTGCGCGTACACCTGCTCAGCGGGCTCCCCGCCCAGCACCAGGTCCACCAGGTCCAGCAGCTGGGCGGCGCCGGAGTCAAGCTCCCCGCAATCGGCGGCCGGCCGGCCGGCGCGCGAGTGGCATGCGACCCCAGCATGGTCGTCAGAGTGCCGAGCGCGCCATCGGCGATGCCGCGGCGCACGGCAGCGAACGCCCCGCCGAAGCAGGCCGGGGACGCGAGCGTGAGCAGAACGCCCCCGATGTCGCAGGCATCCACCATGGCCTTCGCGTCTGCCTCGGTGGCGGCGAGCGGGTGCTCGCACAGCACCTGCGCCTCGGCCTCGGCGGCTCGCTCGATCAGTTCCCGGTGGCGGCTGACCTCGCTGGTGACCACCACGCCCTGGGGCAGCCACTCGTAGACCTCGTCCCAGCTGCCGGCGTAGGGCACGCCGAGCCGCTCGGCCAGGCACGGCCCCGGGCCGGGTCATCTGGCGCCCCGTCCGGATCGGCGGTGAGCAGGTCGACGCCGGGCAGGTCCCGAAGCAGCCGGGCGTAGGTCTGCGCGCGCTCGCTGGCGAACGACAGTACGGCGATCCTCATGTGACCCCCTTGACTGGCAACTCCACGGCACGGCCGCTCCAGGCTGACTCCGCCGCGGCCTGGGTGATGCGGACAGCGGCCAGCGCGTCCCTGGCCACGAGGCGCGGCTGGGGCCCGCCAAGGAGCGCCTGGGCGAACTCGCGCATCTCGGCGGCGAACGGCATTTCGCCCGCGTAGCCGAAGTCGCCCGCGTCGCCGTCGGCGACCCTGACCTCCTGCGGCCACTCGGAGTCGTGGACCAGGGTCCCGCCGGTGCCTGTTACCTGGAATGCCACCCTGGCCATCGGTTTCGGCGTGGCCGTCCACCGGCTCACGACCTGGCTGAGCGCACCGCTGGCGTGGGTGAGAATGGCGGTGCCGATCGCGACGGCGCCCTGCGGGGCCGGCGCGGCTAGCTCACCCTGGTAAAAGGCATGCACCCGCACGACCTCCCCGAAGATCCAGTAAGCGAGGTCGACGCCGTGCAGCATCTGATCGGTCAGGATCCCGCCGGATCGCGCCGACGCGTGCCCGGTCCAGGGCCTGGGATGATAGGCGGACACGAAGATCCGGGCGAGCGAGCCCTCGCCCGCGCGGCCTGCCGCCACCAGTTCGCGGAGCCTGGCGAGCGCCGGGACGAAACGCCCGTCGTGGGCCGGGTAAAGCGGCACGCCCGCCCGTTCCGCGGCATCGACGATCTCCTCGGCCTCCGCGACGCTGGCCGCTAGCGGCTTCTCGCACACCACGCCCGCGCCCTTGGCGATAGCGGCCATGGCGATCTCGTGGTGGGTGCTCGTCGGGGTGCAGATATCAACGGCATCGGCGCCGTCCAGCGCCTCAGCCAGGGAGCCGGCAGCCTTCCCGCCGAACTCACGCGCCAGGTCGGCGGCACGGCCGTCGTCGGAGTAGACCCGGACAGCCGCCCCGGCACCGGTCCACGCCTCGGCGTGCAGTCGCGCTATCAGGCCCGCGCCGATCAGGGCCACTTCAAGCTGTCGCATGGCATCGCCAGCCCTTCGTGCGGATCACCGGACTACGAACCCGCAGTGCGCGGATTCCAAGCCTCAGGGTGGCTTACCCGCTTGCCAGAAGGCCATTACCCACGTGGGTAGTCCGCGCCTGCCGGCGTATTCGCCCCGCGGCGAATTCCCGCGCTGCGCACGCCTGGCCTACCAGGTTTAGGGATACCGTTTCGTCGCGACTCGTTCTAGACTGTCGCTAGATCCAAGATAATGCCGTCACTAGTAAATTCCCGTGCGAGCAAGTTTACGGCGGCAGCAAATCACTTTCCCTTTCCGATCGGCAAAAGGCATGGGCTAGCCTGTCGCATCGGCCGCGCCTAGAGTCGCGCCTAGACTTCAGTGGGCGCGGCCGGACCGCGACGCTCAAGCCGGACCGCGACGCTCAGGCCGGGCAGGCCGGGCGGGCAGGCGAACGGACCAAGACCGCCGCTGCCTGGCCTGCGGGAACCTTCGCCGCGTACCCCGAAGCCGGCAAAAGAAAGAGCGTCTCTATAATAGAAGTCCAAGAAAATTGATCATGAAGCGGCATTCTTATGGGCTCATCCGCGGCGATGTGCCCCCTTGACGGAGCGTCCCACCGAAGGTAGCGTTGATAATCCGGGCAAAGTACGCAATAGACCTAAAGGGGAAATTTTGTCTTCTTTACGGACATCGGCGCCCCCCGATGCTGGGCAGCCCCGTGATCTAGATCGCTATACACCGCAGTTGCGCTTTCCGCAGCATCCTTTTGCCGGATGCGTAGATGATTTCTCACCAGGCACCTGTGAGGCCGCTGACTTAGTCCGGCGATCTGCCTTATCGTGGCACGACGGGCGGCTCGACGTGGCTCTGCTCTATGCCGCGGCGGCGGTCGACGTCAAATGTGACGAGAATCACGAGCCATGCGAACTGGCTCCATTTTGGCATGTCGCGTTGCTGATCAAAGCCAGGGAACTCGAGGTCGGGCGGCGGGCACTGGTGTCCATTGAGCCGCGCGGGAGCCTGCCAGAGTCCGAGCGCGTGACCGCGACGTCCGAGCGCGTGACCGCGACAGCCCACGTCGTCCGGGGTGAGCTTCTGTTCACCATGGGACATGCCGACGAGGGGCTCGCCGAGGTGGAAGCGGGGCTGGGGATCGCGGAGCGCCGCGATCGCGCCCGGTCCTTATTGCCCACCGGTTACGTCGTGATGGCACTTGGCGCGTTCCGCCGTGCCGACATGAGAACCTGCCTGAACTTCGTGGACAAACTGACTAGCGAAGCCCTGCTGGGCTACTTCGGTCAGGCGGCGGGGGCGTGGGTGACCGCTCAGGCCGCTGAGGCACGCAACGGGGCGGAAGGCGCCGCTGGCCTCGTCGCCGGAATTGTCTCCAGCCCTGTTGTCCTTCGCCAGCTGCTGGTGTCGGAGCCGGCGGCAGCCTCCTGGCTGGTGCGCGCCTCCGGCAAGCTAGGCGCTCGCGACCTCGCGAAGGCAGCGGTGACAGCGGCCTCCGCCGCATCCGCCGAGCATCCCAGGTTGACGGTCATCCAGGCGGCGGCGGCGCATGCCGCCGGACTGCTGGAAGACGAGCCCGGCATGCTGCTCGAGGCGGCGAATCTCTATCCCGACCGGTGGTGCGGGGCGTCCGCGCGTGAGGACACCGCCGCGCTGCTGGTCACGCGACGGTCGGAGCGGAAGAACGCGATCCGGATTCTCGAGTCGGCTCTTGGCGCCTATACCGCCGTCGGCGCCACCCGCGATGCGTCCCGCGTCGTGAACAAGCTCTGGGACCTCGGCGTGCGTCGCCGCGCGATCCGCACCGTGGAGCGTGAAGGCGACAGCCAGCACGGGCTCACCAACACCGAGTTCGCGGTCGCGGAGCTCGTGAGCCAGGGATACACCAACAACGAGGTCGGCAGGCAGCTATTCATCTCCCGGCACACCGTGGCATTCCACCTCAAGAAGGTCTACCAGAAGATGAGCATCGCATCGCGCGTCGAACTAGCGGCCAGATGGAATGCGGCTCAATAACAGCTCAAAGGAGGACGCGTGACAAAGCTGACGGCGACCGAGGTAGGCCAGGGCTACGACTCCCTCGCGGACGCTCTCGACCAGCTGTGGGGCTTGAATCTGCACCATGGCTACTGGGACGACGCGTCCGACAGCACGCCGCTCGAAGAACGCTACCAACCGGCTGACCGACAAGCTGAGCGGGCTGCTGACGATCACTCCGGGCGACCGGATGCTCGATCTCGGGTGCGGCATCGGCGAGCCGGCCATCAGGCTGGCGGCCGCGCATGACATCGAGATCGTGGGAGTCTCGATCAGCGAGCGGCAGGTGCGGCGGGCAAACGACCGCGCCGCCGCCGCCGGGCTCGCAGGCCGGCTGGGCTTCCAGTGCGCTGACGCGATGGACTTGCCGTTCCCTGACGATTCCTTCGACCTCGTCTGGGCGCTGGAGTCCATGCACCACATGCCGGACCGGTGGCATGTGCTGCGCCAGGCGGCCAGGGTGCTGCGGCCAGGCGGGCAGCTGGCGATCGGTGACTTCCTGCTGGTCCCGGCCGACGGGCATGAGCCTGACGCGGCCCGACTGTTCGAGGCCAGCAAGGGCGTGCTGACGATCGTCGGACTTGACGAATACCTGTCCAACATCCGCGCCGCCGGGCTCGTTCCCGAGGCCACGCAGGATGTCAGCAAGCACACCCGCCGGTCGTGGGGCCTTGGGGGGGAGCGGTTCGCAGCGCTGCGGGACCAGACCGAGCAGCACATCGGAGCGGAGCAATTCGACCTCGTCCTCTATCGGTTCCGCCTATTCAGCGAGGAACCGACGCTGGGGTATGTCCTCCTGACCGCCCGTAAGCCCGCCTGATCACCACTGGAGGAAGCGGGAACCATGCAGACGACAGAAGAGACGTTGCGAAGCCTCTTCGGCCGGATGACCGGTGACGAGAAGCACCTGTGGGCCGCCACTTCGACGCTGGACGCGCTCTGGGTGCTGTATGACCGCGTGCTCAACGTCTCGCCGGCCAGCATCGACGACCCCGGCCGGGACCGGTTCTACCTGTCCAAGGGCCACGGGCCCATGGCCTACTACGCGGTGCTCGCCGCGAAGGGCTTTATCGAGCCGGACCTGCTCGACACCTGGAGGACGTTCGGGTCGCCGCTCGGCATGCACCCGGACCGGGTGCTGGCACCCGGCGTGGAGACCAGCAGCGGCTCGCTGGGCCACGGGCTGCCGCTCGGCATCGGGACGGCGCTCGGGCTGCGGGCGCAGGGCCGCAGCGCCCGCGTCGTGGTCATGATGGGCGACGGCGAATTCGACGAGGGCAGCAACCACGAGGCGATGTCGATCGCCGGCCGGCTCGGGGTCGACCGCCTCACCGCCGTCGTGATCGACAACAGCACGGCGAGCCTTGGCTGGCCTGGCGGGATCGCCAGGCGCTTTGAGCTGGAAGGCTGGCGCGCGACCACCGTGAACGGCCGCGACCACGACGCCCTGTACAAGGCGCTGACCTCCGAGCCCGACGGGCGGCCGCACGCCGTGGTGGCGGAGATCGGCGAGGGCACGGATTGGAGCGTGGCATGACCACCCAGGTAACCAGGAAGCAGATGCGCGCGGTCTTCGCCGAGACCGTCATCGAGTCACTGGCGGCCGACCCGAGGGTGGTCGTGCTGACCGCGGACATCTCGTCGTGGTCCTTCTGGGGCGTCAAGGCCGAGCATCCGGATCGCGTGATCAACGTCGGGATCAGGGAGCAGGCGATGATCGCGATGGCCGGCGGCCTGGCCCTGTCCGGCCTGCGGCCGGTGGTGCACAGCTACGCGCCATTCCTGGTCGAGCGGCCGTTCGAGCAGGTCAAGATCGCCCTCACGCACCAGGATGTCGGCGCGGTGCTGGTCAGCATCGGCGCCTCCTACGACGACCCGTCGTGGGGGCGGACCCATCAGTCCCCCGGTGACGTCGCGCTGTTCGACACGCTGCCCGGCTGGACCGTGCACGTCCCCGGCCACGAGGACGAGGTCGGGCCGCTGCTGCGGAGCGCGATCAGCCGGCGACGGCCGGGTTTACCTGCGGCTGTCGGAAAGGGCCAACAGCGAGGCCGTCCCGGTCTCCGGCGGGTTCACCGTGCTGCGGCGGGGCCGCGGCGGCGTGGTGGTCGCGGTCGGCCCGGTCCTTGACCAGGTGCTCGCGGCGACAGCCGCGATCGACGCCACGGTGCTGTACACGGCCACGATCCGGCCGTTCGACCGGGCCGGCCTGCGGGCCGCCGTGAGCGCCGCCCGGCCGAACGTGGCGATGGTCGAGCCGTACCTGCGCGGAACCTCGGCGCACGAGGTGTCCGAGGCGCTCGGCGACGTGCCGCACCGGCTGAGGTCGTTCGGCGTGCGGAGGGACACCGAAACGCGCGTCTACGGCACGCCGGATGACCACGACCGGCTGCACGGAATAGACGCCGCGAGCCTGGCCGAGTCCATCACCAGCTTCTTCCGCTAAGGAGTACGCGAAGTGACGACCAACACGACCGAGACCCCGCCCGCCGGCGAATCGCTGCGCGCTCCGCTGCGCCAGGAGTTCCTGGAGCGCGATGACCCGTTCACGCCGCCGGCCGCCCTCATGGCGCTGGCCGGGCAGTCCCCGATCTCGAAGTCGACCCTGCCGAGCGGAGATCCTTTCTGGCTCGTGTCCGGGTACGACGAGGCCCGCGCGGTGCTGGCTGACCCCCGGATGTCGGCCGACCGGCTGCGCTATCACCCCAGGTTCAAGGAACTGCCCCCTGAGCTGATCGAGCACTTGCGGGACGACAAGTCACGGGTCGGGTCGTTCATCAGCCTGGACCCGCCTGACCACACCCGTTATCGCCGGCTGCTCACCGGCCAGTTCAGCTTCCGGCGGATGCGCCTGCTGACCACGCGGATAGAACAGATCGTGACCGGGCTCATCGATGCCATGCTGGCCAGGGGAAACACCGCCGACCTGGTACCGGAGTTCGCGCTCCCGGTGCCCACCCAGGTGATGTGCGAGCTGCTCGGGGTGCCCTACTCAGAACGGGAAGAGTTCCAGCGCAGCGCGGCCACCCTGATGCAGATGAACGTGCCGGTCAAGGAGGCGCTGGCGAATGTCAAGATCCAGCGCGCCTTCATGCAGCGGCTGATCACGGACAAGCGGAAGAACGCGACCGACGATATCCTCTCCGGCCTGATCCACCACGCCGGCGCCGATCCAGCGCTCACGGACGACGAGCTGATCAACATCGCCAATATCCTGTTCATCGCCGGTCACGAGACCACGTCGAACATGCTGGGGATGGGCACCTTCGCGCTGCTCAGCCGACCCGGGCAGCTCGCCGCGCTGCGTGATGACCCGTCCCTCATCGGCAGCGCCATCGAGGAGTTGCTGCGCTACCTGTCGATCATCCACGTGGGACTCTTCAGGTTCGCCAGCGAGGATCTGGAACTCGGCGGCCATCACATCCCGGCCGGCTCGACCGTCGCGGTCTCCGTGGTGGCCGTCAACCGGGACAAGGAGCACTGGCCGGACCCGGACGTCCTGGACGTCACCCGGGCTCCGGAGTCCCACCTGGCCTTCGGCCACGGCGTGCACAGTTGCCTTGGCCAGCAGCTGGCCCGCGTGGAGATGACGGTCGGGTTCACGGAGTTGCTGCGCCGCCTGCCCAACCTCCGCCTCGCCGGGCGGGCCGAGGAGATTCCCCTGCGCAATGACATGCTCACCTACGGCGTGCACGCGCTGCCGGTCACCTGGGACGCGCCGTGACCGATGACCGAGCGCATCCTGCCCGCCGGGGTGGCAGCGAGCGAGGCGTTCGCTGACCCGCCCTATCGCGATGCCCGTGCCGTAGTGCCCCGGATGAGTGGCTCCCACCAGGAGTGGTTCTCCTGGTACCAGCGCACCGTCTCGGCAAGGCCCTTGGCGAGTTCCTTGCGCGGCCGGTAGCCCAGCTCGGTCCGGATCTTGGTGAAGTCGAGCGAGTACCGGCGGTCGTGCCCTTTGCGGTCGGCTACGTGGTCAACCTCGGCCCAGGTGACGCCGCACGCATCGAGCAGCAGACCGGTGAGCTCGTTGTTTGACAGCCCGGCGCCGCTCCCGATGTTGTAGATCTCGCCCGGGCGGCCCTTCTGACGGACCAGCTCTATGCCCCGGACATGGTCGTCGATGTGCAGCCAGTCCCTGACATTCCCGCCGTCGCCGTACAGCGGCACCTTCCTGCCCGTGAGGAGATTGGTAATGAAGAGCGGTATCAGTTTTTCCGGGAAGTGATGATGACCGTAGTTGTTGGAGGCACGAGCTACCCGCACGTCCAGGTCGTGGGTGCGGTGGAAGGCAAGCGCGATGAGGTCGCTCGATGCCTTGCTGGCCGCGTACGGGGAGCTCGGGCTCAGCGGATGGGTTTCCGGAGTACATCCTTCGGAGACGGAGCCGTAGACCTCGTCGGTAGAGATATGCACGAACGTCCGCAGGCCGCTTTGCAGCGCCGCGTCGAGGAGAACCTGGGTGCCAAGCACATTCGTGCGGGTGAACTCATACGCGCCGGCGATCGACCGGTCCACGTGTGACTCGGCAGCGAAGTGCACCACCTGATCGTGCTGGGCAACGAGCTTGTCGGCCAGCTGCTCGTCACAGACATCGCCCCGGATGAACCGGAAGCGGCCGCTGGCCCGCACGGGCTCGAGGTTGGCCAGGTTGCCGGCGTAGGTGAGCTTGTCGAGTACCGTGATGCTGACGTCGCCCGGGCCGTCAGGCCCGAGCAGGGTACGCACGTAGTGAGAGCCGATGAAGCCCGCTCCCCCCGTGACCATGATCCGGGTTGTCATGTGGAAATCTGCACCTTGCTGTAGTCACCAAGGACAAGGCAGTGTGACGAGGGCACTCGCGGGGCCGGGAGTACGGTCACGTTCCTGCCGATGAGTGACGCTTCGATGCGCCTGACTCCCTCAATGCTGGAGTCCTCAAGCACTATGGAGAATTCGATCTCGCTGTTCTCGATCCGGCACCGCCTCGCGATCGAGGTGAAGGGACCGACATACGAGCCCTGAATCATCACGTCCGCGCCGATGATCGCGGGGCCGACGATCCGGGAGCAGCAGACCTCGGCACCCGGCTCGATGCGCACCCGGCCGATGAGCTCGCTCGCGGCGTCCACCTTGCCGTCGATGCGGGCCTCGATGGTCTCCAGGACTGAGCGGTTCACCTCCAGCAGGTCGCTGACGTTCCCGGTGTCCTTCCAGTACCCGGAGGTCAGCGTCGACCGCACCTGCGCGCCTCGGTCGAGCAGCCAGCTGATCGCGTCGCAGATCTCCAGTTCACCGCGCCACGAGGGCTTGATGGCCCGCACCGCCTCGTGGATAGCCGGAGTGAACATGTACACGCCGGTCACGGCCAGGTCGCTGCGCGGGTGCGCGGGCTTCTCCTCGAGTCCCACGAGCCGGCCGGTGCAATCGAGCTCGGCGACGCCGAAGGCGGTCGGGTCGGCGACCCTGGCGAGCAGAACCTGCGCTTCGGGGCGGAAACGGCGGAAGTCGCCGACGATCTCCCCGATCCCGCCGGCAAGGAAATTGTCCCCGAGGTACATGACGAAGTCGTCCTCGCCGAGAAATTCGCGAGCGACTAAGACCGCGTGCGCCAGGCCGAGCGGTGCTTCCTGGCGGATGTAGGTGACGTGCGCACCCCACCTGGAACCATCGCCGACTGCCTCGGAGATCTCCGCTCCCGTCTGGCCGACGATGATGCCGACATCAGTGATCCCGGCCCCGGTGATGGCCTCGAGGCAGAAATACAGAACGGGCTTGTTGGCCACCGGGACGAGTTGCTTGGGCGCGGTGCAGGTGATCGGGCGCAGGCGGTTACCTTGCCCGCCGGACAATATGAGCGCTTTCATCGGCGGTCAGCCCGCGCACTCCCGCTCACGCACCGTCACGCTTCCGGGCACAGGTGCATCAAGGCCTGGGCGGCCAGGCGGTAGCCGAAGGCGCCGAGACCGACCACGACGCCGCTCGCCAGCGGAGCGATCACCGACTCGTGCCGGAATCGTTCGCGGGCCCAGACATTGCTGAGGTGCACCTCGATCCAGGGCGGTGAATAGCTCGCCAGCGCGTCCCGCAGGCTCCAGCCGGCGATCATCAGCGCACCGGGATTCACGATGGCACCGACCGTGGTTTCGCGGTACTGATGGATCGCACTGACCAAGTCACCCTCTCCGTCCCGCTGGACCGAGACGACTTCCCAGCCCCGGGCACTCACCTCGCCGGCAACCGCCTTCTCGATGTCAGCGAGGGTGTCGGTACCGTAAATCTCAGGCTCGCGATGGCCCAGGGCGCCCAAGTTGGGGCCGTTCAGGAGAAGCACGACGCTCATCTGGGTGATCGCCTTTCGGTCAGCGGCGTCCGGCATGCCCTCGTCGTAGGTTAGGACAGGCGGCTTCGGCTGGGCATCCCCCGATCTGATAGCGCGGGTGGCCGCGACGTCCACAGCTATCAGGTCGGGGGATGCCCGGCGGGTCCTGTCATCCCTATCGTTTCCTGATGGCGAGCTTTGCCTGAGATGGAAGGGAGACGCCCATGACTGCCACTGCCGAGAACTCGGTCGATACAGTCGACTTGTTCTCACCAGAAGTGGTCGCCGACCCGTTCGGCTGGTACGCGCGGCTACGCGAGTGGCCCACGATGGTGATGGGCACCATGATGGGCGGCCCGCCAATGTACCTGGTCGCGCGCTACGAGGACGTGCGCATGGTACTCACCGATCCCCGGTTCCTCACCAACCCGCCAGCGGACTCGACCACGCCGGATATCCGCCAGGGCGCGTTCGACAGCCTGAAGATCCCGCCCGACCTGATCCACTGGCTGGCCAATCTGCTCAACGTGTCCGACGGCGAGGACCACACCAGGCTGCGCAAGCTGGTCTCCTACGCGCTGACGGCGCACCGGGTGCAGAAACTGCGGCCCCGGGTTGAGGCCATCGCCGCTGGCCTGCTCGACAAGCTGGAGGAAGCCGGAGGCGACGGCACTCCGGTCGACCTGGTCCAGGAGTTCTGCTACCCGCTGCCGGTGACCGTGATCTGCGAGCTGGTCGGCATCGACGAGGCCGACCGCCCATATTGGCGAGCCTGGGGCGACGCCATGGCCACGGCGAACGGCGAGGCCATCCCGCCCGCCTTGCTCAAGTGCGTTGACCTCGCGCAGGAGGTCATCGATAACAGGCGGGCCGAGCCGAAAGACGACCTGGTCAGCGCGCTCGTGGAGCAGCAGTCGGCCAACCCCGGCATCGTCACCGACCGGGAGCTGATCGGCATTCTCTTCAGCCTGGTCACGGCCGGCAACCAGACGACGGCCTACCTGATCGGCAACTCGGTGCTCACCCTGCTCGAGCACCCCGACCAGCTCCAGCGGCTGAAGGCCGACCCGTCACTGTGGCCGCAGGCTGTACGCGAGCTGCAGCGGATGGGCCCGATGCAGTTCGCGCAGCCGAGGTTCCCCTCCGAGGACGTCGAGGTCGGCGGCGTGATGATCCCCAGAGGAGCGGCGATCGCGCCGCTGGTGCTGGCCGCCAACACCGACCCGCGCCGGTTCGATGACCCTGACAAGCTGATCGTCGACCGGCTGGCCATCGGCAGCGAGGGCCATCTCGGGTTCGGCAGGGGCATCCACCGCTGCCTCGGCCAGCACCTCGCCTACCAGGAAGCCGAAGTCGCGCTCCACGGACTGTTCACCCGGTTCCCCAACCTGGACCTTGCCGTGCCCCGCGAAGAGCTCCCCTGGATCCTGCGACCCGGATTCACCCGCACCAGAAACCTCCCGCTCAAGCTCGCCTGACCGTGCCCGCACCCGCGGAGTACGTCGACAAATGGGTGCGCCGGTCTCACCCGGCGCCAGATTGCCAGGCCCGGCTCGTGTGCCTGCCTCACGCTGGCGGGTCGGCGTCCTTCTTCTTCCCGCTGTCCAGGGCGCTCGCGCCTGCGGTGGAAGTCCTCGCGATCCAGTACCCGGGCCGCCAGGAAAGGCGGCACGAGCCCGCGGTCGGCAACATCGCGGACCTCGCGGACCAGGTCATCGACGCGCTGCGGCACACCGGTGACCGTCCCCTGGCGCTATTCGGGCACAGCATGGGCGCTGTGGTCGGCTACGAGGTGGCGCTGCGGGCGGGTGAGGCCGGGCTGCCGCCACCCGCGCACCTTTTCGCCTCTGGCAGGCGGGCACCGTCCCGCTACCGCGACGAGCGGGTGCACCAGGCATCGGACGCCCACCTGGTGGCCGAGCTGCAGAGGCTGAGCGGCACGAACTCGGCCATGCTGACCGACCCGGAACTGCTGGAGATGATCCTGCCTGCCATCCGCAGCGACTACCAGGCCGTCGAGACGTACCGCCACGACCCCCGCCGCAAGGTGGACTGCCCCATCACCGTGTTCACCGGCGACAGCGACCCCAGGGTGTCCATCGATGAGGCCCGCGCCTGGGGCGAGCACACGACTGGGCCGACGGAACTGCACATCCTCCCTGGCGGCCACTTCTTCCTCAACGACCACGCGGGCGACATGATCGCGATCTTGACGCAGAAACTGGCGGGCGGCCCGCGTCAGGCTGGAGGCGGTTCGTGACCAGGACCGGAGTCTGGCGTGCCCTCTCACCCGTCGAAAAGGTCCAGGCCGCCAGGGAGACGTATATCGGGTACACGGTGCGCGCCGAGGGCCGGCTGGATCAGGCGGCCCTGGCGACCGCATACGAGGCCGTGTGCCGCGCGTATCCCCAGTTCTCGGCCCGGCTGGCAACTGGTGACGACGGACCTGTCTTCGTGCCGTCCGACGCCCGGCCGGAAATCAGGATCAGCGCCGGGGACCTCGGACGGCCACTAGCCGGCGTGGAACTAGATCAGTACCGGACGCTGAGCATACTCAGCGCCGTGCACGACGGCGACGAGGCGAGCGTGTGCCTGGCAATTCATCACAGCATCGCCGACGCGCATCACGCCATCGAGGTGGTCGCGGCGCTGTGGTCCTGCTACACCGATGTGGTCAGCGGCGTGCCCGCCGACCTGCCCTGCCACCCGTATCCCAGGTCGCTGGAGGACCTGCTGGCCGAGCGCGGCATCCATGCGAACACCCCCGCCGCGGCAGGCACGTCAAGGCCGTTGCCGAATCAGCCGGCGTCCCAGCCCGCCCCGGACGTCCGGTACGCCGTCCAGCATCGCCTGACGTCGGCGCAGGGAAAGGCACTGGCCGAACTCGGCCACCGCGAGCACGTGACGATCAACGGCCTGCTGTCGGGCGTCATCCTGCTCGCCGAGGCCGAGATTCGCGACCTGCCGCTGACCGACCTGGTGTACCGGTACACGGTGAATCTGCGCGATCGCCTCACCCCGCCGGTCGGCCCGACCGAGGGCACGAATGTCGTCGGCGGCGTGGGATTTCGGGTCACCGGCGACATCGAGCCCGATGCCATCGCGATCGGGAGGGCCATCGGCGCGCAACTGCGGGCAGGACTGGCCGACGGATCTATTCAGCGCAGCCTCCTTGACCTGCTCAGCCAGCCGACGCCCGAAGCCCGGCCATGGGATCCGAGCCTCGCCCCCCAGGTAGTCAGCATGATGAACTGGGGGCTGATACCCCCGATGCGCACGCCGGGCGAGCTGCGGCTGACGAACTTTCACTCCGCTTCCCGTATCAAAGGCTCCGATGGCCTCGGCGGCTACGTGGTGAGCACCTTCGACGGACAGATAGGAATCGATCTGGCTTGGCCGCCAGGCGATCCGCAGCTGCCGGCGCGCATCGACCGCCTGCGTGAACGGCTCAGCCGCCTGACTGCTGACCTGTGAGTCTTCCTTGACGGACGCCGACGTCGTGATTGTGGGTAACGGACCGGTAGGCGCCACCTTGTCGGTACTGCTGGCCCAGCGCGGCTGGCGGGTCACCGTGCTCGAACGCCGTCCCCGGCCGTACCGGCTGCCGCGTGCGACCAGTTTCGACGGCGAGACCGCGCGGCTCCTGGCCGCCACCGGGATTGGCCCTGACCTCGGCCGGATCACGGCGCCGGCCAACGGCTACCAGTGGCAGACCGCGGCCGGTGAGGCGCTGCTGGACATCGCGTTCACGACGGCCGGCCCGTACGGCTGGCCGGACGCGAATACGATGCACCAGCCGGATCTCGAGGCGCTCATCGCGGGCAGGGCGGCGCAGTTGCCCGGCGTCACGGTGCTGAGCGGGCACGAGGTCGTGAACATCGCCGACGGTGACCAGCGGGCGGAGGTGACCGCCGCCGACAGCGACGGAGTGACGCACGTCCTCTCCGCGCGGTGGGTCGTGGGCTGCGACGGTGCCAACAGCTTCGTGCGCGAGCACCTCGACGTCTCCGTCACGGACCTCGGGTTCGCCTACGAATGGCTGCTCTGCGACGTCGAACTCCGCGAACCGCGCGAGTTCATCCCCACGAACGTGCAGCTCTGCGATCCGGTGCGCCCTACGACGCTGGTCGGCAGCGGCCCCGGGCGGCGGCGCTGGGAGTTCATGCGCCTGCCAGGCGAGAGCACGGCGGAGCTGAACAAGGAAGAGACGGCGTGGCGTCTGCTGGCACCGTTCGGCGTTACCCCCGGCACCGCCACCCTGCTGCGCAGCACCACGTACATCTTCCAGGCCAGGTGGGCCGACCAGTGGCGGGCGGGCCGCGTACTGCTGGCCGGCGACGCGGCCCACCTCATGCCGCCCTTCGCCGGCCAGGGCATGTGCTCCGGCATCCGGGACGTCGTCAACCTGGCGTGGAAGCTCGACCTCGCGCTGCGCGGGCTGGCCGCCGAGTCCATCGTGGACAGCTACGCGCAAGAGCGCCGCGCCCAGGCCAAGGAGGCGATCCTGGCATCGGTCCAGCTGGGCCGGGTGATCTGCGTGACGGACCCGGCGGCCGCCGCCGAGCGGGATGCCACCGTGCTGGCCAATCGCCGGGGCAAGCCCCCGACCCGGCCCGAACCGGCGAAGCCGCTCTCGGCCGGGCTGCTTCAGCGGCGGTACGGAGCGCATGTGGCCGGAGCGGACGTGGCCGAGCCGCCGGCGGGCGGCGTCGTCCCGCAGGGACGGGTGAGCCTGCGGGGTGACACCGGGTTGTTCGACGACGTCGTGGGCCGTGGTTTTACCCTGCTGACCACCGAGGATCCGGGTACCGCAGTCGATGAGGACCGGCTTTCGTTTCCTCACCGAACTTGGGGCCCGCGTGGTGCGGCTGCTGCCGCCAGGGAGCGCACCGGAGGACGGCGTGGTGGATGCGGACAATGTCTACCGGCCGTATCTGGCGCGGTTCCTGGCGACTAGCATGCTCGTCCGCCCTGACTACCACGTCTTCGGTGCCGCGAGCGGCCCGGGAGGCGTCGGGAAGATGATCGACGACCTGCGGGACCAGCTGCGGGTCAGAGGCTTCGCAGGCCGGCCATGAGGCTGCGGAGTTCCACCGTCAGGTAGTTGCTGTGCGGCAGCAGCGAGGTGAGCTGGTTCAGCGTGGTCCACAGGTACCGGTCGTCGGGCTCGGCGGCGAAGTCGTCCTCGACCTCGATCAGCAGGTAGCGGTTTTGCGCGTGGTAGAAGCGGCCGCCCTCCTCGGAGTACAGGACGTCCAGCCGGACGCGACCCGCGGGTGCGGCCAGCGCATAGTCGAGGTAGGGCGGGCGGTGTTCCGCCGGCGTATCGGCGTAGTTGCCCGGCTGGCAGTGCACAGTGGCGGTCAGCTCGGCGATGCTGAGCATGCCCGCGTCGCTGCGGGCCTGGACCAGTGCGTGCAAGGTGCCGCCGATCCGCTTGACCAGCAGCGTGAACAGGCCGGTTTGCTTGGGGGCCAGGAGCGGCTGCGTCCACGCGGTAACCTCGCGGTTGCTCGCCTGCACGGCCACCGCGATGATGTCGAAATACTTGCCGTCCCGGTGGTCTATGACGTCGGTACCGAAGCGCCAGCCATCCTCGGCGACGTGCTTGAGCGGCACCCGGCGCTGCACCAGCTCCTGCCGGGCCCGCAGCTCGGTGAGCCAGCTGAGGATCTCTCCCGGCTCGTGGACCGCCCGGCCATGCCCCGACAGCGACAGCAGGACCGCGCCGGCGAATGAGCCGTCGTCGTCCCGGTCGTCCGGCTGTGCCAGCCCTGGCGGTATGCACGACAGGACGGATCTGGAGTCCATGTTCACCATGTGGTCAAGCCGCAGCAGGCGGCGGAGCTGGCCAAGCGAGAGCCAGCAGAAGTCCTCGTCGAGCGGCACGTCGTCCTCGGTCTCGACGACGACGTTGCGGTTAAGCTTGTGCAGGTATAGCGAACCCTGCTCGGACTGCAGCCCGTCAAACAGCACCTTGCCGCGGGAACCCGGCCGGAAGTGCTCCAGGTACTTGGTGCCCGCGCCGCCGTGAACCTTGAGGTAGTTGCTGCGCGTGGCCTGCACGGTCGGGGAGATCTGCAGGCCGTTGATATTGCCCGGCTCCATTTTGGCCTGCATCAGGCAGTGCAGAACACCGCCGAACCTCTTGACGAGGATGCCGAGCACGCCGATCTCTGGCTGGACGATGATCGGCTGGGTCCACTCGCTCGCCCACGGCCGGTCGGTCCTGACCCGCAGGCCCTCGACCGAGAAGAACCGCCCGCTCTCGTGGACGAGGTTGCCCGTGTCCGGCTCGAAGTCCCAGCTGGACAGGTCCGCGAACGGGATCCGGTCCACCTGGAAGCTGATCGCGCGAGTCCGCGCGTTGAACCAGGAGTAAAAGTCCGCCATGGATTTGAACGGGTCGTCGACCATGGCGATGACCGGCCATGCGACTGGCTGTGCCATGTGGGTGACTGCCTTTCGGTCAACTGGCGGCGTGCCCTTTTCCGTAGGTTAGGTCTGCTGGGGCAGGGTCGGGCATCCCCTGATCTGATAGCGCCGGCGGCGGCGGGCCGGCGGCTATCAGGTCGGGGGATGCCCGCCGGGCTGTGCCTTCCCTATCGTTTCGAGCAAGCCGGGCCGCGCCGCGCGACCGGTGCGTGGCCAGCCGCCGCCCCAGCGCGCTAGAGAGGGAACCTTGTGACTCCCGTGCGGATCGGGATCATGGGATGCGCCAGCATCGCCCGCAGGAGGATGCTTCCCGCTATGGCGGCCCTTCCCGGCATCGAGATCGCGGCGATCGCCAGCCGGGACCTCGACAAGGCCGCCCAGGCCGCCCGGACCTACGGCTGCCGTGCGGTCAAGGGCTACGAGGCGCTACTGGACCTCGATGAGGTCGAGGCCGTCTATATCCCGCTGCCGAACGCCCTGCACGCCGCCTGGATCGAAAACGCCCTGCGCGCCCGCAGGCACGTGCTCGCCGAGAAGCCGCTGACCACCAGCGGGTCCCGGACGGGCGAGCTGATAGCCATGGCACGGTCCAGCGGGCTTGTGCTCATGGAGAACGTGATGTTCCTCCACCACAGTCAGCACGCCGCGGTCAGGAGCCTGCTCGACGACGGCGCGATCGGCGACCTGCGCGCCTTTCACGCCTCGTTCGGAATCCCGAGGCTCCCGGCCGGCGATATCCGCTACAGCGCCGAGCTCGGCGGCGGGGCGCTCCTGGACGCCGGGGTCTATCCGGTGCGCGCGGCGATGTGCTTCCTGGGCGGACTTGACGTCCTTTCCGCGGTCCTCACCTCCCGGCATGGCCAGAGCGTCGACTCCTCCGGGCATGCGTTGCTGTGCACCGATGGCGGGGTTGGAGCGCAGGTGACCTTCGGCCTCGATCACTCCTACCGGTCCAGCTACGAGCTGTGGGGCAGCGAGGGACGCATTGTCGTGGAGCGTGCCTACACTCCGGCCGCCGACCACGTCCCGGTGGTGCTCCTGGAGCGGCAGCCCGGTGCTCAGGAGATCCGGCTGGCGCCTGACGACCAGGTGGCGAACTCGCTGAACGCGTTCGCGACGGCCATCCGGTCGAGGCAGCTCCCTGACAACGGCGGCGTTCTGCGGCAGGCGGTCCTCGTCAGCGACATCCGCGCCAAGGCGGCACAGCGTCGCGCCTAGGCCAAGCCCAGCCGGCGCTGCCAGCCGCCCCGCCCGCTCCTCAAGCCGAGACTGGCGGGCTGTGGCTGTGATAGACCCGGCTGCCGTCGGGGCTTCTGACGGTGGTGGTGCCGTCCGGATTAAGGGTGATCGTCCAATTCCACCGGTGCACCAGAATAAGATGATGAAAGGTGCACAAAAGGAGCAAATTGGTCAGCTTGGTGCGTCCGCCGAGCTTGCGGGGGATGCTGTGGTGGACCTGGCAGGCCGGCGGCGGCTGGAGGCAGCCGGGAGCGGCGCAGTGCCGGTCCCGGACGATCACCGCGCGGCGCAGGTGCGGCGGGATCGTGTCCGTCGCCCTGCCCACGTCCAGCGGCAGGCTCACCGACCCGGCGGGCGGGGCGAGCGTCCCGGTGCGCAGGTACGACGCCAGGCCATGCGGCCCGGACAGCAGCGCGACCGCGTTCTCCACGATCAGGTCCCGCACCTGGCTGCGGACCTGGTCCCGACTCTGCGTCCCGGGCGCGGCGCCGCATGTCGGGCAGCCGCCGCTGCCTGGCCCGGTGAGCGGGCGGGTGAGCAGGGCGGTGAGCCGGTCGAGCAGGTCGTGGTCGACGCGGCCGGTGACCATGGGGATGATGGTGGCGTCGCACTCATCGCCGGGCATGGCGACCGGCCCGGGGAGCACCGGGGTCGGCGCGCCGCTGCCATCGGGGGTCAGCCGGGGCCAGAGCCGTGCCCGCCAGTCCGCGCCGTGCCACCAGTCCCCGGGTCCGGCGGCCGTGCCGCTGCCTGCCCGGCCCGGCGCGCCTGCCCGGCCGCTGCCGCGCTCGCCGCCGCCGGGCTGGCTGCTCTCGCCAGCCGGCGCGTCCCCGTCAGCAGGGCCGCTCCCGTCAGCAGGGGTGCTTCCGCCAGGCGGGGTGCTTCCGCCGGCGGGGTCACCGGTCCGGCGGAGCAGCTCGTCGAGGGTGAGGTGGAGCTGGATCTGGGTGGGCTGCCCGGCCCGGTCGGGAACGAGCCCGGCGGCGACTATCCGCCGGCAGGCCTCGGCCAGCGCGTCGTGGTGACGCTGCCGGATCGTGCGGGTGTCTTCCGGCCGGCTTTCTTGCCCAGGGCGTCCAGAACCGCCTGGATCGCCTGCGCGCAGCCCTCGGTCAGGTCACCGTCCAGCCGGCCGGCGCCGCCCAGGGTGGTCCGCAGCCGCACCTGCCGGTCCTCGAACCCGGGCTTGCCCTCACCGGCGTCCGGGCACAGCCGCTGCCGCATCTGCGCAGCCAGCGCGCCCAGGTCCGCCAGCTCCGCGCCGCCCGCCGCGGCCGCCAGCAAGATCAGGTCCGCGTCCTCCCGGGCAGTCGCCGGGCAGCGGATCAGTCCAGTCACACACCTGCCGCGCCCACGACAACGAGACAGTCCCCGCCGCCAGGGCGTCACGCACGGCGCGGTGGGCGTCAAGGCGCCGCATCCACGACACCGCCGCCGACGCGGCCGGGTCCGTGACCCGGGTCTGCCACCGCAGCCACGTCCGCGCCGTCCCGCAACTGTCATCTTGGAACCCGCACTGGGCGTCGAACGCCGACAGCACCGCCGACCGGGCAGCCACCTGCACCGACGCCGCCCGCTCCAGGGCACGCAGGCAGTCCGCCTGCACCACCGCCGGCACCGACGCCAGATCGGCTGAGGCCAGCCAGCCCAGGCCAGCCAGCACCATCTCCGCCGCCTCACCCGCCGACCCCGGCCCGCCGCCGCTCATGCCAGCCGGCGGACCCGCAGGCGCAGGCACGCCAGGCCGCTCACCCCGCTCGCACAACAGAACCACCTCCTCGCACACGCCGGCAAATGGACTGACAAGCCCAAGGGAAACCATGGCGACCGCGCCACAAGAACGCCCGCCCAGCGGCGGACATGAGAACGAAAATCAAGCAGCAGACTGAGGCCTGCGCGACAAAAACGGAGGGCCACTCGGCCGGGACCAAATCTCCCAGGAACAGGGAGTCCAACAACGCCAGAAGCAAAACTCAGCTACAACGTCCCGGTGATGCCATCTCTCTCAACTGATCCCACGCTATCAGCCCCCACTGACAATCAATCCGGGCCGGCCAACGGCGGCACGAAGCACTTCCCGTCAGCCGCCGCCGGCGTCGCCAGTCAGGCCACGGCTCGCACGCGGACCCACTCGCCGTCCCTCAGGGCCCGTGCCGCCATCGCCCCAGCCCCAGCCGCCCCAGCAGGCACGGCCGCACTGCCGGTCGCGCTGACCTTGATCCGCTTGGACGCCGAGGCGAAGTGCGTCTTGTCCCCGTTGTACTGGGCAAACATCGGCGCGCTGACGAGCAGCTTGAACCGGCCGCGGAACCGGCCAGCGCCATTGGTCTGCGGCTCGGCCGCGTACCGGTAGAAGGTGCCCTGGAACTTGAAGACGACGATCAGCTTCTTGTGCGCGTACGGACGCCACTTGCCCGACTTACCCTGCGCCCACAGCCGCCCTGACACGGTGATATGGCTGTTCCTTGGACCGCTGCGCGGCGATACATCAAACGACGTGATCTTGGTGAAGAGCCTGGACAGGTGCAGCGCCTTGCTGATCGCCGGCTGCCAGTCAAAAGATCCCGTGTAGTGCGCCCGGTAGTAGGCCGAACCGAGCCGAGCGGGGAACGTGCCGGAAAACTCCATGCCCCGGTTGTTATCGCAGGACTCGCCCGATTCGGCGAGAATCCGGCCGAGCGTGCGCCATGGGCCAGCCTTCTTCGATGCGTACTCGATCTTGAGCGGCCTCGCGTCGGTGCGCATGCAGCCTGAGACGCTGACCACGCCGAACGCGCTCAGCGACGCGCGGAAGCTGGAGAAGCCATTCGGCTGGGCGACAGTCATCGAGACCAGCGCGGTCGTCGACGACAGGAATTGCGTGCCCTTGCTCTGCAACTCCCAGGTGATGTCCCCCAGTTTGGTCGACACAGGCATGGTGTACTGGCCGCGAGCATTGGTGACAGCCGTCGCGACGGGATCAAAGTCGCCATTTTCCAGCAGCGACACCGTGTATCCGGGGACCGGCTTGGTGGCACCGTGATCGGTGTAGGTCATCGTCCCGCTGACGGAATCCTTCTGGCCCAGCTTGGCGTGCTTGATCTTGAGCGCGGCCGAGAGGTGGTCAGGGAACGCGTTGACCGTGATCGAGATGTTGTTCGATGAACCGCCCTCGGTGTCCGCGGGACCCGTGTAGGCAATCCAGTAGAACTCGTTCTGCGCCTGAACCGTCACGCTGAACGTGCCATCCGCCGCCGTTGTCACCGGCACCGCCTGCCCGAAGTTGCCCTGCAGTCCGAGCGTCGTCTCGTTCGCGTACGGCACCGGCGCCCCGCCCGGTGCCAGGAACATCGCCGTTCCCTGGAACGTCACGTTCGGCTTGTCAAAGTTGAAGACCGTGCCGTTGGACCGGAAGTCGTCGACGCTGACCACGTTGACGAACTGGAGCGTCCCGGCGAAAACATCGCTGATGGAATCGCTGCCGGAGTCGGCCGCCGTTACGAACGCCGAATAGTCGCCGAGGGCCGGCAACTGCGATGTGGTAATCGGGCTGGTGAGCGTCCACGTCCCAAAGTTGTTGTCACCATCGTCAGCCGGCACGGCGAAGTCACTCATCGGCAGGTCAAGCACGTCAGTGCTGGTACCCGGGGTGAACAGCGACACGGTCAGGCTGGTGATCGGCGAAGTTGAGGCGATCGATACCGACAGCAGGCCGACGTTCGCGCCCGGGCTGAGCGACTGGCTCGGCTGCACAGTGATAGAGCCTGGGGTAGCCGACGAAGCGGCGACAGCCGGCACGGCCACGCCGCCCGCGACTCCCCAGACAGCGGCAGCGACGGCCAGCAGGCCGACGGCAACATTGCGTGGCGTCATGAGAACTCCCCGTTTACTACCAGAGGCCAAGCCCTGGAATACCATGGTAAATCGGAAAGATCCTAAACCAAATCAATAGATTTAACTAGACCATATAACTTCGCAAAATGGTGAAAAAACGGCATCTGCGCCTGGCAGTTAGCTGCCACCATGCCGACAAAGGCTTCCCAGGCAACCGGTAACCCTCTGGCCCCGTAGTACGGAAGACGGCCCGGTAGCGGACCAACGTCCGGTACCGGGCCGTCGTGAAGCCCGCGAAAACTCGAAGCCCTAGCTGGCGACGGCGTCCTCAAGGTCGCCGGTCAGGCCCCTGGTCAGCCCGGGGTCGACCGGAACACCGGGACCCATCGTGGTCGAGAAGGTAATTTTCCTCAGGTAACGGCCCTTGGCCGCGGCAGGCTTGAGCCTGACGACCTCATCAATGGCGGCGGCGTAGTTCTCGACCAGCGCTCGGTCCTCAAAGGATACCTTGCCGATGATGAAGTGCAGGCTGCCGTGCCTGTCCACCCTGAACTCGATCTTGCCGCCCTTGATCTCGGTGACCGCCTTGGCGACATCAGCGGTGACAGTGCCGGTCTTCGGGTTCGGCATCAGGCCGCGCGGTCCGAGTACCCGGCCGAGCCTGCCGACCTTGCCCATCAGGTCGGGCGTGGCGACGACAGCGTCGAAGTCAAGGAACCCGCCCTGCACGCGCTCGATCAGCTCATCGGAGCCGACAATGTCGGCGCCGGCGGCCCGCGCGTCCTCGGCCCGCTCGCCGGCAGCGAACACGAGCACCCTGGCGGTCTTGCCAGTGCCGTTCGGCAGGTTCACCGTGCCGCGCACCATCTGATCGGCCTTGCGCGGGTCGACCCCGAGCCGGATAGCGACCTCGACCGTCGAGTCGAACTTAGTCGTGGACGTCTTCCTGGCCAGCTCAACCGCCTGCGCCGGCGTATACAGCTTGTCCGCGTCGACCAGCTCGTCTACCTTGCGGTAAGCCTTGCTGCGCTTCATTGAATCTCCATCTCATCCATTGCGGAGTTCGTGGTCCCCGGGCCAGCGCCTGGCCCTGCCACTGAAAGCCCTGAAAGGCGCGCGATCCGCGCGCCGAATCCCGCTCAGCCTTCGACCGTGATCCCCATCGACCGTGCCGTGCCCGCGATGATCTTCTCGGCGGCCTCGGCGGTGGTGGCGTTCAGGTCTGGCATCTTGACCTGAGCGATGTCCCTGACCTGGGCCTTGGTCATCCTGCCGACCTTGCTCTTGTGCGGCTCGGCGCTGCCCTTCTGCACGCCCGCGGCCTTCTTGATCAGCTCGGCGGCCGGCGGGGTCTTGGTCACGAAGCTGAACGACCGGTCTTCGAAGATCGTGATCTCGACCGGGATGATGTTGCCGCGCTGGTTCTCCGTCGCAGCGTTGTACTGCCTGACGAAGTCCATGATGTTGACGCCGTGCGGGCCGAGTGCCGTGCCAACCGGGGGTGCGGGTGTCGCCGCGCCCGCGTTCAGCTGGACCTTAACGACCGCCGCGACTCTCTTTTTCCTCGGAGCCATCTGACTGCTATTCCTTCTTTTCCCAGGGATTCATCTGACTGCTAAACGTGTTCCTGCCCGCGAGCGTCAGATCTTGCTGACCTGATCGAACGACAACTCAACCGGGGTCTCCCGGCCGAAGATCGACACAAGCACCTTGAGCTTCTGAGTATCGGGGTTGATCTCGCTCACTGTAGCCGGGAGGGTGGCGAACGGCCCGTCCATCACGGTCACCGACTGGTTGACCTCGAAGTCCACGGCGGCCGCGCGCATCGTCTCGGCCTTCTTCGCGGCCTTCTCCTCCGGCACCGGCGCGAGCAGCGAGGTGACTTCCTCAAGGCTCAGCGGCGACGGCCGGCTCGACAGCCCGACGAAGCCGGTCACCCCGGGCGTATTGCGCACCGCCGCCCACGATTCGTCCGTCAGGTCCATCCGCACCAGGATGTACCCGGGCAGCACCTTCTCCTGCACCTGCTGCCGCTTGCCGCCCTTGACCTCGATGACCTCGTGGGTCGGCACCTCGATCTGGAAGATGTGCTCCTCCATGTTCAGCGACTGGGTGCGGCTCTCCAGGTTCGCCCTGACCCGGTTCTCGTATCCCGCGTAGGAGTGCACGACATACCAGTCGCCAGGCAGCCGGCTTAGTTCGGCCTTGAACGTCGCGACGGGATCCGCGTCCTCGTCGGCATCGGGCTCGGGATCCTCGGTGACCTCGGCGTCCTGCGCCGTGGCTTCGCTGCGCCTCCGGGCCAGTCGGCCGGCATTTCGGGCTCGCCAAACGCGTCAGCCTGGCTGTCGCCGATCGGCTGACCGTCGTCCTGCAATCGGACTCGGACACGATTGCTCTTTCTCTCACTCATCCTCGCGGGTAAATCCGCACAGCTTCGCACGGTCCCGCGCGTACTCCGCTGGTCAGCGCAAGCCGGATCAGTGACCCGGCGCGCACCACCTCTTGTGATCATGCTGCCACGCTCAGCGCGCGAACAGCTAATCCGCGTCGTGCGCCGTCAGCCGAAGACGTCAAACACCAGCTTGGTCAGCCCAGTGTCAATACCGGTCACGATGCCCACCATGACCAGGATGAAGATCACGGAGACGGTGGTGTAGGTGATCAACTCCTTGCGGGTCGGCCAGATCACCTTCCGCAGCTCAGACCTGACTTCCCGCACGAAGACAACAGGACTCGTGCGCTCCGGCTTCGCCGGGTTTCTGCCACCCGACTTAGCCGCTTCCTGGTCTCCGGGCCACGTACCTGAGTCGCCATGTCCTCACCTGTAGCGCTATCGGCCGGCTGACGCCGGTGCAGCCCGCTGGTCACGGGCTGACTCGCAGGGCAGGAGGGACTCGAACCCCCAACCGCCGGTTTTGGAGACCGGGACTCTAGCCAATTGAGCTACTGCCCTGTGTTTTAGTTGTGCCGTGTTTAGTTACCTACGTAGTGCATTAACTTTTCACATCATCCTGACGGCACCCCAGGCATGCTCGCGCAGCCTGAAGGAGGACCACCAGATCTGCAAGTGTACGTTGCCAACCGGCCTCCGCGTCGAACCACAACGCAGATTGCCAGGTAGATGCGTCCTCGGCGGGCCATTGCCTACATACCGCTGGTGAGATGCGAAAATACGGGCATGGGATCGAGACGAACGCAGGCTCTCAGCCGGCATCTCAGCGATAGCCGAATCACCCACCCTCGCCGTTGACGCCAAGGCCAAGGCGCTGCGGGCGGCGGGCCACCCGGTGATCAGCTTCGGTGCGGGTGAACCTGATTTCCCGACCCCCGGCTACATCGTCCAGGCGGCCCAGCGCGCCTGCGCCGAGCCGCGCTTCCACAAGTACACGCCCAGCGCCGGGCTGCCCGAGCTGCGCGAGGCCGTCGCCGCCAAGACGGCGCAGGGACTCCGGGCCTCGAGATCTCGCCGAGCCAGGTGCTGATCACCAACGGCGGCAAGCAGGCCGTCTTCCAGGCCTTCGCCACGCTGCTCGACCCTGGCGATGAAGTGCTTGCTGCCCACGCCGTACTGGACCACCTATCCCGAGGCGATCACCCTGGCGGGCGGCGTCTGCGTGCCCGTGCTGACCGATGAGACCTCCGGCTACCTGACCTCCGTCGACGCAGCTTGAGGAGCACTGCACGGCTCGCACCAAGGTGCTGCTGTTCGTTTCGCCGTCGAACCCGACGGGCGCCGTCTACCCGCCAGAGCTGGTCGCCGAGATCGGCAAGTGGGCGGCTCGAGCAGGGCCTTTGGGTGATCACCGATGAGATCTACGAGCACCTGGTCTACGGCACGGCTAAGTTCAGCTCGATTCCCGGTCGCGGTGCCAGAGATCGCCGAACGGTGCATTGTGCTCAACGGAACCGCTAAGACGTACGCCATGACCGGATGGCGGGTTGGCTGGATGATCGGGCCGCCCGACGTCATCTCGGCCGCCGCCAACTTCCAGTCGCACGTCACCTCGAACGTCTGCAATGTGGCGCAAGCGGCTGCGCTCGCCGCCGTGTCCGGCGACCTATCGGCGGTTGCCTGATGCGGTCGAAGCTTTCGACCGCAGAAGGCAGAGAATGACATTTATGCTTAACGCTATGCCCGGGGTCTTTGCCCGCTTCCAGAGGGTGCTTTCTACTGCTACCCCAGTGTCAAGGGCGTGCTCGGCAAGCGACTCGCCGGGCGGACGGGTGACCTCGTCGGCCGAACTCGCCGCCATCGCGCTCGACGTGGCCGAGGTCGCGGTCGTACCTGGTGAGGCGTTCGGGACGCCGGGCTATCTCCGGCTTTCTTCAGCTCTGGCCGATGATGAGCTGGAAGAGGGCCTGACCAGGCTAGGCAAGCTGCTGGAGCAAGCCAGCTAGGGCCTTAACGGCCAGCCCGGGCCAGCCCTTCGGGCACACTAGATCGATGACGGGGGTTAAGAGGGGGTCGTCCCCCTCGGTTAGCACAGCACGGCGGCTCGACCTCCTACCCAAGGCGCATCTGCATCTGCATTTCACCGGCTCGATGCGGCGGGCACCTTGATCGAGCTCGCCGACAGCGCACGGGATCAGGCTGCCCGATGCGTTCGGCAGCCGACTGGCCGCCCCGGCTGAGCGGCACCGACGAGCGGGGCTGGTTCAGGTTCCAGCGGCTGTACGACAGCGCCGGGCAGTGCTGCGCGAGCCAAGCCGACGTCCGCAGGCTGATCCCGAGCTGGCGCCGGACGAGAAGAGCCGAGGGCTCAGGCTGGCTGGAGATCCAGGTCGACCCGTCGGGGTACGCCGCCATGTTCGGCGGGCCTGACGGCGTTCACGGAGCTGGTACTCGACGCGATAGCGAAGGCCGCAGCGGGCCACCGGCGTCGGTATGAGCGTGGTCATCGCCGCGAACCGCGTCAGGCACCCACTCGAAGCCCGGACGGCGGCCAGGCTGGCGCCGGGCTACGCCGGTCACGGCGTGACCGGCTTCGGGCTGTCGAACGACGAACGACGCGGGCACCACGGCCGACTTCGCGCCGGCGTTCAGGATCGCGAGCCAGGGCCGGGCTGATGCGGTGCCGCACGGCGGCGAGCTGGAAGGGACCGGCCAGCGTCCGGGCCTGCCTGGACGAATTGAACGCCGACCGGATCGGGCACGGGGTGGCAGCGGCCGGCGAGGTCCGAGCTGCTCGAGCGGCTGGCCGAGCGGCGGGTGACGCTCGAGGTCTGCCCGGCGTCGAATATGGCGCTCGGGGTAGCCGCTACGCCGGCGGAGGTGCCGCTGGCGAAGCTGCTGAGGCAGGGGTCACATCGCGCTCGGTGCCGACGACCCGCTGCTGTTCGGCGCCCGGCTGACCGCGCAGTACGAGCTCGCCAGAGGAGTGCTCGGCCTGACCGATGCCGAACTGGCCGAGCTGGCCAGGATGTCGGTGCGCGGGCTCGGTCGCACCGGAGCCGTGAGGGCCAGGCTGCTGGCAGGCATCGACGCCTGGCTGGCCGCTCCCGACGCGGCGGAGGCCCAGCCGGCAGGGCGAACTATAGCTCGCACGCCGACCAGCGTCGGCTCGTTGGTCAGCACGACGCCGAACGCCTCCCGCACGCCCGGCCACGACCTGCCTGGCCAGCGCGATCAGGTCGGCTGTCGTCGCGCCATCGTGGTTGGTCAGCGCCAGGGTGTGCTTGGTCGAGATGCGGGCGCCGCCTGGTCCCTGGTAGCCCTTGCTGAAGCCGGCCTGCTCGATGAGCCAGCCAGCCGGTATCCTCACGTGCTCGCCACCGGCCGCGAACCTGGGCACCTTCACGCCCGGCGTTCGAACCGCCGCCCGGCCTCACGCCAGCCAGCGGAGGCTGATCAAGCACGGGGTTGGTGAAAAACGATCCCGCGCTAGATGTGTCAGGATCGGCCGGATCAAGCAGCATCCCCTTGCCCCGCCTCAGTTCGAGCACGGCGTCCCTGACGTCGCAAGCGATGCCTGCTCGCCAACGCCGACCCCGAGCCTGGCGGCAAACTCGGCATACCTGACGGGAGCCGACATCGGATCCCGCCGCAGCCCGAACGTTACGTCGATCACGACATACCTGCCGGTGGGGCTCGCTGCGCGGGCGGGACTCGCGGCGCGGGCGGAGGCCGCGACATCGGTGGCGCGCGGGACTACGCAGGTGCTCCCAGCGGCCAGCCCGTGGTCTTGAAAACACTGATGCGGTACCCGAAACCGCACTGCTCGCCGGTCAACGTGACACAATGGTCAGGGTCGCCCGGTCGAGCACCATGACCGTGCTGATCGTCGACCGCACTTCCTGGCCGTAGGCACCGACATTCTGGATCGGCGTTGCGCCGGCCAGTCCGGGGATGCCCGCCAGGCACTCGATCCCAGCGAGTTTCTCGCGACGGCCCAGTCGACTAGCCGATTCCAGGGCTCCCCCGCCGCGACCGTTACCAGGACCTGCTCATCGGCCTCGGCGACCGACAGTGCCTTCGGTCGCGACGCTGATCACGGTGCCTGGGAATCCAGAGTCGGCAACGACCAGGTTGCTGCCGCCCCCGAGCACAAGCACAGGTTCTGCGGCGCTGTCGGCTGCGCGCACGCTCTCGATGAGTTCGTCGGTACCACTGACCTCGACGAACCTGGCGGCCGGGCCGCCAAGCCGCAGCGTCGTGTACCCGGACAGGGCGATCTGCTCAGCGCGATGAACTGGCACCAGCCGAGCCTACGGCACCCAGCGCACGCGCCCCCGCATAAGCCCCGCGCCGCCGACTACCCAGGCGCCCGCCGACAGCCAGGCGCCGGTGACACGCTCGCGAGAGCCTGAATGAGCTAGGACTCGGGCCTCGCTCGCACCATCCGTATCGCATGCACCATCCGCGGTCACGGAGTCGCCGGGCAAGACCGCTCCGGGGAGGGTTGTCGTGTTCTTGCGGGAGGGTTGTCGTATCCGGGAGGGTTTTCGTCATGATCGGGGAGGGTTCCCGGGTTCCTGCGGGAGCGTTGCCGCATGAAGGAGGGTTGTCGTCGTATAGTCCGGTCAACTCTCCTAGATGCGGAAACACTCCTACAGGAACCCGAAAACCCTCCTGCGAGAGCAACCTCACCCCGAAAGAGCCCGCACCCAGGTCGCAACGAGGGCCTCGCGCAGCTCAAGTTCGCCCGCTGGAACCCCGCACGCGCAACACGGGGGAGGCGGCGCAAGGGCTGGTTACGAAGCAGGGTTACGGAAGCCTGACTGTGGCGCGCGCGCGGGTGAGGACCTTCGTCTCGGCGGACCGGGCGGTCAGCGCCAGCGCGACCCGGTTGCCGTCGAGCTTCTCCTCGACTTCGCCGGTGACGTTGATGGCGGCGCCGGCGTCGTCATCAGGAACCACGACCGGCGCCGAGAACCTGACTCCGAACTCGACCACGATCGCCTTCGGACCGGCCCAGTCGGTGACGAACCGTCCGGCCTGCGCCATCGTGAACATGCCGTGCGCGATCACGTCGGGCAGCCCGACCGACTTGGCGATCCGCTCGTTCCAGTGGATCACGTTGAAGTCGCCGGACGCGCCGCAGTACTTCACCAGGCTGAGCCTGGTCGCCGGGTAGCTCACCTCAGCGATCTCGGCTCCGACCTCGACCTGGTCGTAGGTGATCTGATCGCTCATGCAGCGCGCCCCGTTCCACGATCGTGGAATAGAGCCGTGCAGAAAGCTCGCCCTCGACGGTGGTGAGTGGGTGGTCGTAGTCATCATCGAAATCCTGCCGACGTCCCTGATACTGGTGATCGTGGACTGCGCGGTGATCACGTCACCGGCCAGCAGCGGCCTGGTGTACTCGAACTTCTGCTCGCCGTGCACGACCATCGCGTAGTTCAGGTTCGAGCTCGGGCTCGGCCAGCACCTGGAAACTGCTCGCCATGCTGATCACGATCGCGAACGTCGGCGGTGCGATGACATCCGGAAAGCCCGGCCTCCTGCGCGGCGGCCCGGTCGCGGTACAGCGGGATTGGGGTCACCGATCGCCTTGGCGAACTCCCTCAGCTTCTCCCGGCTTACTTCATAAGGCTCGCTAGGCGGGAACGTCCGCCGGCAAAGTCGGGGTTGATCGCCATGCGGCGACTAGCGGGTCTCGCGGTGCGGCTGGTGCTTGCGGCAGTTCGGGCAGTACTTGCTCAGCTCGACCCGGTCCGGGTCGTTACGCCGGTTCTTGCGGGTGATGTAGTTGCGGTGCTTGCACTCCTGGCAGGCAAGGGTGATCTTGGGCCTGATATCGGTCGCGGCCACGTGGAGTGCCTTTCTTCAGACGGACACGAACACGCTTGACACGAACACTGCTTGGTATGACAGACAGCATGACTCAGCCGTTGGTTGGGTCAATGGCATAACAGTCCGCGTCGGGCACGTGTTCCCGTGCTTGACGCTCGTAGCGGAGGCCGGACTTGAACCGGCGACACAGCGATTATGAGCCGCTTGCTCTGCCTGTCTGAGCTACTCCGCCCCTGGAACCGCACCCCCAACACCCCGCGCCGAGGTTGACGGCCTACATAGCCTACAGGGATTTCGCCGAGTCGTCGCATAGCCGATCCCCGGTGCGGTTCGATTAGACCGTTAGGGAGGTTCGGAAACTTCCCGAGCAACTTCCTCCAATCCGATCCGGCCAGCTATCCGAATAGGTGTCGATGGACGCACACGGCATGCGCCCGGCCGGTACGGGTCCTGGTCTTCCGGAGGGGAAAGACCGGGACCTGGACCGCCTGCTCTCCCTAGTCGCGCGCGGGGATGAGAAAGCTTATGCGAATGTCTATGACCGGCTCGCCGGGCCCGTCTACGGGCTGATCCGCCGGGTCGTCAGGAATCCCGCCCAGTCAGAAGAGGTCGCGCAGGAAGTTCTCCTCGAGGTCTGGCGCTCGGCGTCCCGGTTTGATCCGGCCCGGGGAAGCGCCGTGACCTGGGTGATGACGATCGCGCACCGCCGGGCGGTGGACCGGGTACGTTCGGCGACCGCCGCCGCCGAGCGCGAGCAGCGGACCGCTGAGCCGCTCGCCACCGTCGATGACGTCGCCGAGACCGTCGAGGCGAGCCTGGAGAAAGAGCGCGTGCGTCGGTGCCTGGCCGGGCTTACCGAGCTGCAGCGCGAATCGATCACGCTGGCCTACTACGGCGGCTACTCCTACCGGGAGGTGGCCGCGTTGCTCAGCAGCACGCTGGGCACGATCAAGACGAGGATCCGCGACGGGCTGATCAGGATGCGGGACTGCATGGGGGTGAGCTGGTGAAGCTCTTCCGCGTTGACTCGCATGCCCTGTCCGGCGCCTACGCTATCAATGCGATCGACGACGTGGCGAGCGTGATAGGTTCGAGCGGCACATGAATCGGTGCCAGCAGTGCTCAAGCGAGGTCAGGGGCCTGACCGAGACTGCCACCAGGCTTGCTTACAACGCGTCCCGTCCTCCCCCGGTGCTGATGCGGGACCGAGTGCTGACCGCCGTCTCGCAGACCAGGCAGCTGCCGCCGGTCGTGGACAAGCGGGCGGAGGACCGGCCCAAGCGCAGCAGCCCGTGGTGGCGGCTGTGGACCGGTGCGCCTTATGTGCTGGCGATGGCGAGCGTCATCGCGCTGATCGTCGATGCTCGTCGGCCAGGCGAATACCGACCGCCAGCTCGACCAGGCCAAGGCCAGGATCGCGGCGCTGACCGCCGTGCTTTCCGCGCCCGACTCCCGTGCCAAGACGCGGACGGCGTCCAACGGAACCCGGGCCACGGTGGTGTACTCACTGCGCAAGCACGCGCTGGTGTTCATTTCGCACGAGCTGCCGCCGCTGCCGTCGGGCAAGGTGTACCAGCTCTGGCTGATCGGCAAGTCGCGCATCCGCTCGGCGGGCCTGCTCAACGAGGGATCGGCGAAAACTCCAGGCCGGTGCTGGCCGAGGGCCTGTGCCGGGCGATGTAGTCGGCCTGACGGTCGAGCCAGCAGGCGGCACCAAGCAGCCGACCATGACGCCGTTCATCGCCATCGACCTGCCGGTCCTGAAATCAACCGCACGATCGGACCAATCCGCTACGTTCGTCGCATCGAAGTCACCGCGTGAGAAGCAACCGCATTGCTTAGCAGCACTCCGCACGCAATGGACGCTCACGCACCGTGACAGGCAAATACCTACGTCATCGCCGAGCTCTGCGCGCGTCAGGCAAGGCGGATATCACTTCTGGAAAGGATTGTCATGCCTGATCAGCTCGACTCGGGCTCACTCGCCGCTGGCCGTACCGGCGAGACCGAAAGCAGTTCGCCGTCCCGGCGTTCCGTGCTGCGCGGCGCAGCGGGGGCGGGCGCAGCCGGGCTAGCCGTCACCGCGCTCGGGGGATTCGGCGTGGAGGCCGCCTCGGCTGCCGTCAAGACCCATTCCGCTTCGGCCGACGAGGAGCAGCCCACGGCCGGAGAGTCGATCGTCGTGCACGTCCGCGACGCCGCCTCCGGTGACATCGACATCTTCCGCGGCAGACCGCGATCAGCGTCCGGGACCGCGACCTGGCCGCCCGGATCGTCCGCGCAGCCGGTGACCCCCAACCTCCGTGACCTTTCCCCCAAGCTTGAGAGGCAATTGATGTCTTCGCATCGCGAGGCGCCGGAAATCTCGATGGACCCGGTCGCCGATAGCACCGACCTGTACGCGTTCGTCAGCCCTGACAAGTCCGACACGGTCACGCTGATCGCCAACTACATTCCGCTGCAGAGCGCGGCGGGCGGCCCGAACTTCTACGAGTTCGGCGAGGACGTGAAGTACAACATCCATATCGACACCAAGGGCAACGGCGAAGCCAATATCACCTACGAGTTCCGGTTCACCACGACGGTCGCCAACCCGGACACGTTCCTCTACAACACCGGCCCGGTCAAGTCGCTGAGCGACCCGAACTGGAACCGCAAGCAGCACTTCGAGGTCATCCGCTGGGACCTGAAGGGCAGCAAGGTCGTCCGCACGTTCCTCGCCCAGAACCTGCACTGCCCGCCGTGCAACATCGGCCCGCTGTCCACCCCGAACTACGCCAACGCGCTGGCCAAGCCGGCCGTCCATACACTCGGCGACGGCACCAAGGTCTTCGCCGGCCAGCGCGCCGAGGGCTTCTACGTGGACCTGGGCTCGATCTTCGACCTGGGCAACCTCCGGCCGCTCCAGGAAGCCAACGTCTTCGCCGCGGCGCTCGGACTCAAATCAGCGGCAGGCGTCAACGCGACCAAGTTCCTGAACGTGCACTCGATCGCGCTGCAGATCCCGAAGTCGAAGATCACCGTCAAGAACCGTCCGGTCATCGGAGTCTGGACGTCGGCGAGCAGGCGCCGGGTGCGGATCTCCGAGGGACCGGGCAAGAAGCCGACCTTCAGCGGCCCGTTCTCGCAGGTGTCCAGGCTCGGCATGCCGCTGATCAACGAAGTCGTGATCCCGATGGGCGCGAAGGACTTCTGGAACGGCCAGCGCGCCGGTCGATGACAAGCAGTTCACCAAGTACGTGGCCCACCCGGAACTCGCCGGGCTGCTCCCCGTGCTCTACCCGGGCGCGTTCCCGAACCTCGCCGCGCTGGTCAAGTCCAACAAGCCCAGGCTCGATCTGGAGGCGATCCTGCTGACCGGCATCCCAAGCGGCCTTATCACGGGCTTCACCAACTTCACCGGCCCGGTGCAGGCGGACATGCTGCGGCTGAACACCTCGATCCCGCCTAACACCGCTATGCCCGAACATTCTGGGCCTGCATTGGCGGCGACGTGGCCGGCTTCCCGAACGGGCGCCGGGTGTTCGACGACGTGGTCTCGGTCGAACTGCGGGCCATCGCCGGCAAGGTCTACCCCCTCATCGACCACAATTACAAGCTCGACGGGGCCGTCGACAGTGTCAGCGATGGCCTCGACTCCGTCGAGCCTGGGCACGCCGTTCCTGGACGTGTTCCCCTACCTGGGCGTTCCGTTCGACGGCTACGACAACCCCTCGTCCTGACCCATGCACGAAACGCCACTTGGCCCGTCGACCTCCGGCAGCGTTGTGCTGGAACTCGGCCCCGGTATCGGAGCCCTGGTCCTGCACACGCCGCCGGAGCTAGATGGCGCCGAAATCGAGATCAGCCCGGTGAACCAGCCGGAAGGCGTGGCCGGGCACCGGACTCACTCTCAGGTCAGGCAGCGCATCACGCCCGGCGGCACCCAGTTCGCCGCCGTTTACCCGGGCCTGGCCATCGGGGACTACACGGTCTGGCGGGACAAGAGCACCCCAGCCCTGACGGTCACGATCGAGAGCGCCAAGGTGACCAGCGCCAAGTGGCCGGGCCTTTAGGGCTCATCAAAGCCGGAACGCCGGGGCGGCCTCCGCCGATCGGCCGTGCCGTATCGAAAGTGCCATATCGAAGCGGCGCTCTCGGTCGGCGGTGCTCCTCCGACCGCCCCGGCATTCTTTCTCAAGCATCAACGTGAGGGGCACTTTACTGTTGCGGGAGCGACAGCAAAGTGCCCCTCACACCCTCAGCACTCCCCGCTACACCCCCCACCCACCGCCCGTAGCCCTCGGGCCGTCAACACTCAACTACATTCAGGGCCAGGCCACCGCGTGACGGTTTCCTTGTATTTGTCCTTCATGTCGGCGCCGGTTTCCCGCATCGTCTTGATCGCCTTGTCGAGCGAGACGTAGTGCGAGCCGTCGCCGCGCACGGCCATCCGGGCGGCGGTGATCGCCTTGACCGAGCCGATCGCGTTGCGCTCGATGCACGGGATCTGCACCAGCCCGCCGACCGGGTCGCAGGTCAGGCCGAGGTTGTGCTCGATGCCGATCTCGGCCGCGTTCTCCACCTGCTCGGGCGTACCGCCGATCACCTCGGCCAGCCCGGCGGCGGCCATCGAGCAGGCCGAGCCGACCTCGCCCTGGCAGCCGACCTCGGCCCCGGAGATGCTCGCGTTCTCCTTGAACAGCACGCCGATCGCCGCCGCCGTCAGCAGGAACCTGATCACGCCGTCGTCGTCGGCACCCGGCACGAACCGAACGTAGTAGTGCAGCACGGCCGGGATGATCCCGGCTGCGCCATTCGTCGGCGCGGTGACGACCCGGCCGCCGGCCGCGTTCTCCTCGTTGACCGCCAGCGCGTAGATCGTGACCCACTCCATCGCGTACAGCGGGTCGGCCGCGTCCGAGGAATTCTCCAGCGTCTGCGCCAGCTTGCGCGCCCGGCGCTTGACCTTCAGGCCGCCCGGCAAGCACTCCCTCGGCTCGGCAGCCAGCCGTCACGCAGTCCTGCATGACCGACCAGATGCGCAGCAACCCGGACTGATCTCGGCCTCGTCCCGGCGGACCAGCTCGTTGGCCAGCATGATGCCGCTGATCGGCAGTCCGGACTCGTGCGCCGGCTCAGCAACTCGGCCCCGCTGCCGAACGGGTACGGCACGCGACCGCATCAGGGACGAGCGACGGACTGCCCGCCTGCTCCTGGTCGAGCACGAAGCCGCCGCCGACCGAGTAGTAGGTGCGCTTGCTCAGCTCACTGCCGTCGCGTCGAGTGGCGGTGAATACCATCGCGTTGGAGTGGAACGGCAGCCGCTTCCGCCGGTGCAGCACCATGTCCTCATCGACGTCAAAGTCGATAAGGCGCGCCGCGCACCGGCCCGCTGCAGGGCAAGCCGGCCGGTCTGGCTCGGGCCTGACTCCACGCTGGGCCGGGCAGCGGCCGGGTCGACGGACTCGGGGTGCTCGCCGAGCAGGCCGAGCACGATCGCGGGCACGCTGCCGTGCCCGTGCCCGGTCGCGCCGAGCGAGCCGAACAGCTCGATGTGGACCCGCGCGACCTGGCCGAGTACGCCGTCGGCGACTAGGGAGTCGGTGAACATGCCCGCCGCCCGCATCGGCCCGACCGTATGCGAGCTCGACGGCCCAATCCCGATCTTGAACAGGTCGAACGCGCTGATCGCCATCGTCCCGGCAGGTTGCCCCGGGCCGGTCTTCAGCGCGCCGGCTAGTCCGATGGCCTCTAGCTCTCACGCCAGGTCCGACCGCGTGGGCTCCTTGAGGTTGTTGCCGGGCTGATGGTCATCGGCGCACCTTCTCCCCGCCTGGGTCGAACGGCGGGCGCAGCGACACTGTCGCCCGCAGACCCGGCCGCCGACGTTGACCTGGTAGCGACCAGACTTGAGGTAGTCGGGCGTCACCACGCTACCGTCTGGCCGCCTGACGTAGGCCAGGCCGACCGACGCGCCGATCGCAGCCCCCCAGGCCGCCGACGTCAGCAGCCCGGCCGCCGCCCGTCGCGTAGCAGCAGCTCGCCGCCCCACATCATGACCTCGGGCTCGTCGAGCACGAACGAGACCAGCCGCTGGGACGGGCCTGCCGCCCGGGCCTGCTCTACCGCCTCCCGGCCGAGGAAGCCGATGTCGGTCTTGAGCTTGCACGCGAACAGCAACCCGGCCTCGACCGGGTTGTAGTCCGGCGTCAGCTCGCGGCCGAACGCCCGGTACGCCTTCTCCAGCCGCATCGACTCCATCGTGTAGTACCCGGCGTTAACGACGCCCGAGGTCGGCCGCCGGCTGACATCAGGTCGTGTAGACCCCGACTGCGAATTCGGCGGCCACGGCACAGCTCCCAGCCGAGCTCCCCGACGTAGGTCAGCCTCGTCGCCCGCACTGTGGCGTAGCCCAGGTCGATCATCGCTGCTCGTACCGAACCCGAAAGCCTCATTGCTCAGGTCGGCGCTGGTCAGCCGCGCCAGCAGCTCCCGCGAGCGCGGCCCCATCACGCCGTAGACCGCGTAGGCCGAGGTCACGTCGGCCAGGCTGCGCCGGTGGCGGGCAGCCGCCTGCCGATGTGGTCCAGGTCGCGCTGGGTCGATGCCGAACCGCTGAACAGCAAGAACTCCTCCGCAGCCATCCTGGTCACGGTGATGTCGGCCTCGTACCGGCCGCCCGCGTTCAGCATGCCGGTGTAGACGGTGCGGCCGACAGGCGACGTCCACGTCGGCGGTGCACAGCCACTGCAGCGCGGCCAGCGCCCGCGGCCCGCTGACCAGGTACTTGGAGAACGAGGTCTGGTCGAACACCGCCACGGCCCGCGCGTCGCCTGCTGCTCGGCGACCGACCATGGCAGCCAGCTCGGCTTGTCCCAGGAGTACTCGACTTCGTATGCACCTGGTCTGCTGCCCGGGCGGCGCGAAGACATTCGCCCGTTCCCAGCCCATCTTCGAGCCGAAGCACGCGCCGGCCTGCGCGAGCAGGTGGTAGGCAGGCGACCGGCGGAACGGCCGCGCGGTCACCAGCTCGCGGTTCGGCCACGGGGTGGCGTAGTGCAGCCCGAGCACCTCGCCGACCCGGTCGCGCAGCCAGCGGTTGTTGCCGTTGAACGCGGGCGAACCGCCTGATGTCGACGACGGACAGGTCGCTGCCCGGGATCGCCGTCGACGATCCAGTCGGCGAGCGCCTTGCCAGCCCCGCCGGCCGAGGCGATGCCGACCGAGTTGAACCCGGCGGCCACGTAAAAGTTGGCGAGCCCGGGCGCCGCGCCCAGGATGAACTGGTTGTCGGGCGTGAAGCTCTCCGGGCCGTTGTAGAGCTTCTTCATGCCGGTCTTCTCCAGCGCCGGGATGCGCGTAATCGCGCTTTCCATCAGCACGGAGAAATGCTCCCAGTCCTCAGCCGAGCAGCTGGAACTCGAACGGGATAAGGGAGCTGGTCAGGTGCCACCCACGGCTTCGCGTCCGGCTCGAAGCCGCCGACCAGCAGGCCGCCGACCTCCTCCTTGATGTAGGTGTAGCCATCCGGGTCGCGCAGCACGGGCAGGTCAGGAATCACGCCGTCGAGCTGGTCGGTCACGACGTAGAAGTGCTCGGCCGAGTGCAGCGGCACGGTCACGCCGCACAGGGCGCCGACCTGCTTGGCCCACTGCCCAGCGCAGTTGATCACGATCTCGGCCTCGATGTCGCCGCGATCGGTCTTGACCCGCGTGACGGCGACGCGCCGACCAGCGTCGAAGCTGCCGTGACGCGGGTCCGCTCCCTGATCGTCGCCCCGCCCATCCGGGCGCCCTTGGCCAGCGCCATCGTGAGGTCGGTCGGGTTGGCCCGGCCGTCGCCGGGCAGCCAGAGGGCGCCGACGAGGTCGGCAGGTCGTCCATGATCGGGTACAGCTCGGCCGCCCTGGCCGGGCTGATCAGCTCGCAGTCGAGCCCGAACGCCTGCGGCCGTGGCCGCCGTCCGCCGCAGCGCCATCAGCCGGTCCTTCGTCCGGGCGACCGTCACCCCGCCGCACCGGCGAAAGCCCGTGGCCAGCCCGGTCTCGGCTTCCAGCCGGTCATAAAGGGCCGTGGAGTACTGCACAAGCCGCGTCCCGCTCTCCGAGGCCCGCAGCTGCCCGACCAGCCCGGCCGCGTGCCAGGTCGTCCCGCACGACAACTGCCCCTGCTCCAGCAGCAGCACATCGGTCGAGCCCGCGCTTGGTCAGGTGATAGGCCACGCTGGCCCCGATGACCCCGCCGCCGATGATCACGGCCTGGGCGCGGGAAGGCAGGTCGACCGAGCGGGAGCTGGGTTCTGGTCCGGGGCGCGGCGCCGCCTGGACTGACGAGCGGGGTGTGCGAGGAGGGAAGGCGGCGCCCGACAGCGCCCCGGACAATGGGCGGGTTCCGGGGGGTGTCCCCCGGGCAGCTCTCAGTCATCGCGCACTACCTCGTCGAGCAGCCGGGCAAACCTTGGCGAGGTGAAGCCGGCGACGGCGCCGTCGAAGCGTTCCATGCCCCAGGACCAGAAGTCGAAGTCAAGCGGGCTGACCGCCGCCTGGATCGCGCCCCACAGGGTCCAGCCGTACTTGCCGGCCAGGCCGAGCAGCATCGCGCGAGCGACCTTGCTGCGCAGCGGGCGTCCGTAGTACTCGGCCACGAGGGTCGCGAGGGCGGCGTCGGTCAGGTGGCACTCGGCCCAGATATTGCCGAGCTCGAAGCAGGCGTCGTTGTTGCCCGAGTACTCGTAGTCGATCAGCCAGACCTGGTCGCCGTCATCGATGAAGTTCGCCGCGAGCAGGTCGTTGTTGCACGGGACGGTGCGGCTCGTGGCGGGCCGACAGGGCGTGCCTGGCGGCGGCCGGAAAGCGCCAGCGAATTCGTCGTACCCGGCCGGGATCTTGATGCCGCGGGTGGCCGCGACGGCTCGGTACCGGCGCTGGATCTCGAACATGTCGAAGTCGCCGTCGAATCGCTCGGCGGCGTGCAGCTGCCCGGCAGGCCCTGGCGATCCTGCTCAGGCTGGCTGGCCTGGCCACGTCGGCGTTAGTGAGCGTCGTGCCGTCGAGAAAGCCGATGACCAGCACGCCGGCCTGCGGGCGCGTACTCGATGACCGGCGCGCCGACGCCAGCCTGCGCCGCACGCAGCGAGTTGCGGTACTCATGGTCCCTGTTGATCGCCAGGAGCTCGCTGCCCTCGGAGGCGACCCTGGCGACGAAGATAGCCGTTCCTCGTAGTGATCTTGAAGTTCCGTTGGTGAGCCCGCCGGGCAGTTCGGTGACGGCCAGGCGCCCGGTCGCGATGCTCGGCACCTGGTCGAAGACCTCGGCCAGGCTCGCGTCGCAACCGGTCGCGGTAGTCACGGTCGAAGAGTAGGCACCGGAGCCGGAAAAGGTCTAGATCTATGCCCTGGTTTTCGGGTCTTGTGCGCGAGTTTCCCGACAGTCCGGAGGAGGGCGCATAGGGTCTGGACAGTTAGCCGTGGCGCCCTTACGCTAACGCCTCAGCCTGCGCCCTTCTTTGTGGAGGACCGTCCGATGAGCGCAACCACAGATCAGACTGGCGGGGAGCGCGACGGTGCCGCAAGGGACAGCGCCGACCTGGCCCAGTTCGGGTACCGGCAAGAACTCAAGCGCTCGCTCGGCACCTTCAGCTCGTTCGCGGTCGCCTTCAGCTACATCTCGCCATCGACCGGCATCTTCACGCTGTTCTCGCTCGGCCTGATCACCGTCGGCGGTGCCTTCATCTGGACCTGGCCGATCGTCGCGGCGGGCCAGTTCATCATCGCGCTGAACTTCGCCGAGGTGTCCAGCCACTACCCGATCGCCGGCTCGGTCTTCCAGTGGACCAAGTACCTGGCCGGACGCCAGCTACGCCTGGTTCTCCGGCTGGATCTACCTGTTCGCCGGCATTCTGACCGTGACGGCCGTGGTCTCGACGCTGCCGCTGGCGCTGATCCCTGCCCTGAAGGGCCTCGGCTGGAAGAGCCTGCAGCTGACGTTGCACACCGAGCTCGTGTTCGCGCGATCACGCTGGCCGTGATCACGGTGCTGAACATCTACGGCGTCAGGCTGGTCGCCGATCATCAACAACACCGGGGTGCTGTTCGAGATCCTCGGCATGTTCGTGTTCGCGCTGATCTTGATGACCTTCCACAACCACCAGGGCGTCGGGGTGATCAACAAGACCGGCGGCCTGCACATCACGTTCCTTCAGCGGAAACAACGCGTTCCTGATCGCGATGTTCATGTCGCTGTTCGTGATCTACGGCTTCGACACCGCCTCCACGCTGGCCGAGGAGACCAAGGATCCGCGCCGGAATGCCCCAAGGCGGTGCTCTTCTCGATCATCGGCGCGTTCGTCATCGGCGGCGTGTTCCTGCTCGGTACTTTGATGGCCATCCCGAACCTGCAAGGGCGCCATCGCCGGTGGCTTCGGTCCGGCGCAGATCATCGAGGCCAACTTCTCGACGCCGTTCGCGACGCTGTACCTGTTCGTGGTGTCGGCGGCGATCTTCGTCTGCTGCCTGTCGATCATGGCCGCCACGATCAGGCTCTGCTTCGGCATGGCGCGCGACAACCAGCTGCCGTTCTCCGGCGCGCTCGTCCAAGGTCGTGCCCAGCCTGCACACGCCGATCTGGGCCTGCGTCACGGTCGCGCTGATCGCGGCGGTCCCGTTCCTCCAGTTCTCCGGCGCCGGCACGATCGCGATCGCGGCCACGGCGATGATCTACCTGGCGTACTTCCTCGGGAACATCGCCATCCTGCGCGCCGCCTGAGGGGCTGGCCGAAGACCGACGCGCCGTTCAAGCTCGGCAAGTGGGGCCTGGTGGTCAACGTGGTCGGCCTGGTCTACGGCGGCGCGATGCTGGTCAACTTCGCCTGGCCGCGCCGCGACCAACCCGAAGCCGAACCAGACGGTGATCGGCAAGGCGCAGCTGCTCGACTTCCACATCGGCTTCCTGAACAAGATCCCGATCCTGTGGACGGTGCTCATGGTGATCGCGCTGATCGGGGTCATCTACTACGCGACCGCCGGATCGCGCAAGGACCTCGCCCCGGTGCAGGCCCCGGCCGGGGACGACGCCCCGCTGGCGGTCTGATGGCGCGGGCGTTACTGCCGGGACGCAGGCCGCCCAAGATCGTCCGCGGCCCCGGCGTCACCGTGCACGGGCAGATCGAGGACTGGCTGGCCGACGCGATCGCGACCGGCCAGCTCAAGCCCGGTGACCGGCTGCCGACCGAGCAGGAGCTCGCCGCCTGGCTCGGCGTCAGCCGGATGACCCTGCGGCACGCGCTCGCCGAGCTCGCCCAGCGCGGCCTGGTGACCAGGACGGTCGGCCGCAGGCCGGCGGCACGTTCGTGGCCGAGCCTAAGGTGGAGCAGGATTTCACCGTGCTGGCCGGGTTCTCCGAGCAACTGCGCAGGCACGGGCTCGTGGCCGGCGCGCGCGTGCTCGCCGCGACCGAGATCCCGGCCAGCGCGGCGGCTTCGGCCGCGCTGGAGATCGAGCTCGGCGAGGCGGTCTACGAGGTCCGGCGGCTGCGGCTGGCCGACGGGAAGCCGATCTTGATCGAGCACTCGTTGTTTCCCGCGCGGCACTGCCCCGGGCTGCTCGAGTCGCGGCTCGACGGCTCGCTGTATGAGCTGCTGGAGAAGAAGTACGGCCAGCGGCCGCACCGGGCCAAGGAGAGCCTGGAGCCGGTGACGGCGGGCGTCCGCGAGGCCGAGGCGCTAGCCGTCGCCGAGGGCGCGCCGCTGATGCTGGTGGAGCGCACCGCCTACGCCAAGTCGGGCACGCCGCTCGAGTTCGCCCGGGACCTCTTTCGCGGCGACCGCACCCGCGTCGTGGTGTGGACCTCCGCGCTGGCCGGCGGCCTGTAGGTTCAATTTGTGCACGTTTATCACATCGCGTTCGAGTCGGACTGGGTCCGGGCGAAGGAGATCGGCCAGTACACGATCTCTACGCTGGGCAGGACGCTCGCGGAACAGGGATTTATCCACGCGAGTGACGCCCATCAGGTGGCGGGCGTCGCCAACGCCATCTACTACTCCCAGGTCGGCGATGGCCAGTTGATAGTCCTGGTCATCGACACAGGCCGGCTCCGTTCCGAGGTCCGCTACGAGCATGTGCCCGCGGCCGATGACCCGTTTCCGCACATCTACGGCCCGGTCAACACCGACGCCGTGGTCGCGACTGTGCCCCTGCCCACCGGCCCCGACGGACGGTTCTCCTTCACGCCCGTAGCCTGACCGGGCGAGATACTGCACGTTCCCGGCCGGGCAACCTGCCTTACTCTGTAGTGGTGACTGCGGCACACGACCACAGCGAACTTCATGAGCTCATTGATCGGCTAGCACCCGATCAAGCTGAGGAACTGCGGGAGCATGCGCTCCGGCTGGTGGCGCCGCTGGCAACTCGGTTCAGGGTGCTGCGCAGCTTCAACAGCCCGAATACTGATCTTGGCGCCCGAGCGCGCGACGTCATCCGTGCCGACATCGGCCACGGCGATGCTCATCGTTGACACCGGTCCGCTTGTCGCCTATCTCAACCGAAATGATCCGGACCACGAACGCTGCGCATCGTTGCTCGAGGAGCGAAGCGATGACCTGCTTGTGACCCCGTACGTCGTCACAGAAGCTTGTTATCTTGTCAGCAAATACGTAGGGGCCACAGCTGAGATCAACCTAGTTGAGGTCGTGGCAGCAGGAGACCTCAGCCAGATCGAGATCATCACGCAGGACCTGGACCGTATGGCCCAGCTGATGCACAAGTACATCGGCTTTCCGCTCGGGGTCGCAGAATGCTGGGCCTGGAGCGCCCGCGATGTGACATGGTTGCGGCTCTTTCGGGGTGAGGCTGCTCTCGCAGGAGGGTTCTCGGGTTCCTGTAGGAGGGTTTCCGCATCTAGGAGAGTTGACCGGACTATACGACGACAACCCTCCTTCATGCGACAAAGCTCCTTCAGGAACCCGGAAACCCTCCACGGTAAGAACGAGAACCCTCCCGGAGCACGACAAACCTCCCGGACACGGCACCACCCAGCTGGCTCACCCCGGAAGAGCCACACCCAAGTGACAACGCTGGGGTTACCTCGGCCGGCCGGGCCGGGCCAGGCCGGGCCTTAGCGGAAGGAGCCTGCGGTCAGGCCGGTGACTATGCGGCGCTGGGCGAGCAGGACCAGGGCGGCGATCGGGATCGAGACGATCACCACGGCCGCGTCGATCAGGTTGTAGAACACCTGGAACTGGCTCTGCCCGAACGTCACGATGGCCAGGGGCGCGGTGAAGTTGGGGAACGTGTAGAGGAACGACACCGCGAACGCGAAGTCGTTCCAGGCGAGGATGAAGGACAAGATCCCGGCGGTGAATACGGCCGGGATGGCGACCGGCACGACGACCTTGCGCAGCGCCGTGAGCCGGGTCGCGCCGTCGACCTCGGCGGCCTCCTCGAGTTCGATCGGGACCTGGTCAAAGAAGTTCTTGAGCAGCCAGGTCGAGATCGGCAGCGTGTACACCAGGTACACGATGATCAGCGGGTAGATGTTGTCCAGAATCCCGAGGTTCTTGAACAGCAGGAAGAGCGGCCCGATCATCGCCAGCACCGGGAAGAACCCGGCCAGCAGGACGAACGCCATGATCGCGCCCGCGCCCCGGATATTGAGCCTGGACAGCGCGTAGCCCGCGAGCGTGGCGACGATCACGGTGACCACCGTCGCGCCGAGCGCGACGATGACGCTGTTGATGAGGGGATGCAGGAAATTCTGCTTGGTGAAGACGTTCACGAACGCGCTGCCGGACAGGTGCGTGGGCAAGATGCCGTTCTTGCCGCCGACGCCAGCCGCCACCTGGGAGTTGGACTCCAGCGAGGTGCGCAGCACCCAGTAGAACGGGAACAGCGAGATCAGCACCACGACGATCACGGCCAGGTAGAAAAGCACCTTCCGCACGAGCGCGGCGCTCATGTCGACGGCCTGAAGGCCCGGACGTATCCCCAGGACACGATCAGCGCGAGCACCACAAGCAGCACCGAGATCGCGCCGCCGAGGCCGAAGTCCGTGGCGTCGATGAACGTGTTGAAGTTCAGGAACGACAACGTCTCCGTCGAGTTCCCCGGCCCGCCGCCGGTCATGATGTAGATGACGTCGAAGACCAGCAAGGCCTGCAGGGTGCGGAAGATCAGCGCGACCATCAGCGCCGGCTTCAGCATCGGCAGGGTCAGCCGCCGGAACTGCTGCCACGCGCTCGCGCCGTCGACCCGGGCCGCCTCGTAGATCTCGTTCGGGATCACCTGGAGCCCGGCGAGCAGGATGATGGCGACGAAGGGGACGTTCTTCCAGGAGTCGGCGACGAAGATGACGGCCCACGAGCGCCAGACGCTGGCATTGAGCCAGGTGAGGTTCGCCCACGCCGGATGGATGGCGCCCAGGAAGTAGTCCACGAACCCGGCCCGGGGGTCGAACATCGTCTTCCACAGCATGGCGGACACGACGGTCGGCACCGCCCACGGCACCAGGATCGCGGCCCGCAGCACGCCCCGGCCCCGGAACTTCTTGTTCAGCATCTGCGCGAGGCCCAGCGCGACGACCACGTCGAAGACCACGGTGACGACCGTGAAGGCGAGCGTCCGTTCCAGCGCCGCGAGCCAGAGCGGTGAGCCGAACATCGAGGTGTAGTTCGAGGCGCCGACGAACTTGTGCGGCAGGCCGGCGTCGCTGAGGTTGTCGAAGTGCAGCGAGTTCCACACGTTCGAGATCAGCGGCACGGCGGTGACGGCCAGCAGCAGGATCACGACCGGCGCGACGAGCAGGTACCCGAGGCGGCGGTCAGAGTTGGCCGGACCGCCGGCCGACGGGGCGCTTGCCCCGTGGCCGGCTGCCGGTGACGACCGGTAACGCTGACGGCCATCAGCGAGTCACCCGCCTGTTACTGTGAGCCACTGGCGTCGTTCTTGATCGTCAGAGCCTCCGAGCTCAGCGCGGCCGCCGGCGACTTGGTGTTCGCGAAGACCTCGGACAGCATCACCTGCAGATCGTTCGACACCTGCAGGTAGTTCGGGCTCACGGGCCGTGGCGCCGAGAAATCGTTGAGCGTCTTGACGTTCTGGAAGTACGGCGCCTTGGCGTAGAGCGCCGGGGTGTAGGCGCTCGGCAGCGAAGGCGGGTCACCCGTGGCCATGGCCCTGGCCGTCTCCACGCTCGGACTGGTCAGGTACTCAATGAGCTTCCAGGCAGCCGCCGCGTGGGCCGTTTTCGCGTTGATCGCGAGCATCTCACCGCCGAGCGCCGATCCGGGCGTGCCTCCAGTTCCGGCGGGGAAAGGGATGTATCCCACGTTGCCTTTGACCGGAGCCGACGTCGCCAGGGATTCGACGAACGGATAGTTGATGGCGAACGCCGCATGGCCGGAAACGAACTCTGACTCCACGTTGCCCTCCTGTCCAGCCGGTCACGGCCGTCGGGGCGATGTGGTTCTTGTAGATCGGCGTCGTAGAGCCAGGTCAGCGCTGCCTTGTTGCCCGGGGTGTCGATGCTTCTGCGGGTCGAGCTTGCCGCCGAAAGCCGAGTCGATCGTGAGGAACGCGGTGATCGCGCCCTCGTACTTCGAGCCCTCGAAGGCGAGCCCCTCCTTGAGCGACTTGTCTTCCTTCATCGCGGCCTTGGCGTCGGCCACGACCTGGCCGGGCTGGTCGGCGGGGTCTTGATCAGGTCGGTCCGGTAGTACAGGCCCTCCGGGTTGTCGAACCACGGGATCGCGTAGTGCTTGCCGTCAAAGGTGCCCGCGGCGACCTCGTGCGGGAAGAACTGGGTCATGTTCGGGGCTGAGCTTGTCCAGGTTCAGCACCCAGCCCGCCTGGGCGAACTTGGCCGGGTAGGTGACGTCGGACTCGAAGACATCGGGAGTCGTCGATCCGGCGATGAACGAGTGCTCAAGCTGCGACAGGTACGTCGTGGAGTCCGGTGACAGCACGTCGATCTTGACCTTGATGTTGGGGTTGGCCTTCTCGAAGCCGTTGATGGCCTTCTGCGTCTCCTGGCCCTCGGTGCCCAGGCCCGACTCCGCGAACACGATCGTCTGCTTCGCGTTGCCAGCGACCGGCTTGGCCGAGCCCGAGCTCGAGCATGCCGCCAGCACGAGAGCGAGCCCGGCGAGCGGCGCGACCACGATTAAGGCCTTGTGACGTCCGTTCTTTGGTGCTACCTGCACAACGGCTCCCTTCCGATGATCATGGTGGGCATGCGCCTACACTTGTACCGCGCCAGAAGTGAACGAAACATGAATCGCCGGCTATTTCCTATCCTGCTCCTCCGCTCGTGCTGCCGCTGCCTGCTGGCGCTGCCGGCCTGCCGGACGGCCCGGCTACCCGGGCCAGCGCGAACTATCCGCCCCGAGCCATGGAACAATGGGGAAAAGCGGGAAATGGTGAGGGTCCGACGGCGATGCGGTCTAACTCCGGGTTACCGGGTCTTTGGCGTAACAGCAACTGGCGACTGCTCTGGCTCGGCGAGTCGGTGTCCCTGACCGGAGACTTCGTCTTCTACGTCACGGTCCTGCTGTGGATCGCCTCGATCATCGCGAAGGGCGAGCCCTGGGCTCCGGCCGCGGCCAGCGGCGCGCTGATCGCGACGGCTGCCCCGGTCCTGGTCATCGGCCCGATCGCCGGCGTCTTCGTCGACCGGTGGAATCGCCGCCGCACCATGCTGGTCGCCGACGCGGCCAGGTGCGTGCTGATCGCCACCTTGCTGGTACTCCCGCCCCTGCGGCATCACCTCCCCGTCGGGGCGCAGCTGGCCATCTTGTACGCGGTGCTCGCCGCCTGCAGTTGCTTCGCCGAGTTCTTTGACCCGTCGCGCCTGGCCGTCATCGGGGCGATCGTCCCCGAACCGCAGCAATCGCAGGCCAGCGCCATGCTGTCGGCGACGGCCAGCATGGCCCAGATCCTTGGCCCGCCGATCGCCGCGCCGCTGCTGATCACGCTCGGCGTCCAGTGGGCGCTGATCGTCAACGCGGCCAGTTTCGCGGTCTCCTTCGTCTGCGTGCGTGCCATTAACGTGCCGCTTGAGTCCCTGCTCGACGAGCAGCCGAGCGAAGGGTTCGCCGCCGAGTTCAAGACCGGGCTCAGGTTCTTCGTCCGCAACCGGGTCCTGATGGCGCTGGGGCTCGGCATCGTGATCGCCATGCTCGGCAATGGCGCGATCAACTCGCTCGCGGTGTTCTTCGTACCGCACAACCTGCACGTGGCGGCAAGCTGGCTGGGCACGATCATCGGCGCGGTCGGGATCGGCGCCGATGGCCGGCGCGCTGCTGACCGGGGTGATCTCCCGGCATATCAGCCCGGCTCAGCTGTTCTGGGTGTCGCTGGTCGTCTGCGGCATCGCGCTGATCTCCCTGTCCCGCGCGCAGACGCTGGGCCTGGCCATCGGGGCCGCCGGCCTGATCGGGTTCGGCACCGGCATCCTGAACTCGGTCATCTCGCCGATGATCTTGAGTACCACGCCCTCGAACCTGCTCGGGCGGGTCAGCGCCGTGCTAAGCCCGGTTCAGCAGCTCGCCTCGATCGTGTCGATGGTGCTGGCAGGCGTCCTGGCGAGCACCATCTTGCACGGATTCCACGCCCGCTTCCTTGGCCTGGACTTCGGACCGTACGACACCGTTTTCTGCGCTGGCGGCCTGCTGTTCGTGCTCGGCGGTGTCGCCGCGATCGTGCTGCTGCACAAGCCCGGCGATGAAGCCGGGACCGGCGAGCTGGCCGCCCAGCCCGTGGCTCAGGAGAGCTAGCCGCCAGCTCGACGATCGCGGCGACCGGGCCGCCGCCGTCCGGCCCCTGATGCGCGGCCGACACCGAGACGAAGACCGCCGGGTCGCCGGTCACCGACGCCGCCACGCCGCCGACACAGGCCTTGATCTGGCGATGCCAGTGCACGTCGGAGTCGTCGAGCATGGCGTTGCGGCGGCCGCGCACCTGGCCGTCCTGGCTGGCCTCGCACTTGAGGAACACGTTGACCAGCCGCCCGTCCAGGTCGGCGGTACGCGGCCGCTCGGGCAGCTCGAGGCCGGCGTCCTTGATCGCCGCCCAGATGCCGTCGGAGTCGAGCGCGTCCCGCATGACCGAGTGGCCGATCCGGTACCGGCCGCCGACGCCGCGCGCGTTGCCGGCAACCACGACCTGCGCCTGGTCAAGCTCGACTCCCGACGAGCACGAGGCGACCGCCGAGTACAGCGCGCGGTTGTGCAGGACGTCGGCGTCGGTCGGCACTCGATTTCCCCGAGGGCGACCGCGATGCCGAGCGCGGTGCAGCCGTTGGACAGGTCCATCGACTCGTGCGTGTTCTCGGTCCAGACCGTCTTGCCCCGGCTCTTGGCATCGGAGATCGTGTGAATGGTCAGCAGCGGCGTCTTGGTCTGCACGTAGTGCACGTCGGCCGGGTCGGTGATCCCGGCCCGCTCCATCGCGATCCTGACCGCCGCCGCGACCTTCGTCGATCATCGCGGTCCGCCCGATGTCCTCGGGCAGCAGCTGCTCGCTCATCGCGAAGCCGACGGTCAGCCGGGGCTCGTCGGTGACGCGGACCTGATCGGCCGGCACGGTCGCGAAGATCGTCGCGTGCGGGCTGATCACGCCGTCGGTGCCGCCCGACCACACGATCGGGATCTGCTTGATTTCGTCCGCGCGTGCGGCTGCCCTTCGCCGTGAGCACGTCGCGGAACGCCCGGTCGGCCAGGATCCTGGTGTAGTCGTTGACCCCGCCGTTGCCCTCGGTCTTGCCGATGACGGCGATCACCCGGTCGGCTTCGAGTTACTCCGGCATCGATCAGCCTGGCCAGCTCGCTCGCGTCGGACACGTTGTGCAGCGGGACCTTGCGTACCTCGATCGGCTCAGGCAACGGGCGTCACTCCTTCTCGTCAGCCAGGCCCGGATGCTGTCGCCGTGCTCGTCGAGCAGCGGCGGCGCCGCGTGCTCGGTCCGGCCGCCGCTGTCAAACCGCAATGGCGGGCCCGGCAGCGTGATGCGGCCGAGCGCGGCATGCTCGACCTCGATCAGCAGCCCCTGCGACCGGGTCTGGTCCCAGGTGTACACCTCTTCCAGATCGCGAACCTTACCAGCGGGAACCCCCAGGCCAGCGAGCACCTGCGAGCACCTCGGCAGCCGGCCGCCCGCTGAAGGCGGCGTTCACGGCGGCGTTGACCGCCTCGTGGTCGCCGACCCGCTCGCGGTTCAGCGCCCACTCCGGCCGGTCGAGCCCGAACGCCGGGGCGAACCGGCTCCACAGCGTGTCGTTGGCGACCGCGATCTGCACGAATCCGTCGGCCACCCGGTACAGCCCGTAGGGGCAGATCGACGGGTGGAAGTTGCCGGTAGTGCGCGGCACTTCCCCCGCCACCGTGTAGCGAGTGCCCGTGGAACGCGTGCGCGCCGACCACGGCGGCCAGCAGGCTGGTCCGCACGACCTGCCCGCGCCCGGTCCGCGCCCGCTCGACCAGCGCGGCGGCCACGCCGTAGGCGCCGTACATCCCGGCGAGGATGTCGCCGACGGGCAGGCCCGCCCTGGTCGGCTCGTCGGGCGACGGCCCGGTCACCGACATCAGGCCGCCCTCGCCCTGCGCGATCTGGTCGTAGCCCGGCCGGTCGCCCTCCGGCCCGTCGTGCCCGAACCCGGTGATCGACAAGATCACCAGGCCGGGGTTCAGCTCGTGCAGCCGCTCGACGCTGAACCCGAGCCGGTCGAGCACGCCGGGCCTGAAGTTCTCGATCAGCACATCGGCCCGCTCGACGAGCGCGGTCAGCACCGCCCGCCCGTCATCGGACTTGAGGTCGCAGGCGATGGACTCCTTGTTCCTGTTGCAGGACAGGAAGTAGGTCGCGTGCTCGCGCCCGTCGCTCCCCGCCACGAACGGCGGCCCCCACGCCCGGCTCTCGTCCCCGTCCGGCGACTCGACCTTGATCACCCGCGCCCCGAGATCGCCCAGCATCATCCCGGCGTGCGGCCCGGCCAGCGCCCGCGTCAGATCGACGACGAGCACGCCGTCCAGCGGGGCGCTCACAACCAGTCCACGTCAGCTGCAGGAGACTCCCGCGAGCCTTTGATATCCGGGACCCCGATCGAAGAAGGGGGCGGGCTGGCTGCGCTCTGCCCTGATTTTCATTCGGAACAAATATGCGTCTCCGTGAATGTCTGCTTCCGGCGCGTCAGGCGGACCGGTGATCACGACGCCGTAGTCGGCGGCCGCCCCTTCACGCGAGACCTTGCCCCAGGCGACGTCGCGGACGACCGCTGCCACCGGTCGGGCGAGCGGGTCGCCCCAGCCGCCCCCGCCCGTGGTGCGGATCCTGATCAGCGTGCCAGCGGGGACTGGCTCGGCGTCGGCGAGTGCGTCCGCGAATCTTTCATCCTCGCGGTTGGGGTTGATGGTCACCTCGAACGGACGGCCGGCCTTCCCGCCGTTGACTCCCCAGCAGGACAGGATCGAGCGGTCGGCGATCGACATGAAATGCCCGTCGGTGAGCATCCTGATGATCTTCTCGTACCCGAGACCGCCCCGGAACTCGCCGGGGCCGCCTGAGTCGATGGCGAGGCCGAGGCGTTCGACGATGAAGGGGAATCGCGCCTCGGAGAACTCGGCCGGCAGGTTGCGCGAGTCGGGCACCACGTGGATCGTGTCCTCGCCGTCGGCGTAGTACCGGCCGCCGGAGCCGCCGCCGAGCACCTCGCGCATCAGGTACGGCTCGCCGGCCGCGTCGAGGCCGTAGACGCCGGTGTAGCGGATCGTCTCCTGGTCGGCCGGCATCCGCCCGCCGACGGCCTTGGCGAGCACTCCGGCCAGGACGCCGAGCAGGCGCAGGATGACGAAGGTGCGGGCATTCGTCGGGGCGGGGAAGATCGGGGTGAGGAGGGTGCCGGGCGGCGGGAACTCTGAGTTCAAGCAGCTCGACGACGCCTTCGTTGACGTCGAGTTCGGCCATGCGTTCTGGGGTGTCGGCGAGGTTGCGCAGGATCGGGGCTAGCCATTTGGCCAGGAAGTTGCCGTCGGCGTAGTTGCCGCAATGGTTGATCGGGCCCTTGGCCTGGGGTCCGGTGCCGTTGAAGTCCAGGATGAGCTTCGGGCCTTCGGGGATCGCTGTCGGGGGTCCTGGTCAGGGTGATCCGCTGGGCGTGCAGCCTGGGCGGGTCGACGCCGTCGTGCTCGGCGTAGTCTTCCCAGGTCCAGGTGCCTTCGGGATCTTGGCGAGGATCTCGCGGCGGAAGGTGTGCCGTGGTGTTGGCGATGATCGCGTCGAAGCAGGCTTCGACTTGGGCCTGGCCGTAGCGGCCGAAGAGCTCGGCTAGGCGGCGGGCGCCCATCAGGCAGGCGGCGCACTCGGAGTCCAGGTCGGCGGCGAGCGACTCGGGCATCCGTGAGTTGCGGGTCATGATCGTGAGGACGGCCTGGTTGGGGCCGCTCGCGCGTCGCGCAGCTTGATCGGCGGGACCATCAGGCCCTCTTCGAACACGCTGGTGGCCTTGCTGGGCATGGAGCCGGGCACGGCGCCGCCGATGTCATCGTGGTGGCCGAACGCCTGGACGAACGCGACGACGTGGTCCGTCGTGGAAGACCGGCACGGTGACGCAGAGATCGGGCAGGTGGCCGATGCCGCCCTCGGAGGAGTAGACGTCGTTGTGGAAGTACACGTCGCCCGGCACGCATCGTGCTCGATCGGGAAGTCCCGGACGATCGGATGGACCAGGGAGCTGTAGGACCGGCCGGTGAGCTTGCGCAGCAGCCGGTCATGGATGCCGGCTCTGAAGTCGTGCGCGTCCCTGACCATCGGCGACCTGGCGGTCCGCCCGATGGCGGTCTCGACTTCCTGCTCGATGGAGGCGAGGCTGCCGGCGATGATCTCGAGCAGCACGGGGTCGGCCTGGGGCGTGGCCCCGCCGGTCAGCGTTGCCCTGCTCAATCGCCCGCCTCCTGACGCCCGCCGTTGACTGCAACCTAACAGCGCCCGCCTGGCAAGAACACCGCCCGCTGCCAAGAACACCGCCTGGCTTCCGGAACGCGCTCAGTGGTGGAATGATTACTAGCTGTGGGGAATGAGGGGGTTACGGCGCTGCGTTCGAGGTGGCGATCGGCCCGGCGGACGGAGTTGGCGCGGTTCAAGGTTGAGGTGATCCGCTCAAGTGCCGGCCAGGCGTCGGCGCTGGTCGGGCTTGATCAGGCGGGTCTGGCTTCGCGGCACCTTGAGCTGCAGAACGCCGTGCTGGCCTCGGCCGTGCCTGCCCGGCGGGTGCTCCCCGAGACCGAGAAGCCGATCCGGGCGGTCGGCGAGACGCTGTTCACTGCCGTGCTCGGGACCGGCGAGGTCGCCGGGCGGTACCGGGCGGCGGCGGCTGTCGCGGCGGCGCGGGAGCAGGAGTTGCGGGTGGTGCTGCGGATTGACACCCCGGAGCTGGCCTGCCTGCCGTGGGAGGCGATGTACGACGACGCCGCGGGCGGGTACGTGTGCCTGCGCGAGCAGTTGGTGCGGCAGGTGCCGGTGGCGAGCGTTCCGGCGCCGTTAACAGTTAGTCCGCCGCTGCGGATCCTCGGGGTGATCTCGGCGCCGCGCGGGCTGCACGCGCTTGACGTGGAGAAGGAGCGCGAGCTGCTGACCCGTTCGCTGGCCGGCCCGGTTGGCGCTGGGCTGGTCGAGCTGACCTGGGCGCCGTCGGCTGCCTGGGCTGACCTGCACGAGCTGCTGCTGAGCGGGCCGTGGCACGTGCTGCATTACGTCGGCCACGGCGGCTACGATCCGCTGCAAGATGAGGGCGTCCTGGTCCTGACCGGCGAGAACGGCCGGGCGGAGCCGGTGGAGGCGCACCGGTTCGCCGGGCTGCTGCGCCAGGCTAGGCCGATGCCCCGGCTGGTGGTGCTGAACTCCTGCTCGGGGGCGACTGTCGGGATACGGACCTGTTCTCGGGGACCGCCGCCGCGCTGACGCGCGGTGGGGTCAGCGCGGTTGCCGCGATGCAGTACGAGATCTCTGATCGAGCGGCTGCGGCTTTTGCCCGGGGTTTTTACGCGGCGATCGCGCACGGCCGGGGGGTTGATGACGCGGTGTCCAGCGGGCGCGTGGCTATTCTCGGCACTGGTAGCCGGACGTTGGAGTGGCTTACGCCGGTCCTGTATTTGCGCGGCGATGACACCCGGCTGTTCGCGATCTCATCGGAGGGTGGCAGGCGGGAGCAGACAGCGCCCCAGCGGCGTAACGGCGCGCGGGCTGTGTCGGTGGTGCCAACGAAGCTGGCCCGCACGCTGACCGGCCACACCGACTGGGTCTTGGGCGTCGCATTCAGCCCCGACGGCGCGCTCATCGCCACCGCCAGCGACGACGGCACCGCGCGGATCTGGCACACCGCCGACGGCACCCCAGCCCGACCCTCACCGGCCACACCGGCGCGGTCCGGGGCGTCGCATTCAGCCCCGACGGCACCCTCATCGCCACCGCCAGCCACCGACCGGACCGCGCGGATCTGGCACACCGCCGACGGCACCCCAGCCCGCACCCTCACCGGCCACACCAACACGGTCCAGGGCGTCGCATTCAGCCCCGACGGCACCCTCATCGCCACCGCCAGCACCGCACCGCACCACGCGGATCTGGCACACCGCCGACGGCGCCCCAGCCCGCACCCTCACCGGCCACACCGACGCAGTCTCGTGCGTCGCGTTCAGCCCCGACGGCGCCCTCATCGCCACCGCCAGCATCGACGGCACCGCGCGGATCTGGCACACCGCCGACGGCGCCCCAGCCCGCACCCTCACCGGCCACACCGGCACGGTCTGGGGCGTCGCGTTCAGTCCCGACGGCGCCCTCATCGCCACCGCCAGCATCGACGGCACCGCGCGGATCTGGCACACCGCCGACGGCACCCTGGCCCGCACCCTCACCGGCCACACCGGCACGGTCTGGGGCGTCGCGTTCAGCCCCGACGGCACCCTCATCGCCACCACCAGCGGCGACCGCACCACGCGGATCTGGCACACCGCCGACGGCACCCCAGCCCGCACCCTCACCGGCCACGCCGACGAGGTGAATAGCGTCGCATTCAGCCCCGACGGCACCCTGCTCGCCACCGCTAGTGACGACCGCACCGCGAGGATCTGGAGGTAGCCGCGCTCGCGGAACGTCAGCGCCAGCCGAGATATCGATCGCGGTTCCTGGCTCGGTTCCAGCAGGATGGCCCGATGATGCCGACTGATATGCCTGTGCTGAGCCGGTCGCCCGTGCGGTTGCGGGCGTTCGCTGATACCGATACCGGGCTGGTGCGGTCGATGGCCGGCGACCCCTACGTGCCGCTGATCACGACCGTGCCGACGAGCGGGACGCTGGCGGACGCACTGGCGTTCATCGCCAGGCAGCACGATCGGCTGGCTTCCGGGCGAGGTTATTCGTTCGCGATCGCCGACGAGGCGAGCGATGCGGCGGTTGGCCAGGTCGGGCTCTGGGTTGATGAACTCCCCCGGGGCCGAGCCAGCATCGGCTACTGGATGTCCCCGGCGGCCAGGCGGCGCGGCTACGTCACCGCTGCCCTTGCCGCCGTCTCGGACTGGGGCCTGTCCCTGGATGGCTTCACCGGCTGCAACTGCTCGTCGAGCCCTGGAACGAGGGCTCCTGGCTGGCCGCCGAGCGAGCCGGCTACCAGCGCGAGGGCCTGCTGCGCGGTTATTCAAAAATCGGCGGCGAGTACCGCGACATGTACCTCTACAGCCTGCTGCGCCAAGACCTGACGGAGCGATAGCCCAGCTGCCGCCTTTGCCAAGTTCAAGATCCTGGATTGATCAGCTTGGGTGCGCAGATCGACTGGAATATCGGCAACCTTGAAGCCGCCTGCGCCGAAGGCCGCATAGCCATCGGGCGTCTCAGCACGGTACGCTCCCCGCGCAGCAATACCCTGCTCCGGCATCTGTCGGCCGACTTCCGCCGCCGCACCCGCAATCATCACGTCGCCGACTTGCTGCCGGACCTGGAACGGGCGCTCGCCGCGCCGACGCCGGGCACTCGCGTTTCTTAGATTGGAGATCTCGGTGGTGGGCCGTGGGAGCGTGGCCGTCGTCGGGGCCGGCGCAATCGGGCTAACTACAGCGGTAGTTCTGGCTGAGGCCGGGTTCGGCGTCAACGTGCTGACCAAGGACCTGCCAGCAGACACCACTTCCGCTGCGGCCGGCGCAATGTGGGGTCCTTATCTCGTCGAGCCCCGGGACCGCGTTCAGGCTTGGGCCGCTGACTCGCTGACCACCTTGACTGGCCTGGCCGGGATGCCGGGCACAGGGGTGCGGCTGGTACCGGGAATCGAGGCTTCGCGGACCGTATCCGAGCCGCCTGAATTTCTGGCGATGCTTGATGGCGTACGAGTCTGCGAGCAAGGCGAACTCCCGGATGGGTTCGTCACCGGGTGGCGGTACACGGTGCCGCTCATCGACATGGACGTCTACCTGCCTTACTTGTGTGACCGCCTAGCGGCGGCTGGCGGAAGCCTTCAGCTGCGGCCGGTAACTGACTTGGACGAAGCCGCGCAGCTGGCACCGATAGTGGTCAATGCCACCGGCCTCGGCGCTCGCCTCCTGGCTGGTGACAGCTCGCTTACACCGGTTCGCGGCCAGCTGGTTATCGTCGCCAATCCTGGCGTTACGGAGTTCTTCACTGAGGACACCGGCTGGTCTCCCGACCTGCTTCACCTCTACCCCACGGTGATCGGCTGGTCCTCGGAGGCGTCGCCCAGGAAGGCAACTGGGATCTGGAGCCGGACGAAGACACTGCCCAGGCCATCATCCAGCGCTGCGCCACCATCGACCCCCGCATAGCGGATCTGCCCGTTCGTGCCCACCGCGTCGGCCTTCGTCCAACCCGGCCGACCATCCGCTTCGCCGCCGACCCTGACGTCACCAGTTACCGCCTGCTCCACAACTACGGCCATGGCGGCGCCGGTGTCAGCCTGTCATGGGGCTGCGCCAACGAGATCACGAAGATCATCACCGACTCGTGACCAGCTGCAGGCCAGTACCGGCATTGGCCGGGGAACGCGACCTGCTGATGCGGGCGCTGGCCAAGACGGTCGCTGACGGCCTGGTCCAGGTCACGTGGGCGCCGACGGCGATCTGGGCAGACCTGCAGGAGCTGCTGCTGGGCCGGCAGTGGCACGTGCCGCATTTCGTCGGGAACGGCGGCTTCGACACGGTGCAGGACGAGGGCGTACTGGTCTTGACCGACGAGCACGGGCGCGCCGACCCGGTCGAGGCGCACCGCTTCTGCGACCTGTTGCACGAGCCCCGCCCGCAGCCGCAGCTCGTGGTGCAGCCAACTGTTCGCGATCGCGTCGGGGGCGTGTTGGGGAACTGCCGAGCGCGGGTCTGGGCTGGCCCCCATCAATACGCGGTCTTGATGGGGGAAAACGGGTGTCGACGCGCGCACCCATGTTGGGCAGTACACTAGCCTTCCAACGACCTTGCAGAGTGCGCATGTCCGTTTCGTGTCGGGACAGACGCCCTACAAGGTCCGCTCGTGGAGCAAACGCTGAAGCATGCGGATGGCTCAGACAGCTATCAGCTCATCGCCGAAATCGATAACAACCCTGAGGCGACCTCCGACAGCATCCGCGTACCTGCCCAGAACTTCAACGCTCGTGACCTCACCGCGCTCGATCTGCGAGACACGGCCTACGCTCACTTTCATCGCCGCCGCCACATCACGCTGTGTCAGGCCACGGCTCTTGCGCGCCTGGGCAAGCCTGTGCGCCTTAAGTTCGGACAGCAGCCGACTCTTCAACTGATCGATCTCGGCGCGGTCATCACCGTCGTACAGTTCATCGTAAAGATCTTCCCAGCGCATCATCGGCCCCCATCCCTGCGGACGCTCAGCACCTCGACGTGTTCGGCATACAACTGCTCGGCACGAGGTATTGCCTTGCGATACCAGTCCCGCCAGTCACCGGCCTTATCGCCGGCCACTAATAGCACAATCTGCTGCAAGGGATCGAAAACGAAAAGGATCCTGATCTCGCTACGACCGGTCGATCCGGGTCGCAACTCCTTCATGTTCTTGATCTTTGACGTAGTGATCTCACCGACCAGCGGACGCTTCAAGCTAGGCCCGTGCTCCTTGAGCAACTCAACTGCCGCGCCAACCTGTCGCGACGAGTCTCGATCGAGCTTCCTCAGCTCGCGCGCCCACCTGGCGAACTCCTCGGTGACCTCCACAGCCCATGCCACGGGCTCAAGTATAGGGCAGCCTAGAACTATAGGCTCAACTACAGCATCTCGTATCGCCTGGGTCACCGGACCGTGCCACATACGTGCCACAACACGGTGACCTGCGGTCGGCGACAGTGGCTCACGGGCAGGAGCACCAGCCTGACCTGCGCCGCCGTATCCGCTGGTCACCTGGCTCGGTGTGCTACCGATCTTCGGGCTGGTCATGAAGTTCCGATTCTCATCGCCCGCTCTAATGAGAAGCCACAGGTCACAGGCCTGCGGCCGGTCCGCGAACCGCTGCGGTCGGCAACGCAGATCGATTGGTGCCAGATACGTGCCCTTCGGCGACGCAAAGCCCGACGTATGCGGCAGGAGCGTAAGCGCGTCCGCGTGGTTCGGCCTCACGACTGTTAAAGTGCCTCCGGCCCAAGGTCGCTACCTCGGCGGCACCATCAGGCCCTTTTCGAACACGCTGGTCGCCCGGCTCGGCATCGAGCCTGGCACGGCGCCACCAATGTCGTCGTGGAAGACCGGCACGGTCACGGACAGGTCGGGGAGGCGGTGAGGCGGGCCGCCAACCACAAGCTCCGGCCGGCCGCCGCACGTCGCGGCCCGGCCGATGACGTCCGGTCGATGTCCACGGTCGTGACCGAACCGACGGGCCGACCAACTCGCGCAGCAGCGCCGCGCTATAGCCGCCGGAGCCGATCTCCAGCACCTGCCTGCCGCGCAAACCACCCTCGGTGGCGTCGGCCGCCTGACCAAGCATCTCCGCGATCAGCCACGACGCCGACACCGAACTGACGACCTCATCGCCGACTCGCTTGGTGATTACGGCCTAGTCGGCGCGGTACGCCTCCTCCAGCGCAGCACCCGGGGTAAACAGATGGCGCGGGACGCCCCGCAGCGCCGCCTCAACCTCCGGCCGCATGGTCAGCCCTTTGCCCGCATGGTCAGCGACCATCTGATCGATTCGCGGCCCGAAGGCCCTCGTGATCGTCCCGGCACAGGAGCGTCTCGTCTCCGGGATGCTCCAGGCTGGTCATGTCGGGTGGAGTTCGGGGTGTCAAGTGCGTGAGGCGGCGTGCTGGCAGATGGCGGCGGGGTCGCGGGCGGGGAATTCCTGCCCGTTGGCGAGCCGGTATTTGTTGCCGTCTGCGCGGGCTTTCGTGGTGCCGTGCGGGGAAAAGATGTGCAGTTCCGGGTCGGTCGGACTGGTAAGCGCCTGGCGTCTGTGTTCGCGGAGGTCGGGCCGGGTGCTGCCTCATCCATGACGATCATCTCCTGCATTTCCCATCGCCGCGCCTTGCTGTTTCGCCAACTTCCGGGGGGCGGAGAGGCTGGTGAGTGAATGCGACATGCCGCCGAGCTTAGGCAGGTTATTGCGTTGATGGCTTGCTGCATTTCTGCCTGGACTAGACGGTCATCGAGAAGCCAGAAGCCGTGCATGGGCGGGACTAGGAGTTGTGCGTGGTCGGGGATGATTCCCAGGCGAACTCGTTGCACGGTAGTGGCAACGATGAGCCGGTCTAGCTGACCACGCATGACTTCCGCAGGGCATGTTCGTGCCCTGAGTGCTCCGGTCGTGACTACGAAGTGGAAGCGCTTTCGGGGGTCGTAGAGGACGTGCTGCCGTTCGATGCGGGCAGCGACGGCCGTGCTGGTGTCGTCGGGCAGGTTCTTCAACGCTGCCATGGCGGAGAAGACGTGTTGTGCGTAGTCGGCGGTTTGCAGGAGTCCTGGCACGAGAGCGATCTCGAATACGCGGAGGTAGGTGGTGGTTTCCTCGTGCGCTGCCCAGGCTCGCTGCAGGCTGGTGTGGCCCTGGGCCAGAATTCGGCGGTGGCTGACGTAGTGGGTTTCGAGGGTGTGCCAGCCGAGCAGGCCGGCTATCTCCTTGCCGTTGAGGCCGGCGTCGCGGCGAAGCTGGCTCAGCCACTGGCCGAGGGCCTCGCGCTCGCGCTGGAAGTCGCTCACCGCTAGCCGTGGTACTGGTCGTAGGGGATAGCCGCCTTCCAGGCGGTGTTCTGGTAGGCGAGGTGCTGGCGGGTGACTGCCTGATCTGTGACGAGAACCGGGCCGGTGAACTCGCCGGACGCGGCGAAGACCATGAAGGCGACGGTCGTGCTGTCGAAGATCCAGAAATCGTAGGCCGGCAGGCGGAGGCTGTCCGCGACCGGGCGGGGCAGGTAGCGGATGTCTTCGCCTGCCTCGGCGTTCCATCTGTTGAGGTAGATCTCCCAGCGCAGATAATCGCTGGGAGGCTGGTCAATGACCCTGACCCGCTCGACGCGCTTGCCGTGCTGGCAGATCTGCTCGCGGATGAGGCCGAGCCATGGCGTGAACCAGTCAATGTCGGGTTCGTTGCCTGCGACGAAGTCCTGGTACGGATGATCCTCAGCCAGCACGCCGTACGAGCTCCGCACCTCAAGGCGCCAGGCTGCGGACGCGAAGGTGCGGAAAAGCTCGTCGAGCGCCGCTGGATCAGTCATCCGTTCTGGTTTCCCTTGCGTAGCGGAGGAGCTTCCTGGGCACTTCGACGAACGTCTCGCCCGGCAGTACGTCGCGCAGGTCGGCAAGTGCGTCTGGATCGGTGATGACCTGCCCTTGGATAACGTACGTGTCGCGCTCACCTTTGCGAGATCATCAGGCCTAGGGTGAACCATCCGGCGGCGAGCGGGATCACCAGCCAGCAGGCGATAGCGCCGGATGGCCGGGACCCGGGCCGGTTGCGACTGCGGATGCCCAAGGTGATGGCGGCCGCTGCGAGTACCCATTGCCCGAGTCCGGCTGCTGCCAGCCCCCAGTCAGCCGCCCCGGCGCAGCCAGGTAAGGGAGGGCCATCGTTCATGGCGCAGTTGTACCCGGTCAGCGCCTCGGCGAAGAACCAGCCGATACTGCCGAGAAAGAAGCACGTCAAGGTTGCGAGCACGGCCGGCAACTGCACGGTCCACTGTCGCCAGGCCGGCCGGTCCGGGCTTGCATGAATCATCATGACATTAGTGTTCGGGCGCGTGCGGCCCGCTGTCATGAGTAGCTCTACTCAACCCGGGCCGTGCCGGTAGACCGGGTGCCCTGACGATCGCGGGCTGGCTCCGGGAGCGGGCTGGTGGTGGAATGATTACCAGCTGTGGTGAATGAGGGGGCGGTGTCCGGCGCGGGTGACGGTGCCGGGAGCGTGATCGAGATCGCGATCGGGCCTGGTTCCGGGACGGGCCGGTTCAAGGTGGAGGTCGTCCGGTCTCCGGCGGGCGAGGCGTCGGCGGAGATTTCGTTCGACCCGGCCGCGTTGCTGGGCCGGAGGCGGGAGCTGCAGCACGCGCTGCTGGCGTCGGCGGTGCCCGCGCGCAGGTACTTGTCCGAGGTCGAGCAGCCGATCCGGGACGTTGGCGAGTCGCTGTTCGGCGCGCTGCTCGGGGCCGGGGACATTGGCGGGCGATACCGTTCGGCGGCGGCGATCGCGGAGCTGCGCGAGCACGGCCTGCGGCTGAGCTTGCGGATCGATAGTCCCGAGCTGGCCGGGCTGCCGTAGGAAGCCATGTACGACCGGCTGACTGGCAGTTACGTCTGCTTGCAGGATCAGCTCGTGCGGCATGTCAACGTGGCGTCAGTGCCGGCGCCGTTAGCCGTGCGTCCTCCGCTGCGAATGCTAGGCGTCGTCTCGGCGCCTCGCGGCCTGCCGCCGCTGGACGTCGACGGGGAACGTGACCTGCTGATGCGGGCGCTGGCCAAGCCGATCGCCGATGGGCTCGTCGAAGTCACGTGGGCGCCAGCGGCGATCTGGGCCGACCTGCAGGAGTTGCTGCTGGGACAGCAGTGGCACGTAGTGCATTTCATCGGGCATGGCGGGTTCGATCCGGTGCAGGACGAGGGCATGCTCGTCTTGACCGACGAGCACGGGCGCGCCGATCCCGTCGAGGCGCACCGCTTCTGCGACTTGCTCCGCGAGGCCCGGCCTCGGCCGCGCCTGGTGGTGCTCAACTCGTGCTCGGGGGCAGCCGTCGGGGTCAACGACCTGTTCTCGGGCACGGCGGCCGCGCTGGTGCGCGGCGGGGTGAGCGCAGTGGCGGCGATGCAGTACGAGATCTCGGATGCGGCGAGCGTGGCGTTCTCGCGCGGGTTCTACTCCGCTATCGCGCACGGGCGCGGCGTCGACGACGCCGTGTCCAGCGGGCGCCGGGCGATCCGAGGCACCAGCGGCCGGACCCTCGAATGGCTCACTCCGGTGCTGTACCTGCGCGGCGACGACAGCCGGCTCTTCAGCTACGAAGCCGAGTACTCGACCCGACCGACCGAGCCTCCGATCCGAGCGGTTCACGAGAAGGTCCCGGTCCGCGCCCAGCCCGTCCCGCCTAGAAGCCGGTCGAAGTCAAAGGGACCCGCCAGGCTCGCCCGCACCCTCACCGGCCATACCGGCTCGGTAAACGGAGTGGCGTTCAGCCCCGACGGCAACTTGCTCGCCACCACCAGCAGCGACTCGACCGCACAGCTGTGGGACACGGCCACCGGGGCGCTCCTCCTCCATATCCTCACCGGTCATACAAACAACGTGCTGGGCGTGGCATTCAGCCCGGACGGCAACATGCTCGCCACCGGCAGCGACGACAGGACCGCCCGATTCTGGGACACCGCCACCGGCACACCAATCAACTCCCTGGCCGGCCACACCAACGCCGTGCGGAGCGTGACATTCAGCCCGGACGGCAACCAGCTCGCCACCGCCAGCAACGACAAGACCGCGCGGCTGTGGGACGCCATCACCGGGACGCCAATTCACACCCTTAGCGGCCACACCGGCATCGTGTGGGCGTGGCATTCAGCCCGGACGGCACCCTGCTCGCCACTGCTAGCGCTGACAGGACGGTGCGGATCTGGGAGTGAGGCGACCGGCCGTTGAGGCGCGGACGCGCGGACTGGGCTAGTCCTTGGAGTTCCCCGGACCAGAGTTCTTTGACGGCATGTTTGCATTCGCTGATTTTCATAGCAGGTGCAAGGAAAGAGTGTTGTGAGCCTTGAGCAGATAACGGGCAATGAGCTGCTGCGGGCGGGTCGGGCACGGGGGAAGCCATGGCGTCATTCATCGGAAGTTAATTTGATGCTGCGCTGGCGTATTGGCGGGCGTCGTCGTGCCGATACCTGTTGGGCGATGACTTAGGCGTGAGGCAAAGGCAGAGGACGGTACGACGGCCTGGCCTGGCGGCCCGGGCACCAGGCGCTGGTTTGCTGAGGTGCGGGCGATGCTGACTGCCCTGATAGTCATCACCGGCCTGCTGACGACCGCTGGTTGCGCCGGGCTGTATAGGCTCGGGCGGCGTTACGTGACGACGGCAAAGCGCGCGATCGCGTCGGACGCGGCCGAGATCCGGCCGGGGCTGGTCAGCTTCGTGCTCGCTGACTGCGCTCCGGGGACTTCGGCCTATGACGCCACGATCCTTGACCTGGCGGCGCGGGGATACCTCGGGGTCGCGAGCCAGCCCCCGGGTATCTGGCTGACTTACACCGAGGCCGATGCCCAGGCGGCGACCTCGGCACGGCTGGCTAGTTACGAGCAACTGGTGCTTGACGCCATGCACGGCCGGCTGAGAAACACGGGCGGGGCGCCGTTCGCCGTGCTGGCGCAGACGTACCGGGTGGACGTCGAAGGGACCTGGAAGCCGTTCGAGGAGGCGCTCCGCAAGGAGGCCAGGCGGCGCGGTATCTGCCGGGCGGGGCTTCCGCTCAGTCCGGCGATCGTGACCGTGGCCGCCGCGACCTACGTGGCGGCGGTCGTGTTCACCGTGCTGCTGTCGCTCGCGTTCAGCCACACCGCCAGGACGGGGCCAGTCGATACCGGGCTGGGTACTGCGCTGGCGCTTCCGCTGCTGCTGGCAGGCGCGGGCTGGCGGGACAGGCTGACACCGCTTGGCGCGAGCATCGCCGCGTACTGGCGGGCTGAGCGGGAGGCTCTGGCAGGGAGCCCGGCGACTTGGGGGTTCGGGCCGGCCATTGGCGCGGGCGCTGGTGCTGGCGGGCTTGCCGGGCCTGCCGGGTGGGCCGACGGCGGCCCGGCCGCGCTCCAGCGGCGCGCCTTCGCGGCGGGCGCCGACATCCCTGGTGCGGCGGGCGGCCTGGTCAGCACCGGGCGGGCGCGGGCGCGGCGGCGCGGCAGCAGGAAGCCGACGGCGGAGGCGCCGACCGAGGCGTGGTCGTCGTTCACCGGCACCTGGCTACTGGTCCGGATCAAGGACATGTCGAACATCGGCATGGGCCGGGGGGTGGTCCTGCTGGCGATGGCGGCCTGGATCGGGCTTATCGCGTACGCGCTCGATCTCGCCGGGGTGATCGAGCCGACTCCGGCGCTGGCCGGCCTCGTGGCGGTCGGGTTCGGGGTCGGCGGCCTGCTTGAGTTCGTGCGGGTCTCTGGCCTACCGCGCTGGGCTGCGTTCGACGGGCAGGTGATCGCGTGCTGGAACGAGACCGACGACTCGGAGAACGGCTCGGGAAAGGTCGCCCACTGCGCGGTCGACAACGGCGTGCGCTCCTGGGTCTTCAGCGGGCCGGCGGTCAGCCAGGTCGCGCTCGAAGACCTGGTGCGGGTAACGGTCAATCCCCGCTCGGACACCCTGATCGAACTCGTCGTCACCAGTCACCAGCGGCCGCCTAACCACGCGCGAACTGTATGAGATCCTCGTAGTTATCCGTGTCGGCGGCCTTGACGAGGGCTGCAATATATTCTGCTCGGCCTGATCCATCTACGCCGAGGTTTGTCCCACCCCACGTGAAAGGCCTAGCCCCAATCGAGGTTAGGTACAGATCTGCTATGAGTCGGGTGCACCTGCCGTTGCCGTTGACAAAAGGATGAACGCTGACCAGGCGACCGTGGATCCTGACCGCAAGGTCATCGGGGTCGAACACCTTTTCAGCGTGCCAGTACTTGGCGTCATCGAGCGTCTGCATGGACTGGGATGCGACAACTTGCGGCGCGACACCGATGTTGGTCTCACGTCGCCGCAGCATACCGGCCCAGGTCCAGACATCACCAAACATGCGACGGTGAAGTTCCATCATGAATCCGTAGGCTAGGACGTCTTCAGGCCCGAGCGAGCGTGCCTGCCGGAGCGCCCACGGCAAGGCCTTCGTAATGTTCTCGAACTCGACGACATTGAGGTCGGCCCGAGTCGCGACGAAGTCGGGAATCAGCCCCTCAAGGTCCTCTGGCTCTAAAGGCGTAGCCCCTGACGGTTCCGGACCAATGGTGCGCAGGTTGAAACCCGGACGTGGTTCGTCTTGCCGGACATCGGTCATGCATCAACTCCCGATCCTTCTAGGCCAGCGCGCCAGACTTTGCCGCTAGCAGTGAGTTGCTTCGCGTACCGGTCGATGGCCTCGCGCTCGCGTTCGTCACCGATTCCTTGCGACTCAAGGACCATGGTTCTAGCGACATATCCGAGCATCTCTGATGCAACACGGTGCGCTTGGGACATGACGGTCTGTTCGAGCGTGGAACGTGGCACTAGGGCATATACAAGAGTGCAATCCAGAGCCGCTGCGACTTCTGCCAGCTTCCGGATGGTGATCCCTCCATGCCTCTCGGCCCGTTCCAGCTTGTTGACCGCGGCGGCGGACACGCCGAGTCGACCTGCCAGCACGGCCTGGCTCATCCCCAGGGCTCCCCGGACAGCCCGGATCCAGCCCAGTCTTGGGATAGCCCGGATCGGCGCAAGGTCGGCTTGGTTGAACTTTCGGTCTAGCTCGCGCCGGGCCTGAGCGGATCGTTCAGATGACTGCATACCTATAGGTTATCACTTCTCGAAATCTTCTCAACCTTTAGGTTCATAGCCTCGGTAGAAGATCAACTTATTAGTAACTGTGCGTTCGCCCAGGCCCGTGATCGACGCGCTCAACCGGTTCGCTAGCCGGTAGCACGGGTTGATGCCGCATGCGGGTGGCATGCGGCATCAAATTCGCCCTGTGCTGTGGGCAGGTATTCAGTTATGGGCTTGCGCTGCCTCCTTGTCCGGTAGTTCGGCTAGCCGGCCTTCGTCGCGCCTGGCTGGCGCGGGCGGGATGCGCCTGGCTTCTCGGCTCCGGCGGAGAACGATGCCTCGGAGCCCCCCGGGATCAGCAGGTGCGGCTTGATGGACGCGCAGTTGGCGGGAGCGGCGATTGACGCTTCCTCGACGCCCCCGTTGTCACTCCAGATCAGTTCCTTGCTGTCGGGCGAGATGCTGGGGTCAAGGCGCAGCGGGTCTGAGGTCTGGGCCGCGTTCAGCTTGATCTCGCATCGGCGCGTCCAGTTGTCCGGGACGTTCTTGCCGGTCCAGACCCACAGCACCAGGTGATGCGGCTTGGCAGGCACCCAGTTGTTGGCGTCGTCTTCGAAGATGAGGAGCTTGCCGCCGTCCGGGCTGATCACGGCCTGGGAGTTGTTATCGCCGACCTTCGGGTCGGTCCAGCCCTTGAAGCCGGTGTCGTCGGCCTGATTAACGCCGTGGGTGTACCACCGGGCTGAGCTGATCGGCCCGTAATGCGAGACCAGGAACGTGGAGTTGTTAATCCAGTGCGGGAAGGCGAAGAAAAGCTGCCCGAACTGCTGATGCGGGAGATTGATCGAGGTCGAGTTCGACGGCGTCCAGAGCGCGGTGTAGGCCGGCGTCGTGCATTGCCAGATGCCGTAGGCGATCTTCTTCGCGTCCGGTGAGACCTGGACCGAGATCGGGCCGAAGCTGTCGCAGGTCGGCGAGGAGAAGGTGCCCCACGTCGGGATCGGCTTGCCGAGCTGGTTGCCGTTGGGCGAGAACTTGTAAATCAGCGAACTCGGGTCGGCGTCGATTCCGTCGGGGTTGTCCTTGGGCAGGCCGCCGGCCGCGACGACCATCCCGTTGTTGGCCTCAGACGGCGACGACCAGTCGAACTTGCGCTTGGTGAACTGGCGCGCGTGCGACCCGTTGAGGTGGGCGATCCAGACGTTGCCTTTCTTGAGATACACGATCGAGCCCGTCGCGCTTGCGTGCGCGACCTTCGTCGAGGCGCCGGCGGACTGAGCCCCGGTCAGCCAGAATGTGCCGGCGAGGACCAGGCCGGCCGAAGCCGCCAGGCTCGCACTGCGGCTGAGCCGCGGGTACGTCCGTCGCATCAGTGGTTCCTCCAGATCGTGTGGAAGGTGCTGAAGGCAACCTAAGAGGCGGAGTTAGCCGCGTCATTGCACATTTACGCCAACTTGCGTGATGTCGACCAGTAACGTGCTCAGTGCCCGGAGTGAGGTACGAAGCGCCCTTGCACGTGGCGGCCGCTAGGTACCGGGGCTTGCGGGTACCTGCGCATGAACCCGACCAGTGGGCCGCTAGTCATACCCGGCTCAGGGCGACCGAAGTAATGAAATCCCCTGGCGCGGTAATGGAAGGGGGAGACTCCTGCAATGCGGTAGCGTGCAACCCCGCAGCGGGGTTACGAACCACCACTTAGCGGAGTACCGCCCTGGCATGCGCGCCTGTGCCACGATATTCTCACACCTCGCTGCCGTTACGATATCCTCACATCCGCCATTGTGTCGTTGGATGAGAGGAACGGAAGGTGTGATGACGAACGCTTGGGCGACTGTTCGCACATCTGGAGGGATCTTGACCGGTTCCTAGCATGGTCAGACGGGACCGGGGTCTGACACAGGAGGCACTCGCCGATGACCTAGGCGTAAGCCGTCGATATGTCAGTGAGATCGGGAACGGCAAGCCGGGCCTCTATACGGAGCGCTTGTTTCAAATGTTGCGCCTTCTCGGAGTACGCCTTCGGGCGGAGCAAGTCAGATGACAGCAATGCAACCAGCAGGACCGCTAGTTGATTCGCGCTCGCTGCGATGAGGAAAGGGGCGGCGTGTGTCACGAGTGTTTCCGGGTGCGTGGAGGAGCGGTCAAGACTTGCCTTCCAGTCGATCGCACAACGCCTGGCAGCCCTTCCCCCGTGAGCGCAGCGCCGCACCCCGAGCGGCCGGACGGAATCCGCTAGACGAATCAAGGACAGAAGTCACCCCGGCAGACTCTAGGACCTGGGTGAACATCCGTGATCATGCTCCGGATCATGGTCCAAGGCCGTTTAGCTTATTTTGATCATGCGCTGACCTGCACGTTCCGGCCGGCTGAACTGCTCGTGCGGGCACCCGCCGGAGCGGTGTCCAAGGCCCGGCAACATCGATACGCGAATCGACACCCGATCCGGAACATCAATAGCCGCATCCATGCGGTCACGCCCGCGCACCACCCGCCACGCCAGCCACAGCCACCCCGCCCGCAACCCGGGCACCAGCGCGGACCACCCGCCAGCCCGTACCCCGGCCCGCCACCGGCACGGCACCCCAAATCCAAGATCAATTTGAGCTAAACGGCAATGGATCATGGTCTCAGGCGTGATCACGGGACATCGCGCCTGCCCTGGAGGCTGCCGGGTGGCTCGCCCTCGACCCGGTCAAGGCGGATTGCGCGGCGCGCGCGCGGCGTGCCGGGGGCAGGGTGAGCAACGCGGCCCTCCCCGTTGCTGTCGCGGGCTGCGCAGGCGTGAGCAACGCGGCCCTGCCCGTTGTCGTCCCCGCAGCATCAGGGCGGGCCGCGTTGCTGTTGCCGGACGACCGCAGCAACAACGTGACCCGAGCTGATGCTGTCGCGCCGCTCCGGCCAGGCCGGGCCCACGCGGTCAGGCCGGACCACCCGGCTCAGGCCGCAGCCGGGCCGGGCCAGTCCGCACTGCCCGGCCTGGCTGCCCGGCACGCTAACCCGCCGCCTGAACCCAATAAACCAACAGATTGTGCGGCTGCGCGCTGCGCGCTCCCGTGGATGAGAATGAGAACGGCTGGGCGATTCACGTATCAGGTCGTCGACCCCGGGCATTACCCCGAGCAAAGCTAGCCCGTGCTTCGGGAGACGCGCAGATTGCCGAGCCGGTCGACCACCGCGATGAACCCTGGATGCAGCGGCACCGTCGCCCCGTACTCCTCGATCACGGCCGGCCCCGCCAGCACGTCGCCGGCGGCCAGCCCCGGCCGCCAGAAGACGCCGGCCGAGACAGAGCCCTCTGACCGGCCGAAGCACACAGAGCGACTACCAGTAAAAGCCCGGAACGGGTCCCCGTCGCCGCGCGGAAGCTCGCGCAGCGCGGGCCGCCGGATCGGCCCGATGCCGGTGACTCGCAGGTTGACCCACTCAACGTGCTGGCGGGGATCGGACCGGAAGTCGTACCCGTACAGCGCCTGGTGCGCGTCGTGAAACGCATCGGCGACCAGAAGGGCCGCCCGCCGGTCGAAAAGGCCTCCAGGCACCGGTACCCGCACCTCGAACGCCTGGCCGAAGTACCGCAGATCAGCGGTCCGGGCAAGCCGCGAGGCAGACGCCGCGAAGCCCTGGCGAGCCAGTCCCGCCGCCGCCTGCGCGCCCAGGTCCGCGAAAACCTCCTCAACGGCTCCGGCATCGAGGCTGTCGTGGCGCCGGACCGCTGTCCGCACGTGGTCGATCCGGACATCGACGGTGAGCAGCCCGAACGCCGAGACGTTGCCGGGGTTGAGCGGCACCAGGACCTCGCGCACGCCCAGGATGTCGATCAGCGGGCAGAGCAGCAGCGAGCCTGAGCCGCCGAAGGTCACCAGCGTGAAGTCCCTGACATCGAGGCCGCGCTTCACCGTGATCTGGCGGACGGCATTGGCCTGGTTCCAGGCGGAAACCTCGCAGATGCCGGTGGCGCAGTCCTCCTCACTGAGCCCGAGGCGACTGGCCAGCGCCGCGAGCCCGGCGCGGGCGGCGGCCAGTTCGAGCGGGACCTCACCGCCGAGCAGGTGCGGCGGGATGCGGCCGAGCGCCAGGTGGGCATCGGTCACCGTCACCTCGGAGCCGCCCTTGCCGTAGCAGAGCGGGCCAGGGTCAGCGCCGGCCGAGCGCGGCCCGACCTTCAGCGCGCCCTCCGGCGAGATCCAGGCGACCGACCCGCCGCCGGCGCCGACGGTCACCACGTCCACCATCGGGATCAGCGCCGGGTACCCGCCGACCCTGCCTTCCGTGGTGAGCGCCGGCTCGCCGTCGGTCACGACCGCCACATCGGTCGACGTTCCGCCGCCGTCGCAGGTCAGCACCCGCGTGATGCCAGCCTCGGCGGCGATGCGGGCCGCGCCAAGCGCGCCTGCCGCCGGCCCGCTCAGCACGGTCGTGATCGGCTGGCCGACGACCTCGGCAGCCGAGAGCACGCCGCCGTTGGATTTCATGACGTACAAGGGCGGCCGGCCCGGCAGCGCGTCAAGCCGTTCGCTGATCGAGCGCAGGTAAGTCGCGACCCTCGGCTTGACCGCCGCGTCGAGCAGCGTGGTCATCGACCGCTCATATTCCCGGTACTCGCGCAGCACCTCGCAGGAGATCGAGACCACGCAATCCGGGTGCTCGGCCGCCAGCACGGCCGCCAGTTGCCGCTCGTGATCCGGATTGGCGTAGGAGTGCAGGAGGCACACGCCAACCGCAAGGACGCCGCGATCGCGGAACCAGCGGGCAACGGCCACGGCGCCGTCCTTGTCGAACGGCCGGAGTTCTCCGCCCGCGTGATCGATCCGGCCGCCCACCGTTTTCACCAAATCAGCCGGAACGATCCGGTCCGGCTTGACCCAGAAATAGGAGTTGCCGTAGCCGTCGGGCACCGACTGCCGGGCGATCTCGAGCATGAACTCGAAACCCTCGGTCGTGATGAACCCGATCCTGCCCGTCTCGCCCTCGAGCAGCTGATTCGTCGCGATGGTAGTGCCGTGGCTGAGCGCCGAGATGTCGCCGAAACCGGCGCCGGCCTGGCTGAGCACCTTGGCGAGCCCGGCCATGAACCCGATCGACGGGTCGGCCGGCGTCGTCGGAGTCTTGGTGACCGCGAGCTCGCCGCTCAGCTCGTCGTAGGCCACGACATCGGTGAACGTGCCGCCGGTGTCGATGCCGATCCGCAGCCGCTTACGCGCGTCGGTCACAGGCGCGCCTCCGCTCCGCGTCCGTTAGCGAGGAACAGCCCGATGGCGGCCCCCCTTGCGACTCAGTATGACCGCCGCGATGACTCCGCCAAGCCCGAGTGCGATGCCGGCTCCGAACGCGACCGCGAGGCGCGGGCGGCGGGCGGCGGTGACCGCCACGGGAGCTGGCCCAGCACCAGGCGGAGCCGGGCTCACGGCTGGCGGAGCATCCGCCGTCAGCGCGGAACGCTCAGTCACCTCCTGCTCGACGCCGGCCAGGAAATCGTCAGCGATCCGCTGGGCGATACTGCCAAGCAGCCGGGTGCCGACGCCCGCGACCGGGCCGCTGACGAGGCCATTGGCCTCGTAAGTGACGAGCGTCGCAGCGTCGCCGGCGGCCGCCAGCCGCACCGTGATGTCCGCCGCCGCCGTGCCCTGGTCCCCCGACGCCGACGCCTTGAAGGCGACGTACTCACGATGCTGCTCGCGGAAGACAGATAGCTGCCCCGCGTAGCTGCCGCTCACCGCCGCGATCGCTAGCCGCACCGAAAGTCGCGCCGTGCCTGGCCCGGTGATCTCCAGCCACTCGCATCCCGGGATCGCGCGGCTGAGAACCGCAGGATCACGGAGCACGGACCAGACCGTGTCACACGGCGCCTTCAACGTCACTTCACCAGCAACCTTCACCGAGTCTCCCCCTCGTTCCGCCTGCCGGGTTGATAGCGCAACGATGGCACGACACCGCTGCTCAGGCACGGTCTCCGGAACTTAACAGCGGCAGAAAAACTCGTCCGGCCAACTGCGGCACAATAGTGTCGTGAGAACCATCGAATGGTCCGGGCATCCGCTCGGCGACTCGCCCCAGGCTCCCGCCGCGCAGGCCCGGATGCCGGCAAGGTCGCAAGCCCTCGGCCCGGCGGCCGGTCCCGGTCAGCAGCACCTTGCCTCCCGGCTGCTCGACCCGCTCGCGGCGCACCACGCCAGGCAGCTCGCGCACGCCGAAGACCTTCGCGCGGCCGGGTCAGCGGACGCGGGAGAGCTCAAGGGCGCCAGGAAGCTGGGCGCCAAGCACGCCGCGACCGACTTGCAAGCTCACCTGGGCGATGACTGGGTGCTCTTCCACGGCCTCCGCACAACTGGTGGCGGAATCGGCCAGCTGCTCATCGGCCCGCGCGGGCTGGTTGCCATGACCAGCATGTACCTGGACGCGACGGTGCACTGCCGAGGCGATAAATGGCACGCCGAGAAGCTGAGCCTCGATGACCGGGACGGCCGCTCCCCGAGCGTGCAGCTCAATCAGGCGGCCGACGTGCTGGAGAAGTGCCTGCACGCGGCGGGGCTGCGGTTCAGCGTCCAGCGCGTGGTCCTGCTCAATCACCCCAGGTCAGCGCAAGGCGAATGGCACCGGCCGACCGTGCAGGTCTTCGGCTCGGCCTTTGACTTCATAACCTGGCTGAACAAGCTGCCTAAAACGCTCGATCGCGGGCAGAAGAGGCAGCTCGAGAACCTGATCACGGGTGATAATCACCATCACCCCTAGCGGGTGCAGGAGTACCAAAGATGCGCGTGGTTCAGCTCTCCGACCACCCGGGCGACCTGCTCAAGCGCTCCAGGCAGCGCGTCTCCAAGGATCAGCAGCGCGAAGTCGCGCGCTTTGAATCCGCGCTGGCCGGGCACCAGGCCGAGCTAAAACGGCTGGCGGCGGCCCGCGACGCCGCCCGCGCCGGTCGCCACTGGCTTGCCTGGTTCCGAGGCGCACTCGCCTTCCGGCGCGCACGGCGCACGGCCCCGGTACCGCCGAGGCTCGTGAACGCGCCGTCGCAGGACGAGGCCATACTCACGGCAGGCATTCGGGGTGAGCAATCGGTGACCGACGCGCTCGGGCGGACGCTGAACGATGACTGGGTGCTGTTCCGGGGCTATCACAACCCGCGCGGCGAGATCGACCACGTGCTGCTCGGACCGCGCGGCCTTGTCGCAATCGAAGTCAAGAACATCAGCGGCGTCGTCTCATGCGACGGCGACCGCTGGTGGGCCGACAAGTACGACAACTACGGCAACCGCAAAGAGCGGCTGGACCTGCTCGACAAGGGCCGCCGTCCCCGCTCGCCGAGCATGCAGCTCAACGAGCCCGCCGACCTGCTCGAAGACTTCCTCCAGTCGCGCGGCGAGGACGTCGATCTGCTGCGCGTCGTTTTCCTTGCCCACGAGCGTTCCCGGATAGGCAAGTGCCAGGGCGCTCGGGTCAATGTCTTCACGAAGACCACTGAGATCACCGACTTGATGCGCAAGGTCCCGCAGCCGCTCGACGCGCAGAAGAGAAAGCGCCTCGAAGACCTGATCACCCGCGACCATCGCCACCACGAGGCCCGCCGCCCCCGCTAAGGCGCGGCTGATGCGCCAGGACGGTGTTGCTGGCGCAGCTCGAACAGGTCGGACGGGGAGATCGGCATGGCCGTGATCGGGAAGCCCTCGGCGTCCTCGATCGCCGAGGCGAACACGGCCGCGCTCGGGATCACGCCCGCCTCACCAGCGCCCTTGATGCCGAGCGGATTGAGCGGCGACGGCGTCTCCAGATGGTCGATCTCGATGCCGTCAGGGACCTCGGACACGTACGGCATCAGGAAGTCCATGAACGAGGCGTTCTGCAGCTGGCCGGTCTCGTCGTAGGCCATCCGCTCGTACAGGGCGCCGCCGACGCCCTGGGCGACCCCGCCGTGGATCTGGCCCTCGACGATGCGCGGGTTGATCAGCATGCCGCAGTCGTGGACCACGCAGTACCGCAGGATCTTGATCTCGGCCGTGCGCGGGTCGGTCTCCACGATCACCGCGTGCATGCCGCTCGCGAACGTCGACCTGAGCGGCGAGAAGTACTCCGTGCCCTCCAGCCCGGGCGAATCCCCCGCAGCGACCGGCGGCTTGTCCAGGTCGCCGCCCGCGAACTGGGTCGCCGCCTTGGCCGCCTCGTCGAACGCGTACCGCAGCGGGTTGGACAGCACCGCTACGGTGCCGAGCGCGATCGCCGAGGCGGGGTCGCCCTTGACCCGGACGACCCCGTCCACGATCTCCAGGTCGTCCGGCGAGGCCTCGAGCGCCGCCGCCGCGATCCTGATCGCCTTCGCCCGGGCGGCCCGCGCCGCCAGCGCGACGGCCGACCCGCTCATCACCGCCGCCCGCGAGGCGAACGTTCCCACGGCGTAGCCGAACGCCCGGGTATCCCCGGTCGTGACCTCGATGTCGCCCATCGGGACGCCGAGTTCGTCGGCCACGATCTGGGCGAACACGGTCTGGTGCCCCTGGCCCTGACTCGTCAGGCCGGTCGCCACCTTGACCTTTCCCGAGGTTTCGACCACCACGTGGGCGCCCTCGTAAGGCCCGACTCCGGTGCCCTCGACGTAGCAGGCGAGCCCGATGCCAAGGCGGCGCCCCTGCGCACGGGCCGCGGCCCGCACGGACGCGGAAAGCTCATCCCACCCGACCAGCGCCTTGATCTTCGCCAGCGAAGCCGGGTAGTCGCCCGAGTCGTAGATCAGCGGGCGGCCGTCCTGAAAGATCAGCCCGTGATCGTAAGGCATCTCCTCGGGCGTGATGAAGTTCCGCGACCGCACCACCGTCCGGTCAAGCCCGAGCGCCCCCGCGATCGCGTCCATCGTGCGCTCCATCACGAACGCGCCCTGCGGCCGCCCGGCTCCCCGGTACGGCGTGACGATAACGGTGTTGGTGTAGAGCGAGGTGAATTCGACCCGGTAGGCGCCAGGCTTGTAAGGGCCGAGCAGCTGGGTGGAGGTAATGATCGGCACGATGAGGCCGTACGGGATGTAGGCGCCGTTGTCATGCCAGAACTTCACGTCAAGGCCCAGCACGCGGCCATCGGAGTCGAACCCCACCCGCACCCGGTGCCGCTGCCCGCGCTCGTGCGCGCTGGCCACGAAATGCTCGGCCCGGTCCTCGGTGAACTTCACCGGCCGCCCGAGCAGCCTGCAGGCCCACGGCACCAGCACCTCTTCGGGCCAGGGGTGCACGATCTTGACGCCGAACCCGCCGCCCACATCCGGCGTGATCACGTCGACGTCGGCGAGCGCGAGGCCGAGCTTGGCCGCCACGGCGGCCCGAACCCCGGTCGAGGTCTGCGTGGAGGTCCAGATCCGCAGCCGCTTCGACTCGGTGTCCCACCTGGCCAGCACGCCGCGCCCCTCGAGCGGGGTCGACGCCGACCGCTCGATGGTCAGGTCGAGCTCCAGCACGTGCGGCGCCCCGGCGATCGCCGCGACCGCGTCGCCGTTGCTCTGGGTGAGCTCGGCGGCGACATTGCCCGGCACGTCGGCGTGCACCAGGTGCTCGGCGGCGCGGGCCGCGTCGACCCCGACCACGGCGGGCAGCGGCTCGTAGTCCACGATGATCGCCTCGGCGGCGTCCTCGGCCAGGTACCGGTCGGCGGCGATCACCATCACGACCGGCTCGCCGACATAGTTCACCTCGTCGGCGGCCAGCGGGAAGCCTGTCCTGGGGTGGGTGAGCGCCGGGTGCGGGATCAGCAGCGGCAGCGGCTCGGCGACGCGGCCTGGCAGGTCCTCGTAGGTATAGACCGCCACCAGCCCGGCCACGTCGAGCGCGCCGGAGACGTCGATGCCGGTGATCCGCGCGTGCGCGTGCGGACTGCGCACGAACGCGGCCTCGAGCGCGTCCTGCCCGAGATCGTCAAGGTAGGCGCCGTGCCCGCGGAGCAGCCTGTCATCCTCGACGCGGGCGATCGGCTCGCCGAACATCGACGTCACGGCCGGCCCTCCGCTCGCTCGCGCAGCAACTCGGCCGCGCGCAGCACGGACTTGACGATGTTCTGGTAGCCGGTGCAGCGGCACAGGTTACCGCCGATGATCTCCTTTGCCTCGTCCCTGGTCGGGTCGGGGTTCTCGGCCAGCGCGGCGGTGATCGTGGTGAGGAATCCTGGGGTGCAGAACCCGCATTGCAGTCCATGACAGTCGGCGAACGCCTGTTGCACCGCCGACAACGTCCCGTCAGGCCCGGCGAGCCCCTCGACGGTCGTGATCTCCGCCCCGTCCGCGCTCACCGCGAGCATCAGGCAGGACCGCACCGCGACGCCGTCCACCAGGACAGTGCACGCGCCGCAGACGCCGTGCTCGCAGCCCACGTGGGTACCGGTCAGCCGCAGGTCGTGGCGCAGGCAATCGGACAGCAGGCGGCGCGCGGGCACCGGTACCGTGCGAGGCACCCCGTTCACGGTGAGCCTAGTCTCGAAGAGCTGCCCGGCTGGATTATTTCCCCCTCGTGCCTCAGACATCTGCCCGCCCCCGCGCGTGCGCGAGCGCCTCGTCCAGCGCCCGCTCGGTGAGAACCCCGGCCAGGTGCCGCCGGTAGGCGGCCGTCGCGTGGATGTCGCCGCCCGGCCTGAGCTGGCTCATCGCGAGCCGCCCGGCCTCGGTGAAATCCGCCGCGCCAGCGGCGCCGGCGCAGGCCGGGGTCAGATCGAGCACGACCGGGGTCCCGGCCACCGACAGGTACGCGGTCCGCGCCGACCCGATCAGGTCGTCGGGGCCTAGCTCGACCAGCGCCGCGACCCCGCAGACCGCGTAGTCGCCGTGCCGCCTGCTCACCTCGGCGAACGCGCAGCCCGCCCTGGGCGCGAGCGCCGGAAAGCTCGCCTGCACCGCGAGTTCATCCGGACGGACCTCGGATTCGAGCGGGCCAAGGAAAAAATCTTCAGCAGGAACGAATCGCTCCCCGCCGGTGCTCACCAGCCTCACTGACCCGCCCAGCAGGGCAAGCACGGCCGTCATTTCCCCTGACGGGTCCGCGTGGACAATGCTGCCGACCGTGGTACCCCTATTCCTGATCACGGGGTGAGCCACCAGGCTGAGCGCCTGGCGCAGGAGCGGCTGGGCCGACGCCGCCACCGGGTCGCGCAGTACGTCGGCGTGCCTGGCCAGGGCGCCGATCGTGACCTGGCCATCGCTGACGCTGATGAACGCGAGCTCGCTCAGCCGGTTGATGTCCACCAGATGCGATGGCGCGGCCAGCCGCATGTTGAGCAGCGGAACGAGGGACTGGCCCCCCGCGAGCACCTTGCCATCCGGTCCGATCGAGGCGAGGGTCGCGACCGCCTCGGCCACGGACTCGGGCCGCGAGTAGCCGAATGACGACGGCTTCACCTCGGCTACGTTAGACCCGGACGGGCGAGGCCATCAACGTAACGGTTACAGGCCCAGCGCGGCAGCGAGGTCGCGGTAGCCGGGGAGCGGGTCCTCGTCCGCCCCGCTGTGCAGGAGCTGGACGCACACATGGTCGGCGCCCGCGTCCAGGAACTCGCCGAGCTGGGCTGCGACGCGGGTGGCATCACCGTGCGCGACAAGCGCGTCGATCAGCGCGTCGCTGCCGCCGTCGGCCAGGTCGGCGTCGGTCCAGCCGAGCCTGCGCAGGTTGGACGTGTAGTTGACCAGGCCGAGGTAAGGCGTCTTGACCCTGCGGCCTGCCAATGGCGCGAGCCTCGCCCGGGTCGGTCTCGAGCACCGCCTTGTGCTCGACGGCGAGCAGCGGGCCGGCCCCGAGGGTGTCCCTGGCCCGCCGGACGTACTCAGCGGTGACGAGGTAGGGATGGGCTCCGGCGGTGCGTTCGGCCGAGAGCCTGAGCATCTTCGGGCCGAGAGCCGCGAGGACAAGGCTGTCCGCCGGGACGCCGTCGGCCTGGAGTTCGTCGACGTAGGACACGATCGTGTCGTAGGGCTTGACGTACTGGCCGATCGCCTCGGGGTGACCGGTGCCGACGCCGAGCAGGAAACGGCCGGGGTGGGCGGCCTCGATCCGCGCGAACGACGCGGCGACCTCGTGACTGTCGGCCTGCCACATGTTGACGATGCCGGTCGCGACGACAAGCTCGCTGGTCGCGGCCAGCAGCCGGTCAACGATCGCGAGATCGGCGCTGGGCGAGCCGCCGAGCCATAGCGCTCCGTAGCCAAGTTCCTCGACTTGCGCGGCGAGTTCGGGCGTCACCATGCTGACCGACCGCCAGATCCCGTAGGACCCGAGCAGGCCTCGCCAGTTCTCCGTCATCGTCCCTCCAGGCTAACGACTAGTGCACGAAAACCGAATATCACCATTCTGCGCCCTAAAACATGGGACATTTGACACTGTCCGCGTGCCCCTCGTGGCGGCATGACGGGCCGGGCTCGACCGGGCTCGACCAGGCTCGACCGGAAAGGAGGCGCGCCGTGAAGACTACCTGGGGTAACCAGGACGAGGTTCGCGCGCAGCCTTTCTTAGCGCCGCTCAGCTCACTGCCGGCATCCTGATCTTGCCACCGTCGCGAGCTGGCCGCCCGGGCCTGTGACGGTCACGCGGTCACCTCTTTCTTGCCAGGACAACTCCGCCTTACTGTCACGTGAATCCGCACAGTGGAGGACAGGCCAATGGGGGAACATCCGCTGGCAGCGTGCCTGACCGGCTTGGCCACGGGGCTCGCGGTCGGCTTGCTGGCCGCCAGGTATCACCTGGCGCGGCCGCTCCGGATTGCCAGCTTGGCCGCGACCGACGAAGAGATCGCGGCTCACCTGCCGGGCGACGAACTGTGCCCGGACCCGGATCTGGCCATCACCAGAGCGGTGACGATCAGCGCGCCGCCGAACTGTGTCTGGCCCTTCATGGTGCAGCCGGGCAGCGAAATGGCAGCACGGTACTCGTGCGACTGGCTCGAGAAACGGCTGGCATCCGGCCTGTTGGATGGCAGCCTGGTATCGAGCTTCGCCCTCGTCTCGCAGGCCGACCTCACCCGGCTGATCCGCAGGAACCGGATCGCGCTGCCGCAGGCACCGGCAGTGACGCGGCTGCTCTTGACGCTGATCCTCAAGCCGGTCACCCGGCTGCTCGACCGCCAGGTGCTGCTCGGCATCAAAATGCGCGCGGAGCAGCTGGCGCGGGACCAGGAGTTCGCCGACGACCTGCTCCTGCACTCGGACAGCTATGTGTGGACCGGCGAGCACCTGTAGGCGGGTGCGTTGCCGAGGGTCCGCCGGCGCAACAGCCGGCAGCCTGTCCTCTCACTGCGGACTGAGCGGGCCGGGCGAGAGTGCGGCACACTGGCTTCGACGGCGGCGGGCCGCCGAGGGACGGAAACGTGAGGTGAACGGCGGGTGAGCGCGGAGCACGTGCGGGCAAGCCGCGGCGCCTACGCCGACTCGGTGACGCTGATGCAGGTGAGCGCCAAGGCCCAGGCGATAGCCGGGGTGCGGGCCGCGCTGGTCGCCATGGCGACCGGACTCAACCTGAGCCTGCTCGGCGACCTCGGCCTGACGGCCCCGCCGGGCGTCGGTGAGCACGACCTGCTCGTCGCGATCAAGGCGGACGATGCCGAGTCGCTGGCTGCCGCGCTGGAGGTTGTCGAGGCCGGGCTGGTGGCTCGTTCGCCTGGGCCGGCGCCGCAGAGGCTGGCCGGTTGCTTCCACCTAGGACCACCGCGAGCGCGATCGCGCGGTCGGGGCCTGGCGTCGCGCTGGTGTCGGTGCCCGGGCAGTATGCGTTCACCGAGGCGATGGACGCGCTTGGGCGCGGGCTGCGACGTCATGATCTTCTCCGACAACATGCCGGTGGAGCAGGAGATCAAGCTCAAGGAGCATCGCGGCCGAGCGCGGGCTGCTCGTGATGGGACCCGACTGCGGCACCGCGATCGTCGGCGGAGTCGGCCTGGGGTTCGCCAACGCCGTCAGGCGCGGGCCTATCGGGCTCGTGGCGGCGTCGGGCACGGGCGCGCAGCACCTGTCGTGCCTGCTCGACGCGGCGGGGTCCGGCTGCAGCGCGGTACTCGGAGCTTGGCGGGCGCGACCTGTCCGCTGCCGTCGGCGGCCGGTCGGCCCGGGTCGCGCTCGCGGCCCTTGATGCGGACCCCGATACCGAACTGATCGTGCTGCTCTCCAAGCCCCCGGATGCGCGGGTCGCCGGCGAGCTCCGGCGGTACGCCGACTCGCTCGCGACCAGGGTGCGGTTCGCGCTGATCGGGCCGGGTCAGCCCGACCTGACCGGTGCCGCGGAGTCGGCGCTCGCGGCGGTCGGCGTGGCGGTACCTGACTGGCCGCGCTGGCTGCCCGCCGCTGGCGGCGGCGGCGCGTCGGCGGAGGCGCCGCGGCGAGCGGCGGCCGCGGGGCGGTGGCGGCGCGCTGCGCGGGCTTTTCGCTGGCGGAACGCTCTGCGATGAGGCAATGGTCATCGCGGCCGGGCGCCTCGGCCCCGATCTACTCGAACGTGCCGCTCGATCCGGGCACGCGGGTCGGCCCGCTCCTGGCCGCCGGCGAAGCCCGCCTGGCGCGAGGCACGTGATGATCGACTTCGGCGACGACGAGCTGACCGCCGGGCGGCCTCATCCGATGATCGATCAGCGGCTCGGCTCGACGGCTTGCCCCGAAGCGGCCGATCCGGCCACGTCGGTGATCATGCTCGATGTCGTGCTCGGCTACGGCGCGCATCCCGACCCGGCGGCCGAACTCGCCCCGGCCATCGCGGCGGCCAGGGCCAGCCATGGTGTCCGGGTCGTGGTGTCGCTCATCGGGACCCCGGCCGACCCGCAGGGACTCGACGGCCAGGCGGCCGCAACTCGCCCAGGCGGGCGCGCACGTGTTCGCTTCCAACGCGCAGGCCGCCAGGTTCGCCTGCGAGCTCATCGAGGATCAGGCTGATGACTGACCTGTTGCGCCGCGAGCCTCATGTCATCGCCGCCGGGCTCGGCCTGCTCGCCGACTCGGCCGCGCGGCAGGGCGCCTCCGTGACCCGAGTCGACTGGGCGCCGCCCATGCCAGGCACCGAAGACGACCTCGCGGCGGTGATCGCCGACCCGCGCCGCATCGAGGCCAACGAGCTGGCCATGGCCAGGATGCTCGGCTCACGGGCTCAGCTCGTGGACGTCGCGGCGGCCAAGACCGCGCTGGGGCTGGAGCCGGGCCAGTTCCTGCACGCCGGGCCGCCGATCAGCTGGGAGCGCGCGTCGGGGCCGATGCGCGGCGCCCTGACCGGGCGCCGCGATCTTCGAGGGCCTGGTCCGACGCCGGACGCCTCCGGGGCCGGGCAGCCTGGCCGAGCTGAACATCGTCTCGCTTGAGCCCTGTCATCAGCGCGGCGCGGTCGGCCCGATGGCCGGCGTCGTGTCGCCGTCGATGTGGATGTTCGTCCTGGAAGATCCCGCCGACGGGCGGCGAGCCTACTGCTCGCTCAACGAGGGCCTCGGCAAGGTACTTCGCTACGGCGCGTACGGCGCCGAGGTGATCGAGCGGCTGCGCTGGATGACCAGCGTGCTCGGGCCGCTGCTCCAGGCAGCCGTTCGCCGGCACGGGCCGGTGGACATCACCGGAATCCTCGCCCAGATGGTGCAGATGGGCGATGAGGCCCACAACCGCAACCGGGCAGGCACCCTGATGCTGCTTCGTGATTTGCTGCCGGCGATGACCGAGACAGGTTTCACCTCCTCGGACCTCGCCGACGCCGCGCGCTTCATCGGCGGGAACGACCATTTCTTCCTGAATCTGGCGATGCCGGCCTGCAAGCTGGCCCTGGACGCGGCTCGTGATATCCCAGGAAGTTCGCTGGTCGTGGCGATGGCCAGGAACGGGACGGACTTCGGCATCCAGGTGTCGGGCACGGGGAGCGAATGGTTCACCGCCCCGGCCCTGGTTCCGCAGGGGCTGTACCTCGCCGGGTACGGCCCGGCCGACGCGAACCCGGACATCGGCGACTCGGCGATCACCGAGACCGGCGGCCTGGGCGGCTTCGCGATGGCCGCCGCCCCCGCGATCGTCCGCCTCGTCGGCGGCACCGTGGCGACGGCCCTGTCGAGTACCCGGCGCATGTACGAGATCACGCTGGCCGAGCACCCGGTGTTCGCGGTACCCGCACTGGACTTCCGGGGCACCCCGGCGGGCATCGATGTCACGCTGGTGGCCCGGACGCAGATCCTGCCGCAGATCAACACCGGCATGGCCGGCCGGATCGCGGGCACCGGCCAGGTCGGCGCCGGCCTGGTGACGCCGCCCGCCGAGGTATTCAAGTCCGCCCTAGCCGAACTCGCCTCCCGTGCATCCGCGTCAGCCGCGTGAAGCTCTCCTGTAGACCTCGCTATGGTCTTTGCAGAGGTAGAGCGTCAGCCCTTCAGGCGTGACCGTTCGCGACAATCCGCCCCAGCGCTTGAGCGGATCCAGCTTCGTCAGCAGTAGTTCCAAGGTCCTGAAGTCCGCCTCGTTAGAAGCCTGGGCCGTCGCTACGGGATCAGGACCCGGATAGTCCTCAAGAGGACCGCCAAAACGGATCGTGTCAGGTAGCTGGTTGACTAGCTCAGCCATCGCATCGATATCGGCTTGAAGATACTCGTTGAGCGCACCAACCGTCATGCCCAGCGCGGGTCCGGCGAGCGGTGCGGCATGCTTGAGCACCGCCAGCACATGCCTCAGGTAAGGCCCTGCCTTCCGTAGCCATTCGGCCGGCTCAGCGATCTGATAACAGCCAGCTGAATCCGCGAGCCGGTGCCAAGAGCCAGGCTCTTCGCAATACAGTCGCAGCTCGTACCTTGAGCCCCTGATACCTTTCCGGACTTGAGAGACCATGGCAAAGATACTTGGGCAGCGAACCTCTTGCTGGTCCTGAAGGATCCTCTGAATCTTGAGGAACGTGCGCTGCACATATTCGCTCTGATCACCAAGTTTGTCATTCATCTGTTCGGTTAGATCGAGCAGCCGGTCGAGGCTCGCCTTGATCGAGCTTCGATCAGATGGCGGCAGGCCGAATAGTAGCGTCGCCACATCCATCATTACACACGATTTACGGCATTCGATATCATGCCTTGGCGGGTCTCGAAGCAGTCGACTCTGCAAGTCTTCGTAGTCGTACACTTCCGCGCAAGGCCTGTCGGCGTCTCCCTGACATGGGCACGGCACCTGCCGGACAATATCAAGTCCAGGGAACCGCTCGAATGTGCGGTTCAGCCCATCGTCTAGTATCGAAAAGAAGGCGGCAGGCGCAGGTCCGCGAACGCTCAATTGCACGCTGTTCCGGTGCAGGTCGGCCGATACGAGCGCATGGTGCCGCTGATCAGGATGTGCCAGCAGGACACCTGTGCGCCAGTGCCGGCCGGTCGTGAAACGGTGAGATCGGGCTATGAACCACGTAGGAATTCCGGGAGGCATGGTGTTGAGCCGATAAATCACAGTGATTTCGCGCCTAGCCGGGCCATCCGAGCGCAGATTCCAGTCGGCTTGATATCGAGGAGCGTTCCATGGCAGCCGCTCAACCACGAGGCTAATGTCCGTTCCGGGAGTCTCGTTTATCTGATAGGATAGATCATATTTGTCCATCATCCTGAGAAAGTGATCCCGCAAGCCGCGATCCAGATCTGACCAAAGCGTATTGAGGTGCTCGCGGGTCAGCAGTCCATGCCGTGCGGCTACCTCGCTGTCATCGAGCACCTTGCAGATATACTCGTTAACCCATTCTGGCCTGAGGATTACCGTATCGGCAAGATCTGGATCATCCGAGTAGTACAGAATGTCGCCAAGCTGATGCATCGCACTAGCTATATACTGCTGCTGCGCATCGTCGCCTACCCCCGCTCCCGCTATTATCGCTCGCATGCGATTCGGAGTAATGTTCTTATCTTCGCACCCGCGAAGCGCATCACAGGCGTTGAGCCAAGCCGTGGGCCATTCGGCGCCCATAAGGGGAAGTCCGGCCGCCTGGCGAGCCAGCTGCGCGTACAGCTCTGATTATTCCTATCCGCTTCTCGTTGTCGACCGACAAGTTATCGACAACCTGCGGATATTCTCGTCGCAAGTCATCGAGCGGCAGATCTACCGGCCGCTCCGTGCTAGCCGCGTGCGTCGCGATCAGAAAGACCGGCGACTCGGGCGCTTTCGCGGAAATGATGTCGAGCCAGTAACGGAGCTTCCCTTGCTCCCATCCCGGTCGGGCATTCCAAAGCAGCAGGAAGAGCGAGCGGTTCGTCAGAAAGAATTGATGGGTCGCATGATAGATCTGCTGGCCACCGAAATCCCAGGCCCGGAGATCCATTTTCACATCGTCATACTCCGGATGCGGAACGGACAGCGTTTCTACATGTATGCCGTGGGTTGTCGACTCGGTGGGATCATGAATTTGCCGTGATAGCGCCTTGAGCAGGGAAGTCTTTCCGACCCCGCCCTCTCCAACGATGATCAGCTTAGATGTCCATTGACGCGACGCGCCCTCACTACGCGCACGGAGGAATGCGAGGATCGAAATAGTGCCGCTAGCGGCTATCTCGGGCGGAGGACTGATCGATGGATTACCATGGAGAGTGAGTTCAGTCAATGCTCCAAGTTCGATCAGCCAGGTTGGCAGGACAGCGATCTGATTATCGCTGAGATCGAGTTCAGTTAGGGCCTGCAAGCGAGTGATCCAAGGAGGCAATTCGCTTATCTCATTGCCCCTGAGCGCAAGCTGGTTAATCCTGGTGAGGCTAGCCATCGAATCTGGTAGCGCCGTCAGATTATTGGCGCTGAGATCGAACTGGTTAAGGCCAGTAAGATAGCCGATCGAGCTAGGCAACTCGGTAATCTTGTTGTTGGCGATGTCGAGATAGCGGAGGCCGGCGAGGGCTCCGATAGACCCGGGCAGCCTGGTAAGCTGGTTGTCATTCAAGGACAGGTATTCGAGTCCAGTAAGATCGCCGACGGACTCAGGCAATCTAGAGATCTGATTCTGGCTGATCAAGAGGCTGCTCAGATTGGCGCACTTGGTAATCCAATCTGGTAGGTCTGTGAGTCGATTCTCACTGAGGTTGAGATAAAATATATTCGCGATGTTAGCGATCCACTCCGGCAGTTTAGTTAGCCGGTTGTGGCTGACGTCGAGATATTCAAGACCGGTGAGGGTAGCAATCCATTCGGGCAGCTCGGTCAACTGGTTCCGGCTGACGTAGAGCGAAGTAAGGCCGGTGAGGGTAGCGATCCATTCGGGTAGCCCGGTGAGCTGGTTTTGACTGACGTAAAGATATTCAAGTCCAGTAAGGGTTCCGAGCCACTCTGGCAGGTTTTCGAGCTGATTGAGTCCGATTTCCAGAAAGTCGAGGCGAGTGAGGGTCGCGATCCACTCGGGTAGCTCCCTAAGCTGGCAACCTTCAATGTCAAGACGGTTGAGGCGAGCGAGAGTAGCAATCCAGTCAGGTAGCTGGGTGAGCAGATTTCGTCCTATGGATAGCGAGGTGAGGTCGGTGAGGCAAGCGATCCACTCGGGTAGCTCGGTTAGCTGATTGCGCGCGATGTCAAGACGAGCTAGGCAAGGCAGGGCACCGATTCGGCTTGGTAGCTCCGTGAGTGCGTTATTGCCGAGGTAGAGGCCAACGAGATTGGTCAGGTCGCCAACAGATTCGGGCACTCTGGTAATTTGATTGTTACTGACGTGCAGATCGGTAAGTCTCGTTAATGTGCCGATCCAGTCCGGTATTTCAGTTAGTTTATTATTGATTAGGTGCAGTCTCGTAAGGTCGGCGAGGTTGCGGATACAGCTGGGCAGCTCAGTGAGCCGGTTGCTACTGGCGTTGAGATAGGTGAGGCCGGTGAGGCTGCCGATCCAGTCGGGTAGCCCCGTAAGGTCGTTGTCGGCAAGATCGAGGCTGATGAGGCCGGTGAGGTCTCTGATCCACGGCGGCGCTTCTGCGAGCTGACTCCTGGCCAGGTCCAGGGTAGTAAGGTTCGCGAGTTCGCCGATCCAATCTGGTAGCTCTGTGAGTTGGTTGTCGCCGAGGTCGAGCCTGACGAGATTGGTCAGTGTCGCCACCGAGCCGGGTAGTTCGGCGAGCCTGTTGCGGCCCACCAACAGTTGCCTCAGGTTGGCGAGGCGACCAATCCACTCGGGCAGTTCAGTGAGCCGATTCCCGCTGAGGTCGAGTACGGTCAGGCCGGTGAGGCCGGCGATCCACTCGGGCAGTTCAGTGAGCCGATTCCTACTGAGGTCGAGTACGGTCAGGCCGGTGAGGCCGGCGATCGACTCGGGTAGCTCGGTGAGCTGATTCCCGCCGAGGTAGAGGTCGGTCAGACCAGTGAGATTGGCAATGGATCGGGGAAGCCCGGTGAGCTGATTCGCGCCAATGTAGAGAGTGACAAGGCCGGTGAGATCCTCGATCCACCCGGGAAGCTCCGTCAGATGGTTATAGTCCACGTCGAGTCTGTTTAGGCACTTCAAGCGGGCAAGCGAGCTGGGCAGGTTGGCCAACCTGTTACTGTAAACCAGCAGTTCGGTGAGGCCCGTGAAGTTGCCGATCCAGTCCGGCAGCTTGGCCAGCCGATTGCCGTGCAGATACAGCGTGGTGAGGCCACTGAGGGCGGCCAGCGACCCTGGCAGCTCGGCGAGCTGGTTCTCGCTGACGTCGAGGTCGGTAAGGCTGGCGAGGTTGCCGATCCAGTCCGGCAGTTCGGCCAGGCTATTGCTGCCTGCGCCGAGCGTGGTGAGGTCGGTGAGATTCGCGATCCAACTAGGTAGCTCGGTCAACTGGTTGCCGCTGAGATCGAGCGTGGATAGGGCTGTGAGCGAGGCGAGCGAGCGCGGCAGATCGCTGAGGTAGTTGTCATCCAGCCGAAGCTCAGTGAGGCTGGCAAGATCGCCGATCCACTCGGGCACCTCGGTCAGCCGGTTGCCCCCGAGGCTAAGTTCGGTCAGCCCGACCAGGCCAGCCACTTCCTCTGGAATGGCACCGAGAAGCAGCCCGCTTAGATCCAGTGAGTGCTTATCCGTGCCAGAAATCCGCTTTATGCGCTTACGCGCCTTGCCGAGATTTGTGCTCAACGCCACCTCTCCGGCCATGCGGGGAATTCCAGGAGATTGTATTCCTGCTAGACGCAAAGAGGTTGCCCGGCGTAAGCATCGGCAATGGCGTACAGCGACCGGCGCCACCGCGACCATCCGCGTGAAGCTACCCCCCGTCAATGTCCCATTGGTGGGGCTCTCGCGGGGTGAGCGGCGGATCAGCACCGGGTGGCGGGTCGTGCCGGGTGCCGGGACGCGGGAGTGATGTTCCGAGATCATGGACGTGACCTTGATCACGGAAGCTCGCCCAGGTCATCGCAGGCGTGATCATCCGTGATCACACCCGGCCACATGACTACGGAACATCACACCGGTGCCCGCGTGCCCGGTTCGGGCTGCCCCGTCGATGTCCCATCGGTGAGGCTCCTTTGGAGTGAGCCAGCTGGGTGCTGCCGTTTTCGGGAGGGTTTTCGTCCTCCTGGGAGGAGCGTTGCCGTGTCCGGGAGGGTTCTCGTGCTTACCGGGGAGGGTTTCCGGGTTCCTGTAGGAGCGTTGTCGCATAAAGGAGGATTGTCGTCGTATAGTCCGGTCAACTCTCCTAGATGCGGAAACCCTCCTGCAGGAACCCGAAAACCCTCCTGCGAGAGCAGCTTCACCCCGAAGGAGCCGCATCCATGTGACTGGGGTGTGGTTCTTTCTTGGTGAGCCTTGGTTGTTCAGTGGTGAGGCGCCGTCGCGGCCGGGACCCGGGCGCGGAGCACGGGAGCGATGTTCCGTGATCATGTTCCAGGACGTGATCACGGAACATCGCTCCTGTCCTGACCTGGGTGATGTTCCGTGATCACGGTCACTTTCATGATCACGGAACATCACCCGCGTCCCCGGCGCCAGCCGGTCCCGGCAGGACCGGCGCGGTCGCCGGGCACCTCCGGCAACAAACGGGAACTCTTCATGATCAAGCCCCGGGAGGCCGGGACCGTTTCCGGAACCGGGGCGGCGGCCTCGCGTCACCGAAGCCAGCCAATGCTCACTCAGAAAGAGCCGCACCCATGTCCCATAGGTGGCGCTCCGACGCCATCGATGTCCCAAAGATGGGCCTGGACAAGTGCGCCGCCAGCCCAGCCCTAGGGCACGGTGAGTACGGCCGCGCCGGTCACGCGGTCGGCGGCCAGGTCGGCTAGTGCCTGGTCGGCCGCGTCCAGCGGGTAAGGCGTGACGGAGACCCGCAATCGCAGCCGCGAGGCTAGCCGCAGGAACTCCTCGGCGTCGCCGCGGGTATTCGAGGTCACGCTCCGCAGCGTCCGCTCCTGGAACAGCTCGTTCTCGTAGTTCAGCGAAGGGATGTCGGTCAGGTAAATGCCGGCGATCGCCACCGTGCCGCCCCGGTCGAGATTCCGCAGCGCGGGCGGCACCACGACGCCCACGGGCGCGAAGACGATCACCGAGTCGAGTGGCTCGGGCGACGGATCAAAAGAGTCCTGCGCCGACGAAGCCCCCAGCGACAGCGCCAGCTCCCTGGCGGCCTCCGCCCTGGTAAAGACATGCACGGCAGCGCCCTGCGCGATGGCGATCTGCGCGGCGAGGTGCGCGGACCCGCCGAACCCGTAGATCCCGAGCCGGCCCCTGGCGGCAAGTCCGAGCGCAGCAGCGCCCGGTAGCCGATGATCCCGGCGCACAGCAGCGGCGCCAGCTCGGTGTCGCTGAACCCCGATGGCAGCGGGTGCACGAAAGCGTCGGCGGCCACCAGGTACTCCGCATAGCCGCCAGCGAGGTCCCAGCCGGTGTAGACCGACCTGGGGCAGAGGTTCTCGCTGCCGCGGCGGCAGAACCGGCATGAACCATCCGTCCCCGCCAGCCAGGCCACCCCGACCCGGTCGCCCACGCCGAACCGCGTCGTACCCGGCCCGGCCGCGACGACCTCCCCGACCACCTCGTGCCCCGGCGTGACGTCAGGCCGCTTCGGCGGCAGGTCGCCTTCCGCGAGGTGCAGGTCGGTGCGGCAGACCCCGCACCGCAGCACCCGGATGAGCAGCTGCCCGGGACCTGGCTCGGGCACGGCAGCGTCGACCAGCTTCAGCGGCCCGTTACTCATCGGGCCAGGCTGGCGGACCACCCACGCCCTCATCGGAGGACCCTCATGACTTCAGCGTAGCCGCCGGTCGTGCGGTGTGACCCGGTCACGCAGGGCTACCCGCGCGCGCCCGTACTGCTTCAGCAGCCGGTCCGCGACGGTAAACAGGCCGTCGTGCGCCCTGATCTGCCGCACCGCCCAGCGCGGCGGCGCGAGCCTGGCCCGGTGCATCATCGCGACCGGCGACCTGCTGGTCGCCATGCCCTCAGCGACCGTCAGGTCGAAGCTCTTGAGCTGCTCCTTGTACTGCTTGGCGCCCTTGCCGAGGTCGATCAGCCGGACGCCGAGCCCGGCCGCGTCCTCCGACATCGCGACCAGCTGGATCAGGCCGGGAGAGTACTTCGAGTAGCCCGCGTCGTAGGCGGGGAACCACTCCGACAGCACCCCGCCGTGCACCAGCCCGAAGTGCCCGGCGATCGGCTTGTCCCCCGCGTACAGCATGGAGAGCACGCCGCGAAAGCCGGTGCCCCACCGGTCGGGGCAGGCACGCCCGGCTCGCCATCCGCCTGCTGGCGAACAGCGCGTCGACCACATCGACGATCCACGGCTGGTCGAACCGGTCGGGCCGTCCCGTGCGGCGGTACTGATCGGACTTCCAGCTCATCAGCGTCCGCAGGTCGTTGAGGTCGCGGACGTCGACCTCGAACCGCAGCGGGCCAGCCTCGCGCTCAAGCTTGCGCGTTTTCCGCCCGAGATCGCTGCGCAGCCGCGGCGAGGAGTCCTTGAGCTTGTCCGCATAAGCGGCGAATCCCGACGTCAGGTCCACGGCCGGCGACGCCACGGCAGCCGCCTGGAACTGGCAGAACGGCTGCTGCCCGCCGATCAGGTGGTCGAAATGCCAGACCGACAGGCCGCAGCTCCGCAGCAGCTCATCGGCGCTGACCCGCTCACCAGGCGCGGTCACCAGTCCCTGGCAGTCACTGATCCCCGCCCCGATCGGCCGCCCGACGCCGAGCCTGCCCCGCTCGAACGGGAAGAAGCCCGCGTAGCGGGAGCCATCGGTGAGCACCGCCACCCGCGCCCCGGGCCGCGAGCCTCCGACCGCGACGGCGAACTCCGGGCACATGAACGGATTGCGCAGCTCCCTGCTACCCGCTTGCAGGCCATGCCACGCGCTGAACTCGCGCTCGCCAAGCTCGGCCGGACGCACGACTGAGATCTGCACGGCTCCCCCTCCGGTCAGCTGTGATGAGTCAGGCGGGACGCTTGCGCATCAGGCGCCCCGCCAGCCGGTGCCGCAGCTTGCGTGCCGCCGCCCCGGCCACATGCGCGATCACGACAAAGAAGGGGAACGGATCGTCCTCAGCCAGCCAGGCATACTCGGTGGCCGTGTGCCCGGGGCGCGTCACCGGGTCCCGGCCCGCACGCCGGGCCAGCCGCCGGTAAGCGAACCTGGCCGGGACGATCGGCGTGCTCGACGATGATCCGCCTGCCCTCGACCTGCGGAGCGCGAGGTATCGGGCGCCCGGTCAGGTCGAGATGCAGCGCCCTGACCACGTCGATGCCAGCGCGGGTCTCGAACAGCCGGAACTGGTTGCCCGCCCTCGGGTTGAAGTCCACCAGCTTGTACTGGCCGTCGCGCAGGTCGAGCCGCACATCCAGATCGGCCACGCCAACGAAATCGATCTTCGCGCAGAAGTCGGCCGCGAGCGCCGCCAGCCCGGGATTGCTGATCGAGTACGCGCACGCGGTCACGCCGGCGTTCGGGCGGCCACGAGCGGGTCTTGAGCCCGGTGCAGAGCACCCGGCAGCCAGACTCGGCGTCGCGGTACAGGTGCACGATCCAGTCCTCCGCGTGCTCTGGCGGCAGGTACTCCTGCAGGAGCACCCCGGGCGACTGGCCGTCAGGCAGAAGCGAGCAGCAGCGCCGAGCAACTCGCCCTCCGTCCGCACGGCGGTAGTCCCCGGCACGACGGGCCGCTGCCTGCGCTCCCAGACCTCGGCGTTCTTGACTACGAGCGGGTAGGTCGCGGTCGCCGCGAACTCCGCGACCTCAGCCATGGAGCGCGGCGCCACCGACGCCGGCGCCGGGAACCCGTGCTTGGCGCACAGCTCAAAGAGCCCTGGCTTGCTGGCGAGCTCGCGCGGCAGCCCGGCCCGCACCGGGGGAAACAGGAACTGGCCGGCAAGCTCGGCCTGATTCTCGGCGACCAGGACCGCTGACTCGTCGTCGACTGGCACGACCACGGCGGGCCTGCCGATCTGGCGGCCCGCCGCGCGCAGCCCGGCGATCAGGTCGTCCTGGTTCTCCTGACCGGTTGCCCGCCAGGTGAACGCCTCCGTGCAGTACCTCGAAGCCGCAGCGGGAGTCAGGCCTGGCTCGGTGATCGCGTAGACGCCGATGCCGAGCCGGCCAAGCGTCCTGATCACCCCGAGCCCGCCGGAGTGGATCGGATACTGGCCCACCTTGAGCAGCAGCGCCGGGACCTCGCGATCGACGTCCACGTCCGGGGTCATGACAGCACCAGGAACCGCTCGGCCACCGCGCACAACAGCAGCGCCAGTACGGGAAGCGAGGCGATCGCGAGCGGCGTGAGCAGCCAGCGCCTGGCCGGGACGCACTCCCTGATGAATTCACGGGAAAGCAAGAGCAGCAGGCCCGCGGCGAAGGCCGCGATCCCGATCGGACTCCAGATCGTGGAGCGGCCCGGCCCGGCCGGGGCGGCGGTCTGGACTGTCGCTCGCGGCGCGCTGGCCGGCAGCCGCGGGGTATAGACGGCCGCGTCCCGGTTGGAGAACTCCAGCTTCAGGTTCTGGTTCGCGCTCAGTGACGCACGGAACTTAGGCTCCCAGTGGGGCGGGAACCCGGCCGTCTGGCTGATGAAAAGCGCCTCGGTGCGGGTGGTGATCAGGAACGCGCCCCGGCCCAGGCGCCGCAGCGCCGCCGCGACGGCCCTGGTGTCGGTCACCTTCAGCGGCGCCGGGTAGGCGACGAACTCCACCGTGCCGATATCCCTGAACTGCCAGGGCATCTGCGGCGTCGCGTTCTTGCCGACCGGGCGGCTGATCCACATCACCTGGGTGCCGCCGTGGTCGTGGTCGTAGATGTAGTTCAGGGCGGCGTATTCGCCGGCCGGCGTCTGCTCGAACGCCTCGTTGCCGTACCTGGTGAGCACGAACAACGCCGACAGGCTGGCAGCGGTCAGGCCAGCCAGCGCCAGCGCGACCGCCGCCGTCGCCGGGCGCCTGAAGCGGTCGGCGGTGCCCTTCACCGCGACCGCCGTCGCCCCGTGCGCCCCGTGCGCCCCGTGCGCGAGGGAAGCCTGCGCGAGGGAAGCCTGCGCGCGCGGGGCCCGCGCCGAGGCCGCCGCCCGGCCCGTACCGCTCGCACTGAGCGCGCCGATCCCCAGCCCGCTCGCCGGAGCGGCCGTCGCGGCGCCGTTGGCGATGATGCCGTTGACCCCGAGCCCGCTGCCCCGCAGCCGCCCCGGGCCCTGAGCCGGGCGCTGCGCAGCCGACCGGGGAGAGCCTCCTCGCCTTCGCCTCCCGGTCGAGCCCGGGGAAAAACAGGCAAGCGGCGAGCACGGCGGCGGCGGGCAGCGCGAACAGGTAGACCCGCAGCGAGATCTCGCCGCCGTAGTTCTGCAGGGCGGCGATGCTGACCGGGGCGATCAGCAGGACCGCGAGCGCCCGGTCAGCGATGCCTCCGCGCCAGCGCCTGATCAGGCCGGCCACCGCGAGCACGCCCATCAGGGCCGCCAGCAGGATCCGGCTCTTGTCGACAAACTGGTGGATGTCGGTACCGATGACGCGCTTGCCCACGCTGGCCGAGATATTGCCGCTGAGCTGCCCAAGGTCGCCGAAGACCGTGGACAGGTGACCTGACCAGTACGCGATCGTTCCGTAGCTGATCCAGCCGATGAGGATCACTCCGAGCAGGATCGGCAGGCCGCGCGGCGTGCAGCGGCCGACCAGCACCAGGCCGGCACAGGCGGCGATCATCAGGAACGGCGTCAGCTGGTGGCTCAGCGCCGACACCACGAAGATCAAGATGACGAGCCCGAGCAGGAGAGCCCGCTGCGGCCCGGCGACCTGCCTGGCCGGCGACTCCCCCGCGACGCGCTTGCCGCCCGGGCGCTGCCGGTACCGCCCGCTGAACCAGGTCAGCAAGATCGCGATGAAGACCAGGTAGAGCAGGTAGTTGAAGGACTGCGGCGAGAAATAGTCCTGGCCGACCCAGTTGCCAAGGCTGAACAGCAGGGCGGCGAACCACCGGGCTCGCCAGCTGATCCGCAGTGCCCTGGTCGCCAGCATGAACGGCACGAGCAGCAGGAGATCGATTACCGTCGGCCACCAGGTCATCAGCGGCAGCAAGCTGTGCACTCCAGCCGCCCCGGTGACGAACGCGATCAGCGCGAAAAATCCCGGCCAGCTGAAGTAAGCCGCCAGGTGCGGCGCGACGCCGCCGTGCTCGGTGACATAGTTCACGAAACCGGCGACCTGGTACGCCGTGGCGAATCTCGGCAGCGGCTCGATGAGCCCGGTCACGCCGTCCAGGCAGAAGACCAGCGCGACCAGCAGAGGCTCAGCACCGGCGGATACGGGCGCCGCAGCGCCAGCATCGCCACGAAAGGCGACAATGAGCACGGCCAGCCCGGCCAGCGAGGCGAGCGGGAGCACGGAGATCAGGCCGAGACCGTTCATCGCGCGGAGGGAGATCCCGCGCAGCGGCAGCAAGAAGAGCAGCAGCCCGCCCGCCGCCACGGCCGAGATCAGGGCGGGCCTCCGCCAGGCGCGGCCGCGGTGCGCGGAACGATACCGAGAAGACCCGGCGGTGAGCGGCTGCTCAGCCGGAGGGACCTCCTTCGACATCGTCGTCATGCGGCATCCCCCCGGAATCCGATGTAGTCCCTCCGTCAAAGCCCCCGCCGGCCACTGCCGTCGTACCCGCGGCCGAAATCAGCACCCCCGTCGTACCCGTCAGCGTCGGCCAGAAGCCTCCCCGGCGGCACTGTCACCGGCTCGGGGACCGGGCGCAGGCCCGCATGGCTCCGGCGGCGCGCCGGGGCCTTGCGGCGGTCGGCGCGCAGCACGCCGAGCAGCCCGGGCAGCACGGCGATCGCGACGACCACCTGGCTGATCAGCACTCCGATCCCGGCTCCGATGATGCCCATGTACTTGGTGAGCACGAGCGTGAGGCCGAGCACCAGGACCGCGCGCAGGCCCTGCACCAGCGCGACGAACGACGTGCGGTTCTGCGCGCGCAGCGCGCCCAGGTAGATCTCCGTCAGCGTGCGCGGCAAGGTAGCGGCCGCGAGCAGGATCAGGATCGGCGCGCCCTCGCGGGCGTACCCGGGCCCGAATAGCCCGAGCATCCACGGCGCGAGCAGCGCGGCGGCCGAGCGCGACCGGAATGCCGATCATCAGCATCCTGCGCAGCGCCGCCTTGGCGTGGACAGCGAGCTTCACCGGGTCAAAGGCACCTTCGACGGTCAGCGACAGCGCCATGTTGGCGGCGAGCAGGTCCAGCGTGCTGCCGATCGTCCAGGCCATGTAGAAGTAGGCGTTGGTGCCAGGCGCCACGAACAGCGCGACCAGCACGGGCACGAGGCTGACCGTGGCGAGCAGCATCAGCGCGCCCGACACGTCACCCGCCAGGAACCGGCCGACCTGCCTGCGGCTCGGCGGCGCCACGTCGCCGGTCTTCTTAGCGTGCCTGGGCAGGAGCTTCCTGAAGATCAGCCAGTTCACCAGCGGCACGGCGAGCGCGGCCGGGACAAGCCAGGAAATGTAGAGCCCGGCGTGCGGGATCAGCGCCGCCAGCGGCAGCAGCATGGCGATCTTGGCCAGCCCGAAGACCGCGTTCTCTAGCGTGACCCAGTTGGCGTTGCGCAGCCCGACCAGCGCGCCGTCTTGCAGGGTGAACAGGGACCAGATGATCACGCCCCGGTGAAGATGATGCCCGGCCTGCACGCCCGACGAGTTCGGAATAGGAGGAGCCCGGCCGCCCGGCGAAGAGCAGGAACACCACCGAGCCGATGACGGCGGACAGTACGCTCATCCCGTAGCCGAGCCTGATCAGCCGTCCGGTAGCGCGGCCAGACTGCGGGATGAACCTGGCCATCGCCCCGATGAGGCTGAGTGCCGTGATCTCCGGCCAGCAGATTCATCGCCGAGTAGGCAGCCGAGGCCCGGCCAACATCGGCCGCGTTGTAGTGACGCGCGGCCAGCAGCCAGTAGACGAGCCCGAGCAGGCCGGTGACCACTGTGTTCGCCATCAGCGCGTAGCCGTTCCGCAGCAGCGGCGAGCCGTTTCCAGAGGCTTCAGGCGCGGAACGGCCGCTTGAGCTCATCGGCCGCGCGGGCAAGCGGCGCGGCAACCGCGCTGGAGCAGCTCACGTGACCGACCTGCGCAGCCGGACCGGGCCTGCCTGACGGGAGTCCAGCCCGCCGTCAGCACCCGGTAGCCGGCGAACTGGGCGGGCAGCCGCCGGCCGCGACGGACCTGGCGAAGATCTGCAGTGGCCGGGTGGACCGGCCGATCGTGAGCCTGGGCAGCGCGAACAGGTCGGCGCAGCCGCTGGCCCGCCGGTTCGCCGACCGCGCACGCGTACTCGTAGCCGACTACGGCGGCGCTGTCCCGCACCGAGCTTAGCTCGAGTAGCCGAATGGATAGGCCATGCCGGGCACGCAGGCGCCCAGCCGGTCTTCAAGCGCCTGCTTGCTGTCGGCGAGCTCACTGGCGCAGCGAGCCGGCCGCGAGCTGGTCAAGCGGCGGGTGGCGTGACGCTGTGTGCGCCGATCTCGATGCCGGAGGCGGCCAGTTCGTCGATCGGCGGGCCAGCTCAGCATGCCGAGGCGGCCAGTTGCGCCGAGGCTCGCCGATTCCGCCGATCCAGCCGGTCGTCACGAACACGTCGCCGGTGAACCCGTACCGCAGAGCAACGGCAGCGCGTTGTCATGAAAGTCGGCGAAGCCGTCATCAAACGTCAGCACGACCGGCTTGGCCGGAAGCTCGCTGGCCGGATCGCCCGCGGTCATGGCACTGATGAGCTGCCCGGCGGTGACCGGGACGTGGCCGCTCTCCTGCAGGTAGCCGAGCTGGCGCGCGAACGCAGCGGGCGACACCGCGAGCCTGACTCGCGGAGACCGGCTCGGCGGAGATCTCGTGGTACATCAAGATCGGCACGTGCCGGCTGCTCATGTCACCTCCTGGCTGGTTGGGCTGGCGCAGCCCGGCCGGGAACAATCGCCCAGCCAGGTAGCCGGTCGCGGTCACGGCAAGGCCGGCGACGATCGCGGCGGCCCGGCCGAGCCCGGTCCGGTCGCCGCGCAGCGACGGCGGCGACATTGCGCACGGCTCCGGCAGGCAGGGTGGCGAACGCCTGCTTGCGTTCGGCCGCCAGCCCGTCGGCGGAGCCAACGCGACCGCTCACCGCGGCCTTGGAGATCCCTTCCGCGTAACACCTGGTCAGGAAGTAGCGCAGCGTCGCGCGCTCGTCCTTCACCCGATGCCAGATCACGGCGCGGTCGTCGATCAGCAGAACCGATCGGTCAAGGCGCTGCCCGATCCTGATGCAGAACTCGGTTTCCTCGCAGCCGAGCGGCAGCTTCGCCGACGATCGGCCGACGTCGCTGTGGAACCCGCCGACCAGGCCGAAGATCTCACGACGGAACGAGGCGTTACCGCCGAGCAGGTTCCTGACCGGCTGCCTCGCCTGCGCCATCCCCAGGTAGTTGCAGCCGACCACCCAGTCGAACTCGCGCGGGAACCAGGCCGGGCGCCTGGTGTCCCAGTTCGGCAGCGTCAGCCCGCCGACGCCGGCGACCTCAGGCGTTCCATAGCAGTCAGCGAAGTACTTGAGCCACTCGGGCTCGGCGACCGCGTCATCGTCGAGGAAGGCCACGATGTTGCCGGAGGCCACGGCGACTCCGGTGTTCTTCCCCCCGATAGCCCCTGCGCATGATGGTTGGGCAGCACCAGGACCGGCAGCGTCGCTCGCCGGCTGCTCGGCCAGGTAGCCGCGTGAGCCGTCGCCGAGCAGCCCGGGGTTGTGATCGACCACGACGATCAGCTCGTGCGCGATCAGGCTCTGCCGCCGCACCGAGTCGATGGCGGCGAGCGATGTCATCCCATCGCTGTGCCGTGAAGACGCAGATCACTACTGAGAACCGGGCGGTCGCCGGGCTGATCGCGCCAGACCGGCCCGAGGCGGCCCGGCCACCAGGCCGGTCACGGCGCCGCCTGCCCGTTCGCCCCGCGCGTGATGCCTCGAACAGCCCGTTGACGTGCTCGGCCGTTGGGACCAGCGCGTGCTCCTGGCGCCTCGACCTCATGCCTGGCGAGGATGCCCGGGCGCCATGAACGGCTTCGGCTTGCGGGCCTTGCGGCGCCGCACTCCCGCTTCTCAGCTGCGATCAGCTTCAGGATCCGCCAGCCGTCCTTGACCGCCGACAGGTTGCTCGCGCCGTGCTGGCGCAGCCGCTCGTGGCTTGGCACCTCGTAGATGTTCAGGCCCGCCTGCGGCGGCCCGGATGCTCATCAGCGTCTCGATCTCGAACCCAGGTGAATCCAGATCGAGCTTGTCCAGATGATGCGCCCAGAATGCGTTGTAGCCGTAGCACAGGTCGCTGAAGCTGGTGCCGAACAGGCGGTTGACGGCGAGATTCAGCAACTTGTTGCCGTAGCGACGTATCACCGTGATGTCATCGCTGCGCGCCAGCGCTGTTGAATCGCGAGCCCTTGGCGAAGTCGGCGCCGGAAAGCAGCGCGCTGACAAACCTGACGATCTCGCGCGCCGTCAGTCGATCCGTCGCCGTCGATCGCGACGATGATGTCGCCGGTAGCCGCCGCAAAACCGGCCGTCAGCGCGTCCCCTTGCCCACGCCGCCCTGGTGAACGACCCTGACGTCGGGCCACAGTTCCCTGGCGACGTCGATCGTGCCGTCCGTGGACCGGCCATCGACAAGGACGACCTCGTGCACCCAGGCCGGGAGCGGCTGAAGACCCCGGGCAGGTTGGCGGCCTCGTTCATGACCGGCAGCACCACGCTCACCCTGGGCGCGATGGCGAGGCCGTCGCCGACCTTGCGGTAATGGCCGGCCGCCCGGGGCGCATGCCGTTGACGGAGCTGAGACGTGCCGCTGACGCCAAGCTCGCCGCCGATCGGCTGCCTGGTCGCTGGCATCCGCCACGTCGACAGCGCGTGCACAGAGGCCGGAGGCGCCGTGTGCCATCGGCGGGCTGCCAGACTGCATCAGGCCGGGAAGGTCACGCGTGACCGGTCTGGGCGCCGCGGCCGACCGGGCGCGCCGCCCGAACTGCTGTGGCCGATCGGTCGAGTCAAGCCTGCGCCTGGACCCCGCGCGGTCGCCGCGCTGCGGCGGCCCTTGCCGTGACGCGCGCGCCTTGGCGCTGCCGTCGCGTCGTCGTCCCGTTGGCATTGGCCCGGCGGTGGTTCCGTGCCTGATGGGCCTGCGCGCAGCTCTGGCTTGTTCTCGAAATGATGCATCTTCTTCCCCCCCGTACTGATTGCGCTTCAGCTTGATCGGACTCGCTTCGCAGCGACGCGAAATAGATGATCAGCGACGCGTACACAGTGCGGTTGAACGGTGATTCAGTTCGTTAGACGTAATGAGCTCCAGACCCGTTCCAGTTAATTTTGCGGAATAATCGCTACGCGCCCGACACCCGCCGCAAAGCTAGGGGTCGACGTCGTAAGCGCCCAGGTGACCTGGGATTAAGCCGAGAGCCACGTCGCTAAGTAAGGGGCGCGAGCGTGACCGGATATCGCCATCGCGAGTGCGCCGGCAGGAAGACAGCAGTCAGGAGAAAAGCAACCATGCGTACAGCCACCGTGAGTTCAGAGTCAACCGCGGGGACAATACGTCGCATGATGCTGACCTGCCGAGATTCACTCGTAACGGCAAATTGTTTTACTGAGTTGCCAGGCTAGTTATTCGGCTGCGATACAGCGAGGGCAGCCGCAGGTGGTGCGCTTGCCCGTGACGGCCTGCTGCCGGCGACGCGCCACCACGGCCCCGATGACCGCGATGAGCGCGCTGACCACGCCGACCGCAGTACGCCCGCGCGCAGCGACCAGTTAGCTCGTGCCGACCATCGCCTCTGCGACGCCAAAATTGATCACAATGGCCGAAATACCCGCAATGACCACGGCGGCAAGCCGGTCAAGACCGCCAAGCAGGGTGGTCAACCGCGAGGGCAGGCACGGCGAGCGAGGAAGAGAGCACCAGGGGAAGCTCGCGCCGGCGTATCGAACCCGCGATTGCGATGGCGGCTCCGGCGGCCCCAGCTGCGAGCACCCCCAGGATAAGCCAGCGACTCACGCGACGCTGATGTCATGTACCCCCCGAGTACCTGTGATGACCGACTAGTCGCGTGCAGGCAAAGGCCCCCGTTTACCTAGCTCTGCGAACAGCTCGCCCGGCTTGCAGTGACCGTGACCGGCCCGATGACAGCTCGGCTTGGAGCAGCCGCCATCTGATTGCGTATGCCAACAGAACTCTCGGGGTTTGCAGCGGCGATGCGATCGAGATGGACATGGGATGGAGACCACCCCGGCCGCCCAGCACGCCCGCCGGCGGCCCCCTTGGTCGTACCAATGCCCCATTTGACCGCGATGACGCCTTAGCCCGGCGACAGGGAGGGCCGCGTTGCTCACGCCGCCCGAAAACCCTCCTCCGGGAACCGCGCCGCCCCAGCCCGGGTGGCGCACCGGGAAGACCGACTGACCCGCGCCGAGCAAGGTGCCTGCCCGCAAGTGCCGCCGCCAGGTGCTAGTTTCCGTCATCACGATCGCGGGCGTGATCACGGAACACCCCCCCTGCCCCGCGACCTGCGTAAATCTCCGTGATCAGGTCCCGGGCCATGATCACGGAGACTGGCGCTGGCCAGTTCGGACGGCCCGGCCACGTCCCCCGCACTGCTAACCGCGCCATCTGAACCGAATAGGCCAACGGGGTCATCGACGGGCGGATCGACCCGCAATTTCGAACATCGGCTCACGTATTCGCGCGAAACCGGCCCGGCGCGGCGCGGGCGGGCGGGGCCGGGACATGGTGTCATAGCAACATGAATCGTCCACTGCTGAACCGAGGCTTGGCCAGTCTCGGAACTACGATATTCGCTGAGATGTCCGAACTTGCGGTAGCGACGTCCTCGGTAAATCTCGGTCAGGGATTTCCTGACACCGATGGTCCCGCCGAGATTGCGCAGGCCGCGGCCGACGCGATCATGGCCGGACACGGTAACCAGTACCCCCCGGGCGCTGGGATTCCGCAGCTTCGAGCGGCGATCGCCGACCATCAGCGCCGGTTCTACGGCCTGGACGTCGATCCCGATAGCGAGGTGCTGGTCACCGCCGGGGCGACCGAGGCGATCGCTGCCGCCCTGCTCGCGCTCGTCGAACCGGGGGACGAGGTGATCGCGTTCGAGCCGTATTACGACTCCTACGCGGCCTGCATCGCGATGGCGGGCGGTGTCCGGGTGCCGGTGACGCTCAGGGCGCCCGATTTCCGGCCCGACCTGGACGCGCTGCGTGCGGCCATCACCGACCGCACCCGCCTGATCTTGCTGAACTCGCCGCACAACCCGACCGGCTCGGTGTTCACGCGGGCCGAGCTCACCGCGATCGCGGAGCTGGCCTGCGCACATGACCTGCTCGTGATCTCCGACGAGGTGTACGAGCACATGGTGTTCAGCGGGGAGCACGTGCCGGTCTGCACGCTGCCCGGCATGGCGCAGCGCACCGCCACGATCAGCTCGGCGGCCAAGACCTTCTCGTTCACCGGCTGGAAGATCGGCTGGCTGACGGGCACGCCGCAGATGGTGGCTGCCGTGCGCACCGTCAAGCAGTTCCTGACGTTCGTCAACGGCGGGCCGTTCCAATATGCGATTGCCCAGGCCCTGGCGCTGCCGGAGGAGTACTACTCCTCGATCGCGGCCGAACTGCGGTGAAGCGCGACCTGATGTGCGACGGCCTGGCCTCGGCCGGGTTCGAGGTGTACCGGCCGGACGGCACGTACTTCATCACGACAGATATTCGGCCGTTCGGCGACGGCGGCCCGCAGGTCAGCGGCCTGGACTTCTGCCGGACGCTGCCGAAAGTCGCCGGCGTGGTGGCGATACCCATGCAGGTGTTCTACGATCATCCCGAAGCCGGGCAATTCCAAGTCCGCTTTGCGTTCTGCAAAAGGAAAGAAGTACTGAACGAGGCATCGCCAGGCTGAGCGTGCTGCGGGCGGGCTAGCGGCCGATGCTTTGTTACCGCTGCGTGACCTTCAGGCGTCTGGGACCGGCGTGACATGGCCGTGCTAGTCCGGTTAGCATGCCGTCACCACCGAATGCGACTTGTGGCATTTCGGTGTTGACGGCGTCTGCGGCGGTGGCCGCTATTTTATGACGTCAAACTGGTCAGGGCACTGGCCAGTGAAGGGGGCACCAGATGTCCGACATGTCATGGGAGCACGCATCTGAGGCTCGGGCGGCTCTGAATGCCATCGTCTCCGATCCCGAGCACGGCGTTGCTGCCCTTTCGAACGCTCAGACGATGTCTAACCTGCTCAAGGACTACCTTCCGGACGCGCCGAGGGAGAAGAGCATCCTCGTCGCTGCGGCCGAGGCCGGGCTTGCCGACACGCTTCGCGAGCACGTGTCCCAGGGCATGGACCCGAGCACCGCGATCAGGCTTACCGCTTCGTCTTTCTCCTCAAGCACGCCATTCACCCAGAAGCCTGCAACTGGGTGACCGACGAGATCGCTGTTGCGCTTGGCATCAGCCAGGGCCGCAGCCCCGGCAACGACCCTTTTGGCGGCGGACAGTTTGGCGCCACGCCGCCCGGATACCCGTCGACCGGTAACGAGGGCACGCAGATGGCGGCGGCGCGCCCGGCTATCCACCTGGCCAGCCGTCCAACCAGGGCGGCGGCGGCTATCCGCAGTCACCCGCGCAGGGTTTCGGCGGTGCCGGCCAGCCCGGCCCGCAGGAGCAGCCGACCGCGCAGGGCTACAGCCCGGGTTACGGACCGCAGGGTGGCGGCTTTGGCGGCGGGGTTGCGGGCGGGGTTGGCGGCGTTGGTGCGGCTCCGGCTGGCGGCTTCGGCCAGCCCGGGCTACCCGGCCAGCCCGCCCAGCCCGGCGGCTATCCGGGTCAGCCGACCTATCCGCAGCCTGGCGGCTTTGGCGGCCAGACCGGGCAGCCAGGCGGTTTCCCGGCCAGCCGGGCTACGGCGGCGCTCAGCCGCCCGCTTACGGCGGGCAGCCTGGCCAGCCGGGTTCACCTGGGGGCTGGACGCCTGGTCCTTACAGCGGCGGCCCTGGCGGCGGCTACGGCGGCCAGCAGGGTTCCGGTGGCGGCAAGAAGGGCCTGTTCATCGGCGGCGGCATCGCGGTCGGCGGTCGTGATCGTGCTGATCTTGGTGTTCGCGCTGAGCGGCGGCAAGAAGCACAACAACGCCGACAAGTCGCACTCGCCCACTCCGACTCACACCACCAGCACCCCGACGCCTACGCCGACGCCGACGCCGCCGTCGACCGGCCCTGAGCCGCTGAGCACGATCATGAACCCGGCTGGGCTCAAGCCGGTGGGCACCGAGTGCACGGCCGCGCTGCTGTTCGGCCTGAACAAGGCGTCGATCAAGACCCGGACCTTCTGCGCGAAGACCACGGGCAAGAACATCGACGTCTGGGGTTACCAGTTCTTCAGCAAGGCCGGGTACACCACTGGGGTAGCGCACATCAACACCTACACCGGCTTCAGCAAGAGCACGAGCACCTGCCCGCCCGCGACCGACACCGAAGATGGCGAGACCGGCTGGCACGCTAACTCCAATCCCAGGTACAAGGCCAGAGCCGGGCAGAACATCGAATGCTTCCTCGACAACGGCAAGCCGGTGCTGATCTGGACGATGCCGACGCAGAACGTCTTCTTCATCGCCCAGTACCACGTGGGCGGCGGCACGCTCACGAAGATCGTCGACTGGTGGAAGACTGTGAACTATGGCTGACGTAACCGCGCGGGGCGGCCGCGAGTACAGCACTGGCTGGTCGCCCCTGATGACTGAGACGCTGATGCCGGGGGGCGGTGTCGCACGACGTCCGCTGCACTTCATCGTGATGGCCGACTGCTCGGGCTCGATGAAGGGCGAGAAAATGCAGGCCCTGAACTATGCGCTCAGGTCCATGCTGCCGCATCTAGTGGACTGGGAGCGAGACCAGCTTCAGGCTCAGCTGCTGATCAGGATCCTGGCTTTCGCCTCCGCCCCCAACTGGTACGTCCCTGACGCTATCCCGGTGGCCGAACTCAGTGCCCGCTGGCGCAACCTCGAGTACGTGCCGATGGGCCGGACCAACATGGGCCCGGCGTTCCGCGCCGTGGCCGAGGCGCTTAGTCCCGAGCGGCTGGAGCGCCGGGCGCTGCGCCCGGCGATCTTGCTGATCACCGACGGCCTGCCGACTGACCCGCCCGGCGGGTTCGAGCAGGGCCTGGCCGCCCTGCTCGAGACGGCGCGCCGGCCGCTCGGCGCTGCGGCTGGCGGTCGCTATCGGCCGCGATGCCAGCTCAGAACCGCTTGACCGGTTCCGCAGCCAGGACGTGCCGGTTCTGGTCGCGGACGGCACCGACGAGATCGCCGACCGGCTGGTGACCGCTTCGATCGCGGTCTCCAGGATGTCGGAGGTCGGCGCCAACCGCGAGGCCCTGGCCGAGCAACTGCTGCGGGCCGGCGTGCCCCGCACCTCTGATCCCTCGATGCCAGCCGGGGCGGCCCGGTCCGCTATGACGACACGATTCTGTGATGACGATTCCAGCCGCGGCAGCAGCAGCGGAACCACCTGACCGGCGGCCGGGCTGGATCGCGCTGACCGCCTCCGAGCGCGGCGCCTCGCACGTCGCGGTCAAGACGCCCAACCAGGACGCGGTCGCGGTCGAGCCGATCGGACTGACCGGCCTGGTGGCCGCGGTCGCCGACGGACATGGACACACCAGGCACCTGCGCAGCGCGCGCGGCTCTGAGCTGGCGGTCGAGATCGGCTGCCAGGTCGCGCAGGAGATCGCCGACCTGCTTGAGCCTGGTGAAGTGCCGGCTGGCCGAGCTGGCCGAAGAGCTCTTGGTGCCCGAGATCGTTTCGCGCTGGCGGGCGGCGGTGCTCGAGGACGTGGCCAAGAACCCGTTCTCCGAGGCCGAGGAGGGCAGGCGCCGCAAGGGCGACGACGAGACGATCGCCTACGGCTCGACGCTGCTGCTCTGCATCGCACTGCCGGACTGGCTGATCCTGGCTCAGATCGGCGACGGCGACGTCATCGGAGTGCGGGTCGACGGCGCCCTGGAGCTGCCGGTTCCTGTGGACCCCGCGCTCGACGGGCTGGTGACGACCAGCTTGTGCGGCAAGAACCTGATCGCCGACTTCCGGGTGGCGGTGGTGAGCGCGGCTCGCACCCCGTTGCTCGCGCTGATGCTCGCCACCGACGGCTATGGCAACGCCCAGATGCTTGAAGAGTGGCCGACCTCGTTCAGCAAGGACATGGCCTGGCTGCTGCGGGAGCGGGATGCGACCTGGATCGAAGGTCAGCTCCCGATGTGGGCGGCCAGGTGCGCGTCCGCCGACGGCAGCGCGGATGACACCACGGTGGCCTTGCTGATCTCGCCCGCGGGTCAATCAGGTCCGGCCGATCAGCCCCGCGGCAGGGACCTGGCGGGGCTGCGGACGACCGTCGCCGATCGCGACGCGGACGAAATCACGATCCCGGCGATGATCAGGGCAGACACCGTCCCCAGCGGCACGATCCCGGCCGGGCGAGGCCCGATCGAGCCGATCAGGGGATCCTAGCTGAGCAGGTGACGGCAGAGCAGATGACGCGTGAAGTTCAGCAGACAAGATGACCAGGTCACCGGAAGGGATCGCCAGGCAGGTCAGCGGATCGAGCCTACCGATGAGCGGCCAGGTCTCCCTGCAAGGCCAGACCCTTCGGATGGTGCGGGCAGGGACGGCGGTCGCGGTCGGCGACCGGCTGGGCGAAGGCGGCCAGGGTGTGGTGCACGCCGTAACGATCGGCGGGGCTCCTTACGCGGCGAAGTGGTACCGGTACGCCCCGTCCGGGCGAGTTGCGCAAGTCAATCGCCGCGCTGGTGGAGCGGGGCAGGCCGCACCGCGCCTTCATCTGGCCGATCGACCTCATCGTCAGCGACGAGATCTCCGGCTTCGGCTACGTGATGCCGCGGCTGGAGCCTCGGTTTTCCTCCTTTGCCCAGCTGGTATCGCGACCCGAGCAGCCGCCGTTCAGGATGGTCATCAACATCGGCAGGCACCTGGTGACCGCGTTCGAGGCGCTGCATTCGGCCGGGCTGTGCTACCGGGACATCAGCTTCGGGAACTTGTACGTCGATCCCGACCAAGCTCGGACGTCGCCATCATCGACAACGACAACGTCGGCCTGGACGCTGGCGAGGTCTTCGTCTGGGGGACGCTGCGCTTCATGGCGCCCGAGGTGGTACGGCGGGAAGCCGCCCCGTCCAGCCTGACCGACCTGCATTCACTCGCGGTATTCCTGTTTTACCTTTTCATGCACGGTCATCCGCTCGAAGGCGTGCGCACTGATTCGTCGTATTCATGGGCGCCGTCCAATCACCACTCAGAGACCGACCTGGCGTTGCGGCACTTCGGCACCGAGCCGGTTTTCATCTTCGATCCGACTGATCATTCCAATCCGCCGCGCCCCGGCGATCCGGTGGCGATCTGGTGGCGGCTGTATCCGAAGTTCTTCCGCAGCCGTCTTCGAGCGCGCGTTTACCTCTGGCCTGCGTGACCCATCCGGGCTGGGACGCGTGGCCGAGGGCGTGTGGCGACGCGCACTGGTGCGGCTGGCCGACTGCGTTTCGGTGTGTACGTGCCAGGCGTCGGTCTTCTTCGACCCCGACGACCCCGGGCTACGCTGCTGGAACTGCAATCAGATCCCGCCTCGGCCGCCGCTGCTCGAACTGCCTGGCTCGACCGTGGTGCTGTCGCAGGGCGCCACCCTCACCGCTCATCACCTCACCAGCAATCGTGACTACGACACGGTGGTCGCTCAGGTGGAAAACCATCCAGTCCGGCCCGGAGAGCTTGTACTACGAAATATGAGCAACGGGCATGGACAATGACACCAGTGGGGGAGACGGCCAAGATGGTCGAACCTGACCGAAGGCTCGGTATTCGTCCGATGTCCATTGACTTCGGGTCGGCACATGGCAAGATCATCAGCTAAATAAAAGAGGCGGAAAGGGGGGCTCCCATGAGCGAACTCCAGATCTCCGATGGCGGCGGGCAATTCCGGTTCGGGCCAGGGGCGTCATTAGGATCGGCCGCAGTTCTGAGAACGACATCGTCATCAACGACCCGACTGTCTCGCGACGGCATGCGCAGGTCAGCCTGGAGGCCGAGGGCTGGGCCTGGCAGAACCTGGGGCAGGCACCAACCTTTCTTGGCGGCCAGCCGGTCGCCAAGTTCGTCGTGGCTGAGCTAGTCGACGTCGCGCTTTCCTCACCGCAGGGGCCGCCGCTGCGGTTGCAGGCGATTCCCGATGCCGGGCAGCAGCCGGTAGCCGCCGGGCCGATGCGAACCGAGCTCGCGGCGGGCGCTCCGGGAACGGGCGCGCCGGGAGTGGCCCCGCCGACCGGACCTGGTTACCCGGTTGCGGCGGCGGCCGGCGCGCCTCCAGGCGCCGTTCCGGTCGGAGCAGGGGGTCCCGGTTATCCGGGCAGCCAGCCACCCGGGTTCGCCGCTGGCGGGCAGCCTGGGGCCGTTCCTGGCGGTCCTATGGTGGCGCACCCGGCTTCGGGCCGCCCGGGATGCCGGGCATGCCTGGCTATCCGGGTTTCGGGCCTGGCGTGCCGCAGCTCGATGTCGCCAAGCTCGACCGCGGGTCGTTCTTCGAGACCCTGGTCCCGGTCAAGAGCTGGCTGCACGACAGGGGCTGGCGCCAGGGCCTGCGGCTGCTGATCATTCCGTACGCCCTGCTGCCGCTGCTGTTCCTGCGATCTTCTCGATCGCGACCTGCTGTCGACGCCGGGCTGGGCGTACAGCATCTACGTCGCGCCGCTGTGGCTGATGGCGTTCCTGGTACCTGATCCGCCCGCCCAAGTGGGGCCGGCTGGAGATCGGCATCGCCGCCGGAGCGGTCGATCTGGACATACATCTGGCTGCACCCGTGACGATCAACATCAACGACAAGCTGGTCGGCGCCGGGCGGCTGACGTTCCCCAAGGCGCTGATCGTCGGCTTCAACGAGGAGACCAGCAAGGCTATCCCCGTGCTGGTCGCGGCCGCCCTGCTGCTAGCGTCAGGAAGCAGAAGCTGGACCCGCGCACCTGGATGCTGATGGGCACGATCGCCGGGCTGACGTTCGGCATTATCGAGCAGTCGCTGTACACCCCGGCCGCGATCATCTCGGTGCACAGCGCGCACAACGTCCCGCAGGCCGATGTCGGCGCGCTTGACTTCGCGTTCCGCGTGTTCGTCGACGGCTTCCAGCACGCGGTCTGGGCCGGAGTCTCCGGCTTCTTCGTCGGCATGGCGGTGAACTACCGGAAGCGGCGCATCCCGCTGCTGCTGCTCGGCATCAGCATCCCGGCCATGCTTGCACGCTCTCAATGACTGGACGCTGACGATCTTCAGCACCGTCTGGTTCACCGTGTTCGTCGTCCAGGGGCTGTCGCTGCTGCTCTTCCTCGGGTACACGCTGTCGGCGGCCGATATCGAGCGGAGGGTGCGCAGGAACCCGGCCTTCCGCGGCCAGTCGATCCTGATGGAGCGCTTCACGCAGTCCTAGCTTGGGTCCAGATGCGCGCAGCCGGCCAGCAGCGGGGACCGGCTACGTCAGGCCAGGCTTGCCGCCAGGCTGACGCAGGAAGAGCTTGCCGCCAGGTGCGGACTGAGCGTGCGGACTATCAGCGACCTTGAACGCGGTCGCGTCCGCGCTCCCTCCCCGCGTTCGGTCAGGATGCTCGAGGCCGCGCTCGAGCTGCCGGCGCAGGCCGGTGACTCGCTGCTCGGGCTCGGTCAGGTCCCGCAGCAGGCCAGCTCCGTCACCGGCAGCGAGCCGCCGCGCCAGCTGCCAGCGGGTCCCAGGCAGTTCGCCGGGCGGGCGGCCGAGCTGGCGATGCTCACCAGGCTGATCGGCGCCGCCGAGGAGCGCGGAGATCCGCTGCCGGTGATCGCGATCGTGGGAGGCGCAGGCGTCGGCAAGACCGCACTCGCGCTGCGCTGGGCGCATCAGAACAAGGGCGCCTTTGCCGGCGGCCAGCTATACGCGGACCTGCGGAACGACGGTAACGCCCCGTCGCCGGCCGCTTCGCTGCGTTTCCTGCGGCGGTTCATCGGCGCGCTGCGGCCAGCCTGGGACGCTGCCGGAAATGCTGACCTCGATACGCTGGCGAGCACCTATCGAACCCTGGTCGCGGAGCGCCGGCTGCTCGTCGTCCTGGACAATGCCCGCGACGCGGCCCAGGTCAGGCCGCTGCTTCCTGGCAATCCAGACTGCCTGGTGCTAGTGACCAGCCGGTTCCAGCTCACGGGCCTGGCAGCGGCAGACGGCGCGCAACTCCTCACGCTCGAGGTGATGACGACCTCAGAAAGCCGCGCGTTCCTGACCGCCCGGCTCGGCACCGAGCGCATCGCGGCCGAGCCCAGGGCCGTCGCCGAGCTGATCACGCTGTGCGGGGGGTTGCCGCTCGCGCTCAGCATCGCCGCCGCCCGCGTGCTTGCCAGGCCGAAATTCGCCCTTGCCGAGCTGGTCACCGACCTGCGCGCCAGCGGGCAACTGGACGCGCTAGACACCGGTGAGGCGGCCACGGCGATCCGCAGCGTGTTCTCCTCCTCCCATGACCGGCTCTCCAGCCGGCCGCCGCGATGTTCGGCCTGCTCGGCCTGCATCCCGGACCTGGCGTCTCCGTCCGTGCCGCGGCCAGCCTCAGCGGGCTGCCGCTGCCTGCGGCGAACTCCGCGCTGGCCGAACTGACCAGCGCCCACCTTGTCACCGAACTCGCGCCGGGCCGATTCAGCTCCCACCAACTGCTCCGCGTCTACGCCGCCGAGCATGCTAGGTCATATACCGCCGACGAACGCAGGCTCGCCACCCGGCGGATGCTCGACTACTACCTGCGCTCTGCGATCGCGGCCGACCGGCTGCTCGACCAGGACAGGTCTGCCGTGCCGCTCCCGCCAGTGAGCCCGGCAGCCAGCCCGGCGGAACCTGAGGCGCTGGGGACCGCCGAGGAGGCATTCGCCTGGTTCGACCGCGAGTACCTGGTGATCGCGGAACTGGCGGCCGTGGCCGCGAGTCAGGGCCATGACCAGGCAGCCTGGCTGCTTCCGGCCACCTTGCGTTCCTTCAGGTCCGGGAAGGGCAAGTGGCCCCAGTGGCTCGTCGCCTTGCGCTCTGCCCTGACTGCCGCCGAGCGGCTCGGCGATCCGTACGCCCAGGCGGTGTCGCACCACGGGCTTGGCAAGGCGCTGATCTACCTCGGCCCGCTCGGGCACGCTCGCTCGCACCTGGTCAAGGCCCTGGATTGGTACCGTCAGGCCGGGGACAAGGTCGGCGAGAGCAATGCCTGCTTCAGCATGGCCAGGCTGTATGAGGAAAACGGCGACCTGGACAGTGCCAGGCGCTGCACGGAGCGTTCGCTTCGCCTTTGCCAGCACCTGGACTCCACCGCCGAGCACGCGCACGCCCTGAGCGCCATGGGCTGGTATCAGCTGCGAACCGGTGTCTATCCCGAGGCCATGGACAACTGCGAGCGGGCGCTCGCGCTGCACCGCGATCGCGCGGATCGCATCGGCATTGCCATCACGCTCGACAGCCTGGCGCTGGGCCATCGTGCCGCGGGGGACCACCGGCGGGCGGCGGCCGAGTACCTGGAAGCGATCGACGGGCTGCGGACAGCCGCCGACGGCCCCTTCCGGGCAGAAGCCCTGACCAGCCTGGGCGACACGTTCCGCGCCGCGGGCGACAATGCCTCGGCCAGGCGGTCCTGGCAGCAGGCCATGACAATCCTGGAGGAGCTAGGCCAGCCGAGCTCCGAGAGCGTGCGCGACCGCCTGGCCGCGCTCTAGCTGGAGGCCTCGCGGAAGCACGCCGCTGTCGTCAGCGCGGGCAGCGCGGCAGGCGCGCTCAGGTGCCGTCTGGCTCGGTGACGAAGTCAATCAGCTCCTCGACCCGGCCGAGGAAAGCCGGCTCAAGGTCACCGAAGCTGCTGACCGAGCGCAGGATCCGCTGCCAGCCAGCCGCCGGGTCGGCGGGCCAGCCGAGCGCCGCAAGGACGCCCTCCTTCCAGGGGATTCCGCGCGGGACATCCGGCCAGCGGTCGATGCCGAGTACCGCGGGCTTGACCGCCGCCCAGACGTCGACGTACGGGTGCCCGACGACCAGCACGTGCGGCGAGCGGACCTTAGCCGCGATCATGGTCTCCTTGGACCCGGCGACAAGGTGATCAACGAGCACGCCGAGGCGCCGGCGGGGCTGCGGACTGAACTCGGCCACGATCGCGGGCAGGTCATCGATTCCGCCGAGGAACTCGACCACGACTCCGACGTCGCGCAGGTCGTCACCCCAGATGCGCTCGACCAGCTCGGCGTCGTGGCGGCCTTCCACGTAAATCCGGCTCGCCCGGGCGACCTTGGCCCTGCTCGACGGCGCGGCGATGGAACCCGAGGCCGTCCGGGACCGGCCAGCCTCGGGCGGGCGCGGGCCGGCCTGGTGAGCTTGACCGGCTGTCCATCGAGCAGGAACGGCGCGGGCCCGAACGGGAACATCCGCCGCCTGCCGTGCCTGTCCTCGAGCGTGACCGCGTCCTTCTCCCAGCCGACAATCGCGCCGCAGAACTCGCCCGCCGCGTCCTCGATGACCAGGCCCAGGTCGGCCTGGACAACAGGAAGCTCACGCGGCGTGCCGCGCTCGGCCCGGCAAGCACGTCAGGGTCGTATCGCACGCTCCGCACCAGAAAGCCTCCGCCTCCGTTTGCCAGCACGGCCGCGCTCGGTCAGCCAGCCACGACCGCAGTGTCGTGGCAGAAGTGCACCCGCGCGGGCGCCAGGCCGTGCAGCCGCGTGATGGACTCGTGCCAGGATGGCAGATCCGCCGCCTGGCCCGGCGGCAACTCAGCGTTCCGCGGGTCCCGGAACTGCGCCGAGGTGTACGCCGCGTCGCCGATCAGCACTTCCGTGACCTCCGGGCCGGTGCTGACGACGACGGACTGATGTCCGCTCGTGTGCCCTGGCGTCGTCACCACGCGGAGGCCGGGCACCACTTCGGCGTCGCCATCGAGCAATTCAAAGCGCGCGTTCATGAAGTCGAACCAGTCGTACAGCTCGGGTGATTCGACCTTGGCCCTGGCCAGCTCGGCGCGCTGCACCCAGCAGGCCGCGTGCTTGAACACAGCGTTCTGCCCGCAGTGGTCGAAATGCAGGTGCGTGTTGATGACCAGGTCGATGTCGGCAGGCGACATGTCGATGTCCGCCAGGGCCTCAGCGACCGTGCGGTTGACCACCCGCCAGTCCTCCAGGGCGTCGGGCGGTCCGCCGACGCCAGTGTCAACGAGCACGGCGCCCCGGGGATGAGTGACCACGAACCCGTGTACCGGCCACCGCGAGCCGTCCGCGACCGTCAGGCTGGCCAGATGCAGCCGCTTGATCTCAAGCATGTCCCACCGCCCTGTTCTATTCGATTCACGCACCCATATTGCCGCTTAGGCAAGCCGGTCAAGAGCCGCTAGCACGCGCTTCTCCGAGATCGGCATGGCCGCCCCGAGCGGCTGAGCGAACAGGCTCAGTCGCAGCTCTTCGATCATCCAGCGCACCGCCTTGACGTCAGCCCGGTACCGGGCATCGGGGCCAAGCTCGTCGAGCACCTGCTCGTAGTCGGCGGTGATCCGGTGCACGGCATCCATCCGCTCCAGGTCCCTGTGCACTTCCTTCGGCGCCTTCTCGATCCGGTGCCCGATCCCCCGCAGGTAACGCGCGACCTCGGGCAACTGCCGGGCGCCGGTAGCGGAGATGAACCCCGGGTAGACCAGCGCCGAGAGCTGTGCCCGCATATCAGCGGCGGACTCGGCCATCACCGGGTTCGTCAGCAGGTCGAGCCGCGCCTCGACCGTATGGGCCTCGCCGAGCACCCGGGCCGCCGAGCTGACCACGTCCGCGGTCTTGACGCGCAGCGACATCCGCGCCGACTCGAGCAGCTTGGCGAACGCCTCAGCGTCCCACACCGGGCCGCCAGCCGCGGCGATGATCTCGTCGGCCGCAGCCGCCGCGCAGTCGTCGAGCAGCGCGCCGGTGCTGGCGTAGGGGTTGCGGCTGAGCGCGAGCTTCGCGCTCGTAGGCAGCCGGCTGGCCACTGCCCGCGACCCGGCCGCCACTTCAAGCAGGAGCAGCCTGCGGTTGCCGATCCGCATCGCCTCGGCCGCCTGCGCGGGCGTCTCGAACAACTCGATGTTGACCGAGTCGCCAGCGTCGCGCAGCGCGGCATAGGCCCGCACCTGCCCGCGCGCGAATTCCCGTGGCAGCGACTCGAAGTCCCAGCTCCGCAGCCCCTTCCTGGTCAAGTCACCCGCCGCCGCGGCCAGCCTGGCGTGCAGGACAGGTCGCAGCTCACGCCGCAGCGCATCCAGGTCGTGCCCGGACGCCAGTACCTGCCCGTCATCAAGCACCCGGAACTTCAGCCGCAAGTGCGCGGGCAGCTTGGCCAGCTCGAAGTCAGCACGCAGGACCTGAACCCCGCCCAGCCGGCTCAGCTCGCCGCCGAGTGCGGACAGCAGGTCACCGTGCCCCGGGTCAAGCCTGGGCAGCACGTCCCGCGCTACGTCGGGAGCCGGCACGAACATCGTCCGCAGCCGCTTGGGCAGCGACCTGATCAGCTCGGTGACCAGTTCCTCGCGCAGGCCGGGCACCTGCCAGGAGAACTCGTCGGCGCTGACCTGGTTGAGCGAGGCCAGCGGGATGTCGGCGGCGACCCCGTCGTCCGGCTCCCCCGGCGCGAACTCATACGTCAGCGGCAGCGCGCCCCAGCTGCTCGGGTACTCGTCCGGGCTGATCGCGTCGGCCGCGGGGCCAGCCAGGTCGGCCGGCGTCATCGTCAGCAGGTCAGCCTGGGCGGCCTTGGCCTTCTTCCACCAGGAGTCGAAGTGCCGCGCCGAGGTGACTTCGGCTGGAATCCGCTGGTCATAGAACTTGATCAGCGCGGCGTCGTCCGCGACGATGCCGCGCCGGCGCGCCCTTTTTTCCAGCTCTTCCGCATCGGCCAGTAGCTCGCGGTTGCGATGGAAGAACATATGGTGGGTCTGCCACTCGCCCTCGACCAGCGCGTGGGCGATGAACAGCTCGCGGGCCAGTACCGGGTCGATCTGGCTCAGCGTGACCGGCCGCGCGGCGACCAGCGGCAGGCCGTACAGGGTCACCCGCTCGAGGGCCATGGCCGCGCCCCGCCGGGCATCCCAGTGCGGCTCGCTGTACCCGCGGTTGACCAGGTGCCCGGCCAGCGGCTCGATCCAGGCCGGGTCGATGCGCGCCACGACCCGCGCCCACAGGCGCGACGTCTCGACCAGTTCGGCCGCGACAACCCAGGAAGGCGGTCTGCGTGCCAGTCCGGAGTCAGGAAAGATGGAGAAACGAGATCCCCTCGCGCCACTGAATTCCGCAAGCCCGCGTCGTCGCCCGCCTGCCTGCTGCCTCGTTGCCTGCGGTGAGGCTTCTTCACGCAGGCCGATATGCGAGAGCAGGCCGGCCAGCAGAGACTGATGGACGCGGTCGGCCAGGTCGGGAGCGAACCGCGGCTCGGGGTCGGCGCCGGGCTTCGCGAGCAACTGCGCGACGTGCGCCGTCATTTCGCCTCGCGGCTTGTTCTCCGGCACCTTGCGCTGGCCCGGCGCGCGGTCTTCGGCGACCGAGACCTCGAGGTCGGCGGCCGCCTGCCGCAGCTGGCCGTGCACGTCCTGCCATTCGCGGACGCGCAGGTAATGCAGGAACTCGTTCCGGCACAGGCGGCGGAACGCCGAGCCGGACAATTCGCGCTGCTGCTCGCGCAGGTAATCCCAGAGGTTGACCAGCGACAGGAAGTCCGATCCCGGCTCGGCGAATCTGGCATGCTTGGCGTCGGCCGCGTCTCTCGCGTCGGCCGGCCGTTCCCTGGGATCCTGGATCGACAGCGCCGCGGTGATGATGAGGACCTCGCGGACGCAGCCGTTCCGGCCCGCCTCCAGGATCATCCGGCCGAGCCGCGGGTCGACCGGCAGCCTGGCCAGCTTGCGGCCAGTCTCGGTCAGCCTTGTACCGGCATCGGCGGTCGGCGTCGCGGCGCCGAGCTCTTCGAGCAGGCGGCGGCCGTCGGTGACATTGCGCGTGTCCGGCGGGTCGATGAACGGGAATCCGGCTACCTCGCCAAGGTCAAGCGCGGCCATCTGCAAGATGACCGAAGCCAGGTTGGTGCGCAGGATCTCCGGGTCGGTGAACTCTGGCCGGCCGATGAAATCCTCTTCGCTGTACAGCCGGACGCAGATGCCATCGCTGGTCCGGCCGCAGCGGCCCTTGCGCTGGTTGGCCGAGGCCTGCGAGACCGGCTCGATCGGCAGCCGCTGCACCTTCGTCCTGTTGCTGTACCTGGAGATGCGCGCCGTACCCGGGTCGATGACGTACTTGATGCCCGGCACGGTGAGCGAGGTCTCCGCCACGTTGGTAGCCAGCACGACGCGGCGGCCACTGTGCGACGCGAAGACCCGGTGCTGCTCAGCTGCCGACAACCGGGCAAAGAGCGGCAGGATCTCAAGGTTTTCGCGTAGCTGGATGGTGGAGCCGGTAAGGGCGTCGGCGGTGTCGCGGATCTCGCGTTCACCGCTGAGGAAGACCAGGACGTCGCCGGGGCCTTCGGCGCACAACTCCCTGACGGCTTCGGTGATCGCCTGCACCTGGTCGCGGGGCTCGGGGTCGCGGGCACGGGCGGCGTCGTTCTCGGCGTCGTCGTCGGGAACGAGCGGCCGGTAGCGCACCTCAACCGGGTAGGTCCGCCCGGATACCTCGATGATCGGCGCGGGCTGGTCTCCCCGCGCGAAGTGCTTGCTGAAGCGTTCAGGGTCGATCGTCGCCGACGTGATGATCACTTTGAGGTCAGGACGGCTCGGCAGCAGCCTGTGCAGGTATCCGAGTATGAAGTCGATGTTGAGGCTGCGCTCGTGGGCCTCGTCGATGATCAGCGTGTCGTACCTGAGCAGCCGCTTGTCGTGCTGCAGTTCGGTGAGCAGGATGCCGTCGGTCATCACCTTGAGCAGCGTCAGGTCGCTCGAGGTGTCCGTGAACCTGACCTTGTAGCCGACGGCGCCGCCGAGTTCCGTGTGCAGCTCCTGGGCGATCCGCTCGGCGACCGACCGGGCGGCGATCCGGCGCGGCTGGGTGTGCCCGATCTGGCCGGTCACGCCGCGGCCGAGCTCCAGGCAGATCTTCGGCAGCTGGGTCGTCTTACCTGACCCGGTCTCCCCGGCCACGATCACGACCTGGTTCTCGCGGATCGCCTTGGCGATCTCATCCTTTCGCTGGCTGACCGGCAGCTCAGCGGGATAAGTGATGACCGGCACGACCTGGCTGCGCGTTCGGGTCCGAGCTTGCGCCGACTCGATGTCAGCGCCGATCGTAGCGAGCGCTTTCGCGCGCCGGCCGGTGTCGCGGAGCTTGGCCGCGCCGTCGATCCGGCGGCCCAACCTGTGCTGGTCAGCCAGCATCAGCTCGGGCAGCCGCCCGCGCAGGTCCGGCGGTGCGAGACCGCCCCGGCCATCGGGCGCGGCTGATCGCGGCTCCGCGGGCACGTCATTCACGTCGGCAGTCTCCATAGTGATACTTGCACCGCCACAATAATCGCCAGCGGCGCACCTCGATGCCTAACGTTTTTCCGCGCCGCAAGCTTCCTGAGGCCAACGCTGCCGCGTCAACGCCGCGGCGGCGAGGTCTGCCGCGGCTAGTCGAGCCTGGCTTCGTAGCGAAGGTCGGCGAGCAGGTCATCCGGGCCAAGCTCACGTTCCGGCAGGTGATCAGCTAGCCCCCTGGCGCCGAACCAGGCGGTCACGTTCGCCACGTCGCGCTCCAGGAATTCGGCGCCACGCGGATGCGAGATGACGTCGATCACCTGCGGCAGGTCGATCATGACGAGCCGCCCGGCATGAACCAGGAGGTTGTAAGCCGACAGGTCGCCGTGCACCAGGCCAAGGCCGGAAAGCATGCGCAAGGCGCTGACCAGCTGGTGCCACAGCGCGACTAGTTCAGGCCCATCCGGCCGCACCTCGGCGAGCCTAGGCGCAGCAACCCCGCCCGCGTCATTGCCGCCACCCGCGCGACCGATGAATTCGAGCAGGATCTCCGTGCCCGTGATCTGCACCGGATACGGCACCGGGATCCCTGCCTCATGGAGCCGGCAGAGCGCGGCGAATTCGGAGGCCGCCCAGTTCTGGGCGATGAGAGACCGGCCGACCGCGGTCCTGGTTGCCATCGCCCGGTTGATGCGCGACTCGCGTACCCGCCGGCCATCCAGGTACTCGGCGTCCCGGTGGAACTGCCGGTGCTCGGCCGACCGGTAGCGCTTTGCCGCCAGCAGGCAGGACCGGTCAGTTCCCGGCACCCCCCGCTTCAGCAGGAACACGTCTGCTTCCTTGCCGGTCTTGAGCACCCCGAGCTCAGTGTCGGTCGCTCCTAGCTCGGTGACCAGCCAGGCAGGGTGAGGAAGCGGACCGCGCTCAGTTGGCGAGGATTGGTCCCACGTTGACCAGCGGTCCCCGTCGGAGACGCCATCGGCAGCATCATGCGCATCCTCAGGCGCGAGCCTCGCCCGGTGCCGGTCGCGTTTGGAAAAGGTGGATTCGTCGTCCTCAAAACGCCACTTGCCATGGCGCTGATTGTTGCGACTCTGATTGTTGCGACCTTGAAAAGATGAGCTGTACACAGCTGTAACTCCTCGAAGCGGAAGGAACGCATACGGGCAGCACGAAGTCCGTAAAGACCATGGCCAACCCCTCCTTCCGCTCGGCGGGCAACGCCGGCGGTTACAAGTGCCACCAGCACAATGCCACGCCCCGCACCCCGAACGCCACCGAATTCCGCGCCCGCCGACCCGGTACCTGGCCCTTCGAGGGGCCTGGGGTGGCTCGGCCAGGCCCAGCAATGTCCCAACGCGGGGCCTGCCGCAGCCTGGGCCGCCTCCGCCTCCGCCTCGTCTCAGCTCCGGCTCCGCCCCGCGCAGGCACAGCGTCCCGGTCCGGTGTGGCAGCCCCGCCAGCCAAACCGAGCCCAGTGCACCCCACAAAAGCCCCACCTATGGGACATGGGTGCGGCTCTTTCGGGGTGAGGCTGCTCTCGCAGGAGGGTTCTCGGGTTCGTGCAGGAGGGTTTCCGCATCTAGGAGAGTTGACCGGACTATACGACGACAACCCTCCTTCATGCGACAACGCTCCTCCAGGAACCCGGAAACCCTCCACGGCAAGGACGACAACCCTCCCGGACACGGCAACTCTCCTCCCGGAGCACGACAACCCTCCCGGGCACGGCACCACCCGGCTGGCTCACCGCGAAAGAGCCACACCCATGGGACATTGCTGGCGCTATTGCGCCCTCGTTGGGACATTGCTGGGCCTGCCCGGAGCGCGCCGGAGACTGCCGGGAGCGCCGCGGACTGCCCGGAGCGCTGTTACGAAGCCTGAGCGCCGCCCGCCAGGACCCGATCCGCGACGTCAGTGAGCAGCTTCAGCTTCGCGAGCTGGGCTTGCTCGGTGACCGAGTTACCCGCGACCGAGGTCGCGAAGCCGCATTGCGGGCTGATCGCCAGCCGCTCGGCCGGGATCACGGCACTGGCCTGCCGCAGCCGGGCCTCCAGGTCAGCCGCCGGCTCAACATCGGACGTCTTCGTGGTGACCAGGCCGAGCACGACAACCTTGTCGTCAGGGACCAGTCGCAGCGCGTCGAAGCTACCCGACCGCTCGTCGTCGTATTCCAGCAGCAGCCGGTCGGCGTGAATCCCTCCGAAGATCGGCCCGGCGATGGGGTCGTAGGCTCCGGAGACCAGCCACCGGCTGAGCTGATTGCCCCGGCACAGGTGGAACCCGAAGGTCGCCGGACGGCCCGCGTCGATCACGGCGTTGTCGAGTTCGATGCCGTAGGACAGCCACCGCTCGAACGGCCAGCCCCGCTCCTCGTAAAATGCCCGCCAGCCAGGGTCGATGAGCAACGGATAGTGCGGTGCGTCGAGCTGGATGTAGCCGCAGCCGAGCCTGACGAGTTCGGAGACCTCGTCTCGCATGATGTCGACGACGTCGGCCATGAAGGCGTCCAGGCTCGGGTAGGCCGCCGTCGAGCGCTCAGGTGACCACAAGTTCGCGAACAGCGTCGGGCTCGGCAGCGTCACCTTCGCCTGTCGCGTGGTGCACCCTCTCAGGAACGCGAACTCCTCGGCGGCCAGGTTGCGCCGCTTGCGCAGCGGCGCGACCACGGCCAGCTCGGCTGGCCGCTCGATGACCGCGTCACCGACGACCGGCGAACGCCACGCTCCCCACAGCCACGCGTCCAGGCTTATGCCGGTGAATCCGTCGCAGGCCGCGGCCAGTTCCGACTGGAACGAGTCGCGGCGCAACTCGCCATCGTTCACCACCGGCAGGCCGACGCTCTCCTGCATGGCGACGATCTCGCGCACCGCACGGTCCTCGACCGCCTTGAACTCGGCCGGCCCGAGCTCGCCGCGCCGCCTGGCAGCGCGCGCGTCGCGAAGATACCGCGGGCGCAGCAGGCTCCCCACGTGCTCGACCCGGGCATTGACGGCCATTGGTCAAGCATCCCACCCGGCTGAACGAGGCCGCCGGCCGCGGGCCGCGCCATCGAAACGAGGCAGCGCGACAGCGCGGCCAGCGACCCCTGGTTGCGGGTAGTCCGCTAGCCTGCGTGCGCCTGCGGGTCGCTGACCACCGCGTCCGGACGCGTGTCCGAGGTAGCTGACGTTGTCGCCTCGGTCGCCTCGGCCGGATCGTCGGCCGACACCGCGGAATCCGGCTTCGTGCGGCTGCGGAACACCGCGGCGGCGGCGCTGGCGGCGGCCGCGGCGGCGGCCAGGATGCCTACCGGCAGGCGCCAGCGCCCGCGGCGCGGCTTGGCCGGGTCGATCCGCTCGGCAGCTGCCCCGAGCATCGATGACACCTTGGGCGCCACGTTGTCCTGGATTGCCTTGCCGGTGCGGTCGATTCTCGGCGCCGCCCAGGCTCGGGTACGGAAAATCTGCCGTTTGGCGGCGTCGCCCGTGCTCTTCGCCAACGGCTTCACCTGCGCCGCCATCGGCTTGACCTGGTCCGCCGCCTTGAGGGTGCGGTCCCAGGCCTCGGTTGTCTTCTTGCCGGACATGTGGAACCTCCGCGTGTGAGTACGTCCTGCCTCACTTCCCCGCCCGCTGCGCCTCAATCATGTGCGCGAAGATGGCGCTATGACTGGGGCACCCTCGGAGTACCGGATCTACGCGGACCTCGCCGACTGGTGGCGGCTGATCTCGCCGCCGCAGGAGTACGCGCAGGAGGCGGCCTACCTGGCGCACGTCATCGGTCAGGCCGCGCCGGCCGCCGGAGCCAGCACGCGGGAGGTACTCGATCTCGGCAGCGGCGGCGGTCACGTCGCCGTGCACCTGAAGCACCGCTTCAGCCTGACGCTGGTCGACATCTCCGGCGACATGCTCGCCGCCTCCGGGCGGCTCAATCCCGAGTGCGATCACCTGCAGGGCGACATGCGCACCGTGCGGCTGGGGCGCACGTTCGACGCCGTGCTGGTGCACGACGCGATCGACTATGTCCTCGGCGTCACCGACCTGCGCAGGGTGATCGGGACAGCCGCCGCCCACTGCCGCCCAGGCGGGCTCGTGCTCTTCGTCCCCGACCACGTCAGGGACACCTTCGGCGAGCTGACCGGCGGCGGCGGTGGCGGCGGCGGCGAAGCCGGCCGGACGGCGACCTTCAGCGAGCGAACCTGGGACCCGGATCCGGCCGACGACTGGGTCCAGGCTGAGTATGAATTCACCCTCTGCGAGGCCGACGGCAGCCAGCGGGTCATCCGCGAGACCCACAAGCTGAGCGCCTTCAGCCGCGCGACCTGGCTTGCCGAGCTGGCGGGCGCCGGCCTCGCCCTAGACCAGCAGGACCAGCCAGACCAGCCGGACCGCTCACGCCCCGGAGCCCCAGGCCGCCGCCCCGACAACCTGTTCGTCGCGAAGAAGCCCGGCTAGCTGACCTTGGGCGTGATCCTGCCCCCGGCAAAGAGATACGGCGACCCGTCGTCGAACGCGCTGAAGCTCAGCGTCGACCACGGCTCCTCGTCGTGCGTGCGCAGGACGAAATTGTCGCCAGAGGTGTCGGTCGGGTGCAGGTCGAGCTCCTCCGGCTCGGGATCTCTCAGCTTGGCCAGGTCGCCCGTGGTCGCCTCTACCGCGTGCAGCCGACCGGCCACCAGGGTCAGGTCAATCCGCCGCGATGAACGCTCGTACCGCCCCACGTGCCTGCTCAGGTCAGCCTCGACCGGGCCGCTCGCCGGGACCGGATCCGCAGGCATCGTGATCCCCGCAAGGTCCTCGAACACCTCGCCGAACAGCCGCTGATACAGCGCCCGGCCATCAGCGGCGTTGGTCAGCAGGCACGCGATGATCCGTGCCTGCGGGTCGATCCGCAGGAAGGCGTTCTGTCCTACGGTGCTGCCATCATGACCGTAGACGGTCCGGCCGCCCCAGTCATTCATCCGCCAGCTCAGGCCGACTTCTCCGGCGGCTGCGCCGATCCCGGGCAGCTGGACCGTCGGCTGCTTCATCGCCAGCGCCGACGCAGCGCTGAGCACCCTGGTGCCATCAGGGGTCAGGCCATCGTTGAGGTGCGTCAGGGCGAACGTCAGCACGTCACCCACGCTCGCCGTGATGAGCCCCGCCGGGCCGACAGCCCGGGCCAGCCCCCAGGTCGATACGGCCTCGTCGACCCTCGGCCAGCCGCGGTGCCCGACCGCCGCCCGGTGCAAGATGGCCTCTTCGGCCAGGGTCACCGTCCGGGTGAGCCCGAGCGGCTCGACCAGCCGCTTGCGCAGCGACTCGTCCCACACCCGGCCGTCGAGCACCTCGATGATCCGGCCGAGCAGCACGAAGCCGCTGTTGCAGTACGAGTACGCCGACCCGGCCGGATGCGAAACCGCCGCGTCCGCGAGTTCGGCGACGTAACGCTCGATGCAGTCGTCGCCTCGCCCGGTATCGGTGAACAGGTCTCCGTCGATCCCGCTCGTATGGTTGAGCAGGTGCCGGACGGTGACCTGCGCGCCGATGTCGCTCGCGCAGATACGGCTCCCAGGCAGTACCTCAGCCACCGTCGTGCCGAGCGACAGCCGGCCTTCGTCGATCAGCTGCATGATCATGGTGCCGGTCCACGGCTTGGTGATCGAGCCGATCTGGAACACCGAGTCGGGGGTGACTGGCACGTCCGTGGCGGTGCTGAGCACCCCGTGGGCGACTGTGCAGCTCTGACCGCGCGCCCAGAGGCCGAATGCTGCCCCCGGCACCCCGGTCGCGGCAGCGAGGTCAGCGAGCCGGGCGGCCCAATGAGTCGTCACATCGGCATTTGTCATAACCCGGACGTTAGCCCTGAGCGCTAGATTCAACCAAGAGAAAGAGATAACGACCTTGGAAGATGAACGTAATCCCGCTCGGCCTGGCCGCCGCGTCTTGGCCGGCCGAGTTGCGGGCTGACTGCGCGCGCTGCGCCGGGCTGTGCTGCGTCGCGCCGGCGTTCACCGCGTCGGCCGAGTTCGCGTTCGCCAAGGCCGCGGGCCAGCCGTGCCGTCACCTGGGGCCGGGCTTCGGCTGCTCGATCCATGACCGGCTGCGGCCGGCGGGGTTCGCGGGCTGTGCCGCCTACGACTGCTTCGGGCCGGCCAGCGGGTGGCGCAGGAGACGTTCGGCGGTCGGGACTGGCGGCAGGCACCGGAGCTGGCCGGGCCGATGTTCAGCGCGTTCGGGGTCATGCGCCAGTTGCACGAGCTGGCGTGGTACCTGACCTCGGCGCTGGCGCTCGGGCCAGACGATCCCCTGCCGGGCGAGCTCGGCTCGGCGCTGGCAGTGACCGACGGCCTGTGCCGCCGCGATGCCGCCGGCCTGGCCTCGCTGGAGGCCGGCCCGCACCGCGCCGAGGTCAACGCGCTGCTGCTGGCGGTCAGCGAACAGGTCAGGGCGCGCGGCGGTGACCTCGGCCCCGAGCTGCGCGGGGCTGACCTCGTGGGCAAGGATCTCAGCGGCGCCGACCTGCGCAGGGCCAGCCTGCGCGGAGCCAGCCTGATAGGTGCCCGGCTGCGCTCGGCTGACCTGCGGCTGGCCGACCTCACAGGGGCCGATCTGCGGGGCGCTGACCTGGCTGGCGCCCGGCTGGAGACGGCGCTGTTCCTGACGCAGGCCCAGGCCGACTCTGCGGCGGGCGATGCCCGGACGAAGTTGCCCGCGCCGCTGGAGAATCCCGGGCACTGGGGCCGGGTAACACTCTCAGATGGTGACAACCGCGACAGAGACCGAGCTCAAGTACGACCTGCCAGACGACGCGGTGCTCCCCGAGCTTGATCAGCTTGCGGCGGTATCGAAGACCCGCCGGGCGGCCGATGAGCAGCTTGAGGCCGAGTACTTCGACACCGAGGACCTCCGGCTCATCCGCGCTGGCATTACCCTGCGGCGGCGGCTCGGCGGCCACGACGAGGGCTGGCACCTCAAGATCCCGGCTGGCGACAACTCCAGGCGCGAGATCGCGGTCCCGCTGGGCGACGACGCGGCTGGAGTGCCCGCCGAGCTTGCCGAGCGGATCAAGGTGCATACCCGGGGCAAGGCCGTGCGTCCGCGCGCGACGATCACGACCAGGCGCCGGCGCCTGATCCTGCTCGACGATAGCGGCGCACCGCTCGCTGAACTGGCCGTTGACGATGTCCATGCCCGGCAGCGGACCAGGGCAAAGACAGAGTCGAGCTGGTGCGAGGTCGAGCTTGAGCTGACGGGAGGCGGCCGGGATGTGCTCGATGCCGCCGACAAGCTGCTGCTTCGCAGCGGGCTGCGGCGGGCGGCGAGCTCGGCGAAGTTCGAGCGCGTCGTCGGCGCGGGACCTCCGGCTAAGCGAAGTCGCCCTGAAGCTGTCGCCTGGCCTCCCCGGCCAGCGACGTCGTGCTCGCCTACGTGGCGGATCAGGCCGCCGCGCTCAAAGCGCTCGATCCTATGGTGCGCTGTGACGAGCCCGACGCGGTTCACCAGCTGCGGGTCGCGGCCCGGCGCCTGCGGAGTACCTTGCAAACTTTCGGCGCGACCATCTGGACGGCGGAGACCAGCCAGCTCGCTGGTGAGCTGAAATGGCTCGGCGGGGTGCTCGGCGAAGCGCGCGACGCGGAGGTGATCGCCGGGCACGTGCTAGCCAGCCTGAACGGCCTCGAGCCTGAGCTTGTCATCGGCCCGGTGGCCAGGCGCGTGCACGGCCACTTCGATCCGGTGGGCGCGAAGGCCAGGGCCGCCGCGCGCAAGGCGCTGGACTCGCGGCGCTACTTCGCCTTGCTCGATGAACTCGACCTGCTGCTGAGCGAGCCCCAGCCGGGAAGGCCCGCGCTGACCGCCGATGCCGGCAAGGCGGCGGCGGCCGTCCTGCCCGGCGCCGCGCGCCGCGCCTACCACCGGACCCGCAAGCGCATGCGCGCCGCGCGCCGGTCGCCGGCCGGGCATTCGAGCGACCTCGCGCTGCACGAGACCCGCAAGGCGGCCAAGCGCTCCCGTTACGCCGCCGAGCTGCTCACGCCCGCCCTGGGCGGCGACGCCCGCCGGTTCGCCAGGAAGATGAAGCAGGTCCAGACGCTGCTCGGCGATCACCAGGATTCGGTGATCGCCCGGCACGTGGAGCTCGAACTGTCGAAGGACGCGGCCCGCGCCGGGGAGAACGCGTTCACCTACGGAGTCCTGCACCAGCGGGACGCCGCTGCGGCCAGCCGGACCCGGGCGAAGGCTTCCAAGGCCTGGAAGCGAGCGGCCAAGCCCGCGGTTCGGGCGTGGCTGAAGTAACCGTCAGCTGCCGGCGTCGCCCCGGGTTAGCCGCCGAGCATGCGCAGGAAGGCGTTCGCGACCGGGCCAGCGCTGTCCGCGCCGAACCCGCCGCCCTCCACCAGGACCGCGAAGGCCACGTCACCGTCGTACCCGATGAACCAGCCGTGTGACTTCGGATGCGGCCCGTGCCGAACTCGGCGGTGCCGGTCTTGCCGTAGACGCCGGGCGGGAAGCCGACGCCCTTAGCCGTGCCGCTGGTGACCACTGCCTGCATCATAGGCTGGAGCGCGGCGACGATCGCCGGGCTCAGCTTGTGCGGCTTGGCCTTCTGGCGCGGCGCCGGCTTGACGACGAGCAGCGGGGGTCGCCAGGTGCCGGAGTCGATAGCCGCGGCTTCGGTTGCCTGGCTGAGCGGGTTCACGAGGTCGGTACCCTGGCCGAACGCGTCAGCGGCCAGGTCCACCGATACCCGGGGGGTGCTGAACTGGCCGAGCGTTGCCGGGATGCCGATGCGCGGCGCGGCGTTGTAGCCGAATGCCCGGGCCATAGCGGCGAGCGATGGCCCGCTGAGGCGCTGCGTGGCCAGCTGGGCGAACGTGGAGTTACACGACACGGCGAACGCGGTCTGCAGGCTGATCGTGCCGAAATGCTCATTGTCGTCGTTGTGGAACGTCCGCCCGTCGATGGTCACCTTGCTCGGGCACTGCACGCTGCTATTCGGTGACAGGCCCGTCTTGACCAGCGCGGACGCGGTGACAACTTTGAACGTCGAGCCTGGCGGGAAGATCCCGAGCAGCGCGCGGTCAAAGCCGCCCGGCCTTTCGACGACGGCCAGGATGCGGCCGCTCGACGGCTGGATCACGACCATGTCGATGGGCTTCTTGGTCTTAGCCGACGACACCGCCTGCGACGCCGCGACCTGCACCGCCATGCTGATGCTGGTGTGGACCGGCTTACCTGGCCTGGCCGGGAAATCGGTAGCTGTCTTCTCCGCGCGGCGCCCTGGCCCGACGATCTTGATGGTCAGCGACGGCAGCCCGGCGAGCTGTTTCTGGTAGCTCTCCTCGATGCCGCTCTGGCCGATCACGTCGCCCTTACGATAGAGCGCGCCGAGCGCTTTGGCCTCCTTTGCCGTCGCCGGACCCAGGTAGCCGGTCAGCAGCGCGAGCGACCCTGACTCGGCGATCGTGCCCGGTGAGCTGAGTACCGTGCCGTCGTCGGCGAGAATCTGGGCCCTGGCTGGCCACTTGGCGCTGAGGACGAACCTCTGGCCCGCGCGCAAGCCGGGATAGATCGCCGAGGGGCTCCAGTCCACCCACCAGCGGCGGTCCTTGGTCAGCAGCGACAGCTCGTCCTGGAAAACCCAGGTGTGGCCGCCGGGGAGGTTGTCCGTGACGGTGAAGAGCGCCTTAGCCGTGCCTTTGCCGACCGTGATCTTGCCGAGCTGCACTTCCATGCTCCGCACGCCAAGCTGCGCCTTAGCCGCCTCGAAGGGCACGCCGAGGCCGCCTTTCGGCACGTGGAGGCTGACCCTGCCCATGGCCGCGTAGTCGCCGCGCTGCCAGGCGTTCACGTAACTGGCGGCAGTCTGCTGCGGACTCCCCTTCGTCCGGAGCAGGTAGTAGCCGCCACCCGCCGCTATGACGCCGGCGATCAGAACTACGACGATAACCACCACGGTGATGATGCGCCGCCTGCGGCGGCGCTTGACCGGCCGGGGCGTGAGGTCAGGCGGCTGCTGTCCCATCGGCTGCTGTCCCGGCGGGTACTGTCCCGGCGGCTGCTGACCCGGCGGGTACTGGCTCGGCGGGTACTGTCCCGGCGGGTACTGTCCCGGCGGCTGCCCGTTCCCGAACTGGGTTGTCGCCGCCAGCCCGGGGCTGGGCGCGCTCTGACCGAATCCGCCCTGGCGAAGGGCGCTCTGGCTGGACGCGGCCTGAGCGGAAAAGGGCTGGACCGGAGGCAACTGACCCGCAGACTCCTGACCGGACCCAGCCTGACCGGACCCAGCCTGACCAGGCCAGGGTGCGCCGTCCTGCCCGGCTGCCACCCGCCGCACCGTCTGGTCTTGCGGCGCGATTGGCCGGTACCAGTCCGGCGGTGCGGCAGGGCCATCGGACGCAGATGCCTCCCGCACAGGCCACGCCTCCGGCGACGTCGAGGTTGAGGACGCCGACCATGCCTGCGAAGACCCGGACGTCGCAGGCGCTGACCACGACTCGTCAAGCGCGGAGGGGACGCGAGGTGACCGGGACTCCGGTCCGCCATTCGGGGCGGACGGTGGCGCCGGACGCGAGTCCGGGGAGGCCGAGACCGGTGGCCATGAATCCTGAGACTGCGAACTTGGTGGCATTGGCTGCTGTTTGGGCGGCGGCTCGAACGGCTGCCTCATGCTCCGCTGCTCGCCGACCGACTGCGGCTCGTAGCCGTCTCGCCAGGCCCCTGGCTGCTCGTCCCGCGCTCCAGGCACGTCCCGAGCGACGGTGCGCGGCGCCGAATATCCCTGCTGGTCGGCCGAATATCCCTGCTGGTCGAACGACAGTTGCGGAGGTTGCTCGAGCCGGGGCTGCCGCTGCGACTGGGTTTGCTGTTGCGGCTCAGGCGCCTGCGGCTGCCCCGGCCAGTCGCGCGAGGATTCAGGCGGTGGCACGCGGCTGCCCGGTGGCTGGTCGAAGGAGAGTTGCGGGGAACCGGGCTGCGACTGCCTGTCGGCGGAGAAACTCGCCGGGCGGGTCAGCGGATCATTGTCAAACGACAGTTGCGGTGAGCGGACCTGCGTGGGCTGCTCAAAGGACTGCGGTGCAGGTGGCTGCGGTGCAGGTGGCTGTGGCTGCTGGTCATATGACGGCCAAGGAGCCTGTGGCGCAGCGCGGTCAACGGACTGCTGAGGCGGATACGACTGCGCGGGGTCGAAGACAGGCTGCGGCACCGTGGTCGGCTCCTGCGGGCCTGCCGGCTGACTATGATCAGGCTGACTAAGCCCTTGCTCCGGTGCACGCTCCCGGCGCCCTCGGCGTTGACGCATGTAACAAGCCTTTCCGCCGCTTCGCAAACCTGCCGACTCGACTCGGACAGCTGATCCGACCCGGTCCGGCTCGAACATGATCGCGGGCTGGTCGGCCTTGCGGCGGCGCAACGCCCCATCAGGCGCGAAGCGGCCACAGGATCCCCGAACTCAGTCGAATCCTAACCGTCAGTCCCATATGCCGGTGCCGATCTGCGCCGGCCGACCTCCCCCAGCACAGTCCGTCACCTCCTGGCCACCGTGAGGAACCCGTGAGTGCCCGACGGAGCGTGGCGGGCACCGCCGACGGCACTAATCCGGCTGGCAGGCTCCGGCGACGGCGCACCGCTGTGCCGTTGGTGCTGCGTGAACGACACCAACGGCACAGCGGTGCGAGCCGACGCTGGGACGATCGCGGATTAATGCCCCCAGTCACCGGCATTGCGCGTCCGGGAGGGTTCTCGTCCTTACCGGGGAGGGTTTCCGGGTTCCTGAAGGAGCGTTGTCGCATGAAGGAGGGTTGTCGTCGTATAGTCCGGTCAACTCTCCTAGATGCGGAAACCCTCCTCTAAGAACACGAAAACCCTCCAGCGAGAGCGGCCTCACCCCCGAAAGAGCCACACCCAAGTGGCATTGCTTCATGATCACGGAAATATGGTTCTTGGAATCCGTGGTCAGGCCTGCGGGCAGACCGGGACCGACCCACCGCCATCACCAGAGCGGCCCGGCGGGGACCCCTCCTGCCCCGTCCGCACCGCCAGCGTTGTCCGTGACATTCGGGGCGGGACCGGGGCGGCGGCCGCAGACGGCAAAGGGCGCCGGGACGTGAGTCCCGGCGCCCTTTGGGCGATCAGATGATCAGAACTTCGATAGGGCGCTGATGAAGTTCGGCCCGACAGAGCCGAGTCCGGTCAGGCTGTCGAAGCCCTTCGTGGTGTTGAGCGTGACGTTGCGGGACTCGCAGTTGCCCGTGCCATCGCAGAAGGTCTCGACGCCTTCATAGTCGATGGCGCGAACGCTCACGTTGTAGCCCAGCGCGGTATCCGTGGAGTTGGCGAAGTCCACCCGCACGACGGCGTTCGACTTCGGGTCCGACGACGGCTGGATGTCGGTGAACGCGCCCGGGGTCTGCGACCAGGCCTTGTAGAGGATCGGGTTGACGAAACCGAGCGACCCGCCAGCAGCGGTGTCGGCGTCAGCGAGCACGCCGGCGAACAGCGGGGAGGCGAGGCTGGTGCCGCCCTCCTTGAACTGGCCGTAGTGGTTGCCGCCCGGGGAGACCGAGGTCTTCGGGAAGCTCTGGGTCACGCCGATCAGCATGCCGCTCTGCGCGTCCGCGTCCATGGACACGTCAGGCTCGACCCGCACCGGGGTGGAGCCGAACAACGCTGAGTTGCGGTGTGACAGCGCCGCCGGAACGACGCTGGCCTGGTAGAACGGCTGGGTGTAGAAGAAGCTGGAACCGCCGCCGCCGCCAGCCTGCCAGGCGAGGGGGACCGACGGGTCTGTCGCGGTGCCGCAGTTAGTGGCGGCCTGGTTCAAGCACAACGTCTCCTTGGCCGTGGACCAGCCGAACTCGCCGCCACGGTGGCCGGCTGCGTTGACCTCGAGCGTGGTGCCGCCGACGGCGGTCACGAACGGGCTGGCTGGCGGGAAGTCGGGGCCGGCGATGCCGACGACGCCGAAGTTGTCGCCATCGTCACCTGAGGAGAACAGGACGCTGACGCCAGTGGAGTCGGCAACCATGAAGGTGTCATCGAAGAGGGTGTGGCTGGCGGCGTCCTCGAGCAGGTCACCGTCGACGCTGCCCCAGCTGTCGCTGACCACTGAGGCGCCACTGCTGATGGCGGCCGACAGGGCGGCGACCAGGTCAGTGTCGAAGCAGGACTCCGCGCCGAAGAAGCCGATGGTCGCTCCGGGCGACATCGCGTGCACGGCCTGGACGTCGAGCGACTGCTCGGCCCGCCAGCCGCTGGCACCGCACTCGAGCCTCGTTGGTAACGGCGGCCGGCGCGACGTCGATGAACTGATTGGCACTGAGCGGGTTCTTGGAGTCGTTCTGGTTGGAGTAGCGCGCCGAGTCAGAGAACAGCGTCGGCGAGTCGTAGGCGTCGACAATGGCCACGAGCACGCCGCTGCCGTCGTTGTGAGCCGCGATCATGCCGTTGAGTCCGTACGCGCTGCGGAGCTGGCGCGGCTTGTAACCGCAGATGTCGTAGTTGGGCTGCGGTCGAATGGCCCGTTCGGCGACTCGTAGAGCTTGGTCGAGTCAGTGGTGTCCGCCATCGTGTTGAACGCCTGCGGTGCAGGGCTGCGGGTTGCGGAATCCAGCGGGCGGACCTGGCTCCTGGTCCGGCTTGACCGCGGCGGTCGAGCGGCCCTTGAACGCGAGGTGGTCGTCTCCAGCACCTGGTTCACGCCGACGACGCCGGCGACAAAGCTGGACGCCGCCTTCGGGATCGACAGCGCGGACTTGGCGAGCTGGACCTTGTGACCCATGACCTTGAACATGCCGAGCTGAGCGCCGAACGTGCGCTCGACCTTGGCCACCGATCCACGCGCACTCACGTAGAGGTGAGTCTTGGGAACCGACCCCACGGAGAAGCCCTGGCTGCGCAGCCAGGACTTCGGCGTTGGAGATCTCGGCCTTGGTCGGGCCGAACCTCGCGATCCACTGCGCCTCGGTCAGGTACTTGTGGAACGACTTCGATCCGGGGCTCGAGACCGCGCGGACGAACGCCTTCGCGCCCGCGGCGTTGCGCAGCTTCAGCAGCAGGTCAAAGCTTACGGCGCTCTTGGCCGAAACCTTGCCCGCCGGGTGCGAGCGCTCGCTCGCGGGCGTCAGAGACCCGCGGAGCATGACCCTGCTCGGGACCGGCTTGGCGACCGCTTGGCCAGCCATGCCTGCCGTGAATGAAACTGCTAGCCCAACGGACCCCGCAAGGGCCCAGAATCGGGCAGCCTTCATAACGTGCCTCCTACCTACATCTCCCGCTATGAACTAACCCGCGCTACACGGGCGTCTTTCGGGACGATAGCGACGGGTATCCACAAAGGCAACGGGTAGGGCACACGGGCGGTTCATCTGACGTTCAGATCGTGACTATCCAGTTCTGGATAGTCACGGACGTGCCGTACCACCTTCAGCCGGAGATCCTGAATGAATGGTCAGGCAGCAGTTCGGCGACGTCCAGCTGGGCCTTCTGCAGGCGGCCTGAGTAGTCCCAGTTCACCGACTGCCAGCGGGTGAACTGGTCAAGTACCCACATCCCGGACTGTCGCGAGCCGTTCCCTGACTTGCCGTTCCCGCCGAACGGCAGGTGCGCCTCGGCTCCCGAGGTTGAGTTATTGACGCTGACCATCCCCGCCGATATGCCGCGGCGGAACGCGAACACCTCGGCTGGCACGTTTGTGTAAATGGCCGAGGACAATCCGTAACCAGGCTGGTTAGCCAGCGCAATGGCCTCAGGCAGGTCGCCATAGGTCGTGACGCCGACGAGCGGCCCGAACGTCTCGTTGCGGAAAATCTCATCGCCGGTGCGCAGGCCGTCAACGATCGTCGGGTGATAGAAGAGCCCGGCTTCCGGGTCGCCGACGAAACCGCCGCGCGGATTGACCGCCGTGATGCGGCCGGTGCCGCTGGACCCAAGGACGGTGTGATGAGGCTCAACCCAGCCCAGGTAGTCCTCGAAGCGGGTAGCGAACCGCTCGTCGAGCATCGGCCCGTACACCACATCGCTGAAAGGATCGCCGACAGCCATCGCCCTAGCAGCCTTGTCGAACCGCGCGAGGAACTCCTCGTGGACGTCCCGATGGGCGATCACGGTTCCGAGGGAGGTGCAGCGCTGGCCGGCTGTGCCGAACCCGGCGAAGAGCGAGGCCTCGACGGCAAGCTCGAGGTCTGCGCTGGGTGTCACCACCATCGGGTTCTTGCCGCCGAGCTCGAGGCAGGCAGACTGCAGATGCCTGCCGGTCAGCTCGCCGATCCGCGCGCCGACCGCGCTCGAACCCGTGAAGCCGACCTTGTCCACGCATCCGTCGGCTAGTGCCTTCTCAAGGCCAGCGTAGGTGGCGTCGCCGTCAGTCAGCACGAGGTTGAGCACGCCGTCCGGAAGACCGCCGCCATGGACAATTAGTTCAAACAATGCATTACTGCACGCCGCCGAGTACTCGGCGGGCTTCCACAACACCGTGTTCCCGCACAGCAGCGCGGGGATCAGGTACCAGGACGGCACCGCGACCGGGAAGTTGCCCGCGGTGATGACGCTCACCACGCCCACGGGGTTGCGGAAGGTGAGCAACTGCTTGTCCGGCATCTCGCTCGGGACCGTCTGGCCGTAGAGGCGCCGGCCCTCACCCAGGAAGAAGTCGCAGGTGTCGACGATCTCGCGGACCTCTCCGAGCGCTTCGGCGTAGGGCTTGCCGATCTCGCGGGTGACGAGCCGGGCGAGGGATTCGGCGTTGGACTCGACCAGCCTGCCGATGTGGGCGATCGCCCGGCCGCGCACCGGCGGCGGCACGTCGGCCCAGGCCGGCTGCGCCGCCCTGGCCGCCCGGGCGGCGGCGAGGAAGGTATCGGCGTCGCCCAGCCTGACCTGCGCGACGACCTCGCTGGTCCGGGCGGGGTTCGCCGACACTAGCTCGCCGCCTGGGGCACTGGCGGCTGCGGCGCCGCCCACGATTGAGGTGACAGTGCGGCTCATCTTTACCTCGCTACCTCGCATCGGGATCTTGGGACGGCCTTTCCTTGTATCAAATCCCAATCGCCTGCCGCGCGCGAGGGTGCGCCGTTCGGGGTGCGCCGCTTAGGGGGTGATCCCGATATAGCAGGGAGCGCCGGGCAGGCTGATCAGCTTGCCCGCGGCGGCCTTGCTGGTGCTGATGGGGGTGAGGGTGCCCGGGCTAAGGCTGACGACGTAGAGCGTCTTGCCGTCGGGCGCGAGCGCGACGTGCTCGGCGCGGCCCCGGATCTTGATCTTCGCAAGGGTAGTCCGCGAGGTCAGCCGGACCGGCGTGACAACGCTACCGCCGTCATGAGTCGTCACGTAGGCGAACTTGCCGTTCGGCGTGATCACGACGAATCGCGGGTCGGCGCCGACCGCGATCGGCGTCCCGGCCGTGTTGCTGGCCGTGCTGATCGGAGTGAGCGTGCCGGCGTTCTTGCTGGTGACGTACGCGGTCTTGCCGTCCGGGGCCATCGCCACGTCGTTGGGTCCGTTGCCTACCTTGATGGAGGCGGTGACCGCGTTCGTGGCGGTGTCGAGCACGGTGACCTGGTCGCTGAGGCTGTCGGCGATATAGGCCGTCTGGCCGTCCGGGGTGAAGGCGATCGCGTCAGGACCGCTGCCCACGTTGATGGGCGCTCCGGGCTCCCCCGTCGCGATGTCGATTGGCGTGAGAGTGGCGGCCGTGCGGCTCGCGACGTAGGCGGTCACGCCGTCAGGGGTGATGGCGATGGCCCAGGGGTTCTGGCCTACGGCGATCGGCTTCCCCGCCTTGCTCGTGGTGGTGCTGATCGGGGTCACCGTGCTGTTGCCGGAGCTCACGACATAGGCGAGCTTGCCGTCAGGGGTGAACGCGATCGCGTCTGGCCCGCCGCCGACCTTGATGGGCTTGCCCGGGGTATCCGTGCAGGTGCTGACCGGGATGACCGTATCGGAGTAGTGGTTCGCGACGTAGGCGGTCTTGCCGTCGGGGCTGATCGCTATGGGGCCGCGGCTTGTCCCGGCTTTGATGCGGCGGCCAGTCTTGTCGGTCGCGGTGTCGACCGGGGTCAGTGTCTGGTCGCCGGAGACCCGCCCGGTCGCGCCGATGTAGGCAGTGGGCTGGGACGGCTTGCAACTGGCGGCCGGCGCGGCTGCCGGCGCGGCGGCGGCGGGGCTTGTGACGGTGCTCGCCGTGGCGCTCGCGGCCGCCGCCGCTGGCAGAGTCAGGGTCGCCAGGACAGCCAGCATGGCAGCCGCCTTCGGCGTCGTCGCGCGTGTCAGCGAGCGGTGCAACTGATCCTCCCCGTGGGCCGAGTGCGTCCTTGCCCTAACTTGACGCGGGACATGCCCCCTTGGATGACACAGCCCGAAGCCGAAACGCGGCGTGACCCCAACGTGCTGCTGTGGCGGATGGCGGTCTGACAGCAGCGTGACCCCGACTTGCTGCTGTTGCCCAGCCGACTCGCCGATACGGCTTGCGGCAGCTCGTTCGCAGCGAACACCGGCTCTACGCTCGGAGCGATCTCAAGTTATATCTTGTCAGTGGAGGGTTCAGGACGTAGGCTGTCGATATATCGTGATCGTATCGAGAGATGATCCGCACCGAGAGCGAAACCGAGGCACGCCATGCAAACACCTCGCTGGTCGGCCGGGGACTTTGACCCGGGAATCTTCGACATGCTCAACCACGTGAACGACGACCTGATGAACTATGTGCACGATGTCGTTGACCATGCGACCCGGGCTTTCTGCCGCCCGGCGGGCACGGGCGCCAGGCACGGCGGCCGTCCTCAGGCTGATGACGCAACGGCTGGTGACGCTCAGGCGGGCGGCGCGCGAGCTGGCGGCGCTCAGGCCGGCGGGGGCTCGTGGCAGCGGGGCTTCGGCGGCAACTGGGGACACGGGCAGTGGGGCGGTGCCGGGGCGTGGGGCGGCTGGTGGCCTGGCCCGGCGGCGGCGCAGCAGCGGGGCTCGAAGGCTGGCCGCGGCGACGTCCGCGCCGCGATCTTGGCCTTGCTCAGGGAAGGGCCGCGCACCGGGTACCAGATCATGTCCGACATCAAGGAGCGCAGCGGCGGCGCCTGGCGGCCAAGCCCCGGCGCGGTCTACCCGGCTCTGTCGCAGCTCGCCGACGAGGGTCTGATCGAAGGCGAGGAGTCGGGCGGGCGGCGGACCTTCAGCCTGACCGACGCAGGCCGTGCCCACATCGAGCAGCACCCGGACCTGGCACGCGGCGCCTGGGAGTCGAAGGCGCAGCAAGACGCCTGGGAACTGCCGGGGCTGTTCGCCGAGGCAGCACGGCTGGGCGGCGGCATCGTCCAGGTCGCGCACGCCGGATCACCGGCCCAGATCCACGCCGCCGAGCGGCTGCTCGAGCGAACCCGCCGTGAGCTCTACCAGATCCTGGCCGATGACTTCGATCCAGACGACGACACCGGTGACGCCGATGCCGGCGACGAGTCCGATGCCGCTGGCGTCGGCGCCTGACAGGCAGACGAGCAGGAGGCGAGCACGCTGTGGACGACCGCATCAGGACTTCAGACGCTGACCGTGAACGCGTCACCGCCAGGCTGCAGGAACATTTCGCCGAAGGCAGGCTCACCCGCGAGGAACTCGACGAGCGGATCACCGCGGCGCTGAGCGCGAAGACCTTCGGCGACCTGCGGCGCGTGCTGACCGACCTGCCCGAGCCGGGCCAGGGCCTGACCACGCCGAGGTCGTCGCTCCGGCAGCCGTGGCCCGTGGCCGGCGGACCAAGGCCGTACCCGATGGCATTCCGGCGGGGTCCAAGGCTGCTGCCGATCGCGGCTCTTGCGCTGCTGGTGTTCGTGCTGGTGCCCGGAGCAGGCGCGGCGGCAGTGGCCCTCAAGGTGCTTGCGGTGGCGGCAGCGGTCATGGCGGTGTTCTGGCTCGTGGCGATGCTGGCTGCCGCGCGGTTTGTCCGCCGCCTGCACAAGCAGTGGAAATCAGCCGCTCTTGGCCAGTTCAAGCAGAACGCCTGGACCTGGCCAGACCACTACGCCCGGCACGCCAGATACTGGCGCTCATGACCGGTTCACCCGCAGCGGGGGGTGAACCTGAGGCGCTGGAGGCGGGTGGTGCGGGTTTTGCCGGGTGGGGTGCCTGCCCGGCAGGGCCGACCCGGTGCTAGTTTCCGTGATCACGATCGCGGGCGTGATCACGGAACATCACACCTGCTCCGACCTGCGTATACATCCGTGATCATGCCCCGGACCATGATCAGGGAGATGAGCGCTGGTCAGTGCGGATGCGCCGGCCACGTCACCCCTGCACTGCTAACCCCCGACTGCTGGGATCAGGGCACTTACGCCAACGGCGGCGCGGAGATCATCAGCCCCAGGGGCAAGGTCATCTGGCTCCACGCGGCCCCCGCGGGTGACGAGGACGCCGACTTCCGCGCGCAGGTGTACCGCGGCAGGCCCGTTCTCACGTTCTGGCAAGGCACCGGCCTCGGCGGCCTGTCGACCGGCACCGACTACATTTTCAATGACCATTACCGGCAGATCGCCACCGTCCAGGCGGGCAATGGCCTGTCCGCGGACGGCCACGAGTTCCTGATCACGCCTGGAAACACCGCGCTGATCCTGGCCTACACCACCGCCACAGCGGACCTCACCTCGATCGGCGGCCCGCCCGATCAGACCGTCATCAACGGCGTCGTCCAGGAGATCAACATCAGGACCGGCAAGGTCCTCTTCCAGTGGAACAGCGCCGACCACGTCCCTTACAGCCAGAGCGAGCAGCCGCTGCCGGCATCGGCGAGCACGCCGTGGGACTGGTTCCACGTCAACGCTGTCCACCTCACCAGGGACGGCAACCTGCTCATCGACGCGCGCGACACCTGGACCACCTACAAAGTCGACAGACACTCCGGCGCGATCAGCTGGCAACTCGGCGGCAAGGCGAGCAGTTTCGCGCTGCGCGCCGCCAATGGCCAGCGGCTGGACAACGCGGGTGAGCTATTCGCCTGGCAGCACGATCCCGAGCAAATTGGGCGGAACGAGTTCTCGTTCTTCGACAACGATTCCGCAGGCGTACCTGAGCTTCCGTTCAGCCGTGCAGTCGTGGTACGGCTCGACCAGCGCACGAAAACCGCAACGCTTATCCGCTCGTATAACCAGCCAGAAGGACTCTCAGCCGTTTCGCAAGGCAACGCCCAGACCTTGCGAGACGGCGGCCTCTTCGTCAGCTGGGGCGCGCTGCCCTTCTTCTCCGAGTTCAGCCGATCGGGAAACCTGCTCTTTAACGCCGGGTTCCCGGCGGGCGTCAATACTTACCGTGCTTACCGGCTCCCCTGGCACGGCCGCGGCTAGCGCAGTCACGGCCATCAGCCGCGGTCAGCACCACCGCGGCTGACGCCAGGGAAACGGGCGGGCCGCCCGCGCCTCCGAAGGCGGCCCGCCCGTCTTGCTGCACGCATCCCCCGCAATACCCGAAGTCACTCCGCTCCCAGCCGCACCGGTTATTCACATAGCGGTCAGGTCGGAAATGTGAGGCATCTCACAGGAGTTTTGTGCCCGATTCAAGTTGACTGTCATGAAATTTCGGCCAGAGTGTCGAGCGACAGAACCCAGCGCGAGACGGAAAGCTAGCCCGCCGTCTTCGGCCGCGATCGCCTTGGTCGCATCGGCACGCCGCTGCACAGTGTGAACTACGGCGGCTCGCTGGGCAGGAACGCACGCCCGCGTGCTCACGGCCGGAGGCGCCATTGTCCCGCCACGTTCGCATCTACTCCAAGCCCTCCTCCCTCATCACGTCCACCGCATCAGCCATGACCGCGGCCGCCGCAGCGAGCGCCGCCGTTCTCGTCGCCACGGCCGTGCCGACTCACGCGAACCCACTCGCCAGCGCGGCATCGAAGATCAGCCACGCGCGCTTGCTTTCTTCCACAATCACCGAAGTACCACCGGGAACGTCACTATCGTCGGTGCATCCAGCGGCCGGCAGCACCTATGCGTTTCAGCGCGGTGCGACGTATACCGGCACGCTGAACATAACCGCTGATAATGTCACGATCAGGAATTACGGCACCGGCCGGTATCCGGTACTCGCCCGCGACTCCGAAGGCAACATCATCTCGGTATCCGGCAGCGGCGATCATGTGGCCAACATCAGGCTGGTCGGCCACGGCTATCAATCCGTCCCGGGCTGCGGCTCGACTAAGACCGCAGGCTACGAAGTCGGCATCGACATCAGGGGCAGCCACGACTCGGTCAATGCCGTCATCGCCTATGGCAACTTGTACGCCGGAATTTACGTGGAGACGGCTGGCGCCTACGCGACAATTAGCGACAGCGAATTCAACGACGTCAACGGGCTGAATCCCGGCAACCTCGGCGCGGGGGCCTTCGGCATTTTGCTGTGGGGTAGCCACAATACGGTTACCGACGACAAGTTCCTCAACCAGAGCACGTGCAGCCCTGACTTCGGCACGGACGGCTCTGGCGTGGAGATCTACCACGGATCGAACAACCTGATCGAGTTCAGCACCGGCGCGAACGACAGTGACTTCACCGAGCTCGGCGGCGCTGGCGCTACTACGAATTCGTATATCGGCAACACGTTCAGCGGGCCGGGCGAGTTCCTTGTGACCAGGGGTAGCGCCGACTCAGCCGACGGCCCCGTGCACAACACGATCCTCACCGGCAACGTGGCGCACGGCAAGGTCGTCAGCTACGACTACCGGTCAGGCGACGGGACGCTGCTCACCATGAAAAACAACCATGTCTCCTCGCTGTCGCAGGACGGCGGGTACGTCGACCAGGGCGGCAACGTTTCGGCTTCTGAGGCCGCGACGGCCGGGATGGCCTGTTCGAGTGCCGCAAGGCCTACTCGGCCTACCCGGCCCACTCGCGTAGCCGATCCGGCAGGCGATTCCCGTGGACTGTCGGTGGGTGCGGGTAGCGTCGGCTGCTATGAACGATGCATTCGCTGCCGGAGACCTTTTCCTGCTCAAGCATGGGCGGCTGCTGGAGCGCAGGCTATTCGCGACCTGTTTCCTCGGCGCATCGCCGACCGGGGTAGTCGATGCCCTGCGCGGCTATCAGAACGAGGACGGCGGGTTCGGCCATGCGCTTGAGCCGGATAAGCGCTGCCCTGCCAGCCTGCCGATCGACGTGGAGACCGCGCTCGGCGCGCTCGCCACCGCTGGCGGAGGCGACAAGGAGATGGTGGCCAGAGCCTGCGACTACCTGGCCGGAGTCGCCGCCGAGGCGGGGTCAGGCGGCGCCGTGCCGCTCGCGTTTCCCGTCATCGAGCAGTTCCCGCGGGCCGGGCACTGGAGCGACTGGACCTATGTACCCGCGCTGAACCCTACCGCCGGCCTGGCGGGCACGCTGCACCGGCTGGGAGCCGACCACCCGTGGCTAGCCCAGGCGACCGCCTACACCTGGGGCAAGCTGGAGTCAGACGCGATCCCCGACGACATCCACACGCTGTCCGAAGTGCTCATCTTCCTTGAGCACGTGCCCGAGCGCGAGCGCGCGGACAAGTGCGCGGCGCAGATAGCGAGCAGTTTCGCGGATATTCCCGGCGTGCAACTCGACCCGGACGCCGAGGGCTACGGGATGTCGCCGCTGCATTTCGCCCCCGCCGCCGACTCGCGCTGGCGCTCGCTCTTCACACCCGGGCAGATCGAGGCCCATCTCGACCGGCTCGAGCGCATGCAGGACGCCGACGGCGGCTGGACGATCGCCTGGGAGCCGCCGAGCGAGACAGCCATCTTCGAATGGCGCGGCGTCGTCACCCTCGGCGCCCTGCGCACGCTAACGTCCTACGGTCGGCTCACGCCGCGCGTCGGGTAGCGCGCGTCGGGTAGCGCGCGTCTGGTAGCGCGGGTATCGGTCGACGCGCGGACTCTGCTGCCCTCCGCCGACTTTTCTCTCGTTACGCGGGGCGCCGGAGTGCCCTCGCACCGCTGTGCCGTTGGTGTCGTTCAAGCAGCACCAACGGCACAGCGGTGTGAGCGGGCCGGAGCAACGCGTCCGGGTTCAGCCGCAGGACAACAAGAATGCGCGGGACGGCGGCCAGGCGAGACCGGCGTGATGTTCCGTGATCATCTAGCCGACCGTGATCACGGATGATCACGCCTGGTCATGGCCGGCGCAGGTTTCCGCAATCAGGCCATGTTTCATGATCAAGGAAACAAGCTCCTGTACCTGCGCTGCCGGGAGGGTTGTCGTGTCCTGGCAGGAGAGTTGCCGCGTCCGGGAGGGTTCTTGCGACGATCCAGGAGCGTTACCGGGTGCCGAAAGCCCTCCTGAAGGCGCAGCTTCGCTCTACAAGTACCCACCCAAGTGAAATGTGTGCGGCTCTTTCGGGGTGAGGCTGCTCTAGCAGGAGGGTTCTCGGGTTCCTGTAGGAGGGTTTCCGCATCTAGGAGAGTTGACCGGACTATACGACGACAACCCTCCTTCATGCGACAACGCTCCTACAGGAACCCGGAAACCCTCCACGGTAAGGACGAGAACCCTCCCGGACACGGCAACTCTCCTCCCGGAGCACGAAAACCCTCCCGGACACGGCACCACCCAACTGGCTCACCCCGAAAAAGCCACACCCAAGTGACATTGCTGGGCCTGCCCGAGCCACTCCAGGCCCGCCGTTGGGACGTTGCTGGGCCTGCCCGAGCCGCAGCCATGCCGGGCGCGCGGGGCGCGCGGGGCGCGGGCGCGGGGGCGGGCTGCGGTCAGAAACGGGGTCGCACAGCCATTTTGCACGTGCGTTCGCACGAACCGGATGCACTGTGCATAGAATGAACCTATCCATCACGTCACCAGCTACCACTATCCGTACCAAAGCACTGGCCCGCACATCATCGGCTCTCGCCCGACCGGAATGACCTGATCAAGCACCACGTGCGCACCGCAGTTGACCGGCGGCGCGCGGCGCGCGGCAGGCTACCGCGATCGGCGGGACGGCCACCGGACATGGCCACCACCACATCTCACCGAGGAGTACAGCATGGGTATGAGCAACGGAACTCCGGCCGACCAGCTTCCAGGGACGTGGCGCAAGAGCAGCGCCAGCAACCCCAGCGGCAGCTGTGTCGAGGTGACCGCATTGCCCAGCGGCGAGATCGCTGTCCGTAACTCCCGGTATCCGACAGGTCCGGCACTTGTCTACAAGCGGGGCGAGATGGCCGCATTCGTCGCTGGTGCGAAAAATGGTGAGTTCGACGACCTCTGTTAAGTGATGACCCGATGTTATCGGTAAGGTTGTCGCGGTTAGTCATGACCCAGGAGCGCGAATGAGTTCAGCCGAGCCACAGGACGAGCAGCCCGGCAGCCTTCTAGGGCGGCCTGCGGATGCCACCGTCCTGCGGATGCTGCTGGGTAGCCAGCTCCGGCGACTTCGCGAGGCGGCAGGCGTCACGCCTGATCAGGCGGGGTACGAGATCCGCGCGTCACGGTCCAAGATCAGCCGCATGGAGAACGGGCGGGTGAGCTTCAAGGGCAGGGACGTCGCTGACCTGCTCACCTTGTACGGCATCACCAGCGAGGCGGCCAGGCAGGCGACGCTGGACCTGGCCAAGAGGGCCAACGCGCCTGGCTGGTGGGCCAAGTATGGCGACATACTGCCCGACTGGTTCGAGATGTACCTCGGCCTGGAAGCCTCCGCCTCAGTAATCCGCACGTTCGAGCTGCAGTTCGTGCACGGGCTGTTCCAGACCGAGGACTACGCGCGGGCCATCACGGTGCTCGGCCACGCCGGGGCGGCGTCGGACGAGATCGACCGGAGGGTCGCGGTCCGGATGAGCCGGCAGGCGCTGCTGGCGGACACCACCCAGCCCATCGTGTGGTCGGTGATGGACGAGGCCGCGCTGCGGCGGCCGGTCGGGGGCGGCGAGGTGATGCGGGGCCAGCTCCGGCGGCTCCTCGCCGACTCGGCCCGGCCGAACATCACGCTCCAGGTCGTGCCCTTCGATCACGGCGGTCACGCGGCGGCTAGCGGGTCGTTCACGATCCTGCGCTTCGACGAGCCCGACCTGCCTGACGTCGTTTACATTGAACAGCTCACCAGCGCCTTGTACCTGGAGGCCAGGTCGGACGTCGATCACTACCTGCAGGTCATGGACCGGCTGAGCACCGACGCACTCACCCCGGACGCGACCAGGGATTTCATCGGCGGCCTCGTCGGCGATAGCTGAAATAATTCATCCGGCGCCGTCGCCTGTCCACAGGTGCTCCAGGGCCTGGCGTCGTTCGGTTCGTGACAGCCCGCGCAGGTCGGCCAGTCCGGTCTCGGTGACAACGACGTCAACGTCGTGGGCCGGGGTCGAGACCGGCCTGGAGAGCCTGGGCACCAGCGTCGGCAACCCGTTATGCGTCCTGGACAGTGCGATGATGCTCAGCCCGCCGATCGATCTGGTCGCGGCGGCGCAGTAGTCCGGATGGCCGCCGATGCCGCCCAGCGCCGAAGTCGCTGTGCCTTCCACGTTGACCTGGCCGTCGAGGTCGATTTCGACTGCCGTATTGACGGCGAACAGCGGATCGGCCGACAGCCGGCCCAGATCATGGCTGTACTCCACCGGGTGCAGCAGCGGGCGGCCGTCGGCCCAGTGGTACAGGCGCGGCCCGCCGGCCAGGTAGGTGGCGATGGGCTCGCCGACGAGGAGCCCGCGCTCGTCGAGTTCGACCACGGCGTCGGGCAGCATGCCGGTGTCGATCCGCACCGGCACCGCCAGGCTGCGCAGCAGCGCCGTCGCCACCTGGCCCGGGCCGAGCTGGAGCCGTGCACAGGGGGTGATGAGCGACGCGATCCGCGACGCGATGGCCAGGTGGCTCTGAGCCGGTGCCGCCTCCGGCATCGACCCGGGCGGCTCGCTGGTCTCGCCGATCACGGTGACCTGGCTGGCGGGGAGAGGCTCGCCGGAGTCGGCGCGGGGCGCACCTGCCGACACGACGGCAGCGACGGTCGCGCCAGCCTCGATCGCCGCTCGCTGCCACGACACTTCGCTCCCGAAGACCAGGCCGCCAGGCGCCCTGACCATCGTCGCGACGAGCAGGCCTGGCCGCCAGGGTCCGTGCAGCAAGGCCGGCATCGCCGAGAGCCGCGCCGGAGCGAAGCTGACCAGGCCGCTGTCGGTCGCCGCCCGCAGGCCCCAGCCCGGCATGAACGTCCTGACGTCGCGGAAACTGGAGTAGTCGAGCGCCGGGTCGGCGCGCGGCATCCAGCCGAGAATGAGCCTGATGTCCCCGTGGATGGCAGCGGCATTGCTCAGCGCCCTGGTCACGGTTGACGGCGCGCCGAATCCGTCGCCGAGCGCGACCGTCATCCCTGGCCGCACCAACTCGGTCAGCTCAGCCTCGCGCATCGGTCCTCACCGTAATCCTCAGCCCTGCCCGCCAGCAGCATCTCACCGTGCCAGCGAGTCAGGTGGTCCGGGTACTGGGCGATCATGTAGGCATGACAGACGGTACGACGCGGCGCCTTCCTGACGACCCGGGCGGCAAGCTGCTCGGGGGGATCAAAGTGGACACCGGCGTCGCCGAACTGCTCAGGGACGCCGACCGGCCGCAGGCTTGGATGCTGCTGGTTGACGGGACACCTCAGTCACACGTTGACCTCGACGACCCGCGATCCCTGGAGTTCGAGTACGTGCGGCGGCTCGGGCACCTCGCGGACCTGGCAGCGCCCGCCGGCGAGCCGCTGCGCGTACTGCACCTGGGCGGCGGCGGGCTGACGCTGGCCAGGTACGTGGCGGCGACCAGGCCGGGCTCGGCGCAGCTCGCGGTCGAATGTGACCAGTCACTCGTCTCACTCGTGCGGGACAAGCTGCCACTCGATCAGCCTCGCCGCCGGGCCGCGGGCGGCGGCCGGGCTGGCCGGGTCCGGGTCAGGGTGGGCGACGCCCGGGCAGTGCTCGAGCAAGTACCAGCCGGGTCCTACGACCTGGTGGTCGCCGACCTCTTCACCGGCGCGACCACTCCGGCGCACGTCACGTCGGCCGAGTTCGTGGCCGCTGCGGGGCGAGTACTCTCCGCGCAAGGGATCTACGCCGTCAACATCGGGGACGGTCCCCCGCTGGCGTACACCAAGTCGCGAGTCGTGACCGAACGGGCCATATTTCCGCATGCATGCCTGATAGCCGATGCCGCAGTGCTGAAAGGCCGCAGGTTCGGCAACCTGGTGCTCGCCGCGTCGCGGCACGCCCTCCCCGTGGCCGACCTGACCCGGCGCGCCGCGGCTGACCCGTTTCCCGGCAAGGTGCTGCACGGCGCCGAGCTGGACCGATTCGCGGCAGGCGCCAGGCCGATCACCGACGCCCGGCCCGAATCTTCCCCGGCGCCGCCGGCCTGCACGTTCTCGGGCTCGGTGCGCCGGATCCGCTGACCGGTCGTGTCCCAGTGGCCGTCGAGCCGGCCGCAAGCCCGGCCTCAGCCCCGGCCCCGGCCGCAACCCCGGCCCGGCCTCAGCCCAGCTCTGAGGTGACGGCTGGCTGCGCCCTGACCGGCAGCAGCGGCCGGCCGGGAATGAGCAGGCCGGCGATCGCGCATCCGGCCAGGAAGAGCGCGGCCATGGCGAACGTCTCGGTGAATCCGGTCAGGCGCGGCAGGCCGCGGACGGTGCCCGAGACCACGAACGTGGCCGCGAGCTGACCGCCGAGCGCGCCGCCCAGGGTGCGGAGCACGGTATTCATCCCGCTGGCCGCCCCGGTCTGGTGCGGCGGCACTGCCTGCACGATCAGGTTGCCGAGCGCGGCGAAAGCCAGCCCGATGCCGATGCCGAGCAGCGTCGAGCTGATCAGCATGTCGTAAGGATGCCTGCTGGTAATGGTCAGCCAGCCGCAGGCGACCGCGCTGATCGCGGCGCCGGCGACCAGCGCGGTTCGTGAGCTGAACCGCCGCTCGACCCGGCCGGCGACCGAGCCGAGCACCCCCATGCCGATCGCGCACGGCAGCAGGTAAAGGCCGGCGACCACTACCGAGGCTCCGTAGCCGAAGCCCGTGCTAGCCGGAAGCTGCGCGAACTGCGGCAGCAGCAGGAACCACGCGTACAGGCCGCCGCCGACCAGGAACGCGGCCAGGTTCACCGTCCAGACCCCGCGCACAGCCATCATCGTCATGTCGATCAGCGGGTTCGAGCTGCGCACTTCGACCCCGATCCACGCGGCGCAGAGCAGCAGGCCGCCGCCGAGCAGGCCCAGCGTGCCCAGCCCGGTCCAGCCCCACACGCTGGTCTGGGCGATGCCGAGCAGGACGCCGGACATCCCGGCGGTCATCAGCGCGGCGGCGGTCCAGTTGACGCGACCGGGCGAGCGCACCTTGGACTCCGGGATGTAACGCCAGGTGAAGATCGCGGCCAGGACCATGGCCGCGAGCGGAATCCAGAACAGCCAGTGCCAGGTGAGATGCTCGTCGATCAGGCCGCCGAGCACGAGCCCGAAACCGCCGCCCACGCCGAGGATGGCGGACATCAGCCCGATGCTGCCAGCGACCCGCTCGGCAGGGAACTCGTCCCTGGCGATCGCGAAGGACAGCGGGAAGATGCCGCCCGCGACACCCTGGATCACCCGCGCGGCGATCAGGACCGGCAGTGACGCGGACAGCGCGGCCAGCAGCGTGCCCGCGGTGAGGATCAGCAGCGTCCACACCAGCAGGCGCTGCTTGCCGTAAAGATCACCGAGCTTGCCGATGATCGCCGTGCCGACCGAGGCAGAGAGCAGGAATCCCGTCAGCAGCCAGGTGACGCCGGTCTCGCTGGCGTGCAAGCTGTCCCGGATCGTCGGAAGCGCCGGGATGACCGCTGAGCTGAGCACGGCGTAGGCCAGGGCCGCGAGCGACAGGACTGCGAGGATAACCGCCGGGCGGGCAGGCTGAGGATCGCGTGGTCGGGGCGGCATGCCGTCACTGTAACTGAGTCACGGCAGGCGCCCGTGCGAGGAGTACCGGCCAGGAAAAAGGCCCGGACGTGCCGCGGAGCCCGGCCTGAATACGGCCGGGCTCCGCGATCAGTGCTTCCTTAGGCTGCGCCGTCTAGCCGGCCAGACTTCGCAGCCAGCAGGAACGCGGCGAATGCCTGCCTGGAGACGACATGCGCCCCTGCTTCTGGCTGGGTACTGTCCCTGATGGCGGTCACTCCGGGCAAGTTGGCAGCGATTTCCACGCAACCGCCATTGCTCTGGGTGCTCCGCGATGACTTCCGCCACACGGCGGACGAGAGATCGGTCATGGCCTACTCCATGGTTTCTGCGAGTTTCTGAAGGAACGTGGTCGAGGCAACAGGTGAGAGCGCCGCGTCGCGGATACGGCCGAAGAGAGTCACGTAGCTGGTGATCTCATCGCCGTTAGTGACCTCGCGCAGGGCCGGCTCGATCTCGAGGAAGACCACCGGCGGATCTTGATCGCTCGGAAACTCGAAGATATTGAGAAGGGCGGACATGCCCGGGTAGGGACCTCCGGCAAAAGGCAGCACTCGCAGGTCCACGGTCGGCCTGCGGCTCATCTCAGCCAGATGCGACAGTTGCGCGCGGCGATCGTCCTGGCTGCCCCAGCGGAAGAGGACTGACGCCTCGGTGACCACCGCGTTGAGCCGCGGCGCGGTGCCGTCGACTCGATCGAGAATCTTCTGCCGGCGCACGCGCGCTTCCAGGGCGCGCCAGGCGCCACGTCGCCGTCTGCGAGCCAGCCCCCAGGTATGCCTCGATGTAGGCGGGCGTCTGCAGCAGGCCGGGCAGAACGAGCGGGGTATAAACGCTGATCCTGGCCGCGTCGGCCTCATAGCCGGGGAACTCGTTGTCGAAGACCTCGTCGTATTTGCGCCACCACGCCCGCACCCGGCCCTTGCGAGCCAGATCAAGCAGCACGTCCTGCTCGTCTTCATCCACGCCGTACAGCCGGAGCAGATCCCGGACGTCGCTCATCTCCGGGAGCTTCCAGTCGTTGGACTCGAAGCGGTTGACCTTTCCCCTGCCCCAGTCAAGCTTGTCGCAGACCTGGGCAGCGGAGAAACCCTTCGCCATCCGCAGAGCGGCCAGCCGTCGTGACAGCCGCCGCTTGGCTACCGTCACTCCGTAGGCTTCTTCGCTCACTCCAGGATCCTCCCACCAGGCCGGCCAAATGAGAATAACACTCCACTAACATCTGCGAATCACAGATTGCGCTATGGGTGTTTCCGATAGTTCCATCCGCCGGTAGCCCGTCGCTTCGACCGCAGCCATTGCTCATCGGGCGCCTAGCCCGACGCCGCGTCATCGAACTCGCCGTTTCTGGCACCGTCAAGGAAGCAGTCCCATTCGAACCGGCTGAACACCATAACCCGGCTGGACGGATCGTCGCACACCCGCATCAAGGTCCAGTGTTGCCCGTTGACGCAGGTGAACGCGATCTCCAGTTCGCCGCCAGCCTGGCCGGACCGCTGCGACCGCTGCCAGTCGAGCGACCGCCCGCTGACACGCAGTTCTTCAAAGGTAGGTTTGACGGCCATTGTCCATTCTTCGCTAGAGCTTCCGCCCAACGGCAGCGTAACCCCATCGTGATCCATCGGTATCCGCAGCATCTGGGTCCTCGCAGCCCCACAGACCCAGGAAGGTTACCTCGGGACCAGCGCCGGGATAGGGCGGCACGATCTCCATGCCCTCGAAGAAGCGCTCGATCTCAGCCTTGGTCCGCCACGTCCACGGGCTGGCCGAGCCAGAGTAGACCTGAGAGCCTCGCTGGGCCTTCCGCTCGTCCTGGTGGTCATTGGTCCCGGCCGACAGGGCCAGGAAGCTGCCCGGCGCAAGCGCGCCGACATACCGCCGCACGAGGCTCCAGGGGTCATCCGCGTCAGGTATGAAGTGCGTGACGGCGACGATGAGGAGCCCGACGGGCTCGGCAAAGTTGATCAGCCCAGTAGTAAGCGGGTGGCTCAGGAGCGTATCGGGATCGCGCAGGTCAGCGTGCACGGCGGCGGTGCCGGGTACCGCGTCGAGCAGTTCGCGGCCGCGGGCCACCGCGCGCGCGTCGCTGTCCGAATACACCACCTTGATGCCGGGATCGACCTTGTGCGCGACATCGTGGGTCGAGCGCTGCGCGGGGAACCCGGCGCCGACGTCGAGGAACTGCCTGATCCCCTGCTCAGCGGCCATCCACCGGACCGCCCGGCCGAGGAATCCGCGATTGGCCCATGCGGTATCGCGGATCTCGGGCGCCCGCTCGATAATCTGCTCCGCCGCCGCCCGGTCAGCCGCCGTGTTATTGGCGCCGCCCAGGTAGTAGTCATACATCCCCGCCGCGGTCGGCAGATCTCCATTAGCCGCGTCGTGGCCCTGATCGCTCATCCCCAGATCTTCCCACCAAAGAGTGGCAGACGGGAACAACTATCCCGAACATTCTGTGATTCACAGACTGTGCAGTCAGGGTTACTTATCGCCTATGGTTTCCGCGCTACAGCCGCGTAGCCCCACCTGGAGCCATCCGTGTCGGCCGCGCCTGGATCTTCGCAACCCCAGAGTCCGGTGTAGGCCGCTTCCGGGACGGCGCCAGGATATGGCGGCACCAGCTCCAGGCCGTCGAAGAACCGCTCGATTTCCAGCTTCGTCCTGCCCTGCGCGGGACTGGACGATGAGGCATACACCTCCGCGGCGTGACCGGCCTTTCTCTCGTCCTGGCGATCGGCCGTACCGTGCGATAGGGCAAGGTAGCTGCCTGGCGCGAGCACCTCAACGTGGCGCCGTACTAGCCCCCAGGGGTCGTCCTGGTCGGGAATGAACTGCGCGACCGCCAGCACGAGCAATCCGACTGGCTCAGTGAAGTCAATCAGCTCCCGGGTCAGCGGATGACCGAGCAGCCGGTCTGGATCTCGCAGATCAGCCTGGACGACCGCGGTGCCTGGCATCCCGGCCAGGATTTCGCGTCCCCTGGCGACGACGCGCGCATCAACATCGGAGTAGACAACCTTGATGCCCGGATCGATGGCGTAGGCAACATCGTGAGTGGATCGCTGCGCGGGAAAGCGGCCCGATGTCGATGAACTGCCGGATGCCACGGTCGGCCGCCAGCCACCGGACGACGCGGCCGAGGAACCCGCGGTTGGCCCACGCCGCATCCCGGACTTCGGGCATCTTCTCGATCAGCCGCTCTCCGGCTAAGCGGTCAGCCTCGGTGTTGTTGACGCCGCCCAGGAAGTAGTCGTACAGGCCGGCCGAGGTCGGCAGGTCAGTCTCAGTCCCGGCGTCGGCGTCGGCGTCTAGGTCAGGATTGCTCATCGTCGTCCAATGCTCTCGTCTGGGTGGTTACTTATCCGAATGGACGCCTGCAACGCCAAATCTGTGCTTCGAAGATTACGCTGAGAATACAACGAGGCCTGCGGAGACAAGCCATTGGGCATTCCATCCGGGCACCCCTCGCTCGGTCGCCTGGGATCGCGCTGCCGGCCTGTCCGACCGTACAGTCGAAAGAGTGCCCTGACCGCGCATTGCTGAGCCGAAATGGCGCAAAATCTTGTAATCCGCCGCCTACATCACTAACGTTGTGTTGCACTATCTGTGCATCGCAGATCGGGTAGGACGCGGAGGCAGGAGGCAGCGGATGACTGACGCCGGCAGCTCTTCGGCTGCGATCAGCGCGGAGGGGAATTTAGCGCTGGCGCTCGCGCCTTCACTCGCCCTGGCACCTGAGCTGTTCTGGCGCTGGGCTTTCCCCGGCGAGGAGCGCCAGCTCGGCCTCTTGCGCCGGTGGATCGCGCTGCTGCTGCCTGAGTGCGAATCGCGTGACGACATCACCAGCGTCGTGACCGAGCTCGCCAGCAACTCTGTGCGCCACACGGCGAGCGGAGCGCGAGGCGGCCAGTTCGCTGTCGGGCTCGCCTGGTGCCGGCGATTCGTCCATGTCGCAGTGGCCGACTGCGGCACCCCGCACGGCCCGCGCCTGGTCGATGACCAGGCGGCCGAGCACGGGCGCGGCCTGCGGATCGTCGCCGAGCTGTCCGTGCGCACCGGGGCGCACGGCGACCACACGGGCCGCGTGACCTGGGCCGACGTGGCGTGGAGCGGTCCGCCGCCCGCCGAGCTGGCTGAGGTGGCGCAGGCGACCGGCACGCCAGCTGGCTCGTTGCGGCCAGCCGCCCGGCGCGGGCTTCGCACGCTGCACTGGTGGACCGCGGCCCGCGACCATTTCGCCGCGATGCCGCCAGGCCAGATCGTGGCTGTTCCAGGCGGCCGGTTCGCGAGCGAGACGCCGTGGCGCCTATGAGCACGATGACCGGACGTGACGAGGCGGCCCGCTGTTTCTTCGCCTTAGACGGTTATCAGCCGCTGACACCTGAGGTGCTCAGGCAGGCCGGGCTCCCTGATGACCGGCTCGCTGCGATGACCTTGTCGCTCGCCCGGGTGAGCCGGGCCTGCAAATGGCATCTGGCGCCGGCGCAGCTCCGGCCCGGCCCAGTGTCCGAAGCTGCTCCGCTCGATGTCCAAGGGCCGGTCGCTGACCAGCCACGAACTCGGCCTGCTCAGCGGCTTCGAGCTGTGCGGGAACTGCGCCTCCCGGCTGCAAGTGCCCGACGTCGCTGGCGCGTACCTGCGGCTAGCGCAGTGGCTGCTGGCAGCGGGTGCCTGGGTCGCGGCTCTCGAGCGTGCGGCCAGATCGGCCGACTGGCTGGTCATCGCCAGGTGGACGGCGCAGACGCCGTTCTGCGACCGGGGACTGCCAGTAATGATCGAGACGGTCGCCGCGGATCCCGACTGGGCCGCGTGCGGGGCGGCCGCGCTGGCAGCCTGGCACCGGCTGCGGCGGCGCGCCGATGTCGCCTGGGACCTGGCCCGGCAGACGGCCTGCCCGCCTGGGCTCAGCGCCCATGCCGCCAGTTCTTGCGCCATGGTCGGCGCCGCCGCGGCGACGACCGCCGAAAGCCAGCTGATCGACTCGATCCCCGCCAGGGCACAGCCCTGGCGCTATCTCATCGGCGCCGACGCCTGGCGCGCGGCAAGCCAGGCCTGGCTTGCCGCCATCGCCCCGGATGCCGATACCATCGCGGCGCGCGCCGCGATGCTCGCCGCGGTCGAGGAGTTGTACGGCAACGCCCCGGTGCGCGACGTATCGCTGCTTCCCGCCCGGGCCGCCAGCCCGCCCGACGGGTTCAGCTCGCCGGCCTCCTGGGCCGGCGCCGAGTACCGGCTGCTACGCCGGTCTGTGGTGCAGGGCTGGTGCGACCGGCTCGAGAACGCGCTCGCGCACGTTCAGCGGCAGGCAGCCGATCCTCGTGGCCAGTGGCAGCTGCTTGGCGTGTCTGGCTGGCCACTCACCGACGAGCGTGACCGTGAACTCGCCTACCTCGGCTTTTACCCCGAAGTCGGCCGGAGCACGAGCCCGCGGCCGGTCAGTTCCGGCCGGCGTGATCATCCGACCTGGACCGTGGCATTGCACGTGCCTGCGTTCGTCGCGCGGCACGCGACCTCGCACGACAGCCCGCACTTCCGCGCGGCACCCGGGCCGCGGGTGCCGCCAGGCAGTCAGCCCGACCCGGCCGAGGTCAGCGCGCTGCTACGCCGCGTGCCGCCTACCCCAGCAACCACCTAGGGGGTGGCGCGGCAAAGCTGCCAAAGCCTGGAGGCCGTCGGTTGACTCAAAGTCTTGGAAAGGCTGGCGGGTCAGCGGGCTTCTCCCGGAGGGCGTCAGCCCCGGGGCGTTCCCTAGCCGAAGGTGAAGTCGTAGGCCTGGACGCCGGGTGAGGCGGTCAGCAGGAGCTTGCCCTGGGTGCTGCGGCTCGAGTGGAAGAGCGTATACAGGCGCGGCGTGCCGCCGATGTGAATGGTCTGGACGTGCTGCCCGTTGACCGACACGTTCAGCGTTCCCGTTCCGCCGAGCACCAGGTAAATGTCGTGGGCCAGGAAGCTCAGCTCCAGCTTGGCGCCCTGCCCGGCGGTGGCCTCCTGCGCGTGGTCGGTCCAGATCCCGTCAAGCCCGAGGCCGCCGAGCTGCAGTGAGGCCGGGAAGCGGTAGGCGGCCGGCTGGTCACGGACCACGTTCGTGTCCGACTCCAGGTACTGGAGCCGCTCATAGCCGATGTAGGTCTCCGGGCTCATCTCGCCGGCCGGGGTCGTGTCGGGGATGTCCGTCGCCGCTGGCAGCGCGATCCCGGGATGGGCGGTGGTCAGCAGCTGACGGATCAGGCCTTCGGTTCCGCTGTAGTCACCCTCGCCGAAATGCACGTGCCGGACGTCACCCTTGGCGTCGACCAGGTAATCGGCCGGCCAGTACTGATTGCTGTATGCGTTCCAAGTCCCGTAGTTGTCGTCGATCGCCACCGGATAGTGCACGCCAAGTGACGCGGCCTGGGCCTTGACGTTGGACACCACGTGCTCGAACGCGAACTCTGGCGTGTGGACGCCGACGACCACGAAGCCGTCCTTGGCGTACTCCCGGTACCACGCTTCGACGTGCGGCAGGGTCCGCTGGCAGTTGATGCAGGAGTACGTCCAGAAGTCGACGAGCACGACCTTGCCGCGCAGCGACCCGATCGACAGCGGCTTGCCGGCCGGCGTGTTGAGCCACGCTGCGATGCCGGCGAAGTTGGGCGCCTGGCCGCAGTTCAGCAACGTGGTGGCGTTCGGGTCGCACTTGGTCAGCGCGGTCGGGTGCACGCCGGTGCCGGTGATCGTGCTGAGCTCCTTGCGCACCGTCGGCGAGCCCTGCAAGGCGGTCGAGTAACCCGGGAGATCGCGCTGCAGGCTGTCGAAGGCGTTGAAGGCGATGGCCACCGCCATCACGATGAGGATCACCCCGCCCGCCAGCCTGACCTGAGAAGCGCGCCGCCGCAGCACGCCGATCCGGCCGGAGAGCTGGCTGCCGGCGAACGCGACCGCCAGGAGCGGCACCGCGGTGCCGACCGCGAAAGCGGCCGTGACGAAAACCGCGGTCAGGCCGACCCGGTGCGTGGCCCCGACGACCGTGATCGCGGCTAGCACGGGCCCGGCGCACGGTACGTACAGCACGCCGAGCGCGAGCCCGAGCACAAACCCGCCGCCGCTGCCGCTTGGCTTGCGGCCGCCGATGCGGGCGAAGGGACGCTCGAGCAGCGCGCCGAGCGGCGGTATCAGGTAGCCGAGGCCGACGAGGATGAGCAGCGCGATACCTGCGTCACGCAGCGAATCCTGCGGCAGGTGCAGCAGGGAGATGACCTCAGACCCGGCCAGGATAAGCAGGCTGAAGCTCAGGACAAGGCCGCCGACCACGGCAAGTGACCGGCCCAGAGCAGGCTTGCGCGGCTCGGCCGCCGGGCAATCCGGGTTTGGCGGGTTGCGCCGGATCGCGCGCCGTGGTCGCACCAGCCACGAGCACCACCGGCAGCACCGGCAAGATGCAGGGTGATATGCCAGCAAGAAAGCCAGCGACAACGCCCACGAGTACCAGCCCGACCATACCGCCGCCTCCCGGCTCCGGCGCCCAGGCCCGTACCTGGACGAGCAGTCCAGCGGCGCGCGTGATCACGTGACCCGGCGCCCGCGGACTTGCCTCCTATCTACTATTCGGCACCGACAAGGTCATGTCTTGGGTTGGCACGCGACCGATCGCGATCCAGGCATCCTGAACCGCGCTCTGACAGGCAAGGGCCGCGCCCTGACAAGCCAAGGACCGGCGCGCCCATACCGCTCGAACCCGCCGTGCAGAGGCGAATCTGTGATGGAATCGACGAAGTCATTCCCGCGGCCCGCCTCTGGCCCGAATCCTGGAATGACAGCAAGCACAGCCAACAGCCACAAGCACGGAAGGCGGATGTCATGAGCGATCTACCCGGACTGGACCGCGGACTCGAGCCAGCCGACGACGCTTCGCCAGCGGCGAAGCCCCGCAACTACGGGCGGCGCGCCCTCATGCTCGGCGCCGCCGCCACCGGGGCAGGCGTAGCCGCCAGCCTCGCCGGCGGCGGGCTCGCCGACGCGGCGCAAGGAACCGAACCAGCCACGCCGGCCATGCCGGATGTGAACTCCGCAGCCGTGCTGCTCGGCAAGTCGAACGCGGCGCACGGGACCACCCAGGTGATCACGAAATCGGGCAACGGGCTCAAGGGCCAGACTTTTGACAAGGGCCAGAGCGGGGTCGTGGGCTTCGACACCGCGACCGTCACGGGCGGTCACGGAGTGTACGGGAACTCGACACACGGCGACGGCGTGCTCGGGATCTCACAGCACGGCAACGGTATCGTCGGCCAGGGATCGACGCCGGGCAAGAGCGGCGTCGTCGGGATTGATGCCGCCCCTGGCGGCGGCGGGAACGCCGTCTTCGCCCAGTCGCACCACGGCACCGCAGTGCTCGCTACCAGCGGCTCAGGGGTCGCACTCCACGTCGAGGGCGTCGCGAAGTTCAGCCACAGCGGCGTGGTGAGCATCCCCGGCGGCCATCAGACAGCCACGGTTCACACGTCAGGCGTGTCGGAGGGCAGCATCGTGCTGGCCACCATCCAGCGCCCGGAGAGCGGCGTATCGATCGAGGGCGCCACGGCGGGCTCCGGCTCCTTCACGATCACCTTGTCCAAGAAGCCGACCAATGCCATCACCGTCGGCTGGCTCGTGCTCGGGTAACGGCACCGCACCCCCGCCCGCAACCGCGCTCGCGACCAGCGAGACCCAGCATTACGGGGAGTGACATCGGCCGTGAATATGATTTATTCGGCAAAAGGCAATACCACGCTTTAGGCCGGACATTTATGTCTCTTTACCTATGTCCCGGCATGGATGTATGGTTAACCCCCGTTAGCCATAATGCCGGCCGGGAGCGAGTTCTGATGATCTTGTCGTCGCGCCCTGCCTGCCGCATGAATGGTGCAGAGGTCCGGCAAACGAAGGGCAGTACCTAATGAGTGACCGATCGGGACAGGCCAGCGGCATCGAGGCCCCAGGCAGCGGCCTGGCAGCCCGCTACGGACGCCGCGCAGTCATGCTCGGCGCCGCGGCGGCCGGGGCGGGGGCAGCGGCGAGCCTGGTAGGCGGAGGATTCGCGCAGGCGGCACCCGAGGCACCTGACGCGGGCAGCGCCGTCCAGCTTGGCAAGCCGAACAAGACCAAGAACACCACGGTCATCACCTCCACCGGAGGCACCGGCCTGTCCGGTCACACCTCGAAAAAGGGCAGCAGCGGCCTCGTAGGAATCGACGACAGCAAGGCCAAGGGCTCATTCGGGGTGTCGGGTCACTCGACGCACGGCGCCGGCATCATCGGGTTCTCGACGAACGCGACCGGCATCGTCGGCAACGGCATGACAACGGGCCAGAGCGGAGTCGCCGGGCTTGACTTCTGCAAGACAAAGGGAGCGCACGGCCTTTACGGGCAGTCGAATAACGGCGACGGCGTATTCGGTATCTCCTTCAAGGGCACCGGTATCGTCGGCCAGGGGAATACCAGCGGCGAAAGCGGTGTCGCCGGGATCGACACGGCGAAGAGCGGCGGTCATGGCGTCTTCGGCCAGTCTCACAACGGCACGGCCGTCCTGGCGACGAGCGCCAACGGCGTCGCGCTCGAAGTCGACGGCAAGATGAAGATCAAGAACAGCGGCGTCCTCAGCATGACGAGCGGCAACAAGAGCGCCGTCGTCGCGCACCCCACCGTCAGCGCGGATAGCATCGTGATCGCGACCATCCAGGGTCCGGTGAGCGGCGTCTTCATCGAAGGGGCCGAGGCGGCGGCCGGCTCGTTCACGATCACTTTGTCCAAGAGCGTCACGAGCGCGGTGCGCGTGGGCTGGCTCATTCTCGACTGACCGCGCGGCGCGCCAATCCAGCCGGCGCAGAAAGCCGAAGCGGCCCGGCCGGTTGCGTGCTGCTGACCGGCCGGGCCGCTGTGCGGGCGGCCACGTATCACCTCGAGGCTAGAAGCGCGGCGAGGCGGTCGTGATGTCGTAGTTCGTGCCCCAGAACCACTGCGTGGCGGCTGCGCCTGGCACGCTGTGGTTCTGCCCGGTCGGGTCGGCGATCCACCAGCGGACGTGATCCTGCATCTTCTGAGGCAGTCCGGCGACAGCGGCCTTCACCTGGCCCCACTCTGAGCGCATCGTGTAGATGCGGGCCAGGGCGTCGGGGTTCGCGCTGAGCCGGCTCTTGGCCCAGCTTGCCGCCTGGCTCGGGGTGACGTCACCGGGCTCGACGTCCAGGGCCGAGGCCTTGGGGTCGCTGCCGTTGGTGTCGATCCACACCACGGACGGGTGGCCGCTCACCTGGGACGGCGACGCGGCGAAGCCGCCGGTGGCGTAGACCGCCGCCACTTGCTTCGACGGGATCGACGACGGCGTCACCGAGTCGTAGACCAGGTACGGCTTCGTCGGACCGGACGGCGCCGCGTGCTTGGCGGGCGCGCTTTGCTCGGGTGGCGCCGCGTGGCTGGACGGGCCGGAATCGGTCGTTTTCTGCATCGTCCTAGTGACCTGGTGCGACTGCTGACCGGCGCCGGCGTGGCCGCCCTCGACCTGGCTGATCGCGGAGGCGTGCCCGAACTGATGAGCCGGCTGCCCCGACCCGCCAGCGGCGAGCCCGGTCGTGATGCCCGCCACCGCCACCGCACCGATGGCCGTGGCCGCCAGCGTGCGCCTGGGCTGGCGCTCGGCGAAGTCGCGGGACTTGTGAACTAGGGGGGTGATTTTCTCATTCCGGATCTTCCGGAGCTGATCCAGGGATGACTGAACAGAGGGGACTTGAATACGGGGGTACAAGATGAACCTAACGTCGGGCGCTGGGGGAGCGCTCGTTGGTCACCCAGGGACACAGCTCTCTGGCTTCATGCCAAAACGAAGCACCTGGCTGCGGGGGGTGCGCGGATGCGACGCGGGTCAGGGCGCCTCATTGCTTTGGGGGCAAGCATCACGCGCCTGGGTTTTCGGTTACTCATGGTGAACGCAAGAATTCACGGAGTGATGCCCGAGATTAAACATTCAGGGCGGTGACGTCCGTCACAGCGCTGCACGACGGATAAATCAGATATCAAGTTCCTAGCCGGTCATAACCGGTGCTGGAGCGAACCCGCCGCCAGGCGATCTCAGCTACCCGCCGCGGGTTTGCCTCACATAGGCCTCGCCACGCGGTGACAGCCGGTATCCGACCTCAAGGCTGATCGTCAGGCCGAGCGCCTTGAGCCGCCGGACGTGCAGCTTGAAGTCCTGCCGCTCCCAGCCAAGGGCGTCGGCGAGTTCGGTCGAGACGACACCTGGATGGTCGGCGACCTGGGCGAGGACCGCGTGCGTCCACGGACCGCGCTTCCCCGACGCGTCCATGCGAGCCAGCCTCGCCTTGAGCTTGCCGAGCTCATCACCGGTCGCCGGGCTGGCGGCGAGCACGTCCCGGGGATCAAGATCTTTTACCCGGTGGAACCGGATGCGGTAGAGCGGCACCTGCGCGTTTAGGCGAAGGCCGCCGAGCAACTCCCCCACGGTCTGGTATCCGGCGGCCGCCGCCTGGGCGAGGTCGATGTCAGCCGGGGTGACGACATCGACGGCCTCCACCTCGATCAGGTCCAGGCCGGTACGGTAACGACGGCCGGCAACGACCTGGCAGCGCTTCCAGCGCCGGAACGCGAGGCTGATCCGATCGGCGTGAATCCCCTCTTTGAGCCGCTGCTCGAACAGCATCCGCGAAGTCTAGCCCGCTGGTCCCGCCAGTCCCCCTAGTCGGCGCGCTTGGCCCGGTCAGGCGGATTGCGCGGCGCGGCGCGGGGTGCCCGGGGCGGCGTGAGCAGCGTGGCCCTTCCTGCTGCTGTTGCGGGCGGTCCCGGTGAGCAGCGTGGCCCTTCCTGCTGTCGTCCCGACAGCAGCAGGCAGGGCCGCGCTGCTGTTGCCGCGGTTCCGTGAACAGCAGCGTGACCCGACCTGCTGCTGTCGCCGGCACGCTGACGCGCAGCGGGGGTGAATCTGAGGGGCTAGGGGCGAGTGGTGCGGCTGTGCCAGGCGGGGTGCCTGCCCGCCAGGGCCGGCCCTGACCTAAGTTTCCGTGATCACGATCGCGGGCCTGATCACGGAACATCACACCTGGCCCGACCTGCGCATATATCCGTGATCATCCCCCGGACCATGATCACGGAGACTAGCGCCGGCCAGTTCGGCCCGCCCGGCCCCTCACCCCTGCACCGCCAACTGCCAACCCCCGCCACCCGAACCCAAGCCAACGGGAACATGAATACGGGAATCGATGGTGGAAATTGGGTGTCGATGCGCGCATCCATGTTGGCGGGCTCACGCTACTTCGACCGTACGAATATCGCATTACGGTCATAACGGCGCATCGGCGATGAGCGTTGAAGGGTCAGCGGCCATTTGCCTAGCGCGACGAGGGCAGTAACGCGGAGCGGGATGACTGAAATCGGGCAGGTGTTCCAGGCGGGCAGCCCGGCCGAGTTCGTCGCCGTACCTTGCCCCGGCCGGCCGGCCAAGAAGGCCGGGCCGGCCGGGGCCTAGGCCGAGGGTCAGCTCGTATTGATGGCGGTGTCGTCGATGACGAACGAGGTCTGCAGCTCGAAGTCCTCGCTGCCGGTGAACTTGAGCGTGACAGTCTGCCCGGCGAACGAGGCCAGGCTGAAGCTGTGCTGCGCGTATCCGGTGTTGTGGTTCAGGTTGGAGAACGTCGACAGTGTGCTCAGCACTGTGCCCGCGCTGTTCAGCACCTGGACGGTCAGGGTGTCGAACGCCGTGGTGGTACTGGTCTCCGCCGTGTCGATATGCAGCCAGAAGCTGAGCTGGTAGCTCGTGCAGCCGGCTGGCAGCGTCACGGTCTGGGACAGCGTGTCGGTGTGGGTAGTGCCGTAGCCGTCGAGCCACGCGTCCCAGGTACCGGTGCGCGGCGGCTCGGTGGCGCTCTTGTTGATGACTCCGGTACTGGTCGACCATGGCGCGGCCGTGCCGGTCTCGAAGCCCGGGTTGCCGAGCAGTTGCGACGGGGTGCACCCGCCCGCTGCGGCGCTGATGGTCCAGGTAAAGGTCGCGCTGCCCTTGGCGGCCGTGGTGTCGGTCGCGGTCACGGTCACCGACGAGGTGCCCGCGGTCGTCGGCGTGCCCGAGATCAGGCCGGTTGAGGCGCTGATCGACAGGCCCGCCGGCAAGCCGGCCGCGCTGTAGGTCAGGGTCTGGCCGGCGGCCGAGTCGGTAGCGTGGACCTGCAGGCTAGCGGCCGTGCCGACGGTCCCGGTCTGGCTGCCAGGGCTGGTCACGGTGACCGTATTACCGGCCGCTGCGCTCACCGTCCAGGTGAATGATGTGGTACCGGACGGTCCGGTCGAGTCGGTGGCGGTGACCGTCACGGTGGAGGTGCCCGCCGTGGTCGGCTTGCCGGAGATCAGGCCGGTCGTGGCGCTGATCGTCAGCCCGGCCGGCAGCCCGGTCGCCGAGTAGCTGAGCGTGCCGCCCGCTGTGTCGGTGGCCGAGATCTGGACACTGGCAGCCGTGCCGACGGTGCTGGTCTGGTTGCCCGGGCTGGTGACGGTCACCCCGCCGCTGGCGGTCTGGTTGAAGTCGGCGTTGAACGTCGACTCCACGCCGTTGATCACGCCGGGGTCGGTGATGATCAGTCCGAGCTCGCGGTTGTCGTTGAGTGAGTTGTCGGAGAAGTTTTCAGAGCCAAGGAAGATCTTCGCCGTCGCCGTGCCGAAGTCAGCGATGATCGCCTTAGCGTGGATGTAGAAGCCGTTCGGGTCGGTGTAACCAGTGACCTTACCGCCTGCGGCGGTGACCTCGTTGAGCTCAGTGGTGTACGAGGACGGGCTCTCCACCACGACGCGGACGGTCACGCCGCGCTTCTCGGCCGCGACGATCGCGTTGACCACCGCGGTGTCGCTGAACTCCTCTTGCTCGATGTCGAGACTGTGCTGCGCGCCGTTGATCAGGGCAAGCAGGTGAGTCTGCGAGTCGGTCGGCGACCAGACCAGGTCATCGCCGTCCGACGGCGTGATCGCGGTCTTGGCGAAATCGGCATTGAATACGGCCACGATGGCGGCCACGTCAGCGGCGTCGGTGTCGAAGACGCCATAGTCACGCGACGTCGAGTAGAACCTGGAATCCAGGTTGCCCGTGCTGATAAAAGACTCACGATTGTCCACGGTGAGCGTCTTCTGGTGCGTAAAGGTGAAGGCCGTGGACGAGAATGTCACGGCGACTCCGCCCGCCTGCAGGGCGTTGAACGCCGTCTGGTTAACCGACTTCTCGGCATTGTCCAGGATCACGCGGACGTTGACGCCAGCCTTCTCGCGGTTTACCAGGTCGGTCGTTACCGTGGTATCCGTCAGCTCGTACATGGTCAGGTCGATCGAGCTGGTCGCGGAATTGATGAAGTTGTAGATCGCGGTTTCGCCCTGGTCAGGCAGGATTAGCAGGGAATAGTTAGTCGCGGCGGCGGCCGTGCCAGCCGCCGCGAGCCCGCCGCCCATGACAAGCGCGAGCGCGCTGACAGCTAAGGAGAATCGGCGGATGCCGATGCGGAACATGTGAACCTCCTTGGGCCCATTTGTCCGGAAAAGGTAGCCGCCCTGAACATACAACGGGCTCTCAGGAGGTGATAGCCCCGCGGACGAACACATCTGGTGAACAAGCCGTGCCGCGGACACTTGCGCCTCAGATGCCTACATACGACACAACCTTGTCGCCAGCTGGGACAATGATCCGCGATCCGGAGGCGGCGACCGCCGGGAAGTCGGTGGAGACGTGACCGACAGCGACGGACGCTACGACCTTGCCGTCGGCGAGGCGGTAGCCGGTGAGCGTGCCGTGGCGGCTGAGATCCCAGACCGTGCCCCCGGCGATGATGGGCGGCCCCGGGCTGATGCCTCGCACCGCCCAGCGCTGGCGGATCGTGGCATGACCGCCGGGCTTGCCCGGGGTGATCGCGACGGCGCGAAGGCTGTTGTAGCAGGAGAACACGACCGTGCTGCCATCGACCGCGTCGCCGCCGAAGCCTCCTTCGCACACTCGCGCCGAGGCCAGCTGCCTGCCCACTCCCCCGAGCCTGGCGCCATTGAGCACGTAGCCGGTCCCCTCCTTGCCGACCTGGAATACCAGTCCGCCCGGGAGCAGCGCCGGAGCGGTTGAGCCCAGGTCCTGGTCGTCCGCCGAGAGCGATTCGAAGTTCGCCGGCGTGAAGCTGCCCTGCACCCGCAACTGCGGGCTGAGCCGCAGCACGCTGTCCGAATCGGCGACCCGGTTGAAAGGCATGCCGTTGCCGGTCGCCACGTACAGGCTCCCGCCACGCACCGACTCGCCGGCAGGCGCCCAGATCCCGGCCTGCCTTTCATTGCGGGTCGTGAAGCTCACCAGCCGTCCTGAACCCGAGACCGGTGCTCCGACGACGCGTCCCTTGTAGTCCGAGCAGTCCCCGAAGAGGCCGCCGAACGGCACGTACACCCGCGATCCGGACAGGGCGAGCGCGCCCCGCTCCTGCTGGGCGCGCGGGTCACTGCCGGGAATATCGATCGGCCGCCGCGCGACTGTCTTGCCGGTCCCCGTAGCCAGTTCCCACAGCGTGTGCCCGAATGATGGCCGGCTGGTGAACGTCACCACCCACAGCCGCCCTGCCGCCACGTCAGCGACTGGCGTGCCCGTGATGCCCGACGGAGCGACATTGCCGCAGGGCAGCCCGCCGGTGACCGGCCGTGCCAGGTGCCGGGACCAGCGGATCTTGCCAGTCGCGGAGTTCAGCGCGTAGACAGTGTCGTTCTCGGTGGCGATGATCACCTCCGGGCCGACGATGAGCGGCTGCGCGTACACCGAGCCATCGACCGCCGCCGACCACGACTTACGCAGCTTGCCGGGCGCGGGCGAGCTCACCGATACGCCGCCGCGATCCGGGGTGCGATTGAAAGTGGGCCAGTCCGCCGGCGAGCCAGCCGACCCCTGGCTCCGCGCATGCGGCTGAGCGGGGCCAGCCGAGGTACAGGCCACCGCCAGAGCGGCAGCGGCTACCGCCGCCAGCGGCCAGCAACGCTTCACCCGCCCATACTCAGCTGCCGCGCCAGGCTCAGTCAAACGCTTGGCTCGGACTATCCCAGCGAGGCGGATAGCGTTCAAGGCATGACTAGTCAGCCTTTCCGGTTCGCGGCCCAGGCGACGCCGCAGGACGGCAGCCAATGGCTCGCTACGGCCAGGCGCGCGGAAGCACTCGGATTCTCGGGTTTCAGCGTGAACGCGGCCTTTGCCGAGGAGTTCGCCCCGGTCATCGAGCTGCTCGCCGGGTGCTGAACGGCTGGCGGCCAGCCATCAGCTTTCGGCCGCCGCCAGCGGCTTACGGTAGATCACGAAGTCACAAGGGGTAGCCAGCAGCGGGGCCAGCTCCGGGTACGACTCCTCGACCGCGCCGACGCGAACCTGCCGGTAGCCGGCCCGCGTGTACCAGGCGATCAGGAAGTCCTTCGACGGGTGCGACCAGTCTCGGGGCACCAGCACCTCAAGCTGCATCGTGTGGCAGCTTTGCGCGCGGACAGCTTCCTCGGCGAACCGCACCAGGTCACGGCCCATGCCGGTACCACGGCGGGCGGGCGCGACAGCGAGCAGGCCGAACTCACCGACGCCCTCGCCGAGCAGCCGGATCCGGATGCAGCCAGTGACCTGCCCATTCAACCGGGCCACGGCCAGCTCACCCCCGCGCGCGACCTCGGCGATCCTCGCGATGGTCGTCCGGGCGGCGCCCGGCCCCCACAACCCCGCTTCCGCCACGGCATAGACCTCATTGATCAGGTCGTTCAGGACCGCCATGAGCTGACTGTCGCCGCCTGAGGCGGCGGGCAGCAGCGCGATGTCCGGACCCTCGGCGGTCGCCACCCCGCAACTGTAGCCACGCCCCCGCAGGCCCAGCAAAGTCCCGACGCAGGGGTTATCACGCCAGCAATGGCACAACGAAGGGCCTTGCTAGGGTCGGGTGCGGGCGGATGAGCGTCCGGCCCGCACCCGAGTCCGCAGGAGAGGCGATGACCACGCACGCAACCCCGCCGCGTCCGGGAATCCGGCCCGAGCTGGCCGGGATCAGGACAGATCAGGTATTCAAAGGCGCCGACAGTTACTTCGAGCTCGCGTACGCCGTCGTGCCCGGGTTCCGCCCGCTGGTGCTTGACCTGCACGTGCCGAGGCAAAGCCCCCCCAGTCCCGTCGTGGTGTACGTGCACGGCGGCGGCTTCGCGATGGGCACCCGGACCATGGGGCCGTGGGCGTTCCTGCTGGACGCCGGTTACGCCGTGGCCTCGGTGGATTACCGGCTCTTCGGCGAATGCAACTTTCCCGGTCCGGTCCACGATGTGGCTGCGGCAGTCAGGTGGGTCCGCGCCAACGCGGCCGAGTACGGACTCAACGCCGACCGGGTCATCGGCTTCGGGTCGAGCGCGGGCTCCTATCTCATGAACGCCGTGGCCCTGGCCGGCCCCGAGCACCCCGACCTGACCGGCAACCTCGGGCCGACGCCCGAGCTGTCCTGCCGCCTGGACGCGGTCATCGATCACTACGGGCCGGTCGACTTCCTCAGCTTCGATCAGGACGCAGAGGAGAACGCGATCGCCTCAGCCAACTCGCCCGAGTCAACGCTGGCCAAGTTCCTGGGATTCGTCCCCTCCGCCCGCCCGGAGGATGCCGCGCTCGCGAACCTCTGCCGCTACGCGAGCCCAGCCAGCCCGCCCTTCCTGATCGCCCACGGCGACGCCGACCGAGTCGTCGGCATCGCCCAGAGCCGGCGCCTGCAGCTGGCACTGGCGGAGGTCGGCGTCCGGGCCGAGCTCATAGTCGTCCCGGGGGCGGACCATGTCGCCCCGGAGTTCGACCACAAGCCCATGCACGACCAGACGCTGGCGTTCCTCGACTCGGTCTAGGCGCCCCGGCCCCATTGGGTGCGCGGATCGACACCCGATTTCTCATCCACGGGAGCGCGCAGCGCGCAGCGCGATCTGTTGATTTATTGGAGGTTCGGGCTGCGGGAGTGAATCTGTGGCGCTGGAGGCGGGTGCCGGGGCTTGTGCCGGGCGGGTTGCCTGCCCGAACCGGCGCCGGGCCGGTGCTGGTTTCCATGATCACGATCGCGGGCGTGATCACGGACCATCACGCCTGCGCGGACCTGCGTGAATCTCCGCGGTCGTGCTCCGGGCCATGATCACGGAGATTGGCGCGGGCCAGTTGAGGCTGCCGGGTGGCTTCTTCCTTGATTTCCTCAAGCGGATTTCGTGACCCCGGGCCTGGGGTGCCGGGGCGGCGTGAGCAGCGCGGCCCTCCCTGTTGCTGTCGCGAGTTGCGGCGGCGTGAGCAACGTGGCCCTGCCTGTTGTCGTCCCGTCAGCATCAGGGCGGGCCGCGTTGCTGTTGCCGGACGGCCGGAACAACAACGTGGCCCGACCTGATGCTGTCCCGGCCCGGCCCGGCCCGGCCCGGCCCGGCCCGGCCCGGCCCGGCCACGTCACCCCTGCATGCTCACCCCCGCCACCTGAACCCAATAAGCCAACGGAGCCATTGATGTTGGCTCGCCCGGCCAGCGCAGCCGGGCCCGGTAGCCCCGGCCATGACGAATTCGGGAACGAACCCGTGGCGGCAGGAGGCAAGTTGCTTACCCGCGCAGCCAAGGTTTTCAACGTTGACACACCCCATGACGCCCTAGATCACCCAAACAATCCCATACGTTCTGCAAGGATTGCCGTTCCGCTTGTCAAATTCCTAACACCATGACAAAGTAAGCGCCCGAACACAAAGGGGGACCACCATTGAGTTGCAGTCCGGGCAAAAAGAGCACTCTTTCTCCGGGGCGAGAGGAAGCGTCCAGACGAATGCCGACCTCCGGCGCGGCACGTTACGCCGAATGGCCGCTGGCATCTCGGTCCCCGTGAAGGCGCTGTCCCTCACGAGATCATCGCCTGCCGCCCTATCTCTGCGGTAGTCGCTCATCAGTCCACGTGGTCAGCAAGATAAACCGCGCTAGGCGCTTCCAAGCGAGAATACCGGGCCGACAATCCCCCTGGTCTCTATCTCGCATAGGCCGTCATACCTGATCGCCTCAACTCGCGTCAGATTAACGGCCCGGACTAAGCCCTGAATAAGAGAAAGGAGCCTGAAATGGCTCAGCACCAGCCTTACCAGCCACAGCCCTACCAGCCACAGACTCAGCCATACCAGCCTCAGCCTCCCCCGCGCGGCAAGATGACCACCCGCCACAAAGCCGTCTTCGCGATCGTTCTCAGCATTGCCGCGCTCCTGGTCCTCGGCATTGCTGCCGGGATAGCCCAGAGCGCCAAAAGCCAGACGAGCAGTCATCTAAAAGCTGCGGGCACTCCTGGAGTCGCGGCGCAGGCAAACCCAGGCACCACGCCTGCCCAGGGGGCGCGCACCGCCAAACCCGTCGCCAAGCCGAAGCCGGGCGTGCTCGCCACGTTCAGCGGCACTGGCATCGAGAACACCGGCCGCTTCACGGTCGGCGGGACCTGGAAACTCGATTGGCGGTATGACTGCTCGGCATTCGGCAGTTCGGGGAATTTCATCGTCAACGAAGACGCCAGCCCGGCCGGCGCTGTGCAGGTGAATGAACTCGGACACGAGGGGCACGGCGCGACCTTCGGCTACTCCGACGCCGGCACTCATTTCCTGTCCGTGGACTCGGAGTGCTCTTGGTCGGTCAAGGTCGTGGGAACTAGGTGAACCGCTAAAACCCTTTCCGTAGTGGTACGCGGCCTGAGCTAAGCTCAGGCCCGCAGGTGAAGCGCCGCCGCCGGCACCTGCCGCTGTCAGCGGAACTCCAGGCCCTCGAAGGTCCCGGCCGCCCGCCACTTGTCGATGTAGGCGAAGTACGCGCTCGCCCCGTAGGGGTAACCCCGGCCGAGGAACGCGCCGTAGCCCTGGCCTTCGTTGTTGTAGTAACCGGGCGTGCAGTCGGGGCCGCCGATCATGCTGCCAGGGCCGGAACTCAGCAGGTCGACCCAGGCGTCCTCGGCGGCCCGGGCCGGCACTACCTCGGCGTAGCCGTTGTCGAGCGCGTGCCTGATCGTCACGGCGATGGTCCTGGCCGAGTCGACGATGTTGTGCGGCACGTTGGAGATCAGGTTGGCGCCTTGCGTGGGCTGCACGAGGAACGCGTTCGGGAATCCGTGCACCTGAAGGCCATGCAGGGTGCGCATGCCGTCGGCCCAGTGCTGTGACAGCGTGCGGCCGTCCCGGCCGGTGAGCTCGAATCCGGCCCGCCGGGCGTATTCGGTGCCGACCTCGAAGCCGGAGGCGTAGATGATGCAGTCGAGCGGGTATTCGTGCCCGGCGACGACTACTCCGGCCGGGGTGATCCGCTGGACGCCCTTGCCGTCGGTGTCGATCAGGTGCGTGCTGGGATTGTTGAAGGCCTGCAGGTATTCATCGTGGAAGCACGGGCGCTTGCAGAGCTGGCGGTACCAGGCCTTGAGCTTGCTCGCGGTGTCCGGGCTGGTGACGATCGCAGCGGCCCGGGCACGGATCTCCTCCATCTTCTCGAAGTCGGACTCCTCGTAGGCGGCGAGCATCGCGGCGGGGTGCCGGTCCTCGGGCGGCAGGGCGCCGAGCCGTTCGCGTACGCGCCTGGCGAGATCGGTCCAGCCGTCCATCACCAGGTCGTCGCTGGCGTTGCCGCCGGCCTGGTTCGCGGTGAAGTTCTCCAGCCAGCGTTGCTGCCAGCCTGGCGTCGCGATGCTGGCGAACCAGCCGGGGTCGATCGGCTCGTTGTTGCGCACGTCGACCGAGGACGGCGTGCGCTGGAACACGTAAAGCTCCTCGCACGCCCCGGACAGGCGCGGCACGCACTGGACGGCCGTCGCCCCGGTGCCGATGACGCCTACCTTCTGATCGGTCAGGCCGCTCAGCGGCGCGCCGGCGGGATCGCCGCCCGTGTAGGCGTAGTCCCAGCGCGAGGTGTGGAACGAGTGGCCTTCGAAGGTCCCGATGCCGGGGATGCCAGGCAGCTTGGGCACGCTCAGCGGGCCGGTGCCGATCGTCACGAACTGCGCGGTCAGCCGGTCGCCGCGATTGGTCTCGACGATCCAGTGAGCGCTGGCGTCGTCCCAGGTCAAGGCCGTGATCTCGGTGTGGAAGAGGGCATCGTCGTAGAGCCCGAACTGCCTGCCGATGCGCTGGCAGTGGGCCAGGATCTCCGGGCCGTGGACATACTTCTCGGTCGGCATGTGGCCGGTCTCTTCGAGCAGCGGCAGGTACACCATCGACGCGGTGTCGCATTGCGCACCCGGATACCGGTTCCAGTACCAGGTGCCGCCGAAGTCGCCGCCCTTGTCGATGATCCGGACGTCGATTCCGGCTTTCCGCAGCCGGGCGCCGACGACCAGGCCGGCGAACCCGCCGCCGACGCAGATCACGGTCCGGTGGTCGGTCAGCGGCTCGCGCCGCGTCAGGGGCACGTACGGGTCCTCGACGTAGTGCGCGAGGTCGCCAGTGAGCTGGAGGTACTGGTCGTTTCCATCCTGGCGGAGCCGCTTGTCTCGCTCCTGCCGGTATTTCTGGCGGAGCGCCTCTTTGTCGATGCCCACGCTTGCCTCCGCAATTGCCGCCAGCTTCACCAGTGCTAGCTAAATGGTGTCATCTGGCGAGTTGCGCAGCTGCGTAAGGTCGGAGCATGAGCCACGATCACGCCCGCCACCATCACGCCGATCAGGCCGGCGCCGCCGATGAGGCAGCGCTCGCCGAGATGCTCGACCTGGATGCGCAGGTGCTCAGCGGCTACTGGTCCGAGGTCACCGCGAGCGTGCTCGACCAGGCGGCGGGCCGGCCCGTGGGCCGCGTCCTCGACCTGGGCAGCGGGACCGGGAATGGGACGCTGGCCCTCGCCGGGTGTTTTGGCGCGGCCGAGGTCATCGCGGTGGACCAGTCCGCCGGGATGCTCGCCCGCCTGGATTCCAAGGCGGCGCAGGCCGGTCTGGCCGACAAGGTACGGACGGTGGCAGCCGATCTGGACGGGGCCTGGCCGACGGTCGGCACCGTGGACCTGGCCTGGATGTCCAATGCGCTGCATCATCTCGCCGACCCTGACCAGGCTCTCACCAGGCTCTTCGGCGCGATCCGGCCCGGCGGGCTGCTGGCTGTCATCGAGATGACAGCGCCGATCGGCTTCCTGCCGGACGACGTCGGGCTTGGCCGGCCCGGTCTCACGCTGCGCTTGCAGGAAGCCTTCTCGGGCCACGCCGCCGGGAGCATGCCTCACCTCGGCGCGGACTGGGGGCCGCGCCTGGCGCAGGCAGGGTTCAGCTCGGTGCGACGCCAGGATTTCCCGATCGAGCTGAGCCAGCCGCTGCCCGCGGCGGCCAGGAGATATGCCCAGCTGTCGCTGCGGCGGGCGATGACTCACCTCGGCTCGCTTAGCGGGGACGACCTCGCCACGCTTGCGGTCCTCACCGCCGATGACGGTACTGACAGCGTGCTGCGCCGCGAGGATCTCGCCGTTTACGGCACGAGAACCTTGTGGACGGCCGATCGGCCATAAGCATGCCGGCATCGCTCAGGCACCGTGCGGCCAGTGCAACACCCTCACCGGGCGGCCCGGATCCTCGGGGTCAACCTGCAGCGTCGCGAAGTCCCCAGTCGGGATGTCGGTGCCAGGATCGGGTTCGCGTGTGAGGCCAGGGAGCGCCGCGCGCAAACTGGCTCCATGCGCGACGATGAGCGTGGCCGAGCCAGCCGGCATACGGGCAGCTACGGCCAGCGCACGCCGCAGCCGCGCGCACAATTCGCCGTAGTCCTCCCCATCAGGGAACCTGACCCCGGCCTTGCCCGCCTGCCACGCCGCGAGCACCGCCCCGTAGGTATCCCAAGCGGCTGGATCATTGCGCCCGTCCAGCGCGCCGACATTCAGCTCTCGGAGCTCGTCGAGCTCGCGCGCCACGGGCAGTCCCAGCCGCTCGCCGATGATCTGCGCGGTTTGCCTGGCTCTTCGCAACGGCGAGCAGATCAGCTGGCCAGACCCCATGACTGGCGTCGCGGCGAGGCGATCAGCAAGCTCCGCGGCCTGGCGCCGCCCAGTGTCGGTGAGATCGCCATCAAAGACCCGGTGGGACAGGGTGCGCGAGATGTTCGCGACATTCTGGCCGTGCCTTGCCCACAAGATGGTCACCGTCGACAAATCTGTAGTCCGCCTTCCATTCGGTTACTCACCCGTGATCACAATGCCGAGAGGCTCGACGAGCGGGCCGAACCGCTCGATTGACGCCTGGTCGGAGAGGACCATCGCCGGGCCGCTCTGCCCAATCGAGTCGCACGGCACCCGGTCCCCGAAGAAAAGGAAGAGCTGGGCATCGAGATCCCTGCGAGATGGCCAGGTCAGGCCCTGCGCGGGCGCGCCAGTACCGCGCAGCCACCGCGCCCACTCACGAGTCAGCGGATAGTCCCGCCTGTCCGCCTGAATCAACCAATGATCCTGGAGAGCGGCGGCGAGGTCCTCGGCTGTCATCAGCGAGATCACAGTGATCGGCTTGCTCACGACGATCTCCGACAATGCCCGGCCAGCGAGTGCCTGCCTAGTCACAGAGCGGACCCCGGCCGCAGAGACAGGGCTGTCAATCCGAAGTGCCGTCTCAACCAGCGCTCCGCGCAGGGTGCTGGCGAGATACATGAACGGGTAGTCATCCCCGTCAGTAGCGTCAAACCGCCCATTCCATGCGATGTGCCCATCTCCCCGGCGGGAGAACTCCGTTCCTGGTCGACCGGAGGGGTGAACTCGCCATAGTCTCCGGCCAGGCTCGACGATGACGTAATTCGGAGATGGAACCACCGCACGCGGCGGCGGATAGGCAGGCAAGGTCCGCTCCCTGTAACGCGCTCAGCGTTTCGACCGCAGGAATTTACGAATCAGCTCCGCGTCGGAACTCCGCCAGGAGATGAAATGAACCGTCCATCCGGGTGCTGCCGAGGGATCTTCGCGCAGTTGATCGACCATCGTGTAGTAGATCGCCTCAAGGCTCATCTGCGAGCTTAGGCCTGCCCTTCCCGCTCCGAGCAGCGGAAAGCATACCGACGAGGCTGACGGGATCTCCTTCCGCGCGAGCTCAAGTACCCGTTCGACGGCCGCCGCGACAATCGGCTTATTGGTCCGGTACAGGCCGCTGCCATCCTCTGGCTGAACCACCGCAGCGTGGTAGATGCGCCTGATACCGCGCTGGGCAAGGCTCCCGGCAGAGGTGGCGACAACCGTACCCGCGGTCACCTTGTCGCCATAACCGTCGTGATCCCGCATCCAGGAAATCAGTTCGTCTTGCGCGGTGTCCCTGAGCACTCGGCCAAGCTCGTCTTTCTCGGCCGTCGCGTAGCGCAGGCGCCCTGACGTCGAGGGCTTGAACATCTGCGACATCTGCAGGTAGGTGTTCTCCGAAGAAACGATGATGTCCACGTTCTGCACACGGTCGATGGGCCCGTAGTGCACGACGAAATCAACCGTCACGTCCGGTGAAATCGAGATCTTGTACGGCGGGTAGGTGACCAGCTGCCGGCCGGCTTTCGGCGCCGAGGGGCCGATACCTCGCGCTCCGACCGATCCGGCGAGGCGCACAAAGGGAACTACCAGGGCCAGCGCTCCGACGGACGCGCCGGATATCAGCAGCCCGTGGCCGTCCACCCATTGGCGGGAACCAACCCAGATCCACGATATGACCTGTATGGCATTGGCGAGCACGCCCAGTGCCACACCGGCTGCGATGAGGCCTTTACGCATTTGCAGATCATAGCCGGACAGAACTCGCCAATCTTCGCCGCTGGCGCGGCCAGGCGAAACCAGGCTGGCCGGAGGAGCGTCCGTTCAGCTCGCTCCTCCGGCCCGCGGCTATCAGAAGCCGAAGATGTCGTCGATGCCGTCGTCCGACGGAAGCCAGGCGATCTCCTTCATCGACGCGCCGGCCACTGACGGCTCGTCGAAAGAGGCAGCCTGCTCGACTAGGGAGCGGAGCGCTTCTTCCTGCATGTGTCACCTCCTCCCCTCGCTGGAAACCGATTCGGTCGCTGGCTCGATGAGGCCAGCTTCGCGAAGCTGCGCCAGGGCAGCGTCCAGGTGGCGCGCTGCCTGCGGAGCGGTGAGCTTGCTCGCCACGACCTCGGCGTAGGAATGCCGCAAGGCAGCCAAATTCCGGCCATCGCACAGCTGGAAAGCGACCCAGACAGCCAGGTTGACGACATGCAGGACACCACGCTCGGAGTTGAAAACAAGCAGGGCGCCAGCTTGCTGATCCGGCCGGGCGACGACGCCATTGACGCGCCTGTATCCGGCAGGCGGATGGCTGCGCGGGGCCGGCGGGCGACCCGCGAGCTGTGCCTCCGGCTGCCAGCCGATGAGGGGCGCTACCGCACTCAATTGCCAGCCGACGAACCTCCGGCCGGCTGGCGTCAGGTGCCCGGCTAGCGGGCCGGTCAGCTGGCCCGCGAGGTAGCGAAGCCTGTCCTGCGCATGTGCGTAGCTGTCGCTCCCCGATGAGCTGACGCCCGGATTGGCTGGCGGTTCCCCGAACCGGCCGGCGAAGCGATGGCCCCGGGCGCGCACCGCGGCGTGGAAGACCGCCATGTGGGCGTAGACATGGCACGCGGCGAGCACGCGCCGGATCTCCCAGCGCACGGGCCGCCAGGGCACCTCGACCACGGTGTCGAGGTCAGCGATGAGCGCCGAGCAGACGCTGATATCGAACAGCTTGAGGTGCAGTGCCTCATGCAAGATTCGCCCGGCCGCGTCCCACGGCCGCTCCAGCTCACCCGGCCGGATGACGATGATGCCGGGCACCGGCGCGCCCCCGGCCGCTGACAGCATCGCCCCTTCATCGCCGTCCGCCGTCACCATGCCCAGCCCGGTGACATGCCCGATGGCTTCGAGCCCGAGTACCGGCAGCAGCGCGGCGAGCACCTCGCAGGCTTGATTCACTAGTTCGACGGTGCGTGCCGTGCCCGGGTTGAGCTCGCCGGTCCGGCCCGACTGCTCGATGAAGTTATCGGCGCAGGCCTTCGCGAGCAGGCCAGGCAGCAGCCCGGGCGAGTCCGGGAAACCTAGCACCCAGATCCGGCCGCCCGGGCCGGCCCGCAGCCCGCACCCTTCCTCACGCTGGGCAGGGACGCCTGACTGAGCGCAAGCGCGATCCGCGTCCGGCTGGGCAAAGGCCGCAGCATGCCTGAGTACCTGCTCAAGGGCATCCGGCGGACGGAGCTGGCCAGTCCGCAGCCGCTGCAGGGCCGCCTCGGTGGCCATCCGCACGACCGGATCACGCACCACGTGCGGCAGGCTGCCTTCAGCCGCGAGCCCGGGCAGCACCTCGGCGACGCCGGGCAGCCGCTCGCCGAGCACTTCCAGGGCGAACCGCAACCTCGCCGACGCCCGGCGCCAGATCAGGTCGGTGACCCCGAAGTCCGGATGACTAGCTAAGACCTGCTCCGCCTCGGCGACGAGCACGCCGTCGTCGCCTGCGAGTGGCTCAGCCAGCACCACGCCACCCCCTAACGCGACTGCGAAGCAGCCCGTCATCAGCGTAACTAACGGACATTGATGGATCAATAACTCGACCTGAGCACCATCATCAAGTAAGGACAGGGGATGAAATAAAGCGCGGGCGAACTCAAGCTCGCAGCAGCGCGCCTGCGCGGTCGGTGAGCAGCGGCATAAGCCGCTGCCGCCAGGCGTCCAGGCAGATCATCCCGCTGGACATGCCGCCATGCGCGTACTCTTCCCGGTACACCGACGAGGCTGGCTCAGCAGCCAACTCCACCCCTATGAGTTCGCTGAAAGCAGCGTGCAGCAGTCTCGCCGCCTCGGCAGCCGATGCCGGGAGATCGGTCCCGGCCAGGTTCTCACGCATCGCCCGCCACAGGTGCGGGTCGCCGCGAAGGCCCCACTGGGCAGGCTCAGGCTCGAACACAACGGACAGCTTCATGCCACGGGAACGCGCCGGAGGGCACCAAGGATTCCAGGGCAGCCGCGGACCTCACCCACCCTGGTCGCTTGCCTGGGCCTCGCGGATGAGACGATGCCGCCGACGACAGACGACCCAGGAGTTGGCGGTGGCACGGCATAGCTTTCTTTGCCCGCTGAGGTGGGCCGACGTCGATGTCTACGGTGTCATCAACAATGTTGCCTTCGTGCGCTACCTGGAAGAGGCGCGAGTCGACCTCCTCCTCGGTATGGCGCCCAGCGAGCAGGAGAGCTTCCTGGGCAGCGGGTCAGTCGTGGTGCGCCAGGAGATCGACTACAAGAACGCGCTCACCCACCGGCGCGAACCCGTCGAGGTCGAACTGTGGGTCACTCGCCTGCGGGCCTCGACGGTGACGATCAGCTACGTGGTCAAGGACGGCGAGCGCATCTATGCCAGAGCGACGACGATACTGGCGCCTTTCGACTACAGTGCCCAGCGCCCAAGGCGGCTGACCGGCGCAGAGTCAGATTTCTTCGCCCGCTACCTCGAACAGGACCCAACCTGAGCAGCGACTAACCAGGCCTGAGCGGGCATGTGCGTCTTTGCCCGCCAATTCGGGCCGACCTGTATCCTCGGGACTTCCGCCTGTATCGCGAACCCAACGGCGTCAGGAGGCATGACAGGTTGTGCGAGGCGCGAAACGCCGCCTCCGGCGGCTAGAAAGCCAGATCACCGCAGTCGTCGCTGGCCATGGCCAGGTCGACGCAGCTGAACCGAGCACCCAAGCAGCCGCGCCGGTTCGCGCGGTGCCAGCCGCGCCGATGCCGAAAGAGCTCAGCGCCGCCGCCAGGCAGGCCGCGGAGGCGGAATTCTCGGTAGTCCTTAATCTCGCCGGGAGCCACCGCCGCCCTCAGGATCGGCGGCGAAGGCGATCCGCGCGAATGGTGGACGGCCATCTGGGGGATCGCCGGCCCCGACGCCAGCGGAGCGCGCGGACCGGACGTCAGGATTGTCGCGCTTCCCGCCGGACTGAACGCCGTGGCCGCGAGGTGGGCGAGCGGCGAACTCGCAGTCGCGATCTCAGCCGCGATCGAGCCTGAGCAGCAGCGCTCGGCCGCGCTGGCCGCGGCGCAAGCAGCGCTGAACGAGCCGCAAGCAGCCAGCCACCGGCCTAGCCGCTACCGCGCTCCCGGCCGCGCCCCGCGAGCCCGGGCCGCGGCGGCGATCGGCGCGGCGGCCCTGCTGACAGCCGCGGTCACCGGCCTCCTCGCGCTCGCCGAGCACCACCAGAGCCAGGCAGTCAGGCTCTCCGACCCCAGTACCGCGCCGACGCCTGCCCGCGAGCTACCTGCCGGCCGGGCCGGGCACACCTCGCCGCCGACGGCCCCCGGTGCGGTATCACCACGCCGCACAGGCCCGAACGGCCCCCCGGCCGGGCACCGCGGCACGAGCCCGCGCCCCTCGGCCAGCGGCAGGCCAACGGCCCGCCCCGCACCATCCCCGGCTCCCGGCCCGTCTCAGTCATCTGGCCCGCTGCCGATCCCGACGCCAAGCTCCACCACGTCGTCAGCGCCTGCTCCGCCGCCCGATCCCACGCCGACGGCGACCCCGACGCCGACGCCGTCCAAAAGCAAAGGGTGCGTGACGATCCTGGGCATCCGCATGTGCCTATGACGAGCTATTTCGAACCGGTCCCGGCGTGGCAGGTGCGGCTCGCACCCGGCAGCTTGGTGAGGCTTACCCTCTCGAGCTGCCCGGAGCCGTAATTGCCGACCAGCAGCACCCGGCCGTCCGGCGCGACCGCGAGCTGGCGCGGGTCAAGCCCCGACACCAGATAGCCGGCCAGCGCAGGACGCCCCGTGAGAGCGGGGCGGACGTCAATCACGGCGAGATTGGGCACCCCATGCTTCGCCTTGAACCGGTGCGAGTCAGCCACCACGACCTGAGATCCGCAGTTCACCATCGCCAGCCCAATCGGCTGCACGCCGACCCTGACCCAGGTGATCAGCGCGTGCCGGGGATCGGTCAGCAGCTTGCTGGCAGAGAACGCCAGCACGGCGTTGCTCTGCCTGGCGGTGACCCAGACAGTCTTGCCGTCCGGGGACACGATGACCCTGACCGGGCGGCAGCCGGCGTCCACCGTCGACAGCACCGAGCCGGCCGGATCGGTCTGCGCCTTAGCCACGCTGATCACCGACAGCATGCCGTGCTTGGAGCCAATCGAGGACGCCTCGCTGGTCACGTACAGCAGGCGATGATCCGGCGAGGTGGTGATGCCGACGTTCGACTGCCCGGAGGGGATGGCACCGACATAGTCGGACGGCCCGAAACCGGCGGTCAGAGCGAGCCCGAGATCGAAGACCGCGATCTCCTGGTCGCCCGCGATCGTGACAAAGGCGAACCGCCCGTCCGCCGAGAACGCAATCTCGAACGCGCCCTTGGCAGGCTGCGGCGCGTTGAGCGTGCCCAGCACCGCGCCTGGCTTGCCGGCGATGGCCTTGGCCACGTCGATCACGTCCGCGCCCGCCCGCAGGTCCGCGACCAGGAGGTATCTGCCGTCAGGGGTGAGCGCGTCGCCGCGTGCCCCATGGCCGCGCGGCAGCTTGATCACGCGGGTCACATGCTCGCCTGACCGGGTGTTGCGCACCACGACGACGAGACCGTCGCCTGCGGCCAGATCCCACTTCCCATTCGGTGTCACCACGACCCCGAACGGCGCGCCGGGAACCCTGAGCATCTTGGTGGCGATCCGTCCCAGCGTCGGCGCCGAGGCGACCACGTTGTTGCACAAGGGCGCCGGCCTGGCGGTGCCGACGGTCACCGTGCCCGGAGGCACGGCGAGCCCCAGCGCGATAGGCCCGGCCGCGATTCCGACGGTCTTCGACACCGTGTCGCTCGCGGTCCTGATAGCTGTGAGCTGCCCTCTCACCACTCCCCCGCGACCGGTCACGCTGCTGGTCACATAGGCGACGCGGCCATCTCGGGCGATGGCGATCGCTCCCGGGCGGACGCCGACCCGGATCGCCGGCAACGCCCGGCCGGAGGCGGCCCGGATCGGCGTGACCGAGCCATTGCCGTTGACCACGTACACGGTCTTCCCGTCCGGGGTGATCGCGATCGCGGCAGGCCGGCGCCCGACCCGGATCGCCTTCAGCGCCTTATTAATACTGATCCTGATCGGCGCGGCAAATCCCGCTCCCCCTGCTCTGCTGAAAGTCACATAAGCGGAAAGGCCGTCCGGGCTCATCACGATCGAATGCGGCGAGCCGCCCAGGTGAATCACCGGCAACGCGGCATTGCCGGCCGTGCGGATCGGCGTGACCGAACCCGAGCCAGTGCTGACGACGTACGCGGTCGCGCCGTTGGGGGTGATCGCGATCGCCCGTGAATTCCTGCCGACCCTGATCCGGCTAAGCGGCCTGCCAGTGCTGGTCCGGATCGGCGTAACCGTGTCATTGCCGACCACGTAGACGGTGCGGCCGTCGGGCGTGATCGCGATCACCCGGGGGAACCGGCCCACCGGCACAGGCCGCCCGGCCTTGTTGTCGGTGAGATTGACGGGCGTCACGTCGGCCGACCCGTTGTCCGCGACGTACGCGGTGCGCCCGTCCGGCGTGATCGCGATGGCTACGGGCCGGAGGCCAACCTTGATGGGCGAGCCCGGCCTTGCCGGTGGCGGTGTCGATCGGCACGACCGTGTCCGACCCGGCGCAGGCCACGTAGGCGGTCCGGCCGTCCGGGGTGATGGCGATCGCGTCGGGATGCGACCCGACCCTGATCGCCGGGCCCGCCCGCCGGGTACTGGTGTTCACGGGCGTGACCAGGCTCTGCGCGTAGCTGAGGACATAAGCAACCGAGGAACGGGCAGCCGACGCGGCGGCATTCGACGCGGCGAACGCCGAAACGCCTCCGGCCACCGACCCTGGCAAGGACGCCAGCCCCAACGCGGTCAGCGTTGCCGTGGCTGCGGAGATCGTTGCCATCATTCGCCAGCGCACGCTCGTTCCTCTCGGTTCCATGAAGTTCGCGTACAGACTAGCCCGGTAGTGCTGCTGGCTTTAGGAGAGTTTCCGCATCTAGGAGAGTTGACCGGACTATACGACGACAATCCTCCTTCATGCGACAACGCTCCTACAGGAACCCGGAAACCCTCCCCGGTAAGGACGAGAACCCTCCCGGACATGGCAACTCTCCTCCCAGGGGACGAAAACCCTCCCGAAAACGGCAGCACCCAATTGGCTCACCCTCAAAAGCCACACCCCTGTGACGTTGCTGGGCCTGCCCGCTAGGATGACGCTCATCTGATCAGCGCCACCCCGTGCCATCCCAGTGGGTGATCAAGGTGGAGGCGTAATCGGTCGTTCCCACCGCCCAGACGTCGTCGCTGTCGCCGGAGATGACTGCCACGCCTAGCAAGCTGTTCAGGTAGCCGCTAGACGGATCGGGGGATGAAACCACCGTCCAGGCGCTGCCATCCCAGTGCATGATCACGGTCGTGCAATTCCCGCCGCCGTGGCCGCACGTATCGGTCTGGCCCACCGCCCAGATGTCATCCGCCGATGCCGCCGACACACCCTGCAGGCCGGAGTCCCCGGCCGGGCTGGGACTCGATACGACGCTCCAGGTACTGCCGTTCCAGTGCATGGTCAGTGACCTGGGCTTGCCGTCACTGGCCAAGGTGTAACCCACCGCCCAGGCGTCGTCGGCCGAGATAGCGGTCACGCCGTACAAGGCGTTGGCGGAGCCATCCGCGTTGGGGCTGGACACCCGCGTCCACGAGGTGCCGTCCCAGTGATCGATCAGGGTGGTCTGCCCGGTGCCTTCGCCCGAACCGCCGGTCCAGCCGACCGCCCAGGCGTCGTCGGCCGAGGTCGCCGCCACCGCCCAGAACTGGCCGCCGTCGGTCGGATCAGCGAACGTCTGCTCGGCCCAGCTGCTGCCGTCCCAGCGCTCGATCAGCGGCTCGGTCGCCGCGGCCGTCGTGCCCGGCCCTGGACCAATGACGCCAACTGCCCAGGCGTTGCTGGCGGACGTCGCGGTCACGCCTTGGAAGACGCCGCTTCCCGGAGTCGGCGTGGTGACGTGGGTCCAGGACGTGCCGTCCCAGTGCATGGCCAGCGTTTGCGACCCGTCGAACCAGTTCGTGCCGCCGACCGCCCAGGCGTCATCAGTCGCGGGGGCGGACACGGCGCGGAAGAATCCGACGGGCTCGGTGAACGACGTTGCCCACGAGCTGCCGTCCCAGTGCATGATTAGGGACGAGCCCGGCTCCAGGCCGACGGCCCAGACGTCGTCGGCTGAGGCGCCAGCCACCCCGTACAGGCGGTCGGGAACGCTGAGGTACGGGGACGTGCCAGTAGTGCAGCCGGTGCCCGAGCCGCCATCAGTACCGCAACAGCCATCGGACCCCGACCCGCAGCTGTCGCTGAAAGCCGCCGAGGACGCGGCCGCCCCGGCGAAGACCGCCACAGCCAAAGCCGCTGGTATCAGTAAAGCCGCTAGTAAGGTCCGCTTCAATGTCCTTACCTCCCTGAATATGGCCGTAAGTGCACAAAATCGCAACGGCAAGAGAAGAAAGCGCCGCGTATACGACGTGCGACCAATCCCGGTGGTTGACGACACAGGCCGGAAATTATTGGCGGCGTTAGTTTGAGGCCAGCGCCGCTAAAGCGCGTTACTTGAGCGCTACGTTGTACTCCGTCAGCCAGGCGTTCACGTCGATCAGGAAGGCGGCGGGCGCCCACGGGCTTGGCTGTACTCCCAGCAGCCCGGGCAGCGTCGGGTCCGCGCCGAACGCCTCGGCGAGCCGGCCATGATCGAGGATCTCGAACAGCGGCGCGCCGGGCTGGCCGAGCAGGTCAGCCAACTGGGCTTTGACCGCCTTCGCGTACTCGGGGTCCCCGCTCGCCGGGTAGATGCTCTTGCGGCGACTGGTGATCTCCGGCGGCAGCACATCGGCCGTGGCCCGGCGCAGCAGGCCCTTCTCGATCCCGCCTATCTCCTTGAGGCTCCAGGGGACGTTCCACACGTACTCCACGAGCCTGTGATCGCAGAAGGGCACCCGCACTTCCAGGCCGACCGCCATGCTGAGCCGGTCCTTCCGGTCGAGCAGCACCGGCAGCCAGCGCGTCAGCCCGTGGTAGAGCACCTCCCTGATCCGCCGGTCGGCGGCGTTCTCGCCGGCCAGCAGGGGAACCTCCGCCTGCGCGTCCGCGTACCGCTGCGCGGCCCGCTCGTCCAGCCGCACCTCCGCGTCCACCTCAGGGCGCAGCACCGGCGCCCAGGACCCGGTGGACCAGGGGAAGGCGGGCCTCGCGAGCATCGCCGGATCGTGGTACCACTGGTAGCCGCCGAACACCTCGTCCGCTGACTCGCCGGACAACGCGACCGTGGAGTGCTCGCGCAAGTCGCGGAAGAGCAGGTACATCGACGTGAACATGTCGCCCATCGCCGGCAGGTCATGCGCCCGCATAGGCATCTGCGCCGCCGCGGTCAGCTCCGCCGCGTCCAGCATGACCGTGGTGTGCCGCGTGCCGGCATGCTTGGCTACCAGCTGCGCGAACGGCTCGTCGTGGCTGGGTCGGAACAGGTCCGGCTGGAATCGGTCCTGGCTGCTGGGGAAGTCGACCGAGAAGGTGGCGAGCTGACCGCGCCCGTCCCGCGCGAGCGCCCGGGCCGCCAGCGCCGTCAGGGCGCTCGAGTCCAGGCCGCCTGACAGCAGCGTGCACACCGGCACATCGGCCACAAGCTGCCGGTCAACGATGTCATCGAGCAACTCCCGCACGCGGGCGATGGTGGCCGCCTCGTCGTCGGTGTGCGGCTGGGCGGCCAGTTCCCAGTAGGCCCGCGAGCTCAGGCCACGCCGACCCACCGTGACCAGCCGGCCAGGCTGCACCTCGTGCAGCCCCCGGAAGACACCGTGCCCGGGAGCCTTCGTGCCGACCGGGGCGAAGAGTTCCGCGATACCCTCCGCGTCCAACTCCGCCCGGAAGCCGGGGTGCGCGAGCACCGCCTTCGGCTCGGACCCGAACAGCACGCCGTCAGGCGTCGGCGCGAAATAAAGCGGCTTGATCCCGAGCCGGTCCCTGGCCAGGAATAGCTCCTCGCGGGCCGCGTCCCAGATCGCGAACGCGAACATGCCATTGAGCCTCGGCAGGCAGTCGGTGCCCCACTCAAGCCAGGCCCGCAGCAGGACCTCCGTGTCCGACTTGGTGCGGAACACGTGCCCGAAACCCTCAAGCTCGCGACGTAATTCGCGGAAGTTGTAGATCTCCCCGCTGAACGTGAGGACCGCGCCCCCGTCGCTCATCGGCTGCACGCCCCCGGACAGGTCCACGACGGCCAGCCGCCGGTGGCCGATCAGCGCCCGCTCGGAGACCCACACCCCCTCGTCGTCCGGTCCCCGGCACGCCATCGTGGCAGTCATCGCCTCGATGATCGCGCGCTCGGCGCCAAGATCCCGAGAGAAATCGACCCACCCGACTATCCCGCACATCCCTGCGCGCCCCTTCCGCCACGACCAGCCCACTCCACATAATCATGAAACGGAGGGCACCATCAATCCCCGGGGGCAAGATGCCGGTTCACGCACCATTCTCCGCTTTTTATCCGACTGCCTGACCCCGAACCTTGACAAGCGAAAATTCATTTAGGATGAATGGCGTGCCCAGGGCCAGTGACCAGCTTAGTGCCACGATTCTGCACGTCTCGGACACGCAGTTCGGGCGGTATCACCGTTTCCACGCGGATGATCCGCTGGCCGGTCACCTGATCCGTGATCTCGCCCGGCTTCGAGACCAGGGCGTGCCGCCGGTCGACCTGCTGATCTTGTCCGGCGACATCGCCGAGCGCGGCAAGCGCGCGGAGTACGAGGACGCGCTGCGCTTCCTGGACGAGTTGTGCGCCGCCCTGCCCCTGAGCCGCGATCGCATCGTGGTCGTCCCGGGTAACCATGACGTGAGCTGGGACCTGAGCGAGGCGTACTTCGCTGAGTGCCGGGATGAGGACGCCGAACCGCAGCCGCCCTATGCGAAAAAGTGGCGCCACTACCAGAACTTCGTAGCCGAACTGCACGGGCCGATCGCGTTCACCGAGGAGCAGCCTTACCGCCTGCACCGGTTCGACGACCTGGGCATTGCCGTGGCCGCGATGAATTCGACGATCCTGGAAAGCCACCACGACGACGAGCACTATGGCTGGTGCGGGCGTGACCAGCTCCGCTGGTTCGCGGGCCAGCTGGCCCGCGTGGACGACCTGACGCGCATCGGGGTGCTGCACCACAACGCCCGGCGGAAGGCCAAGGCCGACAACGAGAACCTCCGCGACGAGGACGACCTGACGTCGATCCTCGGAGACCGCCTGGATCTGCTGCTGCACGGCCACACGCACGAGGGCAAAGAGGACCGCCTCGCGGACGGCACGCTCGTGCTCGCGACCGGATCGGCGGCCGTGACAGCGGACTGGCGGCCAGGCGAGGTGCCCAACCAGTACCAGATCATCAAACTAGAGCAGGGGAAGCTCACCAGGTGGGCACGGCAATGGGACGGCAGGGGACGCTGGATCGCCGACGTCCGGGCCAGCCGCAACGGCAACGACGCTCAGGTCGTGCTCGACTTCCCCGCGCAGGGCTGGCTGCGGCCAGCCCCCGCAGAGTTCAAGGAACTTCAATACCGGCGACGACGCAACCGTTTCAGGGACCCGGATGACTTCGCGGCGCAGGTGCAGCTCGTAACGACGATCGACCTAGGGCAGGCGACGACCGTTCCCGGGCAGCCAGGTCCGATGGTCGAGCGGAAGGGCATGGAAGGCAGCGCCGGCTACTGGCTCGACTACCTCGTCGCGTTTCGCACCGGGGCGCCCATGCGCTGCGTCGGCGTCATTGACGGACCGGCGTATCAGACGGTGATCGACGATCTGGACGCGCGAGCCTTCGCGCCCCTGCGGACCCGAGGTCCAGTCGACCTGGTGGTCGTCCATCACGGACCCGATGACCCCGCGCTGCGCGCGTCGTGCCGCAAGCGCGGGATCCACGTCAAGACCTGGACCGAGTACAACAACCTGCTCGAGCTCGGCGCGTACCGGACCTGGCTGCGCCGGGAGCTCGACACCGACCGGCTGTATCCGCAGCCGCTGTACCAGCCGCAGCGCTTCCGCGATATTGACCGATTCGGCCGAGCGGGCAAAGACATCCGCCACGACCTACTCGACGACGTCTACGACGCCCTGCTCGACGAGGACGCGCGATTCTGCCTGATCCTCGGTGACGCTGGCTACGGCAAGTCCTTCCTCGTCCGCCGCCTGGCTTACCGCCTTCTCGGTCAATCACGAAACCGGGCTGACCCCGATCGTGATCTACCTGCGGGACCGGGACAAGCGCCAGAGTCTGGACGAGATGGTCTCGGCGGCATTGCTGCAAAGCCGCGCCCAGTTCCAGATCGACCGGTTCCAGCACAGCCTCCAGGCCGGGAGCCTGGTACTGCTCGTCGACGGTTACGACGAATTCGCCGTCCGCGTCGGCTACGCGAATGCCGCCGCTCAGCTCCGCACCTTCACCGAGGCGCTCAGCGGTCGCGCCAAGATCCTGCTCACCACCAGGCCCAGTCACTTCCGCAGCACCGATGAGGTCACCACCAGCCTGTTCGACACCCTCCGCAACACCCACGTAGGACGCGTCTACCAGCTGGAGCCATTCGAGCTCGGCCAGCAGCGCGCTTTTCTCATCCGGTGGTTCGAGATCGCCCGCCACGCCGACCCTGACCAGGCCGCCGACCAGTGGATGCAGGCACTAGCCGCCGTCGACAACCTCCCCGAACTGGCCAGGACACCGCGCATGCTGTCCTTCATCGTCGAGGATCTCTCGCTCGAAGATCTTCAGGCCGCCGCCAGCGAGGGCACGGTGACCGCCGCCGACCTGTACCAGAAGCTAGTCACCCGCTGGCTCAGCACAGAGACGCTCAAGATCGACCCGGACGCCCCAGGCACGGTGCCCGCCGAGATGCGGCAGGAGTTGCTGGAGGAACTCGCCCTGCGCCTCTGGCGGACCGGGGAGCGAGACGTCACCGAAGACGCCCTCCAGCAAACCGCGCGGGAAGTACTCGACCTGCCCAGGCTTGAGCTCACCGTGGACCAGGCCGCGCAGGAAGCGGGCGGCCGTACCTTGCTCCACGTCGACGGCAAGCGCTGGCGCTTCGCCCACCAGTCAGTCTGGGAATTCCTGCTCGCCAAGCGCCTGGCCAGCCTGCTGCGCGCCGGGTCCGACGACCAGACGATGGGAGAGGCCCAGCTCACCGGCCTGACAATCCGATTCCTCCGGGACCTAGCGCCCGCCGAGGCAACGGCGTGGGCTCAGCGGATGGCAGGCAGCCAGTGAGCGACTGGCGCAAGCGCAACGCCCGCGCGCTGCTGCGCGACTTCCACCATCACGGCCTGGCAACGGACGTGGACCTGGTCAACTATGCCGGCGAGGACCTGCGCGGCGAGGTCTTCCTGCCCCAGGACAACCTAGCCGGGGCCGACTTCCGCGCGGCCGACCTCAGAGACGCCCGCCTGCCCGGCGCCCGCCTGACGGACGCCAACCTCTCCGGAGCCAACCTGACCGGCGCCAACCTCAACGGCGCCGACCTCCGCCGAGCAAACCTCAGCAACGCCCGCCTGGACAAAGCCTCTCTCATAGACGCCGACCTCAGCGACGCGAACCTCACAGGCACCTCCTGGCGCCGAGCAAAGCTCACGAAAGCCAAGGTCGCGCCGGGACTGGCGTTGCCAGACTGGGGATGCGCGCTACCGCAGGATGTGCCCCGTCTGCAACTGAGCCTTGGCCGAGGCGGTGTCTCGGCAGTGGCCTGGCATCCCGAGGGGGAGTTACTCGCGACCGCAAGCGGAGACGACGTCCAGATCTGGGACGCGATCGCCGGCACTGCCGTGCTCACATTGACCGGCCACACCGGCCCGGTGAGTGCGGTCGCCTACTCACCCGACGGCACCCGCCTGGCCACCGCCAGCAGCGACCGCACCGTCCGGATCTGGGACCCCGCCACCGGCGCCGCCATCACCACCCTCACCGGCCACACCAGCCGGGTGTACGCCGTCGCCTACTCACCCGACGGCACCCGCCTGGCCACCGCCAGCAGCGACCGCACCGCCCGGATCTGGGACCCCGCCACCGGCACCGCCATCACCACCCTCACCGGCCACACCGGCCGGGTATGGGCGGTGGCCTACTCACCCGACGGCACCCGCCTCGCCACCGCCAGCAGCGACCGCACCGCCCGGATCTGGGACCCCGCCACCGGCACCACCCTCACCACCCTCACCGGCCACACCAACCGGGTGTACGCCGTCGCCTACTCACCCGACGGCACCCGCCTGGCCACCGCCGGCGACGACGGCACCGTCCGGATCTGGGACCCCGCCCCGGCGCCGCCATCACCACCCTCACCGGCCACACCGGCCCGGTGCGCGGCGGTCGCCTACTCACCCGACGGCACCCGCCTGGCCACCGCCGGCGACGACCGCACCGCCCGGATCTGGGACCCCGCCACCGGCACCACCATCACCACCCTCACCGGCCACACCAACTGGGTGTACGCCGTCGCCTACTCACCCGACGGCACCCGCCTGGCCACCGCCAGCACCGACCGCACCGCCCGGATCTGGGACCCCGCCACCGGCACCACCATCACCACCCTCACCGGCCACACCAGCCCCGTGAACGCCGTCGCCTACTCACCCGACGGCACCCGCCTGGCCACCGCCGGCAACGACCGCACCGCCCGGATCTGGGACCCCACCACCGGCACCACCATCACCACCCTCACCGGCCACACCGGCCCGGTGCGGGCGGTCGCCTACTCACCCGACGGCACCCGCCTGGCCACCGCCGGCGACGACCGCACCGCCCGGATCTGGGACCCCGCCACCGGCACCACCATCACCACCCTCACCGGCCACACCAGCCCCGTGAACGCGGTCGCCTACTCACCCGACGGCACCCGCCTGGCCACCGCCAGCACCGACCGCACCGCCCGGATCTGGGACCCCGCCACCGGCACCACCATCACCACCCTCACCGGCCACACCAGCCCCGTGAACGCGGTCGCCTACTCACCCGACGGCACCCGCCTGGCCACCGCTGGCAGCGATCGCACCGTCCGGATCTGGGACCCCACCACCGGCACCACCATCACCACCCTCACCGGCCCCGGACCGGTGCGGACACTCGCCTACTCACCAGACGGCACGCGCCTGGCCACCGCCAGCAGCGCTCGCACGGTCCGAATCTGGGACCTCGCGACCGGCACCACCATCACGACCCTCACCGGGCACACCAGCCGCGTGAATGCCGTCGCCTACTCACCCGACGGCACCCGCCTGGCCACCGCCAGCAGCGACGGCACCGTGTGGCTCACGCCCATGGAAGCCATTCCTGACCGACGCCCAAAACGGCGACGCTTGCTGAGACTGAACCGCAAAGAGATTTCTTCTCCGGTCGGCCCCTCGCTCGCCCTGGAGCACACCGGAGGGGTCGAAACGCTCGCCTTCTCGCCAGACGGTCAGATGAGTCGCGATAGGGCACGCGAACGGTTGCGTCACGCTCAGACCGGTCAATGACGACGATCCCGAGTCGAGGACCTTGCTCCTGGCCTTGCGGGGCGATGACTGGGCCGCGATCTTCGGTCAGCACCGGTACCGGCTGCACGGCGACCCGGTGGGCCGGTTCTGGTGGGCGGCCGGGCTGTGCCGATTCGACCCGGGCGAGCTTGACGGATTCGGCGTCGAACGCCTCCCCTAGGAGGGCTTGGCGAAACACCTGGGTCTCGTCGCGAAATAGCCTATAGATTCAGGGCCTGGACGACCCAAGTGTGATATAGGGCACGAACGACCCGGACATCGTGGGCATTCCCGGCCGGGCGGAGCCGCGGCGCCGCCCCCGACTGGCCCGTCAATGTCCCAAAGATGGCGCTCCCGCGCCATCGATGTCCCAAAGATGGGCCTGCCGCCCGCCCCAGCTGAGCGCGGCAACGCAGCGTGTTAATTGACCCGCTGGTCTTCAAGAGCTTCCGATGCGCGCAAGTGCAGGCGTACAGGTCAGCTAGCCAAGGACGTAGCTCTCATCGCCGAAGTCGGCAATGATCTTGAGCTTGCCGCCAAGGGCTTTGACATAGGCGGCAAGGGTGTCGACTTCGCTTCGCTCCAGTTCGCCCTTCTCGATTCTGGAGACACGTGCTTGGCTCACGCCCATGGCGGCAGCTACTTCTACCTGGGTGGCATGCTGACGCTTGCGAAGGTCCGCGAGACGTTGTGCCCGGACCTCCGCGATCATGCGGCCTGCGCCGGACCGGATGACTTCCTGCTCCTCCGGAGAGAAGCCAAAATCCTGGACCAGATCATCCCAGTACCGCGCATTCGGGTTGTTCAGCGGAGGCTGGTTCATTTCTTCTTCTCCTCGAACAGCAGGTGTTCCGCATAGGCTTGCTCAGCTTGCGGGATCGCCGCCTTGTACCACTGTGACCATTTCCCGGCACAAGCGTGCAGCGATCGGTTCGCCGCAGGTCATGTGGCCAGTCACGGTCATTCACGGGCACGGGCTGCCGGGGCGCGGGAGTGATGTTCCGTGATCAGGATCGTGGCCGTGATCACGGAAGACAACCTAGTCCGGGCACGTGCAGGTTTCCGTAGCCTCGCTCATGATCACGGAACATCGCGCGCGGGTGGTTCGCTGCCGGTGCCCAGCCCAACTCAGGCAGATGCTTCGAGCCTGCCAGGCGAGAGCGGCGGGCGAAGTTGTGCACTAGTTTCAACTCGCGCCATGGCAGGCTGTCGGCTAGCGTCCGCATGTGCGCAGGGGGTTGCGTCGATGAACGTCAACCAGTTCGGGCTTGGCGACTGGTGGCCGCGCCCCGATCAGGCCGCCGCCGGTGCGTTGGACCATCTTCCGCCCGGTCAATGGCCGAGTCTGGCGTCGAGGTGGCGGGCGGCGGGGTTCGACTCGGAGCCATTGCGCCGGCTCGCGCAGCTTCAGACTGGGGGATCCCCGGCTAGCCACCGAGCGGATCGCCGCAGTTCCTCTCGCCGAGGTGGCGACTGGGCTCAGCCGGCTGGGCTCGGTCAGCCGCTTGCCGTAGAAGCCCAGCGTCAGCACCGAGCCGCCCTGGAGGCTCAGGACCTGATGGCCGGGGTTCTGCGGTCAATCGGCTTCGACCCTGCTCCTGCCGACGAGGAATTCGCGGCACGTTGCCAGGGTGCGGTGGATATCGTGCAGCACGACTTGGACGTCACCGGATACGGCCGGTATCGGATGCGGGCACGCTTCGGCCGGGGATGGCCCGCGCGAGTGTACGCGGCTTTGCCGGATGGCGCGTGGGGCGAGGGCATGTCCCGAGGCGAGCACGGTTCCGGGCTGCTCTGCTCCGCGGCCCAATCGGTCTCCGACACGCTCAAAGAGGTGCACGAAATCGCGTGGCCGGTCTGCGCCGCCCACGGTCGTGATCCCACGACCTCTATCTGGGATAACGAGCCCGTCGCGCTCATCAAGAAGGTGCCGTGGTGGTGGTGTACCAGCGCGCGACATGCGCTTGCTCCCGTAGGCCAGCTCACCGCCAAGCTCGCCATAGTCCTATAACCATTCGCCCGAGCAGCCACATGCTCCGAGCCTGCCAGGCGAGCGGGTTTTGACCGCTCGAACTGGCAGGCTCGGAGCACTGACGCTTTCAGTCAGATGAAGCGGAAGAAAGGCGCTTGCGCCCTGGCGATGTATTCGGAGTCGATGCCGCCGTTGTTGCAGCCGTGCCCGCCGATCAGGTTGGGCTTGATCCAGGCATTGAAGTTGGGGCCTGCCAGGGTGGGGTAGGAGCCGGCGAAGATCGGACCGTTCAGGATCCAGTACGGGCCGGATTGCGTGATGGTCACGAGGCCGACGCTCGGGTCGATCATCGGGTTGTGCACGCCGGGATAGTTGTAGGCCAGATGCAGATAGCCCTTTCCGAGGAGACCGAACTGCGGGCAGGTGGTCCCTAGAATCGCCTTGAACGCAAGGCTTCCGATAACGGTCTTGGGAACTGGCTTGCCGATTACCGGCCTGCCCTTAATCTTGCTTGGCGAACAGTGGGTCGCTACGAACCAGATGCTCACCCATTCGGTGACCTTCTTAGACCCGGTCGCTGAGATCCTCGGCGAGTATCCGACCTCACCCGTCGCCGCGCCGCAGTCGATCTTGCCTGCGCCGACGATGTCCACCGTGGGCACGACCGACACGAACATGGGACTGCCCACGTCGCGGACGGGCCAGCGGCCTGCTGATCACCAGTGCCCTGACCACGCCGGCCTGAGGGGCGGCCGGAGCGGCAGCCGAGGCGGGCGCCGAGGCGAGCAAGGTCGTCGCGGCCAGTGCGGCGCCGGAGGCCAGGACGGTGATGGCCCCGGCTGCGCGGGTGCGATTCCGCTGGGTCAGGCCAAGCCGAGCGCGCCCGTTGCCTCGTTCATCCAGTCGCAAGTTACTCATGACAATTCTCCTTGGTCCGCCGAAGCGCTGTTATTGCGCTGTTGGATCAAGTGTCATTTGTCATTTACCTTGCCACCACACAGGTCACGCACGTATTACGCACATTATTTCCTGTGCCCGGCTCACCTGGGCAGCGGCTGCGCGATGCGCGCGTTGGGGTCACCGTAGATAGCGTAGGCGAGCCAGGTCGGGTCCGCGCCGTTGCCCGCGATCGCCTGCCGCGCGGCCATAGCGGCTTCGCCGAGCGTCTTCCCGCCGCTCAGGATTTCATAGAAATGCTTCGCGAAGGTGAACGCGCTCCGGTCCCGCACCGCCCAGAGCGAGCCAATGAACGCGCCAGCGCCGGCTCGCAGGAACGTTTCTGCCCAGCCGGCCAGCTCGTTATACCGGGGCGCGCCCTCGGCGCTGCGGCAGGCATTGAGGAATACGAGCGGCGCGAATGGCTCCAGGGCCTTATTGGTCCTTGCCGCCTGCAGGTTGGTGACGCTGAACGGGGCGTCACCCAGGTTGATGGTCGATCCTTCGGCGCCGTCAAAGTAGTTATGGCAGGCGAAGTGCAGCAGCCCGAAGCCGCCGCCGCTGATGAGCTCGCGGAGCGGGCCGAACCTGGAAATGACGGCGTTGTCCGCGGACCCGGCGTCCAGAAGCCGGCTGAGGAACTCGATTTCGCGGTGCGCCGCCCGAGGCGAGCCCTCCGGGAGCACGAAGCGGGCGGGATGCGGCCTCAGGGTACGCGCCAGCCCTGGCCGTTCAAATACGTCGCGGGTCACCGGGAACTGCTCGACCAGGAAACCCGCGTCGAGCCCGGCGTCCATGGGATATGTAAGCTCCCACGGCACCCGATCATTCTCGCCGAGGATCTTGAGGTGGGTAATCCGGTCCCGGCGATCCCAGAACTGGCGGCGTATTGCCTCGGGGACGAGGGCGCGCCATAGCTCTGCGCCCTCATCAATCAGGCGATTTTTCATTTCGGATCGTGAAAAATTGTCCGCGCCGCTCGCGGTGGCTTCTAGGCGTGCGATCAGCAGGTCGAGCTGAGGACCTAGCGGCCAGTGCAGCGGTGCCAGCACCTCACGGGGATTGTCGATGTCCATGAACTGGAAGCGGTAAAGGTTATCCCGAGGCTCATGCCGCACGAGCAGGCTCACCGCGCCGTCCGCGATCTCCGCGCTCAGGTCGGAACTGGCGTCTTGACGGTCAGCCGGCGCCGATTGCCGGGAGGCCATGACCTCCGTCACGACCTCGCCAAGGAAGTTGCCGTCGAGCCACGCGGTGACCGAGATCCGCAGGAGCCCGGGCTGGCTGGCCCGCAACTCGAACCGCACAGGGGGGGAATCGCTGTCCGGCGGCACCCGCACCTGCTGCTGGAACGGGCCTCGCACCAGCAGTCCTGGTGCCCTGACATCGACCACCACGTCCCGGCCTCCGGGCGGCACGGGGAACGAGCTGAGCTTGACCCCGTCGCCGGCTACGGCGATCCGGACGATCACGCCGAAGTCGGCGCCCACCTGGACCGTCGCGGGGCATTCGCAGCGCAGCCGCCGCTGGCGCTGGCCGTCGCCCGGCTCACGCTGCGGCGGCGAATGGCCCCAGTCGCCGCTGCGGACGCCGGTGGCTGCCTGGAGTACCACGAGGACGGCTTCGGCGCGCGGCAGCGGATCGGGGTCCGCCGCGAGCACGAGTTCGAGCCGGCGACGCCACTGGCCGTAGAGTTCAGCCTCAACTCCGTCCCGCTGCTGCGGGCCGGCGTCCCCCAGCGCCGCCCGGTCGGCGGATAGCTGGCTGGCCGCTGTCGCGGCTTGAGCCGCGAATCCGGCTCCCAGAGCCCCGGCGACCTTGCCGGCTAGCCCTTCGGTCCAGTCCGCGGTCGGCAGCAACCGGATCAGGGCGGCCGCGATCCTCCTGGCCAGGGCGTCCGCATCGGCTGTCATTCCCGGTCCCCTTCTTTCTCAGGCGGGCGCAGGAGGCTGTGCCGTTCCTTGCGGAACACGTCGATGGCCGTTTCGTCACGGTCCGCGCGAATGCCTGCGGCCTCGGTCACGGCTAGTCGCGCCAGCGCAATCTTGGCCTGGATCGCGAGGCTCTTGGCGGTGTTGAGATCATCCGCCGGGCCAGCGAGCTGCTGCCGGATCGCGACCGCCTCGGCGGCCCGTTCCGCCGCCAGGCGCAGCAGCGCGGTCTTTTCCGCCCAGGTTCCCTGGAGCAAGGTCGCCCGGTAGTAGGACACCACGGCCTGGCCGTGGATGCAGGAGACGACTTCCTCAAGCTCATCGGTGCGATACCGGCGCCGGCGCTCATCGAGAATCATCGTGTAGTGCCGCCAGGCCTCGTCAAGGTGCTCAGCGGCGGCAGCCGGATCGTCTCGCTGAGCCAGCCTGACCTCAAGGCCGGCGAGATTGAACTGGCTTCGGTCCAGTTCCGGGGTGGTCTCCTTGAACTGGCTGGTCCGCTCGCGGTAGCTGTCGCGCAACGCCCGCTCCGCTTGCCGGAGCAGGTCAAGGCCCGTGGCGCTCCCGTCCGGCTCCACGCTCGCGCGCTTCCTGAGCAGGAGCCCGCGCATGGCCTTGGCATGCGAGGCGGCCAGCCGATATCCGGCGACCACGTCGCCCTCGCCGGTCGCGCGCTCCTGGCAGAGCAGTTCCGCCTCCGTCGTCCAGGCGATCCCCTCGTCGAGGGACCTGACGCGCTCGTCCGCCGATCCTGACAGTCCGCGCATGGCGGCGCGGGCCATGCCGACGAGGGCATTCACCCGGCGCAGCCTCAGCTCATCGGACGCTTCACCGCCCGGCCTGGCCGCGAGCCGCGCGAAATTGGCGTACCAGCGCGCGGAGTCCGCGGCGGTCCCGTGCCTTTCGAATACCCGGCCCAGCTCATACAGGCCTGTGACGGCCGCGCCCGGATAAGGCTCCCGGTCCAGGAGGTCGCCCAGCTGCCGCGCTGTCGCCAGGTCGGCGGCCGACTCCAGGACCCTCTGCACGCCCTCCGCTGCCAGCATCCTGGCCACGAGTTCCGCCTGGCCAGCGCGATCCTCACGCAAGGCCAGCCCCCTGACTGCCGCGCGGAATAGCTGGTGCATGGTCACCTCGCCGGCCGCCGCGTCGATCAGGCCCACCTGCCGGAGCCTGGTGACGGCCGCCCGGACCTCATCGATGCCGGCGACGGACGCCAGGGCGGCAACGGGGATGCGCACGGGCGGGAGCCAGCTGATCGCCTGGGCTACCGTTCGCGGGAGACCATCGCCGAGCTCACCGGCCACCGCCGCCCAGAAGTCGGCCGGCGCCGACTCGGCCGTGCCCAGCTGATCCGCCCACCACCAGCGGCCCGTCGCCTCAAAGTACCGGCGGCTCGCGCCGATGAGGAGCGGCCGCCCGGCGATCAGCTCCACCGGAATGTCGGCTGTGCCCATGCCGTCAGCGACATCATCGGGCGGCAGCGCGGGGAGCCGGATGATCTCGTGCAGGCCGTCGTCCCAGGCCTCGTTGGTGGTGGTGATGATCACCAGCTGCCCCCGGTCGGCGGCCGGGTCTGGCAGGGACGTCAGCGAGCCATGGTCGCCGTTGGCGTTATCCAGCACGACTGCCCACGGCCGGGTGGAGTTCTTGAGCCGGGTCAATGAGCCGCGGGCCAGTACCCTGAGCTGCGGGCCGTCAGCCAGCTGAGCCGTCAGTCCCTTCGCCTTCGCCTCTTCCGAGGCCAGCGCCACGGTCAGGGCCTGCTGACTGGAGGCATCAAGGAACCAGCCGCACCCATGGTCCGCCGTTGCCGCTACCAGGTGCGCCAGCATGCTCTTGCCGGTGCCTGAGCCACCGAGCAGGACAACAGTTCCGCTGGCCTTGCGAAGCTCATCGGTGACCTTTTCGCGGCTGCGGTAGGCAGTGAATGGCGGCATCGGCGGCAAGCTCGGGTAGATCGCCGGACGATGAGCGGGCAGCGCAGCCTCCCCGAGCTTGTCCCGGCAGGTAAGGACGTCGACGAGGTGCACCTCCTCGTACCGGCGGTCGGTGAGCCTTTCCTCGCCTCGAAGGCACGCTGCGCTGAAATCCAGGTTCGGAACGCCGCACGCCGAGGTGATCTCGATAGCGACGCCGGCCGCGGTCAGTTCGACGGGCACTGAGCCGCGTACCAGCTGCCGGACTCCGCTCACGCCTGAGGGCTCCTCGGGGCGGACGGGTGCCTCCACCCCGCTGATGCCTTGCTCGGAAGGCCTGCCGATGCCGGGCGGAGTGCTCGCGAGGTCGACCAGGACGAGTGCGTGATCACCGTTGACATGGCCTTCCAGGATCGCGATGAAGGCACGCAGGCCAAGGGCCGTGCACATCGCGGCGAACATCAGCGACAGATCCAGGCAGGTGCCAGAGTCCTGGTGGATGGCGATGGGATCGCGGAGCCGCTGCCTCTTGTCGAAATACAGCTCCGGCGCGGCGTACGGATACTTCCTGCTCCGCATTTGCTCATACAACTGCCGCGTGATCTCGCGGACCGCCTCCCTGGCGTCGGCGCCGGGGTGTTCCAGCCTGGCGGCGAGAGCCTGATAGGCATCCCGGTCGTGCAGGCCGAGCGGCTGGAGCGCCGTCACGCTGGCAAATCGCGCCAGCGGACGGTAACCGCTGTCCCGATTCCAGAGCCATTCATCGCCGGCAACCATGGCCGGATCGCCCTGCGTCATCGAGTTCCCCCATACTTCCCAGGTGAGCGCTATCTCATCCGGGCGGTTCGATCCTGTGCCGCTGTCAGTCGGTCATCGCGGCGGATATGCTACGAACCTATTGGATCAAGCCTTGCGAAACTGGGTCACCTCACCGCCAATGCGGGTCCTGGCGATCGCGTCCGGATGGGACTGGCCAGAGGATTCGAGCACGCTGGGAGTACTGGGCAAGCTTGCCGGACTATCCGCTGCCTGGGATTTCCGCCAGAACCGCGAGCGCCATTTCATCGAGCGCACGCCCGCCGAAGTCAATGGCACGGTGATCCCGGACGCCCTGATCGCCGACGCGGCCCGGGCACTCGGCTTCGTCGAGCCGGCGCCGCCGGCCGCGAGGGAGTTCTCCCACCTGGTCATCCTGGCGGGCCAGGCGCGAGCGTGCGCCGACCGGGCGAACTACGCCGCGCAGTTGCGGCAAGCAGGGCTCCGGGCCGGGACCGTAGTGGCGCTCGGCGCCCACAGGCGGCTCGATGAAACGGAGATTGACCAGGCGAGAGAAGCTGGCTTCGGGCCGGCCGCCGACGAGGCGGAGGTAGTCCTGGCCGCTACCCGCCGCGCGTTCAGCCTGGGCGCGCCCCAAGCGGTCGAGGAGTCCTGGCCGCACCCGGACCCCCAGCGGCCGGGCGAGTTTCATGCCGCATCCGCGCGGTACCTCTGGCCATCGGCGGAAGTCGTGATCGCGCCGTCAGACCTGCCGCACGCTCGCCGGGCGAAGACCGGGGACCAGCTCCGCTACTGGGCTGACCTGGCCAGCCTGGGCAGCGAGCATGACATTCTCATAGTGACCACGCAGCTCTACGTGCCCTACCAGCACCTGGTCGCCAGCCGGGTGCTCGGCCTCGAGCGCGGATGCGCGGTGCGCTCGTGCGGCGTGGATGCCCGGAGTCGCCGGCCCGCCGGGACCTTCGCGGGGCGGGAGTATCTGCAGGAACTCCGGGCCGCTCTCCGCGCCGCGCTGGCGCTGCTCAAGCACGCGCGCGAAGGTTCCGCAGACCCGGATAGGGGTTACTGATTCGAGAGCCGCCGACGCTGCCTGAGCGGCTGCGTCACGTGTACTGGATTGGCGGCGGCAGCGGCGGCGGCAAGTCGACCATTGCCCGCCGCCTGGCGGCCGAGCACGGCCTTGCCCTGTACTCGACCGACGCGGCGATGGCCGACCATGACCACCGGATCTCCGGCGATGACACTCCGTACCTCAGCGAATTCAAGGCCATGGACCTGGATGAGCGGTGGGCTAAGAGAACGCCGCAGGCCATGCTGGAGACCTTTCACTGGTTCAGGGGCGAGGCCTTTAACCTGATCATCGAAGACCTGCTGCGCTTGCCGGCCGGCCAGGGGGTGATCGCCGAAGGGTTCCGCCTGCTGCCGCACCTGGTGAAACCGCTCCTTGCCGTACCCGGGCACGCGGTCTGGCTGCTGCCGACGCCGGAGTTCCGGCACGCCGCCTTCAGCAGCCGGGGCTCACTCTGGGAGATCGCGAATAAGACCTCAGATCCGGTCAGGGCACAGCGCAACCTGCTGGAGCGTGATCGCCTGTTCACCGATCAGTTGCGCGTTGAGACGGAGCGCCTCGGGCTGCACGCGATCGAGGTCACCACGGCGCTCACCGAGGACGACCTCGCCGCCAGGGTCACGGAGGCGTTCAGGCTGGTGCGTCCCACCACTTGAGCACTCTGAGTGCCCGGAGAGTGTTCCAGCGGCTCGGCGCGCCGACGCCGTCCTCAAGGTCGAAGTGGACGCGACCGGGGTGGACGCGCTCAAGCAGCCAGCGGCCGTCGGGCTGCCGCTTAGACCGCACGGCCGCTGCCGCCTCCGCCATCCGGGCGTCCCGGTCCGCACCCGACCAGCGGAAGTAGTCGAGCGCACGCAGTACGTCATAGTGCCAGTAGTACGGAAACGCGAACTCAAGATACTCCGGCTTGACGACAGTCCCGGTGCTCTTGCGGCGGAACAAGCCGCGCTCGAGCAAGTACTCCTCACCGGCCCTGCGAGCCGCGCGCACCTCGGGCGACCCGCCGGTGGCGCGCTCGAACTCGAGAAGGCCGTCGAGCACGTTGATCGTCGTATCGAAGGATGACCGCACCGACCCGTTCTCGGCCTCGCAGTTCCAGCCGCCGTCAGCGAGCCGTTCGGCCACGACCCGCTGGACGACCGGCGAGATGTCCACCCCGAAGTACGCCCCGGTCTCGATCGTGCGGCCATTGATGCAGGGCTCGACCTCCCCGTCGAAGTAGCGCTGCCCGGCGTGTTCCCAGCGCCCGTTCTCGGCGACCAGCCCGGTCGCCCGGCGGGCGGAGTCCGACGCCGGATCAAGCCCGAGAAGCTGCAGCGTCTGCAGGGTGTGCATGGTGGCCGTCCAGGGCTGCCCCTGCTCGTCACCGGTGAAGCCGGCCGGGAAGCACGCGCCGCCGTCCCAGAGCCCGTCGCGATCTTCGATCCCGAGGAGCCGCGCGCCCCAGCCTTCGTGCTCCACCCGGGCTCGCTCGGCCGCGACCTCGCTGGCCGGCGCGTCCGTGAGATCCCGGAGCACCTGCCAGCGGATGGCCGGGTCGCCGTCAAGCAGCCAGTTGATCACTTTCATCACGGCAGGCTACCTCGCCTGCTGGCGCTGACTGGTACCGATGGCGGCCGAAGCCGGTCAGGACAGCTTCCAGCAGCGGCAGCGCGTGCAGGACCTGCTTCGACCGGATCGCGAGATCCCAGAGCGGCTCGAACTTCTTCCACCCGCCCGCATACGCCAGGTGCCGCATCCGCCCGCGCAGGGATTCGCTGGCTGAGGCTCCCCGCCAGATTGATCCCCATCGGTAGAAGTCCCGGTAGGCCCGCCAGTAGCCGGACTCCAGCGCCTCGGCGTCCAGGCCGACGGGGCGGTAGACGACATGGCGGGTGTCGTAGAGGTCCCAGTCGCTGTGCAAGATCCGGCCATCGCTCGCCATTCTCGCGTGCAGCGCGGTGTCCGGGTACGGCGTCAGGATATGAAAGGTCGCCGTCTCGATCCCCTGCCCGATCGCCCATTGCACCGTCCGGTCGAACACGTCAGGGCCATCGTCGTCCATCCCGAATACGAAACTCCCGTTGACCATGACGCCGAGTTGGTGCAGTCGGTGAACGGCCGCGTCGTAGTCGCGCCCGATGTTCTGGAACTTGCGCTGCTCGGCCAGGTTCGCGGCATTGACCGTCTCGAATCCCACGAAGAGGCTCCGGAGCCCCGAGCCGACCGCTTTCTCGAGGAGATCCGGATTCTCCAGCACCGACTTGACCGTGCCCGCCGCCTGCCAGAGCCGTCCCATTCCCCTCATGCCATCGAACAGGGACGCGGCGAACCTCGGATTCCCGAACAGGTGGTCGTCGAGGAAGTAAAGGTGCCGTCCGGGTAGCCGGTCGATCTCGGCGAGCGCGTCATCGACGAGCTGGGTATAGAACTGCTTCCCGCCCTTGAAGAACGCGACCTTATAGCAGAAGTCGCACACATGCGGGCAGCCGCGCGACACGACGATCGAGTTAGGGACGAGATACAGGTGCCGCTTGATCAGGTCGCGCCGGATTGGCGCCAGTCCCACCAGGGTGCGCTGCCTGGACTCATACCGGGATTGCGGGGAATGAGCCCGGTAGTCCGCCAGGAATCGCGGCCAGGTGTCCTCGCCCGGCCCCAGGAAGATGGTGTCGGCGTGCTGGGCCGCCTCTTCCGGCAGGGACGTCACGTGGAGCCCGCCGAGGCACACGTGCGCTCCGCGCGCCCGATAGCTATCGGCTATCTCATAGGCCCGGCGCGCAGACGTGATGTAGACCTGAATCACCACGACATCGGGATCGTCATCGAACGTCAGCTTCTCGACGTGCTCATCGGAGATCACGACCTCGTCGGCCGAATCGAGATAACTGGCAAGCGTCGCCAGGCCAAGGGGCGGGAACAGCGAATACTTGATCGGGCGGAAAAGCGGGCTCGTGGCTTCGGTCAGGGCAGGCAGGATCATTCGCACGCGCATTAGCTGAGGTCCTCCATCGACACGGGGATACTGGACCGAATGAGATTGCTGATGGAAAGGGCCTGGCGCCGGAAATAGCGCGCGCCTGGCGACGAGCTCAGGCGAAGGAGACCGGCGATAAGACGGGCCGATTGCCGGAGGATGCTCCTCGTCTTCTCCTGGTGCTCCGAGTGATCGTGCATCCAGCAGTACATCATCGCCAGATCGAACGTCCAGAGCAGGAATGGAAGCTCCTGCGCCAGGTCCTCGGGCACGCGCGGCGTGCAGCCGTCGATAACGCGAGCAAACAAGCCGATCCCCTGGCCGCGCAGCTCGGTGAAGTCAGCGCTGAACGGGTTGAGCGGGCTCGTCGGCGAGGCCGCCGACGCGAAGAGCGACGCGGCGAAGACGTGGTACGGCTCGGCCGCCGCGAACATGATCTCGATCACGCCGACGAGCCGCGCCTCAAGCTTGGAACTTCCCTCCAGCACCGCGGCCGACCGCTCGATGAAGTCATGCGAGAATTTCCGGTAGAACTCGAAGACAAGGTGCTCTTTCGACGGGAAGTAGTGATACGAGAGGGCCACGTTGACATTCGCCAGGTCCGCGATCATCCGCATCGTCGTCTTCTCGTAGCCGTGGATCATGAAGAGCTCCATGGCGCTGCTGAAGATCCGCGCGCGCGTCCGCTGCGCTTTGGTCAGGGCCGGCGGCTCCGCGGCTGGCTCGGCGGCGGGCTCTGGCGGCGACCCGGTCATGCCTCGGATGGCAAGGAATTAAACACGTTTAAAAGATGCCAGCCGAACCTGCCAGGCGTCAAGGACTTTTCAACATGTTTAATAACAGACCTTGGCGCCCGCACGCCAGCCGCCGGGAGCGCACTCCAGGTCCTCGTGCACACGCCGGCGGTCTAGAAACTGACAGTGGGTGGTACTTTCAGCCAGTCAGTTCGGGCCAGTTCGGAGGCAGCAGATGCCACGTCTAAATGTTGAGGTCCCTGCGGCGGATGGCCGCAGCACCGCCACCGTGCACGTTCCGGAGGGGGATGGCCCTTGGCCGGGCGTACTGGTCTTCCCCGACGCGGGCGGGGCGCGGGAGACCTTCCGGCGGATGGGCGACCGGTTGGCTGGCCTCGGCTACGTCGCGCTGGTCCCTGACGTGTACTACCGGGCCGGGGACTGGGCGCCGTTCGACATCGCGACCGTCTTCTCCGACGACGCGGAGCGGACCAGGCTCTTCACCATCATGGGCTCGCTCACCAATGACAAGATCATCGCTGACTCCGCCGCGTACGCGGACTTCCTGCTGGCCAGGCCAGAGGTGACCGGGACGGCGATCGGCACCACCGGGTACTGCATGGGCGGCCGGATGTCACTGGTGGCCTCGACCGGGCTCGGCTCCAAGGTCGCCGCGGCTGCCTCGTTCCACGGCGGCAGGCTGGCGGTCGCGGACGACCCGAACAGCCCGCATCTGGCTGTCGGCCAGATCACCGCCACCGTCTACGTCGCCGGGGCGGAGGAGGACAACTCCTTTACCGCCGAGCAGGCTGACCTGCTGCGTACCGCGCTCGCCGACGCGGGGGTCGGGCACACCGTCGAGTTCTACCCGGCTCACCACGGCTTCGCCGTCCCCGACAACCCGACCTACGACGAGCAGGCCAGCACCCGCCACTGGGAAGCCCTGCGGCAGTTGTATCAGGCCAGCCTCTAGCCACCAGCCGGGACGCGCTTGACTGGTCAGGCTGCGGTGCGCCTGATCCGGCCCTCCCCGGAGTCGGTGATGAGCAGGCCGCCGCCGGGCAGGACGGTGACGCTGGTCGGCTCGTCGAGTTCGGCCTTGGTGGCAGGGCCGGCGTCGCCCCCGTAGCCGGAGCCACGATTGCCGGCCACGGTGTAGATGTCGCCCGCGGTCATCGCCTGGCCGTAGAACGTGCCGGCGCGGACCGCGACCACCCTGATCCTGTGGTTCAGCGTGTCGGCGATCACCAGGTTGCCTGCCTTGTCCACGGCGACGCCGGCGGGGTTGCCGAGCTCGGCACTGGTGGCCGGGCCGCCTGTGCCGGAGAAGCCAGTGCCCCCGTTGCCCGCGACGGTGTAGATGTCGCCGGCGGTCATCGGCTGGCCGTAGAACGTGCCCGTACTCACCGCGACCACCCTGATCCTGACGTTATCGGTGTCGGCGATCACGAGGTTCCCGTGCCGGTCGGTGGTCACCCAGCCCGGCAGGTCGAGTGGCGTGCTCGTGGCGGGAACGCCGTCGGCGGCAAAGCCCTGATCGGCGTCGCCCGCGACGGTATAGATGTGCCCCGCGGTCATCGCCTGGCCGTAGAACGTCCCGGTACGCGCCGTGACCACCCTGATCCTGTTGTTGGCGTTGTCGGCGATCAGCAGGTTCTTGCTGGCGTCGAACGCCACGCCGTACGGCTGCTGCAACTCGGCGCTTGTCGCCTGGCCGCCATCGCCGGAGAAGCCCGGCGTCCCGTTACCGGCCACCGTGTAGATGTGCCCGGCCGTCATGCCCCGGCCGTAGAAGCGGCCGTCGCGGATCGCGACCACGCGTACCCGGTGGTTGTCCGTATCGGCGATGACCAGGTTTCCGGCGGCATCGACGGTGACTCCCTTCGGCGCGGCGAGCTTCGCCTTGGCGGCCAGGCCGCCCTCGGCTGAGAACGCGAACTGGCCAGTGCCCGCGACCGTATAGATGTGCCCGGCGGTCATCGCGCGGCCGTAGAAGGTACCGGAGCGCGCCGCGACCACCCTGATCCTGTTGTTGCCGGTGTCGGCGATGACCAGGTCGCCGCGGGCGTCGATGGTCGCCTGCTGCGGCAGGCCGAGTTGCGCGGTGGTCGCGGCCCGGCCGTCGCCGGAGTACGAGGACGTGCCGTTCCCGGCGATCGTGCCGAGGTCGCCGGCCTTGATTTCCTGGCCGTAGTGGCTGCCGGTGCGGGTCGCGAGCACCCTGACCCGGCCGTTGAAGGTGTCGGCGATGATCACGTCGCCCGCGCTGTCGACCGCCACATCGTCGGGCTGCCCGAGTTCGGCGCGGGTGGCCGGCCCATGGTCGCCCGAGAACCCGAACGAGCCTTTCCCCGCGATGGTGTAGATGTTTCCCTTGATCAGCCGGTGCCCGTAGAACGTGCCGGTGCGGGCGGCGACCACGCGGACGCGGTTGTTGATCGAGTCGGCGATCACGACGTTCCCCGCGTTGTCCAGCGCGACGCCGCCGGGATTGTTGAGGTCGGCGCTGGTGGCCGGGCCGCCGTCGCCGGAGAAGCCGGGCGTCCCGTCCCCGGCGATGGTGTAGATGTCGCCTGCCGTCATCGCGCGGCCGTAGAACCTGCCGCTGCGGGCCGCGACGACCCGGATGCGGGAGTCAGCGGTATCGGCGATGACCAGGTTTCCCGACGCATCGACGGCCACATAGCCAGGGAATGGCAGCCCGGCGCTGGTGGCCGGGCCGCCGTCGCCGGAAAAGCCCTCCGAGCCGTCTCCGGCCACCGCGTAGATGCTGCCCGCTTTCATGACCCGGCCGTAGAACCTGCCCTTGCGGGTCGCGATGACGCGGATCACGCTGTTTTGCGTATCGGCGACGACGACGTTGCCGAAATGATCGACCGCGATCCCGTCCGGATTGCAGAGTTCGGCTTTGCTGGCCTGGCCGCCATCGCCGGAGAAGCCGCAGGTGCCATTGCCGACGATGGTGTAGATGTCGCCCGCCTTCATGGCGCGCCCGTAGAACGTGCCCTTGCGGGCGGCGATGACCCTGATCCGGTTGAAGGCGGTGTCGGCGAGCAGCACGTTGCCGGCCTGGTCGGTGGCCGCGTCGCAGCCGGCCACCGAGGCCCGCGTCGCCGGGCGGCCGTCGCCAAGAGGCTGGATGAGGCCGGTGCCCGCCGGGGTGGTCAGCGCACCGGTCTTCGCGCTGACCCTCCGCACCAGGAGGTCTCCCGCGACATACGCGAACCCGCCGCTGGCGGCAACGCCCATGCACCCGTCGAGGCCGACAGCGACCCGCGCCGCGCTAGCCGGGCCGCCAACACCTCCGGCGACCGTCGAGATCGTGCCCGCCTTAACGGCGGCCAGCGTGGCCCGCCTGGCTGCCGCATCCGCCCTGCCGGACGCGCGCGCAATGCCGGACGCGGCGAGCGCGAGGGTGAGCGCCAGCACCGCCAGGATGATCGTCAGCCAGCGGAAGCCGCCCTGAGTCCCCGAAACCCGTTCCCCGCCCATCGTGTCCCCTCCCCGGCCCGCCGATCCACCCGAATGCGGGTGTTACTCCTATTCGCCAGTGATATCACAATCGGCCGGTCGCACCGCTGTGCCATTGGTGCTGCTGACACGACACCAACGGCACAGCGGTGCGACGAACTGGCCGGCTTTCGGGTGTCAGCCGAGTCTTCTGGATAGGTCGGGGATCAGGCGGCAGGCCGCAAGCATCGATGAGCTGAAAAAAGATATCCTCCACAAACGGGTCGGCTTCGCTGCCCAGAATGGCGCGCAGCGCGCCGGTATCGGCACGGAAACCCGCTTCGGCCGCCCACCGGGCGACCTGGTCGGCGGTAGCGGGCACGTCAGCAAGCAGTCGCTCCACCGCCGCCTCGCCGCCCCCGCCGCCCCCGCCGTCATCGTCCCCGTCGTCATCGTCCGCATCGTCATCGTCCCCGCCGTCAGCGTCCGAGCCCTCGCCGTCCTCGTCCATGAGGTAGTAGTCCAGGAAATCCGGCAAGGCGCTCGACCGAGGGTCAAGGAACGTCTCCCAGGCAGTCCCGGACGGTGCCAGCGCCCGAACCTGGCAGATGCCGCTATCCACCACCGTGGCGATCAGGACGGGCGAGCCGGTCGCGGCGACCAGCGCCTTCAGCCACCACTGGTAGTCATCGCCTGGGAGGTAGTGGCACATCTGCGCCGTCTGCCAGCCGCCGGGCCGCACTTGGCATACGGTCAGGCAGTCCTTATCATCGTCGCTGCATCCTGGCCGGGCCACGAATGGCGGCAGCTCAGCCAGCGGACCGTCGCTGCGCGCCACGACGAAATCGCCCCAATACCCCATAGCGCGATACCTCCTACCAACGAATCCGGAACAGCACCGTTTCGGCCGACGTGCCAGGATACCGATCCGCGAGGCGGCTAGTTCTCGTAGGAGACTTTCCGGGTTCAGGAGGAGCGTCAGGACCAGAGCACGAAAACTCTCCTTGACCCGAAAATCCTCCTCCAAGACTCCGAACGCTCCCCCAGCAACCCGAAAGTCCTCCTCCAGCACGGGTGGGGGTTCGGGCTGGTCATGGACCAATGCGGGGTGGATCTTTGAGCTGCTGCGGCATTTCGCCGGGCGAGGCTTTCTGGTAGGCAGTCAGCAAACCGATCGGCTCCTTCGTACTTGGCAGGTGAGAGGAGGAGGTGATGGCGTGCAGGAAGCTCAGGACCCCGACGCCCTCGAACTGTTGCTGGCCGAGCGCGGCACCCAGCTGATGCGAACGGCCGTGCTGCTGGCCGGCAGCCGGCCGGACGGCGAGGACCTGCTGCAGGCAGCGCTCGAGCGGCTGATCCGGCAGGGCCGGCGGATCACCGGCGACCCGGAGGGCTACCTCAGGCGGACGCTCTACAACCTGGCGGCCGACCGCTGGCGGCGGCAGGAAACCTGGCGACGCAAGCTGCCGGTGATCGGGGCCGGCCAGCGGGCGACCGCGCCCGACCTGACGGCCGCCGTGGACTTGCGGGACGCCCTGATCCGCGCGCTGCACCTGCTGCCGCCCCAGCAGCGGGCGGCGGTCGTGCTGCGGCACTGGGAACAGCTGTCCGACGCCGAGGCCGCCGAGGTACTCGGCTGCTCCCCGGGCACGGTCAGGGCCGCGGCGTCACGCGGGCTGCGCCGGATGCGGGAACTCACCACGGACCGGATCGAGAACGATTTCGAGCTGACGGAGAACACGACATGAACGAGGATTTCGACGAAGCCGTCAAGGACAGCATGCGGTGGTTCACCAGCGACATTGACGTCCCCGCCGGGCTCGCGGCCCAGGCCCGCGGCCACATCCGCAGGCGGCGCCGCGCCAGGGCAGGCTGGCTCGCGACCGGAACGGCCGTCGCGGCGGCAGCGGCAGTCATCGCCGGCACGGCCGGGGCCGGATGCAGCAGCCCGCCACCCAGCAGCCCAAGGCCAGACGCCAGCAGGCGCGACGGCTAAGGGCGTGACGATCCAGACCACCGCCGTCATAGTCAGCCGGGTCGACCACGCCCTGGCCAGGGCCGCCGCCCGCAATCCGGTGGCCTACACCCAGGAGACAATGCGGGGCGTCAAGCTCTTCGTGCTTATCCCGCACGGGCAGCCGGAGCAGGTGCACGGCAGCGTGACCAGGACGTGGTCGCGCGGTCCCCTCCAGCACGTCGAGGTCGTGACCCGCTCGGGAAAGATCGCGTTCAGCACGGAAACAGATCTCAGCTCAGGCAAGAGCGTCCAGACAATGGTCAGTTATCCGCAGCGGGTATGGTGGCGCGGCACCTACGACGCTCCGACGAACGCGACGCCCAAGCTGGCCTGCACGCTGGGCGAGATCGACCGGACTCCGGCGCAATGGACGCGCGAGGTCAGGAAGCTGCTCTCGTGCGGCGCCGCCGTCGCCGGGCACGAGCGGGTGGACGGCGTCAACGCGATCAAGCTCAAGCTGAATAGCAGCTACAAGCGCGCCTGCGCCGCCTCCAACTTCCAGAGCAAGTGCCAGCCGCAGCCTGTCGGCTGGACCGGAGTCATGTGGGCCAACGCGTCCACCTACCTGCCCGTCCGCCTGATCTCGCATGGTCAGCGCTACAGCTTCCAGCTCGACTTCCGCTGGCTGGCGCCGAACGCGGCCAACCTCGCCAGGCTGCGTCAGCCGATCCCGGCCGGCTTCAAGCACGTCTGACCGGGCCAAGGCCGGCCTAGAAGGTACGGCAGGGGCCGGGGCAATTTTTCAACCCTGAGGATTGAACTATTGCTCCCGGCGCGACCGTTCCTTCTAGGCCGGCGACCGCCTTACTTGGCGTCGGCCCGCCCGAACCGGGGAAACCAGGCGCTCAGCGCGCCGGCCTTGCCCGGCTCGGCCGAACGGCGGCCCGTCATCCGCTGGCGCTGCACGAAGACGAGCACGAGGACCGCGAGGATCAGCCCGCCCAGCACCATGAGGGCGACCGCCCAGAAGGGCATGGTCTGCTCGGGCAGCGACACGTAGACGCCCTTGGAGGGGTGGTAGGTCTTGGTGATCGTCGTCGAGGCCAGCGCCACCGTGCCATTCCAACTGGCCAGGCGGCCGCTGCTGGGGCGCAGCCGCACCGCGCAGGACGCCGAGCCGACCTGCAGGCCGCGGGCGTTGACCGGCAGGACCGCGCTCTCGCCCGGCAGCACTGTCGACATGACGACCCGGTAGGAGTGCGAGCGGCCGCCGGACAGGCAGCGGACCCGGCCGACGGCGTGCAGGAAGGTCTGGCCGGTGTTGCGGACAGGAATGTTCAGCCTGGGCGTCTTGCCGACCCACACGGTCGTTGTCTGGCCGATCCGCAGGCCGCTGCTCAGCCTGGACAGGTCTCCGATCGTCACCGCGACGCCGACCGTGACCTCGTCGATGATGATGGCGCGGGCCGAGGCCGGGCCTTTCCTGCTGACCCGGACGGACTTGGGCTTCTTGGCCGCCAGGAGCGTGATGCCGCTCAGGTACTGGCCAGGCCGGATACCGCGCGGGACCTTGACCGCGAAGCCGACCAGGCGCCGCTCCTTCGGCGCCAGCACGAGAATGTGCGGCAGGTCGGACACCCAGCAACTCGGCCCGGTGCACCGGCGGCGGACGAAATTCTCGTACGCGGACCCCGAGTTGGTAGCCGTGACGCCTTTGGACACCCTGAGCTGCAGCCGCTCAGAGCTGTCCGACAGGTTCGTGACGATGACCGAGTCGGTCGCGGACTGGCCGGGCCTGAGGCTGAGATTGAAGTAGGACCTCGGCTGCCCGGTCGCCGCCGGCGACGGCGTCATCCCGAACGGCCCGAACACCGGCCCGGACGACGTGGCCGCGCTGGCCGGGATGCCCGCCGCGCACGCGATGGCGAGCGTCGTGAGCGCGGCGGCGGCGCCGGCGATTCTCGGGATGGGTCTGATGATTGTCCTGCTCACGTGAAATTCCTCTGCGTCGGGTACGGATAGAGGTTCAGGGCCCGGACACCGCGGCGACCGTGATGGTCGAGGTGTAGGAGCCCGCTCGCGCGGCGGCCGGCACGTTGATCCACCAGCCGATGGGATTGGGCGCGGCGGAGCCGCCGATGATCACCGGACCCGTGCCGCTGCCGACGGCCGCGTTGAAGACGGTCGCGGGAACGGGCGAGACCGCCGCCGTGGTGATCGCGACCGGATAGGTGGTCGTCGTCACCGGCCCGGTGCAACTCGGATTGCACGACGTGCTCGGCGCCGTCGTGGCGGTGACCGAGGTCAGGCTGCCGGTGAAGACGAACGTGCCGGCGTCCGGCAGCGAGTTCAGGCCGCTGACGAACGTCGTGGCACTGACCGTGAGGTGCCAGCCGGCTCCGGTGCCGCGTTCATCGTCGAGCGAGAATTGCTGGTGCGCGGCCGTCCCGTCGCGCACGCTCTGCGCGCTTCCGGTGATGATGCCCGACCAGCCGAGCGCGCCCGGCGAGGTGAGAGTCAGCGGGCCGATCGTGATGCCCGAGGTCGCCCCGATCGCCGGGGTCCCTGACGTGCCCGGCGGTACCGTCATCGAGATCGACGTGAGCGCGGACAGCAGGTTGGCGAATCCGTAGGTATAGGTGACCCCGGTCGCGCCCGTGGTGGTCGAGGACGCCGCCCACGTCGGGCTGCCGAGCGTCCCGGTCGTGATGGTCACCGTTCCGCTCGTGCCGGTGTCGACTGAGGTGGCGCCGGTGCGGGACGGCACGGTCATGGTGACTGAGCTGAGCGACGACGTGGTCGCCGCCGTGAACTTGTAGGTGTAGGTGGCAGCGGTGGCGCTGGTCATCGACTTGGTCGTGGTCCAGCTGACGCTGGTCAGGCTTGCGGCGCTGGCCGGCTGCGCGGAAATGAGCAGGCCGGCGAGGCAAGCAGCCGCGCTGAGCACGATCAGCCGCGGCTTGTAACTACTGAGCGAGATGCGACGCATAACCGGTATCCCCCAGTCCCGGCGGAACGTGTGAAAGCGGCGTGCCTGGCGTATTCCAGCTGCCAGGCAGGCCGCGAATGGCTGATAGTCAGGGACCGGAGATGATCTGCTGGGTGATCGTGGAGGTGTAGGTACCGGCGATGGCGGTGGCCGGAACGTTGACCCACCAGCCGACCGGGTTCGGGTTGAGCGAGCCTCCGATGAGGACCACGCCGAGGCCAGTCGCGGCCGAGGTGTCATAGGTGGTGACCGGAGTCGGCGAGACCGCCGCCGTCGTCGACCGGCGTGCCGCAGGGCGCGGCCATTGCGGCCGGGGAGCCGAGTGCCAGCGACCCTGCGGTGGCGGCCGAGGCCAGGAATACCACCATTCCGCTTGCGCGGAGCATGCGTCGTATCGACATCATTGATCCCTAATGATCGAGGGCAATCGCAATCCTGGCCTGCAGGCGGAGTTGCCGTTTTCCGAGAATCAGCTACACATCGTAGCTGATCGATTGCGTAGCGTAATCATGAATTCGGTCTTGAACGGCGGAACAGGGCACTTGCCGGCACGTCTTAGCTAGCCCGCTACCCTTCGTAGATGACAGATGGTGTCGCGGCCCCGCCTGTGCGACTGGCTGAGCTTGTCGCGGCGCTCTCCTTGGGCGTTGACCTGGGCTTCGGCCAGCCGATGGAGCACGTGCTGCGCCAGTGCCTCATCGCGTTGCGGATCGCCGATCAGGCCGGACTCGGCGAACAGGACCGCGCCGCGGTCTACTACACGGCGCTGCTCGTCAATGTCGGCTGTCACTCCGACGCTCACGAGCAAGCCAAGTGGTTCGGCGACGACATCACGCTGAAATCAGGCAAGTACCAGCACGAGTTCGGAAGCGTCCGGGGCGTGCTCGCGACCTTGCGCTTGCTCGGCGGCGGGAACCCGCCGCTGCACAGGTTCAGGGTGGGGCTTGACTTCGCCATGTCCGGGCACAGGGACCTGGACGGCATGATCACTTCCCACGCCCGGCTCGCACGAGGTCTCGCCGAGCAGCTAGGACTGCCCGCCGCCGCAAGCGAGGCGATCGGCGCCGCCTACGAGCAGTGGGACGGCAAAGGCTGGCCTGGCAAGCTGAAGGCCGAGGCGGTGCCGATCGCGGCCAGGATCGCCCAGCTCGCCGAGTTCGCCGAGGTGGCGGCGCGGGTTGGCGGCGCTGACGCGGCCAGGGCTCTGGCCCGGCGGCGCTCAGGCAGGCAGTTCGACCCGGCGCTCGCCGCGCTGGTCTGCGACAAACCGCAGGAGATTCTCGGCGATCTCGAATCGGTGCCCGCCTGGGACGCGGTCATCGCGGCCGAGCCGACGCTGGCCGCCGCGTTGTCGGCCGCGCAACTCGATGCCGCGCTCGCGGCGATCGCGAACTTCATCGACCTCAAGTCGCCTTACACGCTGGGTCATTCGGCCGCGGTCGCCGAGCTGGCCGCCTCCGCCGGTGAGGTCTGCGGACTGCCTGCCGATGAGCTCAGGACGCTGCGGCTGGCCGGACTGGTGCACGACTTCGGACGTCTCGGGGTGTCGAACGCCATCTGGGACAAGCCGGGCTCCCTCAGCGCCGGCGAGTGGGAGCGGGTCAGGATGTATCCCTATCTCACCGAGCGCATGGTGCATCAGTCGCCCGCCCTGGCGCCGCTTGGCGAGATCGCGGTACAGCACAGGGAACGCCTGGACGGGAGCGGGTACCCGCGCGGCCTGCCCGGCGCGGCGATCTCGCGGCCGTCGCGGATACTCGCGGCGGCCGACGTCTACCAGTCCTGCCGGGAGCCAAGGCCGCACCGGCCCGCACGGCCCCCCGACGAGGCCGCCGCCGCCCTGCGGGCCTCGGTCAGGGCAGGCCAGCTGGACGGCAAGGCCGTCGAGGCTGTGCTCGAGGCGGCTGGTCACAGGGTGCCGCGCCGCAAGGAGGGCGCACACGGCCTGACCGCCAGGGAGCTTGAGGTCCTCGTACTGCTCGCCCGCGGGATGTCGAATCGGCAGATCGCCGAGCGACTGGTGATCACGCCCAAGACGGCAGGCAATCACGTCGAGCACATCTACACCAAGATCGACGCGACCAACCGCGCGGGAGCGGCGCTCTTCGCCGTGCAGCGCGGCCTGCTGCCCGAAGAGCGATAGCCAGTCCGCACCGTAACCAGCCAAACATGAGGCGAACGCCTCATGCCCTCCGGCCAGGCATTGCCTAACGTCAGTGCGCAGGAGCTGTCCGGACGCGATGGGAGCTGAAGCGCGATGCCAAGGGTGTCTAAAGACGAGGTTAGCCGGGTCATGGATTTCGAGCTAGCCGAGGACCGGGCGCAGGAGCTCGGCGACTACAGGGTGGACTTCATCGAGATCAAGCAGGATCACGACCTGACCGCGGTGCTCGCCGGTTTGCCGGACGGCAGATGCCCGTGCCCGCACTGGGGTTACCTGTTCGCAGGCGAGATCACCGTGCACTACGCCGACCATGACGAGGTGCTCAGCGAGGGAGACGCGTTCTACATGTCGCCTGGGCACGTCCCGGGCGCCAAGGCCGGCAGCAGGTTCATCCAGTGGAGCCCGACCGACCAGATGCACGCCGTCGAGTTGGCGATGGCCGAGCGAGTGCGGCAGTTGCAGGGCGGCTGAGAGCGGCTCAGCCTGCCGGGCGGGTGATGGACTTGTACTCGAGGTAGCTCATCAGGCCCTCGGGACCCAGCTCGCGGCCGATGCCGCTGGCCTTGTAGCCGCCGAACGGCGCGCACGTCTCGATCATGTACATGTTGACTCCGTAGGTGCCGGCTCGCACCCGGCGGGCGACGGACATGCCGCGCTCGTTGTCGGCCGTCCATACGGTCCCGGCCAGGCCGTAATCGCTGTCATTGGCGATCCGGATCGCGTCCGCCTCGTCGTCGTAGGGGATGACGGCCAGTACCGGGCCGAAGATTTCCTCGCGGGCGATGCGCATCGCCGGGTCGACGTCGGCGAACACGGTCGGGGCGACGTACCAGCCGCGCTCGCGGCCTGAGGCATGCGCGCCGCCGGTGACGACTTTCGCGCCCTCATCCTGCCCGATCGCGATGTAGCCCTCCACCCGGTCCTGCTGCCGCCTCGCGACCAGCGGGCCGATCTGGGTCGCGGGGTCGCCGGGATCGCCGACCTTGAGCCCGGAGACCATCCCGGCCAGCGCGTCGACCGTCTCGTCATAACGGCTGCGCGGGGCGAGAATGCGCGTCTGGGCCACGCACGCCTGGCCATTGTTCATCAGCGAGGCCATCTCCAGCCAGCCCATGGTCGCGGCCAGGTCGGCGTCGTCCAGGATGATCGCCGCCGACTTGCCGCCCAGCTCCAGGCTGCAGCGCTTGAGCTGCTCGCCGCAGATCGAGCCGATGCGCCGCCCGGCGGCGGTCGAGCCGGTGAACGCGACCTTGTCGACGCCGGGATGCGAGACCAGGTGCTCGCCCGCCTCACGCCCGGCCGGCACGATATTGACCACGCCGGGAGGCAGGTCAGCCTGCTCGATCAGCTCGGCCAGCAGGTAGGAGTCGAGCGGTGTCTCGGGAGCCGGCTTGACAACGACCGTGCAGCCGGCGATCAGCGCGGCCGGAAGCTTGGTCATGATGGTGAACTGCGGCACGTTCCACGGCACGATCGCCGCCACGACGCCGACCGGCTCCCGGCGCACGATGACCGGCCCGAAAAGGCCCGGCCGTTCGTCTTCCCAGGTAAAGGTCTTGCCGAGCTCAGCGAAATAGGTCAGCATCATGTGCGGCTGAGGGGCCTGGGCCAGCTGGGAGAAGGTGATCGGCGAGCCCATCTCCTCGGTGATCACCTCGGCGAAATCGCCCAGCCTGGCGGCGTAGAGGTCGGCGAGCCTGGCCACCGCGGCCGCGCGGTCCTGCGGGTCAAGCCGGGGCCACGGGCCGTTGTCGAAGGCATCCCTGGCGGCCGCGACCGCCCGGTCCATGTCAGCGGCGGTCCCCTCGGGCACCCGGCCGACGACCTCTTCGGTGTGCGGCGAGATGACGTCGATCGTGGCGGAGCCCGCCGGCTCAACCCACTGGCCGCCGATGTAGAACCGGTCATGAACGCGCATCGCGGTCTCCTCACGGCAGCCCCGCGACCACGTTCGCGGCAGATGCCTGCTTGTAACACCCATACAGCTGAAAATTATCCCGAGCAGACTCTACGCTGGCCAGCCCAAGTAGAACAGGTTCCAGTTTTGGCCGAAGCCCGGCGGGCTGCCCTCGGATCGGCCGGCCAACTACGATGCGGCGTATGCGCTTCGCGATCGCGATACCCCAGTTCTACGCCGATGGCGAGTTCGAACCCGAGCAGTTCCGCGCTTACCTTGGCCGCGCCGAGGAACTCGGCTTCGAGAGCGCGTGGACGCAAGAGGCCGTGCTCGGCAGCGGCGCGCAGCTCGCGCCGCTCGAGGCGATGACCTATGCGGCGGCGTGCACGACCCGGCTCCGCCTGGGCTGCGTCGTGTTCGTCACGCCGCTGCACAGCCCGGTGCATCTGGCGAAGGCCCTGAGCACGCTTGACCAGCTCAGCCTTGGCCGGCTCGAGGTCGGCATCGGGACGGGCGGGAAGGCCAGGCCATTCGCCGCGTTCGGCCTGAGCCCAGACCGGTATGTCGCGCGTTTTACTGAGGGCCTGGCGCTGATGAAGGCATTGTGGACCGAGCCCCGCGTGACGTTCGATGGTGAGTTCTGGCAGCTCAGCGATGCCGCCATGGAACCCAAGCCCGCTCAGAAGCCGCACCCGCCCCTGTGGTTCGGTGCGAATACCGAGCCGGCCCTGCGGCGCGCGGTGCGGCTAGGCGACGGGTTCTTCGGTGCCGGGTCATCTCCGACCGCCAGCTTCGCCGGCCAGGTCCAGATCGTGCGCCGGGCGCTCACCGAGGCGGGCCGGGACCCTGGCACGTTCCCGATCGCCAAGCGGATCTACATCGCGGTCGACGACGACGCCGGGCGGGCACGGATGCGGGTCAACGACGCCATGGCGCGGATCTACGGGCGCCGGGTCCCCTCCATCGAGGCCGCGACGGTGGCCGGCACCCCAGCGGACTGCATCCGCGAGGTCAGCGCCGTCGCCGCGGCGGGGGCTGAGCTGATCCTCTTCACCACCGTGTTCGACCAGCGCGAGCAGATGGAACGCCTCGCCGTCCAGGTCATGCCCCACATTCAGGGGTGACGAGGTAGCCCCTTTACCCCGGGACGCTTGCCGGGGTGGGCAGCCTGCCGACCGAGTGCAGGTGGCGCAGGGCTTGTCCGTAGGAGTCGAGAAGGCTGGTCTGGCTGTAAGGCAACTCTAGCTCCCGGCAGAATTCCCTGACCAACGGCTGGGCACGGCGCAAGTTGGACCTGGGCATGGCAGGAAACAGGTGGTGCTCGATCTGATAGTTGAGGCCGCCCAGGGCAAGGTCGGTCAGCCAGCCGCCGTTGACGTTACGGGACGTCAGCACCTGACGGCGCATGAAGTCGCTCCGGTCGGCCGCATCGAGTATGGGCATGCCCTTGTGGTTGGGGGCGAACGAGATGCCCAGGTAAAAGCCGAAAAGACCTTGATTTACGACGATAAATACGACTGCCTTGACCGGTGGCAGCACCAAGAACACGAGGGCGAGATAGCCTGCGAAATGAGCGGCAAGCAGCACGACCTCGGCCACCGTGCGACGGGTCGATTTGGTCATCAGCGAGCGGATGCTTGCCACGTGCAGGCTGGCCGCCTCGGCTAGGAGCAGCGGGAAAAATAGATAGGCCTGGAAACGGACCAGGAGCCTGGCCAGGCCCCGGGTGCTGGCCGCCTGGCTCGGGGTAAAGGCCAGCGCTCCTATGGCGATGTCGGGGTCGGCGCCCTCGGTGTTGGGGTTGGAGTGATGCCGGTTGTGCTTGTCGACCCACCAGCCGTAGCTCAGCCCGATGCCCAGATTGCCGAACAGCAGGCCTAGGACGTAGCTGACCCGCCGGTGCCTGGAAATCTGATGGTGACCCGCGTCGTGACCCAGGAATCCAAACTGGGTGAAGATCACGGCGAGGAACGCGGCCACGGCGAGCTGCCACCACGAGTTACCCACCACGACGAATGCGACCCAGCCGGCGGCAAGCAGAAAGACCGTCACGGAGATCCGCCAGGCGTAAAGTCCAGGTCGCCGCTCCATCAGGCCAGCCTGCCGGATCTGACGGGACAGCTGGGCATAGTCGCTGCCGCGTGATGATGCGAGAGGCGCGACGGACGGCTCGAGAGGCGACCGGGTCGCTGTGGCCGTGGCCTTGTCAGATCGCATTGCAGCGGACTCCTGGGGTGCACATCGTGACGGGAGGAGGGACTAGGGATGCGCCGCCAGGGTCCTGAGCGGCAGCCGCGGGCGCAAGCCGCAAGCCTATAGGCCAACAATACCCGAAACCATGGCGCCGCAGAGCGATCGCAGCGCCGCAGGTCCAGCGGCTGGCCTACGATCTGTTACCCTGACATTACGTTCGCTGCGCGAGGCCGCAGGGAACCTTCATCCACTTCTCAGGATATCTGCGGGCACCCGAAGCCAGGTGAGCTGGCCCCGGGCCGTCAGGTTGATGTCCTTCAGCTCAGGTCCTGTCCGCCGGGCGCGCTTTGCCAGAGTCGCTCGCTCCCGGCGCAACTGACTCCGGACGACCCAAAGTTTCTGCGGGTGCCCGCTCGTGCCCGCGGCAAGCGATGACAAGGAGCGTAATGCCGACGACCTATGCCCTGCTCAGCACCTATCCGCCTACGCAGTGCGGGCTAGCGACCTTCGCCGCGGCGCTGCTCGCTCACCTGCCCGAGCAGGGTGACAGCGTCGCCGTCGTGCGCGTGCTCGACGAGCCGGCACCACGTCCGGCCGAGGAGGTCGTGCACGATCTTGTGGCCGGCTCAGTCGCCAGCGCGGCCGGAGCGGCCGACGCCCTGAACTCCTTTGACGTCGTGATCGTGCAGCATGAGTACGGCATTTACGGTGGCCCCGAGGGTCAGGACGTCATCTCGTTACTAGAAGCCGTGCACGTACCGATCATCGTGGTACTGCACACCGTGCTGGCGGACCCGTCGCCAATGCAGCGCATGGTCCTCGAGCGGGTTGCCGCGGCCGCCAGCGCCGTCGTCGTCATGACGCAGACGGCTCGATCGCGGCTCCTAGACAGCTATAGCATCGCCGCTGACAAGATCTCCCTGATACCGCACGGCTCGGCGGACAACCGGACCGGTACGGCATCGACGGCAAGCCCCGGCCGGGCCAAGGTGCTGACCTGGGGCTTGCTGGCGCCGCGCAAGGGCATTGAGCACGCGGTCGACGCGATCGCGATGCTGCGGGAACGCGGGCTGTACGTCGACTACCAGGTGGCAGGCCAGACTCATCCGCGTGAGCTCAAGCGGGACGGCGAGGGCTACCGGCGCGCGCTCAAGACGCGCGCGAGCAACGGTCGGGTAGCCGATCGGGTGCACTTCGATGGCAGGTTCCAAACCGCAGCGGCCTTGAGTCACCTGATCAGGACCGCGGACATAGTGCTGCTGCCCTACGAGTCCTCGGAGCAGGTTACCTCCGGAGTCCTGATCGAGGCGGTGACCGCAGGCAGGCCGGTGGTGTCGACCTGCTTCCCGCATGCGGTTGAGCTGCTCGGCGCCGGACTGATCGTCGAGCGCCGGGACCCGGCCGGCCTTGCCAACGCCATGCAGCGCGTGCTCACCGAGCCCGGCCTGTCGGCACGGATGAGCCGGTACTCCGCCGACCTGGCACCGGGATTGCTGTGGCCGGCGGTAGCGCGTTCCTATCGGGAACTCGCCTCAGCGCTCACTAAGGCCCGGGTCGGCGCGGCTATGCGGCCGGTTCCCTGACTCGCGCCCTGCGCTGCTCAAGCCGGGCGGGGCTTGGCCAGCGGACGGCGCTCACCCAGCCGGCGCGCTCGAATACCCGGATCAGCTCGGCTGACAGGTCCAGCTGACCTCGGTCGACGCCGTGCCGGGCACAGGCCGGATCCGAGTGGTGCGTGTTGTGCCAGCTCTCGCCGAGAGATAGCGCCGCGAGCGGCCAGAGATTGGTGGCCCGGTCGAAGCGGCGGGTAACGAACGGGCGGTTCCCCACAAGGTGGCAGAGCGAGTTGACGCTCCACGTCACGTGCTGCAGCAGAAAGACGCGAACCAGTCCGGCCCATAGCAGTGCCAGCAGAGCGGCACGGGCCGTGAAGCCGCCGAGCGCCCAGCCGATGCCGCCCGGCAGGGCCAGCGAGACGACGCATAGAGCGGGAAAGGCGCGGGACACTCTCCGCAGCGACCGGTCAGCTAGCAAGTCGGGCGCGTAATGCTCCCGCGATGTCGGGTCCGGGCGGAACAACCAGCCCATATGGGCGTACAGAGCACCCCGCAACTGGCCGACCGGGCCGCGTGCCGCGCGACGAACGCAGGCACGTGCAATGCCACGGTCTAGGTCGGATGATCGCGCCGGCCGGAACTGACCGGCCGCGGGCTCGTGCTCGGGCGCTGCCGGGGTTAGGGCACACGCTGTCCCTGATCCGCGATCCGCTCAGCTTCCTGTCCAGGCTGCCCGCGCAAGGGGACCTGGTCGTGATGCGGCTCGGGTCGCAGCGGGTGGTCATGGTGTGTGACCCTGCGCTGACCTACCAGCTGCTCGTGGACGACCGGACGTTCGACAAGGGCGGGCCGCTCTACGACCGGATCAGGGAGGTATCCGGCGACAACCTGGTCACGTGCCCGCACGGTCAGCATCGCCGGCTGCGCAAGCTCTGCCAGCCCTCCTTCAGCTCCGAGCGCCTGGCCGGCTACGGCGCGACGATGTCGGCCGTCGCCCAGAGCACGGCGGCTGGCTGGCACGAGGGACAGGTGCTCGACGTCGTGCGCGAGCTGACCGCGCTGGTGGCACGGGCGACCGCTTCGACAAGGCAGGCGCCCGGCTGCTCGAGACCGTGGCCGGCATCCTCGCCCGCCGCCGCGCGGACCCCGCCGATCACGGCGATCTGCTCTACTCCCTGCTATCCGCCCGTGACGACGAAAGCGCGGAGGGCAAGCGGGCACTGAGCGAGGCTGAGCTAGCCGACCAGGTCCTGACCTTCCTCGCCGCCGGCACCGAGACAACCGCCACGGCCCTGGCCTGGGCGCTGTCCCTGCTGGCAGCCCACCCCGACGTCGAGGCGGCGATCCACCGCGAGGTCGACAGCGTCGTGGCCGGAGCAGCTCCTGCCTACGAGCACCTGGACGGGCTGGACATGATCCGGCAGGTGATCAGCGAGACGCTGCGCATTTACCCGCCGACCTGGCTGATCACCCGCACCGTCACCGAGGACACCGTGCTCGGCGGCACCCGGTTCGCCGCCGGAAGCACCCTGGCCTTCAGTCCCTACCTCATCCAGCACCGTAGCGACCTGTACCCCGACCCGGACCTCTTCGACCCAGGGCGCGCTGGCCCTGGCCGCGATCACCGCCAGCTGGCGCCTTGCCTCCGTCAGCAGCCGCCCGGTCCGCCCTGGCACGCTCAACGCCACCGTGTCGCCTCACCGGCTGCATCTGCGGCTGACCGCCCGCTCATAGCTTCCGCGTCCGCGCCGCGCCGGCTCGATCGCAAACCGCCAGGATGAATAAGGCGCCGGGCCTCCCCTGGTTCCCAGAGCCCAGTCACCCGCGACCGTGCGGACGGCAATCTTTCACCTATAATGTTTAGCTAGGCTAACTAACGAGGTGAGGTCGTGGACCGCGGCGCGGCGGACGTACGAGGCCGGTTCCGACTCAATGGCGTCACCTTGTCCCTGCGGAACCGGAACTACCGCCTGTACTTCTGCGGCCAGTTGCTCTCGATGATGGGCACCTGGATGCAGACGGTGGCGCTTGCTTTCCTGGTGCTGAAGCTGACCGGAAGCGGCACGGATCTCGGGCTGGCCACGGCGACCAGGTTCATGCCCATCTTCGTGTTCGGGCCGTTCGGCGGGCTCATCGCCGACCGGCTGGACAAGCGGCGCGTGCTGCTCGTCACCCAGACGCTCGCCGGCCTGCTGGCGGGGGTCTTCGCGGTGCTGATCGGCGCCGGCGTCATCGAGATGTGGATGGTGTACCTGCTCACGCTCGTACTGGGATTCGTGAACGTGTTCGACAACCCCGCTCGGCAGAGTTTCATCGCGGAAATGGTCCGCCCGGAGGAGCTGTCGAACGCGATCACGCTGAACTCTGTCTCGCTGAACCTTGCCCGGGTGTTCGGGGCGGCCCTCGGCGGGCTCTTCGTGGCCGTGCTTGGCCTGGTCATGTGCTTCGCGCTCAACGGAATCTCGTTCGCGGCGGTGCTGGTCTCGCTGCTCCTGATGCGCTCGGCTGAACTGTTCCCCGCGCAGCGGGCGCGCAAGGAACGGGGCCAGATCCGGGCCGGCCTGCGGTACGTGCAGGCAGACGCCCGAGTTGCTGGTGCCGTTGATCATGATCACCGTGGTCGGCACGCTGGCCTGGGAATTCCAGGTAACGCTGCCGCTCATGGCCGAGCACGTCTTCCACGGCGGCGCGGGGACATACGGGCTCATGGCGTCGATCATGGGGGCGGGCGCGGTGGTCGGCGGGGTCGTCGCGGCGGCCAGGGCCCGGCCCGAGCGGCCGGGCTCTGTGCCTGGCGTCGATCGGGTGGGGCGTCGCGATCACCGCCGCCGCGGCGGCGCCGACGCTGGCGGTGGAGTTCGCCACCATGGTGTTCGTCGGGTACGGAAGCATCACCTTCAACTCGATGGCGAAGACGATGCTGCAGGCCGCGTCCGAGCCGATGATGCGCGGCCGGGTGATGGCCCTGTGGGGGCTTGCCTGGCTCGGCACGACCCCGATCGGCGGGCCGTTGGTCGGCTGGATCGGCCAGCATCTGGGTGCGCGCTGGTCGCTGGTGGCCGGCGGGGTGCCGACCATCCTCATCGGAGCGGCATGCTGGCCGGCCTTGCGCCGTCTGGACCGCCGCCTCGACCGCCTCGAGCCCGCCGGCACCGGCACCGGCACCGGCGCCGGTGCTGAGGTGGCTGGCCGGCGCCGGTGACTGCGGGGGCTGGGTACGGAGGCTTGGTGCGGGTTAGGGCTCGATTCCCTTGACTTCCCGGGCCTTGCCCCAGGCGCCGTTCTTCTGCGTGGCGAGATAGGGCTTGAGGACGCCGCCGGCGTTGAAGGTGCCGGCGAGGCCGCAATCGCCGGTCGCGCCGCAGGACAGCATGCTCGCCGGCCCCGCTACGCCGCCCAGCTTGACGGCCTTGCCCCAGACGCCCTGCTTCTCGGTGCTGACGAACGCTGCGCCAGCGTTGCCGGCGGCGCTGCAATTACCGGCGGACCGGCATTGCACTCCGGCTATAAAGGCGATCATCGAGTCTCCGCTGAGCGCCGCCACGCCGGGGATGACCTGGGCGTCGCCCCAGGTGCCGTGCGTCTCGGTGACGACGAAGGGCTGGCTGAGCTCAGGGTCGCCGGAGTCGCCGAAGTCGCCGCCCGCGGTGCAATTACCCTGCGAGAGGCAGGTCAGCGAGCTGATGTCGACCTGGCCGAGACCGCCCGGCTGCAGCGCGGCGAGGCCAGGGATCGGCGTGATCGGGCCCAGACTCCGTTCTTCTCGCTGAAGGCGAAGACCACGTCCTGGTCTGAGATGAAGTAGTAGAAACCCACGACGGTGCAGTTGCCTGGCGACTTGCACGAGAGCGAGGTAAATCCTGAGTCCCCGGCGGTGGCCAGGGCGATCAGGCGCGGGAAGGTCCGGGCGCTGCCCCACGTGCCGTGGTTCTCCGTGACCGTGAACACCTCGGCGCCCTGAGCGCCGGCGTAGGTGCCGGCGGCGAGGCAGTTACCGGCCGACGTGCACGTGAGCTGGGTGACCCCGGCCTGGTGGATGGTGTTGAGCTTGGCCAGGCCGGGGACTGCCCGCGCCTTGCCCCACACGCCGTTCTTCTCGCTGGCCACGAAGGCGCCGGTGTTATGGAAAGTGACCTTGCCGTTCGGAGTATAAGAACCGCCGGCGCCGCAGTTGCCCGCTGACGAGCACGACAAGGACTCGATCTGGGCGAAACTGCTGACTGCCCCCGCTGGGTCAGGGAGCTGCTTCACCTTGCCCCAGGTGCCATTCTTCTCGCTGACAACGAACGCCCTGGTGACCTTGGCACTAGGAGAATAGAACCCGGCTGCGCCGCAGTTGCCCGCCGACGAGCAGGACAGAGCGGCGAACCGGGCCTCGACCGGCTTGCGGCCGAGCAGCGCCGCCAAGCCTGGGACAGCCTGGGCCGTGCCCCAGACCCCGTGCTTCTCGCTGACGGTAAAGAGCGCCTTCGGGCTTGTGGGGGCCAGTTCCCCGACGGCCGTGCAGTTACCGGCCGAGGCACAGGAGATCGAGCCGAGCTCGCCGCTCGCGCCGCCGGCTGACGCCGTGCTGACCGACGCCGGGCTGACCGCCGCCGCCGCGGGCCCGGCCGCCAGGGCCGAGCCTGCCGCCACGGCCAGCGCCGCAGCTACCGCCACCGGGCGGCAACGGGCGGCCAGCGCCGATCCAGCGCGGGCTATACGTTCATGCATCTGGGCAAACCTTCCGGTCTGAGGATAAATACCACCTTGCGCCTCGTAGACGCGCGACCCGGACCTCCGGTTGACAAAGCAGGACCGGCTCGGCCAACTCAGCGAAAGGATCTTCCCCTCACGCCGGAGTCGCGAGCTGGCTGAGGGCGGCGTCGAGGAAAGCGTCGCGGCGCTGGAGCATGACGTCGCGGGTCAGGTCAGGGCGGCCCTGATGGGCCATCGACACCGGGAACCAGCCCATGTCGGGCGGGGAGGCGAGGGCGGCGACGGCGTCCCAGTAGGGAACGGCGCTGGCGCGCCTGCCCGCCTCGCTCTCCCAGCCGCTCAGCACGTGACCGGCGGCGTCAAGGCCGTGGCACCAGACGGCGTCGCAGCGCAGCGAGCCAAGGTCGAGGCCGGCCCGACGCCGGCGCAGTCCCAGTCGAGCACGGCGGTCAGCGTGCCGTTGTCCCACAGTGTGTTGCCGTGCCACATGTCGCCGTGCACCAGGCCGAGCCGGTCGTCGTCCGGCCGGGCGGCGGCCACCGCGGCCTCGGCCGCGCGGAGCAGGTCCGACGCCCCCTGGTCGCGTCGCATGCCGGGGAAGTCCTCGCCCTCGATCGGCCGGCTCCGGACCGGGAGCGCCGGTCCCGCAGCCGCCGGGATCGAGCTGATCCGCGCCGCCGCCGCGCCCAGCGCGCGCAACTGCCCCGGGTCAGCCTCGGCCGGGATCATGCTCGATCCCGGCACGCTGGCGGCCAGCACTAGCCCGTACCCGGTCCGCTCCGCCAGGTCATAGCCGAGCAGTTCCGCGACGGGGATAGCGGCGCCGGCCGTTGCCGCCACGCAGGCCATAGCCGCGACCTCGGTCGCGGTTTCCGCCGCATACTCGCCGCGCGCGACCCGGAGAACCACCTCGCGGCTCCCGGCTCGCAGCAGCCACGGCGCGCTCCCGTAATGCAGGCCGCGCACGACCGTGACCTCGACGCCCAGGACCGCCGACGCCCAGTCAAGTACCTCAGTATCCGGATATGCCACGAACGCCGAGCCTAGCCGCGCTACCCGCCGGCCGCCGGGTGAAGCCGCGCCTGGCAGTCAACGTTGCGACCGGGTACCGCGCCGGCTGACCATCCAGGTGCGGTGTCAAACACGCCACTTGTCTGTACGTTGGAGCTGTGAGCGGGAGGCATCGCGGTAAACCCGACCATTCGGTGCCGATCGCACTGATAGCGATCGTTGTTGTGCCCGCCGCGCTGATCGGGCTCATTATTTACCTGGGAATCAGGCACCCGTCAGGCATCTTCCTTGTCGCCGTTGTCATCGACGCCGTGATCGTCATTCAGGCCGCGCATCGGGTTGTCCTGAATCTGGCGGCCAAGCAGCCGCGGTCAGCCGAGGACGTGGTGAACAGGCTTGGCCTGACAGCTCAGCTGATCGCCGCGGTCGTCGTGACGCTCGCGGCAGTCGGCCAGTTGCGAGGGTGGATGCACGGCAGGTTCGAAGACGCCATCGTCGGCATCATGACTCTCTACCTGATCGGCGCACTCGTGTACTGGCTCGGCGGCAAGCGCCGCCTGATAGCGGCACTGAGGACCCGGATCGCCGGCGACGAACCCGGGCCGTGACCCGGGCTTAACCGGATGCCGCCGTCGTCAGGCTCGGAGCCGGCCAGCGAGCTGAGTCCGGGAGCTCACGCCGAGCTTGGCGTAGACCCTGGTCAGGGTCGACTCGATGGTCCGGACCGTCACGAATAGCTCAGCCGCCACGACCCGGTTGGTCAGGCCGCTGGCGACCAGCTCAGCTACCCGGATCTCGGTGGCGGTCAGCTCGCCGGTGCCGGGCGGGCGGCCGCTGACCCGCGCGAGCTCCTGCCGGGCGCGGGCTGCCCACAGCGCGGCATCAGCCCGGTCGAACGTCTCGATCGCCGAGCAGAGCGTTTCCCTCGCCGCGCGGCGCTGCTTGAGCCGCCGCTGCACCGCGCCAAGCGCCAGCAGGATCCGGCCATCAGGGATCGGCTCGGCCGTGATCTGGGCGCGGAGCTGGCGTGCCTGGGCTAGCTCAGCGACGGCGTCATCAAGCCTGCCGTCCGCGGCGGCCAGCAGTCCTGCGCAGCGCGCGGCGGCGGCCGCGGTGAACGGGTCGCGATACCGGTCCCGCAGATCGCCGAGCAGGGCGGCAGCTTCCTCGGTATCGCCCGCGCCGATCAGCGCCTCGACGATCTCGGGCACCCAGAAGCTCTCGAACCGCCGGCCAAGCTGGGCCCGCTGGCCCGTGAGCGGCCGGAGCCTGGCAGCCGCGGCAGTGTAGTTTCCGAGCGCCACCTCAACCGCGCCGAGTACTGCGTCGTGGGCGCGCAGGTAGACCCGGTCGCCGACCTTGACCGACAGCTCACGCCCGCGCTGAGCGAACTCGGTCACCTGGTCCGGCTGGCCAAGGTGCAGCGCGGCGAGGCCGCAGCCGTAGAGCAGGGCGCTGATGAGCTGCCCGAGGTCGAGTTGCTCGGCGATCTCCAGCCCAGCCCGCGCCAGCTCGGCACCCCGGTGCGGGTCGCCCGTCCGGCTGGCGAGGACGGAAAGGCGCAGCAGCACATCGGCGCGCACGTACTCCAGGCCGCGGGCCTCCGCCCGGGCTAGCGTGCCTTCCAGCAGCTCGCGGGCCTGGTCCAGGCGGCCCATCGACATCAGGAAAATTCCGGCCACCTCGCTCGGCGGCTCCAGGTCGCTCTCGCTTAGCTGCGTGAGACCGCGCTCCAGCTCAAGCGCCCGGTTGAGCTGGCGCTCGTCAGCATCGGCACCGCATCGCCAGTCGCAGAAGAACGCGTGCGCCAGCAGCGCGGCCAGCAGCGCCTGGTCACCAGCCCGCTCGGCGCACTCCAGCGCGCGATACGCCTCGGCGCGAGCGTTCGCCGGCTCGCCCGGATCGCCCAGCAGTCCGAGAGGAAGGAGTGGATCCTGGCGCTCAGGACGGGCGCATCGCCGGCTTCGGCCAGCGCGTCCTCAAGCAGTCGCATCGACCCCTCAAAGTCATCCTCGCCGGTCCAGGCCAGGTGAGCGATTGCCTCGGCGTGCTGCGGTCCCGGCAGCGCCTGGGCGGCGATTTGGGTGAAAAGGGTTGTCGCCGCGCGGGTCTCGCCTGCCGTAGCCAGCAGCCGCCCGGCGCCGATCATCAGGCGATGCCTGTCGCCGGGCCGGTCAGCGCCTGTCCGCGAGGCAGCGAGCTCAAGCAGCTCGGCGGCTGCGGCCGGGGCACCGCGGCGCTCGGCCGTCCTGGCCGCGGCCTCAAGCTCGGCCGAGATCTCAGCGGAGGTCTCGTCGCTGGACAGTGCCCGGTGCCGGGCCCGCTCTTCTGGATCCGCCGCGCTTCGCGCCGCGAGCGCGTGCAGCGAACGCCGCCTGGCCGGCGGAATCGCCCCGAGCACGACCGAGGCCAGCAGGGGGTGCGCGAACCGCAGCCGGTCACCGTCGGATTCCACGATGCCCGCCAGCACGGCCATGTCGAGATCGTCGCCAGGGACCCCGGCCGCGAGCAGCCGGCTCACGGAGGCGTCCGGCATGACAGCCAGCACGGAGAGCGCGCTGGCGACCGAGTGCGGCAGCTCAGCCAGCCGCTCTCCGACCAGGCCGCCGAGGGTGTCAGGCACTGGAAGCGGCCCGCCGCTTATCCGGGTCACGCCGCGCCTGGCCAGGGCGCGGCCGATCTCCAGCGCGACGAACGGGTTGCCATCCGATTCGGCGTGCACACGGCGGAGCGTCAGCGCGGATAGCGACAGGTCGAGCCGGGTGCGCAGCAGGTGGTGCAGCGCTCCCGGGCTCAGCCCGCCAACCGGCAGTACCTCGGCGGGAAGGCTGGCCCGGCCTAGCTCAAGGGGCAGCGGCTCGTCCGGCCTGTCGCTGCGCACCGCGCAGAGCAGGCCGATGTGCTCGGCGTCCAGCCGGCGTGCGGCGAAGCTGACCGCCGACTGGCTTGGCACGTCCAGCCACTGAACATCATCGACGACGATCACTACCGGCGCCTGGGCAGCGAGCCTGACGAGCGCGTTCCTGAAGGCAGCTGCGATGACATTCGGCTCGGGCGCGATGCCCGGCGGCTCCTCGATGAGCAGCGCGGCGCCGAGCGCCCGCCGCTGCGGTGCGGGCAACTCGGGCAGCACGTCATCGAGGTCGGCGGCGAGCAGGTCGGCCAGCCCGGCGAACGCCAGCCGCAGGTCGCACGGCGACGGAAAGGAGCGCAGCACCGTGTACCCGGCAGCCGCGGCCCGCTCCAGCCCGGCTCTGATCAAGGTGGTCTTCCCGGTACCGGCGGGCCCGGCGAGCACCAGGGCCGCCGGACCGGATGCCAGCCCGGTCAAGAACGCGTCAAGCGCGCCGAGTTCGGCGTCCCGTCCGATCACGCGCTGACACATGTGTGCAGGATAGGCGCGTCAGGCCCGATGCTCCATGGTGCGGAATTGCCCGCGCTGGCCAAAGCATGTGGTTTTCCGCGTTCACATTCGCCGCCGCCGTTCGTAGCGTCCGTGTCGTGGGAAATCCGGTACGCACACCTGGAGGAGCCGTGCGGGTCAGGCTGATAACTGCGACTTTGCTGCTACCGGTGCTAGCGGTGCTACCGGCACTGCCGGCACTGCCCGGCGCTGGCAGCTTCGATGACCGGCGGGGGCGTTGCCGGCGCGGCAGTCAGGCCCGCCGTGCCCAGCGGCACCGGGGAGCCGATCGCTGCCCTGAACGCGATCACGGCCGACGGGACACTGGCGGTCGGGACGGACAGCATCGCGGTGTTCCTCAACCCGCTGTGCGGCACCGACCTGTCGGAACGGCGCGGGGCGCCGGGATGGACCGCGCTCCGCACGCCGAGCCCGGCGTGCGGCTGGCTCACCTCAGTGGTGAAGCTTTCGCATCACCGCGCGTGGGCCGTGGGCTATCACACCACCAAGGCCGGACGGACGTTCACGCTCTCGGAGTTCTACAACGGCTCGCGCTGGACCGTTGAGCCAACTCCGACCCCGGGCTCCTCCGGTCAGCTGTTCGGCGTGGCGGTGAGCCGGTCGGGGACGGTGTGGGCGGTGGGCAGCGCGACTTCGAACTCGGTCGAGCACAGCCTGATTCTCAAGCGCACCGGCTCGCGGTGGACCGTCGTGCCGTCGCCGGGCGGCGGCGCAGAACTGCACGGCGTGACCGTCATGCCAAGCGGCCAGGTGTGGGCGGTCGGCTGGCAGTTCAATGGCGACGACCTGGCCTTCGCTACTGTGACGATGCACCTGACCGGGGCAGGCTGGCGGATCGTGCCGAGCCCGAGCCCCGGCGGTCCCGACAACAGCTTCCTTTACGCGGTCGCGTCCGGCCCGCACTCATCGCTGTGGGCGGTGGGCAATTACTTCAACCCAGGGACGTTCGCGCCCCGCACGCTGACGATGCGGTACGCGTCCGGGCACTGGACCCAGGTCGCGAGCCCGAGCCCAGGCTCCTCGCAAGATTGGCTGTACGCGGCGGCAGTGACCAGCTCAGGCGCAGTCTGGGCGGTAGGCGGCGCCGTCGGGCCGCTCTGCGAGAGCGCGCTGGCCGAGCAGTTCGCGGCGGGCAAGTGGCACCTGGTTAAGGTCCCGAACCACGGCCCGTGCAACTCAAGCAACCCCAACGCCCTGTACGCCGTCGCCGCCGCGGGCGGGAAGGTGTACGCGGTCGGTCAGGCCGATATCTCCACCCTGGCGCAGGAGCGCGTTTCCGGGCGCTGGAAGATCGTCCGGTCTGGCAACTGACCGGGCACGCGGCACTATTTCAAGCTGGACTGGTATCCGAGGCGGCACCGCTATCGCGCCCGCTATCGCCCGTGGTGTCCTGGGATACTCGCAGGCGCTGGACGAAGTGCCCGGTACCGGCCGCCTCGGGGAGATCTGGCCGGCGCGCGGCCGCTCGCGCGAACCACGTCGCGTAGCGCTGCGCGCCCCAGTGCGCGGTGGCACCATGCAGGAGCACGCTCATCGCCACGGTGAGCATCACCACATTGACGATCAGGCCCTGCTTCGGGAGCCCGCTGGTCGCCACGAGGTCGGCGAACACTATGGAAGCGAGGCCGCGCGGCCCGAACCATCCGAGGTAGGCAGCGGTCTGCCAGGCGAGCCCGGAGCCGAGCAGCGAGACCACGACGGGAACGATCCGGATGACCGACAGGCTGAGCAGCGCGTAGACAGCCGCCTGCCACGTCACGTTCGCGAGTGCTGGTGCCAGGAACACCGCGCCGAAGAGCAGGAAACTTACCGACGTCCCGATGTTGGCCAGTTCCTCGGGTGTCTGCCGCGCCTGTCCCAGGGTTCCTCGCGAGACGGACCCGGCGGCGAAGCCGGCTACCCACGCGGCGATGAAGCCGCTGCCGTCAATCGCGTCAGCGACCGCGAACGAGAGCGCGGCCATCGAGAGCAGGGCAACGGATCTCCAGTGCCGCCCCGACCAGCCTCTGGCCATCGACCAGCGCAGCGCGAGCGTGCCCGCGAGGCCGATCGCCGCTCCTATCGCAGCGGACGCGACGATGGCGCGGAGGAAAACCAGGAGCAGATTGCCGCTGCCGACGGCGTTCTCGTCCTCAAGCGCTACCGCGAGGAAGATCGTCACGAACGGCAGTACCAGGCCGTCGTTGAGACCGCCCTCGATGTTCAGCGCGTTCCTGATTAGCAGCGGAACGCCCTCATTGGTGATGACGGGAAGCCCGAGCGCCGAGTCAGTCGGGGCAAGCACGGCGGCGAGGACGGCTGCCTCCGCGATTCCGATACCTGGTATGAGCGGCAACGCCAGCAGCCAGCCCATGACTATCGTGAGCGGCAAGCCGATTCCCAGCAGCCGGGAGGGCAGCGGCCGCTGGGTCGCCCACGCGGAGACGTGGATCGCCATGGCGTCGGTGAACAGCACGATCACCAAGGTCAGTTCAAGCACGATCGTGGCGCTCGGGCCGTCGCGCGACGGCGTGATAAGCCCGGTGACCTGCCCGCTAGCTAGCAGGCCGACCGCGGTGAACACGATTGCGCCGGTGACCGGCGTCCTGCGCAGGAACCGCTCGACGACGGCATAGCTGAGCAGCGTCGCCGCGACAACCGCGATCGCGGCATTCATGCGGCGCCTCCGCTCTCTGGATGCGGAGTAGCACTCCCCGCCCGGCTGAGAGGGGACCCCACCCTCGCGGGGTGATCCGCCGGCTGGCGGCCCGCCGTTTGGTTCCCCTGCGAGGCCGTTGACCATGAGTGAGCGGGTCGTTAATCGGTTGCCGGCCGCCATGCTGGTCGCCGATGATTGCGGCCATGGCAACGACCCGGCGAGCCGACATGTTCACCGCCGACGGCAAGCCGTCTGACGACGACCCGCGTGAGAACGGGCCGAGGCTCGGCGACGAGCGCGGCACGCTAGTCGAGGCCCTGCGCCGTCAGCGCCTGACCTTGGAACTGAAGTGCGCAGGCCTTGATGCGGAGGCGATGGCGCGACGTTCGGTCGAGCCGTCGACGATGTCGCTCCTGGGCCTGGTACGGCACCTGGCCGAGGTGGAGCGCGGGGCGTTCCGGGTGATGATGGCGGATCAGGACGTGCCCCGGCTGTTCTGCTCGGCCACCGACCGGGACGGCGACTTCGACGGCGCGGTTCCCGACCCCCAGGTGGTTGCGCAGGCGTGGGACGCATGGCGCGCGGAGGTGGACTTCGCCACGCGGTTCGTGGCCGAGGCGCCCAGTCTCGACGTTACCGGCGACGATCCCCTGAACCAGCACGGCAGCGGCGGCGGGCCGATGTCGCTGCGCGAGGTACTGGTCGGAACAATCGAGGAATACGCCCGCCACATGGGTCACGCTGACCTGCTGCGCGAGCGCATCGACGGACGCCTGGGCCAGTAACGATCACCCGCTTAACACGCTGGTGTGCCTCGGGTCAGCCGGGTGGGCGGCAGGACCTGTGCCGTGGCTCTGCCCGGCCGGGAACGCCCGCGATGTCCGGGTCGGAACCCTCCTTCAGGACTGCGGCAAAGTCTATTAAAAGCTGGCCTTGTGCCAGGTGCGGCCGCTATCAGTGGTGTGCGGGTGCGTGCCAGTGAAGTTCGCCGAGTGGTCTTCGAGCGCGACCCAGCCGGTGGTGCGGGTTGTGTAGGCCAGGACTTCCTTGGGGACGGTCTGGTTGGTCACGGATCCCACCGGGCGGGCGCACAGGACTGCCGCATGCGAGGGGCTGGCGGCTGTGACGCCGCCGCCGGCCAGCGCGCAACTAAGCCCGCCGCGAGAACGACCAACGCGAACCGATATCTCGCGGCCCTGGCCGCTGCGCGGATCCAACGCAAGTTCATGACTAGCTACCCCCAGGAAAATTGCGCATCCGCGCCGGTCATCTCACCAAGCAGACGCACCAGGACCCGCCCCGTATACCGCCCTCGCCGGCCTGCCCTCACCGGACATGGCCGCGGCGGACTCCAAGCCGGCCGTGTCCTCCTGGCCCACGCCAAGGCGGTCCCTTAGGCTAGCCGAGGCCGCAAGGTCTCCCAGAAAGGTCACCGCATGAGAAAGCATCAGGCATTACTCATCTCCGCCGCGTCAGTCGCGCTCGTGCTAGCGGGCGCCGCTTCGGCTAGCGCGCTGACCCAAGGCCCGCCCAAGCCGGCGGCCCCCCTCAGCGGGGCGCGGCACGCGGCCGGGCCGTCAACTGTGCGCGCCCCGGCAATTCACGCCAGGCCAGCCACAGCGGGCTGCGGTTTCGTCAAGGCAGTGCCGTTCGACAGGTTCAAGGGGCTGCCTGACTTCACCCCGGCTCGAGCGGCCAGGCCATATGTCGCCAAGCTGCACACCACGCAGGGCCTGATCGTGATCAAGGCACTGACCGCGCAGGCGCCGTGCACAACGTTCTCGTTCAGGTTCCTGGCTCAGCGCCAGTACTTCACCGGAACGCACTGTCACCGGCTAACCACTAAAGGCATCTTCGTCCTGCAGTGCGGTGACCCGACGGGCACCGGCTCAGGCGGGCCCGGCTACAAGTTCAACGACGAGAACCTCGCCGGCGCTACTTATCCGGCCGGGACGGTCGCCATGGCCAATGCCGGGCCGAACACCAACGGCAGCCAGTTTTTCTTCGTATGGAAAGACACCACGCTGTCGCCGGACTTCACGCCATTCGCAACGGTTATCCGGGGCATGCACGTGCTGCGCAGGATAGCGGCGGTCGGCGATGACAGCCAGAACGGGCCAGGAGACGGCTACCCGCATCTGTTCGTCGGGTTCCGGCACATCCAGATCGTCTTCCCCCGGTAACGCTGGTCCAGAGGTCCGGCCGGGTACCTGAGCAAGCCAGCCAGTGACCCGGCCGGACCGCTGCGGGCCGGGCGCGGCGATCGGCAGCGCCACCCGGGGCGGCCTAGCTGGCGAGGAACCGGGGCAGGCCATAGCTGATCCGGTGGATCACCCGTGCGCTCAGGCGGGTGTGCTGCTCGGAGTCCCAGGCCAGGCCGAAGGCATGCACCAGCCGGTTAATGGTGTTGAAGATCAAGCTGACGTGCAAAGCGTCGATGATGGCCTCGTCAGGCAGGCCGGCGGCGCGAGCCGCGTCGGCGTCGGCTGCGGTGACCTCGCCCGGATCGCGGCTGGCTCGTTCCAGCAGCGGCAGCACAGCCAGCAGTTGCGGCCGGGCGGAGTCGGGGTGCGCCGCCTCGATCTCCCCGCGGGAGGCGATACCGACAAGCTCGGTATGGACGCGCACGCAGAAGGTGCACTGGTTGAGCCGGGAACTGAAAACGGCCAGATACTCCCGTTCGGCCGGCGTCCAGAAAGACGGCCCGCGCATAACCTCGCGAACGAGGGCGACGAAGGGACCACCGAAAAAGTCGGGCCGGTACAAGGCGAGCTGGATGACCGGATCTGCCGGATGCCGGGTGACCAGCCGGATCACGGTCAGGAAGATCCTGGCCCGCTTGCGGTGCCCGTGGTCAAGAATCGCCAGCCGCATCCTTTGTCCCTCCGCCCAGCGCGCGCATTCCCGCGTCCAGGCCGCGCAATGCCGCGCCGAGAGCGGCCGCCACGGTAACCTCGAAGATCTCATTTTCGCTATAGCCCCCGGCCCGCAAGGTCGTCAGGTCAGCGTCACCGATCCGGTAAGGCGCGTCAGCGACCTTCGCGGCGTAGGCCGCCAGAGGCGGCGGAAGATCCTGACCGGACGCTGCCGCCGCCCGCACGGTTTCGGTGGTGGCACCAGGTGAGTCGAATACCGCCTGGCGGAGCGCGGCTATCCGTGAGCCGTGCCAGCCCGGACCCGCCGTAACCCGCTCTCGTTTTGGCACAGCAATCCCATCGCGTCGCCCGTCGGGACAAATCAGGCAGCTTGTGACGATAGTTACAATAACACGTAATAATCTGCCCGCACTATGCGCTGCTGTCCGCGCCTGGCTGCCCGGTCCCGCCGTTGCCCGCACCGCGCTTGGCTCAACCGGCCGGAAGCATTCCTCCAGTCCTCATGTGAGTCATCAGAAACGACACAGTTTCCTGGAGCGACGCGTCAGGGACGCCAGACCCTGAGTGCTCGAGCGCTAGCCGAAACTCCGTATTCCGGTACTGCTTGCCCTCCATCACCAGCACTTTCGAGTGCGCACGGGCGACAAAATCGACTAGCGGGAAGACTGGATCCGCTACGGTGCACAGTCTCTTCATCTCGCGCGAGAATTTCTCCAGGTCGACGTATCTGAACGGAATCCCGTAGTCCATGCTGATCTGAGTAGTCAGGTCGACCATATTGAAGTAATCGTCGATTGTCACGTGCAGAACCGGGACCTGAGCCCCGGCCGAGGAGGTCATGACAGCGGCGATATTGTGGGCGGCAATGTCGACTGGCATGAAGCTGAGCTGAATGTCGGCGTTCGGGGCCACACCGTATTTGATCATGAAAGACAGCAAGCGTACTACGATATCCGTGGAATGCCCGAATCCCGAAGTGGACGCCGTGATGAAGGCCGGCCTATATACCCGGGCGTCTATGCCCTGTTCACGGGCTTGCAGTACAAGTTGCTCCGAGACCCACTTAGTCTGCGCATAACCGAAATCGAGCCCGGACATTTCCGGGTTCGAATCTTGCTCAAGAAGAAATCGCTTTCCAGTGAACCCGAAGATTGTGGTGCTTGAAATGAAATGAAACTGCTTCAGCCGCGAGGTGCGCGCCAGGCTGAGAAGTTCCCTAGTGCCTTCGACGTTTGCTGGCCGGAGCGTGTCATAATTGAGAACGTAATCAACCCAGGCCCCGTTATGAACGATTGTGTCGATCGTTTCCGCCAGTTGCAGCCAGTCGGGGTCTGAGAGCCCCAGCGATGGCTTCGCCAGGTCGCCGCACATCACGCTTACCCGGGCATCGAAAACCTCCGCAATGCGCACGTCGTAAAGACCTGCCGCCGCAAGGTCAGTTTTCAGTCGTTCGCGTGCGGCTGACGGGTCGGCCGCACGCACGAGAACTGTATAGGTCGCACTGGTCTGGTCGAGCAGGCTCCGCAGGAGGAACGGCCCAAGAAATCCGGTAGCGCCAGTGAGAAGCACGTGATTGAAGGTGCGGTCTGCTCGCGCCACAGCGCCGGCCGACTCGTGACTGGTACTTTGCGGATCGAGCAGTGCGTCCTTCCGCATTGCCGCCGCTTCGCTTTCATCGCGCTCTCGCTTCATCTCATCGAGTTCCGCGCGCAGGTTAATGGCCCAGTCAACTGAGCCCTCCTGGAACCCGCGTACCAGCGCGGATATCTCGGATACGGTCAGTCGTTGCAGGAGCGGTATATCCAATACCTCTTGCAGGTCGCGAGCATCATCGGTCTGGACAACCGCTCTCTCGAGGATTACCAGAAGCTCAGTTATCGCAAGAGAATCGAGGCCGACCTCAGCCGGCCTGGCGTTCTCATCCCCGTTGAGCGCGTACGTTTTCAGGAAACGCTCGTAGTGAGACTGAACGTCCAGGGTATGCGTCCAGTTAAACTCTGCTCCATCACCCTCACGCACATGGGTTTCGATCGTTCGCAAGCTACCGTCTAGCCATTTGTCGCGAGTAAGGCTTCTGGCCACCTTCCCAGAGGTCGTTCTCTTGATGGCCTGGCGTCGAACGAACACGATCGTGTGCGGCCCCGCGTAGCCGTGCAGGCGGAGCGAGCGGGAGACCTCATCGGGGTGCGGCAGGTCAGCCGGATTTCGGAGACCGACGACCACGATCAGTCTCTCTTCCCAATCTGGGCCGCGGAACGCGGCCACGCTTCCGAGCTGTATCTTCTCGGAGCTCGTCTCGATGGCAGCCTCGAGGTCCTCGGGGTAGTAGTTCTGGCCTCTAAGAATGATGATGTCTTTCAGCCGGCCGCATATGAACATCTCCCCATCCTCGAGAAATCCGAGGTCGCCGGTGCGAAGGTAGGAGTGCGGATCGGCTGAATCGCCTGCGATCGAGTTATCAAACACGTTCGCCGAAAGCTCGGGCTTGTTCCAGTACCCCCGGCACGTACTCTGGCCAGCGACCCAGATCTCCCCGATTCCGCTGCCGCCGACCGCGACCCTGGTGTCTGGGTCGACGATCCGCACGTGGATCCCATCCAGGGGCTTACCGCAGCTGACCAGCTCCAGCCGGTCGGCGGGAGGCGTATCCTCGGCAGCCATCACGACGGTACGCGCGTGAAGTGACGTCCGGCTGACCGTGACGGACCGTCGTCCTGAGCTCGCGACCGCGAGCGTGTTCTCCGCGAGTCCGTAGGCTACGACGTGCGCCGCCGGACTCAGACCGTATTTCTCGAACCGTTCCAGGAAGCCTCGGTACGTACTTGGCCGCACTGGCTCGGCCGCATTCATGAAAACTTGCACAGAACTCAGGTCAAGACCCTCAAGCTGATCATCCGGAACCCGCTCGGGAGAGAGGCAGTATTCGAAACCGAAATTTGGCGAGGAGGTGTAGGTCGCCTTGTAACGGCTAAGGGCTTCCAGCCACAAGGCGGGTCGTCGCAGAAAGTCTACGGGCGAGATTCCATAGGTCGTGCCGCCGGTTACGACCTGGAAAAGATAATACCCGATCAAGCCCAGATCGTGAAATTGCGGCAGCCATGAAACCCCGACTGCCTGATGATCGATCATTGAGTTGCAATTATGTATGACATTCTGATGAGATACGACTACGCCCTTGGGCGCTCCGGTGGACCCGGAGGTGTACTGCAGGAAAAGAATCTGCGCCGGATTATCGATCATCCCCCCACGTGCGGCGCCCTGCAGCCGATCGGTAGCCAGCCACTTAATGCCGAGGGGAGCGAGGGCATCTTCCGAGTCAGCATGACCACCCGCCTCGCCAGTGCCATTTGGCGCTGATCCGAGCGATGAATCCGTCAGCGCCAGCGCGGCCCCGCTGTCCAGCATCACCGACCTAAGTCGCTCCGCGCCCCCTCTCGCGACTGACATGACCGGGGGAACAGGAACGGGAATGACCCCCATCCGGGCACAAGCGACGAACGAGGCTACCATCTCCAGTCCCGGCGGATATACGAGCGCCACGCGATCGCCACGCTGAAGAGCCGTTTCATCGCGAATATACTCGCCGAGGAAACGGGTCCTGGCTTCAAAAGACTGATACGTGTGCGTTTCGCGCGGCTCGCCATGGCGATCGAGAAACATGCCGAAGCATTTCTCCGGTTGAACCGCTGCCCAGTGACCCAGGTAGTCGAGGATCGTGTCCAAACTGTCACCCCTTTTGCGCAACGGATTGTTCTCTTCAGCCCAGTGCGGCGATGCCGGATGCTTGCCAGTATGGTAGCGTAAGGGCGAATAGAGTCGATCCGCAGTACGCTTGAGGAAAATTGCTGGCTGCTCCGGTGCGGGCACGTTAGGTTGCTGCCTCGTGGATGATCCTGACGGGTACTTCGGGGAGAGGGTCGCAGCGAGCTACGACGACCCGGCCGACCGAATGTTCCAGCCGGAGGCTATTGGCCCGGCGGTCAGCCTGCTCGCCGAGCTGGCTGGCAGCGGGCGTGCCCTGGAGCTGGCCATCGGCACCGGCCGGATCGGGCTCCCCCTGTCTCAGCGGGGCGTGCCGGTGCATGGCATCGAGCTGTCGAAGGCGATGACAGCCAGGCTTCGCGGCAAGCCAGGAGGCGACGCTATCGACGTGACCATCGGAGATATGGCCACGACCAGGGTGGACGGCACGTTCGCGCTGGCTTACCTGGTGTTCAACACGATCAACAACCTCACCACGCAGCAAGCGCAGGCCGCCTGCTTCCGCAATGCCGCCGGGCACCTCGTCCCGGGTGGCCGCTTCCTGATCGAGACCAGCCTCCCTCCCCTGCGCCATCTGCCACCCGGCCAGGACATCCTCGGATATCGCACAGGCCCCGGCGGGATCGTCTCCTACAGCTTCGACCACGCCAGCCAGCAGTACCGCGGCCATTACGCTGAGTTCTCCCACGGGACGGGCCAGTACAGGACGATCCCCTTCCGCTACGTGTGGCCGTCTGAACTCGACTTGATGGCACAGCTCGCCGGGCTTCAGCTGCGTGACCGCTGGGCCGGGTGGAACCGAGAGCCCTTCACGACCGACAGCCACTCGCACGTCTCGGTCTGGGAGAAGCCAGCCACCTGAATCCTGGCCGCCGCGTGGCCGGGCAGCCGGGCAGCCGGGCAGCCGACGTACTGGGCCATGTTCTGTATGCCGCAAATGTCTCATTGTCCTGCGGCTGACCCGGACGCGCTGCTCGACCCGCTCGCACCGCTGTGCCGTTGGTGCTGCCTGAATGACACCAACGGCCCAGCGGTGCGAAGGCACTAGGCCGGCGCCACGCGCTAAGCCCCACGCGCAACGAGAGAAGTTGGTGGAGTAGGCGGCAGGCAGCAGAATCCGCACCTCGACCGATACGCAACGGCGACGCCACGATGCCGCCCGGCCCGCCCCGGCCCGCCCGTCCGGCCGGATGCCGGCATCCGGCGGCGGACGCACCAGCCTGCCCGGCAGGACCGGCGCAACCGCCGGGTACCTCCCGCAAAAAGCGGAACCTCTCCATGATCACGCTCCGGGGTCGGGAAGCCGTCCCGCAACCCGAGGCGGCGGCCTCACGTCGCCGAAGCCAGCCCCGGCTCACTCAGAAAGACCCGCATCCACGTCACAACGCAGGGCCTGGAGCGGCTCGGACAGGCCCAGCGATGCCACAACGGCGGCGCTGGAACGCCAGCAATGCCACAACGCGGGGCCTCGCGAAGCCAGAGTCACCCCGCCGAGGTCAGCGAGTTCTCACCAGACGTCCCATAGTCCAGTCAGCTCTTCTTCGCACCGCAGCCACGCGACAACCCCTCCTTCCGAACCCGGCGAACTTACGCGAGCCTGCGCCGGTCCCGTCGCGGTCCTCTCGCGGCCCCGGCCCCGGCCCCGGTCGCGCTCGCGGTCGCGGCGGCTAGGGCGCTGTCGGGACCTTGACTCGCATGAGGGGCAGCATCCGGCCAGGAATCGACCCTGACGGCATCGCGCCGATGCGCTCGGCGCCCATCTTGAGGTAGAAGCCCTCGGCGTTAGGCTCCGCGCTGATCTCGAGGTACTCGAATCCGGCGGCGGCCGCCACGGCCATCGCGTCCTGCCACATGACCCGGCCAAGGCCAGTGCCGATCTCGCCCGGCCTGACCCACATGTTGCCAAGCTCGCCGACAGGCGGCTCGCCGTCTACGCTGTAGAAGCCAGCCACCAGGCCGCCCAGGTCGGCGACCACGAAGCGCCGCCGCTCGACGTCAGCGGGGCTGAACGTCAACTCGGCCCGGCACGACTCGATGAATGCCTGGTCATAGTCCCAGAACCCCTTAGCAGCCAGTGCCAGGTCGCTCAGCACGCCCGCCTCGCCCGGCCTGGCGCGCCGCAGCGTCACCCCGGTCACATCCGGCCTCCTCTCCCGTACCGGGCTCAGCCTCGCACGACCAGCCCGCATAACCCCGAGCCTAAGCTGGCTGCGACTGCGTCGGCCGCCCTCACCGCCCCGTCCCGGGAGGCGGTCGGGCTCTTCGCGCGGGCGCTCGGTCTTCGCGCGGTCGGGCGCTGGCCATTCGAGCTGGCGAGGGTTCGACTCGCCTACGGCGAGCACCTGCGCCGCGACCGGGCCAGCAGCTCTACCTTTCGCCCCGTACCATCGGCGCTCACCGCTACCGGATCTTTCTGAAACTGGGCATTTCGACCCGCGCGGCCCTTCGCGACGCGCTCTCCGCTCTGGCTCCCGCCTCCTAGGCGACCCGGCGCGGAGCCGTGGCGGGGACCAGATCTTTGCGCTCGCGCCGCTTGACAGACCTCCCGGAGCCGTCGAGGCTGGTAATTGTGAGCGCTAACAAGAACGGCAGACGGTCAGTTAGAGAGGGTAACGATCTCCGTGAGAACTGGCAGTACACGGCCAGTTACTCGATCACGCGATGATAGGCACTCTGTGCGCGATCGCGTTAGCGCTAACATTTCAGCCTCTACGCAGGCTCTGTCTGCCGCGGACCGGACTGCTCAACTGGCTTCCCGGCCTAGCCACGCTGGGCTCAGTTAGCGATGAAACGATAGGAGCCCATCCGACATGTTCCGACTCTTCGTCCGGCGCACACCTCTGCGGAGCGTCGCCGCAGCCACGGCGATCGCGCTCTTGCCGGCTGGCGTCACGTTCGCTACGGCCACGGCGGCGCCCGCCGCGTCCTTGGCGCCCGCGGCGCAGCGGGCCGCCCCGCCCAGACCGCAGGGCCCTGTGACATCTACGCCGCTGCTGGCACTCCCTGCGTGGCGGCCCACAGCACCACGCGGGCTCTGTACGCCTCCTACAACGGCCCGCTCTACCAGGTCAGGCGCCTCTCGGACAACGCGGTCAAGAACATCGGAGTCGTCCGGCCCCGCGGGTTGCCGGTCCCTGATGCCGGCGGCTACGCCGACGCGGCCGCGCAAGACGCGTTCTGCGCGAACACGACCTGCGTCATCACGAAGATCTACGACCAGTCGCCCAACCACAACGACCTCACGCAGGCGCCGCGCGGCGCATTCAGCGGCCCGGCCATGGGCGGTTTTGACAACCTCCCGATCGCGGACCTGGCGCCGGTCACGATCGGCGCCCACAAGGTCTATGGCGTCTTCATCGAGCCGGGCATGGGCCTGCGCAACGACCACCCCGCCGGCACCGCGGTCGGTGATCAGCCGGAGGGGATGTACTGGGTTCTTGACGGCCATCACTTCAACGACGGCTGCTGCTTCGACTACGGCAACGCTGAGATCGACAGTCGCGATGACGGCAACGGCACCATGGAAACCGCCTACTTCGGCAACGCCACCGCCTGGTATCACGGCAACCCGCCCGGCCCGTGGATCATGACCGACCAGGAGAACAACCTGGTAGGTTGCGTCAACCCGGGCAGCACCTCCAAACTCTGCGCCGACCTGCCAGACGCCACCTCGCGATTCGTGACTGCCGTGGCCAAGGGCGAGCCGCACCACTGGGCCTCACTCGGAGGCGATGCGCAGGCGGGTGCCCTGTCGACGATGTTCGACGGGCCGCGCGTCGACTCCAGCTATGACCCGATGCGCAAGCAGGGGGCCATCGTCCTGGGCAACGGCGGCGACAACAGCAACGGCGCGCAGGGCACCTTCTATGAGGGCGTGATGACGGCCGGGTACCCCACGGACGCCACCGACCAGCAGGTTCAGGCCAACGTCGTGGCCGCGAACTACAACGTGCAGCAGCTCAGCCTGACCCCGGCCTCGGAAACCGCCACTCCGCCAGGACTCCAGACGTTCGCGCCCCGTTCCTCGCAGGACAGCACCGTCACGTTCACCAACACCACGGCGTCGCCCGCGGTGGGCGTGAAGCTGAGCATTTCGGTGCCCGGCAGGCAGTGGACCTCAGTCGTCACGGGCAGCACCCGCATGTCGCAGACGTTCGATTCGGTCGCGCCCGGCGCGAGCGTGAGCGCGACCTTCAAGGTCACCTCGGGACCGGCGCCCTTCAACGGCGACCTGATCGGCAATGCTTCGTGGACAAGCCCGGGAGACCGGGGACGGCAATCCGCGACGACAGCGGAGAAGGTGCGGAACGTCAGCCCGATCAAGATCAACGAGTTCCAGGCCGGCACCAGCGCCGATCCGACCAACGCGTTCATCGAGCTCTACAACTCGGGCGACCGCGCCGTCGACCTGTCGCACTGGACGCTGACCGAGCACCCGGCCCAGCAGCCCGTCTTCGGGTCGGTCACCGTCCCGGCCAGGACGAGACTCGCGGGCCACGGCTTCTACCTGCTCGGCCTTTCCAACTCGGGGCTGGCAGCTCCGGCCAGCGCGGGTGACAGCACCATCAATCTCAGGAGCACCGCCGGCCTGGCTCCGGGCCAGCAGGTCCGGCTTGGCACCGGCTCCGCTGCGGAGACGCGCACGATCGCCCAGGTCACCAACGCTGGCGCGACCGGCCCCGGGTACCGGGCGAGATCGGCAACGCCGTCAGGCTGTCGGGAAACGGCGAGTACGTGAACCTGCCTAACGGCATCATGAGCGGGCTGCACGACTTCACGATCTCCGCGTGGGTCAACCCGTCCGCCAACACCGCCTGGTCACGGGTGTTCGACTTCGGCACCGGCACCAATGACTACATGTTCCTCACGCTCAGCGCCGGCGGCGGCCCGATCCGTTTCGCTATCACCACCAGCGGCAATGGTGCCGAGCAGCAGATCAACGGCCCCGGCAACCTCCCGCTGAACACCTGGTCGCACGTCGCGGTGACGCTGTCCGGCAACACCGGGACGCTGTACGTGAACGGCCAGCCGGCGGGGACCAACACCAACCTGACCCTCACCCCCGCCGAGCTGGGCGCCACCAGCCAGAACTGGATCGGCCGGTCGCAGTTCGGCGGTGACCCGTTCCTGGCAGGCACCGTGGACGACTTCCAGGTCTACGACCGCGCCCTGTCCGCCGCTGACATCGCCGCGCTGGCCGGCGGGCAGCCCGGGGCCGGCGACGTTGCCTCGTACAAGTTCGACGAGGATTCCGGTGAAACCGCACTGGACTCCTCGGGCAACGGCCGCAACGCGACAATCATCAGCGCCGGGAACTTCAGCACTCCGCTGTGGCAGCCGCTGCCCGACGGCCCGATCACGATCCCCGCGGGCTCGGCCAACGTGCCCGTCACGAGTGCCTCGGGCTTCACCGTCGGCCAGAAGCTGGCCATCGGCTACGGCCGCACGCTGGAAACAGCCACGGTGACCGCCGTCGGCACGCCGGGCACGCAGGCCTATCTCGCGGCTGCGGCGCCCGCCGGCGCGACCAGCATCAAGGTCACGTCGACGGCCAGCATCTCGGCCGGCGACACGATCCGGCTCGACATCGGCGCGAGGACCGAGACCGTCACCGTCGCGTCGGTCGGCACCCCAGGCGCAAGCGGCACCGGCCTCACCCTGACCGCGCCGCTTGAGTTCGACCACGCGGCCAACCTGCCCTTCAGCGACCGGGGCACCGGCATCACCTTCAGTCCGGCGACGCGCTTCGCGCACTCGAGCAACGAGCCCGTGCAGGCACTGAACGCCAGCATTACCCTCAGTCAGCCCCTCAGCAGCGGCTACGCGATCAACGCACCGGTGGTCGACGCCGCCGTGACGACCGCGGGCTACCAGGGCTCGCCGGCACCTGACCAGTGGTTCGGCGGTCCCGCCCTGTCTAGCAGCGCCGGCAACCTGGTGCTGCGTGACGCCCAGGGCCTGGTGGCCGACAGCCTCAACTACGGAGGCCTCGTCGACCCATGGTCCGCCGAGGGTTACCAGGGCGCCTCCGGAACAGGGCAGAGCGGCTGCTTCGCGCCTTCGCCCGTCCTGGCCAGCGGCGCCGGGCGGAGCGACATCCGCCTGCCTGACGGCAATGACACCGACAGCAACTGCGCCGATTTCTCGATCACCAACCAGCCCACGCCTGGTGACGCCAACCAGAGCTTCACGCTGGACCCAGGCCCGCTGGTCTCGCTGCAGACCACCTCACCCGGCGGCAACTCGGGCTTCATCAAGCACGACGACTCCGACGACCTCGTGGTCGTCGCGCCGGTGACAGCGGACAGCTCGAGCACCGACAAGCAAGACGCCACGTTCGTGGAAGCGGCGGGCCTGGCCAACCCAGACTGCGTCTCGTTCGAGTCGGTCAACAAGCCCGGGAGCTACCTGCGGCACCAGAATTTCCAGTTCCACCTGCAGCCCAATGACGGGAGTCCGCTGTTCGCCATGGACGCGACCTTCTGCCCGGGACCCGGCAATAGCGGTCAGGGCATGTCGTTCCAGTCGGTCGATTTCCCTGGCAGGTACATCCGTAACTTCGGCAACGTGGTCTTCCTCGCCAGCAACGGCGGCTCCAACCCCTGGGACGCCGCCGCCGGCTGGCCGGCTGACACGAGCTGGCTGGTGGCCGCGCCCTTGGCCCGCCCTTAGCTACCTTGATCCATCGCTTCCGGCGCCTGCTGCCGACAGCGGCGCCGGAAGCGATGGCCGCACTCGCGAAGATCACGGCCGGCCAGCGAGGATGGCGGCGCCTGAGACCTGACCGCGCACGGGCCTGGTCCACTTCATCGGGTCCGACTTCACCATCAACGGAGGCTTTGTCCTGACCTAGTGACAAATCGCATGGGAAACTGGCTGGCATGGATGTCAGGGACAGCGCGAATCCGGTGGTGACCGGTGCCAGCCGGTGGCTCGCCCGGGTCAACGCGCGTCACCCCTGGAACCACAACGAGTACTTCCATGCCTGGATTCTGCGTAACCTGCCGCCCCGCCGCCGCGCCGCCGTTGACATCGGCTGCGGGACCGGCGTCCTCGCCGGGAAGCTCGCCACCCGCTTCGCCCGCGTCACCGGGATCGACTCTGACCCGGGCATCGCTGCCACCGCGAGCGCGCGCCTGGCCGGGAACCCCGAGGTGATCATCCGCCGGTGCGCCTTCGAGGAATTCGACGCCGCTGTCGGCGATGGCGAAGCTGACCTGATCACGATGGTGGCCGTGCTCCATCACCTGCCCCTCGATGACGCCCTGGCCCGCATCCCCCGGCTCCTGGCACCCGGCGGCCGCCTGCTCGTCGTGGGCCTGGCCCGCGTGAGCTCGCCGCCAGATCTGGCGGTCGACCTCATCTCGGCCGCAGTGAACCCGGTCATGGGAGTCCTCAACCATCCCCGCCCAGTCCGCTCTGCCCGCGAACCCGCGCCCGGACAGCCTGTCATGCCGGTCAAGGACCCAGTCGCCACGTTCGCGCAGATCAGCGCGGTCGCCAGAACCAGGCTGCCCGGCGCCGCCACCCGGCGCCGCCTGTACTTCCGCTACACGCTGCGCTGGGACAAGCCGCCGACGCCAGGGATCCGGGCAGCGGAACCCCGGCGTGATGTTCCGTAGTAATAGGACCCAATGCCGCTTAGCTTGGGCCTTGGAGTGCCGCACTCGGGCTCAGGCGGCACGCAATTCCCGGAGGAGGATTTTCGGGTCCTGGAGCTTTGACCTTCGCGGGCTGTACCTTGAATAGCGTCCGACTCGACTGGTTGGCAGGATGTCGGCCATTTTTGATGATTTTTTTCGGAAGCGGGGTCCTGCGGCGGGAAACTGTCGGTGGGTGCTGGCTGAGTGGCCCTCCGTTTTGGTGCGCAGGCATTGTGCTTGCTGCTTGATCCTCGTGTTCGTTGCCCTGTTCTGGGTGTCTTTCCGATGTCGATTTGCCATTCCGTTATCGGCGTTTGCGAGGAGGTGGTTCCGTTTGTGCGAGCAGGGTGAGCGGCCTGCCTTTGCGGCGGGGACGCCGGCTGGCATGCGCGGCGGTAACGGGTCTGGTGCCGCCGTCCCGCAGTCGCCGGGTGAGGCGATGGGGATGGTGCTAGCTGGCCTGGGCTGGCTGGCATCGGCGGATCTGGCGGCGGCGCCGGCGGTGGTGCAGGCGGATTGCCTGCGGGGTTTGGAGCGGGCGGCGTCGGTGCAGGTGGCTGCGCGGTCGGCGGTGCTGTCGGCGTTCGACGCGAACTGCGGATTCCAAGACGACGGGCACGGGACGGCGCGGACGTGGCTGCGGTGGCAGACCCGGATCACGAACCCGGCGGGGCCTCAGCCGCTGTCGGGTGGATGCGCCGCCTCAACGCCCACAATGCCGTCCGCGATGCCCTGGCGGCCGGGACTGTGTCGTCGTCGTGGGCGCGGCAGATTTGCGACTGGACCGACCTGCTCCCGGAGTCCGCCCGCGGCGACGCGGACCTGATCTTGCTGGCGGCCGCTGCGGGCGGCGCGGAACTGGCGGACCTGGAGGCCCTGGCCGCGCAGATGGGGCAGCGGCTGTGCCCGGACGCCGGTGATGGCAAGCCCGGGTTCGAGGACCGGCAGGTGCGGCTGCGGACCACGCTGGGCGGTGCCGGCCGCCTGGACGGTGACCTGACCGAGGGCTGCGCGCAGGCGATCCAGGCCGTCCTGGACGCCCTGGGCAAGAAGGCCGGGCCGGAAGACACCCGCACGATCCGGCAGCGTCACCACGATGCGCTGGCCGAGGCGTGCCGGCGGATAGTCGCCGCCGGGATGGTTCCCGACCGGGCCGGGCAGCCCACCCAGATCCAGCTCCACATGAGCCTGGATGACCTGCTCCGCCGCACCGGCGACCCCGCTAACGGGACCAGCCCGGAAGCCGGCCCAGCCCGAAGGCTCCGGCCAGCCCCGCAGCGGCGAGCCCGAAAGCGGCCAGCCTGCCAGTGACGAGGCAAAGGCGCCGGGCCAGGCAGGCGCGCCCGGCCAGGCAGGCGGCAGCGCGGCCACGAGAACCGGGGACTGGTGGCACGGCGCGGACCGGCGGCAGCGACTCTGGCCCCGGCTGACCCCGGACGGCAGCAGCGCGCCAGCCCCGGTCCTTCCCGGACCGGCCGCCATGCCCGGCGATGAGTGCGACGCCACCATCATCCCCATGGTCACCGGCCACGTCGACCACGACCTGCTCACCGCCCTGCTTACGGGACCCGCAAACAGGATCCCAGGCAGCCCCATCTCAGGCAGCGGCACCCCGGGCAGCGGCGATCCCGGGCGCGGCGGCTGCCCGTCATGCGGCGCCGGGTCCGGGACGGCGAGCCGGGACCGGGTGCGCCAGCGGGCGCGGGACCTGATCCTGGCCAACGCCGTCGCGCTGCTGTCCGGGCCGCACGGCCTCGCGTCATACCTGCGCACCGGGAAGCTCGCCCCGCCCGCCGCGTCGGTGAGCCTGCCCCTGGACGCCGGCCGGGCGACGGACACGATCCCGCCGCACCTGCGCCGCGCCGTCATCAGCCGGGACCGGCACTGCGCCGCCCCCGGCTGCCTCCAGCCGCCGCCGGCGTGCCAGGTGCATCACATCATCCCCCGCAAGCTGAGCGGCGCCAATAGACTGTCCAATTTGCTCCTTTTGTGCGCATTTCATCATCTCATAATGGTGCACCAGTGGAATTGGGCAATCACCCTTAATCCGGACGGCACCACCACCGCCCGCAGTCCGTACGGCACCCGGGTCCTGCATAGTCACAGCCCGCCCACCGCCGCCTGATCCGGGGGACCTGGCTCGGGACGCCAGCCATTCGGCAGTGCAACATGACTGGATATCAATTATTCGCGCATGCGTTTCCGTTGATGGACAAGACGGCGGGCGGCGTTGCCTGGCCGGTGTCGTTGCCGTTGAATCCGACGCTGACCGTCCCGCCGTTCGCCGGGATGGCGGAGTTCCAGCTCGCGGGGCTGACGGTCACGTTCTGCCCGGACTGCGACCAGGTACCGTCCCAGCCGCCCTGCACCGACTCGCCGGCCGGGAACGTGAACGTGAGCGTCCACGGATTGATCGCCGCCGGGCCATTGTTCGTCATCGTGATGGTGGCGCCGAACCCGCCCGGCCAGGAGCTGTTCAGCACGTAGTGGACGGCGCAGCTGCTGCTGGCCGGGGGTGGGACCGTGAAGGTCACTGGGGGCGAGGGCAGCGACTGGTTGCCCTGGCTGTCCACCGCGACCACGTTGTAGGTATAGCTAGTGCCGATGGTCAGCCCGGAGAGCGTGATCGAGGTGCCGGTTGCGCTGCCAGCCAGCGTCGTGCTGCCGCCGCTGCCCTGCTGGTAGACGTTGTACTTGGCGACCGGGGAGGTGCCAGGGGCCGAGGCCGGCCAGGACAAGGTCGCCGTGCCGGTGCTGCTGCCCGAGGTGCTCGAACTCAGGCCCGAGACGGCCGGCTGGCCGGGAGCGCCGGGGGCGGTTACCCCGGTGCCGCCGCTGCCTGGCACGTGCACGACGGTCAGCGAGTACGGCGCTACCGTGACCGATGACGCCGAAGCCTGGCTGGTCGAGGTGATCGAGGTGGCGTTGGCCGCGAACGTGTAGATGGTCGGCGAGCCGGACGGCGTGAATCCGTTGTAAGCCAGGCTGACCGTGTAGGAATTGGCCGGATCCTCGTTATCGACAAGGACGTTGAGCGCGCCGCTGGCGGTGCGGACGGCGTGCACCCGGACGAGAGAATTACCCGAGGCGGACGTCACCATCTCATCGCCAGGGGCGCCGAGCCTGGAGAGCATCACGACGGCGTAGTAAGGGGCGAACGGCGTGTCGGCGGCCGGCTCGGCCGTCCCGCCGGAGTTCGTGGCGTTGGAGAACATGCCCTGGTCGCCGAAGTCGGTCGCGCCGCCAGCGGTGCTGACGGTGCCCTCGCCGTTGTGCTCGTTCCAGTAATCGACGTTGGCGGCGCCGTTCTCGAGCCAGGTCATGAACATGTCAGCGGTGAACAGCGCGCCTGGCTGAGTATCGAGGTCAACGGTGGAGTTCGTCTCCGTCACGATGACAGGGACGCTCGCCGGGCTGCCGATGCCGGCGTACTGGCTGATCTCGCTGTGCAGCGAGGAGACGACGCCGGCGATGTCCTGCGGGTCGGTGAGCATCCCGGCAGCGGACGAGCCGCCCGGATAGTAGTGCACGATCACGCACTGCGTGTGCGAGCCGAGCGCGGCCAGCACGGTCTGGTTCCAGGACTGCGGATACTGCGAGTTCGTGACGCCGTCCGGCCAGAAGCCAGGGGTGGTGAGCACGGCGCACACCCGGGCGGCCGGGTCCGCCGCTTGCATGGCGGACTGGTAGGCAAGGAAGTTCTTGGCGTAGGTGCTTGGCCCGCAGTCGTAGGTCTGGGACGGCTCGCTGCCGATCGTGACCGGGCTGCCGCCGGCTGAGGTGTCGCAGTGGGAGTCCGCTTCCCACTGGGCGCCGTAAGTCCCGTTGCCGTAGACCTCGTTGCCGACCTCCCAGAACTTGACGTTGTCGCCGTTAGTTTTGGCGCTGGCGACCCAGGCGGCGGCGAGCGCCGGGGTGCCCGTCCCGTAGTTCACGGTCACGATCGGCGCCGCGCCCACGCCCTGGGCGGTGGTCATGAAGCTGGCGAAGGTCGTGCCGGGCGCGACGAAACCGCCGCCGGCGGCGGTGTTGGCCTGCCAGTTGAAGATGTCGGAGTACGACCCGCCCGGGTATCGCATGGCGTCGATGCCCGCCGCCTTGAGCAGCCCCGGTATCGCGGTGTCGTTCATGTCGCCGTCGTAGACGGCGGTGTTCAGGCCGATGGCCCCCTGGGGGATCGTGCCAAGCCCGGAAGTCGCGTTCACCGTCACGTTGACGGTCAGCGCCTGAGCGCGCGCCGAAGGCGTGCCTGCGCCAAGTGCGACCGCTGCGGCGACGGTCACGGCAGCGGCTGTTCTTGCCAGCGGCGGCAGCGGCCGCCTGAGCCGGCGCCAGCCCGGCGTCCTCGTGCTTTCCATCTGATCTCCTCGCTCGCTGGGAGCCCCGCTGCTCCAGGTATGGCCGATCTCAGCGCGGGAGTCCAGGCCGCTAGCCAAGACGGCCAGCCCGCCGCCGCCTGAACTGCTGATCGCCCAGGTCACGGCGGTACGGCAAGGACGCGACCGCGGCGAGCGGAATGAAAGTTGCACGTGGTAGCTGGCGGCGACGCCGGGCGATCCAGGCCTCGTCAACCGGATCCTGGCCTCAAGCGTCTTATCCCTGCCGGGCTATCAAACGGGAGTGCGGATGCGAAGAAGTCTCATGGTCATGGCGGCGATGACGGCCCCGATCCTCGCGCCGGCGGTGCTGCCGGCAACGGCGAACGCGGCAGCGCGGGCAAGCCTGGGCAGTGACGCGATAGTGACCTCGGTGTCATGCGCCGCCGGTGGCGACTGCGCCGCCGGCGGACGGTACTTTGATACGTCCTTCGGTGAGCACGCCTTCGTCCTCACCGAGCGGAACGGCCAGTGGGGCACCGCCATCGAGGTGCCCGGCCTTGCCGCCCTGAACCCGAAAAACGCGAACATCAGCGCCGTGTCATGCGCTCCGGGCGGCTGCGTCGCCGGCGGTTACTACCAGGATCCGGCGTCGCGCTATCACGCCTTCGTGACAGTTGAGAAGAACGGCCGGTGGAACAGCCTGACCACGGTCTTCAGCGCGAGCAAGTCGTCAACGGCCGTCACCGGGGTCGGCTCCCTGTCGTGCTCAGGGCCGGAAAACTGCGCGGCCGGCGGTGGCCAGCCGGCATTCGTGGTCAGCGAGACACATGGCCGATGGGGCCGCGCCCTCCAGCTCCCGGCCAAGGACAAGAACAGCCAAGTAGTCGTGTCGTGCATTTCAGCGGGCAACTGCTCAGCGGGCTGGGGCAGGTTCGCGGCCAGCGAGCGGAACGGCCACTGGGGCCGACCCATCGCGGTGCCTGGCCTTTCGGCGCTCGGAACCCGTGCGGCCATTACCTCGCTGTCGTGCACGGCAGCGGTCAACTGCGCCGTCGGCGGAACCTATCTCGCGCACGGCGGCACCCAGGTGTTTGTCGACAGCAAGAAAGGCGGGCGCTGGGGCAAGGCCATCGAGATCCCCGGCTTCACCGCGCTGAACCAGGAGGGCAGCGGCGACCTCGCGTCGGTGTCGTGCGTGTCGGCGGGCAACTGCGAAGCCGGCGGCAGCTACGCCGCGCCCGCCGATTTCGATGGCGGGGTATTCGAGGCATACGTGGCCAGCGAGCGCAACGGCCACTGGGGCAAGGCCATCGAGATACCTGGTATCCCGTCGCCAAGTTCCAGCATTTGCGAGCCAGATACTGAAGCCTGCGTCGCCGGCCGCGTCCTTTCGGTGTCGTGTGCACCCGGAGGCACCTGCGCCGCCGGCGGTTGGTACGACACGACCTCGATAACCGGGCAGGTAGCGTTCGTGTCCACCTATAAGAATGGCCGCTGGACCAAGGTCATCCAGATTCCCGGCCTTGAGGCCCTCGACACCGCCACGTCCTCCGAAGTCAATTCCGTGTCGTGCACGCGAGTCGGCGGATGCGCCGCCGGCGGAAGCTACTCGACCACTGAGCCGCTGATCGGCCCGGCATTCGTGGTCAGCGAGAAGACCGGCACCTGGGGCCAGGCGCACGAAGTCCGCATTCAAAGCTGAGACTAAAAGGGGGATGAGGTCGGCTGCGGCGTCAGCCTGGAAGGAAAGGCAAGCGCCAGGGCAATTTTTCACCCTTATTGGCTTGAACGAATTGCCCTGAGCGCGATTGGGCTTTCTAGGCCAGCCAAGACGGCAAGGAACTCCAGGTACCTGCCCACGCTCGGCCTGTAGGTGCCCAGGCACGTCGCCGTCCTGGTCCCCCTGCATGGCTGGGTCGTCGCTGGTGTAGAAATCGCGCAGGGCGGAGAGTATTTCCTCGCCGCTGAGCCGGCCGTCATGATCGGGTGCCCGTCGCCGGGTGGGGAAATAGTCGTCCAGGCGGCCGTCGCGTTCGATGTCGGCCGTGGCGCTTCAACGCAGACGGTGTCGGGGCTGATGCTCAGGATGTTCATGGATAGCCAGGGGCTGCAGAAGCAAAGCGGGGGAAGCTGGTCGCGGCGGCGCATCGGGTCGGCAGCGGCGATGACCTGCCATTCGTCGGCTTTGAAGTAGCCGAGCAGTTCGGGGTCTGCTGGTCGCTGCGGGCAGTGGAGTGACAGGGAAAGTGCTGTTTGATCCAGCGGTATCCGCTGCGGTTTGTGACCAGGGAGAGCTGGACGAACAGGTCTTTGCCTACGGGCGCTATGTCTGCGGCGTCGAACAGCGGTTCCTGGCTGAGCTGGCGATATTCGTCCCAGAACAGGTATTCGAACCACCGGCTGCGATAGGACATCGTCGACTCAAGTATCTCGTTCCCGACGGTGATCAGGACGTCCCGCGGCGGCGCGCATCCGAACATCGAATCCTGGGTCCACAGTGGCGTGACCACCGGCTGGCTGAAGTCCAGCGGCTCGGGCCAGTCGGGTCCAGGAATTCCATGAACTGACCCTGATCGGCCCGCCGGTCATCACGTGCCTTCCTGGCCCGGTGCCAGGATGTCGTCAAGCGCATGTACGAGACGCTGGTTCTCAGTTCGGGTCCGGCTGGCCAGCCGCAGGTACTGCGCGGCATGGGGCATCGACTTGCCTGAACAGTCCTTGACGAGGATATTGTGCCTGGCGAACAGGGCATCGGAGGTCAGGCTGGCGGTACGCGGACTGGCCAGGCGAGCCAGGACGAAATTGGCCTCGGGCCGGTGAACCTGGGCGAAGCAAGCTCGCTGGCTGAGCATGCCGTACAGCTCGTCCCTGGCGGCCCGTACCTGTTCGAGGCTGACCTGGAAGTCGGCGGCGTACCTGGGCAACAGCCTCAGGAACGCCTCGGCCGGCCCGTTGATATTCCAGATCGGCAGGCCGGCCAGGACGCCCGACAGAAGATCCTGGTTGGCGCACGCCAGGTAGCCCAGGCGCAGGCCCGCGACTCCGTAGGCTTTGCTGAGGCTTTTGATGATCGCGATGTTGGGGTAGGCCTCCAAGTCGGCCTGCAGGCTCTGCGGACTGGCGCTGAAGTCGGCGAAAGACTCGTCGACAATAAGCAAAGTGGCGGTGCGGGCCAGGAGCGCAGCCAGGTGCAGCAACTCCTCTCTAGGGACCTGGAGTGAGGTGGGGTTGGCGGGCGACTCCATGATCACCGCGCTGGCGCGGGCCTCAGCGGCCTGCTGATGAACGCGCTCGATGTCTACGCGCAGCTCAGGCCAGGGCACGGCGATCTGCGGCCCGCCGGCAAAGGCTGCCTCGTATTCGCCGAAGCAAGGGACCACGACCGCGACCCCGGTCAGGAACTGGCCGAGCACCCTGATGATCTCGCTGGCTCCGTTCGCCACGGCCAGCCTGGTAGGCGGCAGGCCGACGACCGCCGACAGCAGTTCCCGCTGCCGGTCCTGGCCAGCCGGATAACCTGTGACAGCTCCGCCGAAAGTGGCGGTGAGGTCCTCCAGCATGCGGGCAGGCGGGAAATACGGGTTGGTCAGCAGGCAGTGATCGGTGACCGGGTGCCGCCAGTACCCGCCGTGCTGCCGTGCCAGCATCTCCTGGCGTTCCTGCGGGCTGCCGAAGGCGAAGCTGGCAATTTCCAGGTCGGTGCCGTCATCGACCTCCTTACAGGGCGCGACCGCGCAGTCGACGCCGGCGACCGGGAACCGGTCGCGGCGGACGGTGCGGGCCAGCACCTCTTCGTAAAACGACTGCTCGCCTCCGCACGCAATGAGCTCGTCAAGCAATGGCACAAACTCGGCGTCGAGGTAGTTCCTACGAAGCAGGTGAATGTTGATCGTCTTGAATAACGCGGCGGCGTCCGTGTCGGACCGCGGCCCGCCGCTCAGGTGGACGGCGCTGACCTGGCTGCCGGTCAGCTCCATCACCGTCCCGTCCATCCCTGGCCGCCAGGGCACGACTCCGCTGGCGGCCGGCGCCCCGGCCGCCGCGAGCATCCCGAGGATCGCGCCATCGAAGACCACGTCGCCGTCCAGCACGAACAAGTCCTCGGTCAGCCACCGGCGGGCCAGCCACAGCGAGTAGGCATTGTTCGTCGAGGCGAACCGTGCTGACTGGACGAAGACCACCCGCATGGCTGGCCTGCTACCAGAAACGGACGTCACGATCTCGCCTGCCCGGTGCCCTACCACTATCACCGTGGTGCGGACGCCGACCGACTCCAGCGCCTGCAGCGTCCGGTGCAGTAAAGGGACGCCGGCAACCGGCGCTATGACCTTGGGCAGACCGGCATTGCCCAGACGCGAGCCCTTGCCCGCCGCCAAGATGACAGCCCTTAACGGGATCGACGGCACTGGACCCTCCTTCGGGTACCGGCCGTTAAGCGCCACTGGCGAAACGGTGGTGAGGGACAGATTACTTACTGGTGTCATTAAGGGAAATCCCGCGAACGATGACGTTCCGCCTCAGCCTGCGGCCAGCTGGTCGGGAGCGCCGCGCTGAACGTGCCTCGCTGGACAACGCGGCCCGCGATGCGGCCGGTGAGATGATTGCCGGTGAACTTGCCATCAACAGCCCAGCCGGGCCCGTACGCGCGATCCAGGTACGACCGTGCCGCTTGCCCGGTCACGGACCACAGCCACAGGGGTCCGAACGCGACCCGCGCCAGTGCCCGGAAATCGTCGCTGGGAAAGAACTCACCCGGCCATTTGCTTCTGGCCAGCGCGGTACTGAACACCCAATTCCCGCCCATGGGAATTAAGGTGAAGATATCCACGAACGGATAGCGGACAGGCTGCTCCCCCTGCAGGAGCGGGGCCGATAAGGAGAACAGCTTCAGCCCATGCTCGAAGCGGGCGACATCGTAGCCTCTCGCCCGCAGCAATGGCCGGCCCGTCCACAGCGCCATCGCGTCCCACGCGTGGATTCCCAGATCAGCGTCATCGTCCCAGGGGATCATCCCGCCATGCCGCACCGCACCAAGCAGCGTGCCCGACATGATCACATAACGGACACCCAGGCGGCCAAGTACCCAGTCCGCCATCACCAGGCTCTCGTAGACGCCGTCAATCACCGGCTGCGGCGTCACCGGGGCTACCACGCCCAGCACCGCCCCTGCCCCAGCGCTGCCGCGAGCAGGGTAACAACGGACTTCATGGCGCACCACCCTCGCTCGCCGCGTCGGCCTGATGAGCCTGGACGTAGCTGCGGTACGCCGCGGAGATGAGGTCGGCGCAGGCGTGCAGTGGCAGCGCGGTGCTGTCGAGCTGCAACTGGTACAGCTCCGGGTCATCGATGCTGACGCAGTACAGGCGGCGGACGTACTGCGCGCGGGCGCGGTCGACTTGGGGCAACCGCTGACGGGCGGTGACCAGGTCCACGTCCTCGATCCTGGCCGCCTGCGCGATTCGCGCCTCTGGCGGGCCGAACAGCCGCACCCGCAGCACGCCCGGCTCCTTGCTGAAAGCAGCACCGCCGGCCCGGCCCAGGATCACCGCACCCGAAGCGAGAGCGTCGCGCATGATCGCCTCGGCATGATCGCGGAAGAAGGCGGCTTCATCCGGTGGCGGGGCCACGTCGTGCGGTGTCCCGTCGGTGCCGGCCCCGAGGACCCCGCCGGCCAGCGGGGACAGCACCCTGAAGAAACGGTCGACGAGAGGGCGGCGGATCATCGCGCCTTCGGCTTCCCTGACCGACACCTGCAGCTTCGCGGCGACGTGGGAGCTGATCGCCCGGTCGATCAGCGGGAGGCCGAGCTGGCGGGCGACCTCGGGGGCGATGATGCTGCCGCCCCCGCCGTAGCCCGCCGAGATGGTCACACCAGGCATCTATCGCGTCCTTTCGCCAGCGACGGTGACCGCGTCCCGGCAGGCCGCCTCGGAAGGCTCAACGGTCGGCCGCGTCTGGGTGTTGCTCGTGCGCAGCCGGACCTGGTTGATGAACAAGGCGGCGATGACGCTGAGGACCGACACCGGCACGGCAACAAGGAACAGCCGGTCAATTGCGTGCGAGTACGCCTGGATGATGCCCTCGTGGATCGCCGGATGCGCGCGCTTCAGCGCGTCCAGCTGGGCCGGGCTCCCGATGAGCGTTCCTACCTTGTTCCCGCCCCCGGCCAGCGCGGCCGGCGGCAGGTAGCGCGGGAGCTCGGCGCTGATCCCCGCGGTCAGGACCGCACCCAGAGACGATGCCCCGATAGCGCCGCCCATGGACCGGAAGAAGGTGACGGACGAGGTCGCGACGCCTAGCTCCTTCACCGGCACGGCGTTCTGCACGACGAGCGTCAGCACCTGCATGAACAAGCCGAGCCCGACGCCGAATACGAGGATGTCCAGGCTCACTATCGTCAGCGAGGTGTGCGCGCCCAGCCGCGATAGCAGCGCCAGCCCGATAGTGACGATGATCGTGCCGGCCAGCGGGAACCATCTATATCTCCCGGTGCGCGAGATATAGATGCCCGAGCTGATGCTCATGGCCAGCAGGCCGACCAGCAGCGGCAGCAGCAGCAGGCCCGACTCGGTGGCTGATACGCCGTGCACGAGCTGCAGGTACTGCGGCAGGAACGCCAGCGCGCCGAACATCGCCACGCCGCTGACGAAGGAGATGATGTTGGACACCGTGAAGATCCGCAGCCGGAAGAGCGCGAGCGGAAGGATCGGCTCGGGCGCCACCGCCTCCCGGAGCGCGAAGCCGACCAGGACCAGCGCTCCGAGCGCGAAAAGCCCGATAATCTGCCACGAGGCCCAGGGGTAGGTGCTACCGCCCAGCTGCGTCGCCAGGAGGATGCACGACACCCCGGCGACCAGCAGAATCGCCCCCCACCAGTCGATCCTGACTTCCCGCTTGCGCATGGGCAGCCGCAGCACCCGATTGGTGACGATCAACGCGGCTATGCCCAGCGGCAAGTTGATATAGAAGATGTAGCGCCAGGTGAGGTGATCGACGGCGAACCCGCCGGCCAGCGGGCCGACGACGCTGGAGACGCCGAAGACAGCGCCGAAATATCCCTGGTAACGGCCGCGCTCTCGCGGCGGGATCACGTCGCCGATGATCGCGAAGGCGAGCGACAGCAGGCCGCCGCCGCCGATTCCCTGCAAGCCGCGGAAAACGATCAGCTCGAAGATATTCCTGGAAAGCCCGCACAGCGCGCTGGCGACCAGGAAGAGCACGATAGCGAGCTGGAACAGGCGCTTGCGCCCGTACAGGTCACCCGCCTTTCCCCAGATCGGCGTCGAGGCAGTGCTGGCCAGCAGGTACGCGGTGATGACCCACGAGAGCAGGTTGCTGTGGCGGAAGTCCCCGACGATGGTCGGCAGCGCGGTCGACACGATCGTCTGATCGAGCGCCGCCAGGAACATCCCCATCATCAGCCCGGACATGATCACCAGGATCTGCCGATGCGTGAAGCCCTCATGCGCCTCGTCCACCAGCAAGACATTACCCGTCAGAAGCGACCAGGGTTAGCCCAGCGGGGACTGGAACCACCAGATCTGTCCCTCAGGATCGCTCGCGCCGTATTCACGGATCCCGTATGCCTGGTCGACGGGTTCGCAGACGATGTTCGCGCCGGCGGCAACCGTGCGGGCGTAGTGGGCGTCGGTGTCGTCGACGGAGATCACCGTCGTCCCTGTCACCGCGCCTGCCGATCTGGGTGACAAGAAGCCCTTGGCGCCTGCCGGGTGCAAGCCGATCACCCGCTCTCCGGCCCGCACTTCCCGGAACTGTGTCACGCCTTCGCCGGACTTCCAGACCTGCCCGGTTGCCAGGCCGAACACCCGCACGATGTAGTCGTGCGCGGCGTCGACGTCGTCATAGATCAATAGCCCGGTGGTGTCGTGGATGGTGCCGTTCATGGTGATCATCTCCTCTACGGTCGAGAACAATTCCTGGGGTGACGGGTTTTCCTGCCGCGCGAGTTCCGCCGCCATCGCGGCCAGCCGCGTGCACAGCCGGCTGGCCATGGCCGCCCGGTGCCTGGCTTCGGCGAGATGGCGGTCGATGGCGGGCGCGAGCTGCCACCCCGGTTCCGCCAGCACCTCGGCTACCTGACTGAGCGGGAAGCCGAGCTGGCGCAGCCGGATGATCCGGTACAGCCGGGCAACATCGCCGGCGTCGTAGAGCCGGTGCCCTCCGCTCAGCCGCGACGAGGGCTGTAGCAGCCCGATCTCGTCATAGTGGTGCAGCGTCCTGACCGTCAGCCCGGTGGCTTTTGCGAGCGCGCCGACCTTCCAGGTCCGTCCAGGCTGCTGCTGCCCGTTCCCGATCATGTTCCGACGCTAGGACCTCACGCCACGTCAGGTGCAAGTAGTACCGGCAGGCTGTCGAAAGGGTGGAGTTAACACCACTGAGCCTGACCGCGTCCGGCGCCCACAATGGAGGCAGGAGCGGGCGCGAGCCCTGTGGCGGGCTGGTGCCGCTCCGGGATAGCGGAGGTAAACGATGAGTGAGGTTGGCGACAGCATTAAGCGGGTTGCCAGGCAGACCCTGCGGACGTGCGTTCGCGGGATGGTCCTGGCGGTCACGGCTGTCGCGGGGCTCCCGCTGCTCGTCGCCTCCCTGGCCGGCGTCCTCCTGCTGCCCGCCGGAATCGGGGTGATACTCGCGCCGAAGACCCTGCTCACGGTGCGGCGGCATGCCGGCCTGCAGCGCCGCTGGGCACTCGAATGGTCGGGGGTGACGATCCCGTCGCCCTACCGGCCACGGCCGGTCAAGCGGACCAACCGGCTGTTCGGCGTGTTCCGGCGCTGCAAGTGGGTCCTCGGCGACCCGGCGACCTGGCGCGACCTGCTGTGGACGCTGGTCAACGTGCCGGTCAGCGCGGTCCTCGGGCTGCTGCCCGTTTTCCTGCTCGTCGCCTTCACCTGGGCCGTAGTGACCGACTACGGGACTTTGACGGATAGATGGTTCAACGTTGCGCCACACGGTGTCCTGCTCCAGCTGTTCTACCTGAGCATGCTGCCGGCCTGCGTCATCGCGGGCCCGAGGCTGCTGAAGCTGCACGCCGCCGCCGCATCGTCGCTGCTGGCACCGAGCAAGCAGGAGATAGCGGCCAGGGTGGGCCAGCTGACCGAATCTCGCTGGGACGCGGTGGACGCGTCGGCGGCAGAACTGCGCCGGATCGAACGCGACCTGCACGACGGCGCGCAGGCCAGGCTGGTGGCTCTCGGCATGAACATCGGCTTCGCCGAGCAGGTGGTCAGGGACAACCCGGACCTGGCGCTGACGCTGCTGGCCGAGGCGCGCGAATCCAGTGGCCGGGCGCTGTCGGAACTGCGCGGGCTGGTCCGCGGCATCCACCCCCCGGTACTGGCAGAACGCGGCCTGGACGGGGCTGTGCGCGCCCTCGCGCTCAGCCTGCCGATGCCCGTTGACCTGCGGATCGACCTGCCCGGCCGCCCCAGCGCGCCCGTTGAGTCGGCCGCCTACTTCGCCATCGCCGAGGCGCTGGCCAACGTGGTCAAGCACAGCGGCGCGGACCGGGCCTGGGTGCAGCTTGACTACGATCACCGCAAGCTGATCGCGATCGTCGGCGACAACGGCACCGGCGGTGCGCAGCCGGCCGCCGGAGGCGGGCTGGCGGGCATCGAGCGGCGGCTGAACGCCTTCGACGGTATCGTCGCCGTGACCAGCCCGGCGGGCGGGCCGACGCAGGTGACCATGGAGCTGCCGTGCGAGTTGTCCTTGGCGAGGACCTGACCCTCTTGCGGGACGGCCTGATCCGGCTGCTCACCGCCTATGGCATGGAGGTCGTGGCCGCCGCGGACAGCGGACCCGGATTGCTGGACGCGCTGGTCACGCACCGCCCCGATGTGGCCGTGGTCGATGTGCGGCTGCCGCCGACCTTCACGGACGAGGGCCTGCGGGCGGCGATCAAGGCGCGCGCCCGGCTGCCCGGGCTGCCAGTGCTCGTCCTGTCCCAGCACGTCGAACAGCTGTATGCCAGAGAGCTGCTCGCCACCGGGACGGCCGGCCTTGGCTACCTGCTCAAGGACCGGGTCTCCGACGTACGGAGATTCATCGAGGCCGTGCGTACCGTGGCCGGCGGCGGCACGGCCCTGGATCCCGACGTCGTGTCGCAGCTGCTGGCCCGCCATGACCGGGACGAGCGGCTGAGCCGGCTCACCCCCCGGGAACGTGAGGTGCTCGCGCTGATGGCCGAGGGACACAGCAACGCCGGCATCGCCGCCCAGCTGGTGGTCACGGAGAAAGCGGTCAGCAAGCACATCGGAAGCATCTTCGCCAAGCTCGACCTGTATCCCGCCGAGGATGGCAACCGCCGCGTCCTAGCGGTACTGACCTATCTCAACGCCTGAAGCGATCAAGAAACCGGTCTCCACGTGTGGTGGTGTGCAGTTACCTTACTCACGGAATCGCTAAGCTGCCGGTTAGGGTAAGTCACTGATGCCACGCTATCCCGCAGAATGTCGATCTGACGAGAGCGAGGGGCAATCATGGTGCGCTCTGCTGCGGTGGGCGTAAATCCTGCATTATTGAGGGACGGCGATCCTCACAAGGCTCTGACACCTGATCAGGTCAATAAGCGTTGGATCTCGGCGTGGCGCTTCCCTCTACACTTGGGTCAGCCCCAGGAACTGTCGCTACTCGTGGATCAGGGCTTCAGGCGAGGTCTTATCCGTCGAGGCTGACGCGGAAGATCTCGACGTGGCCGAGGAGATGGCATTCATTAGACGACGCGTCGAAGATCGATCTGCAAGCGATACGCGCTGAAGACACCCATGCTCCCGGGCGATTCTCTCTCACTTGGATCAGCCCCTGGATCTGTCACTACTCGTGGATCAGGGCTTCATGCGCGTTCTTATCCGTCGACTGCGCGAAGAACTCGACGTGGCCGCGGCGGTGGCATTCATTAGACGACGCGTGGAAGATGGATCGACAAGCGTCGGGCTGAAATCCGCAGTGCTCTCTGCCGAGAACACGTCTAAAGATAGCTTGCGAGCTCGAAGCTGAGCGTCTGTGATTGGGGTCGAGGCGGACCGTGCGCGACTAGATGCGGGACGTCGTGACCAGTTCGTCGTTGGCGGGTTTGCTCAACACGGCGCCCTGGAAGAATAATCACATTCAGCGCGTAATCAGGATCTGGGCGGTGGTCGCAATAATTGTCGCTATCATGATTTTCGGTATTAGCCAATATATCGACGGCACCCTGTCCCGGCATGTCACCTGCACGTCGCGACTTCATAGAGCCAAGCTGGTGTGCTCAATAAGGTCGTAGTCCTTATCGCCTGAGCCACTCCCGGTAGGTGGTCTTGGCGATCATGGTGCCGTTCTTGGCGATCAGGGCGTCCCCCGAGGCGGCGGCGAGCATGCCAGCGCTGCTGTCGGTCACGACGGGGCGGTGGTCACCATGGGCGGCCAGGGTGATCTTGCCGAGCTCGTCGAGCGCGAACACCTCGGGGCCGGCGATCGCCGGGGCGTCTTGCTGCGGCGGGCCGACGGCGACGCTGGCCACGGCGCTGGCGACGTCGGCCGAGGCGATGGGCTGGATGGGCGTGGCAGGCAGCCGGACGGTGTTCTCGTCGGCGTTCTCGGCCACGACCGCGTCGATGAACTCGAAGAACTGTGTGGCGCGGACGATCGAGTACGGCACTGGTCCCGCCTTGAGGATGTCCTCCTGCAGCACCTTGGCGCGGTAGTAGACCAGGCCGGGCACCTGGTCGGCGCCCAGGATCGAGAGGATGACGGCGTGACCGACGCCGGCCTCGCTGGCAGCCGTGATCAGGTTGTCCATGGTCGTCTCGAAGAACGCGGGCGAGGCGTCGTCGAAGGTCGGCGAATTCGTCAGGTTGACGACGACATCCGCCCCTTCCAGCGCCTCGGCCAGGCCCCTCCCGCTGAGCAGGTCCGCGCCTGTGGACGGCGAAAGCGGCACCGCTTCATGCCCGTTCCCGTTCAGGATCGCGACTGCCTGGGAGCCGATCAGGCCGGTCCCGCCGATTACTGCGAGCTTCATGTCGTTGCCTCCCTTGCTCTCGGGTTGCGACGCCTTGCCTTCGAGGCTACGCCCGGGCATGACCGCCGCAACCTTGGGAGGTCAGCTGCTCAGGGCATCGGCGGAGGCCGGTGACCCGCATGATCACTGTGCGGGCCGACGTCCTACGGTTGAACCAGCGACGCGTCGAGGCGGTCGGGAAACCGGGAACGAGGGAGCAACCAGGGGAGCAAATATGAGCACGCGACACACGTCGATGAGCGAACTGGGTTCGGTAGGGTCCTCCGTCACGCGCTGCGGTCTCGCGACGACGCTGTTGTGGATCGGAGCGCTTAAGTTCACAGACTACGAAGTCCAGAACGCGGATGTACTGGTCACCGCGAGCCCGCTGACCTCGCGGCTGCGGAGGAAGCTCGGCGCACAGAAACTCGGGTGGCTCGTCGGGGTTACGCAACTCACCCTGGGCTCGCTGATCGCGGCGAAACCGGTCGCGCCCCAGGCATCCGCCGCCGGCAGCTTCGGAGCCGCCGGATTGATGCTCGGCACGCTCAGCTTCCTGGTCACCACACCCGAAGCCTGGCAAGAAGGGCACGGAGCGCCGCAGCTGTCCATGCTCGGTGAAGCCCTGCTGAAGGACACCGTGCTGCTCGGCGCCGCCCTCGTGACGGCTGCCGAGTCACTCCGAGCCGCCCGCACCCAGGGCAACTAGTTCACGCCTTTCTAGCCGGCATACTGGGCGGCGATCTCGGTGAAGTCGTAGGGGTTCTGGCTGATGTTGCTGCACGTCCCCGGTGCCCACGGTTCCTGTGCCCCGGCCGGGCAGGGCTGGTCGCGGTTCAGCGACCAGAACGAGAACCAGCGCCGCGTGGTTGGCCGTCGCGAAGGCGCGCAGGGTAGTGAACGTGTCCTGGGTGAATAGCTCGCTTGGCTGGTCGGTGTGCCCGTTCATCAGCGTGAGGCCGAGGTGTGACCAGGCGGTAGCGGCCGTCCAGCCGTACAGCGACTCCAGCTGCCCGGCGACGTCGCTGGCCACGGTCTCGTCGCTGCTCACCTGGGTGCCGCTGGTGAGGCCGTAGTCGAAATCCTCGATGCCGAACACGTCGATCCTGGCGCCGGCCGCTATCGCCTGCCGGATCTCGTCGGTGCCGGTGCCTGGCAGCCCGACCGAGGTCATCGGGATCGTCAGCGAGACCACAAGGCTCGGGTCCTGCCGCTCCAGGATCGCGATGGCCTGGAACCGCTTGAGCTCATTGGCCGAGTCGCCAAGCGCGGTGTTCTCGATGTCGAAGTCGACGTGGGTAAGCTGGTACTTGCTGATCACCGACTGGTACGCGCCGGCCAGCGCGCTCGCGCTGGCGCACGTCTGGCCAAGTTCGGTGCCGTTGTAGCCGCCGAAGCTCACCCCCGCGTCTCCGCCCGCGCCGCGGATGGCGGAGATCAGCGCGGCGACCGCGCTGTCCCCGGATACCAGTTCGCTGCTGCTGCCGTCCCAGGCGGGCGTGCAGCCGCCGGCGTCGAGGACGAAGGAGAGCATGAAGTTCTTCTCGCCCGTGGTGCTCATGATCCCGGCGATCTGGGAGGCTGCCGGGGCGTTGTTGTCCAGCGGCATCAGGTAAATGGGTGATCGCCAGCTGCCGCCGCCTGCGGTAGTGCCTCCCCCGCCGACCGCTGGCAGCGGAGGTTGTCGCGCTGATCGCGGGGCTTTGCGCCGAGGCGTTACCTGACGAGTCCACCGCCGCTACCGCGAACTGGTAGCTGGTGGCCGCGCTCAGCCCGGTGACTGTCGCGCTGGTCGTGGCGGCCGTGAGGGCGAGCGAGCCGTCGGCGAACACGTCGTAGGACGCGGCCGGGTCACTGCCGGCCGGTTCGCTCCAGGACAGCGAGACCGACGAGGACGTCACCGCTGTAGCCGACAGGCCGGTCGGCACCGCCGGGGACGGCGGCGGTGAGCCGGATGGCCCGGTCAGCACCACGTCGTCGGCGAAGTACGTGCCCTGCCCGTACCAGCCATGCAGGTAGATGGTCACGCTGGTGGTCGACGCGCCGGTAGTGAACGACGTCGACAGCTGCTGCCAGGTCGCCGCGGACGGAGTCCAGTTGCTGGTGTCGGTGGTTCCGGTTCCGCTGTCGCCGAGGTAGACGTAGTTGCCCTCAACCCAGGCGGACAGCGAGTAGGCCGCGCCAGGCTGAACCGAGACTGTCTGCGAGCACTGGGCGTCGTCGGCGCTGTTCGCCGCGCCGCTGAGGGCGTGCGATCCGGAGTGCACTGGCGTGGTGACCACCGACCCCAGCGGAGAGCAGGTCCAGCCGGACAGAGTGCCGGTCTCGAAGTCCGGGGTTGGACGCCAGGTTCGTCGCCGCGTTGGCGACCGGAACTCCGGCCAGCATTGCTAAGCCAGTCGCCGTCGCTAACGCCAGCATCAGAGCGCTGAGTGAACGAAGGCCTGGCGTCGTCGCACGCCGCCTGACGGTAGGCCCTGCCGGCGTGGCCATGAGCTCGCGGCCCGTTCTGTGACGCATGGTTCCTTCTTCGCAGGGTTGGCACGGCGGGCGCCTGCGCGCGCCGAACTATGTTTCCCCCGCAGGACAGCATCGGGTGAGCGCACGTTGTAGCTGTTGATAACTGATAGGAAAGTTTCCTAATAGTTTAGTCTTGCATGTGGGCGCCAGTCAACGCAGTGCGCTGCTGCCCTTTGCCGCACCTCTGCGCCCGAGTGCGGGCGGCAGGCCCATCTTTGGGACATCGATGGCGCGGGAGCGCCATCTTCGGGACATTGACTGGACTGCCGAGGGCGGCGGGACCTGGTGCCGTGGCTCTGCCAGGCCGGGAATGCCCGCGATGTCCGGGTCGTTCGTGCCTCGGATCACACTCGGGCCGCCCAGATCCTTAACCTGCGACTCCAATTCGCGACGAGCCTCAACTGGCCTCAGCTGCCGGGTATCCCGTCCACGACCCGTGTCACCACGCCAGTTCCAATAGAGTGCCTATACCACAGTGTGAACACAGCGCCAAACCTTGCATGGACCGCCGCCTCCCTGGCTCACATGCTCCGGGCGGTGCTGGCAGTTTGGATCCGCCTCCGCCGCCTGTGCCGCCCCCGGACAGTGAGGTGTTGGTGTCCTTGGCTGACTCGGCCTTGAAGTTCCCCACCAGGCCGGAGAGGTTCTCGTCGCCTGGGTCGAGCTTTGACGAGACGGCTGGGCTGGCGCTCCAGGTACCAGTCCAGTGGAAGGACCGGCCCGCTGCAGTTCGTGCTCAGATGGCAGTCAGCAATGTGCATGCCCTTCCGTTGCTCGTCGGATTGCAAGTGGCTAAGGCGAAGCCATGGAAGCCGACCGTGTACCTGATGCTAGAGTTCGGGTGCGATCCAGGTCACGGCTGCACCCTATGCCTGGGTTGTCCGGGATGCCAGCGAATTCTTGCCCGAGGCGGGCCGCGCGACGCGAGGTGATCGGAGCTCGCGGACCGCTCGCGGCCTAGGTCAGGTCGATCAGCATCACGGCGCGGCGCGTGGTCGGCCGGCTGACGTCACGGAATCCGGCCGCGATGAAGGTGCCGCGGGAACCGACGTTCATCACGCCTCAGGTCACGATCTGGCCGGGTCAGGCCCCGCCCCCGGAATCCCGGCCGGATGGCGAAGCACGTGATCGCCCACACGTCCGGGTCGTCCGGGTCCTCGGTCCGGCCTGCCCACGGGACAGGTGACCCGCGCAGCCCCCGGTACCTGGCCCGCGGCTCGACCGCCACCCAGTCGGTGGGCACGCTGCTCGACCGGCATGCCGAACCATGCCCCGTCGCCCAGCTTGATCCGCTGGCACTGGCACTTGGCCGCCGCGCCGCGGGGACAGGGTCACTGGACCACCAGGTCACTGCCATCGTGAGCCAGATCGCCGAGCGCCTCTCCGGGCGAGTACATACAGAGGTCGACTTCAGGTCGATTTCGTGCCCGGGCACCCGTTCTCGGCCGTGAACCATCTTCGGGTCCGAGACGTATCTATGTAGCGCCTTATGTTTGGATACATCATCCGAGGCTGGTCCAATCGAGGCGCTTTACTCAAGGGAGCATTGATGGGTAGTTTTGCACGTTTCTCGCTTCATGGCGTGATGAGCGCCGGGCGGGGGAAGGGCAGGCTGGCATCCGTGGCCGGGCTGCTGGCCGGGACAGTCGTTGTCAGCCTGATGGCCGGGGTTCCGGCTCAGGCGATCACTGTCCCGACCCCGCCGCAGGGGTCTAGCTTCTGTTTCTTCGGCAACGGCACCCCGGTGTGCTTCCCGTCAGGCCATCCGCCTCTGCAGGGCGTCGGCGGGTCGACGGCGCCACCCGCGTCAGCCAAGTTCTCCACCGTCATCGCCACCCCCAGCGGGAGCCTTGAGACCGGAGGGTCGACCGCAAGTAAGGTCATCGCCGCCACCGCGCGGGCCGGCACAAGCCCGGCCATCCTGACCGGCGGAGACGTGATCTCCACCGACGACGCGAACCTGATCGCTTACCAGGGCAGCACGGGGATCCTTTCAGAATGGACGGCTGTCTCCGGGGCCGTCAACCTAGGCGCGGCCCTGCAGGAAGGCACTAACGCCAGCGTGGCCATCACCGGCGTCGGCAACCTGATCGCGGCGCACGGGAGTAACGGAGACCTGTGGCTGTGGGGCTCCGGGTCCGGATCCGCCAGCGATCAGGGCCTGGCGATGGCATCAGGCACCAGCCCCGCCATCACCGCCACCGGGAACACCGGCTGGGAGATCGCGTTCCAGGGCGCCAACAGAGACCTATGGACCACCGGCACCGGCGGCACCAGAGACTGGGGCCTCGGAATGATGGCACACACAAGCCCGGCCATCACCGAGCTCTCCAACGGCTTCCAGATCGCCTTCCAGGCCAACACCGGCGATCTGTGGGTCGCCGGGACCGACGGCACCGGAGACCAGGAACTCGGCATGGCAGCCGGCACCAGCCCCGCCATCACCTTTGTGCCCGGCGGCGGCATAGAGGTTGCGTTCCAGGCCAACACCGGCCACCTGTGGATCGCAGGAAACGACGGCACCGGAGACACCGGAGAGGCCATGAAGGCAGGGACCAGCCCCGCCCTGGAGACCTTCGGATCAGGCGAACTGGAACTCGCCTATCAGGGCACCAACGGCGATCTGTGGGTCGATGGCAACCTCGGAGCCGGCGACACCGGCCAGGCCATGGCAGCCGGCACCAGCCCAGCCGGCGGCTAGAGCACCACTCCGGCAACCCAGCACGGCACCGCAACTAGTGCATCCAGAACCCCGGCCCGGTATTCGACGATGTCGTGCATGACGGCTGAGCCGGGGTCGCGGCGCAGCAGGGTAGGCGCCGTAGCAGGCGAGGCCCTGCAGTGCGTCGGACTCGGCGAAAGCTGGATTCCGGACGCAGGGCCAGGGGCCGCCTCGCGGCTTGGCCGGGGTGACGGCCCTGGTCCTGCTCATCGAACGGCACCCCGCCGGCAAGAGTCGGAGCGCCCAGCCCGAGCCTAGGCCGCCCGCGCAGCCGCCCCTGGAGAAGACGAGCGCGCCGAGCTGATCCGGCTGCGCCGCCGGTACGCCGAACTGTACTCCAGGCACCGCCCATTCAGGCACGACATCTTCGCCTGGATGTGGAAAGCCATGGACGAAGACAAGGACTGGGACCTGGCCCGCCCCGGCCCGAAACCGGGCCATAACCTTTGCTGGACCGAAACGCCATGACGTGCACCGATCTCGGCGATACGCGCGATGTCGGGCGGAGAATCTGGAGGCGGCGGGAGCTCACGGGCCCGGCCGCGTCACCCGCTTCGGCGAAGAAGTTCTCGATGCCGCCCGGTGAGTAGGTAGCCACGACCCGGACCGTGCTTGTTGGCTCGAAGTTTTCCACGACGCCCTCGGGAATGTGGAAAACTGATCCTGGCCCGGCCGGAATCGACTTGCCACCGATGTGGAAATTAAGTGTTCCTTCGGCGACATACACGGATTCAGCGCCGGCATGAGCATGCGGCGGAGGACCCATACCAGCAGGAATCGTCAGCTGCATGACTGTCGACTTTCCGCCGGTTTCGTCGCTGGACAACAGCACCTCATACAAGCCGCCCAGCATCCAGAAGGCTTGCCCCTCACCGGCCTGGCGAATGACTGTCTGATCTCCCATTGCATCCCCCGTAATTCGATCCCGGTCAAGCACCGCAGCAAGTACCCGCGGCTGGAATTCCCGAAACCGGATCACAGACAGCCGGTCAAGGGACACATGTCGACCGGGACCACTGGCACCCTGCGGGGAGCGCGCAGCGGCCGATGCGCTCCGGCAGAGCCCGAGTCGCTCGCGCTGGGTGCTCGCGGTTAACCACCCGTTAACGCGATTCAGCTGGGCGTGGCTAACGTCACCCTGCACCTCCTCTGCAGCGGCGGGTGCCAATTGAAGCGGGCCGGGCGGGTGACGCAACACCCGGTATCCCGGGGCCTGACCGACGTGAGGAGTGGGCTATGCCGGATCGTTCCAGTGCTACCGCCCGGTGCGCTAGTCCCACCGCGCCGCGAGCCGGTCGGGTGCGCTGTCCAAATCCGACGCCCAATCTCGGCTGCCCGCCGGACCCCAGCCAACGTCGCCGGTGTACCAGGATTGCGACCTCCGAATAGGTTCTTCTAGGCCTCGCGACCGTGTAAGACAAGCGGATTAGGAGATTCCCACCGTTCCGCTCACTAATGTGCCCGACGCTGACATCTGTCACCACTGACCGACTGGGGGTGAAATGATGACTCTCTGTGACGAACTCATTACATCAGCACTGGCGGCGGTCGCCGGCGACTGGAGCTGCACGCCACTCGATGACGGTTGGCTGCTTGTGACGACTTCTCATCAATATAGCGACGGCGATCACATCGAACTGCTTGTCCGTCGTCACGACCAGTCCATCGAGGTCAGCGACGGCGGAGATCTGCAGCACGCCGGCACCGAGATGAATGTCCGAGGTCTGCGCGGCGATCCAGCCGAGCAGCCCGAGCGGGTCGGCCCGTGCCGTAGCAGTTTCCTGAGAATGAAGCTTATGATGCTAATGATGCAGAGGACGGCGTGAGCTCAGGCGCCGGCGGTAATTCTCGTTCAGCGGCTCCGGCCCGTATTCCGGTGATGCTTGTAGAGTGTTCTGACAGCACGGCCAGGCGTTGAGCCCAGGATCTCCCTTGTCCATGCGCACGGCTACGAGATACTCGCGCCGACTAGCATCCCGTTGGCTGTGTCGCTGCTGGTCGCGGGGTTGCTGCTGACGTCGTTGGGTAGGCGCCGCAGTGCCCGGATCATCGCGATGGCGCTGTCGGTGCTGCTGCTAGTAGCTGCCCTTGCGGGCTTCCTTACGTTCTTGATCGGAATATACGTCCTGCCAGTCGCATTGATGCTCGTCGTCGGCTCCGGGCTGGCCATGAGCGACCGCAGGGAGGCAGCTGGGAGCCACGGCGGACCTGGGACACGACAGTGACGTGCTCTCCCTGCGCGGAGTAGCCGGTACGAGCCGACGGCAACACGTTCTTCCGGTCGATGGCCGAGCGCGGCGACATGACCGTACCGCACGAGCCGTTCTGCAACCTCAGGGACTATGGCCAGACTGACGCCGGAAAACGATGCGTTAGGTCTCACTGCCGGAAGAGGCTGAGTGCGACAGAATGGTGCCCGCCCCTGCGGCCACGCCGACTTGGTGCGCGAACGGATCGACGCTTCGCCGAAGTTGCGGAGATTTATGTTCCATTTCCCTATGGTGGTACTGATGCACGTTCCAAGCCGAGACCTGACGCCCGATGACATGGAACTCATCGCTTTCGCCCGGCAGATCGTGGATGCGAATACCGATGGCGAAGACGGGGTGCACACCAGGGGAACCGGGCGCTTATCGCCCGTGTTGCCCTGACAATCAGCTGTGGGCTGCCGGGAGATAATGGCGTGGTGAGCGCGGGGCAGGTGAGCCGGGAAGAGGTCGCCGCATTCCTTGACCGGCAGCCGGGCTCTCCTGAGGGTCTGGTAGCCCTGACGGGCGGGGCGTGGTCGTCGGCGTGGGGCTACCGGGCGGGCGGTGATGAGCTAGTGGTCCGGTTCGGGCGGGAGGTGTCCTGGTACGAAGCTGACAAGATGGCCATGGCGTTCGGCGGCCCGGACCTGCCCGTGCCGCAGGTCAGGGAGGTGCGCACGACGGCGTCGGGGCGGGCCTATGCCATCTCGGTGCGTCACTATGGGCGGTTCCTGGAGGACACGCCGCCGGAACTGGCCGGTGCCCTCGCCCCTACCCTCACCCGCCTGCTCGTCGCCCTTTACCGCGGGCCGGCGGGTCCCGATGCCCTGGTCCTGTGGCACCAGCCGGGCGCCTCTGCCGGGAGTTGGCGTGAGTTCCTCCTGGCTGGCCTGGTCGACGACCCCGGGAATCTGGTACACGGATGGAGCGCCGCCCTGGCTGGCGACCGGGAACTGGCCGCCCTTTCGGCGGCGGCCGCCGGGCGGGTGCGGGTGCTGTCGGAGGCTTGCCCCGAGCGCCGGGACCTGGTCCACGGCGATCTGCTGCACGGCAACGTGCTGCTCAGTCCCGACGCCCGCCGGGTCGAAGCGGTACTGTCCTGGAAGTGCCAGCCTTGCCGCCACCGCCCAGCGGCTGGCCGAGGTCCTCGAGCGCGGCCCTCTGCCTTTGACCAGTGGCTGAATGCCAGCGTTATGACAATCTACGCAGGCGCTACTTGATGGATCCCGCGGTCAAGCCGCTGACGACCTTGCCCTCGATGAAAGCGAACAAGATGATCACCGGAATGGTGGCTATCACCGAGCCGGCGAACAGGTGCCCCCAGTCCACCGAATACTGGCCGATGTAATTGTTGATCGCCACGGTCAGCGGGTACTGGCTGGGCGCGGAGGTCAGCGTCAGCGCGACCAGGAACTCGTTCCACGCCCCGATGAAGGTGAAGATCAGCGCGGTGACGATGCCGGGCAGCGCCAGCGGCAGGGTGATCCGGCCGAGCGCGCCGAGCCTGCTGGTGCCGTCCACCATCGCCGCCTGCTCAAGTTCGGCCGGGATGGCGGAGAAGTAGGCGTTCAGAATCCAGACCGAGAACGCGAGGTTGAAGCCGGCGTTGACCAGGATGAGGGCAAACACCGGGCTCGGCAGGCCGAAGCTGAGGAACTCGCGCTGGATGCCGACCAGCATCGCGGCCGGCTGGAACATCTGCGTGACCAGCACGAGCAGCAGGAACAGGCCCCGGCCCCGGAATCTGTGCCGCGCGGAGTAGTAGGCGGCCGGCAGCGCGACCAAGAGAACGAGCACCGTCGCCCCGCCGGCGATCTCCAGGCTGACGTCCAGGTTGGTACCGAAGCCGGTCTTCCAGATGCTGGTGAAGTTCCGCAGGTCCCAGTGATGCGGCAGGTAGCCGGCGCTCAGCAGTTCCTTCGGCGGGCGCATCGCCGTGATCACCATCTCCGCGTACGGCAGCAGGAAGATGATCGCGATCAGGTACGCGAGCACGGCGAGGATGAGCTTGCGGCCAGAGGCCATGCGCCATGAACGGTCCGCGCGGACGCCAGCGAACGGCCGCTCCGCGGCCACCAGGTCCGTCATCAGGTCACCTGATCCCGCCAGCGCGTCACCTTCAGGAACACCAGCACCACGACGATCACGAGCGCGAAGTTGATCACCGACAGGGCCGCCGACTCGCCGATGTAGGCCTCCTTGAGCTGGTACATGAACACGGTCGAGGTAGCGGTCTCATGACCCGGACCGCCCTGGGTCATCTCCCAGATGATGGGAAACGAGTTGAACACGTTGATCACGTTGATGAGCACCGCCACCAGGAACGACGGGCGCAGCAGCGGGAGCGTGATCGAACGGTACGACTGCCAGTGCGAGGCACCGTCCACCCGCGCCGCCTCGTACAGCTCACCGGGAATCGTCTGCAGCCCGGCCAGCAGCGCGTACGTCGTGAACGGCAGCGATACGAAGATGGCAACGGCAACCATCCAGGTGAAGGCGGCGACCGGCCGCCCGAGCCAGTCGGCCTCGTTGCTCCCGAAAGACTTGATCAGGCCCATGTTGTGCAGGAAGACGTTGATCACGCCGCTGTTCGGGTCGAGCGCCCACCGGAAGATCAGAGACGTCATCACGACGGAGGCGGCCCACGGGGCGATCAGCGCCCACCGTGCCACCCGCCGGCCGGGAAACCGCTGATTGAACAGCTGTGCCAGCCCCAGCGAGATCAGCATGGTGACCCCTACCACCGCCAGAACCCAGATGACGGTGCGTTCCAGGATTCCGGACAGTCCGGCCTCGGCGAAGAGTTCGGTGAAGTTCTGCCACCCGGCCCGGCCGAGCAGGAACCCATCTGGGCTGAAGCGCTGGGAGGACGTGTCGAACATGACGAAGACCGGCCACAGCACAACCACGGCGATCAGCGCGATCGCCGGGCCGATCCAGGGCAGCGGAGCAGCCGCCCGTCGCAGCCGCCGGATAGCTGGCACCCACCCGGGACGCCGCGACGGGGCACGCGAAACTCCGCTCACCGGGGTGATGTCCGCCATCTGCGCCTCACAGTAAGGATCGTCCGTGCGCGGCCGCATAGCCGCGCAAGGGACAATCCGACCTCAGGAATCAGGCGCCCTTTTGCGCCGCCTGCTGGATCGCGTCAAGAACCTTCTTCGGATCCTGGGTCATCGCTGTTCCGATTGTCTGCTGGATCTGGGTCTTCACCTCAGTCCAGACCGGGTCGCTGGAATACTGCACCGAGTTAGGCAGGGCCTTGAGGAACGGTCCGAAAGTTGTCGAGGAGGACAGTGCCTGAACCGCCGAGTTAGTGGCTGGCAGCAGGTCGTATTCCTTATCGAATTGGATCTGGTACTTGTCCTGGTAAAAGAAGTTAAGGAACTTGGTGATGGCGGCCTTCTTGCTGGGGTCCGTCTTGAACACCGACACGTTGTCGCAGACGCCGAGCGTCTTGCCAAGTGGCCCGGTCTTGCCCGCAATCGCCACCGAGGCCCAGTCGGACGAGGTCAGCACCCCACCGGAAGCGATGATCGGGATCAGGGCAGGCGACCCGTTGATCATCCCGATCTGGCCTTGAGCGAACTGCTTCCACAGGTCGGTCCGGTTCTTCGTGCCGGGGTTGGGCTCGGTGTCCCCGGCCTTCACCATGCCTGCCATGAACCGCAGGGCAGACACGTTCGGCGCGCTGTTGATCACCCACTTGCCGCTAGCGTCCTGGTAGCCGCCGCCGTCACCGAGAAACCACAGCAGCGCCTCGGCCTGCGCCTCCTCGGGGCCGAGCGGGAGCCCGAAGCCGATCTTGCCAAGCTGCTTGATCTTGGCCGCGTCCGTCTGGATGGCTGCCCAGGTCTGCGGTGGAGCGGTGATCCCGGCCTTGGAGAACAGCTGCTTGTTGTAGAACAGCGTCCGGGCGCTCGTGGTGAACGGCATGCCATACTGCGTGCCGTTGTAGGTGTCCAGCTTGGCGAAAACCGGCAGCAGGTTGCTGAACGTGGCAGGTGAGGTTACGTCCTTGGCCGGGTAAAGCAGGCCAGCCTGGGCATAGTCCGGGAAGTAGTCGCCTTCGAGGACGTCAGGATACTGCTTGTTCTGCACCATCGTCTTGACCTGACTGTCGAAGTCATTCCAGTTGATGGTCTGCACCGTCACGGTGATCTTCGGATTCTGCTTGTGAAAGGCGTCCGCGATCCCCTGCCAGTACTTCTGGCTGGAGTTCTGCGGGCCAGTGCCATAGTCGGCGGCGACTAGCTTCAGCGTGATGCCCCCGGCACCGCTGCCCGTCGCCGAGCTGCCGCATCCGGCTAAGGCGAGAGCCACCGCAGCAGAGAGCGCCATGGCCACCACTTTGCCGTGCTTCATATTCGACTCATCCTCCTCAGACTCCTCCTACACCTCCGCCGCATGCGCGACAGACGCTACCCACTTCCGAGCGATATAGACCATATCTGCCGCTCGTCAATATTATTTGGTCAAGACCGCCCGGCGCGGGTATTGTCAGCCATCTGCCCAAAGGGCTCAAGTAAAAAGGGTACTCTTGGGGCTCGGTCAGCGTATATCATGTTTTATATGATTTGCCGCATCCCAAATTGACAAATAGAGTGGATATAGTCACAGTTTGTCATTGTGCACGGACTTTCCGTGCCAGCTTGACAGACAGGTGCTCTCATGAGACACCGATTCGCGGCACTGCTGGCTGCGAGCGCAGCGCTTGCGCCCAGCCTCATACTGCCCGCAGGCTCCGCGAACGCCGCGCCGTCGGTGACGTCCCCGCTGGGGAGCTTGACGGCGGTTTCCGCGTCAGCCGGCAACAACGCGTGGGCAGTCGGATGCCGTCCGCTCGCCTCAGGCCAGTGCCCTGGCTTCGGGGCGGACTCCGCGTACCACTTCAGCGGCACGTCCTGGAAGGCGGTCGCAGTGCCTATGCCGGTGCCGCCCAATCCCCAGGACTCGGAGGAGGGGCAACTCAACGGGGTGGCTACCGTCTCGGCCACCGACGCCTGGGCGGTCGGCACTGCCAGCCCAACCGGTGCGCAGATCGCGCACTGGAATGGCAAGTCCTGGAAGCAGCTCCCGGTGCCGGCACTCCCCAGTCCGTACGGCAAGAACTACACGCTCAGCGCCGTCAGCGCGTCATCCGCGTCCAACGTGTGGGCGGTCGGCTCCGGGGGGAACGGGCAGACCATCACGCTGCACTTCAACGGTAAGTCGTGGAAGCGCGTGCACAGCCCCAGCCCAGGTACTTCGTTCCTCAACGGGGTGGTCACGACCTCCGGCAGAAATGCCTGGGCGGTCGGGACCGACAGCGGATCGTGCTCCTGCGCCAAGGCCCTGATCGAGCGCTGGAACGGAAAGTCGTGGAAGGTGGCCTTCAACGGGCTGACCTCGTTCCAGACGTTCCTCACCGGAGTAGCCGCTTCATCCGCCAGCAACGCCTGGGCGGTCGGCTTCACGCACGCGACTGAGAACGTATCGGCCCTGATGCGCTGGGACGGCAAGTCCTGGAAGCATGTGGCCGCTTAAGCCGCGACATCGCCGCCGCGAGGTCTATTTCACACAACTGGATTGAAAAATTGCCTTACCGGAAACGTCCGCATGACGGAGCCAGGCGTGGGCGTACTCGCAGATCACCGCGTGCGCGTACACCATTGCAGGTACGTCGGCATTGCTGTCGACGCGCACCGGCGGAGAACTCGCCAGCCAGCGGAATGCGGGATCTCCGGTGATCGTGGCGAGAAGGCTCATCAGGGAAGTGTCCAGCCGCATCGAGTGCACGGCCCGCCGGTACTGAGCCGGGGTCAGGCAGAACGCGAACGGGATGTTCATCAGGCACAGCGCGGTCTGGATATCCAGCTTGAGCAGGCGGCGAGTTCGCGGTTCCGGATCGATGTCATCTACGGCGAGCATTCCGAAGTCGAGATCGGCGTGGTCTTTCTCGCTTACGTTGGCCGCGCCCCCGAGGGCGAAAAGCACGCGGTAGACGTTCAGGTCATGCTCGATTACCGCGTGGTTGCCGAGGTCGGCCAGTGTCCTAGGGCGCAGGCCGACCTCAGGCGCGCCGGGCGCGCCGGCATTTCGCACGCAGAAGTTCAGCAGATTCGTTTCCACGATGAAATGCCTGATGAGCAGGCTGACCGCGTCCGGCGCGACGAATCGGCGCAGGAACCACAAGCACATCCGGTCCATTAAATCGTGGGCGGAGAACTTGATCGGGCAGATTCGCTTGCCGATGACGATGCCGGTGACCGCTGTCCTGGACACGATCCGGAGCCAGGGGTAGATCAAGGCGCGGCTCGCGCGTCGCTGGTCACGGATCACCAGGTCGCGGGTAACCCGGTCGATCGGGATGGCCGGGTCGGCGGCCATGACGTCCCACAGTGACGGCGCGGACTTCTCAGACATGGTCGAGTTCCTCAAGCTGCAGGGCGTAGAGGCGGGCTACTACTCGCGCGGTCCTGACGATCCTGGTGATGGCGGAATCGTCGAGCAGGCCTGAGCGCAGGGCGGCGGTCAGCACTGCGAAATGCCCCTCGTCGCCGGCGGCGTGATAGCGAAGGAAGCTGAGCTGATCCTCGCGCAGGGCCGCGCTCCGCTTGAGCCGGTCCGCCCACCCGGCCGCCTTCCGCGCGCCCAGGCCCTCGATCACGAACATCGCTCCGAGCAGGTCGACCGGATCGGGCAGGCCAGCCCGGTGGAAGACGAACGCGGACAGCGCGGCGGACCCGATGTTCGGGGCGGTTGCCGCCATCGCTTCCGGGTCGCCGCCAGCCGCTTCGTAGTCCTGTTCGAGCAACTGGTAGTCGCGGTGCTCATCCGCCGCATGCTGGATCGCGGCGCTGCGCAGCCAGAACAGGTCGGCCGAGAAGTTCGCGGCAGCGAGCGAGATCCACCGGCCGCCGTCGATCACCTGCTGGCGCAGGTTGAGCAGGAGCCTGCGGTAGTCGTCGGCTGTTGCCTCGCCGTCCTCGATCCGGCGCACGACCGGTACCCTGGCCAGCCCGCGCTGGAATTCGGCCCATACGTGCGCGAGTTCAGTGAAGGCGCGCGCCACGGTCGGGGGGTCACTGGCAGCCGGGTGGCCAAGCGGGGAGGCGGACAGCTCGGCGTGGCTTGCGTCGCCATCGGGCCCGACGCAGGTCAAGTGCGCGAAGGCGAGGGAGAAGCGCCCCGACTCAGGCACGATCAGCAGCACCCGGTCACCGCTGCGCAGCCGGGGCCTGGCCGCGTCAAGCATCACGAAGATGCTGGCTGCTCCGGTGTTGCCGGCCGTGTGCAGATTCGTGAACCAGCGCTTGTCATCAAGGCTGTACCCAGCCTCGCGCAGCCGGGTAAACAGCTTGTCCTTGAAATGTTCCGCGCTGTAGTGACAAAGGATGTGCTCGGTACCGGGGTCGATGCGCCCGGCCTTGACGAGGGAGTCGAACTCGGCGACGCCGACGTCTATCAGGGCGGGCAGGGCAGACATGTCCTGGCGCAGTCGCGGGACCTCGAACTCCGGCTCATCGCCGGAGCCAGCCGGGGCACGCCGATCAAGCCAGGTTGCCCCGGCCGCCGGCTGACGGTCCTCGCCAAGCCCGGCGCTCATGCATACCGGATGGTCGTGAGCGTGGGACACCAGGCGCACCCAGTCAACTCGCAGGCTCAGGCCATCGGGCCGGGGCTCGGGCTCCACCACGACCGCGCCGGCACCGTCCGACAAGGTCCACCGCAGGAAGCTGGTGTCAAGCGTCTCGGCGTTAATCGTGCCGGCGTCAGTCGTGCCGGCCCGGTAGCGGCGAAGGATCGGCTGACCAGTTCGGAGCCTACGGCCAGGGCTACGCGATGCTCGCCTAGCTGGACAGCGGACACGGCGGCCTTGAGCGCGGCCATCGACGACGCGCACACGCCGGCGGCCGAGAGCAGTTCCATCGGACCGCCGCCTAGCCGCCCGTGCACCATCGAGGCGAAGCCAGGGACGAGCACGTCGCCCTGGGTCGTGCCGGTGGCAAGCATCCCCACCGCCGACGGCTCCAGGCCCCGGTCCGCGAGCGCGCGGCTTGCTGCGTGAGCCGCGAGCTCCTCGTTCAGCATCAAAGTCATGCCTTTGTCATCCACTGCGTAATGCCGGGTCTTGATCCCGTTCGCCGCCAGCGCCCGGTTGCCCAGGGCAGCGCTCCGGGCCGAACCGGTATCTAGTCGCGCGGCCAGCTGGTCGTTGTCCACTGGCTCGCCCGGCAGATAGGCGCCGACACCAGTGATGTATGCGTAAGTCATAACGGTCATTCAGCCACCGGCCGAAGGGTCACACATCGGCGCAGATACTCACCGCGCGGCGCGGAGGTACCTGAGTACCGGGCTGGAGTATCAGGGCGGCAGGCACCCGATCGGGTTCGGCGACTCGCAGCAGGCCCAGGCCGATGCCGGCCAGGCCGGTCATCAGGCCCGGTACCTGCACGCCGAGCGGGGTGCCGCATTGCCAGCCGTGGCTGTCGATGCTGGCCAGGATTTCCGCGACCCGCAGCCGGGCGGCGCGGTGCCAGCGCTGCTCTCGCAGGATCTCGGCGGCCTGCAGGAATAGCTCCAGGTTCCCCAGGTCGCCGTGGCAGAGGCAGTGACTGCCGGGCGGCTGGGTCGTGGCCATCGTTAGGGCACTGTCGATCTCGGTGCCGGCCAGCCGCGCCGGCGCGGTGCTGGCCGACACCGTGCTGGCGGGCATGGGCGCGGTGAGACTGGGCCGGGCTAGCAGCCTGCCCAGGCCTATCCCGGCTCCGCCGTAGCACCAGAAGCCGCGGTCGGGGAACTCCTCGGTGATGCCCCAGCCTTCCCGGTCACGAAGCTCCCGCCAGCGTCCCGTGCCTGGATCGAAGGACGACTGCTCGTAGGCGACCGCCTCGCAGGCGGCCTGACGGTAGCGGTCATCGCCGATGAGCTGCCAGGCCTGCGACAACGCGGCGGCGATTCCCGCGCCGCCGTGCGCGAACCCGGAGATTGGCCGGGTCTGCGACCTCAGCTCGCGGAGCGTGCGAGGCACCCATCCGACGCCGGCGGGCATGCGGATTGCTGCGGTGAGCAGGTGGTCGGCGAGGACGCGCACGTGATCAGCCAGTTGCTCGGCCGCGCCTGCCTGGCAGAGCGCGGCCAGGGCGGCTATGCCGCCCGCCGATCCGGTCGCGAAGTCGTAGTCGGTGTCGTCGGCCGACTGGGCGGCGATCTCGGCCGCGTAGCTTCCGGCGGTGCCGGTGAGCCCCTCATCGGCCCACAGGCGGCCAAGCTCGGACAGTGCGTAAACCGCGCCGCCCAGACCGGCGAAGCCGCCTCGGCCGGCCAGCTCGCCCTGGCCTAGCTGCGTCAGGGCGGTGCGGATAGCGCGCCTGGCCAGGCGGGTATGACGGGTGCCGCCGGTGAGCTCGCCGAGCCAGCCGAGGAAAAGCGCTATCCCGGTCAGGCCGTGAAAGAGATCGGATCTGAGCACTCCGAGAGTTCTGTTCTCGCCGCCGTAGGAGTTCACGCCCAGCCACTGCGCGGTGCCGCCGTCCTGAAACGCCAGCTGGGCCAGCCGGTCGCCAACTGCCTCGGCCGCCGCCACGATCGCGTCCCGGTCCGCTGGCCCGGAAGCTGGCGGCCTCGGGTAACTCGGGAACATCGGGTAGTCGATCAGGTTCGCGGCCGTGGTGGTCAGGGCCGCCTCGATCAGCCACTGCTGCCTGGCCAGGTCAGGCTGGCCGAGCTCGCGCAGGCAGCGGCGGAGCTCCGTCATGCCCGGGCTGAGCCGGAAGCCCGGTACGACGCGATGATCGCTGTTGTACAGGACGGCCTTGTCGGTGCGCGCGGTGAACACCGGGATGTCGTTGCGCCACAGGTCGGAGCGTTCATGGCTGGTGAGCGCCGCCAGCTCCGGGCGGCGGGGCACGTCCCGCCATAGAGCGTCGAAGTGCCGCTCACGGTCCAGCCCATCGCGGAGCACATCCGGGTGGAACGCGGTCTGCAGCACCGTGTCGTACCACAGCGTGTGGCGCGCGACCACCCGGATTTCATCGCCGTCGAACGCCCCGAGCGGGCCGGCCAGGAGCTCCTCCTTGCTCGCGGCGCACAACTGATACACCTCAGTGAAGCCAGCCACGATCTCGCCTGTGTAGTCGAGCAGCCGCAGCGTGGCGTCTGGGCTGGCCGGCTGATTGGCCGAGCCGCTCAGCACCGGGCGGTCAAGCTTGATCCGGGCGGTGTCTTTTCCCGGATCGACCAGCGTGGGCACCGCGAGCGGCGCCCGCTGCCCGGCGAGGGACCCGAGCCCGCTGGCATCGACGTAGCCTCCGGCCTCGCCGGCCCAGTCGGGCCGGGGCAACAGCCCGGTCATCAGTACCGACCCGCGGATCGCGGCCTGGGCTGCCTGCTGCGCCGCTGACGCAGGCGCCGGCGCCGCTGTCCTGAGGTCGGGCTGAACCAGCGACTCCAGATCCACCAGGACGGGCTGCTCGCCGGCCGCGATCAGGTTCTCGGCGTGCATGTCGGACGCGTTCAGCAGGTAGAGCAGCGCCAGCAGCTCGCCCTGCCGGTAGTAGAAGCGGCGCCGCGCCGGCTCATCGGCGCATGGCTGCGCTGTCACGAATTCCATCCAGCCGTGATCAGCCCGGCCCAGGCACTTGACGACACGAAGCTGCCGGGTCGCGCCGTGGTCGTTGACCCAGCCGAGCAGCTGCTGGAAGTGCGAGTCCACCAGAGCCGGCCGTGGCTTGTACATCAGGCTCAGGCCGCCGGCCCAGGTGACCTTCGCCACGGTGGCGCCGCCGCGGTGCCGGTCCCCTAGCCCGGTCACGATCTGGCTGACCGGGCCGAGCGGGCCGCCATCGGCGAATACAGCCGCGATCGCCTCCCAGTCCGCGACCAGGTGCCGGGCAAACCGCAGGCTCGCGCTCACCCAGCATTGGGCCGCGACCGCGAGCTGCCTGCCCAGCACCGGGTAAGCCAGGATCAGTGATCGCCGGCGCCCCGCGCGCCCCAGGGACTCAGCGAACGAGCTGAACCGCTGCTCCGGGGTATCCCCCGCCAGTTCGCCGGCCCGGCAGGCCCGATGAAGCTCAAGGATCGCCGTGCGCAGCAGCATCGGCTCTAAGACGCCAGGCAATGACCCCGAGAGCTGCTCAGCGAGCTGTCCGGGGTCAACCATGCCCGCGCCCGGCCGGGCGGCCAGCTCATTCAGGCCGGCCTGCAACCGGGCCTTCGCCTCGATCATCAACGGCGCGCAAAGGCGGGCAAGACCCATGCCGTCGCGCGTTCGGCCGGGCATGAGGCAGTCGGGGAAGTCGGCGTCGGCCAGCATGGTCTGCTTCAGCAGCCGCATCCAGGTCCGGGCCGACAGCTTCCGCCACAACGCGGGACCGGGATTGCCGAGCAAGGTCAGCAGGTCGGTCTCCAGCAGGCCGTCGGCGGCCAGCCGGGCCTGCCACTGCCCCTCATCAGCGAACGGCGGCTGACTCCGCCACCGCATCAGCCGGGCCACCGCCTCTGGCGAGGGCAGCCCGGCAGCGGCGACTGGCAGCCGCTCGCCAATCGTGGCCGCGCGCAGCAGCGCGTCAGGCACCCGAGTCGCTGCTCACTCGCAGCAGTTGATGTGGCCTATCCTGGTGGTAGGCACGGTGATGGTGGTGAAACCGGTATCGGCTGCCGAGAGCGCGAACAACTGGTCAAGCTCGGCATCCAGATCCCCAGCCGGATTCTCAGTGAGGTTGAGGTCGATGTTGCTGGCGGTCTTCTCTGTGATCATGGCTACTCCGCCCTCCGGTGCGTTCCAAGTTCCGTAAATTTCGCACCATTATGATCAATGTAACAGAAAGATCTGATCCCCTGTAGGCACCGGCGGCCCGCCGCCCGGGGCCTTGGCGGAGGTCCGCATAGATCAGGCGGCCAGTGTCTTGCGGATGTCCTTCAGCAGCAGGACCAAGTGGAGTTCGTCGGTCGGGCTCTGCTCGAACTCTGGCACCAAGTGCAGGTAGAACTTCTTCGCCTCGGCCGACTCCGCGTGTATCAGCAGGCCCCGGCAGCCGATGTCCTCCGACAGCCCCGCCAGCCGGGCGAGCACGTCCTGGAGCAAAGCCGCGCCGAGGCCCCGGCCCTCATGGCGGGCATCAACCCCAAGCCGGGCCAGCAGCGCCACAGGCTGGGGGTAACGGCCCGCACCTTTGCGCAGTCGCTCCGGCGAGGCAGCCACCGTCAGCTGCGCCATGCACCACGCGTAGTAAGCGACCACGGCGTCGTCATCCTGGCTCGTGACGACGAGCACCCTGGTCGTCCCGGACGCCGCGGACTGGCGAGCATGCCGACGGAGCCAATCGGTCTGCTCGCGCGACCGGCACCCGAAGCCCGACACGTCATGATTCCCGGCCAGCAGCCCGGGCGGCCGGTAGCCGCCGCTCAACTGGCGAACGGGGACGGGCGCTCCATCAGGCGCCGCAGTCCCGCCAGGTCCCTGGCCGGACGAGCATTCATAGCCTCCCACGCCTCAGCCGCCACCGCATCCAACTCGAACCGGTTCCGGTCGGCAAGCACCCGCTGAGCCGCGTTCACCGCACTGCTCACCACGAACTCAGTCAATCCCGTCTCGCTCGCCGCAGCCGCCCGGTCTATAACCTCCCGCTCCTCCGGAGTCGTCCGCAACTCCAGACGACGGCTGCGCCGCCTCGCCTCCACCGCAGTCACCCGCACTCCTACCTTGTCACCGATAGCCTGACGTACGTCCAGTGTACGTCTAGGCATCGAACTCGCAAGCACGGCGCACCGCGGTGGCGTCGACGGACAGCCAGTCCCGGTATGCGCGGTGGCAGCGTATATTACGGATGCTGAATCCTGCCGCCGTCAGCAAGGCGGTGAGCTCCGGTTGGCGGTAGCGCGTGAACCACCGCCTGTGGTCAGAACCGTAGGGCGTGGCCGCCTCAAAGCCCTCCCCGTCGCCTTCCGCGACCGACACCGACAAGCTGCCGCCGCTCCGCAGGATGCGGGCGAACTCCGCAAGGGCCTGCGGCACTGCTTCGCGAGGCAGATGCATCAGCGCGGCCCAGCACCAGATCCCGTGCACCGAGCCAGCCTGCAGCGGCAGGTGGCGCATATCGGCCTGGACGAGCCCCCGAACATCGCTGGCCCGGAGTTGCCCGAGGGACAGGTCGAAACCGGCAACCTGAAATCCACGCGCGCGCAGCATCATGACATCACGCCCAGGTCCGCAGCCGATGTCAGCGACAAGGCTCCCCGAAGGAACACTGGCCGCCAGCTCATCAAGCCGCTCGGCAACCTCCGCCGCAGCGACCGAGTTCTGCCTGGCGAATTCGGGAGCGATCACATCGTAGGTCCGCTTTGTCTCCGCGATCTGCTCCTGGCCGCCCGCCACGGCATGCCTGCTCAGCTCCGTCACCCGGCCAGTATGTCCCCCTCTAGCCCGCCTGCATCGCCCAGGTTCGCGCAAGCCACTGCTCGGGCTAGCCGTTGAGGAGGGTGGATTGCCCGGCGGTGATGATTCCGCCGTTGACAAGGTAGCTGAGCTTGTATCGCTGGGTGGTGCCGTTGGTTTCGGTTGCCGTGGCGAGGACGGTGACGGCTGCGCCGCGGGCGGTGATGCTGGTGATCTGCACGTGGCTGGTATGCGCGTAGCCGGCGACGAACTGGGAGTAGGTCAGGGTGAGGTTCTTGCCGCCGGCCGCCCAGGCGCGCGCCCAGTTGTGCTGGTTGACGGCGGCGATGTAGGACTCGACCACGCGTGCGGGCGAAGGGGCCGGCGGCCGGGTGCAGTTGCCGGAGGGACTGGCGGCCGGGGGGTAGCACTGGTACCGGAGATCGGCCGGGTTGTGGCTCAGGTACCGCCCGACGCACAGGTCGCGGGTAGCGCGGCCGTGCGCGGCGCAGTAGCTCAGGGCCTGGGTTCCGGTCGTGAAAGGCCCGGCGTAGTAGATGACCGAGTAGCCGGGCCGCAGTGACTCGTAGCGGTCACTGTCGAGGACCCGGGCGCGCGGCACGTCGCGGCGGACTCGGGCCAGGGCTGAGTCCAGCGCTGCCTTCCCGGCGGTGCGGCTGACGGAGGCGAGCTGGGCTATCCAGGCGTTGTCCGGTGCGGTGGCGGTCACCGGAGTGACCGGGGTGGTCGCCCTGCCACCCCGATGCGGGCTGGGCAAGCTGCGATGATGCGGCGCTGTTCCCGGCAGGGCCGCGTGCAAGCCGACGCCGGCCGCGGCGGCCAGCGCCAGGCCGACTATCGCGAGCAGCGCGACTCTGGCCCGCCCTGACCGTCGGCCCGGCCGGGCTGTTCCTGGCCTGAAGGGTTCCGGCCCGCTCGTGCGCGCGGACGGGCCGTCGCCCCCAGTGGCCGCGAAAGTCGGCGCCGGGACCTGCGCGGCGGAGCCTTCCGCGCTGATCTCGGTCGGCGGGTGCGACGAGATCCGGGCGGCCGGGGCGGCCTGCTCGGCAGGGATGAGGTTCAGTGCGATAGCCAGCTCGGCAGCGACCCACTGGCACGCCTCGGGCGAGAAAGCAGTCCGGCTGGCCAGCGAAGCGGCGGCCAGGCTGATCGCCGTGCCGCCGGCCAATCCGTGCCCGATGTGCTCCCGCAGCATCGCCGGCACCCCGGAGGCTATCGCGGCCAGCAGCAGGCTGGTCTCACGGGGCGCGTCCGGCAGCAGATCCCGCAGCAAATTGGCCGCGATCCGCGCGTCAGCCAGCGGCGCGGACCCGAGCGCCGGATCAGCCACGATGGAACGCAACGCGTCGCGGACCTCGCTCGCGTGATCAAAAAGCGCGGTCAACTATCCATCCTCGCAATGACACTGTTACGGACAGATCCTAGCGCCCGGTATTGCCATCGAAAGGACCATGAAAGCGGCGTCCGCAGGCGGTTTCCAGAAGTTCGATGGCCAGTTCCTGGGCAGGGAAGTCCTCAGCTGGCTCAAGGACGATCGCCACCGCGGCCTTCCCGGGCGCGGCGAACGCCCCGGCAGAGTAGCCAGGACCGCCTCCGCCGTGACCGATGATCAGGCCGACCGGGCTGCCCGGGTCCGCCATCACGCCCAGCCCGTAGGACGCGCGCACGAAGAACCCGCCGCCGCCGGCGCCCGCCGGCATGAGGTTCGCGGGATCGGTGAACGCCGGAGGCGGCGTGCTCCAGAAGCGGTGCAGCTCGCGGGCGGAGGTCACGATGGCCCGGTGCCCGACCCAGCGGGGGTGGTACCGGCCAGCGACCAGGTGCGGCCCGTCGCCGATCAGCGAACTGCGAGCCGGAACCGCGTGGCTGAAATCCGGCAGGTCCTCCGCCACGCTCGCAGCAGCGAACCCGAGCGCGGGCAGGAACGAGGCCAGCCCGCCATGGCCGTCCAGGATCCGGCGGAGCAGGAGGTAACCGGTGTTGGAATACGCCCATCCCCGCCCCGGCGCGAACAGCGGGCCGCGGGCATGAGCCCGGCGCAAGAACACCTCATCAGTCCAGGGCCGGGACGGCGACTCGCGGACAGCGTCGTGATACGCGGGGTCCCGCCCGTAGTCAGGTATCCCGCCGGCGTGCCGCAGCAGCTCGCGCACCGAGACCGCGAACCGGCCATCACCGGCCAGCGACCCGGCGGAGGCGTCCAGATCGACCGCGCCCTCAGCAGCGAGCAGCAAGAACGCGGCCGAGATCACCGACTTCGTGATGCTGTAGATCACGTACCGGGCATCGACATCACCGGCATGCCAGGTACGATCCCCGGCAGTAACCAGGGCCGTACCGGTCAGCCCGGCACGCCCCGCGACCTCCTCCAGGCGCACGCCGCGATTCTGCCCGGCTTGCCCAAGCCGCACAACCACCCGGCCGCCTCAAGCCCGGTAAAGACGGACGCGTCGGCAAGCGCTCGCCTCGCGCTGACCATGGCAAATCATCAGTGGTATCGGTAAGCGTCGCGCGCAACTCGTCGGCAAGACCAGTGGCGTCAGGACCGAACCGCGCTAGTTCGGCTCCGACTTCTGTCGCGGCCAGCCACTGCCTTCGCCGCGCCAGCGGGACGATCTTAGCCACTGGCCGGTTGTCCCTGAGAACCTCAATCTCCTCACCGGCCTCCACACGGCGGAGCACCTCAGCAGTGTGGTTGCGGAGATCTCTGGCAGGAATCGCACTCATGCTACGGGTGTAGCCCACTAGCTACCGCTGGCACGCCCTGGACCGTGCCGTCCGCGATGGCGCGGGCGAGCTGGGCATGGTCGCGTTCGTTCTGGTCGGCGTACCGGCGGGCAAACCCGCCGATCGCGGCAGCGAAATTGGCGCCCTTGCCGATGTAGCCGTCGATGGCCACCGGGTCGCCGGTGCGGGCGTGCGCCCGGGCGAGCGCCTCGCCGCAGGCGGTCGCGAACTCGGTCAGGCGCGGGGCGATTAGCTCGGTAGTCGGGATGATCTTCATGTCGCGGAACTGCCGGACGTAGTAGTCCTTCCCGTGCAGCGAGCCCCAGCCGACGAAGATGTCGGTGGCGCTCTGGACCAGCCGCTTGCCGCTGATCACGCGGGCGCCGTGGCTGTCGTGCCGACTGCGCTGCGTGTAGGCCTCGTACACCGATGGCCCGGCCTGCTTGACCTGCAAGAACAACGGGTCGGCACCGGAGCGGCCCTCGAAGAGCACCAGATAGACCCGCATGCCCACGCTGCCCACCCCGACGACCTGGCGGACCGCATCGACCTCAGTGAACCGGTCGAACAAGTTCCGCCGGTCCTCCTGAAGGGTCAGCCGGTACTCAGCTAGCAAGTGATCAACGAGGTCGGCCTGCTCATCGTCGCCGATCCGGACGCGAACCGGAGGCTCCTGGGTTATCCGGGGCCGCGCCGTGCGCCATCGTCGTCAGCCTGTCCAGCGCTCCGCGGCTCGTGCGGCGCCGCCGCTTCTTCTCGATGTGGACTGAGACCCGGCCCCGGTCGGCCGGCTCGAAATAGCCGATCAAGTCATCGACGTGCATGCCGTCGTACCAGATATCCAGCTCTGGCATCCGCGCATAGCGGCGCATGCGCCTGCGGTACGCCTCCAGCCCTGCGGTGACGGCGGCATCGGCCCTGGCCGGCTTGATCTGGTTCTCCCGCGCCGCTACCACAAGGCTCGCGGCAAAACGCTTGATATCCCACTCAAAAGGACCAGGCAGGGTTTCGTCGAAGTCGCGCAGGTCGAAATACAGGTTCCGCTCTGGCGTGGCCCACAAGCCGAAGTTCAGCACGTGGGCGTCACCGCACAACTGCACCACAAGCCCGCTGTCAGGCTGCGAGGCCAGGTCACCGGCCATGACTGCCGCAGCGCCCCGGTAGTAGTTCCACGCAGAAGCGGCCATGCGCTGATGCCGGATGGGAACAAGCTCAGGCACCCGGATCTGGTCCTGGGCCAGCAGGGTCCGCAGAGCGTCCTGCCCGCGCCCCTCCTCATTCCAGGATCCCAGCGTGGCCCGGCTGGCCCGTTTCCGGGCAGCCTTCCCCGATGCCCGCCGCTCGCCGGTGGTTGCCGGCAGGTCACGCTGCGCCCCGGGCCGCGACGACAAGCTCGACGAGTTGGACTCCCCCATGAAGGTCCGCCTCCGATCTCAGCCAGGGCCAGCGGGATTCAGCCTGCTCTGGCCGCCTGCTTGTCACGTCCGACTCAGGTGAGCTTCATACCCGAGAGGCTCCTGCTCCTATCGGGCGAGGCTGGCGGCATAGGCAAGGGCGGCGGATACTACCGAGCTGCGAGTGCTTGCGGTATCGGCTCCGGGCAGGCGGGATTGCACCGGGCTCAGGACATGCCAGCCGTCGCGGATAAATGACCATTCCGGGTGAGAGGCAGGCTCTTCGGTTTCCACGTCGGGGGGCAGCGAATCGGACCTGACCAGCAGCCAGTCCGTGCCAAGCGCAACGACTGCGGCAATGCCGCCGCTGGCCAGCAAGGGCACCCCGTAGGCGGCCGTCAGCGGCAACCGGGGAGCGAGGTCGCGGAGCGTTGCCATCAGGTCGGGGTGGGTGTGGAGCTGCCATGACCCGAGGGTGTAATCGCCCGGGCCGGTCGGAGGTCTGGCCTGGCTGCGGAGGAACTCCAGCAGCGCGGCGTTCAGCGGAAGGTCAGGCAGCTCCCGCAGCGGCTCCACGCTGACAGCTTAAGCGCCGCCGCGCTGCCGCCGACTCAGCGTAAGTTCCCGCGCGGCGGACCGGTCGCCTGGAGCACTCTGGATCACGTAGCTGGCTGGTGCGCAGCCGGCTGCGTGCCTAGGTATCCGCAGGCGGCCCGAGGCCGGCGACGTGGAGGTATGACCATGAACGCACGAAGATGATCGCGGCGCGCGGCCCGAGCGGCAAGCGGCGCCGCGCTGCCTTCAGGCTCGCGGCCGGGGCGGCGGCCGCGTCCGGTACCGCGTCCGCGGCCGTGACGGCTCCGGCCCGGAGCTGCTGCCGGATCCTGACTGAGTCTGCAGCGGTGGGCTGGGGAAACAATTTCGTAGGCCAGCTAGGCGACGGGATCAACCTTCAGGTCCAGAGTCCGAACTGGACCGCGGTCAGCGGGCTGACCAGCGGCGTCGTGCAGGTCTCGGCCGGCAATGAGTTTGCCGTGGCCCTGACCTCGGATGGCGGCGACTTCTCCATGGTGCTCGGCTCCGACGGGTCGGTGTGGGACTGGGGCGACAACTTCTTCGGCCAGCTCGGCGACGGGACCTATGCCTTCGACCCCGCCAACCCCTCGCCGGTCCAGGTCACCGGCCTGGGCAGCGTCACCCAGATATCGGCTGGGGCGAACTTCAGCTTGGCCATCCACCAGGTCCCTTCATCCAACTGCAGGGCATCAGCGTGACAGCAGCAAGGCGACGACAATTAACGCACGATGATGGTCTCGGCGCGCGGCCCGAGCAACAGGCACCGCAGTGCTTGCCTTCGGCCGCGCTTCGCGACGGTACGCGGATGGCACTGCTCGGGCGAGTGTACTCAAGCGGCGTGGTGCTCGGGATCCCTATCGGACCCAGCCGGCCCTGAGTCGCCAGATGCGGGCACAGGACTTTGGAGCCTCCGATCGGTTACCGAGCGATCTTCGGCTGGTCCTGGACTGCGGCCAGGAGGGTATCGAGAAGCTTGCGGGTGTGGGTTCGCTGAGGACCTCGCCGATCCAAGCGGCGGAGTCGGTCCGCCGCGGGCGAACTCGAACAGGACGCACCTGAGTACCTGGCTCGGATCGGCCGGGCCGCTGGCAACCAGCTCATCACGCAACCCGGCGAGCTGCCCGGCGAACGGCGCTCCCGCCGAAGTCCCGGGCCAGGTCCACCGCATCCATCAGGCCACCCCAGCACAACTCCGCTCCCAACGCCAGGAGGGCCACCCGCGGAGCGCCAGCAGAAAGGCCCCCGCATACGCCCCGGGCCAGACAGATAGGGGAGCATGTCCACTGAAGCCCCTAGCGGAAACCTTCTGAGACTGTCGCAGCACTTGGGCAGGCTAACTGGCGGCGTGCTGACCAGGGCTGGGACGCCCTGTCTGGGTGTTGTCTGATGCGCGGAGACGGCGAGGCGGGCTCGTTCCCGGGATGATGTCCTTTTGCAGGTGCTCTTTTATCAGGTGCTTGAGTTCAGCGCCGTTGATGAGGCTGATCCTGTTGCGCTGGGCGAATTCCTCGCTGGCGCGGCCGAACCATGACGTGGTCACCAGCACTCCCGTGGTGGCGTTGTGGTCGGCCATGACTCCGGTCAGGGCGTGGACTGACTCAAGGCCGACCACGCCGGCCCAGCGCTTGGCCTGGATCAGGCATACGCCACCGAAGAACATGTTCTTGCTGGTGGCGACCGCGTCGATGCCGCCGTCCTTGGAGGGGATAGTGGCCCAGGCCTCGGCTCCCATCGCGATGAACAACTGACGGACTAGGTGCTCGAATTCAGTTGGACTGAGCTTGAGCAGGTCGGGCCTGGAGTCAAGGCCCGCTACGGCATCCAGGTCATCGGTGAAGCGGAACCGCTTCAGGTCAAACGTGATGAACGGCTCCACTGCTTCCATGTCGAACGGGTTCGGGGACACCAGGGCGTTAAGGCGCTTCAGGCAAGCTGCGGGCTCGACCGCAGCCAGGACAAGATCATCGAATGTTGCCCTGTCCGCGGACACGCTCAGCAGGTGCGGCCTCACTGGCTTGCCCGTGGCCCTGTCGGTCACGCTGACCCGCCCGTTGTACACCACTGCCTCAACGACTTCAGCTGGCGTGGCGGAGAATACCTCGTGCAAGGTACGCAAGGCGAGACTTGCGATGAGCCGGGCATAACGCTGCTTTATCTCGTTCTCCGGCCGGGCGACCGGATCAATCGCGTCCCGTGCCTTCACGTAGCGGTATCCTCGCACCGCCGGAACGACCTCCCGCGATGGTAGTTCGAACTCCACCACGACATCCCGGTTCTCAGGCCGGTATGCCACCTGATACTGGCGCTGGAACCCGCTCGGATATCGGGAGTCATCCAGCACGCGGCCGACGAACCGCTCGACCGCCTCTGCATCACCAGCAGCAAACCCAGCGCGCCAGGTATCGATCTCAGCGTTCTTGGCTCCCGCTTCCGCGCGAAGCGCAGCGGCCTGGCGGACATGCTCAGCCTTGGCCGCCGCCAGCGCCTGCAGCCGGATGTCCTCCTGCCGCTGATGGTCTTCTATAGCCTCCTTGAACCGCGCCTGCGCCTCAGCTGTGCTCCGCTCGTGACGCGCGTTCCCGCCGAACATCCGGCTCACCGGTCCTGGCCCGAGCGGGGCGAATGACGTCCAGTCAGGCGCTGGACGAGCGGCGCTGAGCGGCCCAGGCTCGAAGCTCTGCACTATTGCGGTGACCTTCAGCTGATCGAAGCTCAGCGGCCGCAGACCGAGGACGCTTGTCAGCACCTCGTCCAGAGCCGTGATCTGCCGTTCAACGGCGGCAGTCTTCGCGTCAGCCGTCCTCTGCTGCGACTCCAGATGCTGCTGCTTGAGCTGCTTCTCGCGCTCCTTCGCCACCCGCGCCTGCTCACGCGCCTGCCGATCCATCTCGCGCCGTAACGCCAACTGCTGACGTTCCCACTCCGAACGGCCTGTGCCCTTAGCCATCCCGCCACTCCCGTTCCGCCGATACCTGCCCGCCAAGCTCGACGGTACTTCGCACTCCGAGATCCAGAGAAGCCCCCAGGCCACGGACACGATACCCCTAACCTGATCCAGAATGCGGCGCCACCTTCAGAAACACAGTCGCGCATGCCGTCCGAGGCAAGGGACCTACTCCTCACCATTCTGGCTGGCCCAGTCACTAGGCTATTGATCGGCACAAAGTCGCAGGCCCTAAGCTCTACGCTGTCCTAACTCCCTCTTCTGGCAGGGTCCTTTAGATTGAACAATCGGGCTACGACACCGATCAGGGGTTATTGCATACCGCCCGCAGGAGGTGCCAGGCACCACTCGACGCCCGTACCGCAGACCCTAGGCCCGTCCGCGCCGCAGCACGACGGACTCGATGGTGAAGGCGCCGTATCCGGCGTCGCCGAGTTCGCCCAGCGCTGCCGTCAGGATCGCCTGCTGGGAACGCTCGATCCGGGGTGGGCGCTTCTTTCCTCGCGGTCCGGATCATGGCTGTCCGCCTTCCTGGTCGTATGGCGCCCCGCTGCAGTGCGTATCGTTGTGAAACGGCAGCGTTTACATGCTCGTCTTCGGGAGGTCGGCTGATGGCTACGGTCAGCGTCCGGTACATCGTCCGCGATGTCGACGCGGCGATCGTTTTCTACAGGGACAAGCTCGGTTTCGCCGAGGTGATGCACCCGGCCCCGGCGTTCGCGATGCTGTCCCTAGGCGACCTGCGGCTTGTGCTCAGCGCACCGGGCGGCGGGCCGGGCGGCGGCGAGGCGATGCCCGACGGAACGGTTCCTGAGCCCGGAGGCTGGAACCGGTTCGCGATCGAGGTCCCGGACCTGGAGGGCACGGTCACGCGGCTGCGCGATGAAGGTGTCAGGTTCCGCAACCAGATCGTCACCGGGACCGGCGGCAGGCAGATCCTGGCCGAGGACCCGTCCGGCAACCTGGTGGAACTGTTCGAGCCCATCCTGCCGGAAGCGCGGCTGAACCGGCCATCCTGAGCCCGTGCCAGTACAGGTCCGACGAGATCAACGGCCCCCGGTTCGTCGCCCTGCTCACCGACGATGCCTGGCTCACGAGGCCGCCGCTGCAGTTTGAGTATCAGGGACGCGACATGATCGGGGCACTTCCTGCACCAGCCCGCCTTCGGCCGCTACCTGCGCGCACTGGGTCAGCCGGTCGGCCACGTCAGCGTCGATGTCGAGTGCTTGCAGGTCGAGCAACCTAGAGGCGACGTTCAAAAGTGGCGCAATGCGTTCCTCTTTAATATTGAGAAAGATTGGCGCGGGCTTGTGACCTGGCTCCCCGAGGGCGGTGAGTGCCGGGCTGATCCATTCTGCGCGGCGGCGATCTGGCTCAGGACCTGATCATCTCCGGGATTGCCGGTCGACAAACTCTGGAGCTAGCGGGCCGCCGACCGCATTGGGGAAGAAAACGCTCATGCCATCATCTGGCTGCGTGCCGTCCATCCTCCAAGCCGGCCAACGACTCCGGGAAGCTTTGGGGCCTCCCCCTGGGAGGGGTGGCCTCGGCGACGCCCACACCGTGTTCTCCACGCGATCTCAGGTGCGAGAGCGCGCCGTGGGCTAGGGTAGCCAAGGTCATACTGGGGCAAAGACGCCGCCGCAGCTGGAGGTTGGCATGCATGTCAATGCTGGTGACACCGCCTGGATGCTGACCTCGACTGCACTGGTCTTGTTCATGATGCCGGGCCTCGCGCTCTTCTACGGAGGGCTGGTAGGCACGAAGAATGTGATCGCGACAATGGTCCAGTCGTTCGTAGCGATCGCCGTGATCAGTTTGCTATGGGTAATCATAGGATACTCGCTAGCATTCGGCGGCGACCATTGGGGAATAATCGGCAGCCTGCAGTTCATGGGGCTGCGCGGCGTCAACGGCACGCCGAATAGCTATGCGCCAACCATTCCGTCGCTGGTGTACATGGCCTTTCAGATGAAGTTCGCGGTCATCACTCCGGCGCTCATTGCAGGAGCATTCTGCGAACGAATGCGCTTCCGCGGCTACCTGGTCTTCATTGGCCTGTGGTCGCTGTTCGTATACAGTCCGTTCGCGCATAGTGAATGGGGCGGCGGCATTCTCGGCTCGGGCGGATTGCACGCGATCGACTTCGCCGGAGGCTCAGTCGTTCATGAACTGGCGGGCGCCGCAGCCCTCGCCACCGGCCTCTACCTGAGGCGAACCCACCAGCTCGAGCAGCCGCACAGCGTGCCGCTCGTACTGCTCGGCGCCGGGATCTTGTGGTTCGGCTGGTTCGGCTTCAACGCGGGCAGCGCGCTTTCCGCAGGGCAGGTCGCCGGCTATGCGCTGGTAAACACCCAGCTCGGGGCGTGCACAGCGATGCTCGCCTGGATGGGCCTCGAATGGTGGCGCCGCGGCAAGCCATCCGGTGTAGGCATTGCCTGCGGTGCCGTCGCCGGGCTGGCCGCGATCACCCCGGCCTCGGGTTACGTGCCACCATGGGCGGCAATCGTCATTGGCGCCGCAGCCGGGCTGCTCTGCTACGGCGCTGTCAACCTGAAAGACATCCTCCATTATGACGACTCCCTCGACGTGGTAGGCGTCCACATGGTCGGCGGCATGATCGGGGTCGTGCTCACAGGCGTCTTCGCCAGCCTCGCCGTGAATGCCGCCGGCGAGGCAGGGGGATTGGTCCAGCTCGGCCGCCAGGCGGTGCTAGCCGTGGCCGGCATCGTCTACCCCTTCGTCATGACCTGGATCATCCTGTGGATTACCGACCGCACCGTCGGGCTGCGTGTGACACCCGAGGATGAGCTAGCCGGACTGGATTTGAGCGAGCACGGTGAGCCGGCCTACCAGCGGGCTGAAGCGGCTGCCGACACGGCCAGCAGCGCACTGGCCGCTCCTGGGCCGCCGCAGGCAACGATCTAGGCGGCCGGGGCCTATAGGGGCGTCACGCCCAAAGTGTGTGGGTTTCCGCGTTCACGCCATGCCTGCCCTGGCCTTAGCGTCCGGCCTGAGCACAGCGTTCACTTGGCTGGAGGCAGGACATGGGACGATCGCTGATTCGGCTGGTTGCGGGCGCGGCGGCAACGCTGGCAGTGGTCGCGGGCGGCACGGCGAGCGCGGCACCGGTCCGGCTGGATGCGGCCAGGCCGAAACCGGGCACGATCGCGTTCTCCGACGCCCAGCCGGTGCCGTCGGTCAGCGCGCTGACCACGGACCTGGCCCTTGAGGCCCCCACCATCTGCGCGGGCAAGCCGGTATCGGGCAGCAGGACTTTCTCCCGGGCCATCGCGGAGGCGAAGTCGATCGAGGATAAGGCGGGCCGGGGAGCCGTGCGGACGGTCGACACCAGCCGGGACACCAAGCCCGCTATCGCCGAACTCGACGCGGCCAGGGCGCTGACGAACGCCAACCCGGTTGGCGCACTCGCCGCCCTGATGGCCGCCTATGGCAAGAACCCCGAGAACGCCACGGTCCTGCGCGACCTGGGCTCGATGCTGGCTCAGCTCGGCCAGCCGCTCGAGGCGCTGGCCGTGTTCGGCCAGGCTGATAAGGCCGGCGGAGCTGTGGAGCATCCGATGGGCATCAGCGAGACGGCGACCGAGCTGAACGATCGCGGCTACGCGCTGCTGCAACTGCGCCGGTGGAAGGCTGCGGGAGCGGAGCTGGCGAAAGCGGCGGCGGACGCGCCGTTGCTGTCGGAGGCGAAGCTGAACCTCGGCTCCGCGCTGCTGTGCCAGGGCAAGACCGGCCAGGCCGCCAAGATGATCTTCGCCGGCTCGCGGCGCAATACGTTCAAGAAACTCGACTCGGACGGGGACGAGACCCTCGTGCCCGCAGCGGAGGTCATCGACGTCTCGCATGGCCACGCCGGAACCTGGCCATCGATCACCTATCCCAGCACGATGGACGACATCGACAAGGATGGCGATACCTTCGACAAGTTCAAGGGGGACGAATTCACCACAGCGGTGGACGAGACCCAGAAGGCCGCCAGCCTGCTCGAGTCGGTCCCGTTGCCGCCGATCAGCCAGGACCGGGTCAATGATCTGGAAGCCCTCGCCGGTGACGAGGTCGCTGGCGGCTGGGCGAGCGAGGAGAAGAGCGCGACCGCGGCAGGGAAGGCGGTCAGCAACTTCATCGACGGCACCTTCGAAGGCGGCGGCACCGAAGAGGCCGAACTGGATGCCATCACCGGTGCCGGCGGTTCTCCGTGCGCCGTGCAAAAACCCGAGATGCGAGCCTGGCTCACCACGCAGACCGGGATCTTCCACGGGGACATCGAGGCCTGGGACTCGGACCTGCGAGCGGAATGGATGACCCAGTCGCGCTGGATCTCTGCCGTCGAGGCCAACATCATCACGCCCGCTATCAACCAGGCCTACACCTACGACCTGGACGCGGCGAAGCAGAACTATCTCGTGGACCTCAATTTCGCGGCCGAGACCTGGTCGTCCGACACCGTCGGTGCTGACGACTCGTTCGGCGACTGCGAGGACGTCCTCGGCCCGGACCAGTCCGACCCGGCCGGATCCCTCGATCGCATCGACCTCTGCTCCCAGAAGCTTTCGCGGGTCAATTGGCAACTGTCATTCGGCGACATTTTCAGGATCAAAGTCAATTGCGAGCGGGTGGAGATCACCGGGTCCGAGCCTGGCCTGGTGGCCGTGTTCGGGAAACTGACCATCAGGGCGACCGGGGAAGTCACCGCCATGGTGGGCGTGAAGGCCGGGTTCAACCTCGGCCCGGTTTCGGCTGGCGTGCAGGCCGGCGTCTACGTGAGCGCCACAAGCACGCAGTTCACCGACGTCGGCATCACCGCCACCGCGAAGGCGGAAACCGCCGGCAGCGGCGAACCGCTCAACCTGATGGGACCATCAGCGACGGCCACGGTCAGTTTCGTCAATGGTGTCAGCACGTCATCGTCGTTCTGACACGCCCGAAAGAAAACCGCCTGCGGAATCGGATGATGTTGGAGTCTCCGGGCACAACGGCATCGTGTACCTGGCCGGCTCACTTGGCAGGCCCAGCGGCAGCAGCACCGAGTTCGCGGTCCTGCCCCCGCAAGCCGCTCCCGCCAGCGTCCTCTACCTCAGCGTGTACACCCTCGGCGGCATCGCCGGCGTACTGAGCATCAACCCTACCTCCTTGGCCGGCATCACGACATGCCAGCCGATCTTGCTCTCGGCATCCTGTGCGTCGAACTGCTCGTGCACGCGTGGGACCCAGCCGACACGGTAGTCCCCCCTGTTCTGCATCGCCTGTCAGCCAGAGGCACTGGGGTCCATATCGTTCCCGCCGGTTCCCCCTTGACGCGAGGCCTGGATGAGGTTACATTCCGGTCAAACAACAAATAGGAAAGTTTCCTAATCATTTACAGCGGTGACTCTGCTGCTCCGCGCTTGTCGGCCTGCCAGGGTTGCTGCCGTTCGCTCCCCCCATTAGCAGCCCGCATCAGCAAAGGGATCTCCGGATGAGAAAACCCGCCCCCCTCCGAGCGGCGCTGGTCGCCATGGCCACCGCAGCCGCCTCAACCGTTTTAGCCGCGTCCGGCGCCAGCGCTGCGCAAGCTGCGGCGACGCCTCTCCCGGCGCACGTGTTCGCCCCGTACTTCGAGACGTACAACGGCGACAACCCGGTCACTTTGTCCCAGGAGTCCGGCGCCAAAGACCTGACCTACGCGTTCATACAAACCGCCAGCACAGGCTCGTGCACGGCGTACTGGGACGGCGACACGAGCGAGCCGCTCACCTCGGCGAACTTCGGCAGCGGCATCTCCGCGCTGCAGGCCGCCGGCGGCAACGTCATCCCGTCCTTCGGCGGGGCAAGCGCCGACAACAGCGGTACCGACATCGCCGACAGCTGCACGAGCGTCAACTCGATCGCGCAGGTCTACGAGAACGTCATCTCGACCTACAACATCCCCCGGATCGACCTGGACATCGAAGGAAACTCGCTGACCAATACCGCAGGGATCACGCGGCGCAATGAGGCGGTCGCGCAGACCGAGTCCTGGGCGGCGGCTAACGGGCGCAGCATCCAGTTCTCCTACACGATGCCAGCCACCACGACCGGGATGGACTCGCAGGAGGAGTCCATCATCTCGAACGCGATCTCGGCCGGCGCCACGGTCAGCGTGGTGAACCTGATGACGTTCGACTACTTCATCGGCACCACGCAAGAGATGGCGACCGACACCGAGACAGCCGGCGCGGATCTGCACAGCCAGTTGCAGTCCCTCTATCCGTCCGACTCATCGACGCAGCTCTGGAACATGATCGGCATTACCGAGATGCCCGGCATCGACGACTTCGGTCCCGGCGAGACCTTCACCCAAGCCGACGCGACCACCGTGCTGAACTGGGCCAAGAGCAACGGGGTCGGCACCTTGTCATTCTGGGCACTGCAGCGGGACAACGGCGGCTGCGCAGGCACTGGCGGCTCGGACAGCTGCTCGGGCATCTCGCAGCCAACCTGGTTCTTCAGCGACACCTTCGAGCCATTCGCCGGCGGTACCAGCAGCGGCGGCGCGACCGGGCCGATCACCGGGTACCAGGGATTGTGCCTGGACGACCGCAGCGCGAGCACCGCGAACTTCAACCCGATCCAGGTCTTCACCTGCAACGGGACTAATGCTCAGCAGTGGACCGTGGCATCCGGCAACACCCTCGAAGTGCTAGGCAAATGCCTCGATGTCGATGCCGCCGGCACCGCCAACGGCACCACCGTCGACCTCTTCACCTGCAACGGCACCGGCGCGCAGACCTGGGTCCCCCAGTCCAACGGCTCCCTGGTCAACCCCAACTCCGGCAAATGCCTCGACGACACCGGCTTCGGAGGCTCCGGCACCCAAGCCCAGATCTGGTCGTGCACCGGCGGCGCCAACCAGAAGTGGACCCTGCCGTAACCACCGTCAAAGGCAAATGCGGGCCCCGAGGGTGGCGGGTTGGCGCTGCGCTAGCGCCAACCGCCCCCGGGGCCCACAGCAAAATGAAGCTGGCCTAACCGGCGGGCCGGGCCAGGAATCTAGGAGCAGGTGCCGTTCGATATTCCTGCGTTTGATTCTGTCGACGTCGACCTCGTCGTAGTCAACCGTGTTAGAGACGACGTACTGGTACTGCACTGCGCAGGCCGAGCTCTCGGTATCACCTAGGTAGAAGTCCGCAGGGAAAGTGCCGGATTCCCAACCGCTTGCGCACTCGGACGAGGTGATGCTCGCGTGGCTCATTTGCGCGGTCCGCTCGAAGGTGTGCGGGGTCGAGCCCGAGAGCTGACCGTTGATGAAGTCCTCAGTGCTGTATATGCCGGTGTAGACCGGCATGGCGACTCCCTGAACGGTGATCCGGACTCCGGAGGTCACGTCAAGAACAAGCGCACCCGAATAGCCGGGCATCTCCAAGTCAGTCGGGGGACGCCGGGCAAGTGCAGCGTCGGGGCCGCTCACACGCCGACACCGCGAGCCGCGTCCTGCGCACCCACGTCCTGGCCATCCAGGTCCCTCGTCGGCCTGACCGCCCGGACCAGCTGCCGCCAAATTTTCATCCTGAAATAAAGCGACCGGCCAGACGCGGCAGGACGTCTTACGCCCGCAGGGACTTCCGCCACGGATGCCGATGCTGTCCAGGGTCGAAGACTGCACGAGCCAGACGTACGGGTCATCGGCGTGGTGAGCAAGTTCGAGTGCCTGCTCGCAGGCGGCCAGGCCGCGCTCGTATCGCCCGAGCATGGCGTAGGCCACGTGCCCATATAGTTCAGGGCGGCGGCTTGCCTGGTGCTATCGCCGACGGCCTGGTACAGCTGCAGGGCGTGCCAGCCCCGGGCCAGCGACCGGGTCGGCTCATCCAGGATTATGAGACTGAGCGTGAGCGCCAGTCTCTGTGTCGGCCTGATTGATCCGGTCACCGAGCGGCAGAACAAGTCAGGGCCTTCTGCAGGTGATCGCGGGCTTGCTGGTGGTTGCCGCCGACCGTGAGGGCCTTGCCCAGGTGGCGGCGGGCGTAGGCCTGGCCGGTCAGGTCGCGGGCTTGTCCGGCGGCTGCCAGCACGATCTCGCCGACGGCGGCCTGGTCCTGCCACCGTCGCCATTGGTCGGGGATTGCCTCAATCGCCAGGCCAGCTGCCTGGCGTGGGTAGCGAGGCCGGAGCTCGCCGCGCAGCTGACGGCGGCGGAGAGCACGGCTAGCTCGGCGTGGCACCAGGAGCGGGCCTGTTCAAGGCTGCGCAGGTGCACTGCGATGACTCCAGCCGTCAGGTCCGGAGGTCGCGGTGGCTGGGTCCGGGGAGCGAAAAGGCGGGCTGCGGCGAGGGTGGTGCGCAGGTAGTGATCGAGAACCCGGCCGAGGCGGCGTGCTGCCCGTCCGCGCCGTCCTGGGCGTGGCCTGTCCGGCGGCGTAGCCCGCAGCAGATAGTGCAGCGGTAACGGCCAGGGGCCTGCTCTGTGACAGGTTCGCGCGGGTAGCTCGCTCCAATGCGCGGCGCGCCTGGCGAGGTGCCAGGGCGGCGAGGCTGGCCGCGGCAGGCAGGCTGATATCGGGGCCGGGATGGATTCCGAGCAGCCGGAACAGCCGGGCGGCCGGTGCGCTGACCGCTTCGTAAGATGCGGAGAACACCGCGCTCACGTCAGCGTGGCCTGGCTCGGCCGACAGCATTTCCAGGCGCTGGCGCGCGTCGCGCAGGCTGTCGCAGAGCTCGCGTAGCGGCATGGCGGGGTGCGTGACGGCACGGGCGGCGGCGATGTTCAGCGCCAGCGGCAGCCGTGAGCAGAGCGCGACCAGCTCGGCGGTTTCCTGCTGCTCACGGGCGACGCGCCCGGCCCCGAGTCGGCGAGCCAGCAAGCCGCGGGCCGCCTGCTCGGTGAGCAGCCCGACCGGAAGAGGTATGGCGCCGTCCAGCGCGATCAGGCCGGCCAGCTGGCTTCGGCTGGTCACCAGGACAATGCACCCGGCCGTACCGGACACCAGCGGCCTGACCTGGTCGCTGTCGCGGGCATTGTCCAGCACGATCAGCATCCGCTTGTCGGCCAGCATGCTTCGGTACAAGCCGATCTGGCCGTCCGCCTCCGCCGGGATGCGCGCTGGCGGTACGCCGAGGGCAGCCAGGAGGCCGCGCAGCACCGTCGCGATGCCCTCTGGCGGACCGGCCGGGTCGAACCCGCGCAGATCTGCGTAGAGCTGACCATCGGGGAAGCGGCCGGCGTGCTGATGCGCCCAGTGCACGGCCAAGGCGGTCTTGCCAACTCCGGCGGTTCCGGTGATCGCCAGGATTACCGGCGCGCCATTGCCGGGGGATGCTGACCTTTCCAGCGCGGCGGTGAGAATGTCCAGCTCGGCTTTCCGGCCGGTGAAATGCCAGATCCCGGCGGGCAGCTGGCGCGGTGCTGCCGAGTCTCCGCTCGGCCTGCGCCCACTGGCAGGCACGGACCGCTGCGCCCGCTTCCCGGGTCAGGGTCTCGAGCTGCGAGGCGTCCAGCTCGTCGCCGGAGGTCTCGATCACCTGGCCGGGAGCAGCAGTTGTTACGCGTCCATGCGAGCGTTCATGGACAAGCAGAGAGAGCAAAAAAGTGCGCGGCACGTCGCCATGCTCACGGCCCTCTCGCTTCGCGGGTCCATTGCGAATCACGGGCTCGACGGCGGAGGCTGATGACCAGCGGCGTGCGGGCGGGCCTCTAGGCGGCCGCCCTCGGCGTCGCGCGCGCCGCCCAGGCGGCATCGCCGGCCCATCCAGTCCGGCGGGCTCATCAGCCGGCCGCGGAGTGCTTGTGCCCGGACGACATTACCGCTACGCCGCAGTCGCCCTGGAAGTTCTGCGACAAGTGCAAGATCCTTTCGTGGGGCCAGAGCGGACCACGAGTGTGTGCCCGGCGGGCGAACTCACGGCGGCCACACAGCAGAATGCAAAATGCTGTTCTCTTAAGATGCGCGCAAAGCCGATCGCCAGCTAACACGTCTGAGCCCCGCTTCAGGCGGGGCGTGTTACCAATCGCGAATAGTTTCATCAAGGCGCCCGCCCCGGTGCCGCCTGCGTTCCGGCGGCCCGTGGACGGGCGTAAGGTCTAACCCCGCTCGACCCGCCTTGTGCGCATCGTCGACCGATGGGGCCGCACCTCCAGCACCCAACCGACGCAGCACATGACATCCAAGATCAACTGCGGCGGAAACTCGGCCTCAGGGCCAGAACTGCGGACGGGATCACGATCGAACCGGATACAGGTATCTCCGGTTCGACTCCGCATCCGGCTGAGCTGACTGGTGCACGTGCGGCATCACGCTGATAGCTCGGGAGAGTCAGCGGACTGCGGTAGAGCAGGCGGTCCTGGAATTCATCCGCGCTCAAAGTCACCGAAACGAGATGCCGCCGAGGTGCGTTGAACCACGGCGCGTCGCGCAGTTCGAAGGCTGGTATCCCAGATCCGGGCGCTTCCGTCGGCGACCCCCCGTGACCAGTTGCGCGGACCCGATCAGTTGAAAGACACGCAGCCCTCAAAGAATCTTGCTGGTCGCCTTGACACTGTCTGGATCGGAAACTAGAAAGGTAAGAGACAACCTCCCAAAATATTTTGGGAGGTCGAGAATACAGGAGGCGCAATGTCGATCGAGTATCCTACCTTCGAGATCATGGGCTCTCTTGAGTCGCACGACGCAGACGCCAGCGACGCTCCTGAGACGTTCAACCAGGCGCTCGTGTACGCGGGGATCTGAGTTCATTCTGATCGGCAGCAGGCGGTCACCGGCAGGTGACCGCCTGGCTGGCCGTCCCCTTCTCCACGGTGACTGCATAGGAGGAAAGCAGATGGCAAGACGGCTGTGGATCGAGGAAGGAATATCTGGACCGGCGAGGGAATAGGCCGAGTACTCGGCCTGCCCACCTCGGCTGACCGTACCGGGGAGAGGCCACAGTCTTCAGCCACGCCCGGTGCTCCGGTCCTTCATCGCATAAGGCGGCAGAGCATCAAGCTTCCTGCCCGTGCCTTAGTGCGCTGCCACCCGAGACAGACGAGCCTTTCGCAACCAGCGCAACCTGACCGAGTCCAGAAAGTGATCGAGCCGATGGAATGCACCAAATATCCAGGCGGTGTTCCCTACGGCCGCCGTTCCGCCGATGTTCATAACCGATAGCGAGGAGCTGCGCGCGTGGCTGGCCGCCCGGGGAGCGGATGTCCGACCTTTTGCTGACTTCAACGGCCCACAGCCAGCCGGGGTCGTCTTCATTCCTACGCGCTGGGAGGAACTGCCCAGGCCTGCGGCACTCCGGGAGCGCTTTCGCGGCACCCCGGTGCTTTGGGTACCTCTGGCGTCGTTCGACGCCCGTCCTGAAGCAGCCATATACTCCCTTGACCTGCTGATGCGCAGCGACTTCGGCAAGGCGGTGGCAAACAATCGCGCCGTGATGATGAAGCTGCTCGCGGCGAAGAAGGGAATGGAATTCCATGCTGAGGGCACTCACTTGAGCTTCACTCTCGAGGACGAGGTGTACGTGAACAGCCGGACCAGGACGGCTCTGGCGCAGGCCGAGCACGCGAGCATCGGTGCGTACTTCGAAGTCGAACTCGGCGCCAACTGGGTGGACCAAGAGGAGACGTTCCATGTCAACGGCGAGATGCGCATCCAGGGCGCCCTTGCGTCTCATCACCGCGAGATGCCACATGAACTGTCAGGCAAGGTCGCGCGAGCCGAGGATCTGCTCACTGACTTGCGCTCAAGGCTCCCGTTCACGGTACTGATCGAGGATAGCCGGATCGTACCTGGTGCTTTTGGTGACCTCGACCCGCTGATACGATAGCCGACGAATCCAATATACGACGGCCTGCTCACAGAGCTTGCCTTCGGATTCGAACCCGTGATTGCCAGACTCAACTCGAATGTTCAAATCGTTCCAGACCCCGAATCTGACGGAGCCCTGCTCCTCAATCAGGATTCATTTATGGTTGCCCGAGTCAACAAGACGGGTCAGATAATCCTGGATTTAGCAGAACAGCACGAAACCTGGGATAGTGCGGCCGATTCACTTGCCCGCTTGGCCGGGTGTTCAGCCGAATACGCCACTGCAACAATCCGTGAGTACACCGATAATCTGGCCAGCGCGGGTTGCTGGAGCAGGAACGATCCGAGGATGGCGATTAGAACAATGAAATCCAGCCGATGATAATGTCGCGGTTGCCTTGAGTGCCCTGGGCGCGCTCGCCAATCCGCTCCGTCTCAGGATGCTATCGCTGCTCACGGCAACATCCATGTCGGCCACAGATATGGCTAGAGAACTTGGCATCAGCCATGCTTCGGCGAGCTACCACCTGCGCCAACTCGAGCAGGGCGGACTCGTCCAAGCCGCCGAGGGAAATGTCATCCGCGGCGGCCGGGAACGACGTTACCGGCAGCGCGTCTCTTATGACGAGAACTCGTCGCGGGAGGCCTGGAACGAAGCCGATCTCCGCATGGTCATCGAGGCGCTGCACGTGGAACTGGCCCGACGGGTAATGAGACATGCACCAGGGACCAATGCCATCATCGACGGCGAGTTTTGGGTACCACCGGAAACCTGGGAACAAGTCCAGGCTCAGATGAGCGCCGTAGGCAGACGACTCCACCAGGCCGCCCAGCCTGCCGAAACGCCGGGCACCGCGCACGTGAGCCTGACCGCGCTGCTATTCCAGATCAGCGATGACCAAGTGGCCGACGGTGGCGCATGAGCGGCAGACGTGACAGCGCGGGTACCGGCTACGGCGCCCTGCTGCGCGCACCAGGGCTCCCTGCTTTGGCGGCCCTATCCGGACTTGGCCGGCTTGGCCTCAGCGCCACATCCCTGACGCTGATTCTCAGCATTGCCAGAAGAACAGGCTCGTTCGCCGCGGCCGGCGAAGGCACTGCCGCCTATGCCCTCGCCAGCGCCTCGCTAGCCCCCGCCCGCGGCTGGCTCGCCGATCGTTACAGCACAGCGCTCACGGTGGGCCTGCTAGGCACCGCCTGCGGTCTTGCCCTGATCGCGATCGTTCCCGCTCGCAACTTCGGCCTTGCCGGACTAGCCATCATCTGCGCGGCATCGGGGGCGGCAACGCCGCCCCTCGGAGCAATCACCAAAGCCCGCCTGGCTATGACCTTCCAGTCAGACGACCACCTCCGGCAACTGGCCCTCTCCTTCGATACCGTCATCGACATCGCAGCGCTCGTGGCTGGTCCCAGCCTGGCCGGGCTCATAGTCGCCGCCACGTCAGCTGATGCCGCGCTCGCGGCTTCCGCCGCGCTCATTCTCGTCGGCAGCATCGGGACAGCCGTCACACCCCAGATACGCCTTCATCGCCGCGCAGCGCTAGTTCCGGCTGCACCCGCCCGGCGCCAGCGGTACGTCCTTTCCCAGCCAGTCCTGAGGCAGACCGTCATCGCTATGTGCGGTGCAGGAGCTGCGATCGGGGCTGTCGAAGTAATCGTGCCCGCACTGGCCACCAGCCAGCACGCCCCTGGTGAGTCTGGCGCAGTGCTCGCGGTCCTCTTCGGGGCGAGTTCGCTCAGCGGTCTGCTCTACGGGAAAATCCGCTGGACCACCGCGCTGACATGCCGGTACCGTGCGCTCACCATCTGCCTGACCGTGAGCCTGATCCCGCTTACCCTGGCCCATAGCATCCCGGCAATGGCAATCCTGATTACGCTGCCCGGCCTCGCCTTCGGTCCAGCGCTCATCTCGGCATTCCTGCTGGCACAGCAATCCTCAAGTGTCGACAAGCGAAGCCAGACCAACTCCTGGATCGCCACAGCCAACACCGCCGGGGCCGCCCTGGGCCTCGCCGTCGGCGGCCTCGTGACGGCCAAGTCCGGCGTTACCACGGCATTGCTCAGCGCGGTCTTGTTCGCCGGCGCCGGAGCACTCGCGACCATCGGCCTCGGCGGCCGCGGCCTCACGGCAGGCCCCGATCCCAGCGATCACGCGGCGCAATGAGGCGGTCGCGCAGACCGAGTCGGTGGGCGGCGGCTAACGGGCGCAGCATCCAGTTCTCCTGCACAATGCCGGGCTGGACTGGGCCAAGAGCAACGGGGTAGATCTGGGCCTGAACCGGCGGCACCAACCAGAAGCGGACCCTGCCATATCTACTGGCTAGCCGGGATGCCGATGAGCAGTCGCCAGGATCTGCCGGAGTTCGGATTTGCCAGATCGATTTCGAGCGACTCCCGAGGCCAGGCCGGCGTTTCGCAGTCCTTGCCGAGATCGGCCCGGCGAGCGAATCGACCATATTGACATCATAGTAGATGGCAAAATGTCCAAATCCAAATGGACCACGACCGACAATGCCGGGCGGCTCGGACGTATTCAGCTATTACATGGCACTTCAGAGAAAGTAAAGTACTGCGAAGTCATGCCCAAGGTTCCCGAGGTACCATCACAGCGAAGGAGAGTGGTGCCGATCTCCGTTGTGCGAGCCAGTGTCGAGTAGTATGTAAAAAGGCAGCTATAGTTCGCCTTACAAATCGGGATGGCGTTTGCGGGAGGCACGGCAAAGAACGGCACCAGGCCGCCGAATGCGAGAATGGCGGCAATTAACGTACAGCGGATCATGACGATACTTCCTTGACTGGGCGATGGAGCGCACCCGAATAGCTGGGCATCCCAAATTCAGTATGAGTGGACGTATCGGCCTTATTCATATCCGCTCGGAAGAGGCTAGCGGGCGGCTAGCGAGAACGGCCGGCTGGTTTACCCGTGGTAGGCGACCGTCGCGTATTGGTCGCCGGCTCGTGGCTGGGGGCGGATGCCGCGCTGATGAAGACCGTGCCGGTCAGCCGGCTGACTGCCAGGGCGCTGCTGGCGGCCCCGTCGGCGCACGAGGCGACGTACCCGCACAGCCACTCCCATCACTGCCCGCAACAGTGACTGCCTACGAGACGCACGAGCCGCCGCCCCGGTTTACCGTCACGAGACAGCACCGAGAATATGCGCAACAGAAACAATGAAGGAGTCGACTTGAACCTGGCTGGTCCGGTGGTCGCGCCCGGCACGCTGGCAAGAAGACGCCAGCCAGTCATCGAACTCGAGGACCTCGTGCTGCGCCCGTGGCAAGCTTCAGACGCGCCCGCGGTGGCCGAGGCCTATTCCGATCCGGACATACAGCGCTGGCACGTCCGGTCGATGACCATACGCGAGGCCGAGGCATGGGCAAGGTCGTGGCCCGCCCGGTGGGAGCGGGAAGACGCCGCCAGCTGGGCGATCTCCGCCGACCTCGCACTCCTCGGCCAGATCGGCCTGCGTCAGCTGAACCTGCCAGACGCCATCGCGAACGTGTCCTACTGGGTCATGCCCGCAGCACGCGGCCGCCGGATAGCGACACGCGCCCTATGCGCGCTGACCGCGTGGGTCTTTGACCGGGCAGGCCTGCACCGGCTCGAGTTGCAGCACTCCACCAGCAACCTGGCCTCCTGCCACGTAGCCACGAACGCCGGCTTTCAACTTGAGGGCGTGAAGCGGCAGGAGGGGCTGCATCGCGACGGCTGGCATGACATGCACCTGCACGCGCGCCTGGACTGCGACCCGCAGCCAGCAGATAGCCGAGGCAGCACCGCAGGGCAGCCAGGGTGACGGAAGCTACCGGCCAGGCTCGCTAGTCGCTGAGAAGGCCGATCAGTTCTGGCAGGTCCGCCACGTAACGGCTGCCGTCGGCAGGCGGGGTCCGTACCAGGATCGCGCGAAGCCCGGCGCTGACGGCGCCCGCGATATCGGCCACGGGATTGTCCCCGATCATCCAGACTGACCTGGGCCAGCCTGCCTGCTCCAGCGCCAGCCGGAAGGCCTGCGGGTGCGGTTTCTCATAGCCCGTAGCAGCCGAGTTCACGATGACGTCGAGGTGACTGGCGAGTCCCAGGCCGGCGACTATCTTCGGGAGTTCGGGCACGTGATTCGAGAGCAGAACATGTCGCCAGCCAAGGTCGGATAGCGCCACTAGAGTTGGCACAGTGTCCGGAAAGAGTTCCCAGCTCGCCGGGTCGGTGTAGTGGTGCCGGACCCGGAGCGCTGCAGCGGCCGCAATCGCGGAGGCCACGCCGAGCCTGCCAATCGCAGCGGCCAGAACCCGGCCGAGATGCCGCCACCAGGCGTCACCATCCGCCAGCAGCGGATGCGTCACCTCTGGTGAATGCCACGGGAACCCGTCGCGTATTTCGGCAGAAATCATCACACGGCTGAACTCGTGCGGACCCAGGACATCGGTGATAGCGTCGGCGATCGCGCCAGACCAGTGCCCGGGGCGATGGCCAAGCGTGCCGTCGAAATCCCAGATGAGCACGCGGTCATGTGCGGTGAGATCGGTCATAATCGCAGCGTATCCACGCGCGGCCCCTGGTCGGCTGCGAAGTGCCCCTCACCATTGCTGCCACCGGCGCACACAACTATGGTCGGCTCTACTACGTTCCCTGCGGGTCGCCGTCTCCTTAGGGAGTCCGGCAAGGCGACGTTTAGCACTCTTTGCGTGCGCTTCGCCCAGCATTATTGTCCGGCGTTATTCGGCGAAGGTCGTGTTGTGCCGTATTTGTGCCTGCTTGCCTTTGGCTGACTAGGCGAAGATGAGCTGTTCGGTATTGTCTTCCTCCCTTACTGCCGCCGATACTGACGCTAACGCGTGATCGCCGGCGGGCCACTGGGCCGCTGGCCTCACGCCCGAATCCAGGAGCAGAGCATGCGATTACTCAGATTCCCTGCCAGCAGCCCAGGACGACCGGGCCACGGCGCCGGTGGCGGAGGACGGCGCCGTTCCGCGTACGGCCACCGGACGAGGTTATTTCAGGCGCTGGCCATCGCCGGAGTGTTAGCCATGCTCGGGTCCGCGAACGCGGTCGCGGGCAGCATTCCGCGGCCGCTGACGCGGGTGAGCTGGGGGCACGCCATGAAGCAGCTCGCGCTGCCGGGCCGGGGCTGCTTTACCGCTTCCTATCCGGCGGTCTCGTGGCGAAAGACCCGATGCGTCACGGCCCCCCTTGTCCCCTATCGGCCGCTTCGGCACTTACCGGCGGTTGGCGGAGTCCGGCGCAAGGTCACCCGGGAGACCGTGGGTAACGGCGTCGACTATTCCGCCCAGGTATCCGGCGCCCCGATGTTCAACTCGACCGGGTCGTTCGACCCCGGCACCGTGGTGACGAGCGTGGGCAGCTTCTCGCTCCAGCTCAACTCCGCGCCCTTCACTTCTCCGGCCTGTTCCGCTGCCCTCGTCCCGGCCATCTGCCAGGGCTGGCAGCAGTTCATCTATTCCTCGACCTTCAACGAGGTCTTCATGCAGTACTGGCTGCTGAACTACGACACCACCTGCCCCGCTGGGTGGAATCCGTTCGCTGGCGACTGCTACAAGAACTCACCCGCGAGCACGCTGACCGGCGGCCCGCTCACCGCCGCGAATCTGGCCAGCGCGGCCCTCTCCGGCACCGCAGCCGGCGGCGGTAACGACACCGCGTCGCTGGTGGATGGAAGCCTGGCCGCGTCGGTGAGCAACTCGGACAGCGTGCTTGACCTGTCGGCGAACTGGATGACCACCGAGTTCGCCGTCGTCGGCGACGGTGGCGGCTCCGAGGCAATGTTCGGCGCCGGAAGCACGCTGACCGTCCGGACGACAGTGAACAACGGCAGCAGCGCAGCCCCGGCTTGCGTGCTGGAAGGCTTCACCGGCGAGACCAATAGTCTCAACCTGGCGCCTACGCCGACATTCACCGGGGGCGCGGACCCGGCGATCGAGTCCCTTCAAAATTCCGCCGGGGGGGTGCCGTCGTGTGCCAGTGCCCATGGCGACGGTGACACCCATTTGATGACGTTCCAGAATCTGTTCTACGACTTCCAAGCCCAGGGCGACTATGTACTGACCTCGACCAGCTCGGGTTTCCTGGTCGAGAACCGCCAGGTCTCCGGGGCGCCCTCGTGGCCGGACGCCGCGGTCAACCAGGCCATCGCGGCGCAGGTCGGCACTTCCGACGTCGCCGTCTGCGCCACAGCGAGCGCCCCGCTCTACGTGAACGGCGAGCCTACTCCCTTGTCGCCCGGCAGCCAGCTCAGCCTGCCCGCCGGCGCCAGCGTCTCACTCGACCCGACCGGGACCACCTACCTGATCCAGGACGGCAGCGGAGATTCGGTGAGCGCGGCGGTCAGCACCTCCACCAGCCCCAAGTACATCAACGCGTCCCTCGGCCTGGGCCGTTGGCCCGAGCCCGTGCAAGGCCTGCTCGCCAACGCCGCGGGCAACACCAATCCCACCGCGATCGAGGCAAGCACCGGCGCCGTACTGACCGCGCCGTACTCCTTCAGCCAGTTTTACGGTACCTACGCCCAGAGCTGGCAGGTCGCCGCGACGGAGCAGAAGGACCTGCTTACCCCTTGCGGCTCCGAGCCGATTCTGAGCGATCCGAAGAACACGTTCGATGCCAGCGACCTCCCGCCAGCGACCGACCAGCAGGCGCAGGCCATCTGCGAGAAGGACGGCGTGACGACGGCTACGCTGCTGGACGCCTGCACGATCGATGAGGCCGTGCTAGGCCCCAGCGCGCCCCTCATCTATGAGACCCTGCCCACCGGCGACACCGACGGCCAGATCAGCGACCCTAGCACCAAGTAACTCCGCCGGCCGGATCACGACCGGCTGGCTCAACTAGCACCGCAAAACCCGGGCGCCTGGCCCTGTCCGGCAGGGCCAGGCCCCGCTAAGGCCCCCGTTCACCTGGACCAAGCCCACCGACAAAGATCATAGCCAATGCCATACGTGAAGAAACTTCATGAACACGACACTAGCACGCGAAAAATGTATAACCTTAGCGTCAATGGTACCTCTATTCCATTAACGGCAATCAACCACATAGCGTCAGATAACCGCAAAACGAGCTGCGCATTCTGATAAAAAATATGCCGACGCGTTTAGGCTCCAGGGGCTCCGGGTAGCGGACGGCAATGTTACTGCCAGCGTCAGATAAAACTACCTTGCCGTGGTCAATTCGACCTCGCACTGCGCGCGCAGGGTACGTGACGACCGCTATGCGGGCTCTGCTGCTTGGCGTAAGCCCGCCCGCGATGCGTGCTCTGACCCGGCTTGGCGTCGAATACGACATAGTGAGCCTAGACTCGGAAGCGCACCGACTGGCCGATCTTGAAGCCGTCGGACCGCGTTCTGTCTATTGCATGAACTATCGTGATCCAGCCGAAATCGCGCTCTCTGCTGCGCCTTTTGAGACCTACGGCCACGTGCTTTCCTTTACTGAGTACGGGCTGTTTACGGCGGCGATTCTGAACGCCATGCTCGGTATTACCGAAAATGATCTTGCGCCTGCTTACCGAACCCGTAATAAGTATGCTATGCGCAGCGCCCTTTCCTCGGCCGGCCTGTCCGAGATCCAGTACGGGTTCGGGCCGCCGCCCAGCACCATGGCCGAGGTTATCGTCAAGCCGGTCGACGGCTGCGGCAGCGTCGGCGTTACCCGGCTGGACCGGCCCGAGTTCCGTGCCGTACCTCATGACAGCTACTGGGAGGAGTACATCCCGGGACCCGAATACAGCGTGGAAGCAGTCTCGCAGCATGGGCAGCACGACATTCTCGGCATCACCAGGAAAGTTACCACTGGCATGCCGTCCTACATAGAGGTAGGCCATTTCTTTCCTGCCGACATGACGGGGGCGCAGCAGTCAGAACTCGAGTCCTTCACCGCCAGAGTGCTGTCCGCGCTCGGCGTGACCGACGGAGCAACGCACACCGAACTGAAGCTCCGGCCCGGAAACGACCCACCGCAGGTCATCGAGGTCAATACCCGACCCGGAGGCGGCGGGATACCTCGGTTAGTCGAACTTGTCACAGGCATCGATCAGTACGAGCAAGCGCTGCGGGCACAGCTGAATATGGACACAAGCACGCAGCGCGTGGCCGAGACACCGGCCAGCGGCCTGGGCGCAGCGTCGATATTCGGAATTGGCCGCCGCAGTGTCGACCAGGTCCTTGCGTGCGTGCCTGATCCTTCCCGTTTTTCTGTAGTGGAAATCCGCACGATGAGCGGAGACGGCAAAGGCGGCGACAGCCGTAACGCCAATGCCATTGTGACGGCGCAGCACCGGGACGACCTGGTTCCGTTGCTCAATCAGACTGCCAGCCTCTTCGACGCGGATCGGGTGACGTCCCGATGATGCCCGCGGATCACGCTCAGAAAGAGCGCGACCGGGCTGGCGAGGAGCGTGCCCAGCGCAAGGGGCCAGGCATCTGGCGGAGTCCCATAATCCGGCTGATCTTTATCGCCCGGGTCGCGTCGGTCGCTGGTGATTGGGTGTACCAGATAGCGCTGGTCTGGCTCGTGCTGGTCGTAACAAAGTCACCGCTGGCTCTGTCCCTGGTCTCCCTCTCCCAGATCGTTCCGCTCATCGCCATGTCCGTGGCTTTCAGTGGCAAGTTCGCGAACATCGTTTCGCCGAGTCGCCTGGTACCCGTTGACATTCTGCAGGCGCTGGTGATTGCGGCGTTCCCGGTCCTCTACTGGACGGGCGGCCTCAACCTAGCGTGGTTCATGGGCATCAGCGTCATAGTGACGATTTTCGATTCGGTGTACAGTCCGGGCCTGCAGGCTCTCGTACCCCAACTCGTCGACCGGCATCAGATTCCAGCGGTGCATTCGCTCTTGGATATGACCAAGCGGCTGGGCCGGATCCTTGGCCCGGGGTTCACGTCGCTTCTGTTGCTGCTTTTCCCGATCGCCGGGCTGTTCATCGTGGACTCGGCGTCTTTCATCGTATCGGCACTGTGCCTGGCCATGGCCGCCCGCATCGTCGCCCGTAGGCGCCTGCGCCGCAGCCAGGCCGCCGGTATGGCCGCGACATCCGGCGATCAGGAAACGCCGGACGGACCGAAGCCATCGTGGCGCACCACGTTCGGCTATGTGCGGGAGAACTCGATCCTGCTCTGGCTGTTCACCGTACGCAACGCCCAGAACCTGCTCTGGTCGGTCTACCTGATCGGCGTACCGGTCCTGGTCCAGCGGACTTACCACAGCGGCCCGGCCGTCTGGGGCATGCTCATTGCCGTGTATGCGGCCGGCCAGTTGAGCGGCAACTGGATCACCATGCACCGCCGGGGATTTCAGTCGGTCGTCCGGTATGTACTGATCGGCTGGTTCTTCAGTGCTCTCGGGTTTGTCGGCCTCGGCCTGTTCCCGTGGCCGATGCTCGGAGCGGCGTGCCTGTTCGTCGGCGGGGCCGGCAGCGCCGCGGCAAATGTCTCCTCGGACTCCTACGTCGGGCTGGCCGTGCCGACGCGGATGCAGCCAGCAGCATTCAGCTGGCAGTTCTCCGGCAACCAGATCACGCAGCTCGCCGGGATCGCCGCCTTTGGCGTGATCCTCAGCGTCATCTCGCCGCGCGCGGTCATCATCGGCACCGGCCTGGCGATGATCGCCTTCGTCGCCGTCGGTGCGCTGGCCCGATGGAGATGGGCTATTCGGCAGACCGCCGTATGACAGCAAATCGCTTACCCAGTGAAAAGGGAGAAATCTCATGAAGTTCTCGATGGTGGAAGTCAGCCTGTCGTCGTCTGATCCGCGTTTGCCCTCAGTCAGCCTGGACATATTGCGCGGTGCCAAGAAGGTCGGCGCGGAAACCATTGTGTACACCGCGAATCCTCACGCCTACGCGGAGATGCCTGACGGCATGGTCGACCGCTGGATCACCTGTGACACCCGCGATGCCAACGATGTGGCCAAGGCGGCACAGGCGGTGGCGCCGGATTGCCTCGTCGGGGTGAGCGACCTCTTCGTCGACGTAGCGAACGCGGCCGCGCTGAAGCTGGGTCTTCCCGCGAACGCGGACAGCCCGGCCTTCGCGCGCGATAAGGCCGCGGTCCGGCAGGCGCTCGATGACGCCGGCGTGACCAACCTGGCCTGGGCGGTGATCGACTGCGCCGACTATGACGAGTCGGCGCCGTGGTCTGGCGTGAAGCCGCCCGCCATCACCAAGCCAGTGGATGGGTCGGCGAGCTGGGATATCACCCTCGTTTCCAGCGAAGGCGAGCTACGTGAGGCAGTCGAGCGGCACCGGGTGCGCAGCACGTACGGGCGTGGCGTGCAGCCGGTCGGCCGGATGCTCATCGAAGAGGAAGTCACCGGTGAGCTGTACAGCGTCGAGGGATTCCGGAGCGAAGGCCAGACGGAACTCTGGGGCTACACCGGTCGCGTGCTGGCCGCGCCGCCTCACTACGCCGAGATCGCCATGTCCTTCGGCACCGGCGAACCCGAACCGGGCCTCGGCGCCTACGTCGTGCAGGTGCTGGATGCCACGAATTTCCGGTACGGCGCATTCCACATCGAGGTCATGTACACCGCGTCCGGACCGATTCTGATCGAAGTCAATCCCCGCCCCATGGGCCACGGCTCTCATCAATGCGTCAACGCGCTGAGCGATCACCCGTTGGGTGACGAGATTGCCCGCCGGTATCTCGGCATGGACGGGGTGTTCCAGATCGGGGGCGGTGCCGCCGCGATCGGCCACCATGTGGCCGGGAGGGCCGGCCCGATCGTGGCGATTGACGGGGTAGCGGAAGCCCGGGACTTCCCGGGCGTGGTCGCGGTCAACCTGAGCAAGAAGGTGGGTGATTCGGTCACCCTGACCGGCTCGAACTCCGACTGCATCGCGAACGCGGTGGCGATTGGACGTGATCGGGGCGAGGCCACCCGGCGTGCCCTGGCGGCGGCGGACCATATCCGCTTCACGTTCGAGCCGAAGGCCGGTGGGCGCTAATGGATCTGCCAGAGAACTCCCGGCTGCTTCTGTTCGGCAGCGCGGCCACCCTCTTGCCCTTCCTTGACGTGAATGCTGCCCCAGACAGCGTGGTGGTGGTCGACGATCCCGATGTCCTGACCAGGAAGGGGTTCTGGGATAAGGCCGACCGCTTCCAGGCCGTCGACTCGGTGATCGGAGCGGACATCTACCAGTCAGACGATTGGCTGGAGCCCCTGGAGAAGGCGCACCGCGAGCGGCCGTTCACGGCCGTCATCCCTGCCCTCGACTACACCTCGGTCATCGCCGCCCGGTTCGCCGAACGGGTTGGGTTGCCAGGAGCGGGGGCAGCCGCTGCCCGCTTCATGCGCGAGAAGCACGCCCTTATGGCCCGGGCCGCCGAGGCCGGCATCGGATGCCCTAGCTCCGCCGTCGTGCACAGCGCCGCGGAGATCCGGGTGCCGACGCAGTCCCGCCGGTGGATACTCAAGCCTGTCGACCGGCGGGCCAGTGTCGGCGTCCAGGTGCTCGAAGCGGACGCCGACCTGGACGCCGCGTGGGCCTTCTCGTCCGGCGCTGTGGAGCGTAGCTACCGGGACAGCATGTTTGCCGGGTCGTGCCTGGTGCAGCCGTACCTCGAGGGCCCGGAGTTCAGCGTCGAATGCCTGGTCATCGACGGCGCGGTCATCTTCAGCAACGTCACGGAGAAACTCGTCCAGGCCGGCGCGTGCCCTGTCGAGCTAGGTCATGTCGTTCCGGCCCGGCTTAGCGACGACTCGTGTCAGGAGCTGGTGGGCCAGACACGGCGCCTGATCGCGGCGACAGGTTTCCGGACCGGGGTCGTGCACGCGGAATGGATCGTCCAGGACGGAACGCCGTACGTCGTCGACTGCGCCAGGCTCCCCGGTGATTCCATTGTCGAACTGATCGACATTGCCTACCGCGTGCACCTTGAGGGTGCCCTCATCCGCGTGCTGAGCGGGCTGGATGTGGAAGTGGCCACCCGTCCAGTGCGGGCGAGCGCCATCTCGTTTTTCAATCCGCCCGCCGGGAAGGTCGTCGCCGTGCGGGGCGCCCAAGAGGCGCGAGCCAGCGACGGCGTGATCCGGCTGAAGGTTCCCGAGCCTGGCGCTGTCATCCCGGAGGTCGTCGACTCGTGGAGCCGGACGGGCGAAATGCTCGTCGAGGCAACCGACAGCGACGAGGCGGTGCAGCGGATCGCCCGCGCGATCGGGCACCTTGAGCTGGATGTCATCGCCGAGGGCTCAAACGGAGTTCTCACCAGCGGCATGCATCCCGGCAGCCGCTGGTCTACCTCCGTATCAGCTACGCATACCCGCTGATCAACGCTCCCTTGGATCACAACGGATAGGTGAGAGAAACCTTGGCCCCCCCAAATCAACTACTGAACAGCCCTGCCGACGCGGTCCTGAACCGGCTCGTGCCGCTACCTGTCGAGGACCTCATCCTGCACGAGACGGTGGAGCCCAGGCGGCTGGGAAAGGTAGCCCGCTCGCTGACTAAGTCCGGCACCCTGAAGAACCCTGTTCTCGCCACCGCTATGCCTGACGGGAAATTCCTGGTCATCGACGGTGCGCATCGCGTAAGCGCGCTCCGGAGCATCGGCGTTGAGCTGGCACTGGCCCAGATATTCGAGCCCGGCGAGTGCCAGGTCTCGGCGTGGCACCACCTGGTGCCCATACAGCGCATGCCAGTCGAGGTCGACGAACTGCTGGAGGCCCAGTGCCCGGCCTGTTTGCCCGGTGCGGCCGGAGCGGTCGGCAACTGCGTCGCGGTCACGCACCTGCCCGGTGGCAGCAGGCATGTGTGGTGCGACTCCTCAGATGTCGGCGACATCGTCGCCTTGCTGCACAAGCTCGTCTCCAGCTACGCGGCCGCGGGGCATGCGAAGCGAATCTCGCCGGAGGAGCGGGTGCTGGCGAAGACGCTGCACAGGCGGCTGCGGGTGGCCTATCAGCCGCTGACATTGAACCGGCTGCACGAGTTAGCGAGCCGGGGTCTGGTGCTCCCCGCCGGGATCACCCGGTTCATTACGCCTGGCCGTGTTCTCGGCGCCAATATCCCGCTTTCGCTGCTGTTCAGGAAGTGCGACTCATCGGCGACAGAAAGGATCAGGTGTCACGTCGGGAAGCTAAGCCTGCGCTACTACGCGGAACCCGTGTTCCTCGTTGAATAAGGACGCCTACCAACAGGAGTTATGAAACATGCTCATCGACGAGCCCGTAAGCACTGCGGCATTGCTGTCGAAAAAGGTAAGTCTCGGCTGCGATAGCTGCGGACAGGACTTTACCTGCCTGGTGACCCGCTGCGATTGCGGGGGGATGGCAGAGACCCGTTATCAGTCAGGCGGCCTGGTGGACCGGGTCGCCGCTGGTGCCAGCCTCGGCGCCGAGCCGTCGTTCTTCGAAAAGTTCTGGCCCGTCCTGCCATTGCAAAGCATGGACGGCATCCCGGCCGGGCTGAGCCTGGCCTCGCCGACGCTGCGCGCCGACCGGTTGCGATCGGTGATCGGCGGTCCCGAATTATGGCTCAAAGATGAGGGTAAACTGCCCACGCGGAGCACCAAGGCACGGGTCGGCATGCTGTTATTCCCGTTCCTCGGGCAGTACGGCATCAAGGAATTCGTGGTCTCATCGACCGGGAATACCTCGACGGCAGTTGCCTGGATGGCCAGGTACTATCCGGATATGCGCGTGCACATATTCGTTGGCCGCGGTTTCGCTCCCCGGCTGAGGCACGTGGCGTCGGATAACGTCACCATCCATGTCACCCAGGGCAGCTTTGTGGCCGCCGGTCGTGCCGCGCAGCAATTCGCCGCGCGCCATGGTCTTTTCTGGGAGGCCGGATTCTTCAACCCCGCGCGCCGCGACGCACTGAAGACGGCATTTATCGAGGCCACCATGGCGATCGGCCAGCCGCCTAAAGCCTATGTGCAGGCGGTCAGCAGCGCGATGGGGGTGGTGGGGACGGCCAAGGGAGCGGGCGAACTTCCTGCGTTCGGATTCCCCGCGACGAGGCCCCGGCTGATCTGCGTGCAGCAGGCGAGTTGCGCCCCGATGGTGACCGCGTGGCGGGCCGGCTCGCCGAAGATACGTCTGCAAGACAAGATCGCCAACCCGTCCGGAATCGCGGAGGCCATCTTGCGAGGAGACCCTGCGGGCGCCTATCCGGTCGTCTATCGGCTTGTCCGCGACTCGGGCGGCACCTTCACGTCGGTCGAGAAGCGCGAGATCCGCCGGGCGCAAGCGCTGCTAGCCGACGCCGCTGGCGTCCTGGCGTGCGAGGCGGGAGCGACAGCGCTGGCCGGCTACGCGCAGCGGGTTCGCGCGGGAGATTTTGACGGCCAGCCGGGCCCGGTTCTGGTCAACATCACGGGGGCGCAGCGTGACACCATTCAAGTCCGCTGAACGATCCGGCGCCCGCGAGTCGTATCAGCCCCGGTACCTGCGGGAGCAGGACGTACAGGAGATCCTGCGACCGCGCGACATCTGCCTCCAGATCGCGAGCGCGATCACCGGTACGGGCCTGAAGCCGGGTTTCGTGGCAGACACGCGCCACGGCGATCTCAGCCTGGGCGCGCGGGCCGGGTTCGTCGCTCCTGATGTCTTCGGCGTCAAGATACGGGCCGGCGCCGAGGGCCGGTACCTGACCCTGGTATGGGCCGGCGGCGTCCTTAGTGCGCTGGTGGAGTCGGTTTACCTGACCTATATGAGGACCGCGGCATTGCAGTTGGTGCTGCCCCGCCTGCACGGTGTCGCGGTATCCAGGATCCTGATTATGGGCACCGGCAGGCTAGGGTCGGCCTGCTGCACCATAGCGCGCGCCTGGTACCCGGACGCCGAGGTATACGCCTGGTCACGTTCCGCTGACGGCCCGAAGATCCCGTGGGCCGGGCTGGACCCCGCCGAGGTCCGGATCTGGTCGGAACGCCTGGGGCGCGATGACGAGTTCGACATCGTCGCGACCTGTACCCCCGCGAGCCAGCCGCTGCCGCTCGACCACGTGAGCGTCCGCTACGTCAGCGTGGCCGGGGCGGTCAGGCCCGACCGCCGCGAATTGCCGGGGCAGTGGCCCCGGTGCCTAGGGCAATTGTGCTCCGACTTTCCGGAGCGGGCGCCGACGGTGTGCGAGGATCTCGCCGCACTGCCGCGCATGACGATCTTGCCGCTGCGCGATACGCGTGCGGTCAGCGGTAGCTCAGTGGCGTTCATCTGCGGAAACGGCGCCCTCGACATCTGCCTGGCGGACGCCGCCTGGCGTCGGCACGAAGCCAAAGGAGTCCAACATGGTGATGACCACTGAGACCGTGATCCGGCCGATAGCCAGCTCGATGCTGTTGCTGATCGGCGATACGCCGACCATTCCGTACCCAGGGCGGCCTGGCATCTATCTCAAGCTGGAGAGCTTCAACCCCACCTGGACGATCGCCGACCGGCTGATCGTGAACGTGACGGTGGGCGGTGCCTCGATTCATTTCGCCGGCGCCCCGGAGATCTGCGCGGCCGCCGCGCTGCTCGGGTGCACGCTGCAGCTTCCCGTCACCTTCGATCCCAGCCGCCTGTCAGCGTCGCTCCTGATGGCCGAGTCCCTGGGCGCCACGCAGGCGGCCGGTCACGAGACCACACTCATGGTCGATCCGTTCGCCGCGCTGCGGATGCTCGTGACCGAGATCAGGTCAGAGGTGCCGGACGTATCCATGGTCTTGCTCCCGGCGGATTCACCGCTGGCCTGCGAGGCCGATCTGATCGAGGACGTCAGGATCGCGTGGTGCGAGAGCGTCGACGACGGCGGTGCCGAGTTGCGGCGCCTGTCCCGGGCCGGTGTCTTTATCGACCCGCCAAGCGCGGCGGCGTTCGGCGCGATCTGCGCCGCTACCAGTCGCGGGGGAGTTGACGGCGCGAGCTTCGCGGTCACCGGGCCGGTGGTGGCGGTGGCGACCGGAGGCGGAGCGCTGGCCTGTGCCGATTACGGACAAGGAGATGACTGACGATGCTGGTAACCGAGGGAATTCTGGGTTGCGTCGGGAATACGCCGATGCTGCGCCCCACCGGCCTGCGGCCGCCAGGCGGAGCCGAGATCTTGCTCAAGCTGGAGGGCTGGAACCCGTCCGGCTCGGTGAAGGCGAGAGCCGCCGTCGGGATGCTGGCGGCGGCGCAGGAACGGGGCGACCTGCAGCCCGGCCAGCAGGTGGTAGAACCGAGCAGCGGGAACCTGGGGATCGCCCTGGCCATGGCGTGCGCCGCTAAGGGCATCACGTGCAACCTGGTGGTCGACCCGCGGATGACCGACTACAGCATGAGCGTCATGAGAGGGTACGGCGCTCGTGTCAAGGGTGTCTCGGAACCAGACGAGCGTGGCAGTTGGCAGGGCAGCCGGCTGCGGCTGGCCCGGCAGATCGCCGAGGACAGCGGCGCCTACATCTGCTACCAGTACGGCAATCCCGACAACCCCGCGGCGCACTACCACACCACCGGCCAGGAGATCATAAGCCAGGTCGGCCAGTGCCCCGACGTCTGCGTCGTGGGGGTGAGCACAGGGGGACAGCTGACGGGAATCGGCAGTCGGCTCAAGGAAGCAGGGGATTGCCGGATGGTGGCTGTGGACGTCGACGGCTCGAGTATCTTCGGCGGCCAGTACCACCCGTACCGGCTCCGCGGGCTCGGGCTCTCCTGGTGGCCGGACAACCTGGACGCTGCCGCCCTGGATGACGTCTACCGCCTCCCAGAGGAGTTCGCGTTTCGCTCGGCCATGCTGCTGTCACGGATCGGCGGGATCGTGTCAGGAGGCGCGGCGGGCGCCGTACTGGGGGTTGCCGTGGCTGAGGCATCCCGGCTGGGTGCCGACCGTACCGTGGTCGCCGTCATCCCCGAGCTTGGCGATCGCTACCTGAACCAGTTCTACGACTCGCAGTGGCGCGCCGAGCTTGGCTACCAGGGTCCGCCCGATCCGCAGCCGTGGTTCGCCGAATGCCGGGACCTGGAGCCGCTGGCGAAGGACAGCTGGGTCTCCAATATCCCGCACCAGAAAGCGCCTGTCTAAGTCTCGGCAGGTCAAGGCGTGTTGCGGACGGGCGTAAGAAGGCCCCACTCGACGCGCCTTGTGGGTGTCATCAACCGATGGGGCCGGGCGCGCGAGCCGAACCTAGCTAGGCTCGCTCAGCCTTGGGGTCAGCGCTTCTTCCTCGCGGTCCGCGCTCATGGCTGTCCGTGTCGGCCTTCCGGGTCGTATCGAGCCGCGCTACGGTGCGTATCGTTGTCAAACGGCGGCGTCTTACATGCTGGCCTCAGGGAGGTCGAATGGCTACGGTCAGCGTCCGGTACATCGTCCGCGATGTCGACGCGGCGATCGCTTTCTACCGGGACAAGCTCGGTTTCGCCGAGGTGATGCACCCGGCCCCGGCGTTCGCGATGCTGTCCCTCGGCGACCTGCGGCTTGTGCTCAGCGCACCGGGCGGCGGGCCGGGCGGCGGCGAGGCGATGCCCGACGGAACGGTTCCTGAGCCCGGAGGCTGGAACCGGTTCGCGATCGAGGTCCCGGACCTGGAGGGCACGGTCACGCGGCTGCGCGATGAAGGTGTCAGGTTCCGCAACCAGATCGTCACCGGGACCGGCGGCAGGCAGATCCTGGCCGAGGACCCGTCCGGCAACCTGGTGGAACTGTTCGAGCCCATCCTGCCGGAAGCGCGGCTGAACCGGTCATCCTGAGCCCGGCCGCCGTCCCTGTGTTCATCGACCTGGTGGCGCGCATCGGCGAACCCGTCACTCCGCCTGCCGCCGGCGGCAGGCCAGGACCAGGATGAGCGGCCATGCCGCCTGTGCCCCGGCGAGGACCCTCTCGGCCAGTCCCACCTGCCGGCCTGCGGTTATCAGCTCGGCGCCGAACCACAGGAGCAGGCCAGCCAGTACGCCCCCGGCGCAGGCCGAGCCAGCGGGCCGCAGCGCGGCCGGTGCCGCCGGCGCCCGCCTGCCGGCAGCTAGCGGCCAGACAGCCAGGGCTATGAACCCGGCCGCGGCCCAGAAAACATGCGCCGGCGAGCTGCCGCCCCCGGCGGGCTGGGGGTTCGCCGCGACCAGCACAGTGGCCACCCCGCCGGCCATCAGGATGATCCGTCCCGGCAAGGCGGCCGACCTCAGCGCCAGGCCGGTCACGACGTAGCAGGCGCCCGTTCCCGCGAGGGCGAGCGTCATTACCCACCGGTCGGTCGCGCCGCGCGCGGCAAGAGCGCTGATCGTGCTGACGACGGCGTCGAACGAGCCTGGCTGCAGCCCGGCAGCTACCGTCCAGCCCCCGATCAGCAGCACAGGAGCCGCAGCCGCCGAGACCACACCCCACCACGGCACATCCCGCATGGCTAACTTTCGATCGCTGTTCACTACCTCTCCTGACAGTCAACCTCTACGCTGCTCGTGACGCCTTTGGTCACGGTGACCGGTCCCGGGGCCTGGCAGTCGGCGGTGCCTCCTTCATACTGCGGACTCCGTCCTATGACGGTGTACGTACCCACAGTTACAGGTACCGCGAATCGGCCGTTGGCACCTACGGTAATGGCGAACCTCGTACCGTTCGCCCCATGGAGGGTGATCTGTCCGGTTAGGGCTCGCGGACTTGCGCCGGAAGGTCCGCCTACAGCCTGGAGCGTGCCAGTCAGAGTCCCCGCCGGACCTTGGGGGCCTGTGGGCGATGAACAGCTGGCTAGCGTCAGCCCGGCAGTCATGACCGCGAGCAGCACCGGGACCGTCGGCGCAGCCGCCCGTGAGATTTTCCGTTTCATGAGGAGGCTATCCTTTCTTCTCCCGTATTCAGGCTGGTCAGTCGTTCCGGGCGACGTCGGGTCCGGTGATGCGGGCCAGCAGCGGGAAGGTGGCCGCGATGATTCCGAGGGAGACCACGATCCCGCCCGCGGTCAGCAGGTAGTATCCCGCGCCCGGGGCTACCATCGGGTGCTGCTGCGCCACAGAGGCGAACATGGCGGCGCCCGCGAAGCCGGCGCCGATCGCGGCGGCGGCGGCGGAGAGCAGCGGGACGGCGCCCTCCAGCGCCACGACGCGTCGCAGCGTGGCGAGCCTGGCGCCGGTGAGTCGCAGCAGGCTGAACGGCCGCTTGCGGTCCGCGAGCCCGCCCGCGATTCCCGCGGCGAGCGTGCAGCCGGCGATCAGCAGGCTGACCAGGATCACCACGTTCGCGAGTTGCTGGTAGTCGTTGTCCTTGGAATTGTGCTGCGCGATGATGTCGCCGATGGTGAACGGCGTGCCGGCGCCAGGGTAGGCGTGCGCGTTCTCGAGCAGTGTCCTTGCCTGCTCGACCGCCGACGCGGTGCCGTCCGTCCCGACGTTGATGCCGTCCACCCCGAGGGTGACAAGCCGCGAGGCGGAGACGTTCGCGGCTGGCCAGGTGATCCCCGTGCTGCTGCTGCCGAACAGGGGGCCGCCGGGGCCGAACCCGCCCTCAGGGAATGCCGCCGCTGCCGCCCCGGCCGGGCAGCGGCCAAGGGCGGCAACGGCCGCGAGTTGCGCGCACGAGACCACGCCCGCCGGAACCGGGCCTTGCGGGGCGAGCGGGCCGGTGCCGAGCAGCGACCCGGGGATGGTCAGCCGGGAGTACGCGCGGACCACGACCACCCCCTGAACACCGTGAATCCCCCGCAACCGTGCCACGAGCGGCGCGATGGACGCAGCTGGTCCGGGGCTCCCCTGGGGCGCGGAACCAGGCTGCTGCTGGGCAGCCAACTGGTCCGTCAGTACGTTCGCTTCCGCTGCGGTGCCCCACCGGGTGAGGTTCTTGGTGTCCTGAGTGGTGATGGCGACCGCGGCCACGGTGGTGATGAACAGGGCAAGCACCAGGCCGCTCACGGCGCGGAAGGCCGCGCTCGGGTCGGCGGCGAGCCGGCGGGCGGCCATCAGCGCGCTGGGCGGCTCGTCCACCTGGCCATTCCCCGGGCGGCGGCCATGGTGAGCCAAGGGCCCGCGATGAAGAGGCCGACGAGGATAAGCGCGAAGCTGGACGCGAACGCCTGGATCTGCCCGCTTATGGAGGCCGGGGGTCCGTGCGCGGTCCAGAAGCCGAGCTCGGCGAGGCCGGCCAGCAGCGGCGCCGTGCGCCAGGCCCGCGGCGGCTTCGGCGTCGCCCGCCGGGCGACGCCGAGCGGGGAGATCTGCACCCGGCGCAGCGCAAGCCGGGCGGCCACGGCGGCGAAGACGGGCACGCCGACCGCGACCAAGATGATGTCCGGCACGCTGAGCGACAGTTCGGCAGGAAAGAACGGCTGGCCGATCAGCGGGATGCGCGCGACCGGGATCCGGAGCAGGAAAAAGATCCCGAAGCCGGTCGCGACCCCCAGGATCCCGGCCACGGCCGACTCGGTGGCGGCGATCAGGGAGACCTGCCTTCGGGTCGCGCCGGCCAGGCGCATCGCCGCGAGCCGTTCCTCACGACGGGCGGCCGACAGCCGGGTCGCGGTGGCGATGAAGATCAGCACCGGGGCAAGGATGGCCAGCGCCACAACCGACAGGATTAGGTCAATGGCGCTCTTCCCGCCGGGCGCGTTGGGCGGGATATAGTTCAGCCCCTTCGGGTTCAGCAGGTCGCCGCCACCCAGGACCCCCGTGGGGATTGACGTCACCCGCACGCTCCCGGGCGTGCCCGCCAGCTGCACCGGGGTGCGCCCGGCGATCAGGATCAGCGAATTCGGCGAGGGCAGCGCGGCGTCGCCAATCATGCCGGCCAGGCGCCCGGGGTAGCGGTCGGCCAGTTCGTCCGCCGGGGTGGACCGCAGCAGCGCGGCGAGTGCGGGCGAGGCGTAGTACTGACCCGGGCCCGGGTTACGGGGAATGCCCGGCGGCACCGGGGACGAGGCGCCGGTGGCGGCCACGTCGAAGCGGTTGATCTGCTGGCCGTCGAAGACGTCGCCGCTGGGATGCCACCACAGCGGGGCGACGCCCGCGCCTGCCGGGCCCGCGGGGACGGACGCGGTGCCGGTCAGGAACCAGGCGTGGCGGTTGTTCCAGGTGGTGGCCGCGTTGATTGCGGCCACGGCGGTCAGCAGCAGGCCGGTGCCAAGCCCGACCGCGACGGCCAGCACGACTAGCCGGGTGATCGCCTCGCGGCCGCCGCTGATCACCAGCCGCAGCCCGAACCCGATCACGGCCGGGCCCAGGTGAGCGTGGCGACCGTGCCGTCACCGACGATGACCTGGCGATCGGCGTAGGCGGCGACCCGGGCGTCGTGGGTGACCAGGACGACGGTCGTTGCCTGCTCGCGGGCGGCCGCGGTGAGCAGGTCCATCACTAGTTCCCCAGCCACCGAGTCCAGCGCCCCGGTCGGCTCGTCGGCGAACAGCACCTCCGGGCCGGCGACCAGGCCGCGGGCCAGCGCGACGCGCTGTGCCTGCCCGCCGGACAGCTCCCCGGACCTGCGGCCCTCGAGCCCGTCGAGGCCGAGCACGGGGAACCATTTCCTGGCCGCCGTCATCGCCCGGCCCCGGCGGGCACCGGATAGCAGCAGGGGCAGGGCGACGTTCTCTTCCGCGGTCAGCTCGGGAACGAGCTGGCCGGACTGGAACACGAACCCGAACCGGTCCCGGCGCAGCGCGCTGCGCCGCCCGTCGCTGAAGGCGTCAAGCCGCTGCCCGCCGAACCAGACCTCGCCCTGGTCGGGGACCAGGATGCCGGCCAGGCAGTGCAGCAAGGTGGACTTGCCGGAGCCGCTCGGCCCCATGACCGCGACGATCTCGCCCGGCCGGACGCCCAGCGACGCGCCGCGCAGCGCCGGGGTGCTGCCGAACGAGAGGTGCAGATCCCGCGCCTCGATGAGGTTCGCGGTCTCGGGTTCGAGGCCGGTGGCCTCAATGACGTTCATGGGTGTTCCTTTCCGCTGGACGGAACCTGCCGGCCAGTTGCCGGCTGGCCATCACGCTAGGCAGGGCGCCGGTCCCCTCGCTATGGGGCTGAGCGGCGTCTGCCGGTGTATCTAGGTACCCCCGGATGCGGGTGCCTGGCGTCACTGCCGGCCGGCCGCCCGGCACGCGATACTGAGAGGGGAGGTATCAGTGACGAGCGAGGACCTGCCCCGCCTGGGCTGGATCGCGTACGGCGCCGGGCGGGCCGGCGGGCGGCGTGCCGGCGCCGCTGCCCGCGCGGGCGTGGTCGCCATCGGCCGAGGGCTCGCGATCGCTTCGCTCATCCCGGCGACGCTCACCCTGCTGGCAGCCCTGCTGTGCTGGCTCACCTTCCCGGCCTACGCGCTGTGGGCCGCGCTGACCGGTAGACACTTCGCGCTCAGGGAGCTGGCGCCCGGCTGGTTCAGTCCCAGCCCCAGCGAGTCGCACGCGTCCAGGACCGTGGTCCCGCCGGCCGGGCACCAGCCCCCACCGGGCGAGCCGTTCATGCGGATCGTCGCCGCGGTAGTCCTGGTGATCATGGTGAGCCTCATCCCGCTGGTCATTCCGCCGCTGCTCACCCTGATCCGGCGGGCAGTGGCCGAGGAACGGGCGCTGGTCCGCCGGTGGACGGGTATTCCCGTCCCGGACTCCTACCGGGCGTATCCAGGGCGCGGCTCCCGGCTTCGCTGGCTGGCCAATGATCCGGCGACCTGGCGGGACCTGGGCTGGATCGTGGTGAACGCCACCGCCGGCGCGATCTTGCTGCTGGTCCCCGGGCTGCTAGCGGCGACTGGCGCCCTCTACGCACTGCCGGTCGCCGACGGGCTGCCGGGCGTCCCCGCCGGCGAGCAGGAGCCGCTCCGGTTGCTGGTCGCCAGCGTGCTCGTCATCATCGGCCTCGGGGCCGCCCCGCCCGCGCTGCGCGGCTACGGGCACCTGACCAGGTCGATCCTGGCCAGACCCGGCACCGCCGAGCTCAACCGCCGCATCACCCACCTGGCCCAGACCAGGACCGAGACCATCGACGCCAGCGCAGCGGAGATCCGCCGCATCGAGCGGGACCTGCACGACGGCGCGCAAGCCCGCCTGGTGGCGATCGGGATGGCACTCGACGCTGCCGGGCAGCTCCTGGAGTCCCAGCCTCGAGTCGCCCGCGGGCTGCTGAACGACGCCCGCGACAACTCGGCCAAGGCCCTGGCCGAGATCCGCGGCCTGGTCCGCGGCATCCACCCGCCGGTGCTGGCCGACCGGGGCCTAGCCGACGGCGTGCGGGCACTGGCCCTGGACACGCCGCTGCCGATCACCGTGACCAGCGACCTGACCAGGCGGCTTCCGGCATCGCTCGAGTCCGCCGCCTACCTCGCTGTGTCCGAACTCCTGGCCAATGTGGTCAAGCACGCCGGTGCCCGGCAGGCGCACGTCGACCTGCGCCACCGTGGCGAGGCACTGACGATCACCGTCGCCGACGACGGGCATGGCGGCGTGAACCCGGCCGCTGGCACCGGGCTGCTCGGTGTGGAACGCCGGCTGGCCCCCTTCGACGGCGCGCTGGTCATCACCAGCCCGCCGGGCGGCCCGACCACCATCACCATGGAACTGCCGTGCGCGTCGTCATAGCCGAGGACCTGTTCCTGCTGCGCGACGGGCTGATCCGGCTGCTGACCGCCCACGACTGGGAGGTCGCCGCCGCGGTCGACAACGGCGAAGACCTGCTCACCACGATCCGGGAACACCAGCCAGACGTCGCCGTGGTGGACGTCCGGCTCCCGCCGTCGTTCACCGACGAAGGACTGCGCGCCGCGCTCACCGCCCGCAGCGAACGGCCCGGCCTGCCGATCCTGGTGCTCTCCCAGTACGTTGAGCAGTTCTACGCCAGGGAACTGCTCGCCGACGGAGCCGGCGCGGTCGGCTACCTGCTCAAGGACCGCGTCTTCGATGGCGCAGAGTTCGCCGACGCGGTCCGCCGGGTTGCCGACGGCGGCACTGTCATGGATCCCGAGGTCATCGCGCGCCTGCTGGCCCGCAGCGCCGGGCTGGAAGGACCAGCCGGCAGGCTCAGCCCGCGCGAGCGCGAGGTCCTGGAGCTGATGGCGCAGGGCCGCTCGAACGCCGCCATCGCCCAGCGCCTGTTCATCACCGAGCGCGCCGTCGCCAAGCGCACCGCGTCGATCTTCTGCAAGTTGGACCTGCAGCCCTCCGACGACGACAACCGCCGCGTCCTGGCAGTCCTGGCCCACCTGGGTCGTTAACCCGCCACGTCACGAGGGAGGCCGGCAATTGCCAGGGCGGCCATGGCGGTGACCTGGTCAGGTCCGGTGAGGCATAGTCGTCCGGTGGCGAGGGATTCGTGCCGGAGATTCTGCCTGGTCACCGACCTGACCGACATCACAAAGGACGCCGCGCCGGGCAGCGCGCACTGGCAGTCCGGGATTTAACGCTGGCAAGCACCGGTTGACGCCCGATCTGACACTCGGCGTGATTTTCAATCACTCTAGAGTCCTCCCGCTGACTCGCTGTTCGCGGTCCGACCATCTCCCGAGGGCGTCTTCGGAAGACTGATCCTCTTCGAGGATCGCGGTCATCTCCGCAGGATACGGAATGCTGCTGCCTTCACGCCGCCACGGTAAATGGTAGTGAGCACCGGGTCGACGCCTTCGGAGACGATGCCTTCATGCTGCAGATCGCGCGTTATGCGGGCAGTGGGAAGGGTGAAGCTACGCAGCATGCGATCGTCTTCGAATCCGGAGACCGAGTAGACATCTTCGCGATCGATAGTTCCACCGTTCAACGCGGCCAACCGGATCACGTCCGCTTGCACACGCCCTTCGGTCTCAAGCCGATCAAGAAGCGCGGAAACGCCTGCTCCTGACCAGAGGACTCGCTGGCTCTCACGGCTGACGCGCTCAACATCATCGACCGACTCCCGACGCACAGAGACCTGCAATGCCGAGGAGCGCTTCAGCAAGTCGCTGGGGCGCATCATGTACAGCTGACGGCCGGCCGGGCCTTATATTCAGCAACTAGCTCCGTGCGTGGACCCAAAAACTCTGAGCGGTACCGCCACCACCAATCCTCCTTCTCATCCCCAGTGATGAGGAGCATATCGAGATCCCGCCGCATTCCCTCATAGGTCGCCTGGTTCCAGACGAGGTAGTCGCCTGCTGCTCCCTCAGGAAGAGCGGAATCGGCCTTGTCAGCGTCCAGGTAGCCAGGAGGTTCCTGACGCGAAGCCCGCTCATGACCTTCCTTTACAGCAGCGCTCCACTCATCGGCTGTCGGTGTCCGCCCGACCTTGCCTGCCAGGAGCCTCTGCAACTCAACGAGAACAGGATCTGACAGCACGCCCCCCACACCCTGAGACGAGACAGGCGCATGCACCCGGATCCCGTCCTCAATCTCGGTATATAGCGCCTCCATCTTACTAAGCAGCTGATTCTGGAACGCCGCGTCAGCGGCAACTGACTTCGCCCACTGTCTGATGGCCTCCGACGATGCTCGCTGCTGTTTACCGAGGGCATCGAGAGTCTGAACGGTAGCGGACCCTCGGCTGGCTAGCACACTTACCCTATTCCGCCAGAACTCCTTCATCACCTGATGAGGAAGCCACAGACGGTCGCCAATCTTCTGAAGCAACTCAAGAAGGTCGTCACGCGTTGACTCGTTGTAGCGGTAGAGATTGAGCAGGACGTTCGCATCGATCACTACGAGGGCCGCTCGCAGCGCCTCGTCGAGCTCCTGATCAGCAGGCAGCCGAAAGCCCGGGAAGTCATCGTATATACCGGCATGCACCGCTGATCCCTTGGCCATTACGTCACCTTTCTGAGTACCAAAGCGTAGCGGAAAGCAGTGCCGCGTATTGCGTCGGCAACGGACCAAACCTAGCTACAACGTCGGTCCCGCAACTCTTACAAGCAACCTCGGACCAGTCCGGCGTACCTTCAAATCGGAGGCTTCCGCTGACACCGCTAGCAGGCCGTTCGGCGCCGATGACGGTCGCGGTGATCACTCCAGGCCGCCGGTGACCCGCTCGGCTGCGACCGGCCAGTTTGACTGCGGCCCATTTCAGGGTCGGCAGTGGACTGTTGCGCGTCGTTCAAGGTGACCAAGATGGCGTCATTGGAGTTGAGCATGTGCTCGTGTTGAAGAGCCCCGCCCAGCTCCGCCGGGCGGGGCATGGTGTTCAGGGTGTCGCGGGGGTCAGTCTGTCGCGGTAGTGATCTCTTGGCGATGGCAGCTCGGGCGACTGCCTGGTCGACGAGGTTCTTGCCGACTCCGGCGCCGGCGGTGGCGATCAGGGCGGCGGTGCAGATGTTGTTGACGATTCTGGGGTTGCCTCGGGCGGCCTGGTGGATCTGGGTGACGGCGTCGTCGGAACAGGTCGGCGGTCCGGCCGACTGCTTCGAGATGGTGGCGGATGTAGCCGGAGGTCTCGTCGGAGGCCATTCCTTATCATTTAGTAGCGGACGGTGATGCGCTGGTCTGCCAGGAGAAGTCCTCATTGCCGAGGACGCCACGCCGCTCGCCGTGGCCGGGCATGGCTTCTCTGGCTGCTGTGGTTCCTGCTGGCACCGGCCAGCATGCTGACTGGCTTCCGGCAATGGGTGATCGCTACATGTCCGTCCGCACCTGGAGTCACGCCAGTCTTGGCGCTGAGGCAGGAAGCATCTCCGCAGCGGTCAGCGCTGACAAGTCTGCCGACTCGCCACCGAATCGGTCCAGACGGACGGTCACGCAAACAGGACCTGCTCATCGCCCTCGCCGGCCAGCGTTACGATCTAGGTACCATGCCTGTTACTGAGATCGCATCGATCGCTAGGACAGTCGATGGCGAAAGTTGACCTACATGCCGGCACTGCACGGGGGCTACCGACCACCATCTAGTCCAATCTGCAGCCGCTTGCATCGGCACTCACGCCTCAGCTACGGATCGGGACTGCTTACAGTTCCGCGTCGATTACCTTCAATGCGCTATCTCCCCGGACGTACTCGATGGGGACTTCAAATCGCGTGTCCAGTACGACCGCCTCACGGATCGCGGCGACATCAAAGAGCTTCGGACTCCCGTCTCCTACACTCCCGGAGGAAGATTGCCCTCCAAGTTGCTGGCCACGAAGCCGCCAGGTACCAGATGCCGTGATACCAAGAGCCATTGGAAGTACCATTCGGCCGAGGCCTTGGTAGCCAAAATGTAGATGCCTTTGCTCCTTTATCGCGCTACGTAGGATATCTAGTGTCTGATTCATGGGCTATGTCTACACCATCTCGCCCATCTCGGCAGCAGCAGGCGAGAAATTGCCGCCAGCGCGCCGTTAGAGCTTCGACTTACTTTAAAGATGCCATTATCACTATATCTACCGTTTACTTCATACACCGACGACCGCTTACCCGATGCGACGGCACGGCGGAGTGTACGCTGCAACGACCGGCTACCTTGACGAGCAGGTCCGTAGCACGAACAATCAGGATTCAACCGAGTGGATTGGGATGTCGATCCGGATTCTGCATACCAATCCGTAAGAACCTTGCCCTCGCGCTGAAAGCTTGCTGAGCTGGGCCTGGCTGTACCCACGCACTACTCGACCAGTGCGAGGACCCGGGCTAGCACGCCTACCGGCCCGGGTACGGCCACCTCGCCGCCGCCCTCCCGGCTTGCTGGGAACAGCATCCGCCCTGCCTGTACACCCTGGACTGGCTCAGCGAATTCTTGTCCGCGCTCTACCTCGGATCACAACGGACCGCCGCCGTGCTTAGCGCTCATGCCGAATGGCAGACGCGTCTGCTGCCACTGCTCAGTTGACTACTGACGCCAGCAGTTGCCGTCACCCGCAGGTAACCCGTCCCCGGTGTAAGGAACGGTCGATGAGTTAGCGAGTGTTGGCGATAGCGCCGCCAGCGAGTTGCCTGATCGTCACGCGAATGAAACCAGACCGCCCGAGTTTCCCTTGTGTCCCACCACCACGGTCAGGCTCACGGGCATGGCCTAAGGCCTGACCTGGGAGACGCACTCTCAGTAACGTTATATGCGTGATTTTAGCATCTTGACGCGCAATGCCGTACAAAGCCACTTTCATCCTGTTTGCCGCCGATGAGAGGTAACGTCGCTAGTGCAGGCTATGGCAAGTATTTACCCACCGTTGCGGTATTTTCCGAACTCGTCGTCAACTGGCCTTGCCGATATCGGCCAGGTTCCCGACGGCGGCGTGGCCGACGCTTACGTGGCGATTACGGCGATTGGCCCGATGGCCGCCGGCTAGCAGCGCTGTGCCCCGAATCTGCCCCCGACGGTCTTCCTGCGACTGGGTCGACTCCGACATCGATAGGTCTGCAGAGCGTTAACCGCACCATGCTCAGCTGGTCGGAGCAGACGAACTCGTAGTGGCCCACCGATGATCTGCGAGACGGTCTGCTGCCCTCTGGATGTGGACACCGGTGAAGATGCGGCCCTTGCGCTCGTTCCACGCTCGTACTCGCCCTGCCAGTTCCTCTGGAGCCGGCCTGCCATCGTCGGCTTGGTGGGTGAGGACCCAGTGCACTGTCGCCAGCAGTTCAAGACCGTAGGCCGAGGCGAAGCCATGAACTAGCCGCAGCACGGCGTCTATCCGGTCGTTGGTCCCATCGGGATGAGCGTCCAGCCACTGGCGTCCGCGTTCTTCGGCATCGGACATCAGAGTGATCGGGCTGAGCTTCATCACCTGCTGGGTGCGGTCACCATAACCGCGGAGATAGCGCCCCTCAAGTTTCTGAAGCACATGATTCAAGTTCTCGGCATACGGACCGTACTGCGCCTTCGCGTAGGTGAGGCGCAGTTGCTGGCCTGCTTCCTGCAGGAAGTACATCAGCTTCTGGATCTCCAGTAGCGACGCTCCCGGCGGGGCGGCAGGCTCTTCGAGATACCTCAGCCGGACGTAGCCCCCCAGCAGCTTCAGAAGCGCGGCTCGACCCGCTGTCATCGCAGGACGATCAGTCCCTACCTTCATCTCCCCGGCGGGCGGGGCACCCGCCGGCGGATACACGACAACCCGCACCTCAGCCAGCCCGCCCAGAGCCTCAGCGATCAGCGGGCGGACATCGCTCCAGCTCAAACCCCCGTTGCCGCACCCCAGCGCAGGGACAGCGATAGAGGCGATCCGGCACTCGCCTATGACCCGCCGCAAGTCCGCCAGACCCGACCGGATATCACCCAGCGAAGACTTCCCGCGCCAGTGCTGCTTTGTGGGAAAGTTGATGATCCACCGGGGAACGCCGAGCACGCCGGTCTCAACAACGAACATCCGGCCCAGCTCCACCTGACCACCACGGCACGCGGCCTCGTACGCCTGGAAGTTGCCCGGATATGCCTGCTTGAACTGAAGAGCGATGCCCTTGCCCATCACGCCGACGGTGTTCACAGTGTTCACCACCGCATCAACACGAGCATCCAGCAGGTTGCCCTGCGCCTCCTCAAGCATCGCTCACCTCCTCCACACCTGCATACAACAAGAGTCTGACAGGCTAGAAGTACCAGCCTGGACGAACCCGCCCTGCCACGCAGCCGACGGGTACCTGCTCGTGCACCAGGAACTGTGCCATGCGACGCCGCACGCGATCGGGGTCATCCGCGGTGTTACTCCACAACGCTGGACGCCGTGACCGCGTTGCGCGGCGGGACCTCGCGTACCTCGATCGGCTCAGGCAACGGGTCGCTCCGTCGTGCGGCGAAATATCTTGAGGTGAGGCTGTAGTAAAGCGGGGAAACTGTTCGTCATCTAGGTGACCGCGATCGTGAAAGACGACGAAGCGATAGGAGCGACACCATGAAGTACCTGATGCTGGTCTGCGCCGACCCGAACTACACGCCCGGCCAGGACGAGGGTGCCCCGGACATCGAGGACTGGGTCACGCAGATGGATGCCAAGGGGATCCGGCTGATGGGCAACCGCACCAGGCCGGCCAGCGACGCCACCACAGTTCGCGTCCGCAACTCCGAGGTACTGCTGACCGACGGCCCCTACGCCGAGACCAAGGACCTGATCGGCGGCTTCGACGTTCTCGAGTGCGCCGATCTGGACGAGGCCATCGAGGTCGCTTCCAAGCACCCGGTCGCCTGGTCAGGGATGATCGAACTGCGCCCGTTCTGGCCCGACGACGAGGACTAATGGCAGATCAGGTTAGCGAGCGCATCGCCGGGATCTACGCCGACGGCTGGAGCCGGATCGTGGCCACCATGATCCGGCTCACCGGCGGCGACTGGGACCTGGCCGAGGAGTGCGCGCAGGACGCGTTCACACAGGCACTGCGGAAGTGGCCGGCGTCCGGCGTACCTGACCAGCCGCTGGCCTGGCTCACCACTACGGCGCGCAACCGGTATATCGACCGGGTGCGCCGCGCGTCAGTCGAGGCAGCGAAGCTCCGGGAGGTAGCCGTGATGCGAGACGAGCCCGCACCATACGGCAGCCTCGACAGCGAGATCCCCGACGAGCGGCTCGAGCTGATGTTCACCTGCTGCCATCCGGCGCTGAATCTCGACGCCCAGGTGGCACTGACCCTGCGGAGCCTGGCCGGCCTCACCACGGCCGAGATCGCGCGGGCGTTCCTGGTGCCCGAGCGCACGATGGGCCAGCGCCTGTTGCGGGCCAAGCAGAAGGTGGCCCACGCGGCCATCCCGTTTCGGGTGCCGCCGGCCCGCCTGCTCCCAGAGCGCCTGCCCGCCGTGCTGCACGTGCTCTACCTGCTGTTCAATCAGGGTTACGGAGACCCGGATCAGACCAGGTTGTCGGCAGAGGCTATCCGCCTCGCGCGCGTGCTCACGACGCTGATGCCCGACGAGCCAGAAGCGCACGGCATGCTCGCGCTGATGCTGCTGCACAACGCTCGCCGGGCGGCCCGCACCGACGCGAACGGGGACCTGGTCACCCTGGAGAAGCAGGACCGCACGCGCTGGGATCACCATCAGATCGCCGAAGGCACCGCAGTGCTCGACCGAGCCCTGCGGCAGCGACCCGCCGGACCGTTCCAGATCCAGGCCGCCATCGCCGCCTGCCATGCCACCGCGCCGGGAACAGCCGACACGGACTGGCCGCAGATCGCCGGCCTGTACGGGCAACTCGCGCTCCTGGCCCCGAGCGCAGTCGTGGACCTGAACCGCGCCGTCGCGATCGGCATGGCCGATGGGCCTGAGGCAGCGCTGCCGCTGGTTGAGGCGATCTCGCAGGACGGGCAGCTAGCTGGCTACTACCTGCTCCATGCCACGCGAGCCGACCTGCTGCGACGCGCCGGACGCGGCGCCGAGGCAGGCGAGAGCTACCGCGCGGCTCTGGAACTCGCGCCGACCGAGGCCGAGCGCCGCTACCTGAAAGGCCGGCTGACAGACCTTCACAGCCAGTCCACGCCGACTGCGGGGAACCCTGCGTAGTACCGGCCGCCAGAACCGCCGCCGAGCACATCGCGCAGGCATGATCCACGCGGCCTCGACGCGGATCAGTCCTGGCTGACCCAGGGGTTGATCACGTCGATTCCCGTCTCCTGGAAATCGGCGACGTTGCCGTACAGGACCTCGGCCACCCGTGATCGACGATGCATACAACTCGCGGCCGGGCTGACTCTATATTCAGTCCCGCACCAAGCCGGAAGGCGAAGGCCGCATCACTTCCGAGACGACATTCGTATCAAACGACAATCATCAGCCAACATCAGCCGCCCGCGGCCGCGCCGCCCGAACCCGGATCCGCTCCTTCACCCGATCAGCCAGACCCCGGATACTCACTGCAACCACTGCAACCACCTCCCGCTGCTATCAATGCTCGCACCCTCCCAAACGCCGATAAGGATCACGCGGAAAGATACGGGTCATCTGCCGGACCGCCGCCAGCCAAATTAAATGGCTGAAAAATTGCCCTGGCGCTGTCTGGCTTCTAGGCTGACCTTTGCGGCACGAGTGAGCGGCTCCGGTAGACCGGCGATCCGGTACGGTCAAGGATTCTAGCTGACAGCGAACTGCCAACATCCAACCGCCGCTGGAATTCTGAATATTGCGCCATCGTACGGAGTAATTATGTCATATCACCAACGGAAGCCTCTCCATCAGGCACAGATGTCTTTGCACGATGATCGTTAGGATCAGTACTGTTTCCGTACTATTTTCGCAGTGATCGCAGAGCGGGCGATTCGGCATCGACTGGATGGACAACGAATTCTGGTCCTGACCCCAGGGCCGACCCAGCCTGCGACAAGTTCGAAGCGCCCAACTGCCCGACATGGATAGTTGCGTTAGCGCTTGACATGTGACTAGAATTCTGGTCATGACGACGATTCCCATGGCGGACGCGAAGGCCCGCTTCTCGGCGGTGCTCGATGAGGTCCGCGATACCCACGAGCGGGTGGTGATCACCCGCAACGGCCGCCCGGAGGCCGTCATCATGGCCGTGTCAGATCTCGAGGCCCTAGAGGACACCCTGGACCTGCTGTCCACGCCAGGAGCCGTAGGCCAGATCCGCCAGGCCGAGGCCGACATTGCCGCCGGCGATGCGGTCGGCGCCGACGAGCTGCGCCGCCTGCTTGCCGCTCGCGTGGAACGCGAGTCGCGTGGCTGACGACTCTTACCAGCTGTCCCTAGCCCCGGCCGCGCGCAGAGCGATCACCGAGGGTCCGCCCACAGGTCTGCCCGTGGCGGTAGCAACCGCAGTGGCGGAGTTCATCACCGGATTGCTGCTGGAGAAACCCCGTGTGGTGGGCAAGCCGCTGACTAACGAGCTGACCAGCTACCACTCGGCTCGGCGGGGTTCCTATCGAGTGATCTACCGGATCAATGACGACGCGCTGGCCGTTCACGTCGTGCGCATTGATCACCGCGCACCCGGACCAGGCTATCGATCGTCACCATCAGCACGCGCGCAACTGCGCGCATCGCTGCGATCATGACCCAAATCTAACTGCAGTCTCGCGCCGATGGACCATCCGGTGCATTCAGCCAGCTTTAATCGACGGTAGATGCCTACTACTTCGCTGCAGAGATACCGGTCAGACACACTAGTCTTCAGGCTCATGTGCGGCTCGTCGGCTTGTCACCGCAGCATCCGGCCAGATCCACCTCAGCGCACCACGCGGAGGTGCTTAACATGACCGAACTCCGAACATGCCAGCATCACACCCGCGGCAAGACGGCGTGCGTCGAGCCGGAAGCTGTCAGCAGCGTGTGGCGCGTGTCGTCGCAAGCGATGGGCGATCACAGCGCAGGCAGCCCGTCATCGAACTCGCGCATCTTCTCGTACACTTGCTGCCAGGTCAGACCGCCGACGAACCAGCTCGGGTCGACCTGCTTGAGGACCTGCGGGGTGCTCCACAGGACCAGTCGCCCGAGCGCGCCGTGCCGCCCGAGCCACTCTTGCTCGCGGTGACAGCGGTCGCGGCCGTCGCCGTCGTCGAGCAGGACGAAGACGTCGGTACCGCCCTGTGCTAGGGAGGACGCGTGCGCCAGCACCATGATCTCGCCGAGGCTCCTACCGTTCCTCACCCGCTCGCGGGCCGGAACGCCGCTAATGCGCGTCACAGCCTCCGTGAACACGGTGGTCGTCAGCTCGTCCGGGACGACCACGACGCGGCCGGCACCCTTCAGCTTGCGCCATGTCGCCTGCGCGGGTGTCTTGGCGAACCTTGGGTCGTTACACATTCCGAGCACCTCATGGTCAACCCGCTGCGGCACCGTCAGCTGCAGGCCGCCTTTGTTCGCGAGGCTGATTAGCACGGTTTGCTGACCGACCGCGAGGAAGTTGAGCGTGGGGCCAGCATCGAGGATGACACTCATGATCCGGGCGTGCCGCCAAACCCAGCCGGGAACAGCGGTGCATCCTCGTCGAGATCTCTCGCGCGCGCGGCGGTGGAGTCGTATGTCGCGGCGGCACGTGGGGGGCCGATCTGCTCAAGCAGCTGCTCAGGGTCAAGCCCATACCAGCGAGCGAGCTCCTTCAGGTCGACAACACCACGGTGATAGCCCTCGACGGCGCGGCGCATCAGTGTTTGTGGGGCGCGGGCCTGCATAGTGGCCGCTGACATCGCCTGGTACTGGCTGAGCCAGCCATATCGTGCGGCAAGCCTTGAGGTCGACTCCGCTTGCCACTCGACGCAAGTCTGCTGGCGAATCAACCCTGCCTCCTTCAACTGGATGGCAGCCAAGCTTGGCGAAACCTCGAACTCCTGGACGAATACGGCCAGCTCGGGCTCGCCTACACTCCGGGCCGCTGATTCACGGCTGAGACGGCCGAAACGGTCGTGCAGCGCCCGCACGGGAAGCAGGAGGTGCCGGGCAAACGCGTCCGCCTGGATCTCCGCAGGGCTGCGGCTGCCCGGTGTCGAGGCCGACAGGACCTGCAGGTCGCCCGCGATTACGTGCCCGATCTCGTGAGCGAGCGACGAGCGCTGGCGCATCGGGTGCGCGGTCGTTGCGACGGCGATGACGACGCGGCCGGTGATCGGATCCAGCATCGACAACCCATGCTCGGCCTCGTCTGCGTCGATCGCCAATGCGTCGCACCCGAGGCTGGCGTGGACGAGTTCGAATAGGTCGCCGAGCGGGCGGCTACCTAGGTCGTGCTCAGCCCGAAACGTCTCGGCCCGAGCACGAGCCGCCTGTTCGTTGCCGCTCACGCCAGGTCGACACCCTGGTCGGTGAGGTAGGCATCAAGCTCCAGGTATGCGTGCAACTTCTCTCGCATGATCGCCATCTCCGGCTGCGAGCCGTCGGTGCGGGCGGCGTAGCGGGCCCGCTCCCACAGCTTCGCGACGCCGGTGATCGTGGCCGCGCGCACACCGAAGACGTCAGCCAGCGCGACCAGCTCGTCGCCCTTGAGCGGCCGATCGCCTGCCTCGATGCGCGAGTAGGTCGGCTGCGACACATGGATCGCAGCGCGAGCCTCGTCCTGCGAGACCTTCGCAGCCTCGCGCACCTCCCGCAGCCGCCGACCTAGCGCTATGTGGTCGATCAGCTCCTGAGCGGACATCGTGAATAGCTCCTTCTCGTCTATTCATATTATGCCGCGCACTCACCTGAGGGGCAATCAGATGCCGCGTCGAGTCGCAGGGCGCCGAGGGCGTCTCTCTCCCCTCTCTCCCCCTGGGGGAAGAGGGGATCAGATCCGCTTCAGCCGCTGGACGTGTCCGAGCGCGACGTGCGGAGGGATCCGCTCCTGCTCTATGCGCCCCGGGCCCGTCGAGGCTGGCGCGATCAGCCGCTCGTACAAGACCTGCTCGCCCGCGGTGAGGTGCGGGACCGGCCGGTGATCCCGGCTGGTGAGTGGGCGGCCTTCGAATCCTGGTCCGTGCCGAACCGCTGCCACTCCTCATACGCGTCGAGCCACTGACCCCGCATCCACCGCAAGCACAGATCCCGGCCGATGCCGGTTGGCAGGTCTGCGTGACCGTCAAGGCGGAGCTGGCCAAGGTAAGTGTCGACCTGCTCATGCAGCCGAGCGGCCGGAACGACGGGCTGATCGCGACTGAAGGCACTGCGGAAGCGCCGAGGCAGGCGAGAGCTACCGCGCGGCTCTGGAACTCGCGCCGACCGAGGCCGAGCGCCCCTACCTGAAAGGCCGGCTGACGAACCTGACCGCCGCCAGCCACACTGAAGAACCGAGCCTGGACTAACTCATATTGATGAGCCCTGCCCGGTGGTCGCTGAGCGACTGCCCGGCGATCACCGGACCGAGCACAGCTCGCGCATCTCGCTCGTCCCGCCGTGGCCGGCCTAAAAGGGTGGTCGCGCTCACGGCAATTATTGCCCGCCGAGCCAACGCAATACGGGCATCCAGGCCTGGTACGATCAAGTTTGGTTGTACCAAAAAAGAATCACCTACGGAGAACCGTTGGATCACTTCATTGGCCGCATTCACGAGCTTGCCCTGCTTGACGGATTGCTCAACCGGGTGAAGAGAGGGGGCCGCGCCGGGCGCCCTGGGCGGGCTATCCTCATCCGGGGTCGGCGCCGGGTGGGCAAGTCGCGGCTGGTTGAGGAGTTCGTCGACCGCGCTGGCGTGCCTTATGTGTTCTTCACCGCCTCGGGCCAGCCGACTACCGAGGCGGACCTGCGGCTCTTCTCCGAAGCGGTCATGGAATCGACCCTGCCCGACACGGCGTTGTTCCGCGACCAGGCTCCAGGCACGTGGGACGCCGCGCTCAGGCTGCTCGCGCGCAGCTTGCCGGACGATCAGCCGGGTGTCGTCGTTCTCGACGAGCTCCCGTACCTGATCAAGACCGATCCCGGATTCGAGGGGACGCTCCAGAAAATCTTCGACCGGGAACTATCGCGGAAACCCGTGCTGCTTATAGCCATCGGCTCGGACCTGGCGATGATGGAGGCTCTCAACGAGTACGGACGCCCCTTCCATCAGCGTGCCACCGAACTGGTGATACCGCCGCTCAGCCCCGCTGACGCGGCCGAGATGCTCGGTTTGCCGGCCGCGGAGGCGTTCGACGCCTACCTGGTATCGGGTGGCCTGCCTCTGGTCCTTGACGAGTGGCCGTCCGGGCTCACCGCACTGGATTACGTGGCAGAAGCGGTCGCGGACCCGCTGTCGGCTCTGCTGGTAAGCGGGGAACGGGCGCTGGCCTCGGAGTTCCCTCCCGACTCTCAGGCTCGCCTGGTTCTGGGAGCAATCGGATCGGGCGAACGCACCTACTCCAAGATCCAGCGGGCCGCGGGCGAGATGCCGGCGTCCTCGCTGAACCGCGCCCTTGACCTGCTGGCGGCAAAGCGGATCGTTGATGTGGCGACGCCGCTGTCGACCCGTCCGTCCCGGGAGACAAGATATTCGGTCGGCGATCCTCACCTGCGGTTCTGGCTGGCGTTCCTTGGCGAGCACCTGGCAGAGATCGAACGCGGTCGCGGTGATCTGCTGATGCGGCGGATCAACGCGTCGTGGAGTTCCTGGCGTGGCGCCGCCATCGAGCCGGTGATCCGCGAGGCGCTGCGCCGGATCATCGACAATCTCCCTGGTGATGCGGGTGCGGTGGGCGGTTACTGGACGCGTACCAACGATCCCGAGATTGACCTGGTCGGAGCGGACCGGGCGCCAATCGCGCAACGGATTTCCTTTGTCGGGTCGATCAAGTGGCGGGAGAGTCATCCTTTCGACAGCCGCGATCTCGCGGAACTCATCGTGCACCGTTCTCAGCTGCCCGGAGCTGCCGAATCCACGCCACTGCTGGCCATCTCCCGTACCGGGGTCACCGTCGATGGCCCCGTGGCGCTCCTCCCAGAGGATCTCCTCGCTGCGTGGCGGCCGTAGCAGGAAAGGCCCGCCAGGCATTTGCGGCGCGTCTTGCCGCACCTGCAGGCTTGCCTGGAGCGCGCCCGGGTCAGCGGGGGGTGATGGCGATCGCTATCGGTTGTTCACCTGCTACCTTGACCGGTTTCAGGGCAGTGCTGGTCGCGGTCCGGATCGGGGTCAGGCCCTTCTCGCTGAGGACGTAAGCGGTCTTGCTGTCCGCGGTGATGGTGATGGCGTCGGGGAAGTTCCCCACCTCGATCGGCTTGAGCGCGGTGTTCGTTGCTATCCGGATCGGGGTGACGGAGTTGGACCCGAGATCGGCGACGTAGGCCATCTTCCCGTCCGGCGTTATGGCGATGGCGACCGGATCGGGCCCGGCCTTGATCGCCTTGAGGGCCTTGCCGGTGGCGGTGCGGACCGGGGTGACCGTGCCCGACCCTTCGTTCAGGACGTAGGCGGTCTTGCTGTCCGGGGTGATCGCCACGGCGATCGGGTGGCGCCCGACTCTGATCGGCTTGAGTGCCTTGCTGGTGGCGACCCGGATCGGGGTCACGGTGCCCGTGGTGTAGCCGGGGACGTAGGCCGTCTTCCCGTCCGGGGTGATGGCGATCGACGCCACGACAATGCCGAGGCTGGTCGGCTTGCCGATCTTGATGGGCTTGAGCGCGGTGTTGGTGGCGGTGCGGATCGGGGTGACGGTATTAGAGTCCTGGCTGACGACGTAGGCAGTGCTCCCGTCCGGGGTGATGGCGATGGCGAACGGCGCGCCCCTGACCATGATCGTTTCAGCGGCCTGCCGGTCGCGACGCGGATCGGGGTCACCTCACTGGGGGTGCCGCCGCTAAGGACATAGGCCGTTATCGGGTGATGCGGCCTAGCCGCAGCCTGGCATGACTGGTCAGGTTCATCAGATCATCTCCCGAAACTCCCTGCCAGCGGCCGCGCGCCTAAGACCCGGCCATCACCAGCCCCGGTGCTGGTCCGCCATAAAGACGCGACTGCGGGCCACCCGGTTCACCCGCCCGGAAACAAATCACAAGCCAGACGACACCACAATGCACTCCAGCGCTCGCATCCCGGCTAACCCGACCCACCCCCCGTCCGTGTCGTCAGATCGCGGCCTGGCAAGTCCTGCTCCAGCGCGGCGGGTCGCCTTCGATCAGACGCCGTCAGGACGTCACCGCCGGCTATCTGCCTGGCGGAACATCGCGTCGAGTTCGGGGTCGAACGCGAACGCCCAGACCTCTTGCGCACAGCGGCAGGCGACGGCGAACTTGGCAGCCCACCTCAGCGCCTCCTCGCGTGAGGGCACCTCGACGACCGTGACTCCGCCGATGGCCTGCGGGTACGGGCCGTCGGTGACCGTCCCGCCGGTGGCCACGATGCTTGCCCCGTGGTCTTCCAGTCCGCCGGCGCAGACAAGCACGCCAGCGTTGATGGCCTCCTGGCAGACCGCGTGCGCGGCCTTAGCCACGGCGGGCATTTCCTCGCCGGGGATGTGGTCCATCGCGTGGGCACCGAGCAAGATCAGGTACTGCGTCATCCCATGACTCCCTTGGCCCGGCGGCCTGCTCCGGCCGCCTGTCAAGTCATAGCCGAACGCCCCGCTCCGGATCCACCGCCCTGCCGGAGAAAATCTCACGGGACCCCGCCGTCCGGCCCCCGCGAGCGTCCGGTGGTCCCCTGTTCCCGGAGTAGCTCATCTGCCGCCATGGCGCGGTCCTGCCGATGCGGGACCCGGGCGCCGCTGGCCCGGTTCCACGCCCCGACGGCCCGGCGGCCGATGCGCTAAGGTGCCAGTCGCTCAGCCACAAGCGCTTTTGAAACTCCGTACATCCGACTCCGCTTCACACGGCACCAGGTCGGCGGACAGGTCCGTAACGTACCGCCGGTACCACTGCGACTTCAGGCTTCCCGCCAGCTCGATCGCCTCCCGCGCCACAGCCATCGCCTGCCCAGGTTCGCGTTGCTGGACGTAGCTCGCGGCGTGCACCAGCCGGACGAACGCCAGCGCGCACGTAGGCCGGGTCGGTCAGTTCGATTGCCCTGGTCACGAACTCCTGCGTGCTGCGCGGACTGCGCAGGTCGCGGAAGCAGCCCCGCCAGTGTCCCGTCATCCGGATATTCCAGCCCGCTCTCCAGCGTTGCCGCTGCCCCGGAACGGCCCATGCCGATCTCATCGACCGTGACCCTGACGCCTGCCTTACGGCTCAGCGCGGTGGCGATGTACTGGGCTGTCGCCGGCCGGTGCTTTCTGCGATGAGGTCTTCAGCTCCCGAGCGCCATTCCGGCTGTGGGGTCAGCCGGAATGGCTCGACAACATAGTCATCGTCGACCCAGTGGACTTGCACATCGGGCGACCGTTCATGGCGGAGGTTGGAGGCGACTGGATGCGGCTATACCTGCGACCGCAACGCTTCTACCTCGGGCAGACCTTCGGACGTGAGCTGATGACCCCCTGACCAGCGTGTCTACGATGTCATCCACACCTGATGGACCGGAGACGGCAGGGCGACAGCGCCGCCAGGATCAGCACAGCGCAAGGCGGGAAAGTTTGGCGGCCAGGGGTGCGGGCTGCAACGACGACGGCGGTTGCCATGCGTAGCCGCTGACCTCGTCGAGTTGCAACGTCACCGCTGGTTCTGCCGCGTGGTACGCGTAGCGGAAGTCGGCGTGCCAGTGGGCGGGTTCGCCCTTGGCCGGGTTGGCAGGGATCTGGTGCACGTCGATGTCGATGGGGACCTGATCGAGTTCGGGCACAAGGACCGCCTGCTGCCCGGCGAGCCCGGTTTCCTCGGCGAGTTCGCGGCGGGCCGCGGCGATCAGCCCGGTGTCGTCGGGGTCGATGTGGCCGCCGGGCAGGAGCCAGCGGCCGAGGAAGTTGTGGCGTATCACCAGCACCCGCCCGGCGTGGCTGATGACGGCCGCGCTGCAGGTGACGTGCCCGGGCACGGTGCGGCGGGAGCTGATGTCAGCGTTTCCGGTGAGGCAGGACAGCAGCGGGGCCAGGGCGTCGCGCTCGCCAGGATGGGCTGTCAGATAGCGGCTGAGCGTGCCGGAGATCTCGCGGCTGGTGACAGTCATGACGCCCCATTGAATACCTGTAACCAGGTCGCCGCGATGAACTTGCGGGTTTCGTCGTCGCATTCGTGCAGACCTGGCGGCAGGTGGCCGGCGGCCAGGGCGGCTGTCGCCGCGAGAATCTCGGCCTGGACTAGGTAGATGAACGCGCCCACGGCGGCGCCGTGCAGGAAGTTGACGGCGTTGCCTTCATTCAGGACGTAGAAATAATGCCCGGTCGTGGCATACCGGGTGACGTGATCGCCTGCCGGACTGCGCTGGTACACCTCCTCGAGCCCGGCCATTTCGAACTCGTCGTCGGCGGAGGTGACCGACGGAAGTCCCCGACTGCGCAGGCCGGATGGGTCGACGCCGCCCGAGAGATCAACAACGTGCACGGCACCGAGTACCCGTGGTTCTTCACCCCCAACGTTCTTCGACCGTCGCCTCCGACGGGCTGAAGCGGCGGTTCGGCGCCGTCGGAGCACCTACGAGCCTCTGGCAGCCGTTCCGGTCCACCGCCGATGACGAGAACCTGTCCGGGCAGGCCGATGTGCAACGCCCCGTTGAGCTGCTGATGAACCCGGTTACGGTCCTGGACATGCTTGCCAACTTCGCTCTCTTCGACACCACCGGGGGCGGGGCAGACGAGAAGTGGAATGGATCTTGGGCGAAACCGACGTCCGCTGCGTGCCGGTCGAACTCGGATCCAGGAATCGTTCGCGTCTCCAACTTCCGAAACGGAGTTCCTGTTCCTCGCCAAGTTGGTGACGGTCCAGCCGGACGAGGGCCTGTGCAACACCGGTGAACCACTATTCGTACGCCGTGTCTCAAGGCTCCTAGCCAGAGCTAGCTGCAAGAGCACGGCACAGGCCGTCTCGTCAAAGAAAAATAAATGTTGCACAGATGATAAAATTATCTTACGATTACGTGTAACTAACTTATCATGTACCTGGAGTAACCATGAACGTGCCTGATGACCACGACGCCCAGTCGCTTGAGTTCGCCACCTGGGCAGACCTCGACAAGGCGATCAAAGCCAGCGGGGGGGTCCTCCGCGTCGCCATGTGGGCACTGCGTGACATCGACGACTACGGTCGTCTTGGCGTGCGGGTCCTCGCCACTATCCATGGCAAGCTCGCAGACATCGGTGTCGGGCATCTCCCCTTCGACCTTCCCAACAACCAAAGCCAGAGCGTCGTGCTCTACAAGCTGAGCACCGAAGCAGGCGCTGTGGTGTCGGCCGTTCGCAACGGCAGCAGCACTGCCGACGCCGAATCCGCCCTTCGCAGGCTCAATACGTCTGATGCGGTGCATGCGGAGAAAGCGAAGGACGCCAAGCTTGCGGATCTAGCGGACAAGGTCGAGGAGCTTGAGAAGCTACTTGCCGGTTTCCGGGCGGTCCTCGATGAGGAGTGACCGTCAGGGCTCGCTATCCCGACATATCGCGCGGACGATGCAGAGAGATAGCTGTCCTTTCAAGTTTAGGTTGCGAGAGTTGTCTGCGCTGAGCCGGCGTTTCGCAGGACCCCCGACCGGGCTTCAGGAGGCGGCCCCTGACGGTCCCAAACCGCCTCTGACCTGCGGAGAGGTGTTCACGTTTGGGGTTGACCTGGGCTAATGGAGCCTGGCGGGTCCGCTGGCCACGGGTTAAGCGGGCGCGGGCCACGCGATGTGGGAGTCGCGGTTCCGTTTCGGTAGCCCAGGGCGGGACGGGGGGCTAGCGGTTCCAGCGGGGGTCGGCCTCGGCGATGGCGAGGCTGAGTTCCTCGAGCTCGGCGATCAGTTCGCGGAGACGGCGGTGGTTGTCGAACCAGGGCTGGTAGTCGGTGACCTGGTCGTCGGACAGGATGCGGGTGGCGGTCTTTCCGTTTTTCCTGCGGGTCCACTGGTGGTAGGGGCCGTGCAGGCGGGGCGGGTTCTCGTGGCAGCGGCAGTTCGCGTATCCGCAGCGGGTCATCCGGTCGGCGAGGGTGCCGGGCAGGGCGAAGCTGACGGCGGCGAGGCGGGCGGTGATCTCGGCGGCGATGCGGGCGGCGCGGGCGTGCTGGGCCGGGGTGGGCGACACGCTGTCATTGTCGCAGCCGGCATCCCGCATCTGCCGCGTCTCATTAAGTATAAGTGCTGTATGGAATCTGGGGTTGCCTCTTATATCGGGCGGTGGCGGCCGTCGTCGGTGTCGCCGCAGGCGGCGGAGTTCGCCCGGGACGTGATCACCAGGGCGGAGCCGGAGGGAAAGGAACGGGCGAAGAACCTGCTGCGGGCCGCTGGGAAGCTGGCTGACTACGGGATCGGGCTGGGGCTGGAGGCGGTGCCGGAGGTACTGCTGCATCCCTCGACGGCGGAGCGGTTCACCCGGTGCGCGCCGGGCCTGTCCGGCGCGGCGCGGCGGACGCTGCGGACGAACCTGCGGTTCATCGGCCGCCGGGTGGTGCCGCACCTGTACCCTGCGGACCTGCCGCTTCCCAGGGGACGCGCCAAGGCGCCGTCCAGTCCCGGCGAGATCGGCGGGTACCTGGCGCTGGCGGAAGCCCAGCCGACACTGGCGCTGCGGATGCGGGCGGCCGGGCTGATCTGCCTGGGGGCCGGCGCCGGGCTGATCCGCGGTGACCTGCGGGACGCCCGCGGCGCGGACGTGACCTGCCGTTCCGGCGGGGTGCTGGTGCAGGTCCGCGGCACGCGACCGCGGGTCGTGCCGGTCCTTTCCCGCTATCACGCCCGGCTGCTGGCGGCGGCCCGGTTCGCAGGGAATGGCCTGATCTGCGGCCGGGCCGATCCGGGCCGCCGGAACATCACCTGGCCCCTGATCGCCGCGCCGGCGGCGGGGGCGGGCTGCCCCGGCTGGACACGAGCAGGCTGCGCGCGACCTGGCTGGCCGGCTGCGCGGAGCTGCTCGGGCTTGCCACCTTCATGGCGGCGGCCGGGATCAGCTGCTCCCAGTGTCCCGGCGACCTGACCGCCGGGCTTGAGCCCGCCATGGAGGACCACGCGGTCCGGCTCCTGGGAGCATCCCGGCGGTCATGATCACGCTGGCGGAACTGGAGGAAGTCACCGGCGCCTCGGGCATCGCGCCGCGGACCGGGGCCATGCTCCCGGCCGGGGTCCGCTCCCGCCAGCTGAGGGTCCGCACCTTGCTGGCCGGCATGTGCCTGGCCCTGGCCGACGGGCGGCCCGACTGCCTCACCCGCGTCCACCAGGCGCTGACCAGCCTGCCCGGGCACGAGCAGCGGCGGCTCGGCGTGCTCGCGGACTGGAGGCACGGCCCGCACCTGCTGACCTGCCGGCAGGCCGAGTACACCTTCAGCCTGGTCGCTCTCGCCGCCGGCAAGCACGAGCCAGACGGGCAGCCCTCGCAGGAGCTGCAGGCGATCTGCGATGACCTGCCCGAAGCCAGCATCCCCGACGATTTCAAGGATGTCAGCACGTCGCTGGCGGTGGACTGGACGGACCTGGAGTCGTTCTCCCGGCCCCCGCCGCGCGGCACCAGCGACTGCGCCGACCCCGAGGCGTCGCGGGGGCACCGCAAGAACAACCTGCTCCGCACCCAGGACGAGCTGTTCTTCGGCTACTACCTCTCCGCCGCGATCATGATGCCCGGCGAGAGCGGCCCGGCCCTGCCCGAGCTTGCCCGTCGCGCCACGCTGTCATCGCCCCGGCACGACCCGGTCCGCGCGTTCGCGCCCGTGCTGACCGCGATGCCCGGCCAGGGGATCGCGCTCGGCGACGTCCTCGCCGATTCCGGCTACTCCTACCGCGACGCCGGAGCCTGGGCCACCCCGCTCAGGGCAGCCGGCGCCCGGCTCGTCCAGGACCTGCACCCGAACGACCGCGGCCCGAAGGGCACCCACGACGGCGCGGTCATCGCCAACGGGAACCTGTACTGCCCCTGCACGCCCCGCCCGCTGCTGGAGCTCGGGCCGCTCGCCCGCACCGCCAGCAGGGAGCAGGCCGCAGAACATGACAGCAGGGCCGCCGAGCTGGCCCGCCACAAGCTCGGCCGCCTCACCAGCGACGACGCCGACGGCTACCACCGCGTGCAGTGCCCCGCCGCCACGGGCAAGATCCGCTGCCCGCTCCGCCCCGCATCCATGACCCTGGACCGGGACCGCCCCGAGATCCTGCAGCCACCCGGGCACCCCCAGCCATGCTGCACTCAGCAGACCATCACCATCCCCCCGCACGTGCTCGCCAAGACAGCGCAGAAACACGACTACCCCTCAGCCGCCTGGCGCCGCTCCTACGCCCGCCGCACCGGCGCCGAGCGCGGCTTCTCCACCGCAAAAGACCCCGCCACCAACGACATCAGCCGAGGCTGGTGCCGCCTCATGGGCCTGACACCTCTCATGCTGCTCACCACCACCCTGCTGGTCGTCCGCAACCAGCGCATCCTCGCCGCATGGGACACCCGCCAGCAGGAAACCGCCCGCCGCGCGGCCGCCGGCCTACCCCCGAGAACCCGGCGCCGCCGCCGCAAGACGCTCACCGCGCTAACTCCAGCCACCCAGCCGCCCTGAGCCAGGCCGCAACGCCCCGCACAGCACGCAGCACGCCTGCCCGCCAGCATGACGACACCGCGCCCTGGGGCCGCAGCATGCCAGGAACCCGCCGCAGGCACGCCAAAACCACCAGGCAGACAACGAAACGACCTCCGGCACCTGCCCGCAGCCAGCAGAAAATGTCAGACCCGCCCGCAACAATCAGGCCAGGACCTCAAACGTGAACAAGGCCCGCACTGAAACGTGAAGACCTCATTGAGAGCCCCCTTACGGAATCGAACCGTAGACCTTCTCCTTACCATTCCGCCGACTCCCGGCCCCGGTTCCGCGAGCTGCACAGATAGCACCACCGGATTGCTCAGATTGCACAAGATGCACAGGTCGTGCGCATCGCCGTTCCACGACCCGTTCCACGACTTTGGTCCGCACTAACCGCAGGCCGGTGACGTTCAGTAATTGCGTGTTCTGATCGCAATAGGCTCTCGTCTTGCTGCCGGGATCTAGCAGCGTTGTCATCCCGCATCGGCGCGCTGCAGGCCACGGAAAGCTCGTCGAGGCCAGATCCGAGCCGCGCGGCCAGGGCCGCGTCGACGGGTGATCGCCTCCTACGTCGCCGCCATCGGAGGTCACCTGCGCCTGGTCGTCGACTTCGGCCACAACGCCACCACCTTCATCGACTACACCGACGCCCTGAATACCATCGGGAACCCGAAGTCCCCTCAGAGCTACCAGCGAATGCAGATTCGGCGATCCGTTCGCCTGGCTCGTCGTCGACCTACCCATCGAACTGGGCGTTGCAACTGGGACGATAGCTCGGTTGCGATCCGCAGACGCTGCGCATCGTGGTCGTCTTGTGCAATCAAGTGCACGTCCTGAATAGCCGACCGTCTCTTTCGGGCGCTCCGGGCCAACGAGCGGCCATCATTGGCCCGACGCCAGCGACCCGGGTCGCCGACAAGCTCGTTCCACGATTGGTTCCACGAAAATCGAGCGCAGCGAAGGTAAGATCGAAATAATTCTCTGACCAGGCATAACGGAGCCTTCTAGCTGCACAGATAGCACACTCCGGAGGCTCAGATTGCACACGATGCACCCGTCGAACGCACTGCCAGTCCACGACTCGTTCCACGCCAGCCGCGTCTGGCGGCGGAAGGGCAATTACTCTCTGTCACTGCTTGATCTTCAGTCAGGTGCCGGTCTACCCGGGTCGCGGCGCGCGTGCATCCAACCGATGATGTCGAGAACGCGCAGAATCGGGAGGTGACCTTTGTGTTCGCGGTCGCGTATCCGGGTGAGGTAGGGCCACAGGATGGCTCCGCCAGCGGCCGGCTGGTGGCAACATGCTGCGGAGCGGACATCGTCCCACCAGTCCTCGTCCCGGTCCGGAGACTTGCGTCCGAAGGCTGCTGCGATCCGGCTGTCTTCGATGGGGATCAGATCCGGACGTTTCCGGGCCATGAGCTTGCCAGCTGCGACCGCGCCGAACCGGGCGTCTTTCGTGCGGTCCTTGATATCGCGCAGCAATTCCCACAATTTCCATGCGTGGCCGCCTCGGGTGAGCAGTCCGGCGCTTGCGTCGTCCTCGATGCGCGCATCTGCAGGAATGGCCGCGAGCAAGCTCTGGATCTCATGATGCTGGTGGTCGGTGATAGCCAGTGCTTCATAGCCGGTGACGCGGATTCCGAGCATGCCGAGGGCGATTAGATCGCTGTTGGTAACCTGATCGGCTGGGGCTGGGGCTGGGGGTGCAGGGGCGCCTGAGGCGGGGTCGGCGGGATAGGAGTCGAACATGGCCCCGGAGTACACATAGCCTCCGGAGTCGCGCCGGAAGTAGTCGCGCAGGAGGCCTCGTGAATCCAGCCAGGGATGTCTCCTGCCGAGCCGGTGAGCATAATGGCGTCCATGAGAGATCTAGGCAGGCTGGAGTCGGTGCCGCTGAGGACTATCTGGCCGAACGAGGCATCGGATTTCACGCCGTGGCTGGCCTCCAATCTCGATGTATTAGGACAGGCCGTAGGGCTAGCGCTGGAACTGCGGCAGCGGGAGCAAGCCGTCGGCCGGTATGCCCTCGACCTGCTCCTGAGCGACGCGCGCAGGGCCGGGTGGTCATCGTCGAGAACCAGCTTGAGCAGACTGACCACGGGCACCTGGGCCAGGTACTGACCTACTGCGCGGGCGTCGGCGCAGACGTGGTGATCTGGATCTCATCTCTGATCACCGACGAGCACGCGGCCGCGCTGGAGTGGCTGAACGAGAACACCGTGACCGGAGTCGGATTCTTCGGCCTGGAGCTCGAAGCACTGCGCATCGGCGACTCAGCCCCAGCCCCCCATTTCGAGCTTGTCGTCCGACCGAATGACTGGGCGAAGAAAACGCGAGCTGCACCTGGCCGCACCGAGACCTGGACGTGGGAGAGCTACGCCAGCGACATGCGCATCACGGCCGAACGCATCGACACCGGCAAACGCCTTGTCCACGCAATCACCGACGTGGCCGAGGAGCTAGGGCTTCCCTGGCAGCCGGTCATGAGGAAGGGCTACATAGCCATCCAGCGACCAGGCGGCTACAATACAATGGTCGTCGACCTGTACTGGAACCGCGTGCCGAGGCTCGCCGTCAAGATTCCAGGCCGACCCGAGGCCCTAGGCCTGAGGACCCCATTCCCGGCGTTCCAGGAAGTATGGGCAGAAGCCGAACGAGAATGGGGCTGGACGGTACCTCCCGGCACCGAGATCCCCCGACATTAAGAACCTCATCGAGCTGATCCGCCCGTTCCACCCCAACCAGGGCCGATGGCCATGCCCGATCCCACTACACTCAGCGTCGATACCAGTCCATAGACCTGACCACGAGAGGGTCAGTCGTATGCCGGCGCAGCGTGACGTGAACGCGCAACGGATCAGCGAGCACGCTGAGGGGCTTGATCTGGCGCGATCGGTGGTGTCGAATCCCTGTACGGAGGAACGTTCATATCCGTCAATCTGTAGGTCCAGCGCACTTCTAACTCGGGCCATTGCGTCCTCCCGTGCTGCTAAGCGCGTTGCGCGGTCGGCATCGCTCAGTGACCTGCAGCATGCACGAATAGCGGCGCCCGACATTGGCCGCTATTCAGGACGTAACAGCCCAAATTGCGTGGAGGGCATGCAATTGGGCCGGTCCGGTTCGTCCGCGTTGCGCAGTTCGCCGCGAGCTGCACTGCTGCGGTCGCAGAGCTTGCTGGACCTTTGGGGGTAGCAAATGCCGGTGCCTAACCAGCCGCCGGGTATCCAGCGTAAGCGGGCATCGCCGCGCCGGAGCGGCTTGGAGATGGAACGGAATGGAATGGATCTGCCTTGCCGTTCTCAGGGCAATTGGGTCGGGGAGGTCGTCGGGGACGGTGCCGGGTGGGACGTAGGAGTCGAGACAGGGGGCGAACTGGAACTCGAATGCGGCTGTGAATGACCTTGGGTCGGCGCTGATGAAGGAGCCTGCTGACCGCCTCCTGAGGGGTCCTGACCGGTCTTGGGTCGGACTGTAACAACCACCAGCACGTACGCCTTGACCTTGCCCACAGTGGCAGTTACCCGGGTCTCTCCTACTGCCACGGCCGTTATTCGGCCGACGGCGTTGACCCTCGCCACGTTCAGGTTCGCCGTCCTCCATTTGATCTTGGAAAGATAGGCAGGGGAAGCACGCTTGCCATTTGAGAGCAACCCGACTAGCTTCAGCCGCTCAGAACCCCCCAGCTGGACTCGCGGCCTTTTCGGGATGATCATCAGTGACTGCAAGGTGACCTGTGGTGCTGGGATATCGGCGGGACCCGGCTGTACCGAGGTCAGCCTGCTTACCAGCCCCTTCAGCCTGGCCTCAGAGACCAGGGCGGAACCCACGTCCAGCCGGATGTACATCACGGCCGAGCCGTGCGCCGGAATGCGCAGTGGCCAGACCAGTCCCCGGCCGTGGTCAATAACCATGGGTGGGGATGGGCTGAACCTGGCCGCACCAAGATCCTTCAGCAGGGCGACCGGAAACGGCATCTCGAACTGCACCGCGAGGGCGGCGCCCGTGGCATCGGTCGCCGTGATCTTCGCTGTCAGCAGCGAACCGCTGCTCCCGCCTAGCATCCACTGCGTACTGATCAGCAGCCCGTCCTTGAAGTGCTGCACGGGGCGGGTGTAAGACGCCAGAGTGGCGGCAGCGGATGGCTGATCGCCGGGCCTGAGCCTCCAGGCGAGGGTCGTTATCAGCGCGATGATGACAGCGGCAGAGACGGATGCGTGCAGCTTCCTGGAGCGTGACTTGCGTGGCCGACGGGCAGGGTGCTCGGTCACCGGCTGGGCCGGTGGCTTCTGCTGCGGCTCGTCCGGCTGCGCGAAGCCGACATCGCGCGGATTAGTGATGTCGCTGCGGGACCTGATGAAGTCAGCAAGCGACCTGGGCCAGAAGGATGACGGTGTCATTGAGGGGTAATCCGCGCTGCCCGCGATGATCGCGTCAAGCAGTCTGCTGAGCGAAGGGCGATCGGCTGGGTCTTTCGCCAGGCAGCTACGGACCAGTTCGCGCAAGGGCTGGGCCATACCGGTCAGATCTGGCTCCTCGTCCACTACTCGGAGCAGCTCCGCCGCAGGGTGACCGGCCCGGAACAGTATCCGACCAGTCGCGGCGAACGCGATCACGCTGCCCAGTGAGAACACGTCGCTGGCCGGGCCGACCGCGTCACAATTGGCCTGTTCAGGAGACATGAATGCCGGAGTGCCGATCGGCATCTGCCGGCTGGCCGTGGTGCTCATCCCCTCAAGAGCCTTCGTTATCCCGAAATCAATGACCTTCGGGCCATCGAGAGCGAGCAGCACATTCGCCGGCTTGAGATCCCGGTGCACGAGATTGGCGGCATGCACGTCTTGCAGCGCCTCGACCAGGCCCGCAGCCAGCCGCCACACCGCGATCTCCGGCAGCGGGGCGTTGCGCTCGATGACCGCCTCGGCCAGCGAGGGTCCTTCGACATAGCCGGAGGCGAACCACTGAGGGCGGTCATCGAGCCCGGACGCGATGACCGGCGCGGTATACACGCCGCTGACCGACTTGGCGGCCTCGACCTCGCGGCGAAACCTGGCAATGAACATGGGATCACGCGCGAGATGGTTGAAGACAACCTTGACCGCGACCGCACGGCCGCCTGGCGACATCCCCAGGTAGACCTGCCCCATTCCCCCAGCACCGAGCACTCCGATCAACCTGTATGGCCCGATCTGCCCCGGATCGCCAGCGGTCAGCGGCTTCATTTGGCGCCCTTCCCGAGCCCTCCCCGAAGAATCGCCACCACAAAACGCAGGCCGACCCCGATCAAATATAAATGACGTCGATGTTTGACGCGACTGGCTTTTCATATGATTCTTGTCATAGGCGCGCGCAGTCCGCCGCACTCGGCTATCGCTGGAGGAAGTGGCCTTGACATCAAGGAGAGCGCGTCACCGCTGGCGGACGAGCACCACATCAGCAGTCGCTGCTGGGCTATTTGCGGCGGTTGCGATACCCGCGCCATTCGCGTCCGCCGAGCTGACCACCCGGCCCGCGGCATACAACCCGATGGGCAGCAACATAGGCGGCTCGGTAGCAATTTCGGGCTCTACCGTCCTGATCGGCGCGAGCGGCGCCAACGGCTCCCGCGGCGCGGCATACGTGGACGTGAACCCCGGCAATGGCTGGCGTCGACAGGCGACGCTCAGCGGAACCGCGAGTGTCACGGCCTTCGGATTCTCGGTGGCGGTGCAGAGCACTCCAGCCGATACGTTCGCTATCGTCGGCGCTATCCTCCAGGGCAACGGGACCGCCCATGTCTACACACGCTCAGGCCGGACCTGGCATCGGACGGCGACGCTGACCGATCCGCACGCGGTCAGTCACGAGGCATTCGGCTGGTCGATGGCTGCCTCCACCACGACGGCGGTTATCAGCGCTTATGAGGCGAACGGAGTGACGGGAGCCGTCTGCATCTTCGGGCGCTCAGGAAACGCCTGGCACCTCGAGGCCAGGCTCACGCCTCCGGCACCCGCCCCCGATGGCGATGCCTTCGGCTGGTCGATGGCAATCTCAGGCGAAACGATCGTCATCGGTGCGCTCGGCCCGACGACCTCGCCCGGAGCGGTGTACGTCTACACCCGCTCGGGAAAGACCTGGCACCTGCAGGCAACGCTAGCGGACCCGGGCGACCGGGCCGCCGACCTGTTCGGCACCGGAGTGGCCATCGTGGGCTCGACCATCGCTGTCGGGTCGGCCGGCGCGCGCGGCAACCGGGGCGCGGTCTACCTATTCCACCGTTCCAGGCAGCACTGGTCGCCGTCCGGCACCTTGACTGAACCGGCTGCGCGCGCTGGCGACTGGTTCGGGACTGCGGTGGCGATGTCAGGGTCACGGTTGCTCATAGGCGCATCGAGGAAAGGCCGGAAGCAGTGCGGTGCCGCCTATGACTACGGCCTGACCCGGAACAAGTGGCGGTTTAAGACTCAGGTAATCAACCCCGGCTGCACAAGCGGTGACGACTTCGGCGACCATCTAGCCCTGTCCGGCACGACTGCGGTTATCGGCTCCCCTGGCAAGCACACAGATGTCGGCGCAGCATACGTCGTCACAGTACCCTGACCTGGCGTACTCCTAACGAGCTGATTGCCACGCGCCACATAGACGCGCCGCATTGAATAGCGGGATCGACAGCATGTCGGCGGTGACGCCAGTTGGCGATAGGTCCCTTATGGGCCTTCAGCCGGCCCGAGTGGAGTTTGACAGCACCCGGCGCCGTTCCTGACGATCTCGCAGCGTGCGCTCCTGCACATCTGCGATCCTTAGCCTCTGACTGCACGGACGACGGGCCACTGCTCGGCGGGTTTTGGCTGGATGATGGAGATTGGCCGATCGGCGCACTGGCCTTGCTATGAACTTCTGCCCCTGACGACGTCTCGTGGCTCGATGCGCTCGAGATGCCGTATCCGACCGCGGCGCACGCAACCACCACGACCACCGCCGACCACAGGGGAACTGTATCGGCTGTACCAAGTTTTACCGGCCATTGCTTTCATATCAGCCGAATTGTCGCCATTACCAGGTGGGAATTGTCGGTCGATGACGACTCATCCACGCCTACCCCCCAGTGCCCTACAGCTTCGGCGAGGAACTCCTGGCCCCGTCAGTGTGCTTACCGCAGGCGGGGCAAGGCTCGCCAGTCAGTCATGGGGGAGGTCGGACCGGCCGGTTTCGTGACTGAGTCTCGGCTGGGGTTTCATCCGGCGGGGGTAATGGTGAGGTTGCTGTATTGCACTTGCGGCCAGTTCCGGGAGCCGAGGCCCGCTTCGAGGCCGACGGGTCCTGCCTGGTAGGCGTCGTCTGTTGCAGATCCGACGGTAGTCCCGTCTATGGCGGCGGTGATGACGTTGCCTGAGGTCGTGAGCGACAGCGTGTGCCAGGTGGCTGGGCTGAGCGGGCAGGCTTGCCCCGATGCCAGCGTGGTGCGGCCGGCGGCTTGGTTGCCTCGGTAGATCGCCCATGCTCCGGTGTCCTGGACGTCGAAGATGTATCCGGCCAGCGTGCTGGCGCTGCTGGTCCTGCCGCTGAACCGGGCGATCAGTCCCGCTGAGCTGCCGCTTCGGGTGAAAAGTATGTCGCTGCTGACTGTGTAGTCGCTCCAGCGGGCGTCGCCGAGTATGGCGTAGGGGAAGTAGTTGGACAGGGCGGTCTGCGGGAGCCACAGGACGGGCCTTGCCGGGGTCATCTGCTCGGTGCAGGACGTGCTGGGGCCATCAGCTAATTCGCATTGCCGGATTTCGAAGGCACCGTAAATGCTGGCCAGCAGGGACGTCTCGTCGTCGCCGCCGCTGCCTGCGTTGCCTGAGGTTGCCAGGCTGTTGGCGTACGGCAAGGTCAGGCTGGCCGGCGCGGGGATCGCCGTTGAGCCTGCCCGCCTGGTCTGCCCGGTGGTGGTCGAGAGCGTGTAGACGTAGCCCGGTTTGATCGTGATGGTCAATTGCCCGCGGCCGTCTGGGCGGAGGTCGGGCTGGTGCACGAACCACTGCGCCGGGGTACTGCTGGAGTTGAAATTGCTCGCCCGGACATGGACGGCCTTCCGGAGGAGACCGCGGCCGCCGGTGATGGTGAGCTTGACCTTCTGAGGTGCTCTGGGTCCCGATGTTGTCTCGATCATCGTGGTCCATTGATCGCGCAACGGGCTGACGAGGGTCACGTAGGAGCCGTCGGCGCGGTTGTGCTCCAGGTATCCGCTGGCGGTGTCGATGTAGGTCCAGCCTGGCTGGACGAACTGGGTGAACTGGGCGATGGCCCACGTCATCGCGTCGACGCTGTAGTGGCCCGACCATGGCTGGTCAGCGGTGATCAGGCCCCGGTTCTCCTGAGGCAGGTCGGGCGGCATGGCGTCGACGAGCGGCCATTCCAGATAGCCGGTGAACCTGGCGTCGATATAGCCGCGGGTCAGCACCCGGTCCATCGCCGGGGCGCACGGGGCCTTGCAGCCGGTCCGCGCGCCGGCATCCATTCCGCCAACTTCGCTCAGCCAGGCGGGCTTACCTGAGTTGCGCGCGGCAGCGGTGATGCTGCACCGGGTCGACGGGCCGTTCCGTCCGCTCGGCACGCCGCAGTCATCGTGCGCTCCCAGAATGGAGACGACTTTCGTGGCCGTGTACTGCCAGGTCGACGAAGGGCGGTAGGGGCCGCCGTGAGCCGGGTACGAGTCAGCGGCGACAATCTGCGTGCCCGAATATCCGCGGGCATTCAGCGCGGCCCGCAATGAGCGGTACCAAGCGGCATGCAGGCCGTTGTCGGACTCATTCCACCCGCCCAGGTAGCCGATGCGAAGGCCATACCGCCTGGCACAGCCCAGCCAGACGATCAGGTACTTGATGTCGCTGCTGGTGAAGACTGAATTGGAACCGTGGCCTACCCAGCCCGGAGCACTCCATTGCAAGCCGTAGAGCCGCAAGCGGGGGTTGATCGCGACAGCCTGCCTGGCGATGGACAAGCCCTCGCCGACGTTGCAGTTGACCTGGCCATTCGCGGGCTCGACCGTCGCTTCGCCGCCGTCGCTGCCGCCGATCTCAATCTTGAGAATCTGCAGTGAGGCGCCGTAGCCAGGCTTGAACAAGTCATCAAGTATCTGAATCCGCTGCCGCTCGGGATAGTCCGCCAGATAACGATTGTTGTCACCACCGCCCAACACGGCTCCCACCCCGTCGAACACGCGCCCCGCGCCGTCAGCATTAACGGCAATTCCGTAACTCGAAGTGGTCAGCGCGACGGCAGGCGACGATGTTGCCATGAACCCCGCGGCCGCTACCGCGATCGCCGTTAAAACACAGACCCTCGTCAGCACCACATCCCGCGCAACAACTACCGCAGGCAGCCGCCCCAACCGCATGCCGACCCCAGCCCCTAATTCTGCACTGACCCACCCTAAGACACCATTGTAGTGATCAGTGCTGAACCGACCCCGCTGCCCTAAAGTTTAGGGAGTTATATGATTCGGTGTCCAATTTTTCTGGGTACGATAACGGTATGGTGGCATGTTGGCTACGGTGGCGTGATGCGGCACGGCGGTTCCTGAAATGAATAGAGCTCCTGGTAGGACGGGGGGCTAACAGTCGGGACGCGGGCTAAGGCACGACGACCATCGCGACCGGCACGGCGCCGACAGTGATCGGGTGTCCCGAGCGGTTGGTTCGGACAGCGATTGGCGTCAGTACGCCCTTCCCGTTCGCCTTCTCGCCCAGCGCGAAGACCGTGCGGCTGTCGGGCGAGAGCGCGATGCTGGCTGCCTGCTCTGAACCCGTCTTGATGAACGTGGTCTTGTGCGTCACCGTGTCGACTTCGGTGACTCCGCGGTCGGTCTGGACGTAGAGCAGGCGCCCGGACGGGGTCAGCACCGCCGCGTCCGCGTAATCACCGACCGGGATCGGCTTGCCTGCCCGGCCACGGGCAGTATTGACCGGGACAACCGCGCCGATCCCGGGGTATACCACGTAGGCGATCTTTCCCCCCGGGCTGAACAGCACCTGGTCGGGCGCCTCGTTGCCCATATAAGCATCATGGCCGACCACGATCGGCTTCTCCCCGGCCATGCCGCGAAGCCTGACCGGCGTGAGCACCCCATGCCACATCTCCCGGCCGCCGATCATGGCCATCTTGCCCGCCCCGGGGACATACGCCATCCGGCCGCCCGGCGCGACGGCGACAGCGTTAGGACTCGAAGGCAGCGGGATCGGCTCGCCCGCCTTGCCGGCCCGGAGATTGACCGGGATCACCGAACTATGCCCGTCGGTCCCCTCCTGATTGAGCACCAAGGCCGTGCGCCCGTCCGGGGTCAGCGCGATCCCCGGCGACCAGCCAGCCCGGATCGGCCGCCCCGCCCTGCCCGCCGGTATCCGCACCGGCACCACCGACCCCGGCCCGGTGGGACCGCCGAACAGGCCGGGAATATCGGCCACGTACAAGGTCTTGCCGTCGCGGCTGACCGCGAGCGCGTCCGGATCACGTCCGACCCTGATCGGCCGGCCCGCCTTATCGGTCGCGACCGTAATCGGCGTCACCGTGCCCGACCCGCCGTTCGCCACAAACACCGTCCGGCCATCAGGCGTCGCCACGATCGCATCCGGATCACGCCCGACCCGGATAGCCGGCCCGGCAACCCCGCCCGGCAACCGCACAGGCGTCACGGTGCCCGACCCCTGATTCACCACGAACACCTGGCCCGCCCGCCGCGCCGCCGGCGCGGCCCACGCCACAGCCCCGGCTGCCACAGTGACGACCACACACACGGCAAGAACCGATGACCGCAGATTCACCCCAAGCTCCCCTCACTAGCTGTCAGCACCGACCAGGCCCGCACAGAGGCAATAAACCTAAATCGGCGTACAAGTGCTATTATCAGTGTAATTGTCACAATCGATGCTCTCATGGTCTTTAAAGGACCACGACTGCGGTGCGACGACCCATACTTTAGTGATTTTCCGGGCGAACCAGCCCGCCTGCGTTGAAGTCCTCCACAACGGCTCGGTGATGTTCCTGCTGTGCTGGGTGATCATCAGGTTGCTGCCCATGACCTTGGTGACTATACCCGCGTGGCCGATAGTGAGGAAGCCCTTATCGTGCGTCGAGTAGGTGCCGAAAATCAGGGCGCCGACCGGTATTCCGCTCGCGAACTTCGACGTTCTCTCGAAATGCCACCACCCAGTGCCTCCGGTATACCGGTGCTCGAATTCAGCAAGGTACAGAGCCTCGGCCCATGTTCCGCTGGGAGTCTCTTGATTCGGTGCCGGAACCATTGATCGAGATCGAGGCGGCTCTGATGCTGCGGTGATACGGCCGGGAAATGACCGCCCACCAGAAGTGCCCGCGAAACGAAGTCAGTGCAGTCGTTGTTATAGCCGTCGTTACAAGGGTTCGCTGGCCCGGCGCCTTTGCATAGATTCGCGAGCGCCCAGCTAGCGGCGTCCTTAAGACTCGGAGCTGGCGACCCGCCGTTGTCGGTTCCGGAGGTGAAGTTGCCGAAGGCGTCAGTGGCCAGCGCGGGCGGAGCGTCCTGATCCACGATGCTTATGATACTGGCGTCCAAGGTCGGGGACCAGGCATCCTGATTGCTGCCATCCGCGATCGGCGTGAGAGCGGTGTCGGCGTCGACCGAGCCGGTCAGCAGGGGTGAGCTGCCCGGGTCGGAGAATGTCAGCAGGTAGTCATTTGTCCCGCCGCCCGGCGCGGTCAGCGTAGTCCCTGAACTGGTGTCGCTGATGGTGTAGGACTCCGTGGCCGTGGCAAAGACCCTCACCGTACTGCTGTCCGGGGACAGCATCGCGAGGGTATTGGACAGGATGGTTGAGTCACCAGTTATCTGTTCTGAGTTGGCGGTTGCCGCGGCGGCCACCGGGCTGAGCGAAAGGTCCTCGTTGGAAACAGCTGTCAGGTCGGCGGCTTCCATGCTGTCGCCTGATAGCGCTGCCGTGGCGGTCGGGGCCTGCCCGCTGTCGATCGCGTCCTGGGCGTTCAGGTACTGGCTGGCGGCTGTCAGGTATTGGGAAGGTCCGCCGGGCACTGCGGTCGGGGTAACGGCCGGGCTGGTGGCAGCAGGGCCTTTTCCGATCGGGTTGGTCGCGGTGACGGTGAACGTGTACGCGGAGCCATCGCTCAGGCCTGTGACGATCGCCATATCGCCTGTCGTGGTCTGGGTGGAAACGACGATGCCCGCAGAGTTCAGCGCGCTAACCGTGTAACTGGCGGTCGAGGTACGGGTTGCGTCGTTGTAGTCCCAGTCTGGCTTGGCCCAGTTCAGCAGCGCCCCGCCGTCCCCTGCTGTCGCGGTCAGGCCGGCAGGCGCGGTCGGCACCGCCGGGGGAATGTAGCCGACAGTCACCTGCGGGAGGCCGCCGGCTCCGACGCTCGCGGTGGGCGAATAGTAGGAGATTCCTTCAGTTCCGGCGGACGGGGCCTGAATGACGAGGCCGTCGTTCGGGCTCGTGCCCGATTCCCATGAATCGACGATGTTGCTGATGTCCCAGGCTCCCTGGGTGGCCGGCGCTATCGCGCTATACGGGTTGGCGACGGCTGCGGCGGCGAGCTGCGGTCCGGTTGTCGCGGATCCGACAGCCGACCCCGCCGGGTAGACATTGATCGTTGAGGACGAGCAGCCGGTCCCGGTCAGGCAGCCAGACTCAGTGAGCTGCAAAGTCGCGGTCACGATCGTGGAGCCCGCCGGGATCGACGAAAGATTGACCGCTAGGCCCGATGCCCAGTTGTGCGTCCCGTCGTACCCGGCATTCAGCGTCGTACTGGCGGTCGCCGGGCAGTCAGAGCCAGAGCACGCACCAGCGTCAGTGATCGCGTCGGTGCCGGTAATCGCGGAACCGGTTAGCGTCGTCGATGCGGTGGCAGTCGGCGGCGGAGGCGCGTCGGCGGTATCCACGGTGAAGACCTGGGTCGCGCTCGGCGCGGAGCACACGCCCTGGTCACAGGCCTCCATATACCACTGATACGTATCGCCGTCGGTCAGCGCGCCTGATGGCACGGACCACGTGATGTCCTCACCAGTCGGAGTTTCGCCGCTCGCCGTCGGCGAGCCGCCGATCGGGTTGCCTGAGGAGTCGAACAGGAAAATCTCGCCGGTCAGGTCGTCTCCGGTCGCATCCTGGACGATCCCGGACAGCACTGGAGAAGTGCTGTAGGTGGCGCCGGTCTGCGGGTAGCTGGGCACGGACGGGACCTGCGGATTGAAGAAGATCCCGACTACGGCGACCTGGACGTCAATGGTGCCTGGACTATGGTTCGTGATAGTTTCCTGCCCGGTCGGCGAGATGCTGGACAAGATGGAGTCCTGATAGCCGACATCGGTGTCATCACCGGCCACGAAGTTCATGGTTGCGTTATTAGGGTCGGTGCCGCCGCCGCGGTAGGCATCCAGGAACCCGGAGTTCGCCGGGTTGGTCACCACGACATGCTCGGCGACTTCGACCACCCCGCTGGCAGGAAGGCCAGCCGTGCCGGCGACCTGGAAGGTCGCACTGCCCGAAGCCCCGATCTGGGTCCCGCCCGAACTCGATCCGTAGACGATCACCGGGCCGCCCGCGGCCACCGGCGCGTACTCGGCGCCGACCGGAGTGGTGGAAGGCGGCATGAAGTACCCGCGGGTCACGACCCTGAGGTCGACGGGCGCCGTGCCGTGGTTGGTGATCGTGACCTGCCCCGACGCGGACAGTGGAACGTAGACGATATCGCGGTAGGTCATCACGCCGTCATAGATCAGCTCGGAGACGGCTGGGTCGGACGTCCCGGCCGCATACGCGTCGAGGTACCCGTTCGTCGTCGCGTTGAGCGCGCTGAGCTGAACCACCGCCGTATCGGCACCCGTCGCGATACCGCCCTGACCACCGACCTGGATGGTCAGGCTTCCGCTGGCAGGGATCTGGGCCTGAGGAGCCCCCATGCCAGTTGTCGTGTCCACGATCTTGTCCCACGGCGCATCGAAATAGCTATCGCCCACCGTCGTGTCCGAGTCACCAGTGTAATAGCCCATCAAGGTCATTACCACGTCAAGCGGAGCCGACGTGTGATTGGCCACCGATACTGTGCCGGTGGAACTCACCGGGATGGTGTCGGTCTGGTTCGCGTTGATCCCCGCCTTCACACCGACGCTCGCGACGTTCGGGTCACCGTTATCGGTGTCATACGTAGTGAGGTAACCAGAAGCCGTAGCGTTCAACTCCACCACATTGACGACGACCGACGTCGCATCCGAGGGCACGCCGTCGACGCTTGTCACTGCGACAGCCAGCGACGCACCCGCGCCGAT
>CAVVQP010000004.1:0-879570 GCA_963750405.1 uncultured Actinomycetota bacterium
CCGGATGTCCTGGTAGGCCTTCTCCAGGTCACCCAGAAGGATCGGCCACGACACGACGTCGATCACCAGATGATGAACTGTGATGAACAGGAGCGGCGGGCCGTCCGCGCCCCGCGTGAACAGCACGGGGGCGATAAGACGGCCGGAACGGGGATCGAGGTCTGCGCGTGCCTCGCCGGCCGCGGCCTCCACCGCGGCCGGCCGCGCGGCATCGTCCATCGCTGTCAGGTCGCGGTGCCGCAGTAGCCCGGCCGGCGAGGTCGCCGGCTCCTGGCGCCACTGGCCATCCAGGCGGAGAACCGCAGCCGCAGCGCGTCATGGCGTGACACGACCGCGTCGATGGCGGCCTGAGCGCCCTCTCGTCGAGATCGTCCGGCAGCTCCACCAGCATGGACATGGTGAAGTGCGGCAAGCGTGCCCCGTTGTGCTGGGAAGAACCATCGTTGGACGGGGGCGAGGGGGGCGGGGCCGGCGACAGCTGGGTGCGGCGGGGCGGGCTGGCGGGGGTGTGGCGCGGGGTGCGAGTTCGGCGATGGTCTGGTGCAGGAACATGTCCTTGGAGGACTGGTGCGGCCGGCCCGGCGGGCGCGGGAGACGATCTGGATGGACAGGATGGAGTCGCCGCCGAGTTCGAAGAAGTTGTCGTGGATGCCGACCTGGGCGGTGCCCAGGACCTCGGCCCAGATGGCGGCGAGGCCTTTTCGGCGGGGGTGCGGGGCGGGGCGTAGCCGGCGGTGGCGGGGCTCGTCCGGGGGCGGGCAGGGCGCGGCGGTCGAGCTTGCCGCTGGGGGTCAGGGGCAGGGCGTCCAGGGTGGTGAAGGTGGCGGGGATCATGTAGTCGGGCAGGGCGGCGGCCGGCGTAGTCGCGCAGGTCGGCGGTGGCGGGCGCGGCGGCGGCGGGGGCGGGTGCGAGGTAGGCGGCAGGTGCGTGCGGCCGGGGGTGTCCTCGCGGGCGGTGACGGCGGCGGCGGCGATGGCGGGGTGGCGGAGCAGGGCGGCCTCGATCTCGCCGGGCTCGATCCGGAACCCGCGGATCTTGACCTGGTCATCGGCGCGGCCCAGGTACTCCAGCTGCCCGCCTGCGGTCCAGCGGGCCAGGTCGCCGGTGGCGTACATGCGCGCGCCGGGAGGACCGAACGGGCAGGCGGTGAACCGCTGGGCGGTCAGGCCGGGCTGGTTCAGGTAGCCGCGGGCCAGGCCCGCGCCGGCGATGTGGAGCTGGCCGGGGATGCCGGGCGGGACCGGGCGCAGCTCCCGGTCCAGCACGTACACCTGGGTGTTGCCGATCGGGCGGCCGATCGGGATGGTGGCGTGGCCGGGGGAGAGCGGGTCGCTCCAGGTCGCCACGACGGTGGATTCGGTGGGGCCATAGGAGTTGATCATCCGGCGGCCGGGTGCCCAGCGGTCCGCCAGCCCCGCGGTGCAGGCCTCGCCGCCGACGATGACGGTGCGGAAATCAGGGAAGCCGCGGACGGCCACCTCGGCGGCGATGGTGGCCAGCGCCGACGGGGGGATCAGCGCGTGCGTGACCCGCTGACCGTCCAGCACGTCGGCCAGCTGCTCGCCCAGCAGCGGCCCGGGTGGCGGCACCACCAACGCCGCCCCGGCCGGGAGGGACATGCACAGCTCCAGCACCGAGGCGTCGAAGCTCGGCGAGGAGAACTGCAGCACCCGGTCGCCGGGCCGCACCTGGTAGTGCTCGGCTTCGGCGGCAGCGAAGCTGGCCAGCCCGGTATGCGGAACCACGACGCCCTTGGGCTGCCCGGTGGAGCCGGAGGTGTAGATCACGTAGGCGGGGTGGGTCAGCTGCAGGGGTGCTGTCCGGTCGGCGTCGGCCGGGGCGTGGCCGGGCATCTGGTTCAGCGCGGCCACGGTGTCTGGGTCGTCGACCATGAGCACGGCGGCCGGGTCCAGCCCGGCCAGGCCCGCGGCGAGGTCCCGGCGGGTCAGCGTCAGCACCGGCTGGGCGTCGGCCAGCATGAACGCGATCCGCTCCTCCGGGTACGCCGGATCAACCGGCAGGAAGGCTGCGCCGGCCTTGGTCACGGCCAGCTGCGCCACGATGATCTCCGCCGACCGTGGCAGCGCCAGGGCCACCACCCGTTCCGGCCCGGCCCCGCGCTCGATCAGCAGATGGGCCAGCCGGTTCGCCGCCGTGTCCAGTTCTGCGTAGGTGATCTGCCCGTTGTCGGAGATCACCGCCGGGGCGCCCGGTGTCCGCCTGGCCTGGGCCGCGAACAGCTCACCCAGCGTGGCGGGGGGCACCGGCCGCGCCGTGTCGTTCCACTCGGTCAGCACCTGTTCCCGCTCGGTCGCGGTCAGCAGGGGCACCGCGCCCACCGGCCGGTCCGGGTCGGCGGCGATCGCGGCCAGGAGCACCTGCAGGTGCCCGGCCATCCGCTCCATCGTCGCAGTGTCGAACAGATCAGAATTATATTCGAGAATACCGCACAAAATGCTATCTATATCGACAAATATAATTGAAATATCGAAATTTACCTCCTTTCTCGACAAATTGGCGTCCTCGACGGCCAATCCCTCGAACGCGGGCAATTCGCGAGGGGCATCGTGCAGGGTGATCATGGCCTGGAACAGGGGGGTGCGGCTGGTGTCGCGGTCGGGCTGGAGGGCGTCGACGACGCGTTCGAAGGGGACGTGCTGGTGGGCGAAGGCGTCCAGGGCGGTGTCCCGTACCTGGGACAGGAACCCGGTGAAGGTGCGGCGGCTGTCGATGGTGGCGCGGAGCACGATGGTGTTGATGAAGAACCCGATGATGTGTTCCAGCTCGGCGCGGTCGCGGCCGGCGACGGCTGTTCCGACCGCGATGTCGTCCTGGCCGGACCAGCGGGAGAGCAGGATCTGGGTGGCGGCGGCCAGGACCATGAACAAGGTCGCGTCGTGGGCGCGGGCGAGGTCCTTGAGCCGGGCGGTGACCTCGGGGGGGATGGTGAACTGGCAGGTGGCTCCGCTGGGGGTGCGGATCGCGGGGCGGGGCCGGTCGGCGGGCAGTTCCAGCGGTGCCAGCCCGGACAGCTGCGCGGTCCAGTAGTCCAGGCCGCCGGCCAGGACGGTGTCGGTGAGCTGGCCGCGCTGCCAGACGGCGAAGTCGGCGTACTGCACGGGCAGCGGCGCCAGTTCTGGTTCCCGGCCGTGCAGCGCCGCGGCGTACAGCACGCTCAGCTCGCGGGTCAGTACCCCCATCGACCAGCCGTCGGTGATGACGTGGTGCATGGTCAGCAGGAACACGAACTCGTCCTGCGGCAAGATGGACGAGAAGCGCACGGAACAGCGGGCATTGCCGCAGGTCGAAGGGCCGCGCGTACTCGCTGTTGAGCAGCTGGTTCAGGGCCTCCTCCGGGGCTCCCGGTGCATCCGCGAGGTCTGCCATCTGCACCGCGAACTCGGCAGCCGGATGGATGACCTGCACGCCTTTGCCGTCGACATCGTCGAATGTTGTCCGCAGGGATTCATGGCGAGCCACAAGGCCTTGCAGCGCACCTGTCAGCGCCGCGAGGTCCAGCGCTCCGGTCAGGCGCAGCGCCAGGGCGCTGTTGTAGCCACCTGCCCCTGGCTCAAGCTCGTTGAGGAACCACAGGCGCTGCTGGGCAAACGACAGCGGCAGCGGTCCGGTGCGGTCCGTCGGGCGGATCCGGTCGGACTGTCTGGCATGCCCGGCCAGCCGGCTGCGAAGCTTCTCCTGGAGAGCGGCGGGAAGTGCGGAGATGCGAGTCTCCTGTGATGACACCATGTGCTCATCTCCTCGGTGGTTGCGGTCCTAGCCGTCACCCAGCGCGACGCGTTCGAATTCCTGGAGTACTTTCTCTTCGATGAGCTCCGCCAGCGCGGCGACCGAACGTGTGACCAGGACATCTCGGGGGGTTAGAGCAACATCGAACGCGGCTCTGGCCTGCGCGACCACGCTGAGACTGCGCAGTGAGTCGCCGCCGAGTTCGAAGAAGTTGTCGTGGATGCCGACCTGGTGCGGTGCCCAGGACGTCGGCCCAGATGGCGGCGATGGCCTTTTCGGCGGGGGTGCGGGGCGGGGCGTAGCCGGCGGTGGCGGGGTCTCGTCCGGGGGCGGGCAGGGCGCGGCGGTCGAGCTTGCCGCTGGGGGTCAGGGGCAGGGCGTCCAGGGTGGTGAAGGTGGCGGGGATCATGTAGTCGGGCAGGGCGGCGGCCAGGTGGGCGCGCAGGTCGGCGGTGGCGGGCATGGCGGCGGCGGGGGCGGGTGACGAGGTAGGCGGCGAGGTGCCTGCGGCCGGGGGTGTCCTCGCGGGCGATGACGGCGGCGGCGGCGATGGCGGGGTGGCGGAGCAGGGCGGCCTCGATCTCGCCGGGCTCGATCCGGAACCCGCGGATCTTGACCTGGTCATCGGCGCGGCCCAGGTACTCCAGCTGGCCGCCCGTCCCCTTCGCCCCGCACGTCCAGCGGGCCAGGTCGCCGGTGGCGTACATCCGGGCGCCGGGAGGGCCGAACGGGCAGGCGGTGAACCGCTGCGCGGTCAGGCCGGGCTGGTTCAGGTAGCCGCGGGCCAGGCCCGCCCCGGCGATGTGGAGCTGGCCGGGGATGCCGGGCGGGACGGGGCGCAGCCCGGGGTCCAGCACGTAGACCTGGGTGTTCCAGATTGCCTGGCCGATCGGGATGGTGGCGTGGCCGGGGGAGAGCGGGTCGCTCCAGGTTGCCACGACGGTGGATTCGGTGGGGCCGTAGGAGTTGATCATCCGGCGGCCGGGTGCCCAGCGGTCGGCCAGGGCGGCGGTGCAGGCCTCGCCGCCGACGATGACGGTGCGGAAGCCGGGCAGGCCGTGGGCGGCGTCGGCGGGCACGGTGGCCAGTGCTGCCGGGGTGATCAGCGCGTGCGTGATGTGCTGGCGGGCCAGCACGTCGGCCAGCTGGTCGCCGAGCAGCGGTCCGTCGGGCGGCACCACCAGCGCGGCGCCTGCCGGGAGCGACATGCACAGCTCCAGCACTGCGGCGTCGAAGCTCGGCGAGGACAGCTGGAGCACCCGGTCGCCGGGCCGTACCTGGTAGTGCTCGGCCTCGGCGGCGGCGAAGCTGGCCAGCCCGGTGTGTGAGACGACCACGCCTTTGGGGGTTCCGGTCGAGCCGGAGGTGTAGATGACGTATGCCGGGTGGGCTGGGTGCAGGGGTGCTGTCCGGTCGGCGTCGGCCGGGGCGTGGCCGGGCATCTCGTTCACCGCGGCCAGGGTGTCCGGGTCGTCGGTAAGCAGGACCGCGGCCGGGTCCAGCGCGGGCAAGGCCGCGACCAGGTCGCGGCGGGTCACGGTGAGCACCGGCTGGGCGTCGGCCAGCATGAACGCGATCCGGTCCGGCGGGTAGGCCGGATCGACGGGCAGGTATGCGGCGCCGGCCTTGGCCGCCGCCAGCTGCGCCACGATGATCTCCGCAGACCGCGGCAGCGCTAGGGCCACCACCTGTTCCGGCCCGGCGCCGCGGCGGATCAGCAGGTGTGCCAGCTGGTTGGTGGCCGTGTCCAGCTCGGCGTAGGTGAGCTGGGCGCTGTCGAAGATCACCGCGGGGGCGTGCGGTGTCCGCCTGGCCTGGGCGGTGAACAGCTCGCCGAGGGTGGCGGGGGTCACCGGCCGGGCGGTGTCGTTCCACCCGGTCAGGACCTGGGCGCGTTCGGCGGGGGTGGCCAGCTCGATGCGCGCCGACCGGCTGGCCGGGGTCGGCGGCGATGGCGGCCAGGAGGACCTGGAGGTGCCCGGCCATCCGCTCCGCCGTCGCGGTGTCGAACAGTGCCGGGTCGTAGCCGATGGCGATGGTGAGGGGTGGTCCGGGGGAGGCGACGATGGTGAGCGGGTAGTTGGTCTTCTCGCGGGCGTCCAGGTCGCGCAGTCGCAGGCCGTGGGCTGCGGCGGCGTCGTTGTTGACGGGGTAGTTCTCGAAGACGACGATGCTGTCGAACAGGCTGGTGCCGTCGGGTATGGCGGTCCATGCCTGGACCTGGGCCAGCGCGGCCGCGTGGTGCTGGCGGGCCTCGGCCTGGGCGTGCTGGAGGGTCTGCAGCCATGCGGTGACGGTGCTGGCGTTGTTGATCTGGGCGCGGACGGGCAGGGTGTTGATGAAGATCCCGGTGATGTCGCTGGCGCCGGGGAGGTCGGCGGGGCGGCCGGAGACGGTGGCGCCGAAGATGATGTCGTGGTGTCCGGTGTAGCGGGAGAGCAGCAGTGCCCAGGCGCCCTGGAGCAGTGTGTTGAGGGTGAGGCTGTGCGTCTGGGCGAACTGCTGGAGGCGGGCTGAGTCCTGCTCGTCCAGGGCGCGGAGTGCCACTGCGCTGATTGCGCGGTGTGGTGGTGTGCTGGCGGCTGGTCGTAGGGGAGGGGGGTGGGGGTGTCGAAGCCGGCCAGGGCGCGGCGCCAGTAGGTTTCGGCGTGGGCGGGGTCCTGGCGGGCGAGCCAGTCCAGGTAGTCGCGGAAGGGCGGCCGGCGCGGCGGGTGCCGGCGGGTGCCCGGCGGCGAGGGCGGCGTGGGCGGCGAAGACGTCGGTCAGGACGTGGAAGACGCTCCAGCCGTCGAGGAGGAGGTGGTGGAAGGTCCAGATGAGGTGGACCTGGGTGGGGGACAGGCGGGCGATGGCCAGCCGCATGAGGGGGGGTGCGGTCAGGTCGAGGCCGGCGGCGCGGTCGTGGTCCAGGAAGCGGGTGAGGGCGTCGCGGCGGGCCGGGCTCGTCCAGGCTGGTCCAGTCGAGGCGGGTGATGGGCAGGGTCGGCGGCGCGGTGCACGACCTGGACGGGGCTGGGGGACGTTTTCCCAGATGATGGCGGTGCGCAGGATGGGGGTGGAGCTGGTTACGTGCTGCCAGGCGGCGGCGAGGACGCCCGGGTCGGTGACGCCGTCGAGGATGAAGGCTGGTTTGTTCGAGGTAGACGTCCTGGTCGTGTCGGGACAGGGTGTGGAAGGTCATGCCGGCTTGCATGGGGGTGAGGGGGTAGATGTCGTCGATGGTGTGGCCGTTGCCGGCTAGCTGGTCGGTGGTGGCCTGGTCCAGGCGGGCGAGGGGGTAGTCGGAGGGGGTGCGGCCGCCGGTGCCGGGGGTGGTGCAGTGGGTGATGATCTCGTCCAGCGCCGTGGTCATGTTCTGGGCGAGGGTGGTGATGGTGGCGTGGTGGTGGAGGCCGGCGGAGTAGGTCCAGGTGAGCTGGAGGCACTGGTCCTGGATCCGGCCGTTGATGTCGAGCTGGTGGGGGCGGGCGGCGGCGGGGCTGGCGGTGGAGTCCAGGCCGTGGTGGATGGCGTGGATGAGGCCGCGGGCCGGGACGGCGCGGTCGAGCTGGCCGAGGTAGTTGAAGCTGACGGCGGGCTGGCTGGCGAGTTCGGGGCGGGGGGACAGGTAGCGCAGGGCGCCGTAGCCGAGGCCGCGGCGGGGGATGGCGCGGAGCTGTTCCTTGACGGATTTGAGTGCCTGGCCCCAGCCGGGGCCGGGCGGGGCGGTGAGGGCGACGGGGTAGATGGTGGTGAACCAGCCGATGGTGCGGGACAGGTCGGTGCCGGGGAGCTGGTCTTCTTCGCGGCCGTGGCCTTCGAGGTCGATCAGGATCTGGTCGTGGCCGGTCCAGCGGCTCAGTACCTGGCTCAGCGCGGTGAGCAGGACGTCGTTGATCTGGGTGCGGTAGGCGGCGGGTACCTGGTGCAGCAGGGCGCGGGTCTGGTCCGGGGTGAGGCTGACGGTGACTGACCGGGCGGAGGCGATGGTGTTGGGCCCGTCGCTGTCGGCGGGCAGCGTGGCCGCGGGGCCGCTGGTGAGGTGCGCCCAGTGGGCGAGTTCGTCGTCGAAGCCGCCGGCGCGGGCGTGGCTGTCCAGGTGCAGGGCCCAGTCCCGGAACGGCGTGGTCTTCGGGCCGAGGTCGATCGCGGTCCCGGCGGCTGCCTGCTGGCAGGCGGTGGTCAGGTCCTCGAGCAGGATCCGCCAGGACACCGCGTCGATTACCAGGTGGTGGGCGGCTAGCAGCAGCACCGGCTGCCGCTGGCGGCCGCGGTCGAACAGCACTGCGCGCAGCAGCGGCCCGGCGGCCAGGTCGAAGCCGGCATGGACCTGGCTGGCCAGCTCATCGATGGCGGCCTGCTGCTGGCCGGGGTCGCTGATCCCGGACAGGTCACGGCACTCCAGCAGGTTCAGGCCGGCGGCGGGTCGGGCGGCGGGTTGTCCTGCTGCCAGCCGCCGCCGGCGCGGGTGAACCGGCATCCGCAGCGCGTCATGGTGGCTGGTGAGGGCGCCCAGCGCGGCAGCCAGCACGGCCGGGTCGGGGAGGCTGGCCAGTTCCAGCGCCATCCACTGATCAAAGTGCTCCGGGCCGGGCCGGCCCGGGCTCCAGGTACCACCGCTGCACCGGGGTCAGCGGCACCGCCCCGCTCACCGGCCCCTGACCAGCTACTGCCGGGGCTGTTTGCGGGGTGTCTGCTGCCAGCGCGGCGATGGTCGGATGGCGGAACAGGTCGCGGGGCAGCAGGCTGAGCCCGGCGCTGCGGGCGCGGGAGGCGATCTGGATGGACAGGATGGAGTCGCCGCCGAGTTCGAAGAAGTTGTCGTGGATGCCGACCCGGGCGGTGCCCAGGACGTCGGCCCAGATGGCGGCGATGGCCTTTTCGGCGGGGGTGCGGGGCGGGGCGTAGCCGGCGGTGGCGGGGTCTCGTCCGGGGGCGGGCAGGGCGCGGCGGTCGAGCTTGCCGCTGGGGGTCAGGGGCAGGGCGTCCAGGGTGGTGAAGGTGGCGGGGATCATGTAGTCGGGCAGGGCGGCGGCCAGGTGGGCGCGCAGGTCGGCGGTGGCGGGCATGGCGGCGGCGGGGGCGGGTGCGAGGTAGGCGGCGAGGTGCCTGCGGCCGGGGGTGTCCTCGCGGGCGGTGACGGCGGCGGCGGCGATGGCGGGGTGGCGGAGCAGGGCGGCCTCGATCTCGCCGGGCTCGATCCGGAACCCGCGGATCTTGACCTGGTCATCGGCGCGGCCCAGGTACTCCAGCTGGCCGCCTGCTTCCCCTTCGCCCCGCACTGTCCAGCGGGCCAGGTCGCCGGTGGCGTACATGCGGGCGCCGGGAGGGCCGTAGGGGCAGGCGGTGAACCGCTGGGCGGTCAGGCCGGGCTGGTTCAGGTAGCCGCGGGCCAGGCCCGCCCCGGCGATGTGGAGCTGGCCGGGGATGCCGGGCGGGACGGGGCGCAGCCCGGGGTCCAGGACGTAGACCTGGGTGTTGCTGATCGGGCGGCCGATGGCCGGCCGGGTGCCGGGGGTGACGGGGCAGGAGGTGGCGTCGACGGTGGTCTCGGTGGGGCCGTACAGGTTGCGGCTGGTGGTGCCCGGCGCGGCGGCGAGGGCGTGCCACAGGCGGCCGGGGATGGGCTCGCCGCCGGTCAGGATGATCCGGGGGCGGTGCTGGCCGCTGGTCAGGAGCCCGGCGGCGAGGAGCTGCTCGAGGTAGGTGGGGGTGGTGTTGATGAGGTCGATGCGCTGGTCCGCGGCGTACCGGACCAGGACGTCGGGGTCGGTGCGGGCCTGGTCGCCGATCAGGTGCAGCTGGTGGCCGCTGGCCAGCAGCAGCAGTGCCTCCCATGAGGCGTCGAAGGACAGCGGCGCGGTCAGTGCCGCGCGCAGCGGGGCGGCGGCGGGGGCGAGGAAGTCCTGGTGCTGGGCGGCGTGGAGGCTGGCCAGGGCGTGGTGGGTGGCGATGACGCCCTTGGGGGTTCCGGTGGAGCCGGAGGTGTAGATGACGTAGGCGGGGCAGGCCGGGTCCAGGGGGCCGGCCAGGTCGGTGCGGGCCAGGTCGGTGCCGGGGTGGCGGGCGATCGCGGCGGCGGTGCCGGGGTCGTCGAGGAGGAGCCGCGGCGGGCCCGGCGGCGGCGGCGGGTGGCTGTGCGGTGGCGGTGGTGATGATGAGGGCGGGCCGGGCGTCGTCGAGCAGGACGCTGATGCGGGCGGGGGGCAGGGCGGGGTCGACGGGCAGGTAGGCGGCGCCGGTTTTGAGGACGGCCAGGATGGCGGTGATCATGGCGGCGGTGCGGGGCAGGGCCAGCGCGATGAGGCGCTCGGGGCCGGCGCCGGCGGCGGTGAGGTGGCGGGCCAGCTGGTTGGCGCGGGTGTTGAGGCGGGCGTAGCTGAGCCGGTCCGGGCCGTCGACCAGCGCGGTCGCGCCGGGGGTGCGGGCCGCCTGTGCCTGGAACAGCTCGGGGAACGTGCCGGCCGGGCACGTCGCGGACCGGGCCGGCCGCGGCGGCCAGGACCCGGGCCCGCTCGGCGGGGGTGGCCAGCTCGATGCCGCCGACCAGCTGGCCGGGGTCAGCGGCGATGGCGGCCAGGAGGACCTGGAGGTGCCCGGCCATCCGCTCCACCGTCACGGTGTCGAACAGCGCCGGGTCATAGTCGAGCATCACTGATAGCTGGTGGCCGGGAACGATTATCACACTGAGTGGGTAATTCGTCGACTGGAAATCACAGATCTCCCGCATCTCCAGGCCGTGCGCAGCGATCGTGTCCCTGTCGAACGGGTAGTTCTCGAAGACCACGATGCTGTCGAACAGGCTGGTCCCGCCAGGCAGGTCGCACCAGGCCCGCAGCTGCGACAGCGGCACGAAGTCGAATCGCCTGGACTCTGCCTGCTGCACCTGGAGGTCGTGCAGCCAGGAGATCACGCGCTGGCTGCCAGGCACGGTCAGCCGCGTCGGTACCGTGTTGATGAACAAACCGATTATCGACTCCGTGCCATCCAGGTCCGGTGGGCGCCCAGACACGGTGGATCCGAAGACGACGTCACATTGCCCGGAGTAACGGGACAGCAACAGGCCCCACGCGCCCTGAATGACCGTGTTCAGCGTCAGGCCATTGTGCTGGGCGACCTCGCGAAGCCTGGTCGACTGTCGGGTGGCAGCGTTACCTGAACGGTCGCGGATGAGCGCCCCCGGTGGGCCTCGGCTGGTGGCCGGTCGTAGGGGAGGGGGGTGGGGGTGTCGAAGCCGGCCAGGGCGCGGCGCCAGTAGGTTTCGGCGTGGGCGGGGTCCTGGCGGGCGAGCCAGTCCAGGTAGTCGCGGAAGGGGCGGCGGGCCACTAGTGCGGCCTCGTACCCGCCGACCGCCGCCGCGTACTGGTCACATACCTCGTTGAAGAACTGAGCCGCGCTCCATCCGTCGAGGAGGAGGTGGTGGAAGGTCCAGATGAGGTGGACCTGGGCGGGGGACAGGCGGGCGATGGCCAGCCGCATGAGGGGGGGTGCGGTCAGGTCGAGGCCGGCGGCGCGGTCGTGGTCCAGGAACCGGGCGAGGGCGTCGCGGCGGCCGGGCTCGTCCAGGCTGGTCCAGTCCAGGCGGGTGATGGGCAGGTCGGCGGCGCGGTGCACGACCTGGAGGGGCTGGGGGACGTTCTCCCAGGCTATGGCGGTGCGGAGGATGGGGGTGCGGCCGGTTACGTGCTGCCAGGCGGCGGCGAGGACATCCGGGTCGGTGACCCCGGACAAGGACAGCACCGACTGGTTGAGGTATGCACTGGACGGGCCGTCGATCAGGCTGTGGAAGGTCATGCCGGCTTGCATGGGGGTGAGGGGGTAGATGTCCTCGATGGCGTGGCCGTCGCCGGCTAGCAGGTCGGTGGTGGCCTGGTCGAGGCGGGCGAGGGGGTAGTCGGAGGGGGTGCGGCCGCCGGTGCCGGGGGTGGTGCAGTGGGTGATGATCTCGTCCAGCGCCTGGGTCATGTTCTGGGCGAGGGTGGTGATGGTGGCCTGGTGGTGGAGGCTGGCGGAGTAGGTCCAGGTGAGCTGGAGGCACTGGTCCTGGATCCGGCCGTTGATCTCCAGCTGGTGGGTGCGGGCGGCGGCGGGGCTGGCGCTGGAGTCCAGGCCGTGGTGGATGGCGTGGATGAGGCCGCGGGCCGGGACGGCGCGGTCGAGCTGGCCGAGGTAGTTGAAGCTGACGGCGGGCTGGCTGGCGAGTTCGGGGCGGGGGGACAGGTAGCGCAGGGCGCCGTAGCCGAGGCCGCGGCGGGGGATGGCGCGTAGCTGTTCCTTGACGGATTTGAGTGCCTGGCCCCAGCCGGGGCCGGGCGGGGTGGTGAGGGTGACGGGGTAGATGGTGGTGAACCAGCCGATGGTGCGGGACAGGTCGGTGCCGGGGATCTGGTCCTCTTCGCGGCCGTGGCCTTCCAGGTCGATCAGGATCTGGTCGTGGCCGGTCCAGCGGCTCAGTACCTGGCTCAGCGCGGTGAGCAGGACGTCGTTGATCTGGGTGCGGTAGGCGCCGGGTACCTGGTGCAGCAGGGCGCGGGTCTGGTCCGGGGTGAGGCTGACGGTGACTGACCGGGCGGAGGCGTTGGTGTCAGGCCCGTCGCTGTCGGCTGGCAGCGTGGCCGCGGGGCTGCTGGTGAGGTGCGCCCAGTGGGCGAGTTCGTCGTCGAAGCCGCCGGCGCGGGCGTGGCTGTCCAGGTGCAGGGCCCAGTCCCGGAACGGCGTGGTCTTCGGGCCCGAGGTCGATCGCGGTCCCGGCGGCTGCCTGCTGGCAGGCGGTGGCCAGGTCCTCGAGCAGGATCCGCCAGGACACGGCGTCGATCACCAGGTGGTGGGCGGCTAGCAGCAGCACCGGCTGCTGCTGGCGGCCGCGGTCGAACAGCACTGCGCGCAGCAGCGGCCCGGCGGCCAGGTCGAAGCCGGCATGGACCTGGCTGGCCAGCTCATCGATGGCGGCCTGCTGCTGGCCGGGGTCGCTGATCCCGGACAGGTCACGGCACTCCAGCAGGTTCAGGCCGGCGGCCGGGTCGGGCGGCGGGTTGTCCTGCTCCCAGCTGCCGCCGGCGCGGGTGAACTGGATCCGCAGCGCGTCATGGTGGCTGGTGAGGGCGCCCAGCGCGGCAGCCAGCACGGCCGGGCCGGGGAGGCTGGCCAGTTCCAGCGCCATCCACTGATCAAAGTGCTCCGGCCGGGCCGGCCCGGGCTCCAGGTACCACCGCTGCACCGGGGTCAGCGGCACCGCCCCGCTCACCGGCCCCTGACCAGCTACTGCCGGGGCTGTTTGCGGGGTGTCTGCTGCCAGCGCGGCGATGGTCGGATGGCGGAACAGGTCGCGGGGCAGCAGGCTGAGCCCGGCGCTGCGGGCGCGGGAGGCGATCTGGATGGACAGGATGGAGTCGCCGCCGAGTTCGAAGAAGTTGTCGTGGATGCCGACCCGGGCGGTGCCCAGGACGTCGGCCCAGATGGCGGCGATGGCCTTTTCGGCGGGGGTGCGGGGCGGGGCGTAGCCGGCGGTGGCGGGGTCTCGTCCGGGGGCGGGCAGGGCGCGGCGGTCGAGCTTGCCGCTGGGGGTCAGGGGCAGGGCGTCCAGGGTGGTGAAGGTGGCGGGGATCATGTAGTCGGGCAGGGCGGCGGCCAGGTGGGCGCGCAGGTCGGCGGTGGCGGGCATGGCGGCGGCGGGGGCGGGTGCGAGGTAGGCGGCGAGGTGCTTGCGGCCGGGGGTGTCCTCGCGGGCGGTGACGGCGGCGGCGGCGATGGCGGGGTGGCGGAGCAGGGCGGCCTCGATCTCGCCGGGCTCGATCCGGAACCCGCGGATCTTGACCTGGTCATCGGCGCGGCCCAGGTACTCCAGCTGGCCGCCCGCCTCCCCTTCGCCCCGCACTGTCCAGCGGGCCAGGTCGCCGGTGGCGTACATGCGGGCGCCGGGAGGGCCGAACGGGCAGGCGGTGAACCGCTGGGCGGTCAGGCCGGGCTGGTTCAGGTAGCCGCGGGCCAGGCCCGCGCCGGCGATGTGGAGCTGGCCGGGGATGCCGGGCGGGACGGGGCGCAGCCCGGGGTCCAGGACGTAGACCTGGGTGTTGTCCATCGGCCCGCCGATCGGCACCGCGTCGGGCACGGCGCCCGGCGCCCGCATGGGGTAGCAGGTGGCGAACGTGGTGGTCTCGGTCGGGCCGTACCCGTCGACGACGGTCAGGCCGGGGCAGGCGGTGAGCACCCGGCGGACCGCGGCCGCCGGCACGACGTCCCCGCCGGTCCATACTTCGCGTGCTCCGGCCAGGCAGCCCGGCGCGTCCTGGGCTATCACCCGGAATAGCCCGGAGGTGAGCCACAGCCCGGTTACCTGGTGCTCGGTGATCGTGCGGCGCAGCGTGGCGGGGTCGAGGTCGCCGGGCGGGGCGATGACTACCTGGCCGCCGGACAGCAGGGGGATCCACAGTTCGTAGGTGGAGGCGTCGAAGGCCAGCGGGGAGTGCAGCAGGACCCGGTGGTGGGCGCCGTTGCGGAACCGGTGGTCCGCGGCCAGTGCCGTCACGTCGCGGTGGCGGACCGCGACTGCTTTGGGCTGGCCGGTGGACCCGGAGGTGTAGGTGACGTAAGCCAGGTCCTCGGGGTCGGCGGTGACCGGGGGCGGGGCAGCCGGGCCGCTGGCGGCCAGTCCGGCCGCGTCGACCAGCACCGCGCGGCCCAGCCCGGCGGCGGTGGCGTGCCAGGCCTGGTCGCACAGGATCACGCGGGCTCCGGCCCGGGTCAGGAGCTGGCGCATCCGCCCGGCCGGGGCGCGGGTGTCGGCGGGCAGGTAGGCGGCGCCGGCCTTGAGGACCGCGAGTACCGCGATGACCTGCTCAGGGGACCGTCCGGCCAGCACCGCGACCCGGTCCTCCCGGCCCGCTCCCAGCCCGGCCAGCCGCACCGCCAGCCGGTTCGCGGCCGCGTCCAGCTCGGCGTAGGTGAGCTGGGCGCCGTCGAAGATCACCGCGGGGGCGTGCGGTGTCCGCCTGGCCTGGGCGGTGAACAGCTCGCCGAGGGTGGCGGGGGTCACCGGCCGGGCGGTGTCGTTCCACCCGGTCAGGACCTGGGCGCGTTCGGCGGGGGTGGCCAGCTCGATGCCGCCGACCAGCTGGCCGGGGTCGGCGGCGATGGCGGCCAGGAGGACCTGGAGGTGCCCGGCCATCCGCTCCGCCGTCGCGGTGTCGAACAGTGCCGGGTCGTAGCCTATGGCGATGGTGAGGGGTGGTCCGGGGGAGGCGACGATGGTGAGCGGGTAGTTGGTCTTCTCGCGGGCGTCCAGGTCGCGCAGCCGCAGGCCGTGGGCTGCTGCTGCGTCGTTGTTGACGGGGTAGTTCTCGAAGACGACGATGCTGTCGAACAGGCTGCTGCCGTCGGGTATGGCGGTCCATGCCTGGACCTGGGCCAGCGCGGCCGCGTGGTGCTGGCGGGCCTCGGCCTGGGCGTGCTGGAGGGTCTGCAGCCATGCGGTCACGGTGCTGGCGTCGTTGATCTGGGCCCGGACTGGCAGGGTGTTGATGAAGATCCCGGTGATGTCGCTGGCGCCGGGGAGGTCGGCGGGGCGGCCGGAGACGGTGGCGCCGAAGATGATGTCGTGGTGTCCGGTGTACCGGGATAGCAGCAGTGCCCAGGCGCCCTGGAGCAGTGTGTTGAGTGTCAGGCTGTGCTTCTGGGCGAACTCCTGGAGGAGCGCTGAGTCCTGCTCGTCCAGGGCGCCGGAGTGCCACTGCGCTGATTGCGCGGTGTGGTGGTGTGCTGGTGGCTGGTCGTAGGGGAGGGGGGTGGGGGTGTCGAAGCCGGCCAGGGCGCGGCGCCAGTAGGTTTCGGCGTGGGCGGGGTCCTGGCGGGCGAGCCAGTCCAGGTAGTCGCGGAAGGGCGGCCGCGTGGCGGGTGCCGGCGGGTGCCCGGTGGCCAGGGTGGCGTGGGCGGCGAAGACGTCGGTCAGGACGTGGAAGACGCTCCATCCGTCGAGGAGGAGGTGGTGGAAGGTCCAGATGAGGTGGACCTGGGCGGGGGACAGGCGGGCGATGGCCAGCCGCATGAGGGGGGGTGCGGTCAGGTCGAGGCCGGCGGCGCGGTCGTGGTCCAGGAACCGGGCGAGGGCGTCGCGGCGGCCGGGCTCGTCCAGGCTGGTCCAGTCCAGGCGGGTGATGGGCAGGTCGGCGGCGCGGTGCACGACCTGGAGGGGCTGGGGGACGTTCTCCCAGGCTATGGCGGTGCGGAGGATGGGGGTGCGGCCGGTTACGTGCTGCCAGGCGGCGGCGAGGACGTCCGGGTCGGCCACGCCGTCCAGGATGAAGGTGGTTTGTTCGAAGTAGACGTCCTGGTCGTGCTGGGACAGGCTGTGGAAGGTCATGCCGGCTTGCATGGGGGTGAGGGGGTAGATGTCCTCGATGGCGTGGCCGTCGCCGGCTAGCAGGTCGGTGGTGGCCTGGTCGAGGCGGGCGAGGGGGTAGTCGGAGGGGGTGCGGCCGCCGGTGCCGGGGGTGGTGCAGTGGGTGATGATCTCGTCCAGCGCCTGGGTCATGTTCTGGGCGAGGGTGGTGATGGTGGCCTGGTGGTGGAGGCTGGCGGAGTAGGTCCAGGTGAGCTGGAGGCACTGGTCCTGGATCCGGCCGTTGATCTCCAGCTGGTGGGTGCGGGCGGCGGCGGGGCTGGCGCTGGAGTCCAGGCCGTGGTGGATGGCGTGGATGAGGCCGCGGGCCGGGACGGCGCGGTCGAGCTGGCCGAGGTAGTTGAAGCTGACGGCGGGCTGGCTGGCGAGTTCGGGGCGGGGGGACAGGTAGCGCAGGGCGCCGTAGCCGAGGCCGCGGCGGGGGATGGCGCGTAGCTGTTCCTTGACGGATTTGAGTGCCTGGCCCCAGCCGGGGCCGGGCGGGGTGGTGAGGGTGACGGGGTAGATGGTGGTGAACCAGCCGATGGTGCGGGACAGGTCGGTGCCGGGGATCTGGTCCTCTTCGCGGCCGTGGCCTTCCAGGTCGATCAGGATCTGGTCGTGGCCGGTCCAGCGGCTCAGTACCTGGCTCAGCGCGGTGAGCAGGACGTCGTTGATCTGGGTGCGGTAGGCGCCGGGTACCTGGTGCAGCAGGGCGCGGGTCTGGTCCGGGGTGAGGCTGACGGTGACTGACCGGGCGGAGGCGTTGGTGTCAGGCCCGTCGCTGTCGGCTGGCAGCGTGGCCGCGGGGCTGCTGGTGAGGTGCGCCCAGTGGGCGAGTTCGTCGTCGAAGCCGCCGGCGCGGGCGTGGCTGTCCAGGTGCAGGGCCCAGTCCCGGAACGGCGTGGTCTTCGGCCCGAGGTCGATCGCGGTCCCGGCGGCTGCCTGCTGGCAGGCGGTGGTCAGGTCCTCGAGCAGGATCCGCCAGGACACCGCGTCGATTACCAGGTGGTGGGCGGCTAGCAGCAGCACCGGCTGCGCTGGCGGCCGCGGTCGAACAGCACTGCGCGCAGCAGCGGCCCGGCGGCCAGGTCGAAGCCGGCATGGACCTGGCTGGCCAGCTCATCGATGGCGGCCTGCTGCTGGCCGGGGTCGCTGATCCCGGACAGGTCACGGCACTCCAGCAGGTTCAGGCCGGCGGCCGGGTCGGGCGGCGGGTTGTCCTGCTCCCAGCTGCCGCCGGCGCGGGTGAACTGGATCCGCAGCGCGTCATGGTGGCTGGTGAGGGCGCCCAGCGCGGCAGCCAGCACGGCCGGGCCGGGGAGGCTGGCCAGTTCCAGCGCCATCCACTGATCAAAGTGCTCCGGGCCGGGCCGGCCCGGGCTCCAGGTACCACCGCTGCACCGGGGTCAGCGGCACCGCCCCGCTCACCGGCCCCTGACCAGCTACTGCCGGGGCGGCTGAAACGACTGTCTTCGAGGCGAGTTCGGCGATTGTCTGGTGGAGGAAGATGTCCTGTGACTCCAGGCTGAGCCCGGCCCGGCGGGCGCGGGAGACGATCTGGATGGACAGGATGGAGTCGCCGCCGAGTTCGAAGAAGTTGTCGTGGATGCCGACCCGGGCGGTGCCCAGGACGTCGGCCCAGATGGCGGCGATGGCCTTTTCGGCGGGGGTGCGGGGCGGGGCGTAGCCGGCGGTGGCGGGGTCTCGTCCGGGGGCGGGCAGGGCGCGGCGGTCGAGCTTGCCGCTGGGGGTCAGGGGCAGGGCGTCCAGGGTGGTGAAGGTGGCGGGGATCATGTAGTCGGGCAGGGCGGCGGCCAGGTGGGCGCGCAGGTCGGCGGTGGCGGGCATGGCGGCGGCGGGGGCGGGTGCGAGGTAGGCGGCGAGGTGCCTGCGGCCGGGGGTGTCCTCGCGGGCGGTGACGGCGGCGGCGGCGATGGCGGGGTGGCGGAGCAGGGCGGCCTCGATCTCGCCGGGCTCGATCCGGAACCCGCGGATCTTGACCTGGTCATCGGCGCGGCCCAGGTACTCCAGCTGGCCGCCCGCCTCCCCTTCGCCCCGCACTGTCCAGCGGGCCAGGTCGCCGGTGGCGTACATGCGGGCGCCGGGAGGGCCGTACGGGCAGGCGGTGAACCGCTGGGCGGTCAGGCCGGGCTGGTTCAGGTAGCCGCGGGCCAGGCCCGCGCCGGCGATGTGGAGCTGGCCGGGGATGCCGGGCGGGACGGGGCGCAGCCCGGGGTCCAGGACGTAGACCTGGGTGTTGCTGATCGGGCGGCCGATGCCTGGCCGGGTGCCGGGGGTGACGGGGCAGGAGGTGGCGTCGACGGTGGTCTCGGTGGGGCCGTACAGGTTGCGGCTGGTGGTGCCCGGCGCGGCGGCGAGGGCGTGCCACAGGCGGCCGGGGATGGGCTCGCCGCCGGTCAGGATGATCCGGGGGCGGTGCTGGCCGCTGGTCAGGAGCCCGGCGGCGAGGAGCTGCTCGAGGTAGGTGGGGGTGGTGTTGATGAGGTCGATGCGCTGGTCCGCGGCGTACCGGACCAGGACGTCGGGGTCGGTGCGGGCCTGGTCGCCGATCAGGTGCAGCTGGTGGCCGCTGGCCAGCAGCAGCAGTGCCTCCCATGAGGCGTCGAAGGACAGCGGCGCGGTCAGTGCCGCGCGCAGCGGGGCGGCGGCGGGGGCGAGGAAATCCTGGTGCTGGGCGGCGTGGAGGCTGGCCAGGGCGTGGTGGGTGGCGATGACGCCCTTGGGGGTTCCGGTGGAGCCGGAGGTGTAGATGACGTAGGCGGGGCAGGCCGGGTCCAGGGGGCCGGCCAGGTCGGTGCGGGCCAGGTCGGTGCCGGGGTGGCGGGCGATCGCGGCGGCGGTGCCGGGGTCGTCGAGGAGGAGCCGCGGCGGGCCCCGGCGGCGGCGGGTGGCTGTGCGGTGGCGGTGGTGATGATGAGGGCGGGCCGGGCGTCGTCGAGCAGGACGCTGATGCGGGCGGGGGGCAGGGCGGGGTCGACGGGCAGGTAGGCGGCGCCGGTTTTGAGGACGGCCAGGATGGCGGTGATCATGGCGGCGGTGCGGGGCAGGGCCAGCGCGATGAGGCGCTCGGGGCCGGCGCCGGCGGCGGTGAGGTGGCGGGCCAGCTGGTTGGCGCGGGTGTTGAGGCGGGCGTAGCTGAGCCGGTCCGGGCCGTCGACCAGCGCGGTCGCGCCGGGGGTGCGGGCCGCCTGTGCCTGGAACAGCTCGGGGAACGTGCCGGCCGGCACGTCGCGGACCGGGCCGGCCGCGGCGGCCAGGACCCGGGCCCGCTCGGCGGGGGTGGCCAGCTCGATGCCGCCGACCAGCTGGCCGGGGTCAGCGGCGATGGCGGCCAGGAGGACCTGGAGGTGCCCGGCCATCCGCTCCACCGTCACGGTGTCGAACAGGTCGGTGTTGTGCTCGATCGCGAGATTCAGCGAACCATCGCGCGGTATGAACTCGAAGACCAAGTCGAACTGAGCGGCTGGCCGGGGCAGATCATGAGGAGAAAATCGCAGCCCGCTGGCCGTCCGTGGCCGTACGATCGCGTTCTGGTACACGATCATGGCCTGGAACAGGGGTGTACGGCCGGGGTCGCGTTCCGGCTTAAGCCGCTCGACCACCCGGTCGAACGGCGCTTCATCGTGAGCGAAAGCCTCCAGCGCCGTTTCCCGGACCTGGGACAGGAACTCGCCCACGGTCGTCGTGTCGTCTACCTGGCTACGCAACACCACGGTGTTGACGAAGAACCCGATCAGATCCTTGAGCTCGGCCCTGGTGCGGCCGGACGTGACGGTGCCGATCGCGACATCCCGCTGGCCGCCGTAGCGGGACAGCAACAGCTGAACCGCGGCCGTCAAGGTCATGAACAACGTGGCCGAACGGGACTGCCCGGTCCTGGTCAGCCTTTCCACAAGGTCAGCCGGCAGGTCATGGCGGCAGATGGCACCGGCGGTGGTGCGCACCGGCGGCCGGGGCCGGTCGGTCGGCAGCTCGAGCGGTTCGAGATCGGCGAGCTTGCGGTCCCAGTAGTCCAAGTGCACGTCCAGGGCCGGACCGGCTAGCTGCTCACCCTGCCACAATGCGAAGTCCGCGTACTGGATCGGCAGCTCAGGCAGGATGGCGGCGCTGCCGCGCACGCTGGCTGAGTAGAGTTCGGCCAGCTCGTCGACGAGCACTCTGACCGACCAGCCATCGGTGATGATGTGGTGCTGGCAGAGGAGTAATATGTGGTCGTTCTCGGCCAGCCGCAGCAGCGTGACCTTGGTCAGCGGTCCCCGCCGCAGGTCGAAGGGCAGCTTCAGCTCGTTCGCCAGCGCCCGCTCCACCGCGGCGTCCTGCAGGTCATCGTGTATCGCGGACATATCCAGGACGCGAAGCGGGATGTCGCCCTCGGCGGCGACCACCTGCATTCCGCGCCCGTCGACGTTATCAAACGTCGTCCGCAGTGACTCATGGCGGCTCGCCAGCGCGTCCAGTGTCTCCCGCAAGGCGCCGACATCAAGCCGGCCCGACAGCCGCATCCCGATTCCTGTGTTGTACTCGATACCGCCGGAGGTCAGATCGTCCAGGAACCACAACCGCCGCTGGGCAGCCGACAGCGCCACCGCTCGCTTGCCCGTGCGTGGCGCGGGGACAATACGATCGCCCCACCCCCCGCCCGCCTCCCCATTCCCCCTACCTTGTCCCCCTTCACCGGGGCGGGCTTGCGCGGGCAGCAACTCGGCCAGGCGAGCAGGGGTCCGTGCGTCGAACACCGCGCGCGCTGGAAGCCGCACTCCAAACGTTTCACCGATCCTGAAGGCGACATCGATGGACAGGATGGAGTCGCCGCCGAGTTCGAAGAAGTTGTCATGGATGCCGATGTGGCCCAGGCCGAGGACGTCGGCACAGATCCGGGTAACGACCCGTTCAGAATCGGTACGCGGGGCCACGTACTCACCATCCGCCGCAGAACTCCACGTCGGGACGGGCAGGGCGTGGCGGTCGAGTTTGCCGTTGGCGGTCAGCGGCAAGCGTCCAGGGTGGTGAAGGTGGCGGGGATCATGTAGTCGGGCAGCGTGTCGGCCAGGTGGGCGCGCAGGTCGGCGGCGGGGCCGGTGAACTGGTAGCGGGGACGATGTAGGCGGCGAGGTGCTTGCGGCCGGGGGTGTCCTCGCGGGCGGTGACGGCGGCGGCGGCGATGGCGGGGTGGCGGAGCAGGGCGGCCTCGATCTCGCCGGGCTCGATCCGGAACCCGCGGATCTTGACCTGGTCATCGGCGCGGCCCAGGTACTCCAGCTGGCCGCCCGCCTCCCCTCGCCCCGCACTGTCCAGCGGGCCAGGTCGCCGGTGGCGTACATGCGGGCGCCGGGAGGGCCGTAACGGGCAGGCGGTGAACCGCGCCGCGGTCAGGCCGGGCTGGTTCAGGTAGCCGCGGGCCAGGCCCGCGCCGGCGATGTGGAGCTGGCCGGGGATGCCGGGCGGGACCGGGCGCAGCCCGGGGTCCAGGACGTAGACCTGGGTGTTGTCGATCGGCCCGCCGATCGGCACCGCGTCGGGCACGGCGCCCGGCGCCCGCATGGGGTAGCAGGTGGCGAACGTGGTGGTCTCGGTCGGGCCGTACCCGTCGACGACGGTCAGGCCGGGGCAGGCGGTGAGCACCCGGCGGACCGCGGCCGCCGGCACGACGTCCCCGCCGGTCCATACTTCGCGTGCTCCGGCCAGGCAGCCCGGCGCGTCCTGGGCTATCACCCGGAATAGCCCGGAGGTGAGCCACAGCCCGGTTACCTGGTGCTCGGTGATCGTGCGGCGCAGCGTGGCGGGGTCGAGGTCGCCGGGCGGGGCGATGACTACCTGGCCGCCGGACAGCAGGGGGATCCACAGTTCGTAGGTGGAGGCGTCGAAGGCCAGCGGGGAGTGCAGCAGGACCCGGTGGTGGGCGCCGTTGCGGAACCGGTGGTCCGCGGCCAGTGCCGTCACGTCGCGGTGGCGGACCGCGACTGCTTTGGGCTGGCCGGTGGACCCGGAGGTGTAGGTGACGTAAGCCAGGTCCTCGGGGTCGGCGGTGACCGGGGGCGGGGCAGCCGGGCCGCTGGCGGCCAGTCCGGCCGCGTCGACCAGCGACCGCGCGGCCCAGCCCGGCGGCGGTGGCGTGCCAGGCCTGGTCGCACAGGATCACGCGGGCTCCGGCCCGGGTCAGGAGCTGGCGCATCCGCCCGGCCGGGGCGCGGGTGTCGGCGGGCAGGTAGGCGGCGCCGGCCTTGACCACCGCGAGTACCGCGATGACCTGCTCAGGGGACCGTCCGGCCAGCACCGCGACCCGGTCCTCCCGGCCCGCTCCCAGCCCGGCCAGCCGCACCGCCAGCCGGTTCGCGGCCGCGTCCAGCTCGGCGTAGGTGCAGCTGGCCGCCGTCGAAGACCACCGCCGGGGCATGCGGGATGCGGGCGGCCTAGGGCCGCGAACAGCTCGCCGATCAGGCTGGGCGAGTACTCAAAATCGCACGTCTGGAGAGGGCCGTCGTCCTTGACCACCATGACATCCCGTCCTTCCGGTCAGGTTCGCCGCAGTGTAATGACGTGTAATAGATAACCGGCGTCCGCAGACGCGGCTGTCGGCGCTAAGCGCTGACCACCCGCTAACGCCGACGAGCCAAGCGGCCGCTAACATGGATTCCGTAAATTTTTCCCGTGGCTGGATTCCGCACAAATCGCCCGGCGGATGCTTGGCCGAGTGATGTGTCGGATCCGGTGCCGAAAAGGTAAAGATAAGGTTCTCGTAAAAGGCCAGACGAACAAAGTTCTCGCCATCGGCAGACAGGTAAACGGCCCCATCGCTGCCCGCCTTCACCGTGCACTGGATATCGCCGTTGGTGTACTGGCCGGCGCAGCCGCGCGGAGGCGCGACCTGCGGCCCGCCCGGCGTCGCGATTCGGGGCCGATTGATCGGAACGCCGACACGGGCCAGTTCGGCCTGAAACTCCCGCCACAGGCCGACGCCTGTGTTGGAGTTGCTCGTGAGCGCCACCACCCATCCATCGGCCGGATTTATCCGCACGTAACACGAGGTTCCGTTGAGCATTTCCGTCGTGCCCGACCCACTCCGCGGGCTGGTGCCAGTACACCGCCAGTCCCGGACCCCACCCGTCGGCCAATCCGAACGGGTCAGCACGGGGAACGGCCCGCCTCATCTGCCTGGCGTAGGCAGCCGGAAGCACCTCGGGTCTCCCCTGCCCGACGTGGATCAACCCCAGCTTGACCATGTCCACCGCGCTGACAGCGAGCGCGGCGGCGGGGGCGAAGGCCGGCACCAGTTCCTGCCGGACCGGCCGGATCCTGCCGACGGCGGTATTCACCGAATGACCCGTGGCTACCTGACGCCGGGACGGTATGGTTCCGGGCGGGTTGACGAAGGCGGGCTCAATTCCCAACGGCCGGAGCAGGATCGACTCAACCGCCTCAGACCAAGACATGCCCGTGACCGTCTCAATCAGTCGGCCAGCCACGATATAACCCGGATTGGAATACGAGAAACCCGTCCCAGGCGGCTGCACAAGGTTTCTGCCGCAGACGTGCTCAACGATATAGTGCCGAAGTGATGAGCTGGATTTCTCTTCCATGCCGGAGCTTTCCGCAAGTCCGCTGGTGTGGCTCAGCAACTGTCGGAGGCTGATCATCGCCCCGAGGTTCTCCCATCTCGGGCACATAGTCACGAATCGGCGCGTCCGGATCCACGTCGCCGTCTGCTACCAGCATCATTGCCACGGTCGCCGTGAAAAACTTGGTGATCGAGCCAATAGGAAAGACGGTATCGCGGGTAACGTGGAGACCGGTTCCGAATTCAAGCTCGCCGATCTCATGAGCAACGCTTAAACCGCCATGGTGGATAGCGAACTGGGCGCCCGGCACCTGGTGCTTGCGCACTAGGGCGGCGAACGCGCTCGGCATTTGATCGCTGATTTGCAGTGACACGTCGGAAATCCGACCGGAGTTTACTTTCTGCTCCAGTGCGGACATCTGAGCCTTCTCCTGACTCGCCGATTCCTGTCAGCATTTGCGTCAATTGCTCTGCTTGTCGCCAGCCCGGTTGAGCCGATCCGCAGGACAGTTAAACAGCAGCCGGTCTACCCAAGGTCTACGCGCGGTCTACGCGGGGCGGCTGAAGCTGGGATGACAGGGATCCCTGCCTGGAACGATGCACGGGACCAGTGGTCTTCAGGTTCGCCCGGCCCCTGGTCATTGGCACGGGATCGGCAAAGTCATTTGTGTTCTGGGTCTCAAGGCGGTATGTAGCTGAGCATTCGGCCCCGGTCGCGTCCGATGGCCTGGAGCGGGCTGATGGCGATGTTCCTGCAGGCGGCGCACGACCGTATCGCCGAGGCCGAACGAGAAGGCTGGCTCGGCGAGATCGAGGGCCTCGTCGGCACCGAGGACAAGCTCACCCAGATCGACACGACCGGCGGAGGACCCGGCCCTCAGGTTCGGCGCTCCTGCTGAGTGCTCTCGCGCTGTGGCACGGGCAGGCGCTGGCCGGGCTCGGCAGCCCCGGGCTGTGCGGGATGCGCGACGCCTTGGAACAGCAACGGATCGCGGCCGTCATTGACTTGGGCGACATCGTGTTGCGTCAGGGCGGCAGCCCGACGACTGCGGGAGCTGGTGAACGCCCGCTGGTCAGCACCGACGGATCGGTGGCTAGTGCCGCAGCCAGGCGGCGCCGCCGGGGCGTAGACCGCGCGTAGACCTTGGGTAGACCGGCTGCTGTTTAACTGTCCTGCGGGCTGGCTCAACCGGGCTGGCGACAAGCAGAGCAATTGACGAGCAGAATGGCGCGCAAGCACCAGGTGCCGGGCGCCCAGTTCGCCATCTACCATGGCGATTTAACTATATCGGCGCAGTGCTCTTGATGCGTTCGGATGCCGCGCTGCGGACAATTTCTTTCGTGTAACGAATTTGGATGGGAGGATCGACGATGTCACATGTCTTGCAGAATACTGTTACCTATGAGCTGAGCGCGAGTGACGGTCGGCAGGTTACTGGGCTTGTCGAGCGGCTCATCGGAGATTACTCATTGCCCGAAGATCGCGCCTACGTAGCGACCGCAGCCGACCTGGCCCGCTCGCTCCCGGATGGGATCGTCCGCTTCCTACGGTCTTTTCAGGGCGGTGAGCCCGCGGTAGCGGCGGTAATTCGCGGCCTGCCAGTCGATGACGAGCGAGTTGGTCCCACGCCCGAGCACTGGGGCGCGCACTGCGATCCGGCCAGGACTATGCGGGAGGACTTCTACTTCCTCCTCCTGGGGTCCCTTATCGGCGAAGTATTCGGCTGGTCGACCCTCCAGAATGGCGCGCTGCTCCATAATGTCCTGCCCAATCGCGCGGAAGAGAATGATCAGAGCGGCGCGGGCAGCCGGGCGCCGCTCCTGTGGCACATAGAGGATGCCTTCCACCCGTACCGTTGCGACTACCTTGGCCTCATGGCGCTCCGGAACCCGGACGCGGTTGGTACGTCCCTCGGGAGCGTACGGAATCTCAAGGTCACACAGCACGAGCGCGAGGTGCTACGGGGCCGTCGCTTTCACATCCGCCCAGATAAAGTGCATATGAAAGGGCTCGACGTTAGTGCTCGCGGGGCCGAGTTCGAGCACTCTCCGGAGCCGGTGAGTATCCTGTTCGGTGATGCGGAGGAGCCATATCTTAGGATTAACCCACCATTCATGACCGCACTTCCAGGGGACGAGGTGGCCGAGCACGTGCTCGGCGAGGTGATTTCCCGGATCGACGAGAGCATGGGGGAGGTCATCCTGAACCCCGGGGACGTCGTCTTCATTGACAATTACTTCGCCGTCCATGGCCGGGGGTCTTTCATTCCGAGGTACGATGGAACAGATCGGTGGCTGCGGAAAGCGCTGTTCACCCGTGACTTGCGCAAGTCCCGCGGCGTGCGAGATGGCGCGGACGGGCGCGTCCTGAGGCTTGTCCCTTAGCCCAATGGCCTTGCTTTAGGGTGGCCGTTCTGATCTGCCGTTGATAGAACAGGTGGAACTGGATTTTCCGGGTGACGTTCGTGACGCCGGGCTAGCCGGGCTTGCGGGCGGGGAAGTTACCTGTGCCGCCCGAAAATATGATCCGTGCTGTGACCTGCGCTTCTTCCGGATGTCACGCGGCATTCACGAGCGCTCAGGCCCGCGGCCCGACGCTGTAGGCATTGGTAATGGTCTCGTCGATCGATCCGCCTGCTGCGTCGGTGGCGGTGAACCGCGTTGTGATGTCAACGCCTGCCGGAGGATTGAACGTCATGATGTAATGGCCTGCGCTGGTCTTGATGACGGTTGACGGCTGCCAGAACTGGCCGCCGTCGTAAGAGACCTGAGCACCTGCCTTGAGGATCGCGGTCTGCGGACCTGGCTCGATATGGCCAACCGTGACGTCAATGGCCTGCTTGCCTGCCGGAGTGGTGCCGGACAGCGCAAGGCCGTGCACCAGGTAGCTGGCCATTAGCATGCCTGGCACCGAGCACTTCCTGGTGAGGAGAAGCTTCGGCGTCACGCACTGCCAACCTGGCGGCACTGTGGCCTTAGGCCTACCGGCAGTCCCGAAAGTCCAGGTCGTCGCCGTCTGCGCGGACAAGCTGTCCAGCGGATTGGGCAACGCCGACCGCATCGTGAAGGAGATCTTCCCTGACTTGGAGCTGACTCTCGCGATGATGAAGCCGAACTGCTTCCTGGCGTGGACCTGGTGCCCGTCCTCGCTCACGCTGAACCTGCCAATCGCGCTGGCTCCGACGTGACCGAGCGAATTGTCGCTGAAGGATGCTGGGCTTAGCCACAGCAGGTCCCCATCGCGGAACGCTGTCGGGAAGTCGGCGATAGCCCTGGCCCCAGCTCCCTTCACAAGCTGCATCCTGGCTTGCGGGTGGAGCGGGTAGTCGTTCCAGTTCTCCGTGACAGAACGGCCTGCCTGCAGCGGGTGGAGAGTGTCGGATTGCGCTAGCCCGCCGCCCGAGGAGAAGGAACTCTCCCACAGTCCGGCCGTCATGTACTGGGTCTGCAGGCCAGGCAGGCTGACGGGCGCTGTTATGCCGAGAACGCCCCCGCCGAGCAACTGAGGCAACGAGCCACCGAAAGTCGACCAGTGGCCCTTCGCTGGAGCGTTACGGAAGTAGCGCTCGTGGACTGTTGCGAGGTTTGCGGGCGAGACGACGAAGTGCTGACGCGGGACGATTCCCGCGGGGCCGGCAAAGCCAAGGTTATAGGCGTAAGGCGCACCCTTAGCGTGCGGAGGCGACGGCCGCGTGCTGGCAGTGAACGACCGGAGCTTGCCCACCGTAGGCTTCTTCGTGGTCGGGCTGATCCATATCGGCGTACCGAATGACTCCAGGCCGAAACCGGCGGTGCCGCCGTGGGCCGCGGTCCTGTCGATAGTAACGACGGAGTCGAGGCTGACCGACTTGCGTGGTGTGGAAATCGTGACTTCGCTCGTCGCTGCCCGGGAATCGAGGCGGAGCTTGGTGCTCTTTCCCGAGACGGTGAACTGGGGCACTACGACCAGGCGCTGGAACAGATTGGTTTTGGTGAAGGTCACGAAGTCGCCGATAGCCCAGTAGTGGCCGCCCGGGACGCTGTACTTCGTGACGCCGTGGAAGAAAAAGCTGTTTATCTCGAATGGGTCGCCGAATCTCGCCGGGTTGTCGGCGCTGATTACGAAAGTCAGGTCTCCGTTGTCTGGCTTTCCGCGACCATTCGTGCCGCCGATGGTGAGCGTGCGCATCGCGAATTGTGGTTTGGCCGGCACGGCGTGTGCAGCGCCCGCCAGCCCGATGTCTACCCCGCCGGCGAAGAGGCCGCCCGTGAGATAACTGCCCTTAGCGTGCTGGGCCGCGAACTGGCGGGACAGCGCCGCGCCGAAGGTCCTGGCCGACGACGCGGTCAAGTATCCAGTGGCCTCCCCGGCTTGCCAACTCTGCACCGTGACTCCCGGGAGTTCAGGCAGACTGCCAGCGAAAGTGATATCGACCGGGAGCCGCCCCCCGGATTCATGCCGCTGCAGGAGGGCCACATTGAAAAGGCTGGGATCAAGGCCGTGGCCGAAGTACGGCATTGCGGTAACCGGGATTTCGTAAGTGCTGCCGTTCAGGTGCAGCGAGATCAGCTGTCCACCGTCGGGAGCCGGAACTAGGGCGGTCAGATCGCCGACACGCGTGGGCGTGATGACCAGCTTGTCGCCGTTGATCATCAGCAGCGGGCCGGGGGCCGGACCGGCAAAGCGAGTTGAGGGCAGAGCCTGCGTCCTGGCCGACGCGGCCGGGGCGATGACGACAGCGGCCGACAGCGCCGCCGTCGCCGCGATGGCGACGGCAGGCCGGTAACGTAGCGCGCGATACTTGGGTAAATGATGACGCATGTATCGATCTCCTCGAAACCCTGGCTGGCCTGTGCAGCCGTGAGCGGCGCAGGTAGACCGTGGCAGCCTTGTCACTATAAGTGACGCAAAAGCGCCAGGGTTTGATGCGTATCCAGCCGATTAATTTCTCGCGAGGACTACTGACTCGACATGGGCTGCCTGGTATCGGCCGCAGCGAGTTGATTGGGCGATCCGCCGCGCGACGAGATTATCTGGATATCGACCCGGTCAAGGGTGCCTTCGAATGCGAATGGGCTCTGTTCCTGTCGCGGAATACCGTGCAGACCCACGTCTCGCACATCCTGGCCAAGCTCGGCGCGCGGTCACGAGTCGAGGTCGTCACCCAGGCGGAGGCACACGCGTCCTCTGACAGGGCGACGGCCTGACGGTTACGATCGCATTCGTGGCGGACGGGCTCGTGGGGCGCGGTGATGAGCTGGGGCTGCTGGCCGGGTGCACTGGGGAGCGGCCGACGAGCTCGGGCAGCGGTTTCCGCTGCGGCTGATGATGGAGTGCCTAGGTTCGGTAGCCGAGCCTGAGCAGGTCGGGGAGCTTTTGACCAGCCGCGGCGGGGTAATGTCCGGCGATCCCGTGCTGGCCGGCGTGGAGCGGCTGCTCGCCGTAGTTGACCGGCAGTGCGCTGAGTCGCCTGTGGTCCTTGTGGCTGAAGATCTGCAGTGGTCCGATGAGGCGAGCATGCTCGTCTGGTCCAGGCTGTGCCAGGCGGTCGGGCAGCTGCCATTACTGCTGGCGGGTTCGTGGCGGCCGGGGACAGGGCGACAGGACCTCGACAGGTTGCGGCGCGGAGTGACGTCGCACGGCGGGACAGTGATAGAACTCGGGCCGCTGCCTGACCGGTACGTCGCCGAGTTGGTGGTGGACCTGCTTGGCGGGCATCCCGGCCAGCGGCTCGGTGAGTTCATTGGCCGGGCGGGCGGCAATCCGCTCTACGCGCGGGAACTGGCCGACGGGCTGCTCCGCGATGGCCAGGTGAGGCTCGAAGCGGGGGTAGCGGAGCTGGCGGATCAGCCGGCAAGGGCACCAGTGCCGATCTCGCTGACGGCTGTCATCGGCGAGCGGCTGGATGTGCTGGCCGATGACGTGGCGGCCGCATTGCGGTGGGCGGCCGTGCTTGGCGCGGAATTCTCCGTCGCCGATCTTGAAGTGGTGTCGGGCCGGTCGGCCGGGGATTTAATTGGCGTGGTCGATGCGGCACTCCGGGGCGGGGTGGTTGCTGAAGCCGGCCCGCGCCTCCAGTTCCGGCACGGCCTGATCCGCCAGGTCCTGTATGAGAGGATGCCGGCCGGGCTGCGGGCCGCGCTTCATCTTCAGGCGGCCCGGGCACTGATCGGCGCGGGCGCCGGGCCTGGCCGGGTCGCTGCTCAACTCGCCGCGGCCCGGCAGACCCCCGGGACTGAGGTCGAGCCCTGGGTTGTCGAATGGCTCGCCGCCGTCGCTCCGGCGCTCACGTATCTCGCACCTGCTGTTGCCGCTGAACTCATCAGCGATATCCTGGCGCAGCTTCCCCACGCCGATGCGCGCCGCGAAGATCTTGAAGCCGGCTTGGTGACCGTCGCCTTCCTGCTCCTTCGTCACGACGAAGTGGAACAGGTCGGTCGGCGCTTGCTGAACACTGCCAGGGATCCCGGCCGCGTCGCCGAGATGACCTGGCTCGTCGGCTACACCCTCATGCGAACCGGCCGGGCCGCCGAGGCTTCCCTGACCGTCCAGGCAGCGCTCGGCCGGGTCGGACTCAGCCAGGCGTGGACGGCCAGGCTCACCGCGCTCAGCGCCCTCATCCAGCTGGTACTGGGGCTGCCCGGCCGGGACGCCAGCAGTCCTGACGACGCGCTCGCGGTAGCGGAGCGCTCAGGCGACCGGCTCGCTATCGGCTATTCGCTGCACGCCATGTCGGTACGAAGCATCATGCGGCGTGACGAAGTCGGCATCCTGGCTCTGACCAGCCGCGGACTGGCCGCAATCGGCGACGATCCCGAGGTCACCGATCTGCGGCTGCTGATGCTCGCCAACCAGGTATCCGTGCTAGGCGAACTTGACCGGCGGGCTGAGGCCATCGAGACCGCGCGCATGGCGCTGGTGCTCGCCGAGCAGGCAGGCACGCCGCGTCTTGCCACCGCCCGATTCGCGCTCTCCGACCAGTATTTCTAATTCGGCCAGTGGGACGATGCTCTCGCCGAGATTGATCCTGTGGTTGGCCTGCCCGGGCCGAACTACCTGCCGCTGCTCGTCCACGGGCTGATCGCCCTGATCGCGGCCCACCGCCAGGACTGGCAGGCAGCGGAAGAGCACCTCAGCGGAATGCCCGACCGGCCGGACATCCATGAGGCCGCAGTGGCCAACGCGCACTACATACTGCTAGCGCGCGCCCTGCTCGCGGAGCGAGCAGGGCGGCATGACCAGGTCGCCGCGATCTTGTCGATGGCGCTCGACCCGGACACGGCACCGGAGATGCCGGCCCGGTACATCCTGCTGCCTGCTCTGGCGCGGGCGGCTCTGGAGCTGGCCGATGATGTGACTCTCGCCGCTGCCGCAGGGGTAGCGCGGCAGGAGGCAGAACGAGCGGCACTGCCCGTGAGGTCGGCTGTGGCGGATCACTGCTTCGGGCTCATGACCGGCGATCCTGGTCCGGTGCTGGCGGCCGCTGACTACTTCGGCACGGCCGGGAGAACGCTTGAGCATGGTGTCGCATTGGAGGACGCCGCGGTGCTGGCCGCCCGCCGGGGTGATGATGGGGCGGCCCGGCATGCGCTGGCGGCGGCGGTAGCGGCGTACCAGTTGCTTGGCGCCGAGTGGGATCTCCAGCGCGCGGGCGCGCGGTTGCGGCCGTATGGCGTCCGGCGCAGGCGGCCCGCGTACGCCGAGCGCCCGGTGTCGGGGTGGGGTGCGCTCACGCCGACCGAGGCGAAGGTCGCCGGCCTGGTGGCTGGCGGGCGGTCCAATCCCGATATCGCGGCCGAGCTGTTCTTGTCGCGGAACACGGTGCAGACCCACGTGTCGCACATCCTGACCAAGCTCGGCGCGCGGTCACGGGTCGAGATCGCCGCCGAGTCGCTGCGGCACGCGCCACCGCCTGACCGGGCGACGGCCTGACCGGCTGACCTGGTCATCAGCGCAGCGGCGTTGAACCGCGAGCGTTTCGCTTCGTAGCCCTAGCTGAGCAGCGCAAGCAAAGCACCGTGCACGCGACGCCGCTCCCCGCGGGCAGTGAGCCCGCGCGTGAGAAATGGAGACCGCGATGAGTCAAGCCTGCCCGCAGCAGTTGCGAAGCATCCCGGCCGGTGACGCCGAGGCCAAGGTCAGCCAGTTGTACCGCGAGAATGGCGCCTACGTGCTCAGCTATGTCACAGGACTGCTGAGGGATCGGTACCTGGCCGAAGACGTTGTTCAGGAGACGATGCTGCGCGCGTGGCGGCATTGCGACGAGCTCAGCCCGGAAAAGGGCTCGGTACGCGGCTGGCTGATCAGGGTCGCGCACAACATCGCCATGGACAAGATCCGGATGCGCCGGTCGCGGCCCGCGGAGGTGGCCGAGGAGTCCGCGCCCGAAGGGATGCTCGAGACCACGCGGACGCAGGACATCGGGTTCGCCCTGGCCGCCATCCCGGCCGGACTCGGGCTGCCGCGAAGGAGGTGGTAGCACCATGGCTGGGCTGAAAAGCAGGAGGCCGGTGGCGGACCAGGATCTGCCCGCCGAGGCACTGGCGGACCTGGTGCGCACCAGGACCATCCCAGCCGAGTTGCGCCAGGCTGAGGCGGCTATCTCGGGGTGGACTGCCTGAGCGGGGCCGCGTTCTCCTGCCATCCGGTCGAATGGCTGCGGCGCGGCCTGGTCACCAATCCGAATCTGCTCGTGACCGGGGTACCCGGGGCGGGCAAATCCGCGACTATCAAGGCGCTCGCACTCCGGCTGATGGCCTACGGCGTGGCCACCTTCGTGGTCGGTGACCTCAAGAACGAGTACGCTCCGCTGGACCGCGCGCTCGGCGTCAGGCCGGTCGAGCTTGGCCCGGGCCTGGGAAACCGGCTCAACCCCCTGGACGCCGGCCCGCTGGGCGACAACCTGCCCGCTGACCCTCAGCTGCTGCGCGAGCGGCTCGGCGAGATTCACCGCAGGCGCCTGACGCTGCTGTCATCGCTGGTCACGATGCGGCTCGGCCGGGTACCTGACCCGACCGAGGAGGCCGCGCTCTCGCTTGCCGTCAGCTACGCGTCTGGTCAGGCTGATGCCGCATCGACGCTGCGGAACCCTACGATCCCGCAGGTGTGGCAGCTGCTGCGTGACCCCGTCAGCGAGATGGCTCGCGAGCTGCGGGTGCGCCAGCACGGGGTAGATGAGCTCAGGGAGCTGATCCGGCCGCTGACCGACGCGCTCGGCAATATGGTCACCGGCTCGCTGTCTGGCTTGTTCGACGGTCCTACAACCGTGCGCCCGGACTTCGATGCTCCGCTGCAGACGGTGGACCTTTCCCGGCTCGAGGGCCGTGGCGACGAGACCGTCGCGATGATCCTGGCCTGCGTCTCATCCTGGGGTCAGGCCGCGATCGACGCTGAAGGCGGTCAGGTGCGCCTCGTCGTTCGAGACGAGCTCTGGCGGTCCATGCGCATACCGGCCATGGTCAGGAAGATCGACTCGGATCTGCGGCTGTCCCGGGCTCAGGGCACGATCCAGGCACTGGCCACCCACCGGCTGGCCGACTTCGAGGCAGTCGGGCCGGCGGCCAGCGAAGAGGCGGCGATCGCGCGCAACCTGATCTCGTCCTGCGACATCCGGGTGTGCCTGGCCCAGGACACCCAGCCGCTGGCGATGACCCGCGAGGTCATCGGCCTGACCGACCGAGTGCGCGCACATCGGGTCATGGTCGGCCGCGCAGATCGGCCGGGCGCTGTGGAAGGTCGGCAGGGTCAGCTCGCACGTCGTGCACCTGATGCTCACGCCAGCCGAGCAAAGGCTGTTCTGGACGAACGAGAAGATGGCGGTGTGAACGGTGAGCCGGCGTGCGCTATATTTCCCCCTTTCGGTGCTGGTCATCGCGGGAATGCTCGCCGCCGCGGTCACGGTGATCGCCGTGGGTTCGGGCGTGACGAGGCCACCCTCGGCCGGGTGCGCGCCTGGAACGAGCGCCGCTGGGGCGACGGCTGCTGACACGGCTGCGGCTGGCGGGTCACTCAATGCGGGGCAGCTGGCCAATGCCTGGATTATCTACGCCGTAGGAGCCGGGCTAGGGCTGCCGCAGCGCGCCGAGATCGTGGCGATCGCCACCGCGATGACTGAGTCGGCACTGGAGAACCTGCCCTACGGGAGCTCGGACTCACTTGGCTTGTTCCAGCAGCGGCCGTCGCAGGGCTGGGGCACTCCGGCGCAGATCATGGATCCGGTGACCGCGGCCCGGGCGTTCTACCGGCGGCTGGTGCGGGTCGGCAACTGGCAGTCGCTGCCGGTCGTCGCGGCCGCGCAGCAGGTGCAGCACAGTCGCTATCCCGGTGCTTACGCGCACTCGCAGGCCGGAGCCGCCCGGCTGGTAGCTTCCTTCGCCGGCGCGGCCGGTGCCTGTCTGGTCTCTGACGCCAACGTCGTGCCACCCGGCGCGAGCGTGGGCCTGCCCCGTCACTACCACGTGCCCGCGGGCACGCCGCTGCCCATCGTGCTCGCGATCCACTTCGCCATCGCCCAGCTCGGTACCGCCTATCAGTTCGGCGGCTCGTGCACCGCCGCGCATAGCAGGGACATGGCGCTGCACTGCGACTGTTCCTCGCTGGTGCAGCAGTCGTACCTGGCCGGCGGCGTACCACTGCCGCGAACGACCTTCGATCAGGTGCACGTCGGCAGGCCGGTGTACTCGCTAGGCGCGCTGCGCCCTGGCGACCTGCTCTTCACCGCCGGCGCCGACGGCAGCACGGGCAACCCGGGTCACGTCGGCATGTACATCGGCGGCGGCCTGGTGGTGCAGGCACCGCAAACCGGGCAGGACGTCCAGCTCAACCCGCTGGCCGCCTGGTCGTCGGCGATCGTCGCGATGCGCCAGGTCGCCTAGAACGGCGGCGCACGGTCACTGAGGCGATCTCGGCGGGACCCGGCACCCGGGCGGGATGCGCCGCCGGGAAGCCTGATCAGCCGCTGACTCCGCGCGAGTGGCGGCGCCGTGACCTGGGTGCGGCTCGTGGTGACCTGGCTGCGGCTCGTGCGGAGGCAGGCTGCGCCCGCAGGAGGGTTTCCGGGTTCTGGTAGGAGGGTTTTCGCATAAAGGAGACTTGACCGGACTATACGACGACAACCCTCCTACATGCGAAAACCCTCCTCCAGGAATCCGGCAACCCTCCCCGGAAAGGACGAGAACCCTCCAGGACACGGCAACTCTCCTCCCGGAGCACGAAAACCCTCCCGGCCACGGCAGCACCCAAGCTGGCTCACCCCGAAAGCCGCACCGTGTGTCACATTGCCGGGCCTTCCCGAGCCCTGAGATCACTCCACTGAACTGTCATCGGACTAATGGCGTAGCCGATATTGACAATCCTCGTAGATCCGGGACGGTGCCAATGATCAGCAACAAGGTCCTACGTGCGGACAGAGCAGCGGCGAGCCAGTTGGCTGCCGGGCGAATGGCCGTCAGACTGGCCGCCTGCGGGCTGACAGTCGCCGGCCTGGCCGCCGGTGGCCTGGCCGCAGGATCGCTCACCGCGGGCGCTGCAACCCCGCCCGCTGCGGCTACCCCGCCCGCCGCCGCGGCCGTCAGGCCGGCGATCGCGAATCGGCTTGTGCTCAACAACGCCTTGTACGGGGTGTCGTGCACGAGTTGGCAGCACTGCGTGGCTGTAGGCACCCGGGCAGGGAACGTGGCGGTAGCGTTCCGCCCGCTAGCGGAGTTGTGGAGCGGCAAGCGCTGGCAGGTAGTCGCGATGCCTGGTCCGGCTAGGCTGACCCGCTCCCAGATGTCGCAGGTCTCCTGCAAATTCCGCCGGTTCTGCGTCGCGGTCGGCTATCACTACAGCGCGGGCGGGAAAGGCTACGCCCTGCTGGCCGAGCACTGGAACGGCGCCCGCTGGCGGATCATCCAGTCGGACAATCCGAAGGCAGTCAAGAGTGCCTTCCTGAACTCCGTTTCCTGCGGTATCTCGGCCGGGTGCGTTGCCGTCGGCGGCTCAGCCGGGCGGTCTGGCGAAGGCCACGCGATAGCCGAGCGGTGGGTGAATGGCCGCTGGCGGGCACTGCGGGTGCGCTGGCCGGCTGGCGCGGTGGCGACCGAACTCAATGGCATCAGCTGCGGCGGCCGTTTCTGCATGGCCGCTGGCCTGTACTCAGTCGCCAGCGGGCGGTTACTGACCATGGCCGAGCGGTGGACGGGAAAATCATGGCAGCTGCTGAAATCCGCTAACGCCCGAGCACCGCTCAGCGATCTCCAGGATGTTTCCTGCAACACCTCGTCGCTGTGCATGGCGGTCGGGTTCTCCAGCTGGACAAGGGAACGGCCGATCACGGAATTGTGGATGCACGGCCGCTGGCGGCTGGTGCCCGGCAGCAGGCTTGCCGGCGGGACTCTGAGCGGCATCTCGTGCCCAGGGCCGACCCGCTGCCTCGCCGTGGGGCTCGCGGGATCGAAACCGCTCACTGAGGCGTGGTCAGGCAAGGCCTGGCGGGTGCTGCACGCGCCACGGGCCAGTGGCCGCCCGGCCAGCGAGCTTAACGGGCTGTCCTGCCGAACCGGGACGGTCCGGTGCATCACCGTCGGCGCCCGTTACGAGCCGGGCCAGTTCGTGCGGGAAGCCACGCTCGCCGAATGGTGGAACGGAGGCTCATGGCGGGTTATGGCGACCCGCAACCCGTAGCCCGTAGCCCAAACCGGAGCCCGGAGCCCTGGGCCGTTGCGGAGCCCAGGGCTCATCACACGGGAGACTCCCCAGGAACACGTGAATCTCCTCTCGGGCTAATCCCTCCTCCGTGGCCGGTCGAACGGTTAAGCGAGACTGTCGGTGGCCGTCGATAGGGTTGTCGATAACAGGCCAGTGGCGTGGACCGCGAGTAACCCGGAGGAGGAGCTGATGACGATTTCGCCAGCCTGGCACCCTCCTGAAGTCCCTGGGTGGGATGGCCCGGAGCCTGAGGAGCCGTCGGATGCCGAGTTGCTGGGCGCGTGGCCGGATCCGTTCGCCGGGCCGCCTGATGACGGCGATGCGTGGCTGGCTGACCTGAGCGTGCCCGAGTTGGAGGTGCTCGCCGGGCAGTGGGCGGCGGAGCATGGGCCGGGCCGGGACGTGCTGGGCGCGGGGTTCACGCACGCTCAGCCGGGTGATGCCGCGGGGGCGGTGGGGTTCGCTGGCGGGGGCGCGCTGGATGGCATGGTTCCCGGTCCGGTGCTGGCCGGGTTCGCGGCTGAGGTTTTCGACTCCGGGCTGGCCGGGTTGTCTGATGATGAGCTGGTCGGGGTGTTGTGCGCGGCGCGGCGGTTGTCGTCGTGGCAGGCGTGGATGGCGTTCAGGGCCGTCGCCGAGCTTGACAGCCGGCGGCAGCCGGCCCGGGGGTTGTGTCTTCCCGCGCGGCGGAGCATGTCAGTGACGAGGTCGCGGCGGCGCTGACGCTGACCGGCCGGTCAGCGGAGGCGCTGCTGGTGCTGTCCCGGGACCTGGCGCGGCTGCCCGCGGTGCTGGGCGCCCTGGAGGCCGGGGTGATCGACCGGGCCAGGGCCGCCGTGTTCGCGGCTGAGCTGGCGAATCTGGGTGACCGGCACGCGCAGGTGATCGCGGCCGCGCTGTGGCGGGCGGCGGCGGGCATGACGACCGGGCAGCTCCGGGCCGAGCTTAGGGCGCTGGTGCTGATGGTGGACCCGGAGGCGGCGCGGCGGCGGCGTGAGCGGGCCCGGGACGACGCGCGGGTGGAGTCGTGGCAGGAGGGGTCGGGTAACAGCGGCCTGGCGGGGCGGGAGCTGCCGCCGGCCGAGGTGATCATCGCGGACAAGCGGATCACCGCGATCGCCCGCGAGCTGAAGAACGCCGGCGCGGCCGGCACGATCGACCAGCTCCGGGCCGCCGTGTTCACCGCCCTGCTCACCGGCCGCGACCCGGCAGCCCTCCTCCCCGCCGCGGGCACGGACAGCGGCAGTGACCCCGCCGGCCCCGCCGGGATCACCGGCACGATCAATCTCACGATGCCGCTGTCAGCATGGGCAGGCTGGTCCGACGCGCCTGGCGAGGCCGCCGGCCACGGCCCCCTCGATGCCGGTACCTGCCGCGACCTCGCGGCCCGGCTGGCTGCCAGCCCGGGCACGCGGTGGTGCCTGACCCTGACCGGCGGCGACGGCCAGGCCGCGGGCCACGCCTGCGCCAGGTCCGCCCCCGGCAAAGACCCGCCCGAAGCGACCTCAAGATCACCCGGGCCGTCACCGCCAGACCCGCCAGACCCGCCAGACCCGCCAGACCCGCCGCGCCTGGCGACCTGGCTGCGATCACTGTCCGTCGAATGGCTCGAGCACGGCACCTGCGGCCACCAGCGCCAGGCCGACGGGTACCGGCCCGGCGCCAGGCTCGGCCACCTGATCAAGATCCGGCAGCGGACCTGCTCTGCCCCGGGCTGCCGCCGGCCCGCCGAGACCTGCGACCTGGACCACACCATCCCCTACCACCAGGGCGGGCGCACCTGCGAATGCAACCTCGGCCCGCTCTGCAGGCGGCACGACCAGTGCAAGCAAGCCCCCGGCTGGCACCTCACCCAGACCAGCCCCGGCAACTTCACCTGGACCACCCCCCACGGCCGCACCTACACCACCCACCCCGACACCTACCCGGCCTGAACCTGCGGACTTTCCTCAGGTGCCGGTACTCCGGCGGCGATATAGGACGAGGCCTGCAGCGAGTACAGCTCCGCGTACTGCCCTCTCAACGCCATCAACTCGGCGTGGTTGCCCTGCTCGATGACGCGGCCGTGGTCGAGCACGTAGATTCGGTCGGCGTTCCTGGCGCTGGCCAGCCGGTGCGTGATCAGCACGATGCTGCGATCTCCTTCGTGCCCGCGGACTGAGGAGAACAGCGCGTGCTCGGCCCGAGCGTCGAGCGCTGCCGTTGGCTCGTCCATGATCAGCAGGGGAGCGGCCCGGTAATACCCGCGCGCCACGGCTACCCGCTGCCACTGCCCGCCGGACAGTTCCGCGCCATCTTTGAACCTCCGGTCGAGCAGCGTGTCATAGCGCCTGGGCAGGTCATCGATGACCGCGTCGGCCCCGGCCGCCGTGGCCGAGGAGGTAAGCATCGTCTCCGTGAGTTCCCGGCCCATGACGATGTTGTGCCGGGCGGTGAGCGGCCAGTTGGCGTGGTCTTGGGCTATTACGGCGATCTGTTCCCTGAGCCGGTCGGCGTCCACCTCGCGAAGGTCGATGCTGTCCCAGCGCACGGTGCCTTTTTCCGGGCGGTACAGGCCGGCGAGGATCTTGGCGAGCGTGGACTTGCCTGAGCCGTTCTCGCCTACCAGCGCTATCACCTCGCCTTTGCCGATAGTGACTGCGACGTCGGTCAGCGCTGGCTGGCTGGCGCCGGGATAGGTAAAGGTGACCCCGGTCGCGGTGATCGTGTCGAAGCCGGCCGGCTCGGCGGTGGTGCCGCGCGCCGGGATTCGCTTGATCGCCTCGTCGCAGAACGTCAGGTAGTCGGAGAAATAGAGCCCTTCCTCATAACACTGGTTGACCGCGAAGAGCAGCGTGGTCAGTGACCCCTGGGCCGAGCGGATCGCCAGGATCGCCGTGCCCGCCGCCGCGAGCGGCAGCCTTCCCGTCGCCAGCAGCAGACCGAGCGCGACGTAGACGCACGCCGTCGCCACGCCTCCCGACGCACTGGCCAGCACTTGCGTCATGGTTTGCCGCTTGGCCGCGGTCAGCTGGGCATCCCGTTCGTAGGCCGCCAGCCGGCGCGCCCGCCGGAGCAGGAAGGACCTGAACGTGAACGATCGCAGCTCGGCTGCCGTGTGGCGGTCGGCCATGAGATCGGTCAGTATGTACTTCCTGCGCCTGCTGTCAACGAGCGCGAAGTTCGTGGCATACCTGATCCTGGCCGAGCGCACGGCCGCCCAGCCACCGGGAATTTCCGCGATCACGAGTAAGACAAGAAGCAGGGGGTTGAGCACGCCGACGACGACGCCGGCCGAGACGATGCCGGTGATTCCGGTCACGCAGTTGATCACGTCTGTGACCACCTGCGGTGCCGAGTAAACGCCGCGATCGCGGGCTCGCTTCATCATGTCCTGGAAGTCGGAGTCGTCGAACGCCGCGAGCTCGATCTGCGTCGTCAGCTCGAACAGGCGCATCTCCACCACCCGGTCCACCTGCGGCCCGAGCCGTGCCTCGGCCCATCCAGCCAGGGCCTGCAGCCCGGACCTCACCGCGACCGAGGCGCTGACCAGGAGCAGCGAAGGAATCGCGGCCTTGATCCGGTGGGGTGTCGGCCCTGCGGCGAACAGCGCCTGGAGCACGCCGGTGGTCGCCAGCAGCGCGTATCCGGTGAAAAAGCCGGACAGCAGGTTCAGCGCTATCGTTCCGACGATGTCAAGCGGACTTGCCCTGTAGCCAAGACGGACGGCCTGAATCACGAGGCCGGGAAATTCGCGCAGCATCGCTATGAAGCCGATTGACGCCATCCGCCCGTCGTAGGCGCGCCAGTAGCTGGCAGCGAGCTCGGCGGTCTCGTCGGCGTTCTGGTCTGGCTCGGGTAGCTCTCGCCGCTTCCTCATGATCCGCACCATCAGTCCTCCCAGATGCCCGAATGCCAGTACAAGCTATGGCTTAAAGGGCTCCCTAGGCGATGGTGCAATTCAAATCAATGCGTGACAACTCCCTTTCGCATGATCCCGAACATGATCATGGAGGCTTTCCAGTGCGCAAAGGTCTCGCTCTGGGCTTAGCAACCTGAGCAGGCGCGGACGTAATACACGCGCACCATGAGCGTCACTGCGAGGATGGAGCCGAACAGCGACGGCGCTTCGTGCGTGACCAGGAACGGCACCGCCTGCTGGTTGCTCAGCGTGCCGCTCTCGGTCATGGTCACCTGCTCCAGCATTGACCCGTGCCGGTAGACGATGAGCAGCGGCCACGTCGCGTCGTGACCGATTGCCTGCGCCGCCGGGGTGGCACCGGTCATGATGCCTCGCCTGAGGGACACCGGCACCGACCAGCGCGGGACGCCAGCCAGCGGGTCGGCGGTAGTAGCGTACGCGATCCGGCCGGAGCCGCCCGGGGAGCCGGCAGCAGTCCGCCAGAGTACGTAGAGCCTGCCCTTGGCCGGGCCCGCGCTGGCCTCGGTCACGTCCGGGCTGCCGGTAGTGCGCGCTCCCGGCAGGATGCGGGCCGGACCCCACTTGAGCGGGTCAGTCGAGGTGGTCGATCCGGCTAGGTAGCCGATGCGTGATCCGCCGGCAACCCGCCAGCTCAGGAAAACCTTTCCCGAGTGCAGCGGGCTGAAGACAGCAGGGCTGGCGGCGGTCAGTGCTCCGGGCACGGCGAAGGCCGGACCCCACAACAGCGTGCCGCCCTGCTCCGCAATGCCGATCGAGTACCAGATCTTCCCGGTAGAGCCTCCGCCCTTCCAGGTGACGATGACGTCGTGCGCCGATCCGCTGGTGAACGACGCGGCCGACGGACTGAGGTCGGTCGCCGCCTTGCCGCCGTCCACGGTCTTGGGCGGCGACCACTTGTCCCGGTCCACGCTGATCGCGTGCTCGTAGGAAATAACGTGCTCGTGATGCCTCGAAGCGGCCCCGGCCCAGAACAGCAGCGCGCCCGGCGCGTTGCCGTTGCCGGGGAAGGCCACCGAGGCCTGCGCCGGCGAACTGGCGGTCCGCACGCCGGGGACTGGCCCCTTCCTGCTTGACCAGGTGACTCGCGCCGTCTCCCGGCGTCCGGCCGATGCGGCACCCTGAGCGGCTGGCGCGGCGAGGACGGTGAACATGGTGGCCGCCAGGGCCGTGACCACGACCTGGGAGGGCAGCCGCCTGACACTGCGCATGGTCACTCCTGAATGAGGCTGGGACTGACTCTAGCCGCTGGGGCAGCCAGCTTGCCCGGGTGGTCCTGCCAGGGAACGATGGAGCCTGTGCCGGAGCCTCAAGCGCTGACCTTCGCCGGCCTCCTGCGGCAGCTTCGCGCGGGAGGCAGGCTGACGCAGGAAGGACTGGCAGCCGCCGCAGGCCTCAGCCCGCGGTCGATCAGCGACCTCGAACGCGGCATCAACCTGACTACCAGGCGCGACACCGCGCGTCTGCTGGCCGACGCGCTGAGCCTGACCGGCGTGGGGCGGGAGGAGTTCGAGGCCGCGGCAGCCCTTGGCCGGGTGCAGGCCGCACGGCTGCCTGCTCAGGGCGTCGCGACCGGCGGCCTGGCCGGAGCGACCCGGACCTTGCCGCGCGACGTGGGCGCCTTCACCGGGCGTGTCTCGGAGCTGACACAACTCGTGGACTCGGTGGCGAGCGTGGCCGGGGCCAGCGGCGTGGTGAGCATTCACGCGATCGGCGGCATGGCAGGCGTGGGCAAGACCGCGTTCGCCGTGCACGCCGCGCATCAGCTCGCGCCGCAGTTCCCTGACGGGCAGCTGTTCCTGCCGCTGCACGCGCACACGCCAGGACAGCGGCCAGCGGATCCTGCCGACGCCCTGGCCAGCTTGCTGCTGACAGCGGGGGTGCCTGGCCGGGCAGATCCCGCCTGGCCTGGAAGAACGCAGCCGGCTGTGGCGCGACCGGCTGGCAGGTAAGCGCCTGCTTCTCGTGCTCGACGACGCGGCGGGGCATGACCAGCTACGGCCGCTGCTGCCTGGCACCGCCGGATGCCTGGTCCTGGTCACCAGCCGCAGGCACCTGACCGCGCTCGAGGACGCGCGCGCGATCAGCCTCGATACGCTCCCGGCGGCAGAGGCTGCTGAGCTGATCGTGCGGCTGGCCGGCCGGCCGGGCCTGCGTCCGTCTGAGGCTGCGGTAGCCGAGATCGCCCGGCTCTGCGGTTACCTGCCTCTTGCCATCGGCATGCTGGCCAGGCAGCTGCATCATCACCCCTCCTGGAAGGTGGCTGAGCTGGCCGCTGAGCTGGCGGCGGCGCGTGACCGGCTTGAGCTGATGCATACAGAGAACCTGTCGGTAGCGGCCGCCTTCGATTTGTCCTATGCCGATCTCACCCCAGGGCAGCAGCGGCTATTTCGCCACCTCGGCCTGCAGCTGGGCCCGGACCTCGATGCCTATGCCGCGGCTGCCCTAGACGAGCTCGATCTCGCTGGCGCCCGCCGCGGCCTCAGCGCCTTGTACGACCATTACCTGATCGCCGAGCCGGCTCGAGGTCGCTACCGGCTGCACGACCTGGTGCGCGAGCACGCGAGGACGCTGGCGGCTGCGGATTCTCCCGCTGACCGCGACGCGGCGGCCGACCGGCTGCTCGGGTACTACCTGCATGGCGCCCGCCTCGCCGGCCGGCACTTGTCGCGACGCCCGCACGCCGGCACCGCCGACTTCAGCGGCGTCAAGCCGGCGGCCTGCCCCGGCTTGTCCGACCGGCATGAGGCCATGGCCTGGATGGACGGCGAGCGCCTGAACTTGCACGCCGCCGTCGGCTACGCCGCCAGCCACGACCGGCCCGGATACGCCATCGCCGTCCCGGCCGCGATGCAGGGCTTCCTGCGCCTGGCTGGCCACTGGGACCAGGCGATCGCACTGCACAGCACCGCGCTCGAGGCCGCGTTGCGCGCTGGTGACCGGCGCGCGGCCGCGGGCGCCCTCGCCGACCTCGGCGACAACAGGCTCGCCACCAGGAACTACCCGGCCGCGGCAGCTGACCTGGCCCGCGCTACAGAGCTCTACCAGGGCCTCGGCGACCGGCTCGGGGAGGCCCACGCCCGCACCGAGCACGGCGCGGTCTTGTATCTGAGCGGCGACTACCCGGCGGCCGCCGCCTGCCTCCATCGGGCACTCCGGCTTTACCACGACTGCGCCGACCGGCTCGGGGAGGCCAACGTCCGCAGGCGCCTGGCCAGCGTGCAGCTCGTGACCGGCGACTATCCGGCCGCCACCGCCGGCCTGACCAGGGCGCTCGAGCTCTACCGCGCCCTTGGCGACCGGCTTGGCGAGGCGCACGCGCTCAACGACCTCGGCGCCGTGCAGGAGGCGACCGGAGACTACGCGGCGGCGACCAGCAGCCAGGAACAGGCGCTTGCGCTTTACCGCGCCCTTGGCGACCGGCTTGGCGAGGCGCACGCGCTGAGCGATCTGACGACTGTGCGGCAGGCCACGGGGGACTACGAGACGGCGAGCGCCAGCGTCCGCAGGGCGCTTGCGCTCTATCAGGAACTAGCTGATCGCCTCGGCAAGGCGAACGCCGTCAACCAGCTCGGTGCCATCCAGCAGGCGACCGGAGAGTACGCCGCGGCGGCGCTCAGCCAGGAACAGGCCCTTGAGCTGTACCGAGAACTCGGCGACCGGGCCGGCGAGGCGGAGGCTCTGATCACCATGGCCGAGATCTCGCTAGCCCGCGCCGACCCGGCCCAGGCATGCGCCAGCTACGAGCAGGCCAGGGCCATCGCGGCTGACCTGGCGTCACCGCTGGTGCAGGCGCGCGCGCTGGAAGGCATCGGCCGCTGCGGCATCGCGGGGGACCAGCCCGGCGAAGGCGCCGAAGCCCTGCGCCTGGCGCTGGCTATCTACCAGCGCATCGGATCTCCGAGTGCGGAGCGGGTCAGGAAGCTGCTGGCCGGCTGAGCCGGGGCACATCCTGCGGCACCCACAGGAATCATGTGGCGATCACGTGGCTCGCACGTGTGGAGGCCGCGGGCGCCGCTGACGAGGGTTGAGTCAGCGGCGACGCCAGGGGCGTCGCGCACCGAATCAGAGGAGCGCACCGTGAACTACCTCCGTCCGTGGCGAAGTCGTGCCCTGAGCCTGGCCGCCATGACAGCGGCAGCGGCAGCCGCCAGCGCCTTCGCGGCAGCACCGGCCAGCCAGGCAGCACCAGCTAGCCAGGCAGCACCGGCCAGCCAGGCAGCACCGGCCAGCCAGGCAGCTCGCGCCGACGCCGAGCGGCTGCTGAAAGCCATTGAGGCCGGCGACTCGCTCCGGCTGGCGCCCGGCGTGCTCAAGGCGCTCATCGCGCAGGGCAAACCGGTGCTCGGCGAAGTGTCACCAGGCAAGGCCGCGCAGCTCTGCGAGGCCCGCGCGCGCCTGGTCAAGCTGCAGGGGCTCACTGCGCCATTGGCGCGCTCGGCCCGGGTTAGCGTGCGGCAGTTCGCCGCGACGCTTGACGCCGGCATCCTCGGCCTGCAGGCACAGGTCCTGTCCCAGCCGGGCACGCGCTCGTGCGGCGGAGCGGGCGGCACGTCCCCGGCGGCGACGCCGACGGTCAAGGTCATCTCGGCAACCACCAAGCAGGTAACCCTGCACCTCGCGTTCCCTGTCCCGGTCTTCGCGGCGCAGCAGGGCGGCGGCAAGGAGTACGCGGAGTTGTTCGAGCAGGGTTTCGGCACCCGGGGAACCTCGGGCACCGGAAGCCCGGAGCTGCCGGTAACCGGGGTGACCGTCGCCGTGCCCGCTGGCGCGTCCGCGTCGGTCAAGGTACTTCGCTCGACCAGTTACCTGCTCAGCGACGCCGTGATCTGGCCGTCGCAGCCAATGGCCGCCGCCCCGGCGGTGTCAGCGGGGAACGGGAAAGGCGGGCCGCTCGACCCGCCACCGCCGTTCATGGTGAACCCCAAGTCCTACCTCAGCACCGCCAGTTCGCCGGCCAGGCTGGCGACGGCCGGGAATGTCGGGTCGATGCGCGGCTTGCGGCTCGCCACCATCAGGGTCGCCGGCGCCACCTACCGGCCGGCCAGCCGCCAGCTCAAGATCGTGACGTCGGTCGACGTACGCGTGACCTTCGGCGCGAACAACACCGGCGTGTTCGGGTCAGCTGACCTGGTCGATCCGTGGAACCTGCCGTTCGATCACCTGTACCAGTCAGACGTCGTCAACTGGGCCACGGTGACGAGCCACCTGCGGCCAGGCCGGCTGCCGCAGCCCTGCGGCGAGGAGATGATGGTGATCACCTCGTCGGCTCTCCAGCCAGCGGCCGAGACGTTCGCCGCTGACCGGACCGCGCACGGAGTGCTGACCAGCGTCTTCGTTACTGATGGCAATGCCGGGATCGGCACCACGCCACGAGCCATCTGGACGGCGATCGACAACGAGTACGCCAGCACCAGTTGCATCCGCCCGTCCTACGTGACCTTGTTCGGCGACACCAGCCAGGTGCCGACCTTCGAGATCTCCCTTGGCGACTCGCCGGGCACCACGACTCCGAGGTTCTACGAGGACCCGGTCGCCACCGACATGCCTTACGGCTTCCTGCACCAGGGTTTCGCCGCCAGCATGGCCGACATCACCGACCTCAACCAGGACGTGCTCGTCGGCCGGATTCCGGCGCCTGACCTGGCCACTGCCACGAGCGAAGTCGCCGCCATCACCGGCTACGACGACACTCCGCCCACCGGAGCGGCCTTCTACAGTCATGTGACGGCCGCCGCCTTCTTCCAGCCGTGCCCCGAGGTCCAGGACAACTGCGGGCATCTCCCAGGACTCACCCCGCTGGCGCCATCCACCCAGGACTGGTCGCCGTTCCTGCTCACCTCTGAGTACGCGGCCGCGCAGGCGCAGGCGGCAGGCAAGACGGTCAACCGGGTCACCTCCGACGAGAGCAACTTCGACACCGTCACCATCACCCCGCGTACCTTCGACAACGGCCAGCCGATCACGGCCGGGATCACCTACGACTCCTCGAGCTCGGACATGACCTCGAAGATCAGCCAGGACATCGCCAACGGCTCGTTCCTGGTCTGGCACAGCGACCACGGCTACGACGACGGCAGCGGCTGGTACGAGCCGCCGTTCTCCGCCGGCGGTGACGTCAGCGGCCTCTCGGACACCTCCGAGCTGCCTGTCGTCCTGAGCATGGACTGCGACAGCGGCAAGTTCGACTCGCCGCACTTCCCTGATGTCACGCCGGGCGGGCTGGCCTTCGGCCCGGACCTGCTTGAGACCACCCACGCGGCCGGATTCATCGGATCATCACGCCAGAGCCCCATGGTCACCGACGGCAACCTGCTTGAGGCGATGGGGACATTGCTGTTCCCCCGCGCGACGACAGGCCCGCTGAGCCTGGGCTCGCTGAGCCGAGCTCCGGTGGTCGAGCTTGGCGCCCTGCTCGATGCCGCGAAGACTGACATGGAGGCCGACTACGACCCATCCACTAACTTCTACGCGTTCGGCACGGTGCTCGAGTACAACGACCTTGGCGATCCGTCCACGGTCATCCGCCGCGATCGCCCGCGCAGCTACCTGTCAGCGGACCTCATCACCACCCTGACCGGCGGCCAGGTGAGCCTCTCCACCTCACAGCGCGGCCTCAACGGGGGAGTAGTCACGCTGGTGAGCGGCTCGGAGTACCTCGGCCGTGGCGTGATCGAGAACGGGAAGGTCACGATCGCCTCGGCTAAGAAGCTCACCGGCCTCAAGGGCCTGGACGTGCTCCTGGCCGGCGACGGGTTCAGGCCGGCGACGATCGCGCTGAACAAGTAGCTGGCAATCAGGGGACGCCGACCGGGCAGGCGTCCCCTGATTGGTCTTCAAGGCCGCGAGCGGACTAGTGGCGCGCGCTCGCGAACTGGGCGGCTTCGGTCGAGCCGCCAAGCGCCGTGGTGGATGAGTCGGGGTTGATCGCCGAGCTGACCTGGTCGAAGTAGCCGGTGCCGACCTCGCGCTGGTGCCTGGTCGCCGTGTAGCCGGCGTCCTCGGCGTCGAATTCCGCGTCCTGAAGCCGGACGTAGGCCGGCATGCCCTCGTCGGCGTAGCCGCTGGCCAGCTCGAACATCGAGTAGTTCAGCGCGTGGAACCCGGCCAGGGTGATGAACTGGAACTTGTACCCCATCGCCGCCAGTTCCTTCTGGAACTTCGCGATCGTCGCGTCGTCGAGGTTCGCCCGCCAGTTGAACGACGGCGAGCAGTTGTACGCGAGCATCTGGTCCGGGTACACGGAGTGGATCGCGTCGGCGAACTCGGCGGCGACCGACAGGTCAGGCGTCGAGGTCTCCATCCAGAGCAGGTCGGAATACGGTGCGTAGGACAGGCCGCGCGAGATGCAGGCGCCGATGCCGTTGCGGACCCGGTAGAAGCCCTCGGCGGTACGCTCGCCGGTCACGAACGACTGATCGCGCTCGTCGATGTCGCTGGTCAGCAGCGTGGCCGCCTGGGCATCGGTGCGCGCGACGACGATCGAAGGCACGCCGGACACGTCGGCGGCGAGCCGGGCCGCGCTCAGCGTCTTGATGTGCTGGCCGGTCGGGATCAGCACCTTGCCGCCGAGGTGGCCGCACTTCTTCTCAGAGGCGAGCTGGTCCTCCCAGTGCACGCCGGCGGCGCCGGCCGCGATCATGGCCTTCATCAGCTCGAACGCGTTGAGCACGCCGCCGAACCCGGCCTCGGCGTCGGCGACGATCGGCGCGAGCCAGTGCGGCGCGCCCGCGTTCTGCGACTCCGCCCAGGTGATCTGGTCGGCGCGCAGCAGGGCATTGTTGATCCTGCGGACGACCTGAGGTACCGAGTTCACGGGGTACAGGCTCTGGTCCGGGTAGGTCTGGCCGGCGACGTTCGCGTCGGCCGCGACCTGCCAGCCGGACAGGTAGATGGCCTTGAGCCCGGCCTTGACCTGCTGCACGGCCTGATTGCCGGTCAGCGCGCCGAGCGCGTGCACGTAGTCCTCGCTGTGCAGCAGCGACCACAGCCGCTCGGCGCCCAGCCTGGCCAGCGTGTGCTCCTCGGTAACGGAGCCGCGCAGCTTGATCACGTCAGCGGCCGTGTAGGTGCGCTCCGTGCCAGCCCAGCGCGGGTCGGCTGCCCAGCTCGCCTGCAGCTGCGCTGCCTGGCTTTCGATGTCTGCGATGCCCTCGAGGCGACGATCGTTCACTGGACCTCCTGATTGTGCGTCCCCGGGTTCCTTCTTCCCAGGCTCACTGTCGCTAGCTGCCCGGCGCTAGAGACTTCATGCGTGAAAATTTGCCGAACTTCATCTATCATCAAGATGTGACAACGTTCGCCGGGAAAGAAACCCAGTCCTTGCCGGAAAATGGCCCGGAAGGCCAGCGTCGCCTGGACTTGAACCTGTTCGGCCAGCGACTGCGGCACATCAGGCGCAGCCGGGGCCTGACGCTGTCGGAGCTGGGAGAGCGGGTCGGCCGGGCCCCGTCCGTGCTCTCGCTCCTGGAAAACGGGCGCAGGGAACCGAAGCTGTCCCTGATCGAGGCGCTGGCGACCGCTCTCAGCGTGCCCGCGGATGAGCTGATGCGGCACGAGCCGCCGAGCCGCCGGGCGCAGCTCGAGATCTCGCTCGACGAGGCGCAGCGCGACCCGGTTTACCGCGCGCTCGGCCTGCCCTATCTGCGGCCGGGGCCCCGGGTGCCGAGCGAGGTCATCGAGCACCTGCTCACGCTGTTCGATGAGCTTCGCAAGCAGCAGGTCAGGCCCACGGCAACGCCGGAGGACGCCAGGCTGGCCAACGCCGACCTGCGGCTGATGATGCGCGATCGCGGCAATTATTTCGCCGAGATCGAGCAAGCCGCAGGGGAAGCACTCGCCCCGGTCAGCTATTCGGGAGGTGCCCTGTCCCAGGGACTGCTGCTCTCGGTGGTGAGCCACCACGGATTTTCCGTCCGATATGTCCAGGATTTGCCGCGATCAGCCCGGTCGGTGACCGACCTCCGGAACCGGCGGATCTACCTGCGGCAGGAATCGCTCGGCATGCACACCCCCCGTGCGGTGCTGCTGCAGACGCTCGGACACTTCGTGCTCGGCCACAGCACGCCAGCCGACTTCGCCGACTTCCTGCGCCAGCGGGTCGAGGCCAACTACTTCGCCGCCGCCGTCCTGGTGCCCGAGCAGGCGGCGGTGCCGTTCCTGCGGCACGCTAAGGACAGCAAGAACCTGTCGGTCGAGGACATGAGGGACGTGTTCTCGGTGTCGTACGAGATGGCGGCGCACCGGTTCACCAACCTGGCCACGCATCACCTGGACTTGCCGTGCCATTTCGTGAAGAACGACGCGGGCGGGACGATCTACAAGGCGTACGAGAACGACGGCGTCGTGTTCCCGGCCGACAGCACCGGGGCGATCGAGGGCCAGCGGATGTGCCGGCTCTGGTCGGGGCGGCAGATCTTCGCGGCGCCTGACCGGTTCAACCCGTTTTACCAGTACTCGGACACGCCGTCGGGCACCTACTACTGCGTGGCCTGCGTCGATCCCGGCAGCGAGCGGGGCTTCGCGATCACGCTCGGCGTGCGGTTCGATGACGCGCGCTGGTTCCGGGGCCGGGACACGACCAAGCGCACCAAGTCGACCTGCCCCGACCCGTCGTGCTGCCTGCGGCCGCCCGCCAGGCTCGCCGCGCGCTGGGAGGGGATGGCCTGGCCGTCCGCGCGCGCGCACTCCCATATCCTGTCGGCGCTGCCGTTCGGCAGCTTCCCCGGAGTGGACGAAGCGGACATCTATTCTTTTCTTGAACGGCACGAGCAGGAATAGCTCGGCTCACGCAAATGCGAGCGATTAGTATGGCAATCTAGGAGATGTGCCGCACCTGATCCGTACCTACAGGACGGATCTTGCCTGGGTCGGATTTGTACTGCTGAATCTTGTTGCCATGCAGCTGATTCCGGCCTGGCAGACGGTCCCCTTCCTCATCATCTGGCTCAGCCTGACCGCGATTTACGGCCTGCGGCTGTGGCGCATGGGCTCCGCGCTCGCGACCGTGCTCGCCGTGACCGCGGCGACCGGCGGCCTGATCGGCTGGCAGGTGCTGCGCGGCAAGCAAGACGGCGACTATCTCGCTGAGGTGCCGCTGCTGGCGATGATGTTCGTGGTCATGGTCTGGCACTCGCGCCGGCGCCAGGCCGCGCTCGACGAGATGCGGCGGGTGTCAGATCAGAACCTGCTGCTGCTCGATCAGCAGCGGCAGTTCCTCCAGGACGCCTCGCATGAGCTCGGTACCCCGATCGCCATCGCGCTCGGGCACGCTGAGCTGATCCAGCGGGCGGCCACCGACCAGGAGATAGCGTCCGACGCGCGGGTCGCCGTCGATGAGCTGATGCGGATGCGGCGGCTTACCAGCCGCATGCTGCTGCTCGCCTCGGCCGACGGGCCGGCCTTCCTGCGGCTAGCCCCCGTCGATGCCGAGGAACTCGTGGTGCACACGCTGCAGCGGTGGGGCCATGAGCCGCGGAACTGGTCGATCGGCTCGATCGACGACGCGGTGCTTGACGCCGACGCGGACCGGCTCACGCTCGCCATCGATGCGCTGGTCGAGAACGCCGTGGCCCACACCACGCCCGATGACTCGATCGAGCTGAGCACCAGGCGCGAGGGCGGGCAGCTGGTGCTGTCGGTCACCGACTCAGGCCCCGGCATCCCGGCCGCGGAGACTGATCGCATCTTCACCAGGTTCGCCAGGGTCGATGCGGGCCGCAACCGGGCGGCTGGCGGCTTCGGGCTCGGGCTCGCGATCGTGCAGGCGATCATGGCTGCTCATGGCGGCTCGGCCCGCGTGCGCAGCACGGTCGGCCAGGGCTCGGCGTTCGAGTTGCGCTTGCCGGCCAGGCCGCCTGGTTCTGCCATGCCTCAGGCGAACCTCGGCGGCCGCTTCTCACGCAAGGCGGCCGCGCCCTCGGCCAAGTCGGTGCCCATGAACGTGAGCATCTCGTAAGCCGCTGACTGGTCGAAGATCGGCCCGGCCGTGCGCAGCCAGCTATTGAGTGCCCGTTTGGTCAGCCTGATCGCGAGCTGTGATCCCGTGGCGAGGCCTGGCCGCGACCCGCAGGGCCTCCGGCAGCACTTCCTCGCGCGGCAGCACCTTGCTAACCAGCCCGATCCGCTCGGCCTCGACGCCATCGACCATCTCGCCGGTCAGCAGGTGATAGCGCGCCTTCGCCATCCCGCACAGCAGCGGCCAGATGATCGCGGCGTGATCACCCGCCGCCGCGCCGAGCTTGACATGCCCGTCGCCCAGCCTGGCATCGGCCGCGCAGATGCTGATGTCGGCCAGCAGCGCGATCACCAGGCCGGCGCCGACCGCGACGCCGTTGATCGCCGAGATGATCGGCTTCTCGCAGTTGGTCAGGTTGTAGACGAGGTCGCTCATCTCGCTGAGCATCCGCGTGGCGCGGTCGTAGTTACCCGCCATCCGCTGCACCATCGCCAGGTCGCCGCCCGCCGAAAACGCCTTGCCCGCCCCCGTGATCACGGCGACCCTGGTCTCGTCGTCCCTGGCCACGTCGGTCCAGAGGGTCGCCAGCTGGCCGTGCATGACCTCGTCGGCCGCGTTGTAGACCTCGGGCCTGTTCATCGTGATGAGCAGGACGCCATTGTCGTGCCGTTCGAAGAGAAGGTGCTGGTAGCCGCTGTAGTCCATCCGGTTCCCCGCTTCGTAGCCCGCAAGATGATGGAATGATCGCATGGCTGAATCTCCGGCGCCCGGCCGGCTGATCGGCGCGGGCAGGGCGGCCGACGTCTACGAACTCGACGGCGGCCGGGTGCTGCGCAGATACCGGCTCGCCGCCGGGGTGGCGGGCGACGCCCGGCTGACCGCTCACGTCGAGCGCGAGGCGCGGCTGATGGAGTACCTGCGGTCGGCCGGGTTCCCGGTGCCGCAGGTCTTCGCCATCGACGGCGCCGACATGATCATGACGCGGATTGACGGCACCGACTTGCTCTCCGACCTGGCGAAACGGCCGTGGCGGGCTCGCGCTCACGCCAGGACGCTCGCCCGGATGCACGACCAGTTGCACGAGATCGAGGCGCCGCCGTGGCTGCCGCGCCCGTTCGGCTCAGGCGAGGCGATCATGCACCTCGACCTGCACCCGGGCAATGTGATGCTCACCGCGGCGGGCCCCGTGGTGATCGACTGGTCGAACGGCTCGGCCTGCCCGCCGGGCGCGGACGTGGCAATGGCCTCGCTGATCATGCGGATCTCTGAAGTGGACGACCTGCCCGCGCCCGTCAGGCTCGTGGCCGGAATGGTACGCGGCACCGTGGTGCGCCAGTTCGAACGCAGCGTCGGCGATGATCCGCGGCCTCATCTGGCCGCCGTCGCCAGGAACCGCCTCGACGATCGCAACGTCCGGCCGTCGGAGGCCGCGATTCTCCGCCGCATGCTCGACGAGCATTCCTGAACGGGGTTCGGCGGTGTCATAATTCACGCCGTGGGTTCGCATTCAGTGCCCAAGGGTGCGCTCGGGCAAGACGCACGGCGGCAGCTTCGGGCGGCCCGGCTAGGACGTCTCCGCGCTAGCTGGGGGCCAACGCTCTTCGGCATCGCGTGGATCAACTGGTGCTTGACGGCGCTGAGCACCGGTGTCAATTTTCACGCTGCCGTGGCTTATTACGTCGTCGTGGCCGCTGGCCTGCTCGCGGTGCCGCTTGCCGCCATCTTCGCCGCCGCGGGCGCGCAATCTTCCGCGAGGCGGCGCGCGGGCCCGCTGCGGCGCTGGCAGTACGGCTTGCTCGCGCTCGCCTGCCTCGCGCCGGTGGCTGGCGCGGCCGTGGCAACGGTCAGGACGCATGGCCAGCCGTTCTGGTGGACAGCGAACCCGGTGACGGAAGGCCTCGGGGAGATCGCCGGTTTCTGCGTCGCGTACGTCGGGTTCGTCGGGCTGCTGATGCTCGGGCGGGCCGTTTTCTGGGGCAAGCCGCGCCGCTGGTGCTGGCTTATGACCTCGCCGTGGCTGGAATTCAGCCCGGGGCTGGCAACCCGGCTGGCAGAGCAGGGCCGGGTGCAGGGCCGGGCGATCTGAATCCGATGGCCAGTCCGCCCGGAGCTATGTTACTCTTCGGTAACTTACCATCGCGCGGTCCCAGGCCGTGGCGAATTGCGGGCGAGAGGGAGCCCTGATGAGCGACGACGTGCAAGGTGGCAGCGCTTTCAGTCTAGAACTGTCCGACGATGTCCGCGAGATGCGTGACTGGGTTCACGAATTCTCGGCCAATGTGATCAGGCCCGCCGCCGCTGAATGGGATGAGCGCGAGGAGACTCCCTGGCCGGTTCTCAAGGAAGCCGCCAAGATCGGGTTGTATTCGATCGACTTTTTCGCGCAGCAGTGGTTCGAGCCGACCGGGCTCGGCACGCCGGTCGCCTTTGAGGAAATCTACTGGGGTGACGCCGGCATCGGGCTTGCCCTGACCGGCAGTTGCCTGGCGGCGGTGGCGGTCAGCAGCAACGGCACGCCTGAGCAGATGGGCGAGTGGCTGCCCCAGATGTTCGGCGGACCGGGCGAGGTCAAGCTGGGCGCGTTCTGCTCGTCCGAGCCGAATGCCGGCAGCGACGTGGGTGCCATCAAGACCAGGGCCGTCTACCACGAGGCAACCGATGAGTGGGTGCTGAACGGCACGAAAGCCTGGGCGACCAACGGCGGCATCGCCGACGTGCACGTCGTGGTGGCGTCGGTCGATCCCGCGCTCGGCAGCCGGGGCCAGGCCAGCTTCATCATCCCGCCGGGCACCAAGGGCCTGTCCCAGGGGCAGAAGTTCCGCAAGCTCGGCATCCGCGCCTCGCACACCGCCGAGGTCGTGCTCGATGACGTCCGGGTGCCAGGGCGCTGCCTGGTCGGCGGCAAGGAGAAACTCGACGCCCGGCTGGCGCGGCTGGCTGAGGGGGGACCGGCCGGCGAGCAGTCGGCCATGAAGACGTTCGAGGCGTCCAGGCCCACCGTCGCCTCGATGGCGGTTGGCGTGGCGAGGGCCGCGGCTGAGTACGCGACCGAGTACGCGACCCAGCGGGTCCAGTTCGGGAAGCCGATCGGCCAGAACCAGGGTGTCGCCTTCATGCTCGCCGACATGCACGCTTCTGTGGACGCGGCCAGGCTGCTGACCTGGCGCGCGGCCTGGATGGCCAGGCACGGCCGGAAGTTCACCCGGGCCGAGGGGTCAATGTCCAAGCTCTTCGCTGGCGAGACGGCTGTCAGGGTGACCGAGCAGGCGATCCAGATCCTCGGCGGCAATGGCTATACCAGGGACTACCCGGTCGAGCGCTGGCACAGGGACGCGAAGATCTTCACGATCTTCGAGGGCACGAGTGAAATTCAGCGGATGATTATCGGCCGGGCGGTCACCGGGCTTGATGTTAGGTAGCCTGACCTGCGGATATACCTATCATTGTACCCGGAAGACGGGCCGGTCTGCTCTAGAGTGGACCGGCCCATTCTCGTGTCCGCATTGTCCTGAACATGCCGGTTATTTCCCGTCGTTTCCGGACCGCGTGCTGAATCCGTGCTGATACCTGGATCCTATGGTCTAGATCAATCGTTAAATAGGTCTAGACCAATTGGTATAGTGCGGGCTGGGTTTCGTGACCGTGCTGTCCCACTTTGAGGCCGGGCGGGAAGCCAGCTACTTCGGGGTCAGCAAACGGACCGAAGAATGGACCATCGGCGACCAGACCGTTGCTCGCGCTGGTCGGCGGCTCCGTAGGCGAACGGGGGCGGCCGGGATGACGGTGAACCGGCGGGCGATCTGGCGGCCGCGACGCCGGCGAACAGGCCCTGGGCCTCGACTTCGATGCCGGCGTAGACGGTAGGTGGCGGGCAGCCGTTCGGCGAAGTATTTCAGCTGGTCGGGAACGTAGGCGCCGGTGCGGGTGGCCAGGTTGAGGTTGTGGATCTCGTCGATGCAGACCAGTTCCAGGCGGGTGTGGGCGGCGGCGGCGCAGACCGCGTTGACGATGTCGGTGATGTTGGCGCGGGTGGTGAATTCCAGGCCGAGGAACCGGGCGAAGGCCAGCATCCGGGCGGCCGCACTCAGCGACCTTCTCGTGAGCTACCACGGCTGACTGTGACCGGCGGCGGCCTGCCGTCCCCGCGCCATCTGCCCGCTCCACCCAGCCCGGCGACAAGGTGGATTTGTCACACGGCCACCCGTCCGCCCGCTATACAGGCGAGAGGCGCCAGATGTGTTTATACTGCGATATTGCCGATTAATAGAGCCCTATCTTATATATGTAATCTATGCTTGGATTAAGACTACGGGAAGTGTTTTTTGGAGGGATAGGATCTCATTGTTTCTTAATTACCTCAGTCGCGCGGTACGCGGCCGATCACGTGCCATATCACGCCCTCTCGTCCTCGGGGGTGCCGCGGTCTTGGCGCTTTCGCCGCTCGGCGCTGCGGCTTCAGCAAGCGCTGCCGTGCCCGCGCGGGCTCCGACCATCAGCTTCTTCGCCGGCGTAGCGAAGTTCACCGTCGGCGGGCACACTTGGTCGCTGTCCATCAGTGACTTGGGCGTGGGCGACCAAGTCGGCATCTCCACGACTCACGAACTTGACTCCTGGGTTTTCTTCTCGGCGCCAGCGTCAAACTTGACGGTGAATAAGAAGACAGGCAATGCCACGTTCAACGCGCATAACTCACTCGCGCCGATCGCGTTCTTCGACCTGACGTTTCATGCCACCTCACGAACAAAGGAACATTGCCATTCTGGCAGCGAGACCATCTTCCGCGGCAGGACCACCGGTTCGGTCACGCTCGTAGCCAACCACAAGGGACTCAAGTTCAAGGCCGCCCATGCCAGCTTCGGCTCGCCGGTCCTGGCAATCGACAACGGGTGCTCTAATCCGTCAGGCTCGGGAGGCTCGACGCCGTGCGCGGCCGGATCCTGGAATGTCGGCGGCACGGTTTCTGCCAGGGCCCAACACCGGCTCTGCCGGAACGGCAGAGCCTTCACGGTGGGAGTCAGTAGTTTCGTCGAGCTCAAGTCGCCCGCGGGCGCTGTCCTGCTCATGAATGTTCTCGGGACGGGGAAGAAGCCGGTCTTCAATAACACGAAGAGAAAGCTGCAAGTCAACGCCAACCACTCGAGTGGCATCAGCGGTTCAGCCGTACTCACCGCCACCCGGCGTCCTACCTTGACCACTTCGCGCTGCACGCTGAACGGCAAGCACTACAAGGCCACCGACGCAAACTACATGGGCACCTACGCCAGCCCCCAAGGCGGCCAGATCAGTGCCCGCTCGATACTCGCAGGACAGCTGACGGTGCCCCGCAGCGGCACCGCGAGCTTCGACATCATCACTCTCAAGCGAGCATGATCTGACCGCGAGGTCGCGCATGCCGGAAACGGCCGCTCGTGGCGCCGCCCGGGCACCCTCCCAGAATTCTGGGAGGGTGCCCGGCGGCTCCTGCCCTTGCGATGATCGTCGTGAGGAAAGGAGCCAAGAATGTTCGCACGAACATCGACATGGTCCGGGTCACCTGAGGCATTGCAGAAGTGGGCCGACAACGCTGTCAGCACGGTCAAGGGGTTCGTGGAGGGCCTGCCCGGGAACGCGGGCGCGGTTTTCCTGGTCGACCGCGACGGCGGCACGGCCCTCACTTTGACGCTCTGGGACAGCGACGCCGCCGCGAGCGCTACCGATCAGTTCGCCGAGCAGAGCCGTGCGGCGACGGTCGCCGCCACCGGCACGCAGCTGGTGAGCCGGGGCAGCTACGAGGTTGTTGCCCCCAGCTAGAGTGAAGGAAACGGCGGGAGGCCAGAAGCTATGCTCACCGGTCCGGCTGCCGACAATCTCGTCGCCGCGGTGGCGTCCGCCTGCAGGTTGGGGCTGGACGCCGACGCGCTGCGGGCCGCGGTGCTGCCGCGGGTGCGCAAGGCCGTGCCGATCGACGCACTCTGGTGGGCATCCGCCGACCCCGCCACGCTGCTGTTCACCCGGTCCTACCGCGAGGAATTGCCGGAAGCCTCCGGCCCGTACTTCGTCGATAACGAGTTCTTGCACCAGGACGTCAACAAGTGGACCGAGCTCGCCCGCGACGCCGACCGGCGTGGGCACGCTGATGCAGGCGACCGGCGGCAATCCGGCCGGCAGCGACCGTTACCGGGACATTTTCGCGCCGCTCGGCCTGCAGGACGAGCTACGCGCGGTACTGCGCGTCCGCGACAGCTGCTGGGGCTACATCTGCCTGCACCGCGAGGCGAAGCACGTGTTCTCACGCGACGAGGCGCGGTTTGTGCAGCGCCTAGCCCCGCACCTGGCCGAGGGCCTGCGCATGGGTCTGCTCCGTCAGGCCTGCCGTCTGGACGAGGCCCGGGGCGGACCAGGCCTGGTGATGCTTGCGGCCGATGGCGCCGTGACCGGCCTGAACGATGCCGCCGGCCAGTGGCTGGAGGACCTCGGCGGCCAGGCCGACGGTTCGGATCTTCCGATCGAAATCTCCGCGCTCGCAGTCAGGCTCCGTCACCAGCCCCTCACCGAGCCAGCCATGCCGCGATTGCAGGTGCGCACAGGAAGCGGCCGCTGGGCCATCCTCCATGCCTCCTGGATGAATCCGCAGGCCGAGAAGGTGGTCACCGTGATCGTCCAGGAAGCAGCCCCGGCCGACGTGGCACCGCTGATCATGGCCGCCTACGGCCTGACTGACCGCGAGAGGACGATATCTGCCCTGGTTTGCCAGGGCATGTCGACTCGCCAGATCGCCAGCCGGCTGCACCTGACCGCCGACACCGTGCAGGATCACCTGAAGTCAGTGTTCGACCGCACCGGCGTGCACAGCCGCGGCCAGCTGGTCGCCACGATCTTCGAACGCGACTACCTGCCCCATGCCATCGCCTAGGACTTGTCCGGCAGCCCTACAACCCCGTGCCTGACTGGGTCCCCGTACCGGTATTGCGCGAATGGGTACGCGGTGAGCGTTGGCTCAGCGGGACCGCTGGGCGGCTGGCGGAATATCAGACTCTCCTGACAGCCACAGGAGGCGACACAGGGCGATCCCCGGGTTCTCACGTGACACTAAGCCGCGACGTGCTCAGCGGGGCCAGCATCGAGTTCGGGCCTATAGCCGCCGTGATCGGCGCCGACCATCAGTTTGCCGTGACCGATCAGGGCCATCCAACGGAGCGCTACTTCCTCGCCTCCACCTTCGGCACGCCCCGGCCGGACCGGCCGGGCCGCTCGCCAGCCGGCCTGGTCGTACCTGAAGCAGATCCGCCGACGATCAACATGAAAGCTTAGCCGCGCGTAGCCCCGCGCGGCCGCTCGGAGTTCGTCGCCCATCTCAGACACGACGGTCAGGGACAGTTCGACCTGCTCGACCCGGCGCGGGTGATCTAGCTCACCGAATACCGACAGCGCCCGGCGGTAGGAACTCATGGCGGACTGGGGGCCTTGCAGTCGGCCCTGGTCGCGGTGCGCGTCGCCGAGCAGGGCCAGGGACCGGGCGTGAAGGTACAGGCCCCTGGCAGGGTAGGGCGGTTATCGCTTGCGCGGCGGGGTGTTAAAGAGGCGTGCCGTCCCGTCGGGCGAGACTAAGCCGTAGCTGCCAGTCCGCAGTGCCCTGCCGCCGGGTGAGCCGGCGCAGGCGACGAAGGCGGCAGCCGTGCGCGCCGGCTGCCCTGGATAGCCTGCGGCAAGGGGACCCGCGACAACAGCCAGTTCGCCCACGACGCCGGGGCCGGCCGCGCGTCCTCGGCGGTCGAGTACCGCGAGTCCCTGCCGGACTATTCCGCCGGCTTCAGGCACCGCGATCCGCTCAGTCGCGGGGTGGTACCAGGCCTGCGTTCCGGTGGGCACCCAGCCTGCCGTCTCGGCGTGGCGCGGCCGCAGGGCCGAGACGGGCGCGCGGCCCGCGAAGGAAGCAATCGCCGCGAGCTGCGCGAAGGACGGATGGCACATCAGCGCGGCCTCTTCCGGCGGTATCGCGCCGTCCGCTGGATCGCGGCGCGCGGCGAGTTCGCGGCAGGCAGCCGCGTCGAACAGGACGGGTACGTCCTCGTCGGTCCTGGCAGCCACGACCACGAGAGCCGCCTCGCCGGCCGGACCGGAGCGCAGGAGCCTGACCGCCGCGTCGAGCAGTGGCTCTGGCGCTGCCGATGCGCTCCGCAGGCTGAGTTCGTCAAGGCAGACCAGGCTGCCGGCGAAGCCGTCGGCGAGCGGCGCCGCCTCCGTCGTGGTCAGCAGGGTGCCGAGACCGAGCAGGTCGGTGAGCCAGGCCACGCGGATCGGATCGTCGTAGGGGCTCAGCACCGCGCACGTCCGCCCCGCCAGCCAGACGGCCCCCACCGCTGCGCCGAGCAAGTCGCCGGCCGGCAGGAGCGTCCCGATCGGCGCCGCTGCCCCGCCCCGGTTGAGCGCATGCCCGATCGCCGCGATCAGTGCGCCCTGGCTCGCCACGCCAGCCGGATCCGCGCGTTCGCGGGACGTCAGCGGCCACCGTGAAGGCTGCGGTGGAGGCAGCAGCCGTGGCGGCAACTCGCCGACCGGAAGCTCAGGATCGGCGTCGACCAGGTTCACGAGCACCGCGGAGAAGGTCCGCACGAGAGTGTCCACGTCCGTCGCGCGAAGCAGGCCGGGGAGGTAGGTTGCCTCGATCCTCAGCGCGTCCGTCTGGGGCGCGGAGGTCAGGTCGAGGGCGAAGCCCACCGAATCCCGCAGCGGGCGCAGCTTCCGCACGGTCAAGCCGGGCAGCAGCAGCGAAATGCCCGGTACCTCAAGGCCGACCATGACCTCGCACAACTCGGAGATCCGCCTGCCGCCTCCCTCCGGCATCGCCCGGCCCAGTTCGGTCAGCGGCAGGTCGCTGCGCGCGAGCGCGGCGAGTACCCGCCGTCGCACCTGCCCCAGGTACTGCCGCACTGCCTGTTCAGGCTCGACCCGGAAGGCGACCGGCACGGTGTTGAGCAGCAGGCCGACAGCCGGCGCCGATGCGAGATCGCGGAGATTCACCGACGTGGCGACGGCGAATTCGGCCGCGTCCGCGTGCACGCTGAAGGTCACGCCCCAGGCCGCCGCCAGCAGCATGAAAGTGGTCAGCCGGAATCTCCTGGCCGCCGCCAGAAAGGCCGCAGCGGGCACGGGCACCGCATACTCGCCGAACTGGGTCTCCGCCGCGCCGGCCACGCCCAGCTCCGGCGGGCAGAAGACGAGTGGCGCGGCGCCGGCCAATTCCGCCGCTGCGGCCTCCGCCCGTCCGCTGTCCTGGCCTTCCCGCGCGGATCGTGACTGCGCGCGGCAGAACTCGAAGTAAGCGGCCTGGCAAGTATCGCCATCGACGGCGAAGGGCAGCCCGGCGTACGCCGAGCCGATCTCTGCGAGCAGCAGCGCGATCGATTCGGCGTCACAGACGAGGTGATGGACGCCGAGCCAGAGCAGATGACCCTCGTCGCCCTCGGCGCACAGCTTCACCTGGAAGAGCGGGCCGGCGTTGATCGGCACCGGAGTCCAGCACAGCTCGCGGCGATCGGCCACCGCCTCGATCGGCGGGCCGGGTTGTGCCTGCTGAAAATGCTGCGTCAGCCCCGACGGGCCGACCTCGATGGTCGCGCACAGCGACGGGTGCCGCCCCCGGACAGCGCGGATCGCCGCGCCGAGCCGCCCGGTATCCAGCCTGCCATCGATCCTGAACAGCAGCTCGATGATGTTTCCCCCGGGCCTCGGGCTGGCTTGTTCCGAGAGCCACATCCCGACCTGCGCCGGTGTGCACGGCAGCGATCGCGGACCACCCATCGCGCTCCTCGTCGTATCCCGTAAAAGGCGCCTTCGACGTAAAAGGTACGGCAGTGCTATACCTTGACGGCGCCACGACGCAGACCTCCGAGGTGACCGGGAACGAGGCGGCATGGATCTCAGCCTGTTCTACTTCGCCAACGACAGCCTCGAGTCCGAGTCGGACCGGTACCGTCTGCTGCTCGACGGGGCGAGATTCGCTGACGAGCGAGGGTTCACCGCCGTCTGGACGCCAGAGCGGCATTTCCATCCGTTTGGCGGCCTGTATCCCAACCCGGCGGTGGCGGGCGCGGCCCTGGCCGCGGTCACCCAGCGGATCGGGATCAGGGCAGGCAGCGTGGTGGCCCCGCTGCACCACCCGATCCGGATCGCTGAGGAGTGGTCCGTAGTGGACAACATCTCGAATGGCCGGGTCGGCATGTCCTTCGCGTCCGGCTGGCACGCGACCGACTTCGTGCTGCGCCCCGAGAACTACCAGCGACGCCGTGAGTTGACCATTGAGTACTGCGACCTGGTGCGCAGGTTGTGGCGCGGCGAGGGCTTCGAGGCCATCGATGGCGTGGGGGAGACCCGCGAGGTGCGGATCTTCCCGCCGCCGGTGCAGCCGGAGTTGCCCGTGTGGATCACCAGCGCCGGCAGTGTCGAAACGTTCCGCGCCGCCGGACGCGCTGGCGCGGGACTGCTGACTCATCTCCTTGGCCAGGAGCCAGAAGAACTCGGCGAGAAGATCGGCGAGTACCGCAGCGCCTGCGCCGAGAGCGGCCGCGGACCGGGCTGGCAGGGGCACGTAGTACTCATGGTCCACGCGTACCTCGCCCCGACCGTGGAGGACGCTCGCGAGATCGTGCGAAAGCCGCTGTCCAGGTACCTCCGCAGCTCGCTGAACCTGCTGCTTGGCTCATCCGTAGACGGAAGCCGGCGAGTGGATCCGTCGCAGTTGTCCGCCTCCGACATCGACTTCATCGTCAGCCGCTCGTTCGATCGTTACTTCAACGAGGGCCTGCTCGGCACGGTGGACAAGGCGCGGGAAACGGCCGGGCGGCTGCGCGCCCTCGGCGTAGACGAGCTCGCCTGCCTCATCGACTTCGGCGTCGACACGGGCGCCGTTCTCGAAAGCCTGGAGTTGCTCGACCAGTTGCGCTCGTCGCTTGGGTCCGGCTCGGAATAACCCCACAACCGATAACGATGAATAAACTCGGGCACGACATCTGCGACGCAAGGCGCAGCCTGTGAGCCGTTAGCCGAAGATATCCTCGTCGCCACCTGACGATCCCAGTAAGGGTGAATCGCGTGATATATCGCAAGGTCTACGACGTGGTCCGCGACGACATGTTCCTTGAGCTATCCGGCTTAATCCCCGGGATCGAGGTGCTGCTCAAGCTTGAAGGGCTCAACCCGGCCGGGTCGATCAAGCTCAAGACAGCCCTGGCCCTGGTTGACGACCTGGAGCAGCGGGGGCTGCTGGCGGCCGGCGGGCGGGTGATCGAGTCCTCCTCGGGGAACCTTGGCATCGCCCTGGCCGTGATCTGCGCGAGCCGGGGCTACGAACTGACTGTGGTGACCGATCCGAATGCCAGCCGCGCGGCGGTGCTGGCGATGCGGGCGCTGGGCGCACGGGTGATCATGGTCACTGAGCGCGACGCCGCTGGCGGCTACCTGCGGACCAGGCTCGACTACATCGCCAAGCAGCTGGCCAGTGATCCCCAGCTGGCCTGGCCTAATCAGTACGCGAATCCGGCGAATGTGGCGGTGCACCGCGACCGGACCGCTGCGGCCATCCACGCGGAACTCGGGTCGATCGACGTCCTTGCCGTCGGTGCCGGCACTACCGGCACGCTGATGGGCTGCATTCAGTACTTCAGGACGCGCTGCCCGGCGGTGCGTATCATCGCGGTCGACGCGCTCGGCTCCGTCCTCTTCGGCGGCCTGCCGGGTCCCCGGACGATCCCCGGGCTCGGTGTGAGCAGGGTGCCCGAGCTGTTCCGTGACGATCCGGCGCTGGAAAAGGCGGTGGTCACCGAGCCCGACACCATTGCGATGTGCCGCCGGGTGGCGCGCGAGTACGGGATATTGGTGGGCGGATCGACGGGGACGGTGCTCGCGGCGGTCGCGCGCCTGGCCGCTACCTTCCAGACCGGCAGCCGGGTCGTGGTCATCTCGCCGGACCTGGGCGAGCACTACCTTGAGACTGTTTACGACGACGAGTGGGTTGGCCGGAGGTTCCCGGGCCGATTCCAGGGCGATCCGGCGACACTGACCGAAAAGGCGAGCTGAACGAGTCTTGGACGACGAACCCGCCCCCCGGACAGGACTGAAGGAACCGTCCATGCGGCAACGACCTCGCCGCGTGCCCATGGCAGCCCTGCTGACCGCGAACGTGATCTCGCAGTCCGGGAACGGGATCGCCCTGCTCGCCGTGCCCTGGTACGTGCACCAGACGACCGGCAGCGCGGCCAGTACCGGGATCGCGGCGGCCGCGGGCATCGCGGCCTATGTCCTGGGCGGCTTCTTCGGGGGACCGTTCGCCGACCGCTTCGAGCGCAAGTATGTCTCGATGGCCTCAGACGCGCTCAGTGGCCTGATGATCTTGCTGATCCCGCTGCTCGGTCACCTGGGGCACCTGTACTTCCCGCTGCTGATCGCGCTGGTGTTCCTCAGCGCCCTGCTTGACTCCCCGGGTATGGCGGCTCGTTTTGCCATGGTGCCGAGTGTCGCGAAGATGGCGGGAGTTCAGCTTGAGCGCGCCAACGGCCTGATCTACGCCGTGAGCAGCGCCGCCGAGGTGGCCGGACCCGTCATCGCGGGCCTGCTGCTGGGGCTCACCAGCGTCGGCACCGCGCTGGCGGTCGATGCTGCGACCTATTTCGCCTCGCTGGTGCTCGTCCTGGCCTTCGTGCCGCGCGGGCTGGGCCGCGACGCGCACCTGGACGAGGACGCGGTGTCGAAGATCGACTTCCGCGCGGGCATTTCCTACATCCGCAAGCCAACGGCCGTACGGGCCATCGCGTTGTCGAACGTCGCCACCAACTTCATCGGCGCTCCCTTGTTCACCGTCATCATGGTGGCGTACCTGGCCGGGCGGCCGGGCGGCGGGCTCTCCCTCGGCGGCGTGGTCGCGGCTGGCGGAATCGGGATGACGGCCGGCGCGCTCGCGTACAGCAAGTGGAGCGCCAGGATTCCGCGGCGCCTCGGGTTCCTCGTCGGGTTCGCGGCATTCGGCGCGCAGTACTGGCTGCTCGCCTTCGAGCCCCCGGTGCTCGCGATCCTGGTCATCTTCGCCCTCCGCGGGCTCCTGAGCAGCGTCTACAACCCGATCGCCGACACGGTGATCCAGGAGCGCGTGCCTGCCAGGCTGCTGGGCACTGTCTTCGGCACGGTCGGCTCGGTCTCCATCACGGGGGAGCCGCTCGGGTTGCTCGCTGGCGGCGTGCTAGTGCAGCACTTCGGCACGACCACGACCGTGCTCTGCTGCGCCATTGCGTACACGCTTGTTTTCCTCCTGCTCGCCGTCAGTAAGTCGCTGCGTGACCTCAGCAGGCCGCCGCCCAGCCCCGAGAGCGCCGAGTTGGAGATCACGACAGCCTAGCCAACCGGCCAGGGCGCGGCTCTCGGCTCGCACCAAAGTGCCGTTGGTGTCGCGCAGGCAGCACCAATGGCACAGCGGTGCGAGCGTGATTGGCTGCTTGAGGCGCGCCGGAGTGCGGCGTTGCGCGCTGCGGGAATCCGCGCGCCCGTTGCCGTTGCCTGGTCGATCAGATTTGTTCGGGTTCGGGGCGGGCGGAACGCGCGTGGTGCGGGGAATTGTCGGTGGCTGGTGTTAGGGTGCAGGTAGTTGGTTTAGAGAGTTGGCATCTCCAGGACGTAAGTAGCTAAGAGTTTCGAGTTCGGTGGACTCCCGGTTCCCGGGAGGCGTGTCCTGGCTGAGTGGCCCTCCGGTTGTGTTTCACGGCGTGTGATCTGGTGCCGCGCCGGTTCCGTGCAATGGCTCGTGACCCCTGCCCCAGCCTCGGCCTCGGACTCAACTTCAACCTCACACACCTAGCCCCGCCCTCAGCCAGCCCTGATCGGAGGTGAAGCCGGTTGTGCGATCGCAATGAAACCCGTGCCGTGCCCGGCGCTCCTCCCGGGAGCCCGGGCCCCGGCATCCCCTTCGCCCCTGCGGCGCCGGCGACCCCGGCGGAGGCGGCGGAGATGGTGCTGGCTGGCCTGGGCTGGCTGGCCTCAGCCGACCTGGCGTCGGTGCCGGCGGTGGTGCAGGCGGACTGCCTGCGTGCCCTGGAGCGGGCGGCGTCGGTGCAGGTGGCGGCGCGGTCTGCGGTCCTGTCGGCGTTCGACGCGAACTGCGGGTTCCAAGATGACGGTTGCGGGACGGCGCGGACGTGGCTGCGGTGGCAGACCCGGATCACGGACCCGGCCGCCTCCGCCGCCGTGTCGTGGATGCGGCGCCTGAACGCGCACCGCGCCGTGCGTGACGCCCTGGCCGCGGGGACTGTGTCATTGTCGTGGGCGCGGCAGGTGTGTGACTGGACTGATCCGCTGCCGGTGTCCGCGCGGGAGGACGCGGACCTGATCTTGCTGGCGGCCGCGGCGGGCGGCGCGGAACTCGCGGACCTGGAGGCCCTGGCCGCCCAGATGCGGCAGCGCCTGTGCCCGGACGCCGGTGACGGCAAGCCCGGGTTCGAGGACCGGCAGGTCCGGCTGCGGACCACGCTGGGCGGCGCCGGCCGGCTGGACGGCGACCTGACCGAGGGCTGCGCGCAGGCGATCCAGGCGGTCCTGGACGCCCTGGGCAAGAAAGCCGGCCCGGAAGACACCCGCACCGTGCGCCAGCGTCACCACGACGCTTTGCAGGAAGCGTGCCGGCGTCTGGTAGCGGCAGGGATGGTTCCCGACCGGGCCGGGCAGCCCACCCAGATCCAGCTGCACCTGAGCCTGGATGATCTGCTCCGCCGCGTGGGCGACCCGGCCGCCGGGACTAGCGCGGAGGCTGGTCCGGCCGATGGTAGCGGCCAGCCCGCCAGCGGCCAGCCGGGCCGGGGCGAGCCTGGCGGGGCGGGCGGCAGCGGCGCGGCGGGGCCGGGGGACTGGTGGCAGGGCGCGGACTGGCGGGCACGGCTCTGGCCCCGGCTGACCCCCGACGGCAGCAGCGCGCCGGCCCCGGTCCTGCCGGGCGCGGCCGCCGCGCCCGGCGATGAGTGCGACGCCACCATCATCCCGATGGTCACCGGCCGCGTCGACCACGACCTGCTCGACCAGCTCACCGCCCTGCTCGCCCGCCCGCTCACCGGACCCGGCAGCGGCGCTCCCGGCAGCCGCACCCCAGGCGGCGGTGCTCCCGGGCGCGGCGGCTGCCCGTCGTGCGGCGCCGGATTCGGAGCGGAGAACCGGGACCGGGTCCGCCGCCAGGTCCGCGACCTCATCGCGGCGAACGCGGTCGCGCTGCTGTCCGGGCCGCACGGCCTGGCGTCGTACCTGCGCACCGGCAAGCTCGCCCCGCCCGCCGGGTCAGTCAGCCTGCCCCTGGACGCCGGCAAGGCGACCGACACGATCCCGCCGCACCTGCGCCGCGCCGTGATCGTCCGGGACCGGCACTGCGCCGCCCCCGGCTGCCTCCAGCCGCCGCCGGCGTGCCAGGTGCATCACGTCATTCCCCGCAAGCTCGGCGGACCCACCAAACTGACCAATTTGCTCCTTTTGTGCACATTTCACCACCTTATTCTGGTGCACCAGTGGAATTGGGCGATCACCCTTAATCCGGACGGCACCACCACCGCCCGAAGCCCCGACGGCAGCCGGGTCTATCACAGCCACAGCCCGCCGGTTTCCACCCCCGCTTGAGCGGGCGGGGTGCTCGCTGCGTCCCCATCGGACCCGGCGATCGACCGAGGCCGTTCCGTTGCGGCGGTCATTGCCTGCCGCAGAGGCCGGGCTTGAAATCACGCCTGAGCGGGACACTTCTGCCAGAGGGTAAGCGTGTCGTGTGCCCGTGACGCGGCGAGGTAAATAATTTCCGCATGGAGGCTGATGCTCTGCCACCGCGCTGGACCGATTATGCACGCCGTCTGCCGGCCTCGCTGGACGATCTGAGGGGGCCGGCTGCGGGCACCGTTGAACTCCCGCTGCATGTGGCCTGGTCGGGACGACGTGCGTACGACGTCGGAAAGAGGACCAGCGCCTGGTCCTCTACGCGCTGCTCCTCGCCGAGGCCCAGCGCGAGGACCTTGAGCGGTTTGTGCACTGCGAGTCGCTGGTGAGAATGTGGCCCCGGTTGCGGCGCCTGCTTGGACCGCATGCCCGCCGTGAGTGGGAGCAAGGGCTGATGGCGCCGGCTCGCAGGTGAGCCTGAACGGGCTGCCTGCCATCCACTTGAAGGCACTGCTGGACGGATCGCCTGTCTTCGGGGGTTAGCGAGGTCAGGAGCGTCGGTAGCCCGCGGGGAGGGTGTCTGGCCAATCGGCGGGTTCGGCGGTGACCCTGAACCGCTGCACTGTCGAAATGCTGGTGCGGTCGAACTGCGAGGGCGGCTAGGGTGCGGGGATGAGGGTGCCCGACCTTTGCCTGGCGGACCTGCGGGAGCGGGGTTACCTGCTCTTCGAGGGTTTCCTCGAGGCTGACGAGCTTGCCGCGGCCCGGGAAGCTCTGTGGCTGCACTACCCGCGGCCCGAGGTGTATTTCGCCGACCCAGCTGCTCATGCGTGGCTGGCGGCGGACCAGTGGGCCGGCGAAGTCAGCGGACCGTGGCGATCCTGGAACCTGAACCGGCTGGCCTTCCACCCGGACCTGCTCGACCTGGCGGAGCGCTTCCTGGGCTCAGCCGACCTGCGGCTCTACGAGGCGTCCCTGTGGGCCAAGTACGCCGGAGCCGTCGACTACGACCAGCGCCACCACCGCGACTTCGTCAACCACAGCCTCGTCGTGCCCAAGCGCTCCGGGCCGGCCACGCAGATGCTGAGCTGGATCCTCCTGTCCGACGTAGGCGATGAGGACGGCCCTACCAAGATCGTTCCGCTGCCGGTCGGGCAGAGCGTCCCGTACTGGCCGGTCCCTGGGCCACACGACATCACGAACTACCTCCCCGAGGGGATGTTCGCCGAGGAGGAGGTCTCGATGACCGGTCCGGCAGGAACCCTGTTCGCTTTTCGGTCCGACGTACTTCACCGCGGGTCGCGCATGACCGGCGAACGATCAGCCCGCTTTGCGCTCCTCGCCGACTACGATGTGTGGGCACCGCGCTGGACCGGCCGGGTCGCCTGGGCCGAGCGCGCGACGGGGTCAGACTGGTTCGAGATCGTCGAGCGGGCCTCTCCCCGGGAGCGGTCGGTGTTCGGCTTCCCAGCTCCGGGCGATCCGTATTGGGACGAGCAAACCTTGGCCGACACCCAAACGCGCTACCCCCGGGCCGATCTGACGCCCTACCGCTAGAGGACCGGGCAGCTGAACGCATGCAGCTCTGCGGGCCCTGCGGCGACACCCCCAGCTGGTGCGCGACCTCAATAACCCGGTCCCCGGACTGCACCGCCAGCACGGCCCAGTACCGGAGTTCCACCCTCGATATGGCGATCAGTGCCAAATAGCGGATCCTTGTGCCGGGTGACGCTGACGCGGGGGTTCTGGTTTGCGGACCTTGAATCGGGCGATGGGTTTGGTGGTCGTGCGGCCGGTCTCGGCCAGCAGCTGCTCGCCGTCGTAGATGCGGAAGGTATGGTCGGCGGACTCGACGGTCAGGGTTCGTCCAGCGTGGACGATTCCGATGTGAATGCGTTGCCGTGCAATGGTTATGGCGCCGCGGCTGCTGACCCGACGTTCGACTTGGACGGGTTCGGCTGCTGGTTGGGGTGGTGGTCCGGCGGGTCGGGCGTCGCGGATGCGTGCCAGCTCTGAGGGTGTTAGTAGGTTGGGCAGGCTGCGCAGCAGCATGCCGTCCTGGACGAGTTGGAGTAGGCCGTGGTCGAGACGCACGGTCAGGCGTCGGCCGGCGAAGTGATAGCCGATGGGGTGTTGGCGTCCGGCGAGGCTGATCAGGCCGGTGCCGTTGACCAGGCGGTCGACTTCGATCGGGTCGCCGGCCTCGCCGCTGGGGATTGGTGGTGGTCCGGCGGGACGGGGTGCCCAGCCTTGGGCCGGCGTTGGCGACGCTGTGGTCTGTGACCGCTACCTCTGGGGCTAGCGCCTGGGCAGTAGGCTCGTATGTCTTTGGCAACAACCGCACCGGCACCCTGATCCTGCACTGGAACGGCGCGTCCTGGAAGCGGGAGCCCGCGCCGAACCCACCAGACAGCGATTTGCTCAGCGTGACCGCCACGTCCGCCGCGAACGCCTGGGCGGTCGGCGGTTACACCGGAAACTCCATTGTCGAGCACACCCTGATCGAGCACTGGAACGGCAGGACCTGGCGACAGGTGGCCGCCCCGAGCCCGCAGGAGAACGTATTCCTGTTCGGCGTCGGCGCCCGGTCAGGGTCCGGGGCATTCGCGGTAAGCGCCACCGTTGTCGGCGACACCTACCTTGCGCGGTGGAACGGCCGCGCCTGGCGTGAGGTGACCAGCCCGCCCCCGATCTTCGGCCTGCTGGGCAGCGTGGCGTTTGGCTCCGCGAACCGGGCGTGGGTTGTCGGGACCAACCTCTCATTGTCCACCACCGCGGCCGGGCATACCCTGATCGAGCGGTGGAATGGCGCAACCTGGGGCTGACTCCGGAGGCCGCGCCACCACCGCCCGCAGCCCAGACGGCGGCCGCGTCTACCACAGCCACAGCCCTCCCGCGGCGGCCTGAGCGGGGCGAGGTCGGCGGTGCGCGACGGCACAGAATTCCGCGGCATCTCGTGCAGATTTGCGACTACAGATTCTAGCTGGCTCGCCAGTTGCGAAGCAGGTCATCGGCCTGGGCTACGGATGGATGCTCGGATCGCAGGTAATCGCGGACTGCCCTGTTGCCAGCCTGCTCGCTGCTGCGCATCCCCGATACCAGGTCTATGGGAACGACGTAATGAAAGCCGCGTTCCTGAGCGCCGAGTACCGCGTAGAGCACGCAGCAAGTCAGCTCAACGCCGCCGATGATCAGCCCGTCGATGTCCCAGTCCGACAGAGCCTCAAGGAACTCCTGGCTCTGCCAGATGTCATATCTGTACTTGCGCACAGTCATCGACCCCGGTACAGGCTCGATGAAAAGCTCAGCTCCGGGCGATCCGGCCAGGCATAGCAGCGAATCTCGTTCCCACCGGCGCTGGCGTGGTGTAAGCCGAACCGGGTCCGAGATCTGCTGGGAGTATATGACCCGCGTCCCGAGGCGCGCGGCCTCGCCGGCAAAGGCATTGGCCCTCCGGGCCGCCGCGGCGTTGGCCCGGGTTTGCGCAGGGTCTTGATCTGGCGTTGACGGTCGGCAGAAGTCGTTCTGAAAGTCGACCATGACAACAGCCACTCGACGAGGTTCCAGCGTGAATATCTCAGCAATCGGATCAAGCTGACGCACCTAGCCAATACTGCATCATGCCGAGAGTGAGTGACTGCCGGGTCTAGCGCCGCTCGCCCGCTCCCAGGACGGCTGGGTGGATGAGGAGGCGGTACTAGTCCGAGAACACGATCTTGGGGATCTCGTTCATCGGCTCGGCGAACGGTCCGGAGTCGCCCGGCCAGTGGGCGGCCATCCCCGCGTAGGTGGTGGCACCCATGAGGTGCGCGCCGGCGTTGCTCACGGTCTCGACATTCCAGCGGAAGGCGTCGTCGGAGCCTCCCGCGGCGATCCAGCCGGAGCTCCCGTCAATTGGTGCGACGTAGCCTTGAGGCACCGGGAAGGATGTTCGTATGCCTGCGGGACTGGATGCACCTGGCCGATCTTGCCTCGTCCGGTACTGGTTGCTGCGTCAAGTCCGAACTTACAATCTCTACGTGGAACTTCTACGACGTGTCACGGCAGTAGCGGGCAGTGCTCTCGGCGGCCTGGGGCTCGGTATCGGATCCTCGATGATGGTGAACGGCTTTCGCCCCGATGGCACCTCTACGACGGGCCTCGCGGCAGCTGGACTCGTGCTCGGCGCAGGCGTGGGACTGGTGCTTGCCGCGATGATCCGCGATAGGGCAAAGCAGTAACTGCGCCGCGAGCAGGCTGGCATGGAGGGCAAGGCGGTGCGGGTGACTGACGACGCCGTGCTCAGCCGCGTCACCAGGGCGTTCAGCATCAAGTCTTCAGGCGGAAGCGGCGAAAACGGGCTCGACCGACACCTGCAGGCCGGTGCCGGCGCTCAGGTCGTTGAATGCGGTGGCGTAGGCGTCGGCGGCTTGCCTCGTGCCCGGCGGCGGAGCGAAGCCCGTCAGCAGGATGCCGCAGCCTGAGCCCAGGCCGGCCAGGTTCGCTTGCGGTCCGCGCATGTGCAACTCGGCGCACCAGGCCTGCGCTCGGGGCGCTGCGGTGGTGACGTCATGGAACACCTCAAGTGACTCTGCCGGCGTGGCTCGCCATGGACCACCCGGACCCTGTCTTGCAGCCCGAGGCGATCCCGCGCGGCCAGCAGGTCGTCCACGCTCGCGCGGTCGGTGTCGCAGAAAACGTACCGGCACGCGCGGCCGAGCAGCATCATGGCGAGCAGCGGCGATCCTGGGTAGGACGAGTCGGCGAGGTTCGCGAGCTGCCGCCGGTACTGGCTCGACCGGAGCACGTCACTTTCGCCCCCCAGGTTCGCGAAATGCTGGTGAGCCACGCCACTATCTTCCCGGCGATCGCCACGATCTCGCCAGGGCGGTCCACACGGGACTCAGGTCGTAGGGACCCGAGAGTGCTACCGTCGCGCCCTCTGGCCGCCAGGCCACCGTGATGTCCACGTGCTCGCCATAGACGGCGGTGTCGCCGGGCGGGTCAAGAAGCTCAAGTTCGCTGCCGTGAGCGACGGCAAGCTCCTCGAAGAGGCTGATCCGCAGGAAGGCCAGCGGCGGAGCGCCCTGGCCCGACCTGACCTGGTCCGCGTGGCGGCGGCCGAGGGCGGAGAGTTCGCGGCGCAGCGATTCCTCGGCCGCCGCTGGTCCGCCTGCCATGCTGACCAGGGCCGGAACGCGGGTCGCGAGCCCGCCGATGACTCCCATGCCATCGGCGGACCGGCCGTGGAAATCGGCTAGCACGGGCAGTTGCCCGAGGGAGAGAACCTCGGCGAACGCGGCCAGTACGGCGGACATCGCCTCGGTCGGCCGGCGCGAGATCGTGCGCTGGGAGAGGCACGGCTTGCTGGCGGCAAGGCGGCCGCGGAGCCGCGCGGTTGCCAGCATCGTTTCCCTCGCGAAGGCTTCGGCGAATTCTGTCTCCGCAGGGTTTCCGGAGCGGGCGAGCTCCGCCAGCGCCCCCAGGTAGCTGGCGTACCCGGCGCTCCCGTCCTCCAGGTGCGCCTGCGAGCCATGTGACCTGGCGCGCAGCGCGGCCTCGAGGTCGGCTATCAGGATTGACTGGGATTCCCCGTCGCAGACGGCGTGGCTGATCCAGAGCAGCAGGTGAACGCGGCCGGTCACGACCTGCACGGCGGCGCGCACGGGGGACTGCTCGGCGGATGCCCACGGCCGCGTGGCCGCTTCGTGCAGTGCCGCGCGCACCGCCGGGGCGTCCGCCTCGGCGGAGTCGAGCACTGCGATGGGCGGTGTGCCGGGCGAGTGGACCCTGTACGCGGGCGGGGCGAGCGAGAAATCAGCCGTGCTGCGCAGCAGGGGGTGGGCCGCGATGAGGTCGCCGACCGCCGCGCACACCGTATCGGGGTCGTACTTGCCGATTCTCAGGTGGATGGTGGTGAAGCCAGCCTGCGTCTCCTCGAGCGGGTCGCCGCTGCAGACCGAGGAAGCGGGCAGGAACATGCCGGGTACAGGTTCCCCGAGGGGCAAAGACAGCATGCCCATGGCCGCGCTGAGCCGTGTCACCCGACACGGCCGGGCCGGCGCGGTCGCTCCCGCCATCTCCACCGGAAGGCTGGCGACGGCCCGCTGCTCGATAAGCGCGCAGAGCGCGCCGAAGGTCGGGTGGCGGTAGAGATCGGTCACGCGCACGGCGACGCCGGAGCTGCGCCGCAGGGCGGCTACCACCTCAAGCGCCATGAGCGAGGTGCCGCCGAGGGCGAAGTAGTCGTCATCGGCGGTGAATCCGCCCCACCCGAAGGCCGTGCCCCAGGCCTCGGAAACTGCCACCGCGGCCGCTCCCGCCGGTACGTGCGCAGCGTAACCGCCCGTCCGCCCGGGCGCGTAGCGCTCCGCGAGTCCATCCCGGTCGAGCTTGCCCGAGATCTTGTAGGCGAGGCTGGGTACCCGCCGGAACACGTGCGGCACCATGTACGCGGGCAGCGCGGAGGCGAGCCGCCCGCGCAGGAGCCCTTCAAGGTTCGCCTCATCGTCCTCCCGCGTCACATACAGGCACAGCAGCCGGCGGGCTGGCCCGGCGCCGACAGTCACCACGGCGGCGTGCGTGAGTTCCGGGCTGCGCTGCAGCACGGCCTCGATCTCCTCGAGCTCGATCCGGTTTCCGCCGACCTTTACCTGACCGTCTTGCCGGCCGAGGAACTCGATCACCCAGTTCCCGCCAGGACCGCGGGTCAGCCTGGCCGCGTCGCCCGTCCGGTACAGCCGGGCCGCCGGCCGGCTAGCGGCGGGGTCAGGCGGGAAAGCCGCCCTCGTGCGCTCGGGATCGGTGTATCCGCTGGCCACGCCGATGCCGCCGATCAGGAGCTCGCCGACCGCGTAGGGCGGGCAGAGCCGGCCATCGCCGTCGACCACGTAGAGCCGGTAACCGGGGAGGGGTACGCCGATCGGCACCCGCCCGGCGGTCTCGCCGTCGTCGGCCAGGTACTCACTCGCGTTGACAGTGGCCTCGGTAGGCCCGTACACGTTGACGATCACGGCCGGGCCTGGCAGCGCGGCGTGCCAGCGGACGGCCTGCTCGTAGTGCATGCTCTCGCCGCCGACGAGCAGCCAGCGCAGGTGCGGCAGGGCCAGCCGCTGTCCGGCCTGCTCGGCCGCGCTGATGATCCCGGCCCAGTGCGCCGTGACCAGATCGAGGTGGGTGACCTGGCGGCGGGCGAGCCACTCGACCAGCTCAAGCGGCTCGAGCATCAGCTCGAGCGGCACCGGGACCAGGCAGGCACCCGTAGCCCAGGCCGGGAAGATCTGCTGCGCGGCCGGGTCGAAATAGAGCGGTGACATCACCGCGACGACGTCCCGGGGACCGGGTTCGTAGCTCCCGATCATCCAGTCCACGAGATTGGACAGGCTCTCGTGCCGGATCAGCACGCCCTTGGGCTTGCCCGTGCTCCCCGAGGTGTAGATCACGTAAGCCAGGTCGGCGGCGGCGCTCCGGTGCACGGGCACCTCCGCAGGAGCACCAGCCACCAGGTCACCCGCCTGTACCAAGGGCAAGCCGGGCGGGCACCAGCGGTCGCCCGCGTGGTGCGCCGGTGAGGTCACGACGGCCGCCAGCCCGCAGTCCGCCGCGATGACGGCGATCCGCTCCGGCGGGTCCCTGGGGTTGAGCGGGACCAGCACGGCGCCGGCCTTCAGCACGGCCAGTACCCCGGCGGCAGTGGCCCGGTCCCGGCAGTCAGCCACGCCGACCATGGCGCCCGGGCGCACGCCGCAGGCGTGCAGGCGGGCCGCCAGGCAGGCGGAGATCCGGTCAAGCTCGGCGTACGTCAGCGTGCCGCTCTCGTCGGCGACCGCCGGGCGCCCGGGGTAGTCGCGCGCGCTGGCGGCGAAGCGCTCCTGGAAGGCCAGATACGGCGGGACCCCGGCGCTGCCGCCGTTGAGCGACTCCCAGGCGGAGCGCGCGCTCGGCGGCAGCCGCCCGGCGGACAGCTCGGGGCTGAAGCCGGCCATCTAGAGTGCCGCGATCCGGTCGAGCATGAGATCGCCCAGCGCGGCAACGGCCCCGGGCGAGAGCGCCTCGGGCGCGTAGTCGAGGTCGATCATCAGGTCCGGCCCTTCCGGGTAGCAGATCACGGTCAGCGGCCCGCGGCCTTCCTCAGAGCCTTCATAGGCCTCGACGGAGAATCCCCGGCCCGCCGCGGTGCCGAGTTCGAAGAGGCTGGAATCCTGCGGATAGTTCTGGAAGAGGAAGATCACGTCGGAGAGCGCTTGCGCGGAGCCGAGCCCGGTGCCGCGCAGTACCCGGCCAAGCGAGGCGTCCTCGTGCGGGCCGACCCGGGTGAGCGCCTCGGACACCGCCGCCAGCAGCGCGGCGTGCTCAAGCGGGCGCGGGGCCGCGACGCGCAGCGGCACCGTGTTGACCAGGCAGCCGACCACTCCCGTGTCGCCGGCCGTGCGTCCCCGCCCCGAGGTGACGTAGAGAAGCGTGACGTCGCCTGAGCCCGTGAATTGCTGCACTGCTCCGGTCAGGGCGGCCAGGACGACGCGGTTCTCCGAGGTCCCGGTGCTTTTCGCGTGCTCGGCGATGGCCTGCCGCAACGGCCCGTCGAGCCGGAGAGCGACGGTACGGCGCGCGGCCCCCTGGCCTTCCTTGCCGTCGCGGGGAAGCCGGGTCGGACGCAGTTCCCGCAGGTACTCAGCCCAGAACGGGCCGTCAGTCGCCGGGCCGCGCGCCGCCGCCTCAGCGAGCAGCCGCCGGTACTGATCCTGCTCGGGCAAGGGCACGAAGAAACCCCGGCCGATCTCCGTGTAGAGGGCGAACAGTTCCTCGCGGAGCAGGGCGTGCGACCAGCCATCGCTCAGCGCGTGGTGCATGGTCCAGATCAGCTCATGCCGCTCCTCGCCGAGCGAGACCAGGGTCAGGTCGAACGACGGCCACCGCCCGGCGGTCAGCTCGCGCCGGCGGCGGGCTCTGAGCTCGGCCAGCGCGGACGGGGAGCCGGCGGGCACGACCGGCACCGTCAGCCGGGGCCTGTCAGCGAAGCGATGGACCGGGGTATCGCCGTCGAGCACAAGCTCGGCCCGCAGCGCCGGGTGCCGCTCGATCAAGATGTTGAGCGCGTCCTCGAAGCGAGCTGGGTCCACGGGCCCGGCCAGCCGGTAGGACTCCTGCACGGTAAGCGGAGTCTGGTCCGGTTCGGTCACGGATTCCCAGAAGAACGCATCCTGGCCGGGCAGCAGTCCAAGGCCTGAGGCTGCCGCGCCGCCGTGATCAGTCTGCGCCGCCTCCGGCGGCCGCGCCGCCCTGGCGCCGGTGAGTTCGGCGAGCTGACGCACCGTCGGGCACTTGAACACGTCGAGCACGTCCAGGTGAATGCCCTGCGCGGCGGCGCGGTCCCGCAGCACGATGCTCTTGATCGAGTCTCCGCCGAGCGCGAAGAAATTGTCGTCGAGTCCGACGCCGGGCACGGCGAGCAGCTCGGCCCAGATCCCGGCGAGCGCGCGCTGGGCGGGCGTGGCCGCTTCCGCTGACCCCGGTGCGTGACCGGCCGCCTCCGCGCTCAGGGCGCGCCTGGCGAGCAGGGTCCGGTCCAGCTTCCCGGCGACGGTCAGCGGCATCTGGTCGAGGCGGATGAGCGCGGATGGCAGGTAGGCGGGCGGCAGGTGATCGGCGAGCACCTCGTAGACGGCCTGGTCGTCCGGGCCAGCTGCGGGCTGGAGGAAGGCGACGAGCCGGTCCCTGGTCTGGTCATGGACCACGACCGCGTCCCCGACGCCCGCGACCGCCCGGAGCGCGGTCTCCACGTCACCGAGGTCCACCCGCACGCCGCGGACCTTCACCATGGCGTCCAGCCTGCCCTCGTACAGCAGCTCGCCGGACGGCAGCAACCGCACGCGGTCACCGGTGGCATACATCCGCGCGCCAGGCTCCGGCGAGAACGGATCGGGGAGGAACGACATTGCCGTGGCCCGGCTGTGTCCCAGGTAGCCCGCGGCCAGGGCCGCGCCCCCGAGGTAGAGCTGGCCGCCGACCCCGACCGGGCACGGGGTGAGCGCGTTGTTGAGCACGTAGCAGCGGACGTTGGGAAGCGGCCTGCCGATCGGCAGGCCACGGGCGTCCCAGGGCGGCGCGCACAGGTGGTAGGTGACGTCGATGGTCGCCTCGGTCGGGCCGTAGAGGTTGTAGATCCTGGTCTGCGGGTGCACGTCCCGCAGCCACTGGGCGACAGGCTCGCGGCGCAGCTCCTCGCCGGCCAGCAGCAGCACCTCGGGCTCCGGGCGGGTGAGCTCAGGATTGTCCGCCAGGGCCCGGACGACCGGATACCACAGCGAGGGCACGCTGTCGTAGTGAGTGATCCGCTCGCGCACGAGCCAGCGCGCCAGGCGGATGCCGTCCACGCGCACGGCGTCGGGCACGGGCAGCAGAGTCGCTCCAGTGGTCCACGCGCAGAAAATCTGCTGCCAGGCGGCGTCGAAATGAATCGGGGCGCTCTGGGTCAGCCGGCTGTCGCTGTCCGCGCGCACCACCTCGCACAGGCCCGAGACGAGGTTGGCCAGCGCCCGGTGCCCCACGAGCACCGGCTTGGGCACGCCGGTGGTCCCCGAGGTGAAGACCAGGTAGGCGCCGGCCGACTGGCCGCCAGCCGGCGACGCTTCACCCGCAGGCCCGGGCTCGAGCAGTTCCGTGACCTCCAGCACCGCGCCGTCAAGGCCTGGCGTGCTCCCGCGCAGCTCGGGGTCGCAGATGAGCGCTTTCGCGTTCGCCAGTTCCAGGCACCGGCCCAGCCGGCCGGACGGCGCGGTCAGGTCGAGCGGCGCCACGACCCCTCCGGCGAGCATGATGCCCAGGAGTACCGGATACAGCTCGATGCGACGCGTCATGAAGATCGCGCACACGTCGCCGTAGGTGACCCCGCGCGCCCTGAGCTGCCCGGCCACTCCATCCGCGGCGGCCATGAGCTGCCGGTAGGTCAGCCGGTGCTGGTCCAGGCTGACCGCGACCGATTCCGGGCAGGCCGCCGCGACCGCGCCGAGCTGGTCGAGCACGGTACCGGGCGAGAGGTCCCGGTCCGTGTCGTTCAGCCGTTCGAGCGCGATCTTGTCCGTCGCGGACAGGAGCTCCCAGTCGTCGATTTCGTTCCCGGTCACCCGGCCTCCAGGAGTCGGTTGAGGCACTGCCCGAACAGCGCGGCGAAGGCCGCCGCGCTCTCCCTGCGGAACAGCGCGGTGCTATAGGTCACCGAGCACCCGAGCTCTCCTGCCTCCGGCCAGAACGTGAAATCGAGGTCGAACTTGCTGGTCGTGGCGGGTAGCGGCAGCAGCCGCCAGGCACCGGCCCGCGGGCGGCCCACTCGGGCAGAGGCGGCAGGTCCTGGTAGGCCAGCATGGTGGAGAAGACCGGGGTTCGGTCAACCGGCCGCTCCAGGTTCGCCCGCGAGACCAGCAGGTCGAAGGGATAGTCCTGGCAGCGGTAGGCCTCGCGGCACTGCCGCCTGACCTCCTTGAGCAGCCGCGCCGGGGTGCGCGCCGCGCTCAGGTCCACGCGCACGAACGCGGTAGCGACGAAGAAGCCGACGACATCCTGGAACTGGGCCTGCTCGCGTCCGGCGATGGGCATGCCCACGGTCAGGTCGTCCGCCCCGGTCAGCCGGCGCAGGGTGATGAGGTAGGCGGCCATCAGGACCATGAAAGGCGTGAGCTCGCGCGCGGCGGCGAATGCGCGCGTGCGATCAGCCATGCCAGGGCCGAGCTCGAGATCGAACTCGTCGCCCGCGTAGCTCTGCACTTCAGGACGGGGGAAGTCGGCCGGGAGCTCAAGCGGGGCGGGTGGCGGGGTCAGCTGGCCGAGCAGGTAACGCTCGTGCTCAGCCCAGGCCGGGGACGCGGCCTGCCGCTGTTCCCAGGCGGCGTAGTCCGAATACTGGAACCGCCCTGCCAGCGGTTCTTTCTCAGGGCCGGCTTCGAGTTCCGCGATCAGTTCACGTAGCAGGATCGCGGTGCTCCACAGGTCGGTGACGATGTGGTGCAGCGTGAGGTGCACCTCGCTCGCGCCGCCGGGCAGCAGGGCCAGCGTCACCCGGCCGACCGGGCCGTTCTCCAGGTCGAAGGGCCTGGCCAGGTCCGCGCCGAGTTCGGCGGCCAGGCGCGCCGCCACGTCCGCGTGCTCCCGCAAGTCGGCCAGGCGCAGTTCCAGCCGCGATGCCGGGCTGACCCGCGCCTGGAGTACCCCGTCAGGAGCCGAGAACGTGGTACGCAGCGCCTCGTGCCGGGCGGCGAGCCGGGACCAGGCGGCCTGGAAGGCGCCCCACTCCAGGTGCTGCTCGGTACGCAGCGCGAGCGGGGCGTGGTACGAGGTGTCGCCCGCGATGAAGCGGCTGAGGAACCAGAGCCCGGCGCTGCGCGTGCGAGGGGCGGTAGGCGTAGTCGGGACCCGCCCGCTCGGCCGGCGCCGGGGGAGCGTCCGGCCCTTGTCCCGTGGACTCGAGGAAATCAGCGAAGCGGCGCACGGTGTGGTGCTCGAACAAGTCAGTGGCGCGCAGCTCGGGGTGGCTGCTCTCCCTGAGCCTGGTGACGATCCGCACTGCGGCGAGCGAATGGCCGCCCAGCTCGAAGAAGTCGCTATCGCGGGCAATGACGGGCAGCCGCAGCGTTTCCTCCCACAACCGGGCGACCGCGCGCTCCCAGGTGGTAGCCGGCGGCTCGGCGGCGGCCGAGGGTGCCCGCGCGGCCTCCTGCGCGAGACCGCTGTAGTCGACCTTGCCATTCGCCAGCCGGGGCAGCCGCTCGAGCACGACGAGCCGGCCGGGGCACATGTAGCTGGGCAGCAGCTGTGCCAGCAGCCCCGGCCACAGCGCCTGCTGCGGCGCGTCCGCCCCGGACTCCACGAAGGCTGCGAGCTCGCCGTCGCGCCCGAGGCAGACCGCGGCCGCCTCGACTCCGGGCAGCTCCTGGCAGCGGTTCTCGACCTCGTCGAGCTCGACCCGCTGGCCGCGCACCTTGACCTGGCGGTCACGCCGCCCGAGGAACCGGAGCGAGCCGTCCGGCAGCATCGTGACGAAGTCGCCGGTACGCAGCCAGCGCACGCCGTCCTCTACCGGGAAACGCCGCTTGGTCAGCCCGGGGTCGCTGACGTAGCCGTCGGCCAGGCAGGCGCCGCTCAGCCATAGCTCGCCGACGGCGCCAAGCGGGGCGAGGCGGCCCTGGCGGTCGCGGACCGCCGCGATCCGCCCGCCCACCGGTCGTCCGATCACGCCGGCGTCCTCCGGCGAGGCGATCCGGTGCAAGGTGGCGGTGATGACGGATTCCGTCGGACCGTAGGCATTCCAGATCGTGGCGGCGGGCAGCAGCCGCCGCGCCGCCCCGATGTGCTCGCGGCTCACCCGCTCGGCGCCCAGGATGAGCAGCCGTACCGACTCCGGGCGACTGCCCTGGCTCTCCCAGTGTTCCGCGAGCACCTGCCACAAGGAGGGGGTGACGTTCAGGATGCTGACCCGCTGATCCTCTATGAACCGCGTCAGCTCGTCCGCCGCGACGAGCGGCTGCGGCAGTACGCACACCGTCGCGCCGGCGGTGAGCGTCGCGCAGATCTGCTCGATCGCGACGTCGAAGCCAGGCGAGGCGAGCAGCGCCGCGCGGTCCCGCGCCCTGATGCCGAGACGGGTCACGATCGCCGCGCAGTGCGCCGCGAGCGCGGGCTGCCCGACCTGAACGCCCCTGGGACGTCCGGTGGAGCCCGAGGTGTAGATGATGTAGGCCGGGGCGCTGGCCTCAGCGCCGGCCTCAGCGCCGGCCGCCTCAGGCAGCGAGCCGGCGAGGCCATCGTCTTCCGGCATCGTGTCGATCACCGCGACGGGTTCGCAGTCCCCGATGATCTCGGCGAGCCGGCCTGCGGGGATGCCGGGATCTACCGGCACGGCGGTGGCCCCCGACTGCCAGGCGGCGAGCAGCGTGGCGATGAGCGCAAGTCCCCTGGGCAGCCGGATCACGACCCGGCAGCCGGCCGTGACGCCGCTGCCGGCCAGTTGCCGGCCGGCGCTGCTCACCGCCTGCTCAAGGCCCCGGTACGTGATCTCGCCTTCCGGCGCGGACACGGCGATCGCGTACGGGCGTGAGCGGGCGTGCCGGCGGACGCGCGCGGACACGGGGCCGGGCGTGCCGTGAGCGGGACCGGGCGGGCGGCCGAGGCTCGCGAGCAATTCAGCTTCGTGCGGGGTAACGATCTGCGCCCCGGCGTCACCCCGCGCCAGCGCGGTCAGCGCGTACCCGACCCGGTCGGCCAGCAGCTGGCCGGAGATCAGGGTCCCCGGTGCGGCGCGGACCTCGATCGCCGGGCCGGCAGGCAGCTCGACGACCGACAGCCGCACGCCCACGCACTCGGACCGGCTCCGCACGCGGACGGGGCGGAGTACCTCAGGCTCGCGCAGGTCGAGATAGTCGAAGGCGTACCGGAACCGCCAGGCATGGTCCAGGGAGAGCATGTCCGCGTTCTCCGCCGCGCGGTCGATGGCGAACCGCGCCGAGGCGGCGGTGTCGCCTTCCTCGAACCAGACCGGGGCGTAGCGCCCCAGCGGCCCCATCAGGTCAAGCACGTCCTCTTCGAGCCGGCCGTCGAGGTAGACCCCGATCAGGCACCGGCCGGCATCCCGCAGCGCGCCAACCTGCCGGGCCCACAGCGCGGCGAGCAGCGCGGCCAGGCCCGCTTCCCCCGCTAGCTCGCGCACCTGGTCCAGGTCGGCGGCCCGCGCCGGCACGGGCCAGGACGCTTCCGCGGGCGGCCCGGGTGCCCCCGTGGACGCGTCGAGCCACTCCTGCATGCCCTCGGCCAGGACCTCCTGCCAGTACGCCCGCCCTCCGGCGCCCTCCGGCGCCTGATCGAGGTCGTTGAGCCACTGCGCCATCAGGGAGTAATCAGGTGCCTGCGGCCGGGCCGAGCCGGCGAGCTCGGCCGAGAGCTCGCGCAGGATCAGCGGCACCGTCCCGGCGTCGGCGGCCAGCGGTGCGAAGGAGACGACCAGGCCGCCGCCGGGCCGCGCCGCGATTCGCACCAGGGCCGCCGAGCCGGCGGCCAGGGCGCGTCTGGCGGGGTTCGCCTGTCCACGAGTTCCGCCAGCGATGCCGGTACCTGCACCGGCGGCGTCCCCGGCGAGATCTGAGCGAATGAGGAGCCGAGGATCTCGTGCCGCGCGCAGACTCGCTCCAGGGCAGCGGCGATCACGCTGGCATCCAGCGCGGTCTCCAGCTCGACTACCGTGCCGAACGTGGCGGCGCCTAGTCCCAGCAGCCTGCGCTGGATCGGGGAGAGCTGGTAGCCGTAATCCACGGGTCAGGACTCCGGGCGGCCCGGCACGAACGCGGGCCGCCGGCAGGGGTCGGTCATCGCGACCACGATCTTGCGCGTCCCCGTGTACGGCTCCCGGCCGTGCGCGCAGAGCAGGTTGTCGATCACCATGAGGTCGCCGCGCTGCCAGTCCTGGCGCCTGCCCTCGGCGCGCAGCGCGGCCTTCATCGCCGAGACATCCTCCGGGCTGATCGGCTCGCCGTCGCCATAGTGCACCTGGTAGGGGAAGTGCTCAAGCGGCAGCTCGCGCAGCATCGCCTCGCGCACCGCCAGCTCCAGCGAGCTGGTGTGCCAGAACGCGATGTGATTGAACCACACCTCGGCGCCGGTGACGGAGTGACGCTCGATCGCGCGGCGCACCTGGGTGGTGCGCAGCCACCTGCCCGCCAGCCACTCGAACTCGATGTCATTCGCGCGGCAGTACTCTTCAACCTCATCAGGGAGGTCGGTCTGCATGGCCTCGCGCCAGTCCGGGCCGAAGCCGCTCCCGTAGTGGCGCGTCAGGCGCCAGCCCTTGGCGCGCAGCCGGCCGGCCAGCGGAGCCGGGACGCGCTCGAGCACCCGGCGGGTGTCCGCCGTGGGCGTCGCGCCGCCTCCGGCTGGCGGCACCACGCACAGGAACCACACGCGCGTCGGGATGAGGCTCGCGGCGGTGAGCTCGCAATGCAGCGCGATCTCCCGGTCGGCCGGATACTCGGTGGAGGTGTAGACGTTGCCGGCGAGCGACCGCCGGGGCGTCGACCGCTCCAGGTAGGCCAGCTGCTGACGTCCGGCAGCGTCGAGGCTGTCCCGCAGCTGTGTCTCGTCGGCCGTGCCGGCGAAACCCCGCAGCACGATGGCGCCGTGCTCGTGCAGTAGCCGGTCGAGCGTCCCGCTCTCCACCTTGAGCCAGTCGGAAAGCCGCAGCCCGGCCACCGCGCCAGTGACGAGTGCGGGACGGCCGGGCTCGGCGGGCAGGTCGATCCGCGCCAGCCCCTGTGATCCGAGCTGGACCGGTTGACGCTCGACGCCGCGGAACCGGGGGCGCGGGGTGTCGGCCATCGTGATCAGCCTTCCTGTCCGGAGGTTTCCCTGAGCGAGCCCGACCGGAGCCGGCAGCTGCGAGCGCAGCCGGCTGCGGGAGAGGTCAGCCACCCGCGAGCCGAACTGCGCGACAGTCAGGTCAGGCTCTGAGGCCAGCGCGGAGAGCCCGAGCTCGACCAGCACGAGCAGCCAGCGAGCGGTCTCCTCGGTGACGCCGCCCCCGTACTCCAGGTATCCGTCCAGGCCCTCGTCCGCGGCGCGGGGTTCCCAGGCGAGCAGGGCGTCGGCTTTCTCGCTCGCGTGCGGGTCGATGTCGCCAAGCGTGGCCACGCCGGCCCCCTCGGCGGGCGCCACGTTCTGCAGCACGAGCTTGACCGGGATGAGGGGGGTTCGATCGCCGTCCCTGGCCGGGTTGACGGCAGCGACGATCGCGTCGAAGGGGATGTCCTGCCGGCGCAGGCCGGCGGCGGTCACCCGCACCGACTCGGCGAGCACCTCGCGCATGCCCTGCGCCGCTGCCAGCCGGATGCGCAACGGCAACTGGTTGACGAAAAATCCGACCATCGACTCGGTGCCCGGCACGGTCCGGTTCGCCGCGTCGGTGCCGATGACCAGATCGGTCAGGCCAGTGGCGCTGAAGAGCGCGAGCGCGTAGGCGGCGAGCAACCCGGAGAACAGCGTGCCCCCGGCCGCCGCGGCCGCCTGGCGCAGGGACCTGACCTGCCCGGCCGGGGCTGCCGCGTCGAGGAAGGCGGGCGCGGCGCGTGCCGGATTGCCGTGCGGCAGGCGGATTGCCTGCGCTCCGGCCAGCTCCGCGGCCCACGCCGCCAGGCCCGGCGCGTCCGGGTCGCGTCCGGCTTCCCACGCGGCGAAGTCGGCGTACTGGCGTTGCGGCGGCTGTACCTGGCGACCCGCCAGGATCTCGCCGAGATCGGCCGCGAGGAGGGCGACCGCCGATCCGTCCACGCAGATGTGATGCGCGTTGAGCACGAGCACCGTGCCCTGTGCGCTGCGGCCCACCGCGACCGCGAGCGGCGGCTCGCCGGAGGTCAGGTCGAAGGCCGCGGCGGCGCGCAGTTCGGCGAGCATGCGCCGGGCCAGCGAGGTGGCGTCGCTTTCCTGAGCGTCGAAGATAAGCGGCCGCGGCCGCCACCGCGGCAAGATCCGCTGGCAGGGCCCGTCGCCGTCGGCGAGGTACCCGGTGCGCAGGATCTCGTGCGCTGCGACCAGCTCCCCGACGGCGCGCCGGGCGGCCGGCACGCTCGTCTCGCCCAGCAGCCAGCCCGCGGCCAGTTCATAGTCGTGGCCGCGGGCTGACCCCTGGTCCACTACCCAGAGCCGCTGCTGGGCGCGGGAGAGCGGAGGCCGGCCGCCCCGGTCGGCCCGAGGAATCAGCGGGCCGGGCGGCCCGCCCGCCCGCCGGGCGTCCGGTGCGAGCGGATCGCGGTGCGCGGCCCACCATGCGGCGAAGGCCTCGAGGCGGGGGTTCTCGAATACGGCGGAGACGGGGACGTCCTGCCCCGTGGCGGACCGCAGGTCGAGGGCGACGTGCACGGCGCTGAGCGAGTCGCCGCCCAGCGCGAAGAAGTCGCCGTCCTGGCCGATCGGCTGACCGGCCCCGAGCACGTCGCGCCAGACGAGCGTGACCAGCTCGGCGATAGCTTTCATCCCGGTTTCTGGGGTTGTTAAGGTTTCCGCTGCCGGAGGCGGCCCGGCAAGCACCGCTGCCGGAGGCGGCCCGGCAAGCACCGCTGCCGGAGGCGGCCCGGCAAGCACCGCTACTGGTTCTGGCTCGTTCCACGGCGCCTGCGGCGCCGTCGCGAACCTGCGGAGCACGTGGACTAGCTGGCCGGCGAGGCGTTCCGCCGTCTGCGCGTCGAAGAGGTCGGGGTCGTAGCCGATCCGCACCCGCAGGGGGCCAGGCCCGGCCGGGCGGAAGTAGCTCACCTGGAAATCCAGGTCAACGGACGTCACGGGCGGATCCTCGAGGCGGGCAGGGAATCCGCCGAAGTCCGTCACCGCCGGCTCATCCTGGAGCGCGACCTCCACGCGGCGCAGGCCCGCCCCGTGCCCGAGCGCCGAGGCAAGGGCAGCGGTGTCGACGTTCGCATGGGCGAGGCCCTCGGCGATGGCGGACTGCACGTCGCGGGCGACCTCCGCCAGGGTTGTGCCCGGCCGCAGCCTCGTGCGCAGCGGGACCGTCTGGGTGAAGTGACCGACCAGGCCACGGGCCGCGGGCGGCCGCCGGTCCACGGGAACCGCGACGACCAGGTCCCCGGTGCCGGCCGAGGTCGCGAACGTCACCGCCGCCGCGGCGTGCAGCAGGGCGAAGGTCGTGACCCCGAGGCCGGCCGCGCGGTCGAGCAGGCCCGCGTAGTCGTCGTGCTCGATCCACAGGTCGAAGCCCGCGCCCCGCCCGGAGCGCGAACGCGGGCGCGGCCGGTCAGCCGGCAGTTCCAGCGGCAGGAAACCAGCGAGCTGCCGCGTCCACCAGGCGGTGTCGGCCTCGCCGGGGACCTCGCGCGCCGTCAGGTCAGTGAAGGAGTGCCGGGGCTCGTCCAGCGCACTGCCCGCGTACGCGGCGGCGAGATCGGCGAGCAAGCTGCCGACCGACCCGCCGTCGGCCGCGATGTGGTGCACTTCCAGGGAAACCACGTGCCAGGTGCCGGCCGGGATCAGCCGAACCCGCACCGGCCAGTCGCGGCTCAGGTCGAATGGCAGGGCACCCGAGTTCGCTGCCGTGCCGCGCGGTGCCACGGTGAACACCCCGTCGCCAGCCGCCTCGACCGGATCCGCGACCAGTTCAGGTCCGTGCTCGCCCAGTTCGACGCGGGTCCGCAGCGGCTCATGCCAGGCGGGCGACGGACAGCACCGCGCGGCGCAGCCGCTCGGCGTCCACCTGCCCGGACACGTGCAGGAGCAGCTCGCCGTTATAGGCAGTGTTCTCCGGGTCGCGCTGCTGGGCCAGCCAGATCCCGGTCTGGTACGGCCGCAGCGGGACGCGGCCTGCCGCGGGGACCGGACCGGCGGGGGACCGGTCCCGTCGCGTCACCGAACCCGATGCCACCACGCCGCGCACGGTCCGGTGCGCGAACAGCGCCGCGACCGGCAGGTCGAGGCTGTGCTCCGCCGCCAGGACCGACGCGAGTTCCAGGGCGGCGAGTGAGTGCCCGCCGATCGCGAGGAAGTTGTCGGCGGGCGAGACCGACGGCAGCCCCAGCACCACCGCCAGCCGCTCGCACACCAGCCGCTCAAGTTCGTCCCCGGCCCGCTCCGCGCTGCTCGCCGGCAACAGCCTGCGGCTGGCGGCGGCGAGCTCGGCGCGGTCCAGCTTGCCGTTCACGGTCACCGGGAGCCGCCCGAGAACCGAGACGGCGCCCGGCACCGCGAAAGGCGGCAGGAGCCGCTGGCAGTGCGCCACGACGTCGCGGTAGCCGGGCTCCGGCCCCGAGCAGGCGAGATAGGCATGCAGGCCGCCGCCTTCGCCGACCACGACCGACGCGGCGTCCACGCCAGGGAGAGTGGTCAGCGCGGCCTCGACGTCGCCTAGGTCGAGGCGGTGCCCGCGCACCTTGACCGTCCGGTCAGCGCGGCCGATCAGCACGAGCTGCCCGTCCGCCCGCCGCGCGAGGTCGCCGGTGCGGTACATCCGGGTCCCGCCGCCGCGGAAGGGGTCAGGGACGAAGACCTCGGCCGTGCGGCGCGGCCGGCCACGGTAGCCGCGGGCCAGGGCGCAGCCGCTCAGCCAGATCTCGCCGGCCTCGCCGTCGCTGACCGGCCTGAGCGCCTCGTCGAGCACGTACATCGAGGTGCGGCTCACCGGATCACCGACGGGCGGGACCTGGCCGGGCTCGATCGGCCGGCAGAGCCAGGCGGACGACTCCACCGAGACCTCGGTCACCCCGTACAGGTGAAAGATCCTGCGGCGCGGCCCGAGGGCTGCGATCGCCTCGTTCAGCAGGGGTGCCGGCAGCGTGTCGCTGCTGACCAGGACGGTGTGCAGCCGGCCGCAGTAGCGCAGCCGGGGCTCGCGGATCAGCAGGCGCAGCAGCGGCGGCGTGACGTGCAGGTGCGTCACCCGGCGCTGGGCGAGTTCGCGGATCAGGTACTGCTCGTCGAACTGGCGGCCGGCCTGCGCGAGGACCACGCAGCCGCCGGCGGTGAGCGGCCAGAGCAGCTCCCACAGGCCCACGTCGAAGCCGATTGACGCCAGCTGCAGCACCCGTTCCCCTGGTCCCATGCCGAAGGCCAGGGCGGACCATTCGACATAGTTGGAGATAGCCGCGTGGGTGACGTCAATTCCCTTGGCAATCCCCGTGGTGCCCGAGCTGTAGACGACATAGGCGAGGTGATCCGGACCTGGCAATGCCGCCGTATTGGCCGCCGTAATGGCCGCTGCGCTGACCGGGCGCGGCACCGTCGCCGCGTTGATCGTGCGGGCTTCGAGGCCGGCGAGTTCGCGCCCCGCCAGGAGCGGATCGGCGAGCACGAGGGACGGCTGGCAGTCCTCCAGGATCGCGTGCCGCTGAGCCGTGGTGAGCGCCGGGTCTACCGGCACGAGCACGCAGCCGGCCCGCAGGACTCCGAGCGCTGCCGCGATAAGGGTGAACGAGCGGTCACAGAGAACAGCAACCGTCGCCTCTGGCCCGAGTCCGCGCGAGCGGATAGCCGAGGCGACGTCGCTGGCGTCGGCCGCGACTTCGGCATACCGGCGCGCCCGCCCGCCGGCCTCGACGGCGCGAGCATCGGGAGTCTCGGCGACCCAGCGGTCGAAGGCCTCGAGCACGTGCGGCGGCCCGCCGCGCCGGGGAACGCCGGTCATGAGAGGTAACCAGCCACGGTGCGCATCAGAGCCTCCTCGGTACCGGCCGCGATCGTGGCCGCGCGAGCGTCCCGGTAGGCGCGCTGGGCGGAGGCGTCCGCAAGATAGCCGCGCCCCGCCAGCACGCTCATGAGCAAGTCCGCGGCCTGGCGCCAGGCCCTGGACGCGGCGAGCTTGGCGATCAGGATCCGCTTGCCCGCCTCGCGGTCCGCGCAGATCGCCGCCACGCAGTCGCTGATCAGCGCCTCGACCAGGGTGAGCTCGACCTCGAGCCCGACGAGCCGGTCGGCGACGTTCTCGAACTCGGCCAGGCTGCGGCCGAAGGCCCGCCGCTGCTGGCAGTAGGCCAGAGCCCGCGACAGCAGCCTCCTGGCCTGGGCGCCGGCCAGGATCGCGGCCATCATCCGTTCCCTGATGAACTGCTCGGCCTGCAGCGCGTAGCCCAGCCCTACCTCGCCTATCACGTGCTCTCTCGGCACCCGGACCTCATCGAACACCACCTCGGCGTGATCGCAGCACCAGGTGCCGAGCTTGTCGGCGTACGGGATAGCGGTCACCCCGTCCGCTGACCCCGGTACCACCACCATGGTCAGCGCGGCCGCGACCGGGGCGTCCGCCGCCGACCGGCACAAGACAACGAGGAAGTCGGCAACCGAGCCGTTGGTGACATAGGCCTTGCGGCCGGTCAGCACGAAGTCGCCGCCCAGGGGCCGCAGCGCCGCCGAGATCGCGCCGAAGTCAGAGCCGCCCGCAGGATCGGTCAGCGCGATCGCGCCGACGGCCGTGCCCGCGATCGCGGGGCGCAGGAACCGGTCCACGGCCTCGGCCCCGCCGTGCGCGGCCAGCGCCGGGGTGCACATATCGGTGTGGACGGACACGGACATCCCGACGCCGTAGCAGTCCAGGGCGCCGAGTTCCTCGCCGAGTACGCGCTTGTAGCGGTAGTCGAAGCCAAGGCCGCCGACGGAAACGGGATATTCGATGCCGAGCAGCCGACGTTCGCCCAGCGCCCGGTAGAGCTCGGGATAGGGCAGCTGGCGCGAGCGTTCCCACTCGTCGATGAACGGGGCGACCTCCGCCCCGAGGAACGTGCGGACGCTCCGGCGGAAGGCCGACAGCGATGCGCTCTCGTCAGGCATGCTAAGACCGTTTTCCGGGTCAGGCCGCCCCTCGGCGCATGCTGAGGGGACGTATGTCAAGCCAGTGCTGCTCGATGTAGTCCAGGCACTCCTCCCGGCTCCCCGTCAGCCCCGCCGCGCTCCAGCCCGCGGGTGGCTCCGCTTGCGCTGGCCAGATCGAGTACTGCTGCTCGTGGTTGATCACGACGACGAAGGCACCCTCGTCCGCCATCGGTCCCCTGTTCTTAAGAGTTCAGAACGCGAGTGTTAGAGTGGTATGAGGTATTTGATCCCCGCACCAGGCCCCAACATTAACCTCGTGCCATCCGGGCGTCAATCGAGTGAGAACCCATTCACGCTGTTCCCAGCGGCCGATTCGTCATGCAGACTGATACCAAAGCTACTGAAGGGGTGTACGTGAGCGTTTGGCAGCAAATACGTGATTTAGCTGAGGTGAACCCGCACGCAACCGCGGTGCTCGGTTCCCGGCGGCTTAGCTACGGCGAGCTGACGACGCTGGCGCTCGAGCTCGCGGGCCGCCTCGCGAGCCTGGCGCCGCACTGCGGCCCGGGCGACGTGATAGCGCTGCGCCTGCCCGCCGGTGAGCAGGCGCTCGTGGCGCTGCTCGCCGCCCGCAGCCTTGGTGCCGCGTTCCTGCCAGTCGACGTCACCGCCCCGCAGCCCCGGCAGGATTACGTCATCAGCGAGTCGGGCGCCCGCCTCGTGGTCGAGCCTGAGCCGGGAAACGCGGGCGGACTCGCCGTGCGCTCAACGGAGACCGGCCGTGCCGGTGCCGTACCGCCGGACACCGCGTACCTGATCTTCACCTCCGGATCTACCGGGCTTCCGAAAGGAGTGCTGATCCCCGAGGTCGCGCTCGGGGAGCGGCTCGAAGGGCTGGCGAAGGTGCCAGGGGCGCCGGCGGGCACGGTCTTCCTGGCGCTGACCGCCCTGTCCTTCGACATCTCGATGGCTGAGCTGCTGCTGCCGCTGACCGTCGGCGGCACGGTCGCGTTCGCCGACGCGGAGGCCAGGCTGGACGTGACCGTGTTCGCGGCCGCGGCGGAACGGCTGAAGCCGCACGTGCTGCAGGGAACGCCAAGTTTCTGGCATTTGATGCTCAACACCGGCTGGACCGGGCCCCGGACGCTGCGATCTGGTGCGGCGGCGAGGCGCTCACCGCGGACCTGGGCCGCCGCCTGAGCGAGCGCTGCGCCGAGCTCTGGAACGTCTACGGGCCGACCGAGGCCACGATCTGGGCCACGGCCTGGCAGTTCGACGAAACCGGCCGGGTCAGCCTCGGCGATCCGGTGCCTGGTTCCGAGTGCGTGCTCGTCGATGAGGGCGGGGGGATCGTGTCCGGGGCCGGGGCCGAGGGCGAGATCGTGCTGGGCGGCGCGGGCCTGGCATCCGGATACCTTGACGGGCAGCACGCGGAACGATTCGCGCCGCTTCCCGGGCGGCCCCCGGCACCCTGGTACCGCACCGGCGACCGCGCCCGCTACCGCGATGACGGCTCACTCGAGTTTCTCGGCCGCGATGATGCCCAGGTGAAGTACCGGGGGCACCGGATCGAGCTGGGAGAGATCGAGGCGAACCTCGAGCTGCACACCGGCGTCAGCCAGGCCGTCGTGGTGCTCTGCCACGCCGGAGATCCCCACCGCTCCCGGCTGAGCGCCGCGGTGTGCACCGTAGGAGAGGTCAGTCCTGCCCAGTTGCGCAGGTGGCTCGCCGCGCGCCTGACTCCGGCGATGGTGCCCCAGTCAGTCTCCGTCTTCCCCGCGCTGCCGCGCACGACCTCGGGCAAGCTGGATCGCCCGGCCATCAGGGCCATGCTGGAGGCCACGGTCTAGTTCAGGTACGCCTCCGGGCCGCCGTCGCGCACGATGTCGAGCGTCACGCAGTGGAATCCGCCGCCGAGCACCTGCGCGTGCCGCAGCCGTCGCGGGATGACCTCGATCCCGTGCTTCTCCAGGGCCTTGAGCAGCCCCGGCTGAGCGGCGTCCGCGATCGCCAGCCCCGGGTTGACCATCAGCAGGTTCATGGCGATCCACGGCGAGCTGATATTGGGGACTACGGCCGGGGTGCGGAGCTCAAGCGGCGGACACCACAGGATGTCCCAGCCCTTGAAGATCGCGGGCACGCGATCCTGCGGGATCCGCTCAGGGTTCAGCATGACCAGGCCGGGACGAAGCAGGACGATGGTGGTGTCAATGTGCGTATAGCCGTAGACGTCGCGCAGCGGGTGGATCCGGAGATCGCCAAGCAGCCGGAGCGTCGAGTCCAGCCAGCGCAAGCCGGCCTCATTGCCGCTGCGCGAGACCTGGTAGAGCAGGTCCTTGCCGATGCGCAGCACGTTCGCGGCGTCGAAGGCGGGCTCGGCCTCGCGCAGGACCGGCAAGCCGTCCTCGTCCAGCCCGAACAACTGGTCCGCCAGCCGGGGCCTGGGCATCGAGAGCCAGTAGCCGCCGCGATCGAGATACCGCTGGAAGAGCGGCCGCAGGTTGAAGGTCTCGAAATAGCGGGCCCGCATCGGGCTCGAGGTCTCGATGATCGCGTTGCCGATGACGAGCGTCACATCGCGCGGGCAGTACGAAAGGTACCCGTCGCTGCTCCACTCCGGGCTCGCGAACCCGAGCCGGTGGTCGAACGGCCGGCGGCTGATGTACCGTCACGCCGAGCCCGCTCAGGGTCTCGGCGAGCTCGGCTAGGTCCTCCTGCGTTTCCTTGATGACCTGATCAGGGAATTCCCCGGCCTGGACGGCGCGCGCCTGCGTCGCGGAGAGTTTCGGAAAGCACGCCAGCCAGGCCGAGATGTCGGTCTGGGCAGGCAGGCGCGCGTGGGTCACGTCACCCACGATGACCTCCCGCAACTGGGTGAACTCGTCCCAGGAATTAACGGCCGGAGCGTCCTCACCCGGTGCGTCGCGCGCAGGCTCAGGCATCGATGTTCGGCCTCCAGAGTTGGACAACGGTCAGGTTCCGGCACATTTTTGCGTAAACCAGCATAGGTCCGGTGCGGAACAGCCGCCTGAACGGGAGATCATGGAAAGACGCATCCGCCGCGCGCGAGGAGCCCGACATGAAGACCCCGATCTGCGACCTGCTGGGCATCGAGCTGCCGCTGCTTGCTTTCAGCCATTGCCGTGATGTCGTGGCCGCCGTCACGAACGCTGGTGGCTTTGGCGTGCTCGGCGCGTCGACGCATACGCCTGAGCAGCTTGAGCGCGAACTGGCCTGGATCGACGGCCAGGTGGGCGGGCGGCCTTACGGCGCGGACATCCTGGTGCCGGCCAAGTTCGTCGGCAAGGGCCAGAGCCTGGACGCGGCCGCGATGGACGCGCTGATCGGCCGGCCGCAGCGTGACTTCGTCGCGGCGCTGCTCGAAGAGCACGGGATCACGCCAGCAAGGCCCGGCGGACCTGGGCCGGCCACCTCCATCAGCGACGAGGCAGGGGAGCGGCTGCTCGAGGTGGCGTTCAGGCATCCGATCAAGCTCATCGCCAGCGCGCTCGGCACGCCGCCCGATTACATGATCGAGCGCGCCCGAGTCGGCCAGGCGTGCCGATCGCGGCTCTTGTCGGGGCCAGGGAGCACGCAATCAAGCAGGTCAACGCGGGCGTGGATATCCTGGTCGCGGCCGGGACGGAAGCCGGCGGGCACTGCGGCGAGGTGACCACCATGGTGCTCGTGCCCGAGGTAGTCGAGGCGATCAAGCCGATCAGGCCGGTGCCCGTGCTCGCCGCCGGCGGCATCGTCACCGGCAGGCAGCTGGCCGCCGCCATCGCGCTCGGGGCTGACGGGGCGTGGACCGGCTCGGTGTGGCTGACTACCGAAGAGGCAGAGACAGCTCCCTACACCAAGCAGAAGATGATCGCGGCCACGTCGCGGGACACTGTCAGGTCGCGCAGCCGTACCGGCAAGCCGTCGAGGCAGCTCAAGTCGGGGTGGACGCAGGCCTGGGAAAGCGACAAGAGCCCGGGCGCCCTGCCCATGCCGCTGCAGTCCCTGCTGAGCGAGCCGGTCCTGCGCCGCATCGACGTGCTCGCCGAGCAGGGCAACCCCGGAGCGCAGGAGCTGGCGACCTACTGGGTCGGCCAGGGCGTCGGCCTGATGAACAAGGCCACCACCGTGCGCGAGGTCATCTACGAGATGGCGCGGGACTTCGCGGACGCGGCCGGGCACCTGGCGAGCATGCTCGACGACTGAGGTGCCGCAGGGCCGGCCGGGCTAATCGGCCGGGCTAAGCTGCCTCCATGCCAATAGAAGGAGAATACGAGCCAAGCCCGAGCAAGTGGGTCCGCGATCAGGTCGAGACCTTCGAGGGCTCGGACGGCACCGAGGGCATCACGCTGGCCGACACGGGACTGGCTGTCGTGATCATCACCAACCTCGGCGCGAAGACCGGCAAGGTGCGCAAGACGCCGCTGATGCGAGTCGAGCACGAGGGCAGCTACGCGGCGGTGGCCTCACAGGGCGGCTCGCCCAAGCACCCGCTCTGGTACTACAACTTCGTGGCCAACCCGCGCGTCGAACTCCAGGACGGCCCGAAGAAGATCGAGATGATCGCCCGCGAGGTCTCCGGCGACGAGCGCACCGCGTGGTGGGACCGCTCCGTGGCCGCGTTCCCCCCGTACGCCGAGTACCAGCAGAAGACGACCCGCCAGATCCCGGTCTTCGTCCTCGACCCGGTCAACGAGTAGAAGCCGACAACATCAATCCGCGTTTTATCAAGGGTTTCTCAAGATCAACTACACCTCAGCCCGTGACTACAGAACCGGAAGATCATCCGAGGGCGCCTTCTCCGACGATCCCAGAGCGGCTGCTTAGGCGGCAGGCGTACGAGTCAGGCGGTAGGCGTACCAGATTTTTGCGGCATGGGCCGTGTCGTGGGTCCAGGGGGTGGTGCTCGATTCGGCGACTTCGGCCCAGAGGCGGGTGTTTGCTTTCGCGAAGATGGTGATGTGCGCTGGGTCGGCGTTTCGGAATGCGGGGAGCCGGGAGGCTTGGTGCTCGGCTTGGCGTGCGGTGTGACCGCCTGATGCCATGAGCCTGAGCACCCAGCACGCGGGGTCAGTCCAGCCTGCGCCTAGCGTCGGCCAGGCCCAGTCGATGAGCCAGGCCTGGTCAGCGGAGATCAGCACGTTGTCCGGAGTCCAGTCCGAGTGCGTCAGCGCCGGCCCGGAGAAAACGGCGGCCGTCGCTGCGTCGTCGAGATAAGGCGCCCAGCGGTCCTCGGCCCTCTTGAAGAGACCTGAATTGCCGCGGACCGCGATGTAGCTGAGCGCTTCCATGAGCTGGACGAGCCGGTCGAGGTCCGGGGAGTCCGGGCCGTAGCTGGCGTGACGGCCGGGCGTGTACTGATAGCCGAGCACATTCCATCCGGCCTGGTCAAAAATGCCACAGCAGCGCGGGGGAGATGTTCTTGACGAGTGGCGCGACGGCGGCCTCGCGGGACTGGGTGATGACCCGGCGGTGGCTCGACGGCATGCCCTTGGCGAAGATCGCGCCGTCCTCGGTGCTGATGATCGCGGCCAGCGGAGAGTTCTGCCCCGCCGACGGGATGCGCACTGCGGTGATCGGCCCGGTGCGGCTCTCGATCGCTTCCTTCACCTGTGCTGGCAGGCCGCTCCAGGAGATGCGCTCTTCCACTGTTGTTCCTCGCTAGGCGCCCGGGGAGCGAGCCCAAGTCTGGCTCCCCGGGCAACGCGGACGGCCTGAACTAGTACGGCTGATCGCTGCTTGAGCTACACGAGCAGCCTTGCATATGGAAGATGCCTGTAAGACCGTCGGCACACTTCGGACGGTCGGTGTGCACCGTCGGCGATTCCCACGGACGGCCACGGACGGGCCACATGGGCAGCGTGACTCCGGCTTGGCGTGGGCGTTCGAGTCCGGCGTGCGTCCCCTTCGATGTGGTCCCGCCCGCGTGATTGCCGGGATAAGGGGCGGCGGGAAATCGGGTGCCTGATGGCTGGGCTGGCGGTCCGGGAGAGCAGGACAGCGGGTGCTCACGGGGCGGGTCAGGGCAGTTCTGTCTGTTAACGGGGCGCCTATCCGGAAACCGTTGACCGTCATCCGGACGACCTCGCCGAACGGCCCTGGCTCAGCCGTGAGCACGACTTCCATGTGGCGGGGGATCTGCTCCCCGGGCGGGAAGCCGTCATCGAAGAACTCTCGCATGATGCTGCTGTCTCTGCGGTGGGCTCAATTCAGGTGTCCAGGGCGGCCCGTCAGGTCTCAGAGCCGCGCGGTGGCGGGCACGCGGCCCAGGACGGGGATAGGCGTGAAAGCCTCCGCGCGCGGGACGCCGATTCGTGCGCCCCAGAGCCGGGAGAGCGTGTCTGCCATCGGGCCGAAGTGGTCCTCGATGGGCTGGGTTCCGGCGTGCGCGGCGAGTGCCGCGCACTTCTGCTCGTAGGTGCTGGTGATGTCGATGATCGCGGGCGCGCTCACGGGGCCGCTGAGGGTCAGGGAGTTGTAAGTGTCGGCCGCATATACGCGCAAGGGGCGGCCGGTGGCGATGACCACCTCGGGCAGGGCGGCGAGCACGGCCTCCGCCGTCTGCCCGGTGCTCGGTGTGGACGTCCGTGAGGAGATGCGTGATCAGCACGTCGGGCCTGACTTCGGTGATCAGGTCAGCTACCGCCGCTGCGGAGACGGGGGCGGGGAGGGCGACGAGCCTGGCGCCGAGGATGGCCGCGCCGGCTGCGGCCTCCGCCATCCGGGCGGCCTCGTGCTCGGTGACCGCGAGGGTGACGGGTGCGTCGCGGGCGTGCAGGGCGAGCGTGCCGCCCGCCCACAGTTCCGGGTCGTCGGGGTGCGCCATGACCGCGAGGACCGATGCCGGCTGGCCCGGCGCGCTCACCACAGGGTCCCGTTCTGTTGCGCTGGGGAGATGCGCTTCCACAGACCGAGCTTCTCGATCACCTCGGCCGGGCGGGGCAGCGGCGTGGTCGCCAGGCCGGTGACGGCCCCGGCGGGCACGGGTACCTGGTCGTTCATGCGGATCATGTCCCGCCAGGTGAGCACCTGCTGCCAGGCGCTGGTGATCGCGGCGCCCTTGCGGCCAGCCAGCCGCCCGGAGGCGGGCAGGTCGTCCAGGGTGAGGCCGCCGTCCAGGAGGGCGGCTGCGGTCTTGGCGCCGATGCCGCGGACGCCGGGGATGTTGTCGGAAGTGTCCCCGGCCAGCGCCCGGAAGTCGGCGAACTGGGCGGGCGTGACGCCGTGCCGTTCCCGTACCTCGGCGGGGCCGGTCAGCCTGCTGCCCGCGCGCCGGGCGGTGTTCAGGACCCGCACCGAGCCGTGTCCTGGCCCGGCGTCGCGCAGGAGCTGGTAGTAGTCCTGGTCCACGGACGCGATCAGCACGTCGCGCTCCGGGGCAGCTCGCGGCCAGGGTGGCGATCACGTCGTCGGCCTCGGCGTCGCTGATCTCGACCCAGGTGATGGCGAACAGGTCCAGGCCCGCCTTGACGGAGGGCAGGGCGAGGATCGGCTTCAGCGCCTCGCCGTCGGCGGGCCGGTTGGCCTTGTAGCCCGCATCGGTCTCCTTGCGCTGCGCGGAGCCGTCCTGGCCGTCGAACACGACGACGACCTCGGGCCAGCCGGGCAGTTCCTCGTTGATGCCCTTGCGCAGCAGGGCGAAGAACATGAACTCCGTCGTCAGCTCCCGCTTGTCGTGCGCGATCGCGGGACCAGATCTGGGCCGGGGTGCCGAAGCAGGCCCGGAACAGCAGGTTGTGCCCGTCGACAAGCAGAAGGGGAACACCGGTCATGGGTTAAAGCACCGCCTTCAGGAACGTCTGAGCCACATCGGCAGAGCGGTAGTTCCGTGACCGGCAGTACGCTGCTCCACACGCCAGGTGATAGCGTACCGGGTCGGCGAGCAGGTCCCTGGCTGCTTCCCGCAATCCGCCTGGTCCCGCGCCCGGCGGCACGAGGATGCCCGCGTCGGGGCCGATCAGGGCGGGCAGGTTCCCGGTCGCGTACGCGATCACCGGGGTGCCGGCCGACAGTGACTCCAGGGCGAGGTTGCCGAACGTCTCGCGGGCCGACGGGACGACCGTGACCGCCGCGCCCGCGAGGAACTCCGGGACCTCCGCCAGGCCAGCGCGGGAAGCAGGACCGTTCCGCTGGCCTGGGCCAGTGCCCGGCACTCGGCGAGCAGGGCGGCCTGGCTTCCCGGCGCCGCCTCGAACCCCGCGCCTGCGAGCACTACTTCCGTCGGCCTGCCGGGCACCAGGGGCGCGGCTGCCAGCAGCCCGGTGACGCCTTTCTCCGCGCCGAGCCTGGCGACGGCCCTGACCGGGCCGTGCAGGCGCAGGTGCTCCCGCTGCTCCCGCCCGGGGGGCGTGCCGCCGGGATCGATCAGCAGCGGGTTGGGCACCACCTGCCAGGTCTCCACCCGGTAGCCGCGGTTGCGGGCCTCGGATGAGCACCGATTCCGACGGCGCGATGACCCGGTGGGCCGCCGCAAGCGCCGTGCGCAGGTCGGCGTCATGGCCGACGACGTGGACGGCGAGGACCCGCCGGGCCGGGTGACGTACCTCGCCGGCGAGGATGCCCAGGCCCCACAGCGCGTCAACGTAGACGACGACGTCCGCGTGATGCTCGCGCAGCGCCGCTTCGATCTCGCGGGCCAGCGCGGGGCCGGCGGACCTGATGGCGTCCCGGAGGGTGGCGTCGTCGCACGGGAACGCGACGGGAAGCCTGGTGAGGGTGATCACGCCGGGATCTGGGCCTGGCTGAGGCGCGGCGGTGATGATGACCGCCTGGTGGCCGAGCTGGCGCAGCCCGGAGGCCATGGCGGCGACGGCGCGTTCCATCCCGGCGGGCTCGTCCGGCCGGTAGGACGCCAGGACGAACGCGGCAGTGACCGTCGGCGCTGCTGGGGTCCTCATGCGACGAGCGCCTGTCCGGGATCAGGCAGGCACCGGACGGGCAGCCCGTCCGGGGGGCCGGCTTCCCAGGGAAAGATGACCCACTCCCGCAGGTCGTCCCAGACCGTGAGGTCCGGCCGGCACGGCGATCCCGCGTTGCGGCACAAGGTAGCCGTGACCAGGGCGGCCCCAGGCTCGGCGACCCGCGCGAGCGCGCTGGTCACGGCGGCGAGCGTCGCCCCGGTGCCGCAGATGTCGTCCACGACGAGGACCCGGCCGCGCACCGGCCCTGGCCTCCGCCGCGTCGCACCAGACGCGGCCGGTCGCCTGCGCGTACATGGCGTCGGTGGGGTTGTGCCTGGCCCGGACCGTGCGGACAGGGACGCCGAGTGCGGCGGCGATGTCGCGGGCGGGCTGGGTGCCGCCCCGCGCGATGGCGACCACCGCGTCGACAGGGCCGCCCCTGGCCGCGGCCCCGGCGAGAACGGCTGCCGCAGTAGCCGCCTGGCTTGCGGTCATCTGCCAGGCGAAGTCGCGGTTGAAGGCGCGGCTGGTCACGCTGACCCGTCCGCAGCGGTCAGGGCCAGGTCCCCGGGCCGCGCCAGGGGCCGGGCCGGGCTGATCGCGAGGGCTCCCGGCGCGTTGCGCCAGACCTGCCCGTCGGCGCGGATGACGGTGAACCCGTCGGCGGCCTCCCGCGTCCGGAGCCGGACGTCTGCTCCCTCCGGGACCCGCAGGCTGCCGACCAGTTCCGTGGCGTCCTGGTCGGTGAGCATCTCGCGGCTGGCGAGTTCCTTTCCCTGGCCGAGGGGCAGCATCTGGAGGAACGTCACGCCCGTCGCCCCGGTTTGCGCCGCCAGGTCAACCATGCCCTGGGCGCGGGCAGCGGTCGTGGCCATGAGCACGGACTGGATCTGGACCGGTATCCCGGCAGCCCTGCTGGCGGCGATGCCGACGATGGCCCGGCTGAACGATCCCGCGCCGCGCAGCGCGTCGTGAGCACGGGGGTCGGGGCCGTCAAGGCTGACCCGGATCGCGTCCACGCGGCCGGCCAGCTCGGCGGCGCGGCGCGGCAGGAGCCAGCCGTTGGTGGTGACGCTGACGGCCAGCCCCCCGGCGGCCAGGCAGCCCGCTAGCCGGGGCAGGTCGCGCAGCAGCAGGGGCTCGCCGCCGGAGATGTCAACGCCGAGCAGGCCCGAGGCCGCCAGGACGCCGGCGGTCGCCGCCCTGCTGTCTGCGTCCCCTTCGGGGACCGTGGTGTCGTCCAGGCAGTGCGGGCAGGCGAGGTTGCAGCGGACCAGCGGGGACCAGCACGCCGAGACCGGGACGCTGCGGGCCAGGCGAGCCGGGTGGACCGCGGGCCACCCGCGCGCCTGCTCGTCGTCCAGTGCCTGCCGCCCTGGGGGGATTCCGGGCGGGGCGAGGCGGGTCACCCCGGTGCAGGGGTCGTAGGCGATCACCTGCCCGCCGGCAGACGTCGGTCCGGAAGACGCGCCGCATAACCGGGTCACCTCGCAGTCGGCCAGGATCGCCTCGGCATCGCTGGAGAACGCGTCCGTCCTGCCGCGCGGCGGCGGCTTCCTCCAGCAGCTCGCGGTACAGGGCGATGGTGGCGGGCCAGGTCGCCAGCTTGGCCTGCCAGGACCTGGCCTCGTCGGGCGGGTTGACGTGGTAGCAGACCAGCTGTTCCAGCGGGGCGACCATCAGGCCCGCGCCGATCAGCGCCGCGCCGACGTAGGTGTCGTCGCAGCCCCATCCAGTCTGGTCGAAGCGTCTGCTGAACCCGCCGACGTCCGCCAGCGCCCGGCGGGGCACGGCCACGAGCGCGGTGACGACCATCCGGGGCAGGTCCCAGTCGTGGAACGTCCGTCCGTAGCCGAACTGCCGGAATCCGTCAGTTGCCCGCAGCGGGCTGGCCTCGATGGGCTCCTCCAGGGTGATCCCGGTGTACAGCAGCCGCTGTCCGCCAGGGCGCGCCAGCGGACCCGGTGGTCGGCCTCCAGGTCCGCCGGCCACGGCGGGCGGGCGGCGCGGCCGCCGGGTGCCGGCTGCCAGGCGATGTTGTGCCGGAACCCGGTCAGGATCAGGCCGTCGCAGGCGCGGGCGGCGATGTCCGCCAGCCCGTGGGGCGGCAGCAGCATGTCGGCGTCCGCGAAGACGACCGTGTCGCCGGAGGCGAGGTACGCGCCGACGTTCCGCGCGGCACCCGCGCCGCGCCTGGGCATCCGGACAACAGCCGGACGCAGCGGGTGCCGCCTGGCCGACTCGGCGGTGCCGTCGTCGGACCCGTCGTCCACGACGATGACCTCGGGGGCCTCCGCGGTCTCCTGAGCCGCGAGCGCGTCCAAGACGGTGGGCAGGCTGTAGTCCATGTTCCGCACTGGGATGACCACCGACAGGCTCCCGCCGGAGACGGACGCCGGGGTCGGGCCATGCCAGCCCAGGCCGGTGCGGGACTCGAACGCGGCGACGTAGTCGTCGTAGGCGTTGCTGCGGTGCAGCGCCTCGCGGAGAGTGGCGGGGTGAGGCAGTCACGGGCATGATGGCCTCCAGGTGCTGATAACGGCGCTGGCCTTCGCCCACTCGCGGGCCGGGTCATCGACCCAGCGGACGCGTTCCGCCCCGGCGAGTGATACGAGGTCGGCTAGGGCTAGCTGGTACAGGGGCTCGGCGATGACCAGGACTTCGCGGGGGAGCCCGCGCTGCCTGAATTCCTCTCGCAGCTGCCGGCAGGCTGCCGGGCGGAGCCAGGCGGCGCGCTGTTCGTCCATGCGCCGGTCGTAGGGCAGCAGCGGGGCGTCGGCGTGCAGGAGGCCGTGCTCGGCGGACAAGATCCACGTGCGTGACCGCAGCCAGCTGCTCACCTGTGCGAGGGCGCGCAGCGCCGGGATGCAGCCGCCCTGGTACAGGTCGAGCGCGGGTACCGCCACGGCGGTCTGGAGCTTGCGGCGCGAGCAGCCCGCGATGACCATGGGGGTCGCGTCGTGGCCGGTCACGGGTCCCGCACCACCCGGAAGCCGAGGCCGGGCGAGCGCAGGGCGGCCGGGGCGGCGTTGAGGAAGGTAGTGCGCGCGTAGGCGGGCTGGGAGGCGTAGGAGCCGCCCCGGATGACGCAACCGTTGCCCATCGCCGTCGTCGCGGTCCATTCCCACACGTTGCCTGCGACGTCCAGCATCCCCTCGGGAGTGGCCCCGGCTGGGAACCGGCCCGCCGGGACCGGGCCGTCGGCGCCTGCGGGCAGCAGGTTGGCCAGTGACGGGTCCCACTCGGCCTCGCCCCACGGGTAGCGGCGCCTGTCAGCGCCGGCCGCCATCCATTCCCATTCCGCTGACCTGGGAAGCCGGCCGCCGAGCGCGCGGGCGATCGCTGCCGCCTGCTCGTGGCTGACCCGGGTTACGGGCAGGCCGGGGCCGGGCTCGCCGAGGTGGCGCGGGGTGACCGGTGTTGCCGTCCACAGCAGCGGCGCGACTTCGACCGGCCGGGCGTTGTCCCCGTACCGGCACTGCCCGCCGGGGATCAGCAGCCATGTGTCGCTCACCGGGCTGGCTCCTATCCTTCGAGGAGGAACAGGTCCTCGGGGTTGGCGTGGCCGCGGATGCGGCTCTTGCGCGCGTTCGGCGCCAGTCCCTCCGCCGCCAGGGCGGCGGAGGTCTGGGCGAACGCGTCCTCCGCTCCTGCCGGGGTGGCGGTGAGCAGGCAGTAGTTGTCCGCGAACCGCACCACGGCGAGCCCGTCGAGCCGGGCATCGACCCGCGACAGCCGCAGGTTGATCAGCAGCGGCGCCAGGCCGGTGCCGGGGGCGATCGGCTCGGGCGGCCCGGACAGGACCGTGCGGAACAGGGCCAGGAACGTCCCGTCGGTGACGTAGTCCGCCAGCCAGCCGGTTACTTCCCGGGCGGTGGACCCGGCCGAGGCGCGGGCGACGTCGATGTCGGCCACGATCGTCCGCCCGGCCGCCATGTGGGCCATGACCTGGGACAGCGCCGTGATCCGGTTCCGCCGCGGCCGGTACCCCGAGACCCAGTCCCGGAACGCGAGCTCCTCCAGCACCGGCTCGACCGCGTTACGCATCGCCCGGTGCACGACCCGGTCCCCGGCGGTCGGGACGTAGACCGGGAACTGCTTGCCGAAGTAGTTCGTGATCAGCACCGGCCGCAGCGGGGCGGGAGTCCACGTGCCGGCGCGCAGCGCCTGGCTCAGGGCCGCGATCCGCTCCCCGGCGCCGTCCCGCCAGTCGCCCACGTGGTCTCGTCGGACCCCGGGGCCGAGCACCGCCGCATGCAGGCGCGGGCGGCGCGTCTCAGCTGAGCCTCCCCGTACACCAGGGGCATCAGCGAGTGCCCCTGGACGGCCCCGCGCCCCGACGCTACTGTGGTGCCAGCCTGAGCGGCAGGAACGATCCCGCTGCCCCCGCTAGACAAGGGCCTGCTACCAGACACGCGCGGCCCGGGGCGCCGGGAACGACGGCCCCGCTCAGGCCCGGCGGGGCGCAGCTCGCTACCGGCCACGGGCACCGTCCCAGATCAGGACGTGCGACCGTCCCGTCAGGTTCCACCCGCGCTCCAGCACGCTCGTCGGCCAGCTCACGCATCCCTGCGAGCACCCGATCGGCGGTGGTGCCCTCGGGCATGATCCACACCGGAGCCAGGCCGAACCGCGCCGCCAGGTCGCCGACTTCGTCAAGGTCGCCCGTGCTGCAGGCGACGAACTTGAAGGCCGCCTTGCCGCACGCTGCGAATGCGGCAAGTGCCGCCGGGCGGATGCGCCGCTGAAGGGGAACCCCGCTGTTAGCGAGCTTCGGGGAGACGCTGAACATGCTGACCGCCGCGCACAGCTCCGGGGCCGGGGTCGACCGTCGCCGCTGGTCTCGACCTCCACCCGCAGCCCGGCCGCCGCCAGGGCGCACGCCAGACCGGTGACGGCCCGCTGCTGGGCCAGCGGCTCCCCGCCCGTGATCACCGCCAGCCCCGCTCGCGTGCCGGCGGCCCACGCGCACGCCTCGTCCACTTCCACCCGCCTGCTCTCCTGGTCGCGGGAGAACCGCGACCAGTCCCAGGTCTGCGGCTCATCGCACCACGAGCAGCCCACGCCGCACCCGGACAGGCGGATGAAGGCGGCCTGCTGGCCCGCCGAGGGACCCTCGCCCTGGAACGACGCGAACATCTCCGCGACCCGCAGCACGCTCACCGGCTATCCGGCCGGTACTCGGCCCAGGTAGAATCCCGCTTCTCGCTGACCCGCACCGCGGTGACACGCCCCGGGATGACCGGGTCAAGGTGCCCGGCGCACCAGCCGAAGAAATGCGCGGCCAGGTTCTCCGAAGTCGGCTGGTCCTCCAGCACGTCGTTGAGGTGCCGGTGATCGAAGTGCTCGTCAAGGTAGCGCCCGAACGGCGCCAGGTCGCCGAAGTCGGTGACCCAGCCAGGGCCGGTCAGGGCGTCCGCGGCGACCTCTACCTCCACGGTGTAGCCGTGGCCGTGCAGCCGTCGCGCACTTGTGCCCCTCAGGGAGCCCGCCGAGCACGTGGGACGCCTCGAAGGTGAACCGCTTCCCGATCGTGTGCACGGCCGGTCACCCCGCATAGGGTGTCGGGTCGGCGACCCCGGCGAGCTGGAATGCTTCCCGCCGCTCGGTGCAGGTGCCGCACGTGCCGCAGTGGACCGTCCCGCCCTTGTAGCACGACCAGGTGGCCGCGAACGGCACCCCGAGTCGGCTCCCCAGTCCGCACGATCTCGGCCTTGTCGCAGTCCAGAAAGGGCGCGAGGACCTGGAAGCCGCCTGGCAGGAATCCCTGGTTCGCCAGCATGGCCGACGCCGTGAAGGCCGTGACGAACTCGGGCCGGCAGTCCGGGTAGATGGCGTGATCGCCGCCGTGCGCGCCGAAGGCCACCGCATCGCACCCGTTCGCGATGGCCACCGCGACCGCGATGTCGAGCATCACCGCGTTCCTGTTGGGCACCACCGTGGCGCGCATCGACTCGGCGGCATAGTGCCCGTCAGGCACCGGCACGAGCGGGTCGGTCAGCGCGCTGCCGCGCAGCAGCCCGCCGACCGACCGCAGGTCCGCGACGTCATGGGGAACCCCCAGCCTGCCCGCTACCTGTCTGGCGCAATCCAGCTCCCGGGCGTGCCGCTGCCCGTAGTCAAAGGAAAGCAGCCGGGCCTTTGCCCCCATGTCCCGCAGGCGGTACGCGAGCGTGGTGCTGTCCAGGCCGCCCGAAGCCAGCACGACGACGTAAGCAGGATGATCAGGACGGCTCATGGTCATCAGCGGTCTCCTTGACTGCGACTGCGCTGTGAGTTCTCGAATGCGAGAATCCATGCCTGTTCTGCGGGCGAGGTCCTTCAACCGCGAGTGCCGAGCATCGTGAAGCCCTCACGCCCATCCGTAGCGTCCCGGTTTACTTGTCGGCCGGGCAACCTTGAAGTCATGACAATTCGAGGCGGCCTGCGGCTCCGCTTCACAACGAATTGTTATCAACGGGTAGCAGGCTGCGTCCTGCGGCTAGATCTCAGCTCGCAGTGGACTGATTCCGCGGTGTGCGCATCCGAGTGCCACGGGAGTCTTATGGGACTCTTAATTTGCCCTGGCGCGCAGGTTCGCTCACAACAGATTGTTGCGAACCGCATATGGACAGTCACACCGAATTGAGGTTAGCGTGCCCGTTGACAGCGTGGCTGTACCCGCATCCACATCCCTCGGCATAGGAGACCCCATGGCGCCACGGTTCCTCGGAAAAGACGACCAATCTCCACAGGGTGGCAGTCCGTCTTTATGGGATGACGGCGACAGCTACGTGATCCAGGGCTGGAAGATCGACCCGGCGGTTCTAGGAGAGCTGCTCCACACCGCCGGACAGCAGCAGATCCCGGACGGCGAGACACTGATCCGCTTCCCCAAGCGGCTGATGCACATGTTCCCGGAGACGAGCGTTGGCCGGTAACGAGGCCAACCAGCTACTCAGCTCGTGCGAACGGTCAGCGGTGCACCTGGAGATGCGCGACGGCTACAGTCGCACCGATCCGATGTTCGCCGGCTGGAGGCGAGGCCAGCGTTACGATCCCGCAGCCTGGGAGGCATGGTGGCGTCCGTGGGTCGACATCGTGGTCGCGGCACACAGCCGTGGCGTGATCATCCGCCGGGCGCGGATCGTCAGCGAACCGGTCAGCGAGTACATCCGGTGGGAGCACGAGATCACATCCGCCAACATCAAGGCCGGTGAGGATGTCCGGTGGCTGCCCCGGCGCCGCGCCTCAGATCTATTGCTGCCCGGTAACGACTTCTGGGTGTTCGACGACCGCGTGGTGCTCTGGAACCACTTCACCGGCGAGGGCGAGATCTCGCCGGAGGGCTGGGAGGTAACCGAGGACCCGGCCCAGGTCAAGGTGTGCGCAGCGGCGTTCGAGCCCGTGTGGGACCGGGCAGTGCCGCACGGAGACTACCGGCCTGCCTGACCAGGCTCCGGTGTAAGACTGCACCATGGCCACTTCATCCACGGTGCAGCAGGCCAGGCAGCAGATCGCCGACCGCCTGCGGGAGATCAGGCTCGACGCCGGGCTGACCAAGCGCGCGGTGGCCACGGCAGCCGGGTGGCACGAGTCGAAGTGCTCGCGGATCGAACATGCCCGAACTCCGCCGTCGGATGCGGATATCCGCGCGTGGTGCGGGATCTGCGGGGCGGATGACCAGGCCGCCGACCTGATCGCCGCGTCGCGGGCGGCCGATTCAACGTGGACTCAGTGGCGGCGGCTGGAACGCCCTGGCCTGCGCAGGGTACAGGAGTCCGTGATCCCGCTGTGGGAAAGTACCCGCGAGTTCCGCATCTACTCGCCGTTTCTGATCCCTGGGCCAGTGCAGACGGCAGCCTACATCCGGGCTCTGCTCAAGGCGGTTCGTGATCGACGCCCGAACCTTGTCGATGACATCGAGCAGGCTGTCGAGGTCCGCGTCGCCACGCAGCATGTGACCCGTGAAGGCGATCACCGGTTCACGATCGTGCTGGAAGAGAATGTGCTGCGGCACCAGATCGGCGGCCCCGCCGTGCTCCGCGAGCAACTCGAGTACCTGCGATCCGCGATGTCGCTGCCGTCGGTGAAGCTGGGCATCATCCCGTTCAGCGCTGACAGGTCCCCGCTGCATCCAGTGGAGATGTTCTTCATGCACGACGATGCGCAGGTGAACATCGAACTGGTGTCCGGATGGCTCAGGGTCACGCAGCCGGGCGAGGTCGAGATGTACGCCGAGGCGTTCGCCCGGCTCGCGGAAACGGCGGTGTACGGCAGCGCGGCACGGACCCTGGTCAGCGAGGCCATCTGCGCCCTCGGCTGAAATTGGCGTGCAAGTCCGTGCACGTTCGCTTCCGTGATCGTCCGCCCCGTCATACCGTCGGATCGCGAGCAGCACCGCATGCATCGCGGCGGTGTGGACGGCCAGCGTGGGCCGCCCCGGGCGATGCCTTCCTCTCCCGTGGTCGGCGAGGCGGCGGGTGCCGCGCAGGCAATTAAGGCAAACGGCTGGGAGGTGAGGCAGTGCCAACGGCTCTGGCTTGCCCGGCGTGCCGTACGGGCATGCTGGCCCGGCGGGGTGACCCGTTGTGCCCGACCTGCGTCAAAGCTGCGCGGGAGATGACAGCCCGGCCCCTGTGGGTGTTTGATTCGCTGCTGCTGCGCGCAGCACTGGCCCAGGTGAACCTGGCGGCGGTCCCGGCGATTGCGCGGGCGGCGTGCGGCCTTTCGCAGCGAGACCTTGCCGCAATTGTCGGCTGGAATCCGGCGACGCTCAGCTACTACGAGCGCGGACAGCGGGACGGCATGTTCGACATCCGTATTGTGCTGCAATTCGCAGACGCGGTCGGCATGCCCCGCGGGGTGCTGCTGCCATTATTGTTCGCCGGCGTTGCCGTCGGCCCGATGGCCGGCACCGAGTACGAAATGAGCGTGAAATTCAGCCGAGGCGGTCCCGGCAGCCTGGTAGCTGCCGGCTCACCGCCCGTGAACGTCCCGAAGATAGCCCACGGCTCCCACGTCAGGTACTGGCGGGCGTGCACGGACGTGCTGTACAGCCGGGACCGCGCCGTCGGCGGGACAGCCCTTCTTCTGTCAGCGCTTCAGCAGTGGCAACGTGTCGCGCCAGCGGTCCAGGGCGCCAACACAGGCGATCCAGAACCGCAGCTTCTCGCGGCGGCCGGAGAGCTCGCACTATGCACAGGCTGGATCGCGCTGGACGCAGAGTGCCCCGCGCTAGCGCAGCCACTGTATGAGAAGGCGCGCAACCTGGCGGTCAGCGCTGGGGACGTGGTTCTGGCCGTGCACGCGCTGACCAGCCAGTCGATGCTGCATGCGGAAATGGCCCGGACCGGCCCTAGCCGCGAGTCGGCCCGGCTGGCACTCGGGCTGGCCTACCAGGCCGCCGACGAAGGGCGGTACATTCCGATGCCGCCGCTGCACGCCCTTATCGCGCTCAGGCACGCTAGGGCAGCCTCACTGCTGGGTGACAAGGCCGCGTTCCAGGCCGCAATCGGCCAGGCAAGGCGCGAGCTGAACCGCGGCCCCTGGGACGGTGACCCGCCGCAGTGGCTTCGGTTCGTCAGCGAAGCCGAGATCACCGAGACCGAGGCGACGGGGTACCTCGACATCGGCGATGCCGCCCGCAGCACCGTGCTGTACCGGCAGGTCCTCGCCTTCGATCTGACCCCTCGCAACCGGGCCAGTTGCGGTGCGGGCCTAGCCGACGCGCTCCTGATGCAGGGCGCCCGCCAGGAGGCGGTCGCCACGGCGATAGACGTCCTGCTCGCTCTTGAAACCGAGGTCACGTCGAGCCGGTGCCTGAACCGGCTCCGCGTCGTCCGCAAGGCAGCAGGCAGTACCGCCGGGGGGCAAGAGTTCCGCGAGCGGTTCGACGCAGCCAAACGATCCCTGGCCGTCACATGCAGCCTGCCCCGCGACGATGCGCCCCTTGTAACGACGAACCGCTCGGCACCGGAGACCGGACGCTGTCGGACACCCAGCACTGGGTTGCCTGCCGACATCCCAGCGACCGGACCAGAACCGTGAACCCGACTTAACCGCTATCTCCCGATGAGAAGGACGGCGAGGGTCGCGCGCTCAGGAGTTGGAACGCGAACCATGAGCGCGTTCTTGGACCGGTCGGCGGATTCTCCTGGCTGGGAGTCGCGCACCGTCGAAGTCGTGCTAGCCGAGGCCGCCGAACGCGCCAGCAGCGCTAGCCACCCGGCCACGCTGTAGAGCATCCGTTCAATCACAAACCCGCGATCCTGCCAGCCCACTGGCGCGGCAGGCTCCCGCGGCGACCGGCCTCGACTGCTTGTTCTGATATCACTCCGCCAGCGCCTTCACCAGCGCATCCTGGGCGTCACCGTAGAAGAGGAACGAGACCTTAGTCGCGACCTCGTCACTGACGTCGAGCAATTGACGGCGGGCTGATACAGGAAGCAGCAGCGCGGTGGCGCCCTTCTCCATCGCGTGCTCGGCGAGCGCTGCGGCGTTGAGCACGGTCTCGACGCCGCCTCCAAGAGAGAGGTTGCCGACTGCGATGAGTCCTCCCCGGATGGAGCGCTGCAGCATAGCCGACGCGAGAGCGAGGAGGATCGGCAGGCCGAGTCCGGCTCCGGACTTCGCCGTGTCGATGGCCCGGACCTGGGCCGTGAGGTTATGCTCACGCGGGTCGCGGTCGCCGACGAGACGCCGGCCCTGAGCAATCAGGTTCTGCTCAGCGACCTTGAAGCTCTCGCGCAGTGGTGCAGGCGCGGCCTGGTTGAGCAGTCCGCGTGCCCCGGCACCCGGGGTGTCGGCTGCCTCGATGCGGTACAGGCCGGGGCCGACGTCACCACCGCCCTCGGCGATCGCCCAGACCTGGCCCGGCGGGAGCGGATCCAGGCCAATGGTGTCGGGGCTGGCGAGTTCCGGGGTCGAGACGAACTGCTCGATGCCCTCACCGATCCGGTAGCCGAACTGCGTGTTGCGGAACTCCGCTGCCCCGATGCGTCGCTGCTGTTCCTTGACGCGCCGTCGGCATTCAAGGGCGATGCGCACGGCCCATTCGAGATCCTCGTCAGGGATCGGCGACTTCAGCGTCCGGGGAGAGCAGCTTCAGCAGGCCGTCGATCGTCTTGTTGACCGCAGACAGGTCACGTCCGGAGAGCGCGTCGGAGTAGGTGACCCGCCCTTGGACGGCGGCCAGGCGTGACTGATCGCGAAGACGTGACCAGCATTCGGAGAGGAAGTCGCTGACCAACCCGAAGTGACGGGTGAAGTAGGTCTGGTTGAGCTTGGGGACGTCCCACCCGGGCAGGTAGGCGTGAATGCGGTCCATGAAGGCCGTGTCGTCGCGCATCTCGGGAGGCAGCGGCGAGAACAGGTGCCCGATGCGCTGCTGGTGGGCAACATCGACGTCGAAGTTCCCGACGAGCACGATCGAGCCGTCGGCCCGGATCGACTCCCTGCCCCGGGAGAATTCCCCGGACTCCATGTAGCCCTTCATGATGTTGACGCCGTCCTTCTGGTCGAAGGAGACGCCGGAGATCTCGTCGAAGCACACGACGTCGTACTGAGCTACCAGGCCGCGCTGACCCGTGGCGTTGTTGACGAACATGCGGGCCACCGTCGCCTTGCCGCCTGAGATGAGGTGGGCATACGGCGAGACCTGCTGGAACAGGTGCGACTTTCCTGTTCCTCGCGGTCCGAGCTCGACCATGTTGAAGTTGCGCTGCACGAACGGCACCATCCGGAGCAGCAGCACGTCCTGCTCGCGCGTGCTCAGCCTCTCCGGCTCAAATCCGACGGAGCGAAGCAGCAGGTGCTTCCACTGCTCGGTCGTGAACTTCGGGCGCCCTTCGGCCAGCCGTTTGAGAGAGTCCCGGCGTGGAGAGCTGGATCGGCCGCAATGAGCGAACCAGGAACGGCCTGCCGTTGTTCTCTTCGGCGATGACAGCGTCGTAGTCAAGGTCCACTTCGGCGTAGAAGCCGCCGGTGAGCATCCGCTCGTTCGTCGCGGACGACGGCAGTCATCGATGCGCACGTCCCTGAGACCAAGGCTCGGCAGTTCCGCGAGGTAGGCGTTCGACTTGGCGTCAAGCCGCGCCTTGACCAGGTCGATCAGCTTGACCGTCATGCGCTCGCGGGCGCGGGACTTGAACAGCTCCTCCTCGCCCGCCCGAACCGTCCGGTCCGCAAGAAGCCTGCGGACGATCTGCAGGCCTTCCTCGATCTCTTCCGGATCGGTGGTCGCGCAGTAGCGGCCGATGAGGAACTCTCCGACGTACGTCGGCACCGGGTAGGCACCCTTGAACTGCTGCGCGAGGTCTTTGCGGACCACGTAGCCTTCGAAGGCGGAGGCGGCGAGCTCATCGATCGGGTCGAGCGTGATCGTGTCAGTCACTCGGCGCCGCCTACAATTGTCTTGCGCTGCGCGAGGACGGCACCGTCAGGCGCGAGAAGAACCACGTACGCGGTCGTTTCCTCTGCCGCCTTGTCCTCATCGACCAGGACCTTGATCTCGCCGGGGTCGGATGGCCGCTTCGGGCCGCCGACAACGCTGGCGGAATCGCCCGGGGCCAGGCGGACCTCGGCAACGACCTCCGTGTCCGGCGGCGCAAAGTCAATCCTGCACCGCTGTCCAGTCCACCGGATCGCCTCGATCTGCGCAGTCGTCGTCACTCCGCTAGCGGTGCCCGCGCCGACCGCGACGTACAGCTACCGGGATGACGCACTCCTGAAGGCTCAGTCCGCCGTGCTCGTAGAAGGTTCCTGCTTCGAACGCAGCAGCACCGGGAGCGCTCACCATCTCGATGGAGGTGTCCCACGTCCACGGCAGGAACGGGAAATCGGGACGTTCCACACCGGCCTTCAGCCGGGCCACCCGCGGCTTACGTGCCGTATCCCCTTCTGTGACGGCAAGTGGAAGCGTCACCTTCGTCGCTGCCGCAGCCGGGAGCATGAAGCCATGATCGGTCACGACGATGACACTGCGCCAGCCAGCGGCCAAGAGGCCCTGGACCCGCTCAGCGACGAGATCAAGCTGCTGGTCCAGCATCTCCGACAGGGCATGCCCGTGGTCATGGCCGAGTGCGTCAATAGTGTTGGACTGGGTCCAGCCGACCCCGCCGGGGTCACCCATCTCGGCTTGCCTCCAGGCGAGGAACTGAACGCCGGCATCGGCGAGCGCGTTTCGGAGTACCTGCCCCTTGACGGACCGCCCCTGGTCGTCAGCCGCATCGAACGCTGGCCCAGCTTGCCATTTCGCTGTTACCGGCGCGACCGCTGGCTGGCCGGTCGGGGTAACGGTAGGGAAGGCTGCCAGGCGGAGCTTCATGGTGAGACTGAGTGGGGCAAGCTTCCTCGCGAGGCGGTGCGCCAGATCGAAGCGCAGCGCATCGACGAAGACGACGCAGGTGCCGGGCTGCGTGTCCAGGCCGACTTGACCGTTGTAGTCGGCTGCAGTGGCCTGGAAGGCCCGCGCGGTTCGGCGTCCGTGCGCGCTCTGGTGAGGCTCGCGTGCTCCAGAACTTTCAGAGCCTCATCGGCGTGCCCGGCCTGCTTCAGGCACGTTGCAAGCAGCGTACGGGTGAGCACGTCGTCTGCGTTGTCGTCGAGTTTGACCCTATGGGCGTCGATCGCCCAGTCCAGGCGTCCCGACAGCTGACACGCTCCGCCGAGCATGAACAGTGCCATAGCTCTGACACCTTCATCTCGCACGAGGTGCAAGTCACGGCGCGTCTTGCCGATGTGCAGTACGGCATGGCGCCGGTCACCTGTCTTGCCGCAGTGCATCGCCCACCACAGCCGCGCGATCACGCGGTCCTGGGCGTCGCCCACGGCGAAACCGGCGGCTACCAGCGCAAGGACATGCTGCTCGGTAGCGGGCCGCCATCCGGCATCCAGGATGAGACTGCGGACTCGCGCGGCCGCGTTGCCGCCGAGCATCCGCCGGCAGCGTCTGGCGGAAAGGAACATGCTCAGCAGCGATGGCAGCGTGATCGCGTGGTCGATCCACGACTGGGGCGATTCGAGCCGGGCGCCGTCGACGGCGGGCAGGATCCCCAGGCTGCGTGCAGCCTCGTCGATGACCGGCCGCATGTACGCCAGGAACCGTGCCTCGGCCGCCCGGCCGCCCGCCGCGGCGGCCTCCTCGCGAGCGCGCAGCTCGCGCAGGAGAGCCGACGCGTCGAACGGCATGCCGCCGCGCAGGAGCGGCTCGATCTCCTGCAGGCCGTGCACGGCAAGGACGGCGTCCAGCAGCGCCGGTTCACGGGGCTCCACGTCAGAACGGCCTTTCGCTCAGGATCCCGGCAGTCGTCTCAACGAATCGCCTGTCGTCATCGTCATGTGCCATCTCCCGCGCGGCCGACAGGTGGCGCGAAGCCTGCGGCCGGTCGTGACTCCACAGGATCTGCGCGACAGTGCAATGGTCTTCGAGTGGCAAGTCCGGGTCCGCGTCCGCTGCCTGCGCGAGCGCCAGCGCAGTTTTCATGTCGCCGACGAAGAACTCGGCGAACATCAGTTTGCTGCGGCATTCGCGGCTGTCGGGGTTGCCTCGCTGAAGCCTCCGTAGTTCGGCCAGCGCCGCCTGGCTTTCCGTGCCCCCGGCCATGGCAAGCTCGAACAACTCGGCTGCTCTCGACTTCAGGCGCTGTGCGAGGTGGCTGCCGGAGCCGTTCCTGTCGATTTCGAAGGCACGGAGTATCGGCGTGCTGGGATCGACCCGTTCCAGTTCCCCCAGCAGGCGGTCCCTTCGGAGACGGTCATTCGACGCTGCCGAGATGTAGATCAGTTGTTCCAGGACCTCAACGTTACGGGGCTCGGCCGCGTAGGCGGCCTCCAGGACCGTGACGGCTTCCGGGATCGTCTCCTCCGAGCCTGCCTCGCTGCGGAGCATAAGCAGCGTCCGCGCCAACTGGACCCTGTCGGCCGTCGTCGCCTCGCCGAGCCTGATCCGCTCGCGCAGCATGTCTGCGCGCAGCCGGAGCATCCGGTACTGCTCGGTCCTCCAGGAGATCCACGCGGACAGTTCATCGCGGCGGTGCCGCAAGTCGTCGATCACCTGCTGGATGTCCCAGCCAGCGGCGCGTATCTCGCCCTCCCGCGCGGCGTCGATCGCGGCATCCAGCACCCCGGCGGCGACATCCATCTCGCCCATGCGGACAAGGCGGTCGCGAGATTCAGCCGGAACTCGACGCGGTCGGGCCGCGCCGCGACCGCTGACCGCAGAAGCGGGACCGCCTCGTGGACGGGTCCGGCCAGGGCCAGGCCGAGCGCGTAGACGTGCGCCGAACTGGACGGTCCGTCCGTGGCCCTGGCCTTAAGAGCGGCCAGTCCCCGTTCGGCCTCTTCAGGCGTGGCCTGTTCCAGCCGACCGAGCAGGCGCGAGTCTTCCGCCGTGATGTCGCCGTCTCCGTACCAAAATCTCTGGTCCACCGAGGGCTGGCGCATTACGCCATAATCGCCCGCCGATCATAGGCAAGGCAGCATGAATGCGAAGATGGGCGCTGTCAGGGGAACGCCGGGCGGGGACTGGCTGCCGAATTCTTCGGCGACAGGGCCGCGCAGGGCACGTAGTTCTACCTGCTGGCTAGGATGGACAGTCTCCGGCCCAGGTCCATTGATATTCGTTGAATCTTTTCGTATGGAGACACGCCTGGTCACGGCGCTTTGAGTTGGATCTGGCCCGCATTTCGGTGATGACTACTAACCCCGGTCAGTTGACCAGCAGCGCGCGCTTGCGGGGCAGGGGAAACGAGGCGCGTCCGCAGGTCTGGCGCTTGAGCATCTTAAAAATTACGTGGAATCCAGCATGTGCCCTTCCCCGCTGGCACGTTCACGGGCTCTGGGGGTGACATGAGCGTATCGATGGTGCTGTCGGAGAAGTGGCCTGTACTGGGCAGGCATGAGCAGGCTCTGGCGTGGCTGCAGGTGTGCGCGGTGGCGAAACTACCACGTGATGCACGCCTGGCAACTGCAAGATCGACGCAAAGATCTCGGCGGGCGCCCAGACCTGATCCCACACGTTGTCGATCTTCTGGGTGCCGAGCAGTTCAGACAGCCGGTCTTCGAGGCTGCGGGCGTGCTGTTCGAGACGCCCGGGCGCGGTCGCGGAGGTTGGCGTTGTCGGCCAGCAGCGACCGGCGGCTGACGGCGCTGGCCCCGGCCGCGCCGTCGGTGGCGGGATCTTTGGCGGCGACGATGACGGCGGCGCGGGGGTCGGGGTGGCGGTGGATAAACGACCGGTGGACGCGGGCGCGGGCGGCGACCGAGAAGATGGTGATCTCGGCGGCCCGGGCGCGCATCTCGGCCAGGGCCTGGTGGACGCGCTGGCGTCGGCGGGCCACATCGCGGCGGTGGGCCTCGGCGAGCGCGGTGGTACCGCTCACCAGCGGGTGACCCGTTGCCGACTGCGGGCCGGATGGCGGGCACGCCGAGGCTGACGGTCTGCCGGGCGGCGCGGGTGGGGCCGCGCATAACCCTGACTTTGCCCTGACTCCTCGGGCTGAGGTTCGGCTGGGGGACAGCACCTTCGCGTTGCCTTCCTTGGATCAGACCGGCCGCCTGCCCCCGGCTGGGCTGGCGTGAGCGTGCTTGCGGCCGAATGGCTTACGGGCGTACTTGAGGACCACGGACGCCTGACCAGCGAATTGCTGGCGCTGCACCGCAGGTTCGGGGACTGCCTCGGGTTGGTCACCTCAGCCCGTGACTACAGAGCCGGAGATTGTCCGAGGGCAGGTCGGCCGGGGTGGTGGCTCGGTGGTGAGTCTGGTGTGAGCCATCGCTGATTGAGCCTTCTCAGACGAGCCCAGAGCGGCTGCTCAAGGCGTACGGGCTAGGCGGTAGGCGTTCCAGGTTTTTGCGGCGTGGGCCGTGTCGTGCGTCCAGGGGCTGGTGCTCGATTCGGCGACTTCGGCCCAGAGGCGGGTGTTTGCTTTCGCGAAGATGGTGATGTGCGCTGGGTCGGCGTTTCGGAATGCGGGGAGCCGGGAGGCTTGCTGCTCGGCTTGGCGTGCGGTGTGACCGCCTGATGCCATGAGCCTGAGCACCCAGCACGCGGGGTCAGTCCAGCCTGCGCCTAGCGTCGGCCAGGCCCAGTCGATGAGCCAGGCCTGGTCAGCGGAGATCAGCACGTTGTCCGGAGTCCAGTCCGAGTGCGTCAGCACCGGCCCGGAGAAAACGGCGGCCGTCGCTGCGTCGTCGAGATAAGGCGCCCAGCGGTCCTCGGCCTTTCTTGAAGAGACCTGAATTGCCGCGGACCGCGATGTAGCTGAGCGTTTCCATGAGCTGGACGAGCCGGTCGAGGTCCGGGGAGTCCGGGTTGTAGCTGGCGTGACGGCCGGGTGTGTACTGATAGCCGAGCACATTCCATCCGGCCTGGTCAAAAATGCCACAGCAGCGCGGGGGAGATGTTCTTGACGAGTGGCGCGACGGCGGCCTCGCGGGACTGGGTGATGACCCGGCGGTGGCTCGACGGCATGCCCTTGGCGAAGATCGCGCCGTCCTCGGTGCTGATGATCGCGGCCAGCGGAGAGTTCTGCCCCGCCGACGCGATGCGCACTGCGGTGATCGGCCCGGTGCGGCTCTCGATCGCTTCCTTCACCTGTGCTGGCAGGCCGCTCCAGGAGATGCGCTCTTCCACTGTTGTTCCTCGCTAGGCGCCCGGGGAGCGAGCCCAAGTCTGGCTCCCCGGGCAACGCGGACGGCCTGAACTAGTACGGCTGATCGCTGCTTGAGCTACACGAGCAGCCCTTGGGCAGGCTATCGTCCTATCGCGCTGCCTGGCGCGATAGGGAGACCGCCTTACGGGCGCAGACCGAAGCGGTATGGCCAGGTCATTTCACATGTCAGATTGCGCCCGCCCTAACCGGTCATGGAAAACGGCATGCGCTTCCATTAAGAGGCATTCAAGTGACAGGCAATTCGCCATGTTCCTTGGGTGTGGCTCTTTCGGGGTGAGCCAGCCGGGTGGTGCCGTGTCCGGCGAGGGTTCTCGTCCTTACCGTGGAGGGTTTCCGGGTTCCTGAAGGAGCGTTGTCGCATGAAGGAGGGTTGTCGTCGTATAGTCCGGTCAACTCTCCTAGATGCGAAAACCCTCCTGCACGAATCCGAGAACCCTCCTGCGAGAACAGCCTCACCCCGAAAGAGCCGCACCCATGTTCCTTTGCGATCACGAATCGCATGCTTGCTTCTTGCCGCGCATTGAACTGACTGCGCCTGGACGCATGCGGCCTGAAGCAAATGCGGTCAGAAGCTCAGGATCGTGCCCTGACGCTGGCTCATCCCGCACCAAACCCTGACTATAACCTGACTCACCGGGCCATCCCAGGCCATCTACCTACGGCAACAGCCAAACCACTAAAAAACGTATTGACACCCAATTTCCACCATGGCTTCGCGCATCCATGCGGACTTCCCTGGGCCGTCGCCCGGCAATCACCTGCCCAAGTGCGGTGTAATCTTGTAATTACCGGCTGGAGGTGGCCGGGGGGCCGGAGGAGGTCAGATGGCTGCGGATTCGCCTCTTGATGCGTACTCACGGATCGTCAGCGGCGTCGCCGCCGAGCTGACTCCTAAGGTGGCCAGCCTGCGCGTCTCGCAGGGTCGCGACCGGCGGCCAGGTGAGAGCCTCGGGTCGGCTGTCGCTTACACGACCGACGGTTTCCTGCTGACGAACGCGCACGTCGTCGGCAACGCGACAGGCGGCACGGCGCTGTTTTCCGACGGGACGAGTTCGCCGTTCAGCGTGGTCGGGGCCGATCCGCTGTCGGACCTCGCCGTGGTGCGCGCCGGGTCCGGCGCACCGCCGCCCGCCGAGCTTGGCGAAGCGGACGAGCTGGTGGTCGGCCAGCTTGTCGTCGCGGTCGGCAGCCCGCTCGGGCTGGCCGGGTCGGTCACGGCGGGGGTGGTCAGCGCGCTCGGCCGGTCACTGCCGACTCGGAGCGGCTCGGCGGTGCGGCTGATCGAGGACGTGATCCAGACCGATGCCTCGCTCAATCCCGGCAACTCGGGCGGCGCGCTCGCCGACGCGCACGCCAAAGTCGTCGGCATCAACACAGCGGTGGCAGGCATCGGACTGGGGCTCGCCGTCCCGATGAACGCTACGAGCAGGAAGATCATCGCCGCCCTGATGCAGGACGGCCGGGTGCGCCGCGCCTACCTGGGCGTGGTCAGCGCGCCGACGCCGCTCCCGGCAGCGCTGCGGGAGCGCGTTGGCAGCAAGGACGGCCTGCGGGTCGCCGAGCTGGTACCCGATGGCCCGGCCGCGCGGGCTGGCCTGCGGGTCGGCGACATCCTCGTGAGCGCGGCGGGCAGCAAGGTCACCACGGCGCAGGCCTTGCAGCGGCTGATGTTCGCCGACGCGATCGGCAAGCCGCTTGAGATCACGGTCCTCCGCAACGGCGCCCTCGTGGACGTGATCGCCGAACCAGCCGAACTGACAGCGGCGTGACCGGCCGCCTTCGACAGGGCACGGACCGAATGCTCAGCCGGGTGCGTAAGAATGACTTATGAGCAAGCAGCAGAGTTCGCCGCCCCCTGGTGACAAGCCAGCGCCGACGGCACCGCCGCCGCCACCTGGCTGGCGGCACTGGCTCTGGCCGATCGCGCTCCTCGCGACGGTTGCCCTGTGGTTCTTTCTGCCGAGCCTCAGCTCGCCGAGCACCGAGAACCTGACCTTTCCGCAGTTCCAGACGGACCTGGCCAAGCACCAGGTCAAGACGGTCCAGCTCGGCAGCGTCGAAAACGGCGCTAATACCCCCATCACCGGCTCGCTCAAGAACGGCAACGACTTCACCACGGTGGGCCCGCCCAACACGCCGTCGCTCGCCAGCCAGATCAAGGCGCTGGGCGTCACCCCCACCTACGGCAGCACCAGCACCGGGCTCGGCGGCGAAGTGCTCTACCTGCTTGTCATCCTTGCTCCGATCGTCTTCGTGATCTACCTGTTCAGGCGGATCTCGCGGGGCGGGGCAGGCCAGCTCCAGGGCGTCCTGGGCGCCGGGAGGTCGCGAGCCAAGGTCTTCGACGCGGAGCGGCCCGATACCAAGTTCAGCGACGTGGCCGGCTACGCGGGCGCGAAAGAGGAGATCACCGAGGTCGTCGACTTTCTCCGCAATCCTGACCGCTACCGGCGGGCAGGCGCGATGGCGCCGCGCGGCCTGCTGATGGTCGGCCCGCCTGGCACCGGCAAGACGCTGCTCGCCAGGGCCGTGGCCGGCGAAGCCTCGGTGCCGTTCTTCTCGGTCACCGGGTCGAGCTTCGTCGAGATGTTCGTCGGCGTCGGCGCGGCCCGGGTGCGCGACCTGTTCGCCGAGGCCCGCAAGCGCGCGCCCGCGATCATCTTCATCGATGAGATCGACGCGATCGGCCAGCGCAGGGGCGGCTCGGGCGCGGTTGTCGCGAACGACGAACGCGAGCAGACGCTGAACCAGTTGCTGGCCGAGATGGACGGCTTCGACATGACGCAGGGCATCGTGGTGCTCGCCGCCACCAACCGGCCCGAGGTGCTTGACCCGGCGCTGCTGCGGCCCGGCCGGTTCGACCGGCAGGTCACCATCCCGCTGCCGACGCTCGATGAGCGCGCCGCGATCCTGGTGGTGCACTGCCGCGGCAAGCAGCTCGCACCAGACGTGGACCTCTCCATAGTCGCCAGGGGCACGCCCGGCTTCTCCGGTGCCGACCTGGCCAACCTCGCCAACGAGGCGGCGATCTTCGCGGTCAGGAGCGGCCGGGAGATCATCACCGCGACCGACTTCGACGATGCCAGGGACCGCGTCCTGCTCGGCCGCCGCGAGGGCTCCAACGTGCTGCTGCCCGAGGAAAAGCACGCCGTTGCCGTGCACGAGAGCGGGCACGCAATCGTGCTCGCGCTGGCCGATCACGCCGACCCGGTGGCGAAGGTCACGATCTTGCCCGCCGGCCAGGCGCTGGGCGTCACGCAGCAGCTTCCCCTGATCGAGCGGCACCTGTACGGCGAGGACTACCTGAAGGAAACCCTCGCCGGGCGGCTCGGCGGCCGCGCCGCCGAGCTTGTCGTGCTCGGCCAGGGCTCGACCGGCGCGGCGAACGACCTGTCCACCGCCACTGATCTCGCCACCAAGATGGTGCGTGAGTTCGGCCTGTCGGCCAAGGTCGGGCCGGTCGGCTACCCGGAGGGCGGCTCGGTGTTCCTCGGCGGCGGTGGCGGCGGGCTGTCGAGCAGGCCGTTCGCCGAGTCCACCCAGGCGCTGATCGACTCCGAGGTGGCCAGGCTGCTCCGCGAGGCCGAGAGCACCGCTACCGACATCATCAGGTCGCACCAAGAGCAGCTCAACGAGCTCGTCGAGCTGCTCTTGCTGCACGAGACGGTCGACGCCAACGAGGTGTACCGGATCGTCGGCAGGCCCGTCCCCGGCGGGCACCGCCAGGAGCAGGTGGCGATAGCGCCGATGCGCGCGACGACCCAGGATGAGGCTCGATGAGCAGGCAGCTACTGGTCCTGTCCGACGAGGCGGTCAGGGACGTGCTCAGCTATCCGCAGTGCGCCGACGCGATGCGCGACGCCCTGATGGCCCGGGCAAGGGGAGATTTCTACCAGCCGCTGCGCTCGGTGTTCAAGGCACCCGACCCGGGCGGCCTGATCGTCTTGATGCCCGCTTACCAGCAGGACGTCAGCGCGGGTTACGGCCTCAAGGCGATCAACGTCGTCCACGGCAACCCCGCCAGGGGCCTGGATAGCCATCAGGGCATCGTCTTGCTGTCAGACTCCGAGACCGGCGAGCCCGTCGCCGTGCTCAACGCCTCGGCGGTGACCGAGATCAGGACAGCGGCGGTTTCGGCGGTCGCGACGAATCTGCTGGCCAATGCCGACGCCGACGTGCTGACGATCATCGGCGCGGGCGTCCAGGCCAGCTCGCACCTGCGGGCGATCGCCAGCACCAGGACGCTGACCGAGATCAGGGTGGTCGCCCGCACCGCGGGGAAGGCGCAGCGGTTCGCCGCCGCGATGGCTCCCCTGGCCGGCGAGGCCAAGGTCACCGGCTACGCCAGCGCCGCGGAAGCGCTCGCCGGAGCAGGCATCGTCGTCACGGCGACGAACTCGGCCACGCCCGTCATCGAGAGGCAATGGCTCAGCCCGGGCGCCCACATCAACGCTGTGGGCGCCTGCCTGCCGCACACGCGCGAACTCGACGCGACGACGGTCGCGGACGCGGCCTTCTTCGGCGACAGCAGGGAGTCGGTGCTCGCCGAGGCCGGCGACTACGTGCTCGCCGTCAAAGACGGCGCGATCGGCCCCGATCACCTCAAGGCCGAGATCGGCGACGTGCTCATCGGCCAGGCGCGGGGCCGTACCGGCGAGCGTGAGCTCACCATCTTCGAGTCGCTCGGCCTGGCCGCCGAGGACCTGGCCGCCGCGGCCGCCGCCTACCAGGTCGCCATCGAGCGCGGCATCGGCGCCATGGTCGATTTCGGGTCCCGCCGATGACCAGCATCGTCGACCACAGCAGCGTCGACTACAGGGCCGATTTCGGCGCCACCCCGCCGCCTGGCACCACGCAGTTCGCCACCGCTGGCGGCATTGTCGTGACGAGGGCCGTGTCGGCTTTCGAGCCGGACCTGCTCACCGAGGTGACCAGCCAGATCGATGAGCGCAGAGGCGGCGTTTTCAGCTCGGGGATGGAGTACCCGGGCCGGTACAGCCGCTGGCATACCGGCTACGTCGATCCGTGCGTCGAGCTGACGGCCACAGGGCGTGAGCTCACCGCCACCGCGCTCAACGACCGCGGCGCCGTGATCCTGCCGGCGATCGCCAGCGCCATGGCTGGCGAGGTGGCCGGGGACAGCGTCACCGTCACTGTCCCCGAGCCGGCCGGCCAGGTGCCTGAAGAGCAGCGAAGCAGGCGGCCCACCGTGTTCAGCGCGATCAGGGAGATCATCGCCCTGTTCGCCGGCCCCGACGAGCACCTGGGCCTGTACGGAGCGTTCGGCTACGACCTGGCGTTCCAGTTCGAGCCGATCAGGCTGCGGCCCGGCAGGCGCGCGGCCAGGCCGCCGCAGCGCGACCTCGTACTTCACCTGCCCGACGAGCTGTACGTGATCGACAGGAAGCGGGAGACCGCGCTGCGGTACAGCTATGAGTTCGCTTCCGGCGGCCGGTCAACCGAAGGACTGCCCAGGCGGACGCCCCCGACGACGCTGGCCCAGACGCGAGGGGCCAGCGGGCAGCCAACCGTTCAGCCTGGGGAATGTCCGCCGGATCCGCCGCCGGGCGAGTACGCGAAGGTAGTCGAGCAGGCCAGGGAACGCTTCGCCGCCGGCGACCTCTTCGAGGTCGTCCCCAGCCATGAGTTCTGGGCCACGTGCGGCTCGCCCGCCGCGTTCTACGAGCGGCTGCGGCGGCGCAACCCGGCGCCGTACGAGTTCTTCCTGAACCTCGGCGACAGCCTCGGCGAGACCGAGTACCTGGTCGGCGCTTCGCCGGAGATGTACGTGCGAGTGAGCGCCATCGAGGGCCAGTACGGCCGGGTGGAGACGTGCCCGATCGCGGGGACGATCGCGCGGGGCGCGAGCCCGCTCGAGGACGCCGAGCAGATCAGGACGCTGCTGACCTCGCTCAAGGAGGAATCCGAGCTCACCATGTGCACGGACGTGGACCGCAATGACAAGTCGCGGATCTGCGTTCCAGGCAGCGTCAAGGTCATCGGGCGGCGCCAGATCGAGCTGTACAGCCGGGTCATTCACACCGTCGACCACGTCGAGGGCAGGCTGCGGCCCGGGTTCGACGCGCTGGACGCGTTCCTCACCCACATGTGGGCCGTGACGGTCACCGGCGCGCCGAAGACCTGGGCGATGCAGTTCATCGAGGACCACGAGACCAGCCCGCGGCGCTGGTACGGGGGAGCGGTCGGCTCGCTCGGCTTCAACGGCGGGATGAATACCGGGCTCACGCTGCGCACGGCCCGCATCACCGGCGGCCTGGCCTGCGTCCGCACCGGGGCGACCTTGCTCTTCGACTCTGAGCCGTCCGCCGAGGAGGATGAGACCCGGCTCAAGGCCAGGGCGCTGCTCGAGGTGCTTAAGGAGGCCGGTGCCCACGGGGCTAGTAACCCCGGCAATCCTGCGGATGAAAGGTTTGCGGTTGCCAGCCGCGTGGCCAGCCCGGCGGGCCTGGCCCGGGCGCGCTGCCGGGTACCGGCGTCCGGGTGCTGCTCGTCGATCATCAGGACTCATTCGTGCACACGCTCGCCGGCTACTTCGCCGAGCAGGGCGCCGAGGTGACGACGCTGCGGGCCGGGTTCGACCCGGGCCTGCTCGATGAGTACGCGCCGCACCTGGTCGTCCTCTCGCCCGGGCCGGGCCGTCCGGCCGACTTCGGGTGCGCCCGGCTGCTTGACGAACTCGATGCGCGGCGACTGCCCGCCTTCGGCGTGTGCCTCGGCTTGCAGGCCATGGTCGAGCACGCCGGCGGCAGGCTCAGCCTCCTGCGCTGGCCCGCCCACGGTAAGCCGGGCGCGGTGCGGGTACTGGGCGGTGACCTGCTGGCGGGCCTGCCCGCTGAATTCACCGCCGCCAGGTATCACTCGCTGCACGCGACCGCCGGGGCGGTCGGGCCCGCGTTCAAGGTGACGGCGCTGACCAGCGATGAGTTCGCGGGCGAGGCCGGCGGTGAGGTCGTGATGGCGATCGAGGACCCGGTCGCGATGCGCTGGGGAGTGCAGTTCCACCCGGAATCGATCCTGACCGCCTCGGGTGATGCTGGTCGGCGAGTCATCGCCAATGTGCTCAAGCTCGTGGCGCTTGGATGAGTGGCCTATAACGTAATCGACAGCTACTCGGTTGAGCTTGGCTGGCAATTGTTATCTGTCCGTTATTTTTTGACGCCGAGCCCCGTTATAGCGTCAAAGGCGACTCCACAGTCGCAGTCAGGGCAAGTAAGGACAGTAAGGGCAAGTTCGGTAATGTCGCTCGTGTCGTTTACGTCGGTCAGTCGCGATCCGCGGTCCGTCTCCTTATGCCGTGACCCCGTGTCGTTACGCGGGAACGCCGCTCAGTTACGTCATCCTCCGCTACTCAACCCTTGTCGCATCCCCATCGGGCAGCCCTGGCCTGCCCAAATAAGGCAAAGGAGCCTCTCCTTATGGCACGACGCTGGTTCGTACCCCTCGCCACCATCGGCCTGGCATTCGGGTCTTTGGTCATGGCGGCAAGCGCCGCCTCCGCTGCGCCCACCGCAGCTCACCCAGCCATCCACAGCACCACGATCAGCGGCTTCAGGCCGGGCGGCCTGATGGGCAGGCCGACCGGCGTCGCCCGGATCGCCGGTCACGTCCGCAACGCCGCGACCACCTCAACCAACTGGTCAGGCTACGCCGTGACCGGCGGGACCGGCGCGTTCCACAGCGTGTCAGCTAGCTGGACCCAGCCGACCGCCACCTGCACCTCGGGGAGTAAGTTCGCGAGCTTCTGGGTCGGCCTCGACGGGTTCAGCAGCAACTCGGTCGAGCAGACCGGCACTGACTCTGACTGCAGCGGGCGCACGCCGCAGTATTACGGCTGGTACGAGATGTTCCCGGCCTTCCCGGTCAACTTCTCCAACCCGGTCTCGCCCGGCGACTCGATGAGCGCGTCGGTCACGTTCTCCGGCACCACGACCTTCACCTTGGTGCTCAAGGACAACTCCAAGGGCTGGACCCAGACCATCACGAAGAACCAGAGCGGCCTTGCCCGTTCATCCGCCGAGGTCATCACCGAGGCCCCGTCGTCGAGCAGTGGCGTGCTGCCGCTGGCCGACTTCAACACCATCCACTACTCAACCTCAAGCGCGAACGGCACCTCGCTCGGCAGCCAGAGCCCGACGTCGATCACCATGATCAACAGCAGCGGTGCCGACAAGGACTCGACCAGCGCGATCACCTCTGGCGGTGCGTTCAGCAACACCTGGATCAGGGCGAACTAGGCACGGCAAAGCTTCGCTAGTTCTCCTGGATGCACATGGTGCTCGGGGACCCCTAGGTCCCCGAGCACCACTGTTATCTGTTCGTTGTTTTCTGCCGACCGGCTTCGTTATACCGTTCAAAGGCGACTCAACCATTGCAGGCAGGGCAGAGGGGGTGAAAGGGAAAATTCGGTTATGTCGTCCGTGTCGGGTCCCCGTCTTCGCCTTGCTCGCCTCCGCTCATTTCAACCCTGGCCTGCCCATGTAAGGCAAAGGAGCCATCCTTATGGCACGATGCCTGCTCGCATCCCTCGGCACCATTGGCCTGGCTTTCGGGTCGATGATGCTGGCGGCGAGCGCCGCTTCGGCTGCGCCTAGCGCTACTCATCCCACCATCCACAGCACCACGATCAGCGGCTTCCGCCCGGGTGGCCTGATGGCCAGGCCAGGTGGAGTCAACCACTTCGCGACCCACGCCGGCCACACGACCGACACGTCCACGAACTGGTCGGGCTACTCGGTGACCGGCGCGACTGGAGCCTTCTCCAGCGTGTCGGCCAGCTGGACGCAGCCGACCGCCACGTGCTCGACCAGAAAGGCGCAATACGCGAGCTTTTGGGTCGGCCTTGACGGCTTCAGCAGCAACTCGGTCGAGCAGACTGGCACCGACTCTGACTGCAGCAGGGGCCAGCCGCAGTACTACGGCTGGTACGAGATGTACCCGGCCTTCCCGGTCAACTTCACCAACCCGCTCTCGCCTGGCGACTCGATGAGTGCGTCCGTCACGTTCTCCGGCACCGAGACCTACACCCTGGTGCTCAAGGACAACACCAAGGGCTGGACCCAGACCATCACCCAGAACCAGGCCGGTCTTGACCGATCGTCCGCCGAGATCATCACCGAGGCTCCGTCGTCGGGCAACAAGGTGCTGCCGCTGGCTGACTTCAGCACCATCAGCTACTCGACCTCATCGGCCAACGGCACCTCGCTCGGTACCCAGAGCCCGATCCAGATCATCATGGTGAACGGCGGCGGCGCCGACAAGGACTCCACTAGTGCGATCAGCTCAGGCGGCGCGTTCAGCAACGCCTGGATCACGTCGAGCTAGCGGCGTAGCCCAAGCCGCGGTTCTCCTGTCAAGCAGCGGCGCCCGGTGACCTCGCGGCCTCCGGGCGCCGCTCGCTCTTCGGCTTAGGCCTTCCGCAGGCGGCTCAGACCTTCCGCAGGCCCTTGGCGAACGCGATGATCACGCCGCGCCGCTCGCCGAACGAGGATGCCTGATAGAAGACGCCGTTCTTGCGCCAGGTCAGGAATAGGAAGATCTTCACTGACGTGCACTTCGGCAGGTGCGGGGCGTCGCAGACCCCGGTCAGGATCGCCGTCGCGCCGTGGATCTTGACCTTTCCGAGCCGCTTGGACCGGCCGTTCCTGGTGCACGGGCCATTCGAATTGTTCTGACTGATCGTGAGGTTAGCGTTCGCGGTCGTGCCGTAGCTGGCGATCACGAGCCGCTTGCTCGCCTTCTTCTTGCTGATCTCGCAGCGGGCAACGGAGATCTGCCCGTTGCGCGGCAGATGATGCGTGTCCGTTGGCTTCAGCAGCCCGAATCCGGCCGCGGACTGCGCTCCGCGCCAGGTCGCGAACAGGCCCGTCCGAGCTGGCACGTACGGGGCGGCAACCGCGCTGGCCGCGCTCGCGACACTTGCCATAACGACCAGGCCGGTCGTCAAGCTTGCCATCATTGCGTTCCTGCGCATGATCACGTCCTTCCGGTGTGCTGCGATCCTAAAAGGCGCCACGATCGGCCGCCATCACAACGTGAACTTGCGTGATTACTTACGGTTATGTTCCGGGCGCGGTTGTGGGCCGGGCAGTAGTGTGCCGCCATGAAAAGCGTGCATCCCGAGGTCTTCCTGGTATCCCGTCCGCAGATCGACTACGAGGCGCTTGGCGCTTACCTTCGCGAGGTCGGCGGCGAGGAGTGGCTTGAGCGGCTCGACCGCGGCCAGCTCGACGACGCGCAGAACCTGGCCGAGTTCGCGGGCAAGATCTGCTACCGGGCCTGGGAGCCTGGCCTGAATCCCAACATCGTCCGGGTGCGCAACGATCACGAGCAGTACCTGGAGAACATCCTGCGCCAGGCGCACGGGTCGGTCCTCGAGCACGCGATGTTCAGCTTCGTCCTGCACAACATCAGCCGGGTGGTCACGCACGAGCTCGTGCGGCACCGGCCCGGCACGGCAGTGTCGCAGGAGTCGCTGCGGTTCGTCCGGCTGGCCGATCTCCCGTTCTGGTTCCCCGACTGGGCCCAGGGCGATCCCGAGCTGATGAAGCGGGCAACGGCACTGCTGGCCCAGATGGAGGAGTTCCAGGGGTGGATGGCCGGTCATTTCGGCCTTGACGAGCCTGGATTGAAGTTCGAGGAGAAGAAGCACAAGACCTCGTTCATGCGCAGGTTCGCGCCCGACGGGGTGGCGACCGGCATGCTCTGGTCCGCCAACATCCGCACGCTGCGCCACACCATCGAGGCGCGGACCGACCTGGGCGCGGAGGAGGAGATCCGCCTGCTGTTCGGCAAGATCGCCGAGCTGATGCGGGCCGAGGCACCGACGCTGTTCGGCGACTACGAGGTCGTCGACGGCGCCTGGATCCCCCGCTGGCGCAAGGTCTAGCCCGCTCTCGGCCCCTCGCGGCGGGCGGCGTGAGATGGTATGTCCGTGACGGACATTTCCATTCCGGTTGGCGGCCGGAGCATACCCGGATACCTCGCGGTGCCCGCAGGCGGCGAGGCGTCGCGCTGGCCTGGTGTCGTGGTCATTCATGAGGCGTTCGGGCTCAACGACGACATCAGGGGCAAGGCCGATGAGCTGGCCTCGAACGGCTATCTGGCGCTGGCCCCTGACCTGTTCGAAGGCCGGTCCTGGATCCGCTGCGTCGTCTCGGCGTTCAAGCAGTTGCGGGCCGGGTCAGGCCCTGCCTTCGCATTGCTCGACGCGGCCAGGGAGGCGGTGGCCGGGCGGGCGGACTGCACCGGCAAGGTCGGGGTGATCGGCTTTTGCATGGGCGGCGGATTCGCGCTGCTCTGCGCGCCGCGCGACGGGTATGACGTGGCGGCCGTTAACTACGGCGAGGTGCCGAAGGACGCCGAGGCCGCGCTGGCTGGCGCGTGCCCGGTCGTCGGCAGCTTCGGCGGCCGCGACCAGATGGGCACGAAGCCGCCCGAGCGGCTGCAGCGCGCGCTCGTGGTGCTCGACGTGAAGCACGACATCGAGGTCTATCCGGGCTCGGGTCACAGGTTCATGAGCAAGGCGTCAGGCGCGGGCGGCGTTCTCATCAAGATCGCCCGGATGAGCTACAACGAGCACGATGCGGCCGACGCGTGGCGCCGGATCTACGCGTTCTTCGCCACAGAGCTGGGCAGCGCGAACGAGGCAAGCAGCGCGGACCAAGCGGGAGATTGACCGCCGGGCCGTTCGAGGCCCAGCCTTGTCACCTCGGTGCGGCTCTTTCGGGGTGAGGCTGCTCTCGCAGGAGGGTTCTCGGGTTCCTGCAGGAGGGTTTCCGCATCTAGGAGAGTTGACCGGACTATACGACGACAACCCTCCTTCATGCGACAACGCTCCCGCAGGAACCCGAAAACCCTCCACGATCATGACGACAACCCTCCTGCACCCGGCCTGCACCCGACAACCCTCCCGCCGGAACACGAAAATCCTCACGCACCCGACAACCCTCCCGCCCGGACAACGGCAGCACTCCCGCACGCGGCAGCACCCTAGGTCAGAGAGGCTGTCGCGTGACTCGTTGAACTCGCGCAGCGACGCGACCGGGCCGGTTCGGGCCGGGACAGCATCAGGTCGGGCCGCGTTGTTGTTGCGGCTGTCCGGCAATAGCAACGCGGCCCGCCCTGATGATGTGGGGACGACAGCAGGGAGGGCCGCGTTGCTCACGCCTGCGCTGCTCGCGACAGCAACGGGGAGGGCCGCGTTGCTCACGCCGCCCCGACACGCGCCGGGCCGGCCCGCCCGGCCCGCGCTCCGGGCCGCCCGGATACGTGGAGGGTTTCCGGGTTCCTGGAGGAGCGTTGTCGCATGAAGGAGGGTTGTCTTCGTAATAGTCCGGTCAACTCTCCTAGATGCGGAAATCCTCCTGCAGGAACCCGAGAACCCTCCTGCGAGAGCAGCCTCACCCCGAAGAGCCGCACATGGGACATTGCTGGGCTTGCGCGGGCATGGCAGCCAGGTCGCTGCGGTCCTAGCCGAGGCCTGGGGACGGGCGGCTCGCGGCGGTCAGGAGGTCCAGCGGGTCGTGGTGGAAGCGGTCGGATGGCACTCGCGCGGCGAGTGCCTTGCGGGTCGCGCTGATCAGGCCTGCCGGGCCGGCGACGTAGACGTCGGTGTCGCGGAATGAGGGATGGGCCTTGACGATGTCGGGCAGCGCGCCAGTCTTGCCCGCCGTTTCCGGCTCAGCCAACTCCGCGACCGGGATGAGGGTCAGCGCCGGGTAGGCGAGCCGGAGTGTCGCGAGATCGCGCATGTCGTAGAGGTCGCTTGCTCGCCTGGCGCCCACGTACAGGGTCACCGGGCGACGCCTGCCTTGCCTTGTCTCGCCGACGACCGCCTCGACGATGGCCTTGATCGGCGCGAGGCCAGTGCCGCCGGCGACGCCGACGATGTCCCGGTCAGGGTCGGCCGGCATTCGCAGGTTGCCGCGTGCGGCGGCCAGCGTCAAGATGTCGCCCGTGCCGCTCTGACTGACCAGAGCGCTGCTCACCATGCCGCCTGGTACTGATCGCACGTGAATATCGAGCAGGCCGTTGTCCCTCGGCGCGTTCGCGACGGAGTACTTGCGCCATAGCCTCGGCCAGCGCGGAACCTGGACCGTGACGTACTGACCGGGCTCGAAGAGAAGCGGCTTTTCCGGCCTGATCGTGAGTACCGCGATGGTCGGAGTGCGCCGGTCGTGCTCCACGATCTCGCCTATCCACCAGGCGGGCTGCGTCGCGCTTTCATTAGCTGCCGCCGCCTTCATGGCAGCGGCGAAATAGTCAAGCGCCGAGCGCCACGCCGACGCGAGGTCACGGCTCCAGGCCGGGCCGTTGACCTGCTCAACAGTTGCCAGCAAGGCACCGAAGAAGGGCCGGTAGTGGCTGTCCTTGACCCCGAACTTACGATGATCACGGCCCAGCTGGTCGAGCAGCCGGTCAGTTCGCTCGGGACCGCTGAGGCTATCGAGCAGTCGGACGAGAGCATCAAACGTCGTAATACGCGTGCGTTCCATAGAGAGCGGGAAAATTGCGCGCAATTCCGGATTCTGCACGAACAAGCGCGCATAGAGGTATTCCATCGCGAATTGGCGGCTCGCTGCCAGCCGGGGGAGCGAATCTGAAACCAGGCGCCGGTCGAGCTCGCTAATCGAGTTCGCCGTTGCGCTGACCGGCTGGTGCTCGGGCTCGGCCAGCCGGGACGAACTCTCCGTCTTCGCGCTGTCTCGCCCGCCTATCACGGGATGAAGTCTCGCAGCCACGCCTGGTATCTGTCACTGATTCCCCGCAAGGCACGGGAAACGACCTGAGGTAACTGCCCTACGATATTGCGGTGACAGTATCCCGTTATCTTCGCTATCCGCATGTGCGCGGCGACCTGCTGACGTTCATAGCCGACGACGATGTCTGGCTCGCACCAGCGGAAGGCGGCCGTGCCTGGCGGATCTCCGCTGATCAGGCGGCAGCCGCCTATCCGAGGCTCTCGCCTGACGGAAGCATGATCGCCTGGACTAGCTGGCGCGACGGTCCTGCGGAAATCTACCTGGCGGCCACAGGCGAGGGAGGGTCGGAGCGGGTCACGTACTGGTCGAGCATGACCACGGTGATGCGCGGCTGGGGACCGGATGGCGAGATCCTGGCGACCACGTCGGCTGGCCAGCCGTTCTTCCGCCAGACCTGGGCCTATGCCGTGCCGGTCAGCGACGGGACGGCCCGGTTCGCGGCGCAGCGCAGGCTGCCATTCGGGCCTGTCGGCGACCTCGCGATCGAGACCGGCGCGACGGCGTTGCTCAACGGAACGGGCGGGGATGAGCCCGCATTCTGGAAGCGGTACCGTGGCGGCCGCTGCGGCCGGATCTGGGTCGCCGATTCCGACGCCGGCTTCCGGCGACTGCTCGCCGACCTGCACGGCCAGTTCTTCAGCCTGATGCTGGTGGGCGGCCGGCTGGCCTTCATCAGTGATCATGAGGGCACCGCCAACCTGTACTCGTGCGCACTTGACGGCTCTGACCTGCGCCGGCATACCGACCATGACGGCCCTTACGCGCGCAACGCGAGTACCGACGGCACTCGCATCGTCTATCAGTTGACTGGTGACCTCTGGATGCTGCCCGACCTGCGCGCGGACAGCGGGCCGGTGAAGCTGGACGTCAGTCTCGGCTCGCCCGCCAGCGGGCTGGCGCCGAGGCTCGTGTCGGCCGATGATCACCTGGATGCCCTGAGCTGTGATGAGACTGGCCGGGCGAGCGCCGTCGCGGTGCGGGGCACCGTGCACTGGCTGACGCACAGGGACGGGCCCGCGCGGGCGCTGTCGGCAATACCTGGCCCGGTCGCCAGGCTGCCCGTCGTGCTTGGCGGTACCGGCCGGGCCGCCTGGGTGGTCGACGCCGATGGCGCCGACGCGCTCGAAATCGGCCCGGCTGGCAGCAATGGCGCGGATGGCGCGGACGAGCGGCCCCGCCGGATCGCCCGCGGCGAGATCGGCTGGGCGGCCAGCATCGAGGCGTCACCCAGCGGCGCCCTGGTCGCGGTGGCCGCCCACGACGGCGGCCTGACGCTCGTGGACGTTGAGTCGGGCCAGGCGACCGAACTGGCCAGGTCGGACAACGGGAGGATCACCGGGCTGGCGTTTTCCCCGGACTCGCGCTGGCTCGCCTGGTCTCAGCCCGACTATGCCTCGCTGCGCAAGCTCAGGCTGGCGCGCCTGGCGGACAGCGAAGTCACCGACGTTACCGACGGCCGGTTCACCGACACCGATCCGGTGTTCACCCGCGACGGCCTGTACCTCGGGTTCCTGTCCAAGCGCACCTTCGACCCGGCCCATGACTCGCACTTCTTTGACCTGTACTTCCCCTATGGGAGCAGGCCCTACTTGCTCACGCTCGCGGCGGCGACGCCGTCACCATTCGGACCGTTCAGCGACGGGCGGCCGACAGCATCAGGCAAGGACGATGGTGCTGGCAAGGACGACAGTGCTGGCAAGGGCGCGGCAGCCGGCGATGGCCCGGCGGGCGAAGACGAGCCCGACGAGGTCGTGATCGACCTGGGCGGGCTGGGCGAGCGCATTGTCGCGCTTCCGGTGCCTGACTCGCGGTACCAGTCGCTGTGCGCCGTCGAAGACGGCCTTGCCTGGCTGAGGGAGCCGCTGACCGGCGATCTCGGCGAAGGCGGCGCGAGCCCGGACGACGACCGGCCGAGGGCGTCGCTTGAGCATTTCGATATCAAGCGGGTCAGGTGCACGGAGCTGATCGAGGAGGCCGACTGGTGTGAAGCCAGCGGCGACGGCACCAGGCTCGTGGTGCGAGACCACCACCGGGTTTATGTTATTCCAGCGAATCGGAAGGCCGATTCGGACAACACTGACGACCGGGTCAGCGTGGATCTGGGCCGGGCAAGGTTCCGCGCGGACCCGGCAGCCCTCTGGCGGGCGGCGTACGCGGAGGCCGGGCGGGCCATGCGGCACGAATACTGGATACCCGATATGGCCGACGTCGACTGGGACGGCGTGCTCGAGCAGTACCGGCCGCTGCTTGACCGGATCGCCACCGCCGACGACTTCGCCGATGTCATGCACGAGGTCGTCGGCGAGCTCGGGAGCTCGCATGCCTATATCAGGGGAGCCGGCGGGTCCGGTTACAACGGAGACGTGACCGGGCTGCTCGGCGCCGACCTGGAGGCAGGCGCCGATGGCTGGCGGATCACGCGGATCCTGCCCACCGAGTCATCCGACCCGCGGGCCAGGTCGCCGCTCGCGGCGCCTGGCACCGGTTTGGCCGCCGGTGACGTGATCGCCGCCGTGGACGGCCAGCCGGTCGACCCGGCAACCGGGCCTGGCCCGCTGCTCGCGGGCACGGCGGGCAAGCCAGTAGAGCTCACCGTGCGCCGCGGGCCGGACGGTTCATCGCGCCGCACGGTCGTCGTGCCGCTGGCTGACGACCGGCGGCTCCGCTACCAGGACTGGGTGTCGGGCCGCAGGCGGCTGGTACGCGAGCTCGGCGGCGGGCGCCTTGGCTACCTGCACGTGCCCGACATGCAGAGCGAGGGCTGGTCGGACTTCCACCGGGACCTGCGCACCGAGCTGAGGCACGAGGGACTGATCATCGACGTGCGGGCGAACCGGGGCGGGTACACCTCGCAGCTCGTGGTCGAGAAGCTGGCGAGGAAGATCATCGGCTGGGACCTGGCCAGGAACGCCCAGTCGGTCAGCTATCCGGAAGAGGCGCCGCGCGGGCCGGTCGTCGCCGTCGCTGACGAGCAGTCAGCATCGGACGGCGACATCGTGACCAAGGCAATCAGGACGCTCGGGATCGGCCCGGTGGTCGGCACCCGCACCTGGGGCGGGGTTATCGGCATCGACGGCTGGCACGAACTTGTCGACGGCACGTCCATGACGTATCCCAAGTTTTCCTTCTGGTCGGTGAAGTTCGGCTGGGATGTGGAGAACTACGGCGTCGATCCCGACATCGAGGTGGTGCTGACGCCCGAGGACTGGGGGGCAGGACGCGACGCCCAGCTGGAGACGGCGGTCAGGCTCGCGCTTGAGGCGCTGGAGTCTCAGCCTGCGGCGCAGCCGCCGGCCGCGGATGGCCGCCCGTCCCGGCGCCGCCCGCCGCTCCCGCCGCGTCCAGGTACTGGCGGGTAGCCGCTGCGGATAGCTGGTGCTGGCGCGCCTAGATCGGCGGGTTGTACGAGGCGAGCCAGTGCAGCTTGAGCCAGGTGACCGCGCTCGCCCAGGCGCCGGTGACTTCCAGCAGGCCGACGATGATGAGGAGCAGGCCACCGAGCTGGCTGATCCGCTTCGCGTGGCGGCGCGCGAAGCCGAACATAGTGGTGCCCCGGTCGAAGGCGAACGCCACGATCAGGAACGGTATCCCGATCCCGAGCGCGTAGACGAAGGCGAGCAGCCCGGCCCTGGCCGCGGTGCCAGTCGACAGCCCGAGGGTGAGGACGGCGGCCAGTGTCGGGCCGACGCACGGTATCCACCCGAGCCCGAACAGCACCCCGATCAGCGGCGCCGTCGTCAGCCCCGCACGCGGCCGGAGCGAGGGCTTAATGATCCGTCCCGAGAAGCTGAATCTGTCAAATGCCCCGGCGAATAGCAGGCCGAGCAGGATCAGCACCACTCCGAGCAATCTGGAAAGCCCTGCCTCATGCGCACGCAGGGTCCCGCCAAGCCCTCCCACCACGACGCCCTCGATACCGAACAGCGCGGAAAATCCCGCAACAAACAACGCGGCACCGGCCATAACCCGTGATTTGCTTGGCTGCTCCGTGGTTGGCTGCTCCGTGGTTTGCTGCACCGTGGTTGGCTGCTCCGTGGTTGGCTGCACCGTGGTTTGCGCCGTGGCGACGCCGCCTGCCGCCACGCCCGGCAACGCGGTTACCGTCGCGCCCCTCCTGGTTGCGCGCGCGGCCGCGTCGCCCGACATGCCGGTTATGTAGGACAGGTAACCGGGAACGAGCGGCAGGACGCAGGGCGAGAGGAACGTCACCGCGCCCGCCGCTGCCGCGACCGGGATCGCCAGCAGCAACGGACCGCTTGATACCAGACTGCCTACGCTCATCGGACGTCCTGCTCGCGGGGTCGGGATCGCTGCCGGATCTAACCTATCCGCTCTTGTCCGCTCACCCTCGGGCCGGTGCGATCAGCAGCGTGGCCCTCCCTGCTGCTGTAGGGACAGGGTTCCGGAGAGAAAATACTGACGAGAAAGAACCAAGTCCGGCATTTGCGCGTTTGATAATTCGGTGCGGAAGCGAATGGTCGCCAGGAAGGCGGTCTAGTGGGACGCGAGACCGAGGTCGCCGAGTTCTCCGAGTACGTCGCGGCTAGCCAGGCCAAGATGGTGCGGCTCGCAGAACTCCTGACCGGCGATCGAGGCCGTGCTGAAGACCTGGCCCAGCACGGCTTCGCGCAGGCCTACGCGGCCTGGCGCCGGATCAGGACCGGCGAACCGGACGCTTACGTGCGGCGCTGCATCGTGAACGCGCACACGGACTGGTGGCGGCGACGATCTTGGCGTGAGCAGCCATTCGCGATAATGCCCGAGCAGCCTTCGCTGGCCGACGCCACCGCGGCGGTCGCTGACAGAGAGATAGTGATGCGGGCGCTGGGCCGGCTGACCCCCAGGGAGCGCCTCGTGCTGGTCTTGCGGTTCTACCTCGACATGTCCGAGCTAGACATCGCCGACAAGCTCAAGATCGCACCAGGAACGGTCAAGAGCGCCGCGTCGAGAGGACTGGCCAAGCTGCGCTGCGACGCGGAGCTGCGAGCGGAGAGGATCACATGACACCCGGCCCCGGCACATCGTGGCCTGCCGAGCTCGATTACTTCGACGATGAGCAGGTCGATCTCGACTTGGCTGCGATCATCGCGCGCGGCGCCCGCATCCGCCGCAAGCGTTTCCTGACCAGGGTCGCTGTCGTCGCGCTGATCTGCGGAGTCGGACCGGCCGCGTTCACGCTGAGCCAGCTTGAGCCGATCTCGGGACACTCGGGCACCAGGAAGGACGCGGATAGCCCGCCGGCCAGCTTCGCGCCGCCCGGCACCTCGAGCACGGCGGCCACTTCTCAGGGAGCTGGCAACGCAACGCCTGGCCCGGGGTACTCCACTATCAACGGCCCGTTCCGGGATCCGGATGACGGCACCGGGCCGCGCGGGTCAGAGAAGCCGCCACCTGAATTCAACGTGCGCGTGCAGAGCCCGGGGTTCACCGGCACTCCAGGCAAATACAGCCTGCAGCCGGTGCAGCTCGTAGCCAAGCTCACCGTGTCGCTGCCGGCCTCTTACGGGCCGCTCCGGGCGCTGGCTGGCGCCCCGGCTGGCGGTGGCGTCTGGTACGTCGGCACGGCGTCGCGGGTCGTCCTTTTCCATCTCAACCTGCGTGGCGTGGTCAGTTCCTGGCCGGTGCTGACGGTGAGCGGCGCAGGCCGCTATGCCGCTGCCCATGCGCCCGTCGGACTCGCGGTCACCGCCTCGGGCATTGCGTGGCTGGGCGTGGACACCACGCTCGTGCGCGTGAATACCAGGACAGGCCTGGTCAGCTCGTGGTCCATCCCGGCGCCGAGGATAGCCCGGCCGTCAAATTATGATCCGCGGACTCGCAGGCACCAGGACGTCCGGGCGGTGGCGGTCAGCCCGGCCGGCGGCGTGGCCGTCGCGCTGTCCCATTCGAGTGCGGTACAGGTACTCAGCCCGCGTACCAATGACTTCCACCAGGTCCCGATGCCCGCCGTCACTGACGAGACCGAAGCGGTGGGCTATACCCGCGATGGCACGCTCGGAGTCGGTTATGTCGATCTGACCGGTGCGCGCGGCTCGGGCGTGCTGATGTCCGCGGCTACCGGCCCGATCCTGACCGCTTCCGTCACCGACGCGCGGTCAGTGCTGCCGTACCGCGCATCCTGGCTGCTGGTCGGGGTCGGCCGGCCCGATGTCGTCACGGCGACCGCGCAAGTGCTGCCGCTTCGGCTGCCCGACAGCCCGCTGGGCATCACCAAGAGCGTGATGCCGCTGGTGTCGCTGCCCGACGATCGCGTCGCCACCGCGACGGGGCCCGTGATCCTGAGCTTCCCCGCCTACGCCACCTCGACGGAGGAGGCCACGCACGAATCTGATCTCTACGACACGACGCCCCAATGGTGCCCGCCACCTGATCCGGCACTGACGGCCTACGTTCCGGCTGAGCCGCCAGGCGGCGCGGTCGCGAAACCACTGGACCGCTGCCCGCAGGGATTCCAGCTGGTAGCCACCGACAAGATAGGCGATATCTGGGTAGTTCCGGCCGCGCGCAAGGGCACGCTCGAGTTGCTCACACTGCGCTAGCGAGATCGGCCAGGGCGTCTTCGACCGCCCGGTGGAACGTGGGGTAGGCGAAGATCATCGCGCGCAACTGGCTGACCGGCACCTGCGCGTGCACGGCGAGCGTCAGCATGCTCAGGACCTCGCCGCCCATCGGCCCGGCGGACGTGGCGCCGGCGAGCACCCCGGCGGCCGAGTCCTCGACCAGCTTGATGAACCCGTCATTGCCTGCCTTGTGGATCCAGCCGCGAGCCGATGCCGGAATCCGGGCCACGCCCGTCCGCACCGCGATACCCCGGTCACGCGCCTGGGCCTGCGACAGTCCGACCGAGCCGATCTCCGGATCGGTGAACGTCACCCTGGGCGCGGCACGGTACTCGGCGGCGGGATGCGGCTGGCCGAGAATGTCGGCGATCACGATGCCCGCCTGGTAGACCGACATATGGGTGAACATGCCGTGCCCGGTGATGTCGCCGATTGCCCAGACCCCGGGAGCGGCCCGCAGCCGGTCATCGACGGGCACGGCGTGCGCGGCCTCGTCGATGCCCACCGCGCCGGCGCCGATCGCTGCCAGGTCGGTGCGCCTCCCGGTGGCCACGAGGAGCCGGGTGCTGGTCAGCGTCTCGCCGGTTGCCAGCGTGACCGCGAACCCGCCAGGTGCGGCCCACCGCACCGCCCGGGCGGTCACGCCGGTCCGCACCGAGATGCCCTCACGGCCGAACACGGTCGCGAGCAGCTCACCGGCCTCCGGCTCCTCGGCCGGGACCAGCCTGTCCTGCCCCTCCACCACGGTGACCTTAGTGCCGAATCTGGCGAGCACCTGCCCGAGCTCGACGCCGATGGCGCCGCCTCCGAGCACGAGCAGCGACTCGGGTACCTCGGTGACCTTGACCGCCTCCCGGTTCGTCCAGAACGGCGTGCCGGCCAGCCCGGGGATCGGCGGCACGGCGGGCGCCGATCCCGAGCGATCACGATGCCGCGCCTCGCGGCCAGCCGCCAGTGCCCGCCAGCGCCGGTTACCAGCACCGTGCCAGGCCCGGCAATCCGGCCAGTGCCACGGAACAAGTCGACCGCCATAGCCGGTGAACCTGTCGGCCGCGACCGTGTCGTCCCAGTCGTCGGTCGCCTCGTCCCTGATCCGCCTGGCCACCGGCGCCCAGTCCGGCTCGGCCGACGCCCGGCCGGCCATCCCCGCCACCCGGCGGGTCTCGGCGAGCAAGTTCCCTGCGCGGATCATCATCTTCGATGGCACGCAGCCGAAGTACGGGCACTCGCCGCCGACCAGCCCGGACTCGACTCCGGCAACCTTGAGGCCGGCCTGCGCAAGCTCCCCGGCCACGTGCTCACCGCCAGGGCCCATCCCTATGACGACGACGTCGAACTCATCCCCAGCCACGAAGACCTCCCGTGTCGGATGCATCTGTTTTCGATATTGGGCAAGGACATCAGGAATGAGACACGAGGGTAGGCAGTTGGCAGACTACGTGCCCGAAGTCGTCCGGTATCGGTCATGGAGGCGGTGATGACGCTGCCAGTCGACGCGATCAGTACGCAGGCCGAGGTGGCTGGTTTCCCCATATCTGAGCGGGAAGCCGAGAGCCTTATCGGGACAGTCTGCTTCAAGACCGGGCCACCAGGAACTATCGGAACTGAGCTTGAGTGGCTGGTAAGCGATGCGTCTGATCCATCGCTGCCAGTCCCTTTTGATAGGGTTCAGGAGATTCTGGGGCAGCTCAAGCGACCAGGATCGATGCCCGCGGCTGGCCTGCTGACGCTGGAGCCGGGAGGCCAGGTAGAGCTCAGTACGGCTCCAGCGGCAAGTATGGCCGGCTGCGTCGCTGCTGCTAGCGATGATATGACCGTTCTCCGAGAGGCCTTCGAGTCGGCGGGCCTGCAACTCGTCGGCCGCGGCCTCGACCTGCAGCGCTCTCCGAGCCGGGTGCTCGAGCAGCCCCGGTACGCGGCCATGGAGGAATTCTTCGACCGCCACGGCCCGTGGGGCCGGATGATGATGTGCAACACGGCCTCGGTGCAGGTGTGCGTCGACGCGGGGCTGGATAACGCTGGCACGTCCGGCTACCAGTTCCGCTGGCGCCTGATGCACGCGCTCGGCCCGGTGCTCGTCGCCACGTTCGCCAACTCACCGCTGCGGCACGGCAAGCCAACTGGCTGGAAGTGCACCAGGCAACTGGTCTGGAATAAGCTCGACCCCTACCGCAGCCGCGCTCCCCATGGCGCTGAGCCGTGCAAGTGCACCGCGCCAGATCCCCGCGAAGACCTGGTCAGGTACGCGATGGACGCTGAGGTGCTGTGCATGCGCAGGCCGGACGGCCAGCGCTGGACGGTGCCGAGCGGCCTCACCTTCAGGGACTGGCTGCGCGGCTCGTGTGCCGGCGGAGCCCGCGCCCACTGCCGATGACCTGAACTATCACCTGTCCACGCTGTTCCCGCCGGTGCGAGCGCGCGGCCACCTCGAGCTCAGGATGATCGACGCCCAGCCGGGTGATGGCTGGATCGTCCCGGTCGCCGTGGTCAGCGCGCTCGCCGACGATCCGGTGGCGGCCGATGCCGCGATGGCCGCGGCCGAGCCGGTCTGGCACGCGCTCGGCGCGGCGGGCGTGCCGCCGCCACGAGCACCCGGGCCCGACCCGTGGCTCCGCGCCGCCAGGCTCGGTCCCAGCGACCGGGTACTCGCCAGGGCGGCGTCCGAGTGCTTCGCGGCCGCTGACGCTGCCCTCGCCCGATCAGAGGCGCCCGAGCCGATCAGGACGGCAGTTGCCGACTTCGCCGACAGATACCCGCTGCGCGGCCGGTGCCCCGCCGACGACGTACTCGACCCCCGGCAAACACCCCTGCGAACGGAGAAGGAACCGTCATGACACAGCTCGCCGCCGAGGCCCTGCGCGACGAGATCGCTGCCAAGCTGATCGCCGCCCGGGCAAGGACCACCGGGCTCACCGACTGCATTGATGACGCCGACCTTGTCCGCCAGCACTCGCCGCTGATGTCGCCGCTTGTCTGGGACCTCGCCCACGTGGCGAACCAGGAAGAGCTCTGGCTGCTCCGCAGCGTCGGCGGGCGCGAACCGCTGCATCCCGAGATCGACCCGCTCTACGACGCCTTCGAGCACCCGAGGGCCAAGCGCCCGACGCTGCCCTTGCTCGCCCCGGCGCAGGCCCGCGGCTACGCCAGCGATGTCAGGGGCAGAGTGCTTGACCTGCTCGAAAAGGTCAGGTTCGGAGGCGGCAGGCTCATCGACGGCGGCTTCGTCTTCGGGATGATCGCCCAGCACGAGCAGCAGCACGACGAGACCATGCTCGCCACCCACCAGCTGAGATCAGGCAGCCCGGTACTCACCGCGCCTCCGCCCGGCCCGCCGCCCGGCGACGTGCTCAGCCTGCCCGCCGAAGTGCTCGTTCCCGGCGGCCCGTTCACGATGGGCACCTCAGCCGAGCCGTGGGCGCTGGATAACGAGCGGCCTGCCCACGAGGTGCACGTGCCGTCGTTCTACCTCGACACCACGCCGGTCACCAATGCGAGCTACCTGGAGTTCATCGCCGACGGCGGCTACGACAACCCGCGCTGGTGGACCCGCGCAGGCTGGGCGCACCGCCAGCAGGCGGACCTCATCGCGCCGCTGTTCTGGCAGCGAGACGGCGCGGGCCAGTGGGTGCGGCGCCGGTTCGGCGTCACCGAGCCGGTCCCGCCGGCCGAGCCCGTGCTGCACGTCTGCTGGTACGAGGCCGACGCCTACGCCCGCTGGGCTGGCCGCCGCCTGCCGGCCGAGGCCGAATGGGAGAAGGCTGCCCGGCACGACCCGGCCAGCGGCAGGTCACGGCGTTACCCGTGGGGCGACGCCGATCCCGCCGCCGACCTGGCCAACCTCGGCCAGCGTCACCTCCAGCCAGCGCCTGCCGGCTCCTGACCCGGCCGGCGCCGCGCCGTCAGGTGCCCGGCAGCTGATCGGCGATGTCTGGGAGTGGACCTCAAGCGACTTCTTGCCTTACCCGGGCTTCGTGGCCTGGCCGTACAAGGAGTACTCCGAGGTATTTTTCGGCCCTGAATGCAAAGTGCTGCGCGGGGGCGCGTTCTCGGCTGACCCGGTCGCCTGCCGGGGCACGTTCAGGAACTGGGATTACCCGATCAGGCGGCAGATCTTCGCCGGCTTCCGTACCGCTCGCGACGCGGACTTCGCCTGATGTGCCGGCACCTGGCTTACCTCGGCGAACCGGTCAGCATCAAGTCGGTCATACTCGACCCGCCGCACAGCCTCGCCGAGCAGGCGTGGGCGCCCCGGCTGCAGCGGCACGGCACCATGAACGTGGACGGCTTCGGGATCGGCTGGTACGCCGACGGCGACCCGCTGCCGGCCAGGTACCGCCGTACCGGCCCGATCTGGGGCGACGAAGGGCTGGCCGATCTGGCCAGGGTGGTCACTACCCGCGCGATGCTCTGCGCGGTGCGGTCCGCGTCGGCCGGCACCGAAAGCGGACTGTCGGCCGCAGCACCCTACGCACAAGGCAAATGGCTTTTCAGCTTGAATGGAGCGCTGATCGGCTGGTCAGCCGCGGCCGGCGGCTCGCACCCGGGGCGGCGGCGCCAGGCCCTGCCCGGGATCGAGCAAGCTTCCGCTGCCGTGCTCAAGCTGGCTGAGAGCCTGCCCGCGGCGGACTTGCTCAGGCTGCAGGCCCGCTGTGACACCTCGCTGATCTGGGCCCTGGTGCTGGCCAGGCTGCGGGACGGGGAGTCGCCCGCCCGCGCTCTGGCCGGCACGGTGGGCCAGATCGAAGGCGCGGGCGGCACCGGCCGGTTCAACCTGCTGCTCACCGACGGTTCGGTGATCGCCGCGACCGCCGCTGGGGACTCGCTGTTCTATCAGCAGCGGGGCGCCGGCGTGATCGTCGCTTCCGAGCCATCCGACGACGAACCAGACTGGCACGAAGTCCCGCAAGGGAGCGTGCTCGAGGCTACGGAGACCGAGGTCCGGATCAGCCCGATCGAAGGAGCGGGTAACCCAGGCAAGTCGAGTCAGGGAGGGCTTGTGAGCGCCATCGAAATCGACCGGCGGCTGCCCGAGCGGTTCTTCGAGGCGGCGCTGCGCGCGGATGTTACGGAGGGCCTGACGGCGCATCCTAAGTCGCTGCCGCCTAAGTGGTTCTACGACGAACGTGGCAGCGAGCTGTTCGACAAGATCACCCGGCTGGATGAGTACTACCCGACCAGGGCAGAGCGGGAGATCCTCACGGACAGGGCGGCGGCGATCGCGGCGATCACGGGGTCGGCCACGCTGGTCGAACTCGGCTCGGGGACGGCCGACAAGACCAGGCTGCTGCTCGACGCGCTGAGCGAGCTCGGGTCGCTGCGCGAGTACGTTCCCGTGGATGTCAGCGAGTCGGCGCTGATGACAGCGGCCAGCAGGATTCTCGGCCGCTACCCGCAGCTCCGCGTGCATGCCGTGCTGTCTGATTTCCAGGAGCATCTCGGACTGCCTGAGTCGGGCGGGTCCCGGCTGGTCGCCTTCCTCGGCGGCACGATCGGCAATCTGCTGCCTGCTGAGCGGGCCGAGTTCCTCGCCAGCCTGCGCGCCAAGCTGCGGGAAGGGGACACGCTGCTGCTCGGCACCGACCTGGTGAAAGATCCCGCCGTCCTGGTGGCTGCCTACGACGACGCCGCGGGCGTGACCGCTGACTTCAACAAGAACATCCTCAGCGTGCTGAACACCGAGCTCGACGCCGGCTTCGACCTCGATGAGTTCGAGCACGTGGCGATCTGGAATGCGGAGGCCGAGTGGATCGAGATGCGCTTGCGGTCGCTCTCCGACCAGACCGTGGAGGTCGCCGGGCTCGGCCTCAGCGTGGCGTTCGCCGAGGGGGAGGAGCTGCGGACCGAGATCTCGGCTAAGTTCCGCCGCGATGGCATCACCGCCGAGCTGGCCGCGGCCGGCCTGGCGATGCGCCACTGGTGGACGGACTCTGGCAACAGGTTCGGCCTGTCACTCTCGGAGCCCGTCTGACCCGGGCCTGGCGCAGCTTGGGTCAGCGGGCGGAGGCGCAGGGGATGCAGGTGGTGGCCGTGGGCCTGGCTGCCAGGCGGGCGGCTGCGATCGGGTGGCCGCAGCGCTCGCAGGTGCCGTAGCTGCCGTCGCGGAGGCGGCTCAGCGCGGCGTCGACCGCCGCGAGGTGGTCGCGAGCCTGGACGATGAGCGCCGCTACGTGCTGGCGCTCGAACGCGATGGTGGCGCCCTCCGGGTCGTGCTCGTCGTCGGTGCCTTCCGACGACGCTGCGATGTCGTCGAAATCGCGCTCGAGGATGGCCAGCCTTTCCAGCGCCGCCCGCCTCTCGGCCGCGAGCAGTTCGCTCGCGGCCGGGTCCCCGGTCATGGCGCCGGGCCTGAGCTTGCCCCGGCCTGAGTGCCCGGCGTCGACTCCTTGGCCTCCACCGCGCGGAACCGCCATCGTGCCAGCTCGACCTCGTCCACCTCGAGCAGCGCCACGTAGTCACCAGGGCGTTCGAGCACGAAGTTCGTCGCATAGGCCGCCACGGGCATGATCGTGAAATCGCCGACGCGCATGTTCGGCGCTGTCCCGACCCGGAACTGGCCGTCGAACCTGGCCGACTGCGGACGCCCGTCGGCGTCTTCGAACGTGACGGCGAAGACATGCCCCTTATGGTGCTGATGCCAGGGTATGTGCAGCACGGCCGCTACCCCGAAGGCCTTGGCTACCGGGTAGGCCGAGCTATGGACCTGATTCCAGAACCCGCCGTTGACGTAGAGCTTCCCGTTCTCCACGACGGCGTGGTCGGCCAGGAAAAAAGCGCAGGCCTGGATATCGGAGGGCATCGGCTGTTCAGTCATCGGCTCCTCGGTCATATCACTAACCTATGAGGCGGCGTGGCTGCGTCAAGCAGCCCGGAAGGATCGCACAGTGGCAGACGGACTGACGGCTGAAGGCCTGGAGCGCGGGTCGCCTACCAGGACTGGCCTAGCACAGGGAAGAGCCGGCGCCCGCGACTACGACCAGAAAGGGACCGCGTCGGCGCTGGTACCACGGAACCACCGGAATAGCGCCTTATGATCCTGGCCGGCGGTCGTCCATTGCAGCAGCAACCGGGTGAAGTAACCGCCGCCCGCGTGCTGGCGGACGCGGGAGAGCGTGATCACGACCGGGCTCTTTTCGTAGCTGCCCGCGGCGCAGTTCGGCACGCAACTGTCGGCCCAGCGCACGCCGCGCCCGATGGCCGCGTTCTGCGTCCAGTTCTCCCATCGCAGGCCGCGGACGAGCAGGCTCCCGCCCGCGCCGAAGTAGATGGCGTGCGGCTGGACCGCCCCGCGCAGCCAGCCCGTATGGCCATCGAAGCCATACGCCACCGGCAATGGCTCCGAACTCGACGCAGCCGTGACCCTGATCGTCAAAATGGCTGCTCCGATGACAACAACGACAATTGCAGCGACCCCCGCTACGCCCCGCATGTGAAAACCCCAGTCACCCTCGATAAACCTGCCCACCGCACAATCGCGCTGCCTCTAGTGTGCCATGTAATTCCAGCGCAAAGCAGGCCGGCCCCTTGCTATTTTGGCGACGCAAATGCGCGAATTATCCCAGCCATTCTGATTTCCTGACATCAGCCAGACAGCCGCGTTTAAGATATGGTTCGGCCATGCTGACCCAGGCCCAGCAGCGAATGCTCGCCGACATCAACGGCGAACTCGCGCGGCGTATCCGCTATGACGACGAATCGCTCGTGGCTGAGCGGTGGATCAGGCAGCGCTATGACTGCGGCTGTTACCCGTCCTACGGGCCGGCCAGGCGGGCCGTGGTCCGCACCGCCTGGCACGAGGCCGGGCACGCGGTCGCCGCGCTCGCGATCGGGGCGCGGTTTACCTCGGCCAGCATTCACCATGGCCGGGACAGTGAGGGGCGGGTGCACAAGATCAGGGGCGCGGGCGACCAGGCCTTCGTCATCGACGCGGCCGGGCAGATCGCCGAGCGGCTGATGACCTGGACCATGCTGGAGCGTGACGACGACCTGGAGCGGTGGCTGCCGGCCTGGCGCGGCGACGGAGGCGACGCGCGGCACTTCCGCCGGTCCATGGCGGCTCGATTCGGCACGGACGAAGTCGGCGCCTGGCGGCATAGTGAGGCCGTGCTGATTTCGTTCCGGCCCAAAATCCGCGAGCTGGCCCGGGCACTGCTGATCCATCCGGCCTACCTGCCCTACGCTGTCGCGTCGGAACTGTTCGCCGCCGGAGAGGGGTGAGCCGCGATGCCGACCTACGCGCTGCTGATCTTGCCGTCGAGCAACCGCGTGTACGCGGACTCGGCGGCGACGCTCACCCGGGCCGAGCTCGCGGTGTTCAGCGAATCCGTGCTCGGCGGCCGGCTGACCGGGCTCGCGCAGGCGCGCGTCGGCGGGGTTCCGTACGTGACGTTCGACGCGGACGAGCTGACCGGCGCTGACGCCGCGTTTCTCGCCAACCTGTCCTCGATCTACGCGCTGTTCCGCCTTGACGGCGGGCTCGGTGGCAGGCAAGACGTCGTGCTCCGGCCGGTCGAACTGCGGCCGCTTGACCGGTTCGACGATGACCTGATCACGATCTTGAAGTATCAGGGCAAGACCAACGAGCAGTTCACCAAGCTGCTGATCAACGTGACCGTGCTGTCCTCGGCATTCGCCGCGGACCTGGTGACCCGCAAGCTGGCGCTTCTCGACCCGCTGTGCGGCCGCGGCACCACGCTGAACCAGGCTCTCATGTACGGCTGGGACGCCTCGGGAATCGACCTCGACGGCAAGGACTTCGAGGCGTACTCGGCGTTCGTCTCGACCTGGCTCAAGCGCAAGCGGATCAAGCATCACGCCGAGTCAGGTCCCGTCAGGCGCGAGCGGCAGGTCGTGGGCAAGCGGCTGCAGATCACGCTCGCCGCCGGCAAGGACGACTACAAGGCAGGGCGGACCCAGCGCCTGGACGTCGTCAACGCCGACACGGTGAAGGCCGGCGAGTTCTTCAGGCCCGGGTCGTTTCACCTGATCGTCGCGGACGCGCCTTATGGCGTGCAGCACGGGAGCAAGACGACCCGGCTGGCGCGGAGCCCGCTCGAACTGCTCGCCGCGGCGGTCCCCGGCTGGAGCCGCCTGCTCAAGCCGGGAGGCGCGATCGGGATCGCCTGGAACACCCTCGTGGCGCGCCGCGACGATGCCGCCAGAGTGCTCGCCGGCTCCGGCCTCGAGGTCATGACCTCCGGGCCGTACCTGAACTTTCACCATCGGGTCGATCAGGCGATCAACAGGGACATTCTGGTCGCACGCAAGCCGGCGTCGCCCTCACCCGGGTGATAAAACTATAATGACTCCCTTTCCCTCGCCGCCCTTGAATCCGGAAGGTAATTACGTTGCGCATTCCTACGCTCACCGCACTGATAACGGCGATAGTGGCGGCGGGCATAATGACAGCTCAGGCAAGCGTCGCGGCTCCTGTCTCGCCCGGTGTGGCTGCCAGGCTGAGTGCGGCGGCCAGTCCTGAGGTCGTGCTCGTCAATCAGCCCGCGAGTTCGGTCTGCTCCGGTCACAGATTCAAGGTCGGAGTCTGGTATCAGGCAATCTCGGGCGGGTCCCGTGCCTACCGGGTCTCGGTCTGGGGACCGAGGCACCGGCGCTTCTTCTACCGCCAGGGCAGCGCCTCGGCTAAGCACTGGAAGTTCTGGCGGGTGCTGGCCGGCCGCCACGGCCGGTACCGGGTCGTCTACTCAGGGCACAAGCCAGGCTCGGCGAAGTGGACCAAGTTCCAGGTGATCGTGCACGCGAAGCACTGTGCTAGCTGAGCACGGGGTTAACTAGGCCCATGGCCACCGAATCCCCCGCGCACCGCCGCGTCACGATGCGCCGGGTCTCGAGCACCAAATTTGCCGTCACCAATGACCGGGGCGGCGAGCTGACCATCGACATGGGTGAGGGGACCGACTTCACCCCTGTCGACCTGCTGCTCGCCGCCATCGGCGGCTGCACGGCCATCGACGTCGACATCCTCACGTCCAGGCGGGCCGAGCCTGAATCGTTCACCGTGACCGTGGAAGCCGAGAAAATCCGCGACGAGCACGGCAACCACCTGAGCGGCATCATGGTGACGTTCCAGACGGTCTTTCCCGCCACGCCCGGCGGTGACGAGGCCCGCGCGATCCTGCCCGACGTCGTCCGCAAGTCCCACGACAAGCTGTGCACCGTCGGCCGGACGATCGAGCTCGGCACGCCGATCGCCACCCAGGTAGTCCCGTGAACACCCCAAGGGCTACGGGCGGACCGGATGGCGGTCACGCGGCGCAGGCGTCTGGGCTGGTCGATGCCCACCAGCACGTCTGGGACCTGGCCAGCCACGATCAGCCCTGGCTGAGGCAGCCGGGCAACGAGCCGCTGCTGCGCGACTTCACCGAGGCCGAGCTGCGCCCGCTGGCGGCGGCGGCCGGGGTGACCGCCACCGTCGTCGTCCAGACCATCGCCGCGCCGGGGGAGACGCCTGACCTGCTTGCCCTGGCCCGCGCCAGCGACCTGGTCGCCGGCGTCGTTGGCTGGGTCGACCTCCAGTCGCCGGACGTGGCCGCCGCGCTCGCCGCGCTGCAAGATCGCCCGGACGGCGGTTACCTGAGCGGGATCAGGCACCCGGTGCTGATCGAGCCCGATCCTGACTGGCTGCGCAGGCCAGCCGTGCACCGGGGCCTGACCGCTGTCGGGGTTGCCGGGCTGTGCTACGACCTGGTGCTGCCCAGCGACGTGCTTCCGGCCGCTGTCGATGCCGTCGCGGCCTGCCCCGACGTAATCTTCGTGCTCGACCACCTCGGCAACCCGGAGCTGGCCGAGCGCCCCGGCGAGCGGTGGGTCACGTCGATCCGCCAGCTCGGCTCCTTCCCGAATACCTTCTGCAAGCTCTCCGGCATCCTGAGCGAGCCGCCGCCCGCGGGCGGCGCCAGCTCCGTGGCTCACCTGCGGCCGTACTACGAGATCGTGCTCGAGGCGTTCGGGCCTGACCGGCTGATGTTCGGCTCTGACTGGCCGCCGTGCACTCTATCCGCGTCCTATGGTGACGTCGTGGCGGCCGCGCTGGCGCTGACCGCCGGCCTCAGCGCGGCCGAGCGTGCCTGCGTACTGGCCGGGACCGCCCGCCGCGCCTACCGGCTTACTCCGGCCAGCCCGCCTCTGGCCGAGGCGGATCGGTGAGGTAGCGGCGCGACCTAGGCTCGGGCGGCCCGCCCTGTCGGCAGGAGTCATGATTCCGGGCAATTCTCAGGCTTGTGGTGGAGGGTTTTCGCATGTAGGAGACTTGTCCGCGTTATACGACGACGATCCTCCTTTATGCGAAAACCCTCCACCAGGAACCCGAAAACCCTCCGCTGTGTGGAGTAGGTCTCCGCCGCGACCGGAATCCGAGGCCGATGGCCTAGGAACTCGTACTCGGCGGGATCGATCCATGCCGGATTAGCGGTATACCTACTATCTAGGTGTTTTGTGAAATTACTCACATCAACATGCGCGTTCATGATGTTTCATGGTTGTTAGACCGATTTATCGGGCATGGTGGGTTGGCGAAAGCACCTCGCGTGCGTGACGGCCAGGTCACTCTGGCTGCTGCCCTGACCCTGCGCAACGTCCGCACGCCGCTGACCACGGGAATCTAGTCGTCGGTCGGAGTCCAGGTGACCGCCGAGCGCGGTATCCGCGCCCGACCGGAGGCCAGAGCGTGACCGGTCAGCACAGCAAGCAACCATCGTTCCTGCCTCGAAGCGGCGGAGCGCACCGCAGCTCACACCGCAGGTCACACCGCAAGTCGCGTCGTAACCTGAAGGCCCTGATCTTCCGGCCGCTGACGATCGCGCTCGCCGCATCGGCCCTGGCCGGAGCTGGGATCGCGGCCGCCGGCGGATCGTTTTTCGCGGGCGCGCCGGCCGCGCTCAACCACGCCGGCGGCGATGGCCCGGTGAGTGCTATCGGCGACGCGCCGACCGCGCCGGGCGCGGACCCGCAGGCGGGTAGCCGCAGCGGCGGAGGCAGGGGCGGGGACGGGGACGGGGACGGCTCGAGGAAGTCGTCTTCGCCTCGATCGGTGCAGGCCCAGCCATCGAAGGCCCGCTCGTCGCCCGCGCCAGCGCGGGTGTCCACGCCGGCGGCGGTTGACGGCTACGCCAACCCGCTGCGCGCCGTCAGTAACCTGCTGCCCGAGCGCATCGACATGGGCGTCGACTTCGGCGGCGCCGGGCCGGTCTATGCCCTCGGTGACGCGGTGGTCACCAACGCGACGGGCTCATCGGTCGGCTGGCCGGGCGGCGGCTGGATCACCTACCGGCTCACCAGCGGGCGGGACGCCGGGCTCACCGTCTACCTGGCCGAGGACGTGCGGCCAACCGTCACGGCGGGCCAGCGCGTCTCCTCATCGACCGTGATCGCCAACATGTTCAGCGGCAGCGCCGGCATCGAAACCGGCTGGGCGATGCCGGACGGCAGCTCAGCGGAATCTCAGCTGCCGGTCGCCGGCGGGATCAGCGGGAACGGCCCGTTCCCGACCGTGGTCGGGCTCAACTTCGAGGAGCTGCTGCAAAAACTCGGCGTGCCCGCCGCCCCGAACCGCTCCATCGCGGCGTCCGGCCTGCTGCCCGCGGGCTACGCGAGCTGGTAACCCGGAGCCGAGTCGCGGCCGCGCTCTCAAGGAAGGGGCCAGGACTGGTTCGCGGCGCCCGTGCAGCTCCAGATCTGGACCTGGGTGCCCGGAGTCGTCGAGAATCCGGTGTCGTCCAGGCACTTGCCTGACTGCGGGTTGACGAGAGAACCGTTCGATTGCGGCTGCCAGGCCTGGCCGCCGCTGCCGTTGCAGGTGACCAGATCGACCAGCGTCCCGTTCGCCGTCCCGCCGGCGGTCACGTCCAGGCACTTGCCCAGCGCGCGCAGCGTCCCGTTCGGCTCGGTGGTCCAGTTCTGCGCGGTGGTGCCGTTGCAGGTGTAGACCTGCACGGGCGTGCCGTCGGTGCTGCTGGCGCCGCGAATGTCCAGGCACAGGCCCTGGTATCCGACGACCGTCCCGGTGGCCGAGGCTGGCGAGACCCAGGACTGGTTGGCGTTGCCGCTGCAGCTCCAGATCTGCACCTGGGTGCCCGGCGTGGTCGAGAAGCCGGTGTCGTCGAGGCACGCCCCCGACGCCGGGTTGAGCAAGGCGCCGTCGGCCTGGGGCACCCAGGTCTGCGCGCCGGTGCCGTTGCAGGTGAACAGGTCGACCAGCGTCCCGTTCGCCGTCCCGCCGCCGGCCACGGCCAGGCACTTGCCATCGGCCTGGACCGTGTTATTCGGCTGGACCGTCCACTGCTGGCCATTCGTCCCGTTGCAGGTAAAGACGTCGACCTTGCTGGAATCGGCGTTGCTGTCGCTCGCGAGATCAAGGCACAGGCCCTGGTACCCGACGAGTGGCGTGGCGGCGATGCCGTCGGCGGCCGGCTCGACCGTCCAGGTGAACGATGTCGACGCGAACGCCCCGCTGCCGTCCTTCGCGGTCACCGTGACCGTGCTGGTGCCCGCTCCGGCCGGCGTCCCCGAGATGGCGCCGCTCGCCGCGGCGATCGACGTGCCCGCCGGGAGCCCGGCCGCCGAGTACGACAAAGCCTGCCCTGCCGTCGAGTCGCTGGCGCTGACCGGCACCGAGACGGCCGTGCCCGCCAGGCCCTCCTGCGGACCCGGGCTGCTGATCGTGACCGGCTGGCCGAGCTGGGCCGAGGTGACCGACAGCGTCCCGGTCAGCGGCAGGCTGGCGTTGGAGTCGCCGACCGAGATGCCGTAACTGCCGGTACTCGTGGCCCAGTTATTCGCCGTGGCGTTCCAGAACTGGAGGTTCCGCTGGGTCAGCTGGAAGGTCACGGTCTGGCTGGCACCGGGCTGCAGGCTGACCCGCGCGAACCCTTCCAGCTGCTTGGGCGGCTCACCGGAAGCCGCCGGGTCGGTGACGTAGAGCTGCGCGACGTCGGCGCCGGCCTTGGTCCCGGTGTTGGTGACGGTCGCGCTCACGGTCGCCGCGCCGCCGGCGGTCAGCGGGCTGATGGCCAGGTTGCTGAACGAGAAACTTGTGTAAGACAGCCCGAACCCGAACGGGAACAGTGGCGTCAGGCCCTGGCTGTTGTACCAGCGGTAACCGACGTCGACGCCCTCCGAGTACTGGACGGTGCCGCTCGTCCCGGGGAACTGCGCGGCAGTGCTCGCCGGCACCTGTGACAGCGAGGTCGGGAACGTCACCGGCAGGTGCCCGGACGGATCGGCGGCGCCGAACAGCAGCGCGGCGATCGCCGTGCCGTCCTCCTGACCTGGGTACCACGCCTCGAGCACGCCCTTCACCTCCGGCAGCCACGGCATGGTGACGGCCGAGCCGGTGTTCAGCACCACGATCGTGTTCGGGTTGGCCGCGGCGACGGCGGAGATCAGCGAATTCTGCGTGCTAGAAAGATCGATGGATGAAAGGTCGCTGCCCTCGCTCTCGAAGTTACTAGCGAAGACGATTGCCGCATTGGACGAGGCGGCCAGCGAGGCGGCGGAGCTAGCCGAGGATCCGTCATTGAAGCTCACCGTGACGCCGGTACCCGCCCGGGCGGTAATGCCCTGAAGCGGCGTGACCGTGCCGGAGGAACTGACGCCGGCGCTGCCGCCGCCGACGGTGAGCGGGCTGCCGGAGGCGTCCGCGCCGATCACCGCGATCGACTTCGTCGCCGAGCCCAGCGGCAGGATGCCGCCGCTGTTCTTGAGCAGCACCGTGCCCTCCTCCGCCAGTTGCAGCGCGTCGGACTGGTTGGCGGCGCTGGTGGCGGGCTGGGCCGGGGAGCCGGCTGGCGGCTTGTCGAAAAGCCCGAAGCCGAACATCTCGGTCAGGATCTCCGAGACAGCCGAGTTCAGCGTCGCCGTGCTCACCGAGCCGGACGAGACCGCTGACGCCAGGGCGCTGCCGTAGAAGCCGTCGTTGCCCGGCATGTCCATGTCGAGCCCGGCATTGGCCGACGCCGCCGTGGCGTGCGTGCCGCCCCAGTCGGAGGTGACGAAGCCGCTGAACCCGTCTTGCTGCCGCAGCACCGTGCTGAGCAGGAACGGGTTCTGGCACGCGAACGTGCCGTTCACCGTGCTGTACGCGCACATCACCGACGAGGCGGCGCCTTGCTGGATGGCGGCCTGGAAGGCCGGCAGGTAGATCTCCTCCATGGTCCTGGTGCTGACCACGGCGTTGTCGGCTGAGGTATTGCGGCTGGTCTCCTGGTTATACACGGCAAGGTGCTTGACCTGCGCCATCACGCCGGTCGACTGCACCCCCCTGATGTAGGCGGCGCCGAGCTGCCCGTTCATGAAGGGGTCCTCGCCGATCGACTCGAACGCGCGCCCCCAGCGCGGGTCACGGACGATGTTGATCGTCGGGCCAAGGTCGATGGTCGTGCCCTTGGCCGCCTGCTCAGCGCCGATGACCTGCCCGTACAGCTGCTCGGCCGCGTTGTCCCAGGTCGCGGCCACGTCGACGGGGGCGGGAAGCTGGGTCACGTTCGTCAGGCCGTCGCCGGCGCCCTCAGGCCCGTCCTGGAGGTTGATCGCCGGGATGCACAGCGAGCCGATGGCCGGGATCATCCCGACGTAGCTCGACCCGCCCTCCCCGGTCATCATCGAGACCTTCTGAGCGGTCGTCATCCTCGCGAGGAGCTGGCTGACCCGCTGGCTGATCGGCGCGCCCGAGCCCACCCACGGACACGCGGTCGAGGCAGCCGACGCCGGCCGCGCTGCTGAGCCGATCACCAGGCCGGCCGCGACCATGGCGGTGGTTAAGCCAGCAATGCGAAGAATTCTGAACCGGGACGGACTAGCCACGACGCCTCCATGACAGGACGGACAAATCGAGCATCAAACACCCCGCGACCTCTGTCAATGCCTGGCTCGCCCCCGACCTGGCGGCGTCCCGGCTGCCAAGTCGTCATCAATTAGCGCGCTGAACGAGGTAAAACTACCGCCTGGCGTACCTGGCGTGGACAATGACTGACATGCGGATGGCTGAAGGAGCGCTCCTGCACCAGGTACACCCCGCCAAGCTCAGCGCCGATGTCACGGCGTCGATCGTGTCGGACATCCTGCTGTGGCGGGAAAAGCCCGTGGCAGCCGTTGCGCTGCGCTGCGTCGTGCCGGTCGCGAGCTCGGCCGCTGTGCTCGGGCTGGCCGATCTCGACGCGCTCGCGAGGACCCGGCGCGGCCGTTACGTGCTCGCCCACATGCCGCCGTCAGCGCAGGCGATCAGGATCGCCGGAGATGCCCTGATGGGCATCGGCGCCTACCGGCGCAACCCGGCGCTATTCGCCGCCGGCGCTGCGATGATCACTCTCGGCTGGTCCCACGCACTCTGGCCGAACCACTCCTGACCCCTGATGCGCGATGGCGGGCTATGTCTATGGTGAGAGACGATGTGCACCGCGCTGCTCAGCATTGAACCAGGACGCCCGACACTTCTCGTCGGGGTCAGAGACGAGCTTGCCGACCGGCCCTGGGAGCCGCCCGGGCCGCACTGGCCCGAGTGGCCCGGCCTGATCGGGGGCAGGGACCTCCAGGCCGGCGGCACGTGGCTAGCCGTCTCGCCGCGCGACCGGCGTGCCGCCACGGTGCTCAACGGCCGGGGCCAGCCAGCCCCGGTGATCACCCGCGAGTCCAGGGGAGCGCTGCCGCTCCAGGCGGCCGCCGGCAAGCCCGTTGACCGGGCAGCCGCGGCGACCCTGGACCCGTTTCACCTGATCACGGCCGAGCCTGGCGGCGCGATCGTGCAGTCATGGGACGGCCGGTCGCTGACCGAGCGAGAGCTTGGACCCGGACTGTACTTCTCGGTCAACAGCGGCTTCGCCGATGAGCTGCTCCCGGCTAGCAGCTCGCCCGGGCAAGACGCGCAGGGTGCTGCCAACGGCCGCGCGCATGAACTCGGGCGCATCGACTACTTCCTGCCCAGATTCCAGGCGGCGAGCCTGCCTGAGCCTGAGCCTGGTGAGCCGGTCGCGGCGGCGTGGGGCGAGTGGTTCGGGCTGGTCAACGGTGACGGCATCGACTCCGGCGATGACCGCGCGCTGATCGTCCGGCGCGGCCTGGACGGGCGGGTCTTCGGAACCACGTCGATCTCGCTCGTGGCACTGTCACCGGACTGGCTGCGGTACGACTTCACCGCGCGGCCCGGCGATCCCGGCGCGTGGTACCCGGTGCGGGTCAGCCCATCGTCTTAGCGCCGTCGAGCGCCTCCCTGATGATGTCGGCGTGGCCGGCGTGCTGCGAGGTCTCGGCGAGGATGTGCAGCAGTACGTGCCGCGCGGTCCAGGCCGCGCCCGCCGGGAACCAGGGTGCCTGCGGCAGTGGCTGCGCCGCGTCGAGGTCGGGCAGAGTCCGCACCAGCTCGTCGGTCTGGTCGGCGACCGCCTCGTACTGATCGAGCAACCCGGCCAGCGTCTCGCCCGGCTCCATGCTGAAGCCGCCGGCCCAGGCCGCCTGCGCCTCATCGGACGGGGACTCCATCACGACCGGGCCCTCGACGATGAACCTGGCCCATTGCCGCTCAGTCAGCGTGACGTGCTTGATCAGCCCGCCGATGCACAACTCGCTCACCGTCGTGCGCTGCGCGGCCTGCTCGTCGGACAGCTCACGAGCGGTGTAGCGCAGGAACTGCCGGTGCGTGCCAAGCGCGCTGAGCAGGTCAGAACGCTCCGTCGAGTTGCTCACCTGTGATGCCTCCTAGGGTGGTCGATGTCGGTACTCTCCAGCTACAGGCAGCACGTTACGCGGGGGTGCCGACAGCGCCGGGCAGGACGGTCGGGGTCCGCCGGAACTGGACTCGCCTAGTCGCTACTGTCGGCGGGACGAGACTGCGTTCCAACTTGGGTAAAGGGGTTTGAGATGGCTTCGGTGATCGTTGCCACCGCTTTCGGAGATCCAGGCGTGCTGTCGCTGATCGACGTGCCGGTCGGCGCTGCGGCGGCTGGCGAGGTCAGGCTGACGGTCAGGGCGGCCGGGGTGAATCCCGTCGACTACAAGCAGTACAGCGGAGCGTTCGGCGCTGATCCGGCCCGGCTGCCGATGCGGCTCGGCGCCGAGGTGGCCGGGGTCGTGGCCGCGGCGGGCTCAGGTGAGTTCCGCGCGGGCGACGAGGTAATCGGGTACCGGGTCAGCGGCGGTTATGCCGCTGAGCTGATCGTGCCGGCCGAGTCGCTGGTCCGCAAGCCGGCTGCTCTTGACTGGCCGCAGGCGGCGTGCCTGATGCTGACTGGCGTGACGGCCTGGCACTGTCTCGCCGCGACAGGCGTCACTGCGCGTGACACCGTGCTGATTCACGGCGGGTCAGGGGGAGTGGGCACGATGGCGGTGCAACTGGCCGCCGGCCGTGGCGCTACCGTGATCGCGACCGCGAGTCCGCGCAGGCACGAGTTCTTGCGCGAACTTGGCGCGGTCCCGGTGGCCTATGGCGCTGGCCTGGCCAGCCGGGTCAGGGCGGTCGCGCCCGGAGGGGTCGATGCCGCTATCGACCTGATCGGCACGGACGAGGCGGTCGACGTCTCCCTTGACCTAGTCGCTGACCGCGGGCGGATCGCGACGATCGCCGCGTTCGGGCGGGCGGGCGAGGCTGGTATCAAGGCGCTCGGCGGCGGCCCTGGTGCCGATCCCGGCACCGAGATCCGGATGGCGGCCCGCCCTGAGCTGGCCGGGCTTGCCCGGGACGGCGCCTTGCGCGTCTTCGTGAGCCAGACCTTCCCGCTGGCCGACGCGGCCGTCGCGCACCGGGCGATCATGACCGGGCACACCGAGGGCAAGATCGCTCTTATCCCGTGAGGTCGGTCACCCGCACCACGTCGAGGACCCGCGTCTGCGGCGTGCCGTCGATCGCCGGCGAGGCCGCTTCCGACGGCCAGACGCGCTGGTACAGGAAGTCCGCGAACGCCTCGGCCCGTTCCGCTGAGTCGAACTCCAAGTCCAGCACCAGGAACATCGGGTCGTCGACAGGCCGCCTGATCGCGTAGCCGCGCACGCCGGATCTCGCCCGGATGCTGGCGAAGCTGTCAAACGCCCGCAGCCACGTCTCGAAGTCAGTGACCGGGTGCTCAATGCGTAGCGTGGTCACGAGCATCTCCCGCGTAGACGGCCAAGCCCTTGCACAAGCGACGCTACGCCGGCGGGTGGTAGCCATGCGTAGCGGGCTGTGACCGGGCCGCGTCCTTGTATTCCTTGACGCGTACATACGTAGGGTGGCATATTCGGAGCTGATGGAGGCTATCTGGGCGGCGCTGGCCGACCCGCACCGGCGCGCGATGCTCGACGTGCTGCGCGAGGGCGGGTGCCCGGTCGGCGAGCTTGCCAGCAGGCTCGGGCTGTCGCAGCCGACGACCTCGAAGCACCTTCGGGTACTGCGCGAGGCCGGGCTCGTGCTGGTGCGCAAGGACGCGCAGCAGCGTATCTACGCCGTCAACCCAGAGCGGATGGCGGAGTTCGACGCCTGGCTGGCGCCTTACCGGAAGCTGTGGGCTAACCGGCTCGACGCTCTCGGCCGGCACCTGGACGAGAGCCTGGATGAGGCCTTGGACGAGAGCTTGGACGAAGGAGGGGCATGATGGACGGGACTTTTGCTGAGCACGAGGGCCTGCCCGCGGTGCGGTTCCGGCGCAGCTACGATCACCCGGTCGAAAGGCTGTGGCAGGCGCTCACCGATCCTGATGAGCTGCCGCGCTGGTTCCCCTCCAAGGTGACGATCGAGCCGAAGGTCGGCGGGACCGTTGAGTTCTCGGGCGACCCGAATATGCCCAGCTTCACCGGGACCGTGCTTGAGTATGAGCCGCCTTGTCGGCTCGCGTACTCCTGGGGTGCTGACGAACTGCACTTCGAGCTTGAGCCGGCGGGCGAGCGCGGCTGCGTGCTGACGCTGACCAACGTGCTGGAAGCCCGCGACACCGCTGCGCGCAACGCGGCCGGCTGGGAGGTCTGCCTCGCCGAGTTGGACAAGCTGACGGCTGGCGCGGCCTCCGATGGGCCTCACTCGGACTCGGCGTCGGCCTGGCGGGAGCAGTACGAGCGCTACGTTTCGGCCGGGATGCCTGCGGGCGCGGCGATTCCCGGGTCTGCTTAGTCCCAGCAGGGGAATCGTTGTCGTGTCCTGGCAGGAGCGTTTCCGCGTCTGGGGACGGTTCTCGTCATGATCGGGGAGACTTACCGGGTGCCTGAAGGAGGGTTTCCGCATCTAGGAGAGTTGACCGGACTATACGACGACAACCCTCCTTCATGCGACAACGCTCCTACAGGAACCCGGAAACCCTCCCCGGTAAGGACGAGAACCCCCAGGCACTAGTGCTCAAAGTGCGGCAATGGCTCAGGGCGGAAGGCCTGATGGGGCGCGGGCAGGCGGTAGTCTTTCGGCCCGTGGATGATCGTGTCGGCGGCCATGGGCTGCGGCTGTTTAACACCATGACTCGCGAGGTGGCCGAGTTCGCGCCGGCTGACCCTGAGCACGTTGGCATGTACTCATGCGGGCCGACCGTGTACGCCGATCAGCACATCGGCAACATGCGCACCTACGTGTTCGCTGACACCGTCAAGCGCGTGCTGGTCTGGAAAGGATTCCGGGTCAGGCACGTCATTAACATTACCGACGTCGGGCATCTGACCTCGGACGCGGACACCGGCGACGACAAGCTCGAGCTCGCCGCCAGGCGGGAGCAGGCGAGCGCCTGGGACATCGCCGAGCGTTATACCCGGGACTTCAAGGCCGACCTGCGGCGGCTGCGGGTGATCGAGCCTGACGTGTGGTGCAAGGCCACGGACCACATCGGGCACATGATCAGGTTCGCTTCCGCTCTCGATGACCGCGGCTGGTGCTACCTGCTGAGCGGAGGGCTGTACTTCGACACGTCGAAGGACGCCGGCTACGGAGCGCTGGCCAGGCTCGACCTGGCCGGGCAGCGCGAGGGCGCCAGGGTCGGGGTAGTGGAGGGCAAGCGCGGCGGCAGCGACTTCGCCGTCTGGCGTACCTCTGCCCCGGGGGAGCACAGGCAGATGGAGTGGGATTCCCCCTGGGGCACCGGGGCGCCTGGCTGGCATCTTGAATGCTCCGTGATGTCGATGGAGTACCTGGGCCAGCATTTCGATATCCACACCGGCGGCGTGGACCATATCCCGGTGCATCACACCAACGAGATCGCGCAGAGCGAGGCTTACCTGGGCGATGGCAGGCCGTGGGTGCGCTGGTGGATGCACGGGGAGTTCATCAACCTGGAGGGAGCCAAGATCTCCAAGTCGACCGGCGGGGGAGTGCTCGTCTCCGACCTGGTCGATCGCGGCTACCACCCGCTGGTCTACCGCTACCTGCTGCTGCAGGCGCACTACCGGAGCCAGGCCGAGTTCAGCTGGGACGCGATGGCCGCCGCCAGGACCGGCCTGCGCAGGCTGCTCGACCGGTACGCCGCCGCCAGGACCGCGCCGGCCGCCGAGCTGAGCGCCGCGGCCGCCAGGCACCTCGACGCGTTCGATGCGGCGATCAGTGACGACCTGAGTACCCCCCGGGCGCTGGCCGCCGTCGCTACTGCCGCCAGGGATGCCAGCCTGAACGACGCGGACCTGGCCGCGCTCGCGGCGCGGTTCGACGCCGTGCTCGGCATTGGCCTGGCTGACCTGACCCCGGCCGACCTGGACCTGGCCCCGAAAATGGCGCGGATCAGCGGCGACGAGGCCGAACTGCTCGTCGGCGAGCGCAGCGCGGCCCGCGCGGCCAGGAACTTCGCGAGATCCGATGAGCTGCGCGACCGGCTAGCCAGCCTGGGCGTCGCGGTCGAGGACCACCCGGGCGGTACCTCTACCTGGCACTGGGCCAGCCCGGCCGAGGCCGAGGCCAGCACCGGGTAAATTCGAATCATGAAGAAGCTGCTCGAGATCCTCGTATGCTTCATCCACCCGCTCGCCGTCGTGCTGATCTGGATCGACCTCGCTACGCGTCGTGACCTTGGCGGCGGATCGAAGGTCGCGTGGGCGATCTTCGCCATCATTCCGCTGATCCCGTTCGTGTACGTGCTGACCGGCGGCGACCTGTGGTGATATGACCCCTCCATTTGATGACCTGGTGGCGCAGGCCGCCGCCGCCGATGTTGACGGCTGGGACTTTTCCTGGCTGGACGGCAGGGCTACGGAAGAGCGGCCGTCCTGGGGCTACGCCAGGCTGCTTGGCAAGCGCATGGCCGCCGCCACGGCGGCCCTGGACATCCAGACCGGCGGCGGCGAAGTGCTGGCCAGCCTGCCGAAACTGCCGCCGCTCGCCGTCGCGACCGAGTCGTGGCCGCCGAACGTCGCCCGCGCTACCCGGCTGCTGCACCCGCGCGGCGTCGCGGTCGTAGCGCACGAGGACGGCGCGCCGCTGCCGTTCGGCGCGGATGCCTTCGACCTGGTCGTCAGCCGCCATCCGGTGGCCGTCTGGTGGGAGGAGGTCGCCCGGGTGCTCAGGCCGCGCGGCACGTACTTCTCACAGGAGGTCGGGCCGCGCAGCGTGGGCGAGCTGACCGAGTTCATGATGGGCCCGCAGCCGCCTGATGACTTCGACCGCGAGCCCGCCGCGGCGCGGGCAGCGGCCGAGGCCGCCGGGCTGACCGTGACCGACCTGCGGGCCGAGTCGCTGCGGACCGAGTTCCGCGACGTCGGCGCTGTGGTCTACTTCCTGCGGAAGGTCATCTGGATCGTGCCGGGATTCACGGTCGAGGGCTATCGCGCCAAGCTGGAGGAACTGCACGAGCGGATCGAGCGGGACGGGCCGTTCATCGCGACGACGAGGCGGTTCCTGATCGAGGCGGTCAAGTAGCGGCTCAGAAAAATTCTCTGGGCGAGAGTGTCGATTCCCAGCGCGGGCGTTCGTAGCGATGGTGAAAGGCGGGAAACGAGTCCGCCGCTACCACAAAGGGAGCATCGTCATGAAGCAGTACCTGCTGTCAGTCATGCACGCCGATCCGATTTCGCTGAGCGAGGAGGAAATGAGGCAGTCCTTCAAGGACGTGGACGCGGTCAACGCCGAACTCCAGTCCGAGGGCGCCTGGGTTTTCGCTGGCGGACTGCACCCGGCGTCGACCGCGACGGTCGTCCGGGTCAGCGACAAGGGTGACGTGATTACTACCGATGGTCCCTACATCGAGACCAAGGAGCAGATCGGGGGCTTCTGGGTCATCCAGGCTGCCGACCTCGACGCGGCGCTGGACTGGGCCCGCAAGGCGACCAGGGCTTGCCGGGTCCCGGTCGAGGTGCGGCCGTTCCACGACGAGGCACCCGAGGCCTAGGCGGCGACGGTAGTCCATGTCAGTCCATGCTGACGAGATCGAAGGCCACTTCCGGCGCGAGTACGGCCGGTGCGTGGCATCCCTGGTCCGCTTCCTCGGCGACATCGACCTCGCCGAGGAAGCGGTGCAGGAAGCCTTCACGATCGCGGTCGGCAAGTGGCCGGAGGCCGGCGTGCCGCCCAACCCGGGTGCCTGGATCACCACCACGGCCAAGAACCGGGCGATCGATCAGCTGCGGAGGGAATCCGCAAGGCAGGACAAGCACGCCCAGGCGAGCTTGCTCTACACCCAGCAGGGCCCGGACGGCGACGCCGGCGGCCCGCGGGAGGCGGGACCAGTGGATGACGACCGGCTCCGACTGATCTTCACGTGCTGCCACCCCGCGCTTGGCGGGGCCGCGCAAGTCGCGCTCACCCTCAGGCTGCTGTGCGGACTGCAGACTCCGGAGATCGCCAGGGCGTTCCTGGTCCCGGAGCCCACGATGGCGCAGCGGATCGTGCGGGCCAAGCGGAAGATCAAGGCGGCCGGCATCCCGTACCGCGTGCCGGGCGACGCCGAGCTGCCCGACCGGCTCGGCGCCGTGCTGGCCGTCATCTACCTGGTGTTCAACGAGGGCTACGTCTCCTCGGCGGGCGACGCCCTGACCCGCGAGGACCTGTGCGCGGAGGCGATCAGGCTGGCGCGGCTGCTCGCCGGGCTGATGCCCGACGAGCCGGAGGCGCTCGGCCTGCTCGCGCTGCTGCTGCTCATCCAGGCACGCCTGCCGGCGAGAACGGCCGTAGACGGCTCGCTCGTGCTGCTGCCCGACCAGGATCGCTCGCTGTGGGACGCGAGCCTGATCGGGCAGGGCCAGGCCCTGGTCAGGACCTGCCTGCGGCGGAACGCGCCGGGTCCGTATCAGCTCCAGGCCGCGATCAACGCCGTGCACAGCGACGCGCCCATCGCCGCCGCCACGGACTGGGGGCAGATCCTGCAGCTCTACGACCAGCTTCTCGCGCAGTCCCCGACTCCGGTCGTGGCCCTGAACAGGGCCGTGGCTCTCGCCGAGGTCCGCGGGCCGGACGCCGCGCTCGCCGCGACCGAGGGCCTGGACCTGGGCGAATACCATCTGTACCACGCGACCCGCGCCGACCTGCTCAGCAGGCTGGACCGCTGCGCTGAGGCCGCGGCCGCCTACGACGCCGCGCTGGCGTGCACGGCGAACCCGGCCGAGCGCGACTTCCTCGAGCAGCGGCGCCAGGCGGCCGCTGCGGCGGCGGCTCGGGCTGCTGCGGCGGCGGAGAAACCGGCGGGCGGCGTCAGTTGATCTACATCGACCCCGAGCGATTCGAGGATATGGTCGCGACCGCGCTCGACGGCCTGCCTGACAAGCTCGGCGAGATGATGCGCAACGTGGCGGTGACCGTCGAGCACGCGCCAGGCCCGCCCGGGCTGCTCGGGCTCTACGAAGGCATCCCGCTCACGAACCGGTCCACGAACTACGCCGGGGTGCTGCCTGACCGCATCACGATCTACCGGCTCCAGATCTGCGCGATCTGCGACACCGAAGCCGAAGTGGCCGACCAGGTGCGCAAGACCGTTGTGCACGAGGTCGGCCACCATTTCGGAATCAGCGATGAGCGGCTCGACGAGCTCGGCTGGTGAGGGCCGGGCTGACGCGGGCTACTTGAGCTTGAACGTCAGCGACAGGTTATCGGCGAGGCCGTCATTGTCACTGCCGTCCGTGCGCGTCATGACGATCTTGACCTGGAGGTTGCGCGTGCCGGCCGGAACGGTGCCGGTAGCTGACCGCAGCAGGAACTCGCTGGTGTCCTTGCGCTGCTTGGCGGTCACCGGGCCGATGTGAGCGGTCGCGAGGGCCGCGCCCTTGCCGTTCTCGAACGTGACCGTGACGACGGTGCGGTCCCGCTGGCTCGAGAAGCCGCCGAGCCACCCGGACAGGGTGTAGTGCACCTTGCCGCCGCTGATCCCCTTCGCCCCGACCTTGATCAGCTGGGTGCCGGTGGACTTGGCGGCGTCGGGGCCGCCGTAGAAGTAATTCTTCCCGCGATGCTTGGGGCCGTGCGAGGTCGCCGAGACATCGCCGCCCGACCACGAATAAGATGCGGCGGTAAAGTTACCCTTCGGCTTCCAGCCGGGCACTTTGACCTTGGTATCGGAAATCGTGCCCTTGCCTTTGTCGGCCCCCGGGTTCGCGATCAGGTTATGACCGCACGAGGGGCACGCCGACGCGGCCGCGGCGCGGCGCTGGCCGCGGCCACGGGCAGCGCGGCGAGAGCGAGGCCGGGCACGGCGGCGATACTGAGAAGACGACCCCCGAAGCGCGATATGATCATGCATTCCTCCCGTTTTTGTGGCGATGACGCTCGTCGGGGATGATACAGACCGCCCTGCGTCTTTGACTAGGCATAAGTAATGGTCAGGCCCTGCGCAATTTTCAATCCCTAAAGTATGAAAAATTGTTTATAATGGCATCATGACCTCTGGGTTGCTGCACCATGTGGAACTGTGGGTTCCTGACCTGGGCCGGGCTATTGCGCAGTGGGGATGGCTGCTCGGCGAGCTCGGCTATGAGCAGTTCCAGGACTGGCCCGATGGCCGCAGCTGGCGGCTTGACCGCACCTACATCGTCGTGGAGAGATCGCCAGCCTTGTCAGCCGATTCGCACGACCGCTGCCGTCCGGGGCTGAATCATCTCGCCTTCCACGCCGGCGCCCCCGGCCGCGTCGATGCGCTGGCGGCTGCCGGGCCCGCCGCCGGGTGGTCGCTGCTGTTTCCCGGCGAGCATCCGCATGCGGGCGGTCCCGGGCACTACGCGGCGTACCTGTCGAACGCCGACGGCTTCGAGGTGGAACTAGTCGCGGGACCGGCGATACTCGGCTGATGGAAATCGACGTGATCGTGGCCGAGGTCGCGGCAGCGGTGGGGCTGGCCGAAGGGGAAGCGGGGGTGCGGGACGTGATTCGCGTCATCGCCCGTTCCGAGCCCATCGCGACCAGCCAGATCAGCCGGGAGGCCGAGCTGCCCGTGCCGCTGGTCACGGCGGTGTGCAACGAGCTGCGCAAGCGCGGCGTCGTCGACAAGACCAGGCCGGTCAGGCTGACGGCCGCCGCGCGCGAACTCACGAGCCGTACCCGGGTCGACGTCGTCTGCGCCTGCTGCGCCGGGCTCGGCCTGGCCGTCCCCGCCTCGCTCGGCGGCCTGGCGCAGGAGCTCGAGCGCATCGCCGCAGGCGCACCGCAAGCGCGGCCCGACCTGGATCAGACTCACTGCACGGTCGCTACCAAGATCCACCGGGTGCTGCGCCTGCAGGAGGCAGGCGCGCTCGACGGCAGGGACGTGCTGCTGCTGGGCGACGATGACCTCGTCGCGGTCGCGATCGACAGGTTCGCCAGGCTGACTGGCGTGGCGGCGTCGGTGACGGTCGTCGATTCCGACCCGGCGGTGCTCAGCTGGATCGGGGAGCAGACGCAGGGCAGCGGCATCCGGCTCGTCGAGCATGACCTGCGCCAGCCGCTGCCGGACGACCTGGCGGGCGCTTTTGATGTCGTGTGCACCGACCCGCCGTACACGGTGCCGGGGGCAGAGCTGTTCTTGTCGCGGGCGGTGTCGGCGCTGCGGCCGCGTCCGGGCGGGCACGTGTTCTTCAGTTTCGGCGCCCGGCGCCCGGCGGAGACGCTCGCCACCCAGCGCCTGATCGCGGGCCTTGGCCTCGTGCTCAGGTCGCTGACGCCGAACTTCAACAGCTACGTCGGCGCTGGCATCCTGGCTGGCACGAGTCACCTGTATCACTTGCGCTCGGCCGAGCTCGTCGCTGAGCTCGACGGGGATCAGTTGGTGGTCGGCGAGTACACCGGGCCGCTCTACACGGCGCAGACCAGAGGCGACCGGGTCCGGCCGTACCGCTGTGCCAAGTGCGCGGCGGTCCACGAGGTTGGCGCGGCGCCGTGGGGCACGATCGGCGAGCTCAAGGCGGCAGGCTGCCCGTCTTGCGGCGGCGACGTTTCCGGCCGATGCCGCGAAGCGAACCGCAGCGCGGGGGCGGCCGGTAATGCGGTGCTGGCCTGGCGCGTGCGGGCTTGGCGCGTGCGGGCTTGGCGCGTGCGGGCTTGTGCGAGGATGCTGCGCGTGGCCGGGCAGAGCGGCCGGCATCAGATCAGGCCGGCGAGCGAGAGCGACCTGGACGCGCTAGCCGCGTTCGAGGTCGAGATAGCGATGGTCTCGTTCGGGGACGAGGCGATCACCGATCCGGCGTTCCATCGCCGCAGGATCGCCGGGTCGCTCGGCAAGCCGGGCGAGATCGCGCTCGTGGCGGTTGCTGGCGATGCCCGGGATCGGCCGGTCGGCTGGGCCTGGATGTCGGGTCGCGCCAACTCGCTCACCGGTGCCAGGTACGGTAATTTCCGCTCGCTCGCGGTCGCTGACATCGCCGATCGCGGCGCAGTGGGCGAGTTGCTGATGGCCGCGATCTTGCGGCGGCCGACGAGGCGGGATTCACCCACCTGTCCGGGAAGGTCAACGCCGCGAACCTGGGCATGCGCGCCCTTTACCGCGCGTTCGGCTTCACCGCGACGCATCTGACGATGGAAAAGCGGATCGAGCAGTGATGCGGATCGAGCAGTGATCAAGTGTGTCGTCTGGGACCTGGACAACACCTTGCTGCGGGGCGTCTACCTCGAGTCCGCCGCTGGCGGTCCGCCGGCTGACCCGCGGCTCACAGGCGTGCTGGCCGAGCTCTCCGGGCGCGGGATGCTGCACGCGATCGCCAGCAAGAACCCGCCGGAGGCAGCCAGCTACGCGGCGCGGCTGCTCGGCCACGACTTCAGCGCGGCCCGGTGCGGCTGGGGCCTCAAGTCGGCGGCTATCGGCGAGATCATGACCGAACTCGGGCTAGTCCCCGATGAGGTGGCATTCGTCGACGACGACGCCATGGAGCGCGCCGAGGTGTCGTTCGCGTTTCCCGACGTGCTCGTGCTCGCTCCGCAGGACGTAGCCCAGGCCGTGACCTGGCCGGTCTTCAGCCCGCCGGTCGTGACCGACGAGGGGCGGCGCCGGGGCGAGTTGTACTCGCGGCGCCGGGCCAGGAATGACGAGGCCAGGGCGTTCGGCGGGTCGGCCGAGGACTTCCTGCGCTGGAGCGGCACCGAGGTGCGCATCGCCCCGGCCGAGGCCGGCGACGAGGCGCGGCTGCATGAGCTATCGGTCAGGACGCATCAGTTCAACTCGGCGGGTGCGGTGGTCGGCGCGGCTGAGTTCGCGGCGATGATCGAATCCGGCCCGTCGGCCGGTCAGGTCGGGCCGCCGGCCGGTCAGGTCGGTCCGCAAGCGGCTCAGGGTGGCCCGCGCGTGATCACGGTGCGGCTTAGCGACAAATTCGGCGACGACGGAATGGTCGGCGCGCTGGTCATAGCGGACCCGGGCAGCGCGGACCCGGGCAGCGAGTGGGAGCTGTCACTGGTGATGATGTCGTGCCGGGCGATCGGGCGCGGCGTGATCGATGCGCTCCTGGCGTGGGCCTGCCTTGCCGCGCGGCGGGCGGGGGCGAGCCAGGTGGCCGTGCCGTGCGTGATCAACGACCGCAACGTGCCGTTGCGGATCGCGCTGACAGGTGCTGGTTTCCGTGCCAGCGGCGTCGGTCCGCAGCGGACAGCCCGGTATGTGCGGGGACTCGATCAGCCTGTGCCCAGCCTGCCCGACTGGGTGATCGCCACGGTGCCCGGATGAGCCGCCGCGATGGCCGGCCTGAGGTATCGGCCAGGATCAGGGCAATCCTGGCCGGCCTGACTGGCGACGATGTCCCGCTGACCGCCCCGGCTGACACCCCGCTGCTGCGGGCGGGCCTCGGCCTCGATTCGCTCGGCGGGGCGCTCCTGCTCGCCAGGGTGCGGGCCACGTTCGGCGTCGACGTCGCTGATGAGGACCTGAACCTGGACAGCCTCGCGACAATCGGCACGCTCGCGTCTTTCGTCGCGGATCGGATTACCGGCGCCCGGCCAGGAGGCGGTGACATAATGGCCTGATTCGGGTGCAACTGGCGTTGCCCGATACCCCTGCACAAGCAAGTTTCTGATGAACTGGAGCGTGCGCGATGAGACTCAGGCAGGCGGCAAAGACTGGCATCATCGCCAGCGCGGCCGTGCTGTTCGTGGCGGCTGCACCGGCGGCCATTGCCCAGCACACAGCCTCGCCGCCCGCCGCCAAGCCGGGCGCGACCGGCCCAGTCTCAATCCATCCGGTCACCGGAACCCCTCATCTCGCCACGACCGACACCCCGCCGCAGCAGATCCGCCAGCTCGTGCAGTGCAAGGGCACGATGTACGCGGTGGGCACGTTCAGCGCGATCGATCAGGGCAAGCGGACCTTCGTCAGGCACAACGCGATGAGCTTCAGCGCGACGCCGCCGTACAAGCTGACTTCGTGGGCGCCCAACATCCATGGCACGGTGAACTCGATCGCGTTCAATGGCGCGAATTGCGCTGACGCCTACATTGGCGGGTCGTTCAAGAAGATCAACACCATCCTCGCGCAGAACATCGCCGAGATCAGCACCGCCGCGGGCAGCGGCGCGGTGGTCAAGAAGTTCGGGCATAGCGTCAACGGCACCGTCCAGACCTTGCGCGACGTCGGCGGGCACCTGCTGGTCGGCGGTCAGTACACCTCGATCAACGGCGGCAAGGCCGCCCCGTACATGACCAGCGTGAGCCCGGCTACGGGCAAGAATGACAAGTACCTGAGCCTGCACATCAAGGGGAATTACAAGTTCCCCGGCTCGCAGCCGAACGCGACCAGGGTCTATAACCAGGCGCTCAGCCACAGCGGCAAGCTTGACCTGGTCATGGGCGACTTCACCTCGGCTGGCGGGCTCGGCAGGCAGCAGATCTTCATGCTCAGCCTGGGCAAGACGCAGGCGACGGTGACCAGGTGGACGTCACCAGAACTCGACGGGAGCGACGGCAACCTGCCGAACGGGTTCCCGTATCAGTGCTTCACCGACAACGCCTACTACGTCAGGGCAGCCGCCTGGTCGCCCGATGACAAGACGGTCTACCTGGCCGATACGGGCTACCACCCGTGGAACCTGACCACCACGGACCCGCGCTCCGGGTTGTGCGACTCCGCCTCGGCCTGGCCAGCCGCCCAGACGTCGGTGCGGCACCTGTGGATCAACTACACCGGCTGCGACTCGCTCTATTCGGTTGCCGCCGACACGAGCACGGTCTACTTCGCAGGCCATGAGCGCTGGTCAGAGAACCCGGACGGCTGCGACATGGCAGGACCGGGAGCCATCTCGGCACCCGGGATCGAGGGCCTGTCTCCCGCGACCGGGCTGCTGGCGTTCAGCCCGACCAGAGCGCGCGGCCTCGGCGCCGACGACATGCTGCTGACCAGCGCCGGACTGTGGATCGCGAGCGACAACTTCGATCAAAGCCAGGCCTGCGGCGGCGTCAGCAACCTGGCCGGCATCTGCCTGCTCCCGTACAACTGAGCCGGTCCGCGCCGGGTGACCTGCCGGGTACTTCTCTGGGTTGAGCCAGCCGGGGTGCTGCCGTGTCCTGGGAGGGTTGTCGCGCTCCGGGAGGAGACTTCCCGTGTCCGGGAGGGTTTTCGTGCTCCAGGAGGAGAGTTCCCGTGTCCGGGAGGGGTTCTGGTCGTTACCGTGGAGGGTTTTCGGGTTCCTGTAGGAGCGTTGTCGCATAAAGGAGCGTTGTCGTCGTATAGTCCGGTCAACTCTCCTAGATGCGGAAACCCTCCTACAGGAATACGAAAACCCTCCTGCGAGGGCCTCACTCCCATAGAGCCGGGCACCTATGACACAACCATTGGCCTCGCGCGGCGAGGGCTATCCCGGGGTGACGGCTCGCGGGAGGTGACTCTGCCCGGTTTCGGCTGAGAAGCGTGTTTCGCGGCGTGCGACAGCGCGCGAGCGCGCACTGGCTGCCCCGCCCGGCGCGCGGGCGTTGGCCCTGTCTGACTGCAATGTCGCATTTCGCCCGGGCGGCGTCAGAAGGTCGGCAACATGGGTGCGCATATTGACACCCAATTTTCAACATCGATCCGCTTGGTTAATTGGGTTCAGGCGGCGGGGGCTGGCAGTGCCCGGCACTACCCGCACCACCCGCCTCCAGCGCCTCAGCCTGAACCTCGAATAAACCAACAGATTTCGATGCGCGATGCGCGCTCCCGTGGATGAGAATGGCTGGGCGATTCACGTATCAGGAACATCCATGCGCGCCCCGACATCCGCCCCAGACAACGTTCGCCTCATGCGCAACACTGGCACCAGCCTGAGGGGTGGAGCGGCCGCAGGACTGACGTGCTGGGCTTGGCTTGACTGGCGAAACCCGGGCGACCTGGGGATCGGGCAACCTAGACAGGGACATGGCCGCTGTGGTCATTTGTTCAGAATGAAAGGGTTGGCGTGACCTTGACGTTGACCTTGACCTCACGCGCAGGAGGACGCCGATGCCCGCCGTATACGCCGTGGACGCATGCCGCACGCCGATCGGGAAGATCAAGGGAGCCCTGGCTGGCGTCAGGCCTGACCATCTGACCGCTGACGTGATCGCCGCGCTGATGACGCGCAACTCGTGGCTTGACCCGCAGGCCGTTGACGACGTGTACTGGGGCGCGGCCAACCAGGCAGGTGAGGACAACAGGAACGTGGCCAGGATGGGCGTGCTGCTGGCCGGCCTGCCGGTCGAGGTGCCTGGTGCCACGGTGAACAGGCTGTGCGGTTCGGGCATGGAGGCGATTTGCTCGGCCGCGCGGGCGATCGCGGCCGGGGACGCCGATGTCTGCATCGCCGGCGGGGTCGAGTCGATGACCAGGGCGCCGTTTGTCATGCCGAGGGCGGCCGAGCCGTTCCCGCGCGAGGCTGGCGTCGTGGACACCAGGCTTGGCTGGCGGCTGGTCAGCCCGAGGATGGCCGAGCTCTACCCGCCGATCAGCCTGGGGGAGACCGCGGAGAACGTTGCCGATAAGTACCAGGTCAGCCGCGAACGGCAGGACGAGTTCGCGCTGCTCAGCCATCAGAGGGCGGCGGCGGCCGCGGCCGGCGGCCGGTTCACTGGCGAGATCGTGCCGGTCGAGGCGCCGCAGGGGCCCGTCAGCAAGGACGAGGGGATCAAGGCCGGCCTGACGGCAGCCGAACTCGCCGCGAAGAAGCCAGCGTTCCGGGCCGGCGGCACGGTCACCGGCGGTAACTCCTCGCCGCTGAACGACGGCGCGGCCTGCCTGCTGCTGATGTCCGAGGGTGCCATGAAGCGGGCGGGCGCCGAACCGCTGGCTCGCTACGCGGGCGGCACCAGCGCGGGGGTGCACCCCGACTACATGGGGATCGGGCCGGTGCCGGCGATGGGCAAGGCGCTGGGCCGGGCCGGCTGGCAGGTCGGTGACCTGGCACTGCTCGAGATCAACGAGGCGTTCGCCGCGCAGGCCGTTGCCGTCGTTGATCAGCTCAAGTGCGACCCTGAGCTGGTCAATGTCAACGGCGGCGCGATCGCCATCGGGCATCCGCTTGGATGCTCGGGAGCCAGGATCACGACCACATTGCTGCACGAGTTGAGGCGGCGCGGCGGCGGCCGCGGCGCGGCGACGATGTGCATTGGCGTCGGACAGGGCATCGCGAGCCTGTGGCAGGCGGAGTAAGGCGCCCGGCTTCCTGGCGAGGGCGACGGCGACAAGCGGGTAGAGCAGGACCGAGCACACGCCCGCGCCTACCAGCGCCGCGGCGTTGGCCTTCAGCATGATCCCGTCGGCAAGCCCGATCTGGGCCAGTGCGATCAGAAGGGGCATGGTGGTCGCCGTGATGAACGTCATCTCCACCCGCTGCCGCAGCGGCAGCGCGCGCCGGTAAACGAAGAGCGACGGCAGCCCGCGTACCACGAGCAGCAGCGCCAGGAACACGATGAGCCGAAGCGGGTTAGCGGCGATCGAGGCGACGTCGAGCGACATGCCCGAGGCGACGAAGAACAGCGGTATGAAGAACCCGTAGCCCACCGCGTCGAGTTTCTCCTCGAGCGAGGTGATGTCGACGCCCATCCTCTTTGTCCAGTTCCGCAGCACAATGCCGGCGATCAGCGCGCCGAGCACCACGTCGAGCCCGAACCGCTCGGCGAGCACCAGCAGGATCAGCAGCAGCACGATCGCCCAGCGCAAGGTCGTCTGTGCCGTCGCGCGCTGGCCCTGCCTGATGATCGCGCCGAGCCTGGCCTCGCCCATCAGCCTGGGCGCGATAGCCAGCAAGGCCGCTGCCGCGCAGACGACCAGGATGGAGATCGTCGCCCCGAACTCACCGCGCCTGGTCAGGAACAGCGAGATCGCCAGGATCGGGAACAGTTCGCCCGCCGCCCCGGCCGCCAGCACGTACCGGCCGAACTGGCCGCCCAGCATGTCGTTGTCCTTGAGTATGGGCAGCAGGGTGCCGAGCGCAGTCGTGGTGAGGGCCAGCCCGATCGGCACGAAGTCCTTGACGAATCCGGCATAGGTCAGCCCGCCCGCCGCGCCCACCGCGATCACGGCGCTGATGAGCCAGCCGCCGATCGCGAGCCGCCCCGACCGCTCGCGGAGCAGGCCAGGGTCGAGTTCGTAGCCCGCCAGCAGGAAAAGGAAGCCGAGGCCGACGTCGGCGAGCACCTTGATGCTCGCCGAGTCACCCAGCCCGAGCACCGATGGCCCGATCAGGACGCCGCAGACGATCAGGACGACCACCTGGGGCGGCTTGCGGGGGAGCAGCGAGGCGACCGCGGGCGCGAGCGCTGCCACGACGCTGACCGCGAGCAGCGTCTCAAGACCCTTGTTCTCCATAGCCCCCCAAGCCGCTGCCCCCAAGCCGCTGCCCCCAAGCCTCGGCTCCGAGGCAGGCTGGCCGCGATGCTCAGGATTCCCGTCGCCGCTAAGACGCAACCGGTTTACTCACCGGCCACGCGGACCGCGTAACGTTCTGCCACGAGGGGACGACAGGAGAGGTGATGACCGGTAACCGCCTGACGATCCCCAATATGATCAGCTTGGCCCGGCTGGCGGGGGTGCCCGTCTTCCTGTGGCTGGTGCTCGGCGTTCGGGACGCGGCCGGTGACTGGTGGGCGGTCGGGCTGCTCCTGGCTGCCGGGTTCTCCGACTGGCTCGACGGCAAGCTCGCGCGGGCGCTGGGGCAGCAGACCAGGCTCGGCGAGATCCTCGACCCGGCCGCCGACCGGCTCTACATCGTCGCCACGATCATCGCCCTCGCCGTCCGCGCCATCATCGGCTGGTGGCTCGTGGCGGTGCTCGCCGCTCGCGAGCTGACGCTCGGCATCACGCTGCTCGTGCTGCGCCGGGCCGGCTATGGCCCGCTCAAGGTAAGTTTCACCGGCAAGGCGGCGACGCTGTGCCTGTTTTACGCTTTCCCGCTGCTTTTTCTGGGCTCTCACCAGGGTACATACGGGCTAGTCGCCCGGGTGTTCGGTTGGGCGTTCGCTCTGTGGGGAACTGCACTGTACTGGTGGGCCGCGGCGCTGTACCTCGAGCAGGCCCGCCGGCTGCTCGCCGCGGACCGGGCCGACCCCGAGCGGAACAGCGTGGCGGCAGGGACAGGGGACTAAAGCGCCCGCGGGAACTAGGCCCGACTAGACGAAGGAGCGCTGGCAACGGTGAGGGCAGTAGTCATGGCAGGCGGCGAAGGGACCCGGCTGCGCCCGATGACCGCTAACCAGCCCAAGCCGCTGCTGCCCGTGGTCAACAAGCCGATCATGGAGCACGTGCTGCGGCTGCTGCGCAAGCACAACTTCGACGAGACGGTCGTCACGGTGCAGTTCCTCGCCTCAATGGTGCGGAACTATTTCGGCGATGGCGACGAGTGGGGCATGAGCCTGCAGTACGCCACCGAGGACATCCCCCTCGGCACGGCCGGCAGCGTCAAGAATGCTGAGGACGCGCTGCGGGACGGGCCGTTCCTCGTGATCTCGGGCGATGCGCTGACCGATATCGACCTGTCTGACCTGGTGCGGTTCCACAAGGACAACGGCGCGCTCGTCACAGTCGCTCTCGCCCGGGTACCCGATCCGCTTGAGTTCGGCATCGTGATCGCCGACGAGGACGGCAAGATCCAGCGGTTCCTGGAGAAGCCGTCCTGGGGACAGGTCTTCTCCGACACCGTGAACACCGGCATCTACGTCATGGAGCCCGAGGTGCTCGGGCACGTGCCGCCCGGTGAGGTCGTGGACTGGTCAGGCGATGTGTTCCCCAGGCTGCTCGACAAGGGCGCGCCGGTCTACGGCTGGGTCGCCGACGGGTACTGGGAGGACGTCGGCACCCACGAGGCTTACCACAAGGCGCAGGCGGACGTGCTGTCCGGCAAGGTCGCTGCCCACATCGACGGTTTCGAGGTGTCACCGGGCGTGTGGGTCGCTGACGGCGCCGAGGTCGACCCCGATGCCGTCCTGACCGGGCCGCTCTGCATCGGCGACTACGCCAAGATCAAGGCCGGCGCCCAGCTGCGCGAGTTCACCGTCGTGGGCAGCAACGTCGTGGTCAAAGAGGGCGCGTTCCTGCACCGCGCCGTCGTGCACAACAACGTGTACGTTGGCGTCGGGGTGACCCTGCGCGGCTGCGTCATCGGCAAGAACACCGACATCATGGCCTCGGCCAGGATCGAGGAAGCCGCGATCGTCGGCGACGAGTGCGTGATCGAGTCCGAGGCGTACATCTCCTCCGGCGTGCGGGTCTACCCGTTCAAGACCATCAAGGCCGGCGCGGTCGTCAACACCAGCGTGATCTGGGAGTCGCGAGGCCAGCGGACGCTGTTCGGCCCGAGGGGCGTGTCCGGGCTGGTCAACGTGGAGATCACGCCCGAGCTTTGCGTCCGGCTGGCAAGTGCCTACGCCACTACTTTGAAAAAAGGCTCGGCGGTCACCACCTCACGCGACGTGTCTCGAGCCGCGAGGGCACTCAAGCGCGCCGTGCACGGCGCGCTCAATGCGAGCGCCATCAACGTCGTCGACCTAGAGGCCCAGCCGCTGCCGGTGGCCCGGTTCGAGACGGCGCGCAGCGACTGCAGCGGCGGCATCGCCATGCGGACTACGCCTGGCGACCCGCAGTCGATCGACATCATCTTCCTCGACGAGCACGGCGCTGACCTGTCTGAGGCGGTACAGCGCAAGCTCGAGCGGGTGTTTTCCCGCCAGGAGTACCGGCGTGCGTTCCCCGGCGAGATAGCCGAGCTGACTTACCCGCCCCGGGTGATCGAGGCCTATACCGGTGATCTGCTCAGCCGGGTGGACATGACCGGAGTCAGGGAAGCCGGGCTCAAGATCGTCGCCGACTGCGCGGGCGGCACGGCGTCACTGGTGCTGCCAGGGCTCCTCGGCCGCATCGGGGTCGACGTGCTGACCGTGAACAACCGGCTTGACGAGGCCACGCCAACCCAGTCGCCGGCCCAGATCAGGGCTGACCTGCACCGGCTGGCTGAGCTCGTGTACTCCTCGCGGGCTGCCTTCGGGGTCAGGTTCGATCCTGTCGGCGAGCGGATCATGCTGATCGACGACAAGGGTGCCCTGGTCAGCGATGACCGGGCGCTGCTCGTGGTGCTCGACCTCGTCGCCGCCGAGCGAAGATCTGGGCGGGTGGCGCTGCCGGTGACCACGACCCGCGTCGCCGAGGATGTCTGCCGGTTCCACGGAGTGCAAGTCGAGTGGACGCCCACGTCGCCGCACGGCCTGTTCGAGGCGACGACGGCCGATGACGTCATCTTCGCGGCCGATGGCCGCGGCGGGTTCGTCGTGCCTGAGTTCTCCAGGTCGCTCGATGGCATCGCCGCTTTTACCAGGCTGATCGGCCTGGTCGCCAGGACGAGGCTCTCGCTCAGCCAGATCCACGCGCGGATCCCGGTGGCACAGCTGCTCAAGCGATCGGTTCCGACGCCGTGGGCAGCCAAGGGCAGCGTGATGCGGCTGGTCGTGGAGGCCGCCGCCGGGCACGAGATCGACACCACCGACGGCGTCCGGGTCATCGAGCCAGGCAAGGGCTGGGCGCTCATGCTGCCCGACCCCGCGCTGGCGGTCACTCACGTGTGGGCGGAGGCATCGGATGGCGGTACCGCCCGCGCCCTGCTCGACGAATGGGTTAGCGTAGTCGAGCAAGCCGGGCGGGAGCCCGGTGTTTCGCGGTAAGCACTGTGGGTCACGCTGAAGGCCGACGCTGCACTACTTCCGCGTGAGACAATTGCCGTGGTTAGGTGACGGTTGTCTGTCCAGCGGGTAGTCGGCCAGTGTTGTGCGGAGCGGCCCGGGCGTCGGAGGTGTGCAGCGTGATCTGGCGAAGGCGCCGCAATCGGAAGCGCCCGGTTGCGGCTCGGCCAGACGGTACCTCGCCTGGCGGGGTGCCGGCGCGGCCAAGTCAGCCTGGCAGCGCGTGGGAGATGGACCAGCGGCGCCAGCCGCCGGTAGCGTGGAGCGAGCACGACATCGGCAGGCTCAATGCCCGCACCGATGCGTACTCGATCAGCGCAGCGAGACCGGCGAACGGGAGGCTCGGGGGGCAGATGCCTGGCATCTATTGTCCTGCCTGCGGTGCGGCCAATCCGGAGAATGGCCGGTTCTGCTCGCAGTGCGCGACTCCGCTGACCAGGGCGGCCGTGCCGCCTGACCGGGCCACGGTAGGCGAGACGACGTCCATGATCTTCACCGGTGTCGAGCCCCCTGACGCCGAGCCAACCGATGCCGGCGCCGCCGATGCGGCGGCGGTCGCCACGCTGCCGCCGAATACTGCCCTGCTCGTGGTCAGGCGGGGACCGAACGAAGGCAGCAGGTTCCTGCTCGACAGCGAGGTCACCGAGGTCGGGCGTAAGCCGGACAGCGACATCTTCCTTGACGACGTGACAGTGTCGCGTCGGCACGCTGAGTTCTACCGGCACGGCGGCAAGTTCGCCGTACGGGACGTGGGCAGCCTCAACGGCACCTATGTGAACAGGGCGCGGATCGAGGAAGTCGCGCTGAATGGCGGCGACGAGGTACAGATCGGCAAATTCCGCCTGGTCTTCCTGCAAGGTCGCCTTTCGCACGCCGAGAGCGGCGTCTAGGCGCACGGGACGGGATGAACTCATCGTTTGCGCGGGCCTACCTCGGCATTGGTGAAGTGCTTGTCGAGTTGCGGGCAGATTTTCCTGACATCAGCGTCTCAAAGATCCGCTTCCTTGAGGCGGAGGGCCTGATCAGCCCCGCCCGGTCGCCGTCTGGCTACCGGCGGTTCAGCCCCGCTGACGTGGACCAGCTTCGCTTCATCCTCACCAGTCAGCGCGATGAGTACCTGCCGCTGCGCGTCATCAAGGAACGGCTGGCGCACCGGGAAGAGCCGGGCACGCGCCGTCCCGCTGAGATGGTGACGCAGCGGGAACTCCTCGATACCGCGGGCCTTGACGAAAAGCAACTCGCCGAGCTTGAGACCTACGGGCTCATCAAGCGCTCAGGCCGGCTTTACGGCCAGGACGCCCTCGACGTAGCGACTACGGCAGCCGCTCTTGCGTGCCACGGCGTGCAGGCCAGGAACCTGCGCATGGTCAGCACCGCGGCCGACCGGGAGGTCTCGCTGATCGAGCAGCTCGTTGGCCCGACCTTGCGCCAGCGCGGGGCCGAGGTCCGTGAGTCGGCGGCGCGGACGGCCCGCGAGATCGCCGCGCTGCTCCTCAGGCTGCATCGGTCGATACTCGAAGGGGGGCTGGCGGAGGCTGGCCTGGCGGCTCGGGCTTGCCGGTTCCGGGCTTGCCGGTTCCGGGCTTTCAGGCGAGGTAACCAGCAGCGGACTCGACGGCACGTCACAGGCGATCAAGGGCGCGAGCGCGTGAGCATTCCAGTGCTGGCCCACAACAGCGAGGGGTGTACGTTGGCAAGGGAGTGCCCGCCGCACGACAGGGAACAAACACGGCAGGGAACAAACGGCACTGCTGTAGGACATGAGGCGCAGGTGAGGACGGAGTCGCTGTGAAGGAGATGGAGGTCGTCGGCGTCCGCGTCGAGATGCCAACGAACGCGCCCATCGTGCTGCTGAAGGAGACCGGTGGTGAGCGTTACCTCCCGATCTGGATCGGCGCCCATGGAAGCAACGGCCATCGCCTTCGCTCAGCAGGGCATGGTCCCGGCCCGGCCGCTCACTCACGATCTGATGCGCGACATCCTGCAGGCGCTCAAGGTCGAGTTGAGGCAGGTCAACATCACCGCGCTCCGTGACGGCATCTTCTTTGCCGACCTGGTCTTCTCGAACGGCACGACCGTGAGCGCCAGGCCGTCAGACTCGATCGCGCTCGCGCTGCGGACCGGGACGGCGATTTTCGCTCACGATGAGATCCTCGACGAGGCTGGCGTCTCGATCCCGGACGAGCAGGAAGACGAGGTCGAGAAGTTCCGCGAGTTCCTCGACAACATCACTCCGGAGGACTTCGGCAGCGCGACCTGACGCCGTTGGCTGTTTGCGGTACTACCTGGCGACGCGCCGGGGCAGGTCGTTGACCGGGCCACGATGCGGGCCTAGCGTGTTTTGGGTGCGGGGCCGGAGGTGGGCGTGGCGGTCATAACAGGAGACGGGCAGGAGGAGCGCGCGCGGCGCGCGGCCGTCTTGCGTGCGGCAGAGCAGGGCCTGCTTTTCGAGGAAGAGGCCAATCCGCCTGCCGAGGATGTGGGCTACCGGGGCCCTACCGCCTGCGCGGCAGCGGGTATCACTTATCGCCAGCTTGACTACTGGGCCAGGACCGGCCTGGTCGAGCCGAGCGTCAGGCCAGCCCGCGGGTCAGGTTCCCAGCGGCTGTACGGATTCCGCGACATCCTGGTGCTCAAGGTCGTGAAGTCGCTGCTCGACACCGGGATCTCGCTGCAGCAGATCCGCACGGCGGTCAATTTCCTGCGCGAGGGCGGCGCGACGGACCTGGCCAGGATCACGCTGATGAGCGACGGCGCATCGGTCTACGCCTGCACCTCGCGCGACGAGGTCGTCGATCTGCTGCAGGGCGGCCAGGGCGTGTTCGGCATAGCACTCGGCCGGATCTGGCAGGAGGTCGAGGGCTCGCTCGCCGAATTCCCGGCCGAGACAGGCGAGCCCGTCTCCGGGCCAGCCACCGACGAGCTCGCCAGCCGCCGGGCCGCGAGAAAGATCAGCTAGCACCCAGGCCCTGCCCGGTCCGCCAGCTCTCGGGCAACCCGAGCAATGTCACAACGGTGGCTCTCCTGCGCCAGCAATGTCCTATGGGCGCGGCTCTTTCGGGGTGAGGCTGCTCTCGCAGGAGGGTTCTCGGGTTCCTGCAGGAGGGTTTCCGCATCTAGGAGAGTTGACCGGACTATACGACGACAACCCTCCTTCATGCGAAAAGGCTCCTTCACAAACCCGAGAACCCTCCTTCATGCGAGAACCCTCCTCCAGGCACACGACAACCCTCCCCGACATTTAGTCGACAGACGACAGCACGGTGAGCCCTCGCTAAACTCGGGGGATCGCTAGCGATACCGTCCGGGAGAGTCCGAGCGCAGCCAGCGCCCGGCGCCGAAGGGGCAACCTCCCCGGAACCTCTCAGGCAGCCAGGACCGGACGGCACCAGCGGCTCTGGAGTCCTGCGGCGCGGCCGTGGCGACAGAGGGGGATTCAATAGCCCGACTCCAGGAGCAGGCAGTGACTATTGCATCACGGAACTTCGCAGAGCGTCATATTGGTCCCGATCAGGACGACATGCGGCGCATGCTCGACGCGATCGGCTACGCCAGCCTGGACGAGCTCACCGCCGCCGCCCTGCCCGCTGGCCTGGCCACCGACAAGCCGCTCAACCTGCCAGGTCAGCTCAATGAGGACCAGGCGCTCGCGGCCCTGCGCCGCCTCGCGGCGATGAACCAGGTGCTGACGCCCATGATCGGCCTGGGCTACCACGGCACGATCACCCCGCCGGTCATCCGCCGGAACGTGCTGGAAAGCCCGGCCTGGTACACCGCTTACACGCCGTATCAGCCGGAGATCTCCCAGGGCAGGCTTGAAGCGCTGCTCAACTTCCAGACGATGATCCAGGACCTGACCGCGCTGCCGGTGGCCGGCGCCTCGATGCTGGACGAGGCCACGGCGGCGGCCGAGGCGATGACGCTGGCACATCGGGCTACCAAGCGCGGGTCGATCTTCCTGGCCGATGCCGATTGCCTGCCGCAAACGCTGGCGGTGCTCGGCACCAGGGCAGAGCCGCTCGGCTTCGACCTGGTGACCGAGGTGGTCTCACCTGAGCTGATCGGCGCACAGCCCGACGGCGAGTTGTTCGGCATTCTGCTGCAGTACCCTGGAGCGAGCGGGCAGGTGCGGGACCTGCGGCCGGTCATCGCGGCCGCGAAAGCACGCGGCGCGATCGTCGCCGTCGCGGCCGATCCGCTCGCGCTGACCCTGCTCACGCCGCCGGGCGAACTAGGCGCCGACATCGCGGTGGGCAGCACGCAGCGGTTCGGCGTGCCGCTGGGCTACGGGGGGCCGCAGGCCGGCTACATCTGCGTGCGCGACGACCTCAAGCGGCAGCTGCCCGGCCGCCTGGTCGGGGTGTCGCTGGACGCTGACGGCCACCCCGCGTACCGGCTCGCGCTCCAGGCCCGCGAACAGCACATCAGGCGGGAAAAGGCCACGAGCAACATCTGCACCGCTCAGGTGCTGCTCGCCGTGATCGCCGCCATGTACGCGGCGTACCACGGGCCGGACGGGCTGACGGCGATCGCCAGCCGGGTCCACGGCAAGGCGGTGCACCTGGCCGCTCTGCTGGCCAAGGCGGGCGTGGAGACGAAGGCGGACGCGTTCTTCGACACGGTCGCCGTAGTGCTGCCTGGCGGTGCGGGGCAGGCCGTCGCGCGGGCGCGGGCCGCCGGCTACAACCTGTGCCTGGCCGGCGCCGACGTAGTGCAGGTCGCGTGCGACGAGACCACGACCGACCAGCACATCGCGGCGGTGGCGGCCGCGATCACCGGCGCCGCGGCCGACTCCGGCTCCGACGCCGGTGCCCAGGCCGGGACCGCAGGCACCGTGATCCCCTCGAGCCTGCGGCGCACCAGCGAGTTCCTGACCCACCCCGTGTTCTCAGCGCACCGCAGCGAGACCGCGATGCTGCGCTACCTGCGCAAGCTGTCCGACTTCGACATCGCTCTCGACCGGTCGATGATCCCGCTCGGCTCCTGCACGATGAAGCTGAACGCGGCGGCCGAGATGGAGCCGATCAGCTGGCCCGAGTTCGCCGGGCTGCACCCCTTCGCGCCAGCCGACCAGGCGGCGGGCTACCTTGAGCTGATCAAGGGCCTGCAGGACGCCCTGGCCGAGATCACCGGTTACGACACCGTCTGCCTTCAGCCCAACGCGGGCTCCCAGGGCGAGCTCGCCGGCCTGCTCGCGATCAGGCACTACCACAGGTCGCGGAACGAGCCCGAGCGCACTGTCTGCCTCATCCCCGAGTCGGCCCACGGCACGAACGCCGCGAGCGCGGTACTCGCTGGCCTGCGCGTCGTCGTGGTCAAGTGCGGCTCTGACGGCGCCATCGACCTCGGCGACCTGCGCGCCAAGCTGGAATCCCAGGCCGGCAACGTCGCGGCGATCATGCTCACCTACCCGTCGACCAACGGGGTGTTCGAAGCCACTGTCGGCACCGTGTGCGAGCTGGTGCACGAGGCCGGCGGCCAGGTCTACGTGGACGGCGCGAACCTCAACGCGCTCGTCGGCCTGGCCCGGCCTGGCTTGTTCGGCGCGGATGTGTCGCACCTGAACCTGCACAAGACCTTCTGCATCCCGCACGGCGGCGGAGGTCCTGGCGTCGGCCCGGTCGCGGTGCGTGCGCATCTGACCCCTTTCCTGCCCAGGCATCCATACCTGCCGGGCATCGCGGTCGTCGGCACCGATGCGGCGGGCGATGACGACATCCCGGCTGAGCTTCGCACCGGGCCGGTCGCCGCCGCTCCGTACGGCTCGGCCGGCATCTTGCCGATCTCCTGGGCCTACCTGGCGATGATGGGCCCGGGCGGCCTCCACCGCGCCACGCAGGTGGCGATCCTGAACGCCAACTACATCGCCAGGCGGCTGCACCCTTACTTCCCCGTGCTCTACACCGGCCAGGCGGGCCTGGTCGCGCACGAGTGCATCCTCGACCTGAGGCAGCTCACCTCCCAGACCGACGTGACCGCGGAGGACGTGGCCAAGCGGCTGATCGATTACGGCTTCCACGCGCCGACGATGTCGTTCCCGGTGGCCGGGACGCTCATGGTAGAGCCGACCGAGAGCGAGAACCTGGCCGAGATCGACCGCTTCTGCGACGCCATGATCGCCATCGCGGCGGAGATCGCGAAGGTGGGCTCGGGCGAATACGATGCCACCGACAACCCGCTCAAGAACGCGCCGCACACCGCCTCGGTGCTGCTCGCCGACGTCTGGGAGCACGGGTACAGCCGGACCGAGGCGGCGTACCCGGGTAAGCGCGACCGCAGGTCCAAGTACTGGCCGCCGGTCAGGCGGGTTGAGGCCGCCTACGGCGACCGCAACCTCATGTGCTCCTGCCCGCCGCCGGAGGCGTTCGAATGACGCGGCCCTTCCATTCACCGCCGCGGCCCGCGTAGTGCCGGCGCGCTGAGCTGATTGTCATGCCCGCGTAGAGCGTGGCGACCAGCGGCAGCGTCGGCGCCCGCAGCGGCGACAGCCCGCACAGCCGCAGCACGGGCAGGTAGCTGACCGACATGACCAGCCAGGCCGCGATGCCGAGGCCGGCGAGCCACGGAGAGCCGGCCGCCGCGCCGGCCGCCAGAGCCGCCGGCGGCAGCAGGTAGAGCCAGGCCAGCCCGAGCACGGTGCCGATCAGGGCGGCAGGTGAGTAGCGCAGCTGGGTGTAGGCACTCCTGGCCACCATGTCCCAGATGGCGCCGAGCCCGGGATACTCGCGCAGGCTCACCACGTCGGTCGTGAACCCGAGCCAGCACGAGCCCGCGCCGCGCAGCAGCCTGCCGAGCGCCACGTCATCGATCCGCGCTCCGCTGATCCGCGCGAGCCCGCCCGCCTCGTCAAGCGCTTCCCGCCTGACCAGCATGCAGCCGCCGGCGGCGGCGGCGGTGCGGGACCGGTTCACCCAGCGGAACGGGTAGAGCTGGGCGAAGAAGTACACGAACGCCGGGATCAGCAGCCGCTCGGCCGCCGCGTCGCAGCGCAGCAACGCCATCTGGGACACCAGCACCCGGTCCCGCGCGGCCGCGACCAGCGCGCGCAGCGAACCTGGCGCGTACCCGATGTCCGCGTCGGTGAACAGTACGTACTCCGCGCCTCCGGCCGCCCGCAGGCCCTGCTCCATCGCCCACACCTTGCCGGCCCAGCCCTGCGGCGTCGGCGTGCCGGCGACGACCGTGACCTCGCCGAGCCCGGCCGCGACCTGGGCCGTGCCGTCGCTGCTCTCGTCGTCTACCAGGACCACGCTGCGCCGGCCGGGGTAATCCTGGCCGAGCAGGCTCGGCAGCGCGGCTGGCAGGATCGAGGCCTCGTCCCTGGCCGGGATCACCGCGGTCACGTCGGGCCATGCCGCCAGGTCCGCGCCCCCGGGAGCTGGCGCGCGCGGCAGCCGCTGGTCGGTGCGCCAGAACCCGCCGTGGAACCCGAGCAGGTAGACCCAGGCCGCGACGGCCGCGCCGGTAACCACGATGGCGATGAGCACTAGCACAGCGTGGCATATGCTGCTGCGCGACGACCTGGGAGGCATGGGAGGCGGCATGCAGGTAATCGACGGGGCGGGTGAGTTCAGGCGGCCGAAGGTCCCCTTCGACACGGATTGGGTCGAGCAGTTCAGGGTGCCGGCGTTGTCGGCGGGCACCTATTCGATCCCGGTCGGCGGTACCGATGATCAGGACCCGCACACCGAAGACGAGATCTACGTGATCAGCGCGGGCCGGAGTGGCTTCGAGTCAGGCGGCAAGCGAGTCGAGGTCCGGCCTGGCTCGGTGATCTACGTCGCCGCCGGCGAGGCGCACCGGTTCGTTGACATCACCGAGGACCTGGCGGCGCTTGTGCTGTTCGCGCCGGCGGAGGGCTCCGCGTCCGTGCCCCGGCTCACGGCATTCGCGCTGGAACATATTGCGGTCTTCAATACCGCCGTGACTAGGCGGGACTTCGCCCCGCTACTCGCCAGGTTCACCGACGACGCGATCGTCCGTTTCGAGAACGTGCCCGGCGCTGGCGTGCTCGAATTCAGCGGCCGCAGCGAGCTGGCCGCCGCGTATGACGCGAACCCGCCCGACGACGAGCTCGAGCCTGCCGGCGACCCCGTTGAAGAGGACGGCGCCGTAGTTGTCGACTTCGTCTGGAAGCGGGACCCGTCCGCTGGCGCGCTCAGGCTCACGGTCACTGACAACGACCTGATCAGCCGGATGCTCGTCACCTTCAGCTGACGTGCTTTGCGCTGGGTCCTACTAGAGTTACTGCGTGGCAGATCCGGCTTCGTACCGCCCGGCGCCAGGTTCCATTCCTGAGTCGCCCGGTGTGTACCGTTTTCGTGACTCTCGTGGCCGGGTGATCTACGTAGGCAAGGCCAAGAGCCTGCGCTCACGGCTGAATTCCTACTTCGCCGACTTCGCCAGTTTGCACCCGCGCACCCAGATGATGGTGAGCGACGCGGCGAGCGTGGACTGGACCGTGGTCAGCACCGAGGTCGAGGCGCTCCAGCTCGAGTATTCCTGGATCAAGGAATTCGACCCGCGCTGGAACATCAGGTACCGGGACGACAAGAGCTACCCCTATCTCGCGGTCACGCTGAACGAGGAGTATCCGCGGGTCACCGTGATGCGCGGGGCCAAGCGGCGCGGCGTCAGGTACTTCGGGCCGTACTCGCATGCCTGGGCGATCAGGGAGACGGTTGACACCCTGCTGCGGGTCTTTCCCGTGCGCACCTGCTCGGCCGGGGTCTTCAAGCGGGCGGGTCAGATCGGCCGGCCGTGCCTGCTCGGTTACATCGGCAAATGCTCGGCGCCGTGCGTCGGGCGGATCAGCGCCGATGAGCACCTCGAACTGGCCGAGGAGTTCTGCGACTTCATGGCCGGGCAGACCGGCAAGTTCACCAAGCGGCTCGAATCGCTGATGCGCGAGGCGGCGCGGGCCGAGGAGTTCGAGCTGGCCGCCCGGCTGCGCGATGACCTGCAGGCGCTGCAGCGGGCACTGGAGAAACAGGCCGTCGTACTGTCAGATGGCACTGACTGCGACGTGATCGGCCTGACGGAGGACCAGCTCGAAGCGGCTGTCCAGGTGTTCTACATCCGCGGCGGCCGGGTGCGCGGTCAGCGCGGCTGGGTTGTCGACAAGGTCGAGGACGTGAGTACCGGCGAGCTGGTAGAGCATTTCCTCGGCCAGGTATATCGAGACGATCCCGTCTCGCAACTGCCCGTCCCGGGCCAGGACAGTGCAGGCCAGGACGATTCCGCCTGGCCTAACCGGCGCGGTGACCGGGAGCAGCTCGATAATCTCGGGCCAGATCCTGACCGGCAGGCTGTGCCACGCGAGGTGCTCGTTCCTGAACTGCCGCCTAACGCGGCGGCGCTGTCGGAATGGCTGTCGGTCCGGCGCGGGGCGAACGTCACGATCCGGGTGCCGCAGCGTGGCGACAAGCGCGCGCTGCTCGACACCGTGACGCGGAACGCCACCGAGTCATTGGCCCTGCACAAGACGAAGCGGGCGAGCGACCTGACGACTCGCAGCCAGGCGATGCACGAGATCCAGGAAGCGCTCGGGCTCGATTCCGCGCCGCTGCGGATCGAGTGCTATGACGTCTCCAACCTTCAGGGCACGCACGTGGTGGCGTCGATGGTGGTGTTCGAGGACGGCCTGGCCCGCAAGTCGGAGTACCGCAAGTTCTCGGTCAGGGGCGATGCCGCCAACGGCGGTGCCACCGATGACCTCGCCTCGATCTACGAGGTGATTACCCGCAGGTTCCGGCGTCACCTGGCTGACCGCGACGAGGCACCGGCGCAGGACGAGGGCAGCGGCAAGCGGAAGTTCGCTTACCCGCCGAGCCTGGTCGTGATCGACGGCGGCGCCGGGCAGGTCGACGCGGCCGTGCGGGCGTTGTCTGACCTGGGCATCACCGACGTCGCGGTCTGCGGGCTGGCCAAGCGGCTCGAGGAGGTCTGGCTGCCAGGCGAGGACAGCCCGGTCATCCTGCCGCGCAGTAGCGAGGGACTTTATCTGCTGCAGCGCGTGCGTGACGAGGCGCACAGGTTCGCGATCGCCTACCATCGAGCTAAGCGCGGCGCGGCGCAGACTGTCAGCGAACTCGATAATCTGCCAGGGCTCGGGCCTGCCAGGCGAGCCGCCCTGCTCAAGCACTTCGGCTCGGTTCGCAAGCTCCGGGCAGCGACCGCCGATCAGATCGCCGAGGTCGACGGGTTCGGGCCGCGGCTCGCCGATGCGGTCCTCACCGCTCTCAACGGGGGATCAACAGATGGATCATTACGGCGGCGCGCCTGAGATCGTGATCGTCACGGGGATGTCGGGCGCTGGCCGGTCGACAGCGGCCAAGTCGCTTGAGGATCTTGACTGGTTCGTGGCGGACAACCTGCCGCCGGCCATGCTCGTGACCATGCTGGACCTGGCCAGGAGGGCCAACAAGGTGCCCAGGGTCGCCGCGGTGGTCGATGTCAGGAGCCGGGCCTTCTCCACTGACCTGAAGTCCGCGCTGGCTGACCTCGAGTCGATCGGGGCGCACCCTTACGTGGTGTTCCTCGAAGCGAACGATGAGACGCTGGTGCGCCGGTTCGAGAATGTCAGGCGCCCGCATCCGCTTCAGGAGAGCGGCCGGGTCGTCGACGGCATCGGCGCCGAGCGCGAGCAGCTTCACGCCATCAGGAGCGAGGCTGACCTGGTGCTCGATACCTCAGCGCTCAATATCCACGAGCTGCGGAGCCGGATGCGTGACGTCTTCGGCGACGAGCAGGACTCGGCGATCCGGGTCACGGTCGTCTCGTTCGGCTACAAGTACGGGCTGCCGGTCGATGCCGACATGGTCGTGGACTGCCGGTTCCTGCCTAATCCGCACTGGATACCCGAACTGGCCCCGCTCTCCGGGCTGGACGAGCCGGTGCGGGAGTACGTGCTTGGCCAGCCGGGCGCGGCCGACTTCCTCCGCGCCTATACCGAGTCCCTGCAGATCGTGCTCTCGGCGTACGAGCGCAGCGGCAAGCACTTCGTCACGCTCGCTATCGGCTGCACTGGCGGTAAGCACCGCAGCGTGGCGATCTCTGAGGAGATCGCGGCCAGGATCAGGACGCACTGGCAGGCGGTCCAGGTCAGCCATCGTGACCTCGGGCGTGAGTAGCCCGCTGCCCAGGCCGGCCAGGCGCCGCGTGGTGGCGCTCGGCGGCGGGCACGGCCTCTTCGCTTCGCTGTCCGCGCTCAGGCGCGTCACCAGGGACGTGACGGCGATCGTCACCGTGGCCGACGACGGCGGGTCGAGCGGGCGGCTGCGGCGCGAGTACGGCGTGCTGCCACCCGGCGACCTCCGCATGGCGCTGGCCGCCCTGTGCGGTGACGATTCGTGGGGCACCACCTGGAGCAAGGTCGTCCAGCACCGTTTCACCGGCAATGGTGAGCTAGGCGGGCACGCGGTAGGAAACCTGCTCATCATCGCGCTCTGGGACCTGCTCGGCGACACCGTCCAGGGCCTGGACTGGGTGGGCAGGCTGCTCGGGGCGCACGGCCGGGTGCTCCCGATGGCGTCGGTGCCGCTGGACCTTGAGGCCGAGGTTGAGGGAGTTGACCCGAAGTTTCCTCACCAGATCAGCACCGTTCGAGGCCAGGTAGCCTGCGCGAAGACGACGGGGCGGGTACGGTCGATGTCGTTGGTACCCGCTGATCCGCCTGCGTGTGAGCAAGCAGTGGAGGCGGTCGCGGAGGCAGACTGGGTGGTGCTCGGGCCTGGATCATGGTTCACCAGCGTGCTGCCGCATCTGCTGGTGCCCGGACTGGCCGGTGCCTTGGTCGCGACCCCGGCGCGGAGGCTGGTCACGCTGAATCTCGCGCCTCAGCCGGGGGAGACCGCGGGGTACTCACCGCACGCACATCTGGAGGTTCTCGCCAGCCATGCCCCAGACCTCGCGTTTGACGTCGTGCTAGCCGATCGCTCGGCAGCGGAAAGCCCGGGGGCCAAGGGCACGACCCGCGAACTGGAGGAGGCGGCCGAGAAACTCGGCGGACGGCTGGTGCTCGCCGATCTCGCTATGGACGGACGGCCAGATCGCCACGATCCGCGGCGGCTTGCTGGCGCATTCGCGCAGGTTTTCGAGGGGGAGTGAGATTGTGGCCCTGACCAGCCTGGTCAAGGACGAGCTCAGCCGGATCAGCGTGCTCAAGCCGTGCTGCCGGAAGGCTGAGGTCTCGACGCTGCTGCGGTTCGCCGGCGGCCTGCACCTCAGCAACGGCCACATCATGGTGGAGGCCGAACTTGACACTGGTGCCGCCGCGCGCAGGCTGCGCAAGGACGTCAGCGAGATCTTCGGGCATGCGTCCGAGCTGATCGTGCTCGCGCCGAGCGGGCTGCGCAAGGGCAACAGGTACGTGGTGCGGGTAGTGAAGGACGGCGACAGCCTGGCCAGGCAGACCGGGCTAGTCGATGCCAGGGGCAGGCCGGTTCGCGGGCTGCCGCGCCAGGTCGTGTCCGGCAGTACCTGTGACTGCGAGGCGGCGTGGCGCGGCGCGTTCCTCGCGCACGGCTCGCTGACCGAGCCCGGCCGGTCGATGTCGCTGGAGCTGACCTGCCCTGGCCCCGAGGTGGCCCTGGCGATGGTCGGCGCGGCCAGGCGGCTGAAGATCGGCGCCAAGGCGCGGGATGTGCGCGGCGTCGACCGGGTCGTGATCAGGGACGGCGACGCGATCAGCGCGATGCTGACCAGGCTCGGCGCGCACGACAGCGTGCTTGCCTGGGAGGAGCGCCGGATCCGCCGGGCCGTTCGCGGCACCGCCAACCGGCTCGCGAATTTTGACGACGCGAACTTGCGCCGCAGTGCGCGGGCCGCCGTGGCCGCTGGCGCGAGAGTTGAGCGCGCTCTGGAGATCCTCGGTGAACAGGCGCCTCCGCACCTGATCGTCGCCGGTCAGCTGCGCATCAAGCACCGGCAGGCCAGCCTCGAGGAACTCGGCCAGCTGGCCGACCCGCCGCTGACCAAGGACGCGATCGCCGGCCGGATCAGGCGGCTGCTCGCGCTGGCCGACAAACGGGCCGCCGATCTCGGCATCCCTAGTACAGAAGCCCACCTAACTCCTGACATGCTGGTGCCCTGAGCGGTGCGGCAAGTCGAACTGGAGGCGACGAAGTGACTGTCCGGGTAGGAATCAATGGGTTCGGCCGGATCGGACGTAATTTCTGGCGCGCGGCGCACGCGAAGCCAGAGTTGGGGATCGAGATCGTCGCTGCCAACGACCTCGGCGACGTTGCGACGATGGCGCACCTGCTCAAGTTCGACACCATCCTCGGCCCGCTGGACGTGGACGTCGCGGTCGCCGACGGCAGCATCACGGCCGGCGATGCCAAGATCAAGGTGCTGGCCGAGCGCGACCCGGCGGCGCTGCCCTGGGCCGATCTCGGCGTCGACGTGGTGGTCGAGTCCACCGGGCACTTCACCGACGCCGGCGGCGCGGGCAAGCATCTGCAGGGCGGCGCCAGGAAGGTGATCATCTCCGCGCCCGCCAAGGACGAGGACATCACGATCGTGATGGGCGTGAACGACGCCGCCTACGACCCGGCGAGCCACCACATCATCTCCAACGCGTCCTGCACCACGAACTGCGTGGCGCCGATGGCGAAGGTGCTGCTCGACAGCTTCGGCATCAAGCGCGGCCTGATGACGACGATCCACGCCTACACCAACGACCAGGTCATTCTCGACTTCCCGCACAAGGACCTGCGCCGGGCCCGCGCCGCCGCGCAGAACATCATCCCGACCACGACCGGCGCCGCGAAGGCGACCGCGCTGGTGCTGCCCGAGCTCAAGGGCAAGCTGGACGGGATCGCCATGCGGGTGCCGGTCATGGACGGGTCGGTCACCGACCTTGTCGTGCAGCTTGAGCGCGACGTGACCATCGACGAAGTCAACGCCGCTTACCTGGCGGCGGCGATCGACGGGCCGCTGCAGCCGTACCTGCACTACACCAAGGACCCGATCGTCTCCTCCGACATCGTCGGCACGGCGTACTCGTGCACCTTTGACTCCCTGCTCACCATGGCCGAGGGTGACCAGGTCAAGGTGATCGGCTGGTACGACAACGAGTGGGGTTACTCCAACCGCCTCGCCGACCTGACGGCGATGGTCGGGGCCAGGCTGGAGGGCTGATGCGGGCAGTGGCCGACCTGGACGTCACCGGCCAGGTCGTCTTGCTTCGCGCTGACCTGAACGTTCCGCTGGGTCTCCCGAACGGCGGTCACGATGCCGCGCCGGCCATTACCGATGACGGCAGGATCAGGGCGAGCTTGCCCACGATCAATGAACTGACTGGCCGGGGCGCGAGGGTGCTGATCTGCGCTCACCTCGGCCTGCCCAAGGGCGGGGATTACGCTGAGCGCGCCGCGGCAGGCCCGTCGCTGCGCCCGGTGGCCGCCCGGCTCAGCGAGCTGACCGGCAAGGACGTGGCCCTGGCCGAGGATGTGGCCGGCCCGTCGGCGGCCGAGGTGGCCGCCGGGCTGGCCGACGGCGAGATCGCCATGCTGGAGAACGTGAGGTTCGAGCCGGCCGAGACCGCCAAGGACGACGCGGAACGCGGCGAGTTCGCCGGGAAGCTCGCGGCGCTGGCGAGCCGGTACGTCGGTGACGGCTTCGGCGCGCTGCACCGTAAGCATGCCAGCGTCTATGACGTGCCGGCGCTCCTTCAGCACGCTGCTGGCGAGCTTGTGCAAGCCGAGATCGAGGTGCTGCGCAAGCTCACCGAGCAGCCGGAGCGTCCCTATGTCGTCGTGCTGGGCGGCGCGAAGCCGTCCGACAAGCTGGCCGTCATCGGCAACCTGCTCGGCAAGGCGGACCGGCTGATCATCGGCGGCGGCATGTCGTATACCTTCCTTGCCGCGCAGGGATACGAAGTCGGCCAGTCCCTGCTCGAATCCGGGCAGGTCGGCGCCGTGCGTGACGTCCTCGCCGAAGCTGACAACCGGGGATTGGAGATCGTGCTGCCGGTCGATCTGGTCGGCGCGACCAGGTTCGCTCCTGACGCTGACTACGACATTTACCCCGTGGGCGAGTTCCCTGCCGACCGGGAGAGCCTGGACATGGGCCCGAGGACCAGGGCACTGTTCGCGAGTAAGCTCGCCGACGCCAAGACGGTGTTCTGGAACGGGCCGGTCGGCGTGTTCGAGTTCCCTGCCTTCGCCGCGGGTACCAGGGCGGTGGCTCAGGCGATCAGCGAAGTGCATGGATTCACCGTCATAGGCGGCGGAGACTCGGCAGCATCCGTTCGGCAGCTGAATTTCCCTGACAGTTCGTTCAGCCACATCTCGACTGGCGGCGGGGCCAGCCTGGAATATCTGGAAGGTAAGATCTTGCCTGGCCTGGCGGCACTTGAGGACGCGAGTTGAGCCGCGAGCAGCGCACGCCGCTCGTGGCGGGCAACTGGAAGATGCACAACAACCACTTCGAGGCGCTGGCGCTGACCCAGCAACTGGCGTTCCGGCTGACGGCCAAGGATTTCGACGCGGCCGACATTGTCCTGCTGCCGCCCTTCACCGCGCTGCGCAGCGTGCAGACGCTTGTCCAGGGCGACAAGCTACGGCTGCGGTACGGTGCTCAGGACGTCTCCCCGCACGCTGACGGCGCGTACACCGGCGACGTCAGCGCGCGGATGCTTGCCAAGCTCGGCTGCGAGTTCGTGCTTGCGGGCCATTCGGAGCGGCGGCAGTATCACCACGAGGACGACGCGCTCGTCAACGCCAAGGTGCGGGCCATCCTGGCGCACGAGCTGACGCCGGTGCTGTGCGTCGGCGAATCACTCGGGATCAGGTCGCAGGGCGGCCAGATCGAGCACTGCTCAAGCCAGCTTGAGGCCGGGCTGGCCGGGCTGACGGGGGAGCAGGTCGCCGGCACGGTGATCGCTTACGAGCCGATCTGGGCCATCGGCACGGGGGAAGTGGCCAGCCCGCAGGACGCGCAGGAGGTCTGCGGGGCGATAAGGAACCGGATTTCCGCCAGCCATGGTCCCGAAGTCGCCGCCACCGTGCGTATCCTGTATGGGGGATCGGTGAAACCCGACAACATGCCTGCCATCATGGCGCAACCAGATATTGACGGTGCGCTGGTCGGCGGTGCGAGTCTCGATTACGACGGATTCGTAAGGATCTGCCGGTATCGTGAAGCACACGCCTGATCGACGCGACCCGGAGGGACGACGACAGCATTGGTGATCGCATTCTCGACCGTATTGATCATCACGAGCCTGCTCATGGTCGTGCTTGTTCTGCTGCACAAGGGCAAGGGCGGGGGGCTGTCTGACCTGTTCGGCGGGGGCATGTCGTCCTCGCTCGGGTCGTCCTCCGTAGTCGAGCGAAATCTCGACCGAATCACGGTTTTCACTGGTATTTTGTGGTTTATCTGCATTGTCGTGCTTGGCCTGCTGCTCAACAGATAGCGCGGCCGCGCCGTGATCGGCGCGACAAACGGGGCGCACTGCCAGGTGCTGCGGACATGACGTGAGAAGAGGCTTGTAGTGAGTAGTGGTAACGCCATTCGTGGCAGCAGGGTCGGCGCTGGACCGATGGGAGAGGCAGAGCGCGGCGAGGCCGCACCGAGGGTGCGGGTGTCGTTCTTCTGCTGCAACGGTCACGAGACCGTCCCGAGTTTCGCGAACGACGCTCAGATCCCGGATGCCTGGGACTGCCCGCGCTGTGGCGTTCCCGCTGGCCGCGACGCCGCGAGCCCGCCGTCACCGCCGCACGCCGAGCCTTACAAGACGCACCTGGCTTACGTGAAGGAGCGCCGGTCAGCGGGCGACGGCGCGGCGATCCTGGCTGAGGCACTCGACCGGCTGCGCCAGGGCGCCGGCAGCAGGGCATTCTGACGCCATCCGGCCAGTTCCCGGCGGGCAAGCGTGCTGCCCGTGCTTAGCGCACGTACTTGCTGAGCAGGAAGCCCTCATCCTCGATGACGGACGCGAGCCGCAGGTGCATGGTGAACCCGCCGCCGCTGATCATCCTCGGAGCGTGACCGCCTTCCAGCAGCGGGCTCACTGTCGTGCAAAGCTCGTCGAGCGCGTTCTCCGCTACTAGCTCGGTGAGGAGCGACGGGCCTCCCTCGAGCAAGATGTTGCGGTAGCCGAGCTCGGTGAGCTTGCCGATCGCGTCTGACGCCGATACCCGGCTGCCTTTGACCGCGAAGACCCGGGCTGTCCGGGCGGCGGCGGTCACCCGTTCTGGCGGCGCCTGGTCCGTGGTCAGGATGATCGTCTTCTCGTGATCGGCATCGCCGCGGATCAGCGGGCTCTCAAGATCGAGCGCGAACTGCCTGGTTACAATCGCGATAGGCGGACTAGCGGGACGGCCCTGACGCAGCTGCGGCCAGTCCGGCCTCGCGAGACCGTAGTGCTCGGCCCGCGCGGTGCCCGCGCCTACGAGGACCACGTCCGCGAGCGCGCGAAGAACCTTGAAGATCAGCCGGTCCGCTGAGCCGGACAGTCCGCCTGAGCGGCCGTCGAGCGAGATGGCACCATCGACGCTGCTGACCATGTTCGCGCGCACGCTGCCGCTGTCAGGATGGGCGTAGATCTCGGCAAGGGCGGCGACCACTGAGTGAGCGGCGGCTGGGTCGGCCGCTGAGCTAGCAGCTGAGCTAGCAGCCGAGCTAGCAGCGGCAGCGTCTCCGAGCTCAGCCTGCACTGGGAAGATCTGGCGCATGGCACTCCCTTTCCCGGCCGATGTGGCCGTTAACTCGCTCAAGCTGACTAAATTCCGCCCGGCTGTTGCTGACGGTTGCCGTCCGGTCGCGGGGCGATACGGCCATACCGGAACCCACTAGGGGATTTCTACGTCTTAATGGCATGCATAGTGTCACCCGTGTCGCCGCGCTCGCCGGCCGGGTACATTCTGCTGCACCGTACGCCCACTGCCCGCGCCGAGGCCTGTGCGGGGTGCTGACCATGCTCGGCGCGGTGACCGGAATCATGGGGCTCACCGCCTGCACGCCGCAGCCGGCCCACGGCAGGCAGGGCGCGGACCAGGCGAGGCACGGCCGGCCTGGGGTCGACGTCCGGAGCCGGCGCGGGCTGCTCAGCGGGCCGGGGACGGGATGCCTGACGAGCGTTGACGGGGTCAGGTACGGGCCTGGCTTACTCTTGCCGACCTGGCTGCCACCTGGTTTCCGGATGGCGGCGGATACGCAGGTCGGCTCGGCGGCGCCGACCGAGAATTACACGCTCGCTTCCCGCCGGCCTCACCCGCCGCGGATCGAGCTCAGCTTCGCCAGCTACAGCGGCAGCCTTGCCCGGTATCCCGGCAGCAGGCGGGAGCTGCGCGGGCAGGTGTATATCCAGGGCTACCGCGGCCGGCTCGCCGCCCGGCGATCACGGTCGGTCAGTGCCTACTGGAAGCCTGACAACGTACATCTGATCAGCGTCACCGGGTACAAGCTGCCGGTGTCGGCGGTCATCGCCGTTGCCAGGAATGTGTGGTTCGATCCGCCCGGGCTGCAGCTGCTTCCGCTCAGCCCGGGCCTCGTCGTGGGCAGGCTCGCGGCAATCGGGGCCGCGCGCCGGGTGACAGGTGAGGTGGCGTCGCGCTCGGCGGCCAAGCTCACGTCCTGGGCGGAAGTTGTCGCGCTGCTCGAAACGGCTCACGCCGAGGGCGAGATCGCGAGCGTGCCCGGGGCAACCGTGCCGGGACGGTGGCAGCCGGTCTGGGTGGTGTTCCTGGCTGACCGCGCGGTCCTGGTGGTCGTTAACGCGGCCACCGGCAGGCCGGTCGTGACCACGCCAGTGCACGGCCGTCCCGCCTGGTTCGGCGTTCTCACCGACCGCAGCCGGACCTCGGCCAGCCACTGCCAGGGTGGCTCGAGTTCCAGGCTCCCGTTCGGCGTCCTGACCAGGGACGAGGAAGGCTACATTGTCCGCGCTCAGCCTGCCGAGCCAGTCGATTCCTCCGGCCACGCGTCTAGCTCGGTGATGCTCAAGCTGACCACGGTGCCCGCGATGAACAGCGCCGATCCCGGCCTCTACGGCGGCTGCGTCGACCAGGGCTGCTCGATCAACGAACTCGTCTGGGTGGTCGTCACCACCGTCCGCGCCAGCCCTGGCACGACCGTGGCCTGCCTGCCGCCGTTCGCTCCCGTGCGCCGCGGCTACCGGCCGAGTCAGGTGCGCCAGTACTACGGAGTCGCCGTTTTCGGCAACGTCGGCATCTACTGCGATGAGCTTCCGGCTCCGATCCGGCGCCTCAGGGACCTCGCGCCGCCTGGTTAGGACTGCGGCTTGGCCGCGCGCAAGACCATGATCGCGCGGGACAGGACCTCGATCGCGTAGCCGCTGCCGCTGGTCAGCACGCTGCCGGCGGCAGCGCTGCCGACCACGGTCGTTGCCGCGGCGCCCGTCCCGCCAACCCCGGCGGCACCGACACCAGCACCCCCGGCGGTACCTCCGACAATGCCCCCGTTGCCCGGGACGCCATTCGTCGCGAGTGCCAGCGGTGAACCGGTGTTGACCACGATCTGCCACGCCACCCCGGGCGAGCCGATTCCAGGCGGGATCGTGAAGGTCACCGGCTCGGAGTGAGCGTTAAGCAGCAAGATGAAATCAGCGTCGGTGATCCGCTCGCCGCGCGGGCCAGGCTCGGTAATCGCGTCGCCGTTCACGCAGACGCCGAGTGCCTTGGAGTAGCCAGCGTCCCAGTCCTCGCTGCTCATCTCGGTGCCACCAGGAGCCAGCCACAGAATGTCCCGCTGGCCATCGACCGAATCCCCGGCCAGCCCGCTGAAGAACCGCCGCCGCCGCAGCACCGGATGCGCCTTGCGCAACGCGGACAGCGCGCTTACGAATTCGATCAGCTCCGAATGCTTGGCGGCGGCGTCCCAGTCGACCCAGGACAGCTCATTGTCCTGGCAGTAGCTGTTGTTGTTGCCGAGCTGGGTCCGCCCAAGCTCATCGCCGGCGAGCAGCATCGGAATGCCCTGCGAGAAAAACAGCGTCACCAGGAAGTTAAGCACCTGGCGATCGCGCACCGCTTGTACCAGCCGGTCATCGGACGGTCCCTCGGCGCCGCAATTCCACGATCTGTTGTCGTCGGAGCCGTCCCGGTTGCCCTCGCCGTTCGCCTCGTTGTGCTTATGGTCATAGCTCACCAGGTCGCGAAGGGTAAACCCGTCGTGGCAGGTCACGAAGTTCACCGAGGCGACCGGCCGCCGCGCGCTGGTCTCGTACAGGTCGCTCGACCCGGTCAGCCGCGAGGCCAGCTCGGGCAGCTGCCCGCCCGCGCCGCGCCAGTAGTCGCGCACCGAGTCGCGGTACTTGCCATTCCACTCGGTCCACAGCGGCGGGAACTTGCCTACCTGGTACCCGCCCTCGCCGACGTCCCAGGGCTCGGCGATCAGCTTGACCTGCGACACCAGCGGGTCCTGCTGCACGAGGTCGAAGAACGCTGACAGCCGGTCCACGTCGTGCAGCTCACGCGCCAGCGCCGACGCGAGGTCGAACCTGAACCCGTCGACATGCATCTCGTCGATCCAGTACCGCAGCGAGTCCATGATGAGCTGCAGGGCGTGCGGGTGCCGGACGTTGAGGCTGTTGCCGCAGCCGGTGTAGTCCAGGTACACCGACGGATCGCTGTCGTCCAGCCGGTAATAGGCGGCGTTGTCGATGCCGCGGAATGACAGCGTCGGCCCGAGCGCCCCCGATTCGGCGGTGTGGTTGTAGACCACGTCGAGAATGACCTCGATGCCCGCCTGGTGCAGCGTCTTGACCATGGACTTGAACTCGGCGACCTGGCCATGTGGCGACGCGGCCGACGCGTAGCCGTTGTGCGGCGCCAGGAAGCTGATCGTGTTGTAGCCCCAGTAGTTCGTCAGGCCCCGTTCCACCAGGAACGGCTCGGGCACCGACTGATGCACCGGCATCAGCTCGATCGCGGTGACACCGAGCCGCTGCAGGTGCTCGATGACGGCCGGCGACGCCAGGCCCGCGTAGCTGCCGCGCAATTCCTCCGGGACGCCCGGATGGCGCAGCGTCAGCCCCCGGACGTGGGCCTCGTAGATCAGGGATTCGTGAAATGGCGTGCGGAGCTGCTGATCCCCAGCCCAGTCGAAGTACGGGTTGATCACCACATTCTTAGGCATGAAAGGAGCGCTGTCGTCGGTGTTGACAGCGCCCCGGTCACGTCCGGACTGAATGTAAGAATAGACCGCCGGATCCCACCTGACCTGCCCGTCGACGGCCTTGCCGTACGGGTCGAGCAGCAGCTTGGCCGGGTTGCACCGGTGCCCGAGGCGCGGCTCGTAAGGTCCGTGCACCCGGAACCCGTAACGCTGGCCGGGGCCGACGTCAGGCAGGTAGCAGTGCCAGACGAACCCGTCGACCTCGCTCAGCGAGATCCGCTGCTCGGTCCCGCCCTCGTCGAACAGGCAGAGTTCCACGAGTTCGGCGACCTCTGAGAAGATCGCGAAGTTTGTGCCTGAGCCGTCCCAGATCGCTCCGAGCGGGTAGGCGGTACCGGGCCACACGCGCATTCAGCCGACCCTACACCGGACGGATTCGGCCGAGTATGGCCGCTAGGTCAAGACCCTCAGGCAGCAAGCCAAACGACACTCCAGGCCCGCTGAGGCCGCTGGTGCCAGCGAGCCGCGTCGCGATGAAGGCGTCGCTCACCGCCGCCGGCGCGTACCTGGCCAGCAGCGCGGCCTGCGACACGACCGTCAGCATCCCGGCCAGCCTGCGCGCGCGGTACTGGGCGGCGACCTGGTCGGCCGCCGCGACCTCGCCGAGTTCTTTGATCAGGCCTTCGATGGCGTGGTCGAGCCTGCGGTCGGTGCCCGCCGCCAGGGCCAGTTCGTCCCGTACGGCCTCGACTCCGGCGGCGGACCTGGCGAGCGCGCGGAGCAGGTCGAGCGCGGTGACGTTGCCTGAGCCCTCCCAGATCGAGTTGAGCGGCGCGTCCCGGTACAGCCGGGGCATGACCGATTCCTCGATGAATCCGTTGCCGCCGAGGCATTCGAGTGCCTCGCCGATCACGGCCGGGGTGCGCTTGCAGATCCAGTGCTTGGCCGCCGGCAGCAGCACGCGGAGCAGGGCGGCCTGCCCGGTGTCGCCGCGCGCGGCGCGGTCGGCCGCGCCCGCGAGCCGGATCGCCAGCGTGGTCGCCGCCTGGGACTCCAGGGCCAGGTCGGCGAGTACCGCCCGCATCGCCGGCTGGTCGATCAGGGCGGCGCCGAACACGCGCCGGTGCGCGGCGTGATGAGCAGCTTCGACGCACGCTTGCCTGATGCCGGCAGCGCTGCCCAGAATGCAGTCAAGCCGGGTCGAGCTGACCATCTCGATGATCGTCGGCACGCCCCGGCCAGGCGGCCCGACCGGCCAGGCCACGGCGTCGGCGTACTCCACTTCGGCTGAGGCGTTCGAGCGATTCCCCAATTTGTCTTTGAGGCGTTGCAGGCGCATCGAGTTCCTGCTCCCGTCGGGGAGCACGCGGGGGAGCAGGAAGCAGGTGAGCCCGTCCGGGGCTTGCGCCAGGATCAGGAAAAGGTCGCACATGGGCGCGGAGCAGAACCACTTGTGCCCGGTGATCCGGTAGCTGCCGTCGGCGGTTGCCTCGGCTCGCGTGCTGTTGGCGCGGACGTCGGAGCCGCCCTGCTTCTCGGTCATGGCCATGCCGGCGAGCAGGCCGGGCTTGGTCTCGGGGGCCGCGAGGCCGGGCTGGTAGGCCGTGCTGGCGAGCAGCGGCTCGAACCTGGCCGCAAGCCCGGGCGCGTGCCTGAGCGCGGGCACGACCGCGTACGTCATCGAGATGGGGCAGCCGTGGCCGGCTTCGGCCTGAGTCCAGACGTAGAACCTGGCCGCCCTGGCGACGTGCGCGCCCGGCTCGCCGGCCGCCCACGGGGTGGCGTGCAGGCCGTGGCTGACCGCCGTCGCCATCAGCTGATGCCACGCCGGGTGGAATTCCACCTCGTCGATCCGGTGGCCGTACCTGTCGTGGGTGCGCAGGACTGGTGGGTGGACGTTGGCGAGCCTGGCCAGTTCGATGACATCGGCCGAGCCGGCCAGCCTGCCTAGCTCAGGCAGGCCCGGCACTGCGGCGCCCTGCGCCGCGACGGCGTCGAGCAGCGCCTGGTCCTCCGCTACGTCGTATCCGGCAAGCGGCGGGACCTGATTGAGGACCTCGTGCGTCACGTCAGGTGTGGATGCCGCACTCAGTCTTCGCCGAGCCGACCCACCGCCCGCTGCGCGGGTCGGCCCCTGGTGCCACCCTGGCAGTGCAGGTGGCACAGCCGATCGACGGGTAGCCGTCGTAGACCAGCGGGTTGACCAGGACGCCGTTCGCGGCGATGTAGTCGTCGACCTCCGCTTGCGTCCACTCGACGATCGGGTTGACCTTGACCATCTGGCGCCTGGGGTCCCACTGGACGACCTTGGTGTCGGTGCGGGCGTCGGTCTCCTCGCGCCGCACGCCCGTGATCCAGGCGTCGTAGGGCTCGAGCGACTGCTCAAGAGGAATGACCTTGCGCAGGTAGCAGCACAGGTCGGGGTTGCGCGAGTAGAGCTTGGGCCCGAGCTCGGTGTCCTGCTCAGCCACCGTGGTGGACGGTGTGACGTTGATCACGTTGACCGGATAGACGACCTGGACCGCGTCCCTGGTCCCGACCGTCTCGGCGAAGTGGTAGCCGGTGTCCAGGAAGAGCACGTCGATGCCGGGGATCTCGCGTGAGGCGAGGTCAATGATGACGGCGTCGGTCATCGACGAGGTGATGCACAGCCTGTCACCGAAGGTCTGCGCTGCCCACTTGATGACTTCGCTGGCAGGAGCTCCCTTGAGTGCCTCGGCAGCTTCCGCGGCGAGCCGCTCCATCGTGCCTGCCTCCTTCGCGGGGCTCATGCTGCATCCCTAGCTTCAGAGTAGGCCAAAAAGGCACAGAACACACGCCTGCCTAGCTGGTCCACGGCCATCTCCTCCTGGAGCTCCTGCTGGAGCAAGTCGGTGATCGTCGGTGGTCGGCGTCAGATCCGGTCGCTGCCAGATCCATCATCCGGAGCGAACCGCGCGGGGTCCCGCGGTATTCCGGCCAGCCCTGCCGGACGTCCTGCGGTGGGATCTGCCCGGCTGGCCCGCGGCTAATCATCGCTAGCCCTGGCGAACCCAGCCTAGCTTCGGCTCAGGCGTTGGCTCAGGCTGATGCTGGCAGTCGCACCAGGTGCCGCCCGGGCAGGACTCATGGTCCTGGCGGCGGCAGCATCGGCAGATCACACTGCCATTGTCGCTGATCGCGGCAGCGTAACAGCAACGTGGCCCTCCCTGCTGCTCTTGGGATAGCAGCAGGGAGGGCCACGTTGCTCACGAAACACAGTCACCGGCGGCGACCGCCGTGGCTCCGGGACTGCGCTGGCTCCGGGACTGCCCGGGGGTGCTACGCGGCGTTCGTGTTCGCGCGGCGCATCCTGCGGCGCCGCTCAGCCGAGCGCTCGTCCTCGTTCAGGCCGCCCCACGTGCCGTACTTCTCCGGGCGGCTGATCGCGTAGCCAAGGCAGTCCATCCGGACTGGGCAAGCTGCGCACAATGTCTTAGCCTTGCGCTCGCGGACATCACGCTCAGGCTGGCGCTCGCCATCCGGGCCAAAGAACAACACGACATCTTCGCCGCGGCATGCGGCCCGGTCCTGCCAACCCCAGTTGGGCCGCGGCAGCAACACGGCCTGACGGCGTACCTCAGACATGAAAAGCTCTCCTCAACCAACGTGCCGAAACTATCCGCTAGCGGAGCACTCGGCTCGCTAGGCGCAAACACAAGGGAAATCGCGCGATACGGCATCCGCCCCGTCGCATCATGCAAACGCCTTGCAGCGCGAAACTGTTCCCTCGCTACTGGTTCACTCGCTGACGGCCGGTTCGGACACATCCTCCCGGCAGATGAAGCCCGCGCCTTGCACCTGGCGGCTGCAGGGCTAGCATCGCGTCTTCAGCGCACTGCCGGACAATCATGTCATCACCAGCGCTCCCGCACAGCCGAGATGACAATTCTCGTAAGGTTTTGAACGCGTGGTGATCACCCGCCGTCGTCCCCGCGGCGATCACCAGGCCCTGCCAGCTCCCGGGGCCGGAGGCACGGGCCGGAGGGGTCCCAATACATACATTGGCTGGACAAGCTGGTCAGCCAGAGCGACGATAGGCATCATGTCCGAGCCGGATGCCGTTCCCTTGCCCAGAGAGGGCGAGGTCTTCTTCGATGTTCGCGGAGATGCCAGGACGATGCGCCTGAGCTGGTACGCGGACAGCAAAATCGCGGTGTTCAGCATCTGGCAGGCCAACCGCTGCACGGGCACGTTCCGGCTGCCGTTCGCCGACTTGGCCAGGATGGTCCATGCGCTGCAATCGGGGCCGCCGCAGGCAGCTTCCTTCGATGTGAGCGAGTCGATCACCCAGGTCGGCCTTAGCGACAGTTACGAGGGCGCTGGCGTCACCGGCGCATATGGCGGCGCGACGCACCCCGGTGAGCACATTTACGCTCCCGCCGGGCTTGGCGGCGGCGACGTTTTTGGCGGCAGCGAGCATCCCTATGCTGATCACGCCGAGCCTGCCTACCTGCCGAGCCAGCCCTATGACGCGCCGTACGGCACGGGCGGCGGGCACGGCCAGCCGTACGCCGGACCTGAGCTATACCAGCAGCCGCAGCCTTACGAGGAGCCGCAGCCTTACGAGGAGCCGCAGCCTTACGAGGAGCCGCAGCGATACCAGGAAGAGCAGCGGTACGAGGAGTCGCGGCATTACGAGGGAACGCGCCGGCTCGACGCCGCGCCTCAGTATGGGGCTGGCGAACCGTATGGCGAAGGCCAGTCCTACGGTCAGCAATACAGTTCGGGCCAGTCGCATGGCCGCCACGGTTCGGCCGCGCACTCAAGTGAGCCTTACGGACCGTACGGGTCGGACTACGAGCAGCCCAATTACCCGGAGCATGCGGCCTATGCCGGCGGAGAGCGCGGCTATCGGCCCGGCCGGCACGGCTACGACGAGGACGTCCAGGGGACAGCGCAGGGGGCACAGCCCGGCGATTGGATGTCGGCACCTGCGACGGCAGGCGAGCCATCCCGCGCAAGGGATGAGGAATCCGTTCCGGATGCGGCCATGCTGAGCTTCCCATCAGTGCCGGCCAGGAACGGGCCCGCAGGCTACAGATAGCCGCCAGGTCCTCACCGGTGATGCCGATCCAGGCGCAATGAGCACTCTGCGAGATTGACTGATCACCTTCTGTTATGAGCCGCGTGAACGAGGGAATATTGTCGCGGTTGGGGAAGGGGGGAACAGACGTGGCACAGAAGGTCCAAGTCACATTTGCTTGCGACTACGACTCAAAGGAAATTCCCAACGGCGAGCAGTTGACTCGCTCGTTCAGCCTCGATGGCCGGGACTACGAGATCGACCTGTGCGTGAAGCACAGCCAGAAGTTCGATGAGGCGCTCAAGCGCTTCGCCGACCATGGCCGCAGGGTCTCGGCGAGGGCGGGCCGCACTAAGCGGCGCACTACCGCTCACCGCAGGCGCAGTGCCGAGATTCGTGCCTGGGCTAAGCGCTCGGGCATGGAGGTGAGCGACCGTGGCCGGATCCCGGCCCAGGTCATCACGAAGTACGAGGCCAACCACTAGCGGGCGGCCCGGTTCGGCAACGTGGCCGGCATCGGACCTCCGATGCCGGCCACGGGCTTGTCCTGGCTCGCCTGGTCAGGCTGGCGCGCCTGGCGGGTTCCCTGACGGGTTGCCTGGCTCGCCGCCCGGCACCGACGAGCCGCCCGCAGCCGCCTCTGGCGCATGGTCCGCCATCGGCGGTCGCGGTGCCGACCGGCCGAAACGGCCATGCCGGTGCGTGGTCAGCACGCCGTGCCTCGGGGCTGACCGCAGCGGGCTGATCGCCGCGGCAAGTACCTGAGCGTTGGGCAGCAGCACCCGGCCGTCATCGTTCTCGATCGTCACGTAGGTGATGCTGACCTCGGCGACCACGCCTTCGATCGTTCCCGCGAGCCCGCCCGAGCGTATCCAGATCGAATCGCCGACCTTGAACGGCCGCGCGAACTGCAGCAGCATGCCCGCGAAGAGATTCGACAGCGCCTGCTGTGCGGCGAGGGTCACCAGCACGCCGGTGACGGCCCCGCCGACAACGAGTTGCGCCACCCTGAATCCGAGCAGGCTGAGAGTCACGACGATGATCACGGCCATGCCGAACAAGATCATCAGGTAGCGCACGATTGACCCGTAAGCGGCGCCGACCAGGTGCGCCAGCAATGTCCTGACCCAGCGTGCCCACGCGAAGGTCGAGATCAGGGCGAAGATGACGAACAGGAGCGAGCCGCCGAGCGTGATCAGGTGCCCTGACACGATCGGCAGTGACGTGTCGATGCCAGCGGCTTTGACCCCGTTCTCGGTCTTGATGCCGAGCGCTATCCCGTACAGGTTGACGCCGACCGCGGCGGCGCAGGCCAGGATGAGACTGATCACGGCCTGCAACGGCCGGCTGCGAGCGGGCCTGGACTCTTCCGGAGCGGATTCGGTTTTGTCTTCTGGTTGCCGGTTCACGGCCTTAACGGTACCGAGAACGCTCGTGCCCCGGAGCCTGGCCGGGCTCCGGGGCACGAGCGGGTGATGCGAGCGCGGACTAGGAGACCGCGGCGGGCACGGGCTCTCGGCTGCCCAGGCTCATGAGCGGCTTGCCGACGGGCAGGATCTGCCGGCCGGTCACCCCCGCTCCCACGCCAGCGGCCGAGGTGTACCACGCGGCGAGCGCGGTGATGATGCCGATGACGCCGCCGACCTTGCTGATGGTCGCGTTGCCGGTGAACCCGCCGATGGCCAGGACTATCTCGGTGAGCTCAAGGGTCAGGAACACGGTGAACACGGCGGCGTTGAGCTGCGTGGCCCACAGCAGCATGTAGGTGTTGAAGATCGCGAAGGCGAGCAGGATCCAGGCCACGTCCTTGCCTGTCTGGGCAGGCGTGCCGTGGACGAGCAGCGCCCAGAGGCCCAGGCCGATCCAGAAGCCGCCGTAGGTCGAGAACGCCGTCGCGCCGAAGACGTTCCTGTTCCTGAATTCCCACATGCCTGCGAGCAGCTGGCCGAGGCCGCCGTAGGCGAAGGCGTAGCCGAGGAAGGCGTCGCCGGTGGCGCTCTTCATCCAGCCCGCGTTAGCCGCCGACAGCAGGAAGGTGGTCAGGGCGAAGGCCGCTAGCCCGAGCGGCGCCGGATCGGCGGCTTGGGGGAGGGCGGCCGACTCAGTTGGAGTGCTCACGTGATCCTCCTTAGGAGGTTCGTGCCGTCCCGAGGCTAGGGAGCCAGAACGGCGTGTGGATCTTACCCGTAACAGAACAAACACCTTGTCGCGGACCGTGAAGGTCACAACGACGGAACGCCGAGACCGCAGAACGATTCGGATACTTCGCGAGCGCGGGGACACTGGCCAACAGAACGCCTCGAATCAGAAACGAGGCGGGGCGGGCACCGAAAAATCCGCACTTGTCCGGATAATGCGAATTATCCGGCACGTACCGCACATTCGGCCAATGACGCATGATCCGGCCTTCCAGACTTCCATGTCGGCTTGCTCACCAGACTCATATGGAAGATCTGTACTGAGCGTAACTCTGGTAGCCGTTTTACGGGAGTCCCCTGATTCGAGTGATATGCGAAAAAGTTTCGTGATGTCGGTCCCCGTGAGCGATTCGCTACAGACTGACACCGCGCCGGCGACCACGACCGACGCCGTCCGACGCCGGCAGGGCCTGGCGCGGTCAGGGGGAGGAGAGGCGGCTTAGCTGGGCCGGAAGCTCTGCCGCGGCCGCGCGATCGGTGAGGAAGAGCGTCTGCTGGCTGCCGCGGGCGCCGGCGGCAGGGACCTGGACTGGTCCCGCGCCGGACAGGGCGAGCCGGACCGCTCCGGCCTTTTCCTCGCCTGAGGCAAGGATCCAGACGTCGGACGCGGCCTGGATCGCCGGGAGGGTCAGGGACAGCCTGATGGGCGGGGGCTTGGGGGCGCCGCGGACGGCGACCACGGTCCGCTGCTCCTCGTAGAGGGCCGGCAGGCCGGGGAACAGCGACGCCACGTGCGCGTCGGGGCCGATACCGAGCAGCAGCACGTCGAATCGCGGAACTCCGCTGCGATCCTGCGGCTGCGCCGCCGCGCGCAGCGAGCGTGAGTAGCGTTCCGCGGCAGCTTCCGGGCTGGCGCCGTCCGGGCCGTCGGGTCCGGGCATCGGGTGGACCCGCTCGGGCAGCACTCCCACGTGGTCGAGCAGTGAGCTGCGCGCTCCCGTCTCATTCCGGTCCGGGTGGCCGGTCGGCAGGAAACGCTCATCTCCCCACCAGATCTCGACCCGCCGCCAGTCCACCGCGTCCCTGGCCGGAGCGGCGGCAAGCTCGGTGAGCACCTGGGTGCCGATGCCGCCGCCGGTGAGCACGAGACTGGCATAGCCCTTCGCCGCCACGGCGTCGACCAGCCTGGTCACCAACCTGGCGGCGACGGCCTTGGCGAGTAGCTCGCCATCGCGGTGGATGAGGATCTGCGGAACGCTGATGGCCCTACTCCTCTCCGGTGGTCGAGGCTGGCTCCGCCGCTGGCACGGCCGTCGCGGCGAGCGTGGCGAGCGCCTCGCCGTAGATCTCGTCGGCATCGAGCCTGCGCAGCTCCTCGGCAAGAAGCTCGGCTACGTCACGGCGGTGCAGCGCGACGTACCGGTCAGGCTCGCCCGGCCGTGACAGGGTCGCGTTCCTGCCGTCCGGCCGGTTGATCACGACCTTGCCGCCGTCAGTCAGGAAGCTCACCTCGGTGACCCCGGGACCATCGGAATACTCGCGCCGCACCGGCACCCGGAGCCGGCCAGTGAGCCAGGCGACCATCAGGTCCGCGCTCGGGTTGTCGCGCTCCGCTTCGACCGTCGCCTCGTAGACCGCGCCAGCGGGGCGGTCCATGGTGGCGGCGAGCAGCGACCGCCAGGTCGTGGTGCGCGCCCAGGCGAGGTCGGTGTCGCCGGGCTGGTAGCCCGCCGCGAGGTGCAGCAGGCGCGCGGCTGGCAGCTCGCTGGCGGCCGCGTCGGTGATCCGCCGCTGCCCGAGCCGGCCGAGCGCGTCGGCGGCCGGCGCCGCAGGCGATTTGCCTGGCCACCAGATGACCACAGGCGTGTCAGGGACAAGCAGGGGCGTCACCACGGAGTCCGCGTGCTCGTTCAGCTCGCCGTAGATGCGCAGCAGCACGGTCTGCCCCGGAGCGTTCTCGCCAAGCGAGATCTCGGCGTCGAGCCTGCGCGGCCCCGTGGGCTTCCGCGCGATCACGCCGAGGATCCGGCATGGGTGCTCGCGGCCGGCCTCGCCCGCGGCTTTCATCGCGTCGTACTGGTCGGCCTCATCCGTCATCACCACGAGGTTCAGCACCACGCCGGTAGTCAGGCCGCCCATCTGCTGGGAAGCCCGGATCAGCGCGCCGCGCACCGAACTCGCGGTCGTATCGGTCAGTTCCGTTCGCATCGCAGCTCCCGCCAGCTAGAGCCGTCGCCAGGACCGGCCGTCGCGCGCCATCATCGCGTCCGCGCTGGCGGGCCCCGCCGATCCGGCCGGATACGGCTCAGGACGGCCGCCCGCAGCCCAGAATTCCTCGATCGGGTCGAGTATCTTCCAGGAGAGCTCGACTTCCTCGTGGCCGGGGAACAGCGGCGGGTGGCCGATCAGCACGTCAAGCAGCAGCCGCTCGTAGGCCTCCGGGCTTGACTCGGTAAAGGACTCCCCGTAGGCGAAGTCCATGTTCACGTCCCTGACCTCCATGGCCGAGCCAGGCACCTTGGAACCGAACCGGAGCGTGACGCCCTCATCCGGCTGCACCCGGATGACGAGCGCGTTCTCGCCCATTTCCTTGGCGTCGGTGGCCTCGAACGGCAGATGCGGGGCTCGCTGGAAGATCACCGCGATCTCGGTCATCCGGGTGGAAAGCCGCTTGCCGGTGCGCAGGTAGAAAGGCACTCCGGCCCACCGCCTGGTGTCGACGCCGAGCCGGATCGCCGCGTAGGTCTCGGTGACCGAATCGGGTGCGATGGCGTCCTCGGCCAGGAACCCGTGCACCGGGATGCCGCCTTGCCAGCCGGCCGTGTACTGGCCGCGCGCGGTGCCCTCCGCGAGGTCGTCAGGGATCTGGACGGCGGACAGCGCCTTCTGCTTCTCCGCCCTGAGCGCGTCAGGCGCGAACGACACCGGCTCTTCCATCGCGGTCAGCGCCAGCAACTGGAGCAGGTGGTTCTGGACCACGTCCCTGGCCGCGCCGATGCCGTCGTAATAGCCGGCCCGGCTGCCGATCCCGATGTCCTCCGCCATCGTGATCTGCACGTGGTCAACGTAACCGCGATTCCAGATCGGCTCGAACAAGGTATTGGCGAACCGCAGCGCCAGCAGGTTCTGCACGGTTTCCTTGCCGAGGTAGTGGTCGATCCGGAAGACCGAGTACGGCGGGAACACCGTGGCCAGCAAGTCATTCAGTTCCCTGGCACTGACCAGGTCGTGGCCGAACGGCTTCTCGATCACCACCCGCCGCCAGCCGGGAGCGGCGGCGCCGCCGCTCAGGCCGGAACGCTGGAGCTGGTGCACCACCACGGGGAACTGCCCGGGCGGTATCGACAGGTAGAAGGCCCGGTTGCCGCCGGTACCCCGCTCGGAGTCGAGATCGGTCACCAGCTCGGCCAGGTGGTCGAAGGCCGCGTCGTCTGAGAACTCGCCTGAGCAGAACCTGATGCCCTCCCTGACCTGCTCCCACACTTCCTCGCGGAAACTGGTCCTGGCGTGCTGGCGCACCGCCTCGTAGGTCAGCTTGGCGAAGTCCTGGTCTTCCCAGTCCCGGCGAGCGAACCCGACCAGGGAAAATCCCGGCGGCAGCAGCCCCCGGTTGGCGAGGTCATAGATCGCCGGCAGCAGCTTCTTCTGCGCCAGGTCGCCGGTAACGCCGAACATGATGAGCACGCTCGGCTCCGCCACCCGCGGAATCCGCCGGTCGCGCGGATCGCGGAGCGGGTTGCCGTCCAGCAACTGACTGTGCTGGCCCGGGGGGACGACCCCCCGGAGCCCCCCGAGCCCCCCGGCATCTCCAGCGGCAGTCACTTGCTGCTTTCGAGCTGCTTGCCGACCGTCTCCCGGACGCCGGCCCAGGAGTCGGCGAACTTGGCGACTCCCTCCCGCTCGAGCACGTCGACGACGTCGTCGTAGCCGATGCCGAGGCCAGCCAGGCCGCTGATCACTGCCCGCGATTCGTCGTAGGTCCCCGCGATGGCGTTCGGAACGATCGCGGCGTGGTCCGCGGTCGCGTGCAGCGTCGCTTCCGGCATCGTGTTGACCGTGTTCGGGGCGATCAGGTCATCGACGTACAGCGTGTCTTTGTAGGCGGGGTCCTTGGTGCTCGTCGACGCCCACAGCGGCCGCTGCACCCGGGCTCCGCGCGCCGCCAGCGCCTGCCATCTCGGCGTCGAGTGGTGCTGCTCGAAGATCTCGTAGGCCAGCCTGGCGTTCGCCAGGGCGGCCTTGCCGCGAAGCGCCTTCGCCTCCGGCGTGCCGATCGCGTCGAGCCGCTTGTCGACCTCGGTGTCGACCCGGCTGACGAAGAACGAGGCCACCGACGTCAGCTTGGCGACATCGGCGTCGGACGCCGCCTCGAGCCCGGCCATGAAGGCATCGATGACCTGCTCGTAGCGTTGCAGCGAGAAGATCAGCGTCACGTTGATGCTGATGCCCTCGGCGAGACACGCGGTGATCGCGGGCAGGCCTTCCTTCGTCGCCGGGATCTTGATGTAGGCGTTAGGCCTGTCTACCATCCACCACAGCGCGCGCGCCTCGGCGATGGTCCTGCTCGTTTCCTTGGCGCACCGGGGATCGACCTCGATAGACACCTTCCCGTCGATGCCATCGGAGGCATCGAAAACCGGGCGAAGCACGTCACAGGCCCAGCGGATGTCGTGCGTGGTCATCTCGCCCAGAGCTTCGTCCACGCTGACCCCGCGCAGCGCGAGGTCAGCAAGCTGGGCGTCGTAGGCGTTGCCGTGGTCCATGGCGTGCGCGAAAATCGATGGATTCGACGTCACGCCCCTGACGTGGCTGTTCTTGACCAGGTCGGCCAGGTTGCCCGTAGTCAGGCGATCCCTGCTGATGTCATCAAGCCAGATCGAGACGCCCGCCTCGGTCAGCTCTGCGAGCCTGTCCTGTGCGCTCATCGCTCTTCCTCCCTATCGCCCCGCCGTGCGGCGCAGGCTCTGCCTCGCGGCCTCGGCTACCCGGTCGGGGGTGAGCCCGAAGGCCTCGTAAAGCTTCTCGTAGGCCGCCGAGGCGCCGTAATGCTCCAGGCTGACGATCTCGCCGTGATCTCCCACGAACTGCCGCCAGCCGAACCCGACTCCTGCCTCGATACTGACCCTGGCGGTGACCGCCGGAGGCAGCACCTCATCGCGGTATGCCCGGTCCTGCTCGTCGAACCACTCGATGCAGGGCATCGATACCACCCGGGTCTTGATTCCCTCGGCCTGCAGCCGCTCGCGGGCGGTCATCGCGATGTGCACCTCGCTGCCGGTAGCCAGCAGCAGCACCTGGGGCTGGCCGCCGTCGGCCTCGGCCAGTACGTACCCGCCGCGCGCGGCGCCGGCGGCGCTGCCGATCCCGGCGGCGCAGCGATCCACGACCGGCACCTTCTGCCTGGTCAGCAGCAACCCGGCGGGCCGGTCGGTGCGCTCGAGTATGGTGCGCCAGGCAACGGCCGTCTCGTTAGCGTCAGCGGGGCGCACGACGTGCAGCCCGGGAATCGCCCGCAGCGCCCAGAAGTGCTCGACCGGCTGGTGGGTCGGGCCGTCCTCGCCGAGGCCGATCGAGTCGTGCGTCCACACGAACGTGACGGGCAGGCCCATCAGGGCGGCCATCCGGGCCGCGGGCCGCATGTAGTCGCTGAACACCAGGAAGGTGCCGCCATAGGGCCTGGTGAGCCCGTGCAGCGCGATGCCGTTGCAGATCGCGCCCATGCCGAACTCCCTGATCCCGAAGTGCAGGGTACGGCCGTACTGGCTGCCGGGGAACATCTTGGTCTGGTGCTCGGCCGGGATGAACGACGGCTCGCCCGCCATCGTGGTGTCGTTGCTCCCGGCCAGGTCGGCCGAGCCGCCCCACAGCTCGGGCAGCACGGGCGCCAGCGCGTTGAGCACCTTGCCCGAGGCCGAGCGCGTCGCCATCGGCCCGGCGTCGGCGGCGAACTCGGGGATCGACCCGGTCCAGCCTTCTGGCAGCTTCCTGGCTGCCAGCCGGTCGAGCAGCTCGCGCTGCGCCGGCTTGGCGGCCGACCAGGCCGCGAAGCGCTCGTCCCACTGCGCGCGGCTCACCTTGCCGCGCCCGGCGACCTCCCTGGCCCTGGCGACCGCCTCGTCTTCAACGGGGAAGGTAACGTCCGGGTCGAAGTGCAGGATCTTCTTCGTCGCCTGGACCTCGGGCACGCCGAGCGCAGAGCCGTGCGCTTCGCCCGTACCCTGCTTATTCGGCGCCGGCCATCCGATGATGGTCGACAGCGCGATGATCGACGGCGCCCCGGCGTGATCGCGCGCGGTCAGCAAGGCCTCGTAAAGGGCCTGGACGTCCTCGTGATAGCCGTCCTTGCCGCGCCAGCTCACCCGCTGGGTGTGCCAGCCGTAGGCGGCGTACCTGGCCAGCACGTCCTCGGACTTGGCGATCGCCGTATCGTCCTCGATCGAGATGTGGTTGTCGTCGTAGATCAGGACGAGGTTGCCGAGCTGCTGGTGCCCGGCCAGCGAGCTGACCTCGTGGCTGAGGCCCTCTTCGATGTCGCCGTCGGAGGCGATCACGTAGATGTGGTGGTCAAAGGGGCTCTGCCCGGCGGCCGCGTCAGCGTCGAGCAGACCGCGCTCCCGCCTCGCGGCCATGGCCATGCCCACGGCGTTGGCCAGGCCCTGGCCAAGCGGACCCGTCGTCGTCTCGACCCCGGCGGTGAGCCCGTGCTCGGGATGCCCTGGCGTCAGGCTGCCCCAGGTACGATATTTCCTAATATCATCAAGGGCCAGCCCGTAGCCGGATAGGTAAAGCTGCAGGTAGAGCGTCAGGCTGGAATGGCCGCAGGACAGCACGAACCGGTCCCTGCCCTGCCAGTGCGGATCGGCTGGATCGTGCCTGAGCACCCGCTGGAAGAGCAGGTAGGCGGCGGGTGCCAGGCTCATCGCGGTGCCCGGGTGACCCGAGCCAGCCTGCTGTACCGCGTCCATCGCCAGCACCCGGATAAGGTCGACTGCCCTGGCATCGGCAGGCGTCCACTCAAGCTCAGCATTCATTGTCGCGTCCTATCCCCAGCGTGACCCCAGAACCGACCTTATCGCCACGCCGGCCATGGTCGGCCGGCCCGGCAGGTCATTCCGCTAGCGTTCGCAGGAAATTCAGCATGGCGGCGTTGACGATTTCCGGATGGCTGATGTTGGCGGCGTGGGTGCCGTCCTGCACCGCGGTCAGCGTGGTCCGCCCGCCGAGCCCGTCCCTGAGCTGCTCGGCCTTGGCCATCGGGATGGCCGCGTCGGCGGTGCCGTGCACGATCAGCGCCGGGCAGATGACCTGCCCGAGCCGGTCAGAGATGTCGTCGCGGTCCATCAGCGCCTCAAAGGCCAGGCTGAACTGATCCCGGTCCGTCACCGCCCACTTGGCGTACCAGTCGTCCCAGCTGCCCGGTCCGATGATGATGGCTGCCACGACCTCCTGGACCGGCTCGGGTCCCTGGGCCTGCCAGATGTCGTGCAGCTGGCGGTAGCTGTCCACGTTCTCCGGCGCTTCGGTGCCCGACTGGGTGTCGAGCAGGATCAGCGCCCGCACTCGCTCAGGCGCCAGCAGGGCGGCTCGCAGGCTCAGGAAGCCGCCTTGCGACATTCCGGCGAGCACCGCCTGGTCCAGGCCGAGGTAATCGAGCAGGCCGAGCACGTCACGGGCGGAGTCCCAGTAGCTGAAGGACCCCGGCGCCTTCGTCTGGCCATGCCCGCGCTCGTCCCAGCAGATAACTCGGTACTCGCCCGCCAGCGCTGCCACCTGAAGATCAAACATCGAATGGTCGAACAAGAGACCGTGGCTGAGCACGATGGCAGGCTTATCGCCGCCGGTGTCGGTGTAGTGGACGTTGACGCCATTTACGGCTGCGTTCGGCATGTGCCGGACGCTACCGCAACCGGGTGCTCGCGGGAAGGCAGTAGCTCACCGCGGTCCCGCAGCGCGAAGGTGAGCCTGAGCACGGCGATCCAGATCAGCGACGCGTTCGCCACGTGCACCCAGACCAGCCCGGCCGGCAGCCCGGCGAAGTACTGGACATAGCCGATTATCCCTTGCGTGCCGATCAGCGCGAGCACCAGCCAGCCGAGGCGTACTGCCCGGCGCGGGGCCTGCGTCAGCTTGAGGCACACGGCAGTCATGACCGCGACGGTGCCGAGCACCCAGCCGATATCGGCGTGCAGCTGGGTCACCGCGCTCAGCGGCAGGAAGTGATACCGCTGCACGTCCCCGGCTCCCGCGAGCGGGCCCGCGCCCGTGACCAGCGTCCCGGCCAGCATCATGACCGAGGTGACGACCAGGAGCGCCCTGGCCAACAGCGCCGCGAGCGGCTGCGCCAGCGCTGCCGGCTTGGCTGTGCCCTCGGTGCAGCGCACGTGCAGGGCGACGGCCGCGGCGAGCACCGGCAGCGTCGCGATGAAGTGCAGCGACACCCAGAATGGGTCGAGCTTGGTCAGTACTACGATCCCGCCGATGAGCGCCTGGGCCGCGATGCCCGCAGGCTGCGCGGACGCGAGCCACACCAGATCGCGGCGCCGCCTGCCGCCAGCGCGGTACTGCCAGGCAGCGATGAAGACCGCGATCGCGATAATGAAGATCGCCCCGGTCGCCAGCCGGTTGCCGAACTCGACCCACCGGTGGATCAGCGGATCGCCGGTGGCCCCCGAGGCCACCAGGCTCGCGGATGTGCATTTCGGCCAGGTGGTGCAGCCAAGGCCCGACTCGCTCAGCCGGACCGCGCCGCCAGTCCAGATGATCAGCGTCGAGGCCGCCACCCCGGCGAGCGCGATCCGGCGCATGGCCAGCGGCGTCGGGCGCAGCAGCACGCCGGCCAGGGTCCTGAGGCGGCGCAGCGCGCCTGCGGAGCGGTGTGCGGAGGCTGGCTGGGCGGCGGCTGCCTGGGCGGACGCGGGCTGGGCGGCTGGCTGGGCGGACACGCACCCATGTTATGAGCCGTACTCGCTGCCAAGGTCGCGGGGCCGAATGTCCCGCGTGCGACGGGTCCGGGCAGGCGGCTAGGTCGGGGTTGCCTCGCTCAGCCGGGTGGGCGGCAGGCCCATCTTTGGGACATCGATGGCACGGGAGCGCCATCTTTGGGACATTGACGGGCGCTGAGGGCGGGTGGTGGGTCTGCGCCGGGTGGGGTGCATGTTCACCCAGGTCCTGGAAGCTGCCCCGGTCAAAGCTCCTGGACCCGGAAATGCTCCTCCACGCACCCGGAAACCCTCCACGATCATGACCGCAAGCCTCCCGCAGACGACAACCCTCCCGCACGAACACGACAACCCTCCCGCACCCCCGACTACCCTCCCGCCGGAACCCGAGAATCCTCCCGCACGCGACAGCGCCCCTTCCTTATCCGCAGCCAGAGGGCACGCATCGACGCCGGCCGCGTCACCGCCGTGCTTCACCGGGCAATCCGGCAGCCTCCCTGGCAGCGGCACTATTCCCTGATCGTGCTCGGGGAGGCGGCCGGATGACTCGTTCAACCGGCGCGGCTACGCGACCGGGCCGGGCCGAAGGCCCGGCAACATCGATATTGAACCTAATAAGCCAACGGGGTCATCAATGGGGTTCCACTGGGCTTGCCGGTTTCGGCTCTGTGAGGGCCTCGGGCACGCCGCCGTTGTCGCCTAGCGCCGCGCCCGCGCTGGCCACCACGACGCAGCCGATCGCCAGCCACTGTCCGGCGAGCAGCGACTGGCTCAGCAGCAGAACCCCGAAGAGCGCGGCCACGGCCGGCTCCAGGCTCATCCAGATCCCGAACACCCGCGCCTGCACCCGGCGCAGCGCCTCAAGCTCGAAGACATAGGGGATCACTGACGACAGCAGCGCGATGACCAGGCCGACAGCGAGCACGGACGGGCGGAGCAGAGCGGCGTCGTCACCGCCGGCGGCGGCCGCTATCGGGATGATCAGGACCGCGCCGATCGCCATCGAGATCGCCAGCCCCGATGAGCCGCTGAACCGCTTGCCGGTGGCCCTGGCCAGCATGATGTAGCACGCCCACGTGGTCGCGGCGAGCAGCCCGAAGCCAATCCCGGCGACGACGGTCGCTGCGTGCGAGCTTGCTGGGTGGGCGGTGGTTGCCGAGCCGAACGTGGCCACGCCGACCCCCGAGGTCCCGAGCAGCGCTACCCCGGCTCCGGCGAGCGCGACCCACAGCAAGTCGATCGGCCGGCGCGACGAGGCGATGGCGACCCCGAGCGGCCCGAGGAACTCGATCGTCACCGCGATGCCGAGCGGAATCCTGGCCATGGACTGGTAGATGGCGAAGTTCATCACCGCGAACGTCAGCCCGAAGGCGCCAAGCAGGGCCGCGTCACGCCAGGCTCGCGTGGCCGCGACCTTGCGCACGGCTCGGGCAGCCGGTCTGGCCCCGAGCCCCGCGAGCATCAGGCTCGCCGCCCAGAGGCGCAACTCGGCGAGCCCGGCGGGCGAGACGGTGGTGAACAGCCGGGCAGCTATGCCCGCTCCTGCCTGCACGCTCACGATGCCGGCTCCCATGAGCACCGGAGGCGGCATCCGGCCGAGCGGGTTCACTCCCAGCGGAAGGTGCGCACCGCCAGGGCGATGGCGACGATGGCCCACGCGGCGAGCACGGCGAGGTCCCTGAGCGGGAGCCCGGCGCCATAGCGCAGCGCGCCGCGCAGCCCGTCGGACAGGGCGCCGGATGGCAGCAGCACCAGTACCGACCGGGCGGCTGCGGGGAATTTGGTCAGCGGGAAGAACACGCCGCCGATGCCGAGCAGGATCAGGTACGCCAGGTTGGCGGCCGCCAGAGTCGCCTCGGCGCGGAGCGTTCCGGCCATCAGCATGGCCAGCCCGGAGAAGGCCGCGCTTCCGGTTACCAGCACCAGCAGCGACGACAGCACCGACACCGGGGTGAGGACGGGATGCCAGCCGAGCAACAGGCTCACGATGACGATCAGGATGACCTGGCCCGCCTGGACGGTCAGCACGCTGGCCGCCTTGGCCGCGATCAGCCCTGAGCGAGCCAGGGGAGTGGCGCCGATCCGCTTGAGCACGCCATACCTTCGCTCGAAGGCCGTGCCGATGGCCAGGCTGGTGAACGAGGTCGAGAGCACAGCCAGCGCGAGAATGCCGGGCGCGACGAAGCCGATCCGGCTGCCCCGCCCGATGTTGATCAGCGTCTCCGAGCTCAGCACGACGAGCAGCAGCACCGGGATGATCGCGATCAGGAGTACCTGCTCGCCATTCCTGGCCAGGGTGCGCAGCTCCAGGCCGGCCTGGGCGGCTACCCTGCGGTCCGCTCTCGCGGCCCCGGGCGACGGCGCTGGCCAGTCGGTCATGATCTCAGCTCCCGCCCGGTGAGCTCGAGGAAGATGTCCTCGAGCGTCTTGCTCTCGATTCGCAGGTTCCTGGCGAGCACGCCCTGCTCCGCGCACCACGTTGTGACGGTGGCGAGCACCTGCGGGTCAACGCCGTCGGACACCTCGATGAGGTACTGGCCGGAGGGGGACTCCTTGACCAGGCTGCCAGCGGGCAGGGCGCTGAGCAGGCCCGAGGTGTCGAGCCCGGTTTCGGCGTTGAACCTGAGCTGGCCCCGGCTGCCGGTCAGCTGAGCCGGCGTTCCCTCGGCGACCAGGGCGCCGTGATCAACGATGACGACGTAGTCGGCGAGCCGCTCGGCTTCCTCCAGGTAGTGCGTGGTCATGATGATCGTGGTGCCTGACGCGCGCAGGCCGTCGACGAGATCCCAGGTGGCGTGCCTGGCTTGCGGGTCAAGGCCGGCCGTCGGCTCATCAAGGAACACCAGCTCGGGGCGGCCGACGATGGCCGCGGCCAGCGACAGCCGCTGCTGCTGGCCACCGGACAGCCGGCGGAATGGGGTACGGGCCGACTCGGTCAGGCCAAGCTGGCGGATCAGCGTCGCAGGCTCGACCGGGGTGGCGTAGAAGCTGGCCAGCACCTTGAGGTAGTCACTGGCACGCGCGGTCGTCGGGATGCCGGGCGCCTGCGGCATGACGCCGACCCGCCCCCGGAGCGTCTTGCCGTCCCTGGCGGGATCAAGGCCGAGCACGCGCACCGTGCCCTCGTCGGCCCGCTTGTACCCCTCGCAGATCTCGACCGTCGTGGTCTTGCCCGCTCCGTTCGGGCCGAGCACGGCCGTGACCTGCCCCCGCGCTGCGCGCATCGACAACCCGGCTACCGCCTTGGTGTGCCCGTAATTCTTGACCAGGCCGCAGATCTCGACGGCCGGCGTATCGCTCACGCAGGCGAGTCTAGGCTGAGCCTGCTGAAGACCGGGACGGCAGGCGGCAGCGGCCCTCCGGGCGTCATAGCTAGATGGTAATTTCTGTCACCCCGAAATGGTAAGTTCGGGCGGCTCTGGAGGATGATGATCCCGGACGTCGAGGAGCATCGATGACACGCGTGTTGTGGGACCTGGACGGGGCGGTGCGCAGAGCGCTTCGCTCGATCGCCTCAGACCCGCAACTCGGCACGGCCGTCTTGTCGCAGCCCCAGATCATGACGAACCTGCTCAAGGACCTGCTGCCGGATTCCCCGCGCGAGTCCGCGCTGCTAGTCGCCGCAGCGCAGGTTCGCCTGCCCGACGAGCTCAAGCGGCATCTCGGCGAGGGTCTTGACCTGGGTACCGCATCGCGGCTGACCGCAGGCTGGTTCGCCCGGCAGATGCCATTCACCAGGGACGGGTGCACCTGGCTGGTCAGCGAGATCGCGATCGCGCTGGGCGTGGACCCCTCCGCCCTGGCCGAGGCCACCCTGCCTGACACCGTCCCGTACTCGGTCAGCATCGACGACACCGACCCGCAGGATACGGACAGCGTCGTCGTGGCCTGGGGCGACAACGACGAAGGCGAGACGGACATCCCGGCCGCGCTCACTAGCGCCGTCGCGGTCTCCGCCGGCTGGTACCACAGCGTGGCGGTGACCGGGAATGGCAAGGTGGTCGCCTGGGGCAGCAACGCGCGCGGGCTGACCGACGTGCCCGCCGGGCTGACCGGCGTGACGGCCGTCTCGGCCGGCCAGTACCACAGCCTGGCGCTGACCTCAGCCGGAGCGGTCATCGCCTGGGGCGGCAACGGCTACGGCCAGGCGGCCGTGCCGGCCGGCCTGTCCGAGGTGACGTCGATCTCGGCCGGCGGTGAGCATAGCCTGGCCGTCGCCGACGGCAAGGTGATCGCCTGGGGCGGCGACCGGTACGGGCAGGCGCATGTGCCCGCTGGGCTTCCCCTGGTTACGGCGGTCGCCGCCGGCGCGGGCCACAGCCTGGCCCTGACCGAGGACGGCACGGTAGTCGCCTGGGGGCTGAACGACTTCGGCGAGGCAGCGGTGCCAGCCGACCTTGCCGACGTCATCGCGGTCTCCGCCGGGGTCAATCAGTCGGCCGCGGTCACTGCGGCTGGCACGGTAGTCGCCTGGGGCAACGGCGAACCCGCGCCAGCGGATCTGTCGGGCGTCGTGGCGCTGTCCGGCAGCGGCACCCACTACCTGGCGCTGACCGAGGACGGCCTGGTCGTCGCGTGGGGCAGCAACGACTGCGGCGAGTGCGACGTACCGCCGCTGCTCTCCGGCGTCACCGCGATCGCGGCCGGCTACGGCCACAGCCTCGCGATCACCCCGGACTAACCCGCAGAGGCGTGATCGACGATAGCCGGGCTGGCCCGATCGTGCGCCGCCCCGTCGGCGGGGCGGGCGCGCTGCGCCAGGGCCACCGGGCCGGGCCGGGCTGGCACAGCATCAGGTCGGGCCATGTTGTTGTTGCGGCCGTCCGGTAACAACAACGCGGCCCTCCCTGATGATGCGGGGACGACAACGGGGAGGGCCGCGTTGCTCACGCCTGCGCGGCCCGCGACAGCAACAGGGAGGGCCGCGTTGCTCACGCCGCCCCGGCACGCCAGGCCGGGTGACGTGATCCGCTTACCGTGGAGGGTTTTCGGGTTCCTGCGGGAGCGTTGTCGCATGAAGGAGGGTTGTCGTCGTAATAGTCCGGTCAACTCTCCTGGATGCGAAAACCCTCCTGCACGATCGCATTAACCCTCCTGCGAGGACAGCCTCACCCCGAAAGAGCCACACCCATGTAGCTTTGCTGGGCCAGCCCGGGTCGGGCGGCCCCTCGTCAGCCCTGGTGAGTCACGAACCTCGCGAGTTGCTCCGACTGGTCCAGCCTGCTCGGCTCGTGGACGTACATCATGTGGCCGGACTCGTAGTAGGCGAACTCGATGTTGCCGGCTAGCTCGGCCGGGATCGCCAGGTGCGCGATGTCGTGCTCGACGGCGAAATACGGGGTCGCCGCGTCGTAGTACCCGCAGGCCACGTGCACGCGCATCTGCGGGCAGGTCCGCATCGCCTCGGACAGCCGCTCGACCACGTTCAGGTGCTTGGACTCGAACTCCTTGTACGACCAGGGGCGCACCCGGTCGGTGAGCACCTCGTAGGGGAGGTCGCTGGAGTACGCCGAGCTCGGAGCGCACATAGTGGTTGAGCACGGCGGCGTAAGGGCCGGTGATCGCGTCGATGGACGGGTCGTTCTCGTAGCTCTCCTTGGCGTAGTTGCTCGCCCAGCCGGTAAAGCGCCCGTCGATCCGGCCGGCGGTGCGGCGGCTATCGCGCAGCAGCTCGGTCAGGAACCTGACGTGCTCGGGCCGCAGGTCCACCCGGTCGACGTAGTCGGCGGACAGGCCCGTGAGCGAGGCGATCTTCGCCACGGCGGCCTCGCGTTCCTCGGCGCTCGCGCGCGAGCCAAGGCCCAGGATCCGCCGGTACTCAATGGTCGCGTACTCCTGCGCCTCGTCGAGCACGTCGCGCAGCGGCCGGTCGCCGTGCTTCCCGTGATAGTGCGCGATCGCCGCATAGGTAGGCAGGTAGTTCACGTACGGGTCGTCGTTGCCCGGGGTGAAGAACACCGAGCCGGCGTCGAGGAACGCCGAGATCAGCATGAGGCCGTTCAGGTACATGCCGTACCGCTGCTGCAGGTGCTGGGAAAGGGCCGCGGCCCGCGTCGTGCCGTACGACTCGCCGCACAGGTATTTCGGTGACATCCAGCGCCCGTTGCGCGTTGTCCAGAGCCTGATCACCTCGCCGACCGACTCGACGTCGCCGGTGTAACCGTGGAACTCGCCGGACTTGCCGCCCTTGACGGCGCGTGAGTACCCGGTCGACACGGGGTCGATGAACACCAGGTCGCTGTGGGCGAGCAAGGTTTGCTCGTTGTCGCCGATGCCGTACGGCGGCGGCAGCATCTCGCCCACGTCGCCCGTCAGCACCCGGCGCGGGCCGAGCAGGCCCATGTGCAGCCAGACGCTCGATGACCCTGGCCCGCCGTTGAACGCGAACGTCACCGGCCGGCTCGCGTCGCCCCCGTCAAGCACGTAGGAGGTAATGAAGATCTCGGCCTTGGCCTGGTCGCCGTCGAACTTGTCGTCAGTGTGCCCCTCGGTCCGCAGCACGATCCGGCCCGCGGTCGCCGTGTAGCTCAGCTCCTTGCCGCCCGCCGAGATCGTGTGACTGGTGGTGGCCAGGTCATCGGCCGGCTCAGGTCGCTGGTCAGCGGCACTCTTCTCCGGCTGGTCCTTGGCGGCGATGTCCTCCGGCATACCGGCTCCCTAGCATCAGTCGACGCGGAAACGAACTCCGCTCGGATGTTAGCGGGTCAGGTCGCGGCCGGCGACATCGCCGCTGCCACAAGCGCGCGGAACAGGCTGGGCTCGGAGCCCGCCTCAGGGTGCCACTGCACGGCCACCGCGAACCGATGGCCGGCCGCCGCGCCTAGTTCGAACGCCTCGACCGTGCCGTCATCCGCCCACGCGGCCGGCGACCAGCCCGTCGGCCAGCCTCGCGACACCCTGGTGGTGATGCGTGGGCACGACAAAGGAGCCGCTGCCCAGGATCGCCCCCAGGCAGCCGGACGAGGCTACGGTGACCCGATGCGCGCCCATCGCGCCAGGCGACGGCGAATGGCCGTCATGGCCGACAACGTCGGGCAGGTGCTGGACGAGGGTTCCGCCGAGCGCCACGTTCATCAGCTGCATGCCGCGGCAGATCCCGAGCACGGGCAGGTCCGCGTCCATGGCCGCCCGGAACAGCGCCGCCTCGGCCGCGTCCCGGTCAGGGCGAAGGACCGTCGGTGTGCGGGCCGGCCTCCTGGCCGTACCGGTCAGGAGCCACGTCAGGGCCGCCCGAGATGACCAGCCCGTCGAGGTGGCCGATCGCGGCTTCCACGCCGGGAACCGGCGGCAGCAGCACGGGCACACCGCCGGCGGCCGCCACCTGGTCCACGTAGTTCTGCGGCAGCAACGTCGCCCGCTGCTCCCAGACTCCCCACCGCGCTGACCTCGCAGTAAGCGCTGATCCCGATGACCGGTTTGTCAGCCACCCGAGTCATAGCGGCGTCACGTAGGCACCGGCTATACCGCCGTCGACCAGGAACTGCGACGCCGTGATGAACGATGCGTCGTCGCTGGCCAGGAACGCCACGGCAGCGGCGATCTCGTCGGCCGTGGCGAACCGGCCCATCGGCACGTGCACGAGCCTGCGGGCGGCCCGTTCCGGGTCCTTGGCGAACAGCTCGCGGAGCATGGGGGTGTCCACCGGGCCCGGGCACAGCGCGTTGACCCTGATGCCTTCCCTGGCGAACTGCACCCCGAGTTCCCGGCTCATCGCCAGCACCCCGCCCTTGGACGCGGTGTAGGAGATCTGCGAGGTGGCGGCGCCCATCACGGCGACGAACGAGGCCGTGTTGATGATCGAGCCCTTGCCAGCCGCCTGCATGTGCGGGATCACGTACTTGCAGCACAGGTAGACCGAGGTCAGGTTGATTTCCTGGACGCGCCGCCAGGCGTCGATGCCCGGTCGTCAGGATCGAGTCGTCGTCGGTGCGGTGAGATGCCCGCGTTGTTGAACGCGATATCGATTCGGCCGTACTGCGCGGCCACGTAGTCGAAAAGCCGCCGGACGTCGCTCTCGCTCGCCACATCGGCCGCCATGAACTCGCCGCCGGTCTGCTCGGCCGCCGCCTTGCCCGCCTGCTCGTCGATATCCACGGCGACAACGCGAGCGCCCTCGGCCGCCAGTCCGCTTCGCGCTGGCCAGCCCGATTCCGCTGCCAGCGCCGGTTATGACAGCGACCCGATCCTGCAAGCGCTGCATACAACCCCCTCAAACATTTACGTGAAATCAACTGCGGACGCTAGTCAGTCGCGATGAAAACGTTCTTGATCTCGGTGAAAGAGTCCAGCGCGTCCGGTCCGAGCTCGCGCCCGAGGCCGGACTGCTTGAAGCCGCCGAACGGCGTCGCAGTACCGGACCGACGAGTGCGAGTTGACCGACAGGTTGCCGGTCTCGACCCCGCGCGCCACCCGGATCGCCCGGCCGACGTCGCGGGTCCAGATCGATCCGGACAGGCCGTAAGGCGTATCGTTGGCGAACTCGATCGCCTGCGGCCTCGTCGGTGAAGGTAGTGACGGTCACGACCGGCCCGAAGACCTCCTCGGTGTAGGCGCGGAGCATCGAAGCTGATCGGGGCGAGCACGGTCGGCGGATACCACCAGCCGGGGCCGGCGGGCGCGCTGCCGCGGAACGCCACTGGCGCGCTGTCAGGGACATAGGAGGAAACATGGTCGCGGTGGCTGGCCGAGATCAGCGGCCCCATCTCGGTGTCCGCCGATGCCGGGTCGCCGACCTTCACGCCCTTGACGGCTGGCTCGAGCAACTCCATGAACCGGTCGAACACCGACGCCTGCACCAGAATCCGCGACCGGGCGCAGCAGTCCTGCCCGGCGTTGTCGAACACCGCGTACGGCGCGGTCGCCGCCGCTTTCTCAAGGTCAGCGTCGGCGAACACGATGTTGGCGCTCTTGCCGCCAAGCTCCAGCGTCAGCCGCTTGATCTGCCGCGCGCAGCCGGTCATGATCTGCTGGCCGACCTCGGTCGAGCCGGTGAACACGATCTTGCGCGACGCCGGGGTGGTCGACCAGCCGCTGCCCGACCACCGAGCCCTTGCCCGGCAGCACCTGGAACACGCCTTCGGGCAGGCCGGCCTCCAGCGCGAGCTCGCCGACCCGGATCGCGGTCAGCGGGGTCATCTCGGCCGGCTTGGCTACGACGGCGTTGCCCGCAGCCAGGGCCGGGGCCAGCCCCCAGGACAGGATCGGCATCGGGAAGTTCCACGGCACGATCAGGCCCGACTACCCCGAGCGGCTCGTGGAACGTCACGTCGAGCCCGCCCGCCACCGGGATCTGCTTGCCGATCAGCCGTTCCGGCGCCGCCGAGTAGTACTGCAGCACGTCGCTGAGCTGGCCGGCCTCCCAGCGGGCCGAGCTCACGGGGTGGCCAGAGTTCGCGACCTCGAGCTGGGCTAGTTCTTCTCCGTGGCGTCGACCACGGCCGCGAACGCTCGCAGCAGCTTGGCCCTGTCGCCGGGCGCGACCTCGCGCCAGGCCCGCTGCGCGCCCTGTGCCCTGGCAATGGCCGCGTCGGTCTCCTCGGCCGAGGTGCCGGGCACGTCGATGACGGGCTGCTCAGTGGCCGGGTTCACCACCGTATAAGCGGACACGAGATACCCCCGCAATCATGATTGCCGTTTGCGGCATTGCCGTTTGCGGCATTGCCGTGTGCAGCACTGTCACAGGCGCTCGAACCCCCGCCTTAGCTCCCAGTCGGTGACTGCCGCGTCGAACGCCGCTAGCTCGACCCGTGCGTAGTTGCGTAATGCCGCTTGACTTCGCCGCCGAACCATTTTTCCGCCTTATCGCTGTTCTCCCACAGTTCGAGTGCGTGGCGTAGCGTATGCGGAACCTTCGGACCCGAGTCGATCGTAGGCGTTGCCGGCGAACGCTGGTTCGAGCGGGAGCTCCGTCATCGATCCCGGCCAGGCCGGCGGCGATCATGCGCCGCGACGGCCAGGTAGGGGTTCACGTCGCCGCCGGGAGTGCGGTTCTCCGCGCGGAGCGAGTGGCCGCGGCCGACCAGGCGCAGCGCGCACGTCCGGTTGTCGACGCCCCAGCGGATCGCCGTCGGCGCGAAACTGCCGGGCACGAAGCGCTTGTACGAATTGATGTTCGGGGCGTATGCCAGCGTCAGCTCGCGCATGGCCGCGAGCTGCCCGGCCAGGAAGTGCTCGCCCAGCGTGGACAGGCCGTGCGGCCCGTCTCCGGCCATGATCGCCTCGCCGGCCGCGGAGCGAAATGAGAGGTGGATGTGGCAGGAGTTGCCCTCGCGCTGGTTGGGCTTGGCCATGAAGGTCAGCGACATGCCCTCCTGCGCGGCGATCTCCTTGGCGCCGGTCTTGTAGATCGAGTGGTTATCGCAGGTGGTGACCACGTCGTTGTAGCGGAACGCGATCTCGTGCTGGCCGAGGTTGCACTCGCCCTTGGCCGACTCGACGTACATGCCCGCGCCCGCCATGCCGCCGGTGATCCGGCGGAGCAGCGGATCGATCCGCGAGGTGCCAAGGATCGAGTAATCAACGTTGTACTGGTTGGCCGGGATCAGGTTCGCGTAGCCCTTGTCGCTGGCCTGCTCGTAGCTGTCCTTGTACACGATGAACTCAAGCTCGGTGCCGGCCAGGGCGACCCAGCCGCGCTCGGCCAGCCGGTCGACCTGGGCCTGCAGGATCTGGCGCGGCGAGGCGACGACGGGCGAGCCGTCGAGCCAGGTGAGGTCGGCGAGCACGAGGGCGGTGGCGGGCAGCCACGGCACGCGGCGGAGGGTCGGCCGGAGTCGGGCTTGAGCACGAAGTCGCCGTAGCCGCGCTCCCACGAGGACATCTCGTACCCGTCCACGGTGTTCATGTCCACGTCCACCGCGAGCAGGTAGTTGCATCCCTCGGCGAAGTGATGCACGACTTCGTCGAAGAAGTACTCGGCCGACAGCCGCTTGCCCTGCAGGCGCCCCTGCATGTCGGTGAAGGCGAGGATCATCGTGTCGATCTCGCCTGCCTTCACCGCCTGCCTGCAACTGCTCCAGTCGTGAGCAGGCCGGGCCTGCGCGGCGCGCCTGCTCCGCCCGTACCGTCCCTCCATCAGCTTCAGACCTCCAGTTCGCGTTCGATCGCAGCCAGTTCCTCAGCGGTGCCCTGGATCTTGGGACCGGTGAACCACTTCCTGGCCGACACTAGCCAGTAGATGCCCGCGTAGCCGATCACTACGACGACGGCGACGACCGCGTAGTTGAACGTGTCGAGGTCGAGCGTGCCGCCGCTGGTCACGGGCCGAACTGGGGCAGCATGAACAAGATCGTGATCACGGCCACCCAGACGACCGAGATCCAGCCGATCGGAGCGCTCCACTTGCCGAGGTTCCACGGACCGGTCTGGAAGTTCGAGCCCTGAAGCCGGCGCAGCAGCGTGGGCAGTACGTAGGCGATGTACAGGCCGATGACCGCGATCGAGGTGACGGCTCCGTAGGCGAAGCTGTTCCACAGGTATGGCAGGCCGAGGATGAGCGCGCCCGAGGCACCGAGCCAGATGGCGTTGGTCGGGGTCCTGGTCCGCTTGTTCACCTTGTGCCAGAAGGCTGAGCGCGGCAGCGCGCCGTCGCGGGAGAACGCGTAGATCATCCGGGAGTTCGCGGTGATCGAGGACATGCCGCAGAAGAGCTGGGCGCCGATCGCGATCAGCAGCAGGAACTTCGCTCCGGTCACGCCGAGCGCTTGCGTCCAGATCGTGGCCGGGGCGGCGCTGCCCTGGCCGGCCGCGGTGAGGTAGAGGGTGCCCCCGATCTTGCCCTGCATCGCGAACACCATGCCGAGCAGCAGCACCCAGCCGGCGACCAGCGAGACGACGATCGACATGACGATGCCGCGCGGGCCGGCGGTGGCGGCCTTGTGGGTCTCCTCGGTCAGGTGAGCGGAGGCGTCGTAGCCGGTGAAGGTGTACTGCGCGGTGAGCAGGCCGACCGGGATGATGTACCACCAGCCGAGATGCAGGCCGCTGCCGTTGAACAGGCCGGTGAAGGCGTCTTTGGCCGAGAGGTGGTGCGAGGGCACGAACACCAGCACCGCGACGATGATCAGCACGCCGACGATGTGCCACCAGACGCTGATGTCGTTGAGCAGCGCGACTAGCTTGATCCCGAACTGGTTGAGCAGGCCGTGCACGAGCAGCACGATCGCGAAGATGACGATCGTCTCCCAGTGCGCTGCGCCGAGGCCGAACTGCAGGTTCAGGAACGCGTTGATGAAGAACGCCGCCCCGAAGTCGATGCCCGCGGTGACCGCTACCTGGCCGATGAAGTTGAACCAGCCGGTGAACCAGGACCAGGCGGGGCCGTTCGCTCGGCGCGAGCTTGGCCGCCCAGTAGTACAGGCCGCCCGCTGTCGGGAAGCTGGAGCAGACCTCGGCCATGGCCAGGCCGACGAGAAGCGTCATGACGCCGACGCCGAGCCAGCCCCAGACGATGACCGCCGGGCCGCCAAGGTCCATGCCGAAGTAGAACAGGGTCAGGCAGCCGGACAGGATCGAGATGATCGTGAACGAGACCGCGAAGTTCGAGAAACCCGACATCCGCCGCACAGTTCCTGGGCGTAGCCGAGCTGGTGCAGGGTCTCCTCGTCGGTCAGTGCGACAGCCGAGGGGGCTTGATCGGAGACGGACACGGCGTTCTCCTTCGGGGCTCGGCTCCTGGGGGCCTAGCCAGCTGGCAGGGCTTTAATGGTCTAATAACAGACCAATTGATGGTGTTGGCGAACCGGAAGTCAAGAGGTCCGGCCCAGAAAGATCGTCAGCGGCCTGCCGAGGCCGCCGCAGTACTAATCCGGGGGCGACCCCCGGAACCCCCGCAGTACTAATCCGGGGGCGACCCCCGGAACCTCCGCGGTACTAATCCGGGGGGCGACCCCGGAACCCCCGCGGGGTCATAGACTCCGGCACGCGGGCAAGGGGAGGCCCGCGTGTCGGACTTTGCTGGCGTGCGCGCGGAGGCCTTGATCGGTGAGCATCGGCGTTGATCTCAGCGGCGTGCTCCGTCCGGTGCGCGAGGGCAACGCCTTCGAGGAAACGGTCGAGCGGCTGCTGACCGTGATCAAGCTGGGCCTGGTGGCACCGGGAGGGCGGTTCCCGGCCGAGCGCGAGCTGGCGGCCCAGCTGGGCATCAGCCGGCTGACGCTGCGCGAGGCCATCAGCGAGCTCAGCCAGGCTGGCTACGTGGAGTCAAGGCGGGGGCGGCTGGGCGGCACGTTCATCACCTACACCAGGCCGGCGCCGAGCGTGGACGAGCTGCGCCGGCTGGCGATGCGCGACGGCGAGAAGCTGACCGACGCGCTGACCTTCCGGTTCGCGGTGGAGACCGGGGCCGCCGACATGCTCGCCCAGCAGCTGGCCGGTGGTGGCGACGACTCCCGGAAGGAATCGCTGCTCGCGAGGCTGGCCGAGGTGAAGGGCGCCAGCCTGGCCGATTACCGGCGGCTTGACACGCTCTTTCACCTGTCGATCGCGGAGCTGACCGGTTCCAGCCTGCTCGCGGCCGCCTCTACCGATGCCAGGATGCGGCTGAACGACTTGCTTAACGCCATCCCCGTGCTCAAGCTGAACATCGCCAACTCAGCCGCGCAGCACGCGGCCATCGTGGACGCGATCCTGGCCGGCGACACCGAGCGCGCCCGCGTGTCGGTCGCCGAGCACCTGGAGGGAACCGGCGCCCTGCTCCGCGGCTTCCTCGGCTAGGCAGCTGGCGCCTTGGCGGGCTTGATTTATCAGAGTTTCGGGCTGGTCCGCCGCCACACTCTTGATGGCCGAGAGTTTTCAGGGATGGTCGACCAATGCCGCTTAGCTTAAGTTGATCTTGAAATCGTTGTGCCTGGAAGCGGGGCACCGGCGCTCTCGGCTGCGAGTGGTTCCTGAAAGGGATTAATAAGACAAATGTCATGCGGGCTGGCCGCAGGCGGCGCTAGCCCGCCTGGGCGAGGGCCATCCGCAGCGTGATTTACCCGTTAAGCCCGTTTTATCGGCTCCGGTGGTGCGCATGGATTGCGTAATTGATGTTGGGTTTCGGGTGTCGATCCGCGTATTGATGTTGTCCGCCAGAGGCGGATTCCAGGGCCTGGACCAGGAAGATCACCCTAAGCTGAGTTGCATTGGGTAGTCGGCCGCCACGGCCTTGATCCCGGAGAGTTTTCGGTCTCGTGCTTGAGGATTTTCGGGTTCAGGAGGATCGTCCGGGCTATAAGACGACGATCTTCCTGAACCCGAAAGCGCTCCCCGCTGACGGCGAAAGCGCTCCTTGAAGTTGGGAGACAAGCCGGCGGTCGCGGACGCTGTTAGTTACATCCGGGCTTGCCCACTGCGATGGTCATAGCGACATCGTCCTTGGCCACGTAACTGCCCGACGAGTCATGGTAGTAGACCAGCATTCCACGCGCTCTCGCATGCCCCGTGGCGGTGGCTGCCACGCCGAGGACCATGTCGAATGTCCTGCCCGGTGGTAGCCGGAAGCCGTGCACAAGCTGGCGGTGCTTCCATGCGGACGGTATGCCGGCGTACTTCGGTGGCCAGCCACCCGGCGCACCGATAAGTTCCGCTCCGGGCACAGCGTAGGAGCCGGCCAGGCGCTCGTGGCGGGGATGCAGCAGGACAACGCGGTCCAGCACTACTAGCGCCCCGCCGTGGCTGGTGAACTGCTCAAGGCCAAATGTCTGAGGCTGGCCGACGCTACCTGGCACGCAAATCTCGCCGCGCGCACCGCACCCGCCCAGACCAGATACCAGCAGTGCGGCCGTCATGGCCGCCGCCGCTAATGGCAACGGCTTCACGCGTACCGTCCGTGCCCGCATACTCCACCCTCTCCTGAGTGTCGCAGAACTGACCGGTTCCAGCCTGCTCGCCTGCGCCTCTACCGATGCCAGGATGCGGCTCAACGACCTGCTCAACGCCATCCCCGTGCTCAAGTTGAACATCGCCAACTCGGCCGCTCAGCACGCGGCCATCGTGGCCGCGATCCTGGCCGGCGACACCGAACGCGCCCGCGTGTCGGTCGCCGAGCATCTCGAGGGAACCGGCGCCCTGCTGCGCTTCTTCCTCGGCGAGTTGACCCCACAGCCAGAGTGGCTTCGTGACCACTTGACTCGGTTCTCCTGGCTGTAAGAATGAGCAACAGTAAGCAATCTTTCAAGCAATCTTTCTACGAGGAGCTCGATCATGAGGTTAACGTTCGTCCGCACAGTCACGAACAACGGAGGATCACCCACGCTCTGGGCCACCGATCGCGCTGACATAGAGATCCCAGCCGAACTCGTCAACCCCGAGGATCGCAATGGAGACACTCAGCCCTGACCAATGGCGGGAACTGTTCGCCCAGTCCGATCACTCGGCGGTTCACCTAGAGATGCGCGACATCTACGCAGTCGAAGACGAAAAGCAGAGCATCGCAGAATTCGAGATCACCGGCAGCAGAGACCTGCAGGCAGAAGCAGAGGCACTAGAGCGCTCCTGGTGGCTCGAACTCATGCGTGGCACCAAAGCTCGGGGCGTGCGCCTCCGCCGAGCCCGAATCATCTCTGAGCCCATCACCAGCAGCTATATCCGCTATGAGCACTGGGGTACGCCACTCAACATCATGGCCGGGGAGGAAGTGCGCTGGCTCCCCCGGACCAAGGCGGCCCGCCTTGCCCTGCCCGGAGCCGACTTCTGGCTCTTCGACCAGCAGTGGGTGCTCTTCAATCACTTCACCGGAGATGGCGGATGGATCGGCAACGAACTAGTCACCACCGAGCCTGAAACTGCCGCGCTCTGCGCAAGCGCATTCGAATCCGTATGGGAGCTAGCGATCCCCCACGACCGCTACCAGCCTGCATAACTATGCCCAGGAACGTCGATCAGGCGCGGCAGGCGCTGGCCAACAGACTCCGTGACCTGCGGACGAACGCCCGCCTGTCCGGCCGCGAACTGGCCGCTCAGGCGGGCTGGCACTACACCAAGGTCTCCAAGATCGAGCACGGCACTACCATGCCATCCGAAGCCGACCTTGAACTGTGGTGCTTCCACTGTCACGCCGAATCGGAATACGCCGACCTCGTCGCCATGACCCGAGGTATCGAGCGCATGTACCGCGAGCTGCGGAAGCTTTTCCGCTCAGGCACGGCCCATTATCAGAAGGCAGTACTGCGCGAAGAGGCAGACGCCCGCATGTACCGCTCCTTCACCATCGACATCCTGCCCGGACTTCTCCAGACCGAGGCGTACGCACACCTCGTTCTCACCCGAATATCAGAACTAATGGGACTCCCCGACACCTCGGCCGAGGCAGTCACCGTCAGGATGCAACGCGCGCAGATCCTGCAGGACAGCAGGCGGCTCTTTCACTTCGTCGTCTACGAAAACGCCATCCGCGCCGCTCAGCCCAACGTGCACCTCGGCGTCCTGCCTATCCGCACGGCGCACTACGCCATCATGAACGAGTTCACCATCATCGACGACATGATCGTTGACGTCGAGACACACAGCGCCATTATCAAGGCCGAGCAGCCAGCAGAAGTAGACCTCTACAGCAGGCTGTTCGCCCACTACTCCAAGCTCGCCGTGTACGGGCAGCCAGCTCGGCTCATCATCGAAGACGAGATCGAGCAACAGTAAGCAACTCGCTTTCAATCTTGTCGCGACCTAATCCACGCTGTTCGCATGGACAACAGCTACCTCGCCATCCGCCAACCTGACCTGGCTAGTGAAGCAAGCGATCAATCAGTGTTTCGGCTCTTCCGGGCTCACCGACCCGAAGCTCCACATCTTTGCCCCGGACGGCACGACTCTCAAAGCCGCCACCGACGCGGTGGTCTACCGGCTTGATAACGGCGGCGAGCACTCTGCGAGCGATCCGGCTGCTGCCGCCGCCGCCATCTGCGGTCAGCACATTCCCGTTCCCGACTGACACCCCTAACGGGTGGGCACCCAGCCAGGCCCGAACCGGCCAGCCCGGTGATTCACTGGCTCATTGACCTGACCGGCTGACCGAGAGGGGCGTCCTCATATGAACCGGCTGATTGCCCGCATCTGGCATCTGATGCGCGGCACCGCGCAATGGCGGGTCCTGTGGCTCGCCCACGCGAAGTTCATGATCGGCGTCACCGGCATCGTCCGCGACCACGACGGGCAGGCGCCTGTGCGCAGGGCAAGTGGTCGGAGTGCGGGGCCGTCCAGGAGGAACTCGATTCCACACGTCGTAACTAGCACGCCGCGCGTCTCAGACCTGCTAGCCGGGCTGACGGGGGGAGATATCCCGGAGGCCGAGCACCATCCGCTCGGGGCCGCGCAGGTTGAAGTTGGGCTTGTAGGCCAGGCGCGACTCGTCGAGTTCCGGATCTTTGACCCTGGCGGCGATCGCCCGCAGTGCGATCGTGGCCTCTAGCCTGGCCAGCGGCGCGCCGAGGCAGAAGTGAGGTCCCGCGCCGAACGCCAGGTGCTCGCGGGCGCCGCGCCTGATGTCGTAGGAGTCCGGCCCGGTGAAGACCGTTTCGTCTCTGCCCGTTGCCGCGAGCAGCAGGAGGAGCAGCGCACCTTCTCTTAGCTCGAGGCCCGCCATAGTCATGCCGCCTGTGGCGATGCGGGCGGTGAGCTGGACCGGCGGGTCGTACCTCAGCGTCTCCTCGACGGCCTGGTCAGCTAGATCCGGGTCGGCTTTGAGCGCTCTTAGCTGGGCCGGGTGGCGCAGGAGCGCGAGCATCGAGTTGCAGATCAGCCCGACCGTGGTTTCGTGGCCGGCCACGAGCAGCAGCACGCAGGTGGCGATCAGCTCGTCCACGCTGAGCCGGTCGCCCTCGTCGCCTGCCTTGATCAGCTTGGTCAGCAGGTCATCGCCTGGTGTCGACCGCCGCGCCGCGATCAGCTCGGTGAAGTACTCGCCGAACTCCTGCGCGGCGTTTTCGGTCTCTGCGACCTCGGCGGGATCGGGCGAGCGGAAGCTCGGCTGTACCGAGTGCGCGAGCCTGGCCGACCAGCCGGCGAACCTGGCGTGGTCGCTGGCCGGCACGCCGAGCAGCTCGCAGATGATCCTGACCGGGAGGGGATAGGCGAGCTGGCTGACCAGTTCGAGCTCGCGTACGTGCGCGGCCGCGTCGAGCAATTCGTTGGTGATCTCGCTGATCTGGGGCGCGAGCCTGGCCACCACGCGGGGTGTGAAGGCCTGCGAGGCCAGCCGGCGGAGCCTGGTGTGATCCGGCGGGTCGAGCGACAGGAAGGACCTGCGCCGGCGGTCCTGCACGGGCCGCTCGCCGCCGCCCAGCAGCGAGTTGCCGCGCTCGCTGCTCGCCCGGGGATCGCGCAGGATGCGCGAGCAGTCCTCGTAGCGGCCGAACACCACGAGCGCGTCGCCGAACTCGGTGAATGGCGACGCCTCCCGCATCCGGCTCAGCAGCGGATAGGGGTCAGGGATCACGGCCGGGTCGGCCAGGCTCATCAGCTCGGCAAGATCCGGCGCGGTGGTCATCGATCCGCTCCTGGAACGGCTCCGGCCCCCGCGGGCACTCCGATCGGATTGGGGAAAGGCAGCGCGGCGGCGCACGCCCGCGAGATCGGCGCGAGTACCTCAGCGAGCTCGGCCGCTACCGTCTCATCACCCCACGGCCTGGCAGCGGCAGCATCGGTGCGGTCCTCGATCGTCGCGCTGAGCTCCCGCCCCGCGGCGGTCAGGTCGCCGTCGCTGGTCAGCAGCCCGCGAGCCGCGAGCCGGGCAACCGCGGCGTCCCACTCGTCATCGGTCCACCCCCGGACCGGCTGAATCCGCGAGCGCTCCACCTTCGCCGGGGCCTGCAGCACGAGCACCTCGCATCCATCGAGGCCGGCGGCAAGCAGGGCCGCGTTGTGCCCGTCGCCGCGATGCTCGCGCAGCACCGTGGCCGCGTGCCACAACCGCCCGAACGGCTCGTCCGGCGGTTCAAGAGCCGCGTTAGCGGCGCCGAGCACCCGGCCAGCGCACTCCACCCCGCTGACCGCCGACCACAGCAGATCAGCGGCCTGCCGCACGTTGTCGTCGTCGCTGCCGATGAGCCGGCGCAGCGCCTCGACCGCACCGGCCTGCCTGGTCGCCAGTGCCTGCTCGGGCTCGATCAGTTCCCAGACCGCCGGCAGGGCACGGCTCACCATCGACGGCGCGAAGTTGAAGAACGAGGCGATGACGGGCGCGGCCGAGATTCGGCCAAGCGGCGCCGCCCTCCCTGCGAAGTAGCCGCGCCAGAATCCCCGCAGCCCGGCTTTCTCGAAGGCCGTCCGCGCCTCGGGCGCGAAGTACGTCACCGCGTGCACCGGTTCGGCCAGCACCCACATCCGCCGCGCCAGTTGAGCACCACTCTCCATCGCAATACCTCCCAATCCGACCTTAGGCGCAGCCCCTCCGCCCCGCCATGGTGGACCAGGCCGCCGGAATCCCGCCTCCGCCTCAGGAAGCCCCCGTCCCGCCTCAGAAACCCCGCCCGGCCTCATGCCAGCAGTGGCGTGGCCCGCCCTGCTGCTGTTTGCCAGGGTCCGGTCCGGCGCAGCCGACTTAGCCGAAGTGGATGGTCTCCGGGTTGGCGGATTTGCGGAGCGGCGGCACGAGGCTGGCGGGTTCGCCGACGTGGACGTAGGCGCCGAGCTTGTAGCTGTGGCTCTTGCCGATCCTGGCCGCCGACGGGATCTTGACCAGGCACCGGAACCTGTTGGTCCCGCCGCTCCAGGAACAGCTAGCAACGCCGTTCTTGATCGAAGGACCGCTGAGTCTAACCGTGACCAGGTGGTGCGCGGCAAGCCAGCGGGCCGTCGAGCGGGGGATCGGCCGGTCGGCGGCGGTGGCGAGGTGGAAGCTGGCCAGGAACGATCCGGCCGATTTGCGGACCGTGCTGCCCCGTGCGGGTGCGGAGAACCCGCCGAAGCCGAAGCTGACGCGATAGCGGACGGAGACCGGTCGCGCCTGAACCGTGCCGGCGACGCTGACGGCGCCGGCGCAGGTGACGGTGAACTCGCCCACGCCGTGAGAACCTGTCGTGGTCATGGTCAGCTTGGCGCGCTTGGCGATCCCGGAGATAGTCTCCGTGCTCCGGCACCCTGGCTTCGGTACTGCCCCCTCGATGTACCTGTGACCCGCGCGCACGCCGGTGACCATGACGGCTGGCGCGGTTATGTCGATCTTGACCAGGTCGGTCGCTGTCCCGAGGTTGCCGGCCACATCGGTGCAGGTCGCGGTCAGAGTGACCGGATCGCCGCTCTCTCTGGCCCTGTTCTTCGTAGCGCAGGCCTTCGGGTTGATGCTGCCGTTGTCGCTCCAGTTCCAGGTCACGGTGACCGGCGAGGTAAACCAGCCGTGCGCGCCGGCATTGCCAGCCGTGATCTGCGGATTCGCGGTCGGTGGCGTGGTATCGAGCACACTGAGGCAACCGTCGACGTGCTTGTCGGAGTTCGAGCCGTCCGGGCACATGGTGTCGCTCCAGGTAGCCTCGGCGAAAGTCGCGCCGGTCACCGTGGCGTCTTCCAGGTCAGCCCCAGTGAGGTTGGCGTCATCTAGGTCCGCGTTGGTCAGATTGGCACTGGACAGATTCGCGAGTTCCAAGTCAGAGCCGTCCAGGTCGGCGTCGGTCAGATCGAATCCCGAGAGATCCTGATTGGCGAGGGATGCGCCTGGCCCGAACAGGATGCCGCCGGTCAGTTGCCAGTTCGCCGGCAGCGTCGGCGTGCCGGTGTCGTCAAAGGAACTGACCCCGGTCAACGTCGCTCCCGTCAGGTCCGCGCCGTCCATCGGCTCCAATACGATAGTGGTGTCCTTGAGGTTGGCGTTGTCGAATTTGGCGTCGGTCATGGCGCCCTGCATGAGGTCGATGCCCTGCAGGTCGGCGCCGGTGAAATCGGCGTCCTTGAGGTCGCAGCCGCTCAGATCGCCGTGGATGAACGTGGCGCCGGCGGCGTCGGTGCCCACGAGCAGCGAGCCGTTGATTACTGCCTCGACATCAGCGTCGGTCAGGTTGGCGCCGCTCAGGATGACGTTTTCCATCAAGGCGCCTTTGAAGTCGGCATGATCCAGGTCCGCGTTGGTGAAATTGGCGAACTGCAGATCGCAGCCCGCCCAGTCCACTCCCGGCGTCGGCGCCGGGGTCACGGCCCCAGTGGTCGGATCGACCGTCGGGCACTGGACTGCGGACGGCCTCGCGGGCGCGTTCTGGCTGCCTACGGCGATGGCGGTCGACGCGCCACCGGTCAGCGGGCCTACGACTGCGACGGCAAGCGCGAGTGCGCGCAGGCGGGTCACTCGGGCAACCCAGGATTCGCTGCGCACGAACCTGATAATAGCCCGACCGGGTTTCTGTCGGATATCTCGACATTGACTGAAATCCTGATGTACACCAATTCAAGCCTAATGCGAAGTTCTGGCGGTCGCCCGGCGGCCTCTGCTGGTGTCCGGCGACTCCCGGTCGTAGCCCCTAGGCGCCCCGGCCGAAGCCCGTCCCGTGGCGCCTGGCGGCGGGGCGGTTTGCGGTGGGGGAACGATTTACGGCACAATGATGTTGTGAAATACGTGGGACAGCCGACGGCAACGGACGCAGGCGTTGCTCAGGACCTCGGGGGCCTCAAGCGCACCGCGGGTTCTGAGCAGAGCACGCGTGCCCGCATTGCCCGGCTGATCCTGGAGAGCGGGCCGGTGAGCGCCGCGTCGCTCGGCAGCACGCTCGGCCTGACGCCCGCCGCGGTCCGCCGCCACCTCGATCAGCTGCTCGAGGGCGGCATGATCGAGAGCAGGACGGCCCGCGTCTACGGTAACCGCGGTCGCGGCCGGCCAGCCCGGGTGTTCGCGATCACTGACGCTGGCCGGAGCGCGTTCGAGCACACCTACGATGACCTGGCGGCCAGTGCGCTGCGGTTCCTGGCCGAACGGGCCGGGCTTGACGCGGTGACCGAGTTTGCCCAGCGGCAGGTGGCTGAGCTGGAGCGCAAGTATCGCCCGGTTGTCGACGCCGCGGCGCCTGGCGATAGGGTCAGTGCGCTCGCGGAGGCGCTGTCGGCCGACGGTTACGCCGCGACCGCCGCCGAGGTGCGAGCTCACCGGGGAGTCGCCGCCGCCGGCGAGCAGCTGTGCCAGCATCACTGCCCGGTGGCGCATGTCGCCGCCGAGTACCCGCAGTTGTGCGAGGCAGAGACAGAAGCGTTCGGGCGTCTGCTCGGTACTCCAGTGCAGCGCCTGGCGACAATCGCGCGTGGTGACGGGGTGTGCACCACTCACGTCACCGCACCATCGCTGCGCAATCTCGCGCAGCACCACGACAGAGGTCGGAGGAATGTCCGCATGACAACTACCGCCCGTCCAGAGCTTGAGGGCCTTGACCGATACAAGTTCGGCTGGGCCGACTCAGACGCGGCCGGCGCTATTGCGCGCCGTGGCCTGTCCGAGGAGGTAGTACGCGACATCTCGGCCAAGAAGGACGAGCCCGAGTGGATGCTGAAGTTGCGGCTGCGCGGCCTTGAGCTGTTCCGCCGCAAGCCGATGCCGACCTGGGGCTCGGACCTGTCCGGCATCGACTTCGAGAACATCAAGTACTTCGTGCGCTCGACCGAGAAGCAGGCCGCGTCCTGGGATGACCTGCCGGCCGACATCAAGGCCACTTACGACAGGCTCGGCATCCCCGAGGCGGAGAAGGCGCGCCTCATCGCCGGCGTGGCCGCGCAGTACGAGTCGGAAGTCGTATATCACAAGATTCGCGAAGATCTGGAAGAAAAGGGCGTTATCTTCAAGGATACGGACACGGCGCTCAAGGAGCATCCTGAGCTGTTCAAGGAGTACTTCGCGACCGTGATCCCGGTCGGCGACAACAAGTTCGCCGCGCTGAATACGGCGGTCTGGTCCGGCGGCAGTCTTCATCTACGTGCCCAAGGGCGTGCACGTCGAGATCCCGCTGCAGGCCTACTTCCGGATCAACACCGAGAACATGGGGCAGTTCGAGCGGACGCTGATCATCGTCGACGAGGACGCCTACGTCCACTACGTCGAGGGTTGCACGGCGCCGATCTACTCCTCGGACTCGCTGCACTCGGCGGTGGTCGAGATCATCGTGAAGAAGCGGCGCCCGCGCCCGGTACACCACGATCCAGAACTGGTCGAACAACGTCTACAACCTGGTCACCAAGCGCGCCGTCGCGCAGGCGGGCGCGACCATGGAGTGGATCGACGGGAACATCGGATCCAAGGTCACGATGAAGTACCCGGCCGTCTACCTGATGGGCGAGCACGCGCGCGGCGAGACGCTGTCGGTCGCGTTCGCCGGCGAGGGCCAGCATCAGGACGCTGGCGCCAAGATGGTGCACTGCGCGCCGAACACGTCGTCGTCGATCGTGTCCAAGTCCGTCGCGCGGGGCGGCGGCCGTACCTCTTACAGGGGCCTGGTCCAGGTGCAGGAGGGCGCGGAGCACTCCAAGTCCACGGTCAAGTGCGACGCGCTGCTCGTGGACACGGTGAGCCGGAGCGACACCTACCCGTACGTGGACGTGCGCGAGGACGACGTTGAGATGGGCCACGAGGCGACGGTCTCGAAGATCTCCGATGACCAGCTGTTCTACCTGATGAGCCGGGGCATGACCGAGGACGAGGCGATGGCGACGATCGTGCGCGGCTTCGTCGAGCCGATCGCGCGCGAGCTTCCGATGGAGTACGCGCTGGAGCTGAACCGGCTGATCGAGCTGCAAATGGAAGGGGCGGTCGGCTAATGCGCTCGCTCGCAGGGGCCGTGGAGATCGCGCGGTCCCGTGTCTAGGCTGCACGGCGGTGGATCGTTTCGACCTGATGACTTCGCGGTGCCGACCGGGCGTGAGGAGCAGTGGCGGTTTACGCCGTTGCGGCGGTTGCGGGGACTGCACGGCGATGCGGCGCTTGATCTTGGCAAGGTGAGGGGTCGAGGTCAGATGCCGATACCGACATCACCGTAGAAAAGCGTGAACACGGTGATGCTCGGATCGGCACTGCCCTCGTGCCCGCCGACCGGGTGAGTGCCCGGGCGTTCGCCGGGTTCAGCGAGGCGACGATCGTGACTGTGCCTGCCGGGCGTGGTCGCTTCGCGACCTACCGTCATCAACGTTGTCGGCGAGTCGGCTGAGCATGCTGCGGCTGGGCACATCGTCGTTGAGGTGGGCGCGAACGCATCGGCTGTGGTGGTGCTGGCGTATTCCGGATCGGCCACTTATGCGGACAATGTCGAGTTCGTGGTCGGTGATGGGGCCTCGCTCAGCGTGGTGTCGCTGCAGGACTGGGCTGACTGACTGCGGTGCACTTGTCGTATCAGGCTGGTCTGGTGGGGCGGGACGCGAGTTTTCGCATACCGCCGTTTCGCTTGGCGGGTCGGTGGTGCGGGTTGCGCCGTCGGTGCGGTATGGCGGGCCCGGCGGGAATGCGGAGCTTCGCGGGGCTTATTTCGCCGATGCGGGGCAGCATCTTGAGCATCGGCTGCTCGTGGATCACAATGAGCCGAATTGCCGGAGCCGGGTGACCTACAAGGGAGCGCTCCAGGGAGATGGCGCGCATGCGGTGTGGATCGGGGACGTGCTCATCCGCGTGGCCGCTGAGGGAACAGACAGCTACGAGTCGAACAGGAACCTCGTGCTGACTGACGGCACCAGGGTCGACTCAGTGCCGAACTTGGAGATCCTGACCGGCGAGGTGGTCAGGGCCGGGCACGCGAGCACCAGCGGGCGGCTCGAAGACGAGCACCTGTTCTACCTGATGGCGCGCGGTATCGGGCTTAATGAAGCACGGCGGCTCGTGATCAGGGGATTCTTCGGCGAGCTGATCGGCCAGATCGAGGTGCCCGAGCTCGCTGACCGGGTGATGACCGCCATTGAGGCCGAGCTTGAAAAGGGCATGTGATGAGCAGAGCCGCAGTTCGTGCGCGCTCTGCGCGGTCGGTGACCTCGCCGACCCGGGCACATTCGCCGTGGAACTCAATGGCGTCCCGCTGGTCATCGTCAAGAGCGAGGGCGAGATCTACGCGCTGGACGAGTTCTGCACGCACGAGGAAGTGTCGCTGGCCGACGGCGAGGTCTACGACTGCACCGTCGAGTGCTGGCTGCACGGCTCCTGCTTCGACCTGCGCAGCGGCAAGCCGACCGGTCCTCCTGCCAGCAAGCCTCTCGCGACCTACCAAGTGCGGATCGACGGCGGCGACGTGCTCGTCGGCCTGCTCCGCCTGACCACAGACCTGGAGAATACGAAATGTCCACCCTTGAGATCCGTGACCTGCACGTCAGCACGCCGCCCAGGCAGGCGCCGTGCGAAAGCAGCGAGATCAAGAGATCCTGGCGGGCGTGAACCTGACGGTGGCCGCGGGGCAGACGCACGCGATCATGGGACCCGAACGGCTCGGGCAAGTCCACGCTGGCCTACTCGATCGCGGGTCACCCGAAGTACCACGTCACCAGCGGCACTGTCACGCTGGACGGCGAGGACGTGCTCGCGATGAGCGTCGACGCCAGGGCACGGGCAGGCCTGTTCCTCGCCATGCAGTACCCGGTCGAGGTGCCCGGCGTCACCGTGTCGAACTTCCTGCGCACTGCGATGACCGCCGTCCGAGGCGAGGCGCCCAAGCTGCGCGAGTTCGTCAAGGAGATGAACGGCGCGATGAAGGCGCTGTCGATCGACCCGGTGTTCGCCCAGCGCAACCTCAACGAGGGCTTCTCCGGCGGCGAGAAGAAGCGGCACGAGATCCTGCAGCTCCAGCTGCTCAACCCGAAGATCGCGATCCTGGACGAGACCGACTCCGGCCTCGACATCGACGCGCTCAAGGTCGTCTCTGAGGGCATCAACGCCTATCGAGAGGTCGCCGACCACGGGGTACTGCTGATCACCCACTACACGAGGATCTTGCGGTACATCCGGCCGGACTTCGTGCACGTCTTCGTCGGCGGCAGGATCGTCGAAGAGGGCGGGCCAGAGCTGGCCGAGGAGCTGGAAGCCAATGGCTACGAGCGGTTTCTCGCCGTGAGCCGATAACGGGGCAGGTGCAACTTCATGACGTATCGACGTCGCCAGGATTCGCAAGGACTTCCCGATCCTGGATCGGACCGTGCGCGGCGGCAAGCCTCTGGCCTATCTCGACAGTGCCAACACGTCGCAGAAGCCGCGCCAGGTCATCGACCCGATGACCGAGTTCTACGAGCGGCATAACGCCAACATCCACCGGGCCACGCATCAGCTCGGCGAAGAGGCGACCGAAGCCTATGAGGGTGCCAGGCTCAAGGTGGCCAGGTTCATCGGCGCTGCCGACGAGTCCGAGGTCGTGTTCACCAAGAACGTCTCCGAGGCGATCAACCTGGTCGCCTACTCGATCGGCAACGCGACCGCCGCCGGCGGCCCGGCCAAGCTGGCTCTGGCTCCCGGCGACGAGATCGTGATCTCGGAGATGGAGCACCACTCCAACATCGTGCCGTGGCAGCTGCTCTGCCAGCGCACGGGCGCGACGCTGCGGTGGTTCAAGGTCACGCCGGACGGGCGCCTTGACCTGTCCCAGCTGGACGAGCTGATCAACGAGCGCACGCGGCTGGTCGCCCTGGCCCACCAGTCGAACGTGCTGGGGACGATCAACCCGATCCCGTTCATCGCCGAGCGCGCGCATGCCGTGGGGGCGCTTGTCCTCGCCGACGCGGCTCAGTCAGTGCCGCACCAGGGCATGGACGTGGCCGCGCTGGGCGCTGACTTCGTCGGTTTCACCGGGCACAAGATGTGCGGGCCGACCGGTATCGGCGTGCTGTGGGCCGAGCGCGAGCTGCTTGAGGAAATGCCGCCGTTCCTGGGCGGGGGCGAGATGATCGAGACCGTCTGGATCGACCGGTCGACGTTCGCGCCGCCGCCGCACAAGTTCGAGGCCGGCACGATGCCGATCGCCGAGGCGGCCGGGCTCGGCGCGGCGGTCGATTACCTCAGCGAGGTCGGTCTTGACGCGATCCGCGAGCACGAGCACGCGCCTCCTTGAGCGGGCACTGACCAGCCTCGGCGGCATCGAAGGAGTCCGGATACTCGGACCGGCCGAGGCAGTCGACCGGGGGAGCGCGGTTTCTTTCATCGTGGCGGGTGTTCATCCTCATGACGTCAGCCAGGTGCTCGATGACCGCGGCGTGGCCGTCCGGGCCGGGCATCATTGCGCGTGGCCGCTGCACCGGGCGCTCGGCGTGCAATCTTCGACCCGGGCCAGTTTTTATCTTTACAACACGCCGGACGAGGTAGATGCGCTGGCGGACGGGATCGTGGCGGCGCAGAAGTTCTTCGCGTAGCCAGGGCGGGCTGGAACAGCCAGATACGGGCCGATGTTGAAAGGCGGTGTGATGCAGCTCGAGTCGATGTACCAGGAGATCATCCTGGACCACTACCGTCACCCGCACCACAAGGGCCTGCGGGACCCGTTCGATGCCGAGGTTCATCATGTGAACCCGACCTGCGGCGACGAGATCACGCTGCGGGTAACCTTGAAGGACGCTGAGGACGACCCGGTCGTCGCGGACGTGTCCTATGACGCGCTCGGCTGCTCGATCAGCCAGGCGAGCGCCTCGGTGCTGACCGACCTCGTCATCGGCAAGCCGGTGAGCGAGGCGATGGACGTCAGCGCGGCGTTCGTCGAGCTGATGCGCTCGCGAGACGCCGGCACTCGAGCCCGACGAGGACGTGCTCGGCGACGCGGTGGTGTTCGCCGGCGTCGCCAAGTACCCGGCGCGGATCAAGTGCGCCCTGCTCGGCTGGATGGCGTGGAAAGATGCGACTGCCCGGGCCCTGGGTAGCAATGCTCCGGTAGATCCGGTGGAGGAAAGATGACGCAGACCAACGAAGACGCAGCGCCCGACGCGCTGAACCCCGACTCTAGTCCCGAGCTCGAGGATCTGCTCGAGGCGCTGCGGGACGTCGTGGACCCCGAACTCGGCGTGAACGTCGTCGACCTCGGCCTCGTCTACGGCGTGACCGTAGACGGCGAGAAGATCGCGACCGTCGACATGACGCTCACGAGCGCGGCCTGCCCGCTCACCGACGTGATCGAGGATCAGACTCACGTCGCGCTCGAAGGCCTGGTCAGCGACGTCCGGATCAACTGGGTGTGGCTGCCGCCGTGGGGTCCTGAGAAGATCACCGAAGACGGCAGGGAGCAGTTGCGCGCTCTCGGCTTCAACGTCTGAGCGCCGTTCCATGGCATCCGGCGGTATCAGGAAGATCGAGGTGGCGCCGGGGCGGTTCACCGGGTGGATCGAGTCGTTCGGCGAGCGGCACGGCGTCGTTTCGGCGGCTCTGGTGGACGATGTGACGGCTCGTTTCGCGGCGGCTGACGGGTCAGTGGCACAGTGCCAGGTGCCGTTTCCGCCGGCTGTCCTGGATACCGGCGATGAGCCGATCGGGCTGGCGAAGCAGATCGCGGCGCACGCGACGGCTAGCCGGGTCGTCGGCGTGTTCCTCGTGCGGCTCGGCGGTTACGCGGCCGGGGTGTTCACTGGCCCTGAGCCTGTCCTGGTGGCCTCGAAGGTTGGCAGCCGGCTGGTGCACGGGCGCAGCGCGGCGGGCGGCCAGTCGCAGCAGCGGTTCGCCCGGCGCAGGGAAAACCAGGCCCGGCAGGCGGTGGGGGCCGCAGCCGATACCGCCGCGGCGGTCTTCGGGCCGTACGAGCTGGACGCAATGGTGCTCGGCGGGGATCGCCGGGCGTTCGCGCCGATCAGGGACGACGTCCGGCTCGCGGCCCACTTCGCGGTCGCGGTCCCGGCCTTTCTCACCGTTCCTGACCCGCGTCTGGCGGTGCTGAAGGACACGCCAAGGCTGTTCCGCGCGATCCGCATCACCCTGACCGAGCCAGGACCCGGCTGAGGTCAATGCTCACGCGGATGGTACGGCTGTCAGCGGCAAAAGACCCCGCCGTGATCTAGGTCACGGCGAGAGGTTCCGCACGGACATGCGTAGTCTCCAAGATCCGACACGGGCGATCGAGCTTGTTCAGCAGGTGCGGGCGACCTTTACTGTAAAGCCGTACGGGTAGTGCAGCAGGTAAGTGCTTTCCGGCGGACTCGTAGTACAAATCGACTGCCCTGGAGGTACCCACCTTTCCCGACGGCCTGACGAGTATCACGAGGGCGATCGCCCGGTGTCCGCGGGTGTGCTGGACGACTGCGCCCGGTATCCGCTCCCGCAGGTCCCAGTGGGCACCGGTCCCGTAGGCTGCTATCTTCGACGCAGTCGGGTACCCCGCATCAACGCCGACGCCTTCGAGTGCCCCGCTGGTCGGCACTACCCAGGCGGCTACCAGGCGCAGATGCCGAGGGTGCACTAGCCTGGCTTTGGTTATCGTGGCCCGTCCGCCCGTATTGGGAAACTGCTCAAAGCCGTCGTAGGCGACCTCGCCAGGCCGGACGGGGGCACAGATCCCTCCCGAGTTCGGGCCACTGCCGCCGAACGGCCCGTCAGTGTCAAGGCCGCCTGGCCGCATGAGGTTGCCAGCAGGAGGGCCAGCCCGCAGGCCAGCCCTCCCATAGTGACGCGGTTCACCTGGATGCTCTGTCCTTTTGCTGGAGAGGGTCTCTTAGTTTCAGAGGTTGCCGGATTTTGAGACGTCCATGACGTTCCACGCCGCCTTGGGCGGGAAGTGGTTGGTGCCGCAGAGGAATCCGCCGCCCTTAGGGAATGTCCACGTTATGGACGTATCCTTGTCGTATCCGGACTGAGCCGACAAGTTGACGCCGATCTCCTGCTTCAGGTCCACGCCCGCAGAGAAGGTGCCCGCCTTCTCGTCGTTCGTGTGGAAGGTCTCGCCAGTCAGGAAGTGATCACTACATTTCTTGGCCTTTGGGGGGAGGACAGTCACTGTGTGGGAACCAGTGACCCATTCCTCCGGCAGCGCCTGGTGCATCAGGCCACCGCACAGAGAGTACAGGCCGAAGGTATACGGCGTTTGCATGTTTTCCTGGACGCCGGTCTGGGCCGGGATGCCTTCCTCGCCGATGCCCGCGAACGAGAGATGCCGCCGACGTGGCGGCCCGGCTTGCGCGAGTCGCTCGGCCAGCAACTGCGCCGCGACCTGGTCCGGCGACTGACCTCGGCGGGTTGCCTCAGCCTCCAACGCCTCGACGAGGACAGTAGGCAGGTGCACTGTCATTGCCATGACAGCGACCCTAAACCGGAACCGGAGCAGTCTTGCGACCAGCGCTGTACTGGTGACGGCAGCCTCCGGGTACCGGCTGCTGGTGGTCGCGGCCGAGCTGGACGTATCCCGATTCGAGCGCGTGGTCGCCGAGGTCCGCGCGGTGCTGGAGCAGGCCGGCGGCGAGCGGGCGGGCAGCCCGGCCGACTATCATCAGTCACATCTATCCTGCACGCCCTCATGTGATGGCAGAGCGTCCGTCATTCGCCGGTAGGCGGCGTCTACCCGCGCCGAATGCCAGCCTTTGGTCAGGCCAGACGGAACTAAGATCAATTTGGCAGACGAGTTCGAAAAACACGGCCCAAAGGCGGTTACCGAATTGGTGCATGCGCATCGGTCCGATGCCGCCGCGCGCTCGTTTTGGGCCGCTGATGCTCATCCGTTCAGCGGTGACGAGGACTCGCGCGTGCTCGCCAGTCACGCGATCGACGAAGTCGCGGCGGAACGCTTTCGGGAAGGTGATAGGGAGGGATTTGTCGGCAGACGTCGTGAGGTGCTCAGGTCTCTGGTGGACGGCTTCATGAATAGTCGCCTGGAGCGAGGGGCCATAATAAGGCTGCCGCTATCGGAAATGATCGTCGCCGATCCCGTGGAGAATTACCAGTGAGTCCAGTTTCGGCGCTTCAGCTGCAAATTCAGTCACCTGAACACGGCTGGCTGGACGTTGGAGTGCTGTACAATGCCGATGAGCGGAATTGGTTCGAGTCTTCGGGCCATTATTGGGATAGCCCGAATCGGCCTGTGCTTGGCCAGGTCTTCGAAGAGCGCGACCGCAACTGGCAGCCCAGCACCCGGATCGCCCTCCCGCACTGGTTTTCCCATCTGCTTCCTGAAGGCCGCCTGCGTCAGGCCGTTGCCGCTGCGGCGCAGACAAATAAGGCACGCGAATTTAACTTGCTGGCGCGTATTGGCCTTGATGATCTTCCCGGTGCCCTGCGCGTTAGATCGGCCAAGAGCATTGAGAATGCGAAAACTCCGCCCGAGTTGATCGAGGCGGAGTTGTCCAATGGGGACTCTGACCCGTTGTTGAAATCTAGCCTAGCTGGAACTCAGCTAAAATATTCTGTATATCAGGACCATAAAGGCCTTTCGATTCCGGTGCACGGCAGCGCCGGAAATGCGATCGCGAAGCTTCCCGATGGTCGACATGGGTATTCAGGGATACCCCGGACTGAGCTCGCCTGCCTTGAACTGGCACGGCTTTCTGGTATCCCGGCGCCTGAGGCACGTCTTGTGCAAGTCGAGTCGATCGCGGGCTTGGAGGACTGGGCGCCGAGAGTGTCGGAACCCGCACTTGTGGTGGCGCGATTTGACCGCGCGGGAGACGATCGACGGATTCATATGGAGGAACTGGCGCAGATCCTGGATATTCCGGCCGCCAATGAGAACGCTAAATATAAGCGCGCGAATTTCGAGACGATCGGATCTGTCCTTAGTGGGCTCTGCGGTGAAGACGTCGTTGGGGAAGTGATCGACCGTATCGTACTAAATGTGCTGGTCGGGAACGGTGATGCACACCTCAAGAACTGGGCCGTTGTGTATAAAGACGGCATCTCGCCATCGCTTAGCCCCGTGTATGACGTCCTGCCGACTGTGCTGTACCTGCCTGGCGACGATCTGGGTCTGAAACTAGCTGGGAAGCGCGACTTCCGTGCCGTGACTGAGTCGAGCTTTGACGTTATGGGTCGGAGAAGCGGCTACGGCGCCGAGCGGGCCCGGCGGCGGGCGAGAGAGGCGGTTGAGAGAATCATGACTAACTGGGCCACTCTGCGTGACTACTTGCTCGCTGAGGAGTATGGCCGCCTGACGACCAGACGTGGCGATCTTGGGCTTGTGGGAGAAGGCCAAGCGTAGATTTGCGTACCCGGGTCCCGGCCGGCAAGAAATACGCCGACATATTCGACTAGGATTCGCTGAGATCGGACGGGCGGGCAGCGACCGGACAGCGGCCTGACCGGCGGATAAGCGCGACGGAGGGTCTATGCCCGAGCACTCGTCGTATCGCGTCGTGATCGTCGGCGCCGGGTTCGGGGGCCTCGGCATGGCGATGGCCCTGCGCGGCGCCGGCATCCACGACTTCCTGGTGCTCGACGGCGCCGACGACCTCGGCGGTACCTGGCGCGACAACACCTACCCCGGTGCCGCGTGCGACGTGCCGTCGCAGTTGTACTCGTACTCGTTCCGGCCCGAACGGTGGACCCGCAAGTACCCGACGCAGCCGGAAACACTGGCTTACCTGCGCGCCGTAGCCCAAGAGCACGGGCTCGGCCCGCAGTTGCGCTTCAAGGCGCGGGTGGCGTCGGCTGAGTTCGACGAGCGGCGGGCCACGTGGCAGGTACGGCTCGAAGACGGCGAGATCATCCGGGCGCAGGCGCTGGTGTCGGCCGTCGGCCAGCTGAACCGGCCCGCCTGGCCGGACCTTGCGGGCCGCGATGGCTTCGCCGGGCCCTCGTGGCACTCGGCCCGGTGGGATCACGGCGTCGATCTCGCGGGCAAGCGGGTCGCGGTGATCGGCACTGGCGCCAGCGCGATTCAGTTCGTGCCTGAAGTTGCCAGGGCCGCCGCGCACGTGGACGTCTACCAGCGCAGCGCGCCGTACGTCCTGCCTAAGCCGGACCGGCGCTACCGCGATGCGGAGCACGACCTCTATGCGCGATTCCCCGTGCTCCGCAAAGCGGACCGGCTGCGCACCTTCCTCTACGGCGAGGTGCTCACCAGCGGCTTCGTCCTGTCCCAGAAGATGCTCGCGGCGCCGATGCAGATGTGGCGCAGGCAGCTCGACTCGCAGGTCACCGACCCGGGGCTGCGCGTGAAGTGCGTCCCTGACTACGTGATGGGCTGCAAGCGAGTGCTGTTCTCCAACGACTGGTATCCCACGCTGGCCCGCCCCGACGTCGACCTCGTGACCGGCCCGATCGAGCGAATCGCGCCAGACGGCGTCGTGACCTCGGGCGGCGAGCTCCGCACGGCGGACGTGCTCATCTATGGCACCGGGTTCCAGACGCTGGATTTCCTCGCGCCCATGTCGGTCACCGGAATGGGCGGCAAGGAACTGCGCGAGGTCTGGCAGCGCGGGGCGCAGGCGTACCTCGGGATCAGCGTGTCGGGGTTCCCGAACTTTTTCATGCTCTACGGGCCGAATACGAACCTCGGCGGCAACTCGATCATCTACATGCTGGAGGGCCAGATCGGCTACGCGCTCCGCGCGATCCGCGCGCTCGATGCCGAAGGGCTCGACTGGCTGGACGTGCGACCTGAGGTGCAGCGGCAGTTCAACGCCTGGGTAGAGAAGGCGAGCCGCAAGTCCGTCTGGGAGAGCGGGTGCACGAGCTGGTATACGACGGCTTCTGGCCGTAACACCAACAACTGGCCCGACCACACGTTCCTCTATCGTTACCGAGTCCGTCATTTCGATCTTGGCAAGTACCGGGTCATGCCGAAGCGGGTGGCCGCATGAGCGGCTTCCGGGTGCCTCCGGTCGTGCTGCGTTTCGGGGCCCGCCAGCTGGGCAAGCGCGTGCTCAGCGCTGATCTGCCCTGGGAGGTGCAGCGCAGGCGGCTCGGCAACGTCACCAAGTCACCGCTGCCCGGCGACGCCTCCGTCGTCGAGCGCGTCTACGGCGGTGTTTACGCCGAGGTCGTGACGACCGCGGGCGTCAGCGCTGAGACCAGCCGGACGATCGTGCACTTTCACGGCGGCGGCTACTGCGTCGGCTCCGCCCAGATGGTGAGGGCCTGGGCGGTCGGGATGAGCGGCCAGACCGGGAGCCGGGTCATACTGCCCCAGTACCGGCTCGCGCCCGAGCACCCGCATCCGGCGGCACTTGAGGACGCCCGCGCGGTGACAGACGCGCTGCTCGGCGACATCCCGCCGAAATCCTTCGTCCTGTCCGGCGACTCCGCCGGCGGTGGCCTGGCCCTGTCGCTGATAATGACGATGCGCGACGCGGGTCAGGATCTCCCGGCCGGCTGCGTCCTCTTGTCGCCCTGGCTCGATCTCGGCAGGGACTGGCAGGCCGACCGGAGACTGGTGAGCAAGGACGTCCTGCTCAGCCCCCGCTGGCTTGAGGCCTGCGCCGCCGCCTACGCCGACTCGTCCAAGCGGGCGGCCCCGGAGGTCTCGCCGCTGCTTGGCTCGCACGCTGGCCTCCCGCCGCTGCTCATCCAGGCAGGTACCGATGAGTTGCTTCTCCCCGATGCCGAGAGCCTGGCCACCAGCGCATCGGCGGCCGGGGTTGAGGTGACCTACAGCAAGTGGCCCCGCATGTGGCATGACTTCGAGTTGCAAGCCGGCCAGCTGACCGCTGCCGACAGCGCCCTGACCCAGGCAGCCTGGTTCGTAGAACGAGTGATTCGCGTCTAGGAGCTACTTTGTGACGCTATGCTCCCTGGCGTGAAGCGTGCGATCGATGTAGCACCGTTTGGTGAGCTGGCTGACCCTCGTGTCCTGGCTGACCTGGCCGCGGCCGCGGAGGCGAAGGGCTGGGATGGGTTTTTCGTCTGGGACCACATCGTCTATCGTGAGCCTGTCCGGGAGGTAATCGACCCTTGGGTGGCGCTCGCGGCCATCGCATGCGCGACCAGCACGGTGCGGATCGGGCCGATGGTGACGCCGCTCTCGCGCCGGCGCGTCCACAAGCTGGCCAGGGAGACAGTCACGCTGGACCTGCTGAGCTCAGGCCGCCTGACGTTCGGCGTCGGCCTCGGCAGCGCGCGCAATGGCGAGCTTGAGCCCTTCGGCGAGGTCGCCGACCCGCGCGCGCGGGCGAGACTGCTCGACGATGGCCTCGACCAGCTGAGCAGGTACTGGGCGGGAGAGTTCGTGCCGGCGCCGGTGCAGCGGCCCAGGATTCCGGTCTGGGTGGCGGGGGAGTACCCGAATCGGCGTCCGGTGCGCCGGGCCGTCCGCTGGGATGGCTTGTTCCCGACCGGAGTGCCAGGACCTGACGAACTGGCCAGGCTAGTCACCGAGATCCGTGCGACCGGGCCGAGCGCCGACCCCTTCGACGTGGTCGTGCCGCTCCCGCCCGACGAGGACCCGACGCCGTGGGAGCAGGCAGGCGCCACCTGGACCGTCACCGAGTTCGGGATGCGTCCCGCCCTGGCCCAAGTCCGCGAGGTGATCGAGGCTGGCCCGCGCGCGACGTGGTGACCTCCGCCCGCGCCGGGGGGTGGGGAGCGGTTGAGTAACCGCCGCGCGGTCGGGGGCGCGATGATCGGGGCCGCGCCCTGGCGGCCTGCGAGGTAGCGCTTACGCAGGGCCCGGACCTGGCCGGTGAGCGGGTCGTCCGGGCCGACCGTTCGCTCGCAGTCACGGAGCACGCGGTCGAAGTGAGCGCTGGCCCGCTTGAGCAGGCCGGCCGTGTGATAGGCGTGCGCGAGGTTCGCCCGCGTGATCAGGGTCTCCCGGTGGCCAGGACCCAGGTAGTGCTCGCAGTCGGCGAGCGTGGCCTCGCCAACGGCGATCGCCTCTGGCAGGCGCTTGGCCTTGTGGTACGCGGCGGCGAGATTCCAGCGGGCCCGGAGCGTGTCCGGGTGCCCCGATCCGCGCAGTTGCCCGAGGTCGGCTGCCGCGCTCTCGTAGAGCGGGATCGCTTCCTTGAGCCCGGCCGTTCGCGCAATAGATCGCGGCGAGGCTCGCGCGAGCGGCGATGGTGTCATCCGGGCCGGCGCCGGGGACCCGCTGCCAGTCGGCGAGCGCGCGCTCGAGAGCCTTCGCGGCGTCGTCTGATCGGCCTGCCTCGTAAAGCACGATCGCCAGGTCCTGCCGGGCGGCGACCGTGTCGCGGTGGGCCGGGCCGACGGTGCTCTCGGCGTGGGCGAGCGAGTCGGGGTAGAGCCTGATCGCTTCCTCGGCCCGGCCGGCCCGGCGATAAGCGTCGGCCAGGTCCTGCCGGGCGGCGACGGTGTCCGGGTGCATCGGGCCTGACCGCCTCCACTCGCAGGCTCAGGCAGCGCCCGAACGCATCGATCGCCTCGTGGATGCTTGCCCGGCGTCGGCGTAGGCGCCGCCGAGCTCACGCAAGCTGTCCAGGCTCTGCGGCTGGCCGGGACCCAGGACCCGCTCGCAGTCTGCTGCTACCTGCTTGCCTAGTGAGATCGCATCGGTGAGCCGGCCCGCCGCCCGCAGCGCCTGAGCGAGCCTCGCCCGGGAGGCGATTGCCTGCGGATGCGCCGGCCCGGCGACCTCGTCGAGGTCGGCGGCGAGTTCAAGCCGCAGGCCGATAGCGTCCGCAGCCGGCCGGCCGCGGTGGCAGCCGTGGCCAGGTGCTCCCGCAGTTGCAGGGTGACCGGAGCCCTGGAGCCGAAGTAGTCAGCTGAGCGCCTGGCGAGGTCGCGCCAGTAGTGCCGGGCGAGGTCCGCCAGGTGAGCATCGTCCAGGCTGCGGCCAGCCCGGGCCAGCAGCGGATGGCAGCCTCGATCCCAGAGTGCCGGGTTGTCGCATCGCCAGAGGCTGGTCGCGCAGTCTCTCAGCGCCTGTTCCCAGCCGTCATCCGCCGCGACCTCCGGCCAGCATTCATAGACGGCGTCGGCGGCGGCTTCGGCCGCCTGCCGCAGTTCGCGACGGCTCATCGCCTGGCGGACCGATGACTGGAGCGCGGCTGCCATCCCCACCGTGCGGACGTCGTCGTCTGGGTCGATGGTGACCAGGCCGAACCGCTCCAGGTTTCCGAACGCGGCCCGCACGCTCGCCCGGTCCGCGTTGGTGACCTCGGCGCGCCCGGTGACATAGCGCGCACGCGGCAGAGCTGGTCAGGACAGCGCCGGGGATCCGGGCCGGGCCGAGCACGGCTGCCAGCTTGAGCGCCGGCCAGGCGAGATCGGCCGGCGCGTACTGCCTGGCCCGGTCGACGGCGAGCATCCAGAAGGGCGCCAGCGGATCGCCGGCGCCGCCGTCCTGCCAGCGCTGCCGGTACCGCTCGCAGGCCAGCCGGTACTGGCGGCAGTCCTGGCCGCTGTCGAGCAGGTAGGTCACGGCGAGAGCCAGGCCGGCCGGCAGGCAGCCCGCCGCGATGGCGAGGTCAAGCGAGCCTGCCGTGTGATACGGGTCTTCGCTGAGCCGGGCCGACAGGTAGCTCAGCGCCTCGCGCTCGCTGAAGGCCGGCACGGCGATCGTTTCCGGGCTCGGAGAGCCAGTCGGCGACGTCGACGGCTCCTGGCTGAGCCTCGCGACGCTGGTCGTGACCAGCGCCTGACCAGCCGGGCCATGCGGCCACAAGCCCTCGGCGTCAGCCGGTTCGGCGAGGCCGTCGAGCACGACGAGCCAGCGGCGGCCGGTGTCGGCCAGCCAGGCCAGGAACGCAGTCGCGGCGGCCTCCGGCTGACCTGGCGGAGCCGCGACCTTGATGTCGGCCAGCGCCCTGGCATAGCCCAGCACGATGCTGTCCCTGCTGCCGGCGTCCAGCCAGACCAGCAGGTCGAGTCCGTTCGCCACCCAGAGCCTGGTCGCGAAGGCGGCGGCGAGCTGGTCTTGCCCGTACCGCCGCGACGCCCAGCCTGGGTGCTCAGGTCTCCGCCGGGACCGAGAATGACGGTGCGTCCTGGCCGCAGCGCATCCCAGGGTCCCGGCCCGGTCTCCGGCCGCCAGGTGAACCCGTCGGCGAGCGGCGGCATGGTCCCGGACAGGACGGGCCAGGTGCGCGGGTGGCCGGCGGGGCGGTCACTCATCGAGCACTTCCAGGTCGGGCAGCGTCTCGTCCGACTGCGCCCGGATCGCGATGAAGGTAAGCGCGGCCGCTACCAGCGCCGCGGCGCCCGAGAGCAGGAAACCCAGCGAGTACGAGCGGCTCAGCGCGTCGAACGCGACCTGGTGCAGCGGGATTGAACGGCACCGCCTGGCCGCTGGCCAGGGTCACGGTCGCCGGCACCGCATTCGCTCCGAGCGGTCCTGAGGCGACCGCGTGCACGGCGCCTCCGTAGCCGCGCGCTGGGCGGCCGGGACGTGGGCTGGGGATGCGCTGAACGTGGCGAGCGCCTTCTGCAGCGCGGGGCTGGCGGCGATCTTGCTCCGGATCTCGGCCGCCGCCTGGCTGAGCGCGACCGCTCCGATGATCGCCGGGCCGAGCGTGAAGCCGAAGTCGCGCAGCATGTTGGTGGTGCCGCTGGCCATGCCGGCCAGGTGCGTGGGCGGCGTGTTGACGGCGATCGAGCTGAGTGCGGACAGGGACAGCGCGAAGCCGATGCCGACCAGGACGAACGGCGGGATGACCGGGACCAGCGACAGGTCGGCGGCCGGGACGGCTGCCAGCCAGAAGGCGCCGGCGGCCATCAGCACCAGGCCGCCGCCGAGCGGCCACTTAGGGCTATGCCGCTCGAGCAGCCGGCTGGTAAGCGGGAGCTGGACCAGGGCTATGCCGTTCAGGAACAAGAAGGCGATTGCCGTCTTCAGCGGGCTGAATCCCTGGATCGCGGACAGCCTGATGCTGGTCGAATATGCGATCCCGAGAAAGGCGAACATGCCGATGACGGTCACGATCGACGCTACGGCGAAATTGCGGTTATAGAAGAAGTCGAGCCGCAGCAACGGCGCCTGCGACCTGCGCTCGACGAGGACGAAGAGGACCAGGCAGATAGCGGCAGCACCGAATCCGGCGAGTACCTGCCAGTTGCGCCAGCCGCTGGTCGGCCCCTGGACGACCGCGTAGAGCAGCCCGAAGAGCCCGATGGCGATCGTGAACTGTCCGGGCCAGTCCAGCGAGCGTCCTTCCGGCGAGGATGAGTCGGCGGCCGCGGCCGCCGACACCAGGGCGCTGACCAGCGCGAGTGCGAGTACGACGAGGAAAGCCCACTTCCAGCCCGCCAGCGGATCCGCGCCGAAGCGCAGTTTCGACGGCGAGTCCGCCCAGGACCGGCGACAGGCAGTTGCCGGCGGAGAGCGCGGCGGCCCAGATCGAGACCGAGCGAGCCCGATCACGGGCGGTGTGCGTGCCCGCGGCGATCATGGCGAGGCTGGTCGGGAAGATGATCGCCGCACCTGTTCCCGCTATGACCAGGCCCGTCCAGAGCACGAGCAGCCTGGTGCTGGCCGGCAGCGAGGTGCCGGGGGTCAAGATGGCGATCGACTCGCCGATCGCGAGCACCAGCGCCCCGCCGACCAATAGCCGCTTGCGGCCGAAAAGGTCCCCGAGCACCCCGAAACTCAGCTCGAGCACGCAGACCGGCACCAGGAAGGCGTCGGAGATCCAGGTGAGCTGCGCCGAGCTTGTGCCGAGGTCTTGCTGGAACAAGCCGTTCAGCACGGCCGGATTGGCGAGCGCCATCTGCGCCAGGCAGACAGCAAGCACTGCGGCGATTAGGGTGCCCGGCCGCAAAACATAGATCCCGGTCGGAATATATGTCTGAACTTGAGAGCTTTGCTTCCTCTTTGCAGTTTTGAGATCTTTCATGCGGCATCTCCAGCGCCCAGGGATCTGGAACCTCTAGGTGGTGCAGATGCTGGCACGACCACGCCGGTGATGTACTAGTTTTCTATCGATTGGTGGCCCGACGATCAGGTTGCTACGAGTGCTGGGGTTATGGGTTCAGACTCCGGTAGATCCCGTCGATGATGGCCATCTTGCGCGGGTCGTCGGCCAGGTTCATGCCCATGCGGTTCATCACGTAGCCGAACGCGATCCCCGCCTCCGGGTCGCAGCCCACCGCCGAGCCGCCGAAACCGTCGTGCCCGAACGCGGCCGGGTTGGGCCCGAAGTGTCCCTCAGGCCCGGAGAGCGCGACGCCGAGGCCGAACTCCACGGGGAAGCCGAGCACCAGATCGGTGTACTTGCCCTCGCCCGCCCGGGCGGCAGCGAGTGTGCCCTCGGAGATGAACGTGCCCGAGCCATCGGCGACGGCGCCGAAGATCCTGGCCAGGGCCAGCGCCGTGGTGTGCCCGTTGGCCGCGGGGATCTCGGCGGTGCGCCAGCCCGGCTCGTTCGCCTCGTCGCCAGTCAGCGCCGGGTTGGCGAGTGCTGCCAGCACTGCCGGGGCGGCGTTCGCGTAGGCCCGCGCGATCGCGGCCTGCTCGTCGTCGGACATGCGGACGCCTTGCAGGTCGCTGCACCTTTCGAGTTCGCCGGACGGCAGTCCGATGTAGAAGTCGGCGCCGACTCGCCCGGCGATCTCCTGCGCCACGAACTGGCCGACGGTGCGCCCCGTGATCCGCCTGATCACCTCGCCCACCAGGTACCCGAAGGTGATCGCCTGGTAGCCGGTCGCCGTGCCCGGCGGGAAGAGCGGTTCCTGGGCGGCGAGCAGCCCGGTTACCTTGTCCCAGTCGTAGTAGTCGGTCACCGCCGCCGGCACGGCCAGGCCGGTCAGCCCTGACTTGTGGCTCAGGATCCAGCGAACCGGCAGGTCCTCCTTGCCGGCCTGGGCGAACTCGGGCCAGTACCGGGCGACCGGGGCGTCAGGGTCAAGCTCGCCCCGGTCGATCAGGATGTGGGCGCACAGCGACGTCACGGCCTTGGTGGTGGACCAGACGTTGGTGAGCGTGTCAGCCTGCCACGGCCTCGTCCGCGCCGGGTCGGCGAAACCGGCCCACAGATTGACCACGGTCTGGCCGTGCGCCACGACGGCGACGCTCGCGCCGAGTTCACCGCGCTCGGCGAAGTTCGCGGCGAAGGCCGTCCTCACCGGCTCGAAGGCTGACTCGCAGGTGCCGTGTATGTCTACCGATGCGTCGCTCATCAGCCTTTGGTACGCCTGGTGAGCCTCGTTGTCAATGGAGGTCCGCCGCGCTGCCGGTCATAGACCGGAAGATCTCCCTGAGGTCCGCCACCAGGTCAGGATTATTGCCCGCTCCTCGCACGAACTCATCCTCGGTGAATTGCTTTATCAGCCCGAAAGCCTTCTCGTCAATAGCGTCCGAGCTGAATATGTAGCACAGCAACAGATTGTATTCGATGTCCTGCTTCCGCTGGCCGGCGCTCTCGAATAGGTCCCCGAAGTAGTAGAGCAGGTATTCCCAGTTCGCCTTCGCTATATCGAGCTCGCCGTCGGCGAACGCGATCTCGGCCTGCTGGAGGTATTTAGCCGCTTCCAGCTCCCTGGACGCGGTTTCGGCAGCGGCCGGGTCAGCTGAAACTAGGTCTGGACTTGACATGCGTGCTCCAGGGTCCGGTCTTACTCGTCGTCGCTGTAATACACGGGATCGCCGTCGTCGTCGTGGTAGGCGATCACGCGCTCCACGGGCCGGTCCGTGATCTTTGCCCCCTCCTCAGCCAGCTCCCGCCGCACCGGGTCGTCAAGGTCTTTCATGAGGTCGTTGTGCTTGTCTATCCAGCGCTGGTCTCCGCCGGTGAACTCGCGGACGTCACTGGCCGGCATGCCCGGCGCATCCGGGCGGCCGTAATTGCCGGTGCCGAGCAGCTGATCGATCCTGATTGTCACCGGAAACAGCCTCGTTCCGTCCTTCTTGACCTTTCCGATCAGCTCGACCAGCGTATGCCCGCGAAGGCCAGCGCCGGCAAGCATGCCGGTGTCGTCACGAGTAGAAATGGGCCGGCTGGCGAGCCAGGCATAGGTCTGCTCGGCGCTGGGCTGGTAATGACCGCTGCGATCCGTCACGTTGGTGATGACTCCGTCATAGACGCGCACCTCGCCGGCGAATTTTACGTCGCGCCCGGCGACCGGGCTGGAGTGGTTCAATCCCTGGATGTACCAGTCGCCCTTCAGGCGCCTGGTTATTCGCAGCAGATGCTCGTAATCCTCGAACTCCTCGATCTCGGGCTGATCAGACCCGGGCAGGAAAATTCGTATTTCTTTCTGCCGAAAGATATGTATCTTGCCGTCGGTCGCCTCGACAAAGCCGAAGTCGCCATGCACCCGGTTGCCGTCGGAGCCCACCAGACGACGATCATCGTCGGACTTCACCGCGAGACTGTCACGAGTGAGCTCGTCCCAGTACCAGACGGCGTAGCGGCCGGCATTCGCGCCTGCGCCCAGGGCTCCGGCGAGTGCGGCGGTTACGTTGGCGTGTTCTTCGCCGCGGTATTCCTCGTGCATGGGTATGCCGCGGCTCGTGTTGCTTATCGTGATACCGTCCTCGCTTGAGGCGGGAACGGTCGACTGCCGGCGGTAGCCGAATTTGTTGGCCGCCGGCTGCGCGCTGACCTGGTTTATCAGGGAGTTGGCTTTGGCTGCGGAAGCGCCGATCCGGGTGCCGGTCTCCTCGATCTTGCGCCGCCAGGCCGTGTGATGCGGATGAGCCGGACTTGAGGGGTCGATCCGCATCCAGGGCTTGATGTTGGCCCTATTCCTGGTGATCAGGTAATGCAGTCGCTTGTCGTAGATCGCGTCGTAGCCGCTCTGCTTCGCGTATTCTGCGATCGCCAGATCATCTGTCATCCCCGTGGGGTGATTGTCGTTGACTCCGAGCTTGCGCGAGGTATAGAACTCAGCGCCGCTGTCAGTCATCTCGTACTTCAGTACTTTTCCGCCTTCATAGGTGCTGACGACGATGCTGCCCTCGTGGTCGGCGGCTAGGATGCCGCCCGCCTGATTGGCGTATTGTGCAGCGGACTCGACCCGGGGAGTCGTGTAAGCGCCGTCACCGTAGGCCCGGCCGGTTCTGACGCCCTTGTCCTGGAAGCCCTCCTTGACTATCTGGCTGGCAAACGGCCTGCTGGTGCCGTGATACTGGGTCTTCATGGACAGGTTGACCGACGCGGCCCACTCCAGGACCTGATTCAGGTGCTTGAGCCCGCCCTCTTGCTGAGCCAGGTAGTCGTAAGCGATCTTGGATGCTTCGAGGTCGTACTTGTACCCATTCTCCTGATCACCCTTGATCTTCAGGTCAAGGAATCCGTTTTCGTCGGCTTCCGCCCGGAGTCCTTCCGCTGTCCAGAAATAATCCGCAGCGTGCGCGGCACCATCTGCGGTCCATTCGGTGTGCTCGTCGCGTTCCTTGTTGATGATGAGCGAGAATCCCCCTAGCACGGCGGCGAGCTCGGCTGTGAGTTTCGTCACCGCGTCGCAGCAGGCGCGCACGTCGTACTCGCAGACGTGATTGCCTGGCGGGCGCGCTGGCCACATCAGCAACGGGTAATCCTGGATCGCCTTCATGTTGATTTCGGCATGTTGATGCAAATGCGCGGATGCGTAATCCAGATCGGAGCGCAGGAACGACTCAAGCTCGGCTAGGCAGCCGCTCAGGATTTCAGGACCCGGTGACACTTTCAAATCCGGCAAGTACTCCAGGTAGTCAAACGTCTCGGCGACGGTTTGCTCATGGCACTTGTCTCGCAGCTCAGCCAGTATGTAGAGCATCCGGGTGAGATCGACGAAATTATCGAATATGAGGCCTGGATTCTCGGTGCTGTCGATCCGCTTCTGCGCGTCTGTCCGCGTATTGAGGGACTCTAGTTCTACCCGCAGCTCATCAAGGCGGCGCCGTCCGTCCCTCAGCCTGTCCGCGAGCGGCCCCAGTTCTGATACGGCGGACTCCCAGCTCATCGCGGTCTACCTCCAGGCTCGGGCCGCTTCGGCGGAAGATGCACGCGGATGCGCCAAATGTGGTGCAAATACCGCATCTACCTGGCAAATTACCTGGTCGCTTGTCTTCGCTCTTGCCGGAACGGGCGGCAAAGAACGCAGTGCCTGTTGCTCGATGACGCAGTTTGGCGTCAGCGGATCGCGGCGAGTGCCTCGGCCAGCGGAGCGAGCACGGCCGGGGAGAGCGGCGGCCGCAGGTAGACGATCGCGAGGTCGAGCCCCTCCGCGCCGAGCGCCGCGATCTGGTCGGCGAGCGCCGCGAGATCGTCGGTGCGTCAGCACTACATGGCTGGACAGCAGGATCTCGGCCGGGTCCCGGCCGACGGCCTGGCAGTGCGCGTGCAGCACGTCCCGCTTGTGCGCGAACTCCTCCGGCTGCCGCCGGTGAAGTTCCAGTGCTGGGCGTACTTGGCGGTGGTCAGCAGCGTCCGCCGCTCGCCGCTGCCGCCGATGCAGATCGGCGGATGCGGCTGCTGCGGCCCCTTGGGCTCGTTCCAGGCGTCCTTGAGCTGGTAATACTGGCCCTCGAACGTCGTGCGTCTCCTGCGACAGCAGGCTGATGAGCACCTGGCAGGCTTCCTCGAACCGGTCGCTGCGCTCCCGCGGGGTGCCGAGCTCGATCCCGTAGGCGCCGGACTCCTGTTCGTTCCAGCCCGCGCCGATGCCGAGCTCGAGCCGGCCGCCGGAGATGATGTCGATCGTCGCGGCCATGTTGGCCAGCACGGCCGGGTGCCGGTAATGGATGCCGGTGACCAGCGTGCCCAGCCGCAGCCGCGTGGTCGCCTGGGCCAGCGCGGCCAGGGCGGCCCACCCCTCCAGGCACGGTCCGTTGCTGTCGCCCACGATCGGGTAGAAGTGGTCGAACAGCCAGCCAGACTCGAATATCTCGATGCCGTCGGCCTCTTTCCAGACCGCGAGCATGTCGTCCCACGAGGTGTGCTGAGGAGCGGTTTTGAAAGCAAAGCGCACGAGCATCTCCTTGCGAACGGGGGTGTGCCTGCCGGACCGCCGGACCGCCGGAAGCCTGGGGTCAGGCTGGAACTTCAGAGCGATCTGCTGCCCACAAGGTGTGGAACGTCCCTTCGGCTTGGTCCACCCGGCGGTAGGTATGGGCGCCGAAGTTGTCCCGCAGGCCCTGGATGAGCGCGGCTGGCAGCCGGTCGCGGCGCAAGCCGTCGTAGTAGGCCAGGGAGGATGAGAACGCCGGGGTCGGGACGCCCGCCCTGGCCGCGTCGGCGACCACCCGGCGCCAGCTGTCCACTCCGGCCGAGACCGCGCGGGCGAAGTACGGCGCTACCAGCAGGCTCGGCAGGGCCGGGTCCTCGTCGTAAGCCTCCTGAATCCGGTTGAGGAACCTCGCCCTGATGATGCACCCGCCCCGCCAGATCGTGGCCATGGCGCCCCGGTCGATGTCCCAGCCGTACTCGTCGCTGCCGGCCGCGATCTGGTCGAAACCCTGCGCGTAGGCGACGACCTTGGAGGCGTAGAGCGCCTTGCGCACGTCCTCGGTGAATTCGTCGGGGTCAGCCACGGACCACGGATTCAGCTCGGAGCCGTAAGCCCGGCGGGCCGCTTCGCGCTGGTCGTCGTGGCCGGACAGCGAGCGGGCGAACGTCGCCTCGGCGATGCCCGTGATCGGGATGCCGAGGTCAAGCGCGCTCTGCACGGTCCAGCGGCCGGTGCCCTTTTGCTCCGCCTGGTCGAGTACTACGTCGATGAAAGGCTGGCCAGTTGCCGCGTCGACGTGACCGAGCACGTCGGCGGTGATCTCGATGAGGAAGGATTCGAGGTCGCCCTCGTTCCACTGGCTGAACGTGCCGGCGAGCTGGGCCGGGCTCGCTCCCGTGGCGGACCGCAGCAGGTCGTACGCCTCGGCGATGAGCTGCATGTCGGCGTACTCGATGCCGTTGTGCACCATCTTGACGAAGTGACCGGCGCCGTCCGGGCCGATGTGCACGCAGCATGGCGTGCCGTCGACCTGCGCCGCGATCGACTCGAAAATCGGGCCGAGCGTCTGGTAGGACTGCGGCGAGCCGCCGGGCATGATGCTAGGGCCGTTCAGCGCGCCTTCCTCACCGCCGGACACGCCGGAGCCGACGAAGTGCAGGCCCTTGTCGCGTAGCTGGTGCTCGCGGCGGCGGGTGTCGGTGTAGTGGGCGTTCCCGCAGTCGATCACGATGTCGCCCTCGTCGAGCAGCGGCACGAGCTCGTCGATCACCGCGTCGGTGGGGTCGCCCGCCTTGACCATGACGATGATCGCGCGCGGCCGGCGGAGCGAAGCGACGAAGTCCTTCGATGGACTCAGACTGGCACGAACGTGCCCTCGTGCGCCGTGCTCGGCGACCAGGCTGCGCGTCCGCTCGGGCGAGCGGTTGTGCAGCGCGACCGCGTAACCGTGCCTGGCCAGGTTGCGGGCCAGGTTGCGCCCCATCACCGCCAGCCCGGTAACCCCGATCTGAGCCGTCCCGTGACCGTCACCCATGTCCGCTCCATCCCGGTTCCAGCAGTCCCGCCAGCCTCTGCAGACATCATCTACCAGCCGAGCCAGCCAGCATGAGCCGGAGTCGGCCCGCCAGCCCGGCAGTCCCGGCAAAGCCTCATGAGTGCAGCTCTATGTGAGTGGGCGTGAGGCGGTGAGCCTGGGGCGGAGCCGGATGCTTCCGACTGAAATGCCACAAGGGTGTGGCTCTTTCGGGGTGAGGCTGTTCTCGCAGGAGGGTTTTCGGGTTCCTGTAGGAGGGTTTCCGCATCTAGGAGAGTTGACCGGACTATACGACGACAACCCTCCTTCATGCGACAACGCTCCTCCAGGAACCCGAAAACCCTCCACGGTAAGGACGAGAACCCTCCCGGACACGGCACCACCCAGCTGGCTCACCCAGAAAAGCCACACCCAGGTGACAACGAGGGGCCACAGGTACGCCGGACGCAATTCAGTTGGTGGTAAAAATGGTCAAGACGGGTCGCTGATAGCGGGTTAGCTGATGGAGCCGTGATGTTCGCACCAGATCCAGGGTCGGGGTACACGGTGTCGACCCACATGCTCAACTCCGCGGCCTCTTACCTGCAGGGCGAGGCTACGGGCGTGGCGGCGGCGCGGGACGCGTTCAACTCGGCCTGCTATACGGCCGAGGGCGCCTTCGGCGACGGGTTCATGCAGAAGTGCTTTAACGACTTCTTCCAGGCCTGGTTCGCCGCCCTGGATGACCAGGCGGAGACGCTGGGGTCGGTGGCTGACGCCACGCAGCAGTGCGCGGTGATCTATGACCACGCCGAGCGGGAAACGCTGGGGGACGTCCCCGCGATGACGGTGCCCAAGCCGGCGCTGGCCAGCCCGCCCGCGCCGCCGGCGCCCTCGCTGTTCCAGCCCAACCCGCAGCAATGGGCCTGACGTGTCATCCGCAGCGCCATTTCCACCGGTCAACACCGGCGCTATTGACAGCTGCGCGTCGGACCTGGCGGCCATCAGCAACGAGATGTCCGACACCGGCACCCAGGTCGGCGTCCTGAAGGACGCGGTCACCGGCAGCGAGCAGTGGCAGGGAGAGGCGGCCAGCCGGTGGCAGGCGGTCGTCGCTGGCCGGGTCACCGACGCCAGCCTGAGTTCTGAAGTGGTCAGCAAGGCGGCGTCCCTGTTGCGGCAGCTCGCCACCGACCTCGAACAGGAAAGGACCTACTACAACCGGGTGTCCGGTGAGCTGCAGGACCAGACAGCAGCCGAGAACCCCAGGTTCCACCCGCTGCCGCCGAATTTCGAGGCGCCCTACATCGCCGCGATGAACGGAGCGGTGAGCCGGGCGACCAGCCTGCTGCACCAGGCCGGGAGTGACTTCGTCGCCCTCGCCGCGCTGGCTGACGACATCGGGGCCAAGGGAGCTGCCAACCGGATGCCGGGGGTGCCGTCCGGCACCAGCCGCAAGGCAGCCTCCCTGGGACTGCTGACCTTCCTGATGGGCACGGTCCTGACCAACCAGACGGCCGGCGAAGTTCGAGGCCCAGGTCCTGCAGGAGCTGGGCCTGGGCAAGAACAACTCGGTCTGGCGGCCCGGGTCGGCCTTTGAGGGCAAGACCACCAAGGGCGGCCTGCCCCGGGGCGTCATCCCTGACTCCGAAGGGTCCGGCTACGTCGTCGAGGTCAAGGACACCGCCAGCCTGCAGGCCCGGTACCAGATTAGGCTTGAGTCGTTGTACGCGCGCGTCACCGGCCGGCCGCTGTGGGTTATCACCCGCAGTGGCGCTAACGTCGACCAGAGTGTCGTGGACAACGCCGAGCAGACCGGCGGCGGGGTGCTCTACCGCACCGGGCCGAACAGCTACGAGGATGGGTACGGTAACCCCGTCCAGGTCGGCCCGGGGATGAAGGTGAGCGGATACCAGCCGTCGTCGGCGGGAGGGACGGGCGGCGGCCTGGGAGCGGGACAGGGACCGGCTGATCCCGGCGCGCCGGCCTCCCCGGTCAACCCTGACCCGGCCCCGGTAGAGCCGGTACCCGCGCCGGTTGACCCGGTCGAGCCCGACCCGATCGACCCGTTCGAGCTTCCCTGATCGCATCAAGGAGTAGCGTGCCAGCGGTCTTCGTCAAACTGTTCACCCGCAGCGTTCTCACCGACCCCGAGCAGGGGCGCACGCTGATCCGGCTGATCGGCGAGCATGTGCCGTCCTGGCTGCCGCACCGATATGGCTGGAGCGTCCCGCTGCGCAACGTCTATGACGCCGCCCGGTTCGAGGAGTTCTGGACCGGCCTGCAATACGACCTTGACTGGCGCAACGCCAAGCGAACCGCGACCGGGCACGTCACCACGCGCGTCGGGCCGCGCGACACGCTCTCGTCCATAGAGCTCAAGGGCGAGCAGAACCGCGCGCTCGACCTGACCGCCCTGGCCAGCCTGGTGCGGGACTGCGGGCAGGCGCTGGACCTTGAGTACGGCCTGCTGCACCTATTCCACCCCGAAGACCAGTTCAGTGCAGGCCACGGCGGGAGGCTGTTCGGTGATAACCACGGCACGCCGTTCCTGGCCGTCGCCGAACGCGGGCTGAAAGAGTGCCTGCCCGACCTGGCCTGGGGCAATGTGTTTGGCCCGGCGTATGTGGAGCTGTTCGGCGGCGCCGACCGCCTGCGCGCGGCGCCGGCCGAGCTGGTGACCGAACTGGGCCCCGACCGGTTCTACCTGCAGCTCACCGGTGACCTCACCGATGTCGAGCAGGACCGCGCGGCGCTCACGAGTGCCCGCGACACGGTGAAGGCCTACCTCGGTGCCGACTGTTTCCGCGGCTACCCGGGGCCACTGCGGGCGCCGCGACTGCCGATGGCGGTGGAGGAGGGCTTGTGGTCACCGCCCGCTGGCTTCGAGGTCCCCGATGACCTGCGCGAACTACTGCACCAGGCGGTCCGCGACGGCAAGACCCCGCCGCCGCCAGCCGGCGTCATCGAAAAGGGCCACCAGCGATGAGCCGGGAGTTTCAGCTCGTCACCCGCGAGCGCCCGCTCGCGGACGGCTTCCTCAGCGCCCTGCGCGAAGCGACCGGTGATGCTGCGGAACCCGAGGTGGACGGTGACTTCGAAGACCCGAACACGTACCTGAACATCTCCGGCCCCCAGCTGTGGATCGAGATCGAACCCCCCGGCCACGTCGAGGCTGCGGACCTCGATGGTAGCTACGACGGCGACGCTGCCCTTCCCGAACCCGACGGCGACGGCTGCCTGTGGCTCACCATCGCCAACATCCCCGCCGGGGCACCCAGCGACAGTGCCGAGGTCGCCTGGCGCGTGTTCGAGTACCTGGCCGCTCGCTACGACGGCGTCGCGATCAAACCGTCAGGATGACGTTGCAGCGGCTTTCCCCGATCCGGGAGCCGCCTGCTGCCGCGCGGTCCCGCTAAGCGGTCCGGGGTGCCATTCTTTTGGTGGTAGAAAGAATCATCTCGGGTACTGAAAGTGGGCTAGTTAATGGATTTGTCGGCATTGTCATTACTCGCCGCGCAGACAATTGTCGCGGCGGCGTCGACCGATGCGTGGGGAGCTGCAAAGCGAGGGATCGCGCGGCTGTTCGGCCGGGGTGACAGCGCCCGTGAGCAGGCCGCGGAGCGGCGTCTGGACCAGGCTCGGCGGGAACTGACAGCGCTGGCCGCCGGGCCAGGTCGTGAGGAGGTCGCGGGTCGGCTGGTCAGTGCCTGGCAGGTTCGGCTCGCTGACCTGCTCGACGAGCACCCGGACGCGGCCGAGGAGCTGGAAGCGCTGGTCGAGTCCGTGCGGGCGAGCCTGCCGGCGCGGGCGGTCACGGCCACCGATCACAGTCTCGCGGCCGGCCGTGACCAGCGGATCACCGCGCATGGCGGCATAGCGGCTGGCGTCATCCATCTGGAGTTGCCGCCGGGCCCTACCAGTCCGGGTTCGGCGCAGGGCTAGCCGGACTCGGATCAGCTTCACCCGGCCCGCGCTCGGTCACCGTGAGCCAGCCTGTGCATCTGCTGCCTCGGCCCGCTCCGCTGGCTGGTCGCGAGGGTCTGCTCACTGAGCTGGCGGCCAGGCTCACCGACGGTGGCGGGTCGGCGCCGCAGGTGGCGGTGCTGTGCGGGCTCGGCGGAGTGGGCAAGACGAGCCTGGCCATCGAGTATGCCTACCGCCAGCTGCCAAGCCTGGGCGTGGTGTGGCAGTTCGCGGCCGAAGACCCGCTCGTACTCAAGACCGGGTACGCGGAACTCGCCGCCGCGCTCGGGCTTAGCGACGGTGACCCCGTGGCTGCAGTGCACCGTGTGCTGGCGGCTCGGGCCGGCGGGTGGCTGCTGGTTTTTGACAACGTCACAGATGCGGGCTCGGTGCGGGAGTTGCTGCCGTCTGCCGGCGTCGGCCAGGTGCTCATCACCACGCAGCGATCGAACTGGCCTTTCGATCAGCTCCTCCACGTCCCGGTGCTGGATGACGAGAAAGCGCTGGAATTCCTGCTGGCGCGGACGGGCGGCACCGGATCACCGGAAACGGCCAAGGCGCTCGCGACAGAGCTAGGCGGACTGCCGCTGGCTCTTGAGCAGGCGGCCGCCTATATGGCCATGTCTGGCCTGTCCATGCCGAGCTACCTTGACCTCTTCAGAACGCGCCGGGCCGAATTGCTTGCGCGCGGCAAGGCCACTGGCTACGGCAAGCAGGTGACGACGGCCTGGACTCTGGCATTCGACCAGCTCAAGGCAACTCCGCCAGCGGTCAGCCTGCTCCGTCTGCTCGCCTGCTACGCACCCGAGTCGATCCCGCTTGACCTGCTGCTCCAGCGTCGCGAGGGTCTGGCGGCGTCCCTTGACCGTTCAGTTGCGCCGCTGCTGAAGCCGCTGCTCGACGACCGTCTGACCGCCGCCGATGCCGTTGCCGCGCTGCGCTCATACTCCCTGGTTGGCCCGCCGGCCAACGGCGTGGTCTCAGTCCACCGGCTCGTGCAGGCGGTGACCTTGGAGGGCTTGTCGGCCAAGGAGTTGACGGCCTGGCGGCAGGCAGCGGGAGCGCTCATCCAAGCCGCGTTGCCTAGCGATACGAATACGCCAGCGAACTGGCCCGCTTTCGCGGCGCTAGCGTCGCACGCCCAGGAAGTGCTCGATCTTGCCGACACTGGCATCGGGCGGATCGCCGACTACTTCGGCAACTCAGGCAACTACGGAGCGGGCCGAGATCTCTGGCAACAGATAGCTGAGGCCCTACTCACGGACCTCGGCCCCGACAACCGTTCGACTCTGACGGCCCGGCACCAATCCGCCCGCTGGGCCGGGGCGGCGGGCGATGCGGGCGGGGCGCGTGATCAGTTCGCCGTCCTCCTGCCGGTTTACGAGCGGGTGTTTGGCCCTGACCACCCCGACACCCTGAGCGCCCGGCACAACCTCGCCAACTGGGCCGGGCAGGCGGGCGATGCGGCTGGGGCGCGTGATCAGTTCGCCGTGCTGCTGCCGGGGTACGAGCGGGTGCTTGGCCCCGACCACCCCGATACCCTGGCCACCCGGCACAACCTCGCGCGCTGGGCCGGGGAGGCGGGCGATGCGGCTGGGGCGCGTGATCGGTTCGTCGTGCTGCTGCCGGGGTACGAGCGGGTGCTTGGCCCCGACCACCCCGATACCCTGGCCACCCGGCACAACCTCGCGCGCTGGGCCGGGGAGGCGGGCGATGCGGCTGGGGCGCGTGATCGGTTCGTCGTGCTGCTGCCCATCCGCGAGCGGGTCCTTGGTCCCGACCACCCCGACACCCTGAGCACCCGCCGCCTCCTCGAGTACTGGACGAAGCGTGCCGAGGAGCAAGGCCGCAACAACACGCGCTGAGCCTGTTGTGAAACTGTGGCCTGGCGGTCCGCCTCGGTCGACAGCCGGCTATTGTGGCCTGATCATGATGTGGCAGCTGCTCCTTCGCGGCCGCGACGAGGCTCGGTAGCCGATCGGTCGGCCCCTCGTCGCGGGGGTTTCGCGTTGCCGGCCGGAGTGACTCGGTCGAGCCGCAGGGAGTACGTCGTGAGCACCTTTCAGCAAATATCTTCTGGTATGCCATGCCATCGGTACAGTCCGTTCCCTCCCGTCGACCTGCCTGACCGGCGGTGGCCATCGGCCACAATCACCAAAGCGCCCCGGTGGCTGTCGACCGATCTGCGCGATGGGAACCAGGCTCTGATCGACCCGATGAACGTGCCGCGCAAGCAGGCCATGTTCGACCTGCTGGTGCGCCTGGGCTACAAGGAGATCGAGGTCGGGTTCCCGTCGGCCAGCCAGACCGACTTCGACTTCGTGCGGGGCCTGATCGAGTCCGGGTCCGTGCCTGCTGACGTGCGGATCTCGGTGCTGACCCAGGCGCGGGAGGAGCTGATCGAGCGGACGGCGCAGGCGCTCGCCGGGGCGCGGCAGGCCACCATCCACATGTATAACGCGGCGGCGCCGATTTTCAGGGACGTGGTGTTCGGGTGGAAGGGCGACGGGCGCGAGGAATGCAAGGCCGTCGCCGTCGCAGGGACCCAGGCGATCATGAAGTACGCCGAGTATTACCTGGCTGACAGCGACTTCGGCTATGAGTACTCGCCCGAGATCTTCATGGACACCGAGCTGGACTTCTCGCTCGACCTGTGCGAGGCGGTAGTGGACGTCTGGCAGCCGGGGCCGGGCCGGGAGATCGTGCTGAACCTGCCGTGCACTGTCGAGCGGTCCACGCCCAATGTGTACGCGGACCAGATCGAGTGGATGTCGCGGCACCTGAGCCGGCGCGAGCACATCGCGCTGTCCGTGCACACGCACAACGACAGGGGGACCGCGACGGCCGATGCCGAGCTGGCGATGCTGGCGGGGGCGCAGCGGGTGGAGGGCTGCCTGTTCGGCAACGGGGAGCGGTCGGGCAACGTAGACCTGGTCACCCTGGGGCTGAACCTGTATAGCCAGGGGATCGACCCCATGATTGATTTCAGCGACATCGATGAGATCCGGCGGACGGTCGAGTACTGCAACGGGATCGGCGTGCACGAGCGGCATCCGTACGCGGGCGACCTGGTATACACGTCGTTTTCCGGGTCGCATCAAGATGCCATCAAGAAGGGGTTCGACCGGCTGGAGAAGCTCGCCGCGGCGGCCGGGCGGCAGGCCAGCGAGCTGCCGTGGCACATGCCGTACCTGCCGATCGACCCCGCCGACGTGGGGCGGTCGTACGAGGCCGTGATCCGGGTGAACTCCCAGTCCGGCAAGGGCGGCGTCGCTTACATCATGAAGCACGACCATCACCTCGACCTTCCGCGCCGGCTGCAGATCGAGTTCAGCCAGGTAGTACAGCGGCGTACCGACGCCGAGGGCGGCGAGGTGGATGCCGCCGCGATGTGGGCGGCGTTCGAGGGGGAGTACCTGTCCGACGGCGCCTTCTCGCTGGTCAGCTTTTCCTCGGTATCCTCCGATGGCGCGGAGCGAGTCGAGGCCGTCGTGCGGGCGTTCGGGGTCGAGCGCGAGCTGACCGGGGTCGGCAACGGGCCGATCGCCGCGTTCTGCGAGGCGCTGTCCGGGCCTGACGTGGGCCTCGGCGGGGGGAATCGGGGGGTCGCCCCCCCGGGGCAGCGCAGCGGAGTCGCGGTGCGCGTGCGCGATTACGCCGAGCACGCGCTGTCGGCCGGGCGGGACGCCGAGGCGGCCGCGTACCTGGAGATCGAGATCGGGGACCAGGTGTACTGGGGCGTCGGGATCAGCGAGTCCATCGTCCGGGCCTCCCTGAACGCCGTGATCAGCGCGCTGAACCGCGCTGCCGCCAAACAACTCGCTGGCGGCGGCTGAGGTCCGGTAGACTCAAGCCCATGCAACACCTCTGCTCCTAGCTCCACGGGCGGCGCCCTAGGTGGTGCCTGACGGCCAATATCCCTTTTGTGCCCGTTAGAGAACTTTCAGGAGCGAGTGAATTCCGATGATCTCCGTCAACGATATTGAGCTGCGCGCTGCGGCGCGGCTGCTGATGGACGGCGTTTCCTTTCAGGTCGCGCCCGGCGACAAGATCGGCCTGGTCGGCCGGAACGGGGCAGGCAAGACCACGCTGCTCAGGGTGCTCGCGGGGGAAGGCCAGCCAGCGGCAGGGGCCGTGCGCAGCACGGGCACGGTCGGCTACCTCCCGCAGGACACCATGGTCGGTGACCTGAGCGTGCTGGCCACCGACCGCATCCTGCAGGCGCGCGGCCTCGACGAGGTGCTCGCGGGGATGCGGCGGGCCGAAGAGGGCATGGGGGCCGCCGATCCGGTCAAGCGCGATGCCGCCGTGCGCAGGTACGGTCAGCTGGAGGAGCGGCTGACGGTACTCGGCGGGTACGCGGCCGAATCGGAGGCCGCCGCGCTCGCCTCCAGTCTGGGCCTGCCCTCAAGGGTGCTCAAGCAGCAGCTGAGCACGCTGTCGGGTGGCCAGCGGCGCCGGGTCGAGCTGGCGCGGATACTTTTCGGCGGTTCGCAGACGCTGCTGCTGGACGAGCCGACCAACCACCTCGACGCCGACTCGGTCAGCTGGCTCCGCGATCACCTCCGCACCTTCCGCGGCGGCCTGATCGTGATCAGCCACGACACCGACCTGCTCGCGACCGTCGTCAACAAGGTGTACCACCTGGACGCCGACCGCACGGTCATCGACATTTACAACGTCGGCTGGCAGACCTACCTGGACCAGCGCGAGACCGACGCCCGGCGGCGCCGCCGGGAACGGCTCAACGCCGAGCGGCAGGCGGCCTCGCTCAACTCACAGGCCGACAAGATGCGAGCCAAGGCAACGAAGGCCAAGGCCGCGCAGAGCATGGCCAAGCGCGCGGAGAAACTACTCGCGGGAGTCAGTGCCGACCGAGCATCTGATCGGGTTGCCAGGCTCCGCTTTCCCGATCCCGTGCACTGCGGGAAGGTGCCGATGACCGCGTCCGGGCTGTCGAAGTCGTACGGCTCGACCGAGGTGTTCACCGACGTTGACATGGCGGTCGACAAGGGCGCCCGGATCGTCGTGCTTGGGCTCAACGGCGCGGGCAAGACGACACTGCTCAAGCTGCTCGCCGGGGTCGAACCGGCGGATACCGGCGAGGTCAGGCCCGGGCACGGGCTGCGAGTCGGATACTACGCGCAGGAACACGAGACCCTCGACAACGCCCGCACGGTCCTGGAAAACATGCGCACGGCCGCGCCCGAGCTCACCGAAGCAGATCAGCGCGGCATTCTCGGCTCGTTCCTGTTTTCCGGCGACGATGTGAGCAAGCCCGCCGGGGTGCTTTCCGGAGGCGAGAAGACCAGGCTAGCCCTGGCCTTGCTCGTCGTATCGGGCGCGAATGTCCTGCTCCTCGACGAGCCTACGAACAACCTGGACCCGGGCAGCAGGGCCGAGATCCTGTCGGCGCTGAGGCGTTACCAGGGCGCGATCGTGCTCGTCACGCACGACGAAGGCGCTGTTGAGGCGCTCGGGCCGCAGCGAGTGCTATTGCTTCCCGACGGCGTGGAGGATCTGTGGAGCTCTGAGCTCACCGACCTGGTCGCGCTGGCGTGATCGCGGCAGCGCGCGATAGCCGGTTAAATGTCGTAATTTTTTTGCCGCCGGGTGGGTAGCCGATCACGACTTCATGCGTGATCATGGCGGGATACGGCAGCAAAGCTGCGGCCGGAGTTCACCGGGAGGAAGGCGTGACCGAAACTCTCAAGAAGGGCACTCGGGTAACCGGTGCCGATCGTTCGAAGCTGGCGTCCGAACTGGAGAAGCGGTACAGCGCGGGGGAGAGCATCCGCGCTCTGGCCGCGTCGACCGGCCGGTCGTACGGCTTCATTCACCGGATCTTGGACGAATCAGGCGTAAAGCTGCGCAGTCGCGGCGGTGCTACCAGAGGACCTGCCAAGGCCAAGAGCTAATCCCGGTGGCAAGCAGCGAGAAGGTATTCGCGGACGGCGCGGTCAGGCTCAACGTCGATGGTGACGTGGCCTCGGTCACGCTGGCGCGTCCCGAGCGCAGGAACGCGATGACCCCCGCTATCTGGCACGGGCTCGCGCGGATCGGCGCGAGCCTGCCCCAGCAGGTCAGGGTCGTCGTGGTGCGCGGCGAGGGGCCGTCGTTCTGCGCGGGTATCGACCTCAAGCTGCTCGCCGGCACCGCCGGGCCAGGTGACCAGGCGGTCGCGAGGGCGCAGGACGAGGACTTTGAGCAGCAGGTGGCCGGCTACCAGGCTGGCTATCTCTGGCTCACCGGACAGTCCATCGTCTCCATCGCGGCCGTGCAGGGTCATGCCATCGGCGCTGGCTTTCAGCTAGCCCTGGCCTGCGACCTTCGAATCCTGGCCGACGACGCGAAGCTCTGCATGAAAGAGCCCGCGCTCGGATTGGTCCCCGACCTCACTGGCACCAAGCCGCTGGTGGACATCGTCGGCCTGCCGCGGGCTCTCGAGATGTGCCTGACAACGCGGACGGTCGGCGCCGCCGAGGCACTCGGGCTGCGCCTGGCCGAACTGGTCGTACCTGCCGCCGAACTCGACGCGGCCGTGGCGACCTGGTCGCCGCGCTGCTCGCGACCGACGCGGCGGCGGCGCGCGCCACTAAGGCGCTGCTGCGCCAGGCGGGCGGCAATTCCCTGGAGCAGCAAGCGGCGGCGGAACGGCGGGCCCAGCGGCGCTGCTGCGCAGCCGGCTGCTCCCGGGTAGCGGCGGTGCCGCGCCTGGCGGCCTTTGCATTTCGCCCTTAGCTGACTCGGGGAAGGCTAGGCGCAGCCCGAGGGTTTGTTCCCGACCATGACATATGCCAACTGGCGCGCGATGCATTCGTTCTCCCGCGACAGATCAGTGGCACACCAGCAGATGAAGCCCGGCACGGTTCGGCGGGTGTTCTCCTACGCCAGGCCGTACCGGCAGGGACCTGATCTTGTTCCTGCTGATCGTCGGCGCTCGACGCGGTCGTGACGGTCGCGGTGCCGCTGATGTTGCGCGGCCTGATCGACGACGGCATCCTGCCACGCGACCGGTGGCGTGCTCGCGATCGGGTCGGCCGTGGCCGTGCTCGCGCTGTTGGACGCGGCGCTCTCGAATCGGGCAGCGCTGGTATTCGGCGAAGATCGGCGAGGGCCTGATCTTATGACCTGCGGACGCAGGTGTTCTCGCACGTGCAGCGGCAGCCGATCGCTTTCTTCACCAGGACGCAGACCGGGTCGCTGGTGAGCCGGCTGAACAGCGACGTGATCGGCGCGCAGCAGGCACTGACCTCGACCCTGTCGTCGGTGGTCGCCAACGTGCTCTCGCTCGCGCTGGTGCTCGGCGCGATGATCTTGCTGTCCTGGCAGGTCACGTCATCGCGCTGGTGCTGATTCCGCGCGTTCATCATTCCCAGCCCGATGGGTGGCCGGAAGCTGCAGCGGCTCACCAGGGAATCGATGCAGCTCGACGCCGCGATGGGCTCGACGATGACCGAGCGCTTCAACGTGGCCGGGGCGATGCTGGTGAAGCTGTTCGGCAGGCCCGACCGAGGAGATCGACACCTTCGGTGGCCGGGCAGGCCGGGTGCGCGACATCGGGGTCACGACGGCGATGTACGGGTCGGCGCTGTTCATCTCGCTGACGCTGCTGGCGTCACTGGCGACGGCGGTGGTGTACGGGCTTGGCGGCGTGCTGGTGATCGACAACATCTTCAAGATCGGGACCCTGGTCGCGCTGGCCGCGCTGATCAGCCGGCTGTACGGGCCGATCACCTCGCTGTCCAACGTCCAGGTGGACGTGATGACCGCGCTGGTGAGCTTCGACCGGGTGTTCGAGGTGCTCGACCTCAAGCCGCTGATCACCGACGCCGCGGACGCGACCGATCTGGAGGCCGGCCAGGCGGCGCCGGCGATCGACTTCGAGAGGTCAGCTTCAGGTATCCGACGCGCGAGCCGAGATCTCGCTGGCCTCGCTCGAGTCGATCGCGCTGGCGGTGCCCGAGCACGCCGATCAGAATGCGCGAGGTACTGCGCGGCGTGTCAGTTCCACGCTCCGGCCGGGAAGCTGACCGCGCTGGTCGGGCCGTCAGGGGCGGGCAAGACCACGATCACGCAACTGGTGGCGCGGCTCTACGACCCGAAGTCGGTCAGGTCAAGGTCGGCGGTACCGACATCAAGACCGTGACCCAGGATTCGCTGCACGAGGTTGTCGGCGTGGTGACCCAGGACGCGCACATGTTCCACGACACGATCAGGGCCAACCTCAGCTACGCCAAGCCCGGCGCGACCGAGGGCGAGCTGATCGAGCGCCTGCGTGGCCGCTCAGATCTGGCCGCTGATCTCCGGCCTGCCCGATGGCCTCGACACGATCGTCGGTGATCGCGGCTACCGGCTGTCGGGCGGCGAGAAGCAGCGGATCGCGCTCGCCAGGCTGCTGCTCAAGGCGCCGTCGGTGGTCGTGCTTGACGAGGCGACCGCGCACCTGGACTCCGAATCTGAGGTCGCCGTCCAGCGGGCGCTGAAGACGGCGCTGGCCGGGCGGACCTCGCTGGTCATCGCGCACCGGCTGTCGACGATTGTGCGGCCGATCAGATCCTGGTGATCGATGCGGGCCAGGTGGTCGAGCGCGGTACGCACGCGGAACTGCTCGCGGCCGCGGGCTGTACCGGGACTTGTACCAGACGCAGTTCGCGGACCAAGCCAGGACCGGGCAGGCCGACCGGGCAGGCTGCGGCGGGTCAGGCTGCGACGGGGTCTGAGGCAGCGGGGCACGCGGCGGCCCAGGCGGTCGGCCGACTCCCGCGCTAGCGTAAACCCCGCCGCGGCCAGGTCAGCGGCCGGGCGCGCCGAGGTCAGGCGCGCCTGCGGCCTCGCTCGAGACCGGTCATCCGCAAGATCACGAGCAGCACGATGATCGCGCCGATGATCGAGCCGATGATGCCGACGGTGTGAAAGTGCGATGCGGGGCGAACCGGTGGAACTCGATGAGGTTCCACAGGAATCCGCCCACGAACGAGCCGGCGATACCCAGCAAGATCGTGCCGAGCATGCCCAATCGAGTCGCGGCCTGGCACGAGCAGCCGGGCAATCGCACCGGCAATCAGCCCGACGATGATGAGAACCACGATGTAAGTGAGCATGGCCGTTCAGCTACCACAAATTGCCGTGACCTATTCGGGTCACTGCCGGACCTGAACTGGACCTGCCCGCGGGTGATGGCGAGGCGGGCGGTCACTGGTCCACGGCACTCCGTCGCAGTGCCACACTTGGTTCCAGCCATGCCAACACGCTCGTACATCCTTGTCGTCAATGGGCGAAAGGTCCGCCAGCCGGTCTTCGTGATCGGCGCCCCCACATCCGGAGCGGACCTGCTCGCGCGCGCGCTGAAGCGCAGCAAGGGCTTTCACTTCACGATCGGCCAGCCGAGCGTGCTGAACGTCGTCTACGCCTTCGCGCGGACGCCGTCGATCCAGGAAGGCCGGGGTGACGCGGCGGCGACCGTGCTGCGCGACGCGTTCGCCCAGGCCTGGCAGGTTACCCCGGAGGCCTGCCTGACCTGCCAGGCCGAATGCCAGCGCGCCAGGGCCACGAAGGCGCCCGGCATCTGCGTCGACGAGCGGGAGATCGCTCGGTACGGTGACGCCAGCCCCGCGCTGATGTACTGCGCCGAAGCGCTGATCGACGCGTTCCCCGACGCGAAGATCGTCCAGATCATCAGGGACGGCCGCGACGTCGTCGCCGCGATGATGTCCGACCCGGCCGAGCTGGCCTGGTTCCGGCGGCGGCATCGCCAACGTCGAGGCGGAGTTCCCCAACCCGTTCTACGGCACCGAGACCGAGGAAGACCGGGACGGGCTGGCAGAAGCTCACCGCCGCCGGCAAGTGCGCGATGCGCTGGCGCGGCTCGGTCCACAAGCTCGCCAGGCTGCGCAATTCGCTGAGCGCTGAGCAGCTGACCACCTTCCGCTATGAGCAGGTGGTGGCGGAGCCGCAAGCTACCGCCGCCGCACTGTCCGACTTCATCGAGGCCAAGGTCGGCCGGATCGAGGTCGGCCAGCGCGGCAAGGAGATCAAAGCTGGCGGCGCCTGCTCAGCCCCGCCAGCTGGCCGAGGTCGAGCGCGTCGCCGGCCAGCAACTCCGCCGCGTCGGCTACGGCAACTAGCGTGCGGCCGCGCCCGGGCCTGGCGGTCAGGGGGCGGGGGGCTCGTCGGTGGCGGCGCTGGCGCGGCGGGTGAACTCCGGGGCGTGGCCGCTGAGGTTCAGTGCTGCCTGGATGAGCGGGACATGGCTGAACGCCTGCGGGAAGTTGCCGACCTGCCGGTCGTACCTCGGGTCGAACTCCTCGGCCAGCAGGCCGAGGTCGTTGCGCAGCCCGAGCAGCTTGTCGAACAGCGCGCGGGCCTCGTCGTGGTCGCCGATCAGGGCGAGCGCGTTGACCAGCCAGAAGCTGCACGCCAGGAACGCGCCCTCGGAGCCCGGCAGCCCGTCAACCGACCCGCCAGCTTCCTGCGGCTGGCCAGCGGAGTAGCGCATGACCAGGCCGTCCTTCATCAGCTCGCGCTTGACGGCGTGGACGGTCGACACGACTCTTTCATCGTCGGGCGGCAGGAAGCCCACCTCGGGGATCAGCAGGACGGCGGCGTCGAGTCCCTGGCCGCCGTAGTACTGGGTGAAGGTGCCGAGGCTGGGGTTGTAGCCGCGCTCGCAGACCTGGGCGTGGATCTCGGCCCTCGCCCGGGTCCACCGCTCCATTTCCGCCGCGCTGCAGTCGACCAGGCCGTCTTGCGCCATTCGCAGCCTGCGGTCGAACGCGACCCAGGCCATCACCTTGGAGTGCACGAAATGCCGCCTCGGTCCGCGCACCTCCCAGATGCCCTCGTCGGGCTCGTCCCAGTGCCGCTCGAGGAACTCGAGCAGGTGGTCGATGAGCGACACGGTGTGCCGGTCGAATCGGAGACCCGCCTGGCTTCCCAGCATGAACGCGTCGATGACCTCGCCGTAGACATCAAGCTGGCGCTGGTCGACCGCGCCGTTGCCGATCCTGACCGGTGCCGATCCCTCGTAACCAGGCAGCCAGTCGGCAGTCCACTCGGCCAGCCTGCGCTCGCCGGCCACTCCGTACATGATCTGCACGTCGGCCGCCGAGCCGGCGATCGTCCGGCCCAGCCAGTCACGCCAGGCCGCGGCTTCGTGCGTGTAACCGGTCCGCAGCAGCGCCTCGAGCACGATCGTGGCGTCGCGCAGCCAGCAGTACCGGTAGTCCCAGTTGCGCACGCCGCCGATGTCCTCGGGAAGGGAGGTCGTCGGGGCCGCGACGATACCGCCGGTCGGCGCGTAGGTCAGTGCCTTGATCGTGATCAGCGACCTGAGCACGGCGTCGGCGTACTCGCCCTGGTACTCGCACGAGCCAGCCCAGTCGGTCCAGAAGGCCAGGGTCTGCTCCAGGGCCGCGTGCGCGTCGACTGCCCGCGGCCGCTTCGAGTGGTGCGAAGGCTGCCAGGTCAATGTGAACGGCAGCCGCTCCCCGGCGCGGACCGTGAACGTCGTCGCATGGGTGCGGCCGTGCGGCTTCCAGCCGCACCGGCGCGTCGATCCACGCCGAGTCGGGGCCGGCGACCGCGTGAATGCCATGGCCGGACCGGCGCACCCACGGCACGATCCGGCCGTAGCCGAACCTGAGGCTGACCGCGCACGTCATGTCCACCGTGCCGGCCACGCCTTCGACGATCCGCACGAGCGCAGGCTCGGCCTCGCCCCGCGTGGCCCGCGCGGCATGGTCGGCCTCCGTCGCCTGATGGCCCCGCAGCGGCTGGTTGCCTCGCTCGGGCATGAAGTCCGTGACCCGAACCGTGCCGCTCTCGGTATGCCACAGCGTGGTAAGGACCAAAGTGCCCGGCAGGTAGCTCCATTCAGCCTGGCACTCGCCGGCCGGGCGGATGGTCCAGTGACCGTGTGACGAGTCGCCGAGCAGCGAGGCGAAGACAGCGTCGGAGTCGAATCGGGGCAGGCAGAGCCAGTCCACCGATCCGTTCCGGTTCACCAGCGCCGCGGTATGCATGTCGCCGATGAGCGCGTGGTCCTCGATGAGCTGGCCGCCCGTCCTGGCAGGACTGCCAGGACCGGGATTAAGGGGGGTTTCCTGCGTCACGCTCTCTCCTTCCGCATGGCTAGCCGTGCTGCTACTACCGCGCCGGGGCCGGCCTAAGCTAGAGCCGTGCTCAGGCCAGGAACCCCCGTTCGCTCAGCCGCTGTCACGATCGTCGCCGTCATCGCGCTCGCGGCTGGCGTCAGCGGCTGCGCCAAGTTCGACGCCGCGCTCGGTCAGCAGTGGATAGAAGTGACGTTCGCGCCGAACACTAGTATTGCCGCAGCCAGGCACATCACGTCGGTCTGTTCGCATATCCCCAACGTTCGCCTGGAAGGCCCGGTCAAGGCGACCACCGCGCAGCCCGGCGTCGTCGGCTCCGTGCGGTACGGCGACACCAACGCAACCGACGCGCAGCAGACCCTGCTTCAGCAGTGCCTCGCCCGGTTCCCGGCCGCGGTGCAGGGCTTTACCCAGATGGACGAGGGCGACAGCGGTTAGCCGTACTGACCAGCGGTAACAAGAGCGAACGTAATCTGGCGTTCACGCAGCGCGCCGTATTAGAGTTTCCTAGTATAGATATCGTAGATACTATGTTGATCAGGAACATGGACAGTAATCGGCAACTGGAGGCATCATGAGGCGCGTGTTCGTCGCGGCCGGCGTCGCGGCAGGGATCGTGGCAACCACGGCCATGGCGGCCGGCTGCTCGTCTTCATCGGCGGCGGGAAATTCAGACCCGAAGGGCTCGTCAGGCGCGCCGGTGGTGCTCCGGCTCGGTTTCCTGACGAACATCACGCATGCCCCCGCGCTGATCGGAATCAAGAAGGGCTTTTTCGCCAAGGAGCTAGGCAAGAACGTCGAGCTTGAGGTCAAGCCGTTCAGCACCGGCACGGAGGAGGCCACGGCCCTGCTCGCTGGCCAGCTGGACGCCGCCTATGTCGGTCCCAACCCGGCGATCAAGGCCTGGCAGACCTCGCACGGCACGCTGATCCGCGTCATCTCAGGCGCCGCATCGGGCGGCGCGGCGCTGGTCGTCAAGAAGAGCATCACGTCGCCAGCCCAGCTCAAGGGCCAGAAGCTGGCCACGCCATCGCTTGGCAACACCCAGGACGTGGCGCTGCGCTTCTGGCTGAGCCAGCACCACCTGACCACCAACCAGACCGGCGGCGGCCAGGTGCCGATCACCCCGATCACCCCCAACTCCGCTGCGGTGCTGCAGTTCAAGTCGGGCCAGATCGCTGGCGGCTGGGAGCCGGCGCCCTATGACATCGAGATGGTGCAGGACGGCGGGCATGTCCTGGTGAACGAGGCCAGCCTGTGGCCGCAGGGCCAGTTCGTCACCACCAACCTGGTCGTCACCACCAAGTTCCTGTCCGCCCACCCGTCCACGGTGACCGGGCTGCTCAAGGGCCAGGTCGACGCGAACAACTACATCCACGCCAATCAGGGCGCCGCCGAGGCCGCGGCCAACGCCGAGCTGACCTCCCTGCTCGGCAAGGGCCTGTCGAGCGACATCCTGGCAGCGGCGTTCAAGGAGATCACGTTCACCGACGACCCGATCGCCTCCTCCCTCGAGGCCGATGCCCAGCACGCGGTTTCCGTCGGGCTGCTCAGCCCGGTCAAGAACGTGCCTGGCCTGTATGACCTCGGACCGCTCAACTCGCTGCTGCAGGCCGCCGGCCAGCCGCAGGTGAAATCATGAGCGTGCTGCAGCGGCGCGGGTCGCCGCCGCCCGCTCCGGCGAACGGTACGAACGCGGACGCCATCACGCTGACCGAGATCTCCAAGGTCTACGGCCGGGGACCCGGAGCGGTACTGGCGGTCGACCGGCTGTCGCTGACCGTCGGCGAAGGGGAGTTCGTCTGCCTCATCGGCGCTTCGGGCTGCGGCAAGTCCACGCTGCTCTCGATGGTCGCCGGCCTGGACCGCCCCACTTCAGGACAGATCGACACCGGCGGCCGCCGGGTGTCGATCATGTTCCAGGAGCCGGCCCTGTTCCCCTGGCTCACCGCGCGCAAGAACGTCGAACTGGCCCTGCGGGCGCGTCAGGTGCCTAAGCAAGAGCGCAGGCAACGGGCGGCCGAGCTTCTCGGCGTGGTCCATCTGGCCGACTTCGCCGACAAGCGGCCGCACGAGCTGTCGGGCGGCATGCGGCAGCGGGTCGCGCTCGCCCGTGCCCTCGCCCAGGACGCCGACGTGCTGCTGATGGACGAGCCGTTCGGCGCGCTCGACGCGATGACCAGGGACCTCCTGCACGACGAGCTCGAGCGGATCTGCGCCGAGCGGTCGCTGACCGTGCTGTTCGTCACCCACAACGTCCGCGAGGCAGCCAGGCTCGGCGATCGCGTCGTCGTGCTCAGCAGCAGGCCGGGCCGGGTCATCGAGGAGTACAAGGTGAGCAGGACCGGGCCGAGGCGGATCGACTCCGTTCAGGTCGCCGAGCTGGCCAGCACGGTCACCGACCGGCTGCGCGAGGAGATGAGACGCCATGGCAGCTAGCACGGAAACCCAGGCGCAGAGCTCGGCGATCGCGGGGCTCGACAGCCTCGAGCTCGCTCAGCAGCAGGGCGGCAGCACGTCGGCCAGGATCGCGCGGAAGCTCTTGACCGCGACCTGGCCCAAGCTGCTCGCGATCGCGATCGTGCTGGTGGCCTGGCAGCTCTTCTACGCGGTCAACTTCCACGGCGACACGACGTCCGGCCTGGTCAAGGGTCCGGCGACGACCCTGCATAACCTGGCCAGTCAGCTTGGCCACGCTCAGCTCTGGCAGGCGATCGGGTCCACGCTCCAGACGGCAGTGATCGGCTACGGGCTCGCCCTCGTGATCGGATCACTGATCGGGGCTGTCGTATCGCGGATCCCGCCGCTGCGGGCAGCCGTCGGGTCGATTATCAGCGGCCTGCAGACCATGCCGTCGATTGCCTGGTTCCCGTTCGCGATCATTCTGTTCGGCACCAGCGTGTCGGCGATCTTGTTCGTGATGGTGCTCGGCGCCGCGCCGTCGATCGCCAACGGACTGATCACGGGCGTCGACTACACCCCGCCGCTGCTGCTGCGGGCGGGCCGGACGATGGGCCTGCGCGGAATCGCGCTCTACCGGCACCTGATCCTGCCCGCGTCGCTGCCGGCCTACGTGGCCGGCATGAAGCAGGGCTGGGCGTTCTCCTGGCGCAGCCTGATGGCCGGCGAGCTGCTGGTGCTGATCGTCGGCCACCTGTCGCTCGGCGTACTGCTGAACACCGCGCAGGACAACCAGGACCTGTCCGGCGCGATCTCCATCATGATCGTCATCCTGATCGTCGGCATCGTCGTCGACATGATCTTCAGCAAGGCCGACCTCACGGTCAGGCGCCGCCGGGGCCTCCTCGACGCCTCCGCTACGTCCTGACAGGGCACGGCTCCTCCGCAGTGAGCTGGATTGGGCGCCAGTGGCCCCGCCAGCGGGCTGTTACCCGGCCTGGCGTGCCGGGGCGGGGTGAGCAACGCGGCCCTCCCTGTTGCTGTCGCGGGCAGCGGCGGGCGTGAGCAACGTGGCCCGCCCTGTTGTCGTCCCGACATCATCAGGGCGGGCCGCGTTGGTCTGTAAGAGACCTCAGGTTGGCGGGCGGCAGCTCCGGCCGGAGGCCGGATCTGGTTTTGGCTGGCCGGGCGGCGGTTTTCCGCCCGGCCAGCCAGGGTTTCGGGGTCAGGCGGCGGGTCCGGGGGTGTGGCGGGCGTGCGGGAATGCCGGGCGGCGCTGGGGCCAGTCCGGTGGGGCTGGGTGTGCGGGGGCTGGGTGTGCGGGGGGCTGGGTGTGCGGGGTTAGGCGGCGGCGGGGGTGAGCTCGCCGGTGTCGGGGTTGATGGTGGCGAGGGTGACGTGGTAGCCGAGGCGTTCCAGGCTGCGGATATGGCTGGACTTCTGGCGGGCGGGGTCACGGCGGTCGTAGTAATCGGCGCCGAGTTCGGCGTAGGTGGCGCCGGGGTCGGCGAGCACGTGGTAGATGATGGTGAGCATGGTGTTGCCGGTGGCGACGAGTGCTTTCTTCTTGGGCATGCGGCGGATCAGCCTTTTGTACCTGGCTGCGGCGAAGGCGTCGGTGCGCAGGGAGCCGATGACGGCTTCGCTGATGGCGGCGGACAGGTAGGGGTTGCCGTCGCCGGTGGCATGCCGGCCCTGCGCAGGCGGCGGACTCGCGGACCTGGGGGCACAGTTTGGCCCAGGACACCAGGTGCGCGGAGGTGGGGAAAACGGCCATGTTCGCCCCGATCTCGGCGATGACGTCCTCGGCGGTGCGGCGGGCGATCCCGGGGATCTGGTCGATCCGGGTGATCTCGTCCTCGAACGTGGCGCACAGGACCGCGATCTCGGCGTCCAGTTCCTCGACCTGGGTGGTGTAGTAGTCCAGGGTGCCCAGCATCCGGCGCAGCAGCCGGGCCAGGGCGGGGGTGAAGAACGTGCAGTCCAGCGCCTCTTCGCCGGCCGGTCTTGGCTTTCATCGATCCCCGCGCGTGCGCGGCGAGGACCCGCGGGTCGGTGACCCCGGCGGCCAGCGAGTCCAGCATGGCCCGCCCCGAGACGCCGTGGATGTCGCTGATCACCGAGGACAGCTTCAGGTGCCCGTCCTCCAGCAGTCCCTCGACCCGGTTCTTCTCCGCGGTGCGGGCCTGGATCAGCTTGCGCCGGTACCGGGTGTGCTCGCGCAGCACCCGGATCTCCTCAGGCGGCACGAAACTGGACCGCACCCACCCGTTCTCGGTGATCCTCGCCAGCCACAGCGCATCGGCCTTGTCCGTTTTCGGCCGTCCCGGCTGCGCCTTGACCTGCCGCGAGTTATACAGCAGGCACTCAAACCCCCGCCGCTCCAGCGTGAAGAACACCGGCTTCCAGTAATCCCCCGTGGACTCCATCCCCACCCGGGTCACCTGATGGCTGTCCAGCCAGTCCGCCAGTTCCTCCAGCTCGGCACGGGTCGTGCCGGACTCGCGGACCTCCTGCATCCGCCGCCCGCCCGGCCCCGGCAGCCGCACCGCCGCCGCCACCCCGGCCTTGCCGATATCGATCCCCGCCGCCCGCTCAGCGAACAACGGCTCGGCCTCGACAATCTCCATCTGCTGCTCCTAACATCAGTCACGGGTAACACCGCGGCCGTCCGCAGGAGCACAGGACGAACAAGCCAAATTTGGTCTGCGGGCTCGAAGCACCAATCACCAGCCCTGCACCAAGCTCCCGGCGTCAGGTTGCTGTCCGGGGTCACGCCCCCAAGCGCGGACGACGTCAGCGGACGGCCGCAACCCCCAATAAACCACCCCAGCGCCAAGCGGCGAGGCAGCCCCGGCAAACATTTACACCCACGCACCAGCGCCGGGGTCAGCCGGCACGGATGGTTGCTGTTGCCGGACGGCCGCGACAGCAACGTGGCCCGACCTGATGCTGTCCCGCCCGGCCCCGCCCGGCCCGGCCCGACCTGATCCCGGCCCGGCTCCGCTCGGGCCAGTCGGCCCCGCTCTGCGTCACTCGCACCACAGGAACCACAGGCACCACTCGCACCAGAGGCCAACTGCACCTGGCCAGCCGGCCGCGCACCGCTGTGCCGTTGGTGCTTCTCACACGACACCAACGGCACAGCGGTGCGCGCGCCAGGCGCGACGCCTCGCTGCCAACGCAGTAAAAGCCAGACCTGAAACCTGCGAGTGATCACCGGACACGTCCTAGTACCCTAAAAGTCTGTCGGACTGGTTCCTGCCGCCGCCGAGCCCGGACGTCACCGGCCCCGCATTTCACCGGCCCACGCAGAGGCCGGCAGGTGAGATCAAGATGATGCGCGGCACGAGCACCGCGCCTGGCGGTATCGTCACCTGGGTCGGCTGCCCGTGCCAGGACGGCCGCCCGTGCCAGGACGGCCGCCCGTGCCAGGACGGCCGCCCGTGCCAGGACGGCCGCCCGTGCCAGGACGGCCGCCCGTGCCGGGACGGCAGGCCGAGCGGCTCGGGCAGGGGGGCGTTCAGCGGCAGCCTGATGAACGTGCGGCCGTGAGCCTTCCCGATCACGATGCGCGGCGCTGGCACTACGACGGCAACCCTGGTGCCGCGAGGAATGGCCCGCACCTGGATGCGGTACACCGCGCCGTGACCGCCGGTCCACGGCACGAAGCTGATGATCCGCTGGGCGACCGGGGAGCCCGCCTTGCACTGCGCCGGCAGCCTGGTCGCCACGATGGCGGGCACCCCGGCCGCGCGCAGGGCCTTGCGCAGGCGCTCGCGGTCGGGACCGGACTCTCGCTGGTTGCGGATCGTCAGGCTCACCGTCCGGCCGGGTCCTGACCGCACGGAAAAAGCAGTCAGGCTCGCGTGCTGCATCGGCCCCGGCCCGCCCCCGCCTGCCAGCGTGAAAGTGAGCGCCGCCGCCGCGACCGCGGTCGTTCCCGCGCCGACGGCAGGCAGCCACCTGCCGTGACGGCGCAGCCGGCGGCCGCGCGCCAGCACTTCATCGAGCGGCGCGTCGAGCGTGATGTCGGCGAACCGGGTTCTGATGGTCTCGAGCAGGTCATCGTCTGTCATGGCGTTTCCTCCAGATGCGCGTGCGTCAGCTGCTCACGAAGCGCGGCCGTGGCCCGGGCCAGGTGCGCGGTCACCGTGCCGGGCGCGATGCCGAGTGCCTGCGCCGTCGCCGCCGTGTCCAGGTCGAGGAACACCCGCAGCGCGACGACCTGCCGCTGTCGCAGCGGCAGCCCGGCAAGGACGGTCATGAGCGCCGAGTCAGGGCCGGTCTCCAGGCTCGCCAGCCCCGAGGTCGGCTCACCAGGCTCGCTCAGCAGGACCTCGCGCCTGCGCCGCCGCCAGGACGAGACGCTGAGATTCAGCGCGGTCCTGATCACCCAGGCCTTGGGCATCGGGTGCGCGCTGACCTTCCGCCAGGACCCCCACGCCCTGGCGAACGCTTCGGCGACGTAATCCTCGGCGGCTTGCAAGTCGCCGATGCTCGCGAACACCGCCCGCAGGCAGTCGTCTCGGCATCTGGCGTAGAACTCGGCGAAATCCGCCTGCTGGGCGCTCACGTCTGCAATACGCGCCGGGGACCTGATCCGCTTACCTGGCCGGGCCGGTTTCGGCGGCGGCGGCCGCGAGGACGCGCTCCGCGCCCGAGTACACGTTCATCGAGCCGCCGCGCAGGAAGCCGACCAGCGTCAGCCCCGTCTGCTCGGCCAGCTCGGCGGCGAGCGACGACGGCGCCGACACGGCGGCGAGCACCGGGAACCCGGCGAGCACCGCCTTCTGCACCAGCTCGAACGAGGCCCGCCCGCTGACCAGCAGCACGCGGCCGCGCATCGGCAGCCGCCCGGATCGCAGCGCCCAGCCCACGACCTTGTCGACCGCGTTGTGCCTGCCCACGTCCTCACGCACGCAGGCCAGCTCGCCCGAACGGCCCGAACACCCCCGCCGCGTGCAGCCCGCCCGTGCTCGCGAACACGCGCTGGGCGTCCCTCAGCACGGTCGGGCAATGGCTGCGAGCACTGCAGGCGAGACGGTGGCCTTGTCCTCGTTCAAGTCCCAGATTTTCTGAACGAATAAGCTCGGCGGCACTCGCCTTGCCGCACACGCCGCATGCGCTCGTGGTCATGAAGTTCCGGCGCGGGGGCGGCCGGCCGCGCGGCCGGCGCGGAGCCGCACGTCGACGATGTTGCCGAGCCCGTCGTGGCCGGCGTGCCCGCAGGCGGTGCCGTCGCACAGGCGGATCTCGGCGAGGTCGGCCGGCGCTGGTGATGATGCCCTCGCTGAACAGGAACCCGGCCGCCAGGTCGATGTCGTCGCCCGGCGTGCGCATCGTCAGCGTCATGGCCTCGCCGCCGATCCGGATGCCGAGCGGTTCCTCGGCGGCGAGCAGGTCGGGCCGCTCGGTGAACGCCTGGCGCGGCCCCGGATCGCCGGGCAGCCTGATCTTCGGTGACCCGCCTGCGCGTTGTCCTGCTGCTCACAGCGTACCTCCAGCCCTGGCCTGTTACTGCATCGAGGCTACGTGGTTTGATAAAAGACGTGCAGCGACGCATCCGCGCTGGCCGACTGGCCGGTCTACCGGCAGCTGACTGGCACCGACCGGCTTGGCCGGGGTCGGGCGGTCAGGTCGCCGCACACCGAGTCCGCGCAGCCCAGGACGGAGACCGCCGAGCGGGTCGTCTCCTCGATCTGCCCGTACTGCGCGGTCGGCTGCGGGCAGAAGGTCTACGTCGCTCTGAGCGGCGGCAAGGAGACGGTCACCCAGATCGAGGGCGACCCCGACTCGCCGGTCTCGCGCGGCCGGCTGTGCCCGAAGGGCGCCGCGAGCAAGCAGCTCGTGACGCACTCGGGGCGGCAGACCAAGGTGCTGTACCGGCGGCCGTTCGGCACCGAGTGGGAGTCGCTCGGGCTCGACGAGGCGATGGACATGATCGCCGAGCGGGTGCTCGTCGACGCGCGCCGCGACCTGGCAGGAAGCAGGTCGACGGACAGCGCGCTGCGCGGACGCTCGGCTTCGCCTCGCTGGGCGGGGCGACGCTGGACAACGAAGAGAACTACCTGATCAAGAAGCTCTGGACGGCGCTCGGCGCGATCCAGATCGAGAACCAGGCGCGGATTTGACACTCCGCCACCGTCCCCGGTCTGGGGACTAGCTTCGGGCGCGGCGGCGCCACGACCTTCCCGCGCGACCTGATCAACTCGGACTGCATCGTCATCTGCGGCTCGAACATGGCCGAGTGCCATCCGGTCGCGTTCCAGTGGGTCGTCGAAGCGAAGCGGCGCGGCGCGACGGTCATCCACGTCGATCCCCGGTTCACCAGGACCAGCGCGCTGGCGTCGATGCACGTGCCGACCAGGGCGGGCGGGGACATCGTGTTCCTCGGCGCGCTGATCAATCACGTGCTGTCCGGCGGGCATGAGTTCCGCGAGTACGTCACCGCATACACGAACGCGGCCGACATCCTGCCGGAGGACTTCGTGGATGCCGAGGACGGCGGCGGGCTGTTCTCCGGCTACGACCCCGCAGACGCGGACCTATGACAACGCGAGCTGGCAGCCGACAGGGGAGCGCGACCTGACGCTGACTCACCCGCGCTGCGTGTTCCAGGTGCTGAAGCGGCACTTCGCCCGGTACACCCCTGAACTGGTCGAGCGGGTCTGCGGGATCGAGCCGGCCGACTTCGACGCAGATCGCGCGCACGCTGGTGGCATGCAGCGGCCGGGAGAAGACGACCGCCTGGGTGTACGCGGTCGGCTGGACGCAGCACTCGACCGGCGTGCAGCACATCAGGACGGCCTCGATCCTGCAGATGCTGCTCGGCAACATGGGCCGGCCAGGCGGCGGCATCATGGCGCTGCGCGGGCACGCGAACATCCAGGGCGCGACCGACATCCCGACGCTGTTCCACCTGCTGGGCGGGTACCTGCCGATGCCGCGGCCCGGCGAGGACGCTGGACGCGTTCCTGGCCCGGATGCCGGACACCGGGTTCTGGGGCAACAAGCGCGCGTACCTGGTCAGCATGCTCAAGGCGTGGTTCGGCGACGCGGCCAGCGCGGAGAACGACTTCTGCTTCGGCTACCTGCCGCAGGATCAGCGGCGACCACGGCACCTACCGGACCACGCTCGACATGATCGACCGCAAGGTCAAGGGCTACTTCCTGCTCGGGGAGAACCCCGCCGTCGGGCTCGGCGGGCGGGCGGCTGCAGCGGCTGGCGCTGGCCAACCTGGAGTGGCTGGTCGTCAAGGACCTGACGCTGATCGAGTGCGGCCACGTTCTGGCGGAACTCGCCCGAGGTCGAGACCGGGGAGCTGGTGCCACCGAGCGGATCGGGACCGAGGTGTTCTTCCTGCCGGCGCCTCGCACGTGGAGAAGGACGGCAGCTTCACCAACACCCAGCGGCTGCTGCAGTGGCACGCCAAGGCACTCGAGCCGCCCGGCGACGCTCGCAGCGACCTGTCGTTCATGTACCACCTGGGCAAGCGAGATCAGGGCCCGGCTGGCCTGCTCGGCCGACCCGCGCGACCGGCCCGGTGCTCGACCTGACCTGGGACTACCCGGAGGAGGGCGAGCGGGCCGAGCCGTCGGCCGAGGCGATCCTGGCCGAGATCAACGGGTACAAGGCTGACGGCTCGCCGGTCTCCAGCTTCGTGCAGCTCGCCGATGACGGCTCGACCTCGTGCGGCATCTGGATCTACGCCGGCTGCTACGCCGACGGGGTCAACCAGACCGCGCGGCGCAAGCCGCAGTCCGAGCAGTCCTGGGTCGCGCCCGAGTGGGGCTGGGCCTGGCCGGCGAACCGGCGCATCCTGTACAACCGGGCGTCGGCCGACCCGCACGGGCAGCCGTGGAGCGAGGAAAAGGCCTACGTCTGGTGGGACGAGGCAGGCCGGGGAGTGGACCGGGCACGACGTGCCGGACATCGAGAAGACCAAGCCGCCTTCGTATCGTGCCGCCGCCGGGGCGACGGCGCAGGCCGCGCTGGCCGGGGCCGACCCGTTCATCATGCAGGCCGATGGCAAGGCGGCGCTGTTCGTGCCCAAGGGACTCGCAGACGGGCCGCTGCCCGCGCACTTCGAGGCCGCCGAGTCGCCGGTCCGCAACCGGGTCTACAAGCAGGACGGCAGCCCGGTCTCGATCGGCTACCGGGACCGGCGCGCGACCAGGGGCAGCTCGCCGGGCACGCGGCGACGTTCCCTTACGTCGTCACGACCTACCGGCTGACCGAGCATCACACGGCGGGCGCGATGAGCCGGACCCTCGGCCGCCTGGCCGAGCTGCAGCCCGAGCTGTTCTGCGAGGTCTCGCCCGCGCTGGCGGCCGAGCGCGGCCTGGAAAATGGCGGCTGGGCGACGATCATCACGGCCAGGGCAGCGATCGAGGCGCGGGTGCTCGTCACCCGGCGCAACCGGCCGCTGCGGATTCCGGGCGAGGGCGTGATCCACCAGGTCGGACTGCCGTACCACTGGGGCAGCGAGGGCCTGGTGACCGGCGACTCGGTCAACGACCTGCTGCCGGTGCTGCTCGACCCGAACGTGTTCATCCAGGAGAGCAAGGTCGCGACCTGCGACATCCGGCCGGGCCGGCGTCCGCGCGGGCCAGGCGAGGATGGAGCTGGTGCAGCGAGTACCGGCAGCGGGCGGGGCTGGACGAGGAGTGGGAGCCTGAGCCCGAGGTCGCGGTACGAGCCGGCCGAGGCCGGGCACCCGGCAGGGCTGGGCGGGACGGAGCACCATGACCAGTAACCGGCTGTACGGACCGCTCGACGACGTGTCAGGCGACGCCGGGTACGCCGGCGAGCATCCGCGCGCGGGTCGGGTTCTTTACCGACACCAGCGTCTGCATCGGCTGCAAGGCCTGCGAGGTCGCCTGCAAGGAGTGGAACGGGCTGCCCGACCCGGAGGCCGATGAGCTGCGGCTCACCGGGATGTCGTACGACAACACCGGCGCGCTCGGCTCCAACAGCTGGCGGCACGTGGCGTTCATCGAGCAGGCGGTGCCGCCGCCGCGGCGTCGCTGTCGCGCGGCTCGGTGCCGCGGACTCGGCGCTGTCGGTCGACGGGGACGGCGACCTGATCATCTCGGCGGCGGCACGAGCCGGCGGGCCGACGGCGGTGATAGCGGCGCCGACCCGCTGGCTGATGGCCTCCGACGTGTGCAAGCACTGCACGCACGCGGCCTGCCTGGACGTCTGCCCGACCGGCGCGCTGGTGCGCACCGAGTTCGGCACCGTGATCGTGCAGCCCGATGTCTGCAACGGCTGCGCCTACTGCGTGTCCGCCTGCCCGTTCGGCGTGATCGACCGGCGCGAGGACGACGGCCGGGCCTGGAAGTGCACGATGTGCTACGACCGGCTGCGCGGCGGGCTCGAGCCGGCCTGCGCGAAGGCCTGCCCGACCGACTCGATCCAGTTCGGCCCGCTCGACGAGCTGCGGGAGATCGCGCAGGCGCGGCTGGCCGAGCTGCACGCGGCTGGGGTCACCGAGGCCAGGCTGTACGGCGATGATCCGGACGACGGGGTCGGCGGGGCGGGCGCGTTCTTCCTGCTGCTCGACGAGCCGCAGGTATACGGGCTGCCGCCGGACCCGGTGGTGACCACGAAGGACCTGCCGTCGATGTGGCGCTGGGCTGGCGTGGCGGCCGGGGTCGGTCGTGGCCGGGGTGGTCGCGGCATTCGCCGGGAGAGCGGGGATGAGGCTGGCGTGACCGAGCAACTGCAGGTGCCGCCGGCGGACTTCGAGTCCTACTACGGGCGGCCGATCCTCAAGGTCACCCGCTGGCGCGAGCCGCACCTGCCCGCCTACCTGTTCCTCGGCGAGCTGTCCGGGGCGGCGGCGGTGCTCGGCGTGGCGGCCGCGGGCGGCCCGGCGGCCGCGCCTGGCAGCGAGCCGGGCGGCTGGTCGCGGCGGCCGCCGCGCAGGCCGGTGCCGCGTTCCTGACCGCCGAGCTTGGCCGGCCCGAGCGGTTCCTGAACATGCTCCGGGTCGCCAAGCCGACCTCGCCGATGAGCATGGGCTCGTGGATCCTGGTCAGCCATAGCGGCCTGACGCGGTGCCGCGGCGGCCAGCTCGCTGACCGGGCGGCTCGGCGGGCTCGGCAGCCGGCCGGCGCCGGGTCGGCCGTGACCGGCCCGCTGCTTGCCGCCTATCCGGGAGTGCTGCTGGCCAACACCGCCGTTCCCGCCTGGCACAGCTCGCACCGGGAGCTGCCGCTGCTGTTCGCAGGCGGCGCGCTCACGGCGGCGGCCGCTGCCGGGCTGGTCGCTGGTGCATTGACCGGCGATCCCGCTGATCTCGGTCCGGCTCAGCGTCTCGCGCTGGTCGGTGCCGCCGTCGAAGCCGGGGCCGAGCTGGCCCTCGAGCGCCGCACGGACATCGCCGCCGAGCCCTACCAGCAAGGCGAAGGCGCGAAGCTGCTGCCGGGGCCCGCCTGCGACGCTGAGCGGCGCGGCGGTGGCCCTGTTCGCCCGGCGCAGCCGGGTCGCCGCCGTCGCCTCCGCCGCGCTGCTGGCCGGCGGCGGCGTATGCGCCAAGGTGGCGGTGCTTCGGGCCGGCGTCGCGTCGGCGAAGGACCCCAAATACGTAGTCCAGACTCAGGCACCAGGAAACCGAAGTTCGGCCTGAAGCTCGCCGGGCGCGCGGCGCGAGTGCGGTCAGCAACGTGGCCCTTCCTGTTGCTATTGGGACGACATCATGGAGGGCCACGTTGCTGTTGAGTCTCGGCCGACGACAGCAACGTGGCCGACTTGCTGCTGTTGTCACGCGAGGCTTGATCTACGCGGGCAGCGAGGTGGGTCCCTCGGTGACGGGCTGCATTGCGGCAGCGGTTGCCGGGGTGGCGAGGAACTCGTCGCCGGCCGATCCGGCCGCGCCCGATCCGGCGGTGCCCGTGATCAGCGGCGAGCGGGCCAGCACGGCGATGCCGGCGCACATGACGGCCAGTGCCAGCACCTCCAGCACCACGAACAGCGCTCCCGAACGCAGGTGCTCGGCGAACGCCGTAACTCCGATCACGATGCTGACCAGCGGGTTGACCACGACGTTGGCGGTGCGGGACGCGGTGATCGGGCCGGCGTGCAGCGCGCCCTGCAGGACGAAGAGTCCCGCCGCTCCGGTGAGGCCAAGCAAATACGGGTCGGCCGTCGCGAAGATGTGCAGCCAGCCGCCATCGCGCAACACGGTCGTCAGGTCTTTGGTGACCGCCGCGTTGTAGGCGAACAGCACTGCGGACGCCGCGCCCAGCGCCGCCGCGCGCCAGGAGCGCGGGCCGGTCCGGCCCGCGCCGACCAGCGCGAGCGCTCCCGCCACGGTGAGCGCGGATACCACGGTCCAGGCCAGGCTGTCGGGCCGTCCCTTGCCCGCGGCGGGAGCCGCCGCCGCGAAGAACCCGGCTAGCCCTCCGATGATCGCCACGATCCCGGTGACCTCGCGGCGGCCCACGCGGCGGTGGAAGCCGACCACCAGAACGCCGACCAGGAAGATCAACTCGGTCGTGAGCACTGGCTGCACCACGTCAAGCTGGCCGAAGCGCAGGGCCGACGCCTGCAACGCAAAGTTGCCGAGCATCAGCGCGAACCCGAAGAGCCACCCGCGCTTGCGCAGCGCGTGCGTCATGACGCGAGGACTGAGGCTGTTCGACGTCGGCGCCGATTCGAGCGCGACCCGCTGGAACACGATGGCCATCGCTGACAAGAACGCGGCCCCGGCGGCCAGGACAACGGCAACGAGCATCTCGCCCACGTCCTCTCGGTCCCGGCGTTTCCCGGCACTTGGGGCAAGTCTCGCCGGCGACGGCTGGCCGAAGCGAACTCGCCGCCTTGGTGAACGTTGTCAACTTAGTAGTTCTGGAGCACTATGGCCTGATGGTGTCGGCACCTAGCGAGCACGGCCCGCACCGCAGCCAGCGCAGGGGCACGTACCACCACGGCGACTTGCCCAACGCGCTGACGGACGCCGCTACCCAGCTAGCCAGGGAAGGCGGGCCCGATGCGGTGGTACTCCGCGCGGTGGCCCGCGCGACCGGGGTGTCGGCCGCTGCGGCCTACCGGCATTTCACCGATCATGGCGAGTTGCTGCGCGCGGTCAGGCTGCGGGCGCTCAACGCCCTGGCCGACGCGATGCGGGCCAGCCTCGAGTCGGGTGAGCCGCTGGATGATCCGGCGCAGGAGTCGATCCGCCGGCTGCGGGCACTGGGCCGGGCTTACGTCGAGTTCGCGCTCAAAGACCCCGGCCTCTTCCGGACCGCGTTCTGCCTGGCTGGCGCAGCCGATGCCCGAGCTGCAGGAGAGACTGTCAGGACACGGGCCGTTCGCCATCGTCAGCGGCGTGCTCGATGAACTGGTCAGCAACGGCGTCCTTGACCAAAGCAGGCGGCCCGGCTCGGAGATAGCGGCCTGGGCAGCCGTGCACGGCCTCGCGACGCTGCTGCTCGACGGCCCGCTGGCGCTGCTCAGCGACGAGGAACAGGCCGCCGCCACTGCGAAGGTGAGCGAGTTCGTCCTGGCCGGCATCACGGCCACCCCCCACCCGGCCTGACCTGGCCGCCGGGCCCAGGCGCCAGACGACCAGGCGACATCGAAGCGCGAATCGATAACTTAACTCACCGTCGTTGTCGTAATCGTCGCTTATTGCCGGGTTGCGAGGTACCGGCTGGGGTAGCCCAAGCCATTCCAGGCCCCTCGTTGGGACATGGGTGTGGCTCTTTCGGGGTGAGACTGTTCTCGCAGGAGGGTTCTCGGGTTCGTGTAGGAGGGTTTCCGCATCTAGGAGAGTTGACCGGACTATACGACGACAATCCTCCTTCATGCGACAACGCTCCTTCAGGAACCCGGAAACCCTCCACGGTAAGGACGAGAACCCTCCCGGACACGGCAACTCTCCTCCCGGAGGCCGAAAACCCTCCCGGCACGGACCACCCGGCTGGCTCACCCCGAAAGAGCCGCACCCTTGGGACATTGCTGGCGCCCCAGCGCCAGCAATGGGACTTGGGTGCGGCTTCTGACGGAGTGAGTGGCGGTGCTGCGGTGTCCGGGAGGGTTGTCGGGTCCTGGCGGGAGGGTTGCCGGGTCCGGGAGGGTTGTCGGATTCGGGAGGGAGAGTTGCCGCATCCGGGAGGGCTGTCGTCATGATCGGGGAGCGTTTCCGGGTGCGTGAAGGAGCGTTTCCGGGTTCAGGAGGATCATCGTCGGATAGTCCGGTCAAGTCTCCTGGACCTGGAAATCCTCCTCCCGGAACACGAGAACCCTCCAGGCGCAGCCTCACTCCCCAAGAGTTCGCCCCCATCGGACTTTGCTGGGCCGGCCACAGCCGCTTAGGCCCTCGTTGGGACTTTGTCGGGCCAAACCTCTGCGGTGGCGGGTGCGATAGTCGGCGAGGAGCACCCGCCCCGCGCTATCGCATCGCCGATGTTGACAACGTTCACTTCAAGAGGCACTATAGGTGATGTAAACATCGTAAACATCGATCTGGATCGACCGGCCGGACAAGGCGATCGACCCGCAGAAGGTGATTAGACATGGGCGACATGCACCTGCTCAACCTGGCACTGGCCGGTCTCGGCATCTCGGCGGCGACCGCGATCGTGATCGCGGCAGCGATCATCGGCATCGCCGCGCTCAGGCCGCACTTCAGGACGCGCGCGACTGCGGCGAGCCCGCTGACGGCGGCCCCGATCGCCGCGCCCGCCATGGCGACGACCCCGACCCGCGAGCGCCAGCCCGCCTGAGCCAGCCCTCGCCCGCCCGGCCCGCCGCTACCGCGAGCCCGCCGCTACCGCGACTCGGCGGCCTTAAGAACGGCGTCCGCCCTGGCGAGCAAGGCATCGATCGGACTAGATCGAGACCCCGGCGGTGCCGGCAGCTCAGGCTGGCGCCGCCAGGTGAACGCCGACGCGGTCAGCATCACCAGGAACACGACCAGCCCGGCGATCACGTAGATGTTCCAGGTCAGCAACTGCCAGCCATGCAGCGTGTTGAGCGGGACCTTGGACGGGGCCTGGACGAACCATCCGATCAACCCGCGCTGGGGTATGAACGCGTTCGGCCCGCTGTACATCCACGGCCACGCGCCGTACATCAGGAACACCGCGGCCCCGAGCACCACCCAGCCCCACCTGGCGACAGCCCCGGCGTTCATCGCGAGCCCGGCGAGCATGGCGAGCAGCGGGATCACCCAGACCCAGTGGTGGTCCCAGCTGATGGGGGAGACCAGCACGCCGGTCACGCCGACGAGCACCCAGCCTTGCACTTCCATCCCGGCCCTGGCGAGCATCGCCCCGCCGCCGATACCGAGCAGCGCGACCACCCCCGCGATCGGCAGCCACAGCGACATGGCCGCCGGGCCGCTCCCGGCATGCCGGGCGAGCATGCCGAGCAGCGACTGATTGACCAGCGCGTCCACTCCGCCCGTCCGGCCGGGCTTGAAGAAATAACCGCTCAGCCAGTACGACGTCGACGGCCCCGGCAGCACGGCGAACCCGATGCCCATCGTGAGCGCGAAGGTCGCGGTCGCCACGACTGCCTGCCGGTACTTGCCCGCGACGAGCAGGTACGGGATGAAGAGCATCGGCACCAGCTTGATGCCCGCCGCCAGGCCAATCCCGATGCCTTTCCAAGAGCGGCTGTCGTCGCGAGTCAGGTCCCAGACGCACAGCAGCAGCAGCAACGGCTCGATCTGGCCGAGAAAGAGCGCCTTGGTCACCGGCTCGGTCCACAGCCCGAGCGCCCCTACGACCATGGTCACGCAGATCCGGCTGGTCCCGCGCCGGCCCATCGCGCCGAGGGTCAGCCAGGCCGTGAGCGGGATGGCTGCAATGCTGGCCAGCGTCATGAGCCAGCGCAGCGATGCCCAGCTGAGGTACGAACCGCCGGCGAACATGACGGCGGCGAACGGGGTGTAGGTGAACTTGATGTTCGACGAGAGCTGCCAGATGTACAGGTAGGACGGCAACTGCCGGGTAATCAGGCCCGCGTCCTCATAGACGTTCAGGTCATACCAGTTGAGCACGAATCCGGGGTGCACGATGGCGTCGGTCAGGTAAGCGACCAGGGCCGTGACGAAAAGCAGTCCGGCCACGGTCAGGCCGACGATGCCCAGCGTCCGGCTCAGCGGAAGCGACCGGTGCGAGAGCACCCGCTGCCAGAACGCCCGGCTGCGGAAAGCACTGCCGATATCAAGCCTGTCCAGATCAGCCTGTACCTGCAACGGGGAGGTCCTCCTGAGGATTGAGCGCACCGCACAAAGGATCTGAGCAGGTCCGCCCAGCTCAGTGCTACTACGACCGCTGCCACTACGACCGCTGCCACTACGACCGCTGCCACTACGACCGCTGCCACTACGAACCGCTGAGACAACTTCGGAGTGTAATTCTTACTTCACTTTAAGTATTGCACTTGATCGCGTCACAAGCTCGCCAATGACGGTTGCTCCCGGGATCTCGCCGGCGACAAGCAGGCCCCCGGAGGTCTGCGCGTCGGCGAGCAGCAGCAGTTCGTCGTCAGCCAGCCCGGAGAAATCAGCATGCGGCGCGACCCAGGCCAGGTTACGCCTGCTGCCTCCGGGTATGTGCCCGTTCCGCAGGGCCGCGCGCGCGCCATCGATGTAGGGCACCAGTTCGTGGTCGATGATGGCGGTCACCCCGCTCGCCCTCGCCAGCTTGAACGCATGCCCCAGCAACCCGAACCCCGTCACGTCGGTCGCGCACCGCAAGCCGGCCGCGAGCGCGGCCCGGCTGGCTGCCGCGTTCAGGGCGGTCATCACGTCGACGGCGGCCTGATTAACCTGGCCCGTGGCCTTGTGCTGCGCGTTCAGCACGCCGATGCCGAGCGGCTTGGTCAGCGACAGCGGCAGCCCGGCCGCGCCGGCGTCGATGCGCAGCAGCCGCGAGGGATCGGCCAGGCCGGTCACGGCCATCCCGTACTTGGGCTCAGGATCGTCGATGCTGTGCCCCCCGGCCACATGACAGCCCGCCTGGGTGGCGATCGCCAGCCCGCCGGCCAGCACCTGCGCGGCCAGGTCCGCGCTGAGCCGGTCGCGCGGCCAGCCGAGCAGGTTGAGCGCGACAAGCGGCTCGCCGCCGACCGCGTAGACATCGGACAGCGCGTTAGCGGCAGCGATCTGCCCGAACGTGTAAGCGTCGTCAACTACAGGGGTGAAAAAGTCTGCCGTGGCCACTATCGCCCGGTCTGGGCTGATCTGGATGACGGCAGCGTCGTCGCCATGTTCCACGCCGATCAGCACTTCGGGCGACGGCCGCTCGGGGATCAGCCTGGCTACCGCCTCCTCAAGCTCACCCGGCGGAATCTTGCAGGCGCAGCCGCCGCCCTTCGCGTACTGGGTCAGCCTTACCGGCGCGGATGTATTCATTGCTGAAACTCTAGTAGCCGTGCTCGCGTGTTCCGGCTTGCGTGTTCCGGCGCTGGCATGGTGGCATATCGGCCAGGTACAGGCGCATCGAACGGAGGCGGGCGGAAATGAGCGGATCAGTATTGGCGGACCGGGCGGGCATTGAAGCCGAAGTCAGCGGCCAGACGCTCTGCGACCTGCTGGCGACGACGGTCTCCGAGTACGGCGACCTGCCCGCGTACACCGACCGGGACGGCGACGCGCCCTGGGAGACCCTCACCTGGCGGCAGACCAGCGACACCGCCGTCGAGCTTGCCGCCGCGCTGGTCAGTCTCGGCCTGAACGCTGGCGACCGCGTCGCCCTCATGCTCCCCAACCGGCTGGAGCACGTACTCGCAGACTATGCCGTGGTCCACGCGGGCGGCGTGCCCGTGACGTTCTACGCGACGCTTGCCCCTGACCAGATCAAGTACGTGGCCGGCGACTGCGACGTGCGCATCGCCGTGCTCGACGGCGCGGCCGAGTTGGCCAGGTGGCAGCCGCTGCTCGACGACCTGCCTGGCATCACCACGGTGATCGTGCGCGATTCGCGGGGCATGCCCCGCTGGGGACAAGTTCATGACGTGGGCGCGGTTCGCCGAACTCGGCAAGCGGGAAGCCGGAGGCGAGTCCGGGGACGAGGTCATGCGGCGGGTCGCCGAGATCAAGCCCGCTGACCCCGCGACCCTGCTGTACACCTCGGGCACGACGGGCAACCCCAAGGGCGTGGTCATCACGCACGGCAGCGTGCTCTATGAGTGCATGACCGCGAAGGTGTCCGGCAGCACCACGATGCACGTGCGCTGGGTTTCATACCTGCCGCTGGCGCATATCGCGGAGCGCATGTTCACGCTGTACCTGGCCAGCTTCAGCGCCGGGCACAGCGTATTTCTGCCACAACGCCACGACTGACCTGGTCAAGACGGTCGGCGAGGTCAAGCCGACGGCGTTCTTCGGCGTGCCGCGGGTCTGGGAGAAGATCCAGGCCGGCATCCAGGCGCTGCTGACCGCTGAGCAGGACGAGTCGCGGAAGGCAGCGGTCGCCGCCGCGATGGAGACCGGCCGCCGCTACGTGCGCAGCTGCGAGTTCGGCCAGACCACCTCAGCCGAGCTGGAAGCCGAGTTCGCCGCCGCCGAGGCCAGCGTGCTCGGCCTGATCAAGAGCCTGCTCGGGCTCGCCGACGCGACCGTCGTGGTGAGCGCGGCCGCCCCGCTGCCGCCCGAGGTCAGCGCGTTCTTCGCCGGGCTCGGCATGAAGATCCTCGACGTGTACGGGATGACCGAGACGACTGGCGCCTTCACGACCAACACCCCGGCCGCGTTCAAGCTCGGCACCGTAGGCCGGGCGGTACCCGGCATCGAGGTCAAGATCGCCGACGACGGCGAGATCCTGGCCAGCGGCCCGCTCAATACGCCGGGGTACCTGAACCTGCCAGAGCAGACCGCCGAACTGCTCGACGAGGACGGCTGGCTGCACACCGGCGACATCGGCTCGATCGACGAGGACGGCTTCGTCTCCGTCATCGACCGCAAGAAGGAGCTGATCATCACCTCGGGCGGCGAGAACATCTCGCCCGCCGCTGTCGAGAACGTGCTGGTCGCGAACCCGCTGATCGGCCAGGCCCTCGCCTACGGCGACCGCCGCAAGTACGTCGTCGCCCTGCTGACCCTGGACGGCGAGGTCGCCCCGGCCTGGGCCAAGGCCCGCGGCATCGAGGCGACGTCGCTGGCCGAGCTTGCCGAGAACGAGGCCGTGCTGGCCGCCGTGACCGAGGCCATCGACGCCGCGAACGAGCACCTGGCCCGCGTCCAGCAGGTCAAGCGCTGGCAGCTCCTCCCGGTCGAGTGGACCGCCGAGAGCGAGGAACTGACCCCGACGTTCAAGCTCAAGCGCCGGATCATCCACCGCAAGTACGCCGACGTCATAGACGCCCTGTACGCCGAGACCGGAGAGGACTAGGCCGGGTCGTCGGCGCTATCCCGGCGGTCCGCGCTATCCGGGCCGTCCTGGCTTGACCAGGCCGATCCTGGTGACCTGGGTCTGGGTCGGTACCCAGGCCGAACCCCGGGCCAGGTAGATCTGCCAGCACGGCTCGCCGCAGGAGCCGACGCCGGCCACCTCGCCGACCGGCCGCCCGGTGGCCAGGCTCACCCGCAGCACGGCGGTGGCCCGATAGCCAGCGTCGCGGAGGAACCAGATCGAGCTCCGGTCTACGGCGAGGAAGTTAAGGCTGAGATCATCCTGCGGGTCGTAGCGGGCCGCACTGTAGATCTTGGTGATGCGGCCGGTCACCGGGCTAATCCGCGCGACGTTCTCTCCGCCGTCGAACGCCCACAGCGAGCCGGCTGAGTAGACCAGCGAATCGGTGTCCACCAGGCCAGCCGAGTCGCTTGCGTTGACCCAGGTGAGCTTGTGCCCGGTGCCCACGAAGCCGCTGACGCCCGAGTTCCCCGCGTACCAGATACCGTCAGCGGTCGCCGAGATAGCCGTGACGCCATAGGCCGGGCCGCCGCTGGCCAGGACCCGCCCAGTCGCCGGGTCGAGCCGCAAGAACTCTGTCGCCCCGCCGCCGCACGCCACCCAGAGCTGGCCGCCGCCGAAGCTCACCGCCTGGCACCGACGCGGGAGGTCGAACCTCGCGGTCAGGTGACCGGTCACCGGGTCGATCCTCAGTAGCTGACCACCATTCGGGCCGACCGGGTGTCCAGAGGCGCGCCGCCCAGCGAGGAGCGCCCAGACGGCCCCGGCACCGACCGCGAGATCGGTAAGCCCAGTCAGGTGCTCGCGCAGCGTCACCTCGCTGGTCCGCGGATCGATCCTGGCCAGGCCGCCGCTGTAGGTAATGACCCAGATCTGGCCGCCCTGGCCGGCCACCTCACCCGCGATCCCAGTGTCACCAGGCCCGCTACCCGGCCCCGGTATCGCGATCCGCGCCGTGATCGCGAGCCCGTGCTCACCGCCGGGCTGAGCGGAGTGACCTCCGCCGGCAGTCCGAGGCACCAGCTGCGGCAGCACAACGGCCGTCATTGCGACCGCGCTGACCGCCATCGCAGCCACAAGCCGACGGCTACGCCTAGATCGCTGCCGCCGCACGACGACCCGCCGCCACGACGCTCCGGTATCGACAGGCCGGTCTACAGTAGCGGCAAGCAATGTTTCGAGCCGCCGCTCGAAGTCGGTATCGGTCATCTGGGGTCGCCTCCCGGCCCGGATCGTCCTTGCGCGGCGCGGTCCGACGCGAGCTCGGCTGGCTCATCGAGCAGTTCGCGTAGCTGACGCAGCGCCTTATGCGTCTGGCTCTTGACCGTCCCGACCGACACGCCCAGCGCATCGGCCGTCTCGGCTTCCGACATCCCGGCCAGATAACGCAGCACGACACATGCTCTCTTTCGAAACGGCAGCGTCTCGATAGCCAATCTGAGCGCGAGTTCCACGTGCGGCTCAGCAGCGTTTTCCGGGCAATCGTCCCGGTTATTGAATCCGCCCCGCGCCAGCGCCCGCCGCTCGCTCACCCGGCGGCGGATCACGGCCCGCGCCAGGTTGACGACCGTGCGGTGCAGGTAGGCCGGCGCCGCTTGCGGGTCACGCAGCCAGGACCACCGGCGCCACAGCCGCAAGAACGCGTCCTGCACTAACTGCTCGGCCACAGCCCAGTCGCCAACCAACCCGAACGCGGTCCGCACCAGCCGCGGATAGAACGCGAAGAACAACTCCTCGACCGCTTGATCCCGTTCACGCGTGCCGATCAGCCACTCGGTTCACTACCACTCGCGCCGTCGCCGCCACGGCTTTCGGTTTCATCAGCCACGACCTAAGGATGCGCGACAACGCCAAGAGGTTGCCGTTGTCGTGCGCCGGGCCGGGGCGGCGCGGGCCGGGGCGGCCGGTAAGGTGCCGAGTGGAGGCGTCTGGGCACCTGGTGGGCTCCCCGGTCTTCAAAACCGGCGGACGGCGCGCTGCGTCGTCGGCGGGTTCGATTCCCGTCCGCCTCCGCTAACGGCCCAAAGAGGGCTAATCCGGTCGGTGGTGCCAGCCGATCAGTCGGTCCGCGCATATCGGGGCACGGCAACTAGCTGGTGAAGCATGCCATACCGCCCCAAACGAATCATCGCAATATATCGACCAGGACATCGGCACTCAAATAGATTATAGTTCGAAGCATGGCGCCGATTGTCGACTCGACATCCGATGTCAGGGTCGAAGTCGTGGCGATCCACTCAGATCATCTGCATGTCCTGGTCGATCAGACCGGCAATGCCGTGCGAATGCCGACATTAGACCTGCCTCATCCGATAGCGATCCGGGGTCAGCCAACGCTCGCGCGTCTGGGTGCACTGGTCGAGCGTAACTGGTCAGGTATTGGTGACCCCGCAGTCGCGTCGGCACGCCGACTGATCCTGATTGCCGGGGGTAATGGATGTGCGTCCCGTAGTGTCCGGGTGTGCCCGGTGATCATGATGGTGTCAGCGGCGAGGTGCTCGCCGCGCTGGTCATGTCGCTGCGCGGGGATCTGGCTGTGGCGCTGGATGAGCTGGCCTGGGCGCGGGAGCGGATCGCTGAGCTGGAGGAGCGGCTGGCGAAGACGTCCCGGAATTCCAGTAAGCCGCCGTCGTCGGACGGCCTGGGCAAGCCGCCGCCGAAGCCGCGGTCGCTGCGGAAGCAGAGCGGCCGCAAGCCGGGCGGGCAGGACGGCCATGAGGGCCGGACCCTGGCGCGGGTAGCGAAACCGCGTCATGAGGTCGTGCACGAGCCGGCCAGGTGCGGAGGGTGCGGGGCAGGGCTGGCCCGGGCGCAGGTCACGGACGTGGAGCGGCGGCAGGTGTTCGACCTGCCGCCGACCGCTGTCGAAGTGACTGAGCATCAGCTGGTCGAGCGTGAGTGCGGGTGCGGGCACCGGACGAAGGGGGCCGCGCCCGCTGGGGTGGATGCGCCGGTTCAGTACGGGCCGCGGATCGCCGCGATCATCGTGTACCTGTATGCCGGGCAGTTCCTGTCGAAAAAGCGGACCGCGCAGGCGCTGGCGGAACTGTTCGGCGTCCCGCTGTCCTCCGGCACGGTCGCCGCGCTGACCGCGAGGGCCGCCGGGCGGCTGGACTGCTTCCTGGAAGAGATCCGCGCCCGGATCACCGCCGCTGGCGTGGCCGGGTTCGACGAGACCGGGCTGCGAGTCGAAGGCCGGCTCCACTGGGTGCACTGCGCCCGCACCGGCAAGTACACCTTACTGTCCTGCCATCCCCGGAGAGGGACCAAGGCGATGGACGCGATGGGGGTCCTGCCCGGCTTCGCCGGGATCGCCGTTCACGACGCCTGGGCGCCCTACGACACCTACGCCGCCTGCGGGCATCAGCTTTGCTGCGCTCACGCGGCAAGGGAACTACGGGCCGTCGCGGACCTGGCCCCGGCCGGGCAGTGGTGCTGGGCTGCCCAGGCCGGCGAAGCGCTCGCCGCGATGCAGCGCCTGGCAGCCGACGCGATCGCGCAGCACCGCGACGCCATCGACCCGGCCGCGCTGGCCGCCCAGATCCGCCTCTACCGCTCAGCCGCCCTGATCGGGATCAAGGAGACGGCAGCCAGGTCCGGGCAGCTGATGAAGAAGCACAACGCCCTGGCCCGCAGGCTGCTCGACCGCCACGACGACTACCTCAGATTCACGCGGGACTTCCGGATACCCCCTGATAACAACGGATCCGAACGCGACATCCGCATGGTGAAACTCCGGCAGAAAGTATCGGGGTGCCTGCGAACCCTGACCGGCGCCAGGCAATTCTGCGCGATCCGAAGTTACCTGTCGACCGCCGCGAAGCACGACATGACGTTCTTCGACGCCCTTGTCATGCTCACGGAAGGCCAGCCCTGGATGCCCGCCCTGGCATAACCACGCTCGCCAGCCTGTCTGAGACCTGACCAGTTACGGTCGAGCGACAGTTCGAGATCAAGGGGCAAGCGTTGGCGTTGGCGCCAGGGACAGACGCTGAGACTGGCACAAAGCTCTTTCTGACCTACCGCACACGAGAAACCGGACTAAGCACTAATCTGGATCGTAAGGGACTGCGCTGGCGTCAAATATCGACAATGCAGCAACTCTCCGACCGGGAACTCTCCAGCAAGCTTCAGGCGGCTCTTGATCTTGTGCGGGCGCGCAGAATCGCCGAGGAACTCGCAGACTCCTGGCAGGTGAAGCGTCCTCGGGTTCTGCGTCTCTTTGCCGAGCGAATGGCAATGCAGGATGGACTCGCAGGATGGACGCAGTTCCTTTCTGGCGATAGTGTCGGCGTGCTCTCGACGGCACAGGGTATCCTGACATTCTTAGAAGTCGGCGAAAATAATCATGATATCAAGGCAAATCTTGACACTCTTCGGGCGCTCCAGAATAAGGATGGGGGATGGCCGGTTCGGCGCGCTTTAATTGGCCATAGCGAACGGTCAATCACCGAAAGTACTGTCTACTGCCTTCGAGCATTGACGCGTTCGGGTGCCGACGTCCAAGATTCAACAATCATCCGAGGCATCGAGTGGCTAGAGCGTGCACAGCGGAGTGATGGCGGTTGGGGCTCAATTGCGGGGCCTCAGCGTGCACGGGTATATCCGACAGCGTTCGCCGCATATTATCTGGCGACGGTAACCGGAATCTCCTCGGCCGTCGCCCAGGCTTCGAATTGGCTTAGAGAGGCCCAGAACGCAGACGGTGGCGGGGGACCGCTTTCAGCACAGAATAGCGAGGTTACTGCATCAACAGCCCTTCATACCGCGCACGCATTGCTGGCGCTAATGAAATTAGGCATGCCAGCATCAAGTCCTCAAATTGAAAGCGGGCTCGCCTACCTTCGATCAGTGGCGCTGTCGCTGGACCAAGAGCCGTGGCCAAGTACCTCGGAAGTAGAGACGGTCGATACTGACGCTGCTCTCGATTTCCGTCACTTCACAACGCCATGGGTCATCTGTGCACTTCTAGAAAGCGGCGCGTCGGTCGCCGACCCGACAGTGACCACCGCTACGCACTGGCTGCTCTCTGCACAGCATTCCTTAGGATACTGGTCGTCGAGCCTTGCTCCCGGCCAAACACCGATCTGGGCGACATACGACGCTATTCATGCCATTCGACAAATACGCGATTCCGCTCTTGCGCGCCTTCCCGACCTCTTCGAGGGGGACGCCAAGAGCATCGAATTGGACTTTGCCTGGGGCAAGTACTTTGAAGTGGCCGACCGTTTCCACGCTGAAACGGTGCGAGTCAGGCCTAATTCGAATATCTGGATGTACGCGTGGAACGCTGTTCTAACTTTCGTCATCTTCTTGATACTTTTCTACAAAACCTCGCTGGCTTCTGCCCTCAGCCCTGTAGAGAAAGTCATCGGGTCGGCCCTGCTTGGATTGGTTCCAGGATTCGGGCCCTTTGTATATCAATTGATTCTAGACAAAATCTCAACTAGAGATCGGACGGATTCCTAGACTTGAAGACGATGATGCAGCAGCTTGTAGATCTCGCAGACCGAACGGCTCTCATAGCTATAGATGCCGGTGACATCGCCATGCGCGGAATTGGTGATCCGTCAGCCTCTAAGCCCAAAGGGAGGTTCGATGTACTTGTGGACAATGATCTCCGGGCGGAAGAGGAAATAGTACCGAGACTCCGGGCATTGCTGCCCGGATCTGAAGTCTCGTCCGAAGAAATGACCCAGCGCGTTGACTGGACGGCAGAGAATGTCTGGATTGTCGACCCGCTCGACGGATCGAACAACTATTTTGCAGCTATTCCATATATGGCAATCTCTATTGCGCTTCGGCAGCAGCAAAGGCTGACGTTGGCCGTCGTCCACGATCCGGTGCTCCACCATACCTACACTGCTCGCCATGGAGACGGAGCACGACGTAACGGCCGTAGTCTTCGTTCCAATGGCAGCCGTGGCCTTGCGCGTGCAACCGTTAGCCTGATCACGAATTATTCGTCTGCAGGTCGGTCGGCGGGTGAGACCCTGTATCTCCGGCTAAACGCGGCCGCGCGACGAGTCGTGACCCTGTGGGCGCCCGCAGCTGATCTCGTTCGCGTCGCGACTGGTCACATCGACGCAGTCGTGTGCCTGAATGCCAGGTATGGCGATGTATGCGCTGGGTTGCTGGTCTTGGCGGAAGTCGGCGGATCGATTCTGGGAGCCTCCGGAGACGAGGTAGATGTTGCAGGTCTTGATCCAACAAAGGCAGTGACATTCGTCGCCTCGAAGTCTTCGGCACTTTCGCGCGACCTCTATCAGGTGATCGAGAGCGAGATAAGATCATTTTGCTGTTAGGTGAGCGCGAAAGTCAGAGTTGCTGAATGGTCGAGCAGTGGTGCGCGCCGATTAGGTCGGTAAACTATCATATCTGGCGTAGCTGTAATATGAAGTGCGCATACTGCTTTGCGACGTACGACAGCGTACTCGATAGTTCTTTTATAGCGGGACTGAACGCTACTGCTAGCAAACGCCTTCTCTGGCTCTTGCGGGAAGGAGGGTTCGAGAAGGTAACGTTTGCGGGAGGCGAGCCGACGCTTTGCCCGTGGCTGGACGAGATTGTTTACTATGCTCATTCTCTTGGATTCATTACCTGTCTGGTGACAAACGCTTATCGCTTAACAGCTGAACTTGTCGATCGGCTCGCCGGAGCACTGAGTTGGCTGACTCTTAGCGTTGATTCAGCAGACAGCCAGACAAATCTTGCGATCGGTAGAAGCGTCGCAGGCAGGCGCGTCGTAACCGCCGAGCAGATGTTAGCCGTTGCCAGGCGTCTTAAGTCTCATGGTGTGCGGCTGAAAGTTAATACGGTGGTAAGCGCATACAACTGCGAAGAACTGCTTGCAGGCTTAGTGGTTGAGATTGCGCCTGAGCGCTGGAAGATCATGCGGATGTTGAAGGTTGACGGAGAGAACGACTCGGCGGCATTGTCTGTCGCTGTTAGCTCGGAGCAGTTTAGGAACTTTGTCGGAGCTAATACGGCTGAACCTGGATCGATTGCGGTTGTCATAGAAGATAATATGGACATGACGTCGAGCTACGTGATGGTAGATCCAGCCGGCCGTTTCCTTGACAACAGTATTGGACGCTATTCGGTTAGCTCGCCCATACTTAATGTCGGTGTTCAGGTGGCGTACCAGGAAATGAATTACGACAAAGTGAATTTTATCCATCGGGGCGGTCTCTACGATTGGTGATCGAGACGTGTGCGAGGCGGAGCTAATCGTAGTAGAAGGCTTGGACGGTGTCGGCAAGACAAGTGTCGTCCGGGTGATGGCCGGACTCGTCAATGGCGTGGATATAGTGCGAGAGGTCGAGAATCTCCTAGGCCCGGATCATCGCAATAAGCTACTACGTCGTCCTTCGCTCAATGCTCGGTATCAGTATTGGATCTGGTTCAACCGCAAGTGCGCGGAGCTTGCTGCTTCTGTCACTGGTGATGGCAGTGCTGCTATCGTTGACGGCTATGCTTTGCGGACGTTAATTAGCCATGAGCTGCTGGGCGTGAAGGTCGATTACGCATCGACGCTGTCATGCATGGTAAGGCCACACCGTATGATATTGCTGACTGCTGATGACCGGCTGCGCAAAGAGCGCATCAAGCTGCGTGACGGTTCTGGTAAGAATTCGTGGCATGACTTTCTCGCTCAGAACGCTCAGGCGATGCTGTCGGGGTACAGGCGCTTCGATATTGTGGAAATCGACACATCGCAGCAGTCGCCGCTGACGGTAGCGCGGGGGGTGCTCGGTTCGCATAGCGCTAGGTTCTTTCGCTGGGGATAAATTGTGGACGGTGCGCTGCCTCGTCGGCGGACCTTGAGGTTCAAGCTCAAGCGCCGGATCATCCACCGCAAGTAGGCCGACGTCATCGACGCTCTCTACACCGACCCGGCCGACGGCTGAACCTGCGGGAGTTCAGCCAGCCGCGCCGCCGTCGCTCTGCAGGAAGTCGAATTTGAGGCCGGACCATCCGGGGCCGCTGCCTGCCGAGCTGAGGCGGCCGGTCCAGGCGAATGTCGTTCCGTCGGCCGCGCGGGTTCGGCGCACGTACTTCTGCACCGCCACGCCGGTCGGCGTGACGACGCGCTCGGTCAGGTAGAAGGGCACCCCGGGCGTCAGGATGGACCTATGCGGCTCAAGTGTGACTATCGTGCCGCCCGGACCGGGGATGTCCATAGTCCCGCGCCGCAGGACAAGTGCGCCGTCACTAGTGAGTACCGGGATCATCGGTATCCAGTTGTCGGGCACAGAATTCTCCCCAGCAAGCCGAGCCGCAGCCTGAGGAGGAACTGCTCGTAGCCGTCGACTGGCAAGTCGAGCGAGCCGTGCAGTTCGCGTTCCACCGCCCAGGCCAGGGCCGCCATGTTGTGAACACGAAGATCGACAGCTTGCCGGCGGACTGGTCGTTGACCCGCCTCAGGCTAATTCCGACCGCATGGACCCCCGGCAGAAGCATGAGCCCGTCTCACCGCGAGAACGTTAATGGCGAAGCCATGGTCTTCGCGTGCTGGCTGGGGCTGGGGCTGGTTTCCGGGTTCCTGTAGGAGCGTTGTCGCATGAAGGAGGGTTGTCGTCGTATAGTCCGGTCAAGTCTCCTTCATGCGGAAACTCTCCTGCACGAACCCGAAAACCCTCCTGCGAGAGCAACCTCACCCCGAAAGAGACCGCCCGGAATGGCGCGGGAGTCGTCCAGAAGGCCAGGTTGCTCCCAGAAGGCCTGAACTGCCCCGGTGATGCCAACCGCCGCGAGGACCCGCTAGCGGGTCGGGGGGTACTGCTCCTCCGTGGGAGCGGTCATCGACGTGGTTGTTTCCTGGTTCGGCGGGTACCGGGTCTGGCCGGGGGAGTAGGTGACCTGGCCGGGCGGCGTCAGTCCGCCTGAGCCCGGATAGGCGGCCTGCTCGGTGGGGAACGGGTCGCCGGGGAATGGGTCGCCCGGGTACTGACTCGGGAACCTCGTGTCGCCGCCCACGACGGGCTGCGGCCCGGTGGACGGGACCGGCGAAGCCTGGGTCGGCTGGTAGGGGTCGAACGCTGAGCCGCTCGGCGAGAGGCCGACGTTCGCCAGCCCGCCGGGCGGGATGTCGGAGGCGTCGCCGAACCTGAGGTGGTCACGGTGCGCGGCGATCGACAGCCGGCCGATCGCGAGCGCGGCGAAGAACACGGTCAGCACCCCGACCCCGGCGAAACTGCCCACGCTGTCCAGGTTGATCCTGGCAATCGTCGTACCGAGAGGCTGGCCAGGCGAGTATGTCGAGGCGTCGCCCGTCGCCGTGACCAGCGCCGCCTGGCCGATGACAAACCACGCGCCGCCGAGCGCCGCGAGCATCGCGCTCACCCCGCCGAGCCAGCGGCTCCTTGTCACCAGCACGATGAGGCCGGTGAGCAGTACGAGCGCACCTGGGATCACGCTGAGATAGAGCCGGCCCGTGCTGTAAACCCACGCCTTGTCCGGCGCGAACCCGAATTGGAAGTACGGCCCTATAAAGGGCGCCAGGCCACCCCAGGCACCCAGCAGTAGTAGCGCAAGCCCGGACAGACTGCCCCGGCTCCGGGCCATTGGCACCGCACTGGCCATATCAGCTCCCGCTTTCTCCGCATCTGCTTCTTAAGGGTGGCACACCTGCGCGGATAGCGCCTGAATTGGCATAACGTTCCGATCCGTGTCGCCTCCGCGCCCTGGCGGTATGGTCGCGGTTGTGGACGATGCCCGCCGGATGGTGCCCAGGACCGACGCGGTCATGGCCGATCCGCGCCTTCTTTCCGCCGAGCTTAGACTCGGCCGGGCACTGGTCAGGCACGCGGTGCACCGGGCGCAGCAGCAGGCCAGGGATGGTGAGCTCGATCCCGGGCAGGTGCCGGACGCCGCTGTCGCCGCGCTGCCGCCGTTGGCGGCGTCGCTGACCAAGGTGCTCAACGCGACTGGCGTGCTGCTGCACACTAATCTCGGGCGGGCGCCGTTGTCGGCCGCCGCACGGGCAGCCGTGGCCGCCGCCGCCGGCTGTACCGACCTGGAGCTCGACCTGGCCTCAGGCACGAGGGGCAAGCGGGGCGAGGCGATGCTGGCCGCGCTGGCCAGCGCGGTGCCGGACGCCGAGGCAGCGGCTGTGGTGAACAACAACGCGGCGGCTCTCGTGCTCGCCGCGACGGCACTGGCCTCGGGTCGCGAGATCGTGCTGAGCCGGGGCGAGCTGATCGAGATCGGCGCCGGCTTCAGGCTCCCAGAGCTACTGGAAAGCACAGGCGCGAGCCTCCGCGAGGTCGGCACCACGAACCGGACCACGGCGGCCGACTACCAGGCGGCGATCTCGCCGCGCACCGGCTTCATCCTGAAGGTGCACCCGTCCAACTACCGGGTCGAGGGGTTCACCGCGAGCGCTAGCGTCGCGGAACTGGCCGCGCTCGGCGTGCCGGTCGTCGGCGACATCGGCTCCGGCCTCCTAGCGCCGCATCCAGCGCTGCCCGACGAGCCCGACGCCGCGTCCTGGCTCCGGGCCGGGGCCGCGCTGGTGACCGCGAGCGGCGACAAGCTGCTCGGCGGTCCGCAGGCCGGCCTGCTGCTCGGCCGCGCCGACCTGATCGCCCAGCTGGTACGGCATCCGCTGGCCCGGGCGCTGCGGGTCGACAAGCTCACCGTGGCCGCGCTCGAGGCGACCGTGGCTGGCCCGGCGCCGCCCGTCCTGCAGGCGCTGTCGGCCGACCGCCAGGTTCTCAGACAGAGGGCTGAACAACTCGCGCAGGTACTGCGGACAGCCGGGCTCGACGCCGTTGCCGCGGATACCGGTGCCGCCGTCGGGGGCGGAGGCGCGCCCGGGGTGAGGCTGGCCAGTGCGGCGGTGAGCGTGCCCGCCGGGCTCGCCGTGCCGCTGCGCTCAGGCGAGCCGGTGCGCACGGCGGCTTACCCGGCCGTGATCGGCCGGATAAGCGACGGGCGCCTCCTGCTCGACTTGTACGCGATCGACCCGGCCGACGACGACGAGCTGGCCGCCGCCGTGCTTGCGGCTAGCACGGGCTGAGGCGGCCATGCAGGTCATCGCGACCGCCGGGCACGTCGATCACGGCAAGTCGGCGCTGCTCCGGGCGCTGACCGGGATGGAGCCCGACCGCTGGGCGGAGGAACGCCGTCGCGGCATGACGATCGACCTCGGCTTCGTCTGGATGGCCCTGCCTCAAACAGCACTGCCGTCGGGGGAGCGGCTGGCGTTCGTCGACGTGCCAGGCCACGCCAGGTTCGTGCCGAACATGCTGGCCGGCGTCGGCCCGGTCCCGGCCGTGCTGTTCGTCGTGGCGGCCGACGGCGGCTGGATGCCGCAGTCGGCTGAGCACCTGGCCGCCATCGACGCGCTCGGCATCACCAGGGGCGTGCTCGCGGTCACCCGCGCCGACCTGGCCGATCCCGGACCCGTCGCGGCCGAGGCGAAAGCCATCATCGGGCGGTCGCGCCTCGGCGACATCCCGGCCGTGGCGGTCAGCGCCGTGACCGGGAGCGGCCTCGGCGAGCTGGTCGCCGAGCTCGGCGCGGCTCGCCGGCAGCTTGCCCGAGCCTGACCCGGCGGCGCCGGTGCGGATCTGGGCGGACAGGTCGTTCAGCATCTCGGGCGCCGGAACGGTGCTCACCGGGACCCTGCCCGCAGGCGCCGTCAGCCGGGGCGACGAGCTGCTGCTGACGCCGTCGTCGCGGCCCGTGCGAGTGCGCGGACTGCAGTCGCTCGGCGAGAGCGTCGACCGGGCCATCGGGGTGTCCAGAGTCGCGATCAACCTGCGCGGCATCGAGGCAGGCGAGGTCGTCCGGGGGATGGCGCTGGTGCGGCCGGGGGAGTGGACGCTGAGCGGCGTGGTTGACGTGCGCCTGGTGACCGGCCCCGAGAGCGAGTCGGGCCGGGCGCACGCGCTGCCCAGGCTCACGACGCTGCACCTCGGCTCGGCCAGGACGCTTGCCCGGGTGCGGCCGCTGGGCGGTGACCTGGTCAGGCTGGCCTTGCGGGACGTACTGCCGCTGCACGTGGGCGACCGGGTGCTGCTGCGCGATCCTGGCGCGGCTGGCCTGCCAGGTCGCGATGGCGTGCCCGGGCTGGCCGGGGGCGTCGTGCTCGACGTGGCACCGCCGCCGGTGAGCCGCCGCGGCGCAGCCGCGGCGGCCGCCGCCGAGCTGTCCGCCTGGCCCGACCGGCCCGCAGCCGCTCAGCTGCTCCGCCGGCACAAGCTCATCCGGCTGGCGGAGCTGCGCGCCATGGGGCTTGGCGATCTTCCTGAGCCCGTGGTGCCTGGCTGGGCCGCCGATCCGGAGTACCTGGGCCGGCTCTCGTCCGAGCTGGCCGAGCAGGTCGCGGCTCACCTGGCCAAGGACCCGCTCTCGCCTGGAATGGCGATCGATGCCGCCCGGGCCGCGCTGCGCCTGCCGGACAGGGAGATCGTGCGCGCGATTACCGTTCATCCTCTGGTTATCGAGGCCGGGCTGATCAAGACGGCTCGTCAGGGAAAGCAGCCAGGCTCGGCCGGGGCCGGGGCCGGGGTGGCTGGACCGGACACGCTGTCGCTGCCGGCCGCCCTTCGCGGGCCCGTCGCGGCCGTGCTCGCTGACCTGACTGGCAGCCCGTTCAGCGCGCCGGACGCGGCGCGGCTGCGCGAGCTGGGCCTTGACAACCGCTCGCTGGCCGCCGCCGCGCGGCACGGCGCGCTGCTGCGCATTACCGATCAGCTCGTGCTGGCACCAGGTGCGGACCTGGCGGCGGCCAGGGTGCTCGCTGGCCTGCCACAGCCGTTCAGCGCCGCGCAGGCGAGGGCTGCGCTGGGCACGACCAGGCGGACGCTGATCCCGCTCCTTGAGTACCTGGACCGACAGCGCCTCACCAGGCGGCTCCCTGACGACCGTAGGGAGCTGTGTTAGCCCGGGACCCCGGGTTTGCCTGGACCCGGGCTAGCGTTTTGGTCCGGGTGCGGCGCCGTCTGGACTGACGAGCGAAGTTTGCGAGGAGGGAAGACGGCGCCTAAAAGCGCCCGGACCATTGGGGGGTTCCGGGGGGTGTCCCCCCGGGCTAACACAGTCGGGTGAATCTGGTGGCGCTCCAGGCGGTGGTTTCTGGCGGGGGCTTGTCGGCTGAGATCCAGCGGGTGATCGCCATGCCCGTTGCTGGGGCATTGAGGATGCCGGTCCTGAAGTGGCCTGAGGTCAGCCAGGCGTTGCTGATGCCGGGCACCCGGTCGATGACCGGCCTTCCGTCCGGATGCCTGGGCCGGAAGCAGCACCACTTGTGTGACACGCGAACATCGCGCAGGCCTGGCAGGGCGGCGCGCAGACCGCCGACGATCGCGTCGATGACCTCGTCGCGCACGACCGGGCTCTCGTCGCCGTAGTCGAGCGTTCCGCCGGCCAGCAGGCGGCCGTCTTCGAGCGGAGTCGCTACCGGCACGACGGTGCAGGGCAGGTAGATGTTCGCTGGCTCGGTGACGATCAGGTGGCCCTTGACGCGGTCGCCGGGGATGTCGAGGTCAAGACCGTCGATCACGGGCGGCTGGCCGGTGGCGAAGACGACCGCACCCGGGCTGATGTCACCGGCCGAGGTGGTGACCGAATCGATCTTGCCGCCGCGGATCGTGACGGCGGTGGCGGCGACGCCGGTGCCGACCGACGGCAGGGCGTCGGCCAGGCCGAGGATCGCGCGCAGCGGGTTGATCCTGGCCTGATGCCTGATCAGCGCGCCGCCGAGATGCCAGGCGAGGCCTGGCACCAGCGCCGCGATCTTGGTGGCGTCCAGCCATTCGATGTTCTTGGGCTGATGCGCGGCGAGGCCGCCTGGATCAGGGGCGAGGCCGATCCAGTCGAGTTCTACGAGGCCGAGACCGCCCGGGGTGACCTGGTCGAGGTAGCGCCAGCGTTCGAGGCTGGCCCGCTCGAGGTCGACGAACGTCTCGGGATCGCTCCACTGGTGCGGCTCGGGCACGAGCAGTCCGGTCGCACCGCCGGTCGCCCCTGAGCCGAGCCGGCCCGGCTTCGATCAGCTGGACCGACCCAAGTTTGGCATCCTGGATGGCAGAGGCGGTCGCGATGCCGAGGATGCCGCCGCCGATCACGAGCACGTCAGGCCGGGGATCGGCGATCACGCCGGAGTCGCGGCCGAGCATGGCCCGCTGCTCGCCGGTCAACTGGTCGCGCCAGATCGCGCCAGTGACAGTCATGCGCCATGCCGCGCCTGCAGTACCGGTACATGGCGCTCACAATAGGCCGCCGGGGAACGAATCTGCCGCTGCGACGCTTGTAGTAAGGACAGGGGGAAGCCAACGACCGCGAATTAGGCACAGGCCAGCAGCTGGATGAAGCTGGCAACCGGAGCCTGTGTTGCCTCAGATGAGGAGGTGGTGATCATGCTCGCGGATTCTTATGGCCGTGTTGCTACCGATTTGCGGGTCTCGCTCACTGACCGCTGCAACCTCCGCTGCACGTATTGCATGCCGCCTGAAGGCCTTGACTGGCTGCCGAGCGCCGATCAGCTCACCGACGACGAGCTGACTCGCCTGCTCGGCATCGCCGTGCGGCAGCTCGGGATCACGGAGATCCGGTTCACCGGAGGCGAACCGCTCCTGCGGCGCGGGCTGACCGGCATCGTGGCACGGACGGCGGAGCTTGAGCCCCGGCCTGAGATGTCCATCACCACCAACGGCATCGGGCTGGCGCGGCTGGCAGTGCCGCTCCACGAGGCAGGGCTCGACCGGGTCAACGTGTCGCTGGACACGCTAGACGCGGAGACCTTTAAGCAGCTGGCCAGGCGCGACCGGCTGGCGGACGTCCTCGCCGGGCTCGAGGCCGCTGCCGCGACCGGGCTCGCCCCGGTCAAGGTCAACACGGTGCTGATGCGCGGGCTCAATGATGGCGAGGCAGTCGAACTGCTGCGGTTCTGCCTGGACCGCGGATACCAGCTTCGATTCATCGAGCAGATGCCGCTCGACGCCCAGCATGGCTGGCGCAGGGAAAACATGGTGACCGCCGATGAGATCCTCGCCGCTTTGTCGGCGAAGTTCGAGCTGACCGCCGCTGACCCGGCTGAGCGCGGGTCGGCGCCGGCTGAGGTGTTCCTGGTGGACGGGGGACCGGCGCGAGTGGGCGTGATCGGGTCGGTGACCAGGCCGTTCTGCGGGTCGTGCGACCGGGTCAGGCTTACCGCGGACGGGCAGGTGCGGAACTGCCTGTTCGCTCGTGAGGAGTCGGACCTGCGGACGCCGCTGCGTTCGGGCGCCTCCGACGATGACCTTGCCGAGCGGTGGCGCCTCGCCGTCGCCGCCAAGCTGCCCGGTCACGGCATCAACGACCCCGGCTTCCTGCAGCCGGCCAGGCCCATGTCGGCGATCGGCGGCTGAGGTTGCCGGCCGCCAGCGTGGCTAGCGGGCCGCCCGTTGCCGCGATCATGCTGGCGGGCGGCCACGGGAGGCGGCTCGGCGGCGCCGACAAGCCGGCCCTGCGCATCGGCGGCCGTTCGCTCGCCGCGTCCGTCGCGGGCGCGGCGGCAGCCGTCGGCGCGGCCCGGATTGTGGTCGTAGGCCTGTCCCGGCCCGGCCTTGTTGCCGAGATCGCCGCGCAAGCTGGAGCCGATGGTCGGGCGGACGTGGACGTTGGCGGCCGGGCTGGCCCAGTCAGCATCAAGTACACCAGCGAGGAACCGCCAGGCAGCGGGCCAGTGCCCGCGCTAGTAGCCGGACTGGGGCTGGTGACCGAGCAGTGGGTGCTCTTGCTGGCCGCCGACCTCCCCTTCCTGACAGGCGATCACCTCCGCGAACTGCTGGCCGCGGCTCGGGCGCCGCTGGCTGACCGTGCAGCCCCTGACCGTGCAGCCCCTGGCGGTGCGGTCGCCGGTGGTAGCGGGGCTGTGCTCGCGGATGATCATGGCGTGCCGCAGTGGCTCAGCAGTTGCTGGCCGGCCGCCAGTCTCCGGGCAGCGCTCGCCAGGTACGAGGGCACTTCGCTGCGCGGCGTGCTCGGCTCACTTCCGCACGCGCTAGTCACGGCCACGATCGAGGATGGTCAGCCGCCATACTGGCTGGATTGTGACACTCCGGCCGACCTCGAAGCCGCCGCGCACTGGGCACGAGCATAAGCAGCGCAACCGGACCTGCTCAGCCAGCGGACCTGCTCAGCCGACCTGACCTGCCTAACCGACCTGAAACTGGAGTGATCATGACCGTGCTCGCCGACTGGATTGCCGTTGTCTGCGCGGACCTTGGCCTTGACCGTAGCGTTGTGGACGAGCGGCTGATCCTCGATCTCGCGCGTGACGCGGCGCATCGAGTTGACCGGCCGGCGGCTCCCATCACAGCTTTCCTTCTCGGCGTGGCAGTTGGCACAGGACAGCAAGTCGCCCCCACGGCCGAACGCCTCGCCACGCTCACCGCCGGCTGGCAGCCCCCATCCGAATCCGCATAATCGCGGCGCCCGCTTCCGAGTGCTCGCCCCGACCAGTTACGTGCTCGGCAGCAGCGGGGAGCGAGGTATGTGCTGGCCGCGCGGGTGCGGCGGGTTGACAACAGCGTGGCCCTGCCTGCTGCTGTGGGGCGGCGCGATCGAACAGCAACGTGGCCCGCCCTGCTGCTGTTCTGATTAGAGGGCCGGCTGTGTGGCGGGGTTCGCGAGTCCTCGGTGCTTTGAGTGAGCGGCGTCCGGCCGTTCCCCTGCCAGGTCTGACAGACCCCGCCGCGCAGACCTGGACCTGGCCCGGCTGAGTTCGCCAAGCCTGGTCGGTGGGGGCCTTGCCAGCGATGTGCTAACGATATATCGTTAACGTATCTAGACAGTCCAAAGACGAGTGGAGATATGTAATGCACGAACACGATGGTGGCGCACGGGAGCATGAGCACATGCGCCGGCGGCCAAGAGGGATGCCAGGAATGCGGGGCATGCCGGGGATGAGTGGTATGCCAGGGATGCCGGGTATGCCAGGGATGCCGGGGTCGTTCGGCGGGCCGGGTGAGTTCGGGCTCGGGCCTGGCGAGCATGGGTCTGGCGAGCACGGGTTCGGCGGGCCTGAGTCCGGCGAGCACGGGCCGGGTGAGTTCGGGCCTGGGCGCGGGTTCGGGCCTGGGCGCGGGGCCGGGTGGCGTGGCGGGCCTGGGTGGCGTGGCGGGCCCGGCGAATTCGGGGGATACCGGCGTGGTGGCGGTCGCGTGAAGCGCGGCAACGTGCGCGCGGCGGCGCTTGCGCTGCTGGCCGAGGGGCCGATGAACGGCTATCAGATTATCCAGGCGATCAGCGAGCGCAGCGGCGGCCTCTGGCAGCCGAGCCCGGGTTCGGTCTACCCGGCCCTTGCTCAGCTCGAAGACGAGAACCTGATCGCGCTTCAAGATGCCGAAGGTGGCGCGCGACGGGCTTACGGGCTCACCGATGAGGGCCGAGCGTACGCGGCCGAGCACGCCGACGAGCTCAGCGCGCCCTGGTCAGCGATGTCAGGGGCGGCGCGCGCCGCGCACGACATGCGCTCCCTGGTGCATCAGGTGCACCTCGCCGCGTTCCAGGTGATGAGCGCGGGCACGGACGAGCAGGTGAGCCAGGCGCACAAGATCCTGACCCAGACCCGGCGCTCGCTCTACCGGATCCTCGCCGAGGAACCCGGGACGGATGGCGCTCAGGACGCCGTTCCTGACGCCTAAAGGCACGACCGCTCCGGGGGCGTCGGCGTCACCGGTGGCGAAGCCAGCCAGTTTGCGGCTAAAGGCCCGACGCGAACTCGTGCCGGGCCTTCAGCGTGCGGCAAGCAAATTCCGGCATTTCGCGGTGCTTAACCCGGATGTCGCGGCAAGCGCCGTTCTTGGTGCTGGACGAAGTTTGCCGCGGGAACCCGCGTAGACAAGCTCAGCCCAGCGCTGGCCGGCGAAATGGCCGAGTTGCCCACGCAAACAACGCCTGCCGACCGGCAAAAGACGTCGCCATAAAAAAGGGCGACGCCGGGTGGCTACGGGGGCAAACCACCCGGCGTCGCTATCATCGGCGCTCCGACGGGGGCCCGGAACGCCGGCAACGGTGCCCCGGCGGGGGACCAGAGCACCGGTAAGCATGTTACACCGAACCTCCCCCATGTGCGTCAAGAGCGGATTAGAAGCTAATCTGCGGATCGCGGCTAGCTAGTACCGGCCCGCTTCGCCGTTTTGCGCCCGACATTGGTGCCTAGCTGCTCCGTTACGGAGAAACACGCCGGTGCTGACCGGTGTGCCTGAAGGACCCGACTCCTGCGACGCGCCGCAAATCAGTTGTCGGCGTGACCCGATCCGCCGTCAGGACCGCGACTTTCCGGAGGCTTTCGGTAACGCTCAGGCAGATTCGGCTCGTACGCGTGGAACCCGGACGAGACGGTGGGTTTGCGGCTGTTGGCGATGACGACTGCGAAATAGGGCAGCCCGATCGCGCCGGCGGCGGGAATCACCGTGAGCCAGCCGGCGTGGTTGACGAACGCCACCACGGTGATCACGAAGCACACCAGCCTGATGCCCATCATCGCCAGGTACCTGCGCTGCCGCTGGTTGATCTCAGCCGCGCGCGACTGCGGCGCCTCGGTAACCAGATGCGCCTGGTCCCGGTGCCCGCTGTGACGACTTCGCACCCTCTCACGTTAGGCGCGAATACCGGCGCGCGCTAATCCGCCGCCTTCGGCACCGTTGGTGGTAGTCGTAGGCAGGTACAGCGAACCGACTTCCGCACCCGGAGGCAGATGATGACTGACCGGACTTACCGCATCACCGAGATCGTCGGCACCTCACCCGAGAGCGTCGATGCCGCGATCCGCACTGGGCTGCGCCGGGCGGCGCAGACGCTGCGGCACCTGGACTGGTTCGAGGTGACCGAGATCCGCGGCCAGCTCGACGGCGGCGAGATCGCGCACTACCAGGTCGGCATGAAGGTCGGCTTCAGGCTCGAGGACTCCTGAGCCGGCAGCGGGCCAGCGCTAGCCGGCCGCGGCCTGTCTGCCATACTTGCGCGGGACTACTCAAGCAACGAGCGGAGGTGGGGAAGATGTGCCGATCCGTCCTGGTGACCGGCGGCAACCGGGGCATCGGGCTGGCCATCGCCCGCAGGCTGTCCGCTGCAGGCGACGGTGTCACGATCACATCCCGTTCCGGCGAAGAAATCCCGGCCTGACCGTCGCGACGGCTGATGTTCGGGACGCGGCAGCGATCGACGCGGCATTCTCGGTGGCCGAGGCTGCGCACGGCCCGGTCGAGGTGGTCGTCGCCAACGCGGGAACGACCAGCGACCAGCTGCTCGCGCTGATGTCGGAGGAGGCGTTCACGAGCGTGGTCGACACGAACCTGTCCGGTGCCTACCGGGTGGCTAAGCGCGCGGTCAGGCCGATGATCAGGCTCCGCCGCGGGCGGATCATCTTCGTCTCATCGGTCGTCGGCATGCTCGGCTCGGCCGGCCAGGCGAACTACGCCGCTTCCAAAGCCGGGCTGATCGGCATGGCGCGGTCGCTCGCCAGGGAGCTCGGCAGCCGTAACATCACCGTGAACGTCGTCGCGCCCGGCTTCGCCGACACTGACATGACCGCCGGCCTGTACGGATGATGCGCAAGCAGGCGATCCTGGCCGGGATTCCGCTCGGCCGCACGGCTTCGGCCGACGAGGTCGCCGGCGTCGTGCAGTTCCTCGCCGGGCCGGATGCCGCGTATATCACTGGCGCCGTGATCCCGGTTGACGGCGGACTTGGCATGGGTCACTGAGCATGTCAGCGCTGCCAGGACGATAATCAGCTAGCGGCCTGATCGCCAATAAAAGCCACATAAGGAACGGATGGTGCGCAGTGGGTCTCCTTGACGGTAAGCGGGTCCTGGTGACCGGTGTGCTCACCGATTCGTCGATCGCCTTTCACGTCGCCAGGATCGCGCAGGAACAGGGCGCGACCGTCGTGCTGACTGGCTTCGGGCGGCTCAGCCTGGTCGAGCGGATCGCCAAGCGGCTGCCTGCTACGCCGCCGGTGCTCGAACTCGACGTCACCAACCCAGATCAGCTGGCATCGCTGGCTGACCGGGTCAGCGAGCACGTCGACGGGCTCGACGGGGTCGTGCACGGCATCGCCAACGCGCCGGCGAACGCGCTTGGCGGAAATTTCCTTCACACCGAATGGTCGGATGTATCGGCCGCTCTGCACGTTTCGACCTATTCGTTCAAAGCGCTCGCGATGGCCGCGCTCCCGCTCATGAAAGAGCGCGGCGGCTCGATCGTCGGAATGGACTTCGACGCCTCCCGTGCCTGGCCGTCCTATGACTGGATGGGCGTCGCTAAGGCGGGTCTTGAGTCGTGCTCCAGGTACCTCGCGAAGTACCTGGGCCAGTACCAGATCAGGGTCAACCTGATGTCAGCCGGGCCGCTGCGCACCATGGCGGCGAAGTCGATCCCCGGCTTCGAGCAGTTCGAGGCGATGTGGGACGGCCGGGCGCCGCTCGGCTGGGACCTGGGCAACCACGACCCCGCCGCGCGGGCGTGCGTGGCGCTGCTCAGCGACTGGTTCCCGGCGACGACGGGTGAGATCGTGCACGTCGACGGTGGCGTGCACGCTCTGGGCGGTTAAGCCCTACAACGGGTGATCTTTGATCTCGCATTGAGATCGGACGGTCGCTAAGAGTGAATTCATCCGATCGCAACCCGCCGGCCACTCGCGCTTCGGCCCTGCTTCCGGCTGGCTCGACGGCGCATCGATAACAAGTTGTGACAGTTTCGGCCTAGGAACGCTACAACTTGGAATCTACGCTTCCGGTGACCCTCGACGCAGGCTCACCGGTCATCTTCGACGGTGTACCCCCGCTCAGGGCCGCGAAAATAATTAGAGGCGGCGAGCGAGTCGCTCGGCTGCGGAGTATCAGTGGGGACCATGGTGGTCCGGCAAGCCCGGACCTGCGGTCCTTACATGATCCAGGAGGATTTAGATGACATTTGCCCGTACGGCCACGAAGATGGCGGTGCTTACCGTCGTCGGCGTGACCGCGCTGGCCGCGTGCGCAAAAAGCAGCACGACCAGCACCAAGCAGGCGTCGGTCAGCAGTTTCAAGGGGATCCCGCTGCCGTCCAAGACCCACAAGGCCGGCGGGACAGTAACCTTCGGCATGGCCGCGGGGGCAACGCCGACCTACATCTTCCCGATTACCCCAGGCGCCAACTCGTCGGTGTACACGGCGAGTTACTTCCAGAACCTGTTCTGGAAGCCGCTGTGGTGGACCCCATCGGGTCACTCCCTCAGTGTCGACTACGCCCTGAGCCTGGCTGGCAAGCCGGTCTTCAGCAACGGCAACAAGACCGTCACCATCAACATGAAGACCAACTACAAGTGGTCGAACGGCGCCCCGGTGGACGCCCAGGACCTGGTGTTCATGATCGACCTGGTGAACGCGGCGGTCAAGATCAGCCCCGCTAACTACGGCAACTTCTCGCCTGGGTTCTTCCCGCAGAACGTGACCAGTGCCAAGGCGACCGGCAAGTTCACGCTGCAGATCAACTTCAACAAGGCGTACAACCCCGGCTACCTGTTCTACGACCAGCTGCTGCTGCTCACGCCGCTGCCCAGCACGGCGTGGGACATCGACGCCCCCGGTGGCAAGCCGGTTGACTACACCACGCTCGCCGGCTCGGAGAAGATCTACAAGTTCCTGGCCGCCCAGTCAGCGAAGCTGTCGACCTACGCGACCAACCCGCTCTGGCAGGACGTCGACGGTCCGTTCAAGCTGACCGCGTTCAACCCGAGCACCGACGCCAACACCATGGTCCCGAACCCGGCCTACAGCGGGCAGAAGCCCTCCATCGCCAAGTTCCAGGAAGTGGCCTACACCTCTGACGACGCCGAGTACAACGCGCTGCGCTCGGGCCAGCTGACCGTCGGCCTGATCCCGTCGACCGACTACCCGCAGATCCCGACCCTGAAGAAGCAGGGGTTCGCCGAGTTCGGCTTCCCTGACCTGGGCTGGGACTACATGGTCTTCAACTTCAAGGACAAGACCGACAACTGGGACAAGGTCATCGGCCAGCTGTATGTCCGGCAGGCGCTCGCTCACCTCGTGGACGACTCCGGTTACGTCTCCGGTATCTTCCACGGTTTCGCAGCGAACGCTGACGGCCCGGTTCCCTCGGTTCCGCAGAGCCCGTTCACCCCGTCGAACGCGACCAAGGCGGTCTACCCGTTCAGCATCTCCGCTGCGAAGTCCGTTCTGGCGGCGCACGGCTGGAAGATCGTCGGCGGCGTGCAGACCTGTGAGTCGGCCACCCTGTGCGGCACCGGCGTTCCCAAGGGCCAGAAGCTGGTCATCACGCTGGTCTACAACAACGGCTCGCCCGCCATCACCGCTGAGGACACGACCTTCGCGTCCGACGCCAAGCAGGCTGGCATCCCGATCACCCTGGTCGGCAAGTCGTTCAACTTCATCCTGCAGAACTACTACGACATCGCCGCCCCGGCCAACATCGACAAGTGGCAGATGGAGGACTTCGGCGGATTCAGCACCTCGCTGTACCCGACGACGAACTTCATCTTCAACACCGGTGGCACGTTCAACATCGGCGAGTACAGCGACCCCAAGGCCGACGCGCTGATCCACACCTCGGTCTTCGGGCCGAACGCCTCAGCGGTCAAGGCCGAGGCTGGCTACATCGCCACCAGCCTGCCAGCCCTGTTCCAGCCGGACTCTGACCACGTGTACGCGTGGAAGACCACCCTGTCCGGTCCGCAGTCCTCGTTCTGGGAGCTCACCCAGTTCTCCGCGAACCCTGAGCTCTGGTACTTCACCAAGTAAGAACGACTAGAAGATTGGATGCCTGCCGGTGGTCTTTCCGGCCGCCGGCAGGCATCCTGTCAACAAGGCACTTTTCACCCGGTCTCAGCCAGGCCGGACCGGCGAGTGCTTGTCAGGGCAGTGTTAGATACCACGGGGCCGATCCGGACAGCGGCGTCGAAGGTTAAGGCGATTAGGCTCACAAGGAGAGCGCGGAGATGACGACATACCTACTCCGCCGGGCGGCAACGTCTGTGATTATTTTGATCGGCATCTCGATCCTCGCGTTCTGGATGCTGCACGTGATCGGCGGGCCGCCTGGTCGCGCCGTTCTCGGCCTGCGGGCTTCGCAGGCCTCCGTCAATGCCTGGGACCAGCAGCACGGCTTCGACCGGCCGATGGCCATCCAGTACCTGACCTACATCGGGCAGCTGGTGCACGGCAATCTGGGCCAGTCCTACAAGCAAAACCAGTCCGTAGACGCGATCCTCGCCGAGCACGCGCCGATCTCCGCTTACCTGAGCGGCCTGGCACTGTTCTTCGCGATCGTCATCGCGTTCCCTGTCGGCATCTACCAGGCGGTCAAGCGCAACACGGTCGGCGACAACGTCGTGACCACCGCCGCCTTCGTCACCTACTCGATGCCGGTCTTCCTGCTGGGCCTGCTGCTCATCCAGATCTTCGCGATCACGCTCAACATCTTCCCGGTGGGCGCGTCAGCCTCGGTCAGCCAGGACAGCTCGCTGTGGGGCGCGATCACCGATCCCAGGGCGATGGTGCTTCCCGTCGCGACCCTGACGCTGGTCTCGGTCGCGAACTACTCGCGGTTCATGCGCTCATCGGCGCTCGACGCCCTGGCGCAGGACTACATCAAGGCCGCGCGGGCGAAGGGCTTGCCCGAGCGGCTCGTGCTCGTCAGGCACCTGCTCAGGAACGCGTGCCTGCCCATGGTCACCCTGATCGGCCTCAGCATCCCGGCCCTTCTCGCCGGCAACCTGATCACCGAGAACGTGTTTAACTACCCGGGCCTCGGGATCATGTTCATCAACTCGCTGCAACAAGAGGACTACCCGGTCCTTCTCGCCTACACCCTCATGGGCGGTGTACTTACCGTCGTAGGCAACTACGTCGCGGATATCGCGCTCACCGTTGCCGATCCGCGGATCAGGCTGGCATAACCGGCCGGGAGGCTTACATGTTCAGGGAAGTTGAGACTCTACCCCCCCTAACTTCCGGACCAGACATCGCCGAAGGCGGCGAGGTCACCAATATCCAGAGCGGGTGGCGGCTCGGAGTTCGGGCGTTCGCGCAGAACCGGCTGGCCGTCGTCGGTCTCGGGCTCCTCGTGTTCTTCGTGCTCTTCTGCTGGATCGGCCCGTTCTTCTACCACGGCGACACGTCCCTGGCCAACATCGTCCAAAGTAACTCGCCGCCTGTGCAGGGCCACCCGCTCGGCACCGACGGCACCGGCTTCGACACGCTCGCTCAGCTGATGGCGGGCGGCCGGGCCTCGCTGGAGATCGGCCTGCTGGCGGCTTTCATCGCCACCGTGGTGGGCACGCTGTGGGGCGCGATCGCAGGCCTGGCCGGCGGCGTCCTGGACGGCGTCATGATGCGAATCGTGGACATGATCTTGTCCATCCCGCTGCTGTTCGTCATTCTGATCGTGGGCGCGAAGTGGGGCTCGAACGTACTGAGCCTCGCGATCATCATCGGCGTCTTCTCGTGGCTGGTTCCAGCCCGGCTGGTCAGGGGCGAGGTCCTCACGCTGCGCGTGCGCGACTTCGTCGCCGCCGCCCGGGCCGCCGGCGCCGGCCGCCCGAGGCTCGTGCTGAGGCACCTGATCCCGAACGCGCTCAGCGTCGTGGTAGTGAACATCACCTTCCAGGTAGCTGACGCCATCCTGCTCGTGGCGGCGCTCGGATTCCTGGGCTTCGGGCTCAACTTCCCAGTGTTCGACTGGGGCGACATGCTGTCGAGCGGTACTCAGAACCTGCTCAACGGCTACTGGTGGCAGGTCTATCCCGTCGGCATCTGCATCGTGCTCGCCGTCATGGCCATGAACCTGATCGGTGACGCGCTCCGTGACGCCCTCGACGTCCGGCTTCGCCGCCGGTAACCCCTCACCGTCCCCCACTTAGCCACTCCCAACTAGGAGCACCCGTGGCCCCTGTCTTGGAGATCAAGGATCTCTCCACTCACATCAAGCAGAGCACCACCACAATTCAGGCAGTCGGCAACGTCGATCTGTACCTGGATCCCGGGGAGACGCTCGGCCTGGTCGGAGAGTCTGGCTGCGGCAAGTCCATGACCGGTCTTTCGATCATGGGCCTGCTCCCGCCAGGCGGTCAGGTCGTCGGCGGCTCGATCAAGCTCGAGGACAGAGAGCTGGTCGGGCTGCCCGACCGCGAGCTGCGCAAGGTACGGGGCAACGAGATAGCGATGGTCTTCCAGGACCCGCTAACCTCGCTTGACCCAACTAAGACGATCGGCTCCCAGGTCGCCGAGCCGGTGCTGCTGCACCGGGGCGCCAGCAAAAAGGAGGCACTCGACCGGGCCACCGAGGTGCTGGCGCTCGTTGGCCTGCCGCGCCCGCAGGAGCGGCTGGCGGACTATCCGCATCAGCTTTCCGGCGGGCTGCGGCAGCGCGTCATGATCGCCATGGCGCTGTCCTGCGAGCCTAAGGTACTGATCGCCGACGAGCCCACGACAGCGCTCGATGTCACTATCCAGGCGCAGATTCTCGACCTGCTCGATGACCTGAAGAGCCGCCTGCACATGGCGATGCTGCTCATCACGCACGACATGGGCGTCATCGCCGGGCACGCTGACCGCGTCAACGTGATGTACGCGGGCCGGCTGGTCGAGACGACGGAGACGGGCAACCTCTTCATCCACATGCACCACCCGTACACCCAGGCGCTGCTGGCCTCGATTCCGCGGCTGATGCAGGACCGCAACCAGCAACTGCTGAACATCCCGGGCCTGCCGCCTGACCTTGGTCACCCGCCGCCGGCTGCCGGTTCGCGGCCAGGTGCAGCAAGGTCACTGACAAGTGCCGCGCCGACGAGCCGCCGCTGATCGGCGAGACCGCCGCGCACCTGTACTCGTGCTGGCACCCGGTCGACGGCCCGCTGGCGCCTGACGAGATCGAGAGCGCGGCCGCTGCGGCCAGGGCAGCGCAGGCCGCGGCGGGCGTGGAAGTGGTCGTGCCGACCGCCGCGACTTCCGACCCGGTGGCGCTGGTCGAGGACCGGGTGCCAGCCTCTGGCGCCGAGGGCACCACGCTGCTTGAGATCAAGGACCTGGTCAAGGAATTCCCCGTCACGTCGGGCGTCTTGCAGCGCTCGATCGGCTCGATGCATGCCGTCTCCGGCGTCTCATTCTCCGTCGAGGCGGGCGAGACGTTCGGGCTGGTCGGCGAGTCGGGCTGCGGCAAGACCACGATCGGCCGGATGATCGTCGCACTCGAGCATCCGACGCTCAGGCGCGGTGACGCTGAATGGCAGCGACATCTCCAAGCTGAAGGGCACGAGCTGCGCAAGCGGCGGCGCGACCTGCAGCTGATGTTCCAGGACCCGTACTCCTCGCTCGACCCGCGCATGCGCGTAGGAGCGATCATCAGGGAGCCGCTGACGATCCAGGGCATCGGCAGCCGCAAGGACCAGCAGGACCGGGTCTTCGAACTGCTCGGCGAGGTCGGCCTGCCGCGTAACGCGGTCGAGCGGTTCCCGCACGAGTTCTCCGGCGGTCAGCGCCAGCGCATCGGGCTGGCCCGGGCACTGACCCTGAACCCCCAGGTCATCGTCGCCGACGAGCCAGTCAGCGCTCTCGACGTCTCGATCAGGGCGCAGGTACTCAACCTGATGAAGCGGCTCCAGAATACGCACGGGCTGACCTACGTCGTGATCTCGCACGACCTGGCGGTCGTCAAGTACATGGCTGACCGGATCGCGCGTCATGTACCTCGGCAAGCTGGTGGAGATCGGCGTACCAGCGACGACATCTACGAGCGGCACGCGCATCCCTACACGGCCGGCCTGATCGGCGCCATCCCGGTGCCTGACCCGGTGGTCGCCAGAGCGCGGCGAAAGATCGGCATCAGCGGTGAGCTTCCGAGCCCGATGAACCCGCCTTCGGGCTGCCGGTTCCGCACCCGGTGCCCGCTCGCGCAGGACATCTGCGCCGTGGAAGAGCCGCAGCTGCGGTCCTTCGGACCCGGTCACATCGCGGCGTGCCACTTCCCGCTGCAGACAGCTGAGGGCGAGTCCGTGGCGGCTCCGGCGGCGGCTAAGACGGTCTGACGAGTGACTGGCTGGCGGGCGCGCGCGCATCGCCAGCCGGTCACCGCATGCCCAATCGCTTGTGCACATAGCGGCTTCGTTCGATACTTTCTGCTATGCGGCCGTCTAGCATCCGGGTCGTGCCTGCCGGTGTGCGCGCGTCAGACGCCGAGCGCGACGAGGCGATCGGCGAGCTCAGGCACAGGTTCGCTGAGGGACGTCTGAGCCAGGAGACGTTCCTGTACCGGATGGACGCGGCGCTGCGGGCCAAAGACCAGGCCGAGCTGTCCGATCTTTTCGTCGATCTGCCTGCCGAGGTCCCCGGTCCCCGCAGGGCCCGCCGGATCCTCGGACCGGGCGGAATGGCCAGGGAGTCGCTCGCCTGGCTGCGCCGCGCCGGCCAGCGGATCAGCTTTCCTGGCCCGCCCGCCATCCCCGCTTCCTACGGGGACGCGCCCTACGGGCCTGCCTCGCCGCAGCCGCTGGCTGCCGCCGCAGTCCCTGTCTCCGCCGCGGCCGCTGTGCCTGCCGCGGCAGGAAGGCGGCAAGTTCACCATCGGCCGGGCGCCGTCCTGCGATTTCACCGTCGCCGACCTCAGCGTGTCGCGCTGGCACGCCAGGCTGCACAAGGCAGAGCACTCCTGGATGCTGTCCGATCTCGGCTCCACGAACGGCACCAGGCTCAACGGCTGGCGCGTGACCAAAGGCGTGGAGGTCCGCCCGGGTGATCAGGTCTCATTCGGCACTGTCACCTACGTCATCACGGACGGGCCCGCCGCCTGATAGCGCCCGGCGAGCCAGCCCGGCCCTGATGGTCACCGGCTGCCGGTAACTGGCCGTAGAGTCGGTGCGTGACCTTGGTCCTTGTAGTGCGGCACGGCCTCACGGCGGCGACTGGATCGGCGCTCACCGGCAGGACGCCCGGGATCTCGCTCGATGACAGAGGCCAGGCCCAGGCCGCCGCCGTGGCGGCGCGGCTCGCCGATGTCAGGCTCGACGCGATCGTCTCCAGCCCGCTCGAGCGGTGCTTCGAGACAGCCCAGGCCATAGCGGCCGCCCAGAAACCGGCCGCCCAGGAACCGGGCACACAGAAACCGGCTGGGCCGCAGGTGCAGACCGAGGACCGGTTCATCGAGGTCGGCTACGGAGACTGGACAGGCAAAGTCGCTGCGCAAACTGTCCCACGATCCGCTCTGGCGGGTGGTGCAGGCGCATCCGAGCGCGGTCACGTTCCCTGGTGATGGCGGCGAGGCCCTCGCCGACGTGCAGCGCCGCGGCGATCAGCGCGATCCGGGACTGGAATGCCAAGCTCGGCCCGAAGCCACGTACCTGATCTGCTCGCACGGTGATGTGATCAAGGCCGTCCTGGCCGATAGCCTTGGCCTGCACCTCGATTTGTACCAGCGGATCGTCATCGATCCCTGCTCGCTGAGCGTCATCCGCTTCACGCCGCTGCGCCCGTTCGTCGAGCGGATGAATGACACTGGCGGGAGCGTGGCGACGCTGACCAGAGCTACCAAGATCCAGGCCGGGACGTTCAGCGCTGCGGCCTGGTGATGCGCCCGTGGGCGGTGGCGCGGGAGGATAGGTTTATGCCGGTCTACACGTACGATCCGCCGGACAGGTTCATGGCCGGAACCGTCGGCCAGCCTGGCGAGCGCACCTTCTACCTGCAGGCGACAGCTAGCGGCAGGGTGACCAGCGTCGCGCTGGAGAAGGGCCAGGTTAGCCAGCTCGCTGAGCGCCTGGACGAGCTGCTCGACGAGGTGCGCGGCGCACTGGCGGATCGGCGTCTATCCCGGCGAGCGGCACCGGAGTCGCTGGCCGACGATGGCCCGCTAGAGCAGCCGCTGATGGAGGACTTCAGGGTCGGCGCTATCGCGCTCGCCTGGGATGGTGACAGCGAGCGCGTCATCATCGAGGCTCAGGAGCTGAGCGAGGAGCCGATCGAGCCGCTGACCGAGGACCTGCCCGACGACGGGCCGGCCATCTTGCGGGTTACGATCACGGCAGCGGCCGCGCGTGCCTTCGCCAAGCGGGCTTTGCAGGTCGTCGTCGCCGGGCGGCCGCCATGCCCGCTGTGCGGACTGCCGCTTGACGCGTCAGGGCACGTTTGCCCCCGTCAGAACGGACACCGGATTGGCCGCAACTGAACGATCACCTGATCGGCGCGGCAGCCGGTCCAAGCGGCCACGCAAGCAGGACATGATCAGCGAAGACGCCGCCATCGAGCTGCTCACGGCCGGTGAGCTCACCATCGAGGGGCGGCTGGTGGAAGCCTCCAACGCCACCTTGTACTGCACGATCGCGGACGGCCAGCAGCGAGGCCGCCTGCGTCTACAAGCCGGTGGCCGGCGAACGGCCGCTGTGGGATTTCCCGCATGGCACGCTGGCCGGCCGCGAGCTCTGCGCTTACCTGGTCTCACAGTGCCTCGGGCTGGGATGTCGTGCCGCCGACCGTCTATCGTGACGGCCCGTTCGGCCCCGGCATGTGCCAGCTGTGGATCGATGCCGACGCGTCCATCGACCTGGTCGCGCTGGCGCGCAGCAGCAGGAACGCGGGCCTGCGCGCTATGGCCGTCTTCGACGCCGTTATCAACAACGCGGACAGGAAAATCGGGCACTTGCTGCCCGCCCCCGGCGGGCATCTCTACGGTTGCGACCACGGCGTCTGCTTCGCCGAGGAGTACAAGCTGCGCACGGTGCTCTGGCAGTGGCGCGGCGACCCCCTCACCGACGACGACGTTGCGGCGCTCACCCGGCTCTCCGAACAGGTCACCGCCGGCGAGCTGCTCGCCGACCTGGGCGAATGGCTAACCGAGGACGAGGTCGAGGCGACCAGGACGAGGATCGAGCTGCTGCTGCAGCATCGCGTGCACCCGTACCCGCCCGACGACTGGCCCGCCGTACCCTGGCCCCCGATCTAGGTGGCTAGCGGGCGCCGCCGTGCTCGCCCCGGTCGCCGCGGCGGCGCAGGTAGCGCTCGAACTCGCGGGCGATCGCGTCGCCGCTGGCCTCGGGCAGGTCGGTGGCGTCCTTGGCCTCCTCGAGTGCCCGCACGTAGTCGGCCACCTCGGTGTCCTGCTCGGCTAGTTCATCGACGCCGCGTTCCCAGGCGCGCGCCTCGTCTGGCAGGTCGCCTAGCGGCATCGGCGCGTCGAGGATGTCCTCGATGCCGCGCAGAAGCGCGAGCGTTGCCTTCGGGCTCGGCGGCTGCGCCACGTAGTGCGGCACCGCCGCCCAGAGCGATACGGCCGGGATGCCTGCCTCGTGCAGGCGTCCTGCAGTACCCCGACGATGCCGGTCGGGCCCTGGTAGTCGACCGGGTCTACCTGAAGCGCCGTCGACCAGCTTGTCGTCCGAGGCGGCGACGGTGACCGGCACCGGCCTGGTGTGCGGCGAGTCGGCGAGCAGCGCGCCGACCAGGATCACCAGCTCGGCGCCGAGCTTGGTGAAGCCGTCGACGAGGTCGCGGCAGAACCCGCGCCAGCGCATGTTCGGCTCGATGCCGTGCACCAGCACGATGTCGCGCCCGAATGCGGGCGGATGCGCGAGCGGCGAGCCTGGTAGTCGGCCAGGCCAGGTCGCTTGGTCTGGCCGTCAGTGACCTCAAGGACGGGCCTGGTCACCTGAAAGTCGTAGTAATCCTCAGGATCGATCTCGCCGATCGCGGTCGCGTCCCAGGTGCTGCTCAGGTGAGCCACGGCGGCGCTGGCCGCCTCGCCCGCGTCATTCCATCCCTCAAAGGCCGCGATGACCGCCGGCGAATTCAGTGCTGACAAGTTCGGCCGTGATGCCGTTGAACTCGATCTGAAGCCACCTCCACGACCCGCTCTCCCGAGCGCCCGCCCGGTGCCGGCGTTCAAATGCTGACGGCCTCAAGCCTACGTGCCAGACGATGGCGCATAGGATAGGGCTATCATGACGCGCGACGCTGATCAGCCCCGCCAGTCGACGCACGGCCCGTCGCTGCGCACGGCTCATGTCCGAACGCGTCATCATCGCCGATGGCGCGATGGGCTCGATGCTGCAGGGCAGCCCGCGACGCTCGACGACTTCGACGGCCATGAGGGCTGTAACGAGATACTGAACGTCACCAGGCCCGACGTCGTCCGCATCGATTCACGACGACTACCTGGCGGCTGGCTCTGACTGCATCACGACCAATACCTTCGGCGCCAACCTCGGCAATCTCAGCGAATACGAGATCGCCGACCGGATCTACGAGTTGTCCGAAGCCGGGGCCGAGCTCGCGCGCGCCTGCGCGGACGACGGTACGGCACCGAGGAACGGCCCGCGCTGGGTGCTCGGCTCGATCGGCCCAGGGACCAAGCTGCCCACCCTCGGCCACGTCTCCTTCGCCGAACTTCGCGACGCCTATCAGACTCAACGCGGCCGGGCTGCTGGCCGGCGGCGCCGACGCGCTGATCATCGAGACCTGCTAGGACCTGCTCCAGGCCAAGGCGGCGATCATCGGCGCCAAGCGGGCCACGCGGCCCTGGCCGTGCCCGAAGCCACGGGGCCAAGAGACATCCTGCTGATCGGCCAGGTGACGATCGAGACGACCGGCGCGATGCTGCTCGGCAGCGAGATCGGCGCGGCGCTCACCGCGCTCGAGCCGCTCGGCATCGACGTGATCGGCATGAACTGCGCGACCGGCCCGGCCGAGATGAGCGAGCACCTGCGCTACCTGGCCGCGCACTCCCGGATCCCGCTGTCCTGCATGCCGAACGCCGGGCTGCCGAGCTGACCTCCTCGGAGCGCTACTACCCGGTCACTCCTGACGAGCTGGCGCGGCGCCCACGAGACCTTCGTCAGGGAGTTCGGGCTGACCCTCGTCGGCGGCTGCTGCGGCACGACGCCCGGCGCACATGGCCGAGCTGAGCGCCAGGCTGGCTGACCGGCCGCTGACCAGGCGCAAGCCGAGGCCAGAGGCCGGCATCTCCTCCCTCTACGCGCATGTGCCGTTCCGGCAGGACACCGCGTTCCTGGCGATCGGCGAGCGCACGAACGCCAATGGCTCCAAGGCGTTCAGGGAAGCGATGATCGCCGGGGACTTCGACGGCTGCGTGCGAGATCGCCAGGGCGCAGACCAGGGACGGCGCGCACCTCCTTGATCTCTGCGTGGACTATGTCGGCAGGGACGGCGCCGCCGACATGGCCGAGCTGGCCAGCCGGCTCGCCACCGCCGCGACGCTGCCGCTGATGCTGGACTCCACCGAGCCTGAGGTAGTCCAGGCCGGGCTCGAGCGGCTCGGTGGCCGGGCCGTGGTGAACTCGGTCAACTACGAGGACGGCGATGGCCCGGACTCGCGCATCGCCAAGATCATGCCGATCATCGCGCGAGCACGGCGCCGCCGTCGTCGCGCTGACGATCGACGAGGTGGGGCAGGCCAGGACGGCCGAGTGGAAGGTTGCGGTCGCCACCAGGCTGATCGAGGACCTGACCGGCAACTGGGGCCTGCGGATCTCCGACATCATCGTGGACTGCCTGACGTTCCCGATCGGCACCGGCCAGGAGGAGACCAGGCGCGACGCGATCGAGACGATCGAGGCGATCCGCCAGGTCAAGGGACGCTATCCGGACGTCCAGACCACGCTCGGCGTTTCCAATATCTCCTTCGGGCTGAACCCGGCGGCCAGGGCCGTGCTGAACTCCGTCTTCCTGAACGAGTGCGTCAGGGCCGGGCTTGACTCCGCGATCGTGCACGCGGCCAGGATCATGCCGATCTCCCGGATCCCGGACGAGCAGCTGCAGGTCGCCCTCGACCTCATCTACGACCGTCAGGCAGGGACGGCTACGACCCGCTGAGCAAGCTGCTTGACCTCTTCGAGGGCGTGGACACCAAGTCGCTCAAGGCGAGCCGGGCCGCCGAACTATCGGGCCTGCCGCTGACCGAGCGGCTGAAGCGGCGGATCATCGACGGCGAGCGGCAGGGACTCGAGCCCGACCTCGACGCGGCGCTGCGCGAGCGGCCCGGCACTCGAGATCGTCAACGACATCCTGCTCGACGGGATGAAGACGGTCGGCGAGCTCTTCGGGTCCGGCCAGATGCAGCTGCCGTTCGTACTGACCTCTGCCGAGGTTATGAAGGCTGCCGTGGGCTACCTCGAGCCGCATATGGAGCGGACGAGCGAGTCGGGCAAGGGCAAGATCGTGCTCGCCACGGTCAAGGGCGACGTGCACGACATCGGCAAGAACCTGGTCGACATCATCGTGTCGAACAATGGCTACGACGTCGTCAACCTCGGCATCAAGCAGCCGATCTCATCGATCGTGCAAGCCGCCATCGACCACGACGCCGACGTCATCGGCATGTCGGGCCTGCTGGTGAAATCCACCGTGATCATGCGGGACAACCTGGCCGAGCTGAACTCGCGTGGCCTGGCCGGCAGGTGGCCGGTGCTGCTCGGCGGAGCGGCCCTGACCCGGTCCTACGTGGAGCAGGACCTGGCCGGGCTGTTCGATGGCGAGGTGCAGGTACGCCCGCGACGCGTTCGAGGGACTGCGGCTGATGGACGCCGCGATGGCGGTCAAGCGGGGCGTGCCAGGGGCGAGCCTGCCCGCGCTGCGCGAGCGCCGCGTCCGCCCCGCGTCCCGCGGCGACGCCATCGCGACCGGCGCTGAGGGCGATTCAGGAAGGCCAGGCGGCAGTCGTGGCGGGCATCCGTTCCGACGTAAAAATCGATGTCGCCGTGCCAGCAGCTGCCTTTCTACGGAACGCGGGTCGTCAAGGGCATCCCGCTCACCGACTACGCCGGCTACCTGGACGAGCGTGCCCTGTTCCTCGGTCAGTGGGGGCTGAAGCCGACCAGGGGCGGCGGGCCGGGCCAGGAGGAGCTGGCCGAGACCGAGGGCAGGCCGAGGCTGCGGATGTGGCTGGAGCGGGCGCAGACCGAGGGGCTGCTGCAGGCCAACGTGGTGCACGGGTACTTCCCGTGCGTCAGCGAGGGTGACGACCTGATCGTGCTCGACGACGGCGGTGCGCGAGCGCGAGCGGTTCACGTTCCCGCGTCAGCGCAGGGACAGGCGCCTGTGCCTGGCCGACTTCTTCAGGGCCAAGCGGCGTCGGGCGAAACCGACGTGGTCGCGCTTCCAGCTCGTCACGATCGGCTCGAAGATCAGCGAGGCCACCGGCGAGCTGTTCGCCAAGCACGCCTACCGCGACTACCTGGAGCTGCACGGGCTGTCCGTGCAGCTCGCCGAGGCGCTCGCGGAGTACTGGCACGCACGGATCAGGCAGGCGCTGGGCATCGCCGGCGGCGACCCTGCTGAGCTGGATGACATCCTGCGGGTTGGCTACCAGGGCTGCCGGTACAGCTTCGGCTACCCGGCCTGTCCTGACCTGGAGGACAGGGCGAAGGTCATGCGGCTGCTCGACGCGGAGCGGATCGGGGTGACGCTGTCGGAGGAGTTCCAGCTGGCGCCTGAGCAGTCCACCGACGCAATGATCGTGGCATCACCCTGAAGCGAAGTACTTCAGCACCTGATGCGGCACTGTCCTGACAGGCACGGTCCCGAGGTGGCGCTGGCGCCAGGCGGCGGCCTGGCCGTCCCGCGTGCGCCGCTGGCCGCCGTCCTGTTCGATATGGACGGGGTGCTGGTTGACTCCGAGCCGATCTGGTTCGAGGTGGAGCGAGCCGTCATGGCGCGGCTCGGAGGGCAGTGGGCACCGGCCGATCAGCAGGCGCTGGTGGGCGGCTCGCTCTACCGTACCCTCGACTACCTGATTGAGCGCGCGACCGTTCCGGCCAGCCACGCCGAGGTCGCGGACTGGCTTTTGACCGGCATGGCGCAGCGCCTTCGCCACGAGCGGGGTCGAGCCGCTGCCCTGGCGCGGTGGAATTGGTGGAAGCAGTGCGCTCGGCCGGACTGCCCTACGCGCTCGTGACGTCGTCCGAGCCGGTCATCGTGGCGGCCGTGCTGGGGGCACTCGCCCGGTATTCGGTGACGTTCGACGTCATAGTGTCGGGCGCCGACGTGCGCAACCCCAAGCCCGATCCAGAGCCGTACCTGCGGGCCGCTGAGCTGCTCGGCGTGGACCCCGGGTGCTGCGTGGCGATCGAGGACTCGCCCAACGGCGTCGCCTCGGCGCGCGGCGCCGGGTGCGTGACCGTGGCCGTGCCAGGCCTGGCCTCGCTGCCCGACACCGACGGCGTCGTCGTAGTGCGCTCGCTAGCTGACGTGAGCGTGGCCGGCCTGCGCGACCTCGTCGCCGCGCGCGAGCGCTAGGCGTTCTCCTTGATGAAGGCGCGGCTGGCAAGCCACAGGCAGATGATCGCCAGGCCGACCGAGACGCAGACGCCCTCGAGCATGATCGTGGTGAGGTAGTGGCCGGCGAACGCCCCGCGCATCGCGTCGATGATGTAGCCGAACGGCGTCACCTTGGCTACCGCGCGCAGCCAGTGCGGCCCTAGTGTCATCGGCAGCATGATCCCGGAGAGGAGCATGAGCGGGACCATGACCATGTTCAGCAGGGGGGCGAGGGCGTCCTCGCTCTTGAGCAGCAGGCCGACCGCATAGGACACCGCGGACAGGCTCACCGCGACGATCGCCACGAAGCCGAGGCTGATCAGCACCCCGGCGAGCGGCGCGCGCAAGCCGAATACCAGCCCGGCGAGCACCAGCACGATCGCCTGAACAGTCAGCGTGACCACGTCCCTGAGCACCCGGCCGGCCAGCAGCGCTATCCGGCTGACTGGCGTGACCCTGAACCGCTCGATGACGCCTGCCCGCCAGTCGGCGACGATCGTGAACCCGACGAACGCGGCGCCGAAGAGGCCAAGCTGGATCAGCAGGCCAGGCACGAAGAAGCTGTAGGGGTTGTCGGCAGGGACGCCGAGCGCGCCAGCCTGGGCGATCCTGGCCAGCAGCGGCCCGAAGAACGCCAGGTACAGGATCGGCTGGATGAGGCCGATGATGACCCAGGCAGGATTCCGCAGCGAGAGACGCATCTGCCTGCTGAAGATCAGCCAGGTGTCGCTGAAAAAGGCGAGTACTTGCGGCCGGGCTGGCTTCTGGCCAGCGGGGCCTGGCGTTGCTGTCGCTCTTTCTGCTGGCTGGGTTACCGTGGCTGCCATGTCTTAGCTCCGTCCCGTGCGGACCGCGCTCGCGAGCTTCTGCTCATCGCTGTCGTCCTGCGTGCTCGTGGCGCTTGTCGTGTTCTCCGGCTCAGTCAGGTCAGGGGAGTTGCCAGCCGATGGTGAGTCGTCGCGCAGCGACCGCCCGGTCAAGGTCAGGAACACGTCATCCAGCGTCGGCCTGGCCAGCTGGATGGATTCGAGCGTGATGCCCTGGCTGTCGAGCGCCCGCAGCATGCCGGGGAGCGCCTCTTCGCCGCGCTCGACCGTCATCCTGATGGCGCGCCCGTCCAGGGCAATCTCGCGCACGCCCGGATACGCGGCGAGTATCGACTCGGCGTCGGCTGGCTCGCCGCTCACCGCGAGCGTGACCACGTCGCCTGAGATCTGCCGTTTGAGCTCTTCTGGCCTGCCTTCGGCGATGATCTTGCCGTGGTCGATGACCAGCACCCGGTCGCAGAGCGCGTCGGCCTCTTCGAGGTAGTGCGTGGTCAGGAAGATCGTGGTGCCGAGCTTTTCGCGGAGGCCCCTGATGTGGTCCCAGAGGTTGCTGCGGCTTTGCGGGTCAAGGCCGGTGGTTGGCTCATCGAGGAAGATCACGGTTGGCGAGTGGATCAGCCCGAGCGCGATGTCGAGACGGCGTCGCTGGCCGCCTGACAGCGTCTTGCACAGCCTGGACTCAAGGCCGGTCAGGTCTAGCTGGCTGGTCAGCAGGCTCGCCCTGGTCGCTGTCTCCGCGGCGGTCAGCCGGTAGACGCGGCCCTGGATGCTGAGCTCCTCGCTCACCATGCAGTTCGGGTCGGTGCCGCCCGCCGTGACCCCGATCGCCTGCGGCACATAGCCGATGCGCCGCCTGACGCCGAGCGAGTCGCGGCGCAGGTCGCAGCCGGCCACGGTGGCGGTGCCGGCCGTGGGTCGCAGCAGCGTCGTGAGCATTCGCAGCGTGGTCGTTTTGCCCGCACCGTTAGGCCCCAGGAAGCCGACGATCTCGCCCTCGCCCGCGGTGATGTCCACGCCGCGTACAGCCTCGACTTTGCGCTTGCGGCTGGTGAAGGTCCGCGCTAGGCCCCTCGCCTCGATTATTGGCATCTGTCTCTCACTGTCTGCCTCCTGTGTCGATCCGGCCGGCAAGCCAGGCCGTCTCGAGAATGTTCGGCTCTTATTAAGTACTATCGCGATAGGTTAGTCAAGTACTATCGCGACCTATCGATGACCGTCGGCGGTCCTTACCGGCTCAGTCGCTGCTCGCGCGGGGCTCTAGGTTCACTCTCAGGGGTCTCCGGCGAAGTCTGCGTGGCCTGGGGATCAACGGACTCTACGGCCTCTTCCGGCAGGCCAGCCAGGATCTCCGCAAACTCATCGTGCCAGCGCACCTCGGTCTCGGCGTGCAGCTGAGACCGGTACATGACCGCGGCGGCGAACGGCTCCAGGTACCCCTTGGCCACCAGTCGCCTGCGTTCGCTCTCCAGCGCGGCCGCCGCGATGGCGCAGGCCTCGCGCCTCCCGGCGAGCCATTCTGCCAGCTCGGCCCTATCGGGTCCGGGACCTGCGAAGACAAGCGCGACCCCGAGCTCGTCGGGCCCCGATCGGACCGACTTGATAGCTCGCTCCCTGAGGATGGCGAACTCGACCCAGCCCTCTGCGGTGATGGCATAGATGGTCCGCGCGGGACGCCGGCCCACCTGCTCGGTCCGCACCGGGTCGACGAGGCCTTCGGCCTCCATCGTGCGCAGTTCGCGATACAGCGCGCCGACGCTGACCCCGCCCCACTCGCCGACGTTGGTGATCTCGGCGAGCCGCCTGATTTCGTGCCCGTGTCGCGGGCCGTGCATGGCCAGCGTCGCGAGCACCATCAGCCGGGTCAGGTTCATGCGATTAGTATCATGAGACTAATCGCAGGTGTCAAATCGATGCGGGGGAGTGATTTTGGGCGGCGAGCGGGTTTTGGGGGAGCGGGGAGTGGCTCGGGTGGCTTGGGGCGGGGAATTGGCTTGGGTGCCGGGAAGTGGCCTGGGGCGGGCGTCGCCACGAGCGAACTGAACCCGAGCGGCGCAAAATCCGTGATCAAGGTCACGGTCATGATCACGGAACATTGCCTCGTCCCCGAGGCTGTCGGGTGACTTCTGCCAGGCGCCTAGGTGCGGTTCTCGGGGGCAAGGGCCGCGCCTGCTGGAGGGTCTGCCGTGTTCCCGGAGGAGGTTTTCCGGGTGAAGGAGGATCGGCCGGGCCAGGACACGGCTCGCTCCTCCTCAACCCGGAAAACGCTCCTCCAGGAACCCGGAAACCCTCCACGATCATGACGACAACCCTCCCGCAAACGACAACCCTCCCGCCGGAACCCGAAAATCTTCCCGCACCCGGCAAACGGCCAGTCTGTTGATCATGCTCCGAGGCGTGACTACGGAACATCACTCAGGTCAGGGAGGCTGTCGGGTGACTCGTTGAGCAGGCGCCGCGACGCGGCCGGGCCGGGGCCGGGCCGGGGCCGGGCCGGGGCCGGGACAGCATCAGGTCGGGCCGCGTTGCTCACGCTGCCCCGGCACGCCAGGCCGGGTAACGAAATCCGCTTGACGGAATCAAGGAAGAAGTCGCCCGACAGCCTCAATGACCAGCGCGAACGTCCTCAGCCACGGCTCCATCCCTGGCGGCTCCCTCAGCCACGGCTCCGCCAGCCACGGCTCCTTCCGTGGCGGTCCCGTTCGTGGCAGTCACGGCCTTGTCCGTGGCGATGGGCAGCGGCGGGGGAGTACCACCGAACTCCGGGCAGAACTGCTGGTGCGAGCACCAGCCGCAGAGCCGCCCCCGCCGTGGCCGCCAGTCTGCGGTCTCCCGGGCCCGCTCGATCGCTCGCCACAGTGCCTCGATCTTGCGTTCCGTCGCGAGGAGATCCGACTCGTCAGGTGCGTAGCGCACGAGCTCGCCGTTGCCCAGGTACATCAGTTGCAGCAGCCTCGGCACGGTGCCGCGGAGCCGCCAGAGCACGAGCGCGTAGAAGCGCATCTGGAACAGCGCTCGCGCCTCGAATTCCTCGCGCGGCGCCGTCCCTGTCTTGTAGTCGACGACCCTCACATCGCCGGCGGGCGAGATGTCGAGCCGGTCAATATAGCCGCGCAACCGCAGGCCGGAGGTGAGTACCGCCTGGACATGAAGCTCTCTGTGCGCGGGCTCCAGCCTGGTGGGATCTTCGAGAGTGAAATAACGGTCGAGCATCTCGCGGGCCTGGGTCAGCCAGACGGCGCGCTCTGACTCCTCGGCGAAGAGGCTGCCAAGCTCCGGCTCGGCGGCCACGAGCCGCTCCCATTCGGGTTCGATCAGCGCCGTCGCCGTCGCCGGGATGCGCTCGGTCGCCGGTGCGTCGAACAGGCGCTCGAGCACCGCGTGCACGAGCGTGCCGCGGGCGGCGGCTGGGCTCGGCGCCTCAGGCAGCCTGTCGATGACGCGGAACCGGTAGAGCAGCGGGCACGTCATGAAATCCGCGGCCCGCGAGGGCGATAGCGACCGGCTTCCGGGCTCGGGCTGCCCGGACGGCTCGATCACGTCATCGGTCGCGTCCCGCACGAGCACAGCTCGAGTCTGTCCGTTGGCCAGCCCGCCAGCCTCGCCGGCGGCCAGCCCGCCAGCCTCGCCGGCGGCCTCGCTCGGCTCCATTCTTTGCTCCACTCTTGGCAGCGTAGGCCAGAACACCGACAGCCACGGACAACTCGGCCGCCATTGAACGCCGAGTGTTACGGACGGGGCAACTGACCGGCAAACCACGTAGCATCGTGATGTGGCAACAAGCACGCCCGATCGCGGCACTCCGGGCCAGAAACAAGATGAGCCAGGTGGTCCGCGGCGGCGCGAGCCGAGGCTTGGCATCGTCGTCGCGAGGCCTTTCGGGATCCCGGTCTATCTTTCGCCGTACTGGGTGGTCTTCGCGGTCCTCCTGGTCGTCATGTACGCCACGAGCGTCGAAGCCAACCTGGCGAAGGTCTCGGACCGCTACATCGTCGCTACCGCGTTCGTGCTGCTCCTCTACGCCTCGGTGCTCATTCACGAGTTGGCTCACTGCGTTGTTGCCTTGAAGTTCGGCCTGCCGGTACGGCGAGTCCTGCTTTACCCGCTCGGCGGATACTCAGAGATCGAGCAAGAGGCGGGCACTCCCGGTCGCGAGGCGCTGATCTCCGGGGCCGGCCCAGCGGTGTCGCTGGCGCTCGCCGGACTCGGCTACGAACTCGCCCAGGTCGTCACCGGCGGACTAGCGCACCAGCTCATCAGCCAGCTCTTCCTGGCGAATCTGATCGTGGGTATTTTCAACCTGCTGCCTGGCCTGCCGCTCGACGGCGGGCGGATCTTCCGGGCCGGCGTCTGGAAGATCACCAAACGGCAGCACACGGCGACAATCGCGGCGGCGTGGGCGGGCCGGGTGCTCGCCATCGCGCTTGTTGGCCTCACCCTGTTCAGCCAGCAGGAGACTGGCAGTTTCCTGAACCTCTACTGGCTCTGGCTGCTTGTCATCGCCGGATTCATGTGGATCCAGTCGACCCAGGCGATCAGGGCGGCCAAGATCCGCGAGCGGCTGCCCGGCGTCAGCGCCCGTGGCCTGGGCAGGCGCGCGATCCCGATCTCGGCGAACGTGCCGCTCGCCGAGGCCATCCGGCGCGCCCAGACCGCCGGCGCCAGGGCGTTGGTGATCGTGGACCATGAGAATACCCCGACCGCCATCGTCAACGAGGCGGCCGTGCAAGCCACGCCGGAAGAGCGCAGGCCGTGGATCGAGGTCGGCTCGCTCGCGAGGACGCTTGAGCCGAACATGGTGCTGTCGGCCGACTTGTCGGGCATGGACTTGCTGAAGGCCGTGCAGCAGGCTCCTGCAACCGAGTACCTGCTGACCGAGCCGAGCGGCCAGATCTTCGGCGTACTCGCGGCATCAGACCTCGATATCGCGTTCGCCGGGGTCTGATCCCACACGCTAACCTGTGCCTGGTGATCAACTGCCGAGGGCCGTTCAATCCTGGTGACCAGGTGCAGCTAACCGACGAAAAAGGTCGCCGGCACCGGCTTGTGCTCGCCCCGGGCCAGGCGTTCCACACCCATCGCGGCGCGGTGGCGCACGACGATCTCATCGGGCAGCCAGAAGGCAGCGTCGTCCGGGCGACAGGCGGCACGCAGTACATCGCGCTGCGGCCGCTGCTGGCGGATTACACGGTGTCCATGTCCCGGGGGGCCACGGTCGTGTATCCCAAGGACGCGACCGTGATCGTCGGGCCTGGCCGACATGTTCCCCGGAGCCAGGGTGCATCGAGGCTGGCGCGGGCTCGGGCGCGCTGAGCTGCTGGCTGCTGCGGGCGATCGGCGAGACGGGCTGCCTGGTGTCTTTCGAGCGCCGGGCCGATTTCGCGGAGATCGCCAAGCGCAACGTGGAAACCTATTTCGGCTGCCCGCACCCCGCCTGGCGGCTGATCGTCGGCGACTGCTGCCGACGCGGCCACGGCCGACACGGGCCAAGACGAGCCGGAAAGCGAAGAACGCCACCAAAACGACCTGCCCGTCGAACACGCACGGCCCCGAACTGCGCGACTACGACCGGGTCGTTCTCGATATGCTCGCGCCGTGGGAGCACGTGCGCAGCTGTCGGCAAGTGGCTCATACCTGGCGGTCTGATCTGCAGTTACGTCGCTACCACTACACAGCTGTCGCGGATCGTCGAGGAGTTGCGCGCACACGGCGGCTTCGACGAGCCGACTTCATGGGAAACCTTGCTGCGGGGCTGGCACGTGGAAGGACTAGCGGTCCGGCCCGAGCACCGGATGGTGGGCCATACCGGTTTCCTGGTCACGGCCCGGCGCCTGGCGTCAGGAGTTACCGCGCCGCCACGGCGCCGTCGCCCAGCGAAGGGCGCGCAAGATTAAGCTAAGCGGCATATGTCGAGTATGTTGCTTATGTCACGGGCGGCTATGCCGATCACGACGACGATCACGACGGCGCTGTCCCGGACGCGAGACGGCCTGCAGAGGAGGTGAGAAGGGGACAATGACCTGATACGACGCAGTAATCCGGCGCGGCAGATGCACTAGTTGACGCCGATGACGTTTAGCCGTGGATTCTGACGAAATGCTACTAGCTGGACCGGCTCTTCGGTTGGCCGGTCCCGGAACCGTAACGATGCGACGACGAGATCGGATCGTACCGGCCGAAAACACCAGACCGATGGCCTGCGCGAGGTTACGGAATGACCGGGCGTAGGTAGGGTCTAAGTAAGTCCGCTCTCAGGAGGGGGTGAGGGGCATGGCCTCTCGTGACGACAGCGCTCGCGCCGCGCGCCATGACGACGAGGTCAGGGTCAAGGTCCTGACGGACCAGATCTCCTTCCTCGAGGAGGAGGTCGCGGCCTTGCGTGGCAAGCTGGCCGATTCACCCCGAACGTCACGGCTGCTCGAAGAGCGACTGGCCCAGACCGAGGCCGCGCTGGCGAGCCTGACCGGTCAGAACGAGCGCCTCGCGGCAACGCTGCGCGAGGCCAGGGACCAGATCATCGCGCTTAAGGAAGAGGTAGACCGGCTCGCTCAGCCGCCGTCCGGTTTCGGCATTTTCGTGCATACGGCAACGCAGACGGCACCGCCGACGTGTTCACCGGCGGCAGGAAGATGCGCGTGTCCGTGAGCCCCAGCGTCGACCTCGATGACCTGCGCCCCGGGCAGGAGCTCGTGCTCAACGAGGCACTGAACGTGGTGATCGCCCTCGGCTACGAGACCGTCGGCGAAGTCGTCATGCTCAAGGAAGTGCTCGATGATGGCAACCGCGCGCTGGTGATCTCGCACGCTGACGAGGAGCGCATCGTCAGGCTGGCTGAGCCGCTGCTCGACGGTGTCCTGCGGACTCGGCGACTCGCTGCTGCTCGAGCCGCGGTCCGGCTACGTGTACGAGCGGATACCGAAGGCCGAGGTCGAGGAGCTCATCCTCGAAGAGGTGCCCGACATCACCTACGACCTGATCGGCGGGCTCGGCCCGCAGATCGAGCAGATCAGGGACGCGATCGAGCTGCCCTACCTGCACGCCGAACTGTTCAAGGAGCACAAGCTCAGGCCGCCCAAGGGCGTGCTGCTTTACGGCCCGCCCGGTTGCGGCAAGACACTGATCGCCAAGGCGGTCGCCAACTCCCTGGCGAAGCAGGTGGCGCGGCGCACCGCCCAACTGGCCAGCCAGGGGGCCGTTGACGAGTACCGGCCAGGCGGCCAAGGAAGGCAAGAGCTTCTTCCTCAACATCAAAGGCCCCGAGCTTCTGAACAAGTACGTCGGGGAGACTGAGCGGCACATCAGGCTGGTGTTCCAGCGGGCCAGGGAGAAGGCCAGCGAGGGTATGCCCGTGATCGTCTTCTTCGACGAGATGGACTCGATCTTCCGCACCCGGGGCTCGGGCGTGTCGAGCGACGTCGAGAACACGATCGTCCCGCAGCTGCTCAGCGAGATCGACGGGGTCGAGGGCCTTGAGAACGTCATCGTGATCGGAGCGTCGAACCGCGAGGACATGATCGACCCGGCGATCCTGCGGCCTGGCCGCCTGGACGTGAAGATCAAGATCGAGCGGCCGGACGCCGAAGCCGCCAGGGAGATCTTCTCGAAGTACGTCGTGTCGCAGCTGCCGCTGCACGCCGACGATATCGCCGAGCACGGCGGCTCGGCCGAGTCGACGGTCGCCGAGATGATCCAGCGGGTCGTCGAGCGGATGTACAGCGAGACCCAGGAGAACAGGTTCCTTGAAGTCACTTACGCCAACGGTGACAAGGAAGTCCTGTACTTCAAGGACTTCAACTCCGGTGCGATGATCCAGAACATCGTTGACCGCGCGAAGAAGATGGCGATTAAGGAGTTCCTTGAAACCGGACGGAAGGGCCTGCGCGTCTCGCATCTGCTCTCCGCGTGCGTCGATGAGTTCAGCGAGAACGAAGACCTGCCGAACACTACGAACCCAGACGACTGGGCGAGGATCTCCGGGAAGAAGGGCGAGCGGATCGTCTACATCAGGACACTGGTCTCCGGCAAGAGCGGCAACGAGGCCGGCCGGTCCATCGACACCGTGGCGAACACCGGTCAGTACCTGTGACGCAGATGGAAGCGACACGTACGCGCATGGTCGCGCTCAGCTACGAAACACATCGGCCCCGGCACTAGTGTGTGAGTCATGAGCGTTCGCCGCGTGATGGGCATCGAGACTGAGTACGGCGTGTCCGTACCCGGCCAGCCGGGTGCGAATGCGATGGTCACCTCGTCCCAGGTAGTGAACGCCTATCACTCCGCAACGGCCGCCAAGGCTCGCAGGACCCGGTGGGACTTCGAGGAGGAGAACCCGCTGCGGGATGCCCGCGGCTTCGACCTGTCGAGGGACACCGCCGATGCCAGCCAGCTGACCGACGAAGATCTCGGCCTCGCCAACGTCATCCTCACCAACGGCGCCAGGCTCTATGTCGATCATGCCCATCCTGAGTATTCGGGTCCGGAGTGCACCGACCCGATGGCTGCCGTGCTGTGGGACAAGGCGGGGGAGCGGGTCATGGAGGAGGCCGCCTCACAGGCTGCTTCCATCCCGGGCACCGCCCCGATCCAGCTGTACAAGAACAACACTGACAACAAGGGCGCCTCCTACGGCTGTCACGAGAACTACCTGATGAGCAGGTCGACCCCGTTCGCCGAGATCGTCAGGCATCTCACGCCGTTCTTCGTGACCAGGCAGGTCGTCTGCGGCGCTGGCCGGGTAGGCCGGGGTGCCGACGGCCGGGACGATGGTTACCAGATCAGCCAGCGGGCCGACTTCTTCGAAGTCGAGGTCGGCCTTGAAACCACGCTGAAGCGGCCGATCATCAACACCAGGGACGAACCGCACGCTGATCCCGAGAAATACCGCAGGCTCCACGTGATCATCGGCGACGCCAACATGAGCGAGCTGTCGACCTACCTCAAGCTCGGCTCGACCGCGTTGGTGCTCTCCATGATCGAGGACAGGTTCCTCGGCGCCGATCTGGCCATCGACGGCCCCGTCGCCGAACTCCGCGCTGTCTCGCATGACCCCAGCTGCAAGCACCTGGTACCGCTGCGCGATGGCAGGAAGCTCACCGCCGTGCAGATCCAGATGGAATACCTCGAACTGGCCCGCAAGTACACCCAGAACAAGTTCGGCGCTGACGTCGACGACCAGACCGTCGACGTGCTCGACCGCTGGGAGTCGGTGCTCGCGCGCCTGGCCGAGGACCCGATGCAGCTAGCCGGGGAACTCGACTGGGTGACCAAGCTGCAGCTGATCGAGGGCTACCGCAGCAGGGACGGCCTCGCCTGGAACCACCCGCGGCTCCAGCTCGTCGATCTCCAGTTCGCCGACGTCCGCTCAGGCCGCGGTCTCTACAACCGCATGGTGGCCGGAGGCCGGGTCAAGCGCCTGCTCGACGAGGATCGAGTGACCTGGGCGATCACCAATCCGCCCGAGGACACGCGCGCCTACTTCCGCGGTCGCTGCCTGCAGAAGTACCCGGACTCCGTCGCCGCTGCCTCCTGGGACTCCGTCATCTTCGACCTCCCGGGCCGCGAGTCCCTCCAGCGTGTTCCCACCCTGGAACCGCTCCGAGGCACCAAGGCGCACGTCGGCGACCTCCTGGACCGCTGCGACACCGCCGCCGAGCTAGTCACCGCCCTAACCGGCAAGTAACCCGCCCCCAGGGCCTGAGAGCGGCCGTGCCGCCCCCAGGGCCTGAGAGCGGCACGGCCGGGCTCCGCGCGGCGTCTGTCAGACCTTGCAGGTGCGTGGCCGGACGGCACGAACGGGGTGCTGTGCTGCTTTCGCTGAACGCACTGCACCCCGTCCATGCCGTCCGCCCCTGACCCAAGCCGGGAATGGGAGCGCTGCCGCTCCCGCAACCCGCCCCGGCCAGCCGGGTCGCTCGGCAGCAGCGTGGCCCTTCCTGCTGCTGTGGGGCGGCGCGGCCGGACAGCAGCGTGGCCCTTCCTGCTGCTATTGGGACGACATCAGGGCGGGCCGCGTTGCTGTTGGATCTCGGCCGTGACAGCAGCGTGGCCCTGCCTGCTGCTGTTCTGATTAGGGGCCGGCTGCGTGGCGGGGTTCGCGAGTCCCCGCCGCGCCCCCCTGCCAGGTCCCGAGAGCAACTCCCGGCGGGTGGTGCATGGTTTTGGGCTGGCCGTGGTTAGCTTGAGCACGCGCGGGCGAGGATAGCTTTAAGTTCGGGCAAGACTATGGAGGGTGTTGGTATGGCGACCAAGGACACCGGCGGACAGCGGCACACGACTCGGCGCGGCCAGGAAGAGGAGGCCACGCAGGAGCAGAGCACCGAAGAGGTCAGGGAACGACAGGAGAAGCTGACCGACGACGTCGACGCGATTCTGGACGAGATTGACGAAGTGCTCGAGGAAAATGCCGAGGAGTTCGTCAGGTCTTACGTCCAGAAGGGCGGGCAGTGACCAACCGCGACCGGTTCAGCATGCACGACCGTCATGGCAGTAGGGTCAGGTGGGTAACTGCCGCATGCATGAGGAAAGGATCGCGTTGGGTGCTGACTCCAATGCCAGGCTGATGGCCGCGGCTTACCTGAGCGCCGGAACGTCATCGTTCAGTGACTTCCTGACATCGACCGCGCCCGAACTGCTGCCAGGGGCACGTGGTCTGACCGTTCCGTCGGAGATGTCCAAGGATATACCTCACGGCACTACGATCGTGGCCGCCGCGTTTGACGGCGGCGTAGTGATGGCTGGCGACCGGCGCGCGACCTCGGGAAACATGATCTCGCAGCGGGACATCGAGAAGGTCTTCCGCAGCGACGAATTCTCGTGTATCGGCATTGCCGGGGTCGCCGGGATCGGTATTGAGATCGTCCGCTTGTTCCAGGTCGAACTGGAGCACTACGAGAAGCTCGAGGGGCAGGATCCTGTCACTCGAAGGTAAGGCGAACCGGCTAGCCGGAATCGTCGGGGCAACCTGGGCGGCGCTATGCAAGGGCTGGTCGTTGTGCCGATTTTCGCAGGTTATGACACCGATGAGGAAGTTGGCCGGATTTTCAGCTACGACATCGTCGGCGGGCGTTATGAGGAGCATCGGTACCATTCGATCGGATCTGGCTCAGTCTTCGCCCGCGGGTCGCTCAAGAAGCTGTACGCTGACGGCATGGACGCAGCGCGCCGCGATCGCGGCGTGCATGCAGGCTCTCTACGATGCCGCTGACGACGACTCGGCAACGGGTGGGCCGGACATGAGCAGGCGCATCTTCCCGATCGTGGCGACCGTGACCGCCGACGGCTACCGTCGGCTCGGCGACCCGAGGCCGCCGGGTACGCAGAGGCCGTCGTCGCCAGCCGGATGGGCGATCCTGACGGGCCTGCGACCTTTCCCAACGGTTCCGGCTCGGCCGAGTGAGGCCAGCCGGATAGGGCCAACCGGGTAAGACGGCCCAGCGGCACCAACCCAGCAGGACCAGTCGAGCAGGACCAGTCGGGCAGGATCGGGTGGCGCGGCAGTAAGCGCGCTCGCCGCCGGAGAAGCGAACAACTCAAGTAAGGAAACGCCAGCGGTGTCGATGCCGTTCTACGTGTCGCCTGAACAGGCGATGAAGGACAAGGCGGACTATGCGCGCAAGAACATCGCGCGTGGCCGCGATGGAGTGGTGATCCAGTACGCGGACGGCATCTTGTTCGTCGCGCCGAACCCCTCCACGGGCTCTGCACAAGATCAGCGAGATCTACGACCGCATCGCGTTCGCTGCGGTCGGCCGGTACAACGAGTACGAAATCCTGCGCAAGGCCGGGGTCCGATATGCGGATATGACCGGCTATCAGTACGACCGCCAGGACGTGACCGCGCGCGGGCTGGCGAACTGGTACGCGCAGACGCTCGGCACGATCTTTACCGACAGCCCTAAGCCGTTCGAGGTCGAGATCGTCGTAGCCGAAGTGGGTGACGCTCCGGCCGACGACCAGATTTACCGGATTACCTTCGACGGCTCGGTGAATGACGAGCAAGACTACGTGGCAGTCGGCGGCCGGGCCGACCGGATCAGTGCGGTGCTCAAGGAGCACTACAACGAGGGCATGTCGCTCTCCGGAGCGCTGGCAACGGCCATCGCCGGACTCGCCGCCTCGGCGAACGGCGACAGCGGGTCGAGACCACCCAGGGCCAGCTTGAGGTTGCGGTGCTCGACCGGGCCAGGGACCACCGCACGTTCCGCCGGCTGACCGGCGCTCGCCTGGAGAGCCTGCTCGCCGAAGGTGCGCAGGCGCCCGAGGCGCGGCGGAGGCAGGCCAGACCGCCGAGCCGCACGCCAGCGGTGCGGCAGACGAGGTACTGCTGGCGGCGGTGCGGCAGACGGTGGTACTGCTGGCGGCGGTGCGGCAGGCGGCGGTGCGGCGAACGCGCGGTGCGACAGCTCGGCTGATAAGCCCGGGAAGAGCAGCGGCAGGAAGCCCCCCGCGCCTCCGGCAGGCGGGTAACGAGGGCGGCGGACTCGACGGCGGCACCGGCGGCGGACCGGCGGCACGGGCAACGGCACCGGCGGAGGCAAGGGCACAGGCCAAGGCGGTGGCGACGGTAGCGGCCCGGTGCCGGGACAGGGCAGCCGCTAATGCGATGGCTCGGCTTCGCTGCCGGGCTGGTACTGGTCGGCCTCACCGCGGGAGCGTGATCAAGACGTTCATGGTGCCGAGCGAGACGCACACCAGGCTGAACAAGACGGTCTCCGGTTGTGTCTACCGCAGCTTCACGCATAGCGACGGCCAAGGTCGATGACCTGACGGCGCGAGCGGATGCTGGCGGTCGCGGCGCCCATTTTCCTGCTCAGCCTGCTCGTCCTCCTGGCTGGTGTTCCTGTGGATCGGGTTCGCGCTGATGCTGTGGCCGGCCAGGATAACTTTCCGCTGGCGCTGCGCGAGTCAGGATCGTCGATGTTCACGCTCGGATTTTCGCGTCCCGCGCAGCAGCGCGGTAACGTGATCGTGTTCATCGCCGCTGCCTCTGGCCTCGCCGTGCTCGCACTGCTGATCGGCTACCTGCCGCTGCTGTACGCGGCGTTCAACCGCCGGGAGATCGCTCGTCGCCACCTTCGAGGCGCTGGCGGGCGCGCCGCCCTGGGGTCCTGAGTTGCTGGCCAGCCAGGCGCTGATCGAAACCGAGGACTGCTGCCCGGGCATGTACGGCCGGTGGACCGAGTGGGCCGCCGACATCGCGGAGAGCCACGTCAACTACCGGACGCTGATCTATTTCCGGTCGCTCGACCCGAATCGTCCTGGCTGCTCTCGCTGCTGGCCGTGCTCGATGGTGCCGCGCTGCATCTGTCGCTGAACCCGCTCGTCGGCGCCGCACGAGGCCAGGCCGCTGCTCCGGGTGGGCTACCTGACGATGCGGCGCATCGGCCAGCCGCGCTGAACCTGGCCGTACCGAGCGATCCGCTGGCCAGCCGACCCGATCGAGCTGACTAAGGCCGACTTCGACGACGCGGTGCGGTTGCTGCATGAGGCGGGCTGGCAGACGGAGCGGCTCGCGGACGACGCCTGGCCGCATTTCCACGGCTGGCGGGTCAACTACGAGGCCGCCGCCTACATGCTCGCCCACCACCTCGACCTGCCGCCGGCACCCTGGTCGGGTCCCCGCAGGCCCGGCAGGCAAGCGGTCGCGCCGCCGAAACGCCCGGCCGACAGGAAACCTGGGCTGACCATCAACTAATGGGCGGCCGGGACGCGGGTGGTGCCGAGGCCGGCCGCGAGGCACCGGCGCTTCAACACAATTAAGTCTCCGCGCCCGAATACTTTGACGGCCTGAGGGTGAGGCGTCAGGATATTGGGATGCAAGCCGGGATTGCGGAGCAATTCCGGCTGAGGCTTGACGCTTGCGTGGGGAGGGCGGGCCAGTTTGAGCGGCGTCGACTTTCACAGCGCGCGAACCAGGTCGGTGATGCCCGGCGGCGGTGTCGCGCGCCGTCCGCTGCACGTGATCCTGCTCGCCGACTGTTCTGGATCAATGGCAGGGCCCGAAGATCCAGGCCCTAAACTTCGCAATTGGCGAAATGATCCAGCATTTCGCTGCCTGGGAGCGTGAGCAGGAAAAGCGCATCCTGATCAGGGCCGTCGCCTTCGCCGAATGAGCCTCGCTGGCATATCGGTGATCCGCTGCGCCGGCCAGCGGCATGCAATGGAAGGAACTATCGGTCGCCGACCGGGCCAGGACCAACATGGGGCCAGCGTTCCGCCTGGTTGCCGAGGCGCTGGTCGGCGGAGGAGGCGAGCCGCGGGCTTCGGCCGGTGCTAGTGCTGATCACCGACGGCCTGCCCACCGATGACCCGGCCAACTTCGATGCTGGCCTCCATGCGCTGCTCTCGGTGCCCGCCGCCCGCGAGGCGATGCGCATCGCGGTGGCGATCGGGGACACGGCCGCGAGCTCGGAAGCGCTCAGCAAGTTCATCGGCAACTCCAGCCTGCCGGTGCTGGTGGCCGCTGATCTCGAGCAGATCGCCGACCAGCTCCACCGGGCCTCGCTGTGGGTAACTAATCCCAACATCAATTCGGTCGGCTTGCCGGCGCAGCTGAGTTCAGGCATCCAGGGGACCGATCATCCGCGACATCTCTGACGTGGTGTTGTAAGCCATGGCCGACCCAGGATTCGAGAGCCCAGGATTCGAAGGCAACACCACCGCGGCGGACGGCAGCACGCCGGCTGGGCTACCTACGTCGCCAGCACGATCGGCGCCGACCACCAGGACTGCGCCACGAACCAGGACGCGGTGACGGCCAGGCGATTCGAGTTCAGAACCGCGCCCGGCAGGTGGCATTCGCGGTCGCCGACGGCCACGGTCATTCGCGGCATTTCCGCAGCGGGCGCGGCTCCAAGATGGCCGTGACGGCGGCGATGGCGATCGCGAAGGAGCTGGGCACGGACAGTGCCAGCCTGGTGCGCGAGACCCAGCTGCGCAGCGTCGGCGAGCTGGTGACCGACCTGGTGAGGCGCTGGCGCGAGATGGTTGCCGCCGACCTCCGGTGACCCGATCACGCGCGGAGCGCGGGCGACGCTGCTGCCAGGAGACCCGCCCGAGATCCCGTACGGAAGCACGCTGCTGTCGGCCGTGCTCAGGGCCGACACCGCGGTGCTGGCTCAGATCGGTGACGGCGAGATGGTGCTGGTGCTGCCGGATGGGCGGCACCTGAGCCGGTGCCGACTGACAGCAGGCTGGACGGAACGCAAGACCACCAGCCTGTGCCAGCCCGACGCCGTCTCGGCGTTCCGGGTCGCGCTCGTCAACCTGGCGCAAGACGCCGGTCTACGCGGTTCTGGCCGCCACTGAGGGTACAGCAACGCTCAGGCCGACCTCAACTGGCAGCAGATGTTCGCGCGGACTGGTCCGCTGGCCGAGAGCCACGGCGACGGCTGGATCGGCGGTCAGCTCAGTGACTGGGGGCCGTGTGCGCCTCCTCCGACGGCAGCGGCGACGACACCACGCGCCGCCCTCGCGCTCAACTCGGCGGTGACGCTGGCGCCGCCGCCACGTCCCAGAAGACCGGCTGCCCGCGGTCACGACCCGCCGGCAAGGGACGCTGGACCTTGCCGTCGATCCAGATGCCGGTCGAAGATCCGGTCATCAAGGCCCGCCAGGCCTGATTCCGCTGGACCAGGCACTGCCGCTGGATCCCGGCCTTTGCCGACGATGCGGGTCCGGCGCAGCCGCCGCCGCCGCCCGCGATCGCTCAGGCCGGACCAGCCGGCGCGCCGCCAGTCCCGCGCACGCCGCCCAGGTCAGGGGTACTCGTGCCAGCGCCCAGCCGCTGGCTGAGCCGCCGGGGCGAGCAGGCGCTGATCTCCCGCCGGCCATCGGCGATGTCCGCCCGGCCGAACTCCGGCTCTGGCTGGCCGGAGCCGCCGTAGTCGTCGCGGCGACGCCGTGATCGGTATTCTTCCTCCAGTGGTTCAGGTAAGGGCGGGCGGCCAGCAACAAATTGCCGACTCCCGCAAGCCGAGCGCGACGCCCCGGCCGCGCATGCGACCGGCCAGCCGCTTGGCAGCGTCAGCCCGGGCAAAGGCAGGGCTCCAGCCCGGCGAGCGTGCCCACGATCGGCCAGACCACCAGGTCGGAGGTGGGTCAACTAATGACTGACATCACGAGAGGCGACAGCGTCTATATGCGGTCGGCCCGCGATCCGCTGCTGATCGGAGAGCGGATCGGCGCGGCGGGCAGGGCACGGTGTTTCGGCAGCTGAGCTTGGAGGCGGCAAGTGGCCGTCAAGTGGTACCGGCCGTCGGCCAGCCGGTCGTTCGACACCAAAGTCCAATCCGACCTGGTCAAGCTGGTCGATGGCGGAAGGCCGAAGAACCATGCGTTCATCTGGCCGATCGACATGGTATCGAGCCCGGGCCAGGACGGTTTCGGCTATGTGATGCCGCGCATGGAGAACCGGTTCATCACCTGTTTCCAGATGCTGTCCAACGACAGACCCCCAAGCTTCGACATAAAGATAAGATCGGACTTAACCTAGTCGATGCGTTCGCTTCCCTGCATAGCGAGGGGCTCTGCTACCGGGATATCAGTTTCGGCAATCTCTACGTGGACCCGGACACCGGCGACGTCGCGATCATCGACAATGACAACGTCGGTATTACCGGCGAAGACACGTTGATCAAGGGAACACTGCAGTTCATGGCGCCCTGAGGTGATGCTCGAACGAGACGCCGCCGAGGACCGAGAGCGACCTGTACTCGCTCGCCTTGTTCCTGTTCTATCTCTTCTGCCATGGCCATCCGCTCGAAGGCGCGGCGGTCGATGCCTCGTATAACTCGGGCGAGCCGCAGCGGCCTTCTGACCACGAACTGCTGCTTAAGCATTTCGGCTACGAGCCGCTGTTCATCTTCGACCCGGAGAATCCGGCTAACCGGCCGAACCCTGGCCACCCGGTGAATAACTGGTGGCCGGTCTATCCGAGGTTCTTCCAGCAGATGTTCGTCGCTCTTTCACGACTGGCCTGAAGGATCCGACGCTGACCGGCCGGATCATCGAGAGCCTATGGCGGCGGGCTCTGCACCGGCTTGCCGACAGCGTCTGGCGTGCGACAACTGCCAGGCCGCGCTGCTCTTCGACACAAGCGACCCGCATCGGGCATGCTGGAATTGCGCCCGCACGTTCCGCCAGTGCCGATGCTGATGCGAACTACGGGGTCTTCAGTGGTGGTTAGCGAGGGCGCGGTGCTGACCAACCGCCACCTGATGCTGCCCGGCTCGCCGGATGAGCCAGTGGCGGTCGCCGAACTGGACGAGCGCACTGCCAGGAGCGGTGCTGCTGCGGAACGTCAGTTCACAGGCCTGGGAGGTAGAGACGCCCGGGGAGAGCCCGCAGCAGGTCAAGCCCGGTCACAAGGTGGTGGCGCGGCCGAGAAAGATCAAGATCGGCGGCAAGTCGGCGACGATCGTCAGGCCGCCGCTCCACCGCCGCGGGGCGTGAGGAGTCACATGGAGCGGTTCCTGGGACGCGGGCGGGGAGGCCAGCGCGGCCCTGGCCTGCGCGTCGTGGAGGGATTCGGAACGGCCGGTGCTCGGGCAGGCCGGACATGCTCGAGGGCCTGCTGGCCGACGACGTGCCGCAGTTGCCGCGCGAGGTCGCGATGCTGACGCGACGGCGCGATACGGCGTCGCTGAGCTGCTGTCCGAGCGGGTGCGGCAGGGCATCGCGCCGCAGGCGGCCGTCGTCGATGGTGGCCACGGAGATGACGTCGCGTACCGCTGTCGATGCGGCGGGTGCCCTGTGGGCGGCGGGCGTGTTCGCGCACGTCATCGGCTTCGGCGCCGGCGGTCCCACGGTCCCGCCAGTGCCGCGGAACCATGCGCGGTCCGACGTCACCCGGCCGGCGCCGGCGCCGCCCTACAGCCCGCCGCCCGGACCGGCGCTGAGCCCGCCGGGCACGAGTCCGCCGGTGTTCACCCCGCCGACCCGCCAGGATCCCGGTTTCGCGTATCCCGCGCCGCCCACCCGCCAGGTCGGCCAGGTGCAGCAGGGTGACCTGACCCCGACGGCCGCGGCGAACTGGCCGGCGAGCGCCGTCGGCGCGACCACTGGCAGCCTGGCCGCGATCTGCGCGGCGGCGACCGGGGTCACCGTCGTGCTGCTGGCCTTCTGGACGCTGACCGCGGTCACTGGCGGGGAGCGGGCTAAGGACTGGGCCGAGACCCTGCCGCTGCTCGCCGGCGGCATCGCGATCACGGTCGTCGCGGCGCGCGGCCGGACAGGCGGCGGCGGCATCGCCGCCGCGCTGGGCCTGACCCTTCCGGCGATCGCGCTCGCCATCTACACGCCACGATCGCCGTCGGGCTCGACCAATGGGCCCGCGTCGAAGCGCTACTTCGTCGCGGCCGCTTCCGTGCTCGCGCTGCTCGCCGCCTTCGCCGCCGCGGTGACGGCGGTCGCTGGCCTGGCACGGTCGAGGACTGATCGGGCCACGCAGCCGGACGGCCTGTCGATCGCGGCGACCATCGCTGGCCTGGGCTTCGTGCTGAGCAACATCGTCGGACAGGACAGGATCGACGGATTCCTGGTCGGCAACGTCCTCGGGCCGGGGGTCAGGGACTGGTATGTCCTGTGGGGCCTGGTCTTCCTGGCCGTATTCGCCATCCCGCCGGTCATCGCGAGCTTCCTGAAGCCGGGCTTCGGGCCGTCAGCTAGGCCTATGGTCAGGCTGGCTGCTGCTGGTCCTGTCGTGGCAGATCTCTGACAGCCCGGTCGACGGCTTCACGGCCGCCTACGGCCTGTACCTGACCTGGGCTTGCTGGCTGGCGGTGCTGGTCGCCGTGATCGCCCTGGCTGCCCGCCGGACGTCACCGGACAAGCAACTGGAGGACACGCAGGTCCAGCAGAACCCTTGGCAGCCGTTCTAACTGGGTATGCACGCTTCAGGGGCGACGAGCCGCCGTTGTAATGTCGGGCATGCGCGACGCTCGCTCGCGCACTTCAGGCATGCTGGAGGGGAACGTGGCTGCTGAACTGGCGAGCATTACCGGTATGACCGCGCCGACCGGACTGCTGATCGGCGGTCAGTGGTCGCCTGGGCGGGCGGGCGTGATCGAGGTCATCGACCCGGCGACGGAAGATCCGATCGCCGAGGTCGCCAACGCGACGGCCGAGGACGCGCTCGACGCCGTCTCCGCCGCCTACCAGGCGCTAGCTGGCTGGGCGGCCACGCCGCCCCGGGTGCGGGGCGAGTGCCTGCGCCGCGCCTACGAGCTGATGATCGCCGATGCCGAGCCGCTGGCGAGGCTGATGGTGATGGAGAACGGCAAGGCGCTGCGCGACGCCCGCGCCGAGATCAGCTACGCCGCCGAGTTCTTCCGCTGGTTCGCCGAGGAGGCGGTGCGGATCGACGGTATGGTCAAGACGGCGCCTTCTGGAGCGAACCGGATCCTGGTGCAGCATCAGCCAGTCGGCGTCGCCGTCCTGGTCACGCCGTGGAACTTCCCGGCCGCGATGGCCACCCGCAAGATCGGCCCCGCGCTGGCCGCCGGCTGCACCGTGGTGCTCAAGCCCGCCAAGGAGACTCCGCTGTCCGCGCTGGCCGTCGCCGCGATCCTGGCCGAGGCAGGCGTGCCGGACGGAGTGGTCAACGTGCGTGCCTACTCGCAAGCCCGGGCCGGTCGTCGGCGCGATGATGGCCGATCCGAGAGTCAGGAAGCTGTCCTTCACCGGCTCGACCGAGGTCGGCCGGATGCTGCTGCACACCGCGGCCGACACGGTCACGAACTGCTCGATGGAGCTAGGCGGCAACGCGCCCTTCCTGGTGTTCGCCGATGCCGACCTGGACGCCGCGATCGAGGGCGCGATGATCGCCAAGATGCGCAACGGCGGCGAGGCGTGCACCGCCGCCAACAGGTTCTACGTCCACGAGTCGGTCGCCGCCGAGTTCAGCGCCATGCTGGCCGCGCGGCTGAGCGCGCTCAAGGTCGGGCCGGGGCTGGAGGACGGCACCGACCTCGGGCCACTGGTCAACGCCGATACCAGGAGCAAGGTCGCGACGCTGGTCGATGAGGCGGCCAAGGACGGCGGCGAGGTGGTGACGGGCGGCAGCGCGCCCGACCGCCGCGGCTATTACTACACGCCGACCGTGCTCGATAACGTGCCGGTCACCGCCGGGATCCTCAGCGAGGAGATCTTCGGGCCGGTCGCCCCGATCGTCAGGTTCACCGACACCGACGAGGCGATCAAGCTGGCTAACAGCACCGAGTACGGCCTGGTCTCTTACCTCTACACCGCCGACCTTCGCCGGGGCCTGCAGGTCGCCGAGGCGCTCGAAGCCGGAATGGTGGGTATTAATCGAGGTGTGGTAAGCGATCCGGCCGCACCTTTCGGCGGCGTCAAACAGTCAGGGCTCGGCCGCGAAGGCGGTCACGAGGGCTTGCTCGAGTTCACCGAGACCAAGTACATCGCAGTGGACTGGTAAGCGCGTGGACAGGCGAATCTTCGGGCTTGAGAACGAGTACGGCGTCACCTGCACGTTCCGCGGCCAGCGCAGGCTGTCGCCTGACGAGGTCGCCAGGTACCTATTCAGGCGGGTGGTGTCGTGGGGCAGGAGCAGCAACGTGTTCCTGCGCAACGGCGCGCGCCTGTACCTCGACGTGGGCAGTCACCCCGAGTACGCCACGCCTGAATGCGACAGCCTGGTCGACCTGGTCACCCACGACAAGGCGGGGGAGCGGATTCTCGAAGGCCTGCTGGTCGACGCCGACCGCAGGCTCCGCGAGGAGGGCATCGCCGGGGACATCTACCTGTTCAAGAACAACACCGACTCGGCTGGCAACTCTTACGGCTGCCATGAGAACTACCTGGTCGCCAGGCATGGCGAGTTCGGCCGGCTGGCCGACATCCTGATCCCGTTCCTGGTGACCAGGCAGATCATCTGCGGCGCGGGCAAGGTGCTGCAGACCCCGCGCGGCGCGGTCTACTGCGTCAGCCAGCGGGCCGAGCACATCTGGGAGGGCGTGTCGTCGGCGACGACCAGGTCACGCCCGATCATCAACACCCGCGACGAGCCGCACGCGGATGCCGAGCGGTTCCGCCGCCTCCACGTCATCGTGGGCGACTCGAACATGAGCGAGACCACCATGCTGCTCAAGGTCGGCACCACCGATCTGGTCCTGCGCATGGTCGAGGCCGGCACGGTGATGCGCGACCTGACGCTGGAGAACCCGATCAGGGCGATCAGGGACGTCAGCCACGACATGACCGGGCGGCGCAAGATCAGGCTGGCCAGCGGCCGCGAGATGAGCGCGCTGGAGATCCAGCACGAGTACCTGGCCAAGGCGCGGGCTTTCATGGAGAGCCGCGGCACCGACAAGATCACCAGCCAGGTGCTCGAGTTGTGGGAGCGCGCGGTCCGCGCGGTCGAGACGGAGGACCTGGACCTGATGGCGCGCGACATCGACTGGGTGACCAAGTACCAGCTGATCGAGCGCTACCGCGCCAAGCACGACCTGCCGCTGTCCTCGCCCAGGGTCGCTCAGCTCGACCTGGCCTATCACGACGTGCACCGTGGCCGGGGCCTGTACTACTTGCTGCAAAAGCGCGGCGCGGTCGAGCGGCTGTGCAACGACCTGGCGATCTTCGAGGCCAAGTCGGTGCCGCCGCAGACGACCAGGGCGCGGCTGCGCGGCGACTTCATCAGGCGGGCGCAGGAACGGCGCAGGGACTTCACCGTGGACTGGGTGCACCTGAAGCTGAATGACCAGGCTCAGCGCACGGTGCTGTGCAAGGACCCGTTCAGGTCGGTCGACGAGCGGGTCGAGAAGCTCATCGCCGGAATGTAACTCAACGCTATTTGCTCGCTCACTCAAGGTGACTAGAGTCTTGTCACCGTGTTCAGGTTCACCGCGCCGGCCCTGCCGAAGATCACACCGCCGAGGCTCGGCTTGCCCGGGCTCAGGTGGTCGCGAGTCCTCGCCGGGAGCGGTCACCTAGTCATCTGGTCGCTGGCGGGCGTCACACTTTTCACCTGCTATCTGCATGTGGCGAGCAGCGGCGCGGTGACCTCGGACGGGGCGTCGAACGCCCTGCAGGCCTGGGACCTGCTGCACGGCAACCCGATGCTGCGCGGCTGGAAGTTGTCGGATGTGTCGTTCTACACGACTGAACTGCCGCAGTACCTGCTGATCGAGCGGCTGACCGGGCTTGGCCCCCAGGTGGTGCACGTGGCCAGCGCGATGACGTACACCCTGCTCGTGCTGCTGGCCGCTCAGCTCGCGCGCGGGCGGGTGAGCGGCCGGGAGGCGATTGCGCGGTGCCTGATCGCCGCCGGCATCATGGCGGCGCCGCAGGTCGGCAACGGTGTCTACGTGCTGCTCGGCTCGCCCGATCATGTCGGCAGCACGGTGCCGGTCCTGGTCGTCTTCCTGCTGCTCGACCGGGCCAGGCCGCGGTGGTACGTCGCGCTGGCCGCCGGGGCTCTGCTCTGCGTGGCGCTGGCCGGGGACGGCATCGTGATGTACACGGGCGTGCTGCCGGTGCTCGCGGTGTGCGCGGCGCGGGTGTATCAGGCCAGGGTCCGCGCCGGGCAAGGGTGGCGCGACCTGCGGTTCGAGCTGGTGCTGGCGGGCTCGGCGCTCGGGGCGGTGTGGCTGGCCGGGTTCACGCTCAGGGCGATCAGGGGAGCCGGCGGTTTCTTCGTCTGGCCAGTCCCGGCAACGCTGGCCGAGCCCGCCGAGGTGCCGCACTACGTCTTTATTGCCTGCCGCGGGCTGCTGCTCCTGTTCGGCGCCAATTTTTTCGGGCATAACGCAGGCTTGGTCGCTGGGCTCGCCGCGATTCACCTGACCGGCCTCGGGCTGGCCGCAGTCGCCGTGTACCTGGCGATCAGGCACTTCCGCACCGCTGACCTGGCCGTGCAGCTCCTTGCCTGCGGCACCGTCGTCACGGGCGTCGCCTTCCTGCTGGGCACCCGGGCCGGTGACCTGCTGTCGGTGCGGGACCTGACGGCGGTGCTGCCGTATGGCGCGGCGCTCGCCGGGCGGCTGCTGGCCGGGCGGCTGGCGCGGGCCAGGCTCCTGCCCGCGATGGGGATCGTGCTCGCGGCGTACCTGGCGAGCCTCGGCCGGGTCGTGACGCTGCCGGCGGCACCGCCGCAGAGCGCGGGGCTGGCGGCCTGGCTCGGCGCGCACCACCTGGACTACGGGCTGGCCGGGTACTGGAACGCCAACGTCACCACGCTCGACACCAGCGGCCGCATCGCGGCGCGGTCAGTGCTGGCCGACGGTCACCAGATCACCGGCGACTACTGGGAGGTGAGGTCGGACTGGTATGACCCCGCGCTCCACGACGCGAACTTCATCGTGCTCGTGCCAGGCCCGCCCGGGTTCAAGCGGTACCCGACGGTTGCCTCGGTCCGGGCCACGTTCGGGCAGCCGCTGCGCATCTATTATGTGGGTAATTACACAATTATCATCTACGACAAGAACCTGCTGTCTGACCTGGTGCCGGGTGCACCGCGACCACTGCGGCGGCCGCCTTCGGTGCCGCTGCCCCAGCCGCTGCCTGCGCCTGGCGGGTGAGCCTGGCCGGTAGGCTGTCCGCGGACCTGACTTCTCAAACTTCCAAGGATTCCCATGCGACGTGTGGCCGTGGCGCTTCTCGCGCCACTTGCCGTAACCGTGGCGCTGGCTGGATGCGGCAGTTCCGCGTCCGCGAAGGCGAACGCCAATTCCGCGGTGACCATTTCCGGAGCCGCTGGCACGGCGCCGACAATCAAGATTCCCACGACCAAGCCGACTACCACCCTGGTGACCAAGACGCTCACCAAGGGCTCCGGCCGGGTGCTCGCGCCGACCGACTCCTATCTGGCGAACTTCGAGGTGTACATCTGGCGCGGCAAGACGCACAAGCTTCTCTTCTCCAGCTACAAGGGCACGCCCGAGGTGCTGCCGGTCACCATCGGCCTGTCCGGCCTGCAGAAGGCGGTCTCCGGGCAGAAGGTCGGCAGCCGCGTCGAGGCCGTGCTGCCGCCCAAGTTCGGCTACGGCGCGACCGGCAATACCCAGCTCGGCGTCAAGCCGACCGACACGCTGGTGTGGGTGGTCGACGTACTGCAGGCGTTCTCGGCGACGCAGGGCGCGACTGGCAAGCAGATCACCAACGGCGGCGGCGCCCTGCCCAAGATCACGGTAGCTCCCGGCACCGGGCCGACGATCGCCGTTCCCAAGTCCACGCCGCCGAGCAAGCTGGTCGTGACCACGCTGGTCAAGGGCACCGGTGCGCCGGTGAAGACCGGGCAGTCGCTGGTGGTCAGGTACGTCGCCTCGATCTGGCGCACGGGCAAGGTATTCAATGACAACTGGCCGTCCGCCCAGCAGCCGACTACGCCGCCGAACGTGTTCGCCCTGGGCCAGCTCATCCCTGCCTGGAACACCGGCCTCGTCGGCCTGCCAGTCGGCAGCCGGGTCATGCTCGTGGTGCCGCCGGCCGAGGGCTACGGCAGCAAGGGCCAGCCGTCGGCCGGAATCAAGGGCACCGACACGCTGGTGTTCGTGATCGACATCCTGTCCGCCGTCTGACCTAGGACGCCGTCGCCAGGACCACGCCGCGCGGGCTGCGGCAGGCCCTGGCGACGGCGCCTGCCCGACTCCCGGGCTGCGGCGGTCCCCGCGTTGTGACCTGAGTGTGCTCCTTGGGAATGAGGCTGCTCCGCGGGAGGATTTTCGGGTTCCTGTAGGAGGGTTTCCGCATCTAGGAGAGTTGACCGGACTATACGACGACAACCCTCCTTCATGCGACAACGCTCCTCCAGGAACCCGGAAACCCTCCCCGGTAGGGACGAGAACCTTCCCCGACACGACAGCTCTCCTCCCGGAGCACGACAACCCTCCCGGAAACGGCAGCACCCAGCTGGCTCACTCCGAAAAGCAGCGAAATCGTCAAATTCTCTTGTCAGGGGTTGACCAGGGCGCCGTTGGTCAAGGTGGCGGCGTGGCGGCCGGCGGCGGCTGCGGCCAGGAAGTAGGCGAGGTCGTCGTCGAGGCGGCGGCCCATCGTGGAGAGCGGCACCGGGCAGGCAGCGAGGATCTCGTGCAGCCCGGCGGTGCTGACCGTGACCAGCGTGTGCCTCTCGGCCAGGTGCCTGGCCTCGCTGGCGACCCGCGCGCCGAAGTCGCCTGGCAGGTCGGGCACCACGACGTCGGCCCTGGCCAGCGCGACCCGGCCGTAGGCGGTCAGGCTGTGGTGGGAGATGCCGCGATGGCGCTGCCTGGGGTCAGCCTCGCTGATGCGCAGCGAGGCTACCGGCCTGCCGCCCAGCACGGCCGCCGCATTGACCGCCTCGCCTGAGGCCACGCCGGAGAATCCCCACTTGGTGCCGGTGCCGAGGTTGCCCGGGCCCTGAGCCACCACGATCGCCTCGGCGCCCAGGACGTGCCGGGCGGCCAGCAGGCCGCTGTGCACGGTGACCGCCTCGAGATCGCCGCCGAACGCCTGCCCGACCGTGATCGTGCCGGCCAGCCAGCCGGCGTCGGCGAGCATCGAGACCGTACGGGAAAACCAGGCCGGCAGCGCCCCGCCGTCGAGCATGACGTAGGCGACTCGCGGCAGGGCCGGGGTTGCTGGCAGGTGAGCCGGGCTGGCGGCCTGACCGGCGGGCGCGAGCCTTTCAGCGTAATAAGAGGCGAGCACGGCGGGCAACGCCGAGTGCAGGTCGGCGATCACCACGGGGATGCCGTCGAGGCTGTCCGCGTCGCGCAGCGCGTCATGGTAGGCCGAGCCCTGCTCGTCGGCGCCGAGCACGGTCGCCTGCAGCGGCGTGTAGCGCGCCTTGACCAGGTGCCCAGGGCCGGCCGGGTCCGGCGGCAGCCGGTCCGGGATCGCGACGACGAGCGCGTACCCGCCGGTGCCGAGGCCGAGGTCGAGCGCGCCCGTATTGAGCAGCACCCGGTCGCCTGGCCCGGGCAGGCCGGTCAGGGCCGGATAGGCGAGCGCGCGGACCGGGACCCCGCCGATGGTGACCTCGAGTTCGGCGGCGCCGCGCCACTGCCGCCGGACGGCGGTTACCTCGCCGTGCCGCCACTTGATCACGGTGGCAGGGTAGCGGAAGCTGTGACAATCCACCGGGTGATCGCCCGCACACGGTACCGTCAGTGCGGGGACAATCGATGCGGGCCACACGCAGGTTGAGAGGCAGCGATGTCGAAGCAGAAGACCGAACGCCTGCTGAGTCTGGTTGTCTGCCTGCTGTCGTCACGGCGGTACCTCACCGCGGGTCAGATCAGGGATGCCGTGCCGGGCTACCCGGAGGCATTCGAGGCGTTCAAGCGGATGTTCGAGCGGGACAAGGACGAGCTTCGCGAGCTTGGCATCCCGCTGGAGACCGGCACCAATCCAGGATCGGACGAGGAAGTCGGCTACCGGATCTCGCGTCAGGCCTATGAGCTGCCCGACATCATGCTCGAACCGGACGAGGCAGCGGTGCTCGGGCTCGCCGCGCGGGTGTGGCAGCGGGCCGAACTCGCCGGCGCGGCCGCTGGCGGCCTGCTCAAGCTGCGGGCGGCCGGCATCGATGCCGAGGTGACGACGAAGCCGGGGATCGAGCCCCGGCTGGCCACCGAGGACGCCGCCTTCGGGCCGCTGTGGCGGGCCGTGCGGGACCGGCGGCCGGTACGGTTCAGCTACCTGGCGGCCGGGCGCACCGCGGCGCAGCCGCGTCACCTTGAGCCGTGGGGCGTGGTGAACAGGAACGGCAACTGGTACGTCGCCGGCTTTGACCGGGACAGGCAGGCTGAGCGAGTGTTCCGGCTGAGCCGGATCGACGGCCTGGTCAGCTTCACCGGCCCGCCGGGCACTGTGGTGGTGCCGCCCGGCACGGACGTGCGCAAGGCGGTCAGCACCGTCGGCGGCGAGCCGCCAGCCGTGCGGACGGCCGAGCTTCGCGTCAGGCGCGGCACCGGCTACGGCCTGCGCCGCCGGGCGCTGTCCGCCGAGCCGTGGCCCGGCCCGGCGGACGCCCTCGGGCGAGGCGGGCACTGGGATCTCGTGCGCACGTCGTTTTCCGATGTGAGCTGGTACGCGGACTATCTCGCGTCGTTTGGCGCTGACGTCGTCGTCATCGAGCCGGTTGACCTGCGCGATGCCGTGATCCGCAAGCTGAAGGGGGTGCTGGCATGAGCGGGCGGGCCGGTACCGCGTCCGACCGGCTGCAGCGCCTGCTCGCCCTCGTGCCCTACGTGGTCAGCCGCCAGGTCGTCGGCCTGGACGAGACCGCCGCCGCCTTCGGGATCAGCGAAGCGGAACTGGTCGATGACCTGAACATGCTGTGGTGCGTCGAGTTGCGGTCACCTGATCCGTACTGCCCGATCGACCTGTCCTACGAGGGCGGCGAGATCATGGTCACCCAGGCCGAGTCGATCCACCGGCCGCTCCGGCTGGGCACCGATGAGGCCAGCGCGCTGCTGATCGGCCTGCGGTTGCTGGCCGAGCTGCCCGGACGCCAGGAAGAGGACAGGTCGGCGCTGCGCCGGACGATCGCCAAGCTCGAAGCCGCCGCCGGGGAAGCGGCCGCCGCCAGCGCCCAGGTCGCCGTGGAGATGGACGGCCGGGCGCCGGCCGACGTGCAGGCCAAGGTCGCTAAGGCGCTGGGGGAGGGCAAGCGGCTGCACCTGTCCTACTACGTGCCGGGCCGGGATGAGACGACCGAGCGCGACGTGGACCCGATGCGGATGGTGATCGAGCAGGGCCGGGCTTACCTGGAGGGCTGGTGCCGCCGGGCCGAGGCGGTGCGGCTGTTCCGGCTTGACCGGGTGCTCGACATCGAGGTGCTTCCCGTCGACGTCGAAGTACCGCCGCAGGCCGAGCACGTCGACACGACCGCCGGCCTCTTCCGGCCGTCGGCGGCCGACATCGGTGTCGAGCTCGAGCTGGCCGGTCCCGGGCGCTGGGTCGCCGAGTATTACCCGTGCGAGACGGCGACGGAGCTCGGTGACGGACGGCTCGCGGTGGTGCTGCGGACGCCGGATACCCAGTGGGTCAGGCGGCTGGCGCTGCGGCTTGGCGAGGACGGCAAGGTGATCTCGCCGCCTGAGCTGGCGGAGCAGATCGCCGGCGACGCCGCGGCCGCGCTGGCACAGTACTCGTGAGGGTGGCTGCTCTGCTCCTGCGCGCAAGCAGATTCTCCTAGCGCTGCGCGGTAGCCCTGACTTTGCCTTACCCATGTAAACTATGGTGCGGACGAACCTGGCTCCGGGACGCGTCCCTGGCGAGCGGGCCTGGTACTCGGACGCTTGCTCAACTGAATGGGGATGACATGGGAACCGACCTCTTTGCACCATGGCACATCATCATCTTGCTAGTGGTGATCCTGGTTCTGTTCGGTGCGAAGCGGCTGCCAGGCGCTGCGAATTCGCTTGGCCAGTCGATGCACATCTTCAAGAAGTCCGTGAAGGGCCTGCACGACGACGACGAGGCTGACAGCAACTCGGCCTTTACCCAGGCGACCGTGGTGCCGCCGGCGCCGCCGCAGCAGCTCGCGACTCCGCAGCAGGACCCCGCGCACCAGGCTCAGCTCGATGACCTGCAGCGGCAGATCCAGGACCTGCAGCGGCTGTCCGCCAACGGCAGCGCCTCAGCGGCTGACGCGCGTCCCACGCAGTCCAGCTAAGCGGCAGGGCCGGGATGTCCGTAACGGAGGACGAGTCGGCGCAGAGCGCCGGCAGCAAGAAGCTCCTGCGGTCGCGTGGCCGCAAGGCTCCGAACCCGGAAGCCAGGATGCCGCTCATCGAGCACATCCGCGAGCTGCGCAACCGTGTCGTCAAGGCAGTGTCGTCATGGCTCGCTCGGGACAATCGCCGGGCTGGTTCATCGAGCCACCGGTCTGGAACGTGTGATCAGCGCCCGTTCTGCCAGCTTCCAGCGCACGATCTACGACGGTCGATGTCACACTGGCCAGCACCAGACATGTCACAGCCTGCATCGTCACCGGCCTGTTCGACTCGCTCTTCATTCACCTGAAGCTGGCCGATCGTCATCGGCCTGATCATCTCCAGCCCGCTGTGGCTCTACCAGTTCTGGGCGTTCGTCGCGCCCGGCCTGCACCGGCGTGAGCGGCGCTGGACGTACTTCTTCGCCTGCTCGGCGATCCCGCTGTTCGGGCTCGGCGGCGTCCTCGCTTACTTCGCGATGTCCAAGGGCCTGCGGTTCCTGCTGAGCCTGGTGCCCGCCGACGCCGGCCCTGATCAGCGTGAACAGTTACCTGAGCTACGTGGTCGCGATGCTGCTGATCTTCGGGACTCGCGTTCGAGTTGCCGCTGGTCATGGTGCTGCTGAACGTGGCAGGCGTGCTGACCCACGAGCGGTTCGCCAAGTGGCGGCGCATGATCATCTTCGGCGTGTTCGCCTTCGCGGCGATCGCGACGCCGAGCCCCGACCCGATCAGCATGCTGCTGCTCGCCGTCCCGTGCGTCGTTGCTGGTGGAACTCGCCGAGGTCTTCGCCTTGGTCAACGACCGCCGCCGCGCTAGGCTCGCGACGGCGTTCCCGGGCTGACCGAGAAGAGATCGCCGAGTTCGGACTGGATCAGGATCCGCTGGCGTCGATAGGCTCAGACGACCCGAACCTGACGCAGCTAGCTCCCGGACCGGCCGTCAGCGCAGCCCGGGACCTCCCTAGATCGGGCGATAAGTCGCGGCACTCGCTACCCGTAATCTGGATCGCATGACGACAGGGCGCGCGCAGGCTGGTCCTGCGGACCGGTACGCCGCGTACATGCGCACCGGCGGGCGGGGACGGGCGAGCCGGGCGACCGCCTCGTTCCAGGCGATGTACGACTTCACGTTCGACGAGTTCCAGTTCAGGGCCTGCAAGGCGCTGCACGAGGGGCACGGCGTGCTGGTAGCCGCGCCGACCGGCTCGGGCAAGACCGTGATCGGCGAGTTCGCCGTGCACCTGGCGATGACGCACGGCGGCAAGTGCTTCTACACCACGCCGATCAAGGCGCTGTCGAACCAGAAGTACGGCGACCTGGTCAGGCGCTACGTCGCCGACCAAGGTCGGCCTGCTGACCGGGGACAACTCGGTCAACGGCGACGCCCCGGTGGTGGTCATGACCACCGAGGTACTGCGGAACATGCTCTACGCCGGCTCGCCCGACGCTGACCGGCCTCAGCCACGTCGTGCTCGACGAGGTGCACTACCTGGCCGACCGGTTCCGCGGCGCGGTCTGGGAAGAGGTGATCATCCACCTGCCCGAGTCGGTCACCCTGACCGCGCTGTCGGCGACGGTCAGCAACGCCGAGGAGTTCGGCGAGCTGGCTGACCTCGGTGCGCGGCGGCACGTCGGTGATCGTGGACGAGCACCGGCCGGTGCCGCTCTGGCAGCACATGCTGGTCGGCAGCCGGCTCTACGACATGTTCGCCAGCCCGGTCAGAGCTCGACCAGACGACCAGCGGCCCGAGGTCAACCCCGAGCTGATCAGGGTCTCCCAGCGCGACGCGACGAGGTACCGCACTCAGTCACTACGGCTCGCGCGGCGGCGCGGAGCGGGCGCGGGCGCCAGCCAGCGGCGCGGCAGCCGGCCCGGCCAGCCCGCGGATCGCTCGGCCAGGCGCACGCCCGGCCGGGCCGGCCAGCCCAGGTTCGTCCCGCCGCGGCGGGCCGAGGTGATCGCCAGGCTCGACCGGGCTGGCCTGCTCCCGGCGATCACGTTCATCTTCAGCCGGGCGGGCTGCGACGCGGCGGTCCAGCAGTGCCTGGCGGCGAACCTGCGGCTGACCACCCCGGCCGAGGCCAGCCGAGATCGCCGAGATCGTCGCCGATCGCACCTCCGACATCCCCGACGACGACCTGCCGGTGCTCGGCTACGACGACTGGCTGGCGGGCCTGACGCGCGGGGTGGCGGCGCACCACGCCGGGCTGCTGCCCACGTTCAAGGAGGTCGTCGAGGAACTGTTCGCCGCCGGCCTGATCCGCGCGGTCTTCGCCACCGAGACGCTGGCGCTCGGCATCAACATGCCCGCCAGCACCGTCGTGATCGAACGGCTGGACAAGTGGAACGGCGAGACCCACGCCGCGCTGACCGCGGGGGAGTACACCCAGCTCACCGGCCGGGCCGGGCGGCGCGGCATCGACGTCGAAGGGCACGCGGTCGTGCTCTGGCAGCCGGGCATCGACCCGCTGGCGGTCGCCGGGCTGGCCGGGACCAGGACCTATCCGCTGAACTCCAGCTTCCAGCCGTCCTACAACATGGCGGTGAACCTGGTCGGCCAGGTCGGCCGGGAGCGCGCGGCCAAGCTGCTCGAGTCCTCGTTCGCGCAGTTCCAGGCCGACCGGGCGGTGGTCGGGCTGGCCAGGCAGGCGCGCAAGCTCAGGGAGTCAGGTGGCCGGGACCGAGACGCGACCTGCGACCGCGGTGACTTCATCGAGTACGCCCGGATGCGAGCCGACCTGTCGCAGCTGGAAAAGGACGCAGTCCAAGGATCGCTCGGCGGCCCGCCGGGCGTCAGTGGTCGAATCGCTCGGCGCGCTCGGCCGGGGCGACATCATCGTGGTGCCCGGCGGTCGCCGCGCCGGGACCGCCGTCGTGCTCGAGCCCGGCGACGGAACGCGCTCGCCCCGGCGCCGCTGATCTTGACCGAGCACCGGCAGCTCAAGCGGCTATCGCCGGCCGAGTGCCCGGACCCAGTGGTCGCCGTGCTGCGGATGCCGATTCCCGGCCGGTTCAGCCCGAGGTCACCGCAGCAGCGGAAAGATCTGGCTGCCACCATGCGAAACAAGTTCGCGGGCGTCGATCTCGATCAGGCGTGCGCCGGTCGGTCTCACCAGAGCAACGGCGCCGGGCGGCCAGCGCCGGACCGGGCCGGTCAGGCGGCGCGGACCAGGAGATCGCCGACCTGCGGCGCCGGCTGCGCGAACATCCGTGCCATGGCTGCCCGGATGCGCAACGCGCACGCCCGGCAGGCCGATAAGTTCCTGCGGGCCGAACGCGAGGCCGAGGCACTCGACCGCCGCGTCGCCGGCCGGGCGCACGTGATCGCCCGCACCTTCGAACGGGTCTGCGCGGTGCTCGGCCACCTCGGCTACCTGGACGGCGACAAGGTGACCGCGGACGGGCGGATGCTGGCCGGCATCTACTCCGAGCTCGACCTGCTCGCGGCCGAGTGCCTGCGCCGGGGGATGTGGAACGGGCTCAGTCCGGCCGGAGCTGGCCGCCTGCGTCTCCGCGCTGACATTCGAGGCCAGGCGGCCAGAGGACGCCGGCCCGCCCCGGTTGCCTGGCAGCCGGGTCGCCAGCGCGTCGCCGCGATGACCAGGCTGTGGGGCGAGCTGGATGGAACCGAGCATGACCACCGGCTCTCGTTCCTGCGCGAACCTGACTTGGGCTTCGCCTGGACCTCGCACGCCTGGGCCAGCGGCCGGACGCTTGAGCACCTGCTCCAGCGCCGATCTGACGCCGGGCGATTTTGTCAGGGCGGTCAAGCAGCTGATCGACCTGCTCGACCAGATCCGTGCGGCGGCGGGCAGGACAAGCTGGCCGACACCGCGGCGGAGGCCATCAGCGCCCTGCGGCGCGGCGTGGTGGCCTACACCTCGGTGCAGTAGTCCGGCGCGCGCGGGCGGGGCCTGGGCTAGTTTCGTGATCTTGGCCGGGGGCGGCTCTGGGCGTCTGAGATATTACGTTGCGCCTGGGCCACCAATCGGGCAGGCTGCGGGAGTGAGCGGCGAGCCTCAAGATGGAGAGTCTCCGTCTCATCGGCGATCGTGGTCGCAGGGTCAGCCCGGACGACTGGGCCAGCTACCGCCAGGTCAGGCTCGCGGCGCTCGACCGACGCGCCGTATGCGTTCAGCTCCACGCTTGAGCGCGAGCAGACATTCTCCGAGGCGCAGTGGCGGACCCGGCTGGAAACTGCGGCTGCCTTCCTTGCCTGGCGGGATGGCCAGGCCGTGGGAACGGCGACCGTGCTCAGCCGCGATCAGGCCAACGAGCCTGACTTTCCCGGCGCCAGCGCGCTGGTCGCGATGTGGGTGTACCCGCGGGCACGCGGGCTCGGCGTCGCTGACCGGCTGGTCGAGTGCGGCGGCCGACCACGCCAGGTCAGCGGGTGCGCCGGCGATCGTGCTCTGGGTCTTCGAGGCCAACGAACGAGCACACTCCTTCTACAAGCGGATGGGATTTCGCGCGACGGGGATCAGGGACTTCCCGCCGCACCGGCCCGGCGAGTGGGAACGCCTCATGATCAGGGACCTCGCCTAGGTGGCTGGCCGCACCCGATAAGGCCTGAGTTAGCGTAAGGCGACGCCGGGTCTGGCAAGATCGTCAGATGGCCGCGCTGATGCTGCTCGATTCCGCGTCGATGTACTTCCGCGCCTTCTATGGCGTTCCCGAGACCATGACCGCGCCTGACGGCACGCCGGTGAACGCGGTGCGCGGCTTTCTCGACATGATCGCCACGCTGGTCCGCGCCCGGCGCCCGGGCGCAGCTGGTCGCGTGCCTGGATGCTTCGCTGGCGCCCCGCCTTCCGGGTGGCCGCGATCAGCTCCTACAAGGCGCACCGGGCCAATCCCGACGGCTCCGAGCAGGTGCCGGACGCCCTCACCGATCCAGATCCCCGTGATCACGCAGGTGCTCGCGCGCCGCCGGCATCGCGATGGCCGAGGCGGACGGCTACGAGGCTGACGACGTGATCGGCACCCTCGCCACGCGGGCGGCCGGCGAGGTCGAGGTCGTCACCGGGGACCGGGACCTCTTCCAGCTTGTCGACGACGCTCGCGGCGTCCGCGTGCTCTACATCGGGCGCGGGGTGTCCAAGCTCGAGGTGATCGACGAGGCGGCGGTCGGCGAGCAAGTACCAGATCCCCAGCCGCAGCTACGCCGCATTCGCCGCGCTGCGCGGCGATCCCGAGCGACGGACTGCCCGGCGTGCCGGGCGTCGGGGAGAAGACGGCCGCCGCCCTGGTCAGGTCGTTCGGCTCGATCGAGGCGATGCTGGCCGCTATCGATGCCGGGCACGGCGGCTGGCCCGCCGGCAGCCGGGCCAAGCTCGTCGCCGCCCGGCCCGTACCTCGAAGTCGCGATGCCCGTCGTCGAGGTCGCACAGGGACGCGCCCGTGCCCGAGGTCAACGGCCAGCTGCCGGTCAAGCCCGCCCGACCCAGCCGGCCTCGCCGACCTAGATGCCCGCTGGGACCTGTCCAGCTCGCTCGGCCGCGTCATGGCCGCCCTGGCCCTGCGCCCGTAACCGGCCGGGGCGCGGGCTGCGGGCTCAGCGACTGCGGGGTGGACGTTTCGTTAATGTTTGGCGGCATCGGCCACCCGGGCTTGCCGCCTGGCCAGCGCAACCAATTATTCTGCTGCTTGATGACCCCCACCTACTCTCTCCCGGCGAAACCTGGCGCCCGTCCGGCGAAGCTTGTCGTCGCCGCGCTCGCCGTCGCCACCCTCGCGGGCTGCGCGAGCGCAGCCGCCTCCGGCGACAGCGACGTAGCCGCCGGCACGACAGGGACCACGATCACTTTCAACGCCGCTCAGTGCGGCGGCCGCTGGCGGGCGGCACCAGGATTGCGGACGTTCCGCATCCGCAACGAGGCAGGCGCCGCCGCCGAGGTGTACCTGGTCAACCCGAAGACCTACGCCGTCTACGGCGCGCTCGACGGCATCTGGCGCGGGCACGACCAGCGTGATGGCTGTCGAATCTCGGCTCGGGCGCGTACGCGTTCCGCTGCGTGATCGACGACATCGATCCCTTCAGCGGGCCGACGGTGGACGTCCCGGGGCACGCCAAGGGCGAGCCCGGGATCGTGCCGGTCACCAACAATGACATGCTCGCGCCGTCGAAGGAGTACCACGCCTACGTCACTGCGGGCCTGGCGCAGCTGGCGACGCAGACCGCGAAGCTGGACGCGGACGTCCGCGACGGCAAGCTGGCGCCAGCCAAGGCGGACTGGCTCACCGCCCACCTGACCTACGAGCGGCTCGGCGCCGCTTACGGCACGTTCGGCGACTTCGACGACGAGATCGACGGGCGTGCCGACGGCCTGACCGGTACGGTGAGCAACCCCGGCTGGACCGGCTTCTACCGGGTCGAGTACGACCTCTGGCACGGCGCAGAGCGCCGGGGAACTGACCAAGCCGGTCGATCAGCTCTACGGCTACGTCAAGGGCCTCAAGGCTGCTTTCCCCGATCAGGAAGTTGACCTTCTCGATGTAGGCCTGCGAACTCACGAGATCCTGGAAAACGCGCTTCAGTTCCAGCTGTCCGGCCACGACGACTACGGCAGCGGCACGACGCTGGCCACCACGCTCGCCAACATCACCGGTACCAGGGAACTGCTCACCGTCCTGCACGGCATCCTCGTGACCAGGTACACCGCGCTTCCCGCCGTCTATACCTGGCTGAACACGCTCCAGCGGCTGCTCCAGGCCGAGCAGAGGCCGGACGGCAGCTGGACATCCGTGAGCCAGCTCGGCACGATCACCCGGGAGCAGATTGACTCGGCCGCGAGTCAGGCGCTCCAGGAACTCGCGCCGATCGCCGCCATCACCGAGCCAAGGAGAATCTGATGGCGCCAGACGAGCCGGCACCGCAGCCGACGCCGCAGCCGGCACCGGCCGAGCTCGCCAGCCCCGGCACCCGCCGCGCCTTCCTCGGCGGCACCGTCGGAGCGGGCCTTTTCACCGCAGGCGTCGCCGGCTACAGCCTGCGCCAGCAGCACCAGTCAGCGACGGCCACCGCCGCCGAGCAGCAACTGGCCGGCCGCCTGCCGGCGGCCCCGTTCCACGGCCCGCATCAGACCGGCATCCTCCCCGGGGCGCTGCCAGCGACAGCGGTGGTCTCTTTCGACGTCACGGCCGCGAACAAGGCCGAGCTGGCCGACCTGATGCGGACGATCACCGACCGGGCCAGGTTCCTGACCCGGGGCGGGGTGCCCGAGCCGATCGGCATCGCCGAGGCGCCGTCCGACTCCGGCGTCCTCGGCCCGGTCATTGTGCCCGACGGCCTGACCGTCACCCTGGGGGTCGGCGCCTCGCTGTTCGATGACCGGTTCGGCCTGAGCAGCCTGAAGCCGGCCAAGCTCGCGACCATGACCCCGTTCCCCGACGATTCGCTCGACGAGGCACAGTGCCACGGCGACCTCAGCCTGCAGCTGAGCGCCGGGCATCCGGACGTGCTCGTGCACGCGCTCCGTGACATCGCGAAGAACACGCGCGGCGCCATGGCCGCGCGCTGGCGCATCGACGGCTTCGTGAGCCCGCCAAGGCCAGCCGGCACGCCGCGCAACCTGCTCGGCTTCATGGACGGCATCGCCAACCCGAACACGGCCAGCGATCGCCAGATGGACAGGCTGGTCTGGGTCAGCAAGGGAGGCGACGAGCCGGCCTGGACGGCAGGCGGCAGTTATCTCGTCATCAGGCTGATCAGGATGCTCGTGGAGTTCTGGGACCGGGTCTCGGTCGAGGAGCAGGAGAACATGATCGGCCGGCGCCGGGCGACCGGCGCGCCCCTGGACGCCAACGGCGAGCACACCCACCCGGACTACGCGACCGATCCGACCGGCGCCGCGATCCCGCTGACCGCGCACATCAGGCTCGCCAATCCGCGCACGCCGCAATCGGCCGATAGCCGGATCCTGCGCCGCGGCCACAACTACGATCGCGGCATTGACGAGGTCGGCAATCTGGACATGGGCCTGATCTTTACCTGCTACCAGCAGGACCTCGAGCGGCAGTTCAAGGCGGTGCAGACCAGGCTGATCGGCGAGCCGCTGGTCGACTACATCAGCCCGTTCGGCGGCGGCTACTTCTTCGCCCTGCCCGGCGTCGCCGACGCCCGCGACTACTACGCCCGCGCCCTGCTTGCCTGAGACCTGTGCTTGCCTGAGACCTGTGCTTGCCTGAGGCTCACCCGATACACGGTCTTAGCGTCGTGTTTACCCAGCCTTCAGCTTGCCGGTGCCACTGCGCCGTGAGCGTCAGGAATTCTGGCGACTGGGTCGCGTCAGTAGACGCGGCCTCTTCTTGGATCAACAATGCCTGTAACAACCGAACATGAGGAGGGGCAAGTATGGGCGAGGAGCAAGTAGCGGCTCCGGCCAGCCGCTGGCCGGCCGCCGGCTCCGGCGCACTTCGGCCATCGTGGCCGCGAGCGCCCTGGCTGCCGCTGGGCTGACCACCGCCGCGCTGACCGTGACTAGCGCGTCTGCCCGGACCACGCACACTGTCACTTTCCGGCTCAGTCACGGCAAGACGAAGATCAAGCACATCGTTGTCATCTTCGATGAGAACGTGTCGTTCGATCACTACTTCGGCACGTACCCGAGCGCGGCCAACACCGATGGCACGACGTTCACCGCCAAGTCGAACACGCCGAGCGTCAACGGGCTGACTCCAGCACTGCTCACCCACAATCCGAACGCCTTCCAGCCGATGCGCCTTTCCCACTCCGAAGCCCTGACCTGCGACCAGAACCACGGCTACGGCCCGGAGCAAGAGGCCAACGACAACGGCCTGATGGACAAGTTCGAGCAGTTCACCGCCCACGACACGTGCACCGGGCAGCCGATCCTGTTCGGTACTCCTGGCCTGGTCATGGACTACTACGACGGCAACACCGTCACCGCGCTGTGGAACTACGCGCAGAACTACTCGATGTCGGACAACAACTACACGACGGCCTACGGGCCGTCTACGCCCGGCGCCCTCAACCTGGTCTCAGGTAACACCGGCGGCGGCTTCGCGGTGGATCCCACCACGATGGCGAAGGTCCCCGACCCCTTCGCGGTCAGCGCGCTGAACGCCCAGGGCACGGGCACGATCTTCGGTGACATCGACCCGGCGTTCGACGACTGCGCCGACAACAGCCACACCTCCACCAGCCCGCTCGGTGTCATGACCGGCGAGAACATCGGCGACCTGCTGAACGCCAAGGGCGTCACGTGGGGCTGGTTCCAGGGCGGCTTCGCGCCGACCTCCACGAACGCGGGGGGCTTCGCGGTCTGCGGCCAGAACCACCAGAACATCGGCGGGATCGCCGTTCAGGACTACGTGCCGCATCACGACCCGTTCGAGTACTACAAGTCCACCGCTAACCCCAAGCACCTGCCGCCAACCTCGGTTTCCATGATCGGCAAGACCGACCAGGCGAACCACCAGTACGACATCTCGGACTTCTACGAGGCCCTGAACGCGAACAACCTGCCCGCGGTCAGCTTCCTGAAGCCCCCGGCGTACCAGAATGGTCACGCGGCCAACTCCGACCCGCTGGACGAGCAGAAGTTCCTGGTCGACACGATCAACCAGATCGAGAACTCCAAGGACTGGAGCGACACGGCGATCGTCGTCACCTACGACGACTCTGACGGCTGGTACGACCACCAGGAGCCGCCGACCATCAACGGCTCGAACGACGGGTCCAACGACGTGCTGCCGTGCTCCGGCGTCGCATCGTGGATCGGCGGCCAGGGCCAGCTCGACCGGTGCGGTTACGGCCTGCGCGTTCCGCTGGTCGTCGTCTCGCCGTTCGCGCCGGAGAACTACGTCAGCCACAACCTGACGGATCAGTCATCGGTCATCAAGTTCATCGAGCAGAACTGGCTTCGCGGCGAGGAGATCGGAAACGGTTCCTTCGACACGATCGCCGGCAGCCTCGACGCTCCTGGCGGCGTGCTGGACTTCAGCCAGCCGCCGCACAAGACACCGCTGATCCTCGACCCGACTACGGGCGCGGTCGTCCCGCCCGCCAAGCACCACCACTGAGCCCGCTGCCTTAAGCGGACCCCGCAACGGCCCGGTGAGCAGGCGGTGTTGCAAACAGCACCCTCCTGTCTCACCGGGCCGCTGTCATGAAAAATCCGGCTATTGAAAAATTGGCCGTCGCTGGTCACGCCGGCTGCTGGCCGACGTTCCCCGCAAGCACTCTCCAGAGTTCTTCGTTTTCCTTCTCGCCGAACTTGACGGTGGCGACGTGGTGAGCGGCGAACAGGGCGCCAGCACCCTGAGCTTCTGCTGGATTCGCGAGCCGAACCACGGCGGCGAGCAGTGGCACCGTAGGCATGACCGATTTATTGCCCAGAACGCCGTAAATGGCAGATCGGTCCAGCCTTGAGCCGTGCGCAGCTCGCACGATGCCGTCAAGCAGGCCAAGCTGAGCCTGCGCGTCGTCGGGAAACAGCCGCTCAGCGGTCGGCGCCAGGTAGCCGTGCTGGCCGAGCGCTGCCCGCAGCGACTCCCGATGGGCCCGGCCACGCTGGGCTTCTGGGTAGCTCGTGACGATCTCGCACATCGCCTGGGCATGGGACGCCTGCACGAGGGGGTTAGCCGCCATCATGACGATGGACTCCGCCGTCAACGCGGCGTCGCGCAGCGCCTCCTTGAACTCGGCCTCGCCGGCCGCCTTGGCCGCCAGCACCTGCAGCGGGGGCTCAAGCCCGATCTCCAGCATGACCTTCGCCAAGGGCACGCTCGCCGGCTGGCCAGGTGACCGGCCGCTAGCAGCCTCGATCAGGCAATAACTCTGGTAGTTGAGCGGGACCTTGAACGCTAGCCTGAGCACGGCATCGCGGAACTCGGCCAGCGAATCAGCGTCGAGGTCGTGATCGACACCGCCGGGATCGTCGCGAAGCAGGCCAAGCTGCGCGATGAGGTCGGCAAGCCACAGGCGTTCAGCCCGCTTGCGTGGCTTGTCCTGGTGACGCCGCAGCATGGAGACGGCTACCGGCAGCCTGGCCTGGCCGCCAGCGACGCTTTCGGCGCAGAATCGGAGCAACTTCTCGACGTCCGCCTGATCGCCGGGACCGGCGGCAGGCCTAGCCGCGTCGTCGTTCCCCGCCGAGTGAACGGCGAGCGACTCGACCATCTCATCGATGTCGTCCTTACGAAAGGCCATCGGCCGGGTGCACTGAGCGAGCTGGTCGGCAGTCAGCGACCCGTTGTTCAGCATCCAGAGGTAATAGTCCGCGGTGGCGGTGCCGACGGGCTCGTCGTGCTCCTGGCCCCAGTGCACGATCTTCCGGTCCTGATCTTCCGACTGGCGCTGCTCGGCCGCGAAATACAGCCGCATCTTGTGCAGGTCAAAGTTGCTGCTCACCAACGTCGAGGCGGACAGGCGGCTGCGCAGTCCATAGGGCAGCAAGGCCGCGACAGTGTCGATGAACTTCACCCGCTCCCGCAGGCCGATGCTCTCGGCGCCAAGAACGCACACTCGCTTGTTCGTCAGCAAAATCGCCGCGACCCGGATCGCGAGCGGGTCACAGTTCTCCGCCAGGTCGGCGAACTTCGTGACTGGCAGTTCAATCACGACCGGAGCCTTGCTCCCGCTCGCCGGCTCAAGCCTGCTGAGTTCGTCGTACAAGGCCAGGTATCCCACCGGACCGGCGGCAAGCTCGCCGAATGGCACGCAGAACAGCCGGATGTTCACGATCCGGCCATCGCCGTGGCGGGCTGGGGCGCGCCGGTCGTGAAAGGCCATCAGTACCTGGTCAGGCCCGCCATCGCGTGACCACGCGATCGCGACCTGCGAAAGATTGTCAAGCTCGCCGGGGGAGTAGCGAACAAGCAGGGTATCAAATCCGTTGCTGCCGATAGATCCTTCGCTGCACGCCAGTACCCTCGTGCCCGTGCGGTCCGAGCCCCACAGCGCCCACTCCACGGTTACCCGAACGTGCCCCGAGACCACGGCCACACCTGCCAAAGATTATTATAGTTTGTGGGCGAAGAAGATAATCAGCAGCAATATCGCAATGACTGCGATCGCGGCTACGAACCAGATAATCCTCCAGACTGGATCGCGCTGCGCGGGCTGGTGCTGTGCTTGCTGGCGTTGTGCGGACCGTCGCTGCGGCGTGCCCGACTGGTTGATCGCCGGCCTTCGAATCGGGTTCCGGACCGGCGGCTTCGCGAGCGCCAGATCCCTCAGCCTCGCGTGCTCGGAAAGCGAGTAGCCAGCGACGGCGAGCTGGCGGAGATAGAATTCGCGGTAGAGAATCGGGCGGGCGCGCGGATCCGCCATCGTGACGAGTGCCTCGCGAAAGGCGTCCCACGGCTGACCGGAAGCGGAGTTCATCAAGTCGATCGAGTCGCGCAGCGAAAGGCTCTTGCCGTACGCAAAGGTGAGGATGGCCGTGATATCGCTAAGCTGTCGGCCTGGCTCACCTTGGCGCCGCTCCTGCAGCACCGACATGAGCTTATTATCGATAATCGCTTGCCGGAAAGCCAGGCGATCGTCCTTGCTGACCTGCTCGTCGAGCAGCAGCACCCGGATGACGACGTTAAGAACTATCTGAGCGTACGCCGGCTTTCCGTCTAGCTTTGGATCTGCCAGCCACTCGCCGAGTCGGGCGAGAGATGAGTCAGCCCGTCGAATAGTATTGCGTAGCACGCTCCGGAGATTAACCTCGCTAAGCGAATTCATCGCGAAGGGCAGGCCCAGGTCGCTCATTCCGGCGTCAATTATCGACAATGCCAGAGATTCATGCAATCGCTGCCCGGGTGAGTATCCCGCGCATTCCTCTACTCGACCGTAAGTTTCATAACCGACCGGCAGCAGGAACGCTAGCTTCAAGAGCGCTGCGTAAAGGTCCTGAAGCGACTGCGCGGTCACGGCCTTGGTGGGCTTGAGCAGGTCGTTATCGGCGATGATCTCTCTAATTCGCTTGCGGCCAGCGCGGCTCCGCAGTTGCGGCAAGTTGTCGTCGGCATAGTCTTCCAGGATTGAGATATGCTGCCTGAGCTTGTCCTCGCGGCCCTGTTTCAGCACTAGGGCGCAGGAGCAGAGCACGTCCTTGAGGCGGCTTATGTCAGCTGTATCTTCAAGGTTTCGCGCGGATTTGAGCTCAGGCTGCTCAGATACCGTCAGCGGCTCGTCGTCGGCACCGTCCTCTCGGATGGCCGTGAACAGCGACACGCCGGCGTGCTCTGGGGGCTCGTTCGAGCCTGACTGTTCGTCGTCCTCTGCTGGTACAGCGAGGGCGACCTCCTCGGTAGGGATCGCGCGCCGGCGGCGGTGGCTGCGTCCGCTGGCTTTGCCTGCCAGCTCCACGAGGGTGTTGACGTCTACAATGTCGAATCCCCTGGGTTTGCGCGACTCGTCCTCGGTCAGCATGTCGGGATCGAACCTGTCCCTGCTCAGTAGCTGGCGATAGGACTCGGCCGTCGTGTCAAGGATCGGAGTGTCCTCCGCCTCTCCCCACTTCAAGATGTTGTCGTTGCTTCCGCGGTCGTCATCGGCGAAAAAGAGGCGCATCTTGTGCTGCCGGTGAAGGCTGCTGGCCCAGGTGGCGGCCGAGAGCTTGCTCCGCATGCCGTAAGGCAGGAGCGCCGCGACCGCGTCGATGAACCGCAACCGGTCCAGCATCGCGAGCCGGCCCGCGCCCAGGATGCAGACGGGTTTCTCGGTCAGCAGCAACGCCGCCGCACGTTGAGCAAGCAAGATCTCACCGGAATGCGTCAGGACCGTGGGCGGCGCGGACGGCATGTCAAGAAGGATTGGCTTGGCCGGGTCTACTGGAATCCTGAACTCGCCGAACGCCTTGTACATCGATAGGTACGGGACCTCGGTGCTCGCCAGGCTCTGATAGGGCGCGCAGAAATAATCGGTCGGCATGACCCGGCGGTCGCTGATGTCGCGGACGGCCTGGAAGGGATGGTAAATGGCCATCGCCACGTACTTCTCTTCCTTGGTTTTATCCTCGCTCGGCCGGCGGCGGCACCAGCTGATGATTACCTGAGGCAGCTCGTCCGGCTGCAGCGTGCCCGGCGAGTAGCGAACTAGCTGGTTATCGAAGTGCTCGCTATTGAGTGATCCGTTGCTGCAGCCGAGCACGTGGTAGCCGGCGTCGTCTTCGTATTTGCTGAGGTGCGCCCACTGCACCACGACGCGTTCTGCGGCGTCAGCTGTCATGCGGGGTCAGCTCCAGTCAGTCGTCCGGCCAGCCACATGATCGGCTCAACGACGTTGATGGGGTGGATGGCGCCGCGTATGCGAGCATCTTGCTCGATGGCCGCGGGCAGCAGGTTGAGCGGATCGTCCGGATCATAGACGTTGCTGTGCTCGTCGATGTTGAACCCGATCGCCGAGGAGGTGAAGTATTCTACGTTGGCGCTCTGGAACCGGCGCTCGATAGTATTGAGCAGCATGTCGGCGTCACGCGCGTTCAGGATTTTGCACAATTTGATGAAAAACTCGCGCGCATCCTCGCTCGCGACTCTGGGAAACTCATAAGGGTCGGCCGGATCTGTCGTCGCGAGGTCGAGCTTCTCGGCGCATTCAAGCACCAGGGGATGGTCGAACTTTGAGACGCAGACCGCGACATAGTGCGGCAGGCGACCATTGATCAGCTCGTCTTTCATGCTGGCTGCGAGCTGGTCAAGCAGCTCGCGAATGTATCTAAAGGCCTGCGGCTTCTTAGCTTCGATGACCGGGTCGAACAGGAAGACAATTCCCCGGCATTTCGCGAGGTTCGCGACGAGAATCTTTAGTCCCCCGGATCGCCCTGGGTCCGCCATCTCACCGGAAGCATCAGCGAGGTCTATCGCTACCTCAACTGGCCGAAGGACTCGCTTGGTGCTGAGCCAGCGTCGCTTAACGGTATGCCAGGCGGGGCCGGTGAGATGGAATTTGTACTGCTCGATGGTTCCGACCGGCGTAGGGACGGGGAATGCCTGGTCGTAGTCGAGCGTGCTCGCCAGTTTGCCGAGTTGCCGCACTGATGCGTCGTCGTCACCGACCAGCACCCAGGCCAGGTCCTGGTCGTCTCGTCGCTGCCGGTCGAGGGCGATCCTCAGGGCGCCGAGGAAGGTCGTCTTGCCGCAAGTCGGCGCTCCCAAGATCGCGATCTTGCTCTCAGCTTGGTCGGCCAAGGGTTTCACTCTCCATCGGGGTCAAGCAGGGGGAATGGAACCGGCTCGGTGTCCTCCGCGATTAGTCCGAGCCTGCTGGCGAAGCTCCGCACGTCGACGATCGCGCCGGAGGCGAGCGCGTCCCGGCCGAGCTCGGCCCAGATGTCGTCGCTGAGCTGCCGGTCGAGGATGGCTCCGAAGGCGGTACTCGCCGGGTAGCTCCTCAGCCCGGCTAGCCCGGCGCGCCAGTCATGACTCCCCGGGCACCGGATCCGCGTCAGATCGCGGCCTGGAGGAAAGGCTGGCCTGGCGCCCACGGTCACGACTACCAGGCGGCGGTTCCTGCCGTCGGGCGCCGGCTTGCTCGGCAGGAGCTCGGCGACCCTGATGAGCACGCACTCAAGCTGGGCGGCCAGGGCATACCAGTTTCGCGACTTCAATGCCTCATTGGCGGCCGCCAGTTGGTTGAGCTGCGCCAGCGCCTGCACTGGGGTCGCAGCCCACGCGTGCTCGCTGATCGGTCCCTCCTCCAGAACGCGCCCGACCGGGTGCGGTCCGTAGGAGATGACCGACACCAGAGTGTCCGGCAGCAGCTCAACGAGCTGCGCGGCGCGGCGGAGCCGCTCGGCTACTTCCTCGACGGTCCCATTGGTCTCGATCAGGCAGACCAGATGAGCTGGCGGGGGGAGATCGAGCTTGCCGGGAAGCGACTCGACAAGTTCGGACCAGCTACGGCGCTCGTCGCGGAAGGTGCCGTCGAGCCCGTCGAAGCGAACGAGGCCCGGCCTGCGCAGCTCAGCTGTGACGCGGTAGCTGCCTGGAGCGACGTTCACCGAGCTGAGCGATACCAGGCGGAACTGGCCGCCCTTGGAGGCGACCACCGCGAAGGCGATCCCTTGCTCGCCGGCCCGCTCGCACCTGAGCGTGAGCTGGCAGATGTCTCCTCGTCTGGCGCCAGGAGGAAGAAGCTGGTGCAGGACGAGCTCAGGCCAGGCCCGACTCGGTCCGGCTGAGCAGCACTAGTTCGTAGAACTGCGTCAGGCTGTCGTGGACGCGGACGTAGTCAAGGATGTCCTTGAGCGGATCGGGGCAGCTGAACGCGGCGGAGATGGCCGGATCGGACTCAAGCTCGAGGAAGGCGGCCTTGGCGGTCGGCCCGTCGGGCGAGGTGCGTACCAGCACAACCAGCGAGTCATCGCCTGGCAGCGCGACTTCGCGCAGCAGTGACGGGCTGAGCTCGGAATCGATGCCGAGCGACACCCATGGTTCGGCCGGCCGGAATCGGCAGCGCGGCACGCCGTTAGGCTTGCGGTCAAGCTCCCATACGACGATGCCGCCCGAGGCGAGCTCGACGATGGTAAGCACGTCGCCATTACCGAGTTTGGCAAGGTAGTCGGCGAGTTCTCGGGTCAGCGCCTCGCGGGCGGAGCCCCCGTTCACGGCCATCACGCGTACATCATGCCATTTCCGCTGAGCAGCGGCGCATATTCGTCTCTGCCGCAAATAACCAGCCGGTGAGATTAGCCCACTTGTTGGCCTATGCTTTGACATCAGGCTAGCGGCGGACGGAGGGGCGGCATTGAGCCAGGATCGGCGTAATATCCTGTTTTCCATCGCCGGCGTGCGGCAGGAGGTACTCGACAACTGCCCGACGGAGCGCGTCAAGTTCCAAAGCCTGGGCATGGCCATTCTCATCACCAGCCTTATAGCCACGGCGTCGATGTGGTTCGCCCTGAACGACGCGCTCGGCCTGCCGGTCGTCGTCGCGCTGTTCGGGGCGGTGCTCTGGGGGCTCATCATCCTCGGCATCGACCGCTGGCTGGTCACGTCGATGCCGTCAAGCGGCAGTCGCCGGTGGACGATCGCGCTGCCCAGGCTGGTGCTCGCGTTGCTGCTCGGCACGCTCATCTCGACGCCGATCGTCTTGCGGATCTTCCAGTCCGAGATCAACGCTCAGATCATCGTGATCAAGCAAGAGCGGGCCAGCAGCTTCATCGCCTTGCAGCAGAAGAGCAAGGTCGGCCAGCAGGTCACGTTCTGGACGAAGGACGTCGCGAATCTCGAGAAGGTCATCGACTCCAACGGAAACGTGCCGCTGAACCCGGCCACCGACCCGGTAGTGATCGCGCTGGCCAAGCAGAAGAAGACCGAGATAGGGCTTGAGGGGCACTATTACCAGCAGTGGCAGTGCCAGCTCTATGGCGGGCAGGGCTGCACTCGCAAGGGCAACGGACCGCTGGCAGCGGCCAGTCACAAGTCGTACCTGCTCGCTCAGGCCCAGGTCGCGAAGCTCACGGGGCAGATACAAGGCCGGGAAAAGCAGCTGAACTCTAACGATGTGGCTTCCCAGCAGCGCAGGCTGCAGCAGGCGAAGGATGCCCTGCCCGCGGCCAAGCAGCACCTGGCCGTCGCGATCGGGCAAGAGGACGCGCTGGAGCAGAAGTACCAGACGGCGAACATCACCACTAACGGCCTGCTCATCAGGCTCGAGGCGCTCAACCAGATCTCGGGAAAGAGCCTCACGATCAACTCGACCCGTTTGCTGCTCTTCTTGCTGTTCCTGGTCTTCGAGATCCTGCCAGTCACCGTCAAGCTGCTGCAGGAGCCTGGAAATTACGAGAAGCTCCTGGCGCACGCGGTCGAGCAAGAGCTGAGGGAGGGTAAAAAGGCCTACGGCGCCCGGCCGCGAGTTTCCTCAGCGGCCGTCCGACCGGTGGCCGCCGGTCCCAACGGCACCGTGTCCTTCGCTCATGTCGAGGCGGAGCTGCGGGAGAGGTTTCGGTCGTCGACCAGCCAGGCGCCGAGCCGGGAGACGCACACGGAGCGTGAGGAGAGGCCTGAACCTGTGAACGGCAACGGGGAGGACACCACCAGGTTCGTTGACGACAGGCTGAGGCAGATGGAAGACCTTCCTGTCGCTACCGACACCAGCCGCCGGGCGGGCTTTACTGAATTCCCTTACCGTGAAGATGAGCTCTGAATCCCTCATCGTCGGCCGTTATGAGCTGGTGCGGCATCTCGACGACGGCGGGATGGGCAGCGTCTGGCTCGCCGAAGACCATCTGCTCCAACGCAGGGTCGCGCTCAAGCAGTTGCTGCCCAGGCTCGGCACCGCTGATCTGACCGAGCGCAGGCGGCGCGCCCTGAATGAAGCCAAGGCGCTTGCTCAGGTGAACCATGCCGCCATCGTGCCTATCTACGATGTGCTGCTCGTCGATGAAGACCCTTGGATCGTCATGGAGTACATCGAAGGGCGCTCCCTGAACGAGATCGCCAGGGACGGCAGGCTCACCGAGCGCTCGGCTGCCAAGATTGCCCTGTCGGTGCTGGAGGCGCTGTGCGCGGCCCACGATAAAGGCGTGATACATCGCGACGTCAAGCCCGCCAATATCCTGATCGCCGATGATGATGGCACAGTTTTCCTGATTGATTTCGGAATCGCGAAGATTAACGGCGACGCCTCGATCACCAGGTATAACGCGACGATAGGCACAATAGACTACATAGCGCCCGAGCGGCTCGCCGGCGATCCCGCGAGCAGGGAATCGGATCTGTGGTCACTGGGGGTGGCGCTATTCTTCGCGCTTGAGGGGTATTCGCCATTCCTGCGGAAGGGCGCTGCTGATCGCGAGACCACCGCCTGGGCGATAATGAACGAGCGAACACCGCAGTTGCGGTGCCAGGGCAGGCTCGCCGGCATCGTAATGCGGCTCCTGGAGAAGGACCCGGCACGGCGGCCTCCGGCCGCTCAGGTCGCCAGGGTGCTGTGCGACGTGCTCGGCGAGCCGGCGAGGAGGTCACCCGAGCCGCTGCCGTCGCCGGGGACTGCGAGGCGGGCGCCCGGGCACGTATCCGGGCCTGGCCCTGGGCCGGCGGACGCCAAGCTGCCTGAGCCGGTCCTGCGCGACCTTCGTGACGCGGTCAGGCGGGCAGGCAATCCTGAGGCCGGCATGGCGATGCTGCTGAGGATGTCCGAATACAACGCGGCCGCAGTGCTCGCCGGACTCCGCTCGCGCGAGGCGGGCAAGCTCATCCAGGCCATCGGCGCCGGCCTGCCAGCGACCGCCGGGACGGTCCTCCGGATTCTCGCGACGAACGAGGCGAGTCATGCGGTGGACTTCGTCAGCGCGGATGTGGCTGCCTCGATTGTCTCCGCCATGCCAGTCCGCGAGGCAGCGCTGATTCTGGGCCGCGCGAACCCGCGCACCTGCGCGGAGATCATCATGGAGCTGCCGCTTGACGACTCTTTGCGGCTGGTCAAGGCCATGCCGGCCAAGCAGGCGACCGGGGTGCTCGGCTTCGTCTGGCCTTCTACCGTGGCGGATCTGGCCAGGGGGTCCCGTGAGCTCAGAAGCGTCGTTGACCAACTCGCGCCGCAATTCCGTACCCAGGTGCTGCGCCACCTGTAGCGCCGGCTGGGTTCTGGGCAGGCCCAGCAAGGTCGGGGCGGCGGCGCTATCACGCCAGCAATGCCACAACGAGGGGTCTGCACGGTGGGTGCGCGCGGGGATGTCACACTTATTCGGTGACCATGGTCATTGTTCCGGAACTTCCGTTTCCCCTGATACCAGACGGCTTCCCAGAGTGCAGGCACGAACTGGCCGACGGGGCGCTCATCCTCACTGGCGCGCCTGGCACCGACCTGTTCGTCGATCCGGCCGGGCCAGCGGCACCGCTGCCGGACGCTGGCCGGCGACAGGCGTCCCGCCCGATGGCGACTTCACGCTCGCGGCGCGCGTGACCGTCGACTTCGCGGCCAAGTTTGACGCGGGCGTGCTGCTCGTCTACGCGGGCCAGCAGCACTGGGCGAAGCTGTGCTTCGAGATGTCCCCGCAGCTTCGGCCCACCGCGGTCACGGTCGTGACCAGGTACACCTCGGACGACTGCAACTCCTTCGAGATCACTGGCCGCGCGCTCTGGCTGCGGATCACCCGCGCCTGGCCCGCCTGGGCATTCCACGCCTCGTCCGACGGCGCGTGGTGGCGGCTGCTGCGCTACTTCGCCTTCGGCGGCGGCCCGCCGCGCGGCCAGGCCGCCGTGGGCTTCCTGGCCCAGTCACCGACAGGCGATGGCTGCACCGCGATCTTCGACCACGTGAGCTTTACCCCCGGCGCCCCGCCCGACCTCCGTGACGGCAGCTAACAGCGGCAACCCCGGTCGGAGGACGCCCCATGGCGCGGCTGTTGCCGGAGTGAGCAGCCGATGTCCCATAGCTGGGGTTCGGGGGAGGGTGAGATGATGCGAGCGGGACAGGACAGCGCCACGACGAGGTGGAGTGAGCATGTCGGATGAGCTTTACCCGGCGACCAGGCTGACGGACGCGGCGACTGCGGCCAGGCTGGCCGGGCTTCGCGCGCTGGTGCTGACGCCAGGCCCTGATCTGCGTTACGTGGTCGGCTACGACGCGCACGCCTCAGAGCGGCTCACCTGCCTCGCGATGCCGGGTAGCGGTGACCCGGTCCTCGTCGTGCCGACACTTGAGCTTCGGTCGGCGACGGCGTCCCCGGCCGGGCGGCTCGGCATCGAGATCGTGACCTGGGACGAGACCGACGATCCGTACGCCCTGGTCGCCGGGCGACTGGGCAGCCCGGCGACGATCGGCCTGTCTGACCGGATGTGGGCGCTGATGGTGCTGCGGTTCCGCGCCGCCATGCCGGGCACTGAGCAGCGGCTCGCCAGCGCTGCCCTCGGCCCGCTGCGGGCACGCAAGTCCGAAGCCGAGATAACGGCGCTGCGCGCGGCGGGCCAGGCGATCGACCGGGTGCATGCCCAGGTTCCGCGGTTCCTGCGGGCCGGGCGGACCGAGCGGCAGGTCGCCGCGGACATCTGCGAGGCGATCCTGGCCGAAGGGCACGCGACCGCCGATTTCGCGATCGTCGCTTCCGGCCCGAATGGGGCGAGCCCGCACCACACGGCCAGCGACCGGGTGATCCAGGCCGGTGATCCCGTCGTGGTCGACATCGGCGGGACGATGCCCAGCGGTTATTGCTCGGACTGCACCAGGACGTACGCCGATAGGGGAGCCGCCCGCTGACTTCGCCGCCTACTATCAGGTGCTCAAGGATGCCCAGCACGCCGCATGCGAGGCGGTCAAGCCAGGGGTAAGCGCGGAGTCGATCGACGGGGCTGCCCGTGAGCCGATCACCGCGGCGGGCTATGGCGAGTACTTCGTGCACCGGACCGGGCACGGCATAGGCCTGGAGACGCACGAGGACCCCTACATCGTCTCGGGCAATTGCCGAGGAGCTGCGGCCCGGGCATGCGTTCTCGGTGGAGCCTGGCATCTACCCCGGTCCGCACGGGGCCAGGATCGAGGACATCGTCGTCTGCACCGACGGCGGCTGCGAACGGCTCAACCTGGCCACCCGCGACCTCGTGATCATCCCGGCGTGACGCCATGCTGAACGTCGAGCGCGAATGCCGCGATGCCGATGCCAGGGCGCTGTTCGACCTCACTGCCGACCTCGCCGACAAGGAACTGAGCCCGGACGTGGCCGCCGCCGAGCGCGAGGCGGCCTTTCCCAGGGACGCGTTCAGGTTAATCGGCCAGGCTGGCCTGCTGGGGCTGCCTTACCCGGAGTCGCTGGGCGGCGGCGGGCAGCCTTACGAAACCTACCTCCAGGTCGTCGAGGAGCTGGCGGGTGCCTGGCTCACCATCGGCCTAGGGGTCAGCGTTCATGTGCTGAGCTGCTTTCCTCTTATTCATGCCGGTACCGAAGAGCAGCAGGAGCGGTGGCTGCCTGCGCTGCTCGGCGGCGACCTGCTGGGGGGTTATTGCCTGTCCGAGCCTGGCAGCGGCTCCGACGCCGCCGCGCTGCGCACGAGAGCGGAGCCCGCGGGTCCCGGCTTTACCGTGAACGGCGTCAAGGCGTGGATCTCGCACGCCGGGCAGGCCGACTTCTACGCGCTGTTCGCGCGGACCTCGGGTGATCCGGACGGCAGCGACCGGTCCAGGGGGATCAGCTGCTTCCATGTGCCAGCCGGCACGCCCGGAGTCGCGGCCGCGCCGCCCGAGCACAAGATGGGGATGCGCAGCTCGGTGACTTCGCAGGTGCGGTTCGAAGATGCCAGGCTGCCCCGCGACCACCTGGTTGGCGAGGAGGGCAACGGATTCTCGATCGCGCTGGCCGCGCTCGATTCCGGGCGGCTGGGAATCGCGGCGTGCGCGACCGGCGTCGCCCAGGCCGCGCTCGACGCCGCAGTGGTCTACGCGAACCAGCGGCGCCAGTTCGGCAAGCCGATCATCGAGTTCCAGGGCCTGGGGTTCATGCTGGCGGACATGGCCACCGCGGTGGCCGCGTCCCGCGCGCTGTACCTGGCCGCGGCGCGGCGCAAGGATGCCGGTCTGCCGTTCGGCCAGGAGGCCGCGATGGCGAAGCTGTTCGCCAGCGACGCGGCGATGAAGGTGACCACCGACGCCGTGCAGGTGCTCGGCGGTTACGGCTACGTGGAGGACTTCCCGGTCGAGCGGCTGATGCGGGAAGCGAAGGTACTGCAGATCGTGGAGGGCACCAACCAGATTCAGCGAGTAGTGATCAGCAGGTCGCTGTCATCGGGCGCACGCTGATACCGGAGCCCGCCGGGTCGAACGACCCGGCCCGTGCTGCCGGCGGCTGGCAGGCTAGGTTGGCGCGCGTGGAAGCCATCAACAGGAAGATCCTGTCGCTTCTGGCCGTGGACGGACGCCTGAGCTTCACCGAACTTGCCCGGCAAACCGGGCTGTCGGTGTCCGCCGTGCAGCAGCGCGTGCGCAGGCTGGAAGAGCGCGGCGTGATCCGGGGTTACGCGGCGGTGATCGATCCGGTGTCATCGGGCCTGCCGCTGACCGCTTTCATCTCGATCAAGCCGTTCGACCCGTCGGCTCCTGACGACGCACCCGAACGGCTCGCCCACCTGCCGGCCATCGAGGCGTGCCACAGCGTGGCCGGAGATGAGAACTACATACTCAAGGTGCGAGTCGCCTCGCCCGCCGCGCTTGAGGAGCTGCTCCAGCAGATCAGGGCGTCGGCCAGCGTCTCGACGAGAACCACGATCGTGCTGAGCACGCCGTACGAGGGCCGCCCGCCGGGGCTTTAGCCCTGCCGCCGCTATCTGCCGGCCGCCTTTATCGGGCGGCCGGCAGAGGCGACTCCCCACCGGAGCAAACTCAATCGGTGCGCTGGCGCGGGTTTCGCGCCGGTCAACCGGAAATCCGGCTAGCTGACTTGCAGCACTCGCACCCTGTCAGGAACGACGGCCGCTGCCTCGGGCGGCACGATCGCGATCGCGGCATGATGGGCGATCGCGGCCATCGCGATTTCCTGCTTGCGCACCGCCACGAGGGTGGCCCCTTGCAGCAGCGCGCAGTCCGTAAGCGTCGTGTAGGCGAGCCCGTCGCCGCACGGCGGCATGGCCAGCACGAGATCAGTCGTGCTGATCTGGGCCATCCGGCCGGCTCGGTCAAGCGAATCGGTGAACTCCCTGTTGGTCACTGGCGCCGGACGGAGCCTGCCGTCCTGGCCGCGGGTGAACGGCAGTAGCGCGACGTCATCCGGCCGGCCCCTCGACGGTCGGATAAGGTCGAGCCCGAGCAGGTCGCTGAACCTGGTCGTGCCTGCCGCGTCGGCGAATGAGAACACTTGCCGTACCCAGGACCGGTCAGCCGCCGCCAGCGCGATCTCGGCCAGCGGCGCGGACGTGATCACCATCCGCGCGCCGCTCTCCGCGAGCTGGCCCGCCGTCTCCACCGCGCACAGCGCGGTATCGACCGGTGATGGCACGCCGCCAGCCGCGCGTACCGCGTGCGTCGCGATCGCGTAGCTGACGGCGTCCCCCACCATGATCCCCACCACGTCCCTTGGCCGCAGGCCGCGCCAGGTCAGGCCGGCCGCGGCCGCAGCCACGGTGGAGGCGAAACTGGCATAGCTGTAAGACTCGCCGCCAGGCCCGCCGTCGTGCCTGGCGCCGCCGACGAAGGCGGTCAGCCCGGACCTGTTCGCCGCAAGGCCAAGCACCCGCCTGGTCACTGAGACCTCGGCGGTGAGGTCTTCCACCTTCGACATCACGACGTGCCCTTCCGCGGCCCTCGCGCCCTTACAGGAATGCACGGTATGCCGCTGGTATCGGCCTCCACATCATCAGATGTATGCAACTTGCCATGTAACTTCAACGGACAGCAGTATGTACGTCACTGACGGTGAATATGTAGAGTCCGCCCGCGCTATGTAGAGAGCGCCGCTGGCATGTAGCTGCGCGGTAACCCGCTGAGCACCCAGGCGATGAGCTGGGCTCTTGAGCTGAAGCCGAGCTTGACGAAGATATTCGCGACGTGCCGCGCAGCGGTCGCCTGGCTGATGGCGAGCTTCTCGCCGATGGCGCGGTTCGTCGCGCCGTCGGCCACGAGCCTGGCTACTTCCTGCTCGCGGTCGGTCAGCGGACCTGGCCACGACTCGTGACCAGGCAGATCCGCTACGGCCAGTATCACCTGGGCGGCCTGATGGGGGCTCGTGCGCTTGCCTTCCGCTAGCAACGCGGCCACGGACTCCGGCCCGAGGCTAGCCCGCGCCGAGTCGATCAGCTCGCTCATGCGCCCGGCCGATGGCAGCTGGCTTCCGATCGCCTGCGCGAGCGCCTGCGCGGTGCCGGCCAGCCGGATCGCGGCGGGCAGGTCATCCAATGCGGCGGTCAGCGAGGCGAGCGCGACCAGGCTGCGGGCGATGGCGAGCCGCTGGCCGGTCTCCAGGCTCAGCCGCATGCACTCGGTCAGGCTGGCCCTGGCCGCCGCGAAGTCTTTGCGCTCCATCGCCAGCCGTCCGAGCCAGGCCAGGCAGCGCGCCATCTGCGGGCGCGCGCCTACCTGGCTGTACATGGCAAGTGCCTCGCTGAAATGCCTGGCCGCCTCGTCATGCTCGCCGCTGCCGGTGGCAAGGCGCCCGAGCCCGTACCTGACATTCGCGACAGCCCAGCCGCGGCCCTCGCCGAGCACTTCGGTCGCTTCGGTATACAGCAGCCGGGCACTGGCTGCGTCACCCAGGCTCGCGAGCATCCCGGCCTTGACCGCGAGGGTGACGCCCGCGTCCCAGGCGTCGCCTGCCGACCTGGCCGTGGCGACGGCCGCGTCGGCGAGCGCCAGCGCCTCGGCCAGGCGTCCGGCCAGCGTCGCGGTCACCGCGAGTATGCGCTGGGCTCCGGCGAGATTGCCGCCTTCACTGCGAGGCAGGTTCCTGGTGACCTCAGCGCTTTCGGCGGCGAACCGCTCGGCCGCCTCGTAGTCCTGCTGCTCGAACGCGATCTCCGCCCGTACAACCAGGCCTCGGGCGCGGAGCGAGGCAGGGACGGGAGCGGTGCTGGCGAGGAACCGGTCGAGCCAGGCCGCGCCGCTCTGGTCACCGGAGAGCAGCCAGCTGATCGCCATCGCGTTGCACAGCCGCAGGCCATGCTCGGCGGCCCCGCGCTCAGCGCAGTACGCGAGCGCCAGCTGGAAGTTCGCCCAGTCAGCCATAGCCCGCTGGTAGGTGTCGACTCGCTCCTGCCAGGATGCCTCGTCGGGCACGACAGCGCTGCGCACCATGCCCTCAGCCAGGGCGAGCATGCAGTCCCGGTGCGCGGCGCGGTTTCGCTCGAGCTCGGTGGCGTCGGTGAGCTGATCGACCGCGAACTGCCTGACCGTATCGAGCAACCGGTACCTGGCCGCCGCTTCGAGCTCATAGTCCACGCTGACCAGGGACTTGTCGATGAGCGCGGTCAGCAAGTCGAGTACCGCCGGCGCCGGGATCGCCTCGTCCGCGCAGACCTGCTCGGCCATCTCCAGGCTCCACCCGTGGAACACCGACAGCCGGCTGAGCAGCAGCCGCTCAGGCTCGGCGAGCTGGTCATAGCTCCAGGCGACAGCTGCCCTGAGCGTCTGCTGGCGCGGCGGGGCGGTGCGGTCGCCCATGGCGAGCAGCTCGAACCGGCTGGCCAGCCGCAGCCTGATCTGCTCGGCTGGCAGCGTCCTGATCCGGGCAGCCGCGAGTTCGATCGCGAGCGGCACCCCGTCGAGCGTCGTGCAGATCTCGGCGATGACTCCGGCGTTCGCCGTGCTGAGCACGAAGTCCGGCCGCACCGCCGTCGCCCTGGTCGCGAATAGCCGGACGGCCTCACAATCGGCCGGATCAGTCGCGGGCCGCTCAGCGAGCGCCATTCCGGCCGCGGGGAGGCCGAGCGGAGGTACCCGCCAGATCACCTCGCCGCGCGTCCTGAGCGGTTCCCTGCTCGTCGCGACCACGCGCAGCTTCGGGCAGGTGGTCATCAGTTCCTCGACGAGTTGCGCCGACTCGGCGACTAGGTGCTCGCAGGTGTCGAGGATGAGCAGCACCTCTCGCGGGCGCAGCGACTCGGCCAGCGTTTCGGCGAGCTGACGGTCGGGCTCCGGCCTGACGCCGAGCGCGGACGCCACGATCTGCACGAGTTGCCTGGCCGATTTCGCGTCGGCCTGGTCGGCGAGCCAGACCCCGTCGGGGAAGCCGGCCGCCAGCGCGCGGCCGAGCCTGATGCGCCAGCCTGGTCTTGCCGATTCCGCCTGGGCCGCACAAGGTGATCGCGCGGGCGCGCCGCAGGATGCTGGCGAGGTCGGCAAGATCGCGTTCGCGTCCGATGAAGGCATTTGACTCAGCTGGCAGGTTGCCAGTCACAACACTGCGACTGGCGGCTAGCACGAGGTTCACTGTCAAGGCCATAAGGGTCCGGGGCGAGTCACGTCCCATTATCGCACCGGGGCACCTGGCCGGTATTGATTCGGGGGACTAATCAGCGTGGTACTGACCGGACGTCCGCAGGACCCAGGCTGTGACCTGGGACCGAGACGTGACGCCGAGCTTGACGAAGATGTTAGCGATGTGTCTCGCGGCGGTGGCCGGGGTGATGGACAGGCGCTGAGCGATTTCCTTGTTCGACCGGCCGTCAGAGATCAGGAGTGCGACCTCCTGCTCCCTGTCGGTCAGCGATCCAGGCCAGCCCGGCTCGCCCGCGCTTGCCTCTGCGGGCCCCGGCGCTGTCCGGCCAGGCGCTGTCCCGCGTCGGCCAGGCCCGGCCAGCGCGGGCCCGGCGAGCGCGATCGTAGCGGCCCTGACCGCGTCGTTGAGGCTCAGCTCGCTGCCCTGCGCCGCCAGGGCAGCGGCCTTCTCCGGCCCGATCGGCGCCGAGGAGATGAGCTCGTCGAGGCGCCGCACGGCCGAAGCGGCCGGCTGAACCCCGATTGCCCCGAAGAGAGCGCGTGCGGCTCCGGCTACCCGGACCGCGCGCTCGGTCTCGCCGGATCGCTCCCACAGCGTGGCCAGCGCCCCGAGACCGCGCGCGATGCCGAGCCGCTGGCCGGTGGCGAGGTTGAGCCGAACGCTCTCGGCGAGCGCGGTCCTGGCCGTCGCCAGATCAGGCCCCGCTGGATCCACCCCGGCCAGGGCTACCAGCCCGATGCCGCCGAGGCACCTGGCCATTTCGGGTTTGGCGTCGATCTGGCGGTAGATCGCCAGCGCCTCGCCGAAATACCGCACCGCGGCAGCGGTGCCGCCCTGCGTCCTGGCCAGCTGGCCCAGGCCGTAGAGCACATTCGCCACGCCCCAGCGGTTGTTGTCGCTGAGCACGTCGAGCGCTTCGGCGTAACCGTGCTCGGCCTCGGTCACCTGGCCGCTGGCGGCCAGCACAGCCGCCCGGCTGGCGAGCGCGACGCCTATCTCCCAGTCGTCGGTCATCTGCCTGGCGGCGACCAGGGCGGAGTCGGCCAGTGCCAGCGCTTCGTCGGCGCGGCCGGCCATCAGCATGATGAGTCCTTGCAGCCGCAGCGCTGTCGCGGGATTGCCGCCGCCGTTTGACCTGCTCAGCTCCAGGCATGCGGCCGCGTGCCTGGAGGCTCCCTCGAAGTCCTGCTGCTCGAACGCCAGCTCGGCCCGGATGGCCAGCGCCCGCGCCCGGACTTGCGGCCGCACCGGCGCTGGCGTCGCGAGCAGCCGGTCGATCCAGTCCGCGCCTTCGGCGACGTCGCCGCTGGCCAGCCAGGATCCGCTGAGAGCATCACAGATCCGCAGGCCGGCTTCGGCGTCGCCGTGCTGCACGCAGTACGCGAGGGCAAGGTGCAAGTTAGCCCGCTCGGCGAGCGCGCGATGGTAGGTCGCGACCCGCTCCTGCCAGGGCGGATCGCCTCGGACGTACGCGTGAACGGCGAAGCTCTCGGCCAGGGCGAGCATGCAATCTCGGTGCGCGGCCCGCAAGCGCGGGCATCTCGCCGCTTGCGGTCGTGAGCTCGGCGGCGAGCTCGCGACCGTGTCGAGCAGCCGGTACCTGCCATCGCCGACAGGTCGGTATCCACGCTGACCAGTGACTTGTCGATCAGGGTGGTGAGCAGGTCGAGCACGTCGCCAGCCGGGATTTCCTCGTCCGCGCAGACCTGCTCGGCCATGTCCAGGCTCCAGGCCTGGAACACCGCCAGCCTGCTGAGCAGCTTGCGCTCAGGCGGCGGTCGAGCAAGTCATAACTCCACTCGACGGTGGCGCGGAGGGTCTGCTGCCTGGCGGCGCCGTGCGGTCGCCCATGGCCAGCAGCTCGAACCGGCGCGCGAGCCTGATCCTGATCTGCTCGAGCCGACAAGGTACGCACTCGCGCTGCCGCGAGCTCGATGGCGAGCGGGACGCCGTCGAGCGTGCGGCACACCGCTGCCACCGCCCCGGCATTCGCCGGGGTTCAGGCTGAATCCGCGCCGCACGGCAGCTGGCACGGGCCACGAACAGCTGGACGGCCTCGCTAGCTGGCGATCGTCTCGGCTGGCGCCTCGCTCTCGGCTGGCGCGGGCAGCGCCGAGCGGTGGTACCCGCCAGATCACCTCGCCCCGCACCCGCAGCGCTTCCCTGCTCGTGGCGATCACCCGCAGCTCCGGGCAGCAAGCCGAGCAGCCGCTGCACCAGCTCGGCCGCCGCTTGCATCAGGTGCTCGCAGGTATCGAGCACAAGCAGCATCTCCCGCGGCCTGAGCGCCTCGGCCAGAGTGTCAGCCAGCGGCTGGTCGGGCTCGGCGTGAATGCCAAGGGTGGTCATGACCAGCGGCACGAGCCGCTCAGGCGCGTCCGCGTCAGCGAGGTCGACGATCCAGGCCCCGTCAGGGTAGTCCGGGCGCCAGGCTCGCGGCCAGCTTGAGCGCGAGCCGGGTCTTGCCGATGCCGCCTGGCCCGCACAACGTAAGCACCCGGACATGACCGAGCATCGCGTAGAGGTCGGCAAGGTCACGCTGGCGGCCGATGAAGGCATTCGGCTCGGCCGGAAGGTTGCCTGGCACCTCGATCTGCCTCAAGGCATCGGAAGAGTTCACAGTCATGGCGCCGTCAGAGTATGGGTAATTCCAGCTATTATGGCATTAAGCATCCGCCGGGGACACATGCCCGGGACACATGCTCCGGGGACACACTGATCCACATCGGCTCGCTGTACCTGAGCCGCCCGAAGTACATCACCTTGACCAGCGCCCACCACCGCTGCCCCGGGCGGGCGTCGGCGGGGATCTCGCACGTTGAACGTCATCGTCGAAGTCTCGCCGGCGGCCGCCGTGAAGCCCATCGCCGGTGGCCCCATGCTGGACCAGCTTCCGTATGAGGAGATCAGCTGGGCTTCGCCGCGCAGCTCAGAGGCGGTGTGGTTGGCGAGCCTGACCGCGACCGTGCCACTGCCGCCAGGAGCCAGGTCCAGGTGCGAGCTCAGGCTGGCCAGCTCGGCCTCGCTGTCCTCGGCCCGGCTGGCCGCCTCGATGAGCGGAGTCAGCTCGTCGAAGGTCTGGTCCTGGGAGGACTGCGGTTCGCCGACGGCCACCACCACGGCATCCTCCAGCAACTGCCCGGCGTCATCGATGATCATGGCCGTGACGAAGTGCCTGCCCTGGCCCGCGCCGGCGGGCACCGAGATCACCAGGTCCCAGGCAGCGAAGCCGTGTGCCTTGAGGTGGTAGTGCAGCGGTCCTGACAGTGCCGAGCCCGGCGGCAGGTGACCAGGCCCGGAGTCCGCGCCGGCCGGGGCGGACCGAGACAAGCCTGAGCCCGGCTGGAACGCCGAGCGTGACGGTGCCGGAGACCGGCGCTGGCCCGCAGGCGACGCTGAGCCGACGGCGGTGGTCTCGCCAGGCTGGGGCGTGACGATGCCCGGGGACAGGTGCACCGCGACGGGCAGGTTGCCCGCAGGTGCCGGGCCCTTGCCGTGCAGCCAGTACCTGGTGAAAATTGGCTGCGCCGGCTCGGAGCAGCGCCAGCAAAGCCGGCGGTGCCCGGCGCGGCTGCCACGCCCGCGGCCCGCGGGTCGTGCCGCACGCCGCCGCGGTCACCAGGGTCGATCGCCAGGGTGACCGTGCCGCCCGGCGGCACCGACACCGAGACGGTACCGTCGCCATAGTCGGCGGCAGCGCCGCCGCCCTGCTCGAGCACGTCGGTGATCGTGGCGGCCGCGATGCCCGGTGAAGAGCCGCACGGTCGCAGGCTCACCGGTGTCGGCGAGGCCGCGCAGCCGTACCGTGACGCCATCCCGCGAGTCCGGCTGGCTGACCGGCGCGAGCGGGTTGCCGCGCGGTTTCATGGTCATCAGGTCCGTGCCGGCCGGCGTCACGCTCGCCAGGCTGAGCTCAGCCGGCAGCGGCCCGGTGTGCAGCCCGGTATCACAGGTCAGCAGCCGGTGGCTGTACTGCTGCCCGGCGACGGGGAAGCCCGCCGCCCGCCAGTCGAGCTGGCCGGCCATCAGCGCGTACTCGAAGGTGTGGCTCCAGTGCTGCAGCGCGAAGCTGCTCCCGTCGGGCACCGTGCGCTTGTCACCGTCCATCCAGACACCGCTCGGCCATGCGCTGCAGGCTCGCATGAGCGAGATGCAGGCCTCGCCTGCCGGAGTCACGATGCTGCCCGGCAGTCCGCGGTTCAGCAGGGCCACGGTATGACTGGCGAGGGTAGGGTCATCGGTCGCGCCGAAGCTGGCGAGCGGGCACGCCGCGTCGATCTCGGCGTCGGACAAGTCATCGATGAGCGCGGCGATCTGGGAGTCGAGCTCATGTCCCGGCCACGACGAGGACCGGCAGGTCGGCAAGCCCGCGGACATCGGCACCCGGGCCGAAGGTCTGCTCAGGGGTACCGGAGCCCGGCACCCAGACCCGGGCCGCTCCGGTCCCGGCGAGCTGGCGGTCGAATTCGGCGGCGATCGCCGGGTCCGCGGCGTCGAGCACGGCCGAGGTAAAGGCGTTCTCCGCCCGGCCGCCGAGCGAGATCCGCACATCAGGGAAGTTGGAGTCAAGCTCGATCGAGCCGTAGCGCGGCCCCTGCGGCACCGAGCACGTCGCGGTGACGCCCTGCCTGGCCAGGGCCACGAGCAAGGCGCGGACCGCCTTCCTGGCCCCGCGCCCGGCCAGCGGGTCCCTGGGCGCGAACGCGTCGCTGACCGGGCCGGCCGGCGCGATTACTTCCGCGACCCCGATCGCCCTGACTCGCCGCTCGCCATCGGCGGCGGTCAGCGCGACCCGGACCGCCGACCCGATTCCGAACCACTCGTGCGCGGGGTTGTCGAGCGTGAAGCCGTGCTCGGCGACGTCGACCTCGGTCTGGCCGAGCGGTCTGCCGATCACGGAAAGGCCGGTCTGGTAGACCGGCAGGCCGCCGGGCACGTCGAAGCCGAAACGCACCCGCAGCAGCCGGTCCTGGCCGATCGAGCCGTCCACGTGCGTGCGGAAGTCCACCAGGTCCGCGCCATCCCAGAGGACGCTCTCCTGCGTGAACCGCTGGTCGCCAAGGTCGCGAACCTGGCGACGAGCCTGGTGCCGATCGGGCACCGCTGCGCCGGACGGACGCCTCCAGGCCGGCCGAGGTCCGCGGATCCGCGGTCTGGCACAGCATCCACGGGCCTTCACCCCAGCGCGGATGCGACGGCGTACTCCTCGGCGAGCAGCAATTCGTTCCCGGGCCCGGCCAGCAATTCGGTGCCGGTGCGCAGGTCCATGATCGAGGTCAGCGCCCGCCCCGGCCGGGATCGGCGGTCGGACCTGAACCTCTCGCTGCTGATTCGCTGCCCTCGGCAGGCCGTCAGCCGGAACCCCGAGCTGCCCTCGCCAGCCGCGACTCGCCGGCCGTCCGCCCCGGCGGGCACGGGACCGCGAGATAGGTCTGGTAGCCGACAGCCGGGAACGCCGCTGTGCGGAAGGTCGCGTGACCACGGCGAGCGAGCCGTCGGGATGCCTGCGCTCTCCCTGCGCCAGGAGGGCAGTCACGGCACCGGACCCGTCGGTCAGCCGAAGTCGGCCGCCGCGCCTTCGTCGTAGCGCAGCGTGATCCTGGCCGCCCGGCCGCGGCCAGGCCAGCGTATTGAAGACAACCACGGCCCGCACCGTGATTGAGCCGTGGGGCCGGTCGCAGCGGAACCTGGCCCCATGCCGGCCCCGCCTGGGCGTCCCCGTGCCGACTGCCTTGCGCCGCCTCCGCCTTGGCAAACCCGGCCGTCAGTCCAGGCGGCACCGCGGCCCGGACCTTCCCCGGCCGTGACCTGAGTCGGCGCAGGTTCGGCTGGGCCGACGGCTCCGGCCTGGCCGCCCGCAGCGCTCGCCGTGTCGGCCAGCCCGGCGAGATGCTCGATCGCCTGCTTGCGCGCCTGGTCGCCGCGCTCGAACGCCTCCCGCCAGCCGGCCAGCAGGTCGAGGTAGACCTGATCGCCTTCGGTCCCGGTGATCGCGTCGTGATGGGCACCGAACACCAGCTGCCGCCAGGCCTTGTCCAGGCTGGCCGCCGGGTACGCAGCTCCGGCCAGCCAGGCGGCGGTGGCCAGCCGCTCGGCGTCGAGCATCGCAATCTCGGCATCTCGCTGCGCCTGCTTGGTGTCGATATAGGTGACGTCCTTGCCGGGGTAAACCGGGTTCATGTCCCTGGTCTGCGGCATGATCCAGGCACCGGTCGGCAGCGGCCTGCCGCGCGGACGGCGCGAAGTACTCGCTCGGCACGGCGGTCACGAACCTCGGCCACACGTAGCGCGAATTCCAGTCCCGGTGGATCGCCGTCGCCCAGCGGGACGGGCACGACATGGTCGCCGCCGACCGGCAGCATCACGTTCTGAGTCGCCGCGACCGGGGCGAGCTGGCGGAACTGGGTATAGGCGTCTTCTTCGGCGGTGGCCAGGTCGGCGGCGTGCTGGGTAATCCAGCCAGCCGAGTAGTGATTCGGCATGTAGCTGGTGAGCAGCCCGGTGCCGTCGGGGGAGAGCCACTCGAATTCCGGGGGGAACTGCATCATGGGTGTTGCCGCCAGCCGCCCGGCTCGGGCCCCATTGGTGGAAACGGCCCGCGCGCCCACGACGACTCGGTCATCCCGGCTCCGGCCATCAGGCCGGGATAAGACGGATCGAAGCCGAACGCGTCGAGCATCCAGGCGGCCGACGGGTTCGGCACCGAGCCACGTCCCGCTGGTAGTTAAGGCCGTAGACGGCGTTCCTGATCGTCGACTCCGCGCAGGTCAGGTTGGTGTTCGGCTCGTTGTAGCTGCCTCCTACGATCTCGACCCGGCCAGCCGCGATCAGTGCCCTCAGCTCGGCCCGGTCCTGCGGGTACACGTCGAAATACGGCTTGAGGTAGTCGATCTCGGCGAGCACGAACTTGTAGTCAGGGTCGGACCTGGCCTCGGCCAGATGCAGCCTGACCAGCTCGAACACGGTCCGCACCTCGGGCATCGAGCCGTCGTCGGCCAGGATCAGCGGCCAGGTCTGGGTAAAGCGGCCCTGGGTGTTCCACCACACCGGGTCATAGTGGAAGTGGCTGACCATCCACATCGTCCAGCCGGGCTCGGCGACGGTGATCTGGCCAGGGCTTCCCAGCGACCGGCCGTGCTCTGCGCGACCACGGTGACCGGCCTGGTGCCGCCGGGCACGGCGGAGGCGGTCATGTCGACGCCGACCTCGGCGATCCGCTGCTCGCCGTGCACCAGGCCGCCGACTTCGGCCGCGAAGGGCGTCATCACGCCGCTGCCGTGCACGTCACGGTCGACGATCGCGGCCGGGTCGCGGATCATCCCCGGACCGTCGTTGACCAGGGTGACCCGGACGATCTGCAACGGCCGATCCCGGGTGCCGGTGAACAATTCGGTCGAGGCTACCTCGGTGATCCGCATGCCTCATCGTGACATCGGCGCCACGGTGATGATCTAGCGTGCCACGGTGCCAGCCAGGTCAGCGAGCGCGAGCGCCGGTCAGCCGGTGCACGGTCCACTCCGACATCGCCATCGGCGCCGAGCGACTCGTAAAAGCCGATCGCCGGGTGCGTTCCAGTCGAGTACCCACCACTCCAGCCGGCGGTAGCCGCGCCGCACGCAGATCGACGCGAGCTCGGCGAGCAGCGCCTTGCCGGCGCCGCTGGCCGCGCATGCTCCGGCCTGACGTAAAGGTCCTCCAGGTAGATGCCGTGCTTGCCGGACCAGGTGGAGTAGTTGAGGAACCACAGCGCGAAACCGATCATCTGCTCGCCAGCGGCCGCGACGTGGCCGAACAGGGCCGGCTGGGGCGCGAACAGCGCGGCCCGCAGATCCCCGGGCGTCGACGACTGGCCTGATCGGCCGAGCGCTCGTACTCGGCGAGCTCGATGATCAGCTCGTAGATCGCTCGCACGTCGTCGGGCCTGCGGCCCTGATCTCCACCGCGCTCGCCGCATCGCTCACTGAGCCTCCCTGGGTTCGCCCGGTCCGCAGTGGCTGAAACGATACCTGAGCCGGAATCGGTCCGCCGGGCACCACGATCTCGGTGCGCTCCACCGCCTGCCCGCCGGCATGATGGTGAATCCGGTCGATCGACGAGCACCAGCCCGCCCGGCGGGCATGGCCAGCGCGGCCGCCTCGGCCCTCGCCGACGAGCCGGACGGATAGTTCTTCTGTCACCTCGTCGACGGCTCGATGCCGATCGAACCGCATCCGCTCGATCACGCCGCGGCCCGCGAGCGGGCCCTTCTCGGGCAGCGCCACCGGCGGAACCCGCCGTCAGCGCGGCGGGCTCATAGCTGGTGGCGAGCTGCACCGGATCGCCGTCGGATCGACAGCAGGTATCTGGTCACGTGGCGACTGTCGCGCCCGCCGACGAGGCTGCAGTTTCCTGGCGACCGGCGGCGGGCCGTGACCTGCTCGGTCTGGTGCTCCCAGGCGAGCCGCCTGCTGACCGGCTGCCCTCCGTCAGCGGGCCCGGGCTGACTCCGACCCGAAAGGCGAGCCGGGGAACGCAGGCCGGTCGTGCTCCAGGAACCCTACGGCCGGCGTCTTCGCGCACATAGCAACCTGATCCTGGCCTGGCCTCGATCAGGCCCTCGGCGAGCAGTACCGCCAGCGCGTGCTTGGCGGCGGTCTCGCCGACCCCGTAATTCGTGATGATCGCGTTGCGGGAGGGTACCCGAGCACCGGGTTCAAGTGAGCCTGAGCGGATCTTCGAGCGCAGGTCATCAAGTACCCGCAGATAGACAGGCTCGGTCGCAGTAGCCATGACCCCCGGCTCCTGGTGATCTGAGCTGCGGCACCCCCGCCGCCGGCGTCCCCGGGAAGCCGCGAGCGTCAGCCGCTGCCCTCCTCGAGTAGCAGGTGATATCCGTTCGGCGTCCTGGCATGCAGCACCCGGTACTGCCAGTCCCGGCTCGGGGTCATCAGCTCTTCACGGTAGGGCACCGCGGCGCTTTCAAACAGCTTCTTCGCCTCATCGAGGTCGGTGACCCCGAACTGCCAGGTGAGGACCCGGTCAGGCCCGGATGGCGAGAAACCCTCATGCCACTCAATGCCGAATTCGACCGGCCCGTGACCCAGGGCCAGGAAATACGGGTACTCAGGGCCTTCGTAAGTGACCCTGAACCCGAGCCGGAGGTAGAAATCCCGCTCCGCCTCGCAGATCGCCGACGAAAAGAATCGGGATGATCCTCCTGAACAACACTGCCATAGCGCGACATAGTATCGACCCGCAGTCGCCTGGCGGCATAGTGCTCACTCGTGTCGAGCCCGGGTGCCGTGCCGAGACTCGATCGAGACATTCTGGCTGTGGTGCGGGCGCTGCTCCCGCCGGTCTAACCGGGTGTTAAGCAAGCACCAGCCGACGCCTCGGAGCAGCCCATGCATCCTGCGCACGCCGCTGATCGCCCTGCGCCAGCCTCGCCAGGCGCTCAAGCCCCGCCGCCTGCTCCTTCGCCGGCCACTGCCCCGGCGACCGCGTTCGAGTCGTTCGTCCTCGTTACCGAGCCCAGGCTCCGCCGGGCCCTGATCGCCGCGTACGGCTTTGACGATGGCCGGGACGCGACTGCCGAGGCGCTGGCCTACGCCTGGGAGCACTGGGACCGCATGGCCGGGATCAAGAACCTGCCGGGCTACCTGTTCAGAGTGGGTCAGACCAGGAGCAGGCGAAGACGCCAGCCAGTGATCTTCGCGGCGCCCGACAGCGGCGAGAACCTTTTCGAGCCGGGGCTCCCCGCCGCCCTCGCGGCCCTGACCCAGCGGCAGCGGCTCGCCGTCGTGCTCGTGCACGGCTACGGCTACACCCACCGCGAGGTCTCCGAGCTCACCGGCATCAAGCAGACCTCTATCCAGAACCACGTGGAACGCGGCCTGGCGAAGCTGCGAGCCCTGATGGGAGTCACCAGTGCAGCCAAGATCTGACGGCCAGCCCGGATCTGACGGCCAGCCCGGATTCGACGGCCAGCCCGGATTCGACGGACAGCTCAGGGCCCTGATCGACAGCGGCGGCCAGCCAGTCACGTTCGAGGAAATCAAGAACCGCGCGCGGCGTCCGGCGATCGGGCGGGCGCGCCTTACCGCAAGGAGATACCGCATGCCCATCTCGATCGCTGCCGCCACCGGCGCCGTCGCGGCCGCTGCCGCAGCCGCCCTGACCGTGGCGGGTACCGGCCAGCTGAGCACCACCCCAGAGTCAGGGAAGGTGATGACCACCGCCACGATCCGGCACCTGGTCAGTGCGACAGCGGCAGCCCTAGCTAGATCAGGGAAGGTTCGCAGCGTATCCTACAACTACGGGAACGCCTCATATCTGGTCGGAAAGCCAGGGCACGAGCACACCTTCTTCGGCGTCATCATCAGCAGCGGCACGTTGACCTTCTCCGGCCGCGACTTCAACGGGACTTCGCTGAACAAGACTCCGCCGACTCACGGCATCCCCGGCAGCACTGACTTCTCGATCTCGCGGCGGGTCCATGGCCAGGAGTACTTCTACGGGATCGGCCTGCCGTGCCCGCATTGTGATACCAGTAAGCACCACTGGTATCACTTCGTCGGCCCCACGACCAAGCCCGAGGGGTTCGCTGATCCACGAGGGATCTTGCGTGCGCTCGCGCCGAAGGCGCGGTTCGTGTCAGCAGGCAACCAGCAGGTCGACGGGGTGCGCACCTCCAAGCTCAAGGCAACCCGCCTGTCGGCGCTCCCGCGCATTCCGGGCATCGTCGGCAAAGGCGACAGAGTGACGATGCTCACGGTGTGGGTCGACTCTCACGGCGTGGTCCGCCAGATCGACATAAGCGCGCGAGAGGCTTCGTACCCCGCAGGTGGCGGAAAGCCTAGCTATCCGAAATATCTCCACTTCACGGAGCGGATCAACTTCTTTGACATCGGCGTCCGGCAGCACATCGTGCCACCGAAGCACTCGATCAAGCTTGTGACCAAGAATTAGTCGCTAACTTGCCCAAACGCGACACAGTGCTATCTAGGCGGCACAGTGTCCTCTACAGTGACACTGTGCCGCCAGTTGCTGATCAATCTTTCCCCGGCCCGGTCCGGGTCGCCGCCTGCCAGCTTGAGCTCCATGTCGGCGAGCTCGCCGCCAACCGGGCCGCCGCGGCCGCGGCCATCACTGACGCCGCCGGCCAGGGTGCCCAGATCGTGATCGTGCCCGAGCTGACCCCGTCCGGCTACGTCTTCTCCAGCGGCGCAGGAAGCTCGATCGCTCAGCGAGCCGGCGGACGGCCCGACCGCCCAGCAGTGGGCCGTCCTCGCCAAAGAGCACGACCTCGTGATCATCGGCGGCTTCGCCGAGCTGCGAGCGATGGACGAGCCGGGTCGTCTACAACAGCTCAATGCTGGTCGACAGCACCGGCGTGCGCGCGGTCTACCGCAAGGCGCACCTGTGGGACGCCGAGGCCGACTTCTTCGTCCCCGGCGACCAGCCGCCGCCGGTCATCGACACCAAGTACGGCCGGCTCTCGATGATGATCTGCTACGACGTCGAGTTCCCAGAGTGGGTCAGGCTGCCCGCCCTGGCCGGCGCCGACCTGCTCGCGGTCCCCACCAACTGGCCGGCCGACAAGGTTCCCGGCGGGGGAGCGCCCGATGGTGACTTTCAATGTCCAGGCCGCCGCGTTCGCGAACCGGATGTTCATCGCGGCCGCCTGCCGGTGCGGCGACGAGCGCGGCGTCCGCTGGGTCGGCGGCAGCGTCATCGCCGGCCTTGACGGCTACCCGCTGGCTGGCCCGGCCAGCCTGGACCGGCTCGCGGCAAGCGAGCGCGCGGGGGAGGAGATCCTGCTCGCCGACTGCGATCTCCCCGACGCGAGAAACAAGGCCACAGGCCCGCGCAACAACGCCCACGCCGACCGCCGCCCCGCCCTGTACGGCAGTGTGCCAGGTGACCCCCTCGTTGTGACAGCGCTGGCACGATAGCGCCGACGTTGCGTCATGGCTGCGGCACCCTTGCGACATTTGCTGGGCCTGGGCCTGCCAGCGCAGGTCCTACAGCGTGTCATCGGCCGAATGAGCTGGTACGGAACAGGCGGGTGAAGGCCGCGGGTCCTTGGTGCTGGTTGAGGGTGTGGCAGAGGCTGGCGAGTGATCCGGTGATCATCGCGCGGAGGATGCCGGCGTGGAGGCTGCCAGGCGCTTCGGGGCTGATGTCGGTGAGGAAGGCGGGGTGATGCGTGCCCGCAGGGCTGTGCTGCGGGTGATGGCGCGGGCTTCGCGGTCGGTGAGCGCCTTCCATGATTCGGTGGCGCCTTCCATGATGATGCCGAGGTTGCGGGTGGAGATCGTGCCGGGTGCGTCGGGGCGGGAGTAGGGGCGTCCGTCGGGGCGGCGGAAGTTGATGCCGTAGCGGGTGCGGACGGGGCCGGTGCCGTCCGGGTTGTGCTGGTAGCGCCGGTATGTGCCGTAGTGCAAGCTGTCGTGGGCGTAGGCGCGGATGAGGTCGAGTGCCGCTAATTGCGGATTGGGGGGCTCGGGGCTGGCGAGGTGCCCGTAGCGGGTGATGACGGCGATCATCTGCCAGTGCCGGTAGCCCTGGCTCGGGTAGTGAAAGCCGCCGAACGCGGAATGGTCATCGGATGTGGTGGCGATCCAGGCGCGGTCGGGAGGCAGGAGGCTAGTCAGGCCGAGTTCGCTGTACCGGCGCGCGGTGTCGCTGATGCCCGGCGTGAGCACGGTCCCGTCCAGGAAAGGAGATGGTCCGGTCAGCAGGCGGGCTAGCGTGGTGCAGGACAGTTCGGGGTGGAGTTGGCTGACGGGCGGGCTGGCGCGGAGAGTGGTGAGGTAGCCGGAGCAGGTCGCGGCGGTGGTCAGCGTTGCCGGCGAGGTGCTCGTTGGGAGCGAGTGGGAAGGACATGGTGACCTGCGCGGTCTAGGCGGGTCTGTCGGGGCGGATGAGTACGCGGTGGGCATCGTGGAGGCCCGCAGGAAGTGCGTCGGGAGTGAACCACTGGGCGTCGAGGATTTCCAGGGAGCTGAGCCGCAGCTCGCCTCCGATGCAGAGGGCTTCGTAGGCGACTTCGGCGCGGAGCTTGTAGCCGCTGCGCAGGTGAGCGAGTTCGCTGACGGTGACGGTGAGCCCGGTTTCCTCGCGGACTTCGCGGACGACGGTGTCAGGAAAGGTCTCCCCAGCTCGCGCATACCCGGTGGGAAGGCCCCACTGCCGGCCCTGGGGCCACAAGCGGTGGCGCAGCAGAAGCACCTGCCCGTCGTGGTCGCGGACGATGCCAGTGACGCCGATCATGAACTTGGCGTGGACAAGCCACAGGACGCGCCATTGCACGGTGCCGCGCATGAGATGCCAGATACGGGCGACCAACCGGTTCACGCGGCCGCGGGGGCAGAGGAGCACACTCAATTGTGCGCAACATTCGCAACCAAGCGCGAGGAGACGTTGATGCGGTTAACGCTGGTCGGCAAGGACCCGCAATCCAACCCCACTGGTTCGCCTACTGTGTACCGAACCGATCGGGGATCCTGGGTGGTTCAAGGGTGGATCGTGGCCGATCCCGACGCTCTCGCCCAGATGGCGATCCCTGACGGGGAGACAGCGGTCGAGATTCCAGACAGGATGATTCCATTTCTCCAGGCGGGAGATCGGTGAGGCCGGTAACAGATGATGACTTCGAGGAGCTTCTGAAAACCGGCTTCGATCGTGAAGCGGTCCACCTGGAGATGCGCGATGCCTACGGGACGGCGGTCGAGCTGCCGCACATGGCCAAGTGGGCGGCCGGCGAACCCGATGACCTCGAGTGGCTCGCAGACTGGTGCGGCACGCTGAGCGGGCATGTGAGAGCCGGCAGGTCTGTCCGCCGGGCACGAGTCGTGTCCGAGCCGCTGAGCGACTATCAACGCTGGTCCTACAGCGTCGCCGACCCTATGGTGGAGGCGGGCGAGGATATCCGGTGGCTACCCCGGAGGCTGGTGTCGTCGGTCCCGTTCCCGGGTAACGACTTTTACCTGTTCGATGACCGGCTCGCGGTGTTCCTGCTCTACGCGGGAAATGGCCTGTCCGCCGGCAAGGTCGGCTCGTCGGACCTTGCCGACCTGCGGCTGTGCCGTGCGGCTTTCGAAGCGGTCTGGAAGCTGGCCGTACTGCACCGTGACTACGCCCCCCTCTAGCTCGGCCAGGGAGGCCCGGCAGGCTCTGGGCGCCCGGCTCCGCGAGATCCGCCAGGACGCGGGACTCTCGGGACGGGCGCTAGCGGCGGCCGCTGGGCAGCACTTCACCCGTGTCAGCAAGATCGAGCACGGCATTCAGGCACCGTCCGACCGGGACATTCGCGACTGGTGTCGCGTATGCGGCGCTGAGGCACATGTTCCCGACCTCATCGCGACGGCTCGGGCGGTGGAATCCGCCTACCTGGAATTCCGGCGGCAAGCGCGCGCCGGGATGAAACGGGTCCTCGGTCCCCACACTGTAGCTCTGTATGAGCGGACGAGCTTGTTTCAGATCTACGAGCACAACGTCGTGCCTGGGCTGTTCCAGACCGCCGCTTACTGCGCCGCGATGCTGTCCTTCTGGTACGGCTTTCTCGATGTCCCAGGTGATCTTCAGCCAGCGGTTCAGGCCCGCATGCAACGCCAGCGAGTTCTCTACGAATCCGGCAAGCAGTTCACCGTCGTGCTAGAAGAGCAAGCCTTGCGGACCTGGTTCGGCACAGCAGAGACCCAGGCCGGCCAGCTCGGCCGGCTGCTGGAAGCGATGTCGATACCGACAGTTTCACTCGGGATTATCCCGATGATGACCGAACGGACCGCGATCCCCTCAGCCGGGTTCTGGATCTTCGATCGCACCCTCGCCGCGCTTGAGACTCCCACTGCCAGCATCGAGGTAACCCGGCCACAGGAGGTCGCCCTGTACACCGCGATGTTCGAGCAGCTTCGCAAGTCCGCCCTCCATGGAGCGGAGGCGCGATCGCTCATCATCAGGGCACTGAGCGAGCTACCTCGTTCCTAGAGCTTGCGGGCCATCGTGACGCCGTCGCCGATCGGCAGCAGTACCAACTCCACGCGCGAGTCAGCGAGGGCGTGGTCGTTGAACTCCCTGATGCCCTGCACGGTCCCGCCCTGCTCGGCCGGATCGACCACCCGGCCGTGGGACAGCGTGTTGTCGACCAGGATTACCCCGCCCTGCCTGATCATCGGCACGATGAGGTCCCAGTACTCGACGTAGCCCTCCTTGTCCGCGTCGATGAATGCGAAGTCGAAGCTCGTCCCAGCCGGCAGCGCGGCCAGCGTCTGCGCGGCAGGCGCGAGCTTGAGCTCGATCCGGTCGGCCAGCCCGGCCCGCTGCCAGTACTCCCGCGCGACCGACGTGAACTCGTCGCTGACATCGCAGCACAGCAGCTTGCCGCCGGAACCCAGAGCCCGTGCTACGCAGATGGACGAGTACCCGGTGAACGTCCCGACCTCGACCGCCGTCCGCGCCCCGGTCACCCGGGCGAGCAAGGTCATGAACCGGCCCTGCTCGGCCCCGATCTGCATACCCGCAGACGAGCCGAACCGGCGCGCGGTCTCCTCCGCCAGGTCGAGCAGGATCTGATCGGGCGGCGTGCTGTGCGCCGCGGCGTAGTCGTGCAGTGCCTCGCTAAGCTGCTCGCTTCTCCTAGTCACGCACTGATCCTAGATCAGGCCCGCACGGCGGGGCTAGTCTCGTAGCATGCACCCGCGCACTCCGCTGGCCTTCATACCGAGCCCCCCGGTCAACGGCATCCATATCGGGCCGCTGTTCATCCATTACTACGGCCTGATGTACGTCATCGGCATCACGCTCGCCGTGCTGATCACGCAGCGCCGGGTGCGGCGCATGGGCGGCGACCCGTCCCTGGTCGGCGACGTCGCGCTGTGGTCCGTGCCGGCGGGGATCATCGGCGGCCGGATCTACTTCGACATCACCACGCCGAGCGACATCCCGCACGTCTGGTACGGACCCCTGGCGGTCTGGTCGGGCGGGCTCGGCATCTGGGGCGGTATCGCGGCCGGAGCCCTGGTCGGCGCCTGGCGGGTGCGCCGGGCCGGGGGGAGCGTCGCGCTGTTCGCCGACGCCATCGCGCCCGCGCTGCTCGTCGCCCAGGCGATCGGCCGGATCGGCAACTACTTCAACAAGGAACTCTTCGGCGGTCCCACCACGCTGCCCTGGGGCCTGGTCATCCCGTTCGCCGACCGCCCGGCTGGCTACGCGCAGTTCGCGCACATTCCAGCCGACGTTCCTGTACGAGCTGATCTGGGATCTGCTCTCGCGGCTGTCCTGGTCTGGCTCGGCTACCGCCGCTAGATCAGGCCGCCTGGCTTGTTCGCGCTCTACGTGGCGGGCTACTCGGCGTTCCGCATCTTCGAGGAAACGCTGCGGATCGACTCATCCGAGCACTTCCTCGGCCTCGGCTGAACTTCTACGTCGCCACCGCGCTGACCATAGTCGGAATCGCCTGGTTCGTGCTCAGCCAGCGCCGCGCGCCAGCCGTCGCGACAGCAGGCGAGTCGCCAGCCGAGGAGGCGGGCACGCCCGAAGCCGACCCGCCCGGGGCCGACCCGCCTGACGAGAGCCGGGAACCCGATGCCGGGTCCCCCGGCACCTCGCCACTCCACCACCACCGCCGAGGCTGCGATGAGCGACGAGAGCGTGACCAGCGACCGGAATTAGGCTCGACAGGATCACCCTGGTGCAGGCAGGGTGCGATCGTGACCTCTCCACGATCACCGGTGAACGGATCGCGCACCGGAACCGCCGCGTCTGGGCTAGCCGGGCTGGCGCGCAAGCTCGCCCCCGACCTTGCCCCGATCAGGCATTCACGGGATTTCCGGCTGTTGTACACGGGCCAGGCAGCGACGCAGACCGGCGCGATGATCTGTTTTGTCGCGCTGCCGTTCCAGGCCTACGCGATCAGCCACTCATCGCTGGTCGTCGGACTGCTCAGCAGCGCCGAACTCGTGCCGGTGCTGCTGGCCGGCCTGCTCGGCGGCACGCTCGCCGACGCGCTCGAACGGCGCAAGCTCGTGCTGATCACCCAGGGCGCCGCCGCGATCTGCACGGCCGGGCTCGCGGTGAACGCGCTGACGATCAGGCAGCTGTGGCTGCTCTTCGTGCTCGCGGGGCTGCTCACCGGTGCCTACGGGCTGCAGCGGCCCTCGGTAGAGGTGCTCGTGCCCCTGCTCGTCCCGCACGACGACCTGCCGGGAGCGGCCGCGCTGTCCGCGCTGCAGGGCACCCTGGCCAACACCGCCGGACCGCTGCTCGGCGGCCTGTTGCTGATCGGCGGCCTGCCGCTGGCGTATTTCACCGGCACGGCAGTGTGCCTCGCCGGCGCTGATCCCGTTCATTCTGATGGCGCCGAGGCCGCCCGCCCCGGACGCAGAGCGGCCTAGTCTGCGCGGTGCAGTGGAAGGCATCCGTTACGCCAGGAGCAGGCGTGATCTTCTCGGCACGTACCTCATCGACATCGGGGCCATGCTGTTCGGCGCGCCGTACGCGGTGTTTCCGCAGATCGCGGCCGGGCTCGGCGGGCCTGCCGTGCTCGGGCTGCTGTACGCGGCGCCGGGGTTCGGCTCGATGGCGGTCAGCCTCACCAGCAGCTGGACCAGGCACGTCTACCACCATGGCCGCGCGATCGCGTTCGCGGTGTGCGGCTGGGGCCTGGCGATCGCGGCGTTCGGGTTCGCGCCCGACCTGCCGCTCGCGGTGCTCGCGCTGGCCGCCGCCGGCGGTTCTGACACGGTGAGCGGGCTGTTCCGGATGACGATGTGGAACCAGAGCATCCCGGCACGGGTGCGCGGCCGGATGGCCGGCCTGGAGCTGATCAGCTACTCGACCGGCGAGCCGATCGGCAATGTCGAGGCGGGTGCGGTCGCGACGCTGACCGGGTCGGTACGGCTCGCCGTCGTGTCCGGCGGGCTGCTGAGCCTGGCCGGGGCCGCCATCGTGTCGTTCGCGCTGCCCGCGCTGTGGCGCTACGACAGCAGGGACCTGCGCCCCGCTGCCGGCCCGGAGCCCATTGAGGCCAACGTGCCCGCTGAGCCTGCTGGGCCGGCGGCGGTCAGCACGACGTGACTCGGCGCGCCCGGGCTGGCCCGGGCGTAACAGCACCGAGATTCAGCCACCAAGCTCGCGCTGGCCGGTGCGATACCATTACTCCGCCAGCGGACGGGGCCGCCCGGCGGGCCGCAACTGCGGGCGTGCATACAGGAAAGAGCTTTGTTTAAATATGTCCAGTGATATTACCACCGCTGCCCAGCTTCGCGAGGTATGGAAGGAGTTCTGGGCGGGCAAGCAGCATGCCTTTGTGAAGTCCTCGTCGCTGATCCCGACGCATCCGTCGGCGCCGCTATTCACTAATTCAGGCATGATTCAGTTCGTGCCTTATTTCCTCGGGGAAGAGAAGGTTCCTTACTCGCCGCCCCGGGCGGACAGCGTCCAGAAGTGCGTGCGCGCCGGCGGCAAGCACAATGACCTTGACGCGATCGGCCGGTCGCTGCGTCACCTCAGCTTCTTCGAGATGCTCGGGAACTGGAGCTTCGGCGACTATTTCAAGCGCGAGGCGATCCGCTGGGCCTGGGAGTTCGTCACCGACGTACTTGGCGTCAATGGCGACAACATCTGGGTCACCGTCCATGTCACCGACGATGAGGCCGCCGAGATCTGGCATCAAGATGTAGGCCTGCCATTGTCGCGGATTCAGCGGCTTGACAAGGATAATTTCTGGGAGATGGGCGACACCGGTCCGTGCGGGCCGTCGTCCGAGCTGTTCTATGATTTCGGCCCGGACCACGGCCCTGATGGCGGGCCAGGCAACCCGGAGGCCGAATCCAGGTTCATCGAGTTCTGGAACCTGGTCTTCATTCAGTATTTCCGCGATGAATCAGGGGCTCTGACGCCGCTGCCCAGCAAGCATGTCGACACGGGTGCGGGTCTCGAGCGAGTGGTAGGCCTGCTCCGGGGCAGTCCCTCGCTCTTCACCTGCGACACCCTCAGCGCCATGGTCAGCAAGGTCGAGGAGTTGACTCAGCGCAAGCTCGGCCTGAATGAGACGGACGACGTGGCCATGCGCCTGATCGCCGACCACGCCCGCTCCATGACCTTCCTGATTGCCGATGGCGTCGTCCCGAGCAACGAGGATCGCGGCTATGTCCTGCGCCGTATCATCAGGCGCGCGATCCGCTTCGCCTATCTGCTCGGCGTCCGGGCGCATATCACGCCAGTCCTGGCCGAGCAGGTCATTGAGCTGCTCGGGGAGGTCTATCCCGAGATCACGGTGAACTCCGAGCTCATCACCCGCGTGCTCGACCGGGAAGAGCGCCAGTTCAGGAAAACCCTGGAGACGGGGCTCGGCCTTCTCGCGGCGGAGCTCGACCGGCTTCCCGCCGGCAGGGTCCTTCCTGGCGAGACGGCGTTTACGCTGCACGACACCTACGGCTTCCCCGTTGAGGTAACCGAGGAAATCGCGGCGGACAGCGGATTCACGGTCGATTCTGCCGGATTCACGGAGCTCATGGCCGAGCAGCGCACTCGCAGCCGGGCCGCCCGCCGGCGCACCGGGATCGATGACCGCCAGTCGACGTACCAGGGCCTGCTGCAACAGCATGGCCCCACGGTGTTTACCGGCCGCGACCAGTACTCGGCGGTAGCCACCGTGCTGGCGGCGATCCAGGGAGAGGCCGGCGATGAAGTCTTCCTTGACCAGACGCCGTTCTATGCGGAGCAAGGCGGCCAGGTAGGCGACACCGGGATGCTGGTCAGAGACGGCGATGGCGCGCGTTTCGAGGTCACCGACACCATTCACGCTGTTCCCGGACTGCACCTGCACAGGGTGAGCACGTCCGGGCGGGGCGCCGGGCTGGTCGCGGGGGACAAGGTGACCGCTACCATCGACGCCAGCCGGCGAGAGGCGATCCGGCGTAATCACACCGGGACGCACCTGCTGCACTGGGCTCTGCGTGAGGTGCTCGGCCCGCATGTGAAGCAGCAGGGATCCCTGGTCGCCCCAGACCGGCTGCGGTTCGATTACAGCCACTTCGAGCCGCTGACCGCGCAGCAGGCCGAGCGGGTCGAGATGCTGGTCAACAACGAGATCCTCGCGAACGAGCGGGTCACGCACTACGAGACCTCGCAAGAGGAAGCCCTGGCGAAGGGCGCCATCGCATTCTTCGGGGACAAGTACGGCGAGCGCGTTCGCGTCCTCGAGGCGGGCAGGAATTCACTTGAGCTGTGCGGCGGAACGCACGTGTCGGCTCTCGGCCAGATCGGGCTGCTCAAGGTGGTGTCGGAGAGTTCGATCGGGTCGAATCTGCGGCGGATCGAGGCGGTGACCGGCCTGGGAACGCTCAGCCTGCTGCGGCGCGCCGAGCAGTCGCTCGATGAGGTCGCGGCGGAAGCCGGCGTGCCTTCCGGCCAGGTCGTGACCGGGGTGCGCAAGAGGCTGGCCGAGCTGAAGTCCGTGCAGGCCGAGAACCGGGCCTTGCTTGACCGGATCGACGCGGCCACGATTCGCGACCTCACCGCGGAAGCCAGCGACTCCGTCGTTGTCGCGATGGTCGACCACGCCGAGGCGGATGACCTCAGGCGGCTGGCGGTGAACGTGCGCAACCGAGGCAAGCTGGACGCGGCGATTCTCGGTGCCCTGAACGCCAAGGGCCGCCCGGTTGTTTCCGTCGCCGTCGCCCAGGATTCCGGGCTGAGCGCCGCCGAGCTCCTCGCGCCGATCGCGGCGGCGATCGGCGGCGGCTACGGCAAGCAGCGCGATGTCGCGGTGGCGGGCGGCCGCGATGCGAGCAAGCTGCCGGCCGCGCTCGACAAGAGCCGGGCTGACCTGCTCAGGCGGGCCGCCTCGACGACGGGCTGACCTACCAGCCGTCCTTCTGCGCACGGGCCTCGTATAGGAGCACTGCGGCGGATACGGAGACGTTGAGCGAGTCCGCCGAGCCCAGCATCGGGACGAACACCCGCCTGAAGTCAGGCTGATACAGCGCTTTCGGGATGCCGTAGCGCTCCGCGCCGAGTACGAACGCGGTGCGCCGGGCGCTGTAACGGAACGTGCGGTAGTTCTTCGCATCGTCCGTATCGGCGAGGAAAACCTCGAAGTCATTGGCCCGCAGCCAGGCGACGGCATCCTCTGGCTGCTCGAACTCGATGACCGGGGTTGTCAGCACCATGCCCTGGCTTGCCCGGAACAGCTTCGGATGGGTGAGCCTGGTGCGGCGGTTCGTCAGGATCAGGCAGTCGACCCGGCAGGCATCCGCGGTGCGGATCAGTGTGCCGAGGTTGCCGGGGATCTCCATGCCATCAGCCACCATCACCAGCGCGGAGGCGCTCAGCGTCACCTGCTCGGGTGTCCACTGCGGAAGGCAGGCCAGCGAAAGTAGCCCGTCCGGCTTGTCGCGCTCCGAGATCCGCGCCAGCGTGCGTTCCGAGATCTGGTACGCGGAGTGAGATCGCTGCGCTAGCTGGTCAGCGCGGGTTCGCGCCTCATCCCCGTACGCCGCCTCGGGGCACCAGAAGAAAGTGTCGATGGCGATGTCATTTTTCAGCAGGAGGTTGTGCGCCCAGAGCCCTTCGGCGATGAACAATTTGCGCGGATTCGGCGAGGTGTTCTTCTGGATCGAGGTCACCTGGCGGATCTTCGGATGCTGGGCTCCGATCTGGCGGAGTTCCATCGTCTCCATGCTCGCCTCAACGCGGATCGGGGATGGGTGCGGCTCTTTTTGGGGTGAGCCAGCTGGGTGCTGCTGCGTCCAGGAGGGTTTTCGTCTCCCGGGAGGAGGGTTGTCGTGCCCGGGAGGGTTCTCGTCCTTGCGGTGGAGGGTTTCCGGGTTCCTGAAGGAGCGTTGTCGCATGAAGGAGGGTTGTCGTCGTATAGTCCGGTCAACTCTCCTAGATGCGGAAACCTTCCTACAGGAACCCGAAAACCCTCCTGCGGGAACAGCCTCACCCCAAAAGAGTCACACCCATCGGGGATGCCTGAGCATAGCCGGCGGCGCGGTGGCGGCTCGTGCCCGGGCGGGTACCGTGCGGATAATGATCAGCTAGCTGGCCTCGGTGCCGGAACGTGCCGCCGGCGATCTGGGATGGGATGAGCGAGACAATAAGCAGCGCGGCCAATCCGCTGGTGAAGCGGATGAGGCTGCTCGCCGAGCGCAAGCACCGGCGGCGGGAGGGTGCCTTTGTCGTCGAGGGCATTCAGCCGGTCTGGCGGGCAGTTGAGGCCGGCTGGCAGATCGAGACGCTCATCGTGGCACCTGAGCTGCTGGGAAGCTCGCCTGCCATCCAGATGATCGCCGAGCAGGAAGCCCAGGGGATACGCGTCGCGCGGATGCACCCGCAACTGTTCCTGCGCCTGTCCGATCGGGAGGGGCCGCCAGGGCTCGCGGCGATCGTTCGCGCAGGGGCGCATTCCCTCGCCGAACTGACTGTGCGGCCCGGCTCTGTTTTCGTCGCGCTGAACGAGATCGGCAATCCCGGCAATCTCGGCACGATCATCCGCACCGTGGACGCCGTCGGCGGCGCCGGAGTCATCCTGATCGGCGACACCACCGATCCCTTCGCGCCGACCTCCGTCAAGGCAAGCATGGGCTCGCTCTTCGCGGTGGACGTCGCGCACGTCCCGGACGCCGGCGACTTCTTCGGCTGGGCCAGGGCCAACCGCGTCGAGGTGGTCGCCACTTCAGGCCGCGCGGACAGCGACCACTGGGGTACCAGGTACCCGCCGCCGCTCGCGGTGCTGCTGGGCAGCGAGGGTGAGGGACTCCCTGAGCAACTCCTGTCGCGCAGCGACAAGCGGATCCGGATTCCGATGACGGGCACCGCCGAGTCACTCAACCTCGCCGTCGCCGCGGCGGTCATGCTCTATGAGGTACGCCGCGAGCAGATCGGCTCATGAGCCATGCCAGCTCTTTCTCGTCGCTGGCCCGCGCCTGCTGCTCGCAGGTGAAGAGCGCATCGGTCTTGTGCAGGACGAGCGTGTAAGGGCGTCCCTGCCGCCTGGTCACGTGAGTGATGGGCAACTCGGCGCCGTCGATCCGGGAGTGGACGTGCTGCCTGCCGTCCTGGGCGAGTGGCCATTCGAGGGTGCGCTGGCTCCCGCCTGCCAGGAACTTGCCGAGCGTGTCGCACAGGTCGCATTCGTGTCCGCCGGCGGGCAGTTCGACCGACCAGTCGCCGGCTTCGCGTTTCGGGCGAGCGATCCTGGCGCGGAGTCGCTGAGCGCAGTCGCTGGCCAGGACGTCCAGGCCGACGTCACCGTGCATGTCGTTGCCGGACGTCGCTGCGGCGGCCCGGAGCGCGGACAGCTCTAGTACCGTCACGGAGTCACCGTGCTGCAGGACATGTCCGGTAACCGTATCCCGCGTGCTGACCGCCCCGATCGCGGCGGCTGCCGTCAGCACCCCTGCGAGCGGCCGGCGAAGGCCACTGAGCAGGCTGTCACGGTAGCTTGGGGATGACGACGCGACCGCTGACCGGATGTCCTTGCTGATCCGCTCCCACGCCAGGTCAAGCAGCCGCTGCGCGGTGTCTCTGCCGGCGCCTCCCGAAGTCCCCAGCCGCTCGCACAGGCCGGGCAGCCGGTCCGCCGCCCATTGAGGCACGTCCCGCCAAGCGGCACCTCCCCATGCGTGCTGATTGCCTTCGAACCAGATCCGCAACAGTCGCGCCGTCCACTGCTGCCCGTAGGCCTCGGCGACCTTCGCGAGTGATTTCACTTGCTTGCCAGTGAGGTCTGCGACCCCGAACGGGCGCAGCAGCATCGCCGAGAGCGCGGCATCAGCGACGGCATCCGCTGCCCGCAGCGCCTTGCCGAACAGCCCGGAGGCGTCGCTCTTTTCTCTCCGCGCAAGGAGCACGCCGTCCCAGAACGGCGCGAGCGTCGCTGCCCTGGCGCGAGCGCCGGTCAGGTCTCCCGATGATGCCATCGCGCCAAGCTCGTCGAGCGCCCAGGCTGGCGAGGTCTCGGCGCGGTTCGCGAAGGCCAGTTCCAGGGGCCACAGGACGATTGCCGCGCGGTGGTACCACCGGTCCAGCGTGTTCCCCCAGTTCCCCATATAGCCCTCGTACTTCTGGGAATCTGGCTGGAGGTCGCCAGAGGGAGTGGACGCGCAGGCTTCCGCCTGACCCAGGTACAGTGAGGTCTCCTCTAGCTCGGCGCCCTCCGGCCCGGTCCAGTGCGTCAGCCAGACCACAGAGTTGATCAGCTCCTGAACCACGTACTCGCCCTCGCCGTCACGTGCTCCGACGAGGACGTCATCGTCCTCGTCGTAGTCGCCATACCAGCCCTCCTGCCGGTATCCGCTTCCCCCATCGGCTGGGTAGGCGCCATGGGTCTCCTGAATGTTGGCGAGCGCGAGGATAGCCTCGCAGCCCGCCAGGTCCGCGGCGCTACGCAGCAGGGGTACCCGGCTGGCGTCGTCGCCCTTCAGCCGAGACCATTTCAGCGCGCGCTCGGTGTACTCATGGTCCAGGAGATAGGCAAGACGGCGCGGCGGGTCAGTCGCCTTGAGGCCGTAGTAGCGCGGCGCCGGCGTGCTGAAGTGCTCGCGCAGCAGGCTCGCTAGCTCAGCCACCGTACCCTCGTCGCCCGCCGGGCGGCTGGTGTCGCCGCGCAACAGCAGGTTGTAGGTGAGCGTGATCCGGTAGCCAGACTCAACCTTGAGGACCTCGTGCCGGCAGTCGGCATAGAAGGCGGCGAGCGACAGGGCCGTCCTGGAGCCCAGGTGGGTCCTGCGTTCCTCGTTGTGCCACACCACTAGCTCGCCGCCCGCGTACACCGATGGCAACGTCACGACCAGGGTCCCGACCATATCGTCGGATTTCTCCGAGTCCTGATGGGGGAGGAAGAACTGGTCAGGCTCATAGACCAGCAGGGAGTGCAGCTCGGCGGACAGCCTGGCAGCGTTGGGGAAGCCAAGCTCTTCCTTGACCGTCCCGAGGATGTCCGCGAGCGCGGCGTCGTCCCATTTCGCCTGGACCAGGGCAGTCGGGATCTCCCAGGTGTCGCGGACGTCCGGGTCGGTCAGCGTCTCCTCACCGCGCCCGAACCTGGCCGGCTCGCCGAGTGTGATGAGCTTGCGGGCCTTCGCGGGCGTCACCGGCAGGCTGACCCGTCCGAAGCCCTCGACTTCCAGGCTCAGGCCGTCCTTCGGCGCCATCAGCTCGGCGCTGAACGTGGACTTGGCGTCGCCGCGCAACTCCCTGGCCAGCCGGTCACGTGCCGCAGTCGCCATTAGTCGGCCCTCCTTTGCCCGGGGAATGCTGTACTCGCGACGCGACTGTAGCGAGCCGTTCCGACAATTCGGCGCGCTTGGCCGACGGCCCTCGCACCGCTGTGCCAGCGGTGCCGTTCGAGCAGCACCAACGGCACAGCGGTGCGAGGGAGTTGGGTGGGCGCAGCGCGAATTGACCGCATCATGGCGGGCGCTGGGCTTTATGAGGGGTTCATAATGCCGGGATGAGCCGTATCGACGTCTTCGTGGAGCCGGGTAACGGGCGAGTGTTCCGCCTCCGCGCTACGTTACGTCCTCACCCCGACGGCACCCCGCGTCATCATCTTCTACACCAAGTTCCACAACCGCCCCCTACGGCCACTCCTCGCCGCCGACCAGCCCCAGGCCCCCGCCGAACTCCGGACCGCGCTCCGCACCTTCGACCACCACATCCACCCTGCCAGGCCCGCCGAGGCTGCTAAAAACTTGACACAAACGTCCAGAAGCTAGCGACCAAGGATGGCTAGCCTGGGGCTGTTGACGTCGAGGTCCTCGAAACATGCCTCGGAAGTCGTCCTCTGAATCGGCGCCGATCACGGACGCCTTGATGTTGGTGAAAATCCTGGAGAGGGTCTTTCGGAGATGAACCGGTAGACGAGCATCCCGAGCACATAGGACTTGAAGTCCCAGCCGTCGATGCTGCCGCGCAGGTCGTTGGCGATGTGCCAGATGGCCTTGTGAAGCTTGCCAATGATGCCTCGTTGCCCCCAAGTAGTCTGTCATTGCCACGGAAACAAGGAGGTTGTTCATGTTTTTAGCTCGTGCGCGCAGTCTGGCGGTCCTGACATCCGGGGTGCTGTTAGCCGCAGCACTGACTGGCGGCCCAGCTCAGGCGGGAGCCAGCGGCAATCCCGCCACCGCGCCGTCAGGTATGACAGCGGTCGCAGGCGGAACTGTCACTGGCGCTACCGGAGCGGCGATGGGCAACCAGACGGTCGATCTGTACGCCTGGCCGCCCGACGCGGTGCTCAAAGCCATGAAGCCCGGCCAGACGGTGCCGACTACATTGCTCGCTACTGCTACCACGAACAGGACCGGCAAGTACATGCTGATGGTGCCGACCACCAAGCTGAAGACAGAGGCAGTGGAGTCCGGCTACGCCAACCTGGAAATCTCCAGCGTCGCCGGAGGTTTCTGGTTCTTCGCGTATCAGACGGCTTCGCTGCCCGCTCATCCATCAGCGCCTGTGACCGTCAACCTCGGCGCCGGTAAGAAACCGGCGTGCGGCGGCCCCGTAAACGGTACTCCGCTGATCAACAATGGTTTCACGCTCCAGCGCGAACTACCGGCGGCCTGGGCCGTGATCGGCCAAGGTTACATTGTTCGGGGAAAGAAAACAGCGGGTGACAAAGTGACGTTTTCTTACAACCGGACTATGACAACAGGCGAGACCACGACGCTGGGAATGGGAATATCAGCGTACGGCGTAAGTGCTGGTTACAACACTAGTGGCTCCAGCGTGGTGACCACCACGAAAGGCATTGGATACCCGAAGGAGTCTAATAACACATGGTTCCGCACAAAATTCAGTGTCGGGCAGTACCGGGCTGAGTGTTATTTGCTGCTAATTCGCCTCCCATTCCGCGCCAAAAACAGCACGGCAAGTGCCCCAAGACTCACAAGGACGCTGCAGGGAATACGGACGAAGTCTATAAGTGCATTTGGATGGCCAAGGACACAGGCTGGTTCGGTCCAGTAGGAACCATGGTTCATCCGGAGCATTCTCCAAAGACGCCAGGGAAATTCTGCGGAGAGGAATCGAAGGGGATCACGGCCCACACCTTTACGCAGAAGGCTGTCGAATGGTCGGGCGGGTTCGAGCTAGGCGCATCTGACGATATCAAGGGAGTGAATCTGAAGACTAACTTCAGCAGCACCGCGCAAACCGGCTATGATGTCAACGCCGAGATGATGTTCTCTTACGGCCATTCAGGATGGCTTTGCGGCACAAATCATATCCCTGACCATGCTGCGCAACTTGTCATGCGAGGTACTAAGGCGTAACTCCATCGGGGTGCCTTGACATGCAAAGTGGCCACCGTCTGTTCATCTCGTTCCCAAGGACAGAGTAAATGATCAGGCGGTGCGCTTCGCCACAGGTGTCACGGGAATTAACTAGCGACATCCAAGTTTTCTCGATGCGGCTGCAATGATATTAGCCCAGTAGTTCTTAGCTACGAAACTGCCCGAAGGGTCGTGATAATAGACTAGCATTCCCTGCGAGACTGCGCGGGCCGGCGTAGTCGCTGCGACGCCAAGCACCATGTTGAAGGATTTGCCTGGTGCTAGCCGGAAACCGTGCACGGCCTGCCGGTCCTTCCACATCGGCGGCAGGTCAGGATTGTGGGGTGGCCAGAATATCGTTCCAATAATTCTGTCTCCGGGCATCGCATAGGAGCCGACCAGGTACTCGTTGTGCGGATTCAGCAGCACAACGCGGTCCAGCACTACGGTGGTGTGGCCATAGTTGGTGAATTGCTGCATGGCAAATGCCCACGGATGGCCACCGGGTGCGCAGACTGAACCCCGTGGGATTGGATCATGAATGCCGTTACCGCTACTCAGCGGGCCGTCGGTAGCCGGGCTGGTACTGCTGCCGCACCCGCCCAAAGTGAATGCCAGCGCAACCGACACGGCGGTTAATGGCCCGAGTCGAGTCGCTCGTGATCGCATGGCCCACCCTCTCATGATCGACCCGGCAGGGTCGGCGTAAGATCCAGCTTATTTCCATCAGCATCAGAGAAGTCATCAACGCCTGACGCCGAACGCCTGGCCGCGATCAAGCGCGACAATGACAAGCGCGCTGAGGACCGTGCCAGAGACGACCAGTTGCGGCGCGGCGATGAGGCTTTGGAGCGGCTGGCCAGCTAAGGCTGGCTCTTCGACCGTGTCCCGACGGTGTCCCGTCCCGGTGTCGATTCGCGCACCCATGTTGGCGGCCCGGCCCGCCCCCGCCGACTAAATGTGATAATACGGGCAGTCGGCGCAGGCCGGGACTTCTCTGGGTGCCTTTAGCTGCTGGCGCCGACAGGCAGGGGACCTGTCGCCAGGGGACCGGTCGTCTGGGCGGCGACGAGATCGGCGGCTGCAAGTTCGGCTGCCGAACGATCGCGCCACCAGTTCTGGCCGGCCTCGGGGAGCACGTAGATCGGGTCGTAGTACTCGAACTCGCGGTCCAGGGCCAGCTCATCGCCGGCGTCGACGGCGGTCCGGTAGTTCTTCGTCCAGTACGAGATGCCGCGCTCGGTGTCGTACCGCGCCGCCTGGTGGACCCAGCGCTTGCCGACGTACGGGACGTCGCAGAGCATCCGCGGGGTGGCGAAGCCGGGCAGGTAGCCCATGATCTTGTGCTGGAGCTGCTTCGCCTCGCCGAGGCTGAGCCGCCAGTGCTCGGCGTTCGGGATCATGTCGCACATGTAGAAGTAGTACGGCATGATCTTCGCGTCATCGAGCAGCGCGAAGCACAGGTCGAGCAGCGCCTCGGCGGTGCTGTTGACGCCGCGCATCAGCACGCCCTGGTTGCGCACGTCCCTGATGCCGGTCGCCAGCATCGCCTTGGCCGCCTTCGCGACCAGCGGGGTGACCGACTGCGCCGCGTTCACATGGGTGTGGATCGCGATCGAGACGTCGCGCCGCAGCGCGGTGGCCGCGAGCCGCTCCATGCCGGCCCGCACCTCGTCGGTCAGCCAGTACTGCGGCAGCCCCATCAGCGCCTTGGTGGCCAGCCTGATGTCGCGGATCGAGTCGATCTCCAGCAGGGCGGCGACGAACGCCTCCAGCCGTGTCCACGGGAGGTTGGCCACGTCGCCGCCGGAGACCACGACGTCCCTGACCCCGGGAGTGCGCCGCAGGTAGTCGAGCATCGCGCCGAGCCGGTCGTCGCGCTGCATGCCGAACTTGAGCTTGTCGACCACGGGCGTCGGGTTGCCGACCAGGTCCATCCGGGTGCAGTGCCCGCAGTACTGGGGGCAGGTGGGCAGCACCTCGGCGAGCACTTTGGTGGGGTAGCGGTGGGTCAGGCCTTCCACCACCCACATCTCGGCCTCGTGCAGCGAGTCCCGGGATGAGTAGCGGGTGCGACGGCCAGTCGGTGCGCCGGTCGCTGAAGACCGGGATCATGTACCGGCGCACCGGGTCCGCGTACAGGGCCGCGGTGAACCCCGCCTGGCTCGGCGCAAGCGAGGGCACCATCGTGTTCACCATCTGGGGCGGGATGAGCATCGACATGGTTGCCCGCTCGGCCTGATCGCGCTCGAGATCGGCGTAGAACGCGCTCGTCGACCCCGTCGCCGAGTACCGCGCGCAGCTGTCGGATGTTCTTCACGCAGTGCGCGCGCTGCCACTGCGCCGACTCCCAGTCACTGACGCTGACTCCGGCCCAGCCTGGCAGCCTGCGCCAGTCAGGTTCGACTAGCTCACTGCGCCTGTAAACATACGGCTGATCGATCATGGCGTCACCGCCCCTGCTCACCGAAATCACCCGCAAAACCGAACGATAGCCTGTCAGACGAGCTAGTTACGATAGAAGCTACTGTCGGTATAGTGCGTTCCAAGAAATTCTACATCTTCGTCTAGCGGTCCGGCCTTGCGCCAGCAGGCCGGATGCCATGCGCGTGGAAGGGGTTCATCGCGGTGCGGACATCGGACCGCAGGTTCCGGCCTCTCCGCTCGGGTTGCACCGGGTGATCGAACCGGCAGGGGTGCTGCCGCAGGCGGCCTGGCGGCTGGACCCCGAGCCCGGAGCATCTGGCCCGATGAGGTACTGATCGACGTTGAGCGGCTCAATCTCGACGCCGCGTCGTTCCGGCAGCTGCGCGAGGCCAGCGCGGCGACCCGGCGCGCGATCCGAAACGACCGTGCTCGGCATCGTCGCCGACCGCGGCAAGATGCAGAACCCGGTGACCGGCTCAGGCGGCATGCTGACCGGCGTTGTGCGCGAGGCCGGCGCAGAGTCGCCGCTCGGGCTCAAGCCGGGGGACAGGATCGCCACCCTGGTCTCGCTGAGCCTGACCCCCTGCGGATCACCGACGGCCTGGCTGCCTGGGACGGCGCGTCCGAGCAGGTGCCGTGCCAGGGCAAGGCGATCTTGTTCGGCCGCTCGATCGCGGCCGTGCTGCCCGATGACCTGCCCGTGCCGCTCTCGCTCGCGGTCATGGACGTCTGCGGCGCCCCGCGCTGACCCACCGGGTCGGTAGCCGCCGGCATCAGCCCCCGTGGTCGCGATGCTCGGCGCGGCCGGCAAGAGCGGCTCGCTGTCGGCGGCGGCCGCCAGGCGAGCCGGGGCCGGCCGCGTCATCGGAGTCGTGCCGCACGAGCGCGAAGCGGCGATGCTGCGGGCGGCCGGCCTGGCCGACCAGGTGGTCATCGCGGACGCGACCGATCCGCTCGCGCTGTGCGCAGCCATCGAGGGCGCCGGCGGGCCCGCCGAGGTCACCGTGGTCTGCGTCGATGTCCCGGGCTGCGAGGGCGGCGCCATCCTCGCCACCGCGCAGCGCGGTACCGTGATCTTCTTCTCGATGGCAACCTCCTTCACCGCGGCCGCACTTGGCGCCGAGGGCGTCGCGGCGGACATCACCATGCTGGTCGGCAACGGCTATTCGGCCGGTCATGCCGACCTGGCCATCGACCTCATCAGGTCGGAGCCTGGCGTACGCCAGATCTTCGACGCTAGGACGCGGGGAGAGTAACGATGCAGGCAAGGACACCGAAACTCACCATCGACCCGCAGGTCGTCGCCGAGGCGCGGCAGCTGGCCAGCCAGGCCGGCCAGCCGATCGTCGAGATGGCGCGCACCCACACCACGGTCTCAGTCGAGCGTGCCGTGCTCCGGCTCGCTGGCGTGGCGGGCGCTGACGCCGACGGCATGCCGCTGGTGAACCGGGTCGTCGACGCGGTTCGCGCGCAGACCGGCCTCGAGCACGGCGTGGCGCTGCCCGCCTGGGATGCCCTGCTCACCGGCGGGTACCCCGACCTCGCGGCACTGGCCGAAGCCACCGCCGCCGGGACGGTCTCCTACCGGCTGCCGGCGGGCGAGGCGGCCGATGCCGCCCGGGCCGCGGCCAGCCAGTCGGTGGGCGGCGGCTTCGCGCGGATCGCCGCCAACCGCGCCGCCAGGGACGCGATGATCGAGCGGACCTCGGAGCCCGGCAAGCCGTGGATGTACCTGATCGTCGCCACCGGCGACATCTACGAGGACATCCCGCAGGCCCAGGCGGCGGCCAGGGAGGGCGCCGACGTAGTCGCCGTGATCCGGTCGACCGGCCAGTCGCTGCTGGACTACGTGCCGGAGGGCGCGACCAGGGAAGGCTTCGCCGGCACCTACGCCACCCAGGAGAACTTCAGGCTCATGCGCGCCGCCCTCGACGAGGTGTCGGTCGAGCTCGGGCGCTACGTCAGGCTCACGAACTACGCCTCCGGGCTGTGCATGCCCGAGATAGCCTCGCTCGCCGGGCTCGAACGACTGGACATGATGCTGAATGATTCGATGTACGGAATCATCTTCCGTGACATTAATCCGAGGCGCACGCTGATCGACCAGCGTTTCTCGCGGCAGATCCACGCCAAGGCAGGGATCATCATCAACACCGGCGAAGACAACTACCTCACCACCGCCGACCCGGTCGACAGCGCGCACACGGTGATCGTGTCGCAGCTGCTCAACGAGTTCTTCGGCAAGGAGGCCGGCCTCGCCGACCGGCAGCTTGGCCTCGGCCACGCGTTCGAGATCGGCCCGGACGTGCCCGACTCGTTCCTGCTCGAACTCGCCCATGCGCAGCTTGTCCGCGAGTTGTTCCCGAACGCGCCGCTGAAGTACATGCCGCCCACCAAGCACATGACCGGCAACATCTTCGCCGGCGTATCTGCTCGACGCGTTCTTCAACCTGGTCGCCATGATGACCGAGCAGGAGATTCTCCTCATCGGAATGATGACCGAAGGCATCCACACACCTTTCCTCTCCGATCGTGATCTGGCCCTGGAGAACGCGCATTACGTCAGGCGGGCCGCCGGCCGGCTGGGCGAGAACTTCAGGCCGGAGCCGGGCGGCTTCATCGACAAGCGGGCGCACCAGGTGCTCTCGGAGTCGGTGGACCTGCTGCGCCGGATCCGCGACGATGGCCTGCTCAACGCCATCGCCGACGGCACGTTCGGCATCACCAAGCGGCCGGCCGACGGTGGCCGCGGTCTCGATGGCGTGGTGGTGAAGGCCGATGGCTACTTCAACCCGGCAGCTGAGTTCCTCGAGCGGCCTGGCGAGCCCGCCTGGGCGGTCGCGGCCAGCCAGAACGGAGCAGCGCGATGACCGCGCAGATCGTCCGCCCGTACGGCGACACGACGGGCGACGGCCGGGTGCAGGTATCGTTCACGCTGCCGGTGCCGTCTGGCACTCAGGATGAGCAGGCCATCGCCGAGGGCGCCGCGCTGCAGCTCGCCGCCAAGATGGGCCTGCACCCGGCGATGGTCGTGCACGCCAAGGGCATGGGGCCGAACTTCACGTTCTTCATCGTGTACGGCCGGGCAAGCCACCTGGTCGACCTGTCCGAGGTCAAGGTGGCGGAGCGGGAGTTCGAGACCTTGTCGCCGGCCGAGATCAACCTGCGGATCAGGTCTGCCCTTGGCCGCAAGCTCGTCGTGGTCGGCGCCACGATCGGCACCGACGCGCACACCGTGGGCATCGACGCGATCCTGAACGTCAAGGGCCACGCGGGGGAGAAGGGCCTGGAGTATTACCGCGAGATCAAGGTCGTGAACCTCGGCTCCCAGGTCGAGATCCCGCGCCTGGTCTCGCTCGCCCATGCCGAGCACGCCGACGCCGTGCTGGTCAGCCAGGTCGTGACGCAGAAGGACGCGCATATCAAGAACACCTCCGAGCTGGCCGCGGCGTTCAGCGCCGCCGGGCCTCCGCGTCCGCTGCTCGTGATCGGCGGGCCGAGGTTCGATCCGGCGATGGCGGGTCAGCTCGGCGTCGACAAGATCTTCGGCCGGGGCACCACGCCCCGTGACGTGGCCAGCTACCTGGTGCACGCGCTCGCCCCGGTCTCGCTCGCGCCGGCTGGCGCCTGATGGACGCCGATCCGAGGCTCGGCCTGACCGTCCGGCACCAGCGCTACGTGCCCTATAGCCACGCGCACTACGGCGGCAGCCTCGTCGACGGGGCGTACGTGCTCGGGCTCTTTGGTGACGTGGCGACTGAAGTATCGATCCGAGCAGACGCAGATGAGGGCCTGTTCGCCTCGTACTCAGACATCCAGTTCAAGGCCCCGGTGCTGGCAGGCGACGTGCTCGAGGTCGTCGCGACGATCACCAGGGTGGGCAGGCGCAGCCGGGAACTGGCCTTCGAGGCCAGGGTCCTGTGCCGGGCCAACCTCGACCGGGGCCCGTCAGCCGCGCGCGTACTCGACGACCCGATCGTCGTCGTCACCGCGACAGGCACCGTTGTCGCTCCGCCAGGTTAGTTCGCGCGGCCTGGCTCCCGCGATCGCATCGCGCCCGCAATGGCCCCGTGAACGCGAGCCTGGTCCGCGCTGACGCCGGGCATTTGCGCTAAATCGGGTATGACGGCCAGGCGCCGCCGCGCCTGAGTGGCTCGTGCCCCCGCGCCCCCGTGATCGCGGAAAGCTGCCGGCACCACGAAGCCGCCTGCCTCCCGCCAAGGCCCGCATGACGACCGGAATCCCGCACCCAGCACAAGACAACCAAGCGACTCGATTGGTCGTTTCTGTGGATCCGGCGGACGTTCTTCAGCCGTGCGACCGAACTCTCTGAGATCACCTCAGTGCTATGTGCCCGGGGCGTGGCTGCTTGGATGTTTTTGGAGTGAGCGGGCTTTCCATGATCACCTGCACAGGAGGAGGTTTCTATCGCAGCCAACCCGCCAGAAACACCCGCCTCCCGGGCCACGCCCTATTACTACGGAATCCGGCGCCCGGGCGCGAGTGATCAGGAAAATCCGCTGCGCGCCGGGGCGAGGCACAGGCCGGGCCAATCACCATACATGGCTCATATATCTGGGCCGCATTAAAGGTGTATCAGCTGCACCTATCTTCACCCGCAAGATGTTCAGCGGACAGAAGAAAGGTTTCAGCGATGAGAAGAATTAAGGCGATCCTGGCGGCGGGTGCTACCCTCGCGGCCACGGCAGGCGCGTTCACCCTGCTCCCGTCAACGGCGGCGTCGGCTGCCTTGCCGACATGCACTACGTCTACCGTCGTAGATAACATGCGCATTCCGTCGACTAGCGGCAAAAGCCTCAACTGCATGTTGGAACAGGGAAACAGCAACTCGGCAGTGGCGACACTCCAGGGTGCCATGAACGAATGCTTCGGCACGAAGGTCATCGGCACTCTGCTGAAAGTTGATGGCAGTTTCGGTAGCCTGACGAAAGCCGCACTCAAGAAGGTTCAGGCCGATATCGGCACGACTGCAGACGGGATCTATGGCGAGAATACCCGCCATGTGATGCGCTGGGAAAACGATGACACCGGGACACCATGCATCTTCGACGGTGGGGTCTAGGCAGTTACGTCTCAGCGCGGCCGGCCACGACATGACAGTGGCCGGCCGCGCTGACGGCCAAGGGTGGCACGGGTGCGGATCGCAGAAGACCAGGTCAGAGAAGGCGCAACGGATCTGGCACGGTGCAGGCTATCGGTTCTCGAGCATCGCGAGCCGCCGGCGCAGGGCGTAGGAGCGCCGGACGTCAATCGGTGCGAGGATATTTGCGGCACGCGTCAGGGCTTTGCGTGCGGCGGCGGCATCTCCGTCGGCCAATTCGGTTTCGCCGAGCCCGACGAGCGCGTCGGCGAGGCTCCTCGGCAGCTGCTCGCCGGACAGCAGGCCGACGGCGCGAGTGAAGTATTCACGGGACCTGTCGACGTCGTTATCCCGGTAGAGCTCGCCGAGCTGGGTTATGACGAAGCTTTCTGTGAAAATGTCGGGATAGTCGCGCACGATGTCGAGTGCGGCCGTGAGCCACCGTTCGGCGCGGGCGTGGTCGCCGCAGTGGCGCATCATGCGGCCGAGCGCGGCGTATGCAAAGCCCTCGCCGTTGCGGAAGCCGATCTGCTGGCAGATCAGTGCCGATTGTTCCAAATAGCGCCTTGCCTGCTCGGTGCGGCCGGCGTCGAGGCTTGTACTGCCCATGTTGACCAGGAGGATCGCCTGGTTCATGCGGTCACCCGTGGTCAGGAAGCCATCGAGCGCTCGCTGGAAGCTGGCCTGAGCGGCCGCGAGCTCGCCTTGCTTGTGCTGGGTCGACCCGAGCGTCATCCAGGCCTCGGCTGCGACGCCGGGGTCGACCTGGTCATCGACGATCTCGATCGTCGTTCGTGCGGCATCAGCAGCCTGGTCAAGCAGGCCGCCTACCGCGTGCACCCGGCTCAGGCCGAGTAAGGCGCAGGCGCGGACGCGTTGCTCGCCGGTGCCGGTCGCCAGGGCAAGCGCGGCGCCGAATGCCTCGGCGGCGGCGGCGTGGTCGTCCTGCACGGCGTGTGCCTCGCCCAGACTGCATAGAGTCGCCGCCTCGGCGACTCGGTTGCCGCCGGCCCGCGCGGCGCACAAGCCGGCGGTAGCGACAGATCGCCAGTCAGCCAAGTGGTGGTGCGACTCAAGGAACCGCTGCAGCGTGAGGGCTAGGTCCCAGGTCAAGTCATGCCAGCCGCGTGCGGCCGCGCCGTGGACGGCGGCGACGAGCACCGCGTATTCGGTTGCGAACCAGGTGGCCGGGTCCGCCTGGGGCATGAACTGGCCGGCCTGGGCGTGACGCATGTCGCTGGTGACGAGCGGGGTGTAGCTGCGCAGGCGCTGGTCCATGTGGGCGGCTGCGACGAGGCAGGCTCCGAAGCCGCGGCCGACCGCTTCGCTGATGACTTGCGGTGTTTCGGCTGATGCCGCGACATCTCGTAGGTACAGCCGGACGAGCTGGTGAAACCCGAACCGCGGGACGTCGAGCGCGCGGCCGGCGGTCACGGTTATCAGGCGCGTATCGACCAGGCCGTCGAGACAGTCCTCGGCCTCGCGGATCGAGCATCCAAGTGCCGAGGCCGCGATCCACACGCCGAAGTCCGGGAGGCCGAGCATCACGAGGATCTGCAGCGCACGCTGATGCCTGGAATCCAGATCGCGGTAGACCAGGTCGAAGCTGGCCCGGAGGGCGGCGCCGGTGACGGCGAGCTCGTCTAGGCGGGTCCGCTCATCCTCGAGCCGCGCGGCGAGCCAGCTGAGCGACTGGTAGCTGCGGGACGCAAGCCTGGTGCCGGCGATGCGGATCGCCAATGGCAGCCCGCCGCACAGGTCCACGACACGGCGGGCAGCCTCGGGCTCGGCCTGCGAGCGGTCACGGCCGACGATGCCGGCGAGCAACTCCACGCCATCGTCTCGGTCGAGCGGCGCCAGCTCAACGTGCGGCCACGGCTGCAGCCCCGCGAGGCGGGCGCGGCTGGTGACCAGCACGCCACAGCTCGAACTGGCCGGGAACAGCGGCAGGACGTGGTCGGCCGTCTGCGTGTTGTCCAGCACCAGGAGCAGCCGCCGCCCGGCGCACAGCGATCGCAGAAGGGCCGTCCGTTCCGCGCAGGTGGCAGGCATGGCCGCCGCGACGACTCCAAGTCCGGCGAGCGCCTGACCGAGCGCGTCGTGCGGCTCGAGCGTGCCGAGATCTTCGCCGGCCAGGTCAAGGTAAATCTGGCCGTCGGGAAAGTCGCCCCGCAGCAGGTGGGCGGTATGCACGGCGAGCGCGCTCTTGCCCGTCCCCGGCATGCCTGTGATCGATGCGACCGCGGGCCACGCGGTGTACGAGCCGCGGGAAAGCACTTCGGACAGATACTTGACGGCCTCGCGCTGGCCAGAAAAGTCCGGCAGGTCCGGTGGCAGCTGGAACGGCAGGAACGGAGCCAGGCCGTCGCCGCGCGCCGGCGGCCGCGCCGACGGCACTGCGGCATCGCCGGCCAGGATCGCCTGCTGCAGGTGCCGTAACTCGCTGCCAGGCTCGACGCCGAGTTCAGCGACCAGCAGTCGGCGCGCCTGCTGGTAGGCCTCAAGGGCTGCCGCGTTGTCGCCGGCGCGGTGCAACGCCTCCATGAGCAGTGCGTGGCCGTGCTCCGCCAGCGGGTGACGGCTTACGTGCGATCGGAGCGCACCGATGATGTTCAGCTGGCTGCCAGCCACGATGCAGGCCTCGAAGTACAACTCATGCGCGATGCGGCACTCGTGATCCACGCAGGCACGTACGGCCGTCAGTACAGGGCCAGCCGCGACGTCGGCGAATGCCTCGCTGGTGGCCAGGGTCGCCAGCATCGGCTCAAGCGTGGTAACGGCCGCACCTGGGTCGCCCCCGTCGAGAACCCCGCGCGCGGCTGCATACTGCTGCCGCAGCCGCCAGAAATCGAACTCGCCGGGTCGCACATGCAGCTGATAGCCCCCGTTGCGGGTAATGATCCGCGCCCCGACCTCGGCGGGCAGCCGTCGCCGCAGCTGGTAGGCGTAGGTTCTCAGGTTGGACAGCGCATGTCGCGGCGAGCCGTCGGGCCAGAGCTCCTCGATCAGCGTCGTCGTGGTCAGGGTCTCGTTCGCCGAGGCCAGCAGCACCGCAAGCAGGGTGCGCTGCCTGGGCGAGCCCAGCTGGACTGGGACGTGCTCGACGTACAGTTGAAATTCTCCGAGCCCGCGGAAATCGATCATCATCACTGCCAGTCAGCCGAGTTGCTCGTGCAACTCCAGAACGCTATTAGAGCTACGTTCTCTAGAACGCAATCGGTAGAGCTACGTTCTCTCGGCGAGAAACTAGGCCCGTATCCGAACGCCGGGATCGCCTCCCCCTGTCCAGTCCTTGCTTGCAACAAGCTTGGGAACTACCTCGCCGCAGTTCTGCTCGTGCCTCGGCCCGACGTTTCCGAACCGGCGGTTCCTGATCGCGGGCACGGCGAACGGGCTGATCGACGATCTCCCCGTCGGGATGATCGACTACCGGCCAAGGGCACGATCTTCGACCTGCTCACCGCCCACGGCATCAGCTGGGCGAACTACCACGCGGTCTCGCGGGCGGCGAGGGATTCGCGGCGGCAGTGATCAACGCCGTGATGACCGGCCCCGCCTGGCCTAAGACGCTGCTCATCTGGCTGTATGACGAGCACGGAGGCTACTACGACCATGTGCCGTCGCCGACGGCCAGGCGCCGGACGAGGTGCGCGCGGCTCGTTTGAGCGTTTCTGGCTGCTGCTGCTGCTCAGGAACACTCGCTTCGGCAAGAAGATCGCCGAGGCGGACGCGGGCCCGCGCACCTACACCCAGCTCGGCTTCCGGGTGACGGCCGTGATCGTGTCGCCGTACGCCAGGCCGGATTTCGTCACAACACAGACCTACGACCACACGTCGGCGCTCAAGCTGATCGAGCGCAAGTGGAAGCTGCCGCCCCTGACCCGCCGGGATGCCGCCGCCATCGATCCGCTCGATGCTCTCGACCTAGACAGCCCGCCGCATTTCGCTGTGCCGCAGCGACCGCCCAAGCGCGGCCCAGCCGTGGTCGCCGTAAGCGCACCCGCGAGCTGGCCGCGAGCCAACCGCGAATCCCGCGCGACAACATGTGACAGATTGTTACTAGTGAGTCGCTCCTTGTAGTATCGGGTCTGATGAGGTCGATGCTGTGCCCGGTGCTGATCAGCCGGGATGCGGAGCTGCGCCAGCTCGTCGCTGCGCTCGACGACACCGAGCAGCATCGCAGGGGGCATCGTGTTCATCACCGGGGATCCTGGCGTCGGGAAGTCGCGGCTAGCGAAGGAACTCACCACGCAGGCGAGCGCGCGGGGATTCCACGTCGTCTCGGGCAGGGCGGTTGAGTCCGCGACGCCGCTGCCGTTCCGGCCGGTGACCGAGGCGCTGATGAAGATCGAGCGATCGAGGGGCCTGCCGCACGTCCCCGGAGCTCGACGACTACCGCCCGGCGCTCGCCGCGCTGGTGCCGGCCTGGGGCAGCCGGACGATCGAGACGGAGATCTCGCCGCTGATACTCGGCGAGGCCCTGATCCGGCTGCTCTCGCTCTACGGCGGGCCTGGCACGGTCCTCGTGCTCGAGGACATCCACTGGGCCGACCCGGAGACGCTCGCCATCGTGCAGTACCTCGCCGACAATCTGGCGGGCAAGCAGGTGCTCTGCGTCGCAACGCTGCGCGACAGCGAGCCGTCGGCCGGACTTGACACGGTCAGGTCTATCCACGCCAGGCGCGCCGCGCCGGTCATCGAGGTGCCCAGGCTGTCCGGGCACGACGTTGCCCGCCTCGCCGCCTGCTGCCTGGACACGGAATCGACGAGGTGCCCGCGGCCGTGGTGCGCAGGCTGCTCGCCGACTGTGACGGGCTGCCGTTCGCCGTGGAGGAGATCCTGGCGGCGGCTATCTCGTCCGGCGAGCTCGGCGCGGGCCGGCCGGATGGCGCGTCGATGACACGATCTCCACCGGGGTCCCGGCGTCGATTCTCGGATCGGTGCGCAACCGGCTCGCCGCGCTTGGCCCGCAGGTGACCAACCTGCTGGTCGCGGCCGCCGTGCTCGGCAAGCGGTTCGACTGGACGCTGCTTCCCAGGCTGGCGGGCGTCACGGAGTCCGCCAGGCTCTGGCAGCGCTTGATCAGGCGCACGCGGTGCAGCTGATCCAGCCGTGCCCCACGGTCCTTGAGGCGGAGACGGGCGGGATGTTCAGGTTCAGGCACAGCCTGACCAGGGACGCGATCGTGTCCGACCTGCTGCCTCCTGACCTGGCCAGCAGGTCGGCGAGCGCGGCGGCGGCCATCGAGGATGCCCATCCTGGCCTGCCCGGCGTCTGGTGCGAGCAGGCCGCCGAGTTGCACAGGGCGGCAGGTCACCCTGTCAGGGCGGCTAGCCTGCTGCTCGAAGCGGGCCGCCGGGCGCTGCACCAGCGGGGCGCTCGGCAGCGCGGTCGAGACCTTGCAGGACGCCAGGCAGCTGCTCGGAGCAAGCCGCGGCGAGCCGATGCTGGCGATCGCGATCGGTGAGTCGCTGCTGAGGCACTCGAGCTGGTCGGGGACCCTGAGCGGCTCGGGCCGCTCGCCGAGCAGCTGATCGGCGCGCTCGACTCGGCCGGGGCTGATCCCCGGCGGCAGGCCTGCTCAGGATCAGGACCGCCCGCGCCGAGTCCGGGGACAACCCGCAGGCGGCGCAGGCGCAGCTGTCCGCTGCCAGGACAATCGCAGACGAGCTGGCTGACACCGCGCTCGCCAGCCGGGTCGACGCGGCCGCTGCCCGGTGCGCGCTCGACGCAAGCGAACTGGACCAGGCCGAAGAGCTTGCGCATCGCCGTTCACTGGAGATCGCCGAGCAGGCCGGGATGGCGGACTGGGCGGCCGACGTCGCGTTCGAGTCGCTCGAAGTGCTCGGGCGGCGGGAGCGGGCCAGGGACATGGACGGCGGCCAGGACGCGTTCCAGCGCGCCTACCAGATCGCGGGCGGCCAGGAGCTTCGCGGTCAGGCGGATCAGGGCGCTGCACGAGCTCGGTACCATCGACATGCTCGAAGATGGCGACTACGGCCGGCTGACCGAGGCCAGGGAACTCGCGCAGCGAGGCGGGCGCGATCTCCACCGCCACGCTGGCCGATCTGCAGCTGGCGAACGTCTGGAGCCTCGGACAGATCTGGACCGGGCTGCTGGCCGCGGCCCGCCAGTGCGAGGAGTCGGCCAGCCGGATCAAGGCGCACAGGTTCGCGGCGCTGGCGGTCGAGCGTGCAGGCGCTGATCAGCGGCATCAGGACCGACCGGGTGCAGGCCGAGGCGCTCGCCGCGCGGGCCGAGGCAATCTTGCCGGGCGATCCAGAAGTCTTGTTCACGACCTGGGGCCAGGCCAGGGTGACCGCGTCGCTGTTCGCGACGACATCGACCGCGCCATCGAGGAGAGCGCGCTCGGCCGGGCCTACGCGGGCGACGCCGCGCTGACCGCGCCGCGCCGCGCCTGGGGCTACTACGCGCTGCTGCAGGCCATAGCGGGGCACTGAGGGCGGCCGGGCGGCGCTCCAGCAGGCCAGGGACGCCGGGGCGGGCGTCGGGTGGAATCAGGGGCTGCCTGGCCTACGCCGAGGCGGTGCTTGAGGGCCGGGAGGGAACCGCCTGGCCCGCGCCAGCGAACTGGCACGAGAAGGCGCGGCCACGATGGCGCCCTTCGCCCCGTGGTGGAACCACCTGATCAGGCGGCTGATCGCGCCGGCGGCGCTTCGAGGACGGCTGGGGTGAGCCCGCGGCCTGGTTGCGGCTGGCGACAGCCGAGTTCGATGCCTCTGGCCACGCCCGGCTGGCCTCGGCGTGCCGCGGCATCCTGCGGCGGGCCGGTGAGCGGGTGCCGAGGTCGGGCCGGGGCGAGGCCCAGGTCCCCGCCCAGATGCGCAGGCTCGGCATCACCAGCCGGGAGATGGACGTCTACCTGCTGGTCGCGCAGGGCCTGTCGAATACCGACATCGCCGGACGCCTCTTCATCTCGCCCAAGACCGTCGAGACTCACGTCGCGAGCCTGGTCACAAAACGGGTAAGGCCGGGCGCCGTGAGCTGGTCGCGCACGCCGCCAGGCCGCTCGGCGGAACGGCTTGACGTCAGGATCCACTCGCGAGCCGTTAGCTCAGGTTCGCCCCGATGCGCGAGGTCGTGCGACCAGCGAACATTGGTGCGAAGAACAGGAACAGCGCCACCGCCCCCGCGTTTGGCGCAGCGATCGGGTAGCCGAGCATGACCGGCGGCTACCGCCTTGCCCGGGGGTCTCCGGCAAGGAGGACTCATGACTACCCATGCGCAAGAGCATCGGGACAACCGGGCCAGGTTCGAAGAGGAGGCGATCCCGTACATGCGAAAGCTGTATCCGGCCGCCTTCCGGCTGACCCGCAATCACTGCGACGCGGAGGACTTGATCCAGGAGACCTTCGCTAAGGCCTACCTCGCGTTCCACCAGTTCAGCCAGGGCACGAACCTGAAGGCCTGGCTGCACAAGATCCTGGTCACGACCTTCTACAGCGCGTGCCGCAAGCGCGACCGCGAGCCGCGACAGGTGTCGAGGCCGACGTGCGGGAGACCCCGGACTGCTACGACCGGCTTTCGCAGGCACACGAGGTCGGCCGAGCTCGAGGCCCTGGACAATCTCGACCGACTCCGGCGTGATGCGGGCGCTCGGCGATCTCCCCGAGGTCTACAAGGTCGCCGTCTACCTGGCCGACGTGCAGGGATACCAGTACGGCGAGATCGCCGACATCATGGGCTCGCCCCTGGGCACCGTGATGTCCAGGATCCACCGCGGCCGGGAGATGATGCGCACGAAGTTGCGTGCCTACGCGGTTTCGGAGCGGGCAGCGCCTCCGCGCCGACGCCAGCCCAGGCCCGTCGGCCAGCCCCAGGCCCGCCGCCCCGCAGCCCGGCAGGGCCCGCCCCGGTCAGCGCGGCCCAGCAGCCCTGGCGGCGTGACCGCACGCGGAGGCCGTGCCCGGCGAATCCGCCGCCGGCACGGCCTCCGGTCATTGCCGGCCGCGACCGCCCTACTCGACCGCGCCGTACTTCGCGATCTCTGCCTTCTCCGCGTCGCTCAGTTCGCGCGGCTGCTCGCCCTTGGCTACCTTGGCGCTCTGGACCTGGCGCCTGATCGTCTCGACGATCTCCGGGTTCGCCAGCGTGGTCGACGTCGCCGACATCGGTGAAGTTCGACACCGACGCGATCACGCGGCGCATGATCTTGCCCGACCTCGTCTTCGGCATGTCGCTGACGATCCAGACGTTCTTCGGCCTGGCGATCTTGCCGATCTCGACCTCGATCGCCCGGGTGACCTTGGCGTCCATGCCTTCGGGCTCGATGCCGGGCTTGAGCGAGATGTACATCTCGACGATCCGGCCCCTGATGTCGTCCATCACGGGAACGGCCGCCGCCTCGGCGACCTCGCCGACGGTCAGCGCGGCGGACTCGAGTTCCTTGGTGCCGAGCCGGTGACCGGCGACGTTGATGACGTCGTCGACGCGGCCGAGGATCCTGATGTAGCCATCGCGGCCTGGAGCGCGCCGTCGCCGGCGAAGTACGGCCAGTCACGCCAGTCGGTGCTGTCAGGGTTCTTGTTGTACTTGCGGTAGTACACGTCGACGAACCGCTCCGGCTGGCCCCAGATCGTCTCCATGATGCCCGGGCCACGGGTTCTTGATGCGATGTTGCCCGCCCGGCCGCTGCCGGCGGGCACCTCGTTGCCGTCCTCGTCGAAGATGGCCGGCTAGATGCCGAGCGCGCCGGGTCCGCAGCTGCCCGGCTTCATCGGCTGCAGGCCCGGCAGGGTGCTGCCGAGGAAGCCGCCGGTCTCGGTCTGCCACCAGGTGTCGGTGATCGCCGCTTCGCCCTTGCCGACCTCGGTGTAGTACCAGCGCCAGACCTCGGGCTCGATCGGCTCGCCGACCGTCGTCATGGTCTTGAAGTGGTAGTTGTACTTCCTCGGCTCCTCAGGACCGACCTTGCGCAGCATCCGGATCGAGGTCGGCGAGGTGTGGAAGATGTTCACGCCCAGCTGCTCGGCGATCCGCCAGGGCCGCCCCGCGTCCGGGTAGTTCGGCACGCCCTCGTAGATGACGGTGGTCGTGCCGAGCGCCAGCGGGCCGTAGACGATGTAGGAATGCCCGGTGATCCAGCCGATGTCCGCCATGCACCAGTACATGTCGTCCGGGTGGATGTCCTGGTAGTACTTGGACGTCCCGGCGACATAGGCCATGTAGCCGCCGGTTGAGTGCTGGGCGCCCTTCGGGCGGCCGGTGGTGCCGCTGGTGTACATCAGGAACAGCGGCGCCTCAGCGTGCATCGACACCGGCTCGACGGTCGCGCCCTGGTGCTCGGCGAGCAGCTCGTCGACGAAGAAGTCCCGGCCCGGCGGCCATCGGGCGTGGCCGACGCGTACTGGCCGGCGTGGCGCCGCCAGACAGCACCTTGTCGACTTCCTGGCCCTGCCGCAGCGCCTCTTCGAGCGCCTCGTCGGCCTTGACCTTGTGGTCGATCAGGTCACCGGATCGGTAGTAACCGTCGCATGGTGATCAGCACCCGGCTGCCGGAGTCGGCGATCCTGCGTGCCGCAGGCATTGCCGGAGAACCCTCCGAACACCTGGGAATGGATGACGCCCAGCCGCGCGCAGGCCAGCATCGTCACCGGCAGGTCAGGGACCATCGGCATGTGCAGGGTCACCCGGTCGCCCGCCTTGAGCCCGGCGAAGTCGCGCAGCACAGCGGCGAACTCATTGACCCGGCGCAGCAGCTCGGCGTAGCTGATGTGCTCGTGAGCATCGGACTCAAGTTCAGGCACCCAGACGATCGCCGTCTTATCCGGGTTTGCCTGCGCATGCCGGTCGACGCAGTTGTAGGAGGCGTTAAGTTTGCCTCCGACGAACCACTTCCAAAATGGCGGCGTCGACGTATCGAGCGCCGTGTGCCACCGTTCGTCCCAGGTCAGCAGGTCGGCATACTCCGTAAAGCAGTCGGGAAACTTGTCCTCGGCGAAAACGCTCCAGGATGGCCGGACTCGCCAGCATTCGCCTGGGCAGCGAGACCAGCCGGCGGCTGGTAGTACTCCTCCTCGCGCCAGTGGACGGCGATGTGCGCCTCTGATACCTCGTCTTCCCCGGTGTCTATTCGGCGTTCACGTCCTCGGTGTTATCTGTCATAGCTCGACCTCCTGCTGGAGCGGATTCGCACGCCGGCATACGCCGTTTCGTCAAGCAGTACTCGCCTCACGGATGAGTTGCGCCTAAATCGTATCGCCAGGCACCAGGCCCGACAGGGCTGCCACTCGCTAGTCACTGCTCGCTGCTCGCGGAGGCAGCCCGCGGCAGCCGGTCCGAGGTTTTGACATCGCCGGCAGGCACGGTATCTTCTAGCGAGTCACGCACCCGGGGTGCCCGGCTGCGCGGGCGGTGGCCCGGAGACGGGTGGTGGCGCCTTGACCTGGAAGGGGCTCAGGACATCCAGTAGACAACGAAGGGCAGACCGCTGCCAGCGGGGCGCCTTGCGGTCCGAAGGATGTCTTGGCCCCTTCCTTTTTGCTGGCGCGGCGTCGGGGGCGAATTCACAGCGTAGCGAGGCAGGAGAGATTGACTTCACCGGAGCGGCCAGCCGCCCGCTTGGCCCGGTGGCCGTCATCATCCCGACCTACAACGAGCGGGACAACCTTGAGTTGATCGTGACCAGGGTCAGGGCGGCCGTGCCGAGTGCCGACCTCCTCATCGTCGATGACAACAGCCCGGACGGCACCGGCGAGATCGCCGACAAGCTCGCCGCGTCCGACACCCGCGTGCAGGTCATGCACCGGCCGGGCAAGTCGGGCCTCGGGCACCGCCTACATCGCCGGCTTCGGCTGGGCGCTCGAAAACGGCTACAACGTCATGGTCGAGATGGACGCGGACGGCTCGCACGACCCGCAGGACCTGCCCAAGATGCTTACCGCGCTCGAGGACGGCCGACTTGGTGATCGGCTCGCGTTACGTACCCGGCGGCACGGTCGTGAACTGGCCGAAGTCCAGGGAGGTGCTCTCTCGCGGCGCCAACATCTACGTCAGGATCATGCTCGGCATCGGCGTGCACGACGCCACCGGCGGGTACCGCGCATACCGGGCGCCGACCCTGCGCGGCATCGGCCTGGACGAGGTGGACTCGCAGGGGTACTGCTTCCAGATCGACCTCACGCTGCGCACGGTTTCCAACGGCGGCAAGGTCGCCGAGGTGCCGATCACGTTCACCGAGCGCGCGCAAGCGGCGCGAGCAAGATGAGCCGGGCGGTTATTCTCGAGGCACTGTGCGGGTCGCCCAGCTGGGGCGTCGCCGCCCGGCTGGGCCGCGCCCGGCGCGCCAACGGCACAAGGCAAGGACGCCGCAAGGCCAGAACCAGCGGGCACGTACCAGCCGAGCAGGGCAAGCAAGGAGCGGCTGGCTACGACGACTAGCCTGCTCGCGGCAGCTCTTGCTAGGCCTGCGACGGTGGCGGCTTGGTGCTACCGACGACTCGGACTGCTCGCCGCGCTGGCCCCTGATGATCGCCAGCCGCTCAGCAAGTACCTCTTCGAGGTCGGCGATCGTCCGCCGCTCCATGAGCATGTCCCAGTGGCTGCGCGGCGGCTTAGCCTTCGAAGCCGACGGCTCGTCGCCGGTCGCCGTGACCGCGGTCGCGCCGCAGACCCGGCATTCCCACTTCGCCGGCACTTCTGCCTCCGCGGCGAACGGCACGCTGAACCGTGGCCCTTCGGGCAGTCGAAAGCGACCTCCTGGCGCGGGGCCAGGTCGGTGTTACGGTCGTTCTCGTAGCTCGTGGCGCCAAGGCGAGTGCCACGTAGTGCGCGTTCGGCCATAGATTCTTTGCCTCCGGGCGCTTGACGTTCGTCTATGTCAACGGCAAGTACGCCAACAAGATTCCCGCCTGGCGATCTCCACCGTCCAACCGTCAACGCTGTGTTTGGCTGCCCCGGTCACTAACCGTCGGGGTGCCACTGGCCGCGGTCGGTCATGACGTTGCGCAGCAGCTCGGTCTGGTCGGTCATGATGCCGTCGACGCCCAGGTCGAGCAGCGAGGACATGGTGTCGGCGTCGTTCACCGTCCAGACATGCACGGCGAGGCCGGCCGTCGTGCGCCCTGGCGATGAGCGGGGCCGAGTGCCAGGCTGATCGGCAGCTGAGCGCACCTGACCGACCGGCGGGCGAACGCGGGCGCGAGCACCCGCCCGGGCAGCCTGACCGCAGCGCGGCGGCGCCGACCGGCGAGGTCGCCATGCAGACGGGCCGGTCGAGCAGCCGCCTGGTCGCCCTGAGCCTGGCCGCGGAGAACGAGGTGATGCAGACCCGGTCCCAGGCGCCGGTCCTGCGGATCAGGTCGGCGAGCGGCCGCGCCGCCGGCGCGTCCTTGACGTCGATGTTGAACCGCACGTCCGGCCAGGCGCCAAGGAGGTCCTCGAGCAGCGGGATCGGGTCGGTGCCCGGCGATCTTGGCCTCCGCGACCTGCCTTGGCGGGCAGGCTGGCGATCGCGCCGGCCCGGTCGGTTACCCGGTCGAGCGTCTTGTCGTGGAATGCCACGAGCACCCCGTCGGCCGTGGCGTGCGCGTCGGTCTCCAGGTAGGCGTAGCCCAGCTCGACCGCGTGCTCGAACGCGCGCCAGGAGTTCTCGGGAAATGCGACGGCCCCGCCCCGGTGCGCGAACGCGATCGGCGTCGGATGGTCAAGAAAACTGGTCGGTCATCGCTCACCGTTCCAGGTCCAGTCCGGATCGGACCGCGGCCCACTCCCGGCGGCGCGCCTCGGCTAGCGCGATCGCCGTCGCGGCGGCGACATTCAGCGAGCCGACCCGGCCCACCTGCGGGATGTAGGTAACCTGGTCGGCCACCGCGAGCAGTGCCGGGCGAGCAGCCCCGATCCTCGTGCCCGAACGCGATGCAGATATCGCCGTCCGAGGCCGCGCGGTGCAGCGGCACCGCGCCGTCGGCCAGCTCGATCGCGACCAGCCGCAGGCCAGCCGCCCTGATCTGGGCCGCCGCCTCGGCCGGGCTCGCGACCTGCTCGAACGACAGGTACCGGCGGTGCCGAGCGCGGTCTTCCGCGCGGACGGATGCATCGGGTCGGCGGCCTCGCCGCACAGCCAGATGTGCTCGACCCCGAACGCCGCCGCCGTCCTGATGATCGAGCCGAGGTTGAACGGCTGGCTGACGGACTCGAGCAGCAGGCGACCCGCGCGCCTGCGTGGCCCGCCGCCAGGACCTGTTCAGCCGCTTGACCTCGGTCTGCCCGAGCTGCCGGCTCACTGGTTACCTGCGCTTGGCCGCGCTGACCTTCAGGACCCGGTACCCGGCCCTGGCCGCGGCGCGCTCGGCGGTCCACCCGGACTCGCGCAGCCAGTGCTGCGAGAGAGTCGGAGCCAAGATTCGTTGCACCACCAGATAGGCGGCGGCGCCGCGGAGCGAGCCGGCCCAGCCAGCCGGCGAGCAGGTCGTGCAGCGCGTCCTTGCCGATCCTGATCGGCGGATTGCTCCAGATCAGGTCGAAGAACGGCGGCAGGCCGGGATCGCCGGGCAGCGCGCAGGTGACGTTGGCCAGCCCGGCCCGCTCGGCGTTCGCGGCGGTCAGCGTCCAGCGCCCGCTGGTTGACGTCGACCGCCCAGACGTCGCGCGGCGGGGACCGGGCGGCCATCACCAGCGCGAGCGGGCCGTAGCCGCAGCCAAGATCGAGCAGGTTGCCAGCTCGCCGGCGGCAGCGGAGCGGTGTCGAGCAGCAGCCTGGTGCCGGATCCAGGCGGCGCGGCGAGAAGACGCCCGCGTCCGTGGCGAGCTCGAGATGGACATCGGGCAAGCAGCACGTGAACCAGGCCTGGCGCGGTGCGCGGCGGCCGGGCTCGGCGGCGAAATACTGCTCGCTCACTGGCTGACGGCCGGCCTGGCGGTCGGGCTGGGCGACGCCATGACCGGGTCGATGTAACGGCGGCTGACCCAGCGCTCGACCACGAAGGTCAGGATCGGGATGGTGCCTGCCGCCAGCACGATGACCGTGCCGACGCTGGCGGTCCGGATCCGCGACCAGCCGGTCATCGTGAACGCCACGACGATGTAGATGATATAGAGCACGCCGTGGATGGTGCCGACAACCTTGGCGATCACGTCGATCATGCGCGAATACCTGGAGCGGGATCCCGACGAAACACAAGACGATCAGCATCGTCCCGGTCACGTAGGCCATGACCCGGTACGCGCGCACTACTGCGGCTGCGGAGCCTGTCGGCGTCCACCTTGTCCTCCTAGCGCGGGCCGCGAGGTCGTGGCGCGGCGTTGCTGAGTTCGGCCAGGTAGGCGTTGTACTCGGCGAGTTCGGTTGCCTCGTCTTCACTGAGGTCGTCGTCCCCGGCACTGGCCCCGCCGCCAGCCGTCCGGCCGCCGGTCCTGGCGAGCTGCCGCTCAGCCAGCGAGCCCGCTGCGCCAGGGACGGTGCCGTCGTCGGCGGTGCTGTAGGCGGTGCTGTCATCGGCTCCCTGGCCTTCAGCCGGATGCAGCTCGTCCCTGACCGTCTTGACCCAGAACACCGCGCCGAAGACCGCGAACACCGGCCACTCAAAGGTATAGGCCCAGCTGAGTGCGTTGCCGCCGATCGCGCGGCGGAACTGCCAGTCACCGAGCCACGAGCATGCCGATGAAAGCCACGACGGCGAAGAGGTGCCAGCTGAGCCATCGCGGGGTAAACAGCACCCGCCAGCGCGGCGCAGCCGGTGTTTCGGACATGACCTGAGCCTAGCGTTGGTTTTTTGGTGCCATCACGGGCGGGGCTAGACACCGGTGATCTCGATTACCGCGCGTCACTACACCAACGGAAACAGGGGCGTCGGCAATAATGCAGGCTATGCCTATAGCAGACTTGCTGCCAGGCCGGAAGGGTCGGGCCGGCTGCCTGGCCAGATCGATGAACTGCGAGGACCGGCCAGGGGCGTGGTGATGCTGCCCATGCACTTGTCCTGGCCCGGCATGCGCGAATGCGACGTGACCGACGAGCCGACCAGGCGCAGCATGTACGGCATGCTGCTGTCCCAGGGCACGCGCAACGACATCGTCAGGTTCGTCAACGCCGGCGCTGCTGGCCCAGGACTGGCCGCGATCGCCGTCTCCCTCGAGCCCAGGCTGCGGCGCTCGTGCGAGAAGCAGTTCGCGCTGGGAGACGTGCTAGCCGGCCAGCCGGGCTAGCGCGGCCGACACGGCCCGGGTAGCACGGCCGGGGTAGCCTGACCGCGTGCGCAAATACGTCATACTGGGCGTCCAGGGCAGCGGCAAGGGGACGCAGGCCGGGATGCTCGCCGCCGACCTGGACCTGGTCCACATCGCGGTCGGCGACATCTTCCGCTGGAACGTGCAGCAGCACACGAAGCTCGGCGCCCAGGTCAGGCGCACGATGGCGGCTGGCCTGCTGATCGGGGATGACCTGGTCGAAGGCGTCGTGCAGCCAGCGCCTCGGCGAGCACGACTGGAACTACGGCTTCATCATCGACGGGTTCCCGAGGAACGAGCGCCAGGCCGAGTTCTTCCTGGAGAGCTACGACATCGACGGGGTGATCCACCTCGAGATGCCCGACAGCGAGGTCAGGCGACGGGTGCTCGCCAGGCGGCTGTGCTCAGGCTGCGGCATGGACTACAACCTGCTCGCCAGCAGCCCCCGCGAGGCCGGCCGGTGCGACGCCTGCGGCGCGACCCTCGTGAGCAGGGAGGATGACACCGAGGAAGCCCTCGCGGTGCGGATCCGCGAGTATCACGAGAAGACCAACCCGGTGCTCGATATCTTCCGCCGCAAGGAGTACGTGGTCACCGTTGACGCGCGGCCCGAACCCGGGCCGGTGCAGCAGGAGATCAGGAAGCAGCTAGACCTGCCGCCTTACCCGGATGCCGCGCGGCTGCGGTAACCGCGGCCGCGGTAGCTGCGGGACTTGGCGCGCGACCCGCACACGGCCATGCTGCACCAGCAGCCGGTCTTGGTCGGCGAGCGGTCGTAGAAGGCCCACTGGCAGTCGTCGGCACGGCACACCTTGAGCCGGGCCCAGGTGCCGGCTGTCGCGGCGCGCGCCGCGATGAGCAGCAGTCCGGCCAGCCCGGCGGGTGCGCCTGACCCGGCCGGGATGACGCTCACCTGCCCGTCGCCGGTGATCGCCAGCTTCGTCGGCAACCGCGCGGCGATCTCGCCCAGCCCGCCCGCCGCCTGGTCCATGGTCGTGCCGGAGTGCGGGACATGGGCACTCAGCACGATACGCAGCGCCTCCCGCATGGCCACGGCCGCGCGCAAGTCGGCCTCTGTGGCGGCCTGATCACCGCCTGGCAGGTCGCGCGCCCGCAGCCAGTCCGCCAGCCCGGCCGGGCGGTCAAGCTCGTCGGTGCCAGCCTCGATGTCCAGCGTGTTGACGAACGCCAGGACTATCTCAAGCTCTCCCGGCGCCAACCCGGCCGGCGCGGCGGCGCCTGGACTGCTCCTCGTCACCATCATTTGAGCTTAGCTGGTTGCGGGCAGGCTGCGGTAGCGCATAAGTTGGAGTAACCAGCAAATGACCGATGATGGTGACGGAGCAAGGGAGCGGGGTCATGAACGAGTTCGTGATGATCGGGGTTCCAAGCAGCGCGGGCGCCCATCATGCTGGCCAGGACCTCGCGCCAGGCGCACTGCGGGCGGCCGGCCTCGCGGACCGGCTGTCGGCGGCGGGCGCTAAGGTGACCGACGCCGGTGACCTGCCCGGAGCTGTGTTCACGGCCGATCGGGCTGCGCCGGCGGGACGCAACCTGCAGGCCGTAGTGAGGGTGGCCGGCGAAGTCGCCGACGCTGTCGCCGACGTGGTGGCGTCCGGCCGGCTGCCGCTGGTGCTCGGCGGCGACTGCACGATCACCATTGGCGCCGTGGCCGGGTTCAGCCGGGTCGATCCCCGGGTCGGCCTCGTCTACGTCGACGGTGACGCCGACCTGGACGTCCCGGGCGATGGCGTCTCGGGCATCTTCGACGCGATGGGCATCTCGCACCTGCTCGGGCGGGGAGCTCCGGAACTAGCCGGCCTCGGAGGCTCGGTGCCGCTGCTCACCCCCGGCCGGCTGGCGATCGTGGGCTCTGACCCAAGGGAGACGAGCGACGAGGGCCGCCGGTACCTGGCTGACCTGGGCGTGAGCTTCACCGAGGCGCCGGCGTTCAGCGCGGATCCGGCCGGCGCGGCCAGGCAGGCACTGGCCGCTGTCAGGGGCTCGGCCAGCCGGGTGCTCGTGCACTTTGACGTCGACGTCGTCGACTCCGGTGACCTGCCGCTCGGCAACTTCCCGCACTACGGCTCGGGCGTGCACCTCGACGACGCCCTCACCGCCATCGCCATCTTGCGTGCCGACCCCGCCTTCGCCGGCCTGGTGATCACCGAGATCAACCCGACGCACGACCCCTCCGGCAGGGAGCTTGACCGCCTGATCACTGGCCTCACCGCCGCCCTGGCTCCCTGATCCGGCACGAAGACGTGCGTGCCCGGCGGTCCGCCCTTTCAAGGTCCTTGACGCCCGCCCGCGCGTCACTCTACCCTTTAACTATGACTATAGCTAAAGGGGTTAGCTTGACGGGGCGCCCGGCTTGAACGTCCTTGAGACCCGCGGCCTGGGGAAGCGCTACCGGGGTAACTGGGCGCTGCGCGACTGCACCCTGGCCATTCCCGCAGGCCGCGTCGTCGCGCTGGTGGGCCCGAACGGGGCAGGCAAGACCACTCTGCTGAACCTCGCGGTCGGGCTCGCCGCGCCCACCGCAGGCCAGATCAGGGTGCTCGGCGACGAGCGGCCAGGTACGCAGGCGGCACTGGCGGGCATCGGCTACGTGGCCCAGGAAATGCCCCTGTACCGGTCACTATCCGTAGCCGACACCCTGCACCTGGCCAGGAACCTGAACAGGACCTGGGACCAGAGCTACGCACAGAGCCGGATGTCTGAGCTTGGCATCCCTTTCAACCGCGCGGTCGGCGGTCTTTCCGGCGGTCACCAGGCACAGCTTGCCCTCACGATCGCACTGGCCAAGCGCCCGCGCGTCCTTATCCTCGACGAGCCGATGGCCAGGCTCGACCCGCTGGCCCGGCACGAGCTGATGGCCACGCTCATGGCAGCCGTGGCCGAGCAGCGGCTCTCGGTGATCTTCTCTTCGCACGTGGTGTCCGAGCTCGCGCGGCTTGCCGACTACCTCATCGTGCTCAGCTACGGCCGGCTGCAGGTCGCGGGCGGGGTCGACGAGTTGCTAGCAGGCCATCGGGTACTGACCGGTCCGGCGGACAAGATCGAACAGCAGGCTGAACGGTATGCCGGCGTGCAGCTCACCCGGACTGGGTCGATCGCGCACCTGCTGGTCAGGACCCCAGCCGAGGCCGAGCTGAGTGTCGGAGACTGCACCGTCCACCAGGTTGACCTCGAGGAACTCGTACTCGGCTACCTGCGCCACCCGTCCGCGAGGGCGCTGCCGGGCCCGGAGTCGCCGAAGCGGCCCGTGGCCGCGCCGTGACAGCCGCGCCCATGACGGCCGTGCCTTCGGCAGTGGTGCGGCTCGGCTGGGTCACCTGGCGGCAGCACCGCAGAAACCTGACCGCCGTGCTCGGGCTGTTCGCGGCGGCGGACCTGGTCTTGCTGATCACCGGGATCATGATCCATTCCGAGCCACTCGCGGCCCGGCCGCGCATCTGGACGACAGCGCTCGCGCAGGTGGCTGGCGGCACCGACTACGGATACCTGACGATCCTGGCCGTGCTGCCCCTGGTTGTCGGCGCTTGTGCCGGAGCCCCGGTCATCCTCTCCGAGCTCGAGTCGGGCACGGCGCGATTCGCCTGGACGCAAGGCTACGGGCGGATCCGGCTGGTCGTCGCCAAGCTCGCCATCATCGCTGCCATGCTGGCGGGCGGGGCGGCCAGCCTCGGCCTGATCTTTCAGTGGTGGTTCGCGCCGTACGCGCGGTTGCGGTTCGGCGAGCCCGCGTTCAGCAGCTACCCGCCCGCGCTCATCGGCTGGACGCTCGGCGCGTTCGCGCTTGCCGTCCTACTCGGGCTGGTCTACCGGAGCGTGCCCGGTGCGGTCGGGGCGACGATACTGGTGACGTTCGCGGCCGACTTTCTCCTGAACCACAAGCCGAGCGATCAGCCGGCTGGCAGGTTCTGGCCGTTCCAGTTCATCGAGGCGGGCCTGGTGCTCGCCGCGGCCGTGGTCTTCGCTGCCGTCGCCGTGCTGTTCGTGCGCAGGCCGCGGATCGCGCGGCTCGCCCCCGCCGTGGCGCCGGACGATGGCCTTGTAGCGCCCCAGGTTCCGGCGGCCGGGCGCGCGCGGCCTGCCCGGCTCGGGGCGTCCGGGCCGGCGAGCCGGGGGCCGGTCACGGGCAAACGCCGGCTCGCGATGGCCTGGATTACCTGGCGGCAGCATCGGCTCGGCTTGCTGATCATGGCGGCGCTGGCCGCCGTCATCGCGTTGTTCCAGGTCAAGTCCTGGACTACGGTGAGCCGCGGCTACGACTTGGTGACGACGCCCGGCTGCCGGGCACAGCCGGTTTCGTGCCTCGATGGCTGGGTCAGGGTTGGTTCTTACCCGCAGGTCGGGCTGGCCCTGCTGCTGCTGGCGCTCGCCGGCCTGATCGCGCTGGAGTTCGGCCCGACGATCGGCCGCGAGTTCGAGTGGGGTACTGACCGCCTGGTCTGGACCCAGGGCGCCGGCCGGGCGAGGTGGACGGCGGGCAGGATGGTGGCGCTGACCTCGTTCATCCTGGCGATCGCGCTGCCTGTGGCGCTGCTGGCCGGCTTGTCGATCGGTCCGTTCGAGCGGGCCGGCTTCGTCAGCCGCTGGACGTTCTCCGAGTTCGTCACCAGCGCTCCCGTCTACCTGTCGCTGATCGCGTGCGCGCTGGCCCTGGCCATGCTGCTCGGCGTGGCGATCAGGCGGACGCTCGGGGCCATGGGCGCGATCCTCGGCGGCGTCGTGCTGTTCGCTGTCACGCTGCCGGCCCTGTATGGCCCGCTGCTGTCGATCAGCGCCAAGGTCGGTCCTGGCTCGCCTCTCGACCCGCAGAATCTCGCGGGCATCCCCAGGCCGCAGCCGGATACGGCCGGGATCGGCCCGCCCGGAAGCTGGGTCACCCATGGCTGGTACGTCAGCCGTAGCAGTGCCAGGCTCAGCCAGTTCGCCGCAGCCAGGGTGACCGCCCGCCTGCAGGCATTCGGGGCCGACGGCCCCCGGGTGAGCACCTGGCTGAAGGCGCATCACCTGCGCTACCTGGTGTCGTACCAGCCGGCTGACCGCTTCTGGCTCTTCCAGTGCCTCGCTGCGGCGTGCCTGCTCGCGGTCGCGGCCCTGGCGTGGGCGGCGACCCTGCGGCTCGTGAAGTCGAGCAGCAGGTGAAGACCCGCCGGGCTGCTGTCCTTGACTATCCGCCGATCGTCGTTCTACTCTTTAACTATGACTATAGATAAACAGTTTAATGCCGGAAGCTCGGACGGCGGCCAGGGGACTGGCGCTGGCGGTCAGGCTGGTCCTGGCGCCGCAGCCGGCAGCGCGGCGGGGGCGGCGATCGGGTTCAGGCTTGAGGCGGGGTCGGGAGTGCCGACCTACCTGCAGCTTGTGCACCAGGTCGAGCAGGCTTTGCGGCTCGGCTACCTGGCTGTGGGGGACCGGCTGCCGACGGTCAAGGAGGCGGTGGAGTCCCTGGCGATCAACCCCAACACGGTGCTGAAGGCGTACCGCGAGCTTGAGCACAGGGGCCTGGCGCAGGGGCGGCCAGGCCAGGGCACGTTCATCTGCGGGACGCTTCGGCAGGCCGGGGTCGCTCAGCAGGCCGCGTTGCGCAAGAGCCTGACCCGCTGGCTGGCCGAGGCCGACGAGGCCGGCCTCGATCCCGATGGCATGGCGGCGTTGTTCGCCGCGTCCTTGCAGGATTTTCTTGACCGCCGCGGCGAGCCACGCCAGGGCCGCGGCGGCACCGGCGCTGGCAAGCGGAATGGAGCCGTGGCATGAACGCGATCGAGAGTGACTGCGTGTCCAAGCGCTACCGGCGCGCCTGGGCGCTGCGCGACTGCAGCCTGACTATCCCGGCGGGCCGGGTTGTGGCCTTGGTCGGGCCGAACGGAGCCGGCAAGACCACTTTGCTGAACATGGCTGCCGGGCTGCTGCGGCCGACCGGGGGACGCCTGTCGGTGCTAGGCGGAGAGCGACCCGGGTCGGAGGCCGCCCGCGCTGGCATCGGCTTCGTGGCACAGGACGCGCCGCTCTACCGGCACCTGCCTGCCGGAGACATGCTGCGCATCGCCGCGAACTGGAACCTTACCTGGGATCACCAGCGCGCGACCGGGCGGCTGGCACAGCTCGGCATCCCGCTGGCCAAGAAGGTCGGAGCGATGTCCGGCGGGCAGCGGGCTCAGCTGGCGCTGACGATAGCCCTGGCCAAGCGTCCTGAACTGCTGATCCTCGATGAGCCGCTGGCCAGCCTTGACCCGCTGGCCCGGCACGAGTTCATGGCCTCGCTGATGGCGGCGGTCGCCGAGGACGGGCTCACGGTCGTCTTCTCTTCGCACGTCATCACCGAGCTTGAGCGGATCGCCGACTACCTGATCGTGCTGAACCAGGGCCGGCTGCAGGTCGCGGGTCCGGTTGACGAACTGCTGGCCAGTCACCGCATCCTGACCGGGCGCGGTGGCGAGACGCTCACGGGCGCAGGCAAGTACGCGGTCGTCGAGGCCAGGCGGACGAGCGCGCAGACCCACCTCCTGGTCAGAGCGGACGCCCCGGGCGAGCCGCCGCCGCCCGACTGGCTCAGCCAGTCCGCCAGCCTCGAGGACGTGGTGCTCGGGTACCTGCGGGACCCGGGGACCAGCGCGCTGCCGGTCACGACTATCCCATCGACGACTCTAGGAGCGACCGCGTGATCGCCGCGACAACGACCGCGACCAGCCGGGACCGCGCCGGATACGTCGGCCCTGGCCGCCAGTGGCGCGGTCTCGGCTGGAACACCTGGCGGCAGCACAGGACAATCTACCTCTTCGTCATCGGCGCCATCATCCTTGCAGCGGTGCTCATGGCGGCCACCGGGCCAGCGCTGCACGGCTTCCCGTCCGTGCGCAGCTCCGGATCACTGTTCAGCGCCCACTATGACTCCAGGGCCGTCCATATCTGCCTGGAGGCCGTGCTAGCCCTGCTCGTGCTGTCGCCGGTGCTCGCCGGAGTCTTCCTCGGCGCCCCGCTGGTCGCTTCTGAGGCCGAGCACGGCACGACGAAAGTCGCCTGGACGCAGGGGATGAGCCGCCAGAAGTGGTTCGCTGCCCAGGTCATCCCCGTTGCGGTGCTGCTGGCGCTCGCCGGCGCTGGCCTCGGCCTCGAGTTTCGGTGGTGGGCGCATCCGCTGGGCTTTGAAGAATGGAATCCGTCGCTGTTCAGTCTCAATCCGCTGCCGCTCGCGGCCTGGATGACTGGCGGATTCAGCCTGGGAGTGCTGCTCGGCGGCGCCATCAGGCGCACCGTCGCCGCCATGGCCGCCACGGCCGCCTGCTGCGGAGCCTTGATGTTCGTCGTAGCGGCGTTCTGGCGGAACAACTACCTGCCGCCGCTCATCCGGATCACGGCTGCTTACGGCAACGGAGCCATCTTCTCGGGCGCTCTCACGCGGTCACCGGGGCCTGAGATCGTCGGATCGACCTACAGATGGCCGGACGGGCGCCTGGTCAGCGATGCCGATCTGAACAAGCTTGCGACGTGGCACACCGCCAATCACATCCAGCTCTGGTTCAGCTACCAGCCCGCGAGCAGGTTCGGCCTGTTCGAGCTCATCGAATTCGGCTGGCTGATCGCCTTCTCGGCCATCCTCATCGGCGCGGCGGCGGTCCTCATCCGGCGCCGCGCCGCCTGAAGGGCAAGCGCGCTTGAAATCACCTTCACGTTCGGGGTCACTGTTCCCGCACATGGCCATAATCTGGCCATGTGCGGGAAATCTCGATCTTCAGCGGCTCCGCTCACCGGCACCTGGCGGCGGAGATCTGCGGGCACCTAGGCGTGCCCTTGCAGCCGGCCACCGTCCGGCGGTTCGCCAACGACTGCCTCGAAGTTCAGCTGCAGTCCAACTGCCGTGAACGCGATGTCTTCCTCATCCAGCCGCTAGCCGCCCCGGTGCAGGAGCACCTGGTCGAACTGCTGCTGATGCTGGACGCGGCGCGCGGCGCGTCAGCGGCACGGGTGACGGCGGTGATCCCGCATTACGCCTATGCCAGGTCCGACAAAAAGAACATGCCGCGCGTGTCGATCGGCGGGCGCATGGTCGCCGATCTGCTGGTGACCGCCGGCGCCAGCCGGGTGCTGACCATGACCTTGCACTCGCCGCAGGTGCACGGGTTCTTCTCGGTGCCGGTCGATCACCTGCACGCGCTGCGCGAGATCGCGGCGCATTTCCGCGGCCTCGACCTCTCCAACTCGGTCGTGGTCTCGCCTGATCTCGGCAACGCCAAGCCGGCCGCCGCGCTCGCGCGGATGCTCGGCCTCCCGGTCGCGGCCGGCGCCAAGGAGCGGATCAGCGATGAGAAGGTCATCATCAGCTCGATCATCGGCGACGTGGCCGGGCGGAACGTGATCGTCATCGACGACGAGATCGCCAGGGGCACGACGATCATCGAGTTGCTCGGCAAGCTGCGCAAGCATGGCGCCAAGTCGGTGCGGATCGCCTGCACGCACGGGCTGTTCTGCGACGGTGCGCTCAAGCGCATCTCCGCCTGGCCCGAGGTAGAGCAGATTGTCTGCACCAATACCGTCGCCATCGCCGAGTCCGAACGCGATGACAAGCTGCACAACATCTCCGTGGCGCCGGCGCTCGCTGAGGCGATCAGGCGGATCCACGAGGGCGAGTCGGTCAGCGCCCTGTTCGATCCCCATACGTAGCGCGCACCCACGCCGCGATCTGCGCCCGCGAGCTGACCCCGAGCTTCGCTGAGATGTTGGCGACGTGCCTGGCCGCCGTCGCCGGCGTGACGAACAGCCGCCCGGCAAGGTCCTTGTTGCTGCTGCCCCCGGCGATCAGGTCGGCGATCTCCCGCTCCCTGGGCGTCAGCGCCGCAGCGGGTGACCCCGCCGGCCCGGACACCGGTTGCGCGTCCGCGCCGATAGACAGCGCGAGCGCGACCGCCTCATCGCTGGTCAGCGCGGCGCCCTCCGCGAGCAACTGGCTGGCCGATCCTTCTCCAAGCGAGGCCGCCGCGGCCAGCACCGGCCCGGTCCGGTTGCCGGCAGGCAGCCCGGCCTGCGCGCGCAGTGCCGCCGCCGCGCCTGCCAACCGCACCGCCACCGGAACCTCACCCAGGTCGGCGGCCAGCCCCGCGAACGCCTCGATGCCGCGGATCACGCCGATCCTGCTGCCGGCCTGCTGGCTCAGCTCAAGGCTGGCGCCGAGGTACTGCCTCGCCAGCGCCAGGTCACCCTGGCTCAGCGCGATCCGGCCGAGGCCAGCCTGGCACCGCGCGATCTCTGGTTTCGCGCGGATCTCGCGCAGGATTCCGAGTGCCTTCTCATAGCGCTGCCTGGCCTGATCCAGGTGCCCGGTGAGGCGGGCCAGGTCCCCGAGCCCCATCAGCGCCCTGGCCGCGCCCCACTGCTGGTCGATCTCGTCGGCGATTTCGAGTGCGGTCTCGGCGAGCTGCTTGGCCTGGTCAAGATCACCTCGAAAGGCGGCGGCGGCAGCCAGCGTGCCAGCCGCGTACCCCTCATTCCACCGGTCACCGGCAGGCTTGGCCACGGCCAGCGCCGCGTCCGCCCTGGCCGTCGCCTCGGCCAGCTCCCTGGCGTGCAACGCGGCCTCAGCAAGCAGGTTGAGCGCGGACGCGGCCCAGAACTCCGACCCGTCGGCCCGGCAGAGCGCCAGGCCGTCGATCGCGAACTGCCGCGCCGCGTCCGGGTCGGTTGCCATCGTCAGCTGAGCCCGGCCGACCAGCCCGGCGCCGAGCACTGGCTCGCGCACGCCAGAGGGGTCCGCGGCCAGGAAGGCATCCGTCCAGTTCGCTCCCTCGGCGAAGGAGCCCTGGATGATCCAGACCGGCCGCATCGACACGCAGACCCGCAGCCCGGCCTCCACGTCGCCGTCGGCCAGGGCGCGGCCGAGCACCTAGCCGCAGGTTAGCGTTCTCCGCCTCGAACCGGTGGATCGCGTCGACCCTGACCGACCACGACGCCGGCACTCGGGCCATGCCGATCTTGGACAGGTTCTCGGTCTCGGATACCGCGTACCGGCGGAACCGCACGTGCAGGTCACCGGCCTCGCCCGCCTGCTCAAGCTGCTCGGCCGCGTACTCGCTGATCGTGTCGAGCATCCGGTACCTGATCTTGCCGCGCCCGAGGTGGTCGGTAATGACCAGTGACTTGTCCGGCGAGCCCCGGTCAGGACGTCCAGGACCCCGGAGGCGTCGAGATCCGCCGCCCGAGCACAGACCAACTCGGCCATCTCAAGCGGCCAGTCAGCGAACACTGACAGGCGGCGCAGCAAGATCCTGCTCGGCAGGCGAAAGCAGGTCATGGCTCCAGTCGATCGCGGCCCGCAGCGTGCTGTGCCGGCCGGAGCGGTCCGGTCGGCCGAGTTGAGCACCTGGAACCGGTCGGCTGAGCCTGGTCGCCGATCTGCTCGACCGATCAGCGCTCGCACCCAGGTCGCGGCCAGCTCGATCGCCAGCGGCAGTCCGTCAAGGGACCGGCAGATCGCGGTCACCGCAGGTCCAGGTTGGCAGCCGTGAGCTTGAACCCCTGCTTGGCCGCCGCCGCCCGGTCGGCGAACAGCGTGATCGCGTCGGAGGTAACCAGGCCCGCCCCAGCCGAGCGAGGCAGGGCAGGCGGAGCGAGGAAGCGGCGGAACCTGCCAGACGGTCTCGGCGGCGACCCGCAGCGGCTCCCGGCTCGTCGCGATCATCCGCAGGCCCGGGGAGCTGGCCAGCAGCCGCTGGCAGACCTGCGCGCACGACTCGATCAGGTGCTCGCAGTTATCCAGGCAGAGCAGCATCCGGCGCGACCTGAGCGCGTCGGCCAGCGTCGCCAGCCAGCGGACGGCCGGGCTCCTCGCTGACGCCGATCACCGTGGCGATCCGCGAGGCCACCAGCTCAGGCTGGCGCAGGTCAGCCAGTTCCACGAACCACGCGCCATCGGGGTAACCGGGGGCGAGGTCCGCGGCGAGCCGCACCGCCAGCCGCGTCTTGCCGATCCCGCCAGCGCCGCACAGGGTCAGGGCCCTGGCAACAGCGGCGAGCTCGCGCAGCTCGCCGAGCTCGCGTCACGGCCGATGAAGGCGGTGAACTCCGTACCCGACGCCCCATGAAGACCAGCACCATGCAGGCCAGCCGCACCGTGCAGGCCGGTACCGTGCAGACCAGGTTCCATAACCGCCGCCACGAGGTAAGTCAGTACCTTACGGTAGCGCCTTAGGCAAGTGTCTGGCCGGTGACGCGCAGCTCGAGCGGCGAGCAGGAAACGCTTGCGGTCAAGGCCGCCGCCGTATCCGGTCAGGCTGCCGTTGGAGCCGACTACCCGATGGCACGGCACCACGATCGAGATCGGGTTACGCCCGTTGGCCAGCCCGACCGCGCGCGACGCCGACGGCTGGCCGATCCGCCGGGCGAGCTCGCTGTAGGAGATCGTCTCGCCGTAGGGGATGTCCTGCAGGCTAGCCCAGACGGTGCGCTGGAAGCCGGTGCCGTCCAGCTCGATCGGCAGGTCGAAGCCGGTCAGCTCGCCGTTGAAGTACGCCTCGAGCTGGCTGGCGGCCTTGACCAGGACATCGTCGTCGGCCGGGTCGACCCGCTCGCCGAGCGTGCCCTCCTGCGGCGGATGGCCAGAGACCTCCATGTACAGGCCGGTCAGCTTCCCGTCCTGGCAGACCAGCGTGATCGGCCCGATCGGGCTTTCGAGCATGCTGTGAAACCTGGGGGCGTGCAACCTACGAGGCCGCACTGATTGGCGCGGACGGATCTGCGATTCCTCTCCGTGTAGTTGATCTTAGCTGTTTATCGGCGGAGGTTCCAGCCGTTATCGGCGGCGGAAGGCGGTTGATCGCGTGGTCGGACGTGGCCCACAGGTACTGCACCGCGTATCCGCGCCAGGGCCGCCAGGGCTCGGCGCGCCTGGTCAGCGCGGCGGGGGAGCCCGGCAGCCCGAGGGCATTGGCCGCGTGCCTCACGCCGAGGTCGGTCGCCGGGAAGGCGTCGGGGTCGCCGAGGCCGCGCAGCGCGATGACCTCGGTCGTCCACGGGCCGAGGCCGGGCACGCGGGCGAGCTGCTGCCTCGCGGCCTGCCAGTCGGCACCAGGTCCGAGGTCCACGTCGCCGCCGGCGATCGCGCCCGCGAGCGCGGCGATCGCCTCCTTCCTTGCCTGCGGCATCGCCATCAGGTCGCCTGGGCGTCCTCGCCGGCGAGCACGGCCATCTCGGGGAACAGCCTGCTCAGGCCGCCGCCCGCATCGGCCACCGGCTCGCCCAGCAGCTCGGCCAGCCGCCCGGCGTGCGTGCGCGCGGCGGCCGTTGATACCTGCTGGCCGATGACGGCCCTGATCGCGAACTCCTCGGCGTCGACTGTGCGCGGGAATCCGCGGCCTGGCGCCTTGTCGATCAGCGGCGCGAGCGCCTCGTCCTGGCGCAGTTGCTCGCACATGGCCACCGGGTCGGCATCCAGATCGAGCATCCTCCGGCACCGGCTGATCGCCATCTGCAAGGTCGCGCAGGTCGCTGAGCGCGAGCTGGCAGGCGATGTGGTCAGGGCACGGCCGCAGGGACACGACTCCCGGCCCGTGCGGCAGCCGCAGCGTCCGCCGGTAGCTCCCGTCCGCGCCACTCCTCGACCCCGGGTACTGCCGTGGCAACCAGGTGGCCGAACAAGTTGTCTGGCCACATCGGTGCCCGGAATGGCAGCCTCAGCGAGAGCACGACCGGGCGAGCCGTTGCCCGGCCGAGGCCGGTGCTGCCCGCCGCCGCAGTTCGGTCGGCGACGAGCGCGAATACCTCGAGCACGGTGTCGTTGAACGTCCTGATCGTGGCGAAGCCGGCCGCGAACGCGATGTCGCCCATCGGCAGCGTCGGTTGTCTCGATGAGCAGTCGTGCGGTCTGCGCTCGCTGGGCCCGCGCCAGCGCCAGCGGACCGGCGCCGAGCTCGGCGTTGAGCTGCCGCTCGAGCTGCCGGACGCTGTAACCGAGCCGGGCGGCCAGGCCCGGCCACGCCGCCCGTGTCCACCACCCCGTCCGCGATGAACCTCATCGCCCGTGCGACGAGGTCGGCTCGCTCGTTCCACAGCGGCGAGCCAGGGCTCGCGTCCGGCCTGCACCGCTTGCAGGCGCGAAGCCGGCTTGCTGGGCGGCGGCGGCACTGGGGAAAAACCGCATGTTCTGCGGCTTGGGCGTGGTGGCCGGGCAGCTCGGCCGGCAGTAGATGCCGGTTGTCAGCACGGCCGTGAAGAACCAGCCATCGAACCTGGCATCCTTCGACTGAACTGCCCTGACGCAGCGTTCCGCTGTGTCGGCAAACACCGTGTCGGCAAACACCGTCCCATGCATCTAGCCAGTCTCGGCGGTGGCCGACCCAGATGCTAGCGAAAATGCGACATGGACGTGGCCTGGCCCGCCAGGCGCGTCCCGGCGGCCGAGTCCTCTTGCCGATGATCTTGCGGAGGAGGCAATTTTGCGTGGTGCGAAAGTTGACCTACGCTGTCGGTGTGACGATGGTCGACAGTGTTAGCGCCGATCAGGGGCTGCGCGAGCGCAAGAAGGCGGCAACCCGCCACGCGCTGGCGTTCGCAGCCATGCGGCTTGCCATCGAGCGCGGACTCGACAACGTCCACCCCGATGACATTGCCGCTGAAGCGGGAGTCTCCACCCGCACCTTTAATAACTACTTCGCCAGCAAATATGAGGCGATCTGCGCTCTGGCCATGGAGCGCGGGCGCGTGGTCGGGTCGGCGCTTCGCGGCCGCCCGGCAGACGAGCCGTTGCTTGACGCTATAACCGCTGCTGTTCTCGTGCCGTACCAGGGCGGCGATCAGGCACCTGGCCGGGAGTGGATCGAAGGCGTCAGGCTGATGGTGGGCTCTCCCGCGCTTCGGGGGGAGTACCTGCGCATTCAATACGCGGCACAGGAGGAGCTCGCGGCGGCCATCAGCGACCGGACCGGCGCCGATGCGAGCACGAGCATGTACCCGGCGGTGATTGCGGGCGCGGTCACCGCCGCCGTGCATGTCGCGCTCGACCGATGGCTGTCAGCTGACCCGCCCACGGCAATAGCTCCGCTGATCCGGCTGGCGCTCAGCCAGCTCAGCTGCGACTGCGCCACGCCGAGAGCGAATTCCCTTGCTATCGGCACGCCGAATCGCCGATGCTGACAAGCAGTTTGTACCACAGCAGTTTGTACCACAGCAGTTTGTACCACAGCAGTTTGTACCACAGCAGTTTGTACCCCCGAAAGCGAGTGACCGTGCTGATCCGACTGCTCCGAGTACACCTCCGGCCCTATCGCCGGGATCTGCAGCTTCGTGATGCTGCTGCAGCTGGTGCAGACGCTCGCGACGCTTGTACTTGCCGACTCTGAACGCCGACATCATCGACAACGGCGTCATCACCGGCGACATCCATTACATCTGTCAAGATCGGCGGCTTCATGCTGCTGGTCGCGCTGGTCCAGATCGTCTGCGCGACCGGCGCGGTGTACTTCGGGGCGCGGACGGCGATGGCGGTCGGCCGCGATCTGCGGCTCGCGGTCTTCAAGCGGGTACATGACTTCTCGGCGCGCGAGGTCGGCCAGCTTCGGCACGCCGTCGCTGATCACCAGGAACACCAACGACATCCAGCAGGTCCAGATGCTGGCGCTGATGACGTTCACGCTCATGGTGATGGCGCCGATCATGTGCGTCGGCGGCATCATCCTCGCGCTCAACCAGAACGTGAAGCTCTCCTCGCTGCTGCTGGTCGTCCGTCCCCGCGCTCGGCATCGCGGTCCTGCTGATCATCGCCCGGATGCGGCCGCTGTTCAGGCTGATGCAGGAGCGGATCGACCAGATCAACCGGGTCATGCGCGAGCAGATCACCGGCGTGCGCGTGATCAGGGCGTTCGTGCGGGACACGAGCGAGCGCGAGCGCTTCGCGGCGGCGAACGGCGGCCTGTACGAGGTCGGGCTCGGCACCGGCAGGCTGCATGGCGCTGATGTTCCCCGTCGTGATGCTGGTGCTGAACTTCAGCTCGATCGCGGTGCTGTGGTTCGGCGGGCACCTGGTCGCGAGCGGCGCCATGCAGGTCGGCGCGCTGACCGCTTACCTGACCTACCTGCTGCAGATCCTGATGTCGGTGATGATGGCGACGTTCATGTTCATGATGATGCCGCGAGCCGAGGTCTGCGCCGAGCGGATCGTCGAGGTGCTCGACACCGAGCCAGCCGTGCTGCCGCCCGACTCGCCGCAGAGCGTGGCCGCCCAGCGGGCGGCTGGAGTTGCGCGGACGTGGAGTTCCGGTATCCCGGCGCGCAGCAGCCCGTGCTCTGCGACATCAACCTCCTGGCCGAGCCCGGCCAGGTCACCGCGATCATCGGCGGCACCGGCAGCGGGCAAGACGACGCTGATCAGCATGATCCCGCGGCTGTTCGACGCGACCGACGGCGCCGTGCTCGTCGACGGCGATCAACGTCCGCGACCTCGACCCGAAGGAACTGTCCGACCTGATCGGCCTGGTGCCGCAGCGGCCTTACCTCTTCTCCGGCACCGTCGCGATCCAACCTGCGTACGGCAACCCGGACGCGACCGACGCCGAGCTCTGGCGCGCGCTGGAGATCGCGCAGGCACGTGACTTCGTGGCGCAGATGCAGGGCGGGCTCGACGCCCCGATCGCCCAGGGCGGCACCAACGTCTCCGGCGGCCAGCGCCAGCGACTGTGCATCGCCCGCGCGATCGTGCACCGGCCGAAGATCTATCTTTTCGACGACTCGTTCTCGGCGCTGGACTACGCGACCGACGCCCGGCTGCGGGCCGCGCTCAGCCAGGAGACAGCCGACGCGACAGTGCTGATCGTCGCCCAGCGAGTCGCCACCATCAGGAACGCCGACAAGATCATCGTGCTGGAAGCGGGCCGCATCGTCGCCGAGGGCACCCACGACGAGCTGATGGCGACCGATGAGACCTACCGGGAGATCGTGCTCTCCCAGCTGACCGAGCAGGAGGCAACGGCTGGGAGTGCGGCGTGAGCGGCGAAGTGAACGGCCAAAACCCCGAGAGCGCCGCGGAGGTCGAACGGGGCTGAGCCGGCTGCCGGCGAGCGCGTGACGCCGCAGCGGGATCTGCGGCCCAACTCCGGGATCGGGCCGGCGGGCGCGGGCCGATGGGCTTCATGGGCGGCATGTCCACCCAGAAGGCGCTGAACTTCAGCGGCTCGAGCAAGCGCCTGCTGCGCATGCTCGCGCCCGAGCGCGCGCTGATCGTGATCGCGCTGATGCATGGGCGTCGAGCAGCGTGGCGTTCTCGGTGATCGGGCCCGAAGGTGCTCGGCAACGTGACCAACCTGATCTTCGACGGCTTACATCAGCAGCAAGATCCCGGCCGGGATCACCAAGGCCGAGTTCGTCCAGCGGCTCCGCGAGCACCGGCCACACGACCCAGGCCAAGCTCATCGGCGCGCTGCACCTGGCACCAGGTCAGGGAATCAACTTCGACCAGGTCGGCCGGACGCTCGCGATCGTCGCGCTGCATCTACGTCGCCTCGGCGATCTGCGCTGCTGTCCAGGCCAGGATCGTCGGCAAGATGGTGCAGCGGGCGATCTTCACGATGCGCGAGCAGGTCGAGGCGAAGCTGTCCAGGCTGCCGCTGAGCTACTTCGACCGGCAGCCGCGCGGCGAGATCCTGAGCCGGGTCACCAACGACATCGACAACCTCGCCCAGTCCCTGCAGCAGACGATGAGCCAGGTCGTGACCTCGCTGCTGACGATCATCGGCGTGCTCGCCGTGATGATCTGGATCTCGCTGGCTGCTCGCGATCATCGCGGTCGTCACCGTTCCGGTCTCGGTCCTGCTGGTGACTGCGGATCGGCAAGCGCGCGCAGCCGCAGTTCATCAGGCAGTGGTCGACGACCGGCAAGCTCAACGGCCATATCGAGGAGAACTTCACCGGCCATTCGCTGGTCAAGGTCTTCGGCCAGTCGCGAGGCCGTCGCTGGAGACGTTCACCGAGCACAACGAGAAGCTGTACCAGTCCAGCTTCCGGGCGCAGTTCATCTCCGGCACGATCCAGCCGGCGATGATGTTCATCGGGAACCTGAACTACGTGCTGGTCGCCGTGGTCGGCGCGCTGCGGGTCGCGACGGGCGCGCTGTCGATCGGCGACGTGCAGGCGTTCATCCAGTACTCGCGGCAGTTCAGCCAGCCGCTGACGCAGGTCGCCAGCATGGCGAACCTGCTGCAGTCGGGCGTCGCGTCGGCCGAGCGGGTGTTCGCGCTGCTGGACGCCGACGAGCAGGAGCCGGACAAGGCCGAGCCCGTCGCGGCCGGAGCGAGTCGACGGCAAGGTGTCGTTCAACGACGTGTCGTTCCGGTACAAGCCCGAACGTGCCGCTGATCGAGGACCTGTCGCTGTCGGTCGAGCCCGGGCCAGACGGTCGCGATCGTCGGCCCGACCGGCGCGGGCAAGACCACGCTGGTCAACCTGCTGATGCGGTTCTACGAGGTCGACAGCGGGCCGCATCACGCTCGACGGCGTCGACATCGCGGACATGACCCGCGAGGAGCTGCGCTCGCAGACCGGCATGGTGCTGCAGGACGCCTGGCTGTTCGGCGGCACGATCGCCGACAACATCGCCTACGGCGCGGAAAACCCGACGCCGCGAGGACATCGTCGCGGCCGCGAAGGCGACTTACGTCGACCGGTTCGTTCAGACCCTTCCCGATGGCTACGAAACGGTCATCGACGAAGAGGGCTCGAACGTCAGCATGGGGGAGCGGCAGCTGATCACGATCGCCCGCGCGTTCCTGGCGCGGCCGGCGATCCTGATCCTGGACGAGGCGACGTCGTCGGTGGACACCAGGACCGAGGTGCTGATCCAGCGGGCGATGAACTCGCTGCGCCAGGGCCGCACCAGCTTCGTCATCGCGCACCGGCTGTCCACGATCCGCGACGCCGACACGATCCTGGTCATGGAGCACGGCGAGATCGTCGAGCAGGGCAATCACGTCGAGCTGCTCGCCGCCGACGGCGCCTACGCCCGCCTGTACGCGGCCCAGTTCGCCCAGGCGACCGACGGAGATCGACGAGCCGGTGGCCGGTTAGCCGGTCTGTGGCTGGTCTGAGTTGTCTGGGTCTTGCGAGGCCCCTTGTTGTGACATGGGTGCGGCTCTTTCGAGGTGCGGCTGTTCTCGCAGGAGGGTTTTCGGGTTCCTGTAGGAGGATTTCCGCATCTAGGAGGGTTGACCGGGCTATACGACGACAATCCTCCTTTATGCGACAACGCTCCTACAGGAACCCGAAAACCCTCCCCGGTAACGCCGAAAACCCTCCCGGACCCGGCAACTCTCCTCCCGGAGCACGAAAACCCTCCCGGTAACGGCAGCACCCAGCTGGATCACTCCGGAAGAGCGGCACCTAAGTGACATTACGGGCACCCCAGCCCGGTCCCAGGACCGGGCCAGCTCACGCCAGCCGGCCCCACTCACGTCATTCGCGCCACAGGCACCACGCGCACCACGGGTAACCGGGTATAGCAGGCTGGGCCTACGTGCCCAGCCTGAACACCCGGGCCGCGTTGCCGCCCAGCGCCGCAGCGACCTGGTCATCCGTGCAGCCTGCCGTTTCGAGCGTCGCCGCGAGCGTCGCCGCGTTCTTGCGCACGCTCGGCACGCCAGGCCAGTCGGTGCCGAAGATCATCTTGTCCGCCAGCCGCCGCAGCGAAGAACCGTAGTAGTCACCGAGCCGCTGCGGCGGCAGCCCGGACACCTCGAGCCACACGTTCGGCCGCATCAGCGCGACGAACGCGGCCTGCGAGTACCACCAGCCACGCCCGCCGTGCGCGAGCACCACGACGAGCTCGGGAAAGTCGCGGAACACCGGGATCCAGCAGCATCGGGTCCGCATACGCATTGACCGACCCGGCGAATGTCGAGGTCCCGCAGTGCACGATCACCGGCAGCCGGTGCTCCTCCGCCCACGCGTAGGCGGGGTAGAGCATCCGATCGCTCGCCTCGAACCCGCCGTGCACCGGGTGGATCTTGACCGCGACCGCGCCGAGGCCCGCCTGCCTGGCCAGCTCGCGCGCCGGCGGATAGTGCAGGTGCGGGTTGATGCACGCGACCGGATGGAAGCGGGCCGGGTTCTGCGCGACGACGGGCAGTACGTCCTCGATCGGCTGCGATGCCGGTCACCTTCGGGCTGTACTCAGTAAACAGCAGCACGTGGTCGGCGCCCTGGTCGGCGAAGTGCTCATCGAGCGCGGCAGGCACCGGAACACCCTCAGGGGTGAACAGGGTGTCCATCGGGGTGCCCGAGCCAAATTTGCGCGCCCATTCCTGCCAGTCATCGGACAGTGTCGGGAGCTTGGCCACGTGCACGTGAGCATCGACCAGCAGCCTGCCGTCAATCATCGCGGTCATCGTAGTTGCTCTTGACGATGCGGGCTGGCCTGGTTAGCTTAAATCAAGGCTTATACCAAGCCTCGAATTAGGTCGCAGGTTAGGCACGTCAATGAGTCTCAGCTCGCGTATCCGTGCACTTCGACACTTCCGCCCGGCGGCTATGGTGCCAGCCATCGTCGCAACGCTCAGCTTGGTGGCCGGCGGCCTGGTGGCAGCGGCCCTGTTACCGGGTGCCGCGCCGGGGGCTCCCGGGACGCTGCTGGCCGCTAGTTGCGGTACGACCAATCTCGCGCTGAATCAGCCCACGACAGCGTCTTCGCTGGAGAACGCCACGTTCCCGGCCGCGAACGCTACCGACGGGAACACCGGCACCCGCTGGTCAAGCGCCTTCTCCGACCCGCAGTGGCTCGAAGTCGACCTGGGGTCGGTCCAGACGATCTGCCAGGTCACCTTGATGTGGGAGACCGCCTACGGCAAGGCATTCCAGATCCAGGACGTCCACCGACAACTCCACCTGGACCTCGATCTTCTCGACCACCACCGGCACCGGCGGCACCCAGACCCTCAACGTCTCAGGCTCCGGCCGCTACATCCGCATGCTCGGCACCACCAGGGGCACCGCAGTTCGGCTACTGCACTGTGGGAATTCCAGGTCTTCGGCACGCGAGCAGCAGCACGTGCGGCCAGGCTAACCTCGCGCTGAACCAGCCCACGACGGCGTCGTCGCTGGAGAACGCCACGTTCCCGGCCGCGAACGCTACCGACGGGAACACCGGCACCCGCTGGTCAAGCGCATTCTCCGACCCGCAGTGGCTCGAGGTCGACCTGGGATCGGTCCAGACGATCTGCCAGGTCACCTTGATGTGGGAAACCGCCTACGGCAAGGCATTCCAGATCCAGATCTCCACCGACAACTCCACCTGGACCTCGATCTTCTCGACCACCACCGGCACCGGCGGCACCCAGACCCTCAACGTCTCAGGCTCCGGCCGCTACATCCGCATGCTCGGCACCACCAGGGGCACCCAGTTCGGCTACTCCTATGGGAATTCCAGGTCTTCGCTGGCGGGTCCAGTCCACGCGACACCTCCAGCCGACACCGCGCCGCCGCCCGGGCGGCGGCGCGCCGCCCGCGTCGTTCTGGGGCAACGTCAGCGCCATCCCGGCCGCCACGCACGTCCTGGAAGTCGAGGTCATCAACCAGACGAACGGCCAGTACCCCGATAGCCAGGTCTTCTGGACCTTCAACGGGCAAACCGAGTCGATCGCGCAGCAGCCATTCATCGACATGCCAGCGAACTCGGCTGGCCGGATGACCTTCTCACCTCGGCACGGCGACCGGCCCGTATAACGACTTCATCGAGTTCACCGTGGGCGCGTCGTCCATCAACGTGGATACGACCCGAGTGGACCGGTTCGGCCTGAAGCTGGCCTTGCTGCTGCACGGCCATGACGGATCTAACCAGGAGGTCGGCGAGAACTACGCCACCTTCACAGAAAGCCGCTCGGCGACCTTCCAGCGGTTCGAGAACTTCGTGCCCGCCCAGTTCAAGGAACTGGCCACCGACGATGCTCCGTTCGGCATCCCGTCGCCGGGCAACGACCCCGCGTTCCAGCCGGGCGGCGCCGAACGCGAGCTATTTCGCCAGTTACGCGGCCTCGGTAGGCGATACCACCGATTCCACCGCGCAGATCTTCGGCTGCGCTGGCACCCTGGCCGCCAACCCGTCGCTGTGCGCCGGGATCAACCGGCACGTCGCCCAGCTTCCGGCGGCGCAGCAGTCCAATCCGGCCAACTTCTACCAGGCCGGCCCGGCGAACTACTACGCCGAGTTCTGGCACCAGAACGCCATCAACGGCTTCCAGTACGGATTCCCCTACGACGACTTCGCCGGGCAGTCATCGGACATCTCGGTCACCAACCCGCAATACATGGTCGTCGCCGTCGGCTTCTAGCCGGGCACCACGACAGACTGATCGGAGTTCACATGAACAGAACACTCCGCCACCTGGCGGGTGCGTTCACGGCCGCGGTCACCCTGGCGTCCTTCGGGCTAGCGGTCGGCCCAGCGCAGGCCCAGCCGCTGGTACCAGCCGCGTGCACGCGTGCCGCCCACGCCGGCCAAGTGAGGAGCTGGCCGCCAATGCCAACACGTCGATCACTGAGTCACTGGTCGGCGAGCCCAGGCGCGACCAGCTATAACCTCTACCGGGGTACCACCTCGGGCGGCGAGGGCAGCACGCCCTATACGACGACCACGAGGTACCACTTTCACCGACTCCGGGCTCAGCACCACGCCGATCTACTTCTACCAGATCAGCGCGGTGAACACCTGCGGCGAGTCCGCCCGCACCGCGGAGGACGCGTCGAAGACGCCGCCGCCGATCGGAACCGGCGGCAGCACTGCCAGGCGTAGCTTCCGGCAGCGGCGAGATCTACTACGCCAAGGACGCCCTGCTCGGCGGCTTCGACTGGTTCCAGACCCTGACCGGCTGGTTCCCGCAGGTGCTCGGCTCGTCCGGCTCTGACTTCCCCGGGACAGCGGGTAATCGACATGGCCTACGCGTCCCAGGGCTCGCTGACGTTCAACGACGTTGTCGTGCCGACCAGCGGCCTGTACACGATCGAATGGCGGTACGCCTTCCAGGGCGGCCTCTTCCCCGGCGTCAACAACCGGCAGATGGGACTGTAGGTCAACGGCCGGTCATCACGACGACTGAGCGCTTCCCGATCACCGGCAGCTTCGAGATCTACCAGGACTCGTCCTTGCAGGTGCACCTGAACGCCGGGCAAGAACTCTGTCGCCATGTTCGCGGTCAGCGACCACGGTGTCTCCAGGGTCGACGAGCTGACCGTCACTCCGGCGACCGCGTCGGTCCCGAGCGGGCCGACCAGCCTGACGATCACGCCAGGCAGCACGACGCGCGGCGCTGGCCTGGACGGCCAGCGCGAGCGGCAGCCCGACCTCGTACACGATCTACCGCGGCACCAAGTCCGACGGCGAGGCCAACACGCCCGTCGGCACCGTGAGCGGCACGACCACGACGTTCACCGACACCGGCCTGACGAACGGGAAAACGTACTTCTACAACGTCGCCGCGAACAACAGCGTCGGCGTGTCTCCCGACTCGAACGAGGTGTCAGTGGTGCCCGCCGCCACCGGCACCGCGCCCTCGGCGCCTTCCGGTCTTGTTGCCACCGCCGGCACCGCCTCGGTGGCGCTGGCCTGGACCGCCACCTCGGGCGCCACCAGCTACAGCATCTACCGGGGTACCGCAGCAGGCGCGGAAGGCGGCACGCCGGTCGGCACGGCCACGTCAGCCAGCTTCACCGACAGCGGGCTGGCGAACGGCACCACCTACTACTACACGATCACCGCGAGCAATGCCTCGGGCACCTCGGCGCACTCAGGTGAAGTGCACGCCGCGCCGCGGCCGCGGCGGCGGCACCGCGCCGTCAGTTCCCTTCGGGGTCGTGATCACGCCGCAGGCCGGTCACATCCTGCTGCAATGGGGCAACGAAACCGCGGCGACCAGCTACCGGGTCTACCGCGGCACGACCCCGGGCGGAGAAGGCGCCACGCCGCTGGCTACCGTCACGTCGCCGACCTACACGGACTCGGCGGTCACCAGCGGCGTCACCTACTACTACGAGTTCACCGCCCTGAACGGCACGAGTGAGAGTGCGAGAACCAGTGAGTTCAGCGCGACCGCCAAGTAAGTCTTGCTGCGGCGTGGCAGCGTGACATGATGCGGCCACCGCGGATCGGTTAATGGTTCGCGGTGGCTTGCTCCTGTTCGCTATATTCTGCGCCATGAGCAGCGCCGGGACCCTGAGCTGGCGGCCGATCGAGGCGACGGACGTGCCGGCCTGCGCGGTGCTGCTGGCGGCGATCGAGGAAGTGGACCAGACGGGAGACGTCTTCGGAGAGGAAGATCTCCTGGAGACCTTCCGTGACCCTGGCCGCGACTATCCGCGCGGTTCCACCTGCGTGCATGATGGCGACGTCATGGTCGGCTACTGCTGCCTTTCCTCCAGCGGCTCCGTCGATCAGGTTCATCAGATGACCCAGTTTGGGGGTGTTCACCCGGCTTACCGCGGCCAAGGCATCGGCGGCCGGCTGCTCGACTGGGCCGAGCGTGCAGCCGTGCCGCTGCACGAGGAGCGCTATCCCGGTCTGCCGCTGTCGATATCGGGCTGGTGCTCGGCCGGCGACTCCGGGGCGAGCACCCTGTTCGCATCGCGTGGCTGCCGGCCTGCGGGCTGGTTCCACCTGATGGCCGCCGATCTGACGGCGGCCGGTCCCGGCGCGCCTGTTCCCTCCGGGGTGCAGGTCGTGGCGTTCACGGCAGAGCTAGCTGAGGATGCGCGCCTGGTACACAATGAGGCCTTCCGCGATCACTGGCAAGCGCGCCAGTTTGCACCCGGCGAATGGGCTCACTTCCTCAGCTACAACGCCTTCCGGCCAGCCTTCAGCTACCTCGCCTACGACGGCGCCGAGCCGCTCGGCCTGATTGTCGGCCGTGAGTACGACGCATACACCGAATTGACCGGCATCCTCGATCTGTATATCGCCGTGGTCGCGACCCGCCGATCGGCCCGCAAGCGCGGCATCGCCTCGGCGCTCCTGTCCCGTGCGCTCGCCGATGCCCGCTCCGCAGGCTTCACCGCCGCGTCGCTCACGGTCGATGCCGACTCGCCTACCGGCGCCTACGGCCTTTATCAGCGGGCCGGTTTCGCGATCAGGACCACCTCCGTCATGCAGGTCAAGGACCTGGACGTCCGTTAGGTCACCGGCAGCAGACGCGCCGTTGCTGAGCGGCGGCCACGGTAGTGGCGGAGGTAGTGCGCTTCGCCTGCGCTGACCTCAATGGCCGGAACGACCGGCGCGCAGGTGGGCTTCCGTGACGGGGCGCCATTGCCAGGTGCGGCCGACCTGGGTTTGCGCGACGAGGCTGGCCGACTTGATCGAGCACTCGACCGGCCCGAGTGAACGCCCCAGCGCGGCGATCACCGGCGCCGCCGGAGCGGTCCTGTTGCTGTACGCGATCGACAGGTGGGGTAGCCACGGCTCGGTGTCGTTGCGCGCCTCGCAGCCGGCGGCTCGTGCGGCCTCGATCAGCGCGTCGTGCACGGGGTCGAGCGCGCCGAACGGCTCGACCAGCAGGAGGACAGCCTCGGTGTCGTAGTAGATGAAGCCGAGCTTGATCGGGATCGGCGCGAGGTCCGCGAGCAGCCCGGCTCGCCTCGTCGGCCATGACCGCGACCTTGTCCGCAGGCACCTCATCGACGAAGCCGGTCAGCAGCGTGGTCATGTGCAGCCAGGGCAGCGGCACGATGTCGACTTCCGGCCGCCCGGCGAGCTTGAGCTGGGCGGCAGCCACCAGATCCCGCACTTCGGGCTGATCGTGAAACAGCAGGTGCCAGTGGTACAGCTCGCGGTCCGGGCTCCGCCCCGGCCGCTGCCACCAGTGACTCGTCAATTCCGTGGGGAGAGGGCTCACCACATCGACCCTATGCGCGCGGTACGCTGCCTCAGCAACTCAGGGGCGGGAGATAAGTACATGGGCGGTATCCGCAGCAGCAGGCTCAATACGAAGGCGAGCGCGGCCATCGCCGGCGGCGGCGCGGGCGCGCTGATCATGGCAGCAGGAATGGCGATCGCCGCGCCGGCCACGACCGCGAGCACGCCGGTCCACGGCTGCTACAAGACCAAGGGCACGCCCCACGAGCTCTTCGTCCAGACCGGCAAGACCACCAAGTGCCCGACGGGCTACACCGCGCTCACGTGGAACGTGCAGGGTCCCCAGGGCAAGCAGGGCGCCGCAGGCAAGCCAGGAAGCTCGGGCGGCTCCTCCGGCCCCGGCTCGGCCGCGATCGCCACCCTCCACTGGTGGGGCGGCAACTTCAGCTCGGCGGCCGATGACTTCAGCGTGCCAGGCGCGATCGCCTTCGATGGCACCCACCTGTGGGTCACCAATGCCAACGGCAACTCGGTGACCGAGATCAACCCACAGACCGGAGCGCCCACAGCCAACTTCGCCAAAGCGGCCGATGACTTCGACGAGCCGGACGCCATCGCGTTCGACGGCAGCCACCTCTGGATCACCAACGAGGGCAACAGTTCCGTGACCGAGCTCAACGCCGCAGACGGCTCGCTCGTCGCCAGCTACCACACGGCCGCCGACAACTTCGGCGCACCGGACGGCATCGCGTCTGACGGCCAGAACGTGTGGGTCACCAACTCCGCCAACAACTCCGTCACTGAACTGCCCATCGCCACCCCAACAACCCCGCACAACTTCACCGGCATCCAGCTCAACGGCCCGTCCGGCATCGCCTTCGACGGAACCCACCTGTGGATCGCCAACGCGGTCGGCAACAACATCGTCGAGCTGAACGACAACGGCACGCTCCTGGGCCAGCTAGGGAGCGCCCTGGGATTTGACGACCCCATCGGCGTCGCGGTCGACGGCGCCCACGTCTGGATCGCGAACAACGGCGGCAACTCAGTCAGCGAGCTGAACGAGAACGGGCAGTTCGTCACGAACCTCTCCGGCGGTTCCTTCGGCTTCAGCGCCCCGACCTCGATCGCCTTCGACGGCCGGGACATCTGGGTGACCAACACCGGGAACAATTCGGTCACCGAACTCGACCCCTGGACCGGCTCCGCGATGCAGACGGTGACGAGCGTGCCAGCCGGTCAGGCGCCCTACGGCTTCAACAAGCCCACCGGCATCGCGTTCGACGGCTCGCACGTCTGGGTGACGAACGCCGGCGGTTCGGGCTCGGTCACCGACCTCATCGGCGGCTAGTCCAGGCTCAGAACCGCACGTAGTCGTACTCGACCGGCAGGTCGTTGATGCCGACCGACGGTGCCGCCAGCCAGCCGGCGAACTCGCCCGGCTGGTGGTGCGGCACCATCAGCCCGGCGACCTGGCCAAGGTCATCGGCGCTCGGCAGCCACCCACCGGACTGCCGCGTCCACTCCTCCGCCGAGAGCACCGAGCCGGCCGGACTGACGTGGTGCCCCGCAAAGGCACCGACCTTCCGGTTGAACCCGACGTGCGGCAGCGCCAGCCGCTCCTCCACTCCGGCCTTTTCCAGCTCGCCATTCCACTTGCGGAGCCCGCGCTCGCAATCGGCGACGTACTCATCGCGCAGGTCCAGGTTCAGAGCGGTCAGCGCGGGCACCGTGCGGAATCCGAGAGCACCATCGGCAACGACGGGAACCTCCGACGTCGCGCCGGTCAGCACATGGTCGTCGTGGCGGCGAGTCTCCATCCACCGGCCCTTCAGCCCGGCGGTAAAGTATGCCGCCGCGTTCGACGAGGTCTCCGACCCGAACAGGTCAAGCGACAGCGAGTAATGCTGATTGAGGTACTTCTGGATGACAGACAGCGGGATGCCGCCGTACCGCCAGAGATCGTCGGTGCCATGGGTCGGCCATGAGCGCGGCAGTCCGCTGCACGACTCGCTGCACGCCCGTGGTGCCGACGAACATGTGATGCGCCTCTTCGCGCAGCATGAATTCACACGTCCGCGACAGCGGGTCGAAACCCGACTCTTTCAGCGTGCCGAGCTGGTACTTGCCGTCCCGGTCGGTGAAGTAGGTGAACATGAAGAACGCCAGCCAGTCCGTCGTCTCCTCGTTGAAGGCGCCGAGAATCCGCGGACTGTCCGGGTGCCCTGAGTGCCGCCGCAGCAACTGCTCGGCTTCCTCCCGCCCGTCCCGGCCGAAGTAGGCGTGCAGCAGGTACACCATGGCCCACAGGTGCCTGCCCTCCTCGACGTTCACCTGGAACAGGTTGCGCAGGTCATACAGCGACGGCGCGGTCGCGCCCAGGTGCCGCTGCTGCTCGACCGACGCGGGCTCGGTGTCGCCCTGCACGACGACCAGCCGCCGCAGCTCGCTCCGGTACTCGCCCGGCACCTCGGTCCAGGCCGGCTCGCCCTTGTGCTGGCCGAACGGGATCTGCCGGGGCTCGCCGCCCCGCTCGGACAAGAAGATGCCCCACCGGTACTGCTCCATCGGCACCCGGTCCCAGCTCGCCCACCCGTCCCGGCCGATCGCGACAGCCGTACGCAGATACACGTCCCGCGTAGGCAAGGATGGCCCGAGCGCGCCCCACCAGTCGAGGAACCGGGGCTGCCACGACTCGAGCGCCCGCTGCAGCTTGCGGTCCGTGGCGAGACCGACGTTGTTCGGGATCCGCTCGCTGTAGTCGATCACGCTGACCGGCCCGTCCGGCGCGGGCGCCGGACCAGTGATTTCCTCGCTCATTGCTCAGACCCGCTTCCGGTCGAAGTCCGCTCGCTGTCCCGTGCCGTACCTGCGCAGGGCGCCCTGGGGGCCGGACGCGTTCGGCCGCAGGAAGATCCAGTTCTGCCAGGCCGAGAGCCGGCCGAAGATCTTGGTGCTCAGCGATTCCGGCCCGCCGAACCGCAGGCTCGCCTCGAGCCCGCTCAGCGCGTCGGGGGAGAACCCGGCCCGCTCGCTCACGACCAGCCTGATCTCATCGTCCCAGTCGAGATCGTCCGGCGCGGCGGTCACCAGCCCGAGCGCGACCGCCTCGGCCGCGAGCAGTTCCTTGCCGGAGGCGGCCAGCACGGCCGCGAGCTGATCGCCGCCGGCAGGCCCGAACCTGAGCGCCAGCCTGGTCGACCCGCTGGACGCGGCCAGCGGCCCGGCATTCATCGAACTGACGACGAGCGCAGTGCCCTCGGCGTCGAGCATGTACTGCCGGTCGGCGGCCAGCGCCAGCTCGAGCAGCGTCCCGGCGAAGCAGCTGCCAGGCTCGATCAGCGCGATCAGCGACCGGCTCGTCCCGTCGAGCCGGCGCAGCGTCCGCTTCCACAGCCCGGTGATCTCGCGCGCCAGCCAGTCATCCGCGTCGCCGAGCACCTCGTCGGACGCGATCACCGCAGCCGGGTCGCCCTTGGTCTTGATCAGCCAGGTGCCAAGCTCGGGCTCGCCGAACCGCAGTGCGCTGATCGCGTCGTCAAGCTCCCGCGCGGCCGCGAGCGGCCACGCCGCCGCCCCGGCCTCATGCAATTCGGCGGCATCCCGCAGCACCCGCGACGGCCCGGAGACCGTGAGAGTCGCGACCCCGAGCGCCCGGTCGAACTCGACCTGCACGTGCTCATAGCGAAGACCATCACCCGCGGAGAACTTATCCAGCGGGGTCAGCTCGATTCCCTCTGGGTTGCCCGCCCCCGGCGTAACAGCCTCCTGCGCGATCCGGCGCGCGGTCGCCTCGAACTCGGTCGGCCGCGCGAGCTGGTCGACCAAGCGCCAGTCGACCGCCCGCTGCCCCCTGATCCCCTCGGCCGTCGTGGCGAACACATCGGCGAGGTCGCGGCGGACGCCGCGCTTATCGGTGAGCCTGGTCAGCCCGCCGGTACCCGGCAGCACCCCGAGCAGGGGCACCTCAGGCAGCGCGACGGTCGACGATCCGTCGTCGGTGAGCAGGATCGTCTCGCAGGCCAGGGCGAGCTCGTAGCCGCCGCCGGCCGCCGTCCCGTTCAGGGCAGCGATGTAGCGCTGGCCCGAGTACCTAGAAGCGTCCTCAACCGCGGCGAGTGTTTCATTGCAGAATTTACAGAAGTTGACCTTGAAGCAGTGCTCGGACGCAGCCAGCATTCCGATGTTGGCCCCGGCGCTGAACATCCTGTCGAGTCCGCTGGTCAGGATCACCGCCCGGACGCCGGGGTAGCTGAAGCGCAGCCGCTGCACCGCGTCGTTGAGCTCGATGTAGACGCCGAGGTCGTAGCTGTTCTTCTTGAGCTCGTAGCCCGGCTCGATGCCGCCATCGGGGTCAACGCACAAGGTCAGCGTGGCGACGGCGCCGTCGACGTCCAGCCGCCAGTGCCGGTACCTCGCCGGATCGGTCGCGAAGGTGAGTTCCCTGGTCACCCTCCCATCCTGACGTGCTACACGAAATTTCCGCAAGGCGCGCAGTTATGTAGAGAGTCGCTGCATGGCAACTCATCGCCTGACTAAGGCGTCTATCGTCCCAGTGACCTTGATTCACCTAAGGAGCCGTTCATGCGCTGGTCCCTCGCTGTTGCCGCCATGGCCTTCAGCTCGGTCGCCCTTAGCTCGGTCGCCCTGGTGACCGGGCCGCCTGCCTCCGCGGCCGGGGCGAAGGCCGCGCCGGGGACGATCACGACGATCGCCGGCGGCGTCGGGGGACCGGCGAAGGCGACCAAGGTGGCGCTCTTCGAGCCGTGCGCGGTGACCACGGCCGGCGGTTTCGGCTACGTCAGCGACTTCAGCGGGGCTGGCCTGAGCCTTAATACCGTGACCACTCCCGACGCGGTGATCCGCAGGATCAGCACCCGGACGGGCGCTCGGCGCCAGCCCGGTCGGCAGCGCGGGAGCGGGCGAGACCTTGAGCGGAGGCTCGGCGAGCGGGGGCCAGGCGGGCCAGATCTGCGGCGTCGCCGTCGATCAGCGCGGTGACCTGATCTTCACCGAAAGGGCGTCGGACCCCGTTATCGCGACGTTCAACGACATCAACCGACTCTGGTTCGTGCCGGCTGCATGGAGGGCGTTTCTTCGGCCGGCCGATGCTGCGCGGGGACGTGTACTCCCTCGCCGGGCAGGGCGAGCCCGCTGGCGCGGGCGATGGCGGGCCGGCGCAGCTCGCCTACGTGAACGCGCCGACCGGGGTCACGGTAGACGCGGCGGGCAATGTGGTGTTCGCGGACACGGGCAACGACCGCGTCCGGGTGATCGCCGCTAAGGCCGGCACGTTCTACGGGGTCGCCATGAAGGCCAACGACATCTACACGGTGGCCGGCGACGGGAAGAGCGGGAACTCCGGGGACGGCGGGCCGGCAGTCAGCGCGGAGCTGGAGCTGGGTACCGGGGTCAAGATCGACGGGTCGGGAAACCTGCTCATCGCCGGCAGCCACGTGGTCCGGGTGGTACCGACCAGGAGCGGGCGCTATTACGGCCGGGCGATGCAGGCCGGGAAGATCTACCCGATCATCGGCACGGCCGGCGCCCGGAGCTGTGCTGACTCTGGCAGCGGCGGGCCCTGGCTCAAGGCGAGACTCTGTGTTCAGGGGCTCGCGGCCGACCGTGCGGGCAACCTGGTGATCGCCGGCGGCAACGTCATGTGGGTAGCGGCGCTGGCGACCGGCAGGTTCTACGGCGAGCGGATGCTGGCCGGCCGCATCTACAAGATCGCGCTGCCTGCCGCCGCACGCCCCGCGACGGCTGTGTCAATTGACAGCGGGGGGAACGCCGTACTCGTCGCTCCCGGCGGGGGCGGCTCGGCCGGAGCGCTGTACCTGCTCGCTGAGCATGGCGGGCGTGACTTCGGCCGGCGGGTCTTCGCCGGCCAGGTGTACCACGTGGGCGGGGACGGATCGCTGACCTTCGGCGGCGACGGCGGACCCGCGATCAGGGCCCAGCTCGGTGGCCAGTCCCCGCAGGTCAGCGTGCCCGCGCAGGAAGTGGCCGGGGTCGCGGTGGACAGCCACGGCAACGTCGCGATCGCCGACAAGGACAACCACCGGGTCCGGGTGATCGCCAGGAGCACGGGCACGTTCTACGGCAAGCGGATGACCTCAGGGGACATCTACACGATCGTGGCCAACGCGCAGCCCAACGGGATCGCCGCCGACCGTTCCGGTGACCTGGCCGTCTCCGGGCCGCTCGGCGGCAAGGGCGCGGTGTGGCTCGACGCTGGCCGCACCGGGCAGCGGTTCGGCAGGCACCTGGTCGCCGGGCACAAGTACGTGCTGCTGGGCTGCCCGGCGCGTCAGTTCAGGTTCTGCTTCCAGCCGCCAAGCCCGGCGTTCGACGCGAACGGGAACCTCGTCGTGTCGTTCCGCTTCATCAACCGCAACGGTGATCAGCTGGGCGACATGCTGGTGATCGCGGCGACGACCGGCACGTTCTACGGGCGCCGGATGGTCGCCGGTCACCAGTACGTGCTCTTTGACGGGACGCTTGGCGGGCCGGTCGCGGTCGACCACCATGGCAACGTCATCTTCGGGAGTCGGCTGCTGCAGAACGTGTTCGTGTGGCCGGCGTTCGACCGGCACGTTCTACGGGCGGTCCATGACCGCCGGGCAGATCACCCAGATCGGGGCTGACAATACCGACAGCGACCCGTTCCGCTGGGGGCTGACAGTGGACCCGGCCGGCAACGTGCTGTACGCCGACCCGGTCGGCAACCGGGTGCGGGCTATCGCCGGGGTCAGCGGTACCTTCTACGGCGTGGCGATGTCCGCCGGCGGGACCTCCACGATCGCGGGCACCGGGGAGCAGGGCTTCAGCAACGACGGCAAGCCCGCCCTGCAGGCCAGGCTCGACGGGCCTGACGCCGTGACGAGCACGGCGACGGGTGACCTGATCGTGGCTGACGTGCTGCGGATTCGCTCGATCGCAGGCTAGCCAGGTCTGGAGTAGGCTCCGTCGCATGCCATTTGAGAATGGCCCGCTGGTGACTGCGGCCGCGTTGTGCGAGCAAGTGTTGCAAGAACCTGACGGCGTGATCAGCCTGATACGCGTAGTTGACAAAGTCACTTCTACCGACGTCGACAACGACAGGCCGGACGTGATGCCGCCGCTGTCTGTGACGCTGACGCTGGCGCTTCTCCTTAAGGCAGGCGAAGCGCAGGGGCGCAGCTTCACACTCCGGCTGGTACCCATAGATGCGACCGGGAAGGAGATAGCCGCCAGCGAACTTCCGCTTCAGTTCCAGGCCTCTCCGGCGGCCGGCGTGAATTTGCTCGTCAGGCTGGCCCTAGTCGTCAGCCAGCCAGGCCAGCACTGGATCAACATCATGCTTGATGACGATCTGTTTACTCGGGTGCCGCTGCTAGTCGAGCATCAGCCCCAGATACTTACATCGCCAGCCGCAGCTCCGAGATGAGCGAACTGGTGGACCCCGTGAAAACATGCGGTGTGGGCGCGTCACCCCATACGAACGAGGCCGAGGTCGCCGCCATCTCTAGCCGGGCCTTCAACTGGGGCCAAGTCCAGACATCACTTGAATATTCGCCGATGAGCAGGCCGATCTTGCCGACCAACTCCCGTGCATCCGGAGCCACGTCCGACTCGTCCCATGTTGACCTAGTGAACCACTCGTCAAACTCGGCGAGTGTTGTCTCACCTCGAATCAGGTCGAGCAGACGTCGCCGCAATACTAGCGCGTTAACCTGCCGCCCCAGCCGTCGGGCCATACCAACCATTGTAGAGCCTTGCTCCGCGAACGGGCGGAAGAGGTGCTCCTGATGCCGAGGGTTCAGCGGGTGACAGCCCAGAGGCTGAGGCAGATATTCAATGAGGGTCGGTTCTATGAGCGCATGCAGGCAGGCGAACTGGTCGAGCAAGTCGGTTACAACAGTCATCCTTGCCCAGAGTGGGTGAAAGCTAAGCCAGGGCGGTCCAGCAGCGGGCCGCCGCCGTGCTCCACTCGGCGTGCCTGGCACTGAAGAGCGCGGCTGCCTCGCCGCCGGGCCAGGTGGCTGGGAGCAGGTCGCGTGGCAGACGCGGGTCGAGGAAGGGGAACCGTCGCCACTCGTGCACGAGCATGGTTTGCGCGGCGAGCGTCTCAGCATCGGTGCGCGGCCGCAGAGTCGCGAAGTCGGCGATGAATTCGGCGTAGCTGGCCTCGACCGCGCGCAGGTCCCAGGCGCGGCCGACGATGTCCTGCTGGGTGCCTATGTCCGCGTGGGTGGCGGTGAAGGATATAGCTGCGGGGGAGAGGCTGAGTTCGTCGAGGATTCGGCTCGCCTCGGCCTCCCGGCCGGGGTCGGGGGAGACCCAGAGGCCGCCGGGCAGCGCGCCGAATCCGGCCCAGGTGAGCCGGGTCCTGAGCTGATGCCTAGCCTGGCTGCTGCTGTCGGGTGCGGGCACCAGCACGATGAGCCAGCGGCCGTCCCATTCGGGGCCGTCCTGGCCGAAGGAGTAGATCCGCCGTGCCCCGTCGGTCAGCAGCCGGTGGCCGGCCTTCGTCAGGTGCCACGCGGCCAGGCGCCCGTGCTTGCTTGAGGTGATCCAGCCCTCGGAGGCCGTGCGGGCCAGCGCCTGCCTGGCGGTCTTCTCGGCGACGCCGAACAGCCCGAGCGCCGTAACCAGCGCGGCTGTCCAGGTCGGCTCGCCGCTGGGCAGGACGTACTCGCCGAGCACGGTCAGCAGCACTGACCTGGCGCTGGACGGCCCGAGCTCACGGCGGCGGGGCAGGGTCGGCGCTGTCCTGGCGGCCATGGCTGATCACGCTCCTTGCTGTCCTTCGAGAATCTACTGTCGGATGGCGAATCGTCACCAGGCGGTAGCACATCCGCGCAGGGCGGTAAACGCCCCTAGAATGCGGATGCGGGTTCTGGCCGCACCATCACCTTCTCCATTCTGCGAGGCAAGGCACCGACATGCGCTGGTCACAGCTGCACATCCCGACACTCCGTGACGATCCGGCCGATGCCGACGCCGCCAGCCACCGGCTGCTGCTGCGCGCTGGCTTCATCCGCCAGCTGATGGCGGGGCACTACAGCCTGCTGCCGCTCGGCGTCCGGGTCCGCTCCAAGATCATCGGCATCATCCGCGAGGAGATGAACAGGATCGGCGCGCAGGAGTTCCTGCTGCCGTGCATGCAGCCGGGCCAGATCTGGGAGAAGTCGGGCCGCCTCGAGGTCATGGGCGGCGAGATGTTCAAGCTGCGCGACCGGCGCGATCAGCTGACTGTGCTGGGCATGACGCACGAGGAGATCTTCACCACGCTCGCGGTTGAGTTCGCCTCCTATCGCGAGCTGCCGCAGTTCTGGTATCAGTTCCAGACCAAGTTCCGCGACGAGCCGCGGCCGAAGAGCGGGCTGATCCGGGTGCGAGAGTTCACCATGAAGGACAGTTACAGCTTCGACGTCGACGAGGCCGGGCTCGACAAGTCGTTCGACGCGCACCGGCAGGCCTACGAGCGCATCTACGCCAGGCTCGGCATCCCGGCGTTCGCCGTCGAGGCGTCAAACGGGTCGATGGGCGGCTCTGACTCTGTCGAGTTCATGTGCCCGTCCGCCGCTGGCGAGGACGTGGTCGCCAGGTGCCCGGACTGCGGTTACGCGGCCAACCTGGAGAAGGCGACGTCGGCGCTCGTGCCGGTCACCGATCCTTCGGACGCTGCCCTCGCCCGGCTGGACACGCCTGGCGTGCGCACCATCGACGACCTGGCCGTCCAGTTCGGCCTGGCTGGGGGCCGGCAGATCAAGACCCTCGTCCAGGTCATCGACGGCAAGCTCACGCTGGTGCTGCTGCGCGGTGACCACCCGCTGTCTGATCAGAAGCTGATCGACGCGACCGGCGCGGTGCAGGTACGCCCGGCTCAGCCGGAGGAGATCCGCGAGGCGCTCGGCGCGCTGCCGGGCAGCCTGGGCGCGGTTGGCGTCACCGACCTGCCGGTCATCGCCGACGAGGCGCTGCGCGGCCGCCGCGACCTGGCCACCGGCGCGAACACCGACGACGTGCACTTCACGGGCGTGGATGTGGCACGGGACATCGTTGTCGGCCAGTGGGCCGACCTGCGTGAGGTCACCGAGGGGGAGCCCTGCCCGCGCTGCGGCGCTGGGCATGAAGGCGCAGTCCTCGAGTTCGTGCAGGCCATCGAGGTGGGGCACATCTTCAAGCTGGGGCGCAAGTTCACCACCGTGCTCGGGGTCACCGTGAGCGGGCCTGACGGCGGCACGATCGTCCCGGTCATGGGCTGCTACGGCATCGGCGTCGAGCGGGCGATCGCCGCGATCGCCGAGGTGCATCACGACGACGCCGGCCTGACCTGGCCGGTGCAGGTCGCCCCGGCCGAGGTCAGCGTGATCCTGCTCAGCACCAAGGACGCGCAGGCGCGCGCCGCCGCCGAGACGCTGTACGGCGCGCTGCTCGACGCCGGGGTCGAGGCCCTGATCGACGACCGCGACGTGCGCCCCGGCGTGAAGTACGCCGATGCCGAACTGGTCGGGATTCCGTTCCGGGTGAGCGTCGGCGCCCGCGACTTGGCCGACGGCGTCGTAGAGGTCACGGCGCGGGCCACGGGCGAGAAGGAGCGGGTCCCGGTAGGCGAGGCGGTCGGCCACCTCCGCACCCTGGTAGCCCGCTAGTACCGGGCCGGGCCTTCACAGCGAAGGCCCGGCCCGGGGACCCCTCTGAGCCTGGCAAGACGGCCGGTCGCGTTATGAGCCGTTCCACCACTTGTGGTAGAGGTTGCCGTCGAGGCCGACGCCGAACAGGTCGATCCGGTTGGCGGCCCAGGAGACGGCGGCCGGGTTGGACACGATCGCCGGGCCGAGCGACACCCAGCTCTTCCAGCTCGTCCCGTCCCACCAGGCGTGCCAGATCGAGTTATCCGCGCCGCGCACGAACACATCCAGGCGGTTGGCTTCCCAGGATGAGACCGCCGGCCCTGAGCCGGAGGCTATTCCCGGAGACGGGTGGCCGAGCTCGTTCACCCATGGGCTCCACGTGCTGCCGTTCCACGACTTGTGGTAGAGGTTGCCGTCGAGGCCGACGCCGAATAGGTCGATCCGGTTGGCGGCCCAGGAGACGGCCGCCGGGTTGGACACGATGGCCGTCCCGAGCGACTCCCACCCGCTCCAGGTACCGCCGCTGTACGAGGCGTGCCAGATCGAGTTGTCCGCGCCGCGCACGAACACATCCAGCCGGCCTGACGCCCAGGAGGACACGGCCGGTCCCGAGCCCGTGGCTATCCCCGGCGCGGGATGGCCGATCGGGTTCTGCCAGGCGCTCCAGCTCGACCCGTTCCAGGTCTTCCAGTAGAGGTTGCCATCGGTGCCGACGCCGAACAGGTCGATCCGGTTGGGTCCCCAGGAGACGGCCGCCGGGTTGGACACGATCGCCGGGCCGAGCGACACCCAGGAGTTCCACTTACTGCCGTCCCACCAGGCGTGCCAGATGGCGTTGTCCGCACCCCGGACGAACACATCCAGCCGGCTGGCCGCCCAGGAGGACACAGCCGCACCCGATCCGGAGGCTATCCCCGGCGAGGGGTGGCCGAGCTCGTTCACCCAGCTCGACCAGTCCATGAACGCGAGCGTGCCGTTGGGCGTGCCCCAGCCGGTCGGCCCGTCGTAGCCGGTCTCTCCGGTGCACAGGTACGCCGGGCTGCACGAACCATTCGATCCGGACGTCACGTCGAACAGGTCCGAGGTGTGCGCGTAGATGTACGACGACGGGTACGTGCCCGCCGCCGGAGGTCCGGCCAGCGCGAACGTGGAGGCGATGATCGGGGAGGAGACACTGGTGCCGCCGACCTCCAGCCAGCCGCCCTCGGTGTAGGTGTCGTAGACAGCGACCCCCGTGCTGGGATCGGCGACGGCGGAGACGTCCGCGACTGTGCGGCCGCCGCAGCCGGTGTCGTGCTGCCAGGACGGCTTGGGCTCGAACCCCGAGCAGCCCGAACCACTGCCCGACCAGACCGTCTCGTTCCAGCCGCGCGCGTTGGAGGCCGTGGTCAGCGAGGTGCCGCCGACGGCGGTGACATACTGCGAGGCGGCCGGGTACTCGACCCCGAAGCCGCCGTCCCCGGCCGAAGCGGTCACGGCCACGCCCGGGTGGTTGTAGTCGGTGTCCATGCTGGTGTCGGACGAGGAGTCGCTGCCGCCATAGCTGTTCGACACGAACAGGGCGCCCAGCGCCGCGGCAGAGTTGACGCCGGTGCCCAAGTCGGTGAATGCCGGGCTGTTGGCCTCGACCAGGATGATGTGGCACAGCGGGCAGATGGCCGACACCATGTCCACGTCCAGCGACTCCTCCACGTCCCAGCCGGTACCTGCCGCGCCGGCGGCAGCGGGCTGGCCGCGCCGTTCTCGTTGACCTTGGAGAAGCAGCCAGCCCCGCAGGCGGGCAGCCCCCAGGCTGACCGGTATGCGGCCAGGTCGGCGGCAGCGTTCGGGTCGTCGTAGGCGTCCACGATGGCGACCGTCTCACCGGCTCCAGCCGTGGATGAAGGCAAATCGTACGCGCTCTGCAGGCTGGCCGGGCCGTATCCGACTCCGCTGGGAGCGCTGTCGGGTCGCACGGCAGACTGCATATGGTGCGCCACGTCGGTCCGGATCAGCGACAGGCAGGCAGCCCGGCCCCGGACTACGTCCGAGCAGGCCTGCTTGTAGTCCACTGTGCCCGGCGCCTTCAGCTGACCGCTGGCCCGGGCCGGCGTGGCCCTCGTTGCGGCCCGGGGAGCGGCGGATGCGCTGGTGCTGAGGGCGGTCATCCCGGCGGTCATCGCCAGCGCCGCTGCGGAAAGAGCCCAGACCCGGGTCACACGGTGGCGTGGCCGACCTGTGCGGGTGCGGGTGCGGCCGACGGCTAACCTGTGCACGGTGTTGATGGCCTGCTTACCGTGAGCCACCGTCACGGGAGACGTTCGTTTCACGATCTTTCCTCTTCCTGAAAATGAAATAAGGGCTTAGCCGGCGACGTTCTCGAACGTCACTTCAAGGACGCGCACGTTTACCTCCGGTGTGGCGAAACGATAACTCTGTCACCCTGATGGTGACACTCCGGTCCGCGCCCGGACAGACCCGATTCACCCCGGGGAATTCCCCGGCGCGTGAGGAGAGAAAGGCGATTTCGGCGGGTGTCTGGGCGAGTTTGCTGGCCCGTCGGCGAGGGCTTCAAGGCCGGCTTGCGGGTCCTCATGTCAGGAGAGAAGGCGATGGCCCGGTTGAGGGCGACGACGGGGCCGGGGTCAGTGCGAGCAACTCGTCGTAGAGCAGGCACACCTGGCGCCAGTCGGTTTCCTGCGCCGAGGGCGCCTCGTCGTGCAACCCAGCGATGGCGGCCTAGCTAGACGGACCAGTTGCTGGGCGGGTGGTGGCGCAGGGCCTGTGTTGTCAGCCGGGTGCCCTCGTCGATCATCGAGGGATCCCAGAGGCCGCGGTCCTGGTCTTCCAGCGAGACGGCGATGCCATGGTCGTCGACCCTGGCCTGGCGTCTGGCGTCAGTGAGCAGCATGAGCGCGAGCAGGTCAGGGACCCGGGTTCGCCGGGCGCCTCAGCAAGAGGAGAACACGGCTAGCAGATCATCCGCTAACCCGCCCCAGCGGCAGGCCTCAGTTCGGAGTCCCGGGGAGGTGGGTATTGCGGCGACACCGTCGTCAATGGCGCTGGTGCCGGATGGCGGTATGGAACACTCGCTCTGGAATCGAGGCGAGCCAGGGGAGTAATGGTGATCAAGGAGGCCACGGCAAGTACGTTCGTGTTCCGCAGGGACTGTGACGGCTTGTGGCGGACAGCGCTGGTGTGGCATCCGCGGCTGGAGTGCTGGATGCCGAGCGGCGGCCATGTGGAAGGTGACGAGAGCGCTGCCGAGGCCGCGTGCCGGGAGGCACGGGAGGAAACCGGGCTGTCGGTGCGGCTGCTGCCCGGACCTGCGATTCCCGTGCCGGCGGGGTTTCCGCACGAGACGGTGTGCGCTCCCTGGTGGATCGTCGAGATGCGGCCCGGGCTGACAATCACACCCGCGAGCGGCATGTCCATCTCGACCATGTCTTCGTCGCGGCTGCAGTGGCCGGCGAGCCCTCGGCGGTGCCGGTGCATGAGGTGCGGTGGTTCACCCAGGCGGAGATCACGCGGGCGGCCGGGATATCGGAGGACTCCCGGTTGCAGGCCAGGGATCTGTTCGGCCGGATCGGGGACGTGGCGGCGCTCATGGAAGGCTCCGCCGGCTAGAAGAGCGGTTCCTGGACCAGATCCGGATCGGGCGCTCAGGTCATCGAGCCGTTCCAGCCCCACGGTGCCACCTGCGTGATCATCCTCGCCGAGTCGCACATCACCGTCACCACCTGGCCCGAGCACCAGATCGTCCACGTCGACGTCTTCACCTGTCGCGCCCACCATGCCCAACCACGCGATCCAGCCGATACTCGACCTCCTCGCCGGACAGGTCACCCACACTCAGAACGTGCCGCCTGCGCTCTGCCAGGCCGCTAGCCAGAGGCGGTCCTGGGACAGCGGATCGCACCGACCGAATGGGCGACCTGTACACCGGCACTCGCCCTTAGGTCAAGCTGGCTCAGGCGGCGTGTGAGTCGGGTGTGGTGGTGTAGGTGCGGCCGGCCGGGGTGGTCCAGGTGAAGGTGCCGGGTGCTGGCTGGGTGAGTTGCCAGCGGGGGTGCTGTTTGAGCTGGTGGTGGTGGCGGCATAGGGCGCCGAGGTTGCAGGTGCAGGTTTGGCCGCCCTGGTCGTAGGGTTCGGTGTGGTCCAGGTCGCATCGTGCGGCGGGTTGCCGGCAGGTGGGGAAGCGGCAGGTGAGGTTGCGTGCGGTGATGTGTTCCCGCAGGCGGGGCGGCGGCTGGTAGGCGGTGGTGGCCTGGGTGTGGGCGCATCCTGCTGCCGCCGCGTCGGCTGCTGCCGTTTGCGCGGCTTGGTCGGCGGCGGCGTTCGCTGCGGCCAGTACCTGGGCGAGCCTGGCTGGCAGGGCCCGGCTGCCGGGTCGGCTCCGGTTTCCTGTGGTGCGGCGAGTCGTCGTGGGTGATCGTGACGGTCACTCGCCTGACCAGGCCGCAGTGGCCGGTGTCCTGGTGGCCGGTGTCCTGGTGGCCGGCGGGCCGGGCGGGTGGTCCTGGTCCGGCCCGTGCGGGTCGCCGCCGGACTCCGGCGACGGCCAGGGCACGCCCGTCGGTTCCGGTCACGATGACCCGCCAGTCCGCGGCGGGGTCGCGGGCTGCGACCTGGGCGAGGTAGCTTGCCTGGGCCGGGGTGATGGCGCCGAGCCGGCTCAGGTAGCCGGGTTCGGTGCCGTCTCCGGTCAGCGCGGACCATGGCACCCTCAGCTCGAGGAACCCGCCGCCGGCTGGGCGCAGGTGCCCCATCGCGGCCGGCCCGGGCCGCACGAACGCGGCTACCCCTGGCCACGGCGCCGGCCGCCCGCCGGCGCTCGGCTTCTGACGCGCCACCGCAGGACATGCCGGCGTCGCCGGGCGCGCAGCCGCTGTCGCCGGGCGGGCCGCTGTCGTCGGGCACGCCGTCGTTGTCTGGCGGGCAGCTGTCGTCTGGCGGGCCGTCGTTGTCGTCTGGCGGGTTGTCGGGTGGGCTGTGGGGTGGTGGCGGGATGTGGGGGAGGGTGCCCAGGAGCAGGCCGGTGAAGACTTTGGAGCGGAGGAGGTCGATGCCGCCGCTGGCGCCGGATGCTTTTACTGCCATGGCCAGGGCGGTGATCCTGGCCATGGCGGCGGCGGCGAGGACGCCGGGCAGGTTGTAGCCGGCCAGGTTGGCGGTGCCTTCGGCGTCGGGGTACAGGGCGATCCTGGCGCGCTGCTCGGCTTGCTCGCGGCGTTTCTCGGCGCCGCGGGGGTCTGCGGCGATGACGGCGCGGCGGAGCGCGGCGCGCAGTTGCCCGAGGGTCTGGTCGCCGGCTTTGGGGAGGATCCGGGATTCGACTGCCTGGGCCGCGTCTTCGCCGAGGACGGTGGTGGCGTCGGCGATGGCTCGTGCCCGGGGCAGGTCGATGAGGCCGGTTCGCAGGGCGGCGCCGGTCCGGGGGAGCCGCCATTGGAGGGTGACGGCCAGGTCGGTCCAGCCTGAGGCGCTGGCCTGGGACATGGTCAGGGCGAGGGAGACCTGGCCGCAGGCGTCGTGCGGGAGCTGTGCCGGGCGGCCGTCTTCCAGGACGCCGATCTTGTCGTCGGCTGCGGCGGACCGGGATGCGAGCTGGGCGACGGCGGTGAGTTCCCTGGCCTGTGCCCAGGCGGCGAGCCGCCGGCACGACGACGCCAGGCCGGTCAGCGCCTGGTCGTCAGCGGCCGCTGCCGGGCTGTCCGCCACCCATCCGGCCAGGGCGGGGCTGGCCGGCAGCGACTCGGCGATCAGCCCGGCGGCCGCGGTCAGCGGCACGACCGTGCACCGGCCCGCGTCGACAGCCTCCAGGTACTCGGCGAACTCAGCCTCAGCCTGGTCGTCCTCGCTTAGCCCTGACGCGGCCAGATCCGCGCCAGCAGCGGCCGGGCTCGCCGCGCATCCAGGCGCGCGCCCGCTGAGTGAGGCCAGCACCGCGTCCAGGTCCAGGTCCCATGACCACGACAACCCGCCGCCAGGCGGCACGGCTACCTCAGGATTCTCCTCGGTCATGGTCACCTCCCGGCGCTATGGTGCCGGTTCAGATTGCCAGCGTGGCGTGTCTTCTTCGATCACTCTAGCGATGGCCACTGACAAGATCGGAGCAGCCTTGAGCGACGAATCCTAGTACGTGAGATAACGCATTCATAACATTGGCGCGGCTGACCGGCCTGACGTGCCTGGGTAGTCCCAGTGCCCGGAGTTGCCCGTTGTACCGTCAGAATCCAGGCAGCCAATGCCGGGCGGTCTCGGGCGGTCATCGGGCCGCGAAGTCCATCGCCTCGATGCTCGACATCGCCGCGCCCTTTCGCGTATGCGGCCTCGTACGTTTCGGCGCCAAGCCAATGCTGCGAGTGCGCTGCCGGGCGCAGCACATGGTCGTGCAACCGCTGCAGCGCCAGGCTGGGATCGATTCCCAGGAGACCGCGACGTTCTCGAACGTCACGTCAAGGACCGCGGTTTTAGCGGTACCGCTCGTTTGCGGCGGGATGAAGACGACCTCTCCCGTCCCCGAGCGCCCGGACAGACCCGATTCACCCAGGGAAACTCGGGCTTAAGCCCGGTTCAGGCGATCGTGGCGCGCGAGGAGAGGTAGGCGATTTCGGCGGGTGTCTGGGCGAGTTCGCTGGCCCGCCGGTAGGCCTCTGCTGCGGCGGTGTGATGTCCGAGTCTGGCGAGCGCGCGGGCGCGGGCAGCGTGCCAATGGTGCTGGCGGGTCAGGCCGGGTTCGCTGGCGAGGGCTTCGATGTGGTCGAGGCCGGCTTGCGGGCCCTCATGCCAGGAGATGGCGATGGCCCGGTTGAGGGCGACGACGGGGGTCGGGGTCATTGCGAGCAGTTCGTCGTAGAGCAGGCGCACCTGGTGCCAGTCGGTTTCCTGCGCCGAGGGCGCCTCGTCGTGCAGCGTGGCGATGGCGGCCTGGACGGACCAGCGGTTGGGCGGGTGGTGGCGCAGGGCCTGTGTTGTCAGCCGGGTGCCCTCGTCGATCATCGAGGCATCCCAGAGGCCGCGGTCCTGGTCTTCCAGCGAGACGGCGATGCCGTGGTCGTCGACCCTTGCCTGACGTCTGGCGTCAGTGAGCAGCATGAGCGCGAGCAGGCCAGTGACCCGGGGCTCGCCGGGCATCAGGTTGCGGAGGATACGGGCGAGCCGGATGGCCTCGTCCACCAGATCGCACCGGACCAGATCGTGGTGGCCGGTGGCCGCGTAGCCCTCGGTGAAGATGAGGTAGACGACGTGCAGAACAAGGCCCAGACGGCCTTCGAGTTCGTCCGGGCCGGGCACTCGGAAGGGAATGCGGCTCTGCTGGATCTTGCGCTTGCCGCGGGTAAGGCGCTGGGCCATGGTCGCCGGCGGGACGAGGAATGCTTGCGCGATCTCGACGGTGCGCAAGCCCGCGACGTAACGCAGCGTGAGTGCGGTCTGCGTGTCAAGGTCGAGAGCAGGGTGACAGCACGCGAACATGAGCTGCAGCCGGTCGTCGGGAATGTGCTCGTGCTCCGGGACCGGCTCCGCGCGGCGCGCCGGATCGGCGTCGGCGTGCAACGTGGCGAGCTTGGTGGCCAACGTGGCATCCCGCCGGATCCGGTCGACGGCCTTGCGCCGGGCTGTGGTCGCCAGCCAGGCCAGCGGCTCGCGCGGGACCCCGAGCGCGGCCAGGTCTCCACCGCCGCCAGAAGGGCCTCGGCGGTCACCTCCTCGGCGAGATCGAGGTCGCCGAACCGGGCAGCGAGCAGGGCCAGCAGACGCCCGCGCTCCCGACGGAAAACCACCTCGAGCGGCTCGCCTGCCGGCCCCATCACCCTGGTCTTCCGAACACTGTCTTCAGAACTCGGCGAGCGGGCGCACCTCGACGCGCCCGTACTTCGCGCCCGGGCACCTGGCCGCCCAGTCAAGCGCTACGTCGAGGTCGGGGACGTCGATGACCTGATAGCCGCCCAGGTACTCACGAGACTCCGCGAACGGCCCGTTGGTCACCAGCCGCTCGCCCGCATCGTTGACCTGCACTTGGGTGGCATCCTCAAAAGACTGGAGCAGGCCGGAGTCAACGTGCACGCCGGCCTGCCAGAGCTCCTGCTGGTAGGCCATGAACTCCTCCGCCGAGGGCGCTCCGCCGCTCGGCGGCTGGGGCATGCCCTCGCCCTCGCGGAAACCCATGATCAGCAGCATGTACTTCACGCTAGCCCTTCCTTTCACTCGGTGGTTTAGACACCTAGGAGACGGATAGAGAACTGCGCCATCGACACCAGGAACGAACAAATTTCGAGCGGTATACCTCGCCCAGGTGAGCGGCGAGCATCGTCAGGTCACCCGGGCGGGAGTGCAGGCGGATGCGTGCGCTGTCACCACGGCTAGGTAGCTGCGGGCAGCTCGGCGGCTGCGCAGCACGACGACTTCCGAGTGCGCGGCATGGTCGGCTATCAGTTGGCGGACACGCGGCGCCATGTTCCGGCGGTAGCCGAGGATGTAACGGACGAAGTTCCACGTGATCCGGTCGTAGACACCGGCGTCCTTGTGCTGGCCGCCTCGGTACCGCAGGCGGCGCTGCCCGATTCCCTGCAGGCATGTCCAGCCGGGCAGGTCCAAGAAGATGACCGTGTCGGCGGCCTGGAGCCGGATCGGCAGGCTTGAGGCGTAGTTGCCGTCGATGATCCAGCGCGGGACGGTCACCAGCTCGCGCTGGAGGGTGGCGAACTGGTCCTTGTCCAGGGGCTTCCAGTTCTGGTCGTAGTACAGGCCGTCCAGGTGAACGGGACTGATGCTAAGTGCCGTGCCGAGGGAGCGGGCCAGACAGGACTTGCCACTGCCGCCGCAGCCGATGATCGCGATGCGGTCCATGAAACACGACCGTAACGAGTGGCCGCTGTGGCCGGGGAGCCTTCGGTGGTGCCAGTGCATGAGGTGCGGTGGTTCACCCGTGTCTCAGGCGACCAGTTCCGAATCGCCGGTGAAGGCGTCCCACAGGGCGGCGTAGGTGCCGCCCAGGGCGAGCAGTTCGCCGTGGGAGCCGGTCTCGGTGATCTGGCCCTGGTCGAGCACGACGATCCGGTCGGCCCGGGCGGCGGTGGTGAGGCGGTGCGCGACCACGATCGTGGTGCGCGCCGCGGTCAGCTCCGCGATTGCGCGGTTCACCGCCGCCTCGGCGGCCAGGTCCAGCGCGGCGGTCGCCTCGTCGAGCAGCAGGATGGCCGGATCGGCGAGCTGGGCGCGGGCCAGCGCGATCAGCTGCCGCTGGCCGGCCGACAGGTTGCGGCCGCGTTCGCTGACCTCGTGGTCATAGCCGCCGGACATCCGCATGATCGTCTCGTGCGCCCCGGTGCCCCGGGCGGCCGCCTCCACCTCGGCGTCGCTGGCGTCCGGCCTGGCATAGGCGATCGCGTCCCTGACCGTGCCGGCGAACAGGTAGGACTCCTGCGGCACCACGCCGAGCTGGTGCCGGTAGGCCGCCAGATCGAAGTCCCGCACGTCGGTCCCGTCGACCAGCACTGCGCCGTCCGTCGACATCGTAGAACCGCGCGATGAGCTTGACCAGCGTGGACTTGCCCGCCCCGGTCTGGCCGACCAGCGCGACCGTCTCGCCCGCCTCGATGGTCAGGTTGATGCCGGTCAGCGCGTTGGTCTCGGACCCGCCGTAGCAGAAGTCGAGGTCACGCAGCTCGATGCGGCCCGCTAGCCTGCCCGGCTCGACCGGATGCGCCTGCTCCGGCGTGGAGGTGCCGAGCCGCAGCAGGTCGGTGATCCGGCTCAGTCCCACCATGGCCTGCTGGTAGCTGTCGAAGACCTGGGAGAGCTGCTGGACGGGGGAGAACAGCATGTCGATGTAGAGCAGGTAGGCGATCAGCGCGCCTGCGGTGAGCGTGCCGTCGCGGATCTCGCCGGTGGCGATGATCAGCACGATCGCGCCGGCCACGGTGGACAGCGTCTGGACGAACGGGAAGTAGACAGAGATGTTGCGCTGCGCGCGCAGCCGGGAATCGCGGAACGCCTTGCTCAGCGCCGCGTACCGGGCCCGGTTGACCGGCTCGCGGCCGAACGCCTGCGTCATCCGCAGGCCGGCCACGTTCTCCGCGAAGTAGGCATTGAGCGCGGCGACTTTCTCCCGGGCGTCGGAGTAGGCCTTCGAGGACTTGGCGCGGAATACCAGGGTCGCCGCCACCAGCGCCGGGATGATGCACAGCACCGCGAGGCCGAGTGTCAGGTTGATGATCAGCAGCGCCGCGAGCACGCCGAAGAACGTGAGCAGCGCATTGACCATCGTGATCAGCCCTGTTTGCAGGAAGCCGGACAGCGCGTCGATGTCGGTGGTCATCCTGGTCAGGATGCGGCCGGATAGCTCGCGCTCGTAGAAGTCCAGGCCCAGCCGCTGCAACTGGGCGAACAACTTGATCCGCAGGGTGTACAGCAGCCGTTCGCCGTTGCGGCCGACCACCATCGTCTGGGCGATGTTGACCAGCCAGTCGGCCGCCACGATGCCGAGCCCGATGAGGGAGACGACCAGCACGCCGTGGAAAACTCTGGTCTCGACGCCGTGGTCGATGCCGTTGCGGACCAGCGCGGGCAGCGCCAGGCCCGCCACCGCGTCGAGGCCGTCAAGCACCAGCCCGATGATCAGCGCGACCGTCAGCGGCTTGAGCAGCTTGCGCAGCGTGAACTGCCGGTCCGCGGCGCGGGCCTGGCCGAGCTCGACGTGCGGCTCGTCCTTGACCGGCGGCAGCGCGTCCACCTGGGCCAGCAGTTCCGCCGACGGCGGCAGGCTGGCCAGCATGCCGGTAATGTTCCCTCCGGTGGTACCGGCGCTGGCCCCCCGGCCGCCGCCTGCGGCGGCACGCTCGCCGCCACTGCCAGCAATCTGGTCCAGACGGTCCTCAAGCGCTATTTCATCGTCCTGCGGACCCTCAATGAGCAGGCGGTACAGCGGGCAGCGGGCGGTCAGCTCCTGGTGCGTGCCGGTGTCGAGGGCCTTGCCCTCGTCGAGCACGACGATGCGGTCCGCCAGGTTCAGCGTGGACCTGCGGTGCGCGATGATCAGCGTGGTGCGGCCGCGCATCACCTTCCGCAGTGCGGCGTGGATCGCGGCCTCGAGGCGCGGGTCAATGGCGGAGGTCGCGTCGTCAAGCACGAGCAGCTTCGGGTCGGTGACCAGTGCCCTGGCCAGGGCGACTCGCTGCCGCTGCCCGCCGGACAGCGTCAGGCCCTTCTCGCCGACCACGGTGTCGTAGCCTTTCGGCAGCCGCGCGATGAACTCGTGCGCCTGCGCCGCCGCGGCCGCGGCCAGGATCTGCTCGTCCGTTGCGTCTGGCCGCCCGTAGGCCAGGTTGGCGCGGACGGTATCGGAGATCAGGAAGCTGTCCTCCATGACAAGGCCGATGGCGGCGCGCAGGGACTGACGGGTTAGATCGCTGATTTCATGATCGCCGATCCTGATGTTCCCGCTGGCCGGGTCGTAGAAGCGGGGCAGCAGCTGCGCGATCGTCGACTTGCCCGAACCGGAGGCGCCGACGACCGCGACCGTCTCGCCAGGTTCGACGCGCAGCGAGAGGCCGCGCAGCACCGGCTGGGACGGCGCGTAGCCGAAGTGCACGTCGTCGAAGACGATGCCGTTGGCGTCCGGCGGGAGATCGATCGCGTCCGGCTTGTCGGTGATGACCGGGCGGGAATCGATGACGTCGAAGACCCGGACGGCGCTGGCCCGCGCCTCCTGGCTGAGGGTGACCATCATGGTCAGCGACCGCACTGGCCCGCTCATCTGGAAAAGGTAGGCGGAGAACGCGAGGAACGTGCCGAGGGTGATGGAGCCGCGGATGGCCAGCCAGCCGCCAAGGGCGAGCACGCCGACCACGCCGAGCGACGGGATCGCGATCAGCGCCGGGTTGTACCGGGCGGTGAGCCTGATCATCCGCAGCCGGGACCCGAACAGGGCGGCGCTTGCCGCCTCCAGCCGCTGCTGTTCCTGCTCTTCCTGGCCGAAGCCCTTGACGACCCGGACGCCGCTGATGTTCTCCTCGACGATGCCGGCCACGTTGCCCGATCCCTGCTGCGCGTGCCAGCTCGCCGGGAACAGCCTGCGCCGCGATGCCAGCGCGATGAACCACAGCGACGGGGCGACCGCGAGAGCCACCAGCGCCAGCACCGGGGAGAGCACCAGCATGACGACGATGGAAAGGATGACGAACGGCGAGGTTGCCGAGCGAGAGCGGCACTATTTGCAGCAGGCTCTGCACCATGTTCAGGTCGGTGATCGAGCGGCCGATCAGCTGCCCGGTGTGGATCTCGTCCTGGCGGGCCCCGTCCAGCTTCGTCAGCGCGCCGAACAGCTCGTTCCGCAGGTCGTGCTGGATGTCAAAGGACACCCGGCTGCCGATGTACCGGCGCACGTAGACGGCGGCGAAGTTGACTGCGGCGGCGACCAGCAGCAGCATGGCCAGCGGCCAGATCGACTGCCGGCGGCTGACGATCACGTTGTCGATGATCTGCCGCTGCACCAGCGGGACGACCGCCGTCGCCGCGGCGGCCAGCAGCCCGGCGCCAACTGCCAGGCTGACACTACGGTGATAACGCCAGTAGTAGCCCGCCAGTCTTCTCAGCCAACCCGGCCTGGCCTCAGTAGTCACCGGTAGACCACTCCGTCACCAGCCGCTGGCGTTCGGAGTCGCTGAGGATGTTCGCCTGGCTGATCGGCTGGCCCGGGGCCGCGATCACCGCCTCGAGCAGCCGCGCAAGCCGCTGCATCAGCGCCTCGATAGTCGCCTCGTCAAACAGGTCTGTGGTGTATTCCACCGAGGCGAGGATGCCGTCGGGGGTACCTTCGGCGTCCCGGTTTTCCTTGAACGCGACAGACAGGTCGAACCTGGCTGTCTTCAGCCTCACCCGGATGCGCGTCGTCTGGCAGCCCTCCAAGACGATCGGGCTCCGGGGCTGGCTCTGGAGCGAGATCATCACGTGGAAGAGCGGATGCCGGGCCAGCGTGCGGGCCGGGTTGAGCATCTCCACCAGGTAGTCGAAGGGGACCTCCTGGTTGGCGTAGGCGTCCAGGTCCGCGTCCCGTACCCGCCGCACGAGCGTACGGAAATCCGGGTCGCCCGAGGTGTCCGTGCGCAACACGAGGGTGTTCACGAAAAGGCCCACCAGATTATCGAGCACTTCCTCGGTGCGCCCGGCCACCGGCACGCCCATCGGCAGGTCCGTGCCCGCGCCCATCCGGGTGAGCAAGCGAGGACAGCCCTGCCTGCATGACCATGAACACGCTCGCGCCCTCGTCGCGGGCCAGGTCGGCGATGCCGCGGTGCAGGGCCGGCTCGACGGTGAACCGGTAGCGCGCCCCGCGGTAGGACGAGACGGGCGGCCGCGGCCGGTCGGTGGGCAATTCCAGCTCGCGCCGGCACATCCCGCAGCGCCTGCTCCCAGTATCTGAGCTGCTGGCCTATCCGGCTGTCCGGATCGGCCTTGTCGCCCAGCAGGTCGTTCTGCCACAGCGTGTAATCGGCGTACTGGGCAGGCAGCGGCGGCCAGTCCGGCGCCTCGCCGCGGCGGCGCGCCGCGTAGGCCGCCGCCAGGTCACGGGCCAGCGGTCCGAGCGACCATCCGTCCGCCGCGATGTGGTGCAGCAGGAGCAGCAGCACATGATCGTCAGGGCCGACGGCGAACAACTGTGCCCGCAACTGCGGCTCGGTGGCCAGGTCGAAGCTGTACCGCGCGCCTTCGGCCAGCGCGTCCTCGATCTGGCTTTCCTCGATCGCGGTCACGATCAGCTCCGGGCGTCCTTCCTGCGGGTCGAGAATCTGCTGCCGCGGAATTCCGTTGACCTGGGGAAACACCGTCCGCAGCGTCTCATGGCGCCCGGCCAGGTCGCCGAGGGCGCCGGCTAGCGCCTGCCGGTCGAGCGGACCTGCGATCCTTATCGGCAGCGGGATGTTGTAGGTCGGGCTCGGTCCCTCCAGCCGGTAGGCGAACCACAGCCGCCGCTGCGCGAACGACAGGGGCAGCACGTCCGGGCGCTGCGTCGGCGGGCCGAAGTGCTGGCCAGGCTTTCTGCCCCGCCGCGAGGTGCCTGGCCAGGCCGGCCACGGTCGGTTCCTCGAATACGTCGCGGATGGTCAGATCGGCGCCGAGCGTGTCCCGCACCCGGCTGATCAGGCGGATCACCAGCAGCGAATGGCCGCCGAGGTCGAAGAAGTCGTCATCGACGCCGACCGAGGGCAGCCCCAGAACCTCCGCGAACAGGTCGCACAGGATCTCTTCCTGCGGAGACCGGGGCTCCCGGTACGCCTGCCACGCCGACACGTCCGGCGCGGGCAGCGCCTGGCGGTCCAGTTTCCCGTTCGGCGTCAGCGGCAATCCGGGCAGCGTCACGAAGGCACCGGGAACCATGTAATCCGGCAACTGCTCTTGCAGGTACTTGCGGATGTCGGCCCGGCCACGGCGTGGCCTGCCGTGGGCACGATGTAGCCCACCAGCCTGCCGGTCGCCCGGCCGGTCCTCGCGAACCGCGACGGCAGCCCGGTCCAGATCCGGATGCCTGGACAGCACGGACTCGACCTCGCCGAGCTCGACCCGGAAGCCCCTCAGCTTCACCTGGTCATCCGCCCGCCCGACGAACTCCAGGTTCCCGTCGGCCCGCCACCGTGCCCGGTCCCCGGTGCGGTACATCCGGCGGCCGGCCGGCCGTACGGATCGGGCAGGAAGCGCTCCGCGGTGAGCCCGGGGCGCTTGCGGTAGCCGCGGGCGACGCCCGCGCCGGCTATGAACAGCTCACCGGTCGCTCCTGGCGGGACCGGCTGGAGCGCGGAGTCGAGCACGTACACCCGGACGTTCTTGATCGGCCGGCCGATCGGGACCGGTCCGGGGCGCGCCTCGTCGGCCGCCGCGATCCGGTAGTCAGCGCAGGCGACCGTGGTCTCGGTCGGGCCGTAGCTGTTGATGACGTCGACGCCCGGATGATCACGGCGCCAGTCCTCGATCAGCTCGCCGGTCAGCGGCTCGCCGGCGATCATGAGCTCGGCGTCCGGTGCGCATTCCGCCGGCAGCGTGGCCAGCACCGGGAGATGGCTGGGGGTGACCTTGAGGAAGGTCGGGCGCCCCGCCTCCCGGGCCGGCCAGTCCTCATCGAGCGCCGCGATGTGCAGGCAGCCGCCGCTGACCAGCGTGCCGAACAGCGAGGTCACGGTCAGGTCGAACGACACCGGGGAATGCAGCAGCGTGCGGCCGCGCAGCGCCGGGTAGGCCGATGCGCAGTAGTCCAGGTAGTTGGCCAGCGACCGCTGCTCGACCTCGACGCCCTTCGGCACGCCGGTCGAGCCCGAGGTGTACAGCACGTAGGCGGGACTGCGCGGGGTGAGCGGGGCGAGGCGATCGGCATCGGCCGGATTGGCGCCGGGGTACCGCGACAGTGCCTGCGACATCTCCGGGCTGTCGATGACCAGGCAGCCGGGCAGGCGCAGGCCGCCCGCCACCTCAACGGCGCCCGACGTCAGCACCAGCGCAGGCTGGGCGTCATCCAGCATGAGGCCGATGCGCTGCGCCGGGTAATCGGGGTTCACCGGAAGGTAGGCGGCCCCGGCCTTCAGCACCGCCAGCAGCGCCACGACCAAGTCGGCCGATCGCGGCAGCAGCACCGCCACCAGGCTTTCTGGTCCCGCGCCGCGCTCGATCAGCAGCCGGGCCAGCCGGTTTGCCCGCGCGTTCAGCTCAGCGTAGGTCAGCGTGCCGCCGGCCCAGGCAACCGCCTGCGCGTCCGGCGTGCGGTCCGCCTGCGCCTCGAGCATCTCCGGTACTACGGATTCCATGTCGCCTCGACTATCTCTGCGATGTGGTGGACAAGCGGCTCGGTCAGCATGGTCCGGTGCGCGCCTGGCACCCGGTGCACGGTCAGCCCGCCAGCCGAGACCGACCGCCAGGTCTGGAGGTACTCCGCATAGCCGATGCTGCCGTCGGCCGGCGCGGCGTCGCGGGTGAACTCGTCACTGACCACCAGGTGCACGGGGGCGTAGCAGGGCCCGGGACGGAAGGTCGCCAGCACCTTCAGCAGCGAGCGCCAGACCTCGATGGGCGCGTCGGCGCCGAGTTCCACATCCGGGTCCGCCCGGCCAGCGGCCCGCAGTACCTGCCGCAACTCGTTCAGGCGGGCGGTGCGGGCGGGTGCGCCGGCCGCCAGGCCGCGCACCGCGTCCTGGAGCTCATGAGCCTCCTCGAGCAGGGGGAGCACCGAGGCGAGCCTGCGCTGGGTGGCTTCGTTCGGGACGGTGGGCTCGACCAGGATCAGCGGGTCGATTCCGCTGGTGAGCCTGGCCATCTCGAAGGCGATGCTGGCCCCCATCGACCAGCCGAGCAGGGCGTGCGGTGCGGCGGGATCGTGGGCCTTGATCTCCGCGACGTAACCGGCGGCCAGCTCATCGATGCGTACCGGGTCCACGCCGCCGGAGAGGCCGCGCGCCTGGAGCCCGATTACCGGCCGGGGCGTCCGCAGTGCCGCGGCCAGCGGGCGGTACCAGGTGACGCTGCCGCCAGCCGGATGAACGCAGTACAGCGGGCGGCCGGTGCCCTCGCGCAGCCGGACCCGCACCGAGTCGTCACCGCGGCTGCTGACGACTCCGCCGACGACTCCGCCGCCGGGTCCCGTGACGACCGAGGCGAGCTCCGCCACGGTCGGGTTCTCGATCAGGTCGCGCACCGTGACCTCGACCCCGCGGGTCCTGGACCTGATCACTACCTGGACCGTGGACAGGGAATTCCCGCCGAGGTCGAAGAAGTCGTCGTGCACGCCCACTCGGTCCACGTGCAGCACGTCCTGCCAGATCCCGGCGAGCGCCGCTTCCGCCGCGGTCCTCGGCGCGGCGTAGCCGCGGCCCAGGTCCGGCCGTTCCTGCGCCGGATCGGGCAGGGCCTGGCGGTCGATTTTCTCGCTGCTGGTCAGCGGCAGCCCTGCGAGGAAGACAAAGCTGGACGGGAGCATGTACGACGGGAGCCGCCTGCCCAGCTCACGCCGCAGCACGTCCCGTTCCGCCGGGTGGCCTGGCCCCGGTACGACATAGGCCACCCAGCAGGCCAGCCCGGACCAGGACCGCGGCGGCCTGCACCGATGGCAGCTCGCGCAGCGCGCTCTCGATCTCGCCGGGTTCGATGCGGTAGCCACCTAGCTTGACCTGGGCATCGGCTCGGCCAAGGTAGTCCAGCGCGCCGCCTGGAAGCTGACGGACGATGTCCCCGGTGCGCAGCAGCCGGCTCCCCGGCAGGCCGGCGAACGGGTCGGGCACGAAGCGGTCCGCGGTCATGCCCGGCTGGTTCAGGTAGCCCCGCGCCACGCTCACGCCGCCGATGAACAGCTCACCGGGAACGCCGACCGGCACCGGCTTCAGCTCGCGGTCGAGCACGTAGGCCTGCGTGTTCCTGATCGGCCTGCCGATCAGCGGCAGGCCTGTGCCGCCGGCGTGCTCCTCAGCGGTGACCCACACTGAGGTTTCGGTGAGCCCGTAGCAGTTCAGCAGCCGGGTCTGCCCGGACCAGATCGCCGCTACCTCGGCTGGGAACGCCTCTCCCGCTACGACCAGCGTCCGCAGCTGGCCGGCTTGCGCCGGATCCATCACCTGGAGCGCGGTGGGCGGCAGCACCGCCGCGGTGACGCCGTAGCGTGCCATCGTCTGCTCCAGGTCGGGCCCGGGGCGCAGCGACTGCTTCGGCGCGGTGCACAGCCGCGCGCCGTTGGCCAGCGCCCAGGTCAGCTCGAAGAGCGAGGCGTCGAAGCTGAACGAGGCGAACTGGAGCACCCGGTCCGACGTGCTGGGCGCCAGCACGTCGCGCTGGGCATGCACGAGGTTGACCAGGCTCCGGTGCGAGACGACCGTCCCCTTGGGACGCCCGGTGGAGCCCGAGGTGTAGATCAGGTACGCGGCGTTGTCCGGGGTAAGGCCGCTGTCTGGCGGGTCGCACGGATCGGGTGGGCGGGACAGCTCCTGGTCTAGCCAGAGCACGTGGGGGCGGCCTGGCATCTCGTCCGGTGAGTCGCGTGCTCGGTGAGCAGCACGGCGGCGGCGCTGTCGGCCAGCAGGTAGCCGAGGCGGTCGGCCGGGTAGTCCGGGTCGAGCGGCAGATAGGCGGCGCCGGCCTTGAGCACCCCGAGCACGCCGAGCGCGAGGGCCGGCCCGCGCCCGGCGCAGATCGCGACGACGGACTCGGGGCCGGCGCCGAGGGCGCGGAGCTGCCGGGCCAGCCGGTTCGCCCGCCGGTCGAGCTCGCCGTAGGTCAGCTCTGCCTGCCTCGTGCTGCACCGCCACCGCTGCCGGGCACGTCGCCGCGAGCTCGCCGAACATCTCGTGGAAAAGCCGGCCCGGATTCTCCGTGACCGGCCCGGCAGACCATTCCCGCAGCCAGGACCGCTCGGCGTCGTCCAGCAGGTCCAGGTCGCTGATCGCGACCTCCGGGTTCGCGGCCACCTGCTCGAGCACCCGGCGCACATGCCCGGCCAGCCGGACGATCGTCTGCTCGTCGAACAGGTCGGTGCTGTAGCTGAAGGCGCCGGTGATCTCCGTGTCCTTCTTCGTGACCTGCCAGGAGAGATCGAATTTCGCGGTACCTAGCTCAACGGCCAGCGGAGCCGCGGTCGCCGACCCGAAGACGGTTTCTTCCCGCGCCGCCTCCTGATAGGAGAAGAAGACCTGGAAGAGGGGATTGCGGCTGAGGCCGCGCTCGGGGCGCAGTTCCTCGACCAGCCGCTCGAACGGCAGGTCCTGGTGATCGAAGGCGGCCAGCACATCCTCGCGCACCCGGCCCACCAGCCCGGCGAAAGACGGATCACCCGACAGGTCCGCCCGCATCACCAGCGTGTTCACGAAGAACCCGATCAGGCCCTCGGTCTCAACCCGCTCCCGCCCCGCAACCGCCGTCCCCACCACCATGTCCCGCTGTCCCGACCAGCGCCCCAGCACCACCTCAAACGCTGCCAGCAGGACCATGAACAACGTCGCCCCGCGGCTGCGCCCCACCTCCGCAAGCCCCGCCATCACGTCCCCCGCCAGCCCCGTCCGCACCACGCCACCTCGCCCCGACCGCACCACCGGACGTGGCCGGTCACCCGGCAGCTCGAGCACCCCCACCCCCGCCAGCCGTCCGCGCCAGAACTCCAGCCGCTTCGCCAGCGCCTCCTCCGACAGCCACTTCCGCTGCCACACCGCAAAATCCGCGTACTGCACCGGCAGCCGGTCCAGCGCTACCTCCGCCCCCGACTCCCGGCCCCGGTAGAACACCCCCAGCTCTCGCAGGAACACCCGGGCAGACCACCCATCAAAAACAACATGATGAAAAATGAAAAGCAGCATCCAGGACTCGTCGTCGAGCCGTATCGCCAGGCAGCGCAGCAGGGGTCCGACGGCGAGGTCGAACGGCTCGCGCACCGCGCGGCGCATCGCCTGCCTGCCGGCCTGGTCCCGCTCAGCCGGATCGGCGATGCCGGACAGGTCGAGCAGCTGCACGCCGACGGTGCCCCGGTCGGCCGGGTCACCGATCACCTGGACCGGCTCGGCATCGGGCCCGGTCGCGATGGCTGTCCTGAGGATCTCGTGCCGGGCCACCAGGTCGGCGAGGGCCTCCTGCAAGATCGGCACGTCGAGCGGGCCGTGAACGCGGAACGCGGCAGGCACGACGTACTCATTGCTGTCCGGCTGGAGGTTCGCCAGCAGCCACATCCGCAGCTGCGCGAACGAGAGCGGGATCGCCGTCAGCGCCGGATCTCGCGGCGTGATCGGCGGGGCGCCGGGAAGGCCGTCCCGCTTGCCGAGGGCCAGCGTGAAGCCGGCCACCGTGGGCGCCATGAAGATCAGCCGGGTGGGCACGTCCAGCCCGAGGTACAGCGACAGCCGCGCCGCGGCCATGGTGGCGAGCATGGAATGCCCGCCGAGGCTGAAGAAGTCGTCGTGCCGCCCGATCCGGTCTAGCCCGAGCACCTCGGCCCAGACGTCCGCGACTATCGCCTCCACCCCGTCGTCGGGTGCGGCGAAGGCCACCCCGGCCACCGCCCGGTCCTGCCGCGGCTCCGGCAGCGCCCTGCGGTCCACCTTGCCGCTGGGCGTCAGCGGCAGCGTGTCAAGCAGCACGAAGGCAGAGGGCACCAGGTGCGGCGGCAGGGTCCGCGCGCACCAGGATCTCAGCAGCAGCGAGTCGATGCCGCCCCGGGCAGCCGGCACGACGTAGCCCACCAGCCGCTGGTCGCCCGGCCTGTCCTCGCGGACCGTCACCGCGGCGCTGGCCACGCCGGGATGAGCGGTGAGCACCCCTTCTATCTCGGCAGGCTCAACCCGGAAACCCCTGACCTTGACCTGCCCGTCGATGCGGCCGAGGAAGTCCAGGTTCCGGTCGGGCAGCCAGCGGGCACGGTCGCCGGTCCGGTACATCCGCGCACCGCCGCCGGCGAACGGATCCGGCACGAACCGCGCGGCGGTCAGGCCCGGCTGGCCCAGGTACCCGCGCGCTATCCCGGCACCGCCCACGAACAGCTCGCCAGGCAGTCCCGGCGGAACCAGCTGGCCGACCGGATCAAGGACATAAATGCGGCGGCCGGGCAGCGGCCGCCCGATCGGGACCCGGCCGGGAACGGGGCCGGCGATCTCGTAGACCGACGCGGTCACCGTGGCCTCGGTCGGACCGTAGGCGTTGAGCACCGCCGTCCAGGGGACCAGCTCACGCCACCTGGTCAGGGCAGCGGCCGGCACCACGTCGTCGCCGACGATCAGCAGCCGCAGCGACCTCATCGACCCGGGTTCGAGCGCTGCCGCTAGCTCGGTCAGCACCAGCGGCGGAAGGTTGAGCACCGTCAGCTGCCGGCCGGAGACCTGGCTGGCGAGCTGCGCTGGCGTCCATAGCTCGTCAGCCCGGATCACTACCTCGCCACCGCTGATCAGCGCGGGCAGGAACTCCTCAAGGGACGCGTCGAAGCAGAAGGACGCGAACGCCAGCACCCGGTCAGCGGCGGTGATCCCGAACCGGTCCCGTACGGTCAGCACGTGCGCCGCCAGTTCGCCGCGGGTAACCGCGACGCCTTTCGGGGTGCCGGTGGACCCCGAGGTGTAGATGACATAGGCCAGGTTCGCCGGACCAGCCGGGCAGGGTGCCGGCTCCCCGGGACGAGCGGCCTGGGCGAGCATCCAGCCGGCGTTCACCCCGGCGGCCAGGGCGGCGGTCACCTCGGCGGTGTCCTGGTCCGTGATGATCAGCGACAGGCCCGCGTCAGCCGCCATGAACCGCAGCCTCGGCTGGGGGTACCTCGGATCAAGAGGCACGTAGCAGCCGCCGGCCCGCCAGATCGCCAGCGGCGCCACCACCGACCAGATGCCGCGGGCCAGGCATACCCCCACCGGCGTCTCCGCGCCGATCCCGCGCCCGGCCAGCTCCGCGGCCAGGCCGCGGACCAGTTCGTCAAGCTCGGCGTAGCTCACCCGGGCCTCGCCGCATGCCAGCGCCACCGCCCCCGGGACCAGCCGCGCCCGATCGGCGACCAGGTCAGGCAGTGATCCCTGGCGCGTGCCCGCCTCAACCGGCATGCCTCCGCCTTACCTTCCGATGCTGGCTTCGGCTCGTGCGCGCGCCGCCCCGCTCGGAGCTCTGCCCGCGAGCTGCCGCACGGCCGTCGCGAGCTGTTCGGCGTTGGGCTGGAGCGCCTGATCCAGCTCGGGTGCTAGCCCGAGCACCGCGCCGTCCGGCTGAGTGATCCGCAGCGGCGGCTCGATCAGCCGCATCTCCTCGGCGGCGGTGGCCGCGATCTCACCGCTGATCCCGGCGAACCGGCTCGCGTCGTCGACCACCACCAGCCGTCCGGTCTTGTTGACCGAGGCCGCGAGGCCGTCCCAGTCGAACGGCCACAGCGTCCGCGGATCGAACACCTCGATCGACACCTCGCCGGCAAGCTGATCGGCCACCGCGATGGCGTCATACACGAGGTGGCCGAGTGCCACCACCGTGACGTCGCTGCCCTCGCGGTGAATTCGGCCGACGCCAAGCGGCACCGGAACCAGGTCGGCGGCCACCAGGTCATCCCGCACCTGGAGCGCCTGGTACGGGGCGCACACCAGCACCGGGTCGTCGTCCCTGATCGCGGTCCTTAATAAGCCATAGGCATCGGCGGGAGTCGCCGGGATCACGGTCTTGACGCCCACGTGGGCGAACATGCTGTAGGACGCGCCAGAGTGGTGCGCTCCCCAGGCCGCCCGCACGCCCGAGTTGGGCAGCAGATAGGTGACCGGCACCGTGAACTGGCCGCCGCTGGTGGCGGAGAATTTGTTCGCCTGGTTGGCGATCTGCTCGAAGGCCAGGATCAGCGTCGACGGATTCTGGTATTCGACCACGGGGCGCAGTCCGGCCATCGCCGCGCCCGTGGCGAAGCCGGTGAACCCCTGTTCCGAGATCGGCGTCTCGAGCACGCGCCGCGGGCCGAACCGCTCTTCCAGGCCGGCGGTGGTGCCGGTGAGCCCGGCCCGGACGTCCTCGCCGAGCACGAATACGGCAGGATCCTCCTCCATCGCGTCGCCGAGAGCCCGGTTGAGCGCCTTCAGGTACGACAGCTTGGGCATCTGCTCAGCCTTTCTCCGGGCGCGGATGGTCAGTGAAGAGAAGCCGGGACGCCGGGCCGGATCTTCACCTGGTTGGCGTAACGGTGATCGAGCGCGCCCGCCGGATCCGGCCGAGGGCTAGTCCTGGCGAACCGCACGGCCTCATCGAGTTCTCGCTCGATCTGCTCGTCGAGCCGAAGGCGCTGGTCCGCCGTGATCCGGCCGCCCTGGGTCTCTACCGGGTCACGCAGCCGCCAGCTGGCGATTTCCGCCTCGTCGCGATAGCGCAGCCTGACCCGGTATTCGAACGTATGGTGGACCTCGAACCGGTAAGTGGTCAGCTCAAGCAGCACCGGCCCCTCGCCCGACCGGGCCTTGGCCACTGCGGTGCCGGCTAGCCGCAGCACCGCTTCCGGGTCCATGCCGTCCCCGGCCAGGACCGGAATGCCGAAGGCGGCACCCCGTCCGGCGATTGACCCGGCGTGGGTCGTCGCGGTCGGCACGGTGGTGGCGTAGCCATTGCTCTCGCACACGAAGACCACGGGCAGCCGCCACAACGCGGCCATGTTGAACGCTTCGAGCAGCGCTCCCTGGTTGATCGCGCCCTCGCCGAAGAAGCTCACCACCACCTGGCCGGTGCCCAGCTCCACGGCCGCCCATGCCACCCCGACGGCGCTCGCGGCGGCATGGCCGAGGGTACCGCTGGAGACGAAGACGCCGACGCTGGCATCGGACGGATGGAAGGAGCCGCCACGGGCCCGAGCGACGCCGGTCTCGGCGCCGCAGAGCTCGGCGAGCAAACGCCGCGGCTCGGTGCCCTTGGCCAGCATGTGGCCGTGGTTGCGGTGGTGGGTGAAGACCGCGTCGTCCGGCGCGAGTGCCGCGCACACCCCGACGGCCACCGCCTCCTGCCCGATGCACGGGTGAATGCCGCTGGCGATCTCGCCGGACCTGACCAGCTCGATCGCCCGCTCTTCAAAGCGGCGGATCAGCCGGGCCGAGCGGTACAGCCGCTCCGCCTGGGGCAGTTCCGCCGTCATCCGGCGGCACCTCCGGGCTCCACCGGCGCCAGCGAGCGCGAGCGCTCGGCGATCTCGGCGGCGAACTCGCCGATGGTCGCGATGGCCAGCCGTTCCAGGTCATCGTCGGTGAGCGTCACGCCGTAGGCGTCCCTGACCCGTACGGCCAGCTCCACGACGGCGAGCGAGTCCAGGTCGACTCCGGCCGGGCCGAACTGACTGTCCGCGTCGGCCGATTCGACATCGAAGTTCATCTCGCCGAGCACGCCGAGGACGAATGCGATCACATCATCTGACACCTGAGACGGGCTCCTCTGTGTGTGGACGCGCGGCGTGCCGTCGATCCGGGCGTACCTCTCGGTCTCCGCGATGATGTCGGCGGCGGTGCGCCCGATTATCTTGGGTTCCGGTGGAGTCGGCTAAGCGAAGCTCCGCCGCGCGGTCGGCGACCTGGGCATATCGCAGGTCATTGAGCACGCCATTCTCCAAATTGGGGAATAAGCATTGCGCCTCATTTACGCAGATGCTTTATTGAAACCTCCGGAACTCGCCCAATCGGAGGCTAACAATAGCGTTCTGGGCGGTCAACAGGGCCGACCGGGCTTCAAGTGCTTTTCGATCCGTCTTTGAGCCATGGTTCAGCGCCAGCCTGAACGGGTTCTCTGGTATCTGCGGTTCTGGTGTGAACCTAGCCGCCGATCCAGGCGTCTACTTGGCGATTGGCTTGGCGGAGTTGCTGTGACTCATCCGTGCGCCGTTGCTGCGCAGTCTATGGAGGTATCGCCCATGAGAACGCTGCGCGGTGGAGTTCGCGCATTGATCAACTTGACGGCCGCAGGTGCCCTCGGCGTCGCCGGGTTCGGGGCCGTCGCCCTGGCGCCGCAGCCAGCTCAGGCGGCAGCCACGGCGACACCGCCGCTGACCTGGTCGGCTCCGGTGTTCCCGGAAACGCCGCCCCTTGGCTCGGGTCCAGCCCTCGGCCAGGTCTCGTGCGCGACGACCTCGCTGTGCGTCGCCTTTGACAGCGCGGGATCGGTGCTCACAGCCTCGGACCCCGCGGCCGACTTCCCGGCGTGGCAGCGGAGCGTGGGGGCGGTGCCATTCAAGTTCCCCGGGTCGTTGTCCTGCGTGCCAGACTCGCCGGTGCTGTGCATAACGACGAATGACACCGGCGTCGGCATCGCCACGTCCACCGACCCCGGCGGCGGCCCGGCGGCCTGGCACGCGGCGGCTGTCCCGGCCACGGTGGTGAGCTGCCAGAGCGCCACGCTCTGCGTGGGCGGCGGCACAGGAACGATCAGCTTCTCTACCAACCCGGCCGGCGGAGCCTCTGCCTGGCACACCATCCACCTGGATGGTTCCAACCAGATCACGGCGGTCTCCTGCCCTGCGAGTTCCTTCTGCGTAGCTGTGGACAACAACGGCGACGTCCTCACCACCAGCGACCCGACCGGCGGTCCGTCGGACTGGCACATCACCAGCATCGTCACCGACGCCGATCAGCTCAATGCTGTTACATGCCCCTCCACGACCTTGTGCCTCGTGAGCGACCCCAACGAAGACCTGTGGACGTCGACCAACCCGACGGGCGGGGCCAGTGCCTGGCACGCGGCGACTCTCCCTGACAACCTGAACATCACCCAGATGTCCTGCCCGAGCACCTCCTTGTGCGTCGCGGTGAACGACAGCAACTTCCTGCTGGAGTCCACCGACCCGACCGGCGGAACCTCGGCCTGGCACCCCTTCCAGATCACCGGAGCGCACCTCGCCGACAGCCTGTCGTGCCCGGCCACGACCCTCTGCATCGGCGGCGACGCGTCCGGCCACATCCTGTCCTCGACCAAGCCAGCCGGCGGAGCCGCCGATTGGCAGACGGTCTCGGAGACCGGCTCCAGCAAGATCATCTCGGTCGCCTGCCCGTCCGCCGCGTTCTGCCTGGCGATCTACGGCAAGCTCCTCCTGACCTCGTCCGACCCGGCTGCCGGGACCTGGCGGACGCGCTCGGCCGGATTCCCGCCCCTGTTCAGCCTCAGTTGCCCATCGACGACCTTCTGCGCCGCCGGCGACACAGGGGGCATCGCGACCTCGGTCAACCCGACCGACCGCCCCGCCTCCTGGCTCGGCACCGGACTCCAATTCCATGGCGACTACCTAGTCGCCTGTCCCTCGGCGAAGTTGTGCGTGGCCGGTGACGTCCGCCATCGCGTGTACTTCTCGACGCATCCGGCGGCGGGCACAGGCATCTGGCGTTCTTTTAATTTCGATAAGAAAGAAATCATCACCAGCATCGCCTGTCCAAGCGTGACTCTCTGCGTGGCGCTCGACACCGGCAACAACATCATCACGGCAGTCAACCCGGCCAAGGGCCAGTCCGCCTGGCACCTGTCCCGCATCCCGGGCGCCCGCTTCACCGCCCTGGCCTGCGCGAGCACGACCCTGTGCATCGCGACCAGCCCCAAGGGCCTGTACTTCACAACCAACCCGAAGCGAGGCGTGTCCGCCTGGAAGCACGTAGCCTCCAACGTCAGGGCCGTGTCGATCACCTGCCCGAGCAAGTCATTCTGCGTCGCCGGCGGCACCGGCCAGGTCCAGGAAACCACCACCCCGACCAAGCCCGGCAACTCCTGGACGACCACCAAGATCAAGAACGGCGACGCCAGCATCGACACCATCACCTGCCACGGCACCACCCTGTGCCTAGCCGGCGACTCGGAGGGCAACCTGTTCGCGGGCACAAGCCCGTAGACAAGATCGCCAACGTCACTACCTGGAGGCCGGCTTCGGGTCTTAGCTGGACTTATCGTCCGGCGATTCCCGGAGCTGGTCTCTGGTGGCATTTGTCAGCGGATGATCAGACCCCAGAACCTCAGTGCAGAACTCCAGCGCCCGCTCCCAGACCACGGTTGCGGCTCCCGGGTCACCGCTCTCAGCGGCCAACCCCGCGACCTTCCTGTGGGAGACGGACAGGTCGCGCTGGTATCCGGTGTTGGCGGAGTCGGTGCACGAGTTCACGGCACTAGCCAGCGCGATCGCCGCCCTGTGGCCGAGCGCCGCCTTCGAGATCGCCGCTGCCTGCGATTTGCTGCTGACCAGCGTCCTCAACGGCGACCAGTTCATGGCAACCGATGTGCTGACGGACCCCAGCTCGCAGGACCTGGCGCGGGCACTACTGCGCCTGGCCATCAAAGGCCAGCCCTACAGCGATGAACACGCGCCAGCAGTGCCCGGCTGCCCGACAGCCTGCGGGGATCCTGAGCGAACGGAGGCAGCAGACTGGGCGGTTCCGGATCGCCGGACGGCTACATGGACGCAACGGCACCGCATGGCGGATGCGGTCGCTCGTCGCGATGGGCCACGACGCCACCAGGATCGCCCACGCCCTGGACATCGCACCCGAGGCCAGCCGCCGCCTGATCCGGGGCGACACTAAGTCAATCACCATGACCTTCCACCTGCTCGCCTGCCGCCTCTGGGACGCCTGGTGGGACAAGACACCGCCCGAGCGAACCCCTGCCGAGAGACGAGCAGCAACCCGAGCCCGCAGCCAAGGCAAGGCGCCACGACTGGCCAGCTGCCGCCGGCCTGGACGAAGACCTGCTCGACAACCGCAGCTACCGGCTCTGGTGCCATTACCGCCCCGCCGCCGGCACCGGCATCGCCGCTGACTTCGACCCGCACCAGGCCAGCCAGCGGCCAGCAAGGCAGATCGCATGACGACCCTGCATGACGAGACGTGGCACTGCGACTCCCGACTGGGAAGCCGGCCAATGATTCTGGGCTGACATTTCCGGATTCACGGCTTCGCGGATGCGGATATCAGAGGCAGCTACGTGCCCATGCCAGCAGCGCCAAGGCTCTCGGCGTGGTGTATCCCAGCTGCTCGAACGGCGACAGCAAGCTCACAGCCTCTTGCGCGAGACCAGATCCGGCACCGGAAGGCGCCCCGATGCTTGATGAGAGGTACAGGGCGTAGGTGAGTTCCTCAGCAAGATCGAGGCGAGTTGGTTCGTCCCGGGCAAGCTGACGCCTGATGTCAAGTGCGTTAGACACCCACTGCTGTGCATCGTCTGTCTGCGCGGCCTCGCGCGCTAGGTCCGCCAGCCGCTCGAACGAGATCGACAGGTCCCGCTGGTAGGTCGTGTTCCCGGGCTCGGCGTCCGCGAGGCCCCGCCGTATCTGCAGCGACCGCTCGAACAGCTCCCGGCCCCGCTCGCCCTGCCCGGCGGCCACCGCCAGGTCCGCCAGCTTGTTGAACGAGATCGACAGGTCCCGCTGGTAGGTCGTGTTCCCCGGCTCGGCGTCCGCGAGGCCCTGCACGATCTGCAGCGACCGCTCGAACAGCTCCCGGCCCCGCTCGCCCTGCCCGGCGGCCACCGCCAGGTCCGCCAGCCGCTCGAACGAGATCGACAGGTCCCGCTGGTAGGTCGTGTTCCCCGGCTCGGCGTCCGCGAGGCCCTGCGCGATCTGCAGCGACCGCTCGAACAGCTCCCGGCCCCGCTCGCCCTGCCCGGCGGCCACCGCCAGGTCCGCCAGCTTGTCGAACGAGATCGACAGGTCCCGCTGGTAGGTCGTGTTCCCGGGCTCGGCGTCCGCGAGGCCCTGCCGTATCTGCAGCGACCGCTCGAACAGCTCCCGGCCCCGCTCGCCCTGCCCGGCGGCCACCGCCAGGCCCGCCAGCCGCTCGAACGAGACTGACAGGTCCCGCTGGTAGGTCGTGTTCCCCGGCTCGGCGTCCGCGAGGCCCTGCCGTATCTGCAGCGACCGCTCGAACAGCTCCCGGCCCCGCTCGCCCTGCCCGGCGGCCACCGCCAGGCCCGCCAGCCGCTCGAACGAGATCGACAGGTCCCGCTGGTAGGTCGTGTTCCCGGGCTCGGCGTCCGCGAGGCCCTGCCGTATCTGCAGCGACCGCTCGAACAGCTCCCGGCCCCGCTCGCCCTGCCCGGCGGCCACCGCCAGGTCCGCCAGCTTGTTGAACGAGGTCGACAGGTCCCGCTGGTAGGTCGTGTTCCCGGGCTCGGCGTCCGCCAGCCGGACGTCGATGGCCAGGGCACTTTCAAATATCATCTGGGCCTGCGAAGCGTAACCATGGTCGCGGGCTAGGTCGCCCATCTGGTCGAAGGTGCTGCTGAGCTGCGCCTGGGATTCTGCCGGGAAGGCGGCTACCAGGTCGTCCGTCAGGAGAGCGACGTGCAGGCGGGCCAGGCTCCCGAGCAGCGCAGTGCGGCCGGGTGACGCTGCTGTGCCGCGTGCCTGCCTCTCGCATCGGGTAATCAGGTCCGCGTGGCGCGCGGCGACACAGCGTGCTGCCACTGCCGCGATCTGCGGCCGGGCGGCGAGCCGTGCGGCACCGTCCAGGCATCGCTCCACCTGGTCGTCGGATTCCAGGCTGAGCACCGCGTCGAGCATTGTCTGTCCGTCGTCGTCCTGGTCGGATAGAACGCGGCAGATGAGTTCCTCGCCGAGACGGTCAGGAACGACGGCGTTGAGCAGTGCCGGGCCTTCGTACATGGATGACAGCCAGCTACTGAGCGCCATACGCCCTGCCGCCGACCCGGGGCCAGCGAGCCGGGTCGGTATTGCCAGCAGCGCATCCGCTTCACGGAGGTCGGCGGCACCCGCGAGAGTCGCTAGTCCAGCGCACTCCCGCAGCAACGGGACATCGGCGCGGAACGGGTACGGTGCCGTGGCCTGCCAGTATTTCGCCTCATGCGCCAGTACGCGATCGGCTGGCGACCCCCCGTCCCCCTTATCGGCAGGCGGAAGGCCAGCGATTCCCTTGTCGCACTGGTCGAGCGCGGCAGCGAGCGCCTCAAACAGCACGTCAAGAGCGGTCTCGTACCGGGAAGGACTGAGGTCCGGGACGAGGCTGTTCTCCTTGCCTGTGCCTGATTTCGTAGTGCTCGCGACCGGGCACCATGCCCTGACGAACTCGGCGACGCCCTGCCCGTAGAGTTCTTCACGCTGATCCAGCGTGAGCAGCCGCGCTGCCCCCAAGTTATCTTCGGCCCGATCCAGCACGAGCCGCAGTCTCGCGGTGGTGTCCGGGTCATTGTCGATCATCGTCAGGGCATCAGCGGCCCGGCCTGTCCTCGCCCTGGTGAGCATCACCACCTGGACCGGAGCCATGCCGGTCGCATGCCGGGACAGCGCGTCCAAACTGGCACGCAGGCTCTCGCCTAAAGCTTCCTCGGCGTAGTCGATGACCACCAGACGCGGCAGCGGCAGCCGGTCAAGTCCGCCGTGGCCGTTCCACAGTCCTGCCGTCCAGCCGACGGCGGCGAGGCGCTTGCATAGCTCGATCGCGAACCGGGTTTTCCCGGCTCCTCCGCGGGCGACGATCTGCATGATCGACATTGGCGTGGTCCAGTCGGCTCGCTGGCACCACGCCACGGCATTGTCCAGCTCAGTTTCGCGGAACCGGTACGGCACCACCCCGAAGTCCGCGCGCAGCAGGCTCGATGGAACCGAGCGCGGTCCGCGGCTGAAGTCGGCCCAGGGCTGCCCGAGAACGCCGTCGTCGTCCACAGGCAAGACCGCGTTCCATTCCCGGCGGTGCCCGATAACGGCGGCCCGGTTCGCCACCCTGATCGCGTCGCCGGCCTCGGCCAGCTCAGCGGGCATGCCGTCGCCGCCCAGCATGAGGGCGCTTAGCGGGACGGCCCAGCCACCCAGATCCGTACCCACGTTCCGGCTGTAGGCGACCATCCCGACGATCGCGCGGCGCAATGGGCACACCAACGGCGCGCCGCTCATTCCTGGTGCGGCCTGTCCGGCCTTGAGCTGGAGAAAACCCGTGCCGTTCACGCCCTCGAAGTCAAACGAGGCGGGTGAACCGTCTGGCTCAATACCTGCCTCTACTCGCGGATATCCCCATGCGTAGCATTCCATTTCCGGGTCGCGGGGCTCTAGCAGCGGGCAAGGGTGATCCAGCTCGCCGCTGAAGCGCAAAATAGCGAGATCCGGAAACGGCCAGAACGCGGAACCCCAGCCCGGCGGCGGCGAATCAGAACGTGCGACTACCCGCCAGCTCAACGCGCCTATCCCGACACGTGGATCGGCCGACTCTACTACCGCCTCAGCCAGATCCCCGACGACATGCGCGCAAGTCACCACCCAGCCCGGTGCCGCGAAGAATCCGGTCCCCAGCAAGCCGCCGCCTGGACGGTTGATCCGCACGGCAAACCGGCGCAGTTTCCGCGATTCAACCAAGCCGGTCATGCCTACTCCTGCGAGCCGGCGCCGTTCTTCCAGATGAGAGTGATCTTCAGGCTGGCCTCTCCGCCGCCTTCCACAAGCAGGCCTGTGAGCTTGCCGTTCCTGGCAACCAGCTTGAGTGCCAGTTCAACGCTGGCCTCGGTCGGCTTGACCGTCTCCCACGCCTTGGCCAGTTCCTTGCACACCGCCGTGACCGTGTCCCGCACTCCCTCGAAGGACAGCACCTGATCCAGGCCAACAGCCTGCGGACCGCCCGTCTCGGCGATTTCGGCAAAAAACTCCACGCCATCGGCGCGCACTAGCACTGGCTGACCCATTACTTTGCCCCCCTCTGCCCGAGGCAGCTCCCCGCCACCGAAGGCACCGTTTCGCATACAGCGTCGCACATAACTGACGCCTTACGGCAATGAAACCAGATTCCGTACGGAAAGGCAGCGGCGATTCGCCGCGCGAATGGGCAATAGGTCGGCTCGCCGGCACCGAACAGCTCATCAAGCACCGCAAGGCCCGTTACGGCGAGCCGATGACCGACTCCAACATCTGGCTGGAGCAAAGGCTGGCCGAAGTCCGCAGCATGCACCTGGAGATCACAGCGCTGGAAGCCCTCGGCGATGACATCGCCGTCGTCCGCGGCCCGGGCGTCTGCGGCAGGGCAGGCTACCAGGACGCCAGCCCCGTGACCGTCACCATCACCACCAGACCGGAAACGCCATGACCGCCACGGCCACCGCCGGCGAACGCCGCGCCGACGCCCTCCGCAAGGCCGCCCAGGCCAAGCGGCAGGCCGCCGTCACCCGCGCCGACACCGCGATCCGCAAGCTCATCAAGAACCAGCAGGACATCAACTTCAGGTCCGTCGCACGCGCCGCCGGAGTCAGCCTCGACTTCCTCTACGGCAACGACAACCTCCGCAAGCGCATCGAGAAACTCCGCACCCAGCAGTACACCCGCCCGGCCCCGGATCCCGCGCCCGGACAAGCCGACAGCAGCGACATCATCCACATCCTCACCGCGAAACTCCGCCAGGAACGCGACACGCGGCGAACCGCGGTCAGCCACCACGCGGAACAACTCGCCGCCGCCCACGGCGAACTCCTCCGGCTCCGCCGCCTGCTCCAGCCGCACGGCATCGAGTGCTGACACTGCGGGCGCACCGTCGCACGGCCGGCCGAAGGTCCTGCTGGCGTCAGCAGACGACTAGCGGAAACGGCAGAGGCGCATGCCATCATGCTCACATGAAAGTCTGATGCCGGGCTCCCTATAGCCCTGCCGGCCGCTAGAGCGCGGCCGGTCACCACTGCCGGGAGGCAGAGGATCTCGCTCAAGGGAGCGAGGCCGGTGTAGGGCCGGCACCGTGTCGCGGCAGCCAGCCGCTGACACCCGCCCAGTGATGTCGACGACATTGAAACCGCCGAGTCGCTGGGGGATGACTACCTTGACATGGACTATCGCTGTCCTGGCAGGACCGCTGACCGTGCTAATCGCATGGCTAGCGTGGCTCCTGTTCAACCTGCTAATCGCTAAAAGGCACGGGCTCGACGGGCTCAAAGCCACACCAGCCATAGCGAGAGCATTCCGCCCTCGCGAATGGCTCCCGCATGCGCGGGCGCCGGGTCTCCTTCCCCCGGGGCAGGCGGACCCCGCACCTGGCCGGAACTCCGGATGCGAAGCCAGCAGTGACGCCGATGAGCAGCGCTGAACAGCACCGGAACCTGGGCTGTTGTTTGAACTGGTGGTGGCATAGGCCGCCGTGTCTGCCATAACTACGCAGGTCGTTTTCGATAGGCCAGTCCTGTAGTGATCCGTTTATCCGTCCTGACTTGAGAAGATGTCCTCTAGGAGGAGCCTGAGCCGTGCTGGCGGTTCCTCTTCGGGGAAGATCTCGTGGACCAAGGCGAGAACCTCATCAACGGTGTTCAGGCCGAGCGCTCTGGTGAGTTGTCGGATGTCTTCCGCGTCGCGTGGCCGGGCTGCGAGGGCCTTCATAGCCAGGAGGTGCTCGGGCGAGGCGGCAAAGACGCGGAGACCAGGGTGGTCGAACACTCGCGGGGCGGCCGAGTCCCCGCTAGGCGCGACATAGGAACTCGCCTGCTCGTTCAGCCACCAACGGGGCAAGCCGAGTTCGGCCGCCACCGCCTGGGCCTCCTCAAGGACAATGCCGTGCGGTTTGAAGAGGGCATCGACATCGCGGGTGGCTCGACGCGAGTCGTAGACAAGAGCCATCGCAGCGCCACCGAACACGTACAGGTCTGCCACCACGCCGCGCTTGGCAAGCCGCTCGCCAAGGCAGCTGAAGGCTTCCTCGATGCCCGCGCGGTCGAGCAGCGGCGAGGAACCGCTCACGCGGCGTCGATCTCGTAGTCGGCGACAAACACGCCCCGCCTCCGCAACGCGGCCGGGGCATGCACCAGCGCCTGGGCGCGCGAGCCGGGCGTGTCGAACGGAAACCAAAAGCGCCGCAGCCCGCGAGATGCTGCCCACATCGGCGCATCCATGCCATCTCGCATGGCCAAGTGCTCGGCAAGCCCCGCGAACAGCACATCCCAGCGCTCGTCGCCAGTCGATTCCGGCACGTCGGTAAGCAACCGATGGCGCGCCCCTTCCGGCTCTTGGTGATGCTCCTTCAGGAACTCGACGACCAGCCGCCATTGCACGTCAAAGTCAGGCTCGGCCGCGATGAAGCGGGCAAGCTCGGCGAGACTCATCGGCTGGTAACCCACAACCACAGAGTAGCCAACACTGCCCATCTCGTACCCAGAGCCCGTCGCCCTGTCGATAAGCCCAACGAACAGAGCGAAATTGGGTACGGTGCGCGCCCATGAGGGTTTTAGTTCGTCAAGTGGGCGTTGTGGGGGCACGGTGGCTGGGTGTGTCGGATTCGGCCCTCGGGACGCCACGCCCGTGCGGCCCCGAAGCGTGCCCCGGCAGCAACGTTGCGCCCCTGCTGCTGTTGGCCGGCCGTCCGCGACGACAAGAGAGCGCCGGCGTTGCTATCAGGACAGCAAGAGAGCGGCGACGTTGCTGTAAGACCTGCGAGGCCCACCGCAACAGGGGAGCAACGTTGCTGTAAGACCCGGGAAGCCAACCTCGACAGGGAGCGACCTTGACATGCTGTCGAACCGCCGGCGAAGCGAGCAACTCCGCCCGAAGGGGCAGCAGTCGCCGAGTCAGAGGCCCATCAATGTCCCAAAGATGGGGCTGCCGGAGGGCTTAGGGCCAGCGGAGGTCCGGGGGTGGCGGAGGTCCGGGGGTGGCGGAGGTGTGGGGCCGGCGAGGGTCAGGGCTGGCGGAGGCGTAGGGGGACACGGGAGCCGGGCGACGACGGGTTGCCGGCTCCGAGCCCCGCTTACGGGCGCGAGCGCTGAACGGCTGGCATTACGTCAGCTTGCCGCCTTGAGCTCCCGGTCCCTGTCCTTGTCGCGATCTGTATCGAGCAACAGCCGGTCGGAGATGTCGACCAACCTCTCGTTCCGGCAGTCGAGCGCCGACCAGCGCGCCTTACTGTCCGAATTGCCCGCCTTGACAATCCTCTGCTCCAACATGGTGCCTCCCGCAGCCACCGAACCGCGGCGCATCTGGTGTGGGCGAACCGCCCCCGGTGCCACCTCTCTGCGCCTTCACTACTACAGACGCCTGAGATGCGACTTAGGCGGTAATTCCTTTGTAACGAGATGGCAACTCTTCGCTACTAGTCGGTAGCAAGTGTCCGTTATGACCCGAACTGCATTACTACGGCGGTGGATTTGCTGGCGGAGATCGAGGTACGGGTCAGGCCGAAGGCGATCGCCGCCGTCGTGTGGGTGCCGATGGCCGCGCCAAAGAGGTCCAGGTGGAGGGGCGAGACCGGCAGGCTGACCTTGCTCAGCGCGCCGTGGCTGAAGTGGTACATGGTGCTGCTCGGCGGCGCCCCGGTCACCAGCGGGAGCCAGAGGCCGCCGCTGCCATCGCGGATGATCGCTTCCGGGTCGGCGTGCAAGGTCTTGATCGCTACCTTGCTCCAACTGTGCCCGTTGTAGTGCAGAAGGACCAGCGGGCCTTGCCCGTCAGGGCAGCCGCCCGCGCCGGCCGCGTAGACGTTGGTTGCCGACAGCGCGACGATGCCGCTGAGGAAGCCGGGGCCGCAGACCTGACTGGGCTTCGGCAGCAGCCTGGCCACGGAGACGCGATGAAAGGTGCTGCCATTCCAGTGCCCGACGTTCTGCGGGCCGTACGCCCAGATGCTGCTCGCCGAGAGCGCGCTCGCGCCGAGGAATGGCCCTTTGCCGACCGCTCTCCAGCCATGCCCGTTGAAACGCATGGTGCCAAGCCTCTCGCGGCCGAATGGCTCGCCGAACACCCACACGTTGGTCGGGCTGATCGCCAGGCCGGTACTGATCAGCTTGCCGAACGTCTTGACCTGCTTCCAGCTGTGCCCGTTGAACCGCAGCACGCGGCTGGTGGAGCTGTCGGTGGTGGTGAACGCCCAGACATTGCTCGGCGACGAGGACGAGGCGGAGAAGATCTCCTCGCCGGGCTGGCCGGGGAAAGGTTCCTGCGCCCAGGTGTGCCCGCTGAGCTTGTAGGCGCGCGGCTTCGAGGTTGCCCCGCCGGATTCGAAGGCCCAGGCGCTCGTTCCGGTCGCGGCCGTCGCCGCCGAGAACTCCTGGAACCCGCTGCCGCCCACGGTCTTGGTGACATGCCACGCCGGCGCTGCTCGCAGCGCCGTTGCCGCCGGAGCCGCCACCGCGACCGCGCCTCCGGTGAGCATGGCGAGCGCGGCTACCGCGACAGCAGCCGATCCGATCTTGAGCATTGCTCCACCTCTGTAAGGCTGCGCTGGGCTAGGACTTGAAGCGGAGGACTGCCGCGGCCCACTTGGTGTTAGCGGCGTTCCTGATCAGGCCGAAGGCCACGGCGGCTGTGGCGCCCTTGGCGATCGTCGCCCCGTCGAGTTCCAGTCGCTTCAAGCCGGCCGGCAGGCTCGCCTTGCCGATCGAGTGGCCGGTGAAGTGGAAGATCGCGCTTGTGGGCGCGCCGACGCCGGTGATGACCGGAATCCAGGCACCGCCTGAGCCGTCGCCGATGATGGTCAGCGGGAACGCGTCGATCGGCTTGCTGATGGTCAGGCGGTGCCAGGACGTGCCGTTGAAGCGGAGCAGGACCAGCGGGCCGCGATTGGACGAGCAGCCGCCCGCTCCGACGGCGATGACATCGGACGAGGAGATCGCGAGAATCCCCTCGAGGAAGCCGGGGTTCCCGCAGGACTTGGCGAGCAAGCCAGACACGTTGGTCGACTTCCAGGTGCTGCCGTTCCAGTGCGCGACCTTGTCGACTCCGTACGCCCAGATGCTCTTGGAAGACAACGCGCTGCCGCCGAAAAGTCCGGCGCCCGAGCCGAAGCGGGTGAACGACTTGCCGTTATAGTGCACGGTTCCGGTCGAAAAGCCGAACTTCGAGCCGAAAATCCAGACGTCCTTGCTGCTCAGCGCTAGGCCGCTGTTGATCAGCTTGCCCGATGTCGGCACGACCGACCAGCTGTGGCCGTTGAATCTGAGCACGCGCTCCTTCGAGGCGTTGGTCACGGTGAACGCCCAGACGTTGCTGGCCGAAGATGAGGTTGCCGACCAGACCCGCTCGCCGGTCAGGCCGGGGAAGGACTCCCGGTGCCAGGCACCCCCGCTGAGCTCGTACGCCAGCGGCTTGGCGGTGCCATCGACTGAGACGAAGGCCCAGGCGCCGTTCGCCGTCCATGACGTGGCCGCGCTGGCCTCAGGAAAGTGAGGGCCGGAGACCGTCAGGGATCTATGCCAGCTCGGCGGCACGCGCGGTGCGGCCCCGGCCGAGGCCGGCCCGACGAGCGAGAGCCCGGCCGCCAAGCACGCGCTCACAACGACCAAAGACCTGACTGACCTCATCTGACCCTCCCACATCGGCGGCACGATGGGCGTTAACGTACCTGGCGTCCATTGTGCCGCCTGATGCGGGCTTGGAGCTATATCCCGCAGGTTGCCTCAGGACCCGAATCGCAGGACAACCGCGGTCGAGCTGCCTGCGGAGAACGACTTCCGGCTGAATCCGACGGCGAACGCCTTCGTCGCGTCCCTGCCTGTCGCGACGTCGAACAGCACGAGATGGGCCGGAGTGAACGGCAGGGTGACGCTGGTCAGCTTGCCGTGACTGTAATGCTCCATGCTGCCGGAAGCGGGGGAGCCGGTGGATACCGTGATCCAGATGCCGCTGCGCCCGTCGGGGGCGACCGCCTCGGGGGCGCCGAGGCTCGGCTTGAGCGCGATCCTGCTCCACTTGCTGCCGTTGAAATGCAGCAGAACGAACGGGCCGAGCTGGTCCTGGCATCCGCCGGTACCAATGGCGAAGACGCTCTTAGCCGCGACGGCTTCGATGCCGGTCAGGCGCGAGCCGCAGAGCTCGCTGTTCTTCGGCAGCAGCTTCCGCACCGACGCGGCTGTCCACTTACTGCCGTTCCAGTGCGACACGCTGGTCTGCCCGTAGGCCCAGATGCTGCTAGCGGACAGCGCGCTGCCGCCCAGCAGGCCACGGCTTCCGCGAGAGGCGGTCCAGGCGTGCCCGTTGTAGTGAGTGGCCTGGGTGGCAGCCGAGAGGGCCGTGCCGAACAGCCAGACGTCGGTATTTCTCAGTGCCAGGACAGAGCCCGCCTCCCGCGAAAATGACCGTACCGGCGTCCAGCTATCGCCGTTGAACCGCAGTATCCGGCTATGGCCCTTGACGAAGTTCGTCGTGACTGCCCAGACGTTGGTGATCGAAGAGGCTGAGGCGGACAGAACAGACTCGCCAGCCAGGGCAGGGAACGGCTTTGACAGCCACTTACCACCACGCATCTCAAAGGCCTGCGGCCTCGCGTTGCTGCCCGATGCCGACTCGAACGCCCAGGCGTTCCTGCCGCTTGCCGCCGTGACCGCGGTGAACTCAGGGAAGTTCGGCCCGCTCACTGTCTTGACGACCTGCCAGGATGTTGCCAGCGGTACCTGAGTACCCGCGCTCGCCGGAGCCGCCAGCAAGGTTCCGCCGCCCGCCATCGCAGTAATCGTCGCCGCGGCCGCAATGACCGCGGACTTGTTCTTCAGCACGTTTCCTCCGGATCGATAGCACAGTTGGTGCCAATTTCGTGGCACTCACTATGACGCTCGATCCGGGCATTTGGTTATAGGCAAGTCCAGACTTCGTGAGGAGGCTGCGTAGGATCTGCGCGATCTCGTCGAAGTCCTCGAGCATGGCTTCCTACGACACAGCGACCGCAGCGCGCCTTTGGCAGGTCAGCTCCGGGCAGACGTATCTATTCAGCCTGAGTGGCTGGGGGTGCGTGGCCGGGGCCGGTGGGCTGGCTGTGTCGGCCGGGGCGAGCCTGGTTTCTGATCTTCTGTGAGCTTGCCCGGAATATCGCGTTGATGAAGAATGCCGGGCTCTGATGGAGTGCGGCTTCTGCCTGATGCGCCGCCTGTGCCCCATCCGATTCTGGGTGGCTGCGTGCGCGGGTGGCGGAGCTGGAGGCGGTGAACGCGCGGCTGCGGAAGGCGGCAGCGAGCCGTGATGAGCTGGCCGCGGCGCAGCTGGCGGTGCGGGACGCGCGGATCGAGGCGCTGGCCGCGCAGGTGGAGGAATTGCGTCGGAAGCTGGTCAAGGATTCGTCCACGTCGTCGAAGCCGTCCTCTTCCGATAGCCCGTACAAGAAGTAGCCGAAGGACCGGTCGCTGCGCGGCCCGCTCCGGCCGCAAACCCGGCAGGCAGCCCGGCGCGCGGTCCTCCACGCTGAGCCAGTCCGGTAACCCTGACAAGACCGTGGAGTGCGAGCCGGCGGCGTGCGGCTGCCGCGGGCACGGCCTGGCGGATGTCCCGGTGGCGGGGATGCGGAAGCGGCAGGTGTTCGAGGCCGCGCCGTCCCCGCCGCCGGAGATGAAGGAGTACCAGGTGCAGGCGAAGGTGTGCCCGCGGTGCGGGGAGACGTCCGCCGGGCTGGCGCCGGCCGGGGTGACCGGCCGGGTGCGGTACGGCCCGCTGGTCCACGCGACGGCGGCGCTGGCGGTCTGCGCGAACTACCTGGCCGGTGGCCCGGGCCGCCCGGCTGGTCGCCGCGCTGACCGGGGTGCGGGTCCCGGCCGGGTTCACCGCCGGGATCCGCGGCAAGGCCGCCGCCCGACTCAGCCCGTTCCCGGACCGGGTCCGGGACCTGCTGCGCGATGCCGGGGTGCTGTACGCGGATGAGACCCCCGCCAGGACCGCCGGGAAACCGCGCTACGTCCACGTGGCCCGCACCGAGTTCCTCACCGCCATGCACACCGGGGACCGGACGAAGGAAGCCATCGACTCCGGCGGCGTCCTGCCCGGCTACACGGGCACGATCGTCCGCGACGGCTACGCGGGCTATGCCCACCTCACCGACGCGCCGCACGCCTGGTGCGGGGTCCGCGGCCTGCGTGATCTGGCCGGGCCGCACCGTTTCGACCCGGCTGGGCAGGTCTGGGCCCGCGCCATGGCTGACCTGCTCACCGACGCGAACGCCGCCGCGTCCGCGGCCCGCGCCGCCGGCCGCGCCCTCCTCGACGACACCCAGCTCGCCGGGTTCCGCGCCCGCTACCGCGCCTGCTCATCCAGGAGCCGGGCCTGCTCAGCGATCACCACATCCCGGGCCGTGCACGAAGCGCAATCCGGGGCAGCGGGCGGCAGAGCAGCCATAACCAGCCATCATCACAACCGGCCGTCAGTAATCAAGGCGACACGCTGGGATGGCTCAGGAACATCCGCCATTCAGGACGATCGACGGTCTGAATGCTTACACCCAAGCAGGTATGTGTCAGTCGCCAAGAGCAATCAGACAGTCTCCCGACAAGTCGGTCGGTTAGTTATCAATAGTGCGGATAGTTCATTCGCTGACGGTCTTCGGGCGACTGACTGCATCGGAGTGGTTGCCGGATTTGAAACGCCCACCAAAGGCTGGGAGACTGATCTCATGGCCAGCCGTCACTTGCCGCCAGGCACTCGGGAATTACGAGAGCACCATCTCTCTAGTTTCTACTTTCACCTGAACGGCGCTAACCCGGCCTCGGTGAACCGATGATCCGGCTGCGAATGAGCGCCACCGATCTGGAACGGATGCGCTTTGCCTATTCGCCATTGACAGAGGTCGCCGAGAGCTTGTACATGCTCCATTCGGGCCAGATCCATCCGCTGTACCGCAACTGGTTCGTCGAGACGCGCGAGGCTCTGCGCCGTGCCGATAGCGCATTGCTGCGCGCGGTCATCCCGGCGCGCGGCTGCATCGCGAACTTCCTGCTCGGCGGCACCACCGATGCCACCACGGGCATCGGGGAACAGTTGCAGATGCTTGCCGACCGTGACCCGGATCGGCTGCATGCGGACCTGAGGAGCGTCTGGGCCGGCGGTGACATGCCGCCAGCCGCACGCGGGCTCATCGTAGAGGGCGCCAGCGGCGGGCGGCGCCTCGCCGACGAGCTGTGGCAGTACTGGCAGGCCGGAATTGCGCCGTACTGGGGCCAGATCCGCGCGGTCCTCGACGCGGACGTGGCCTATCGCGTCGGCCTACTGGCCAAAGGTGGCATCGAGGCGCTCCTGGCCGACCTGCATCCACAGCTTGAGCTGGTCGAGCATTCGATCCAGATCGTGCGAAAGCCCGGTTCCGAGCGCGACCTGGCCGGTGCCGGGCTGCTGCTCATTCCTTGCGTCTTCGCCTGGCCGCACATTATTGCCGACCTCGGGACGGCTGGCACGCCGAGCGTGACCTATGGCCCGCGCGGCATCGGGCTGCTATGGGAGACGGGCAGGCAGCGGCCAGCGGCAGACCACGAAGATGCGCTCGGCGCGCTGCTTGGCCGCACCCGTGCCACGATCCTCACCCGCCTGGCGTTACCGAGGTCGACCACCGATCTCGCCCAGGAGCTGAGGCAGAGCGCGCCGGCGGTAAGCGCCCACCTGGCGATCTTGCGGCGCTCCGGCCTGGTGACGTCCTGGCGGTCCGGGCGCCGCGTGCTATACCACCAGACGCCACTGGCGGTCAGCGTCGTGACCGCCAGCACGTGTGCTGCCGGCATCGGCTCGGCAGCTCAGCCTGAGCCAGCCATCGGCAGCGCTGGCCTCACGGGTCGGTGAGGTTGCCTCGCCGAACTGCGGCACCAGGGCATCCGCAACACTGGCCAGGATTCCACTAGAGCCTAATGGTTGGCGCGTGCGGCCCAGGCCGGAAAGCTGATCGCATGGACGATGCGGAGACAACGGAGCACCGAGCAGGCGAGCAAAGTACAGCTCCGGCCGGGGAAGGCTGCCGCCCGGACGATCTGGGCAGTCTTATCCGGGAGTCCCGGCGCTGCGCGGGGCTGACCCAGTATCAATTAGCGCGCGAGGCGGACCTGAGCATAGGCGTCATCAGGGACCTCGAACAGGGCATCACCCGGCGCCCGCGGCTTGGGTCACTGCGGCGTCTGGCGTCGGTGCTGTGGATGAATGCGGATGAGGCGGCCGCAATAGCTACCGTGACGCCGCGCGAGCGGCATGCCACTGTGGCTGCTGCCGAGATCGCGGTTATACCGACGGTACGTGCTCAGGATCGCGGGGCAACAGGGCTGCTCCTCCAGGTTCTTGGTCCGCACCTGCGGGGACTTGTGTCGCGTGAACCGTTCGATGAGGCCGCGCAGGCGCGCCTGATGATAGCGCTGGCGGGGAGCGGGCAGCAGGCGGCCGCGCTGGCCATCTACGACCAGGTGCGGCTACGGCTCGATGCCGAGCTCGGGATCCGCCCTGGGGCCGAGTTGGACCGGGCACAGGGTCAGGTCCTGCGTCAGCAGGTCCGCCCCGCCTCCCATGCCCCGGATAGAGCGCTGAAATGGCCTGGTACAGCGGCACGGTCAAGTATGACCATATGGCAAGCCCTGGCAACATTCCCCTGGCCAGGCAGCGGAACCAAGCGCCGCCTGTCGCAGACCAAAGGAATAGGGCGCCGATCAGGAGTCACCAATCATGAAAATAATCCGCCCGTTGGCTCCCTCCGCATCGGCACTGACCGCGCAGCGGGCGGGATCGGCCTCCTGACCCCGGAGATGGCGATAGCTGCACTCGCCAGCGTGGCCGTTTTCTGTCCTGGTTGTGGCCCGCGCTTAGTACTGGCCGCAGGGTGATCGGACGGCAGTTACGTGGACGGGCCTGCCGCCACGGGCACTGCCACGGTCCGGCCCTGCCGCCAGGCGAGCGGGAACGCCAGTGCGTCCCGGTCTGCCGGGATGGCATTCGTATTGTGAGGGAGCGCAATGGAGTTCAGGATCCTTGGCCCGGTAGAGGTTTGCCGCAACGGCCTGCGGGTCGACATCGGTCATGCCCGGCAACGGGCGGTACTGGCGGTCCTGGTCCTTGACCTGAACCATGCCGTGCCGACTGAGTACCTGATCGACCGGGTGTGGGGCGATATCCCGCCGCGATCGGCACGCAACATCCTGTCCGGGTATGTAACACGGCTCAGAAGTGCCGCGGTGCGGGAGGTCGGCCCGGAAGTCTCGCTGGTCCGGCGCGCTGGTGGCTACTGCCTGGAGGCCGATCCTGAGTGCGTGGATGTGTGGCGTTTCCGGCGTGGCGTCTGTGGCGCTCGCCTGGCAGGCGAGGACGATGAACGCGCGTCGACTCTGTTCGCTCGTGCGCTCAGTAACTGGCAGGGGTCCGCGTTGGCCGGGCTGAGCAGTCCATGGCTGAGTGCGATGCGCGAAGCACTTGAACTCGAACACCTGGCCGTGTTACTGGACCTGAACGATGTCGCGCTGCGTCGGGGACAGCACGCGACTTTGGTCAGCGAGCTATCCGCGCTCGCGATAGACCATCCCGCTGACGAGCGGTTGCTGTGCCAGCTCATGCTGGCGCTATACCGGTCCGGGCGTGTCATCGAAGCCCTCGGGCGCTTTGATACAGCGAGGAAATGGCTCGCTGAAGAATTCGGAGCAGACATCGGGCTGAAGGCTCGCAGCTTGCATCAGCAGATCCTGCGCTCGGACAGCTCGCTGACCTGTCCAGGCTTCGTGGTCTAATCGCGACCGGCCGTTGTTCGTGTTTTCCTCAATAATTGCTCAATGTCCAGGGTGCATTCTGAAGGTGGTGCGTCACGAAAGATACGTGGCGCGAATCTGTCGCCTTGCACAAGGAGAGAACCAGATGAGTCTTCGAAGATTCTCGATGATCAATGTCGCGCTCGGCGCGACTATAGCCGTGGCTGCGGGCCTGTTGGCATCCGCGAGCCCGGCATCCGCGCGGTCGGATGCATCCGGTCCGGCCGTCATGAAGGCGGCTCTCAGCACCTCAGCCGTGAGCACAGCGGGCACTGATTTCATCTGCCCGGCCAGCAACGTGTGCTTCTTCACGGGATCAGACTGGAACGGGACCGTGACTGTCATCCCGAGCAGCAAATTCCCGCTGGATACGGAAAGAGATCTCAGGAACCTGGGAGTCACCGTTCCGTGGGGTTCGGTCACCAATAAACTAAACAACTGCCTGGAACTCTGGAGTGCCCAGAACCCAAACAACGTCACAGTCCTGGCATCCGGAGCCCGGGTAACAGGAAGCGGAATAACTGGTCAGGAAGGCCGAGGCGAGAGCTTCAATTGCTGACTTGCGCGCGGCAATGCGTGCCGACCCGGTAGTGCCGCCGACCGAACCGGTGAGCATGGCGTCCTGACTCCAAGACTGTCACCGCCCTGACCACGCGCCGCCAGGCCCCTCTGACCGAGGGGCCTGGCCGGCGCATCTTGGTTGTCGGCAACGCCTTCAAAGTCGGGCTCTATCTGTTCATGGCCCCGGACTGGCCGCCGTGGCCGCCTTGTCGTTAATGCTGGCAGCCGCGTTGCCCTTCGGCTGGGACGGTCCCTTCCTATCTATCTTCGCGTTCTGCTCGGCGGAAGCGGCCCCGCCGGGACAGACTACGATCCGGCAACTCGAACCGTTCGCCGGAATAAGGGCAAGGGACTTGCTCGGCTGAGGTCTGGTTCGGCTTGTTCGATTCGCTTGAGGGCGGATTGCTCGGAGTCGGTGAGGCACTTGGCGTAGACGCGCAGCGCTCGGCTAGCGGTGACTTCGCTTCAGCCGGGGTTTCGTGGCACTCACTATGACGCTCGATCCGGGCATTTGGTTATAGGCGAGTCCAGGCTTCCGTGAGCACGCTGCGCAGGATCTGCTCGATCTCGTCGAAGTGCTCCTGGGTGCAGGTCAGCGGCGGCGACAGCTGGATCACCGGGTCGCCGCGGTCATCGGCGCGGCAGATCAGGCCGGCGTCGAACAGGGCATGCGACAGGAACCCGCGCAGCAGTCGCTCGGACTCGTCGTCGCTGAACGTCTCCCGCGTGGTCTTGTCCTTGACCAGCTCGATGCCGTAGAAGTACCCGTCGCCCCTGATGTCGCCGATGATCGGCAGGTCGTTCAGCTTCTCCAGGGTGGCGCGGAACGCGCCCTCGTTGGCGCGGACGTTGCCGAGCAGGTCCTCCTTCTCGAACACGTCGAGGTTGGCGAGCGCGACCGCGCACGAGACCGGGTGCCCGGCGAACGTCACGCCGTGCAGGAACGACGCCTCGTCCTTCAGGAACGGCTCCATCAGGTAGTCGCGCACGATCATGCCGCCGAGCGGCGAGTAGCCGGAGGTGACGCCCTTGGCGAAGGTGATCACGTCGGGCTGGTAGCCGTACCGCTCGGAGCCGAACATGTGGCCGAGCCGGCCGAACGCGCAGATCACCTCGTCGGATACGAGCAGCACGCCGTACTCGTCGCAGATCTCGCGTACCCGCTGGAAGTACCCGGGCGGCGGCGGGAAGCAGCCGCCTGAGTTCTGCACCGGCTCGAGGTAGATGGCGGCGACCGACTCGGGACCTTCGCGCAGGATGGCCCGCTCGATCTCGTCCGCCGCCCACTGGCCGAACGCGGTCACGTCGTCGGCGACAAACGACGGCGCCCGGTAGAAGTTCGTGTTCGGCACCCGCACCCCGCCCGGCGGCAACGGCTCGAACGGGTACTTGATGTCGGGCAGTCCCGTGATCGCGAGGGCGCCGTGGGTCGTGCCGTGATAGGCGATCGACCGGCTGAGTACCTTGTAGCGGCCGGGCTGGCCGGTCAGCTTGAAGTACTGCTTGGCCATCTTCCAGGCCGACTCGACGGCCTCGGAGCCGCTGGTGGTGAAGAACACCCGGTTGAGGTCGCCGGGCGCGTAGCCGGCGAGCCGCTCGGCGAGTTCGATCGCGCGCGGGTGGGCGTAGGACCACAGCGGGAAGTAGGCCAGCTCGGACGCCTGGCGCGCGGCGGCCTCGGCGATCTCGGTCCGGCCGTGCCCGACCTGGCTCACGAACAGGCCGGCCAGGCCGTCCAGGTACCGCTTGCCGTGCTGATCGAAGACGTACTGTCCCTCACCGCGCACGATGATGGGCACGTCGGCCTTCTCGTAGGAGGAGTGCCTGGTGAAGTGCAGCCACATGTTCCGCTTGGCGGCTTCCTGCAGCGCAGCGTTGTCGAATTCTGGTCTGCCGGTCATCTGGTCCCCCAGTGATAGGTCTGCTTCTGCAGCTTCAGGTACACGAGTGTCTCCGTCGTCGTCACGCTCGGCAGGGACCGCACCTGGCCGAGCACTTCAAGCAGGTGGTCGTCGTCTTCGCAGACGACCTCGACAAGCAGGTCAAAGGAACCCGCCGTTATGACCACATAGTCGATCGCTTCCATACCCGCGAGGAGGTCGGCTACCCGCTGCAGGTCACCGCTGCACCGGACGCCGATCATGGCCTGCCGCTTGAAGCCAAGCGACATCGGGTCAGTGACCGCGACGATCTGCATCACGCCCAGCTCGAGCAGTCGCTGGACCCGCTGCCTGACCGCCGCCTCGCTCAGCCCGACGGCCTTGCCGATCGCCGCGTAGGACCGCCTGCCCATCCTGCTGCAACTGCTCGATGATGTGCCTGGACACGGCATCGAGCCCGGCTGCCGCGCCGCGCGCGGGCCGCTCGGCAGCCGGCTCATCCCCGGCGGGCCGCGAAGATGCCATCGCAGGTTCCTCCTTGCCCTTCCATGCTGTCACGTCATGCCCGTCTGTCAACTGATTTCGTTGTGATCGAACGTCTTGACTGCTGAATCGCTTGCGTGAGCGCTCAATTCATGTCGATCTCGTAAGATCAACTCGACCCCCGAGCGCCCGGCGAGACGTCCGCACCTGCCCTAGTATCGGACGTCGCCGATGCCGACAGTATTGGAGGTGCCGCTGTGCACCAGCGGTTGCCCGACCGTGTACTCGACGAGCGCCTGGTCGCCGGCCTGATCGCGGCCCAGTTCCCTGAGCTGGCCGGCCAGCCGGTCAGCAGGTTCGGTGCGGGCTGGGACAATGAGCTGTTCGGAGTGGGCGAGCAGTGGATTCTGCGGTTCCCCAAGCGCGCGGAGTGCGTGCCGTGGCTGCTGCGCGAGATTGAGATCATGGAGATCGCCGGCGAGCGACTCGGGGCGATGATGCCCCGCTTCGAGCTGATCGGCGCGCCGAGCGGAGCATTTGGCTACCCGTTCGTCGGTTACCGGAGGCTGGCAGGGGTTGGCGCCGACCAGGTGCCGGTCGGCGCGGAACTGGCGGCCGAGATCGGCGCGATGCTGGCGGCACTGCACCGCGTGGACGTCAGCAGAGTCCCCCCGGTTCCCGGAGGCGGGGAGCAGGGGTCGGCCGGCGATCGATCGGGTGAGCTGGCCGGGGTCGCGCCGGTCGCGCGGTCAGCGCTTGACGGGAAGCTGGTCGGTCTGGCCGAGCCGTACCTGAGCGGCCTAGTGGCCGAGCCTGACCGTGCCGCCCCGATGCGGTTCATCCATAACGATATGTGCCCTGATCACCTGATCGTCGATCCGGCTACGGGCAGGCTGACCGGCCTGATCGACTTCACCGACGCCACGGCCGGGGACCCGGTCAACGACTTCGTCGGGCTGATCGGCGTCGGCGGCTACGAGTTCATCGCGCGGGTGGCGGACAGCTATGACCTGCCGCTGGGCGAGGGATTCTGGCCGCGACTGCGCTGGCGGGCCAGGGCGCTGACGCTCCTGTGGCTGGCCGAGGCGGTCACCGATGACCCGGAGTCGGTGCCCGGGCACCTGACTTGGGTCGCCCGCGCGTTCGGTCAGGGAGCTCAGGATGGCTGAGCCGCCAGGCGGTCGAGCGCCTGCTGCGCTCGCTTCCTGGCCGCCGTGGCCTGGCGGGCCTGGGTGCCGGCGGCGGCGAGGCGGTCGCGTTCGCGGGCCAGGCTCTGGCGGGATCGGGTCAGGCGCTGCTCGGCGTCGGCGTGCTCGCGTTCGGCGTCAGCGAGGGCTCGCTGGGCCTGGGCGAGCAACTGGTGCGCGTCAGCGATCGCCTGCTCGGCGTCGGTCAGCCGGCCGCGGTCGCTCGCGTGCTGCTCGACGACCAGCCTGACCGCCTCCTGCTGGTCGCGCTCGGCGGCGGCAGCGGACCCGGCGGCGCTGGTGGCTTCGGCGAGCGCATGCTCGGCCTCGGCTCGCTGCTGCTCGCGCCGCTCGGCCGGGGACAGCTTGGCGGGGGCGGGTCTGGCGGCGCTCGCTCTGGCGGACGAGGCTTTGGCGGGGGCCTTGGCGGGCGTGGCGGGTCTCGCCGGGGCGGCGGCCGCTCCGAGCTGGAACGCCGCTGCCGGGTCCGCGGCCGTGCCGATGCCCGGGCCGAACCCGGCCCAGCTCGCTGCGCGGAGCACCGTCCCGGCCGCGACCTGGGCGGCGACCTCCCGGTCGGCCAGTGCGGCGTTGAACGTGCTCGTGATCTCCTCGCGGACGGCGGCCGATGGCGGCGGGTCGCCGGCCCGAGCGATCGCCTCGCGGACCAGGGCGTCGATCAGCTCCCGCCGCGCGATCGACAGCTTCCTGATGCCCGCGCCGTCCAGCGCCGCCTCGCCCGCGTGCAACTGACCACTCAGCTCTGTCAGCCTGGCCGACACGCTCGGGTCTGACCTGACCAGGTGATTGACCAGGTACGCCGACCGCGTTGGCTTGCCGAGCCCGGCGATCTGCTTCGCTGCTTGCTTGTCACCTGCGGCCCTGGCCTGCGCGGCGAGTTCCTTGCGGCGAGCCGTGAATACCTCCGGGTCAGCCGAGTACAGCTCATCGGCCGCCTCGCTCACCCGCTCCCGATCCACGCTGTCCACGCTTCCATCGTTCCCCGCTCCTGGCAAACAGCTGGGCACGATGGTGGCTGCGGGCCGCTACAACGTCGGGACGGCCCAGATTGTTGGTCTTCAGGCCCGCGCCTAATAGCAACGCGGCCCTCCATGTTGCTGTTCGTCACTGGTTTCAATAGCAACGCGGCCCTTCCTGATGCTGTCCCGAGAGGCTGCTGAAAAAAGGAAAAGGCCATTTCCGGGCGTGTTTGCCGGCGGTGCGTTCGAATCTCTGGGATGATTTTCTCATGCAGGGTGTGGAGCGGGCGGACCGCGAGTTCCTGGACGCGGTGGTGTGGGCTGGGCACCTGGTGCCGGCCGGGAGCATGTTCGCGTTCCTGGCGGCGCACCGGGCGGAGGTGTTCCCTGACAGGGAGTACGCGGACCTGTTCGCGCCGGCGGGGAGGGGCCGGCCGTCGTGGCCGGCGACGCAGATGGCGGCGGTGATGACGCTGCAGGCCCTGCACGCTTTCTCGGACCGGGAGACCGCGGAGGCGGTCCGGTTCGATGTGCGGTGGAAGGTGGCGATCGGGGCGGCGCTGGATGAGCGGGGGTTCGATCCTTCTACTTTGGTGTACTGGCGCAGGCGGATCGCGGCGTCGGCCCGGCCGCACCGGGTCAACGAGGCGGTGCGGCGGATCGCGGAGGGGACCGGGGTGCTGGCGGGGCGGCGGCGGCGGGTGGCCGATTCGACGCTGCTGGAGGACGCGGTCGCCACGCAGGACACGGTGACGCAGCTGGCGGCGGCGGTGCGGAAGGTGATGCGCGAGGTGCCGGGCGCCGCGGAGCGGGCCGCGGCGGTGTGCGCGTCGGGTCATGACTACTCCGTGCCGAAGCGGCCCTCGTGTGACTGGTCTGACCCGGCGGCGCGGGAGGCGCTGGTCTCGGGCCTGGTCAGCGACGCGAACGCTCTGGTCGCGGCGGTGGACGGCCCGGGCCTGGACGAAGAGCAGGCGCAGGCGGTGGCGCTGCTGGCGCTGATCGCCGGGCAGGACGTCGAGCCCGCGGAAGGGTCGGACGGGACGGACGGGCGGTGGCGGATCGCCCGCCCGCAGGAGGACAAGGGGCGGGGGGCTGCTACCGGGGACCGGGTGATCTCGGTGACCGACCCGCAGGCCCGGCACTCCCGCAAGAACGTGCACGACCGCACCGACGGGTACCGTGCCCACATCGCCGCCGAGCCGCAGACCGGGATCATCACCGACGAGGAACTGACCATGGCCGCCGGCCAGGACAACTCCGACGCCGCCACCGCGGCCCGGTTCGTCGCCCGCGCCCACGGCCAGGACGACGCGGACCACGCGGGCCGCGACGAAGCAGACCGGGACGAAGCGGCCCGGGACGAAGCGGACGACGCTGCCCGGGACGACGCGGACGGGGCGGGGCGGGACGACGCGGGCCAGGACGAGGCGGCCCGGGACAACGCCGGCGAGGCGCTGACCTGGTACGCCGACTCGGCCTACGGCACCGGCGACCTGCTCGCCGCGATCGCCAGGCGCCGGCGACAAGGCCGTCATCAAGCCGAAGACCCCCCGCCCCGGCCAGGACCCGGACCGGTACACCACCGCCGACTTCACCCCCGACGAGGACGCCGGCACCCTGACCTGCCCCGCCGGCGTCACCCGCCCCATCCCCCAAGACGCCACGTCTCCTTCGGCACCGCCTGCCGCGCCTGCCCCCTCGCCGCCCGCTGCGTCACCCCCAAAAAACAAGCCCGCGGCGGCCGCGCCATCCACCTCCACCCCCGCGACAAGCTCCTGCGCGCCGCCCGCCGCGACTGGGCCGCCAGCAAGGACCTCCGCAAGGACTACAGCAAAACCCGGCCCAACGTCGAGCGCCTCATCGCCCAGGTCGCCACCCACCGCGGCCGCCGCCTCAAGCTCCGCTACCACGGCACCACCGCCAACCACGCCTGGCTCAAAACCCGCACCGCCGCCCTCAACCTGCGCAACCTCATCGGCAAAGGCCTCACCCGCGACGCCGCCGGCTGGCACATCACCTGGCAACCCGCCACCTGACCACCCCCAGCCCCGCCCCGGCCCCCGCACAGCCCGCCACACGCCCCGCCACGCCCCCGCACGGCCGCCGCCACGCCCCGCAACATCCCGCGCAGCCCGCCGCCAGGCCCCGCACGGCCACCACAACCCCTGCCAGGCCCGCCACCGGCCCCGCACGCCACAAACCCCGAACCCGCAGAACCCCTAATTCAGCAGCCTCTCCCGACAGCAACGGGGAGGGCCGCGCTGCTGTCGGGGCGGACCACTGACAACAACAGGGAGGGCCACGTTGCTCACGCTGCCCCAGCGGCGCCGCGCGGGTCGATTGAACCATCGTTCAGGAGGGTAGTAACGATGCTTACGCCGATTCCGAGGAGACGCTGGAGGTGCCGCAGGCCATGCAGTAGTGCTGATGCTGGCCAGCCGCGCACATGATCGATGTCGATCTGAGCTGGCAGCAGGCTGCTGTTCTGACCAGCGGCCTGGCGGTCACCGCTGCTGTATTGAGCCGCCGCCGCGTCGCCGCCGGGTTCGTCAGGGAAGCGGCGCTGATCTGCGGCCTCTTCACGCTCTGGCAGTTCGCGGGAAACTCGTCCAGGCTCGGTCACGAGGGCGCCTACGACAGGGGAGCCTGGCTCTGGCACGTCGAGCGGGTGCTGCACTTCCCGAACGAGACCAGCGTGCAGGCGGCGTTCTTGCCGCACCCGGCACTCGTCCAGTTCCTGAACCTGTACTACGACATCCTGCATTTCCCTGTCCTGATCGGCACCATGCTCTGGCTGTTCATCTGGCATCGGGACCGTTATCCGAGGTTCCGGACGACGCTGGTCATCTTCACCGGGAGCTGCCTGCTGATCCAGCTGATCCCGGTCGCGCCGCCCCGGCTGCTGCCGCAGACCGGCATGGTCGACACGGCGCTGCGCTACGGGCAGTCCGTATATAACCCGCAGGCGGGGTTCGAGGCCAACCAGTTCTCGGCGATGCCGTCGGTGCACGTCGGCTGGGCGATCCTGGTCGCGATCGGGATCATCGCAGTGGCGCGTACCAGCTGGCGCTGGCTGGCGGTGCTCTACCCGGCGCTGACCTCGCTGGTCGTCGTCGTGACCGCGAACCACTACTGGCTCGACGGCGTCGCGGCGGCGGCGATCATCGCAGGCGTGATCCCGGTTCAGCTCGCGATCAGGCGGCTGCTCGATCACCGCAAGGCCGGCCGCGACGAGCCGGAGACGCGCGAGAGGGTCAGTGCCGACTTGCCCGGTACCGCCTTGGCCAGGACGGGTGAACCGGAGGAAACTGGTCTACGGCGGGAACGCACTTACGCAGGCAGGCGACCCAGGAGGGGCGCTCACGATGACTAAGCACTGCACGCACTGGATCAACGGCAAGCCATGGACCGGAAGCTCGGCCAAGCACGGCGACATCTACAACCCGGCGACCGGCCAGGTCTCCGGCACCGTCGACTTCGGGGCCGCCGCCGAGGTGGATGCCGCCGTGCACGGCCGCGCACGCCGCTTTCCCCGGCTGGAGCGAGACCTCGCTGGTCAAGCGGGCCTCGGTCATGTTCGCGTTCCGCGAGCTCGTCAAGCGGCACACAGCCGAGCTCGCCGCCCTGATCAGCAGCGAGCACGGCAAGGTCGTCTCGGACGCCGCCGGCGAGGTCGCGCGCGGCCTCGAGGTCGTGGAGTTCGCGTGCGGCATGCCGCACCTGCTCAAGGGCGGCTTCTCGGAGAACGTCTCGACCGGCGTCGATGCCTACTCCATCCGCCAGCCGCTCGGCGTCGTCGCCGGGATCACGCCGTTCAACTTCCCCGCGATGGTCCCGATGTGGATGTTCCCGATCGCGATCGCGGCGGGCAACACGTTCGTGCTCAAGCCATCGGAAAAGGACCCGTCGGCCTCGATCAGGCTGGCCGAGCTGCTGTCCGAGGCCGGCCTGCCCGACGGCGTCTTCAACGTCGTGCACGGCGACAAGGAGGCGGTCGACGCGCTGCTGACCCACCCCCAGATCCAGGCGGTCAGCTTCGTCGGCTCGACCCCGATCGCCCGCTACGTCTACGAGACCGGCACGAAGGCCGGCAAGCGCGTCCAGGCCCTCGGCGGCGCGAAGAACCACATGGTCGTGCTCCCCGACGCCGACCTCGACCTGGCCGCCGACGCCGCCGTCTCGGCCGGGTTCGGCTCGGCGGGCGAGCGCTGCATGGCGATCTCCGTGCTCGTCGCGGTCGACCCGGTCGGCGACGAGCTGGTCAGCCAAGATCAGCGAACGCGTCGCCAGGCTCAAGGTCGGCCCCGGCGACCAGCCCGAATCCGAGATGGGGCCGCTGGTCACCGGCGCCACCGGGACAAGGTCGCCTCCTACCTCGACACCGGGGTCGCCGAAGGCGCCACGCTGGCCATCGACGGCCGCGCGCACCCGAACCGCGCCGGCTCCGACGACGGCTTCTGGCTCGGCCCGAGCCTGCTCGACCACGTCACCCCCGCAATGAACTGCTACGCCGACGAGATCTTCGGCCCGGTGCTCAGCGTCGTCAGGGCGGAGACCTACGAGCAGGCGCTGGACGTCATCAACGCCAACCCGTACGGCAACGGCACCGCGATCTTCACCAACGACGGGGGAGCGGCCCGCCAGTTCACCCACGAGGTCGAGGTCGGCATGGTCGGCATCAACGTGCCGATCCCCGTGCCGATGGCGTTCTACAGCTTCGGCGGCTGGAAGTCGTCGCTGTTCGGCGACACGCACGTGCACGGCACCGAGGGCGTGCACTTCTACACCCGGGGCAAGGCCGTCACCTCACGCTGGCTCGACCCGAGCCACGGCGGCGTCAACCTCGGCTTTCCCACCAATAGCTGACACAGCAACAGTTAGTACAGGAGACCAGCCATGCAGCCAGCCCCCGATCCCGCCCGTGGCGCCGAGGTCTACGCCAACGACCGCGCGCACGTCTTCCACTCCTGGTCGGCGCAGAAGGCACTCAACCCGCTGGTGATCGCCGGCGGCGAGGGCTGCTACGTCTGGGACTACGACGGCAACCGCTACCTGGACTTCTCCAGCCAGCTCGTGAACACCAACATCGGGCACCAGCATCCGAAGGTGATCGGCGGCGATCGCCGAGCAGGCGGGCAAGCTGGCCACGATCGCGCCGCAGCACGCCAACGAGGCCCGCGGGCGAGGCCGCCAAGCGGCTGACGGCGATCGCGCCCGAGGGCTTTAACAAGGTGTTCTTCACCAACGGCGGAGCCGACGCCAACGAGAACGCCATCCGGATGGCGCGCCTGCACACCGGCCGCGACAAGGTCCTCAGCTTCTACCGGTCCTATCACGGCAACACCGGCGGCGCGATCAGCTCGACCGGCGACCCGCGCCGCTGGCCGAATGAATACGCCACCGGCCATGTGCATTTTTTCGGCCCCTACCTCTACCGCTCCTCGTTCTGGGCCTCGACGCCGGAGCAGGAGAGCCAGCGGGCGCTGGAGCACCTGGAGCAGGTCATCGCGTTCGAGGGGCCGGCGACCATCGCCGCGATCCTGATCGAGACGATCGTCGGCACGGCCGGGGTGCTCGTGCCGCCGCCCGGCTACCTCGCCGGGCGTACGGGCGCTGTGCGACAAGTACGGCATCGTGTGGATCGCCGACGAGGTGATGTGCGGCTTCGGCCGGGCCGGGAAGTGGTTCGCCTTCGAGCATTACGACGCGGTGCCTGACCTGATCACGTTCGCCAAGGGTTCCAACTCCGGGTACATCCCGGTCGGCGGGGTGATCATCTCCGACGAGATCGCCGCGACCTTCGACGACCGGGTGTTCCCCGGCGGGCTGACGTACTCGGGCCATCCGATCGCCTGCGCGTCGATCGTCGCCACCATCGACGCGATGCACGACGAGGGGATCGTCGAAAATGCCCAGCGGGTCGGAACGGATGTTCTCGGGCCTGGTCTCGCGGAGCTGGCCGACCGGCATCCGGTAATCGGCGAGGTCCGCGGCCTGGGCGTGTTCTGGGCTCTGGACCTGGTGTCGGACCGGGCGACTCGCGCGATGCTCGCGCCGTACGGCGGCTCATCGGAGGCGATGAACGCCCTCGCGGCGGCCTGCAAGTCCCGCGGCCTGCTCACCTTCATCAACTACAACCGCCTGCACGTGGTGCCGCCGTGCATCATCACGGCCGAGCAGGCCAAGGAGGGCCTCGCGATCCTGGACGAGGCCCTCTCCGAGGCGGATTCCTTCTACCTGGGCTAAGGCGCGACTGTCTCCATGGCCGGGAGGTAGGCGTCGGCCTGGCCCGACGCGGTCGGGTGGTAGGACTCGTCGAGGTCAAGGAAGTTCGTCGAGTGCAGGTAGCTGCTTGAGTCGCAGATCTGGTGCCCGGCGAAGAACGGGTTCACGTCCGCGAAAGAGTCGCCCGCGTTCGCGGCGGCCGTCTTGATCAGGCTGTCGAGCAGGGCGGCGCCGCCGTTGATCGCGGTACGGTCGCTCGTGCTCAGCCCGATGCAGCTTGACGATTTCGACAGGTCGTAGAACTGCGGGTAGTCGAGCACGACGATCTTGGCGTTGGGCGCGTCGGCCCTGATGTCGGACAGGACGCCGGCCAGGGCGGCCGGCAGGGTCGAGTTCGCCTTCGACTCGGCCGAGCTGACCGCGTTCACGCAGGTGCTCGTGGAGTCGAGCACGCAGGTCTCCAGGACGCTCGAGAAGCCGACGTCGTTGCCGCCGATGGTGATGGACACGAGGGTGGTGGCGCTGCTGAGCGCGCCGAGCTGGGTGCTGATCACCGAGCTGGTGGTCGCGCCGGCGCAGGTCTCGTTCGCGAAGCTGGCCGGGGCGTGGGCATTGGCCCAGAGCACCCCGTAGGCGCCCGCGGTCTGGTCGCATGAGCCGTCGCTCGTGCTGCCCGAGCCGAGGCCGGAGGAGTAGGAGTCGCCGAGGGCGACATAGTGGACAGAAGAGGCTGCGCTGGCGGCGCCGCTCGTGGCGAGGGCGGCGAGCCCGGCCACGCCGACGGTGGCCGCGAGCACGGACAGCCGGGACCGGCGGCTGAGACTGAAACGCACGGGCTGCTCCCAGAAGAAGGGCGAGGGGTACTTACTACTCATGCGTAACATCGGGTATTCAGCGGGTCAATGGTCCCGGCGGCTAGCTCAGGGGCGCTAGCAGGGGGAGCGGCCTCCGAACGCGGCGTTGGGATCGCAGATGCTCGTGGCGAAGCCGAGCACCATGGCGATCTCGTTCTGCACGAACTCATCGAAGTGCGCCGCGGCGCCGAGCACTGCCAGATTGCCCAGGCCGCCAATACCGGTCGCTATCAGTAGCTGCCATCCGCTGACGCTGTCGGGCGTCTTCTCGTTGAGGATCTGGAGGATGAGGTTGTTGGAGAAGCCTGCCGCACTACCTCCGACAACGGCGGCGGCCCCATCGAAGGCTCCGAACAGCGGACCTGTCGCGAGGCCCACGGCGGTGTCGCGCAGCAACACCCAGCCGTGGACTCCGTGCACCGCGTCGTCCACGAGGTTGCTGAGTCCGCCGATCAGGCTGCCGGTGACCAATTTGATCAGGCGGCTGGATGGCTGCTCCAGTGGCGGCGGGCTGCCGCCGGGCGGGTCCGCGTCGCCAAGGATCGGCCCGGCCGCGTCGGCTATGGCGCCAACGGCGCCGACGATAGCTCCGCCGGCGGCAGCCGCCCCGCCGGCCACCGCGCCGCCGACGGCTCCGGCAGCTCCTCCGGCCGCTCCCGCAGCCGCTCCGGCCGCGCCGGCGATGGCGCCGATGGCCTTCCCGACTACCGTCGTGACGACGGTCTTGACGACCCTCTTGGCCTCCTTCTTGGCCTTGCAGACCAGGTCGCAGGTATTGGCGGCTTTCTTCGCCTGGCTTTCGAATTCCTTCAGTATCTGCTGGTAAAAGGCTTCATCCGCAGCCGCGATATTTGCGGCCGCCGCCGCGACCTGGGCGAGGCGCTTCGCCTTGCTTGCCGCCTCCTTAGCGGCAAGTCCGTCGAACAGGGCCGCCATGTTGGCCTCGAAGGCCAGCTCCTCCGTGTTGTCGGCCTCATTTTCTAGCCTGGTGGCCTCTCTTTGCTCACGTTGGGCGACCGCCTTGTCTGCGGCTTCCTTAGATTTGGCATCGTTCAACGCAATATCGAGCCCGGCCAGGACGAGCAATTCAGCTGCGTCCGCAACCTCGCCCAGACCCGGAATGAAGTCCAAACTGACAGCGAGCAATACCTCCATCTGGATTCTGCCCTCGATGGACTGGACAGCAGCCTGGTCGGCCTGGACCCGCTGGAAATCGTGATTGGCTAGCTCCTGGGCCTGGCTGGCCTCCGCGAACAGGTGCTTGGCCTCGTTGTTGAGCCTGTTGGCCTTAGCGACCGCAGCCGATGCGGTGGACTCGGCGTGCGTCGCGGCGGATTCGGCGGACCTGGCCTGGGCCTCGTCGCGGGAAGCCACCTGCTTTGCCTGAGCCGCCTTGGCCGCAGCCGCCTGGACCTCGGATTGAGTGATCGTCGCGGCGCTGGCCTTGCCGGAGGGGGAATGGCCGCTTAGGTCGGTGACGGACAGGGGGTTGTCGTCCGCGTAGGCATGCAGGTCATCGGAGACCGCCGAGCCGTTCCCGCCCGTGGTGAAGGTGTCCTGATTGCCGAACCCGCCCTGAGCTGGCCCGTAGAACCGCGAGCCCATGTCCACCTGAGCGGTGCCCGGGTCGGTCCACTGGCCCTGGTAGCCGATCTGGATGGCGGGGCCGCTGGTGGCGATGACCTGCCCCCACGGGTCGTAGGTCGTCGACCCGGCCAGGGCGGTCCCGGCGGCGGCGAAGGTGCCCGACAGGTCGTCGTGGCTGTCGTTGAGCGCGAGGGTCTTGCCGCCGCCGATGACGTCGACTCCCACGATCGCGCCGCCCGGATCGCGCGAGTAGCTCGCCCCGGAGTCCGACGAAACCTCGTCGGTCATCCCGTCATAGGTGAGGTCGATCGGCTCGCCATTGTTGCCCTGCCCGGTTGCGCTGACCATCCGGTCAAGCGCGTCCCAGCTATAGGAGGAAGCGCCTTCGGTGATCTGCTGCCCGTAGGCGTCGGAACTGGCGGTGGTGGTCGCGCTGGCGCCGTCCTTCTCGACGAGGTCGCCGTCGGCCGCGTAGGTGTAGCTGTTGCCGCTTGAGTCCGAGACGAGCTCGTTGCGCGCGTCGTAGGTGTAGGTGACGCCATTGTCGTTGATCAGGTTCCCGTTGCCGTCGTAGCCGTAGGTGCTGGTCGCCGGTGATCCGCCGGCAGGCGTGGCGGCCGCGGAGGTGAGCCGGTTCGCCTCGTCGTAGCCGTAGGTATTGGCGACCGTTCCGGTGCCGCCGCCGGCGGTGGCCAGGCCGCTGGTGGTCATCGAGGTGACGTCGTCGTCGGCGTTGTAGCCGTAGCTGATGGCGGCCACCTGCGCGCCGCCCGCCGTGGCGATGGTGTCGGAGGCCAGGCGGTGCAGCGGGTCATAGCCGAAGCTCTGGGTGTTGTTGCCTGTCCCGTAGGAGATCTGGGTGACCTGGCCGAGGCTGTTGTAGGAGTAGGCGCCGGTGGTGCCCGAGGCGGCGTCGGCGTCGGTGGCGAGCCGCCCGGCGCTGTCGTAGGTGTAGGAGGACGTGCCTGCGGCATCGGTGTCCGAGCTGATTTGCCCGCTGGCGTTGTAGGTGAAGGTGGAGTCGCCGGCCGACCCGGCGGCGGCCAGCAGGAGGCCGCGATCGTCATAGCTGAAGGACTCTGAGGTCGCCGGCTGAGAGCCAGGCGTGCCCGCGGTCCCGGCAGCGGCGGTCGAGGCCGTCAGCATGCGGCCGGCCTTGTCGTAAGTGAAGGCACGGGAAGCCGTCGGCGCGCTGGCGCCGGTTCCGGACTGGGCCGTCAGATTGCCCATGGCGTCATAGGTGTCCGTGGTCTGCACCCCGCCGGGCCGGTCCTGCGTCACCAGGTCGCCGTTGGCGTCATAGGCCTCGGTGGTGGTGGAGTCCGGCCCGCTGGTGTTGCCGCCGGCAGGCGGCTCGATGACGCTCTCCGGCAGGCCGAGCGGGTTGTAGGTGGCGTAGGTCGGGTCGCCGTTCCCGTCGATCACCTCGGTCGGATGGCCGTCCAGGTCGTACTCGTAGCTCTCGGTGATGTTCTTGGTGGCCGAGACCGGCTGAGTCTGCGAGGTCAGCAACCCGATCGCGTTGTAGGTGGCCTTGGAGACGTTACCGAGGAAGTCGGTCGACGAGGTCACGTTGCCGTCGGCGTCATAGCCGGCCGACTCGGTCCGCAGCACCGTGCCGCTCGCGCTCAGGTCGGACTGCGCGAGCTGGCGGCCCGCCAGGTCGTAGGTGGCGACCACGGAGCTTCCGTCCGGCGCGGTGATCTTGGCCGGGTCGCCGTCCAGGTTGTAGCTGAAGGAGGTGATGTTTCCCGCTCCGTCGGTGCTGGAGGTCAGCTCTCCGAGGGGATCGTAGATCGACGAGGCCGTGACTCCGGTGGGGCTGGTCTGCGAGGTCTGGTTGCCCGCTGCGTCGTAGCCGTAGCGGGTGGTGTAGGCGGCGGACGCGTTCTGCCTCACCAGGTCGGTGCTGGTGATCTCCTGGCCGAGGTTGTTGTAGGTGGCCTGGGTCTGCGCGCCGGTCGGGTCGGTCACCGAGCTCTGTTCTGAGGCAGGGTCGTAGGTGTAGGTCCACGTCCCGCCGTCAGGGTCGGTCTGGCTGGTCAGGTCGCCAAGCTGGTCGAAGCCCATCGAGGTGACGTTGCCCAGCGGGTCGGTGCCGCTGATTTCCTCGCCGAGAGAGTTGTACGCCATCAGGTCGGTGCCGCCCACGGGAGCGTGCGCTCCGGGCGGGGTGTAGCTGGGCTCGGTGGTCGACGTCACGCGGCCGTCAAGGTCGTAGGCCACCTTGGTGACGTTGCCGTCCGGGTCCGAGGTCTCGACCGGATCGCCGAAGGTGTCATAGCCCGTCATGGTGATCGGCCGGGCCGTGATCGGCGCGCCGGCGTTCGACTCGGTCTGCACGGCGGGGCTGATCTGCACGACTGGCCGCCCGGCCTCGTCGTTCTCGATGTTCGTGATGTTGCCGTTGGGGTCGGTCTCGGTGACCACCAGGCCGCGCTCGTCCCGCACGAAGCTGGTCGTCAGCGCGGTTGAGCCAGCACCGCCGCCGGGATTATCCACGGTCTGCGACAGCTCGTTGCCCGTCTGGTCGTAGGTCGTGGTCACGGTCTGGGTGACGCCGCCGGCGGTGAGCGAGTCCGAGACCATGTCGCCGGCCGGATCGTAGCTCGCGGTGGTGACGCGGTCGGCCCCGGCCGGATCTTCCGTCTGCATGGTCGCCTGGCTGTCGGCGTTGTAGCCGACCTTGGTGACCAGGCCGCCCGGGCTCGTTTCGGTGATCGGGTTTCCGGCCGCGTCGTAGCCGTACGTGGTCAGGTTGTCCATCCCGGTGGGGCTGCTCGGGTCGACGACGTAGCTGGACGCCAGCTCGTCGTTGCCGTAGTACGTGTAATCGGTCGTGGTGCCCATGACGTTGGTGACGGACGCCAGCCGCCCCGCTGGGTCGTAGGCGCGCGACTCCTCGACCAGGTTCTCGGGCGCGATCGGGCTGCTCGGGTTGCCGGTGTAGCCCTTCAGCGTGGTCGTCAGCAGGTCACCGGCCGCGTCGTAGATGTAGGCGGTGGTCACCCCGGCGGGGTTGGTCTGCGTCAGCTTGTCGCCGAGGCCGTCATAGGTGTAGGAGGCGGCATTCCCTAGCGGGTCGGTGACCGAGGCGAGCTCGCCAGCGGGGTTGTAGGTGTCGATGGTCGTTCTTGGCGGGTCCTGGCCGGTTGCGTCGCTGACGGTGGTGGTGAGCACGTCGGAGTCGGGGTCATAGGTGTACCTGGTCACCTTCGTATGGACCAGGGCCGGTGACCCGGTCGGTCACGGGCGGGGCCGTGATCGTGACGATCCGGTCGCGGCTGTCGTAGGTGTAGCTGGTGGTCAGCCCGGCGGCGTAGCTGTCGGAGACCTGCGTCTGGGTCAGCTGACGGCCCAGATTGTCGTAGGTGAAGGTGGTCACCAGCCCGAGCGGGTCGGTGATCTGCATCAGGTCGCCTGCGGAGTCGTAGGCGTAGCGGGTCACGCCGCCGCCAGGATCGGTGATCGAGGCCACCAGGCCGGGCGGCTCGGTCCCGCCGCCGACGGCCGCCTCGGTGCCGGCTGTATAGGCGTTCGCGGTGGCGCAACCGGACGGGCACGCGGTGGTCGGCGGGGTCTTAGCGGTGGCGATCTGGCCGGTGGCGTTATAGGTGGTGACCGTGTCGAAGGCTGGATCCGATGGTGAGGAGGAACGAGGAGCGCGTGTCTGGTCGGTCACCTTGTCATTACGCGGATCGAGCGGGTTCGACAGATTCTCGAAGTATGAGGCGTAGATGGTCTGGCAGTTGTTGATCGCCACGCAGCTGGTCGTCGAGGTCACGTTGTTGTGGGCGTCGTAGGTCAGGTAGGTCGTGTCGCCGTCCGGGTCGGTGATCGTTGAGGCGCGGTCGGCCTCGTCGTACCCGTAGGACGTCACGCCGCCGCGCGCGTCGGTCGTCCGCACCAGCGACCCGGCCGCGTCGTACAGATAGACGGTGTTCTTCCCGACCGGATCAGTGACCGTGATCGTCTGGGTGTTCAGCGTCGGCAGGGTCACCGTTGGCCCGCCGAAGATGGCACCCTCGGCGTCCGGCTGCGGCACCTGGCAGCTGCAGCCCGGCGTAGTGGGTGGCGACCTGGTCCGACGTGAGCTGGCTGGTGTAGAGGGAGACGTCAGCGATCGAGCCGTTGAGGAAGCCGTTCGAGCCGCTGCCGAGATCGGCGACATAGCCCGTCGCCGACGCGGTGGCCTGCTTGGTGATCGAAGCGGTGGCAAGCGAGACGCCGTCCTGATACAGGGTGGCGGTCTGGCTGAAGGTCCCGGAGGTTGTGGTGCCCGGGCTGACGGTGATGACGGCCTGGTGCCAGTTGCCGTCGTTGACCGCCACGCTGACACAGCCGAAGAAGCCGCTGCTGTTGAGCGTGGTGCTGCCGACCGAGCCTTCGAGGCAGCTCGCCCCCTTGGGGATAAACAGGCCCAGCGGCTCGCCGCCGGTCGGCCCGGACGCCGACGACAGCAGCGTCCCGGTCTTGGTGGTCTTGAACCACACCTCCGCCGACTCCGCGCCCGTGCCCGCGAAGTAGCCGCCGGGAATGCTGACCTGCGAGCTAGTGCCGTTGAAGGTCGCTGCCGTGCCGTCAGCGAAGCCCGTCGGGCCGACCGCGCCCAGGGTCACGCTCGAGAAGGTGGCCGGGGGCCGCGTGGTGGCGGCGGTGGCCGCGCTGTCGACCACATCGCGGGCGAGCGGGCCGGCCGTGTCGTTCAGCGGCCAGAAGTCCTCAGGCGAGGATCCCAGCACCGCGCTGTCGTAGGCGCCTGACGACGTGCCGCGCACCGCCTCGCCGTAGGTCCAGTTCCCGCCGTTGGCGTCGGTGAGCGTGGCGACCCGGTCGTTGACGGTGTCGTAGGTCGCCGCCAGCTGAGTACGGCCGCCCGGGGTGGTGACCGACGTCAGTTCCGCGGCGGAATGGGTCTCGGCGGCGTACTGCGCCGAGACCGTGCCTGAGCTGGGCAGCTGATTCTGGTAAACCGACAGGTCCGCCATCGAGCCGTTGAAGTACTCCCAGTTCGCGGTGCCAAGCCCGCAGCTCACGCACAGCGAGCCCGGGCTCTGGCCGGTCCCGAGCAGCACGTCGTAGCCGTCGCTGAGGGGCAGCTGGGTGACGGAGGTGCCGCTGGCGACCTTCGTCCCGTCCAGGTACAGGGCCTGGCCGGGGATCAGGACCGCCTGGTGCCAGGCGCCGTTGTTCACCGCCGCCGGCGAGGACAGCGCCGCCGAGGTGTAGAGGTCGGGCGTCGTGGACGTGCCGGTCTGGGAGGTGATGGTCTTCACGCCCTCCAGGTGGCCGTTGGAGCCGATCCACAGCAGCGGGACCTCGCTGCACTCGATGTCGCCCACGCAGTTGAGGCTGGGCTCCCCGGTGCCGGCCCCGAGCAGGATCCCGGACGCGCTGGTGGTCTTGAACCAGACGCTGACCGCCAGGCTGGTGGTCATCGGGAACCTGCTGTTTCCGTCGAGCTCGATGCAGGACGAGGCCAGGTTCGTGGTGCACCAGGTGCCGTCAAGCGGGATCCAGGAACTGGTCCCGTTGAAGCCGGTCGCGGTGACCCCGGGAATCGGGCCGCCACTCCGGGGGTGGTGTTCACCTCGGTCGCCGGCGGGTCGATGGTCGTCAGGTCGTCCACGGGGATCTGGTTCGCGGCGGCCGTCGCTGTGCTGGCGTCATTGAGCCGGAAATAGCTGGTGGGGTCGGCGTTGCGCACCGACGTCGCGGCGTGCGAGCCGCTCGTGGTGTATCCGTAGGCGGTACAGGCGGTGGTGGTGCCCGGCGGGCACACCGAGGTCAGCAGATCGCCGTTATAGCCATACGTCCAGGTCAGCGCGGTGCCGGGCTGGCCGGCGGTGACCGGGTCGGTCGACACGGTCGCCACGTGCTGCGCCGTCGCCCCGGTGGGCGTGGACCAGGTGAGATGCAGGCCCGGCCTGAGGTGGTGCTGGTGATCGTGGTCAGCACGCCGGCGCTGTAGGTGAGGGTCTCGATCTTGCCGGTGTTGTCGGCGATCTTGGACAGCAGCCACGAGGTCCCGCTGGCCTGGGCGAAGGTGTAGGTGGTGCCGGTCTGGTCGGTGACGGAGAAGCCGCCGCCAGTGACGGCGGTGACGACCGCGTACATGTTCTGCGGCGCGGCGTAGCCTCCGGCCGAGTTCTTGGCGAACCTGACCTGCTGGCCGTCAGCCATCGTCAGGATCAGCGCGCCAGTCCCGTCGGGGTCCGGGACCAGCGACATGTCCAGCAGCGACGACCAGCCCGCCCCGAGCGCCTGGGAGGTTCTCGGGTCCAGCGAGTTGTATGTCCGCACGATCGACAGCGCGGGGCCCGAGGTCGTCACGCCCGCGTCGGTGACCGTCTCAGAGACGTTGCCGGTCTGCGGGTCCACCGTCTTCCCTGAGCCCTGGAAGTCGCTGCCGCCCAGGTCGGAGGTCATGATCGGGTTGCCGTCGCTGGCGTGGTAGGCGTTGCCCAGCGTGCCGCCGATGCCCGGCTGGGCATCGCCCACGACGAACGAGATGGGCGTCGTCCAGGTGAAGATGCTGGGGGTACTCAGGCTCGGCAGGGGGACCAGGTCGGTGACCGTGGCCACCCAGTAGTAGGTGGTACCCCAGGTCAGCGCCGTGGGCGGGGACCAGGTGTTGCTGTTGCCCGCCACCCATCCCGAGGACTGCAGCGCCTTGGCCGTGCTCATGTTGGGGCCGTTGAGCAGCTCGAACGCGTAAGACAAGCTCGGATTGGCCGGGAACCCGCCCGGGACGGTCGCCGACGCGGTCAGCGACGGGGTCTGGGTGTCCACTGCGGTGCCCGGCAGCGGCTCCTGCTCGTTGATCACCGGGTTGAACTGCTGGATCGTGTAGGCGGCGCAGTGCTCAGTGCCGCCTTCGGCCGAGAAATACGTGCCTGACCCGTTCACCATGTCGAAGCAGATCGTGTATGAGCCGGGATTCTCGACCGGGGTGACGCTCTCCACCGTGGTCGTGCCGCCCGGCGCCACGGTCCCGCTGATCGCGACGTTGACGCCGGTCGTCAGCGGCGTTCCCGTCCCGGTGGTGTTCGACGAGGCGAACACCTGCGTGCCTAGCGCATAGTTTCCGCTCCACGTGGTGGTGCCGGTGTTGGTCAGCGTCACCGCTATCCGGCCCGTCTGATCGGCCATGGGCACCGTGTCGAACGTCGCCGCGACGCTGTAGGAGGCGTTGTCGGTCACCACGGCCGGGGCCGCGACAGACTTGCCCGCCGCGGGTTTACCCGGAACGGGTCTCCCGGCTCTGGCGATCGCATGGCCGACGACGTCATGGCCGGCCGGCATCCGCGCGGAACGGGTGTGCACCAGCGACGGTGCCGCCATGGGGGGCGGCGCGAGATCCGGCTTGGGCGCTCGATGCCCAGGCGTCCTCGCCGCCAAGGCGGGCTTGGCCCTGGTCGCCGACGCCGGCACGCGGTGGGGCCTGCCTGCCGCGGTCCCGCCATGCTGTCTGGGCCCGTTCGCGTACCCGAGCATCTTGACCGCCGGCAGGCCACCGCGGTGGATCACAGGCACAGCCGAGGCGGCCGGAGCCCAGATGACAATGCCCGATGAGGCCGCCATCACCAGCGCGGCCAAGCGCAGCCGTGTCCGCGAACGCGCCATTATGACTCCCAAAGCGAAGATTCCGATGCGCAAGAAAACCGAGCTTGGCCTGAGGCTGGCTGCTAACTTCCGGCCTGCGAGGCGAGTGCGCGAATGGCCTGATCAATGCGCGCGGGCGCCCCGGCAGGCGAGACGATGGCGGTGTTCGACGTGTTCCCTAGCCCGGCAGTACCGGAAGGGGCGACAAGCACGAAGTTCTGGCGCCGGTCGGCTTTCGCGGCCTTGATTAGCTTCGCGACGGGCCTAGCCGTGGTGATAATGACGCCGCATTGGCGCTGCACGAGGCTGGTCAGCATGACCCCGGAGTCGGCGGGACCGGTGTCGGGCAGGTAGCTGACCATGACATGCGTGGCCAGCGATGCGGTCTGCATCGCCTTCCACGCAGGCGCTCCCGGCGCGCCTGGCGTGATCCCGCTGGGATCGGTGAGCAGGCACGCGGTCGCGTTTAGGTAGTGACGGGCTGACGCCCCTGTGGCCTGCTGGGGATGCTCGAAAGGCCACGGTCCGGTGGCAGTGACGGCGGCTGTCACCCCCGCCGCCACGAGCCCGGCGGCCGCTACGCTGGCACCCACGGCCAGCCACTTCATCAGTCTGACCCGACCCGAACCGCCCCTGTGCCCGCGAACCCAGCTCATGATCCGTCCCTCAGCCAGATAAGTCACATGTCGGGACGAGAGTCTGGCAGGCGCCGTCTACTTTTCGTCCGAGCATCGGAGGAGCCTGGACAGGAGACGGTCTCGTAGCGCCTTTCCTCGACCTGATCTGGCTGCGTTGATTCCGCGTCCTGGACATGGTTGAGTATGTCCCGCACATAGGGCTTGTACTGGGTCAAACTGGGGCGCCAATGTTCGCTCGCTTGCTGGGACCGCTAGAGATCCGCGCGGGCGAGAACTGGATCGGGGTGAGCGCGCCGCAATGGCGAGCGCTCCTGGCCGTACTGCTGCTGCGGCCCGGGCAGGTCGTCTCCAGCGGACAGCTCGTAGCCGAGTTGTGGGGCGAGGATCCGCCGGCGGGCGCCAGGAAACTGGTCAGCCGATATGTGGCTCGCCTGCGGCAGCTTACCGGTGACACCGATGGCCGGGTCCTCGTGACAAGGTCGCCTGGGTACCTGCTGACGGTGCGTCCTGCCGACCTCGACGTTTCCCGGTTCGAGTGCCTGGTGGCCGAAGCCCGCGCCGCGCTGGAAGAGGTCAGAGGCGAGCAGGCAGCAGAACTGCTAGGCGAAGCGCTAGCGCTCTGGCGCGGTCCTGCGCTGGCCGACGTGCCGCCCGGGCGGCTGGTCTCGACGGAAGCGGCCAGGCTGGATGAGCTGCGACTGGATGCGGTGGAACTGCGGATGGAGGCCGGGATCAGCTGCGGCCGCGGTGCGGAGTTCGTAGCTGAGCTGCGTCAGCTGACGGCCTGGTATCCGCTGCGCGAGCGGTTCTGGCAGCAGCTGATGTGCGCCCTGGAGCAAGGCGGCCGCCCGGCCGAGGCGCTTGTGGCCTTCGCGCGGGCACAAAGGGTCCTGGCCGAGGAACTTGGGGCCGATCCCGGGCCGGGTCTTCAGCAACTGCACCGCCATCTCCTGGCCGGCGACCGGGCACCTGAGGTCGAGGTCGCCGCCGCATCGGCGGGAGCCGCTGCCCCTGCGGTGCTGCGGCAGCTGCCGGCCACAGTGGCGCATTTCACGGGCCGGGCCGGTGAGCTGGCGGCGCTGACTGGGCTGCTTGACCAGGCCGGCGTGAAGGTGCCAGGGACTGTCGTGATCGCGGCGATCGACGGCATGCCCGGCGTAGGCAAGACCGCCCTGGCGGTGCACGCGGGGCACCTGGTAGCTGACCGGTTCCCCGACCGGCAGCTGTTCGTCGACCTGCGGGGCCATACGCCCGGTCAGCAGCCAGCCGACCCCGCCGATGTGCTCGCCGCGCTGCTAGCCGCCGATGGCGTGAATCCACGGTATCTGCCCGCTGACCTGGACGGGCTGGCCGCGATGTGGCGGGACCGGATGGCTGGTCAGCGGACTCTGCTGATCCTGGACAATGCCGCAGGCAGTGCCCAGGTCACGCCCCTGCTGCCAGGGACGGCAGGAAGCCTGGTCCTGGTCACCAGCCGCCGGTTCCTTGGCGACCTGCCCGCAGCGCTCGAGGTCCCGCTGTATGTCCTGCCGCCCGGTGATGCCCAGGCGATGTTCACGGGCCTGGCCCCTCGGGCCGCGAAGGATCCCGACCTCGTGGCTGAGCTGGCGGAGTTGTGCGGTCGCCTGCCGCTGGCGATCTCGTTGCTCGCCCGGCTGTTCGCCCGGCACCGGTCCTGGGCCATGGCCGACCTGATCGCCGAGACCCGGGCGCGGCTTCTCACCGTCACCGCCGAGGGCGGCACAGTCGCAGCCACGTTCGAGGCGTCCTACCTGGACCTGGCCGCAGGACGGCAGCGGTTCTTCCGCTACCTCGGGTTGCATCCAGGTACCGACATCGAGCCTTATGCCGCTGCCGCCTTGGCGGGCCTGCCGCTCAGCGAGGCCTCAGCACATCTGGAAGCGCTCCAGGGCGACCGGCTGATCGAGGAGCGCGTGCCCCGCAGGTACCAGCTGCACAACCTGATCGCCCAGTACGCGCGGAGTCTGGTCGCCGTCGATCCGGGCGCTGAGCGCGAGCAGGCCACCGAGCGGCTGCTCGGTTACTACCAGCACACCGCGCAGGCCGCCGACGTCCAGCTCGCCTACCACACCAGGCCGACGAGCGCCGTGCGCCTGCCAGTGGCTGCCTCCGTACCTGGCCCGCCAGGCCGGGCTCAGGCCCAGGCCTGGATTGCCGCCGAGTACGCGAACTTGGCGGCCTGTATCGACCTCGCGCTCGCGCGCCGCCTGGCATCTGCGCGACCCGTCCGGCCATGCCAACGCCCTGTGCAACCTGGGTGACCTGCAATACCTGATCAGCGACATCCCGGCCGCCACGGCTTCTCTTGAGCAGGCACGTGATCTCTACCGTGCCATCGGTGACCGCCTTGGCGTCGGTTACGCCCTGCTCGGCCTGGGAGCGGTACGGCGGCTGGCTGGCGACTACCCGGGCGCGGTGCTCATGCTGGAGGAGGGGCTGGGCATTCAGCGCCACATGGGCAACCTGGCGGCGAGGCCCATGGGTTTCAGTACCTGGCGGATGTGCAACGGTCAGCTGGCGACCACCCGAGCGCGGTCAGCCTGCTTGAGCAACACCCCAGATGCTGAGCGGCTCGCCGGCGAGCTTGACGCGTGGGCGTAGCCGACGGGTTACAGCGCAGCGAAGGCCTCGGTCAGGATGTCGAGGCCCTCGTTGATCAGGTCGGGGTTCATCACCAGTGGCGGCAGGAACCGCAGCACGTTGGCGTAGGTGCCGCAGGTCAGCACGATCAGCCCCGCCGCGTGGCAGGCCTTGGCGACCTGCGCGGTCGTCGCCGCGTCCGGCTCGATGGTGCCCGGCTTGACCAGTTCGATAGCGAGCATCGCGCCCCGGCCGCGCACGTCGCCGATGACCGGATACTGCGCGGCAAGCGCGTGCAGTCTCGGCAGCATGACCTCGCCGACCCGGCGTGCCGCTGCGGGGAGGTCCTCCTTGGTCATCGTCTCGATCGAGCCGAGGGCGGCCGCGCAGGCGACCGGGTTGCCGCCGTAGGTGCCGCCGAGGCCGCCTGGATGCACCGCGTCCATGATCTCGGCCCGCCCGGTCACGCCGGCTAGCGGCAGGCCTCCGGCGATGCCCTTTGCCGTGGTGACGAGGTCGGGCACGACACCCTCGTGGTCGCAGGCAAACCAGTCTCCGGTCCGGCACAGGCCGGACTGGATCTCATCGGCGATGAACACGATGCCGTGCTCGCGGCAGTAGTCGGCCAGGCCTGGCAGGAAACCGTCGGGCGGCACGATGAAGCCGCCTTCTCCCAGGATCGGCTCGATCACCAGTGCCGCGACCCGGTTCTCGCCCACCTGGGCGTGGATCAGGCCGGTGATGACATTGAGTGCTTCCTCGGCGCACTTCGCGGGCCCGCCTGGCCAGCGGAACGGGTAGGCCATCGGCACCCGGTACACCTCGCCGGCGAACGGGCCGAAGCCGTCCTTGTAGGGCATGTTCTTGGCGGTCATCGCCATGGTCAGGTTCGTGCGGCCGTGGTAGGCGTGGTCGAACACTACGACGGCCTGCCGCCCGGTGGCGTGCCTGGCGATCTTCACTGCGTTCTCGATCGCCTCGGCACCGGAGTTGAACAGGGCCGAGCGCTTGTCGTAGCTGCCCGGGGTGATCCGGTTGAGCTCCTCGCATACCTCCACGTACCCCTCGTACGGGGCCACCATGAAACAGGTGTGGGTGAACTGGGCGACCTGCTCGGTCACCCGGTTGACGACCAGTTCAGCGCTGTTGCCGACGGAGGTCACCGCGATGCCCGAGCTGAAGTCGATCAGCGAGTTGCCATCCGCATCGATCAGCACGCCGCCGCCGGCCGCCGTGACGAACACGGGCAGCACATGGGACAGGCCCCGAGCCACGCTGCGCTGCCTGCGTTCGAGCAGCGCGCGGGAAGCCGGGCCTGGGATCTCCGTGACGAGGTGCCTGTGCTGGGCAAGCCCCGGACCGCCGACGGTAGAGTGCAGGTTCATAGGCCGAGGATAGACCGGACACTGACGGCGATGCGGGGCCGGCCGCCATGATTGCTTAAAGGGCTCGCATGGGGGTACCAACATGCGACCACGTGCAGGAAATCGCTGACGGTCAGCGACAGCTAACTAGGTGTCACGGGACTCTGCGCTAGCCCGCCGCCAGCTGCCCGCACCGGGCGGTGCCAGCCGCCTAGGTGGGCAGTGGTTGCAGGAATTAGCATGAGGGTCCTAAGTGGTCACCGAGTCTGTAGTATCTGGGTGATCCAACCTACCGGGCACATTCGGACTTATCGTCGCACCGGGGTGTTCATCGTAGGTCGGACGGCATAGTTGTTTGTATCGTCAAAAACTTGGTATGTGGTGCAGGAATGGCCCGCCCCGGATGTCGAGGAGGACCTCATGCGAACACATGATTGGTTTCGGTCGCACAGCTTCCACTACTCTGACTTCGGCAACGCCAGCGAGCTCAGCACGATCAAGCGAGACAGGGGTGTCACCGTCTCTCTGATCCTGCCGACCCGCAATGTGGCCGAAACCATAACCTCGGTTCTCGACGAGGTTAATAACCTCCGACATCCAGACATCGGGCTAATCGACCAGGTCATCGTCGTCGACGCCGACTCCACCGACGGCACCGCCGAGATCGCACGCGGCTATGAGGCCGAGGTGTACTCGGAGAACGCGCTGATGCCGGAGTACGGTCCCGCCCACGGCAAAGGCGACGCGATGTGGCGTGGCCTGTCGGTAGCCACCGGGGACATCATCGCGTTCGCTGACACCGACACCGGCAACTTCTGCAAGCAGTTGGTGACTGGCGTCGTCGGCTGCCTGGTGGCCAGACCCGAACTCAAGTTCGTGAAGGCCGCCTACCGCAGGCCCTACACCCAGGAATCACTGTCCGTTCCCGACGGCGGTGGCCGGGTCACCGAACTGGCCTGCAAGCCGGCGCTTAACCTGCTGTTCCCGGAACTGGCCGGGTTCGTCCAGCCGCTGGCTGGCGAATTCGGCGGCACCAGGGACGTGCTCTACTCGATCCCGTTCTTCAGTGGGTACGCGGTCGAGGTCGGCATGCTGATCGACGTGCTCGATGCCTGCGGGCTATCGGCGATGGCACAGGTCGACGCCGGTATGCGCAAGAACCGGCACCAGGATCTCGGCAACCTGTCCAGGATGGGCTACGCGGTACTCCGCGCCGTGCTGACCCGCGCCACCCAGCGCCGGCTGCTCGGCGCCGGCCTCGGGGCTGACCTGCGGGCAGACGCCTGGACCACGTCCGAGGCGGCCTCCTACCTGCATGCCGTAGCCGCGGCTCAGGGCGTGCAACTGGAGGAGTACGCCGAGATCATGATCGAGCGCCCGTCCATGCACTCGGCACTCCTAGACCGCCAGCGCCTAGCCAGCGCCAGCGCCGCCGGCAGCTAACAGCACACCCAGCCAGCACCCCCGTCCGCCGAAGGCGCGGGCGGGGGTTCCACGCCGAAGGGCGCGGTGCTGTCTGGACTGACGAGCGACGACCGAAGGGAGAAGCGAGGAGGGAAGACAGCACCCAAAAGCGCCCGAAGGCCCCGCCAAAGGGCCGCAGGCCCGGAGGCGGCAAGCAAACACAGTCAGCGAAGGAGATCGCGCGCCGCCGCCTCGATCGTCGCCTGTGACAGCAGGACGGTCCGGGCCGCGTCACCGAGCGGCACGAAACTGTCTTCGCTCGCTACCCTGCCGATCCGGCCTCCGATAGCCGGCCTCGATCAGCGTGGTCACGATGCCCTCGCCCGCGCCCCCCGTCTGCCCTGGTCTCGTCGGCCACGAGTACCGCTCCGGTGACCGAGGCCTCGCGGATGAGGTCGAGCGCCGGCAGCGGTGCCAGCCAGCGGATGTCGAGCACCCGGCAGCCGATGCCGCTGGCCGCGAGCGATGCCGCCGCGCGCAGGCTCATCCGCAGCCCGTTGCCGAACGTGGCGATCAGCAGGTCGGTGCCATCGCCGTAGACCCGGCCCTGGCCCACCGGCGCGTGCCCGAGCCGCCACAGCCACGGCGGGTCATAACCGGCGAGCCAGCCGCCGTCGCCCGCGCTCGTACAGGTCGCGCTCGTGATACAGCGCGATCGGCTCAAGGAAGACGCAGACGCTGCCGTCCTCGCGGGCGCTGGCCAGGCAGGTCCGCAGCATCGCCGCCGCGTCGTCAGGCCGGGCAGGGCAGGCGACGATGATTCCGGGGATGTCGCGCAGGGCGCCGACGGCGTTGTCATTGTGGAAGTGCCCGCCGAAGCCCCGCTGATACGCAAGGCCCGCGATCCGCAGCACCATCGGGTTGCGGTACTGCGCCTGGGAGAAGAACGACAACGTGGCGGCCTCGCCGCGCACCTGGTCGGCCGCGTTGTGCAGGTAGGCCAGGTACTGGATCTCGGGCACGGGGAGCAGCCCGGCGAGCCCGGCTCCGAGGCCGACGCCGAGAATCGACTGCTCGTCGAGCAGCGAGTCGAATACCCTTGCGGCCCCGAACGCCGCGAGCAGGCCCTTGGTGACCCCGTAGACGCCGCCCTTGCGGGCGACATCCTCCCCGAACACGATCACGTCCTGATGCGCGGCGAGCTCGTCGTGCAGCGTGCGGTTGATCGCCTGGGCCAGGGTCAGCGGGCCCTCTTCCTCGGGCAGCTTCCCGCCGAAAGCCCGCAGCCTGCGTCTCTTGCTCGCCGGCCGATACGGCGGCGGCGACCGCATCGGGTCGGCGCGGTGCCAGCGGCGCCATCACCTGCGCGGCTGAAGTGAGCGTCGGCTCCGCCTCGGCCCGAGCCGCCAGCGCCAGGACCGAGTCCCTGGACTGGGCGTACCGGTCGAGGACCTGATCAGGCGGTGAGCAGGCCAGCGGTGACCAGCAGCGCTGGCGGTGCCGAGCAGCGGATCATGGCGCAGGTCAGCGGTGATCTCGGCGGGCGATGCGGTAGGCGGACTCGGCGTCGGAGCCCGCGTGCCCGCCGAACCGGATCATGGCCAGATGCAAGATCGCCGGTGTCCGGCTGCTCCCGGACATAGGAGGCCGCCTCCAAGGCGGCGTCGTAGACCTCGGCGATGTCCGTGCCGTCCGCGTAGATGTAGCGGATGCCAGGCCGGCTGGTCAGCGCGGCGGCTGACCCAGCCCGCCGGGCTGCGGACGCTGATGCCGAGCCCGTTGTCCTCGCACACCGCCAGCAGCGGCATCGGCAGGCCCTGGTAGGCGCAGTAGGCCGCGGTGTTGAGCGCCCCGGTGGCCGTCGAGTGATTGACCGACGCGTCGCCGAAACTGGTGACCACGATCGAGTCGGCTGGCCAGGGTGGGTCGATGCCGAGCCTAGCGGCGCGGGGGAGGGCGAAGGCCAGGCCGACCGCCCTGGGCAGGTGCGAGGCGATCGTCGAGGTCTGCGGGATGACGTGCAGCTGCCGGTGCCCGAATACCTTGTGCCGCCCGCCCGCGATCGGCTCGCAGGCCGCGGCGGTCATGCCGAGCAGGACGTCAGTGATGCCCTCGATCCACCGGCCGGCCTGGTCTGCCCTGGTCAGGTAGAACGCGCCTGACCGGTAGTGCAGTAGCGCCGGGTCGGTGAGGCGGAGCGCCGCCGCGACCGCGGCGTTCGACTCGTGACCGGAGGAGCCGATCGTGTAGTAACCGGTGCCGCGCGACTGCAGCCAGCGGGCCGCCTCGTCGAGATGGCGGCTGCCCAATTGCGCGTCGAACAGCCGCAGGCACTCGCCGAAGGTCAGCGCGCTGCCTGGCCTGACCAGATCATCAGGCGAGGGCAATGCGGCTGGCGGCGTTCCCGCTGGCCCGGCAGGGCCTGTGGGCACAGGCAGCGCGCGGATCGCGTCGGTCAGGTACTGGTCTGGCTGGCGGGCAGTGATCCGGTCAGCGGTCATGCGGCCAAACTATCTAGTGCACCGATCGTGCCACTAGACGCCGAACGACTCTCAGGCGCCGAACCGCACTCAGGCGCCGAACCATTCTCCCGTCAGCGGGATCATGTGCGGCGGGCCGAATCGCACGATCACCTGCGCCCGGCCCCTGCTCAGCCGGTTCCGCAGGTAGAAGGTGCCGGTCCAGCGGTTGTAGTAGCCGACTCCCTCCCACCTCGTGCCCGTCCAGCGGCCGATCAGCGGGATCATGTGCGCCGGGCCCGAACTTGAACGTGCGGTGCGCCGGCCCGGCCGACAGCTTGTCTCGGATCGCGAAGAGGCCGTTCTTCGGGTTGTAGTAGCCGATGCCGTCCTTGCGGCCGCCGGTCCAGTCTCCGGCGAGCGGCTTCATGTGCGGCGGGCCGAACCTGAACTTCTTCAGTGCCCGCCCGTGCGACAGCTTCTCGCGCAGGTAGAAGGTGCCTGTCCGCGGGTTGTAGTAGCCCACGCCATCATGACCGGCCCCGGTCCAGTCGCCGACCAGCGGGATCATATGCGCCGGCCCGAACTTGAACGTCTTGCCCCGGCCGTCGCGACTTGCCGATGCCGAGCAGGTGGAACGTGCCGTACCTGGGATTGTAGAACCCGAGGCGGTCCTTGCCGCCGCGCCAGTCTCCGGTCAGCGGGACCAGCCGACCCCGGCGGGCGCTGCCGCGACCGATTCTCGGTCTCGCGTTAGCCGGTCCGGCGGTCTGGGCCAGCCGCATCGTGACCTTGCCCGTACGGGGGTTGTAGTACCCGAGATTCGCCCGGCGGGGGATGCGGAAATGGATGAAGTTACTGGGCCATTCCTGCCACTTGTCTGACGGGTAGTGCGCCTTGATCCTGGTCCAGTCATAGCCGTCGCGCTCGGCGTTGATGTGCTGCTGGGAGATGATGATGTAGCTGTCGTGCGGGCCGACCGCCTCAACCACGGCGACGTGCCCGGCCGCGCCGATCCCGAACGTGCCGCCGTTCCACTCGGCGACCGCGCCTACCGAGGGAATGTGGTTGACCAGCACCCCGTGCGCGGCGGCGGTCGCCGCCCACTCGCCGCCGTTACCGAGCAGGAATCGCGGCGCCCTGACGTGGTAGACCGCCGACTCGACGAAAGCCGTGTAGTTCGTGCACTGGTTACCGGCCGACATCCGCCAGTAAGACCGGAAACCGCGGCTGCCGTAGGCGTAGCTGGGGTAACCGTGGCTGGCGCACCTGGCCCAGCCCGTGCACAGGGTGCGTGACGGCATTCCAGCCGCCGAGCCTGGCCGACTCGTGGTGAATGATCAGGGGAACGACGCCCGCAATGGCCATCAGAGGGATGCCCGCCATGGTGAGCAGCCGGCGATTGCGCTTGTTCAGCTTGGCGGCGAGCCTGAGTTTTCGCCGGGTGATGCGCCCGGCGACACCAAAACGATCTTCCCCCATGTCGAACCTCCAAGGGCTGACCTTTGGGTCAGCGGGCGGTATCAGGCACGAATAGAGGACACTATGCCGGTTGAGGGCGTCGCTCCGCGTGATTTCCCGATATCACGCCGCCGTGGCGTGTCGAGTCATGTCATTCCGGTCACGTCCCGGCTCGTCAGCACTCCGGGTCTGGATCCCGGGTCCGGCCCCGCTGGCGCGGCGGGTGGGCCGGACGGGGGTCCGTATGGTGTGATCATCGGTAGCCGGGACGGGAGGCGTTATGTTGCCGTGGTCGGGAGAGCTCACCGGACGCGTCGATGAGCGGGTGATCACCAGCGAGTTGCTGCGGGACAACCCGCTTGGCGACCCGTATGAGCGGCCGGTACTTGTCTACCTGCCGCCCGGCTACGACGAGGAGCCGGACCGGCGGTACCCCGTGGTCTACGTGATCATGGGATACGGCGGATACGTCACCATGTGGCGTAACCGGACGCCGTTCAGGCAGCCTTTCATCGAGATGGCTGACCAGGTTTTCGCAACCTCGGCCGCGCCTGCCGCGATCTGCGTGTACGTGGACGCCTGGACCAGGTACGGCGGCAGCCAGTATGTGGATTCGCCCGGTACCGGGCGTTACCACTCTTATCTGTGTGATGAGGTCGTGCCCTGGGTGGATGCCAGATACCGCACGCTGGCCGACTCCGCGCACCGGGCCATCAGCGGCAAGTCGAGCGGCGGGTTCGGCGCCATGATTACCCCGATGCTGCGCCCCGACCTGTTCGGCGCTCTCGCCACCCACGCGGGCGATGCCTTGTACGAGATGTGCTACATACCCGAGTTCGCCGACTGCGTCCGGATGCTACGCGAGTACGACGGCGACATCTGGAAGTGGTGGGACGACTTCAACTCGCGGGTGGCGTTCACGAAGAAGGCCGACCAGTCTCTGCTCGGCACGCTCGGCGTGGCGGCCTGTTTCTCGGCCGACGCCGGATGGGCAGCCGCAACTGCCGTTCGATACCCGTACCGGCGCGATCCGCGAAGACGTCTGGCAGCGCTGGCTCGACTGGGACCCGGTCAGGATGGTCCCCAGGTACGCGGGCGCCCTGGCCTCGCTGCACTCGATCTGGATCGACGCCGGCAACGCCGACGATTTCTACCTCGACCTCGGGGCTGAGGCGTTCGCGGCGGCGCTCGCCAAGGCCGGAGTGGCCGATGAGGTGGTCAGGTTTGAGATCTTCGAAGGCACCCATGCGGCCATCGACTACCGTTACCCGCTCGCGCTCGCCTGGCTGAGCGAGCGCATGTCAGCGCAATAAGGCATCCTAACGCATCGCCGCAGGTCTGGGTGAAGATGGCCCGGCGACGGCTCAAATACCTCATGCCATTGAGAACGACCGCGACCGGTCGTCCGTTCAGGCTGTGACGGATAACTCCACCGGACGGAGACGATGTCATGAGAAATCAACTGCAGGCCGCCGGCCTGCTCCTTACCATGCTGGCGCTCGCGGCGTGCGGGACGGCCGCCTCAGCTGGCAAGCCGAAGGCGGCCCCGCCGCCGCCCAGGGAGATCATGACGAGGCACACGAACATAGGTACGGTCCTCACGACAGGGCGCGGCACTACGATCTACTGGTTCAGCGCCGACGCGGCAAAGGTCTCGCATTGCACCGGAGGTTGCGCCAAGTACTGGCCTCCGGTGGAGGGACCCGCCGTCCTGGCGGCGGGCCTCAAGCTACCAGGCAAGTTTGGCACCATCACCAGGCCAGGCGGTTTCGTGCAGGCCACGTATGACGGCCACCCGCTCTACACCTACCTGGCCGATACCACGCCGGGTGAGACGGCGGGCAACATGCTCAATGAGAGTGGCGGCCTGTGGTGGGCGATCACGCCATCCGGTAACAGGCTAGGCGCGCCGGCGAGCGCGGGGTAGCCGCTAGGCGGCGGGTATGGCTACTGAGCCGGAATCAGTACCTCGAGCGCGGACGGCAGCACCCTGATTCGCAACGGCGTGCCCGCTGGCAACGGCGAGGCGCAGGCCAGCGCCTCGCCGTCGGCTGCGGCCGGCAGGTCGCGGTCCATCGTGAGCGTCACGTCGGTGCCGCGATGCAGCGTGATCTGCGGCAGCGTGACGTGCGAGCCGTCCTTGATCTTGAGCAGGGCCCTGACGAACGTCAGCTTGGGCGCGTGCCGCATCAGGACCAGGTCGAGCTCGCCGTCATCGATCGCTGCCGGCGGCGCGACGCGCATGCCGGCCCCGAAGTAGGCGGAGTTAGCGATGACGACGGCGTAGCCGTTGAAGTCATGCGGCTCCTGCTGCCCGGAGATGCGCACGCCGAATGCCGTCGGGCGCCAGCCGGCGAGCACGCGCAGCGCGGCGACCGGGTAGACCAGCGAGCCTCCGATCAGCCTGGTCGCGTTGGCTACCTCACCGGCTAGCGCGGGCAGTCCCGCGTAGACGCTGCCAGCCACGATGACCTCTGGCTGGCCGGGTACGCCGACGCCGATCAGGTCGATACGGCTGCTCGCGCCGCCGGTGAGCACCCGCGCCGCCGCGGCCGGGTCCTTGGGCACCCCTAGCACGGTCGCGAGGTCGTTGCCGCGGCCAGCAGGGATCAGGCCGTAGGTGCCGCTCGCCGCCGACACGGCACCGGCCAGTGAGCCAGCCATGCCATCGCCTCCTACGGCCACGACGACCTCGCCGCGCCCGGCCGCCTGGGCGGCAAGCTCCCGGGCGTGGCCGAGGCTTTCTGACTCGATCACCTGATGCTCGGCCCCGGCCTCAGTCAGCACGGCCGTGGCCAGCGGCAGCAGCGTGCGCGCCCGGCCGTTCCCTGCGCGCGGGTTCACGATCAGACACAACCGGCGATGCACGCGAACCTCCTCGATGGCCGGGAAGGCAAAGGCTATCGCTGCTCGCGGCGTACTATCTTCAGGTATGGCAGGCGAGCACGGCGAAGCCGGCAGCGAAGCGCAGTTTCTGCACGTGCAGACCACGACTGACTCCCGTGCCGAGGCGATGGAACTGGCGCAGGAAGCGGTTGAGGCACGGCTGGCGGCGTGCGCTCAGGTGGCAGGTCCTGTTGCCAGCACCTTCTGGTGGGACGACGGCATCGAGCGGACCGAAGAGTGGGTGCTGATGCTCAAGCTGCCCGCCGCGCGGTACCCCGAGCTCGCCGACTTCCTGATCGAGCGGCACAGCTACGACGAACCTGAGATCATCGCGACGCCGATCGTGGCGGGCTCGGCGAGCTACCTGGACTGGATCGCCGAGGAGACCGCGCCCAGGTAGCGGTTACGCTGGCAGCATGACAGCGCAGGCCAGAGGGCTATTCGGCCCTGACTCGCAGACCTGGCGGCTGATGGGCGAGCCGATCATGTGGGTCGCCGGGCTGCGGTCGATGTACCTGCAGGCACTGCATCCCCGGACGATGCGGGCTACCTGGCAGAACACCGCATTCGCCCGGCCAGGGGAGGCCTGGGGCCGCTTCAACCGCACCGTCGAATTCGTCCGGATCAGGACGTACGGGAGCGTGGCCGAGGTCGAGCGGGCCGGGCGCCGCGTGCGGCGCATCCACGCCTCGCTGACCGGGCTCGACCAAGACGGCTCGGTGATCCGGCTTGACGAGCCGGAGTTGCTGCTGTGGGTGCACTGCGGCGAGGTCGCCTCCTACGTCAACATCGCCGGCCGGTGCGGCATGCACCTGGCCCAGGACAGCCTCGACCAGTTCGTGTCCGAGCAGCGGCGCAGCGCCGAGGTCGTCGGGCTTGACGCAGGGCTCGTGCCAGCCAGCGTCGCCGAGCTCGACGCGTACTACGAGCGGATGCGGCCGGAGATCTACGCGTGCGCTGAGGCCAGGAAGGCGCTGGCCAGGTCATTCGTGCCCGACATTCCGTGGCCGTTCACCGGCCTGAAACTGGTGGTGCCGCCGCTCAACACGCTGGCCTTCGGGACGTTGCCCCGGTGGGCGCGCCGGATGTACGGCGCACCGGGGAGCCCCGTCACCGACCTCAGCGCGACGCTGACGCTGCGCGCGATGCACCAGGCGGCGATCCGGATTCCGCGTCAGCTGCTCGGCTTGCCGGCCGCTGACGAACTGGCTGCCTAAACAGGAGCTGGCGGCAATCCGCCGGAACCGGCCCGCCATTGCCGGCGTCCAACCGGCATGATGAAGGCCCGCCAGCTTGCCGCCCTGATCACCGCCGCACTTGCCGTGTGCACTGCCGCCGGGTGTGCCACGACGCGAACGGCGCCGCGGCCCCGCACAGCCGACCGGGTCGTGCTGACCGCGCATCAGACCGCCCTGCTCAGGGAATTCGGCGCCAGCGACACCGGCTTCGGCATCGGGCTGCTCGGCGCCAGCTGCCGGAGCTCGGGCACGGGCAACGTCGTGCTGTCACCGGTGAGCGTGGCGAGCAGCCTCGGGCTCGCGCTGCTCGGCGCGCGCGGGGCCACCGCCACGGCGATGGAGAAGGCGATGGACCTGCCTGCCGCGTCCGCGGCCAGGCTGGCGGCCGGGCTCGGCGTCAGGTCGGCGCTGCTCGGCTCGCTGCGCGGCCCCGGCGTGACTTTCACGCAGGGCAACCGCATCTGGGCCGACCGGTCCCTGCGCACCAGGCCCGCCTACGTCAGCGCGCTCAAGAGCGCCTACCAGGCGGCCATGGCGCACGTGCCCCTGATGACCGCTCCCGAGCAGGCCAGGCACACGATCAACGCGACGATCAGCAAGGAGACGCGCGGCCAGATCCCGGACTTGCTCGCACCGGGATCGCTGAACGGATCTACCGGCTGGGTGCTGACCAACGCCCTGTACCTCAAGGCCGCCTGGGCACACCCGTTCGACCACGGGCGGACCTCGAAAGGGCCGTTCAGTACCGGGAACGGTCAGGTCACCGCGTCGTATCTCAACGGCGACGGGTTCAAGACCGCGAGCTACGCCGGCTTCACGGCGGTGTCGCTGCCCTACAAGGGCGGCCGGCTGCGCATGATCGCGCTGCTCCCGGCCAGCAACAGCGGCTGCGAGCTGCCCGCGCCAGGTCAGCTGAGGACGCTAGAGTCAAAGGTCGCGACCAGCCACCGGACGGCGGGCATAGCGCTGCCGAAGGTCAAGCTCGCCTGGAGCGGCTCGCTGCGCCAGCCGCTGACCTCGCTCGGCATGGGCAGCGCCTTTACGCCGGCCGCCGACTTCTAGGCGATCTCGCCGCAGGCGTGCTGCATCGGATTCGTGCAGCACGCCGCGACCTTGTCGATCGGGGAGAGGAGCACGGTCGCGAGTGCCGCCACCGCGACCGGCATCACGGCATCGGCGACAGCCTTCGGGCGGGTGATCCGGTTTGACCGGCCCTACCTGCTGGTCATCGACGACGTCAGGACCGGCGAGCCGCTGATGATGGCCTGGGTAGCGAACCCGGCCCGCAGCTAAGGGATCGGAGTCCGCTTGACGGGCTAGCTGCCGGGCGGGACGTTCCAGGTGCTGATCACCGGCTCGTCGTGCTCGGTGCCGAGGCTGGAGATCGTCCCCGTGTCGAGGCGGAACAGGCGCCCGTCGGCGGGAGCCAGGCGCAGCCAGCGGGCGGTCAGGATGCGCAGCAGATGGCCGTGCGCTACCAGGGCCACGTCGCCGCCGGCCAGGATCGGGCGGGCCCGGTCGAGCACCCGGTCGGCGCGGTCGCCCACCTGGTCGACGGTCTCGCCTGGGTGATCGGCGTCGCCGGGGATGACGCCGTCGCGCCACAGGTACCAATCCGGGCGGTCGACCCGGATCTCGTCCGTCGTCCGGCCTTCGTAGCCGCCGTAGTCCCACTCCCACAGGTCGGGGTCGGTCTTGATGCCGGTCAGCCCCGCCAGTTCAGCCGTCCTTGTGGCGCGCCGCGCCGGGCTGGCGAAGGTGGCGACTACGGGCCTGGCGATCAGGCCGGCGGCGAGCGCACGGGCCGCTGCCTCGCCGGCCGGGGTGAGCGGAATGTCGGTGCGCCCAGTGTGCTTGAGCGCGCGGCTCCACACTGTTTCACCGTGTCTGATGAGAATCAGTTCTCCCATGGCGGCCATCTTCTCCCGGAGGCCCCGCGAGCGGGGAGCAATTTTTCCTGATTCACTCAGGATTCGACCAACTTGTACCGAACGCTAGCGAACGCGGGTAATCTCCTATTCACAGCGCCCCTGGCCCGCCCTGCGGACGAAAGGCTATCTGATTAATGCAGCTCAGCACCCCGTCGGCCGCGCCCAGCCCTCCCCGCCAGCGTCGCCGGCCGGTTGTCGAGCGGATAGCGTGCTGGAGCGCCAGGCACCGGATCATAGCGCTGGTCGCCTGGCTGCTGATGGTCGGCGGGGCACTGCTGGCCGGGCACCTCTATGGCACGACCAGCGTCGCGACCTACGACCCGGGCCAGTCCGGCACGGCCGAGCGCATGCTGAGCCAGTTCAAGGTCGTGACGCCGCCATCGGAGAGCGTGCTCATCGCGTCGAAGGGACCCGGGCCGGAACGCACCTTCGCCGGGTACCCGCCGCTGCGGATCGCGGCCCGGGAGGTGGTGACGGCGCTCCAGCGGCTGCCGGGCGCCGCCGCCGATATCCAGACGCCGTTCGGCCGGGACGGCAGGGACCTGGTCGCGCCTGACGGCGGCGGGGCGCTCGTCACCTTCCGGGTCGCCGGGTCGCATCACGCCGCGACGACGACGGTGCTGAAAGCGCTGCACGCGGTGGCACGAGTACAGGCCAGGTACCCGAACCTGGTCGTGGCCGAGGCCGGGGACGCGAGCGTCACCAGGGCCGCTAACGCCATGCTCGGCCAGGACTTTCACCAGGCGGAACGGACCTCGGTGCCGCTGACCTTGCTGCTGCTGCTCATCGTGTTCGGCGCGCTGATCGCGGCCAGCATCCCGGTGATCCTGGCGGGCACCGCGGTCGTGACGGCGGTGTCGCTGCTGGCCATCCCGAGCCGGTGGCTGCCGATCGGCCAGGGCACCTCCGAGGTCGTGCTCATCATCGGCATGGCCGTCGGGATCGACTACACGCTGTTCTACCTGCGCCGGGAGCGCGAGGAGCGGGCGGCGGGAGCCAGCTTCCACGATGCGCTGCGGACCGCCGCGGCCACCTCGGGCCGTGCGATCGTGATCTCGGGACTGACCGTGATGATCTCGCTGGCCGGGCTGCTGTTCACGGGGATCGAGATGTTCACCGGGTTCGCGATCGGGACGATGGTCGTGGTCGGCGTCGCCGTGGCCGGATCGCTGACGGCGCTGCCCGCGCTGCTGTCGCTGCTCGGGCCGTGGGCTGACCGGGGCCGGATACCTTTCTTCGGCAAGGCGCGCACGCGGGGTGACCGGTCCAGGCTGTGGGGTGCGCTGGTCACGCGGGTGGTCGCGCGGCCGCTGGTCTGGGGCGGCCTCGCGGTCGTGGTGCTCGGGGGACTGGCCTTCCCGGCGCTGGGCATGCGGCTCGGCAATCCCAGTCTCAACCTGCCATCGAACCTTCCCGTGGTGCGCACGATGGCGCTGATCTCCCATGACTTCCCCGGTGGCCCGGACCCCGCGCAGGTGGTAGTCGAAGGGCCGGGCGTGGCGAGCCAGGCGTTCGGTGACGCGCTGGCCAGGCTGCGGTCGCTCGCGGCCGGGGGCGACGCCGGCGGGACGTCGCTGGTGGCGGACAGGCAAAGCGGGGCCGGGGCGGAGGCCGGGCCCGCACGGGCCGCTGGGCTATTCACGGGCCGGTGACCGCGCTGCCGATCGGGGCGGGCCGGGGGAGCTCATCTCGGTGCCGCTGACGGGAGCGACGCAGGAGTCGACCAGCGGCCCGCAGGCGACGCGGGCCTTGCTCGCGCTTCGCAACCAGGTCTTGCCTGAGACGCTCGGCAAGGTCGCCGGCATCAGCTACGCGGTGAGCGGCGATACGGCCAACGACTACGACTACCTGTCCACGCTGCGCCGCGCGGCACCGCTGGTGTTCGGCCTGGTCGCGGTGCTGGCGTTCGTGGTGCTGCTGATCGCGTTCAGGTCGGTGACCATTCCGCTGGTGTCGATCGGGCTTAACCTGCTGTCGGTCGGGGCGGCCTACGGCCTGATCACGATCATCTTCCAGGACGGGCATCTGCAGGGCGTGCTCGGATTCACCTCGTTCGGCGGGATCATGGACTGGGTGCCGCTCTTCATGTTCGTGTTCTTGTTCGGCCTGTCGATGGATTACCACGTCTTCATCCTGAGCCGGATCAAGGAAATGCGGATGCGCGGCTCATCGACGTCCGAGGCGGTGGTCGGCGGCATCTCGACGGGTGCCGGGGTCGTGACCAGCGCCGCGGTGATCATGGTCGCGGTGTTCTCGATTTTCGCGTCGCTGTCGACCATTGACGTCAAGATGATCGGCGTCGGGCTGGCCTTCGCCGTCTTCGTGGACGCGACGGTGGTCAGGGGGATCTGCGTGCCGGCGGCGCTCGTGCTGCTGGGGGAGCGCAGCTGGTATCTGCCCAGGTGGCTGCGCTGGCTCCCGGAGGCACGGGCCTAGGGAGGCACGGGCCGAGGGAGGCACGGGCCTAGGGGAGCGTGAGGATCTCGTATCCGCTTCCGGTGACGAGCACGGTGTGCTCGAACTGCGCGGTGCGCTTGCGGTCCTTGGTCACGACGGTCCACCCGTCCTGCCAGATGTCGTAGGCGATGGTGCCCAGGGTCAGCATCGGCTCGATGGTGAAGGTCATGCCCGTCTCCATGACGACGTCGATGTCGGGATCATCGAAGTGCGGGCACGATCAGGCCCGAGTGGAACGTGGTGCCGATCCCGTGCCCGGTGAAGTCCCTGACCACCCCGTACCCGAACCGGCGCGCGTACGACTCGATGACCCGCCCGATGGCGTTCAGCGCCGCGGCCGGGCGCCACCACCTTGATGGCGCGCATGGTGGCCTCGCGGGTGCGCTCGACGAGCAGCCGTGACTCCTCATCGACGTCGCCAGCGAGAAAGGTCGCGTTCGTATCGCCGTGCACGCCGCCGATGAACGCCGTGATGTCGATATTGACGATGTCGCCGTCCTCGACGACAGTGTCATCGGGAATGCCGTGGCAGATTACCTCATTCAGCGAGGCGCAGAGCGACTTCGGATAGCCCCTGTACCCCAGAGTGCTTGGGTAGGCGCCATGATCGATGAGGAACTCATGCCCGATCCGGTCAAGCTCGTCCGTGGTGATGCCAGGCTCGACGTGCTTGCCGACCTCGACCAGGGCTTGCGCGGCGATCCGCCCGGCGACGCGCATGGCGGCGATCGTCCGCTCGTCCTTGATGTTCGGCTCGCCGAGTATGGGGTGCTTTTTGCCGACATACTCGGGCCGCTTGATCTGCGGGGGAACCTGCCGTTGTGGGGAAACCCGGCCGGGCCGCAACGTCGTCACCATGATTTGAGAGTCTAGTTGGCATGGACACTGAGCAGCACTGGTGGTTCTGCGTCAAGCATCAGGCCGTGGAGTCGGACACAGTGTGCCCGGCGAAGGACCGGCTCGGCCCCTATCCGTCGAAAGAGGCGGCCGCCCGGGCACTGGAGACCGTGCGCAAGCGCAACACGGAGTGGGACTCCGCTGACGAAGGGCACCGACCTTGACGACGCAGTGGTCTGGCCAGGGCTTGCCGCCGGTCGCGCGGGCGCGGGTTGATGAGATCAAGGCCAGCGGGACCTGGGGTTCCGCGCTCACGACCGATGAGTTCGCGGCGATCAAGTCCGCTGGGTTCGACCCGGTTGGCCAGGTACTTGGCGCCGCGGTCTACAACATGGGCTACCAGGGCGCGTACGGCTGCCCGAGCGGCACGGTATTCGGCAGCTATGGCCGCATCCAGCCGAGATGGCGGCCCGGCTACACGTCGATGTCCAGCGATCGCGGCGCCCTGTACGCGCCGATGGTGCAGACCATGTACGCGGCGCGGCGCAAGGCCATCAGCCGGATGGTCGAGGAGTGCGCAGCGCTGGGCGGCCACGGCGTGGTCGGAGTGCGGCTCGACGATCAGGCGGTTCCAGATCGCCGGCGCGCTGGAATTCAACGCCATCGGCACCGCGGTACGCGCTCCTGGCGGCGCTGCCGCTGCGGCGGCCGTTCACCTCCGATCTGTCCGGGCAGGACTTCGCGAAGCTCATCGCCGACGGCGTCGTGCCGGTCAGCCTCGTACTCGGCATCTCGATCGGCTCCAGGCACGACGACTGGCTGACCAGGAGCCAGACCCGGTGGTCGGCCGGCAATAACGAGGTGGGCGGCTACACCGAACTGGTGAACATGACCAGGCACGACGCCAGGAACGAGCTGCAGCAAGATGTCGCTGCGGCACGGCGGCGAAGGCGTCGTCGTCCAGGCCATGGACCTGCGGATCGGCGAGCGCGAGTGCGCGGCTCAGGAGGGCGCTCGCGACCACGTCGCCGAGGCGACGATCATCGGCACGGCGATCGCGCATTTCGCGAAGTCACGCCGCGGCACGGAACGGCCCAGCCTCGCCATCTTGTCACTCGACCCGGAGCGGCGCCGCGCCGCCAGGGGCCGGGGGATCGGCAACTGATCGCCGATGCAGGTTAATCTTCACAACGGTCTTGACGCACCCGAGGAGCAGCAATGACGCAGCAGTCGACCGACCCAGGTGCCATGGGCGTCCCGCAGGACGCGATGAAACGTCTCGCCGAGCTGCAGCCAGGCAAGGCCGGGTCGATCTTTACCTCTGACCTCACGGTCAATGAGTTTCTCCTGGTCAGGGAGGTCGGGTTCCGCCCGCTCGGGCTCGTGCTCGGCAGCTCGATCTACCACGTCGGCATCCAGATGGGCCGGTGGAACAAGAACCAGGAACTCGACCGTGCTGTCCCAGGCGATGTACCACGCCAGGGAATTGGCGATGAGCCGGATGGAGGTCGAGGCCAAGACGCTCGGCGCCGACGGTGTCGTCGGAGTTCGGCTCGAGGTCGAGATGAAGGAGTTCGGCGCGGACATCGCCGAGTTCATCGCCGTCGGCACGGCGGTGAAGGCCGAGCCAGACGCTGGCGGGGGCGGCGTGACCAACTGGCGCAACAACAAGGACCTGCCGTTCACCTCCGACCTGTCCGGCCAGGATTTCTGGACCCTGATCAGGGCCGGCTACGCGCCGCTCGGCATGGTCATGGGCTCGTGCGTCTACCACATCGCGCACCAGCGGCTCGGCAGCGTGCTCGGCAACATCGGGAAGAACGTCGAGCTCGAGCAGTTCACCCAGGCCCTCTACGACGCCCGCGAGCTCGCCATGTCGCCGGATGCAGGCCGAAGCCGAGGCCCTGGAGGCCGAGGGGATCGTCGGGGTGCAACTGCGACAGCACTCGCATACCTGGGGCGGTCACACGACCGAGTTCTTCGCGATCGGCACCGCGGTCAGGCCGCTGCGCGATGACCACGTGATCGAGCGGCCCACCATGGTGCTCAGCCTCGACTCCTAGCCGGCTTGGCGCTGGCCGCGTCGCGCAGCATCGTCATCGTGGTGCTGACCGCTTGCGCAGGCTGAGGAAGCGGGTCGGACGCAGACGACGGCCGGCGGACAGGGTGCCGGTCGGCACCGACGCTCAGGCTGCCGTCGGCCTCGATGCGCAGCTGCCGGGTCGCGGGGGGTCACAGGTCGAAATAGTCAATAGTAGAGCATTTCGAAGCACCTAGAGCACTGAGAGCTAGCCTAAGGTTTATGCAGGTCAGGGGCTGCCTACGTTGATCAGGTGCCGCTGATCGATCCACTACACGGTCCTGACTACACCTACGTCCAGGTCGCCAATCACCTCGCGGCCAGGATCGAAGTAGGGGAGTGGACCCACAAACTGCCTGCCGAGCGGGCGCTCGCCGAAGAGTACGGCGTGGCCTATCAGACCCTCGGCACGCGATGAAAGAACTGCGCGAACGCGGTCTGATCATCACAAAGCAGGGTCGCGGCACGTTCGTAGCCTCAGCCGCCCCGCCGGCCAGTCGCAGTAGACAGCCCGGGTCCGGCCATCCCGCCGGTCAGTCCGGATCCGGGCCGCTGATCGCGTTCAGGAGGCGGTTCAAGCGCCCGCGAACGCCCTGCGGCTGCCGGGCGCCGCGCGCCCCCTCTGGCTGCCGCGGCGTCGGAGCACGCGCTCGGGCGAGAGCCGCCACGTGGCCGGCCAGGCTTCCATATCGCTCAGCAACTCCGGGCTGAACGAGCCCTGCCCCGGCTCGCCCACCGCGAAGCTCACCAGATGCTGCGCCGCGTCGAACGACAGCGGCGACCTGCTCGGCGGCGGACCGACAGCGACTCGTGCACCAGCGACTCAAGTCCGGGTCACCCTGATCGAGGGCGAGGATCGAGGACCCCGCCTTCCGCGCATCGGCTGACCCGGTCGAGGAGTGTCTCGGGCGCGGCATCCGCCGCTGACGACGAGCAGCGTCTCGGAACGCCCGGCCCGCTCGAGCCGTTCGAGGCCCACGGCAGATGCGGCGGCGCCCCGGGCGGCGGCGCCCACCTGACGAGCGTCGGCATCAGCTCCGGGCACGCCGGCCAGTTCGCTCTCGTCGGCGATATGAGCGGTCATGTGCCACGGCTCGTCGGCCGGCGTCCCGACGACCAGCAGCCCCTGCGGGGTCCGGGACCGGCGGCGGAGCGCGACGGCGAACCGCCGGGTCCGGTCGAGCCAGCCCGTGGAGGCTAGCAGCGCGCGCAGCGCGTCCACCTGAGCCGTGTTCATGTCCCATGCTGCACGAAACCGCTGGCGCCCGGTCCACTGTGCGAGTCTAGTGATCTACCTATGAGGAACCACCGATCCGGAGACTAACGATGAGTCCTGCGCACGTTGGCTACGCCGCGATGCTTGAACAGTTCGGCCCGATTGAGGTAACCGACTACACGGTCGCCGCGGAAGCGGCCGGCTTCACTGGCGTGATGGCCGCTGACCATTTCCAGCCGTGGGTGCCGACCCAGGGCCAGGCGCCCTTCGTCTGGAACGTGCTGACCGCCATGGGCGAGCGCACCACAGGCGACCTGGGGCCGGGCGTGACCTGCCCGTCGTTCCGGTTCCACCCGGCGATCGTGGCGCAGGCCTCGGCAACGCTGGCCGCGATGTACCCGGGCAGGCACTGGCTCGGACTGGGCTCAGGCGAGGCGCTGAATGAGCATGTCGTCGGCGGCTACTGGCCAGAGGCACCCGAGCGCCTTGAGCGGATGTGGGAAGCGATCGAGGTGATTCAGAAGCTGTTCAGCGGCAAGGATGTTAAGCATCGCGGCACTCATTTCCGCATGGAAACGTGCCCGGCTGTGGACGCTGCCCGACCCGCCGCCGCCGATCTACATCGCGACGGCCGGGCCGCTGACCGCCAAGCGAGCCGGCCGCGTCACCGACGGCATCATTACTCCCGGTGCTCCCGCCGAGAAAATCTCGGCGCTGCTCGACCGGTTTGATGCTGGCGCGAAGGAAGCAGGCCGCGACCAGTCCTCTCAGGTCAAGATCGTTCAGCTGCACTTGTCCTGGGCTGAAACGGATGAGCAGGCACTGGACAATGCGATGAGGGAATGGCCGAACGGCGGAATGAAGTTCGCCAAGCAGGATATCAAGTCACCATTCGACTTTGAGCAAATGGCCAAGCTGGTGCGGCCAGAGGACTTCGCCGGGCGGATGCTGATTACGTCCGATCTCGATGCCCATCGGGCTGATATCCAGCGGTACCTGGATCTCGGTATTGACCGGATCTACCTGCACAACGTTGGTCGGAATCAGCTGGAGTGGATCGAGGCCTTCGGGCGCGAAGTGTTGCCTAAGTTGACGTCGTAAGACCTTGCATGGGCTGGTCGCGGCGGGATCGGGACTCGCCCGGCTGCCTGAACGGCTGCCGAGCGAATCCCGAAATCCCGCCGCCGGGTCACGCTCGGGCGGACTCGCCTGGCCGCGCCTCGCCCGTCGCGCCGCCTTTCGCGCCCCGCGCGCTCGGGCCGCCTCTCTGCCCCCGCCTCTGGCCCCCCGCCCTCTGGCCCCCCGCCCTCTGGCGGCCCGACTCTGGGCGCTTCGGCTAGCGGTAGCTGTATTCCGGTGTTGGGTAGGCGCCGCCTCTTACTTCGTCGGCGAAGGTCTGGGCGGCGGTTTTGAGCGGTGCCGGCCAGGTCGGCGTAGCGTTTGGCGAACTTGGCTACGCGTGGGGGTCAGGCCGGCCATGTCCTGCCAGACGAGGACCTGGGCGTCGCAGGCTGGGCCGGCGCCTGATGCCGATTGTCGGGATTGTCAGGGCAGGGTGACCTGGGCGGCTAGGTCGGCGGGCACGCATTCGAGTACCACTGCGAAGGCGCCTGCTGCCTGGAGTGATTTCGCGTCGCGGATCAGGCGATTCGCCGTCCTCGCCGCGGCCTTGGACCCGGTAACCGCCGATGGCGTGCACTGACTGCGGGGTCAGGCCGAGGTGGGCCATGACCGGGACGCCGGCGGTGACGAGGTCCTCGACGCTGCGAGCACCCGGTGGCCGCCCTCCAGCTTGACCGCGTGGGCGCCGGTCTCTTTGAGGAATCTGATCGCGGTCTCGACGGCTGTCTGTACCGATGCCTGGTATGAGCCGAACGGCAGGTCAGCGACGACGAGCGCCCTGCTCGTGCCGCGAACGACCGCGGCGGTGAGCGGGATCAGTTCATCGACGGTGACCGGGATCGTGGTGTCGTGGCCGTATACGACCATCGCCGCCGAGTCACCGACGAGCAGCACCGGGATGCCGGCCTCGTCGAAGATCCTCGCGGTGAGGGCGTCGTAGGCGGTGAGCATCGGCCATCGCTCGCCCCTGGCCTTGGCCGCGGCCAGGTCGCGGACGGTCACCCGCCGGTGGCGGACGCCGCCGTACAGGCCCTGAGCCTCGGTCGCGGCTGTCGCTGCCGCGCCCGCTGTCCCGGTCACGGCAGGCACCGTCGCGCCCGCCGTTCTTGTCGCAGCACCCGATTCGGGAGTCTGTGCCGTGGCCGCGCCCTCGCGGCCCGATTCCTGCTGATTCTCCTGACTTGGCAGCATGTTGACCTCCAGGTCTCGTGGCGCCACTGTGGCGTCCCCGGACGCACCGATCATGACATGGCTGGGCCTTGAACCGGTAGGGGCAGCGGGTCACTTCCGGGCAACTGAGAAGCCTCCCGGATCATGGCGTCGCCCGGCGGGCTGGTGCGCGTGCCCGAGCGGATGGCGGCGGGCCCGTTCTCCGTAATCGGCGGTCCGCTGGGCCGGGCAGGCAAGAATCGGGCTCTTGGCGGCGGCTTCTGTATTACGATACGATTCTGTTCCGTATCGATACGTCTGGTCGGCTTCGGCCGGACATGCCGTGCATCCTGTCTGAGCTGTGCGCTTGCCGTTCGTGATTGCTGCGGCGCGACAGCGATATCCGATTGGCGAGCTTTCTCCATGACGCATTCGGCAGCCGCTCTGCAACTGTCGGACCGGCGCAAGTGGATCGTACTCAGCGTGCTGATCGTCAGCCTGCTGGCGATCGTGCTCGACAATACGGTGCTCAACATCGCGCTCAAGACGATCTCGGAACCACGCGTCGGCCTTGGCGCGAGCCAGAGTCAGCTTGAGTGGGCGATCAACTCCTACACGCTGGTCTTCGCCGGCTTGCTCTTCACCTTCGGCGTGATCGGCGACCGGATCGGCCGCCGCCGGATGCTCATGATCGGAATGACGCTGTTCGGCATCGCATCGCTTGTGTCCTCATATGCCCAGACGCCGGATGAGCTGATCTGGGCGCGCGCCGCGATGGGCCTCGGCGGCGCGGCGGTGATGCCCCAGACGCTGTCGATCATCACGAACATCTTCGATCCGCGGGAACGGGCGCGGGCGATCGGGATCTGGGCCTCCGCTGTGGGCGCCGCGATCGCGATCGGCCCGATCGCCGGCGGCTTGCTGCTCGATCACTTCTGGTGGGGATCGGTGTTCCTCATCAACGTGCCGCTCACCGCAGCTGGCGTCGCCGCGATAGTGCTGCTGGTACCTGAGTCCAAGAGCGAGTCACCGGGGCGGATCGACTACCTCGGCGTGCTGCTGTCGATCGCGGGACTCGTGCTGCTCGTGTACGGGATCATCAGCGGTGGTGACGCGGGATCATGGACCGAGCCTGGCGTCCTCGGGCCGATCGCGGGCGGGATTGCGATTCTCGTCATATTCTGCGTGTACGAGTCGCGCACCGAGTACCCCTCTCTTGACGTGCGGTTGTTCCGCGATCCCCGGCTTTCTTCGGCGTCCGCGGCGATAGGGCTGAACTTCTTCGCCATGTCGGGCGTGTATTTCTTCATGAGCTTCTATCTGCAGAACGTGCGCGGGTTCACCCCGTTGCACGCCGGATTGCTCACGATTCCTGTCGCGTTCGGCCAATTGGCGTCTGCAAGCCGAAGTGCACCTTTGGTCCGTCGTCTTGGTGCGAAAGTTGTCACCGCCGGCGGGTTGCTGTTGCTTACCGCTGCCCTGATCGGCTATCACTCTTTGAGCGTTAGGACGCCGATTGTCACGCTAGAGCTGATCTTCTTGCTTCAGGGAGCTGGAATGGGCATTGTCATGCCCACTGCCACAGAGTCTGTTATGTCCGTCGTGCCGCGCGAGCGCGGTGGCGCGGGGTCGGCCATCACCAACACATCGCGCCAGGTGGCCGTGGCTCTCGGCGTCGCCGTCCTCGGCTCGATCCTCGCGCAGAGCTACCGCACCAGGCTGCTGCCCGAGCTGGCTTCGCTGCCAGCCGCCGTCAGGTCAGCGGCAACTCAGTCAATCGCCGCGACTCAGGCGGCGGCCGGGCAACTCGGCCCCGGCCGACACGCGCTGCTCGCCGCCGCCGACCGGGCCTTCGTGCACGCTATGCAGGTTACGACGGTGGTATCGATCGCGATCGCCATTACCGGGGCGGTCCTGATCGCCGTATGGATGCCTGGCCGCGACTCAGCCGCACGCGGCTCAGTCACCGAAACATCAGGAATGGGCCAGCCGGTCACGCATTCAGCCGTGCCAGCGCTGGCAGAGGAGTAGACGCGCAATGTCAGCAGTTCACGCACACCCAGAGGAAAGCCGGCGCGCCGGCCGCCCGCGCAGCATGGAGGCTGAGCGCGCGATCATCAGGGCCACGCTCGAGTTGTTCGCCGAATCTGGCGCCGAGGGGCTGTGCATCGAGAAAGTCGCGACGAAGGCGGGCGTCGGCAAGGCGACGATCTACCGGCGCTGGGCAGGCAAAGAAGACCTGCTCCTCGACGCCATCGCGGCGATGAAGTGGCCGTTGCCCGAGTCCAAGGGCGAGTCGGTGCGGGAGGACCTAGCCGCCCTGCTCGACGCGATGGGCAGGGAGTCAGGCGATCCGCGCCGCACCCGCCAGTTCGCGCTGCTGCTTGGCGAGGGTGCCGCGTATCCGCGCCTGCTCGAGCGGTACGTGGAGACCGTGGTCGAGCCAAGGCGCGAGGTCGTCCGGACCGTGCTGCGCCGCGGCGTGGCGACTGGCGAACTGCGGGAAGAGACCAACATCGAGGCCGCTGTCGACCTGCTGACTGGCGCCGTGCTCGCCAGGCCGAAGGCAAGCCGGGATCGCGCCGATCGCGGCTACGGCCGCCGGGTCGTAGACGAGCTACTGACCGGCCTGGGGTCGCGATAGGTTCGGAAGGTATTGCCAGCCACCCGACTCAATGGAGCGCACATGAGGTTGACAAAACTCGGCCATTCCTGCGTCCGCCTGGAAAAAGACGGCGCCAGCCTGGTCATCGACCCCGGCATCTGGAGCGGAGCCGATTCGCTCGCCGGAGCGAATGCCGTCCTGATCACGCACGAGCACGTCGACCACATCGACGGCGACGTAGTGCGGTCCGCCCTTGAGGGCAACCCCTCACTTGAGCTCTGGACTGTGCCTGGAGTAGCCGCCGAATACGCTGGGTTCGGCGGCCGGGTGCACGGAGTCGGCCACGGCGATGCCTTCACCGCGGCTGGCTTTGACGTCCACGTACATGGCCACAGTCACGCGCCGATCCACCCCGACATGCCGTCCGTCCCCAACATCGGCTTCGCCATTGACGGCAACGTCTACCACCCTGGTGACTCGTTCACCGTGCCCGAGGAGCCGGTCACGACCTTGCTCCTGCCGATCAGCGCGCCCTGGCTCAAGGCGTCGGACATGATCGACTTCACGCGGGCCGTGCGGCCGAAGGCGAGTTTCGCCATCCACGATGAGTTGCTGAACGCGAACGGCCTCGGCCTGATCGAGATGCTGGCCAGCGGCTTGATGAGCGACGCAGGCTACGGCCGCCTGGAGCCAGGCACCAGCGTCGAAATCTAGCCGGCGACTCCGCCCGCTCGCCGCCATGACCCGGGCAGGCCCAGCAATGTCACAAGGGTGTGGCTCCTTTGGAGTGAGCCTTGGTGTGATTGTTGCTGGCGGGTTGGGTGTGGCTGCGCGTAAGTGAGGCTTCCTTTCCGTATGGTCCTGAAGTGCGAAAACGGGACGAGGAAAGGAAGCCTCAGGTGGAAGAGTACGAGCTTGGCGTGGCGGTGGCTAGCGGGGTGCCGGTTCTGGCGGGGCTGGAGGAGCTGGCGGCGTGCGCGGAGGGGGTGCTGGCGGGGCTGGGGCCGCTGGCGGCCGGGCTGGCCCGGCTGGCCGGGGCGGCTGGCGGGGCGGTGACCTTGGATGAGATGGAGTCGCTGGTCGTGGAGCGGGGCCGGGAGCTGCTGTGCGGGGTGGTGCAGCTGAGCCTGGACGCGCAGGCTGCCGCGGAGGTCCGGGTGCCGGAGGTGACCGGGGCGGACGGGGTGACGCGGCGGCGTGCCGAGCCGGGTCATGTCCGGCCTTTGCTGACCAGGCTGGGCTGGGTGCGGGCGGAGCGGATCGGGTACCGGTCCGGGGTGAAGGGCGTGCTGTCGCTGTTCCCGCGTGATGCGGTGCTGAGCTTGCCGCCGGGCAGGTTTTCCTGGGGGCTGCGGCGGCTGGCGCAGATGTTCTGCCAGTCAGGGTCTTATGAGCAGGCGCAGGAATTCGTGGCGGCGGTGACCGGGGTCACGGTCGGCAAGCGGCAGCTCGAGGAGATCACCGTCGCTGCTGCCGCCGATGCGGAGGGGTTCTGCCAGGACCGGCCCCGGGACCAGGAGCCAGCCGGGGACGGGCTGCCGCTGGCGCTGTCGGCGGACGGCAAGGGCGTGGCCATGCGCCCCGAGGCCCGCCGCGCCACCGCCCGGACCCCGGACCAGCGGACCCGGAACTTTAAGAAACGGCGGGGCACCGGGGAGAAATCCGGGCACAAGCGGATGGCCCAGACCGGCTGCGTCTTCGACGTTCAGCTCCCGCCCGAAACGCGCCGCCGCGCACCCCCGAGCAGATCATGAACCCCGGGCCCGGCCACGCCAGGACCGCGCCCCGGGCGGTGAACCGCTGGTACACCACCGACATCACGGTCGGCCACGGCACCGCCATCACCGCGATCCTCGACGAAGCCGACCGCCGCGACCCCGCCCGCCAGCGCACCTGGATCGCCCTGGTCGACGGCGACACCAGCCAGATCACCCAGATCGAGGCCCAGGCCGCCGGACGCGGCGCCGCCGTCACCATCCTGGTCGATTTCATCCACGTGCTGGAATACCTGTGGAAAGCCGCCTGGTGCTTCCACGCCGCCCGCGACCCCGCCGCCGAGGACTGGGTCACCGCCCAGGCCACCGACATCCTGGCCGGCCGGACCCCCGACGTCACCGCCCGCATCCGCCAGCTCGCCGCCGCCAGCCCCCCGAACCCGGGCGGCGAGCACGCCAAGATCATCCGCAGGACCCTGCACTACCTCGACGCCAAGCAGCCCTACCTCGACTACCCCGCCGCACTGGCCAGCGGCTGGCCCATCGCCACCGGCGTCATCGAAGGCGCCTGCCGCCACCTCGTCCAGGACCGCATGGGCATCACCGGCGCCCGCTGGGGCCTGCCCGGCGCCCAGGCCATGCTCTGGCTACGCGCCATCCACGCCAGCGGCGACACCGACCACTACTGGAACTACCACATCACCCAAGAACACAACCGCAACCACCTCAGCCACTACAAAGACAACCTCCAACTCGCCGTCTGAACCTCACTCCAAAGGAGCCACACCCATGTCACAACGGCGGCGCTGGGGCACCGGCAATGTGACAAGGGCGAGGCTCTTTTGGGGTGAGCCGAGCCGGGTGCTCCTGTGTCCGGGAGGGTTTTCGTCCCCGGGAGGAGAGTTGCCGTGTCTGGGACGTGTCCGGGAGGGTTGTCGTCCTTGCCGTGGAGGGTTTCCGGGTTCCTGGAGGAGCGTTGTCGCATGAAGGAGGGTTGTCGTCGTATAGTCCGGTCAACTCTCCTAGATGCGGAAACCCTCCTGCACGAATACGAAAACCCTCCTGCGAGAGCAGCCTCACCCCGAAAGAGCCGCACCCTTGTGACAAAGCTGGGCCTAGAACGGCCCGGGCTGCCCCGCGTTGCTGGCCAACCCCGGGTGCGCGCAAGCCTGACAAGGTTGGTGCTGCGGCTGGTGTCACTCCTGCCGGTTTTGTGATCCGGGCGGGATCGCATGAATGCGCGTATTGCGGGATCGCATGAATGCGCGTATTGATGGGGGAAATCGGGTGTCGATTCGCGCATCGATGTTATGGCCGCTCCCGGGCGGCGGGGTGCTATTTGACCTGGCCGATTGTTGCGGCGACTATCGTGCCGTTTTGCACGGTGAGGCTGCCCTGGTAGTACTTCGTCGTGTTGTCGGTCTGCTCTGCCGCGAGCTGGATCGAGACAACATCGCCCGATACGCCGGTGACCGTCACGCTGTCATGAGCGGTGCCCTCGAAGCCGTTCTTGAAATTCGCGTAGTCGCTCAGGCGCTGCGCCGCGAGGTTGAGCTCCCATGCCCGGTGGTACTGGTGAGCGTTGATAGCGCTGTAGTAGGCCTTGACTACCGCGACGGGGGTGGTCGGCTGGGCGGCTTGCGAGGCCGGGCCGGTCGGGCTGGCGGTCGAACCGTTCGCTGGCGTGCCGGAGGCAGAAACCCGCGGAGTAGTCGTGACGTGGTGGGCCTTCCCCTGGCCTGCTTGGGGCGTGCTGTTGTTGCGCAGATGCAGGACGAGGACCCCGGCGACGGCGAGCGCCACGATGACCAGGCAGCCGACGATGACGGGCACCGCCTTGTTCCGGCGTCGTGGCGGCTGCGGCTGCTGCGGCGCGAAGCCCGGCGTGCTCGCGGCGAATTGCGGTCCGCCCGGCCCGTAGTGCGTACCGCCCGGGCCATGACCGGGAGTCTGGGCCTGCCCGAGCCCGCTCTGGACGTAGCCGGCACCAGGACCGGTTTGCCCGTAGCCGGCGCCAGGACCGGTTTGCCCGTAGCCTGCGGCGGGGCCCGACTGGCCGTAGCCTGCGCCGGCTCCCGGCGGTCCGTACTCCGTGGCGGGTCCGTAGCCCGAGGCCGGACCGGGCTGGCCGTAGCCGGGGCTTGCGCTCGGGGCAGGACCGGTCTCGGCGAGCCCGGGCTGGCCACCCGAGCCGGCGACCGGCGCCGGGCTCGTCTCTGCCAGCGCGGCCTGGTACGCGGCGTCGCCAGCCGCAGCGACGCCGGCAGCACCCCCGGCTACAGCACCGCCCCCGGCACCGCCGCCGCCCGCACCGCCCCGGGCACCAGCATCGCTTCCGGCACCGGTGACTGCCTTGGAGACGGTGGCCTCGGCCGCCACCCTGCTCGCGAGCTCGGTCGCGGGGTGAACGGGGGGCATCGGACTGCCGGCTTGCCAGCCAGCGCTCGCGGGGACCAGTGCGTCATGCAGTGCCCGGGCGAATTCTGAGCAGTTCGCGTATCTGTCGTCAGGCATCTTGGCGAGCGCGCGGGCGATCACCGTGTCCACGGCCGGGCTGAGCTCTGGACGCCACTGCCGCACCGATGGCGGCTGCGCGGAGACCTGCGCCCACATGACCGCGAGGTTGGCCTCGCGGCGGAAGGGCGGCTCGCCCGCGAGCATCTCGAAGGCCGCGCAGGCGAGCGCGTACTGGTCCGTCCTGCCGTCGACCTGGCGTCCGCTGATCTGCTCGGGCGACATGTAGTCAAGCGTGCCGAGGAACTGCCCGGTCCCGGTCAGGCTCGGCGACGAGACCGACTGCTTGCTCAAGCCGAAGTCAGACAGGTAAATGTGGTCGGTAGCCCGAGCTGTCGCTAGCCGAGGCGACCAGCATGTTGGCCGGCTTGACATCCCGGTGCACGAGGCCGTGAACGTGCGCGGTGTCAAGCGCCGACGCGGCCTGGCCCACGATCTCGGCCGTCCTCGGTCGGCAGGCAGCTTGCCCTCGCGGTCGATCAGTGCCCGGACGTCACGGCCAGCTACGTACCGCATGGCGATAAACAGCACGCCATCGGCCTCGCCGGCCTCGAACACCGGGATCACGTGCGGATGATCGACGGCCGCGCCCGCACGGGACTCGCGGATGAAGCGCTGCCGGAAGGCATCATTGCGGCCGAGGTCAGAGCTCAGTATCTTCAGCGCGACCGGCCGGTCGAGCCGCACGTCGGTCGCCCGGTAGACGACTGCCATGCCGCCGCGACCGATGATCTGCTCGATCTGGTAGCTAGCGACCCGCGACCCGGCGGGAAAGTCGCCGAGTGCCGGACGGTAATTCGCCGCTCACTTGATGCCTTTCGAGAAACGTCCTTGCTCGGTGCCCGGCACCGGGTGTGGGGGCTTACTGGATAGACACAAGGACGGTCCAAGTATCTGGCCAGCGGGCTGCCCGCTGTCAACTCGGGCCGGCAGCCCGCAGCGGGCGGGCAGCGGGCGATGGCCCGCCGTCAGTGGGGGAACGGCTCGCGCCAGCGGTTCGTGATCGGCAGCCGCCGGTCCCGGCCGAAGTTCTTCGCTGAGATCTTCGGCCCCGGCGGGTACTGCCGCCGCTTGTACTCGGCCCGGTCGACCAGCCGGATCACCCGCTCGACCAGCGGCCGGGTCGTGACCGGCGGCCAGCAACTCGGCCGCGCCCAGGTCCTTCTCGACGTAGTCGTCGAGGATCGCGTCGAGCACCTCGTAGTCGGGCAGCGAGTCGCTGTCCAGCTGGCCTGGCCGCAGCTCGGCGCTCGGCGGCTTGGTGATGGAGTTCTCCGGGATCGGCGGGTCTTCGCCCGCCGCTCGGCCTGGCGGTTGCGCCACCTGGCCAGCTCCCAGACCAGCGTCTTGGGCACGTCCTTGATCGGGCGCGAAGCCGCCGGCCGAGTCGCCGTACGAGCGTGGAGTAGCCGGTCGCCAGCTCGCTCTTGTTGCCCGGTGGTCAGCACCAGGTGGCCCTCGGCGTTGGACAGCGCCATCAGGATCATGCCGCGCACCCGGGCCTGGAGGTTCTCCTCGGCCAGCCCGGTGCAGATGCAGCTCGTCGTCGAAGGCGGCGACCATCGGCGCGATCGGCACGGTCCTGGCTGCACGCCCTGGGCGCTTGGCCAGGTCTTCGGCGTCGGTGAGCGAGTGCGGCGAGGAGTAGTTGCTCGGCATCAGCACGACGTGCACCTGCTCGGCCCCGATCGCGTCGGCCGCGATCGTGGCGGTCAGCGCGGAGTCGATCCCGCCGGACAGGGCGAGGATGACCGAGGAGAACCCGTTCTTCCTGACGTAGTCGCGCACGCCGAGCACGAGCGCTGCGTAGACCTCGGCGAGGTCGTCGAGCCTCGGCCAGAGTGCCCTGACATCCGGCCGCCGCGGCGCTCCCGACGCGGCGCCGCTGCTCGCCGGCGAGCGTCACCCGTGCGGATCGTCATGGTCGTGCCGTCGCCCGCGTCGGCTGCCGCGTCGCCGTCGGTCATCGCCGGTCGGCGGCCGGCAGCTCCAGGTCGACTCACCACGCAGCGCCTCGTCGAACTGCGGGCCCGCGGGCGAGCACCGCGCCGGCCGTGTCGACGACGATCGAGTCGCCGTCGAAGACCAGCTCGTCCTGGCCGCCGACCATGTTCACGTAGGCGAGGGCGCGCGCCTGCCTCGGCCGCCCGGCTGCAGGCAGAGTTCGACCCGCTCGGTGCCCTTGCCGCGCTCGTAAGGCGAGGCGTTGGGCACGACCAGCAGCGACCTGCGCCTGGCCTGCTTGGCGACCTGACCGGGCCGCCGTCCTGCCAGAGGTCCTCGCAGACCGCTACGGCGACGTCGACCAGGCCGCCGTAATTCGCGCCAGCCGGAGCACCGGCAGACGTCGCCGGGGACGAAGTAGCGGAACTCGTCGAAGACGCCGTAGTTCGGCAGGTGGTGCTTGGCCGACCGGACCGCGACCTCGCCGCCGTGCAGCACGGCGGCGGCGTCCAGCGGCGCGCCGTGCGGCAGCCCGACCCGGGGCTGAAGGCCTGGCCTTGCGGTCCAGGTAGCCGACGACGACGGCGATGTCGCCGAGGCCGGCCTCGGCCAGCCGCTCGGCGGTGCGCTCGAGCGCGGCGATCGAGGCGTCCACGAAGGAGGGGCGCAGCGCGAGATCCTCGACCGGGTAGCCGGTCAGCATCATCTCGGGGAAGACCACGATCCTGGCGCCGGCGGCGGCCGCCCTGGCCGGTCCACTCGCACGATCACGGCGCTGTTGCCGTCGAGATCGCCGACGGTGGAATTGACCTGGGCGAGCGCGATGCGAATCTGAGGCACCAGAACAGCTTAGGGGGCGTTAGTAGACACAGCCCGCGTTACACCAGTGAAACACAGGACGGGGCAGACTGGCGGCATGGACAGGCAGGAAGAGTTCGTGCTGCGCACGCTCGAGGAGCGCGACATCCGGTTCGTCCGGCTGTGGTTCACCGACGTGCTCGGCTACCTCAAGTCCGTCGCGGTCGCGCCCGCCGAGCTTGAGGGCGCGTTCGCCGAGGGGATCGGCTTCGACGGCTCGGCGATCGAGGGCTTCGCCCGGGTCTACGAGGCGGACATGATCGCCAAGCCGGACCCGTCGACGTTCCAGCTGATGCCGCTGCGCGACGATCCGGCCGGGGTCGGCCGGATGTTCTGCGACATCCTGATGCCGGACGGCACGCCGTCGTACGCCGATCCGCGGTACGTGCTCAAGCGGGCGCTGGCCAAGGCGGCCAACCTGGGCTTCACCTTCTACACCCACCCCGAGATCGAGTTCTTCCTGCTGCAGGGAGCGGCCCGAGCCAGGGGCCAAGCCGCGGCCGATCGACCAGGGCGGCTACTTCGACCACACCCCGCACAGCATCGCGCACGACTTCCGCAGTCGGCGATCACGATGCTGGAGACGATGGGCATCTCGGTGGAGTTCAGCCACCACGAGGGCGCACCCGGGCAGCAGGAGATCGACCTGCGCTACGCCGACGCGCTGACCACCGCCGACAACATCATGACGTTCCGGCTGGTCATGAAGGAGGTCGCGCTGGAGCAGGGCGTCTACGCGACGTTCATGCCGAAGCCGTTCACCGAGTACCCGGGCTCGGGCATGCACACCCACATGTCGCTGTTCGAGGGCGACCGCAACGTCTTCTACGACGCCGGCGGCGACTACCAGCTGTCCAAGGTCGGGCCGCGCGTTCATCGCCGGGCCTGCTCGCGCACGCGGCCGAGATCACCGCGGTCTGCAACCAGTGGGTCAACTCCTACAAGCGGCTCTGGGGCGGCGCCGAGCGCATCGCCGGGGCCGGCGGCGAGGCCCCCGCCTACATCTGCTGGGGGCACAACAACCGGTCGGCGCTGGTCCGGGTGCCGATGTACAAGCCGAAGAAGGGCAACGCGACCAGGATCGAGTTCCGCTCGCTCGACCCGGCCTGCAACCCCTACCTGGCGTTCGCCGTGATCCTGGCCGCCGGGCTGAAGGGCATCGAGGAGGACTACGAGCTCGCGCCCGGCGCCGAGGACGACGTGTGGGCGCTGACCCCCGCCGAGCGGCGCGCGCTCGGCATCGCGCCGCTGCCGCAGAGCCTGTCCGACGCCTGCAACGTCATGCAGGACAGCGAGCTGGTCGCCGGAGACGCTGGGTGAGCACGTGTTCGACTTCTTCCTGCGCAACAAGCGCGAGGAATGGCAGGAGTACCGCCGCCAGGTCACCGAATTCGAGCTCGACCGGTATCTGTCGGTACTTTAGTGCCTGCCGCCGGAACCGGCATTGCCGTACTCGCGTCCAAGGTGCATGAACAACGACCTCAATCTCCAATCGCGGGCGCGGGCTGCACTGTCGCCTACAGCGGGCTCGCGATCGCCGGGCTAGCGGCCTTGGCCCTGATCACGGGCGCTTCGGCGGCGCCGCACTCAGAGCGGGTCGGCAAGCTGGCTCCGGCCAGCGCGCGCGAGAGTGACGCCAAGGGGACCGGGCAGCACGAGCCGCCGTCAGGCAGCAAGGCGGAGTCCCTGCGCGTTGCCAGGAGGTTGCTCGGCCTGGCGGTGCTGCCGCCGGGGACGCGGCTATTCCGGGGGAAGCGGCTGCCGGCCGGGCTGCGGCAGCCTGCCAGCGTGAGTATTCGGCCGGCAACACGGTGGACGTGCACCGTGTCTTCGCCGAGCGCGAGTCCATGCGCCGCACGATCCGGTTCCTCAATCATCATCACCCAGCCGGCTGGGAGTGGAGCGGCAGCGGAGAGTCCTCTGCCGGCAGTCCCGGCGAGAAGTTCGTGTCCGAAGAGGACGTCGAGTATCAGCCGAAACGGACCGCTCCCCAGTTCTCGGCCATCCAGATGATGGTCGAGGTCGTGCGCGGTCAGGATGGCCACGCCCGGACCCGGGTCGACGTGCAGGTGATCTGGTACCCGCCGAGATCCGCTGCCGAGCACCTGATCGCGAGCCACTACGACGCCGTCACCATCGACGCGTGGTTCTCGGGCACGAGCGTCCATCATGCCAAGAGGACCTTCCGGCAGCAGGCGATCATCGACAAGCTGACCAGGGTGCTGGACTCGGAGCCCGCCTCACCGGGCGGGTTTGTGAGCTGCCCGGCGGAACTGGTTACCTACCGGCTGACTTTCAGGCCGGTCAAGGGTCACCCGTCAGTCACCGTTGCCGCTGACGGCTGCTTCGACTACGGCATCACCGTGGGCGGCCTGCCCCAGCCGAGCCTCGTCGACAACCACGACAAGGTGGAGAGCATTGCTCAGCATCTCATGCGCAAGCACCATCGAGATTGAGCAGGCACCAGACGACCTTGCCCTTGCCGTGGGGGAGGGTGAGGCAGCCCAGTCCGCGCTGAGCTTCTCGATGATCTGCAGGCCCCGGCCGCTGACGGCATCGTCCTCGAGCGGCTGGGGCCTTGGCGCACCCGGGCTGGCGTCGCGCACCATCACCACCAGCCGGCCTGGGTAGGCGGCGAGGTGCAATCCGATCGGCGCGGCGATCGGCTGCGCTCCGCTCGCGACGATCGCGTTCGTGACTAACTCGGTGCTGACTAATTCGGCGGTGCCCGCGATCGAGGTGAGGCCCCAGGCGGTCAGCGCGGCGCGGGCGTGATGCCGGAGTTGCGGCACCGCCTCCGGGCGCGCGAGCGCCTGTAAGGTCAGCTCATGCACGGGGGATGAACCCGGCGAGGAGCCCGCTCTCTCCGTAAGCACCCGCCTCGCGAGCTCGCGCGCGCGTCGCTCGCGCCGGCTCGGCCATCGTGGCCAGCGTGAGGGGGCCAGCGTGCCGCTTGGCTGACATTCACCACACGGTCCTCCCGGCGAACTGATCGGCAGTCGGGTTGTCCGCCACATGTAGAGCCCTAACAAGGGCATCCGGTTGGCAACGGCACCCGATCGTTACCGAACAATTAGCATCCGCCTCTGACATCCAGTGCGACTCGGCGGACGTGTCGTCCTGGTCGGCTATGGTCGGACTCGTGATGGAATGGGGCGACGTACTTCGGCAGAACGCAGCCTCCTACGCGGCTGTGGCGATCGACAACATCGGCCGGGAGTTCCCGACCGGCTTTTACTGGCAGATGCAGGCGGCGGACGATCTCCCGCTCCGGCCGAGGGACGTCACCCCGGTGTTCTACGGCAGCTTCGACTGGCACTCCTGCGTGGAGATGCACTGGCTGCTGGTGCGGCTGCTGCGGACCGTGCCGGAGTCGGTGCCGGCGGCTGAGATCGTGGCCACCCTCGACCGGCAGCTCACCCCGGAAGGTCTCGCCGCCGAGGCCACCGCGCATGGCTGGGCCATTCGGCCGGGCCGAGCGGCCCTACGGGTGGAGCTGGGCGCTCACGCTTGCGCACGACGTGAGCATGCTCGCTGGCGACGAGTCGGCCGATCCCGGCCACCGCGCGGCCGCGCGCCGCTGGTCAGCTGCGCTGGTGCCGCTCGCCGACGTTCTCACCAGCGGCTTCCTCGCCTGGCTGCCCAAGGCGACCTACCCGGCGCGCTACGGCGTGCATCAGAACAGCGCTTTCGGCCTCGGGCGCGCCCTGCCGTACGCGCGCGACCGCGCTGGCGCGGGGGACAGCCGCCTCGCTGATGCGATCGCCAACGCCGCCAGCCGGTGGTTCGGCGCCGACGAGGACTGCCCGGCCGGGTGGGAACCCTCAGGTTCCGACTTCCTGTCACCAGCCCTGGTCGAGGCCGAGCTGATGGCGCTGCTCAAGCCTGCCGATGAGTTCGCCAGCTGGCTGACCACCTTCCTGCCGGGCATCGCGGCCGGCTCGCCGACGGCGATCTTCTCTCCCTGTGGTCGTCTCCGATTCGACGGACGGCCACATCGCGCACCTGCACGGCCTCAACGCCAGCCGCGCCTGGTGCTGGCGGCGTATTGCTGAAAGCTTGCCGCCCGGCGATCCCCGGATCGAGGGCGATCAGGCCGCCCGCGCCACGCCGACGCGGCGCTCCCGCACGTTGTCGGCGACCACTACATGGTCGAGCACTGGCTGGCCGCCTACGCGGTCCTCCTGCTGACCTGACCCAGGTCGCGCGCCGCGATACCTTCCAGGCCCGTCGTTGGGACATTGATGGCGTAGGAGCGCCACCGCTGTGACTTGGGTGCGGCTCTTTCGGGGTGAGGCTGCTCTCGCAGGAGGGTTTTCGGGTTCGTGCAGGAGGGTTTCCGCATCTAGGAGAGTTGACCGGACTATACGACGACAACCCTCCTTCATGCGACAACGCTCCTTCAGGAACCCGGAAACCCTCCGCGGTAAGGACGAGAACCCTCCCGGACCCGGGAACTCTCCCCGAAACAGCCGTGCAAGGTCGGCTTTTACCTCGGCCGGTTCTATCTGCACGACCGTATCGCTGCCGGTGACCCGTTTTACATTGATATTTCTAAGTGATTAGAGTTGAGGAGCTGAATATTGTGACAGGTGTCGGATCGAGGGCGTCCCGGTCAGCGCGGGTGTGGGTGGATTACTCCGCCTATTGGATCGCGGCGGGTCCGGACATCCTGGCTGATGAGGAGGTCGTTCCTGGGCTCTTGACGAGCCTGGGACCGCAGGCTGTGAGCGTGACTGCCGGTCGGCAGATGGGCCATGTAACAGTCCGGGCTAAGGCGATCACAGAACCGCCTGCCAATGTTGACCAGGCATGGGATGTGGTCGCTGAAACTGATCTGGAATGCCCCGAGGGCGTCATCTCCGTCCTGGACTGGGGTGGTCCGGATCACGAGGAGCTAGGCGACCTGGCTATCGCCGGGCCAGGCCGCTACCGGGTCCGAATTCATGTGAAGGGGAGGGATCAAGTTCCGGGAAAACGGTCCGCTGAGCGGTACTACCTGCTGTTCTGGCCTGTTAGAGAACCGGCGCCGACGACGCTGCTGACACCCATGGACAAGTTCGGGTTGGAATTCAGCGGCGAGCAGGCACCAGAGAGTCCGCCGCTGAATGCCGTGGAGCTAGCTGCCGCGCGGGCCGTTAAGGAAGTTGCGGACCTCCTTCAATCCTTGACTGAGCAACCAGATGCCATCGAACTGTCGGGTGAGGTGACCAAGGTTTGCGTGCAGACAGTTGCACCAGGCAGCGCTCGCCGGGTTTGGAACCTCGTCTCAGCGCCGTGGAATTGGTTTGCGCTGGGTGGAAGTACTAACCCCGCCGGGTTCGATCTTTTTTGTATCGCGATCCGGAGATGTCTGCGGAAGGCAGAATCATCCTCACTGAGCCTGTCAGCAAGCTAGCATTTACCTGGTCATGGACTACTTCGCGTTGGGCTAAGTCTGAAAGCACCGTTGAGGTCGAGGAACCCCGTAGCCGCCAGCTTCCTACGATCTACAACGCGATGACCGGCGAGATCACCAGCGAATTCAGCAGTGAGATAGCTGACGGCGACTTCGTCCGGTCGTGGATGCTGCCGGCGCAGCCGAGCACGGTGCAGATCAAGCTGACTCGCCAGGCCAAGGAACTGACGTTGGTCGAGCTTGAGCACCAGGACCTGCCAGTCGAACTTGCCAGCTACGCAAAGCCGTTCTGGGACTGGGCGCTGAGCGAACTGCACAGGACGCTCACCAAGGCGCCGTTCTACGGCTTCCCGTGGGATCGCTGAAGCCCGGCCGGCCGCGGGTCGCCGAGCTTGGCGAGCCAGACGACAGGCGGCCAGGCGGCGGGCCGTCACTATCAACTCATGGCGGCGTAACCGTGCGTTAAGCCTGTCGTTTCGTGGATGATGGAAACCACCCAAAGGCGGTAGTCAGCGCCACGAGAACGTGAGCCAGAATGGCGGGGAGGGCACCATGCCCGCTGATACGCAGACGCCGGACGAGGCGGGTCAGGTCCCGCTCGGATACGACGCGGCCTGGGGATTCGCCGGGTCCGATCAGACGAGCCCGGCCCGCGCCGCCGCCGCGATGGCGCTCGTCGACGTCGGCTTGGCCGATCAGCCGGTGACCGAGCTCCGGATTCACGGCGTCTCCGGCTCCAACGGGCCGGACATGCTGGAGCATCCGACAGCCTTGCAGGTCGGCGGGGACAAGGTAGCCGGGTTCTTCCGGCGCTGGAATCCCAGCGGGCCCGGGCATGCCATCGTGCCCTGGAAGCTTGAGGCCTACTCCTGGGGTGGCCTGACCGAGGCACCGCTGGCCTCGGCGTCCTGGCTGCTGCTCGCGCCCTTCATGCTGTACAACGTCGCGTTCTTCATGCTGCCGCCCGAGCGGCGGGCGGGAGGCAAGGCTGCGGGCGGGGCGAATGGCGGGGTATCGCCGGGACCACCCCGGCGGCGAGCCGGGCACTGGGCCGCCCAGGCGCTGCTGCGCCTGCTCGCGCTGGGCGCGACCGTGCAGCTGGCGGCAGGCACTGCGACGGTCATGGTCAGCACGGTGGCCTGGCAGGCCGGGCGCAAGAGCTTGCTGCCCGGCTGGATGAGCTGGTACGCGGACAGGCCGACCGGGCTGCGGATGGCGATCGCGCTGATCGGCGTGGCCGCGGTCGTGGCGTTGCTGTGGGCGATCAGCGCAGCGACGGTCACCAGGTACGAGGCCAGGACCACGACCGCACGGCCGGAGCCGCGCAGCGGCTGGCCGCTGGCCGAGCCGGGATTCTGGCATGGTGACCGGCTCGTTACCAGGCAGCGTTCGCTGCACGTGGCGGCGGGCGGTGCCACGGCCGCTCTCATCGTCGCCCTGCCTGCCGAGCGCCTCACCGCCCTCCGTGATGTCGCCCTGGGCTTCGCCGCCGCTGTGCTGGCCGCCGCCACGGTCATGATCATCGCGCCGATGGCTGACCGGCAGGTCCAGCTCAAGGCCCGCGGCGCGGCCGGGCGAGACCACTCCGCGCTTGCCTGCCACCTGACCGTGGCGGCAGCGGTCGTCGCCATCGCGGCGGCCGGGCTCGCGGCGGGCCTGAGTGACCACGTGAGCGGAGCGCGGCGTGGGCCGCTGCCCGGCCTGACCGGATTGACCCTGGGCCTGATTGCCGTGCAGCTCGCGCTGCTCGCCGCGCTCACGCTCACCGTCATTTACCTGGCCGCGCGACCTCGCGAGCCCAGCGACCAAGACCGCGACCGCGATAATGCCTTCCGGCCCTACCTTGGCGGCGGGCTCTCGATCGTGTTCGCTGCCGCGGCGTTCTGCCTGGGCTGGCAGTTCACGGTGCTGCTCAACCTGGGCGTGGCCCGGCTGGTCGGCTCGCCGGCGCCAGGCGGATTCAAGTTCGAGCCCGCCATGGCACACGTGCTTGACGTGCCGTGGCCGGTCTTCGCCTCAGGTGCGGGCTCCTTCGGGCTAGCGGCCGGAGCGCTGCTCGCCGCGACCGTGCTCGGCGCCGTCTACCTGAGGCTGCGCAGGCGGATCGAGCACGGCAAGCACGGCGAGACGAGCGCCCGCCAGATCACCATTGAGGCCGCCTACGCGGGCCGGGGCGGCGAGGACCTGGGCCCGCGCTCCCGCCGCAGGATCGCCAGGGTGTGGGCGGTCGCCGATCTCGCCGAGAACGTCACCGTGCCGGTGGTGCTGCTGGTCGGCCTCTGGCTGATCTCCATCATCGCCGCCGAAGTCATCATGCACCGGCTGGCTGGCACGTCGGCCAGGCCGTACCGGCTCACCGGGTCAGGCTGGCTGCACGGCGTCGCCTCACTGGTCGTGGTCGCCGGTTCCGTGACCGCGCTGGCTTTCGTGCTAGTACTCCGGTCGGCCATCCGCAGCGCATCGGACCGGCGCATCATCGGCGCGCTCTGGGATGTGGCGACGTTCTGGCCGCGGGCCGTGCACCCGCTCGCACCGCCCTGCTACGCGGAGCGCGCCGTGCCCGAGGTGGTCGACCGGGTCAGGCTGATCACCGGCAGCCACGACCTCGCGCCCGACGACCCGGCACGGCTGCAGCGGCACGCCGAGCAGCCCGACCTGCCGATGACCCCTGGCCTCACCGTCCCGGCCGGCCCCGTGCTGGTCACCGGCTACAGCCAGGGCACGATCATCGCGATCGCCGTCCTGGCCCAGCTGCCCAAGCCGGTCGCCGACCGGGTCGCGCTGCTCACGCTGGCCTGCCCGGCCAGGCGGCTCTACGGCAGGGCGTTCCCCGCCTATTTCGGCCCGGCGCAGCTCAGGCAGCTGCGAGAGTTGCTCGACGGGCCGGCGGGACAGCCCGGCTACCGGTGGCGGAACGTCGTGCGCCGCAGCGACTACATCGGCTCGTGGATCTTCGGCGACCCGCTCAACCACATCGCCGACCCGGGCTACGACAAGCAGCGGTGGCTCGGCGAGCACGTCGACCAGCCCTGCTGGGATCCGGTAGTGCTCGCACCGGACGCGGACCCGACGCCGCCACCGGCGCACCGGCACTCCGCCTGGTGGCAAGATCCGCGCAGCGGTCAGGTCGCCCAGCTCCTGGTGACGAGAATGACCGGCCTCCCGCCGTTGGTCAGTGTGATCGCACCGCCCGGCGACGGGCACGTCGGCCGGCCCTGGTGGCGCCGCGTGCGCTAAGCCGCCGCGCTACGGTGCTTGGGTGATGATGCCGCGCGAAGCGACGCTCGGCGGCCGGCTGGCAGCGCTCGGCTTCGCTGACACCGCGGGCGCCGAGCGGCTGCTGATCAGCGAGCTCGGCCTGGAGGTCGCCGGGACTGACAGCGCCGGGACTGACAGCGCCGGGACTGACGGCGCCGGGGCTGATGCTGAGCTAGTCGCGGCCATCGCCGCGGCGCCCGATCCTGACCTCGCGCTGGCCGGCCTGGCCGCCCTGCCAGGCCCGCCAGCCGGGCTGCTCGCCGCGCTCCGGGCCGACGGCCGCCTGAGAACCAGGCTGACCACCGTGCTCGGAGCCAGCCCGGCGCTCGCCGACCACCTGCGCCGCCACCCGGCCGACTGGCGCCTGCTCGCCGGGCCGGGCGGTGACCAGCCTCAGGTCACGGCCGAAAACCTGCTCCAGGCGGCCAGTTCGCAGCACGAGGGCACGAGCCCGGCCGACGCCTTGCGGATCGCCTACCGGCGCGGCCTGCTCGCGCTCGCGGCCAGCGACCTGACCGGCGCCGCGACGCTGGACGACGTCATGGCCGGGCTGGCCGACCTCGCCGCTGCCGCTCTTCAGGCTGCGCTGATGCTCGCCCGGGCGCAGCTCGGGCCGGCCGCCGGGCAAGCCAGGCTCGCTGTCATCGCGATGGGCAAGTGCGGTGCCCGCGAGCTCAACTACGCCAGCGACGTCGATGTCATCTTCGTCGCGGACGCGGGCGCGGACGCGGACTTGCGGGCGGCGACCCAGCTCGCGAGCACCATGATCAGGATCTGCTCCGACGCGACAGCCGAAGGGGCGCTCTTTCCCGTAGACCCCAACCTGCGCCCCGAGGGCCGGAACGGCCCGCTGGTCAGGACGGTCACCAGCCACCGTGCCTACTACGAGCGCTGGGCCAGGACCTGGGAATTCCAGGCGCTGCTCAAGGCCAGGCCGGTCGCCGGGGACGCCGCCCTCGGCCAGGACTACCTCGACGCGGTGACGCCTTTCGTCTGGCAGGCGGCCCGGCGCGAGGACTTCGTGGCCGGCGCGGCGGCCATGCGCCGCCGCGTCATCGACAACATCCCGGCCAAGGACGCGGACCGGGAGATCAAGCTCGGCCCGGGCGGGCTCCGCGACATCGAGTTCGCCGTGCAGTTGCTGCAGCTCGTGCACGGCCGGGCCGACGAAACGCTGCGCGGGCCTGGAACGCTGCCGGCGCTGGCCGCGCTCGCGGCCGGCGGTTACGTCGGCCGGCAGGCGCGGCCGCGCTAGCCGACGCGTACCGCTTCCTGCGGGCGGTCGAGCACCTCCTGCAACTGCGCCAGCTGCGCCGCACTCACACGCTGCCGACCGACCACGCCCTGCTCCGCCAGGCCGGCCGGGCGCTGCGGTCGCTGCGCTACCTCCCGCCGGCCGGTGATCCGGCGGACGCGCTGATCATTGCCTGGCGGCGGCACGCCACGGTGGCCAGGCAGCTGCACGAGAAGCTGTTCTACCGTCCGCTGCTTGACGCGGTCGCGCGGTTGCCTGACGACGTGATGAGGCTGACGTCGGCGGCGGCCGCCGAGCGGCTTGAGGCACTCGGCTACGCCGACCCGGCCGGCGCGCTTCGCCACATTGAAGCGCTGACCACAGGGATGACGAGGAAGGCAGCGATCCAGCGGACGCTGCTGCCCGCGATGCTCGGCTGGTTCGCCGACGCACCAAGGCCCGACGCCGGACTGCTCACGTTCCGCCAGGTGAGCGAGGCGCTCGGCAGCTCACCGTGGTATCTGCGGCTGTTGCGCGACGACACCAACGTGGCGTGGCGCATGGCCAGGCTGCTCGCCTCCGGCCGGTATCCGGCTGAGCTGCTGATGCGGGCCCCGGCGGCGGTGGCGATGCTCGCGGGCGAGGACGTGCTCGCCGCCCGCCAGCCGGCCAGCCTGGCCGCCGAGGCCGACGCCGTGCTCCGCCGGTACGGCCAGGCCGAGCCGTCCGATGCCGTCGCCGGGCTGCTCGCCATGCGCCGCGCCGAGCTGTTCCGCACCTCCGCCGCCGATGTGCTCGGCCTCGCCTCCCATCAGCAGGTCGCGATGGCGCTCACCACGATCGCGACCGCGACGATCTCCGGCGCGCTCGAGGTAGCCATCCGGGACGCGGAAAGGTCCTTCGGCGACCTGCCCACCCGCATCTGCATCGTGGCGATGGGGAGGTTCGGCGGACGCGAGCTTGGCTATGGCAGCGACGCCGACGTGCTGTTCGTGCACCGCCCGCGGCCGGGCACCGGCGAGGAGGCGGCGGCCAGGGCGGCGCACGCGGTGGCCGACGGCCTGCGCCGCCTGCTCAGCCGCCCGGGCCCAGATCCGGCCCTGCTCATCGACGCCGATCTGCGTCCGGAAGGCCGCCAGGGCCCGCTGGTCCGCACCCTGGCGGCCTACCGGAGCTACTACGCCCGCTGGGCGGCTCCGTGGGAGGCGCAGGCGCTGCTCCGGGCCGATCCGGTTGCCGGCGACCCGGACCTGAGCCAGGACTTCATTGCCATGGCCGATGAGATCCGCTATCCAGCTGGCGGGCTCGCGGAACATCCCGTTCGGGAAATAAAAAGAATTAAAGCCAGGATAGAAGCTGAACGGATGCCACGGGGCGTAGATCCCGCCGTGGAGGTGAAGCTAGGTCCGGGCGGACTCAGCGACACCGAATGGGCGGCTCAGCTCCTCCAGTTGCGCCACGGGGCCGCCGTGCCCGCGCTGCGGACCACCCAGACGCTCGCCGCGCTCGACGCGGCAACGGAGGCCGGGCTGCTCGCACCTGGCGATGAGGCAGCGCTGCGGGCGTCCTGGGTGCTCGCCACCCGGATCAGGAACGCGGTCATGATCGTCACCGGCCGGGCCGGCGACGTGCTGCCGACCGCGCAGCCGGACCTCGCGGGCACCGCCCGCCTACTGGGATATCCGCCGGGGGAGTCCAGGCAGCTAGTCGAGGACTGGCGCAAGGCGGCGAGGCGGGCCCGGGCAGTGATGGAGCGCGTCTTCTACGGCTAGCCGTACCGCGGTATGGGGGCACATCGCCCGGCTGGGGCACGCACGCATCCCCGGTGAGCGTGCATGCTGGTCAGGTGACCGATGCAAGCGCCAAGCCGGAGCGGAGAGGCGCGGCCTGGCCTGGCTCGCTGATGGAGCGCGTAGTAGGGTTTCTCGCCGCCGACTCCCGGCGGCTGCCAGGGCCGGTCGCGATCGCCGTCATCCTCACGGTCGCCGCGCTGCTCGAATCGAATAAGAACTCCGGGCCGCTGCCGCCTGGCCTCGCTCTGCTGCTCGGCTTGCTCGGCACCGCGCCGATCGCGGTGGTCAGGCGATATCCGACGGTTGCGGTTGCCGCGGTGCTGACGGCGAATGCCGTGTTCGTGCTATTCGGCAGGCTGTCCTGGTCCGTCGCCGGCGTCGCCGGCTGGCTGATCGCCATCGCGGCGTGCCCGGTCGTGCTGCCCTGGCGCCGGGCGGCGCGGGCCGTGGCGCTCACCGAGGTCGCGGTGCTTCTCGGCGTGACCGGCCTGAATGGCAGCGCGACGCCGTGGGACGCGACAGCGGCAGAGGCGCTGGCGGTGCTCGCGGCCTGGGGAGCCGGGGAGATGGTGCGGGCCAGGCGCCAGTCGGCGAAGACGGCCGAGCAACTGAAAACTCTCAGCGAGCGGGACGTGATCGCCAGGGAACGCGCCAGCATCGCCCGCGAATTGCACGATGTAGTCGCCCATCATGTATCTATGATCGCCGTGCGCGCGGCTACGGCACCGTACTCGGTGCCGGACTTGCCGGAGCCTGGCCATGCGGCTTTCGCCGAGATCGCCGATGAGGCAAGGACCGCGCTGACCGAACTGCGGGTCGTGCTCGGCGTACTCAGGGCGCCGGATGGCGACGCAGACGCGGCACCGCAGCCGCGCATCGCCGACCTGAGCGGCCTGATCGCGAGGATGAAGGCCGCCGGAATGGACGTGAGCTTGACGATTGCCGGGGATCGCGGGCCGCTGCCCGCATCGGTCGAGTTGTGCTGTTACCGCATCGTACAGGAAGCGCTGACCAACGCGGGCCGGCACGCGCCGGGGAGCAAGGTGATGGTCGAGGTCGGGATCGGCGCGGCCGCGGTCAGCGCCGTGATCGGGAACGCGGCGCCAGTCCTGCCGGGCGTCAAGGGGCGGACGCAGGGCGGCTACGGCCTGACCGGGTTGCGGGAGCGGGTGGCGATGTTGCGGGGCGAGTTCAGCGCGGGACCTGATGACCGGGGCGGCTTCGTGGTTCGCGCGGTGCTGCCGGCGGAGGCCGGGCTATGACCGGCCAGGAACTCAGGCTGCTGGTGGCCGATGATCAGGCCGTGGTCAGGATCGGCTTTAGGGCGATGCTCGATGCCCAGCCAGATATGCGGGTGGTCGGCACGGCTGAGAACGGCCGCCAGGCGGTGACGCTGGCAGGGGAACTGCACCCCGACGTCGTGCTGATGGACATCCGGATGCCGGTGCTCGACGGGATCGAGGCCACGAGGCTGCTCAAGTCCGGCGAGTCGCAGCCGGGCGTGCTCGTGCTGACGACCTTTGACCTGGACGACTATGTCTATGACGCGCTGCGCGCTGGCGCGAGCGGCTTCCTGCTCAAGGATGCGACGCCTGAGCAGATCCTCGCCGCCGTCCGGGTAGTCGCGGCAGGCGAAGCCTTGCTCGCGCCCTCTGTGACCAGGCGGCTGATCGCGGAGTTCGCCCGGCGGCCCAAGCTCGTGCCGCCCGGCGAGCTCGGCCGCCTGACCACGCGGGAACGTGAAGTGCTGCTGGCGGTCGCGGCTGGCCTGGCCAATGCGGAGATAGCGAGGAAGCTCTACCTGGCCGAGCAGACGGTCAAGTCGCACGTCAGCTCGATCCTGCTCAAGCTCGGCCTGCGCGACCGCGTCCAGGCCGTGATCCTCGCCTATGAATCCGGCCTGGTCGTGGCCGGAGAACAGAACTAACGGGGGGATCGCGCGATCGCCTGCTCTCGCGGCTAGTCAGAGGATCTTGTAGTCATGCGCCATGACATCGTCTTCCTCGAGAGCATCGAGGCGCTCCTTGATCGAGTTGAGAAGCTCTACCTCTGCTTCGGTCAGTGATGCGAATACGTCCTGCTGCTCCTTGGTCAGCAGGTCGACATGATTGCCGGCAGCGCGGAGGGCGGAAAGTGAGTCAAAGGCCATGAGTACTCCCTAGAAAACGAGCCCCCCGGACCGTGAAGGTCTGACTTAAACGTCCTATAACGAGGGTTCGCCCTTGTCAACGCCCGTATGCGCAGTTGAGCCGCCGGACAGGAACGCGATGAGGTCCAGGCCGTGAGCTGGTACCCGCGCGGCGGCCTGGCGGTGGAACTCCGCCACCATGCGGGCTACGGCTATCGTCACTGGCTCGGCTCCCAGCTTGGCCTCAAGCCAGCACCAGTCGCCGTCGAGGTTCGCCTCAAGGAAGACCGGCGTTCCGGCCGCGATCAGGAAGTCGAACGCGGCGTACTCCGTTTCCATGGCGGCGGCCAGCGACCGGGCCGCGTCAGCCAGCACCGGGTGCGGCTCGACCTGCGTCGCGAGCACGTGGTCAGGATCGAGCCATGGCTGCGCCGGGTCCGACTTGGTGACCTCGACGGCGGCGGCGATCTCGCCAGCCACGTAGTAGACCCTGATCTCGGCGTCGTGCTCGACGTATTCCTGGACCACCACGGGCGGCAAGCTGGCATGGCTAAGCTCGGCCCGGCTGCCGACCGCGGGGAACACGCCGCTCAGCAGGCCCTGGCGGGCCTCGACGAAGTGCTGGTGGAGCGCCTTGATGATGACCCGGGGGCTGCCGAGCAACTCCCTGGCCGCTGCGGGATCGGTGGCGACGATGGTGCGCGGGATCGCGATGCCGCAGGCGCGGGCAAGAGCCAGGTGGTCAAGCAGGCCACCGCCAGCCGGCGTGATCGCCTTCGCCGACACGACGCTGACCTGATCGACGACCGCGCGCCAGGAGTCCGCGGCGAATGCCTGGTGCACGGCGCCGCGCTTGCGCGGCATCGCGCGGACGGAGAAATGCCTGACCCAGGAAACGGTCGGCGTGATCCACTGCCCGCCGAGCCGGACCGCCCGGTGCTCAAGGTCAATCGCCAGTCCGCGCGCCGCGGCGGACTCGGCATCGAGGCGCGCGACCGGGACGCTGACCGAGCTGAGCCGCCTGGCCACCGCATCGCGTTCCGCATCGGCGGCCCGGCCGATCATCAGCACCGAAGGCACCGCCCGCGCCGCGCTGCCTTCCCGGCCCGCACCGTGGTCCCGGCCAGCCCCGTGGTCCCGGCCAGCCCCGTGGTCCCGGCCAGCACCGTGCTCGCCCGCAACCGCGCCCACGCGCAGGTCGAGCACATATCCGCCGGTCAGCTGCCGGGCAAACGGAGTGGTCAGTTCCGTGCGCCCGTGGAGTCAGCGAGCAGGTCGTCGGCCGTCGCCAGCAGCCTGCTGACCGTGGAAGCCACTGGCCCGGTGGCGGAGGGGAGCCGATCTGCGATTCGCTGCAGGACGGCGGCGTCGCCGTCGGCCGCCAGCCCGGGCGCACCCTGCTCGGCCGGCTCGCCAGCGCAGCCTGACGAGCAGGTCAAGAGCGAGCGCCACCTCGGTGGCCAGCATGCCGATCAGGTCGACGTCGGACAGGTCACCGCGCTGCCTGGTGCCCCGGTCGAGAACTTCGAGCACGCCGATGCAGTCGCCGTTCCTGATCAGCGGCGCCGCCATGATGCTGGTGGGCACGTACCCGGTGGATTCCGCGGCGTCGCGGGCGAACTGCGGGCTCTGGTTCACGTCATCGACGAGCAGTGACTGCCCCGACATCACGACCCAGCCGGCCAGGCCGGTGCCGCTCGGGAAGCGGGTGCCGACCAGGTCTTCCTCGCCTTCGCCCGCGACCGCCTCGAAAACCAGTTCGTCGGTCTGCTGGTCAAGCAGGAACACGGACGCGGCGGCGGCGCCGAATACGCTGCGCGCTACCTCGACAATGGATTGCAGCAGGTTACGCTCGGTGATATCAGCGCGGCCATTCGCCCCGCCGGATGACGCGTTACTGGGTGGCATTTTCGCCTCCAGTGTCCTGGGAAACATTGCTGGCAGCTAGGTACAGCACAGATTTGAGCTGAAAAGGCGTGAGCATTGGGTGCTTGCCGAGAATACGTGCACAGATGCCGCTGATGTGCGGCGTGGCGAAACTATTTCCGGTGCTGCGGATCTTGGCGCCACCCGGCCAGGCTACCTCCACGCGGAGACCGCGAGCGTAGAAGTCGACCGGAGGCGACGGGTTGTAGTAGTAAACCTCAGGGTCCTCCTCATCATGGCTGGCGACCGAGATTACCGAGGCGAACGGCCAGGGAAAACTGCGCACAGGCATATTGTGCGCCGATGCGACAAGGACGCAACGGCGAAAATACGCGCGGTCAGCCAGGTCGTGCAGCGCGGCGACAAACTGCGGCTTTCCCGTGGACAGGCTCATGTTGATGACGTCATAGCCCTCATCAACGGCCCAGGTAAGCCCGGCGATCAAGCCAGCGCCGGTGCCGTGCTTGCCGTTGGTCAGCACCCGGACCGAGGTCAGGTCCGCGCCCGGCGCGAGCGCGCTGATCAGCCCTGCGCACGCCGTGCCGTGACCGGCCGCGTCGCTCGGCTCGCAGTCCTCGACGATAAACTCGCCATCCTCAGCAGCCACGATGCCGACCGAGCGCCGCAGCCGGCTGATCATCGGGTGCGCGCCGTCGACTCCGCTGTCGAGCACGGCGACCCGTACCCCTGAGCCATCCGAACCGCCCCACGCCCACTCCGGCGTGACCCCCTGCATCAGGCTGATCTCGAACTCTTCCTGGCGCAGGCTAGCCGTCGACGCGCCCCACGCCGGGATGCCGGGGAAGTGGTGCCGCGGCGGGCGGCGCCACGGTGGCTGGTCAGTCACTATCTTGGCCAGGCTCAGCCGTCAATGCGCGCCCCGGTCCTGGTGATCGCCTACCGCTCCAAGCAACCGCTGCGCGCGCATGATGAGCCGCGTGGCGCCCTTGGCCTGGTAGCGGTCAAGGGCCTTCGAGGCCGCCTGCGCCGCTTCGGTCTGCTGGCCGGCCTGAGCGGCGACGATCGCCAGGTCGGCGTAGCAGTCGCCTTGCAGGCACAGGTCATCGGTCTGCTCGGCGCGGGCCGCCGTGCTCTCGGCCAGCTCAAGAGCCTGCGCGGCGCGCCCGGTGACCGCGTCGATCCTGGCGTTAAGCGCGTTGACGATCACCTCGGTGCGCAAGTCCATGTTCGGCGCTGCCTCGGTGAGGGTCGTGAGGGCACGCTCGGCGTCGGCGACCTTGCCTTGCTCGAATAGCTCGCGCGCGGCGTACGCCTCGTACGCGGTGGACTCGCCCGCCAGGCCCATGTCAAGAAACAACTGCTGGCAGCGGCGATAGCTGCTCTCAGCATGCCGGTGATCGCCGGCCAGCGCGTCGACAAGCCCGGTGACGCCCATGATCACGGCGTCGGCCACATCCAGGTGCAGCTCGCTGGTGTGGGTCCTTGCCGCGGCGAGCGCCGCCCTGGCTCCGTTGAGGTCACCGCCAAGCGCGGCCAGCCGCGCCTTCGTGAGCAGGACGGGCACCAGGACAGCGCGGTTGGCCGCGAATCGCTCCGACATCTCAGCGCAGACCTTCAGGCCCGCGCTGACTGTCGTCGGCGCCCACTGCGCCAGCTCGCAGATCGCGCCGAGCAGACGGTCGGTCTCGTAGCTGTCCTGCACGGCCCGGGCCCGGTCGAGGGCAAGCCGCAGCTCGGCCTCGGCCATCGCGGTCCGTTCGGCGGCGTGATGGATGTGGGCCTTGAGCTGGTGCAACCTGCACCAGGCGTGATCGACGACTTGCCGCCCGTCATCGGCATACCGCAGTTCGGCGGCAAGCTGGTCGGCGCGGGCCAGGATCTGCTCACGTCCGGCCCGCTCAAGCCTGAACTCGAGCATGCAGTGCTGGATGCGGCAGACCAGGTCGCCGATCGGATCAGCGTGAGCCTGGCAGATACCGACGGCGGCCAGGGCCCGATCGGCATCGGACAGGGTGAGCCAGCAGTCAGAGATGTACAGCATGAGCGAGATCTGGCGCTCGCTGTCGGCCGGGAGCAGGCCGCGACCGCGTTCGAGCAACGCCGCCGCGCCGGGCAGGTCCTTGCGGTGCAGGGCCTTGGTGCCCTCACTGATCAAGATCCGCGCGGCCTGGGGCGCGTGCGCGGGGAAGGCGGAGTCGCCTGGCCGCAGCTCGCGTCCGAGCGTGCTCGCGGTCTCGACGTGATACGCCAGCGCCATCCGCTCGTCCTGCCCCGGATTTTCCGGTTCGGGACGGACCTGGGCGAAGTGGTCGGCGAGCAGCAAGTGCCAGCGCTCGCGCCTGGATTTCGGTGACAGCGCGTACGCGGTGTCACGCATCAGGGTCTGCCCGAACCTGAAACTGTCGGTGTCGGTCCGGGTGACGATCCTGCGCTTGATCAGCCGGGACAAGATCTCCTGAGCCTGGCTGTCACCCACGTTCTCGGCGGCAAGCATAGCCCTGAGCACGGTCCAGGAGAAATCCCTGCCTATCGCCGATGCGACCTCGAGCAGTTGCCTCTCGTCTTGCGGCAGCTGGTCGAGCCTGGCCGTCAGCAGCGCGGAGATCGTCGGCGGGAGCTTGGACGCGGGCGCGGTGTCAGCGAAGACGTCGAGCAGCAACTCGGCGAACAGCGGGTTGCCCTCGCACTGCTCGGCGACCCGCTCGCAGAGCATGCCGGCACTGTGCGCGTACACGTCCTCGCGCATCGCGATCCCGGCGCAGAGCTCTGCGCTCTCCTCCTGGGTCAGCGGGCTGACCTCGACGGTCATCGCGCACGGCTTCCCGCCGCCCCATGACGGCCTGGCGTCGAGCAACTCCGTCCTGGAGACGCACATAAGCAGCACGGGCACGTCTGTGAGCCAGCTCACTACGTGGTCGATCATGTCGAGCAGCGTGGACTCGGCCCAGTGCAGGTCCTCCCAGACCATGATGACGGGCTTGGACTTGCCCAGCTCCGACAGCAAGTACCGCACCGCCCAGGAAATTTCCTCGGTACCGGTGGGCACGGCGCGGTCTCCCGCGATCCCGGCGAGGCAGTCAGCGGCGCGGCGCGACTCGCTGCTTCCTGACTGCATGAGGGCGAACTGGTCATCCCAGCCTCGCCCGATCGTGCCCAGCATCTCGGTGAGCGGCTTGTAGGTAATGCCCCTGCCGTAGGCAGAGCACTTGCCGGTAAGCACGGTGACGTCAGCCGGCGTGAGCGTCGAGACAAAGTCGCGCACCAGCCGGGACTTGCCGATGCCAGGCGCGCCGAGCACCGTGACCAGGCAGAGCTGGTTGCGCTTGGTCACCCGGCGGAAGGCGGAGCGCAGGTCGTCTAGCTCGTCTTCCCGCCCGATCAATGGGGTAGGCGCCGGAGCCGCGGTCGGGTCACCGGGCAGTTCGCTCGAGGTAACGCGCCAGGCGGGAACCGGCTGAGACTTGCCCTTGAGCGTCAGGGGCTCTACGGGGTCAAGCCCGACTGCCGTCCTGATCATGCTGGCGCTCGCCGCGTCCACCAGGATCTCGCCCGGCTGCGCGGCCGTCTGCAGCCTGGCCGCGGTATTGACCGGATCGCCGATCACGCGGAAATCCCCGGCTGTCGTGATCGCTATGACCTCGCCCGAGCAGACCCCGCACCTGACCTCAAGCGTGATCTTGTGGCTCGTCTCCAGTCCGGCGCTCAGCTCGCTGACTTTCTCGACCGCTTCCCTGGCGGCGAGAACCGCCCGGAGCGCGTCATCCTCATGACTGACCGCCGCGCCGAAGACTGCCATCACGGCGTCGCCGATATATTTCTCGACCTCTCCGCCGTGCGCGGTGATGCTCGCCGATGCGGCGGCGAAATAGCTGTCCATGACCTGCCGGAGCGGCTCCGGATCGAGCATTTCGGCCAGCGCCGTCGACCCAACCAGGTCCATGAACAAGATCGCGACGTTCTTCCTGGCCTCCCGCGGGGTGGCGGGCGCAGCCGTCGGTGATCCGCACATCGGGCAGAACCGGCTGTCGTTGCCAATCGCCGCGTGGCATGCTGTGCACGTCATCTGCCGGCGCCCGACACTTTCACTGAGCACGCCTCCCGAATTGGCCAGGTTGTAATATCGCGCCGCCGCCGGCTTACCGCAATTGCACGCTGCGATCCCGGTCCTGCCGACAGTGTCACGCGACTTCGCCGAGGCGTCTGCATGACCTCAGGGTCAGCGCCCGGTCGTAGATCCGACTTGGCGAGTCACCCTATTATGACCTTTTGCCGACCGGTTGCGTAGGGCTTGATGGGCGAATTCAGTTGCGGTTGACAGCAGAATCGGGGATCAACTTCGTTGCGAAGGGCGCGCGGGACTGGTTGGGTTGCTCAGCGTGACAGATGATGTTACCGCTGCCGCGTCCGTGGCGCTTGGAGTGATGCTGTCGGACCCGGTCAGGCTGGCCAACAGCGGGCGTTCGGCGGTGCTGCGCTGCCGGTCCGCTGCCGGCGGCACGGTGATCGTGAAGTCGTTCGCTAGTACCACCGAGGGCGTGGATGGTTACCGTGCCGAGGCCGCTGGCCTGGAGTTCACCACCGGCGCCGGCGTCGGCCCCCAGTTGCTTGCCGCCGATCCCGCCAGCCGCCTGATCGTGATGCGTGACCTTGGCGATGCCCCGAGCCTGGCCGGACTGCTGCTCGGCTCATCGCCAGCGGTGGCCGGGCAGGCGCTGCTCGCCTGGACGCGCGCTTGCGCCACGCTCGCTGTCAGCACGGTCGCGCAGGCCGGCGAGTTCGCCCGGGTGCGGGCCAGGCACGCGATCGAGCCCAGCCCTGCTAGCGACGGCCCGGCGAGCGCCAGCCCGGGCGGCGACGCAGGCGCCGGGCACTGGCTCGCGCGCCGGATCCTGGAGATACCCGCCCTGCTCGACCGGCTTTCAGTCGACCAGCCAGCCGGCCTCGCGGACGACCTGGCTATGGTCGCCTCCCTGCTGTCGGAGGAGGAATTCGCTGTTTTCTCGCCTGGTGACCTGTGCCCGGACAACAACCTGATCACGGGCGGCGGGGTCCGGTTCATCGACTTTGAATATGCCGAGTATCACTCCGCGTTCCTGGACGCGGCGTACCTGACCATGCCATTCAGCACCTGCTGGTGTGTTTTCCGGCTGCCAGCCGAGCTGGCGCGGCAAGCCCAGGCGACCTACCGGGACCTGGTCGCCGTCGCGTTCCCGGCGCTGGCCAGCGATGACGTCTGGCTGCCGGGGCTGCGCCGGGCGATGGCGGCCTGGACCATGCACCCGATTACGTACCTGCTCGACCGGTCCATGCTCGCGGACGCCTCCATGAACCCGCAGGCCAGCCACGCTCCGACGGCGAGGCAGTTGCTCCGTTACCGGTGGCGCGAGCTCTCCGCAGAACTGGACAAGGCGGGCGAACTACCAGCGATCGCGTCCCTGATGAGCCAGTTGCTCACCAGGACCGAATCGTGGCAGGCGCCCGCCTTGCCGCTCTATCCAGCTTTCCGCTAGCTCAGCTTTCCGCTAGCTCAGAAGGCCTTGATCCCGTCGGGCGTGCCGAGCCCGGTCGGCGCGTCATATCCTTTCCTGGCGACGCACAGGTAGTCGTTGCCGCAGGCGTTCTTTGACGACTCGAACAGCGCGTTGCTGCCGCGGGTGACGTCGAAGAGGAACTGCCGGTGGCTGTAGGCATAGCCGAGCGCAATGTGCGAGGCGTTGCCGGCCAGGCCGTAGATCCCGGAGATCAGCGGCGCCGCGACGCTCGTGCCGGCCACGGTCACCCAGCCGCCGTAGATCTTGTCGAAGATCGGGACATCGTCGGCGACGGCCGAGACATCGGCCACGGTGCGGCCCTGGCAGTGCTTGTCATGCTGCCAGGACGGCTTGCTCACGTAAGCCGAGCAGCCGCTGCTGCCCGCGCCGTTGTTGAAGTCCAGCCAGGCACGCTCCCACCAGCCGCGCTTGTTGTGCGCCCGGGCGAGGATCGTGCCGCCTGCCGCCGTGACGGTTGACAGGTTGGCCGGGAAGTTGGCCGCCGTGTAGCCGAAGTCACCGGATGACACGACGGTCGTGTGGCCAGGGTGGTCGTAGGACTTGGCGAACGCCATGGAGAAGCCGTTCTCACGGCCGCCATAGCTGTTGCTGATGACGTTTGCCCCTAGGCGGGCGGCGACGTCGTCGGTGCGGGCCAGGTCGCTGTCGCTCGGCTGCCTGGCCTCGACCACGAGGATCTTGCAGTGCGGGCACGACGTCGAGATCATCGACACGTCGAGCACGGCCTCCAGGTCCCAGCCGGTAAACGAGCCATTCGGCTCAAGCGGCAGCGCCTTGCCCTTCTCGTTGACCTCGCGGAAGCAGCCGCTCTTGACCGTGCACGGCGGCAGCCCGAACTCGTGCCGGTACATCGCCAGGTACTGGGGCAGGTGCGGCGTGTGGAAGGCGATCGAGACCGCGACCGTCTGGTGCGACCTCCTATTGATCGGCAACTGGTAAGCCGCCTCGATGTTCTTCGCGGTCAGGCCGTGCGGCTTGGATCGCTTGCCGGTGGCGCCGGCGGCGATGGCCTGGTTGACGGCCGTCTGCGGCCGGTACAGGGCAAAGCACCGCTCGAAGCCAGCCCGGGCCTTCGGGCAGGCAGCGCGCAGGCCGGCCGTGCCTGACTTCACTGGGGCGGGCCTAGCAGGCGTCGCGGCGCCGGCCGACATCACCGGGACGGCCAGCCCCGCGCCGGCGAGCGCCACAACCACGCCCGCCAGCGCTGTTCGGCGAACTCTGGAGATGCTCATGATCGTTGCTCCTTGATCCGCTCAGCCCTGCTGGCCGACGCTGTAGGCGTTGATGATGGTCTCGGTCACCGATGCGCCGGTGGCGTCGGTGGCAGTGACGCGCGTCGTTACGTCGACACCGGCCGGCGGGGTGAAGATCAGCTGGTAGTCGTTAGTAGCTAGGTGCAGCACCTTGGCCGGCTGCCAGAACTTGCCGCCGTCATAGGACACCTGCGCGGTCACCTTGGTGATGGCGGCCGGCTTCGCGGACGGCTGGAAGTGGCCGACGGCCAGGTTGATCGTCTGCGCACCGGCTGGTGCCACGCCGTTCAGCCCCAGATCATTGGCCACCGAGTAGTTCAAGCTCAGCATGGACGGGATGGAGCACTTCTGGGTCAGGAAGAACTTCGCGTTCGCGCAGATCCAGCTGCGCGGTATCGTCGCCGACGCATTACGGGAGGAGCGGAAGCTCCAGGTCGTGGTCGTCCGCGCGGACAGGTTGTCCAGCGGGTCGGGCAAGGTGGCAGTGACCGAGTAGGCAACGTTGCCCGGCGTCGGGCTCAGCTTGACGTTCTGGAAGCCGGGGAAGCCCTCCAGGCGCAGCCTCTTGCCATTCTCGGTCAGGCTCGACTTGGCGCTGAAATCAGCGGCGCCGAAATGGCCGAGCTGGTTGTCGCCGAACGGAGTCACGAGGAGGAACAGCTCATCGCCCGAGCGCCACGCGGACGGCAGGGCGGCGAAGATCCTGGCGTTCTTCCCGGTCAGCAGCTGGGTGTTGGGCTGCGGGTGCAGCGGGTACTCGTTCCAGTTGTCGGTGGTCTGCAGGCCGGCCACCAGCGTGTGCAGCGAATCCTGCTCGCCCTGGCCGTTGAAGGCGAAGGTGCTGGTCATCCACAACACGGCCGGACCGCCAGACATGTACTGGGTCTGCAGGCCCGGCATGGCGATCTCATCGAAGGAGAAGAGGAGCTCGCTTTCAAGCTGAGCGGCGAACCCGCCGCTTGTCGACCAGAACGCGTCTGACTTCGCATCAAGGAAGTACCGCTCGTGCACGGTGGCCACGCTGGCGAGCGTGGCGGTGAAGTGCTGCTTCGGGATCAGCCCGAGCGGGCCCGCGTAGTCAAGGTTGAACGCGTAAGGCGTGCCCTTGGCCTTCTGCGGTGACAGCAGCTGGCCGAACGTGAACGACTGGATCGTGCCGACAGTCGGCTTGGTCCTGGTCGGGCTCACCCACATCGGCGCGCCGAACGAGAGCGCGTTGATGCTGAACGCGCCGCCAGTCTTGCCGGTCCTGGCCACGGTGAACGTCTCAACGGACGTCGAGGCCTCCGTTGGCCGGGGTGTCTTGAACGTGATCTCGCTGGTGGCGGACTTGGCGGACAGGCGCAGCTTGGCGTTCTTCGAGACGGTGAACTGCGGTGCCACGACCAGCCGCTGCGAGATGTTGCCGTGTTTGATCGGCGAGACGAAGTCAGTGATCGCCCAGTAGTGACCGGCGGGGACGCTGAACTTCGAGGTGCCGTGGAAGAAGACGTTCTCGGCCTCGAACGGGTCGCTGAACCTCGCCGGGTTGTCGGCGTTGAACACGAGCACGACGTCGCCGCTGTCGGCCTTGCCGCGCAGGTTGGTCCCTGCCACCGTGAGGGTGTGCATCGGGAACTGCGGCCGCACCGGGAAACTGGCAGGCGCCCCGGCGAGCGCGACGGTGACCCCGCCAGCGAAAATGCCGCCCGCGCTGAACTGGCCGGTCGCGTGCTGAGCGGCGAACTGCCGGAACAGGGCGGCGCCGAAGACCTTCGCCGAACTGGCGGTCAGGAAGCCGGTAGCGGTCGTGCCGCCCCAGTGCCGGACGGAGACGCCTGGCAGCGAGGGCCGGCGCCCGCTGAAGCTGATCTTGACCGGGAGCTTGGCGCCCGTCGCGAACCGCTGGAGCAGCGCCCGGTTGAACAGGCTCGGGTCGAGGCCGCGGCCCAGGTAGGGCAGCGCATCCACCGGGATGTCGTAAGTGGCCCCAGCGCCGTGCAGCGTCAAGATGGCGCCGCCGTCCGGTGCCGGCATCATCGAGCTGACGTCGCCAGTCGGCAAGTGCCGGATGGCCAGCCGGTCGCCATTGATCATCAGCACCTGGCTCGTGCCGGTGATGAGGTGACCAGCGGGTCCCGGCGTCAGCGCTGGTACTTGCGCTGACGCCGGGGGAGTCAGGAACACGGCGGCCGGCAGGACGGCTGCCGCCGCTAGTGCAAGAGCAGGCCGGCCGCGGAGCGACCGGACTGTGGGCAGGTGATGAAGCACATGATCTCCTTGTGACACCGGCTGGCCTCCGCGCAGCCGCGCGCACGCGAAACCGGCCCGGTTGGGCCGGTCCCGCCTTGTCAATGATTCAGACGCAATCGCGCTAAGAATCGCTGCATCTACCGACAAGTTTTTTCGGCCGGGAGATCGGGCGGATTTACTGCCTGGGCCTGGCCTGCCTGGCATCCGCCGCGGCGATCTCATCAACGGCTGCGGCGCCGGTAGGCGCTACCTGGATTTCGACCCGGTCAAGTACGCCTTCGAACGGAAACGGTGCCCCATATCGCTGGTCGGCCCGGGCTGCCCGCCAGAACCCGCGTGCTGACTATCTGCGAGCCCACAGCCCGCCGCACCTCTCTACCAGCGGGGAAGAGGGGGCGGGGCTGGTCGGTTTCTTGGTTGCATGGCAGCGAACTGGACCGTCGCGAACTTGAGTGCCGCGCGACCTGTGGTCGTCGCGCCGATGGCGGGCGGGGTTTCGACGCCGCGGCTGGTGCTGGCGGCGCCGGGCTGGCGTGCTGGGGTTTCTCGCGGCTGGCTACAAGTCGGCGAAAGCGATGCGCGCGGAGATTGAGCCAGGTCAAGGCCGGGACCCTGGCGCCGTTCGGGGTCAATGTGTTCGTCCCTGGCGCGCCCGCTGCCGATGGCCGGGCGCTTGCCGCGTATCTCGGCACGCTCAGCGGCGACGCGGCCAGGCTCGATGCCACCGTCGGTGATCCTGCCTGGGATGACGACGACTGGGCGGCGAAGCTCGCCGACCTGGTGAGCAGGCCGGTGCCGGTCGTGAGCTTCACGTTCGGCTGCCCGCCCGCCGGACATCGTGGAGACGCTCACCAGGCTGGCAGCCGCGTCTGGATAACCGTCACCCAGCTGGAGTCGAGGCGGCGGCGGCGGCGAACGTCGAGCCCGATGGCCTGATCGTTCAGGGCGCGGAGGCGGGCGCGCATCGCGGCACGTTCGCACAAGGGCGGCCTGGGCCCGCCCGGGCGGGCGCCGGACGATCGAGTTGCTGGACGCGGTGCGGGAGGTTACCGAGCTGCCGCTGATCGCGGCCGGCGGGATCATGACCGCCGACGACGGTCGCGGCCGCACTGGCGGCCGGGAGCGGCCGCGGTGCAGCTGCGGCACGGCGTTCCTGCGCAGTCCCGCAGAGCGGTGCGCATCGGTTGCACAAGGCCGCGCTGGCCGATCCGCGCTTCGAGCGCACCGAGGTGACCAGGGCGTTCAGCGGCCGGCCAGCCCGCGGGCTGGTCAACGAGTTCATGCGCGCGCACCCGATGCACCGGCCGCCTATCCGGAGATCAACAACGCCACCAAGCCGCTGCGGGCGGCCGCCGGGGCGGCCGGCGATTCCGGCGGATGAGCCTGTGGGCGGGCGAAGGCTACCGTCTTGCCACCGCTCGCCCCGTTGCCGGGGTAGTTGAGCTGCTTTGCGGGGTGAGGTTGGCCGGGCCGGGACATGACTCTATCACTAATCAAAGCTAGTGATAGAGTTCACGGATGCGGCACGAAGCGAAGAGCAGGACTACGAGTCCGGCATCGCGGCCGTGGGCGCCTCGAAGATCCGGTCCGCCGTGAGCCTGTACGACTACGTAGCCGGCGCGGCCAGCCGGTCAGCCGGGACGAAGCGGCCACCGCGGTCGGGATCGGCCGTCCGCTGGCGGCCTATCACCTGGACAAGCTCGTCGAGCTCGGGCTGCTCAGCGCGTCCTACCGCGGCCGCCTGGCGGCGCGGCCCGGGCGCCGGGCGCCCGGCCGAAGATCTACGCGCGGTCGGGGCGCGAATTCACCGTGAGCGTCCCGCAGCGGGAGTACGAGCTGGCTGCCAAGCTGCTGGCCCAGGCGGTGGCGGCCGATGAGTAGCCAGCACGCGCGGGCTGCACTCGATCGGAGCGCCCATCAGCTGGGCGCTGACCTCGGGAGGTGCAGCCGGGCCGCGGCAGCCCGGCCGAGGTCGACGAACGGCTAGCGGAGCGAGGCCGCCCTGGCTCAGCACGGATTCGAGCCGTGGCAGGACCAGAACGGCACGGTCAACCTGGGCAGCTGCCCGTTCCATCAACTGGCCGCCCAGTACCCGGAGATCGTCTGCGGCATGAACCTGGCGCTGATCGACGGGCTGATCGACGGGACTAGGTGCGGCCGGAATGCATCCGGCACTGGACCCGCAACCCGGCCGATGCTGCGTCCGTCTGTCAGCGCTGCCAAACCAGCTAGAGCCGAGACGGTGACCACCCAGGACTGGAGCGTCATGACACAGGAACTCACCATCGACCACGCGGACTTCACCCTGCCCCCCGAACTTGGTGGCGACCGAAGCGTCGGTCGTCGACCTGGCCGCCGCGGAGCGAGCCGCCGCCGCGTTCTTGTCCGCGCTCGGCGTCGGCTCGACGGCGAGGGGCTAGCCAGACCCCGGCCAGGATGGCCAGGCCTATGCGGAGCTATTCGACCCCAAGCCGCTGCGGCTGACCACGTTCCCCAACATCGAGGGCTACGACGAGCTGGTGATCGCCCGCGAAATCCCGTTCCGTACGGTGTGCGAGCACCATCTGCTGCCGTTCTCCGGCGTTGCCCAGGTCGGTTACCTGCCTGGCGAGCGTATTCTCGGGCTGTCCAAGCTGGCCCGGCTGGTCGAGTACTTCGCCGCCCGGCCGCAGACGCAGGAGCGGCTGACCAAGCAGGTCGCTGACTACCTGTACGAGAGCGTTCGCGCCCGTGGCGCCGGGCGTCGTGATCGAGGCCGAGCACACCTGCATGACGCTTCGCGGGCGTGCGGCCGGTCGGCTCCACGACGGTCACCTCCGCATTGCTGGGAACTCTGCGCGAAGATCGCGGTCGCGGGCAGAGTTCTTCGCACTGGCCGGCGTGGCGGCCTGGCACGCCGCAATCGCTATAGGCGCGAAAACGCTGACAACCCAAAACGGACTGAGGAGCTGATACATGGCTAAAGACGATGCATTCGTGATCGTAGGCGCGAGCCTGGCCGGGAGCGAACGCCGCGCAGGCGCTGCGCGACGAAGGGTTCGACCGGGCTCGGTCGTGCTGATCGGCGAGGAACACGAGCCGCCCTACGAGCGGCCGCCGCTGTCCAAGGACTACCTGATGGGTAAGTCTGGCAAGGAGAAGCTCTACGCCTTGCCCGAGCAGTGGTACGCCGAGAACAACGTCGAGCTGCGGCTCGGCCAGACGGGTGACCGGGATCGACCGGGTGCTCAGGAGGTCGCCTTGCCGACGGCGAGCACGTCGCGCTACTCCAAGCTGCTGCTGACCACCGGCTCGTCGCCGCGCAAGCTCACGATGCCGGGCGCGGACGCCGAAGGCGTGCACTACCTGCGCCGCGATCGACGACAGCGACGCGATCAAGTCAGCGATCGAGTGCTCGTCCAGGATCGCCGTGATCGGCGGCGGCTGGATCGGGCTCGAGACCGCCTCGGCAGCCCGGACGGCCGGCGTCGAGGTGACGGTCATCGAGATGGCCGAACTGCCGTTGCTGCGGGTGCTCGGCCGCGAGGTCGCTCAGGTCTTCGCTGACCTGCACACCGCGAACGGTACCGAGCTGGTTTTCGGGGCGCACGTCGCCGAGATCACGGTGAGCGAGCGGCAAGGCCGAGCGGGGTCAGGCTCGGCGACGGCCGTGACATCGAGGCCGACGCGGTGATCGTCGGCGTCGGCATCACGCCGAACGTCGGGCCTCGCCGCCGACGCGGGCCTGACGATCGAGAACGGCATCAAGGTCGACGCCGCGCTCCGGACCTCGGACCCGGACGATCTTCGCGGCCGGGGACGTGGCGAACGCGTTCCACCCGAGCCTACGGCAAGCACGTGCGGGTCGAGCACTGGTCCAACGCCAGGCACCAGCCCCGCGCGGCGGCGAAGGCCATGCTCGGCCAGGACGTCGCCTTCGACCGGGTGCCGTATTTCTTCACCGACCAGTACGACCTGGGCATGGAATATGCCGGCTACGTCGAGCCGGAGGGCTACGACCGGGTCGTGTTCCGTGGCGACGTGCCCGGGCGTGAGTTCATCGCGTTCTGGCTCGGCGCCGACGGCCAGGTGCTGGCCGGAATGAACGTGAACATCTGGGACGTGAACGATCACCTCGCGGCGCTGGTCCGCGCCGGCACGCCGGTCGACGTGGCCGCGCTGGAAAACGCCGAGACCCCGCTCGGGTCGCTCGTCAGCTCCTGATCCGGGCGCAAGCGCCACCGGGGCGGTGCCGACGCACTCAACGGCACGCCACCGCCCCGGGGCGCTCGCGGCGGGCCAGTCTCGCCCGCGCGCATCCCGCTAGCCCGGCGCGCTGCTCGTGGGGGCGGCCCAGGCTGGCTCGATGCCGGCCGGCCCTGTCTCAGCCGACCCTGTCTCAGCCGGCGCGGTGGCGGGCGATTCTGCCGCCAGCCCGCGATGGCATCGCAATGCCGCTACGCCCTCCTGCTCGGTCAGGTAGGGCCCGCGGACTCGCTGGAGATAGGGGCTGACGCTCCGGTAGTCAAGAGTGTCGTCGTCGCCGCAGGCCGGGCAGATGATCTCCCACTGACTCGTCCAGCCGCCCTGCGCGACGCCGTCGACAATGCGGACCGGGCGCAGCCGCAGGGATGCCACCGTGCCGCCGTGACCTGGCTCGCCGGGCCGGGTTCTCGTCATGGGGCCATTCTGCGGCAGCACCTCGCCGAGAATACGGATTGTCGTCAAACAATTACTGTCCGAGTCGGACCAGGGTGAATAATTCGCAGTGCTATCTGCTGGTGACAGCACATCTGTCAGAAGGGCGACCCGCATTCCCTCGTAGCAGCAGCAGGGCGGGCCACGCCGCTGTTGGCGGCGAGCCGTCCGGCTGGCGGTAGCCCGGCCTCAGCAGTCGAAGTACAGCTCGAACTCGTGCGGGTGCGGGCGCAGCCTGACCGGGTCGATCTCGTGGGCCTGCTTGTACTCGATCCAGGTCGAGATCAGGTCCGGGGTGAACACTCCGCCGTCGAGCAGGTACTCGTGGTCCGCTTCGAGGCTTTCGAGCACCTTCTCGAGCGAGCCAGGCACCTGCGGGATGGAGAGTGCCTCGTCTGGCGGCAGCTCATACAGGTCCTTGTCGACCGGCTCGGGCGGCTCGATCTTGTTCTTGATGCCGTCGAGGCCGGCCATGAGCATCGCGGCGAAGGCGATGTACGGGTTGCTCGACGGGTCGGGTACCCGGAACTCGATTCGCTTGGCCTTCGGGCTCGGGCCGGTGATGGGGATCCGGACGCAGGCCGACCGGTTGCGCTGGCTGTAGACCAGGTTGACCGGAGCCTCGAAGCCGGGCACGAGGCGGTGATAGGAGTTGACGGTGGGGTTGGTGAAGGCGAGCAGCGACGGCGCGTGCCGCAGCAGGCCGCCGATGTAGTACCGGCCCAGGTCGGACAGGCCCGCGTAGCCGACCTCGTCGTAGAACAGCGGCTCGCCCGCCTTCCACAGGCTCTGGTGGCAGTGCATGCCCGAGCCGTTGTCGCCGAACAGCGGCTTCGGCATGAACGTCACTGTCTTGCCGGCCGCCCTGGCGACGTTCTTGACCACGTATTTGAACGTCATCAGGTTGTCCGCCATGTGCAGCAGGCTGCCGAACCTGATGTTGATCTCCGACTGGCCGCCGGTGCCGACCTCGTGGTGCTGCATCTCGACGATCACGCCGCACTCAATCAGCGTCTTGGCCATCTCCGCCCGCAGGTCGGCGAAATGATCGTTCGGGCTCACCGGGAAGTACCCGCCCTTGAACCTCGGCTTGTACGCCAGGTTGCCGCCCGGCTCGTCCCGCCCGGTGTTCCAGGCGCCCTCAACGGAGTCAAGGAAGTAGTAGCCGCCGCGGCCGAGGTCTCGAACCGGGCCGAATCGAAGATGTAGAACTCGGCCTCCGGGCCGAAATACGCCGTGTCCGCGATGCCGCTCCCGCGCAGGTACTCCTCGGCCTTCTTGGCGATGTTCCGCGGGTCGCGGCTGTACGGCTCGCCAGTCAGCGGGTCGTGCACGAAAAACGTCACGTTCAGCGTCCGGTGCGTGCGGAAGGGATCCAGCACCGCCGTCGTCGGATCAGGCAGCAGGAGCATGTCGGACTCGTGGATCTCCTGGAACCCGCGGATCGAGGACCCGTCGAACATCAGCCCGTCGGTGAACACCCTCTCGTCGAACGCGCCCGCCGGGACGGTGAAGTGCTGCATCGTGCCCGGCAGGTCGCAGAACCTGACATCGACGAACTGCACGTCGTTATCCGCGATGTAGCGCAGAACGTCGTCGCCGGTGGTGAACATCGGTTCTCCCTTGCTCGCTAGTAATCCTTGTCATGCAGGGCCGAAGGCCGGATGACTCCCGAGCGAAGGTGGAACTTACCCGGCTGAGTCTGAATGACGCTAGCCGCCGGCGGTTTCCTGGCCGTGTCCCTGATGTTTCAGCCGCGTTACGGCCCGCACCGCCTGCCCGGTTCGGCTTGGCTTCGCGGGGTCGGTACTGTGATTGGGTGACTGCGCAGGACCGAGTTGACGCCGACCCCCGTGATCGTTCAGGCTACCCCGGAGAGAACCTCGGCATGCCGCCGTCCGGCCCCGGCTCGGTCGCCAGCATGTCCCGCAGGCTCGGCGCGCTGTTCATCGACTGGCTGATCTGCACGTTCATCGTCGTGGCGCTGATCAGGCCGCGCGCCACGTCGACGTGGAGTACTGGACCTTGCTGATCTTCGCTGCTCAGGACTTCGTGCTCACCGCGCTGACCGGCTTCACGATCGGCAAGCGGCTGCTCGGCATCAGAGTGGCCAGGCTCGACGGCCGGATGGTCGGCCCGCTGTGGGGATTGCTCCGCACATTGCTCCTGCTCACAGTTGTGCCGCCGCTGCTGCTGAACCGCGACCTGCGCGGACTGCACGACCGCGCGTCCAACACGGTGGTCGTGCGGGCCTGATCTTCAGCGCACCTTCGGGGCTGTGCTGTCTTAGCGCACCTTCGGGCGCGGGGGGCGGGGCATGCGGCCCGAGCGCGGCATGGGGCCGCGCGGCGCCTGGAGGGATGATGGGAGCGACTTCAGGCGGTTGTTCAGGTCGGTCACCGCGCCGGGCTTGAGCTCTCTCGGCAGCCGCATCAGCTTGCGCTGCAGCTGCCTGATGGGTACCTGGCCGTTCGCCTCGCCCACCTGCAGGTCGATGATCGGCACGCCGTAGGCGATCCTGGAGATCTTCTTCTTCTCGGCGGTGATCAGGCTGGCTAGCCCGTTGGGCGCACCCTCACCGAGCAGGACCACTCCCGGCCTGCCGACCACGCGGTGCACGATGTCCATGTTCCTGTTGCCGGCCACGGCCGGCGTCACGGTCCAGTTGCCGCGCATCGACTGCACCACCGCGGCGGCGGCGCCCGGTTGACCGTCGATCGCCGCGTACTGCGCCGACTGCGCATACCGGCCGAAAAGGATCATGGCCGTGCCGAAGCCAAGCAGCACGCCAAGCGGGATGAGCGGGCGGCAGCCCAGTTAGTGACCCGGCCAGGACGAGAGACGGTGATCACGAGACGCCGCTGCCGATCACGATGGGCAGCGCTTTCGGGTCGCACTTGCGGATGATGCCCGGCGACCATGCGCGATCTGCTTCAGCCGGCCGGCCTGCGGTTCGCTCGGCGACGCCCGCCGCCTGCCGATTCTTGGTCGGCGCCTGCTGAGTCTTCGCCGGCTGCGCGGAGCACCGCGCCGGGGGATCTTTACCATGGCTGTGAGGATACGAGCACCGGGCGGCCAGATGCGAAACGTGGTCAGGCTGTCGCCCTCTCCGCAGCACCGACCTGCGCATTCTCGGGCGCGGATGCTGCCGTCCCGACTGCCTGCCGGTAAAGCTGGCCGGCGCGGTACGACGACCTGACCAGCGGGCCGGACATGACGCCCGCGAACCCGAGTTCGAGTGCTTCCTTTTTCAGCTCAGTGAATTCATCGGGAGTGAACCCAGCGCTCGACCGGGTGGTGGCGCAATGACGGGCGCAGGTACTGGGTAATCGTGAGCAGGTCGCAGCCGGCCGACCTCAGGTCACCCATCGCCCCGGACACCTCGGCGCGGTCTTCGCCCATGCCGAGGATCAGGTTGGACTTGGTGATCAGCCCGGCGGCCCTGGCGGCGGTGAGGACGGTCAGCGAGCGGTCATAGCGGAAGCCCGGCCTGATCTGGCGGAAGATCCTCGGCACGGTCTCGATGTTGTGCGCCAGCACCTCCGGCCGGGCCGCGAACACCTCGCCGAGCAGCGCCGGCACCGCGTTGAAGTCGGGGATCAGCAGCTCAACGCCGCAGTCCGGGACCGTCTCGTGAATCGACCGGCAGGTCTGCGAGTACAGCCAGGCACCGCCGTCGGGCAGGTCGTCGCGCGCTACGCCGGTCACCGTGGCGTACTTCAGGCCCATCGTGGACACCGATTCCGCGACCCGGCGCGGCTCGTCGGCATCGAGCGGCTCAGGCTTGCCGGTGGCGATCTGGCAGAAGTCGCACCGGCGCGTGCACTGATCGCCGCCGATGAGGAACGTCGCCTCGCGGTCTTCCCAGCATTCGAAGATGTTCGGGCAGCCGGCTTCCTGGCAGACGGTGTGCAGGCCCTCGCCGGCTGACCAGCTCCCGCAGCTTGGTGTACTCGGGGCCGGTGCGCAGCCTGGTCTTGATCCACTCTGGCTTGCGCTCGATCGGCACTGCGCTGTTACGAGCCTCGATGCGCAGCAGCCGCCGCTCTCCTGGTGCGAAAGTACCACTCCCTAGCGGAGTATGTCCTGGGCGCGGCTATCAAGTTGACGAGCACTGCCTTGGATTCGGGGATCATGGTGGGCATGCCAACTCAGTTCGATCCGCCGTCCGGCACGCGCGACTTCCTCGCGGCCGAGTATGAGAAGCGCGAGTGGGCCTTCGGGATGCTCCGCTCGGTGTTCGCCAGCTATGGTTTCGAGCCGCTGCAGACACCGGCGTTCGAGCGCATCGACGTGCTGCTCGGCAAATACGGGGACGAGGCCGACAAGCTAGTATTCAAGATCTTGCGCCGGGGCGAGCATGAGGCCTCAGGCGAGGCGGACCTGGCGCTGCGCTATGACATGACCGTGCCGCTGGCCCGTGTCGCCGCCGCGTACGGGAGCCGGCTGCCGACGCCGTACAAGCGGTACGCGATCGGGCTCGGTGTGGCGGGCCGACCGGCCGGGCAAGGGCAGGTTCCGCGAGTTCGTGCAGTGCGATCTGGACATCCTGGGCAGCTCGTCGCTGCTCGCCGACGCCGAGGTACTGTGCGCGCACCACGACGCGATGACTGAGCTGGGCTTGGCTGACTTCACGTTCCTGCTGAACTCCCGCCAGGTGCTATTCGGGCTGCTCGAGGTGTTCGCCGTGCCAGCCGAACTTGGCGAGCGGACCCTCATCTCGCTGGACAAGCTGGACAAGCTGAGCCCGGACGCGGTCATCTCCGAACTGATCGGCCGGGGCCTGGCCGCGGAGATGGCGGTGAGCTGGTCGGCGCGATGACCGCCGACGACGCGGTCGACCGGATCAGGACGGTGCTCAAGCGCAGCGATCTCGGCATGGCCGGGCTCGACGTTGTCGACCAGGTGCTGAGGCTGGTGACCGCGCAGATTCCGGCGGAGCGGATCGCGTTCACGCCGCGCATGGTGCGCGGGCTGAGCTACTACACCGGGCCGATCTGGGAACTCGCCGTCGCCGGGGCGCCAGGCTCCAGCGGCGGCGGCGGCCGTTACGACCACCTGATCGCCGAGCTAGGCGGGCCGGATGTTGCCGGGACCGGCAGCTCGATCGGCATCGAGCGGGTGCTGATGATGCTGCCTGGCGATGTCGCGGGCGCGCGCGCCCGTATCGATGTGGCCGTGCCGGTCATGGGCGACGAGTTCGCCGCGCCGTCGTTCGCCCTGGCCGCCGCCGCCCGGGCCGCCGGGCTCAGGGCCTCGGTCTACCTGGGTTCGTCGGGTAAGCTCGGCAAGCAGCTTAAGTGGGCGTCGGACAGCGGCGCGCGCTGGTGCCTGATCTACGGGAATGCGGAGCGGGAGGCCGGGACGGTCACGGTTCGCGACCTGACCAGGGCCGAGCAGGAGGCCGTGCTGTTCGAGAACGTAGCGGCTTACCTGGGCGAGGCGGCCGCGCGGGGCGAAGCGGCCGCTGGCGGCGAAGCTTCCGCCTCAGCTTCGTCCGGGCTCGCCGATGGCTGACACCGATTTCGTTGACGCCGACAACTGGTACTCAGGCCTGCCCGGCGTCGTGGCCGCGGCCGGGGCACTGATCACCGATCCGGATGGCCGGGTACTGCTGGTCAAGCCGAACTACCGGGAACTGTGGTCGTTGCCCGGCGGTATCTGCGAATTCGGCGAGCCACCGCAAGACGGATGCCGCCGCGAGGTCGCCGAGGAAGTCGGCTTGGACATCGCGCCAGGCAGGCTGCTGGTCGCCGACTGGAATCAGCCTTACGGCGACCGATGCCAGGCCGGTCATGCATTTCATCTTCGATGGCGGCAGGTTCGGCGACGGCGCTGCCATCGTGCTGCAGGTGGAGGAGCTGGACGACTTCAGGTTCACGGCGCGGGACGAACTCGAAGCCCACCTGCCGCCCTCCGGGCTGACCCGGGTAACGGGCGCTCTTGCGGGCGCTGGCGGGCGGAACGACGATCTTCCTGCCTCATGAGGCCGGTGCGGGGTAGGTCAGCGGGGTAGCTCAGCGGGGGAGCGGCGCGAGCACTGGCGCGGCCGGGCTGACTGCGGTTGCCAGGAACTCACCGGTGCTGGCCTCGGTGTAGCTGGTGGCCCCGAGCACGTCGGCTAGATGCCGCTTGACCGGCTCGATCACGGCGGCTACGGTGACCGGCCGCCCGAGTTCGACCGTCATCGACGACACCGACGCGTCGCTGATCCCGCACGGCACGATCCGGTCGTACCAGGACAGGTCGTTCGAGCAGTTCAGCGCGAACCCGTGCATGGTGACGCCGCGAGCGACCCGGATCCCGATCGCGGCGACCTTCCGATCTTGGCTGGGCTGGCTGGCGGGGCCGGGCTGGCCGGGCTGGTCTCGCTGCGCGGGCTGGCCGGTGACCCACGCGCCGCTGCGGCCATCGACCCGGGCAAGAGCGAGGCCGAAGCCGTCGCACGCGCGGATCATGGCCTCTTCGATGGCGCGAACGTAGGCGATGACGATCAACGGGGTCAGCCAGCTTGACGATCGGGTAGCCGACGAGCTGACCTGGCCCGTGCCAGGTGATCTTGCCGCCCCTGTCGACATCGATCACCGGCGCCCCTGGATCGCCCGCAGGCCGGTCGAACGGGCTGGTCCGGCGGCCTGCCGTGTAGACCGGCTCGTGCTCGAGCAGCAGGCAGCTGTCGGGGATCTCGTCGCCGGCCCGCAGCTCGTGCAGGTGCCGCTGCAAGGCAAGTGCCTGCTCGTAGGGCACTGCATCGGGACCGAAGCCGGCGCTAAGGAAGACTAGTTCACCACCCACATCCGTAAGCGTATGCCCGGCCTGGCCCGGTGCCTGCACGCGCCGGGCCGGTCGCCGCGTGATCTCTCATCTGGCATAGGGTCTAGGGCCTGCGGCGGGGCGTCAGTTAGGCTCTTTAGCAATGGATGACGAGTTTGATGCCGACACGTGGCAGACTCACTCGGAGGATGAGCGGCGTCACCTGCTACGCCAGCTTGTCGACACCGGGCAGTCGCCAGTCAAGCCTGGCACCAGCTGGAAGTGGGACCTGCTTCTCGTCCTGATCATCGGCGGCTGCATCCTGCTCGCGGCCTGGATCGGCTTCCTGGCAGTGAACTTGCCCGCCTTTTACCGTACCGGCAGCTGGCGCGGTGCCTGGGTCGGCTTCGACGTCGCTGAGCTGGTCGCGTTCGCGCTGACCGGCTGGGCCGCGTGGCAGCGGAGGCAGATCCTGATCATCTGCCTGATCGTGCTGGCGACCTTGCTGCTGTGCGACGCCTGGTTCGACGTGGTGCTCGACGCGCGGACGGCTGGATTCTTCAGCAGCCTGGTGTCAGCGCTGGCGATCGAGGTGCCGGTCGCCGTGCTCGCGCTGCTACGTGGCCAGGCGATTGCTCAGGCTCACGATCGGCCAGGTAATTAAGTACGAGGGCGGCACCGGCCCGGTGCCGTCGCTGTGGAAGGTGCCGCTGTTCGGCTCCGAGGACGGCACGAGCCCGCTTGAGCGACTGATCAGAGCGGCCAGGACCGACCATGATCCTGACGAGCGCCCCGAGTGGGTCCCCCAGGACCGTTCAGGCTAAGTCTGCGCGGTCCGGTCCGGCCCGGCCCGGCCCCGGGCCGCGACAGCATCAGGTCGGGCCACGTTGTTGCTCCCGGCCGCGACGTAACAGCAACCACCCGTGCCAGTGCTGGTGCATCGGTGTAAACGGGGGCAAACCATCCCCGTTTCGCCCGGCCGCCCGGCAAAGCCCGGGCCGCCCGTGCGCGTTCTAGGAGGGTTTTCGCATGAAGGAGACTTGACCGGACTATACGACGACAAACCTCCTACATGCGAAAACCCTCCTCCAGGAACCCGGAAACCCTCCCCGAACACGAACGAGAACCCGCCCCGACACGACAACCCTCCCGCCAGAGCACGACAACACCCCGGGCACTGCAGCTCACTCATCAAGAGCCGCACCCAGGTGACATTGCTGGGTCTGGCCGACGGTCATCACGGCGGTGTCCGTCGGCTGGCCCGGCCGGGGCTAGCGTGAGGCCACGATCGAGGTGAGTGCGGTGCCGATGTCGGGGTCGCGGAAGGTGAATCCGGCCTCGGTGAGTTTCGCCGGGACGGCCCGGACGCTGCCGAGCAGTTCACTGGCCACCTCGCCAAGCGCGCCGCGCAGCAGAGGGGCCGGCAAGCCGTGAGCAATGCCGGGCGGCGCAGCGCCTGCGCCAGCGCCCTGGTGAAGTCGGCGTTGGTGACGGGCGCGGGCGCCGTCAGGTTGACCGGGCCGCTGAGTTCGGCATGATCGAGGAGGAACCTGATCGCTCGCACCTCATCGCGCAAGCTGATCCAGGTGAGGTACTGGGTGCCTGAGCCGATCCGTGCCCCGAGGCCGAGCCGGAACGGCAGCATGAGCTGTCCGAGCATGCCACCGCCCTTAGCTAGCACGATCCCGCTTCGGAGGCTGACCACCCTGAGTCCGTCCGGCGCAGCCTCCTGCGCTGCTGCCTCCCAGTCGCGTACCAGGTCGGCGAGGAAGCCTGTGCCAGGCGGCGAACTTTCATCTACTATCCGGTCTGCTGTGTCGCCGTAGTAGCCGATGGCCGAGCCGCAGATCAGCACGCCTGGGCCGCGCCGGCCGCTCGGGCCTGGCGGGCGCTGGGCGCTGGCAGCGGTCAGCGCCGCCGCCAGCGCCTTCGTCGAGTCGATCCGGCTGGCGCGCAGTTCGGCTTTGCGGGCAGTCGTCCATCGTTTCGCGGCGACCGGCGCGCCCGACAGGTGCACCACGGCGTCGATGCCGTCGAGCGCCGCCGGGTCGAGGCCGGAGCCGCGCGGGTCCCAGCTGATCTCGTCGGCCGACCTGGCGGGCCGCCGGACCAGTCGCACGACCTCGGCCTGAGCCAGCCCAGTTCCGTCAGGCTCGGCATCGGCCGATGCGCCACCGCGCAGTTCAGCCGCGAGCGCCGAGCCGATCAGGCCTGACCCGCCCGAGATCGCGATGCGCACCGAACCGACCGCCGCCTCTGCCGACCGCCGCCGCTACCGGCCTAGCTCGGACTCGAAGGCTCCCTCTTCGAGCCGGTTCTTGATCGTGACCAGGAACCGCGCGGCGTCGGCGCCGTCCACGAGCCGGTGATCATAGGTCAGCGCGAGGTAGACGATCGACCTGACGGTGATAACTTCGCCAAGGTGGGGGTCGTCGACCACGACGGCGCGCTTGTTGACCGTGCCGGTGCCGAGGATTCCGACCTGCGGCTGGTTGATGATCGGCGTGTCGAACAGCGCGCCCCGGCTGCCGGTGTTGGTCAGCGTGAACGTGCCGCCGCTTAGGTCGTCAGGATTGACGTGACCGGCCCTCGTCCGCTGGGCTAGGTCAGCGATCTTGCGCGCCAGCCCGCCGATGTTGAGGTCGCCCGCGTTCCTGATCACCGGCACCATCAGGCCCCGATCGGTGTCGACCGCTATCCCGAGGTGCTCGGCATCGTGGTAGGTCACCGTGCCGTTCGCGGTGTCGAGGACCGCGTTCAGCTTGGGATGGACCTTGAGTGCCTCGATGGCGGCAAGAGCGAAGAACGGCAGGAACGACAGCTTCACGCCCTCCCTCGCCTCGAAGGCAACCTTCGTCCGGTCGCGGAGCTTCGCGATCGCCGTGACGTCGGCTTCGACAACGGTGGTGAGCTGAGCCGAGGTCTGCAGGGACTCGAGCATCCGCTGCGCGATGACCTGCCGGGCCCTGGACAGCCGCTCGGTCGTGCCGCGCTTCGGTGACGGCGTGACCGGCGCCGGAACCGGCCTCCGCGACCGGCTCAGGCGCCCGGGGCGGCTGCGGTGCGGCGGCGGGAGCAGGTACTGGAGCGGCGGGTGCCGGGCGCGGTGGCGGGTGCCGCTGGGGCGGCGGGCGCAGGCGCGGCAGCAGGGGCCGACGCGGCGGGCGCAGGCGGGGCGGCGGGTGCCGGCGACTCGGCGGGTGCCGGCGGGGCGGGCGCAGGCGCTGCAGCGGGTGCCGGAGCCGAGGCCTGAACAACTGCGGGCGCGGCCTCCTGCACCGGCGTCGCGGTGGCCTGGGGGGCCTGCGCGAAGCCGGGTGCCTGGTCTCCTCGCTTGGTGCGGGCTGCTTCGAGCACGTCTTGCTTGCGGATCCGGCCGCCTACGCCCGTCCCGGTGATGGCGGCGAGGTCAATGTCGTGCTCTGCGGCCAGCTTGCGCACGAGCGGCGTCACGTACGGGCTCTCCGCGCCGTTGGCGCCGGCAAGCTCAGCCGCGACGGCTGCTTCGCCAGCCTCGTCATCGGCCGCCTCAGGCTCGGCGGCGGGTGCCGCGTGCTCGGCTTGGTACTCCTGCGCGCGCGGGGGGGCCGACTCGAAGCCCGGGTGCAGGTCCGGGTCGTAGATGTGCGGCTCGGGGTCGGAGAACTGGTACTGGCCAGTGCCACTCCGAGATCCGGCTGCCGGCTGCTGCGGCTCCGGCTGCGAAGGCTCTGGCTGCGAAGGCTCCTGCGGCTGGTAGGCAGGCTGCTGGTACGACGGCTGCTCGTACGACGGCTGCTCGTACGACGGCTGCTCGTACGACGGCGCCTGATACGACTGCCCCTGATACGACGGTGCCTGATACGGCGCCTGTGCTTGCTGGTAGGCGGGCTGCTCGTGGGCAGGCTGCCCGTAGGAGGGCCGCTCGGCCGGAGCCGCCGCACCGCCATTCGATGCGCCCCCAGCAGGAGTTGCGCCCTCGGCGGGAGCGGAGCTCTCAGCAGGAGCGGCGCTCCCGGCGGTCGCGGCGCCGTCCTCATCGATTACGGCGAGTTCAGCGCCGACGGCGACCGTCTCGTCCTCGGCGACCGTGATGCCGCGGAGGATGCCGGAGACCGGCGACGGGATTTCGGTGTCGACCTTGTCGGTCGAGACTTCAAGCAGCGGCTCGTCGGCCGAGACGTGGTCACCCTCGCGCTTGAGCCAGCGCGTAACGGTGCCCTCGGTGACGCTCTCGCCAAGCTGCGGCATGGATACGGAGACCGACATGGCTTCGGCTGACCCCTTCGTGATCGCTTTTAGTTAAGTTCAGGAGTGGAAGTGCAACGGCTTGCCGGCCAGCGCCAGGTGCGCCTCGCCGATCGCCTCCGACTGGGTCGGATGCGGGTGGATGAGCTTGGCGACGTCCGCGGGGAACGCCTCCCAGTTGTAAATCAGCTGGCCCTCGGCGATCAGCTCGCCGGCCCGGGCGCCCACCAGGTGGATGCCGAGCACCGGGCCGCCGCCCTTGACGGCGATCACCTTGGCGCTGCCTTGCGTCTGCAAGATGACGCTCTTGCCGTTGCCGCCCAGGTTATAGGTGACCTCATCGATTTCGATCCCGCGCTCGGCCGCCTGGGCCGAGGTGATCCCGACCGACGCGACCTCAGGGTCACTGTAGGTGACGCGGGGCACGCCGTCGTAGTCGATCGGCGTCACGGTAAGCCCGGCGAGCCGCTCGGCGACCCCGATGCCCTCGGCGAAGCCGACATGCGCCAGCTGCGGCCCAGGCGTCAGGTCTCCGACGGCCGAGATCGTCGGGACGTTGGTCCGCCACAACTCGTCGACCAGCACGAACCCGCGCTCCATCGCCACGCCGGCTTCCTCGTAGCCGAGCCCGGCCGACACCGGCCCGCGCCCGACGGCGACGAGCATCAGCTCGGCCTCGATCGTCGTGCCGTCCTCCAGCGTCACGAGCACGCCATCCGCGGTCTCCTTGACCTCAGAGAACCGCACGCCTAGATGCGACTTGATGCCGCGCCGCCTGAAGGCGCGCTCGAGCTGCCGCGAGCTCGACTCATCCTCTGGGGGCAGGAGCCTGGGCAGCATCTCCACGATGGTCACCTCGGCGCCGAACGACCGCCAGACGCTGGCGAACTCGACCCCGATCACGCCGCCGCCCAGGATCACCGCCGACGACGGCACGTGGTCGAGCGCGAGCGCGTGATCGCTGGTGATGACCTTGACCCCGTCGATCGACAAGCCGGGCAGGCTGCGCGGTTCCGAGCCGGTCGCGAGCACGACGTGCGCGCCCTCGTAGACCTGATCTCCGACCGCGACCTGCGTAGGCGAGATCAGCCGGCCGTCGCCTTGGATGATCTCGACCTTGCGGCTAGTCAGCAGGCCCTGAAGGCCCTTGTAGAGCCGGTCGACGACCTTGTCCTTGTAGACGTTGACGCCCGGCATGTCGATGCCGTCGAAGCTGGCCATGACGCCGATCGAGGCGGCGTCCTTGGCGTGGTCGGCTACCTCGGCGGCGTGCAGCAGCGCCTTGGTCGGGATGCAGCCCTTGTGCAGGCAGGTACCGCCGACCTTGTCCTTCTCGATCATCAGAACCCGGCTGCCGAGCTCGGCGGCGCGCAGCGCGCAGGCGTACCCGCCGCTGCCGCCGCCGAGAATGACGATGTCGTAGCTACCGGTCTCCGTCACTAGTTACTCCTCGATTCTCGCGTCCGGGCACTACCGGAGGCGCTCGGCGGGGCGCTCAGAGAAGCCCGCCCGCCACGTCCTCGGTGATCTGGATCAGGGTACGGACGGCAACCCCGGTGCCGCCCTTGGGGGTATAGCCGTGCGCCTCGTAGTTGTTGAACGCGGGCCCGGCGATATCCAGGTGCGCCCACCTGACTCCGTCAGGCACGAACTCGCGCAGGAACAACCCGGCGACCAGCATGCCGCCGTCCCGGTCCTGGGCGACGTTGGCGAGGTCGGCGATCTTGGAGTCCAGGCCCTTGCGCAGTTCCTCAGGAAGCGGCATCGGCCAGAATGACTCGCCGGCCCGGCCGGCCGAGGCGGCGACGCCGGTCAGCACCTCGTCGTCGTTCGCCATGATGGCCGAGACGTGGCTGCCGAGCGCGATCACCTGGGCGCCGGTCAGGGTGGCGACGTCGATCAGCAGGTGGGGCGCGTCGAGCTTGGACCTGGAGAGGGCGTCGGCCAGCACCAGCCTGCCCTCAGCGTCGGTGTTGAGCACCTCGACGGTCGTGCCGTCGAAGATCGTGATGACGTCGGACGGGCGCTGCGCGAGGCCGCCTGGCATGTTCTCGGCTAGCGGCAGGTAGCCGACCACGTTAACGGCCGGCCGGAGCACCGCGACTGCCTTGAGCGTCGCGAGCACGGCCGCCGCGCCGCTCATGTCGGACTTCATCGCCTCCATGGCCTTCGGCGGCTTGAGCGACAGGCCGCCCGAGTCGAACGTGATTCCCTTGCCGGCGAACACGACTGTCTTGGTCGCCTCGGGGTGCTTGTAGGCGAGCCTGACCAGGCGCGGCGGGTGCACGGAACCCTGGCCTACGCCGGAGATCCCGCCGTAGCCGCCCGCGATCAGCGCCTTCTCATCGAGAATCTCGATCTCCAGGCCGGCTTCGCTCGCGACCTTGCCGGCCTCGGCGGCGAACGTCTCCGGGTACAGGTGCGACGGGCTGGTGTTGATCAGGTCCCTGGTCAGGTTGACCGCGCTCGCGATGACCTCGGCCCGGCTCACGGCGGCGGAGACGTCGCCGGCCGCGACGATCGTCAGGTCGGGGGCCGGGTGACCGTTGCCCGTGTACTTGCCGAAGTGATAGCTGCCGAGCAGCGCGCCGAGCGCGACAGCCTCAGCCGACGCCGCATCGGCCGCGGGCAGGGCGATCGCGAACCTCCTGAGCTTCGCCGACGCGAGCGCCCGGACTGCCGCCCCGGTGCTGCGCCGCAGCTTCTCAGGATCGACGTCAAGCGCCTTGCCGATGCCGACCGCGGCGATCAGCGGAGCGGCCAGCTTGCCGCCAGACAGGACCTTGGTGATCTCCTCGGCCTTGCCAGTGGCGCCGAGGGCGGTGAGCATGTCAGTCAGGTGCCCGCCGAGAGCGGCGTCAGCGTCGTGGCTGCCGCCGGCCAGCGCCGGGCCATCGGGACCCTCGCTGACGGCGATCACCAGGACGTCCGCTATGACTTCGCGCGCGGGCAGATCGGTCGTCGCAATCGTAGCTGTCACGGGTCTGAGCCTAGTGCCTGCGAGGTCAGCTCATCGACGACCCTGACCGGCCGCTAACGCCGCGTCAATTCTCGGCGGGCCGGTGTTAAGACCGCGTCAAGATCACCGAGATCCGGCAGATCGTGATGTGCACTGGTAGGCACCATGACAATGACGCAGTCAGACCTGGAAACGGAGGCTCCCAGCGCGCCTGCGCGCCGGGGTCTCGCCGCCGTCTACGCCCTGCCTTCCGGCCTCGCCGCCCTCCTCGTGACCGGCGCGTTCGCGGCCGCCACCCGCGGCGCCCTGTCGGCCGGCTGGGTGCTCGCGCTCGCCGTGATCGTCGTGACGGCGGTCGCGCTCATCGCCGAGCCGGGAGCGGCGCTCTTCGTCGCGGCGGGCGGCTGGCTCGCCATCGCGGGCTTCTCCGCCCCGCCCTACGCCCAGCTGCGGATCACCCCGGGGAGCGGCGCCCGCAACGCGCTGATCCTCGCCGGCTGCGCGCTCGCCGGCCTCGCCGTCGGCGCGGGGATGCGCAGAGCGTCGTCATCGTTCACACTGTGGATTGTGCGCGATGATCTGGGCAAGCAGGAGGAAGTGACCAGCTTGCCCAGGATCACGGCCAACCCGAAGGGTGAAAAGTTGCGGTACCGGCTGCTAGGCCGGACTAGCGGGCTCGATCGCAGGCGCCAGATCGCCGGGGCCGGGCTCGTGCTGCTGATGCCGCTGCTGACCCTGGCACTGCTGCCCGCGGCGCACGCGCACGCGCTGAGGCTCACCGACGACCTCCTCATCTTCCTGGTGTCGGTCGTCGGCATCGCCGTCGTCGGCGGCTTCTGGCCGGCCGTGCTGGCCGCCGTCACCGCGAGCCTGCTGCTCAACTGGTACTTCACGCCGCCCGTGCACACGTTCACGATCGCCGACCCGCAGAACATGCTGGCCCTGCTGCTCTTCGTCACCGTGGCGGTCTCGGTGAGCAGCGTCGTCCACCTGGCGGCGCGCCGGGCCGTCCAGGCGGCGCGCAGCAAGCAGGACGCCACCGCGCTGCTGACGCTCGCCCAGACGGTGCTCGGCGGCGCGGACACCCCGGCCGCGATCCTCGGTCACCTGACCGCGACCTGGGGCGGCCGGGCCGAGCTCGCCGAGCTGGCCGGCGGCCAGTGGGTCAGGGTCGCCGCCTCGGGGCCCGCGCTGGCCGGTGCTCAGCCGGTCAAGGTCAGGGCGGGCGGGAACCTGGCGCTGATCGTCGCCGGGCAGGACGAGCCGATCAGCCCTCAGCTGCTCAACGGCTTCGCCGCCCAGGCGGCGGCCGCGCTTGACCGGGACCGGCTGCGGACTCAGGCGGCCCAGGCCGAGGCGCTGGCCGAGGGCAACCGGATGCGCACCGCGCTGCTCGCGGCCGTCAGCCACGACCTGCGCACCCCGCTGGCCTCGATCAAGGCCAGCGTCGGCACGCTGCGCGAACCGGGCGCCCCGTTGCGCGCCGATGACGAGGCCTCGCTGCTCGCCACGATCGAGCAGTCCGCCGACCGGCTGAACGCCCTGATCGGCAACCTCCTCGACATGAGCCGTCTCGCCGCCGGCTCACTCGAGCCCTTCCTGCGGCCGGCCTCGATCGACGAGGTCGCGCCCCTGGCCTTCGAGCCCGGCACCAACGTCCGGCTGGTCGTGCCCGACGACCTGCCGCTCGTGCGCACCGACCCCGGGCTCCTGGAGCGGGTGCTCGCCAACCTGTTCGCGAACGCGATCGCGCACTCGCCGCCCGGCCTGCCGCCCGTCATGGTCGCGCGGAGCGAGGGCCAGGTCGTCGTGATCGACGTGATCGACCAGGGCCAGGGCGTGCCGGAGGACTGCCGGGCGCGGATGTTCGAGCCGTTCGAGCGGCTGGGCGAGCGCTCTGGCAACGGGGTCGGCCTCGGCCTCGCGGTCGCCAAGGGCTTCCTCACCGCGATGGGCGGGTCGATCGAGGCGGCCGACACCCCGGGCGGCGGCCTCACCATGCGGGTCACCCTCCCGGTCGCGGCCTCGGCTGTCGGCACTGGCATTGCTAGCAGGGGCTCATGACCAAGGTGCTCGTGATCGACGATGAGGAGCCGATCCTGCGCGCGCTGCGGATCAACCTGACCGCGCACAAGTACGAGGTGAGCACCGCCGCCGACGGGGCCTCGGGGCTCGCCGCCGTCGCGAGGGACCGGCCCGACGTGCTGATCCTGGATCTCGGGCTGCCTGATATGGACGGCACCGAAGTGATCAGCGGCGTGCGGGGCTGGACGTCGATGCCGATCATCGTGCTGTCCGCCTGGGGCCAGGAGAGCCAGAAGGTGGCCGCCCTCGACGCTGGCGCTGACGATTACGTGACGAAGCCGTTCGGCATGGGGGAGTTGCTAGCCAGGCTCAGGGTCGCCGTGCGGCGGGCATCGCCGGCGCCGGACGAGCCGGTCATCACCAGCGGCGACTTCACCGTGGACCTGGCGGCCAAGCGGGTCACCCGCGACGGCGCCGACGTCAGGCTGACGCCGACCGAGTGGCAGCTGCTCGAGGTGCTGGTGCGGCACCGCGAGAAGCTCGTCACCCAGAAGCAGCTGCTGGCCGACGTGTGGGGCCCTGAGTACCAGACCGAAGGTAACTATCTCCGCGTCTACATGGCGCACCTGCGGCGCAAGCTGGAGCCCGACCCGTCCAGGCCGCGCTACTTGCTGACGGAACCAGGCATCGGCTACCGGTTCACTTGCAGTGAATCAGTTACCTCACCGCCGGGCGGCCTGAGCTCGTAGTCGGGATTGAAGATCGTCTGCGCGCCGCGGATGGTGGCGATCCTGCCCTTGACGACCATCCTCCGGCCGGGCTCCACGCCCGGGATCTCGCGGCGCCCGAGCCAGACCAGCGTGACGCTGCCCGAGCCGTCCCACAGGTCGGCCTGCAGCGCCGGGCTGCTGCCGCGCGGTTTGGCGGTCACGGCGCGCAGCGTGCCCGCTACGACCGCGACCTCGCGATCGGCGGTATCCGAGATCGGCGTCGCCTTGACCGTGGCCACCTGCGCTTGCAACTCCGCTGCCTGGATCTTCTCGTTGCTCGGCAGGGCGAGCCCGAGTCCCTTGGGCTGCGGGGCCGCGGGAATGCTCGCCGCCGATCTGAGCTGGTAGGGCACGCTGGCCACGATCACGCCAGGCAGGAGCAAGAGCCTGGCCTTCAGGCGGAGCGCGCTCTGGTTATGCAGGAGTTGTTCCCACCAATGGCCGAGCACATACTCCGGGATGTACACCGTGACCACGTCGCGCGGGCTCTCCCGGCGCAGCCTGCTGACGTAGGCGACAACCGGGCCGGTGATGTCGCGGTACGGCGAGTCCACCACGGTGAGCGTCACGGGCAGCGCGGCCCGCTCCCACTCGGCCATGAACCGCTCGGTCTCCGCCGCGTCGACGCTGACCGTGACCGCCTCAAGCTGGCTCGGCTGGGTCGCCCGGGCGTAGGCGAGCGCGCGCAGCGTCGGCAGGTGCAGCTTGGAGACCAGCACGATCGCCCGGTTGCTGGCCGGGAGCGTGATCGCCTCGCTCTCCGGCGGCTTGAGCTCGACCGCGACGCTGGCGTAGTGCCTGGCGATCCCGCGCATGGTCAGCCAGATCGCCGGCATCGCGACCACGACGATCCAGGCGCCGCTGACGAACTTGGTGACCAGCACGATGACGAGCACGGCGGCCGTGAAGGCCGCGCCGACCGAGTTGATCACCCTGATCCGCATCATGCGGCGGCGCGCGGCCGGGTCCGTGGTCGTCTTGAGCAGGCGGTTCCAGTGCCGGATCATGCCGGTCTGGCTGCAGACGAACGAGACGAACACGCCGATGATGTAGAGCTGGATGAGCCGCGTGGGGGAGGCGTTGAACACCACGATCAGCAAGATCGCGAACCCGGACAGCAGCAAGATGCCGTTGCTGAACGCGAGTCGGTCCCCTCGGTTATGCAACTGGCGCGGCAGGTATCCGTCCCTGGACAGGATCGAGGCCAGCACGGGGAAGCCGTTGAACGCGGTGTTCGCCGCCAGCACCAAGATCAGCGCCGTCACGACTTGCAGGACGTAGAACAGCGGCGAGCTCGGGCCGAACACCGAGCGGCCAACCTGGGCGATGACCGTGCGCTCGTTATAGCCAGGGACGACGTGCACGTGGCTGGCCAGCGCGAGCGCGGTGACGCCGGCGAACATGGTGACCGCGATGATGCCGAGCAGGGCCAGCGTGCTGGCGGCGTTCTTGCTCTTGGGCGGGCGGAACGCGGGCACGCCGTTGCTGATCGCCTCGACGCCCGTCAGGGCCGTGCAGCCCGAGGAGAACGCCCGCAGCAGCACCCAGACCAGCAGGAAGCCGGTGTAGGTGCCGTGCGCGGGTACGTGCAGGTGCGCGCTCTCGGCCGTGATCGGGTGGCCCAAGACGATCTTGGTCACGCCCCAGATGATCAGCAGGCAGACGACGCCGATGAAGACGTACGTCGGGATCGCGAACGCCGTGCCGGACTCGCGGACGCCGCGCAGGTTCATCACCGCGATGACGGCCACGGTGATGACGGCGATGAGGGCGACGTGGCTGTCGAGCACGGGGAACGCCGAGGCCAGATTCGCTACGCCCGCCGAGACCGAGACAGCGACGGTCAGCGTGTAGTCGACCATCAGCGCGCTGGCGACCGCGAGGCCCACGCGCGGGCCGAGGTTGGTGGTCGCGACCTCGTAGTCGCCGCCGCCCGAGGGGTAGGCGTGCACGTTCTGCCGGTACGAGGTCACCACGACCAGCATCAGCAGCGCGACGGCGGCGCCGATGTAGGGCGTGTAGTGCAGCAGCGCGAGGCCGCCGACCGACAGGACGAGGAGGATCTCCTCGGTGGCATAGGCCACCGAGGACAGCGCGTCGCTGGCGAACACCGGCAGCGCGATCTTCTTGGGAAGGAGCGTATGCCCCAGATTGTCGCTCTGCATCGGTCGCCCGACGAGCAGCCGCTTGGTCGTGCCGAATAGCCCTGCCACGAGCCGCATGCTAGGCCGAACCGCGCAAGTTAGCTAGAGGGCGCATAGCTGACGGACCGCTCTTGTGACGCGAATGCTGCTTTGTCGTGCCTCCGCTGCCAGTCACCGTAACGGCCGTGATGATTCAATTCTGACGGCTGTTAGAATCACCGTGAGTTCGCGGACGGCGGGAGGCTGGCTGTGGGAGCCGGGATTGTTCTCTTCATATCGGTCTTCCTCGCCTGCGCCGTGGAGGCCGTGGAGGCCACCACGATCGTGCTCGCGGCCGGCACCGCGCGGGACTGGCGGTCGGCGGCATACGGCGTCTTCGCCGGGATCGCGGTGCTGGCTGTGATCACGGCCGTGCTCGGCCCGGCCGTCACCCACCTGCCCCTGGGAGCCCTGCGGCTCATCGTCGGGGCGCTCCTGCTGGTCTTCGGGCTGCAATGGCTGCGCAAGGCGATCCTGCGCGCCAGCGGTCACAAGGGCCTGCACGACGAGGACGCCATTTACCGCAAGCAACTGGCCGCGGCGGAGGCGGCGGCCGGGGGGCGGCTGTGGGTGGCTCCTGACGGGTACGCGTTCACGCTGTCGTTCAAGGGCGTGCTGCTCGAGGGTCTCGAAGTCGTGTTCATCGCGCTGACGTTCGGCGGGAACGCCCGCGACATCCCGCTCGCGGCGATCGCCGCGCTGTCGGCGGTGGTCGTGGTGGCCCTGGCCGGCCTGGCTGTCCGCGCCCCGCTCGCGCGGGTGCCGGAGAACACCATGAAGTTCGTCGTCGGCATCATGCTCACGAGTTTCGGCACGTTCTGGGGCGCCGAGGGCGCTGGTGCCAAGTGGCCCGGCTCGGATGCCGCGCTGCTCGTCATCGCCCCGGCGATCGCGGTCTTCGCGCTGCTGCTGGTCGCCGCGCTCCGGCGAGGCTCCCCGGCAGCGGACGTGGCTGCCGTCGCGGCAGGGCACCAGAAGGCGGAGGTCGGGTTGTGAGCAAGATCAAGGCGTTCGGGGCGTTCATCTACGACTTCGTGATCGGTGACGACTGGCTCGTCGCGGCGGGCGTGGCGGTCGCCCTGATCGCCACCTACGCGCTCAGTCACGCGGCCAGGATCTCCGCCTGGTGGCTAGTGCCGGTCGCCATAGTCCTGCTCCTGCCCCTCAGCCTCCGCCGCGCGGTCCGCAAGAGCTAGCCGCCCGGCGCCGCGGATGTGACAGTGGCTGGCTAGTGGCTCTCGGCCTCTTCGGCGTAGACCCTGGCGGCGTATTCCTCGAGGGTTTGCTCGCAGCCGGCTATCGCCTGCTCGGCTGCCGCTCGCCCGGTCGCGCCGAAGACGTCGCGGTCGGTGACCTTCGCAAGCCAGTTGCGCAGCTTGACCAGGTCGACTTCGTTCTCTTCAAGCTCGGCGTAGGTGAAATGGTGCGCGACGTACTCCTTGCGCACCTGCCCCTGGAAATCGTCGCACTTGTCGACGATCTCCTCGTACTCGTCGTTCCGCGCGGCCTGGAACGCTGCCTTGATCTCGGTCTCGCCGGCCAGGACCGAGCAGGACAGGAGGGTGGCCGTGCCCGACATGTCGAGGATCTCGCTCCGCAGCTTGCGCAGCGCCCGTTCGGCCGCGGTGCTCGCGGGCAGCGCCGCCGCCGAATTCTGCAGGTAGATGGCGCCAAGGCTCTTGAGTCGGCGCCAGACGGCGGCCCGGAGCCTGGTCGGCTCCGAGGGCACCCGGTAGACCAGCAGGAACCAGCCACCGCCCGGCGAATCTGTCGTCGTCACCTGGTCATTGTGCAATGCCGGCAGTCGCCAGCGGGCATGCGGTTCAGGCTTGTACGGCTAACTGCATCCGAGCCGGCGGCGACGGCGGGCGCCAGCGGCGTTCTTGCCTGGCCGGGGCCGCCGCGAGCGGGATTTCGTGCACCGGGGCCTGCGCGCGGATGTCGTCGATCCGGCGCATCAACTCGGCTTCCGCATTGATCTCGGCCTCGGTCGGCGACAGCGCGATGGTCGCCGTGAGCACGAAGGTCAGCACGCTGACGCCGATGATCAGCGGCAGCAGGAACGCCGTCGCGTTGGCGCCGGTCACCGGCATCGTGCCCGGGGGAACGGCGTAGATGCGCATCGCGGCGACGCCGGTGTAGTGCATGCCGCTGACCGCCACGCCCATGATGGCCGCGGCCGCTAGCGTCGACCAGACGGTTGTCAGCCTGAGCGCCGCCCAGAGCGCGGCGGTGGCGGCGACGATAGCGATCACTACCGAGGCCACGAAGATCAGGGGGTTGTAGGTCATCCGCATCTGCGCTTCCATCGCCGCCATGCCGGTGTAGTGCATGGCCGCGATGCCGAGGCCGGTCACGGTTCCGGCGAGCGCTAGCGCCCAGTTGGTCGCCGGGCCGAATCCGACGATCATCAGCCCGAGCATGACGAAGGCGACGGCCGTCAGCATGCTGCCGAGCGTGATCAGCACGTTGAACCTGATGCTCTGGCCCGGGATCGAGAAGCCGAGCATCGCGATGAAATGCATGACCCAGATGCCCGTGACGCCGAAGGAGATGCCCGCGACTACCAGCCAGCCCCGCCGCGCCGAGCCTGTGCTCGCTCGCGCTCTGGTGGTGCAGCGCAGCCCCAGGAACGAGCCTACGAAGGACATCAGGTACGCCAGCGCAGGCGTTAGCAGCCCATATGAGAAATTGTGGACAATAAGCATAACGGGACTCCGGAAATGACGACCAACCCCCAATACCCGGTATCGCTACGGATGACCGGGTAACTGAGCGGAAGCTTACTCTGGCTAATCGCCCGCCGCCTCAGCAACCGCGCAATACGACAGAGTCATGTTAAAACCGGGCAGTGCCTCTGTGAAGGGGGCGGCCAGCGCGGTCCGCCGGACGTCGCCGGGCCTACGGCATCGGAGCAGGTCAGCCGCTTACCAGCCGCGTGGGGAGGGCCGTCTCCGACGCGGCGCCAGCGCTGGCCCGCTCGACCCGGTAGCCGTAGGCGCCCGGGCGATCCGCCACGATCTCCGCCAGCGAGTCGTCGATGAAGTGCGCGGCCGCGCCGTCGTCGCAGGCGATCCCCGCGCCGAGCTTGCCGCCGGCGACGAGCGCGTGGAAGAGGGGCCGCCGGCCTGACTCGGTGTTGTAGTGCGGGCAGTAGCTGCCGGCGAGCAGGCCGAGCCCGGCGCTGAAAGGCTGCAGCGGCAGGCCGAACGAGTCCGTGGTGCCGCCGTCGAACCAGCAGATCGCGCCGGCGCTGACGCCGGCGAGCACGATCCCCGCTTCCCAGGCCTGCCGCAAGATCGCGTCAAGGCCGTGGACTCGCCACACCGCGACGGCATTCGCGACGCTGCCGCCGCCCACGAAAATAACGTCCTGGCTCAGCAGCAGGCCGGCGGGATCAGCCACGTTCGGCATCGGGAATAGCTGCAGGTGACTGACCTTGCTCGGCACTGCGCTGAGCCGGCTGTACGTCCGCAGGTAGCCAGCCGGATCATCCCCGGAGGCCGTGTTAATAATGCAGATTTTCGGGACAGCTGCCCCGGCGAGCTTCGCCGCGTAGTCGATGAGCAGCGGCCTGCCGTCCTCCGTGCACCCGATGTCGGGCATCCCGCCCGTGCCGCCGATAGCCAGTACATGCCTGCGTCCGTCCGCTGCCACGCCGACACGCTACCGTGCGGTGGTGACTGACTGCACGTTCTGTGACATCGCGGCCGGGACAATCCCGGCGCACCTCGTGCTGGCCGGAGACCAGGTCGTCGCGTTCCTTGATGCCAGGCCGGTGTTCAAGGGCCACGTCCTGGTGATTCCCAGGCAGCACGTCGTCACCCTGGCCGACCTGCCCGGTGAGCTGATCGAGCCCTTCTTCGGAGAGGTCAAGCGGATCAGCGCCACCATGCCGGCCGCGCTCGGGGCGCAGGGCACGTTCATCGGGATGAACAACATCGTGAGCCAGAGCGTCCCGCACCTGCATGCGCACGTGGTGCCGCGGACGAAGGGCGACGGCTTGCGCGGCTTCTTCTGGCCGAGGCACCGGTATGAGTCCGACGACGAGGCCGCCGCTTACGCGACGCGGGTCAAGGCCGGGCTCGACCGCGCCCCATCCGCCTGAGCGGTCATTAAGCCAACGGCGAAACGCCAATTGGCCCAGGCAGGGATAACCTGGTTTGCATGGCTGAGTGGTGGTCTATCGAGGTGTTCGATTCGCAAATCCAGGCGGCCTTGCTGTGGAAGGACTCCTATCGCCAGCCGATTACCGAGGCCGCGATCACCTCGGGGGCGATCGAGTGGGCCTGGATCGAGCACAAGTCCGGAGTCGTCTTCGAGGTGTGCTTCGCTGACGAGGATCGGTGGGAGGTCTTCCGCGGGCTGCCGAGGGTGCAGGCGGCGCTTGACGCGGTGCCTGATCCGGCCTACGGGCTGCTCGTCTACCGCGGCCGGGGCGGCGGAGCGGGGGCGCGAAAGCCCAGGCGGCCCAGGCCGACCGCGGGCGCCGGGGCGATGGAACTGCCCGAGCCCGCTGAGCAGCGCGTCTTCGACCTAACTTCCGCTGAGGTCTCCGGCCGGGCCGCCAGCGCCCGCCTGTGACCCGCTCCCGGATTTACGGCCACCGCGCAAGTAACTCCCCGGCGCGGTGCAGGATGGGTGCATGAGCACCACAGCCTCAGCCGACGACATGCTGTCGGCGATCGAGCGGAGCGGCTATTACCCGGGGATTGTCGCCGATGCCATGTTCGCGGCGATCGGCGATGAGAAGGTCGTCTCCTACTTCGTCCATCATGACGCGCATTTTGACCCCGGCATGGAGGTGCGGCGGCATATGACGGTTCTCGCACTCACGCCGAGCAGGCTGGTCTATTCGCACACCGACGAGTACCCAGCCGATGAGAACGTGCCCGATTCCCGGCCGCAGGCTGAGACCTCTACCGAGGCGATCCGCTGCTCCAGGGTGTCTTCCGTGGCGCTGACCAGGGTGATTCCGGATCCGGCTAGCTATCAGCGCGGTGTCACGATGCCGTCAGAGGTGGTGCTGACGATCGGCTGGAACTCGCTGCGCCACCTTGAGCTCGAGCCCGCGCACTGCGGCGACGAGAGCTGCGAAGCCGACCACGGCTACACCGGGGCGATGACCTCGGACGACGTGACGATGCGGATCAGCGAAGCCGCCGACGGCGCGGAGGCGGTCAGCCAGGTACTGGCGTTCGCCAATGCCCTGTCCGCCGCGACGATGTAGCCGTGACCACTCAGGCAGCCGAGCCGACCGTGCCGAGGTACGGCGAGGCCTCGCTGGACGCTCTCGCTACCTCGGTGCTGGCCTCGCTTGGCGTGCCTGGAGAGCCCAATCCGCTTGAGCTCGCGCCAGCGCGGCAGGTGTGCGTCCTGCTCGTTGACGGGCTCGGCTGGGAATTGCTGCGCGCGCACCCGGCCGCGGCACCGTTCTTGTCCGAGATCGCGATGACCGCGGCGCCGCTGACAGCGGGCTTTCCGGCGACTACGGCGACCAGCCTCGCGTCGCTCGGCACCGGGCGGCCGCCAGGTCAGCACGGCATACTCGGCTATCAGGTCCGCATCCCTGACGCGGCGACCCCGCGGCTGCTCAACGCGCTGCGCTGGGACCGCGGCGTCGATCCCGTGGCCTGGCAGCCGGGCTCGACGATGTTCGAGCGCGCGACGCGAGCCGGGATCAGGGCCTTCCGGGTGGCGCCGGGGCACTTCGACGGCTCTGGCCTGTCCAGGGCCGCGATGCGCGGCGCTGAGTACCTGGCCGCCGGGACCTTCGGCGCCCTGGTCTCCCGGGCCGCGGCGGCCTTCGCGGCCGACCTGCCGGCCTTCGCCCAGGTGTACTACGGCGGCCTCGATGCCACCGGGCACAGCCTGGGCTGCACCAGTGACGCGTGGCTCTACCAGCTGGCGCACGTGGACAAGCTCGCCGAGCAGCTCGCGGGCGCCCTGCCGCGCGGCACGGTGCTCCACATCACCGGGGACCACGGGATGGTCGACGTGCTGGAAGCGGACCGCGTCGACATCGACGCGCTTCCTGAGCTGCGCGAGGGCGTCATGCTGGTGGGCGGCGAGGCCCGGGCTCGTCACCTCTACTGCCGCCCGGGTGCGGCTGGCGACGTGATCGCGACCTGGAGCGGCGTCCTTGGCGAGCGCGCCTGGGTGCGGGCCAGAGAGCAGGCGGTGGCCGATGGCTGGTTCGGCCCCGTTGACGAGGCGTTTCTGGCCAGGATCGGCGATGTCATCGTCGCGCCAAGCGGCCCGACCGCTGTCGTGGCGAGCAAGGCGGAGCCTGGTGAATCGGCACTGACTGGCTTTCATGGCTCGCTGACCCAGTCGGACCAGCTCGTGCCGTTGCTGACGGTTAATGTGAGCTAGTCGCTGTTCCGAACGGCGGCCGATCGCAGGTTTGTCCACAGGCAGCGGCGGGAAACCTGCCCGGTTATCCACAGAAATCAGGAGGTTACCCACAGTGTCGAGCGAGCCGGGCCAGTCTCAGCCGGGCCAGTCTCAGCCGGGTCAGCTCAGCCGGGGCCGCTGGTCAGCGTCGCTGAGCTTGCCGCGTTGCTGGACTCGGCGGAGCCGCCAGTCGTGCTTGACGTCCGATGGCGGCTGGGCGGACCGCCTGGCATCGAGAGTTACCTGGCGGGGCACCTGCCGAGCGCGCGCTTCGTAGACCTGGACACCGAGCTCTCGGGGAGGCCGGGCGCGGGTGGCCGGCATCCGCTGCCCGAGCCGGTCAAGTTCGAAGCGGCTATGCGGACCGCCGGCCTGAACGATGGCCAGCTCGCGGTCGCCTACGACGACGGCGACTCGACGGTCGCGGCCAGGCTGTGGTGGATGCTGCGCTACTACGGGCACCGTCGGGCCGCGGTGCTCGATGGCGGATTCCGGGGGTGGGCGACCAGCAGCCTGCCGCTGAGCAAGGTGGTCAGGCGTCCAGAGCCCGGCAACTTCGCAGTCTCGGGCACCGGCGGCATGCCCATGCTTGATGACGACCAGGCCGGGCGGCTGGCCCGGTCCGGGTACCTGCTCGACTCCCGCGTGACCGGCAGGTACACCGGCGAAATCGAGCCAGTTGACCGGGTCGGCGGGCACATACCAGGCGCGATCAGCGCCCCGACGAAAGACAACGTTGGCCCGGACGGCCTGTTCCTCGCTCCGGGCGACCTGGCGCGCAGGTTCGCCGATCTCGGGCTGGGTCCCGGGCCGGTGGTCGGCGCTTACTGCGGGTCCGGAGTCACGGCCGCGCATCAGGTGCTGGCGCTTGAGCTAGCCGGTTTGCCGGCCGCGCTCTACGTCGGTTCGTGGTCGGCGTGGTCGTCGGACCCGAAGCGCCCGGTCGCGACCGGCCTGGAGCGAGGCTGAGCCTGGAGATTGCAATTAGTCGGCCTGCAGGACGAAAAACAGGAAGCACAGGAAGCGCGGATTGTCCACGAGGCGGTCGGGGAGCAGTTCGCGGGGCGTGTCGGGCGCGGCCGCTGGCTCGCTGACGACCAGTATCCGGAAGCCGGCCGCGATGAAGGCGTCGATCATCGCGTGCAGCGGCCGGGCCCAGAAACTCAGCAGCGCGGTCTGGCCACCCGTGGTCCATTCATCGATGTATTTGTAGGTCGCGAAATAGTCGGGTTCGCGGCCTTCCTCGCGGTGGACCATGTTAGTGACGAAGGGATGGTCAACTGACGCGATGAGCCGTCCGCCGGGCTTGAGTACCCGTCGCAACTCGGCGAGGGCCGGGCCCCAGTCCTCCAGGTAGTGCAGTACCAGGGAAGCCGTGACGTCGTCGAACGTGTCGTCGGGGAAAGGAATCGGGCTTCCCAGCTCGGCCACCCGCAGGTCCGCGTCGTCACCGAGCCGCCGCCGGGCCACCTGGAGCATCCCGGTGCTCTTGTCGATGCCGGTCACGATGGCGCCCCGGTCGCGCAGCGCCGCGAAGAGCGGGCCAGAGCCGCAGCCGGCGTCGAGAATCCGCCGGCCAGCCACGTCCCCCGCCAGCGCCAGCATCGCGGGGCGCTCGTAGTAGGCATTGATGAGATTGGTCTCGTTTGAGGCCGCGTACGCCTCGGCGAAGCTGTCGTAGTCGTTGATCTCTGGCGCGTCAGCCAGGTCTTCGGACGGCAAGACGGGCCTGGTGGCGATCCCTCCGGGGGGATTGTGGGCATTCGGCATGCGGCCCATGCTGGCATACACAGTCATGGACAGATTGGTGGAAATTATCCACCCCCGCTGCTCGATGCCTCTGGGTGCTCGCCCGGCCTGCTGCATATAGTCGCTTACAGAGCTAATTCGGCAAGCGAATCGAGGGGCGCCGTGGGGCGGACTGCTAGTCGCGCATTAGGCGTTGTCGTGCTCGTGCTGGCCCTGGTACAGGCGGTTCCTCGGCCAGCAGCTGGCGTCGTCCCCTCGCCAGCGGAACGGTGGGGGCTGCAAGATCAGCTGTACGGGGTGGCTGCTCTCTCAGCTACGGACGCCTGGGCGGTCGGGCGTGACTGCGTGAGCTTCTGCGGCGCAGGCGAAGAGGTCACGAGTGCCCGGTCGTTTATCGTGCACTGGAACGGGGTCAGCTGGTCCCCGGTCGCCAGCCCGAACGTGTCGTTGCAGGGCTACAACACCCTCAGCGCGGTCGCGGTCCGCACCGCCGATGACGCCTGGGCCGTCGGGTCGTTCTCGGCACCAGACGCGTTCAGCTTCAACGCCCTGATCGAGCACTGGAACGGCCATCGATGGTCGCTGGCCAAGAGCCCGAGCCCGGGCAATCTGACCAGCGTGAGCGCTGTCTCAGCCAGCAACGCCTGGGCGGTCGGCTCCGGCCCCAATGGGAGTCTCATTGTGCACTGGAACGGCCACCAGTGGTCAACCGTGCCCAGCCCGACCAGCAGCCAGTGGACCTCAAGCGCGCTGAGCGGCGTGAGCGCCGTCTCCGCCAAGGACGTGTGGGCGGTGGGCACATTCGACACGGATACCTCGCAGGATGGCCAGACGCTGATCATCCACTGGGACGGCAGCACCTGGTCCCAGGTGCCGAGCCCGAGTCCGAGCCTGGAGGGCAGCCAGCTCACCTCGCTGAGCTTCGCGTCGGCAGGGCGGGGGTGGGCGGTTGGCGACTACTGCTCCATCAGTTCGTCGGAGTGCGCCGTGAACACGTGGAACACCCTGATCCTGGCGTGGAACGGCCAGTCATGGTCGCAGGTCCCTAGCCCCGACCCAGGTGGCTTCAACCAGTTCTACGCCGTGTCGGCGGCTGGCAAATCGTCCCCATGGGCGGTCGGGACGACTGCCCGAAGCACCGCGCCTTACGACACGCTGGCTGCCCGGCTGGCCGGAAGCACGTGGTCCAGGGCGCGGAGTCCGAGCCTCAGCTCGATCTTCAATTTCCTCTACGGGGCCAGCGCCACCGGGGCGAGTAACGCCTGGGCCGTCGGCTACGACTGCGTGCAGTTCTGCGGTGGCGAGGAGATCGACAATGCGGTGCTGCTGCACTGGAACGGCAAGGCCTGGCGAACGCTGGTCGGCTGAGCGGAGCTGGCCGATCCTGAGAGCCCCTGCTATCCAGGCGTCACGACCAATGACAGCGGCCCGCCGGGCATCGGCTTCGCTCCTGGGCCGTAGGAGGTGCTGAGCGAGCCCGCGTCGGTGATCGTGAATCCGATGGCGTAGCTTCCGGCCGGCAGGCTCGGCAGGCCAATGAGTCCGATCACCTCGCCCTGGTATTCATCGGATATGGGGCCAGGTCCGGACGCCACGATGGTGCCCGCCGAGTCGTACAGGTTCATGGTCATGCTGGTCACCGGTGCCGCCGGAGTGTCGACCGACACGAATATCTGCAGCTCCGTGCCAGAAGTCTGGCTAGACGGGAGTGTCGTTGGGCTGATCGCCACGCTGGTCGCCGTCGGCGGCTTCGTGTCAGGAACCTGCTTGATCAGCAGGAACGGGTCGGGAGCACCGTATTCGGAGCCGTAAAGCGCCACGTGGCCGGTGCCGTCGACTACCGCTATCCCCGTGACCTGGCAGATGGCCGTCCCCTGGGGAACGCTCAGCGGCACGGTGACCTTGGTGCCGCCGATCTTCGGCACGGTAGCCGTCTGGCTGCAAGAACTGCTCAAGTCGACGAAGACGCGGGTGACGCCTCTAACGGCACCCGTCACCCGCATGGACAAATGGACCGGGTAGCTCGGGTGGAGCATGGACCAGTCGTTGACGGGATCAGGGGTCAGCTTGAACTGGCTGGCCTTCACCAGGTGGTCGGAGGTGACGGTGATCGGCGCAGCGTCAAGCTTGGTGAACGTGGCGGTGTTGCCGGCGAAATCGGTGAGCCGCAGGCTGGACACCACCCAGATGCCGGCCGGGGTGCCCACAGGAAATGTGACCGGGATCGCGCACTGCGTATCGTGAGTGGAGTTGTTCTCGCTATCGCCGCACTCGAAGCCGCCCGAGAACTGATCAGGTCGATTGGCGAAGTTCGTAGTGATGTGACGGCCGCCTGGCCCGCTCACCTCGATGGTGCCCTGACCGAATCCAGCACGGCTGTCTAGAACCTCGAACTGGTAGGTCGCTTCTCCGGGCTGCTGGCCGGTGTAAACGTACGGGCGTACCTGGCCCGTCAGGTCCTGGTAGGCGGGCGGCGTGGTGTCGAGCAACTCGGTGGCGGTGAGCACCGCACCGAACGACTTGAGTCCCGCGAGCGTCAGGCCAAGCTTGCTGCCGACGTTGTCACGCACGGTTAGCTGGCAGATCTGCCAGCCAGCCGGGCTGACCCGCGCGTACCGCGGCACCTGGAACGTGTACTGGTAGCTCGACTTGCGCGCGGTGCCCGACCCCGTGACCGGCGCCTTGCCGTGCAGGCGGAAGCCGATCGTGAAGCTGGCGCTGCGGAACGTGCCGGGTTTTGGCCCGGGCACCCCGAGAAGAACGGTGCCGCTTATGTCGGTCGCTTTCCGCGCGCTGTCGGTAATTGCCCACGTCAGCTTTACCTTCGCGGTGCCGGTGCTGGCATCGACGGCGCTCTGGCTGAACTTCAGCGCGGTCAGACGCAGCGGGGAGGCTGAGGAGGTGACCGGCGCGGACGCGGCAGAAGCCGGGATCGCGGCCGAGCACATCGTCAGGACGCACAGGGCTCCGGCGGCGACCGATTTCGAATACAAGGCTCTAGCCACTTTCACGCTCACATAGCTAGCATGCCCTTAAGGTCATGACAAGACGAGCAATCGGGCGATGTCTGCAAACCTGAATGCCCGAAAGGTTGTCGAAATGCGCGGTATCCGGGTCTTGAGCACGAGCGTCGGCATCGCATGCGGCCTGCTCGCGGCATCCATCGCGGTCCCGGCGCACGCGTCGGTAAGTTCCTGGCGAGTTGACGCCCGGCTGGGGCCGGACGTGGCGCAGCAGCCGCTGGAGATCTCGAACGGTTTCTGGTTCAACGACGTGGAGGCCGTCGGGCGCCGCGATGCCTGGGCCGTGGGCACGCAAGGCCGCAGCCTTGCGGGCTACTGGGCCAGGCCGGCGATGCGCCACTGGCACGATGGCCGCTGGCTGACACCCAGGCTGCCCGGCTGGTTGGACGGCAGCGCTCCTGGCGGCTGGATCAACGAGTTCCAGGCTGTCGGGGGCAGCTCGCCGGACGACGTGTGGGCCGTCGGCCCGATCGTGGGCGCCGTCACCACCCTTGTCCGCGCCGTGCACTGGAACGGCAAGCGCTGGGCCAAGGCGGGCGTCCTGCCGTCCCCGCAGGGCGCTCCGCGGATAACTTCCGTGCTTTCTTTCGGCCCGGACAACGCGTGGGCCTTCGGCTGCTACTGCTCCGCGTCGCAGGGACCGTACGTCGCCCATTTCAGTCACGGCCAATGGCGCGACGTCACCCCGGCCGGGTTGCCGTTCGGCGGCATCTTGACCGGCGCGGCGACGTCGCCATCGAATATCTGGGCGGTGATGTCGGAAACCGACACCGGTTCGTTCACTGTGCTGCGCTGGAACGGCGCGAAGTGGACGGTCGTACCCGTACCGGCGACGTTCTCGAGCTTCGTGCCAGGCGGCGGGATCGTGGTCTCCAAGGACAGCGGAGTCTGGTTCGCCGGTTCGCTGGCGCCGAACTTCACGGGCGCCATCCTGCGCAACGCCGGCGGCAAGTGGCATCTGACGAAGGGCATCACGCCGGCCGCCATGCAGACGCTCGTGCCCGACGGCAGCGGCGGCCTCTGGTCATCTACCCTGGCCCAGGGCTCCGAAAGGGCGCAGTTCTGGCACTTCGCGGCCGGAAAGTGGACGCGGGCAGCCGACCCGGCCGGCATCACCGGCCAGTATGAGGTGGCCTGGATGGCCCACGTGCCAGGCGGCGCCACGACCCTGGCCATCGGCCTGGACTTGAAGAACGAACTGCTGTTCAGCAGCCCGTGACCCCATCCCGCAACGTATCTGATTTTCAGATATCATTGCCTCATGAGGAGCATCACCGCCACCGAGGCGTCGCGTCATTTTTCTGACCTGCTAGACGCGGTGGAGCGCGGAGAGACAGTGACCATCGTCCGGGGCAGTCATCCGATAGCCGAGATCGGTCCGGCCCACCGCCGCACTGGTGCCGATCTGAGGATGGCGCTTGAGGGCACTCCGCCGCCCGATGAAGTATTTGCCAGAAACATCTCGGCAGCCCTGGCCATGGTGACGTCGGAGGTGCCCGACCCATGGGCCGAAGCCTGATCCTGGACACCAACATCCTCATCGCCTACGAGCGCGGTACTGTTGACCGATCGGCTCTCGACGATGACGAGCTGGCCGTGGCATCGATTACCATCGCCGAATACCGCACCGGGATCGAACTAGCTGACAGCCCAGAACGCGCGGCCGCACGGGCGCGAGCGCTCGCTACGATCACCTCCGTCATCGAAGTGCTGGACTACACTCCGGTCACTGCGGCCCACCACGCGCGACTGCTCGCCCACGTCCGCAAATCAGGTAGCCCGCGCGGTGCCCATGATCTGATCATCGCCGCGCACGCCGCCGAGACCGGCCGTCTCCTGCTCACCAAGGACGCCAAGGCCCGCTTCAGCGACCTGCCGGGCATCACCGCCCTGGACGCCTGATGAAGCTCGCTCATAGCAAGCTGACCAGGCGCTTCCGCCTCAACTGCACCGGCCCTGCCAGTGCCGGATGCGATCGGATTACACGGTGCCGGGTGGGACGATCCAGCGGGTCGGCTGCTCGGTGTAGCGCGCGATCGTCTCGAAGTCCCGGTCGTAGTGCAGGATCTTTAGATCGCGGGCCCGAGCGGTCGCCGCGACGATGAGGTCAGGGATCGAGGCTGAGCGGTGCTGCGCCTGTTCGGTCAGCGCCTCCTGGATCTCGGCAGCCTGCTCCCAGATATCCTCAGGGATCTCGATCCGGTCCAGGGAAGCCTCGAGTTGCTCCTTCATCCGGGCCCGTTCTTGGATGTTCCTGGCGGAGTACAGCATCTCCAGCTCGGTGACGCCGCAGATGCCGACGAGCGCCCGCGCCATGAGGGGCTCTAGTTCCTCGCGTACGGCAGGCAGGTGGAGCCTGGCAAGAGCGCTCTTGTCGGCGAGGTAACGGGTCATCCCCACATGCGCTCCTCGGCACCTGGCTCGAGGAGGAAGTCGAACGCGCCCGATTCGCCGAGGGTTACCAGGTCGCGAACGGCCGCCACGCGGATCACTTCGCGGAACGCGGCGCTGATGGTCTCCCGGATGGATTCGGTTCCGAGGATCTCCCGTACCTTGTCAAGCTTCTGCATATCGATATCGACGCTGGTCTTCGCCATCCTCCCACCTCCATCTCTGATATCTGTCCTGACTGCAATGCTACATCCATCACAGGCGGGTCGCGATAGCGTCAGTGCTGAGGACGCAGTGTGCACGAATCCTGATCCTGGTGCCGGCAGCGCCCGGCGTAGAGCAGGAAACCGCCGTTGCAGCGTTTGCTCCTCGCCCGCAGTGGGGATCGATGCCGAGGGCGCCAAGCACGTGATCTTGCGTCACGCCGTGCCGGCCATGGCCGCGCCGGCCAGCTGCGCCGTGACCGCCGCGCAACTGCGGGAGCCCACCAGCACCCAGGCGCCGCCGCCCGATCCCGAAATGATCAGCCTGCGGCATCGATCTACCTGTGGCACCAAGGCGGTGCCACCCAGCCCATCAACCTCGGCTGGAATAACTTCACCGTCAACGCGGGCGACGCGATTAAATGGACGCTTTCCTCGCCCACCAACTCCATCAAGATCGGCTGGCAGTACGCTGACCGCCGACCACCGATGACTCATGTCACCCCTCCTGACAGCAGGGCGCGGCGGCATGCGAAGTTGCGCGAATACCGCTGTAATCGTCAAAACCAGACAACCGGAAGTAAACGGAAGCGCTCCGCCCATATGTATATCGCCGTTCACGCTGCGGGCACCCAGTCCGGACAACCTCTTTGCCACCACTGACATCGATGAGATCGACGCCATACTTTGGCCAAATACGCGCACCAGCCGAACCGGCGGCTACCTGAACGATGCCTCGGCCCTGATGAGCCTGGGAGGTAACTGGCGAGCCGGGGCTGACCTAGACCACGGTCCTCGGCGGACCGGTTAAGAGAGGGTGAAGCATGCGGGCACGAACGATACGCGTGAGACCGTTGCCTTTAGCGGTGCTGGCTCTTGCGCTGGCGTCCGTTCTGGGCGGATGCGGCAGTAGTGGCCCGGCTGCGGACGGCCCGTTGAGCAGCGCGAGCAGCAGGCACGGCACGATCCCCAACGGTTCGGACTGCGTGCCCGGCGGACGACCTCAGACCTTCGGCGACCAGGTATTCACTAACTACGGCAACGTCACCCTAATCTTGGACCGGGTCGCCCTGCTGCGCCCGCAGCACCAGCGCCTGATCGGCTCCTACGCCGTGCCAGGAGGCCAGGTCATTGGCACCGTGTTCTGGCCGCCGAAGTACGCACACATGCCGCCAGGGTGGAAGCACCGCCGACCTGTACATGGCTTCCGGCTAGCCCCGGGCAGAGCCTTCGACCTGGTCCTCGGCGTGGTAGCCACCATCCCCGGCCGCGCAACCTCGCGGGGCATGCTGGTCTACTACCACGATTCTTCGGGCACCTACGTGGCCAAGAACGACTTCCAGAACATCATCGCGCCGGTGAGCCAGCACGGGTGTAGGTAACGACCCTCATAATCGGACCGTCTGTGGCTGGCAGGTGCCAAGGTCGGCGAATCTAGTTCGTGGTCAGAGTGGTCGTCCAGCCTGCAGCGCCCGGTCTGGCGCGAGGCTGAACCCGGAGCCTCAGAGCCTGCGCAGGTCGTGCCAGGTCGTCACGGCCAGCCAGGTCGCCGCGCCGACTGCGAGCGCCGGGCGGGCGGGTCCGTGGCCTGCGGCCCACACGCCGCCGACCCCCGCGATCAGGGCCACTGCGATCTTGACCAGCAGCCTGACCGGCCGCACTGGCGCGAACGGCCTAGGTGGGCCGAATCGGCTGACTGGCCCGGGCAGCCTGCTCAGCCCGGCGAGTCGGATCGCGCGCTCTGCCAGGCTCGCCGTCGGACCGGGCGCGGTCCCGGTCTGGCCCGGGGAGGACAGCGCCGCTCTCGCCTCGCCTCGGCCTGACCTCGTCCGCAGCTCGGTGTAAGCGGCGGCGGCCGACGCGAATCGTTCCGGGTCGCCGCCGTCAGCCCGGTCCGGGTGCGTCGCGGTGGCGAGCCTGCGCCACGCCGCACGGACCTCGTCGTCGGTCAGGTCGTCGGCCGCGCTCAAGCCGAGCAGGGCAAACGGGCCGTCGCTCACGCCGTGCCTCCATGGGGTTCAGGCTCGGGGGCGAATGCGGCATCAAGGAACTCGCTCACATCAGCCAGCACCGCACTGCCGCCGCGTTCAGGCACGCCGACGCCCGGCACGTCAGCCACGAGCGCGCCATCCCCGGCCCCGGCCACGCCGGCCCCGGCCACGTCAGCCCCGGCCACGCCGCCCACTACGGGGACCCCGCTCACCGCCGCTGGCGTTGCCACAAGCCGCTTGACCTGCACGTACGTGACGCCGCCCCGGTAAATGTAGGCGGCCTGGCCGACGTCGAGCGCCCTGATCAGGTTCGGATCGACCACCGGTACCTCACCCACCTGGGACGACCCCCGATGCGACCAGAACGGGTATCTCCGCAACCCCCGGCTCGTCTGGACCACCGCCCGGGTCCCGGCCAGGACCGTGACCGGCTCGGGCTCCGGCGTCCTGAGCAGCCAGATGCCGCCCTCGGCGGACGCCGCGATGCGGTGGCGCTCGTCGTCGGTGGCGGCGAGCCCGTGCCAGGACTGGGCCGACACCTGCACGGCGAGGCCGAGGGACCGCGCCCGTTCGTACAACTGCCAGATCGGCAGCCTCCTGGACACCGCGCTGAACTCATCGACGGCCAGCAGGATCTCGCGCTTCACCGGCCCGCGCGCGGCGAAGCTCGCGAGCAGGTCGACCAGTGCCCGCGCCTGGCTCTCGGCCACGGAGATCTGATCGGTGCCCTCCAGGATGCAGTACCAGGCATCCGCGTCCGCGAAGCCGCCGGGACCATCCAGGCCAGCTCCCAGCCGCCGGAACAGCGTGCGGAACCGCAGCGCCACGTCTCCCAGGTGCCGGGACGCCGATCTGATCAGGGCGTGATCGGCCGCCGTTCCCGCACTGGCGTAGGCAGCCGGCAGCCAGCCAGGCTCGAACCTGGCCAGCAGGTCGCCGCTGCTCAGCGGCGCTCCGCCCGGTGCCTCGACGGCCAGGCTGACCAGTGCTTCCATGACGTCGGCGTAGTACGCCGCCGAACCAGTGCCGTGCTCAATCAGGTCCACAAGCGTCGTCGTCAGCTGACGCGGCGGCAGCGCCCACAGCGACAGGCTCGCCTCATCCGGCCAGATCGCCGTCGACCTGGCGCCGGCGTCCCGCAGCACCCGCCTGACCCGGTCGGCGACCCGGCGGGCATCGGATCGGTAAGTTCCTGGCGAGTTGACGCCCGGCTGGGGCCGGACGTGGCGCAGCAGCCGCTGGAGATCTCGAACGGTTTCTGGTTCAACGACGTGGAGGCCGTCGGGCGCCGCGATGCCTGGGCCGTGGGCACGCAAGGCCGCAGCCTTGCTGGCTACTGGGCCAGGCCGGCGATGCGCCACTGGCACGATGGCCGCTGGCTGACACCCAGGCTGCCCGGCTGGTTGGACGGCAGCGCTCCTGGCGGCTGGATCAACGAGTTCCAGGCTGTCGGGGGCAGCTCGCCGGACGACGTGTGGGCCGTCGGCCCGATCGTGGGCGCCGTCACCACCCTTGTCCGCGCCGTGCACTGGAACGGCAAGCGCTGGGCCAAGGCGGGCGTCCTGCCGTCCCCGCAGGGCGCTCCGCGGATAACTTCCGTGCTTTCTTTCGGCCCGGACAACGCGTGGGCCTTCGGCTGCTACTGCTCCGCGTCGCAGGGACCGTACGTCGCCCATTTCAGTCACGGCCAATGGCGCGACGTCACCCCGGCCGGGTTGCCGTTCGGCGGCATCTTGACCGGCGCGGCGACGTCGCCATCGAATATCTGGGCGGTGATGTCGGAAACCGACACCGGTTCGTTCACTGTGCTGCGCTGGAACGGCGCGAAGTGGACGGTCGTACCCGTACCGGCGACGTTCTCGAGCTTCGTGCCAGGCGGCGGGATCGTGGTCTCCAAGGACAGCGGAGTCTGGTTCGCCGGTTCGCTGGCGCCGAACTTCACGGGCGCCATCCTGCGCAACGCCGGCGGCAAGTGGCATCTGACGAAGGGCATCACGCCGGCCGCCATGCAGACGCTCGTGCCCGACGGGAGCGGCGGCCTCTGGTCATCTACCCTGGCCCAGGGCTCCGAAAGGGCGCAGTTCTGGCACTTCGCGGCCGGAAAGTGGACGCGGGCAGCCGACCCGGCCGGCATCACCGGCCAGTATGAGGTGGCGTGGATGGCCCACGTGCCAGGCGGCGGCACGACCCTGGCCATCGGCCTGGACTTGAAGAACGAACTGCTGTTCAGCAGCCCGTGAGCGCCGCCACCTGCATGACAGGCAGTTTGTCGGCAGGTCGACGCTGACTGCGCGTCAGCCGAGGCTTCATCGGCTGCCACGGCAAGTGCAGGAACTTCCACGGCATAGAAGCACCGACGATTATGGTGCTATAGGTGATCACGGGCGAGTTAAACACAAGATCGATCGGCTCTGGGACGTGCTCTGGCCAGGGGGATCGCTAACTCGTTGCAGGTGATCGAGCAGATCACCTACTTGATGTATATCCGGCGCCTGGACGAGGTCCAGATCGGTCTGGGAGCGTTACTTGCGAACCGGGGTTGCCATAGACCGCGGTCCTCGATGGACCGGTTAAGAGAGGGTGGACATGGGGGCACGAACTAGATGCGTGGGGACATTGCCGTTAGCGGTGTCGGTTCTTGCGCTGGTGTCTGTTCTGGGTGGGTGCAGCAGCGGTCCCGCCCCGAACGGCCCACTGAGCAGCGGCGGCAGCATCCACGGTCCAATCCCGCGAGGGTCGCAATGCGTACCTGGTGGTCGGTCTCAAACATTCGGCTTTGATCAGTTCACCAATTACGGCCATACCACCGTGACTTTGGAGCGCGTCGTTCTGCTGCATCCGCACAACGAGCACCTGGTCGGTTCCGACGCGGTGCCAGGAGACAGGGTCATCGGTGTAGCACACTGGCCGCCCAGCAATCCTCCTTCGCAGCCCGCGTGGAAGGACCGCCAGCCCGTGCACGGCTTCCGACTAGCGCCGGGCAAGACGTTCAACATGGTCCTCGGCATTGCTGCCATTGCCGACGGTCACCGCGCGACCTCGCAGGGCGAGCTGGTCTATTACCACGATTCTTCGGGCAGCTACGTAGCCAAGAGTTACTCGGCGAATATCATCGCGGCGAACACGCACACTTGTGCATAGTGGCGGCCCATGCGGCTTGACATGGGATGCGCCTCGTGGCCAGCAGCCTAAACGCTGTCGGGCACCGCCGTCCATGTCAAGCCGCAGTCGGCTCTTCGTCCGAGGAAACCGCACGAGTCCACCGGTCACACCAAGACGATGAGCGCTGGGACTCGCAACGCCTCGCTACGGTCTGTTGCCGCGCGCGACCAGCTGCGCAGCCCTTTTGGGCTCGTGATTAGTGCCGCAGATCCATCCATCATGCCCAAACGTGAATACCATCTGAGCGTTGGTGTCATAGCCGGTCTGAGAAGAGCCGTCGAAGCTGACCTTCAGGTTCGCGCCTTTGATGCCGATGGCTTTCCCCAGGCTAAACCCGCTTCCCCACTGGATCGCCTTTTCCGTATGAGTCATAGCCATGCTGCCTTTGAGCTCTTCTCCACAGAACTTCCCTGGAGTGTGAGGGGCATTCTTGGGATGCTGCACGTTATCTGAGGGACCGAACCAGCCCGTGGATTTGACCAGCCAGAGGCACTTGTGCACGTATTCCGTTCGGCCTTGCTGGTCCATGAATGTCTTCGGGCACGAACCGTGCTGCTTTTGGTGCGGGGTACTGCTGTCGGAGCTATAGCATAGACCCCGGTACTGTCCGACGCTGAACTTCGTGCGGAACCAGGTGTTTTGGGTCTCGTTCGGGAAGCCTTGGCCCGAACCGGCAGTCGAAACGGTAGAGCCGGAGACGTTGTACCCGGCATCGAAGCCGTACCCCGACAACCCAACGCCGAGCGCAGAACTCTGGGTTGCTGTTACAGCCTGGGTATAGTTGAACTGCATAGCATCGCCGGTAGTTTTCTTCGACTTGACGATGTAGCCCTGGCCGACGACAGCCCACGCCGGATTCCGCTCACGCAGCAGATTCCAGCCCTTGAACGAGTACGGACGGTGCTGACCGTTAAGGCCACAGGGCAACTTGGTTTTGGCGGTCAGGTTGACGGTAGCTGGTGCTGATGGTCGCGCGGACAGCGATCCGGTCTGATACGACAAGAACCAGATACCTCCGACAGCACTGAAGATCTCCAGATTGGCGTAGCCTGACTCCACTGCTGCGGCCTTCAGGCTCGCTGCCGGAACCTGCAGCATGTACTTGCCGGCGCTATTGGTGGTGGCCGTGGTCAGCAGCGTCGTCGGCACCAGCGCGCCGGGCTTCATCGCCTTCAGCACAGCGTCCGACGGCCACGCGTACAGGTCTACAGCCACACTGGGCATCGTCGCCCCGCTGGCGCTGGTCACCGTGCCGCCAGCGACTGAGGCCATGTCTGATGTTGCTTCAGTGGTGGCGAAATTGCTGGCCCTGGCTCCGGCATAAGCGGAGCTGGTGGTCATCGATAGAGCTAACAACACCCCGGATGCAACGACCATCAGACTGCGCGCACGAGCTAATCGCATGAACAACCTCCCTGTTTCCGGGGCGCGCATTACAGCGAGAACGGACCAATCTATCGTCGACTGTAGTCATGCCCATCAGCGAAATTCGTCGTGCGAGATAAGCCCCTGCATATAACGCGTACGCCCCGTACGCCATTATCATGGCCCCCGTTTAAGCCACTCCTGGCAGCGTAACCTGGTCCGTTCAGGCACGCAAGTACTACTTTAGTTACTATTATCAGTCTCGTGAGATAGTGCTGCTGAACGTGGCATCCACGCCTGTCTTTGAGCCGTACATGGTGGTTACCCGGGTCGGATGCGCGAATTGAAATAGAGCACTCAGTGCTTGCTAAGCTCCGTACCGGTGCGCATCCAGTCGCTACCGTTGAGTAACACGTTTGAGTTGGAAAATTCCCAAGATTCAATCAACCGGGACGGCGACAGTTGGTCGACAATGTGTTCGGCAGCCTCTGCAAACGGCAGTGTCCTGTTCTCTGGAATTCGACCGATGCTTGCCGCTGGCGATGAGCCAATCGGGCCGAGGCAGGGTCATGTTGTGCTCGGATTTGTAGCCGGCGCCTGGCGAGGTCCAGGCCGATGAGGCGGTGGCCGCAGGTGCCGCGAGTGGAGCGGGGGTGTTGGCGAGGATGATCAGGCTGGCTGGCTCGGTCGGGGTACCTGCTCGACTCCCGCGTGACCGGCAGGTACACCGGCGAAGCCGAGCCCGTTGACCGGGTCGGCGGGCACATACCAGGCGCGATCAGCGCCCCGACGAAAGACAACGTGGGTTCGGACGGCCTGTTCCGCGCGCCGAATGACCTGGCGCGCAGGTTCGCCGATCTCGGGCTGCCCGGCGGTGCTGGCAGGGTGGGCGGCGCTGGTGGTGCAGGTGGCTCGGGTGGTGTTGGCGGTTCGGAGGGTTCGGGTGGCGGGCCAGTGATCGGCGCCTGCTGCAGGTCCGGAGTCACGGCCGCGCATCAGGTGCTCTCGCTGGAGGTAGCCGGGCTGCCGGCCGCGCTCTACGTCGGTTCTGGTCATCCGACTCGCAGCGCCCGGTCGCAACCGGCCTGGAGCGAGGCTGAATCCGGAGATTCTTCAGCGCGGGGCGTTATTACGTCCTTCAATTCTCACGCCGGCTCAGATCTGGCGGATAGGGGCCGAGCGCGGTGCTTCCCGCTGTGTGCCAGCTCGCCGGGAACCCCCGGAACGGCTGGTGCTGTTGCGGGGAGGTCACGCTGAAAGCCTGCGGCGCGGACGGCCCGGCGGCCCGGTTGCGGAGGGTCGGTTTCTTCAGGCCGGACTGGGTCCGCAGCGCGGGGATGTTCAGCCAGGACCGGTCCGGTCCAGCATCCGGTCGAACAGGTCCGCTATCTGCGTGGCCTACCGCCAACTCGGACCCTGGAGCCGACTCGCCGGCCCGCGCCTCGGCGCGAGCGCTCTAGGACAAGTCGGGGCAGCTGACGATGGACGGCCCTGGCGCAGGCAGCGATGTGCTGCGAGGTCCGCTGCGCAACCGTAACTTCCAGCTGCTAGAGATGTGCAACCTGATCTCCTACGCCGGATCGGCGGTGTCCTTCGTCGCGATCCCTTTCGCAGTGCTGCAGATCGGCGGCACGGCCAGCGACATCGGGTACGTCGCGACGGCTGAGCTGCTCCCCGTGATCGCCGTCCTGCTCATCGGCGGAGTAATCGCCGACCGGCTGCCCCGTCATCGGGTGATCGCGGCAGCCAACGCGCTCCAGGCCCTCGCGCAGGGCACTTCCGCCGCCCTGGTCCTGACGGGGCAGGCCCGCGTCTGGCAGCTCGCAGTCCTGGCAGCCGCGGGCGGCGCCGGTCTCGGCTTCTACTTCCCCGCGGCGCAGGGCCTGCTCCCGCAGACCGTGCCAGCCGCTCAGCGGTCGCAGGCTAATGCCTTGGACCGGACCGTGCGCAATGCCGCGTCGATCGGCGGTTCGGCCTTCGGCGGCCTCCTCGATCAGCCTCGCCGGCCCAGGCTGGGGTCTGGCAGTTGATGCCATGAGCTTCGCTGCCGCCGGGTCCCTCCGGCTTAGCATGCGGTTCCCGGGCCTGCCGACCGCGCCAGCCCCGAGCATGCTGCGCGAGCTGCGCGAAGGCTGGCATGAGTTCACGTCGCGCCGCTGGCTTTGGACTATCGTGACGCAGTTCGCGTTCATCGTCGCCATATACGCTGCCACCATCAACGTGCTGGGGCCGCTTGTGGCTGATGCCCATCTCGGCGGTGCCCGCAGTTGGGGTTTCATCCTCGCCGCCTACGGCGGCGGGGCGGTCGCTGGTGGCCTGATCATGATCAAATTCCGCCCGCGCCGCATCCTTGTCGCCGCTATCACGGCCGTACCGGCATTGTCGGTCCTGCTGTTCGCGCTCGCCGTCCCGCTCAGCGTTCCCTTGGACATGGCAGCGGCCATTCTGGCTGGCGGCTGCCTGGAGGTGCTCAGCGTCAGCTGGGCGACCACGATTGCAGCAGGAAATACCGCCAGAAAAGCTCTCCCGCGTGTCGTCCTACGACGCCCTCGGCAACTACGCCCTGACCCCCGCCGGGACCGCCATCGCCGGACCGCTTGCCCACGCCTTCGGCGCAGCTTCCGTCCTGGCTGCCGGCGGCGCGCTCGTGGTGATCCTTCCAGCCCTGGTCTTGCGCGTTCCTGAGGTCAGGAGCATGCGGCGCACCCACTCAGTGCAGCCGATATGACAGCTGGCAGCATCTCGGGCTCAAACCGTCCAGCCCGCAGCGCCCGGTCTGGCGCGAGGCTGAACCCGGAGCCTCAGAGCCTGCGCAGGTCGTGCCAGGTCGTCACGGCGAGCCAGGTCGCCGCGCCGACTGGGAGCGCCGGGCCGGCGGGTCCGTGGCCTGCGGCCCACACGCCGCCGATCCCCGCGATCACGGCCACTGTGATCTTGACCAGCAGCCTGACCGGCCGCAATGGCGCGAACGGCCTAGGTGGGCCGAATCGGCTGACTGGCCCGGGCAGCCTGCTCAGCCCGGCGAGTCGGATCGCGCGCTCTGCCAGGCTCGCCGTCGGACCGGGCGCGGTCCCGGTCTGGCCCGGGGAGGACATGGCCGCTCTCGCCTCGCCTCGGCCTGACCTCGTCCGCAGCTCGGTGTAAGCGGCGGCAGCCGACGCGAATTGCTCCGGGTCGCCGCCGTCAGCCCGGTCCGGGTGCGTCGCGGTGGCGAGCCTGCGCCACGCCGCACGGACCTCGTCGTCGGTCAGGTCGTCGGCCGCGCTCAAGCCGAGCAGCGCAAACGGGCCGTCGCTCACGCCGTGCCTCCATGGGGTTCAGGCTCGGGGCCGAATGCGGCATCAAGGAACTCGCTCACATCAGCCAGCACCGCACTGCCGCCGCGTTCAGGCACGCCGACGCCCGGCACGTCAGCCACGAGCGCGCCATCCCCGGCCCCGGCCACGCCGGCCCCGGCCACGTCAGCCCCGGCCACGTCAGCCCCGGCCACGCCGCCCACCACGGGGACCCCGCTCACCGCCGCTGGCGTCGCCACAAGCCGTTTGACCTGCACGTACGTGACGCCGCCCCGGTAAATGTAGGCGGCCTGGCCGACGTCGAGCGCCCTGATCAGGTTCGGATCGACCACCGGTACCTCACCCACCCGGGACGACCCCCGCTGCGACCAGAACGGGTATCTCCGCAACCCCCGGCTCGTCTGGACCACCGCCCGGGTCCCGGCCAGGACCGTGACCGGCTCGGGCTCCGGCGTCCTGAGCAGCCAGATGCCGCCCTCGGCGGACGCCGCGATGCGGTGCCGCTCGTCGTCGGTGGCGGCGAGCCCGTGCCAGGACTGGGCCGACACCTGCACGGCGAGGCCGAGGGACCGCGCCCGTTCGTACAACTGCCAGATCGGCAGCCTCCTGGACACCGCGCTGAACTCATCGACGGCCAGCAGGATCTCGCGCTTCACCGGCCCGCGCGCGGCGAAGCTCGCGAGCAGGTCGACCAGTGCCCGCGCCTGGCTCTCGGCCACGGAGATCTGATCGGTGCCCTCCAGGATGCAGTACCAGGCATCCGCGTCCGCGAAGCCGCCGGGACCATCCAGGCCAGCTCCCAGCCGCCGGAACAGCGTGCGGAACCGCAGCGCCACGTCTCCCAGGTGCCGGGACGCCGATCTGATCAGGGCGTGATCGGCCGCCGTTCCCGCACTGGCGTAGGCAGCCGGCAGCCAGCCAGGCTCGAATCTCGCCAGCAGGTCGCCGCTGCTCAGCGGCGCTCCGCCCGGTGCCTCGACGGCCAGGCTGACCAGTGCTTCCATGACGTCGGCGTAGTACGCCGCCGAACCAGTGCCGTGCTCAATCAGGTCCACAAGCGTCGTCGTCAGCTGACGCGCCGGCAGCGCCCACAGCGACAGGCTCGCCTCATCCGGCCAGATCGCCGTCGACCTGGCGCCGGGCGTCCCGCAGCACCCGCCTGACCCGGTCGGCGACCCGGCGGGCATCGGAGCCACCCTTGCAGTCCAGGACGACCAGCAGCGGGGGAGGACCGAGCCCGGACGCGTGCCGGGCGAGGCCCGTCGCCATGAATCCGGCCCACAGCCTCAGCAGCAACGTGGTCTTTCCCGTGCCCGTCGTGCCAACGACGACCTGATGCGACCGCATCCGCCCGTACCCGAGGGCGGCGACCCGCCCGGTACGGTGCCCGACCGTCCTGATCACGGCTCCCGCGACGAGTAATTCATCCCGGGTTGTCAATGGCACCGACGCCGGAGCCGAGATCCTCGCGCGCGCCGCGCGTACCTGATGCCGCCACTGCCGTCGGTCGAACTCGGCCGCCGTACCGGGGGACCGCCCGCCCGCCCCCGTGCGCAGCGAGCCGATCCGGTAGGCCCAGGCCGCGCCGCCCGCGAGCAGCCCGGCCGGAATCGCCGCAGGCGCGACAGCGGCCGCCGCCCGCAGGTACTCACCCGCGCCGGCCAGCCGCCAGAACGTCAGCCACACGCCGAACGGCTCGGAAGCGGCGGCGGACAGGCCACGGGACACGGCGGCTGCCGTCAGCCACGCGAGCACCATCGGCCCGCACCAGGCGGCGGAGGTCAGCAGCTGCCGTGGCTGCCAGCCGCGCCACCAGGCCACCGTGAATGCCCCGGCCGCGACCAGGGCCGCCGGAGCGCCAGCCGCCGCGATGGCCACGGCTAGCAGGATGGCGCCCGCCCGGGCCAGCAAGCGCCAGATCGCTTGCGCGACCAGCAAGCTCAGCCACCGCCGGATCATGATTTCTCCGGCGGAACGGCCGGTTCATGGTGTGCTGCCGTCCGGCCACGCCGGTCCGGCCCGGCGTCCTCGGGCCACGCCGCCGACTCGGGCAGCAGCCGGATCTCGACTCGCCCGGCGAGTTCTCCGATCGCGTCCGCGGCCTTGGTCACGACCGGCCTGGCGGCCGGCGAGCACAGGTAGATCGCGCGGGCGTGCCTGGGCGGCTGGCCGGCCACGCGCGCCTCGTCGCCGTAGTCGCCGGTCCTGGCCAGCACCTCGCGCATGATCGCGGCGGTCCTGCTGACCGTCTTGGGCGTGAGTTCCGCCTCGATGGCCCAGCACTCACCGGCCCACCCGACCGGCGCGGTGTCCGGCCAGTGCACCTCGCCGTCGGGGAGATGCTCCCGCAACCCGAGGCGGCGGCCGAACTTGGAGCGCAGCCGCCGTTCACTGCGCCAGTACGCTCCCGTCGTCCCGAATTGAGGCACCGCGGCCAGGGCAAGCCGGACGGCGGTCACCGCGCGCAGATGGGCCAGCCTGGGTAAGGCGGGCACGGCGACCGTGTAGGGCAAGCCGCAGGTGGCCAGGCCCGCCTTGGTCAGCCAGACCCAGCGCGGCCCCGGTCCCAGCCGGGCGGTCTCGGCCTGCCCCGCTGAGCTCCACTTCGCGGCAAGCGCGGTGACGCGCCGGTCGGTCACGCCGAGCGCGGCGGCGAGCTGGTCGAGTTGCAGGCCGTACATCTCGCCGGTCAAGAGCAACCCGTCCGCGTCGAGGCCAGACCCGCCAGGACGTGTCGCCTGGGGCGCGGGTGACCCCTGTGATCGCTGTGGCGGCGGACCCGAGCTCACGCCCCTATCTCATCACGAAGCCGGGCACTCGACACCCGCATGGGCCGCGGAATTGACGGCGGGAATCGGGTGTCGATTCGCGCATTAACGGGATCTGGGGGAGCGGGACGCCACGCGAGGACGGGGGCAATGCTGGTGCCCGGGGGCTGCGTGCTGCACAATGTCTCTGGAGTATCAGCAGCACACTGGCGTATTGGCCGCCGCTGAAGCATCGCCGTGCCTGCGGGCAGAGGTTCGTTGGGGAAGACGCACCTCGTCTGGCTGGCAGGGAGGTCTGGTGACCGTTCGTGGCGTGCTGCAGATTCACTCTGCGCCCCCGGCGCTGAGCCCGCACATCGAGTGGGCAGCGGCCGGCGTTTTCGGCGTGCCCGTCAAGCTGGCCTGGATTGACCAGCCGGCCTCGCCAGGTGCCGTGCGCACTGAGGTGGCCTGGCAGGGCAGGCCCGGCCTGTCCGCCGCGATCTCCTCATCGCTGGCGAGCTGGAAGCTGCTGCGGTTCGAGGTGACCGAGGATGCCAGTCCGGGCTGCGACGCGATGCGCTACAGCTGCACGCCCGAACTCGGGATGTTCAGCGCGTCGGTCAGCGCCGCAGGCGACATCATGATCAGCGAGAACAGGCTGCGCGCCGTCATGACGCTGGCGGCTGGAGCTGGCGATCAGCTTGGCGGCCTGCGCGAATCGTTCGGGCCGCGCCATCCGGCCCTGGGCGGTTCGCTTGAGGCCGAGCTGAAGCTGCTGCTTGGCGAGCCCTGGGACGCTGAGCTCGAGCCGTTCAGGCATGCGTCGGCTGGCGCGCCGGTCAGATGGCTGCACGCCACCGGCTAGCGGCGCCCGGCTAGCGGCTTTTAGCCGTAGGCGGGGGCGGCGGGCGGTTTTCCGAGATCCAGGCGTCGATGTGCTCCCACCAGCCGAACAGCCATTGCAGCTGGGCTTCGTGGTCGAGGTCGCGCGGTACCTGATCGACCGGCACCCGCCACCATTTCGCGCGGATGACCTGGCCGACGGAGAGGTTGCGCCAGATGTCGCCGGCGCTGACCAGGCGGTCGAGGCCGGCGTGCGCGACGAAGATCACGTCGGCGTCAGGGCACGCCATGATCGCCGCGAAGGCGCCGCCGCTGCGCGGCGGGAGCAGGTTAGGCATCTGCCGCGCCCGGTCCGCCAGGTCGTCGCGGCCTTGCTGCTCGAGCCTGCCGATCCCGCGCAGCCAGCGGCCAGGGGTCCAGTTGCCGCCCTCGGGGAAGACGACCAGCGCGCCGTGCTGGTCGAGCCCGGCGGCGAGCCGCTCGATCTGCTCGACGAAGACCCGGTCGCCGGTCTTGGCGTGGTTGATGAACACGTTCGGCAGCCGGTTGACCACCACGTCGATGCCAGGGTCTAGCTGCATCGAGGCCTTCATCACCACCCTCGGGCGGCGCTTGTACTCACTCAGCAGCTGGCGCACCAGCAGGAACGAGTCTCCCGGACCCGCGTGCCGGCTGAGCACGATCACCGGCCTGGCGAGCCTGGCCGCGAGCTCGCCCTCGGTCGGCTCGGGCTCGCCGACGTCGACGCGCAGCCCGAACGATCGCCTGGCCGCGTCGTAGATCGCATCGAGGAACCAGCGCATGACCGAGTAGTGGCGCCTGGCGAACGGCTCGGTGTGCAAACGGCCGCCGAAGCCGCTGGCTAGCCACAGGCCCAGGCACATGAACAGCACGGCGGTCTCGGCGAAAAGCCAGACGAGCGCGAAAAACAGCAGCCGCAGTGCCCTGGTCCGGCTGGGCCGCGCCCGGCCCAGCCAGCCGAAGACCAGGGTCAGGACGGCGAGCAGCGGGAACAGCACGATGACCGCCAGCGCCACGACGATCGCGAGCGGCGCGAGTACCATCCTGCGGATCAGCCTTGGTGGCAGCATGGCCGCTCCTCGCGGGTCAGGTCAGCCTTCCTGGGCGGCGAGATAGGTCGCGGACGCCTCATAGGCGCGCTCGATGCTCTCAGCCGCCATTGTCTTGTCCCGGTAGCGCAATTGCGATAGATCCGGGCTGCGGCGATTTCCGCCGGTGGGCAGCACGTGCACGGTGATGCCAGTGGGAAGCGCGGACATCTCCTCGTGGAAGCGGTGGCGCCTGGCGATCTCGAACGCGATCAGCCCGACCTCCCACGGCCGCTTGGGAACGGTCAGCGCGGTCTCGATCCTGCCGACCTGCAGCACGTAGACGGTGCTCGCGCCGAGCGCTACCGCGCGGCCGACGGGAATGGAGTCGACGAGCCCGCCGTCGAAGTAGTGCTCGCCGTCGATCTCGACCGGGGGCAGCAGCCCGGGAACGGCGCAGGACGCCAGCACCGCCGGGATGAGCGGGCCGCTGGAGAACCAGGCCGCGCTCGCCTTCTCGATGCTCGCGGCGACGCAGTGAAACGGGAGCTCAAGTTCGCTGAAGTCGCTGGCCGGCAAGGCCTTCGCCAGCATCAGGGCGAGCGGCTCGATGTCGTGCAGATGGGTGCCTGACCTGGCGAGCCTGACCGCCCGGCCCAGGAGCGTCTCGCTGAAGGCCTGCCGCAGCGCCTCGCCATTCCACAACTCGCTGAGCCTGTCCGCGGCACCCGCCGGGTCGGCGGCTACGAATGCCCCGTTGATCGCGCCGATCGAGGTGCCGACGACGAGGCCGGGCCTGATGCCTGCCTGCGACAGCGCCCGCAGCATGCCGACCTCATGGGCGCCGAGCAAGCCTCCGCCGCCCAGCACGAACGCCGTCGTCACGGGCTACCCCTCGGTTGTCGTTCTGGCGCGGGCGCGGGCGTGATGTTCCGTGATCAACTGGCGCGGCGACGCGACAGCATGCGGCCAGGTCGGGCCACGTTGCTCACGCCTGCCCAGCCCGCGACAGCATCAGGGAGGGCCACGTTGCTCACGCCGCCCCGGGTCCCGGGAGCCACAGCCTTTGTCGGATGCATTACCCGGGCTGGCCGGGATGTGTCTGCTCGGGCTTGCCCCGGTGCACCGTACGGGCCAGGATGCCGAGCGTCGCCCGCAGCGCGGACTCGGGAATGACCGGGAAGATGGCGGCCTCGCGCCATTTCGGGTCGATCTCCGACCAGTCGTAGTAGGACGTGACAAGCGTGCCGGCATCGACGGGTTCGAGCCGGTATCCATAGACATGGCCGATCTGGGGCCTGAGCTGGCCGAGGATGGTCCAGGCGATCTCACGGTCGGGCTCGAGCGTCGTGATGCTCACCGTGACGTCGTACTGGCCGAGCGGGTAGTCGTTCAGCGACTCGCGGTCCATGTGCACCACGAAGCTGTCGCCGACCGCGCTGACCGGATCGCCGTCCGCTGACATCAGCATGCCGGAACTGTCGATCGCCACGTGCCCCTTCGGGTCGCTCAGGACACCGAAGATCGCCGCCGGCTCGGCCGTGATCACGCGCTGCACTTCCATCCGCTCATCGCTCATGGCCACATCCTGCCAGGCGCCCCGGCCAAGCCGTCAATCCCCGCTGAGCCGCAGGCCTGTCGTTGCGGCATTGCGTGCGCTCTAGCGCCGCCGATGTGACTTGGGTGCAGTTCTTTCTGGAATGAGACGGGGCCGGTTGCGGTGGTGCGAGGTTGCCCGGCCCGGCCCGGCCTGTCCTGCGACAGCAGCGGGGCGGGCCACGCTGCTCACCCCGGACCGCCCCTGACAGCAGCAGGGTGGGCCACGCTGCTGTCGTGGGCCCGGGCACACCGAGGTGCGCAGCCGAACCCGCGTGACGGAGCCCGGGAAACAGCCACCCGGCAGCCTCCAGCACCGGAAATGTCTCCGCGGTCCCGCCGCCTGCGCCGGTACTTCTGCTGCCCGGATCACCGAACAACCGAGGCTCACCCTAAAAAACTGCACCCATGGGACTTGGGTGCTCAGCCGCCTGCCGAGGGCGGCAGGGTCAGGGGGCGGTGAAGAGGGTCAGGGGGCGGTGAAGACGACGGCGACGTTGGAGCCGCCGAAGCCGAACGAGTTGTTGAGCACGGCCATCGGCTCAGTCGCCGCGCTGGTGCAATTCGGTGGGCTTCACCGCGATCTCGATGCCCAGGTCGTCCTCGGGATCGTCCAGGTTGATGGTCGGCGGCGCCATCCGGTCGCGCAGGGCGAGGATGGCGGCCACTGACTCGACCGCGCCGGCGCCGCCGAGCAGGTGGCCGGTCATCGACTTGGTCGACGACACGATCACGCCTTCCGCGGCCTCGCCCAGCGCCGCCGCGATCGCCTGCGCTTCGAGCACGTCACCGGCCGGCGTGGACGTCGCGTGCGCGTTGACGTGCGCTATCTGCTCGGGGGTGACGCCGGAGTTCGCCAGCGCGCGCTTGATCGCGAGCCGCGCGCCGGTGCCCTCTGGGTCAGGCTGCGCGATGTGGTGCGCGTCGCAGGAGTATCCGGAGCCCGCCGCCACGGCGTACACGCGCGCGCCCCGGCTCTGGGCGTGGCTCTCCGACTCGAGCACGACAATTCCCGCGCCCTCGCCGAGCACGAAGCCGTCCCTGCCCCGGTCAAAGGGCCGCGATGCCCGTTCCGGCTCGTCATTGCGCAGCGACAGCGCTCGCATCGCGGCGAACGCCGCGATGTTCAGCTCGATGATCGCCGCCTCCGTGCCGCCGGCGATGACCACCTCGGCCCGTCCTGTCTTGATCATGTCGATGCCGTAGCTGATCGCCTCGGCGCCGGATGAGCAGGCGCTGACCGGCGTGTGCACGCCGGCCCGCGCCCCGAACTCGATGCTGATCCAGCCCGCTGAGCCATTCGGCATCAGCATGGGGATGGTGAACGGGGAAAGCCGCTGCCAGCCCCGTTCCCTGAGCGTGTCGTAGGCGGAGAGGGTCGAGCTGATCCCGCCGATGCCGCTCGCCACGACAACGCCGAGCAATTCGGGATCCACGTCGGGCTTGCCCGCGTCCGCCCAGGCTTCCCGGGCGGCGATCAGCGCGAACATCTCGCACCTGTCAAGCTTCCTGGCTTGCACCCGGTCAATCAGGGTGGCAGGCTCCGCTGCCGCGGGCGCCGCGATCTGGCAGGGCATCCGCTCCGCCCAGTCCTGCGTGATCGAGCGCACGCCGCTGCGCCCGGCCAGCATGGACTGCCAGGTAGCCGGGGCGTCAGCACCGACTGGCGTGATCGCGCCAACACCGGTAATGACCACCCGGGTCGATGCATTGGCCACTTCTCATGCTCCTTATTTCGTCCCCATTCGCCTCCCTGGGGCACAGCTCAGGGCCCCTTTTGCTAGGCCGATACCGAGGCGCGCTCCACATAGTTGATGACGTCTTGGACCGTCTTGAGGTCCTTGAGCTGGTCATCGGGGATCTCCACGCCGAACTTGTCCTGCGCGGCCACCGCGATCTCGACCATCGAGAGGCTGTCGATGTCCAGATCATCGACGAAGGTCTTGTCGGGCGTGACCTCGTCAGCCGGCACGCCGGCGATCTCGTCGATGATCTCGCTGAGCCCGGCGAGGATCTCTTCCTGCTTCGTAGCCATTCCGCTTCTCCCTTGTTTTTTGTTTCGGTGATCTTTGTGGCAAAGCGCTGGTCAGGGTATCGCGATGACCTGCGCCGCGTAGCACACCCCGGCGCCGAAGCCGATGAGCAGCGCCTTGTCGCCGGTGGACAGCTCACCGCGCTCGATCATCCTGGACAGCGCGAGCGGGATCGATGCCGACGACGTGTTGCCGGCCGTGACGATGTCGGTCGCGACCTTCGCCTGCGGTGCCCCGATCTTGCGGGCCAGCGCCTCGATGATCCGCAAGTTGGCCTGGTGCGGCACGAACACGTCGATCTCAGCGGGATCGACCCCGGCGACGGCGCAGGCCTCGAGCGCGACTGGGTGCAGCGCGGTAGTCGCCCACCTGAAGACCGCCTGGCCCTCCTGGACGATGAACGAGTTGCGGTCCTTGACGAAGATCTTGTCCGCCATGTCGCCGTCACTACCCCAGGCGACGGGGCCGATGCCAGGTTCGGGATCTTCTTGCTCCTCGGCCGGGCCGACTACCGCCGCGCCCGCGCCGTCCGCGAAGATGATGCAGGTCGACCGGTCGGTCCAGTCGACCCACTGGGACAGCTTCTCAGCGCCGATCACCAGCACGTACCTGGCCGACCCGGACCGCACCGCGTCGCTGGCATTGGCCAGTGCGTAGCAGAATCCGGCGCAGGCGGCGTTCAGGTCGTAGGCGCCAGGCGCGGCGATGCCGAGCCGCTTGGCTACCACGGCCGCGGTGTTCGGGATCATCACCTCGGGCGTGCAGGTGGCCACGATCACCAGGTCGATGTCGGTGGGGGCCAGGCCGCTGCCGGCAAGTGCCTTTCCGGCGGCGGCCACCGCCAGGTCGGCTACGGTCTCGTCCGGCCCGGCTATCCTCCGGCTGGCGATCCCGACCCGGCTGCGAATCCACTCGTCGCTGGTCTCGACGGTGGTCGCGAGTTCGTCGTTGGTCACGATCCTGGCCGGCTGATATCCGCCGAACGCCAGCACTCGTGCGCCTGCGGTGCCCTGATGGGTTCGCATCGGTGTTACTGCCCTTCCCTGATCGGTGGCTTTGACTGGCGGGCTGACCTGGCGCGGCGCTGCGGCAGGAGGGGACTTTGCTGGTTTACTGCTCCGCTGGCCCGAGGCGGACGGGCGGTGAAGGATTGTCGGCGTGATCGGCGAGCAGGGCCCGGGCTGAGTCAAGCTCGGCCGGTGTCTTCAGCGCGAGCAACTCGACTCCAGGCAAGGCGCGCCTGGCCAGGCCGACAAGCGTACCGGCCGGGGGGAGCTCGAGGAACGCGGTCGCCTTCATCGAGGCCATGGTCGCCATGCACTTGTCCCACCTCACCGGGGCGCTGACCTGGGTCACGATGCGCTCGAGCCAGTCGGCGCCGCTCTTGACCGCCGCGCCGTCCAGGTTCGACAGCACGGTCATGGCCGGGTCGTGCGCCGTCACTGTCCCGGCGGCAGCCGACAGCGCGTTCACCGCGGGCGCCATGTGCTCGGTGTGGAACGCGCCGGCCACGGACAGGGACCGCAGCCGGGTTCTGGGCGGCGGATCAGCGGCGAAGGCCTCCAGCTGGGCGACGGTGCCGGCCGCGACGATCTGGCCAGCGGCGTTGACGTTGGCCGGGGTGAGGCCGTGCCGCTCGATGCAGGCGAGCACCTCCGCCTCCTCGCCGCCCAGCACCGCCATCATCGACGTGCGCTCGGCCGCCGCCGCCTCCGCCATGGCCCGGGCGCGCACGCCGACCAGCCGCATCGCGTCGTCGGCGCTCAGCACGCCGCCGATGACTCCGGCAGCCAGCTCGCCGACGCTGTGCCCGGCAGTGATACCGCCGTGCCCGCCGCCGCCGATGCCGAGCACCCCGGCAGCCGCGATGGCGGCGGCGACCAGCAGCGGCTGCGCGACCGCCGTGTCCTTGATCTCGTCGGCATCACCGGCCGTGCCGTACCTGACTAGGTCACAGCCTGCGAGCTCAGACCAGGTGCCGATGAGCTCGGCGACACCCGGGAACTCAAGCCAGGGGGAGAGGAAGCCAGGACTCTGGGCACCCTGTCCCGGCGCGGCTATGACAAGCATCTTCTTACCTTGCACTGTAGGAGTCCACCATACGAATAGAAAAGTCTACGAACTTGCCGAGCGCTGTTTTGTAGAGATCCTACAACGACGTTCTCTTGTGGGCCAGTCGCCCGTAGACCACGGCCAGCCACAGGGCGAAACCCCCGCGCCCGTCACCGGGGTTGAAACCGGTCAGCGTCGTGGCCCGGCGGAGCCGGTAACGGACGGTGTTGGGGTGCACGAACAGCATTCTGGCAGTCGCCTCGAGCGAGTGCCCTTGCTCCAGGTAGGTGGTCACGGTATCGAGCAGCGCGGCACCGCCGCGGAACAGCGGCTCGTAGATGTGCTCGATCAGCTCGGCCCGCGCGCCCTCGTCGCCGTCAAGCGCGCGCTCAGGCAGCAGTTGCGAGGCGAGCACCGGCCTGGGCGCGTCCGGCCAGGCGGGAGCCGACCGCAGGCCGGCCAGCGCGGCCCGCGCCGATCCGCCCGCCGTCTCGATGGTGTCGGCGGCTGGCCCGACGACTACCGGGCCGGGACCGAACCTGGACGCAAGCTGCCTGGCCACCGGCATCGGGTCGCCTTTGCCGCCGAGCACCACGACCAGCCGGTGCCCGTGCACCCCGGCCAGCAGGTCGAACTTGGCTCGCCTGGCCAGCAGCCGCAGCTCGTCGATCAGGCCCTCAGGCTCGTTGCCGTCGGCATGCCCGGCCAGCACCGTGACCGGCGCGGGCGGCCAGTTCAGGGCCGAGGCCCAGGATGGCAGGCTCTCGTCGATCTCGCCGCGCACCAGGGAATCCACGACCAGCGCCTCCAGCCGGGCGTCCCAGGCGCCGCGGGCCTCGGCGGACTTCGCGTAGACCTGCGCGGCCGCGAACGCGACCTCCCTGGTGTACCTGAGCACGGCCTCGCGCAGCTCGGACTCGCCGCCGGGAGCGGCGAGCTCGTCCACGCGGCTCTCCACCACGTCCACGATGATCCGCACCATCTCAACGGCCTGCTGCAGGCTGACCGCCCTGGCCAGCTCGCGGGGCGCCGTGCCGAATACCTCGCCGGCGACCGCTGGCCTGCTGCGCTCGGGATGCTTGACCCAGTCGAGGAACGCCGCGACGCCCGCCTGCGCCACCAGCCCCAGCCAGGACCGGTTCTCGGCGGACAGCGCGCGGAACCACGGCAGCCGCCGGTCCATGGAGGTCATCGCGGCCGAGCCGAGCGCGCTCATGGACTGCTCGAGCCTGGCGATCGTCTCGACCCGGACCCGAGCTTGAGCACGACCGCCTGCCTGGTCGCTCTGGGTAGCCTTCGCACTCACGACATCAGGGTGTCATGCCGGGCCGGCGGCCGGCGCGCTCCCTCGCCGTTGTATCTGGCACCGCGATGCCGCACAGTGTGTGAAAGCGGTCGCCGACCTGGGAGTTCGGCACCCCTGCCCACAGAAAGGACTCTCCACGATGACCAGGACCCGCACCTCGCAGCGGATCTGGCAGTTCGGTGTGGCTGTTGCCGCCATCGGCGTCGGGCTGGCGGCTTCGGCCAGCACTGCGGTGTTTGCCAGCACTGCGGTGTTTGCCAGCACCGCGGCCTCGGCAAGCGCTCCTGCGGCGAGCTTCATATTCAGGAAACTCAACAACAGCAGCGATCCGAGCTTTAACCAGCTTCTGGGGATCAACAATCACGGCAGGATCGCCGGGTACTTCGGCTCAGGCAGCCGCGGGCATCCCAACCAGGGTTACCAGCTCGCGGCGCCCTACCATCAGGCGAACTACAAGGCGGAGAACTTTCCCAAGTCGGCGCAGACCGAAGTGACCGGCCTGAACGACCAGGGCACCACGGTCGGATTCTTTTCCGGATCCAACAAGATGAACCCGTTCGCCAACGCGTTCACGGGCTTTTACCTCAAGGGGGGCAAGTACCACCGGGTCGCCTTCCCGACCTCGGACCTGTCCAGCCCGCCGGTCAACGAGTTGCTCGGGATCAACAACGCCGGGGTGGCCGTCGGCTTCTACCTCGATGACGCTGGAGACGCGCACAGTTACCGGTACAGCACCGCCACGCACCGGTTCACCAGGATCAACGTGAATGGCTCGGGCAACGTCACCGCGACGGCGATCAATGCCGCCGGCAGCGTCGTCGGATTCTTCACCAACGGCGCCGGCAAGGTGAACTCCTTCCTGCGCAAGGCCGGCGGCAAGGTCACGGTCTTCGGCAAGCCCGACGCCGACCTGACCCAGGCATTCGGCGTCAACAAGGCCGGCGAGGTCGTCGGCGCTTACACCATCAGGAATAGCACGTTCGGATTCATCTGGCAGGCAGGCCACGGCTTCAGGACGGTCAATGACCCGAATGGCCACGGCAGCACGATCATCAACGGCATCAACAACTCGGGCGAACTGGTCGGCTTCTACACCGACGCCAGCGGCAACACGGACGGCATGCTCGCCATCCCGTAGCCAAACGCAGGCGGCCCACCACGCCTGTGTCTGCCCGGGGGGACGACCCCCCGGAGCCCCCCGAGGGGAGGGGCGCTTTGGGCGCCGCCTTCCCTCCTCGCAAACTTCGCTCGTCAGTCCAGGCGGCACCGTGCCTGCCCGGGGGGACGACCCCCCGGAGCCCCCCGAGGGGAGGGGCGCTTTGGGCGCCGCCTTCCCTCCTCGCAAACTTCGCTCGTCAGTCCAGGCGGCACCGTGCCTGCCCGGGGGGACGACCCCCCGGAGCCCCCCGAGGGGAGGGGCGCTTTAGGCGCCGCCTTCCCTCCTCGCAAACTTCGCTCGTCAGTCCAGGCGGCACCGCGCCCCTCCAGTCTCTGGGCGCGGTTACAGCTGGCTGACGTCCAGGTTCAGGCCGTATTTGGTGATCGCCTCGCTTAGGACCTCTGGCTTGAGGTCGCCGTGGCGTACAAGCTGGCTGAGGACGGCCAGCGTCGTTGACTGGGCGTCCACGTGGAAGAACCTGCGCGCCGCCGCCCTGGTGTCGGAGAAGCCGTAGCCGTCGGTGCCGAGCGAGCTGTACGGAGCCGGGACCCAGCGGGTGATCTGGTCGGGTACCGCCTTCATCCAGTCGCTCACTGCCACGACCGGCGGGCAGTGCTCGCCCAGCGCTGAGGTCACGTACGGGACCCTGGCGGGCTCGTCGGGGTGCAGCAGGTTCCACTCCTCGCAGGCCAGCCCGTCCCGCCGCAGCTCGGTCCATGAGGTCGCCGACCACACGTCAGCGGCCACGCCCCAGTCCTGCGCGAGCAGACGCTGCGCGGACAGCGCCCACTGCATGGCTACCCCAGAAGCGAGGATGCGTGCCCTGGGCATCCCGTTCTGACTGTGGTTATCGGGGTTGCCGGAGCCGCCGGGCACCGACTCCGCGCTGGCGTAGCGGTAGAGCCCGCGCACGATGGCCTGCTCGAGTGCCTCCCGGCCGCCCGGGTAGTCCGGCTGCGCGGGCTGGACGTAAGGCTCGTTGTAGACCGTCAGGTAGTAGAAGATGTCCTCGCCGTGCGGGTGCTCCGGGGAGGAGCCGTACATCCGGCGCAGGCCGTCCCGCAGGATCGTGGCCAGCTCGTACGCCCAGGCGGCGTCGTAGGCGACGCACGCCGGGTTGGCGGAGGCGAGCAGCACCGAGTGACCGTCGTTGTGCTGCAGGCCCTCACCGGTCAGCGTGGTGCGGCCAGCAGTGGCGCCGATCAGGAACCCTCGTCCCAGCTGGTCGCCGAGCGCCCACATCTGGTCGCCAGTCCGCTGGAACCCGAACATCGAGTAGAAGATGTAGATCGGGATCATCGGGGTGCCGTGGGTCGCGTAGCTCGTCCCGGCGGCGACCGTGGAGGCCATCGCGCCCGCCTCGCTGATGCCCTCGTGCAGGATCTGGCCCTGCTCGGACTCCTTGTAGGACAGCAGCAGCGCCCGGTCGACCGCGTCGTAAGTCTGGCCGTGCGGACTGTAGATCCGCGCGGTCGGGAACAGGGAGTCCATGCCGAAGGTGCGGGCCTCGTCCGGGATGATCGGCACGAACCTGTCGCCGATCTCCGGGTCCTTCATCAGGTCCTTGAGCAGCCGCACGAAGGCCATCGTCGTAGCCACCGCCTGCTTGCCCGAGCCGCGCCGCAAATCGTCGAACGCGGTCTCGGCGGCCGCGGCCAGCGGCTTGGACCTGACGACTCGCTTGGGGAGGTAGCCGCCGAGTGCCTGGCGGCGCTCCTTCATGTAGGAGATCTCTTCTGACTTCTCGCCCGGGTGGTAGTAGGGCGGCACGTCGGCTTCCAGCGCCGAGTCGGGAATCTCCAGGTAGAGCCGGTCCCTGAACTCCTTGAGCTCGGCCACGGTGAGCTTCTTCATCTGGTGCGTGGCGTTCCTGGCCTCGAAGTCGGGACCGAGCGTCCAGCCCTTGATCGTGTGCGCCAGGATCACGGTCGGCTGGCCGACGTGCTCGGTGGCCGACTTGAACGCGGCGTAGACCTTGCGGTAGTCGTGGCCGCCGCGCGAGAGATTCCTGACCTGGGTGTCGGACAGGTGCGAGACGATTGCCCGCAGCCTCGGGTCGCCGCCGAAGAAGTGCTCGCGGGTGTAGGCGCCCGACTCGACGGCATAGGTCTGGAACTGGCCGTCGGGCGTGGCGTTCATCTTGTTGACGAGCACGCCGTCCATGTCCTGGGCCAGCAGCGGATCCCAGTCGCGGCCCCAGATGACCTTGATGACGTTCCAGCCCGCGCCGCGGAAGAACGACTCGAGCTCCTGGATGATCTTGCCGTTGCCGCGCACCGGGCCGTCGAGGCGCTGCAGGTTGCAGTTGACCACGAAGATCAGGTTGTCGAGCCCCTCGCGGGCGGCCAGGCCGATGGAGCCGAGTACCTCCGGCTCGTCAGTTTCGCCGTCACCGAGGAACGCCCATACTCGCGACCTGCTGGTGTCCTTGAGCTGCCTGGCAAGCAAATACCGGTTGAATCGAGCCTGGTAGACGGCATCGATGGCGCCTAGGCCCATCGAGACAGTGGGAAACTCCCAGAAGTCCGGCATGAGCCTGGGGTGGGGATAGGAAGGCAAGCCGCCGCTGGGGGACGACAGTTCCTGGCGGAAGCCATTCAGCTGGGCTTCGGACAGCCGTCCCTCCAGGAACGCGCGGGCGTAGATGCCAGGGGCAGCATGCCCCTGGAAGAACACCTGGTCGCCGGACTCCCCGTGGTCTTTGCCACGGAAGAAGTGGTTGAATCCGACTTCGTACAGACTCGCTGCGGATGCGTAGGTCGCGATGTGCCCGCCGACGCCCAGGCCCGGCTTGTTAGCCCGCGAGACCATGATGGCAGCGTTCCAGCGGATATAGGCCCTGATCCGCCGCTCCACAAACTCATCGCCGGGGAACCAGGGCTCGCGCTCCGGCGGGATCGTGTTGATGAAGTCCGTGCTGCGCAAGCCGGGGACTCCGACCTGCTGCTCGCGCGCCCGTTCAAGCAGCCTGAGCATCACGTACCTGGCGCGGGCGCGGCCTCTGGTCCGCACCACGCTGTCAAACGACTCAAGCCACTCGCGGGTCTCGTCGGTGTCTGTGTCGGGAAGCTGGTTAGGCAGGCCATCGGTGATGATCGAGAAGCGCTGGCGTCCTGATGCCACTGGTTGATCCTCTCCTTATCGTGAACACTCCCATCCTCATACGCGCGGAGCAGTGCCGCATCCATCGCCCCAAGGGTGCGGCGTGAATTTCGCTCGCTGCTGGCTCGGGTGTCAGGCGGGTGTCAGGCCTCACCTGGTGATCAACTAGGGCATACCCGGTTGAAACTCGTGACAGCGCGGTCCTGCGTAAGCTGCGGGAAGACTGGGGAAGATCGAATGATGACCTTGGTTAACTGGCTCTGCACGAATTGTGACTTGCGCAAGACGCTTCGCGAGTGTGAACTGTCCCAGCAAGAGGTACAGACGATCGCGCGAGGCCGTCATCGGCTTGGAGCAGTGCCACCATCCGGTGGCATGTGCGGAGCCCGGTCTGGCGCGCGGCTGGGACAGGGAGGACTTTAGTGAGCGCGACCGCTGGCCAGGCACAGGATCAGCATGACCTGGCCATGCGGCTCGGCATCAAGCCGGGCCATGTAGTTCAGGAGATTGGTTACGACGACGACTGCGACGAGGAGCTGCGCGATCAGGTGGTGGCTGGCGATAGCGTCGAGCTAGTCGATGAGGACTACGACGATGTCGTGGACGGGGTTCTGCTCTGGTGGCGAGATGAGGACGGAGACCTCGTCGACGCCCTGGTAGACGCCAAGACACCGCTCGCGGACGGCGGCTACGTCGTGCTGCTGACCCCGAAAGCTGGCCGCGACGGCCACGTCGAGCCAAGCGAGATCGGGGAAGCCGCACCAACCGCCGGGCTTTCGCAGACGTCCACGGTCAGCGCGGGGAAGAACTGGTCGGCAACCAGGCTGGTGGCGCCTAAAGCCAGGCGCTAGCGGTAGCTGGTGTAGCCGGTCCCGTCGGCCGGTGCCGGGTGTCGGCACGCCTGCGCCCGCGCGCGTGTCGTGGTGCGTGCTGTCGTGCGCTGGCCCTGGTACCTGCCGGCACAGTGCGGTGTCGGCGTGGGCGCTGCGGCGTGGCAGACTCGGAAGCGTCTCGCGCGTCCGGGTGCCGGCCTCGTTGCCTGTCTGCCCGCGTCACGCGCGAGAGTCCCTTGCGGCCCGATGAGGCAGCCGCATGCGTTCCGCTGAAAGGACCAGTCAATGGCGGTAGAGATCGGTGATGTGGCACCGGACTTCGAACTCAAGGACCAGCACGGCACGCCGGTGAAGCTGTCCGAACTGCGCGGCAAGAAGAACGTCGTACTCGTCTTCTACCCGCTGGCGTTCAGCGGCGTCTGCAGCGGGGAACTGTGCGAGATGCGCGACCAGTTCCCCGAGGCCGACCGCGAGGACGTCGACCTGCTGACCGTGTCGGTCGACTCGATCTTCGTGCACAAGCAGTGGGCGGATGAGCAGGGATATCAGTTCGGCCTGTTGTCCGATTTCTGGCCGCATGGCGAGGCGGCGAAGGCGTACGGTGTCTTCGATGACGAGCGGGGCATCGCGACCCGGGGCACGTTCATCATCGACAAGACCGGGGTCATCCGGTGGAAGGTAGTGAACGCGATACCGCAGGCCCGCGAACTCGCCGAGTACAAGAAGGCGCTCGCCGAGCTGAGCTAGCCAGGCTGGCCTGCGGCCGTACCGGACCAAGTATCGGAACAGGCGGCAGATGCCTTGTTATCGCTGTGGCACCAGGCAGGTCGATCCTGACCGCGGCAGCAGCCCATGGCTGCGCGGGGTCAGGGCCGACCGCCAAGTGCTGGTCTGTCCTGGCTGCCAGAGCGGCGGCGGGTTTGTCACCGATCTGGACCGCTGTACGGTGTGCGCGAGCGTCAGGCTGGTGCGGCGGCTCGGCGAGGTCGAGTGCCGGGAGTGCGGCGCGGTCGGAGTTGGCTCGGCGTCGGCGTCGGCGACCGATGAGATCACGCTGGGGGTGGCCGAGGCGCCGCCACCGGGGCTGGCCGAGGAAGTAGCGGAGGCGCTTGGCCGCGTGCTGCGCCCGCTGCCGCCGGTGCGATTGCCTGAGCGTTGGCCTGAGCGCTCGCCGGAGTCGGTCAGGTAGCCGGCCGAAGCGGTACGCTTGGTGCCGGTCTTGGGTGCATAGCTCAGTGGTAGAGCACTCGCCTTACAAGCGAGAAGTCCTTGGTTCGAACCCAAGTGCGCCCACCAGGGCAAATACCTAGTCACTCATCCTCTATATGGAGCGGTGAGCGACTAAGTGAGTGACTGAGCCGGTCAGATCATGCCGGGACCAGCGCCCCGGCGCCGGTCGCGGCGGTGCCGGAACGGGGCCACGGACTCGCCCGGCGCGCGGCGGCGCATTCGGATCACCACGGCGCGGTCCTCGATCGTGTCGGGCATGGCCCCGATCCCGGCCAGCGCGGCCATAGCGAACGTCGGGATGGTCTCCAGGCTCCGGGCGGCGTTGTCCCAGCGGATCGCGGGTCGGTTGCGCTGGTGCCCGGCATTCAGCAGCTACCGCAGGTCCTCGTTCGCGTCGGCGTTCTTCCCGCCGAAGATCGTGTCGGCCTCGTCCACCAGCAGAGTCGGCGGCGAGTCAGACCCGATCGCCGGGTACGCCGCCGCCGGGCTGGCGTTCACGGTGATCAGCGGGCGTGGGCGCGCGGCGCGGCCGGAGCTCGTCCGGGGGATCGACCGGGACGCCCAGCAGGAGGGGACTGAACCGCCGGGCGCGGCTCGAAGGGCGCACCACCCCGCGGGCGTCCAGGACCGCCGACCGGCCCCCCGAGGAACGGGCCGAGATCCCCGTCCCCGCGATCATCACCCCGAGACGTCCGGCGGGTAGCCCGCGGCTGGACGACAACAAGCGGTACGCGTCCCGCAACACCAAGGTCCCGTCCCTGCTGCAAGGCCTGGCCACCTGCTCGGCCTGCGGATACGGCTACTACCGCACCTCCACCCGGACCACGAGCAAGAAGATCTCCTGCTACCGGTGCCCGGGATCTGATGACTACCGCTTCGAAGGCGGCCGGGTCTGCGGCAGCAAGCCCGTCCGCGCCGACTACCCCGGCACCGTCGTTCTGGGACCACATCACGCACCTGCTCGCCGACCCCGCCCTGGTCCGCGCCGAGATCAGCAAGCGGCCCGGGCACGCCCGCACCGCCGACCCCGCCACCCGCCAGCGCACCCAGCTCCAGACCGCGCTGGCCAGGGCCGCCACCTCGATCACCGCCATGATCGAGGCCTTCTCCGAGCAGCTCATCACCATCGACGAGATGCGCGCCCGGATGCCGGACCTGCGTGCCCGCGAAACGAACCTGCGCGGGCAGATCAGCGCCCTGGACACCCAGCTGGCCGACCGCCAGGCATACCTCAAGCTCGCCGACGATCTTGAAGGCTTCCTCGCCCGGCTCCAGCACAGCGCCGCCACCACCGCCACCGCCGAACGCCAGCGCGCCCTGCGGCTCCTCGTCAAAGACGTCCTCGGCGGCTCCTCACTGGCTCCAAGACCGGGCGGCTACCAGGGTCAGTGAGGGCGCGTGACTTGACCCCGGTGTGTCGCAGCAGAAGTCGGATAAGCCGGATCTACCCTGGGTGTGTGGGGCAGGATCTGTGCGGTAAGTGGATGCCACGAAAGCGGACGATGTGTGCGCGCACGCCGGGCCACGGCGGACCCTGTAAGACAGCCGAGGTCATGGAGCGCCAGAGAGAGTACTCGCGCACCCACCCGCATCGCGAGTCGCAGGAGATCCAACCGGAATATCGAATTGCAAGTTATGGACTAACCCCGGAACAGTTCGCCCTCATTCTCATGGCGCAGAACTCCGCGTGCGCGATGTGCCACGAGCCGTTTGAGGAAGGGCAGCTCATCCACGTGGACCATGATCACGCGTGCTGCCGGAGGAAGAACCGTTCGTGCGGAGAGTGCGTCAGAGGGCTCCTGTGCCATTCCTGCAACATCGCGCTAGGCCACATCGAGCGCCGATACGCGATGGCTCGCGCCTACCTGGACAACCCTCCCGTCAGGCTCCTCGCCGCCGCTTAGAAGAGTTCAGCAAACATCAGGCGGTCTCGGGCCGCGTCCAGCCACAAGTCATTGCTGGTCAAGTCCTGCCGGGCGACGCCTAGCACGTTCAGCGATCCGAGATAACTCGCCCTACAACGAGGGCGGTGGTTCGAGCCCGTCTAGCAACGGGACGGGGAATGCGGCGCGATGGCCGCTCGGCCCCGCGGAGATGTTTCCCACCGAGTTTGCAGAGCCTGCTTGAGCTCGGCTCGCATTCGGTGGGAGAAGTGCGTGTAGACGCCGCGCATGCCAGGGATGCTGTGGCACCCTGAACGATACGACTTGGCCACTCTGGCGCACGCCAACTTTGTTGAGCCCAGGGTCCGGGGCCACATGGGCTGTGAGCAGTTGGTCCTCTACAGGTCGAGGGCGGCGCGGAGGGCGATGGTGACTTGTTCGAGGGTGTCGGGGTCGATGCGGCCGGTGAGGTCGCCGATGCGGTCTTTGCGGACGGCGGTGATGCTGTCGAGGCGGATGACGCCGTTGATGGGGTGGGTGATGGGGACGGTGACGAGGATGTCGGGGGAGGCGCCGGTGGTGTCGACGGGGGCGGTGATGGCCCAGCCGGTGGCGGTGGTTTCGTTGAGTGCGTCGTTGCTGATGATGAGGGCGTGCTGGTCGCGTCCGGTGACGCGGCTGTGGATGACGCGGATTTCGCCTCGTCTCACGCGGCGGGTGCCTGGTCGGTTTCGGCGTCGTCGAGCCAGCCGCTGAGTTCGGGGAGCGCGGCGGCGGCGAGTTGGGTGCGGAGGGTTTCGTTGCACAGTCACACCGCGCACGACAAGCTACGGGTACGACCCCGACGGGAACCAGGCGACCGTCGACGACGCCCGCGGGTTCACCACTACCACCACCTACAACACCGACGACCAGGCAACTCTGGTCACCGACCCGAGCGGCAACAAGTCATTGACCTGCTACGACGGCGAAGGCAACAGCACGCAGACCGTTCCGCCAACCGGAGTGGCAGCGAACGGCCTGACAGCCGCCTCATGCCCTGCCGCCTATCCCGCCGGATATGGCAACCGGCTAGCCGCCGACGCAACCACCTCTACGTTCGACGCACAGGGTGATGAGACGTCTACCACCTCCCCTGCGCCAGCAGGCCAGGCGGGAGACGAGACGACCACCTTCACCTATGACGCCGACGAAAATCTCCTAACCACCACCGCACCCGCCACCTCAAGCGGCGGCCCGAATCAGATCACCGTCGACATTTATGACAACGCCGACCAACTGGCCACATCCACGACCGGATACGGCACCTCAGCAGCGGCCACGACGAGCTACTGCTATGACCCCAACGGCAACACGACATCGGTCGTCTACCCCGATGGCAACACGTCGGGCGTAGCCGCTTGCCAGACCTCGTCTCCCTACCTCATCTCCTCTACGGCATTCCCATTCCAGGCCGGCTACCAGACCTCCTACAGCTACGACTCCGCCGCCGACCTCGTATCAGCCACGACCCCAGCGACCACAGCCGCACCACATGGCGCGACCACCGCGTCTACCTATGACCCGGCTGGCAACACGCTGACGTCCACCGATCCCAATGGCATCACGACAACATCGACCTACACGCCCCTGAACAAGGTCGCGACCACCAGCTACTCCGCCTCATCCGCCCATTCGGTCACGTACGGATACGACGCAAACGGCAATATGACCTCGATGACCGACGCCACCGGCTCGTCCCGCTATCTTTATGACCCATTCGGCGAAACGACTTCCGCCACGGATGGAACTGGGAACACAACAGGATACGGTTACGACGCCGACGGCGACGTCAACGCGATTACTTACCCGCTCCCGGCTAGCGCAACTTGGGCGACAACCGACACGATCAGTTATGGCTACAACAAGCAAGACGTTCCGAACGCGGTCACCGATTTCAACGGCAGCACAATTGCCATCACCAACAACGGCAACAGCCAACCCTCGGCCGAAACTCTCGGAACAACAGGCGACACCCTCAGCTACACCTATGACCAAGCCGGCAATGCGTCGACGATAGCGCTCAAGAACAGCACCACAACGCTGCAGTCCTTCACATACTCCGATTCCCCAGCCGGGCTGATCCTGTCAGAGACGGACACTCCAGCATCACCAACGTCCCCCGCTACCTATTCGTACGACCCCGCCGGCAATCTGACTTCCGAGACGCTCGGCAGCAACCCGACAGATCACTACACGCTCGACGCGTCATCCGACCTCACGACCCTGCCCAACGGCGCAAATGCCACCACCGGATATGACAACGACGGCGAGCTAATATCCTCAACATTGAGTGGCACCACGACGAATTACTCCTACGACGCTGACGGCCAGCGACTGACCAATAAAGTGGGAACCACCACGATCGCGTCAGCCACCTGGAACGGAGCTGGAGAACTCGATTCTTATAATGACGCCGCAGCAAACATAACTGCAGCAACTTACGACGGAATCGGCCTCCGAACGTCGATGACCACCACCGGCGGCACGCAGAACTTCACCTGGGACACCATAGACGATCAGCCCGAACTTCTGATGGACTCGACCGACGCGTTTGTCAACGGCTCCGGGATAGCACCTGATGAGCAAGTCAATCTCGCGACCGGGTCGACTACCTATCTGGTATCCGACTCGCTCGGATCGGTCCGCGGCACGGTAAACTCATCCGGGGCCTAACCGCGACCACCAGTTATGGCGCATGGGGCACCCCAGAAACCCCCGGCGGCCTCACCGCTACTACGCCATTCGGCTACACTGGCGGATACGGTGACCCCACCGGGATGGTTTACTTGCTGGCACGTTACTACGAGCCAGTCACAGGCCAGTTCATGTCAGTCGACCCCAAGGTCGCAACAACTGACCAGCCATATTCCTACGCAGACGGCAATCCGATCGATAACACCGACCCGACCGGACAGGACGCTGGTACCTCTGGTTATCGCTGCGAGGGCAACGACTACAGGTGGTGTCACCTCGACCTTCACGTGTACGCGCTTCACAATGGCGAGCAAGTTCAGGAGATACAGCTTCTTATCAAGACTGAGCCCTTTTACGGGAGTGTCAACGTGCGCGCCATGGTAAATTTCCCGATCAATAAAAAACATGACATCGACTCTGCTGGGCTATCCGCGTATGTTCTTACTTCATCTGACGAGCTAGCACACTTGACCCGGCAGCTCACGCTCAAAGATCACGTTGCTCACATGAAGCTGCAACCGCGACGTGGCCGTTCATTCGAAGGCAAGTATATCACCATTCTTTACGATCTAGACGTGACCTGCTCCATTTGCACGCCTTCGGAAAAGGGAGATTCGCATAGAACGGCCTATGCTCATTGCAACGGCCCTGGCGAGAAATGTAAGTTCGACAAAAAATAGAAGATAATTTGCGTGTAACCACAAACAGCAACTGGCAGCAAAAGGCGTCGCGTGTCGGAGTGCCCTGCCAGAACGGAGCCTCGGTGGCCTTGCCGCTAGTTGAGGATGCCGATAGCGGATTTTCACGGAAGGACTGACGTGAGGGGTCGTAGCGGATGCGGCTTGGCGGAACTGACCGTGCTGCAGGTGGTCGATGAGCTTGCCGCAGGGGGCGGAGGCGACGTCAGGTCCGCTGACGTTCTGGATGAGGTCAACAGGCGGATAGGGCTCCGCCCGACTATTCATACCCGATGGTCTGCGACCTCTGCATGTCCTGGGTGGTCTCGGTGCCGTTGCTGTCAATGAACGGTAGCCCCTACGACCGCATCTTTCCGGAGCCGACGCCGGCGGCGCATACCGAGTGCCGGCTGCGGCGAGCGGGAAGCTTGATCGTCGCGGCGGAGGCTGGCGCTTTGCCGCCAGTTCCGGCGGGGCTGGTCAACGGCACCTGGTGGAATGGGGGAACTCGGCCACACCTCGACCCTCTCCGGCTCATCCCGGCGCTCCAAGCGCTGATCCGCGAGCCCGCTCTTCCCGATGCCGCTCTCCTGCAGATCGTCGGGCGACCGGTCTCGCTCACTGACAGCAAGCTAACCGGGGACTTCGACATGCTGGCTCAAGGCAGGCGGACCACGCTGCGTGAGTCAGCACGGATCACTCGCCGCGAGTCCGATCAGTCGTCCGCGTCGGGTGCCGGCCCTGACGACCGGACCGGGTCAGTTGTGCCAGATGTCGTCGAAGGAGCGGGGAAACCCGTCGAACTGATCGTTCACGCTGTCCCCCGGCGCATCACAGCTCCTGAACTTTGGTATGAGATCAAGGATCGGGTGCAGCGTGACGACCGGCACGCGCAGGAGCGGCGGCCCGGATTTCCGCCGACGGCTAAGATGCTGCCGAGCGAGGCGACTCCTTCGCTGCCTATCTCAGAGATGCATTATGAAAGCACCGAGAATGATCTCCGCCTTGCGATTGCCCTGCGCCCTGAGGCCAATTTCCGCAGCGTCGTAGCCCAACTAGCAGATATGGACGGACTTGCTGTCGATATGGCGTCCGAGTTCACAGCCCCGCTTGCTGAATTGCTGCGCGAGTGGGTAATCACGCACCGGGGTGAGGACATTAGCGTGAGCCTTGGCGAGTTCGAAGCCGCCGTACGGGCTGACAGGCTTCATGACCGCGCAAAGCGGGATTGACAACCAGGCGGGTTAGCCCCACTGCCCTTAACTTTCCGGAGTTCTGACGCTTGGTGTCCCTGAAATAGAACAAAGCTCCTGGTAGGACGGGGGGTTGTCGAGACCATTCCGTCCGCCGGGAGCTTTGTTGAGTGCCCAGTTTGCCATGCTCGTCATGCCGTCGTCCATCCCGCCCGCGCCGTCCGGGGACGGCGATGCCGTTCCGGACGGACCTGGCCGGGCGGGTGCTGTCCGGGCCAGGGCTGTGGCTGGAGTGGCTGGGGGAACTGCAGCGGGCGAGCCTGCTGGAGGAGCTCCTCGCCGAGGGCGTGATCGCGAGGGCGCTGGAGGAGGCGCCGCACGGGCACGCCTATGACCGGACGCTGACCGGGAAGATGACCGTGATCTGCGTCCTGGTCGCCTGCCTGTTCCCGGTGCGGGCTATGACACGGTCCTGGCCACGGCGTTCGGTCTGCCCGGCCTGAACCTCAAGCCCGGCACGGAAGTGCCGGCCGGCCCGGCGTTCTCCAAGGCCCGCGATGCTCCTCGGCGAGCAGGCCATGCGCCGCCTGTTCGAGCTGGACGCGGCGCGCGGCGACGCGGAGCTCGGCATCGCGCGGCTGTGGAAGGGACTGGAGGTCACCGCGCTGGACGGCACCACGATGGAACTGTTCAGGAACGACGTGCTCGCCGACGTATTCGGGGTGCCCGCGGACGGGGCGAGGCCGCTGCTGCGGATCGCGGCGCACGTCCGCACCGCCACCAGGCGGTGGATCGCCGCCGCGATCGGCGGGTACCACGACGGGGAGAACCCGCTGGCTGACGACCTGGCCTGGTCCTTCACGGCCCGGCATCCTCAACCTCGCCGACCGCGGGTTCTTCTCCATGGACCGGTGGATCCGGTTCTCCGCCTCCGGCGCGCACCTGGCCTGGCGGGTCAAGAACGGCGCGAAATCCGTCCCGTTCAAGACGATCCGCACCCTGCCCGACGGGTCTGAGCTGGTCATGCTCCGCGAATCCGACGGCATGCGGACCAGGCGGCGCCGCGAGACGGGCGACCCGCACGCCCAGCGGCTGCCGGGCACCACGGCCCGGCTCGTCACCTTCACCATCACCGCCCGCACCCGCAGCGGCAGGACGAAAACCACGCTCATCCGGGTCCTGACCACCCTCCTGGACCCGGACACCTATCCCGCCCGCGAGATCGCCGCCCTGTATGCCGAAAGATGGCAGGTGGAAATCGCGTTCCTCCACCTGAAGAAGACCGTCCGCGGCCCCCGCCGCGCCCTGCGCGGCCAGTCCCCCGAACTCGCCCGGCAGGAAGCACTGGGCGCTGCTGCTCATCCACAACATCACCGCCACCGCCGCCGCCCGCGCCGCCGGGCCTGCCGCACCGACCCCGGCCTCATCCCCTTCACCGCCGTCCTCGCGCTCATCCGCGGCCACGTGACGCGCCGATACCCGCTGCCGGCACTGCGGACGCCGCCCCGGCCCGCGCGATCCCCTCGCCGGCCTGCTCGCCGCCATCCTCGCCCTGCCCAGGCACCGTGACGGCCGGCAGCGAACGTCAGGCCGCACATCCGCCGAACGCCGCACAAGACACACCGAAGAAGTCGACTACACCATCGATATCACCAAGTCAAACCTCCCGGAATGGGGCAAAAAGCCGGAAAGTTAAGGGCAGTGGCTAGGACGGTCTTACCAGACCCGGCAACCCCGGTGATCACCATTCGCTGAGGCCTCAGATCGCGAAAGTAGTCCACAACGTCCTTGAGCGTGCCCTTCTTGCCGGTCCCGGGAGCGTCAGGTGCGACGCCTGGTTGGAATTTGAACTCCACGTCGATCGCGCGGTCATGCCCGCTCAGCAACTGTCGGCGCGCCTCGGTTTCCTCCCTCTTGACTGCGGCTGCAAGTCGCGTGGCAATGCTTGGGACATCCATGGCTGCTTGACGCTGTGCCCGGGCAGTCAGACCCAACACTGCGATGCTGACCGCTAGGGCAGCAAGGCCGATAACCGCGGCGACCGGGTCAAACGGTCCAGGCGACGTGGATTGCCACGTCAGCAACGCAAGCACCCCTGCTAGTGCCAAGCACCCTGCCACGACCGCAATCCAGCCTCGACCCATGCCAAAGACGGTAGACCGCCAGAACCGCCACGGCCAGTCGGCAGACTAAATTTTCCTGACTTTAAACAGCACGAGCGACATCCCGGATGCCAAGCAAATGCCCTCGGCCTAGATCGCCGAAGCGGAAGCGATGAACTCGCCGAAACAAATGGCTTCATAACCCCGGCTATGCGGCGGCCCGCGACATTATTCCATGTGATCGAACGGGCATCTAACAAGCCCGGACCAACTTCGCCTGCTAGGTGCGCGAGCGGATGAGGTGAACGGTGGCTTTCATCAGCCGTCTGAGCGGACGAGACTCCACCTGAGGCATGAGATACCCGTCGATCCGCGTTGACGGTCCGCCCCATCGACGTGTCTCAAAGCCGTCAGCGTGTTCTCTGTCGAGCGGCCGATTGTCCGCCATGCGTCGCCGAGCGGGTGCTGGATGCCCTGGAACCTTAGGTGCTTTGAGTCACTCCGACGGCACTCTGAACGATACGCCTTGGCCACGTGGCGCACGCCAACTGTGTTGAGCCCAGGGTCGGGGGGCCACATGGGCTGTGAGCAGTTGGTCCTCTACAGGTCGAGGGCGGCGCGGAGGGCGATGGTGACTTGTTCGAGGGTGTCGGGGTCGATGCGGCCGGTGAGGTCGCCGATGCGGTCTTTGCGGACGGCGGTGATGCTGTCGAGGCGGATGACGCCGTTGATGGGGTGGGTGATGGGGACGGTGACGAGGATGTCGGGGGAGGCGCCGGTGGTGTCGATGGGGGAGGTGATGGCCCAGCCGGTGGCGGTGGTTTCGTTGAGTGCGTCGTTGCTGATGATGAGGGCGTGCTGGTCGCGTCCGGTGACGCGGCTGTGGATGACGCGGATTTCGCCTCGTCTCACGCGGCGGGTGCCTGGTCGGCTTCGGCGTCGTCGAGCCAGGTGGTGAGTTCGGGGAGGGCCGCTGCGGCGAGTTGGGTGCGGAGGGTTTCGTTGCGCAGGGCCCGGTCGACGAAGGCGGACATGTTGCCGCCGGGGCTGGCGGCCTTGGCGGCGTCGAGGGTGTGGGCGGAGAGCAGGAATGTTGCCTTACGTTTGTCCATACGATCTACCATACTCCCCGACGGCTAGCTGCCTGTAGCGTTCGCGGTCGCGGCTAGGGCCGGATCTCGCCAGTTCCGCCCGAGCGGTAGCGCGCTAGCTAGTTGCTTGGCGGAACTGGCTCCGCCAGCTAGCTGCGGGTCGCCACGTAGTAGCCCTTGCCTTGGACGCTGACGATCACGCCTTCGTCGCGCAGGGTGGTGAGGGCGTGGGCCGCCGTTCTGTGGGAAACGGCATGCTGCTGAGCCAGGCTCAGGATCGACGGAACCCGGCCGGTCAGATCGCCCGAGGCGATCTGCGCGCGCAGTAGGTCCGCCAGTTGCTGATGAAGGGGCACTGGCGCGTCATGGTCGAGCACGAGCAGTTAGCTAACTTCCCCCGTGAGCACAGGTGCTTTTCGGGGTTTACCCGTGTGCACACGGGTGTACGCTGACTATATGACTGGTGCGTGCGGCAGGGTCGACGAGCTCGATCTCGAGCCTGTTGTCTACAAGCGAGGGGCCGCTGGTTCGAACCCAGCTGCGCCCACTTAGTGGAGTTTGGAATCAGGCCAGGTCAGAGGTGTCCTGCCGAGCTTGGTTCGGCTCGTCTCCAGTCGGAGACGCGCGGCACAACATCGATGATCCTGTTGGTTAATTTTGGGGGACACGCCGGGCTGCTTCGGGGGTGGTAGTGCTGGCGTTGTGGATGATCTTGCTGCGGTCGGTGTTGCTGTTTCCTGTCCTTGTTCCCGGCCGCGGAATCGGGTTGTGATGTCGATGCGGCCGGGGCCGTGGCCGGAGGTGCCTGCGGGTACCGCCCGGGTGGCGCGGGCGGCGTTCCGGAAGGGGACGCTGGCGATGCGGGTCCGTGATGAGCTGGGCTGCTGGTATGAGGACGCGGATTTCGGGGCGGTGTACGGGGTGCGGGGGCGGCCGGGGATCTCGCCGGCGCAGCTGGCGGTGGTGTCGGTGCTGCAGTTCGCGGAGAACCTGACGGACCGGCAGGCGGCGGACGCGGTGCGGGGGCGGCTGGACTGGAAGTACTGCCTGGGCCTGGAACTGGAGGATGAGGGGTTTGATTTCAGCGTGCTGAGCGAGTTCCGGGGGCGGCTGGTGGCGGGGAGCCTGGAGCTGGTGGTGCTGGACCGGCTGCTGGAGCGGTGCGGGGAGCTGGGCCTGGTGAAGGCCGGCGCCCGGCAGCGCACCGACTCGACGCACGTGATCGGGCGGATCCGGGTGCTGAACCGGCTGGAGCTGGCCGGGGAGGCGGTGCGGGCGGTTCTGGAGGCGTTCGCGGCGGCCGCGCCGGACTGGCTGGCCACCGTGATCGACCAGTCGTGGCAGCGGGTGCACGGGCAGCGGACCGGGCAGTTGCGGCTGCCCGCGTCCGAGGCCGCCCGGGACGCGCTGGCCGTGCGGTACGGCCAGGACGGGTACCGGCTGCCGGCGCGGTCCGCGCGCCCGGCGCGCCGCCGTGGCTGCGCGAGCTGCCCGCGGTGGAGGCACTGCGGGCGATCTGGGTGCAGCAGTACTACCGCGAGATCAGTGCGGACGGGGAGAAGGTGATCCGGCGGGAACCCGGCAGCCAGGGGCTCCCGCCCGGCCATCTGCTCGTCCAGTCCCCCTACGACACCGACGTCCGGTACTCCGAGAAACGCGGCCGGGGCTGGCGCGGGTACAAGGTCCATCTCAGCGAAACCTGCGGCGACCCGGCCGGCGACGACCCCGAAACCGGCCGCCCGGCGGTCCCGAACCTGGTCACCAACGCCGCCACCACCCCCGCGACCCTGCCCGACGCCGCGATGACAGGGCCGGTGCACGACATGCTCGCCGCCCGGGACCTGCCCCCCGGCGACCACGTGGCCGACTCCGGCTACATCTCCGCGGACCTGCTGCTGGCCGCCCGCGCCCGCGGCATCACCCTGATCGGCCCCCTCCTGGCCGACACCTCCCCCAGGCCCGCAACGGCGGCTACACCGCCGGCCAGTTCGCCATCGACTGGGACCGCCAGACCGTCACCTGCCCCCAGGGCTCCGCCAGCGTCGCCTGGCTGCCCGGCCCGCAGAAGAAAGCCGACGTCATCGTCGTCCGGTTCGCCACCGCCGCCTGCCAGCCATGCCCCGCCCGCGGCAAGTGCACCACCTCCGCCCGCGGCCGCATGCTCACCCTGCGCACCCGCGAAACCCACGACGCCATCACCGCCGCCCGCGCCGACCAGGACACCAGCCAGTGGAAAGCCCGCTACAAGATCCGCGCAGGAGTCGAGGGCACCATCGCCCAGGCCGCCCGCGTCACCGGCATCCGCCGCGCCCGCTACCTCGGCCTGCCCAAAACCCGCCTCGAGCACAACATCGCCGCCACCGCCATCAACCTCACCCGCCTCGACGCCTGGTGGACAAGCACCCCCCTCGACAGAACCCGCACCACCCACCTCCAGCGCCTCAGATTCACCCTGGCCGCCTGAACCTCCAATTAACCAACAGGATCATCGATACGTGAATCGACACCCAAATCGAGCGTGTCGCAAAAGTATCCGGGGTGGTTCATACGGAATAATCATGATTTATGAGCAGGAAGTATCTCGTGGTGAACAGGGATCAGCCGATGATGCTGCCCGAGGATATGCGTCTTTGGGTGGCATCAGATCATTTCGTGTGGTTCCTTATCGACGTCATCGAGGGGCCTGGACACCACGGCGGTGCAGGGCCTGTCAGGCCGGGGAAGGGCCGGCCGGGGTATGACCCGCGTGATGCTGGCGGTGCTGCTGATCTACTCCTACTGCCAGGCGGAGCGGTCGTCGCGGAGGATCGAGGAGCGGTGCCGGACCGACGCGGCGTTCCGGGTCGCGACCGGGAACCTGGTGCCGGACCACTCGACGATCTGCCGGTTCCGGGCGGCGGCGGCAGCGCCGGGCGGGCCGCTGGAGGACCTGTTCGCCCGGGTGCTGTTCGTGCTGGCGGCGGCGGGGCTGGGGCGGCTGGACGTGATCAGCGTCGACGGGTCCAAGATCTGGGCGGACGCGTCGAAGCAGGCGAACCGGACCGAGGAGGGGCTGCGGAAGCTGGCCCGCAAGATCCTGGACGAGGCCGCCCGCGCCGACGGGGAGGGCTGCGCCTGCGACGGGCACGGCCACGGCGAGGCCGCCGGGCTGCGGACGGACCGGGCGCGTGCGGGTGCTGCGACGGCGGGACGCTGCCCGGGCTGGGCCTGGACGGCCCCGCGGTGCCCCGCGGCGGGTGGGGCGGCGCCACCCGCGCCGCAGCGGATCGCGGCCGGGCTGGCCGAGCTGGAAGCTGCCCGGGACGGCGCGACGCAGGGCGCCGCGAGGCCGCCGCGGCGTACCTGGCCGCCGCCCGGGACGGGCACGCCCCCCGCGGCGGCATCCCCGCCGAGTCGCCGTCGGGGTCGCGCAGGTGCGGCTGGAGCAGGCCCAGGCCGCCGACGCGGCCACCGACGCCCGCTGCGGCGCAACCCGGGCGGCGCCGCGCGGCCGCGCCCGGCAGGGCGACAGCGCCCGCACCCGCCAGGCCCGCGAGCGGCTCGCCGCCGCCCAGGGCCCGCGCCGCCGCCGAAGCCGCCGCCGCGGACGCGGCGGACGCGGCCGCCAGGGAGGACAAGGGGAAGGAGAAGGAGAAGAAGGCCGAGCCGGTGCGGAACATCACCGACCCCGACTCCCGGATCATGCACTGCACCCGCCGCGGCCAGGTCCAGGCCTGCAACTGCCAGGTCGCCCGCACCGGCGACTGGTGTTCCTGCTGCCCCGCGCCACCCAGGACGCCAACGACTCCGGCCAGGTCACCCCCGCCTTCGAGGCCATCGCCGCCAGCGCCGCAGTCATCGCCGCCGGCCACGCCGCCGGCGGCCACCCCGGCTGCTGGTCCCGCACCGGCACCGTCTTGTTCGACACCGGCTACTTCAGCAAGGCCAACATGCCAGGCCCCCGGCCCCGACCGGCTCATCGGCACCGGCGGGGAGTGGAAAGACACCACCGCCCGCGCACGGCGCCGCACTGCCACCACGACGACCCCCGCGACCAGATGGCCCACCACCTGTTCACCCGCCAGGGCAACAACCTCTACCGCCGCCGCGCCCCCGTCTCCGAAAGCGGCTTCGCCCAGCTCAAGGACATCACCGGCCTGCGCCAGTTCGCCATGCGCGGCCTGGTAAAGCCCACGGCGAACTCGCCCTCGCCTGCACCGCCGCCAACCTCCTCCTGCTCTACCGCCACCCGCCCCTCACCACCTGACCACCCGCCCGGCCACCCCGTCCCGCGCACCCCGAACCCGCCTGAGCAGCCACCTGACAGGCCACCACCGCCGCGACGCCAGCCAGCCACGCCCTGACACCCCCGCCAGGCACCGGCAACCCCGCCCGCCAGCCCCCGCCCGCACCCCGACCGGCCAGCAACCCCGCCAGAATCCCGCGCCAACCCGCGCAACCCCGGCCAGCGCCAAAACGCCAGCCAAACTTCTGCAACACGCTCAATCACAACATCGATTACGCAATCCATGCGAACATCCGGAGCGGATGAAACGGGCTTAGCGGGTAAATTGTGGCTCGGGTGGCCTTTGCCTGATCAGATCGCGCCGCCTGCGGCTGGTTTCTCGCGGTATTTGTCCGATTGATCCTTTTGGGGAACTGGTGATCTGAGCTGGCGGTGTTTTAGCCGAGCTGGTAATAGCTCGTCGCGTATGGGTGCTGAGGGCCGCCCGGGTGGGCTGCGGGCTGAGGCCGGGGCTGGGTTAGCGTGACGCTGTCGATCGCGGCCGCGATTTTTCTCGCGACGATCGTGAACTGGTCGCGGTCTGACGCGGTGTAGTGCGGCTGGGTCCTGCTGGTGAGTCCTGATCGCGCGACGCTGATGACGCCGAGGAGCACGCCTCGGGTATAGAGCGGGGCGGCGAGGATGGAGGTAAGCTCCATCTTCCTTGAGAGACCTTTAGAGGGCGCGCTTGGTGCTGGGAACTCCTTGAACTCCCGTGGCGTCACGTCGGCGATTATGACGGTCTCCAGGCGTGCCATCGCCTGCTGGCAGAAATGGCCCTCGGGGTACTGGATCTGCTCGCCGGTCTGTGCCCAGGTACCCGCCGGCGGCGTCCAGCCGCCGGCGTGCCGTCGCACCCGGCGGATCAGCGCGTCCCCCTGGAACAAGTCGATGAAGCAGTGGTCGGCGAACTGCGGCACGAGCATCTCGGCCACATGCTGCAACCTCGCGTCAATCTCCAGAGATCCGGCTAGCTGCTCACCAATCGCCTCCATGATGCGGCCCGGCAGAATTCGCGGGCAGCCGCGCCCCGCGGGGTCCCTGCCGGAACTGCGCGCGCAGGCGGGGCACACTCCGAATCACCACACCGCACGCGTATGCGAGCTTGGTCAGGTTGCCGGGAACCCGCTCAAGATCAGCCAGCCATTCCTCCTCGTAGCGCCGGGCCTGGTCGGCCTGGCCGATGCGCCTGGCTCCCCACCGCAGCAGCCACCTGGCCAGGACCGGCGCGCGATCCCCCGCCTCATTGACCACAAGCGGGATCACGATGGCGAACACCAGGAAGCCCCAGATCCCGCCGATCAACGCCCCGCCCGCCTTAACGGCTCGGACTCGGTGACCGGACGCGGACTGCGCACCGGCCCGCCCTTGCCAGTTCGCTGCCGGACCGCGCCGCGCCGTTCGGCCAGCAGTGCCCGCGCCGCGTCAAGGCCATCAGGGCTGAACCGGTAGAAGCGACGGCGCGGGCCCCGGTCATCCGTTCCTCCCGCTCCCAGGAACTCTCCACCCACCCGGCTTCCTCGAGCCTGGCCAGGATCGGATAGACGCTACCGGTCCTTGCGCCCGGCGTTCTGGGCGATCCGCAGGCCGTACAACTCATCGTCCGGACCCATCAGTGCCTCCAGCACGTCAAGAGTCGCGGAAGTCACTCGCGATAGCAGCACCCGCTAAACCTATCTATCTAGAGATAGCTCCGCGCTGTGATAGCGCCGATAATTTGCCCGTCCCCGGCGAACGTCGCGGCTTCCAGAGAGCCGGCCGTGGTAGCAGGCCAGCACCGGCACGGCCCGGGGCCTGGCGCCGCGGACCTCGGCGACGACCCCGCCGGGCCGGGCGCAGGCATCGGTGCCGCGGGCCTGCCGCAGGTCACCTCGGATCAGGCCGGCGCCCGGGCAGACCAGGGCGGCGGCGCGCATCCGCCGCGCTGCGGCGGGCTGGGCATCGGCCAGGGCCAGGAACCCGCTGATCTCCGCCGCGGCATACGGTGCCTTGGCCCGCTCGCGGGGCAGCGGCGCGTCCGCGGGCGCCAGGTGGGGCATCACCGCGCGGGCCAGGAACCGCAGGTTCGTCCGCAGCGTCCGCCGGGCCGGCCCGGACAGGCCCGGCGCGTGCGCGGCGAACCGCTCGATCACCGACGGGTGCAGCAGCACCCCCGGCACGGGCTCCAGGCCCAGCGGGACCGCCCAGCCGGCCAGCTTCCCCGCGGCCCGCAGCAGGTTCTTCGCCCGCTCACGCCCTTTCGGAGCCGCGCGCGTCACGACCTGCCGGGCGAATCCGGCCGCCTCCGCCGGCACCGGCGACGGCCTCCACGCGGTGATGTAACTAGCCACGTCACCATTCATGCAGTAATTAATGCTGAAAGACGATCAGGGAACGGGGGACGCCGCGTGCGACCATGAGAACGTGTCGCCCACCCAGGCCCAGCAAGCCCGCGCCGACCGCATCGCCGCCGAGCTCGCCGGCCTCGGCCCCGCCCTGCCCGGCACCCTCATCCAGCGGCACGTCCGCTGCGGCCGCGCGAACTGCCGCTGCCACGCCGACCCCCCGGACCTGCACGGCCCCTACTGGCAGTGGACCCGGAAGACCGCCGGGAAAACCATCACCCGCCTCGTCCCCGACGACCAACTCGACAACTACCGGCAATGGCTCGACAACCACCGCCGCCTCCGCGCACTGGTCACCGAACTCGAGGACCTCACCCTCGCCATCGCCGACACCGCCCGTCAACGCAAGCGCAGCACCCCCGCCCCCCGCACGCCCGAACTCGCCAAAAACCACATAACACCGTGGTCGCGCTGCGCTTAACCTGTGAAAACCTCCGCTGCCAACATGCGTTCCCGCAGGTCAGCTCCAAATGAGAAGACCTGACCAGGTCAGAGCCGGGAAGCACGTTGACTACGTCGTCTGCGCGAACCTGCGCGCAGTGCTAGCAAGACACCCGTAGCACCTATGGCGAGGGCGAGCAGCGCGATCAATACCGCGATTCCAGATACCTTTCGTGACACGGCTACGTTCCGTGGCGGGGCGCGGTTGGAGATGCCCGCGGGCACCGTGAGCCGCGCACCCGAAGCCGCCGCAAGTGCAGCTACAGCCCCCTCAACTGCCGTGGCCAGGCCGTCACCGCCGACGTTGATATGATGCTGCCTGGCGAGCACCTGATAGGCGGCCGTAGCCGAATGCCCGTGCCAGTAGAAGCCGAACCCGTTCGGCATCACGACAAGGAGCCGGCCCGTATAGGTCAGTGACAGCTCGATGCCGAGAAAGCTGGCGTAGGCGGTCGGCTTGTCCCACAGCGCCGTGACAGCCCCGAGATCTGCTGGCTGGGCGATGATCGCCACGCGGACCGCGAATCCGCGGCGAACTGCGGAGGTGAGCATGTTGCCGATCTCCGCCTGCTGTCCCATGGGGATTTTCGCATCGGGGGTCACGAATAGCTTCTGGGTGACGAGCACGTCGCTGGCCGGGTCCCCGTCGGCCCAGGCAGTGGGCGAGAGAAAGCCGAGAGCGAAGACGGCGAGCATCACCGCGACCAGCGCACGTATCAGCACAGCCACGTCTAGGCAATCCGCCTGATTTATCGGCTGCTTCGGTTTCCGGCCATGATCACTAGCCCTGGCGTTCATCTGTTCGGCCGCATTTCCAATCCTTTCGCATCACCCTGCGATGACGCACGCCTGAGACGAACTCTACATTCCTGGCCGGGCCGATTAATATTGGCGAGAAACCCTTAGGGATCATTCGCTCCCGACGGCAGGCCCAACAATAAGCACGATTCGATGCAATGAACCCTGACCGGATAATCTGAACTGGCAGGAAAGCTCGGCACGCGAAACGGAGGCAACGCCATGCGGATCACCAATGGCCGCGTACTCGCGGCGCGTACCCTCGTCCTGCTCACGGTCATGCCGGTCGGCGTCATGGCCTGCGGGCGGCTGCCTCCTTCTAGTCCCGCGATCCCCCGGGCACTGCTCAGCCAGGCACGACCGATCGGCGCGGGCTCCCGCTTTCACCCATTGGCAACCGGCCCGGTGACCGGCACCTGCACGCCCAGGCTGGGCGCGCGCGTTGGCGTTCACGTCGAGGTCTTCGCGGCCAACCGGGTCCTGCTGCTCCCCGCTGGGATCGGGACGAAGCCGCCAAGGAATCTCCTGAATGGCCAGGTCACCAAGGCTCAGTGCTACGGTCGACTCGTGACGCTCGCCCCGACCGGGCTCGTGCTGGTCCGCCCGGGCGCGCAGCCGAGCCTTGGAACACTGTTCCGCTCGTGGGGCCAGCCGCTCTCATCGACCAGACTCGCCTCGTTCATCGCACCCGCCGGAACTTACGTGAAGGTCTTTGTCGATGGCCTCGCCTGGCACGGCGCGCCCGCGGCGGTCCCCCTCACCGCCCACGCCGAGATCGTGCTCGAGGAGGGGCCGTACGTCCCCCCGCATCAGTCCTACACTTTCCCGCCCGGGACCTGATCTAGGGCGGCATAACCGCCTCCTTGGATGCCCAGGCAGCGTGCGGCGGTAAAAGGAGCAGTTCCTCTTACCGCCGCAATCTGCCAATTGCTAAATCATGAGGAAAAACATCAGCGCCATGGTGAGGCCAATGGCGATCCGGCAGCCCACTATGACTCCGGGCGAGAGAAGAACGCCCGCCGCGCCAGAACGGACGCTTCCGTCGACTCCGTTAGAGTGCGCCAGCCTGGTCCCGATCGGCGATGCTGGCGAGTTCGCCGCAGCCCGGTCCCCCGCAGCCGACCCGGAGAAGGCAGCAGGCGCGGCCGTCGCAGTGCCGATCCCGGCGGTCGCTTCCGCGAGGACAGGCCGCTGCGGCAGGGCAGTCGCCACCGCCAGGCCGTGCCAGAAGCCGTACATCTGGTCGAGATCGGTGATTATGTAGCCGATCAGGAGGAGAGCGAAGACGAACGCCAGCGTGGGGTCGCGCAGCACCTGCATGGCTGCGCCGGAGGACGAGGCCATGCCTTGCATGCCCGCCATACCCGGACCGCTGCTCATTGTGTTACCGCGAGCGAACATATACAGCATCGCGCCGCTATGGACCAGGTAAGGCGCGCTGCGGTCGCCGGCCAGCAGCGCGCGCGCTCCGCTGACGCGGGTATCGTGCACGACCCGGTAAGCGAACCAGGCCGTCAGCACCCCGAAGACAACTGCCCACGCCGAATTCCCCAAGGTGGCGAGGTCGGACGCCAGCATGCCTGCCATGGCGATGGCCATCAGCAACTGCGAGATGCCGATCTCGGCGGCAGCCGCATCGTGCCGCCACGGATGGGCCGCGACTAGCCTTGCCGCGCTTACCGGCAGCGACCACGAGCATGAGAGCGGCGAATATGTCAGTCAGCCATGCCGGAGTCATCAGCCCGCCATCCTTTCGCTAGCCATCGCCGGGGCCGGGTTCGCCTGGGCCGCTGAGGCGGCCCGCAGCGGCCAGAATGCCAGGGCGAGCAAGTATGAGCAACGGACCGGAGTTGGGGTCGGTGGCGCCGCCGGCCATGATCGTGCCGAATGCTTGCGCGAACACCCAGATCGCTGCGGCAACCACGATCGCCAGTACCAGGGTGGCCTTGGCAGCGGGCGCCGGCAGGTAAGCCCCTAGCGCGATCACAGCCAGTGCCACGGCGAGCACGATCGAGGTGATAAGCCCCTGGCCGGAGGTGAGAGAGGCCGCGCCTCGCAGCAAGGCGGCGAGCCAGCCGGGCTCGCCGGATGCCATGCCCGCGATCATGCCATTCACGGCCTGCGGCGCGCGGTTAGCCGGGATCAGCGCGAAGTAGGCCAGGCTCAGCCAGAGTACGGCCCACAGCGCGCGAGCCGCGTGCGCGCCGACCGCCTTGGCGGCGGTGAACGGCGGGTCGGCGGCGCGATCCGCCGGCCAGAGCAGCACGGCGAGCAGGGCGTAGAGGATGACCGCGCCCGGCGCGCCATTGAGCGGGCTCGCGCCGCCGTTCAGTATGCCGCCGAGGCCCTCGCCGAACCACCACACGCCGAGCGACCAGGCGATGGAGGCTGCGAGGGCAATCTTGATCGTGGGGCGGAACGCGATGCCGATCGCGAGCAGCAACTGGATCGCTGCGTAAATCGTGTTCAGCAGTACGAGGTTGTGCTGGACAAGGTTCGCTTCCCAGGTGATCGGAGCGGCGATCCAACCGGGATTGCCCCCCGCCGTCCCGGCAAGCATCTGGCCAAACTGCGGCGCGTACATGGCCCCCTGGAACTGCAGGACGGCGTCGAGCAGCCAGACAGCGGCAAGGCCCAGTTGCAGTGCCCGCCTCACGTCCGCCACCCGCAGCCAGTCCAGCGCCTCGGTGCCAGGCCTCCCGCGCCACGCGGTGCGGCCGCCCGCGACGGCGACATCTAGTCATCGGAACTCCTTCGCTCTCTTAGGGGTGTCCGCAGCTCACGCAAGGGCGCTGTCCCTGCCGGGAAGCAGCGGGAACGCGCGCTCGGCACGGCTCGGCACCACGTAGTTGGCACGCCTGGTGACGAAGATGAATTCGTTGATCCCGTTGTTGACGGTGTCGGTGATCGCCGGGTTTTGCAGTTGTGCGCTGGTGGCGTTCATCGAGGTGCGGACGGTGACAAAGTCGGCGATGGCGGCTTGCAGGGCGACGAAGTGCAGCCCCGCCTCGCCGCCGTCGGTGGTGTCGAAGTCGCGGCGAATGATGATCGGCTTGCCGGCCCGGCGGGCGTGGGCACACGTCTGCGAGTGCCCGAGCACGCCGTAGCGGCTGATGGCCTGCCCGATCAGGTTCGGGTCGCTTTCGGCGTCGGTGGTGAAATGGCGCACGTCCGCTACGGTGACTTGCGGTGCGTACATGCGGGCGACGCGTTCTTGGCGGGATAGCTCCCCGTACCAGGAGTCCAGCCGCAGTCGCATGTAGCTGACATGCATCGTCGTTCCGCCCGCGAACGGCCCGGACGGGATCGTCACGTCGTCTTCGCTGGCCTGGTTGCGGCGTAGCCCTGACTTGAACCCCATGAAGAGCGGCGAATCGCTGGGGACCGGCCGTCCGCCGGGGATGCCGCCGACATCCTGCCGCGCGGCAGGCAGGCCGGTGCCGGCGAAGCCGGTCCGCGTCTCGCGCCAGCGCAGCGCGCTGGAGACGCCGAGTTGCCCGCCATCCTTGGCGGAGGGCAGCGGCGTGCCGTGGACGAGGGCATCCTCGACCGCAGCCAGCCGCGACTCGTCGTCGGAGGCGATATGCAGGCACAGGTGGTAGTTATCGATGATGGGTTTCTCGAAATCCGACAGCGTCGTCGCCTGCGGGACCGGCGCGGCGACGTGCAGTACGTCTGTGAAGTACGAAGGGCCCCAGGATGCGGTGAATAGCAGCCCCGACGGCATCCACTGGTAGTTGCGCTCGAGCGTGCGCAAGGCAGCCTCGAGGATCCTGGCGTACTCGGCGGTCGGGGTACCGCTCACGTCGAAGAACACCAACCGGTCGAACTTCGGTGATATCGAGTTGCCGTCCAGGTCAACCGCCAGGTATGGGGTCCACTCGTGCTGCCGGGCAGGCAGCCCGGCGGGCTGCGAGCCGAGCGGAACGACGGGTGCCTTTGACGATCCTGTGCTGAGCGCCTCGCCGATCCCGACGCCCACGGCGGCGACACCGGCGCCAACACCGGCGCCGAGCAGGAACCTGCGCCTGGTGGGCCACTTGAACCTGCTGGTCGTCTCGGTCATGACGCCGCCCGCCAGCGGAAGGTGAAGGTTACCTTGTGCGGTGTCAGCCAGACATCCTGGTACTCCAGGTGGCGGCCAGACACAGGCGGGGAGATCAGCAAGGTCATCTTGTAGGTGCCGGCGCCGCCGAGGACGACGTCGTCGCCGTAGTGCGGCCCCATGAACCGGGAAATCATCGGCCATAGCCTCTCGTCGAAGAGGGTCTTGCGCCCCCGGGTGATGGTCGCCCACACAGACGCGTAGGGGATCACCACATGGGTTTGCGCGTCGTTGAGCATGACCATCAGGTGGAAGCTGACGTTCTTAGGCGGGTTGACCCTCTGCATCTTGGTGCCGTTGTAGATGAGGAACGGAACCGCCGTCATCGCCTGTGCGGTGATCTGCATCCCCTGCCAGACCCCGGTGCCCAGCATCTGCGTCGGCACGGGCTTGACGCCCTTGGCTGATGTGCCGCCCATGTTCATGCCGCCCATGCCGCCGGAGGCTGACGGGCTCGCGGACGCCGAACTCGACATGCCCGGCATGTTTGCCATCGGAGATTCCGAGTGGCTCGGGCCCGCGCTGCCGCATCCGGCGACCAGCGGGGCAGCGGCCGCAGCGATTAAGAGAGGTACCACGCGCCAGAACGGGACGCGGTGCCGGTTCTTCGCGAACAGCCGGTTCTTTGCGAACATCAGCCATCCTTTCTTGCGCGAATCATGCGGCGCATATGAGGCACGCCTGTGGCGGACTCTATGTTCCGGGTTGACCGAATGACATGGCGAGAAACCCTTAGGGAATAACCACCGCAGAGTGCCAAACTGAATCTGACCAGCGGCTTCTGGTACTTTCCTGGCCGGCTTCGACCTCAGGTCATTAGGGTCGGCCCGGCATCAATGATCCTTGCTGAAACCCGACTGGGGTATTTGCTAAACCCCGCAGGGGTAATTCATGAACCCTGGAGGGGTATATAAGTCACCAAAGGACAGCCGCTGTGGCTGATCGGCGGCTCCGGGACCGGCATATCCGACCTGGTCATCGCCCTGGGCGCCGCTCGTCAACGAGCTCGTCGAAGCTGCCTCGATCTGCTGTGCATAGGGCACCCCCCAGGGGTTATTCGTCAATATCGTTCGACCACATTCGGATATAGCGTTCGCCTCAAACGCACCTGACCGTCACAAGCACCGTGGCATTACCAAGCCCGTCTGTTGTGGTAGTGCCGCACGTGCGGAGTGGCCTCGTCTGCCGGCTGCCTGCGGATCCCGCGCGTTCGAGCCGACAGCAGACGGACAGTACGAATGCGGTGCCCGCGGTCGTCATGGCCGAAGTAACCTGGAAAGAGGATGACATGTCCATTGCGCCCGCATCTTCGGGATTTCTCGCACATCCCAGAACTGTGCGCCGTGCCATAATCGTCGGCGTCGCGACTGCGGCGGCAATGCTGCTGTTCGCCGGGCCTGCCCTGGCCCACATAACGGTCAGCCCCACCTCGGCGCCCGCCGGGTCCTCGACCGAGTTGACTTTCCGCGTCCCGAACGAGGAACCGCACGCGGACACCGTCAAGGTCGACATTCAGATCCCGACCGATCATCCGATCGCCCAGCTTCTCGTCAAGCCGATTACCGGCTGGACCTCCACCGTGACCACGATCAAGATCAAGCCAGTCGCCACCGTCGACGGCACGTTCACCCAGGCGGTCTCCGAGGTCATCTGGTCGGGCGGGCGGATACTACCGGGGCAGTTCCAGGACTTCGCCGTCTCCGCTTACCCGCTGCCCTCTGGCGTCCGCCAGATTGCGTTCAAGGCGCTCCAGACCTACTCCAACGGAGACATCGTCCGCTGGATCGACCTGCCGAAACCAGGCTTGCCCGCCGCTCGTCCCGCTCCCATACTGACGCTCACCACGACCAGTGCAGCGGTACATGCCAGTGCCGCGCCGGTCAGTTCGGGCACAAACGGCCTTTTCCCTGCGCTGGCAGTGGCGGGCCTCCTGGTCGGCCTGCTGGCCAGCCTGCTCGCGCTGACGGTAGCCAGGCAGACATGGCGGCTCAGCCGCGCCGAAGTCGGTGGGCGCGCACCTGAGCCAGCCCCATCCCCTTCCCGGACCCGATCTGCTTCCAGGAAATGACTAGCTGACCAGCATATTGACTTGTCCAGTCGTCGTGGTCTTACTTCCGCGTTTGGCATGCTGGCGGGCTCGTGGTGAGGACCCGGCCTACACCCGGGCAGGACGCAGGCGCTGATGGTGATGCGCAGTACAGCCCTGATCATCCAGATGGCGATACGAAGACGCTCTCGGAATGCCACGCGGCGGGCAGGCGGCCACTTCGGGCCGACCCGCCGCGCGAACGTCATCAACGCAGAGTTGGCGAACGTCTGTGACTCGGCTCGGCTGGCCGGGTCGTCTCGGCTGACCCGGGTCCGGCTGAGAGCCTGGCCGGCGCGCTCAGCGCCGCCGGCGTGGAGACGACGCGCGGCCTGAGTTGGTCGACGGACGCCATCTACCGCGAGACCCGGGCCCGAGTCTCGCGCCGGGTGGAGGAAGGGGTGTCTGGTCGTCGAGATGGAGGCGTCGGCGCTGATGGCGATCGCCCGCTTCCGCTCCATCCCGTTCGGCGAGGTGGTGATGGCCGGAGACTCGCTGGCCGGCCGGGAGTGGCAGCACCGCGGGTGGATGACGGCCGAGTCAGCGCGCCGGCAGTTGCTCGTCTCGGCCGCGGACGCCGCCGTCGCGTTGACGAGGTGACCGGCGAAATCCGCCCTGCTCAGGACTCGCCGCCTGTCTCGCCGCCGTTAATCGCCTGATCCCGACATCACGGCTGGATAGCGGCGCAAAGCGCGCCGCAGCTCGGCAGCAGCCGGGCATCTGGCTGGCCTGGCCTCAGCTCCGGGACGCGAGGCATCGCGCCAGTCAGGCCTGACGCCGCATCGGCCCAGCGCGGGGGAGCAGGCCCGGTTGTGCCCGGCTGCTAGCGGCGCGCAGGCGGTCCGCCCCCGTCCGCTGACATCGAAGCGCGGCGGCTGTCACCTGACCGGGGCGGCAGATGGCGGGCCGGCGGCGCGGCGTCGTGGCTGGTGCCGAGGGCGGACAGGGCGCCTTATGCCGAGGAGTTCAGGTCGGAGCTGTGGGAAGCGGCGGGCGCTGTATACGCCGCGCCGGCGCCGGGCCTCTCCGTGAGGCATGCTTTCCGGCACCTGCGACGGGCAGTCACGGCAGTTGTCCCGGCCGCGGCGGCAGGGCTGGGCGGCTGGGCCGTGACGGGCACGGCCCTGGCCGCGGTGATCGTCGTCGTCCTGGCGCTGTGCTGGGTCATCGCCGATGCCGAGCGTTCTGACCGGCTGGCCATGCTGATCAGGGCGGCAGCCGGCCGCGGCCGGGCGGGGGCGCGTTCCCGGCTGGCCACTGGCCCGGCCCCAGCCGGCGGCTCTCGCGAGCCTGCTGCGCGGCCGGATAGCGCTTTGCCGATCTGAGCAGCCGCGGGACTCACTGCAGGCCGTGCCGGGCGGCGCGTCATGCCTGCCGCGATCGGCTGGATGCGGTCGCAGTTCCGGGCTGGCGCCTGGCTCGCTGACAGCGCTCTGGTCTCGGGCGGCAGCCGGGTCACCTGCGAACCCGGTCCAGGAGGCGAGGTTGCCCCGCGCGGTCAGCGTGTCAGGGTGCTCTGGTCCCAGGACTCGTGTCAGGGCCGGGATCACCGCGATGAACTGGTCGCGTCCTCCTGCCGCATCGCCCGCCAGCGCCGTCCAGTCGGCAAGGTTAGCCTGGGCGGCCAGCGTCTCCCGGTGGTCAGGGCCGAGTATCCGCTCCATCACCGGGAGGATCGCCGCGAACTGGCCGCGAGCGCCTGCGGAGTCGCCTGTTTCGCCGGTCCAGTGCGCGAGATTGTGACGTGCGGTCAGCGTGCCGGGATGCTCAGCTCCTAGCACCGCCGTCAGTGCCGGGAGCAGCGCAGCGAGCTGGTCACGTGCCGCGGCAGGCTCGCCCGCCATGCCGGCCCAGTGCGCCGCGTCGGCTTCGGCTGCGAGTGCTGCGGGGTGCGTGGCCCCCAGTGAGAGTGCCCATGCGTCGCGAACCTGCCGGTGTGGACGGGCGTGTCGTTCAGGGTGAGCAGTCCCTGTCGACGGGGCATAGTTTGCTGGGCCGGGAGTGATCGTCGGCCGAGACCATCGGATTCCTAGCTGCCGGGTTGCCTGGCAACGACCTGAAATGCGAGAGCCAGATTCATCGAGTGAGAAGTTCTCATGACAGGCACGCCTGCGCGCGACGCTGACCTGACCGGTCGCGTCGGAACGGTGAACCGCAGTCACCTGCTGCTGGTAGGGGCCGGTCCCGGCCTGGGCTTGGCAGTCGCTCGCCGCTTCGCTGTGGGTGGTTACCGTGTCACGCTGGTGGCGCGGAGTTCGGACGGGCTGGGTGACCTCGCGGGGAGATTGTCTGACACGGGCGCTGAGATCGGCACGATCGTGGCGGATGCGAGCGACCCTGAGGGCCTGCGCGCCCGAATGGCTGAGCTCTACGGCGGGGACGACGCGCCGGGAGTCATCATCTACAACGCGGTCATGGGTGCGCCCGATCAGCTGCTGAACGCGAGCGTTGCGCACCTGCAGGCGGCCTACGCCGTCGACGTGATCGGCGCCATCGTTATGGCCCAGGTGGCCGCCCCGGCTATGAGGGCCGCCGGATTCGGCACCATGATCGTCACGGGGGGCGGTTTCGCGGATCATCCCATCCCGGCCCTGGCGACGGTGTCGCTCGGCAAAGCCGCCCTCCGGTCGGCCGCGACAATGCTGGGGCCGACTTGCAACCAGACGGCATACGGGTGGCGACGCTCACGGTCGCCGGACAGATCGCTGTCGGCACTGCCTTTGACCCGGAACGAATCGCCGAGCGCTACTGGGACGTAGCCCAGGCCGATGCCCCTTGGCAGGCGGAGTTCCGATTTACCGGCGAATAGCCGAAGCAGGCAGTTGCGCAGGGGCTTCTCGGTAACGGCCTGCTTTCGTGTCCGGGGTGCGGAGGCGGGGTGGGTGGGGTCACGCGGTCCGGCGTGCGGTGTTCGCGGACATCGCCTGGCACCAGGGCACGACGCTGTTCGACCTGCAGGCCAACGGCACCCTAGTGCGGCGGGCCAGGGCGGCCAGTACGTGCGGGTCACGTTCCCCTGCGCGCCCGGCGATGGCGGCGTCCTCGCCGCCGCCGTGCTCCAGCACGAGCGCGCTTACTGGCGGACCGCCGCCCGCCGGATCAGCAGGCCTCAGGCCCAGGTCCAGCTCGCCCTGCCCGGCCGCCAGTTTCTGACGTGCCGCGGCTTTCAGCAGCTCGACCTCGGCATCGCCGTGCGCGGATCCCAGTTGCTCGATATCCCGTGACCCGCTTCGAGGCCAGCGTGCTGCCGTGGTTCGGGCTGCCGCGATCACTCCCGGGGCCGGGAGCCATCGTGATCCGGCTGAATCTGGCGGGCTGTAGGAGACCGTCAGCGAGTCGCTCCGGCAGCCGCCGGCCGCTCCCGCCATATTGACCGGTTCAGCTTGCTCCGGGTCGTCTAGCACCTCGTAGTCGAAGAACTCGTTGCTGCCTAGCCGCCGCGCGAGCTCGATGAGTTCCTCACGCGACTGACTGGCCGCGAGTGCCCGGACGAAATTGGACTTCGTACCCCGTCTCCAGTCCGGCTCCGCGCCCACGGACGCTACGACTTCGGCCGTGACGACGCCGGGCAGGCGCAAGATGTCCTCGGCGCTCGGTACCCGCGTGATCCGGACCCGGCGCGCCGGGGCCTGCGGGGTGAGCCAGGCAACGTTTCGCTGGAAGGGCATCGGATCGGGTGGTGACCCGCCGAGCGCGACATCGGCCACGATGGCAATCATGTCACTGGCACCGCCGACCTCCAGAATGGTCGGCGAACCACCTCCGCACCGGCCGTTGACCTCCAGGATGCGGGGTCCGTCAGCGGTGCACTTGATCTCGGTCTGAAGCGCTCCGGTCGTGATTCCCAGCGCCCGAACGGTGCGGTCAACCAGGTCAAGCAGTTGCTGCCGACTCTCGTCGGGGAGAGTCGACGGTATCAGGTGGCCGCTTTCCCTGAACGGCTCGGCAAGGGGAAGCTTGTCTTCGACGGAGAAGTGCACTGCCTTGCCGCCGCCGACGATCGTATCCACGGAGTTGTAGTCCCCGATGCGGGGATCAGGGTGCAGCCGGGCGCCGATCAACTTGCTCTCGAGCAGGAAGAGGGGCTCGTAGTTCACCGAGCGGTGGTCGGACGCGTACTGCGCCACCCCTTCCCGGTATGCCGCGGCCAATTCATCCCCAGACGCAACGTCAAACACCGCGAAGCTGCCCATTCCTCTTCTCGGCTTGAGCACCGCGGGCAGGCCAACCTCGCGCAGGGCCGGTTCCAGGTCGGATTCTTCGGCCACCGAGTAGAAGGCTGGCACCTCCACGCCGCCTCGCTGAAGTGCTCTCCGCTGAAGGAGCTTGTCACCCAGCGCGAGCTGAGTCGGCTCAGGGTTGCTCGGCAACCCGAGCTTCCGCGCGGCCCCGGCAGCCGCGTGGGCGGTGATTTCGCTGAAGGCCAGCACTCCCTCGGCGCCCCACTCTTCTGCCGCGCGGAGGATCGTTGATTCCAGTTCGCGGTCGTTGGCGACCACGGTCACCGGAAAATACTCACCCAAGATCTGGGCACGGTGGGCCGTGACCTCAGCGCCAGAAACGGCAACGACAAGGACCTGGACCTCAAGGTGTTTTGGCAGGCGCGGAGCGTAAAACTCGGGCGGAGCGCCGGTGGGCGCGTCCACGACCAGCAAGCGGCGCTTACTCTGCACGTGATGCTCCTTTGTAGGGCCGGGCCGTGCCAGGAACCGTCAGGTAAGTCTCGGCGTTCGGATCCCACCGGCGGCGCAGCGGGTCGTGGACGAGCCGCATTACCCAGCCGGCCGGTGTAATCACTATCCAGTACAGTGGAAAAAGTACAACATGAAGCATGGTTAACGTGCCCTTCAGTCCAATGGGATCGCCGCTCGCCAGTCGGCCGACTCGTTGTATTCTGGCTGGTCAGCTTTTTCTAGCAGGTATCCGCCCAGTGCGAGGACATCGATTTCGGTCCGCATGAAGCACCGGTAGGCATCTTCTGGCGTGCGGACAATCGGTTCCCCCCGTACGTTGAATGACGTGTTAACGAGTACCGGGCATCCGGTTGCCTGCCGGAATTCAGTGAGCAGCCGGTGGAACTCAGGCGCCGTGAGCGGCGAGACCGTCTGTATCCTGGCCGAATAATCGACGTGCGTTACCGCTGGTATCAAGGTGCGCGGCAACTTGAGCAACTCGATACCGGTCAGCGGCACCTCGGCCGCCGGGACAGGGATGCGCTGCTTCTGCGCGACCTGGGCTACCAGGCCCATATACGGGCTTGGCTGCCGCAGGTCGAAGTAGTCCGTTGCCGCCTCCTCGAGTACCGCCGGGGCGAACGGCCGGAATGACTCGCGGAACTTTATCTTCAGGTTCATCTTGGACTGCATGTCCGGGTCGCGCGGGTCACCCAGGATCGATCTGGCGCCGAGCGCCCGCGGCCCGAACTCCATCCGTCCCTGGAACCAGCCGACCACGCGCCCCTGCGCTAGGTGGGTGGCGACTTCACGCGCGATGCCGTCAGCACCGACATGCCTGTGCGGCAGGTCCAGAGCGTCGATGAACTTGCCGATCTCGTCGTCGCCGTATTGCTGGCCGAGCAGTGCGCCCGACATCGCGTCCCGCCCATCGGCGACGTGCGGTCGCCCGGAACCCAGTTCGATCGCCGTTGCCATCGCCGCGCCCAGCGCGCATCCGGCGTCTCCGGCCGCGGGCTGAATCCAAATCGAGTCGAACAGGCCGGACTCCGACAGCGCGCCGTTCGCCAGGCAGTTGAGCGCCACGCCGCCGGCCAGGCATAGATTCGACTCCCCAGTGAGCTCGCGGGCGGTCCTGGCCAGTCGGAGCATCACTTCCTGGGTCACCTGCTGTATCGACGCGGCGAGATCGAATTCGCGCTCGGTCAGCGGACCCTCGGGCTCCCGCCGCGGGCCGCCGAACAGGCGTTCAAAGGCGTGCCCGGTCATGACCTGTCCTCGAAGGAACTCGAATTTGCTCAGGTCAAGCCGCAGGGAACCGTCTCGCTTCAGGTCGATCAGCTTGTCCAGGATCAGGTCCGCGTATCGAGGGACTCCGTACGAGGCCAGGCCCATCAGCTTGTACTCACCCGAATCCACCTTTAATCCGCAAAAAAATGTAAAAGCAGAATAAAGCAATCCGAGAGAGTGCGGGAAGCGGAGTTCTGCGAGCGGTTCTAGCGTGGTGTCCCGGCCGTGCCAGATCGACGTTGTCGCCCACTCGCCTACCCCGTCGACGCTCAGCACGGCCGCGCTACGGTAAGGACTCGGGTAAAAGGCCGAGGCCGCGTGCGACTCGTGGTGACGGCGCGTGCGGACGACCGGGGCTGGTCCAAGGCCGAGCGCGGTCAGTTCGCCGCGTACCCGGGTGGCTGCCCTCATCTTCCAGCCCAGCCATTGCGGCAGCGTCGCGTGGAACACCGGATAACCGGCCGGCGCGGCTCCCAGGTAGCTCGCTACCACTCGCCCGAACTTAGCGAGCGGGTCCTCGTGGAAGACCACGGCATCCAGGCCGGCCAGGTCAATTCCCGCCTCGGCGAGGACGTAGCGCACCGCGTCCGCTGGGAATGACCGGTCGTGCCGCCGCCGGCTGAACCGCTCCTGCTGCGCGGCCGCGACCGGGACGCCGTCGGCGACCAGCGCGGCCGCGCTGTCGTGGTAATAGGCTGATATGCCCAGAACAACGTTGTTCAAGCGGTCTCCGGGTTCTGATTGCGGGCCGGGCGCTGACCGGCCGTCGGCCACGGGCCGCGCAGGCGCCCGCGCCGACGCGGTTTAGGCGTGGTGAGCGAGCGGAAGCCGAGCCGGACGCGCGACCATGCTTGCACTTGGGCTGCGGCACCAAGCAGCCGCAGTACCTCCGACATGTAGGCGCAGATCGCGTCGACCGCCCAGGCGGAATGGCCGGTGGCGACATTGTCGATGGTGTTGTGAATGTCGACGAATCGGCTAGAGAATCCGTGTGCGTGCAGCGAGGTCGCGGCCCGCCGGTATCCGCCGCCCACACCGGACAGCTCCATCGCCAGGTTCAGGCCCAGGGTCTCGGCGAGCAGGGTCTGCGGCAGGCTTCCGACGCACAGCCAGTAGACCGGAAGCCGGAATGACGCCTCCCGGAAGCCTGGCCACCTGGCGAACTTCTCCGATCCGGTGGGCGGCAGCCGAACTCCCATTTCCGCCAGCAGCTCGCGGTAGATGAGCGGATGATTCAGGGCCGGGTCCCCGTTGCCGAGCTCGTCCCAGTAGGTCGCGAACAAGGAATAGCCCACATCGGTGGAGACCTGGCTGTAATCGGTGAACCCGCGCAACCAGGCCCCGTCGAGCAAGATCATCGGCGCGAGCTGAACCGTGCTGTCGATGAGCTCCTCGCGGTCGCTGGCTTGGCCGGCGGGTTCCGCGAGCTGCCTGGCGTGCTGCGCGATGAGCCAGTTCCGCAGGTTCACCGCGCTCCATTGGGCCGGCGGCAGCACGTCTGCCCCCGCTAGCTCGCGGGCGCAGGCGGCCAGCCAGTCTCGGGTGTATTCGCGCGCGAAGGCGCGGACCTGTGCGTCTTGAGCCCGCGACTGCAGCGCATGGTAGGCATCGCGCAGTCCAAGCGGCGCGCGGGCCGGCCGGGGTGGCTCGCGGGGCACCTGATCGAGCGCCGCGGCGTAGCCGACCGTAGCCGGGAATCCGGGCGAAGCGGCCCGCCAAGCCGCGCCAGGCCCGGCGGGCTCCGCTGGCAGCGAGGCGATCCACCGGCGGATAACCATCGTGTCCCGCGGTGAGAAGATGCGGAACATGGGCCCGCTCGCCGCCACCAGGCCGGTCAGGAGCGGGCTGGCATCTGGCCGTCCCGGCCTGACCAGGCGGCTGGCCGCGAGCGACTCAAGAAGCGGCCCGGGGTCGGTTCGCGCCGCGGCGAACATCTCCCCGAGTGGGCGATCAGCGAGGCGGAAGTCCTGATGGTAGGCCGATGCCTCGCGCCCGCGCAGCCGTACCAACTCGGCCATCTCGAACGCCGGATCACAGACCGCGGCCAGTTCCCCGCGTAGCTGCTCGCTCCATTCCGCCAGCGCCCCCAGTGCCCAGCGGAATCCGGTCACCAGCCGCGACGTCTCCTCGAGGCCGTCCTGTGTGCCCGGCTCAACGTCGGGGCCAGGCCGTAGGCCACCGAGACGATCAGACGACAGATCCAGGGCGGTCCAGTCCGCGAGCCGCGGCATCAGCTCCCGCACCAGGTGAAGCGGCGGCAGCAGGCCCACCGCGCGCAGGCACTGGTCCGCGCCGAGCACCTCGGGAGTGAACAGCTCCGGGCGCCGCCCCATAGCGATCATCGTGGCGGGAACCCGGAAGGCCCCGTGCACGACGTGCTCCTCAACCACCAGCCGGTCGAGCGGAGTCGCGTGGTCGGCGATGTCCATCGCGCTCATGGCCGAGTAGTATGCGTCGCCTCGCGACCGCCGCGGGCTGCCCGCCCCCACGTCTGACGCGTACGTCGCCAGCGTCGCGAGCATCGCCGGATCCTCGGCGTTGGCGGGGCTGAACAACCATTGCAGCCAGGCACCTGAGCGCAGGCACAGGGGCGCGCAGCCGAGCAGGGCGCGACGGGCAACGGCAGCGCGGGCATCGTCCCCGCGGGCCTCCGCCAGTATTGACCGGTACCGATCCGCCTCATCCGCCGCCCAGGCCCGGCTCTCTCGCCGGCACTGTTCCAGGCTGATCTCTGGCAGACGGCCGGAGGGAGTCAGCGCCGCTTCCCGTACCTCCCGGCCCAGCGCCTGCGCCGTGTGCGAAGTCAGGGCCGAGCCTTCGGGATCCAGCACCGCCACGTACAGGCGCCGGTAACCAGCCGGCGCCAGGTCTTCCCCGGCGGCCAGCGATGCCATCTCCAGCGTTGGCATCCAGCACCTCCTTATGAATTGCTACTCTCTCTTAAGAATTGCAACTGCCACGTCGCTGTGGCCCGAACAAGCCTCAGAACATCGGGTAGATAGAGTTATCGGGGCGCTTCTTGCGCTTGAATAGCCTGCGGAACAGGCTGCGGAGTGCCGACATAAGTGAGCCCCTTGCGGTCGTTGTCAGGATAGTTTCAGCGTGTGTGCCAGCAGGCGGCGGCGAGGTCGTGCCCGGAGTCGGTGAAATGGATGCGATCGACGAACACCCAGTCCAGCGGTCCGACCGCGGCGGCTAGCAGCGGGGTAAAGTCCAGGAAAGCCACGCCGATCGTGGCGCACCGGCGCTCGATCGCGGTCGCGTAATCGCCGGCGACGCTGCGGTCGGCGATGTCGCCGTACACTTCGCTGAAGCTCGCGATTCGGTCAAGTTCCCGGAAGAGCCGCTGCTCCTCGGGGGCCGGCGTGTCACGGATCCAGGTGGCCAGCGGCTGAAGGACGAAAGTCGGCCGCGCGCCGGCCGCGTCCGCCAGCGCCTTCCAGGCCGACAGATGGCGTGCGGTGAGTTCCGCCGCGAACTCGATCTGCTCCTCGAGGGTCGGCGGCGGTGCCGGGGGATTGCGCCTTGCGCGGCCATGCGACTTCTCCGGCGTCATGCGGTGGAAGAAGTCCGTGCAATTAAAGAACGCTCCGTGGTCACCGCGGAGGTGCGCCGGCAGTCTGGCGAGGCCAAGGTCGTTGAATCCGGAGAACAGAACGATCTCGTCGATTTGCGGCAGCAGGTGCCGGTACAGCGTGAAGAGAATCAGTTCCTGCGCCGAATTGAAGCTGCGGCCGCCGAAATTGAGCCAGGGCGCGGATGGCGCGTGCTTAGCCCACAGCCGGGAAGACAGGGTGGCGGCGTCAGCTCGAGGCCCCGATGCCGAACACCGTGGAGCTGCCGGCCATGAGGCGGACGGGTCCATCGCCCGGCAGGTTGCCGACCGATACCCGCTCGCCGTCAGGGCCGTGGGAGTAGCGAAACCCGAACTGGTCCGTGTTGACGACAGCGGACCTGTGGCTGACGGGATGAAAGTACATCAGGTACGGAATCCACCGCACATCGCCACGGTCATCGAATTTCTCGCCGTATCGCAGCATGTGGGGCGTGAGTTCCTGCCGGGCGGAATTCATGGGCCGCCTTATTAGCTTGCCGAGAACTGGTCGCGGAATACGTCGGCGAACTGGCTGGCGATCAGGTCAATTTCCGCGGGGGAGCAGATGAACGGCGGAGCGAAGAGCACGTGGTCACCGTGAACTCCGTCGATGGTGCCTGATTTCGGATAGATCAGCAGGCCACGCTGCATCGCCCCCTGCTTGAGGCTCGCCGACGTGTCCCGCTCCGGAGGCAACGGTGCCTTCGTGCGCTGATCCGACACCAGCTCGATGGCGAGGAAAAGGCCGCGTCCCCGGATGTCGCCGACATTCGGGTGATCGCCCAGCAGCCCGGCCAGCGCCTGCCGCAGTTGCTCTCCTCGCTCGCGGACGTTATCGAGCAGGTTCTCTTCGATGACGGCCTGCTGTGCCGCCAGCGCCGTCGCGCAAGCGAGCGGGTGGTTGACGAAGGTCTGCCCGTTCTTTAGCGCCCCGGAGCCGGCCCGGACGGCATCGAAAACACGGGGGGAGACCAGCATCGCCGAAATCGGAATGTACCCGGCGGCGAGGCCCTTTCCCAGCGCGACGATGTCGGGAGAGAAGCCGTCCTCCTCATACGCGAACAAGTGTCCGGTCCGGCCGAGCCCGGCCATCACCTCGTCGATGATCAGGAGCACTCCGTACTTGTCGCAGACCTCGCGTACGCGCTGAAAATAGCCGGTCACCGGCGGAACCGCCCCGGAAGTGGAACCGACCACAGTCTCCGCTACGAAGGCCGCCACCGTATCTGGTCCCAGCGCCAGGAACGCGCTTTCCAGTTCCTCCGCCAGCCGGGTTACGTATCGCTCATCGTCCTCGCCGTCCTCGCGTCCGCGGTACGCGTAGCACGGCGAGACGTGGAATACGCCAGCCGAAGGAGCGGTTCGAATATTGAGCGCCTTTGGGAATTGCCAGTGACGGCGAGCGTTGCCAGCGTGCTGCCGTGGTAATTCTGCCGCCGGGCCACGAAATTGACACGGCCTGACTCGCCGCGTTCGACGTGGTATTGGAATGCGGTCCTCAGGCAGAGATCTATGATCTCCGATCCGCCCGACAGGAAGTAGGCATGGCTCATCCCCGGCGCCCGCCCGGTGAGTAATTCGGCGGGTTCCTCGGCGGGAGCCGTCGTGAAGGAGCCGGCGTGTGCATAGCAGAGCTCGGCGGCCTGTTTTCCTATGGCCGCGACGACGCGCGGAAGTGATTATTACCGAGTTGGTGACCGCGACTCCGCAGCAAGAATCAATGTACCGCCGACCGTCCCGCCCGATAAGGTAGATACCATCACCACTGACTATTTCCGTGCGCTCCCCAGCGGGCGTGCCATTTAGTATGCTTGTCATTCCTGTTCCCTGGGCTGGATAAGCTGCCGCTGCTAGCCGCTGTAGTCCTCGAGATTTCCGCGGCGGCGCACGTCGACGGATACGCAGTGGAAGCCACCGGACAGGCTGCGGGCCTGTCGCATTGGCAGCGGCGCGACCGCGACCCCGTGGCTTTCGAGCTCGCGGATCAGCGCGAGCTGCTGGTCGTTCACCACGGCCAGGTCCGGGTTGACCATGATGAAGTTCATGCCCTGCCAGATCGAGGCGCGCGGATACGACCAGTCGTAGCCGGTGTCCGTCATGTCCGGGCACCAGATGATGTCCCAGCCCTTGAAGACCGAGGGAACCTGCTCTGGCTTGATGCGCTCGGGGCAAAGGACTACCAGGCCGGGGCGGACAAGCGTGATCGAGGTATCCAGGTGGGTGCCCTCGTACTACCCCCTCCACCGCGTGCACCCGGTATTCATCCCCGAGGACGCGCCTCAGCCACGTCAGACCCTTGCGGTTTCCGCTGCAGGAGACCTGGTAGAGGATGTCCCGCCCGAGTCGCAGTACGTTGGCGGCGTCGAAGATCGGCTCGAAGTTGTTGAGGGCCGATCCGTGCTCCGGCCGGACATTGTACGTATCGTCGAGCAGCCGTGGCTTGGGGGCCGATATCCAGTTGGCTCCGCTCTCGAAGTAATCAAGCAATATTTCGCGGTATGCCAGCGGCTCAAAGAAGCGCGTCCGCAATGCCATCGGAGTTTCGATAATTGTCCGCCCGATAGGCAAGAGCAAATCGCGGGGGCAGTAATTGTACTCACCATCGGCGGTCCAGTCCGGCGAGCCGAAGCGACGCGAGTGATCGGTGACGGCGGGCCGCCTGACCGTCACCCCCGCGTCCCGAAGGAATTCGGCGAATTGCTCGAGGTCCGCCTGGGCCTCCTCGATCACTCGCGCGCTGTAGGACCCGGTCGGAATGTCTTCCGGAGCGTTCACGTTAGCGCAGTAGTCGAGTGCGAATAGTCCGTGATCGGACGACGGAACCCGGGCGCCGGTAGCGATGCCGACGATCATCTCTTCCAGCGGATCCCACTCGTTGTGCACGCTTACTAGCGACGTCGTATTAGTACCGGCATAGTCGGACATGACGCCCATACCTTTCCCCCGTAGGGCCGTAATCGACAAGCCGGGCATTAGGTAAGTTTCTTGATAAAGTGATCTCTTTCCAAGCCAAACTGAACTATAGATCGCACGGCGCACTATGTCAACTAAGGTGAACGGAGTCCGTCATGTTTCGATTGCGTCTGAAGGTGCCAGGGTTTCACGCTTGGCCTTTAGTGCGTCGATCACGCCATTGTGACTGACCCGGCATCCATCGGTGAGCGACCGCCCCGGCCTTTATCGCGATCATGAAACTATACCCCGGGTCAGTCGCTGGCCTGCGGGTTTGAGCTGACCACGCACATCACGGGTGCCACGGCCGAAGGGTCCGGCCTGGCTCCAGTTTGTGCCGCTAAGTGCCCGCCGACCGGGCCGGCCAACTGGCAAACGGCGGACGTGCGTCGGGCGGCTATGAGTCGGCCAGGCGGATTTCCTCTACTGCGGGGACTGGCCTGGCGTCATTACCGACGCGCCGCGAATATCTCTGTCCTGGCGGCCTGGATACGGCGATGAAAATCACGCTCACCGCACCGAGGATCGCGCACATAGCCCAATTCAGGGTATGGCTTCGCGAGAACAGGAAGCAGCCGATCACCGGCCGGCGGCGGTGGCTGCGGTCTGAGCCAGCCCGGAGAGCCCCTGGTAGCGCCCGCGCAGGTCGCCCGGGGCAAACCGGCCGGGATAAGCGGTCGCGAGCGGGAGCATGATCATTTCGGCCAGGGTCCAGACCAGGACTGTGCCGGCGAAGGAGATGACCGAGTGCGCGAAGGTGGTAAGCCAGAAGCCCACGCCCATCAGGGCCATGCCGGTGCCGATCACTGCTCTCGTTGGCAGTTTCTCGGTAACCTGGGTGATGGGCAGTTCGCAGATGACTACGACGGCGGCATTCAGGCCGAGCAGGAGGCCGTACAAGGTGTTCGGCAGCCCGGCGTCCCTTACTTGCAGGGGGAGAGTCGCGGTGGCCTGCACATATATATAAGTATTGGCCGTCATGGCGCACAGGAAAAATAGGAACGAAATGTCATGGCGCAGGATGTAACGGTAGCCTGTTTTCGCCGCCGCCCCGTTCTCCTTGGCCGGCTTCTGCGGGATGGTCTCTGGCAGCAAGGTAAATGCGATCACGCAATAGGCGAGCGAAGTGAGCGAGTCGCCCACGAATAGGCAGGTATATGAATAGCCGCTGATGAGTCCGCCGATGATGGGACCCGCGGCCATGCCCAGGTTTATAGCCATCCGGTATACCGCGAACGCCGTCGTGCGCCGATCGTCGGGAACGACGTCGAGCAGCACGGCGCCCGCGGCCGGGCGGAAGATCTGGGCGAAAACCCCAATCACGCCGACCAGCACAAAAAGCAGAATGATATCGTGGCAAAAGGGCACCAGCAGCGTGAACACGCCGGAGCCGAACATGGATACGATGATGGTCCAGCGTCGGCCGAGGCGATCGGCGACGGAGCCGCCAATGAAATTGCCCACGAGATTTCCGCCGCCGACAATGCTGAGCGCCGCGCCGGCAACGGTCACCGAGTGGCCGGTCGCGGTGAGATAAAGCACCAGAAATATTGACAGGAAATTTCCGAGCTTATTAATAAAGGTGCCGCTGAAAAGCACCCAGGCCGGCTGGGGCAGTTCTTTCACTTTGCCCGCCAGGGCAGGCAGGCCTCGCCCGCCTCTTCGTCGCGGGAAACGGATTACTCTCATTCGAGCGGCTCCGTGGTTATGACCAGTTCGGTCAGAGCCTCTTCGCACGTGCTGATGGCCGCCGCGGTATCCATGCCCGTCGCCACGATCTGGCCCAGCCTTCCGCCGCTGTCGCGCAGTGGCTCCACGACATCGCCGATAGAGACGTTCAATTCGAGGTCAATTACCCCGGGGTGCGCGCGGACGGCAGAAACCTGGCCAAGACCCGTGACGCGCCCAGGATCGGCAATGAGGAACCGCGTGGCCGCGGCCCGTTTGGGCAGCGGCCGGCCGGACAGTTCCTCGACCAGCCGGAACGGCCACCCGATGGCGTAGGTGCTGAGATCGATACCATAGACGGATTCGACGAGCTCGTTGAGCTTGTCCCCGCCGACGCGATTATTAGACTCAATAACTACCGGACCACCGCTCGCTATCCGCAGCTCCGTGTGAGTGGGGCCGTTCCGTAGTCCGAGTGCATCGAGAAAGCCGGTGACGGTCTGCTCGATCGCCTCTTCCGTCGCGCTCGGCAGCCGGGCCGGTATGGCGTGTCCTGATTCCACGAAGACTTCCGGCCAGACGGTTTTCTCGGTAATAGCCACGACGATGTGACTCCCGTCGAAGCTGAAGGCCTCGACGCTATATTCAGGCCCCGCCACATACGCTTCCATGATGAATTCATCGGTCACACACATGTTCAGCCACGGAAAATCTTCCCCGGTGCGCAGCTCCACCACTTTCCGCCAGACTTTATCAATACTGTCAGGCCCGCGTACGATACTTACGCCGACGCTACCGGTACCTCGCGTTGGCTTGACGATAAAGGGGAAACCCTGAGCGGCTCCGAAATCACGCAGGCTATCAGGATCGATCACCAGGGCCGCCGGAACGCTGGGAAAGCCGACCTCGGCCAGACGCTGCCGCATCAGCCACTTGTCGACGAACAACTCGCTTACCCTGATCGAGGTTCCGGCTAGGCCAAGTATGTCGTTGACCTCGGCGGCGGGCATCAGGCCCGGCTCCGTCAGGGAGAGGACGAAGCCGAAATCCCAGGCCGCCCGCGCCGCCTGCGCCAGCGGCCGGAGTTTGGCGAGGTCGGTGTACTCGAGGAGCACGGCCGCGTCGGCGTGTTCCTTGTGCTCCGCGGAGAACTGACTCATCCGCTGGAAGTGCACCACATTGAGCCCGAGTGCCTTGGCCTTCCGCAGCGCCTTCGGTTTGCCGCCTATGATCAGAATTGTATTATCCTGGCTCATGATTCAATGACCGGCCTTCCTGCCAACGCGGCTTTACTGGCTCGCGGGGCGGGGAATCCCGCGACTTCCTGGGTTAGCCAGGCAATGACGAAGACCCGTGTCCCGGTTAATCCAGGCACCCGGTCATGCAGACGGTAATCTTGCCAGATCTCGGTGGAAATGGCTCCCAGTCCTCCCCCGCCGGAACCTGCGCTACGCTCATGCGGCGCAAACGGTGGCAGTGTAACAGCGCCTGCGAATGCTGAGCAAGAACCCTTTAGCCGCACCGATTGCCGGTCTCGGCCGCGGCTATCCTGGGACCACGCAGAAGAGACTCTGACCAGGTCAGACGGCCAGAACCTGCTGGTGGGCCTGAACGTCCCACCATGCGAACCGCCCCATCCTCATCGAAGGTGATCCGCTCCCGGTTCATCTGACCAAGTCACGCAGCCTGAGAGCCGCGAAATGACCCGGGCAGTGACGAACCCCGGGCGTGCGGCCGCCGCCCGGACGCAGCCCAGACCTCGCTCCGGTCAGTGATCGGCCATAGCGACATGGACCAGTTGCTGTCCGGGCGCGCGACGGTCAACGCCCATATCAAAGAGGTCCTCGACGCCCCCACCGAGCAGCCCTGGGGCATTCCGGGTGGAGCGGATCGAGGTCAAGGACGTCTCCCGCGTACGGTGATGTTTGGAAGCCGATCCTCAGCGCATCCGCCGGGGCATCACGCCGCGCGGCGTTGGGCTCGGGTCCCGGCGCAGCCTTCCCGCGGTTGATGTGGTTCATTCGGGTGTGAGGGCGGGGTCGCGGCGGAAGTCTTCGACCATGTGCCAGAACTCGTCTCTGTGCTTGGAGATGCGGGTGGCGTGGGTCTGGGAGTTCAGGAATGGCTTGCGCTTGCCGACGAGCAGCGTGTCTGTGGTGTGCTCGCAGTCGCGGGGGGTTGGCGGGTAGTAGATGGCCGGGGCGAGCATTTCCGATTTGACGGTGGCGGGGAGCCTGGCGCGGAGCCAGGCCACCTGGCGGGTCGTGAACATGCCGGCCGGGAATGTCAGCGCCCGGAGCCCGGTCAGCTTGCCGAGCGGCTCGACGCGGCCGTCGCCGATCCGTTTCGCGTCGAGTTCGAGAGACCGCAGGCCGGTGAGGGCGGCGAGCGGGTCAAGTGAGTCGAATACTGAGGTGGGCCAGGTGGCGTCTCCGAATTGGAGTTCGCGGAGGGAGGCGCCGGCCTGCAGGTCGTGCAGGTCGTGCAGGCGGGTGAAGTTCTTGAACCGCAGCCCGGTCAGGGCGGGGGTGCGGGACAGGTTCCACAGCCGGGTCGCGCGCTGGTTACGGGAGATACTTGGCCAGCCGCAGGCCGGGCAGGTCTTCCAGCGGCCTCAGGTCCGCGATCAGCGGGCAGTGCTCGAGCTCGATCGCCAGGAACCGGGCGCCGTAGCGGGCAGCCACGCTCTCGAAGCCGGCCTGGTCCAGGCCGCTGATCCGCAGCGCCAGCGCATCCGGGTGTTCGCCGATGACCGCGAGGTCCGGCTCGCTCAGGCGGCCGTCGGCGGCTGCGGGGAAGACCGTCACCATCCACGGGGGAGCCCGGTGATACGGCGGGCGCAGGTCACGGAAGGCCCTGGGTTCCGTGGGCAGCCCGGGCAGGAGGTCGCCGGCGGCCGCCGATTGGAGCTGGGAGTCGAAGACCTGCCCTGTCAGCCAGTCACTGATACTGCGGCCCAGTTCGGCATCGGCCGCGTCATCTTGAGAGTCCTTGCCCACACTGCGAAGCCTCCCACGTGGGCACCAGCATGTGACCCGCGCGCCGGACACGCCAGCCGGGACTGATTATTTGCTAGCCGTGGCCTTGACCTGCTTGTGGGCGCGGCAAGCGTGGCGGATCGGTACAGGCGTGCGCCCGCGGCGGGATGGGTCTCGACGTCCTGGTAGCGGGCGGGGCCTGTCGGGCCGGAGATGACGCCGAGCTGGGAGAGCAGTTTCCGTCAGCGAACGCGCCGAGCCACCACACGTGGCCTGCCTCGGTCATCGCGCGCTGGGCGGCAATTCGCGCTCGCAGGGAACTTCATCTGGTCAGGAGCGGGCACCAGGGCGGCGAGGAGATGACCGCCGACATCGAGGACCACAACTGTGCGCTCGGCGTGTCCGCCACCCTTGTACAAGGGATCTTCGCAGGTGAAGGGAGCGGATCCGCGCTCATTGAGCCAGCGTCTCCACGGCATGGACCATGCGGCGGAACGATCTGCTTTGTTTGCTGGCCGTCTTGAGGTCGATGAGAGCGGAGAATTTCGGCTGATGCCGGGTCTCCTTGTACGACTCCAGCATCAACTTCTCAAGTTCACGCTTCGCGCCCCGCTTGCCCTCCGGGTTCGCGGGAGCGACAGCGTCGTTGCGCACGTCCGGATGCGCCCTCAGCGATTCGGCTGCGGCGAGGAACACCGCACGGTCTGCCCTGGCGGGAAGAAGCTGATCCGTGCGAAGCAACTCGCCGGGTGTATACAGATCCTCGCGCAGCGCCAGGGCGCCCGCATTGTCAAGCTCTCCGATAACCGTCTCCCCGTTAATGGAGCGAACTGCGCGCAATTCCGAAAGCTTGAAATCATGCCGGTCAAGGAGGTCGGGACTATGACTCGTGACGATAACCTGACGGCGCTCGCTAGCGTCGCGTAGCGCATCCAGAAGCACCCCTGCGGCGGCCGGGTGCAATGCGCTCTCCGGTTCCTCAATGCCGACTGTGCTGAGCGTCCCGCCTGTCCCGGCGAACAGTGCCACGAGTACGCCAAGCGCCCGAAGTGTCCCGTCGGAGACCGACTGCGCGTGGAAACGCCACGGACTCTTCGCTCCCGGCACGTCCTGAATGAACTGGAGCGTCTCCCAGTTGCCCAGATCAGATCTTCTGACTCCATGCATGCCCGGAACGATATGCTGCAAATATTCTTCGATCCGGACCTTATCGGCACTACCGCGTTTGCCGCGCTCAAGCCGGTCCAGGACGCTGGCGACGTTGGCCCCGTCGCGGTGCAGCAGTTCTCCGGCATCCGGCGTCTGCGGCTGGCGCATGACGTCCGGGTTAAGGTTGAAAACACTGATACTGGCCAAGCCGTCGAAAACGGGCCTGAAGACTTCCAGGCCAGCCGCCGCAACCAGGTAGAGCCGCTGTTCGCTGACCGGTGGCATCACCGGCTCGGTCGTGGATGCCAGTTCGCCGTCCACCACGCTAAACCGGGCGTCAGCATAACGTTCCCCTTCGCTTGCGCGTGAATCGAACCAGACATCGCAGTACTCGCGAGAAGATCTGTTGGCAGCATGGAAACTATGCGATCGGCGATCTAGCCACCGGCCTGAGCCTGGCGAGCGGGTAGTCTAGCCGCATGACCGAGCATCCCCTGAGTTCTGGCGCTGACGTCGGAGACCATCAGGTGATCACTCGCGCGGGCCAGGTCGAGGCCGTCGTGGTTCCCCTGGAGGAATACCGCACGCTGAAGGCACTGGAGCAGCGCGAGGCTGAGCTGTACTGGGCCGTGCATGAGGCCAGGTACCCGTCGCGGCCCGGCGACGACGTGCCCGAAGGCAAGGCCTACGACTCGATGGACGCGCTGCTAGCAGACCTCGACCTGCAGGAATGAAGTACGTCCGCACCGCAGGCTTCCTCATCGCTCCGGCGACTGCCTGTGGAGCACCGCAAGCTGTTCGTGCTGGCGGTGCACGACGTCTTGCGCCCGGCCCTGGACGCGGGAGCACACGCCGGTGTTGTGCCATGGCCGAGAACCTTGCGCATTCACCGGATTGGCGCGAATTACTCGATGACTTGGAGCTTTGCCTCACCGGACGGCCGGGCACTGTTCCGGCTGGCCGAAGTCAACGGTGAGACGGTCGTCGTGTGGCTTCGCGTCGGAAACCACTCGATCTACAACTCGTGAACCGCTACGCCACCAGTGGTGGGCACTTCCGGCGATCTGGGAGGCGCGCCATTCACACTCGCAACGAGCGATCGAGCGAACGCTGGCACGCCGTACCTCGGCTCGCTGCTGAGCGCTGCGGAGCCAGGCTCACCGTTCTGACCAGCGAATCTGCCAGGTCCGAGCGTTTGGAGGTAGTGGGACCGTCAGGCCCAGGTGGTGTGGGACGGGATCAGGCCATGCTCGACTACCTGCGGCGGGAAGCCGGATACAGCAGGGCGGGGTACCACTCGGCGCATTCGGGGCGGTTCGCAGATGCGCACGAGCCGATCACTTCGGCGTCGAGGTAATAGCGCGGGCGGATGGTAACGGTTGGGAACTCGCCGGGATCTCCGCCGAAATCTGCGACGAGTTCTCGTCCCGGCGGCGGGCGATCGAGCCACGGCTGCAAGAGCTCATCGCCCTGTACAAGCACCGTTTCGGCAGGGAGCCGCACGCGCGGGCATTATGGTCGATCGCGCAATTCGTGACGCTCGACTCGCGCCAGCCCAAGGCGCATTCCGCGCCGTCCCGCGCCGAGTTGCTCGCGCGGTGGGAGGCCCAGTCACGGGCCAACGAGGTCCAGGCGCTCAGCGACCTCCCAGACGCGGCGCCCGGACGCCGCGACAGCGCGACCCAGCCCGGAACCGTGCTGCCGGCCAGCCCGGAGACCGACCGGGTTCTGGCAGCGGCAGTCGCGGACGCGCTTTGTTCAAAGTCGGTGTTCACCCGGCATGAGCTGATCCGCATGGCACGGCGCCGGGGCCTATACCACGCGTGGGCAGCTGGACACCGAGACGCGCCTGCTCCGCGCCTCGGCGCAGACCGGCGCACCCCACGCTCGCGTCGTGGCGGTCATCGCCGGGGGTGTGGACCAGCAGCGGCACCGGCAGGGTTATCGGGCTCACCACGTCCACCAGCGCCGCCCCACTGCCCGCCGCAGCACCGCGTACACGTCGTGACCGGCCAGCTCAGCCGCCCGCAGCAGCCGGGTCAGCGTTTCCCGCTCCGCATCAACCTCATACAGCTCCCACACATCGGCAGGCAGCAGCGCCTGAGATCCTGGTCCGTTCGGGCACGACGTAGGCGGTGTTCCGCCTGCGCCTCCGGCTCATCCTGACGTAGAAAGCCTCCCGCCCCGCACTTCCATCGACCACCAGGTGCCCGGTGTCCACGGTGCGGCCCTCGGCCACGTGCACGTTGCCGAGGTAAGCGAGCTGGGCGTGCCGTTCCAGGTAGGTCTCGGGCAGCTCGAACGGGTCGGACCAGCGGACCAGCCCGGTGCGCCGGCCACGTCCGCGATGCCGGAGCACCGCGCCATCCGCGCCCTGTCCGCCCCGACGGAACCAGGCTTCCCCGGCGCCCGCCAGGCCGTCCTCATCGAACGCTACGTCACCATCAAGAAAAACGGGCGCTGGACCATGCGCAACTGCGAGGCCGTCCCCTGCGTCACCAGCCTCGTCATCACCCTATTCCGGCTACAAGGAGTAACCAGGATCACCGAGGAGACACGCCGCAACGCCCAGCACCCCGGCCGCCCGCTCCAGCTACTAGCCATCCGGCCAGGCTAAACACGACCCACGACTTTTACGAATCCCTGGTGGCGCACGAGGTTGCTGGTTCTTAATCGCGGGCGTGATGCTGCCGTGATTGCGGTCAATCGTATTTTTTCTCGCATTGCCCTGGTTTGGCAATCTGCGAAGTTCTCGAACGGAACTTCGTCCCTGATCGGGGTGACTATTTACGAGCCGGTCAACGGACGATACTGTAAGCCAAAACCAGCCATTCTGGTCTGGCCGATACTCGCGAGGAGCCTCAGGGATGCGGGTGCCGCGGATCCTCTTCGTCGTTCCTGGCCTGTTAGCCGGCCTGCTGGTACCAGCGCTTCAATCCTCGCCCAAGCCCTTACCGGCTGGTGCGGTCGGCATGAGAGCCCATGATTTCGCACGCGATGTGGTGACTATTCATGCCGGCCAGCGACTCACGTTCTTCAACGACTCGATTGTTGTCCACATCATTGGCCCAGGTCGTGGCGGCCACATCATCCGCAGTGAACGTGGCGCACCGATCAGCGGCTTTCATCTGATGCAGACCAACGGCGTGTTCATGACGCGCCCGTGGAAGGCGCCAGGTACCTACTACCTCACCTGCTCGGTACACCCAGACATGACGCTCAAGGTCATTGTCATCCCTTGATCATTCGTACCGGCCTGGCCGTCGAGTACTAGGGAGGAGGTAGCCATGAAGTCAGTTATCCGCAGCGTCAAGCACGTCAAGTACGTGCTCGGCTCGATGAGCGCCGTGCTGTTCATCAATGTAGGCGGACCCACCTTCTAGTCGCCCCGGCGTACCCGGCGCCGCCTCAGCTGAGGCGGCGCCGGTCCAGGGACTTCCTCTCATGGAGAACCGATGTTCGAGACGGGCGCCAGGCAAGTACGGATGGCGGTTAGCATGGTGTCGGGCCGTCGCCTGAGCACGCGGAACCTCGCCAGGCTGGTCGATGACGCGCTGGTCACGCTCGCCGAGTTCGGCGAACCTGGCGACGATACGGACGCGCTGCTTGGCGCGCCGATTCCTGATCCGGACGAGCAGCGCGAGGTCGTCAATCGCTGCTTGCGACGCACAGTACGCAGGCTCGCCGCGCGGTCTCCGTTCTACGCGCGGCGGCTGGCGGCGGCGGCAACCGAGCTGCGGCAGCTTGACACAGAAACATTGCGGACGATCCCTGTCACCGTCAAACGGGATCTGGTCGAGCGGCCAGGCGACTTTCTGTGCACGGATACGGAGCGGTACCTAAGCACTCGCACGACCGGCACCACCGGCCGCCCGGCGGAGGTCTGGATGTCCCGGTACGAGATGGATCTGTGGTCTGCGCTCGCCGCGCTCGCCGGACTTATCCGCGACGACCTGCGGCCAAGCGACATCATGCAGGTCAACGTGAGCTCGCGCGCGATCGCGGCCAATCACTTGAACGCGGCCATCTGCCGGCTGACGCGGACCGGATGCAGCCTGCTCGGCGTCATGGCGCCAGATGACGCACTCGACAGCATGACCGAGAGCGGAGCGACCATACTGTCCACGTACCCCAGCTACCTCGCCGAGGTTGTGTCCGCCGCCCGGCGCCGTGGGCTCGGCCCGGACGACTTCAAGCTCAGGCGGGTCACGGTGGGTGGCGAAGTGCTTTCTCCGTCGTTGGAGCTTGCCGCCTGCCGCGTGTTCGGCGTTGCGCGGATCGTCGACACGTTCAGCATGACGGAAGTGATTCCTGTCACGGCCAACACGTGCAGCCAGCGTCATGTGCACCACGACGTCACAACGGGACTGACCGAACTGCTCGACCTGCGAACCGCGGAGCCCGCAGCGCCGGGAGCGCTCAGCACACTCGTGATCACGCCATTCTTCCCCTACAGGGACTGCATGCCGGTGCTGCGCTATGACACCAGAGACGTCGTTCGCCGGCTTCCCGACGAGCCGCTGACCTGTGAGCTCGCCGGTTTCCCGGCGTCTAGCCAGATTCTCGGCAAAGCGGACTCGCTCGTTTACCTCGATATTGACCGGGTGATCACGCCGCGGGAGCTTGTCGACGCGATCGAGGCGCTGCCTGCTGAGCCCTGGCCAGCCAGGTACCGTGCCGCCGTCGTCGGGGGCAGGCTCAAGCTCACCCTGCCAGCCTCGGCGATAGCCGGGCTCGGTGAGCTGGCCGCTCAGCGTCACTTTGCCGAGGCGGACCTGGAGGTGGACCTGACGATCGTCGCCGACGACCAGGCGACTCTGCTGCGCGGCACCAGAAGCGATTTGCATGAGACGTCATTCGCGGCTTCGCACACATTGGTAGGAGCCTGATATGTCGCATGCCCCGTTCTTCGCGATTCCGCTGTGGCAGCAGACTCTCATCGGCGTCGCCGTCTCCGTCGTTGGCACCGCACTTGCCTGTGCCCTGGCCGTGTACTACTTCCGCCGGGTGCGGATGGACCGGCCGCCGATCGGCACTTTCAACTTCCGCGACATCACCATGTTGCTCACATTCATCGTCTTGCTGCCGTTCCTGTATGCCGCGCTGCCCCCGTTGGCGATTACCTGCTTCCTCTGCGTGACGTTCGCCGCCTCGATTTTCTATGGCTACCGGTACCTGATGCGGCCCGGACTGCTGTGGCTGCTGATTGGCCTGCTGCTCGGCGCCAACGTCTACGAGAGTCACCACATGCTGGGCACGGTGCTTGGCTGGCAAGTGTGGTGGTTCGAGCTGGACATCCTGGTGATCGCCGGCGTCGTCACCGTGGCGAATCTCTATGTACAGGGCGGAATGCGGCTGCAGCACGTCGTCTACTTCGTGCTCGGGCTCGCGCTCTACGACCTGTTCTCCAGTTTCGTGATCAACGTGACGGCTGTACTGGTCTCGAATTTCCTAGGCCAGCCGCTCGACCCTATGTTCGGCATGCGAATTGGTCTCAACAACTACGCCACCGGCATCGGCGACCTGCTGGTGTACGCGGTGTTCACGCTCGCCTGCTATAAGACCTATGGCAAGGCGGCAGCGAAAGTGGCCGCTGGCCTTGCCATCGTCTTTGGTGCCGCCATGCCGCCCCTGGCCGGTTTCGCGTTGACGCTGGTCGATTTCCGCGGTGACATCCTGGTCCCGGCGCAGGCGCTCTTCGCGCCCGCGGCCTTCGTTGCTTACCTGTGGATGCGTCGCAGGTACGGCAGAGGGCGCACGATGGCTGAGTATCTGGCCAGCGCGGACAATGCGGCAGCGGTGACGGCCCCGCAGCAGGCAGAACCGGCACCAGAGCCGGTGTCGGTCTGAGCGGGAGCCCACGGTTAGCGCGCGGCAGCTGGGCTGGCCAGGCGGGTTGCCATGCCCGGTATGAGTCCAGGCATGAATATCGACAATCACCAGGTCGTGGGCGCGTTCAGGACCGCGCTGGCGCATCAGGGCCTGATCGCCCTGCTGGTCTTCGCGCTGCTAGTAACCGGGTGGGCGGCGGCGCGCGTAGCGGTGCGGCCCATCCGGGCAAATGCCTGGCCCGAGCCGCCGGGCCGGTTGTTGCTCATCGTCGGCTTCGGCAACCTGTGGCTGTTCGACGGCATCTTGCAGCTACAGCCCAAGATGGCTCTTGGCCTGCCGTCGCAGGTCATCGAGCCGATCGCGGCTAGCTCGCCGCGATGGGTGCAGCTCCTGGTCAACTGGGCGGGGACCACCTGGTCGTTTCACCCGGTCCAGGCGGCGGTCGCCGCCGTGTGGATTCAGCTCGGCCTTGGCATCTGGATGCTGGCGGCACCGCGCGGTCCGCTGTCACGTCTTGCCGGGATCGTCAGCGTGGGGTGGGGCCTGGTCGTTTGGGTGTTCGGCGAATCGTTCGGCGGGATATTCGCCCCTGGCCTGTCGTGGCTGACCGGTGCGCCTGGCGCGGCGCTTCTCTACGTCGTGGCGGGCATGCTCATCGGGCTGCCCGAGCGCGCGTGGCGGTCGGCGCGGTTCGGCAGGCTGGTCCTGGCCGGACTTGGCGGGTTCCTGGCCGGCATGGCGGTGCTGCAGGCGTGGCCTGGGCGCGGGTTCTGGCAGGGCGCTTCGCACGGGCAACTCGGCCGCGTCGCCGGAATGGCCGAGTCGATGACGCTGACGCCGCAGCCTGGCTTCCTGATAGACGTGCTCGCCAGGTTTGCCGGTCTGGACGCCGCGCACGGATTCGCGGTCAACCTGTTCTTCGTCATGGTGCTCGCGGTGACCGGAGTCGTGTTCGTCAGCGGCCGGGTACGCCTGATCCGCGCCGCGCTGATCGGGTTCGCCGTAGTGTGCCTGGCGGTGTGGCTGGTGACGCAGGATCTCGGCTTCCTCGGCGGACTAGGTACCGATCCGAATAGCATGATCCCGCTCATCTTGCTCGCGGTCAGCGGCTACCTCGCCTACGTCCGGGCACCGGCACCGGCGCCTGAACTGGCGAACGAGGCGAGCACCGGGCCGGCCCGCACGCGCCCGCAATTCATCGCGCTGAGCATCTGGTCGCTGACGGCGCTGGCCGGGGCCGGGCTCATCGCGCTCGGCGCGATCCCAATGGCCGTCGCGCAGGCCAGCCCGAACGCCGATCCGCTGTTGGCCGAGGCCATCAGCGGCCAGCCGACGCCGGTAAACTACGCCGCTCCGCAGTTCTCTCTTGCCGATCAATCCGGGCGGGCCGTGACCCTGGCGAGCCTCCGCGGCCAAGTCGTGCTGCTCGGTTTCATCGATCCAGCCTGCGCGAGCCAATGCCAGCCGGTCGGGCGCGAGTTCGAGCTGGCCGATTCGATGCTCGGCGCGGGCGCGGCGCGGGTAGCGCTCGTCGGGATTGATCTGTCGCAGACCCGTCGCTCGGCAGGCGACCTCCTGGCGTACGACGACCAGGCCGGTCTCAGCGCGCTGCCCAACTGGCGCTTCCTGACCGGGACGCCCGCCCAGTTGCGGCGGGTCAGGCTGGCATACGGGCCAGAGCGAAACGGCGTCGTGTTCGTGATCGGCCCGGGTGGGCGGGTGCGGGATAGGTTCAGCATCAGCGCGAGCCCAGGCACGGCCGCCACAGAATCATCGTTCGCCGTGCTCTTCGCCGACGTCGCACGCCAACTACTCGCCTCCCCATAGTCGCGGCGGCGCTAGCCCTGAGCTGGGTTAGCGGCGGCCTCGGGGAACCTTCTCAGCGTTGCCAGGCGCGCATCAGGTCGTCAGGTCCCCAGCGCGTTGCCAGCGGCAGGTCTTCGGTGAGGCCGCTGCGGGACACCACGACAAGCGGCGTCTGATGGCCTGCGCCAGGAACTGCGAGCACGCTTCGGACAAGGCCGTCGTAATCGTGGCGGTCGAAGGGCCGGTTCTCGAGCCACTTAATCGAGCCGAGGAAGTAAATGTTCCTGGCGACAGGCTCACGGTCCGCGCCAACGAGGTCGATCTCGGGGTTATTCTGCCTGTTCCACCAGCCGCCAATAGCTTCGGCTCCGGGCCAGCGCTCGTCCGGCATCAGCCGGAGAAGTGACTCGCGGACGATTGGCTCGACGGCGGGCCGCGCCAGCTCGTCCAGGACCGTTCAATCCGCTCCAGCAGCAGGTCGCCTCGGCCGCGCTCGACTATGGGAAGGCCGCGCTCCAGGAAGGCCAGCCAGAATCGAAGGTACGGATCGGCGATCTGGTACCGCTTGTTCTTAGTGTCTGCCTTTGTCGATACCGGGCTGTCTGCGGCCCCCGGCCAGGCGACCGAGTCAGAATTGGCCAGGCTCGATTGGGCCAGAGTGGCGGTGAAGTCTCCCCGCTCACTCACGGGATTGCGGCCCCGCGTGGCCTGGAAAACGACATACGTAGACATCGTCTAACGTAGATGCGATCTTACATTATCCGAGCGAGGAGCCAGTTGGTCGCTTAGCTAGCGGGCAAGAGCCACCCGGAGGTGCACAGCGTGTGGCTTGAATCTAGAGGTCGAGCATCAGCCGCAGATGGGCTCGTACCGCCTCGCGTTCCTCGTCGGATAGAACGCCGAGCGGCCGACCTGAGGTGAAGCGCTGCTCTGAGATGGCTCGGACGTCATCGGTGCGAGCCCAACTGGGTGATCTGACGCCGGATGAAGCTGAGTTGACCGCGACGTGGTGTGGCAAGCCCCGGTCGGTTGTGGTCAAGGGAACCACTATTACCATCGGGATGGGAACGCGCAGTGCAGGCTTGAGGACACCACAACGCAAGGACGTCGGCCGCGTTGCTCGCTACCAATGGTGGGATTGAGGTCCGCCGTCCAGACTTGCCATGGCCGAGCCAGCTTGCTCACTCCCAGTCCAGCCCGTCACTTGCCGTCACGTCCCATTCGCCGATCTCGGCAGGATACTGGCCGCCAGCGCTCCGGATCGGCGGCAAGACGGTCGTAGGCTTCGAGCATCCTGATCTTCTGATGATCGATGAGGAGCCTGTCGATCACCCTGTCTGCTGACGCTCCGCCGAACTCCTCGGCTGCCAGCGCACTGACTCTGTTGCGGGTAGTCGGATGGACCCTGATGGTCGTCATCGGAGTGCTCATATACGTAATCATATACGCCAGCATCTCGTCGGCTGGCGCCACCGTCGTCGGGGTTGGGCGCAGCCTGGCCCGCCCAGAAGGCCAGAGCACACTCGCGACAATATTTCTCCCCGATATTTGGTTGAAATATTGTGGCCCGGCAAGTGCAGCTGACTAGGCGAGTCCCGCTGTGCGGCAACGAGCACCGTGCGGAACAGGGGCGCAACATTGCTGTCGAACCGGCCGCCGCTTGATACCTCACCGGGAGACTGATACTTACGCCTGTGGGTGGTCCAGATCCTGCCTAGGGTGGCAGCACCGGTGTTCCAACGTGACCGGTCCTGATCGCCGAGCAGCACGAGGTCGTTGTCGCTAAACCTCGCCTCACGACGGAACAGCGGTTGGCGATGGAGCCAGCCTGTCCAACACAGGGGGTGAGGCCTTCGAGGCCGGCGGGCGGCGCACGTGTACATCGCCGACACCTTCAACAACCGGATCGAAGAGGTGTGTACGAAGGCGGCCAGAACTGCGGCCACTCGATGACCGCAGGCGACATCTACACCCTGCAGTTGCTCACCCGGCTCGATCCCGCCTCATGAGCCAGCACCACCCGCTCGGCCTCGGCGACGGCGACACCCCCGTCATCGTCGTCTGACCCTCATTTGGCGAATGCCGGCATCCCCTAGCAGCGGCGGCCGCCGGTCCGTGGCGGGGGCCGCTCCAGGCTGACAACACAACGGCTACACAATGACCGCCGTGAGCGCCCCGTTGGTGAAGAAGATCCGGTCCGACCTCGACGCTGCCCAGCCGCCGCATCGCCTCCGCCCTGGTCATCTCCCTCATGTGCCAGGACTCCTCAGTCATCATGCGCCGCCTGCCCCTTCCCGTGCCTGCACCCGTCGACCTGGCTAATTAGTGACCGCAACCCCGCCAGAGGGGGGCGCAGTCCTACTCGTGCCGGACACGGCCGATGGTGCCCGGCACTCAGATTGACCGGCTACCTCTGCGGGCATGTTCCTGTGCTGGTGCGCGCCACCGTGCGAAAGGCGGTATGCGGTCGGCACAGGCCGGGGGTATGTAGTGGCGGTCACCGCGGTCGGCTGGGCTCTGACGATCGGAGTGATCGTCGTGCTGCTCGCCCTCGACTTGGTGCTGCCGACGCTGCGCCCGCACGCCATCGGCTACCGCGAGGCCATCGCCTGGTCGGCCTTCTATGTCGCGGTGGCGCTTGGGTTCGGCCTTGTCTTCGCCAGCCTGGCGGGGTGGGGATACGGCGCGCAGTACTTCGCCGGATACCTGGTGGAGATGAGCCTGTCCGTCGACAACCTCTTCGTCTTCGTGATCATCATGGCGACGTTCGCGGTGCCCCGCGAGCACCAGCAGCGGGTGCTCACCTTCGGCATCATCGCGGCGCTGGTGCTGCGGGCGGTCTTCATTTCGCTGGGGGCGGCCCTGCTGTCGCTGCTGTCGTTCATGTTCTTGGTCTTCGGGCTGCTGCTGCTGTGGACCGCCATGCGGCTGATCCGTCACCGTGAGCAGGATCCCGATGTCCAGGACAGTGCGCTGAACCGGACCGCCCGCCGGTTTCTGCCGGTGAGCGACACATACGCCGGTGGCAAGCTGATCTCCCGGGCGAGGGGACGTCTTGTGGTCACGCCGTCGTTCATCGTGTTCATCGCCATCGGTGGTACGGACCTCTTGTTCGCGCTGGACTCGATCCCGGCCGTCTTCGGGGTCACGAGCCATGCCTATATCGTTTTCGTGGCCAACGCCTTCGCCCTGCTGGGCCTGCGGGCGCTGTTCTTCCTGGTGACCGGCCTGCTCGACCGGCTGGTGTACCTGTCCGTCGGGCTAGCGCTGGTCTTGGCGTTCATCGGCGTGAAGCTGATCCTGCACTGGGTCCACGGCCTCAATCACGGGGTGCCGGAGATCAGCACGGCCATGTCGCTGATAGTCATAGCCGTGGTGCTGGCCGCCACCACGGTCGCGAGCCTGATCAAATCCCGCCGCGATCCCACCGCCCGGGCACGCGCCGGGGCCGTTTCGGCTCCCCGCCCCAGGCCACCTCCGGCGAACAGCACCCTTCCGGAGGCCAACAGGATCAGTAGGCCACCGAGGTGCCCAAGGACAGCCACCACCTGCGCCACAGATCAGGCAATGGTGGCAGCGGCGGCCCTACGCGAACCTTGCCATCGCCACCGGATCACCCGGGCCGGATGTCTTGGAGACGTCCAGACGGGCTGTCACGTCACCATTTGGACTTCCGGTTTGATCGGCGGCTACGTGCTCGTGCCACCATCGCAGATTCACGTCAGGCCGCGCCGCGCAAGCTCGACAGCGACTGTGGACTTGCCCGCGCCGGACATGCCAGTAACAATCACAGTGCCATCGATGACCATGCTCGGCCAGGCTCACACGGGGCTGACGGGCCAGCGGGTTTGGTCGGAATCTGCGTCGAGGGCTGGCGTGCCGCTGCCTGCGCACGCGTGCGTTGCGCGTCCCGTTCGCCATGATTTCGTCAAATTCGTCACTATTAATCCCGCGCGCAGGATCAGAGGTCGCTTGCCCGGTGTGGCGGGCTAGCCCTCAGGTCTGCGATTTGACACGACGGCCAGACCGGCTAGATTTCCTTGTGATACCTCAAGGTTTAAGGAGTGCTCGCGTGGAACCCGAGAGGCCCGGCAAGGAGATCGACAAGGAGTACGCGGATGTCGTCAACTTCTTGATCGATACCCACGGCTGGCGGTACAGGCTGCCGACCGGCGGGGGGTACCCGCGGCTCCTTCCCGCCGACAAGACCAAGCCGGCGATCAGCGTGCCGAAGACGGGTCACACGCGTGGCCATGCCTTCGGCAACTGGATCGGGCTGGTACGCCGGGCGGGCGGTCACTGGCCGCCGGGGCGGCAGTAACTTCGCCTTGCGAGCGGAAAGGAAGGACGGACGATGAAGGTGACGATCACCATGTTCTGGTTCAGTGTGCATGTGCAGGCGCGGGCGCCCGAGACAGGAGCGCTGCGTACGGTAGTCAGCGACGAGGCGGCCGACAAGCTGATGGACCTGCTCGCCGACTACGACGGTGTGGTCGCTGGCGGTAACGGCACGTGGGAGGCAACTGTCAGCGTCCGCCAGGCCCTTCCCGCCGAGGCTGCCGCGAAGGGGGCGGCGCTCGTCGAGGAGATGGCCGCGAAGGCTGGCATGCCGCGCTGGCCCCTGGTCCGCGTCGAGGCGGTGCGTGAGGACGTGCTCGCTGAGGATAATGCCGGCGCGACGCTGCCTGAGATTGTGTCGGCGCCTGAGGCTGCGGAGATCCTCTGAGGTGTCGCCGCAACGGCTTCACGAGCTCGCGGCGGGACGCGGCTTTCCGAAGCCGGTTTACGAGCTCACGGTCGGCAAGCTCTGGCTGCGCGATGCCATCGCGGAATACGGCAAGACGCGGAACCGGAAGCCCGGCAGGCCCGATCGGGGAACGCTCATGAGGCAGCGCGTGACTAGTGCTCTGCTGGATGCGGGAATTACCGCGGCGGACACCCGGGTCTTCATGGGTGGCGACGGCCGCGCGGTGACTCTGCAGTTGATCACCGACGGGTCGTCGGAACTTCGCCGCCGGTTCGCGGCGAAGGTGGTCGCCGCGCTGAACTCGGCCGGCCTGGGCGTCAGCGGAAGCACGCGCACCGGGGCTCACGCTGATTTCATCCATATGCCGGAGGACATCGAGGTGTACCTCGCCGACGGTCACGCGGCTGAGGTCGTCGAGCTTCCTGCGGCGTAAACCGGGAAAGGCGCGCAGTCCGGCTACGGCACAATCCCGATGTCTACTGCCCCGGGCTGGCGTCTTGTCACTCCTGTAGCTGCACAACCTCGTCGATTGCGTCAGCGGTACGGTCCCACAACGCCGCTGCCGCGTCGCTGGCCGTCCGACTCCGTGCCGCGCCGCTTCAGGGCGATAGCCGCCGAGGCTGGCCTGCCGGTTATCAGGCTGCACGAGGGCCGCCACTCTGCCGCCTCGCTCGCCCGCGACGGCTGGCCGCGCTCGGAAGTTTCCGCAGGGGATGGCGGAGGGTGTGGGACTCGAATCCACGATGAAGCTCACGCCCCATAGCGGTTTTCAAGACGGACTACAAACGTGTCGGCCGGTATCTCCCGGTATCGTCTCGGGCCGTCTATGCAGGTTAGCGCCACTACTCCATGCTGACTGGTGTCGGCTGATGCTGCTCCTTACTACGCTGTCTGTGTCCATCGCGTGTCCATCGTCGGCTGTCCTGGGTCTACCTGACGGATGCCTGCGCCGTCTGCCGTGCAGACCGGCGTGGCCACGGCAACGAGAGTCCCGTGTACCACGCCGGACTAGGAGATCCGCGTCATCATCCGCGGCCTTCGGTAAAGCACGTGCCTCGTGGCTGTTGGCCACGCCGATGGCGTCACAATCGCGCAGGCATCTGTACGCCTCTCCGGACGCCGCCGAGATCCGCACTGGGCTAAGGGTTGTCGCAGATCCGCAGCCGCTTCGTCACGGGCCGTACGACCGCAGCGTCAATAGCCGCCGATCATCGGCGGTGTCGTCAATGCGGCCCGCCCGGGCGCTCCAACACCAGGACGGGCCTTGATCCAGCACCCCTGGTCAAAGGAGAACAGCGGGGCCACTCCAGAGTGCTACAGCCACTCCAGAAGCTCTCGTCGGCCAGGCCCCGCGAGGTAGTGGCTTCGACCATGTACCCGGCGCGGCGGACGGCGGTGACCATGTCCTGGCAGCCTGCGGCCGGGTTCCATTTCATGGTCGACCCGTACTGGCCGGCGGCCTCGGGGTTCCACACGTGGACCTGCCCGGTGCCGGACCGCAGGCCGGCGGTGGCGGCGATCGGGTCGCCGCGGATCGAGGTGGCGACCACCGGGCCGGGCGCGTCCAGGATCGTGCCGGCCGCGGCGGCTGACTTGCCCTGCTGCGGCGCGGCGATCACCAGCCGCAGTTGCTCCGGCGTGGAGTACATCCGGCGGGGCCGGATCCAGCCATGCGCCCAGCCCGCGAACCCTGCGTAGGCCCGTCAGTTCCCGGACCGCCGGTCCCGCCAGGTCAGCGACGGGCGGGTATGCCGGGCGACCCGCCGCGCTGGAACGGGACTCCTATTCTCTGCTGGCCGCCGTGCACGGCGGGGGCGGGCCGGGCGGCGACTCAGGGTCGTAGCCGGGCGGCCGGGTAGCTCCGGCGCTCCGCCAGGCCTAGCTCGACGCGCTCGACAGAGTCGGCCAGCAGACGAGGCCCACAGCCACAAGAAGTTCTGAACTGCCACGCGGAACGACTGGCAACGGGCTACCGATAGAGGCGGGTGATCAGCTCGTCATGATCCGTCGCCTCGTCCAAGAACGGGGTCGGCTGGTATCTCCCGTATCACCGAGTAGCTGAGATGATGGTAGCCCCACTGTACCGCTGCTACGTTGCTCAATATCGGATCGGTGTTCCGATTACGGAAGAGTTGGGTCAATCATTTTGCGATTGGCCTCGCAATACCCTGCTTGGGCGGCCTTCTTTGGTCCATTATCCTTCAAAGAGCGGCTTGACGGCTGCCGGGCCGGGATGGCGTATGGTTGATATGGTGGGTGTGTCGTAGTCGAAGTCGATTTCCTTGTATTGGCGCCGGTAGTCGGCCGGGAGCTGGTTGTCGGCGATGACAAACTGGACCCGGCCCGAGTTGGCGTCGGCCTGGGTGACAAGCCGCCGGTAAAGCGCTGCGGGCAGTTCTTCTTGCTCATTGAGCGCGAGGCGTGGGCTGTCGATTATCAACAGCGTCGGATAGTAGGTGTCGCCGCGCCGGAGTGCCACTGCGAGCAGGGAAGTCCAATAGGCCACCTGAACGGCGGTGATGATGCCGCCGCCGCTGCTGAACGTGGCGAACGGCCTGTCGTTGAGCAGAGGCAGGTAGTTCCCAGGGTGGATGGCAGCGGCCTCGACGCCTGGGACGCCGAGAGCGGTGATGGTCTCGAGGAATTCTTCGTTGAGGTCCGCGAGAATCTCCTCACGACGTCTGGCCAGGTTGGCCTGGGCAGCTTCAAGGTCAGATCGAGTTCTGTCGCGCTGGGTACGCAGCTGCTCTGCGACCGCGCCGATGTCGTCAGCGCGGTCCCATTGGCGCAGCACTCGCTCCAGCTGCTGCTGGCTAGCGCGGGCCGCGGCTAGACGCTGTACCGTATCGCTGAATGCTTGCAGCCGAGGGGTAATGCGTGCCGAGGTCCGTGCGTCGAGATCTGCGGAGAGATTCTTAACGAGCTGCTCGCGGTCGGCGACCGCCTGGGCAGAGGCAGCGAGCTGCGAGGCGATGGCCTCCAGCAGCGCATCCGTTTCGGTGAGCTGATCAGCTAGCTGTCGGGCTTCGTACAGCTCGGTGTCGTCGACTCCGGCAGGGAGGACGGGGTCGGGCTGGAGGCAGACTCGGCAGCTGCCGTCAGTCACTCGCCGGTCAGTCAGGGACTGCATGCAGCGGGGGCAAACGGTGAATTCGATGCTGGCCAGGCGTTCCCCGGCGTCGCGCATGCGGCGGTACCGGTCGAGGTCGGCTCGGACCCGGCGGCGTTCGCTGGCATATTCTCCCTGTTGCCGGGCTAGGTCGATGACTGCAGCGCGGGCTTCGGCTAGAGCGCGCTCCGCGTCGGTAAGCAGGTCGCGCATAACGAGGGTGTCCCGGTCGGTCACGGGGTCAAGGGTTTCGCGGAGCCCGGCTTCCTCGGCCTCGGCGCGGGCCTGGGCAGCTATGGCTGCCGCCAGTTCTCGCTCCGTGTCAATGCGGCTAGAGGTGCCGCTTTCGCGCAGAAACGCCTGAACCGTTTGGTGCTCGGTTTCTGCCCGCGTGACCTTGGCGTTGAGCGCGTTCAGATCGGATCGCAGCTGGAGTATCCGCGGGTTGGTGAGGCCGAACAGCAGTTCGAACACGGCCTTGCGTTTCGGCTCGCGGTAGGACTCCTGGCTGTGGGCAATATCGTGGTTGATGTCGGCCTGGGCGACGTACATGTAGGAGAACACGTCCGCGAAGGAGATGCGTGCGCCCTCGTTAGTGCTAGCGCCGGTGCGGGCAGCTGCTCGCATGTCAGCTGGCAGACCTAGTGCGGCCAGCAGCAGCGTACTGAGACTGGGTTCTGTTGCGTCGGTGTGGTGGTCTGGCAGCCGTTCACGGGTGATCAGGTCGGTGACGCGGGCAGTGCGGCCCTTTCGCGGGTCCAGGCTGCGGGTGATGCGCAGCCTGGATGCTCCGAGGGTGACGTGGACGGTGACGTCATTAACGTGATCTTCGGCTACGGGGGCGAGCTTGCCGTCGCAGCCTAGGCCGTATTTGATCAGTTCCAGCAGCGTGGTTTTCCCGACGCCGGTAGGCCCGGCCAGGACGGTGAGGTCGGAAGGGAGGTCGTAGCGAACTGTGCCTTCGGTGCTGTCCAGGTCGACTGCATCGATACGGACCCTGGTTGTCATCGGATCACCTCCCGGTGCGGGCGGTCCATGAGGACGGCGAGCCGCTGGTAGATAAGGTCCTTCAGCGCGTTGCCTGTCATCCCGGCCGAGGCCTCGGCGATCGCGAGGCTGCGGTCGGCAACGTCAGACCACTCGCTGGCCCCGGCCAACTGGCGGGCAAGCGCCCGTCCGGCAGAGGTCGGCGCAAGGGCGACACTGCCGCGGCGGCCACGGGCATACCGGAGCAGGCCACGGCCGACCAGCGCGCCGATCACCGGGTAGTAGCGGTCATCCCACGGGCCGTACTTATAGCGGGTCATGGGCGCCTCGGCCTGCGTCGGCTCAGCCATGTCGTCCTCCGACAGTCCAAGGCGCGGGTCGTCAGGCTCCAGGCGGTCCAGCACAGCCGGGGCGAGAGCGGGATACCGAAGCAGAAAGTCAAGCTTGGCCAGCTTGGTCAGGCCATCAACCTTGCCCGAATGCCCTTGCGTGGCGGCAACTGCGGTCGACGAGCAGGAGCACCCGCGCCTGATGGTAGGCCAGATCATCGCGTGCCAGCTCTAGATCGGTGGGTTGTCTGGGCGTCGTCATGATCCTGGCTCCGCCCGTTTCCGGAGGTCAGCGATGACGGCGTCGACATCGAAACGGTCGCTGAACCAGACCTTGCAACGGCTGGTGAGATCGCAGATGCCGCCGAGCCGCAGCTCGGCATCCAGGTCGTCGGGCCATACCCCTGGCATCGTCTCTACGCGCGACTGCAGCTCGTGCCACAGGTCGGCCCCCCGCGCATCGGCTGCTGCTAGCGCTGACCGCGCTGGTGGCCTCGTCGCAGATCCGCAGGAGCATCCGGCGCAGTTGCGCCTGTCTCGCGCGCGCAGCCGGATCGCTGCTGGTCCGAGATCGCCAGTAGTTCTGATAGTCCAGGCGCAGCTGCTCGGCTCGCTCGATGCTGTTGCCCGGACAGCGACCTGCCTCCATCTTCACTCCGATCCGGGTGATCCGAGGGGCAGTCGGCATCGGGAGATACCCGCGCGGGTTAGCGATGGCGGTCCGTATGACGAGATCGATGTCGGCCATCGTGATAATTCGGGCGGCAAGGTCGCGAGCGCTCTCGGCCGCCTCCCGTCGGGCCACAGGACTATGGCCCAGTACCACGGGAAGTGCTCCGCGTGACATCGGGCCGGCGGCTCGCATGCGGGTCCGGAACAGACCGAGGACAGCTTCCCAAACCGCGGCCGCGTTGACCGCATCGCCCCCTAGGCACTCAAGGACCGGACGGCAGTACATGCTCGGCGCAGCATGCCCGACGTGCGGTCGCGAGGGCCTGCCGCAGTCAAAGCTGAGCATGGACAGGAAACGACCGACCTGATCCCGCTGCTCGCCGACCGGAATCGCGGCGCCGCGCGACCCAGCCGACTGCCAGGAGTCCGGCAGGCAATCGGCGTGCTTCAGCAGCACTTCCGCGACCCTGCCGATGACGTGCTCATGCTCACCACCGGCGAGCAGCATTTGCCCGCCGAGCCGCAGCCCCCGCAAGAACGCAGCCGTCGCCTCCAGTTCCTGCGGCTGACCAGGTCCCAGCCCTGCCGTCGTAACCAGCCGGCAAGACGGCAGTTCTTTGAGCGTGTGCCAGCGGCCGAACAGATGCGCCAGACCACCGTCGCCAAGGAGCTGGGCGATCGTCGTAAAGACACCATAGGCAGGTCTCGCGGTGCTTGGCTGACACCAGCTCGGCCGCATCAGCCCTGACCACGATCCAGTCTTCGTGATACTCACAGACAATCCGGGCATCTTCGCCAGCCTTCGGCCTGCCGTTCTGGAGCGAATCTAGGTATAGGCCAAGACCGTCCGCGGCCGCCATCGCCGCCTGCCATTCGTAGCGATCCGCAGTTGCGGCACCTACGTCATCATCTGGCACGGTGGCCATGGCGACGCCCGCCGCCGACGCAGCGCGTTCCCTGGGTCCGAAGGACACCATAGAAATATAGCGATTCGGCGCCCTCAGATCCTAGACATCGACCGTCCCGCAGATTTGCATGTTTTGCTCTTAACCCTCACGGGCTACTACCGGCAAGATCGCCTGTCTGCCGTTGGCAACATGGCGCACTCCCACACATCATCCGCCGGGATGGCAATGTATGCGGGCAACCGACGAAGGGTGCTGTGATACCAATGAGCCGACCATCCCCACGCGTAGCTCGACAGAACCAGGGAGCCTAGACTGAACTGCCGGTGAGTCCCTACAGCCCGGTCTAGTCAACCGACGGGGGCGAACAAGTTGCCACCTGATACCACCGCTGCCCTCGTCAGCCAGTTCTGCCAGTGGGCAGATAGGAACCACGTGCCCGCCTCAGTAAGACGGAAACTGCCACCAGCGCTTCGACGTGCAGTGGATCATGAACTCCCGGCTCGCGACCATCATCAGCTCGCCGTGTTTCGTCCGATAAATAAGGACAGCCGCGTGCTACTCGACCATCGATCCGAGACCAATGCTGTTTTCACTACGCGCCTCGCTCAGAATGATGACTACACTCTCGCGCTTGTTGCAGGAACGTTGTGCCCAGCGTGGCGACGAGAGGTTCCGCTGCTGCTCTCCCGCCACCTCCGGTCGGCGTCCCGGCACTACGACGACGTGCCCGAACTGGAACTGCGAGACACCTCAAACAGCCCCGTGGCCGACGCCGACCTCATAGCCGCCAGCGACGATGACGTCATCGTCGCCGAGGCCAAGAGCAATAAAGCGCTCGGCGCGAACGCCAAGGAGACCAAGCGCGCAGCCGCAAAGCGAGTCAGGCTAGCCGACGTCCTCCGCGCCGACCAGATAATCCTCGCCACCACAGAACCAGAATGGAGCGATTCGAGCATCACAGAAATCGGCAGCGCAGTGACCGGTCATCCGTGGCCAACGGGACGGGCGCCCGCGATCCGCCTCATAACAGGCCTCGGCAGTGAACAGATACAAGATCTGCGATTCGATCCCGCCTCAGGAACCACCGCCAGATGGAGCTAGCTGGACGATTAGTATTTGCGCGGTCCGATTTCGCGCACGTCATTAGGCACATGCTGATCGCTGCTTCCTTTCGCTGAGTTCGCGGGCAAGCACGAGGCCACCGAGATATGGGTATTAATCGCTGCCGGTGACTCATGAGATCGAGAGCCCAGGTCCTGATGGACGATCAGATGGCAGGCGCAGACCGCAAGAGCGGTCATTCACCAGCACTCAAGGCCGGGTTCGAGTCGGCATGGACTGTGGTGGCGGCTTGTTATTCGCCTGGTACTTTGGGAGGCCCATTGTAGGTGTCGAGATGGTAGGCGCAGAAGTACACGCGTACGTCCTCAGGGGTGGTGTAGTCGCTCAGGCCTCCCCGCCGCTCGTCATGGTCAAGCTCGGTAAGCATCCGGCGGAGGGTCCGGAAGTCTGCGTCGGTATCGGCCCACGAAACCGGCCCGTGAGCATCCAGGCCGATCGCTGGATCACCACTGGTAACGAAGTAGCCGATCTCGTTCAGCAGCGCCCAAGTGAGCGCGATGTCATCACTAATTCGTTCGCTCAGCTCGCGCGCGGCGATGCCATGATGGGCCGGCAGGTGGAAGGCCACCTTAAGCAGTTCCAGGGTGCGGGCGATCCAAGGCCCGGCCTTGCGGAGCCATTCAGACTGCCCGGCTATCTCGTAACAGCCGGCGTCGTCTGGCAGAGGATGCCAGCTGGCGGGCTCCCCGCAGTACAGCCGCAGCGTGAAGAACTTGTGGCCCGGCGCTTTGGCTGCCTTCGTCACGGTGAACACGCTGGGGCAGCGGTCGTCCTGCTTAATGCGGATCTTCGTGATCTCCTTCATCATTTGCCGCTGCGAGTCGACCAGCGGAGGAGTCAGTTCGGAGCGCACGACGTCCCGGACGATGCTCCGGAGTTCGGCATTTCGGCCGGGGACGCCCTGCAGCAACTCGATGACGTCGATCATGTCGTTGAGCTTCTCGCAGTATGCGGTGCGCACCCGCCGCGTGATGAGGTCTGCGTCGCCGAAGCGGGTGGTGCAGGGTCCGTGCGTGTTGCAGGGCACGATGCGGCTGACTCCCAGGCCCGGGGTAGCGGTCGAAGGTGAGGCTGAGGCCGTCGTCAAGCACGGCGAAGAGTCCGGTCGACAGCGGACCACGGACCGCCAGCTCGATTTCACACCCGGTCCGCGTGGGTGCGAAGCGGGGCGGCATGCGCGCCGTCGGGGTGCCGGAGCAGGGCGCCGCCCCGCCAGATCAGGCGGGTGGCGAACCGGCGGGAGCGTGCCAGGAACCAGCCCGAGATGCCAGGCGGAATCACCGGCAGCTTGTAGAAGACCCGGATCTCGCCGCTGTCGGCCTGGGCGACGGTTTCCCAAGCATCCGTGTAGTCCGGCGGTGACTGCGGAAGCCGCGAGACGACTGGGAAGCCGGCTGATGGGGGTCCGTCATCTGGCGCTTGTGATCATGTCGGACCATCTTTTCATCAGTGAGGAAGCGGCTGGTCAACTTCTTGAGAGGCCGCACCTGGCGGCGGGAAAGCACTGAGGTTGCATCTGCACCGCCACATCGAGGAGTCTCCGCAGTGCCACACGCGCGTCCGTTGTCGCCACACTCGGAGGTAGCCGGTTTTCGATGACGCAACTACTGTCCGTTTTACGGACCTTGCGTTACATATCCTGACCAGCCGATTAGCTACCGGCTTCCAGATTTCTCCGGCTAGTCTCCGAGAAGAGACGATCGGTCAGGGCCACCAACAATGAACATCTGCAATTGCTCTGACACATTCTTGGACTGCCTTCGCTTCGCCCATCTCAGCGATGCTTGGCGCCATCAGTCCGATGATGCTGAGGCAGGAGCTTCGATCGGTACTGCCAAGACTGGAGCGAAGCAAACCCAGCAATGACTCATCCCCCCTCGACGACAGCACGGATCTGGCTCTCTTCAGGAGAGCGGTAATGGCTTGAAGGCTCCTCCTTGGGGTCGCGATCAGCGCCTGGGCCAACAGCTCGGGGGGCAGTTGCGGCGCCAGCGCGGCCAGCGCCTCGGCGCGGTAGTGGTCGTTGCTGATGGCGGTGGCGGCGGCGAGTGCCTGGGCCAGGGCGTCGGATTGCTGCTCGGGGGGCAGCTGCGCCGCCAGCGCGGCCAGCGCCTCGGCGCGGGAGCGGTCGTTGCTGATGGCGGTGGCGGCGGCGAGTGCCTGGTCGAGCAGCTCGCGGGGCAGTTGCGGCGCCAGCGCGGTGAGCGCCTCGGCGCGGGAGCGGTCGTTGCTGATGGCGGTGGCGGCGGCGAGTGCCTGGGCCAGGGCGTCGGCTTGCTGCTCGGGGGGCAGCTGCGGCGCCAGCGCGGTCAGCGCTCTGGCGCGGGAGCGGTCGTTGCTGATGGCGGCGGCGGCGGCGAGTGCCTGGGCCAGGGCGTCGGCTTGCTGCTCGGATGGCAGCTGCGCGGCCAGCGCGGTGAGCGCTCCGGCGCGGTAGTGGTCGTTGCTGATGGCGGCGGCGGCGGCGAGTGCCTGGGCCAGGGCGTCGGCTTGCTGCTCGGGGGGCAGTTGGGGCGCCAGCGCGGTGAGCGCTCTGGCGCGGTAGTGCTCGTTGCTGATGGCGGTGGCGGCGGCGAGTGCCTGGTCGAGCAGCTCGGGGGGCAGTAGGTGCGCCAGTTCGGTCAGCGCCTCAGCGCGGTAGTGCTCGTTGCTGATGGCGGTGGCGGCGGCGAGTGCCTGGTCGAGCAGCTCGGGGGGCAGTTGGGGCGCCAGCGCGGTGAGTGCTCTGGCGCGGTAGTGCTCGTTGCTGATGGCGGTGGCGGCGGCGAGTGCCTGGTCGAGCAGCTCGGGGGGCAGTAGGTGCGCCAGTTCGGTCAGCGCCTCAGCGCGGTAGTGCTCCTTGATGATTGCGGTGGCGGGTGCCTGGGCCAGGACGTCGGCTTGCTGCTCGGGGCGCAGCTGCGCCGTCGGCGCGGTGAGTGCTCCGGCGCGGGAGCGGTCGTTGCTGGTGGCGGTGGCGGCGGCGAGTGCCTGGGCCAGGGCGTCGGCTTGCTGCTCGGGGGGCAGCTGCGGCGCCAGCGCGGTGAGCGCTCTGGCGCGGGAGCGGTCGTTGCTGATGGCGGTGGCGGCGGCGAGTGCCTGGGCCAGGGCGTCGGCTTGCTGCTCGGGGGGCAGTTGCGGCGCCAGCGCGGTGAGCGCTCTGGCGCGGGAGTCCTCGTTGCTGATGGCGGTGGCGGCGGCGAGTGCCTGGGCCAGGGCGTCGGCTTGCTGCTCGGGGGGCAGTTGCGCCGCCAGCGCGGCCAGCGCCTCGGCGCGGGAGCGGTCGTTGCTGATGGCGGCGGCGGCGGCGAGTGCCTGGTCGAGCAGCTCGCGGGGCAGTTGCGGCGCCAGCGCGGTGAGCGCCTCGGCGCGGGAGCGGTCGTTGCTGATGGCGGTGGCGGCGGCGAGTGCCTGGGCCAGGGCGTCGGCTTGCTGCTCGGGGGGCAGCTGCGCGGCCAGCGCGGTCAGCGCTCTGGCGCGGGAGCGGTCGTTGCTGATGGCGGCGGCGGCGGCGAGTGCCTGGGCCAGGGCGTCGGCTTGCTGCTCGGATGGCAGCTGCGCGGCCAGCGCGGTGAGCGCTCCGGCGCGGTAGTGGTCGTTGCTGATGGCGGCGGCGGCGGCGAGTGCCTCGGCCAGGGCGTCGGCTTGCTGCTCGGGGGGCAGTTGGGGCGCCAGCGCGGTGAGCGCTCCGGCGCGGGAGCTCTCGTCACTGATGGCGGTGGTGGCGGCGAGTGCCTGGTCGAGCTGCTCGGGGGGCAGTTGCGGCGCCAGCGCGGTGAGTGCTCCGGCGCGGGAGTGGTCGTTGCTGATGGCGGTGGCGGCGGCGAGTGCCTGGGCCAGGGCGTCGGCTTGCTGCTCGGGGGGCAGCTGCGGCGCCAGCGCGGTGAGCGCCTCGGCGCGGGAGTGGTCGTTGCTGATGGCGGTGGCGGCGGCGAGTGCCTGGGCCAGGGCGTCGGCTTGCTGCTCGGGGGGCAGCTGCGGCGCCAGCGCGGTGAGCGCCTCGGCGCGGGAGCGGTCGTTGCTGATGGCGGTGGCGGCGGCGAGTGCCTGGGCCAGGGCGTCGGCTTGCTGCTCGGATGGCAGTTGCGCGGCCAGCGCGGTGAGCGCTCCGGCGCGGTAGTGGTCGTTGCTGATGGCGGCGGCGGCGGCGAGCGCCTCGGCCAACACGTCGGCTTGCTGCTCGGGGGGCAGTTGGGGCGCCAGCGCGGTGAGCGCTCCGGCGCGGGAGCTCTCGTCACTGATGGCGGTGGTGGCGGCGAGTGCCTGGTCGAGCTGCTCGGGGGGCAGTTGCGGCGCCAGCGCGGTGAGCGCCTCGGCGCGGTAGTCCTCGTTGCTGATGGCGGTGGCGGCGGCGAGTGCCTGGGCCAGGGCGTCGGCTTGCTGCTCGGGGGGCAGCTGCGGCGCCAGCGCGGTGAGCGCCTCGGCGCGGGAGTGGTCGTTGCTGATGGCGGTGGCGGCGGCGAGTGCCTGGGCCAGGGCGTCGGCTTGCTGCTCGGGGGGCAGCTGCGGCGCCAGTGCGGTGAGCGCCTCGGCGCGGTAGTCCTCGTCGCTGATGGCGGTGGCGGCGGCGAGGGCTTCTTGCAGGATGGCTGGTTGCTCGGCCGTTTTCAAATACTGGCAGACAGTCAGTAGTGCTTGGTGGCGGCGGGAAGGGTCGGCTAGGCGGCGGGCGTGGTCCAGCCCGCGCTCGGGTGACCACGGGCCGGTGCGAACCAGAAGATCCAGGAGTATGGGGGAGATGCGGTCGGCTCGGCTGGCGATGCTTGCGGCCATGAGGGCGTAGCGGATCTCGGCGCCGAGCGATGGCGCGGGCTGATGCCTGTCCAGGGCATCGCGGGTCGCCGCTACGCTGGCGTGCCGGGCGCGGGTGAGGTCATCGAGGTAGCTGATGAGGCAGTCAGCGTGATCGTGGGCGGTGAACCAGACATTGGCCTCCCGGCCACTGTTATCAGCATGCGTGACTGCGAGCAGGTGATGCAGTTCAGGGATTCGGCCAGCGTGGTGGAGGTGACGGGCAAGATGACGTAGGGCATAGCCGTCATCGATGCTGGCGGCAGCAGCCGGGTCCCGGCCGAGCACGGCCAGGCCGGCGTGGATACCGCCGAAGTCGGTCAGGTATCTGGTGGCGATCCGGTCGTGGGCGCTGCGGGTCGCCTGCCGCAGTTCGTCGGCGAGGGCCTCGAGCTCGTATGATCCTCCGGCGGCCATGGCTGGCTGTTCGCTGGGCAGTGCCTTGAGTACCTCGCGGAAGCTGGCATGATAGATCTCATACCGCAGCGGCGCGCCGGCTTGGGCTGCGCGGGTGGTGGTGAGCAGCGGGCGGAAAGTGAAGTCGCACCACCGCCGCACGGCGGCCACGCCGAGGCCGCCCGCCAGGCGAGCCAGGACCGCGGCCGGCAACGGCTCCCCGGCCACGCCGAGGGTGGCTAGCAGCGGCAGCAGGCAGTCATCCCAGGCGGGGTCTTGATACCAGCGCCGGATCTGGTCGGCGTAGTAGTCCAGCAATCCAGACGGCAGGTCACCGACCGTGCCGGGCGGGCGCAGGCCAAGCCGTATCTCCTGCAGGACATACCGCAGATAGACCCAGACCCCGTCGCAGCGCTCAGCGAGCACCGCGACGAGCCGGGCGGGATCCGCACCGGCCTCGGCCAGCTTGGCGGCCAGCACCTCCTCCGCTACGGCGTTGCCGAGGAACCCGAGAATGTCGCTGGTATTGCGCTGATCTGTCTTACTGATCCGCAGCGTCACCGCTGGTGAATCGGGCCGGCCCGGCGCGAAGCCCGTGCGGTAGGCCGCCACCACGTAGACCCCGTCTGGCAACAGTCCGGGCAGGCCGAAGGCCAGGGCCTGCCCGGAGGGTTCGGCCTCGTCCAGCCCGTCAACGACCAGCACGACGCGGTGTCCGCGCTGCCGCGCCTGTGCTGCGGCCAGTCCGAGCACCGTTTCGAAACCGCCCGCGGTTTCGGCCAGTCAGGCAGCATCTCCCCGGGTGCCAGGTCACCGAGCTCGAAGCCCGTGACCAGCTGTGCGGAAAGGTTCTGCAGCGCCCCGCGGACCGACCGGCCGCCGGCGTAGCGGGAAAAGTGCGATAAATAGCCGCGCGTCTTCACCAGCCACGCCGCGAAAGCGGTTTTCCCAAGCCCGGCTTCGGCCTCCACGAACACATAGCCGCACGGGTGAGCGGCGATAAACCTGTCCACCTCGCTGGCCAGCCATTCCCGCCCGGTGAACGTCTCCACGCCTACCGCAGTGAACACAGACCCCGGGTCTTTCACCGCAGCAGCCAGCGGCAGCGCTGACACGCCCAGAATCTGCGTGCCGATATGAGTGGTCGATGCCGACTCGATATCCCCGCCAGCCGCGATCGCAGCGGCAGCGGTCGCGGCCACCTCCGGACGCCTGATCACGGTGCCGCCTACTCTTCGGAACTGCTCACATTGGTCGAGACCGGCCCGGTCGCATCTCCACCTACGCCAACAGCCCCCACCCCGGGCGCGGCCACATCCTGCTCCCCTGCTGACCGTCCCGATGATGCCGCCTTGCCGCGGACGCGGGTACGGATCTCACCCGCAGAGCCACCGACCGCCACTGCCCCGGCACCCGAGGCGACCACCCGGCGCCCCGGCAGCCGCTCCCGCCCGATGACCGCTGCTTGCAAAACCGCGCCCACCACAGCCAAAACCCCCAGCGCAACCCACAGCCCCGCCGACGAATGCGCGGTGACCACCGCCGTCACCACCCCGCTCGCCGCCGCGACAACAACCGACACCCCGCCCGCAACGGCACGCCACATCCTCGCCCCTAGCTCATCGCCTGCTCGCATTATCCCCGTTATGCCGCCGTGGCCGCAGATCCTTCCAGATACCAGCAATTAACAACCCGCTTCCATCAAGCCGCGACCGGCCGCTGCTGGAACGCTACCTCGCCGCCCTGCACGCCGAGTTCGGCGGCAGGAAGCTGCAAAGAGAGCACATCGAGAACCTCAACGGCTTCCTCACCGCGATCCGCCAGCACGAATGGGATCCCAAGCCTCGATCTTAGCGAGCGGCACCTCGCCTTCCTGTTCGCGCCCGCGCCAGAGCACGCACAACTCGCGGCCGATCTGACGGCGCTGGGAATGACCGAAAGGCCACTCGGGATCGCACCCCTCTCGACCCCACATGGAATGAGCCCGCATTGCAGGAGACTCTGGCCCGGCACGGCCTGTGAGCCGCTTAGCGCGACAGAATGGGCCTAGCGACCAAGGATCGCTAGGTCACGGTGCCGAACTGGGCTGCGTTGATCAAGGCGACGTGGTTCCGGATCGCTAAATACGGCAGCCGTACTTCGTTATCTGATTCATGGGTAGGTTTCCAGGTCGCGGAGCCGGGAGCGGTGGTGGTACCAGCGGGCGCGGGCCTGGTGCCGGCGTCGCCACCAGGACCAGTGCAGTCCGTGGGCGATGCCGTGCAGGGCCTGGTGGAACAGGCCGTACAGCCGCTTGATCTCCGGGACAGTGAACGGGATCAGCCCGGGATCGTCGGGTGGTTCCTGGTCGGCACAGACTGGAAGTGGCGGGGCGGGGCTGGTGTCCCGCAGCTCAGCGGTGGTGACAGCGCAGATCGCCAGGGCAGCCATGACCAGCGTCAGGTGCCGCATGACCGGGATGTAGAGACGGACCTGGGCGTGGTCGTAGCCGAACTGATCCTTCCCGAACTCGTGGTCTTCCTCCACGGTCCACCTTCGGCCGCAGACTTTAACCAGGATCGCCAGGCAGACCGGACGGCTTTCGGGCACGAAGCACCAGAAGTAGTCGACGCGGGCGTCGTGCAGGTTGCGGCGGACCAGCAGGTGACGGCGGCTGTCTTTGGCGGCGATCCAGGCCCAGGCGTAGCGGCGCTCGCCTTTGGACCCGGCGCCGCACGAGGTAGTCGTCCAGGCGCGGCCGGGGACCATCGCCAGGATCTTGTCCGCGCGCATCCTGGCGCCTGAGGGCAGGGTCACGCGGAACGAGCAGGGCACCCCCAGGACGTAGCCCGCGCCGCGTTCCTCGCATAGTTCCCGCAGCCCGGGGTCCTGACCGTAGACCTCGTCGGCGGCCACCCAGGGGATCTCGATGCCGGCGTCCAGCATCTCGGCCAGCATCTGCGCGCCGAGTTGCGGCTTGGTCGCGGGCTGCAGGTGAGCGGGGATGCCCATCCTGTCCCGGATATAGGCGTCGGCCAGGTGCTCTTCGGGAATCCACAGGCGGGAGCCGGCCAGCGTGTGGCCGCGCGCGGTAGAGTAGGTGGCGTTCACGAAGTTGATCGCGTTGGTCACCCGCCCGGCACAGCCGACGTACTGCGGTTTGACGCCGGCAGTGCGATCGCCCTGCTTGACCTGGCCGCTCTCGTCCAGGACCAGCACCGTTAAGCCGTCCGGGGCGGCCAGGACGGCTACCGCGAAGTCGCGGACCGTCCCCATCGCGGTCGCCTGGCTCCAGGCCGCTCGCTCCAGCAGGCGCTGCATCTTATCCGGGGCCGTGTCACCCGCGTGCTGTGCCAGTGACCAGCAGTTCTTGTCCGGCAGGTCGCTCATCAAAGCGTCGATGTACTTCCCGGCCTGCTGAACTGGCTCCCGCCGGGTGAAATGAGCCGCGAGCAAACCGGTCAGCTCGTTTCGTTTCTCCCGCGCCAACTGGGCGCCTACCATGGCCGCAGCGGCCGCCTCAGGATCGTGTTGCGTCACCATGATCACGAGGCGGCCGCCCTCATACCGTGATCAACACACCGAACCCGGCCCGGTCCGAATCGTCGCCCTGCAGCAGGCATCTTCAACCTCCCTGCCAGGTCACGAAGTACGGCTGCCGTATGCAGGGACCCGAGCACTCCGAAGCGCATGGCGTCTTCTCATCACTGCGCCAGTGCTGACAAGGCCCCCCAAAGACAAGAGCCATTATCATGTGGTTATCACCGAGATGTCACGCCAAGTCCCGGACAACGGCGATCCTGAGTCGTCTCGGGGTCAGTTCCAGGCTGCAGGCCGGCATCGCGGGGCACCATCTCGTCCTCCGGGGGACAGCTTGACCTGCCGAAGACGCGACAGCCTTGTTAGCCGCTTGCTATTACTGCGGGTCCCGGGCAGTCAGAGGAGGATTTTGAGAACGACCTCGTGGGCTCGTTGCAAGAGCACATGGGCATTACCGTAGAAGTCATCGACGGAGTCGATGTGCCAACAGGGGTGGATTCGCTAGACCTACCAGATTTCTGAAAACTTCTATACCTATGCCGCCGCCAATCCCGCTGGCGGCTCGGACCCGACTGGCCCGTACCTGTGCGGCGACATCTGCGGCGTGCCCGCCCCGGGCCCCGGGTCCCGGCGGGCGGCAGTGCGGCTGCGCCACCGGGGCAACTCTCGGGTTGGCGATGGCTGCGGGCACGGACCGCCTTTCATGCGACGCGCCGGATGTAGCCAATTATTCTAAAATGTACAGTACGTCCAACTTGGAGGGGGGCTAGCTAGCAGTGGCCGGGTTTGGTCGTGAATACGACCCCCCATTGGGTGCGCTGGTGGAATTGCTGGGTGCCGACGTGGTACCAGATGTTGATGCCCTTGTCCCTCGGCTTGGGGCCTGAGGTCCTGAGCACCAGGAGCAGATCGGTCTGGTTGGCGCTGGCGCCGGTGTAGGGCACGCGGCCGCCGATCGCGTTGGGGTGATTGCGGGCTGTCCAGGGGTACTGGAAGCCGTCATCGTGCGGTGGCAGGCCTGGCATATCGCCGTAGGACGGGTGGTTGTGCAGGCGGACGGCATAGGTGCGCAGGAGCCGTAGCCCGTGTGGCCGGACGAGGCTGATCTTGCTGATGACGGCGACGGTGCCGCGCCAGGTGTCGGTCACCTCGTTGAACCCCTCGGTCACCAGCTGACCTGGATGACTGAAGGGAACGCAGTTCTCGCCGCCGTTCCCGCCGTCGCCAAACGGACCTGTATTCACCCGGTGACCCGAGCTGCACCCCGCGACCACCACAGCAAGCAGTGTCACGGCACCGCCGAACACGAACGCCCGAAAACGCTTGCCTGGCTCCCGGCGCTCTAACCCCCTGGTATGTCCCGTCACGCAATCAAGCTAGCCGCCAGCCAGCTCAGACTCAACTCGGGCCAGACCAGCAGGCACAGGAAATTCTGGTTATGACTCTCGGTACCTGACTCGCACGGTCGCGGCCGGCAAGGAGAACTATTACCTGTCGGCGGCTGTCGAGCACGGCGAGCCGCCCGGATCTGACTGGCTCAGGCTGCCCGAACTCGGTTTTAGCTGTCGGGTCGCAGGTGGCCGGCGCCGTTCTCCGTGTCGACGCAATTCCCGAACTGACGGGAACGGCTGGGAACTCGCCGGGATCTCTCAGGAAATCCTCGACCAATTCTCGTCGCGGCGTCAGGCAGGCTGGGTGTCAGGACAATCAGCGATATTGAACGAGGCTGGACTGGCCGGGACAACCAACAGCAACGTGGCCCGACACGTTGCTGTTAGGCGCCGGATTTGATAGCAACGTGGCCCTTCCTGATGCTCATGGGACAGCAACAAGAAGGGCCACGTTGCCGTTCCGGGCGGGGGTCGCGGCAGGAACGTGGCCCTGGTTGGTGTTATTAGGCGCCGGTGACGGGGTGCAACGCGCCGAAGATGAAGAGCTGGGTTATTCAGAGCAGATGATCCGGGATGCGTGCGCCAGGCACCATGGATCGGCTGGCGCAACATTGGTGAAGCAAGATGCTTTCGAGGGGCGCATTGCTTGTGGAGCATCGTCGGAAGAGCAGTTACGTGAGCACCACCGACGGCAGCCGCACGTCGTGAAGCGTGGCGGTCTCGGTCGGCCCATTCAGCCGATGTTCTTGGATGTCGTCAGCTGTGTCTCAGGTGGCGGCGAGGAGTCGGCAGAGATTTTCGGTCGGGCTTGTCAACCAGGCACCTGCACCGGACGCCACATAAGCGGACTAGATCGCAGCTGGGCGATCGGCGGCCAGTGGCTTATCCGCATGTGCGCCATCAACGGCGTGCCGGCTTCGAAGAAGGCGCGAATGACTGATTCAGCCAGGTTACCGCCATCTCCCGACCGTCCGGAAGCTGACGAGCGGCAGGAGCTCACTGGTGCTCTGCCCAGCCCAGAAGAACCCATAGCGCTGCCCGGCCCGATGCTGCCGCCGAGTCCCATTGTCCCGCCCAGCCCGATGCTGCCGCCAGCTCCGATGCTGCCGCCAGCCCCGATGGTGCCGCCGCCCATGCAGGTCCGCTCCTGGTTGCCGCCAGAAGCACCGGCAACGCCTGCCGCAACCTCGCCGCCCATCACCTCGCCGCCCATCGCGTCGCCGCCCGACTCGGCTCCGCCGGACCGGAACGGGGCCACCATCTGGCCGCCGACGGTGAGACTGCCAGCTCCCGACGGCCGGGTCAGGCGGCCGGGTCGGCCGCTCCGCCGAGCGACGCTGATCGTTCTGTTGACCACCGCTGCCCTAACAGCGCTATACGCGCTGCATTCCCCGCCCGCAGCCACGCCGCGCTCGCCGCACCACACCGCTGCCGCGGCTCCGAGCGCCAGCGTCCCGGCCGCAGGCATCTCCAGCACCCCTGCCCCGAACGCCAATACGCCCGCCCCGGGCACTCCCCCCGCAACAGCGGCACCCCGGCTGACTTCGGCGCTGTGGCTGCGCGGACTCGGACGGCTGCAGAGGTACCTGAACAAGATGATGGTCCGTGATTCCGGGGTCGTGACGCCGAAGCTCCTGCGGACTGACGCGGGGCACCTGCGCAGCTGCTCACCGGGCTTGGCCAGGCTCGGCCCGCCCGATGCCGGCCTGCTTGCCATCTATCACATGGCCGCCCATGCCTGCGGCCAGTTCAACCGGGCGGCGAACTGTGACATCTCCGCCGCACGAGCCTACAACCCCTACAACCCGACCCCTCAGTTCACCAGGCTGCTGAACTGCACCGACCACAACGCCGCCCAGGGCAGCCTACTGATCGGCGAGGCGGTGGCCACCGGCTCCGGAGATTAGTGATACCGGCAGATGGTCCAGCGGCTCTTGGATCAGGCATCTGAACGCGTGCCATATCTGCCAGCGAGTATGTACGCACCGTGGTTGTCGAGGTTGTGCCGGTTCTTGTTGTACCGCTGCGTTGTGCGCGGGTCCTTGTGCCTGGCGAAGTCCTGAGCCTCGGCGAGTGATGCGCCGGCGTTCAGGTACTCGGTGATGGCGGTCGCGCGCAGGGAGTGCGGCGAAAGGACGGCTGCCTGGGGGATGGCGGCGCGTGCCGCGAGCGCGCGGACAAGCCGCCATACCCACACCTCGTAGACCTGGCGCCCGTTGCGAAGCACGAACAGCCACCCGTCGGCCGGTGAACCGCGCCAAGCGAGCATCGCGTCAATCGGCTCGCCGACAGCGGGCGGTATGGCGACGCGGTCCGGGTATCCGCCTTTCCGCGTCAAGTCCAGGACACGGTGCCCGCGGTCATGCCCTAGCTTCTCGATCCTGGCGTCAATGGCAGACCCGACGCGCAGGCCGTTGACTAGGAGCAGCCGCATCAGCGCGGAGGTGGTAAAGCCGTCCTTGTCGGCCGCCTCGATCAGGCGGTCAGCCTCAGCGCGCGACAAGCCCACCGTGGGGGAGTAGTCCGGATCGATCTTGGGCCGTGCGCGAGTCTTTGCCGGGTTGCGGACCGCCAGCGGCGATGCGGTGTCCCAGGTGTTGTCGATCAGGTAGTCGTACCAGCTGGCGACGGCGGACACCCGGCGGGCAATGCTCGCCTCAGCCGCGCCCTCGCGCCGCTGCTTCTCGATCCACAGATCGGTGTGAGCTTTCCGCGCCTCGTCGGGCTTGGCGTCGCATTCGATGCACCACTCAAGCCAGCGATTGAGGTCACGCCGATAGCAGGTGCGGGTGTGCTGGGACTTGAACGAGGCGATCCAGATCTCTGTGAGAGCGCGCGAACGGGCCAGCTCCTCCGGCCACGCGAGCGCGAACCGCTCCTGGGTGATGATCGCGATGTCGCTGCCGGGCACCTGAGAAGTATAACCGTAATTATCCTACGTCGCTTGAGTCGCTGTCGCCCCATCGGATTTATTCAATTACGTATAACATTTCGTACTGAAAATGTAATGAAATGATCTAAGCTGAGAACAGCACCAGACAAGGCGGATGAGGATGAGGACGTGACCGAGCAGCCGACGGCAACCGCTACCTGCAAGTACCCAGGCTGCGAGGATCCACCCGAGCGGCCTACCGGCAAGCCGGGCCGGCCGCCTGAGTATTGTGCCGATGCCGGCCACGCTCGCGTCAGCGCCTGGCGCGAGCGGCGTCGGCTCGATGCCGGGCAGTCCGGGCTGCTTAACACCGACGCCGACCCTGCTCAGCCCGTCACCATGGCAAGGGTCTTCGGCACCCAGCTTCTCCGCGACGTCACTGCCACGGCTGACCGGCTGGCGGGTATGGTCGCCCAGTTGCATCAGGTGATCGCAGTCGCGGGAGACCCGATCGCCGCCGAGGTCGAGATCGAGGCGATCCGCGCCTCGTCCGAGCACCGCTCGGCCGAGGCCGAAGCTGCCCGCGCCCAGGCTGAGCACCGGGCGGATGCCGCGAACCGGCTGCGAGCAGCAGCCGACGATGCCGCCGACGAGATGGCCGAGCAGCTGGACGCTGCGCGCAGCTTCGCTGACGGGGCCAGCCAGCGGCTAGCCGAGGCGATCGCCGCCCACGACGCCGAGCTCGCTCGCGCGGGCGAGGAGGCAGCCGACCGGATGGCGGGCCTTCAGGCGCAGCACGACCAGGCTCTCCGGCAAGCTCAGGCCGAGGCCGATCTAGCCATCGCCGCAGCCGATGCCCGCGCCAGGGCTGCCGAGCAGGATGCGGCCGGGGCCATCGAGGCGTCCTGGGCTAAGGCTGCCGCCCAGGTCGAGGCGGCGCGAGCCCAGGCTGGCGAGGCCCGCCATGATGCCGCCCGCTACCAGGCGCAGGCCGTCGCAGCCGACCGGCGCGCCGACGCGGCGGACCACCGCGCGGAGGCGACCCGGGCCGAAGCCGTCCGGACTGTCGAGCAGGTCCGATCCGACACCGAAGCGCAGGTCCAGGCCGCCCAGGCGCTTGCCGAGCAGGCCCGGCAGGAGACAATTCGCTATCAGGATCAGGCCGCGGCCGCCGAGCGTCGCGCCGACGCTGCCGATTCCCGGGCCGACCTCGCACGGGCCGACGCCCAAGCGCAGGTGCTGACCATCCGGGAAGAGGCTGCTCGCGAGCGCGAGGAACTGCGAGCCGGGGATGATGCCCGGATCCAGGCACTCGACGCCGCCCGCGCCGACCTCCGTGCACGCGCTGAGCGAGCCGAGGCGGAACTCGACCGCCTCCGTGCCGCAGCCAGCCGGTGACCGGGCCGAGCCGCTCCTCCGCTGATCCTCAACGAGCCGACCTACCGGGCTCCCGGTACTGACGGCCGGCCCGCCGCCCGGTAGTGTTGACGGCAGGAACTTCGTGTTCCTCCCGGGCCGCCTGTTACCTTTCGCCGGGTCCGGGCGGCCCGGCTTCATTCCTGTTCGGTGATCGATGATCAAGCGGTGGCCGTGCCACCCTGGGCGACCTGGCTAGTCGGCTGGCGCGGACAGTCGATGTCAGGGTGCGCTCGCTGACCTGGCGGTCGCACCGGCAAAGACCGACGCTCTATGGTTGTTGCCATGCCTGAGCTGTTCCCCGCCATTGAGCCCTACGACGCGGGAATGCTCAATGTCGGTGACGGCCAGCGAGTGTACTGGGAGGTCAGCGGTAACCCCGGCGGCAAGCCCGCAGTGGCGCTGCACGGCGGCCCCGGCAGTGGCAGCACACCGGGTCGGCGCCGGTCGTTCGACCCGGATGCTTACCGGTTCGTCCAGTTCGATCAGCGTGGCTGCGGGCGCAGCACGCCCTCGGCAGCGGACCTGAGCACTAACCTGGACGCCAATACCACCGGGCACCTGATCGGTGACATCGACAAGCTGCGTGAGCACCTGGGCATCGGCCGGTGGCTGGTCTGGGGCGCATCATGGGGAGTGACGCTGGGCCTGGCCTACGCCGAGCGTTACCCGGAGCAGGTGACCGGGAGGACGCGGTCAACTCGCTGGAAGAGGACTGGACGCCGAGCGAGAGATACGCCGATCCCCGCTTCCGGATGATCTTCGCGCGGCTGTGCGCGCACTACTTCTCGCACGCAGCCTGGCTGGAAGACGGGCAGCTGCTGAACGATGCCGGCCAGCTGGCCGGCATCCCCGGCGTGATGATCCACGGCCGCTTCGACATCCAAGGGCCGCCGGACGTGCCGTGGATGCTCCGCCAGGCCTGGCCGGGCGCAGAACTTCATCTGGTCAGGACCGGGCACCAGGGCGGCGAGGAGATGACCGCCCACATGATGACCGCGCTGAACCGCTTCGCCCTGACCTAGCGCTTCGGCGACGCCTGTCCGCTTAGCGATCTTCACTATCGACGCCGCGATGGCGGTGTTCGCTGTCCCGGGCGAGCTGGCGCCCGTGCCCGGCGGGGAGCGGTTCGGGATTGGGGTCCTGGGCGGCGCACCCGGCCTGAACTGGCCATCCATGTGACCCTGTGGTCGCGAGCTGCCACCCGCACTGACCGGATGAGCACGATCTGGCTGCCGGCTGGGCTGGTCGGCAGGCGCCGCGATGGCCACATCGTGCTTGGGGGGGATTGACGGATAGTTCCTCCCGCAGGATGATAACGGCGCCAGCCGTGGCGGCCGCCTGGGTCGCCGCGGGCTGCTGCCTGGACCTTCCCGCATGGGCCCCCGGGTGCGGGAGAGCCCGCATTCTGCATCGCAGTCCCCGGGGGTGCGTTACCTCGCAATGGAGGGTTAATGCCGAACAGCAGAAACAAGCGCCTCCGTGGGGCGGCCGCAGTGCTTTCGCTGCTGTCCCTGCCGGCTGCGCTGCTCACCACTACCTCTGGTGCAGCGGCGACTTCCTTATCCCTTGCCTCCAGCGGGCAATCGAGCGCAGTTGCCGTCTCGAGCGCGGGACAGTCTTCGTCAGCCAGCCTGGGACAGTTCACCCCGACCTTCGCCGGGCCGGCCGCGACCGGCTGTGCCGCCGCCGGCTGTTCCCTGCTCACCGGCCCATTCCGCACGCCATCCACGCTGTCTCTAGCATCCGGGCATCGGGCTGCCGGTCGCCAGCCCGCGCCGGCCCGGAGCGGCACGCCATGCCGCTGCCCGTGCTCCCGCGTGCCAGTGCTGCCCGCACCGCCGGCGAGGCGGTAAGTGCCGACGCTCCCGTTATCCCGACCGTGAGCTGCGAGCCGCTGGGTCCTGGCTGCGATGCTGTCAGCTCTTCGCCGGGCGGTGCCGTCGGCGTGAAGGGCATGAACGCGGTCGACAGCGGAACGCTAGCCACCAACCCGCAGGGCGACATCGAGCCCCCGGACCAGGGCCTGTGCGCCGGCAAGGGAGTCGTCGTCGAGACTAACAACATCGGCGAGATCATGGTCTTCAACGCGGCTCTGCACCGGTTGTCCGGAGCGATCCCGCTGGACACCGTGATGGGGCTCACTGCCCGGGGCTGGAGCTCCGGCGGGGATCCCTCATGTGTCTTCGACCCCGATCATGGCGGGCACTGGTTCTTCACCGAGATCGCTTCTGCCAGCACCGAGGCGTCCGGCGGCGCGTTCGCAGGCTGCTTCGCCGGCGTGGCCAATGGCTGCTTCGAGGCCATAGCGGTGACCGTGGGCTCGAACCCGTTCGGCCCTTACAACGTCTACTTCCTCAACGCCAACTACAACCCGGCCGAGCCGGGCTCGCCCCTCCTCAACGACTTCGCGAAGATCGCGACTTCGCGAGACGCGTTCCTCATGATGTACGACGAATTCCCGCTCGACGCGACCAGTCCGGGCCTGGGCGGCGGATTCTTCAACGGAGCGCAGGAGTTCGCATTCGACAAAAACGCGATGGAGGAGGGACAGCCGGTCACCGAGCCCGACGGAAGCCCGAACCGCAGTTTCAACGTCGCCATCGAGAACATGGGCCTGCTGCCGACGCCAGACGGGACTTGCTTCTCCGATAACCAGAACCAGCGGCCCGGCGTCACGTGCTGGATCCAGGTGATTCCGGCGCAGCCGCCGGACTCGTCCCAGTTCGACAACAGTCACGACGGCTCCGCGTTCATGCTCGCGACGCTCGACTTCCACGGGCAGGGCGACAACCGTCTCGCCGTCTTCGACTGGACTGGCCTGCACGGCCTGAATAGCCACAACTGCGCCGCCTGCGGCCGCATCCAGTTCGGCGGCCAGCTGTTCTCCGACGTGCTGTCCTACAACAACGGAAGCCGGGCAGCGCAGAAGGCCGGACCGATCCCGCTGGGCGACGAATGCGGAGCGGCCGGCCTGAGCACGGGCAACCCGCCCCCCGCGAGCTGCCCGGAGGGCGCAATCGCCACCAACGGCGATGGCGTTACCCAAGCGTCCCAGGCGCAGGGCCAGCTGTGGACTTCCTCCGAGACAGGCATCAACCAGACGTTCTCCTCTGAGGCGGCCCCCGAGGCACACCAGGGCGTCGTCTACTGGGTCGTCGGCACCGACAGCTTCGACCGGCACGGGGTCTTCACCCTCAGCAGCCAGTCGTATGTCTCGCCGCAGCACGAGGACCTGGAGATGTCGGCCATGGCAGCCGAGGGCTTCCGCGGCCAGGACGGCGGAAACGGCCGCGCCATCATCTTGTTCACCGTGTCCGGAAACGGCGGGCCCACCGGGGCGGACAACGGGGGCTTCTTCCCCAGCAGTGCCTACGGCCGCCTGACCAGCTCGTCGAACGGCGTGCAAGGATCGGAGATCAATATCGCCGACCTGGGCCAGTCGCCGCAGGACGGCTTCTCCGAGTACCAGGGGTTCCCCGGCCGCACCCGGCCGCGCTGGGGCGACTACAGCGAGGGCGTGTTCCTGCCAGGGACCGGCAGAATTTATTTCGCGAACAATTACATTCAGTTCCCGAACTGCACCGGCGCAGCCTTCACGCTGACGCTGAGCACCTGCGGCGGGACCAGGGACGGCAGGGCAAACTGGGGCACATCAGTCAACTACGTCGTGCCGTAAGCGATCCCGCACCTCTCGCAACCAATCCTGACCGGGTGCCCGCAGGTCACTGCGGGCACCCGGCGGCAGCCACGGCTACGGCCACGTCATGTGATGATTGCCTGCCACCGCGGCCGGAACTTCAGCTCTGTCGCAGCGCGCCGTCTACGTGCTCAAGCCATTGCTTTTCCTGATTGCTCGCGGTCAGCTGCTTGTTCGCCACCATGGCGTTGGCGTAGTCGAGCACCGGGTTGCTCGCGGTGAGCCAGTTCTGCGTGGCATAGCGGTCGAGCGCGGTCAGGTATTGATCACCTGCGGCGAGGTCGATGGTCAGCCGGGCCGCCGGGTTCGAGCCAGTCGCATCGTAGGGCAGCTGTGACCGGTAGGCGGCGATGAAGGATTGCAGCCGGCGAGGTTCGGGCTGCTGTGCCTTCAAGCCGGGTGCCGGGCTCACGCCAGTCCTGCGCTTCGTGACGTGACGGAACGGGCCGTCGTCACACCGGGCGGCGGCCTGCACTTGCGCGATGAGTACAGGACTTGGGCACGTGTAACGCCGCTTTCCTTTTCGAACCAGATTCTCTGGCTGAAAATTTTCAGCAAATTAATCATTTCGGCGTTACGGCGACGTCGTCTTGGCTATTGTTCACTACCGCGCCGTCGCGGCCCGGTCGAGATCGGGCATCGTCACGGGAAGCTCACCACATCGCTCGGCGTGGTGTTGGACGCGGTGATCGCTCCCGTGGTGTTGATGACGTTGGTGATCGTGCCGACCCCGCCCAGGGAGACCGTGAGCAGGTCGTGCCATTTCACTCCGGCGACTGCCGGTGCCTCGAACGCCCTGGCCGAGTTCACGGTGTTGTTAACGTTGAAGAAGCAGTAGCTGCCGAGGCCCCAGCCTTCGAACGTGGTGACGTTATTGGCCACCTTGATCGCGGCGTAGCCGTTGGTCGATCCGTTCATCCAGGCCGCCTGGTTGGGCGGGTCATAGGGCATCTCGTTCTGGAAGAAGATTATCTTTCCGTTCTGGCCATTCCAGGTGACTTCGTACTTCTGGTAATGCTCGACGAACAGTCCGGTCGCTATGACGTTGTTGCCGTTGACGATCATGCCGTTATCGGCGGTGTTGACCGTCCAGCCGACCGTGCCGGAGTTCCCGTGGTCGGCGCGCCAGGCCCAGATGTCGTCCACGATCGTGTCGTTGGCGTTGACGACGAGGCTGGCCGTGGCCTGACCGGCGATGTCCCCGCCGATCCGGAAGAACACGTCCTGAATGGAGATCGGGTTGCTGGCGTGGCTTGCCGTCGAGCCGGCCGTGCCGACGGTCAGCAGCGCCGCGGAGTTCACCGTGCCGGCGTCGAACAGCAGGCCCTGGAGCCTGACGCCGTCCACATCGGCGATCTGCATGGTGTTCACGCCGTTCTGCGGGATCAGCGTCGGGAACCCGATGCCGAGGATCGTGGTGTTGGCGTGCGTGACGTTGAGCGTCTGGTTCAGGTTGTACACGCCCGGGGTGAAGAACAGGTTGCAGCCCTCCGACAGCGCGGTGTTGATGGTGGCCGCGCTCATCGACGGGTCGGCGACGAAGAACTGGCTCATCGGCACGGAGGTACCCGGAGTCGGGCCGCTGTTCCAGCTAGGACCGGAGGCGTTCGTCCGCAGCGACGGCTCGAACACGTGGTAGTTGCCGCTGGAATCGACGAAGAGGTAGGGCACGTCACGGGAGACCGGAGTGGTGGCCAGCGTGGTCATCGGCGGGCTTGGGAAGCTCTGCGCGGGCGCCCCGTTCACACCGGAGAACACCATGTTCCAGACCGAGCCGCTCCAGCTGCCGAAGTTGCTGTCCCGCGAGTACCACTGCTGCTGCGACACCGAGGAGACCTGACCGGAGACCTTCGTATCGGCGATATAGCCGCCGCTGGCGAAGCCGTTGCTGGCCGGAGCCAGGTTCAGCCCGCCGTGCACATCGATCCGGCGGAACGGGCCCGCCTGCGCCACGGCCCAGCGGTCCGACCCGGCGGACGGGGTGATCGACAGGTTCTCAGCCGACCGCCAGAAGTTCTGCGTGGCGTTGCCCGTTCCGTCGAACGCGTCGACGGTGACGTCGCCGTTGATCAGGACGTCGTCCGGGTTCTGGCCCAGGCCCTGGATGGAGGTGTAGTAACCCATGTTGGCATCAACGCTGTAGGTGCCCGGCTTGAACAGCAGGGCGAACCGCTGGGTGCCGAACTGGTTCAGCTTCTGGGTATTGAAGACGTTGGTCAGCGTGGTCTGGATGCTTGAGGCCGACATGCTCGGGTCGAAGACGAACACATTCGGCCCGAAGTTCGGGGTGTTCGACTGGGCCGGGCAACTGCCCCCGCCCCCGGCCGCGTTCACGGTCCAGCCGAACGAGGCGGATCCTGACGCTCCCGTGGTGTCGGTGGCTGTGACCGTGACATTGGATGACCCCGCAGTCGTAGGCGTGCCGGAGATCAAGCCGGACGAGGAAATCGAGAGCCCCGCGGGCAGGCCGGTCGCGCCGAAGGTCAGCGTCTGGCCCGAGGCCGAGTCGGCAGCGCTGACCTGCTTGCTGACCGCGGTGCCGGCCGTGGACGTCTGGCTGCCGGGGTTGGTGACGGTGACGGTGTTACCGCCGCCGCCTGTGCCGGCGAAGACGCTGAACTCCCAGATGCTATAGCCAAACTGGGTGGCCCGGACGGTGCCGAGCATGCGGATGAACCGGCCCGTGCCCGAGACGTTGAGGGTCTGAATGCCGCCGGTCCCGGTGGTCGTGGAGAAGATCGACGTCCAGTTCGTGCCGTCGGGCGAGGTCTGGATCTGGAAGGCATTGGCAAAGGCGGTCTCCCAGTTCAGCGTCACCTTGCAGATCGCCTGACTGGACCCGAGGTCGACCTCCAGCCACTGCGGATCCGAGAACGCGCTCGACCAGCGGGTGCCGGTGTTGCCGTCGAAGGCGTTCGACGCCGGGAACGAGGCGTTCTCGGTGGAGGACGCGCTGGCCGGGTGGTTGAGGGCGACGTTGGCCGTGCCGCATCCGGTCCCGCCGCCGATCGTGCCGAAGACCTGGAACTCAAACAGGGAGTAGCCAAACTGGGTGGCGCGGGTCGTGCCGAGCATGCGGACGAAGCGGCCGGTCCCGGTGATGTTGAGGGTCTGGGTGCCGCCGGTCCCGGTCGTCGTGGAGAAGATCGAGGTCCAGTTCGTCCCGTCGGGCGAGGTCTGGATCTGGAACGCCGTCGCGTACGCGGCCTCCCACTGCAGCACGACCTGGGTGATCGAGGCGCTGGAGCCGAGGTCGACTTCCAGCCACTGCGGATCTGAGAACGCGCTCGACCAGCGGGTGCCGGTGTTGCCATCGGTAGCGTTCGACGGCGGGAACGAGGCGTTCTCCACCGATGACGAGGTCGTCGGCTGCCCCTGCGACAGCAAGGTCGACGCGGCGTGCGCTCTGCTGGCCGGACCAGTTACCAGCGCGAGCGCGCCGGCCATGGCGAACACCAGTGCGACGATCACGATCCGCCGGGACGAGAGCCAACGGCGCACGAGCACCCGAGATAAGGCCATGACAACCCCTGCCCGCAACAGTCGTGCGCCGTACAGGATCCGCTCACGACTTCATTTAAGACTTATTTTAAAACGTAACGTAACTCTGCGGGAGCTGCCGGTCAAGAGCGAGCCGGGCTGCCTCAGTGGCTGCCGCTCACCACGCGCCTTGAGCAGCTAAGACTGCTCGAGAACGGTACGTCGCCGGGGACCGCTGAGAAAAAAAGAAGCGAAGTGACGCGAGCGAGTGACACAAGCGAAGGACTTGACGCTGAAGGACTTGAGATGAACACACGCCATTCCCGCCGGATCACCCGGAAGTCCGCCGAGCAGTTGCTTGACGGCTCGGCCGGCCTCGTCGACGACCCGCTGGCTCGTGTCCTCGCCTCCGCGGCGGCGCCTGGGCGTGCGGCTGAGCTAGGCGGCGAGGCAGCGGCGGTGGCCGCGTTCGAAGCACATCATCTCAGTCCCGTCACTATCCCCAGGAGAGGACAGATGATCAAATCCCCGCTTGCGAAACTCCTTACCGCTAAGGCGATCGCCGCCGTGCTTGCGGTGTGCGTGACCGGTGGCGTGGCGCTCGCCGCCAGCACCGGCACCTTGACCGGCAATACGCCGGCGAAGCCCGGCAATACGGCGGCGAAGACGAAAACCGGCACGGGCAAATCGATCGTCAAGTCGCCGGGGACCTCCACGGCTATCCCGGGTCCGGCCCAACTCTGCCGCAAGCTCGCTACCCAGGTCGTTTCGGCCGAGGCGGGCGCGACCGGCGCGGCCAGCAAGGCGCTCGGCCAGACCGGTCTCGAGCAGGCTCTGGCCAACCCGATCGTGCCCCAGGTGCTCAGCAGCCCGGCGTTCGCGTCCCTCGTCTCCACCGTGCGGAACGCGACCACGGTGCCCGACTACTGCGCGCTCCTGCTCGGCCTGCCGAAGATTCCGCAGCCCGGCGACCTGACGCAGGTTCCCGGCTCGCTGCTGGCCGAGATCCTGCCCGACCTCCCGGTCCCGGCGCTGGCGCAGATCCTGACCAGCCTGCCCGCGACCGTGCTGGCCCAGGTCCTCACCGCCCTGCCCACCGCGATCGTGACGCAGATCCTGACCAGCCTGCCCGCCGCGGCGGTCTCCCAGGTCCTCACTGGGCTGCCGAGCGCGGCGCTCTCCCAGGTCCTGACCAGCCTGCCCGGCGGCGCGCTGGGAACAGTGCTGACAATCCTGCCCGCGACCGGTCTGTCCCAGGTGCTCACCACGCTCCCGCCGAGCGTGCTGGCCCGGGTCTTCGGCGCCCTGCCGACCGGGGCCGTGTCCCAGGTTCTGACCACGCTGCCCGCCGTCGCCCTGGACAAGGTCCTCGCCATGCTGCCCAAGGCGGACCTGGGCACCATCCTCACCACCTTGCCAGCGACCAGCCTCAGCCAGATTCTGGTCATCCTGCCGGTCGGGGACCGCGCGCACCTGCTGACCAGTCTGCCCCGTACGGTGCTGGCCAAGGTGCTCACCACGCTCCCGGCGCAGGGATTGACCCAGGTGCTGACCAGCCTGCCGGCGGGCGCCATGTCGAAGGTCCTCACCATCTTGCCGGCGGCGGGCCTGAGCCAGATCCTGACCGCCCTGCCCACGTCGGCAGTCGGGACGGTCCTCACGACGCTGCCCGCGGCCGGGCTGACGCAGGTGCTCACCGGGCTGCCGGCGTCGGTGCTGTCGCAGGTGCTTACGGCGCTGCCCGCCTCGGGGCTGTCCGAGGTCCTGACCGCGCTGCCCGCGTCGGGGCTGTCCCAGGTCCTGACCGCGCTGCCGACCTCGGTGGTGACCCGGCTGCTCGATGAGCTGCCGAAATCGATGGCCTCGTCGCTGCTCGGCGAGCTGCCATCATCGGTGGTCAACGCGCTGAAGCTGCCGTCATCGCTCCTGTCCGGCCTGCTGGGCTAGGGCTCGTCAGTCAAGCAACTGTTCAAAGGGCGGGACAGCGGCCACGTGGTCGCCGTCCCGCCCGTACCCGCGAGAACGGCTTCCCGTTCCCTACCGGAAGCCGCCGGCTTTGCTGAGGAGCCTCAATGCTGGTGAACGCGTCCTGGGTGCCCGCGCCCCGCGTGACTAACCGCCGCGTGACTACCCGCCGCGTGACTGCCCGCCGCGAGCAGCGCATCAGTTACCTGATGAGACCCGAGCCCATCCAGGTGAGCAGGGTCCGCGAGCGGACCCGGCAGGTCCTTCCCGCCTGGGGCCTGGCCGAGCACGCCGAACTCGCCGAGCTCATCGTCAGCGAACTGGTGACCAACGCCATCGCCCACGGCAGCGGCCTGATCGAGGTCCGGCTGGCGTACGAGGGCGGGTCGCTGCGCGCCTAGGTCCATGACCAGGGCAGTGGGCGGCCCGTCCGGCGGCACCCGGCTGGTGACTGGGAATACGGCCGGGGCTTAGAGCTGATCGACGGCTTGATCGAGCCGTACGGCGGCATCCGCGGCGTCTTCGGCGACGGCGACCGCCTCGGCAAGATCGTGTACGTCACGTTGCCTGTTACCTGCGACCCGGAAGGGACCCGATGAGCCTGGCCTGCGGAAGGCCGAACGAGTTCCGGCACGCCGAGCCCATGGCCAGCCTCGAACCATGGCCGCGGATCCCGGAGGGCCTGCAGCGGTTATGAGCCCGCAGCATCGGCCGCTGGCTATCGGGGTGGCCACCACGGACCCGGACTTGGACGCCCCGCTCGACCAGCCGGGTATTGCAGCCGCTGACAACGACGGCAGTGCGCTGGAAGGGTCTTCGGCGCTGGTGATCCGGGCCCAGCGCGGTGACTCCGAGGCCTTCCGCGTCCTGTACCGCGATACCCAGCCCCGCCTCCTGCGCTACCTGCACGCACTGGTCGCCGACGACGCCGAGGACATCGCCTCCGAAACCTGGCTCAACGTTGCCCGCGACCTTGCCACCTTCCACGGCGACGACGACGGCTTCCGCGGTTGGGTCACCACCATCGCCCGCAACCGCGCCCTCGACCACAAACGCCGCACGAGCCGCCGACCCCATGCCATCCCCGTCCCCGCCGAAGAACTCGTCGGCCTGGCCGCCGGCGACGACACCGCCGCCTGCGCCATCGACGCCGTCGCCACCGCCAGCGCCGTCCGCCTTATCGCCACCTTGCCCCCCGACCAGGCCGAAGCCGTCCTGCTCCGGGCCGTCATCGGCCTCCACGCCACCGCCGCCGCCCAAGTCCTCGGTAAACGACCCGGAGCCGTCCGCACCGCCGCCTACCGCGGACTGCGCACCCTCGCCCGGCACTTCGAGCAAGCAGGGGAAGACAACGCAGCGAGGTGCGACAAAAACACGTCACGGCGCTGAGTTAGCTGTCAGGGCAGGCCAGAACCTCAAGGAGGAATGAGCAGCATGAAAAGCAGTCCGGTGCCGCAGGCAGGGAAGGCCCGTGCCGACGCCGCCAGGTTCCAGCGCATCCGGTCCGCATCGGTTACCGACGCGGGCGACGTGATAGCCGCTGCCCGCCCGCCGACCGCTGCGGCCGTTCCCGTGATCCCGGAAGAGAGTGAGGTGGTCTGGGTTTACGCCGTCACCAGCGACATTGATCCGGCCAGGTTGTCAGGCCTCACCGGCGTCGCCGGGGAACCGGTCCGGCTGGTGACCGATGGCGGCCTGTCTGCAGTGGTCGGCTCGGTCAGAGATACCTCGTCTGGCGAAAAGACGCTCCCCAGCATCCTCGCCGACCTCAGCGCGATCGAGGCGGCGGGGCTCGCGCATCACCGGGTGATCTCGCGGGTGGCCGGGAATGGTCCCGTGCTGCCACTGCGGCTAGCCACCGTCTATGCCAACGACGAGACCATCGCGGCGTTGCTGGCCCGGCGACACGCGGAGTTCACGATCATGCTGGAGTCGTTTAGGGGCACGCAAGAGTGGGACGTGAAGGTATATCTCAGGCCCTGGAAGGGTGCTGACGACCACGTTTGGCCCGCCGTGGCCAGCGCTGACCTGGCCAGCGCCGACGCGGCGAGGGGACCCGGCCAGGTACGTTACGAGGTGCCGCGCTGGACGACGCTAGAGGCCTGCGCCGAAGAGCTCGGCCAGACGCTCAGGGGCATCGCAGTCGCCACCCGCCGCTGCCCCTCGCCGCTGCCGAGCCTGACCGACGACTCCGGGTGGATAGTGCTCAACAACGCCTACCTGGTAGATACCAAGCATGCCTCCCAGTTCTCCGAGACAGTGGCGTCGGTCACCGCCGCGCACTCGGCACTGCGCGCGGTCATCACCGGGCCGTGGCCACCGTATTCGTTCGCGGACCAATGAGGAACTTGCGGCATGATCCGCTGACTTGGGACGAGATCTTGCGTTGGGCCGCCGTAGCGCTGCGCAAATCGCCGATTCGGTGGGGAGCACCTCAGCGCCGTAATTACGCTTCGTCATCTGTGATTTACCCCAAAGGAGCACACCGAGCCATTAATTGTTCCTCTTTTGACCGCGCTTGCGAAAACGGGCACCCCCTCTGCCAGCGGTTGCGTCTCGGTCATATCGTCCAGTCCAGCCAAGACCGGACCCTCCGCAAGCCCTGAGCACAACGGCTGCCGCTACTTTGCGTCTAGTCAATCAAGCTCAGCTTTTAAACGTTTTCAGGCGGCGATGCATCTTAAGGATGTCAGCCGTTACGTCTAGAAGGATGACGTAGCGCCACCTCGATGGGCGTGGATGGTGGCTGTGCTTTGGTGGGAGCCGATGGCCGCGATGGCCGTGACGAAGCTTGCGCGTACAGACGGCACGGCCCTTCGCGTGAGTTCACCGCGACCGCCGAAACCGAGGAACTGCTCGGGCAGGCAGTGAGCCGGACGCGCTGCCAGGTGCTGCACGAGGCTAGCGGGGGCAATCCTTTCTATCTGGAAGCTCTTGCCCGCATGGGCTTGTCGGCGCAGCTTTCGGCGGGCAGTTCTGATGACAGTGAGCTGCCGCCGGCGGTGCGGACGGCGCTGCGGCTCGAGCTGGAGGGACTGTCCCCGACTTCCCAGCGAGTAGCGCAGGCCGCTGCGGTGGCGGCGGATGAGTTCGAGCCGGCGCTGGCCGCGATCGCGGCCGAGGTGAGCGAGGGCGCGGCGCTCGCGGCGCTGAACGAGATGGCCGCGCGTGACATCGTCAGGCCGGCGTCGGCCGGGCGGCTGCGGTTCAGGCATCCGCTGGTGCGCCGCGCGGCCTACGACTGCGCCGCGCCTGGGTGGCGGCTGGGCGCGCACGCGCGGATCGCCGCGCACCTGGCCGGGGTTGGCGCGCCTGCGGCTGCGCGGGCGCATCATGTCGAGAGGTCGGCGCAGTTCGGTGACCGGGCGGGCATCGCCACGCTGGTGGAGGCGGCCCGTGACGTGGCGGCGCAGGCTCCGGCCGCCGCGGCGCACTGGCTGGAGGCGGCGCTGGCGATCATGCCCGCCGGGGCCGGGGGCCCGGCCATCAGCTCGAGCTGCTTCTTGAGGTCGCCAGGCTGCGGGCGGTGAGCGGCCAGCTCACCGAGGGCCGGGACGCGGCCCGGGAGGTGCTGCGGCGCCTGCCGTCAGGTGATTACGCTAGGCGGGCGCTGGCGGCACGGTTCTGCGCGCTGATGGAGCGTCAGCTTGACCGCCCGCAGGAGGCTCGCGCGATCTTGCTCAGTGAGCTGCGCCGGCTCCCCGACCCGCAGTCGGCGGCGGCCGTGCCACTGCGGACCCGGCTGGTAGCCGAGAGCCTGATGCGGGGAGATATCCGCGCGGCCCAGGCGGTGCTTGACCTCATTCCGGAACGCGACGGTGTGCTCAAGTCCGGCGTCGCGGTCGCGGTCGCGGCGCTGCGGCCGCTGCCCGCCTTCGCGCAGGACCGCATCGCCGACGCGGCCCGTTTCATCGAGGCCGCCAGCCAGCTCATGTCCGGTGCGTCCGACGATGAGCTGGCCGACTGGCTCGACGCCATCGCCTGGCTCTGCTGGACCGAGACGATGATGGGCCGGTACGGCGACGCGCTGGCTCATTTCGACCGCGCGATCGCCCTCGCCCGCTCGACCGGGCAGGGCTACATCATCAGTAACCTGCTGGCCGGCCAGGCTCAGGCGCAGACGATGACCGGCCGCCTGCAGGAGGCGTCAGCGGCCGCCGAGGAAGCGGCTGAGGTGGCCCGGCTGCTCCGGTCCGGCCATCAGCTTGTCTTTGCGCTCGCCCAGCAGTGCCTGACGGCAAGCTGGTCCGGCGAGGATCTGAGGGCGGTGCGCCTGGGCGACGAGGCCGTGCTCACTGCCAGCGGCAACGGGGAATGGTCAGGCGCGCATGCCCAGTACACGCTAGCTGTCGCGCTGATCAACGCGGGCCACCGCGACGCCGGCCGCGAAGCCATGGCGCGGGCGTGCGGCGGGTTCATGCTCGACCGCCGCACTCTGCTGTCGGCCTGCGAGGTGATGGCCGGGCTCGAGGCCGACAGCGGCAACCCCGCCGAAGCCAGCCGATGGGCCGACCGCGCCGCCAAGGTCGCCTACCCCGGGCAGGAAGCGACCGCGCGCCTCGCCCGTGCCCGCGCACTGCTCGACAGCGACCCTCGTGCCGCCGCCACGGCAGCGGCACAGGCCGCGCAGCTCTTTGACGGCACCGGCCAGCTTATCGACGCCGGCCGGGCCAGGCTCTGCGCAGGCTGGGCCTGGGCAGCGGCGGGCGACCCCAGCCAGGCCCGCGAAGAACTCGCCGCGGCCGCACGGACGTTCACCGAATGCGGCGCGCGCTCGCTGTCCGCCGCCACGGCCCGCGAGCAGCGCAAGCCCGCCATCCGGCTACCCGGGCCAGGCCGAGGCACAGGGGCGCACGGCCTCACCCGGCGAGAGCTGGTCGTGGTCGAACTGGTCGGCGAGGGCTTCACCAACCAGCAGATCGCCAAAACGCTCTTCCTCAGCGTACGAACCGTGGAAACCCACCTGTCGCACATCTTTGCCAAGCTCGGCGTCAGCAACCGGACCGGCATCCTGAAGGCGATGAGCGAGCACACCAGTCGTCAGTAACCTCTTTCATGCTGAAATAAAGGTATCCCGCTGATCACCTATCCGAGTGTCTGCTCGACCAGGCACTCGCCTCCGCCAGGCACGGCTGGCCGGTGGCGGCCTGCATTTCTATCTAGGCACCACCCATAGCGACCGGGATCACGTGGCCATACCGGCAGGCATCGGACCCCGCGACCTCCCTTGTTCCGTCCCGCGCCGAGGTGCTCGCGCGGTGGGAGGCGCAGTCGCGGACGCGCTTTGTTCAAAGTCGGTGTTTACCCGGCACGAGCTGATCCGGTAGTCATTACCGGACCGGGGAATGTGTCCGTCACGCTCCTTCTGGGAGGTTCTCAGGTCGGTTGGCTGTCGGTGGGTAGCGGAGGTGACCGCGCAGGGCGCCCAGGGCGGCGCCGATGAGCGGCACGACCAGCAGCGCGATGGTCCCGTCGCCGGCCCCGTTGACGCTGTCCTCGAAGGAGTACTCGTGGCGCAGCCTGGCCGGGATGACGATGGTGCTCGGCTGGCAGGTGGGGCAGATGCCGTTGCCGGCGGCTTGGCGGGACCCGGTGACGGAATGCGGCGACAGCGCGATCGTCAGGGTGGTGAACAGCGCCACCAGGATGGCCGCGGTGGCCATGGCGCCAGCGGTGGCCAGCAGGGCCTGCCGGGCCGGGCTGAGGATGGCGGGCCGGGTGTCGCGGTCGGCCAGGCGGGTGGCCGCGGCGTGCACGGCCGGGGGGACGGCCAGCGCGGCCAGGGCGAAGCAGGCGATCACCAGGTAGTCCGCGACGACGACAGGTCCGCCGTGCAGGGAGTGGAGCGCTGTCTCGGCGGTGTCGTTGATGCCGAAGGGTGCCAGCGGGTAGAGCAGCCCGGCGGTCAGTGCTCCGATGCCCAGCGCAAGAGGCAGGACCCGGCGGGTGAACCGGACGCGGCGGGAGGTCAGGATGAGCAGTCCGGACACGTAGCCGGCGAGGATGAGCAGGAACCCGACGTCGATCGCCCAGATGGGCAGGATGACGGGGAAGTACCGGCCGAGCTGGCTGCCGGTGCGCTGCTGGACGGCGGTGGCGGCGATCAGCGCGAGCACCACCGCGTACCCGCCCGCCCTGACCGCGCGAGGCGCCCAGCCCGGGCGTACCGGCCCGGAGTAACGCCGTACCAGCAGCGGCAGCCCCGCCAGCAGGACCAGGGTGCCCGCCACGTACATCCGGTTGACCGGGGTGGCGGAGTTCGCCGGAGCCCCCGGCCAGGCGATCCATACCAGCCCCGCCGCCCCGGCCGCGAAGGCCAGTGCCTGGATGATCCGGTTCAAGAGCACCTCCCGTGCCACCAGCCGCAGCCCGCCGCCCAGCCAGGCCAGCCGCGCCGAGGGGGTGGCCTGTTCGCCGGTCTCGGCCAGGAGTGCGTGCACCCAGTCGCGCCGGTGCTCGCCCAGCAAACCGGCCAGACACCGGAGCAGCCTGGCCAGCATCCTCGTCAGCCCGTCCATCACGTGCCGCCCTCCGTTGCCAGCCGCCGTCCGGCTGCGGGTCGCCGCTCGGGTGCCGCCTGCGCCTGCGCCAGCGCCGCGCGGGCGGCGACCAGACCGCCTGCGGTCAGCCGGTACAGGTGCCGGCGTGGGCGTCCGGCCGGCTGCCCGTCCTCCCACCGCGCCTCGATCAGGTGCCGCTCGGCCAGCCGGATCAGGATCGGGTACAACGTGCCTGACGCCAGACCGGTCTGCCTGGCGAGCAGGTACCCGTGCAGCCACGCGGCAGGGTCACTTTCCAGCGCGGCCAGCACGGACAGCGTCTGGACGGAGAACCTCGGACGATCAGCCATGACACTGAACTCTACCTAGGTAGACCGCTGAGGTCCAGCCCACGGTGAGTCTGTCGGCTCACGCCGGTCGTCGCGGTGAGTTCCTTGACTGAGGTGAAGTAGTCGCGCGCTACCTTCACGCCAGTTGGTGTCACCCTCGCCAGTGCATCCGGATGCCATGGGCTCGCCGGCTGGCGGGGGTGACGGCAGGGCTTCAGTATTTAACGGTCACGTGGCGGGAACTACCCTTGACGCTCACGGTGACGTGGTCGCGGGCTGAGAGTCGCCAGTGGAAGTGCGGCATGCCGACCAGGCGGTAGTAGCTGCCGAAGTGCAGGACGATCTTGGACTCCGAGTACTTGGTCACGATGAAGGACACGGCATCGAGTTCGCCGATCTTGGGTCGGTATCGTCCTGCGCTGAACGGATGCTTGCCGGTCTTATCGACCAAGTACAGCGATTTTCCGTAGTCGTAGCCGGTGTAGGAACCGCACTTGAAGAAACCGGCTGGATGACATCTCGGATGATGTCGGGGCTCCGTCCCGAAATGCTTTCCCCTGATCGTGATCGTGGGTTTACGAGCGCTCCCGTGGCAAGAATGCCGGCGTTGCAACTTGAGCGCCGCGTGGAAGCCCATCGCGGGAGTGGCTAGGGGTGGATGCCGAACGGGCCCAGCTGGCCGTAGTCGATCCTTAGTGACTCAACGAGCTGGTAGGCATTGGGCAGGGTGTAGACGTCGGCGCCGCCGAGCCGGTCGATCCAGTGGGGGATGACCGCGCTGGCGGCCTGGGCGGCGACGCCGTCCAGGTATCCGCGGAAGATGGCCCACGGGTTAGCCGGATCGACGGACTGGAAGACGCTGGCCGGATTGAAGGTGGCGATCGCGCTGGCGGCCTGCGTCTTGAGTTCTGCCACGTATTCCTGCTGGATGACCACGTCGTCGCGGGTACCGAGGCGAGTCAGGTGGCCCCCGATGTAGGTGTCGAACGGATAGCGGAGCGCCTGCGCCGGGGCTTCGAGCCAGCCAGGGATGTTCTGCGATTCGGCCAGGTAGGCGAAGGGCACCCAGCCAGGGAAGACGACATCGACGAGCATGAGGACCCGTTGCGCGGGCAGGTTGATGAAGATGTTGCCCGGCGAGTGATTGGGGCCGTGGTAGGCCAAGTCCAGGAGGTCGTCGCCGGCCCGGACGGTCAGGTGGCGGTCGAACGTGACATCGGGGAGCGGGCGGTTCGGGTCATTCGTCTGCCGGAGCAGGCCATCGACGTCTCTGTGTGCGTAGAAGCGGGCTCCCTGGTAGAGGATCATCGCGCCGGTATGGTCCGCATGGTGGTGGCTGTAGATCGCATGGGTGACTGGTGAATTGGTGACGGTCGCGATGGCCCTCAGGATGTTGTTCCCGAGAGTCGGAGGGGCGTCCACCGCGACAACGCCCTCCTCGGTCGCCACGAAGATCATCTGGTAGAGGCCGTCGGTCAGCCAGTACACGCGGTCCGCGATCTCTTCGACCAGGTACCCGGACGCGGGGATGGCCGGGCCTTTGGCCGGCGGCGGGACCGGCGCGGTGGTTCCTGGGGGGCAGTCGGGGGAGACGGCGGCTCGGGCGGTACTCGATCCGAGCAGCGGCGCCGCGGACACGGCGGCCGCTGCCAGTCCTGTTGACGCGATGAGGTTCCGGCGTGTCAGCTGCGGTCGGCGCGCGGGGGTGCGTGGCCCGGGCGTGGATGAGGTCATTTGCGTTCGCCTTTCCGGTGATATGGGCTGCTGCGCTCTACGACAAGGTCAGCGTAAGCAAATTTGCATGCGCAAGCAAGTAATGTTGAGCTGCGTGCGCGGTGTAGCTTCGCCGGACAGGCCGGGGTGGCGTCGTCGGTAGCAGTATCGTGAACCTGCGGGCCGCCGCTTGCCCGCTCAAGTAAAACCCCCGCCTGGTCTGGCCGGGAAACGCCAAGGTGAGTGCGCCCAGTGACGTCGAAGGGACCCGGCAGGCTGGCCCGCCAGCCTCCGCGAGCGGGCCGCGAGCGCCCGGCCGAAGCAGGCTGCGAGCTCGCAGAGGCGCTAGCCCGGCTGAATCAGCAGACCCGCCTGTGGCAGTCCTTCCTCGCCGTGCACCGGCAGATCGTCGAGCAGCTTGCTGACGAGATGCTGGCTGAGCACCAGTTGCCGCTGGAGTGGTTCGACGTGCTCGTGCACCTTGCCGACCTGCCTGGAATGCGGGCGCGTCAGAAGGTACTGCGGGATCGGATGCTGCTCAGCGAAAGCGGCGTCAGCCGGCTGCTCGTCCGGATGGAGAAGGCGGGAGTCATCACCCGCAGCACAGCCGGTGACGACCGGCGCGGCATGGAGATCGCGGTGACCGACGCCGGGCAGGCCGCCCTGCTCGCTGCCATCGATTCGCACCTGCGGCTTGTCGCGTCGCTGTTCACCGATCGCCTGACCGCGACCGACCGCACGGCGCTCAGCAGGGTGCAGCAGAAGCTCCTCGCCAAGCCGGGACCGAAAGGTGAAACGTCCGGGGACGAGTGACTTCCGCTGGCGCTCCTGCCGCTGCGGGTGGATTGGCTCGGGTCAGGGGCTGTATTGCAGGACAGTGCTCACGATGTTGGTGAAGACGGTGCTGTGGGTGAATCCGCCGGCGATCGCCTCGGTGGTTCCGGGAATCAGGGCGACCGACTCGATGGCGATCTGCCGGCCGGCGACGGGCAGGCTGGCCGTCGTCAGCTTCCCGTGAGAGAAGTGCGCCATGGTGGTCGGCTGGCCTGAGGCACCGTTCAGGGGAATCCAGAGTCCGCCGTGGCCGTCAACTGCGACTACGGCGCCGCCGTAGCTGCCGAGGCCTCCTACGATGGCGCGGTGCCACCCGTGGCCGTTGCCGTGAAGGATGAACAGCGGGCCGCCGGCGTCCTGGGTGTCTCCATTCCCGATGGCCCAGATGCTGTGCTTGGATTGCGCGAAGATCCCGACCAGCCTCGGGTCGTCGAGCTCGGCTTTCGAGGGGAGCAGGTTCTTCACCGACGCCCGGGCGAGTACATGGCCGTTCCAATGCGCGACGGTGCTCGGGCCGACTGCCCAGATGTCGTTGTCTGACAAGGCGCTGACATTCAGCTGGCCGCGCCCTGAGGTTACGCGTGACCAGGTCCGGCCGTTGTAGTGCTCCCAGGCCGCGCCGAATACCCAGACGTCGCGGGTCCCTAGTGCCTGGAGCTGGCGGCCGCCGGGGAATACATGGTTGATCACCCAGCCCGTGCCGTTCCAGTGCAGCACCTGCCCCGATTGCGTCATCGCCCACACGTTGCCGGCCGACGTGGCCGACGCCGAGTCGACCGGTCCTGGGACGGCGAACTTCTTCCAGGTCGGCCCGGTGCGCCGCCAGGCGGCCGGCGTGTTGCCAGCGTCGAAGGCCCAGATGACGCTCTTCCCGGCGGCGGTCACTGCCGCGAACTCGCCGTTGTCGCCGCTGTGCACCCGCTTGACGATGAGCCAGGACGGCCTGGCCGCCGATGCCGCCGACACTGTCGGCAGCGCTCCGGCCAGAGCGAGCGCCGCCGCGAAGAATGCGGCGGCACTGCGGACCAGGATGCGCCAGCCCGCATTACTGTTCAGCATGTGTGTCCTCCCGGACTCAGGGTCGCGGCGCAACTGCCGTTGCGCCTTCCCTGTGTGAGACGCCCGAGCGGGCAGATCGGATATCCGGATCACACCCGGACTCACGCGGGGCTCGCGCGAGCCAGCCCGGAGGAAAGGAGAGTGAGCGCCAGTCGGCTTCGAGTTCCGGGAGGCGGTAACGACCGGATCGTTAACCCGAACCGCCGTCCCGAGCACGTCGGTCGACATGAGGACGTTTCCCGGCGTCCACACTGACGAGAGGCCAGGTGTAGTGCGGCCGTTTCTGCCATGCGGCTTGCAGATTGCGCTCAGGGCAACCTAAACAGCAAGTCTGTGTCGTTGTACTGCGCAGATAGAAGCCTATTTGCTGTTTAGCGAGACCATGTGCCATGGTCGAAGACGTGGCGGCTGAGCTGCGTCTTGAGCTGCCGTGGGTAGGACCACGCCGTCGTCGTGCAGGAGCTGCTGATCGCGGCTTCCAGTGTCGCCCAGCCCACCATCGGCGAGTTGGTCGACGGCGCCGGCGGCGACCAGGCACCCTGGATTGCTAACGGGAGATGATCACAGCCGCGTGATGCCGCCGGCGTTCTTCAGCTTGACGTCACCGGTGAGCAATTCACAGCCGAGCGCCTCGGCTAGCGCGATGTAGGCGGCGTCGTATGCTCCCAGGTTGTGCCGCAGCTCCCACATCCGGGGATGGTATGGCCAGACCGGATGGCGGGTGATCCGGAGGCGAGAGTAGTCGGCGAGCATCTGAGCCCCGCGGTAATCGGTGATCTTCCTTCCGGCCGCCAGTCCTCGGACAGTGGACGCGACCTCCACGTCGAGATGGTGCGGGGCGTGCAGCGTCCGCGGCGCGGACAGTCGCTGCCGCAGCAGGTCATCCCCTTCGCGCGCGGACAGCAGGTCGATCACGAGGGAGCAGTCGACCACGTAGGTGAGATTCAACGCCGCCCCTCGTTGCGCGCCGCGAGAATGTCGTCCATGGTCAGGTTCACCGGCTCGCGGTCACGAGCTATCCGGGCGATGACCTCGGCGTTGGTCTCGGCGGCGGCGTCGGCGTCCATCAGGTCGCGCAGGTAACCCGACAGCGACTGACCGAGTGATCGGGCCCGGCCGCGCAGGACCGCGAGGGTCGCCGGATCGACGTCGCGGACCTGGACAATGCCCGCCTCCGTAGGCTCGCTCATGCCCTCAGTCTATCGCGAATCATGCGCCACGCATGAACTAGTGACCATGGTGTTGTCGAGCAGCGAGGTCTGCTGTAGTGCACCGTGATCGGGCCGCTCGAGGGTGAGTGGCAGTCCGGCGATGCGGAGGAGTTGGCTGCAGGCCAGCGTGGTCGCGGCGGGCAGGTCGTCGATGAGGGCGGTAAGGAGAAGGGCGGTTCCGGTGGGCCGTCCGGGGCTGACGAGGGTGTAGGAGTTGGCGAGAGACGGGCGGCCGCCGGTGATGGGGACCACTGCGATCTCAAGGATCGCCTCGTTGTCGCGGTCCTGGGCGCCGGTGCCCTCAAGGTCGAGTGCGACCAGCTGGGCGTTCTTCCATGTGGTGCCGTCCACTTTGGTTACCTGTCTCCCGGTTGTTCTGGTCGTGTTAGTCATCTTCATCAAAGCGCGTGCTGGCGGCGAACCGGCGGCCAGGGCCTGGACGTGATCGCCCACACATTGCCGGCCGACGTAGCGGAGGCCGAGTCCTCCGGTCCTTGGACAGCGAATTTCCTCCAGGCCGGCCCAGTGCAAATTGAAACAATTGAATACGCGGCAGCATGTTCAAGGGCCAGTGGCCAGATGCAGTGCGGGACGTCGACGGGGCGACTGGGTGTTGCCAGCGGCGCGGCCATGTCTGCGATCTCGCCTACGTTGCCGAAACATCAGATCAGCCGTCACGTTGGATCCGACGCTCAAGTCAGCCATGTCGCCTCAACTCGTCCTCAGCACGCACCACAGACCGACCGAGAAGGTCAGGCACGACAAGTGATGCCAGGCGCCACACCTCCTGCACGCGACAGCGTCTCAGGATGTAATGTTGTCAAACCACTCGACCATAGTTCGATCGATCCCGCGTGTCTGACGGAGGGCGCCATGCTCCTGCGAGCCGTGGAGTGCAGGGGCTATAAGGCATTTCGGAATTCAACGCGCCTAGCACTCCGGCCGATAACAGTCCTGTTCGGGAAAAATAATAGCGGCAAGACCACTTTGGCGCGGCTACCAGTATTCGCTATAGCAAGTATCGCCAATCGTGATTCCATGTACGCACTTTCGCATGAAGGTATTCGTTTTGGCTCGTCATTCGCTGATCTGGGGAGCATCGACCAGCCGCATCCGCGTGTTTCCATCGGTCTAGAGTGGAGTAATTCCAACCGGATTCATCTCGATCTACAGCATGTCACGTCGCACCCTAATCAGGACAGCGTGCAACCAGCCCGAGTGCAGATAGATCAATTCGCGCCCATTAAATCCACGCTCGTGCGTGACGTTGATAGCCCGGTTTACGATTTGATCATGGACGCGTTGCCGAAGGAGCAGCAAGAGCGCTTCAGCCAAATTGTCGACGCCGCACAACAACTCCTGCCACAAGTCGTGCACATCCCAAGTATGCGCCCAAAGATAGAACTCACCTATCCAAATCGACCTCCCGACTCCTGGTCAGTAGCAGAGGTTCCGTTCATTCTCGCAAGCCGTCGGGATTTGCTAAACCAGGTCGACACTTGGGTGCATGACACGTTTGATGGCGCGAGTCTTACCGTGGATCTAGCCGGCTTCGCCTTTCAGTTGACCGAGAATCGTCCACAAAACTCAGCAGTCAATCTCGCCGATAGCGGGCGGGGGCTCCAATCGTCCCTACCTGTGGCCGCACTGCTAATTGGACTAGCAGATCGCAAAAGGAACGGCTCATTTATCGTCCTGGAGGAGCCAGAAGCTCATCTTCACCCATCCGCACACGGAGCAATGGCCGATCTTGTTATAGCCAGTTCAGCTAAATCTCAAATCGTAGTCGAAACTCATTCCGAGAACTTCATCCTCAGGCTCCGCCGTCGCATTGCCGAGGGCGGAATAAAAAATACGTCCATTGGACTCTATTATCTCGATGAAGATCAGGCCTTGTCTCCCGTTCCGATTGACAACTCGGGTGGAATCGAAGATTGGCCAGCTGGAGTTTTTGAAAGCGATATCGATGAAGCGCGGGCTATAATAGGCGCCAAAGTTAGCGCCATGCGCAACATGGAGGAATCTGGTGATTCTTAGTCTCGCTGAAAACTGTCCCATCTTCGGGCCCGCCGCAGAGGCTCATTTTCACCGGCTTATGTACACGATAGTCATCCAACGCTGGCATCTGCTTGCTTTGCCTGATCCAACTCGGCTCAAAGAGCTTCTTCCACTGCATGTCTGGCAGTTGTACGGCTCTTACCTTAGCCAAGCATATAAGGAAGCTGCGAACTCACCACAGCTTATTGCTAGGCATGCAGATTGCGGTAATTGCGATCCAGTCAAAATAGCCGCCTTCTATGCTCTGCCGACGACCATTATTGTCGAAAATATAGAATCAGATGCCTCGTGGCTGAGATACATAGCTTCTAAGATGCGTCCACGTCTGGCTCGCAAACTGACGGGAGCGAACCCGCCATTTAATTTTCTACATGCTGGAGGGATCGATCAAATTCCGAGTGAGCTCAGCAGGCTCGGCGAGCGCTACCGCTCCGCACGACCGTCAGATGGACTTCCTCTGCGACTTGTGGCTATCTCGGACAGCGATGCCAAATATCCAGGCCATATGCCAGTTCCGGCTCGTCAGGTGGTCAAAGTGGCCGCCGCAGAGGGAGCTATGGCGCACGTACTTCGTAAGCGGGCTATAGAGAACTATATCCCTAGTGAATCTCTACATGAATACGCATCGAAGCGACCCGATGCTCGTGATGCAGTAGAATATATCATGGGATTGGAGCGAGCGGCCCATGATCATTATCCCATGAAATCCGGCCTTACTGATCCGGAGCTAAGTCTCGCTCAAATCGGCGCGCTTTATGGGCAGGCGCCGTCATTAGATCTTGGGCTAGGTAACTTCATCATGGACTTCATCGCCAACTTTGCTGGGTATACGAGCCCGAAGCACCTTGAAAAGCGCGATGGTGTCGGCGAGCTGATGGAGTTGCTCGACATGTTGGAGGGCAATCAGTGAGCGCGTCCACTGAAGATCAGCCGTCAGCAGTTGCAATTCGACCTGAAGTAGTATTCCTTTACGAGCTTCTAGATCAGCTCACAAGCGGCCAGCTCCGTATTCCCCGATTTCAGCGGCCATTCGTTTGGCGCTTGGAGCAAATGACCGACCTGCTCGATTCGATATACAATCAATATCCAATCGGTAGCCTGCTGATTTGGGAGACTGATCAAAGTGTGGCTACGCTAGACAGTCTTGGTCCCCTTGTTTTCCCGAATATTGGTGAGGGGTCGGTTGGCTACTTGCTTGACGGCCATCAGAGACTTGCCACCCTCGCGGCGGCGCTGATACCTCGCGATCGGCAGGCTTCTAAGGATACGGATAGTCAGCCCGAAGCACTGCGCTGGAATATGGCCTGGAATATGGAGGTGAGACGCTTCCAGCACGGAATGGCTGCTTTGCAACCAAATGTGCTATTTCCTCTAAGCTCGCTCTTGGATACTTTGCGTTTCCTTGACGCTGTCGGTAACTTCCGCACTTCGCTAGAAGGGCAATCGGAGGTTATCGACCGCTATACGGACGAAGTTCGCCGGCTGGCTCGATCTTTCCAGTCTTATCGCGTTCCTGTCATTCGTATTCGCCAGACAGGGCTATCCGAGGCGGTAGAGATTTTTGCGCGACTTAATTCCAGGGGTCAGGCAATGACGGCTGATCAGATGGTCAGTGCGCTTATGTACCGTCAAGGACGTAAGGCTGAGAGCTTTGATCTGGCATCGGAGATCGATACCATTGAGGAGCGGCTTGCAGAGGATAGCTTTAGTGACATTGACAGAACTACCATCCTGCGAGGAGTTCTCGCGAATATAGATGAGGATATCTATCGAACAGATTGGACTCGTCTCGCAAGCGAGCGGCGGGAACACTTGCTCCAGAAACTCCGAGAAGGGGTTGAGCGCACGTCTGCGAGTTTTGGACATGCTGTCGCCTTTCTATCTGATTGCGGGGTAAATACGAGTCGCCTTCTGCCTTATTCCATACAGTTTGTGCTGCTAAGTTCGTTCTTTGATAAGAATCCAGCTCCGTCTGAAGATCTCCTGTACTTTCTTCGTCGGTGGTTCTGGGCTTCGTCGTTCTCGACTTGGTTCGGCGGAGCAAATACCGCACGTGTTAGTGCGTTGGTAACCGAGTTTCGTGAGATAGCGGCCGAAGGGAAATCTCCGGCGGAGCTCGTGAACTTCGAGATGGACGCATTGGCCTTGCCTTTCCCTAAGAGTTTTGACATGCGAAGCGCTCGGACCCGTACGCTGCTCCTAGTTATGGTGTCACTGAAACCGCTGCATCCGGATGGTGAATTGATTGCAGAACCATGGCGCGAGATATCTGAAAAAGGCCCCGGCGGGGTCGGTCATATCTTCAGAGAGCCTGGCTCCTCGCGCGCCGGAAATCCTGCTAACCGGATGATCAGGCCGCCGGGTGCCGCTAAAGGACTATTGTATTCATGGATCGATCGGACTTTCGCGAATGCAGACGACAAGGTCCTTGGGTCGCACGGCCTTACCCGAAGACTTCTATATGACTTGCATGAGGGGAACGTTGAAGAGTTTATAGCTGGTCGACAGCAACTTCTAAGCGAGCACGAGTATCGATTTCAAAGATCCGTTGGCGTCGTCAGTGAGCAATCGGTCGGCGGGGACTCTAGCGAGATCAAGTAGATACATGGTCGATCGCAGTAGATCCGACGCTCGGTATGGCTCGTCCTCTGTCTCGACCTCAAGATCCATCATTTCAGGTAGTGACGCCCCGCTTCAGGGGAGTCCCGATGATTTGATGCCGGTGTCACGGCTGGCTGAATTCACGATCCCAGTCGGCGGCAATGTGCGCCCAGTCGAACGCCTGCCTGCTCGCGGGAATCATGGCGCGCCGGATGCTCGCTTGCCGTTCAGGACTCCGCAGCAGCTCGATGAGGCCCTGCCGCCATTCGTTTAGGAGGCCATCAAGGAGGCCGTTGCCGCTGGACCCGCCGGGGTTGTCGAGATCGCCCTGAGTCCGGAAGCCGAAACGGACGGTCTCCCGCAGCGCGCCGTTCGGGATGACAGCCGGGATCGCGCCCCCGGCCTGGGCCTTCATCGCGGTGATGCAATTGGTCTCACGGACCGAGCAAGGGTAAGCCCAGACGCCAGCGCGGCGGAACTGGTCCGCTACGGCGGCATGACTGAGCCGCCCGAGGTGCGTGACGCCAGGCTGGCTGAGCAGCGGGTCTAACTCGTTGTGCAGGAGCTGCGCGCGTTGCGGGTCAGACTTCTCGATGACTTGCCAGCCGTAGAAGACGTTCAGTTTCGCTGCGGGCACTGCCTTCCGGATGGCAGCCCAGCTGGTCAGCAGGTGACAGAGCCCGCGCGGGTAGTCTGAGCCGTAGACGACCTGGAATGGATCGCGCAGCGGATCTGGTGGCTGGAAGTGCGCTAAGTCGATCCCGTTGGTGGTGACGAAGACCGCCTCGTCGGGGAGTGCGGGGTAGCACGTGCGGTGATACCGGGAAAGCACCATGACTTTGCGGAAGCGATGGCGCCACAGGGCTACCATGTCGGCCGATAAGTTGTCGTGCAGCCACAGGTAGGCCCGGCCGGGGCGGAGCCCGCGGCGATCGAGCATGCCTATGCGGCTGGGCCTGCGCCAGATGACCGCCACGTCTATGTGGCTGGCGGGCAGCGAGTCCAGCGTGCCGTAGAACACGTCGCCGAACCGCCGGTTCGCTCCGTGCACCATGTAAACGCCGACGTCATGGCCGAGGTCGGCCAGCTTCGCGGCGATGTTGATGACGGCTTCCTCGCTGCCGCCGATGCCATGGTCGGCCGAGTGCGGCGTCCATGGCCCCATTGTCGGGGCGCAGATGAACACGATGCGCATGGCTAGCTGGCGCTGCGTAACACTATTGCCTCAGACGATCAGATGACGTTGATGATGGCAGTAGCCTGTCAAGCCATGCCGCAAGGCAACTTCGGCGACTCCCGGCATGGCTCAACGATTCAAGTACAGCCACGACTTACAGCTTGGCCGGCTTGATGATGATGCTCAGCCCGGCTGGCTTGATGGCTAGCCCGGCCCGCTTGATGCTCAGCCCGGTTGGCTTAATGATAACTGACATTATCCATTCACCTCCTTGCCCCTCTAGCTTGCAAAGGCACACATAACGTCATCATTCTGGAGCCTAGGATGACTGCGCGTGAAGGTCAAGAAGGGCGGTTTAACGTGCGGTTCGGTCTTGATTCGCCAGTTGCGGTTTATAACGCGCGATGCGCTAGTTACGCTACGACGAAGTGACAGTAGTGTCACTGCGCAGCCACTTGACCATCTCACGCGCTCTGACCGGGGGACAGAGCCAGCCGCTCGAGCAGGTCCGCCGCCCGGTGCCGCCCCCTGCTTCAGCGAGCGAGTCGCGGACGCGCGAAGCGGCGTCGCGATACGCGGGATCGTCGAGCACCGCCGTGACGGCCGTCCGCAGCTGATCCGGGCTGGCGCGGCCGAAATTGACCCTGATCCCGGCTCCCAAGCTGGCGACCCGCCTGGAATTGAACGGCTGATCCCACCTGATCGGAGCCACCACCAGGGGCACGCCGTAGGCGAGTGCCTCGTAGACGGTGTTCAGGCCGCCGTGGCACACCACGGCGTCAAGCCGGGGCATAAGCGCGAGCAGCGGGACTCGTTCGGCGACGAGAATGTGCGCGGGCGGGTCATCGATCACGCCGGGTGCGGTGACCATGATCGCCTGAAGCTGACTGCCGAGCGGATGCAGGGCCTCGACCGCCCGGGAGTAGAAGCTCGCCGGACCCGCCGCTAGGTCCCCGGCCAGGGTGCCGACCGTGACGAGAACGTGCCGCCGAGCCGGATCAAGCCAGTCCCAGGGAAAGTCGGGCGCGCCGGGACGATCTGCGAGCGCGGGCCCGACTAGTTCTGCCTGACCGGGTAAGGCGACCCCGGTCATCAGCGGCCGGCCGCTGAAGTCGATCACCAGGTACGGCGAGAATCGCACTTCCTGGCCAGGCAGCCCGGCAGCTGCCCACACCGCTGCCCGCTGTCGCATGACCCAGGCGTCGAGCTGGGGAAGCGACCCGAGCGATTGCGACAACTCCAGCGTTGCCGTGATTGTCGCCCACGGCAGGCCATGGCGCTGGGCGGCAATTGCTCCCGCCAGGGCAAGCCCGTCAGCCACCACGACATCGGGCTGGTAGTCCTGAACCACACGGTCGACCGCGGGCAGCATGTGCTTGGCGAAAGGCACGGCGAAGCTTTCCCATAGCGATTTGACCGCCGCGACGCCCATGTCAAGCTGGCTGCGGTAAGGGCGCATGCCGGTCGGGTGCACAGTGACGTCCGGGCCGACGAAGGGGCGCAGGCCAGCCTCGGACCCGACCCAGGACACCTCGTGGCCCCGCTCGCGGAGGGCAACTGTCACCGCGGCGGCAGGGTAGGCATGCCCGGCCAATGGCGGCACGACGAACAGGAACCGGCTCACCGGACAAGAATCGCCGCTGCCACGCCAGAGCACAAGGACTCAGAACCGCCAGGCCTTTTCAACAGACGGCCGCTGTGTTTTCGTAGGGTATGCGCCAAGATCTGCTCGCCGGGGTCATTGCCATGATCGCGCAGGCGACGAGCGAGGACGAGGCGTGGGCAAGCACCGTGACCGCCTCGTGCCGCCTGGAGGGCGATCTGTGGCTGGACAGCCTTGAACTGGCCGCGCTTGCCGGGTTACTCCGGTCGGCCTACGGCAGCGAGGTCAACCTGGCGACCTTCCTGACTGGCCTGGAGGTCAACAAGCTCATCGGGCTGACGGTAGGCGATCTGGTGAGCTACGTCGCCGGCCGTCTGGACAACGACGGCGCGAGCATGGCGCGGAGCCGGCGGTGACGGACGTGGCCAGTACCCTGATCGTGCCGTTCGGCGGGGAAGGCTCGGGCATTGCCCCGCTGACCTGGGGCCAGCAGGCGATCTGGCGGGCATTCGAGCTGGGCGGGCAGCCTATCTGGCTCACCAGCATTACCGAGGTGGCCGCCGGCCTGACCGTCGCGGACCTGGCGGACCGGATGGCGTACCAGCTCAGCCGGCACCACTCGCTGCGCACCCGGCTGATCGTGACCGACGACGCGCCGGCCCGGCAGGTCGTGTCCGCGTCGGGCGAGCTTGAGCTGAACATCGTCGATGCCTGCGATGACGAGGACCCGTTCGAGGTCGCGGTGGCGATTAAATCCGGCTGGGAGGAGGGCGACACGCGCTATGACTACGCGACCACCTGGCCGGTGCGCGTCACCATCGTCAGGCACCGGGGTGTCCCCGTCTACCAGGTCCGGGCGCTCAGCCACCTCGTCGCCGACAGCTACGGCGTGCTGGCCTTGCGCCGGGATCTAGCGGCACGGGCGGTCACTGGCGATCCGCCAGCACCCGTGACCGCGATGCAGCCGCTGGAAGAGGCGCGATGGCAGGCCAGCCCGGCAGGCCGGCGGCATGGTGAGATCACCGCGCAGTACTGGCAGCGGCTGCTGCGGAAGATCCCGGCGCGCAGGTTCCCCGAGCCGGCCGACCTGCCCCAAGCGCACAACTGCCGGTTCTACTTCGACTCGCGAGCCGCTCATCTCGCGATCCAGGCCATCGCCGCTCGCACCAGATTCGGCACGTCGCCGGTTCTGCTCGCCGCGCTCGCCGTCGGAATGGCGCGCGCGACGGGTATCAACCCCCTGGTGCCGAGGCTGTACGTCAGCAACAGGTTCAGGCCCAGGCTCGCCGACGCGGTCAGCCCGATCTCGCAGACCTGCCCGGTCGTGATCGACGTGGCTGGCGTCACGTTCGACGAGGCGGTCCGGCGGGCCTATTACTCCTCGCTGAGCGCCTACAAACACGCGTATTTTGAGCCAGCAGCGATCAGGGAGCTCGTCGCGGCCGTGAGCGCGGAGCGCGGCGAGCACCTGGACGTGGATTTCGTCTGCAACGACATCAGGCTGCCGGACCGGCGCGAGGTGACGGACTCGGTCCGGCCGCGCGACCTCGAGGCCGCGTCGCCGCTGACCACGCTGACGTGCGAAGAGCGGGCAGACGCCGAAGATCCGTGCAACTTCACCTTCTACGACGCCGGGGCGGCGATCTATCGGGGCGCACCGGCCACGATCCACGCGGTGGTGCTTTCCGACGATCACTACGTGCCGCGCTCGGCGGTCTCGACCTGCCTGCACGAGCTGGAGGCCGTGCTGATCAGCGCCGCTTTCGATCCGGACGCGACCACTAACGTCTAGCGGCCCTTGTGCGTCCGCCTGATCGCCGCGGCAAGCTGTTCCCGGCTCGGCAGCAGCGCCCGGTCGGCCGCCGCCGAGATTCCGATGATCGCGCTGTCCGGGCGGGTCACCCGGGCCGGCGGGGCGACCAGGCGCATCTCCTCAGCGGACGTGGCGATGACTTCCGCGGCCAGGCCGCAGAACTTGTTCGAGTCGTCGAAGACGACCAGCCTGCCGGTCTTATCCAGCGACTCCGCCAGGCCGTCCCAGTCGAACGGGTAGAGCGTCCGCGGATCGAACACCTCGACCGAGATCTCGCCATCGAGTTCGTCGGCGACGGCCAGCGCATCGTGCACCAGGTGCCCGACTGCCAGCACGGTGACGTCGGTCCCGGCGCGGTGTACCCGGCCCACGCCCAGCGGCACCGGCACCAGTTCGGCCGGCGCAATGCTCTCCCGCACTCCGTGCGCCTCGATCGGCGCGAACACCACGACCGGATCGTCGTCCCTGATCGCGCTCGTCGAGCAGTCCGTAGGCATCGGCGGGTGTCGCCGGCAGCACGGTCTTGACCCCGAGGTGGCCGAAGATGCTGTACGGCTGATCCGCGTGCTGGGCACCCCAGCCAGCGCGCCTGCCCGCCGCCGTGCAGCAGGTAGGTCACCGGGACGCTGGCCTGGCCACCGCTCATCAGGGAGAGCTTGTTCGCCTGGTTGGCGATCTGCTCGACCGCCAGGAGCAGCAGGAACGGCACCTGGAACTCCACCACCGGACGGCGGCCGGCGAGCGCGGCGCCGGTGGCGAAGTCGGTGAACCCCTGCTCCGAGATCGGGGCCTCGATCACCCGCTCAGGCCCGAACCTGTCGTGCAGCCCGACGGTGGCGTTCGTCAGCCCTTCCCTGACATCCTCGCCCAGCACGAAAACCGCCGGGTCGCGCTTCAGCTCATCGCCGAGCGCCCGGTTGATCGCTTTCAGGTAGGACAGGCTAGGCATTGACCGTCCCCGGGCGAAGCCGGATCTTGGTCGCGTACAGGTAGTCAAGACCCTCATCGGACCCGATCTCGGGACTGCCGAGCGCGAACTCGGTCGCGGCGTCGATGATCGCCTCGACTTCCGCGTCGAGCTCGTCCCGCCGCTCCGCCCGCACGCGCCCGCCCTGCAACTCCACCGGATCGCGGGACCGCCACGCGGCAACTTCCTCATCACTGCGGTACCCCAAGGCCACGTTCAGCTCGAAGGTGTGATGGCCTTCGTAGCGGTACGTGCTGAATTCCAGGAAGCTGGGCCCGCCGCCGGAGCGCGCGCGCTCCACCGCCTGCTCGGTCGCCGCCCGCACCACCTGCGGATCCATCCCGTCGTGACTGCTCGCGGGGATTCCGAAGGCGACCGCCCGCCCGGTGACTGACCCGGCGACCACGTCCCCGACGGGCACCGTCGTGGCATAGAGGTTGTTCTCGCACACGAAGATCGCCGGCACCTGCCACAGCGCGGCCAGGTTCAGCCCTTCGAGCAGCGCGCCCTGGTTCACCGCACCGTCGCCGAAGACGCACATCGCGACCCGGTCAGTGCCATCCTGCGCGAGCGCCCACGCCACTCCCGCCGCCATCGGCACGCCGTGGCCGAGGGTACCGGTCGCCCCGTAGATGCCGACGGTGAAATCGAGCGGATGGAAGGAGCCGCCCCGGCCGCGCGCGACACCGGTGACGCGGCCGAGGATCTCCGCGAGCAACCGCCCCGGGTCGCTGCCCTTGGCCAGGCTGTGGCCGTGCCCCCGGTGGCTGGTCAGCATGATGTCGTCGGGCCGCAGGACGGCGCCGATCCCGGCGGCGACCGCCTCCTGCCCGATGCACGGATGGATGCCGCTAGCTACGCTGCCTGCCCGGACCAGCTCGATCGCGCGTTCTTCGAACCGGCGGATCAGCCGGACGGCTCGGTACAGGTCCTCCGGCGACGAGCCCGCATGATCAGCTAACACTGCCAGCCTTTCCTCCGCGAAAGCACACGATGCGTCGGCCGTCACGAGTGGCCTTAGTTGCTACGAAAGCACAATGGCAACTGACTTGAAAGAGCCGCATAATCGAGGGTGTGACCCTCGCCGGGCAGGATGAGACCTCCAGGACCACGGGCGGTCACGGCGGGAGCAAGCCTCGCCTGCCCAGTCGCCTGCCCAGTGTGTGGCACAGCCGGGACTTTCGCCTGCTGTGGGCCGGGCAGAGCGTGTCCATGCTCGGCAGCCAGGTCACCTCAGTAGCGCTTCCGCTGCTCGCGGTCGTCACCTTGCACGCCAGCGTCGCGCAGATGGGCGTGCTCGGCACCGTGATCCGGCTGCCGTTCCTGCTCTACCTGGTGGCCGGCGTGTGGGTGGACCGGGCCAGGCGCCGCCGGATTCTCATCGGCACCGATCTTGCCCGCGGCGTCCTGCTGCTGAGCATTCCGGTCGCGGCCCTGACTCACGTCCTGACAATGCCGTTCCTGCTCGTCATTGCCTTTACGGCGATGCTGCTCGGCGTCTGGTTCGACACCGCCTACCACAGCTACGTCCCGGCGCTGGTGCAGCGACACGAGCTGACCACCGCGAACTCGGTCATGGAGACCTCGAGTTCCCTCGCCCAGATAGCCGGAACCAGTCTCGGCGGACTCCTCGTCCAGTTACTCACCGCGCCGATCGCGATCGTCGCCGATTCCGTGTCGTACTTCATCTCGTGGGTCGCGGTCTGGCGGATCCGCAAGCCGGAGCCGCCACTGCCGGCCAGGCAAGGTTCGGGCCTGCGGGACATCTGGTCGTCGACGTCGGAAGGCATGCGCTTCGTCCTGAGCGACCGCATCCTGGCTCCGCTGGCGCTGGCCATCGGCGTCTTCTGCCTAGTCGGAGCCGCCGAGTCGGCGCTCTATATTTTCTACCTGGCCAAGGTCCTGCGGCTCGGGGCTGGCTTCATTGGCCTGACGCTCGCCGCGGGCGGCCCAGGGGCCGTCGCCGGAGCCGCGCTGGCCGGCAAGGCACAGCGGACGCTGGGAATAGGCATGACGATCATCGGCGGCCTGACGCTGTTCGCCGGGGCAGCCTGGCTTATCCCGCTAGCCTCCGCGAACCGGGCGCTGGCCGTGCCGATGCTGCTGGCCGCTGCCTTCGGCATGGGCGTCGGCCTGCAGCTCTGCAACACCAACGTCATCACCGTCCGCCAGGTGATCGCGCCGCCGGAGCTGATCGGCCGGGTCACCGCCAGTTTCCGCTTCCTGGCGTTCGGCACAGGGCCGTTCGGCTCGCTGCTCGGCGGGCTGCTCGGCACCACCCTGGGCGTGCGAGGCGGGCTCTTCGCGGCGGTAGCGGGGATGCTGCTCGCGCCGGCGGTCGTGCTGGCGTCGCCGGTCCGCCGGCTGCGGCGTTTGCCCGAGCGGCTGCCCGAGCAGCAGCCCCCCGAGGAAGACGGACGAGGCAAGGAGCCTTCGCCGAGTACCAACCCAGAACAGTAAGCCCGAAGGAGCGTCGCAGTGGGTGAGGACTATCAGCAGGAATTCACCGATCTGAACAGGTTCGGAGGGCTGGGGGAGGACCCCGCTTACCACCCGCCCGAGCTTGAGGACAAGCTCCGCGCCTGGCCACTCGACCGCTGGGCGGACGCGCCGCGCGAGATCGAGTACAACGACAATCGCCGCTGCCACTGGCGGGGCGTGCGCATGCTCAAGTACGCGCCGACGCAGGCGACCTACCACGACCTGCTCTGGGAACTCCGGCCGCGGACCATCATCGAGCTGGGTGTCTACGCGGGCGGCTCGCTCATGTGGTTCCGCGATCTCACCAAGCTCATGGGCCTCGACTGCCAGGTCGTCGGGCTCGACTGGAACCTGGCCAACTGCCGGATTCCCGCCGAGGAGATGTCGAACATCTCGCTGCATGAGGGCGACAGCTCCGACCTCGAGACCCTCGAGCCGCTGCGCGGCGCGGCGCATCCGCTGCTCGTGATCGATGACGCGCATCAGAACACGTTCAACGTCCTGAAATGGTCAGTCGACAACCTGCTCGAGCGCGGCGACTATTTCATTATCGAGGACATGATTCCTAGCTGGCGACGATATAGCCCGAACCTTTTTTCAGAATATATAATGGCTTTCCGTGAGGTGCTGGCAATGGATATGCTCTATTCGAACAGCTGCCCTCAGATGGACGGCGGCGTTTTCCGCCGATTGTGAGCAAGCTAGCGATGAGCGGTAACGCGCCGGGGCCGCCCGCCCTGAGCAGCCTGGGCGATCCGGCGGTGATCCGGGACCCGTACCCGCTGCTGGCAAGGATGCGCGAAGCCTCGCCATTCACCGAATTCAGCGGCGGGCTGGTGGTGTACGGGAAGTACGCTGACTGCTCGCGCATCCTGCGCGACCCGCGGGCAAGCGCCAGGCGGAACCGGTCCCTGCTCGCCCGGTTCCGGCCGGACCAGGCGAGCCGCACGAGGTCGTTCCTCTCCCTTGACCCTCCCGATCACACCAGGCTGCGCCGCCTGGTCTCCCGCGCGTTCACGCCGCGGGTCGTGGCCGGGCTCTCCGGCCGGATCAGCCAGGTCACCGACGAACTGCTGACCAGCGCCGGGGAAGCCAGCGGCGGAGGCGGCGGCGAGCTCGAGCTGGTGAGCGGCCTGGCTTACCCGCTGCCGCTGCGGATCATCTGCGAGCTGCTTGGCGTGCCGCCCGGCGATCAGGCCACGTTCGCCGCCTGGTCGTCCATCCTGGCGCACTCGGTTCAGCCGGGTTTCGGCGACCAGGGCAAGCCAGCCGAGACGGACCGGGCCACGGCCGAGTTCCGCGAGTACTTCAGCGAGATGATCGCCGCCAGGCGGAGCCGTCCCGGCGAGGACCTCCTGACCAATCTGATCAGGGCCGAAGACGAAGGCCAGCGGCTCACCGTCGACGAGATCATCTCGACCTTGCTCCTCCTGCTGGTGGCCGGGCACGAGACGACCGCCAGCCTGATCAGCAACGCCATGCTGGCACTGCTGCGCCATCCCGGCCAGCTCGCCGCGCTGGCCGCTGACCCTGAGCTGGCCGCGCGGGCAGTGGAGGAGACGCTGCGGTACGACCCGCCGGTACAGCTCACCTCGCGGGTCTCGACCGGCGGGATGACCGCGCGGGATGGCGTGATTCTCATGCTCTTGCTTTCGGCGGCCGGCCGGGACCCGGCGGCCTTCACCGACCCGGACGTGTTCGACATCAGGCGGCGCGGCGGCGAGCATCTCGCGTTCTCCGCCGGACCGCACTTCTGCCTGGGAACGCCGCTCGCGAGGCTGGAAGGGACGATCGCGCTGCGGGCGATCGCGACGCGGGTGATCGGCCCCGTGCTCGACCCCGATTCCCTGGTTTACAAGCCCAACTACAATCTGCGCGGCCCCGAGCGCATGGTCATCAAGTTCAGCCAGCTCCGCTGATCCCGGGTTAGCGCGATCGCTTCCGGCGCGTGCCCGGCGGGCCGAGTACCAGGCTGACGTTGTGCCCGCCGAACCCGAACGAGGTCGACAGCGCGAAGTCGATCACGGCCGAGCGCGGTTTATCGCGGATGTGGTCCAGCGGGCAGGCAGGATCCGGGTCATCAAGGTTATGGGTGGGCGGCAGGATGCCCCGGATCATCGAGGCCGCGGTCACGGCCGCCTCGACGGCGCCGGACGCTCCGAGCATGTGGCCGGTGAGGCCTTTGATCGAGCTGACCGGCGGGCCGCCGTCGCCGAATACCGAGCGGATCGCCGCTGCCTCCGAGGCGTCGCCGAGCTTCGTTCCTGTCCCGTGCGCGTTGAGGTACCCGATGTCGGAGCCGGTGATTGACGCGCTGGCCAGCGCCCGCCGCATGGAGCTCGCCGCGCCCGAACCGTCGGGGCATGGCGTTGTGGCGTGATGCGCGTCGGTGCTCGCGCCCCAGCCCGCGAGCTCGGCGTAGCCTGCCGCGCCCCTGGCATCGGCGTGCGACGCGCGCTCGAGCACGAGGATCCCGGCACCCTCGCTGAGCACGAAGCCATTGCGCCGCGCATCAAACGGCCGGCTCGCGGCAACCGGGTCGGCCCATCCGCGAGCCAGTGCCCAGGCGTTGCCGAACGCGTCGGCGAAGGTGGGGAAGAGGTGCGCTTCGCTTGATCCGCATACCACCACGTCCGCTTCGCCCGCCCTGATCAGCCGGCTCGCCTCGCCGATCGACTGAGCGCCGGCCGCGCAGGCGGTGGCGACGCAGGAACTGTAGCCGCGGATGCCGTACTTGATCGCGATGTAGGCGGCTCCCATCCCCGGGAGCATGCCGGCCAGCATGTACGGGCTGACGCCGACCCGGCCGCGGCGGCTGCGGGCAACCGCGTTCGCTTCCAGCGTGGCCAGCCCGCCGACGCCCGAGACGATGATGGCGATCCGTTCGGGATCGACATCGTGCCCGACTGCCAGCCCCGCGTCGGCCATCGCGCTCTCCGCGGCGACCATGGCCATGACCACGTATCTGTCGACGATCCTGGCCTCGGTCGGCGGCAGCACCGCCTTGGCATCGAGTTCCGGCGCGATGCCGGCAACGTCAAGCACGCCTGCCAGCGGATGACCATCCGGCGGCCTGCGCAGCCCCGACCGCCCGGTGCAGAGCGCGTCAAGCACGGAATCCAGCGCGCAGCCCACCGGCGTCACCAGCCCGATGCCGGTGATGACGGGGGCGTCCGTTAACTGGCGGGTGGCCGACTGGGCGCCGGAGAAGCTCACGAGGCCGCCTGCAAGTGTTTTTGCCGCAGTAAAAATTTGCGCACCTTGCCGGTAGGCCCGAGCGTGATGTCCTCGTCGGGAACTATCTCGATCCGGCGGAGCGTGGCCGCCGCGGCCGGGCCGAGCGAATCCCTGACCGCGCCGGCGCGGTCCGCGCCAGTGCCGTCAGCGGTGGCATCCGCGCCGGCGGCGAGCTGCAGCAGGACGTCGGTCACGATTCTGCCGCCGATCCGGCCGGCCACGACCGTGCAGTCGCGCACGTCCGGGCACCGCGCCAGGATGCGCTCTTCTGACAACGCCGTGTAGAGCCAGTTGCCGTCGCCGAGGTCGACCGCGTCGATGGCGCGATCGACGTGGTAGTAATAGCCGTCAGCATCGCGGTACATCAGATCGCCGGTGAGGTAGTAGCCGCGGAACCTGTCCTTGTACGTCGCCACCGAGTCGTTCCAGTAACCAGGCGCCAGGGTCGGTGACCTGAGCCCGACGTGGCCGACGTCACCGGCCGGCACCTCCGCTCCGGTAGCCAGGTCCAAGAGCACTATCTCGGCGAAGTCGTACGGCTTGCCGACGCAGCGGCCGTACCTGTCCGTTGCTGGCCGGTGGACGGCCTGGAAGGCGGAGTGCCCCATCTCCGTCGATCCGATGCCGTCGATGAATTTCGAGCCAGGCACGCGCACCACGCCCGAGCGCGTCATCTCCAGGTGACTGCCGGACGCGACAAGCGGGCGAACGTGGGTCTCGTGCGCGCAGTCACCGGTGTTGAACCACAAGGCGACCGAGCTCAGGTCCCAGGCCGCCAGGTCGCAGCGGGCCAGCTCGGCCCAGGTCACCGCGAAGCCGTACACGCCGGTCGGGCGCCAGTTCGCGATGGCGCCGAGCACGGCGGTGCCGGTGCCGTGCAGCGGCCCGCCAATCCCGTCTCCGCCCTGAGCCGACAGGTAGGCGAGCTCATGCCGGTTGCACAGCGCCTGCTGATGGCTGATGATCCCGGCGGCATGGGCGGCGGGCAGCACGCACAGCGTGCGCTCGGTGTGCTCGGTCCTCGGGGTCGCCAGATGGACCAGGCGGGTGGCGGCGAACAGGCTCGCGTGCGAGTGCACCACCGCCGCGGGCACCCTCGTCGTTCCCGACGAATGGGTGATCGCGACCGGATCTTCGGCGACGTGCCGGTAGTGCGCCGGCGCGCTGGCCGGATCGCCTGATCCGACCGCGGCGGCGTCGCCAAGGACCGGGACGTCGAGGTCGAGGCCGCTCAGCGCCTCCCGATGGGCCGAGTCCGCGATGACGCCCGCGCCGCGCAGCCGGGCGATGTAGGCGGCGGCAACGTCGGCGGGCATATTGCCGTTCATCAGCGCGGGGATCGCGCCGAGCCAGGTCAGTGCCATGAAGTTGAGCAGGCAGTCGGCCGAGGCCGCGACGTAGACGGCCACCGGATCACGCGGGCGGATCCCGTGCCGGTGAAGCCAGTGAGCCCGCGCGGCGACGCGGTCGCGGAGCATGCCGAGCGTGAGCGGCTCCCAGGCAGGATGCCCGTCAACGCCGGTGTCGAAAGTGATCCCGGGCCCGTCGAGCGCGGCGCCGTGCTCGATCAGCTTCATCAGCACATTGCCGGCGCCGACGTCCGGATCCGCGGCCAGCGCCGCCCGGATGCCCACTGCCCGCACGGCTTAGTCCACTAGGGTCGGCGCCTGGATGCGCTCGGCCACCAGGGCGCAGAAGTCACCTACCGTCAGGTTGGCGAGCTTTTCCGTCTCCTCCTCGCCGAATTTGAGGCCATACTCGTCCTCGACCCGCAATGCGAGTTCGGCTAAAGACAACGAGGACAAGTCGGCACCACGCGGCCCGAGTTGCGAGCTGTCGTCTATACCCTCGATATCGCAGTCCATCTCCACTAAAGAGTCGAGAACAAACTGCCGGATAGAGTCGATCACCTAGCGGCCTCCGATATGTCGGCAACGACAGGCTGTGTGTGCTGTGCGTAGATTCGTTTATCACGCTACCAGCGAAGGCGCCTCCCTCCTACCCCCGAAATCATTGACGCCCCCGGCGGCCATACGTACCGTTTGGGCAGACAGCGCGGAACGGCGGTGACGGAGGGCGGCGGGCTGGCGTGACCTTCATCGACGCGGTGGCCGTGTACCTGCCTGACCATCGCGAATCCGTAGCTGACCTGGCGGACGAGCTCGGCCTGAGCGCCATGCAGGTACGGCTGTTCTGCAAGTTCCTCGGCTTCGCCGAGGTCCGCCGTGACCGTGACGGCACGTTAGCCGACCTGCTCTACGCGGCGGCGGCCGGGCTGAAGGAGCTCCGGGGCCGCGAGCACCTCGTCAGGTATGTCGTGCATGCCAGGAACTTGCCAGTCGCCGCGCCTTACCCGCTCAACCCGCTGCACGAGGTGAGCGAACGGCTCGGGCTCGGTCATGCGCTGGCATTCACCATCACCCACCACGCCTGCGCGACCGGGCTGATCGCCATCGATGCCGCCGGCAAGCTGCTCACCGCGGACGGCGACCGCGACGCGCTGGCGCTCGTGCTGGCGGGTGAGAAGGCATTCACCCGCGACGCGCAGCTCGTGCCGGGCATGTCCGTCTTTGGCGAGGCGGGTGCCGCCTGCCTCGTCGCCCTGAATGGCGAGAGCGACCGGCTGCTCTCCTATGCCTGCCGGATCAGGGGCGAGTTCGATGGCCGGCTCGAGAACCAGCCGGAACTCGCGGCCAGGTTCGAGGAGGAGTATCCGCTATCGCTGGCCGAGGTGATGCTGGCGGCCGTGGCCAAGGCAGGCTTGTGCCTGGCCGACATCAGTCTCATCCTGCCGCACAATGTCAATGCGGTGTCCTGGCAGCGGCTGGCCCGGCGGATCGCCTTTCCCGTGGAACGGGTAGTGCTCGACAACGTGCCCGTCACCGGTCATGCGTTCTGCGCGGACATGCTCATTAACTACGCGACGGCGATGGACCGCGGATTGCTGGGACCAGGCGACCGGTACCTGGTCGCCGCCGCCGGCACGGGCGCGACCTTCGCGGCCATGGTGTTCGAACACTAGGACCGACCTGACCTGACCTGACCGGAAGGAAGCCGTGACCGCGAATCTTGATGTGGCGCTCAGACAGCGCGTGTTCGATACCGTGCGCCTCATCCTGCCCAGGGTGCTAGGCCGCGAGCTACCAGCGATAGCGGACAGCACGGTTCTGAGGGGCGACCTTGGCCTGCGCTCGGCCACCACGCTCGAACTGCTGATCGAGCTCGAGGACAGCCTGGAGATCCAGATCGACGTGGAGCAGCTCGGCCAGGGGACCATGAACACGATCGGCGATCTCGCGGACTTCGTGGCCCGTCACTCGACGAAGGACTGAGCGGTGTACAGCGCCGGCCCGGCCCCGGCCCCGGCCAGCGGCGGAACTGGCGTGGCTCGGCTCGGGCTGACCCGCTGGGGGCGGCGGGCGTTCGACGGAACGTCTCGCGGTGCCCGCGACGGGCAGCTCGGCGGCTACCTGACAGACCTGCTGGGCCAGTACGGACTGGCGCTGCGTGACAACGTCGACCTCCAGGGCTCAGGTCACTCCTATGGCGAGATGGCCGAGTCGCTAATTCCTGAGGTGCTTGCCTCGGGCGGGCCTGTCTCGGGCGGGCCTGTCTCGGGTGGGCCTGCCGAGCCCGTCGATCTGCTTATCTTCGCCTTCGCGGTCGCCGATCTCGCGCCGGGGCGCGCGACCGCCACGTATCTGGCTAGTCTCTGCCCGGGCGAGCCGCTGGCGTTCACGATCTGTGATCAGGGCATCGCTGCTCCTTACACCGCGCTGCGGCTGCTCGGCGCCTATGGTGGCTCGGCCCGCCGCGCGGTGCTGATGGTCGCCGAGCAGGCAACGGCCTTCTACGACCTGCCCGCTCCGGCGGAAATGCCGACCAGGCACGCTGCCGTCCTGCTCGTTTTCGACGCCGGTAGCGCAGGCGGTTTCGGCCCTGTCCGGCAGCTCCGGGGCGTCGGCCCGATGGCGGTGCCCGACGTCGTCAGCGCTGCCGTCACCGAACTGGCCGCCGACCATGACGAGGTCACCCTGATCACGGGTAACGGGCTCGATTCGTGCGGCCCGCTGCCGCCGATGCTTTCCGGCCAGCGGCTGGCCGCCCCTGCAGGACAGCCGTGCACCGGCGTCTGGTGGCAACTCGCCGGCGGCCTCGGGAGTTCGGCCGCAGCCGGGCGGCGAGTGCTGATTGCCGACTACGATGCGGCGCTCGAGTACGTGTGCGTCACGGCGATCGACGTCGCGGCGCGGCCTGCCGATAATGAGTAACGGCCCGGCGGCAGGCCCGCCTTTGGGACATTGACGGCGCGGGGGCGCGCCGTCAATGGGACATGGTTGCGGCTCTTTTCTGAGTGAGCTGATGCTGGTTTCGGTGAGCTTGTTTCACGGAGGGTTCGCCCGCTCTTTCCGTGCGGGTGCGGCCCGCGCCGGGGCTGGCGGGTGCCGGGGATGCGGGCGTTTTTCCGCCATCATGACCGTGACCGTGATCACGGAACAACGCCCAGGTCAGGGCAGGCGCAGGATTCCGTGACCGTACCGCCGCTCATGACCACGGAACATCGCGCCGGTGCTGGAGGCTGCCGGGGGGCTTCTGTCCTTTATTCGTCTAGCGGAATTCGTCAGGCCACCCAGGGCGCGGCTCCCGGGGGCAACGGCTGCGCCTGCTGGAGGGTATGCCGTGTTCCGGCCTGAGCCGCCCTTTCATGGTAAACTCGTGCCGATTCCCCGGCAGCCAATGCAAGATGGGTAAATGTCGCTAAATCGGATCAAGTTAATTATAGCGGTATTCATCATGTCAGTGCTGCTCGCCGCCGGTGTTCTCACCCGGGACGTTACCGGAGCACAGGAAATCGCGACCTCCGACAGGTTCCTGATGTTCATGCAGCGGATGGGGCCTCAGCCCGGGATGATTGATCTTTACAAGGCTCTCGCGGCCGATACCGTGACCATTCGCGATCCCCGTTCTCGCCGCCTGATCTCGACCGGCCTTTATGCGGGGGACGTTGCCCAGCCGCGTGCCGTGCCTGGGGTGCTCCAGGAGCTGCCGATTGGCATCAAGCGGTTCATTCAGGTCGGTGAATCGGACTCTGACCTCGTCTACTTCGTCGCTCCGGCGCGGGGACTGGCTGTGGGCAGCGTGCGCGTGGATACTCCGTGGAAGCAGCTGGACGGCGCGGTCATCACGACGGATCGAGCTGCGGACCTCGCGGCCATTGTCGTATCGCTGCCCGCGAGCGAGGTGGCCAACTTCTACGTGCCCCTGCCCGCGGACAGGCGGCCAGCCGGAACGCTGTCACTGAGAATGCTGCTCCTGCACCGCCCGGCCAGGTATGTCAGGTCCGCGTCGTTCGTGCTGACCAGGGGGAGCGTGGCCGGCGGGACACCGGAATGTGACACGCCGGTGAGCGGCCCGAGCGCGGGATCGCCGCTGGTCTACATCTCACCGGCAGGCAAGGCTTCCCTGCTCGGCCTTGCCATTGCGTCCTCCGCCCCGGATCGCTGCGCGGTCATCGGCTCCTGGGTCATCGGTCAGTTCATGCGCCGCCTGCTCGCATCAGCTGACGGCGGCCGCTGATGGCGGCTGACGTCCGGCTCGGGCCGGTCGCCGCGGTGCGATCACTGAAATCGCACGCGCAGCCACTGCGGCTCAGGCTCGACGGCAAGGACAAGCTCAGTTCGCGGCCCATTTTCATCGGGTTCGCGATCATGAGTGCCGGCCTGATCATCACCCTGCTGCCGGTCAGGCTCGACGAGTACGGCCTGGGCGATCTGACCGACGGAACCGGTCATGGCTACGTGCCGGCGCTGAGTTTCCTGGCCGGAGACGCGTGCCTTGCCGCTGCGGCGCGGCGAGCGGTCGAAGCCGCGCGGGGCAGGCCGCTTGAACGCGTCGTCATCTTCATCCTCGGAGCGGTCACCGCCGCGCTGACCGCGCGCAGCCTGCGGATCGTGACCCAGCTCATGCTTCTGCGGGACTTCTACCGTCCCGCGCTCTTCTTCACGGGGGACGCCAGGGGCGCCGTGGTGGGCTGGGGCATTGTGCTCGCGTTCGCCTTGCTGGCCGGCTTCCTGGCGCCCGTCGCGGTCGGGCTGGCAGCCCTGGTGCCAGTGAAGATCGCCAAGGCCGTCCCCCCGTTGCACTGGCTCGCGGAGCGCAGATCGTGCCTGCTGTGGCCGTTCCTGGCGCTCGCGGCCGTCGTGATCGTCACGCAGTGGGTGCTGCCCGCAGGCCTTGCCTCGGCGATGGGCTACCGGTACCTCGCGCCGTCGGGATCGGTGATCGTTTTCTCGCTCCGCGACCTGGGGCCTTCGGCGTGGGCATCGCTTCAGATCCTCTTCGCGCTCCCGCTCGTCGTGCTGATGTGGGAGGGCATCGAGTGGGCGCGGAGCTTCGAGCGGCTGGTCCGCACGCGCGAAGGCGGCCCGACCCGGCTGCTGAAGACCGCCCTGCGAGTCGACGTGCGCATCGCGATCGCGCTGGCCGTGCTCGGCTGCGGCGCTCTCGCGGTCGCCCAGCACAGGGTCCTCGCGTGCATAGCCGCCACCGTGCTCATTTCGGTCGTAGCGCTTTCCTTCACCGGCCGCCTCGGTCGCGCGGGCCGGCTGTTCAAGAGCTTCGAGCTGGGCGTCAGGCAATGGCAACTGCCGGAAGACTGGCGTGAAGTCGGACGGTTCTCGCTCGTGCTCGCCGTGCTCGTCGCCCCGCCACTCGGGCTGCTTCTGCGAGACCTCGGGTGCCGACCTGGCCGTGGCGGAGGCTCACGCACTCTTCTCGCGCAACCTCCAGCACGGCGGTGACGAGCTCATTCAACTGCAGAGAATCCGCCACAAAGACCCCCACCGGTCATCAGGTAAGAACAACCTAGTGCCCGCCGACTATGAACGCGCTGGTTTGCCTCGCTGAGCCAGGGGGGTGGGTGTGGGGGGTGGGTGCGCGGCTGGCCCGTCTTTGGGACATCGATGGCGCGGGAGCGCCAGCTTTGGGACATTGACGGGCCAGCCGAGGGCGGGGCCCGTGACGCCAGCGCCCGGTTCCCCGGCGGACAGTGCGTCCCGTCAACGACACTGTCCGCAACGGAAACCCCGAAGGTCACGGCCCCGGCTGACGCAGGGGCCGGTGACAACAACAAGCCAAGGTCGTTACACCGTTAACTTGCCGGACCCGGATCGCCTAGCGTGTCTATTGTGTTCGTTCCCTTTGCCTGAGGGGCGTTGACCGTCTTCACAGTGACTGTGTAAAAGCTGGAGGGCTTCAGGTTATGTGTCGTGTAGTGAAGGCCGGTCACCGTCTGTGTGTCCACCGCGACGCCGAAGAAATCCTTGATGGTGACTTCATAGCCGCCGGAGACGAAGTTAACCGGCTCCCATGTGATCAGAGCGCTATTGGCGGTGACGTTATCATTAGGGACTGATACATCGATTGATGTATCGTTTCCGTCGGCGTCGGCGAGAGTTGTTGCGAAGGTGTGCGCGGCCGGGGCCGAGGTGCTTGCCACCGTGCTTATGGCAGCGCTGGCGATTACTGCCATCGGCAGGGCGGCCAGGGTTGCCAGGACTGCTAGCGAGCTTCTTTTCATATGATCACTCCGTAAATCATGGCGCGATTTCTGAAGGTATGTCGCTGAATCTTATTATGTTCTTTTCCTCCAGGTTGACGGGTTTTTCCTGAGTTCGCTTCTCTAGGCAACCGCCGGCGGTGTGGGTGGATGCCGGCCGACACGGCGACGGCCGGGCGGGGCGGAAGCCAAGCCGGATGCGCGCATCCCGTATTCCGGTCACCGGATCCCCGCCTTCACGCGTCTCCTGCCAGTGGTTGACTGCGGCCGATGCGCCGCAGCCAAGCGGCTGTCGCATTAACGATGTAGAGGTAAGGACGCCCGAGGGGGGTTCCCGGATGACATCAGTCTTTAGAGAGTCCGGGCGTCTTTCACCGGGGGACAGGCGGTTAAGTACGGTATGGCATAACTGCGCCACTAGGTAATGCGGGCAAAAGCGTGCATAAATTCTTCCAGCTCAGAAAAAGCTGCAGTTCGGTGCCAGCGCTCCTGTAAACGCACGCCAAAATGGCTGGCATCTGATCCGCGTGTCCGTCACCGCGAGCAGCCGGGCGGATACGGGCTGGCGTGTAAACCGGATCAGGAGCCGGGGCGTCGTAACGGGACAGCGCCGCAATGGCGCGGCGGGGCCGGTGATCGCCGGCTGCCGCGCGAGGGCGCGCGAGGGGCGGCATGCATGGCGATTCAGGTGCGGGGATTACGGCAGGACCCGGCGGATGTGAAGGCCAGGCATGCTCTGCGAGTGGAAGACCCGGGAGGGCAGGGCGACGGCCGCGCGAGCGTGGCCGTGGGCTGCGGTCACGCTCGCGGTCACCTGGAGCCTGTGGGAGTTGCGGTCCACGGTGCTGCCCGCTCAGTTCCTGAATGACAGTTCCCTGCACGAGCAGATGACGCGGTTCGCCGCCGCGCGGATCGCGGCCGGGCACGACCCGCTGACGTCGTGGTTCCCGTACCTGGGCCTGGGCTCGCCTCAGTTCCTGCACTACCAGAGCGCCCCGGCGATCCTGACCAGCCTCGCCGGGCTCGTCGTAGGCCCGGACACGGCGTTCCGGTGGTCGCTGTACCTGCTGTGGTGCCTGTGGCCCGCCGCCATCTACGCCTCGGCCCGGCTATTCGGCCTGAGCCGGGGGGCGGCGGCGAGCGCGGCGGTGGTGGCGCCCTTGTTGCACAGCTTGCCAGGGATCGGCTATGAGCAGACTGCCTATGTGTGGGCGGGGTTCGGGGTGTGGACCCAGCTGTGGGCGTCGTGGGCGCTGCCGTTCGCGTGGGCGCTGACCTGGCGGGCGATGACGGACAAGAGGTTCATCGCCCCGGCCGCCGCCCTGATCGCGGTGACTGCGGCGTTCCACTACGAGACCGGGTACCTGGCGTTCGGGGCGGTCCCGGTGATGGCGCTGCTGGTCCGCCAGGGCATCGGCGCCAGGCTGGCCCGGGCCGGCGTGCTAGCGGCGGTGGCGCTGGCGGCCAGCGCCCCGGTCATCGTGCCGCTGCTGGCCTACTCCCGGTGGGCCGCCATCAACCAGGCCCTGGCCGCCGGGCCGTCGGCGAGCGGATTCGGCGCCCGGATCACCCTGGGCTGGCTGGTCACCGGCAACGTGTTCGACTACCGCCACCTGCCGGTGATCAGCCTCCTGGTGGCGGCCGGCCTGGCCGCGACTGCCGCGCGGTGGCGGCAGGCCGGCCCTGAGCGGGCGCTGGCCGCGCTGTTCTTCGCGTGCCTGGCGTTGTCGTTCGGCCGTACCACCTACGGCGCCCTGGCCGACATCATCCCGGGCCACGCGGACGTGTTCTTCCGCCGGTTCCTGATGGGCGCCCAGCTCGCCGGCATCTACCTGGCCGGCCTCGGCGCCGCCGCCACCACCCGGCACGGCACCCGCCTCACCAGCCTGGCCGCACGCCGCCTCACGCAGCAGCGGCTGGCCCGGCTGGCCCCGGCGGCGACGGTCGCCCTGGTCGCGGCGGCGATGGCGGGCTACCTGTACCCCGCCTGGCACTACTTCGCCGCCTACGACGCCGCCAACGCCTCCCGTGTCCAAGACCAGCAATACGTCCAGGCCAGCCCGCCGCAAACCCGCGCCATAGCTGCCATGACCGCTGCGATCGCGCGCCACGGCCCCGGCCGCACCTACGCCGGGTCACCCGCGAACTGGGATCAGTACCCTGATATCGGCCTCGCGCCTATGTACGAATACCTGGAAAGCCTGGACATAGACGAGATCGGCCAGGACCTGCGGACCGCTTCGCTGATGTCCCAGCCTGAGAACGATTTCGACGCGGCCAACCCTGGCGACTACGCCCTTTTCGGCATCCGCTACGTCATCCTGCCCACCCGCCCGGCCGCCCTGCAGGCTCCCACCCGGCCGCCAGCCGGGGGGGTCCTGATCCTCCGCAACTTCCTGCTGCGGGTCTACGAACTGCCCGCCAACTCCTACATCCGGATCGCCGACACTACCGGCAGCCTCACCGAAAACCGCGCCGACATCGGCAGCCAGAACGCCCCATACCTGAACTCCGCCCTGCCCGGACGCGACCAGTACCTCACCATCGCCTACGCCGACGCCCGCCCAGCCCCGCCCACGCTCCCCGCCGGAACCCCCGCCACCGGACCGCCAGGCACCGTCCTGGCCGAGCACCCCGACCTCGCCGACGGCACCGCCGCCACCACCGTCCGCCTGCACCGGCGAGCCGTCGTCGTGCTCGCCGCCTCCTACGACCCCGGCTGGACAGCCACCATCGACGGCCACCCAGCCCCCACCGAGATGATCGCCCCCGCCCTCACCGGCGTCACCGTCCCCCCAGGCACCCACCACATCACCTTCCGCTACACCGGCTACACCCGCTACCCCGAACTCCTCGCCCTCGCCGCCGCAGCACTCCTCGCCACTACCGCGCTCACCCGCAACCGCCGACCACGCCGCCAGCCTGCGACCGCTGTGCCCTAATTGCTAGCCACCCCACCCACCCGGCATAGCCAGTCCTCCAGAACAGGCCGGCTGCGGAGGCAGGAGCGAGCAGTTGGTGCCCGCCGAGTATTAACGCGCTGATTTGCCTCGCTCAGCCGGGGCGGCGTGCCCATCTTTGGGACATCGATGGCGTGGGAGCGCCATCTTTGGGATATTGACGGGCCAGTCGAGGGCGGCAGGACCTGGTGCCGCGGTTGCTGCGTGATTCCCGGGGCGCGGGTGGGTGCGCGCTCGGTATTCCTGCATCGTCACGCTTTCCGGAGGTTGCTGACCGCCTTCAGCATGATGTCGGCGGCGGCTTCGGGTGTCCGGAGGTTTCCCGCGTGGGTGAGAGTGTTGACCAGCGCCGATGCGAGCTCGACCACTTCGGCGGGCGGCTCCGCGAGCCGGGCTTGCGCTACCGGGCCGAGCACCAGGGCGGCCGAAACGGCTGCCTGCCGTGCCCGCACGAGCTGGCTGGTGAGCTCGTCTTCGGTGATCTGCGAGGGCTCGCAGATGCGGCCGTCCGGGCCCATATCCACGTACAGGCCGCGCCGCTTGAGGCGGTCCGCTTCCTCCGCGGGCGCGCTCAGGGTGGTCAGGATATGCGTGACTTGCGTCGCGGGCATGACGGCGAGCTTGGCCGCCAGCCCGGGCCCGTCGATCGGCACCGCCGCGACCAGCAGCCCGCCGACCTGCTTGAGCTGATGCCACTCCAGCATCCGGCCGACCGGTGCCCGCGTCCGCAGCGTCCTGGGCAGCACCGCGAGAGCAATCAGGCCAAAAGCCTTGCCGCACTCTTCGACGGCGAGCGCCGCCAGGGAATACGCCCGCGCCGTGGAACCTGAGCCAGCCAGCATCTCAGCGTCGCGCAGAAGCCCAAGCACGTTGCGCGCAGCCGCCAGCGCGCACGCAAGGAGTTCAGCCCCGCCCGCCGCCTTGACCGCTGCAAGATCCACGCTGCCAGCCTAGCCAGCCCTCTGACCAGCAGATCATCACCTGCGCGGCGAACGACGAAACCAGGCCCGCAAAGCCCACGCGGACAGCGAAAGCTGCCACCTGAATCGGGCATCCCTGGCGTCGGGCACGCTGATGAGTCCTGGCAGGCACTCAGCGGAGACGTTTGAGGAAACCCGATCCGCGAACGCGGAGTACGCCGTTCGCGGCGAACGCGCAGCCTGCGGCCACGGTCGTAAGCGTCGCCCATACGACGAGCGAGAAGTCGGCGGACTCGCCGCCCGCTGCGATCTGGAAGAAGGCGAACTGCTGCTTGCCTGCGGCGGGCGGAGTGGCAGGCGGCCAGCTGCGTACTGGACGCGGTGTTCGAGATGGCGGGCAAGTGCTCGGCGTCTACGGACCATCCGGTCGGCGCATCACGACGTCGAGCGTCGGCCACGGCGGACCCTCGCGAAGAGCGCTGAGAAGTTTACGAGCCGCTCGTTGCCCGTCCGGAAACTGGTCGCCCGGGTCCCAGCGCCATGCGGCGACCATGGCAAGAACAAGGACCCGGCACTCACTGAGCAGGTCTTCGTCAGCGTCCGAGTAGCGCTCGCTGACAGCTTCGGGGACATGGGCGAGGTCGAACTCGACGGGCCCGCGGCAGCACGTCTCGAAATCGATGAACAACAATCCGGTCATCGTGCTGAGCACGTTGCCTGGGTGCGGCTCGCCGTGCAGTACCTGCTCGGCAGCGCCGCGGTCGCCGATCGCTTGTCTCCGGCTCCGTAGGGTGCCGATAAGAAGCTCCCGGTCCGCTCCGGCGAGCTCCGGAGTGAGGTAACTGCTTTCCGCAAGCCGCAGGGCCTCATCCACGCGATCGGTGAAGTGCGGCGTCCTGACATCGAGCCTGCGCATGCCGGCATGCAGTCGCTCAAGCGCATTCGCATAGTCGGCCGGCGAGACCTCCCGAGGTGTCACAGGTATGTAGTAGGTCCACAGCGTGACGACGAAGCCATCACGCTCATAGACGCGCGGTTCTACCCGGGGTTCCAGAGCACCCACAGGGTTATCGGCTTCGGCGAGCCGCTGGGCAAGCTCGACCTCGAACTGTGCGGCCTGATGCGCTGTCGGCGCGACTCGGGCAAGGACGTCACAAGGCAGCAGGCGCACAGCGAGCCTGTTCGAATCGTGAAGAACGATCGCGTCGTCGACGGTCAGGCCAAGCGCCCAGGCGATCGACCTGGCCGCAGCCAGCGCGCGCCGAGTCTCAGATGGCCGCATCCAGCCGATTATCTCATCCCGATGCTGGACAAGCCGGGTCTGCCAGGATTGATCGCACGCGTCCCGTTCCCGAGACTTCTGCTTCGCCCGCAGACCCGGCCGTGGTCAACGACTATGACAGCTTCGCCGAGGCGTACTCCGCCGAAAACGAGGCCAGCCTCATCAATGCCTATGACGAGCGGCCGGCGATGCTGGCCCTGGCCGGGGACGTGGCGGGCCGGCGGATCCTCGACGCCGGCTGCGGCTCAGGTCCCCTGTTCGCGGCGCTGCGCGACCGGGGCGCCTTCGTGACCGGATTCGACTCCAGTGCCGGGATGCTGGATCAGGCCTGGCGGCGGCTCGGCGACGACGCGGACCTGCGGGTGGCCGCCCTGGGCAGCCCGCTTCCCTTCGCCGACGGCACGTTCGACGACGTCACCGCGTCCCTGGTGCTGCACTACCTGGAGGACTGGGCGCCGGCGCTCGCCGAGGTGCGGTGCGTGCTCAAGCCCGGCGGCCGGCTGATCGTGTCCGTCGACCATCCCTTCGCAACTACCCTCATGCACCGCGAGGCCGGCCGCAACGCCGACTATTTCGCGACCTGCTACTACACCTTTGAGCGGGCCATGGGCGGCCTGACCGTCCCGATGTGTTTCTGGCAGCGGCCGTTGCACGCGATGGCCGACGCCTTCACGGCGGCCGGCTTCCGGGTAGCGGTCATCAGCGAGCCAGTGCCCGCGCCGGCCAAGACCTACCTAAACGGCGGCGCAGACCCGGGTAACGTCGTGTCGGTGCCTCAGACCTACAACCAATACCGGGGGGCCGGGGGGCACACAGCGGCCATGCCCGAAGGTCTTGCTGAGTTCTTTGTCAAGGCGTGCTCGCCGCCAGATGGAGTTGTCGTAGATCCGTTCGCGGGATCGGGAACTACGGCGGTGGTGGCGCGTCGCCTTGGCAGGCGTGCTGGCGGCCTTGAGATCCACGAAACCTTTGTCACTGCCGCGCAAGAACGCCCCAGGCTAGGCGAAACTGACAATGTGCCCGTTGTGATCGAACTCGCCCGCTAATCTACTCTGTTATGCCCAGCATCGCGGAATACCGTCATGCGCGTCGTCAGCGCCTCAGGTTGGGATCAGCGAGTTGCCCGGGTCCGGCAAATACCGGATGTGCATGGAACCAATGAGCACCAAGCCGTCTATGCCGAGATCGCACGCCAGTTGTATGCCGCTCACCTTGCGCCAGATTATGCCTATGTTCCGGTAGAGGACTTCTACGAGCTTCCTTACTTTGACATCGCCTACGCCAAGGCAAGCTCTGCAACCGGGGACTTCACCAACGTGAGTGTCGCGGTCCTAGAGTCGGCGATACTGGCCGAGCCCACGGTTTTGCTGCCGCTGCGAGTCATCACAGGCTTGCTGGGGAACGAGTTCGCCGGATCGACGAAGCTCGTTGGAGAGGCTCTCGGACTTCGCTCGTTGTCGGCATCCAAAGTGGACTCTATGGAGCGCTCGGGGGCGTGACCGGGGAGGCGCCCGCCGGAGCGGTGCTCAAGGCCCGGCAACATGGATACGCGAATCGACACCCGATCCGGAACATCGATACCCGCATCCATGCGGCCGCGCCCGCGCACCAGCCGCCACGCCAGCCACCGCGACCCCGCCCGCAACCCGCGCACCAGCGCAGGCCACCCGCCAGCCCGCGACCGACACCGCACCCGACACGGCACCTCAAATCCACGATCAACTTGAGGTAAGCGGCATTGAGGGCCTGGTGCAGGCGCCCAGATGGCCGGACCTGGCCGCTACCCGGTGGATGATGGTGCTATGAAAGGGCACGTGCTGATTGGCCTGGCCGTCGCTATCGCCGTTGCCGGGGCGATCGCGATAGGCGTCGAGGTCGCGATGGCCGGGATTGACAAGGCAGCCGGGCTGGCTGGAGTCATTGTCGGATTCTGCGAGCTCGCCGCGCTCGTGCTGGGAGTGGCCGGGTTCATGGCAAGTCGTCGCGGCGAGAGCCGGGGCGAAGATGAGAGGCAGCGCGGCGGGGAGGCCGAGGCCGCCGCTACGGCGCCCGTGACGCCAGCGCCATGTTCCCCGGCGGAAGGTCCGGCTAGCCAGGGCAAGTATGTCGTTGACATACGGGAGGCATCCGGCGTCCAGGTCGGTGACAATAACGTGCAGCGCAATGAGTTCGGCTGACCCCGGGCACCGGATTGACGCCCGTGGCGCCGAGGGCGTGCAGATTGGCGACCAGAGTACCCAGGTCAATTATTTCTATAACGGGACCTGGACCGATGGGGTGGCGCCGCCGCCGCTGGTCGGCATGTCGGGCACCATCGCCTCGCCCTACCGCGGGCTGCGCGCGTTCGGCGAGCGAGACGCCGCGCTGTTCTTCGGGCGGGAGAGCGCCGTCGCCGAGGTGCTTGAGGCGTTGTCGCGGTGCGTGAGCGATACCGGGCTGCTCGTGGTCTCCGGGGTGTCGGGGGCTGGCAAGTCCTCGCTGATGGCCGCCGGCGTCGTGCCGAGACTGCGGGGCGCGGGGCTGGCCGGGGCGCCCGGGGCTGCTAGCTGGCCGTGCGTGCTGGTCTCGCCGACAGCCGCGCCGCTCGACGAGCTCGCGGTGCGGCTCGCGCCGGTGGCGAGATCGGAGGCCGCCTTAGTACGCCAGGCATTGGCCGCCGACCCGGCCAGCTTTGCGCTGACCGCCCGGCAGGCCGCTATCGCCGGAGCTGGGGACGGAGCCGGCGGCATCGGCATGGCCGGTGAAGGCCGCGTGCTGCTGATTGTCGATCAGGTGGAGCGGCTATTCACCCACTGCGACAGCGAGGCGGAGCGGCGGGCATTCGTCGAGGCGCTGGTCGCGGCCGCTAGTTCCGGGTCCGCCGTCGTGGTGCTCGTGGTCCGCGCCGATCTCGAGGCGCGGCTCAGCGACTACCCGGCGCTCGTGCCCGCGGTGCAGCACCGCTACCTGCTGACCTCGATGACCGAGCGGCAGCTGCGCCTGGCCATCGCGAGAGCCGGCCGTCGTAGCGCGCGCCAGCGTCGCCGATGATCTGGTGCGGGTGCTGCTCGCTGAGACAAGCGCCGGAGCGCTGCCGCTGCTGTCGCACGCACTTGACCAGGCCTGGCGCAGCCGCACTGGCGACGTGCTGACGCTGGCCGACTATGAGCGGACCGGCGGCATTGAGGGAGCCGTGGCGGCCAGCGCGCAGCGCGCCTACGAGCGGCTCGCTCCGGACGAGCAGGCGGCCGCCCGGCGGGTGTTCATCAGGCTGACCGCTACCCCGGCCGACGGCGCGGATACCACTGCGCGAGTCGCCAGCGCCGACCTCACCGCCGGCCTGAAGGAACGGAGCGCCCGCGCCGTGAGCCGGGTGCTTGAGACCTTCGCCGCCGAGCGGCTGCTCACGCTGGCCGCTGGCACGGTCGAGATCAGTCACGAGGTGCTGCTGACCGCCTGGCCCCTGCTCAGGGACGACTGGCTGGCGCAGACGCACGCGGACCGGATCATTCGCACCAGGCTGCACGCCACGGCGGAGGAGTGGACACGGGCATCCCGCGACGCCTCCTATCTCTATAGCGGCTCAAGGCTCGGCGAGGCCGAAGGCGCGGCCAGCCGGATGGCAGCGGACGATCGTTTTACCGCGCTGAGCCAGCGAGAGGCGGCGTTCCTGGTCGCCTCGAGGCGGGCGGCCAGGCGCCGGACCCGGCTGTGGCAGGGCCTCACGGCGGTTCTGATGGCCGCCGTCGCGGGTTTCGCGATCATCACCTACCAGGCCAACCGGGCCCTGACCGGGGAGAAGACAGCGAACCACCTGGCCGCGACCCGGCTGAAGGCGGTCGACTCGAGAAACCTGGCGAGCCGGAGCCTGGCCGTCGGCGGCGCCGACGCCACGCAGTCCAGGCTGGACGCGCTCGCCGCCTGGGCGCTGAGCCCGCGCTCGAGCCTGACGAGGCAGGCCCTGCTCGACGCGGCCGCCGATCCGGAACTCGCGACGCTGCGGGGAGCAGCGCCCGTGTCAGTAACTGGCGGGACCGACGCGCTCCAGTCTGTGGCCTACAGCCCCGATGGCAAGGTGGTCGCGGCCTACTACCCCGACGGCACCGTGCGGCTCTGGAATGCCGCGACCGGTCAGCCGCTGCGCACGCTGCGGACCGCGATCCCTGGCCAGTTGCTCGAGCATTGCGGCTTGCTGTCCTCTCCCAGCTCGCCGATGGCCTTCAGTCCCGATGGCCGGATGCTCGCTCTGTGCGGCGCGATCCTCGGCGTCCGGCTCGTGAGCGTCGCGACCGGGCGCACGATAGCGACCCTGATCAGCAAGATCCCCGAGATCGACTCGGTGGCCTTCAGTCCCAACGGCAAGCTGCTTGCGGCCGGCGGGCTCAATGCAGCCGAACTGTGGAACGTGTCCACCGGCAAGGCAGTCGGGGAAGTCGATGACCACCAGCGTTTCCTCAACTCCGCCGTGACCGTGGCGTTCAGCCCTGACGGCCAGACCCTGGCAACCGGTGATGCCAGCGGCAGCGTCCAGCTCTGGCGGCTAGCCCCTCGCCCGCAGCTCACCGCGACGTTCAGTGATCCCGGCAACCAGGTGTACTCGGTTGCCTTCAGCCCGAAAGGGTCTGTGCTGGCGGCCGGCGACGACAAGATGGCGCAGCTCTGGGATCTCGCCACCGGACGTAAGCTCGGCCCCAGCCTGCGGAGCGGCCTCGGCCCGGCCGTGGTGGCTTTCAGCCCGGACGGCAAGGACCTGGCTGTCGGCAGCGACGACGGCACTGCGCGGATCTGGGACGTGACCTCGGGCCGGCCAGCTGGCGCGACGTTCTCCGGCGGTACCGGCTCCGTCGGCTCGGTGGCCTTCAGCCCTGACGGCAAGACGCTCGCCACCGGTGACAGCGATGACACGGTGCGGCTGTGGAACGTCGCGATGGCGGCGAACTCGCCGGTCGCCGCGCCCACCGACATCGACCGCGGCTTCTCCGCGCACTACGCGGTCGCCGCGCTCGCGTACAGCCCCGATGGCCAGACCATCGCCGCCAGCGACGAGCACGACATCGTGAGCCTGTGGGACGCCAGCGGCGGCCCTTCGTCTATCTACAACATCCCGTCCCTCGCAGCCGGCAACGCGGCTCGCTCGCTGGCGTTCAGCCCCCGCGGCACGGTCGCGGTCGGAGGCGGCGGCGAGATCGATAGCGACGGCGGCACGCTGGAGCTGTGGAACGTGATGACCGCCGAGCGGATAGGCAAGGCGATCGCTGCCCCGAGTCCTCTCGCGTCCTCAGATGGCACCCACGCGCTGGCGTTCAGTCCCGATGGGAAGACGCTCGCGGTGAGCAGCGACATCGTCTACCTCTACGACGTGGCCACCCGCCGGCAGGCCGGCGAGCTCCAGACTGGTACCGACCTGGTGGATGCGATGGAATTCGGCCCGGGCGGCAAGACGCTGCTGACCCACAGCAGCGGCCTGGTCAGCGAATGGAATGTGACCACGGGAACGCTGGTCGCGACCCACAGCGTGAACGACGTGCCGTCAGATGCCTCATTCGCTTTCAGTCCCGATGGCCAGACACTCGCCATCGGCAACGAGAACGGCACCGTGCAGCTCTGGGATATCGCGGCCGGCGTGCCCATCGGGTCTCCGATTTTCACGAGAACCGGGCTGGTCGAGTCGCTGGCCTTCAGCCCCAGCGGCAAGAGGCTGGCCAGCGGCGGCGCCGACTCCGTTATCAAGCAGTGGAACGTGAGCTACCTCGTCGGCCCGGCGGCGCGATTGTGCCGTCAAATGCGGAGCCAGCTGACCCCGGCGTGGTGGGCAGCCACCATGCCGTCCAGCCTGCCGCATGAGCAGATCTGCCCGTAAACCCGCTCGATCGGGCAGCCGGCTTGCCCGTAATAAGGTGTCCTGGCGCGATAGGCGGTGGCAGGATTCGCTCTCGTGGATAGTGACTCTTTCCCTGAGCAAGTGGCTCGTACTCAGCGTTTCACGCTCGGGGCGCCGCGGTCGTTCGTTCTGTCGCCCGACGGCAGCCGGCTGCTGTTCCTGCGCAGCCGCGGGCCGGATGATCGCACAGGGTGCTTGTGGCTGCTCGAGGGCGGGCAGGAGCGGCTTCTCGCGGATCCGGATGTACTCGCTGGCGCTGGAGGGCAGGTTCCGGAGGCCGAGCAGGTGCGTCGCGAGCGGGCGCGCGAGCGCGGCACGGGCATCGTTGCCTTCTCCGCCGACGCACAGGTGCGCGTTGTCGTGTTCGCCTTGAATGGCGGGCTGTGGGCGGTCGAGGTGGACAGCGGCCGCGCGCGGCAGGTGCCGGTCGCGGGAGTGGTCGTTGACCCGCGGGTGGATCCGGGCGGGCGGCGGGCGGCGTACGTGAGCTGCGGGGACCTGAGGGTGGCCGATTTGGCTGACGGCCGCGATCAGCTGGTGTCGGACCCCGCGGACTCGCCGGATCCTCAGGTGACCTGGGGTATGCCTGAGCACGTGGCGGCCGAGTCGATGGACCGCAGCCGCGGCTACTGGTGGTCGCCAGAGGGCACCCGGCTGCTCGCCGCTCGCGTCGATGTCACCGGCGTGCAGCGCTGGTGGATCGCTGAGCCAGCCGACCCGGCTCGCCCGCCGCGCGAGATCGCTTACCCGGCGGCAGGCACGAACAACGCTGAGGTGTCCTTGCATGTGCTCGGGCTGGACGGCACCCGGGCAGACGTGGCCTGGGACCGCGAGGCGTTCGAGTACGTGCCCACGGCCGGCTGGGATGCGCACGGGCCGCTGATCAGCGTGCAAAGCCGCGACCAGCGGACGCTGCGGGTCCTTGCCGTGGATCCGGGTACCGGGGACACCAGCGTGCTGCACGAGCAGCGTGACCCGGCGTGGGTGCAGCTGATCCGGGGCGTCCCGGCCCGCACAGACTCCGGGCTCCTGGTGACCACGAAGGACAGTGGCGACACCCGCAGCCTGCTCGTCGGCGGGCAGCAGGTCACCCCTGACGGGCTGCAGATCCGCGAGGTCATCACGGTGACCGGAGAGTCGGTGCTGTTCATCGCGAGCGACGAGCCGACCGAGGAACACCTGTGGGTGCATGAGGATGGCTCGGCGCGGCGCCTCAGCGACGGGCCGGGGGTGCACACCGGCCAGCGCGCGGCCGATGTGCTCATGCTCGACTCTGTCACCGATGACGGGCACGAAGTGCGGGTGCTGCGAGCCGGCCAGCAGGGGCCGGGTGTCCGCGCGGGTGACCTCGCCGCCGTCCCGGTAGTGATCCCGCAGGTCACCTGGCTCCGCGCGGGCCCGGCCGAGCTCCGCACCGCGCTGCTGCTGCCATCCGGTCACCGGCCCGGCTCAGGCCGGCTGCCGGTACTGATGTGCCCGTACGGAGGACCCGCAGGGCAGCTGGTCCTGCGCGGCCGGCACTACTGGCTGTGCGAAGCGCAGTGGTTCGCCGAAGCCGGGTTCGCCGTCGTGATCGCCGACGGGCGCGGCACCCCGGGCCGCGGCCCGGCGTGGGAGAAGACCGTGCACGGCGACACCCTCACCTACCCGCTGGAAGACCAGGTCACAGCCCTCCGCGCGACGGCGGCGCGGTACCCGGACCTTGACCTCACCCGAGTCGGAATCCGCGGCTGGAGTTTCGGCGGGACCCTGGCCGCCGCCGCGGTCATGCGCCATCCGGACATCTTCCACGCCGCCGTCGCCGGCGCGCCGGTCACTGACCAGCGCCTGTACGAGACGCACTGGCGCGAGCGCTTCCTCGGCCACCCCGACCGCAATCCCGGGGCCTACGACCGCTCCTCGCTTCTCGCCGACGCCCCGAACCTCCGCCGGCCGCTGCTGCTGGTGCACGGCCTGGCCGATGACAATGTCGTGCCCGCTCACACCCTGCGCCTGTCAGCGGCACTGCTGGCCGCGGGCCGCCCGCACCAGGTACTGCCGCTGCCAGCCACCACGCACATGCCCACCAGCGAGTCAGTCACGGCCGGGCTGCTGCGCCTCCAGCTCGCGTTCTTCCAGGACGCCCTCGGCCACCGTGATCCGATCAGGTAGCTGGCTGCTCACGCGCCTCCTCGAAGATCAGCTCCCGCAGCAGCTCACTCGCTCCGGCCGTGATGGTCCCGGCGGGCGCGTCGCGGAGCAGGCGCGCCGGGACCGAGTCCTCGAGGTAGCCGCGCGCGCCGTGATACTGAGCGCAGGCCCGGGCGGCCTCGACCGCCAGCTCAGTAGCCTTGAGCTTGAGCACCGAGGCCGTGCGAGTGTCCAGCAGCCCCTGGCTGTGCAGCCACGCGGCGTGATAGGCGTACTGCCGGACAAGGTACAGCTCGCCGTGGAGGTCCGCCAGCCGGTGCCGGACGGCCTGGTTCGCGCTCAGCGGCGCGTCCTTGAGCTGGTGGGTGCGGACGAAGCGGTCGAGCAGCCCGACGCAATGCATCACGCCGCCTGCCGCCAGCAGGCCCGCGACCAGGCGCTCGAAGTCCAGGCCGCGCATGAGGTACTTCAGCGTACGGTCCGCCCGGCCGATCATCCGCCCGGCCGGCACGGGCACGTCGGCGAAGTCGACCCGGCACACATCGGCCGCGTGCCAGCCAAGCATCGGCTCCGCCGCGCGGGTCACGCCAGGAAGGCCGGCGTCCACGAGCAGCAGGCCGATCCCGGCCAGCCTGCCGCCTGGCGGGCCCGGGCGGGTCCTGACCAGCGTGACGAAAACGCCGGCCTGGGAGCCATTGGCCACATAGCGCTTGGTGCCATTGACAAGGTAGCCCCGCTCTCCGTCCGGCCGGGCAACGGTGCGCAGCCGGCCAAGGTCCGTGCCGGCGCCTTCCTCGCTCATGGCCAGCGCCGCGATCCGCTCGCCGCGGCGGATGGCCGGCAAGTAGGCGTCCCGCTGATCGGGCATCCCGAATTGCGCGAGATAGGACGGAGCCATAAAGGCATGGACGCCTATGGCCGCGCGGATCCCCGCGTAGCCCGTGCGCCCGAGTTCTTCGAGCAGGACGGCGCTTTCGAGGAAACCGGCGCCCGAGAGCGGGAACTCGAATAACCCAGCGCCTGCCAGCGCCCGCCAGCCCTGCGGCGGGATGGACCGCCGCGCCTCCCACTCCGGCGCGTGCGGCAGTACCTCGAGCTCGAGCGACGAGCGTACGCGGGCGCGCAGCAGGCCGTGCGCGGGGGTGAGATACGGAGCCTGGATCTCAGTTCCGTCGCCGGCCAGGCTCACTTAACGGAGACCACCTCATGCTCGGGCAGAATGTCGGTGATCTTGCCGGGGATCTTGAACACCGCTGACGGGGTTCCCGCCGCGGCCCAGACCTCCTCGAATCCGAGCAGGTCCTCGTCCACGAAGAGCGTCACCGGCTCGCGGTGCCCGAGTGGCGGGACCCCGCCGATCGCGTAACCGGTCATGCGCTTGACGAAGTCGGCGTCGGCCTTGCCGATCTCGCGGCCCAGGCGTTCGGCGATGATCTTCTCGTTGACCCTGTTGGGGCCGCTGGCGAGAACGATGACCGGCCGGTCCTCGGCGGCGTCGCGGAATACCAGCGACTTCACGATCTGGGCCTTCGAGCAGCCGAGCGCACGAGCCGCGTCATCCGCCGTGCGGGTAGATTCCGGCAGCTCCAGGACGGTAAGACCGAGGCCGCGCTGATCCAGGATGTCCTGGAACTGCTGGGCGCGCTTGCTGAGGTTCATGAGGTCTCTGCTCCAGAAGAGGAATAGCTGGAAAGGAGAGCATGGCGACTCACCTTACCGGCGGGGGAGAGCGGCAGTGACTCACGGAGCTGGATGTGAGCCGGGACCATGTAGCCGGGCAGTCTTGCCCGGAGGTACTCCCGGACCACGGCGGGGGTGCAGCGATCGTTCGCTGGCACGATGAATGCCACGAGGGACTTCTCGCCGGCGGCCGTCTCGGTCACGGTGACGTAATTCTGCCGGACGTCCCGGTGCTGATCGAGATGGTGCGAGATCGCGCCAAGTTCGATGCGATGGCCGCGTACTTTTACCTGATCGTCCGATCTTCCCAGGAAGACCAGTTCACCGTGGTCGCTGAGATAAGCGCGGTCGCCAGTGCGGTAGAGCCGCTCGCTGGCGCCGCCGATCTCATAATCCACGAAGTGTTTCCTCGTTTCCTCAGGAAGATTCAGGTATCCGGGCGAAAGCCCGGGTCCGGCGAGTAGCAGCTCACCGGCCTCTCCTGGTGCGCACAAGCCCTTGTCGTTCACTACGTAGGCCCTGGTGTTCTGGATCGGCAGCCCGATCGGCAGGGGCGTCTCGCCCGCGCGGAGCGCGCGGATCGGATAGTAGGTGGCAAACGTGGTGCATTCGGTAGGACCGTAGACGTTCGTCAGGCGATCAGGGCCGTAGCGTCGCAGCGCTTTCTCGATGTGGCTCAGCGAATGCGTCTCGCCGCCGGTCAGGATCCCGCCGACGCTATCCAGTGTCTGCGGCGCCTCGTCGGTGATCGCGTTGAACAGGGCCGTGGTCAGGAACAGCACGGTGACCCCGCGACGTTCGATGACCCGCCTGAGCTCGGAGAAGCGCAGCCGGGCCGACGGGTAGAGCACGCACGTGCCACCGTGCAGGAGCGCGCCCCAGATCTCGAAGGTCGCCGCGTCGAAGGTGACGGGAGCAAGCTGGAGCAGGCGGCTGCCGCGGTCCAGCGCGGCGTAGCGAGCGCCGAAGACCAGCCGGACGACGCCGCGGTGGCGGATCGGGACGCCCTTGGGCAGGCCGGTCGAACCGGACGTGAAGTTGATGTAGGCGATCGCGTCGGCATCGACCCGCAGCGGCGGATTCCCGGCGGCGCCAGGCTGGCCGGCGTCGGCTGCCGAGATGACGCGGTTCCCGGGGAAGCGGCGGGCCAGCGCGCTGGCCCGGTTCGCCTGATCCGCCACCAGCACCTCGCAATCCGACTGGCCGAATAGCTCGCGCAGGTGCTCGTCTGGCCACAGCTGGTCGAAGGGCAGGTAAGCCGCGCCGCACTTGAGCACCGCGGTGAGCGCGGCAATGAGCTCGGGTGACCGGTCGCTGCCCACGCCGACCACCGAACCTGGCCGGACGCCCGCATGGCGCAGCCGGGACGCGAGCGCGTTGGCGAGTTCGTTGAGCTCGCGGTAGCTCACGGCCCGTTCCCCGTGGATGACGGCGTTCGCGTCAGGAAAGAGCCTGGCGCATCGTTCGAAGAGTTCCTTGATGCTGCTGCGGGCCGGATACGGCAGGGTCGTGGAATTCAGCCGGCGGTGCGCGCTGAGCGCGGCGGCCTGGGATGCGAGCCGGTCCATCTTTCAGCCAAGCCGGGTTGCTCTGTCCGCCGCCACGGCCGCCGGCGCCTAACTGCCGCCGCTCAGCTGGCCATTGCGCCTGATGCACGCGGCGATCTGCCTGATGGTGCTCTCGGCGAACAGGTCGTCAGGCGGCAGCGCGTCGTCGCCGTAACGCTCCTCTGCCCTGGCCATCAGCTTCACGGCCGTCAGTGACGTACCGCCCGCCTTGAAGAAGTCCCGGCCGGCATCGTCGACAGGCAGCCCCAGGCTCTGGCAGACCTGGATTACCCAGCGCTCGATGTCGTCATCGGGCCCGGGCGCAGGCGAGCCGGTCATGCCAAACCCAGCCGCAGGACCGGGAATCGGTAACCATTGACGGTCTGGTCAGCGAAACGGTTGTGACGGAACTGGTCGGTGCCTGACACCAGCACGTTCCCGAATCGCTCCAGGCTCGCCGAGCCGCCGAACTCTTCAAGGGAGTCCGAGTAGGGGTACACCCGCACGCAGGTCGGCAGGTAACGAGCGGCGAAGCCGAGGCGCATCTGGCTGGTCAGGCCGGAATGGGGATGGGATGCGTGCATGAGCGTGGACCAGAACAGGATGAACTGGCCCTGGCGCATGACCTGGGAGACGGCTTTCAGCTCGTCCGGGCGCCAGTCAGGGTCCTTCTGGAGCTGGCGGTAGTCATAGCCGAAGAAGCCGCGTCTCACTCCGGCCTTCTCCACCTTGTTGATGCTGCCGGCGTCGTAGGTCATGACCTTGGACTCGTCGTAGTTCATGGTCTTGTGCGAGCCGGGGATGAACTGGAGGCAGCCCATGTCCGCGGTGGCGGGCGTGAACGCGGTCCAGACCGTGACGGTACCGCCGAAGCCGGCGTCCTGCGGCCAGACGATCTGCGGATGCTTGGAGCCCGGCCACATTGGAGAAGTTATCGGCCTGATGCCAGTCGGTGCCCTCGTCGCCCGGATACTTGGGGAAGAACTCCGTTCGCCAGCACAGCACGTCGGGTCCGAGGATGCTGGCTACCCGCCGGACGATTTCCGGGCGCCCGATGTGCGCCGCCAGGAGATCGATGTCGAGGTGACGGTCGTAATTGGCCAGGTTAGTGATGCCGGATAGGCCCCGGCCGCCGCCGTAAGCGGCCTTCTTCGTGTTGAGCAGTTTAGGGCGTAATATGCGTAAGTTATCCTCCATTTCAGATTCTTCATAGAGGTCGAACGGGCCTATGTATCCATCCCGGTGAAAGCGCTCAAGCTCATCGGTGCTCAGTCCGGGTTCGGGAGGCTGCTGTTCCATAGTCAGTACCTGCTCTGTCCTGCTCTTGCCGGGCCGAATACTTATGCCGTGTCGGAATGGTACTGATATCATCGTATCAGACCTGATAGACGACATCCTGGCTCCTCGACTGGCAGGGAGGAAACAGCGTTGCTACCGTCCTTCATCTGCGGCGCGATCTCGTCGTTAGAGGCCCCGCGTGGCGTGCCCGGGCTCATCAGGGATCGGCATGATGCCAATCCTGGCCTGGTGGCCTGCGAGGACGCCGAGCGCTCGATTACCTATCACGAGCTTGAGCTGCTCAGCGACTCCCTTGCCGCCCAGCTGGCCGGCCTGGCCAGGGGACCCGGGCCGGTGGTCATCCGGGTTCCCAAGGGAGTCGATGTCGCGGTGGCCGCGCTCGGCGTGCTCAAGGCCGGTTACAGCTACCTTCCGCTCTCGGTCACTGAACCCGCGCAGCGGGTAGCCGCGATGGCTGCCGCGGCAGCGCCGGCCGCGGTCATCGACGCTGGCGGCGCCGGGCCGGCACCCCTGGCCGGCCTGCCGCGGCTCAGCGTGCCCAGGACAGCCGGCGAGGCGGCGCCGCGGCCGCTCCCGGAGTTCGACGCCCGCCGGCCCGTCTACGTCATGCCCACGTCCGGGTCGACCGGTGAGCCCAAGGGCGCGGTGGTGAACAGCGCGGGTTTATGTAACTGCCTGCTGTGGCTGCAGCGCACGTACGCCCTGCGGACCGACGACCGGCTCCTGCAGAAATCCCCCCACTCGTTCGACATTTTCGGCTGGGAACTGTGGTGGCCGCTGACGGCGGGTGCCCGCTGTGTCGTAGCGTCCGAAGGAGACAACCGTGATCTGGCCGCCCTTGCCGCCCTGATCGCGGCGCGGCGGGTCTCGGTCTGCTTCTTCGTGCCCTCGGTGCTCGCGGAATTCCTGCGGGTGCCGGCGGCGGCCGGAACGCCGTCGCTCCGGATGATCTTCTCCGGCGGGGAGGCGCTCACTACGTCGCTTGCCCGGCGCGCGTCCAGGTCGCTGACGGCGGAGCTGCATAACATCTACGGCCCGGCCGAAGCCTCGATACTCGTCACCTCGTGGCCGGTTCCCCGCGAGCTTGGCGACAACGATCCGGTGCTCCTTGGCGCTCCCATCGACAACACGTGCCTGCTGATCGCCGGCGCCGATGGCGAGCCGGCGCCGCAGGGGTCCGCCGGGGAGCTGTGGATCAGCGGAGTGCCTCTTGCCGAAGGTTACGTCGGGCGCCCCGACCTGACCGTGTCGGCATTTCCCTTCAGGTTCGGCCGCCGCTGGTACCGGACTGGTGACCTGGTCCGGAGGTCGGATGCGGGCCTTGAGTTCGTCGGGCGGGCTGACGATCAGGTCAAGGTCGGCGGGGTGCGGGTCGAGCCGCTGGAGATCGAGCACGTGCTGACCCGCCAGCCGGGCGTCGGCCAGGCCGGGGTCGCCCAGGTACGCGATTCCGCCGGCTCGGCCTGGCTCGCGGCCGCGGTGATCCCGCTCGCTGGTGCCGTCGTGGATGACGGATGGCTGCGCCGCCAGGTGGCGGCCGCGCTGCCGTCCGCGTTCGTGCCGTCGGCATTCTTCCGGCCGGCTGAGCTGCCGCTCAACAGCAACGGCAAGCTTGACCGCAGGCGTCTCGGCGAGCTGGCGCAGCGGTGGTGGGATGATCGCGCGCGCGCCCCGGGCGCGAACGACCTGGTCAGCAGCGCCTGGGCGCATGCCCTGCCGGACGGCCAGGCGGCGGAGGAGGTCGGGTTCCTCAGCGCCGGCGGTGGCTCCCTCGCGGCAGTGCGGCTCGTGTCGAAGCTGCGCGACGTTCTCGGCGTCGAGGTACCGCTGCGCCTGCTGCTCGATGAGAACGCCTCGCTGGCGGAACTGCGCGGCCTCGCGATGCAGGCGCGGCCAGCGGCGCCGCGGCCGGCCGGGCGGCCGCCGTCCCTCGGCGCGGGCACGGAGCTCCCGGCTAGCCCGCTCGCGCCCGAACAGCGGCGGCTGTGGCTGATTGGCGCGATCTACGGCGAGCAGGCCGCGTACAACGTCGTATCAGTGCTCAGGTTCGCCGGTCAGGTCGACCAGTCCGCGCTCGCCGCGGCGCTGGCCGGCGCGGTGCGGCGCCACGACATCCTGCGGGCTCGCGTGATCACGGACGAGCCCGGCGAGCCGAGGCTGAGGTTCGCGCCGGAGGCCCGGCTTTCCCTCCTTGTCAAGGAGATCAGCGGGCCGCTCAGCCCCGAGGCGATCGACGCGCACGCCGCGAGCTTCGCGGCCGGGCCGGTGAGCACCGAGCGCGCGCCGATGGCCAGGGCGTCGCTGCTGCGGTCGGCGGACGCCGCGCAGGCCTGCCTCGTCCTTGTCCTTAACCACCTGGTGGCCGATCAGGCATCCATGGACCTCCTGCTGGCAGAGGTCGCACAGGAGTATGCCGGGGTGCGAGCCGGCGTGCCGGTGACGCTCGAGGCCGGACCGAGCTATGCCCGCTATGCCACTGACGCGGCGGCCCTGGCCGGCACCGGGGCGTGGGCGGCCGATGTGGAGTACTGGCGCGACACGCTCCGCGGTGCGCCGCCGAAGCTGCTCATGCCCTTCCGCGCCGAAGCCGGGTCCGTGCCTGACTTCCGGGGAGCGGCTCACACGGTGGAGCTGGATGCCGGGTTCTGTGACCGGCTGCGGCGATACCTGCGCGGTGCGCAGGCCACCACGGCCTGTTTCTTTCTGGCGGCTTTCGCGACCGTGCTGGCGGCCTGGTCCGGTCAGGAAAGCGTGGTCATCGGCATGCCGAGCTCGCGCCGCCGTCACGCCGAGGAGCAGCGCCTGGTGGGGTTCCTCGTCGATAGCCTCCCGATCAGGCTCGACGTGGCGGAGCACGAGAATTTCGCCAGCCTCATCGTGCACGCCAGGTCCCGGTATGCCGAAGCGCTCGACCATTCCCTGCCCACCTTCGATGACCTGATGCGCGCACTCAGGCTGCCATCCCGGCCGCCAGGCAACCCCGTGTTCCAGGTATGGCTGAACGACCTGACCGGCGGCGGCGCTGCCCCGGCATTCGACGGCCTGCGCACCGAGCAGGTAGTGCCGCCGTCGCCTGGCGCCCTTTTCGACCTCGGGCTCTACCTGCATCGCCGGGCGGACGGGATCGCCGTGCAGCTGGTCAGGGCCAGCGCCAGCTACGCCAGTGACGTGGCGGCCGAGTTGCTCGACCAGTGCGTCGCGGTCGCCACCTCGGCGGTCAGCGCCGCTGAGCGGGCAGCCGGTGCCGTCGGCCGCGCTCCCCGGCCCGCCTGTGAGCTGGTGACTGAGCGGGCGGCGGCCGTGCTTCCTGATCCGGGCGCGGCTCCCGCTCTGGCTGGCCCGCGCGCGACCGTGCTCGCCGGCATCGCCGCCGTCGCGAGCGCCAGGCCGGCCAGCCTGGCCGTGGCGGGGGACACGGGCAGCCTGACGTACGGGCAGCTGTGGCAGGAGACCGAACGTCAGGCCGGCCGGCTGCGAGCTCACGGAGTGGTGCCAGGAGACCTGGTCGAGCTGCGCGCGCGACGGACCGCGCGGCTGCCGGTCGCGCTGCTGGCCGGCTGGCACGCGGGCGCCGCGGTGGCGCTCGTGGACGCCGGGCTGCCGCAGCCGCGGCTGGCGCAGGCCCGCCAGCTGCTCGCCCCGCGCGCCAGCCTCACCATCGGCGATGGCGGCGACGTCAGCATCGAGGGCTGCCTCGACCAGGCGTCCCGGCCGGGGCAAGCGGAGGACGACGGTGGCTTCGCGGCGGCTTCGGGGAAGCTGAGCCACGTCCTCCTCACCTCGGGCACGACCGGCGAGCCCGAGCTCGTAGCGGTGCCGCACGGGCCGCTGCGCGACTTCCTGCGCTGGTACCCAGCGGAGTTCGGGCTCACCGCGGACGACCGGTTCGCCCTGATGTCGGGGACCGGCCATGACCCGGTGCTGCGCGATCTGCTGACGCCGCTGTGGCTCGGCGCCACCCTGCGGGTGCCGCCGGCCGAGGTGTTCGCTGACTGGTCACGGCTGCGGCGCTGGCTGGCCGGGGAGTCCATCACCGTCCTGCACGCGACGCCGGGGCTCATGCGGATGATCCTCGCGGCCGCGGGGCCGGACCTTGCCGCTCTGCGGCTGCTGGTGCTTGGCGGCGCGCCGCTCACCTACGGCCTGGCCGCCGAGATCAGGTCGGTGTCGAGCGCCCGCATTGTCAATGCCTACGGCACGACGGAGACCCCGCAAATCGCGGCCTGCTACCTGCTGGCTGACACCGAAGCCGCCCGCCGGCCGCCGGATGCCCGGGTCCCCGTCGGCGTCGGCGTGGCGGGTCACGACTTGCTCGTGCGGACCCCGGACGGCCGCCTGGCCGGAATAGGCCAGCGCGGCGAAGTCGTCATCCGCAGCCGCAACCTGGCCTCCGGTTACCTGGGCGGGCCGCGCCGCGATAACTTCGGCATCGACCACGCGACCGGGACGCCGACCTTCCGCACCGGTGACGCCGGCCGCTATGACCCCGGAGGCCGCGTTCACCTGGACGGGCGGCTCGACCGCCAGGTCTCGGTCGGCGGCCATCGCGTCGAACTCGGCGACGTCGAGTCCGCGGCGCTGCGTCACCCCGCGGTCAGGCACGCGGAAGCGTCGCTGGCCGGCGACGCGCTAGGGCCGGTGCTGACCCTCCGGGCGGACCTGCGCCCGGATCAGGCGCTGACCGCCGACGAGCTCAGGCGGCACTTGCGCGACTGGCTCCCGGCACCGGCCGTCCCGGTCTCGATTGACGTGGCGGCCGGCTTCGGGCTGCCCAGCCACAAAGTCCGGCTCACGCCTCCCGCGCCCGGCGGCGCCGCGACGGCCGCCGCTCCGGCCGCGCGACCGGACGGCCCGGTGGCGGCGTGGCTGACCGCGAAACTGAGCGAGGTGACCGGGAGCCAGGTGCAAGCGGATGCGAACTTCTTCGACCTCGGCCTGAACTCGATCACGCTCCTGGAGCTGCACGCGATGATGACGGCCGAGCTAGGCCTGGCCTTCCCGGTGACCGCGCTGTTCGCGTACCCGAATGTGCGGGCGCTGAGCGGCTTCCTGGGCGGTGACGCCGGGCGCGAGGCAACCGCAGGCCGGGTCACCGGCGCTGATCCCGGCCGGCTGCGACAGGCCGGGCAGGCCCGCCTCGCCCTGCGGCGCGGGCTCCGCGATCAGCCGACCGAGGCCGGGTACGAGAATGACTGAGATCTTCGACCCCATCGCGGTCATCGGGCTCGCCGGGCGCTTTCCCGGCGCCGAAGACACGGGTGAGCTGTGGCGCAATCTCGTGGCGGGCAGGGAACTGATCTCGTTCCCTTCCCGCGAGGACCTGCTGGCAGCCGGCGTACCCGCCAGCGCGCTTTCCGACTCCTCCTACGTCCGGGCAGTCGCCGAGGCGCCGGGCCTCGAGGAGTTCGATGCCGACTTCTTCGGGTTCACGCCCCGAGAAGCGCGGCTGATGGACCCGCAGATCAGGACCTTCCTCGAGACCGTGCACGCCGCCGTGGAGAACGCGGGATACGCTCCCGAGCGGATCAGTGACGTCGGAGTCTTCGGCTCGGCCGGGGTGAGCCGGCATGACCGCCACGTCACCACGCTGAGCGAATCGCGGCTGCGGAGCAGTGCGGGCATGCTCATCGGCTCGCTGAACAACCCGGACTACGTATCGACCACCGTCTCCTACAAGCTCAACTTCCAGGGTCCGAGCCTGACCGTGATGACGGCGTGCTCGAGCTCGCTTGTCGCGATCCACCTAGCCTGCCAGGCGCTCACGGCCGGCCAATGCGAACTTGCCGTCGCCGGGGGAGTGGACATCGAGTTCCCCGCGGGTCACGGGTACTGGTGGTCTCCCGGAAGCCCGTTCAGCAAGGACGGCCACTGCCGTCCCTTTGACGTCCTCGCCGCTGGCACGGTCTTCGGCATGGGCGCCGGCGTCGTCGTCTTGCGCAGGCTGCCCGACGCTCTCGCTCAGGGCGATGAGGTGCGGGCGGTCATTCGCGGGCTGGCCGTGAACAACGACGGCTCGGCCAAGGTCGGGTTCAGCGCGCCCAGCGTCCAGGCGCAACGGTCCGTAGTCATGGAGGCGATGGCCGTCGCCGGGGTGACCCCTGCGCAGGTGTCGCTGGTGGAGGCGCACGGGACGGGCACGGCGCTTGGCGATCCCATCGAGCTCACGGCCCTGCGGGAGGCGTACGAGCGCCTGAGCGGCGATGACCAGGAAGCCGGATCTTGCGCGCTCGGATCCGTCAAGGCCAATATCGGTCACCTCGGCCACGCGGCCGGTATCGCCTCGCTTATCAAGGTGGTGCTGGCCCTTGACAATGAGGCCATCCCGCCCTTGGCGAATCTGACCGAGCCGAACCCGCGGCTGCCGCTGGCCGGCTCTCCTTTCTACCTTCCTGATGCGCACCGCCCCTGGCCAAGAACGCCAGGGCGGCCCCGGATCGCCGGCGTGACCTCGCTGGGCGTCGGAGGAACAAATGTGCACGCCGTGCTGGAAGAGGCGCCGCTGATCGCGCCTGCCCCCTCGGATGACCGGCCCCGGATCGTGGTGTGGTCGGCAAATACCGCGGCGGCCGCCGACGCCTATCAGGGCAAGCTCGCCAGCTTCCTGACCACGGCCGGCGAGCGGTCATTCGCGGCTGCCGTGAGTACCTTGCAGCACGGGCGAGCCGCCCGCGCGGTGCGGTCAGCGGTGGTGTGCGCCAGCGCCGCCGAGACGGCCGCCGTCCTGGCGGGCCGGGATCAGGCCATCGCGCGCACACCGCCGGGCCGGCTTCGCCAGCAGCCGGCCGTCTTCCTGTTCCCTGGCCAGGGCAGCCAGCACGCTGGCATGGCCAGCCGCACCTACGAGCATGACGCGGCATTCGGCCGGCTCCTTGATGAGTGCCTTGGCTTGTTCGAAGCCGAAGGGCTGCCCGTCGGCGCGGCGTGGCGGTCAGCCGGCTCCGACGCGGATCTCGCCGATACCGCCGTGGCGCAGCCTCTTGTCTTCAGCGTTGGCTATTCGCTCGCACAGGCCTGGCGGGCGCGGGGAGCCGAGCCAGCCGCGCTGCTCGGTCACAGCATCGGCGAGCTCACCGCTGCCGCCGTGGCCGGGGTCTTCGACCTTCCCGCCTGTGTGCGGCTAGTCGCCGCCCGGGCCCGGGCCATGGCGAAGTCGCCAGCGGGCAGCATGCTCGCGGTCGCTGCCCCGGCCGAGTCTGTCCGGCCGCTGCTGCCGCCGGGCGTCAGCATCTCCGCGCTCAACGGCGCGCGCCAGACCGTGGTCGCGGGCGAGGCCGGCGCGGTGGCCGGGTTCGCTGAGGTCGCGCGCGAACGCGGACTCGCCACCAGGCCGATGGCAGGGGAGTATGCCTTCCATACACCGCTCATGACCACGGCGGCGGAGGAGTTCAGGCACTTGCTGGCAACGGTCAGCGCAGGTGCGCCGGCGATGCCGGTCTACTCGGCCGCGACCGGCGCGCTCCTGACGCCGGCGCAGGCCGCGGATGCCTCATTCTGGGCCGGTCAGCTTGTCCGGCCCGTACTGTTCGCCGACGCGCTCGACGCGGCGCTGAGGACCGTGCCGGAGGAGGCGGAGAGGCCGGCTGCGTTCTGCTTGAGTGCGGACCGGGCCGCACCCTGGTGGCACTGGCCAGGCAGCACGAGCTGGTGAAGTCCAAGGTGTGCGCGGCGGTGCCGACCCTGCCCGCCAGGCGAGGGCAGCCCGCTGAGGAAAGGCGCTCGCTGCTCGAGGCGGCCGCGGTGCTCTGGGCCGGCGGTCATGATCTTGACTGGGCGGCGGTGGATGGCACGCCCGCGGGGCGCACGGCACTGCCCGGTTACCAGTTCCAGCGCAAGCCCTACTCGCCCGGCCGCGACGACGTTCCCGGTGATGATGGCCAGGACCGCGAGCCGCACGTGATTGCCGAGCCTGGTTCGCCTTTCTCCGTCCTTGCCTGGCAGGAATGCCCGCCCGCCCAGCGGGCCGCCAGTGCCGGAGGCCTGGCGCTGGCACTACTCCCCGGTGACCGGGAACGCGCCGCCAGCCTGATGGCCCTCCTGCGGCGGGCCGGTGCCGAGGTGGCTGCCGTACGGCCGGGCGACGCCTTCGCTGCCACGTCGGCCGGGTTCCTGGCTCGCCCTGGCAATACCGGTGACCTGAAGGACGTGCTCGGCACGCTCGCGCGCGATGGCCGCTACCCCGGCCTTCTGGTGCACGCCTGGACGCTCGGCGAGCCGGGCTGGTGGGACGGGCTCGGCCTGGACGGGCAACTGGAGCACGGTTTCTACAGCGTGCTAGGGCTGACCAGCCAGGGAGCGCGCCAGGCGGCTGGCCGGCTGCCCGGCCTCCTGGTGCTCACCGAGCGGTCGGCCGATGTATCCGGCGCTGAGCCGGTCGACCCGGCCCGTGCCATGCTCCACGGCCTGGTCCGCACCCTGACGCTCGAGGAGCCGCGCGTCCGCAGCCGGCTACTCGACCTCACAGACGGCGCTGACGAGGCGGCACTGATCGCTGAGGTCGCTGATCCTGATCCTCCGGTGGCCGTGGCGCTCCGGGGCAGCAGGCGCTGGGCCAGGACGGAGCGCCCCCTGACCCTGATGCCTGGCACGGCGCCCGCGCTCCGTGATCGCGGCGTCTACCTGATTACCGGCGGCCTGGGCGGCCTTGGCCGGGCTGTGGCCAAGGGCCTGGCGCTGACCGGCCTGCGGCCAAGGCTCGTGCTGCTCGGCCGGCGGATGCCGGAACCTGCGGGCGACTGGGACGGCCAGCCGGAGCGGCCCTGGGACAGCGCCAGCCTGCTGGCCAGGGACCTGGAGGAACTGGAGGCGTTCGGTGCCGAGGTGCACTTGACCGCCTGCGACGTCACCGACGCCGGGCGGCTGGCAGACGCCGTCTCCGGCCTGGTCGCCAGGACCGGGCCAGTGCACGGCGTCTTCCACCTGGCCGGGGTGAGCGGCGGCGGCATGCTGGCTGTCCGCGCTCGCGCCGATGCCAGCGCCACCCTGGCGCCCAAGGTCCAGGGAACGGTGGCGCTGGCCGAGGTCTTCGCCGGCCAGCCGCGGCTCGATTTCTTCGTCGCGTTCAGCAGCCGCGCCGCCGTCGACGGGCTGACCGGCGGGGGCGACTACGCGGCGGCCAACGCCTTTGCCGCCGCATTCAGCGAGCGCGGGTTCCCTGGCGCAGCCTCGATCGCGGTTGACTGGCCGTCATGGTCCGGGGTCGGGATGGCGGTGCGCGCCATCGCGGCGCTTGAGCGGGAGCCAGTGCGGGAGCCCTCGCGGGAGCCAGCGCGGGAGCGCGTGCATGAGCTGGCGGAAGGCGCGTTCGCCTGGCGTGCCAGGCTCAGCGCCGAGTCGTATCCGGCGCTCGATGAGCACCGGCTCGGCACCGTCCCCGTGATGCCGGCCAGCGGTCACCTCGACCTGATCGTACGTGCCTTCCGCGCCGCGGTGAGCGGTGCCGGGACCGGGCCGGTGAGCGTGACGGATGTCTTCTTCCGCAGGCCGCTCGCGGTGCCAGCGGAGCGCGAGATCGAGATCGAGTTCCGGCCGGCCTCGGAGGCCTGGAGCTTCTCAGTCCGGGCGGCGGGCGGCGCTGGCACGGAAGCGCACGAGTACGTCTCAGGGAAAGCCGCCGTAGCCGACGTCGGCCAGCGGCATCAGGACCTGGCCAGGTTGCGGGAGGTGCTGACCGAGTCCTCGGTACCCAAGCGGGACGGCGGGGTGTTCACGCTCGGCCCCCGCTGGGACGTGATGCGTGAGTCACGGTCGGCACCAGGAGACGTTTCCGAACGGCTGCTGTCGCTCACGCTGCCGCCGGCCTTCGCCGCGGAAGCCGTGGCCTATGACCTGCACCCGACCTTGCTCGATGCGGCGACGTCGTCGGCCCGGCTGAGCAGCGAAGAGCCTCATGTGCCGCTCATCTACCGGAAAGTGGTCGCGCACGCCGCGCTGCCATCGAGCATCCTGGCCCGCATCCGGCGGACGAAAGCCCTGGACGGCCTGATCACCGCGGACATCGACGTGCTGGCGCCGGACGGGACGCTGCTGCTCGAGATCACCGGGTTCGCGATGCGCCGGCTCCCGCCAGGCGGGTTCACGCTCGGCAGCGAGGCAACCGGCGGCGAGGCGGCCGGCAACGCGGGCGATGATGCCGGTGCCCAGGCGGCTGCTCGCGCCGGCCGCGCGGATAGCGTCGGCATCCCGCCAGAAGCGGGCACGGCGCTGCTCCTTGAGATCCTCGCCTCAGCCTCGCCGGGCCGCCGCGTCACCATCCGCCCGTTCAGCGGCGGTGGCCCGGTCCCGATCAGGGACCTGCCTGGCGCTCCGATGCCTGGCGCTCCGATGGCTGGCGCTCCGATGGGTGGCGCTGCTCAGAGGCAGCCCTCCGCCAGCCCGCCGGCGGCCGCGGCGGCGGCGGCCAGCCTCGCACCGTAGCTGACCGGCTCGGCTCGCTCTGGCAAGACGCCCTGGGCTTCGAGCAGATCGCGGCCACGGACAACTTCTTTGAGCTCGGCGGTAACTCGCTGCTCGCGGTTGACCTCACTGCCCAGATCAAGGATCAGTTCGGCGTAGAACTCGGAATCGCGGCGCTGTTCGACTTCCCGACAGTGGCGGGGCTAGCGGCCGAACTTGGCCAGCTGGGGCGAGGTGATCCATGACGGCCGCAGGCTCCCGCGGGGCCGCGAGCTCGCTCGTGGCCCTGGCTGATTCCGCCTGGGCACTCTGGCCGGACGTGGTCGTCCGCGGTGCGGGCTTTCCCGCCGCCGGGGCGCGCGCGTTGTCGGACTATGACCTGGCCCGCGCCGCGGACCGGGAACTGGCTAGCCAGCGACCTGACCTTTTTCCAGCCGCCTGGCAGGCCGCGGAGCGCCGGGTCATGGCCACGACCCGCCGCCTGGCAGCGGACGCGCGCCTTCGTGAGGCCGTGGCCTGGCAGAACCGGGGCGTCCTTCGGGATTGCTTCGATAAGGCGCGGCTGGGGGAGCCGCGCAACCAGCGCGGGCGCTCCCACGAGCTCACGGTCGCGAACTACGTTCAGCGCTATCACCTGAAGAACGACACGATCGGGTTCTTCGGCCCGGTCGGCTGGGCGTCGTGGAACCTCCTGCGGCCCGGGCTCGCCATCGAGCCCGGTGACGGGCTGTTAGCCAGTCGCCGGGCGTACTTCGAGGTATGGGCGATCGACAAGGTCGGCGCCGCGCTCGCCGCTGATCCTGCCCTGCGACCCTGGCTGCGGCCGCGGCCGGTGGCTTCCCACTACTTCGACGGCCGTACCGTTCACGTCCCTGGCCGGCCTCCGCGCGCCCTGCCGGATGCCGAGGCCGAGCTGCTGGCCTTGTGCTCAGGAAAACGGTCAAGCCAGGAAATCGCCGACGAGATCACCTGGGCCTGGCCGACCCGGAACTAGCTGGCACTGAAGACGTGCTGGCGGCGCTGGAAAGGCTGCAGGAGGAAGGCTTGCTGCGGATTGGCCTGGAGGTGCCCGTCGAAGCCTTCCCCGAAATCACCTTGCGGTCACTGCTCGCGGAAATCCCTGATTCTGAGGTCGCGGGCAGGGTGCTGGCCACGGTGGACTCGATGATCGCGGCGAAAGACGCGGTCGGCGCCGCTGCTGGCGACGCGGAGGCCGTGGCCGCCGCCATCGATGAGGCTAACGGCCTGTTCGAGCGCATCACCGGAGAGTCGTCCCTGCGCCGGCCAGGGCGCACCTATGCCTGGCCGGACGATCCTGTACGAGGACACGGTTCGTGACCTGCGGGTGGAGCTGGGGGAGCGGATGCTCGGCACGCTCGCGGCACCGCTCGCCCTGATCCTGGACAGCGCCGCCTGGCTGGTAGACAGGGTGGCCCGGAACTACGAACGGCTCTTTCTCGAGCTGCATGAGCGGGTCGCCGGCAGCACCGGCGGCCAGGTTCCGCTGGCCAGGCTCATCGGCCTCGCCACGCCGCAGCTGTTCAGGTCGCCCCGGCAGCTGCCAGAACCTGTCCGGGAAGCCGTGGCCGAATTTCAGCGGCGCTGGGCGCGCCTGCTCGACCTGCGGGACCGCGGCCGGCGGCACCAGGTCACCGTGGCCGGCCTGGCCGGACCGGCGAAGGCGGCCTTTCCCGTGCGGCGCATCCCGTGGTCGGGAGCCAGGAGGCACGCCCCGGATCTGCTTATCGCGGCCAGTAGCGCCGAGGCGATCAATCGCGGCGAGTACGACTGGGTGCTCGGTGAGCTCCATCTTGCCTCGAACACGATGGAAAGCCGCGTGTTCTATGAGCAGCATCCCGATCCCCCGAGGCTGGTGGCCCTGGAACAGGCCGTGCACGACGGGAACCGGGTCTACATCGTGCCGCCGAAGGAATGGGACGTGGTAACTTCACGCACTTACCCGCCGTCGGCCCTGCTTGCGCCTGACTATCTGTACTGGTCACTGCACGCCGACTCGGGCGGCATGCCAGGCCCGGTGATCCCGGTCGCCGCGATGCACGTCGAACGCGGCGGTGACGAGCTCTTCGTGCGCTTCCGGACGGGACAGGGCAGGATTCCGCTGCTCGAAGTGTGCGGTGAACTGCTGTCCGCGGCGGTTGTCAACGCGTTCAGGCCGCTGCCGCGTTCCGCTCACCTGCCCAGGGTCACCATGGACCAGCTCGTCCTGTGCCGGGAAACGTGGACGTTCGCGGCGCGGGAGATCGGATGGGCATGGATGAAAGATGAGCCCAGCCGGTATCGACAGGCGCGCAACTGGCGGGCCGCGCAGGAACTGCCAGAGCGAGCCTTTTACCGGGTCGCGATCGAGGACAAGCCGGTCTACCTGGACTTCACCAGCCTGGTGCTGGTCAACCTCTTCGCCAAGACGGTCAGGCGGGCCGCGGAACACCAGGTGCCGGATGTGTCGCTCACGGAAATGCTCCCCGACCTTGGCGAGACCTGGCTGACCGACCACGACGGGGCAGGCTACACCGCGGAGCTGCGCATGATCGCGGTCAGCCGGCTAGGCCGCCCCGATCTAACACGTATTTGATAAGATAACGGGGCATACGCGCAGCCGGTCAGTTTCCACTTGATCATGCTAACGAGGTGCCTTGATGTGGTGTCTTGGCCTCAACGGACCGCCTGCGGGGTGGCACGATACCGCCGCGTGCCTGGTGAACGGCGCCGGTGAGCTCATCGCGTTCGCCGAGGAGGAGCGATTCAACCGGATCAGGCATTCCCCCCACCACAGGCCGGCCAGTTCGGCCAGGTACTGCCTGGAGCAGGCCGGGATCGGGTTCGCTGACCTTGACGTGGTCGCGGTTGGCTGGGATACCCCGTCCCTGTACCCCGGCAGGTTCGCCGATGACGCGCAGTTCCTGCGCTACGTCGTCGGCTGGCCGGACGATGTGGCGCCGTGCGACGTCGTGCACGTGCCGCACCATCTGGCTCACGCTGTCTCGGCCTTTTACGCCTCGCCGTTCGACGAGGCCGGGGTGCTAGTCGCCGACGGCAATGGCGAGAGCGAAGGCACTACCATCTGGCACTGCCGGGCCGGCCAGCCGCCAGTCCAGCTCGCCAGGTGGTCCCTGCTCGACTCGCTCGGCTTCGGATACGACGCCGCATCACGGTGGCTCGGCTTTTCTTTCCTCGATGCGGGCAAGACAATGGGCCTGGCGGCGTACGGCCGCGCGAGCGGATTAACTGCCCAGGAGGTCGTGCAGCTCTGCCCGGACGGCTACCGGCTGGCCATCGCGGGCAAGGCCGAGGCTGACGGGGTGGCGGAGCTGCCGCGCAAGGAGCGGTACGGCCAGATCATCGCCCGCTGGATGGCGCTGCTGAGCGAGCTTTCCGGGGCGTCCGGGCCGGCCAGGCCCGGGGGTGAGCTTCACCTCGATCAGGGCGCCGTCCGGGTCGCCTGGATCGTTCAGTCCATGGTTGAGCAGGTCGTCGGTCACCTGGCCGGCCTGACCAGGACGCTTACCGGCACCGCCGCGCTCTGCCTGTCCGGCGGCGTGGCGCTGAACTGCTCGGCTAACGGCCTGCTCGCCCCGCCGCTGTACGTACCGCCGGTCCCTCATGACGCGGGCGTGGCACTCGGCGCTGCCTGGCATGTCGCCTGCCCGCAGGATCGATCCAAGCCGTTCGCGCCCTACCTCGGCCGGGAGCCCGGGCGGGCTGAGGCGGCCGGCCCGGACCTGCTGACGGAGGATCTCGATCCCGCGACCGTGGTGCGGCTGCTGCTCAGCGGACAGGTAGGCGGGGTGGTCGAAGGGCGCAGCGAGGCGGGGCCGCGGGCGCTTTGCCACCGCTCGATCCTGGCGCTGCCCCGGCCGCAAAGCCAGCACCAGCATCTGAACTCGATCAAGTCGAGGGAGCCGTGGCGGCCATTCGGGCCAGTCACCCTCGGCTCCCGCGCGCCTGCCTGGTGGTCCGAGCCCGCCAGCCTCAGCCACTACATGGTCGGTGCGGCGGTGGTCACCGAGCACGGCCGCGAGGTAGTCCCCGCGACCGTGCACGTGGATGGCACTACCCGGCCGCAGGTCATACTTGACGGGCACGCCAGGATCGCCAGGGCGATCCTCGAAGGGCTGGCGGCGCAGGGCGCGCCGCCGGTGCTGGTGAACACCTCGTTCAACCGCCGGGGCGAGCCGATAGTCGATACCGCCGAGCAGGCGGTCGACGCCTTCCTGGAGCTGAACCTGGATTTCCTTGTGCTAGGCCAGGACCGGCTGATACGCCGGATGCGCGGAGGCCGCCGGTGAAGGCCTGCGAAGACGCGTGGCCACGAGTTGCCGCCGCGCTGGCTGACCACTGGGACTTTCCGGTGACCGGGCATGACCGGCTGGGCGGGCGCAACGCGAAGACCTGGCAGGTATCCGGGCCGGCCGGAACCGCCGTCGCGAAGCTGGTCGAGCCCGGAGACGGCAACCTGGCCCATTTCGAGGGATCGCTCCAGGTCGCGGTCGCCCTCGACAGCCCCGAGCTGCCCACGGCGCCGCCGCTGCCGAGCCTGGATAACCGGCTGACCGTGCCGGTCGGCCCGGGCGCCTCGCGCTGCTGCCCTGGCTGAACGGCCGCACGCTGAGCGCTACTGCCGATGCCGATCTCGCCCTGATGGCCGCGGTGCTGGCCAGCCTGCACCGCCGGGCGGCGCCGGTGCCCGTTCCCTCCGGCATCCCGACCTGGCCATGGACCTGGCTGAGCCTCGAGGCACTTGACCTCAAGCCGCTCGACCCCGGCGACGCGGGCCTCGTGGAGACCGCGGCCAGCCAGGCCGTGAACCCTGGTCAGGCCGGGATCGTCCACGGCGACCCGACCCCGGAGAATTTCCTGGTCGCGGGCACGGTCGCGGCGGTAATCGACTGGGCCAGCGTCATGCAGGGCCCGGCCCGCTACGACCTGGCGGTGCTTGTGCTCGCGGCTGAGCGGGCTGGCGCGCGGCCAGGCCAGCTCGCCGCGCTCGTGGCCGGTTACGACGCCGCCTGCGGCGGCACGGCCGGAGCGGGCGAGCTCAGCTCGATGCGCGTACTGCGGCTGGCGGCGGAGATCGTCTACTTCACGGCCCGGCTGCGCCGTCCCCCGGACGTGCGAGGAGACACCGCCGAGGACCTGGCCGGCCTGGAGCGCGCCAGGACGGCTCTGCGGGAACTGCCCGGAGCGACGTCGTGAGGGAACTCTGGGTCGCGCGGCACGGCGCTACCGCTGACAGCGAAGCGGGAGTGATGAACGGCGACCCCGCACGGCAGAAGTCGCTCAGCGAGGCCGGGCGCGAGCAGGCACTGGCGATGGCCGGGGTTCTTGCGGCTGAGCCGATCGCCGTCTGCCTGGTCAGCGAGTTCTCGCGGACCGCGGAGACCGCCGGACTGGCGTTAGCCGGGCGCGACATCGAGCCGCGGGTCACGCGCGAGCTGAACGAAGTGCGCTGCGGCGGCACCTTCGAGCGCGGCCCGTACACCGAGTACGTCTCCTGGTGCCTCCAGCACGGACTGTTCGCCAGGCCGCCGGGAGCCGGAGGTGATTACATGGCCGACACGCTGCTCCGGGTACACGACGCATGGCGGGACATCATCTCGCGGCCCGAGGACACCGGCCTGGTGGTAACGCACGGAATGCTGGTGAGCTTCGCATTGCGGATGCCCTCGCTGCGGCCAGGACAGACCTTGTTCCCGCTGCCCCAGGCCCACCCGGGTGGCCTGCACCGGCTCGACCCGGCCGAAATGAGCCGCGGCCTGACGCACGTTCCCGGACTGGTGCTCGCCGCCGCCCAGGCCGACGAGGCCGGTCGCCAGTGGGCCAGGCGACGTGGCCTGCGGTAGCGTTGCGCCCGTGGGATCAGGGGCTGATCACGTCGCCGGGATGAGCGAGCGCGCAGCGCGGGAGAGGCTCACCGCGATCTGGCGGCGGATCCTGCGCACCGGCGACATCAATGACGACAGTGACTGGTACGGCCTGCGGGGCGGCTTGCGCAGCGTGCTGTTATTCGACGCGATCAAGGCCGAGTTCGGGACAGACCTGCCGGTGCCGGTCCTCTACCGCGACAGCAGGCTCGCCGACCTGGCCGGCGCGGTGCGGCGCGGTACCGCTCCCGGCTCCATCCGCCGGGTGATCCCGCTGCGCTCGGGCTCGAGCCTGCCGGCTCTCGGCTACGTGCCTGGCGTCTTCGGCGAGGATCTGCACGCCCTGGCCGACCTGCGCGCCCTGGACAATCCGGTCTATTTCCTGCGCGCGCCCGGTCTCGATGAGGGCGATGAATTGCTCCGCACGGTGCCCGACCTGGCCAGGTACTACCTGGACGCGCTGCTGCCCGCCGCGCGCGGCGTCCCGATGCTGCTCGCCGGGTTCTCAGCGGGCGGGACGATCGCTATCGAGATGGCCAGGCTCGGCGCGCAGCGAGGCTGGTGCCCGCTCGGCGTCGTGCTGATCGACACCTTGCCGCCAGGAAACCGGTTCGATGGCCTGGATGACGAGAACCTGATGGCGTTCCAGCTGCAGATCATGCTCGACCGGCAAGCCGAAATCTGCGGAGCCGAGGCACCGCAGTGCCTCGGCCTGGAGATCGACAGCGAGCTGGTCGCCGAGGCGACCGCTTACTTTCACGAGCACGACGCGGATGAGCTGCCCCGCGGCGTGGCGTGGCCGTACCTTGAGCGGCGGCTGCGCGTCTTTGCCGCGGGAATCCTGGCGGCGGACGCGCCTCCGCCGGAGCCGTGCGACGTGCCGGTGTACTACCTGCGCACGCGCGAGGGCCGCGAGCTGGGGGTGAGCTGGGAGGCGGCGACGACGACCGGCAAGTACGACGTGATCGATGTTGACTGCACCCATTCCAGTCTCTGGTACGACAACGTCGTGACAGCGGCGCTTGCCGGGCTCATTGACACCAGCTGCCGGTGAGCGACGAGGTGCGATGGGGCGTGCTTGGCGCCGCCCGCATTGCGGCCGACCGGGCGCTGCCCGCTCTTTGCGCGCTGCCCGACGCCCGCCTGGAGGCAGTGGCCAGCCGGGATCTTGCCCGGGCGGCGGCCCTGGCCGACCGCTTCGGAGCGCCCAGAGCCTACGGTGACTACGGCGAGCTCCTCGCCGATCCGGCGATAGACGCGGTCTACCTGGCGTTGCCGAATTCACTGCACACGCCGTGGGTGCTGGCCGCGCTTGACCACGGCAAGGCGGTGATCTGCGAAAAGCCGCTGGCATACCGGACGGCTGATGCCGAGCAGGTCGCGCGGCGGTCGCAGGCAACCGGGCTGCTCGCAGCCGATGGGTTCATGTACCGGTTCCATCCGCAGGCCGAGCGCTTCTTCTGGCTGGTCGCCGACGGCGCCGTGGGCGTGCCCTGGACAGCGCGCGGCGCGCTGAGCTCCCGCCTGGCGGACAGCGGCGATATCAGGGCCGATCCGGTGCTCGGCGGCGGCTGCTTACTTGATCTTGGCTGCTATCCGGTGGACGCCCTGTGCCGGCTCTACGGCGGTCCGGCCATCGCGGCGTCGGGCCGCCGGATGATCGGCGCGAGCGGCATCGACGAGGTGACTGCCGTCGTGCTCGAGTTCGGCGGCGGGCGGATCGGGACGGTGGAGGCGAGTTTCCGTCAGCGCTGGACCGAGTCGCTCTTCGAGGTGCGCGGCGAGGAGGGCACGCTACGGGCGCCGTGGATGTTCAACCCCAGCCGGAGCGGGCCGACAATGACGCTGCTGAAGCCAGGCGCTTCCCCGATCCATTTCAGCTTTCCCGGCACGGACATGTTCGCCATGATGTTCGCGGCGTTCTGCGCGGCGGTACGTGGCGTGCGGCCTTATCCGTTCCCGGTGTCCGGCCTGGTCAATGTCGCAACCACCCTGGAGCTGGCCAGCGCGGTCCCGGCGGGCGCCGGCTGAGCTCATCCGAAGGAGCCGCGCCGGCGTGAGCTTGCGAGGACCCTGCTGAAGGCGACATACCCGACGGCGAGCCAGCCTGCGGCCACGGCTAGCTCCAGGCCGACCGACCGGAGAGCCGCTGCAGTGCTGCCGCCCGCCAGGATGATCCGGATAGCGGCCAGGCCATGAGCGACCGGCAGCACGCCGGCGGCCGCCCTCAGGGGCTCTGGCCAGAACTGGACCGGCACGTTCACGCCGGCGAAGGTCACCACCAGCAGGTAGGCCAGGTTCAGCACGAGCCACTCGGGCTGCGGGAACCTGAGCATGATGCTGCCGAGCGCGCTGCCGTAGAAGTGCGAGGACAGTCCGACGGCGAGCAGCACCGGCAGGCAGGCAAGCAGCCTGGGCACCGACTCGCGCTGGCCGAACAGGGCGGGCAGGAAGGCCAGCGCCAGCAGGGACGTCGCCGCGCCGGTCACGATCCAGTTGATTCCCTTACTGAGAAACACGCTCACCGGGTTCACCGGGCTGGTGACCAGGAGCTCGAGTGTTCCCTGATAGCGCTCCCCGGCCATGGACAGCACGACGATCGTCGATTCGAGGCAGACCAGGGCGACCGAGTTGCCGATCAGCAGGTAGCGCACCTCTACGTCGGAGTGCAGCAGCAGGCCGATCGAGGCGAAGAATGTCACCTGCGCGAGCATTCGCGCTAGCCAGCCAGCCAGCCACGACTCTACCGAGTAATACGTGCGGAACTCGGCAAGCCCGATCGCGAGCGACGAGGCGATGACCCCGGCCGTTGCCCGCACGGCGGCGAGCCGGGGCCTCGGCACCGCCGTGCCCGGGCCGGCGGCCGTCCTGCTGGTCATGAGTACGCTGCCGATCCGGTCTTCATCACCCTGCGCACGACCTGCTCGATCATCACCTGGCCGGCGATCAGCCCGGCAATGCCGAGCCCGGCGACCACGCACAACTGCCAGGCCCAGCCCGCCAGCGCCTCCGGCCGGATCGAGGCGCGAACCAGGTCTGAGGACCAGGAAAGGAAGAATACCCGCGAGATGGGCTGCACCCAGAAGGGCAGCAGCGCGATCGGCACGAGCACGCCGCCGAGCAGGTAGAAGGGATAGGTCATGGAATTCTGGAACAACATGACGTTGCGGGAGAGCACGAAGAGGCCGGCAAGCACCGTGGCGGTTCCCGCCATCGCGAACAATGTCACCACGAGCGTCAGGGCGAGCAGGGCCGGATGATCGATTCTGACGTGCACCATGAAGACGAAGCGAGCCACGAGGAATGACTCAGCGAAGGTCAGTGCGGCTAGGCCAGCGACCGCTAAAACGCGTCCGAAGATCAGCGAGCCCAGTCGCGCCGGAGTGCCGATGACCGGATCACGGCGGTCACGTGCTCCGGCGCGGCGGGCTCAGCCCGGTACCGGCCGGGCTCGGCTAGCTCGGCGACGTCCGCCACCAGCCCGCTTGACCGCAAGGTGATGACCACCTCGTGCCGCTCGGTACCGAAATCCACCCGGTCAGCGGCGGTGAGCCGGCGGCCGACGTCGCGGACGTCCGAGGTCATCAGCAGGGTGCCCTTGTCGATCACCGTCACCCGGGCGCACAAGGCGGCCGCCTCGGCGAGGTCATGCGTGGCCAGCAGGAACGTACGGCCCTCGTCCCGTAGCTCGGCGAGCAGCTCGTGGAGGTCCCTGGCCGCGACCGGGTCAAGGCCGGTAGTCGGCTCGTCGAGGAAGACCACCGCAGGACTGCCGATGAGACCTCGCGCCAGGTGCACCCGCTGGACCATGCCCCGCGAAAGCTGCTCGACCAGGTCGTCGGCGCGCTCAGCGAGCCCCATCCGCTCAATCAGCTGATCACTGCGCCTGCGTGCCCGCTTACCGTCCAGACCGTAAAGGCTCGCCCAGAAAAGCAGATTCCGGCGCACGCTGACCCTGGTATAAAGGCCCCGGTCACCGCCGAAGACCGTCCCTATCCGGGAACGCACCTCGTTGGGCTGGTCAACCACGTTGAAGCCGAGCACCCGCGCCGTGCCAGCGGTGGCAGCAGCACGGTGGACAAGATCTTGACCAGGGTGGTCTTGCCTGCGCCATTCGGGCCGAGCAGGCCGTGGATCTGCCCGGCCGCGACCTCGAGATTGATGCCGTCGAGGGCAGTCCTGGCGCTGCCGCCCCGGCGCGGCGCGTATACCCGGCGCAGGTCGCGCACCTCCACGGCCGCCCCGGTCATCGGGCCTCGCCGCGGCGCCAGGCCGGAATTAACTCACGGGCCGGGCCGGTGACCGGGATGAGATCCTCATGCTGATCGCGCACCGAAACTATCTCCCGTCCGCCTATTCCTCCGGATCTATGTTATAAGTGTAAATAAAATGACCATTACGCCGACCTACTCACCAGGGTACAGTGGGATTTCGCCCGCTGCTAGCTGGCTTCAGGCCACGAGTCCGGTCGTCGCGCATTCGCTTGAGCGCGGACTTGGCGGGGCGGCTCGCATGGAGTGATGATGCCCGACCAGTTGTCCAAGTTAGTCGCTGACGTGCTCGAGCTGCCGGCTGACCAGGTCGGCGACGACCTGACCCGTGGTTCCGCCGGCGGCTCCTGGACCAGCCTGCGTCATTTGCGGCTCATGGCGTCGGTAGAGGACGCGTTCGGCATCGCGCTGACTCCGAGGGAAATCCGGCGCATCTCATCCGTAGCTGACCTGCGCGCGGTGCTCCGCGGGCGGTGCGTCTCATGGTGACCGCTTCCGACGATGACCTGCGGCTGATGCTGCTGATCCGCCGGTTCGAAGAGCGGCTGCTTGACTTGTTCGCCCAGGGCCTGATCAGCGGGACCACGCACACCTGCCTCGGTCAGGAGTACATCCCGGTCGCCATGGCGCCGCTGCTGCGCGGCGACTTCGTGCTCAGCAACCACCGAGGGCACGGGCACTTCCTCGCGCATTGCGGCGATCTCGACGGGTTGCTGGCCGAGGTGCTCGGCCGGGCGGGCGCCGTCTGCGATGGTGTCGGCGGCAGCCAGCACCTGCGCGCCGAGAACTTCATTTCCACCGGTGTCCAGGGCGAGAGCGTGCCTGCCGCCGCCGGGATCGCGTTGCATTACCGGCACGCGGGGCTGCCCAAGGTGGCGGCCGTCTATATCGGTGACGGCACCTGGGGCGAAGGCGCGGTGTACGAGGGCATGAACATCGCCGCGCTGTGGGGCCTGCCGCTTCTCGTGCTGGTGGAGGACAACCAGATCGCGCAGACGACGCCGACGCGCCTCCAGCTGGCCGGCACCATCGCCGGACGTGCGGCGGCGTTCGGCCTCGGTTGCGTCGAGGTCAGCGGCCACGACGTGGAGGCCATCCGCGACCTCGTCGCGCCGGTCGTCGAGCAGGTGCGAACCAGGCGCGAGCCGCAGGTGGTGGTGTTCCGCACCAGGCGGATCGGCCCGCACAGCAAGGGCGACGACACTCGGCCGCCGGACGAGGTCAGGGCACTGCGCGCGGCGGACTGGCTGCCCGGCTACGCGAATGAGCTGCCTGATCGCGTGGCCGCCGCGGATGCCTGGGCGACCTCCAGGCTCGATGCGGCTCTGGCCGGGGTGCTGGCCAGACCGCAGAGTTCCTGGGCGCCGCGATGAGCGACGCAGCCGGCACCGGCACCGGCCGCGTGCCGAGGGTCGGGCAGGCGCTGAACCAGGCGCTGCACGGCGCGCTTGCCCGCTTCGATGACCTCTTCCTGCTCGGCGAGGACGTGCTCGACCCTTACGGCGGCGCGTTCAAGATCACCGCCGGGCTCTCTACCCGCTATCCCGGCCGGGTGCTGACCACGCCGCTCAGCGAGGGGGCCATGCTCGGGGTCGCCAACGGGCTGGCCATGTGCGGGCACCGGGTGATCGTCGAGGTCATGTTCTGCGACTTCGCCGGGCTGGCCTTCGACCAGCTGCTCAACCTGACCTCCAAGTCGGTGGCGATGTACGGCCGCCGTCACGCGATGCCCGTCCTGCTGCGCTGCCCGGCAGGCGGCCGGCGCGGCTATGGCCCGACCCACAGCCAGAGCCTGCACAAGCACTTCATCGGCATACCTCACCTGGCTCTTTACGAGCTGAGCCCGTTCCACGACGCCGACGCCTGCTTGCGCCACGTTCTCACCAGGACCGAGCCTGGCATCTTGTTCGAGGACAAGGTCACGTATACCGAGCGGCTATTCCCTGGTGCCGCGGCCGATCGGCGGCTTCGAGCGGCAGCTATCCGGCGACGGAAACTGGGCTGAGCTCCGGATGCCCAGGCCGGCCGGAAGCCCGCTCGTCGTGATCATCGCGCCCGGAGGCGTCGGCCGGCGCGCTCTCGCCGCGGCGGCTGACCTGACCGGTGACGGACTCGATGCCAGGGTGCTCGTGCCCTTCCAGCTCTATCCGGTCGTCATCGACCCGGTACTTGAGCTCCTGGCCTCCGCTGATGCCGTGGTCGTGGCCGAGGAGAGCACTGCCGGGGGCACCTGGGGCAACGAGGTCGCCGCCCGGGTCCACGAGGCGGCATGGCAGCGCCTTGCCGGGCCGGTCCGCTCGGTGAGCTCATCCGACAGCGTCATCCCGGCTGCGCCGCACCTGGAGAAGGACGTGCTGCTCAGCTCGGCCGCGATCGTGGCGGCCGTACGCGCCAGCCTCGGCCAGCGCACCGGGCCGGCGCCGCGCGGTCCCTCCTCCCGCGCTGGGTCCCTGGTCGAGGGCCTGCCAGAAGGCGCTCCGGTCACCGTGCCCAAGCTGAATAACAACGATGACGCTTACCTTCTGACGGCGTGGCTGGCCGATGACGGCGCCACGGTGACGGCGGGCCAGCCGGTCGCCGACCTGGAAACCTCGAAGGTGACCGAGGAACTGGCCGCCGAGGCGGCAGGAGTACTCCGGCGCCTGCGTCCGGAGGGAGCGGAGTGCCGCCCCGGCGACGTGATCGCTCACCTGGTCGCGGGCAATGGCAGCGCGCCGGCACCACGCGCCGGAACCGGCCTGTCACCCGCGCACAGCCCCCCGGCCGAGCCGGTACCGGATCACGGCGCGGCGGCAGTCCGGATGCCGGCCGCTCAGCGTCAGGTCGCTCACGTGGTGACGGAATCACATCGGGACATACCCGCTGCCTTCGCGGTGGCGCGGGTAGATGTCGGCCGGCTGCTCGCCTGCCTGGACCAGCTGGCCGCGGCAACCGGTGCCGAGATCGGGCTTGCCGAGGCACTCATCAAGGCGGTCGGCAACCTGCATGCCGATCACCCGCTGCTCTTCGCTGCGCTTGAGCCCGACTGGACGATCCGGACCTCAGCCACCGCCGATGTCGCGGTGACCGTGGACGTGGGTACCGGCCTGTACCTGCCGGTCCTGCGCAATGTGGGGGCGATGCCGCTTGACGAGGTTGCCGACCAGCTCACTGAGTACCGGATGCAGGCACTGCGCAGCAGGCTGACCGAACGCGACCTGGCCGGGGCGGCCATTGCCGTGTCGCTGACCATGGAAGACGGCATCGTGCTCGTCCAGCCGATCGTGCCGCCCGGCCTGGCCGCGATCGTGTCGCTGGCCGGCTTCCGCGAGCAGGCCGCGGCAGACATCGGGCTGGCTCATGACCACAGGCTGGTCAACGGCCGTGAGGCCGCCGCGTTCTTGAGCGCGCTGAAGCGGCAGCTTGAGCAGCCGGACTGGCTGACGACGCAGGAGGAGGTCACGTGACTGACGACGTTATAGCTCCAGGCCTCGGGAGCGCGGCGCTCAACGGGAAGGAACAGGCCCTGTGGCTGTTCCACAGCTTCACCGACCTGGGCGTGCTCAACATACCGGCCGCCGTCCGGCTGAGCCGCCCGTTACGGCCTGACCTGCTCAGCCGCGCGGTCGATCTCCTGGTAGCCAGGCACCCGAATCTGCGCAGCACGTTCCCGAACCTGGATGGCTCACCAGTGCGCCGCATCCTCGCTCCCGGTGACGCGGCCGCCCGGTGCGAGGTGCGGCGCATCGAGGTGAGTGCCGCGACGCTGGATGCGGAACTGACCAAGTTCGCCCGGCCCACCTTCGACATCGAGAGCGAAATTCCCATCCGCGTTGGTCACTTCACCGGCGACCCGGCCGGAGAAGTGGTCTGCCTGGTGATCCAGCACATAGCCTGCGACGCCGAGTCGTTTGCCGTGCTGATCGGTGAGTTCAGCCGCCTGTATCAGGCCGCCGAACGGGGCGAGCCCGTGCCTGCCGACCTGGCGGGCGAGGTGCCCAGGTACGCCGAGCCGGCGCCGAGCGCCGAGGACATCGGCTACTGGCGCGCCCAGCTCGCCGGGGCTGACGCGTCGCCGCGGCTGCTCGACCTCGGCAGGCCAGGCGCCCGGCGCGGCTCGTACACCGCGGCGCAATACAGCGCCCGGCTCTCCGACAGCGCGTTCACGTCGGTCACTGCGCTGTGCGAGCGGCTGGCGATGACGCCGAACATCCTGCTGATGACGATCTTCAGCGTCCTGCTGTCGATGTCCGGCGGCGGCGAGGACATGGTCGTCGCGGTGCCGGTGGACGTCAGGGGGCGCGACGCCGCGGACGTGGTCGGTTACCACGTCAACCTGCTCGCGATCCGGGTGCCGATGCCGCGGGACAAGTCGTTCCGCACCGTCGCGCGGACGGTCAGGGACATCTTCCTGGCCGGGCTCGCGCACGCACGGGTCCCGCTCGACGAGGTGTTCCCGGGTTCCTACGAGGCGAGCGGCAGTTACCGCTATCCGCTACTGCGGCACATGTTCAACTACCGCCCGTCACGGGGCCTGCCCGAGGATGACGGCCTGGTCGTCGCCGCGGTCGAGGCCAGCGTGGGCTATACCCGGCTGGATTTGCAGCTGACGGCCTTAGCGGTAGAGAACGGCATTCACCTGACCGCCATGTACAGCGACGAACTGTTCGACATCGACGACATCGCCGCGCTTGTCGACCGCATGGACCTGCTGACCCGCGTCTGCGCCGAGATGCCGGACCTGACGCTGGCGGAGCTCGCGATGCTCGCCGCGCCGGCCGGTGCCGGCGCCGCCGGCCGAACCGGAGCCGGTCGCGGTCGCCGCCGCGCCGCCGGCCGGGCCGCCTGCGGGCGATGGGTCCGCGGCCGAGCGGGAGCTGTTCGAGCTGCTCGTGGAGTTGTGGCGGGAGGTGCTCCGCTCTCCCGACCTGGATGCCGACGCGCATTTCTTCCGCAGCGGCGGCACCTCGCTGCGCGCGGCTCAGCTCGTCGCCAAGGTCAAGCACAGAACCGGAGTGAAGCTGTCACTGCGGCAGGTCTTCAGGGCCCCGACGCCACGGCAGCTCGCCCGCGCGATGGCCGGGGCGGGCCGGGCCGGGTAATGCTGGGACTGGTGGCCTTCGGGCGGGCACTCGGCGAGCGCATCGCCGTCGCCGACATCGCAGCTGACTACTCCGACGATCCGGAGCGGATCACCGGCTACGGATACGAGCACGTCTATCGCTGCCCGCCGTCCCTGGGCGTGACAGACCTGGCCGAGCAAGCGGGCGCGAGCGCGCTTCGCGCGGCTGGCCTGCGCGCCGACGAGATCGACCTGGTCGTGCTCGCTGTCACCGATCTCACGGAATATCTGTACTGGGACGCCGCCGCGGATCTTCAGCGGAGGCTGGGCGCGACCCGGGCCGAGGCCGTGCTGATGACCCAGGCCTGCACGAGCGGCGTCGTGTGCCTCGACGCGGTCGCGGGCAAGTTCGCCACCCACCCGGAGTATCAGACAGCGCTCGTCGTCGCGGCCAACCGCACCTGCGAACAGTACTGGAACCGCCTGGATACCCAGCCGTTGCTCTTCTCCGACGGCGCGGCCGCCGCCGTCGCTGCCCGCGACCATCCCGAGCTCCGCCTGCGCGGCACCGAGATCAGGACCGACGGCCGCTGGGCTGACTTTTTCCGCCTGGATACCGGAGGGTCGGCGCGACCCTTTCCCGCTGACGTCGCCGTGCGGCCGGAGGAGCTCAGGACCCGCGATGCGTGGAGCATCATGGAGCATTTCGACTACGATGCCGAGCGGCTCGGCTCATTCATGCACGAGCTTGACGCGTGCGCCGCCGCCGTGATCGAGCTGGCCTGCCAGCGGGCCGGGCGGAGCGCCGCCGATCTCAGCAAGCTGGTATTCACCCATGACACCGCCGTCGCCTACGAATCGCTCTGCGCCGAGCTCGGCTTGCCCGCCGAGCGCACCAACCTGGCGCTCGCCGCCGCCCACGGCCACCTTGGCGCGGCCGACCAGCTGCATGACCTGGCCGTTTACCGCGACTCCGGCGAGCTGTGCGCTGGCGATCTGATCGCGCTCGCTGGCCGGGGCCGGGGCATGCACTGGGCGTGCAGCCTGCTCGAGGCGTGAGCCGCGACCTGAGCGCGCGATAGCTAAGCAGGTCTTCCCAGGAAGCTCTCTATTTGCTTGCGCACTCCCGGTACGTCCAGGCCGTAGGCCGCTACATGCTCAGGCCAGGTGCCGTAGCGCCTGAGCTCAGCGCGGCTCACGCCGAGCGGCCTGACCCGATGCGGCAGCTCGGCCAGCGCCGCGTTGACCTCGAACAGCGACGTTCCCGCCAGGTAAGGCTCGACGAGCACGATGTCAGCGGCATCGGCCCGGGTCACTGCCTCTCGCAAGGCCCCGGCATCGAAGGGGCGGATGGTGGCCGCGTACAAGACAGTGACATCCAGGTGGGCGACCGCTGCCAGCACCGTGTCGAGCAACGGGCCAACCGCCACGACAACTCCGGCGCGTCCTTCCCGCATGACCATGAACCTGCCTGGCACGACCGGCCGGGGCGCCTCGTTGGCGTGAGTGCTCAGCCGCACGTACACGAGCCCGGTGTCGGCGAGCACCGCGTGCCGCAGCAGCGTCTCCGCCTCGTCGGGATGCCCTGGCACGTGGACTGTCCACCCGTCGAGGGTGCCGAGCAGGGCTACGTCGCCGGGTGACTGGTGGGTGCGGCCCTCGGATGACTTGTCATAGGAGCCGGCCGAGCTGACCAGGACGGCCCCCGCGCCCTGATGGTTCAGGTCGAGCTTGATCTGCTCGAACGGCCGCTCGATGAGGAAGCTGGCGAAGCTGTGCGCGATCGGCCGTAGACCCGCCAGCGCGAGTCCGCCCGCGACGCTGATCAGCAATTGCTCGCGGATGCCGACGTCGATGACCCGGTCGGGATGGGCTCGCGCGGCATCGGTGAAGCGCTCGCTCGACAGGACGGCCAGCACAACCGCGACTCTCGGGTCCTCGTCAAGCAACCGGGAAGCCACCTTGGTGAAGCGCTCCCTCATGTTCTCTGGCACGCGCGTGCTCCTCAGGCGCTTTTCGATTCCACCGCGGCGATCACGGCGTGCGGACGGCCGGGATGCGGCACTGTGAAGGCCGAATACAGCGCGGCATGGTCGCGGCCATTCACGTCGACCGCCGACCAGCCCTCGACGGTGAAACGCGCGGCCAGGCCGCCATGCCAGCCCTGCGTCGCTGACTTGTTGTCAATGGCGACCACGTGCAGATTGTCGAGCCCGGAGGCCCCGGCGAGCGCGATCGCCTCGTGGTTGCTGCCCTCTTCCAGCTCGGCATCCCCGACAAGCACCCAGACCGACACCTGGCCCAGTTTCCTCGCCCGCAGGCCCAGTGCCGTTCCGACCGCGATCGGCAGGCCGTGCCCTAGCGAGCCCGCGCTGATCTCCACCCCGGGCACCAGCGTGCGGTCGGGATGGTGACCTAGGCGGGAGTCGTAGGAGCCGAAGACGTCGAACCACTCGCGCGGAACGATGCCCTTGGCGCACAGCACCGCGTAGTACGCCATCGGGCCGTGCCCCTTGGACAGCAGGAACCGGTCGCGCGTCTCCGAGGCGAAGTTCTCCGCGGTGGTGTTGAGTACCTGGTCGTACAGGACCCAGATGACATCGAGGGTCGAGGTCGATGCGGGCTCATGCTTCTCGTCACCGGTCAGTACCGACATCAGCGCCGGCAGATCCTCGTAGCCGGTGACTCGCATGGGCCCTCCTGGCTGGAGAAGGGGAGCAAGCTAGGCAGATCCTCAGTTTCTGCCGCCGCTTGCAGCCTGGTCAGCAACATATCGATGTCGTAGTGCGGGTCACCGGTGAGCGCCCGCCAGGCTCGTATGCGGTTTACCTGCTCAAACCGGGCATCGGACTTTTCGTACCAGGCGAATCGCTGCGCGAGGATGTCGTCGATCGCCGGGTCGGCCAGGTCGCTCAGATCCCAGTCCCGGTACTGAGTGGTAGTCGGGTTGAGCCGAAGCTGGAACATGTGCCTGGCGGTACTCGTCGAGTTGGTACGCCCGCAGTGCCAGAGCCCGTGATGCGCGAACACCACGCTCCCCGCCGGGCACTCGATCGTGATCTGGCCGCGCAGATTCTGGTAGCGCGCGATCTCGAGTTCATTGATCTTGCGAAAATGACTGCCAGGAATGATGAGAGTGGGCCCATCTCGGCGGGAACCGCTGCCGGGTAATACATAAGCTGCACGTCGAACCCGGTGCGGCGCAGGTCGAGCATCCCGTCGCTGTGCAGGCGCTGCACGCTTGGCTCGTCGGCGTACCTGACGTGCAGCCAGTGGTGATCGACGATCGGCGCGGGCCCGACCAGTGACCTGATCGCCCCGCTGATCCTGGGCAGGGCGAGCAGCCCGCCGATCACGCTGCCCGGGGGATAGGTGGCGGCCACTGACCGCCCTGGCGGTACAGGCTCCAGCCCGGCCGCGAACAATTCGGTCGCGGCCAGGTTGATGTCCTCCGGTACTTCGGCGTCGAGGCGCAGGTACCCGGCGGACACGAACCGCGCCATCTCGCGCGAATTCAGCAGGATCTCATCGGCCGCGATCGTCATGGCTAGCTCAGGCGCTCGAAGAAGAACTCGTGCCGCAAGTAAGAGGTGTCGTACTCGGCGCCCGGGCAGCCCCTGCTCAGTTGCGAGACCTGGAACAGCCGCCAGCCGTCACGGAGAGCGGCGAGTCCGTTCGGATATGGGGGCTCGGCCACGTCACCGGCGCGATGCGCGTTCTGGCGGGTGCTGTCGTAGATCGACCAGCCCACCACCGAGCTGTCGAGAGCGGAATTGGCAAGGTAGAGCACCAGAACGCTTTGCCGCGGACCGCCTAACCGGCCGGCCGTCTGCTCCGCCGCGCATACCGGCTCCATAGCGCTCCTCGCAAAGCTCTCTCGGCCAGCCGGCGGTCTGCGTCTTGCGCGCCAGCGGGCGTCGGCGATCAGTGCGCATATATCGTATCTCGCACCGTCTTAATACGCAACTGCGACGTTGCCGGACCCGCCGGGTCAGGTCGCATCCGCGGAGAGTAACGGCGGTAACGGGAGGGTATGGTGAGTGGAAGTCGGGAATAGGGGTGGCTATGTCCTGTCCGCGCGTATTGTTATCCCGCTCATTACGAGGATTGTTATGCTTATTCAAGCGCCGCAGGAGGCCATTGAAAGGGCTGGCGCTGATCGCCTTAGCGGGCGTTAGCTTAGCCGGGTGCGTCTCGGATGGCGGGACCGCCGGCAAGGAAGGCGGTGTCCCGCTCCGGGGCGGCACCGCGTATTTCGCCGAACAGCCGCTAACCACCCCGACGTATATTTTCCCGCTGATCTCCGGCCAGTATTACACCGGGGCCAATACCAGCGAACTCCAGACGTTGCTGTACCTGCCCTTGTACTGGTACGGGGACGGCGGGAACACCGCCATTGACTACCGGCTGTCGATCGGCAATCCGCCGGTCTACAGCGACGGCAACCGGGTGGTCACGATCACGCTGAAGCACTACGTCTGGTCCGACGGCGAGACCGTCAGCGCCCGCGACGTCGGGTTCTGGATCAACCTGCTCAAGGCCAGCAAGGCCCACTGGGCGAACTACGTTCCTGGCGGGTTCCCTGACAACGTGGTGTCCTGGCAGGCGGTCGGCCCCGCCACGATCCGGCTCCGCCTGAACTCGGGATATAACCCGTTCTGGTTCACCTACAACGAACTGTCCCAGATCACCCCGCTCCCCCTAGCGTGGGACCGGACCTCGCTCAGCCAGCCCGCCCCGTCATCGTCGGCGGCGAACCTGCCGGACACGACCCCGGCGGGAGCCCGGGAGGTGTTCGGCTTCCTGAATGGCCAGGCCACGAAGGTGTCGGGCTACGCATCGAGCCCGATCTGGAGCGTGGTCGACGCCCCGTGGCGGCTGATCAGCCTGACCAGCGACGGAACCGCCACCTTCGTGCCCAACCGCAGATATGGCGGCCCGCTGAAGCCGCGTCTGGCGAAGTTCGTCGAGCTTCCCTTCACCTCCGCGGCCGCCGAGTTCTCCGTGCTGAGGGCCGGAAGCGCCATCGGCGGGCCGGGGACCTCGGGCGAGCAGCTCTCGGTCGGCTACGTGCCGGACAACGACGTGCCCCAGCAGCCGGTCCTGCGCGCCCAGGGCTACCAGCTGGTCAAGGCGATCCCGTTCGGCTTCGACTATTTCGAGCCCAATTTCAATAACCCGGTGGTCGGGCCGATCCTGCGCCAGCTCTACTTCCGCCAGGCATTCCAGCATCTGGTCGACCAGCCCGGGTGGATCCGCGCCTATTACGAAGGTCTCGGCGTGCCCACCTACAGCCCGGTGCCGGCCCAGCCAGCCAATCCTTATGCGGATGCCAAGGCGTCGGTGAACCCCTACCCCTTCAGCGTGCCGGGCGGCCAGGGCGCTGCTCGCCGCCCATGGCTGGCGGATCGTCCCCGGGGGAGTGAGCACGTGTGCCCGGCCCGGGACCGGGGCGGCCCGGTGCGGCACGGGCATCAAGGCGGGCCAGCCGCTCAAGTTCACCCTCATGTATCCCAGCGGGCTCCCCTACACCGATGGCTCCATGGTGGATCTGCAGTCGGTGGCCCGGCAGGTCGGCATCCAGATCTCCCTGGACATGGTGACCTCCGCCACCATTGCCCAGACGATCGAGCCCTGCGCGTCGTCCAGCCCCGGCTGCTCGTGGCAGCTGGGCCAGTACGGTGCCGCCTGGCTCTTTCAGCCCGACCACTACCCCAGCGGCGACGAGATCTTCCAGACAGGCGCGCTCGGCAACGTCAACAACTACTCCAGCCCCGCGGTCGACAAGCTCATCGCCACGACGAGGTCCGGCCCGTCCAGCGATACCCAGGCGGCGCTCAACGCCTACGCCGACCTGGTCAGGCTGCAGCTGCCGGATTTCTGGCAGCCAAGCCCGGGCACCATGCAGGCCGTCCAGGCCAATCTCCGCGGGTTCACGCCCAACGCTTACGGCTTCATCAACCCCGAGGAGTGGTATTTCACGAAAGCACCGGGCTGACATGGCGGGATACCTGATCCGCCGGGGTATTCAGGCCGTCGTCGTGGTGCTGGGAGTCACGGCCGTCACCTTTCTGCTCGAAAAGCTCATTCCCGGCAGCCTGGCCCGGGCGATCCTCGGCACGCGCGCCAGCGCCGCCGAGATCGCGATCTTCAATCGCGTCAATGGCCTCGACCGCCCGCTCATCGAGCAGTACCTGATTTTCCTGCGCCGCCTCGCCCAGGGCAACCTCGGTTATTCCTACCGGCTCAACCAGAGCGTGGATTCGCTCGTGCTGCATCAGCTGCCCAATGACATCGTGATCGTCGGCGCCTCGCTCGCGCTGGCCCTGATGATCGCCGTTCCGCTCGGCATCGTCCAGGCCGTGCACCGGGACCGGGTAATCGACCATGCCGCCACGTCCGCGGTGTTCACGCTGTACTCCATGCCCGCGTACTGGCTGGCGCTCCTGCTCGTCGCCGCGTTGTCGATCGGGGTCCGTGCCTTCCCCCCGGAAGGCCCGCAGGCGGCAGGCCTGCGCGGGCTGCTCGCTGATCCGCGTGCGCTGGTCCTGCCGGTGCTCACGCTGACCCTCGTGAACGTCGCCCTGTTCAGCCGGTATATGCGGGCCTCCGCTATCTCGACGCTGGCCGAGGATTACGTGCGGGCGGCCAGGGCCAAAGGCCTGCCCGCCAGGCTCGTGCTCTCCCGGCACCTGCTCCGCAACTCGCTCATCCCGGTCGTCACCATCCTCGGCCTGTCCATGCCCGCCGTGCTGACCAGCGGCCTCATCGTCGAGTTCGTCTTCAACGTCCCGGGGGTCGGCCTGACCTACTACACCGCGGCGGTGAATGCCGACTATCCCGTCGAACTCGGCATCACCGTCCTGGTCGGGATCGCCACCGCTCTCGGCAGCCTGCTCGCCGACCTCGTGTACGCGGTGCTCGACCCCCGGATCAGGTATGCCTGACCGCTTGCGGACAGCCCGTCGCGGCTTCGGCGGCATCGGCATGGTCGCTGCCCTGGCCGCCTTCTGCTTCCTCGGCCCCTTGCTCTACCACACCAACCAGGTGCAGGCGAACATCGCGCTGACCAACCTCCCTCCGGGTCGCGGCCACCCTCTCGGCACCGACAGCAACGGCTACGACATTCTCGGCCGGCTGCATGAAGGGCGGCCAGAGCACCCTGGAGATCGGCGTCGCCGTCGCCGTGCTGGCAACGGCCTTCGGCGTCGCCTGGGGCGCCCTGTCCGGGTACGCCGGGGGCATCACCGACGCGATCATGATGCGGAGCGTCGACATCGTGCTGGCGATCCCCGCGATCTTCGTGCTCATCTACCTGTCCTCGGTGTTCCGGCCAACCGTCGTGCTGCTGATCGGCGTCCTGTCGGCGCTGTCGTGGCTCATTCCCGCCCGGCTTGTCCGCGGCGAGACCCTCAGCCTGCGCACCCGCGCGTTCGTTGAAGCCGTCGCCGCGATGGGCGGCGGCCGGATCCGGGTCATGGTGCGCCATCTCACCCCGAACGCCTTCCACACGATCGCCGTGAGCGCCACCTTCCAGGTCGCCGACGCCATCATCTTGCTGGCGACGCTCAGCTATCTGGGCCTGGCCCTGCCGCCGCCGGCTGCCACCTGGGGCGGGATGCTTTCCCAGGGCACGACCTATCTGCTGGACGGCTACTGGTGGGAGGTCTATCCGGCGGGATTCCTGATCATGCTCACGGTCCTGGCGTTCAACCTGATCGGCGAGGCGCTCGGCGGTTCGGTCGACACCAGGCCCAGCACGTTCTGACAGTGCCAGCCGACAGTGCCAGCCGACAGTGCCAGGAGGATCACCATGACTATGCGCGCTACCCAGCCGTCGGCGCGGTCTGGCTGGACCCGGATGCTGTGGGCGGAGATTGAGGGGATATTCCAGGCGATACTCGATCACCCATTCATTTGCGGGCTGATCTCGGGAACCCTGGAACGAGACGTGTTCTATCACTTCCTTTGCCAGGACCACTGTTACGTCAGCGAGACACCGAGGGCGATCAGCCTGCTTGGCTCTAAGGCGCCGACCGCCAGGGCAGGAGCAATGCTCGCGAAACACGCCGCCGAATCGCAGAATGCGGAACTCGCGCTGCACCGGGACCTTGCGGCGGCTATCGGCGCGGAGCCGGCCGGCCTGACGCAGGCGCAGGCGTCTCCGACGACCCGCGCGTATCTGAGTTTCGTGCTCTCCACCGTGTTCAGGACAGAATTCGCCGTGGGCCTCGCCGCCGTCTTGCCTTGCTATTGGCTCTACGCCGAGGTCGGGCGCCACCTTGGTGCCCTCGGCTCGCCCGATCCCGTCTATCAGGACTGGATCAGCGCTTACGGCAACCCCATTTACCACGGTGACGTGATAGCGGTACTCAACCTGGCCGACGAAGTGGGCAGTGACCTGTCGGGCGTCAGCGAGAGATCGGCTCGTGCCCATTTCGCAATGGCTGCGCGTTATGAGTGGATGTTCTGGGACGCTGCCTGGCGCCGCGAGGAGTGGCCGGTGTGACTGCCTGATAAAACTTATGCATCGCTCATTGTGCGGCTAGCCAGCCGGAGTGGTTGACTAGAGGCGCTACCTCCCGGAAACCGCCGTTACTTGTGATTGAGGAGCTGATGACCGCCGCGAGCCGCCGCGCCAGAGAGCATGGTGCGCCCCTGCCCGCCAGCGGCCTGGCTCCACCGGAAGGGACCGCCGGGCCGGCCGTCCGCCTGGCCGGAGTGGCCAGGACGTTCGGGCAGACGGTCGCGGTCTCGCAGCTGGACCTGGAGATCCCCCTGCACGGCCGCCTTGCCGTCGTCGGCCCGAGCGGGTGCGGGAAGTCCACGCTGCTGGCGTTGATCTGCGGGCTGGATGAGCCTGGCGAAGGCACGATCAGCGTGCTCGGCGGCCAGACCGCCGCCGAGCGCTTACGCCGGTGCGCGTGGATGCCGCAGAGCGATCTCCTGCTTCCGTGGCGCGACGTCCTCGGTAATGCCGCGCTGGCGCTGGAGAATCAGGGCGCCGGCCGCCGTGCCGCCCGGGAGCGGGTCGCGCACCTGGTCGGGCGGTTCGGCCTCGCCGGTTTCGAACAGCACCTGCCTTACCAGCTCTCCGGCGGCATGCGGCAGCGGGTCTCCTTCCTGCGCACGCTGGTAGCCGGCAAGGAGGTTCTGCTGCTTGACGAGCCTTTCGGCGCGCTCGATTCGATCACCCGCGCGGAGATGCAGCGCTGGTTGCGCGATGCCCTCGACTCCGAACCCCGGACGACGGTGCTGGTCACGCACGACGTCGAGGAGGCTCTCCTGATCGGCAAGCGGGTGGCGGTGATGTCGGCGCGCCCGGGCCGCATCGTGGGGGAGTTCCCCGTGGAGCTGCCGCCGACCCGTAGCCGCCGCGAACTCATCCGGCATCCCGCCTTCGCCGAACTGCGCGACGAGATCCTGTCGCTGCTCGAGGCGGCCGCGTGACCGCCGCACCGGCACGCCCGGCGGAGCGGGCCGCCGGGAATACGGCGGTCGGGCACCGCCTGGCCCTCTCGGTCAGGCAACTCCTGCCCGCCGCCGGCATCCTCGCCGCGATCGCGGGCGCCTGGGAGGCCGCGAGCCTGTGGCTGGGCGTGCCCGCCTACATCCTGCCGTCCCTGAACAGCATCTGGTCCACCGCGGTCAGCCAGTGGCGGGGCACGCTCGCCAGCGCGACCGGGGTGACGACGCTCGAGGTGCTGCTGGGTTTCCTGCTGTCCGTCGTGGTGGCGCTGGTGATCGGGTTCGCGCTGCACAGCTCCCGCGTGCTCCGCGATGCCGTTTACCCCTTGCTGATCGGCTCGCAAGCGGTCCCCATTGTGGTGATCGCCCCGGTTCTGGCGATCGTTTTCGGGTACACCATCACGCCGAAGCTGCTTGTGGTCGCCCTGATCTGTTTTTTCCCGATTGTGGTTAATACGATCGATGGCCTCGGGTCGGTGGACCCCGAATTACTGCGCGTGATGCGCACCCTGGACGGCGGGCGCTGGGCAACTCTCCTGCGGATCGAGGCACCGGCGGCCCTTCCGTCGACCTTCTCAGGGCTGCGCATAGCCGCGACTTACGCGCCGATCGGGGCGGTCTTCGGGGAGTACTCGGGATCTCAGAACGGCCTCGGCTACGTGATGATCCAGGCAATTCCGCAACTGGAGACAGCACTTGTCTTCGCCGCGATCTTCATTCTCACGGGCGAGGCGGTAGTGTTGTTTATTGCGATTTCGCTTCTGGAGCGGCTCGTCTGCCCTTGGGCAAGAAAGGGGAAACAGTGACCTCCATGATGTTAGGAAAAGGCCTGCGCAGGCGGGGCGCGCTCCTGACGGGAGTGGTCGCCGTGATGGCGACGGTCGTAGCCTGCACTTCCTCTTCGGGAGCCACGACGCCTGATAGCAGCGCGCCTATCAAGACCACGGTATTGCTTGACTGGTTCCCGAATCCGGACCATATCGCCCTGTATCTGGCACAAAAAGACGGTGATTTCGCCGCGCAAGGCCTGGATGTGACATTCCAGGCTCCGTCGAACGCCACGGACGCGCTCAAGCTAGTCAGCCTCGGCCAGATTCCGCTTGCGATTTCTTACGAGCCTGAGACGATCACCGCCGTATCGCAGAACCTGGACATCGCGGCCGTCGCCGCGCTCATACCTACCCCGCTCAACTCGCTGATCATCTCGGGAAAGAGCGGCATCACCAGCCCGAGCCAGCTCAGCGGCAAGACGGTGGGCACCGACGGGGACCCGGTGTCAGCCGCCATCTTCAAGGTCGTGCTCAGTAAATACAACCTCAGCCTGTCCAAGACCAGGCTGGTCGCGGTGAACGAGGGCCTTGTGCCTGCCATGGTGTCGGGCAAGGTGTCGGCCATCATCAGCGGCTACCGGAACGTTGAGGGCATCCAGCTCGCCTCCCTCGGCGTGGAGCCCCACGTCTACCCGGTGAACACGCAAGGCGTGCCGAACTACGACGAGCTGGTCGTCATCGCCAACAAGCAGAAACTCGCGACTGACGCGGCCTACCGCACATTGGTGCGCAAGTTCCTGGCGGGCATGGTCAAGGGAATAACGGCCGCGCAAGATGATCCTGCCGCTGACCTTGCCGCGCTCACGCCGGTCGCCAAAGGTTACAGCCACGCCGTGCTCAAGCAGATGGTGGATGCGACGGCGCCGCTGCTGAAGAACCCGCAGGGTGCCGGGTTCATGAGCGTCAGCGCCTGGCAGAGCTTCGCCAACTGGATGAAGGCTAAAGGGCTGATCGCCAAGTCGGTGAACGCGGCGGGCGTGGTCGACACCTCCCTGCTGCCCAAGAACTGACGACTAGCCTATCCGGGCCAGCGTGCGCTCGAACGCGGCGTTCGCCTCGGCCAGGATCTGCCGCTCGTCCATGGACAGCAACTGCCGTCCGGCCATGAGGATTTTCCCGTCCACGATCGTCGTGTCCACCGCGCTGCCATTGGCCGCGAACACCAGATGGGAGTAGAGGTGCGCTTTGTCGCCCTGCCGCAGCGGGGTGAACATCGCGCTGCGGGTGTCGACCAGGATGACGTCCGCTTTCTTGCCGACGGCAAGCTCACCGGTGTCGTGCCGGAGCGCCGCCGAGCCGCTGCGGGTGGCCATCCGCACGATGTCAGGCGCCTGGAGCAGGCTCGCGTCCACGCGCGCCGCGCGGTGCACCAGTGAAGCGAATTTCATCACCTCAAACAGGTCGCGGCTGTTGTTGCACTCGGCCGCGTCGTGCCCGAGTCCCACGTTCAGCCCGGACGCGAGCATCTCAGGAAGCCGCGCGATGCCATTGCCCAATTTCGCATTAGAAGTAGGGTTGTGTGATATTTGGGTGCCCGTCTCCCGCATGAGCGCGATTTCGGTGTCAGACAGCCACACGCAGTGGGCCGCGACGCAGTCGGGGCCGAGCAGCCCGGCATCGTAAGCCACTTCGGTCGGCCTGCGGCCAAACCGTTTTCTGCTGTCCTCCACCTCGGAAAGAGATTCGTTGAGGTGGATGTGGATTCCAGTGCCCAGCTCATCCGCGAGCGCTCGGGCATCACGCAGTAGCTCAGGTGAGGCAAGCGGCAGCCATTCGATCCCGACATACACCTCGACGCGGCCTTCGCCGAGCCCGTGCACGGCGCTGTGGGCGTCCTTGTTATCTTGCAACGTGTCCAGGTTATGTTCGGGCAGCGCGACGTCGTTCGACAGGACCGCGCGGATTCCGATGTCGAGTGCGGCCCGGCCGAGGTCCGGCACCCGGCGGTACATGTCGTTCACGGTCGTCACGCCGCATTTCACCGACTCCAGGTAACTGGCGGCGGCGGCCCAGTACGCGGCATCGGCGTCCAGTGCCCGGATGAAGGGGTACCAGCAGGCGTCGAGATACTCCCAGAGCGGGAGGTGGTCGTTGAATCCCTTGGCGATGGCAGTGTGGTAGTGCAAGTCGACCAGGCCGGGCATGACGACCATGCCCGCAGCGTCGATGAACTCGTCGCCCTCGGCGGCTGCCTCGCCCTGGTACGGCCCGGCGCCGACCGCGGCGATTCTGTCCCCGTCAAGCACAACGTGGCCGCCAGGGTAGATGTCGTCGGCGTCGTTGACCGTCAGGACAGTACCGCCGGAGATGATGATCTTGCTCATTGCCTGCTCCCCTCGTTGACCAGACCAAGCACCGCGGCCGAGACCTCCGGGCCGAGGTCCGTGTCTTCCCGGAAGGTCAGATAGGTGACCCGGGCGACGGTGTGGAGTCCCCTGACCAGGAAGGCGTACTCGCGGCCGTCCTCCAGGAGCAAGATGATCGGCTTGCCCATGGCCGAAGCCCAGCCAATCTCGACGTGCGTGCCGGGAGAGGCGGGGTACCCGGGAAACGCGACGAAGACGTCGCAGCGCGAGATCTCCGTGAAGTCCAGCTTGGTGCACTCTTCTGGGGTCATGAACGCCGATCCCCACCCCTCCCTCCGGTGCGCGTTATGGACTTCGCAGCCATCGCCTTCCAGTCGCCGGATCAGCGCGTCGAGTCGCTCCCGCTCACGCGCGTACAACTGTCCCGTGCCGGGATCTATGACCGACTTGAAAGGGCCGCCCAGGAATACCTTCCGTGCCCGAACCTGGGTCATGTCACTTCACCCCTGTCACGATGAGAAAAGGGGGATGAACGGCCTCCGCGGCCAGGTCCCGGCCGCCCCCGGCGGGCTGCCTGACCGGATTCCCCAGGTCCCCGAGCAGCGGTTCGGCGCACGTGATGCCGCGAAACCCGGCTTTGCGGAAAACGTCTAAGTAGGTCTGCCTGGGCCAGTGATAATCAGCCAGCGTCATGGTCGTGCCGTCCGGCCGGTCCAGGATCACCGGGCGCTGTGCTCCCGCCGGGTAGTCACGGCCGGGCTCCCCGCTGAGGAACGTCGAGAACTGGATACCGGTCGTCGCCGGGTTCGTGTCCAGCACTGTGTAACGCCCGCCAGGCAGTAAAACCCGGAATACCTCGGATGCGATGCCCTGGAGTTCGGCGGCATCGCCGATATTGATGAAAACATAGCAGGACATTGCCGCGTCGAAAGAGGCGTCGGCGAGAAATCCCAGGCGGCCGGACTCCACTTCGTGATAGCTGATCCGCGGGTGGGGCCGCCGCTGCCTGGCGATGTCGAGCATGGTCCTGGAGATATCCACAGCGGTCACCTCCGCGCCGAACTCTTCCGCCACGCGGAGCGCCACTTTCCCTGGTCCGCACCCGTAGTCGAGTACTTTGGCGACCGGGCTTAACTGAAGCTCCCTGAAAACGGCGGGATACCCGATGACCCGCTCGGGCAGGTCGTCGTAGGCGTCGAATCCCGTCGCGACCTCGGGGGAGTCCTTCCAGTCGGTTCCCACTGGGCGGCCCTTTCCCTCTACTCACGCTCCGGCTGCCAGTAGGCGGGGCCAGCGGTGCCCGATGAGCGTCCGGTAGACAGGCCAGAGCCGCTCGATGATGTCCCCGCCGGGACTCTCCTGTAGGTGCAGCCTGCGGTATATCTCGAATAGTAACAGCACCTGAATCCAGTAACCGGGCATCCCGGTCACGTCGGGCTTGATGCGATGCCTGTTTTCGCGCAGCGCCTCCTCAAGGATCAGCACCTCCTGGATATAAGGCCAATTGTCCCCGTCCGGCATCGCCGGGAAGCGCAGGGGAGGATCGCGCCAGGCGGCGGAGTCGGCCAGCACCGCGCCCACCGCCGCCTTATCGGTGTCATAGACATGCAATGACCCGACCGTGTGGATGTACTGCCCGAGCCGCAGGCCAAGCTGCCGTGCCAGTACCTCCTGGAGAAGTGTGAAAGAAAACACGTCGCTGGTCATTCCGCGGTAGGCGTCATTCGCGCGCATGAATCCGATGGCGTGCAACGCCTGACTCCTGACCAGGAACTGCAGGCCCAGCGTGCAAGAGACGTCCGGGTTGCCGTCCACGGTCAGTTCGGCGGCCCGGAAGATCTGTAAGACCGCTCGCTTGCTGTCCGGGTCGCGGCGCAGTTCCCCGAGTACCGTCCCCCACTGGCTGGGGGACCCGTCGTGGCCGAAGATGGCGCGGCCGTAGGCCGTGCCGGTCAGCCGTACATTGTCCGCGGAATACTTGCGCATGCTCGGCGCGTAGTAGGCGATGAAGCTGAGATCGTCACGCCCCGATAAGTACCAGAGCGCCTCGGCGAAGTTGAAAACGATGTTAAGCCGCCTGCCAGGTATGAAGGGGACGCGCTGGCTGGCATCGCGGAGCCGGTACTGGACCCCGACCCGTTCCACGCTCGGGAAGCCGCGCGGGACAATCCTGTAATCTGACTCCTCGGCGAGCGTGCGGAGCATGACGGGATAGGCGTGGTGAAACGTCTCGAACTCCACGTGCATCACTCTCCCAGTCGCCGCGGGGTGCCTGTGAGGAGCGCGGCCCGGAGGCGGCCGAGCGTCTCCGGACTGAGCAGGGCCCGGCGGGCGAAGCCGTCGACTGACCCGTACTCGCCGTCGAGCTGCCGCAGGAAGGCCAGCATCGTGTGCTTTTCCGCGGTCAGCATGGCGGGCGGGACATAGCCCCAGGCCGTTTGGGTGTCGTCGGGGTTGCCGGCCGCCAGCGATGCTTCCCACCGGGCCGTGCCGAGCTCGCTTAGCGCGTACTCATCGGCCACGGTGTCGGCCGGAACGCCCAGCAGCCGAAGTATCAGGGCCGCCAGCACCCCGGTGCGGTCCTTGCCCGCGGCGCAGTGGAAGACCGCTGGCAGCGCCCCGGGCGCGGCCAGCGCTTCGATGGCCGCCCGCAGCGCGGCCATCCCCGACGCGGCGATCTGCCGGTAATGGTGCGCGGCGAAGTCGGGGTGCGCCAGTTCTGCGGGGTCCATGGCGGACCACACGGAGATATTCTCCTGCAACGGCAGGTGCCGAGCGAGCCCTCGCCACCGGGAAGGTGGTGCCCACGCGTGCTCCCGCACTTCTTGGTGTGCCCGCAGGTCCAGGACCGTGGTTATGCCGAGCCTGGCGAAGGCGGCTCGGCCGATTTCGGTGAGCCTGTGCAGGCTGTCGGATCGGTAGAGCATCCGCCAGGCAACGGTGCCGCCGTCAGCGGTGCGGTACCCGCCCAGGTCACGGAAGTTGAAGCAGCCGTCCAGGTCGATGAACCTGGGGGGCGGAATGCTGTCGCTCATGCGCGGTCCGCCGCCGCTGGCCACCAGGGATGGAGATGGTGCGGCGGTCCGTGGCCTGATCCGACTTTGAGCAGGTCCGCGGAGAGCAGAGCCTGGGTGAGGTAGTCCTTGGCATCGGAGACGGCGGTGCGCCAGTCGGGCCGCTGGGGGCGCAGCGCCGCGATGGCCGAGGACAGGGCGCAGCCGGTTCCGTGGGTGTTGCGCGTGCGCACCCGCGCGACGCTGAGCGTGCTCACTTCGCCGTCTTCGAGCAAGAGATCCGTGCACAAGGGACCGTCGAGGTGCCCGCCTTTGATTAACACTCGCGGGCACAGCTCGCCGAGCCGGAGAAGCTGGTCACGCATCTGCGCATCGTCGCGGGCGCTCTCCTCGCCGAGCAGGGCTGCCGCTTCCGGCACATTCGGCGTGACCAGGTCGGCCATCGGCAGCAGCCGCGTTCGCAGCGCCGTCACCGCGTCGGCCGACAGCAGCCGGTCGCCGCTCTGGGCCACCATGACCGGGTCAAGCACGAGGATCGCGGGACGGTAACGGCGCATAGCGTCCGTCACCGCCAGGACGCTCGGGGTGTCGGCCAGCATCCCGATCTTCACGGAGTCGATCTGAAGATCTTCGAAGACCGCATCCAGCTGGGCGGTGAGAAACTCGGGGGGCGGCGTGTGCACCGCCCGCACGCCCTGGGTGTTCTGGGCGGTAAGCGCGGTGAGGACGGCTGCCCCATAGGCGCCCAGGACCGAGAACACCTTAAGGTCGGCCTGGATCCCAGCCCCGCCGCTGGGGTCACTGCCAGCGATGCTGAGAACGGTGGGGATCACGCGGAGTCCGCGGGAAGCTCTGGCGAAGATGCCTGCGCCCAGAACCGCCGGGGCATGCGGCCAGCCAGCCGGGCGCTGTAGCCGGCCGCCACGGCCGCCGCCATCGCCCCGGCCATCAGCTCAGGATCGCTCGCCCGGGTGACGGCACTGGCCAGAAGAACGGCGCTGCAGCCCAGTTCCATGGCCAGGGCGGCGTCGCTAGCCGTCCCGATCCCCGCGTCGAGCACCACCGGAATCCCCGCGTCCGCCACGATCATCTCCAGGTTGTGCGGGTTCGCGATCCCGCGGCCGGTACCGATCGGCGAGCCAAGCGGCATCACGGCCGCGCAGCCCACCGCCTCGAGCCGCCGCGCGACGATGGGGTCGTCGGTGGTGTAGGGAAGGACCACGAAGCCGTCATCTACCAGCTCCTCGGCGGCGTCCACCAGCTCGGACACGTCTGGCAGCAGGGTCCGCTCGTCGGCCACGACCTCCAGCTTGATCCAGTTGGTCTCGAGCGCCTCCCTGGCCAGCCGGGCCGTGAGCACCGCTTCCGCCGCGCCGCGGCATCCGGCCGTGTTCGGCAGAACCGCGATGTTGAGGCGCCGCAGCAGCTCGAGCACTCCGCTGCCACCCCCCGCGTCAATGCGCCGCAGCGCCACGGTGGTCAGTTCCGTGCCCGAGGCCACCAGCGCGCGTTCCAGAACTGCCAGGTTCGAGGCACCACCGGTTCCCATGATCAGCCTCGAGGCGAAGGTGCGTTCCCCGATCTTCAGCGGCTCACCCACCTTGCACCGCCGCAAGCACCTCGACGGTGGCGTTCTCGGTGAGCTTCGCATCCCACTGCGAGCGGGGGAGCACGCTGCCGTCGACCGCGACTGCCACCCCCCGCGCCGGGATCTGTAAGTGCTCCATGAGCAGGGCGGCGGTGCACCCGTCGGGCACGACCAGCGGGCTGCCGTTGACAATCAGGTTCACAGGGACCTCCTCGGGTCTGCGGCCGCGGCCGCGGCCAGTGGTTTGCCGTCGAGTTCCGCGAGCACGGCGGCGGCGGTCAGCGGTGCGAGCAGCAGCCCGTTGCGCCCGTGGCCGGTCGCGATCACGGTGCCGCTGTCCACCCTGCCGATCAGGGGCAGATTGTCCGCCGTCATCGGCCGCAGCCCCGCGTCGGCGGAGATGAGGCCGAACTCGGCGACAGAAGGCAGGATGCTCTCGGCGTCGGCGATGAGATCACGTAGCCCGGCGACCGTTACCTCGTTATCGTTGCCCACCTCAAGCTGGGTGGCGCCCACCACCACGCCGTCGTCCCTCGGCACCAGGTAGATGTGGCGGCCGTGCACCACCCCGCGCACGGTTCTGCGCGGCGGCGGCAGGGCTCCCCGCCGGGTCCGCAGCCGGAGGATTTCCCCTTTGACCGGGCGGACCCGGGCCAGCGGGTGCAGGGCGGCCGAGCCGACTCCGGCGGCCAGGACTACCTGGTCAGCCCGCAGGGCCGTGAGATCCGCGACCCGCTCGTGCGCGATCCGCACGCCCGCCGCGACGCACGCCGCCGATAACGCGGCAAGCAGCCGCCGGTTGTCGACCGACAGATCGCCTGGCACCGCCAGCGCCAGGCGGACGTCCTGCGCCAGAGCTGGCTCCAGTCGCCGCAGCTCCCGCCGGGGGATGACGTCCACGTTCTTGCCGCGGGCGGCCAGCCACTGGGCCAGCGTGCGCAGTTCCCCGGCATCCGCCGAATCGATCGCGACCATGATGGTGCCCCCGGTGCGCAGTCCGGACGGCAGGCCTGCGTCGGCCGTCAGCCGCTCCGCGAAGGAGGGCCAGCACTGTAACGACGCGGCGCCCAGCTCCAGCGCGCGTTCCTCGCCAGGCCATCCCTCGGAGACCGGGGCCAGCATGCCGCCCGCCACCCAGGAACTGCCCCGGGCCGGCGCCGGATCATGCAGGGTGACGGTCCAGCCCGCTGACGCGGCCCGCCATGCTATCGAGAGCCCGACCACCCCGGCTCCGACAACAGACAGTATTCGAGCCCCGCGAGCCTGCACCTAGCCCCCCTCACGAAGTTATTAGGATGAGCCTTTCTCAGTTTAGGCATAGGCCGATAACGTGGTAAGAGTGGACCCCCGGGAGCGCCTGGCGGCGGCAACGTTATATCTGTGCACTGACGCCCGCCGGGAGGCCGATGATCTAGCCCAATTCGCGGACGCGGCACTGGCGGGCGGTGTAGATGTTATCCAGTTACGCGATAAGGGCTCGCCCGGAGAACGGCTCTTCGGCCCTATGGAAGCACAGCCTCAGATTGAGGCACTGGCAATACTGAGGATCGCCTGCCGGCGCTATGGTGCGTTATTGGCGGTAAATGACCGGGCCGATATCGCCCTGGCGGCCGGAGCGGATGTCCTCCATCTCGGCCAGGACGACCTTCCCGTCCGCTATGCCCGCAAGATCCTCGGTGACCAGGTTGTCATCGGGCGCTCTGCCCATGATCCCGGCCAGGCAGCCGCCGCAGCGACTGAGCCGGGAGCCGACTACTTCGCTGTCGGCCCGTGCTGGCCAACGCCAACGAAGCGCGGGCGGCCAGCGGCGGGCCTTGACCTGGTGCGGGCCGCCGCCAGCCTCAGTGCCGACAGGCCGTGGTTCGCCATCGGAGGCATCGACTTCACCAGACTCCCCGAGGTCACCGGTGCCGGCGCGCGCAGGGTCGCCGTGGTCCGCGCCATCACCACTGCCGCGGACCCCTGTGAAGCCGCACGGCAGCTCAAGTCCGCCCTGTCCGCCCCGGGATGAGAAGGCGGTGCTCCTGGCCAGGGCCGCGCCGTAGCCCGCGCCATCGCCTTCGCCATCGAGCAGCCCCATGACGTCGAAATCGGCGATATCACCAGGGTGTGGCTCTTTCGGGGTGAGGTTGTTCTCGCAGGAGGGTTAACGCGATCGTGCAGGAGGGTTTTCGCATCTAGGAGAGTTGGCCGGACTATACGACGACGACCCTCCCTCATGCGACAACGCTCCTTCAGGAACCCGGAAACCGGACCGTACCCGCAGGCCTGACCTGCGGAAGTCAGGTGTCCAGGACCGTGCGCAGGATGGCGGCGAAGGCGCCGGGGTCGCTGCGGAAGCCGTCGTGATCGCCGGGGAAGATGACCGGCGTGGTGCCGAGCCGCTCGGCCACGGCTGTGGCGGCGCGGCCGGCCAGCATCTGGCTGGACTGGGCGCCTACGCCCAGGATGATGCGGGTGGGCGCGGCGCGGAGCGCGTCGAAGTCGTGCTGATGGCTGACGCAAGCGGTCATGTGCAGCCCGAGCAGCGGATCGTCGCGGGAGCCGTTGTCGTCGGCGGGCAGCCCGAAAGCGGCGGGATCGGGTGCGGGCTGCCCTGGGAAGCCGGGCGGGATCGGGCCCGAGTTGCTGACCAGCGTGATGAATGTGGCCATCGCCGGGCCGAAGCCGCTGCGCTGGTACGTTTCGCGGATGCCGGCACAGGCGGCCAGCACGGGCTCGCGGTCTGGCAGCTCCTGGGCGGCGGGCGGCTCGTGGGCCACCAGGGTGCGGATCAGTCTCGGGTGCCTGGCCGCCAGGGCCAGCGCGTTGACCGCGCCGCCGCTGCTGGCGAAGACGTCGGCTGGCCCGGTGTCCAGCGCCTGGATCAGCCGGCGGAGGTCCTCGGCGTGCTCGCCGGGAGTCGACCCCGGGGCTGGCCGTCGGTGCGGTGACTGCGCTCGGTGCCCCGGGGGTCGTAGGTCACGACCCTGCGGTCGGCGAACTGCTCAGCCAGGGCGGTGAAGCCGGAGGCTCCCATCGGAGACCCGATGATCAGCAGGACCGGATGCCTTGCGCCGCCGCTGTCCCGCACGTCGTAGTGCAGCACAGCGCCCGGCGCTTCCAGCGTGTACGTCTGCATCAAGGCGGTCCTTTCCCGGCTGGTCGTCGGCCCAGGCTACGCCGGGCATGGAGGCCAGGTTGCTGGTGACGTGCTCGTCGGGATCATCGACGACAGCTTTTCAGTATTCAAGTAACAACTCTGGTCCGTCCTCCGAGCGGGCGCCGCAGAGCCGCAGCGTGCTGTCGAGGACCATGGCGGCCGCCTTGCCGGTGGTGAGGCGTCCGGCGGCGACTTGCTCGGCGGCGGTGCGGGCGAGTCCCACGATGGCGTCGGCGAGCCAGGTGGCGGGGAGCGTGCTCTCGAAGTCGCCGGCTCGCTGGCCTCGCCGGATGAGCTCTTCGAGCTGGGCGGTGCCGGCGGCTCGCTGGAGCCGGGCGGGGTCCGGGTGAGGGCGGAGGCGAGCAGGAAGGGGTAGCGCCGAATGAGCTCCCAGCTGATGTCGAGGAGCCGACGCAGCGCGTCGGCGGGCGGGGCGGTGTGGTCTGAAGGAGGGCCTCGATCAGGGCGTCGCGTGAGGGAAGTGGGCGTAGACAGTCTGCCGGGTGACGCCGGCCGTGGTCACCAACCTCGTCATCACCGCATTCCGGCTGCAAGGAGTAACCAGAATCACCAACGAAACCCGCCGCAACGCCCAGAACCCGCGCGGCATTAGCGCGCGCGAATTCCTTCCTGAATAAATTCAGACCGGCTGCTCGCGAGCAGGAACGAGAAGCGACTGACCCGGTCGGCCCAACGACGATAGGCGGCTAGTTGAACGTCGTCGCCGACGGCGGACCGAAGCTCGGACGCACCTAGGTGGTCGCCGAGCAGTACCCAGATGCTGCTGCCCTCGTCCGCATACCTGAGTTTCTCGAAGAGTTCATGGGCCTGATGCGGCCGTCCAACCAGAATGCCGAGAAGCAAGGCGGCGGCCTTGTACTCGTTGCCGTCGCTGCCTGGCAGGAACAGGTCCATTTCGTCAGGCGGCACCGAGACTCGCAACATCCGGTAGATGTTGACCAGGCGCTTGGCGGCGCGCGGTGTCCGTACGATGACCCCGAGTTGAGCGAGGATCTCGCGCTCGGGCGGCGAGATCCGCAGCAATTCGGGGCGCGGTCGCAACAGGCCGGAGTGACCGGAGGTCAGGCCTCCGGAGCCGCCGCTTAAAGGCAGGTGGTCCTCCGGCGTACCTGCGGTCGTTTCTGCCGTGGCATTGGCATTGGCTCTGGGTCCCGGACGGTCTGGTGCTGACTGTTCGCCGGTTACGGTGTTCATGGCAGGTGACGAGTGGTCATCCTGCGGTGACCGCGTCGCTCCAGGCTCAGGTTCTTGAGCAGGCTCAACGGCATCTTGAGCGGGCATAGTCGGCTCGGCCGGCTCGGTGAGCGAGCCGATGAGATTGTGGAATGCCGACGCCGACATGTCCCGCAGCCTGAACGGAATCTGGAAGATCTTTTCCAGGTAGTCCTGCGGTTCTTCAAGCAGGGTCGAATAGCGCACCCGCAGGGATTCTTCCAGCCACCGGCTGTCTACTCCCACGACCACGATGAATAGCTTGAAGGCCAGCAGCAGGTGCACCGCCTGCAGCACTTCAACGACCTTGTCCGCCGGGCACCTGTCGAGATCATCGATATACAGCACGATCCGGTCTACGCGGGGGACCTGCTCTCCGAGCGTCGGGTCGGTGTCTACCGGGGCCGCTTGCCTGGGAGCATGGCTAGCGGGCATCAGGGAGACGAGTTCCTCGAAGTCGCTTCTGACCTGCGAGATCACGCCGAGTTTTTCGCGGTACACCGGGCTCGCTACTCGCGCGCGCACGATGTTTCTGAGATGCAGTCCCCGGTCGCGCAGTTCGGCGAGCCCTTCTTCGAGGTGCGCGACCTCGCGTTCCCGTCGGTCCTGGCGGGATTGCACGCCGGCCAGTCGCTGGCATGCCCGTGCCAGCTGCGTTCGCCTGGCTGCCAGTTCCCGCTGATTTCGCGCTTGAGCTTCCAATCGCTCCACCCGATGCTGGCGAGCGAGGCGAACCGCAATGGCGAAAGCCGGTGACAATCCGACGGCGACCGAGCCGATCAGCGTCAGTACCTTCAGGCCGCCATTCCAGCTGGCCGTGACGGAGAGCACGACCGCGATCGCGACCAGCACGCCGAGCGTCAGGAACGTCTCCCGGCGATGGCGGGCTAGCACCTCCTCTTTGAACAACTGCCATAGCGTGAAAGCCTCTTCCATCGTCGCGGCTGTCTCCGCCACCGCATCGGCGGCGCGCACCACGCGCTCGACGACGTCGCTGGCTCGGGCGGCCTCCGGATCGTGGTCGGCCTCGGCCTGCTTCTCGGCCTCGGCCTGTGTCGATGCGGCCAGCTCACCGGTCTGCTCCCGGAGCTCGCGGATCTCCTCCTCAAGATGCTCGCGTTGGCGCCGTGCCTCGTCAGCGAGCCGGCGCTCGTCGGCGAGCTTCTTTAGTTTGTCCTGCAACTCCCGTGCGTCGCCCGGGTCGTCGAATTGGGCCCACGCATCGAACAGCGTCGTGGCCAGGCTGGCCCACAAGTCCGTGTCCACGTAGTGCCAGGCGTTGAACCTGACCTGGAGCACCTTCTGGCAGAACGGCGGCGCCTCGGGCCAGAACCGGGCGTCAGCGGCAAGCTCTTCGATCCGCTCCTGGAGTAGCGCCATGTAAAAGCTCTTGCCGCTGCCCCAGCTGCCGAACAGGCCGACGGCGAGCGGCGGCGGCGTGTCAACGGCCAGCAGGACGTGCGCGAGCATGTCCACGTCCGCGGCGATGCCGAGCCTGTCTGCCTCCCTGACCCGGCCCTCACCGGGCTCCGGGACGGTGTCAGCGGTAGTGCCCGCGATGAGCTGCCCCAGTGCGGCGTTTTCGTCGGGCGGTTCGCCTTCTTCGCTAGGAATGACCTCCCACGGGTGCAGGCCCCCGCTGATCAGATCCCGGACCATGCCGCAGTCGGTGATGTTGAGCGCACCACGCAGCAAGTCGCTGCTCTGTACCTGGGCAACCCCGTCGTCCCCGGCAAGCTCGGCGGCGACGTCGATCGCGTCACCGACGTGCGCTGACACGCCGGGGATCGTTGACAGCGATACCACGTGCACGGCCGAGGCATCGAGCGGCCTGCCCGAGTACTCGGCGAGGGTTTGCTCGAGTTCTGCTGGCCCGAGGCCGGCCTTGTCCAGCAACTGCTGCAACGGGCCGCCTTCCGCCTGGCTCAGGCCGAGTATGAGATGCTCCATGTGGATCTTGCTGCGGCCTTGCGCGACCCGCAGTCCCTCAGCCCGGCCAAGCGCGGCTCGGGCTGGCCCTGAGAGCTGGTCATACCTGAATCGCTCCCATGAGCCGAGCCAATCCGCAGCCTGCTCGTGTCGCCCGTCCTTCGCGGCGGTGCGCGCCAGGTCGCGCGCCGCACCCAGGTAGCCTGCCGCGACTGCCTGCTGGTAGAGGTCGTCGGCTTTATCGAGATGCCCGTCGTCCTCGACCAGGTGGCCAAGATCACGCAGGGCACTGAGGTCGTCGTCGCGAAGCGACCTGCTGTAGAGCTCGGTGGCCGCACCCGGGTCTCCGGCTCGCGCCAGCACGCGGCCCAGGTCCCGCACCGACTGCGAGTCGCCGTGTGTCCACGGCCTGGCGGTACAACCCTGCCGCGGCTGCTGAGCGGTTCATGACCTGGGCTCTCGCCGCGTGCTCGCGGACCACGGCAGGACGCCATTCGCCGAGGTCCTCGGACGGCTGATCAGACAGATCCCAGAGCCGCGCGACGTTGTCCTCGTGAGCCGAAGCCAGGAAGCGACCGTCCAGGCTGAAGGTCAGCCGCCGCACGGGGGGATGTTCAGACAACTCCGCCACTACCTCGCCGGTGGCGAGCCGGACCAGGCTAAGACCCTGTTCTGACCCGACGGCGACGAGCGTTCCCCTGCCGTTCACCGCGATCCGCCGGATGCCCGCCGTGCGGAACGCGATGCCCAACCTGGCACCATCCAGGACCTCCACCGAGTCTGCCGATGCCGCCACCACGGTGGCTTCCGAGCAATCCATCGAACGCAATGAGCTGAAGCGGAAGTGCTCGGCGGCTTCATCGACGTCTGACCCAGTCCACGGCAGGCGGTACGCGGTGACGCCATCGTCCTGCGTGGCGAGCACTCGCGTCCCGCGTGGCGATACGGCCACGCGCCTGACATGGGTATCACCGATGACCTTGGTGGTGATGCCGGTGGCAACGTCGAGAACGGTCAGGCCCTGCTGCGCGTGGCGGAAGGCCACGGTCTGGGAATCACGGGACATCGCCAGGCCGGCCGCGGTCGGCTCCCGGTAAATGACCTCGCTCTCATCCTTAGCGTCAGTCTTCCACCTGACCACCGACGCGCCTCCGGACGCCGATAGCAGGCAGCCAAGAATCGCGGACTCGTCCGGCATGAAACGCACGGCGACCGCGCGCCCCTCACGTGCCTCGAACCAGTTCGTTTCCGACGACAGGAGCGTATTCCAGATAGCTATCCGGGCCCTGCCGCCATCGGCTCCGTAGGTCACTGCCAGGTCACCGTTGGCTGACAATGCGATGCCTCGAAGCTCAGCCAGCTCCGAGGCTAATGCGTTCGCCATTTCAATTGGCATGGCCAGCATTATCTCGCGCGGGCGGGCCTGCCTGCGGCCTGCGGGATACCCGTGACGGTCGCGGGCGGCCTCCGCGCGGAGGCCGCCCGCGAGCGATCTGCCTAGCGGCCGGTGTCAGCCGGTCCGCGATGGTGGCAGCAGGAACGGCCCGAAGACGGCATCGGGGTTATCGCCGTAGCTGAGCCAGCTGGCGATCGGCCTTTGAACGCCGACGCCCGGCCGGTTGTAGTCGCAGACGCCAGTCGGGAAGGCCTGGCGGAGCTCGGCCTGCTCGGCTGCCGTGAAGGTCACCGGGTAGTCGCGGAAGTTCAGCGGCTTCAGGCTGCACTTCAGGGCGGACATCGTCAGCGGAGCGCCGGCCACCAGGCGCGGGTTGGACGCCACCGGGTAGGCGGTGCCGCACTGCCCGGTGCCCGGGTCGGTGAGGGTCTGGTGCACCAGGTCGGTCGCCGACATGAAGCAGCCGTCGGTCAGGCCGGCCGGCTTGTCGGCGAGCACCTTCTGCTGCGCGCTACCGCGAGAGTGATCGTTCTCGATATTCGTCAGCCAGGCGTCCATCTCAGCTAGCTCGTAGGTACTGGCCGCGTTGATCTCCGCCGCCGTCGGCTGGTTCTCGATGATGACCTGGTTGCCGTCGGTCCCGTTGGCGGCGAGCATCCGCGCCCGCATGATGAACGACCAGTCGGTGGTGTGGATGTCGTTCCCGAAGCCGATGAAATCGAGGTCGAGGCGCTGGTCGATGACCGGCGTCGTGCGCAGCCCGAGGGACGCGCTGTTGATCAGGTCGTCGGCGTAGACCGCGCGCAGCGCCCTCAGGCTCGCCTCGGTGCGCTGCGGGACCGGGGCGCCGGCGAAGTTCATCCCGCCGATGCCGGAGTTGAGCGCCGCGAACTGATCCGGCGTGATGGCGCCCGAGTCCAGCGCGGCGAGCCCGTACTGCACGCCGACATTGTCCAGCGGGCTGTTGGGGAAGCCGGTGGCGGGATCGACCCCGAGCTGGTTGACGATCTGCTCGTCGGAGTTGCAGATGATCCCGTTCGGGTTCGTCGGGCTCCACTGCTCGGCGGGCGGGATGATGCTGGGATCGCAGCTGCCGGTGGCCGTCGAGCGGTTCGCGAAGGTGTTATCCCACGACACGCACGTCGTGTAGTCGTTGTAGCCGGCGATAGCGGTCTTCTGCGCGGTCGTGAACGACGATCCGCTGGCGCCCGGCGAAGAACGAGTCGAGCAGCCTGCAGTCGGTGACCGGCCCGGCGGTCGTCAGCGGATCGGGGAAAGAGATGCTCGGGATGATGCCGTCCAGGATGCCGGGGTAAGAGTCGGCGATCTCGTACTGCTGGATGGCGCCGCCGGAGCCGCCCCAGCCGATGGTGAACTGCACCGGCCCGTAGGTGTCGATGAAGTGCTCCTTCACCATCATCGCGGCCTCGGCGGAGATGATCGTGGAGCAGTTGTTGTCGAGCACGTTAAGCGTCGAGGACGCGACGGCGTACCCCAGCGACAGGAACTGATCGTCGAGCACCCCGCCGGTGGAGGTGCCCTGGTGGTAGCCGGAGTTGCAGCCGCCGCCGAAGGTGTAGATGAGCTTGCCGTTCCAGCTCGTGTCGGGTCGCAGCGGCGACGGGGCCTGCCCGTCGTACAGCGCCGCGATCTGGTAGACGGCCCGGTCGATCACCCCGGTCTCGACCCGCACGATGTAAGGCACGCTCTGCCCGTTCACGGTCGCCGTCGCCGCGTCGGCCGGAATGGTCGTGGGATCGGCCAGCGGCACGAAGGCGCCTGAGGTGTTCTTGTACTCGTACGAGACCACGGTCGGCGCGAAGCAGTCGGGCGAGGCTGGCGGCAGCGAGCCCGAAGGAGGTCGTCTGGCAGACGTAGGGAAGCTGCTGCTTGCCGGAGAAGACCGGCCCGTTGATCGGAGTGGTCGATCGACCTCCAGCGACGTCGCGAACTGCCGCGCCGACGAAGGCGGCGAGCCGGTTGCGGCCGGTCGTCAGGCCGGTGACCAGCCCGAGCAGGCTCCCGTCTGGCTGCGGCGCGAAGCTGGACGTGACGTCGTGGCCATCAGAGGTGATCCGCACGTCGGCGGGTTGACGTGCCTCGGGACATCGACTCGCACCAGTACCTCGCCGCCGCTGACCAGCTCCGGGCGGGGTTGGACACGGTCACCAGAGCGAGCCGCCCCAGCTCCCGCCCGTGACCAGCGGCCCGTGACCCGGCGACCGCGGCCTGGGCGGCCGTCGGCGCGAGCACGAGCGCGAGTCGCCGAGATCAGCCGCGAGCCACCCCAGGGATCGGCCTCGCATCAGGCGTGATCTCACAGAGAACCTCCCGTACCGGACGCCAAGGGGCGTCACCAGACGCTCCCTGTAAATAGGCATATCACCCGATCAATCGCGCCGAACAGAGCTCAGTTCCCATTTTCGGAGCGGATTGGCCGCTGACGCCTCCGGGTCAGATGTTGACATCCTCGATTGTCAGCGGGCGGCCGGGCAGCGCCGTGCCCGGGCGGGCGCGCAGGCCGTCGAGCATGAGGGCCAGCGCCCGTTCGGGGTCCAGCCAGGCCGGGCCGCCTGCTGCCGGGGTCCTGGCCAGCAGCAGCGACAGCAGCATCGCCACGTCACCGGTGCCTACGTCCGGCCGGAGGGCACCCTCCCGCTGGGCGGCCCGCACGACCGTGTCGAGAGTCTCGAGGACCTCATGCCGGAATTGCTGGGTCGTGGGGTCATTCCGGATGATCTCCCCGGCCAGTTGTGACCCGACCGCAAGCTGGACGCTGAGCGCGAGCTCACGCGAGTGCCGCACGACCCGCTCCAGCGCGTGCCACGCGGTCGGTTCCTCCGCCGCGGCCGCGCGCGTCTCGGCGAGGACGGCGGCGAAGTTGTCCTGCGCCACGGCGCGGATGAGGGCCTCCCGGTTGGGAAAGCGGCGATACAGGGTGCCGACGCCGACGCCCGCCTCCCGGGCGATCTCCTCCATCGGCGCGAGCGGCCCTAGCCGGCCGAACATCAGCTTCGCGGCGACGACGATCTGATCACGCTTGCGGCGCGCGTCGGCCCGCAACTGGAGCCCGGGGTCTGCCGTCATCTCCTCATGCCTCCGCCTCGCTGATGGCTGATCATCCCAGCGGGCGACACTGGAAGAAAACCTTCCACTTAGGTAGTATCAATTTTGTAATCGGAAGACATCCTTTCGTGACCGTTAGGTCCGGACGTGAGAGGAAAGACCATGACTGGACATCACCCGGTAACCATTCCCTTACCGCGCACGTGCCCGTTCGAGCCGCCCGCCGAGTACACCGCCCTGCGAGAGGAGGGCCCGCCTGCCGGGTCACCCTGCCGAACGGTGAGACGGCCTGGGCGCTGACCCGGCATGAAGAGATCCGCGCCATGCTTACCGACCCGCGGTTCAGCTCAGACCGCACCAACCCGCGCTTCCCGCTGCTGCTCGGGGTCCGGCCGCCCAGCGGCGACAGTTTCAGGCTCTCGCTGATCTCCATGGACCCACCCCAGCACGGCCCCGCCCGCCGGGCCGTGGTCGGCGAGTTCACCGTCAAGCGGCTGAACGCGTTACGTCCGCGGATCCAGCAGATCGTGGATGAGCACCTGGACGCCCTGCTGGCCGGACCCCGGCCAGCCGATCTAGTGCCGGCGGTCTCGTTACCGGTGCCCTCGCTCGTCATCTGCGAATTACTCGGAGTGCCCTACGCCGATCACGACTTCTTCCAGTCCCGCTCGGCCATCCTGCTGCGCCGCACCATCCCCGCCGAGGAACGGCTCCGTGCCCGCGATGACCTGCGTGTCTACCTGGACGAGCTGGTCAGCCAGAAGGAGGAGCACCCGACCGACGACCTGTTAGGCCGGCAAGTGACCAAGCGCCGTGCGGCAGGCGGCTACGACCATGAGGAACTGGTCAGCCTGGCGGTGCTGCTGCTGATCGCCGGGCACGAGACGACCGCGAACATGATCTCGCTCGGCACCCTGACCTTGCTGGAGAACCCGGCCGACCTCGCTGCCATCCGGAACGATCCCGGCAAGACTCCAGGCGCGGTCGAGGAACTCCTGCGCTATTTCACGATCGCCGAAGTTGCCAGTTCCCGGGTAGCCACCGAGGATGCGGAAATCGGCGGCGTGCTCATCCGGTCCGGCGAAGGCGTTGTCGCGCTCGCCCACGCGGCCAACCGCGACCCGGCGGCCTTCCCCGAGCCCGACGACCTGGACATAGGCCGCACTTCCCGGCACCACCTGTCGTTCGGGTTCGGCGCCCACCAGTGCCTCGGCCAGAACCTGGCCCGGGTCGAGCTGGAGACCGTCTTCAACACGCTGTTCCGCCGGATACCCGAGCTCCGGCTCGCGGCCCGCGTCGAGGACCTGCCGTTCAAGGACGACGCTGCTGTCTACGGCCTCTACAGTCTCCCGGTCACCTGGTAAGACAGGATGGATATGCGCATCATCGCAGACACCAGCCGCTGCGTCGGAGCAGGCCAGTGCGTCCTCACCGACGCGGAGGTCTTCGACCAGGACGAAGCTGAGGGCACGGTCGTGGTGCTGGTCGAGCACCCAGCGGGCAGCCACCTCGACAAGGCGCGCCAGGCCGTGCGCTTCTGCCCCAGCCAGGCCCTGTCCCTCGCGGAAACCTAGCCCGGACATTCGAGGCCCAGCAATGCCACAACGCTGGCACCACAGCGCCGCCGTTGTGGCATTGCTGGGCCTGATCGTCTATAGACGACGGATATGGCAACTAGTACATTGGCAGCCTGTATCCCGGCGTAAGTGATTTCATCTCATTTCACCGGATGTAGCGTTCGGCGCCGGCCATACAGCAGGCCTGGTGCCGGTCGGGTCCTTACTTACTGGCTCAAGGCTGCGCAGGACGCTCAAATGAGAGTTAAGTCGCCCACGATTACGCTGCTGACCGGCGCGGGCCTTGGCATTGTCCTTCTGGTTGCCAGCATGCTGGCAACTGCTCATGCCGCCGCGCCGTCCGTCCCGGCGCCCACTCGGTCTCCGACTCATACCGAAGACGCTGGCTCGCCGCAGGCGTCGCCCACGCAGACGACCTCGCCACTTGTGAACGCGCCGGCCCGCGCTACCTACGTCGCACAGGTGCACGGGGGTGGCGCGGCGGTCGCGATCTCCGTCAGCGGCGAGCGGGCCAGCGCCTACGTCTGCAAGGGATCAGTCGTCGAGGCGCGCCTCAGCGGCGCGGCGGCCGGCGGAAGCCTGACCCTGACCGGTCCCGACCACGCTCAGCTTCGCGCGACGTACAACTTCAGGAAGGCGAGCGGCGACGTTCTGGCCAACGGCACCCGCTACACGTTCTCGGCACCAGCGTCGCGGAAGTCCTCCGCCGAGCAGGAATCCGTTCGCTCCCGGTGCGAAGGCGAGAGCAGGGCCGGGACGGGTGCCGGACAGGGCGGCGGCGACGAGGCGGACGGCGGTGGCGGCGGCCACGGCGGTGGCGGCGGTCGGCTGACGATCCCATGCCAGCTCTACGGAGACGAATATGACAGCACAGCCGGAAGCTTCCTCCCCGCTGCCACCGGTGCGCGCCGCATCGGGCGCGGCCAAGCTGGTGGTGCCCTGCCTGATCGGCGCGCTGGTCGCGCTGACCCTGGGTGTCTTCGGGCGTCTCCATCACCCGACCGGCATAGCGATCAACGTCGCGGGATTCTCAAGCGTTGGCTCGGTCAAGGCCTGGCTGGCCACGATCGCAACCGCGTTCGCGCTGATCCAGGTTGGCTCGGCGCTCGTGATCTACGGGAAGATCCCGCGCGTCAGCGCGCCGTCCTGGATCGGCGGCCTGCATCGATGGTCAGGCCGGATCGCATTTCTCGTGGCTGTTCCTGTCGCGGTGCAGTGCCTCTACGCGCTCGGATTTCAGACCTTCAGCGCCCGGGTGCTCATTCATTCGATTCTCGGCTGCCTGTTCTTCGGCTCCTTTACCGTCAAGATGCTGATCTTGCCCAAACGCGGCCTGCCATCGTGGCTGCTGCCCGCCGTGGGCGCGCTGGTGTTCACGGCGCTGACCGGAGTGTGGCTCACCTCCGCCTACTGGTTCTTCTCCACCTTCGGCATCAAGCGCTGAGGAGTCACGCCATGACAGAGCCCGGCGTTCCCGCCGCCAGTCGCCGCGCCATGCTAGCCTGCGCCGGCGCCGCTTGCGCCGCGACGCTAGCCGGATGCGCTCGCTACAGCTCCAAGGGCGGGATCGGCGGCGGCCAGTCCGCCCCGGGCAGCCCCGGGCCAGCGGGCTCGAACGGGTCCGGCGCGCTGGCCACGACCTCGGAGATCCCCGTCGGCGGCGGCAAGATCCTGACCGCCCAGAAGATCGTGATCACCCAGCCGCAGGCCGGCTCATTCGATGCGTTCACGGCGATCTGCACTCATGCGGGCTGCACAGTCAGCACCGTGGCCGACGGGACGATCGACTGCCCGTGCCATGGAAGCAAGTTCAGCATCTCCGATGGCTCGGTCGTCAACGGTCCGGCAACCGCGCCCCTTGCCCGGATCAGCATCAAGCTTCAGGGCAACTCAATCGCCCAGGCGTAACAAGGCCATTGGCCAGTGTGCTATTCGGGCGGTTTGCGGTGCGGGACATCGTAGGTGAACTGGCGGAAGCCCACGCTGTAGTACAGGCCTTTCGCGGCGGGGTGGGCCTTGCCGCCCAGGCACGCGACTGTCATGTGGCCCGCGCCCGCGTCCTTGGCCAGCCGCATGCCGTGCAGCAGCAGCGCCTGGCCGAGGCCTAGCCGCCGGTATTCGCGGTGAGTGCCGACCGGCTCGAACTCGGCGGTCTTGTTGAGCTCGTCGAGCCACATGATCGCGGTGGCGGCCAAGGTCCCGTCCGGAGCCTCGATGAGCACGTGCAGGTCAGGGCGGTAGGGCCAGGTCCGCTGCGCCCCTTCAAGAGCGGCCAGGGTAAGCGTCGACGGGTGCCAGGCATCCACATGGGCCTTCCACGCGGCCTTGCTGCTCACGTCCGCAGCGCTGCGGAAGCGGTAGCCGGCCGGCAGGACCGGCTCGGCTACATCGGCCAGGCTCGCGGCGTTGAGCTGGGTCCACGAGCCATCCTCGGCGGCTGCCTTCTTGTCGAGCAGATAGCCGTGCACCGCGAGTGTGGCGAGGGCGCTGGTGTCAGCCGCCTGGACGGTAATCCGGTGCCCGGCGTCTGGCGTCTGGTCGTCGTACCAGGTGAGGATCTGGTCAAGGATCTCCGGGCGGCTGGGATGGACCTGCCACGTCAGCAGCGCTGAGTCCGCGTCATAGGTCGTGCCGTCGCTGCGGGTACCGCGATAGGGCAGGTGAGCCCATCCCCAGCCAGCAACCTCGCCGTTGTCCAGCCAGAGCCGACGGCGCCAGGTGTCGGCGCTGGTGGGTCTGCCCCGGCCCCAGTTCCAGGCAAGCTCGCCGAAGGTCGCGTCACAGTTGACCAGTTCAGGACGCAGCGCGGTCACCTGCTGGGCCAGCAACTGCATCAGCCGGATGTCATGGTCCGCAAACCTGTCATCGCCGCTCACGCAGCCACTCTTCCGCGTATGTCAGGCGATCCGCAAACAATTTTCCTGAGGGCAACTCCGGGCGAGCATGATTGGCGGTATGTCGACTGACGGCCGGATGGCCGGGCGCACGACGCACGATGTGTGCATCGATCAAGACCGGTGCCTGGTGATCAAGCGATTCCGGTCATGGGACCGCGGGGAGCCTGCCCGCGAATGGGCCGCTCTGATTTTGCTGGCCGAGTCAGTACCTGGCCTGGCTCCTGCTCCGGTTCGTGCCGACTTGGACGGCGATCCGCCAGCCATCATGATGTCGTGGCTGCCGGGCACGCAGCTTGGTACTGCCCCGCTCTCGCCAGCACAGGCTGACGCTATGGCGGTCGCCTTGGAGCGGCTCTGGCATTCAGCGCCGCCTGCCCGTGTAAGAGCGCGCATGGGTTCGGCCTTGAACTCCACCGCGCTGACCAGTCAGGTCCGCGCCATGGCGGCCGCAGAGCCAGGCCTGGGCGAGGATCCGCTTGTCAGCCAGGCCTGGCAGGCGGGCGTCTCCTGGCTAGGCAGCAGTACGCTTGATAGCCAGCTGTGCCCGGACGGCAAGGTGGCGATGGGGCATGGGGACTGCAACCTCGCCAACTTCCTGTGGGACGGCACCCAGGTGCGCATCGTGGACTTTGAGGACTCCGGGTCCGCCGCCATTGACCACGGCTACAGCATCACCCAGATGATCGCACTGGCCCGTGAGCTCGACCCCGGCTTGGAGGGGCGGGACTTCGCTGAGGCAGGCGACCGGCTGGACAGGCTTGACGACGAGGTGTTCGCTCGTTACGAGCTGGACGCGTCCGACGTCGCGCACCTCAGGGACCGGTTCGCCGACTGGCCGCGAACGGGGCCAGTATCACGGGACGAAGCGTTCTGACGCCCTTTGCGGAGTTCTAGCTGCCACGGTTCAATCTGGCAAGGACTTTGAGAGGCTGGGGCCCCATTGCAGCGTGGTGTGAGGTGCTGCAATGGCGGATAGGCGCTGCAGGGCCTGTTCGGTGGATGCGCCCCCGAACGTCGGAATTACCCAGGTAGCGTTACCGTCCGTAATGCCCAGGTCGAACCACATGTTCGTCAGGCTTCTGCCCGGGTACTCGCGGCGGAAGGCATCCTCGGCCGGTTCCCCGGCTGCCGGGTGCACTGCGACCCAGCGGCGCTCCCAAGTGGCGGACTTGATCCGGGCCAGGTCGACGCCCGCGCGATGGAGTTCCTGGATGGCGAACTTGACCGCAGCCTGCTTGCTCTGCGCGACTCGCGCATGATCTGCGACGCTGATGTCGTAGCGCGTGTAGTCGCGGCTGCCTGACCGGGCGGCTGCCGTGGCCGCGCCTTTCTGGCGCTGCTGGATCTGGAAGTCCTTCGCCTCCGGCAGAGGGATGATCTGCTGCAGGTCCAGGAGCACTTCGTCGCCGAGGCGGTAGGACACGATGCGGTAGCAGGAGATGTCCGTGTTGTAGGTGTCGTTCAGCCAGATCACGGTGCTGGTGATCTCGGTGCTGAAGTCAGCGGACACCAAGATGATGCGAACCTGATCCGGAGAGCTCCTCGAAAGATCCTTCGACCCAGCCCTCGATGACCTGCCGTGCCTGGTCGGCGGCAATGTCGTTGGCCTGGCTGTAGACAGTGACGAGCTGGTCGGCCGTCATCGTCGAGACCATTGCGGCGTAACGGAGGGCCTGGAGTTCCATGTGCCCGCCGTCCCCGGTCCGCTTGAGCTCGATGACGACCAGCGTTCCGGCGCGGTCCAGGGCCAGCAGGTCGACGCGCCGCCGGGAGTCTTCGAACAGACCGGGCGCACGAAGATCGAGTCTCCGGTGTCTGGTGCTGGTACCGGACACGTTACTGGTACCCGGAAGTAAACCTTGCGGGCCGCTCGTGCGACTAGTTTGCGGGCCGGGTCCTTCGCACTGGGCTGGCCGGGCAGCGATGCCCTTTATCTCTGGCAGCGAGGTGCCGACATGACAACATTGTTTCTGATTTACCTACTATTCCTCATCGGCAGCGGCATCGCGATGCTCGTTATCGCGAGCGTGCAGAGCCGCCAGGCTAAAGCGCGCCGGCTATGGACTGGCGCGCTTGGGGCCGGTTTCCTGATCTACGGGCTGTACCTCCTGCTCTTCTTCCGAGGCGGGCACTTCCTGATTATCTACTACGTGTTCGTCCTTCCGTTCCTCGTTATAGTTCGGTTCTTCCGCGATCGCTCCGGGAACCGGAAGAGGCAGCAGGCAGTTGCTTTCCAGGGCCAGCCTCCCCTTTACGGGCAGCCTCCCACTTACGGGCAGCCTCCCCTCTACGGGCAGCCCTCCGGCAATGACCAGTCGCCGGGCCAGTTCTAGCGAGAGGCTAGCCGCCCGCCGTGGAACACAGATGTCCACGGCGGGCGGGGACGCCGAGCCCAGACAAGATCGCGCTGCCTGGACCGGATAAACGGCATCCACCCGGTAAGGTACAAGTTGGCAAACGTGCGGCTCATCGCATTGGCGACAAGTACTGATCAGGTGCTGCGCGAGCAGATTCGAGGCTTGGGGGGCCGGGCGTGGACAAGCGCAAGATCATCGCGATGAGTCTGGGCGGCGTCTACCTGGCGGCTTGCGCATGGGCGCTCTGGGACCGACTGGATGCCGTCCTGCTGTTCGCGGTGGTGAGCCCGGTGGCCGCCAGCTTCATGTTTCCTAAGGGTGCCAATGTCGTCCCGCGGATTTTAATAGGCGCACTCATAGATTCCTTCCTGGCGGCTCTGGCGTTCGTGCCGGTCATGGGCGATCTCGTCGACCTCGGCGCCTCCGTCGTGGCGATGGTGCTGCTGATCGTGCGGTTCAGGCAGTTCGTGAGCAGCTTGCCGGGCGGCCTAGCGTGCCTGGTGCTTTACGCATTCCTGTGGCTTGAGGCCGGCTTCCTGCCTCACCGGCTTTCGGTGGCCTCTATTCATCATGCGTTTTGGTTCTATCCCGTCATGGTCATCGCCAGCGCCCTGGTTGGGGGCGTGATACTAGTCGCGCTTGCCAGGCTCCTCAGCCTGATGTACGACGGGGACCGGGCAAAAGCGATCTTCTGCACCATTGGCTTCCCGTGGTATTTGATCACCTTCTTGCTGACCATCTTCCTGCCGAATCGCGATGTGGAACGCGCGCACCAGGCGGCCGAACTGACACGGCGCGTCTAGCTAGGCGGAGGTGCACGCCTCGTCGCGACGGCACCCGCCGTAGCAGCCGGCCAGGGATTCGGTGGATCATAGGCGCTGTCAGCTGATCGAATCGTTCCCTGTTGCCACCGCTTGTCCTGGAGGTCACCGTTGCGGAGCGCGGAGGACTTCGACGCGTTCTATACCGGGAGCGTGCTGCGCATCACGGGGCAGATGTATCCCATCATCGGCAGCCGTGCGGCGACCGAGGACTGCGTGCAGGAGGCCTACGCCCAGACCTGGCAGTGGTGGGCCAGGGTGTCCCGTAAGGCCGACCAGGAGGCGCTGATCAGGACAGTTGCCCTCCGGGTCAGCATGTACGGCTGGTACCGCCGGCGCCCGTCCGCTCACGACGAGCCAGGCCGCGAGGCGGACCAGCCGGCGGTGATCAGGGCGCTGCGCCAGGCACGCTGGCGGAGGCCGCCGCCGAGGTGACGGCCACGACCGCGCCACGGCCGCCGCACCTGATCCGCCAGCGCGGCGACAGCCGCCGCCGCGCCGAGGCGCTGCGGGTACTCGCAGCGGTGCTCGTCCTGGCCGTAATCGGCAGCGCCGTCTTCGCCTTGTCGGCCGCCGCGGGTCCCTGACCAGCCTGGCTCGCACGACTGAGGCAGGCCCGCGCGACAGGCCGCGCCCCAGGGAAACCGGGCGCTGGCGGGCTTAGTCCGGTTTGTGCGCGGTCTCGGGTGCCTGGCTCAGCTTGCCGGCCAGGCTGAGCAGGTCCTGTGCCTCGCGGCGAAGTCGGTCAGCGAGCTCGGCCGCAGCGCTCGCTGACTGCGCGGGGACGGTGACCGTCCATGCCTTCGGGCTCGTCGTGCCGTGCCGCTCGATCCTGACGTGGCGGAGCGCCGGGTGATGCCGCGTGGCCTCGTCAAGATCGGTTTGCAGTACCTTGATGGCGTCGGAGACCGAGGCCCCGGCCGGCCCGGCCTGCTTGCCGCGCGCCGGGTAGACCTTCCCGTCGGCACCGGTCACCTCAGGGACGTCGGAGCCGCCTATCTGCCTGATCCAGCCGGACACCACTGGCCCGGGCACTTGCAGCGCTTCGGCGATGGTCGCTCTTGACCAGCCGAACCTGGTCTGAAGCCGGACCGCCAGCTCCGCTTTCACACGCGCCGAAGCCGGGCGGTGCCTGACCCTCAGCTTCACGGCCGCCAGATGCGCCGACTCCTCGTCAACCGCAGAGGAGTCGACGGTGATGTCCTTCGCCGAGATGACCGTCTGGTTACGCGGAGGGCTAGCCAGCCATTCAAGCCGGTAACCGCCATCGAGCAAGATGGCGCCCCGCTCGTTGCGGTACGCCGCGATGACAACCGGCGCCGAGGCCAGGCCGCCAGGATCCGCGCGCGTGCTCAGCGCCTCAAGCTCGCGCGCTGTCGCGCCATCCAGCGGCTCTACCGCGTTCGCCAGCAAATCCGCGATCACGAACTGCTCTGGCCCGGCTCCCATGTCCCTCTCCCAGTGACTCGGCAGTACCAGCCTATGCCCGATCGGCCACGGCCTTGATCTCAGTTGCCAGTTCCGGATTGGACTCCGCATCGACCAGAACTCAGTGCCAATGGCGAAACCAGATGTCCGAGACGTGCATAGCCGCGACGCTTCGAGCAGCACCGGCCTATCCTGGGTGGCTCATACTATTGGCATGGCGTTTCCGCTGAGATAGGCATTGCGTGAACCATTCAGGAGGCCCGGTAATCAGTGAATGCGACTGACGGCGGACGGCGGCGACGTTCCTGGGCACGCGGTGACCTCAGCCCAGTGGCCAGGCCGCAACTGCCGTCGCAGTGGCAGGACGCTGAGGCGATCGGGCAGCTCCGCGACTGGGCCGAGGCGCGGGCGGTAGAGACGATCAACTGGTACCTGCGCGACAAGCGGCCTAAGCGCTGGGCATCGCGCCTGCTGCGGGCGGGCGCCGTCATATTCGCGGTAGCCGGGGGAGTGCTGCCGCTGCTGACCGCGACCGTTCACGGAATCGACCCCAGCCTCGGCTACGTCTTTCTCGCCCTGGCTGCCGGGTGCGTAGCGTTCGACCACTTTTTCGGGCTGTCGGTGGGCTGGATTCGCGACATTGTCGCTCTGCAGGCCCTGCAGGGATCGCTCACCAGGTTCCATCTTGACTGGGCAAGCTGGCAGGCGGCCCGTGCGGGAGGCCAGCCGAAGACCGGGAGCGACGCCGATGCGATCAGCGCCGGGCTGGCGCTGATCGGCGGCCTGATCGGTGACATCGCCAAGGTCACCGAGGCTGAGACCGCTCAGTGGGTGACAGAGTTCAGCAGTTCAGTAGCGGCCCTGCGGCAGCAGGCCAATCCCGGCGTGGCCTCTCCTGCGGACCTGATCGCCTGGAGCAGCCACCCGGTCCCGCCCGCCGGATAGGCACGGGCGGCGCTGATTAAGAAACCTGGGAGGGGCACGAGTGGTCGCTGTACTCCATATCTCCGATATGCAGTTTGGTGCCAAGCACCGTTTCGGACCGGACGGACCGCTAGCCAGGCGACTTCTCGACGATTTGTCCTATCTGAGAGAAAGCTACAATCTGACCGTTGATCTGCTCGTCGTGTCAGGCGATCTTGCCGAGCAGGCCAAGCCGTCGGAATTTGAACAGGTCCACGAGTTTCTCGTCCAGCTTTCCGACGGGCTCGGCCTCGGCCGCGACCGGGTCGTGATCGTGCCGGGCAATCACGATGTGAGCTGGTCCAAGTGCCGCGGCTACTTCGCCGATTGCGAAGGCGACGAGACCGAGCCGGTCAGGCCCTACTGGCCGAAGCTCGAGCCGTTCGCGGCGATGTTCCGGCGCTTCTACGGCGACCTGCCAGGCAAGGCGTTTCCTCCCGATCAGCCGTGGGCCATTTTTGAAGTCCCTGAGCTGCAGGACAGTCGTCGCCGGGCTGAACTCGGTGATAGCCGAGAGCCATGAAGAACACTACGGCTGGTGCGGCGAAGAGCAACTACGGTCGGTGGCCAGCGCCCTGCGTCCGCACGAGGCTAAAGGCTGGCTGAGGATCGGGGTACTGCATCACAACCCGGTGATCGCCGCCATCGATGACAATGCCGCCCTGCAGGACGCCGCGATGCTCGAGGAACTGGTCGCGCCCCGCCTGCACCTGCTGCTGCACGGGCACACCCACGAGGGCAAGATTTACAGCACCGGCCCCGACGGCCTGCCAGTGCTCTGCGCGGGCAGCGCAGGCGTGCGCCAGGACGCCCGCGCCGACGACGTGCCCAACCAGTATCAGCTGGTCAACGTGACCGCCGACGGGTTCACCGTCTACGCCAGGCGCTACAACCCGGCGCGCTTCCGGTGGGAGGCAGATACCAGCGTCGGCCGCAGCCCGGAGGAATGGCAGCGTTATGTCGAGCGCTCGTGGTCAGGCGCCGACTCCGTGTTCCCGTCAGCGAATGCCACCGGAATGCAAGACTTCCTGGCTGGCGAGCCGACTATGCGCGCTCAGCGACGAATCGCCGAACCCGATGATCTGCTCACCAGAGTCAAGCGGATCTGCGAGGTGCTGCGGCGAGCCGAGGCCGAGGTCGTCCAGATTCCAGGTGACCCGCCTCTCCGCTACCTGAGAGTCACCGAAGCGGGCGACGCTCAGGTCAGCATGTACCCGGTCCAGGTGCTGGCCGGGAGCCCGGCGGAGGCCGACGTCGAGACGTTCCGGAGTCAGGTCGACGCGCGGTATCGAGCAGGTGATAGAACAATGACTTCCTACCTGGTCTATGACGGGCCACCGGCGTCCGATGAGCTTTGCCGGCGAGCGGCGCTGACGCGGGATCAGCGTGCAGAGCCTGATCGAGTTCCAGGGCTGGTACGACCTGCGTCCGTACGCGGACAGGCAGGCCAGCGCGTCTGGAAGGCAGCCAGATCTACCCGGCCAGTCTCTACGTGCCTCAGCGGTTCACGAGAGTCTCGGGGACTCATCGCGGCGGCGACGGCCCGCAGCCAGACCTGCTCGGCCACTTGCAGGAACTGGTCGCCGGCCACGACGGCCGGTTCATCGTCGTACTGGGCGACTTCGGGCACGGCAAGACCTTCCTGCTGAGGGAACTGACCCGGCCGGGTCCACGAGCAGCAGCAGCCTCCGGTGATCCCGATCTTGATCCAGCTCAGGGACCTTGAGAAGGCGCACTCGCTTGACCAGCTCATGGCCGCCCACCTGACCGCCGGCGGCGAGGAGATCATCGACCTCGTGCGGCTGCGGTACCTGATCAGCGAGGGCCGGGTGCTGCTGCTCTTCGACGGCTTTGACGAGCTGGCGCTCAGAGTTACCTATGACCGCGCAGCAGAGCACCTGGACACGCTGGTGCGCGCAGCCCAGGGTCGCGCGAAGGTCGTGCTGACCAGCCGCACCCAGTACTTCCTGTCAGACCGCCAGGTCGAGACCGCACTGAGCAACCGGATCGCCGGCGTTCCTGGCCGGATGCTTCTCAAGCTCGAAGCCTTCACCGATGACCAGATCCTGGAGTTCCTCACCAACCTGCTCGACGGTGACGCCGCCGAGGCCCGTGAGCGGTACGAGCTGATCCGCGACATCCGGGACCTGCTCGGCCTGTCCCGCAACCCGCGAATGCTCAGCTTCATCGCCGCGCTCGATCGCATCCAGCTCACCCGGGTGCGCGACAAGGACCCGTCGGGCAGCGTCAGCGCGGCCGCACTGTACCGGGCGCTGCTTGACCGCTGGCTGGTCTTTGAGTACGACCGGTCCCAGCCGGCCGGGGCACTGCCTACCCTGACCGAGCCGGAACGCTGGGAGGCCGTCAGCGCGCTGGCCGTCCGCTTGTGGGACGGCGGAGCCGACAGCCTGGGGCTAGACGACCTGGAGACTGTCGCTGCCCAGGCGCTGCAGAATCTGGCAAGCCGCCAGCTCACTTCTGACCAGGCATCGCACCTCATAGGTTCCGGCACCCTGCTGGTGAGAACCAGCGACGAGCGGTTCCGCTTCGTGCACAGGTCAGTCATGGAATGGCTAGTCGCGAGCGCGGCTGCGAAACGGCTGAACGACTCTGACGACGGCGGGCCATTGTCGGTGCGGCTGGTGTCCGACCTGATGGCGGATTTCGTCATTGATCTTGGTGGCCGTTCCGCCGTGCTGGAATGGTCGCGCCGCATGCTCGCCGCCGATACCGGCACCGTGAGCGCGGCGGCCAAGCGCAACGCGATCGAGCTGAGGCAGCGGCTCCACGAACCTTTGCAGGATGCTGAGAGCGCTAGATTGCAGCTCAGCGGGCTCGATCTGCGAGCCCTGGACTTTACCAGCGCAGATCTTCACGATGCCAAGCTCGAAGGCGCCGATCTGTCGGGCGCACGGCTCGACGGCGCCGATCTGTCCAAGGCTAATTTGCGTAACGCGAGCCTGGCCCGGTCGTCTGGCAAGGGACTTCGGCTCACGGGAGCCGACCTTCGGGGGGCTGACCTCTCCCGGGCTCGCCTCCTAGGGGCCGACCTCGGCGGCGCGCTCATGACCGATGCCTCGCTGATCCGCACTTGCCTGATCGGTGCCGTCCTCGACAAGGCAATCGTCCAGGACGACCGCGCGTTCGGCGCCGCCTTGCCCGGCGCCGCCATCTCGACCGTCCAGATCTCAGCTACGTCATCGGATGCCGTTAGAACGATTGCATGGCACCCCGACGGCGAATTCATCGCCTCAAGTGGTCCTGGCGGGCTGGTGCGGGTGTGGGATGCGGTGACCGGTGAGGTGGCGCGTGACCTGGAGGGCCCGGCGGCGGCGGGGTGGGGTCGGTGGGGTGGAGCGCGGATGGTTGTCGGCTAGCCGCCGCCGCCGCCGGGGGCGGGCTGGTGCGGGTGTGGGATGCGGTGACCGGTGAGGTGGTGCGTGACCTGGTGGTTCCCGGCGGCGGGGTGGGGTCGGTGGGGTGGAGCCCGGATGGTTCCCGGCTCGCCGCCGCCGGCGGCGAGGGCGGGCTGGTGCGGGTGTGGGATGCGGTGACCGGCGAGGTGGTGCGTGACCTGGAGGGTTCCGGCGGCTGGGTGGGGTCGGTGGGGTGGAGCCCGGATGGTTCCCGGCTCGCCGCCGGCCGGCGGCGGGCTGGTGCGGGTGTGGGATGCGGTGACCGGCGAGGTGGTGCGTGAGCTGGAGGGTCCCGGCGGCTGGGTGGGGTCGGTGGGGTGGAGCCCGGATGGTTCCCGGCTCGCCGCCGCCGGCGGCGGGGGCGGGCTGGTGCGGGTGTGGGATGCGGTGACCGGTGAGGTGGCGCGTGACCTGGAGGGCCCCGGCGGCGGCGGGGTGGGGTCGGTGGGGTGGAGCCCGGATGGTTCCCGGCTCGCCGCCGCCGGGCGCGGGGCCGGGCTGGTGCGGGTGTGGGATGCGGTGACCGGCGAGGTGGTGCGTGACCTGGTGGTTCCCGGCGGCGGGGTGGGGTCGGTGGGGTGGAGCCCGGATGGTTCCCGGCTCGCCGCCGCCGGCGGCGGGCTGGTGCGGGTGTGGGATGCGGTGACCGGTGAGGTGGCGCGTGACCTGGAGGGTCCCGGCGGCGGGGTGGATTCGGTGGGGTGGAGCCCGGATGGTTCCCGGCTCGCCGCCGCCGGCGGCGGGCTGGTGCGGGTGTGGGATGCGGTGACCGGCGAGGTGGTGCGTGACCTGGTGGTTCCCGGCGGCGGGGTGGGGTCGGTGGGGTGGAGCCCGGATGGTTCCCGGCTCGCCGCCGCCGGCGGCGAGGGCGGGCTGGTGCGGGTGTGGGATGCGGTGACCGGCGAGGTGGTGCGTGACCTGGAGGGTCCCGGCGGCTGGGTGGGGTCGGTGGGGTGGAGCCCGGATGGTTCCCGGCTCGCCGCCGCCGGCGGCGGGCTGGTGCGGGTGTGGGATGCGGTGACCGGCGAGGTGGTGCGTGACCTGGAGGGTCCCGGCGGCTGGGTGGGGTCGGTGGGGTGGAGCCCGGATGGTTCCCGGCTCGCCGCCGCCGGCGGCGGGCTGGTGCGGGTGTGGGATGCGGTGACCGGCGAGGTGGTGCGTGACCTGGAGGGTCCCGGCGGCTGGGTGGGGTCGGTGGGGTGGAGCCCGGATGGTTCCCGGCTCGCCGCCGCCGGCGAGGCCGGGCTGGTGCGGGTGTGGGATGCGGTGACCGGCGAGGTGGTGCGTGACCTGGTGGTTCCCGGCGGCGGGGTGGGGTCGGTGGGGTGGAGCCCGGATGGTTCCCGGCTCGCCGCCGCCGGGCGCGGGGCCGGGCTGGTGCGGGTGTGGGATGCGGTGACCGGCGAGGTGGTGCGTGACCTGGTGGTTCCCGGCGGCGGGGTGGGGTCGGTGGGGTGGAGCCCAGATGGTTCCCGGCTCGCTGGTGCGAATGGCAGTGCGCTGGTGTGGGACGCAACCAGCGGTGAGTTGCTCTGCATGATCGTCCCGCTCGATGGCGGCTCGGCAGTTCTTGGCGGGGACGGCTTTACGTACAAGTACTCGGGCTCGGTCAATGGCGAGTTCTGGTGGTCCGTTGGACTCTGCCCGTTCGCGCCAGGTGAGCTGGACGACTATTACCCTCAGCTCAAGCGAGTCCCGATCGGCACCGAACTAGGCCGTTGACCGAAACGGCCCTCGACCCAGCGCCAATTCCGAAACTGGGGCTGGGTCAAGGGCCGGTTCCCCCGGCGCGCTAAGGCAGGGTTACTGGCTTCTGCCCGCGAGCGCTGTCACGAAGGCGGGAGTCGGCCGGGGCCTGATCCGCCGCACCACTGGCAGCAGACAGTCCGGCCCACGTGCGCAGCGCGTCGACGAATGCCTGCTCCTGGGGAGCGGGCAGGTCCGTGTAGGGGCTGACGTGGTTGCCGCCGGCGATGGTGTAGATGACGTTGCCGCGGTTGCCTGGCCCGAGGTCGAACGGCTGCGCAGACCAGGGATCGACCTGGCCGTAAAGGAAGAGCAGGTGGCGTCCGTGCGTCTCGACCCACGCGTGCACCGCCCGCATCAGGCCCTGGCTGAGCGGCCTGACCGGGACGCCCGGCGCGAGGTCCTGCCCGGGGGCCTGGGCGGCCAGGGTGTAGTGCAGCAGCTTCCCGAACACGGCGCGCTGGTGGAGGACTGGGTAGCCGAGCTGGGTGCCGGCCTGGTAGTTGTACGCCACGAAGGGAGCGTTTTCCTGGTCATCGGCAGCCAGCCAGCCGACGATGAGATCGAACCAGTTGTAAAGCTCCTGCAGGGTGGCCGTCGGGCCTGGGATGGTCGAGCAGTCGCCGCCGAATTGCCAGAACACGAATGGCGTCTCGAGAACGCTGAGCTCGAAATTCTCATCGAGACCGCCGACCCAGTTCTTGAAGGTTCCGTGCTGGGCCTTGGCTTCCGCTGCCACCATGGCCTCGAAGACCTTCCGGTGCCTCAGCGCGCGGAACTGCGCTTTCTGCAGTGCCTCGCGGCAACTGGCGGTGCCGACGTTCGCTAGGAAGTTATCGTAGCGGTCGCTGAACGTGCTGGTGATGCTCGGCGCGCTCCACGCGAAGGTCCCCGAGAAGTCATGAGGGAAGAAGTAGTCGTGGAAGATCGACGTCTCTCCGCCCTTGCTGAGGCCGGTGACCAGCCACTTGGCCTGGTAGAGCTCCTTGAATACCTGCACGACGTGATGCTCGTCGGCGGCTTGCTGCCAGACCGTCAGGAATTTCCACTGCGTGGGATGCGGGACCGAGTCGCCGTAGAACCGGTGCTCGACGCTGATCTGGTTGCCCCCGACGATCCTGGCGGCGTCGGAAAGGTAGGTGTCCTGCGGGCTGAGGAACGTGTAGTTGAAATACCCCGACAGGAACATCACCATCGGCGCGGTCACGTCGCGCTGGTACAGCTCGAGGTGCTGCTCGAAGGTCGGGCCGCCGGGCCGATGGTGGTCGACTGGCTGCCGGATCTCCAGCTCGTACACCGTATAGCCGACCGGGGCGTTGGGGTTCGTCCCCAGGAACGTCACCCCCGGCAGGTGCTTGAGCTTAGTGACGATACCGGCATTAGCCGCCGGCTTGACCGACGGCGCGGCACTGGCGCTGGCGGCGGCCGGAGCCACAAGGCTCGCCAGAACAAAAGCGGCGGCCGTCGCGACAATCATTGATCGGCTTCGATGCATATTCCCTCCGGGACTTCATCCTGACGCCGCCCTGTCGAGCGCCAATCCGGCCAGCATCCCAGCGGCGCAGGCCAGAACGCTCAAATCCTGATCACGCCCGCTCCTGTAGCCGGCTCCCGGTTCCCGGCCAGCCCGGATGCGGGCAACAGCCGTAGCGTGCATCCTGGGGGAGGAGCGAGAGTCGGTGAGGCAGGGATGACACAGGGCGACAGCGGGCGGGCAGCGGCGCTGCTGCGGGAGCACCGCCGGGCGGCGGGGATGAGCCAGCGGCGGCTGGCCGAGTTGGCTCAGCTGAGCATCGGGGTCGTGCGGGATCTTGAGCAGAGCCGCACCTCGCGCCTGCACGCCGAATCCGTCCGGCGCCTGGCCGACGCGCTCAGCCTGGACCAGGCCCGCGCGCTCGAGTTCGTACGTGCCGCCACGCCCTGCCAGGACCCGCCCGCGAAGGACCCGGCGGCGCGGGAACCGGGCACAGCCGCCGGGCTCAGGCTCGCGGTGCTCGGGCCGGTGACCGCGTGGCGGGACGACGTGCGGATCGGCCTCGGCCCGGCCAGGCAGCGAGCGGTGCTCGGGCTGCTGGCGCTCACGCCCAACACGCCCGTGCACCGGAAGACGATCATTGACGCGCTGTGGGGCGACGACCTTCCCGCGTCCGCCGTGCACCTCGTCCAGGTCTACGTGAACAGGCTGCGCCGCCTGCTCGATCCCGGCCAGCTATTAACGTCAGCCGGCACCAGCTACGAGCTGGTCGCGGCTAGCGGCCAGCTCGACCTGCTGGCGTTCGAGGCGCACGCGGGCCGGGCGGCGCGCGCCCACGCGGCAGGCGAGTCCGCCCTGGCCTGCGAGGCTTACGCTCGCCGCGCTCGATACCTGGCGGGCCGAACCGCTCGCCGACCTCGAGATCCTGCACGCGCATCCGGTCGTGGTCGCCCTGCGCCAGCGCCGGTCGGACCTCATCATCAGGTACGCGGCAGTGGCCACGGCGGCGGGCCGGCCCGAAGAGGTCCTGCCCCGGCTGCGGGAACTCGCGGCGGCCGAGCCGCTGAACGAGCGGGCGCACGCGGCGCTCATGCTCGCCCTGGTCGGCAGCGGGCAGCAGGCCGCGGCGCTCGCCCTGTTCGATGACCTGCGGCACCGCCTCGATGACCAGCTCGGCGTCCGCCCGGGCGCCGAGCTCGCGGACGCGCACCAGCGGGTGCTCCGCCAGGATGTCCGGCCCGGTTCCGGGCGCAAGGCCGGCGGCGGCATCGGCGGCCCCGGTACCGCGCCGCTGGTGCCCAGGCAGCTGCCGGCCGCAGTGCCGCATTTCGCCGGGCGGGCCGCCGAGCTCGCCACGCTGACGAGGGCACTGGACGGCGGCGGCGCGGGGAAGCGCGCGCGCATCATGACGGTCACCGGGGTCGCGGGAGTAGGCAAGACAACGCTGGCCGTGCACTGGGCGCACCGGGTCGCGCGGCAGTTCCCCGACGGGCAGCTCTACGTGAATCTGCGGGGATTTGACCCGTCGGGCGTGCCTGTCGCGGCTGCCGAGGCCATCCGGGGATTCCTTACCGCGCTGTCAGTGCCCGCGGACATGATCCCCGCCTCCGCCGATGCTCAGGCTGGCCTGTACCGCAGCTTGCTGGCCGGCAAGCGCATGCTCGTGGTGCTCGACAATGCCCGCGATCCGGCGCAGGTCCGGCCGCTGCTGCCTGGATCGGCCGCCTGCATGGCGGTGGTGACCAGCCGTACCTGGCTGACCGGCCTGGTCGCGGCCGAGGGCGCCTGGCAGCTCAGCCTCGACGTGCTGGGCGAGGCCGAGGCCGCCGAGTTGCTGACCGCGCGGCTGCGCGGGCAGCGGGCGACGGCGGAGCCTGAGGCGCTCGCCGAGCTGATTACGCTGTGCGCCGGGCTCCCGGTCGCGCTGGTGATCGTCGCCGCCCGCGCGATCGCGCAGCAGCACCTGCCGCTGCGCAGGCTGGCCGCCGAGCTGCGCGCCGCGAGGAACCGCCTGGACGCGCTGACTACCGGCGACTCGGCCACCGACGTGCGGTCGGTGTTCTCCTGGTCTTATCTCAGCCTGTCCGCTCCGGCCGCCCGTCTCTTCCGGCTGGCCGGGCTGCATCCAGGTCCCAGCATCTCGGCTGAGGCCGCGGCCAGCCTCGCCGGGCAGCCGCTCGCCGCGACGGGCCTGGCGCTGCGCGAGCTCGTCAGCGCACGCCTGATCGAGGAGCACGCGCCCGGCCGGTTCGCCTTGCATGACCTGCTCCGCGAGTACGCGGCGGAACGCGCGAAATCCGCCGGTACCCAGGCCAGCAGGCGCGCGGCCATCCACCGGATGCTCGACCATTACCTGCACACCGCGGTCGCGGCCAGGACGCTCCTCGAGCCGCAGGCGCTCGAAATGGCCCCGGCCACGAGCATCCAGGGGGTGACGCTCGCATGCCTGGCCGACCACGTGGAGGCCGCGAACTGGTTCGAAGCCGAGCATCGGGCCCTGATGGCGGTGATCAGGCTGGCCGCTGACCTCGGTTTCGATCGTCATGCCGGTCAGCTTCCGGCGACGCTGACCAGTGTCCTTGACCAGTCCGCGCGCTGGGCGGATCTAGCCACGGCCAGCGCCATCGCCCTGGCGAGCGCGCGGCGGGCCGGCCACCGGGAGGCCGAAGCCTACGCCCTGCGAGGTCTCGGCGGTGCCTGCGCGCGGCTGGGGCGATACGACGAGGCGCTCATCCACCTGCGGCGCTGCCTTAGTCAGTTCACCGAGCTTGAGCACCTAGACGGCCAGGCTCGTGCCCACCTCAACCTTTCCTGCCTTATGCACTTCATGGGTGACAGCGAGCTAGCGCTCAGCCACGCGCACCGGGCACGCGAACTGTTCGAGCTTCTTGACCAGCAGCAGGCGGGCCTCGCCGCCGCGCTCAATACTGTCGGCTGGTTCGAGGCCCAGCATGGCAGGATGAAAGAAGGCCTCGCCTACTGCCAGCGGGCACTGGCTCTCGCCCAGGAACTCGACAACCGCGGGGTCGCCGCGGCCACCTGGGACAGCCTGGGCTACGTCCGGCACCTGCTCGGGCAGTACGAGGCGGCGGTGACCTGCTACCGGCAGTCGGCCGCGATGTACGCGGAGCTGAACGCGTTCTGGTACCGGGCCGAGGTACTGATCAACCTCGGCGATACCTACGAGGCCTCCGGCGACCGCCAGGCTGCCCGGGAGTTGTGGCGGGAGGCGCTCGAGGTCTTCGAGCGGACCCGCCATCCCGACACCGAGCGCCTGCGGGCCAAGCTGCAAGGCGGCCCCATTGACGTCGCAATCTAGCCAATCCAGCAGATTGGCCGGATGACGTAGTAAACCGTCCGATCGCGGTGCGCGTCTTAGTAGCTGATTCTGGACTTAACCGGCGATCTGCGATGGGTGGTGCGGCTGGCGATGCGGAGTTCAGCGGTACGTGCGTTCCGGGTGAACGCGGTAGTGGCGGCTGTAGTGCTGGGCGCGAGCCTGGCCGCCGGCGCGGTTTCTGTCGCGGCCCACGCCGGGCCCGGCGGTTACCCCGGCGGCTGCCGGACCGAGCGGGGCGCTGGTCGCCCGCTCGCTCGGCGGCATCTCGTGCGCTGGCCAGTCGTTCTGCATGGGCGTGGGGCCTTACGGGGTCCAGGCCGCGACGGCGCCTACCTTCAGCCAGATCTGGAACGGCAGGGCGTGGCAGCCGCAGGCCGCCGTGCCGTCGCCGCTGCGGTCCTACAGCCTGGCATCGGTGTCGTGCCCGTCCAGCAAGAGCTGCCTGGCCGTGGGCGGCTCGCTCGGGCGCCCGCAGCTCAGCGACGCGTGGAACGGCCGGACCTGGCGGGAACTGCCGGTCCCGGCCGGCTCTGGTGACTCCGAGCTCGCCGGGGTCGCCTGCCCGTCCGCCCAAAGGTGCGTCGCCGTGGGGGACGCGGCGGGCGGGGCCTGGGCTCAGCTGTGGAACGGCGCGAGCTGGAGCAAGCTGACGCCGGTCGCTCCGGCCGGCTCGGCCACCAGCGCGTTCACCGCGATCTCGTGCCCAGGCCCGGCGGACTGCACGGCGGTCGGCGACTACGCCACCGGGCCTCGCAGCCAGCGGGTGGACCACGCTCTGGCCGAGTCGTGGAACGGCTCGTCCTGGTCGGTGCTGCCGGCGCCGCCGTCCGAGCTGACCGGCCTCACCGCGATCTCGTGCCCGACCTCGGCTGAGTGCGTCGTCGCCGGCATCCGGACCGACCGGCAGGTGCCGACCGGCTCGGCCGTGTGGAACGGCAGCACCTGGACCTCGCTGACGACTCAGAGCCCGGCAAAGAAGCCGCTCGGCCAAATCCTGACCAGCATCTCCTGCGTCTCGGCCACGGACTGCATCGCGGTGGGGTCCGGGCCAGGCCCGTATGACTTCGGCCTCGGGACCGGCCCGTTCGCCGAGCGCTGGACGGGTGGCTCAAGCTGGCAACTGCTCGCCATGCCCGATCCGGTCAATATCGTGTTCGCTCCCGGAGGCGGCCGGCAGAGCGCCAGCGGCCTGAACGCCATCTCGTGCACCGGCCCGGCGAGTTGCATCGCTGTCGGCGGCGCCGGCGACACCCAGGCGCTTACTGCGTACGCGGGCTTTGCCGTGTCGTGGAATGGCCAGGCCTGGAGCGTGCTGCGCACCGGCCAGGTCGACGGCCTGATGGGCGCGTCGTGCGGCAGCGTCTCGCATTGCCTGGTGACCGGCACCTATCTCAGCCCGGCCGGCCGGACCCAGGCCCTGTCCGAGACCGTTGACGGCAAGACCGTGCGGCTGGCCGCCAAGAGCGGCCCGGGCGGGGTCTTGTCGGCCGTGTCGTGCGTCAGCTCGTCCTTCTGCCTGGCGGCGGGCGAAGGGCGCGATATCTACCGGTGGAACGGGAGCCGGTGGACGACGTCGAGTTCGGGACCGGTGACTTTCATCGACTTTACCGAGGTCCATATCAGCCGGATGTCGTGCGTATCGAAGAGTTTCTGCATGGCGGCCGGAAGGCCGACGTTCGCCGAATTCTGGAACGGCCGCAAGTGGCGGGTCAGGCCGCTGGTGACGCATCCAGGCAACCAGGTGGAGACGATCCTGGGAGGCCTCTCGTGCACTAAGCCCACGTTCTGCCTCGCGGTCGGCGAGTGGTTCGAGGCAACCTCCGACAAGGGCGGCACGCTGGCCGAAGTCTGGAACGGCAAGGGGTGGCGGATCATTCACGCGCCTGGCGGCCAGACCGACAACTTCAACGCCGTGTCCTGCGTCAAGAGCACCGACTGCATGGTGATCGGCTCGGATGCGCCTCCCGGGAACGGTCCTGTGCACCTGATCGCCGAGCGGTGGAATGGCCGGACCTGGCAGCCCTCGCACCCGCCCGGCAGTTTCGGGAGCAGCTGTGGAGTGGCGGCGGCATTGGCCCGTCCGACATTTCCTGCCCGACGGCGGCCAGTTGCATGGCCGTCGGCAGTCACGGGCGGATCGAGGCCAGGGTCGACGTCGCGCTGTCCTGGAACGGTCACGCCTGGCGCAGTGTCAAGGTCCCCGGTCCTGGCGGCATCGAGACGGTGTCCTGCGCCGCGCCCGGCCAGTGCCTGGCCGTCGGCCAGCCTGGCATCCGCACGCTTGCCAAGGCGTGGAACGGCCGCGCCTGGCGGGTAGTCAAGACGATCAACCGGTGACTAAGGTGCGGGAATGGCCGATGCGATAACAGATCGGGTGCGGCGGTACATCCTTGACGGCGGCGACGCCGACCTGCGCCGGCTGATGTCGGTGGCCGAGGTTTTCGCTGAGGACGCGCGCCGTTCGCTGATCAGGGCTGGCGTGAGCGCCGGGTGGAACGTGCTCGACTGCGGGTGCGGGCCGATGGGCGCGCTGGCCGTGATGTCCGACCTCGTCGGCCCGGCCGGGCGGGTGGTCGGCGTCGACTTCAGCGAGCCGGCGATTGCCAGGGCCAGCACGGTGATCGAGGCGCTGGAGCTGACGAACGTGGGGGTCCGGGCCGGGGATCTCCACGAGCTTGACGCGACCGCGCTCGGCGGGCCGTTCGACCTGGCCTTCTCCAGGCTCTTCTTGTTCCACCAGGTCGATCCGGTCCGTACGCTCCGGCACCTCGCAGGCCTGCTGCGTCCCGGCGGCCGCATCGTCGCGCACGAGGCCGTGCGCTTTCCGCCGCCGCGATCCTTCCCGCAACTGGCGGCCGTCTCCGAGTACTGGGAGCTCATCTGCCAGCTGATCGAGCAGGCCGGCGGGCCGCGCGAGGTGGTCGAGAAGCTGCCCGAAGCGGCGCTAGCGGCGGGCCTGGAGGTCGAGGGCATGGAGGGGTTCTTCCGCACCTGGGAACCTGAGCTCGGGTTCGGCCTGCATGCGGCGAGCATGGCGGCGGCCAGGGAACGGGCGACCTCGGCCGAGGTGACCGAGCGGATCGACGAGTTCGTCGCGGCGATTCGCGGGGCGAATCCCGCGGACTACAGCTGGGTTGCGTCGCCGTTCTTCCTCAACCTGACGTTGCGCAAGCCCGTCAATGTCCCATAGGCGGGGCTCCTGCGCCGTCAATGTCCCGAAAATGGGCTAGTGCCGAAGGTGGCGCCTCGGCCGCCGCCGCCGGATTCGGTGTTTTGCAGCTCGACTTCAGCATCGTCAACGTGGCGCTGCCGACGATCCAGCGTGAACTGCACATGGCGCCGGCCGACCTGCAATGGATCGTCACCGGCTACGCGCTCACCTTCGGATCGCTGCTGCTGGCAGGCGGGCGGGTCGCTGACCTGCTGGGTCGGCGGCGGCTGCTGGTGCTCGGCCTGGTCCTCTTCGGCGTGGCCTCCCTGACGTGCGGCCTCGCCGTCGATCCGATCATGCTCATCATCTCCCGGTTCGCGCAGGGCGCCGCCGGGGCAATGGTCTCGCCGGCCGCGCTGTCGCTGCTCACGACCAGCAACGCGGAAGGACCGGCACGAACGAGGGCGCTCTCGATCTGGCAGGCGACGACCGCGGCCGGCGCGACCGCGGGCATCATCGCCGGCGGCTTGCTGACCCAGTACCTGGGCTGGCGGGCCGTCTTCCTGGTCAACCCGCCGCTCATCGCGGTCATGCTGGCGCTCGTGCCGCGCCTGCCGGCCTGCCTGCCGCAGTCGCGCGCCCGGATCGACTACTGGGGTGCGCTGCTGGTCACCGGCGCGCTGGCCGTGCTGATCTTCGGGTTGTCCAACGGCCAGCAGCACGGGTTCACGTCGGCCGCGAGCATCGGCTCGTTCGCGCTCGCGGTGCTCCTCGCGGCCGGTTTCGTGATAAGTCAGCGGACGCTGACCGCGCCGATGCTGCCGCTGCGCATCCTCGCGGACCCGGCCCGCCGGGCGGCGATCGCCGCGATGCTGATGATCGGCGCCGTGCTGGCTGGCTATGTCTACTTCATCTCGCTGTACCTGCAGCATGTGCAGGATTACTCGCCGGTGCGGACCGGCCTGTCGCTTCTGCCGTCGACGCTGACGATCGTGCTGACAACCACCTTCGGCACGCGCCGGCTGCTGGCCAGGTTCACCGTCAAGCACGTTCTGATCGCGGGCCTGGCCTGCATGGCCGCCGGCCAGGCCTGGCTCGCGCAGCTCTCGGTCGGGTCCGGCTACGCCGCCGACGTCGCTGCCGGGCCTGATCCTGACCGCGCTCGGCGTCGGGTTGTCCCTGCCGAGCGCGTCCGTGGCCATCACCAACGGCGTGCAGGCCTCCGACCAGGGGCTGGCCGGAGCACTGTTCACCACCAGTCAGCAGACCGGCGCGGCGATCGGCCTGGCCATCCTCGCCACCGCCGCCGCCACGCGGACGGCGCACGCCACCGGGTCGGCCGCGCAGGTCCTGACCGACGGGTACCGGCTGTCATTCCTCATCGGCGCCGGAATCTCGATCCTCGCGATTGTCATATTCGGCAAGAATCGCAGGACCGTTGCCAGGCAGCCAGCTATAAAAGAACAGCGATGAAAGAACTGCGCGGGAGCTCATGATGACGAGAAACTCACCGGGCGCGATGGCCGCGCACCAGGACCGTCGCTAGAGGTCACCAGGGCGGGCAACCGCATGACGGCTTCGCCGCCGACGTCGGCCCAGGCTCAGGTCGCGGCCTGGCCGCCGCTGGGCGGACCTGCCGGACTCGACGTGCTGGCCAACGCGGGCACGTTATAACAGCAGGCACGTCACGGTCGATGGGCTTGAGCGCACTTTCGCGGTGAACCACCTGGCGCCCTTCCTGCTGACCGAGTTGCTGCTTGACCGGCTCAAGGCGAGCGCCCCGGCCCGGATCGTGACCGTCTCGTCCAACGGCCACGCGATGGGGAAATCAACGTTCGATGACCTGCAGAGCGAGAAATGCTACTCAGGACGGCTCGCGTACGCCCAGTCCAAGCTCGCGAACATCGCCTTTACCTACGAGCTGTCCCGCCGTCTTGACGGCACTGGCGTCACCGCGACTGTGCTGCATCCCGGCCTCGTGCGCACGAGCTTGTCCTCGGACGATACCGTCAGCACTGCTGAATTTCCTGATCTTCCTGGGCCGCCCGTTCTCGAAAGCACCCGCCGAGGGCGCGGCGACCTCCGTGTATCTGGCGTCCGCACCGGAAGCTGACGGGGTCACCGGCCGCTACTTCGTCAACTGCAAGCCGAAGTCCTCGAGCAAGGCCTCCTACGACACCGCAGCCGCGGCGCGCCTCTGGCAGGTCAGTTCCGACCTGGTCGGCCTGAGCTAGTAGAGTCGCGAGGCTGTTATGGTCAGGCCAGGCGGTGGGGGTGCTGGATGAGCGATGACTGGGACGGGACAAGCCAGGGCGCGTACTGGGACAGCGTGACGGCGTACCGGCCGGCGGCGGACCGGATCAAGACGGCCGCTCAGTGGCGCTCGGCCGAACTCGACCTGCACGGGTACTACCTGCCGGAGGTCCCTGGCCAGGTGTGGGCGATGACTTACGTGACCGAGTTGCACCTGTACTACAACAAGCTGACCGCGCTGCCTGACGAGGTCGGTCAGCTCACCGGGCTGACCTGGCTGAGCGTCGGCAACAACGAGCTGCGCTCGCTGCCGGAGAGCATCGGCCTGCTCCGCGATCTCACCCGGCTCGACGCCGAGGAAAACCAGCTCACCGCCCTGCCCGCCGCCCTGGCCGGGCTCACCAAGCTGACCAGCCTGAATCTCTCTGGCAACAAGCTGCGGTCCCTGCCCGCCTGGCTCGCCGACCTGCCCGCGCTGACCTCCTTGTACGTGGCCCGCAACCCGCTGGAAGACGTGCCGCAATCCATCACCGCGCGATTCGGCATCCGCTAACCGCGCGGCGGTTTACTCGCCCGGACTCGGCTGCGGCAGCTCGGTCAGCGTGTCCTGCGGGCCGTTCGCTGACCAGACCCGGCCGTCGGCGACAGCGATGGCGATCGATTCGAGGCCGAACTGCCCGGGATCGGACTGCGAGGTGGCTGTCACGCGCACGATCACCCCGAGAAAATCTGTGCCTGCGGCGTTGAGTTGGCTGACGCCGCTTGGCCGTACTGGCGACCCAGACCTGGCCGTTTACCGCCGCGATTCCCACCGGGAACGTCGCTCCGAAGTCGAAAACGCCCGGATCGCTGGCGACTGCCCGGATTACCACGCCAGTGCTGGGGTCGATCTCGTCAACCGAATTGCCGGATACGTTGACCACCCAGAGGTGGGCTGCCTCAGACGCAGCGACCGAACGGTTGAAGCCGCTCGGGTATGACCGGTGCCATCGCTGGCACTGATCCGCGCTATCGTGCCGCCGCGCGAACTGGTCACCCAGACGTCGCCGTCGCTGAAAGCCAATCCGGCAGGTGCGCTGAAGCCGTAGGCCGGGCCGGAAAGGACGCGTACCAGGCTGCCGTCGCTTGCCTTGATCTCAGTCACGCTATTGCCTGCGGTATTGGCGATCCACAAGTCGGTGCCGTCGGTTGTGATCGCTGACGGATTGCTGAGTAGGCACCGGCGGAGATCAGGTCCCGATATGCAGCCACCAGCACGGAGGCGTGTAGCGTTATGGTCGTGGACGCACCACGTTCGACGGCCTCATTCTTGATTTCGCCGGAGTGCTGACGACGAACATGGTCGAGGTGATTGGCTATTTCGAACAGCGCGAACGGCTGGCGCCGGGCACATTTCTTCGGGGCTGGGCCGATGGTCGCGGGCCAGAGCCTTACCGGCAACTGGAAGCCGGGGAGATCGCGTCCGCGAAGTCCGATCGCGTCTCGCGCCGCATATGCGGCGCAGCGTATAAGTTCGGCGTTCTCCGCAGATCTACTGTCCAAGCAGCAAGCTGCCGGCAGGGCTGGCCTCACCCCGGCCCCGGGGTCAGGCTGCGGGCGGGCTGTGGCTGTGATAGACCCGGCTGCCGTCGGGGCTTCGGGCGGTGGTGGTGCCGTCCGGGTTAAGGGTGATTGTCCAATTCCACTGGTGCACCAGAATCAGGTGGTGAAAGGTGCACAAAAGGAGCAAATTGGTCAGTTTGGTGGGTCCGCCGAGCTTGCGGGGAATGACGTGATGCACCTGGCAGCCGGGGGCGGCTGGAGGCAGCCGGGGGCGGCGCAGTGCCGGTCGCCGGAGATGACGGCGCGGCGCAGGTGCGGCGGGATCGTGTCGGTCGCCGTGCCGACGTCCAGGGGCAGGCTGACCGACGCGGCGGGCGGGGCGAGCTTGCCGGTGCGCAGGTAGGACGCGAGGCCGTGCGGCCCGGACAGCAGCGCGACCGCGTTCGCCGCGATGAGGTCGCGGACCTGGTGGCGCACCCGGTCCCGGCTCTGCCGCCGAATCCGGCGCCGCACGACGGGCAGCCGCCGCGCCCGGGAGCACGGCCGCCTGGGGTGCCGCTGCCGGGATGCCGCTTCCGGGTCCGGTGTGCGGGCGGGTGAGCAGGGCGGTGAGCTGGTCGAGCAGGTCGTGGTCGACGTGGCCGGTGACCATGGGGACAGTGCAAGTCGGGTTGTTGGCGCAGATTCTGTAAGACCGCGAAACGGGAGTGCGCGTGCGCGCGTTGCGCGCCAGGAGGCGATCAGCGACGTTTTCCCGCTACCAGATCGGTCGCAGGCGTCCAACTGCGTGCCTTACCCGACATCGAAACTACGGCGTCTAACCGGTGCATGCAACCCCCGACGATTCATACGGCCTCCGGACCTGGGTCCGGTCCCCACTCTGATCGCACTAGTCTGGTGAGTGGCGCCCCAGTACGAGGGGAGGGCGCTTGTCCGCGCGTGTCGGTCTTCCGGCTTGGAACGCACTCGTTTCGAGCGCGCACTTGCCATCGCCTATCGAATTTCTGACCGATTCACGCCTGCGGGCAAGCGGGGTGCAAGTTTGGCTGAAGCGTGAAGACCTAATTCATGATTACATCCCAGGCAACAAGTGGCGGAAGCTGAAAAGCAATCTTCATCAGGCGATCACGGACGACCAAAATCTGATCCTCACTTTTGGCGGCGCCTACTCTAACCACATCCGTGCGACAGCAGCGGCAGCCAATGCCTGTGGCATCTCAAGTATAGGCGTAATACGTGGTGAGGAACGTTTGCCCCTGAATCGTTCCCTGGCCTTCGCGGTTGATCAAGGCATGCGGCTCAGCTACATGGATCGCGCAACATACCGAAGGAAGGCAGATCCGAGTGTAATCAACGAATTGCGGCAGGAATACGGAAAATTCTACCTGCTGCCTGAAGGCGGCACCAATGAGCTAGCAGCAGTTGGCTGCTCGGAGATTCTGTCCCAGATAGATGCGGAATTTGATATAGTGTGCTGCCCGTGCGGCACAGGCGGGACGTTCGCGGGAATTACAGCTTCACTCAGCGCGGGTCAATATGCGATAGGTTTCTCCGCCCTCAAGGGCGGAGATTTTCTTGAAGACGACGTAACAGCCCTGCACCAGCGAGCCTTTGGGCGAAATTTTCCCGACTGGAGAATTGAGACCGGTTACCATTTTGGTGGCTTCGCGAAGCGGAGCGCCGATCTGGATCGGTTCATAAGCGAATTCAGGCGCATGCACGGACTTACCCTAGATTGGGTATATGTAGCGAAGATGATGTACGGCTTGTATTCACTGGTCGAGCAAGGCGGCATTCCGCGAGGCTCAAAGGTTCTGGCAATCATTACAGGGCCACCCGAACCGGCCTAGGCAGTTCGCGGCTATGCCTTCAGGTTGTATTGGCGCAGGGCTCGTTGTGATGTCGAACCTTTAACCCACGTAAGCCCCCACTCGCCCGAGTTCACCTTGAAGTCTTCCGAAACCGACCCATCGACCGCGCATTGCGCGTCCGCGAGCGCCGCGACGCGAACCCGATCCTGGACAGGGCTCGATCGCCGCCGGGTGGGACGCGCACGCGCTCACC
>CAVVQP010000005.1:0-1414328 GCA_963750405.1 uncultured Actinomycetota bacterium
CGGGCTGTTGGTTTATTGGAGGTTCGGGCTGCGAGGGTGAATCTGAGGCCGTGGAGGCGGGTGGTGCGGCCTGTGCCGGACGGAGTGCTTGCCCGCCAGGGCCTGCCCGCTGTTAGTTCCCTCCCGCCAGCCCGGGACCAGCACGGCATTTCAAATCCGAGATCAACTTAAGCTAAACGGCATTGGATCATGACTCGCTGTCCGCGCTGGCGGTCAGGATCTCGCTGAGGATGTGCGGGCGGGCGAGGCGCAGCGGGGAGTCGCCGAGGCCGATCATCCTGATGACCGCGGCGGAGGTGGCCGGGTCGTGCGCGGCGGCGGCCATGACTCGCCGGAAGGCGGAGCCCAGTATCCGCGCCCGCCGGTTCCCGCGGACGGTCGCATAGTCGCCGAGAGCGGCCGGCCACCATGGCAGGCTGGTCGCGTGGCGGGCGGCGCTGAAGAACCTGCGGGCCAGGTGGCCTGTTCCGTGATCCAGCTCGGAGTCGAGGGCGGTGGCCTGGGCCACGGCCATGGCCATCCCGCTGCCGTAGACCGGGTTGATCGAACATTGCGCGTCGCCGATGACCAGCAGTCCGTCGGGGAATCGGCGCACCTGGTCGTAGCGGTGGCGCACGCCGCAGGGATAGCGGTGTACCGCGATCGGGTCGAGGGGCTCGGCGTGACGCAGGTGGCCCATTACGTCGTCGGGAGCGATCGTGGCGACGAAGGCGAGGAAGGTTTCGGCATCGGTTGGTGCCGGCTGGCTGCCGTAGCTTTGCAGTGACAGTACCCAGCTGCCGTGTTCCTGGGCGAGGAACGTCATCCCGCGCGGTATCGATGCCGTGGCGCCGATGATGATCGCCCGGTCGGTGCCGAGCGCATCGTGCGGCAGCGCGAAATGGCGGCTGAGATAGGTGACGTCGGCCCGGACAGTCCGCTCGGGGGCACGCCGGTAGCCGAGCTGCTCCAGCCACGCGCCGCTGCGCGCGCCCCGCCCGGTGGCATCCACCACCAGGTCCGCGTCCACCGTCTCGCCGCCCGGCCTGGACGTGCGGCAGCCGGACACCACGGACGTCAGTGTCCCCTTTCTGGTCATTGCCAGCCAGCAGCCCCGCGACCTGCGTGTCCTCCCGCAGCGTGACACCGGGAAGCCGCAGGACCCGCGCTTCTATTTTTCTTCCAGGAATGGCCTTGACGCGAGCAGCACGTCGGTTCCCGCGGGGTTCTGCATCAGCACGTGGCCATGGAACTTCACCCGGAACTGGCTGCCTGCCTCCGCGGCGACGGCGCCGTCGTCCAGGCACTGGCGGGTCCAGCCGGGGAAAAGCTCTGGAAGTCGCCGCATGGCGCCCATTGTCAGGAGGTTGACGTGCGGGCTCTGCGGGATCCCGCGCCGTCCCTCGCCACTGGAGAGCCGCCGGATTTGGTCGCGTTCTACCACGGTCACGTGTGCGAAGTGCCTGGCGAGAACAGCGGTGGTGCACAGTCCCGCGATGCCTGCTCCCAGTACGATGGCGTGCGTCTTGGAATCGTCCTGGTGACGCATCAGGGTTCCTTGCCTGTGTACAGGTACTCGCGAGCCAGATAGATCCCGTTGTCCAGCGCGCTGGAGAAGTCCTGGAAGTAGCTGAGCTCGCCATTCGGGCTGAGAACGGGAACCCGGATCCGTGAGGCCTGCGCGGTGCGGGGAACGAGTTCGAGTGCTATTCCTCTGCTGAGCCGCCGGGCCAGCCGGACGACACCCTCGGTGAACGGCGCCTTGAAGTCCGACCAGATCGCGGCCAGTTGCCCTTGGCGGGCGTTGGCCAGCATGGATCTGGTGACGTGCGCAGTCATGACGAGGTCAGCCGCGGTGGGTCTGCCGTGGAAGGGAGCGGCCATCTGGCTATGCCCCTGCCCGGTGGGGTCAAGCGGGCCGAGCAGGCCATTCACCACCTGCATGAAGATAAGGTTGTGCAGGCGGTCCTGGCGAAAGCCCCACAATGGCAGCCGGTGGTCGCTGACCGGACTGCCATCACTGGAGCGTCGCTGCCCCATGTAGCACATGCCGAGGTTCGGAAAGGCCGGGTCAAACGCCTGAAACAGGCCGATCAGCGAGTCGCCGGGATGGCCGACGGCCGGTCCGTACTCGGCCTGCAGGCACCAGATGTCAGTGGCCCCGCCGGTCACCGGCAGGTATGCCTCGGAGTCGGGGATCGCATAGTGCCGAGCGGGTATTCCGCGCGCGACGAGGTCAGCGCTCGCCGCCGTGAACACACTCTCCAGGGACTCGCTGATCTCACTCGGCCACGTCATTGCCATCAGGTTCCTCTCGTTGGGCGGCTAAGGCGACCGCGTAATCCCCCATCTGGGCGTCGAAGGTCTTGCGGTAGAGCCGTTGATGGAAGCCGACGAAACCCAGGGCCGGTGCGCCGACGAGGGCAGTGCCCAACCGCGCCTGGAGTTGGGCGGCGCCGGCAGTCAGCGAGTCGAGCGTGCGGTGGTACAGGCCGGTCACGTACTCAAGCCGGGCTTGGAACTGCTCAAGGGCCTGACCTGCGGGCAATTGCCTGATCCCGTCCAGGCACACGTTGAACTCGCCGAACCCGATGTCCTTCTTCAGCCGGGTGAGCAGGGCTCCCTCGGCTGCCTGCGCCCGCCAGAGCAGGCCGGAAAGCTCGATGCCGGGCGAGGTGCGCGCGCGAGCGGACAAGCGGGCTATCAGGAACGCGCGGTCTGCCGGTGCCTGTTCGAGCAGCCTGGTCCCGGCGTCGTTGACCAGGCGCACGAGCAAGGCGGCGTCGGTGAGCAGCCGTCCCAGGCTGCCGTCGGCCAGCACCGCGGAGTAACCGCGGACAGGGCGGACGACTTCGTTGATCAGGCCGGTGTAGTAAGCCAGGGTGGGAATGACCATGATGCTCTCGGTGCCGGTGGCGATCAGCACCGCCTGGTCGGCGGGCCGCTGCGTGACCAGCCGCTGGACGGCGCTGTAGCGGCGGATGAGGCCGTCGATGAACAGCTCCCAGGTTTCCAGTTCGCGCACCGCGCGCGCCATGGCAGCCCGGACTCGATGTTGGCCAGCAGGTTTGGCGCGACTGAGAATTCCAGGGCGCGCGGGTCTTCGCCGGGTTCGGCTCGCAGGTACGCGGTGCCAAGCGCGCGGTGTTCGTGCTCGTCATTGCTATAGCGGAACGCCGATAACCCGCGTGACGCGGCCGTCCACTCATCGGCTCGGGTCCTCGCGGGGGCCGCGTCCATCGCGCGCAGGCTCTCGATCGCGGCGGAGTTGAACGAGCGCAGCAGTGCCTGCTGGGGGCCGGTGCTCGCGGTCTGGTGCCCTAGCCCGATAGCGAGGTTGTCGGAGACGACCTCGTAGATCTGGTGGACGCTCATGAGAGTGCTGTGGCTGGTGAGCAGGTCCACTTCGGCCTGGTCCAGCGGCAGGCCGTCCAGCAGCGCACCGGTCATGCGAACGAGCTCCTCTAAGCCGATGGGCCGAAGCCAGCGCCCGCGCGGGCCGTGGCCCGCAGTCTCCTGCCTCATGCCGAGCGTCGATTCGCGTGCTGCGCGGCTCTTGCCGCCGCACAGGCTCTTCGGACCAGCCCATGCGGTACCGCGTACTTGGTGTGGCCCTGGTACCCAGTGGTCGTCCGGGCCATGAACAGTGAGTTGAGTATGGCCTCCTCGACGCAGTCGGCCGTGGCCCGGAATATCGGGTCGAGGTCGACGTCGGGCATCGGGGATCCACCTGGGCGCGCGGCGGAGAAGGCCAGGGCATAGTCGCCGCTGCCGCCCGCGAAGTCGGAGCCCGCCCTGGCCATTCCGGCGAACGAACGGCGCGCCACCCGGTTCAGCTGCCTGGCGTCGAGCGGTGCGTCCGTCGCGACGACGATGACGCAGGAGTTGCCCGCCTGCTCGTCGGGCGCGCCGTCGCCGGTCCGGTCACGGCCAGCCAGCGCTGCGTGCTTGGGGATCGGAATGCCCATCACGGTCAGTGTCCCCGAGAAGTTGGCCTGAACCAGGGCCGCGACCGTGACGGTGCCGGAAGGACCGGCTGACGAAGCGGTCAGGACCCTCGACGAGGTGCCGATGCCTGCCTTGAATCCAAGGGCACCGGTCCCGGTGCCCGCGCCTACCGATCCTTCGCCCACCAAGCCGCCGGCCGCCGTGTCAAGCGCCGCTGCGACGTGCTCGTAGCTCACCGGGCGAGCGCGAATGTCGGAGAGAAAGCCGTCATTAGTCTCGCCGACCACCGGGTTGATCGACTGCACGTCCGCGAAGCCGGGCATTGCCAGCAGGTACTCGATGAGGGCGTCAGCCACTTTGAAGGTCGAAAGGGTCCCGGTCAGCAAGATCGGCGTCTCGATGACTCCCAGCTCGGCGACCTGCGTTGATCCGACAAACTTGCCATGGCCGTTTGCCACCGCCAGGGCTGCGGGAACCTGCCCGCCGGGAGCCATCACCATCGCGGGCACGATCGCCGTGACCCCGGTCCTTATATCGGTACCGAAATCAAGCGTGCTGTGGCCGACGGACACTCCCGGCACGTCAGTGATCGCATTGCGGGTGCCGGTGCCGAACCCGCCGATAACGACGTCGAGCTGCCTGGCCCGGGCTGTCGGCTGATTCATTGGACGATTATCCCCCGGCGGCGGCCGTTGCCGGGCCGCGAGTGTCGCGGCCCGGCAGAGCGGTCTGACGGAGCTGGGGATCAGCCGCCGATCTTGCTCAGGACGAAGCTGGCCGCCGCGTTCTGGTACCGGTTGAGGTAGGTCAGGTGGACTTCGAGGTTCGACCCGGAGGCGCAGTACGGGTCCGCGCTGTCGCACCAGGCGGAGATCTTGCCGCTGCCGCCGAACGCGGTCAGCAGCCGGAGCTGGGAAGTACTGCGCGGGAACAGCCCGTTGCGGGTGGCGGTGCCCAGATCCCAGGACTGGCTCACGACGTGGCCTGGATCGCCGAAGTTCGCGATGGCGACGACGTGACTGCTGATCGAGGTACTGACCGGCGCTACGCTACCGCCGACCTCGGAATTCCCGGCGATGACGTCCATGGAGACTTCCGCGCCCTGGGAGTATCCGAGCAGGACCTCTTTCTGGTTGGGGCAGTTCTGCACGGCCGTGGTCAGCTCCTGCTCGGCGTTGGTCACGCCCTGGCCCTCGCTGCTGGCGTAGTTCGTCAGCGTTGCCGGGTAGACGACCGCTTCGTGGCTGACCGTCTGAGTGCTGCTGTTGACGATCTGGGTGACCAGGCTGCCGGTGGTGCCTTCGCCAGGTGCCTCAGTAGAAGCGCGCGCCGTGATGATGTTCACGGCGGCGCAACCGCTGGACGGTGCGGTGACGGCCCTGGCCCTGGGCGCGACTGACGCTGCCAGGGCCAGGAAGGATACTGCGGCCAGCATGACCATGGCGGCCCGCAGGCGTGCGCGGCGGACTTCGGGTTCGTTGGCGGACGGCATGGATGGCTCCTTCGGGGGTGACGGGGACGCGCTAACTCCTGTGCTTACTAAGCGCTTGCTTAGTAAGCTACGCCGGGTACCGCCTGTCGGCTAGAGCCCAAATCCGCTCATCCGATACCGTTCGGAACGAGAAAGGAAGCCATGCCGTGATCAACGAGGCAGCCCAGCAGGCTGAGGCCGGTCAGGCTGGGGCCGGTACTGATGCCGCCTCCGCTGCCGCCGACGGCACGGCCGCGGCTCTTGAGCGCCTGTTCGGGCGTTATCACTTCCCGGCGGGTCCCCGCCGCATCTTGCTCGCCGCGGCCACGGCGTTCGCCGAACGCGGCTTCCATGCCACCACCACCCGGGACATCGCCGCTCAGGCCGGGCTGAGCCCTGCCGCGCTCTACGTCTACTTCCCCTCCAAGGAAGAAGTCCTGCACCAGATCGCCACCTCGACCCTCGACTTCACCATCGAGGTCGCCGCGACCGAGGCGAGCCGCCCCGGGTCGCCGGCAGACCGGCTCGCGGGCCTGGCTCGCGTCCTTACCCTCTGGATCACCTACAACAGCCAGGTCGCCCACGTCGTCCTGTACCAGATCGGCGCGCTCAGCCCGGCCCACCTGGCCGGTATTGCCGCGAGGCAGCGAGAGATCGGCCAGATCGTCCGGCAGGTCATCGCGGACGGCATAAGCTCGCGCGACTTCGACATCCCAGACCCCGGCGCCGCCGCCATCGCCGTACTCTCCCTTTGCCTCGACGTCGCCCGCTGGTACCGTCCTGGCCACCGCCTTACCCCCCAGCAGCTAGGTGACTTCAACGCGGCCGCCGCCCTCCGCATCGCCGGCGGTCGGCTGAGCAGCTGAGCTGGGTGGCTGAGCCGGCTGCCGTCGGCCGGGCAAGCCGGTATATAACGTTTACGGAGCCGTCAGCCATTTTCCGGTTGGGGCCAGGAGCGCCCCGAGCGGCAGGGAGTCCATGTCCAGGAAAAGGATGCTCATTGGCGCCATAGGCACGACCGCGGCGATAGCAAGCATGACGGTCGTCTATGGGAGCGGGCCAGTCGAAGCCGCAGCCGCGCCGGACACGCCCCTCATGGCCAGCGTGGCACCGTTCACGAGCCATGCCAAGGCAGTCGGCGATGTCGCCGGGTCAGGCAAACTGTCGATCCAGGTGTGGCTGAGGCCGCGACTGACGGCAGCGCAGAACTTCGCCATGGCGGTAAGCACGCCGGGCAGCCCTCTTTTCCACCACTACCTGAGTCCGGAGGGCTATGCCGCGCGCTACGGGGCTACCCGAAGCGAGGTGAGCAAGGTCGAATCGTGGCTGCGCGCCGAAGGATTCACCGCGATCCAGGCCGACTCGCGGCGCTCCTATGTGCGGGCTACGGCGACAGTCTCGAAGATCGATGAGGCGCTCGGGGTGCGGCTGAAGTTGTACAAGGCGTCGGCGAGTGTCAACGCCGGGACGTACCGGCTGCGCGCGAATGACCGGGCCGTCTCCATTCCTGCCTCGCTCGCCCGTGGCGTGCTTGGCGTCACAGGCCTGGACAACGCCGCGCCAATTTTCCCGCTCGCAAAGCCGGGCACGATGCCTGCCAGCGGGAATGCGCCCTGCTCGCATTATTACGATCAGCGCGAAGCCTCGGGATTGCCGGAGCAGTTCGGTGTCACGGCATTTCCGACCGAGCAGTGCGGGTATACCGCCAGGCAGCTGAGAGCGGCCTATGGCGCCAATGCCCGCAACACCGGCGAAGGACAGACGATCGCTCTGGTGGAGCTTGGCCTGACCCCGGACATGTTCCTGACGCTGCAGGATTACGCGAAGGTAATGCGTATTCCCGCGCCATCGGCCAGCCGCTACGCGGAATTGTCGATCGGTCGCGGAAATGCCTGCGGGGACCTAGGCAACATCGAAGAGCAGCTCGATGTCGAGTCGTCTTACGACCTGGCCACGTCGGCGAACCAGCTCGTCGTCGGCGGTGACGGCTGCGATAACGGTGACTTCGGGTTTCAAGGGCTATTCGACGCCGACCAGGCGATTCTCGATGGCGCCGGCAACCACCCGCTGGCCTCGGTCGCATCCAACTCCTGGGATGGCGGTGGCGAGGACCAGCCCGCCGAGCTGACCATGATCGAGCACGCGTTCCTGGTGCAGGCAGCCGCCGAGGGAGTAGGCATGTACTTCTCCTCCGGTGATAGCTCGGGCACGCAGACCCCGGCGAACGACCCGTTCGCCATCGCGGTCGGGGGCACCACGCTCGGGATTGGCAGGCATCACAACCGCCTGTTCGAGACCGGCTGGTCTACCGGGACGTCCGTGCTGCAGGACAACCAGTGGGTCTTCCAGGGAGAACAGGGTGCCAGCGGCGGCGGTCCCAGCGTGGTCTGGCCCGAGCCTGACTACCAGAAGAGTGTCGTGCCGTACGCCCTGACCCTGAGCCCAGGCGGGAGCGGCCCTGGCCGGGTGGTGCCCGACATCAGTGCCGACGCCGACTCGTTCACGGCGTTTGGCACCGGGCTGCTTACCTTCGATCCCAGCGATCCCAGCGCCCCGCCCACCTTCGGCCTGGCTCCCATCGGCGGGACTAGCCTGGCCACGCCGCTGGTGGCCGGGATGGTGACCGCCGCCCAGCAGGGACAGCCCGAGCCGTTCGGGCTGATCAATCCTGCGCTCTACAAGCTGGCCGGGACCAGCGCGGTGCGCGACATCCTGCCACTGACCGCGAGCACCCCCGCGCTATTTCGCGGGATAGCGTGCGTGGACGCCCTGTGCAGCCAGCAACTCCTGACCACCTTCGATGACCAGGATCCCAGCATGCCCGGCTACACCGGGCAGGTCACCTTGAAGGGCTACGACAACATGACTGGTCTCGGGACGCCTAACGGGCAAACGTTCATAAAGGCCTTGCGCAACCTGGAGAATTCCGCCGCCCGGCGTGCTGCCGTTACCGCTGCTGCTCCTTCTTAGTTCCTGAGCGCCGCTTCGACGAGCGTGAAGGATTGGGGTGGCAGGGCAAGGACGACGGTGCCGTCCTTGGGGTTCTCGGTCCAATGCTCAAGATGGGCCGTCGCAACGTCAGCAAGGACGCGCGGCTCGCCGTGACCCCCGGCGGTGAGGGTCCTTATCTCGGCCGGTCCGGTAAGCGCGTGATCGCGGAGCAAGATCTCCGCGGTCTGTGGGTGGTCCGGGTCACGATTGACGAGGGTCACCGCCACCCGGTCCTTGCGAGCGCTTACTGTCGCGGCGGCGTCAATCGCAGTGAACGGTCCGAGGTCCTTGACGACGTACGGCCACCGGCCAGGGGAGTCCGGCCATACCGGGTCGAGGTGCGCGCCGTAGACGTGAGTGTCCACCGCCTCGTCCAGCGCCGCCTGGGCGTGCAGCAGCACCGGATAGTAGATGGGCTGCACGGTCGTGGTCTCGGGGGTGGTGACGATCGGCGCGATCGCGTTCACCATCTGCGCCAGGTTTGCCATCTTCACCCAGCCCGAGTTCCTGATGAAGATGTTCAGGTAGGTGCCGACCGCCAGTGCGTCGGTAAACGTGTACCGCTCCGCCAGGTCGACCGTCATCATCCGGTACCAGACGTTCCACTCGTCGTAGGCGATCCTCGGCGGGTGCAGGATCTTGTGCCGGTAGGCGGCGCGCTGGATGAGCGCCCGGGCGCTATGTATCCCGCGTTCGGCCTGATGCGGCTGGAGAACGTTCGTCCAGTAGTCTTCGCTGCCGGTGTAGATGTGGATCGAGTGGTAGTCGACGAGGTGCGCCGTGCCATCGATGACGATCCGGTCCCACTCGTTCCAGCCGGTCTTGCCGCAGCTGACGAGCTGGATTCGGGGGTCGAGCATTTTCAGCGCGCGGGCCCACCGGCTTGCCTCGCGGACATATTCTTCGGCGGACAGCGCGCCCACCTGCCAGTCGCCGTACATCTCGTTGCCCAGGCCCCAGTAAGTCACCCGGTATGGCTCTGGGTGACCGTTGCGCTGCCGGCGCTGCGCCCAATCGGTGTCCCGGGTGCCGTTGCAGTACTCGACCCAGTCCAGGGCCTCGGCGAGGGTGCCGGTGCCCATATTCAGGCAGATGTAAGGCTCGGTGCCGAGCTCGGCGCAGTAGGCAAGGTACTCGTCGGTCCCGAACCGGTTCGACTCGGTTCCGCCCCAGGCCAGCTCGGGCCGGACCGGCCTGCTTTTCAGCGGGCCGATCCCGTCGGTCCAGTGATAGTTGCTGACGAAGTTGCCGCCCGGCCACCGCAGCACTCCCAGCCGCAGCTCGCGGAGCAGGCCGAGCACGTCCTTGCGGAAGCCGCGGTCGTCGCTTAGCGGCGAGCCTTCGTCGTAGAGCCCGCCGTAAATGCACCGGCCGAGATGCTCGATGAACCCGCCGAATACCTTCCGGTCGAGCTGGCCGATCCGCCGGAGCGGATCGATCGCGATCCTGGTCACTATCCCTCCTTCAGCGAGCGGAACCGCGCCGCATGACTCCCCGTCGCCCTAGGCGCGATGGCGGCGATGGCAGGCATGACGGTCGTCTACAAGCGCCCGAGGGCTGTCCGGGCAGGGTTCAGCGCCTGGTCGAGAAACCGCAGGGTTTCGAGCCAGGTGGCGAGCCGGGCGGCGGCGTCGGCTGCTGGTGTCCCGCCGTACTGGAACACCACGCCGGGTCCGGGGAAGACCGACTGTGTGGTCGGGCGGTATCCGACTGAGGCGATCAGGTGCCCGGCTCCCTCGTGGACGATGTGCCGGAACGGAAACGGATGTCCCGCGGCTGCCAGCCGCTGTGCTGCGGCTTCCTGGAAGGCGGGGCCGTAGGTCTGGTCGTCCGCGCCCGAGATCAGCAGCACCGGGCCGGCGATCCGTTCCACCGCGATGGCCGCTTCGGCGACCTTGCCAGCCTGGCTCAGGTCGGGAGCTGCCCAGCCCAGCGATACCGGGCCGCCCGCAGCGACAGCGGCTTCCAGTCGCGGCGTGACGACGTTGGGCAGGTAAGGCAGCTCGCGGCCCTGGTAGGTCCAGTTCGCCACCGGGGTCCGGAGGATCTCCAGGAACGACCCGGTCTGAACGCTCTGGCTGATGCCCTGGGTGACGAGGCCGCCGCCTACGACGCTGATGACGGCCCGGATCGCGGGGTAGATCGAGCCGATGAGCAGCGCCGCCTCGCCGCCCTTGGAGATGCCATGCACCGCGATCCGGCCGTCGGCGATGTCGGCCCGGTCGCTGAGGTAACTCAGGGCAGTGCCGAAGTACTCCACCGGGATGTTCGTCAGCGTCTGCGGCAAGCCGGGCATCCCGTAGTACGCGAGCGCGAGAACGGCGTAGCCGTGTGCCGCCAGAAGCGCGGCATCATCCTCGTGCAGGCCGCCCTCGGCGCCCCCGAGCATGAGCACGGCAGGCAGCGGCCGGCTGTCGGCTGGCCGGTACAGGACGCCGACGAGTCCGCGCTCGCGTACCTGCGTCCGGGTCAGTCCGTCCGGAACGAACTGACGCGACACCTCGGCGGTCGCCGGGCTGGTCCCGTCAGCCTGGGCGGTGACCAGGAGTTGCTGTGGCGCGAGCCGCTCGCGCTCCGCCCCCGGGTCGGGCGCGCCAGCTGGGCGCATCGACCAGACCAGGCCCATCGGATCGATGCCGGCGTAGGAAGAGCCGGATAGCGGTCGATCGCGCCGCAGGTCTACCGTGCCGCTTTGGTCAGCGATGAAATTCGCGGCGGACTGCCAGGCCTGACCAGCGGCATCTGTCGACCGGGTAGTGACCGTCACTTGCCCGCCGGCAGGCGCGTCCAGGACCCGCACCGTGATCTCTGCGTCCAGCGGGACGCGCGACGGCGCGACATCAAGCCGGATCACCGGCTGGATGGTTTCAGGAGTCATGTGCGCAACCCTAGGGTGGTTTCGCCGCTGACTGGCCCGGGAAAGCTGGGCGCTGCCCCGTCGGAGTGCCGGCCGTCCGGACGACGATGAGGGTGTGACGGACCCGCAGGTGCGGCCCGACCCGGCGTTCGGGCTGCTGAAGCTGTACGACGATGCGCTGCCGCACGTCTACGGCTACCTGCTGGCCCGCTGCGGCGATACCGGCCTGGCCGAGGACCTCACGGCCGAGTCGTTCCTGGCCGCCGTGCACGCGGTCCGCAAGCCGGGCGCGCCCGATCCGTCGATTCCGTGGCTGATCGGGGTGGCCCGGCACAAGCTCGCCGACCACTGGCGGCGGGCCGAGCGGGAGCAGCGCGGGTTGCGGCTGCTGGACGGCGAGCCGGCGCCGCGTCGAGGACCCGTGGGAGGCGGTCGTCGACCGGATCCGCGCCCGCGAGGTGCTCGGCCGGCTCGGCGCGCACCACCGGGCCGCGCTCACGCTGCGCTACCTCGACGGGCTGCCGGTGCCCGAGGTGGCCCGGCACCTGGACCGCACCGTGCACGCCACCGAGGCGCTGCTGGTGCGGGCCCGCGCCGCGTTCCGCCGGATCTACGAGGGAGAGGAGGGCTCGCGATGACCGATCCGTTCGAGGCGCTGCGCGAGCCCGTCACGCCTGGTCGATCCCGACCCCGACTTCGCCGGGCGGCTGCGGCTGCGGCTGACCCGGGAGGTCTTCGCATCCCCAGGAGGAACCATGTCCCAGCAGACCGTCGCGCACCCGGGTCGAGCGCGAGCCCGCCTGGCCTCCGGCGCTGACCCCCTACATCGTCGTGTCCGACGCCCGGCGCGCCATGGACTGGTACGTCGAGGTGTTCGGCGCGCAGCGCCGCGGCGAGCTCCACGTCAACGCGGACGGCACGATCGGCCACGCCGAGGTCGGCATCGGCGACGCGGTGCTGATGTTCGCCGAAGCTTCCGACCTGTGGCCCGACGTGCCCGTGCGCGCGCCCGACTCCCCCGCGACGTTCAGCCACACCCTCCACCTGGAGGTCGACGACGTCGACGCGAGTACCGAGCGGGCCCGGCGCAGCGGCGCCTCGGTGGAACGGGAGCCGGCCGACCAGCCCTACGGTCGCGGCTCGGTGATCGTCGACCCGTTCGGGCACCGCTGGATGCTGCTCAGGCCGCCGGCGCGGGCCACCCGGCTGCGCCAGGGCGACGTCGCGAACGTGACGATGATGGCGCCGGACGCGCACCGGGCCAAGGAGTTCTACGAGGCCGTGCTGCAGGTGCCGTTCTCCTCCGGTCACCCCGGCGCGTGGCGCACCGACGCAGACCAGGCCGCCGCTGGGCATCCTGTCGTCGCAGGGCGCGGAGCCCGAGGTGCAGCTGTCCTACCGCGTCGACGACATCGCGGCCGCGGTCGAGCGGGTCCGGGCGGCCGGCGGCCACGCGGACGAGCCCGAGCGCAGGCCGTTCGGGCTGCCCGCCGAGTGCGCCGACGACCAGGGCGCGACGTTCCGCCTCTGGCAGCCGGCCGACCGGCCGGAACCTTAGAAGGCCCGTGAACGGGCTCTACGGTCCCTTTTTCTCGGTTTGCCCCCGGCTGAGCCGCTCGTTTCATTAGGTTCTCCAGAACAGGCGTTCCTCCGCGTCGGCTGACGCAGCGCGATTGTCGGCTTACCGCGGGCGGACGCGACGATACTGCGACTGGAGGGCAATGGCCGCGCGGTCTCGTCACGCCAAGCCCAAGTCCCGTGCCAGCAAGGTCGGGGCGCTGGCAGTAGCCGTAGCGGCGCTCGCGGGTGCGGCCGCGGTTTTCATGCTCGTGCAGGGCGGCCCTGCTAGCGCCTGCCCGTCGCGTCTGGCTTCGGCCTCCAGGTCCGCGAGCAGCGGATCGGCGCTGGCAGACAATCTGATGACCACCGCGATCCATCGTGCTTCGGCCGCCATGCAGGCTCGGGCGGCTGCCGGCCGCGCGAGGGCTGCCGCGCGGCGCAGGCACCTCGCGGAGCGTGCCGCGCGTCAGCGCGCGGCACCGGTCACCAGCTCCGACGCAAAGCTCGTCGCCCCCGCCGGCGGGGCGACGCCGCGCACTCCGCGCTCGGAACCTGCGTTCGCGACGCCGAAGAAGGCGGCAGTTACGTCTGGGGACCAGGCAATGGCGGCGGTGCCTATCAGTTCCTGCTCAGCACCTGGGAGCGGTACGGCGGCGCGGCCAGCGAATACGGCGCTGCCGGGGCCGCGTACCAGGACCAGATCTTTGACAACGCCATCGCAGCCGGCGGCGCGTCGAACTGGACGGCCTACGACGGCTGCTGACCGCCGGATGGGGAAGCGGGAGACCTGGCATGCTGCTTGAACTCGCGGATATCGAGCGCGCGCGGACCCGGATCGGCGGCCGGGTGCACGCCACGCCGATGATGTCGTCCACGACCATCGGGGACGAGCTGGGGGTGCGGCTGCGCCTTAAGGCGGAACTGTTCCAGAAGACGGGCTCGTTCAAGCCGCGCGGGGTATTCAACAAGCTGCTGTCGATGGACCCGGCCGACCTGGCGCGTGGGCTGGTGTCCTTGTCGGCGGGAAACCACGCCGCCGCCCTGGCCTACGGCGCCACCGCCATGGGGGCCACGGCCACGATCGTGATGCCGGCCAGTGCCATGCCCTCCAAGGTAGAGGCGACCAGGCGCTACGGCGGTGAGGTCGTCCAGACCGGCGGCAGCCTGCTCGACACGTGCCTCGCCCTGCAGCAAGAGCGCGGTCTCACTCTGGTTCACCCGTTCGATGACCTGGCGGTGATGGCAGGCCAGGGGACGGTGGGGCTCGAGATTCTCGAACAGGTCCCGCACGCCGGCCTGGTGGTGGTTCCCGTCGGGGGCGGCGGCCTCATCTCCGGCATCGCCGCGGCCGTCAAGCTGCAGCGCCCGTCCATCCGCGTGGTGGGAGTCGAGCCCGAGGGGGCTGACGCGATGAGCCGCAGTCTTGAGCAGGGCACGCCTGCCCAGCTCGACAAGGTCGACACCATCGCCGACGGGCTGGCTCCGCCCTTCGCCGGCGAGCACACCCTCCGGCACGTCCAGCGCTTCGCCGACGAGATCGTCCGGGTGACCGATCGGGAAATCGCCGACGCGGTCCGGGTGCTGATCCAGCGGTGCAAGCTCGGCGCGGAACCCTCCGGCGCCGCCAGCCTCGCCGCCCTGCTGTCAGGCAAGGTGTCTCCAGCGGCGGGCTCCACGGTCGTGTGCGTCATCAGCGGCGGCAACCTCGAGCCCGGCGTCCTGCGGCAACTGCTGTGACAACCAGCGGTCCGCGCGGCGGAGGTTACGGCGACCTGATACGAAGGAAGTCATGACTACCCACGCAACGGGCGCGGACCGCGACCTGCGAGCTGAGGCGGAACGGCATCTGCGCGCGCTCGCCGGTCCCGACGCGCAATTGCGCAAGGACCAGTGGACGGCTATCAACGCCCTGGTCGCGCACGGGCGGCGGGCTCTGGTCGTGCAGCGCACGGGCTGGGGCAAGTCGGCGGTCTACTTCACGGCGACCGCGCTGCTCCGGGCCGGGGCGCGGGCCGTCGGTGATCGTCTCGCCGCTGCTCGCCCTGATGCGCAACCAGATCGAGGCCGCGGAGCGGGCCGGGATTCGCGCCGTGACGGTGAACTCGGCGAACATGCACGAGTGGGACGAGGTCTACGCGCAGGTCGCGGCGGGCACGGTCGACGTCCTGCTGGTCAGCCCTGAGCGGCTGAACAATCCCGGCTTTCGTGACAACATCCTGCCGAAGCTGTCCGCCGCGGCCGGGATGCTGGTCATCGACGAGGCGCACTGCATCTCCGACTGGGGGCACGACTTCCGGCCCGACTACCGGCGGCTGCGCACCTTGCTCGCCGGACTGCCTCCTGGCGTGCCGGTGCTGGCGACCACGGCCACAGCGAACGCCCGCGTGACGCGGGATGTCGCTGAGCAATTGACCGCTGGTCACTTTGATGCTGCCAGCGAGACGCTGATCCTGCGCGGGCCACTGGATCGCCAGAGCCTGCACCTGGCGGTGGTCAAGCTGCCAGGCCCGCAGCAGCGGCTCGCCTGGCTAGCCGAGCACCTATCTGACCTCGCGGGTTCCGGCATCATCTACACGCTGACCGTCGCCGCCGCGCAGGAGACGGCCGGCTTCTTGCGTGAGCATGGGTTCGACGTCGCCTCCTACACCGGAAGAGACGACCATGCGGAACGCATGGCGGCCGAGAACTCCCTCCTCGCCAACGAGTTGAAGGCGCTGGTCGCCACTAGCGCCCTCGGCATGGGCTTCGACAAGCCAGATCTGGGCTTCGTGATCCATCTCGGCGTGCCGCAGTCGCCGGTCGCCTACTACCAGCAGATCGGCCGGGCCGGCCGGGGCGTGGACCGGGCTGACGTGATCGCGCTGCCCGGCTCCGATGACGCCGCGATCTGGGCCTACTTCGGCTCGCTCGCGTTCCCGGCCGAGCAGGTCGTCCGGGCGACTCTCGCGGCCCTGGCCGACGCCGGCCGGCCGCTCTCGCTGGCCGCGCTGGAGACGCGGGTGGACCTCTCCCGCAGCCGGCTGGAGATGATGCTCAAGGTCCTCGACGTGGACGGCGCGGTCCGCCGGGTAAGCGGCGGCTGGGAGGCGACCGGCCAGCCCTGGGTGTACGAGGCGGACCGCTATGCGCGGGTAGCGGCCGAACGGCGGCGCGAGCAGCAGGCCATGCTCGGCTACCTGTCGGGGGAGGGCTGCCGGATGGAATACCTGCGGCGCGAACTCGACGACCCGGCCGCCGCGCCGTGCGGCCGGTGTGACAACTGCACGGGACGGCACTGGCAAGCCAGCGTCTCCCAGGCCGGCGCCCAGGCCGCGCAGGAGCGACTGACCCGCCCTGGCGTGCGGGTTGAGCCGCGGAAGATGTGGCCTGCCGGGATGCCGGAGCTGGGAGTCGCTGTCTCCGGCAAGATCGGCGGCGACCTGCTGGCCGAGACGGGCCGCGTGGTCGGACGGCTGACCGATCTGGGCTGGGGCACCCGGCTGCGCGCCCTGCTGGCCGCCGACCAGGAAGGCGGTCCCGTCGACGGGCCGGTCCCTGACGATCTCGCCGCCGCTGTCGTGACGGTTCTGGCTGCCTGGGACTGGACGGCTCGCCCGGCCGCCGTCGTCTGCGTCCCGTCCAGAACCCGCCCCCGCCTCGTGGCCAGCCTCGGCGAGCGGATCGCCGCGATCGGCCGGCTCCCCTTCCTGGGCACCCTCGCCTACGCGAGCGACACCCCGACGTCGCGCCAGTTCAACAGCGCGCAGCGACTGCGGACATTGTGGCGGGACCTGGTGCTGCCGGAGTCCTTGGCGAAGTCAGCAGCTGAGCTCACCGGCCCTGTCCTGCTGGTCGATGACCGGATCGAGACCGGCTGGACCATGACCGTCGCCGCGAAGCTGCTCCGCGAGGCGGGCGCCCCCGCCGTCCTCCCGTTCGCCCTGGCAGCCTCCGCCTAGCCCCGGTCCACGGGTCGCAGATGTCCCATGGGCGGTAAGACGTCCTGCCGCGTCCGGCCGGGCGCTTTATTTCAGGATGAAAATTAGGCGGTAGCTGGTCCGGGCGGTCAGGCGAGCGGTTATTCCGGGTGCACGTTTATGCCGGGGACGGACCCTGTTACGGATAAGCCGCGCAGGGTGCGGGCGGACGTGCGTAGGTCGTGGAATTGTTTGGAACAGCTCTAGTTAGGCCATGATCCCAACACTCTCTATGGGGCTGCTATCTGAGAGAGTTTCTACATGCAGCGGGTACACATCGATGCCAAGCCTGACCACGTCCTTCGGCTGGCCAAGCGGCATGACCCGTACGGCGCTGTGGCGGAGATGATCTGGAACGCGCTCGATGCGGAGGCTGCCCAGGTTGAGGTTGACGTCCAGAACAACGACATAGGCGGCGTTGAGCGGGTGGTCGTCAGAGACAATGGCCACGGCATGCTGGCCGCGTCTTGTGGCTCCTACTTCGGGGACCTCGGCGGCTGGTGGAAGGCCACGGCAAGGGTTTCGCCGAACCTCAGGCGAACTCTTCACGGCCGGTCAGGACAAGGACGCCTGCGTGCGTTCGCGCTCGGCCAGTTCGTGCGGTGGACGACCGTGGCGGAGAGCCTGACCGGCGGGCACGAGAAGACAGCGATCACCGGGGACGTCTCGACGCCCGCGGACTTCCAGATTGACGGCCCCGCTGTCACGAGCGAGCAGCTGGGCACGGTCTTCGATGCTCGCATGGCGGCCGAGCATGTTGACCGCCTTAACAGTGCCTCGGCCGTCCCCAAGATCACCGCCGAGTTCGCGCTCTTGATCAGCTCGTGCTAGCTGAGTGGGACGACATGACGCTCATGCCCGTCATTGAGGCGGCACGCGAGCAGCTGCGCGCCCATTTCCGTCAGCGTGATGATGATAGGCGGCGCGAACAGATTAACCGGTGGAAGACCGAGCATGTTTACCCTTACGAGCGGGATGCGACAACGCCGACGGAAGCTGCGGAACGGCAGGTCTTCGATCAAGTCGCTACCACGATCGCCCGCCGCCTGCCGACCGCGCAGGCAGGCAAGCGGATCACGCTGCGGTTGCTGCGTGAAGCCCTCGCGCACGATCCTGACGGACTATATCCCGTCCTTGATGAGCTCTTTCACCTCACTAAGGCTGATCGCGAGGACCTCAAGAGGCTGCTGGACCGCACGTCGCTCGCCAGCCTAGTCAGGGCATCGACCGAGGTCACCAACCGCCTGGACTTCCTGGCCGCGCTCAAGCTCATGGTTTTCGATCCGGAAGTAAGCGGCAAAGTAAGGGAACGCGCGGAGTTGCACCGCATCCTTGAACGCGAGCAATGGATCTTCGGCGAGCGCTACCACATGATGGTCAGCGACCAGAGTCTCGACGCGGTCCTCGGACGTCACCTCGCAGCCCTCGGCCGTGACCCAGCCAGCCTGGACCTTGGGCCTGTCAGGCGCGAAGACGGCAGCGTCGGCATCATCGACCTGATGCTGGGCCAGGCGAGCCGCGGAAGCCGCGGACGTGAGCACCTGGTGATCGAGCTCAAGGCACCCAAGGTCAGAATCGGCCAGAAAGAAGTCGGCCAGATCAAGAGCTACGCCCAGGCTGTGGTCGACGATCCGCAGTTCGCTGACGCAGACGTGCAATGGGATTTCTGGATCATCTCCACCGAAATGGACGACGTCGTCCGACGCGACGCAAGCCAGCCGCATGAGCCTCCCGGCCGTATCGCGAACTGGGGTTCGGCGCGGGTCTGGGCTAAGACCTGGGCCGAGATCATCGAAGACTGCGAAACTCGGCTGCACTACTACCGGGACCGTCTCGATCATGACCCGGCCGCCAGACACGCCTCCGAATACCTCGAACGCATACACGGGCGGCCCTGACCTCGGGATAGGCCAGGCGGCTGGAGACGGCCGCGTCGCACCCGTCCCACAGCTCAGCGGCCAGCCCGCTGCCGGCCTCCTCGGCAAGCAGCTTGACCAGCGCGCTGGAATCGAAGTAAATGACGGCCAAAGTGCCTAGCCCCGCTGCTCGCTGATGATGTCAGCGACCGGGCGGCGCGGGCGCGGGCGGGAGCGCCCCGAGGCCACGGGCCGGACGGGCTGCCGCGGCCGGGCGATGACGCCCTCGGCTGTCAGGCGCTCGATGGCAGCGGTCGCATCCAGGCCGATCAGCCTTGCTACGGGCAGCCCGCGGTCGGTGATGATGACCTCGGCGCCCTGCCGGGCGCGTTCCAGCCAGTCGCCAAGGTGCGCGCGCAGATCGGTAATCGCAACGTCCATGCCCTCAAGAGTACAGGAGGAGGATGGCGCAGATGTACAGCAGACTGACGCGCTTAAGGGAGAAATCCCGCACGGCGGAGATATGCGGCAGGTCAGACCGTATGTCGGAGATGACTGTAAAACGGTTGGGTCCGCTTCGCGTCAGAGGATGAAGCCCGCGAGGCCCGATCGTTCGTCGTCGTCGGCCGTGCTGGGAAGGTCGTGGGGGCGGGGCAGGTTCGCTAGCTCGGCGAGGGTGGCCCATGCGGCGGGAACATCGAGGGCGCGGGCGGCGTAGGCCTGGTTGAGCAGGTCTTCTCCGAGGTACCGGTCGTACTTGTCGCGTGCCTTGGTGCGGACGCTGTCCGCGAGGGCCAGCGGGTCGGGCTGCGGTGCTGCGGCGAGCTCGCGGATTAGCGCCCACAGCCGGGTCGGGGTGGTGCCTTTCACGGTCAGGCAGACTCCGTCCTGGCCGACGTTGAGTCCCTGGCTGGCGAGCGTGACCAGGAGGGTATTCATGATCCGGTCTCCCCGCCACGGGAACAGCAGGGTTTCATTTCCCCACCCGAAAATGGCGTGCTCAGCGTGACCGAAGCGGCGGAATGCCTCCCGGCCCTCACCGAGCAGTGCCCGTGCGGTGTCGTCGAGATAGCGCGGGATCTCCTCCGACTGGTAGAGCGCGCGCATTGTGCGGCGGACCTGGTCAGCCACCTCGCCCCCGCTGCCGGGGAAAGTCGGCGGCTGACCGTCGCCGGAGGCGGTGAGCTCGATCACCCGCTGCGCGATGTCGACCCCGAGTACCCGCCACCGGCGGCCGGCGAAGATCAGCAGGGTGCCGGGCAGGACCGGGCGCTCGACCGGGAGGGAGCCGAGGGTCCGCCCGTCGGCTACGAGCCGGTAGTCCTGGGAGGTGTGGAACGCGGCATAGAAGCTGTAATGGTTCACCAGCCGGTCGCCCTGGCCGCCGGGAAGCAGGAACCCGCGGGAGTCCTGCCTGATCAGGTCGTGCCGGCCCAGGTCCCGCAGGAGCATGCCGAACGTGGACTTCCCGACGTGGCGGAACGGGCCCTGACCGCAGAGAACCTGGTGGACCTGGGCGGCCCGGGCTGAGCCTTGCTGGGCGAGGACGGACAGAATCTGCTGGATGAGCGTGGACAGGTGCAGTCCCGTGACGTGCGGCGATTCGTACCAGGAGGCGAGCAGGAGCTCGACCATCGCGATGGTCTGGAACAGTTCGCCGCGCAGGGCGTCTGGCGGCGGTGTCCGGTCGCTCAGCTCTCCTTCGGAGACGTAGATGCGGATCACGGCCGGCTGGTCCTCGCGTCGGCCGGAGCGGCCCAGGCGCTGGCGGAGGCTTGACACGGTCGGCGGAGCGCCGAGCTGGGCGATCGAGTCGACGCTGCCAACGTCGATCCCCATTTCGAGGGTGGACGTGCAGATGGCGGTGACCGGGGTCGAGCGGTCCTTCAGCCGCTCCTCAACGTATTCGCGGAGTTCCTTGGCGAGGCTGCCGTGGTGAGCGAGGAATTCTGTGCGGATGTTGGCGGCGCGGCTGCGGCGATCCAGCATGTCGGCGTAGGTCTCGACCGCTGCCCTGGAGTTGGCGAAGACCAGGTTATCGTGCCCGCGCAGGGTACGGAACAGGTGATCGGCGATCGGGGCGAGGTCGCGGGTTTCGGCGTTGTCCCCGGAATCGGTGCCCGGCCGCCGGTGCGGGCCGGGCGGCGCGCCGGTCCGGTAGCCGCGCAACTGGAGCCGGATCTCGCCGGCGTCGTCGTCGGAGGAGACAACCTCCACCGATGATCCTTTCCCAGGGCGCAGGAACTCCGCCGCGGCGGAGAAGTCACCGAGTGTCGCGGAGAGCGCGATCCGGGGAACGCCGCGGTCAAGGCAGACTTCTACCCGGTGCAGCAGGGACTGGAGTTGCGCACCGCGCTCCGTGCCGATGAAGGAGTGCAGTTCGTCGATGACCACATAGCGGAGGTCGCCAAGGACGCGGCCGACGCGGTCCCCGTGATTGACGAACATCGCTTCCACCGACTCGGGCGTGATCAGCAGCACACCGTCGGGGGCGCGCATGACCAGCGACTTGCGGGACACCGCCACGTCACCGTGCCAGCGGTGCACCGGGATTTCCAGGCGGTCGCAGAGCCGCGTCATCCGGTCGTACTGATCGTTGATCAAGGCCTTGAGAGGGCTGATGAACAGCGCCTGAATGCCTGGGCCGGCCTCGCCAGCGCCGCGCCGCCTGACCAGCGCCGAGCAGATCGGCAGCCAGGCGGCTTCGGTCTTGCCGCTCGCCGTCGCGGCGGCGATGATCAGGTCGCGGTCGCCGGCGAGGATCGGGGCCGCTGCCCGTTCCTGGGCATCACGCAGCCGCGCCCAGCCAGAGTCGTAGATCCAGCGCTGGACGCTCGGATGATAGAGCTCGTACGCCGCGGACGGGGTCGGCTCAGAGCTGGAATGAGCTGAGTTCGTCATCGTCGGCGGAGTCTGCGGGCTCAGGTGCGAGGCTGATGTCGTCGATAACCGATCTCCAGTCCAGGCCCGGATTCTGATCGAGTAGCGCGAGGAGGTCGAGGAATCCCTTGATGGTCTCGCGCGGGGTACGGAAGTAGGCGTCACCGATGCGCGACGCGCAGTGCCGCATGTAGCCGATGAGCGCGTCGTCCGGGACGAGGTACGCGGCCGGGTCGCCGGATGCGTACACGTGACGCAGTTTGGTCAGCAGGATGTAGATGTCCTCCGGCGACAGGTTGCCTAGCCGCAGCACAGGCCCTGAGTGGTCGACCAGCTTGTCGGAGGCGAATCTGTTCTCGGCGAGCCGGGCAGCGAGCGCGGGATGGGAGAACAGCCCTCGTCGGCTGTCGAGCAGGAAATCTGGCGTGCCGCCGAGCAGGAACCCCAGATAGGTGGCGGAGCCCTGCAGGCTGTCATTGAAGATCCGCAGGATCTGCTCGTAGTTGGCGCCGCGGGCCTGGACGTTGGCCAGCCCTGCGAGGCTGGCCAGCTCGTCGAGGCAGACAAGCAGGCCGTCGTAGCCGGCCAGGCGCACGAAACCGGACATCAGCTTGAGGTGGTCGTACCAGGTGGCGTCATCGACGATGGTCCGGACGCCGAGGGCCTGCCTGGCGTCGGCACGGGTGGTGAACTCGCCGCGCAACCAGCGCACGGCGTCCGTCTTGAGTTGCTCGTCACCGCCGTCATGTCCCTGCCAGTACCGCGCGATGACGTGGGCGAAGTCGTAGCCGCCCGTCGATTCAGTCAGCGCCGCCAGCCGGGCCGAGATGATAGCCGCCGGGTCCGCGCCGGTTGTCTGCGCCTCGCTGAGCGCGCGCGTCACGAAACGTTCGACGACGCTGGTCAGCGCGCCGCCCTCTGGCCGCGCGCGGGTCGCCAGGTTGGCCGTCAATTCGGCGTACAAGGCGCGGGCCTTGCCCGCGCTGGCGTGCAGCCGCCGATCGGGAGACAGATCGGCGTGCATTGTGACGAGGTGCTTCTCCAGCGCCACCGACCGTGCGAGGTGCAGGAAGAAAGTCTTTCCGCAGCCGTAATCGCCGATGACAAAACGGCTGCTCGCCCCGCCCTCGGCGATCCGCGCGATGTCGGCGACCACGGCCTGCACTTCGGCGACCCGGCCGACCTGCACGTGCTGCTGGCCGACGCTGGGGACGACCCCGGCCCGCAGCGACGCCACGATTGAGTCCCGTTCGCGCGCGCGGATCCGGCCGGATGGGACCCGATCGCCCGGAGAAAGGAGCCCGCCGCCGGTCATGCCAATAGCTCCCGCATCGCGTCGTCGTTAATCGTAAGCTCGTCGTCTCCCTCCAGGACCGGTTCGCCCGCGGTCTCCATGGCCGCCTCGTTGATCACGTCCATCGCGCCAGAGGGCATGACACCATGTCTGGCCGCCAGCCCCGCGAAATCGGCGCGCGACCACGACGACCGGGTGGCGAGTTCGCCGAGTAGCCTACTGTGCGGCTGGTCGAGGCCGCAGGGACGGTCTTGCCCCGCCTCGCCGCGAGGGAGACCTGCCGCGCTCGGCGCTGGCCCTTCGTCGGTGAAAATGCTCGCGAGCAGGGTCGACACGGCCGCCGTCTCGGTCATCTTCCTGGCGATCACCTCCTGGCTGAGCTGAACTCCCGAGGCGGCAACCGCCCGGGCGCCCGGTGCGGGCTCGGCGGGTGCGGCGCCTGATCCAGACGCGGCGCGCGGGAGCGGGTGCCCCGGCTGGTCGGCTCGCGGCCGGCGTACCACGACCGGGCCGTCGGCTGACGCCAGGCCGCGCTGGTGCAGGCGGCGATATACCAGGCCGGGCTCAAGGCCGATCAGCCGGTACGCCCTGATCAGCGCGGTCACCGTCGCAGGCGCGAGTACAGGGCCCGCGGTGGCGACCGAGACCAGGAAATGCCCTGCCGCCTCCCGCTCGGTCTCGGTCAGCGCGGAGATCCGGCGGTCGGGCAGGCCCCGGGCGGCGCCGGAGGCGAACAGCCAGCGCAGCCGCGCGGCGAGCCTGGACCGCTCCGTGACGGACAGCCGCACTTCGGCCGCTAGCCCGGTGATGATCGCGTTCGCGTTGTCCTGCGGATCGGACCCGGCCGCGAGCGCTACGGCGGCGGCCAGGTGCAGCATCGTGGTCGCGGCGAGATAGCCGGGGGACGGGGCGTCCGCGGCCTGCCTGTCGAGGCGGAAGATCACCGCCGGCCCAGGAGCGAGGGCCGGGCCGCCGAAACGTACATCTGGCTCTACCCCGAGTCCCGCGCGGGCCAGGACGAGGGCCAGCGACGCGGCCTCGTCCCTGGACATCGCGGCCGGGTCGGAGGTCGACCAGAAGGCACTGAACTCCGATGCGTCGATAACGGCGGCGAACTTCCCGTCAAGGTGAGCGTTCGCCCAGGCCAGCAGGTGCCGGATCGGACCAGGGTCCAGCTCGAGCAGGTCGGCAGGCAGCAGCGCCGTCGAGGCGAGCGAACCGCGTCCACCCGGGTTACGGGCGAGCCAGCGGCTGTACGGCGTGAGTGCGTCGGTGACTGAGTCCGTAAGCGCGCCCAGTTCCCTGGTGGCGCTCGGCTCCTGAAGTACATCCGGCAGGTCAGGGCGGTCCAGGACCACGGCGTCGATGCCGGGGCTGGCCGGTGAGTAGCCGATCCGGATCGGCGGGCTGGCGGCGGTTCGCGGGACCAGCCCGGCCCCGAACCGCCGGGCGTAGCGCACCGCGAACAACTGACCGAACTCCTCCGGGCAGCGCGTCTGCGGCGTCCGGGGATACAGCGACGGGTGGTACCAGGCCCACGACCTGGCCCAGTGAGCGGGCACTGGCCTGCTGGTCACCGCGAACCCGGCGAGGGCCGTGCGCAGCGCCATCGGGACCGGCCAGCGGTCAAGCGCGGGTGCTGGCGGCACGCCAGAAGGCGGCAAGCTCCCCGGCCGCCACCTCGGGGCGCAGAGGAGATCGAGAACGTCCAGGAATGCCGTGGCGCGGGAGCCGAACGAATTACTGGCGGGGACCCGGGTGGCCTTGAGCCGGCGTACCTCGGCCGCGATGGCGGGCAGCTCGCGCCGTACCGCCGGGTCGGCGGCCGCGTCCACCAGCACGCGCCGCTCCAGTCCGGAGAAAAATAGGGCCACGAAGCCGGACGGCACGCCTGCGCAGTCGCGGCCCCCGGCCAGCCAGGCAAGATAGGCGGCCCGGCTGTCCGGTGAGATCAGGTGGTATGACGGTGCCGGGTCAAGGTCGTGGCCGGACCGGTTCGGCCCATCGTTGCCCAGGGGCAGCGCGGGATTGATCAGCGCGGGCTCGATGGTGCCGACGGCCGACGGCAACTGCTGTCCTATGTAGATAAATCCGCCGGGAATGTCGTACCCGGCAACGCAAGCGGATTGCCCTGGCGGTATCCATTGGCACTGCGGACTCACAGCCAGACTGTAACCGTTTGGGGATGTCCCTGAGCCGTTGTGCCCAACTCGGATCGCCAATCCTGTCGCGTGGCCGACGACCGTCGGATAGCGGCGGTACTGTACCTAGCTGTCTGACAAGAAGGGTTGAATGCGGTGACGCAGATCAGTGTGAACAATGACGGCGCGATCGGTGCGGGCGAGTCAGCCGACGGCGGGACCGGCACTTTGGAGGAGACGCTGGCCGCGACGGAGCGGGCGGTGGAGGGGGCGATGAGATCCGCCGCCGCGGTCACCCGCGAGCTGCGCAAGGCGCTGTCCGGTGCGAAGAGCGGGCAGGTCCGCGAGGCGCGTAAGGCACTTGCCGCCGCGCACGCCGTGACCGCCGGCCTCGTCGAGGAGACGCGGGCGCTGTCTGACGGGTTTGATCCGGACGAGCAGGCTTACCTCGCCTCCGGCGGCTACGTCAAGGAACTGCTGGCGGCTGCGCAGGCCCGCGGCGTCAAGATCTTCGAGGAAGAGGACCGGCTGCTCTGCTACCCGTCGCTGCTCCGCGTGCTCCCCGGTGACGCCGCCGTCGAGATCGACAAGGTACGGGAGCGCCGGATTCGCCCCTCGGTACTTGTCGAGCTGCTCGCCAGGACCCAGGACCGGGCGCCGCGCTTCAAGGCGGAGGCGTTCCTCGACAGCCTGCGCGCGGGCTATGAACTGGTCGTCGCCAGCGAAGGCAAGAAGGACGACGGGGTGATCAGGCTTGTCGACATCTGGTCGGTGCTGACGATGCTGCCCGGGCAGCGCGGTCAGTACTCCAAGCAGGAGTTCGCGCGTGATCTCTACCTGCTTGACCAGAGCGGCGTGACGCGGACCGCGCGGAACCCCCGCGAGCTGCGCTGGTCGGCTAGCACCGGCACGAAGGGCTCCGGCGTGCTGGTCACCGTGGCGCGCAGCGGCCAGCGTCAGCACTACTGGGGCGTCTCGTTCACCCTTGACGACAGCGGAGCGCGGTAGTCGTGTCGCCATCCAGCGCTCTGGCACCGCTCGACGCGGCAGCATATCTGGACTTCATTGACAAGGAATACCTCGCGCCGTACGTGAGACACGGCGGTGCTGCCGTCAAGCTGCTGGCGGTGGGAGACGAGTCCGCGGCGAAGGAGCTGGCGGTCGGGCTGGCGAGCATCGGCGACGGGTTTCAGCACGCGGCTGTGGATGCGGCCACCACCCGGGTCCACATGATCGACCAGGTGTTCGCCGCGGTGGCGCGCCAGCTGGACTGGGTCGCCCTGGCGGACTCGGTCGTGCGTACCGCCTTCCACCAGTGCGGGTTCCCGCCACCGCCCGATACGGACCGCCTCGACCCTGACCTGAGAATCGCGACGGTGGCGGACTACCACCGGGTGGACGGAGCCGAGCTCTACCGGAGCGTGCGGCGCGCGGTCGAGCAGACAGTGCTGAAGGACGCGCTACTCAGCCACGAGTTCCGGATGGCGATGCTGCGCCTGTGCCAGGAACGCCTCGGCCGCGGTGACGTGACCGTGACCGAGCGGGAGACGGTCATCGGATGGCTTCGCGGTGAGCGGGTGCCGGCCGGCGAGCTGCGCAAGCTCTCGCTGCATGCCAAGGTGGCCAGGCACAACGCCAGGTCGCTCCTGCTCTCTTCGACCCGCTGGCTGCGCCTGGCAGGCCACGCTGGCCTGGTGCTGCGCATGGACCTGACCCGTCTGGCGGTGAGTCGCCGGCCGCCTGCGGGCCTGCGTGACGGCTACTACTACTCCAAGGCGGCCACGCTCGACGCGTACGAGCTTGTTCGCCAGCTGATCGACGGCACCGACGAGTTGGAGGGGCTGTTCCTGGCGGTACTGCTCCCGCCCGAACTAGTCAACGACGAGGCGCGCGGGCTGCCGGCCTATACGGCGCTGCGCATGCGGGTCATCGACGAGGTCCGCGACCGCTACCGGGTCAACCCGTACTCGACCCTGGTCCGGATCGGCATGGCCCCGGAGGTGGCGGCATGACGACCATGGCCCTAGGCGCCGACCCCGCTGTGGCGGGGCGCCGCGCCATTGAGGCGCTGCGGGCTGGCGTGCCAAGCCGGGACGCGGTCGCCGTGACAGGCAGCGGCCAGGCCGCCATCGAGGACCGCTTCGCCTCTCTCCGCGAGGCCGCGGCGGCCGGTAACCCGGCTGGCCTGCTCCTCGGCGGAGGGTTCGGCGCGGGAAAGAGTCACCTCCTTGAACATCTCGCACGGCTTGCCCTTGAGGCCGGCTTCACCGTCAGCCGGGTGGTGATCAGCAAGGAGACCCCGCTCTATGACCCGGCGAAGGTGTTCGCCGCCGCGGCCGAATCGGCCGTTACGGCTGGTCGCCCGCGGCCGGCCATCGTCGAGGCCGCGGCCGCGATCGACCCTGACGGCCGAGGCTACGCCGAACTGCTGCGCTGGGCGACGTCGGCAGGCTCGGGCCTCAACGAGCGGTTCGCCGCGACGCTGGCGCTCTATGCTCAGCTTCGCGAACGTGACGCCGCCTTCGCGAGCACGATCGTGCGGTTCTGGTCCGGTGACCCGATCGCCGTGCCGGAGCTTCGCCGGCGCCTCAAGGAGATCGGCGACGCCCGGCCCTCGCTGACTCCGGTGACCGCGCGGCAGCTGGGCAGTCAGCGGCTGCGGTTCGCCGCGAAACTGCTCGCCGCGGCGGGCTCGGCGGGCTGGGTGATCCTCTTTGACGAGGTCGAGCTGATCGGACGCTACTCGCTCCTGCAACGCGCCAGGTCCTATGCGGAGATCGCCAGCTGGGCGCGTGGCGAGCACGCTGGCCCCGGAGTGCCGCTCGCGGCGGTACTCGCGATGACCGACGACTTCGAGGCCGCCGTCATCACCGGGCGAAACGATCGCGAACTGGTGCCGGAGAAGTTGCGCGCCAAGCAGACGCCGGAAGCGGCGGCGCTCGCGGCCGCGGCGGCACAGGGCATGCGGATCATCGACAGGGAGATGCGGCTACTCACGCCACCGGACGAGGCCGAGCTCGCAGCCGCGTACGCCCGGCTGAAGGAGCTGCACGGCGAGGTATTCGGGTGGCTGCCACCCGATGTCAGCGGGCTTGAGCGGCTCGGCGCTACCCGGATGCGCCAGTACGTCCGCACCTGGATCAATGAATGGGATCTCCTGCGGCTCGATCCCGCCTACCGGCCAGAAACCGAAGTGGTCGATCTCTCGTCCGACTACCGGGAGGACCCTGACCTGGAGACGCAGGAGGAGCAGGCCGGCGATCAGACCGAGCTCCAGGAACCAATCACGCCTCTCTAAGGAGACTCCGTGGACGTCGCGCCGGAAATCACTCAGCGAGCGGCCCAGCCGTACGCTGGCATCTCAGCATGGGTGCCCATGGCGGCCGTCGGCTCGGTCGCCGACCGCCTTCCCGAGATCTTCGGCTGGCTCGGCGCCCGCGGCATCGCGCCGGCTGGCCCGCCGTTCTTCCGGTACCACGTGATCGACATGGAGCGGCAGCTCCTCGTCGAGGCGGGCGTTCCGGTCCTGTCGCAGCCAGAAGACGACGGCGGGATCCGGGGCGGCATCCTGCCCGCCGGCCGGTTCGCCGTCCTGACCCACACCGGCGCCCCGCAAACCCTGATGGCCGCCACATCCGCACTGCTCGACTGGGCCAGCGAACGAGAACTAGCCTGGGACGTAGCGCAGAGCGAGGCGGGCGAGAAATGGGGCTGCCGAATCGAGTCCTACCTCACCGATCCCTCTCAGCAGCCCGACACCAGCCAATGGCAGACCGAACTGGCGTTCCGGCTCGCAGACTGATATCAGGCGCTGACCGGGACCACCCGACCCGACGGGCGTTCTGTGCCTTTTACCGTCTTGCGCATCACGCAGTGGTTCTTGCCCTTGGGACGCTCGTAGTCGAAGCCGGCCTTCTCGAACATGCTGCGGGTGCCCCCGTAGAGGAACGAAGCCGAGATCTTTTTTCCCTGCAGGTCCTGCGGATAGGCCTCCACGACCCCGCCGCCCGCCCCGGCGATCAGGTCCAGCGCCCCGTCGACGGCGAAGGCGGCGACCCCTTCGCGCCGGTGATTCCGGTCCGCGAAGATACAGGTGAGGCGGTAGTCGGGCAACGATTCGAGGCCGGCTTCATACTCTTTCCGGTGAAAGATGCACGGGAGTTCCTCTGGCGGCCCGAACTGGCACCAGCCCACGGCGATGTCACCTTCGAACACCAGGGCAGCGTGCGCCCTGCCTTCCCGAACCAGGAGCTCTTTGTACTGCCGTCCAGGCTCAACATCGTTATCGATACCCAGGTCCTTGCGGCGCGGATGGAACCACGTGCACCAGCAGCCGCCGAACCCCATCCCCTTGTGCTTCTCGCACAGCCGGGCGAAGGCATCCCAGGTCCCGGCATCGAGCGGCTTGATCGTGTACTCGCCCATGGTGGGTCTCCGTCCGGTCGGCTCGGTTTCGTGCACTTCGCACCCTAGAAGCGCTTGCGGACGATCCGCGTCCGCATTGTCGAATCTGTTGGCGGGGGTCAATGGTCAGGCAGAGCTTGATCCCGGTAGGGCATGGTCGCGCGATAGAACCGGTATGGCCCGCTGTTCCACGCTCGGAGTGCACCAGCGTGACGAGGTCCAGTTGAGGATGTGAGAGCCGGATGCACTTCCCCGACGGGGCGGTGGACGCCACGCGGAGCACTTACGGGCACCGCCGGCCCACCGAAAGGAATCCGCCTTGAATGCTCCGCACGCCCCGAAGACCTCCGGCCCGGCGAACGTCGGCGAGGCCTTCGCCGCTCAGGTCTTGGCGCATCCGGACCGGGACGCGGTCACCATCCACCGCGTCGGGCAGCCCCCGCGGGCCCGCAGTTATACCGAGCTCGACCGCGCGGCGCGGAGCCGGGCCGCCGCGCTCGACGCCCGGCTTCCGCGCGGCAGCCGCGTGGTGATCGCGCTGCCGAGTTCGCTGGAGTTCGCCGAGGCCTACCTCGCCTGCCTGATGTCCGGGATGACGGCGGTGCCACTGCCGCCGCTCGGCGGCAGCAACCGCTCCACCGACCGGATCGAGGCCGTGGTGCGCGACTGCGCGCCCGGCCTGATCCTCACCGCGCCCGAGGATCTCGGGACGGCGGCGGAGTGGGCGAAGGAGCGCGGTGGCGGCGGCCCGATCGAGGCCGTCGTCCCGATCGATCCGGGCGAGCCGACTTCGTCCTGGACGCCGCCGGCCGTGGCGCCGCAGACCCCGGCCGTGCTGCAGTACAGCTCGGGTTCGACCGGCACCCCCAAGGGCGTTGTGCTCAGCCATCGCAATGTGCTGGCGAACACCCGCGCGCAGTACGTGGACCTCGGGCTCACCGGCGAGGACCGACTCGGCTCCTGGATCCCGATGCACCACGACATGGGCCTGTTCTTCCAGCTGACCACTCCGGTGACACACGGCCTCAGCTGTGTCCTGATGCCCCCGGTGGAGTTCCTCAAGCGGCCGGTTGAGTGGCTGCGGATGCTCGACCGGTACCGGATCACCGCCACGTCGGCGCCGAACTTCGCCCTGGACGTGTGCCGCCGCGTGGTCACCGACGCCCAGCTCGCCGAGCTCGACCTGAGCCGCGTGCGCTGGGTGTTCAACGGCTCCGAGCCGATCCACGCCCCGACCCAGTCGGCGTTCTCCGCCCGCTTCGCTGCCGCCGGGCTGCGGGAGGGCGCGGTCTCGCCGGCCTACGGCCTGGCCGAGGCGACCGTATTCGTCTGCGCCAGGTCGCAGGACGTCGCAGCGACCGTGCTGCCGGTGGACGCGGCCCAGCTTGAGCGCGGCGAACTGGAGCCTGCGGTGAACGGGTCGCAGCTCGTGGGCGTCGGGTACCCGCGCAGCCTTGAGATGCGGGTAGTCGACCCAGCCACGCGCCGGGTCCTGCCAGCTGGCCGGGTCGGCGAGCTGTGGCTGCGTGGCGAGAGCATCGGCGCCGGGTACTGGGCCGGCCCGCCGAGAGCGCCGAGATCTTCGAGGCCCGGATCGCCGATGAGGAGGCGGACGACCGCGGCTGGCTGCGCACGGGCGATCTCGCCGCGGTGCGCGAGGGTGAGCTCTTCATCACCGGCCGTATCAAGGAGATGATGGTCCTGCACGGCCGCAACATCTACCCGCAGGACCTGGAGCAGGAGGCCAGGGCCGCGCACGGGGCGCTGACCGGACTGTTCGGGGCGGCGTTCTCGGTGCGCGCGCCGGACGAGCGGATCGTGCTGGTGCACGAGGTGGATCCGAAGGTGAAGCGGGAGCAACTGCCCGCCGTCGCCGCCACCGTGCGCGAGCGGCTCAGCTCCAGCCTCGGCGCCCCGGTGCCGAACGTGCTGCTGGTGCGCCGAGGCACCGTGCACCGGACCACCAGCGGGAAGATCCAGCGCGGCTCGGTGCGCAAGGCCTTCCTCGATGGCGAGCTCAGGCATGTGCACGCGGATCTCGAGCCGGCCGTGCTGAGCCTGGTCGAAGGCGCCGCATGACCACTCTCGACCCGGGACCCGACGAGCTCGCCGCGGCCTTCGACGCACGGCTGTCCGCAGGACTCGGCGGGCCGGGCCGGGCGGAGGCGCTGATCGCCGAACTGGACCGGGCCGAGCAGTACCCGGAACCGATCCTCGGCGTGCTCGACGGGCTCGGCCTCGCGGACTACTACGTGCCGCCGGAATACGGCGGCCGGCTGGCCGATCTCGAGGAACTATTGCAGCAGTGGCGCACGCTGGCCCGCCGCGACCTGAGCCTGCTGTTCGCGCACGGCACGATGTACCTGTGCGCTGAGCCGGTGTGGCTGGCCGGCAGCGCACGGCAGGCGGCCGAACTGGCCGAGGCGATCCGCTCCGGGACGCGGGTCGGGTGCGTGCTGGCCGAGCCCGACCGCAACTCCGACCCGGCGCTCGGCGAGGTCACCGCGGAGCCGACGGGCCGGGGCTACCGGCTGCGCGGGACGGCCTGGCCGGTCAGCAGCGCGGCCCAGGGCGAGCTGCTGACCGTGCTTGTGCGCACCGGCCCTGACGACGACCCGCGCGGTTACAGCCTGCTGATGCTGCGCCGGGACCAGTTGGCTCCCGAGGGGTTCGAGGCGCTGCCCAAGGCGGGCCTGCACGGAGTGCGCGGGGTGGATCTGTCCGGGATCCGCTTCGACCGGCTCACGGTGCCCGGCTCCGCGCTCGTCGGGGCCGAGGGCACCGGGCTGGCGACCGCGGTGCGCGCGCCGCAGCTGACCCGGGTGCTTTACCCGGCCCTCTCGCTCGGCGCGGGCGAGCACGCGCTGCGCCTGGTCACCGCGTTCGCCGCGCGGCCCGCTGGGCGGCGCGAGCCGCTGATCGAGCGGGCCTCGGTGCGCGCCGTGCTTGCCCGCGCTGTCGGCCTGCTGACGGCGGCTGAGGCGGCGGCCGTGCTCACCGCGCGCTCGGCGCACAGCCTGACCGAGGAGCTCAGCGTGCTCTCCGGCCTTGTCAGAGGCCTGACCTCAAGCCTGGTGGACACTGTGCTCGCGGAGTTGACCGAGGTGCTCGGCCCGCACTCCTTCCTGGCCGCTGCCGAGGGCACCGACGGCGCCTTCCAGAAGGTGGTCCGCGACCACCAGACGGCCACCGTCCTGGACGGCGGCGTGCCCGCTGTCCGCAATACCCTGATCAGCCAGTTCCCCTGGCTGGTGAGTGGCTTCCTGGACGGCACGGTGGACCGGGCTGGGCTTGAGCGCGCCGCCCGCGCCGGCACCCGGGTCGGGCCGCTTGACCGCTCCCGGCTGCTGCCGCGCTCGCGCGGCGGGTGCAGCGCCGTGCAGGCCCTGCCCGGGCTCGCGGCCGAGCTTGACGCGTGCGCCGGCCGCGCGGCGGACGAGGTCCCGGCCCAGCTGGCGCGGCTGACCTGGCAACTGGCATGGCTGACCGACGAGGTGCACGCACGCTGCGCGGTCCTCGCCCCCGCCGCGCCGCCGTCCGCCGAGGCCTACGACCTGGCGGCGGCCTACGAACTGCTCTACGCGGGCGCGGCGCTGCTTCAGCTGTGCGCGGCCGGGCAGCCGGAGGGCGCGCGGGAGCCGCGCTGGGGTGACGCGCTGCTTGCCCGTACCGCGCTGCTCGAGGTGATCGCCCGGACCCGCCGGGAGCTCGGGCTGCCGGCCTGGACGCGCGAGGAGTGGCACCAGCGGGCAGCCGAGGACGCGGCCGATCGGCTCGCCCGGGCGGTCGCCGCGGGCGAGCGGATCACCCCCTTTGGCACCGGGATGGTGCGCGACCCCGAATCGCCGGACCCGCAGGAGGGCGGACGATGACCCTGACAACCCAACCGCCGAGCCTCGCCGACGAGATCGACGCCGCCTTCGGAAACCCCTGGGACGAGAGCAATCCGCTGGGACACCGCTCGGCGCTCGACGCCGACGAACGGCAGGAGCTGTTCGAGGAGGGCGAGCGCCGGCTCGACGCCGTCGGGCTCAGCGCCGCGTTCGTCCCGCGCGCAGAGGGCGGCGGCCTCACCCGGCTGGATCAGCTCGCCGCGACCCTCCGCACGGTCTGGCGGCGCGACCCCTGCCTGGGGCAGGGCTATGGCCTCAGCTCCTTTCTCGCCGGCGTCGGCATCTGGAGCGCGGGCGACGACGAGCAGCGCGCCCGCGCCGCCGCGCTGCTCCTGGACCGGAGCAAGATCGCCTGTTGCGGCCAGGAGCCGACCTACGACGGAGACCTGTGCCCGACCGGGTTCGAGGCCGTCCGCCGTCCGGGCGGCTGGTTGCTGAGCGGCGGGCGGCACTCGGCCGTCAACTTCCGTCGCGCCGAAGCGCTGGTCGTGTTCGCGCTCACCGATCCGGCCCGTGCCGACCGCGGCCACAGCCAGTTCCTGATCGAGAAGAGCTCGCTTCCCGCCGGCGCGCTGCGCTACACGGAGCGCGTGCCGAGTGCCGGGATGCGCGGCGCGCAGCTGAGCGGCGGCGTCTTCACGAACTGCCCGATTCCGGACCGCGCGCTCCTCGGTGAGGCCGGCGCGGGCCTGGCTCCGGCGCGCAGGGCCACCCAGCTGACCTGCGGCGTGCTGCCCTCGGTCTGCGTGGGGCCCTTGGACACGGCGTTGCGCGCGGGCATGCTCTGGGCGCTCGAACCCAGCCGGGCCGGACGGACCGCGGCCGAACAGCCGCGCGTGAGCGCCGCGTTGACCCGTGCGTTCACCGCGCTGCTGGCCGCGGACGCCTTCAGCACCGTGGCGCTGCGCGCCCTGCACCTCGCGCCCGAACAGGCCTCCGCATACGCCAGCGCCTCCAGCCACGTCGCCATTCGGCTGATCTGCGACGCCTTCGCGGAGCTGCGGGGTGTGCTCGGCGCGCGGGGCGCGGTGCGCGAGGGACCCTACGCGATCTTCCAGAAGCTGGCGCGCGACATCGCCCAGACCGTCGGCGAGCATGACGCGCGCAACGCCTGCATGGTGACGGTGCTGCCGCGGCTGCCGCGGCTGGCCCGCAGATCCTGGCTGGTCGAGAACGCGGTGACACCGGAGCTCTTCGACCCCGACTCCGAGTTGCCCGCGCTCGAGTTCGGACCGCTGGGCCCGGACACCGCGCGCACCGACGCTCTGATCAGTGCCCTGACGGCGATGGCCCTGGCCGAGGCCGGCGGCACCGCGCGGCCGCTCGCCCGGCTCGCCCGGCTGCTGCTCGATCAGACCGAACGGGTGCGCGACTGGTGCGCGGCGCTCGGCCCGCGGGACCTGGCGAAGCACCCGTCGGTGGCGGCTCTCGAGGCGGTCGACGGCTACACCGTCCTGCTCGCCGCCGCAGCGGCGTGGGGTGTGCACCGGGCCGATCCGGCGCGGCTGGACGAGGTCGCGCTGACAGCGGTGCTCGACCTGCTCGCCCGCCGGCTGCACCCGCCGAGCGTGCTCACCGAGGCCGAGCACCGGGAGGTGCGCGAACGCCTCTGGCACGAACTGCTTCGCCGGGTCAACCGGCGGCAGCTACTGGATCTGACCGCGCGCCAGGTGCCGGGCTGACCCGGGCCGACTGCGCGTACGTGCGCGCACCGGCCGGATCCGCCCGACCGTTCCCAGGATAGGGAGGAAACAGTGCCAGTTATTTCGGGGCCGCACGAGTTCCACCAGGACAACTTGTTCATCGACCTGCGCGGCACACTCGGCATCCCGCTCTACCTGAAGTTCGAAGGCTTCAACTTCGCCGGCTCCATCAAGCAGAAGGCCGCGGTCGCCATGGTCACGGCCGCCGAGCGCTCCGGCGTGCTCGGCCCGAACAGCGTGCTGGTCGAGTCCTCCTCGGGAAACCTGGGGGTTGCTCTGAGCATGGTGGCTGCGTATCGCGGCTACCGCTTCGTCTGCGTCACCGACGCCCGCTGCAACCTGGACAGCCGCCTGCTCATGGAGGCCATGGGGGCTGAGGTGCACGTGATCACGCAGCCCACCGTCGACGGCGGGCTGCTCGGCGCGCGGATCGACCATGTGCGCGCGCTCGTGGCTTCCGACCCCAACTTCGTCTGGCTGGACCAATATACGAACCCGAACAACTGGGGCGCGCACTACGCCAGCACCGCGCCCTCGATCCACGAGCAGTTTCCCGATCTCGAGGTTCTGTTCATCGGGGCCGGCACCGCCGGTACGCTGATGGGCTGCGCCCGCTGGTTCCGCGAGCACCGGCCGGAGGTCCGGATCGTGGCCGTGGACAGCATCGGCTCGGTCATCTTCGGCCATCCGGCCGGCCGGCGGCTGATCCCCGGCCTCGGCGCCGGGGTGCGCCCCGCCATGCTCGACGAGTCCTATATCGACGAGGTGATCATGGTGCCCGAGTCCAAGACGGTGCGCATGTGCCACCGGCTCGCCTCCCGCGGCTTCCTGATGGGCGGCTCGACCGGAACCGTGGTGTCCGCGGCCGAGCGCTGGCTGGCCGCGAACGCCCCGGACGGGCAGATCGTGACCGTCGGAATCTCCCCCGACCCGGGCGAGCGCTACCTCGACACCGTCTACCACTCAAACTGGGTGCAGGAGATCTACGGCTCCAGCACACTCGAATACACGCCGTCCGCCGCCGCGTTCGAGAACTGACGCCGGCCCCCGAACCCCCGCCCTGAACGCGGGGCGCGCGCCGAAGCCGATCGGCTCGACGAGCAGATCATCGCGCCGGCGCGCATCCTCATCCGGTGGCCAGTTGGGCGGGCAGGCGCGAGCGCGCCTCGCCGGTCAGCAGGCCCTGGTAGGTGCGGGTGAGCAGTCGCCCCGGCGGGACGCCGAGCTCCTCATCGAGGATCCGCCGGCAGTCCTGGAACAGGGCGATGGCGTCGGCCTGCCGCTCAGCCCGGTAGAGCGCGGTCATGAGCAGTGCCCGCAGCCGCTCGCGCAGCGGATAGTGCGACACCAGGCTGTTGAGCTCGGAGATCAATGTGTTCTGCCGGCCGAGGATCAGGTCGGCTTCGATGCGCATCTCGAGTGCCTCAAGGCGCTGTTCCTCCAGGTACAGCTGTTCGAGGGCGATCATGTGCTCGGTAGTGTCCGCGAGTGCGTCGCCCTGCCAGAGTGCGAGTGCGCGCGCGAGCAGGTCGGCGGACTCGGCGGGCTTGAGGGCCGCCGTGGCCCGGCATGCGCGCTTCACCAGGCAGCGGAAGTCGCGGTAGTCGAGATCGAAGCCAGCGTCGGGCATCCGGTAGCCAGTGCGGATCCGCTCGAGGCGGACCGCCGGATCGACGCGCTGCCGGATGCGCGAGGCGTAGGTGTGGATCTGGGAACGCGCTGTGGTCGGCGGATACTCGCCCCACAGCAACCGGCCCAGGTGGTCATCAGACACAGTCCTCCCCTCGGCGAGCAGGAGCGCGGCTAGCATGGTGCGCTGCTTGCTGCCGCTCACGGCGTCCTCAAGGCCCTGGAAGCGGACCCGTACCGGGCCCAAGATGCGGAATTCCATCCGGCTCAGCCCCAGTCCTCGTTGGTCGGACCCGAGGTGCCACCGTCGGCGACCGAGACCACGGCCGGGGCGCCGTGGCCGCTGGAGAGCATGTGGGCGACAGGCACGAGCAGGGCGAGGCCGACTAGTACGGCGGCGACGATCGCGACGACGGCGGCGGAGGAACGGTTCACCGTGTTCATGTAGATTCCCTCGGCTTTCCTTAGGTTTCTGGCCTTTGTTCAGGTCTTGTCGATGACTCTAGGAAGCGCCGTCTTCTTGCCGTGATGCTCTCGTCATCACCCCCGCCGGCAGCGGCGATAGCGGCGATAACGGCGGCCTTGAGAAGAACCCTGATCCGGCTCCCCACCTGCGGAAATAGGAACCTGATAGCCGCGATATCGAGGAGGGCGCAAGGCTCGGATCCGACGCTTGTCACGACGTGAAGGATGAAGATGCCTGAGAACCTGACCGAGGCGGCGCCCGCCCCCTCGAACACGGAAGAGCTCCGATCCTGGCTGGCCGGACGGATCGGCTACTACCTTGAGCGTCCCGCGGACACGATCGGCCGGGACACGCCGCTGAGCGAGTACGGCCTCGACTCCGTCTTCGCGTTCGCCCTGTGCGGCGATCTGGAGGACCTGCTGGAGATCGTCCTCGACCCGACCCTCATCTGGGACTACAAGACCGTCGACGCGCTCACGAAACATCTGTCCGAGCGGCTGGCGCACGGCTGAGCCCACGCCACGCACCGGCCGTACGCCGAGCCGGCGGCGCACGTGCATGAGCATCTGTACGCCGGGGACGTCACGCCTCCGGCGTGTCCCACCGTTCCCGCTCCTCCTCTGCCGTGCGCCGCCAGGAGGCCGATCCGGTCCGCTCGAATAGCTCCCGCGCGCCCTCGAGCCAGATCGCGGCCTGCTCCGCCTGACCGCGGCGACGCTCGATCCTGGCCATGGCCAAGGTGATCTGGCCCTCAAGCAGAGGGCTGTCTATCTGCCGGACGACGGTGCGCGCCTCGCCCATTGTGGCCAGCGCCGCGTCCGCGTCGCCGGCCGACAGCTGCGCCTCGCCCAGGCCGAAGGTCGCATAGGCCAGACCCACCAGGTCCGATTTCGCGTTGACGATGAGGATCACCTGGCGGAAGGAATCGGTGGCCTCGGGGATGCGCCCGAGGGCCAGCTGCGCGCGGGCGACGCGGTGGACGCTCTGCGCCATGCTGCGCTCCCCGCCGCGCCCAATCCGCTCGGAGACGCGCACCGCTTCGAGCGCCAGTCCGAGCGCCTCCTGCGGTGCTCGGCGATCCAGGGCAGTCTGGGCCAGGTTGTTGAGCGCGTGCGCCTCGGAGGAGAGGTCGCCGATCGCGCGGAAAACCGGCAGCGCCTCGGCGAGCCGCTCGCCCGCGCGGTCCAGCTGGCCCTGCAGGCGGTCGACGATGGCCAGGCTGCGCAGCGTCATCGCCCGCCCGTGCGCCTCGCCGATCCGGGCATAGTGCGTCAGTGCCCGGTCGAAGAAGTCCTCCGCGCTGACCAGGTGCCGGCGGCGCAGCGCGACCGCGCCGATGTCGTGCAGCATGCAGGCCTGCCCGAGCTCGTCGCCCTCGGCCGCGGCCGCGGCGAGCGAGACCTCGCAGCAGTCCAGCCAGTTGTCGATGTAGTCGCGCACCTCGAACAGCGACACCATCGACATGGTCAGGTTCCAGGCGAGTTCGCCGCGTCCGGATTGCGCGGCCTGCCTGACCACGGACATCAGTGCCGTGCGTTCCGCCTCGAACCACTTCAGCGGCTCGCCGAGCAGGTTCCTGGCGAGGTTCTCGTCCGGGTCGAGCTTCGGGGCCTCGTGCCGCAGCACGGTGTAGTACCCGCCGTACTCGCGCAGGTGCGCCTGCAGGGCCAGCCCGAGGTACGAGCGCAGCGCCCGGTCCACCGCGTCCCGGTGCTCGTCCGGATCGCCCTCCAGCGCGCGCTCCCTGGTGTAGAGCAGCAGCAGCTTCTGGAAGCGGTAGCGCAGGCAGCCGGTGCTGTCCACCCCCGCGACCTCGAGCAGCTGGGTGTCGACCAACTGCTCGATCAGTTGCTCCGCGGCGGCCAGCGGGATATCCAGCAGCGCCGCGCCCACCCAGGCTGCGAAGTCCGGCACGTCGAGCAGGCTCAGCGCCTGGTACATCCGGACCGCGTCCGGATCGAGGTGGCGGTAGCTAAGCTCGAAGCTGGCGCGCACCCGCGCGTCGCCCTGGCTCAGCTCGTCGAGGCGGCTGCCCTCGTCGCTGAGCCGGTCGGCCAGCCGGCGCAGGGTCCAGTGCGGCTTGGTGGCCAGTCGCGCCCCGGCTACCCGCACCGCCAGCGGGAGGCAGTCGCAGAACTCGACGATCCGGTCCCCGTCCTGCGGGGCCTCCTCGATCCGGGAGGCGCCGATGACAGCGCCGAGCAGCTCGAGGGCCTCGGCGTGCGCAAGCACCCCGAGATGGATCCTGGCCTCGGGCGGGCTGACCACCAGGGACTGCAGCTGTTCCCGGCCCGTGATCAGCGCGGTGCACCCGGGGCTGCTCGGCAGCAGCGGCCGCACCTGCTCGAAGCTACGGGTGTTGTCCAGCAGCACGAGCACTTTGCGCTCGTTCAGGAGGCTGCGATATATCGCGGTACGCTCGGCCACGCTGGTCGGGATGCCCGCTCCGGGAACGCCGAGCGACCGCAGGAACTGGTTGAGGATCTCGGCCGCGGGAACCTGGTCATGCCGCTCGTCGAAGCCGCGCAGGTCGGCGAAGAGCCGACCGTCCGGGTAGCGGTCGCCAACCTGGTGCGCCCAGTGCACCGCGAGACTGGTCTTGCCCACCCCGGCGACTCCGGTGATCAGGCCGATGCTCGGGCCGTAGCCGTCCTCGGGTGGCACGCTGAGCAGGTCGAGGGCGGCGAGCTGGGCGCCGCGACCGACGAAGCCGTGGGTGTTGGGCGGCAGTTCTGAGGGGACCACGAGGGCCGCGGACAGCTGCGCGACGCCTGCTGGGGGGACCGCGACCGCCTCGCCCGTCCCGGCCTCGGGCAAATGCGCGGGGGCGAGCGACGGATCGTCGCGCAGAATCGCGCCCTGCAGCTTGATGAGTTCGGGCCCGGGGTCCACGCCGAGCTCGATGACTAACAGCCCGCGGGTGCGCCGGAAGGTCTCAAGCGCCTCGGCCCGGCGGCCCGAGCGGTATTGGGCGAGCATCAGCAGGCCGACGGTGTACTCGCGCAGCGGGTTCTCCTTGACAACGGCAGCCGCCTCTGGCAGAACCCTGCTGTGCTCGCCGAGATCGAGGAGGACACCAAGCGCCTCGTCGTTGACCGCGAGCCTGCGCTCGTCGAGCCGGGCGGCCTCGGTGTCGGCCACCACGCCGGTGATCCCGCTCAGCGCCCGGCCGCGCCACAGACCCAGGGCTCGGCCGTAGCCGCGGCCGGCCTCGGCGAGCCGACCGTCGCGCGCCGCCCGCCTCGCCGACTCGACCGCCTCGTCGAACAAGACCCAGTCGATCTCGTGGCGCTCCGAGTTGAGCCGGTACCCGGGGTACTCGGTGACGATCAACTCCTCCGCCGCGCCCACGGAGGCGAAGAGCCTGCGCAGCGCGGCCACGCAGATCGAGATCTGGGTGCGCGCCGTGGCCGGGGCGCGGTCCGACCAGATCGACTCGACCATCGCATCGACGGAGACGACATGATCGGGGAAGAGCACGAGTAACGCGAGGATGGTCCGCTGGCGCGCACTGCTGAGCTTCAGCCTCTCGCCGTCGGCAGTCGCAGTCAGTTGACCGAGGATGTTGAAGCCGAGTTGAGCCCCCATCGCCATGTCCCCCTCCGGACTGCGAGTGCGCACCCGGTCATCTGCCTCGACGCTCCTAACTCCCGTTCCTCAGGGCTCTTCCACCTAAAAACCCCTAATTTCTTAAGGCTATTCTATTGATTTTCACCGCGTAACAACAGAGGGCGCCGCCCAATGGCCTTGCCTTAAGGTCTGACGTGGTATTGCTGCCGGTTTGTGGCGCATGATGGTTCTGAGGCAGCCGGAACCGCGGTGCCCTCGACCCGGAACTTGGTCTCGCCGAACCCCGCCACGGGCGCTCCCGCGATCCGCCAGCGTCCGACCCCGACCGGCGCGAGCGCTCTGGTCATCCGCCCGCATCTGAGGCGGCGGGTGACGAGTCGGTGCTCGGTGACCTCCACGGCGATCTCCGTGCCCACGTTGCCGACCGAGGATTTATGGCCGGCCTATGGACGCGGAACCTACTTTTGTCAGTGCCGGAATAAAACCCGGGTGATGATATCGGCCCTGGAAAGGTGACTTATGGATCTCGCTAACACGACCGTACCCCCAAACGCGAACAGCAATGTGGCCTGGAACCTGTGCAACAACATGCCGACCAACGCAGGCAGCAACAACTAGCCCGCCCCCGGCGCACTGTGCCGCGCCTCGATCCGGCCTACCCAGGGACAACGTGGGCCACAGCGACCCGGCAGCACGCCTGCCGGCGCCCGGTTCTCAAGATAAAGGACATGCTCATGCTGAAATCAGTGGTTGTGGTCGGCGGCGGCACTGCCGGCTGGATGAGCGCCACCTACCTCAAGGCGGCCTTCGGCGACCGGATCGAAGTCACCGTGATCGAATCGAACCTCGTCGGGCGGATCGGAGTCGGCGAGGCCACCTTCAGCACCGTACGCCACTTCTTCGACTACCTCGGCCTCGACGAGCGCGACTGGATGCCCGAGTGCGCCGCCTCGTACAAACTCGGCATCCGCTTCCAGGACTGGCGCGGCGACGGCCACCACTTCTACCACCCCTTCGAGCGGCTGCGCTCCTCGGACGGTTTCGCGCTGACCGACTGGTGGCTGCAGGAGGGCGACCGCTCCGAGCCCTTCGACCGGTCCTGCTTCATCACCCCGTACCTGTGCGAGGCCAAGCGCGCCCCGCGCTTCCTCGACGGCAGCCTGTTCGCGGGCGGGCTCGACGTGTCGCTCGGCCGCTCCACTCTCGAGGAGCAGCGGGCACAGTTCCCCTACGCCTACCACTTCGACGCCACGCTGCTCGCGCAATTCCTCACCCGCTACGGCACCGAGCGCGGGGTGCACCACGTGGTCGATGACGTCGTGCACGTCGGGCGTGACGAGCGCGGCTGGATCAGCGGCCTGACCACACGCGACCACGGCGAACTGCGCGCCGACCTCTACCTCGACTGCACCGGCTTCCGCGGCCTGCTGATCAACCAGACGCTGGGCGAGCCCTTCGAGTCCTACCAGGACGTGCTGCCGAACAACCGCGCCGTCGCGCTCCGGGTGCCCAAGCCGGACCAAGCCCAGGAGGGCATGGCGCCGTATACCAGCGCCACCGCCAAGGAAGCCGGCTGGATCTGGACGATCCCGCTGTTCGGCCGGATAGGCACCGGATACGTCTACTCCGACGAGTTCACCAGCCCCGAGGAGGCCGAGCGCACCCTGCGCGAGTTCGCCGCCCCGGGCCAGGACGACCTCGAGGCCAACCACATCAGGATGCGCATCGGCCGCAACCGGCGCTCGTGGGTGAACAACTGCGTGGCCATCGGCCTGTCCAGCGCCTTCGTCGAGCCGCTGGAGTCGACCGGCATCTTCTTCATCCAGCACGGCATCGAGCAGCTGGTCAAGAACTTCCCTGACGAGCGCTGGGAGCCGTTGCTGGCGAAGGAGTACAACACCCGGGTAGCCCGGGTGCTCGACGGGGTCAAGGAGTTCCTGGTGCTGCACTACGTAGCGGCCCGGCGCGACGACACCCCGTACTGGAAGGAAGCGAAGGTCCGCAAGCTGCCCGATGGACTGGCCGAGCGGCTCGAAGTCGCCACCAGCCGGCTGCTCGACGAGCACACGATGTACCCGCACTACCACGGATTCGAGAAGTACTCCTGGATCGCGATGCTGCTCGGCCTCGGCCACGAGCCGCCAGGCCCCGCCCCGCGCTCGCGCACATCGACCCGGCCCCCGCGCGCGCCGAGTTCGCTGCGGTGCGCTCGGACGCGAAGCGGCTGGTCGCGATGCTGCCGCAGTGCCACGAGTACCTGGAATCGATCCAGCGTCAGCCCGTCGGCGTAGGCGGGTTCTGAGATGGCGGTGATCGATTTGCCCGCGCTCGCGCCGGCCCCTGTCGTCGCCGAGCAGGGTTACAGGGACCTGATGCGGGTCTTTCCCACCGGCGTCGCCGTGGTCACCACGATCGACGCCGAGGGTCGGCCGAGGGGCATGACCTGCTCCTCGCTCACCAGTATCAGCGCCGCCGGCCGGGTGCTGGCGGTCGGTCTGACCAGCACCGGGACGACCTGCCATGCGGTGCGCTGGAACGGGGCGTTCGCGGTGAACCTGCTGCACGTGCACGGAGAGGGCGCGGCCCGGCTGTTCTCGACCAAGAACGAGGACCGCTTCTCCCAGATCGCCTGGGACCGCTCTCCCGTCGCGCGCCTGCCCTGGCTTACCGAGCACTCAATCGCCGCAGCCGAGTGCCGCGTGGTCGACCTGTTCGAGATCGGCGACCACACCTTGGTCGTCGGCGAGGTGATCTGCGTGCGGCAGACGGTCGGCACGCCGCTGCTCTACGGCGACCGGAGCTACGTCGCGTGGCCGGGCGGAACCGTCGCCCCGCCCTCGGCCGGGAGAGCGCCGGACCCGGAGCCGGCGCCGAACGTGCACCTGATCACCGCGAGCCCGACGGTCGCGGTCGAGCCGGACGCGGCGGCATGACCGTCATCACCCCGCTGCGCCCGGCCCAGCGGGCACCGCCGAGCCGGCTCAAGAGCAGTGTGTGGGCAAATCCCTTGCACGTACGGCGCGCAAGGTCTTCGCGGCCGTCGCCCGCCCGGGCGGCGGCCGTGAAGCCGTTCAGACTGGCGGGTTGCCCCGCAGATAGGCGAGCACGGCCAGGACGCGCCGGTGCGAGTGCTCGGTCTGCGGAAGGTCGAGCTTCATCAGGATACTGCCGACATGCTTGCCGACCGCGGCCTCGCTGACCACCAGGGAGCGGGCGACAGCAGCGTTGGACCGGCCCTCGGCGACTAAGGCCAGCACCTCGCGCTCGCGGGCGGTGAGCCGCTCAAGCGGGTCGCGGCGGTGGCGCAGCAACTGCCGGACCACCTCCGGGTCGACCACGGTGCCGCCGCGGGCCACCCGGTTCAGGGCGCTGACGAACTCGTCCAAGTCGCCGACGCGGTCCTTGAGCAGGTAGCCGAGGGCGGCCCCATCGCCCGAATCGAGCAGCTCGCCGGCGTAGGTGTGGTGGATGTATTGGCTGAGCACGAGCACAGGCAGACCCGGGTGCTCCCGGCGGAGGCTGATCGCCACGCTCACCCCCTCGTCGCTGTAGCCGGGCGGCATCGCGACGTCGGTGATCACGACGTCCGGGCGCTCCCGGTCGACGGCGGCGGCGAGCGCCTCCGCGTCGCCGACTGCGGCGATGACCTTATGGCCGAACCGGGAGAGCACTCGGATCAGACCCTCGCGCACAAGGACGCTGTCCTCGGCCAGCGCTACCCGCAGACCCGGCCGGTCATGGTCGTACATGGGCTACCTCCTTTCGGCGAGCACCGGATCGAGGTCCGTGTCGGCCGCCGCACCGACCCGGGAGGCCGGTACCACGTGCCGGTAGTCTGGCATCCCCGCCCCTGATAGGCGGCGCGGATATCAGTGATCACATCTCTGGCGGAATCGGCGCACAGCCCCTGGCGCACGGTCAGATTCCGCGTCCCGGCTCGCCGTCGAAGGCGAGCGCGTCGCCGTTGTCCAGGCATGCCAGCAGGGTCGGCGGATCCTGGGTGACGCCGGCGGGCTATCGATGACGGACGACGGGGCATGGCGGCTCGGGCTCCTCACGGGCTTACGGTGGCTTCTATCGTCACCAGACCCGCCATACCGGCCCTATAACCGCGGCATCCGCGGACTCGCCGTCCGCGGTCAGGCCAGCGAGCGCAGCCGGGCGCCGATCATGCCGAGCAGCTCGGCGCGGTGCGACTCCAGGTAGAAGTGGCCTCCGGAGAAGACCCGCTCGTGGTACGCGCCGCCGGTCAGCTCGGCCCAGCTGCGCACCTGCTCAGCCGGCACCAGGGGGTCCGCGTCTCCGGTGAACGCCGTGATCGGGGTCCGGATCGTGGTCAGCTCGGCTCGCGTCGGCCGGTAGCCCGCGCTCAGCCGGTAGTCCGCGCGCAGCGAGGGGAGGGTGAGCTCGGCCAGCTCCGGGTCGCCCAGCACCGCGGCGCCCGGCGAGTCCAATCGGTGCAGCTCCTTGAGCAGCTCGGCGTCGCTCAGCTCGTGCAACTCGCGCTCCTTCGCAACGTGCGGGGCGAGCGCGCCGGAGACGAACAGGTGCCGCGGGCTGGCCCCGTGCCGCTGCTCCAGACGGGCTGTCAGCTCGTAGGCCACGTCGGCGCCGAGGCTGTGGCCGAACAGGGCCAGCGGCTCGCCGAGGTAGGGCACGAGCGCCTCGGTGAGCCGATCCGCGAGCTCGGCCATGGTCTCGATGGAGGGTTCAAGTAGCCGGTCCTGGCGTCCCGGGTAGCTGGCGGCGAGCACCTCGATCTCGAACGGCAGGCCACCGGTCCAGTTCCGGTAGAGGGTGGCCGCACCGCCCGCGTGCGGCAGGCAGACGAGGCGCGCCTTGGGCGCGCAGAGCCGACCCTGGCGGCGGAACCAGCGGATCGAGTCGGCCTCGGGACGGAGCACAGAGGCGACGGTGGCGGTGCTCATGAGCGCTCCTGAAGCGTCGTAGTGGACGGTGTCGGCGCGGACGCGGGGTCCGGCCTCATTCGCGGGCGCCGACCAGCTCGATCGGCCTGGTACGCAGGGAGAAGCGGGCGGTGCCGACGGCCGCGAGGACGGCGGCGAGCGCGCACAGTGCGGTGGTCACGCCGAGCACCAGCCAGGGGACGTCCACTGGCGTGCCGCCAACCAGGTCCCTGAGCGCCAAGTCGAGCCCGGCGAGCAGGATCCCGGCGGACGCGACGGCCAGCGCGATGCCGACCAGGACGATCAGCACCGCCTCCGCGGCGACGGAGCTCAGCACCTGGCGCGCGGTGGCGCCGCTGAGGCGCAGGATCGCGAACTCGCGGGAGCGGGCGGCCGTCGCCATCACCAGGGTGTTGATGATCGAAAGCCCGGTGTAGAGGAGCGCGATCAGCAGCACCGTGGTGGCGTTCGCCCAGCCCTGGCTGGACTGCGCGCTGTTGAGCTGGCTGGCCCACGCGGTCTGCGTCATTACCTCGCCGCCCAGGTCGTGAGTGGCCCGCGCGAGGGCGCTGAAGACCGCTGACCGGTCGGCTCCGGGCTGCAGCCCGACGTCGATCCGGCTGACCAGGGCGCCCTGGGCGTGAGCAGGCGTCAGGAAAGCGGAGTCGCCGCCGATTCCGGTGCGCACGACGGCCGCGACCGTCAACTGGGCGCGGGTGCCGTCGCTCAGGTAGACGTCCACCGACTGGCCGACGTGCACGCCCCACTCCTGGTCGACCACGATCGTGCCGTCGTTCAGGCCGCCGAGCGAGCCGGATTCGACCGTCAGATCGAAGTCCCTGGCCAGACCGGCCAGGTCGACCACCTGTGCGGAGTACTCGACGAGGTCCGAGTCGGGCATCGGGCCGTAGACCGCCTCGCTGGTGACCGGGGTCGCGCTCGCCCCGGGTATAGCGTCCACCCGGTCGACGGCCGCCTGGTTCAGCCCGGGGGTACCCTGCGGCACGATCACGTAGGCGGCGTGGACGGAGGTGCGCACCCCGGTTGCCTTGGCGGTGTCGATGCTGGCCACCGCGCCCAGGACCGCGGCGGCCAGGCCGAGCGTGGCCAGGATCGGGGTCGCGGTGGCGGCGGTCCGGCGCGCGGCGGCCGTCGCGTTCTCGCGGGCCAGCAGCATCGGACCGCTGGGCAGCCACGCCAGCGGGAGCGCGAACAGGCGTACCAGCGGGCGGACGAACAGCGGGGAGAGCAGCGCGAAGGCAACGACGAGCACGACGGCGAAGAACTCGTTGAGTCCGACCGCGACCAGCGGATCGGCCAGCGGCACGAGGCTCACCAGCAACACCCCGAGCACCAGGCAGGACAGGCCGCTGAGCCAGCGCAGCGGTGTCATGGCCTTGATGTCTATGTCCGCTTCGCGCAGCGCCTCGACCGGGCGGACGCGGGCGGCCCGCAGGCAGGCGAGGCCCGCGCCGAGCAGGGCGACCGCCACCCCGGCGGCGAGCGCGCCGAGCACGGCGAGCACGGCCGCCGGCGAGAACGAGACCTGGAACCAGGAGGGCGCCTCGCCGCGGGTCACCAGCCAGCGGGCCAGCAGCGGTCCGCCCGGGATGCCGAGCAGCGCGCCGATCACGGAGGCCGTGGTGCCGATCACCGCGGACTCCGCCAGCACCATCCGGGCGATCTGACGAGGCGTCGCCCCGGCGCAGCGCAGCACGGCGAGCTCGCGGCGGCGCTGCTGCACGGAGAAGGCGAAGGTGGAGGCGGTGACGAACATGGCCACGAAGATCGCGAGCCCGCCGGCCACGCCGAGCAGGCCGTCGACCGAGGTCAGCTCCTGCTGGTCGACGGCCGTGACGGCGTCCGCCTGGTGCCGGCCGTCGCCGGTGAGCACCTGCACGGTGCCCGAGGTGACGTTGTCGCGCGGGGCCGCGACCGACGCGGCCGCGGCGCCAACCGAGGACACCGCGTTGCGCACCGCGGCGAGTTGCCCGTAGGCGACCAGCGCGTCCACGCGAGGCGAGAGCCGGGCGGCCTCGGCGTCGGTGAAGAAGACCGCCTGCTCGAAGGAGACCGGCGCGGTGACGCCGGAAACGGTGAACGTCGCCGGTCCCCGTGCGGTGAGCACGGAGATCTGACGGCCCACCAGGGAGGCCGGGCCGCCGCCCAGCACGACTTGGTCGGCCGCGGCCGGGGCGGACCCGGCGGCCAGGTGGTAGGGCGTGAACGCGGCGGATGACCAGGCGTGGCCGACCGGCTGGCCCGCGCCCGGCAGGTGGACGCCGGCCGGCTGGGCGTAGAAGGTCCGGTCGACCACGGTGCGTCCGGTGGCCCCGACGCCAGCGACCAGCGCAGGCGAAAGGCCCGGGTTCCCGCTCAGCGGAAGCGAATCGGTGAATCCCTGATCGTCGATGGCGATCTGGTGGTCGGCGGTGACCACGATCGGGGCGTCGGCGTAGCGCAGCGGCGCATTGCCCGCGCTGTTGAGCCCGCCGGTTATAGCCACCAGCACGGTCGACATCAGCGCGACGCCGAGGGCGAGGCCGATGAAGGTGCCGACGAAGCCCGCCCAGCGCGAACGGAGGGTGTCCAGGGCGATCCTCAGCACTGCACTGCCTCCAGCTTCGTCATCCGCGCCGCGACGACCTCGGCGGTCGGGTCGGCGAGTTCGCCGGCCAGCCGGCCGTCGGCGAGGAAAACGACCTTGTGCGCATAGGACGCGGCGACGGGGTCGTGGGTGACCATCACCACGGTCAGGCCCTGGTCGTCGACCAGGCTGCGCAGCAGCGCGAGCACCTCGCGCGAGGTCTTGGTGTCAAGTGAGCCTGTGGGTTCGTCGGCGAAGACCACCTGGGGCTTGGCGACCAGCGCACGGGCGATGGCCACCCGCTGCTGCTGACCGCCGGAGAGCTCGCCGGGCCGGTGGCGGCCGCGCTCGGCGAGCCCTACTGCGGCGAGCACCTCGCGCACGCGCTCCAGGTCCGGCCTGCGGCCGGCGAGCCGCAGCGGGAGCGCCACGTTCTGTTCCGCTGTCAGGGCGGGGACAAGGTTGAAGGACTGGAAGACGAAGCCGAGCCGATCGCGCCGCAGCAGCGTAAGCGCCGTCTCGTTCAGGCCAGCCAGGTTGGTCCCGGCCAGTACGACCTCGCCGCTGGTGGGCCGGTCGAGGCCGGCGGCGCATTGCAGCAGGGTCGACTTGCCCGAGCCAGACGGTCCCATGACGGCGGCGAAGGAGCCGGCGGGGAAATCCATGGTGACGCCATCGAGGGCGACGACCTCGCTGGCCGAGGTGCCGTAGATCTTCCGCACCGATCTGAGCTGTACAGGGCTGGTGGTCATGCAACCAGCAAAGCGCATCGCGAGGTTCGCCGCACTACGCCGAGGTGGAGTTCCGGGGTATGGCTGGCTATACCCCGACTCGGGGCCTAGACGCAATGATCGGGCGGTTCCGGCGACCTACCGTGGGAGGCGTGGACAACAGCTGGATGAAGCAGAGCGCGTCCGCCGGCGCGGGCGACCGGAGGCCCGGGCGCCCCGGCCCGTCCGCGTCGGCCTGGCAGGCGATGGCCCGCCCGGACTTCCTCGCCTCTGGCCTGCCGTGGCGTTCGCTGTGCTATCTGGCCACCGGCGTGCTCTTCGGCGCTGGCGCGGCCGTGCTGCTGCTCCCGTTGGTCGCGGTCAGCGTGGTGCTCTCCATGGCGCTGGTCGGGGTGCCGTTGCTCGCGGCGGTCTGTCTGGCCGGCGTGCCACTGTGCGCGCTGGAGCGGCGGCGCTTCGGCTGGCTGGGCGCCGAGCCGGTGCCGGATCCGCATGCGCGGGTGGCCAGGCCGGGCTTCCCGGCGTGGCTGCGCTTCCGGCTCGCCGAGCAGGTGACCTGGCGGGAGCTCGGCTACGCGTTCCTGCTCTGCCTGCTGTGGCCTGTCGACCTCGCAGTGCTCTTCCTCGGCGTGATCCTCCCTGGCTGCACCCTTTATGCGGCGGTCACCGTCCTGGCCGGGCTCAGCCCGCGGGTACGGCTGTTGCCCGGTTGGTGGGTGGACTCGGCCGGGCAGGCCGCGGCGCTCGTGCCGCTGTCCCTGCTGGCGTTCTTGGTCGGCGCGTATCTGGTGGCCGCCGCTGCGGGATCGAGGGCCGCGCTCACCAGGGTGGCGCTCGGCGCCGCGGACGCGGCGGACAGCGGACGGCTGGTGGATCTGACCCGTTCCCGGGCCAGGCTGCTGGACGCCTTCGAGGCGGAGCGTCGCAGGATCGAGCGGGACCTGCACGAAGGCGCGCAGCAGTGGCTGCTGGCGCTGACGATGACGGTGGGCCTGGCCGGGATAGCCGAGGACGGCGCACGGGACGGCCTGCTCGCTGAGGCGCAGGAGCAGGCCAGGCAGACCCTGCGGGAACTGCGTGAGCTGATTCGCGGCATCCATCCGCAGGTGCTGACCGACTGCGGGCTGCCGGCCGCCGTGGCCGACCTGGCTGACCGCTCGACGGTGCCGGTGAGCACTGATTTCGACCTGCCGGTGCGGCTGCCGCGGCAGGTGGAGTCGGTGGCCTATTTCGTGGTCTGCGAAGCCCTGGCCAACGTGGCCAGGCACAGCGGCGCCGACCGCGCCGAGGTCACCGGCCTGCTGCGCGAGGAACTGCTGACGGTCGAGATCCGGGACAACGGCTCTGGGGGCGCCGACACCGCCGCGGGCATCGGCCTCGCCGGCCTCGCCGACCGGCTGTCGGCCGTCGAGGGGAGCTTGCACATCTCCAGCCCCCCGGGCGGCCCGACCGTCCTGCGCGCCGAGATCCCAGCCGGGTAGAGAGCTGATCCCGGCGCAGATGGCTGACTCGGGGTCGGCCGGTAGAGGACGGCCGACCCCGAATCGACTCACGAGCGGCCGGAAACCGCCGCTGCCTCGTTGGAAGGCTCGGCCATGGCCACCGCGATCTTCCGCGGACCGGTGAAGGGCTCGCGGCCGTGGGCCTTGAGCATGTTGTCGATGAACAGCACGTCCTCCTGCCGCCACTCGAACCTGACGGTCGCCGCACGGTAGCGGGAGCGCAGGTGGTCGAGCACGTCCTCGGGGATCCGGCCGCCGTCGCCGTAGTAGGTGTGGGTCGGGAGCCCTTCCTCGCCGAAGAGCTCGAGCAGCCCCGCGCGTACGTCCGGGCCGAGCGTGGTGACGTTGAAGAACGTGGCGTGGTTGAACCAGACGGATGTGCCGGTCTCGGGGTGGACGTGGACGGCGTCACGGACTGCCTTCGTCCGCAGGCCGCCGTCCGGCCGCCACTCGGTGCTGATGCCGTTGCGGGCGCAGTACTCGGTGACGGCGGCGCGGTCCTCGGTGTTGAAGATCTGCTGCCAGGGGATGCCGAAGTCGGGGTGCAGGTTGCGCACGACCATCCAGCCGCGCCGGGTGAACTCCTCGCGGACTTCGGGGTCGATCGCCTCGCATACCTGGCGGACGTCGGCCAGCGGGGTGGCGCCGAGTGCAGCGGGCGGCTGGATGCAGTAGAAGCCCAGGGTGCGGGGCCAGGCCGCCTGGTACGAGTTCTCGTTGTGGAGGAAGATCTCCTCGTCGGCCGGGTAGTCCGTCGACGTGTAGACCTGGCCCTTGATGACACTGCGCGGCGACGAGCGCTCGGAGTAGGTCAGCGGCGGGCGGCCGGTGAGCGCCTGGACGGCCGCGTCGAAGCCGTCGGCGCCGCCCACGCGGAATCCGCGCAGCAGCACCGCGCCGCGGCTGTGCAGCGTGTCGCGCAGCGTGCCGCGATGGGCCGTGATGTACTCCGCGGCGGTCGTGCCAGCGTGGTCTTCGGATTCGAGCAGCGGCACCGGCACGCTATGCGGCGCGGCGACTGTCGTGGTCATGCTTGCCCCTTCGTTTCGTGGTGCGTGGCGGGATGGCGCAGCGTCAGTCGGTCATGGCGACCAGGACGCGGCGGTCCCCGGTGAACGGCCGGCGGCCGTGCCCGACCAGCACGTTGTCGATCAGCAGGAGGTCGCCGCAGGCCCAGTCCACGTCGACGGCGGTGTCCAGGCCGCGGTCGCGCACCTGGAGCACGTGCCCGGCCGGGATCGGCCCGCCGTCGGCGAAGGTGACGTACTGCGGCAGCTCGTCCCGCGGCAGCAGCCTGGCCAGCGCGGCGGCCGTCTCGTCGCCGAGCGAGGCCGGGTGCCACTGGTCGGCTTGGCTGAACCAGACCTCCGTCCCGGTCGCCGGGTGCCGCAGGATGCTGGGTCGCAGCTGGCTGACGCGCAGGCTGCCGCCGTGCCAGGACCAGTCGGCGCCGGAGGCCGCGAGGTGCGCCTCTACCTCGTCGCGATCGTCGGTCTCGAAGGTATCCGGCCAGCTCTTGCCGAGGCCGCGACCGCCATGCAGGTTCTGGGTGTAGTGCAGGCCGCCCGCGAAGGCCTCGCGCACCTCATCGTCGAGCGCGGCGAGCCAGGCCGCGCCGTCCACCACCGGGGTCGCTCCTCCGGTCGCCGGGGCCACTTCGCAGTAGAACAGCAGCCGGCGCGGCCAGGCAGCGGCGTAGGAGAGCTCGTTGTGCATCGAGATCGTGAACTGGGCCGGGTACTCGGTGGAGGTGTAGACGTTGTCGCCGACCTTGGTGCGCGGGGAGTTGCCGTGGACGTAGGCGAGCCGCTTGGGCAGCACCGGGTCCATCACGGCGTCGAGGTCCCGCGAGGCGACGTGGAAGCCGCGGAAGACGAGCGCCTTCTCGGCGGTCAGCAGCGAGTCGATCCGGTCGGTGTCGGCCAGGTACGCGGCCAGCGCCTCGGCGCCGGGCTCGGCGCCGATCTCGGCCGCGTGATCTCGCGCGGCCGCCAGCCGGTTGTGTCATGGTTCTCAGACATTATTTTCTCCCAAGAGGGGTGAGGGTCGGTCAGACGGCGGTGGAGGGCTCCAGCTCCTCGGCGTCCGTCCCGGCCTGCACGGCGGGGGCGACGCGCTCGGCGGAGGGCAGGAACGAGGAGAGCAGGGCGAGCACAGCCATGGCCGCGCCGATGCCGAGCACCGTGTGGGAGGCGCCGAAGGCGTCGAGCACCGCGCCGCCGGCGAGCAACCCGAGCGAGTTGGCCCCTTGGCCGAGCAGGCCCATCACGCCGCTGACCCTGCCCTGGAGGCCGTCCGGCGTGATCCGCATCTGATAGATCCCGCCCGCCACGTTGGACACGCCGCCGATGTACGACGCCGCGGCGAAGATGACCCCGAGCACCAGCGGATTCGCGCTCAGGGTGATTGCCGGGATCAGCGCGGTCCAGCAGATCAGGCCGCCGATGATCAGGACCCGCAGGTTGATCAGGCGCATCCAGCGGCCGGCGTTGAGGGCGCCGAGCATGCCCCCGGCGCCGCTGACGGCGGTGATCACGCCCAGCGAGGCGGCCGAGCCGCCGGACTGATGGATGATCACCATCAGCGCCAGCGCCAGGCCCTGGAAGAGCAGGTTGCTGCCGGCGACGAGGGTCATCACGGTGCGCAGGAAGGGCTGCCGCCAGGTCCACCGCAGCCCAGCCCACACCTCGGCGTTCACGTTCCGCTTCGCGCCCGCGCGGGCAGCGCGCTCCCGCTCGTCCTGGAGCGGGCGGCGGATCAGCAGCAGCGAGACGAGCGAGACGAAGTGGGTGCAGGCCGCGAAGAGGAACGGCGAGAACCTGGCCACGGTGAACAGCACGCTGCCGATGGGCTGGCCGAGCAGGCCGGCCGCCTGACTGCGGGCCTCGTTGCCGCTCATCGCGGCGGGCAACTGCTCCTCGGGCACCAGGTTGCGCACGCCAGCCCGCTCGGCGAGCCGGTAGAAGATGGCCAGGGCGCCCTGGATGAAGGCGGCGGCCATCAGTTGCGTCACCCACAGGTGGCCGCGCAGCACGGCGGCGGCCACGCTCGCGGTGGTCAGGATGCAGCCGACGTCGCAGGCGATCATCAGGCGGCGCCGGTCCAGCCGGTCAACCAGCGCCCCCGCGTGCAGTTGCAGGACCAGGGCCGGCAGCAGAGCGGCGAAGCCGACCAGGCCGGCCTGCTCGGCCGAGCCGCCGTGCCAGAGCACGAGCAGCGGGTAGGCGATGCCGGCGGTTCTGGCCGCGAGCATGGTCGCCCCGGCACCGGTCCACAGCAGCGCGAAGTCGCGGTTGCGGCGCAGCGGCGGATGAACGCTCGTTTCGCTCATGAGGTCACCGGCCCGCGGCGGATCCACTCCAGCACCGCCATGGCGCTGTGCATCTTCATCTCGGCCTGGTCGAAGGCGATGCTGGCGCCCCCGCGGAGAACCTCGGCGGTGACCTCCTCGCCGCAGTGGGCCGGCAAGTCGTGCATGAGCACGGCCTTGGGTGCGCACTCGAGCACCGCCTCATTCACCTGGAAGGGCTCGAAGACGCGATGCCAGGCGGGATCGGCCTTGCTGGTGCCGGTGGTCTGCCAGCGGGTGGTGTAGACGGCGTCGGCGTCCGCGGGCAGCGCGTCCATGTCGTGCCGCTCGACCACGCTCGAGCCAGTGGCCGCCGCCTGGACGACGGCCTTGGCCAGGATTTCGTCGTCGAGGCCGTAGCCGGGCGGGGTGCGCAGCTCAAGGCGGGTGCCGGGGAACCGGGAGAGCGCGAGCGCCAGCGCGGTCGCGGTGTTGTTCCCTTCCCCCACATAGAGCACGCTGAGCCCCTCGACCCGGCCGAAGCGCAGCTGAAGGGTGGTCAGGTCGGTCATCGCCTGGGTAGGGTGCTCGAGCTTGCCCATCGCGTTGACCACCGGGAGCCGTCCGTCGCCGGACAGCGCCTTGAGCTCCTCGGCGGATCCGGCGGTCCTGGCCACCAGCACGTCGATCATCCGGGCCAGCACCCGGCCGGTGTCCTCCACCGTCTCCCCTGTGTTGACCTGGAGGTCGTCGGGGCCGAAGGTGATGAGCTTCGCGCCGAGCCGCAGCGCGCCGGCGGAGAAGGCGGTACGGGTGCGGGTGGAGGTCTTCTTGAAGTAGACGCCCGCGATCCAGCCGTCGAGCGGACGCTCGGCCGCGCCGTCGCCGGAGGCGAAGTGCACGCCCCGGGCGACGATCGTGCGCAGGTCCTCGTCCGTGAGGTCGTCGATGGATACGAGGCGGCGGACTGCTCCTGCAATCACGTCTGGTCCTCTCCTGGTGGGGTTCTTGATCAGCGCCACGTCGGCGCGGTTCCCTGTCGGTTGGTCTGTCGTGCCGGTGCTCTGTCGGTCTCAGTCCCGGGCGTCCGGGTTGACCCGGCCGACCTCCCAGAGGCGGGCCAGCTCGCCGCTGGCGGACCAGCGCTCCTGCTCGCGCACCGCGCTCATCACGAACTTGAGTACCTCGCGGCCCGAATCGGCGTTGGTCAGCACCACCACGCCGGTGCCGGCCCTCAGCTGTCCGGTCGCCATGGCGCGGTAGCCGTCGGTCTGCCCGGTGTGGCCGTAGTCGAGGTCGTCGCCCGACTCGTCGACCACGCTGCCCATGCCGTAGAAGCGGCCCGGCGGGGCGATGGTGAGCATCCGCTGCGCCAATTCGGCGGTGAGCACTGGGGATTCGAGCCCGCGGTGCGCCCGGCGGATCTCCACGAGCACCTTGGCCAGGTCGCCGGCGGTGCTCCACAGGCCGGCCGCGGCGAGGTCCGGGTGCACGGCCCAGCCGTCCGGACGCGCGCTGCCGTTCTCGTCGTGCCCGGCGGCGACGGCGAGGCCGGAGGTCTCCGGGAACCTGACGCCGTATCCGCTGTCCCGCATGCCCAGCGGTTCGAGCACCAGCTCCCGCATCAGCCTGGGGAAAGCCTTCCGGGTGACGTCCGTCATGATCTTCTGCAGCACGGTGTAGGCGATGTTGTTCTTGATGAACGCCCGGCCCGGCTCCGCCTGAATCTCGACCGGCGGCGTCTTCGCCGGCGCCCGGCCGCGCAGCAGCTGGTTGATAGTCGGCAGCGCCTCGCCGCGGCGGTAGCGGTGGTCGGCGGGATCGACCGGCGGGAGGCTCACCCCGGAGGTGAATCTGAGCAGCTGCTCGACCGTCACCCCGTCGGCCGGGATCTTCCAGCCGCGCAGGAACGTGTTCGCGTCGGACTCCAGGTCCAGCAGGCCGTCCTTGACCAGGCGGAGCACTCCGAGGGCCGAGACAAACTTGCTGATCGACCCGGCCGGGAAGAGCGTGCGCGCGGTGACCGGCGCGTCCTGCCCGGCCCGGGCGGTGCCGTAGCCGTGCACCTCGGCGACCTGGCCATCGCGGATGATGGCGACGGCCGTGCCGGGCACGTGCTGCCGCGCCATCAGCGCCAGCGGCGAGGGCAGCTCGAGCGCGCGCTCCGAGACCACCTTCAGGCCCATCGACTCCTGGTGCGCCAGCACCAGCTTGAGCGCCGCGGCCAACGCGTCCGGGTCAGTGTCCGCCACCGCTTGACCGGGTGTCAGGACGGGCGTCGCCGCGGCCAGCTCGGCGAGCGTCTCGCTCTCGTAGAGGGAGCGCAGCGAAATCGTAAGGCCCGCCTTGCGCGCCGCCGAGATGATCGGCAGCACCGTGATGGAGTCGCCGCCGAGCCCGAAGAAGCTGTCGTGCACGCCGACCCGCTCGACGCCCAGGGCGCGGGCCCAGATGCCGGCGAGCACCCGCTCGGTCTCGGTGCGCGGCGCCGCGTACGGCGCGCGCCCGGCGAGCTTGTCGAGGTCGGGGGCCGGCAGCCGAGGCCGGTCGACCTTGCCGGAGGCGGCCAGCGGCAGCGCATCGAGCTGCACGAAGGCGATCGGGACCATATAGGCCGGCAGGGTGCGGCGCAGGTGCTCGGCCAGCTGGTCCGAGGTCGGCGCGGCACCCGGCTCGGGCACCACGTAGCCGACCAGCCGGCGCTCGCCGGAACGATCCTCGCGGGCCAGCACGGCCGCGTCGCGCACGCCCGGGGCGAGCAGCAGCGTCGCATCGATCTCGCCGAGCTCCACCCGATAGCCGCGGATCTTCACCTGGTCGTCGCGGCGGCCGAGGAAGTCCAGGCCTCCGTCAGTCCGGAAGCGGGCCAGGTCGCCAGTGCGATAGAGCCGGGCGGCGGGCTCGTCCGTGTACGGGTGCGGCACGAACTTCTCCGCCGTCAGTTCCGGGCGGCCGTGGTAACCGCGGGCCACGCCGGCGCCGCCGAGGTAGAGCTCGCCGATAACGCCGGGGGCGACCGGCTGCATCTGCACGTCCAGGACGTACGCCTGCGTGCCCGAGATGGGGCGGCCGATCGGCACCGGCATGGCACTGCCGCCGGTGTCGGTGGCGTCGTGCACGACACACCCGACGACGGTCTCGGTGGGCCCGTACTCGTTGACGATCCGCGCCTTCGGCGCCACCCGGCGCCAGGCCGCGACCATCTCCGGCTTCATCTCCTCGCCGCCGACCACGAAGGTGCGCACCGAGTCGATGCCGCCGGGCTCGGCGACCTCGGCACAGACCAGGTCGAGGTGCGCCGGGGTGATCTTGACGATGCTGTAGTCGCCGCCGTCGCGCAGCAGGGCCGGGAGCGCCTGCACTCCGCCGGAGCGCGGCACCATGGTGACGGGCCGTCCGGAGATCAGCGGGAGCAGCAAGCTCGTCACCGCGAGGTCGAAGGCGATCGAGCCGAACATGAGGGCGCCGTCGGCGCCGCCCATGCCGTAGAAGCGCAGCGCCCAGTCCAGGTAGTTGGCCAGGCCGCCGTGCGTGACCAGGACGCCCTTGGGGCGGCCGGTCGAGCCCGAGGTATAGATCGTGTAGGCGAGGTCGTCCTCGCCGATATCCACCCGCAGGTCCTGCGCCGGGAGGGCGCCGATCGCCTCCTGGTCGCGGTCGAGCACGACCACCCGGGCATCGTGCGCCGGGGCGGCGGCGAGCAGATGCTCCTGGGTGACCAGGACGGGGGCCGCCGAGTCGTGCAGCTGGTGGGCCATGCGCTCGGCCGGGACCTCCGGGTCGAGCGGCAGGTACGCGCCGCCGGCCTTGAGCACGCCGAGCACCGCGACCAGCATCTGCTCGCCGCGCTCGGCGAGCACGCCGACGAAGTCGCCGCGCCGGACGCCGAGCCCGATCAGGTGCCGGGCGAGCCGGTTGGCCTGGCGGTCCAGCTCCGCGTAGGAGACAGTCGCCTCGCCGCAGCGCACCGCGACCGCGTCGGGGGTAGCTGCGGCCTGCTCGGCGATCCGGTGGTGCACCAGGCGGGGCTCGGCCGGACCTTCGCCGCCCGCCGTCGCGCCGGTCGCTCCGCTCCACTCGCGCAGCACCCGCTCCCGGATCTCGGCCGGCAGGAAGCTCGTCCGGGCGTCGCCGTCGACATCAGCGAGCATCGCCTCGATGATCAGCCGGTGGGCGGCGGCGAGCTGATCCGCCTGCTCGCGGCTCATCACGCCGGTGTTGGTGAGCAGCCCGAGCTCGCCGACCATGGCGGTGACGGAGAGGGCGAACTCGGTGCCGCCCTCGCGCAGGCTGGAGCCGACGTCCATCAGGTCGGTGTCGATCTGCCGGAAGTCGAGGTAGTTGAAGAAGGAGTCGATCACCCGGCGCCCGCCCGCCACGCGGTGGACCTCCGGCAGCGGGAACCTGCGGTGCGGCCAGATCTCCACCTCGCGGTCGAACACCCGGGTGATCAGCTCCCGCCACGTGCGGGCGCCGCCCCGGTATGCGAACGGCAGGGTATTGATGTACATGCCGAGCACCTTGTCGGCGCCGGGATCCTCCGGGCGGGTGTCGAAGACCAGGCCGGTGCAGAAGTCGGGTTCCTCGGTGAGCTGGCTCATCGCCTTCAGGTGGGTGGCCAGCAGCACGCTCTTGACCGACACGCCGATCCGCGTCGCCAGAGCCTTGATCTCGTACTGGAGGTCGTGCAGGGAGAGCTTCACCGAGAACGCCCGGCTCTGCTCGATCCGGTCGGCCCAGGCCGCCGGCAGCGCGAAGGACGGGTACTGCTCGACGATGCCGCGCCAGTAGTCGCGGTCCGCCGCGGAGGCCAGCGACGCGTGCTCGGCGGCGACGAAGTCGGCGAAGCGCACCGGCGGCCGCTCGGGCTCCTCGGGCACGCGGCCCTCGCGCAGGGCGGTGTAGGCGGTAAGCAGTTCCATCCAGAGCGTGTAGTGGCCCCAGCCTTCGATGATGGTGTGATTCAGGCTGAGGAACAGCCGCCAGCCGAAGTCGCTCTGGGCGACGGCAAGGCGCACCAGCGGCGCGCGGCGCACGTCGAACAGGTCGCACATCTCGGCGTGGCTGATCTCGAGCACCCGCCTGCCGGCCTCCTCGCGGTCCAGGCCGGTCAGGTTGTGCAGCTTGACGGTCATCTGCGCCCCGGCGTGCACCAGCTGCATCGGCACCGAGAAGGTGTCCAGGTCGATGGAGATGCGCAGCGCCTCGTGGCGGGCGGTGACCAGGCGGGCTGCCTCGCGCATCGGCTCGATCTCGAAGGGGTGGCCATCGCGGATGTCGAACGAGGTGGTGTTGTGGTAGTTGTTCGACCGGTTGTCGGCCAGCAGCTCGACCAGCATGCCGGTCTGGACCTGGGAGAGCGGGAAGACGTCGACGACGTCCGCCGGGACCAGCGCCCGGTCCTCCTCGCCGATCAGCTCGAAGGGCCGGACGTAGCGCCGCTCGGCGCAGGCGCGGCCGGCCACCGCCCCGGCCAGCGCGGCGACGGTGCCCAGCCGGAAGATCTCGCCGACGGTCACGTCATAGCCGGCCGTCTTGAGCGCCCCGGCCAGGACCACCGCGCGGATCGAGTCGCCGCCGAGGTCGAAGAACGAGTCCTCGACGCCGACCGAGTCGAGCCCGAGTACCTCAGCCCATACCCCTGCGATGCGCTCCTCGTCCGGGGTGCGCGGGGCCACCGCGCCCGTCGCGGCGAAGGCCGCGGAGTCGGGCTCGGGCAGGGCGCGCACGTCCAGCTTTCCGTTGGGGGTGAGCGGGATGGCGGGCAGGGTGACGAAGGCCGCGGGGATCGCGTAGTCCGGCAGCGTCTTGAGCAGTCGCTCGCGCAGCGCGGCCGGCTCGGGCCGGTCCTGCACGCCGGTGGCGCCGTCGACGCGGGCCGGGACGATGTAGCCGACCAGGCGCTTGTCGCCGTGGGTGTCCTGGCGCAGCACCACGGCCGCGTTGGCCACACCTGGGTGGGCCAGCAGCGCCGACTCCACCTCGCCGAGCTCGATCCGGTAGCCGCGCAGCTTGACCTGCTGGTCGGCGCGGCCGATGAAGTCGAGGGCACCCTCGGGCAGCCAGCGCGCCAGGTCGCCGGTGCGATACATCCGCGCGCCCGGCTCAGCGGCGCAGGGGTCGGGCACGAAGCGCTCCGCGGTCAGCTCCGGGCGGCCGAGGTAGCCGTGGGCGAGGCCGCGGCCGCCAACGCAGAGTTCTCCGACGACCCCGCGCGGGACGAGCCGCAGCTCGCGGTCGACCACGTAGGCGGTCGAGTTCTCGTTCGGCCGCCCGATCGGCACGCCGACCGCGTCATCGGCCAGGGCACGCACCAGGTGCACCGCGGAGAACGTGGTGTTCTCGGTCGGGCCGTACCCGTTGATCAGCCGCTCCGGGGCGCCGGCGCGCAGCACCGCGCGGATCGCGGACGCGTCGGCTGCCTCGCCGCCGAACAGGACGGTGCGCATCCCGGCCAGGGCGTCCGGGATCGTCCGCACGACGTGGTTGAACAGCGACGTGGTCAACCACATGATGCTGATTCCGCGCTCGCGCACGGCGGCGGCGAGGGAGTGCGGGTCAAGGACGGTCGCGCGGTCGAGGACCTCGAGCCGGGCGCCGTTGAGCAGCGAGCCCCACAGCTCGAGCGTGGCCGCGTCGAAGGAGACGCTCGCGGCGAAGGCGATCACGTCGCCTCGGCCGGCGTCGAGGAACTCGGTCTCCTCGACCAGGCGCACGATCCCCCGGTGCGGGATGGTCGTCGCCTTCGGCCTGCCGGTCGAGCCTGAGGTGTACATGATGTACGCGAGATCCTCGGGCACCGTCGGCGTGTCCTGCCAGTCCCCGGCCGGGGCGGGGACCGACTCAGGGAGCTGGGTCCCGGCGACGTCCAGCAGGACGGTCGGCCCGGTCCACTCTGGGAGCACGCCGGCCAGCGCCTGCGTGGTGACGAGGGCGAGGGCGGCCGAGTCGGCGAGCATGAAGGCGAGCCGTTCGGCCGGGTACGACGGGTCGAGCGGCAGGTAGGCCGCGCCGCACTTGAGCACGCCGAGCGCGGCCACCGGGAACTCGGCCGAGCGCTCGAGCCCGAGTGCCACCACGCTGCCGAGCCCGGCCCCGAGCTCGCGCAGGCGTGCGGCCAGGGCGTCCGAGGCCGCGTCGAGCGCGGCGTACGTCAGCTTCCTGTCTCTGTCGGAGACGGCGCGGGCGTCCGGCATCTCGGCCACCCGGGCCGCGAACATCTCCGGCACCGAGCGGGTCACCGAAACACCCGGCGTGACCCCCCAGTCCAGCAGCCGTGCCCGCTCCGCCTCCGGCAGTTCGGCCAGCGCGAGGCCCTCGGCGTCGGCGGCCATCGCCAGCAGCACCTGCCGGTACATGCCGGCCAGCAGGTCGGCGCGCTCGCGGCTGAGCACCCCGGTGTTCGTGGCCAGGCTCAGGTTGCCCCCGAGCGTGGTGATGATCAGCGAGAACTCGGTGGAGCTCGCCCCGGTGCTCGCGCCGATGTCGACGCGGTCGGTGTCGATGTTCTTGTAGTCCTGGTAGTTGAAGGTCACCTCGATCAGCCGGCGCCCGCCCGCCTGGCGCTGGATCGCAGGGAGCGGATACCGCCGGTGCGACCACAGCTCCGCCTCGCGGGCGTAGACCGCGGCGACCAGTTCGCGCCAGCTGCGCTCGGCCCGGTCGAAGGCGAAGGGCACGTTGTTCAGGTGCATGCCGAACACCCGCTCAGCGCCGGGCGCCTCGGGCCGCGCGTCGGTGGCCAGGCCGGCGGAGAACGCCGGGGCCTCGGTGCGCCGGCTGAGCACGGCCAGGTGCGCGGCGTGCAGCACGGCCTTCATCGAGGCCTTGGCAACCCGTGCCAGTGCCCTGAGCCCGGGCTCGACGTCGGCGAACGGCACCCGCACGAGGTAGGACTCGGGCTCGCCGCCGGCCTCGCCCCAGCCTGCGGGCAGGGTGAAGGGCTCGTAGTCGGCGGTGATCTGCCGCCAGTACTCCCGGTCGTCCTCGCTCGCCAGGGACTCGAGCTCCGCGGCGACGAAGTCCGCGTAGCGCACCCGCGGGCGCTCGGGCTCAGGCGGCGCCTCCCCGCCGTCGCGCAGGGCGCGGTAGAGGTCGAGCAGTTCCATCAGCAGCGAGTGGTGGCTCCAGCCCTCGGTGATCGCGTGGTTCTGGGCGATGCCGAACCACCAGGCCTCGTCCGACTCGACCAGCGCGCAGATCCGCAGCAGCGGCGGGCGCTCGAGCTCGAACGGGGTGGCCCGCGCCGCCGCGAGATAGTCGCTGACGGCGCGGCCGGTGTCCGCCTGCGCGAGCCCGCGAAGCTCGCGGACGTCGACCGGGATCCCGGCCTCGGCGTGCACGAGCTGGAGCGGTACGGAGTAGCCGCGCAGGGCGAAGGAGGTGCGCAGCACCTCGTGCCGCCCGGCCAGGACCGCGGCGGCCCGGCGCAGCGCGGCCGCGTCGAAGGGACGCTCGTCCCTGATGCGGAACGCGCTGACGTTCAGGTACCGGTTGGCCGATCCGTCCGCCAGCGTCTCCGCGAGGATGCCGAGCTGGCCCTGGGATACCGGGTAGGCGTCGGTCAGGCCGTCCGGCAGCAGCGCGAGGTCGGCCGCCGGGACCAGCGCGAAGGGGGCGACCGGCACGTGCCCCGCCGCCGGTGCCGCGAGCCCGGCCGCGGCCTGGGCGAGCCCGGCCACGGTCCGCCGGTCGAACACGTCGCGCACCGCCAGGTCGTACCCGGCCTCGCGCAGGCTCCCGACCAGCGAGACCGCGCGGATCGAATCGCCGCCGATCTCGAAGAAGGAGTCTTCGACGCCGACCCTGGGCAGCGCGAGCACTCGGCGCAGATCTCTGCGATGACCGCCTCGTCGGTGCTGCGCGGCGCGACGTACGGCTGGTCGGCCGCCATGGCCGCCCAGTCGGGCTGGGGCAGCGAGGCATAGTCGATCTTCGTGTTGGCGGTGAGCGGGATCCGCTCGATCGCGATGAACGCGGCCGGGATCATGTAGTCGGGCAGTCTGTCGGCGCAATGCGCGACCACGGCCCGCCTGGGCGGGCACCGAGGCGCCCGGCGCGGGCACCAGGTAGGCGATCAGCCGGGCGCCGCCTGGCGAGGACGAATCCGCGACCACGACCGCCTCGGCCACGTCCGCGTGCTCGGCCAGCACCGCTTGGATCTCGCCGGGCTCGATCCGGTAACCGCGGATCTTCACCTGGTCGTCGATGCGGCCGACGAAGTCCAGCCCGCCGCTCGGCACAACCCTGACGAGGTCGCCGGTACGGTACATCCGCGAGCCCGGCTCGGCCGCGTTCGGGTCGGGCAGGAAGCGCTCCGCGGTGAGCTCGGGGCAGCCAAGGTAGCCGCGGGCGACCAGCGGGCCGCCGAGGTACAGCTCGCCGGGAACACCGACCGGAACCGGCTGGCCGTCCAGGTCGAGCACGAGGGCGCGTACGCCGTCGAGCGGCAGGCCGAGCTGGATGCCGGCCGGGTCGGCCAGGTCCCCGGGGGTGATCCGGTGGTGGGTCACCTGAACCGTCGACTCGGTCGGGCCGTAGTTGTTCACCAGCTCCGGCCCGTCCGGGCCGAAGTGCTCGAGGAACGGCGCCAGCCAGGCGCCCGCGAGCTTCTCGCCGCCGAACAGCACCACGCGCAGGGCCAGGCCAGCGGCGCGCGGGTCGCGGCGTTCGACCGCCGCGACGATGCCGCGGAAGGCCGAAGGCGAGCTGATCATCGCCGTCACCTGCTCATCGACGAGCACGCCAAGCAGTTCGTCCGGGTCCCGGGCGGTGTCGGCGCCCACCACCACGAGCCGGGCGCCGGAGAGCAGCGCGGCCCAGAGCTCGAACACCGACACGTCGAAGGCGGAGGAGTGCAGCATGGCCCAGACGTGGTCGGCCGCGAAGTCGAAGCGCTGCTCGCTGGCCCGCAGCAGGTGGCCGACGTTGGCGTGAGTGACGCCGACGGACTTGGGGCGGCCGGTGGATCCGGAGGTGCAGATGACGTACGCCAGGTTCTCTGGCGTGGCCTCGGTTTCCGGGGCCGTGGCGAGCTGGACGGCGAGGTGCGCCGCGTCCGCGCCGTCGACCGCGACGACGGGGATGCCGGCGCCGGCCGCGGCGCCGACCAGGCCGGTCAGCGCGTCCTGCGTCACTATGGCGGCGGGATGCAGATCGTCCGCCATGAAGGCGAGGCGCGCGCGCGGCTGGGCCGGGTCCATCGGCAGGTACGCCGCACCCGACTTGAGCACGCCCAGCAGCGACGGCACCAGCTCCGCGCCCCGGCGCAGGCACACGCCGACCACGGACTCCGCGCCGACACCGAGCGAACGCAGGTGGCGGGCGAGGCGGTTGGCCTTCGCGTCGAGCTCCGCATAAGTCAGGCTCGCGCCGTCGGCGACCACCGCGACCGCCTCCGGGGTGCGAGCGGCCTGAGCGGCGAAACGCTCGGCGAGCGTGTCGTTCACGGGCTGGTCGGGCACTGCGACGTTCGGCTTCGCGGTCGCCCGCAGCAGCTCCACGTCCTGCGCCGGCAGGTAGGTGCGGCGCGCGTCGCCCTCCGCATCGGCGGCCATCGCCTCGAAGACCAGCCGGTACATCGCGGCGAGCCGCTCGGCCGCCGCCCGGCTCAGGAAACGGCTGTCGGAGCGGAGGCTGAGGTACCCGGCCCGCGAGACCACCGCGAGCGGGAACTCGGTGGCGCCGGCGCCCATGCTCGAGAGCTCATCCACCTGCTCGGTGTCTACCTGGCGGAAGTCCAGGTAGTTGAAGATCACGTCGACGGTCCGGTGTCCGCCCGCGGCCCGCTGGATCGCCGGGAACGGGTAACGCCGGTGCGGCCACAGCTCCGCCTCGCGGGCGTAGACCGCGGCGACGAGCTCGCGCCACGTTCCCGCGGCGGAGCGGTCGTGCCGGAGTGGCACCGTGTTCAGGTGCATGCCGGCCACACGCTCGGCGCCCCCCAGTTCCGGGCGCGCGTCGAAGGCAAGGCCGGTATAGAAGCTCCGCTCGTCGGTGAGCTGGCTCAGCACCTTGACGTGCGCGGCCAGCACCACGCTCTTGAGAGAGGCCCCGGCGTCGGTGGCGAGCACCCGCAGGCGCTTCTCCAGATCATGCAGCGGCACATTCACCTGGTACGACTCGAGCTTGTCGCCGTCGCTCTCGCGCTTCGCGCCGGCCAGTCGGCCGGCAGCGTGAACGCCTCGCTCTCCTGCACGATGGCGCGCCAGTAGTCCTGGTCCGCGGCGTCATCGAGGGACTCGAGCTCGGCCGCGATGAAGTCCGCGTAGCGCGCGGTGCTCGTCGCCGTCCCGGCCTGCGCCGCGTCGTCGGGGGACGACGACGGCGCGAACTCGCCGGTGTCCCTGACCTGCTCGTACAGGTCCAGGAGCTGGGCCATCAGGGAGTGGTAGCTCCAGCCCTCGAGGATCGGGTGCGCGTGGGTGAGCACCAGCCACCACGCGGACTCACCCTCTAGCGCGGCGCGCACCCGCAGCAGCGGGGGCGTCGCGGTATCGAACGGCCTGGCCGTCTCCTCGGCGTTCACGCCGCGGATCGCGACCAGGAACTCGTCGCCGGACAGGTGGGTCAGGTTGGTGATGGTGACGGGGATGTCGGCGGTGGCGTGGACGAGCTGGAGGGGGACGCTGTAGCCGGCGGGGCGGAATCCGGTGCGCAGGATCTCGTGCCGGGCGACGAGTTCCGTCGCGGCGCGGCGCAGCGCGGGGGCGTCGAAGGGCTGCTGGTCGCGGACGCGGAACGCGTCGACGTTGTGGTAGGTGGGCCGGTCCTCGCCGCCGAGCGACATTTCGACGAGCATGCCGAGCTGGACCTGGGAGACCGGGTAGGCGTCGGTGGTGCCCTCGGGCAGCAGCGCCCGGTCCTCATCGGAGATCAGCGCGAACGGGGCGGTGAATACCTCGTCGGCGACGGCCTGCCCCGCCTGGTCCTGGCTGGTGAGGAACGCGGCGAGGGCGGCGACGGTGCGGTGGGCGAACACGTCCTTGACCGCGACCTGGAACCCGGCCGCGCGCACGGCGCCGACGAGCACGATCGCGCGGATGGAGTCGCCGCCGAGGTCGAAGAAGGAGTCCTGCACGCTGACGCGTTCCGTGCCGAGGGCTTGCGCCCAGGCGGCCGCGATGCGTTCCTGGGCGGGGGTGGCCGGGGCGACGTAGGCGGCGCCGGCGACGGCGGCGGGCGCGGGCAGGGCTTTGCGGTCCAGTTTCCCGGCGGCGTTGAGGGGCCAGGCGTCCAGCGTGACGAACGCGCCCGGCACCATGTACTCCGGCAGGACGCCGCGCAGGTAGGCGCGCAGGTCCGCGCTCTCCACCGGGGCGCCGGCGGCGATCACGTACCCGGCGAGCCAGGGATCGCCGTTCTCCCCGGCGCGGGCGATCACCGCGGAGTCGCGCACTCCCGGGTGCGCGTTGAGCGCCGTCTCGATCTCGCCGAGCTCGATCCGGTAGCCGCGGACCTTGACCTGGTGGTCGCCGCGGCCGAGGAACTCGATCCCGCCGCCGGGCAGGCGGCGTGCCAGGTCCCCGGTCCGGTACAGGCGGCTCCCCGGCCTGAACGGGTTCGGCGCGAACCGCTCCGCCGTCAGGTCCGCGCGGCCCAGGTACCCGCGGGCCACGCCCGCGCCGGCGATGCACAGCTCGCCGGCCACGCCCACCGCGACCGGCTGCAGCCAGCCGTCGACGATGTACAGCTGCGTGTTGTCAATGGGGGAGCCCAGCGATACCGGGCCCGCGCCCGCGCCCGCCGGGACCTCCCAGGCCGAGGACCAGATCGTCGTCTCGGTCGGGCCGTACACGTTCACCAGCCGCGCCACCCGCGAGCGCAGCCGCCCGGCGAGCTCGCCCGGCAGCGCCTCGCCGCCCGCCAGGGCCGTCACCCCGGCGCCGGAGAACCCGGCCTCCAGCAGCAGCTTCCAGCCCGACGGCGTCGCCTGCACGTGGGTGATCCCCGCCGCGCCGATCAGGCGCAGCAGCGAGGCCGCGTCCCGTTCCTCGTCCCCGGCTATCACCAGGCGCTGCCCGTCTGCCAGCGGCAGGAACAGCTCCAGGCCCGAGATGTCGAACGACACTGACGTCGAGGCCAGCCACACTTCCCCGGCGCCGCCGCCCAGCACCCGCCGCATGCCCGCCAGCAGGTTGCCCAGCGCGCCGTGGGGGACCACCACGCCCTTCGGCCGGCCCGTCGACCCCGAGGTGTACAGCACGTACGCCGCGGCGTCGCCGTCAGCCTCCGGCCACGCCACGTCAGCCGGCGCCGACCCGACCTCGGCCGAGCCGGCCTGGACCACGTCCCCGCCGAACCAGCCCGCCGGGCCGAGGAGACCAGCGTCCGCGCCCCCGCGTCCGAAAGCGTCCCCGCCAGCCGCTCCACCGGATGGGAGCGGTCCAGCGGCACGTACGCCGCCCCCGCCCTCCACACCCCCAGCAGCACGCCCGCCAGCCACGGCGAGCGCTCCGCGAACACGCCCACCACATCGCCCCCCGACACGCCCCGGGCCTTCAGCACATGCGCCAGGCGGGCGGAGAACTCATCAAGGTCCCCGTACGTCAGCGACACGCCCCCGCCCGACACCGCCACCACATCACGGCCCGCAGCCACCCGCGCCGCGAACGACTCCGGCACCGGCACCGCCGCCGCGTCCGTCGCGGAGTCATTCCACCCCGACACCACCAGCGCCGACTCGCCCTCAGGCAGGTACAGCCCCCGCGCATCACCACCCCCGTCAGCCGCCATCGCCTCCAGCACCAGCCGGTACATCGACGCCAGCCGCCCCGCATTCACCCGCGACACATGCCGCGAACTCGCCGTCAGGATGACGTGACCGGCGATCGTCGAGACGGCCAGCGGGAACTGGGATTCGGCGTCGCCGAGCCCAGCCTCGACGTCGATGACGTCGGTATCGACCTGGTGGTAGTTCTGGTAGGTGAACAGCACGTCCACCACCGGCTGCCCCTGCGCCAGCCGCTGGATCGCCGGCAGCGGATAGCGCCGGTGCGGCCACAGGTCCATCTCGCTGGCGAACACCTGGGCGACGAGCTCGCGCCACGTACCCGAGGCCGCCGCGTCGAACCCGAACGGCACCGTGTTCAGGTGCATGCCGTAGACCCGCTCGGCGCCCGCCAGCTCGGGGCGCGCGTCGAAGACCAGGCCGAATGTGATCCGCCGCTCCTGCGTCAGCTGGCTCATCACCTTCAGGTGCGCGGCCAGCATCACGCTCTTGAACGAGGCCTGCGCCTCGGTGGCGAGGCCGCGGAGCTTGGGCTCCAGGTCCTTGTAAGAGACCGGGATGCGGTGCTGAACCTTGGTCGCCTCCCCTTCCGGTGCGCAGGCGTCGCCCCAGCCGGTCGGCACGGTGACCGGCACGTACCCGGATACGACGCCCTGCCAGTACTCCTGGTCGGCGGCGTCCTCGAGGGATTCCCGCTCCCCGGCGATGAAGTCGGCGAACCTCGCCGCGGGCTGCTCGTAGCCGTCGTCCACGTTCGCACCGTCGCTGACGACGGCACGGTACGTCCCGACGATCTCCATGAGCAGCGAGTGGTGGCTCCAGCCCTCGAGCATGATGTGGCTGTGCGTCAGGCCGAGCCACCAGGCCTCGTCGCTCTCGATCAGCCCGGCCACGCGGAGGAGAGGCGCAGTGCCGAGATCGAACCGGCTGTTCTCCTCGCGCTCGACGTAGCCCCGCACCGCCTGCTGCCGGTCCTGCGCCGCCAGGGCACGGTAGTCGCGCATGGCGACCGGGATCTCGGCGGTCGCGTGGACCAGTTGCATCGGCACCGAGTACGAGGCCAGGTCGATGGACGTGCGCAGCGCCTCGTGCCGGGCGACGACCGCCCGCACGACCCGCTGCAGCACCTCCGCGTCGAAGGGACGCTCGTCCCGGACCCGGAAGCACGTGACGCGGTGGTAGTCGTCCCCGCCGCCGGACAGCAGAGCCTCGACGACCATGCCCGACTGGACCTGCGAGAGCGGGTACGCGTCGACCACTGCCTCGGGCAGCAAGGCGTGGTCCTCCTGCGATATCAGCGCGAAGGGCGCGACCGTCGCAGCCGCGGCAGGTTCGCTGCCCGCGCCATTCGCGGCGCTCAGCATGGCCAGCAGGTCCGCCACGGACCCCTGCCGGAGCACGTCGGTCGATGCGATGTCGAAGCCTGCCGCACGCAGCGCGCCGGCCAGGGCCTCGGCCGCGTCGGGCGCCTGGGTGACGCCGGTCGATGACGTAGCCACCACGTTGTCCTCCTGCTCGGATGCCGGGGCGAGGAACTCCGCCAGTTCAGCGACTGTCTTGTACTTGAAGATCGTCCCGACGGTGACGTCGTAACCGAGGGCCTTGAGCGCGCCCACGAGGGTGATCGCGCGGATGGAGTCGCCGCCGAGGTCGAAGAAGGAGTCCTGCACGCTGACGCGTTCCGTGCCGAGGGCTTGCGCCCAGGCGGCCGCGATGCGTTCCTGGGCGGGGGTGGCCGGGGCGACGTAGGCGGCGCCGGCCGTGGCGGCGGGCGCGGGCAGGGCTTTGCGGTCGAGCTTCCCGGCGGCGTTGAGGGGCCAGGCGTCCAGCGTGACGAACGCGCCGGGCACCATGTACTCCGGCAGGACGCCGCGCAGGTAGGCGCGCAGGTCCGCGCTCTCCACCGGGGCGCCGGCGGCGATCACGTACCCGGCGAGCCAGGGATCGCCGTTCTCCCCGGCGCGGGCGATCACCGCGGAGTCGCGCACTCCCGGGTGCGCGTTGAGCGCCGTCTCGATCTCGCCGAGCTCGATCCGGTAGCCGCGGACCTTGACCTGGTGGTCGCCGCGGCCGAGGAACTCGATCCCGCCGCCGGGCAGGCGGCGCGCCAGGTCCCCGGTCCGGTACAGGCGCGCCCCCGGCCTGAACGGGTTCGGCGCGAACCGCTCCGCCGTCAGGTCCGCCCGGCCCAGGTACCCCCGGGCCACGCCCGCGCCGGCGATGCACAGCTCGCCGGCCACGCCCACCGCGACCGGCTGCAGCCAGCCGTCGACGATGTACAGCTGCGTGTTGTCAATGGGGGAGCCCAGCGATACCGGGCCCGCGCCCGCGCCCGCCGGGACCTCCCAGGCCGAGGACCAGATCGTCGTCTCGGTCGGGCCGTACACGTTCACCAGCCGCGCCACCCGCGAGCGCAGCCGCCCGGCGAGCTCGCCCGGCAGCGCCTCGCCGCCCGCCAGGGCCGTCACCCCGGCGCCGGAGAACCCGGCCTCCAGCAGCAGCTTCCAGCCCGACGGCGTCGCCTGCACGTGGGTGATCCCCGCCGCGCCGATCAGGCGCAGCAGCGAGGCCGCGTCCCGTTCCTCGTCCCCGGCTATCACCAGGCGCTGCCCGTCTGCCAGCGGCAGGAACAGCTCCAGGCCCGAGATGTCGAACGACACTGACGTCGAGGCCAGCCACACTTCCCCGCCGCCGCCGCCCAGCACCCGCCGCATGCCCGCCAGCAGGTTGCCCAGCGCGCCGTGGGGGACCACCACGCCCTTCGGCCGGCCCGTCGACCCCGAGGTGTACAGCACGTACGCCGCGGCGTCGCCGTCAGCCTCCGGCCACGCCACGTCAGCCGGCGCCGACCCGACCTCGGCCGAGCCGGCCTGGACCACGTCCCCGCCGAACCAGCCCGCCGGGCCCGAGGAGACCAGCATCCGCGCCCCCGCGTCCGAAAGCGTCCCCGCCAGCCGCTCGACCGGATGGGAGCGGTCCAGCGGCACGTACGCCGCCCCCGCCCTCCACACCCCCAGCAGCACGCCCGCCAGCCACGGCGAGCGCTCCGCGAACACGCCCACCACATCGCCCCCCGACACGCCCCGGGCCCTCAGCACATGCGCCAGGCGGGCGGAGAACTCATCAAGGTCCCCGTACGTCAGCGACACGCCCCCGCCCGACACCGCCACCACATCACGGCCCGCAGCCACCCGCGCCGCGAACGACTCCGGCACCGACACCGCCGCCGCGTCCGTCGCGGAGTCATTCCACCCCGACACCACCAGCGCCGACTCGCCCTCAGGCAGGTACAGCCCCCGCGCATCACCACCCCCGTCAGCCGCCATCGCCTCCAGCACCAGCCGGTACATCGACGCCAGCCGCCCCGCATTCACCCGCGACACATGCCGCGAACTCGCGGCCAGAACCAGATGGCCGCCTCGGGTCGACACGGTGAGGGGGAACTCCGTGGGGGTCTCGTCCAGCTCGCCCACGAAGTCGATGACCTCGGTGTCGACCTGACTGAAGTCCTGGTAGTTGAAGTACACGTCGAGCAGTTGCCGTCCGCCGGCCAGCCGCTGGATCGCCGGCACCGGGAAGCGCCGGTGCGGCCACAGGTCCATCTCGCCGGCGAACACCTGGGCGACGAGCTCGCGCCACGTGCCCGAGGCCGCCGCGTCGAACCCGAACGGCACCGTGTTCAGGTGCATGCCGTAGACCCGCTCGGCGCCCGCCAGCTCGGGGCGCGCGTCGAAGACCAGGCCGCTGACGAAGGCGGTCTCGTGCGTGAGCTGACTCATCACCTTGAAGTGCGCGGCGGCCAGAACGCTCTTGAGCGAGGTGCGAGTCTCCGTCGCCAGCGCACGCAGCCGGGTCTCGAGGTCGTGGACCACTACCAGCGCGCGGTATCCGCGGAGGTCGGCCCCTGGTCCGTCGCCCCAGCCGGTCGGCAAGGTGAATACAGCGTGGCCATCGACGATGGAGCGCCAGTAGTCCTGGTCCGCGGCGTCCTCGAGGGACTCGAGCTCGGCCGCGATGAAGTCCGCGTAGCGCGCGGTGCTCGTCGCGGTCGCGGCCCGAGCTCCGTCGCCCTCCAGCGAAGCCGCGAGCTCGCCGCCGTCGCGGATCCGCTGGTACAGGTCAAGGACTTCGGCCATCAGCGAGTGGTAGCTCCAGCCTTCGAGGATGGCGTGCGCGTGGGTGAACACGAGCTGCCAGTCGGTGTCACTGCGCAGGTGGGCGTTGAACCGGATGAGCGGCGGGCAGGCCATGTCGAACGGCGTAGCCCGTGCCTGCTCGAGGCCGGTCCGCACCGCGGCGTCCTGCTCTGCCTCGGACAGATGGGTCAGGTCGGTGATGGTGACGGGGATGTCGGCGGTGGCGTGGACGAGCTGGAGGGGGACGCTGTACGCCGGCGGGGCGGAATCCGGTGCGCAGGATCTCGTGCCGGGCGACGAGTTCCGTGGCGGCGCGGCGCAGGGCGCTGGCGTCGAAGGGCTGCTGGTCGCGGACGCGGAACGCGTCGACGTTGTGGTAGGTGGGCCGGTCCTCGCCGCCGAGCGACATTTCGACGAGCATGCCGAGCTGGACCTGGGAGACCGGGTAGGCGTCGGCCGTGCCCTCGGGCAGCAGCGCCCGGTCCTCATCGGAGATCAGTGCGAACGGGGCGGTGAATACCTCGTCGGCGACGGCCTGCCCCGCCTGGTCCTGGCCGGTGAGGAACGCGGCGAGGGCGGCGACGGTGCGGTGGGCGAACACGTCCTTGACCGCGACCTGGAACCCGGCCGCGCGCACGGCGCCCACGAGCACGATCGCGCGGATGGAGTCGCCGCCGAGGTCGAAGAAGGAGTCCTGCACGCTGACGCGTTCCGTGCCGAGGGCTTGCGCCCAGGCGGCCGCGATGCGTTCCTGGGCGGGGGTGGACGGGGCGACGTAGGCGGCGCCGGCCGTGGCGGCGGGCGCGGGCAGGGCTTTGCGGTCGAGTTTCCCGGCGGCGTTGAGGGGCCAGGCGTCCAGCGTGACGAACGCGCCGGGCACCATGTACTCCGGCAGGACGCCGCGCAGGTAGGCGCGCAGGTCCGCGCTCTCCACCGGGGCGCCGGCGGCGATCACGTACCCGGCGAGCCAGGGATCGCCGTTCTCCCCGGCGCGGGCGATCACCGCGGAGTCGCGCACTCCCGGGTGCGCGTTGAGCGCCGTCTCGATCTCGCCGAGCTCGATCCGGTAGCCGCGGACCTTGACCTGGTGGTCGCCGCGGCCGAGGAACTCGATCCCGCCGCCGGGCAGGCGGCGCGCCAGGTCCCCGGTCCGGTACAGGCGCGCCCCCGGCCTGAACGGGTTCGGCGCGAACCGCTCCGCCGTCAGGTCCGCCCGGCCCAGGTACCCCCGGGCCACGCCCGCGCCGGCGATGCACAGCTCGCCGGCCACGCCCACCGCGACCGGCTGCAGCCAGCCGTCGACGATGTACAGCTGCGTGTTGTCAATGGGGGAGCCCAGCGATACCGGCCCGCGCCCGCGCCCGCCGGGACCTCCCAGGCCGAGGACCAGATCGTCGTCTCGGTCGGGCCGTACACGTTCACCAGCCGCGCCACCCGCGAGCGCAGCCGCCCGGCGAGCTCGCCCGGCAGCGCCTCGCCGCCCGCCAGGGCCGTCACCCCGGCGCCGGAGAACCCGGCCTCCAGCAGCAGCTTCCAGCCCGACGGCGTCGCCTGCACGTGGGTGATCCCCGCCGCGCCGATCAGGCGCAGCAGCGAGGCCGCGTCCCGTTCCTCGTCCCCGGCTATCACCAGGCGCTGCCCGTCTGCCAGCGGCAGGAACAGCTCCAGGCCCGAGATGTCGAACGACACTGACGTCGAGGCCAGCCACACTTCCCCGCCGCCGCCGCCCAGCACCCGCCGCATGCCCGCCAGCAGGTTGCCCAGCGCGCCGTGGGGGACCACCACGCCCTTCGGCCGGCCCGTCGACCCCGAGGTGTACAGCACGTACGCCGCGGCGTCGCCGTCAGCCTCCGGCCACGCCACGTCAGCCGGCGCCGACCCGACCTCGGCCAGCCGGCCTGGACCACGTCCCCGCCGAACCAGCCCGCCGGGCCCGAGGAGACCAGCGTCCGCGCCCCCGCGTCCGAAAGCGTCCCCGCCAGCCGCTCCACCGGATGGGAGCGGTCCAGCGGCACGTACGCCGCCCCCGCCCTCCACACCCCCAGCAGCACGCCCGCCAGCCACGGCGAGCGCTCCGCGAACACGCCCACCACATCGCCCCCCGACACGCCCCGGGCCCTCAGCACATGCGCCAGGCGGGCGGAGAACTCATCAAGGTCCCCGTACGTCAGCGACACGCCCCCGCCCGACACCGCCACCACATCACGGCCCGCAGCCACCCGCGCCGCGAACGACTCCGGCACCGGCACCGCCGCCGCGTCCGTCGCGGAGTCATTCCACCCCGACACCACCAGCGCCGACTCGCCCTCAGGCAGGTACAGCCCCCGCGCATCACCACCCCCGTCAGCCGCCATCGCCTCCAGCACCAGCCGGTACATCGACGCCAGCCGCCCCGCATTCACCCGCGACACATGCCGCGAACTCGCCGTCAGGATGACGTGACCGGAGCGGCTGGAGACGGTGAGCGGGAACTCGGTCGGGCTGTCGTCGATGCTGGAGAGGTAGTCGATGAGCTCGGTGTCGACCTGGCGGAAATCCTGGTAGTTGAAGTACACGTCGAGCAGTTGCCGTCCGCCGGCCAGCCGCTGGATTTCCGGCAGCGGGAAACGCCGGTGCGGCCACAGCTCGACCTCGCGCGCGAAGACCTGGCCCACTAGGTCCAGCCACGTCTTCGAGGCCGCGGCGTCGAACGCGAACGGCACCGTGTTGAGATACATGCCGTAGACCCGGTCGGCGCCCGCCGCCTCGGGGCGCGCGTCGCACACCAGGCCGGTGTGGATCGCGCTGTCGCTGGTCAGCTGGCTCATCACCTTCAGGTGCGCGGCCAGCATCACGCTCTTGAACGAGGCGTGCGCCTTGGTGGCCAGGGTCCGCAGGCGGGTCTGGAGGTGCTGGATCGGCACCGGCACCTGGTAGCGCTCGGGGGCCACGGCAGGATCGGCGCAGGCAGGGTCGCCCCAGCCAGCCGGGAAGGCGAACGGCGCGTGGCCGTCCACGATCGCCTGCCAGTAGCCCCGGTCCGCCTCGTCGGCCAGGGACTCGAGCTCGGCCCCGATGAAGTCGGCGTAGCGGACGCCGACCACAGCGGTGTACTCGGGTACGCCGACGCCGTCCCGCAGCCGCAGGTAGGTGTCGAGAACCTCCATGAGCATCGAGTGCTGGCTCCAGCCCTCAAGCATCGGGTGGCATTCGGTGACGGACAGCCACCAGCCGGCGTCGCCCGTGTCGTGGGCGTAAAGACGCACCAGCGCGGGCACGGCGAGATCGAAGACATGCGCCCGCTCCCGCGCGGTGTAAGCGCGGAGTTCACGCTCGACGGCGGCCTCGTCCAGATCGCGCAGGACCTGGCTCCCGACGGGCATGGTCGCCACCTCGTGCACCAGCTGCATCGGCACCGAGTACGCGGCCAGGTCGATGGACGTGCGCAGCACCTCATGCCGGGCGGTGACGATCGCCGCCGCCTGCACCATGAGTTCGTGCCGGTAGGGGTGCTCGTCGCGGATCCGGAAGGACGTGACGTTGTGGTACAGGTTGTCGCCGCCGTCGGCGACCATCTCGGTGAGCATGCCGATCTGCACCATGGAGAGCGGATACGCGTCGGCGACGGCGTCCGGGAGCAGGGCGCGGTCCTCCTCCGATATCAGCTCAAAGGGCTGGACCGGCGCGGGGATCACGACGGGGGCGGTGCGGCCGGTGAGCAGCTCGGCGAGCCGGGCCACGGTGCGGTACTCGAAGACGTCGCGCACGGCCACGTCGAAGCCGGCCAGTTTGAGCGAGCCGACCAGCGCGACGGCCCGGATCGAGTCACCGCCGAGCTCGAAGAAGCCGTCTTCGATACTGACCTGCGCAAGTCCCAGGACGTCCGCCCACACCTCGGCGATCTGCTGCTCGGTGACCGTGCGCGACGAGACGTACGCTCTGCCTGAGCCGCGGGAGTCGCCGCCGGGGCCGGCAGCGCGCGGCGGTCAAGCTTGCCGTTCGGGGTGAGCGGAAACCGCTCGAGGACGACGAAGGCGGCGGGCACCATGTACGAAGGCAGAGTGCGGCCGAGCTCGGCCCGCAGCTCGTCAGCGCTCGGCAACTCCGGTCCGTCCTCGATCCCGGGCGGCACCACGTAGGCCACCAGTTCGGGGCCGACGGCCATCGAGTCGTCGCGCACGAGCACGACCGCGTCGCTGACCCCGGGCTGCGCGGCGAGGGCGGACTCGATCTCGCCGAGCTCGATCCGGTAGCCGCGGATCTTGACCTGGGCGTCGGCGCGGCCGAAGAACTCCAGGCTGCCGTCGGCGAGCCGGCGCGCGAGGTCGCCGCTACGGTACAGGCGGGTTCCGGGCGGGCCGTAGGGGTCGGGGATGAAGCGCTGCGCCGTCAGTTCGGGGCGGCCGAGGTAACCGCGGGCGACGCCGGGTCCCGCGACGTAGATCTCGCCGATGACGCCGATCGGCACCGGCCAGCCCCACTGGTCGAGCAGGCGGACCCGGAGGTCGTCGAGCGGGTGGCCGACCGGGTTGCCGGCCGAAGGGTCGAGGTCGGCCTCCGCCACGCGATGGTAGGTGGTGTGCACGGCGGTCTCGGTGATGCCGTACATGTTGATCAGCGCCGGGCGGTCCAGGCCCAGCCGGTCGACCCAGGGCCGCGAGGTCGGAGACCGGCAGCTTCTCCCCGCCGAACACGACGGCGCGCAGGCTGAGCCGGCCGATCCGCTCGTCGCCGTCTCCGGCCGCGGCGACCAGGGAGCGGAAGGCGGAGGGCGTCTGGTTGAGCACGGTGACGCCTTGCTCCACGAGCAGATCGAGGAATTCATCCGGCGAGTGGGTGACGTCCGCGGGCACCACAACGAGCCGGCCGCCGTGCAGCAGGGCTCCCCAGATTTCCCAGACGGAGAAGTCGAAGGCGTAGGAGTGGAACAGGGTCCAGACGTCCTCGTGGGTGAACTCGAAGTGGCGGTAGGCAGCGGTATCCAGTCGCAGCACGCTGCGGTGGGACAGGCACACGCCCTTGGGCTTGCCGGTGGAGCCCGAGGTGTAGATCACGTAGATGAGCTGGTCGGCGCTGCCGGCCGAGGCCTGGGTTGGCGGACGATTGGAGTGCGAGCCGTCCGTCCGGTCCGGCCTCCGCGTCGAGCACCACGGTCGGGCCGTCGTAGAAGCCCGCGACGGCCTCGGCGTGCAGGCTCTCGGTGAGCACGACCATCACGCCGGCGTCGGCGGCGATGTAGGAGAGCCGGTCGACCGGGTTGACCGGGTCGAGTGGCAGGTATCCGGCGCCCGCCTTGAGCACGCCGAGCAGGACCGGCATGAGCTCGGCGCCGCGTTCCAGGCAGACGCCGACCAGGTCATCGCGATCCACGCCGAGTTCCCGCAGCAAGTGCGCGATGCGGTTGGCACGCTCGTTGAGCTCGGCGTAGGTCAGCTCGACGCCGGCGGCGACGACGGCCACGTGCTGCGGGAAAGCGGCGGCCTGCTGCTCGAAGACCTCGTGGACCAGGCGCGGGTCGGTGCCCACGGCCGGGCCGCCGGGCGGGCCGGTGAGGAACGCGAGCTCGGACTCCTCTAGCACCTCAATCGCGGACAGCCGGGTCTCCGGCCGCGCGCTGACCACCTCAAGCAGGCGCACGAGGTGACGGGCCATCCGCTCGACGGTCGCCTCGTCGAACAGGGCGGTGACGTACTCGAGGTGGCCCGCCAGCGAGCCGTCCTCGCCCTCCTCGACCTGAAGGGTCAGGTCGAAGCGGGCGATCCGGCTGGTCGCCTCGAAGGGCTTCACCTCGACGCCCGGCAGGCTGTAGGCGGAGGTGCGCGACTCGTGCATGGTGAACGCGACCTGGAACAGCGGGGTGCGGGACAGGTCGCGCTCAGGCTGAAGCTCATCGACCAGACGGCTGAAGGGCATCTCCTGGTGGTCGTAGGCGTCGACGACGGTCAGCCTGGCCTGCTCGAGCAGGCGGGCGAAGGCGGGGTCGGCGTCCCAGCAGCCGCGCAGGACCAGGCTGTTGATGCCGTAGCCGATCAACCGCTGGAGCCCGGGGCGGACGCGGCCGGAGGCGACGGTGCCGATCACGATGTCGGTGCCGCCGGAATACTTGGACAGCAACGCCTGGAAGGCGGCGAGCATCACAGTGAAGACGGTGGTGTCACCGCGCAGGGCCAGGTCGCGCACCGCCACGGTGAGCCCGGCGGGCAACCGGAACGGCACCGCGGCGCCCTCCCAGCTGCGCACGGCGGGACGCTGGCGGTCGGTCGGCAGTTCAAGCGGGGCGAGGCCGGCGAGCCGGTCGCGCCAGTAATCGAGGTGGACGTCGAGGGCGGAGCCGCTGATGCGCTCGCGCAGCCAGGCCGCGTAGTCGGCGTACTGGACCTCGGGCTCGGCCAGGCCGGACGGCTCCCCGGTGGTCTCCGCGCGGTACAGGGCACTGATTTCCTGGGCGAATACCCGCATGGACCAGGCGTCGCAGGAGATGTGGTGGAAGACGGCGGCGAGCACGTGGTGCTCGTCGGTGAGCCGGATCAGGTGGATCCGCAGCGGCCACTGCTCGGCGATGTCGATCGGCGTGCGGGCTTCCTGCTCGACCAGCCGGAGTGTCTGCGCCGGGCGCAGCTCCTCGTCGACCGGGCCAAGGTTGGTGACCGTGCACGGCACCGGACCGGCCGGATCGACCAGTTGTTCCGGGTCGGGGCCGGAGAAGGCGTAGCGGGTGCGCAGGATCTCGTGCCGGGCGACGACGCCGTCGACGGCGCGGGTGAGGGCCGTGGCGTCGAGCGGGCCGGTCAGCTCCAGTACCAGCGGCACGAGGTACTCGTGGCTGTCCGGCTCAAGGCGGCTGAGGAACCACATCTGCTCCTGCCCGGCGGACAGCGCCAGCGGCTTCCCGCGATCGGCGCGGCTAATCCCCGCGCGGTGCCGGCCGTGCCCGCCGGCCAGGCGGCGGCGCAGCAGCTCGGCACGTACCTGGTCGGCGTCCACCGTCTTCTGGGCGTTACGGAGGGTCATGCGTCGTGCTCCTTCAGCATCAACGAGTCCACGAAAACCTCGGAGTCGGAAAGGTTGTCGATCTCGGCCCTGATCAGGTCCTCCACCGCCTGCCCGAGCCGGGTCACGGTGGGGCCTTCGAACAGGGCGCGCAGCGGCAGGTCCACGTCGAACTCGGCCTGGATCTGGGAGATCAGCCGGATGCCGAGGATCGAGTTGCCGCCGTGGTGGAAGAAGTCGTCGTTCATGTCGGGCTCGGTGCCGAGCGTCTCGGTCCAGATCGCGGCGATGCGCTCGCTGACGATGCCGCGCGGCCCGGCACGCTCCGCCGGCTCATCGGGCTCTCCGGGGTCGGGCAGGGCGGCGCGGTCGAGCTTGCCGTTGGCGTTGAGCGGGAGCGCGTCCAGTGCGACGAAGGCAGCCGGGACCATGTAGGCGGGCAGCTGCCGCGCGCAGTACTCGGCCAGCGCGCCGGCGTCGACCTGCCGGCCGTCGGCGGCCACCACGTAGGCGGTGAGCCGCACCTGCATCCCGGCCGCGCCGCCGTGTGCGATCACGGCGACCTGCCGCACGTCCTGGTGCTCGGCGAGCACGGCCTCGATCTCGCCGGGCTCGACCCGGTAGCCGCGGATCTTGATCTGGTGGTCGAGCCGGCCGAGGAAGTCGACCGGGCCGCCGGTGAGCCGGCGCGCCAGGTCGCCGGTCCGGTAGAGCCGGGCGCCGGGCTCGCCGTAGGGGTCGGGCACGAAGCGCTCGGCGGTCAGGTCCGGGCGGCCAAGGTAGCCGCGGGCCACCCCTGCGCCGCCGACGTACAGCTCTCCTGGCACGCCGACCGGAACCGGGCGCAGGCCGGGGTCGAGCACGTACATGGTGATGCCGGGCAGCGGGAGCCCGATCGGGACGACGGCGAGCTGGCGCCCGGGCCCGACGGGGTGCGTGCAGGCGCCGACCGAGCACTCGGTGGGCCCGTACTCGTTGATCATGCGGCCGTCGCCGAGCAGGGCGTGCCAGCGCTCGGCCTGCTCGCCGGGGAAGGCCTCGCCGGCCACCACGATCAGTTCGGCCAGTCCGGCGGCCTGGGCGTCGTCGAGCTGCTGCTCGATGATCTCCAGGTGCCCCGGCGTCAGTTTGAGGAAGCTGTAGGGCGCACCGGCGGCCAGCGCCCGGCCGAGCCGGGACAGGTCGATGCCGGCCTCGAGCAGATGCACCGGCTGGCCAGCGACGAGCGCCGCGTAGAGGTTGGGGACGACGAGATCGAAGGCGGTGGAGGAGAACAGGGCGAGCACCGCCGGTGCCGCGCCCGGCCAGTTCGCGGGCGGCCCAGGAGATGTGGTTGGCCAGTCCGCGGTGCTCGATCTGCACGCCCTTGGGGCGGCCGGTGGAGCCGGAGGTGAAGATGGTGTACGCGGTGGCGCGCGGGTCGTCCCGGCGCTCCGGGCGGGTGTGCGGCGCGGCGTCGATCGCGGCGTCCGCGCCATCGACGATGAGGACCTCGCCGTGGTAGGAGCCCGCCATCGTCCGCGCGTGCGCTGCGGTGGTGACCAGGACGGCAGCCTTGGCCTCGGTGAGCACGGAGGCGGTGCGGGCCGGCGGGCTGGCCGAGTCGAGCGGGAGGTAGGCGGCGCCGGCCTTCCAGGCGCCGAGGTAGGCCGGGAGCAACTCTGGCCCGCGGTCGAGCAGGACGCCGACGATGTCCTCCGGGCCGATGCCGCGCGCGCGCAGCGCGTGGCCGAACTGGTTGGCGCGGCGGTCGAGCGCGGCGAAGTCCAGGATGGTGCCGAGGTAGCGGATCGCGACCGCGTCCGGCTTGGCCTTCGCCTGAGCCTCGATCAGTTCGAGGACGGTGCCGGCCGGGCACTCGGGCTCGATGGTGTTCCACTCGACCAGTTCGCGCTGGCGCTCCCTGGGCGAGAGCAGCTCGATCTCGTCGAGCCGGACGCCGGCGTCGAGCGCGGCGGCCTCGAGTATCGCGACCAGGCGGCCCGCGAGACCGGTCACGGTCGATTCGGTGAACAGCGAGGATGCGTACTCGAGGACGCCGGTGAACGCGCCGTCATCGCGGCCGCGGAAGTAGAGCGTCAGGTCGGTGTGCGCGACCTGCCAGGCCTGGCGGAACGTGTCGAGGTCGTCGACGTCGGCGCCACCCGCGGTAAGCCTCTCGTCGTGCAGGTCGAACGCAACCTGGTAGATCGGGGTGCGGGACAGATCCCGGTCGCCCTGGACCTGCTCGACCAGCCGCTCGAAGGGCAGGCTCTGGTGCCCGAAGGACTCCAGGCAGGTGCGCCGGACCCGCCCGAGCGCCTGCTCGAAGCTGAGCTCGCCGGACAGCCGGCAGCGCAGCGGGAGGGAGTTGAGGAAGAAGCCGACCAGGTTCTCGTCCTCCGGCCGCACGCGCCCGGCGACCGGGGTGCCGACGGTCACGTCCCAGGTGCCGCTGTGCCGGGCGAGTAGCACGGCGTACGCGGTCAGCAGGGTCATGAACGGGGTGGCGCCCTGCCGCCGGCCGAGCTCGCCGATCGCCCGCCCGGTCTCGGGCGCGACGGCGAAGGTGACCACGCCGCCGCGGTGGTCGCGCTGGGCGGGCCTGGCGTGGTCGGTGGGCAGCGGCAGCGGGACCAGGTCGGCGAGCTTCCCGGTCCAGAAACCCAGATCCTCGGCGAGGGCCTCGTCGGTGAACCGGCTGCGCTGCCAGGCGGCGTAGTCGGCGTAGTCAAGCGCTCTCACGGGCAGTTCGGGCCGCTCGCCGCGGGCGAACGCCGCGTAGCAGGCCGCGAACTCGCGCTGGAGGATGGCCGATGACCAGCCGTCGCAGGCGATGTGGTGGATCGTCACCAGCAGCACCGGATCCTGTCCCGCGACGCGGATCAGCAGGGCACGCCAGACCGGGCCGTCGGCCAGGTCGAAGCCGAGCGCGAGCTGTCCGGCGACGACGGCGCCGAGGCTTTCCCGGTCGGCGCCGGTCTCGCGCAGCTCGACGGTGCCGGGCGCGTCGATCAGCTGGCCTGAGGCGTCCTGCGGGTAGCGGGTGCGCAGTGTCTCGTGCCGCGCCTCAAGGGCGTCGAGGGCCAGCCGGACGGTGCCTGCGGCCGCGGCCGCGGGCAGCTTGAGGAACAAGGGCGAGACCCACTCAGTTCCGCCGGGGTTCATCCGGACCAGGAAGCGCAGCCGTTCCTGCCCGAAGGAGAGCGGGAGATCGCCGTCGCGGGGGACCGGCCCGACCGGGCCGTCGGCCGGGGCGGTGGACAGCAGCTGGGCCTGCGCCTTGAGCGTGGGCGCACCGAACAGCCCGCGCAGCTGGACCTCGCCGCCGGAGACGGCGCGCAGCCTGGCGGCGAGCCGGGTGAGCATCAGCGAGGTGCCGCCGAGCTGGAAGAAATCGTCGTGCACGCCGACCCGCTCGGCGCCCAGCAGCTCGGTCCAGATCCGGGCGACGGTGTGCTCCGCGGCGGTGCTCGGGGCGAGGTAGCCGGGCCGCCCGGCGGTGGCGGACAGGTCAGGAGCGGGCAGCGCCGCACGGTCGGTCTTGCCGCTCGCGGTGAGCGGGAGCGCCTCGAGCGGCACGAAGACGGAGGGCACCAGCGCCTCCGGGATCCGGGCGCGCAGGAACTCGCGCAAGCCCGCCGGGGTCTGCCCGGTGCGGGTGGCGAGGTGCGCGACGAGCAGCCGGCCGCCCTCCGGGGTGCCGGCAGCGCCGACCGCCGCGCCGGTCACCTCGGGGTGCGCGACCAGGGCGGCCTCGACCTCGCCCGGCTCGATCCGGACACCGTTGACCTTGACCTGGTGGTCGATCCGGCCGCGGTACTCCAAGGCGGAGTCGGCGCGCCAGCGGACCAGGTCGCCGGTCCGGTAGAGCCGGGCGCCGGGCGCGCCGTAGGGGTCGGGCACGAAGCGCTCGGCGGTCAGGTCCGGGCGGCCGAGGTAGCCGCGGGCCACCCCGACGCCGCCGGCGTACAGCTCTCCTGGCACGCCGATCGGGGCCGGGCCGCCCTCCTCGTCCAGGACCAGCACCCGCAATCCGTCGATCGGGTGGCCGATCGGCACCGGGCCGACGGCCTGGCCTGGGTCGTACGGCTGCGCGGTGACGTCGATCGAGCACTCGGTGGGCCCGTAGGTGTTCCAGATCTCCACGTCCGCGCGGCCGAGCCGGTCGATGGCACGTCGGCACAGTTCCGCGTGCAGAGGCTCGCCGGCCGAGAAGAGCAGCCGCAGCGAGCCGAGTTCGGACCAGCCGGGCTCCTCGACGAGCAGCCGCAGCACCGAGGGGACGACCTGAAGCACGGTGACCTGCTGCTCGGCGGCGACGCGCACGAGCTCGGCCGGGTCGCGCTCGGCGCCGGCCGAGGCCGGCACCACGGTGCCGCCGCTCACCAGCGGGGCGAACAGCTCCCAGCCGGCGGCGTCAAAGCCGATCGTGGTCTTCTGCAGGACCGCGTCCTGCGCGCCGAGCCCGTGCCTGCGTACCGTCCAGAGCACCCGGTTGGCGATGCCCTGATGGCTGATCAGCACGCCCTTGGGACGGCCGGTGGAGCCGGAGGTGTAGATCGCGTAGGCGGGGTGCTCCGGGTCGGGGGTGGCCTGCGGCGCGGTGTCCGGGTACCCGTCGAGCCGGACCTCGTCGACCAGCACGGTCGGGATCGAGCGGCCCGGCCGGCCAGGGCGGCGTCGGTGAGCACCAGCGGAGTGCCGGTGTCGGCGAGGATCCAGGCGTTGCGCTCGCGCGGGTGCCCGGGGTCGAGCGGGACGTAGCCGGCGCCCGTGCGCCAGACCGCGAGCAGCGCGGCCACCAGGTCGGCGCCGCGCTCAAGCTGCACTCCGACCAGCGTCTCTGACTCGATTCCGAGCCCGATCAGGTGGTGGGCGAGCCGGTTGGCCCGTGCGTCGAGTTCGGCATAGCTCCACGAACGGTCGGTGCATCGGAGCGCTGTCGCCTGCGGCGTCAGCGCGGCCTGCCGGCCGATCAGCCCGGCCAGAGTCTGGATCAGGTCATGGGCCGGGGCGCCCGGCCGCAGCTGTGTAGTCATTTCTCCGTAGTCCTCTGGTGAGCGGTGACTTCGGTCGGGATGCGCGGGGATCGCGCGGGCAGGCCTGCGATCGGATCACGCCGCCGAGGCGGCCGCCTCCATCCGGCGGCGCAGGCTCAGCGGGCGCATGTCGGTCCACAGCACGGCGATGCGGGCGAGGCACTCGTCCTTGGTGCCCTCGGTGCCCTCGGCGTACCAGCCGGCGGGCAGGACGCGCTCGACCCACCAGATCGAGTACTGCTCTTCGTCGTTGCGGACCACGAGATAGTCGCGGTCGTCTGCCTGGGTGTCGCTCATTTCGGGGTTCTCCTCGGCGAAAGGGTCGGGTACACGGGCATTTCCATGGTTCTCGTGCGGGCTATACCGGCCCCATACGCTTGCGTGCGCATCGGGCGGTTCAGGTCCCGTTTCCGCCACCCATGCCGAGCACGGCGAGCAGCTCGGCCGGGTCCAGGAGCGGGGCCTTGGCGGCGGTCAGGCCGGGGTCGTCGAGCGCCGCGGCGAGCAGCCGCGCGTAGCTCGCGGCGATCCGCTCGGCGGTCGCCGGGTCGAACAGGTCGGTGTCGTAGCGGAAGACCGCCGCGAGGGCGTCCCCGCTCAGCCTGACCTCGGCGTTGAGGTCGAACTGGCCCTCCATGTGCGGGAGGTCGAGCAGGGCCAGGCGCAGCCCGCGGTACTCGGCCTCCGGTCCGACCAGCCGGCCGGGTGCCGGGTAGGGCAGCCGGGGCTTGAGCCGATCAGTGACGATCAGGGTGAACGCGAGGTGCGCCAGCGGCCCGCGGGCCGGCTCGCGCTGGTCCCGGGTGAGCAGCACGGTGGGATAGGCCGCGTTCGCCAGGCCCCTGAGTACCTGGGCGTGCGCCGCCAGCACCGTCTCGCGGAAGGTGGTGCGGCGCGAGACCGAGGAGCGCAGCAGCACGGGGTTGACGAGGTAGCCGATGGTCTGCGCGGTCCTGGGGGTGCGGATGCTGGCGGCGCAGCCGATCAGCGCATCGCCGTACCCGCCATAGCGGTGGGCCATGACCTGGAACACGCCGAGCAGGACGGCGAACGGGGTCACGCCGTGCTCGCCGGCGGCGGCCTTGACCCGGGCTCCGGTACCGTCAGGGAGCGGCACGATGACGGCCGCGCCGCGCAGCGACTGCACCGCCGGCCTAGGCCGATCCGCGGGCAGCTCGGCGGGGGCGGCGCCGGCGCGCAGCTCCTGCCAGTAGCGGGCCATTCGTGTGCCGCGCTCTGATTCGAGCAGCGCCCGCTCGGCGGCCACGTGCTCATCGAAACTCACCCGTCGCGGCTCGGGTTCCGGTTCCCCGGTCTGAATCAGGCTGCTGTAGACGTCCAGCAGTTCGCGCAGCACCAGCCACTGCGAGCTGGCGTCGCCGGCCACGTGCTGGATCACCAGCACCAGCACGGCATCGGTCGGCGCGGTCCGCAGCAGCGTGACCCGCAGCGGCGCCTGCGCCTCGAGCGCGAACGGACGCCGGTACTCCTCGAGCACGGCCTCGCGCAGCTGGTCCTCCGGCAGCGGGCCGATCTCGCGGACGCGGAGCCGGACGGCGTCCGGTCCCAGGTCCGCGCGGCCCAGGCGCCCGTCGCGCTCGAAGTAGCGGGAACGCAGCACGGGATGGCGCTCCGCCACGGTCCGCACGGTCTGGTCGAGCAGCTGATCATGGAGGGGTCCGAGCACCCGGACGCCAGTGAGGATCGAGTAGGCCGGACTGTCCGGGGAAAGCCGGTGCAGCAGCCACATCGACTCCTGGCCGGCGGAAAGCGGCCGATGCGTCTGCGCGGTCATGACAACCCCCTGTCGTTCCCCGCGCCGTAGAGCCTCCGGTCGGCCAGGTCGAGACTGCGGTCCGCCGCGATCCTGCGCTGTACCTCGGCGAGCAGGAGCTCGGTGAGCTCGGGGTCGTCTGGTTCCCCGGTGCGCCCGAGGCGTGCGGCGAGCCGGTGCAGGGCGGCCAGCGCCCAGGACGGATCGGCGAGGAACGGATCGGCGCCCGCGGCTGCGCTCGCCTGCTGCCAGATGCCCAGGCAGCAGGCGGCGGCCAGGACCACGGCGTAGCGGTCGGCGAGCAGGAAACCGCGCCGGGACGCGACGACCGTCCGGTCTGCGGGGCCCAGCTCGCCGACCCGGGTGCGCAGTTCGCGCAGCTCGTCGACGAACAGGCCGGTCAGGGCGTGCAACCGCGGGTCGGAGGCGCCGCCGGCCAGCACCGGGCTGAGGCTGTCCACGCCGCGGGAGCTCAGCTCCAGCAGGTGGTAGTCGAGCGCGGGCAGTACCCCGGTGAACCGGAACAGCTCCGCCGGGGCCGGGGCGGCGTTCGGGGCGAGCCAGCCGCGCTGCGCCAGCCTGGGCAGCTGCGGGACCAGCATCGCCTGGCAGGACGTGGCGTTGGCGTGCCCGAAGGTGAGCAGCTGCAGGTCCCTGGAGTTCTTCTGGAACAGCGCCTGCGGACCCTCGCGCAGGTACGAGCGCGCGCCGAGGACCACCGAGAGCCGGTGGTCGGCCTCGCGCAGCAGCTTCGGCACCAGGTACTTCGACGCGGCGGTGTGCACGCTCGTCTCCCGCGGTAGCACGTGCAGCGCGCGGACCGCGACGGTGGCGAGCGAGTCGCCGATCAGCAGATCGGTGAAGGCGGCCGCGATCGACGCGCGGGCGGACGGCAGGTCGAGCACCCGCCGTCCGTAGAGCCGGCGGTCGGCGGCGAACGACGCCACCGTGCGCAACTGGCTGTCGAGGAGCCCGACGGCGATGCCAGGGATCATGCCGCGCGTGGTCTGGAAGGCCCGCAGCACCACCTCCATCGCGCCGCCGACCGTGCCGACGACGGCGTCGGCGGGCACCGGGAACTCGTCGAACTCGATCCCGCCGAGCAGGCAGCCGCGCACGCCCACGGTCGGGAAGAGCGGCAGCTGGCGCAAGCGGCCCTGCGGGGCGTGCGCGAGGTCGATCAGCAGATGCGTGTGGCTGCGGCTGCCCGGCGCGTCGTCGGTGCGGGCGAATAGCAGCAGGCCGTCGGCCCGGGAGACGTTGTTAATCAGCTCCTTGCGACCGGAGACCAGGTAGTGGTCGCCGACCCGGCGGGCGCGCAGTTCGTTGCGGGTGAAGTCGTTGCCGTGCGGCAGTTCGGTGTAGCCGGCCGCGATGCGCCGGCCGGACAGGAGCGTGTCGGCCGCCCAGCGCTGCTGCTCGCCAGTGCCATCGGTCCAGATCGGCGCGCCCGCGATGTAGTTGGTGAAGCCGTAGGCCAGGCCCATCGTGCAGTCGCGCCGGGCCAGCGACCTGGCCTGCTGCGCGAGCCGGTCGATCTGGGTGAGCCGGCCGCCGAGCCGAAGCGGGACGAACTCGGCGTTGAAGCAGTAGCCGTCGAGCATCCGCTCGCCGCCCGGCAGCGGGACGCCCTGCTCGTCGGCCTCGAGGACGGCCCGGTTCCCGACCGGGTTGGCCGGGTCCTCCGGGTGTCCCAGCAGCGCCTCGAGCGCGGAGGTGTCCACCGGGCTGCCGGCCTGGACCGTGGCCTGGATACCAGTGGTCATGCGGACTCCTCGGCGACGCGGCACTCGATCAGGGAGAAGCAGGCTCTCGACGTATTGCGCGTGCAGCGCCGGGTAAAGCTCGTCGAGCACGGCATCGCGATCGACGGCGGCCGCTGGGCGCAGCCGGCCAAGCAGCCGGGTGAGGCAGGCGCGCAGCCAGCGGGCGTCGGTCCACAGCGCGGCGGCCGGACACTCCGCCGGCGCCGAGCCCTGGTTGCCGAGCCACAGCTGCACGCAGGCAGCCGCCGCGTACACGGCGGCGTACCGCTCCGCGACGGTGAAGGCCGCGGCTGCGGTGGCCGCCGGGGACGGGTGGTGCCGCTCCATCTCGGCATGCACCTGCCTGGCGTGCTCCAGCACCTCGCCGACCAGTTCGCTCACCTCGCCGGGCAGCCGACCATCCGCCACGAGCGCGGCGATCTGCCCGGCCGCGGCCGATAGGGCATTGACGACGCTCGCGCCGCCGCGCGGTGCGAGCCGGAGCAGTGCCGGGTCGAGCTCGGGGAGCTCGGCGGCGAGGTCTGCCGCCCGGCGCAGCCCGGCCGCGTCGACACTCGTGTCGCGCTGGCCGCGGACCAGGAACGGGAACTGACTGATCAGGGCATTGAGGTTGATGACCGTGCTGCCGTCGAAGATCCCGACGATCCGGTGGTCCCGCTCAACCTTCTGATACACGCCGTGCGCGAAGGTGCCGCGCAGGAACGCGCGGGCGCCGAGCAGCTGGCCGAGCCGGGTGAGCGTCTCCTCGCCGATCGTCGGCACGAGGTACTTCGCCGTCGCGGACGCGGTGCTCAGCTCGCCGGGCAGCGCCTGCGCGGCGCGGGTCGCGAAGAGCGCGAGCGCCTCGCACACCAGCAGGTCGGCGTAGGCCTCGGTGAGCATCCGCCGGCTCTGCGGCAGGTCGATCAGGCCGTTGCCGTACACGCGGTGGTGCAGGGCGAACTCGAGGGCGGTGCGCAGCCCGCGGTCGATCGCGCCGAGGGTGAGCGCGGCACAGAGCGTCCGGGTGAGCTGAAAGCCCTTCAGCACGATCTCGAGCCCCTCGCCCGGCTTGCCGATCACGGCGGAGGCGGGTACCTCGGCACCGTAGAAGGCGATCCCGCTGATGTCCGCGCCGCGGATTCCGTGCGTGCGCACTGCGGGCAGGCAGCGGTAGGAGCCGGCCGCCAGGGTGCGCTTGTCAACCAGCAGCAAACTCAGCCCGCGCGCCCCGCCGAGCCGGTCAGTGCCGGCCAGCACGGTGAGCAAGTCAGCCCGGGTGGCGTTGTTGATCAGCCACTTCTCGCCGGTGAGCCGGTAGCCCGAGGCGGTGGGCTCGGCCGTGACGTCCCCGGCGACCAGGTCGCTGCCGTGGGCCGCCTCGGTCAGCGCCCAGGACACGACCCGGCCGTCGCACACTTCGGTGGCGAGCGCCTGGGCCTGCTCCGGCCGGCCAGCCACCCAGGTGCTCACGGCACCCAGGAAGGTCTTGTGGTGCGCGATCGCGACGGTCAGGTCCCGTCGCGCGACCAGGCGGATGATCTGGAAGAGCTCTTCGAGGGAGCGCAGCTTGCCGCCGAACCGGGCCAGCGCGTAGTACTCCGGCAGGCCGGCCGCGTCGAGCGCGCGGCAGACGGCGGTCGGGAACTCTTCCCGCTCGTCCAGCGCCACGCACTCGGCGAGCGAGAAGACCTGGCCGGGGGCGCGCGGATCGCCGAGCACTTCCTCGAAGCGCTCAAGGAGCCGACTGGGGGCGTAGTGCGGCACCATCGCGCACCTCACCCGATCCCCGCCGCAGCACGCCGCCCGGGCTCTAGCTTGGCCGTTCCCTGCGCGCGGATCCGGACCTGGTTGATGTACTCAAGGTTCTCCAGCACCGTCTTTGGGTGCACGCCGAAGTCGATCAGGCAGCCGATCTCATCGATGCCGAGCGTCTCGAGGTGCTTGGCCACCTTCACGCCGCGCTCGACTGTGCCGAACATGCCCTGGGTCTCGAAGAAGCGCTCGAAGCCGCGCTCGACCAGGAACGCGATGTCAGAGTCCTGCATGGTCTCCGGGTCGAACTTGACGCCCTGCGGTGCGACGCTGCTGGAGATCAGGTGGAACGAGGTCTTGAGGTAGGCGCACAGCGGTTCGCGCACCAGTTCGCGCACCTTGTCGGTGTCGGGGCCGATGAAGGTGTGCAGCATCAGCACGACGTGCCCGCGGGAGCCGTCGGCGCCGTGGTGCTGGCGGTAGGCCTCCCGGTAGGCGGCGATCTTGGTGGTCAGGTCGTCGATGTCCTGGCCCAGCAGGTGGGTGAGCAGGCCGGTGCCGAGCTCGCCGGCCTTGCGGAAGGTCTCGATGCTCCCAGCGCTAGTGATCCAGCAAGGCAGCTCGGCCTGCACCGCCGGCGGGTAGACCTTGATCCTGACCGGCTGGCCTTTGCCGTCCACGGCGTCGAGCGCCTCGCCGCGCCAGAGCCGGCGCACCGACTTGAGCGTCTCGGTCAGCAGCTCGCGGCGGTCCGCGTGCGCGCCCGGGCACAGCGCGAAGTCTGTCGGGTGCCAGCCGGAGGCGAAGGAGATGCCCACCCGTCCGCCGGAGAGGTTGTCGACGACCGACCAGTCCTCGGCGATCCGCACCGGGTGGTGCAGCGGGGCCACCACGCTCCCGGCCCGGATCGCCACCCGGCTGGTGACCGCGGCCACTGCGGCACCGGTCACTGCGGGGTTCGGGTAGAGGCCGCCGAACGGGTGGAAGTGGCGCTCCGGGGTCCATACCGCGACGAAGCCGTTGGCGTCCGCGAAGCGCGCGCCCTCGATCAGCAGCTGGTAGCGACCGCCATCGTCGGCCTCGGAGCTGTCGTTGGCGAAGTAGAAGAGGCTGAACTCCATGAGGACTCCTTGAGGTTCATCAGTCGCCGGTCATCTCCGGGCGCCGCCCGTTCCGGCGGGATCTTGGTGCTCACGTCCGGAACGCTAGGCGGCCGGGAATTCACCGCGTTATCGCCGCGTATTCGCGGACTCGATAACGGTGTCCGACGTGGCCGCCAGCATCAGCTGCCGCCTATTTTCCATGATGAAATAAAGCGCCCGGCTAGATGCGGCATGACGTCTACCGCCCGCAGGCTCGTCTGCCACCCGTCCCGCAGGCGGTCGAGGCGTCCGGCCCCTCGCCAGCAGGCTGACGGCATGGACTCAATCTGGCCGACGGCCGCCCGGCGGCACTATCGCTTACGTCTCGGTAGCCGCCGATCTGACATCAAAGGCGGTTGCGGCGACTTTTCCGTTGACGTTGAGGCCGGGTGTCATAATCTGGTGCGCGAAGCGGGTGCGCCACTCGCGGATTCCCTTGGAGCCGTCTCCCTGGGTGACGATATTGAATTTCTGGTCGATGCTCTCCTCATCTCGCTCTTCCAAGGTCAGGACACCGTCGGCGGTCATGGACAGGGCGCGGAACCGCAAACCCCAAAGGTTGAATATCCACCTCGACCCGTCTTCGTTGACACTGACAGAGAAGAGTTGGTTGAGGCCAACCGTGCCATTCCGTGCGGTCAGCTGTCCGGAGGCGTCAACGGTCAGGTAGAGCTTTGGTTCATAAAACCGCCGGATCACCATGAGAGTCGCACCGGTGTCAGGCCAGCCGGAGGTGTCGAAGCTTTGATTAACGTATCCGCCATACCGCCCCCCGTTTACCCGGCTGCCCACTGTCGCGGACATTCCTAGAACCATCTGGTGGGTTGTGGCGGCGGCGAGAGTGTCGGCCATGAGGGTATTGCCGGGGGTGACGAGGATGTCGCCCTTGAGGACCGTGTCGCCGTAGACTATGAGGCTGCCGAGTTCGAGTTCGGGGCGGATGACGGTGACCGTCGCGCTGAGGATTCGCTCGATGAAACTCGTGCCAGCCTGGATCCCGGCCCGCAAGTAAAACACGGTGGTATTGCGGAGTTCGATCTTCTCATCGCGCGGCGGCCATTTGACATAGTTGAGAACGTTGATCTCGGCGGCCTCGTACAGCAGGCGCAGTGAGGTGGCGCCGCCGACTTCCCAGGAGAGGCTGACCCCCTCGCCGCTGTCGATGCTCAGCTTGTCGGGGATGAAGTTGCGGACGTAGAAGTCGGCGGGGAACTTGCCGATATCGAAGGTCGTTTTGTCGGTATCCCAGGCATTGGGGTCGGTGCTGTCGGCGTCGCGGAAGCGGACTTCTACGTCCAGCGCTGAGCTGCCGATCTCGGCGTTGATCCGCACCTTCATCAGCTGGATGGTGACGCCCTTATCGGGCACGATCTCCGCGTAGTCCTCGGTAGCAGGGGTGAAGGTGATCGTCTGCCCTCGGACTTCGGGGGTCCAGTCCAGGCTGTTAAGCGGGTCGATGCCCTCAAGGTCCAGGGCCAACTGGTGGGAGCCGGTGCCGGTGCGCACCGTGAGGGTGATCTTGTCGCAGTGGATCGGGTAGCCGCGGCGGGTGCCGACGAAGATGAAGTCGGCCAGCTCGGGGTCCGTGACGGACGGCGATACGTGGACCGTTTCCGGGCTGGTGGTCAGGGCGAAATACAGCGCTCGCGGCGTGGATCCGTCGCCGGCGGGGGTGGCCGAGTACTGCGGGACGATGGCCATCAGCGGGCTCCTTGCTCGTTGCTGCTCGGCGTATGGCGGCTGTGCTGCGCGGCGTCTTCCAGTACCAGGTAGCCAGACCGGATCTGGGGGTCCCGGCCGACGGGGAGCGAGGCCGGGTCGGGCGGGGTGACTGGTAGCCGGTTCCAGCCGTCACCTTCAGGCTCGGTCCAGGACCAGGTTCCGGTGGCGGTGGCCGGCTGGGGCAGGGTGGCCGCGCCGTCCTCGGTCGTGGCGATCAGCAGCGGGCCGGTGCGGAAGTTCACCGTCATGGCGGCGAGGGCGGGGTCGGTGTACTGCTGCGGCACGTAGACCGTGCTGGACGGCAGAACGTCGGTGACGGCGTGCACGGCCGCGCGCGGGTCCATCAGCAGGGTGACCGTCGCGGTGCTGGTGCCTTCGAAGGCCAGCTTGAGGCGGTCGCCGGAGCCGATGGCGCGCAGGTAGCCGCCGTGGCCGGGGTCGACCGGGGCGAGGACGGTCTCGAGGTGGGCGTAGTCGTCGCCGAGCACGTAGCCGATGAGGCCGTCGTCGAGCTGCCGGGCCTCGCCGAGGCGGACGTTCCACTGGTAGCCGGGCATCTGCGGCGCGGGCGGGCTGCCAAGGACGTTCTGCCAGCTAACGTCGGTGCGGACCGGCCCGCAGAGTTCCAGATCCAGGCGGGCACGGACCAGGACGAGCGGGCGGCCGATGAGGAAGGCCAGGCTCTGGTCCTCGGGGCCGCCCGGGTCGATCGCGGTCAGGGTGGCGTCGATCTGGGCGCGCAGCGCGGCCAGGACGGCCGGGCCGCCATCGACGATCGCAGTAAGGAACTCGCAGGCGTGCGGCGAGATGTCGGCGAGCTGGGGGAGTTCCTGCACTGGTGAGCCAGGCAGGGCGGTCCAGGTGACGATGCGCTCCCCATCGGGGGGCAGGACGGCGCGCAGGTCGCCCAGGGCCTGGCGGGCCGGGTCGTAGCAGGCGATCGAGCGGTCAAGGCGGTTGTGCACGAGCCACGCACCGACCGGGTTGGTGCCGGGGGTGAGCTGGACGTCCTGGTCGGTGCTGTCCTTGCCGGCGGACAGGAAGTCAAAGCGCAGCCGGGCCGGCTGCAGCAGCCGCGGGCCAAGCTCGACGTAGCGGTCGCGCTGGATCTCGCCGACTGGCTCGTCGGGGGTCATCGAGTCGGGCTTGATCAGCCAGTCGAACTGCTGCCCGTTCTCGAACAGATTCACCGCGCGGCCGAACCGGTCCACGACCGAGATGTTGGTGAACGCCAGCTGACCCGAGCGCAGCTCCTGGAATCGCGATGGCTCCCACCGGTCCCACTCGTCCACGGGCTGCGGCCCGGGGTCGGGGACCAGTCCGGCTCCGGTGCCAATCAGATCGCCGAGCTGTCCGGCGGGGGCGCGGCTGACGCGGGTGAGGCGCTGGCCGACGGAGGCGGACAGGCCGTCCAGGCGCTGCGAGAGCTGATCGAGGTCGCGGAGTTCCTCGCGCAGGCCGCTCAGCATGAGCTCGGACAGGTCAGCGCGGCCGCTGACGTAGTTGTCCAGCTTGCCTTCCTGGTCGTAGCCGCTGGTGGGGGTCAGGATCTGCCGGCCGCTGACCGTCACGGCTGGCCTCAGTTCGTCGCGGCCTTCGCCCCGCCAGCGGTAACGGCTGCCGTCGAAGGACCAGCGCGCGGCACCATTTTGGATGAAAGGGATGCCGGTGTACTCGGCTCGCCAGAGGAGGTAGAGGGGCTGCCAGGGCTGTTCCCAGGGTGCGGTGCCGTACTCGGGCAGCATGCCGGTGGCGCCGCTGAGCGGGGTGCCGGTCTTGCTGGCCTGGTCGATGATGCAGAACTCGGTGACCAGGGCGCTCATCGGGCCGGGCAGGCCGGTGGTGTTCACCTGGGCGACGTCACCGGCCACCGTGCTTGCGGTGATCGAGCCGATAGCAGTGACCAGGCGCTCCTGCACCCGGCAGGGCAGGGCGGAGCCTCGGGTCAGCGGCGCGTTGGAGGCCGGCGCCTGCCAGCATCAGCACCGGGTCGGCGTGCTGCTCGAACGGCTCGTCAGGGACTCGCTGCAGCTCCAGGGCCGAGCGCAGTCCGTGCCGGGCGGCGTAGCCGCGGGCGCGGGCGGCCAGGTCCGCTTCGATGGTGGCCCAGGGGACCGCGTCCTCGTGCTCGTCTCCGGTTTCGCCGCGCCTGGCGGCCACCTCGGCGGCGAGCCGGGCGGCTATCCCGGCCGCTCCGCTGGCGATTTCCGGGTCGAGTTCGGTCCCGATCTGCCGCCTGAAAGAGTCGGGCGGGGGCGGGTCCTTGTCCTGGTTCAGCGCCCACAGCACGTAGAGGCGCTGCTGGGCGGCGGCCAGGTCCCGTTCGAGGGCATCTAGTTCGCGCTGCTTGCGGTTGAGTCCGGCGAGCACGTCTGCGGCGAGCACGAGTTCGCGTGCGCGCTCGGCCGGCGGACCGGGCAGCGCGGGCTTCGTCGTCGCCGTGATCCACCAGGCGCCAGTTGTAGCCGCCGGGGACCGGGCCGAATCCGGAGTCGTGGGCCGCGAGCGGGATCACCAGGTCGCCGTCCGAGCGATCGTAGTCATCCAGCACGCCGAGCGTGAAGGCGCTGTACAGCCGGGCCTGGCCGGCGGTCAGGGCGCCCGTGCCGCCGGCTGTCTCCTGCAGGACGGCGGCCGCCTCGGCGGTGCTGTTGCCGATCGCCACGGCGATGTCCCGGCCGCGCGGCGGGCTGGCGGACGGGTAGGGCGGTCCGTCCGGCTTCCAGCCGATGCCGAGGGCGCTGCCGGTGAATACGGACCGGCGCGGGCTGCCGTAACCGGGTGCCAGGCTCCATTCCAGCCGGTCAAGCAGGTCGGCGAACGACTCGCCCGCAGGGCCGACCGCCAGGATGTCGCTGGACGGATCGGAGTACCGCCGGCCACCCAGTAGCTGAGCCGGTCCTCGCCCTCGATGTCCTCCAGGGTGTCGTGGATGGAGAACACGTTCTTGTTGTAAGGCTGGAAGGCGGAGAAGGTGAGCAGGCCAGGGCCGACGGCGGTGAGGAATGGCGTGCCGCCGGGCTCGTTCCAGGGGCTGCCCGGGGTCAGGTCGACCCGGCGGCCGATCACGGTGGCGGTCGCGGTAGCCGCGTGCGGGTCCAGGTAGGACACGCCGTCGGCGCCCGTCCCGAGGTAATCGCTGTGGACGATCCACGACCGCGTCCCCCGGCCAGAGCGGCGAACCACCAGCCACCGGTTAGGTACCAGCGGGAAGTCGCCGATCTCGCCGGTCTCCTCGTCCTGGTGGCCCCGGCACAGCGCCTCCGGCAACTCCCACTGCAGGTACACGCCGAGCCGGGACTCAGGGTTCTGGGTCCAGGGCTCGGTGATGACAAAGGGCGCCGGCTCGGGGGCGGCGTTGTCGGCGACTAGGCTCCGGAAGTTGGCGGTCCAGCGGAGCATGACGTAGCTGCCGTCACCGTCGCGGGTCTGCGGGTTGACCGCGAACGCCGCGACCTTGACCGGCACCACCAGGGTGTCGTTGGGCATCGGTACTCCCCTTCGGGCGGATGCGGGCAGGCGCGGGTGTCTGTCAGGGCCGGGCGAAGGTCTGAAGCTGCGGCGTCTTGATCATCTGCAGGGCGAACTGAGCCGGGGACAGCGTCCGGCCGTGCGCGGCGGCGAGGGCCGGCAGGAGCCTGCCCGCGAGGTCAAGCACGTCCGCTCCGCCGGGGCGCAGGAAGGGGCCGAAGCCGGGCGGCGTCGGGGAACTCGCCCGCCGGGTAGCCGATGTCGCCGGTGAGCTTGCGAAGCTCGATCGTGCCGACGTCACCGATGCCGAAATACAGGCCCTGCGGCGGCTCCGCCAAGGTGAAGGCGTCGATGACCTTGGGATAGAGCAGCATCAGCACGTCACTGCCGAACAGCGCCTGGCGGACCGGCTCGACGGTGTCCTCGCCCTGGAACGCAGTGATGATGGTGTCCGGCCAGCCCGGGATCAGGTCCGAGCGGATCAGCGCCCCGCTCTTGGGCGGGTCATCGATTCCGGCGGCCAGCTCATTGAGGTCGGCATCCTGCGCGTGGCCGACGCCGACACTCAGCGCGCCGTCAACGGCCGCACGGACCCACCCCTCGTCAACGTAAAAGAACCGGGCGCTCTCGGGAGGCAGCATGCGCGGGTCGGGCACCAGCTGATCGAACGGGAGCATGTCGAGCACGGCGAGGCGATCCAGCCACTCCCGTACCGGGTGCAGTTGTTCGCCGGTGGCGGCGCGCACCACGTCACGGGCGCGCTCGCTGGCCAGCACGGCGCGCAGGCCGGGCGGTGCCAGCCGGGCCAGCGATTCGTCGTCCCCGGTGGCCGGGCGGCGGCGCGGCGCGGCCGCGAGCTGACCGCCGGCGCGGCCGAGCGCGCTGGTCAGCCGCCCGCCGAGCAACTGGTCGAACTCCTCGCGGGCGAGGTTGCCCAGCAGCGCCTGGCCGGCCTCGCGGGCGCTGCGCCCGGCGGCGGCCAATTCGGGGTGGACGGCCAGGCGGCGAACGGCCCGGCGGGCTTCCCGGCGGAACTCCAGCAGGTCGCCGCGGAATGGCGCGTCGGCCATGGCCAGCGCGCGCCCGAGGCTGAAGGCGCAGGCGTACCCAGCGTCGAACACGCCCCACCGCTCCAGGTACACCAGGGCCTCCCCGGGCGATTCCAGCCGGGCGTCGGCTGGAGCGGGCAGGCCCTGGGCGCGGGTTGCGGTGAGCGGGCCCCGGTAGAAGCCGAAGCTGCGCTCGCCGGATTCGAGCCGCTGCGGCAGCGCGACGGCGCCGCCTCGCAGCCGGGGCAGCGCATCGCCGTCCGCGTCGCCGGACCGCAGCGGAACCCTCAGCAGCAGGTCGGGCTCGGCGGCGAGGTTCTGCACGAGGTCGCCGAAGCCGATGCCGCTGTCGGGCAGCGTCTCGAACGCCCAGGTGTGCAGGGCTACCAGCCGCAGGCCCTCGCCCGGCGGCGCCGTGACGCCCAGATAGGGCTCGTGACCCTCCAGGGACACCAGGTGCGCGACATGCCGGCCGCCGAGCTGGGAGGGGAACCGGTTAGTGACCACGACGGAGCACAGGTCATCGGGGTCCGGCTCGGGGTCGGCGCCGCGAGTATGGGTCGCGTCCGGCGGGCCGCCCTCGCGGATGTGCGCCAGGTGAGCGAGTTCGCCGAGGGCGGGCCTGATCCTGGTGAAGAGATCGGCAGGCACGTGAATGCTGCGGCAGGCCGTTTCGGCCTCGCCCTCCAGCAGGTTGCCGGGGTCTATGTCCGGTGGCTGACCCGGCTGGACCTGCCGGTTGAGCAACTCGCCGGCGGTGGACACAGTCACCGCGCCGACCGCCTGCGGGTCATCGGGCAGCTCGCCCTCGCGGAACAGCAGCAGCGCCACCCACGGGATGCCCTCGGTGTCCTCGCTGCCCATGCGCTTGAGCAGGCGAGCCCAGGGCACGGCGGGGGCCTCCAGGGTGATGTGCGGCAGGACCTGGCCGTAGGTGCCCGCCGAGCCGGGCAGCGGGTAGCAGGCGTGGATCTCGGAGGCGGCCAGCGTGAAACGCGCCCCGCGCACCCCGAACCGCTGGTTGCGGGTGGGCAGCGTGGCGCCCGTCGCGAGCGAGTCGATGCCCTGCTCGACAGTGATCTGGTAGGCGCCTGCGTACAGGGACGGGATGCGGTGATCGAGCAGGCGCATGCGGTGGCCGGGGGCAGGCATGAGTTGTCCTCTTCCTCAGCTGGCGGGCACGAGCATGGGCTCGGCGGTGAAGGCGGTCGCGGCGGCGCGCTTGTACCCGGACAGGTCGTTGTCGAGCGCACCCAGATCCAGGCCCAGCCGCCGAGCTGGCCGGCCAGGCGGGCGCGGGCCTCCTGGCGGCCCGTGTCGTTCACGGTGCCGACGATCGTGGCGATCACGCCGCCGCCGCGGGCGCTGCGGGATCGCGCCTCTGGTCGGCGGCCGGGTCAAGCGGCTCGGCGCCGTCCGGGGTAACAGGGTCGAATGCCAGTGCGTTCTCGTCTATATAGCCGGTCGAGGTACCGTGGCGCGGCGCCGGAGAGCTCAGCCGCAGTCCGACCAGCCGGTCCTTGACCAGGTGCTCGTCGCCGCTCGGCAGGCTGCCTGGCCGGCCGGCGCCCCACAGCTCGGCCGGCACGGTCGCGGTGCCCCGGCTGCGGGACCAGCCGCTGAGCTCGACCTTCTGGCCGTTGAGGGCGAGCTTGACCCGCTGGTTGCTGGCCAGGCCCTGCCGGTCCATCGGGCGGATATTCAGGCCCTGATCGGATTCGGCGGGACTGGTCGCGTCGCCCAGGAAGAGCTTGCTGAGCGGGACAGTGCTGTCGGTGCTGAAGGCGAAGCCGTTGGCCGATACTTCCCAGTTCTCGCCGCCGCTGCCGCCGCCAGCACCCGAGCGCCGGCTGTTGAGCAGCCCGGCGCCCGGGGTGACCCGGACATTGCTGGCTGGCGGCGGCAGCATAGCGGCGAAGCCAGGCCAGTCGAGCACCTTCTCCGACGCCCTCGCGCCCCTTGCCGAAGCCGATGGTGAAGGAGATGAACCACAGCTTCACGGTGGCCTCGCCGCCGGTGGGCGGCCCCCAGATCGCCAGCGAGACGCCGATCTCGACGGTGATGGTGATCCGGACAAAGATGATCTTCACCGAGGCCGAGACGCCGATCGAGACCCGGATGCCCGCTTCCAGGTAGAACGGCTTCCACTGGATCAGCACGTCTACCTTCGCCGTGCACCAGGCCCGCACCGCGCCGGACTGGAACCGCACGTCCAGCGCGCCGCCCGCCATCGCCGCGGCCGGGGTGATCGCCAGGTAGGCGCTGCCGGAGATCGTCACCTTGCCGGTCAGGTCCCAGTCGAAGCCGAGCCGGGGCACGATCGGATACCGGGCCGGTGCCCGGTAGTTGGGGTGATAGCCGCCGATCGCGTAGACGAAGTCGCCAGCGCGCGGGCTGCCGGCGAACCAGGCCCGGAACGACACCCCGCCGCGCAGCCGGCAGTGCGGGTCGATGACGAAGGACTCCGGGGTGAGCTCGGCGTCGAAGGCCAGCTCGCCCTGGTTCGGCTTGAGCACCGCGCGCAGGGCAACGGCGATCCGGGCGTACTTGCGGCTCCCGTCCTTGGGCAGTTCGGCTGAGGCGGTGCCGATCAGCGCGATCGTCAGCTCCTGGCCGACCTGGACCACCGCCAGGGCCCGGCCGCTGACCAGCTCGGCGATCGTGAAGCCGAGCCCGGCGGCCACCCACAGCTCGTCGTCGGCCGGGGTCACCCAGGCGCCGGCGCCAGTGGTGAGCCTCGTCAGGATCTCGACCGGGTCATCGCGCTCGGCGCCGATAGCGGCGGGATTGTCCAGTGCCTTCAGGAACGGGAAGTTCGCCGAGCTCGGCGATCTCCGGAATGCGGATCCGGCTGTTCCAGCCCAGCCCGGCCGAGATCCCGGTCACCCGGATCGCCGGAATGCCGATCCCCGGGTCGCCGCCGATGCCGACATAGCCGAAGAAAGATGGCTTGGCCGCGCCCGACTCGGGCACCACGTAGGCGCCCATGCCAGTGCCGTACAAGCCCTTGCCTCCCTGCGCGCCGAAGGAGAACATCAGCACGCCGCCGACGATCGCCTTGTACGGCGCCTTGGCCGGGAACAGGCCGAGCCCGCCGGCGAGCCGCAGCGGGCTGTAGTCGTAGTCGACGCTGACGACCGCGCCGTCTTCGCTGATGTCCAGGCTCCAGCGGCCGTTCCCGCGCTCGGCTCCTGAGCTGGTTCCTGCCACCAGGGCAAACCCGTCGGCGGTGGCCACTGCCCGCACCGGGCGCGAGTAGCCCTGCCGCGCACGCGCGGCGCCGGAGGCCGGAGACTGGCAGCGGGCGGCCCAGGCCGTCCAGCCGGGACGGATCGAGCGGTCGCTCAGGCTGGGATAGCGCCAGCGGCACAAGGACGCGGCGCGGGCGCAGCGGAAGTTCGGGTAACAGCAGCCAGGCGCCTGCGGGCAACTCCCCGGTGAACGGAGCTGGCAGCACGCCGGGGCCGATCGCCGGCCCGCCCAGCCGGGTCAGCCGGTCAGGCGACAGCGGCCGATCCGTGCAGATGACCTGCCAGCCGTCGGCCTCGGCGCAGAACACTCCCTGGGCGGTCGCCCATAACCGCACCGTCCCGGCCGGGACCGGTCGCGGTCAGCGCCGGGTCCGCGTCATCGCGGACCAGCAGGCCGAGCCGATCGAGACCAGGGCCAGGCAGTTCGGGCAACTCAAAGCCCAGGTACCGCACGAGCAGGTGCACGGGCACCCCCGGGGCCGGCAGGTCCGCTTCGAGCCCGACCGCCGAGCCGTCCGCGCCGACACTCAGGCCCGGCTGGTCTCCGCCGCCTCGCACAAAGCGCACCACGCCGTCCGGGAACAGCGACCGCAGCCCGTCGCCGAACCCGAGCGTCTCGACCGGGATGTCCAGGTCCTGATCGCCAGTCTTGTCCGTAAGCTTGCGTAACTCACCGAAAGCCGCCACGAACTTCATGAGACGACACGGCACCCAGATTCGCAAGATGGCACTTGGCCAGAAAATAATTCCCTTACGTGAGGTTTATGAGTCCTGCATGCACGCCTCACCGCCTCACTTGACGATGATCTCCCCGGTATCCCAGGGGAATCCGGCGCAGTCGTTATAAAAGTAGGTCCCCGGCTTGGCGAAGCGGAACGAGCCCGATTGACCTGGGGCGAGCGGCCCGATCTTGAACGATGCCGGGTCGAAGAATGCCTCGGCGCAATGATCCTTGACGTTGCCAGCCGGGTTGTCGAAGGTCACCGTCGTCCCGGCCGGCACGGTCAGGATCGGCGGCGCCATCGCCGTCTGGCTCGACAGGTTCTCCGTCGCGCCAGGCATGGCAGCGGCGGCGTCCCAGGTCCGGCCAAGCGTGACCGTGTCGCTGACCGAACTGCCTGCCACGGTCGCGCCGGATGACCGGCACCCGAGCCGGGATCGCGGCGGGGGCGCTGGCCTGCCCGAGCTTGCCGCCCAGCCGGAACGCCCACAGGCTGTCGCCGAATGAGGAGTTGAAGGCACCATTGCCGCCAGCCAGGATCGCTACATACTGCACCCCGTTCACCAGATAGGTGATCGGCGTCGTCGCGATCCCGGCGCCGGTCTGCCACGTCCACAGTGGTTTTCCCGACGAAGCGTCGCGAGCCGAGAATGTGCCGTTCGGCGCGCCCTCAAACAGCAGCCCAGATGATGTGGTGAGCACTCCGTCCCCGTTGGACAGCCCGAACGGAGTGGTCTTCTGCCAGACGATCTTGTTCGTTCTCGGATTCACGGCGTCGAGGACGCCGCCCCGGAACTCGCCTTCCGGCTTCCAGAACGTAGGCTGCCCGTAGGGAAGTCCATTGCTATATCCGAAATTAAGCTCAGCGGCGGGCACGTACAGCAGCCCGGTCTTAGGGTCCAGTGACATCGGCGCCCAGTTCGCGCCGCCGCCGCCCCCCGGAGTGACGAGTACGGGGGTACTGAGATACGGGGTGAACTCGCAGCCGCTGACATAGTCGGGGATCGGCCTGGTCGGTCCGCTGCGCTGCGGGCAGGTCGGCACCAGCGACTCGCCGGCCGGGATCGGCTGGGTGGCCGCCGTCGCCTGTGATTTCAGCGCCGGTACCTTGACCTGGTGAACTGGCAGGTCCGGCTTGCCGGTCTTGGCGTCCAGGTAATAGAGCCAGGCGGACTTGCTGCCGTAGATAACGACGGTCTTGACCCCGCTCGGGTAACGCACGCTGGCGATCACGGGCGTCATCGTGTTGTCGTAATCCCACAGGTCATGATGGACAGACTGGAAGAACCAGGCGAGCTTGCCGGTGCGGGCATTCAGCGCGACCAGGGAGTTGGTGTACAGGTCGGCGCCGGCTTGCGCGGCACCAAGGACTCGCGGCTCGGGGTTCGCGACCGCCAGGTAGATCAGCCCGAGCTTGCTGTCGACCGCCGGCGCCATCCACACGTCACCGCCGCCGAGTTCCCAGGAAGTCCCCTTCCAGGTGCTGTGACCTGGCTGGCCAGGCCCGGCCGTGCCGGCGAATGTCCAGGCCAGGCTGCCGTCGGAGGCGTGCAGAGCGTACAGGTGGCCGCGCATCCCCGCGCCGCCGCCGTTCTCGGTCCCGACCAGCACCAGGCCGTTCTCGTAGACCGTCCACGGCGTGGCGGAGCCGTTGGCCGAGGTGTCCTGGCCAGCGGTACCGACCTGAACCTGCCAGCTCAGCGCGCCAGTCTGCTGGTTCAGCGCCACCACGTGCTCTTTGCCAAGCGCGGCGAACACCCGGCCGCCAGCGACGGCGACGCCGCGCTCGGTGCCGGCGAAGCCTGACTGGTATTCCCAGATCACCTTGCCGGTAGCGCCATCGATCGCGAAGACGTCGCCCTGGGCGCTCTGCACATACAGCCGGCCGCCGACGGCGACCGGCGTGGCTTCCTGCGCGCGGGTGGCCGAGCCGTTCTCCAGGTGGAGCAGCCAGCCGCCGCGGAGTTCATGCACGTTGCGCGGGGTCAGCTTGGCGAGCGGCGAGTACGACTGCGGCCCGTTATTCATCGGTCCTGGCTTGCTGCTGACCGCGTGAGCTGGAAGGCCGAGGTAACCGAGCGCGATGGCGGCCACCGCGATGATCGCGTGGATACCGAGCCTGCGTCTGGTCATCTGTCCTCCTGCTCGCCGGGTCTTCCCCGTTGGAGGACGCTCAACGACGTCAGCTGGTTGACAGGGTCCAGGCGACGACTGGCTACCGAGGCCAAAGGACCGGGGCGCATTGCCGTGGCTCACGCTCCGGCCCCCAGGTTAGATCATCCGTGCTGCGCCGGACCGTTTACTTCTTGCTCGGGCGGGGCCTCGTGGCGACAGGGCACATTGGATCCTCCTCTCCTGACTTCGCGAGCTGATCCTTTCCAGGAAAAGACATAAAGCTGTCATTAGAGTAAGAAAAAACTCATGCCCGGTCAATAGGTACTCAGCACGCCGAACCTGGTGGGACTCCGCCGGGCTCCGCTCAGGACGGCGGCGCTGCCGGACCCGCTCGCACCATCAGCACCGGCCTTGGTTCCGGCCCCCGGTTCCCGGTCCGGTTCCGCCCCGGCCGCCGGCCTTGGTTACGCCCAGGCCGTCGGCCCAGGCCGCCTGCCCGGCGAGTGCGCCGCTCACGCGCGACGTGGCCCAGGCCGGCGAGGGACCGCTGGTCAGGACGTTTCATGCTTGACAAGTCCAATATCGGCAATTTTACTTTTTGTAATTAATACCGGTCCTTCTGGCCCATGGGGGGTAGCGTGGTTCGGTCAGGACTGAGCCAGTCACGGTCAGAGCGCAACCGGCGGAACGGTGCCCTGCTGGCAGGACCCGGCGGCGTGGCCTGGGCCGGCGGCGCCGAGGACGAGGTAACTGCCCCTGCTTCAGCTAGCGCGGCTGAGCGTGGAGTGGAAACGAGACGGGATTAGTGGTGCGCGCCCTGCGGGAGCGTAACTTCAGGCTGCTGTTCATAGGCCAGGCGACATCCTCGCTCGGCGATCGGTTTGTCCCGGTAGCACTCGTATTCGCGGTATTGGAGCTTAGCCATTCAGCCGCGGATCTGGGATATGTGCTCGGCGCGCAAGCTCTTGCGCAAGTGACCTTCCTTCTGCTAGGCGGCGTAGTGGCCGATCGGTTCTCGCGGCGGCGTCTGATGATGGGCGCGGACACTTTCCGGGGCGCGAATGAGCTGATTCTCGGTGCCATCCTGATCACGGCGCATCCCGCCATTGCCCTGGTCGCGGGCACTCGGCGCGGCACAAGGTATTGGCGGCGCGGTCTTCGCGCCCGCGGCGAGCGGGCTTACGGCGAATATCGTTCCGCGCGAGAATTTGCAGCAGGCCAATGCGCTGATTCAGACAGCCGCTGCGGTGGCGGCGGTGGCCGGGCCCGCGATCGCTGGCCTATGTGTGGTCACGGTCGGGGCCGGGTGGGCCATTCTGGCGGATGGCGCGACGTTCCTCGTCAACGTTCTGGCGCTCGCCCTCATCAATATCGAGCTGCCAAGACGGACCAGAACATCGTCGATGATCGGCGACCTCAAGGCTGGGTGGACGGAGTTCTTCGCCCGTAAATGGTTCCGTACGATGGTCATCGGGGCGTCTTTGTTCAACCTTCTGTATGGCGCTTATAGCGTGATAGGCCCGGTCGCCAGCTTGCGTTTGTACGCTGGCGCGGCGATGTGGGCCACGGCCTCGTCAGCCGCGGGGTTCGGCGCGATCGCGGGAGGTATAGCTGTCACCACGGTGTGGTCCAGGCGAGAGTGGTCGCTGGCTGGCGCGGTGCTGCTCGTTGGCCTGTACGCGCTGGCGCCACTGCTGATCGCGCTTCACCTGGACATCGCCGCAGTGGCCGTTGCCGCTGCCCTCGGCGGGGCCGGATTGACCGCCTTCGGGGCCATGTGGAGTACGGCGATGCAACGGGAAATTCCAGAGCATCTGCTTTCCCGTGTTATCTCCTATGACTATTTCGGTTCATTGGTGGCGCTTCCGCTGGGTTTGGCGATCTCAGGAGCGCTGATAGCTGTGGTAGGGGTAAAGCCCCTCCTGTGGGTGGTCGCGGCCGTGCAGCTACTGACGATAGCGGTGCTCGCGCTGAATCCCGGCGTCCGAGCTGTCGGACGACAAGAGGTGCCTGCGGTGTGCGCAACCCGCTTCCAGACAGAGGAGACGTGATGCCTGAAGACCTTGGCCGAGTGCTCAGGGCAATCTGCCAGATCTGCGAGCAGATGTTCGGTGAACCGGACCTCACCGGGGATGAGAATTTTTTTGAGCTCGGCGGGACTTCTCTCGACGCGGTCGAGTTGATCACGATCCTCAAGGAGAATCACGGGTTCGTCATCGAATACCAAGATGTGTTCGAGGCAAAGACGCTGGCTGAGCTGGCAGGCGAGGTCTTGGGAGACTGCAAATCCGGCGCCTAATCAAGAGGAGTCCGCATGGCCGTGCGTCTGGAAGAGTTCGCACTACAGTCTCCCTTTGTGCGCTTGCAGCCAGATAGCCTCCTGGAACGGCGCGTACTCCGGGAACTGGTGGAGAGCGTGTGGCGGCAGCTTGAGACGGTGGAAGATATCCCTGGCAAGGCGGTCGCCGTAGAGACCCGCGACCCTTTTTGCGCAATGGTGGGGCTGGTGGCCCTCTGGGCCGTGGGCGGCGTCGGAGTTCCCGTAGACCCGGAGTGGCCGCGTCACAGGAAGGAGCAGGTCTGCCTGAAAGCGGACGTGGCGGCTCGACTTGAATTCGATGAGACAGCGAAGAGCCCACGAGGGACGGCGCGGACGATAGCGCGCGTGGAATACCGGGGCAGCCGCTTCCCGGGTGGCGCCTACATATTGTTTACGAGCGGATCAAGCGGTGATCCGAAAGGGGTACTGGTCAGCACCGCTGCGCTTGAGTCCCGCCTTTGCGACTTGCTGACGCTGCTGGCGCCAAGATCGGGTGGCTCAATCGCGGCCGTGACTACTCCGACATTCGATATTTCACTTCTTGAGATGCTGCTGCCATTCGTCTGTGAGGTCACGGGGTGGTTTCCCGAACGTGACGTCCGTGATCGCCTGCCGGTGCTCGCGAAGTCGCTCATGGCTGTGGGCCCGACCATCGTGCAGGGGACGCCGACGCTGTTTTCGGTATTGAATTCGCTCGGCTGGCGGCCGCCGGCAGGCACGGAATTGTGGTGCGGCGGGGAGGCGCTGCCCGCTCCGCTCGCGATGCGGCTGATTGAGCTGTCAGATCGGGTCTGGAATCTCTACGGTCCCACCGAGGCGACCATCTGGTCGACCGCCTGGCGGGTCACTGAGGAGGTTCGCGGGTTCAAGGTCGCTCCGATCGGATTCCCGCTCGGCAGTACGGCAGTACGGCTCGCACCCGTCACGCGTCCGGGCGAGCATCGGCCGATGGCGGCGGAGTTGTGGCTGGCGGGGCCAGGCCTGGCGAGGGAGTACGTGCAGGACGGGGAGAGGACCGATCTGTGTTTCCCGGTTATTGACGGTCAGCGGTGGTACCGGACGGGCGACCTGTGCGCGGCCGACGAAAGCGGCCTGCTCCATTTCCGGGGCCGACGTGATAACCAGGTGAAGATCCGCGGATTCCGGGTTGAGCTGGAGGAAGTCGAAGGCGAGCTCGTAAGGATGCCAGGGGTGACTCAGGCCGCGGTGGTTCCCGAGGCGCGCGATGGCGTCGTGGTCAGGCTCATAGCCGTCGTTGTCGCCGCGAATCTCGGGTCTCACGAGGTCCGGCGCTGGTGCCGTGACAACCTGCCTAGCTATATGTGTCCTGCCAGGGTCGTCGTCACGGACGAGTTGCCGCGGCTCTCGTCAGGCAAGATTGACCGCCGCGAGCTGGCCGGGCGGCATGCGCTCTCTCCCTCTCAGCCCGGGTGCTGACAGCCATGGCGATGCTAGGGGTGATGTACGGCGTGGGTGCCGCGTCGCCATCAGAGATCGTGGCGGCGCTCCCGCCGGGGTGGAGCGTCTGCTGGCTAGCCGGAAAGGTCGACGCCGTATCTGTTCCGTTGCGGAGAGTGCTTGAGCAAAGCGGGCCAGTGCACTACTGGCGAGACTTCCTCACGACTCAGGAGTCGAGGAAACTGGGCGCGGTGACCACGTTCTGCGATCCGATGGTGCTTCCCGCAGCGCTTGTCCGGCAGGAACTGGGACTCCCAGGGACATCGGTCGAGTCAGCCAGGCTCCTGACAGACAAGTTTCTGCAAAGGCAGCGGCTCGCGCAATCCGGCCTTGAGGAAACGCCATGTCGCTCTGCCCTTACTCCCAATGAATTGTCATCCGCCCTCGAGCGCATCGGTCTTCCAGCCGTGATCAAGCCGCGCAGGAGCGTCGGAAGCGCCTATACGTTTCGAATACGCTCGAAGGACGAGCTTGATCAGGCGGCCGCGAACATCCCGACTGCGGTGTGGGCCAGCGGCGGCATGGTCGCCGAGCCAGAGCTACCGGGCCGAGGGCTGAGCGATGATGGCCTTGCGGACTACGTATCAGTGGAGACGCTCTCAGCTGGAGGGCGCCAGATACCTGTAGCCGTGACCGCCCGCCTGGCATTGGCACCGCCATTTCGCGAGCGCGGCGGCGTGATGCCCGCCGGGCTTGGTCAGGCAGACCTAGACCGCGTGACCGGGCTCGCGGTCGCGGCGCTGGACGCGATCGGCGTCAGCGACGGAGTCTCCCATGTGGAAATCAAGCTCCAGGCCCACGCCGCGAGCGTCATCGAGGTCAACGGCAGGCTGGGTGGTCATATCGCCTGGCTGTGGAAGCGAATCGGCGGCGGGGACCTCGTCGCCCTGGAGCTAGGTGCCGCCTGCCAGCTCGAGGTGGCCTGGCCGCGGCCGGTCAGCGAGGTCATCGCGTTCCGGTACCTGCTGCCGGCCCCTCTGACGGTCGGGCGCGTCAGTGCCGTCAGCGGCGTGGCACAAGTACGCGCGCTTCCCGGCGTCGAGCTGGTGCAATTGCGAGCCCGCCCCGGGACCGTGGTCGACTGGCGGCAAGGCAGCGGCAGCTATGTAGCACTGGTCAGCGGCGCCACCTCGACCTACGAGGCGATGCACCACTGCATCGAGCGGATTGAGTCGCTGGTAAGAGTCGATCTGGCTGAAGCAGACCGGCGATGATGGGCTTTCAGACTATTGGGTCTCTCCGCGATCTCGACGCGCAGGAGTTCGATCGACTGGACATGAGCTGCGGACCCGTTGGCAGTCACGCCCGGCTCGTCCAGCTTGAGCGAGACTACCGGTGGTCCACCGAATACCTGTGCGCGCGCGAGAACGGAATCCTGCTCGCCGCGGTCCCCCTCTATCGCTTGAAAAAAGGCGCGTGGCCTGACCCCAGTTACGACCCGGCGACGTGGGGCGTCGGTCAACTGACCTCGCCGGGCGAGACCACAGTCGTCGGCGGCCGGAGCGGCCTGCTCTCAAGCCTGCATGTTGCTTCGGCTATCAGGGGCACGCGAAGGCACATCAGGCTGATCGAGGAGCTTGTGACCCGCGAATCGCGCACGTCGCTGATCCTGCCTTTCCTCACAGACAACGCGCTTGGGCCGTGGCAAGCAATTCTCGGCTCGCACCTGGAGTGCCAGGTTCTCGGAGCGGACGCCCGTTTCGACCGCCAGTTCGCTGGTGAGAGGCTCTCCAAGAAGGTGCGGCAAACCCTCAGCAGAGACCAGCGGATGGCCGAAAAATATGGCGTCGAGTCCTCCGTCCGAGCGTGGGGCGAGGTAAGTTCATTCGCGGCCGGGCTCATTGCCCGAAACAACCGCGCAAAGGGCTTGCCCGACGCCGAGCAGCTCGTCGACTTCCGGGTACGGCAGTGGGAAGCCTGTGACGGTGTCTCCGTCGTAGTCCTCGCGGCCGAAGCGCAAGGCGAGCGCGGCGTGGTGGTCTGCGTTATCTGGCGGGACTGGATCGACCTCCAGGAGGTAGGCCTCACGGGCACCCCGAGTGACGTCCGGCAGACCTTGTACGCGCAATTGCTCTTTCATCTTCCTGTTCGGCTCGCTCGCCAGAGCGGTGCTGTGCGGCAGATCCGCGCCGGCCTTAGAGCTGAGCAAGCTAAGGCAATACGCGGAGCCTCTTTTGTTCCGCTAACTGGCGGCATCTTCAATCTCTCGTCACTGCGCAAGAGCAGGAGTGATACGTGACCGAGTGCAACGCCGAGCAGTCCTATCCGCTTAGTGACGCGCAAAAACAACGACTGTCTCTCGAAGCGTTGCTTGGCGGGCCGTCGCCGTCGTGGATCATGATAGGAGCCACCATACGTGGCGTAAGCAACCTCGCGAGGTTTCACGATGCGCTGCTGGACCTCTCGCGTGTCTATCCGGTGCTCCGCACAACCCTTGTCACCGCCGGGCCGCCCGAGTCGTGGTACCAGCAGATCAGAAGCTGTCACGAGATCTGGCGAGGTCGGGGGCCGGTCATCCACCTGGCGATGGTGGACACGTGGGCCCAGATGATCGAGGCCATGCGGGAGAGCCTGGAGAGCCGGAACCCTGACTACAGGTACACCGCCGTCTACGGTATTGATCGCGCCGGGTGCCTGCGGGTTGCATTCGCGTTCGATCACATGGTCTTCGATATCAGGTCCGTTGACGTAGTTCTAGCGCACCTAGCCAAGACCGCCGAGGGCGACGAGGTGCACGCTGACGAGCATTCGTGCCGCTGCGGCAGTAATGAGTTCGCCGCGTACCTGAAACGCACGGCCTCCATTGACGACGGAGTGCAGTTGCCGGAACGCTACGAGTGGGCGCTCGAATTGATGCTTGCCGCGCGCAGCCCCCACGCCTATGTCTCCCTTCCGGTAGCAACGCCCTTGTCAGTAAGGAATGGAGGGGCCACAGGGGGGTTCCGCTCTCGGTTTGTCACCGACCGGAGCCGGAGGCATAGCTATACGCCATTCGCGGCCTTTGCCAGCGCTTTGATGCTGAGCCTGGAGTCCAACTTTGAGTCACCCGCGATGTTCTATACTCCTTCGCTCAACCGGCAGCCAGCCGAGATGGAGTCGGTCGGCTGGTTCGCTGGCACCCCGATCATGGCGGTGCGTTCAAGGCAGATCAGGTCCGCTATTGCGGGCGAGCGGATAGTGGACGAGGTGCGCGCGACGTCGGAAGTCAGGGCCGCGACTACTGAGACAATGCGAGATGGCCAGTTGCTGACTACCCTGATGCACCGCAAGCTGAGCGAAAGTCTCGGCGGCCGAACACAATTTCTAGACTGCCTGCCAGATAGCCTGCCTTACCTGATACTAGGCTATGCGGATAGCGTCCGGGATCGCGTGGAGTGGACGACTGGGAACGTAGCAGTCAGGAAGACTCGCTTGCCACCGGCCGTTTTCCCTCCGACTTTGCTTCCGCCGGGTTACATTTATGTCCGCCTGCATCGCGTGAAGAAAGCTGAATGGGCGGTTGACACGATCTACGAGACGAAACGTTACGAGGCCGGTGCCGTAAAGACCCTGATGTCAGCTACGGAGCAGTACCTCAGGCAACTCCTATGATAGGCCCAGGGTCGCGGACGGGAGGACGGCAATGCCTATTGAGTACCTGCAGATAGTGAGTGTGCCGGTCAGCAGCCAGGACCAGGCCAGGGAGTTCTACGTCGATGGTCTTGGCTGGGACCTGCTCTCGGACGAGGGATATGAGCTGACCGGGGGACAGCGGCTCCGCTGGCTGGAGGTGCGCCCGCCTGACGGCCAGACCGCCATCACTCTGGTCATGGAGGACGACGCGACGAGAGCCGGCTCGGTGAAAGGCATGACCCTGCGCGCCAGCGACCTAGACTCCACTGTCGCGGAGCTGGCAGGACGAGGGGTGGCCATCACTCAGGAAATCCAGGAAACGCCATGGGCGAGATACGTGAGCTTCGAGGACCCAGACGGCAATACCTGGGTGATCCAAGAACTCAGAAGGAGGTGAGCCTACAGCCTCAACGCGCTGCACCGCGATCCGCGCTTCTGCTCCAGTCCGGAGCGCTTCGATCCCGACCGCTGGGGGCCCGGCAACCCCGCCCCAGCCAAGGGAGCGTTCATCCTGAGCGACATGCCAATGGGGATACAGTGCCTGCAATGATCGTGTCGCGGCAAAAGTAGTCTCCTTGCAATGTTACAGTGACTGCACAATGATGTCCGAACCCGAGTGCTCCTCGCCCGCTGAGCCCGGCCTGTCGCTGAGGGAGCGCAAGAAACTGGCAACTCGCCGCGCCATCCGGCGGACTGCCATCGACCTCATCGCCGAGCGAGGGTTCAGCCACGTCACCGTTGAGGACATCGCGGCGGCCGCGGATGTCTCACCCCGGACCTTCTTCAACTACTTCGCGTCTAAGGAAGCGGTGCTCTTCGGAGCGGACCCGGCCAGGGTCGAGCAGTCGCGTATCAGGCTGATCAACGACCTGCCAGGCCACAGCGCCCTTGATGTGCTGCGCATGGTCCTTGCCGACCAGGTTGGCATGGTCGTCGAGGAGCTCGGCGAGCTGGGCGGTGATCCGGCTCGCTGGGCCAGGCAGATCAAGGCCGCGCACGCCGACCCCCACCTGCGGGCCGCTCAGGCCGCGCACATGGCGCAAGTTGAATCGGGCTTCGCCAGCGCGCTGGCCGAGCGGCTCGGCACTGACCCAGGATTAGATCCTTACCCGATGCTGCTGGCGAGCGTCGCTACCGGCGTCCTGCGGTCGGCCATGTCATTCTGGGCGGCCACCGGCGGTGTCGTGCCACTTGAGCGGCTCACCGACGCCGCGTTCCAGGCGCTCGCGGACGGGCTGCCAGAAAACTGCGAGCTGCGCGGCCTGGCCAGGGGGACCGGGACGCGCGACCACCGCGCTAGTCAACTCATGCCGACTGCTGAAAGGAACGACATCACATGAGCTTGTCGAGTTCCTCCACCGCGAGGACCTCAGTGGAACCTGCCGGGGCGGGGGACGGCAACGGCGCGCTGCCAGGGCTGTCCCGCCGCTCGATCCTGCTCATCATCGGCGCGCTCATGCTCGGCATGCTGCTCGCGGCGCTGGACCAGACCATCGTCTCCACCGCGCTCCCGACGATTGTCGGCGACCTTAAGGGCGGCTCGCACATCGCCTGGGTCATTACGGCGTACCTGCTGGCAGCCACCGTGTCGACCCCGCTGTGGGGCAAGCTCGGCGATCAGTACGGCCGGAAGGTCTTCTTCCAGGCTGCGATCGTGATCTTCCTGGTCGGCTCGATCCTGTCCGGAATCAGCCAGTCCATGGTCGAGCTGATCGCGTTCCGCGCGATCCAGGGCCTGGGCAGCGGCGGGCTGATGGTCGGCGCCCAGGCGATCGTCGGCGACATCGTCTCACCGCGGGAGCGCGGTAAATACGTGGGCCTGTTCGGCGCCGTGTTCGGAGTGTCAAGCATCGTCGGCCCGCTGCTCGGCGGGGTGTTCGTGGACAACCTGACCTGGCGCTGGATCTTCTATATCAACGTGCCGATCGGCGTCATCGCGCTCATCGTGGTCGCCAGCCAGGTGCCCGGCAGGCTCGGCCGGGTGCACCACATCATCGACTACATCGGCACGACCGTGCTCGCTCTCGCCGCGACCTCGTTCATCTTGCTGACCAGCCTCGGCGGCACCACCTACGCCTGGAGTTCGGCGCCCATCTGGACCCTCGGCGCCTGCGGCGTCGTCCTCGTCGGGGTATTCGTGTTCGTCGAGCGGAAGGCCAAGGAGCCGGTACTGCCGCTGCACCTGTTCCGGCTGCGGGCCTTCTGGGTGACCAGCGTCGTCGGCTTCATCATCGGTTTCGCGATGTTCGGCGCGATCACCTACCTCCCCGCCTTCTTCCAGGTCGTCCGCGGCGTCTCGCCGACGCTCTCAGGAGTCCAGTTGCTGCCACTGATGGCCGGCTTGCTCGTGGTCTCGATCGGGTCAGGGCAGATCATCAGCAAGACCGGCAGGTACCGGTTCTGGCCCATAGCGGGAGCCGGGACGACGGCCCTCGGTCTCTTCCTGCTGTCCCGGATGGGCGTCGGAACGTCGTCGCTGCTCGACTCCCTCTACATGCTCGTCCTCGGCATGGGCATCGGCGGCGTCATGCAGGTGCTCGTCATCATCGTGCAGAACGCGGTGCCGCACAGCGAGCTGGGCGTCGCGACCTCGGGAGCGACGTTCTTCCGGTCGATCGGCGGCTCCTTCGGAACGGCGATTTTCGGCGCGATCTTCGCGAATGTCCTGGTCGGAAACCTGGCCAGGAACCTGCATGGCGTGCCGCTCCCGGCCGGTTTCTCCAGCGCGAACATCACGCCGGCCCTGCTGTCGCACCTGCCCGCCGCGATCCACCATGGTCTCGTGGTCGGCTATGCCGAGTCGATCCAGACGGTATTCGTCGTGGCGATCCCGATCGCTGTGCTGGCGTTCCTGGCTACCTGGCTGATCCCTCAGGTCGAACTCAAGAAGTGGCCGATTGCCGAGTCGGTCCCCCAGGCAGACGTGCTGCCAGCCGACGATCCCGAGGACGCGCTAGACGCCCAGCCGACCTAGAAGTTGTGGGTTCCCCGGAAGGTGGCTGCGACGTCGCGGAGGCCATCGGCGACAGCGATCTTGAATTGGTCCATCGTCCGAGGCGTAACACCGGTCAGCAGCTTGTATTGGCCATAGGCGTAGTCGGAGCCTTTAGAGGGCGGGGCTACGAAACCGGCGTTGAACTGGTATCTGTAAAAGTTGCCGTTGCCTTGTGCCCAGTCGCCCAGCTCCAGCGTGAGGTGCCCTCGCGTCGCGTCGAAGTTCTGGTGGATGCGGACTATGTCAAAGCCGATGGAGTAGTGAATTCGTACTCCCTCCCAGGAGCCCGCCCGGCAATGAAACTGGCCGCTGGACTGGTCCACCTGGCTTGTCTGGAGTCCGAACATGTTCGCTACCCGCCACCGGAGGAGCTCGTGCTGCGCTCCGCCGCCGGTGACAAGAGCAGGCGGGCGGCCTCCGGGCCTGAGGCTGAACCCGCTTCTCAGAAGATAGAGGGTAAACCCCTTGCAGGTCTCGTTGGCGAAGTCGGGCGCGTCGCCGGCCTTACACGGCTGGCCGTCTTGTCCCACGATCTTTTCGTGCGGTTCGTCGTCGGGCTGCACCCAGTACTCGTCATTTTCTTTAGTACCGTCGATCCGCTGGCGTAGGATCGCCAATCGCCAGAATTTCGCGGATTCCTGCGCGAGGAGCATGAATTTTGAACCAGGGTAGGGGACGGTAACCGGCTCGTCCTTTTTGACGGACCTGGGGAGCGCGAGCTCTGCGTCTCTGGCGTAGGCATCCATTGTTTTATAATAAGACCAGTTCTCGCTCTTGGCGATCCGGTACTCAATCTCGTCCACCACCAGGGAAAGCATGCCGGCCCGCTGCTTGAATTTGGCCTCCGAGTCCGTTACCACGATCGGCGCGAGAAAGGTGTCCGGCGCCTTCCCTATACGAACGGACACAAACCCGCCAGACCCGATCTCAAATTCATAGCCGCCCACCGTACCGTAGGTTTTCTCAACCTTTTTCGGCGGCTGTGCCTGTCTCTTCTTCTCTTGCTCTTCATGAGTGAAATCCGAGCGCCAGTCAGGTAGGGCGGGGCCTCCCGTGCTCTTTTCCTCCCACCCCCAGCCGACCGGAAGCTTGACTCCAACCGCCGCTGAGAGCCCTTTGGGTGCGATTACGCTCTTCTTTTGCTTTGAAACTTGGAATATCAGCCCCTGAGGGCCTCCATCGTGAGGTTTCCAGAGTTCCGTCGCGGAATCCCATTCAAATGCAAGTTTCGGTGGTCCGCCACCTGTCTTAGAGGTTGCCTTACTAATATGCGCACTGATGGCGTCGGTGAATATCTTGCGCTGCTGGGCCGCTAGCTGCCTTTTCTGAACTTCCAAGGCGGCGGTAAGCTTCTCTTTGGTCATCTTCTTGAGAATGTTCCGCTCACTCTGCGGGAGTTCAGAGACCATGCTCGCAACTTTGCCCTTGGCACTTGAGTCAGGCGTATCGGGAGTCGACATCTGCTGATTCCTTTACGGTTGCGCCGCTGGCGGCCGGATCACGGCTGGTCCGCTCTGGAGAGCCCTTCCTGGATTGCCTCAAATAGGTCTTCCAGGCTCATGGAGATCGCGCCGGGCACCTTGTCGAAGATCCCTTCAAGCGGGTCGCTGGCTCCTTCGATGGAGCCCGGTGCCGCGAGCGCGTCGAGCAGGTCCTGGTAGGTGGCGTGCCAGGCGTCGGTGTCGGCGGTCGCGCCGAAGGCGTAGGTGCCGTTGTCGTACCTGGTGAAGTGCCCGGTGTCGTAGTAGGGCTCGATCGCGCTGCCGGTCCCGGCAACTCCCCGCGTCTGCGGCGGCCCGGATTCGGCCAGCAGTCGCTCGGCTTGTGACCTCGTCAGCGCCCAGGGGCCGTACTTGCTCCGGCCGAATACGTGCTCAGTGCCTGCGACGTTGGCCGGAGTCTCATAGGTGGTGTAGAAGACACCCGAGCCGGTCTCCCACTCCGTGGCTCGTGCCGCGGCCTCCTCATCACGTGCGTCGGCAGAGGCCCAGCCGGTCAGGGGCGCGTCCTGGTCATCGGAGTACAGATACTGACCGTCATGGAAGATGTAATACCTGGTACCCGGGGTGCGGCTGTATTTCCAGCTCTCCAGGTTCTCGGCCGGGACCAGCCCGGAGGCGCTCGCGGCGCCGCCGGACTCGGCCGCCTCGTTCTCGGCGGCCTGCCGCCACGCCACGCTGTAAGGGCCGGCCATCAGCTGGATCGCGGTCGTCAGGTCGATAAGCCCGGCGTCGGTGAGAGCCGAGGCCAGGAACAGGCTTTGATCTTCACCGAGCACCTGGCCCAGGCAATTCTTCGTCCAGTCGTCATCGTCGTACTCACACCAGTCCTGATAGCCGCTAAAGGCCAGCACCGTCAGTGCTTCGTGAGCGGCCCGGACGTCCTGGGAGTTCCGGTTCCTGGCGACCGCGGCGCGCTTCAGCTTCGCCTCATCCCCGTCCCCGTCGGTGCTCTCCTCGCCGATCTCGTCCGAAATGCCCTTGACGTTAAGCAGCGCCTTGAACCGCTCGATAACCTGCGAACTCCACGCCGTCATGTCGGCCGCCATCGACCCGCCTCTCTGCAACACTGCCGGGCGACACTCTAGCTATAGGTAACGCAGATCTCATTCCGCCAAAAGGGATGAGGGCACGATTTGTACCTTCAGGCACGCATTCTGCGCAAAGTAGCAACAGTACGCGCCATTTGGCCGAACCTCGGGCCGCGTCTGGACAGGACCTGCGCTCCGGCGCTCTCATAGGGGCAGGAGCCAGGAAGGAGCGGGCCATGCCGGAAGTAGACCCTGTATTCCCGCGGGAATGGCTGGACATTCCAGACCAGGCCGGCCTCGCGAGAATCTACCGCTGTGATCTGACGTGGCTTACCTCGCGATGGAACTGCATCTACGGCAACGGCTGCCCTGGTACCCGCAGGCAGCACCAAGGGTGCTGCACGGTCGGTGCCCACTGGTCAGGCACCGAGGACCGGCAGCAGGGTAGAAGCCTGCGCGCGGCGACTGCCCGGCGAGTTGTGGCAGTTCCGCGAGGTCGGACAGGCAGAGGGAATCACCGAACCAACGGGCGATGACGGCGATGGTCGCACGAGGACCGTCGAGGGCGCCTGCATCTTCCTGAACAGGGACGACTTTCCGGCCGGCCCTGGATGCGCCCTGCACCTCCTTGCTCTTGCCGAAGGCAGGCAACCTCTGGAGGCAAAGCCCGACGTGTGCTGGCAACTTCCGCTGCGGCTCAGCTATGGCTGGGAACGGGTAGCAGGAGCGGAAATCCTCATCATGACCATCGGGGAGTACGACCGCGCGGCATGGGGTCCGGGCGGCGCTCACCTGAACTGGTGGTGCTCGAGCAACACCGAGGCCCACACCGCGGCCCGGCCGCTCTATCAGACCTATGCCGGCGAACTGACCGCGCTGATCGGCCCCGAGAGCTACGCCGAGCTGGCTCGGGTCTGCGGCCAGCGCGGGCGGTCTCCCGGCTCCTTCCGCCGGCACCCTGCCGATGCCCCCATCGGCCTGCGAACCGAAGCTGAGGCTTAAGAGGAAGTTCGTTTTGCCGTCATTCGCGAAGCGATGACCGGTCAAGCGATTCTGCGATGGTCGCGAAGTACTGACCGTTTTAAGCTCTTTGCGAGGATGGCTGATGAACGACACCCCCTCCGACGCAGCTCCACGCCTACTTCGCCCGGCGTCAGCCGGCGGCGGCTGATCGGTTCCGGCGCCGCGGTAGCCGGGATGGCGGCCGCGTCGATGGCGCTGCCGCCCAATGTCCGCACCGCGCTGGCCTCGCCGCGACCAGGGAACGGCCGGTTCGGCGACATCAAGCACGTGGTCATGCTGATGCAGGAGAACCGCAGCTTCGACCACTACTACGGGACGCTGTCGGGCGTGCGCGGCTTCAGCGACCCGCAGCGCGATGCGGATGGCTCAACGACAGGCCGGTCTTCTTCCAGCCGGACCCGTCGAACCCCGACGGCTTCCTGCTGCCGTACCGGCTGAACTCGAAGATCACCGCCGCGCAGGCGATCCCGTCAATGAGCCACGAGTGGGTCGTCCAGCACCAGGCGTGGAATGGCGGTGCCATGGACAACTGGGTGCCGGCTCACATGGCCTCGGACGGAGCTACCGACGGCCAGTACACGATGGGGTACTTCACCCGGGACGACATCCCGTTCCAGTTCGCCTTGGCCGACGCGTTCACCGATCCTGGACGGCTACCACTGCTCGGTGCTCGGCCCGACCGCGCCGAACCGGCACATGTGGATGTCGGGCACCATCGACCCGAACGGCCTGGCCGGCGGCCCGTCGCTGACCACCAGCGGCCCGGACAATCAGTTCACCTGGACCACCTACATGGAGCGGCTGCAGGCCGCCGGGATCAGCTGGAAGATCTACCGCCAGCCGGGCACCCTGACCGGGGCCGCGGCGATCAGCAAGTGGACCCAGTTCGGCACGGCTCAGCCAGGCAACCCGCTCTTCGACAACGGCGTCGCCACCCAGCCGCTAGGCCAGTTCGAGTACGACGCGATGAACGACCAACTGCCGACCGTGAGCTGGATCCTGCCGCCCGCCGGCTTCGACGAGCACCCGGCCGCGCTGCCCGCCGCCGGCGCCACGTTCGTGGCCGGCAAGATCGACGCGATCGCCGCCAATCCCGAGGTGTGGGCGAAGACCGTATTCATCTTGTCCTACGACGAGAACGACGGCATGTTCGACCATGTCATGCCGCCGACACCGCCAGCGGGCACCGCCAACGAGTTCGTGTTCAAGACGTCCAACACGGGCGTGGACGGCGGCGGCCTGCCGGTCGGGCTGGGCTTCCGGGTGCCAGCCATCATCGTGTCGCCCGTGGACCACCGGCGGCTACGTGTTCTCCGAGACCTCCGACCACACCTCCCAACTGCGCTTCCTCGAACGCCTCACCGGCGTGATCGAGACCAACATCAGCGACTGGCGGCGCGAGACGGTCGGCGACCTGACGGGGGCATTCCGGTTCAACGACCCCAGCCAGCCCCCGGCGCTGCCTGACACCAACGGGCAGTTCAACCTCGCCCAGTTCGAGGTCTCGCAGTTCCAGTTGCCCGCCATCCCCGGCGCCCAGCAGACCGTGCCGCGCCAGGAGCCAGGCCACCGCCGCCGCGTCGGCTGACCGACCCACCCGTCGTTACTGTCTTTACATGGCCCGAACCTAAGATCTGGCTAGCAACAGGGACGCTTCGGCGTCCTTGTTGCATGTCTGGGCTACTGAATGGAGACCGCTGAAGCAGCCAATACCGGTACGACAAAGTATGAGGGACCGACGACAAAGTATGAGGAACTCATACTAGAACGAATTGCATGTCCCATCAGGGACCGGCGCGAGCACCGCATTACCTGCACGCTAAGGATGAAGTGGTAATACCCGGCCAATATTGGGATCCGTACAGTTTCCATGATCTTGGTCGCGGGCGTGATCACGGAACATCACACCCGCCCTGACCTGCATAGATTTCCATTGTCATGCCTCGGGTCATGATCCAATGCCACTTAGCTTATTTTGATCATGCGCTGACCTGCATGTTCCGACCCGTGCTGAAGCTCCCGGGCAGGCCGCCTGCCCGGGCGGGATCGAGCCCGGCAACATGGGTGCGCGAAACGACACCCGATCCGGAACATCAATACCCGCATTCATGCGGCCACGCCCGGGCACCAGAAGCCGCGCCAGGCACCGGCACCTCACCAGCGACATGAGCATCAGCGCTGGCGACCTGCCGGGCCGCATCACGGTGCGGCACATAAACTCCAAGATCAACTTAGGCTAGGTCGCATGGGCGCGGCTCTTCGGGCGTGCGGCCGTTCTCGCAGGAGGGTTTTCGGGTTCGTGCAGGAGGGTTTCCGCATCTGGGAGAGTTGACCGGACTATACGACGACAACCCTCCTACATGCGACAACGCTCCTCCAGGAACCCGGAAACCCTCCCCGGTAACGACGAAAACCCTCCTGGACCCGGCAACTCTCCTCCCCGAGCACGAAAACCCTCCCGGAAACGGCGGCTCCCGACTGGCTCACCCCCAAGAGCCGCACCCAAGTCGCGCTGGATCATGATGACGGGCCAGTCGAGGGCGGCAGGATCTGGTGCCGCGACTCTGCCCAGCCGGAATGCCCGCGATGCCCAGGTCGTTCGTGCCCTCCCTCGGGTCGCCCAGATCCTGAAACCTGCGCGTTACTTTTAAACGCGGCCTTAGAAGAGTGTCGGCGGTCCGGAGGGTATTGGCTCAGGAAGCGGCTCGACTTCGGGCAGCCGGCCTCGCACCTCGCTATGGAACTGGCGGGCCAACTCAAGCGCGTCGACATTATCCGGCGTGTGGATGAACACCGTCGGGGAACGCCCCTCGCGAATCCAGCCGGCTATCACTTCGAGCCAGGGCTGCCAGCCGGCGACGGTGCTGGCCGGGTCGTCGCGGCCGATGTAGCGGACCACGGGGAAGGACGTGAGCGCCCGTGCCCGGCGGGGCAGCCGAGGCTTCTTCGCCCAGGCTTCCCGTTCGGCGTCGCTCACCGGACGGCTGCCGAACAGGATAGTGGTGTCGAAGGCCGCCCATTCGGCGCCGACGCGGCCGAGAACCCGCTCCAGTTGCCGCTCCGCGCGCAGGTCATCGAAGAACGCGCGGTGGCGTACCTCGACGCAGTACCGGTAGGCCCGCGGCAGCCGGTTCAGGAAACCGGCGAGAGCGCCGAGGCCGTCCGGGCCGAAGGACGGCGGCAGCTGAATCCACAGGGTGTGGGCACGCTGCCCGAGTGGCTCGATCGCCGACAGGAAGGCACCTAGCAGGCCATCGACGTCTGCCAGCCGGTGCTCGTGGGTGATCGGCCTCGGCAGCTTGAGCACGAACCTAAAGTCAGGAGCGGTCTGCCCGACCCACGATTCCACCGTGCCAGGAGCCGGCGTCGCGTAGAAGGTCGTGTTGCCCTCCACGGCATTGCACCAGCTCGCATAGGCACGGAGGCGGTCACGCGGTGCGAGCGCAGGCGGCAGGAGGCGGCCCTGCCAGGGCCCGTAACTCCACATCGCGCAGCCGACGTGAAGCTTCATGGCATGAAGGCTACTGGAGACCCGCGCGCCGAGGTTCTCCCTATTACCTATGACTTGCTAGAGAATTGGCTGATCCCCTGGCAGCGGGTGCTGCCCAACGTGATGCTCGGCCTGCGGCCCGGTACTGCTGGCCGGGCCGGGCTGCGGCGGGCCGCGATCGACGCGCTCATTGACGTCGGGCTCGCCGGCCATGCCCGCGCGTGGCCGGTCACGCTGTCCGGCGGCGGGGCCCAGCGGGTCGCGCTGGCGCGGGCCTTGGTGCGGGAGCCGCAGCTGATGCTGCTTGACGAGCCGTTCGGCGCGCTGGACGCGCTGACGAGGATCCGGATGCACTCGCTCTTGCAGGCGCTGTGCGACCGGCACCGGCCGGCCGTTCTGCTGGTGACGCATGACGTCCAGGAAGCTGTGCTGCTCGCGGACCGGGCGGTGGTGCTGACCGAGGGCAGGATCACGCTGGATGTGCCGGTCGAATTGGCGCGGCCACGCGACCCCGCATTGCCGGCCTTTCAGGCGTTGCGGCGGCAACTGCTGGCGGAACTCGGAGTCGCTGACCCGCACGGTGTCAACGAGCCGCGCGGTGTTTCGGAGTAACACGATGTCTCGGGGTAACAAAGGGCTCAGAGTGGATTGCTGACCCGAACTCCCGCGTAGAGTTGGTAGGAATTGAGATCCTCGGATGTTGGTATCGACGAACTTGCGTTACCGCTCATGCAGATCGTCTCGGGTCCAAGTCATCCGGCCACTCGTACCCAGATCCAAGCCCCCGCGCAACGTGGTCAGGCCGTGTTCCCTGGCAGTGTCATAGCCTGACTCCCGCTCGACAGTTTCTTTGAGCATGCGGCCCAGAAGTTGCGAGACCGAGATGCCCCGCCTGGCGGCTAGCACTCGCGCTTCTCGCAGGTCCTCCGCGGGGAGCGCCAGGGTGATGCTCTGATTAACCACGATGGCACCATATGCCGCGACGCGCTATGCAGGCGAGGTACCAAGGGCCTCGTAGGCGTCTAGGGTCGCCTTGCACGGCTTGAGTTCCACCGCGAGCTGCGCATCGAGCGCGACCGCTAGTCCGGCCAGCGTCCGCAGCGTGAGGTTCTCGCCCCCTGACAGGATCTGGCTGACCCGGCCAGGTGAGACCCCCAGGCGGCCCGCTAGCTCGGCCCGGCCGATCTTGAGCTCGCGCATGTACCAGGTGATCTCGTTCGTGACCTGCGTGATCAGGTTGGAGAGCTGCTCTTCGATCGCGTCCCCCATCTCGTGCTGGACGTGCGATCCGCCTAGTCGAAGGCTCATGACTAGCTCCCAGTATGTGGCGACTTCGGTTGGCCAGGTATGGCTGGCCTACCTACAGCTAAAGCTATAGGTATAACTAAAGTAAGTGTCCTCGCGGCCACAGTTGCAAGCCGTCGCGACCGAACCGTTACTAAAACGTAACCAAACTGGAACCTGAGCTTCGCCGCCTCGCCGCCGTGTGACTTGCTCTGACTCGGCAGCTGCCGAGTGGACAGATTCGTGACAGATGAGGGTCCCGGGGAAACCAAGCCACATAAAGATCGTAATGCATGGCCGAAGTACCTCGATAGCTGCTGAATGATCTGCAACTATCTTGATTGTCTTGCGCGATCGCGACTGCGCGCGCCGAGGGCGAGGAGGTTGGCCTGTGCCGAGCTGGGCTGCGGGAGCTGCGGGGACCTTCGCCATTTCGGCGATTTCTGCCTATCTCTTTCTGCGGCTTCGCTGCCGGGGAACGGGATATCCCCTAGGCCCGCACGCCAGGTGGTGGGCAACGACGGTTGTCCTGATCACCGCTTTAGTAGCGACCGGCCTGGGCGCTGCCGCCGTTGCGGCGAGCGATCACCTCCGCGCGGTCTATGTCGGCCTGATCCTGCCCAGCGGTCTCTGGCTGGGGAAGGCATCGGCGCAGCGCGGGCACCTGCGGATGGCGCCGCGGCTGAGCAGGCTGCTGGACCAGGTCACGCTTCCGCTTCGCTGCCTGGACAGTTCCATGGGCGACGATGTGCAGAACTGGTGTGACGTCAGGTCGGCGGTCGTGGCGAAGACGCCGGAGTTGATAGCAGACGCGGCCGAGCACTACTACCTGCAGGTCGCCAACCACGTCAAGGACCGTCGGACGCGAGATGACCTTGACCGCCGGCTTAGCTCCATCAGGCACAAGGTCGCGGCGATGCGGCTGGCCAGGCTTGAGACCACCAAGCCGGCGATGCTGCGGGACGCCCTGCAAGATCACGCGTATACGCGAGACAACGGCAAATACGCCATTGACAGCCCGGATCGTCTGGCCGACCGGCTTGAGAGCGAAGCGGAAAATGAGCTTCGGCTGCTGCTCGCTTACATATACCGGCTCGGATATCGCAAGCTCGTGATGTACCGCGGGTTCAAGCCGGCGTGGCAGCCAAAACGGCCAGTTCAACCACGGTAAATAGGCCAACGACGCCGGCCGCGCTCGCTGCGCCGTCGGCGGAGGCCACAGGGGGCATGTCCGGGTGGGTCGCCAGGTTGTCCGGCTCGGGCAGCCCAGCGATGCCACAACGGCGGCGCTACCGCGCCAGCAATGCCACAACGCGGGGCTGTTTCTGAGTGAGCCGGGGCTGGCTTCGGCGACGTGAGGCCGCAGCCTCGGGTTCCGGGACGCTTCCCGGCCCCCGGGGCTTGATCATGAAGAGCTTCCGCTGTTTGCGGGAGGTACCCGGCGGCCGTGCCGGTCCTGCCGGGACAGGCTGGCGCCGGGGACGCGGGCGATGTTCCGTGATCATCACCGCGACCGTGATCACGGAAGATCACCCAGGTCAGGACAGCTTGAGCAAGATTCCGTGATCAAGGCACGTGCGAGGGTCTCGGGTCGATCCGGGTCTGAGGGCGTGGCCGTGAGCCGGTCAGGGCAGCCAGATACCTCATGACGAGGCTTCGTTCATGCCACTCCATCGAGCGGTGCGACGCTCGCGGCTGACGCTTCCTGCCATGCTTAGCTGTCCTCATCGCCCGATCTCCGTAGGCTGAGCGGGCTCCCACCCGGTTCTACCCTCTGCTTAGGTACCAGGCCGCGACCCACGCTCGGCGGCGAGTCATCTTTCGCGTGCCTTGGCTCGTAGAGGACCGTCCGCGAGACAGCTGTCCCGGTAACTGAGCTTTCTGCGAACTGCTCCCGCTGGGTGCGATGTTGCCCGTCATTTGGAGTGTCAGCCGTTCCGACTTCAAGACCGGGGGCGTAGGCGGGATTCTTTCCGAATTGCGACAGGATCGCCGGCGCCGAGGCTCCCGCCGCGATCACGGCCATGGCTCCCGTTACTTCATTGTGGACCAGATAGCCGGTGAGTGCTCCGGCGGCCATGCGCGTCACGAGTACTAGCGGATCGGCTTTGAAATCGATGAATACGGCTAGTCTGGGCGTGCGCACCCCTCGGCGCAGGCAACGGCGACGATCCTCGTGCCAGGCCCAGGTGTCATTAAAGAAGGCAACGAGCGAGACGACCAAGCCACCAATCGCCCCAAAACAGGCTGCCGCTAGCCAAGACACCCGACCCTCAAATTCGCACACCGTCAACTGACGTTCACTCGCTAAGGTGAATGATAGGCTAGGGCTTCGCTGATGCAGAATTTGGCGCGCAAGATGCTGAGGCCGCCGGGTGATTGAATATTGACCTCAGCGCCGGACTTTCTGGGACCACAGCTATTATCTGAGCGTCAGCAGATATTTATCGACGCCTTGAGGCAGGTCCAGCGTGAGGCTTGTGACATATGTAAAGAGGTTTACTGACCAAGTTTTGACAAGACCGTCGCCTGCGCATTTAAACTCAAGTAGCCTAATATTTTGCCTTCGATAACGCGCATCTCTTTTGGTGATCCTGATAAAGCCGAGAAATTTCAGGCCTGGCACTATTTGCACCCCTCCCCTGAAGGGCATCGCCACGATCTTCCCATTGTTTTCTCGCTGATAGAGGTTCATCGTCACCTCGACGGAGCCCTCCAGCCCTGCCTTGAGGTTCTGCCAAGTGAGGTCGTACCGCGCGTCGGCGACTGCCTTAGCTTCCTCCTCTCTCTGTTGCTGAGCCTGCATCGCTAGGAGGTAGCCTTGGGTGGCTTGATCGTAGTCGAACTCCGCCATAGTTCTCTTGTCGACGCAGATCGGCGACTCGAACATCTGGCCGTTTTTTCTCACGACAACGATGGCGGTACTGGTGACTACGACTTCGCTGGCGGTCAGAACGCTGGTGAACAACCCGGCAACCTGCTCCGCCTGCTCGGCGTCGAGGCGGCCTTTGCGCACCTTTGCTCCGGGCAGGCAGTATTGCTCAAGGCCGACAAAAAGCGGAATCCCTCCCGAGTCCGGCCATAGGTAAATGATGAGGCCGAACTGGTCTCCCACCGCAAGATCTTCGGCCCAAATTTGATATTTGGGACGCTTCTGGGCGAGAATCGCGAGGTTGGGTACGGTGGCTTCCTTGAGCTTATTAGACCATCCTTCGGTCAGCTTGCCTGCCAGGATGAACGAGATGAGTTTCCCGCGCTTGACTCGCAGGATGGGTGGTAGTTGCGTTATGAGCTGCAGGCACGATTTCTCAGGGTAAAACCCTTTAGGCAGCTCGTCGAGCTGAAGTTTTGGGGCAAGCTCATCGGCCACGCTGACGCCGATGCGCTTGAGTGCTTCCTCATCGAGGAGATCGGCAATCTGCAGGCAGAGTTCAGCGCGGTTGGGGCCGTTGACGTTCATCATCGCCTCGTCGAAGGCTACTACCTCGCACCCAGGACCCGACATCGCTTCCCGAATCCAGGTCGCCACGGCCAGGTCCACCAGGTCGGCCAGGCTCAGGATATTGCCGTCCGATTCGCACGCGCTGAAGTCCGTCGTAAGCATCGCGAACTTCTTCGACGCGATGTACAGCAGCGTCACACCGTTGGTGAGGTTGTCGATATGCTCTCCGGTGAGGGATTCGACCAGGCCGCCAGAGGTCATCGGCATGCAAATATTGTTGATGAAGCCTTCGTTGAGCTTTTCGCCCTGCATTATCAGATGCGGAGGTGGGTGCAAGAGCACGACCACCCTCAGATCGTAATCCAGATAGTAATAACCTCCCTCGTACCGGAATGCCGGCAGATACGCGCTCTCCGGACAAGCGAGCACCCAGTCTGTTAGCTGGTCTTTATAGTTAGCCTTGACCTGGTGCCGTTTCGCCACCTCCGCGAACCTCTGCTTGCGGCGCTCAGCTACGTGCGCGTCATAGGTCCGTGAGAGCTCTATGTTGGTGGCGCAAAGACGCAGGCGCTGACTGAACGCTGTTATCAGCGCGTCGAACTGACCTGTATTGTGCGCGTTCAGCCAGGCCTGCCGTGTCAATGACAAGGCACCCGGATTCGGCCAGTGCACCCGGCTTCCGGCGATCTCGGCGTTCGACGAGATATGGGTGCCGAGCTGAGCCGCGTGATCGCCCAGGAAGTCGGAGTTGATGGTGACGTGGTAGTCACGGCCGGCGTTCTCGTAGACCGTGTAGAACATGCTGCTCTTGCCTGGGTCGCGCTCCCACACGCCGTGCCCGGGTACCGTCACCCGGAACATCCAGCCGTTGCCTTCAGGGATGTAGGGGTCTGGCCTTGTCGGTTCTGTCACGGCTGTTCTCGCTTCCTAACTACGGAAAGATCACGATCGGCTGATCCGCCGGGATCCCGAACAGCGCCCGCAGCTCACTTTCCAGCTGCTCAGGTTCCAGGTCCTCTGCGGCTTCGACGTCCTCTGAGGCTTCCTCGGACCGGTCAAGGTCGGGCAATTCGGAATCCTTCGCCGTACTAGCCAGCTCGGCGCTCTGGGCCAGCTGCGCCTGCGCGGACGCGTTGTCTCCCGCGAAGGCTGTCGCGAAGTCAGTGACTAACGCGGGGTTCCGCGCCGCCAGCGAGGTGATGATCCCGACGATTTGCTCGGTGACTTCCGCGTCGAGCTGCGGCGGTTCTCCAGGCGGCATCGAGCGTCCTTTCTGGGCGGGTCGGAAAACTCGGCACCAGGGCGGCAGGTCCATGCTTACCAGGCGGCCGCCGGGCCCGCCCGCCGTCCCGGGCAGACTCCGCCGCGTGCTGCGGCGCTCATTCAGGCACGACCCGCCGCTCTTTATGGCACGGCACAGGCTGTCCACCCGAGCTGGACCGGCACTCTAGCTAGGCCGGATGACCTGTTGGACAACACCGGGAAACAGCGAAACCATGGATCAATCGCGCTGCGATCGGGGCGGCCCTGTCGCGGCGCGTGCGTCGCTGGTCTACAGGAGGGCTCGGTCGGGTGTTCAGTCGGGTCGTGATCGTCAATCGCGGTGAGGCCGCCATGCGGCTCATCCACGCCGTACGGGAACTCGCCGCGGAATCCGGGACAAGCATCGAGACCGTCGCCCTGCACACCGACGTCGACCGCACCGCCACGTTCGTGCGCGAGGCCGACATCGCCTACGACCTCGGGCCAGCGTCGGAACGCCCGTACCTCAACCTCAAGGTGCTGGAACGGGCGCTGCTGGAGACCGGGCCCGACGCCGCCTGGGTCGGCTGGGGTTTCGTCGCCGAGGACCCGGCGTTCGCTGAGCTGTGCGAGAAGATCGGCGTCACCTTCGTCGGGCCGAGCGCCGACGCCATGCGCAAGCTTGGCGACAAGATCGGGGCGAAACTGATCGCGGAGGAAGTCGGCGTGCCGGTCGCGCCGTGGAGCCGGGGTGCGGTCGAGACCCTGGACGCCGCCCTGGCGGCCGCGGCCGAGATCGGGTACCCGCTGATGCTGAAGGCGACCGCCGGCGGCGGCGGTCGCGGCATCAGGGTCGTGACGAACGAGGCCGACCTGGCCGACGTCTACGAGCGCACCAGTCAGGAGGCCGCCCGGGCGTTCGGCAGCGGCGTCGTGTTCCTTGAGCGGCTGGTGACCGGGGCCCGGCACGTCGAGGTCCAGGTGATCGCCGACGGAAAGGGCACAGCGTGGGCGCTCGGCGTCCGCGACTGCTCGATCCAGCGGCGCAACCAGAAAGTCATCGAGGAGTCGGCGTCCCCGGTACTCAGCGCGGCGCAGACGGCTCAGCTCAAGGCGTCGGCCCAGCGGCTGGCCATCGCGGTCGGCTATCAGGGTGCGGCGACGGTCGAGTTCCTCTACCACCCGCAGGACAACCAGTTCGCCTTCCTCGAGGTCAACACCCGCCTGCAGGTCGAGCATCCGATCACCGAGTCGACCACGGGGTTCGACCTGGTGAAGGCGCAGTTGCACGTGGCCTGCGGCGGCAGGCTCGAAGGCGAGCCGCCGGCGGAGCGCGGGCATGCCATCGAGGCCAGGCTGAACGCCGAGGACCCGGACCGTGACTTCGCGCCATCCCCGGGCCGGATCGCGCGGCTCGGCCTGCCCGCCGGCCCGGGCATCCGGGTGGACACCGGGGTCAGTGAGGGCGACACCATCCCCGCCGACTTCGACTCGATGATCGCGAAGATCATCGCCTACGGCAGTGATCGCGATGAGGCGCTCGCCAGGCTGCGCCGGGCGATGGCGCAGACCACCGTGATCATCGAGGGCGGCGCGACCAACAAGAGCTTCGTGCTTGACCTGCTCGACCAGCCCGAGGTGATCGACGCCAGCGCGGACACCGGCTGGATCGACCGCGTTCGCGGCGAGGGCAGGCTGGTCTCGCACCGGCATTCGGGCGTCGCGCTCGCGGTAGCGGCTATCGAGGCTTACGAGGAAACCGAGCGCGCCGAACGGCAGCGGTTGCTGTCGACAGCGGCCGGCGGCCGGCCGCAGGCGCAGCACGAGAGCGGCCTGCCGCTCGACCTGAAGCTGCGCGGCGCCAGCTACCGGGTCCGGGTCGCGCGGATCGGCGCGCACCGGTTCCGCGTCGGCATCGAAGCGGGCGGCGAGGTCTTCCCGGCCGACGTCGATCTCGACCGCTTCGACCGGCACGCCGGCCAGGTCGTCGTCAACGGCAGGAGGTGCCGGCTGCTCACCGGCACGCACGGGCTGGTGCACCTGGTCGAGGTGGACGGCGTGGCGCACCGGGTGAGCCGCGACGAGGGCGGCGTCGTCCGCTCACCCGCGCCGGCGCTCGTCGTCGCCACGCCGCTGCAGGCTGGCGCCGAGGTCGAGGCGGACGAGCCGATGCTGGTGCTGGAGAGCATGAAGATGGAGACGGTGCTGCGGGCACCGTTCAGGGCACGGCTGAAGGAATGCCTTGTGTCCGTGGGCAGTCAGGTGGAGGCCGGGGCGCCGCTCCTGCGGCTCGAGCCAGTCGCGGCCGACGAGACCGACGCCAGCGCCGAAGCCGCCCGCACCCCGGCGGCCGAGTCGGTCGAGCTAGACCTGCCCTCCGCGCCTTTGACGATCCCGGCGCGGGCGCGCGCTGCCCGCGGTCAGGAGGACCTGCGCAGCCTGCTGCTCGGCTACGACGTCGATCCGCACGACGAGCGCCGGGTGCTCGACGACTACCTCGCCGCGCGCCAGGCGGCCACCGAGGACGGCCACCGGCCGCTGGCCGGGGAACTGGAACTCGCTGAAGTTTTCGCGGACCTGGCCGAGCTGAGCCGCAATCGGTCGGCTGGCGAGGACGGCGATGCTGACGTGCACGTGCATAGCGCCCGCGAATTCTTTCATGCCTATCTGCAAAGCCTTGATGTAGAACGGGCCAGGCTGCCGGAGGCGTTCAAGGCCAAGCTCAGCAAGGCACTCGGGCTCTACGGCGTCACCGAGCTTGAGCGCTCACGTGAACTCGAGGCCGCGCTGTTCCGGATCTTCCTCGCCCAGCAGCGCGCGGCCGCTGACGCCGCGGTCATCGCGGTGCTGCTGCGCGCCTGGCTGCGAGAGCCGCCGCCGGACGAGCTGCTGCGCGAGCCAGCCGGGCTCGCGCTTGAGCGGCTGGTGGCAGCGACGCAGGTTCGCTTCCCCGTGGTCTCTGACCTCGCGCGCGGCGTGGTATTCGCCTGGTTCGGCCAGCCGCTGCTGCGCCGCAACCGCGCCCGTGTCTACGCCGACGTCCGCAAGCACCTGCGCTACCTTGACGCCAGCCCGGACGCGCCTGACCGCGCCGAGCGCATCGCCGAGATGGTGCGCAGCACCGAGCCGCTGGTGCGGCTGCTCGGCCAGCGGCTGACTCGGCACGACCGTGACAACGCGGTCATGCTGGAGGTGCTGACCAGGCGCTACTACGGCAACAGGGGCCTGAGCAATGTACGTGCCAGCGAGGTCGCGGGCTGCACGTTCGTTGCCGCCGAGGTCGCGGGCTCGTCCATCGTCTCGGGCGCGGCGAGCTTCGAGGCCCTCGGCAGCGCGCTGGCCGGCCTCGCCGAGCTGGCGGCCGGCACGGATGCCATTAACGCCGACCTCTATCTCGCCTGGGAACGGCAGCCGGAGGATTCCGATGCGATGGCCGCCGCGCTGCATGAGGTGATGAGCGCGAACCCGCTGCCGCCCCAGGTCCGCAGGGTCACCATCGCCGTCGCTGGCAGCCGGGGCGCGGTGATGCACCACCACTTCACCTTCCGCCCGTCGGCCAGCGGAATGGCCGAGGAACGGCTGATCCGGGGGCTGCACCCGTTCATCGCGCAGCGGATGCAGCTCGAGCGGCTGCACAAATTCGACCTCACCAGGCTGCCGTCATCGGACGAGGAGGTCTACCTCTTCCAAGCCGTGGCCCGCGAGAACCCCTCCGATGACCGCCTCGTCGCGTTCGCGCAGGTACGCGACCTGACCGAGCTGCGCGAGCACGACGGCAGGCTGGTCTCGCTGCCTACGGCCGAGGACACGATCGCCATCTGCCTCGACTCGATCCGCCGCGCTCAGTCCCGGCAGCCGGGCAAGCAGCGCTTCAACACCAACCGGATCGTGGTCTACATCTGGCCGCCGAGCGACATCACCCGCGCGGAACTGGAGCTGATCGCCGGGCGCGTGCTGCCCACCACCGCCGGGGCCGGGCTCGAGGAGATTTTGCTCATCGCCCGGCAGCGCAGTCGGACAAGCGGAGCGCTGAGAAAAATTGCCGTGCGCATCACCTTCGAGGCCACCGGCGGCGCCCAGCTGACCGTCGGAGAGCCGTCGGATGAGCCGGTCGAGCCGTTCGACGGTTACCGGCAGAAGGTGCTCCGCGCGAGTTCGCGCAACACGGTGTACCCGTACGAGCTGACCGGGCTGCTCGGCGACTTCGTCGAGTACGACCTCGATGACGATCACGTGCTTGTGCCGGCTGACCGGCCGAAGGGCCGCAACAGCGCGGCGATCGTCGCCGGCGTCGTCACCACGCCGACCCGGCTGCACCGTGATGGCGTCACCAGGGTCGTGCTGCTCGGCGACCCGACGAAGTCGCTCGGCGCGCTGTCGGAGCCGGAGTGCCGCCGGGTGATCGCCGCGCTGGACCTGGCCGAGCGGATGCGGGTGCCGCTGGAGTGGTACGCGCTGTCGGCCGGCGCCCGGATCTCCATGGAGTCCGGTACGGAGAACATGGACTGGGTGGCTGCCGCGCTCAAGCGGATCGTCGAGTTCACCCAGGGCGGCGGCGAGATCAACATCGTGGTCGCTGGCATCAACGTCGGCGCGCAGCCGTACTGGAACGCCGAGGCGACGATGCTCATGCACACCAAGGGCATCCTGGTGATGACACCGGACTCGGCGATGGTGCTGACCGGCAAGCAGTCACTCGATTTCTCCGGCGGCGTGTCGGCCGAGGATAACTTCGGCATCGGCGGCTACGACCGGGTGATGGGCCCGAACGGGCAGGCGCAGTACTGGGCGCCGAACCTGGCCGCCGCCCGCGACGTGCTCATGTCGCACTACGACCACACGTACGTCGCGCCCGGCGAGAAGGCGCCGCGGCGTTCGGAGACCACCGATCCCGTCGATCGGGACGTGTCCGGCTTCCCGCACGTGATGACGGGCAGTGAGTTCACCACCGTGGGCGAGATCTTCTCGGCGCGGGCCAACCCCGACCGCAAGAAGCCATTCGACATCCGGACCGTGATGCGGGCGCTGTCGGACGCCGACCACCCCGTGCTTGAACGCTGGGCTGGCATGGCCGACGCGGAGACCGCCGTGGTCCAGGACGTGCATCTCGGCGGCATGCCGGTGTGCCTGGTCGGCATCGAGTCGCGGGCGGTGCCCCGGCGAGGCTTCCCGCCCACCGACGGCCCGGACACCTATACGGCCGGGACGCTGTTCCCGCGCTCGTCCAAGAAGGTCGCGCGCGCTATCAACGGGGCCAGCGGCAACCGGCCGCTGGTGGTGCTGGCGAACTTGTCGGGATTCGACGGCTCGCCGGAATCAATGCGCAAGCTGCAGCTGGAATATGGCGCTGAGATCGGCCGCGCGATCGTCAATTTCCGCGGGCCGCTCGTGTTCTGCGTGATCTCGCGGTACCACGGCGGCGCGTTCGTGGTGTTCAGCAAGGCGCTGAACCCGGACCTGACCGTGCTCGCGCTCGAGGGCTCGTTCGCCTCGGTGCTCGGCGGCGCTCCCGCCGCCGCGGTGGTGTTCTCCGGCGACGTCAATGCCCGCACCGCGGGTGACCCGCGCGTGCGGGAACTTGAAGCCCGCGTGGCGGCCGCCTCCGGTGCCGACCGGGCGGCGCTGACGGCGGAACTCGACGAGCTGCGCACGGCGGTGCGGGCCGAGAAGATCGGCGAGGTGGCGACGGAGTTCGACCGCGTGCACAGTATCCAGCGCGCGGTCGAGGTCGGCTCGGTCGACGCCGTGATCCGTGCCGCCGAACTGCGCCCCAGGATCATCGAGGCGATCGAGTCCCGCTCGTAGCCGCGGGAGCTAGCGAGCGCTCTGTAGCATGGCCCGCGTGAACAAGGATCATCTGGCCTTGTGCTCGAGCCCGCAGTGGGCTGCCCTGCTCGAAGATGAGCTCTTGCCATGGGTGCTCGACGGCTGCCAGCTTGGCGACGACTTGCTGGAGGTCGGCCCAGGCCCGGGGCTCGCGACGGACATCCTGCGGCAGCGCGCCGGTCGGGTGACGGCGGCCGAGCTTGATCCGCTGCTCGCGGCTGGCCTCGCGACGCGGCTGAGCGGCACCAATGTCCGCGTGGTGATGGCCGATGCCACCTGCCTGCCCTTCGCGGACGGGCGGTTTACCGGCGCGGCTTGCCTGACAATGCTGCATCACATCCCGTCGCAGGCCGCGCAAGACAGCGCCCTGGCTGAGCTATGCCGGGTCCTGCGGCCCGGCGGGGTGTTAGCCGGATGCGACGGGCTCGATACGCCTGACCGGCGGCGACTGCATCACGACGATGTGTTCGTGCCGGTTGATCAGCAGACGCTGGGCGACCGGCTACGCCGGGCCGGGTTCACCGAAGCCAAGGTGGCGGTCCGCAAGGATCGCATCGGCTTCACCGCGACCGCCTGACTGGAGAGGGCCGCCTGGCTGGACAGCCATCCAGCGGCTCAGGTACTCCCTGGACCGGCCGTCGATGAAGGCGAGTAGCTCGGCCAGGGCATGATTCACCTTCTGGTCGGAGGTCCAGATCCAGAGTTCAAGCGGCGTCAGCGACGCCCCGCGCAGCACCTTCGGCTCGAAGGCCTCGAAGCCGTACCGCAGCGTGCCGATGCCACGCGCGAGGCAGAACCTGATGGGGTCGTAGTAGGCGATGCACATATAGCACGTGCTGAGATTCGGATGATTATAATCGCAGCCGTAGGTAAGGCCGTAATAGTTGTGCTCATCGAGCAGGTCTATGCCGCAGGCGACAAGCTTGGCTCCGTCGAACGCGGCCGCGATGCGGACGGAATCACCGAAATCCTCGATCATCTGCCGCCGCATTCGCGCGATTCCGGCCGGGGCTGAGGGTCCGCCATGCCTGGATTGCGTTTGCGCTTCGAGCGCCGCGACCGCGTCCTCATTGCCCGCGAGCGGTATCGAAGTCAGGGTTATCCCAGCTTGCCGAAGGCTTTCAAGCTCACCGCGAAAACGGCGTCGGCTATTCTTGGATAGCGATGTTACGTAGTCGTCGAAACCGCGTATACCGGCAGGAAGCGACGTCGTGGAGTGAGCGGTAATGATGCCAGCTTCAAAGCCAAGCTCGCGCAGGGTAGCGCGCAGTACATTGTCCGCGGGAAGTACGTAAGGAAAGCAGACCGCGCCGGCCGTCCGGCCCGCACGGCATCCATCGCCAGGCGCACGATCGACTCCACTAGCGACCCGCGAGCGGCCCCGCCTAGGCCTTGATCAGCTAAGACGCCGCTCTGATCGAAGTAGCGACATACCAGGGCCTCGCCGAGGCAGTCCCTGAGCTCGCCCGGGCGGACGGCTCCGGCCGCGACCGCCGACAGTCGTTGCTCATGCTCGGCCCGCAGCGACTCGCTCGCGACGGCGTCGCCAGCCGGCGCGCGCCGGAATTGCGGTGATGTGAGCAACTGCCACGGATCGCTGAACGCCGCCGTCTGCGCGGTTGTCAGGAAGAAGGGCGCGCCCGCCTGGAGTGCGCCGCCCTGCCAGCACCCCGCGAGCCAATAGTCTCCGGGCTCGGCGAAGGCGCGATAGCGCAGGTAGGCATGACTGTGCTGGAGCGTGCCGCGCGGAGCTAGCACGTCCCAGGCCGATGGGGGCACGGTGAACGGGTCTAGAAGTTTCGCGTCGCACGGCATGGGTACTCGTCCATCCCTGAGAACTATGCACGCATTGCGGATCGCGGATAAGGAGGTAACTACCCGCTATATAGGTATATCCAGCTAGATAGCATTAGATTGCACGGTATGCTGCCGTGGCCTGTCGTGTACCCGATGCTAGACTAGTACCGCCGGAGGAGGGCGCGGGCCCCGCTCGGCATGCTCTGAAACCGGGCGTCGCAAGGCGCGCCAGGGCGCGTCGAGACGAGGCAGGCCACCAGCCACCCCCGTGGGGCTACCAGGCCCTGCGTGCTAGTATGGATCGGCTGTGGTGAATGTCCCTTACGGCCATATAGGTGATGTAGGGAACTCCGAACAGGGATTAGGATGCCAAAAGTAAGCCCAGGCCTGGCTGACGTCGTAGCATTTGACACCGAGATCGCCGAGCCGGACCGCAATGGCGGAGCTCTAAGATACCGTGGCATTGACATCGAAAACCTAGTTGGCCAGGTTTCCTACGGAGACGTGTGGGGTTTGCTGGTAGACGGGAATTTCGATACGGGACTCCCGCCTGCTGAGCCTTTCCCGATTCCCGTCCACTCGGGTAATATCCGGGTCGATATCCAGGCAGCCGTCGCGATGATGGCGCCTTACTGGGGGCTGCGTCAGCTTATCGATATCGACGACGCGCAGGCCAGGGACGATCTCGCCAGGTCGTCCGTCATTATTCTCTCTTTCGTCGCGCAGGCGGCCCGCGGGTCGAGCGTGCCTGGCGATTCCGCAGAAGATGGTCGAGAAGTCCCCGAATATCGTCGAGCGATTCATGATCCGCTGGCAGGGCGAGCCTGACCCGCGTCACGTCCAGGCGATCGACCGGTACTGGATGACCGCCGCCGAGCACGGCATGAATGCGTCGACCTTCACCAGCCGGGTCGTGGCCAGCACCGGCGCGGATGTGCCGGCCTGCCTGTCGGCCGCGGTCGCGGCGATGTCAGGTCCGCTGCACGGCGGTGCGCCCTCGCGCGCGCTGCACATGGTCGAGGCCGTGGAAAAGCAGGGCGACGCCCGCGATTACGTCAAGAAGCTGCTGGACAGCGGACAGCGCCTGATGGGCTTCGGTCACCCGGTCTACCGGGCCGAGGACCCGCGCGCCCGACTGCTCCGCGCGACCGCTAAGGAGCTTGGCGCGCCGCGTTACGAGGTCGCGCTCGCTCTTGAGGAGGCCGCGCTCGCCGAACTGCACGAGCGTAAGCCTGAGCGGGTCCTCGCGACCAACGTCGAGTTCTGGGCGGCCATCGTGCTCGACTTCGCCGGCGTGCCCGCCGGGATGTTCACTCCGATGTTTACCTGCGCCCGCACGGCTGGCTGGAGCGCCCACATCCTCGAGCAGAAGCGACTCGCCAAGCTCATCCGCCCGTCGGCCGATTACGTTGGCACTGCCTCCCGCCAGCCGTCGGAAGTACCCGGCTGGGACAAGGCACTCGATCGTCAGAAGGAGCGCCTGTTCGCCTGAGCGACGGCCGCTGCGGCGACATCGGCCAGGTGGCCTGCGAGCGCGACCTCGGTACCGGATAGCCCGACGGAACCGAAGAGCGTGATGTCGTCATCGCTTGTCCGGCCGACGGCCCGCGCCGTCAGCACCGCGCCGAGGCCGACGAGTCGGGCCGGGTCAAGGATGTACGCGGGGGAGTAACTGAGCGCTTGCGCTCGCGAGTCCGTGACCAGGACGGCGGCGTCTCGCGCGAGCGCCGCCGGGAGTTCGTGCGCCGCGGTGGTCTTGGGACCGATGGTCGAGATGTGGGTGCCCGGGCCGAGCCACCCGGCCTCGATCACCGGCTGGCTGCTTGAGGTAGCGAGCACGACGATGTCCGCGTCCCTGACCGCCGCACGCGCCGTGGACGCCGCCGCGCAGCTCACCCTCAGCTGAGTGCTCACCCGGCTGGCCAGGGCCATCCGGTGCGCCGGTGTCGGGCTGAAGACGCTCACCTGGCTGAGCGCGCGGATCGCCGCGATGGCCCAGACCTGCCGCCAGGCCTGGGGGCCGCTGCCGATAACGGCCAGGCGCGTCGCGTCAGGCCGGGCGAGGCAGTCGACCGCGACCGCGCCGATCGCGCCAGTCCGGGCCTTGCCAAGCTCGGTGCCAGTCACCACGGCCTGAACCGCTCCTGATGGCCGCCAGACGGCGACCAGCTGATCGAGGTCGGTCGTCGTCTCATAGGCACGGAATCCGAAAGCCCCGTCACTGACCGTCCCCGCCGTCAGCACGAGGGACTTTCCGCCGATCGCGATCCGCTGCCGCGGCGGCCGCCGCCCGCCCGCGGGCATGAGCGATCAGGGCGGCTCGCATCACGGCGGTTGCCTGGCTCGCGGTCAGGTACCGCTCGACGTCGGCGTCGCCCAACAGCAGCGGTGGTGGTGGCGGGCTAGCCGCGCTCATCGGCGTGACCGTCCTGCTCGACTGAGATCGCCAGCCTGGCGCAGGCCTGGTCGAGTACCTCGATCACGGACGGAGCGTCCTTGCCCACCGCCCGCACCAGGGCGCACCGGTCGAACGAGCCGCGAGCCTCGGCGCACAAGGACTCTCCGGCCCGTTTGAGCTGGCGCACAGCGACGACCCCGTCGAGGTCACGGGCCTCGGCGAGCCCGGAGACCGCGGCGAGCCTGCCCGCCCGCGGCGGCATCAGGAAGCGAACGCCCGCGCATGCCGCCGGATCGGCGCGCAGCGCCTTCCGGATCTCGGGCAGCACGTGCTCCCCGCTGGCCTGCCGCGCCCAGAGCATGCGGGCATTCAGCCCGAACACGTCGCAGATGAGCTCGGGAATCTCATCCCCGCCGAGACGGACGTGCGTCTCCACCATCGCGGGCCCGCCTTCGGTCAGGATCACCTCGCTGTGCGTCGGGCCGCTCCGGACGCCGAGCGCGGTCAGCGCGGCCAGGACATAGTCACCAAGCCGCCGCCGCAACTCGCCGGGAATAGGCGCGGGCAGCACGTGCCCGCTTTCCACGAAATGAACGCTGCCCGTGCTTTTCTGGGTCACCGCCATGACCACGTGCGCCCCGTCCTCCGAAAAGCACTCGACGCTGAACTCCGGCCCGTCCAGGAATTGCTCCACGATCAGCTCGCCATTCCACGGCTCATCGGACGCGAACGCCCACGCGAACGCGGCCTCCAGTTCGTCAGGACTCCGGATCAGCGAGACCCCGAGGCTGGCAGTGCCCGTCCTTGGCTTGAGTATCACCGGGTACCCGTGCTCGGCGGCGAACGAGCGCACGTCATCGAGGTCGCTCACAAGGTCCGAGCGAGTCTGGTCAATCCCGGCGCCGGCGAGTACTTGCCGCATGCGGAACTTGTCGTAGACGTTGCCGATCGTTTCTGATGAATGCACGGCATTCAGGCCAAGCCGCCCGGCGATAGCGGGAGCCTTATCCTGGTCGGTCTCGCTGAACGACACGACGTGGTCGATCGGGTCGACCTTGTGAATCGCCTGGGCCAGGCAGGCCCAGGTCTCTGCCGGCGCGGTGTCCGGCACGCTGATCAGGTACGGGGCCCGCTGCGGCTCCGCGACCTTGGGCACAAGCCGGTTCCGGCAGATCACCGATGCCCGGACCCCGCCAGGTAGCTGCCTCAGCAACGGCGTCATGGCGCCGCCGCCGCTGACTACGAGCACGTGCCGCATGACATTGCCTCCTACGCCCGCCAGTCGCCGTATGAGATGAGCCCCGGGTCCCCCGTCAGGTCGCGGGTAAGCGTGCGGCGATAGCCCGACGTGACCGCGCGCCAGTCCCGGAACCGCTGCTGCCAGAACACGTCCTTGATCACCCCCGGCCTCAGGTGCTGGGTGACCAGGGTGCCGAGCCACGCGGGAAGCGGCGGCAGGCCAGCCGACTCCGGCGCGCGCAGGTACGAGCGCAGGGCGATGAAGTCCTCCACGGCCGACACGCCGAGCTGGCCCGCTGGCAATGCGCCAGCGGCTACGGGCTCTCCGAGGTGAGCGTCGACCGCGGCCTGCGCCAGGTTGACCCCGGCGCGTTCGGCCATCGCCATGACAATGCGGGAATTGGCTCCGAACCGGGGATTGATCTCGATGAGACGGTGCACGCCATCCCGGCTGTCCTCTTTTAGCTGCACCGCCGCGTAGCCCACGTAACCGCTCGCCGCGAGCGTGGCAGTGACAGCCTCTCCCTCGGAGATCTCGGCGACGACCCTGACCGCCGTGGAGAACGAGGCATGGACGTGCCGCAGCTTGCGCAGGGTATAGCGGATCGGGGTGGCTCCGCCGGCGGTCATGATCATGTTGACCGACGGCTCCCGGCCTCCTGGCACTACCTCCTGGACAAACGGGTCACCGCTCCAGCCGGCCAGTTCTTTGTGACACCGGAGCGCCTCCTCGACCGTGCTCGCTTTCCGCACGCCGAATCCGCCATAGGAGAAGCGGGCCTTCACCATCACTGGCAGCGACAGTTCCGCGACGGCGTGCGGTACGTCACCGTAATCCGCCGCGAGCGTCCTTGGCACTGGCAGTCCGTGCGCCTCCGCCAGGCGGACCGCGGCCAGCTTGTCCTGCACCTGGGCCAGCGCCTCAATGCCCGGCGCGAGCACGCGCACCCCATCATCGGCCAGCAGGCGCGCATTCTTCGCCAGCACGAGGATCTCGAAGTCTGAGGTGGGAAACACCGCGTCGAGCCTCAGCTCACGGCAGCTGCGCCGGAGTTCGCCCAGGTACCGCTGTTCAAGCGGGCTATTGACCCCGGCTTCCAGGCTGGTGCCCTTCGGCACCAGCCGGGGGAGCGCCAGCGGAATCCTGGCATCGACGTAACGGGACAGCGCCGCATCCGAGGGCCGGTCGCCCAGATAGGCCACCGCGATGAACCGCGCGCGTGCGCGGAGCGCGCAGATAACCGGATAACTCACCAGGTGAAATGAGTTGGTGACCAGAACTCTCATAGCGCACCCGCAGGCTCGCCGGGGAAGGCCCAGCTCAGCGCGGACCGCAATTCGGCCCGGAATTCGCCCGGCCGCTCCCGGAAATAGAAGTGGCCGCCGCCGAACTCCCTCACCAGCAGGCGCGACCGGGTATGAGCGCCCCACAGGCGCAGGTCGCTCACGGGCGTGACCGGGTCGGCGGTGCCGCCGAACGCGGCGATCGGGACGCTGACCTGGGCTCCGCCGTCAGGGACGTAGGACCGCCTGACAGTGACGTCCACCTCGATGTTGCTCAGCAGTTCGCGTTTCAGCTCGTTGTCGGCTAGCACGGCCGGCGGCACGCTCCCCAGCGTGCGCATCCAGTCGAAGAATCCGGCGGGGTCGAGCGGCGTCTTGCCCGGGTCGCCGGCGAGGACCGATGGCGGGCGGCTGCCGGAGACGAGCAGGGCCACGGGTGCGAGATCGCGGCGTTCAAGCTCTCTCGTTACCTCGAACGCCAGCAGGGCCCCCATGCTGTGGCCGAAAAGCGCCACTGGCGGGGGCAGCGCGGCGGCGGCGGTGGCGATCTCGCCGGCTAGCACCCGGAAGTCCGTGCAAGGCGGCTCGCGGTCTCGCACGTCCCGGCCGGGCAGCCTGGCCACTACCGGCGCGACCTCACCGCCGGCGAGCGGCCCTAGCTCTGGGTAGGCGGCGGCGCCGGCGCCGGCATAGGGCAGGCAGACCAGCCTGAGCGCGGCATGTCGTGCGCGTGCGGGTATCGCGAACCAGGTCACGTCGGCGAGGTCTCCTGATCTGTGCAGAGAACGAAGATGTCGCAGAGATTGGTGCCGGTGGACTGGCCGGGAACGCAGTGGCCAAGCCGGGCGAGGTGCGGGTTGGTGTCGTTGCCGGCGAGCACGAGCTGGAACTCCGCGGTGCTGAGCCCCAGCTTGTCGTAGGTGTCGGCACCAGCCCAGGCCCCCATCACGGCGGGCAGGTAGTCCTGGCCGTCGGTAGCGATGGCGGCGAAGGTGGCGCCGGCGTGACCGCGGAGCACCCTGGCCATCGAGAAGGCGAGCTCCTGGCAGCGCCCGCCGGTACCGTTGCCCCGTACCTCCACCGACGTCTCCCCGGTACCGAGGATGCACAGCCGGCCGCTGGCGCGGCGGCCAAGCGCGCCGTCGAACGCCTCCGTGACGTGCGCGGTGTCGCCCTGAACCTGGTCCCCGAGCGAGGTGCACGAGTACCCGAGTTCGCTCGCCCGCGCCAGGCCGGCGGCGAGCACATCGGCAGGCGTGCCGACCACGAGGTTGCGGATGGCGCGGGCGGGCTGCTGATAGCCGCCGATGGCGGCGCGTACCCGCAGGTCCAGCTCGGCCGGCAGCCTGAGGCGATCGGCTACCTCGAGAGCCTGCGCCTGGCTGGAGAAGTCCGCGTAGGTCAGTGCCGATGCGACGGCCCGGGGACCTAGCTGCACGTTGTCGCACAGGATGAGGCCGAGCCCGTCAGCGGCTCCCAGATCCGCGAGCAGCGAGCCGCCATGAACCTGCGAGATCACCGAGCGCAATTTGTTAATCCTGGTGACGTCAAGACCTGACAGCACCAGGCGCTTGCAGACCTCGCGCAGGTCATCGCCATCCAGCGGCGGTCGCGGTAGCGCCAGCAGCGCCGAGGACCCGCCAGATACCGCGAAGACCACCAGGTCGCCCGGGCGCAGGCCGGCCTGGGCGAGCAACTGCCTGACGGCGTGGCCGGCGGCGAGGCTTCCCGGCCCGGGGAATGGATGATCGCCGGTGAACCGGGTCACCCCGCTGACCGGCGGCGAAGCGCCTGGCCGATGGCCGACGATGATGCCGCCGGCGAACCTGCTGCCGGCGGCGGCGCGCACGGGGCCGAACATCTCGCCGGCGGCCTTGCCCGCGGCGATGACGTAGACCGAGCCCGCGGCCGCGAGTGCGTGGCGGCCAGGCCCGGCGAGCGCGCGCTCGGTCAGGGCATCGGCGCGAACCGACCTGACGGCCGCTAAGGCAATGTCGAGCGCGGGGCAGGCCGCCCTGGCTTCAGCCCGCATGGAAGCCGGCCAGTGCCTTCGAGACCCGGTCGATCGTCTCGGCGATCAGGCCGTCGTCCATCACGGTGCAGACGCACATCAGGCCCCTCGGGGCGAAGAAGACCCCGTGGGTGAGGCAGGCAAGGTGGAACCGGCTCATGGCCGGGGCGTCGGTGCGGAGCTTCGCGGTCGCGGGCGGCTGCGCGGACATGAATACGTTCATCAGGGAGCCAGTTCGCCTGACCGACAACGGCACCCCGGCGGCGGCCGCGGCCGCGATCATGCCGTCGCAGAGCCGCTCCGCCAGCAGGGACATCCGCGTCATCTGGCCGGCGGTCAGGTCCCGCAGCGTGATCTCGCCAGCGCGGCAGCTCACCGGATTCCCGTTGTACGTGCCAGCGTGCCGCACCGGGTCAGGGCGGCGCGGGTCGAGCAGGTCGAGATACTCGGCCCGGCCGCAGACGGCCCCGATCGGGAATCCGCCGCCGATGATCTTGCCGAGCATGGTCAGGTCAGGCTCGATGCCGAAGTCACCTTGCAGGCCCCCTGGCGCCAGCCGGAGCGTGACCACTTCGTCGAGCACGAGCAGGGCGCCGGCGCGCTGAGTCGCGGCGGCGACCCGGCGGGCGAACCCGGGCTCGGCTTCGACCATGCCGCCCGATGACTGCACGAGCTCCAGGAACACCGCGGCGATGCGGCTGCCGTGCTCGCTCAGCGCTTCTTCGAACGCCTCGGCGTTGTTGAACTCGGCCACGATGGTGTTGCTGACTCTAGTGCCGTCCGGCAGCGAGATGACGGACTGCTCCATGCCGTGGTAGCCGCCGGTCGCGATGAGTACCAGGTCACGCCCGGTCGCGGCGCGGGCGATCTTGAAAGCGAGGTACGCGGCCTCGGTACCCGAGTTGCAGAACCGCACCCGGTCGGCGCTTTGCACGCGCTCGCAGATCAGCTCGGCCAGCTCGAGCTGCGCTGGCGCCACGGCGGGCCAGGCCGTGCCGCGCGCGAGCATGGCGGTGACCGCCTCGACCACCGGCGGGTAGGCATGGCCGTGGACCAGGCTGGTGAAGTTGCCTGCCAGGTCAACGTACCGGTTGCCATCCGCGTCGAGCAGGTGGGCGCCGCTGCCCCGGGTCAGGGTCAGCGGATAGGGCCCGTGGTGGACCGAGCTGCGGGTATTGCCGCCCGGCAGCACCTGGACGGCCCGGTCCATCAGCGCCGACGAGGCGGCGGTCAGTTCCCTGTAGCGGATCTCGGCGGGGTCAGGCATGGTCGCCTCCAAGCGGATGCCGCCGGCGTTCGAGCGGGAGGCTGACCGGGCCGCCGTTCAGCTGCGATGCGTAGGCGGCGTGAATCATCTCCAATGCGGCCAGGCCGTCGCTGCCTGAGCACAGCGGGTCCTTGTCCTGCTCGATGGCGTCGAGGAAATAGGACGCCGCCAGCTTGTGGTAGTCGCCGTAGGTCGCGACGACGTCGGTGTCAATCCGCTCCCACCGCGATCGGCCAGGCATGAAGGCGGCGTCGGAGCAGTACCACAGCGAGTGATCGGCGTAGGGGGCTCGCAGCAGCAGGACGCCCGCGGTGCCGTGGATCTCCAGCCGGTACGGCTGCAGGTCGCGGTCGGAGATGCCGCAGCGCCACGACTCGATGGTGCCGGTGACCGCGCCAGGGAAGTCGTAGGCGGCCCAGATGCGCTCTCCGGCGATCAGGCCGCTGCGCTCGTCTCCTTCCGCCGCGTCGGCCCTGGTGACCGGCCGTCCCGCGATGCTCACCTTCGCATAGCAGGCTTGCGGGGCGCCGGCGATGCGCCGCATCAGGTCAGCGAAGTGCACGCCAAGGATCAGGAAATCCTGCCCGCCGCCGCGATGGTCCCACTTGCACAGCGCGCGCAGCGCAAGCAGGTCACCGAGCCGGCCGTCGGCCAGGCAGGCGAGGGCCTGGGCGAACCGGCGCTCGGCGGCAGCGGGCAGCGCGATGCCGAATTTCACGCCCGCGCGGCTGGCCGCCGCCACCATGCGATCGGCCGCCGCGAGCGACTGCGCGATCGGCTTCTCGCAGTACACGTGGGCGCCGGCGTCGATGGCCGCCAGCACCATCGCCTCATGGCAGTCCAGATTGCGCGGCGCGACGACGACGATGTCCGGCTTCTGCTCGGTCAGCATCCGGGCGTAGTCCTCGTAGCCGCGCTCCGCTCCGGTGCGCCGCATACAGGCCTGCCTGCCGTCCTCGTCGGGGTCCGCCACCGCCACGATCGCCGCCCTGGGATCGGCGGTGAAACCCAGATCGAGCTGATGGCCGTATCCGCCCGCTCCGGTGCGGCCGATAACGGCGACCCGCAACGGCGTCAATCTGACCACCGCCCCGGCTCGATCTCGCGCAGCGAGCGGAGTTCGCGCAGCATCGCCGCTTCCAGCGGCCCGCGCTCGGCCCACATCAGGTTCTCCTCCAGCTCCCGCTGGCTCCGCGGGCCGACGACGACTGTGTGCACTCTCGGGTCGGCCAGCAGCCAGCGCACGCCAAGCTCGACCATCGGCAGGCCGGCCTGCCGGGAGATCTCCTGCGCCCGCTCGATGCGCCTGACGATTCCTGGCGGCGTCGAGCCGCGCCGCTCGGAGCGCAGGCGCGCGCAGATCTCGGGGTCGGCGGACGTGAGCAGGCCCTGCCGGAATGGCGCCCCGATCGCGATGCCCATCCCCGCGTCAGCGGCGGCCGGGAGCGCGATGTCACCCGCCTCTTGCCAGACCAGGTTGTAGTAGTGGACGAAGAGCATGGCGTCGAACAGGCCCGACTTGCACAGCGCCGCCGCTACCTCCGGCTTGCGGACGGACAGCCCGGCAGCCCCGATGAGGCCTTCCGACTTCAGCTGCCCGATCAGCGCGAGCGCGGGACCAGCCGGGACGGTGCTGTCGTCCCACCACTCCGCCCAGTCGCTTTCGTGCAGCAGCAGCACCGGGAGCCTGGAGATGCCGAGGATCCGGAGCGAGTGCTCGAACTGCGCGCGCATGGCCGGAATGTCCTTGTAGGCGGCGTCGCCGAGCCTGGCCACGATGCTCTTCTCGAACCGGCCGATCTTGCCGATCAGGATCAGGTCAGCGATGTCGGTGCCCGCGAGCGCTTCGCCGACGATCTGCTCGGCTTCCCCGATGCCGTACATCGGGGCGGTGTCGATCACCCGCACGCCGAGCCGCCTCGCGGCGGTCACCATGGCGACCGCCTCGTGGTGGCTGACCCGCCGGTCGGAGGTCAGGTGGTAGGTGCCGAGGCCGATGGCGCTTGGCCGCATCGGTACCCGGCCGAATGATTGCCTGGCTGGATCGCTCACGGTCGCCTTTCCTCGCTGTGCTGAACTGGCGTCGTCGCGGCAGGTGACAGCGACGAGCCGCCGTCGAGCATCACCACCTGCCCGGTCAGGTAGCCGCTGCCGGGTGCTGCCAGGAAGCACACGACATGGGCAAGGTCTGCTGGCGTGCCGACCCTGCGCACCGGTACCGACCGCGCGTAAGCGTCAAGCGACGCGTCGGTTCGGCGTCCGTCCCGGCGGATTCGCGCTGTGTCAAGCTGGCTGGGCGCGACCGCGTTGGCCGTGATGCCGCAGGGGCCAAGCTCCAGGGCCAGCTGGGCGACAAGGCCGTGCAGCCCGGCTTTGGCGGCGGTGTAACCGGCGCTGCGGCCCTTGGCGCCGCGGAAAGCCGCGCACGAGGAGATGAAAATGAGCCGCCCGTAGCCGTTTTCCCGCATGCTCGGCACGGCGGCGCGGCTTAAGAAAAAGGCGCCGTCGAGAATCGTGCCGAGGTCTTCCCGCCACGCGCTCGTCGTCAGGTCGCTGACATCGCGGTGCGGCAGCGACCTGGCCGCGTTGTGCACGCAGATGTCGAGCCGCCCGTGCCTGGCGATCGCGCCGCCGACGAGCGAGTCAGCTTCGCCGGGCACGGAGACATCCGCCAGCGCCAGGCTCACCTGGCCGTTGTCGCAGAGGCGCTGGAGCGCCCCGCGGTGGCGCTCCAGGCCGTTCACCACCACCTGGGCGCCCCGGGCTCGCAGCGCGACGGCGATGGCCGTGCCGCCGCCGCCGCCGCCGGCACCGGTAACCAGCGCCACCTGGCCGGCCAGCTCGTTGCCGCCCGCGTCGTCGCGGCCCTCCTGGCTGGTCATTCGAAGACGTACCCGCGGCTCTTCAGCTCATCGGCCACGTCGAACGGCGGGTAGTCGGTCCAGGAACCCCGGAGCGCGCGCTCGGCAGCGAGCCGCTCGGCAACGGTCGCCTTGATCTCGGGTGCGAAGCGCCTCGGCACGACCACGACTCCGTCGTCGTCACCGAGGATCAGGTCCCCTGGCTCGACCAGGGCGCCGCCGCAGATCACCGGGACGTTGACGGCACCGTGCTCACCGGTGGCCGGGTAATGGTAATTGCGCGCGGTGATGCCGCGGCAGAAGGTGGGGAAGCGCAGGGCACGCAACCCGGCCGCGTCCCTGGTGCAGCCGTCGATCACGGCTCCGCGCAGTGACTTGGTCATCATGCGGGTCGCCGTGCCGTCGCCGAAGCAGGCATAGTCGCGCACGTCGCCCGCCGCGACGACCAGCACGTCACCCGGCTCGGCCAGGTCGATCGCCATCCTCCTGACGGTCAGGTCAGGCCCGAGCGAGGTGACCGCGGTGCCGCACATCCTCATGCCGGGCGCCAGCGGCGCGATGTCGACGTGCATCCCGCCGTACTTGCCGAGAGCGTCGAGCACGATGCCGGTGTAGAACTCCCCGAATGCCCTGACGGTGTCTGGATCGACTCGCTCGATCGTGGTGATTACGCGCCCCTGCATTGGATGACGGTCCATCGCTGCCTCCATCGCCTAGCTACCTGATTGCCGCTACCTGCTTGCCGGGAAATGCACGCTCTTCGTGGTCAGGAATTCCGCGATTCCCCTCGCGCCGCCCTCGCTGCCGAATCCGGAAGCACCCCGGCCGCCGGCCGCCAGCGGCAGCCCGTCGATCCGGTGGTAGGAGTTGAGGTAGACGGTGCCGACGCTCAGATCCCGCCAGATTCGCTCGGCCCTGGCCGAATCGGCTGACCATACGCCCGCGGCCAGGCCGTAATCGCAGGCCTGCGCCAGCTCGATGGCCTCGGCGTCAGCGGAGAACGGGGTGATGGTCGCGACCGGCCCGAACAGCTCGGTGTTCCAGAGCCGCTCAGCTGGCTTGACATTGGCGAGCAGCATCGGCCGGAAGTATGCCCCGGTACGCCCGGCTACCTCGACATCTTCGCCGCCGCACACCACGCTAGCTCCGGCGGCTCTTGCCTGGCCGACCTCCCTGCGCAGGAAATCACGATGGGAGTGGGTCCTGATCGCGCCCAGATCGACGGGCTGATAAGGGTCGCCGACAGTGAGCGAGCCCAGCGCCGTGACGATCCGCTCGATCACGCAGTCATAAAGGCTCTCATGCACGAGCATGCGGCTGCCAGCGGTGCAGACCGCGCCTTGATTGCGGACGAAGCCATGCACCAGGCCGGGGATCGCGGCATCGAGGTCAGCGTCCTCGAGCACGATATTGGCGCTCTTGCCGCCGAGTTCGAGCACGCACCGGCGCGGACCGGCGGCGGCGGCCTGCATGATGTCGCGCCCAGCGGGGGTACTTCCGGTCACCGAGACGATGCCGACTCCCGGGCTGCCCGCCAGCAGCAGTGCTGTCTCCCTGCCTCCGTACACGATCGAAGCGGCCTGCGACGGGAACCCGCCGTCGCGCAGCGCGCCGACAAGCGCGCAGATGCTCGCCGCGGCGAGGGGTGACGGCTTGACGACGAAGGAGCAGCCGGCCGCGACAGCCGCCCCGACCTTCATGGCGGCGAGCTGGAGCGGCAGATTCCACGTGGTGACCAGGGCGGCGACGCCGACAGGCTCGGCCAGTTCGATGCCCCAGACGCGGGCGGAGTGGTTGCGCAGCACGCGCGAGGGCGCGGACGTCACCTCCTGCGCGTAACCGCGCAGGATGCGGGCCGCGCTGCGTACCTCGGCTTCGGCTTGCGCGAGCGGCTTGCCTGTCTCGGCAGTAACCAGCTCAGCCAGCACGGCGAGATCTCGCTCCAACGTACCGGCCGCCGACGACAGTACCGCGACCCGGTCGGAGATCAGGCTGCTTCGCCAGCTGCGAAAACCCGTCCTGGCTGCCTCGACGGCTTCGCCGACTACCCGGCCATCCGCCGCCGGGCACCGGTAGAGCGGCTTGCCATCAGGAGCGTCAGGGACCGGCTCGCCATCGGTGCCCGGCACTCGCCGGCGCCGCGATGTCATGCTGAAGCTCGGGGGCAGCGTCGCCGCGGCTTTCGAGCAATTCGGCCGGCCTTCATGACGCTCGCTCGCTTCTCAGCCGCGGGAAGATCGCCCGCGCCTGCGACCTCGGCGTGGGATGCCGGTAGAGCCATCGCATCTGCGGAAGCTCGGAGAACTCGCGCAGCCGGCCGCACAATGCCAGGCCAAGCAGCGAATGGCCGCCCAGGCTGAAGAAATCGTCGTCTGCGTCGATCTCGGCATATCCGAGCAGGTCCCGCCAGATCTCCAGCACGGTAGCGAGCGGGTCGGCGGGCGCTGGCCCGCCCTCGGCCTGCTGGCGGGCTGGCGGCTTCGCGGCGACCGGCGCGGCCTCATCGCCATGCCAGTAACGGCGCCGCTCGAACGGGTAGCCGGGCAATTGCACGCAGCGGCGCCCGCGCGGCCAGCTGACCTCGGCTCCGGCGGCCCAGGCCAGCCCGGTCACCCGGCTGAGCGATTCGGCCGTGACCCCCGCTGAGGATGCCGTCGTGAGCACGACGTCCCCGTTCGCTGCCTGCGCCTTGAGGTGGCCGCTGAGCTCGGGCACCGCGCCGATCTCGACGAAGATCCGGCGGCGGATCTCCGGCACGGCCGCGATGGCCGCGCTGAACTCGACCGGCATGGTGAGCTGTGCCAGCCAGTGACTGACCGGGACTGGCGCTGGTCCCAGCCGCCTGCCGGTCACCGTCGAGATCACGGCAATGGCCGGCGGTGACGCCTGCAGGCGTCCTAGCGCGTCGCTCAGCTCCGCTTCAGCGGACGCCATGCACCGATGGTGGAAGGCGCCAGAGGTTCTCAGCAGGCGGTGACCGATCCCGGCCGCATCGAGCGCCCGCGACGCGAGCGCGACGGCGTCGGCCTTGACGCGACTACTGAGCCCGGGCTGTTGCGCGCGGCCACGCTCACGCCGGCCTTCGTAAGCAGCTCTGCCACCGCGGCCTCAGGGGAACGGATAAAGATCATCGCGCCTGGCGGTGCCTTCGCCATCGCACTGCCGCGCGCCAGCACCGCCGCCAGCGCCGATGCTGGCGGCCAGATCCTGGCCAGCGCGGCCGCCGCGAACTCCCCGACGCTGTGCCCGATGAGGTAACCAGGCATCAGGCCCGCGTTCATGAGCTGGGTGGCACCGGCCACCGCTGAGATAAACACTGCTGGCTGCGCGATCTCGGTGCGGGCGCAGCTCTCGGGATCGCAGTCCGGATCGAGCAGCGCCTGGCGGATGGCCGGTGCTTCGTCACCGGCCGCGGCGAGAAGCTGATCGATCGCCGGGCGAGCGGCCTGATCGGCCGCGTAGAGCCCGGCCAGCATCCCTGGCCGCTGTGAGCCTTGCCCGGGCAGGATGAAGACGACATCGCTATCCGCCGCAAGCTCGGCCCGCGTTGCCGTCGCGATCCGGTTCGCGGCTTCGCCGGCCGAGCTCGCGGTCACCGAGCAGCGGAACGGAAGGCCGCTGTGACTGGCGCGAAGCGTGCTCGCGACGTCCGCCAGGCGTGGCTCGCAGGCGAGCAGCCGCTCTGCCATCCGGCCGCGCAGCCGCGCGAGGGCTGGTGCCGACGATGCCGACAGCACGAGTACCTCGTGGCCTCGGCCGCTGCTTGCGGCGGCTGTCTCGTGGCCTGGCGCCTCCGGGTACTCCTCGAGCACGACATGGGCATTCGTGCCGCCCATGCCGAAGGAGCTGACGCCTGCCCTCCGCACGCGGGCATCCCAGGCCGACAGCTCTGAGGCGATCCTGACCGGCCGCGACGCGAGCCGCAGCTCAGGATTCGGGCTGGCGAAGTTGATGCTCGGCGGGAGCTGGCGGTGCCGCATGGCCAGGGCGACCTTGATCAGGCCAGCGATACCGGCGGCGGGGCCGAGATGGCCGATATTGCCTTTGACCGAGCCAAGCAGGCACTGGTCCTGACGGCGCCCGAGCGCCTTAGCCAGCGCCTCGACCTCGATCGGGTCACCCAGGGCAGTAGCGGTGCCGTGCCCTTCGACGTAGCTGACCGACGCTGGCTCAATCCCCGCGACCTCAAGGGCGGTGGCGATGGCGCGGTACTGGCCGAGCACGCCGGGAGCTGTGTATCCGGCGCGGCGGGCCCCGTCGTTGGTGACTGCCGATCCCCTGATCACGGCCCAGACCTGGTCGCCGGCCTCGACCGCGTCGGCCAGCCGGCGCAGTGCCACGACGCCCACGCCGCTGCCGTGCACGGTGCCGGTCGCCGCCGCGTCGTATGGCCGGCAATGCCCGTCACGGGCGTGGATGCCGCCGGGGACGAACCGGTAACCAGCATGGTGCGGCAGCCGGATGGACACGCCTCCGGCCAGCGCGAGGTCGCATTCGCCGAGTAGCAGGCTCTGCCGGGCCAGGTGCACCGCGACCAGCGAGCTCGAGCACGCCGTCTGGACGGAGACAGCCGGTCCTTCCAGCCCCAACTTGTAAGCGGTCCTGGTAGCGAGGAAATCCTTGTCGGCGGCGGTGACGACGGCATCCCGGCCGAACCGGCGCACCGCGCCATTCTCGTGGGCCAGCAGCAGGTAATGCGGGGTGCCGGCGGCGGCGAAGACGCCGGTCAGCAGGTCAGGCCCGACCGGAGGAAAGCCGCCGCTGGTCAGTGCGTCGAAGGCGGCTTCAAGGAACAGCCGGTGCTGCGGGTCGAGCATGACGGCGTCGCCTGGCGAGAATCCGAATAGCCCGGCATCGAAGGTGTCATAGCCGTCGAGCGGCGCCGTGTATGGCACGTAATCCGGGGCATCGCGCTGGTCTTTGCCGATCCCCGCCGCTTCAAGCTCCGCGGGCGTCAGCTCCCGCACCGCCTCGCGGCCGGCTGCGAGGTTATCCCAGTAGCTTGCGAGGTCACAGGCTCCGGGCACCCGCACGGACATGCCGACGATCGCGATCGAGAGGTCAGCTTCCCGCTCAGGCCCGGTCACGCGGATCGCCTGCCGCCGCGCCGGCCGGCAAGCAGCTGGCGCATGAGCCTGCCGCGCTCGGACACCCGGGCGACCGCCCTGGCGTCGGCTCCGGCCCCGTCCAGCCAGGCCGCTAGCTCCCTGGGAGACGGGTTCGCGAACATGTCCGTGACCCTGACACCGATGCCGTGCCCGGCCAGCAGCGCCTGCAACGCCGCCAGGCGCAGCGAGTCACCTCCGGTGTCGAAGAAGTTCTCAGCCGGGCGGATCTGGGTCAGGCCTGTCGCCTCCGCCCAGGCCCTCGCGATCAGCAGCTCAAGCTCGCCCGCTGCCTCGCCCGCCGGGTCCTGCGACGGGCGTGCCCGGCGCGAGGTCGGATGCGGCCCTGGCCGCCAGCGCCTGCCGGTCGGGCTTGCCCGCGTGCGTGGCCGGAAGCCGGTCAAGCACCATCACCCGGAGCGGCATCATGTATCCGGCGATCCGGTCGCGGAGAAACTCCCGCAGCTCAGCTTCAGCTGCCAGTTCGCCGGCGCTGAGCTGCACGTAGCCAATCAGCGCCCGCCTGCCGCCTGGCAGCGCCGCGGCGACGACGGCGGCGGCCGCCACCGACCCGTGCTGGTAAAGCGCGGCCTCGACCTCTCCTGGCTCGACCCGGTGACCGCTGATCTTGACCTGATCGTCTCGCCTGCGGACGAAGCTCAAGATGCCGTCCGCTGACTCGCTTACCAGGTCACCGGTCAGGTACACCCGCCCAGTGCCGCACCAGCGGTCGGGCCGGAACCGGCGCCCGGTGAGAGCGGCATCGGCGATGTACCCGCTGGCGACCGTATCCCCGCCGATGACCAGCTCGCCGACGGCGGCGCTGCCGGCAAGCTCGCCCTGCTCATCGATCACGTGCGCGTGCACTCCCGGCACCGGCCGGCCAATCGGCACATTCGCGTGCTCGCCATCGGCAGGGGAGAGCTCGTGATACGTCGACCACACCGTGCACTCGGTCGGCCCGTATTCGTTGACCAGGCGGACGTGCGGCAGCAACTGGAAGTGACGGCGCACGAGCCCGGGCGGCACGACATCGCCGGCCACGGTCACCGCCCGCACGGCGGCCAGAGAGTCGTGCCGCGCTTCGAGCAGCGGCCCGTACAGCGCGGGCACCATCAGCAGATGCGTGACACTGTGCTGCTCGATCAGCTCGGCGAGCCGGTGCACGTCACGCACCTCGTCATCGCTCGCGATCACCAGCGTCCCCGAGCATCCGAACGCCCACTGCATGGCGGCCACTGAGCCATCGAAGACGAGCGGCCAGGTCAGCAGGACGGTGACGCTGCCCGTCCCGAACACCTCCCGGCGTGCCCTGGCCAGGGCGGCTACGTTGCCGTGCGTGACGGCCACGCCCTTGGGCTGCCCGGTCGACCCTGAAGTGAAGATCACGTATGCCAGATCGTCGTCGCCGGGCCGGACGGCGGGCCGGGATGATCGCCCGGCCAGGTCGGTCATCGCCACGACCGGGCAGGCCCCCGCCACCACCTCAGCGGCCTTCTCCCGCAGCCCGCTCGCGGCTACGGCCAGCAGGGGCCTCACGCCGGCGATGATCTGCCGCTGCCGTAAGACCGGCCCCTCGATGTCTAGCGGTACGTAGGTCGCTCCGGCGGCCTCGATCGCCAGCAGCGCGACTACCGACTCCACTGACCTGCGGCCGAAAACCAGGACCACCGATCCGCGCGTGACGCCGTGCTCGGAGAGCGCCCCGCCTAAGGCCGCGCGGCGGTCGAGCAACTCGGCATAGTGCAGGCTCAGGTCCGAGCTAACACAAGCTAACTTCGCTGGCGCGCTCGTCATTTCCAGGTACAATTCAAATTTCCCCATCGTTCAGCAAACTGCGCGTGTTGAAACCTGATGGTGACAAACGGATTGTGAACAATCTGGAGGGGCGACCAGGATTCGCAAACCCCTGGTGACTGACGCGGACCAATGTAAATGATGCGGTGGCGGCTAGGTATCAGCACGCAGCATGAGGCAGTGGCATTCGAGGGTCAAGCGCCGCGGATCATTTATCAGCACAACTCCTCGCATTCTAGGAGAATGCCCCGACAAACGCAAGTGCGATGTCTGGCGACCCGCCGGGGGCGGCTCGGTAAGGCCCTTACGATGCGCTCCTCGCTCGCGCGGCGGCCCCGCGGGCCCCGCGCGGCGGCTCGCGCAGCCTGCCCAGCCTGGCGGAGGTGTCCTGTCAGGGCTCACCGGACCGGCGTAATAAATGGGGTAGAAGGTATAATGTCACCACCTGTGAGCGGTCAGTGAGTCCACAAGTGCCCGTGTGACCGATGTGACAACTACTCACCCTGGGGGCTGAAGTGAGAACTTTTCCGAAGGCTCACCGAGTTCGGACGTCCTTCTTAGCGGTCCTGCCTCCGGCCGGGCTGCCCAGGCGGCTCGCGTTCCAGTCGGCGGTCAGCGCCACTGGTGATGGCTCTTTTATTTCCGGCAGCGTCGTATTCTTTACGGTAGTAGTCGGGCTCTCGCCTGAGCAGATAGGCATCGGCTTTTCAATAGTCGGCCTCGTCGGGCTGGTGGGCGCGGTTCCGCTAGGTCAGCTCGCGGATAGGATCGGCGGCAAAAGAGTCTGGATTGCTGGCGCGCTCGGGTCCGCCGTTACCTTCAGCTCGTACCCGCTGGTGCGCGGTTTCCCCTTATTCTTGCTGGTGATCACCTGCGCCTCGGTGGCAGATGTCGCCGCGAATACGGGCCGAAGTGTCTATACGACCGTTGTGCTGCCCCGCGAAATTCGAGTTCGTGCCATGTCTTATGCGCGAATGTACCTTAATATCGGCTACACGGTCGGCTCGGGTCTGGGCGCCGCCGCGCTGTCGCTGAAGTCACCCGCGGCGCTGATCGCGCTCGTCCTGATTGACGCGGCGGGCATGCTCATCAACGCGGCCGTCGTGGCCAGGATGCCCGCGGCGGTAGCTCCCAGGGAGCCGGGAAAACGGCCGCCGCCATGGGCGGTTCTCCGCGACCGGCCCTATGCGGCGCTTTCTGCTATTCTAGGCGTTCTATGGCTACATGCCGTTATTCTGCTCCAGGTAATGCCGCTGTGGATAATCAATAAGACAGACGCGCCCAGGCCGGTACTGGGAGCTTTGTTCGGCCTCAATACGGTGCTCGCGGTAGTCCTGCAAGTACCGGCCGCGCGGGGGGCTGACTCGGCGCGCGGCGCGGTCAGGCTGATCGTTCGCTCCGCGCTGGCGGCCGCGATCGCGTGTCCGGTCCTCGCGCTCACGATCCTTACGCACGGGCCGCTGACCGTTGTCGTGCTTGCCATGGCCGTCATCTTGTTCACGGCGACCGAGCTGTGGATGTCCGCGGCCCAGTGGTACTTCCAGACCGCGGCGGTGCCGGTGAGCAGCCGGGGAGCTTACTCGGGCACCAGCCGTTCGATCGCCGGCATCGGCAGGCTGCTCGGCCCGGCCGCCCTGACCTTCCTGGCGATCCAGACCGGCGGGTGGGGCTGGCTGGGGGTTGCCGTGCTCTTCGGATGCTGCGCCGTCGCGATCTTCCCCGTCTCCGACCGGCTGGCCAGGACCTCGCGTGTCGGCGAGACGCCTGTGCCGCCGGTCGTGGCGGCCACTGGGGTCCCGCGCGACTGACAACCAGGACGTCACAGAGGAAAGAGGTCGCTCGGAGCGCATCAGCCAAATGGAAGCAGAGGTGGCACTGCATGCCGGGTCAGCACGATCAACGCCATGGAAGGGTCACTGTCGGTGTCAACGTGCGAAGCTCGCTAGTGCGCAGCGCTTTAAAAGTTCTGCTGTCCCTGAGTGAAGATATCGCGCTGACCGACAACCGCGTTCCCGACGTCCGCATCATCGATCAACTCCATGACGATCCTGCCCGCGAGCAGGGCACCTGCCTGCTGATCCTGGAAAACCCGCAGATAGGGTCCATGCTGGTCGCCATCAAAAGCGGGATACGCGTCATCGTCAGCGGGGATGACGCAGAAGAGTTCCTGGTGACGGCGGTGCAGGCGGTGGCCAATCGGCAGGCCTTCATGTCCCCGGCGTGCGCGTTGCCGGCCCTTGACTGGCTCGCTGGCAGGCTTATGGATTACCGCGACGGGGCTCGGCGCAACGCCGATCGCCTGACGAGCCGGGAACGCGAGGTGCTCGAGATGCTGGGCCGCGGCCTGTCTAATTCGGCTATCTCGGCCGAACTGGGCACTTCCACGGCTACGGCGCGCTCGCACGTGAGCCACATCCTGAGCAAGCTGGGCGCCGTGTCGCGTCTTGAGGCCGCTCTCATCGGCAATGAACTCAGATGGAGTACCGGCAACCTGGCCGAAAGCAGCTTACAGATGACTCATTCGCTCTGCGTGTGAATACGGACCGTACGTTTGACCTGCCGCACCAGTTCATCCCGGCTGGCCGGGTCGGCGGCAACGACTGTCGCCAGCCCGGCCCAGTCAAGCCCCGACCTCAGCTCGCCAATGCGATCTCCGCTGCGCACCTTGATGTCGAGGTCGCAGACGCCGGGCAGGGCGGCGGCCTCCGTCGCCCCGTTGATGCCGGTGACCACTCCTGGCGGTGCCGTGAAGATGACAGTGGCCGCCGACCTCGGTGCCGCCCGGTCACGCAGCACTTCATCAAGCGGCAGGCCAAGCGCAAGCCGGACCCTGAGATCGAACGGATCGACTCCGGTATTGGCCTCGAACAGTGCCAGGTGCCGGCCGCCTGGAGCTCGCACTGCCGCCTCGACCAGCGCGGTTGTACCGTCGTCGCGCAGCTTGAACTCGATGTGCACCATGGCGGTGCGGACGCCGAGTGCCCTGACGACGTCACGGCCGATCTCGCTGGCCCGCTCAGCCGCGCGTTCGGTCACGTCGGGGCCGCAGAAATGCCCGACCTCGACGAACTCGCCATTGGCGCTCATGTCATCGGCTGTCACCGATGACACGAGAACGGCGCCGTCCAGTATGAAAGCTTCCCAGCTGTAGTCATCGCCGGATACCAGCTCTTCGACGAGGAAAGGCCCCGGCTGCCCGGTCGCGAAGTCCTGAAGCTGGTGCAGATCCCTGATCGCCGAAACCCCGATGGAGGCGAAGCCGGACAGCGGCTTCACGACGGCCGGGCGGCCAGCGAGCTCCGTCTCGATCCATGACCAGGCCTGAGCGGCCGAACTCGCGACCGTCCAGCATGGCTGGGGCGTCCCCGCTGCCCCGCAGACCCCGCGCTGCAGCGCCTTGTTCCTGCTGACGACGGCAGCCGCGAGGCCGGCGCCGCGGAGCTGGAAGCGGTCGGCGATTAACTCGGCGGCCAGGACGTGACGCTCGCCGAACGGCAGTACGCCTGTCGGCGCGTATGCCCTGGCAAGCTCAAGGCCGTCCGCTAGCCAGTGCTCGTCCAGGGTGCCAGGCACCTGCGCCCTGGCCAGCAGGTCGCCATAGCTGGTGTTCTGGTGCTGGGCGCTTTCGAGCAGCAGGCAGGAAACGCCTAAGCGCCGGGCCGCGCTCAGGTAGCCGCGGCCAGTTTTCCCGGCACCGACCATCAGCAGCCGGTGCTCACCCACGCTGTGCTCACCCACGCCGTGCTCACCCACGCCGTGCCGCCACATGCTTTCCGCCACAGGCTGTCCTGCCGTTTCGTAACTATAGTAATATACTATCCCAAGACTACCTTTTATCGGCGGACGAGAGGGAGAGTCATGCGGGCCGAATTCCGGCGATCGGGATATGCCGTAGTGCCAGGGGTGCTGGAGAGCAGCCAGCTCCGCAGGCTCCGCGAGATCTGCGCTGAGCGGCTGACCGATGATGGCGCGCAGGAAATGTGCGCCTCTGAGTTTTTATCGGTTCCCGAGCTAGCTCAGGTCACCCTTAACCCCAAGGTCGTCGCCGCGCTCAAGGAGCTACTTGGCGACGATTACCGGACTTACCCGAATTTCATCGTCAGGAAAAGCGTCTACGTGCCCTGGCATGTGGATGACGCCTTCACCGGGCCGGGCGGCCGAGTACGTCTGGGATACATCGTTCGCCCACGTCCAGGCCGCTGTCTATCTTCAGGACAATCGCCAGGGATCAGGCGGGGGCATAGACGCGGTACCAGGATCTCACCTGACCTCCTTCGACGCGTTCGGTCACGCGGCACCCGACTTCGCGACCGCTACAGCGGTTCTGAAGGACAATGACCTCGCAACGACGGTGCTCGCGGACGCCGGTGATCTCGTCCTCTGGCACGCCAGGCTCCTGCATGCCAGCACTCCCGTGACCGAATCCTCCGGCCAGGAGAAGTTCGGGATCTTCTTTAGCTGCGGCCGCAACGACGCCTATGTCAATAGCCGGTATCTCACGCACCTGCTGGCCAAGCGAGTACGGATCTCAGGCGGCGTCGCCCAGCCCAACGCCCGTTTCGCTGAGATAGCGGACCTGCGTTTTCCCGCTAGCTTCCCCGACTGGTTCGTCCAGGCGCACGAGGCCCAGGGCACGGCGGTAGCGACCCTCTGATACCCAGTTCGGCGCGCGCGTCCTGAACCTGGCGCACCCGCCGGATCGGCGACCTCAGCAAGGTGAGCGAGGCAGCGGTCATCGAGATGGTGATCACCAGCATCGCCGTCCTGGCGCCGAGGACGTCGACGAGCGCGCCGCCGATCGTGGCGCCGACCGGCACCGTGCCGAACGAGATCAGCCGGTAGACGGCCGTGACCGGGCCCAGTTCCTCGGGTCGCGGAATGATCTGCCGCAGGCTGACGACCAGCACGTTATAGACAGACTGGGCGACGCCGTTGACGACCAGGGCGATCCCGAGCACGAGCAGCGGCGCCAGCATCACGATGATGGTGCCGAGCATGAGCGACGCGGCGGCGGCGATCAGGCCGCCCGCGACCGCCATCCCGGCGTGGATCCGGCCGGAGATCTGGCCGGTGACCAGCGATCCCACCAGAGCGCCTGCGCTTGCCAGGCCGAACATGATCCCGAGCACGCCGCCGGAAACGCCGAGCGTCCGCACGACGAAGATCAGCAACGCCGTCAGGAAGGCCTCCTCATGGAGGTTGAAGATGCCCGACTGCAGGCACAGGTCGCGGATCGCCGTGCATCGCCAGACGAGCTTGAGGCCCTCAGATGACGGAATCGAGGAGCGGCCCTGATCGCCCTTGGCCGCGGGGCGCATCGACAGGAAGCTCGCGGCCGCCATCGCGAACAGCACGGCCGTAATGACCGCGGCTAACGGCGCCCCGGCGAGCTGCAGCAAGAACCCGGCGACCGCCGGGCCTGCCATCTGGGTGGCCGAGCTGCTCGCCTGCAAGATGCCATTGCCCGACACCAGCTGCTCGGGGCGCAGCATCCCTGGCACGGTTGTCTGGAAGCCGATGTCGTAGAAAACAGTCGCGGCCCCGACCACGGCGGCGATGACCAGGAGCATCCAGTAACTCGGGCCGTGGGTGGCGAACCAGATAGCCAGGACGGCTAGCGCGGCACCGCGAGCCGCGTTGACCGACATGAGCAGGCGCCGGGGGCCGATCCGCCGTACCAGGGTCCCCGCCGAGATCGAGAGCACGATCACCGGCACGACCTGAGACGCGGATACAAGTCCGACCCTGATGCCGGTGCTATGCAGAACCGCGACGGCGAGCAAGGGGAAGAAGAAGAGCGCGATCTGGTACCCGAGCCTGCTGGCGGCGTCGCCGAGGAAAAGTCCGAGGAACCCCTGGCTGGTGACGAGCCGGGGGCCGCCGGGGCGGCTGAGCTCGGTGTCCTGGCTGGTCTGCGCGCCGGTCACCGTGGCCGGCCGGCCGTGGTGAGGTCGATCCGGATCGCGGCCGCCGCCGCCCTGGCGTTAGCGAGCGCGCCCGGCCCGTCCGCGCCGGTCGCGACGACATGACCGAGCCGGTCGCTATTGGAGTCCTTCCGGCTCAGCGTCGCGCCCGCCACCGCGTACGCCTGGGCGTCGACTACCCCGTCCATGGATCTGGCCCGCTCCACGCCTGAGATTTCCCGCACCACCCCAGGCGAGCTCGGCAGGAAGACGATCGCCGCGCCTCGCTGCCAGGCCGGAGCGGCCGCAGGTGGCAGGCCGCGGCAGACATCTATCAGCATTCCGTGCAGGTCGATCCCGGTGGCCAGCTGGACCAGCCTGGTGATCTGATCGCCGGCCAGCCTGCAATTGATCTCAACCAGCCTCGGGCCGTCGCTGGTGAGCCTCAGTTCCGCGTGCACCGCGCCAAGCTCGTAGCCGATCGCGGTGACGACGTCGGCCACCATGGATTCGCATTGCCTGGTGAGAGCCTCGTCAAGGCCCGCAGGAACCACGTGTCCCAGTTCGACGAACACCGGCGGCTCGGTCAGGAGCTTCTTCGTGAGCGCGACGACGGTGGTGCGCCCTTCGTGCACGAGTGCTTCGGCGCTTATTTCCGGACCCTCAAGATAGTCCTCAGCCAGCACCATAGCGATCTTGCGCTGACCGCGGATGTTGTGCGTATCGGCGAGTAGCCCGGCCGCGTGCTCCCTGACCTCGCCGAGCGTGCGGCAGAGCCGGACGCCATGGCTCATCGCGTCGTCGACCGGCTTGACGACGCACGGCAGCCGCAATCCGGGCGGCGGCTCGGGAGTTGTCATGCGGTGATAACCGGGGACTGGTATCCCTGCCTTCTCGCACAGTGTCCTGGAGAGGTATTTATCCCGCCCCGCTCGCACCGCGTCAGGCCCGGCGCCCCGCAGGCCGAGCTTCGCGCTCGCCTCAGCGGCCGGCAGCAGGTGCCACTCACCCAGGGCTACCAGGGCTAATGGCTGGTCTGGCAGTCCGGCCGCGGCCTTGGCAATGGCATCGGGGTCGTCGGTATCGCAGCGGATCACCTGGTCAACGGACTCGCGCGGAAACTCAAGCCCTCCCGGGCGCGTGTAGTAGCCGAGATCGGCCGTGATGAAAGCGACTCGCAGACCTCTGGCGCTGGCTGCCCTGATCACTTCGTAGCCGCTGCCCGTTGTGTTGGACTCGACGAACGCGATATCCATCCGGCGATCGCTCCCGATCGTGATTTGTGTATGCCGATCTACGTCCAGCGCCCGAAGCCGACTCCGGCTGACCCGGCGAATAGCTGGTCCCGAAGCATGGGGCGACGGATCTTCCAGGTCGCGGTGCGCGGGAATTCGTCCCATCTTATCTGCACCGGAGGTGCCAGCTCGGGCAAGTCCGACGCTGCCAGCGCCCATCGCCCCTGATCGAGCGGTTCATCCGACCGGACGCTGACGACGGGCTGCGGCCGCTTGCCTGCCAGGGCGAGCACCACGATCTCGGTGGCCTCAGGCAGCCGGTCGAGCAAGATGTCCTCGAGCTCGAGCGCGCTGGCGCCGGGAATCCGGTCGATCTCGCGGTCGACCAGCCTGACAGCGCCCCAGCGGTTGATGATCCCCAGGTCACCGAGATTCCACCACGGCCCGTCTACCTTGTCGGCATGCCGTGGCTGCTCTCCGACGTATCCGAGGCAACGCCCGGGTGCCGAGAACTGAATAAGCCCGAGTTGGCCGGCCTGCACTGGCAGGTTCGTGTCCGGGTCAACGGCCCTGATCCGCCCGAAGCCGGGGACCGGCCAGCCGAGCACCTGAGTCGGCGGGGGGCGCCGCCCGACCCGCCGCACCGACCGGCGCACATATGGCCTGATCGCCACCGAGCCGGCTTCGGTCTGGCTCCACGATTGAACCCACACGGGCAGCCGCCGGTCAGATGCCGCCAGGAACGTCCTGACGGTGCGCGTGTGGATCGCGTCGAAGGAGTTCACGTAGACCCTGACATTGCGGAACGGCAGGCCGGGGTGCGCCGTCAGCGGCTCCCAGTGCAGGAAGGCGTTGGGAAGCGTCTCGACAAGGGTCGGCGCGTGCTCGATCAGCAGGTCCCGCACCTGCGGGGAGCCTGGGTCGGACAACATCACCAGCGTCGGCGTCACGGTGGCCAGGGGCAGCAGCCCGGTGATCACCCGCTGATGGCTGTAAGGCTCGCAGAACGCCACGGTGTCGTCATTGCGCAGCCTGAAAACTGGCCAGCGCTCGGCCTCGACCAGCCCGAGCGAGTACAACGACTCCGCTGAATGCAAAACGAGTTTCGGCACCCCGGTCGTACCTGAGGTATGCGTGATGACCATCGGCTCGGATAGCTCTCGCAACCGGGGGCTGATCGCTTTCGCGCCGGCGAGACTCGCGAAGTCGATCAGGTCGGGCCGGTCGGCGGGCGGATCGAGGCAGGTCGTGCGGGCAGTCAGGCGAGTCACCACATCCTTGTCGACGCCCATGCGCAGCACGGCCTGGCTGTCGGCGATCAGGTAAGGCTGGTCAAGCCGCGTCAGCAGCGTGCTCAGCGTCTCGGGGGGATGGTTGTCGGAGATCAGCGCGGGAATCGCGCCGAGGCGGGCGATCGCCGAGGCGAGCAAGGCGACGTCGATGTGGTTGCGCTTGACCACGGCTACCCTGTCCCACTCCCGCACGCCAAGCGCGCCGAGCCGGGCGGCCAGGTCATCGACCAGGCGCGCGCAGTCGGCGAAAGTCCGCTTCAACGGACCACCCGCGTCCACATCCGGTGCCCGGTCCACGTAGACGTGATTTTTCTGCTCGCGTTCCGCCGCGCAGTGCCAGGTGCTGCCAATCTGGCCGGTGACCGGGCGGCGGGAGAAGGGCGTGAGGCTCCGCTTGACACGGGTGCTGGCGTAGTTAGTCAGGAACTCTGGCCGGTCCATTGCTACCCCTTGGAGTTTTGCTCTATGTACTGGGCCATCGCATCGACCGACGCGATGACATGCTCGGGGACGTCATCGCCCCAGATGACGCCGAATCTGTCCTGAATGCCGACCAGCAGCCGCAGCAGCTGCACCGAGGTAAAACCGAGCTCGCGCAGCGAGCTATCGCCTGCCGCCGGGATATCGACATCCTCGCCGGCTACCAAGCTGATCAAGTCGCGCAGCTCATCCGCTATCGCTGCCATCCGCCCGCCTCCACCGAGGCGACGAATTCAGCGACTCTCCGCCTGGAACCTCGCCGGCTGCTCGAAATATGGCAGATGCCCGCACTGCTCAATGATCCGTACTTCAGCCCGCGGCATCAGCTTCGCGACCTCGCCCAGCGTCGAGGCCGTCGTGGAGAAGTCGTCATCGCCGCCGAGCAGCAAGACCGGCGCGGTGATCTTCGTGAGCAACTCGATATCGTCAGCGGCTGAAATGGCCTCAGCCAGGTTATTTTTGAGCTGAGCCGGTGAATTCATCGCCAGGAACCGCTCGCGCAATGCGAGGTAGGCGCTCGAGCCGCCCTCCGCCTGCGCCCGGTCACCGAATACCAGCGGGAAGATCAAGTCAAAGAGCGCCCGCGGCCCGCCGGACTCAAGGGTCGCGAGCCAGGACTTCGCGATGCGGCGCCGCCGGCTCGAGCCCCACGGGCTGAATGGCGGCCCGGTCAAGATCAACCCGGCGACCCGGCCAGGATACGCACACGCGAAGTCGCGGCAGATCAGCGTGGAAATCGAGGTGCCGACCAGATAGGTCTGCCCGACTCCCAGGGCGTCGAGCAGCGAGAGCAGGTCGGCCGTGTGCACGGCGAAGTCCTGCTTGCCGCTGCCTTCCGAGGCGCCCTGATTCCTGAGGTCATAGGTCAGTACCTGATATTTCCCGGTCAGGTCGCCGGTGAAATTACGCCAGGCCGTGCTGACGACGTAGATAGTGGAGACGAAGGTAAGCACGGGGGCTCCGCCGGCCCGCGCAGCTCGTAGTAGAGATTGCAGCCGTCTGGCGCCTGGTGTAATGCCTGCGTTCCGTCGTAAGACAAGTCCCACGACTCAATCGTCTCTCGCCGCACCGCTAAGCTCGCTTCGCCGGGTGGTTATCCAGATACCAGTGCACGATCTTCAGAAGCCGGTCGTCCGGCAGCTCGTAATTGAGAATGCCTTCCCCGGTCACCTTGATGGTCTCTGTCACGTCAAAGTCCTTAGTGGCACTCAGGTACGAGCGGTAGAATTCGAGGCGGCGGTCTACTCGCTGATCAAGTAACGTGAACTCGTCGGGGTCCGATACGCACTCAGGGGTCTTGATCGCCAGGCTGGCCCCGAGTACCCGCATGCAGTCGCTCATCGTCGGCTGATGCGCATTCGCGAGATGATAGATCCTGCTCCCGCCATTCTCACCCGCGAGGCTGATACTGACGGCCGCGGCCACGGTACGGTCGACGGGCAGGAAGTTAATCCGCGCCTGCGGATTGGCGCGGATACGAAGCGGCCGGAACACCAGCATGTCGCCAAGGTGCTTGCGGACTTCCGCGCGAGCTAGCTGCAGGCCGGTAACGAAGCCGTACAAGCCGGTGAACGAGGTCGTCGCATAGTTCTCGCTGTGACCGATCACGATGGTCGGCCGCAGGACCCTGGCCACCGGGAAGCCCGATTCCAGTACCAGATTCTCCCCGAGTACCTTGCTGCGCTCGTACCAGTTATTGCACTGGTCGGTGCTCGTGACCGGAGCGGCCGGTATCCATCCGGCCGAGTTACCCGCGACGTAGGCGGTGCTGACGTGGTTGAAGGCGCGGGCGCCCGCCTTCCGGCCGAGCGCCAGGGCATTGGCCGTCCCGGCGACGTTCGCTCGCAGCAACTCCTTCTTATGCCGCTGCTCGAAGGCGAGCGACGCGGCGACATGCCAGACCTCGTCAACGTGCCCGATGCCGGAGAGCCCGCAGTTGTCTTCCGAGATGTCCCCGGGGACGGCCTCGCAGCGGGCCGCGATGTCCGGGATCAGCTGGTTAAGTTCGTACAGCCGGGCGGCCTTGTGCAGGACACCGGCAAGGCGCTCGTGCGCTGTGCCATCGTGCGGCCTGACCAGGCAGGTCAGCGTCGCGTCGGTGCGCGCGAGCAACTCGAGCGCCAGCGCGGCGCCGATGAAGCCGGTCGCGCCGGTGATGAGGTAGCGGGTCATCAGCGGTTCACCGTGATCGGCGGCCAGTCAGCGCGGTGATCACCATGAGCGTGAATGAGGGCGAGGACGATCCGCTCGAGGCCGAAGGCGACGCACGCGCTGTGGGCCGGCGTCACCGCCGGCCAGCGCGATGCCGAAACGCCTGCCCAGGTGATCGCCGTGACAGTTCGCTGAGGCGATGGCGGTACCGCTGTCGGCAGCGTGCAATGGCACTCGGAGCTCGTACTTGAGTTGCTGCTGGCGCTGGCTGGCCCGCATCAGCCGCGCCTCGGGGCCGAAAAAACGGATCGTTGGCCACCTGGACGTCGACTTTGAGGCCAAGACCAGTCAGCCAGCTCGCGAACATCTCAAGCCCGGCATCCCGCCATTCGGAGGCCAGGTCACCCGGGCCGACTAGAGCGAATTCACGCATCCGGAACGATCGCAGGCGGCCGGGCTCGCTGGTCGCTTCATGGCGGTAGCAGTATCCGCTGCCATCGAACTGGACCTGGCTCGCTATCTCCTGCCCGCGCAGGCGCGGGTAGAAGTGGTAGCAGACGGCCGGGGCCAGTACGAGCTGGGTTGGCTCGCCCGCGACCTGAACATCGCCAAGCAGGTGGGGGAAAGAGCCGCGATACTCGGAGCGGTCAATAATGCCCTTGGGGATCACCGGGGGATACCAGGCCGGGTCCGCTGTCCCGCTCAGCTGGCCGAGTGCGGACTGGACCGCGGACACTACGTCTTCGAACTGCTGCGTCACTGCCAGCAGGCCGTCGACCTGGCCAGCGGGCGACCATGCGGCTGAGATCAAGATCCGATCACGCTCCCTGCGATGAGCAATAGCTGCGAGTTAGCGACATCCAGTGAGTAGTTGGGCACCATCAGGCGCGCGGAATAGAGGTCCCGCAGATGCCTGGCGACCGAGTAAGGGCCGTCCTCGCGGTAACCGGCGGTCCCGCAGATATCCAGGGCCGCCTCGGCTACCTGAACCGCCGTTCTCGACGTCGCTGTTTTCAGCGCGTTCGCCCTCAGAGCCAGGGCCGCGGGCGCCATCCGATCGGCCGCGTAGTCGCCGGCGAATTGCCGCACGGCGTCCTGCGCCAGCCTGTGCGCGGCATACGCGGCGCCTAGCCTCGGATCGGCAGGCACCTGCTTGCCATCGGCGATCATGGCCCGGGTCCTGGCCCGCACCAGGTCGGCGGCGCGGGCTAGGGCGTCCGCGGCGATCCCCGACCACACCGCTGCCCAGAGCAGGTGCGACAGCGGCACCATGCACCGCGCCGCGATCTGCTCGAAAGGCTCATCGAGTACCTGCCCGGCCGGAACCGTGGCCGAGATCACCGCCGGAGGGCTGCAGGTACCCCGCATGCCAAGGGTGTTCCAGCCGCCGGTGCGCACCACGGTCGCCTGATCGCGCCTGACCAGTACGAGTACCTGGTCAGCTGACGGCGCGTCCGGCCCGGATCGCGCGGTGACCAGATAGGCATCAGCTTGCTCGCAATACGAGACCGTCGTAGCCCGCTTCTCGATCAGGACCTCGTCCTCTTTGCGGATTACCGCTGCGTTGCTCTGCCGCAGGCCGCTGACGCCTTCCTCGGAAGTGATCGACGCGATCAGTAATTGCTTCTCGCAGGCCTGCCGCAAGAAGCCGGCGAGCACCGGGGAACGAGCCGCTCCGTGAGCGAGGCACGCGAGCTGCAGCTGGTGCATTGCCCAGATCATGGCCGTCGAGCCGCAGGCGCTGCCCAGCGACATAGCCAGCTCGGAAGCCTGCGCCGCGTCGTATCCGCCGCCGCCGTATTCGGCCGGGGCGATGGCGGCTAGCAGGCCAGCGGCGCGGATGGCCGCTATTCCGGCCGCGGGGAAGGTCGCCGTCGCGTCAGCTTCGGCAGCGCCGTCCCGGATCACCGCGAGCATGAGCCGCATCAATTCAGCCCCTCCGTGCTAGCGATCCCGCAGGCGCACGCGATTCCGCTGATGGTCGAGGTCACGCTCCGGTCGATAGCGCTCTCCGGATACTCGATCCCCAGGATTGCTTCCACCGCCAGGATCACCCGGACCGTCTCGAGCGAGCTGAGCCCGAGCGCGTGCAGGTCAGCGTCGTCCGCCACCGACAGCGCTAGCTCACCCAGGCTGCTGTGCGCCGTCAGTGCCTTGCGGACAGCGTCCTCGTACTGGCTCACCAGGCCGCACCGCCTGGCCGGCAGAAGGCGTCGGTCATCGCGGTCTCTCGTTCGGCCAGCTCCCGAAGCAGCCGGAGGTCGCGGTCTTTGGCAAGGCCAGCTTCGCGAAACATGGCGTGCGCCAGGTACCAGCGCCGCGTGATGGCCAGCATGTCCTCGCTCAGCTCCAGCTTGAGGTGCCGGAAGAGCTTGCTGAGGTACAACCGTTCCGCGGCGGCGCCTGCGACGTCAGGGAGCTCTGGCAGCAGTTCCTGCCTGGCGGCCAGGTATTTCTCGAAGACGGCCAGGTCTGACTGCCAGTGGGCGCGAAGGTCGGCACGGACGGTGTCGACGCAGACGCCCCTGCTGGCTGCGCGGCGCGGCCCGGACGCGATCCGGAACGTCCGGTAACCGGCGCCGCTTCGCATGCGGTCCCATTGATCGCGCGCATGCCGGGCCGGGTGCGGCTGATACATCGGGTCAAGCACCGTGACCTGGTCGGCGTCGTTGCCGATCAGGATGACGCAATGACCGAGGTGCTCGATATTGAAGTAGGGGGACGGCAGGTAGTACGCATCGACTGCCGCCGCGACCGGCACGTTGCGCTCAGCAACCCTGGCCTCGCTCGCGGTGCCGTAGCTCTCATCGACGATCTCCAGGCCATGCGCGTGCATCGCGCCCGCCCGCCAGCGATTGCTGCCGTCGAGCGCGTGGTCGCCCCGCCAGGAAAAACCCCAGGCCAGGTGAAGCACGCTGGCAGCGTCCCGCAAGCCATTCCAGGCGGCCAGATTGGCGACGCACTGGGAGTAGCAACTGCCGTACGGAGCGGTGCCGACGTACGGCAGCGGCAAGGCGGCGGTCACGCTTGAGCCCACAACTGGTAGTGCGGGTAGTACCCGACCCGGTCGGCGAGCGCCGTCCGGCTCTCCGCTGCCACGTCGCGCTGCCAGCCCAGCCTCGCTGCCTCGCGAAGATAGCCGCGGTCCGCCAGGAACGACCGGACGAAGACCCGCGCGCCTGCCGCCGCCACCCGGGTGATCTCCCGCCAGATCAAGGTGGCGTGCTCGTCGTCGCACCAGTCGAGGATGTTGCTCAGATTGAAGCACCGCACCTGCCCCCGGGGAAGGCCGGCCAGCACTGGCAGGATCTCGCTCACCTGCCACCTGACGCGGCCTAGCAGGCTGGTCAGGCGATCATGCCCGGCCGCGGTGAGATAGGGCGGGACGTCAGACCTGGTGAGGTATCTGCCGAGGCACCAGCGGTGCATGAAATAGTTGCCCGCCGGCGAGTCGGAGACCAGCTTGCGGTGGAGCACGGCGAGCAGGTACTCAGGAAACGGAGAGCAGTCAAAGATGTCATGAAAGCTAGCTGGCGTAAATACGTCCTTCAGCGAATCCTCGGAGAAAAAGATCTTGAATACGGGCAGCAGTCGCTGATCGATCTCATTCTCGGTCCAGATACGAGCCCTGGCGGCGCCATCATCCTGGCGGATGAGGGAGAGGACAATGTCCTCCGCGAGCACCTGCTGAATCTCGGTCCGAACGGCGCTGACAAGTGATTCGAAGATTCCGACGAGTAATAAGCCGCCCTCGACGGCGGCCTGCCGCGCGGGGCCCTCGCTCAGCCGCAGGCCAGTCGCCTGGAGCAGTTGGTCGAGAATCGCCGCGCGCTCGCTCGTGCTGGAGCGAGGCAACCCGAGCACCGTCGCTGCCTGCTCAAACGGCAGGGTTAAAGCCGCGGCCTTCAACGCGCAGTAGTCAACTTGAGCCGGGCTGACGTCTATAGCGATTAGCTCGTCGGGCTCATCCAGCAGCAGGTTAAAGACGTTGTCCCCGCCAGAGGCGATGGAGAGCGCCACATCGCCAGGACCCGCTGCCAGCCATGCGCGAATGGGCCGCTCGTCTTCGAGTACTTCACTATAAACGGGGGGGAGCGTGATTGCGTCGGCGAAGGAACCGTAGATCAATCAGTCCTCCGTGTCTCATTACAGCGAAACGACGCGCAGTTAATATATCTGCCTCTTCGAGGATAGGGAGTTGTCGTCGCTCAGGCAATTGTCTATTGGCATGATTCTTAACTGCGCGAGATGCCGAATTGACGGGCAGTTGCTCCGCCTACTGTTGAGAGCGGCATCCACGAACGTGGAGGCCCGACCGCCTCGCTCAGGCCGCGATGGGTTTCCGGGTTCCTGGAGGAGCGTTGTCGCATGAAGGAGGGTTGTCGTCGTATAGTCCGGTCAACTCTCCTAGATGCGGAAACCCTCCTGCACGAACCCGAGAACCCTCCTGCGAGAGCCGTCAGGGCTGGAACGGATTCGCCGCGCGGGCTAGCGGGTAGGCCGTCTTTGCGGCCGATCGATGACCGAGCCATTCGGATTGCTACGCACGCGGGCTCGTGCTGTTCCCGCTGAGTCGCCGGAGAGGTCCATGCACATTGCCGCAGTGGCCATAGCCGCTGCCGGGCAGGCGAGCCGCGAGGTAGTTCCAGCTCGCGCCCAGATGGCGACCACGCTTGGCTACCACATCATCTTGGCCTGCCTGGGGATCGCGCTTCCCACCACCGTGCTGATCGCCGAGTTCATCGGGCTGAAACGGGCCGATCAGATAGCGATGACGCTCGCGCGCCGCTGGTCGCAGGTCATGGGAGTGCTGGTGGCCGTCGGCGCTGTCACCGGTACCGTGCTCTCTTTCGAGATGGGCCTGCTATGGCCTGGGCTGATGCGCCAGTACGGGGCCGTGCTCGGCCTGCCGTTCGGAGTCGAGGGCCTCTTCTTTTTCCTTGAGGCCATCTTCACCGCGATCTATCTTTATGGCTGGCGGCGGCTGGCCGGCTGGGCGCATTGGTGGACCGGCGTCCCGATAGCTCTGAGCGGCGTCTTCGGGGCGATGTCGGTGATCGCCGTTAATTCGTGGATGAATCAGCCCGGCGGTTTCACCATGCGCAACGGCCAGATCACGTCGATTGATCCGTGGCAGGTTTATTTCAATCATGCGGCTGTTTATGAGATGCCGCACATGATCCTGGCCGCTTATATGGTGACCGGATTCACCGTGGCGGGGGTATACGCGGCGGGAATCTTGCGCGGGAGGCGGGACAGCTATCACTACAAGGGTTTCGCGATCGCGTTTGTGCCGGCCGCGATCTTGACGCCATTCCAGATCGGCGTGGGCGACACGGCGGCGCGGGCCATCGCGCAGGACCAGCCGGCGAAGTTCGCGTCGATGGAGTACGTCACGCGCACCTCGCGGCAGGTTCCTGAATGGATCGGCGGGGTGTATACCCACGGGCAGGTGTACGGCGGGGTCAAGATTCCTGACCTGGACTCGCTGCTAGTGGGGTTCAGCCCGAATACGCGCGTCATCGGATGGGACAGTGTCGTGCCCGCGAACCGGCCGCCGGTCGTTTGGCTGCTGCATCTGTGCTTCGACGTCATGGTCGGCCTGGGTTTCCTGCTGCTGCTCGCTGGACTGTGGGCCTTGTACGTATGGTGGCGCCGGCGGGAACTTCCCCGGCACCGGCTCTTCTGGCTGCTTGGCTCGGCAAGCGGGCTGGCCGCGATCGTGGCGATGGAATGCGGCTGGGTGGTCACCGAGGTCGGCAGGCAGCCGTGGGTGGTGTACCGGCTCCAGACCACGGCCTCGGCGGCCACGACCAACGGCGGAGTCGTCACCACCTTGACACTGATCATCATCTTGTATGCGCTGCTCGCCGTCGTGACGCTGCTGATCTTGCGGATGCTGGCGCGCCGATGGCGGCGCGGCGATCATTCCGAACTCGCCGTACCGTACGGCCCGCCTCCCGAGCGGACCGGTCAGGCCGCGGGCCCGGCGAAATCGTGAGCGCGGCAGCCGCGGTCGGCGCCATCTTGCTGGCATCGGTCACCCTGTACGCGGTCTTCGGCGGGGCCGATTTCGGCGGCGGGCTGTGGGACCTGCTGGCGGGCGGCGACCAGCGGGGGAGCCAGCCGCGGCAGCTCATCGACGAGTCGATCACCCCGGTATGGGAAGCCAATCACGTCTGGCTCATCTTCGACCTCGTCATTTTCTGGACGGCGTTCCCGCATGCCTTCGCCGCCGTGATGATCACGCTCGCGCCGCCACTGTGGCTGGCGGTCGGCGGCATCGTGCTGCGCGGAGCCGGCTTCGCGTTCCGCAAGGAAGCAAGGACACTCAGCGCGCAGCGGGCGTTCGGCGCGGTCTTCGCCTTCTCCTCGCTGATCACGCCGTTCTTCCTGGGCACGGTGATCGGCGCGATCGCCGCCGGGCAGGTGCACGTCAGCGCCGCGCATTCGCAACTGGCGGCGTGGACCGGTGCCTTGCCGCTGCTGACAGGATTCCTGTTCACGGCTGCGTGCGGTTACCTGGCCGCGACCTATCTCACCGCCGAGGCTGGCCGGCGGGACGACCAGCGTCTCGAGCGGTATTTCATCCGCAGGGCGCAGGCCGCCGCGATCGTCACCGGCGCGCTGTCGATCGCGGCGCTGCTTGTGGTGCACGAGCAGAACCACGGCCTCTTCAGCCGCCTTACCGGACGGGCGCTCCCGCTGGTCGTCATCGCAGGACTGTGCGGCGTCGCCTCGCTGGCCATGCTCACCGCGCGCCGCTTGCGCGGGGTGCGGCTCGTGGCGGCCCTGGCCGTGGTGGCGGTTATCTGGGGCTGGGGCGTCGCTCAGTACCCGGTGTTGCTCCCGGGTACGGGCGTGACGCTGACCAGTGCCGGAGCCCCGCACGCTACCTTCATCGCCATCATCGTGCTGTTCGTCGTCGTCGCGCTGGTGATCGGGCCGGCGTTCGGCTTGCTCTTCAGGCTGCAGGGCCGTCAGGCACTGCAGGACGAACACGCGCGACCCTAGCCCTGACGCCGCAAAGCGGCCTGGTAGACGCTGCCGAACGAGTCGATGGGCTCCCACGGATAGTGGACCCATCCGTTAGTGCGCTCGATATAGAAGTCTGGCTCATAATCGGTAGCGTTGGCGCCGGGCTTGTAGTGAATGACTGCCATCGACACGGCGGTGGCACCCATTTCGACCAAGGCCTGGCGGACCCACTGGGCGGTCCGCCCGGTGTCATGGACTTCGTCAACGAGAAGCACGACCTGGTCCGCGACCTGATCCCTGACCGGCAACTGGCCGATTTTGAATTGGCCGGCTTGCGCGGGGCGCTCTCTGCTGTACTTCGATACACCGATGGAAATGACCTGGTCGCCGGTCAGGCCCAGCATACGCGAGAGTATGTTGACCAGGTACAGGCCACCGCGCGGTACGAACGCAATTCTCGTGATGCCCTGACCGCTTGCCAGGCTGCTCTCTACGATCATGTTGCCGAGTGCCGTCGTCTTGAGGAAGACTGACTCCCAAGTCTCCCAAACCTCGTTTTTAGGCGCGCTTGTCATGAATTGATCGTACTACTGCCGCATTTGTCAGAGCGGCGCAGTTCGGGCTAGCCCGGCAAAAACTTCGTGTTGATTATCTATGACGGATGCGTAGCGGGAGTGCGCGCGGACCGCGGATCTGGCCTGCCGACCAGGCCACGGCTAGTGCGTCAGGCAGGCTGAACTCCGGAATCCGCTCGAGCCAGACCTCCAGGGCAACCCGCAGTTCCATGCGCGCGAGGTGCGACCCGACGCACCGGTGGATACCGAGGCCGAATGCCGCGTGCCGGTTGACCTCGCGGTCGATGATCACGTCCGCTCGCGCGATCGAACTGAGCGGGATCACGGTTCGCCGCCGGGAAGGACAGCAAGATCCAGTCGTCTGCCTTCATGTCGACGCCGCGCCAGTACATGTCGTCTTTCACCAGCCTGGCCATGGTGACCGGCGCGTAGGCGCGGAGGAACTCTTCCAGGGCAGTCGGCAGCAGCCCGGGATCGGCCACGAGCCGCGCCAGGTCGGCCGGCGTTCGCGCAAGGTGCCACAGAGACGAGCCGATGGCACTCCAGGTGGTGTCGATGCCCGCGATGAGCAGCAGGGCCATCGTGCCCACGACGTGAGCGGGCTCAAGTTTGCGGCCGTAGAGCTCAACGTTGACCAGGTAGGTAGTCAGGTCATCGCGCGGGCGGTCGAGGTGGTCGTGCACCTGCGCGGTGAGGTAGTCGAAGAGGCGGGTCATCCGCGTCACGCGTTCCTCGGGAGGCAGGTTGATGCCCTCGAGCGTGCTCTCGACGAATTCGCGGAACCGCGGGCCGTCCTCCGGCGGGAAGCCCAGCATGTCGGCTATGACCCGCATCGGGATGTGCTGCGCGTAGTCGCCGGCGGCGTCGACGACATCGGCGTCCCCGAAAGCGTCGATCAGGCCGTGGCAGAACGCCCTGGTCGCCGGCTCCTGCCTCATGACCGCCGTCTTGGTGAACGCGGGCAGCAAGAGCTTGCGCGCATCGTGGTGAAAGGGCGGATCGGATGAGATAGGCGGCGAGCCGCCTACCGGCGCGTGATCGCGGGGGGGCCGGAAGTTACCCATGATGATCGACCGCGAGGAGAAATGGTCGGTGTCGTAGGCGATCGCGGCCACGTCGTCGTACCGCGTCGGCAGCCAGCCGCCGCCGAAGCGCCCCGTATGAGCGATCGGGCAGCGCTGCCGCAACTCGTCCTGAATCGGGTAGGGATCGGCCGACCACTCCGGCTCGAGATGCGAGAAATCGGTCGCCCAGTCCGTCACGGGCCCGGTGATGATCTCGCTGCGGGTGCCTTCGCCTTCGGGCTCAACGTCCGCCTCGACAACGTTTCGCGGGAAGCGCTCGTCGATTGTCATCTCAATCCCTCATCAAGGGTGTCGATCGCCCGTTCCGGGCAGTTGGCCACCGCGAGGCGCGCCTCGCGGTCCCGGCCGGAAGGCACGAGCCCGTCGCCGAGTACCTGGCCGAAGCCCTCGTCGTCATCGCCGAACAGGTCAGGGGCGAGGTCATAGCAGCGGCCGTGGCCCTGGCACCGCTCTGAGTCAATCCGCAGCTTCACCACGGTGATCCTGTCTGTTCTGGGCCTGGCGACGGGCCGGCGGGGGAACGAGGGCGGCGACCAGGCGAGCGAGCAGCGCGGACCACTCCCGGTCGTCGACCCCGTGAAGTTCGGGCGTGACAAGGGCACTGCCCATCGAGAGCGCGAGGCAGAAGTGGGCGAGGGCGTTCGGCGGCACGGCTGAGTCAAGCTCTCCGTCGGCCTGGGCTAGCTCGATGAGACCGGCAAGCCAGTCGGCCCGCTCGCCGACATACGCGCGCATCGGCGGCGCCACGTCCTGATCTCGGCGGGCCGCGACGAGCGCCTCGATGACCAGGGCGCCCCTGGCGTCGCGCGGTCGCAGCAGCCCCTGGCCGATCACGAGCAGCAACTCGGTGACCGGCCGGTCGGGGTCGGCCGCGAACATGTCAGCGAGCATCCGCCGGCCGTGCGTGTGCAGCGCGGCGACCAGGAGGTCGGCCTTGGAGGCGTAGTGAGCGTAGAGCGCGCCGTTGCTGACGCCCGCGGCCGCGGCAATGTCCGCCACCCGGGTGCCGTCATAGCCGCGCTGCGCGAACACGTCAGCGGCCGCGCGCAGCAACCGCTCACGCGTCTGGGTAGCGGCGACTCCCGCGATCCGTCCCACAGCAGAATTAAACAAACGTTCATCATTTTCGTCAAGCCCGGCCCGGCGGGTCAGCCTGCGAGTCCCCGCAGGACTCCGGCCAGCTGCCGGCGTGACGAGATGCCCAGCTTGGTATAGACCCGCGCGAGGTGGTACTCGACGGTCTTCACGCTGACGTACAGCCGCGCCGCGACCTCGGTGTTGGTGAGGCCGGCCGCGACCAGGTGCGCGACGGCCCGTTCCCGCTGGGTGAGCACGGAAGGCTGATCGCCAGAGTCGGCCGCGAGCTGACGGCTAGCCAGATCTGCCGCGCAGCGCTCCGCATAGGGCACCGCGCCGGCCGAGGTGAAGCGGGTGCGCGCGCTGTCCAGCCATCTCAGTCCCTCTGCCGTGGCGCCCAGCCCGCTCAGCAATCGCCCGTAGCAGTGCTCGAGCTGGCCGACTTGCACGGGCACGACCAGGCACTCGGGCGGCAGGTCCCGCGCGGACTCGTAGAGCCGCTGCGCGGCGAGCAGATCCTTGCGGCGCTCGGCCAGCCGGCCAGCCAGCCTGCACCACGCGACGTGCAGGTACGGCACCCGGTCGGCGAGAGCCTTCAGCCCGGCGAGCGCGGCCCGCGCTTCCTGCTCGGACCCCGATTCCACGAGCACCTCGGCGTGCATCGGCAGCCACAGCGACCGGTACTTGCGCGCCGCGCCGCGGCCGGTCGCCAGCCGGTCAAGGGCACGGACATCGCCGGGAAGCAGGCCGCGGGCGTGAGCGATCGCCGCGGTGGCGATGTCGCAGATTACCGCGTCATCAGGCGAGCCGCCGCGAGCATGGTCGCGCGCGCAGCGCAGGTGCTCCTCGGCGGCGTTCCAGCCTGCCCGGTGCGCGGCGAGCAGCGCTCCGAGCGCGTGGGACGCGCAGGCACCCCGCGCGCCTGGGCAGCGTGCTCTCTCGAGAGCTGCGCTGGCATAGGCGTCGGCCTGGCGGGAAGCGCCGATCAGATGGCTCGCCAGCCCGAGCCAGTGGCTGGCGGCCGCTTCAAGGTCAGGCGTCAGCAACCCGCCGGGGCCGTCGACCAGGCCGCGCAGGACGGCGATGGCCCGGTGCGGCTCGCCTGATAGCGCTAGATAGCTGCCGAACGCCAGCACCGTGACCGGCTCGGCCCGCGGACCGCCGGTCGGCCACGGGATCTCCGCTATTCCGCTGCCTGCCAGGGTCTCGACGGCCGCGCGGGGTCCTCCGCGTAGCAGCGGCCCTCCGCGAGCAGGCTGGTCAGCCAGCGTCGTAGCCCGAGATCGCCGGGCGCGGCGGCAAGGCCGGCCGCTGCCGCCGCCGCCGTCCGCCCGCCGAGGCCCGATTTCGAGTACAGCGCTGCCCTGAGGCCGTGAATGATCGCCGTGATGTCCTGCCCCGCCGCCTGCCCCGCCGCAGCTTGCTCCGCCGCCCGGTCCAGCTGAAACTCAGCCTCGATCCAGCGCTCTGCGAGCACCGCGCGTCCCGCGAGCGCGCAGTTGCGGAGCGGTGACGGCGGGCAGGCCTCCGCGTGCGCCCACAGCCCGGCTGGAGCCCGGGTGCCCGGCATACACGCACTGCATCGCGGCGGCCAGGACCCGCCGGACGCGTGCACCGCTGCTCATGCTGAGGTCGGCCGCCCACTCCATCAGCTGCGCCGGGCCGGGCCTGCCGGGTCCCGCCGGAGCGGCGCCGAGCGCGGCCGACTCGAGCGCGCAGGCCAGCGGCTCGTCGGCATGGGAAGCCGCCGCGACCCGGTGGAACCAGGCCGCGTCGTCGCTGGTGATCTCGGCCGCTTCAAGGTGGGCTGAGCGGCGTCTGGCTGGCGGTAAGCCCTCGATGGGCTCCTGGCCCGCGGGGTGAGGCCGGCCCAGCTCGGCCCCCGTCCTTCGCCCAGACTCCCATCGGGCCATTGTTCCCCTGATCAAGCGGCTAGGGAAAGGCTAGGGCTGATCCCGAGGGCGCCGGGCTACCGCCGGAAGGATGCTTGATAGCGCGAGGGGCGCGGGAGCCGGATGCGCGATTTGGTGCCTGCATTGGCAGGATTTCGCGTCCTCATCTTGCACGGGTACCGGTTTCAGAGGGGGAACGAACAAAAATGGCGGATGGACGCATATCGGTACATGTCTACGCGCATGATCCGAATCACCCGCAGCGGTTTGATAGCGCAGTTTCGCGGGCGGCAGGAGTTCGATTTAGTAGAGGCGACGCCGATGCTCCGCCCGCGGTCGCTGTCCTGGCCATCGACGGGGCCGACGAGCAGGCACTGCAGGTGATGCGCGCGCTGCGCATCCAAGGATGCGACCACCTGGTGCTGGTCGTCAGCTCGCTGACCGATGACGACCTCATGGCGGTCGTGGAGGCCGGTGCCGGGTCGATCGTCTGGCGCTCCCGCGCCTCGGCGTCCTGGCTCGCGCAGACGGTGATCAACGCCGCTAAGGGTGACGCGGCCCTGCCTCCTGAGGTGCTTTCCCGGCTCCTCAAGCAGGTTACCCGGCTGCGGAGGCATGTGCTCCAGCCGCGCGGGCTGGCGCTGAGCGGCCTGTCCAACCGGGAAAGGGACATACTCAAGCTCGCCGCCGATGGGTTCGACACCGACGAGATCGCGCGCGAGCTGTCGTATTCCAAGCGGACCGTGACCAGCTCGCTGCACGATGTCTCAGTCAGGTACCAGCTTCGCAATCGCACCCATGCCGTGGCCTATGCCATCCGGGAGGGTTTCATTTGACGGCGCGTCGCGGTCAGTCGTGCGTGGTCAATGTGATAGCAGATTTGTAGATGGATTCTCGGCCTATACGAGCCCGATGACCTCACCTCGCGATCACTGGCCAGGAGAGCAGCGGAACAGGCGCTTCGCCGGCCGCCGGGCCGAGCTGCGCGAGATTTCGGCTCGCGCCGCTTCCGCCGCCTCCGGGACCCGGCAGACCGTGGTCATCGAGGGCAGGCCGGGGATAGGCAAGACGGCGCTGCTGCTGCGCGCGCTTGAGCAACTGGTCGGCTTCAGCCTGCTGATCGCCGATTGCGCCAGGGGCGGCGCCGCCGACCAGTTGCCGATCCAGGCGACCAGGGCGCAGGACCGGCTGCCGGTCTCGCGTCCCCGCCTGGGTTTCCTTCCCGCGCTCCGCGCGATGCTCGACGAGGGCGCCCCGGTGGCGATCGCGCTGGACAACGCGCACTGGATCGACGCGGAATCCGCGGCTGAGTTCTCGGCCGCGCTCTCCGCGCTGCGCTCGGCTGCCCTGCTGGTGATCGTGGCAGTCCGCGAGCCGTGGCTGCCTGATCCCGGCGGCGAGCCTGAGGCAGATCTCTTCCGGCAGTACTTACTCGCCGGCGGTGGCATGGCGAGCCAGCTTTCCCTTTCTGAGCTGAGTGTCGCGGAGGTCGGGCAGCTACTCGACAGGGCCGGGCCCGGCGTCCCCGAGCTTGCGGCGACGCGCCTGCATCGCTATACCGGAGGCCATCCGGCGCTGTTGTCGGTGCTGCTCGACCAGGGACTGTCGATCGAGCACGCCTCCCCCGCCGATCTGCTCGGGCTCTACGACCCGCTGGTGACTGGCATCCTGCGCGCCGTCTCGATCATCCCCGCCCCGAGCCGCGAGCTGCTTGCCGCGATGGCGGTGTCCGACGAGCCCTGGCCGCTCGCGATCCTCGGGTCGGTCGCCGGCGTCGACGATCCCTTCACGGCGCTTGAGCCGCTGCTCGACGCGGGCCTGGTGCAATGGCACCCAGCCGAGGCGGTCGCTCCCGTCTCCATCAGGTACCCGCTGTACCGGGACGTCATCTACCGCAGCCTGCCAGCGGCGCTGCGCGAGACGCTGCATACCAGGGCGGCAAGCTTCGCGATCGGCACCCGGGCCTGGGCGCACCAGGTCGCGGCCACGCCGGACGCGGAGCCGGCGCTCGCGGCGATGCTGGTCGAGGAGGCCGAGCGGTACTACCGGGCAGGCGAAAGCGAGCGCGCCGGCCGATTGCTCATGTGGTCGGTGACCGTCACGGCCGACCCGCGCGAGCGCGAAGACCGCCTGGTGCAGGCGGCGCGCTGGTGGCTCACCCTGCGCGGAGTCGACTGGGGGCCGCGCCTCGAATCGTGCCTGGCCCGCTGGCCGTCGAGTGCGCCGCGCAGCCTGGTACTGGCGGTGCTGGCAGAGGTGGCTGGTCATTACTCGCAGGCACGTGCCCTCCTGGCCGAGGCACGCGACCTCGCCGAGCGTTCCATGCTGGCGCTGTGCCCCGACATCGACCTGGCAATGGCGCTGCTGCACGCGGACCTGGGAGAAGCCGAGGCGGAGTACCAGGTGGCCGAGACCTTGCTCGGTCAAGGTGACCTGCCCGGCGTGCACCGGGGCTGGGCCGAGTACTGCGCCGCCGACGGCTGGAGCCGGATCAACGGGCCTGCGGCCGCACTGGACAAGCTGGCCATCCTCGTCGGAGAGTCCGAATTCGACGGGCGAGGCGCGGACGGCCACAAGGCGGTCAGCCAGAGCGTGCGGCTCTGGACCCGCGGCAGCCTCAGGCTGCTGAGCGGCCGGCTGCGCGACGGGGTCGAAGATCTGGCCCGCATGCTGGGTACGGGTGACAGGGCCGCCGTGGACTCGGTGGCTCCGATGGCGCAGGCGTATCTGGGGTACGCCCACTACCTGCTTGGTAACTGGCAGGCGGCGCAGGAGACGGCGGGGCAGGCTCTCGCCGCTCTGACGGGTCACGCCGTGCGGCGGCTCCGGGTTCCCGTCCACGCCATCGCGGCTTGCATCGACGCGGCCGCCGGGCGCTCGGAACCGGCTGCCAGGCACTTGCTGGCCGCGCAGCGCTGGCTCGCCGAGTGCGCGCCCAGGGACTACGTCGTGTTTCCCGTGATCGCCGCTGCCACGGTTGCGCAGGCGCACGGTGAGTACAACCGGATGCTGACCGCCCTGCAGCCGCTGCTGGCCGACCCGGGCCTGGGCAAGAGTTATCAGGCCTGGTGGCAGCCGCTGCACGTGGAGGGACTGATTGGCACGGGCCAGCTAGCCGCTGCCCAGCACGCACTTGGCCGGCTGGCCGACCTGGCCGATGCCACCGGTCACCTGGCGGCGACGGTCGCCTGGCTCGACGCGTGGCTCGCGGCCGCCGGGCACGATGAGCTGAGGGCACGGGCACGCTTTGACTACGCCGCGGCTCAGCCGCCCGGACGCGACGATGTGCCGCTCCACCGGGCCCGCGTCGAGCACGAGTACGGCCGGTACCTGATGTCGCGGCGCAACCGCCGGGCCGCCATCGAGCGGCTCAGGCGCGCTTACGAGCAATACCGCGCGCTCGGCGCCAGGCCATTCGCCGAGCGGTGCGCCGGTGATCTCGAGACCTGCGGGGCACAGGTGCCGTCCCCGGCCGGGCTGCCGGAGGGCGAGGCGTTCGCGGCGCTGTCCTCCCGGGAGCGCCGGATCGCTTACCTGGCAGCCCAGGGACTGACCAACCAGGAGATCGCGGGCGAGATCTTCATTAGCGCCAAGACAGTCGAGTATCACCTCGGCAAGGTGTTCGCCAAGCTCGGGATCTCCTCCCGGCGCCAGCTGTCAGCCAGGCTGGGCGGCGAGTCAGGGCAGCTGATCTAGCGGATTCCTGACTCGCCTCCTGACTCAGGTGTCTTCCTCGTCCGTGTCCATCTCGTAGCTGGCCTCGAATTCCTCTTCTTTCGCCACCCGCCTGGGGTCCGGCACGAATTCGTCATAGCCGGAGATGATGCCCTTCGGGGGCGCGATCTCTTCGGGAAGCCGGTCGGTGGCGACCTTCTTCTTGAGTACCTTGTCCCTGAGGTCGGTGACCTTCCGGGTCTCGGGCGCGTCCGACCCGAGCGCGGTCGCGTACTGCTTTTGCGAGAGCAACTCGCTGGCCACGGACTTCACGGTTGCCAGGTCGATGCCGAGGGCCTCGGCGATCTTGGCGAAGCTCACCTTCGAACTGCTGTACCAGGCGCCGCCGTGGCGTTCCACGTAGACGAGATTGTTGAATTTGTACCTCTTCACCAGTTCGAGCGCCACGTGACAAGCCGTGCACGGGCGCTTCCCGCCGGCCACCGTGGCGCTCTGCCCCTTGTAGCCGCTCCGGGCAAGGGCCGCGAGCAGATTCTGCTCGGCGTGGCAGAAACCCTGACTGCCGACAACGATGATCTTGCCTTTGCCTTTGGAGTTAGTGACCCACGAGGCCGCGTCGCTGCCCGCTTCCTGGTAATAGCTGCTGCTCCGCACGACCCGCAGGAGCGTTCCCAGGGCCTGGCTCTGCTCGGGATGAATATTCGCCGAGGCCACGATGAGGGCGAGCCGCTCCTCTCCGGCTTCGTCGCCTTCGCCTCTCAGCGCGGCCCGGAGCGCCTTGAGATTCAGCTGCCTTTCCTTGGCCCACGGCTCGACCTTGGACGACACGGTGCCGAGGTTTTTGGCCAGGGACTGGCCAATGAGATCCCTGGCGGCTTGTGCCTCATTTGAGCTGATCAGGACCCGGTCGTCGAGGATCAGCGCCTGGGCCTCGGTGATCTTCGTGCTCTCGCTCTTGAGATAGTTGATGACGGTCTGCGACAGCTGATTGGCCAGGCTGACGTCGAACTCAGCCGTATAGTTACGCGGGCCCTCGACGTAGGAGACCTCCCCGTCCGCCTTCCACGATCCCGGCTGGTTGGCGCCTTTCTGGAATACCCCGCCCGGGGCTGACTTGTCTTTGGGTACGGTGCCCTGGCCCTTCGAGCCGAGCATCTCCTTCCGGAACGTCTCAGCGATCCCTTTGGAAGTGATGTCGTCGGAGCTGACGCCCTTCGGCTTCTTCTTCAGCGTCGCCGGCGTTGACCGCCGCGGCGGTTTCTTGAGGAACTTCACCGCCGAGTCGGTCTTGTACTTCTCCTGCACCTTCTCCCAGACCGGGTCGGCCAGGGTGCCCTGGACATCTTCATACAGGGCTGTCGCGCTGAACTCGAGTGCCTCGCGCACCTGATCGGATTCCACGGTGCTGAGCAAGCCAAGCTCGACCGGCTCGATCTGGGCGACTGGCCTGGCGAACGTGAACTTGACCCGCTTGGACGGCCGCTCGTCGGTATCGTCGAACTCGTCAAGCGTTTCTTCGTCTAGTTCCTCATCTGGGCTGGACATGTCGCCTCCTTCGCGGCGGAATGGTGGGAATCTTCGGGCGCGGCCGGTTACCCCGCACTCGCCACGGTCTCGTCGAATGCCGCCGCGATCTGCTCGTCCGAGAGCTTCTCCGCTGGGATGCCTTTCGCGCGGATGCGGTCGATGGCCTCCCGCAGCCGCTTCTCCCTGGCATTGACGAGCAATTCGTCGAACTTGGCCCTGGCCTCCTGCTCGGCCACGCCGACTTCCGTCGGCTCGGCGGGCGGCTCTATTCTCGGCTCGACCGGCAACCCGACCTCGCCGCGCGGCCGCCAGTCCGCCGGAGCAATGGTCGTATCGAGCCAGTAGCCGCCTGCCTGGTCGTACGCCAGCCAGCCGTGCCGGTCGCTGTGGAGGCCGGCCCCAGAATGACTGGCCGCCGACCACGACCGTCCGCTCCCAGTCCTGGCCGTTCTCGTGCAGGTACTCGAACAGGCCATCGCCGTAGGCACGCCGGGTCCGGCCGGTCTGCTGATCGAAATGCTCCTGCCGGAGGTCAGGCTCCTTGTAAAGCACGCCCCTGGCGTAGCGGTTGCCGTAGCTATCGGCGAACAAGTCCGTGCCGGCGACCGGCTCGACGACCGTGACGCCATCGGCCAGGTACCAGTAGTGCTCGTCGTACCACAGGCCGGTGTCATTGTCATAAGTCAAGGGCGCGGGCTCGGGCGGCGGCGCCGGCGGCACCTCTGTCTCCTTGAGGCCGGCGGGCTCCTCCGCGATCTCGCCGAGGCCGCCGGCGTCGTCGACTGGCTCCCAGTCCGCCGGCGCCGCGTAGCGGCTCTGCGAACAGACCTCGGCCCCGTTGAGCCGCTCGCTGACGAAATACCCTTTCCAGTCCTGGCCGAAGCCGCGGAGCGTTTCCGCCGGCCGGGCCAGTGCCGCGATCTTGATCTGCTCATACATGAGGTCGTCGTTGCCGAGGTAATCGGGGCGCAGCGCGGTCACGAGGCTGTCAAGCCCGCGGTCGCCCTCCTTGAGCACCGCGCAGTTCGTGGTGGTCAGCTTGTCGAAGTCGGCGTAATACGACGCTGAGTCCCAGGACATGCGCTTGTCGCGCAGCTCGTCAAGCAGCAAAACATACGATTCCCAGTCAGAGAATGCCATCGGCTCGCCTTCAACTGTGTAAGCAACGGTCAGCAGCGTAGGCAGCAACGCCGGCGGGTGCTTGCGTCATCGAGCGCGATCCCAGGCACGCAGGCAGCGTTTTGGTGCACTAATACATGCGCTCGTTGAAGCTCACGTGCGCTGGGGAGTCGAGGGTCGCGGGCCGCAGACTCGGGCGAGAAGGGTCAGGGTGCCCAATTACGGGTTCAGGACTTGCAGGAGGAAGCGTGCCCACGTATCTATCCCCCGGCGTGTACGTCGAGGAGGTCTCTTCCGGCTCGCGGCCAATTGAGGGAGTCGGTACCGCCCTGGCCGCGTTCGTCGGATTCACCGAGCGAGGCCAGGCCAACGAGCCGACTCTCGTCACGAACTGGACTCAGTACACGAAGGCGTTCGGCGGCTTCGTCGATGGCGCGTACCTGCCGCACGCGGTGTACGGCTATTTCCTCAATGGCGGCGGCGCGGCCTACGTGGTGCGGATCGGCGCCAATGGTGATTCCGAGGCAGCCGCCGAAATCGGAGCCGGAGCCGCTGATCAGGCCAGCCGGGTTGCCCGCGCCGAGCTGACGACCGGGGGAGACCGGCCGCGCCCGGCCATCCGGGTGCGCGCGCTGTCGGCTGGCACTGACGCCAACGACCTCGCCGTCGAGGTCGGCGAGGCCGGCGACGGCGGCGACGGCGCCTTCAAGCTGCTGGTCAAGCGCGGCGGGGAGGTCGTCGAGACCTTCGACAACGTCACGGCCAAGCGCGGTCCGCAGTACGTGGTCACCGCGGTCAAGGAACGCTCCAAGCTCATCGAGATCGAGGAGATCAAGGGCGCGGCCGTGCTCGAGCCAAAGCAGGGCCAGGTCTCGCTGGCCGGCGGCCAGCCGCCGGCGCCTGCCGAGTCGGCCTCCGCGCCGGTCGCCGTGACCGCCCAGCATTACGTCGGCAATACGGCCGACCGCACCGGCTTCGCCGGGCTCGAGGCCATCGAGAACGTGACGATGCTCAGCGTGCCCGACCTCATGTCGGCCTATGAGAACGGCGTCATTGACATGGACGGCGTCAAGGCCGTCCAGCTCGCCATGATCGCGCACTGCGAGCTGATGGCCGACCGGCTCGCGATCCTCGACGCGCCGCCCGGTCTCGGCGCCCAGCAGGTGCAGGACTGGCGGATGGACACCGCTGGCTACGACTCGAAGTACGCCACGCTCTACTGGCCCTGGATCAAGATCATTGACCCGATCAAGGGCGCGCCGATCATGGCGCCGCCGAGCGGGCACGTCGCCGGGGTGTGGGCTCGCAGCGATGACACGCGCGGCGTGCACAAGGCGCCGGCCAACGAGGTGCTGCGGGGAGTCATCGACCTGGAGACCAACGTCACCAGGGGCGAGCACGACCAGCTGAACCCGATCGCGGTCAACTGCATCCGCTCCTTCCCTGGCCAGGGCATCAGGATCTGGGGTGCGCGCACGCTGTCGAGCGATCCGGAATGGCGCTACCTCAACGTCCGCAGGCTCTTCAACTTCGTCGAGAAGTCGATCCTGACCGGCACCAACTGGGTGGTCTTCGAGCCCAACGACAGGTTCTTGTGGGGCGCCGTGCGGCGCACGATCACGATGTTCCTGCGCCGGGTCTGGCGCAGCGGCGCGCTGTTCGGCCGCACGCCAGAAGAGGCCTTCTACGTCAAGTGCGACGAGGAAAACAACCCGCCGGAGAACCGTGACGCCGGCATCCTCACCGTGGACGTCGGGATCGCCCCGGTCAAGCCGGCCGAGTTCGTCGTGTTCCGCATCTCGCAGTATTCCGAGGGCGCGGCCCTGGAGGAGTAGCCAGGCGTGCGCGATGTATCCCAGGTAATTCCGTCAGACCCAAGGAAGGGCTGAACGCAAGTGTCGCAGAGCAGCCCGGAGTTCACCCCGATCGCCTCAGCGCCGATCTTCGTGATCTCCGCACCGACCCTCCAGATCACCGGCGGGCCGCCAGGCCTATCCATCAAGAATTTGGCCTTCCAGGAACTTGGCGGGATCAATAGCGAGATCAACGTCGAGCAGTACGTGTCCGTCGACCCCACGGGCTACGTCAACCACACCAAGCAGATGGGCCTGGTCAAGCCGCCGACCGTCACGCTCAAGCGCGGCATCGACACCAACCTGGCGCTCTGGTACTGGCACAACATGGCGCTGCTCGGCATGCCGAACGCGCGCGCGAACGTGACTCTCGAGATGTACGGCGGCGGGCTGCCGAGCATCAGCGCAGGTAAGCCGATGTTCACGTACACGCTGGGCTGGGCCTGGTGCGCCAAGATCAACATCGCCGGGGCCAAGGCCGGAGAGGGTTTCGTCACCGAGGACGTCACGATCGCCTGCGACTTCATCACCGCCGGCGATGGCTGACCGGGGCTCGCGCCCAAGATTCGCGATGAATAACCACACAGGAAGGAGGGCGCCGCTATGGCGCCAGTAGCCGGCGGCAATCCGACCGTCATGTCGGCGTCGACCTTCGTTATCCAGGTCGACGGAATCCAGGTCGCGTCTTTCAGCGAGTTGTCAGGGATCAGCACCGAGGTCGAGCCGGTCGAGTACATCTCCACCGGTCCGGAGGGCATCTTGCACACCAAGCAATTCGGCAAGACGAAGCCGCCGACGGTCACGCTCAAGCGCGGCATGGACGCCGAGAGCTACATGTGGGCGTGGCACCAGGCGGTGCTCCAGGGTGAGCCAACCGCGCGCAAGACGTGCTCGCTGCAGCTTTTTGCCGCGTCCCAGTCGCCGAAGTCGGGCCAGCCGATCATCACGTACATCCTGGAGAACGCGTGGCCCAGCAAGCTCGAGATCAGCGGGATGCGGGCGGGCGCCACGGAACTCGTCACGGAGACGGTCGTGCTCTTCTGCGACCAGATCCTCATGCAGCCGCGGCTGAGGCGGGCCGGGATGGTATCTGGCCAGCGACCTATGCCGGTCCCTGTCGAAGCCGCACCGACCTCGGCGGGGATGCTCACGCTCTACCCATTCGCCCTGCCCCGCGGCTACGTCGACGAACAGGGCCGTATCCACCGCGATGGCGTCATGCGACTCGCGACCGCGCGCGATGAGATCGTGACCCAGAACGATCCGCGCGTGCAGCAGAACCCGGCCTACCTGACCGTCCTGCTGCTGGCGCGCACGATCACCAAGCTCGGCTCGCAGCAGAGCATCGACACGCTGGTCATCGAGAACTTGTTCGCCTCTGACCTGGCATTCCTCCAGGACCTCTACCGCCGGATTAACGCCGAGGGGCATACCGAGGCGGATGTTGCCTGCCCGTCGTGCGGGCACCAGTTCGTGGTGGATATCGCGGGTGATGCCCGGGGGGAATCCTGACGTACACGCTCGACCGGCTCTGGGAGGAGACCGTGTACGTCGCCTACTACCTGCACTGGCCGCTTGAGGAAATCCTCGGCCTCGCTCACTCGGCCCGAGCCCGGGTGATCGGGGAAGTCGGCAAGATCAACGCGCAGCTCACGAGCGGCGCTACTGGTGTGACCCTGTGACGCGATCGAGTTGGCGAACTGACGGAGGACCTGGGTGATGCGGTGGGGATGGCGCAGCCTCATAGCCGCGGGCCGCGGTGCCGCCGCCAGCGAAGCCGAGGCAGCCGCGCGGGCGGATGCCGCCGCCGGTGCCACCGAGGCCGGCCTGCCGGTGGCCGACTGGCGGCGGATGTCCCCGCTCGAGCTGACCATCGCGCCGCAGCCGGTGCTGATCGGCGGGCCGTTGCTGCGCGCGCCTGACATCAGCGGCACCAGGTCACTGATCCAGCGGCCAGGGGGCCAGGCAGCGGGCCCGGTCGGGGACAGCGCAACGGTGCCCGCCGGCGGGCACGTCGGCGGGATCGTCGTGCCGCAGCCGCCGCCGCCCGCGACGGGCGCGGACGCGGCGCGGCAGCGGGCCCGGGACCGGGCGGCCCGTGGTCACCGTCAGGCGGACCTGCCGCAGGCGGGGCAGGTGCGGGGGCCGTTGGCTCAGGCTAAGCTGCGCCCGGCCGTTCGAGCCACGGCGGGCGAGCGCCCGAGCCTGGTCCGGGCAACCTCGGAGTACGTTGGCGATCCCCGCGCCGATGAGACACCCTACGCGTCGTCGGCCTGGCTCCGGATGGTGCAGGCTTACCGGCAGCTTCCGGCCGAGGAACCGGCCGCGAGCCTGGCGCTGCCTGGCCTCACCGAATCGACCACGGAGGACGGCGGCACCGTCCTTTCCTGGTCGAGCGCAACGGCTTTCGCGCCGCCGCACGCGGCGCCGCCGGCCCCGCCGCGCCAGGGGCGCGGCAGGACCTGCCCCAGCGGCGGGCCAGCCTCGCCGAGAGCCGCCGCCTCGGAATCGGTCGCCCGCTGGCACGCCAGGCCGAGCCCGGCGACCAGGCCCAAGCTGACGCCACGCCAGCCACGCCGGGTCTGCCGCTCGCGGGGCGTGGAGCGGACCAGGCCGGCACCGCGCAGGCTGGCCCCGCGCAGGCCGGTACCGCGCAGGCCGGTACCGCGCAGGCCAGTACCGTGCAGGCTGGCCCCGCGCAAGCTGAAACAGGGGAGGCGGCCGCCGCTGCGGCTGAGCCGCCAGCCGGGACGCCGGCCGCTACCGTCACCGCCTCGCGGACCAGGCCGCAGGCACCGCCTCGTCTCGGCCTGGGCGCGCCGATCACCCTGCGCGGCGTCCCGTTCACGGGGTCGCCCGACGATACGCGCCAGGAGCTCGGTTCATGGGCGCGCCCTGGCACCCGCCCTGGGCCTGACTCGCCCAGAGGAGCGCGGGACAACCGGGCTGAACCTTTCAGCCCCGAGGATCTGAATAAGGCGATGCGGCAGGCCAGGTCGCTGCCGTCCGCGCCGCAGCGGCCCGTCGCGCGGACCCTGGGACCGGCGGAGCGAACAGCGCGAGAAGACGACAGCATGCTGGTGCCCGGCCCGTCGGCCGGGCCGGCGGTGGCACCAGGGGAGGCCGATGCGGGACCGGCAACCCCCCCGGTGCCTTCCGAGCCCGGCGGGGCCGCGCCGCGGCAGGTCGTCGTGACTCCCGTCTACCGTTCGGCCGCGGACCGGCCGCACGTCCGGCTCGCGCCCGCGGCCCGCAAGGTAGCGGCGGAACCGCTCGTGCACCCCGAGCCGCCGACGCGGCCGCCCGCCGCCGAGGCGCCGGCCGCCGCCAGGCCATCGCCGGCCGCTGCCGAGCCGGCGCCCGGCGACGGCACGCAGGCCTCGGCGCCGCCAGTTCCGCCGTTTCCTGGTTTGCCTTTTCCCGGGGCACCGCCGGTGCCGCCATTCCCCGTCCCTCCGCTTGGCCCGGGGGGCTTCGGGCTGCCAGGGGCGATGACAGGCCTGGCCTGGGCCGGCGAGCCTGACGATGCTGAGCCCGGCCCAGGCGATTCCGGGGTCAGCCCGCCGGCCGCGCCCGGCGCAGGCGGTCAGGCCGACCTCGGGCGCATCCCGTACGACCTGGCCGACAGCCTGCGGCGGCTGCACGGCATCGACGTATCGGACGTCGTCGTCAGCCGGGGACAGCAGGCCGGCCGGGAGGCTGACGCGCTGGGGGCGCGGGCGTTCACCCGCGCGGGCGAGATCGTGCTCCCGCCTGGCGCGGGCCCGATCGAACGGCCAGAGACTCGCGCGCTGCTCGCGCATGAGCTGACCCACGCGGCCCAGCAGCGCGCGCTGGGGCCGAGCCTCCCGCCCGCGGATTCGGCGGCGGGCGCGGCGCTAGAACGAGCCGCCGTCGCAACCGAGCGCCGGGTACTCGGATACGACGCGCCCGGGCGGCCCGCCTGGGGCGGGGTCGCGTCGCCGGCGCTCGTGCACGCGCCGCCGCAGCAGCCGGCCCAGACCTGGCCGGCGCCCGCCGCCCCGGCCGCCGCGGCCACCATCCAGCGGCAAGGCGAAGAGATCACGGGGACATTGCCGGCCGGGAACGCCTTCGACCCGTTCGCGCTCTTGCCGCGGCAGGCGGACGAGCCCGGCCTTGACCTGGCGGCCGACGTGCTGGCGCTCAAGGCCGCGCTCGCCGAGGTGCCCGGGATGGCGGTCGTTGACGCCGAGCTGGGGCTGGCCCGCGATCGCCTGCTCGCACTCGCCGGCCAGCGGCTGCTCAACCTGGACGACTCGCTCGCGATCGGCGAGCTGGCCGACGGGATCTACAAGCGAATCCGCGCCAGGTTGCAGCGCGAGCTGCTCGTCGACCGGGAGCGGTCAGGCCTGCTGAGTGATTTCAGGTGAACACGTTTCAAGTGGACACAGTGACGCTGAATGGAAGTGAGAAATGACTAGCCCTCTGCAGATGGCAACGGCGGTCACCAGTTCGGTCACGGCAGCGGTTGAGTCGCTGAGCATCGGCATGTCACACCACTATGCCGTCCTGATCGACAACGTGAAATATCACTTTGGCGACTGGTCACGCGCGGCCGGCCTGTCGGTGAGCTGGCAGCAGCTTGAGCACCGGAGCGGCGAGTCGGGCAACGATGTCGAGTTTCTGCCTGGCACGACAAAATACGAGCCGATCACGCTGAGCAGGGCGGCCGGTCCTTATTCAAGGGTCGTGCAGTACTGGCTGGCCCAGACGTCGAAAAACCCGCAGCCGCAGAGCGGGACGATCCAGCTAGTCAATTCCATCGGCATCGCGCTCGTGCAGTGGCGGCTGAGCAGCTTTTTCCCGATCGGCTGGTCGGTGGAGCAATTCGATGCCGCTGGCGCGAAGCCGGCGGTGGAGACGCTCAAGCTCGCCCACACGGGTTTCCTCGAGGACGAGCTCTCGATGTTCTCCCCCATCTGACTTCCTGATCAAGGAGACCGCAGTGAGCATTATGGACTTCGCGTCAGCCGCCCAGATCGCGGCGCCGGGAATGACGATGGCCGCGCCCGGCAGTCTCGCGTCGACGGCCATGTCCGCTGGCCGGAGCATGGCATCCGAGGTGGCGCAGTTCAGCCACGTCGGACTGACCATGCGGTTCAAGGTCACGGTGAGCAACTACGGCACGCTCGGCCACTGGACCTCGTGCGACGGGCTCAAGGTCGATTTCAAGTACGACGTGGTCCGGTCGGGCGGTGACTACGGCTCGACGCACGTGCTGCCGCAGAACGTGGCCTTCGGCCCGGTCACGCTCAAGCGGGCGGTCGAGGCGGTGTACAGCGAGACGGTCAAGAGATGGCTCACGAGCATGTTCGTCATCTGGAACACCGAGCAAGGCGAGTACAAGTCCCAGAACACCATCACGATCGAGCTCTTCGACGTGTACCAGCTGCGGCCCGTGGCGACCTGGACTCTCCAGGGCGCCTTCCCGGTCTCCTGGAGCGGGCCGCAGCTGAGCGCGAAGGGCAGCGACATCGCGTTCGAGACGCTCGTGCTCGAGCACGACGGATTTCTGGGGAAGCTGCCGTGACCGCCGAGATTCCCGCGGTGGCATCCGCTGCGCCGACCGGCGAGGTGACCTCGGCCTCGCTCAAGAGAAAGCTGCCGCCGCCGCTGCGGCAAGAAGAGCTGCTCGAGATTAACTTCGCCTTCAATCCCGAGAAGGTCACGCTCAGTCACACCACCAGATCGGACGACATCGGCACCGTCTCGGAGTCCGAGGCCCTGATCAAGAACCTCGGGAACCTCGAGATCACCATCGACAAGGTGCTGATCGTCGGCCCGACGACCAAGGTCCAGTGCGAGACGCTGCTGTTGTGGAGCACCCCGGATAGCCAGCAGATCGGCGATCAGGTGACGACCACGCCGATTACCCTGGAATTCACCTGGGGGACCTGGACCGAGCCGGTGCGGCTGCGGCAGGTGAGCATTACCTATACGCGGTTCGTCGGAACCACGGGCGAGCCGACCCGGGCCGAGGCCAGGCTCAACTTGTACCGGGGCATGAACAAGCTGAAGCCGTTCACGAACCCGACGTCAGGCGGGCCGCCCGGCCGCAGTTCCCACATGCTCGACAGCAGCGAGTGCCTGGCCTCGCTGGCCGCGACCCGCTATGGCGGCCCGGGAGCGTGGCGCCAGATCGCCAGCGCGAACGCGATCGACGATCCGCTGCGAGTGCGTCCCGGCACGGTCGTGTACCTGCCCGAACCCGGTGGTTCCGGAATCGGGAACGGCGCGCGCGCATGATGCCGATTGAGAGCTTCGTGGTGACCGTGCCCGTCGTCCGGGTGGGGCCGGGCGAGGGCGTGCCGTTGTCGGTCCTCATCCTGCCGAGGGTCAGGCGGGTCACCGTGGAGACGCACCTGCATCTGCCTGGCATGTTCGAGCTGACGTTCGTCGGCGTGACCAGCCAGGATCTCGACGGGACCGGCATCGCGCTCGGAGAGAAGGTCTCGATCGCCGTTGCCGTGACCGACCCGGCGGACCCGGTCACGCTCATGCGCGGCGAGATCACTGCCATGGAAGGGGTCTACGAGGACTACACCGGCCTCACGATCGTCCGCGGCTACGACCTGAGTCACCGGCTCCAGCGCGCCAGGCGGACCCGCGTCTTCCTGAACAGCACGGACTCGGCCGCGGCGGAGAAGATCGCGAGCGAGGCCGGGCTCGATGTCGGCGAGATCACCCCATCGAGCCTGATCCACGAGCACCTGCCGCAGTACGACCAGAGCGACTGGGAGTTCCTCAAGCAGCGGGCCGCCGAGATCGGCTACGAGTTCTCGGTGGCGGACGGCACCTTTAGCTTCCGCCGGGCGTCGTCGATCGAGGGTACGAGCACCTCGCTGCCGGTCTTGCTCACGCTGCACCAGAACCTGCGCTCGTTCGCGCCGAGGGTCACGGCCGGCAACCTCACCCCCGATGTCGAGGTCCGGGTCTGGGACCCGATCGAGGGCAAGGTGTTCTCAGGACTATCGGGCGCCATTACGGGTTCGGCGTCCCCGGCGGGCGCTCAGACCTCGGAGGAGATCGCCGCCGTGTTCGGCAACGCGGCCGGCGCGGCCGAGGCGGCGGAGGACGAGCCGCCGCCCACGCCGGTAGTCGAGGAACTCGGGCCGCCCCCGAGCGCTACCTCGTTCGTCTTCTACGACCGGCCGGTGGGCGACGGCGCGGCGGCCGCCGGCGCCGCCGACGTGGTGGCGGCCGGGCTGGCGCAGCAACTTGCCAGCACCTTCGCCGAGGCTGACGGCGACGCTACCGGCAACTCGGGTCTCCAGGCCGGCGGCGTCGTCGAGATCGGGGGCATCCCCAGCCAGTTTCCCGGTACCTGGGTCGTCACCAGGGCGCGGCACGTTTTCGATATCTCTGAGGGCGGGTACCACACCGAGTTCGCCGCGACCGGCAGGCACGACCGTTCCCTGCTCGGGCTGACCTCGCTCGGCGCCACCCAGGCGCCATTGCCGCGAATTCCCGGCGTGGTCTGCGCCGTGGTCACCGACATCAATGACCTGCTTGGCCGGTGCAAGGTGAGCCTGCCCTGGCTGTCGCCCGAGTACGTGTCGGACTGGTCACCGGTGGTGCAGTTCGGTGCCGGGCCTCGCAGCGGCGGGATGTTCATGCCTGAGGTCGGCGACCAGGTACTGGTCGGGTTCGAGTTCGGTGACCCGCGCCGTGCCTACGTGCTCGGCGGGATCCGCGGCAGCGCCTCCCTGTACAGCCTGGGCGGCCCGCCGGTCGAAGAGGGGTCGGTGGTGCGGCGCGGGTTCGTCGCGGCGTCAGGCAACCTGCTGGCCTTCCACGACGAGATGCCGCCTGGCGACGATCCGGAGCCGACGGTCTCCGAGATCGTGCTCGGCAATCGCGACGGCCTGCTCGGCCTGGCGATCAACGTCGTCGAAAGCACGTTCGTGCTGTCGTGCTCGTCTGAGGATCCGCCCGGGCAGCTGACGATCAAGTGCGGCAATGGCGGCACCGTAAATATCCAGGCCGGAGAGGGCGGAACGATGACCATCGACGGCGGCGACAACCTGACGATCAAGGCGGCGGCCTCGATGACGATCCAGAGCGAAGGCGAGCTCAGCCTGAAAGGCGATTCGATCTCGCTGGGCTAGCAATGGGCTAGCCGCTGGGGTAACCGCCGAGGTAGGCGCCGGACTGCACGGACGAAAGGAGTGCGAGAGTGGCCGATTTCATCGGGACCGGCTGGGCGTTCCCGCTCGGCTTCGAGCCATCGGGCTCTGTCGCCATGGCGCGCGGCGAGGACAAGATCGAGCAGGCGATGCGCCTGATCTTGTCGACCTATCCGGGCGAGCGGCCGATGCGCCCGCAGTGGGGCAGCACGCTGCGCGACAACATCTTCGGAGGCACGGGGGCCGAGAACATCGCGGCGATCACCCGTGAAGTCACCAAGTCGCTTGAGTACTGGGAGCCGCGGGCAGCGATCAGCGAGGTACTGGTCTACCCGGACGGCGGCGGCGACGGGCTGCTCTACATCGACATCAGGTATGTCGTGCTTGGCACGAATAGCCCGCGCAACCTGGTCTTCCCCTTCTACACGATCCCCGAGCGGGCAGAGGGCGAGCTCTAGATGCCGCTCCCCGTCCCTGACCTTGACGACCGCCGCTTCCAGGACCTGGTGGACGAGGCCAAGCGGCTGGTGATGCGGCGGTGCCCCGAGTGGACCGACCACAACGTGTCCGATCCAGGCGTCACGCTGATCGAGACCTTCGCCTACATGACCGACCAGCTGCTTTACCGCATGAACCGGATTCCCGACCGGCTGCACATCACGTTCCTTGACCTGCTTGGCCTGCGCATGCTCCCGCCGACCCCGGCCAGGGCCGGGGTCACGTTCTGGCTTTCCAGCCCAGGGCACACGACGCTCAACATCAGCGTGGGAACGCAGGTCGGCACCTTGCACACTCCTGCCTCCGAGCCGGTGATCTTCGCGACCGTGGATCCCCTCGCGATCGTGCCCTGCTCGCTCGCCCTGGTCAGGACGCCAGCGGAGGAGAGTGCTGACGGGGATGAGCCCGGCGGCGATGATGGTGGCGACTCCGGTGGGGCCGTGACCACCGACCGGACCAGGGACCTCGCAGGCGGGCGGCCGTTCCCCGCGTTCTCCAGGCATCCCCGGATCGGCGACGCGCTGCTGCTCGGGCTCAGCACGCCCGTGCCGCGCTGCGCGGTCCGCCTCGACTTCCGTGGCAGCGTTCAGGGCGTGGGCGTCAATCCGAAGCACCCGCCCCTGGTCTGGGAGGCGTGGACCGGCGAGACCTGGTCAGAATGCGAGATCGGCTCCGATGACACCGGCGGCCTGAACACCGCGGGCCGGATCGTGCTGCACGTGCCGGCCGGGCACGACGCGAGCATCATCGACGGCGAGCGCGCGGGCTGGCTGAGGGCCAAGGTCGTCGAGCCCGAGGAAGGCCAGCCGCCCTATACCGACTCCCCCGTCGTGGAGAGCCTGGTCGTCAGCACGGTCGGCGGCACCGCCGAGGCGATCAACGCCGAGCTCGTCCTCACCGAGCAGCTCGGCGAGGCCGAGGGGGTGCCTGGTCAGGAGTTCGCCGTGCGGCGGAAACCCGTCCTCGCTGGATACGACACGCCTATCGTCGAGACGTCATCCGATGATGGCTGGCAGGCGTGGACCGCCGTCGAGCATTTCGCCGACAGCGGCCCGGCCGACCGGCACTTCGTCCTCGATGCCGTGTCGGGGCTCGTGCTGTTCGGGCCGGCGGTGCGCGAGCCCGACGGCAGCTTGCGCCAGTACGGGCAACTGCCGGAGAAGGGCACGGTGGTCCGCATCCGCCGGTACGCGACCGGCGGCGGCGCGCGCGGCAACGTGTCGGCTGGCGCGGTCGCGACGCTCAAGTCCTCGCTGCCCTTCGTCACCAGGGTGGAAAACAGGCACCCGGCGCAAGGTGGCGTAGACGGCGAGACGCTCGACGAGGCGAAGCGCCGCGGCCCGCTGCTGGTCCGCACGCGCAACCGCGCGGTGACCGCTGAGGACTACGAGGTACTCGCCCGGGAGGCCGCGCCCGACGTCGCGAGGGTTCGCTGCGTCCCGGCCGGCCGCGATGGCACGGCGGCTGGCGCCGTCCGGGTGCTGCTCGTCCCGGCGGCCGCCGCCGAGAACGGCAAGATCTTGTTCGAGAACCTGGTGCCGCCTCGTGACACGCTGCGCCGGGTCGCCGAGCGCCTGGACGCGGCGCGGTCGGTGGGCGCGCGGGTCGTTGTCGAGCCGCCGCTCTATCGCGGGGTCACGGTCGTGGCCAGGATGATCGCCAAGCCGCGCGCCAGCGCCGACCGCGTGCGCGACGACGCGTTGCGCGAGCTGTACAACTTCATAAGCCCGCTTGCGGGCGGAGGTCCTGACGGTTCCGGCTGGCCGTTCGGCAGGCCGGTCCAGGCGGGCGAGATCTTCGGCCGGCTGCAGCAGGTGCGCGGAGTCGAGCTTGTGGAAGACGTCAGGATCTTCTCGGCCGACCCGGTCACCGGGGTACGGGGCGGCGAAGCCGCGCGGATCGAGCTTGAACCCAACAGCCTGGTGTTCTCCTATGAACATCAGATCAGGGTCGAGGCCTCCTGATGCGCGGCGCTGTCCAGGGTCTTGACACCCCGTACCCCATTGGCACCCTGATGCCTGCCGTCTACCAGGAGGACCCGGGCGCGATGGCCTGGACCGCGGGGCTCGACGACGTCCTCGCTCCGGTGATCTCGACCCTTGACTGCATCGGCGCCTATGTCGACCCGATGCTCGCGCCCGCTGACTTCATGCACTGGCTGGCGGAGTGGTTCGGCACCGTGCTTGACGAGAACTGGCCACTGGCACGCCAGCGGGCGGCCGTAGCCAAGTCGGTCGCGCTCTACCGTCAGTCCGGCACCGTCGCTGGCCTGCGTGAGCTGGTGGAAGTCGTGACCGGGGGGCAGGCCGAGGTCATCGACTCAGGCGGTGTCATCTGGTCACAGGCACCGAATACCCCGCCTCCGGGGCGGGATGAAGCGGTGGTCCAGGTCCGGGTCTGCGCAGCGCCCGGCTACCCGCTTGACCTCAAGGCAATTGACGACCTGGTCGCGGCGGCGAAGCCGGCCCATGTCGCACACCAGGTGGAGGTGGTCTGAGCGTGATCGTGTGCCGTAAATGCGGATACCGCAACGCCGATGCTGACGCGTTCTGCGGGACCTGCGGAAGCTTTCTTGAATGGACGGGCGAGAAGCAGCAGGCGGCCGCGCCCGCGCCGGAGCCCGCCGAAGCCGAGGCCGCCCAGCCGGCCGCGCCGCCGCCCAAAGTCGGCTTCCTGCAGCGGATGATCGACGGCGCGAACGCCGTCATCGCCGGTCCGCGGCCTGACGCGGGGGAGGACGGCGAGACGGCAGGCGCTCCTGCGGCTCCGGGTGCTCCGGGGCGGGCAGCGCCGCCTCCGCCAGGGCGCCGGCCTCCAGGCGCGCCGCCGCCTCCGCCAGGCAGGCCAGGACCGCCGCCGCCGCCTCCTCCGCCAGGCAGGCCAGGCGGCGCCGCGCCGCCGCCTCCGCCGCCTCCGCCTCGGGGTGCTGCCGCACCCCCGCCGCCCCCGCCGCCCCCGCCTCGGGGCGCCGCGCCTCCGCCTCCTCCGCCTCCTCCGCCTCGGGGTGTCGGGCCGCCGCCTCCTCGGGGTGCCGCCGCGACACCTCCGCCTCCGCCTCCGCCTCCGCCGCGAGGTGCGCCTCCGCCCCCGCCTCCGGGTGCCGCGCCGCCGCCGCCCCCGCCTCGGGGTCCCGCCGCGCCGCCTCCTCCTCCTCCACCACCCCCCAGTGCCGCCGCGCCGCCTCCTCCTCCGCCAGCGCCAAGGGCGGCCGCGCCGCCGCCTCCGCCGCCACCTGCTCCCTCGCGAGTCGCCGCCGCGTCGGCGCCGCCCTCAGACTCGGCTGGTGCGGCGGCGGCCCTAGTCGCACCGGTGGTGCCGGGGACCCGGCCAGCGAGCAGCCACGACGCCGGGTCACGGGCGCCAGTCGCTCAGCCCGCGGCGAGGGCACCCGAGGTCAGGGAACAGGCGCCCCAGATCGCGCGCGCCCGGGCGCTCGCGGTGACCAAGACCGCGCCGAGCCGCCGCCTGCAGGCGGGCGACGCCATCTGCGGTAACTGCGGCGAGGGTAACGCGGCGAACAGGAAATTCTGCAGCCGCTGCGGCGATTCACTGGTGGAGGCCGTTCACGTCGAGCCCCGGTGGTGGCACAGGTTCCGCATCCGCCGCGGGCCGAGGACCGTCAAGCTTGGCAAAGAGCCAGGCAAGGGCGCGAAGGGCAGCAAACTCACCGCTCCCAGGTTCGACCTCAAGCACATGTTCGTGCAGCTCTACCGCAAAACGCGGCTAGTCGTGGCCGTCGTGGTCATCGCCGCCGGGGCCGTGTACGCCGCCTATCCGCCATTCCGCTCCGAGGTGAATTCGATCTTCACCTCAAGCAAGACGAAGCTCACCGGCATCGTCGACCTGAAATACGTGCCGATCCACCCGGTCAAATGCGCCGCGAGCGCTCAGGTCGCCGGCCATCACGCGGCGCTCGTCTGCGATGGGTTCTTCAACAACTACTGGCTCGCGCCGTGGTCCGACTCTCGGAAGCCGACGCTGGTCATGACGTTCGAGCACCCGGTGACGATCACCCGCCTGATCTTGTACAACGGCGCCTTCGGCAACTACGTGGCCGATGGCAGGCCGAACTCGATTGAGCTGGTCTACTCGAACAAGGAGTCCTTCACGATCACCCCGCAGGACACGCCGAAACCGCAGACCTTCGTCATCAAGCATGCCTTGCTGATCAAGAGCATCGAGTTCCGGTTCACGGCGACCTATCAGGGCACGAAGGGGTCCAACGTAGCCGTCAGCCAGATCGAGTTGTTCGGCATTCAGTGACGAGCGGGGCGGGGCATCATGGGTGACTTCATTATCAGATCCGAAGACCTCATCAAGATCACGATCGAACCACCCGCGATCATCCCGGAATTGGAAGCGCCAGTGCCGCTCGAGGGTACTGGCGCTCCCGTCACGGCGGTGGAGCTGACTGTCTGCCTGGTCGGGGATGAACTACCCGAGATGCTGCGCGAACCGCTGGCTTACACCGCGCCGCCATTCACCGAGCCGGGCATGGGAACGCTCATGCTGACCCTGAACCCGTCGAACATGACGGAACTGACCAGGAAGGGCAAGCCGCTCCTCATCAAGGGCGAGCCGTTCATCGCGACCTTCACCGTGTCTGAGCCTGGCGATGCAGATCACCGCGGCGGGCCCGATCCCGGACCCGGTGCTGGAGAAGCCGGGAACGGCCGAGTTCATCACGACCAACGAAATGGTAATAGCGAGCTAAGGCGGGGAAACGAGGTCCTCTCAGGCCCGGATGCTCGCGGCGGGAGCGGCAACAGCAGCAGGACGGGCCATGCTGCTGTTCGCCGGGCCGCGTTCCTTGGCCAGGCTTGTCAGCCTGGGCCGCGGTCGGTGCCAGGGGCGTACGGCGGTTCGTTGATGGTGCGTTTCTCCCAGTGCCGCCGGGTGCCGAACTCGGGCTGCCGTTCCTGCGTGGCGGATACCGCCTCGGCTGGCACGCTGATCCGTTCCTGCCCGGCGTTCAGCACGATCTCGCGGGCGGGGGGTGCCAGGTCGCTCTCGACCGGCGGCTTGGCCGGGGCCAGCACGATGAGATCCAGATGAGCGCGCGGCGCGATGCCAAGCCCAGCCCACAATTCACCAGGCACCTGCGGAGAGTCAGCCGGAGCACAGTCGAGCACGGTCCGCAGCCCCGACTGGGCGAGCGCGCCGTCCAGGCAGTCTTCGGGCAGCACGCCGCAGTGCGCGCACCCGTCGAGTACCGCACCGAGGACCTCGTGCTCGGCCATCACCCGGTCGCCGCCGTCTCGGTCGCCGCCGTCTCGATCCCGCCCCTGGCCCGCTGACCAGACTGTGACGAGGTAGGCCAGCCTGTAGTACTGCGCGGCTGACTGCCTTCCGATGACGTGGCCCTGCCCGTCGCGCACGTCGGACCAGCCAGATTGCCGCCCGCGCCCGTCGTGCCTGATGGAGTAGAGGAAGGCATTGACGAACAGTGCCTCGGGCGGATCCGTTGCCCACTGCGCGCTGGGAGCCTCGAAGCGCAGCCCGACGCCTTGCGGCAGCAGCCGCATGAGCCAGTTGGCCAGCGAGCGATCGGCATCACGGAGCACGGCACCATCGTGTACCTGACGACCACGCCAGGCGCTACGCGCAATGGCGTGACATAACGCTGAGCTCACTGCTTGATCGCGCAGTCCACGGAAATGACGCGAGCGCATTTCAGGCCCGAATTCTTCCTGCATCTTTTGCTGCCTCTTAGCGCATGTCCGCGCCCGGTGGCCTGTGGCACTCTGAGTGAGCCGCCAGACTGGGGGGTCAAGCCATCTGCCTGCGACTTCCTCGATGACCGTGACGCGGCAAACGAAATGCGTTTAGCGGGAGAGGAAGCCGGGGCTAATGGGCGTCGCAGTCACATTCAATGATGACAACGCGACGGTGGAGGTCAAGCCGGGCGCGGAGGCCACGTGCTCGGTGCGCATAGAAAACACCGGCTCGGTGGTGGACGGAATCCTGCTCGACGTCCTCGGGGATGCCAGCGAGTGGACGACCGTCGAGCCGGCCGAGGTCAACCTGCTGCCGGGCGCGAGCGCGGCGGCCAAGATCGTCTTCAAGCCGCCGAGGGCCTCGGAACTCGCGCCAGGGGAGGTCCCCTTCGGCCTGCGCGCCATGTCGCGGGAAGACCCCGATGGCTCCAAGATCGAAGAGGGAACCGTCCGGGTCGGCGAGTTCAGCGAGCTGGACACCAGCCTGGTACCTAAGAGCGCGACCGGGCGCCGGTCGGCCCGCTACCGGCTGATCGTGGAGAACCGGGGCAACCGGTTCGAGCGCCTGACGATCGAGGCGCTGGACCCCGATGTCAAGCTAGCTTTCAATTCCAGGCCAGGGAATTTCGACGCGCCGCCGGGGACGGCGACGTTCGTGCGGCTGACGGCGACCCCGCGCAAGCGGTTCTTCAAGGGACCCAGCCGCACGCTGCCCTTCGAGGTGACCGCGATCCCCGAGGGCGGCGAGCCCGTGAAGGCCCCCGGGGTGATGCTGGAAAAGCAGATACTCCCCGAATGGCTGCTGCCCATGCTCGGCATCGCCGTGCTGGCCGCCGGCCTGCTCCTGGCGCTCTGGCTGACGGTGCTCAGGCCGATCGTGCATTCGGCCGTGACCGCGGCCGCCGACGCGCATAGCGCCGCCAAGTCGGCGAAATCGGCGGCGCAATCCGCGAAGAACGGGTCCGGCTCATCATCGCCATCAGCCTCGCCATCCGCCCTGACCATCACGGTCGCGGCCTCAACCCTCCTGGCCAAGACCACGGAACTCGCGAACGTCACCGGGAGCTTCCACAGCGGGGCCGGCGCGCTGCCCAATCTGGTGTGGACGTCGTCCAACCCCAAGATCGCCAAGGTCTCGCAAAACGGCGTGATCACCGGAATGAGCGCCGGCTCGGCCACCATCACGGCCACGACCACCAAGGGCGCCCCTTCGCCGTCCGTCTCGCCTACGCCAGGATCGTCGCCCAGCGTGCTGGCGGCGCACACGTCGGTTCTCTCTGGCTCAGCGACCGTCAATGTGGTGGCCAAGCTGGCCGTCTCGTCGAAGGCGCTGCCAGAAGCCGCCATCGGCAAGCCATATTCCGCCTCCCTCGGAGCCAGCGGCGGCACCGGCTCCTTTACCTGGTCAGTCAGCGCGGGCTCGCTCCCGTCTGGGCTCTCGCTCGTGCCCGGCGGAGGGTCTATTTCCGGCACGCCCACCGTCCTCGGCAAGTCAAAGTTCACGGTGCACCTCGCTGATGCCGGGCCGCCGACGCAGTTCGCCGGCAAGGCGCTGACCCTGACCGTCGTCAAGCCGCTCGCCGTGGAGACCTCCTCGCTGCCGGGCGGCATGGTCGGCGGCGCCTATAGCAAGTCACTCGCGGCGACCGGCGGTACCCCGCCATACACCTGGTCGATCAGCCCAGGAACCGGCGCGCTGCCGGCCGGCCTCAAGCTGGGTCATGCCACCGGCGCCATTACGGGAACGCCCACCTCAGCGGCCATGGCGCACTTCACCGTCCAGGTGACGGACGCGGCGTCGCCGGGCCAGTCGTCTACCGAGTCGCTGTCGGTTGACGTCGTGAACCCGCTGTCGCTCAGCACCCTGACCCTGCCCACGGCCGTGCTCAACTCGACCTACTCGCAGTCGCTGAGCGCCTTCGGCGGCGTCCAGCCCTACACCTGGTCGGTGTCCTCTGGCTCGCTGCCCGCGGGCCTGACGCTCAGCCCGGCCTCTGGCACGCTCAACGGCACCCCGGCTTCCGACGGGACCTCGACTTTTACCGTTCAGGTCGTCGACTCGGGCAATCCCGGGCTGTCGGCCTCGCGAACCTACACGGTCAGCGTCGTCAACGGCTTCAACATCACGACGTCGTCGCTGGCCCAGTCGAAGGTCGGGCCAGTCCTACTCGGCGCAGCTGTCGGCCACCGGCGGGGTCTCGCCGTACGTCTGGACCCTGGACGGCACGCTGCCGCCAGGCATGAGCATGTCTCCCGGTGGCACGATCAGCGGCACGCCGACCTCGACCGGGATCTTCCCCTTCACCGTGCAGGCCGTGGACTCAAGCTCGCCGCCGCTATCGGTGACGGCGGCACTGTCGATCACGGTCGTCAGCCCGCTCCGGTTTACCGAGACTTCCCTGCCGGAAGCGGTCACTGGCGTCGCGTACTCCCATGACGTCGCGGCGGTCGGCGGCGCCGGTCCCTACACGTTCTCGATTACTTCAGGCGCGCTGCCCAAGGGCCTGACCCTCGCACCTGATACGGGCGCGATTACCGGCATGCCTGTCAACACGGGTACCTCTAGCTTCACGATCTCGGTCACCGACTCCGATACGCCAACGTCGCATACAGCCAGCCTGAGTACCTCGATCAACGTGGTCGAGCCGCTGATCTTCACCGAGCCGAAGCTGGTCGACGCCGTGCTCGGGATCCAGTACGCGCCAGTGACGCCGAACCATGTCAGCGGCGGCTCTGGCAGCTACCAGTGGTCGATCACGAGCGGCGTCCTGCCCGCTGGACTGGCCCTTGACCCCAAGACCGGCACGATCTCCGGCACGCCGGACAGCGGCGCGCCGCTCGGCGACCAGAACTTCACGCTGACCATCGCCGACGCTAACGATCCGTCCATCACGACCAGCGAGCCGGAGACCATCAGGGTCGAGGCGCCCCTGGAGGTCGGGTCCCCCGAGATCAGCGTGGTGGCCGGCAACTCCTTCAGCCAGAACATGAGCGCCAACGTCACCGGCGGCCTGGCGCCTTACACCTTCACCATGCCGTCGGTCGATGGCCTGACGATCGATCCCAGCACCGGCGTGATCTCCGGCCTGCCTGACGCTCCCTGCAACGGCGGCGGATCGGAGGCGCAGGTCTCCGAGACGGCCATTGAGGTGACCTGCCCGACGACGGAGGCCGGGACGACGCTGAAGGTGACCGACTCGAATGGCAGTTCAGTGACGGTCGAGCTGACGGTGGACGAATCCGTTGCTCCCATGGTTTTTGACCCGGTCGGGTCGCTGCCGCCCATCGCTGACGGCGACAACTACGGCCAGGACACGCTCGTCAACGGGACGCTGCCCTCTGGCGGTTACGGGCCGACGAACGGCGGCCTCGGCGGTTTCTCGTTCTCGACCTCGCAGGTCAGCACCAACGGGCAGATCTCGGCGAACAACAACGGGTTGCCGTGCAACCAGGTCGGCTGCTCGGGCTTGCTGGGCCGGGCGCAGCTGTCGATCGACTCATCGAGCGGCCGAATCTCCGGGAAGCTCGGCGACCTGGTGGTGCCCACGACCTGGACCTTCAGGGTCAACATGACCGATACGGACCCGCAGAATCCGGCCAACACCATCAATGTCTCGATCCAGCTATCCATTTCAGCGACAACCTGAGGTACTGGACATGACCCACGCTCCCAAGCGCGCCCCGATCTCCCTGGCTGTGCAGGTGCTGCAGACCGCCGCGTCGCTGGAGAACCTGGCGGTCGCGTCCTACGCCTCGGCGGCGCGCGTGCCCGCGATCAGGGACGGCGAACCGGCGCTCGCGGAGTTTTTCCGGCGGACTCGGGCGCAGCACGCCGCTCACGCGACCGCCTTCAACGCGGCCATCTCCAAGGCAGGAGGCCGAGCTCAGCACGCGCCCGATCCTAGGTACGCCATGCCGGTAACCAGGGCACTGACCGGCCTGACCAACGCGGCCTCGGTGATCAGCGTGCTCGAGTCCCTCGAAGACGTGAACGCCCAGTCCTACACCAGGTACGCGAGCCTGACCGCGCCGAAGCTGCGCATGATGTTCGTGAGCGTCGCGACGGTCGAGGCCGCGCACCGGTCCTTCCTGCTCACCGCGCTCAAGCTGATGACCGTCGGCGACGTGGGCTTGCTCAGCGCGCCCGTCAGCCCGCACAGGCTGCCGGATGCGGCGGGAGCGGCCGGTTTCCCGCACGCGTTCTACCCGACGGCCGAGGCTTCGGCCATCAACGAGGGCGCGGTGCGATGAGCGGCGCAGGCGAGCCCTCTCACCTCGGGAGTGAACCGGTGCGGCGACGCGCGCTGATGATCGGGGTCGGCGGTACCGGCCTGGGACTAGCGCTGAGTGCGTGTACCGGGTCCTCTCATTCCACCGGGTCGGCGTACCCAGGCGAATTCCGGATGGTCGCGCTGGCCGCCGCGCTGGAAAACCAGGCCGTCAGCTTTTACCGCGCGCTGCTGACCGCCGCCCGCGCCGGGAAGCTGGGCGCTCCTTCACCGGCCCTGACCAGTCTCGCGGAGGCATGCGTGAGTCAGCACGCCGAGCACGCAGAGAGCTGGAACGCGGTCTTGCGGTCTGGGCACAAACCCGCTATCTCCGGCATCCCACTGGTCACGCATGCCTCTGTCATGACCGCGCTGAGCTCGGCATCGACAGCCAGCGCTGCCGTCGCGCTGGCGTACCGGCTCGAGAGCCAGGCGGCGCAGACGTACGTGGCCGCGGCCGGTGTTCTCACGTCCGCTGATGGCATCGCCGCAGCCGCTAGCATCGCGCCGGTCGAGGCCATGCACGCGGCGGTCCTGCGGTTCATAGGCGGACAAGATCCAGTTCCGGCCAGCTTCCCCGGCGCCAAGGCCGCAACCCCCAAGGACCTGACCGCCTGACTCGCCCGCGTCCCCGGCGCCAGCCGTTCCGGGCGGGTCAGCTTGTGTCGTCGGCCAGGCGTTCCAGGGCGGGGAGGGCCTGGATCAGGGTCGCGTGCTCTTGGGTGGTCAGGCGCTTGGCGCTGCGGGAGACGGTCTCCGCTCGCTGGGCAAGGATCCGCTGATGCGCGAGCTGGCCCTGCTCCGTGGCGACCAGCGAAACGCAGCGCAGGTCGCCTGGGTCCGGCGTCCGCACGATCAGGCCGATCTCGTCCAGCTTGCCGACGACCCGGGACAACATCGTCGGATTGATGCGCTCCAGGCGCTGGAGATCCCCGATGGCGATGGGGCCACGACCCGCGATCAGGCTGAGCACCGAAGCTTGGGTCGGGGTGAGGCCCTCGTCGGTGGCTGACGTGTTGAATTGCCGCGCGAGCCGTTGATCGCCCGGCGCAGCCGTACTGCCTCGTCCGCTTCCACGCCGCCTCCCATCGCTCCATTAGTTGCCGGTTGTCGCGCAAGCAGTGACCCATAATCATATCGGCAAGTAGTGACTGATTGCCCATGGCCCGCCCGCGCACTCCCAGGGCGAGGAGCCAAGGTACGCCGCAGCCCACGCAGCAAGGGCAGCGGCGCCGGCTGGTTTTCGCCGTCGTGTCCATTGCCTTGTTCATGGCCTCGGTCGACCAGACGATTGTCGCAACGGCGCTCGGGTCCTTGCAGCACGATCTGCACGCGCCGGTGAACTGGAGCAGCTGGACGATCACGATCTACGCGCTTGGCCAGATCATCGCGATGCCGGCCGCGGGCACCATCAGCGACATGTACGGCCGCAAGAAAGTGTTCCTGGGCGCGATCATCGTCTTCACCGTCGCCTCGCTGTGCTGTGGCCTGGTCAACGACATCTACGTTCTTGTCGGGCTCAGGGCGGTGCAGGCGCTGGGGGGCGGGGCGTTCATGCCGTCGGCGACCGGGATCGTGTCCGATTTGTTCGGCCGGACCGTGATCGTGCGGTCGGCTTGTTCAGCAGCGTGTTCCCGATCGGCGGGATCGTCGGGCCGGTGCTCGGCGGCGTTTTCGTGACCTACTGGTCCTGGCGCGGGATCTTCCTGGTGAACGTGCCAGTCGGGATCGTTCTGCTCTGCCTGGCGTCGTGTTCCTGCCGGCGGCACCAAGAAGAGCACCAGGCGCCTCGACCTCCTCGGCATCGGCCTGCTCGCCGCCGGCCTGCTCGGCGTGATGCTGGCGGTGAGCTATCTCGGTAGCTCCGCGGCATCGCCGCTGAGCGCCCCTTCCATCCTGCCGCTCGCGGCGGGCATCGGTGCGCTGCTGCTGTTCTTCGTCAGGCACTCGGCCCGCGCCGAGACGCCATTCGTGCCGCTGAAGCTGCTCGCGGGCCGCGAGTTCGCGATCATGAACCTGATCAACTTCGTGATCGGCTCGGCCATCCTCGGTTTCGGCGCGCTGGTGCCGTTGTACGCGCAAGAGCGCTATCACCTGCCCTCGCTCGCGGCGGGCACGCTGCTCACCGCCCGTGCCCTCGGCATGATCTCGATCGCGGCGCTTGCCGCCTTCGCGCTGCGGCGCACTGGCTACCGGCTGCCGATGCTGGTCGGCCTGAGCATCGCGGTGGTCGGGCTGGTGCTGATGTCGATCAGCCCGGTGGGACTCGGCGCCGTACGGCTGGCTCGCAGTCGTGGCCGGCCTGACCGGGATCGGCGTCGGGATGGCGCTGCCGGCGAGCAACAACGCGACGCTCCAGATGGCTCCGGAGAACACGGCGGCCGTGGCGGGCCTGCGCGGCATGTTCCGCCAGTCGGGCGGCATCACCGGGATCGCGGTGATCACCGCGGTCGTGGCCAGGAGCGCCGACCCCGGGCTGGCGCTGGCGCACGCGTTCGCCGTGCTCGCCGTGGTACTGGTCTGCCTGCTGCCGGCCGTCTTCCTGATCTCCGACCATCGCGGCCAGTGGTGAGCGCTAGCTCGCTGGCTCTGGCGTCGCCTCGCCTTCGGCGCGGACGGTCCGGCTGGCCAGCAGCCAGTACAGGACGCCGCCCACCATCAGGCCGATGAAGACACTCAGGTCAGAGCCGAACGATCCGCCGATCCTGCTCGCCAGCGGGCCCTCGTAAGAAAGCGCCGTCTCGCTGAACGCGTTCAGCCAGAGGGCCGCCGCGACTCCGCCGCCGATCTGCGCGATCAGGGCAGGCCAGTGGAATCCGCCGTTGCGGAAATACCGGCCGCCGTTCTCGTCGAACAGGCCCTCGTGGTCATACCTGTTCTTGCGCAGCCAGCTGTCGACCAGGTAGATCGCGCACCACGGGGCGAGCCACAAGATGATGAAGAGCAGGAATGACGTGAGCAGCCCGTAAAACTGCGTCGAGAAGACGGCGTAGGCCGCGACACCCGTGCAGATCACGGAGCGAGCGACGGACGGGATCGCGCCGCCAAGCGCGACCGCGAGCACGACGTTCCGCTTGCTGGCGGTCGGCGGCAGGTACCTCGAGTAGTCGTTGCCGTTCTCGGTCCAGCCCAGACCGCCGGCCGCGATGACCACGGCCAGGAAGATCAGCAGGGAGCCCCAGCTCGCACCGTGGTGCGCGGCGTGGACGTTGAACTTCGACGCCGTGATGATCGCCATGATGACGAAGAGCACGACGAAGGGAATAGTCAGCCACCTGAGCACCCTGAGCACAGCCGCGTGACCGAGCAGGGGCAGCACGGCCTGCACGGCGATGGCGAGCAGGAGGAAGACGATCTTCAGCGCGGTGCCGGCCGTGAAGCCAGCCTTGGACGTGAGCAAGATCGCGGCGAAGACGATGAGCGCGATGCCCTCGATCTCGAATCCGACCTGGGTGACCCAGTTGAAGAGCGAGGGCAGCTTGTTGCCGCGCGGGCCGAACGCCGCCCGGCTGATCGTGAAGGTCGTGGTGCCCGCCTCTGGTCCCTGCAGGCTCGCGAGTCCTGTGAGCAGGTAAAACAGGTTGCCGATGAGAATCATCACGACGGCCTGGGCAAAGGACAGGCCGAATACGACAACGGCGAGCGCTCCGTAAACGACGAACTCGACATTCCACACCGCGCCTGCCCACATCCAGAACAGGCCGCTTGGCTTACCCCAGCGCGCGGCGCGCGGTATGTACTCGATCCCACGATGCTCGACGGTCGTAATCGATGGCTCGGCAGCGGGCGGGACTGCTGAGTCAGTCACACTGGCCACGAGTCTTCCTCTCGCTAGACGGGGCGCAGTTCCTTCTTGAGGATCTTGCCGGTGGCGCTCTTCGGCAGGCTGTCGCGGAACTCGATCGTGCGCGGGTACTTGTAGGCGGCCACCCGTTCCTTCACGAACGCGGTCAGTTCCCCGGCGCTGACCGACTGGCCGGGCTTGGTCACGACGATGGCGTGCACCTCTTCGCCGTACAGGTCGTCGGGAACGCCGATCACCGCGGCCTCGGCCACCTTGGGATGCGCGTAGAGAACCTCTTCGACCTCGCGCGGGTAGACGTTGTACCCGCCGCGGATGATCAGGTCCTTGATCCGGTCAACGATGAACAAGAACCCGTCGGAGTCGAAATAACCCAGGTCGCCGGTGTGGAACCAGCCACCAGCGAACGCCTGGGCCGTAGCCACCGGGTTGTCGTGGTAGCCGGTCATCACATTGGGCCCGCGCACGACGATCTCGCCGACGTGCTCTGGCCCGGCAGGCAGCGGGAGCCCCTCGCGATCCCAGATCTGGACGCTGACTCCCCAGATCGGCTTGCCGACGCTGTAGACCTTGCGCTGCTCGGCGCTGATGTTGAAGGTCGTGGTCGACGAGGTCTCCGAAAGCCCGTAACCCTCCAGGATCGCCACGCCGAACCGCCGCTCGAACGAGTCGATCACCTCGGCCGGGATCGGCGCGCCGCCGGAGACCGCCACCCGCAGCGAGGAAAGGTCGTAGCTGCCGAGCTCCGGTGCGTTCAGCAGCGCGACGTACATGGTCGGCACGCCCTCGAAGATCGTGACCTTGTCCCGCTGGATGACCTCGAGCACGGCCGCGGGCTCGAACCGGGGCACGAGCGTCATCGTGCCGCCGAGCAGCACGCAGATGTTCATGATGGAGGACAGCGCGAAGATGTGGAACAGCGGCAGGGCGACGACCACGACGTCACTATCGGCGAACTCGAACAGGCGGCCCGAGATGTCGGCGTTCATGTACAGCGTGAAGTGCGACAGTACAGCGCCCTTCGGCGTCCCGGTCGTGCCCGAGGTGTAGATGATCACCGCCGGGTCCGCCGGGCTGAGCGCCGCTAGTTGCGGGCCGGGCTGGTCTCCGGCGAGCAGCGACTCGAACGGCTGCCCCCCGTCGGCCTCGCCGACGACGTACAGCGAGGTCACGCCGGCAGCACCGGCCGCCGTCGCCGCCTCGCCGAAGAACCCGGCGAACGTGATCAGCGTCCTGGCACCGGAGTCCCGCAGCTGGAACTCGATTTCCTGCGCCTTCAGCAGCACGTTCATCGGCACGACGACCCCGCCGGCCTTGAGGATGCCGAAGTAGGCGACGACGAACTGCGGGATGTTCGGCAGCTGAAGCCCGACCCGGTCACCAGGCGCCAGGCCAGCCGCCAAAAGGCTCGCGGCTACCCGGTCAGACAGCGCGTCGAGCTCGGCGTAGCTGACGCGCCGCTCGCCCAGGATCACCGCCGGCTTGGCCGGCTCGCGCCGCGCCGACTCGGCCAGCATGACCGCGAGATTGAAGTCCACCGCCTGCTCCCTGGTCCGTCAGCTTGCCGACGACACCAGCGCGGGCGCCCGGGTGAACTCGAGGTTCTTCTGGTCGATCGCGCCCTTGAACAGCGTCGCGTCCTTGAAGTAGTGCTGCCACAGCCGCCACGGCGCCTTGTCGCCCTGCAACGGCAGGCTGGCCCGCGACCGCTCGAAGTACCCGGAGCTCATGTCGATGAATGGCGACGTGGCGCCCTCACCGGCGGGCAGCCGCGGCGTGACGACGGCGTAACCCTTCGCGCGCATCAGCAGCAGCATCCTGGTCACGTAAGAGGCGACCAGATCGACCTTCAGCGTCCACGACGCGTTGGTGTAGCCGATCGCGAAGGCCAGGTTGGGCACGCCGTCGAGCATCATCCCCTTGTAGGCCACTCGCTCGGGCACCGGTGCGGCTTCACCGTCGACCCGCAGGTCAAGCCCGCCGAGCGGCAGCAAATTGAGCCCGGTCGCGGTGATGATCACGTCCGCTTCGAGGTCGGCGCCCGACCGCAGCTTGATGCCGCCCGGCGTGAATTCCTCGATCTGGTCGGTCACCACCTCCGCGTCACCCCGCTTGATGGCGGCGAAGAAGTCCCCGTCAGGCACCAGGCACATGCGCTGATCCCACGGCTGGTAGGACGGGGTGAAATGCGTTCCGATGTCGTAGCCGTCGGGCAGTTGCCGGGCCGCCCCGCTCTGCAGCATCCGCCGCGCCCGGGCCGGGTGCTTGCGGCAGAAGCCATAGATAAAGGTGGCCATGCGCGCGTTCTTCCACCGCACCGCCGCGTAGGCGCGGCGCGCGGGCAGCACCTTGCGCAGCAGGTCGCCGATCGGATCGGCGTTGGGCATCGACATGATGTACGAGGGCGACCGCTGCAGCATCGTCACCTTCGCCGCCTTGCCCCCGATGGCGGGCAGGATCGTCGCTGCCGTCGCTCCGCTGCCGATCATGACCACGCGCTTGCCGGCCAGGTCGAGATCTTCCGGCCAGAACTGCGGGTGCACGACCGGGCCGGCGAACCGGTCCAGCGTCGGCCAGTCCGGCGTGTAACCCTCGTCGTAGCGGTAATAGCCGGCGCACACGTAGAGGAACCCGCAGGTGCGCTCGCTCCGCTCGCCGGTCTGGGTGTTCTCGACCGTCACCGTCCAGCGCGCCCGCGCGCTCGACCAGTCAGCCCCGACGACCTTGTGGTGATAGCTGATCTTCTTGTCGACGCCGTATTCGGCGGCCGTCTCGCGCAGGTAGGCCAGGATCTCATCGCCCCCGGCGATGGCCTTGGGGTCATTCCAGGGCTTGAAAGGAAAACCCAGCGTGAACATGTCGGAATCGGAGCGCACTCCGGGGAATCTGAACAAGTCCCAGGTCCCGCCGCTGGTGCCGCGCGCCTCGAGAATCGCGTAGGACAGGGCGGGGGCGTCGGATTCCAGGCGACAGGCGGCTCCGATGCCGGACAGGCCAGCGCCGACGATGAGCACGTCGACGTGCCCGGCGGGGGTCGGCGGCGCGGTATCTGAATCTGCGGATGCCGTGCTCATGGTGCTCCCTGGCTCTCGGTGCGTGCTGGGACGAGGATTACATTCGCGCGCGAGATATGCAACACTTTCGGCAGATGTATCACCCTACCGGGAGCCCGCCCATGACATCCCTGATCACGCCCTCCAGCTCCACCGACCTCGATGACGGCCCGGCGATCGCCGAGCTGCACAGGCTGCTGGCCGTCCAGCGGGCCGCGTTCCTGGCCGATTCGTACCCGGATGCGGATACGCGCAAGGGCCACCTGGCGGCCCTGGCCGGGATGCTGATGAGCCATCGCGGCGAGATCAGGGCGGCGATGAGCGCCGACTTCGGCGTGCATCCCGAGGTCTTCACCGACCTGGTCGAGATCCTCGGGGTAGCCGGCCGCGCCCTTTACGCCATCGAGCAACTCGACTCGTGGATGGCGGAGGAGGAGCGGTTCGCCGACCCCATGTTCTACGGCACTGCCAAGGCCGGCATCAGGTATCAGCCCAAGGGCGTGGTCGGCAACATCGTGCCGTGGAACTTCCCCTTTGACCTGTCGGTCGGTCCGCTCGTCGAAATGCTGGCGGCGGGGAACCGGGTGATCATCAAGCCGTCCGACTACACCCCCGCCTGCGGTGAATTGCTGCGCCAGCTGATCTCGGAGACCTTCAGCGAGGACCTGGTCGCGGTGTCGGTCGGCGGGCTGGCGCTGGCCAAGGAGTTCCCCACGCTGCGCTGGGACCACCTGCTCTACACGGGCAGCCCGGCGATCGGCCGCGAGGTCGCGCTCGCGGCCGCCGACAACCTGGTCCCGGTCACGCTGGAGCTGGGCGGCAAGTGCCCGGCGATCCTGGCCGCCGACAGCGTCGACGCCGAGAGCGTCCGCAGCGTCATCGGCACCAAGCTGATCAAGAACGGCCAGATGTGCATCTCGGTCGACTACGCCTTGGTGCCCCGCGCGCGGCTCGACGACTTCGTCGCACACGCGCAGGCCCTGGACGCGGGCGAGCTAGCCGGGTACGCCTCGTCAGGCGACTGCACCGGCATCATCACCCAGCGGCACCTCGAGCGGATCGAGGCCATGGTCGACGAGGCCAAGGCGGCGGGCACCCGGCTGGTCGCGATCGGCGGCGAAGGCGATCCGGCTACCCGCAGGATGCCGCTGCTGCTGGCCATCGACCCCGGCGACGACCTGCGCATCATGAAAGAGGAGGTGTTCGGGCCGATCCTGCCGGTCATTCCCTACGACGACCTCGGCGCGGCGGTCGCGCACGTCAACTCGGGTGAGCGCCCGCTTGGCCTCTATGTCTACAGCAAGGACAGCGAGGTCTCCGATGCCGTGCTGCGGCAGACGACCTCGGGCGGCGCTTGCGTGAACATCTGCGCTCTCCAGGGCGCGCTGCCCTCGCTCGGCTTCGGCGGCATCGGGCAGAGCGGCAGCGGCCGGCACCACGGGATCGAGGGATTCAGGGAGTTCTCCAACCCCCGCGGCGTCGTCGTGCGCGGCACCGGAGACCTGGCCGACGCGTTCCTGCCGCCGTACGGCCCGGCGACGGAGGCGATCGTCAACAGCGTGTTCGAGCTGGCCGCGCAGGCCGATGCAGCGCAAGCCGATGCCGGGTCAGCCGGGGATGCCTGAGCTGGGGCTGGCGTGCTGAGGCTGGCGTGCTGAGGCTGGCGTGCTGACCTCGGTCACCCGCCCGCGGCACCGCGCGGCGAGTCGCTACGTGCTGCTCGCCGCGCGGTGGGTGCACGAAGGCAGGCGCCTGGACATGCGGGGCCTGGCTGACGAGCTCGGTGTGTCGCGGGCCACGCTGTTCCGGTACGCGGGCGGCCGCGAGGCGCTGCTCGGCAAGGCATTGTGGCTGCTTACAGAACGCACGCTGGAGGCGGCCGCCGCCCGCTGGGAAGCCGAGCGGCCGGAAGGCGAACTGCACACGCCGGGCACGGGCAGGCACATCAACGTGATCGTGTCCCAGTCCAGCGGCCTGCGGCGGCTGCTCGATGATGAGCCAGCGCTCACGCTGCGGGTGCTGACCGACCCGCTCGGGCCGGTGCAGCCGGGAATCGTCGCGTTCGTCGAGACGCTGCTGCGCCGCGACATCGACGAGCTCGGCCTGGTCACCATCATCGAGCCGAACGCGCTCGCCTACGCGCTCGTGCGGCTCGGCGAGTCCTTCCTGTACGCCGACGTGCTCGCCGCCCGCAAGCCAGACGTAGCCACTGCCGACCGCCTCCAGCAAGCGCTGATCGAAGGAATCCTGCCCTGACCTAGGCCTGCCCCGCTAGGCGGACATACCGCTACTCTGCTGCGATGGCGGCACATTCCGGCGAGTTCGCCAGGCTGGCCTTCCAGGGCACCTGGCGCGGTTACCAGCGGCTCGCGCTCGAAGCGTTCGAGGCTGACCGCAAGCGCGGGCAACTGCAGACCCACATCGTCGCCCCGCCTGGATCTGGCAAGACGCTGCTCGGCATGGAGCTGATCCGCCGCCTCGGCGCCCGTGCGCTCGTCCTCGTCCCGAACACGGCCGTGCAGGCGCAGTGGCTGCGCACCGCTGCCGCCTTCGGCGCGCCCGACGGGTTTGCCTCAGCTAATCCAAGTGCGACCATCGCCTGCCTTACCTATCAGTCCTTGTGCCAGCTCGACGATCCGGCGGACGCCATCCGCGGCCAGGCGGAACGCCGCTGGGCCGCCGACCGGGCGGCCGCCACCGGCGCCGAACCAGCGGACGTGCAGGTCGAAGCGGCGCGCTGGACAGGTGCGGCGCTGGCCAGGCGGCAGCGTGAAGTCGCCAGGATCATGGCCGCGCTCAGGCGCGAGATAGCCAAGGGATCGGCGCCGGGCAGTGACATCGACCAGTTGCTCGGCCCGGGCGCCAGGGAGCGCATTGCCGCGCTGCGTACGAACGGGGTGCGGACGGTGGTGCTCGACGAGTGCCACCACCTCGCCTCGATGTGGGGCTACGTGGTCCGCGCGGCGCTGACCCAGCTGCCGAAGGTGCACGTGGTCGCGCTCACCGCGACCCCGCCGGACGCCCTGACCACCGAGGAGCACGACCTGTACACGGGGCTGCTCGGCCCCGTCGATTACAGCGTGCCGACGCCAGCCCTGGTGCGCGAGCAGGCGCTCGCCCCCTACCAGGAACTGGCCTGGCTGATCCGGCCGCTCGATACCGAGACCGCCTGGCTGGCCGAGCACGACCTGCGTTTCACCGAGCTGATCACGAGCTTCACCAGACGGCGGAAGGCGTGACCAGCCTGCCCGAATGGGTGATCGGGCGGCTCCGCGATCGCGGCCGGGGGCCTGGCGAAGGCGCCCAGGTGTCGTGGACCGCGTTTCAGCGCGGCCATCCGGCACTGGCGCGGGCGGGCGCGCGATTCCTCGGGTCCGGCGGCCTCGATCTGCCGGAAGGGGTGCCGCGCGGTGAAGGCTACCGGGAGCAGCCGAGCCTGGATGACTGGCTCGTGCTGCTTGAGGACTACGCGCTGCGGTGCCTGGCCGCGGCCGGCGGCGACGCGCCAGCGGACCAGTACGCGGCCATCGCGGACGCGCTGCGCGCGCTCGGGTTCACCCTGACCAGGCAGGGAATCCGGCGCGGCGCCTCGGACGTGGACCGGTTGCTGACCAATTCGGCCGCCAAGACCATCGCGCTCGCCGACGTGCTCGCCTGCGAATTCGACGCCAGGGGCGTGGCCTTGCGCGCGCTCGTGCTTACCGACACCGAGCAGGCGGCCGCTCCCGGCCGCGGCCTGGCTGACCTGCTGCCAGCCGATGCGGGTCCGCGCCGGCCGCGCTTGCACGCCATCGCCGCTGATCCGCGCACCAGGGCGCTGCGGCCGCTGCTGGTGACCGGCCGCGGGCTGCGGTGCGCCCCCGGACGACGCCGACGGACTGCTGGACGCGCTCGAGGAGGCTGAGCGCGCGCGGCGAGGCCGGGCGACGGCCGGCGCAGCGAACTGCCGGCTGGCGGGCCGATCCGTGGCTCCGGACTGGTGCAGGCTCAGCGCCGCCGGATCGGCCTGGCAGCCGCGGCTCTGGGTGGAGCTCGCGACCGCGGTGTTCGCGGCGGGCGCGACCCGGACGCTGGTCGGGACCAGGGCGATGCTCGGCGAGGGCTGGGACGCGCCGTGCGTGAACTGCCTGGTCGACCTGAGCATCGCCACAACCCCGTCTCGGTGCAGCAGAGCCGGGGCCGTGCGCTGCGGCTGGACCCGGCCGACCCCGCGAAGATCGCCTCGAACTGGGACATCATCTGCGTCGCCCCCGAACTGGCCAGGGGCACCGGCGACTACCAGCGGTTCGTGCGCAAGCACCTGCGCGTGTTCGCGCCCTCGGAGGACGGCGCGATCGAGGCCGGGCCATCCCACGTGCACCCGAGTCTCGGGCCATTCGCCCCGCCGCCGGCCGCCGAGTTCGCGCAGATCAACCGTCCATGGCGGACCGAACCGCGAGCGCGAGGTCGGCCTTGGCGCGCTGGCGGATCGGCGAGCCCTACACCGGATCAAATTGCACACGCTGGTGATCAGACCGCGCCGCGCGCGGCCCAGGCGATGCCGACACCGCCTTGACCGCGCCGCCGCCTATCCGCTCAGCCAGCGCGGCCGGCCGTGGTGGCGGTATCGGCGGCCTGCTCGTCCTCGTGCTCGGCGCGCTGACCGGCATCTAGGTCGGCGACTTCGCCGGGATTCCTGGTCGCGGCTGGGTCGTGCGTCCTGGCCGTCGTCCGGCTGTCGCGGATGCGCAGGGAACTCGCTGACGTCCTGCCGCTCGAGCTGACCAGCCAGGGCGATCTGCGACGTCTACGTCAGCTGGGCCAGCTCAGCGAGGAAGCGGCCGGTCGCTGACCATCGAGCCGCGGGCGGCGGGCTACCTGCGCTGCTATCCTGGCGGCCGCCACGCCCGCTGAGAACGACCTGTTCGCGGTGGCGCTCGACGACGTGCTCTGCCCGCGCGGCTTTCCCCGCTATCTGGTTTCCCGGCTCGATGCCCGGGCGCACGACGACCGGACGGGCGCTGGCCAGGGCCATGATCCGCAAGGCGCCGTTCGCCGCCAGCTGGGTCGCGGTGCCGGCTGACCTCGGCCGGACCAAGCAGCGGGCGGAGGCCTATCACGCCGAGTGGACCCGCTGGCTGGGGCCATCGGAGCTGCAATTCACCCAGCGCTCGCATGTCGGCCGCGAGGCCGCCGCCCAGGCGAGTGCCAGTAGGCCGACTACTCAACTAGCGCCGCCAAGTCTGGGTCTAGTCCCGGAGCCGCCCGGGCCGCCCCAGCGAGGTCACGTGGGTGTGGCTCTTCTGGGGTGAGGCTGCTCTCGCAGGAGGGTTCTCGGGTTCGTGCAGGAGGGTTTCCGCATCTAGGAGAGTTGACCGGACTATACGACGACAACCCTCCTTCATGCGACAACGCTCCTTCAGGAACCCGGAAACCCTCCACGGTAAGGACGAGAACCCTCCCGGACACGGCAACTCTCCTCCCGGAGCAGGACAACCCTCCCGGGCACGGCACCACCCAGCTGGCTCACCCCGAAAGAGCCAACACCCAGGTCACGTTGGTGCGGGTCTTTCTGAGTGAGCCGGGGCTGGCGTCGGCGACGTGAGGCCGCCGCCTCGGGTTCTGGGACGGTTCCGTGCCTCCGGAGCTTGATCATGCAGAGTTCGCTTCTTTGCGGGAGGTACCGGCCGCCGCGCCGGTCCTGCCGGGATTGGCTGGTGCCGGAGACGCGGGCGATGCTCCGTGATCATGCGGCGTCAGCAGCGTGGCCCTCCCTGTTGCTGTCGCGGGCGGCGGGGCCGTGAGCAGCGTGGCCCTCCCCGTTGTCCTCCCGTGAGCATCGGGGAGGGCCGCGCTGCTGAGTGCCGGACGGCCTCCACAACAACGTGGCGTCTCCGTTGCTGTTGGCCTCGCTGGCGTGACGGCAACGTTGCCGCTTTCTTGCTGCTGGTCGCATGGCCCGGGCTACCTCGCCGAAACCTAGGTGTTGATCTTCATAACGACGGAATCGGCCGCCTGAATGGCAGGAGCCGATCAAAGGCGGCCAAACGAACTTTCCTTAGATGGCAATCGATAACCCGACAAGCACGGCCGTGAAATAGCTCGCGACGGCTTAGCTCGCCGTGTCTAGGCGGCTGTGGCTTCAGCGACGGCGTACCTAGAGCGGGCTAAACTGGTCTCATTAATGGAGCGTGCCATAGGCTTTGGGTTCGCATGAGACTGACAGGGGAGAGGAGAGGGAATTCGCTCATATGAAACAAGCCGAGGAGCGAGACGCCTTGATTCTCTATCGCGGGACCAGTGCCCGGGCACGCGCCCGGGCCGCCCGCCGGACGCGAGGGAGGCATAGTACCAGCCTTGCGGAGTGCATCGGTCGTACCGGCCTTAACCGGCCGTAGTGGTAGGAAATACGGCAGCCAGCAAGCGCTGACTGAGGCTCGCGAGACCGGGAGATGGCGCTTACCCGCTGGTCAGGAGGTCGGCATCGAGGCGAGTGCCCTGGCGCCAGGTCCGGGTACGCGCACCTGAACGAGGCTTTAGACTAGTTGTTTCGTCAGGAAATATCGGATTTAACCGATCGGAAGTTTCTGAGTGAACTCTCAGGATTCTGGGCGATCTCTAAGGCTTTCAGCAGGAAACTCGGAGCTAATCGTCCTCCGGGGCTGGACTGCATGCGTCATGCTCGAACATCTGAACCGAACGGAGGAGTTCACAATGAAAGTAATCGGCGCGGGCTTGCCACGTACCGGCACGCTGACCCAGAAGATCGCTCTTGAGATGCTGGGATTCGGCCCGTGCTATCACATGGTGAACGTGCTCAGCGATCTCAGCCTGGTCCAGCAGTGGTCGATCGCGTTCGAGGGCGGCGCCAACTGGGATAAGGTCTTCGCGGGCCACGAGTCCACGGTTGACTGGCCGGGCTCGTTCTTCTACAGGGAGCTGATCGACGTGTACCCGGACGCCAAGGTGCTGCTGAGCGTCCGTCCCGCCGACCAGTGGGCCAAGAGCATGACCAACACGATCTGGGATGTCGTCTACGGCGACAGCATCGTGCATGACCTCTCCCAGGCTCGTACCAGGATCGACGAAGGCTGGGACGACTACATGTCCCTCATCACCGCGATGTGGGAGAAGAGCGGTCTGCTTCCGTCGAACGTCGCCGGCGACCCCGGACCAGGACGCGCTGGCCGAGGCATTCGACAAGTACAACGCCGAGGTTCAGGCGGACAGTTCCAGCCGACCGGCTCCTTGTGTGGAGCCTACGCCGATGGCTGGGAGCCGCTGTGCGAATTCCTTGAGGTCCCGGTGCCGAGGCACCGCTGCCCCGGGTGAACGACTCCAAGATGTTCCTCGAGCGGATCGTCGACGCGGCGCTGATGACCCTCAACGAGTGGCAGGGCAGGAGAAGGCGGCCGCATCGCAATGAGTTTCCGCGCTACGCGGGAGGCCGAGAGGGCGCAGGCTGAGTCTTCGCCGGCAGAGTCGGAGCAGGCTGCGCCACGCACGCACCAGACATGGCTACTTGTCGTGTGCTGCGTGGCGCAGTTCATGGTGATCCTTGACTTGACCATCGTCAACGTCGCGCTTCCGTCGATCCAGGACAGTCTCAACTTTCTCGCCGGTCAGCCTGCAGTGGGTCATCGACATTTACGCGATCGTCTTCGCTGGCTTCCTGATGCTCGGGGGCCGCGCAAGCGACCGGTTCGGGCGGCGTAACAGCCTGGTCGTGCGCTCTCACCCTGTTCGCGCTGGCGTCGCTGGCCGGAGGCTCGGCCATCGACCAGGGAATGCTGGTCGGCGCCAGGGCAGTGCAAGGCCTCAGCGGCGCGCTGATGGCGGCTGCCTCGCTGGCCGCCATCACTCATGCCTTCGCGCCAGGCCCGGCGCGGCATCGCGCCATCGGCCTGTGGGGTGCGATGAACGGCGCCGGCGGCGCGGCCGGCGCGCTGTTCGGCGGGATCATCACGCAAGAACTCGGCTGGCGCTGGGTCCTGCTGATCAACCCGCCGATCGGCATCGCTGCCGCGGCCGTGGCCTACGTGGTCATCACCGACGACGGGCACCGCGAGAAGTCCAAGTTCGACCTCGCCGGCGCGCTGACGCTGACCGGCGGCCAGGTCATCCTCGCGTGGGGCTTCATTAACGGCGGCAACTACGGCTGGACCGCTCCGCTCACGCTCGGCCCGATCGTGCTCGGCTTCGCTGTGCTCGCCCTGTTCTCGGTGATCGAGATCAGGTGGGCGGCCAATCCGCTCGTTCCGATCAAGTCGATCACCAAGTCGTTGCGCACAGCCAACCTGATCGTCCTGGCGTTCAGCGCCGCGCTGTTCCCGATGTGGTATCTCAGCTCCCTGTACCTGCAGCAGGTGCTCGGGCTGTCGCCTCTGCTGGCGGGCTGGCCTTCTTCCCGATGGCGCTCACGATCTTGCTCGTGGCGCGGCGGGCGGGCAAGCTCGTCGGCCGGTTCGGCGTGCGGACGGTGCTGACCTGCGGGCTGCTGATGATGGCGAGCGGCATGCTGCTGCTCGCGCGGATCGGCCCGACCGGCAGCGCGATCGGCTTCGTGATTTTCCCTGGCATTCTCGTGACGGCGGGGATCGCGCTGTCGATCGTCCCTTCCACGATCGCGGCGACTCAGGGTGCTACCCCGGCTCAGGCCTGGCCTCCGGGATGGTGAACACCTCACGGCAGATCGGCGGCGCGCTCGGCATCGCGCTGATCATCTCGATCGCCACCTCGTACACCAGCCACCTGATCGGGGCCAACCAGGCGGTGCCGAACTCGCTGACCGATGGCTTCAGGATCGGCTACCTGATCGGAGCAGGCCTGGTCCTGCTGGCGGCGGTCATGACCTTCTTCATGATGCCGCGGCACATTCAAGCCGCGCCAGGCGGCAGGCTGCCCAGGATCAGGCTGCCCAAGGGCAGGCTGCACAGCCAGCGGCGGCCGGCGAGTGCGCCAGCGCCTGCCTGCGGCCGGCGCCCGGCCAAGGCCGGCGGTTTCAGGGCGCGCTGGGTGACGTTGCCGACGACGGTGGCGGCCATCATCGTGGCCTTCTTCGTGGTCGACTTCGCGTTCGCCGGCTCGCCTGGCGCTCCCATCGGCGCCTACACCCTGAAGGGCTCGTACAGCTACGTAACGGCGCCCACGCTGCACCCGCCGGTCATCGCCTCGGATGTGCCGGTCGGAGCAGGCGGCGGCACGGTGACGCCTGGCTACATCATGATGGCCAACTTCTACGACACGACCAAGGGGGAGCTGCAGGGCCAGAGCGGGCCGCTGATCCTGGACAACAATTTGCAGCCCGTCTGGTTCAAGCCGGTACCTACCGCCGATGTCGCTTCCGATCTCGCCATGCAGACCTATCATGGCCAGCCGGTACTGAGCTGGTGGCAGGGCGTGATCACCGACACGGGCGCCACGACGAGCGGTGAGTACGTAGTGGTCAACAAGCACTACCAGACCGTCGCGACTTTGCAGGGCGCCAACGGCTGGATCCTGACGTTGCATTCCATGGTGATCACCGGTGATGACGCCTGGGTCACCGCTAATAAGGACATACCGATGGACCTGGGCAAGTACGGCGGCGTCCGGGACGGCGCGCTGACGGACTCGGCGGTCCAGGAGTACAACCTCAAGACAGGCAAGCTGGTCCGCAACTGGGACGCGCTCGATCACATCTCGCTGCGGGACACCCACGCGCTCGCCCCGGGCAACAGCTTCCCGTGGGACGCCTACCACGTGAACTCAATTAGCCTGAACGGCGACGGCACCATGATCGTCTCGATGCGCAACACCTGGGCGATCTATGACATCGACATGGCGAGCGGCAAGATCCTCTGGACCCTCGGCGGCCGGAATTCGACGTTCAACAGCACCCCGAACGCGGACTTCCAGTGGCAGCACGATGTCACGATGCTGAAGGGCGACAAGGTCAGCCTGTTCGATGATCATTGCTGCATGCTGACCGGAGCGGGCACCTACCTGAGTCCGACCGGCCCGTCGCGCGGCCTGGTGCTGCAACTCAACCTCGCGAGCCACAAGGCCACCATGGTGTCGCAGTATGAGCACAACACTCCCGACGCCGCTTACATGGGGAGCATGCAGTTGCTTCCTGACGGTAATGTGTTTGTTGGCTTTGGCTCGGAGCCTTACTTCTCCGAGTACACCAAGTCCGGGCAGTTGCTGATCGACGCGGTAATGCCGGGACCTGACCTCAGCTACCGCACCATGCTCAGCCAGGGCTGGGTCGGCCTGCCGCTGGCTCCGCCCGCGGGCGCGGTTCGCGGCAGCGGCGGCACGCACGCCGTGTACGCGAGCTGGAATGGTGACACCCAGGTCACAAGCTGGCGGGTGCTCGGCGGGTCGAGCGCCGCGCAGCTGACTACGGTGGCAACGGGGGTCAAGTCCGGCTTTGAGACGGCTATCACGGTGCACGGACAGTACAAGGTATTTAAGGTCGAGGCGCTGGATGCAAAGGGCCGGGTGATCGGGACGTCCCGTGCATTCGGCCAGAATCACTGAGGAGAGCTCAATGGCTCGTGAGGTAACCCGGCGGCAGATTCTCGCGCAAGCGGGTACGGCTGCCGCCGGGGTAGCCGGGCTGAGCATGGCCGGATGCTCAGCACACTCGACGGCGGCGAACACGCAGGCCTCTGATGCTACTGTCCTCCCCGATTCGTTCGTGATCGACGGTTACCGGAAGTTCATCACCAGGCCCGACCTCAATCCCCCGGCTATCAAGCTGGCGAGGAAGGTGACAGGGTCGCAGGCGCACCACATTTTCATGAACGCGCCTTATTCCGGCCCCGGCCGGGGCGGGGCCATGATCCTCGACCCGAACGGCAACCTGGTGTGGATGGGGCCGGACACGCCCGAGTTCCACAAGCTCGACTTCAATACCCAGATCTATCAGGGTGAGCCGCACCTGACGTGGTGGGAGGGGCACGAGACGCACGGCTGGGGTCAGGGCGTCGCTGTCGTGGCCGACAGCCACTACAACAGGAAGCACACGATCCACGCGGTCGGCCACGGCATCATGATCGACCATCACGAGTTCAACATGACCCCGCAGAGCACTGGCCTGGTGACGATCTACCGAACGCTCAACGGAGTGGACCTGCGGCCGATCGGCGGCCGGAGCGGCGCCACTATGGCCGAGGGGATCGCCCAGGAGATCGACCCCAAGACCAACAAGCTGGTCGGGCTGCGCGAGTGGCGGAGCCTCGACCACGTGCCGATCACCGAGAGCCACCAGCTTCCGACCGGCTTTGGTGCCGAGAATAACCCGTACGATTATTTCCACATCAATTCTCTGGTCGTGACGGCCGATGGCGAGCACCTGCTGATTTCCTCGCGTAACTGCTGGTGCGTCTACAAGGTCAGCAGGAAGACCGGCAAGATCGTCTGGCGACTCGGCGGCAAGAAGTCGGACTTCGACATGGGGCCGGGCACGATCTTCCACTGGCAGCACCATGTCAGGCCGCATCCCGGCAATCTGCTGACCGTCTTCGACAATGGCGCGGCACCGCCCAAGGAGAAGCAGTCCAGGGCGCTCTTGCTGCACGTCGATGAGGACAAGATGCGCGTCAGGCTGGTGCATGAGTACACGCACCCAGGGGCGCACGTGCTGTCGTCAGCGATGGGCAGCGCTCAGTTGCTCGAGGACGGCCGGATGTTCGTCGGCTGGGGTACCAACCCGTACTTCTCCGAGTTCTCCGCCAACGGCGAACTGCTGGTCGCGGGGCGGATGCCGCGCGGCAACCCGTCGTACCGCATGTTCGCCGCCGACTGGACCGGCCATCCCGAGGGCAAGCCAGATGTGGCGGTGCATCACAGGAACGGCAAGGCCGTCGTGTACGTGAGCTGGAATGGCTCTACCGCAGCGACTTCGTGGACCATCCTCGCCGGCAAGTCACGATCTCCCATGAGCACTGTAGGCACAGCTCACCGGGCTGGCTTCGAGACCGCGATCGAGGTTCGCCACAAGGGACCGTTCTACGCCGTTCAGGCACACGATTCCAAGGGTCACGTGCTCGCCACCTCAGCCGCAGTCAAGATCAGCTAGCCGAAAGTCAGCTAGCCGGAAGTCAGCTAGCCCAGGTCAGCAAGCACCGTTTCAAGGAGGAATTTCCCATGTCGCAAGACTGGTCGCGGCGTCAGTTGCTCAGGAACGCCGGGACAGCTGCCATGGGCGTGGCTGGCCTTGGCGTCGCCGGAGCCGGGTTGTGCGGCTGCGGTACCAGGGCGCTGGCCAAGACGACAAGCGAGTCGACCGTCAGCAAGGGCGTGCGGACCTTCGTCTCCAGGCCAGATCTCTCCCCGCCGACGATCAATGTCAAGAGCAAGAACATGCCAAGCGACCCCGGCTACATCATGCTGGCCACGGTCGCGTCTGGCCCCGGCCAGGGTGGCACCTCGATCATGCGCACCGACGGTGAGCTGGTCTGGTTCAAGCCGGATATCGACAGCAGCAAGATGAACTTCAACTGCCAGACCTACCAGGGCAAGCAAATGCTCACCTGGTGGGAGGGCAAGATCATCGGCGCTGGCTATGGCCTCGGCGTCGGGATGATCGCCGACTCGTCCTACGAGACCATCCACCACGTGCACGCGGGCAACGGGCTGCAGGCTGACCTGCATGAATTCAACCTGACGCCGCACGGTACGGCACTGGTCACGTGCTACCGCCCGTCAGTTGCCGACCTGACCCCGGTGGGCGGCCCGGCTAGGGGCATGCTGGTCTCCGGTGTCGCCCAGGAGATTGACATCGCCACCGGCAAGGTGCTGTTCGAGTGGGACAGCCTCGACCATGTGGCGATGGAGGATACGTACCAGCCATTTGTCTACGGCAAGTTCGCGTTCGGCACGGTCAAGCACCCGTTCGACTACTTTCATATCAACTCGATCGCGCCGACCTCCGACGGCAACCTGCTGATCTCCTCGCGCAACTGCTGGACGGTTTTCAAGGTCAACAGGAAGACCGGCGAGATCATGTGGCGGCTGGGAGGCAAGAAGTCGGACTTCGAGCTCGATAAGGGCGCGGTCTTCCACTGGCAGCACCACGTCAGGCCGACCGGCCCTGGCGACAGCCAGCTCACCGTGTTCGACAACGGCGCCTCGCCCGTGAAGGAGAAGCAGTCACGGGCGCTCCTGCTGGACATCGACGAGAAGAAGATGAAGGTCACGCTCCACCAGCAGTACATCCACCCAGGCAAGGTGCTGCTGTCGGACGCGATGGGCAGCGCCCAGCTCCTGCCGGACGGCCGGATGGTCGTGGGCTGGGGCACGAGCCCGTACCTCTCCGCGTTCTCCGCTGATGGCGAGATCCTTTTTGACGCTCAGATCACCAGGGGCGACCCGTCGTACCGCGCGTTCCTGTCCGACTGGACCGGCACACCTGTCGATCAGCCCTCGGTCGCGGCGCTGCCGAGGCCGGGCGGTTCCACGGTCTTCGTCAGCTGGAACGGCGCGACCGATGTCTCCTCGTGGACGGTGTTCGTCGGCAAGTCACCCACGTCCCTGACCAGGGCCGGAACGGTGAGCAAGTCCGACTTCGAGACCGCGATCGACATCAGCTCGTCCGGGCCGTACTTCTCCGTCCAGGCCAGTAACGCCGGCGGTCAGGTGGTCGGCCGGTCCAACGTCGTGGCGATGGGCTCCGTGCCGTCGGTGAAGCAGAAGAACTACGGTGGCTGCGGCTCCAACCAGTGCGGCTACTAGCACGGGCCTAGACCGATAGCGCAGGTGCCGGCGGCCGGGCTGGCGCGGGTGGGGCCGGGGGAGGCCCAGCGATGTCACAAGGGTGCGGCTCTTTCGGGGTGAGGGTGCTCTCGCAGGAGGGTTTTCGGGTTCCTGTAGGAGGGTTTCCGCATCTAGGAGAGTTGACCGGACTATACGACGACAACCCTCCTACATGCGACAACGCTCCTACAGCCACCCGAAAACCCTCCCCGGTAACGACGAGAACCCTCCCCGACACGGCAACTCTCCTCCCAAAACATGACAACCCTCCCGGACGCGGCAGCACCCAAACTGGCTCACCCCAGAAGAGCCGCACCCATGTCACAACGCGGGCCTGCGCCAGCCTGGGCTGGCCCCGACCGATCCGAGCACTGGCGCGTCAGGCGGATCGGTGAGTCGCCTGCACTGTGAGGAACATTCGGTGCGCGAGGGTCCGCGAGTGCCTGGGTGACAGGGAAATCACGCGCGGCGCCTCGCAGCGCGGCACAGCGGTGCGCGGACTGGTGGCCGTGCCCGGTGACCCTGATGCACGTGAGGTCTGTGGGGACATCAATTCGCGTATCTATGTTCGACGTGCCTAGTGACCGGCTTCTGGGTCATCTGAGTTGATCAGAGCTTATTTCATCCTAAATCTTGGCGGTAAACCTACCGAGCGTGACGTATTGACAACAGGCCGGAGCGGAGAAATGCTTTTAGGAAGGACTAGTCGAACTGGGGGGACGAGTCCAACGGGGCGATTTCGATGTGTTCCAGGCGACGTGAGCGGTGCGGGCGTATGTGACGTGGCTACGTCGGCAGGCTCGGTCGCTGCGGGCTTGCGGGAAGACTTAGCAAGTTTCTGCAGATAGGAGACCGTTTCCTGGTTTGGGCACCGGCCCTCCCGAAGTCGCGGGGCGAACTCGCTGGCCTGTGTGTTTGCGACACAGTGCTGCACAGTGCGACACAGTGCTGCACAGCACAGCGCCAGCAGTTCGCGCCGGGGGACGAAGGAGTTGCTATGCCTGAGGTCAAGTTCAGTGTTGACCAGTCGAAGTCGATGGCAGACCAGGTTGTACCTGGGCACAACAGATGGCATCCGGACATTCCGGCGGCGGCAACGGTACAGCCGGGGGACGAGTTCAGGGTCGAGTGCCGGGAGTGGACTGACTCCCAGCTCGGCAACAACGACTCCGCGAACGATGTGCGAGATGTCGATCTATTCCGCGCTCACATGCTGAGCGGGCCGTTCGAGGTCCAGGGCGCGGAGCCAGGTGACCTGCTGGTTGTCGACATCCTGGATCTAGGCCCGTGCCAGCCGCCGCAGGAGTACGGCGATGCCCCGGGCCAGGGCTGGGGCTATACCGGCATCTTCGCGAAGGCCAACGGGGGCGGTTTCCTGACCGATCACTTCCCGGACGCCTACAAGGCGATCTGGGACTTCCGCGGGCAGGACGCGACCTCGCGGCACGTTCCGGGGGTCCGGTACACCGGAATCACGCACCCGGGCCTGTTCGGCACGGCGCCGTCGGCGCCGCTGCTGAGTGAGTGGAACCGCCGTGAGCAGGCGCTGATCGACCGGGACCCGAACCGGGTGCCGCCGCTGGCGCTGCCGCCGATCCCGGATGGTGTCCTGGCGGGCGACTTGAGCGGGGCGGAACTCGCCCGGATCGGCGCGGAAGGCGCTCGCACGGTGCCGGCCCGCGAGAACGGCGGTAACCACGACATCAAGAACTTCACCAGGGGCAGCAGGGTCTACTACCCGGTGCACGTGCCCGGCGCCAAGCTCTCCGGGGGTGACCTGCACTTCTCGCAGGGCGACGGCGAGATCACCTTCTGCGGCGCGATCGAGATGGGCGGCTTCATCGACTTCGGAGTCGACCTGATCAAGGGCGGCATGGCTAAGTACGGGATCACCACGAACCCGGTGCTCGTCCCTGGCCGGGTCGAGCCCAGGTACAGCGAGTTCCTGACCTTCATTGGCGTCTCGGTGGACGAGACCACAGGGGAGAACCACTACCTCGATGCCACGGTCGCCTACCGCAGGGCGTGCCTGAACGCGGTGGAATACCTCAAGAAGTACGGCTACTCGGGCGAGCAGGCCTACCTGCTGCTCGGTTCGGCCCCGATCGAGGGGCGGGTCTCAGGAGTGGTGGACATCCCGAACGCCTGCTGCTCGCTGTACCTGCCGACGGAGATCTTCGACTTCGAAATCAAGCCCACGAAGGAGGGGCCGCAGCCGATGGACCGCGGCTCGGCGGCCAGGACCAGCTGAGGTCACGCCATGCCGGTCTACGCCTTTAGCTGCGACAAGTGCGGGCCGTTCGACGTGTCACGTCCGATGGCGAGCGCGGGTGAGGCCGCGCGCTGTCCCGCGTGCCACCAGCAGGCCCGGCGGGTCTTCACTCCGCCGGGCCTGCGCCGGCTCGCGACGCCAGTCCGGCGGGCGCTGGAGAGCGAGGAGGCGAGTTCCGCTGAACCGCGTGTCGTCACCCAGAAGAAAGGGCGGCGGATGCCTGCGCATCAGTCGCCGCTACCTCCGTGGGTGGCGCACTGATCACCAACTTGGTCAGTAAGGGAAGTGAGATCCCATGTTGCTAGGCGTGGTGTTGCTCTACGTCGGCGCGGTGCTCGCCATAAACGGCATCTGGCTGATCGGCCAGGCTCGGGCGACCGCAGCCGCGCGGACTCTGCGGCCGGCCGCTGCTGCTGAGGCGGCCGCCGGTCAGGAACTTGGCGGTGAGCAGGTTACTACTGCGGTGACCCGAGCCGAGAGATCGCCAGCGTTCATTCAGAATCGCGAAGTCGCGATGCTGAATATCTTCACCGGATTCGTCGGCGTCGTGGCCGCCGTCACCCTGCTGATCCAGGGCAACCGAGTCGGAGACCTCTCGTCGGTGCGAGCGGCCGGATTCATACTGCTGTTCGCCTTCACCTACCTGTGGGTGTCGTTCAACCAGTTCCTCAACGCCGGCGGTAAGGCGTTCGGCTGGTACTGCCTGTTCGTCGCGGTCACGGCGATCCCTGCGGGCGTCTTCACGCTGCAGGCCGCTCATGGCAATACGGCGACGATCTGGCTGGGCATCAACTGGTTCGCGTGGGCCGTGCTCTGGGGGATGTTCTGGGCACTGCTGACGTTCGAGCTGCCGATCGCCCGGATTACCGGAGTGATAGCGATCATCGAAGGCCTCGGCACGTCGTGGGCACTCGCGATCGCGATCCTTGAGGGCAAGCTGGCGTTCTGACTGGTGCGCTGCGCAGCCGCCTCGCGCTGCTCGCGGTCATCGGCGCGGGCGGCGCTCTCGGGGCGGCTGCGCGGTACGGGACGGCGCTGGCCATCCCGCCGGAATCCGGAGCGTACCCGGTGGCCACGTTCGCCGTGAACGTGGTCGGTGCCGTGATCCTGGGCGTCGTGATTACGTTGCCGGCTGGCTGGCTGCCAGCCCATGACCTGGCCAAGCCGGCCATCGGCACCGGGTTCTGCGGCGGGCTCACCACCTTCTCGACGATGTCGCTGGAGATCTACAAGCTCTTTCCAGGCCACCCCGAGGTAGCGGCCGGGTATGCGGCGGCGAGCCTGGTTGCTGCTCCGGTGTGCGCGCTGGCGGGGGCCATGCTCGGGCAGCGGCTCAAGGCCACCGCTCCTGACCGGGCCAATGAGCCCGAGCCGGCACCGGCGAGGAGTGAGCACAGGTGAGCGCGCTGCTCGCTGTGCTCGCGGGCGGGCTGCTCGGTGCGGTGGCCAGGCAGGAGTTCTTCAGCGCCCTGCAGAAGCGGGCCAAAACCAGGTTTCCGGTCGGCATTCTCGTCGTGAACCTGTCAGGCGCGTTCATCCTTGGCCTGCTGTTCGGCCTCGGAGCCGATAGCCACTGGCCGCACTGGCTGGCGATAGGCTTGCAAACAGGCGTCATCGGCGCCTACACGACGTACTCGACCTGGGCAGTGGACTCACTCGCGCTGGCACGCGGCGGCGCCAGGCGGCTAGCGGTGGTGAACCTCGCCGGCTCGTTGCTGGCGGGCGTGCTGCTCGCCTGGGCCGGTGCCAGCCTGGGGTCGGTTGTCTTAGTTGCGGCCTACTTACCGGCAATCGGAGTCGTTGGCGCCGATAACCACCAGAGTTCATGAAGAGTCGTTTTATCGCCCAAAACGTTCATACCGGTGTCGTTGACCTGGTAGAACGTTGAGATGGACCTCGCAGAATCCTTGGTCGTCCCTGACAGCAGCCGACCTGTCGTCGCGGCTTACACGTGCGGCCCGTGCGATATCGAGGGACGCGACCCCGAGGTATCTCCCGGAGTCGTGCTGTGCTGGAACTGCGGCGGGCCCGCCTACATTACGGCGCGCGTTACCCGCTAAAAATCGCTGTACATCGGCGCGCTGACTGCCGATGATGGTCGGCTGTGACTAGTCAGGATCTGGCCCGTTCCAGGCTCATAACGCTGACGGCGCGAAGCCCGGATCCGGCGGGCTTGGTACCGGCCGGCATCCAGTTCGACGATCTCGATACGCCGTGTGATGTCATCGACGCCCTGATCATGTCGGCCTTCATCGACGGCCAGCAGCCTTTTGCCAGGACGGTCAGGTTTCAGCAGCTCAGGCCGGGCTCGACGCTCACGCCGGCCGGTGCGCGCACGGTGCGGCAGGCGGCGGACACCGGGCGGGAAGCCAGGCTCGCGTCTGGCGATGGCTGGACGGTCCGCTCAGTGCTCTGGCGCACCGGCACTGCCGAGGTCACCGTGACGGCGGAGACCGACGAACTGGCCGAGTCCATGCTCAGCCGCATCACGGCCGAGGTCGAGATCGAGGCCGCGGGACTCGATGACCAGGTCACGATCGGCTTCTGGCATCGGTCCGACCGGCGCGGTGCCTGCCGTTCCGCCCGGCAGGTGAGCTCGCAACCGTGGGATCAGATCAGGCGCAACTACTCGGCCGCCACCGGCGCGGCCATGGACCGGCTGATGGCGGTTACCCCGGACTCGCTCGCGGGCCGGCTGCTGCTGCTCTACGGGCCGCCGGGAACGGGGAAAACGACGGCGCTCCGGGCGCTAGCGCGCGAGTGGCACGCCTGGTGCGAGACCGACTGCGTCGTCGATCCTGAGACGCTGTTCTCCGATCCCGGCTACCTCATGGAAGTCATCATCGGCGACGACTACGAGGCCGAGGCGCCCGGGCGGTGGCGGCTGCTGTTGCTCGAAGACTGTGACGAGCTCATCGCCGCTGACGCCAAGCGGGCCTCGGGGCAGGCCCTGTCCAGGCTGCTCAACCTGACCGACGGGCTGCTGGGCCAGGGCAGGCACGTGCTGGTAGCGATCACGACGAACGAGGACCTGCGCGCGCTGCACCCGGCCGCGACCCGGCCTGGCCGGTGCCTGGCCCAGATCGAGGTCGGGCCGCTGCCTCCGGCCGAAGCCGCTGCCTGGCTCGGCCAGCCGGACGACGCCATGCCTTCGATGACCCTGGCCGAGCTTTTCGCCAAGCGCGCTGCGGAGGCCCCGATCTCGTCGGCTCAGCCGCCCGCCGCCGTCGGCCTGTACCTGTAGCGCGGCCCTACTTGAAGTGAATCGTCTCCGGGTTGGCGGCCTTGCCGACGACCGGCACGACGGCGAATCCGGCACCGAGGTTGGCGGTCGCGGTGAGCAGGTACTTGCTGGTCTTGCCGGTCCTGACCGCCGCTGGAATGCTGACAGTGCACTGGAAGACGCCGGGTCGCGCTTGCCAGGCGCAATTGGTCGTCACGGCCGAGATGCGCGGTCCGCTCAGCGTCACCCGGACCTTGCGCGCACTGGCAAGAGAAGCGGCCACGCTGGCGGCGATCGGCTTGCCCGACGCCGTGGCCAGCCTGAACCTGGCCGCGACCGAACGGGCCGACTTCCGCACCGTGGTGCCGGCCTTGGGCGCGCTGAATCCTCCGAAGCCGAATACCACCTGATAGCTGACGCTGACCGGGGCTGCTTGCTTCGTGCCTGCCCGGCTCACCGCCCCGGCGCAGGTAGCGGTGAACTTGCCGACACCGTCCTTGCCGGACGTGCGAGTGGTGACGGCGGCCTGCTGCGCGACGCCAGAGACCGGGTCGCTTGCCTGGCAGCCCGCGGCTGGCACGCCGCCGTCGATGTAAATCGCCTTGGCCTGAACGCGGGTGACCGCCACGACCGGGCGGGTCGTGTCGACCTTCACCTGGAAGCTCGCGGAGCCAGTGTTGCCGGCCAGGTCGGAGCAGGACGCGCTCAGCGTGGACCTTCCGTTGCCCGGGGTGCTGCTGGACTTGGTGCACTTCGCCTGGTCGATCACGCCGTCGTCGGTCCAGTTCCAGCTCACCCGGACCGGCGAGGTGAACCAGCCGTTCGTGCCCGCCTTGCCGCTCGCGACCTTGGGCATGGCGACGGGAGGCGCGGTGTCGAGCGGTGTCGTGCACCCGGCCGGAGCATGCTTGTCGGAGTCGCTGCCGTCAGGGCAGGTGGTGTCCGACCAGATCGCGCCCGCCTCTATGCCGGAATCCAGGTCGGCTCCGGTCAGGTTGGCGTTCGTGAAGTCCGCATTGTCCATATTGGCGAACGACAGGTCCGTGTGCTGCGCGTCCGCTCCGGTGAGATCGGCTGTGAAGATGCTGGCGTTCTCGAATTCGGCGCCAGCGAGGTCGGCTCCGGTCAAGTTGGCGAAGCTGACATTGGCGTTAAGCAATTGCGCGTCACTGAGATCCGCATGGGCGAGGTCCGCGCCGGCGATCGAGGCGTTGTCCATCCGGGCTCCGGTCAGGTCCGCGTCCGGGCCGAGCAGGTAGCCGCTCGGCTCGGCCAGGGCCCAGTTCACTGGCAGGACAGGACTGCCTGTCACGGCGCCTGAGCTCGCTTCGGTCAGGACGGCGCTGGACAGGTCGTCATTGGTCAGGTCAACCCCACCGAGATTGGTGCCGGAAAAATTCGTGTTCGCCAGGCTCGCGTTCGCAAGGCTGTCGCCCAGCAGGTCGGCCTTCGCCAGGTTGGCGTTGTCGAGGTCGGCCCCCGCCAGGCTGCCGCCGGACAGGTCCAGGCCGGACAGGTCGACACCCGAGAGGTCCGCGTTTTTCATGATCGCGGTCGGGCCGAGCAGGGTGCCGTTGATCTCGGTCCACTTGGCTGGCAGCGAGGCGGGAAATCCCCCGGTGAGCCCGCCTGAAGTGATATTCGTCAGCGACGTCGTGCCGAGAACGGCGTTGCCGACGTCGCCACCGGTGATGTCAGCGGAGTTCAAAAAAGCGCCGCTGAAGTCGGTGCTCGTCATCGTGGCACCGGTGAGATCCGCGAAGTCGAGGTCCGCCTTGGCGACGGTGGCGTTCGCCAGGTCAGCGTCGGTGAAATTGACGCTGTCGACGTCCGCGCTGGTCAGATTCGCGCTGGTCAGATTGGCGCTGGTCAGGTCGGCCTTGCTCAGGGGGGCGCTAGTGAGATCGGCGCCTTCCAAGTCGCAGCCGCTCCAGTCGATGCCTGGCTCGGGGAAGATCGAGAGCGCGCCTGTCATCGGATCCACCGTCGGGCAGGTCACGGTGCCGGCCGACGCGAGCGCCGCCGAGGAGGCAAAAGCACCGCAGGCCAGGCCGAGGGCCACGAGGATGCCCGATGTCCGAACGCGCCACGAACGATGCCCCACTAGTCCTCCTGCGCAGCCTGAGTCACGAGCAATTGCAGCACGAGTATATGGTTCTATGGTTCATATACTGACACCTGGTGGCAAAGGTTAACAGAATGCGACGTATTCGACGTCTGCGACGTACGGCTGTACGTAGGGTGATTCCGGCCATGGCCGCGATCTCCGCTACATTGCTCGCCTGGACGCCTGCCTCGGCCCACGCCGACCGTCCGCATGCGATAGCGGGCACCGCGGGAATCGTGAACATCCCCGTTGGCAGCAATCCCTCCGCGCTTGCGGTGGACGCGAGCACCGACACCATCTACGTCGCGAACTTCTCAGCTGGCTCGGTATCGGTGGTCAACGGCGCGACCTCGGCCGTGACGAAGACGGTCATGGTCGGAAGCGACCCGGAATCGGTCGTCGTCGATGAGAGCACCGACAAGGTTTACGTCGCCAATGAAGGGGACGGTACGGTGTCGGTGATCGCCGGGGCCACCAGTGAAGTCACTGACACGATCGCCATCAGCAACGTGCCGGGCGGGCCGATTCCCGGCACCGACGCGCTGGCGATAGACCCGACCTCTGACACGATTTACGCGGCCTGGCATGACGGCATAGCCGTGATCGACGGCGCGACCGACGACGTCACTTACCCGACCTCGATTTTCGCGATGGGCACGGGCATCGACGACTCGATGGCCTTCGATCCGAAGAATCATGACTTGTACCTGGTGGACTTCATCAACAATCAGGCTGTCCAGGTCATCGACACCTCGACGGACGAGACGACCTCGCCGATCCAGGTCGGCGACACCCCGGTGGCGGTCGCCGTCAACACCACCGCCAGCCTCTTGTACGCGGTCAACTGCAAGGACGGGTTCTTCAACGGGGTCTGGGTGATCAACGCGGCGAACGAGGCCACCGACGCCGAGATCAAGGACGGCTGCCCTGAGGCCGTCGCGACGGATCCGGCTGACAAGACAGCCTATGTGCTCGACGCGGACACCGGCGAGCTGTCCGTGATCGGCTCGACCTTCAAGCTCGCGGTTCCCGCCATCGGGGTCGGCGAGGAGGCAAGTGCGGTGGCGGTCGACCCCGACACGGGCGTGGTGTACGTCACCGACCGTACGGTCTCAGGCAACCTCACGGCGCTGACCCTGGCCGCCCCGGTGATCACCAGCAAGGCCTCGGCCACCTTCGCGGTCGGCAAGCGGGGCTCGTTCCAGGCCGTGGCGAGCGGCGTGCCGCAGCCTGCCTTCGCCGAGCAGGGCCAGTTGCCGCGCGGAGTCCAGCTGGCCCCGAGCGGATCGCTGAGCGGGACACCCGCACCAGGAACCGGCGGTGCCTACAAGATCACCGTCAGCGCTGCGAACGGCATCGGCCACGACGCCACGCAGGCATTCGTTCTGACCGTGGATCAGAAGCCGGCTTTCAGGTCGCGCAACCGGGTCAAGCTCGCGGCAGGTCACAAAGCAGACTTCACCATCACGTCGTCCGGCTTCCCGGCGCCGAAGATCACGGAGCAGGGCAAGCTGCCTAAGGGCCTGACGTTCCGGGCGCACGCCAACGGGACGGCGACTCTGACCGGCACGCCAGCCAAACAGGCGGCAGGTCACACCTTCGTCGTCACCGTCACTGCTCGCAACGGGATCGGCGGCGCCGTGACCCAGAAGCTCACCATCAGTGTGCGCTAGCCCGGGCCAAGGACGCTCAGCGTTCGGGTCTCTGGCCATAGAGCAGCTCTAGCGATACGAGGAGTATTCTGCCCCGGCTGCGGGCGGCTTCGGCTTGGAGCTCCTCGGTGAAACCTGTAGCGCTAAATAGGCCAAGGACGGCGTCGGACGCGTCATGCCCGGCCGCTGTGAGGAGCTCGCGCCGGTGCGCCAGATCGCGGAGTTCGGCCAGGCCGGCAGGCGGTCGCGGTGCTTGGCCTCGCCGACGAACGTGACCGGAGCGCCCGCGGCCCGCGGCCGGGCACCGCGGGCAAGCGCTAGGACATCGATCTCGTGACCGGTCTGATGTTCGCGGCAGGCGATGACGGTCTGCCCGACCGGGCCGACCACGAGGCCCGCCTCGGTAGCCGCATACCGCGCAGTCCATTCGGCTGCCAGTGCCTCGAAGTGCGGTCCATAGATTTTGGATTTGATTGTGTGCTTCGCCTCAGCCAAGACCTGCGCTGCGCGCCCGGCCTCCAGGTCGGCCAGGTAAGGCTCGACGATCAGTTGGTGGAACCGCACCATCGGGTCGGCGACGGTCACCACAGGCCGCCGGTCCAGCAGGAGATCGTGTCGCCGGTCGATGAACCCGGCCGAGGCCAGCGTGACGAGTTGATGGGCCAGGGAGGTCGCTGGGCGGCCTAGCAGACCGCCGATCTTCGTCGGAGAGGACTCGCCCGCAGCCACGGCTGCCAGAACCGAGCTATAGGCGGCGGTATCGCGGATGCGCAGGTCCTCGTGCACGATGCGGCGGGCTTCGTCGAACAGCGGCATGGAAGGCCGCAGGACGTTCCGCGCCAGCCAGCTGCCGAGCTGGCTGGGGTCCTCGGGAACGTGCGGGCCGGGCACGAGTTCCCGGTAGCCGGGCGTACCTCCGATGATGGCGTTGTGCGCGAAGGCCGCTGACGGGGTTACGATTCCCCAGTACTCCCTCGCGTCGCGGTATCCGAACGGCCAAACGCGTAGCTCCAGCGCTGCCCGGCCGCGCAGCGCTTTCGTTCCAGAGAGCAGGTCTCCCATCACCGAGACCGCTGACCCGCACAGGATCAGGCGCAGAGCCCCCGCCCCTTCCAGGGCTCCCGGGCCCAGATTGTCGTACAAGGACTGAATAATGGACGGCAACCCGGGCGTCTCCTGGCACAGGTAAGGGAACTCATCGAGGACCAGGAGCGGAGGCGTGCCGGAAGGAGTGCCCGAGTGAGCACGCGCCGTCAGCACCTCGATCGCCGTCAGGAGGGCTCGCTCCCAGTCGGAGAACCCCAGCGAGCCAGCCGGCAGCCCCGCCCAGGCTCCGACCGAGTCACCGAACCGGCGCAGCGATACCGCCTGCGCCTGCTCGGTCGCCAGATGGTACAGCCCGCCGACCCCATCGGCGAGGCGGCGCAGAAGGTACGACTTGCCCTGCCTGCGCCGGCCGTAGACCACGGCGATCCTCAGTCCCGGCAGCGGCGAAAGGGTGAATTCGGTCAGGTCCGCCCACTCCAGGTCACGGCCGAAGACATCCTGCGGCTTGTCCGGCCTCCTGCTGTCCAGCGCTGACCCTCATTAGCTCGACTATACTTATATTAAGTATAGTCGAGCTAGCAGGCAAGGTCCGCAGACGAACGAAGGCGCCGGAACTCATCGGCCAGCCGGTCGAGCTGGTACGAGGCGTTCAGGCCGCTCGGGTTCGGCAGCACCCAGACTGGCGTTTCGCCGATCAGTTCTTCCTGCGGGCCGATCAGGGCGCGCGGCCGGCCGAAGGCCGTGCGGTACGCGGTCACCCCCACGACCGCCAGCCACTGGGGGCGCAGTGTTCTCAGCTTGGCCGCGAGAATGCGCCCGCCGGCGATCAGTTCGTCCGTGCTGAGCTCGTCGGCGCGGGCCGTCGCTCTCGCCGCCACGTTGGTGATGCCGAGCCCAAGACTCAGTAGCTCGTCCTGCTCGTATGGGCGGTAGAGCCGGCCGGTGAAACCCGAGGCGTGCAGCGCTGGCCAGAACCGGTTGCCTGGCCGGGCGAAGTGATGTCCGGTGGCAGCCGAGTACAAGCCGGGGTTGATGCCGGAGAACAGCACTCGCAATCGGGGCGCTACGACGTCCGGGATGGTCCGCCCGGCAGCCGCGGCCAGGTCCGCTGGCGTAGGCCGGCTCATCGGGTCAGCACCCGCGATGCCGGTAAGCCCTAACGGCCCGAGTGCGCCGCGACGGCCCTGGTGAGCGCGGCAAGTGACAGCCAGCCATCATGGGAGAACAAGATACGCCCAGTTGACGAAGTCAGGGCAATCCACGGGATGTCCTGCACTCCGTAACCGTCGCCAACCCGCCCGCTGGTATCCGCGGCTACCGGATAGCCGAGACGCGCTCCGCCCGCGTTGGTGAGGACCTGCGGCAATGCGTTCACATTGGATTCTGTCTGGCTCTCGTCGACGACGACCGCCGATGGCCAGCCGTGTCGTCGCGCCTGTGCCTGGTAGCTCGCGAGTTCCCGCAGCGCCGCCGGCAGATTCGAGATCTCGCTCACCCAGCTCGCGATAAAGACGACGAGGTGCGGGTGGCCCGGGCCAAGCGTGATCGTCCTGGCCTGGTCGGCGCCGCCGACGACCGGCAGGCTAGCTGGTGAGGCCGGCCTGATCGCCGTGGCCAGCTTGAGAGGGACGAGGTCATGCGGGGCCGGGCGGCCAGGCAGCAGCTGCGAGACGCCGCTCGCGATGAGGTCTGCTTGCTGGCCGACGCCGGCATAGGCCATCTGAGTGAGGTACAGGGTGCGTTCCTTGCCGCGGGAGTCGATCACGTACAGGGCGGGCTCGTGGTCGATGTTTCCGTGCGACGCCGCCACGTACACGTGGTAGGCGCGCCAGACCGCCGTCAGTTCGCTCAGGCTGCCGGTCAGGAAGTGCCACGAATGCAGCATCTGGTGCGCGACCGAGTACGCGCGGACGTCGGAGACGGCCCTGGCGTCCGGATTGGCATCGATGCCCACCAACTGGACGTGCCGGGCGGCCGCCGGGCCGAGCATGCGCACGGCCTCGGTCATGCTGACCGTGGTGAGCGGGCAGATCGTCGTGCACCGGGAGTCGACGAAGGCCAGTACCACGACCTTGCCGCGGAACTGGCGCAGGGACACCCTGGCGCCGAACTGGTCGGTCAGCGTGAACGCCGGTGCCTGAGCGCCGGGCAGGCTGGTGCCGGGGTCGACGTTCGGATTGTGCGCGGCCTCGCGCAACTGGCGCGCGTCCGAGGCCGTGACAGACCTGGCGTTGCCCGGGTCGGTCTTGGCGTTCGACCTGACGGCGAACGTCGCGATGAGCGCCGCCACTATCACGACCGGCAGGCCGACGGCGAGCGCGAAGAACCCGGCGCCGCGCCGCCGCGGCCGGGGATTTGCGTTGTCCTGCGGATCTGGCACGCTTGTCACAGTACTACAGCGTGTCGTTCATGGCCGTGCCCCCGTCAGGTGCTGTCAGCGGCGCCCTGGACCGGCCGGCGAGGCCGGGCCAGGGCCGAATCGCCGCGATCAAAGGCCGGCTCGGTCAGTACCCGTAACCGCCGCCGCCCGCGTTCGAACTCGAAGACGAGCTAGGTGCGGGCGCGCCGCCGGTCAGCGTGACCTCATGCCAGACGCCGCCGTTGACGTTCACGTTGTTGCCCTTGGCCTGGCCGGGCGACGTATCGCCCTTGTAGGTATACAGCGGGTGCCCATTCCAGGTGGCCTGGGTCGAGCCGTCGGCGCGGGTGATCGTGCCGAAGGTGCCGCTGACGCCGGAGCCCTTCTGCACCGGGCCCTTGACGGGCGGCCAGAACGTGGCGCAGGTGCCGTTGCAAACGGACTTCGTGCTCGTGTCCGGCACAAACCAGTACAGGGTGAACCCCTTGGCATTGGTGAGCACGGTCGTGCCGCTGATGCTTGTCATCTTGACCGTGTTCGCCGACGTCGTCCCCGTGCTTCCCGAGCCGCCTGAGCCAGCTGAACCCGAACTGCTCGTGCTACCGCAACCTGCGGCAATAAGCGCGGCAGCAGCCAGTCCGACCGGGACTAGCCATCTCTTACCCATCGCGGATCTCCGTTTCCTTGCCTGGTTCCTCTGATACGTGGAGCACGTAATGCCGGGCGAGATAGTTCAGCCGCACGGATTCTTACTTGCATGGTTCGCTTAACTGAACTGCTCGGCGATACGTTGGGCCAATGCCCACACGTGCGTCGCGGTGCACCATGGTGGGAGGCCTGACCGGCATGGCCAGTGCACGCAGCCGCCTGAGGCTCCAAGGTAGTCCTCGCCGACTTGGCGCATGGCTGCTTTGCGCGGGCTTGCTGGTCACGGGGTGTGCCGCCGGGAATCCAAACTCGGCAGGTCATCCCAAGCCCGCGCATTCCGCCAGCCAAGCCCCCACCACCAGTCCAGCACCGAGCCGTCATGCCCTTGCCGCCGAGTACCTGGCGATCGCGATCCCCGCCAACCACCAGCTCGACGAGGAAATCGATTCCTACGACGACAACGAACACGACAACTTGGCAGTTGCCAAGGCAGACCTGCGCAATGAGGCCGCGACCGAGCAGTCGTTCGATGAGCAGCTGCTCAGGATCTCCTTCCCGCCCAGCCTCGCCGCAATCGCGGCGGCCCTCGTCGGGGCGAACAATCAGCGGATCGCGCTGACCAGGCGCCAGTCCCGCGCCGCCACGATCGCCGAGCTCGTGGCGTTCGACATACGCCACAAGGGCGCCGACGCGGCCGTTGAAGTGCAGGTCAGGTACATCCGCAAGGATCTGGGCCTGCCGCCGCCCGAGACCAGCTAGTCCCGCTCGCAGTGCCTCGGTGCAGGTTGACCCGGACCTCGCTCGGTATGTCGCGAAATGAACCTGGTCACATTCGCGGACGTACCGAGAATATGCTCGTGAAGGCTACCGGACTGGCCAGGAAGGCGTACCTGCCCGACGATCGTGATCGCGGCCGCCGGCGCCTGGCTGAGCTGGCGCGGCTGGATCTTGCTGTCTCACTACGGCGTCGGCCGGTCGGTCAACGCGGGCAGGTACGAGCTGGCCGGGTCCGGTCGTGCTCGGCTTCGTGTTCGTGGTCTGCGTGATCGAGCAGCTCTGGCCGGCCCAGCGCCGCCCGCTGCTCGCGAGGGGGCACCTGCTCGACGTCTGCTACCTGCTGTTCTACGCGTTGCTCGTGGTGCCTGCTCGTCGTACTGCTCGGGACCGGCTTCGGCAACCTCCTGGCCAAGATGGCGCCCTGGCTGGCGCTGCCGCGGCTGCCTGGCGTGCCCCGCTGGTGCTTCATCGTGGTCGCGGTGGTCGCCATCGACGCGATGGACTGGCTGGCGCATTACATCAACCACCGGATCACCATGTTCTGGCGGCTGCACGCCGTCCACCACTCGCAGGAAGAGCTCAGCATCCTCACGACCTACCGGGCTCATCCGCTCGTGCACGTCAGCTTCCTGTTCTCGGCGATACCGGTGTTCGCTATCGAGTCCAACGCCGCGACGCCGGCCGTCGTTCTCACTGTGTACGCGTGCCTCGGCGCGCTGCCGCACGCCAACGTGCGCTGGAACTACGGCGTAGCGGGGCGGATCTTCATCAGTCCCGCCTACCACCGCATCCACCACCGGGCGACAGGACGGCTGGATCTCAATCTCGGCACTGTTTTCACGTTCTGGGATGCTACTCACCCGGCGCGCGGTGTTTCCTTACGCCAGCGCCGGGCAGCCGGCATCCGTGACCGGCCTTGCCGGGCGGCCGATCCCGGTCGAGCAGGCCGGCCGCCTGCGACTGGGCCGGACGATGCTGATCCAGCTCGCCGAGCCCTTTACCTCGATCAGGACGGAGTCACGATGACCGCCACCCGCACCAGCAGGCAGACCCAGAGCCGGGGCAGCACTCCAGCCTGGATGTGGCTGCTCTTTGTCGCGGACGCGGCCTTGCTCATCGCGTCCGGGGCGATCCACTTCCACCTGTGGGATCTCAGCACGGCTACCGGACCGTGCCGACGCTCGCATCGCTCTTCCTCGTCCAGGCCGCCGCCTGCGTCCTGGCTGCGATCGCGCTGCTGGTCACCAGGCAGCTGCTGATAGCCGCCGGGTCCGCGCTGCTCATGGCCGGCACGATCGTCGGCTTCATCCTCGCCCGCACGGTGGGCATCTTCGGGTTCAAGCTCCCGATCTCCTCGGGCCTGGCCAACGTCGTGCTGGTGGTCGAGATCGCGGCCGTCGTGCTGCTTGCCGTGACCGGGCTGCTCCTGCGCAGGCAGGGCAACAGCTGATTAGTCGGAACTTATCGCCTCGGGCCACATCGACCTCGCCAATGCTGACGCTGAACGGGGCCAGGCCGGAACCGGTGTCGTCCAGCCCGGCCCCGCCCGGTCCCTAGGTCGCTATTTGGACACCACGACTTCGTGCCAGAGGCCGCCGTTGAGGTTCACGTTGTTGCCGCTGGCCTGCCCCGGCTTGCTGTCGCCAATGTAGGTGTAGAGCGGATGCCCGTTCCACGCCTCCTGCTTCGAGCCGTCTGACCTGGTGATCACGCTGAACGTGCCGCTGATCCCCGCCGCCGAGACTGGCCCGCTGACCGGCGGCCAGTACGACGCGCAGCCGCCGTTGCACACTGACTTGCCGGGCGGGTCGGGGGCGAAGGTGTAGAGCGTGAAGCCTTTGGCGTTGGTCAGCAGGGTCTGGCCGTTGATCACCGCGGTGTTGAGAGTCTTCCCGCCGCCGCTGGCAGCCGGGGCGTTCGCGCCACTGGCCGTGCCCGCCGACACCAGCAGCACCACCAGGGCGATCAGCGAGATCGCGCCCACCGCGCCCTCCGCGCCGCGCAAGCCGCCGGGCGCCCGCCCGGCCAGCCGCCCGAGCGCGGCGCCAGCCTTGCCGTCGATGCGGTCGCCCAGCGATGGGGACGAAGAGCCGCCGGCTGGCAGCATCGCGAGCGCGCCCAGGACCGCGAAGGTAGCGACCTCGATGATCCCGGCCACGATGCCGGCGGTCGTCCGTACCTCCCTGAAGCCAAACAGCCCGACCCACAGCGAGAGCAGGTAACCGCCGAGAGTCGCGATCCCGAAGAGCGCCCCGGCTACGGCGGCCAGCCGGCTGCCGGTCAGCGCCACGGCGAGCGCGAGCGCGAACGCGGAGATGATCTGGAGCAGGAACAGCCACCCGATGGTGGGGAGGCTGTTGTACCCGGTCAGGTAGAGGTCAAGATGAATCGCGCCGGTGGCAGCGAGCAAAGCGGCGCCGGCCAGCCTGAGCCAGAGCCGCATGAGGCCGCCAGCGGGCGCGGCTGCGGTTGCGGTAGTCATGTCTAAGGTACGTCTGCCCGCAGGTACCGGGTTCAAAAGATCTGAGAGCCAGTCAATTTGCCGCCCGGCCCGGGTTGAGCCAGCCCCTCGTCGTGACCTGGGTGCGGCTCTGCTTGCTGGAGGGTTTGCCGTGTTCCTGGAGGAGTGTTTCCGGGTTGAGGAGGATCGCCGGACCAGGACAACGACAATCCTCCTCAACCCGAAACCGCTCCTCCACGCACCCGGAAACCCTCCACGATCATGACGACAACCCTCTCGCCGACGACAACCCTCCCGCAGGAACCCGACAACCCTCCCGCACGCGGCAGTACCCTTCCGCAGCTGCGCCGCCGGCGCCGACATTTGCCGGGCCAGGCCGAGCGAACGGGGAGCAATGTTACTGAGCGTCGCTACTGTTGCCGAGCGTGATCTTCCTCTATAGTCGTCTCAGATGGTCGCATTGGTGACAATCCGCCTGTGGGGGATGACTGACCTGCGACCGCGGGGCTTGGGCAGCGACGGTCAAGGGAGACTGTCATGCGTGTCGACGGTGATGGCGTTACTGGTGTTACTGCGCCGCACGCGACGGTGGCCTCCGATTGCGAGGTTCGCTAACGACAAATACCTCAAGTCAATTTAGTAGCAGATTACGCGGACGTATCTCGTTGCGCGGCCCGGTGAGAATGCTCATCAAGCAGAGCGCCGCCGATCTGGGCGATTGGCGCACGGTGGCGCTTTGACCTGCCGTAACGCAGGATCAAAACACCGTCACCTGGCATGACATCGGGATCGAACCGTGACACGAGAGCTATCCGTGTCATAGGTTAAGCGGCGCAGCCGATTTACTATGCCTGAGGAGGGGCTGTATGGGTCTTATCAATCGCCCAGCACGTGCCGGCGCTATTGCCGTCATGGGGCTGGCGATCACCGCCTACACCGGCGTCGCGGCGTCCGGTGCCATGGCGGCGCCGTCGATCGCGGGTCCTCATCTTGTCGCGCTCAAGGGAAGCCTGGCTCCCACGACCGACAAGGTGACCGGCAGCTTTCAGCAGCAAGCGGATGTCCGTGGAGGTCTCACTTGCTCCTCGGAACGCCGCCGGGCTGAACCGCACGCTGAAAGCCGCCTACACCAAGCACAGCGGCTCGTACCACAAGTGGCTCGCCACCGGGAAGTTCAACGCCCGGTACGCGCCAACGGTCGCGACCCGCAACGCGGTGGAGAGTTACCTGCGTAGCCAGGGCCTTAGCATCGCGAAGTCATCGTCGCCGTTCCTGGTCCGTGCAGTCGGCTCGAGCAGCAGGATGGCGAGCCGCGTTCCACACCACCCTGAACAATTACCGTGACAGCCACGGGGTCGTTACTTCTCGAACTCCAGCGCGGTCGAGTGCCGGCAGCCGTGGCATCGCGTGTACAGGGCGTCATCGGCCTGGCCAACACGGTTCGCGAGAGCACGAACATCCTGACGCGCGCCGCGCTCCGCTCGCCCTGCTGCGTCCGCGCACCCGGCAGGCGCCGGCAACCCGCCCGCGTGCGAGACCCCCTACCCGACCGAGCAGCAGCTTGCCAATGCCATCCTCGGCATCAGCGGCTTCCCGTTCGGCTACGGTAACGCGCCAGGCTGCAACGGCCTGTACCCCGATCCAGCTCAACGGCATCTACGGCGCCCCGAACGTCGGCCCGCGCGGCCAAGGGCAAGGGCGTCAACATCGGGCTCTTCGAGCTGTCGGCGTACCAGCAGTCGGATATCGACACCTACGCGCACCAGTTCTTCGGCCCGAGCTTACAACCCGCCGCTCGTCAACGTGAACGTCGACGGTGGTCCGCTGGCCCCGCAGTGCCCGGCCGGCGACCAGTGCCCGGCGAAGTTCAACGGCTTCGCTGGTGACATCGAGGTCGACGCTGACATCGAGACCCAGCTCGCCATGGCGCCAGACGTGTCGCACCTGGTCGTCTACAACGCGCCGAACGACTTCACCGGGCAAACCACTCTCGATGAGTGGACCCAGATCGCCAACGACAACACCGCCGCCGCCGTCAGCTCAAGCTGGGCGGTCTGCGAGAACGACGCCGGCGCCGCCTTTGTCGCAGGCCGAGAACATCGTCTTCGAGCAGATGGCGATGCAGGGTCAGAGCACGTTCGGTGCCGAGGGTGACACCGGCGCGTTCTCCTGCATCCGGTCCGACGGCACGACGATCCTGAACGTACTCGACCCGCCGTCCCAGCCCTGGGTGACCAGCGTTGGCGGCACCTCGTTCAACAACTTCAACCCGGGCGCCAACGACCACCCGTCCTACCCGACCGGCCAGGAGACCGTGTGGAACTTCCTGAACCTGTGCAACAGCGGCCCGGGTTCTGACGGCCTGACCGGCTTCGACTGGTGCGCGGGCGACGGCGCTGGCGGCGGCGGCAACAGCGAGTTCTGGGGCCGGCCGTTCTACCAGTTCGGTCCGGGCGTCAACAACCCGTTCACGATCACGGCCAATGGCAGCACCAATTGCCAGCTGGCCAACACCGGCACGCCGTGCCGCGAAGACCCGGACATCTCAGCGAACGCCGACGAGAACACGCCTTACGGGGAGTTCTGCACTGGCAACGCCAACACGCCGTTCAGCGTGTGCGGCACGTTCAGCCAGTTCCAGACCCCGGCCTGGCTGGTTCGGCATCGGCGGCACCAGCCTGTCGTCGCCGTTGTGGTCGGGCATCGCCGCCGACCGCGACAGCTTCCAGGGCTTCCGCAGCGGTAACCTCAACCCGCTGCTCTACATCCTCTACAACCTGGCTCCGAACCTGTACTTCCACGACATCACGGGTGCGGGCACGCAAGAGACCAACAACGGGTTCTTCCCGACGGTCAAGGGTTACGACGAGGCCACTGGCATCGGCGTCCCGAGAATGGCAGCCCTCATCACGCTGTCACTCTGATCCGCTTAGCTAGATCACTGAGGTGCGGGAACGGCTTGTTCCCGCACCTCAGTGCGTTTTGCGGCTCTCTTGTTCGAGGTAAGGGCCGACACGCCGCACCGCCAATCCGCCATTTGCGCCACACCGAGCATCCTGGCAAGTACCATAACCAGCATTGCAGCAGGCGCCTAGGCTCGGGATTTTCCTGACTCCCGTCGGATTCCGGGATTTCAGAGAGTAGCGAAATCACGCCAATGAACACGAAGAGTACCGAGGCTGGGTCGCTGCTCTCGGTTCTCGCCAGTCTAGGACTTGAGCGCCTCAGTTGCGTGTATGTCAGTACTCCGATCTCAACCGGCTCGCGTTACCTTGAGTGGTGCGAGACCGGCGCGGGCTCGCCGCCACAGCGGTCACCGGACTACCGGCGAGCTAGGCAAACCATCAAGGCCGCCAATCTGGAACAGGCCAGAGGCCTCATTTCTAGCGTGCGTGCGAGCTACCGTGGTCGCCTTGTGATCGACCCGACCGGGCTAGCCGACATAGCCGGCTGGGATCAAAGTGACTACCACCAATACTGGATGGAAGTCATTAGCAGCTATGTCGGCACGGTTGTGTTTGCTGATGGCTGGCAGTACAGCGAGGGCTGTGCCGTGGAATTCGCCAAGGGTGCCGAATCGGGGCTTGAGTTGCTCGACGATGGGCTGTGGACGATCGACACCGCAGACGGGCTCAGCATGGTGGAATCAGCTCGGTCACGTTATGCGCAAGCAGGGCACAGATCCGCTGTGCTTGCTGAGGTCGCTACCCGGCTTCGCGGCTGCGCTGACACGCGGCCGCAAAGAATCGGCGGCCTGGCCGGCTGGGGTCCGGCTAGAGGTACTGCTTGAGCTTGGCGAGCAGCGCTTCGTTAAACGAGGCGATACCTTTGTCCGAGTCCTCGATCGTGGCTGCGGAAATATACGCCGAGTTATCGATCACGAGATCGAACACCCAATGATCATTGAACAGATCGAAATCATAGAGCTTGTTGAATAGCGTCCGGCTGAACTCATCCTTATCGTAGACCATGCCTTGCACCGCCTCCTGGACCGGCAGTTCGCCGCGCCGCAATTCGGTCACCATCGCCTTACGCACCCGGCTCGGGAGGTCCGACTGAATCCAGACCTTGATCACCGGGCTGGTCGTGAGCCAAGGCAATGTCCAGGCATCAAATACGCCATCTTGACTCGTGTCTAGCCGACTTATCATCAGCGTATCGAGTGCGCGATCTAGGGCTCCTTCAGTCCGAACGAGATCGACTTCCGGGCGCCAAGGCCCGGGTATGCCAGCGAGCTCGGACAGTAATCCTGACCCGCTGAAGTAGGGAACGTCCAGAAAATCGGCGATCAGCTTGCTGTGTGTAGTCTTGCCGGCCGCGGTGAGGCCGGAGACAATTACCTTAGGCATGAGTAGCTATGCCATTTCAGCTCTGAGCACGCCGCGCCGCACAAGTTCCGGAATGACGTGACGACTTAGGATACTTCCGAGATCGCGGCCTTGCGCGACAGAGGCGCCATCCACCCAGGCGAGTTCGACGATTTCGTTTGAGGGTCTGGGCTGGCCAGCTATCTCGACGGCGTATATCCGCGCGTCCACCATCGCGCTCTCGAATTCGGACGGCTCGCTAAAGCTGCCAAAGTAGGTCATTGACACGGTCCGCACCCCGAGTTCCTCAAGCAATTCTCGACAGCACGTCTCACTGTCAGTCTCGTCGGCCTCCGGCTTCCCGCCTGGGATGATAAAGGTGGTCCGGCCAGGCACGTTCTTTCGCACGACCAGCATCTGGCGCTGCTCATTGACGATAATCGCGCCTATCTTGGTGATATTCATGGCAACCTTTCCAAAATCTTCAAGAATACTTCTGCCTCGCCGCCAGATTGATCATGAATTGCTGCATTCCCTCAATGCCGTCACGCACCTCCTGTCCGGTCGGGCCAGCGCTTATGCGAACAAATCCGTCACCGCGAGCCCCGAATCGGCTGCCCGGCCAGATTCGCACATGATGGCTGGCGCGCAGGCGACTAACGAAATCTCTCGAGTTCAAGCCTGACCAGCCGATATCGAACCAGACGCAGGTGCCGCCGTCAGGCAGTCGCACCGGCGCGCAGGTCTCTATGCCGGCGCGCAGCGATCGCAGGTTTGACCACACATGCTGACGGGATCGCCGGACAGTCGCATCGTAGTCATTGAGGCTCGCCAGGCAGGCTATCTGGCCAAGAACCGGAGCGCTCATTGTCAGAGCCCAGGCCGCTTCCGCCAATCGGCTTGCGAGAGCCTCAGGCGCCCGCAGCCAGCCAGTCCTGGCGCCAGGGAGCCGCAGGGACTTTGAGCCACTCCAGATCCCGACCGCTAGTTCGGGATCTGCGTGCGCCAGGACGCTGACGTGGGGCCGCGTCCACGACAGATCGTGAAATACCTCATCGGCTATGACCAGAAGACGGTGATCGGCCGCTATCCGCGCAACCGATCGCGCCAGCACGTCATCGCAAATACGGCCGGTCGGGTTATGCGGCGAGACCCACACCAGGGCAGCGGACTGGCCTGCCATCGAATCAAGCACCGCTAACGCGTTGACGTCGCGGGCACCGTACGGCATCGGGTAGTACAGGGGAAAACGATCAAGTGCCGCTACCGCGAGGCTATGACCGGGAAACCCCGGGTCTGGCAGCAGTACCGCGTCACCAGGCTTGGTGAGGGCCGATAACGTTGCCGCCAGAGCGCCTGACGCCCCTGCTGTCACCACAACCTGCTCAGCGCGCGCGGTCAGGCCGGTAGCGGTCAATAGTTGCGACAACCGCTCGCGGAGTTCGGGCAAGCCAGCCATCGGACCAAGGCGCACCGGTTCACGAAGCGCCCGGTGCAAGGCCTGCGCCGCGCCCGTTGATGGCGCAAGCTCGATCTCGGCATTTCTGAGGTCGAACTCAGGCAGCCGCTTGGTGTATGCAGCTACGCCCATGTCGCTCTCTGTCCGGCTGCTGGGTGCTTACCGGAAGCTCACTATATGCGATGCCTAAGCAATTGCCAACCTCGGAAGGACGGGGCTGACAGGTCTATCAATATGTGCGATCATCGGTCGTATATTTGAAGCTAGCGCGCCGGCGCATTTGGGCTGGTCATCAGCGCAGTGAGCAGGAGAAAGGACGCTGTCGGTGATTGAGACCAATTCCGACGAATGGCTACTGTCGGCACACGGGGCTCAGGTGTATGATGACGTCCTTGTTCCTGCCATCTTTGCTCCCTGGGTGGCCAAAACGGTAGATGCCGCGCAACTTAATGAGGGCCAGGCTGTTCTCGATGTCGCGTGCGGGACCGGGATCGTCGCGGACGCCGCAGTTCAGCGAGTTGGACCGGGTGGCACTGTCGTCGGCATTGACATCAATCCGGACATGCTCGCTGTTGCCGTCACCCGACGAAGCGGGCAGGTGGAGTGGGCGCAGGGCGATGCGATGTCGCTGCCATATCCGGGTAAGCACTTCGACCGGGTCATGTGCCAGCTAGGATTGCAGTACTTCGCCGACCCCGCACTGGCGTTGAGCGAGATGCATCGCGTGCTGCGATTCGGCGGCCGGGTAGCCGTCATGCTCTGGCGAGACATCAGGCACAGTCCCGGGTTCGCGCTGCTGGCGGAGCTGATCGGAGATCAGCTGGGCACGGAGGTCGGCGAGTCGATGCGCGGGCCGTTCGCATTTGGGGACGACGAGTGCCGGCTTCGCAAGCTCCTTGAGAGTGCCGGCTTTGACCGGGTAACCACGAGGATCGCGACCGACCGGGTGCGGTTCAGCTCGGTTAAGGAGTTTGTCGGCCATCAGCTCGCCGCATCCCCTTTGGAGTCATTGGTAGAGCTCGGGGAAAGCTGGACAGCTACCCTCACGGCCAAAGTCTTGTCAGCCTTTAGCCTGGGTGATGCCGATGAGCCGATTATCTTTCCGATAGAGGCATATCTGGCGACTGGCCATCGTGACAGGTTTTCGGAATGACGGCTGGATTGCTGTAACTTCGCAGGTACGCATCCACGGCAGGCCGCTTGCGCTTCAGGTACTGCAGCACCACTTCGGAGGAGACGGGTACCTCAAGGTCGGCGAGGATTGTGGACGCCTCAAGGGACTTGCCGGATAATCCGGCTAGCACCAGTTCGTCTTTGACGCGCTGCTCGCTCTCATAACCGAGGACGGGCGCCAGGAACTCGATGCCGTAGTCGCCGCAAAGGATCCGCACGAAATCGACGGCCTCGGGCTGCTGCTCGGCAAAGGATGACTGGTATCCAGAAGCCCCGGATACTAAGATGGGTACCCGATACTGCAGGCAATAAGCTATGGCGCGAGCGGTCATCGCCAGGGACTCGCCAAGGAGGATCTGCTGGTACCCATCCTGCCGTATGTCGTCGGCAAGTTCAGAGAAACAAATCTTCCGCACTAGGCCGTAGTTCGGTATTAGCTGCCAGGAGAAGCTGGCCGATCCGAGCACCCGGGTCAGTTCCCGCACCCGGACCTCGCGCAACTCGCCACCATAGCCGATTCCCGAGTCGAATGAAAGGAGATGAAGGTACTTGCCATCGCGGTGGCAGATCAGCGCGGCTAAAGTTGAGTCCCGCCCGCCTGAAAAGAGCACTGCCGCTGAACTTGCCCTGTCCTCCTGGTTGTTCACGGACGGCCCCCTGTCACTTCGGTTGTCTTGCTGCTTAATTATTTAGTGCGGAGATAGAGCGAGTACACAAGGTCGGCAATGAAGTCGAGTTTCTCCAGTGCCTCCTCGTCGCTGAGGATCTCGTCATCGGAGACTGTGTCGATGTTAAAGACCCCGACTCCAGCCGGCGCGGCAGTGTTGGCCAGTGACGGGATGCGCGGCACGGGGATAGACAGGAACTGCACGAAGAGCACCTCCTGCGGCGTGTTGCTCCAATCTTGGAAAAGGTCACCGATAACGGCCGTGCCATCGTCTAGTTTGGCAACGAGCGAATCAAGCGACAGATACTGCCGCAGTGGGCTGTCCGCGCTAGCTATCTCCGCGCGGATACGCTGGTCGGCGTCCGCGAAACGACCCAGCTTCTTGATGCGATCGAGGTCGCACAATCGGTGCCGTTCACGCGGCCAGGCGACTTTCCGCGCCTCGGCTAGGGACCAGCCGGCGATGGAAATCGGGTAGTGAAAGACGCAGGGCGAGTCCGCGGGTATGACATATCGCTCGATCAGGACCTCGCGTCCCGGCGTCTCGGGATCGGGGGTGCGCTCGGCGTAGCCGACTCGCACCTGCAGGTCCGGATAAACCCAGCGCTCTATTGCCCTGGCCGCCGCCTGGACGCCGCTTTCGAGGCTCGCCGACGCGGTAATGTTGCGCGCTACTGACTTGACATCGTCGAGCGCGACCGAGATCCGCTCCCTGCCGGCGATCGTGGACAGGAATGGTGCCAGGTCGGCGTGGGTTTTGCCGTAGGACGCCGCCTCAATCCCGATTGCCCGCAACCGGGATCTGGTCTGCGGTTCCATCGAGCCCGGATGGAGCAGTACGTGCGGGTAGTCTTCACCGGCGGATGGATCGGACAGCATGGCAAAATTTGCCAGCAGCTTGGCCAGGTGCGGATCACCGACGCCATCCGCACTCGCGCCGAGGAACAGTAGAGTTCCGGATTCGAATAGCGACTGGCTGACCCTGAAGGCGCTGTCGTCGTGAATGATCCGCTGGTAATCGGAGTCGGACAAGATGACTGATTGCGGACGATCGTAGCGACCGTGGAGATGGGCGATGCCGGAGCCGCCGCGCAGCAAGGACCGCAGTTCCTGCGGTCGCTCCCAGGTCACGGAGCGACCGCTTGGCAGCACATACTCCTCAAGCAGCAGATCGTAGTTAGTGGTCACCACAACCCTTGGCTCAAGGCGCCTGATTTCGTCGAGTGTGGTCGGGTCAGATACCGTTGGCGTGCCGAATGTGGCTTCCAGCCACCCCGCATAAGAGTGACTGGTCCAGTGCTCGTGTGAGCCCTGTGCGAAAGCTTTCTGCAGGCTGCTGAGCGCGGTCATGACATCGCCCGACCTAGCCAGACGCCGGAGCAGGACAGCATCTTTCGCCGCGAGCAGCGGGTGGGGCTGTGGCCGCAGAGCATACGAGATAGCAAGTTCGACCAGGTCAGGCCACAAAGGCAGGCCTGCCGAGCCTGCTGATATCCCAGAGCCGATAAAGGGTACGAGCGTCTTATACTGGATTGCTCTCCTGAGCCGCTCTCTTAGATCCTGGATCATTCAGATAGCCATTGCTATTAGCTCGTAGGGCCAGACGCCCGGAGGCACGTCGCTCCGGGGCAGTATGCCTCAACTGGCAACTATATTTCTCGCTACTGTACCCTTCGCATGAATATGCGGTCTAGTGTCGCGGCGGGTTGGCCGTAATTCGGTTCCTTCAAGCTGCAGCCGGGGGATCACCGGCTCAAGCCAATGCGGCATCCACCAGGCATGCGCGCCGAGAAGCGACATGATCGCGGGCACGAGCACCATCCGGACCAAGGATGCGTCGATGAGCACGGCGAAGGCCATGCCGATGGCCAGCATCTTGACGGTCGGGTCCGAGTTGAGCACGAAACTCGCGAATACGACCACCATGATCGATGCCGCCGTGGTAATCACCCTGGCGGTCGCGCCGATGCCGATCGCGACACTGCGCTGGGGATCGCGGGTCGCGAGCCAGGCCTCGTGCACCCGGGACAGCAGGAAAACCTCGTAGTCCATCGACAGGCCGAACACGATGCAGAACACCAGCATCGGCACATAGGCCGGGATTGGCAGCGTGGTGTGCAGGCCGATCAGGCTCGCGCCCCAGCCCCACTGGAAGATCGCGACGATGATGCCGACGGCGGCGCCGATTGACAGCAGATTGAGGATCGCGGCCTTAGTCGCGATGATGACCGAGCGGAAGGCAGTGGTCAGCAGGAGGTAAGAGATCGCGATCACGCCGAGTATCAGCCAGACCAGGCGGCCGGTGACCCGGTCGGTAAAGTCGACGTTTCCCGCCGTCGTGCCAGTGACGTAGGTTGTGACGTGCTGCCTGGGCAGCACGTCGTCGCGCAGGTGCCGGACGAGGCCGGAGGTGGCGCTTGCCTGCGGCCTGGTGGTCGGGATCACGTTGAATACCGCCGTGGTGCCACCGGAGTTCACCATCGCCGGGGTGACCGAGGCGACGCCGTGAGCCTTGGAGATGTCGGCCTGCATCGAGGACAGCAGCGAACTGGAGGCCGAGCTGGACTGCTTCGGCAACTTGACCACGACCGTCAGTGCGCCGTTGACGCCGACGCCGAATCCTCGGGAGAGCAGGTCGTAGGCACGCTTGTTGCTGTCCGACGTCGGGTTCGTGCCGTTGTCGGGCTGACCGAGAGTAATGGCGAAGAGCGGGATAGCGAGTACCGCAAGGACGATCACGCTCAGTACCGCCCATGGCCACGGGTTAGCGCTGACCTTCCTGCCCCACTGGGCGAACGCGCTGTGCTCGTGCTGTTCATGCGTCACGGCGGCGGTGCGCTTGGCCTGCTCCCTGACCGAGACCCCCGCCCGGCGCGCCCGTAGCCGGTCGGCCAGGCTCCGCACGTTTCCCCTGACCGCGCCCAGGAACGCCGGCACCAGCGTCAGCGCGACCAGCATCGTGATCGCCACGACGATGGCCGCTGCCAGCCCGAGCGAGCCGACGAAGCTGACCCCCGCGATATAGAGGCCAAGTATGGAAATCACGACCGTGCTGCCCGCGACGACGATCGCCGCGCCCGAGGTCTTCTCGGCCAGCCTGGCTGAGGTTACGACGTCCATGCCGCTGTCCAGTTGCTCGCGGTGCCTGGCCATCAGGAACAGGCCGTAGTCGACGGCCACGCCAAGTCCGAGCAGCGTGGCGACCGTCGGAGCGGTCGTGGGGAACGTGATGCTGGAGGCGAGGACCCCGAGCAAGGACAACCCGGCGCCCACGCTGAAGATCGCCGAGACCAGCGGGATCGCGGCGGCGATGAGTGACCCGAACATGAATAGCAAAAGCAGCAGCGCGCACCCCAGGCCGATAATTTCCGATTTCAGGTCGGAGTTCTGCTGGCCGATGTTGCCCGCGCCCGCGCCGTAGTCCACGGTCAGGCCGGCCTTCGTCGGCCGGCCGCACGGCCTTGTTCAGCTTGTCCAGGTAGCTCTTGCCGAGCGAGTAGGGATTGACCTTCCACGAGACGTTCGCATAGGCGATCGCGCCGTCCTTGGAGACAGTGCCGGAGTCAGGCGACGCGAACGGGCTGGTTGCCTTGACGACCTGCGGCAGCCTGGACACGTTGGTGACCGCCTGGTTGACCGCGTCCTGCTGGGCCGCGACCGTGCCCGAGCGGGCGTGGAACACGACCTGCCCGCCGTACCCGCCCTGCTGGGGAAACGTCGCGTTGAGCCGGTCAAGGCCTTTCGCCGAGTCGGTGCCGGACACCGTGTAGTTATTGACATAGTCCCCGCCGAAGGCGTGACGGGCGCCGAGCAGCCCGCCCAGGATGATCAGCCAGCCGATGATCACGATGAGGTACCGCCGCGCGGCGAAGCCGCCGAGCCGCTCCAGCAGGAGATTCAGCGCCCTGCCCCCTCCGCGCGCCAGACCCTTTCAGACCGTTAAATGGTGGCTGCGCGGGGGGCGGGAGTGCGTCATCCCTGGCGGGTGAGCCGTGCGGTTGTCAGCCCCAGGTGCGTTCCGCGCCGTCGGGCAGCGGCACGTCGAAGGCGTTCAGCAGGTAAGAGATCAGCGTGTAGTAGCCGCACAGCGAGACGAGTTCGACTAGGCCGGCATCGCCGACCAGGCCGCGCGCCTGCTCGTAGGTTTCCGCGCCGACCTGGCCGCCGCGGGTGAGCTGGCTGGCCACCGCGTAGATGATCCGCTCATCGTCAGCGGTGAACGACGGGTCCTCGCCACGGCCGATGGCGTCCACCACGTCGTCGGGCACCCCGTGCCGGCGTGCCATCCTCGCATGCGCCCACCACTCGAACTCGGCCTTCCAGCGGGCGCCGACGGTAATGATGGCGAGTTCGGTCAGCCGGCGCTCGAGCGACGTGCCGAACCTGATCGTGGCGCCGAGCGCACTGAGGTGCCGCCCGATCTCCGGAACTGACACAAAGGCGTTGAAAGGGCCGATCAGGCCGCCGTTGCTGTTGACGAGCTGGTCGCCCCTGGTGCCGATCACGCTGTCCCAGACGGCCTGGCCGTCGGCGTTTAGTTCCTCATAGCGCAGGTAAGGAAGTCTGCTCACATCAGGACAATAGTCCCGGCAACCCTCGCAGGTCGACTGCTGCCCGCCTGATACCTGCGGTCCGGCGGCCAGCCGTGAGAGGCTGAGGTGCCGGCCAACGTAAGGACGTGCGTCGCAAGTGAGCATTGGCGAGGCGCTCGCAGCAGCGCGCCAGCGAGCGGGCCTGACACTGAGTGAGGTCAGCGCGGCCACCCGTATCAGGGAGTCGATCGTCCGCGGTATCGAGCACGACGACTTCGCCGGCTGTGGCGGCGACTTCTACGCCAGGGGTCATATCCGCGCCATGGCCCGCGTCGCCGGCATCGATCCCAGGCCGCTGATCGAGGAGTACGACGCGGCGCGGCGGGCCGAGGAGCTCGCGGTCGCCGCCGAGCTCCCTGAGCCGGCGCCTCGGCGGCTTAGACAGCCGGTCATGCGGGCGGAGCGGCGCGGGATCAACTGGACGGCCGTGCTGAGCGCGGCCGTGGTCGCGGCGCTCGCGCTGGCCGCCTTTCTCTTCTTTACCGGATCGGGCCGGCCCGGGATCGCCGCTGACCGGTCGCCCGGCAAAGCGGTGACCGTCCCCAGTCGCCCGCCCGCACCCCAGGGCAGCCCGGGACCCAGCAGCCCGCGGCCCAGTAGCACGCCTCAGGCCGTCAGCGCGAGGCCGCTTCAGCCTGTCAGTTCGGTCGCTTTCGGTCCTGGCGGCACCGGCACCGGTGATGACCTGGGGGATGCGGCCGCCGCCATAGACGGGGAACCCGGCACCGCCTGGCACACCGACTGGTACGCGACGGCGGAGTTCGGCGGGCTGCAAACTGGCACCGGCCTGCTGCTCGACCTGGGCAGGCAGGTGACGGTCACGAGCGCCACCATCGCCCTCGGCCAGGATGCGGGCGCGAGCCTGCAACTCCGCGCCGGTAACTCGCCGGCCCTGGCCGACCTCCGGCCCGTGGCCTCGGTCGCCGGGGCCAGCGGCGTCGTCCGGCTGCCGGTCGCCACCCCGGTGCGAGCGAGGTACCTGCTTGTCTGGCTGACGAAGCTGCCGCCTGATCAGGCCGGCACCTTCATGGCGAACGTCTACTCCGTGCGGCTCGATGGGCAGCCGGGCACTTAGAGGAGCCCGTTCGCTTCAGATTTTCCGCCTTTTAGCGGTTTGATGCTATGTTTGCCTGCGGGCCGGTAAAATCGATATTCCGAGCCGTTATCGAAAAGTTATGTTCACCGGGGGGTGCGGGCCAGGTTCTGGCTGCTACCTTCCCGACGTGTATATGGCCGATTTCTCGCGCTCCGGAATTGGCACACCGGACGCGCTAGAGGTCGGCTCCTTTACGGTGGCCTACCCGGCCACCCCTCAAGGATGAGGCAAGTATGCCAGGACACAGTAGCGGCGCCGCTCGGCGCGTGCAGGTCAGATCCAGGAAAGTACCCATATTTGCGGCGGCGGGCTCAGTCATAGCCGTCGTCGCCGGTACGTCGGTTACCGCCCTCGCGGCGTCGGCCGCGCCAGCGAGCCACCCGTCCGCGTACCGACCGATGACTCACGCGCTCGCCGTGCAGTTGTCCAAGAACGCCAACCAGCATGTGATCGTCCTGCTCAAGCAGCAGTTCGCCGCTGCTCACGTCGGGAGCAGGGCCGCCGCCATGCGTGCCAACATGGTCGCGAGCGCCCAGCGTCCTTTGATGTCGGAACTGCGTGAGGTGCACGCCACCCACGTCAAGTCCTACAAGCTGGTTAACTCGTTTGCCGCGACTGTGTCCAAGGGGGAGGTCTCCTGGCTCAAGGGCAACCCGGCCGTCAAGGAAGTCATCCCTGACGTCACCATCCACGGCGCGGCACCGCTTGACGGGACGCCCGCCGCGACCGGGCACCTCACCCACAGCCGGATCAACCACCCGGCCGACCTGACGCCGAACAACATCCCCGGTGCGTGCTCGGCTACGACGCCGCAGCTTGACCCCGAAGGCCTGACGAGCACCAACACCGACTCTGACAACCCGAGCCAGCCGACCGCGCGGTCGCTGGGCATCACGGGTGCGGGCGTCAAGGTGGCGTGGATCGCCGACGGAATTGACCCGAACAACATCAACTTCATCCGGGCCAACAACTCATCGGCCTTTGTCGACTACCAGGACTTCACTGGTGACGGCCCAGGCCAGCCGACCAGCGGCGACGAGGCGTTCCTCGACGCCAACACGATCGCCGGCCAGGGCCTGCACACCTATGACGTGAACGGCTTCTCGGCCCAGCCGACGCCGACGGCCTGTAACGTCCGCATCGAGGGCGTCGCTCCCGGCGCCAGCCTCGTCGGCCTCGACGTCTTCGGCACCTTCGAGGACACCACCGAGTCCAACTTCCTCCAGGCGATCAACTACGCGGTCGAGACCGACCACGTGAACGTCATCAACGAGTCGTTCGGCTCCAACCCCTTCCCTGACGTCACCGCTCTCGACGCCACCGCGGCGTTCGACGACGCGGCCGTCGCGGCTGGCGTTGTGGTCGTCGCCTCCAGCGGTGACGCGGGCTTCACCAACACCATCGGCTCGCCCGCCACCGACCCGAAGGTGATCGGCGTCGGCGCATCGACCGACTTCCGGTTCTACGCACAGCAGAACTACGCGCTGGCCAGGGACTTCGCTACCACTGGCTGGCTCGACAACAACATCTCCTCGCTCAGCTCCAGCGGATTCAGCGAGGACGGCCGCACCATTGACCTTGTCGCGCCTGGTGACCTGGCCTACGCGTCCTGCGACGCCAGCCCGGTCTTCGCCGGCTGCGTCAACTTCAAGGGCCAGTCCTCGCCGATCGAGGAGGCGGGCGGCACCAGCGAGTCCTCGCCGTTCGTCGCTGGCGCTGCCGCGCTGGTCATCCAGGCTTACCGGCAGACCCATGGCGGCGCCTCGCCGACCCCGGCTCTGGTCAAGCAGATCCTGGTCAGCACCTCGACCGACATCGGCTTCCCGGGCCAGGAGCAGGGCGCTGGCCTGCTGAACAGCTACAAGGCCGTTCAGCTCGCCGAGTCGATCAAGACCGCCGACGGCACGCCGGCGCACACCGGTGACACGCTGCTGAAGTCGACTGGCCAGCTCAACGCTGTGAAGTCGCCAGGCGACCGTGCCACCTTCAAGCTCAACATCACCAACACCGGTACGACCACCCAGACCGTGCATCAGCTCCGCCCGCACCCTTGGTCCCGACCAGAACGTGCAGACCGGTACCGTCACGCTCACCGACGGCACCAGCCCGACGGTGACGAACTTCTCGGGCCTGCCCAACAACTACCAGACGTTCACGTTCAACGTGCCGCCTGGCCAGGACCGTCTCAGCGGGTCCATCGCTTACCCGGGCAACCCGGCCAAGGGTAACAACCAGCGCGTCAGGATGATCCTGATCACGCCGACCGGTCAGCTCGCCGCGCACTCGCTGCCGCAGGGCGTCGGCAACTTCGGCAACGTCGATGTCGCTGCACCCGGCAGGTGGCACGTGGACCGGCGTGATCTTCGGCATCATCAAGGCTGACAACGGCGCCAACGGCGTCGTGCCGTGGCGGATCGCCACCGAGAACTACACGTCGTTCGGATCGGTCTCGCCGGCGACCGTCAGGCTGGCGCCTGGCGCGACCCGCCAGCTCCACGTCCACGAGCGGGCTGCGAACGCCGCTGGTGACGTCTCCGGCTCGGTCGTGTTCGACTCGTCCACCGCTGGCGTGAGCACCCTGCCGATCACCATCAGGACCATGATCGACCCCAGGCATGGCGGCGCCTTCAGCGGCACGCTGAACGGCGGCAATGGCCGACCGAACGGCGAAGGCCAGGAGAACTACTACGAGTTCCAGGTCAAGCACAACGAAGCCGACATCACGGCGAACGTCAATCTGACCAACGACGCCAACGACCCGGTCGGGGCGTACCTGATCGACCCGAACGGCAACCTCGCCGGTTACGGCCAGAACTCGATCAACGGCACCCAGGGCACCGGGCTGACCGCGTACGCGGCCAACCCGATCAAGGGCACCTGGACGCTGATCGTCGACTTCGCCGAGCCAGTCGTCGGTGACGAGATCTCCCAGCCGTTCCACGGGAATGTCGCCTTCAACGCCGTCAAGGTCAGCGCCAAGGCCCTGCCGACCAAGACGAGCACCAAGCTGGCCGCCGGCACGCCGGTGACCGTCCCCGTCACCATCACCAACACGGGCGTCCAGGCCGAGGACTTCTTCATCGACCCGAGGCTGAACTCGTCCACGACCCTGAGCCTGGCGCCGTTCAGCCAGGCCAGCGGGCTCGCACTGCCACTGGTCGTCGGCTCACCGGCCTGGTTCATGCCGACGGAGGCGACCAGCGTGTCGGTTTCGGCGACAGCCAGCCTGCCGGTCGAGTTCGACTACGGCCCCAACCAGGGCGACCCCGACCTGTCAGCAGCAGCATCGGCACGAGCGCGAGTGGCTCGTACACCGTTCCGGCCGGCAGCCTCAACAATGGCTTCTGGTTCGCTACGCCAAGTGAGGTCGGGCCGTACCCGAGCGGTGCCCCGGCCGGTACGGTAAGCATGTCGATGAGCGCCACGGCCAAGGCGTTCGACTCGGCCGTGAAGTCCGACACCGGTGACCTCGAACTGGCCGCCACTGACCCGGCGACCACGTTCTCCCCGGTCGTCATCAACCCAGGCCAGTCGGCGACGGTCAACGTCACGATCACTCCCTCCGGAGCGTCGGGCAACGTCGTCAACGGCACGCTGTACATCGACGATTTCCTGACCAATGTGCCGCCGTTCGGCCAGCAGGGTGCCGATGAGCTCATCGGCCTCCCGTACTCCTACACGATCAAGTAACCGCATTACCTAAGGAGGGGCCAGCCGCCAGCGGCTGGCCCCTCCTGCCATTTCCCGGGCGCGCCGCCCGGGCTGGCGCGACTGCCCCCGCCGCGCGTCGCTGCCGCCACCCACGCCGCGTGGATGACCCTGATGCGTGAATGGCCTCAGCGGGCCGCACGGCAGCACCCGAGTGTGAGGTGCCGGAGGCGGGTGGTGCGGTCTGTGCCGGGCGGGGTGCTTGCCCGCCACGGCCGGCCCGGTGCTAGTTTCCGTGATCACCATCGCGAGCGTGACCACGGAACATCACACCCGCCCCGACCCGCCTGGACCTCCGTGATCACGCCCCAGGCCATGATTACGGAGACTAGCGCCGGCCAGCTCGGATGGCCCGGCCACATCACCCCTGCACTGCTAACCCCGCCACCTGAACCCAATAAGCCAACGGGATCATTGATGGGGGTGCCGGGCGGACGGCGACGACTGCTCTCGGCCGGTTCAACAGGGATGTTCGCGACAGGAAAGTGGTCAATGCCTGAAACCGGGCGGGGTCCGCGGAAGCTGCTTGAGCAGATCCCGGCGGGGACCTGGGCCGTGGTGATGGGCTGCGGCATCGTGTCTGCCGATCTGCTCGCGGACCGGCAGCCCGCGCTCTCCGGCGCGCTGCTGTGGTTCGCCGTCGCGGTATGGCTGGTGCTCGTCCTGCGCCTGGCGTGCCTGCCGGGCCATGCGGTAAGCGAACGCCGGTCTCCGGCCATCCTCGGTAGCGTGGCCGCCACCGTCGTGCTCGGGGCGAGGTTCGCGGCAGCGGGTGACGATCTGCTCGCCGCGTCGCTGCTCGGGCTGGCCGCGGCAGGCCTCGCGTGGCTCTTGCTTCCCGTGCTGGCGAGCCTGGAGACGCCCGCGAGCGGGACCGCTTTCCTGGCCAGCGTCGCCGTCCAGGGGGTGGCGGTGCTGAGCGCGGATCTCGCCGCGAGCTACCGGGCTTCCTGGCTGCTGGGGATCGCCTCGGCGGCCTGGCTGGCCGGTCTGGTCCTGTACGGGGTTGTAGCCGCGCGATTCGAGTTGCGGGCCGTCGGGGCGGCGCTGGGCGATCATTGGGTCGCGGGCGGAGCGCTGGCGATCGGAACTCTAGCGGCAGGCAAGATCACCGTGAGCGCGACCGCGCTCGGAGTAGTGCGCGGCTGGCATGATGCGCTGGCCGCGACGACCCTGGCGCTCTGGAGCGCCGCAATGGCCTGGCTGCTCGTTCTGGCTGCCAGCGAGGTGATCAGGCCGAGGGTTGGCTATGACGTGCGCCGCTGGGCGACGGTCTTCCCGGTCGGGATGTACGCGGCCTGCGGCTTCAGCACCGGCCAGGTGACCGCGATCGGAGGCATCTCCGACTTCGCGAAGGCGTGGACCTGGGTGGCCGTCGGCGTAACCCTTGTCGTGCTCGTCGGGCTCGTGGCCCGCGTCTGGACCGTGCTTAGGGAGACTGCTCGCGCCGCTTCAGCTTAAGCGGCGCGGGTCCCAGGCGGCTGGCGTCGGCGCGCCTGATTTCGATAGCTAGCCGGGCCGGTCCGGTAGCTTCCGATGAACGACGGCCTCCGACCCTAGGCTGGGTGCGGGCGAACTGGAGGTCTTCTGACCCCGTTAGGCCTAAGCGGCATCGGGTCCTAGCCCGGCGCTGTCATCGCGCCTGGCTTCTAGTGCCAGGATGAGGCGCCGCTTGCCGCCGAGCCAGTAGGCGAGCACCACGAGCATCAGCGATGCGTCTATCGCGATAATGGTGTCCTCGGCAGTGCCGCTGAGCCAGCCTTGACTCCGGCCAATGGTGAAGATCAGCCCGAGTACCAGGCAGAGCATCAGGCCTAACTGGTCAAGCACAAAGGCCAGCCGGATTACCGCAGGCGTGCGAGCCCGGTAGATCCCCCATGCGCCGGTCAAGGCGAGCAGAGGCAGAACCGCAGCTTGGACAAGGGTAGCGTCCCTCGCCTGCGCGTTTGAGCGCGTCAGCCCGTAGGAGAGGGCGAACCCAGCAGCTACGATGACCGGGCTCATCAGATCGTAATCTCTGAAGCCTCTGAAGCGATGTTTACCAGCCATATCCACACTCTAATGCCGTGCGCTGGCTCCAGCCAGGCACTGCCGTACCGCCTCGTCCCAGGTAATGGCTTCAGAAGTCGCGACATTCAGCGCACCGCTGTGCCGTTGGTGCTGGCTGAACGACACCAAGGGCACAGCGGTGCGAGCAGGATCGGCGTCCGCCCCCGACGATGACAGCCCCTGCTGCGCGGGCTCGTGGCCCGCGCCTGGACCGTGGTCGGGCGGTCGTTTTAAGCTTCGCGGAGGAGACTTACACCCCCAGCACGGAACGGTGACTAATGAGCAAGGCAACGGACTCGCTTGAGGCTGACAGGGCCGAACTGCTCAAGATCTGCGCGGGCCTCAGCGAATCTGACTGGCTCCGGCCGAGCGGCTGCAGCGGCTGGAGCGTTCAGGATGTCGTCTCTCATATGGCCGCGCTTTTCTGGCTGGTCGTCGACAGGACCAAGCTGCCCGATAACCCCGGGGCGGGCACCGAAGAAACTCAGGACTTCTACGTACAGCAGCGCCGCTCGATGAGTCCGGCTGAGGTCCTCGCCGAATATGAGTCGGTGAGCGCGGACGCACTGCCGAGGCTCGCCGGCCTGGACGGCCAGGAGTTCGAATTGAAACTCGGAGACCTCGGTACCTACAAGGCCGCTGTCATGCCGACCGCGTACAGCTTCGATCACTACGTCCACATCAGGATGGACCTCTTCGAGCCGCGCGGGCCGCTAGCCGGGCCGCTGCCGCCTTCTGACGACCGGCGCATGCTGCCCACGCTCGACTGGGTGCAGGCAGCGCTTCCGCAGCAGAGCGCCGAGGCACTGAGCAAGTTTGGCGGATCGGTCGAGTTCGTGGTCACCGGGCCGGGCGGGCGGACCTTCATCGTCGGGTCTGGCCAGCCGCTCGGCCGGGTGACCTGGGACGGTCCGTCCTTGGTCCGGGCGGTCACTCAGCGTGCCAGCTGGGATGACGCGGTCATCGAAGGGAACGGCGGCCTGACCGCCGCCATGCTCGGGTCGCTCAAGGTGTTCTGAGCCGCTGCCGTACCGCCTCGTAGCAGACGATGGCCGCTGCGGTCGCCACGTTCAGTGAGTCGGCGCGGCCGAACATCGGGATGCGCAGCTTGATGGCGGCGCGTCCCAGCCATTCATCCGGCAGGCCGTATTTTTCCGAGCCAACGGCGATCGCCCTGGATCCGGTGAGGTCGGCGTCGGCAAGTAGCAGCTCGGCGCCCGGAGTCATCGCCACGACTGGTATCTCGCGCTCATCCAGCCAGGCCAGCACCTCGCCGGAGTCGCCCGACGCTACCGGCACGGAGAACACGGTGCCCTTGCTGGCCCGGATGACGTTCGGGTTTCCCCAGTCGGTCACCGGGTCGGTGGCGATGACGGCGGCGACTCCGGCGGCGTCGGCGGTGCGCAAGATGGCGCCGAGATTGCCCGGCTTTTCGACCCCCTGGCAGATCACGATCAGGGGATTGGCGCCGACGTCGAGGCGGCCGAGGTCGGCCCGCACGGCCGGCACGACGGCCAGCCAGCCGTCCGGCGACTCGCGGTACGCGATCTTCCTGAACACATCCTGGCTGACCTGGACGATCTCGCCGTCAGCCCTGGCTACCCGCTCGATCATTGACTCTTGCGCGCGGTCGGCGAGGTCCGGGCTGTAATACAGCGCCTGCGGCCTTACCCCAGCCGACAGCGCGAGGTCGAGTTCTTCATAGCCCTCGACCAAGGTGACCATCGCGTCGTCCCGCACCCGCCGGCGACGCAGCGCGACTAGTTGCTTGACCCGGGGATTCGCCGTGCTGGTGATCGGCGGTCGGGCGGCAGGCGACCGGGCTGGGGGCATGAGGTCATGGTAGGGCTAGCCGGCGGCATCGCCCGCCTAGAGGCGTCACCGGCTGATTTGCGCATATCGTTCATCCTGGATATTCCATTGGTCATGAGCGAATCAGCTGACGCGCGGCCTGGCGCGATAGGGACCGCCGAGGAGATCGTCGACTTGCAGACGATCACTGAGCTATTTCAGGGCGAGGAGTTCCCGCTGACGACCGGCAGGGTTGTCCTGCACGGCCTCGACGCCGCGGGCAGTGCCCTGTGCGGGCGGGCGGCCGATGGCCTTACTCCGATCGAGCAGCGGTGGGATGCCGGCTACCTGCCGCACCTGCCGCGCTGCCCGCGCTGCTCGGACCCGCGGGCTGACGCTGGAGCGGGCGCGTCCGGATGGCCGCCGGCCGGGCTGCCCGCGACCGGGGTCGATGTCAGGACGGTGCACGGCTCGGACAGCGAGAAGGCGGGCGCCGAGGCATTGCTGGCCGTGCTCGCGGAGCACGATCTGCGCCGCTGGATGTTCACCGATCTGGTCACGGTCGATGACGACATCCGGGGCGGCGTCAGCCATCCGCTGACCCTCAACCCGCGTTTGCTGACGCAGCGGCCCGCGCTCGCCATGACCACTTTCCAGCACGAGCAGATGCACTGGCTGCAAGGCCCGGGGGTGGACGCCGCCACCACGGAGGCGAGCCAGCGCTGGCCTGACCCGCCGCTGCTGCCGACCGGCGGCCACGACGCTCAGTCCACCTGGCTGCACGTCACCGTATGCGGGCTCGAGTACCTCAGCCTGAGCGAGATCCTCGGCCGGGCCGATGCCGAGGCCGAGTTGCGCCAGCACCGGGTTTACTCCTGGATCTACGAGCAGATCCTGGCCGACCCGGAGTGGCTGGCGGATCTCCTCGCCCGGCATGACCTGCACGTGCCGAGCGAGATACCGGTGCCGCGCCGCTACTACGGCCCCGGCTGGCGGGAGTCCTTCCCGATGAAGTGACAAAGAACGAGCCGCGCCACAGTAACGGTGACGCGGCTCGCTCCCGCGATCAGGGGACGTCAGCTTGAGCTGGCGATCCCGACGATCTTGGTCTTGGCGCCCGCGTGGTCACCTTTCCAGTCCGCGTTGAACGCGCCTACGTGCCCGGTGGCCGTGGCCAGCCAGTAGCCGCCGAACACCCCGTCACCGGCGATGCCGATGACCTTGCCGACGTTCGTCGGCATGGAGCCATCAGCGCCGACGTTGAAGCCGAACACGTGGCCCTTGGAGTTGACGAGCCAGTACGCCTGCTTCTTGGGGTCACCGGCGATGCTGGTGATGCCGGACAGCTTCTTGCCCTTGTAGCGGCCAGCGTCCAATGCGAAGACCCGGCCGCCGGAGTTGACGACCCAGTACCCGCCCGTCTGCCGGTCGAGCGCGATGCCCGTGATGTGCGAGCCGTGCGCCGAGCCGTGGAACGCCGCGTTGAACGCGTACACGTGGCCAGAGGACGTGACCACCCAGTAACCGGTGCCGGTCTTGTCGACCGCCATGCCGACACACGGTCCCCTTCGGGTGCTTCACGGAGCCGTGGAACGGGGCGCCGAACGCGGACACCTCGCCCTTTGCCGTTACGAGGTAGTAGCCGCCGGTGTGCGGATCGCCGGCGATGGCGACCACCTTTGAGGCGAGGTGCTTGCCGCCCAGCGAGCCGTGGAACGGCGCGTGGAAGGCGAAGACCTGCCCGCTCGACGACGCCATCCAGTAACCCTGCGGTTCGGCGCCGAAATGGCACAACTCTGCGGCGAGCGTGGCTCCACTGGCGAACCGAGACCGGTCGCCATGTCGTAGCCCTTCTTCACCGGGTAGTTGCCATGGCCCTTGCCGGTGTAGTCGTTGTTGTTGAGGAAACCGTTCTGCGGTGCGATGTCATTGAGGACGACAGCCTTCACCTTCGGCGAAGCCGTGAAGTACACCAGCGGGTTGACCCAGCCCATGGGCGAGGCCGGGCACTTGGAGTCGGTCAGCGCCATCAGCGAGGCCCACAGCGGGGCAGCGGCGCTCGTGCCGCCGATCACCGCCCACTGGTTGTGGTAGAAGACGACGAAGCCGGTCTCGGGATCGGCGTCGGCCGCGACGTCGGGCACCTCGCGCACGCCCTTCTTGACGTGCAGGAACGAGGTCTGGAATCCCGGCATCGAGAACAGCTTCGACTTGCCGCCACCGCCAGCGCCGTGCTGGCCGTTGCGGTCGTTCCACACCACTTCACCTGGCCGCTCGACCAGGTTCGTGATCCTGGTGCCGCCTACGCCGAGCACCAGCGGGTCGCTGGCGGGGAAGTTGGCGCTCAGAGGATTCCGCCGGTGCCACGGGCCGGGAAGCACGCCTCCGAGCCCGAGTCGCCAGAGGAAGCGACGATGGTCTGGCCCTGCACTGCTGCCTGCTCATAGAGCAGCGTGGTCGCGCGTGGCCGACCTCGCGTCCTGGAAGTGCTCGCAGAGGCCATAGGACACGGAGATGACCCGCACCCGGTCCTGGTCCACCATGGTCCGGTAATCGTCGAAGACGCCTTTGCCCGTGTTGGGGGCTTGGTAGACGATGATGTTCGCACGCGGGGCGAGGCCGAGAACGGTCTCGATGTCGAGCGCGGCTTCGCCTTCGCCGAAGCCGTTCATGCGGAATTTGTCGACCTTGTCATAACTGATCTTGGTGTGAGTGTGGAAGCAGCTCTGGTACTTGGCGATATCTTTCAGCGAGTTCGGCTCGCCGAATTCGACAATGCCCACCGTCTCGCCCTTGCCGAAATCATTCGACTTGTACAGGCCGGTGAAGTCATAGGCGAATGCCAGCTGGTCAGCGGTAAGGCCGCCAAAGACATTCTCATTCGAGGCCGCCGCGCACGGCTGCGGTCCGCCGGTCGGCTCGCCTGCCGGCGCGGTCACGTGCTTACGGGCCGGGCTCGGCTTGGCCATGAAATTGTGCATCTTGGTCAGGTTGTCAAGGCCGATGACCGCCTGCACTCCGGACGCGATCGCGGCCGGCAGCCTGGGCGCGCTCGTGTTCGCGAACCCGAGCTTGCCGCCAGCCATCCGGTAACTGGCCAATGTCGTGCCGAAGGCGCTTTGCAACTGGCCTGCCGTAGCGGTGACCGGGATGCTCAAGTGGTCAGCGCTGATCGCCCCCGGACGCAGCCCGGCCGCCTTGAGCGCCGCGAGCACGCTGTCGATCGTCGCCGTGGTAGGCCCGAACATCTTGGGGAACTCGCCCGCCGTGATGTAGTCGTGGTACAGGGGCGAGCCAGGGGTAGCCACGCCCGCCGCGAACTTGCTGAGAGCGGCAGGGTCCCTCGGCTGGAGTACCACGTCGATGCTCACCGTCGTACTGCTGGGCAGGACTCCGACGCGGGCCGCGCCCGCTGGCACGACTCCTGCCGCTCCGACCGGCGCTGCGCCGGGCACTGCTTGCGCGGCCCCGGCTGACGCCAGGAACGCTGTGGCCGCCGCTACGCTCGCGATCCCGGCCGTGACGTTCCGCATGCGGAGCCAGCCTCGCCGGCCACGCATTCGTTCGTAGTTCCCCTCACTCAATGTGATCTCCCTTCGGTCATCCAACTTGCCCCCGTTCCTGGCGGTGGGTTCCAGATCGGCTCATCCGCATGCAGGTCCATCACCATCGCAGCCTTCACTAGGTGATGCGCCGGATGCCTGCTATGCGATCGTGTCGTAGTCGCGGGCCTGCCGCAACCGGACCATGCGCGAACCGTTTACCAATTCCGGGTCCGCCAGCTACCGTGTCAGCCGATCAGGAAGGCACGGCGCCAGAGGCGCCGCCCGGGACGGCCGATGAGCCCCGTGTCAGACAGGAACGCGACTAGCTTCTCACCGCCAAACCGAAGTGACTCCCTGTAATGCGGATTCGTGAGTGCCGCGCGCCGAGCCTGGCGCGGATCGAGGCCGACGGCCTTGTAGACCTCAGGGCTGATCAGGATCCTGGAAAGGATAAAGGCGACCCTGGAGAGCAGCAGCCGGTGGAACGGCAACGCGAACCTGGGGGTCCTGGCGAGGCTGCGGCGCAGTTCGGCCCTCGCGAAACTGACGTGCCGGGACTCCTCGACGATGTGGATCCGGCTGATCATCGCGACCAGCGGCTGGATCGACGGATCGTCGGCGACCTCGCGCTGGAGCCGGTCGATGACTTCCTCGCCGATCAGGATGGCTCCCCAGAGCGAAGGCCCGCGCGCGATCGAGGCGAGGATGCCGCCCATCCGCAGAATCGGCCTTGGCGGTGAATAGCACGGCGTTCCCAGGCGCTCGATCATCCTGGCGAACATGATCGTGTGCCTGGTCTCCTCGCCAAGCTCGGCGAGCGCGTACTGCGCGTGCCTGCTCAGCGGATCGCTCCAGTAGGCGTGCCTCGCCAGCAGCCTCATCAGGACCGACTCAAGGAAGATCCCGGTTGATGCCACGCTCACGACTTCGTGCTTGCCGAGCTCGATCTGCTGCTGCGGGCTGAGTTCATCATAAAATCTCGTGCCGTAAAGAGAGCAGCGATGCGGCAGCACATAGTGCTTGTCGGGTGCTAACGGGGCCGTCCAGTCGATGTCGACCTCAGGGTCGTAAGCCTTCGCGGCGGTAGAGCGGAGAAGGCGCTCGGCGGTGCGCTCACGGTCGGTCGTGGTCACTGGCGGTGCCTCCGGGGACTCGGTGCTTTGGGCCTAGCTATGACTTCCGGTAACTGTTACTTCTGGTAGCATCTACTTCCGTGACGGAGCTGTCAAGCCCGATCAGCCTGGCGACGCCCGCAAGGACCGCTGGACGGTGCACAGGGACCAGCGGCGCCGCCAGTTCGTCAACGCCGCGCTCGCGCGTGCTCGACGCGGACGGACCCGACTTGCTGATGGACGCGGTCGCGGCCGAGGCCGGGGTGTCCAAGCCGGTGCTCTACCGGTACTTCAGCGACAAGTCCGCGCTCGTCGCGGCGCTGTCCGAGCGAGGATCTGAGCTGCTCCTGGCCAGGCTGCTGCCCGCGATCAAGTCCGATGGCCCGGTCCTGGACCGGATCTCCGGCGCCGTGGGCGCGTACTTCGCCGTCATCGACGAGCACCCGAACTTGTACTGGCTGATCGCACGGCAGGAGGCTGCGGAGGCCGGGAGCGGGCGGCCTGCCGTTCATCCGGATAAGGAGTCCATCGCGAACGCGCTGACCGCTGTGATCGGGGACTATCTGCGGCTGTTCGGGCTCGACTCAGGTGGCGCCGAGCCGTGGGCGTACGGGGTGGCCGGGCTGGTCCAGTCGACCGGTGAATGGTGGCTGCAACGGCGGTCGATGAGCAGGGCCAACGTCATCGGCTATGTCACCCAGCTGATCTGGGCGGCACTGACCGGGGTGCTGCGGGACGCGGGCATCGAGGTCGACCCCGGCAAGCCGCTGCCGGTGGTCCGGCCCCGGCTGAGCCTTCGGGTAGCGGATGAGGCGTGACCGGTCGCGGGAGGGGAGGCTCGGATGGAGTTGGAGCGCGATGGCGCTGGTGAGGACGGATACTCGGGGCTGGCGCGGCTCATGCTGGGGCAGGACGAGTTCGAGGTGGAGGTCGAGTTGCGAGGCCACTTCGAGCCGATCGACGGCCGGTATCACTGGTACGGGCGGATCGCGAGCAATCAGGCGCTGACGGACCTGGTAGGCGGCTTCCGTGCCGTGGGCTTGCTCGACACTGGGCAGGGCAGGAGCCCCTGCGAGCTGACCGACCCGGACTTGTGGAACAGGTATCGCATATCCGGCACCTCAACCCCGCCATTTCGAGCCATGGCGCCTGGCCCGCAGGATGGCTGACCTGTGAGCGCCGGGCTGGGTCAGTTTGAGCAGCTATGACCCGCCTTCCCCGGCTTCTCGTCCTTACCGGGGAGGGTTTTCGGGTTCCTGGAGGAGCGTTGTCGCATGAAGGAGGGTTGTCGTCGTATAGTCCGGTCAACTCTCCTAGATGCGGAAACCCTCCTACGGGAACACGAATACTCTCCTGCGGGAGCAGCCTCACCTCCAAGGAGTTACACCAGGTCGCATCGATGTCTCGCAGGCCCGGGCAACCCGCCACAGCGTGCGGCTAACCGCTTGAGGTGAAGGTGTTGATGTTCTCGATCAGCCAGCGGCCGCCGTGCCGGATCGCCGTCACGGCGAACATCGCGCCCGAGTAGACCGCCTGGCCTGAGCCCGGCCTTGTCCTGCTGATTGACGAAGACGAGGAGCCTGGCCCGGCTAGCCGTGAGCAGCTCAATGCCGACGTCGGTAACCTTGGTGCTCAGCACGAGTTTCTCGGCGGGAGCCTTCTGCTCCACCAGGGCGAAAAGGTTGTTGTACTGACTGATCGCCGAACCGCTGAGCAGCTTCTGGGCAGCTTGCCTGGTCGCTGCGGGATTGGCGTAGCTGTAGGAGAAAATGGTGCTGACAGCGCTGGAAACTTGCGCGGTGACCTGCTTCGTCAGTGCCTTGTCGGTCAGCGCCAGATTGCTGTCCGTTTGCCCGGCCCGCAGGTCGTGAGCGTGCATGGCGGCCCAGGCGGCGAAGCCGGCGAGTATGACGGCCGCGACCAGTAGCGTGACCGCTTGCCGCCAGGGCGTCCGCGACCCTTCGGATGCTTGCTCAGCGGCCACGTCCTCGGTGGCCTCGTCAGGGGCGGCCCCGTCAGGGGCGGCCTCGTCGGCAGGCGCGGGCTGGTCGGCGCTGGTGGCTGATGCCTCGGGTGCGGGCATGGATTCCTCTCCGGCCTCTCCGGTGGCCTATCCGCCTGGCGTGGTGCCGGCGCCTGGCGCTGCCGCTCCGGTTGGTACCACATGCAGGCTGCTCAGCTTCCAGCCCGACGCCGTCTTGGTGAGCTGCCCTTGGAGCCGGTACTGGGTCACGCTCGGCGTGCCGGTCGGCGCGGTGACCGTCGTCTGTTCGGCCACTATAAAGGTAGCTCTGCCCGCACTTGCCCGCAGCGAAGTCAGGGCGCCATCAAGGATGCGGGCCGAAGTGACCGTCTTGGCCTGCGCCACGGCGCGGGTGAGTTGCGCCTGACCCGCGACGATCCCGGCCAGGAATGGCCCGGTCGATGACTGCTTCCACAGCCGGATTCCGCTGGCGATGTGATGGTAGTCCAGGCTGCTCACGTTCAGCACCGCCTGCTCGGCGGCTTGCAGCACCCGGTCCGGCCGCTGGCCGGCAGAGCGGGCCGGCGTGACCAGGCGCACCTGCCTGAGCCGCCGAATACCAGCTCCAGCCGAACCAGCCGGCCGCCGCCACGGCGACAGCGAACAGCACCCGCGCGCCAGCAATCACCACCCGCGAACGCCTGGACATGGCTTCAGCCCCCCAGCCCGAGCAGTTCGACCAGGCCCGGCTGGGCGGCGCGGGGCACGACGGCGGGCGGGGCATTGGCCGAGCCGCGCACGTCGATGCCCGAACTGGCCGCCGACAGGCACCTGGCCTTGGTGTTCAGTGGCGGCCCGGCTGAGGTGTCCAGCCCATTGCGATGGACCGTGCCGCCGTAGCCCAGCGTGCAGGGGAGCGGGTTAAAGAAGGTCAGCGCCAGGCTGACGTTCAGGTTGCCGCCGCGCAGCGTCGACGAGACGTCGGCCAGCGCGGCCGGTACCCCGGACAGCAGCTCGTCGATCGCGCTGATCCGGGCGCCGCCGACCGAAGAAGCGGTCAGCAGGTTCGCGATCAGGTCGGCCAGCGCGGGATTGGTGTCGGCCAGCAAGCCGGTTACCTGCTCGGCCGCCCCCGGCGCGGTGCCGATCAGCCGCCGCAGGTCCGAGTCCGATGCCACGAGCTGATGAGCGAGCAAGTTGGCGCTGGCCGCGAAGTCGTTGAGCGCGGTCGCCTCGTCGACCTGCGTTCCGAGCACGACCTTGCTCGCCTTGACCAGGCCGACAGAACTCTTAGTGTTGGCCGCGGCCAACCGCAAAAAGGCATTGCTCGAATCGAGCAGCGTGTGCAGGTTACCCACTTGCCCGTTGAACCCGAGCGCGAGCTGACTGGTCACCGTGCGCAGATCGCCGAGCGGCAGCGAACCAGCCGTCCGGTCGAGGCTGTTCAGCAGGTCAGTGACCGGCGGCGGCAGCTGCGTGTCCCGTTCCGCGATCACGCTGCCTGCCGTCAGGAACGGCCCCCGCGACGCACGCGGGCGCAGGTCAACGTACTGCTCGCCCACCGGCGACAGGTCGGCAACCTGCGCGGTCACCGAAGCCGGGATCGGCGGCGCCGAATCACTGATGCTCAGCACGGCCCGCACCCCGGCAGGCGTCAGCGCGACTGAGGAGACCCGCCCCACGGAGACGCCGCGGTAGGTCACGTCGGCGTCGGGAAAGATGCCGCCCGCATCGCCAAGCTGAACCGAAACCGTATAAGCGCCGCGCGCGCCGATGAACCGGCCCAGGTCCGCGTACCTGACCGCGCTGTAAGCCAGCACCAGGATGCCGAGTACCGCGAACGCGACCAGCTTGACGCGGATGGAACGTGCCAGCATCTACGGCGTTCCCTTCGGCTGCTTGATCGGCGGGATGACTGTCGTGCCTGGCGGGGCCTTGATCGACAGGTAAGCGTTCAGGTAGTCGCCCTTGATGTCGCCAAGAACCCGATCGGTGAAAGGAAATGTCAGCAGCACCTGGAGCGCCAGAGGCAGTGACTTCCCGGCGGCGGCTAGCTCTTCGAGCGTCGGCTTGAGCAGGCGCAAGTCCGCGACGATGTCGGCCTTGCTGGCCGCGATCGTCGTGACCGCCTGGTCGGAGAGCTCGTGCAGTGAGTTGAGCAGCGCCACAAGCTGAGTGCGCTGCTCCGCCAGCACCCGCAGGCCAGGTTTCAGGTTGCCAAGCACGAACGTGATCTGCCCGTCGCGCTTGGCCAGCGAGGCGGCGAGCCGGTTGACACCGCGCAATGCCGTCACGATGTCGCCCCGGCGGCTGTTCAGGTTCGCGATCAGCTCAGTCAGCCGGTGGAGGAGCTGATGCACCTGGGTGACGTGGCCGTCCAAGGTGGCGTTCAGCTCGGTGGTGATCGTGTGGATCTGCCCGATGCCGCCGCCGTTGAGCAGCAGCGACAGCGCGCCGAGCACCTCCTCGACCGTGACGTCGCTTGTCGTCCGGTAGACCGGGATCACCGCGCCGTTACCTAGCCTGCCTGTTCCGGCGGCGCCCGGGGGCGGGGCGAGCGCGACATACTCCTCGCCCAGCAAGCTGGACTGGGTCAGCTCAGCGATCGCATTGGCCGGCAGGGCGATGCTGCCGTTGAGCTCCATTGTCACATCGGCCTTCCAGCCGCGGCGCGGCAGCGAGATGGAGACCACGCGGCCGATGGCGACGTCGTTGACCTTCACGGCCGACTGCGGTACCAGGTTGAGCGCGTTGGTGAACTGGGCGGTGACCTGGTACGGATGGCTGCCGAGGTTCGCCCCGCCGGGCAGCGTGATGCTGTAGATGCCGTTGAACCCAGACGAGCCGCAGCCCGCGATGACCAGCGCGGTCAAGCACGCCACAGCACCAGTCACGAGCCTTCGCATCAGCGACCGCCTCCCGCCAGGGTGCCGTAGACCGTCCCCACCGCCGGGAGCGGCAGCGGCGGCAATGTCGTCAGCGCCGTTCCCGCGACCGGCGCGGCGTCCGGCGGAATGATCGCCTGGTCAGACGCGAACACCTTGGCCGCCTTGCCGAACGACAGCTCATTAAGATCGCCGCGCCCCACCAGCGTCTTGTTGGCCGAGTCGTACGCGTTCAGCAGGTTGTCGACGGCGAGCGGCGCGGACGACAGCGCCTCGGCCAGCGATGCGCGCTCGGTGACCAGCAGCCTGGTCACCGAGGCCAGCTTGCCGACGTTGGACTTGATCAGCGCCCTGTTGCTCGCGATGAACGTGCGCACCTGCGCCAGTGCCGTGGCCAGCTCGCTCAGCGCTCCGCCGAGGTCCTGCCGGTCGCCGGCGAGGAACCCGCTGACGGTCGCCAGTTGCTGCTCGGCCAGCCGCACCTGCGAGTCGTCCTTCGCAAGGACCGAGCTGAACACGTTGAGGTGCGCGACCGTGGCGAAGAAGTCCCCCGACGATCCGCCCAGCTCCCGGTTCAGCGCGCTGAATTGCGTGATCATCGTCGCGAACCGCTTGCCGTTGCCCCTGAGCGTGGCGGCCCCGGTCTTGACCAGGCTGGACAGGGCGCCCGTCTTGTTCAGGCCATTCGGCCCGAGCGCGTTGAAGAACTTGCTGAGGCTGGTGTAGAGCTGGTCGACCTCAAGCGGGACGGCGGTACGGGTCACCGGGACAACAGCGCCGTCGGCCAGCCTCGGGCCGCCCGTATAGGCGGGGGTGAACTGGATATAACGATCGGAGACGACGCCGCTGGTGACGACGACTGCCCTGGCGCTCGCCGGGATGGCGACTTTGCTGTCGATCGTCATCGTGATCTTGACCCTGGTCCCCTGCGGCTGGGTCGAGTCGACCCGCCCGACGATCACGCCGAGCACGCGGACGGTCGAGCCCGGATAGACGCCGATCGACTGGCTGAAGTAGGCGGTGACCCCGATCGACCGGTGCGCGGCCCGGTAGGCGAGCACGCCTCCGGCGATGAGCACCAGCGCGACGGCGACCACGCCGGCGACGATCGCGCGGCGCTGGGCAGCGTTCGGCGACGGCAGCCGCCAGCCGGTGCTGATTGAGAATGGCCAGCGCGGCCGGGCATATTCGAGCTGCACTGGCTCGTCTGCCCCGGGCTCGACCGGTTCCGGTGCCGGCTCAGCCTGGCCGAACCAGCGCCCGAAGGGCGACGGCCTGGCGTGGTCCCCACTGTGTTTGCTCATCGGTGTTTGCTCATAGGGGCTTGCTCATCGCGCGGTACCTCAGGTCTTCGGTGACATGCAGCCGCGGGCCGGCCCGGCACCCGGCGGCAGGTAGGACTTGGGAATGAGCCCGCACACGTAGGTGTCGAACCATGGCCCGGTGCCAAGCGCGTTCCCCAGCAGGCGGTAGTACGGGCCGACCAGCGTCAGTGCCTGGCGGAGATCGGCCTGGTTGCGCTCGAGCAGGGTCGTGACCTTATCGAGCGAGGTCAGCGTCGGCCCGAGGGTGCCCTGCTCGTCGGCCACGAGCCCGGACAGCTGCCTGGACAGCTCCTGCGTCCCGACCAGCAGTCCGTGGATGGCGGTCTCCCGTTGCTGCAATTCGGCGAGCAGCAGGTTGCCGTCGTTGACCAGGGACTGGAACGTGCCGCTCTGCACCGCCAGCGTCTTGCTGACCTGGGCCGCGCTGTGCAACAGGCTCGTGACCTCGGCGTCCTTCGAGCCGATCGACTCCGATAGGTCAGCGAGGCCGGTCAGTGCCTGCCGCACGGACGGCGCAGTGCCCTTGAAAGCGGTGGCCAGCGTGGCCAGGCTCTTTTCAAGCTGGGTGGTGTTGATCTGGCTCAGCCGCTGCCCGACGCTGGTCAGCGCCTGCGTCACGTCGAACGGCGCGGTGGTGCGGCTCAGCGGAATTGGCGTGCCAGGACGCTGGGGAGACGGACCGCTCGGGTCGACCGCGAGGTACTTGCCGCCGAGCAGCGACCAGAGCTTGATCGCGACGGTGCTCGTGCTGCCGACCCAGGCGCCCTTGACCCTGAACGTCACCGCCACCTTGTCGCCAGCCAGCGACACTCCGCTCACCTGGCCGACGCCGACGCCCGCGACCCTGACCTCGTTGCCTGGCTGCAGCCCGGCCGCCTCGCTGAAGTACGCGGTGTAGGTGGTGCCGCCGCCCACGAACGGCAGGTCACTCGAGTAAAAGGTCAGCAGCGCGATTACCGCCAGGATGACCAGCCCGGTCAGGCCGACCCAGATCGGGTTGCGCTCGCGCAGTGGTTTCATGCCCGGTTTCATGAGCACCTCGCGGCCGTGCTGTGCACGCCCGAGGTGGCCGGGCCGCCGAGCGAGCTGTGCACGCCGTTCACCGTCGCCGAGCAGAGGTAGAAGTTCACCCACGAGCCGTACGAGGCGAGCTTGCCGACCGCGGCCAGTTTGAGCGGCAGCGTGGTCAGGAAGGTTGCCACCGATGTCGAATTGGCGTTGAGATGAGACGCCAGTTTCCCGAGGCCGATGATGTCGTCCTTGAGCGGCGCCCGCCCGACCTTGAGCAACCCCGCCGTCGCGCTGGTCAGGTTCGAGATCGCGGTGATCGCGTCGCCGATCGGCTCCCGGTCGGCGGCGAGCCCGGACACGAGTGCCTTGAGCGTCTGCACCAGCCCTGCCAGCTGCCCGTTGTGCGCGTCGACCGTCGACAGCACCGAGTTCAGGTTGGTGATCACCTCGTCGATCACCCGGCTCCGCGACGCCAGCGTCGTCGTGAGCGAGCCGACCGTCGCGACCAGGGTCTGCAGGTCGGGTGCTTCGCCCTGGAAGACGGCGATGATCGCGCTGGTCAGCTTGTTGACATCGCCGGGCGACAACGCCTGGTACAGCGGCTGGAACCCGTCGAACAGCTCGGTCAGGTCAAGCGCCGGGGTAGTGCGGGCCAGCGGGATCGTGCCGCCGGGGGCCAGGGTCTTGCCGACCGCGCCGGTGCCCTGGTCCAGCTCGATGTACCGCTGCCCGACCAGGTTCTGGTACTTGATCGTCGCGGTGACCGAGCCCGGCAGGCTCCGGCTGGCCTGCACCGTGAAGCCGACCGTCGCCAGGTTCTCGCCGTAGATCCCGATCGAGGTGACCTGGCCGACCCGGACGCCGGCGATGTCCACGCTGGACCCGACAGTCAAACCCGTCACATCGGTGAAAATTGCGCGGTAGCTGGACTGGGCGGCCACGCTGATGTTCGCGATGCTGATCGCCAGGATCGCGGTCGCCACGGCGGTCACGGCGATGAAGATGATCGACTTGATCAGCGGGCCGGCGATGCTCTTACGTCGCATGGGTCACCCCAGCCCGCCCAGGTCGACGTCGTGCCCGCGGAACACGGGCCCGACCAGAAGGTCTGACCAGCCGGGCACGGAGCCGGTCCGCTCGCCGAGCGCGAGCCCGGTCAGCTCCCTGACCGTCTCGCCGCTCGTCATCGCCGCGGTGACCGACTCGCAGCGGGGGCCGGTGTTGCGGGTGAACCTCGGCGCGTCGGCAACCGGCTTGTACGGGCTTCGCGGCGGCACCACGTGGGCGACCACGTGCACGCCCGGCTGCTTCGTGCCCTGGCCAAGCGCCTTGTCGATGGCCGGCTCGAACCTGACCAGGCTCGCCAGCGTGCACGGGAACTCCGGCGAGTACCTGGCCAGTGCCCGCAGCACGCTGGTGCTGCCCGCCGAGAGGTGAATGATGTTGCCCTTGTTGGCGCGCAGGAACGCCGCGAAGTTCGCGGCCGCCGTCCGCACCGTCGGGTAGAGCCCGGCGAGCTGCTCGCGCTCGTCGACGATCGTCTGGCTGGTCACGGTGAAGTCGTGGAGCGCGGCCAGCAGGTTCGGAGTGGCCTGGCTGAACGAATTGGCGAAGCCGGCGAGTTCGGAGATGTCGTCGTCGAGCGCCGGCAGTTGCGGGTCAACCTTGCCGAGTACCTGATTGAGCTCAACCAGGCTCTGACCGAATTCCTGGCCCCGGCCCTGCAGCCCCTGCGCGATCGCGGTGAGCGCGACCGAGAGCTGGTCCGGCTGCACGGCCTGGAGCAGCGGCAGCAGCTTGTCGAACACCCGCTGCAGCTCGATCGCGTCCTTCGAGTCTGCCTGGCTGATCTGGCGGACGTCGGCCAATCTGGCGGTGACCGGGCTTTCCGGCAAGATCAGGTCGACGTACCTTTCCCCGAAAAGGGTTGTCGGCAGCATCTCGGCCTCGACGTTCGCCGGCAGGCTCCTGGCGATGCCCGGCTGGATCGCGAGCAGCAGGCTGGCGCCCTTGCCGCTGCTGCTGATCTGCCTGACCTCGCCGATCTGCACGCCCTTGACCATGACCTCGGCGCCGAGGTTCATCTCGTTGCCGACGTTGTCGGTGTGCACGGTAACCAGGTCCATGGTGGTGAACCGCTTGTTGTAGATGGCCAGCGACAGCCAGGCAAGCAGCGCGAGCACGATCAGGAACGCCAGCCCGCCAAGCCGGCGTCCCGTCTTGCCATCGCTCATCCGGCCACCCGGACCGTCGTCGTGGCACCCCAGATCGCCAGGCTCATCAGGAAGTCGATGATGGTGATCGCGACGATCGACGTGCGGACCGCCCTGCCCACGGCTACTCCGACCCCCGCTGGCCCGCCGCTGGCCCGGTAGCCGTAATAACAGTGCGTCATGATCACGACCAGGCTGAACAGCAGCGCCTTGGCGAACGACCAGAGCACGTCAACGGGGACGAGGAAGAGGCCGAAGTAGTGGTCGTACGTGCCGGCCGACTGGCCGGCGAACACCACGGTGACCTCGCGGGAGGCCAGGTAGGAGCTGATCAGCCCGATCGCGTACAGCGGGATGACGGCGATGACCCCGGCCAGCATCCTCGTGGTGACCAGGTAGGGGAGCGACGGTATGCCCATGCCCTCGAGCGCGTCGACCTCGTCGTGGATGCGCATCGAGCCAAGCTGCGCGGTGAAGCCGGCGCCGACCGTGGCCGACATGGCCAGGCCAGCCACGAGCGGCGCGATCTCGCGCGTGTTGAAGTAGGCGGACACGAATCCGGTGAGCGACGCCGCGCCGATCTGGTTGAGTGCCGCGTAGCCCTGCAGCCCGACGACCGTGCCGGTGAAGAGCGTCATGCCGATCATCACGCCGACCGTGCCGCCGATCAGCACCAGGGCGCCACTGCCGAAGCTGACCTCGGACAGGACCCGCAGGATCTCCTTGGGATAACGCCTGATGACGCGCGGAGTCCAGGCGAGCGCCCGCAGGTAGAAGAAGAGCTGGTCGCCGAGCAGGTCGAGCCAGCCCACTGACCTGTCCAGCCAGCTCAGCGGCCTGTCCAGCCGCGCTCTGGCCTCGCCTGGAGCCGTGCTCACCGCTCAGGCTCCCTTCGGCGGGACGATCCGCAGGTAGATGGCGGTCAGGATCAGGTTGGTAAAGAAGAGCAGCAGGAAGGAGATGACGACCGCCTGGTTCACCGCGTCGCCGACGCCCTTGGGGCCTGGCCTGGGGTTCAGGCCGCGGTAGGCGGCGATGACGCCGGCGATGTAGCCGAAGATCAGCGCCTTGAGCGCGCCGATTACCAGGTCGGGCACCTGAGCGAGGCTAGAGAAGCTGGCGAGGTAGGCACCAGGGGTGCCGTGCTGCACGATCACGTTGAAGAAGTAGCCGCCCAGCACTCCGACCACCGAGACCAGGCCGTTGAGCAGCACGGCCACGAACATCGCGGCGAGCACCCGGGGGACGATCAGCCGCTGGACCGGTGACACGCTCATCGCCTCGAGCGCCTGGAGTTCCTCGCGCATGGTACGCGCGCCAAGGTCCGCGCAGATCGCAGTGCCGCCGGCGCCCGCGATCAGCAGCGCGACGATCAGCGGGCTGGCCTGCTGCACGACGGCGAGCACGCTCGCGCCGCCGGTGAAGGACTCGGCGCCGAGTTGCCTGGTCAGCGAGCCGACCTGGAGCGCGATCACGGCCCCGAACGGGATGGCCACCAGCGCCGACGGCAGGATGGTCACGCTCGCGATGAACCAGAACTGCTCGATCAGCTCGCGAACCTGGAATGGCCGCCTGAAGGTGAGCGCGATCACGCTGGCACCGAGCGCGAACAGCCGCCCGGTCTGGCGCAGCGCGCCCGCGCCTTTACTGGCGGCGGCGCCGCTTCTGACGGGCTGCGGCAGCAGATCAGTCACGCTGGCTCCCGCGATTGGCCCAGGCCGTTATGGTGATCGAAGCTGGCGATGATCTCCGCCCGGGCCTGGTCAGGCAGCGTGTGCAGCAGATTGACCACTCGCTCGGTCCTGCGCCTGACTGCCTGCCGCTCCGGTAGCCCCCGGCTCGGCCTGAGCTGGGGCACGATGCCGATCGGCTTGTTGTGCGCCCAGGATTCACGCTCTCCGTCGACTTCGCTCTGGTCCTTCTCCTCATGCATTCCGATCGGCCCGACGATGCGGCCGTTCACGAACTGGGTAATCACCGGATCGTCGCTGGTCAGCAGGATCTCCCGAGGCCCGAACATGACCAGGTTGGTGTTGAACAGCATGCCCAGGTTGTCGGGAACGGTCCTGGCGATCTGGATATCGTGCGTGACGATCAGGATCGTGGCGTCAAGTTCGGCGTTGAGGTCGATGAGCAACTGCGACAGGTAGGCCGTGCGCACAGGGTCGAGCCCCGAGTCCGGCTCGTCGCACAAGATGATCTGGGGATCGAGCACGAGGGCCCGGGCCAGCCCGGCCCGCTTGCGCATGCCGCCCGAGATCTCGCCGGGGAACTTGCGCTCGTCCCCGGACAGGCCGACCATGTCCATCTTGGTCAGCACGGTGGTCCTGATCTCCGCCTCGGTCAGCTTGGTGTGCTCGCGGAGGGGGAACGCGATGTTGTCGTACAGGTTCAGCGACCCGAACAGCGCGCCGTCCTGGAACATCACCCCGAAAAGGCGCCTCGCCCGGTAAAGCTCACGCTCCGAGCAGGACAGCACGTCGACTCCGTCGACAACGACCTGGCCTTCTTCCGGCCGGATCAGGCCGATGAGTGATTTCAGGAAAACGGTCTTTCCGGTGCCTGACGGGCCGAGAAGGACGCTAACCTCACCAGCGGGCAACGAAAGCGAGATATCACGCCAAACGACGGTGCGGCCGAAGGACTTCGTCAGCCCTTCTACGGTTACCTCGATGCCCAAGCGTGCTCCAGGAAAATTAGACTCCTGCTCAGCGGTACGTTACTAGAGTTCACATATAACTTGGTCATTCGTGGGCAATTTCCGTTATAGGCGACAACATCGCCGGACGTTTTTATCAGCTCGTGAGTAATTTCCGGGGGCGCCACCAGGGTCACCCCTGGTCCGGTAACGAGGCTTCGGCGTCGACCGGATCGGGCACCCTGGCCTGGGCAGTCTCGTCGTGCAGCCGCCTGGCCCGCAGCACGACCTCCATAGCGAACCTCGCGTCCGGATCGTGCAACTGCCCGCCGAGCACCCGCTCGAGTATCCGCATGCGGTACCTGACCGTCTGCGGATGCACCTTGAGCCGCTCGGCCACCTCGGCTGCCTTGCCGCCAGTTTCCAGCCAGACCCCCAGGGTGTCGGTCAGCCGCCGCTGCTGCCGCTCGGACAGCCCGGCCAGCGACGCGAACTGCTGCCTGGCCAGCTGCCTGAGCAGCCTGCCCTCGGATAGCCACAGCGTCAGCAGGTGATCGTCGCAGGAGATCAGCGGGCTCGCGGGGATGGAGCCCGCCCGGCTGAGGGCAAGCGCCTGCCTGGCCCACTGCAGCGAGTCGGCCGCCTCGGCGAGCGGCACCTTGATCCCGATCGCGGCCCGGCGCCCGGCCAGCGCGGTCTCGAGCTCGGCCCGCCGCTCGGCATTGACCTCACCGGGAATCAGCAGGTGCGGCTCGGCGGCCTTGAAATCGGCGAGGGCGTCATCTGGCAGTTGGATCGCGGCAGTCGCCGGCGGCACGATGGCCACCATGGTGACCTGCTCAGGTAACGTCCAGCCGACCAGTTCAGCCAGGTCCCTGATGGCGCGGCGCGGCACGGACGGCTGCTCGAGTATGAGGCGCAGCATGCGCTGCCGCCATTCATCCTGCGACGCGGTCGATCTCGCCTTCGCGCGCAGGTAACCGTCCGTGGACAGCGATGCGAGGTCATCGATGTAGCCGAAGACGGCATCGGCTAGCTGCGACATCACCGTGGACGAGATGCTGTACCTGGCGCCGAGCGCGACCGCCCGCCGCCACGCGACCTGCGCCCCGATGCGATAGGCGGCCTGGAGGCTATCGAGGCTGCGGCCTTCTACCGCCTCGTACTCGCCGAGCTTGCGGCAGACCTCGTCCCTGTGGTCGTGCGCCGCGCCGGGATCGGTGATCAGCTCGACGAACGTGGCGAGCGCCTGGCCCACGCCCATCCGCAGCACCCGGCCGTACGGCCCGTTCATCGGCCGCGCGTACTCCGGGATCGCGCGCCGGACCTCGGCGATGATCTCCTCGGTCAGGCTGGGCAGCTCGGGCCTGATGACGTCGGCCAGCTCCGGGGGGAACTTGATGCGCGCTTCACCACGAATACCCGGCCTGGGTGGACCTACCCTGCCTGCTCGGGTCACGAGCCGAGCTCCGGGACCGGATTCGAAGTTCGTGATTGTGGCATCGACATCCTCCGTCTTGGCGGCTCAGCGTCCGCGCCGCGCTCGTTCACGTCGCGAAGGCGACCAGCACCAGAGCACTCCACAGTAATACGTATGAAGGCATCGATAAAGGTTCCGGCCTCCCGAAGCCCGGCCCCCGTTACCTGGCCGACTCGCCGAGGATCCGGAGTCGGAGCAGGGCCGGCATGCCTTCCAGTTGCGCTATGACGGTGCCGGGCAGGTCGTGGGCGTCGAGTTCCATGATGCTGTAGGCGTAGTCACCGCGGCAGTCGTTGATCAGCTCGACGATGTTGATCCCGGCGCTGCTCACTACCTTGGCGAATTGCGCGATCACGCCTGGCTCGTTCAGGTGGGCGAGCGTAAGCCTGGCGAAGCCGCGGCGCGGCAATGAGACGGGGGGGAAATTTACCGAGTACGTGATATTGCCATTTTCGAGGAAGTCCTGCAGCTCATCGGCGATCATGATGGCGCAGTTGTCCTCGGCGCTGCTCGTGCTCGCGCCCAGATGCGGCAGCACGATGACCTTGTCGTGGCGGTAGGTCACCTCGTTGGGGAAATCGGTCACGTAACCCCGCAGCTGGCCGGCGTCGAGCGCGGCAATCAGCGCGCGCTCGTCGACCAGCTCATCGCGGGCGAAGTTGAGCAGTACCGCGCTTGGCGGCATTTGCGCGAGCCGAGCCGCGCTGATCAGCTCTCTGGTCGAGTCGAGCAGCGGCACATGCAGCGTGACGTAATCGCACTCGGCCAGCAGCCGGTCGACGCTGTTGACCAGGTGCACCTGGGCCGAAAGCTGTGACTCGTGCTGCGCGGACAGCGCCGGATCGTAGCCGAGCACGCGCATGCCGAGGTCAATGGCGGTATTGGCGACCCGGTGGCCGATTGCGCCCAGCCCGATCACGCCGAGGGTGCTGCCCGTGAGCTCAAGTCCGGCGAATCGCTTCTTGCCGCGCTCGGTGGCCTTCTTGATGTCGTCGGGCGGCAGGTCCCTGGCGTAGGCGAGCGCGGCGGGGAGGTTCCGCGCGGCGAGCAGCAGGGCGGCCACGACGAGTTCCTTCACCGAATTGGCGTTGGCGCCCGGCGCGTTGAACACCACGACTCCGCGCTGCGCTAGCTCGGCGACCGGAATGTTGTTGACCCCGGCGCCGGCCCGCCCGATCGCCAGGACGCTGTCGTCGATCAACTCGTTATGCAAGTTAAAAGATCTCAGCATGATCGCATCGGGCCGGTCCAGCTCGGGCCCGACGATGTAATCGGGACTGAATCGGTCGAGTCCGGCAGGTGAGATCGCGTCATAGGTCCTGACGTTGAACTTACCCATGCCTATTCTCAAACTCCTTCATGAAGGTGACGAGGGTGTCGACGCCCGCCTCGGGCATCGCGTTGTAGATGCTTGCCCGGACGCCGCCTACGCTGCGGTGCCCGCCAGGTTCACCATCCCCGCGCTCTCTCGGCCTCGTCGAGGAACGCGCGCTCGAGTTCGGGCTCGGCCACGGTGAATGGCACGTTCATCCTGGACCGGTTGGCCAGCGCGACCGGGTTGCCGTACAGGCCGGACCCGTCGATAGCGCCGTAAAGCTTGTCCGCTTTGCGCTGGTTGACCTTCGCGATGGCCTCGACGCCCGCCCTGCTCCTGCAGCCAGGCGAACACCAGGCCGGCGATGTACCAGGCATAGGTAGGCGGCGTATTGAGCATGGAGCCGGCCTTGGCCATCGCGTACCAGTCCCAGATCTGCGGCATGCGCGGCCTGGTGCGCGCCAGCAGGTCGTCGCGGACGATCACGACGGTGAGCCCGGCCGGGCCGATGTTCTTCTGCGCGCCCGCGTAGATCGCGCCGAATTTGGTCACGTCGATCGGCTCGCTCAAGATGATGGAGCTGACGTCGGCGACGAGCGGGACGTCGCCGGTGTCCGGGATCTTGTCGAACACCACGCCGTTCACGGTCTCGTTGAGCGTGATGTGCACGTAGCCGGCGTTCTTGGACAGGCTCCACTCGTCCTGCGGCGGCACGTAGGTGTGCGGGTCTGTGCGCGCGGCGACGTTGATCCGGTCCAGGTACTTGCTGGCCTCGGCATACGCCTTCTGCCCCCACTGACCGGTGATCACGTAGTCGGCGACGCCGGTCGCGGTCGACAGGTTTGCCACGACGCCGACGAACTGCCCGGTCGCGCCGCCCTGCAGGAACAGCACCTGGTAGTTGTCGGGGATCTCCATCAGCGCCCGTAGCCTGGCCTCGGCGTCCTGCGCGATGCCGATGAAATCCTTGCCCCGGTGGCTCATCTCCATCACGCTCATGCCGGTGCCATGCCAGTCGGTGAGCTCGTCCGCCGCCTGGCGCAGCACCGGCGCGGGCAGCATGCCTGGCCCGGCGCTGAAGTTGTAGACGCGGTTATTAGTGCGTGTCGAGTTGGCTCATAACTCTTATGTGTCCTGACTAGGCAGCACGGTTCCTGTATCCGGAACTGTCGTTGGTTTACGTCGGCGTCGTGAGTGAGCACGCCGGATCGCCTCGCTGCGGTCTGGCTGATTTCAACAATACCGGCGGCACTCAGGTGAGCTCGTGACCTGGCACTGACTTTGGCTTGTCGCGTCTCATTCGGACGCCGGTTTATGGCGTCACTTCCCGTTAATAGGTGCGGAGTCCAGCTTCTGCCGGTAGCCCGGCCTGCGGTCATCGGGTCCGCTGAGCGCGTGCCGCCTGAGCTCTCACCGGTCTGACCGCAGCGCCGGGCTCGTCGCCGTCAGCAGCGCGATCAGGGTGGTCAGCGACGGGAGCAGGACCAGCGCCAGCCGCAGCGAGGTCGCGTTGGCGACCTGGCCGATGAGCACAGGCCCGCAGACGAGTCCCAGCCAGCCAAAGGACGTCACGATCGAGACCGCCGTGCCGGGGTTGATGCCGGCGACCCGGCCGGCCGCGCTGAAAACGACCGGCACGACGATGGCGAGCCCGATGCCGAGACCGGCGAACCCGATCAGCATGAGCGCGACCTGATTGAACGCGAGCGCGGCCGCGAGCAGCGCGGCCGCGCACGCGGCGAGGAGCGGCAGCAGTTTGCTCGCCCTGAACCTTGCCAGCAGCCAGTTGCCGCTCAGCCGGACGACGACCATGGTGAGCTGGTAGATGGTAAAGCCGAGCGCGGCGATGACTGGCGCCGCGCCGACGCGAGCCATGCAGGTAGACCGCCGCCCAGTCCGCCGTGGCGCCCTCGCACAGGAAGTCGGCGGCGGAGATCGCGCTGAGCACGCCGATCACTATCCAGGCGGTGCGGCTGACGCGATGGTCCCCGCGGATCCGCCGCCGATTTGTCCAGTCTGGGGCGCGCGTCCGGCACCATGCTGATCGTCATCCAGCCCGCGATCAGCAGGCAGGGCGCGCTGAGTATGAGCAACTGGCTGCTCAGCGACAGGCCGATGGCCACCCCGGCCGCGCCGACCGCCGCGCCGGCGAACGAGCCGACGCTCCACGAGGCGTGGAAGCCTGGCATCAGAGCCCGCCCGGCTTTTCCTTCTACCGCGATGGCCTGGGTGTTCATCGACACGTCGAGCGTGCCCTGGAACGCGCCCCACGCCATCAGCGCGATGAACAGTGCCGCCTCCGACCTCGCCAGCCCGAGGAACGGCCCGGCGACGCAGTAGCCGACGAGCGTGATCTTGACGATGAGACGGCTGCCAAGTCGCGGCAGGAGTCTCGCAGCGGCGACCATGGCCAGGACCGAGCCGATCGACGTGCCAAGCAGGGCGAAGCCCAGGGCTCCGTCGTTCAGGCCGAGGAGTGCCTTGATATGCGGGATGTGCGCCGTCCAGGACGCGAACAGGAACCCGTTCACGAAGAAGACGGCCGTGACGGCGGCCGAGGCCGATTTGACCGAGTTGATCACTTTGAGCAGGCGCGAGCGGCGCAGCGGATCCCTGGCAGCGGTGGCAAGCTCCGACAAAAGTAACCTCGACCCCGTACTCGTCCGGGCGACGGCGTCTTTGGGCGCGGCCACCGCCCCTCAGTATGCCTGCCGAGGTCAGATGCCCAGTTTGCCGGTCCAGCCGTCCGACCCGCGCGGTCCAGCCGGCCCGCTGTACTCTAAGCGAGCCCTGATGAGGACTAACCAGGCGATAGGGCGCGGTCGGCCTCACTTGCGGCGATGACCTGCGCAAACAACTCAAGTGACGAAGAGGATCATGGCCGCCACCCTTCGTGAGATCCTGCTCACGCCAGATGCCAAGCCCAAAGTGATCGATGACTGCCTGGCGCTGATCGACCAGGAGGTCTCGGAGATGTCGGGGGTCTCGGGCACAGCGGTCAAGCTCGCCTACAAGACGGCCGCTGCTTTCGCCTCCGGTTATATGCACACGACGGTGCGGCATGTGCTGCCCGACCTTGTCGACGCGCTCGAGCCGTTCTGGGCGGACTTCAGCAGCTCAGGCGGCTCTGACTTCGGTGACTACCTGGCCAAGCGCGGCGAAGAGGTGGCGCAGGCGCTGCTTGCGGTAAGCGATACCCGTGCGGCCAAGTCCCGGCGCCCAGTGATCATCAAGGCCTACCAGTCCGTCCGCGCCAGCGCGGCCAGGCACGTGGAAGCCGCGCTCCCGCAGGTCGGCAAGCTGGTGGAGAAACACTCCGGCAGGTCCTAGCCGCGCGATCGGCTCAGCCTCCGGTTCACGCGCCAGTGAGCGGGACCTGCATCAGGCCGGCGCCGAGGCCGAAGATCACGAAACCGGGCATCAGGCTGGCGAACGTCGCGCCGGCGCCGAGGGTGGAGAACAGGTAGAGCCCGGTCGCCATGATCAGCATCCCGGCCGCGACCGTCCGGTGCGTGGCCAGGCCCGCCTTGGTCGGCGAGAGGGTTCTCGGGTTCCTGTAGGAGGGTTTCCGCATCTAGGAGAGTTGACCGGACTATACGACGACAACCCTCCTTCATGCGACAACGCTCCTACAGGAACCCGGAAACCCTCCACGGTAAGGACGAGAACCCTCCCGGACACGAGGAAGCTGAAAAGTCACTCCCGGCACCCCCGGCTACGATCGGGACATGCCGTCTCCCCGGCGACTGGCGGTACAGAAACTGTCGAGGTAGGTCATGAAGGTGGCAAGTGCTACCGCCACCAGGGTCCACCACCGTCTTGCCATTGCTAGCTCCGTCAGCTCGCTCCTATGCAACTCTCCTATACGACGTACACTACACACCACGGACTGTACGACGTATAGTTGTCAAGCGATGGCAGCGACCAAGACAGCTGTGACCAAGACAGCGGAGACCGAGCGGACCAGGCTCAGCCGGTCGGCGGTGGTGGACCGCGCGCTCGCCCTCGCCGATGCCGAGGGCATCGAGGCGCTGACCATCAGGCGGCTGGCGACCGAGCTCAGCGTGACGCCGATGGCGCTGTACTGGCACTTCCGTAACAAGGAAGAGCTGATCGCAGGACTGGCCGACCGGATCTGGGGCGAGATCGGGAGCGACGTCGACCCTGCGGCCGCGTGGGCGAGGCAACTGCGCGGCTTGCTCGAGTCGCTGATCGACGTGCTGCGCGCGCACTCGTCAGCTTCGGCGCTGCTGCTAGGCAGCGACAAGCTGGGGCAGCCGCACTGGGAGGTGACCGAGGTCACGCTCGAAGTGCTGCGGAGCGCCGGCTTCGACCCGCTGCACGCCAGCGAGATCGCCAGGTCGGCGTTGTGGACCGGGCTGATGCTGGTGTTGAGCGAGCCCGGCTTCGACCCCGGCATGAGCGAGGCCGACCGGGCCGAGCAGCTGCGCCGCAAGCAGGTAGAACTAGCGTCGCTGCCGCCGCAGCGATATCCCCGGCTGGTAGAGGCGGCGGTACCGCTGACGACGTGCAGCGATGACCCGGCCTTTCACTACCAGTTTGGCGTCGACCTCTTCATCGCCGGAGTGCAGGCCATGGCACCGGGCGGCTCATGACCACAGTCGAGCGGATCGCTGGCGGGCCTGCGGGCAGGCTCGGCGGTCGCTCGCGGTGGGCTGACATCGACGGTCCTGTGCACTATCTTGACTTCGGCGGTCCAGCGTACGGCCCGGTGATCGTGGCCGTGCACGGACTCGGCGGCTCGGCGGTGAACTGGTGCGCCATCGCACCGAAGCTGACCCGCAAGTACCGGTTGCTCGCGCCTGACCTGGCTGGCCACGGGCTCACCAAATCAGCCCGCCGAGGCACCGACGTGACGTCCAACACCACGCTGCTGCACCGGTTCGCCGAGTCGGTCGCCGACGGCCCTGTACTGCTGATGGGCAACTCCATGGGCGGCATGATCGCCCTGCTCGAAGCGAGCGCTGAGCCCGCGAAGGTAGCCGGCCTCATCCTGATCGACCCCGCGCTGCCGTTCCAGCCGGTCAGGCCCGACCCGCTGGTCACCGCGGTCTTCGCGCTGTCGGCGACGCCGGTGCTCGGGCCGCTGCTTGCCAGGCAGCGGCGTCTCCTGCCGGTGGAGTCCATGGTGGCCTCCACGCTCGCCGTATGCTGCGCGGACGCGTCGCGGGTGCCGCCCGAGATCGTTGCCCGGCACATCGAGGTCGCCAGGCAGCGGGCGGCCATGGATGGCACGGGCAAGGACTTCGCGCACGCGGCCCGGTCGGTGATTGAAACCGCGGGGTTCCTGCGCGGTCAGGCTTACCGCAAGAGCGTCCGCGAAGTTGGCTGTCCTGTGCTGATTATTCACGGCGAGCGGGACCGACTGGTCCCGGTGTCGGCCGCGAGGATGGCAGTGAAGGCTCATCCCGACTGGACGCTGGTCGCGCTCTCTGACGTGGGCCACGTGCCGCAACTTGAGGCCCCGGCCGAGACGGCGAGCGCGGTGATCGCGTGGCTGCGGGGAGCCGGCGCGCTCGCGGCCAATGCCGCTACCCAGAAGAAGCACCGCCGTGCCCAGCCGCAGCGCCTGCGCCAGGTCAAGAAAACCGCCTGATCCAAGCGGGCTGCCAGGACCGTGCTCGGGTGATGTCGCGCCTGACCGTCGTCCGGTTCGCAAGTACCGAGATCAGTAGCGCGAAGCCGGCAGACGAACACGCCGATGACCCCGGCCAGTTGCGACCGGACCAGCGATCCCACCCCGACGCAGATCGCCGCCATCAGGCCGTCGGCCAGCAGGTGGCCGATCCCGTACCGGACAAGCGTGGCATACATGGACCTCGGCACGCTGATCCCGGCAGGGTCTGCCGAGGACCTGCCGTTGCTCCGGTTGATGATCGAGCAAGTGTCGATCATCAGTCTTGGTACCGGGCTGGTCATAGGTCATGCAGATCGTCGTCAGCGGGCAGTGGCGGGTGCACGTCATTGGCGGCGAGGCGGATGAATAGCTGCTCAGCGTCCTCGTCGGCCAGGGCGGCGAGGGTGCCGATGCCGACCCGGCCGTTCTGGTAGCCGGCCTGCGCCGCGCGCCACAGCCGTGCGGGGATACGCCTTGACTCATCTGGGATGGTCAGCTCCTCGGGTGCCGGGTCGTTCGCGGCGCGGAGCACTGAGGACGCGGGCTTCTGCAGCCATGCGTCGCGCATCCGGGTGCTGAGCAGGCCGACACCGCTGCTCGCGAGGCGATAGAGCAGCGCGGAGAAGCTCGCGCCGAAGTTGCGCATGAGCTCGGAGAGCACGGTTTCGTCGATGGGGCGGCCCGCGATCACGTCGCGCAGCCCTTCGGCAGGCATCAGCAGGGCGGCGGCGAACGCGTTGGCCCGCTTCTCCATCGGGTTGCTGCCGTCATACAGGTCACTGTCGATCACGATCTCCCGCGGGTCGCCGAGCAGGTGGTGCGCCAGTTCGTGTGCCGCGGTGAATCGCTGGTGGCCGCGCGGGAACGAGGTGCTGATCAGCATCATCGCGACACCGTGGCCGTGAGCGCACAGTCCGCTGACCGCCGTGCCGGTTGGCCATGCGAGCACGTCGAGCCCGAAGTGGCGCTCGGCCAGCTCAGCGACGTCCGCGACCGGCGCGCGACCGAGGCCGAGTCCCCGCCGCACGAGCTCGGCGAGATCCTCACCTCGCTGACATCCAGCCGGCGCGTCCCGTGCTCAATCTTCGATACTTGCGACCGCGATAGGCCGAGCGCCGCGCCAAGCTCCTCGCCGGTCATCCCCCGCGCCTCGCGCAGCGCCGCGATGCGCGCACCAAGCTCATCCTCACTCATGGCACACGCCATACACTCATGTTTCCAAACTGGCAACACGCTGAGGAGTGCTGTTGACGTCTTCGCCGACCAGGCGGGCCGGGCCGCGCGGCTGAACCAGCTAGGCCGGTCCCGTCCGGGCCGCCACCCAGGCGGCGATCAGGTCGGCGGCCTCCGTGCGGGCGCCGGACGGCTCGAGCAGGTAGTGGTCTGCCCTGATCAGCTCCAGCCGCTTGTCATCGGCCGCGATCGCATCGAATAGCGCCCGGGCGTCGCTCTCGTAGACGCAGGCGTCGGCGGTGGCGTGCACCACCAGCGACGGCACCGTGACCCGGGCCAGGTGCGGCGCGGCGACGCACTGCGAGGTGCGCAGGCTCCACATCGACAGCCAGCTCCGCAGGGTGCTTTGCGTTCCGATGCCGAACACGCCGTAGTTCGCCTGCACCGGCTCCCCGAGGTAACACCAGTTCGGCCTGCGGTCGGACGGCTCGATGCCGGGGTCGATCATCCGCAGGTCGGCCCAGGTCCGGTGCACCCCGAACAGCCGGTCCCGCGCCCGCGTCCCCTGCATGGAAGCGAGCTGCGACGAGCGCCCAGTCGGTGATGCGCTCGTTGCGCGCCCGCTGCGCGGCCCGGTACGCCCGCTGGAACTCCGCGCTGTACGGCGGCCCGTTGCTCAGGGTTGAAAGGCATCGAGCGCCGGATCGGCGCTCACCGGATCGGTCTCGTCGGTGACCGACGGGTCGAGCCAGGCGGTCAGCACCTCCGGCCGCCCCGAATGCGCCGACAGCGCCACGAACAGGTCCCCGGCAGGCAGGTCCCCGATCGCGGCCAGCGGCCGCATCCCGGCGACCGGGGTCACGTTCGGCTCGACGGCCTGCGATTGGTACGCGGCCATCGAGCGAGCCGCCGCCCGAGTTGCCGAGCAGCACCACCGTGCCGGCCCCGGCCTCCTCGCGCAGCCAGCGCATCCCGACGCCGATCTCGGCGAGGGCATGGTCGAGCAGGAAGTGCGCCTCGGCACCGCGAAAGCGGGTATTCCACCCGAGGAAGCCGTAACCGCGCTCGGCCAGATAGGACGCCAGGTAGTGCTCCGAGAAGTCCACGTTGTAGTGCGTGGCGATGAAAGCGGTCACGGGCCGTTGCCCGGCCGGGCGGTGATAGACACCCTGGCATGGATGCCCGCCGGCGCCAGCCCGGCCGGTCACGGGCGACGGCAGCCCGACGAACTCCCTGCTGATCGCGCCCATGCGGGCCTCCGCTCATGAGGACATCCCTGGCGATAACTGAAACTGAGCTTAAGTTTGGATATCTACGCGCACCAGGCGAAGGAGACATAGGCCATGGACTGGCGGAATGAGGAGTTCGATTTCGGCGGCGTCAACCACCTGGCGCTGGTCTGCTCGGATATGAAGCGAACCGTCGAGTTCTACACCAAGGTGCTCGGCATGCGGCTGATCAAGACGCTCGACCTGCCGGGCGGGTCCGGGCAGCACTTCTTCTTCGACCTGGGCGGCGGCAACGCGCTGGCCTTCTTCTGGTTCCCCGACGCGCCTGACCCGGTGCCCGGCATCTCCGCTCCGGTGACCGTCCCGGGCTTCGGCGAATGGACGAGTGCTGTCGGCTCGATGAACCACGTCGCCTTCAACGTCCCCGAGGAACAGTTTCTCGGGTACCGCGCCAAGCTCAGGGCCAAGGGCGTCAAGGTCAGCCCCGTCATCGATCACGACGACAGCCCGGAAGGCGTCGCGCGGCGAACTGCATCCTGGCGTCTTCGTCCGGTCGTTCTACTTCCAGGACCCGGACGGGATCCTGCTCGAGTTCGCCTGCTGGCGCCGGGTCATGGGCCAGCCAGGCGACGTGCGGCACGAGCCGAAGACGGCCGCCGACCGCGGCATCAGGGTCTGATCTGACACAGGGAGGAACCAGTGGCTGAGCTCTATCCCCTCGTCGAGCCGTTCGCCGACGGGCTGCTCGACGTCGGTGACGGCAACCACATGTACTGGGAGACCAGCGGCAACCCCGAGGGCAAGCCTGCCGTGCTGTTCCACGGCGGGCCGGGCCAGGGCAGCGCGCCGAACATGCGGCGCGGCTTTGACCCGGAGCGGTACCTGGTCGTGCTGCTTGATCAGCGCGGGTGCGGCCGCAGCACGCCCCGCGCGAGCGATCCGGCCACCGATCTGAGCGTCAACACCACCGGCCACCTGATCGCCGATGCCGAACGGCTGCGCGAGCACCTCGGCATTGACCGCTGGCTGGTATCCGGCGGCTCGTGGGGGACCACGCTCGGGCTCGCCTACGCGCAGGCTCATCCCGAACGCGTGACCGAGATCGTGCTGAGCGCGATCACCACCAGCCGGCGTAGCGAGAACGACTGGCTCTACCGGGGCGTGGCCATCTTCTTCCCCGAGGCGTTCGAGCGGTTCAGGGCAGCCGTTCCCGAGGCGGGCGATGATTACGGCATCCCCGCCGCCTACGCGGGCCGGATGGACAGCCGGGACTCGGAGGTCAGGGCCGAAGCCGCCAGGGCGTGGAGCGAGTGGGAAGACGCGGTGCTGTCGCTTGAGCCCGGTGCCAAGCCGGGTTTCGGCGGACCGCCGGGACCGGATCGAGAGGCGATGGTGCGGATCTGCGCCCACTACTCGGTGCACGGATCCTGGCTGGAGGAGGGCCAGCTCATCAGGGAAGCCGGCAAGCTGGCCGGCATTCCCGGCGTGCTGATTCACGGCAGGCAGGATCTGAGCTGCCCGGCAGGCACTGCCGCTGAACTCGCCGCCGCCTGGCCCGATGCGAGGCTGCTGATCGACGACCAGACCGGTCACAAGGGCGGGGACGGCATCAAGCGGGAGTGGTTGCTTTCATCCTTGGACGGGTTTGCTCGGTGACCGGATCTTGCGATCCGGCCACCAGCGGTTACCAGCGGCGGCGGCTGCGGTCGTGCCGGAGGAGCACGAACGCCAGCAGGGCGAACAGCACCCAGGGCACGAAGGCGTGGGTGAGCATGTTCGCGACGATGAGGGTGACGATGACGATGCCCGCGACGAGGACCACCTGGGACAGGACTGGCCTGCCGCCTGGGTGCGGGCCGAACCTGGCGGGGAAGCCGCCTGGCTGGCCGGCCGGCCCGAAGGCACCCGGGTTCTTCTGGCCCCGCTGGGCCTTCTGGCCGTTCTCAGCCGCCGGATCGGCCAGCTCGGGCAGGTCGGCGAACAGGCCGTGGAATTCCCCGCGGGTCTTGGCGTTCATCGCCCGGTCGAGCCGCTCGTTGAACTCGGCCTGGTCGAGGCGGCCCTCCTGGTAGTGCTTGGACAGCCGGTCGGCGACCTCGGTGCGCTCGGCGTCCGAGGCGCGGTAGTCCGCGCCGCCGTAGCGGAAGCGGCGGGATCCGGGTCCGCCTGACCCGGGAGTCCATGGCGGGCTGGTGGGTGCTGGCATGGTGATTGTGACCTCCTAGCGGATGGCTTTTGGTGAGCAGGACCGGGTTAGTAGGACCGGCCCTGAAGCGAGCCGATGAATTCGCTGGCCAGGGACTGCGGCGCGCCCTCGTCGGGCATCAGCAGCCAGCCGGCCATGTAGACCGGGATGCCCGCGCCGCCGACCACCGTCAGCACGGCAAGCACGATCCGCACGATCGTCGGGTCGACGCCCAGGTAGTTGGCCGATGCCAGCGGCGACGCCGGCGGCCATCCGGCCCTGGTACGGGCGGTAGAGCGGCGCATCGCCCCGGTAGTCAGAGGCGCCCCGCTGGTCCTGCGGGGCCTCGTCGTCCGACTGCGGGGCCTCGTCGGCCTGCTGCGGGGCCTCGTCGGCCGGAGGTGGCGTGGCGTGATCCTGCTGCTCGTCGGCAGCTGAGGCTGTGTCGCTTGCGTTCATGCCTCTAGCCTGCGTGGCCGGAGCGCCTCGGGGTATTGGGATGAACCCCCATTCGACCCTGACTCCTGGCCCTGAGGATCAGGGGCTGTCCTGATTACGGCATCAGCCAACTAGGGCGATGATGGATACGTGGATCACCAGGACTGGGCAGCGCGCTACGGATCGATCCGGCGAGCGCAAGAGGGCAGGCTGGCCGGCGGCGTCGCGGCCGGGCTGGCGGCCAGGACCGGGCTGAACGTCACCCTGATCAGGGTCGCTTTCGGGGTCACCGCCGTGCTCAGCGGGTTCGGGCTCGCCGCCTACGTGCTCGCGTGGCTGTTCATCCCCGAGGCAGGCGAAAGCACCACCATCGCCAGCAAGGCCATCACTGACCTGCGCGGCCTGGCCCTGGCCGCCGTCACCGCATCGATGCTGATCGTCGTGCTGATCATCGCCTCGATCCTGGGGATCGGCCTGCTGAGCCGCTTGTCCTGGCCGGTGGTCATCGGGGTCGCCGGGCTCGTCCTGGTCTGGCGGAACGCGACCGAGGCCGAGCAGGAGTCGATGCGGACGCTGGCCCGGCCGCTGATGGACGTCAGCGGCGCCGGCGGCAAGTCCCGGCTGCGCCTGCGGATCGTGATCGCCTGCGTGCTGCTCGTCGGCGGCCTGGCCACCCTCGGCTCCGCGCACCACGCGGCTCAGCTGCTCAGGCCGCTGGCCGGCACCGTGCTCGTCATCGGCGCCGTCCTGATCCTGCTCGGCCCCTGGTGGGTGCGGGTCATGCGCGACCTGCTGGTCGAGCGGCAGGCCAGGGTCAGGGCCGAGGAACGAGCCGACATCGCGGCCCGGGTGCACGACTCGGTGCTGCAGACCCTTGCGCTGATCCAGCGCCGCGCCGACAGCCCGCAGCAGGTGATCCAGCTGGCCAGGGCGCAGGAGCGGGAGCTGCGCTCGTGGCTGTTCGACGGCCGGCCCCCCGGCTCGATGGACGAGCTCGTCACGACCGTGGCCGGCGGCGTTCGCCGCATCCAGCAGGAAGTGGAGGCGCAGCACGGGGTAGCCATCGAAGCGGTCACTGTCGGCGACTGCGAGCTGGACGACGACCTCGGCGCCCTGCTCGCGGCGGCACGTGAAGCCACGGTCAATGCGGCGAAGTGGTCAGGCGCGCAGGTCGTGTCCCTCTTCGCCGAGGTCGAGCCGGCCGAGGTCTCCGTCTTCGTCAGGGACCGCGGTAAGGGCTTCGACCCCGACGCCGTACCCGATGACCGCAAGGGACTGGCCGAGTCGGTCAGGGCGCGGATGTCGCGGCGCGGCGGATCGGCGACCATCAAGAGCGTGATCGGCGAGGGCACGGAGGTATCCCTGACTATGCACCGCACATCCGGTCGGCGCGAACCGAGCGCGACGTCATGAGCACGCCGGCCAGGCCGCGGGTTTTCATCGTGGATGATCATGGCCTCTTCCGGTCAGGGGTGCGATCCGAGCTCGGCGACCACGTCGAGGTCATCGGCGAGGCCGAGGATGTCGGCCCGGCCATCGACGGGATCGCCAAGAGCCTGCCCGACGTCGTGCTGCTCGACGTCCACCTGCCAGGAGGCGGCGGGCAGCTCGTCGTGAGCGAGCTAGCCCCGGCGCTGCCCCAGGTGCGGTTCCTCGCCCTGTCCGCCTCTGACGCTCCCGAGGACGTGATCGCCGTGATCAGGTCGGGCGCCAGGGGATACGTCACCAAGACGATCTCGGGCGCGGAGCTCGTGGACGCGATCAAGCGGGTCGCGGCCGGGGACGCGGTCTTCTCGCCCAGGCTGGCCGGGTTCGTGCTCGATGCCTTCGCGACCCAGGCCGCCGGGCCTCAGCCGCCGCCCACCTTCGACCCCGAGCTTGACCAGCTCACCCCGAGAGAACGCGAGGTACTCAGGCTGATCGCCCGCGGCTATACCTACAAGGAGATCGCCAAGGAGCTCTACATCTCGGCCAAGACCGTCGAGAGTCACGTCAGCTCGGTGCTGCGCAAGCTGCAGCTGTCGACTCGCCACCAGCTCACCCGCTGGGCCGCCGAACGCCGCCTGGCCTGAGCACGGCGAGCACCCATGAGCGACTTGCACTCCAATGACGCGATCACGCTGGGCGGACTGCTGCGCGCTAAGCAGGTGTCCGCCCGCGAGGTGATCACCGCCCACATCGACCGGGTGCTCGCGGTCGATCCCATGGTCAACGCCATCGTGACGCGCTCCTTCGACCAGGCACTGGCCAAGGCGGCCGCGGCCGACGACGCGCTGGCCAGGGGACAGGTCACGGGGTTGCTGCACGGCCTGCCGATGGCGCACAAGGACCTCGCGGAGACCAGTCGGCGTCAGGACCACCTACGGCTCGAAGCTCTTCGCCGACTACGTGCCGGAGCGCGACGCCCTGATCGTGAGCCGGATGTCGGCGGCGGGCGGGATCAGCCTGGGCAAAACGAACACGCCCGAGTTCGGCGCCGGATCACACACCGTGAATCAGGTGTTCGGCGCGACCCGAAACCCCTACGACCTGGGCCGTAGCGCCGGCGGCAGCAGCGGCGGCGCCGCCGCGGCGCTCGCGGCGCGGATGATCTGCCTGGCCGACGGCAGCGACCTCGGCGGCTCGCTGCGCAACCCGGCGAGCTTTTGCAACGTGGTCGGGCTGAGGCCGTCACCAGGGCGGGTACCGACCTGGCCCGGTTCCGACGTGACGGACACGATGGGCGTCAGCGGGCCGATGGGGCAGGACGGTCGCCGACGTGGCGCTGCTGCTCGCGGTCATGTCAGGCCCCGACCCCCGGGTGCCGCTCGCGCTCGACGCCGCGCCCCCGGCGCTGACCGGCCCCGAGCAGGTCCGCGCCTTGCTGACCAGGGACCTTGTTGGGCTTCGGGTCGGGTGGAGCGATGACCTCGGCCTGCCGGTCGATCCGGCCGTGCGCGCCGTGCTTGCCCCGGCCCGGCAGGTGCTCGCGGACCTCGGCTGCGAGGTCGTGGACCTCGCGCCCGACCTGTCCGGCGCCGACGAGGTGTTCAGGACCTGGCGGGCATTCAGGTTCGCCACGATCTACGGGCCGCTACTCGCCACAGACAGCGGGCAACTGGGCGCCAACGTGGTCTGGAACACCGAGCAAGGCCTGAAGCTCACGCTCCCAGAGCTGAGCCGGGCCACCGTGCTCCGCGACCGATTGGCTGAAAAGGTCACCAGGTACTTCGATCACGTGGACGTGCTCGCCTGCCCGGCGACTCAGGTCCCTGCCTTCGATGTCGGGCTCGACTGGGTGCACGAGATCGACGGGGTGCGCCAGCAGACGTACCTGGACTGGATGCGGTCGGCCTACCTGATCTCCGCGACCGGCCTGCCCGCGATGTCCGTGCCGGCCGGCTTCACCCCGGCCGGACTGCCGGTCGGACTGCAGCTGGCTGGCCGCCGCCGGGGTGACTGGGAGCTGCTCGCCGTCGCGCACGCCTTCGAGGCGGCGACCCGTTATGGCGAGGTGCCGCCGCGAATCACCGCCCGGTCAGGCGAGCCCGGGCCAGCCGGGACCGGGCAGTAATCCCCGTCACCGGATTGAACCGGTCCGCGGCGACCAGCAAGGTCTGGTATTCCTCGCCGGAGAGTTCGATGTCGGCGGCGGCGGCATTGCTCTCCAGCTGCGCCACGCTTGACGCGCCGGGAATGGCGACCACGTTCGGGGAATGGATAACCCAGGCCAGCGCGATCTGCGCCGGGGTGGCCGAGTGCGTGTCCGCGATAGCCTGCAGCGTCGCGATGAGGCCCATCGCGCGCTCGAGGTTTTCCGGCAGGAAAAGCGGGTTGCCGGCCCGTACCCTGTTCGCCGGCCGGTCGCCTTCGTGGTAGCGCCCGGTCAGGAATCCTTGCGCCAGCGGGCTGTACGCCATGACGATCCGGTCGTTCGCGGCGGCGTAGGGCACCAGGTCGCGCTCCGGCTCCCGGCAGACCAGGCTGTACTTCACCTGGTTGGACAGCACGCGCCGGCCGAGCGCGCTCTCAGCGGCTTGCCAGCGGCGCAGCGAGTAGTTGCTCACGCCGACCTCGTCGACCAGGCCCACGTTCTGCAGCGCCCGCATGCCGCGCATGATCGTCCCGTCCCTGACCGCCGGGTTGGGCTGGTGTACCTGGTACAGGTCGAGCTTTCTGGCCCCGAGCCGCTCGGCGCTGGCCACGCCCCGCTGCTCCACGACCGGGGCCAGCGGCATCACCGGCAGGATCTTGGTCGCCAGGAAGATCGACTCGAGGTCGTCGCCGAGCGCCCGGCCGAGGATCCGCTCGCTGCGCCCGAAGCCGTACACCTCGGCTGTATCAAAAAGGGTGACGCCCAGCTCAAGCGCGCGGCGGACGATCGCGGTGGCTTCGGTGTCGGCGTAGGCCTTGCCATAGCCCCACTCACTGGAGCCGAACTGCCAGGTGCCAAGGCCGATCTTGGAAATCTTCTTTGCCGTATCGCTGCTCAGGTAGCGCATAAGCCCAGTCTCCCCCCGTGCAGCCGCCGCGATTCGCCGCTTGCGTTACCTGGCGTTAACTCACCGCGGATGAGCCCGCCCAGAGGTTGATGCCGGCCTCCACGGCGTGGGCGTCGATGGCCGCGAGTTCGGCTTCGGTGAACTCCGGGCCGTGCACCGCCCCAAGATTCTCTTCGAGCTGGGCCAGACTGCTCGCGCCGATCAGAGCCGAGGTCACCCGCTGGTCACGCAACACCCACGAAATGGCCAGCTGGGCCAGGCTCTGCCCGCGCGCGGCGGCGATCTCGCCGAGCTTGCGCACGTGCTCCAGAGAGGCCGGCGTGAGCAGATCGGGTGACAGCGACCCTGGCCGACTCGCCCGTGACCCCTCAGGGATGCCGCCCAGGTACCTGCTCGTCAGCATGCCCTGTGCCAGCGGGGAGAACGCGATACACCCCGCCCCCTCCGCTTCGAGCACGTCGAGCAGGCCGCCTTCGATCCAGCGGTTCAGCAGCGAGTACGAGGGCTGATGGATGAGCAGTGGCACGCCCAGGTCCCGCAGCAGCGCGGCCGCCTGGGCGGTGCGCTCAGGTGAGTACGAGGAGATGCCCGCATAAAGCGCCCTGCCTGACCGCACGGCCGTCGCGAGCGCGCCCATCGTCTCTTCGAGCGGTGTCTCCGGATCTGCCCGGTGACTGTAGAAGATGTCGACGTAGTCGAGGCCCATCCGGCGCAGCGACTGGTCCAGGCTCGCCAGCAGGTACTTCCGCGACCCGAAGTCGCCGTAGGGACCTGGCCACATGTCCCACCCGGCCTTGCTGGAGATCATCAGCTCGTCGCGGTAGGGCCGCAGATCCTCGGCGAAGATCCGGCCGAAGTTGATCTCCGCGGCTCCGTATGGCGGCCCGTAGTTGTTGGCGAGGTCAAAGTGCGTGACGCCGAGATCGAAGGCGCGGCGGATCATTGCCCGCTGGGTGTCGAGCGGTGTCCCGTCGCCGAAGTTCTGCCACAGCCCGAGAACTACCTCAGGTAGTTTGATGCCGCTTCGCCCGCACCGGCGGTACGGCATTTGCTGGTATCTGTCTGCTGCCGCCACATAGGTCATGGTCAAGAGTCTGCCACTGGCGGTCTGGCCGGGTGCCTCGGACATCGCGACTAGCGGCTACTGGCGACCCGAGTATGAAGAGTCACGATCTACAGCGGTGCTGGCTCACCGGCGCAATTATGTTCTGAAAGTAATTCTTGGCCACGTACGTGCCCGAGGAATCGTGGTAATAGACCAGCATGCCCTGTGAGATTGCACGACCGGGAGTGGTGGCTACCACGCCAAGCACCATGTTGAATGTCCTGCCTGGAGCCAGGCGAAAGCCACGTACGGGCTGGCGGTGCCTCCACCCGGCCGGCATGTCGGGGTACTTTGGCGGCCAACCGCCCGGCGCGCCAATCACCCGGGCTCCCGGCACGGCGTACGAGCCGATCAGGCGCTCGTCACGCGGACGCAGCAGGATGACACGATCCAAGACCACGGTGGAGCTGCCGTAGTTGGTGAATATCTGATCGCCGAAGGTCTGAGGCTGGCCGCCGGGCACGCATTGCGAACCGTTGGGGATCGAACCCTGTCAGGCCGCTTCGGAGCCGAGCAGGTCGGCGGGCGGGCGCCGGGCGCCGATGCGAGCGGGCACGGCGGTCAGCGCGGCCAGCACGAGTAGCGCTCCCAGTACCGCCGCAGCGAGCCACCAGGACGGCGGCACTGTCGTGGGCCCGCCATTCTTCGCGGCGTCATACAGGCCGACGCCGCCGGGGATGCCCGCGATGGCGCCGGCCAGCGCAGGCAGCAGCTGGGCCGCCGACAGGCCGGCGGTGACCTGTGCGGGCGTGGCGCCGAGCGCCCGCTGCAGTGCCGAGGAGTGCCGGGCATCGAGCACCGTGCCCCAGGTGATGAAGATCGCGTTGACGGCGGCCAGGATCACCAGCATGACGGTCAGGACCAGCGTGACCTGATTGAGCATGGCGGTCTGCGGGTTGCTCACCCCCGACGTTCCGCCAAGCTGGCTGTTGTCGGAGGCATGCACGACGAGCACGGCCACGACCCCGCTGACCGTCACGAACGTGCTGAGCACGGTGAGCGCCACCCGGCGCGGCCGGCCAGCGGCCAGCCGGAGCCCGAGCAGCACGGGCACGGGCAGGTATGCCGACAGCGCGATCAGCCACCGGCTGCGGCGCGGTGACCTGGCCGCGTCGGCGAGCGCGCGGACGGTGCTGGTCCTGGCCGCCCGGATGGCGGGCACCAAGGTGGCCGTCACGGCAACCATCACAGCCGCCGCGACGACGAGACCGGCCTCCGGCAGCGTCGGGGCCGGGGCCGGAGCGGTGCCGAGCAACCCGGCTCCGATGCTCGTGAGCAGCGGCGTGACCGCCCAGCCGATGGCCAGCCCGGCGGCCGCCGCGGCCAGGGCGACGGCGAGGTGCTCGACAATCAGGACCGCGGCTACCAGGCCGGGGGTCGCGCCGACCGCCTTGAGCAGTCCGACGCGCCTCGTCTGATCGGCCATCCGGCCGCCCACCAGGACGGCGACGCTCGCCAGCGCCAGCAGGCCGAGTATCGCGCCGCCTGCCAGCAGGACGCGCCGCTCGATGGTCAGCGCCAGGCCGTCCAGGGCGCCGATGCTCTGCCAGGACAGCAGGTAGGGTCCGGCGTATCGCAGGGGTGCGTGCACGGTCGCGAAGGTGTCGGCAGCGGCTGGGTTGGCCAGCGTGTAATTCATCACGTAGGAGACAGGCTCGCGGGGGCCAGAGAGGCTTCGCGCCGCCGGCTCGGTGACCCAGACCAGGCCAGGGTTGTCACGGGACAGCTGCCGGTTCAGGAGGCATCCGAACGAGCACACCTGCGGATACACCGGGATGGCCGTCGTGACCGCCACCCCCGTGACCTCAAACCGCCGCCCGTTGAGCGTCACCGGGTCGCCAGTCCGCAAGCCGAGGGCGGCGGCGAAGCCGCGCTCGATCACCACGCCCCCTGATCCCGCCCACGTGCCCTGGATCAGCTTCGGCCGGTCCGCCCGGCCGGTGTCGGTGTCGCGGCCTTCGGCCATCACCGCGTCGGCGCGGCCGGGCGCCCGCAGCATCGCCCAGGTCACCGGGAACGGCCCTCCGTGCCCGGTGACGCCGCGCGCCCGGGCCAGCGCGACCAGGCTGGCCGGGCTGGCGGGCGGCACGATGGTGTTCGGCCTGGGCAGGATCGTCATCGCGACTACGTCGGGACCCGCCGTCGCGGCCCTGGTCAGCGCGAACGGCTGGCTTGTCACGCCGCGAAGCGCCAGCCCGATCGTCAGCGTCGAGGTCGCCGCGCAGATCGCGATCAGCAGCAGCGCGGCCTGCCCCGGCCGGTACCGCAGATCCCGCACGGCGAGCCGGGCCAGAAGCATAATCTTTCCCATCGCTCAGCCCTCCGCTCCGGCCAGCCCGGAGGCAAGCCCGAGCAGAGCGCCAAGCTGCCCGGTGCTGCCGCCGCAGAGCCTGGTCTCATCAACGAACGCCCCGTCGCGCATCGTGATCAGCCGGTCGGCGGTAGCGGCGATCCGCGCGTCGTGCGTCACGATGACCATGGCGCGGTCACCGCCGCGCAAGCTTTCGAACAGCTTCAGCACGTCGAGCGTGGCCTCGCTGTCCAGGTTGCCGGTCGGCTCGTCGGCCAGCACCACCGCGGGCTCGTTGACCAGCGCCCGCGCGACGGCGATCCGCTGCCGCTGGCCACCGGAAAGCGCCGACGGGAGGAAAGCAGCCCGCTCGGCCAGCCCGACCTGCCCGAGCAATGCTGTCGCCCGGCGCCTGGCCGCCCGCGGCGATGACCCGGCGAGCAGCGCCGGCAGTTCCACGTTCTCGGCCGCCGTCAGTTCCTCCAGGAGGTGGAACGCCTGGAAGACGAAGCCGACGCGCCGCCTGCGCAGCCGCGCCAGCGCTCGCTCGCCCAACTGGTCGATGCGCTGGCCGGCCAGGTGCACCTCGCCGGCCGACGGCCGGTCGAGCCCGCCGAGCAGGTGCAGCAGCGTCGACTTGCCGCAGCCGCTCGGCCCCATCACGGCCAGCGTCTCGCCCGCGGCGACCTCGAGATCGACGTCGTCGACAGCGCGGACCAGGCCGGCGGCGGCGCCGTAGTGCCTGGTCAGCTTGTGCGCGCGGAGCAGAGGCTCCTGGCTGAGACCGGTCATGACCTGCCCTTTCTCGATGACTGCTTCGATCGGGTCCAATTCCGCTCGCAGGCCTCGAGCCAGCGCAGGTCCGCCTGGAGCCGGAGCACGATGCCCTCAAGCAGCAAGGCCGCGCTCGACCCGGCGGGCTCGGTTATCGCCGCCCGCTGCGCCTCACCAAGCCGGCGCAGTAGCTCACGCCGCTGCCCGTCGACAATGGCGATCGGATCGGCGAGCCCGGCCGCCGCGGCGGCGACCAGCTTCAGGTGGAACTCAGCGAGGTCCGGGCGCGGCCAGCTCACCTCGGCGAGCCAGCCGGCGACCCGCTGCTGGCCGGTCGCCGTCAGCGAGTAGACCTTGCGCTCAGGCCGGTCGGGCAGCCCGGCTTCCCGCTCGCAGCGCACTTGACCGGCCTTCTCCAGCCTGGCCAGCGTCACGTAGATCTGCCCGTCGTTCATCCCCTCGCCGAGCGGGCCGAGCGCGTCGCGCAGCCGAGCGCGCAGCTCGTAGCCGTACGACGGCTCCTTCGCCAGCAGAGCCAGCACCACTTCCTGGTTCACGGCCAGCCTTTCTGTGTGCTACTTATCCGGGCTCTACCTACCCGACGCTACCTAACGGTTATCTCTATAGATAACGGTTAGAGATAGCTGATGTCAAGCCGCTCGCGCGGGCTCGCCGTAGGCTTTCGGCATGAGCGATTACGAATTGGTCAGCGACTACGAGACCGTCAACATCTACCGGCGCGGCGGCGTAGCCAAGCTGGAGCTGAACCGACCTGACCGGATGAACGCGTGGAACAAGCCGCTCGGCGTCGAACTCCGCGACGCGGTCCAGGCCCTGGCCGCCGACAGCGACGTGCGGGCCGTGCTGATCACCGGCGCCGGGCGGGCCTTTTCCAGCGGAGCCGATCTCAAGGACGGGACCGATCCGGGGCCGAACGGCAAGCCGGACGTCTACACCGTGCTGACCGATCGTTACCACCCGATCATTACCGGGATCAGGCAGATGCCTAAGCCCGTCGTGGCCGCGGTGAACGGCGCGGCGGCTGGCATCGGGCTCTCCCTCGCGCTCGCCTGCGACCTGGTGCTCGCCGCCGATTCCGCGTACTTCCTGCTGGCCTTCGTGAACATCGGGCTGGTGCCAGACGGCGGCTCGTCGCTGCTCGTGCCGAGCCGGATCGGTTTCGCCAGGGCCGCCGAGCTCGCGATGCTCGGCGAGCGGCTGCCCGCGGCCAAGGCGTGCCACTGGGGCCTCATCAACCAGGTGTGGCCGGACGACGAGCTGGCGGCTGGTGCCGATGAGCTGGTGAGCAAGCTCGCCGATGGCCCGACGGGCTCCTATGCGGGCACCAAGCGCCAGCTCAACAAGTGGCTCTACGAGCACATCGACGCCCAGCTCGAATTCGAGGCGCGGATTCAGCAGGAGATGGCCGAGTCAGACGACTTCGCCGAGGGCGTCGCCGCGTTCACCGAGAAGCGCAAACCCCGTTTCACAGGAGGCTGACCAGGCCGGTGATCATGGCAGCGGGGTTGATCACGGGACATCGGGTGCCTGCCCGGCGGGCGGCTGGCCTAGGCGCGGACCTTCCAGCGGCGCCGCAACCCGTTCAGCATGCCGTTGTCATTGCCGTTGGCGAGTTCCAGCCAGCCCGATGCCAGCAAGCGGCCGGTCGCTGCCCCGACAACGCCGGGGTTGGCGTTCGCCAGCAGCTCGCCGGCGTAGGCGCGGACCAGCGGATGCATCCTGTAGGCGGCGCCCGAGCTGCCCTCAGAGGTAGGGGTGCCATGGACCCGCTGCAGCAGCCCGGCGTTGGCCAGCGCCGGGGCGGCCGCGCTGGCGCCGGGGTCGTCGAGTAGCGAGGCGATCAGCCAGCCAGGCGTGTCGCGCGGACCGGCGGCGGCGAGCAAGGCGAAGACCGTCCGTACTGGCTCGCTCAGCGACTCGGCGGCGGACGCGAGCCTGGCGCGCACCGACTGGTCGCCGAGCTTGAGCTCGTCGAGCCGCCTGGTCTCGTTGGCCAGCAGCGCGGCCAGCGCGGTCACGGACAGATCCGGGTCGTCGGCCAGCCTCGCCCCGGCGATCCGGAGCGCCAGCGGCAGGTAACCGCAGGCATCGGCGATGTCCAGGGCGGCTTCGGCGCTCGCGCCCACCATGACGCGGCCCGAGATCCGGCCGAGCGTCGTCACCGAGTCGGCTGGCAGCATGCCGCCCAGCTCGACGATCCTGGCGCTGTCGATGTCGGCGAGCCTGGAGCGGCTGGTCACCAGCACGGCCGAGCCCGCGGTGTTCGGCAGCAGCGGGCGGACCTGGGCCGCGCTGCTCGCGCCGTCGGCTAGCAGCAGCACCCGCCTGCCGGCCAGCACCGACCGGTACATCGCCTCCCGCTCGAACCTGCTCATCGGGATCTCGCCGCCCGGCACCCCGAGGCCGCGCAGCAGCTCGCCGAGCACGACCTGCGGGTCACGCGCCAGCCCGCCGTCATTCAGCCAGGCGCACAGCTGCCCGTCAGGGAAGGCCGGCATCGCCAGGTGCGCCGCGTGCACGGCAAGTTCGGTCTTCCCCGCCCCCGGCATGCCGCTGATGACCGTCACGGCCATTCCATCGCCAGGCAGCCGCCCGAGCAGTTCGGTCAGCTCCGCCGTGCGCCCGGTGAAGTCGGCTACTGAGGCAGGCAGCTGGCAGGCCGGCCAGCGTCCCGCTCCCGCCGTGGTCTTGGCGGCGGGCATGAGCCGCTTCGGCAGGTGCTTCAGCGCCGGGTCGTCGGCGAGTACCTGGCGGTGCAGGTCTTGCAGCTCGGGACCTGGCTCGATGCCATACGTCGTCACTAGGGTCATCCTCAGCCTGCCGAATGCGGCCAGCGCTTCAGCGCGCGAGCCGCACCGGTACATGGCGGTCATCAGCTGCGCCCACGCGTGCTCGCGCAGCGGGTCGGCGGTCACGATGCTCCTGAGCTCGGCGAGCACCTGCCGGTGCTGGCCGAGAGCGAGCTTGGCGTCCATCAGCGCGTCCTGCGCCTCAGTGTGCTGATCGAGCAGTTTATCCTTCTCGTGCACGTTGGGCAGGTCAGCCAGCGGCGGGTCGCGCCATAGTTCGAGCGCCTTGGTCAGCAGGGTCGAGGCGTCAAGAACGTCGCCCCGGTCGAATGCTTCCCGGCCGCCTGACACCAGCTCGCGGAACGTATGCAGGTCAAGCTCGCCGTCGCTGACCCGGATCAGGTAGCCGGACGGGTGAGTGAGCACGCGCTGCCCGTCGGGCAGCAGCTTGCGAATCCCGTAGACGCAACTGCGTAACGAGACTTCGGGACTGAGCGGGGGGCTGTCGCCCCACAGCGCGGTCGCGAGACTGGTCACCGAGCAAGGCTGGCCGGCGTTCAGCAGGAGCAGCGAGAGCGTCAGGCGGTGCAGCCGCCGGCTGATGGGCACCGGGCTCTCCCGGTCGTCTTTGATATCTAACGGACCAAGAATGCAGAACCGCATCGGCTCCCAGCCTCACGCGTACCGAAAACGAGAAGGCTCATCGTAATCACACAATCGCGGTGCGCCACTGGTAAATGGCGCTAATTAGTCAGTGCTTCGCGGGCGCCGCGAAGGCGGACGCTACTCCCGACTGACTAACAAGACGGTTACGGAGAGTTGGCAAACCCTTGTCTACCTGCGCGTTCATGGCTAGATCACACATCGTTCACGCCGGTCACCCTATAGTCCCCCATCGCGGGGAAGGTGGCCGTGGATCGGGGGAAGGTGGCAGGTCAGGGAGCAGGTCAGGGAGCAGGGATGCGCGAGGACATGTGGCTGACTGGCCGCAGGATGGCAGCAGGGCTCTTAGCGTGCGGGCTGATGGTCGTCGTCGCCGCGTGCGGGCGCAGCCAGGCCGATGTGACCCTGCCGAAGAAACCCGCGGCCGGCGCGGCCGCGCACGCGGTTGATAATGCGGCCCCGGCTCCGCCGTCCGTCCGTCAGCTTGTCGTCACGGCGTACGAAGGCTATTGGACGGCGACCAATCAGGCGATCAACTCCCGGGACCCGGCAACGGCTCAGGCGGTGCTCGCCGCGCACATTCCCGGCGGCTCGGTGCCCAAGCTGGTTGCCGGAATGCAGGTGCTGTGGCAGCGGAACGAGATGGCGTTCGGCGCGCCGGTGTTCCACATCCAGAGCGTGCGGCTGACCGGTCCCAAGACGGCCGCCGTCCACGACTGCATCGACCTGAGCCATACCGGATTCCAGAACCGCAGGACCGGCCAGATCATCGGCGGCCTTGGCCAGTCACACGACTACCTGATCACGACGCTTGCCCTTTCCCGCGGGCGGTGGCTGGTCACAGGAGCTATCCCGGTGGTGGAACCATGCAAGTACTGACCCGCGCGTTCTGCGCTATCGCGGCTGTTGTCACCGCTGGCGCAGGCCTAGCGCTAGCACCTCGCGCGCAGGCGGCTTCGCCAGCGGGCGGCGGCTGCTACCCGATCGACTTCACCTGGATCTGCGTCGACAGCGGCGGCTCGCCCGGCAGCCCGGGATCTGGCGGAACGTCCAAGGTCACGTGCACCTACACCAAGGCAAGCGAGGCCATCTTGGAGCGGACCGGCACGGGGCCGGCGGCTCCCGGGTATCAGTGGGACATCATGACCTGCCCGGGCGCGGCCGGCAGCTCGATCGGCGGCCAGCTCGTCCAGGTCAACAAGAAGTCCGGCGCCCCGGCGATCAGCCCGCTCGAGCTGCTGAAGATCGCGATCGGCGAGCTGTCCGTGCCGACTCTCGCGGCCAAGACCGCACCGCCCATGGGCAAGGACGGGCTCGTCGGCCTGCCCGAGTGGTTCTGGGTGCCGAATTCGGAATGGAAGAACACCAGCGTCACGGTCACTGCCGGGCCGGTGTTCGCGATCGCGACAGCGAGGCCGAACACGATGACGTACGTGCCGGGTGGCGGGCTGTCCAGCGTCTCGTGCACGGGACCGGGCACCGCCTTCGCGAGGGGTGAGCCGGCAAACGACCAGGACACCCGGTGCTCGTACACCTACGGGCAGCCCTCGGCCGGGCAGCCCGGCAACGCCTACCAGGCAGCCGTGGTCGTCACCTGGACGATCAGCTGGACCGGCTCGGGCGGTGCCGGCGGCACGATCACCACCGGCTATACCACCGGTACCGCGTTCGGGGTCAGGGTCGCCCAGTCTGAGGCACTGGTGACCACACCATGAGCTCAGGACCAGGCCCGCAGGTCGGCACCGCTTTCCACCCTGAAATAGAGCTCAACGGGTCGGGGCCGCGACAGTGGCAGTCAGGCCAGCTGGCCAAGCTACCCCGGCGCCGGCGGCCCGGCATGATCGCGCTCGCCGTCGCGCTGATCGGCCTCGGCATCGTGGCGAGCGCGGCCGTCTACGCCGCGACAAACCTGCGGGTTCCCGTGATCGTCGTCACGGCGGACGTGCCGGCCGGCGGCGTGATCACCGCCAACGCGATCGGCACGGCCAGCATCTCTGTCAGCACCGGCGTGCAGACGATTCCCGCCTCGCAGCTGAACCAGGTCCTCGGGCAGATCGCGGGCTCCGCCCTGCACCCAGGCATGCTGCTCGCCGCCGCCGAGCTCGCCACCGTGCGGCCGCCCGCGCACGGGCAGGTACTCGTCCCGTTGCCGATCAAGCCGTCGATCCTGCCGGCCAGCGGCATCGAGCCGGGCGACCGCGTGATCGTCGAGGCGACGCCGGGAGCTCAGGGCCAGTCGGGCTCCTCGAGCGCGGCGCCGGTGCTCCCCTCACCCGTACCGGGGATCGTCGAGGCAGTCAGGCTGGCCACGGACGCCGACGGCTACGACGTCGTCGACATCCTGGTGGCCAGGCAGAGCGGCGACGCGGTCGCCGCGCAGGCATCCACCGGCCAGATCGCCTTGATTATCACTAAGCGAGCACCCTGATGGCTATCTGCACGCTGATCTCGCCGGGCGGCTCGCCCGGCTGCACTACGGCGACGCTCGCGCTCGCGCTGGCCTGGCCCAGGCCAGTCATCGTGGCCGAGTGCGATCCCGGCGGCGGCGACATCCTGGCCGGGCTGTTCGCCGGGCACCTGCAGGCTCCGCGCGGCCTGCTCGGCGTGGCGTTCGAGGCCGGGCGAGGCCCGGCCGCGATCGCGGCCGAGCTCAGCACCCAGTTGGTGCCGCTCGACGAAAGCGGGCAGCGCCGGTTCCTCGCCGGGATCAGTGATCCGCGCCAGGCGCTCGGCCTGTCCCCGGTCTGGCCCGCCATTTCGGCCGGGCTCGCCAGCCAGGACGCTGACGTGCTCGCCGACTGCGGCCGGTTTGACGCCGGGGCGAGTCAGCCGCTCAGCCTGCTGGCCGATGCCGCCACGATCATCATGGTGCTGCGGCCGACGCTGCGCCAGGTGGCCAGGGCGAGGCCCAGGATCGACATGGCGGCGCAGATCGCGGGCGGCAGGGACCGGCTCGGTCTGCTGCTCGTCGGCGACAAGGGCATACCTCGGGCCGAAATCACCAGGACCCTGGAGGTGCCGGTGCTGGGGACGTTGCCTGAGGACTCCAAGACCGCGCGGGTGCTGTCCGACGGCCAGGGTCAGCGGACCGGCCTCGACCGCCGGCCGCTGATGCGGGCCGCCCGGATGACAGGGCAGGCCCTGGCTGGGCGCGGCGCTGTCATGCCCGAACTCGCCGCCAGCCAGATAGGGAGCGCGGAGTGAAGGGCTTGCCCTGGCCTCCGGTGCCAGCGAACGGGAACAACGGCAACGGCAACGGTTATAGCAACGGCAACGGCAACGGGTACAGGCCGGTCAGGCCCGAGGCTGCTGGCGAGACAGCGCCCGCTCCGGAGCCACTCGAGACGCCCCAGGAACTGACCGGCGCCCACTAGCTGGTCGTTCGCGGCGCCGGTCCGGCAGCCTGGCAGGGCCGACCGCCTGCCGCAGCGGATCACAGAGCACCGGCCCGACCTCCAGAGCCTCACCGACACCAGGCTGCTGGCCGGCGTGCCTGAGATCCTGACGATGGTCGCCGACCTGCTGCCCGACCGGGCCACTCAGGCCGAGGTCATGCCGCTGATCAGGGACGCCGTCCGGGGATGGACCCAGAACCAGGTCCGCCGCGGCATGCCGGTGCCCGAGCCCGGCCGAGCTCGAGGCGCTGGCTGGCGCGGTCTACGACCAGCGTTACGGGTCTCGGTCCGCTGGCGACCTACCTGCGCGACCCTGAGGTAGAGAACGTCGACATCAACGGCTACGACCGGGTCTGGGTGACGTACGCGACCGGCGAGCGGGTCGCCGCCGCGCCGGTCGCCGCCAGCGATGAGGCGCTGGTGGCCATGATCCGCAGCTGGGCCACCAGGGGCGGGCAGACCGCGCGCGACTTCTCGGCCGCGTCGCCGCTGGTCAACGTCGCGCTCGAAGGCGGCGCCCGGATGACGGCGACGATGTCGGTGACGCCGAGGCCATGCGTGTCGATGCGCAGGCACGGCCAGCTGGATGTCACGCTGCCCCGGCCTGATCAAGCTGGGCACGCTCGACCAGGTGACAGCCGCGTTCCTCGCCGCCGCCGTCAAGGAGCCGGTGCAACATGATCGTCACCGGCGGCGTCAACGCCGGGAAGACGACCCTGCTGCGCGCGCTGGCGAGCGAGATCCCGCCGAGCGAGCGGATCGCGACGCTGGAAAGTCCGAGTACGAGCTCTACCTGCACGAGCAGGAGCAGCATCCGGACGTGATCGCCTTCGAGGCGCGCGAGGCCAACTCCGAGGGCGCCGGCTCGGTCTCGCTGCACGACCTGATCGCGCACGCGCTGCGGCACAATCCGCAGCGGATCATCGTCGGCGAGGTCAGGCGCGGCGAGATCATGCCGATGCTCGAAGCGATGAACTCGGGCCAGGAAGGCTCGATGTGCACCTTGCACGCCAACTCGCCGACCGAGGCGTTCGACCGGATCCTGATCCTGGGCCTGCGCGGCGGGCTGGCGCTCGCCGAGCGCGCGATCCACATCCTGGTCGGCATGGCGGTCGACCTGATCATTCAGGTCCGCAAGCGATTCGACGGACAGCGCACGGTCCGTTACGTCTCGGAGATCCTCGAGGTCATGCCGCCAGGCGACACCGAGCGGCCGGCGGTCAACAGGCTCTTCCTGCCGACCGGGCCAGCCGGGCGGGCGGCTCCCGCGCACACCCCATCGCCGCCGATGATGGCCAGGCTCGAGGCGGCCGGATTCGACGCGCGCCTGCTCGACGTGCACAGAGCGCCGGTGCAGCAGGTCCAGCCCGGTCACAATTGGCGGTGATCCGATGATCCTTCTCGCTGCTGGCGCCGGGGCGCTGGCCGTGATCGGCCTGGTGCTGTTCGTCGCCGAGCTGACCCGCCGCGCGCCCGCGCCGGGCACGCCGGTCAGGCGGGGGCTGCGCTCCGGCGCGCTGAGCGGGCCGACGGGCGCGTGATCCTGATCGCCGTCGTCGTCGGCGCTGGCGATGCTCCTGCTGACAGGCTGGCCGGTCGCCGCGATCGCGACCGTGCTCGGCGTGATCTTCGTGCCCAGGCTGACGTCGACGCGAGGGGACCAGCAAGCGCACGGCGACGCTCGAGGGACTTGAGCAGTGGACTCGCAGGCTCGCCGACATGCTGACCGCGAGCCGCGGGCTGGAGGACGCGCTCGCCGTCAGCGCCCGCTCCGCGCCCGGCCGCGATCGCCCCGGCAGTGACCGCGCTGGCCAGGCGGATGTCCGCCAGGATCGGCACGGAAGACGCGCTGCTGGCCTTCGCCGACGAGATCGACGATCCGGCGGGTGACCGGATCGTCGCTGCCCTGCTGATCGCGACCGGGCAACGGGGCGGCGGCGTGCAAGGCGTGCTCAGCTCGCTCGCCGAGCTGCTCGCGCGTGACGTCGCCGCGCGCCGGGAAATCGAGGCTAGCCGGGCCGAGCACCGGACCACGCTGCGCTGGATCATCGCATTCATCGCCGGCTTCACCGTGTTCGCCATTCTCAATAAGGTCCTATTCGGCGCCCTACGGCACCTTTACCGGTCAGCTGGTGCTCGCCCTCGTCGCGGCCTTGTACGCGGCCGGGCTCGCCTGGCTGCACAAGCTTGGCAAGATTCCGGTGCCCGGCCAGGTTCCTCGATCCGGCAGCGCGCAGGTCAGGCTCGACGAACCGGAGGCATTCCAGGTGCGCGGCGATTGGCATCGGAGGCGGCTGGTGAATCTCTTCGTCATCATCTCCGGCACGTCTCGTCGGGCTCGGCATCTTCATCGCGGTGAGCCAGTTCATGATGCCTTCGCGGCCCAGGCTGGACGCCGCGCTGGCCAGGATCGGCGGCATCGAACGGGCAGCGGCGATCCGGTATCCGCTGCGGATCGGTCGGCCGGCCGCCTCGGAACTGCCCTGGCTTCCGGTGCCGGCCGCTGACCTGGCCTTGCTCGGGCAGGACCGCGAGCAGTGGCTGACCAGCAAGGTCACCTCGGGCTGATCGGGCTCGCTGCGTTCATCCCGTTCGAGGCGTTGCTGTTGCTGCTCGCCGGATTCCACGAAGCGCTCGTACTGCCCGTGGTCGCGTCGGTCGGGCTCGGCGTCGGGCTTTTCTTCGCCCCTGACCTGGTCGTCAGGGTGAACGCGGCCGAGAAGCGACCGATTTCAGGCACGCGCTGACCAGCTACCTCGATCTCGTCATGCTGGAGCGCGGCGCGGGCGCCGCACCGACCGAGGCGCTTGAGGCCGCCGCCCAGATCGGCGGTGGCTGGGCTTTCGAGCGGATCGCCGCTGCGCTGGCGGCGGCGAGAAAGGCGAGCAGGCCGCCCTGGGAGGGACTCGCGGATCTGGCTGAATTCGACCGGCGTCACGAACTCGCCGACCTGGCCGAAATCGCCGAGGTCGCCGGTCACGAAGGGCGCGCGGATCTTGCAGACGCTGACCGGCCGGGCCGAGTCCATGCGAGCCGAGGCGCTCGCCGCCACTAAGGCCAAGGCAGGCTCACGCAGCACCACGATGGTCGTCCCGATCACTTTGCTCGGCGCGGGATTCCTGCTGCTGCTCGTATTCCCCATCGTCTACCGGACATTCTCATGACCCGGACTGGAGTAAGGAGAGTTCAATGGAAACAATTCAGCTGACAATCCGCTACGCGGGTGCACGCGCCTATCAGTTCGGCCGTCGTGTGTTCCGCAGCGAGGCGGGAGCGCTCACGCTCGAATGGATCATCATCGCCGGACTGCTCGTCGCGGCTACCGCCGCCGCCGGGATCATCTTTACGAAGGCGATCAAGACTGAGGGGGCCAAGGTTAAGTGAACTGGCCGAAACGGCGGCGCTCGACCAATCGCCGATCGGCCTTGAGAGGGGAGGCCGGGGCGTTCACGCTGAGCTATGTGATCATCGTCCCGATCTTCCTGATCGGAATCATGACCATTGTCCAGGCATCGATCTGGTATCTGGGGAGAGAGACAGTGCTGGCGGCGGCGCGGCATGGCGCTGACGTGGCAAGGACAGCGCAGCCGCCGCCAGGACAGGGAGCGCAGGCGGCCATGGACTTCGCATCATCGTCGTCGCCAGGATTCCTCACCGACATCACCGCGAGCACCAAGGGCAGTTCGGCGACCACGGTAAGAATCACCGTGAGCGCCCGCATTCCCACGTTCGTGCCTGACCTGGCGATCAACGTGCACGAGGTCGTGACCGCGCCGGTCGAGCGCTTCGTGGCACTAGGCGCGCCATGACCAGGCATGCTGCGCGCGGAGATCGCGGTAACGCGCCACTCGAGCTCGTCCTGCTCGCCCCGATCATCTTGATGCTGATCGGCTTGGTCATCGCGGCCGGCCGGGTGAACACCGCGCGGGACGCGGTCGATGCCGCCGCCCGCGCGGCCGCCAGGGAGGCCTCGGTCGCGCCGAGCGAAAACGTCGCCCAGGCCAATGCGCTGTCCAGTGCGCAGGCCGCGCTGCGTAGCGACGGGCTCCAGTGCCAGCCGACCGTTTCGCTCCCTGGCCTGTCCACCGCTTTTAACAGCCCGATCGGCCGGGCCGCTCCCGTCAACGCGCTCGTGGTGTGCGTGGTGCGACTGTCTGACCTGGTCGTGCCTGGAATCCCGGGGGCGATCACGCTCCGCGCGCGATTTACCTCACCGCTCGACCCATTCAGGTCACGTGACCTGGCCGTAATTACACCGGAGGTGCCGGATGCGACGAGGCCGGATGAGACTGGCACAGTGCACGTCGCCGGCTAACGGCGAGCGCGAGAGCGGCTCGCTCACGTTGATGCTGGTCGTGCTCATGGTGGCACTGCTGGCATTCACCGGGCTGGTCATCGACGGCGGCAGGAAGCTTGACCAGACCGAGAACGCCGACGCGGTCGCCCAAGAGGCGGCCAGGGCGGGGGCAGGCATGGTGAACACGTCAGTCGCCTACGGCTCGGGAACGTACAGCGTGGACCTTACGCAGGCGCGCGCCGCCGCGCGCGCCTATCTCGCCAACGCGGGTTACAGCGGAACGGTCAGCGGCTCAGGCAACAAGATCAGCGTGACCGTGACCATCGTGCTGCACACGACGGTGCTGTCGCTGGTCGGTATCGACACGATGAGAGCCCAGGGCAGCGCGGTCGCCTCGCTGGTGACCGGAGTGACAGGACCGGGCTCATGATCGGCTGCCGGATCAGGACCTTCTGCCGTGGCATCATCGGGCTGGTCGTTCTCGTGGCCATGACCGCCGGGGTGCCGCTCGCCCTCTACAAATTCGGCGGTTCGCCGATCCCGCGCCAGCTGCCGTCCGTGCACCAGGTCACGTTCGCCCTGACGCACAGGGACAATGGCGGCCTCTTCCTCGCCACGGTCCGCGACGTGTCCTGGATCGCGTGGCTGGCGTTTGCCATGGCCGTGCTCATCGAGGCTCAGGCTGCCATCCGCGGCCGGCGCGCACCCAGGCTGCACCTGGCCGGCTTCCAGGGCATGGCGGGCCGCCTGGTCGCACTCGCCGCGCTGACGTTCAGTGCACCGGCCGCAGTGACGCTGGCCGCCTCGCCGGCCATGGCCGCGACCGTCCAGTCGGTGACCCCAGTGGCCAGCCATGACCTTGCCACGCACGCAGCACCATCATCTGCCTCGGGCCGGACTATGGTCTCCGACCGGGTCATCGTCGTCCGCCCCGGCGATTGCCTGTGGACGATCGCCGAGCACTATCTGGGCGCGGGCGATCGGTTTACCCAGATTGTCCAGCTCAATATGGGCCATGAGATGAGCGGCGGGCAGGTCTTCACCGATCCGTCGCTGATCCTGCCTGGCTGGCACCTGAGCCTGCCCGACGCGGCCGGCCACCCGGGTACCCCGGTGCACAACAGTCGCGGCCACGCTGATCCTGGCGGCCACGCTGATCCTGGCGGTCATGGGGCGAGCGGCCAGCACGAGGGGCACCCGTCTGTGCATCACCGGTTCAGCCACTCGCATCCGTCGGCTGGCGGGACGGGCGCGGCTGGCGGGACGGGTGCGGCTGGCGGGACGGGCGCGGCTGGCGGGACGGGCGCCGCTGGTGCCGCAGGAAGTACTGGTGCTGCGGGCAACACTGGAGGCGCGGGCAACACCGGAGGCGCGGGCGGCGCGAGAGGCACCGGTGCGGCAGGCGGCGGAACTCAGTCAGCCGGCGGCGGTGGCACCCAGGCAGCCGGGTCCGGAGGTGAGCAGTCAGGAAGCACCGACCGGCACGAGCAGATCGCGGAGGCGGCGCTCTTCGCGCTCGGCATGCTCGCCGGGGCCGCGCTGGCCAGCCTTGACCGCATGCGCCATCGGCAGCGCCAGTCACGGCGACCCGGCCGGCGAATCGCCCTGCCCGCCGATCCGGACGGGCGCCGCGTCGAGCAGAAGCTCCGTGCGGCAGCGGCGCGCTGGCCCCTCGACCGGACCGGGGCGGCGGAGGACGACAGCGACGACGACTTCTTCCGCGCGCAGCCTGATCTCGATGATGACGCCTTCTTCGGCCGGGCGGCCGGTGCTAGTGACGACGCCGGCTTCGACGACCCCGACGACCCGATCAGCTTCGAAAGAGCAGGGTCCGGCAGCGACACCGGCGGTTTTGACGCCGACGCCGACGCCGACGCCGTCGCCGGCGACGCCGACGGTTTCGACAGCACAGGCAGTTACAGCGGCGGTTACGACGACGACGGCTACGAGAACGCCGACGGCTACGACGAAGCCGACCTCGGGGAATACGCCGGCTTCGCGGGATCAGGTGGTCTCGCTGCTCCGGTATCAGGGTCGCTGGCGGCCGAGTCACCCGACTTCGCGGCCAACCCCGCAGGCTATTCCGCCGACCCGGATCACGAAAGCTTCGCGCCCCACAACGGCAGCGGTGCGCCCCACAACGGCAGTAGCGCGGCGCACAACGGCAATACGGCCTTCAACGGCAGTAGCGACCACGCGGCCGGTGACCAGCACGCACCAAGTTCGCTGCGCGAGGCACTCCGAGACCTGAGCGAGGGGATCGCGGTCGCGGGTGAGCCCTTGCCGCCCATAGTCGGCATCCACCTCACCGCGGACACCCTGGACGTGCTGCTCTCCGCTCCGGCCGCCGCGCCGCCGCCGGCGCCGTTCGTGATCGCGCCCGCGCGGCAGGCGATGTGCTGGACGGTGAACCTGGGCGGCGGCCACCTGGGCACCGCGCCGCGCCAGTGCAGCCACCGGTGCCGGGTGAGGTCGGCGACCTGCTGCCCGGGCTGTTCACCGCGGGCGCGACTCAGGCGGGCGGCTACCTGCTCCTTGACCTCGAAGCCATGCGGGTCACCTGCTGCGACGGCCCGGATGACCTCGCCGACCGGCTGCTCGTCACGGCGGCGACCGAACTGGCGTCTAGCCACTGGAGCGGCTGGTACGACCTGGTGCTGGCCGGGTTCGACGAACTGGACGTGCTCGGCCGCGCCGAGCACTGCGCCGACCTTGAGCAAGCACTGAGCCTGCTTGAGCAGCGGGCGCAGGTGATTGCCCGCCGCATGACCGAAAGCGCCATCACCAACGGCGGCCCGGCCGATGTCAGGACCCGCAGGATGGCCGATCCCGACGACGAGGACTGGGGCCTGACGCTGGTCGTCAGCCGCCTGCGGCCGACCCCGGGCCAGATGTCACGGCTGCTCGACCTCGCCGACGGTCCTGGCGGCATCGCGGCGCTCGTTGCGGGGGACACCCAGACCGAGGACGGCAAGCTAGCCCCGGCTGTGTTCCAGCTGGCGCCAGATCCGGACCGCGAGGACGAGATCGTCGCTACGATCACGCTGGCCTACCTCGGTCCGAACCATCAGATCACCGTCTGGCCGCAGACCCTGACCGCGATCGAATACGAGGCGCTCGCCGGGGTCTTCGCGACAGCGGCCGACACCGACGATGTCGCCGCGGACGATGAGCCGTACAGCGACTTCGGCGCGCCGCCGTGGATCAGGCTGGCCGCTGCCCCCGTGTCCCCGGTGGCGCAGGACGCGGTCCACCAAAGCCCCGGCCCCAGCCAGGGGCCGCGCCATGCGGCGCCGAGCTTGCAGGTCAAGGTGCTTGGCCCGGTGGAGATCGTGGGTGCCGTCGAGCCGCTGCTGCCCAAGCAGGCTGAGCTGCTGCTCGCGCTGGCACTCCATGCGCCCGCAGGCGTGTCTAACTCCGGCCTGTGCACGCTCCTCGGCTCCGACGCCGATCACCCCAAGCCGTCCGACTCGGTGCGGCAGCTGATCACGAGGACCCGCAAGCGGCTGGGCCAGGCGGCCGACGGCCAGGAATACATCGTGCACCTGGGCAGCGGTATCTACGTACCGCATCCAGAACTGCGCATGGACTGGACCGCCTTTGCCGCTTGGCCAGGCGCGGTCGCGCCGAGCGCCGCCGTGAGGACTTGCGCGGCGCAATGGCCATGGTCAGAGGCGAGCCATTCGCCGACTGCTACCACTGGTGGATCGACATCGGCCTGATCGAGACGATCAGGGCCGAGATCGTCGACACCGCCGAGCTGCTCGCTCAGCTTGAGCTCGCCGCCGGAGATCCGCGCGCGCGCCGCGCGCGCCGCGCGGGCCGGCCTCGCCGCCGAGTCGGCCGCCGAGCAGCTGTGGCGCGCGCTGATGCGCGCCGAGCACGAGTCAGGCAACCTCGACGGCATCACCGCAGCCTGGACCGGCTGCCTCGACGCGATCGCCGAGATCGCGCCCGGCGGCGAGCCGCACCCCGACACCGAGCACCTATTCCACCAGCTCACGAGGGGAGCGCCGATCGGCAGCCGCCTCTAACCTGGTCAGCACTCGTTACTTCGCGTCGCCGTAGCAGGTCACGACGGCGGTGGTGAGCGGGAAGACGACCCGGGTCTGGCCAAAGACCATGCGGGCGGCGTCGTTGGCCGCCTGAGAGGCCGCGGCTACGACGGCGTCGGCTAGCTCCTGCGGGCAGTGCACGATGACCTCGTCGTGCTGGAAGAAGACTAGCTGCGGGTCGCGCTTGTATCGATCAGGCACCGGCGGCGCTGGCCCAGAGTCGGCAGTTGCCGTGGGCGATCCGTTCATACCTGAGATCTTCGCTAGTCCGGCCCGCAGGTTGGCCAGCATCACCAGTGCCCAGTCGGCGGCGGACGCCTGAACCACGAAGTTCCTGGTAAACCGGCCCCGGGCCCGCGAGGCTGACCCGCGCCAGGGTCTCGCTCGCCGCCTTCGTCAGCGGCCTCTTCGGTGAGCGCGCGCCACCGCGCTGACGGCGGCGGGCAGGTGCGGCCGAGCACGGATCTGACCACGCGGCCTTCTTCGCCGGCCCGCGCCGCCGCCTCGACGTAGCCGGACGCCGCCGGGAACCGCTGCCGCAGCACCGCGAGCAACTGGCCCGCCTCGCCGCCCGCGCCGCCGTACATCGCCGACAGCAGCGCGATCTTGGCTTTGGCGCGCTCGCCGCCGAACACGGCCGCCAATTCCTCGTACAGGTCGCCGCTGGCTGCCGCTGCCGCGAACGCGCGGTCACCGGCGAGCGCGGCGAGCACGCGGGGCTCAAGCTGGGCGGCGTCGGCCACCACCAGCACCCAGCCGGGTTCGGCCACCACGGCCCGGCGCAGCATCCTCGGGATCTGGAGCGCACCGCCGCCGCGCGAGGCCCAGCGGCCGGACACGACGCCGCCGACGAGGTATTCAGGCCTGAACCGGCCGTCGGTGACCCACGTGTCCAGCCACGACCACCCGAACGCGGAGTGCAACCGCGACAGTTCCTTGTACTCGATAAGGGGCGGGATCGCCGGGTGGACTGCGTCGCGCAGGACGGCGAGCCTGGTGGACGGCAACCGGACGCCGTCGGCCGCGAGCGCGCGGAGGATCTGGGCGGGCGAATCGGGGTTGAGCGGCCGGTCGGCGTGAAGGGCGGCCGAGATCTGGGTGACGAGGTCGGTGAGCTTGGCTGGCATTGCCGGGATAGCGGACGCGGCGAAGCCCGCAGGCGGCCGGCGCCCGAGCAGTTCGGTGAGCAGTTCGTCGTGGATGTCGGCCCGCCACGGCAGCCCGGCCATGGTCAGCTCGGCCGCGATCAGCGCGCCCGCCGACTCAGCGGTGGCGAGCAGCCTGAACCTGGCCGGATGCTCGTCGGCGCCGATCCTGGAGAGCTGGTCTGGTGCACGGCGAGCAGCGCGTCAAGCGAGACGGCCAGGTCCGCCATCGTCCTGGTGGTCCCGGTGGTCTCGGCCAGGTCGAACAGCGCTGCTGCTGTTTCTCGGCCCGGGCCGGACCGCCTGAGCCTGATCGGCGGCCCGCAGGCGCGGGCGGCGACGCGCTTGGCGGGGTCCGGGAGTTCGCGGGCGTTCCCGGCTGGCGCGAGCAGCGCGTCCACGAGCGCCACATCGTGGCAGCGCGCGATCCGGATCCCGCGCGCAGGAGCCTCGGGTACAGGGCTGACCGCCGACGCCCAGACCCATCGCACGCCGCCTGCCAGCTCGTACTCTCGCACCGCTGTTACAAGATCATTAGTTAGAACGGGGATCGCGGCGCCCGTGCCGTCCTCTCTAAGTTCACATAGCAGCCCGGACTGCCCGGGTCCTGGCACCACGGCAACCCGCACGCCGCCATTCTCTCGCATGGGTCTGACAGCCGGGTCTGACAGCCGGGATCTACAGCCGGTGCCGCCCGGCGGTGAGCCGGTTCCTGAGTGTTCGGTCACGTTCGCCCCCGGCGATTGCGCCAGGCCGCCCCGGCGTACATAGCCTGCACGAGGACCGAAGTCCGGGCTGCGGCCTAGCAAGGACGGGACACGATGAGAATTGGCTGGCGATCCGGGTGTCTATCGGCCTGATCTGCGTGATCGGAGTGGCCCGCGGCGGGGCCGCGGCGGGCGGGGCCAGGCCGGCGGTGGCGTGAAAGGCAACCCGCAGCCCGAGATCAAGCCTTTCAAGATCGGCCGGCGACTACGCCTGGCTCCGTCGCGCTTGAACCCAATGGCTCAATAGTCGTCGCCTACGGCGATCAAGAGCGGCGTTACGGGCCAAACGGTTGTATGCGTGCTAAGCCGGGGCGGCCATTCGTGCCCGAAGCCGGTCGATCTCCATCCTCATTGACGGTGACTCGATGTCGGCACGCCCCAGGTCTTCGTGCTTCGGCCAGTCAGGATAGTTGTTCTGCAAGGCACGTGCTGCGACAATCTCGACAGCAGTCCCGGTGATGACTTGCTTTACTCATCGACGGACGGCGGCAAGACGTTCGGGCCGCCGGTGCGAGTCGGCACGCTCGGGGTCACGCTGCCGCGCTCGCGGGCAATGACATCGTGTTCATGGGCGGGGACAACCGCAATGGCGCGCAGGTCCAGAGCATTCAGGTCAAGCCGGGCGTGGTGCCGGCCAGCGAGACCGCCACGGCCAATTCGCACGAGGCATCGGCGTCGGGGCTGAGTGACTACCATGGCGGCGTGCTAGCCGGATCTACGTTCCTTGGCAGCCAAGACCGACACCACGTTCGTCGAGTACGCGCCCAAGGGCAGCGACTTCGGGGCCAGCAAGCCTCGTACCACGGCGTCGGCTCGTTCGCTGGCGAGGACATTGCCGCGCTGTCGGGCGGCGCGCTGCTGACCTTGGAGCCAGGCGGCAAGGAGTGGGCCAGGGTCAGGTTATTCAATGGGCACAGCTTCGGGGCGCCCCACAACGTGCCAGGGACGTCCGGCGGCGGCCCCGAACTGTTCACGGTTAACCAGGACCCGAGCGGCGCGGTGCACGTCTTCGCGATCCGCGGGCTCGGCTCCCCGATCTACCACGTGATCGAGCGCACCACCAGGAACGGCTCAAGCTGGAGCGGGCCAGTTGATCTCGGCAACGGGATCCAGAGCACGATCATCAGCGCCGCGATCGACTCCGGCGGCAGCGGCCTGATCCTCGGCACCGATCCCGCCTGGGGGTATCCGGTGCTGGGCCCGCAGTCGGTGACGTTCAGCCTGAAGTCGTCGTCCATCCGGGCTGGCCGGTCCACCGTCGGGTCGGGCAAGGGCAGCCCGGCAGGGGTCGGCCGCGTGGTGACGCTGCAGGTCGAGCGGTCAGGGAAGTGGTTCAGCGTGGCAACGACGCATGAGAAGAGCGGCGGCGCGTTCAGCTTCACGATCAAGGGGAAGTCGGCGGGTACCTTCCGGTACAGAGCCGTTGCCTCGGATCTGGCTGGGTACCTGATGTTCGGCTACTCGAACGCCAAGTCGCTCCGGGTGACCGGCTGAGGCGCGTGCTATGCGATGATCGCAAGCGTGGCCGAAGGCAGTGAAACCCCACCGAGTTTGCTCGCCGTCAGTGACCTGCACGTGGGCTTTGAGCAGAATAGGCCGCTGGTCACCGAGCTGATCGTGCCTCGCTCGGCCGGTGACTGGCTGATCGTGGCCGGTGACCTGGGCGAGCTCGTCGCCGACATCGAGTGGGCGCTGCGGCTGCTTAGCTCGAGGTTCGCCAAGGTGATCTGGGTGCCGGGCAACCATGAGCTCTGGACGCACAAGCGGGACACCATTTCGCTGCGCGGCGTGGAGCGGTACGAGTACGTGGTTGAACTCTGCCGTGGCCTTGGCGTGATCACGCCCGAGGATCCGTTCCCGGTCTGGGAGGGAGCAGGCGGCCCGGCGGTGATCGTGCCGCTGTTCCTGCTGTACGACTACACGTTCATGCCGGACGGGGCGACGACGAAGGCCGAGGGCCTGGCCAAGGCGTACAACGTCGGGATAGTCGCGAGCGACGAGGTGCTGCTGCTGCCCGACCCGTACCCCAGCATCGACGCCTGGTGCGCGGCCAGGCTCGCGCTCAGCGAGCGCCGGCTGAATGAGCTGCCAGCGGGTTCGCCGACGGTGCTGGTCAATCATTTTCCCCTGGTCAGGGAGCCCACCCGGGTGCTCGGTATCCGGAGTTCGCGCAGTGGTGCGGCACGACGGCGACGGAGGCCTGGCCCACCCGATTTCAGGCACTCGCGGTCGTCTACGGGCATCTGCACATACCCCGGACCACGTGGCACGATGGCATCAGGCATGAGGAGGTCTCGCTCGGCTACCCGCGCGAATGGCAGCGCCGGAACTGGGCACCGCAGATACCGCGGCAGATCCTGCCCGCACCGTCACAGAGCGTCGTGCCGCCCTGGGCTAAGCCGGATGGGACTCGCGCCAGCGGCTGATGAGCTCCGCTTCGCGTTCGCGCGTGATGCCAGTCCCGGGCCTGACCGGGGTAGGCTCGGCGAGTTCAGCGGCGTGAATCTCGCGGATCGTCCGGCTGAGCGGCCTGGGCCGGAGCCCGGAAGCCGTGGCCGCGGCCGGATCGGCCGCGTTGATGTCGCTTTCTGAGTCGCCGCCGGGCCACAGCGGCAGGGTCTCGCCCAGGCCTTCGGCCAGCAGGAACTCCTTGCTCACCCACACAAGCTCGGTGCCAGGCGGCCCGACCTCGGCGTTGATCGCCTTGAGCAGGTCAGCGAAGCCGAACGGCGGCGTCGGGCTGACCGCGTTAAATGCGCCGCTGACCTTCTTCGCGGCGAGAGCGACGATCCAGCTGCCCATGTCCCTGGCGTCGATGACCTGAATCGGATCGGCCTTGCCTTCGGGGGCCAGGACGGTGCCGCCCGCGGCGATGCGTTCGACCCACCAGGTCATCCGGTAGCTTCGGTCGTGCGGCCCGATGACGTAGGTCGGCCTGACGATGGCGGTGCTGGCCGCACCGTAGAGCCGCGCGGCGAGGCGCTCGCAGGCGACCTTGAGACCGCCGTAGTTCTGGTCGGTCATCACTTCGGTGTCCTCGGTGCCGTCCGCGAGCTCGGCCAGCGGCGCGTCTTCGGTGAATCCGCGAGCGACCGGCGTCTGGTACGCCGACATCGACGACACGAAGACCTGGTGCCCGCCGCGTCCGGTGTGCCCTGGCTGTCCGCCCAGCATGCTCGCAAGCTCGCGAACCTGACGAGGGAAATAAGCGCACACATCAATCGTCGCGTCCCACTCGCCGTCGGCGAGGGCGGTCAGGTCGGAGTCGCGATCCCCGGTCAGGTGCGTGGCCTGCGGGAACAGGCCGGGGTTGGTCCGGCCCCGGTTGAACAGAGTGACGTCGTGCCCCTCCGCGAGCGCGGCTTCCGCGATGTACCTGCCGACGAACGCGGTACCCCCGATGATCAAGATGCGCATGTGAGCATGATGCCAGGCCGCGGGCGGGTATGAGCATTCGGCCCGATGAGTGATGATGGAAGCTGAGAAGCGGAAAGGATGACTTTCGTGAGTGATTCGGCGCTCCATGGCGGGTACGGCGGCGTAACAAGCCAGGACTACACGCGCACTCTGTTCAGTCAGACAATGGCGCTCGTCGCCCTCACGGCCGCGCTATTCGCGGGTGGCGCCTATGTCGGCCGCGACTTGTCGTACGGCCTGGGAATCGTGTGGTTCATCGCCGCGATCGGCTGCCTGTTCGGCATGAGATTCGCCGTGCGGCGTTCCCAGCAGGTCACGATCGGCCTGCTGGTCGCGTTTGGCGTGCTGATGGGACTGGCCCTTGCCCCGACGCTGGCGTACTACGCGAGCACGAACCCGGGAGCGCTGTCGGAGTCTGCCGGTGCGACCGCGCTGTTCATCGCGGGCTTCGGCGCCGCGGGTTACGCGACGCGACGTGATCTGTCCGCGTTGGCGAGGATCTGCTTTTTCGCGCTGATCGGGCTGATCGTGTTCGGCATCGTGGCTGTCTTCGTGAACATTCCGCACGCCAGCCTGATTTACTCGGTGCTCGGCCTAGTGATCTTCGCGGGGTTCACCATGTTCGACTTCCAGCGACTGCGCACCTCGAAGAACATGAGCTCCGCTCCCTTGCTGGCAGCGTCGATCTTCCTTGACGTGCTGAACGTGTTCCTTTTCTTCCTGCGGATCTTTACCAGGGGCGGCAGGTAGGTCGCGCGCCCACGCGGGGACCCGGCCAGTGGCTGACCGGGACCCCGCTGGTGGTGACGTTACGTCAGATGGCCGTCGCACATGGCGGTCGAGCCGGCGATCTGCGCACCGAGCGCCTCAAGCGCTGATGCCTGGGTGACGTATCCCAGCCCTGGCTGATCACCGCCGCCCGCGGGCTCCCAGTTCGTGTTCGAGCTGCTGAAATCATCGTTGTCCCACAGGAAGCCGAACTGGTTGGCGTGCAGGTCTCCTGCGCCGAAGCCACTGTTCTGGTCCTTGTCCCAGACGGACGTGGCGTTGCTGGTGATGAAGGTCCCGATGCCGGTGTCGGAGAGCCCTGCCTCGGTCAGGTCCCTGCTGAGGCAGTACGTCGCCCGGAGGAAGATGCCCTTGCCCGGAAGCCAGAACTTGCCGGCCGTGGTGTCGCAGCCGTCCGGCCAGAGGCTGGTGAGCGAACTGCAGGTCTCGCTGAGCACGCCCTCGCCGGGCGGGCTGGCGTCGACAAAGGCAGGGCCGCCGTAGGCAGCGGTGGGAGTCGCCCCGGTCGTGGTCTGCGTTGCCTGCATGACTGTCTCGGCGAGGTTGTCGGCCATGTTCAGGTAAGACTGCTCGCTCGCGCTCTTGCTGCCGGCGAAGTTGGCCGTGTAGTCGGCGGGTATGTTGCTTGTCTGCTCAGAGGCTTTCTCTATGGCCGGGTACATCGCGGCGAGCGCGTCGACGGCCGTGCCCATGTGCTGGTCTTCCTTCGTATTGGTCGGGTTTACTTCACAGCTGCTTAGCGGGTCGACCTCGCCGTTGAACAGGAACGTTGTACCCGGGGTGTCGAGGGCGCCGCTGCCGTATTCATGGACCAGCCCGCTCGTGTTGAGCAGCCACTGCACTTCCTGGTAGAGGCCGCCTTCGTCGACGCTCGCATTGGAGTTGTCGGCGCCGTCAAAGAAGGCCGGGTCGCCGGTCAGCGAGTACAGAGAGGCGGAGAGCCACAGGTAGAGAGAGTTCGCGCCGATGTTCTTGGACGGGCTGCCAAAATCGCCTGCCCCTCCGTTATTCGGCTGGACGAACTGAGCGACTCCGGCGGAGGAATTCGGGTTGCCGGGGCTGTCGGGCGTTCCTGAGGTAGCGGTTCCGGCGTTGCACTGCCAGGAGTACTGCCAGTGGCTCGGGAAGGCCGGGTACGTCGTGCTCTGCGTCCAGCCGTGATTGCCGGAGTCCCAGCCCACCTTCGTGATGTAGTACCACAGGCTCTCCGACAGGTACAGGTAGTTCTGGTTGCCGGTGAGCTGGTAGGCGTTGGCCCACATGACGGCCCAGTTGGCCGTGTCGTCGAAGAAGTTGTTCTCGAACGCGTTCGGCCACTCCGAGGGGTCCTGGTACGGGGCCATCGAGTCGGCATCATTCGACAGCGACGTCCACGGCGTGGTTGAGCCGCTGGCTGAGGTCACCGGGCACTGGCCGTCATCAGGACCGGAGGCGGCGGGACCGGCCGCGTCACCGCAGATCTGGTTGTACGTATTTGCCAGGTCAGCGGTGATGCTGCTGCCGTCGGTCGGTCCGCCCGACCACGGTGTACCGCTTGGGGGAGACCAGGTGCCGGTGCCGCTGTTATACGTCCAATGAGAGCCCGATGCCTGCTCGTCGAAGTCGATCAGGGAGTTGAGGGTGACAGCGGACCACCACCAGCAATTCCCGGAGAATTGCTGGTGCAGGTTATTTCCTGAGTTCACATGCGAATTTGTCTGGATGTTGCACGTGCTGTTCAGCTGATCGGTGAACAGGCCCGTCGAGGGGTCGTACATAGCCAGCGCGCCCAGGGCTCCGGTGGCAGCCTGCGTGGTCGCCGAGGACGATGGCAGGTTCCAGATCTGGTCTGTATTGCCTGAACTGCACGAAGACAATGTCAGCTGATCATCGGCCGTGCCGTCGGTGGTGATGCAGGGGCCGGAGGTGCCTTCCTCAAGGTGCGTGCCGCTCGTGCCTCTGGTCCAGAGGTCACCGGACGTGCCGCAATCCCCGAGGACGACGTTGCCGCTGCCGTCGTCGCGCAGGCACTTGACGCTGCTGTTCGTGTTCACGTTGAAGAACATCCGGATGGTGCCATCTGGCTCGATCGTCCAGATCTGGTGGCCGATCTCCCCGTTGCACGTCGTCTGCGTCACCGGGTTGGGTGACCCGCTGGGGGGATCGATGCCGTTGTGGTTGGCCACGCAGTCGGTCCCAAGGGTCCCTGGCCCGGTAATCGGGCCTGCCATCGGCGAGGACGTCAGAACCGAAGCCTGGGCGGGGAGGGCAGTCAGCCCGACCGCGATCCCCGGTGCCAGCATCGCGACGGCGATCAGTGCCCGTCTCACGATTGCGCCGGGCGATAGCGGACGGACGTTTGCCGCCTTTCCTCGATACCTCATCTTGCTCCCTTTTGCTAATAGGCAGTCTTATAAGTCTTAATCTGCTCAAAATTAGCGTCAAGGGAAAAAGCTGGCATCTTGCTGTCAACGGGAGTCTATTGACGAAGTCCGGTGCGTTAGGGTTCGCTTTGCGGATGTCGGCCCCCGGACTTGGGAGGGCGTCCGTGGGGCCGCCAGTCGGTGATCTGACCAACGCCCCAAGGGGGTGGGCAGCGCGAGCATGACGAAGAAGATCTGCAATCCAGCCGCATGGCGCCGCCTGCCACTGCGCGGCCCCGACCCGGCAGGCGTCCCCTTGATGAGTCAGGCGAAGGCTATCGCTCAGATCGGATGGCGGAGCGGCGACCGGGTCGGCGCCGCAGAGATGACCTATGGCCAAGCGGAGGCGAGGTATTCGGGCCTGGCGTCGAGTAATGTCACGAACCCCTCCCGCAAGGTGTGGGTAGTGACCATTCGCCTGGCCAAGCCAGTACGGGCCAACTCGCTCGATCTCGCGCCTGGCCAGTCCGCGCCAATGATCTCGGCCGCCACGGTGGTGATCGACGCGGCAACCGGGACGGAGACTGATTGGTGCGCAGGCTGCTCATCGGTTCCCGTGTCGGCGTCAGCCACGCACATAGCAAGTTCGCAGCGGTAATTTAGTCCAGGCCTGGGTCACGTGGTTAGTGCTATCCCGACCACGCTGACCCAGGCACAGCTCTCCCAGCCGGTACCGCTGGTGTCGTCGTTTAGTCCTGGAGCCGATCAAATCGAGGCTCGCGAGAAGTGGCAGCGTCGATCTTCCTGGACGTGCTGAACGTGTTCTGGGCCCTACCCGTCGAGAGCCGCCGCCCAGAACCTGGCTAGCGAGGCCGGATGAGAGCAATCGATGACGATGTCGGACAGTCGCGCCATTCGCCGAGTCTGGCGAGCGCGCACGGCAACTGCAAGGCAATAACCGCCTGCACCTATCCGTCAGACTAGGTAGTCAGGCCGGGTAGCTATCGGGGTGGGTGGTGTAGGTGCGGCCGTGGGGGGTGGTCCAGGTGAAGTTGCCGGGGCTGGTCTGGGTGAGGTGCCAGCCGGGGGCTTGCTTGCACTGGTGGTGCCGCCTGCAGAGCGGGCCGAGGTTGCATTCGCAGGTGCGCCCGCCCTGGTGGTAGGGGATGGTGTGGTCCAGGTCGCAGGTCTCGGCGGGCCGGCGGCAGCCCGGGGCAGAGCAGGTCCGCTGCCGGATCTTGATCAGGTGGCCGAGCCTGGCGCCGGGCCGGTACCCGTCGGCCTGGCGCTGGTGGCCGCAGGTGCCGTGCTCGAGCCATTCGACGGACAGTGATCGCAGCCAGGTCGCCAGGCGCGGCGGGTCTGGCGGGTCTGGCGGGTCTGGCGGTGACGGCCCGGGTGATCTTGAGGTCGCTTCGGGCGGGTCTTTGCCGGGGGCGGACCTGGCGCAGGCGTGGCCCGCGGCCTGGCCGTCGCCGCCGGTCAGGGTCAGGCACCACCGCGTGCCCGGGCTGGCAGCCAGCCGGGCCGCGAGGTCGCGGCAGGTACCGGCATCGAGGGGGCCGTGGCCGGCGGCCTCGCCAGGCGCGTCGGACCAGCCTGCCCATGCTGACAGCGGCATCGTGAGATTGATCGTGCCGGTGATCCCGGCGGGGCCGGCGGGGTCACCGCCGCTGTCCGTGCCCGCGGCGGGGAGGAGGGCTGCCGGGTCGCGGCCGGTGAGCAGGGCGGTGAACACGGCGGCCCGGAGCTGGTCGATCGTGCCGGCCGCGCCGGCGTTCTTCAGCTCGCGGGCGATCGCGGTGATCCGCTTGTCCGCGATGATCACCTCGGCCGGCGGCAGCTCCCGCCCGGCCAGGCCGCTGTTACCCGACCCCTCCTGCCACGACTCCACCCGCGCGTCGTCCCGGGCCCGCTCACGCCGCCGCCGCGCCGCCTCCGGGTCCACCATCAGCACCAGCGCCCTAAGCTCGGCCCGGAGCTGCCCGGTCGTCATGCCCGCCGCCGCCCGCCACAGCGCGGCCGCGATCACCTGCGCGTGCCGGTCACCCAGATTCGCCAGCTCAGCCGCGAACACGGCGGCCCTGGCCCGGTCGATCACCCCGGCCTCCAGGGCGCCCAGCACCGCGGGCAGCCGCGCCAGGTCCCGGGACAGCACCAGCAGCGCCTCCGCTGACCGGCCGGTCAGCGTCAGCGCCGCCGCGACCTCGTCACTGACATGCTCCGCCGCGCGGGAAGACACAACCCCCCGGCCGGCTGCCGCCGGCTGTCAAGCTCGGCGACGGCCCTGAACTCCATCCACGCCTGCCACGACGACAACCGCCGCGCCGCGCACAACACCCCGACCAGCTCATCATCAGACAACCCGGCCAGCCCGGAGTCGAAAACCTCAGCCGCGAACCCGGCCAGCACCGGACCGGGAACCATGCCATCCAGCGCGCCCCCGCCAGCGAACCCCACCGCCCCCGCGGCATCACCCGGCTGAGCGTGCGTGAACCCCGCGCCCAGCACGTCCCGGCCCGGCCCATGCTCCGCCGCCCACTGCCCGGCGAGCACCTCCAACTCGGGCACGCTCAGGTCAGCCAGCCACGCATCGCCGTCATCAGGCGGCCCGGCGAACGGATCCGGCCACGCGCCCAGCAACTCAGCATCCGACGGCTCCTCAGGCTCCGGGCCATCCCACCCAGGGACTTCAGGAGGGTGCCCGGCTGGCGAAATCGTCATCAGCTCCTCCTCCGGATTGCTCACTGTCCACGCCATCGGCCTGTTATCGACAACCCTATCGACAGCCACCGACAGTCTCGCTTAACCGTTCGACCGCCGTAAGGAATAGTGGATTGGCTCAGTGCGGGTTCACTCGGATGGGCTTCCCGGCTCAGCAATTCGCCCCTTTGCGGGCAACCCGCCGCCAGGAAGTTGAGGCTCCTTTCAGGTTCTTGGCGCTGTGCTGGGTGTCGCCGAGATGAGTGAGGGTGTCGGCCTGGAAGTAGCGGTTGCCAAGATCGCGGTAGAGGTCGAGGGCGTGCCGGTAGGAGGTAACGGCTCGGGCGTGGCGATCGAGGTGATGGTAGGCATAGCCGAGGCTGTCCCATGCGGCCGCTTCGCCGTGCCGGTCGTCCAATTCACGGTAGAGCCGGAGCGCGGCCCGGCAGCAGGCTATGGCTTTCCGATGGTCGCCAAGGTGCGCGCGGAACCAGTCGATGGCATTGAGCGCATCCGCTTGCCGGCATGCTGCCCGGTCGCGCGGAACAGCGCGAGGGCTTGCTGGGATCGGGCAAAGTGCCTCGTCGTATCCCGCCGGGTTGCTTCCACGTTTCGGAAAGCAATGATGCAGGCTTGCGGCTTGCTATCAGATTACTCGACAGTTAATCTGATAGTCAACGTTGGAAGGATGCTGGTGTCGTCGTTTAGTCCTGGAGCCGATCAAATCGAGGCTCGCGAGAAGCTGCGAGTTCTCGTTGATGACGCGCTTGCCAAGCTCGGGAGCGGCGCGTTGCCCGACAGCGTCGAACGGGAGCAAATCGACTTCAAGGAGGAGGCAGGGCGGCGGGGGCCAGGCGGGATTCTCAACGTGGGCGACCGGCACAACCAAGAGGCGGCCCGGCACCTAGCCAATGAAGTTGCCTGCATGGCGAACACACCTGGCGGCGGCGCGATTGTGGTTGGAGTTGAAGATCGCAGCGGCCTGCTGCTTGGCGCTGCTCTGGACGCCGACTGGCTTCGCCGCCGCGTGCATGAGTATGTGGGTGTAGCGCCGGCCGTAACAGAACGGGTTGTCCAGGGAATACGCCTGCTGGTGCTCTACGTCGCGCAGGCCGGCGAACCGGTAGAGGACGTCAGCGGACGAATCCGGTGGCGCACGGGCGGCCACTGCACCCCGGTTGATCGCGCGGAGTGGTGGCTGAACCGGCAGCATCACGCAGGCTACGACCTGATGGCCGCAGCCACGAAGCGTAACGAGGCGGATGTAGCACCCGGGGCACTGGTCGTGGCCCGACGCTATCTGGCGTCCTGGGCCAGAGAAAGGGGAACGGGCACGGAAGGCGCCGATCTCACGGGGCAAAGCCCGCGAGAGTTTCTCACTGGTCTGGGCGTGCTTTACCCCGATGGTCGGCTGAGCGCTGCGGGTGCTCTGATGTTCTGCGCCTCTGACCGCACTCACGTCGCCCTGTCCGTCTTGGATGTCGAAGGCGGTGAGCTACTTGCGGCACCCAGAGATCTGTCGGGGCTTAGCCTGCTCGAGCAAATCGCTCTGGTCGATGACCGGCTGGACACCCTGAATACATCCCTGCGCGTTGCGGCCGACCCGGGCTTTGCTCGGCCCTCGGTGCGAAGGCTTCCCGCGGGGGCGGTCCGTGAAGCCGTGCTCAACGGGGTTGTGCACCGAGACTGGATGCAGCACGATCCGGTGGAAGTCACCTGGGTAGAGGAGGATTCGGCCCTGCAGGTCGTCAGCCCGGGCGGTTTCACCGGGGGCGTTACCGCAGAAAACGTACTCACGCAGCGGCACGCCCGGTATCCGGCACTGGCGGACCTGTGCCGGGCACTGCACCTGGTAGAGAAGCAAGGGCTGGGCGTGGACCGGATGTACCGGGACATGGTCGTGCTCGGGCATCGCCCGCCAATGATCGCAGAGGAGCCCGGACCTAGGGTGCGCACAAGACTGGTGGGCGGCCCTCCGGTAGTGCCCGTGGTGAATCTCATGTCAACTGTCCGGCCGGAACCGCGTCAGCGGGACGTCCGTGTTGCATTGATTATCTATACTTTGCTCCATCAGCCATTTACCACGGCAAGCAGCCTGACAGGCATCCTGCAACGCGAGATGCCCGAGGTCGAAGAAGCCCTGGAGACCGCCGCAAGCTGCCTGACTGATTCTGAACCTCTGCTCTTCAGATATAAAGATGTATGGACGCTGACCGGGGAAGCAGTGTCTGCGGCCAGGCGGAGAAGTGATTACCAGGATCTTCACCGGCGAGGGGTGCTGACATACATCAAACCCGACATCAACGTGGCCGCGACGATCGCCAATGACTGGCTCGCCGACCATGACCGGTACACCTCCGGAGATCACGCAAACCTCACTGGCTTGACGTATGCAGGTGCTCGCGGCCAACTGGAGCGACTGGAACAAGCGGGACTTCTGGTCCGCGGTCCCGGGAGTGGCCGCAGCGCCCATTTCGTGGCCGGGCCGGCGCTCGGCTAACCTGCCGGTGTGATGGCTGGGGGCCTGAGCCGCCTAACGCGCTGCCATCACGCAGAAGTCGTTACCCTGCGGATCGGCAAGCCAGACGTGCGACTCGAAAGTCTCGACGATGCTCGACCCGAGGCTGACGAGCCGCGCGACCTCGCCATCAACATCGGCTGCCGTAAGATCCAGGTGAACACGGTTCTTTGCTCGTTTCTGCTCGGGCACACGCTGGCAGAACAGTCGCGGGCCCGGTCCCTCGACAAGGACTGACGGGTCGTCTTCGAGGTCGGTGATCCCCAGCGAGCGCAGGCGCTCGATCTCGTCCTCGTCGTACGGCGCCACCGCATACCCGTCCAGAGCCGCCGCCCAGAACCTGGCTAGCGAGGCCGGATGAGAGCAATCGATGACGATGTCGGACAGTCGCGCCATTCGCCGAGTCTGGCGAGCGCGCACGGCAACCGCAAGGCAATAACCGCCTGCACCTACCGTCAGACTGGTAGCACGCCGCATTTCGCTGAGCGTGGAGCGCCGATGGCCGGATCGCCCGTATTGCCGATGCCGGACCGCGCGGCGCGAGGCGAGGCGACAGGACACGTAACTGCGTTTCTGTGAATCTGTGAAGGTCATTACGGTCTCCGTGCCCGACAAGGTGTACCACGACGCCCGGGTCGCCGCGACGCAGCGCGATACCTCGCTGAGCGCACTGGTCGTCTCGTATCTCGAACGGCTGTCCGGGCGGATGAACGAGATCGCGAGGCTGGAGGCGCTGCAACCCATCACCCACCAGCAGGCCGTCCGGCTCATCGAGTCATTCCGCCGCTTCCCCGTCCAGGACGTTACCAGCGCGATCCTGATGGCGGCCCTGGCCACGCGTCAGCGGTTCCAGCTCTCGTACTGGGACTCGGCGATCATAGAGGCATCCCGCGAGCTGGGCTCCGCAGGAGTCCTGTCCGAAGACCTGGGCGACGGCCAGGACTACGCCGGAATCCTGGTCACCAATCCGTTCCGCTGATGGTGTGGTCCAGGTCGCAGGTCTCGGCGGGTCTGCGGCAGCCTGGGGAGGAGCAGGTCCGCTGCCGGATCTTGATCAGGTGGCCGAGCCTGGCGCAGGCGTGGCCTGTGGACCAGCAGCGCCTCGGCTGACCGGCCGGTCAGCGTCAGCGCCGCCGCGAGGTCATCACTCGCCCCTTTGCGGGTAGCCCCGGCCAGACCGGGCGCGCGACCTTAGCCATCCGAGGAGAGCCTGGAGCGGACGGCGACCGCGTCCGGGTGGTGTAACTCGTCGAGTATGGCCAGCGCTTGCCGCCAGGAGGTTGAGGCTCCCTTCAGGTTCTTGGCGCTGTGCTGGGTGTCGCCGAGATGAGTGAGGGTGTCGGCCTGGAAGTAGCGGTTGCCAAGATCGCGGTAGAGGTCGAGGGCGTGCCGGTAGGAGGTAACGGCTCGGGCGTGGCGATCGAGGTGATGGTAGGCATAGCCGAGGCTGTCCCATGCGGCCGCTTCGCCGTGCCGGTCGTCCAATTCACGGTAGAGCCGGAGCGCGGCCCGGCAGCAGGCTATGGCTTTCTGATAGTCACCAAGGTGCGCGCTGAACCAGCCAATGGCGTTGAGCGCGTCCGCTTGCCCGGCATGCTGCCCAGTCGCCCGGAACAGCACGAGGGCTTGCTGGGATCGGGCGAGTGCCTCGTCGTAGCGCGCCTGACCTTCCAGCACCATCCCGGCAAACTGATGAGTTCGGGCCATGCCCTTGTAATCACCGGACTGCTGGTACAGCGCCAGGGCCTCGTCTAGGTGGGAATGAGCATCCTGATAGTGGCCAAGCCTGGCCCCGGCGATACCGAAGTTGTCGTGCAGGTGCGCTTGCCCAGTACGGTCGTCATGCTTCAGCGCCGCTGACAGGGCCGTGCCTAGCGCCGCATACCACTCGTTCCAGTGTCCCCGCCGGTCAAGGAAACGGCCGACCGCGCAGGTGAGCTGCCAGGCATGCGTCTGGTGGCCGGCGTCGGCAGCGACAGTGATGATGGCGAGGAGCACTCGGCGCTCGGCCTCGAACCACGCCAGAGCCTGGTCGCCGCCGGCGATGGACTCAGGCTTCACCGCGGGCTGCAGGGCAGGCAAGTCCAGCGGGTCCCTTCCAGGGCTTAGGAGCAGTGCCGCGGCGTGCGCGGTATAGAGATAGTGATCGAGCATGCGGTGGATCGCGGCCTGGCGATCGGGACCGCTCTCGCGGTCAAGAAGGCGCTCCTGCGCATAGGCGCGCAGGAGATCATGGCATTGATACCGGCGAGGCGCGGATTTCGCCATCAGAGCAACTGCGGTTAGGTCGCCAAGCGCCCGCCGCGCCTGACTCAGCGGGACGGCAGCAAGGCTAGCCGCGGCAGCGGTGCTGATCGCCGGGCCGGGATGCAGGCCGCAGAGCCGGAACATCCGCGATGATGCGGCGCTGAGATTATCGTAAGAGCAGGAGAAGGCGGCCCGTACGCTGCCGGTCACGTCCCCGGCATCGAGCGCGTCCAGCCGGCCTTGCGCATCTCGCAGCTCAGCGGCGATGGCGCTCAGCGGATAGTCGGGTCGGGCGGCGGCCAGCGCGGCTACGATGCAGACCGCCAGCGGCAGTCCCGCGCACAGCGCGAGAAGCTCGGCCGTCACCTCGGGCTCCGCCGCCATTCGCCCGGAGCCCAGCCGGCGATCAAGTAACTCGCGTGCGTCCGCCGTATCCAGCAGGTCTAAGGTCAGTGGCTGGGCGGAGTCGGTCGCAACGAGGCTGGTGAGCTGGTTTCGGCTGGTGACGATGACCATGCAGCCAGGCGAACCGGGCAGCAGCGGGCGCACTTGCTGCGCGTCCTGGGCGTTGTCCAGGACCACGAGCATCCGCCGCCCGGCCAGCAAGCTGCGGTACATCGCGGTCTGCGCCGCCACGCTGGCGGGTATTCGCTTCGTAACCGGTACCAGGGCATCGAGGAAGCCTCGCACCGCCGTCGCGGGCGTGACCGCGGCAGCGGACGGATCGTAACCGCGGAGGTCAGCGAAGAGCTGCCCATCAGGAAACCGCCGGGCAACTCGATGCGACCAATGCACGGCTAACGCTGTCTTGCCGACTCCGGCGGTCCCGCCAATGACCGAGATCACCACCGGGCCACCGGTGTCTGTCAGGTCGGCCAGCCGGTCCAAGGCGTCGAGCTCGGCTGTCCGGCCCGCGAAATGGGCCGGCGGGGCAGGAAGCTGACGGGGCGGCACGAGGCCGTGAGCGGCTCGGCTGGTTCGCGCGGGAGGCGCGAACGCCCTGTCCCACAGGGCAACCAGGTGCACGGCGTGGATATCGGCGGCACCGAGGACTTCGACCAGCCTTGTGATCGCTCTGCGCGGCGGCCGTGACTGGCCGCTGATCCACCGGGCCCATTGCGATTTGCTGTACAAGCATGACTGCGCATCGGGTGACTTTGCTGACGATGTCGATTCCTCTAGCCTGCGGACTGTGAGGTCGGCGGCATCGATCAGCCACCGCAGCTCGGTGAGGAAATCCTTTTCAGCAGACGACATCTCGGTCGTAAGCGGGCGCCGACGGATTCTCCCTTTCACGAGGGATCTTCTGCCCATGCTTTCCCGGTCGAATCGCCGACAAGCCTATGTCGTGAGGCCTGCCGCGCGAAGGCGTCAGCCGACCGCGATCATTCCGGGTAAGTGAACACTGTCGTGGTGGTTGCCTGGTCGTTGAAGCTGTAGTTCACCACGGAGCCGCTGCGCGCTGGCACCGCACGCCCGAACGACCCCGCGTAACCAGCAGGGGTCACGAACATGCCGTAGACGGCCACCCAGTCCTCGACGACACGTGCCCGCCGGTTCAGTACCGGCTCCGTTCTCGGCGTCACGCGTTGCTGGATGAGATAGCTGCCATCCGCGCGATCGTTGACCAGTGCGCGCCAATCTGCCTGGGAGCACTCCCAGCCTGGCACGATTCCGTGGCCACTCCAGCCGCGGACAGGCTTGATGATCAGGTCGGATTGCTGCCTTCGCGCGTAGTCGAGAACGTTGATCTCCTCACCGTGCACGACCGAGCGGCGATCTCGCAGGACGCGAGTTACCGGGAGCAGGCGCTCGGTGACCGCCAGTTCCTCGTCGGAGAACGCCGGTCGCCATTTCGGGTCGGAAAGAAGGGCGAGCGCAGCCTTGTTGGAGTATGCAGCGCTGTCCAGGCCGGTCCAGATCACCACGCGGCCGTCCTCGTGTGCACGCAGGAGAGGCTCGGCCCAGTCGGAGCCGGCTGGGTCGGCGGCGATGTCGTCGACATTGAAGTAGCGGAGAACGACGTGGATCTCCGCGTCGCCGGCGATGACCCGGCCCGACCGGTACCGGATCGCGTCTGGCTCGGCAAGGTAGGCCCGAAGGCCATAGGCGTTCAGTATCTCGATGAGGCCAGCCAGGATAAGCTCGTCCTTCTTGATCCCTCCTGGTGCGCAGAGCACAAGCACCGCAGGATCGGCTTGCGCGAGCGGGGCCGCGGCGGCCCGGAGAGTGTCGGCGACGTACGCGGCGGTGTCCGCGTAGCCTAGCTCGTGGTCCTGGGCAAACTCCCGGAATGGGCTCCATCCGCACAGCGCGCGGGCAAGCTGACCGTGCTGGGTGCCGCCCACATCAGACGCGACATTGAACTCAAGTAGCTTGAATCCCGCCCCGTCGTGGTATAGGTCGGCCCGGCCGTACGGAGGGTGTGTGGTGGTCGCGAACCGCGTCACAAGATCTGCCTGGCCGCGGTCGAGGCCGAGCGCGTCACAGTAGCGCCTCAGGTCACCGCCGAACAGGCGCTGCGGCAGCGAAGCCAGGAGGTCGAAGAGGCGCTGGATATCCGCCGCGGCCGTCGCCAGCTCTTGCGCTCCGACAAAGAGCGGACGCTGGAGCAGCCGCTCTCCCCAGCACGCCCTGAACGCGGGCCGCAGGGGGACTAGCGTCATGCTGTCGCTTAGCCGCGGGTCGGCGAGGCACCGCTCGTTATAGCTGGTGGTTATCTCCATCGGGCTTCACCTCTTGATGCTGGATCGTTCTCCGCAGGAGTCTTCGAGTGAGTCTTCGAGTGCCTGTGCCCGCGCCCTGGCAATCCGTTTCGCGGCAAGTCCCGATGCCAGCATTAGCAGCCCGAGTAGCAGCCACCCAGCGCGGCCGAGCTCGACGACGCAGAAGGTGACGAGCGCTGGCCCCAGGGCGAACTGCGCCGCCGTTCCGGTGCCGAAGATGCCCAGGAAGTAGCCACGGTTGGCGTCGGGGGCGAGCGCGATCGACGCGCCCCATTCAGCGGCGGACACGCAGAGCTCGCCGGCGGTGAGGGCGACGGCTCCGAGAGTCAAGAGCACGACAGCCAATCCGACAGCCGCGCCACCAGCGGTCGCGAACGCTATGCACGCCGTGAGCGCCATTGCCCCGGATCTCGCATAGGCGCGCGCGGCCCCGTAGGCGTCAGCGACCGACCGGCCGACTCTGATCTGCAGTCCCACCACGATGACGGTGTTGAGCGTGAACAGGACGCCGGCGAGCCAGATGGGCGCCTGCGTCTGCTCCGTCAGCCACAGCGGAACGCCGACCACGAGCACGCTGTCGTAGAGGAGGAGTACTGAGTTCAGCGCGGCCAGCGCGAGGTAGTCGCGGTGCTTGCGCAGCAGTTCGCCGTATACCTGCCGGGAACCGCCTCCGGCAGCGGGAGTTCTCGCGCCCTGTTGCCCGCCAAGGCCGCGCATGCCGATAGCCACGATCAGGTAGGAGGCCGCGTTGGCCAGCGCGATCGCGACGTACCCCTCGTGCCGGCCGATGGCAAGCACGCCGCTGGTCAACAGCCCGCCGATGGCGAAGCCGGCGTTCCGCACGGTCGCGATCTTCGCGAGCAGGCCGACGCTCGCCTGGTTGCTGCCGGCGATCAACCGCGCGAACGCGGCGCGGGCCGGCTGAGTGATCCGGTTGGAGACCGCCGCCAGCGAAACCACGGCCAGGAACGCGGTGTAGGAGCGGGCGAGCGGATACAGGGCATACGCGATGGCACTGGCCACGTAGCAGCCCGTGAGGAGACCGCGAGCGGAGTACCTTTCCACCAGCGGCCCGGTCAGTGGCGCGGCCACGAGGCCGATGACCCCCGCAATCGAGAGGCCAATTCCAACGCTCACGGCCGCGAGGCCGACCGCTCGCGTGAAGAACAGGGCGGACATCGGCAGCATGAGGCCGGAGCCGATCGCGTCGACCGTCGTCACGCACAAGAACCGGCGCGCGCCGTTAGGCTGACGCCGCTGGTCCAAGGCAGACCGCTCTTCGGCGAGGGGAGTCATAGTCTCGGCGCGACGCTTGCGGCGACTTGCCCGTTGGCCTGAGCGCTGTCCTCGTACTGAGGTTTCACGCAGCGCTGGGCCTCTCGCATCACCCGTTCGACCTCATCACGGGTCGGCGCGTGAACGACGATGTGGCCAAGGCGGTCCTCGTTGCTTGTGCCCCCATCGACGAAACGAGGAAGCCTGCTTTCATGAAAGCTAGTGATTCCGCCGATATCCTGTAAGGCGGGGTTCAGGCGCACCACTCTCCCTGCCTTTTCTGGCAGTACGAAGAGTGCGCCCGCGTAGCCGTTCAAGGTAAGCTCCGCAAGCGCTCGGTCAGCGTTCCCTAGATGGGTGGCCAGATGGAGGTCGACCAGGCCTGTGCCGGTTACCAGATTGACGAGCTGCGGGATAGCGCCGCCAGCTGGCCTGGGGTTCATCTCTATCAGCCCGATCCGCCCGCCGCTGTACCGGAATTCGGCGTGAACCATAGTGTCGCGCAGGCCTAGATGGCCAAGGCAGTGACGAAGCTCGGAGGTGATGCGCTCGTCGATGCCATCGCCGAAATGGTGCGGGAAGACATAACCTACCTCGACGCAGCAAGGCTCTGGTGACATGATCTTGGCCGTGAACCCGAGTAGCACCCACTCACCGCGGCGGGCGCTCCAGACCAGCTCGGCGCTGTACTCGTCACCTTCGAGCAACTCCTCGATAAGTACCTCGCGGAGGCGCCGGTAGCCGCGCGAGTTCGCGTGTGCGGTGATGTCCCGTAGCTCATCGATCGCGGTCGCGAGGCTACGGGAGTCTCGGCAGATCCGGACGCCGACGCCCGCGGCCTCGTCCAGAGGCTTGATCACGAACGGGAAGGGCATCGGCGGTGTACTCGGCGAAATGTCCCCGAGCGGGAGCGATAAATGGCGGACCGACCAGTTGCTGCCCGCCAGCGCGTGCCGCATGCGGTCCTTGAAACGCAGGCGCAGCATCGCCTCGACTGGCGGATTATGCGTCAGGCCCAGGTAATTGCCAAGAAGAGTAGCCTGGACGACCCTCAGCTCATCGTAGGCGAGCACAGCGGCATAATCGTTACGCCCGTCAATAACTCGCAGCATTTTCGTCACGTCGAACGTATCGACGTGGGATACCTCGTCGGCAACGAGGAGCGGGTTAGGCTGATGCTGAGCGTATTCTGCCGGATTGCACGTAAGAAAATGCGTTCGGTACCCCGCCGTCTGCGCCGCCAGCATCGCCTCGGTTCCATTCCCGGCCGAATTAGTCTCTACGAATAGCACGGTATTCATAGGTCCGGGCATCAGCCGAGCGCTCCGCTTACCGGCGGAACGTCATAGAGCGGATAGCATTCGGCGATCTCCCGGACCGCCCTCCGTACCTGCTGTATTACCTGCCGCCCGGGGTCTGGGAGCCGGTCCAGGACGTCGGCGATGACCTGAGCGAGTTTCTCGAGGTCCGGCTCGCGCAGCCCCCGGGTGGTCAGTCCGGAGGTGCCGAATCGCAGGCCGGAAGTGACTGCCGGTTTCCTCTCGTCTCCTGGAACGAGATTCTTGTTACATGGGATGCCTGCCGACTCCAGTGCGGCGCTTGCTAGGTCCCCGGTCAGCCCGTGCGACCTCAGGTCCATCAGGACGAGCGGTGTGTCGGTGCCGCCGGTGACGATCGTGTAGCCGCGGTCCTCAAGCGCGGCAGCAAGTGCCTGCGCATTGTGCAGCACCGCCTTCGCCCAGTCCCGGAATTCCGGGAGCAGCGCTTCTCCGAAGGCCGCTGCCTTGGCGGCTATGTATTCGGGCAGCGGGCCTCCTTGGATGCCCGGAAAGACTGCCCTGTCTATTCGGTGCGCGAGTTCCGTGTCGTCACTGAGGATCAGGCCTCCGCGCGGACCGCGGAGATTTTTGTTCGTAGCTGTCGTCACGACCTGACAGTGCGGGAATGGACTCGGATGCGCACCGCCCGCGATTAGGCCGGAAATATGGCTTATATCCGCCATCAGCACGGCGCCTACCGTGTCCGCGATCTCCCTGAGGCGCTTGAAATCGATGACCCGGGGATACGAGGACCCACCGCAGATCAGGAGCTTGGGGCGGAAGGACCGGGCCTGACGGAGCAGGTCGTCGTAGTCGATCAGTCCGTCTTCGACGCGGACGCCGTAGTGAGCTACCTCGAACCAGCGACCCGATAAATTGGTCTTCAGGCCATGGCTGAGGTGGCCGCCAGCATCGAGGGCCATGCTCAGGACGCGGTCGCCCGTGTCAAGCAGCGCGAAGAAAACGGCCTGATTGGCCTGCGTGCCGGAGTGCGGCTGCACATTGCTGAAGTGACAGCCGAACATCGCGGCTGCTCTCGTCATCGCGAGGCGCTCAATGGCATCGAGGTTGACGGCTCCGGCGAGCCAGCGTCGGCCTGGGTAGCCCTCGACCGAGGTGAACGCTAAGACGCTATCGTGCGCCTCGCGAACGGCTCGGCTCATGTAGTTCTTTGGCGCGATGAGTTCCAGTTCCGCGCGCTGTCGCGAGTCCTCTGCCGCTATGTGCTCGTGCAGTTCTGAATCTGCGGTTGCGAGGGCTCGGGTGAAGAACTCCGATGTCGTCATTGCTCTGTTCTATCCGGCGACCCGGAGCGCTGGCTACGTCCCAGGGCGCAATGGGACCCATTGGGACAGGCTGGGACAAGTGCCCGCCGCGAGCTACATCTTGCGTAGCTTGAGATACCGCTTGATGTCAGGCACTGACGAAATGATCACCACCAGCACTGCCGCCAGTACCGCTACCTTGATCAGCTTCATGATCACGAGAAGTCCTCCTGCTGTCCTAGTGCGTGTCGCTGCCGCTTGCCGGTGTCCCGGAACCCCGCCGGCCGGATCGGCTCGATTTCGTCGGTCGCGAAGTACAGGAACCGGCCATGCGCGCGCTGCAGCTCGGCGGCCGGATCATCGTCGGGAGTGACCGCCACGTGCACGTTCTCGTCGACGTCGAAGAGAACGGCCTCGACTGTGGCCACCCGGCCGATCAGGAAAAGGTCCTGGGCATCCGCGCGCCTGCTGCCAGGACGCATGATGACCTTGCTGCCGCGCGACACTGGCACGCCGCTGACGATGACCTGGTCGGTCTCCGGCGACACGCTGGTATCCGAGCCGGGATCCCACCAGGGCACCGGCTGCTCGGCAGCAGACGGGCGTCCCGCGTTGAGATACCGGATCGCGCCATGCAAGCGGTCGAAGAGCTCGGGCGGCATGCCTTCGAGCCGGTCCATGAGCTCACGGGCTCGGGGGTCGGTCGCACGCGCGGCCCGCTTCTCGGCATCGGTGAGCGCGAGCGTACGCAGCGTCAGGATCTCATCGATCTCAGTGGCGTCGAACAGGTCGCCGCCGCTCTCGGGAGCGACCTCAGCGTGGTCATACAGGATCACTGGCGAGGACAGCATCAGGTCGGTGCAGTCGGGCGGCCCGGCGAGCACCGGCCACGTCCCGGTGTTGACGCACGCGGCGACCTCGGCCGCCGCCCATTCCGGCGGGTCGGTCATCGAGATGAATGTGCCGCCCGGCACCCAGATCAGCGCATGGGCCGCGATCAGCGCGTAACGCAGACCGTCTTCGCGGCTGTGCAGCGTCTCGTCAGGGGTGGTGACATTCTCGACCCTGACCGTCAGCCGGAGCGCGCCGAACGGGCCTGCCACCCGCTCCGCCCGCACAGCGGCGATCCCGTAGACCGAGGTCATGGTCCTGACCAGCTGCCCCGCTACCCGCCCGTCCGCGTCCCGCAGCTCGGTGGTCGCCGCCTGCGGCCCGAAGCTGAACGGCACGCTGAACTCCCCGCCGGACCCCCCGCTTAGCAGCTCAGCGACGCCGACACTGAGCTGCTCCTCACGCTCGACGGCCTCTTCCCACGCGGTGAATTCCTCCTCATCCACCACAAGCACGCCGACCTCACGCAATTCCCCGTTCTCAGCAAACCCCCGCACCCGGCGCCGCTGCGACTGCAGGAACCTGATCCCGATCCGCACCTGCGCATCGTCACGGCACTCGATCAGGCACTGCGTCTGGCTGGCCGAGCCCTCGGTCGGGTCGAGCTGGCCGTAAGCGGCGGGCATAAGCACGCCGAACTGGAACCGCGACTGGTTTTTCTGCGAGGACTGGTGGTACGGGTAGAGCAGGTAGCCCTCATACAAGATCGCGTCAGCGACCTTGCGGGCGTGGTCGAGGTTCGCCGAGTCGGGAGTCATCACCGCGCCCCGTCACTGTCGTCAGCCCGCTTAAGGAGAGCGCCCAGGGTCGCGTCCCAGGTGGGGAGCGCGTTCTGGGACTTGAATCTGAGGAGGTCGGCCAGTGTGCTGCTGCTCATCTTGATCCAGGCGGAGTCGGGGAAATGCGCGTCAATGGCCTCCCGCCAGACAGCGAGCGGCAGCCGGAAACGCGCTTCCTTGCTCCACGGCACCTGCTGCACCGCCAGCCTGCCGTCGGCCGATCCGAAGATCGTGCCGCTGAAGAGCAGAAGCAGGGGGATCTCGCCCGACTCAAGGCCCGTGAAGTACCGTGTCGATCCAATCTCAAGGTCATAGGTGAACAAGACCGGCAAATCAATCTCGGTACTCCCGGTGAATCCGGGCACCATGGTGGACACCGTAGTAAGTTGCATGGGCTTGAGCGTGTCCGACCAGCGTGAGGTCTCACCGAACAAATCGTTGAGCTGCTCGGCCTCCTGCTCGGAGTAACGTCGCCTGGCCGGCTCGATCCTGATCTGGCATCGGAGCGCGATCGCGTCGATCCGCTCCCCGGTGGTCTCGGCGATCCGCAGCACCAGCGTCAGCGATGGCACCACGGCGTACTTGTCCGGGCGGAGGCCGATGCAGTCGAAGACAAGCTCGGCCACGTCAGGCCCCGCGCTGGCGTGAGCCGGGAACGAACGGGCGAGCCTGCGCCCGCACGCGGTCAAGGAAGGCGGCGATGCTGGCTCTGGCTTCACTGCCGCCGTCGAACCCGCGCCAGTGCAGGCGCATCCGGCCGGCCAGCTCGTAACAAGCGTCGACCGGCACGATGAAGCATTCGATGGCCGACTCCGAGCGAGCGATGAGCACCGCTTCTACGTCAGCCTCGGCCTCATCAAGCAGCGGGTGGCCGGCCGCCAGCCGCTGCCAGGCAGTCAGGTCAAGCTGGCACTCGGTGGCTCCGGCCGGGCTCGGGTAGAAGCCGGTGACCTGGCTGCTCGCTGAATCGCGCAGGAAGAAGGCGAGTCCGACCGGGATATCGAGCGTGTCCCACTCGCTGACGGTGACGCGATCTCGCGGGTCAGCCAGGTAGCGGTCAGGCACGGCGCGGTACCGTCCCCGCCCAGCCTGCGGCTGGGTGAAGAGCAGGTAGCAGGCGCGGCACGCGCACATCAGGCTGGACGACTCCAGATCGGCGAGGTGACCGTGCGCCTCGGGGATGAAGGTCGCGCACAGCTCGCATTTCTCGACGCCCGCCTGCTGGACTTCCGGCTGCGCGGGCGCGGCGGGCGGCTGGACCTGGGCAGGTGCGCCCACGAATCGGCTCAGGCCGGACGCGCCGCTCATGACAGCGGGCCGGACGCCAGTACCCCCGGCAAAGCGACCCGGACGCCCGTGCTGTCAGCGAGCAATGGCAGCGGATCGAGATGCAGGGCCGGATCGTCGATGCCCTGGCCGGCGAGCCTGACGTTGTAGCGGGTGCCGCAGTCGGGGCAGGTCAGCTGCTCGCGGTCCAGGACGCCATCGGCAAGCGATGATCCGCAGGCGCCGCAGGCGTCGCGGTAGGCGTAGAGCGTGCCGCGGACTGCGCACAGCAGCACGGAGGTGCCGCCGGCATCGGAAATAACGGGCCTCGCGCTCGGCGGCCCGAGGGCGGGCAGGACGATCCAGCCGTCGCCTTCGGCGAAATCCGCTGGCCTGCGCCCGATCTGCAGGAGGGCGGGCTCGGCCGGGGCGGGGCTGGTCATGCCCTCGACGACGACCTCGGTGATCTCGGGCGCCGCGTTCATGATCGCGCCCTCGATAGCTGTCGTGACCGTGACGGCGGACGACGGGCAGCCATGGCAGCTGCCCTCGAGTAGCAGCGTGGCTACCCCGGCCGCGGTCCCCAGGTACCGCACGCCGCCGGCGTGCGAGCCCAGGTAGGGCCTGACCTGGTCAAGCGCGCGCTGCACCCGGGCGTCGAGGTCGAGCGGGTGCAGGTCGTGCAGCAAGAGCAGGCTCTCCACCAGCGGGTCCTCGGTCATCGCCGTCATGATCGCCGCACCCGCCTGGCCGTGGCCGGCCAGAATCGCGGTGATGCGGCTCAGCCCGTCGCCATACAGCCCGACGAGCAGCCGTACCAGCTGATCAGCGGTGTCAGCGGGGTCGCCGCGGCCAGCCCGCAGCGCGGCGAGCAGGTCATCTACCTGCTCACCGACTCCTCGCACTCCGGTCATTTGCCCGCCTCGCTTGCTCGCCCTGGGCTGATGTGCCCCGATGTGCCGTGATGTGCCCCGGGCCGGGCCGCTCCGCCTGGCCCGGCCCGGGACGCTGAGCTCCTGTCAGGTAGACAGGACGACTGACATCGGTGAATGCACCTTTTCCAGTACCTTGCCATTGCCCAGGTACATATGCACGCCGCACGGCAGGCACGGGTCGAAGCTGCGCACCGTCCGCATGATGTCGATGCCCTTGAACCGGTCGGGCGGGTTCTCCTCGAAGATCGGAGTATTCATCACCGCGTCCTCGTATGGTCCTGGCGTGCCGTAACTGTCCCGGACACTGGCATTCCACGGGGTGGGCGGGTACGGGTGGTAATTGGCGATCTTGCCGCCGCGGATCACCATGTGATGCGAGAGCACGCCGCGCACCGCCTCGGTGAAGCCGCAGCTATTCGCCTCCTCAGGCACGGAGAACGGCTCCCAGGTCTTGGTACGTCCCGCCCTGATCTCGGCGAGCGCTTTTTCGGTGAAATAAAGCGCGCAGGCGGCCGCATAGGCCTGGAAGTAGGTCCTGGCCCGGTCCCGCTCGATGGCGTTGGACAGGGCCGGCCCGTCGCGTCGACCGGGATCTTCCACTCGAACGTGACTGGAGGCTTGCTCACGGTCTTCGGCAAATGGATCAGCACGCCGCTGCCGGTCGACTTGACGTAGCCGAAGTCAACAAGCCCGCCGAGCGCCGTCGCCCAGAGCCTGGCGAGCGGACCGCCGCCGGTGTCGGCCGCGATGTGATCTTTGCCATCGAACCAGCGCGGTGACATGACCCAGCTGTACTTGTTGTCGAAGTCACGCTTGGCCGGGCGCGGGATCGTGTGCTGGTTCCACGGGTGCCTGCGGTCCACCGGGTTGCCGAGCGGATCGCGGGTGACGAACATCTCCTGGTCCTCCCAGTCCTCGTAGTACGAGGAGCCGAGCAGGATCCTGATGCCGAGGTTGATCTCGACCAGGTCGTTGGTGAGCAGCTGACCGTCCCTGATGACTCCGGGGGTAACGAACATCTTCCTGCCCCAGTTCGTCATGTTCTCGTATTTGAAGTCGCAGTGCTCAGGGTCGTTCAGGCTGCCCCAGCAGACCAGGTCGGCGCGGCGCCTGCCGACTTCCTCGTAGCCGGGCAGGGCTTCGTAGAAGAAGTTGAACAGGTCGTCGTGCATCGGCACCACGCGCTTCATGAACTCGACGTAGCGCATCAGCCTGGTCAGGTAGTCGGTAAAGAGCTGTACCGTCGCCGTCGTGCCGACGCCACCCGGGTACAGCGTGCTCGGGTGCACATGACGGCCTTCCATGAGACAGAACATCTCCCTGGTCGACCGGCTGACCTGGAGTGCCTCGCGGTAGAACTCGCCCTCGAGCGGGTTGAGCGACCGCATGATGTCGCCGATGTACTTATAGCCGTGGTCGGCGGCGTGCGGTGCCTCGGTACGGTTCGCGAGTTCGAGCACGCCCGGGTTGGTCTCGCCGACCATGCGGGCGCAGAAGTCAACTCCGACCAGGTTCTCCTGGAAGATGTTGTGGTCGAACATGTATTCAGCGGATTCGCCGAGATTGATGATCCACTCGCCAAGATGCGGCGGTCGGACGCCATATGCCATGTTCTGGTTGTAGACCGAGCAGGTCGCGTGATTGTCGCCGCAGATACCGCAAATACGGCTAGTGATGAAATGGGCGTCGCGCGGGTCCTTGCCCTTCATGAAGATGCTGTAGCCACGGAAAATCGACGAGGTGCTGTGGCACTCGATGACTTGCTTTTGCTTGAAGTCGATTTTCGTGTAGATCCCGAGACTTCCCACGATCCTGGTAATAGGGTCCCAGGCCATCTCGACGATGCCGGTATCCTCGGCCGTTGTCATCGCTCTTCCTTGTCTAAGTAGAGAAAGCCCGGGCTTACCAGCTCTTCTGATAGCCGGTAAGGAGTTCGTTACCCTTTTTGCGCCACTTCGGTTCTTCATCGGCGGTCCTCGACGTGAAGCCCCGGAGCGTGCGGATGACGGTGCCGTAGAGCGTGCTCGCGGCCGTGGAGACCCGTGATCCGGGCGGCTCGTCCATGAACGGCATGAACTTGTCCGGGAAGCCGGGCATCGTGCAGGCGATGCAGATCCCGCCGACGTTGGGGCAGCCGCCGACCCCGTTGATCCAGCCGCGCTTGGGCACGTTGCATTTGACCACCGGGCCCCAGCAGCCCAGCTTGACCAGGCACTTCGAGGAGCCGTATTCGGTCGCGAAGTCGCCTTGCTCGTAGTAGCCGGCCCGGTCGCAGCCCTCGTGCACGGTCGCGCCGAACAGCCAGGTCGGCCTGAGTGCCTCATCGAGCGGGATCATCGGCGCCTGACCAGCCACCTGGTAGAGAAGGTAGAGGATGGTCTCCGAGAGGTTGTCCGGGTGGATGGGGCAGCCAGGCACGCAGACGATGGGCAGGCCTGCCTTCGACCGCCAGTCCCAGCCCAGGTAGTCGGGCACGCCCATGGCTCCGGTCGGATTGCCGGCCATGGCGTGGATGCCGCCGTAGGTGGCGCAGGTGCCTACCGCGAGGATCACGGTGGCCTTGGGCGCGAGGCGGTCGAGCCACTCGCTGGTGGTCATCGGCTGGCCGGTCGCCGGGTTATTGCCGAACCCGCACCAGTAGCCCTCTTCTTTGATGGCCTCGTTGGGAATTGAGCCCTCGACGACCAGAACGAACGGGTCGAGTTCTCCCCTGTCGGCCTTGTGCCACCATTCGATAAAATTGTCAGCGCCCGTCTCCGGGCCGGACTCGAAATCAATGAGCGGCCAGTGCATGGCAACGCGCGGCAGGCCCGGGAGCGCGCCAAGCGCGATCTCCTCGATGCTCGGCTGCGTGGCGGCGGTAAGCGCCACCGAATCCCCGTCGCAGCTGAGACCTCCGTTCATCCAGAGGATGTGAACCAAAGGATCGGCATCCTGCGCTGTGCTTGCGGCTGTGCTCGCGGCCTGGTCCTGGGTGTCGGCGGCCATAACGAACAACCTCCTCGCTTGCGGTCGGCTAAATGCTATGACGCGATCGGGCTCAACGCAGGCACCATTGCATTAGGCGATCCAGAATTCCCGCGTGCACCGGGCGAAACGCGCCGCCGCCGCCGCCGTCAGCGGCTAAGCGGAGGGCAGTATTTATCCCGGGTGCCGCGACTGTAGCGTTTTGCGGGATGGCTCTCATGACTGAGGTCAAGACGTACCTTGCCTTTAGTGATGCGCAGACGCCGCCCATGCTAAACCCGTAGGCACACGGCTACAAGATGGAAGCGGCATCTGACCGGACAGATCTGTCCGGGAGTCAATGACCCGGCAAAATATTCGTGCTAAAACGGGAACCGTGGGCGACACCGCCGCGAGATCGGCCCCCGCCCTTCCGGTTTGGCGGCTGTGCACGTAACCTTGCACACACCCGGCCTTGCCAGGCGGGTGCGTGTGAGGGAGTGACCGTGGCTGAGCCCAGTTTTGGGCACGGGGTCGAGCCGATTGAAGTGGCACCTGTCGTGGTGCTGTCGCAGGTTTTCCCAGCTCGTCCTTCATCCATTCCTGATATACGGAACTTTGTCCGGCATTGTCTGGCTGAGTCACCTCTGACCGAAGAGGGCACCAGGGAAGTCGGCGAGACCGTCTTCCGTGCTTTGCTCGACGCCGCGGGACCGACTGGCTCGATCAACGTAGCGTTCCGTATCTTCCCCGAACACGTCGAAGTTGACGTGCTGCGCTCCGACTCGCCGCTGACCTTTCCTGTGCCGCAGGGCAGGCCGGCAGACGCCGCCAGCCAGAGCGCGGCCGCGCACGTCAACGGGGACGCCGGGCCCGGCGGCGCGGCTGGCGCCGGCGCGGCGGACGCCACGGCCAGAGCCTGCGCACTGACCCCGTCCAGGCCGGTGCGGCTCGGCGGCCCAGGTCAGCCCGCTACCTTCGCCGAATGGATGTCGAGCGCGCTGCGCAGCCAGAACCTGACGCAGGAAGCTGCCGCCCGCCAGCTCGGCGTGTCGGTGAAGACGATCAGCCGCTGGGTTGGCGGGACGACCGAGCCCCGGATGCGCGATCTGCGCCGAATTCAGGAAGTTTTCGGGTCGCTGCCGCTTGATGTCGGCGGCTGACGCATCGCTGATGACTGATCAGCGCCCGGGCGTATGCGCAAGAGCTGCGCCTAAGCGAAATTGTTGTGGAGCCTTGTTACTGTTTGTCTGATCGCTTGTCTTAATCTGGTCAAGGCTGTCCGGTGAGTTCACTAGACGACCGCCCACATGTGTCCTACGGTGCTTGCATGGCTCATCAGCCTGGACGCTATGCATTTAGTCCCGACCAGGGCACCGTCGTTTTGCTGACCGCTCGCGACGGGCTGGCTGCCCAGGCTGGACACGACCTGACCATCGAGGTCAGCACGTGGTCAGCGCAGCTGGAGACCTCGGCTGACGGCACCCCGTCTGGCCTGACCGCAAGGCTTGATCTCACCTCGCTCGTGGTGCGCGAGGGTACCGGCGGGATCAAGCCGCTGAGCGATCGTGATCGCCGCGAGATAGCGGTCACCGCGAGGAGAGTGCTTGGCGCGGACCGCCATCCTGAGGCGACCTTCGCCGCATCCGCATTCGAGCCGGGAGCTAACGGCGGCGGGTTCATCCAAGGGACTTTGACGCTCGGCGGTATTTCACGGCCTCTTCGGCTGCACGTTTCCAAGTCGGGCACCGACAGTTATCGCGCCACGGCGTCTGTGCGGCAGTCAGAGTTTGGCATTAAGCCGTATACGGCATTTCTGGGGACACTCAAGGTAAGTGACGTGGTCGGCGTTGTCATCGAAGTAAATCTCGCCGGACTGGCCATCGGTGACGAAGATGAAGTGGCCGGGCGGCACGGCGGCCAGCAATGAGGACCGGCCCGCAGGGCCGGGGAGCGCAGGGCCGGGAAGCCGGCCTGCGGGGCCGGGGATTATCTGTGCCCGGCTCGGCCAAGCCGTGCCCGCCGGACGCGACTATCGGCCAGGATACGGCTATGACCAGCACAGCCGCGACCAGCACAGCCGCGAGCAAGAGCACGGGGAAAGCCGAGTACGACGTCATCGCGGCGTTCGCGCGCCGGGAAGCCGCCGCTCGCGAGCTCGTCGACCGCGCCGGGGACATCGCCGACGCGGCGTTCGCGATGGCAGCCAGGTTCCGTCAGGGCGGCAAGCTGCTGGTCTTCGGTGTCGGCGCGTCAAGCACAGACGCCCAGCATGTCGCCGTGGAGTTCGTTCACCCGGTGATCGTGGGCAAGCGCGCCCTGCCTGCCGTGTCGCTGACGGCCGACGTCGCCACGGTAACGGCCATCGCGGCGAGCGCGGGAATGGCGGAGATCTTCGCCCACCAGCTCCGGCAGCTCGCCGTGCCGGCCGACATCGCGCTCGGGATCACCGCCGACAGGCGCTGCCCGAGCGTGCTCGCCGGCCTGCGGGCGGCCGGGGAGCTCGGCTTGCTGACCGTCGCCCTGGCTGGCGACGGCGGCGGCACGCTGACCTCCGACCTAGTCGCCTTGGAGCCGGCCGCCGCGCATGTCCTTCTGGCGCGGTCGGCCGATCCCCGGGTGATCAAAGAGATCCACGTCACGACCTACCACCTGCTCTGGGAACTCGTGCACGTCTTTTTCGAGCAGCCTTCGGCGGCACTACAGGGGATGGTCGCGCCATGACGGATAACAAGCCTGAGCACGAGGCGGCATTGCCAGCGTGCACCGATGAGGTCTGCGTGACCTGCTCAGACACGGCGGTGCCGGTGACAATCGTGGCGCTGCTGGGCGACGGCCTCGCCGTCGTAAGCACGTCGTCAGGGCCGGACGAGGAGATCAGCGTCGCCCTGGTGAGCGCGGCTGTCGGCGACACCGTGCTCGTGCACGCAGGGGAGGCGATCGCCGTGATGGACCGATGACCAGGGTCCCTAAGCCGGCCGACCACGTGCAGCGCGGCCTGGAGCAGGCTGCCGCCGGCACCGTGGAGTCGCTCTACCCGTTCCTGTATGACAATCAGTCCGACCCGGCCCAGGTACTCGCGCAAGCCCGTCAGTCGACGATCGCCAAGACGCGCGAGATCATCGACCTGCGCGCCGAGGTCTGCGCCAGGAACAGCGGGCTGCTCGCCGCCTGCGCCGCCGACATGGCGGCCAGATTCGCCGCCGGGGGGCGCTTGCTGACCTTCGGCAACGGCGGCAGCGCCACCGATGCCGCCGAACTCGCCTCACTGTTCATGTATCCGCAGGCCGGCATCGTCTCGCTGCCCGCCTTCGGGCTGTCCGGCGATGTGAGCGTGCTGACCTCGCTGGCCAATGACATCGGCGTCGAGGTGATGTTCTCCCGGCAGATCGCGGCCTTCGGCCAGGCCGGGGACATCGCGGTCGGCCTGTCCACGAGCGGGAACTCCGAGAACCTGCTAAGGGCGTTCGACGAAGCTGGCCGGCGCGGCCTGCTGACGGTCGGGATCTCCGGCTACGACGGCGGCAAGATGGCCGAGCTCGCCAGCGTCGATTATCTCTTCGTCGTGCCGTCGTCGTCGATTCACCGGATCCAGGAAGCGCAGACGACCGTTTACCACATCTTGTGGGAACTCGTGACAGCGGCGGGCGTTTGATGGCCGGGAACGCCAGCCATCAGGCACGGGTGCTCGTCGCGGGCGTCGGCAATATCTTCCTCGGCGACGACGGTTTTGGCGTGGAAGTGGCGACTAGGCTCGCCAAGCTCGAGCTGCCTGAATGGGTCGCCGTCGGCGATTACGGGATCAGGGGTTTGCACCTGGCATATGACCTGGCCGACGGGGTGGAAATGGCGATCCTCGTCGATGCCATGCCCAGAGGCGGCGAGCCAGGTACCGTCTATGTGGTCGAGCCTGATGAACTGCGGGTGGACGCGGCCTTCCTCGACGGGCACGGGATGCAGCCCGATGTCGTGCTCGGCATGCTCGGCATGCTTGGCGCTCAGGTCCCGCGCGTGCTCGTCGTTGGCTGTGAGCCGGCCAGCGTGGATCCCGGCATCGGGCTGAGTGAGACCGCGCGGGCCGCGGTCGATCAGGCCGTCAAGGTAGTGCTTGGCCTGCTCGAGACACTGGAAACTACGGAAGGTCGGTCAGATGTGCCTTGGGATACCCGGCGAGCTGATCGAGTTCCTGCCGGACCAGCCGGACCTGGCCAGAGTTGAGGTCAGCGGTGTCCGCCGCGTGATCAACGTGGGCCTGCTGGCCGACGACCTGCCTAAGCCCGGCGAATGGGTGCTGATTCATGTCGGGTTCGCGCTGTCGAAGATAGACGAGCAGGAAGCGGCGGCCGCGATGGAGTTCCTTGAGGGAATCGGCCAGGCCTATGACGACGAGATTGCCGCGCTCGCCGAATCGCGCATCGAGTAGGAAATGCAGGCATCAGCCATGAGATTCGTAGACGAATTCCGGGACGGCGACAAAGCGAGGGCGCTTGCCGCGAAGATCACCGACCTGTGCGAGCCAGGCCGGCAGTACAAGCTCATGGAGGTGTGCGGCGGGCATACGCACACGATCTACAAGCACGGGCTCGAGGATTACCTGCCCGAGCAGATCACGCTCGTGCACGGGCCAGGCTGCCCGGTCTGCGTGATCCCGATGGGCCGGGTCGACGATGCGATGGCGCTCGCCGCCGAGCCCGACGTGATCATGACCTCGTTCGGCGACATGATGCGGATACCGGGCGGCAACGGGTCGTTCTTCGACGCCAAGGCGCGCGGCACCGACATCAGGATGGTGTACTCGCCGCTCGACGCGCTCAAGATCGCCAAGAACAACCCCGGCAAGCGCGTCGTCTTCATGGCGATCGGCTTCGAGACCACGGCCCCGTCGACCGCGATGACCCTGCTGCGCGCGGAGGCGGCGGGGATCACGAACTTCTCGGTCTTCTGCAACCACGTCACGATCATCCCGGCGATCAAGGCCATTCTTGAGTCACCTGACCTGCGCCTGGACGGTTTCATCGGGCCAGGGCACGTGTCGACGGTGATCGGCTGCCGGCCTTATGAGTTCATCGCGCGCGACTGGGCCAAGCCGGTCGTCGTAGCCGGATTCGAGCCGCTCGACATCCTGCAGTCCGTCTACATGCTGATGCTGCAGTTGTCGCGCGGCGAGTCCAGAGTCGAGAACCAGTACTCCCGTGTCGTCCCCTGGGACGGCAACGTCACCGCGCTGAAGGCGATCGGCCAGACGATGAAACTGCGTCCCTACTTCGAATGGCGCGGCCTGGGCTTCATCTCCCAGTCGGCGCTGGCAATCAGCGAGGCCTACGCCGCGTTCGACGCCGAGTTGCTGTTCAGCGTGCCCGGCGTCCGGGTCGCCGATCCCAAGGCCTGCCAGTGCGGCGAGGTACTCAAGGGCGTGCTCAAGCCATGGGAATGCAAGGTATTCGGCACCGCTTGCACGCCCGAGACGCCGATTGGCACCTGCATGGTCTCGCCGGAAGGCGCCTGTGCCGCCTACTACAACTACGGCCGGCCTGCGCCGGACTAGAGTCAAGGAGGCGAGCCGGTCATGACCCAGGAAGACCTGGTGCTCGAGCGGATCGAGCGGACCAGGCGGGCGCGGCCCAGGGTCAGGGAAGACCGGATCACGATGTCGCACGGCGCGGGGGGCAAGGCGACCCAGTCGCTGATCGAGGCGGTGTTCCTCGAGGCGTTCCGCAACCCGCTGCTCGAGCCGCTCGAAGACGGCGCCACCTTCAGCATCGGCGATCAGCGGCTTGCGCTGACTACCGACTCCTACGTGGTCTCGCCGCTGTTCTTCCCAGGCGGCAACATCGGCGACCTCGCGGTGAATGGCACCGTCAACGACCTGTCCATGACCGGCGCCGCGCCGCTGTACCTGACCGCCGGGTTCATTCTGGAGGAAGGCTTCCCCGTCGGGGACCTCACCGCCATCGTGGCGTCGATGGCCGCCGCGGCGCGCGAGGCGGGAGTCAGCATCGTCACCGGTGACACCAAGGTCGTCGAGCGCGGCAAGGCGGACGGCTGCTATCTCAACACCGCCGGCGTGGGCCTGATCCCCGCCGACGTGAACCTCGGCGTCGCGCACGCCAGGCCAGGCGACGCGATTATCGTGAGCGGCCCGATCGGCGATCACGGCGTCACGATCATGCTCGCCCGCGGCGAGCTCGACCTCGAGGCCGATGTCCGCTCCGACACCGCCCCGCTGAACAAGCTGGTCGAGACGCTGCTGCGGGCAACCCCGGGCGTGCGCGCCCTGCGCGACGCGACGCGAGGCGGCATCGCGACCATCCTGAACGAGATCGCCACGGCCGCGAACGTCGGAGTGGCGGTCAAGGAGGACGCGATCCCGGTGCGCATTCCGGTCAGGGGCGCCGCCGAGCTGCTCGGCATCGACCCCATGTACGTGGCGTGCGAGGGCCGGATGATCGTCGTGGTCGACGGCAGCGTGGCTGACCGGGCTCTGGCGGCACTGCGTTCTGACGCCCTGGGCGCGGAAGCGGCGATCATCGGGGAGATCACGGAGGGGCCAGCAGGCATTGTCCAGCTGAGGACGGCGTTCGGCGGCACGAGAATCGTCGACCTCTTGGTGGGCGACCCGCTGCCAAGGATTTGTTAAACAAAATAATGCATGAACTGGCGATCACGGAGAGTGTGGTGGCGGCCGTTACTGAGCGCCTGCCCGAGGCGAAGATCACGGGAGTCCGGCTGGAGATCGGCGCGCTTTCCGGCGTGGTGGCCGACTCGGTGCGGTTCTGCTTCGACCTGGTGACCGAAGGCACGAACCTGGCCGGCGCGAGCCTGGACATCGACGAGCCGCCCGCGAGCTGCCGGTGCCGAAGCTGCGGCGCCGGGTTCGCGCCGGACGGGCCGATCCTGCTGTGCGGGTGCGGCAGCGCGGACGTCGAAGTGCTGTCGGGCACTCAGCTGCGGATTGTCTCGGTAAGGACGGCCTGACGTGTGCGGAACCTGCGGCTGCGCGCGACGACTCACGCACGATCACCTTGCAGCACAACATCCTCGCCAAGAACGACGGGATCGCCGAGCGGAATCGCGAATGGCTCGCCGAGCGTGGCGTGGTGATGCTGAACCTGATGAGCTCCCCTGGATCAGGGAAGACCACTTTGCTTGAACGCAGTGCCGCTGAGCTGGCCGACCGCCTTCAGGTCAGCGTGATCGAAGGGGATCAGGAGACCTCGCTCGATGCCGCCCGGATCCGCGCGGCTGGCTGTGCCGTCGTGCAGATCAACACCGGAACCGGGCTGTCACCTGGACGCGGACATGATCGCCTCCGGGCTGGCCGAGCTTGACCCGGCGGCTGGTTCAGTAGTGGTGGTCGAGAACGTCGGCAACCTGGTCTGCCCCGCGCTGTTCGACCTCGGCGAGTCGGCGCGGGTGGTACTCGCCTCGGTGACCGAGGGCGGTGACAAGCCGCTGAAGTACCCGCACATGTTCCGGCAGGCCGACCTGGTGCTGGTCACCAAGACCGACCTGCTGCCCTACGTGGACTTCGACCTGTCGCGGTACGCGGGAGACGTGGGACGCGTGAGTCCTGGTGCGCGGTTGCTGCCCCTGTCCGTGGTCAGCGGGGACGGCGTCGGTCAGTGGTGCGACTGGCTCATGGCGGCGGCGATCACGGCCTGACCCAGGCTGATCCCGCCGTCATTGCACGGCACCCGGCTATGGGTGAGCACGGTGAAGCCGCGGGTTTCGAGCTGTGAGCTGACAGCTTGGCTGAGCCGTGCGTTGGCGAATACTCCGCCGGATAGGGCTACGGTGCTCAGGCCGGTGCGGTCGCGTAGTTTCGCGCAGCAACTGGTGATCAGGTCGGCTACCGCATTGTGGAAGCGGGCGGCGATGACGTCGCGGGCGACGTTTGCCTTGAGATCTTCGGTGACTGCCGCGATCAGGTCCTTGCCGTCGGGGATGACTTCACCGGTGTCCTCGATGCGCACCGGGTAGCTCGCAGTCTCTGCCGGAGCGGCGAGCTGCTCGAGTTCGATGGCGGCCTGGCCTTCGTAGCTGATGATGTCGCGGATGCCCAGGATCGCGGCGACGGCGTCGAAGAGGCGGCCGGCGCTTGACGTGAGCGGGGAGTTGAGGTTGCGGCGGGCCATCGCCGTGACGGCGCTCCAGTTCGCCGCGTTGCGGAGCGCGACCTCCAGCGGTGCGCAGTCGTCGTCGACGTAGGCCGCCGCCATGCGCCAGGGCTGCCTGATCGCGGCGGCGCCGCCTGGCATGGGGACGGTGGCGAGGTGGCCGGCGCGGCTCGCGCTGGTGAGTCCGCAGACGAGGAATTCGCCGCCCCAGATCGTGCCGTCGGGGCCGTAGCCGGTGCCGTCGAACGCGACGCCGATCACCGGTCCCTCAGTGCCGTTGTCGGCCAGGCATGAGGCGATGTGGGCGTGGTGATGCTGGACGGCGATGGTGTCGAGCCCGTCAGCGTCGGCTCGGGCTTGCGCGTACTTGGTCGAGAGGTAATCCGGATGCAAGTCGTGGGCGATGAGCTCCGGCTTGACGTCAAAGAGCCGGCTGAAGTGCTCGATGCCCTCGGTAAAGGAGCGCAGGGTCTCCGCGTTCTCCAGGTCGCCGATGTGCGGCGAGAGGATCGCGTGCCGGTCTTTGCCCAGGCAAAACGTGCTCTTGAGCTCGGCGCCGCAGGCAAGGACCGGCTTGGCGAAGTGCGTGGTGACGGTGAGCGGTTCTGGCGCGTAGCCGCGGGCTCGCCTGATCACGGCTTCCCGCCCCCGGAACGAGCGCGTGACCGAGTCGTCGGTCCTGACGTGGATCGCCCGGTCGTGGGTCAGGAAGGCATCGGCGATGCGATGGCGCTGACCCAGCCGGGTGAGCGCGTCCTCGTCCGTATATGCGATCGGCTCGTCGGAGACGTTGCCGCTAGTCAGCACGATCGGCCCGGCAGTCTGCCGCAGCAGCAGGTGGTGGAGCGGGGTGTAGGGCAGCATGAGGCCGAGCTGGCGGCTGGCTGGGGCGACGGCGTCCGCGATGTCGCCGCTGGCTCGCCTTGGCAGCACAACCACGGGCCGCCGGCGGCTGGTCAGGAGATCCCGCGCGGGGTCGTCGATCTCGCAGAGTGCCCTGGCCTGCGCCAGGTCGGCCACCATGACCGCGAAGGGCTTGTCCTCACGGTGCTTGCGGGCACGCAGGGCGGACGTGGCCGCCTGGCTGGTCGCGTCGACGGCGAGGTGATACCCGCCGAGGCCCTTGATCGCGACGACCCGGCCGTCCTTGAGCAGGGCGGCCGTGGCCTGAATCGGGTCCATTTCCTGGCGAGGACTGCCGTCCGCGGCTGCGAGCGTGAGCTCGGGACCGCACTTCGAGCAGCACACGGGCTGGGCGTGGAAGCGGCGGTTGGCCGGGTCCTGGTACTCGGCATCGCACTGGCCGCACATTTCGAACGGCGCCATCGTGGTGAACGGCCGGTCGTAGGGCACGTCTTTGACAATGGTGAATCTCGGGCCGCAATTGACGCAGTTAATGAACGGATAGGCGAAGCGGCGGTCGGCGGGATCGTCGAGTTCGGCCAGGCAGTCATCGCAGGTGGCGGTGTCGGCGGAGATCAGCGTGCGGCGCTGGCCGGAGGCATCGCTCGGCACGATCGTGAAGGTCGCGCCGCCGTTCGGGCGCATGGGGCTCGTGTCGATCGCATCGACCCTGGCCAGCGGCGGTGTGTCCGCGCGCAGCGCGGTCAGGAATTCGGCGATGACCTCTGGCGTCCCCTCCACCTCGGCGAACACGCCGTTGCTGTCGTTGCCGACGTGACCGGCCAGGCCGAGGCCGGTGGCCAGCGCATAGACGAACGGGCGGAAGCCGACGCCCTGGACGATGCCCTGGACCCGGACGCCGGTCCTGATGCGCTGGCTCACGTCCTCCAGTCTGGCCGCCCTGGCGCCACCGCGCCGCGCCAGTGCCGGGAAAAGGCAAGATCCGGGTGCTGGGAACGAGGAACCCAGCACCCGGATCGGGATTAGCTGCCGTTACTTAGCGACGGCCAGCCCGCGTCACGGGGTGAACGTGTGCAGGATGATGTTGCCGTCGTTACCTGGCGTGGTGGTCGCGAGCCTGTTCACCCACAGGTCGGGGGAGACCGTGGTGCGGGTGGTGGGGACGCGGACGGCGGCGGTCCAGGTGCCGCTGTTGAAGGTCTGGGACTTGACATTGATGTTCGAGACGGCCTTGTAGGCCAGCAGCAGCGGGCCGAAGCCGGTCGTGGTCGAGTCCGATGCGGCCGGGGCCAGGATGGTCGCCGCGCCAGGGACCTGGACCGGAGCGGTGAACGCGGTCTTGCCGGTCAGGTTGGCGAAGGTGTCAGAGGTGGTGGCGTACTCAATGGCCTTGGTGCTCAGCTGCCGCCAGAAGAAGTAGACCGTGCCGCTTGACGTGCTGGTCTGCTGCTCGGCCACGGCCGGGGTGTTGCCGGTGCACGGGGCGCCCTTGCAGTTCGAGGTCACGGTCGGGCCGGGAACGATCGCCGAGTTCGACCACTTGAAGCCGCGACCTGAAGGCTGGCCGGTGGCGTAGCGGATGTGGTTGGCCGGGCCGCGCCAGGACAGCAGCACGAGGAAGGCCTTGTTGGTGAACAGCGCGGTCGGTCCGGCGGTGGTGTTGTCAAACTGGACGTTCTTCGGCAGGAAGGCCGGGCTGGTCCAGGAGATCGTGCCATCCGACTTGGTCTCGCCCTGTGACCACCAGATGTGGTGGTCGAGGTGACCGGTCCAGAAGACCACCACGGCGCTGTGGCCGAACGTGTCAGTGTAGGAGCGGATGACCGGCGGGGCGTTGGTAATCGCGGCCGCGCCCGGCACCTCGCCGACCTTGGACCAGTGGCCCTTGTTGAAGTTCGCGGTCTTGAACCTGAACTTGATGTGGCCGGTGGTGCCGCGCGTGCGCCAGGCGACGATGATGCCTGGCCGGCCGAGCCCGGGAAAGAGACCGAGCTCAGCGAGGGAGTGCTGTTCGTGATCGCGCCTGGGACCGGGCCCGACGGGCCGGACCAGGAAGAGCTTGGCGCGGCATAGGCGGCGCTCGCGCCGAGTGCGCAGACCGTGCCAGCCGCGGCCGCCGCGAAGGCGAGCCTCGTCATCTGACGTCTGACCATTGACGTGAACCTCACAATTTCTGTTAAGGGGTCGCATCCGCCGCTCGGCGAAGCATCGCAAGGTTACGATTGGCAGGCTGAGCCGGACATCCAGGATTCGCACTGACTTTCCTGAGTTCTGGCTGAGTTTTCTGAGCAGGTACCCGACGTTCTTCACAAATACCGACAACCGCTACTCTCGTTGGTCGTGACCCTACGTCTCCCGCTGGTCAGGCTTACGGCACTGACCTGCGCATCAGTCCTTGCCTGCGCTGTCATTGCGCCAGTTCCAGCCGCTGTCGCGGCCGCTAGCCCGTCGGCTGGCCGGCCTAGTGGCAGCGCCATGGGCGTACCGCACCCCGTTCCCGCCCTGCGTGGTGAGATCGGCGGCGTTGTCCGGTCCATAACCGGAGCGCCGCTACGCGGCATTTGCGTGACCGCGGCGGCGGCGATCGCCGGCCGTCCGGACGTGGCGTCGTCGGTGTCGGAGTCCGGTGGCAGGTACCTCATCACGGGGCTGCTGCCCGGCCGGTACAAGGTCAGCTATCAGGCGTGCGGTCAGCGGGCCAGGTATCTGCGCCAGTGGTACGGCGGCGCCGCGATGGCGAGCGACGCGAGGCAGGTCGCGGTGCGAGCCGGGCGGCCGACGGTACTCGGGGCGGTCGCGCTCCGTCCGGCCACTAGCGCCGGGCTCATCGCCGCGAGCCGGGCTCTCGCGCGGCGGGCCGACGGAGCCGATGCCGCCCGGAAGCCGGTCATTGCGGGAATGACGCTGAGTTCCAAGGGCAAGCGCCTATCCGGGATCTGCGTCGCCGCCACCTCGGAGACCCGGAGCGGCTCCGGGGTGGGCATTGAGACGGGAATCACGACTAGCAGTCACGGCGCCTATAGTTTCGGGCCGGATGACGTATCGCCTGGACGCTGGACCGTCGAGTTCCTCCCTGGATGCGGAAACAAGGGCAATTTCGCGCCGCAATGGTGGAAGTTCACGGGCAGCGGCGCCAAGGCGAAAGTGCTCGTCGTCGGCAAGCACAGCCATTTCACTGGCATTGACGCCAGGCTCGTGCCCGGCGCCTCGATCAGCGGGACGGTGCGAGCCGGCAGCGCTTCCGGGCCAGGACTACCCGGCGTGTGCGTCCTCGTCGAGGGCGTCGGCCCGGTATCCGATGTCATCGGCGAGGCTATTTCAGGACCGGGCGGCAAGTACCGGGTCGCGGACCTTGGCACCGGCCGCTACCAGCTTGCGTTCGATCCGAGTTGCGGGGCCAAGGGCAACTTCGCCCCGAGTTCGTTCCCGAAGGATGTCGCTGTTACCGACGGTAAGGCGACCGCGGGCGTCAACTGGTTCCTGCCGCCCGGGGGAGAGATCTCGGGAACGGTGACGACCGGGGCCGGCCACACGCCGGTGCGCGGCATCTGCGTCGAGGCTGACAGCGCGGCTGGCGGCGAGGGCTTCGGAGACGCTGTGTCCGGGGCCGACGGCGGCTACACGATCAAGGGCCTCATCGCCGGCAAGTACGAAGTGTCGTTCACCCCAGGCTGCGGCAACAGCGGAAGTTTCGCCCCCGTGTTCTATGACAACCAGGTCAGCGGGTTCGCGGCGGACACTTTCGCCGTGGCGGCCGGCCAGGTTGTGACCGGCATCGACGCTTCCATGCCGGCCGGCGGCACGATCACCGGAACGGTGCGGGACCCGGCGGGGCGCTTGCTTTCGGGTGCCTGCGTCCTGGTGACCTCGACGGCCGATCAGGCGCCGTCAGGTTCGCTTGAGGCGATTGAGGGTTCTGGCCTGGGCTTGGGCCTGGCCGGATTCGCTATTACCAAGGGCGGCCAGTACAAGATCAATGACCTGCTGCCCGGCGGTTATACGGTGAGCTTCGGTACGGGGTGCAAGAGCCGGACACCGTCTTACGCGGCCAGGTGGTTCGCGCCGCAGGGCGGCGTTCGCGCCGCTGTGCTCTCAGTGGGAGCGGGGATCACGCGCGGGATCGACGCGAAGCTGTCCGCTCCGGGGACGATTACCGGCACGGTCAGGGCGCCGGGTGGCAAGCCCGCCGCCCGGGTGTGCGTGCTCGTGGATGGCTTGTCCGGTGAGCCGTCGACGATTCTCACCGACGAACTCGGCGGCTCCATCCCCCAGACGGGCAAGACCGGGACGTACCGGATCACGGGGCTGGGGCCAGGGCAGTACCAAGTCGAGTTCCAGCCCTGCGGCGGGCCCGACTACGCGATCACCTGGTACTCCCAGGCCGGGAGCCAGGCATCGGCCCGTGCGGTCACGGTGCGGGCTGGTCGTACCCACGCCGGGGTCGACGAGAAGATGATCGTCGGGACCTCGATCTCCGGGCGCGTCACGAATGCCAGCACCCGCAAGCCGGTCGCCCATCGCTGCGTGCTCGCCATTGATCCAGACGGCAACCTGGCCGGCGCTGTTATCGACAAGGCGAACGGCGACTACAGTATCGGGAATCTCGCTCCCGCCTCGTACGAAATCGAGGCCCTGCCGTGCCTGGGCGGAGGCGGCGGCCTCGCTACGCAGGCCAACCCGGATGTTCGGCTGCGCCGCTCGGAGTCGGTGAAGGGCGTCAATTTCGCGCTGGCCGCGGCCGGGTCGATTGCCGGGGAAGTGACCGGCGGTAGCCCGGCGGGCCCGCTTGGCGGCATCTGCGTCGTGGCGTCTACGCGCAGGGGAGTCGCGTTCGGGCCTGCTTTCACCGGCTCGGGTGGCAGGTACGTGCTGGGCGGCCTTGCCCCTGGTCAGTACGACGTCGAATTCAGCTCGCAGTGCGCGGGCAGCACGGGCGGCTTCGTCGGCGAGTCGCACGTGCCGTCGGTGACCGTCGCCTCGTCCGCGATCACCGGCGGAGTCGATGCGATGCTGGATGCCGACGGCGGGATCGCGGGAACCGTGCAGGTCTCTGGGAAGCCTGCCGCGGGCGTGTGCGTGCTTGCCTCGCTTTTCGGGGCCGGCCTGCCGCTGCTCGCGGTGACCAACGCCCGCGGCAACTTTTCGCTCAGCGGCGTAACGCCGAGCAGCTACCGGGTGGAGTTCACCGCTGGCTGCGGCGTGGCGAAGTACCGCACCCAGTGGTTCAACGGGGCGACGAGTCGCGCTGCGGCGACGCCGGTCGCGGTGAGCGCCGGGACGGTCAGCACCGGGATCGACGCGCACTAGGGCCTTAGCCGCGCGGGCAGCGGCGTAACAACTGCCGGCCGAGTTCGGCCAGAGTGGCGCCCGGCCGGCCGGTCAGCACGGTGATGCCAGGGATGACGGCGCGGATCAGATTCGTCGTCTGCAGCGCGCTGGCGATGCCGCTGTCGGTCGACGCGGATAGCACGACCAGGCTTGCGCCGGCATCGGCGGCCAGCGCGCTGATCTCGGCGGGAGGCAGGTCAGCGCCAAGATGGTGGACCCGCCAATGGTTTTCGCGCAGAGTCGCCGCAGCCATCAGGGACGGCATGCCGTGGCGCTCGCCAGCCGGTGCGGCCGCGATCGCGACGCCGCGAGGGCGGCCCGCTGGCTGGCGTGAGTGGGTTGCGATCAGCCGCTCGCAGATCGCGGTCGCACGGTGCTCCTGCGCGATCGACACCACGCCGGTCTGCCAGGCGTCGCCGATCTGGCGCAGCGCGGGCGCGAGCACGCGATCGCAGAGATCGGTCATCGTGATGGCGCCGGATAGGCGTTCCATGGCGCGGCGCGCCTGCGTCTCCTCGCCGCTGGCGATTGCCCGGTAAAGCCTGCCTACCTGAGCTGCCCAGTCCCTGATCTGGACCTGGCTAGCCGGCTCGTGGCCAAGCCGTCGTTCTGCCTTGAACGCATCTACGTCGGCTTCGGTGAGCTCGTAGCCGCCGGCGACCATGCGCGCGGGCAGCCTGCCGTCGCGCACCCATCTGTACGCCGTCTGGTAGTGCACGCCGAGGGTATCGGCGGCCTCGTGGAGTCGCATCAGCCCGCCGGGTGGTCGACCGCTATTTGTAATCGGCTAAGGACTTAGTGTAACTTAGCCTCTGTTCGTGCCGAGGGGGTGGGTGACGCCCTCTCGGCGCAGGTGCGTTCGTGGCCCTGGGTGCTGCGGGGGCGCGCCCAGGGCTGCGAGCGTCGTCAGAGGCGGGAGAATCCGCCTGGCGACCTGAAATGAGCGCAACCACCTGTGGCGCGGGCGAGTCATAGAAGACGCTAGTCAAGGAAGTCAGATTTTCTAAGAAAGGCCCACGATGTCACCTCGCATCACGCGTATCAGGCCTGCACTGAAGGGTGCCGCGCTCGTTGCGGCGGTACTGACGGCGACGGGGAGTGCTGCGGGCGTAGCACTTGCCGCACCATCGGCGCATCAGGCGAGCAAAACGACGCCATCATTGGTTCCGCTCAGCCAGGTCGGGCCCGGCTGGTCAATCGCTGAGTACTCAGCGGCGACCGTTCCCTTGGTGAAGCACCGCAAAAAGGGCAAGACCACGCTGTACGCGGTGAGCCCGCAGGGCAAGAAATACCCGTTCTTCAGCTGGCCTGCCAGTTTGCCGGGCACGGGCACCTTCTCGGTCGTCGACTGGTCAGGGGACGGCCAGCGGGTACTTGTCGGCAACTTCTTTAACAAGTACGAGCAGATCAGCCTGAAGACCGGCAAGGTGCTCAACACCTTTAAGCTGCCGCCTGACATCCAGGTCGTCAGCTACACCCGGCCGCACGGCGAGAACATCCTGACCACGGGTCCTGACAGCCAGGGTGCCCGCCGATATGACCTGTCGGGCAAACTCCAGGTGACCTTCTCCAAGGCCGGCTTCGGCGCGATCGACTCGCCGGACGGGACGACGGTGATCCTGGGCACGAAGAGCGGCCTTGAGGTGCTGGCCAACGCGGGCGGCGTGGTCAGGAAACTGCGCCCGCCGTCCGGGATCGGGTTCTGCGAGCCGCTCCGCTTCTGGAGCGCCAAGACGGTCCTGGCCCAGTGCTCGACTCTGAACTCAGGCAAGCCGCCGCGACTGTGGCTCTTCCCCGCGGGCGGCGGCAAGGTGACGGCGCTGACCCCGCAGCGCAGCGGCAAGAGCGGTGACCTTGGTGACCTCGACGGCTGGCAGCTGACCAGCGGCGTCTACCTGCAGGCGGCCGGTGCCTGCGGCAGCGAGTTCGTGGCGACGCTGAACGGCAAGCAGGTCAAGCTCCCCGGTGTTTCTTACCCGAGCGACCACATCTGGACCGGGCACGGCGCCAGCTTGCTGGTAGGGCCTGACAACGGCTGCTCAGGCGGCGCCGCGCTCGTATGGTTCAACCCGCACACCAAGCACGTGACCTGGGTGCTGCGCCCGCCGAAGAACACCATCGGCGTCCTCTCAGTCGCGCTGTTCGGACGTCCGCAGGCGTAACCGCACGCCGTGGCCGCGCGCCGCAGCCGGGCCGCATCACTCTTCGTGGTGCGGCCCGGCTGCTGGTTTACGCGGCAGTTCGGGCTAGACCATCGATGGCTCGGCCACCTCGAGGCCAGACCTGATCATCTCCCGTAGCTGCGGATTGTCCTCATGGCCATGCCTGGCGACGGCGTGAGCGGCAGCGGTGTCAAGGACCTCATCCTCGGTGCCCGCGATGGTAAGAGAGCAATTGCTCTCGCTAGGCATCTTGCGGCAATCAACCATCACCCTGGCCATAGCGGACTCCTCTCAGCTGTTCCCGGAAACTCCGGCGTTCCCGGACGCACCGGTCGACCTCGGCCCGCCGGTCTACGTACACAGTACGGACGGGTCATGGCGGGCAGATGGAGGCGAGATGACGGCCATGGGTGATGCGGCGTGATAACCCGCATGAAAATCAGTCGCGGAAGCCGGACTCGCCGCTGCCGGGCGTTGCCGTGTCCGGGGAGGCTGTTGCCGCCACAGCCACGTCCCGCCCGGGATCACCGCAAGCGGCGAAGGAACGGATCTTGCGGCTCGGCGGGGGCGAGCCTGATCCGGGCGCTGACCGGATATACGCCGCCCGCGCGTTCCTGGCGGGCGAGTACCGGGCTCAGCTCGAGCTCGGCGACCTCGGGGAGGTCATCGGCCAGGCGGGAGACCCGGAGCAGCAGGTCGGTGAGCGCGCCGAGGTCGACTGGAGACGGGCCGCGCTGGCCAAGCAGCAGTGGCGCGGCCCGGATGCCGCTCAGGAGCTGGCCGATATCGGCTTCAGTGAGCGGGGTGAGCCTGGCGACCTGATCCTGGACGGGGTTGCCTGGCTCGCCTGTGGTGCCGAAAATGACGAGCGGGCCGAACACGGGCTCGTGCCGTACCGCGATCAGCAGGCTGACCAAAGACGGCGGCGGGCCAGCGCCGGAGTCAGGACGTGGCTTGGCCAGCGTGATGCCGAAACTGGCGAGCAAGCTCGGCCGTCTCGGCTGGCGGGAGCCAGCCGCCGAGGCGCTGGCTGGCTAGCACCCGGGCCACGAGCTCGCGCGCGCCAGCAAGGTCGATCCGGTCAAGCTCGGGTATCTGGCCCAGGCCCGCCGCCCGCCAGGAACTGTACCTAGCCGCGTGGGCCAGCGCGCGGGCGGCGCTCTCCGGGTACAGGTACGCCGGCACGGAGCCGCTGGCGCCGTGGCCGCTGGTGCCCTGGCGGTCAGGCCGCCGCAGCAGCCTGACCGAGTCTTGCTGGTCAAGCATGACGGCGACGAGCGGCTTGGTCAGGAGCGCCGTCGCGACCGAGGCGCCAGATCGCCGAGAGCGGTCCGCACGGTGATCGCCATGACCGCGTCCACGCCATCATCCAGGGCGACCTGCTCCAGGCACGACCGGAACGCCTCCCGGCTGACGGCCGCCGTCGTGTCGACCGGGCCGTCGGGCACGGCGCCGCCAGGCAGCAGCTCGCGCAGTCGCTGCCGCACCGGCTCGGCCAGGGCGGCGACGCGCAGGTCGTTGTCGCCGCACGCGTCGGCGGCGAGCACGCCGGCTCCGCCCGCGTTGGACACGATGCGCGATCCGGTTGCCTGCCAGGCAGCGGCTGGGAGGCAAGCAGCGCCGCCGCGTCGATCAGGTCGCCGAGGCTGGTCGTCGCGATCACCCCGGCCTGGCCGAACAGCGCCTCCTGGGTGATCAGCGGGGTCCCCGCGACTGGCGTATGGCTGGCGGCCGGTGCGTGTGCGAGGCGGCAGCCCGCCGGCCGGCGGCCGAGCGGCCCCCGATCACGGTGAGCACCGGGAACTTCCGGCCCACCCGGCGCGCGGTCTTGGCGAACCGGCGCGGGCTGCCGAACGACTCGACGTACAGCACGGCGAGCCGGGTGACCTGGTCTTGCTCCCACCACACCAGCAGGTCGTTGCTCGAGACGTCGTACTTGTCGCCGATCGAGGCGAACGATGACACCCCGATGCCCGAGCCTGGACAGATGCTCGAGCACCGCGATGCCGATGCCGCCCGACTGCATGACGAGCCCGGCGATGCCGGGCAGCGGGATCGCTCCAGCGAACGTCGCGTTCAGCCCGATGGCGGGGACCGCGATGCCGAAGCAGTTCGGGCCGACCAGGCGCATGCCGTAGCGGCGGCACGTGGCGAGCAGTTCGGCTCCAGCGTCGGCGTCGATCCCGGCGCTGAGCACGACCACGAGCGCACGCGCACCGGCCTGCCCGCACCGCCTGCGCGACCTCGACGACGCGCGCGGCCGGGCACCGCGATGACCGCGAGATCGGGCGGCTCGGGCAGGTCGGCACCGAGGCCACGCGGCGACCCCGGCCACCGAGGCGCCGTGCCGGGTTGACCGCGAAAATCCGGCCGGCGAACCCGGCCGTCACGATGTTGCGCAGGATCGCGTGAGCCAACCTTGGCCGGATCGCGGCTGGCGCCGATCACCGCCACGGACGCCGGGCTAGAGCAGGGGCCGCAAGCTGGCCACGTCGGCGAGGCTCTCCCGCAGCGCGACCGAGTCCAGGTAATCCTGAAGCTGCTGGCTGGCGTCCTCGCTGGCAGCGGGAAGGTGAGTCTCGACGACCCCCTGCGACGACCGCCGCCTGGCCTGCAGCCCGACGGCCGCGAACACGCGCAGCATGGCGTCGTTGCGGCCAGCGTCTGGGCAGTGAACGCGCTGAGCCCCGCGCAGCCTGGCGATCGAGATCAGGTGATCGAGCAGCAGCGTCGCGACACCGCGGCCGTGCATGTCATCGCTGACCGCGAACGCGATCTCGGCGACGCCCCGGCCCGATCGCTCGGTTCGTAGCTGGCAACCCCGTAGCGAGGCGGTCGCCCAGCCAGGCCAGCAGTGCCACATGATCGGCTGCGGGCGGCCTGGTGACCCTCCGCGCCTCCCGCGCCGCCGACATCTTGCTCGGGCTGAAGAACCTCAGGTAGATGTTGTCCGGCGACATCCGCTCGTGCATCTGCTGTACCGCCCGAATCCTGCGGCCTGGCCGGCCTGATCGAGCACGGTTGTCCCGTCGGTCAGCAGCGCGTAGACGCCCTGGCCGGCGGAGGCTGGCAAGATGGGCTCATGTCGACCCATGTTGCCTTGCTGCGCGGCATCAATGTAGGGGGCGGGGGCAAGCTTCCGATGGCGGACCTGCGGGCGCTGGTCTCCTCGCTCGGCCATCGGGACGTGCGGACCTATATCCAGACCGGGAACATGCTCTTCACGCCGTCGGACACCGATACGTCGGCGCTGGCCGCCGGGCTGCACGCGGCGATCGCCGAGAAGTTCGGGCTCCGTTCGGCGGTGATCGTGATCTCCAAGGCAGAACTGGCCGGCGTGATCAGCGCCAGCCCGTACTCAGCCGAGCCCGAGCCCAGGTACGTGCATGGCGTCTTCCTGGCCGCCGCGCCCGGTCAGGCGGCCCAGGATTGGGTTCGCGAGCAGGTCGCGGCGGCTCAGAGTCAGGGCAGCAGGGACGAGGCGGCGTTCGGCGGCCGCGTCCTGTACGTGCATACCCCCGACGGTTTCGGCAACAGCGAGCTCGCGAAGACACTGCTGACCAAACGGGCGAGCCCGGTATCGACGGGCACGGCCAGGAACTGGAACACCATCACCAAGCTGCTCGCCCTCTGCGACGACTAGCTGGCGCGCAGCAGCGGGGGGTACAGGGTAGTGGCGTCGCCCTTGCGGTAAAGCTGGGCCGGGCGACCGCGCTCTCCCGTGGTCATGCCTCCGGCCGGCACCAGGAAGCCCGGGGTCCCCGTGACTTTCCGATGAAAATTGCGCGGGTCAAGGCTCGTGCCCCAGACGATCTCATACACCCGCCGCAACTGGCCGACCGTGAACGTCGGCGGGCAGAAGGCGGTCGCCAGCGGTGAGTACTCGAGCTTGGATCTGGCTCGCTCGACTCCATCGGCCAAGATCGTGCGATGGTCGAAGGCGAGCTCGTCCGCCGGCCGGTTGAGCAGCTGATCGACTCCGAGCCAGGCGGCGTCGGCCGCGTCACTGCCCGCCCGCGGCGCGGGCAGGCTGGGCGCGAGAGCCAGGTAGGCGATCGTGATGACGCGGCCGCGCGGGTCACGGCCCGGATCGCCATAGCTCGCCAGTTGCTCCAGGTGCACTCCGGCGACGAGCCCGGTCTCATCGCGAAGCTCCCGTGCCGCTGCGACAGCCAGGGACTCCTCCGGCCGCACGAACCCGCCGGGCAACGCCAGATTCCCCGCGAACGGCGGTATGCCGCGCCGCACGCACAGCACCACGAGCGCGTCGTCCCTGATCGTCAGCACTACCAAGTCAACGGTGACCGCGGCCCGATGGCAAGGCCGCCTCAGCAGGACGGGACACAGACCCAGGTTAACACCTCTTAATCGTCGACTTGACGAATAACTCTCGGGCTTGTTATCGTCATGCCGACGATTAAGAGGAGGATCTATCTGATGGCTGACATCACGACGCTACCCGTTCCTGCGGCACCTGCGTGCCACCCCCACTTCGCATATCCGGCATCTGCGGCGCGGCAAGCTGGTCCATGACGGGACTGGCCTGGCGTTCTTTCTTCCGCCCTCTCTCGGCAGTGATGTCGGAGATCCCGGTCGACGACCGTGAGCTGCCGATGCTCTTCCACGCCAGGACGGCGGACTTCCACGACATGACCGTCCAGGCCAGCGTCACCTTCCGGGTCACCGACCCCGGCACCGCTTCCGCCAGGCTCGACTTCTCCATCGATCCGGCCACCGGGCGCTGGCGCGGCACGCCACTGGAGCAAGTGGCGGGCCTGCTGTCCGAAACCGCGCAGCAGCAGGTGCTCGGCCTGATCGCGGCGAGTCCGATGCTCGAACTGCTTGGCGGCGGCATCGGGCAGGTCAGGGACCGGATCTTGAGCGGCCTCATCGCGGACACCAGGCTGGCCGAGACGGGGATCGCGGTGATCGGCGCCCGAGTCGTGGCGCTCAAGCCCGAGCCAGAGGTGGAGAAGGCGCTGCAGACCCCGGCGCGCGAGGGCCTGCAGCAGGAGGCGGACCGGGCGACCTTCGAACGCCGGGCCGTCGCGGTCGAGAGCGAGCGCGCCATCGCCGAGAACGAGCTGGCCAGCCAGATCGAGCTCGCCCGCCGCGAGGAGCAGCTTGTCGCTCAGCGCGGCGCGAATGCCCGCCGCCAGGCCGAGGAAGCGGCAGGGGCCGGGCGGATCGAGGCCGAAGCCCAGGCCGAGCGGGAGGAACGGCTCGCCCAGGCCAGGGCCCAGGGCACCAGGGCGCTCGGCGAGGCCAAGGCCGCCGCCGAGACGGCACACGTCGCGGCCTACCGTGACGTGCCGCAGAGCCAGCTGATGGCGATGGCGGCGCAGGAACTCGCCGCGCACCTCCCGGCGATCGGCAACCTGACCATTACCCCTGATCTGCTGTCCGGGCTGGCCTCGGCGCTGACCAGCCACCTGAATGGAGCTGGCACGGCTCACGGTGACGGTGACCGGCGATGACGCAGCCAGCGGCCGCCGCGCTCATCGACGCTGCCGCCACGGGCGGTGCTCGTGCACCGCCGCACCGAGCTTGACGAGCTGATCGAGCGGCACGCGACCAGGGGGCAGGCTGCTTTCTTCCTCAAGACGCGAGGCCGGTCGATCGAGGACGCCCGCGAGCGGGACCGCGCCGTCAAGGGCGCGATCGCGGCGGTGTCGGCGGCCATCCCCGCGGACTGGCGCCGCGGCTCCGTCGAGCGGGCCGACCTGCCGCGCTGGAGCTTCGACCCTGGCGACATCGTCGTGGTCGTCGGCCAGGACGGGCTGGTCGCCAACGTCGCGAGGTATCTCGACGGCCAGCTGGTCATCGGCATCAACCCAGAGCCAGAACGCAATCCCGGCATCCTGGTCCCGCACTCTCCGGTGGCGGCCGGCTCGCTGCTGGTCGCCTCGGCCGCCAGCGGGGCCGGCCGCCGTGCCGGCATCGAGATCGAGAGCCGGGTGATGGTGCGGGCGCAGGTGGACGACGGCCAGAGCCTGATCGCGCTCAACGAGATCTACATCGGCCAGCCGACCCACCAGACCGCCCGGTACACGCTGACCGTCCCAGGCGGCCGGGCCGAGCGCCAGGCGTCCTCCGGGCTGATCATCTGCACCGGGACCGGCGCGACCGGGTGGGGCCGCTCGGCCTGGATTGAGCGGCACAGTCCGGTTGACCTGCCGGCGCCGGCCGATCAGAGGCTGGCCTGGTTCGTGCGCGAGGCGTGGCCATCCCCGGTCACCGGAGTCGAGTGCACGCAGGGGGTGCTCGGCCGGGGGCAGTCGGTTGGCCTGAGCGCCGAGTCCGACCGGCTGGTGGCGTTCGGCGACGGGATCGAGTCCGACGCGGTGTCGGTGTCCTGGGGGCAGCGGGTCAGCATCGGGCTGGCCGCTCAGACCTTGCACCTGGTCAGCTGAGATCGCTTGCTGTCATTTGGCGGCGTGAGTTACCTTCCGGTAATGACTGATCTGAGTAACATGACCGGCCAGGTGGCCATTGTCACCGGAGGCGGGTCAGGCATCGGCGCCGCACTGGTGCGGGCCATGGTCGCGCGCGGTGCCACCGTCGTGATCGCGGACGTCGACGAGCCGGCGGCCAAGGCCGTCGCCGCCGAACTGACCGGGGTCATCAGCGTGACGCTGGACGTCAGGGACGCCGCCGCCGTCGCTGACCTCGTCAACCTGGTAGCGGCCGAGCACGGCAAGCTCGACTTCATGTTCAACAACGCCGGCATCGGCGTCGGCGGTGTCGCCGAGGAGCTCACGCTCGAGCACTGGGACCGCGTCATCGACGTCAACCTGCGCGGCGTGATCCACGGCGTGCACGCGGCCTACCCGGTCATGCTGGCCCAGCGCAGCGGGCACATTGTCAACACGGCGTCGCTGGCGGGCCTCGTGCCCGGCCCGATGCTCGCGCCGTACGCGGCGGCGAAGCACGCGGTCGTCGGGCTCACGCTGTCGCTGCGGGCCGAGTCGGCCGGGCGGGGCGTACGGTTCAGCGCGATCTGCCCGGGCTTCGTCGACACGCCGCTTCTCGGCCGGGTCAACCCCGACCTGCCGCCGACCGGCGCCGCGACTAACGCCGAGGATCTCGCTCGCCTCGTCGGTCCCCTTTACAAGGCCGACTTGCTGGCCCAGGACGTGCTGCGCCGGCCTGGCCAAGGACAAGGCCCTGATCGTCGCGCCCCGCTCGGCCCGCGTGGCCTGGCGCATGACCCGCTACGCGCCGGGCTTCAGCATGCGGACCATCTCCAAGGCGATCCAGAAACGCCGCGCCGCTGCCTGACGGTGTGCCCCGTGGCCCTTCGTTGTGACAACGTTGGTCTTATCGCGCGGTCGTTGTGGCAACGCTGGCCTGCCGGGAGGCTCCGATGTCACGGCAAGTAAGGATGCCAGGTGAGTAAGCGCCCGGGTGAGGTCAGTCCCATGCTCGCGGTCGGCGGTGAACTGCCGGCCGACGACGCGCCGTGGGCGTACGAGATGAAATGGGACGGCATCAGGGCGATCGCGCACGTCACCGGACGCCGAGGTCATGCTGGTCGGCCGGACCGGCCGGGATTCTGGGCGCTAGCTATCCGGAACTCAGGGCCTGGCTGGCGGATCGGCGCGCGCCAGGTGATGCTCGACGGCGAGGTCGTCGCGTTCGGCGGCGATGGCTGGCCGAGCTTCGAGGTACTGCAGCAGCGCATGAACGTCTCCTCGCCAGCCCAGGTCAGGCAGCTGGCCGCCGAGGTCTCGGTCACCTACCTGGCGTTCGACGTGCTGGCGGTCGACGGCGAATGGCTGCTTGGCCAGCCCGTACCGAACGCCGGCGGCAGCGGCTCGACGGACCGGGCTCGAAGGGGGGCACTGGCAGACGCCGCCCGCGTTCATCGGGGTCGAGCGGAGCGGATATCCGCGCGGTCTCGCGCCAGCACGCCTCGAAGGCATCATGGCGAAACGGCTCGCATCCCGTTATGAGGCCGGGAAGCGGTCTGCCAGCTGGCGGAAGATCAAGAACGTGCTTCCGGCAGGAGGTCGTGGTCGGCGGCTGGAAGCCGGGCGAGGGCAATCGGTCCAGCCTCATCGGCTCGCTGATCGTCGGCGTGCACGACGGGGACAGCCTGGTCTATGCCGGGCACGTCGGCACCGGATTCACCGAACAGATGCTGCAGGTGCTCACCGCCAGGCTGGCCCGCTGCGCAGGCGCACATCTCCGTTCGGTCGACCAGCCGGTGCCTCCTGAGCATGCGCGTCGCGCGGTGTGGGCGAGCCTGAGCTCGTCATCGAGGTCGAGTTCGCGCAGTGGACCAGCTCGGGGCGGCTCCGAGCCGCTTCCTACCTGGGTGTGCGATGATAGGACGACTAAGGTAATACGCGAGCAATAGAACGTCGTAAGCCTATGGTAGAAAGCGTGCTTTGCGGTTTTTAACGTCGCGCCGACTAGCCGATCCGGCAGCCCGGCTTGACCTTGGACCGCGCCTGAGTTCGGGCTGACCATCGAGGCACGAGTCGTCGACGGCGACTGGAAAGCGCGGGCCGGGATGCCCTTGAGCAGTCTGACCAGGGCATCGGGCCACTGCGGGAACGCCGCGCCGCTGGAAGTACCAGTTGCTGCCGTTATCGGCCAGGATCAGGCCGTAGTGCTGCATCTCGACCAGCACGGCCTTGGCGTCCTTGCAGTACGCCGTCGAGTCGCTGCAGTAGCCGGCGCACGTTGAAGTTGGACTTCAGCCGGAACCGCGCGCCCATCGGCGGCGCGCTGGCGGGTGCCGCTGTGACCGGCCCGGTGCCTGGCCGGCCAGATGTAGTGATTGCTGGTGACTCGTCGGCGGTGATCCTGATCGCGTGCGTGATCGGCTTGCCTGTCCTGCGCCGCGTAGGCGACCTGCTGGAGTAGTTGAGCAGGCCGGGCAGGATCGGCAGGCCGGCGGCGTCGGCCGAGGTCTTGCCCGGCCGGGTCGCAAGGCGTTGGAGTGCAGGTTCCAGATCGCGCCTGAGCCGGCGTGCGGGTGGCTGGAGTAGCGCGCGTTACCATAGCTCGTACAGCGTAGCAGGTGTTGCTGGTTGACCATGAGGGCGTGCCGGTCGCCGCCCGCGTTCTTGCCGCCCTCGATCTGGGTGTCAGCTCCGAACGGGTACGAGCCCGTGATCGCTGTGCGGCCGGAACTGAAGGTGATCCGCACCCGCGGGTGCTTGCTGGTCACGATCGTGTACGGGATGCCGTACGGGAAGCCGCCCGCTCGGGCCGAAGTCCGGGTGCAGGTCAGCGTCTGGCCGAGTCCATGCTGCGCATCCAGGCCGAGCTGTGGGAGTCGATCGGCAGCCTGGAGATGTCGGTGTTCCAGACGTTGTCGGCCGGGAACATCGGGCAGCCGTTAGCGCCTGGCACTCTGGTCGTGATGTTCCCGGCTGGGTGCTCGCCGTGGGTCGTCTGTGTCTAGGATCGCGTGCGGCAGGGCGGGCGCTCCGCTGCAGGCGGCCAGGACAGTCGCGCCAGCGATCGCCAGGGAACTCGGCGACGAGTGCGTCCCCGCGGAATCGGCTAAGTCGACTCATATGGCACATGTGGCACATCCGATCACAACCGCCCCTCGCCCGTTGACTGAAGACTCAGGTCGAATAGCCCCATGAAGTCTTCCGCTTGTGAGCACTAGGATTGGTTGATCCGCTACCCAGGGGAGGCCAGTGAAGGTTCCGCTGACAGATTGATGATTTCCTGCGCAGGGGAGCGCTGGTCTACGGCGACCGGGAAGCGCTCGTCGACGAGCCTGGGACCGCCGGGTCGCTTCGGGACGCTCACCTACCGCTCGGTCGAGCGGCGGGCTCGCGGCGTGGCGCTCGCGCTCGACCCGATGGGTGTCGGCGTCGGGCGAGCGGGTCGCGATCGTCAGCCCGAACGCCGCCAGGTTCGGGATCTTGTTCTTCGGCGTCAGCGGCTACGGTCGGGTGCTGGTGCCGATCAACTACCGGCTCAACGCGGACGAGGTCGGCTACGTCGTCGAGCATTCGGGCGCGACCGTGCTGCTGGTCGATCCCGAGTCCGACGAGGCGCTGCGCGATGTGAAGGCGCAGGCACCGGATCGTGCTCGACGGGGTGGCCGACGAGGAGTTCTTCGCCGAGGCGTCCGACGATGCGCAGCCCGGTCGCCTGGGAGCCCGACGAGGACGCGACCGCGATCGATCAACTACACCAGCGGCACGACCGCGCGGCCCAAGGGCGTGCAGCTGACGCACCGGAACTGCTGGCTGAACGCGACGACGTTCGGCTGGCACACCACGGTGACCGACCGGGACGTCTACCTGCACACGCTGCCGATGTTCCACTGCAACGGCTGGGGCATGCCCTACGCGGTGACCGGCATGGGCGTGCCGCAGGTGGTGGCGCGCAAGATCGACGGCGAGGAACTGCTGCGCCGGATCGACGAGCACGGCGTGACGCTGATGTGCGGCGCGCCGGCGGTGGTCGCCGCGATCTTGGACGCGGCTCAGGCCCGGCGAGCTGCCGGGCAGCCGGTGCCCGGCCGGGACCGGGTGCAGGATCGTCGTCGCGGGCGCGCCGCCGCCGTCGAAGACGATCGAGCGGGTCGAAGTCAGAGCTCGGCTGGGAGTTCATCCAGATCTACGGCCTGACCGAGACCGCGCCGCTGCTGACCGTGAACCGCCGGCCGGCCGAATGGGACGAGCTGCCCGCCGCCGAGCGGGCCAAGCTGCAGCGCCGGGCCGGGGCGCCAGCGCTCGGCGTGCAGGTCGCGGCCGACGGCGCCGGCGAGGTGCTGGCCCGGTCCAACAACGTGTTCGCCGGGTACTGGGAGCAGCCGGAGGATTCGGCGAAGGTGCTGGTGGACGGCTGGTTCCACACCGGCGACGAGGGCCATATCGACACCGATGAGTACCTGGTGATCTCGGACCGCAAGAAGGACGTGATCATCTCCGGCGGCGAGAACGTCAGCTCGGTCGAGGTCGAGGACTGCCTGTTCCAGCATCCGGCCGTTGCCGAGGCGGCCGTGATCGGCGTGCCCGACCAGCGGTGGGGCGAGACCGTCAAGGCGCTGATCGTCGTGCGCCAGGGCCAGCAGGTGACCGAGGCCGAGCTGATCGAGCACTGCCGGTCCAGGCTGGCGCACTTCAAGTGCCCGACGTCGGTGGAAGTGCGCGCTAGCCTGGCGCGGACGGCGACTGGGAAGCTCCAGAAGTTCAAGCTGCGGGCGCCGTACTGGGATGGGTTCGAGCGGCGGGTGAACTGACTGCTGCGGGTGAACTGACTGAAGGTCAAGACCTTGCTTGGGGCAGGCGGACGCCACGCCCACGGCGCCGGCTGGCTGCGCAACGCCGTGCGCCGCGGGCATGTCATCCGCCTTAGGCCCGTCGAGTAGACCGGGGTCAGGCGGCCAGCTGAGTCAGTTCGGGCTCGCTGGCGCTTGCGGTGTCCGAGCTCAGGGCTAGGTCTAGGACCTCGCGGACGTCGGTGACCAGGTGGATTTCTAGGGCTTCGCGCACCTTCTCTGGGACGTCGTCCAGGTCAGGCGCGTTGCGTGAGGGGATCAGCACGGTGGTGATGCCGGCCCGGTGGGCGGCCAGCAGCTTCTGCTTGAGGCCGCCGATTGGCAGGACGCGGCCGGTTAGCGAGACTTCGCCGGTCATGGCCACGTCGGAGCGGACTAGTCGGCCTGATAGCAGCGAGGCCAGTGCCGTGGTCATCGTGATGCCTGCGCTCGGGCCGTCCTTGGGGACTGCGCCGGCTGGGACGTGCAGGTGGACGCCGCGCTCGGCTAGCTCGGCGACGGGAAGGCCCAGCTTGGGGCCGTTCGATCGCAGGTAGGACAGCGCGATCTGAGCCGACTCCTTCATCACGTCGCCGAGTTGGCCGGTCAGCGTGACTCCGTTGCTGCCGCTCGCGGCGTCTGCCAGCGAGGCCTCGATGAAGAGGAGGTCGCCGCCGGTGCCGGTCACCGCCAGGCCGGCCGCGACGCCGGGAACGGCTGTGCGTTCGGCGGACTCGGGCGTGTGCCGTGGGTGGCCGAGGTACGTCCTGAGGTCGGTCGCCTGCAGGGTTAGCGGAAGGTCAGACTCGGCGGTGGTCGCCAGCTTCGCGGCGATCTTGCGGAGCACCTTGGCGATCGAGCGCTCAAGCGAGCGAACGCCGGCTTCCCGGGTGTACTCCGTCGCCAGGGCTCGATAGGCCTCGTCGGCGAAGGTGACGTCGCCTGGCTCCATGCCGGCCCTGGTGAGCTGGCGGGGGAGCAGGTGGTCGCGGGCGATCGTTAGCTTCTCGTCTTCGGTGTAGCCGTCTAGGCGGATCAGGTCCATGCGGTCTAGCAGCGGCTCGGGGATCGCTTCGGCGACGTTGGCCGTGGCGATGAAGAGCACGTCGGAGAGGTCGAGCTCGACTTCCAGGTAGTGGTCGCGGAAGGTGTGGTTCTGCGCTGGGTCGAGCACCTCGAGCAGTGCTGCGGTGGGGTCGCCGCGGTAGTCGGCGCCGACCTTGTCGACCTCGTCTAGGAGGATGACGGGGTTCATCGAGCCGGCCTCGCGGATCGCCCGGACGATGCGGCCAGGGAGGGCGCCGACGTAGGTGCGGCGGTGGCCTCGGATCTCGGCTTCGTCGCGGACGCCGCCGAGGGCAACTCGGGCGAACTTGCGGCCCATCGACCGGGCAACGGACTCGCCCAGCGAGGTCTTGCCGACTCCGGGCGGGCCGGCGAGCGCGAGCACCGCACCGCTGCGGCGGCCGCCCTCGATGGTCAGGCCCTTGTCGGCGAGGCGCTTGCGGACGGCCAGGTACTCGATGATCCGGTCCTTGACCTCGTCCAGGCCGGCGTGGTCGGCGTCGAGCACGGTGCGGGCGCCGGTGATGTCGTAGGAGTCGTCGGTGCGGGTGTTCCACGGCACGTCGAGCACGGTGTCGAGCCAGGTGCGGATCCAGCCGGCCTCGGGGGAGGCGTCGGAGCCGCGCTCCAGCTTGGCCGCCTCGCGCAGCGCGGCCTCGCTGACGTGCTCAGGCAGGTCGGCCGCCTCGATCCGAGCTCGGTAGTCGTCCTGCTCGGTGGCCGGGGTGCCGTCGAGCTCGGCCAGCTCCTTGCGGATCGCGGCGAGCTGCTGGCGCAGCAGGAACTCGCGCTGCTGCTTCTCCATGCCCTCGCGGACGTCGTTGCTGATCGTCTCGGCCACGTCCAGCTCGGCCAGGTGATCGCGGGCCCAGCCGGTCAGCCGCTCGAGCCGCTGCTCGGGGTCGAGCGTGGCCAGCAGCTCGGACTGCGCTGCTCGGTCGACAGGTAACTCGCGTAGCCGGAGCTGTCGGCCAGCGCGGACGGATCGGTGATCCGGTTAAGCACGTCCACGACTTGCGAGCGCGCCACGCTTCTGCAAGATCGCGGCGGCCAGCCCGCGGTACTCCTTGGCCAGCTCCATGGTGCGCGGGCTCGCGGGCGGCTCCTCGGCCACCGTGCCATGCACCCACAGGGCCGCGCCCGGGCCAACCGTGCCAGCGCCGATCTTGACCCGGGCCATGCCGCGGATGACGGCGCCGGGCTTGCCGTTCGGCAGCCGGCCTTCCTGCTCAACGACGCCAAGGGTGCCGACCGGCGCGTACTTGCCGGCGATCCGCGGCACCAGCAGCAGCTGGGGCGGCTCGCCATCGTTCGGCCGTCGACTTCGCCGCCTCGATCGAAGCGCGGACCTCGGTGTCAGAGGTGTCGATCGGCACGACCATCGTCGGCAGCACAACTTCGTCGTCGAGCGGCAGCACCGGCAACGTCAGGTTTTCGCTCATCTGAAGTCTCTCCAGGATCGGATTACTTGATTACGTGATCGCATCAGCGCAATCAAGAGTCCGTTTGTTTCCTGGACGCGTTCGCCAGAAACGAACGCCAGCTAAGGGGCTAGCCAGGACTGGCCGGCTGCTGGCACTGCTGGCCCTGCTGGCCCTGGCTGGCCTGGCCTTGCTGCCACTGCTTGGGCTGGCTGCCGGTGCCCGAGTGACGGGGCTGACCGGGTTGTTCTTGCTGCCACGGTTGGCCAGCCTGACCGGGTTGACCGGGCTGGCCTTGCTGCCAGGGCTGGACTTCCTCGGTTGGCATGGGTGAGGGCTGCTGCCAGGGCTGAGCCGGCATGGCCTGGCCGATCTGGGTCGGCGGGTGCTCCGCGCCTGGCTGGGCCTGGCATGGCCAGGGAGTGGCCGGGGAACGCGGCGGTCAGTGTGCGCACGTAGTTGACCCTGGAGTTGATGTCCGCGACCTGCGCGACGCTGGACACCGGGATCGTCGTGGTGTGCACGAAACCCTGGCCATGGACGGTCACCTGGACCGAGCCCGCAGTCTTGTCTTCCTTAGCCAGCAGGAAGAGCAGGCCTAGGAAACAGAAGCACGAAGAACACGATCGCGCAGACGATCGCCCAGGTCGGGATCGCCTGGCTGGTCTGCGACATGTCGGTGAAGGTCCACTGCACCTCGCCGAGCGGGCGAGAACCGCTCGGGGTGTAGACCGTCGTCGAGGTCACCGAGATATCGCCGATCGGTGACCATCATCTGCTCGCCGCGGAGCTATCCGCGCCCGGCTGGAAGCCCTGCGCTGGCTGAAGCTGACCGGACGGGTAGGCCGGCTGCACATTGAAGCCACCGGGCTGCTGCCAGCCCGCGTTGGCTGCTGCCTATGGGCTGCTGTCCCATGGGCGACGGATCACCGAAGTAGGGCTGGTTGAAGCCCGGTCCTGGCCGCCCTGTCCTCCCGGATCGTTCATGCCGCATAGCGTATCCGCTCCGCTGCTCAGCGTCCCTTTAATGATCCGAATGAATCGGTCAGATTATGTAGATAGCTGGTGTTATGAGGTATTCGCTAGGTCAGGCTTTCCTGGCGCAGGAGACAGCATCCCGCCGCTATCAGCGCGGTCGGGGTTCTAGCCGGCGGGCCAGGGCGGCTCGATAGGCTGCTGACCGGTATCGAGGCAGGTCGGACCGCCACGCTTCGAGCCGGGAGAGCTCTATGCCGATCGAAGAAACCGCGCCAGCCGGAGCTGGGAAAGCCGGTACCGGCGGTGTTGGCGCTCCGCTGCGGATCGCATTGCTCGGCTGCGGCTGCGGTCGGCTCCCAGGTGGCGCGGCTGCTGACCGAGCAGGCCGGTGACCTGGCGGCCAGGGCGGGCGGACCGCTGGAGATCGCCGGGATCGCCGTGCGCCGTCCCGAGCTGGCCAGGCCGGAACGCGGCAGCGCGGCCAGAATCGGCGCCGCCCTGCTGACCGGTGACGCCGCCGACGCTGGTGACCAGGCCGGACGTGGACATCGTCGTCGAGCTGATCGGGGGGATCGAGCCGGCCAGGTCCCTGCTGCTCGCGGCGCTCGGAGCTGGCAAGTCGGTCGTCACGGCCAATAAGGCGCTGCTGGCCAGCGACGGCGCCGCGCTGCACAAGGCGGCGAGCGCGCACGGCGCCGACCTGTACTACGAGGCTGCGGTCGCCGGCGCGATCCCGCTGCTGCGGGCCCTTCGCGAGTCGCTGGCCGGCGACACGGTGCGGCGGGTACTCGGCATCGTCAACGGCACGACGAACTTCATCCTGGACCGGATGGACTCGGACGGCGCCGACTTCGAGCCCGCGCTGGCGAGGCGCAGCACTCGGCTACGCCGAGGCCGACCCGACGGCCGACGTGCAGGGACACGACGCGGCCGCCAAGGCAGCGATCCTGGCCAGCCTGGCCTTCCACACCAGATCACCGCCGCCGATGTGGCTACACCAGCGGAATCACCGAGATCACGGCGCCGACATCGCCAGCGCCCAGCGCGCTCGGCTTCGTGATCAAGCTGCTGGCGATCTGCGAGCGCTGCGACAACGGCGGTCTCGGTCCGGGTGCATCCGGCGATGCTGCCGAGAGTCCACCCGCTCGCTGCGGTGCACGAGGCCTACAACGCGGTCTTCGTGGAGGCCGAGGCGGCCGGGCGGCTGATGTTCTACGGCGCGGGCGCCGGCGGCCAGCCGACCGCGAGCGCCGTGCTCGGCGACATCGTCGCCGTCGCGAGGAACCAGGCGCGCCGGGCTGCGCGGGCCTGATCCGACGACCTATGCGGAGCTGCCGGTCGTGCCCATGTCGGAGGCGCTGACCAGGTACTACGTGGCGCTGGACGTCGCTGACCGGCCCGGCGTGCTGGCGCCGGTGGCGGAGAGCTTCGCCCGGCGCGGGGTGTCGATCAAGGCCGTGCATCAGGAGGGCCGGGGCGAGGACGCCAGCCTGATCATCATGACCCACACCGCCCGCGAATCAGCGCTGGCGGCGACGATCGCCGACCTAAGGCGATGGAGTCCGTGCGGGCCGTCGACAGCGTGCTGCGCGTCGAAGGGGAGGAGGGCGAGTGAGCTGCGGTTGGAGCACCGTTGCCTCCTCGGTGTCGCGGTAGCAGCCTCAGGGAGGCAACGGTGCTGTTGGCTGGTGGGCTCCGAGGAGGACGCGTGAGGTTCTGGCGCGGTGTGCTCGCCGAGTACGCGGAGCATTGCCCGAGGTCCCCGCCGAGTCGATCGTGACGCTCGGCGAAGGCGGCACGCCGCTGCTGCCCGCTCCGGTGCTGTCCGAGCTGACCGGCTGCGAGGTCTACCTGAAGTTCGAGGGGATGAACCCGACGGGTTCGTTCAAGGACCGGGGCATGACGGTCGCGGTCTCGCTCGCCGCCGCGCGCGGGCGCCCGTACAGTGATCTGCGCGTCGACCGGCAATACCAGCGCGAGCGCCGCCGCTTACGCGGCCAGGGCCGGGCTCGACCTGCGTCGTGCTGGTGCCGCGCGGCAAGATCGCGCACGGCAAGCTCGCCCAGGCCCTCGTCTACGGCGCGAGGCTGCTGCAGGTCGACGGCAACTTCGACGACTGCCTGGAGCTGGTGCGCAAGCTCGCCGTCGAGCTATCCGGTCGCGGTGGTCAACTCGGTCAACCCGGACCGGCTCGCCGGGCAGAAAACGGCGGCGTTCGAGATCGTGGACGCGCTCGGCGATGCGCCTGACGTGCACTGCCTGCCGGTCGGCAACGCCGGGCAATATCGTCCGCGCACTGGATGGGCTACCAGGAGTACCTCGCGGCGGGCCGCGCGTCCAAGGCGCCGAAGATGGCGGGCTTCCAGGCGGCCGGCGCGGCGCCGCTGGTCAGCGGCGAACCGGTAGCCTGATCCGGTGACGATAGCCTCGGCGATCAGGATCGGCAACCCGGCGTCGTGGGAGCTCGCGATCGACCGCGCGGGACGAGTCAGGCGGGCAGTTCGCGGCTCGGTCACCGACGAGCAGATCCTGCACGCTTACCGGCTGCTCTCGCTGCGCGAGGCGGTGTTCGGCGAGCCCGCCTCGGCGGCCGGGGTCGCCGGCCTGCTCCAGGCGGCGCAGGAGCGGCTCGATCGAGCCGGGGTCCGTTGTCGTCTGCACGGTCACGGGCAACGGGCTCAAAGATCAGGACACCGCCATGGCCGGGCTGCCAGAGCCGCCGACGATCGCGGCCGACGTCGCATCGGCCGCGACAGCGCTCGGGCTCGGAGTGATCGCGGTGCCGTCCTGGCCGGAACTGCCAGGCCACGGTCACGGTCCAGGTGCCGGCGACGAGCGCGAATCTTGGCCCGGGCTTTGACTCGCTCGGGCTCGCGCTCGCCTGGCATGACACGGTCACGGCCGAGATCGCCGGCGAGGGCCTGCGGATCGAGGTAACCGGGGCCGGCGAGCAGACCGCCGGGTACGGCGAGGGTCATCTGGTCGTCCGCGCCATGCGGGCGGCCTTTGACATGCTGGGCGAGCCAGCCGCCGGGGATCTCGCTGCGTTGCCGCAACACGATCCCGCAGGGATTCGGGCTCGGCTCGTCGGCTGCCGCGATCATCGCCGGGCATCGTCGCCGCGCGGGCACTGACGGCCGGGGACTGAGCGGTGGCTGACGGGCGTGACCGGATGCCCGACGCGACTGTCCTGCGCCTCGCCGCCGAGCTTGAGGGTCATGCGGACAACGTCGCTGCCTGCTTGTCGGGCGGCCTTACCATCGCCTGGACTGATGGCGCGATCAGTCCGCGGCACCCGGCTGACGCCGCTGGCCGGGCTGGCACCCGTGCTATGCGTGCCGACCGCGCCGCTCGCCACCGAAGCGGCGCGGCAGGTGCTGCCAGCTACCGTGCCGCATGCCGACGCGGCGGCTAACTCCGCCAGGTCGGCGCTCCTGGTCGCCGCGCTGACCGGTGACGGGCAGCTGCTCTTCGATGCGACCGAGGAGTTCTTGCACCAGCGATACCGAGCCGGCTGCCATGCCTGCCACGGCGAGTCTGGTCGGGGCGCTAAGGGCGGCGGAGGTACCCGCCGTGATCTCTGGCGCGGGCCCGGCCGTGCTGTGCGCTGCTCGACGCCGCGTGTGACCGCCGGTGCCGGACGGTGACGGCGATCGCGGCGGCGACCGGCGCGGAGTGGTCGGTACACGTCCTCGGTGTCGATCAGCTAGGAGCGAGGACAGTGGAGCGTGAATAGATCCCCTGGACGCCTCCGCGTCGAGCGGCCGTCACGGGGCGGCGTCCAGTCGGCGCAGAGCGTCGGCGCGCAGCGCCGCCGGTCCGAACCCCGGCCCGCTCAAGCAAGCGCAGCGCCGCGTTGTCGCCCTGGTCGAGCAGCCCGACCAGGAGGTGGCTCGGACTGATGGGCTGGCGCTTGACCGCGGTGGGCGGCGCTTCAGCGCAGCCCGAGAGCGGCCTTGGCATCTGAGGTCATCCTCGGCCGCGTCCCGCCGGTGCCGGGCCGGTCCTTGGCCGGTCTAGGCGACCGGCGCCGAACGCCGTTCCGCGGCCCGTCGGACGGTGTCGAGGTCGATGCCGATCGCGGCGAGTGCTTCCGCGTCGAGCGGCGGGGCCGCGACGGCCATGGCGGCAGGTTCCGCAAGCGATCGGGCTGAGCCGGTCGGCGCTCAGCGCTTTCGGCCGTGAGCGCCTCAGCGGCGGGTCGCTGACGGCGGTGCCGCGCTGGCCAAGGCGATCAGCAGGTGCTCGCAGCCGATCTGGCTGGTGCCCGAATCGCGGGCCTCCCGCAAGGCGGCAGGCGACTACTTCGCGCGTCTGCTGGCGAACTTCTCGAACATCGGGTCTCCTGTCCCGGCGGGTCGCGGCTGCCGGCGGGTCGCGTACTTCTTGTGCACTGCCTGTGGCTGATTCCGAGGAAGACGGCGATCTCCTGCCAGGACCAGCCGTGCGTCGCGGGCATTGCGGACCTGAAGCGCCTCAAGTCGCTCGGCTAGCTCGCGCAGTTCCTGCGCGGCGCGCAGGCCCGGCGCCGGATCGGCTCCGCTCGCCGCCTGCGCCAGCGACATTCCCTCGCTCATGCCGTCAATATAGGTTGACGCCCCAAGAATGTCAACTTAAGTTGACGAAGGCCGGCCGGGCAGGCCCAGCGTTGCCACAACGACGGCGCGATAACGCCAGCGTTGCCACAACGACGGGCCTGCCCGGCCGGCCCGCTCCCGGGCTGCTCCCGGTATGTTGCCGCCATGGGCCAGCGTCCGGAACCGCTGCCGGGCGGGCCGGCTGATGGGCGGGTGCCGCTATCGGTCATCGCCCGGGAGTGGACGCGCATCGGATGCATCGGATTCGGCGGTCCGCCCGCCCACATCTCCCTGCTGCGCAAGCTCTGCGTCGATCAGCGCGGCTGGCTGTCGGCCGACGAGTTCGAGGACGGCGTCGCCACGACTGACCTGCTGCCCGGCCCCGCATCGACCCAGCTCACGATCTTCTGCGCGTGGCGCCTGGCTGGCCCGGCGGGCGCGATAGTCGGGGGCGTCTGTTTCATCGTCCCCGGGCTCATCATGATCTTGGCGCTGTCGGCGCTGTTTCTGGCCGCCCACCCGCCGCTCTGGGTAGAAGGAGCAGCCGCCGGAGCCGGGCGCGGCCGTCCCAGCCGTCGCTGCCCAAGCCGCCTTCAGCCTTGCCCCGGCCAGCTGGCGCCGCGCCACCGCCCGCCGGTCGGCGGCCGTCCGACTGCCCGCCCGGTTGCCGAGTGCCCCTGCGCGCCGGCTGGCCAGGCCACGGTCGCCGGCCAGCCGCCCCCCGCCGCCGCCGAGGCTGGCAGGCCGCCCCCGATCCGTCCCGCTGGCCCGCCATCCGCTGGCTCGCCTTCCTGGCCGCCGGCGCCGTAGCGGCGGCCTCGCCGCCCTACCTTGTCCTGGTCCTAGCCTTCTGCGGCTCCATCGAGCTGCTAGTCAGAGCCAGACCGGCAAGGCCCGCCCAGCCAGCCAAGCGAAGCAGCCGCCTCAACGCCCTGCTCCCGATCGCCGCCCTGGCCGCGCCCCTAGCGGCCGGCACTCTCCTGTCGGTCGCCTGGAAGCCTTCAAGGTCGGCGCCCTGTCCTACGGCGGCGGCTTCGTGATCATCCCGCTGATGCAGCACGATGCAGTGCACACCTACCACTGGATGACCGGCTCCCAGTTCCTCAGCGCCGTCGCCCTAGGCCAGGTAACCCCAGGCCCGGTCGTCCAGACGGTTTCCGTGGTCGGCTTCGCGGCGGCCGGCGTGGGCGGCGCACTGCTGGCCTCATCGTCGCGTTCCTCCCGTCGTTCGTCTTCGTGCTCGCCGGCGCCTCCAAGTTCGCCGCCCTCCGCCGCAACCCCCGCGTCCAGGCGTTCCTCACCGGCGCCGGGCCGGCCGCGATCGGCGCGATCGCCGGGTCCACCATTCCGCTCGCCCTCGACCTGACCCAGCTCTGGCAGCGGCCCTGCTCGGACTCGCCGCGATCTGGCTGATCGGACTCCGCAAGAATCGTGGTCATCGCAATACGTCGGCTCGGCCTGCCTGGGCATCATCGCCGTACTGGCCGGCGCCCCGGTCCGCTAAGCCAGTCCGACAGCCCGTCCGGGACACTCCCCGCAGTGCACGTGCCCGGCGTAGCGTTGACACCGGACAGCACGGGCACCTAGATTTTCAATGTTCGATTACGGAACTGCTGTGCGTGAATGCGCACAAATCTGCCGCACCGTCGTCACTTCCCGTATCGGTCAAAAACGTCCGCAAAATTTTCTAAATAAAAATCGGCGTAGACAGCCCGTCGAGATGGCCGCAAATCCGCTGTCGAGCCATTTGACCCGATAAAAGGAGCGCAAAATGAGTCTTCTCGATTCGACAATATGGCAAGGCAAGGCTTTCTCTCAGTGGCTGGCATGAGGCTTCACGGCGGCGAGGTTCGCGGTAACCGAGAAGGCCACCGGCAAGCAACTCGGCAGCGTCGGCATGGCCGCCCCGGAAGACGTGGCAAAAGCCGACAGCCGCGGCCGCCGCCGCCCAGGCCGCCTGGGCCGCTACCCCCTACACCCAGCGCGCCGCGATCCTGCGCAAGGCGGGCGACATCTGGCTCGGCCAACGCCGCCGAAATCGAGGACTGGAACATCCGCGAATGCGGCAAGATCCCGCCCGCGGCCCAGTTCGAGACCCACGTCGCGACCGAGGAGGTCTTCGAAGCCGCCACGCTGCCCGGCCGCCCCTACGGCGACCTGCTGCCCGAGCGAGACTCCGCACCTGAGCTTCGTCGAACGCGTCCCAGTCGGCGTGGTCGGCGTGATCTCGCCGTTCAACTTCCCCCAGATCCTCGCGATCCGCTCGGTCGCCCCCGCGCTGGCGCTGGGCAACGCGGTCATACTTGAAGCCCGACCCCGGACAGCGGTCTGCGGCGGCGTCGTCCTGGCCCGCGTCTTCGAGGAGGCCGGCCTGCCCGAAGGCCTGCTGCACGTACTCCCCGGCGGCCCGGACGTCGGCCAGGCGATGATCACCGACCCCCAGATCTCGGTCATCAGCTTCACCGGCTCGACCGCCGCCGGCCGCAAGGTCGGCGCGCTGGCCGGCCAGCACCTCAAGCGCGTCCACCTCGAACTAGGCGGCAACTCCGCCCTGATCGTCCTCGACGACGCCGACATCGACCGCCGCCGCGAGCGCCGGCGCCTGGGGTTCCTTCCTGCACCAGGGCCAGATCTGCATGACCACCGGCCGCCACCTGGTCCAGGACGCCATCTACGACGACTACGTCGAAGCGATCGCCGAGAAGGCCAGCCATCTCCCGGTCGGCGACCCCGCCTCCGGGCCAGGTCGCGCTCGGGCCCGATCATCGACGAGCGCCAGCGCGACAAGGTCCACGAGCTGGTCACCGGCAGTGTCGAAGCCGGCGCCAAGCTCAAGGCCGGGCGGCACCTACGAGGGCCTGTTCTATAAGCCCACCGTGCTCGCCGACGTAGCCCCGTCCATGCCCGCCTACGCCAGCGAGGTCTTCGGCCCGGTCGCGCCCGTCGTCAGGTTCAGCGACTTCGACGAGGTCGCCAAGCTGGCCGGCGACTCCGAATACGGCCTGTCGCTGGGCATCTTGACCAAGGACGTGATGCGCGGCCTCGAACTCGCCCGCAAGATCCCGACCGGTATCGTGCACATCAACGACCAGACGGTCGATGACTCCCCAACACTCCTTTCGGCGGCGTCCGGGCCTCCGGCACCGGCGCTCGGTTCGGTGGCTCCGCGAATCTTGAGGCGTTCACTGACACGCGCTGGGTCACGATCCGCGGCGACATCGCACCGTACCCGTTCTAAGACCCTTTCTAGCAAGGACCACCGACAATCAAATGCGGACCCAGGTAGGCATCGTCGGCGCCGGCCCGGCCGGACTGCTGCTCTCGCACCTGCTGGCGCTGCGCGGAATCGACTCAATCCTGGTCGAGAACCGCAGCCGCGCCTACTGCGAAGCGCGCCAGCGGGCCGGCGTCCTCGAGGACGGCACCGTCCGGCTGCTCCGCGAGACCGGCGTCGGCGGCCGCCTCGACGCGCACGGCCTCGAGCACGGCGGCATCTACCTGCAGTTCGCCGGCGAGCGCCACCACATAGATTTCCGCGCGCTCACCGGCGGACGGACGCGTGACGGTCTACGCCCAGACTGAAGTGGTAAAGGACCTTATAGAAGAAAGATTGGCCCGGGGTCTTCAGCTTGAATTCGAGGTGACTGATACCCAGGTCGATCACCTGGACCACCGACCAGCCCGTGCTGCGCTATACCGACTCCGGCGGCATCAGGCGCGAGGTCAGCCTGCGACGCGATCGCCGGCTGCGACGGCTTCCACGGCATCAGCCGGGACAGCTTCCCCGCCGGCTTGCTGACGACCCGGGAGCGCCACTACCCCTACGCCTGGCTCGGCATCCTCGCCGACGTGCCGCCGTCCACCGACGAGCTGATCTACGCCCGCCACCCCACGGCTTCGCCCTGCACAGCCTGCGCAGCTGCAAGGTGAGCCGGCTGTACCTGCAGGTCGACCCGGACGAGTCGATCGACAACTGGTCGGACAGCCGGATCTGGGACGAGCTGCACTGAAGGTTCGAGCTCCCTGGCCGCTGGTCCTTGCAAGAGGGCCCGGTCCTCGACAAGAGCATCACCCCGATGCGCAGCTTCGTCGCGACCCCGATGCGCTACGGCCGCCTGTTCCTGGCCGGCGATGCGGCGCACATCGTCCCGCCGACCGGCGCCAAGGGCCTCAACCTGGCCATGGCCGATGTCACGGTCCTGGCCCCGGCGCTCGAGCCAGCTGCTGCGCGGCAGGCCCGCCCTAGCCGACGCCTACACGCGACCTGCCTGAACCGGGTCTGGCGCTCGACTCATTTTTCCTGGTGGATGACGACGATGCTGCACCGCACGCCGGGCGCGGACGCCATGGAGACCGAACTCCAGCTTTCCCAGCTCCGCTACGTAGTCTCTCCCAGGCAGCCGCCACCTCGCTGGCCGAGAATTACACCGGCTATCCCGAACTCCGGCTCACTCAAGACGAGGACTGACATGCGCACGACACCGCCGTTCCGCGCCGACCACGTCGGCAGCCTGCTCCGCCCCCAAGCCGTCCACGACGCCAGGGCTCAATTCGCGGACGGGCAAGCTCGACGCCGAGGCCCTTCGTGCCGTCGAGGACGCCGCGATCGCCGATGCCGTCGCCATGCAGGCCGAGGCTCGGCCTCCAGACCGCAACCGACGGCGAGTTCCGCCGCGCCTCCTGGCACATGGACTTCATCTACCAGCTCGGCGGCATCAGCAAGGCCCCGGGCAACCTCGCGGTGAAGTTCAGGAACGCCGAAGGCACCCTCGAGTGCACGCCAGCCGCCATCCACATCGGCAGCAAGATCAGGCTCGAACACACGATCTTCGCCGACGACTTCCGCTACCTGCAGTCGGTGGCGCGGCGACGGGGCGACGCCTAAGCTCACGATCCCGTCGCCGAACATGGTCCACTACCGCGGCGGCCCGGCCTCGATCGACCATGACGTCTACCCGGACATGGAAGAGTTCTGGTCGAGACCTGTCGCCGCCTACGCCGACGAGAGTCAGGCGACTGGCCGAGCTCGGCTGCAGGTATCTTCAGCTCGACGACACCAGCCTCGCCTACCTGAACGACCCGGCCCAGCGAGCCGAGATCGCCCAGCGCGGCGAGGACGCCGATCACCTGCACCTGCGCTACATCAGGCAGGTCAACAACGCGATCGCCGGGCGCCCGGAAGGCATGGCCGTGACCACCCACATGTGCCGGGGCAACTTCCGGTCGTCCTGGGCGGCCGAGGGCGGTTACGACTTCGTCGCCGAGGCGCTGTTCAGCGAGCTGGGAGTCGACGGGTTCTTCCTCGAGTACGACGACGAGCGCTCCGGCACCTTCGAGCCGCTGCGGTTCGTCCCCAAGGGCAAGATGGTCGTCCTCGGCCTGGTCACGACCAAGCGCGGCGAGCTGGAGGACCCGGACACGCTGAAGCGCCGCATCGACGACGCCGCCAAATACGTCTCCCTAGATCAGCTCTGCCTGTCGCCTCAGTGCGGCTTCTCCTCAACGGTAGAAGGCAACGTCCTGACCGCCGACGAGCAAAAGGCCAAGCTGGCGCTCATCGTCAAGGTGGCCAGCGAGGTGTGGGGCTAACCAGGAGGGCATCTATTTCCGCTGGGGCGAGCGCCGGGATGCTAGCGGTCGGGATGCCTGCCTGTGATACCCCATTCGAGCTGGTCAAGCGGGTCAGGGTGAGGTACGCCCAGGTCTACCCAGGTCATGCCGTCAAGGAACACGGGCAGCTCAGGGCGGACAGCGTTGGGTAGCCGCACCGGTATGACCGGGCAGCCGCGCCTGTTGAACTGCCGCAGGAAGGCGTCGAGTTCCCGATTTTGCCAGGGACCGACCCGTGAGCCGACGATCACCGCCGCGGCCGGAATGCTCTGGATCTGGCTCTCGAGCGTCTGCTGCCAGGGGAATCCTGGCCGGAGTTCGCGCTCGTCCAGCCAGGGCCGCAGGCCCCGCTCCATGAGCCGCTGCGCGAGTTCGCGGACGGCGGGCTTATCGGCGAAGTTATGGCAGAGGAAGACGTCGAATTCGGCGGCTTCCTCCTTGCCGCGCAGCACGGCCCTGGCGAGCGCGAAGCGCCGGCCGCGATCGGCCGAGGCTTCCATCGCGGCAGTGAGCTGATCGGTGTCGGCGGTCTGCTCGTAGTTGTCGCGCAGCGAGACCCGCTGCTCGCAGACCGGGCACATGATGCCAGCCCGGCCGCGCTGGCGGACCTGTTCCACCATCTCCCTGGTGAACGCCGTACTGTCGTCCGGGCAGCAGTACTGCCGCTCGCGGGTGACGGTGCCTGGCGTCGCCCTGCGTTCCAGGTGGGCGTGCACGAACCGCTCGAACTGCGGCCTGATGTCATTCGGTACCCCGTCGTATCCGATCTCGAGCTCGGCCTTGCCGTCGCCCTCTGATTTCAGGAAGACAGTGCACTCGCCGCTTTGCGCGGCGAACTTGGCGGCCGACTGCCAGGTGGTCGTCCGCCTGAAGCTGTCGCTGCGGGTCAGCCGCACGATCAAGGTGGCGTAGACGTTGTCCACGGGGCCTTCGAACCGGAAGACGACTCCGCCGCCCCTGGGCGTCTCTGAGATCGGCACGTCGCGGCGGTAGGCGGAGGGGAAGACAAGCTGCACGCCGTCCGCAGTCTCCTCGCGCAGCACCAGTTCGTTGTGGATGAGCTCTTCGAGCGTGGCGCAGACGAGCATGCGTTCTTGCTGGTTCCCCTTGACCCGGTCCACGGATGGCACGGTGAAGTTGACGTTGTTGACCCGTTCTTCCAGGATGCTGCCGAGCCCGTCCGGCTCATCCCTAGCCGCGTTGACGATGGCGCTGGCGTAGGTGTCGAGCAATTCGGGCTGGAGCAGGATCAGGTCGCCGAAGTGCAGCCGCTTGACCAGGCCGGCGGACTCGAGCCGGGCGACGCAGCCTTCGAAGACCGCGGTCAGCTCGGCGGGCGACGGGCGGCCGGATCGACGCCCTGCTCGCCGCTCAGCAGCTGCGAGCTGCTCGGCACGGCGAGCTGGAAGGCGCGGATGAGCTCGTTCAGCGGCGTGAGCAGGTTCCCGGCCGACTTCTGGTCGATGACGAACTGCTTCATGGCGGCGAAGAGCGCGGTTGAGGTGATCTTGGGTATCCGGTCCCAGTCGATCTCCGCGAGGATCCGGGTTCGCAGCTCGTCGGTGCTGGTCCCTTCCAGCGCGCTGGTCGCGTAGTAGGCGTCAATGGCGAACTCGTCCATGACGCGCTCGATCCGCTCGGGCGAGACGGAAATGCCGCCGCGGTCGATCCTGGCGGCGACCAGGAACGTGGGCAGGCCGCCCGAGGTGACGGGATGGGCGTTGCGGACCGCCCTGGCCCAGTGCCGTACTCCCAGGAGCGGCGCCGACTCGTTGCGCGAGTCGAAGACGATGAGCGCGAGCGCCGCGCCGCCCAGGTGCAGCTGATGCACGATCCGGTAGCCCGGCTGCCCGGCCAGGTCCCAGATGAGTACCTCGCGATCGCCCGCGCGCAGGCCGTCGTCCTCGGTCGGCAGCGGCCAGATCCGGCGCCCGTGAGTCGATTCGGTGGCGCGGAACTCCTCGCCTGCGAGCACCATGGCCAGGCCTGACTTGCCGACGCCGGAGTCGCCGAGCAGCAGCACCTTGGCGTTGGAATAGGTCGTGGTGCCGGCCGGCGCGCCAGTGGCGCGATCCCAGTCGCTGATGATGATCAGCTCGGTCGCCCCGGCGTCGACCAGTACCAGCAGGCCGCTGACGGCGCTGACCGCGAGGCGGGTGAAATGCGCCGCCACGCTGCGCGAGGGCGGGTCCCGGTACCACAGCTGGGTAGCGCCGTCCGCGAGCGACCACGCGAACAGCTCGCCGCTCGCTGACCAGATCAGCGCGATGCCGCGCTCGCGTACGAAGACCATCCCCACGGCGGCTATGGTCTCGACGACCGAGGCGGGTGCGGCGCCATCGTGGTACCACATCTGCAGCGTCGCGTCCTCCGATGCCGAGACGATCCGGTCGTTGTCGATCCAGCTCAGCCCGGTAACAGTCAGCGCGTGGTCCTCGAACTGGCCGACGATCTTGCCGGTGGCGGCGTCGACGAGCCAGATCGTCGAGGTGCCGATGGTGCAGGCGAGTGTCCGCCCGTCGGGCGACCAGGCCAGGTTCGTTCCCTCTGGCCGGTTGCTGAACATCCGGTGCCTGGTCAGGACACAGTCCCAGATCGGCTCGCGGTCGGGGCCGAGCAGCGTCAGGGTCATCCGGCCGGGTAAGGACGGGGCAAGCGTGACCAGCCGGTCACCGCTCGGGGCGAAGGCCAGGGCGCTCGTCACGCCGAGTGTCTCCGCCTTGATGGCCGCTCCAGCCGCCGGGATCTTGTCCGAGGCGAGGCTTGGCAGCTCAAGTACGCGGCCTTTGCCGTCGTCGTCGCGGAAGGCCAGCTTGTCTCCGCGGGGCGACCACGTCAGCGCGGGCGCCAGCGCGCACGACAACTGGAGCACAGGCGTGCTGAGTGAACGGCCTGAGACTGGCGACACGATGAGGCGCTGGCCGACCGACAGGGCCAGCCGGTCCGCCGTCGGCGACAGGGCGATGCTGACCGGCTGGTCCCTGCGGGTTGGCCACGAATCGGCCACCCGCACCTGGCCCGTCGACCAGGGCTGGTGATGCTCTGGGTGGCGCCGCGCGATCTCCGCGCGCTGCGGTACCGGCTCCCGGTCCGGATTTCGATTCTGACTATCTGGCAAGGACATCACCCCTGACACTCCCGTATTAGCGATTATCCCCTACCGTTAGCAGTGGTCGCGATCTTTTCGCAGATGTTCGCTGGGCCTTTGTCCAGGTAGAAGCCCAGTATGGCGGCTGAGCGAGACCGTGGCCTATATGTCGGGAGAGCCAGCTTGGCGGCCACTATGGCATCTAATGGCCGATTTACCGGTTTGCGGCGCCTGTGTCGAAAGGCCAGGGCGGCGCAAGGGGTGTCGGCATGCCCTTGCCGGTTGTAAGCTGTCTTACTATTAGGATTATCTTGCGACACGCGAATCTCGCGGATTCGGGGTCTTGCGATGAGACGCTCATCCCGGCCGGCCACAGGCCCGTTACGCCGAGGTGCTAGTGATGGCGGATCAAGGGGACTGGCAGGCCTAGATCATTCCGGTAGGCTACCCTGGCGACCTATGATTGAAGCTGATGATGCTATCCGCGTGCGGAACGCGCAGGCGCCGTGGAGTGCTTTCTCTTCACAGGAATACTGGCGCCGGAACTATGAGACGGTGCACCCTGAGGATCTTGAGATCATCGAGCGGGTGAGCCGTTTCTTCGTCGGTAAGTTTGATCGGCGCCGCCGTGTGCAGCGCGCCATCGACGTCGGCTCGGGTTCGAATCTGTACCCGGCACTGCTGATGCTGCCCTGGACCGATCAGGTCCTGCTCACCGACTATTCTGAACCTAACGTCAGCTGGCTATCTGCCCAGGTCATGGATGCTGGCACCGAGTGGGGCTGGCTGCCATTCTGGCAGGAGCTGAGCAAGCACAAGGGTTATGATCAGGTCGATGATCCGCGCGGTCAGCTCAGGGCAGCGTGCGCGCCTGAGCCTGGTAGCGCTGGAATTGAGCAGCATAGCGTATTTGACCTTCCTGCGGCGAAGTGGCAGCTAGGCACGATGTTCTTCGTGGCCGAGTCGATCACCCAGGAATTCTCCGAGTTCTGCGCCGCGATCGGCAGTTTTGTCGGCGCGCTCGAGCCGGGCTCTCCGTTCGCCGCGACCTTCATGGCGGGTTCGCAGGGTTACACCGTTGACAGGACGTCATTCCCTGCCCTGCAGGTGACGCCGGACGACGTCGCGCGGCGCTTCACCGAACTCGGCGCTAGCGAGCTTGACGTGCACCTGAACCGGACTTCGGAGCGCGTGCGACCGGGATATGAAGGAATGATCGTAGCCACCGGCGTCGCCGGCGACAGCTGACGAGGACAACGGCCATGCAGATCCAGACACGTCGGCAGATACTAGAAATCTGGCGGGCAACCGTCGAATACTCATTCGGCAAGGGCAAGTGGGAGTGGGGCGGCCGAACCGAGCGTAACTCGATCATGGACGCCGAGCAGTTGCTGACGATCCTGTATCCCGCGACAGTGATCGAATCGCTCAGCATCGACAAGGTCGACCAGACGGCCGATGACGTCCTGGAGTATCTGCGCGGCCTGGGTAATGCCATGGATATCCCGCGACGGCTGCTTGAGTTCGTCGGCGACTACATGCGCACGTACACCATCGAGGGCGTACCAGAATTCTCGGGCGGCACCTACTTCGGCGTTGATGACGACGAGACCGATCCGATCACGCCCGAGCAGTCCAGGCTGCACGTCGTGGACTCATACTCGATGTCCATCACGCTGTGCCTTGCCGTGCTGGGCTTCCTGCGCACCTACCGGCAGGGCCTGCGAAGCGCGCGCATGCTGGCCGAGATCGACGAGATCGAGGGGCTCACCTCGATGCGGCTGACGGGGGCCATGGTCGGACTGCTGCGCAGCTTCATCGTGAACACCTTCGATTCCGACGAGCTGCCCGGCCGGGTCATGTGCCAGATGGTCAACCAGGCCGGCCTCGCCACCGAGGTCGTCGTCCGCGGCCTGCTCGATGAGCTGTCCGAGGTCAGGGCCGGACTCCGGCAGGAGGCGACGATCACCGCCGGCCAGATCTCCGAAGAGCTCGACAACCGCGGGCGAATGTTCGAGTGCGGCTGGAGCTGGGGGATTATCGAGGGAGCGCCAGACCTGGCGGTGGCGACCGACATCGGGGCCAGCCGGTCGGCGTCACCGGCGCCCGCCCGTACCTGTACTTCACCGTGGTCGCCATGGACGGCATCCAGGACCTGTTCACCGAGCGGACGCGCGTGCTCGGATTGCTGAACGACGAACAGCAGCGCCTCGCGCGGTCGCTCCAGGTTCGGTTTGACCTGACCCGGCAGTTCTGGACCAAGGTCGCGACCTTCGGCGGCGGTCATAGCTGGCCGCTCGAGGATCTGCCGTGGGTTACCTCAGACGGCGAGGAGTCCGACTACTACTCGGTGTTGCTCACCTCCATCGTGATGCAGGGAATCGGCTCCGACCGGATCGGCAGTTCGGAAGTCGAGCGGATCGGGCGGCTGCTGGAGGAGCTTGCCAACCGGGGCCGGATCACCCGGAGGCTGATGAGGAATGACCCGGCGCTGGAAGTGCACATGCCCGGCATGAGACTGCGCATGATGGGCAGCGACAAGGTCACGGCCGGCCCGCTGCTGAGGTGGACCGTCACCAGCTACTCGGTGCTTCTGCTCAAGCGGATGCTCAGGGTGGCCGAGCTCCTGGACAATTCGGCGTCCAGGATCCGCTTCCTTGACGAGGCCGACAAGATCTGGGCCCACGTTGAGGGACGCAGGATGGGCACAGGGCCGTCGCGAGGGCTCTGGGACGAGCCGGCCCAGGTGTTCCCTGACGCGTCGCTGCCTACCTTCGACGTACCGTCGTGGTATCACACTGAGCGCGTGATCGAAGTGCTCGTCGGCGCGGCCAACGTCACGCTGAACCTGCCGCAGAGTACCGTTGCGCTCAGTGAGCGCGCCGAGCAGTTGCTAGCCGAGGCCGAGTACCTATTCGACCGGGAGCGGCTGCGGGGGACCAGCGACACGGGTGAGCGGATGCGGGAGAGCTTTCAGGTCGTCGGGGCGAAGCTGCGGCGGGCCAGGGACCTGATTCGCGACCGGCCTGGCACGGCGAGCATCCTGGCCGGGGACGTGCTGCGCGAACTTGACACGGTGGACGCCGCCCGCCAGGACACGGCCAGGATGACCTAGCGATGCTGCTGTTCGCGACCTCGGATAAGGGCGGCACTGGTCGCTCAGTGACCGGAAGCAATGTGGTGTACCGGCGCGCTCTTCAAGGTGGCGACGTATGCTACGTCGACTTCGACTTCGGCTCGCCTACCTCCGGGGCCGTGTTCGGGATCAGCGCCCTGTCCCGAGGCACGACCACGGGATGCGGTACCCACTCCTACCTCCTTGGCCGGGCTCCGGCTGAGGAACTCTGGGACGTCTGGGACCATTCCGATCGCACGAGCCTGCGGCAGCGGCCGCCGGGCACGGGCAGGCTCGCGCTGCTGCCGGGTGACGCCGGCGGCGGCGAGTTCTCCTTCGACGACGATACGGTCGAGCGCTGTATCGATCTTTTCCTCCGGCTGCACAGCGAGTTCGAGATCGTGCTCGTCGACTTGAGCGCCGGCCGGTCCTATGCCGCGGAAATCGTCATCGCGGCTACCTCCGCTCCGGAGATGTCAGGCGTGACCAGCCGGTGGCTGGTATTTCACCGCTGGACCAGGCAGCACGTCATGGCCGCCGCCGGGCTGGTCTTCGGAGAGCGGGGCCTGCTTGATATCGGCGAGATGCATGGCAGGGAGCGCGAGAGCTTCATCGAGAACATCCGCTTTATCCGTACCGCGATCGTCGACCCGAACACGCCAGATCTCGCTGGTCTCCGGCCGCCGCAGCTAGCCTGGCTCAGGGAAGCTAACCGGGAGTTGCAACGGCTCGCGGCCGAGCTCGAGGTAGGCCGGTCCGCGATGCTCGGCTCGGTACCGCTCGATCCGATACTCCAATGGCGTGAGCAGCTGATTACCGACGCTGATGTCTGGGCTCATCATGTGGCGAACCAGGCGACCGTGGAGGCATTCGACGCGATCGCCAAAAGCATGATCGACGAGCAGGCGTGGGAACGACTTTGACTGAGATCAGGACCCAGTTCCTGGAGAGCAGTGCCCAGATCAAGGTGGAGTCGCTTGCCCTCGCGCACGTCTCGGTGGAGATCGGCCACCTCTACATGGAGGACCTCATCGGCGGCCCGGACGCGATTCGCGCCACCTTTGCCGCGGTCGCGCCCTGGATCAAGGCGGTCAAGACGCCGCAGGCGATCGGCTGTACTAAGCCGTCGGTCCGGATGAGTACCTGCTTCCTCATCGACGACTACTTCAGCCGGTTCTCCTCGCCGGACGAGCTGATACCCATGGTCGTATCCGCGGCGGAGAGCGAAGGCCTGACGATCGACTACCTGGCGATTGAGTCGGCGTGCGCGGAGACCAGGACCAGCCGCCCGGCCGAAATCGTGCTGGGGCGCCTGGTTACCGAGCCTGTCGCGGGAACGACCGGCGCCCGGCCGCCGCTCACCGAGACTGGGTGGCTGACGAACGGACAGCGTTCTCCTACTACTTCTCGCGGCGAGGCCATGGCTAAGCGCGCCCCCTGGCGGCCGCCGATAGAGAGCGCCCGGCGCCGGCATTCGATCTTCATCGACATCGAACTCTGGGACGAGCACGAGGGCAAGCGCATCTGGTCATGCCCGATGCTCGCTGCTGTCTGGCAGCTGATCAGGCTCGGGCTGCTGCGTGAGCACGGCCGTCCGGTACTGACTCCGCAGGACTGGACCGGGTCGTGGCCCAGTAGCTGGGACGAGATGCCCGCGATCACCAAGCTCAATCCCAAGGCGGCGGCCTTTACCGCCTACACCACGTTGTCGGCGCTGTCGCCGCGCTTCCTCCCGGTCGAGCACGCGGTTCGTACCATACTCGGCCAGTTCGCTGGCGAGGGCTCCGTCCTTGACGAGGCCAAGGCCAGGGCGGCCAGGGACGGGATGCGCCTGCCCGATGAGCTGGCTGACCGGGTCCGCTACGTCTTCGTCGAGCCTGGCGCCGTCGGACCTGCTTAGGCCGGCTGAGGCGCGGTCACTGGTCGATCTGGCGTTCCGGGTCGGCGGCGGCCCACAGCTGCTCGAACTTGTTCTCCAGGTCACGAATCCGGCCGGCCATCGGCGCGAGCAAGGTCCGCACAATCGCCGGTCTCGTTCTTCCGGCGTTGAACGTCGTCGCCGGAGTCATCTCATAGCTCACGGCGCCGTCGAAGACGATGTAATCGAAGATCATCGAGCGAAACCATTCGGGAATGAGCTGGTGGTCGAGCATCCGCACATCGACGCCTACCTCGCGCTGCATCTGCGTGATCTTGAGGAAGGTCTCGTCGCGGGCTAGTTCCACGTTCTCGAACACGAAGATGCGCCTGATGGAGACATTCCGGTCGATCGCCTCCCGTTGCAGCTCTAGGTAGCGCGTTCCCAGGTCGCTGGTCCACAAGCCGCCATCGAAACCGCGCATGCCCGCGTCAACGGTCGACAGGGAGATCGCGTCGACGGAGCGCTGCGCCTCCTCTGTCAGGCCTAACAACCACTCGCGGTCCTCGCCGTCGTAGGCGATCTCGCTGCCGATCGGCAATTGCCGTACGAACCAGGTAACCCGCTCGATCTCGCGCCGGGCGAGCCGCTGCAAGAGCGGGCTGACTCCGGGTCCAGCCTCCCCGGCTGACTCCAGGAAATCTGTCAGCAAGGTCGTGTCGAGCACGGACCGTTCGATCAGTTCGAAAATCTCAGCTGACCGGTCCATCCTGCTGAAGCCGGCCGACAAGTGCTGATCGAGCTCGAAGAGGCGGACCTCGTAGTCAATGAAGAACAGTATGAGCAAGAACCCCAGTGCTATCAGCGCGCCGAGCTCGATAGCGCTGGACGCGGACATCCCGCCGAGATGTGACGAGACGATCGCTATCAGCCCGAGCACGAGGGGCAAGCCGATTTTCGTCAGGATACCCAGAATCAGGTTCTGGCGTATTCCGCTCGTGCTCATATAGGCTCCGATCTCCTTAGCTCGATTATCGGCTGCAGCGTCTCTATGATGCCTGCCGACAGTTGGTCCCTTATCCGCTCGACGGTCTTCTGCCATTGCAGGGAGAACCCGAAGTTCAGGTCGAATTCTTGCCAGATCTCGATCAGGGACCTGCTCACGTGCGAGGCCGGAGTCCAGGCGTGAACGAGGTGGTCGATGCCCGGCCTGAGCATGCTGATCAACTCGATGGCAGGACGACTGCGTGCCATAGCGCGGTCTACGAGGTCGAGCAGGGCGGACAGCATCCAGTCATGCAGGGCGAGGTCGGCGCAGAAGTCCGCGAGCGCGCGCGGGTCGGTCTCCTGCGCGTGCAGTCGCACGGTACGCAGGCCGTCGGCTCCCAGCGTGAAGATGATCCCCTGGTGACCATTCGGAGCCTCCGCCGACCAGCGCAGCCTGGTTCGGCGGCTGCGGAACGGGGGATTGTGGTCTAGCTGCTTATTCCGCTGGATAGCGGCCAGCGCCCGGACGTTCACGGCCCCGAAGTCGAGTGTCCTGATGGTGGCTGGTCCGCCGAGGAATCCGGACGCGAGGCTTTCCTCCGGTTCGGTTCCGAGTACTTCGACTACCCCGGGCTGGGCAAGGTAGTGTCCCCACGAGCGTCGGCCGCCGGTGGGATCGTGCTTGAGCGTGGCATGAGTGCCGGCCTGGACGATGTAGCCGTCCGTGAGCGAGACCCTTGTCGCCGGTGTCCCGATGAGCCGCACCTCACGCTTCCCGGCGATCGGTGCCAGGCAGTCAACTCCGGTGAGCACCTCGGGTGACCACGCGAAGCGCACTGGCCGTTGCCGCGTCCCCACCGAACCGCCGGGGAGGATAGCCAGAAGTGCTGCGGCGGCTCCCGCCTGCACGGCGGTAGAGGTCATCAACAGGCCCGTATGGACCTCGCCGAAGGTTAGCGACACCGGCGGATGAGGCCGTTGACTGGGCGTTTCATATTTACGTTCTCCTGAATATGGTTGCGGCCGCTGACACGCCAACGCCATCCGATGGTACCGCTCTGCTTAGATTTCATCGCACAATGGCGCCGAAGCGCAATACCCATGGTGTTTTCCGACAGTCGCAGGGCAATCTCCGGTGCTATGACAGGCGACTGGGCACTTGTTTCCCGATGACGCTAACTACGTTTCTTAACCAGAATGTCCGTTCGTCTCCTGGTACGGCCTGGATGCTCTCGATCGCTATCTCCATGGGGCAGGTCAGCTGACGTGTCAGGCGGGGCCACGTCACGGCCGTGACCTCCGGCAGTCGTAACGTGGGCAGTTCACGGGGAGACAGGGAAGCCTAGCGGTCTGCGAGGGGGGCTCGCGTATGTTCGTGCAGGTAATACGAGGCCAGGTCACCAACCCGGAGCGAGTGCACGCAGCGCTCGATCTGTGGTCGCACGATCTGGCGCCAGGTGCGCCAGGGTGGCTCGGCTCGACGGCCGGGGTCACCGAGGATGGCGAGTTCGTCGCGCTAGCCAGATTCAAGTCCGAGGATGACGCCAGGCGAAATAGCAGCCGTCCGGAGCAGGGTAGCTGGTGGGCGGAGACCTCGAAGCTGTTCACCGGGGACGTCAGCTTCCGCGACAGCGACGACATTACGGCCGATGTCACCGGAGATCCTGACGAGGCAGGATTCGTCCAGATCATGCAGGGCCGCGGACGCGATCCTGAGCGGGCCAAGGAACTCATGGAGCAAAATCCGGAGCAGTGGGCCGAGTACCGGCCCGAGGTCATCGGCAGCCTCGCGGTCGGGCAGCCAGACGGCGCCTACACAATGGCGCTGTACTTCACCTCAGAGCAAGCCGCAAGGGCTGGCGAAAGCAAGGAGCCGCCGACCGCGCTTAAGGCGCAGATGGAGGAAATGAACAAGCTCAACGTCGCCGAGCCCGAGTTCCTCGATCTGAGGCATCCATGGCTTTACTCATCCTGACGTAGACCTCGCGGGGGCGCGGCCGGACACTCGAGCACCGAGGACTCGCCAACCCCCCACCCCAGCCGGCCCCTCGTTGCCAGAACAGCAGCGGGCAGGGCCACGCTGGTGTCAACCCGGGCTGCGGGAGCGGCAGGCTCCTGCGACGGCCGATCTAGCGCTTTCTGAAGGGGAGCAAGGGACGCGGGGAGTCGCCTGCAGGCCACAAGTAGTAGCCGACGGGGAAGAGGCGGATGCCGAGCTTGTCGGAGATGAGGCCCCACAGGCCGCTCGGTGCCCAGATGGCCACCGCCATCGCGATGAGGCCCAGCACGATGAAGTACCAGGTGCCGTAGTGCGACAGGGTCTGCTGCAAGGTGAAGAAGATGATCGTGCCGAGGATCGGTCCCTCGATCGTGCCGATGCCGCCGATGATGGTGATGAAGATCATTTCGGCTGACCACTGCACGCTGAACGCGGCACCGGGGACGACGAACTGCTGGCTGATGATATAGAGGGCGCCGGCTGCGCCGCACCCGGCGGCGGAGACCATGAAGACCAGCCGCTGGGTGCGGAAGACTCCGGCCCCGATGCTCCTGGCGCCGGTCTCGTCATCCCTGATCGCGGTGAGCACGAGCCCGAGCGGGCTGCGGAGCAGGTAGTAGAGCCCGCCGATGGCGACCACGGTCACGGCGAGCGCGGCCCAGTAGGTATACGCCGTGAGCAAGGTCGGGTTCGAGGTGAGCCCGGGCAGTGCGGTACCGGTACCGCCGCCAAGTGAGGAGATCTGGATGATGATCAGTTCGCAGATGGTCGCGATCACCCACATCGTGATCGAGAAGTAGCCGCTGCGCAGCCGGGAGACCATCCACCAGACGGGCAGCCCCACCGCCGCGCACAAGAGCGTCGCCACCGGGATCGCCAGGAACGGGTTGGTGTGGTGGCTGGCCAGGATCAGTACGAAGTACGCGCCAAGCCCGATGAAGGCCTGCTGGCCGACGGAGACCAGCCCGGCGTAGCCGGCCAGCAGGTTCCACATGCTCGCCATGATCAGCAGGATGAAGAAGCTGGCCAGCAGGTTCGTAGTTCCGGAGAACACCACGTAAGGGGCGTAGGCAAGGAGCGCGATCGCCGCGATCGCCGCGATCGCCGCCCACCAGGTCGAACGGCGCGAGCGAGTGACCCGGATATCCCCAGGCGCTTGCGATCCTGGCCCGGATGGCGGACTCGGATTCGCCGGCGCCGGGTTCTGGCTGGCGAGGCTCATGTCGCCTCCTGGCGGCTCGTGATGCCCTGTGGCCGGATCACGATGATCAGCAGGAACAGCAACTGCCCGGCCAGCACCTGGTCGGCCGAGTTGATGTTGGCGCCGATCTGCTGGGCGATGCCTAGCAGGATGCCGCCCGCCAGGGTGCCCCAAAGCGATCCGATACCGCCGATGACCACTGATTCGAACGCGAGCAGCAAGAACAACTGGTCGGTGCCCGTGGTGGGGTCGAATTGCGTCGTGAACCCGTACGCCAGGCCAGCCAGCGCGACTGTCGCGAAGGCGATCGCGGCGGCGATGCCGAAGACGTGCCGGTAGTTGACCCCGGACAGCTGCGCGGCTTCGCGATCATCAGCCACGGCCCTGATTAGCCGCCCGCTCTTCGAGGATGACAGGAAGTACTGCAGGCCGAGCAAGACGACAACGGCCACGATCAGGATCGCGAGCGCCAGGTAGGAGATGTTGATCTGCGAGCCCAGGTTGAACGAATCGGTGCGCAGCGCGCCGATATCCAGCGTCTGGCTGTTCGCCGAGAGGAACTGCTGCAAGGCGTTCTCGATCACGATCGACAGGCCGAACGTGACGAGCAGCGTCGTGAGCACGCCCCGGTTGAGCGAAGCTTGCAGCAAGGTCCGTTGCAGCACGTAACCGATCACCGCGAAGATCGGGATGACGACGATCAGCGCCCACAGCGCAGGCACATGCGAGATGGTGATGACACCGAGCGCCACGTAGGCGGCGACCACGGCCAGGTCGCCGTGCGCCAGGTTGATCACGTTCATCACGCCGAACATCAGGGAAAGGCCGCAGGCGAACAAGGCGTAGAGCCCGCCGATCAAGATGCCCTGGATGACCGCGTCGACCCAGTTCATGCGCCAGCTCCCAACGCGGGCTTGGCAACCCCGAAGTAGGCGTCCTGAATCTGTTCGGCAGTCAGCGTGTCAGGCGACCCTTCCAGCGTGATCCGGCCCTCGAGCAGGCAGTGCACCCGCGATGCCACGTTCAGCGCCTGGCTGACATCCTGCTCGACGAGCAGCACGGTGACGCCGGAGTCCAGCAGCCGCGGCAGCAGGTCGTAGATTCTGCGCACGACGACCGGCGCGAGCCCGAGCGACAGTTCGTCGAGCAGGAGGACCCGCGGGTTGGCGACCAGCGCCCGGCCGATCGCGACCGCCTGCTGCTCGCCACCTGATAGCTGGGCCGCTCGCTGATTGCGCCGATCGCGCATCCACGTGAACAGCTCATATACGGCTTCGACCGCCCACGGGCCCGGCCGGGCGCTCGTCGTGCCGACGAGGAGGTTCTCCTCAACTGTCAGCGAGGCGAAGAGCCTGCGGCCCTCGGGGACGAGCGCGATTCCGGCAGCTACCCGCCGCTCGGGCGGCATCGCGGTGACGTCGCTGCCGTCGAGCACGATCGAGCCGGTGGTAGGCCGGTGCAGCCCGGCGATCGTGCGCAGCATTGTCGACTTGCCGGCGCCGTTGGCGCCGATCATCGCGTGCACTGAGCCGGCAGGCAGGCCCAGGCTGACGTTGCGCACGGCTTGCAACTGGCCGTGGTGCACGCTCAGGTTCCGCACCTCGAGCAGCGCGTTCATGCATTCTCCTGATCGCCGCCTGGCACCCGCAGCGAGGTGGATACCTCGGTGCCGAGGAATACCTCGCGGACAGCGGGCAGCGCGAGTACCTCGCCGGGCTGCCCATCTCCGATAAACGCGCCGCCGTAGAGGCAGAGCAGCCGGTCCACCGTGGCGGTGAGGGCATGAACCACGTGCTCGATCCAGATCACCGCGACGCCGCCCGCGCGGATCGAACTGACGATCTCGACCACTTGCGCCACTTCCGGGTCGGTAAGGCCGCCCGCGACCTCGTCCAGCAACAGCAGTCGCGGCGAGGTCGCCAGCGCCTTGGCGACCTCAAGCCTCTTACGTGACAGCAGGCCGAGGCGCTCGGCCGGGATGTTGGCGTCGGCCGCCAGGCCGGTGAGCTTGAGCACCTCCGCCGCGCAGGCATAGCTGTTGCGGCGCCGCAGCCGTGAACCCTGTTGCGCCGCCACGAGAACGTTCTCGAAGACGGTCATGGCCCCGAATGGTTTTGGCACCTGAAATGTGCGGCCGATGCCCAGCCGGCACCGAGCAGCCGCGTTCATGCGCGTGACGTCGGTGCCGCCGAAGGTGATCCGGCCGGACGAGGCGGTGAGATCCCCGGCGATCAAGCCGAACAGGCTGCTTTTTCCCGCTCCGTTCGGCCCGACGATGCCGATCATGTCGCCCGGGCCGACCGACAGCGACAGCCCGTCAGCGACCACGACCCTGCCGAAGCTCTTCGATACTCCGTCGAGCTCCAGCAGGGAGGCGGTGCTAGTCCGGGGGGACCACCCCCCGGACCTCCCGCCTCGCGTTCCGGATCGTCCTCCGAGGTGTCGCGATCAGGCATTCGTTGGCTCGAGGTCAGCTCCGATCGGCACGTTCGAGTTCAGCGAGTTGTCGACGACCGTCATCTCGAACGGGAACGTTCCTGTCGACTGCTTCCACTGCACGCCGACCGGATCGATGATTCCGACGCCCGGGGCCGGGCCGGAGGCGAAGTCCAGCGCACCGCACATGCCGGTGTAGTTCACGTTGTGCAGCGCGTTGGCGACCTCGGCCTTGTCGTGCGGGTCGCTGACGGCGCTGAACGCCTCCTTGGCGACCTCGAACAGCGAGTAGGTCGAGCCGATCGACTGCACCCACTGATTGCCGGTCGATGAGGTGTAGGCGTCGGCGAGCGCCTTGGCCGACTGCCCGGTGAGCGAAGACTTGTTAGGCATGTACGGGCCCCACCACGAGTCGGTGGCGATGTTGTTGACCAGCGGCCCGAGCACCTTGGTGTCGGCGGGGAACAGCAGCACCTTGGCGACCGTGGCGAGCTTCGGCTTGAAGCCCTGGGAGTGCGCCTCGGTCCAGAACGTGTTGAAGTCGGGCGGCAGCGGGCAGTTGCTGAAGATCTCGGCGTTCTTGCTCTTGAAACCCGAGATCATGGACGCGAAGCTGGTCTGGCCATCGGGGTAGGCGCCGCCGTCGACCACCGTGTAGCCGGAAGCCTTGATCAGCGGCTCGAAGCCGCCGCGGAAGGCGTTGCCGTCGGCATCGTTCGGGTACTGGCAGGCCACGACCTTGTCGCTCTTGACACGGTTCCACATCGGGGCGAAGCAGCCCTGGAACTCCTTGAGCCCGAAGAAGAACACCGCGCAGTACTGGAACTTCTGCGTTGGCTGCACAGGGTTGCCGCCAAGGCCCGCGTACCAGGATTCCCACGGCACCACCGTCGACAGGCACGGCGCGTGCGAATTTCTCGCAGGCGGCCGCGACCGGGTTGGTGGTCTCCGGCGTCGACGTCGTCAGCACCATGTCCACGTGATCGGAAAGCACGAGCTGCTGCGCGACCTGCGCTGCCCTCGTCGGGCTCGACTGGCTGTCCTGCACGTTGATCTTGAACTTGAACGTCTTGCCGCCGACCTTGATGCCGTTCTTGTAGGCCGGGCTCTGCATGATCTGGTTGAGCACGAACTTGTCGCCTGAGGCGAACCCGGCCAACTCGCCGGTCAGCGGCGTGATGAAGCCGATGTTGATCGTGCCTGCGGCGGCGGCTCCCCCCGAGCCCGAACCCTTGATCCCCGAACTGCAGGCGGCGAGCAACCCGCCCGCGCTGACGGCGAGTGACCCGGCGCCAACGCCCCTGAGCAGGGAGCGCCGTGAAAGCGGCTGACTCAGCGATATCGGCTGGTCTGGTTCCTGACGGTCCATTCCGTCTCCTCTGGTGAAGCGCCCACGGGACGCCGGCGGGCTGGAGACCGGCCAGCCGCATCGCGATGGACCGCCGACACTCCAGGACAGGTACCGCAGGATGTTCGCTTGGCGTACGACTATACGCAATGTAGAACTTAGTCAGGCTTCTCGGCCACTGTCAACGTTCATCGCACATCAGCCCGATAGATGAGCAACGCCCTCCCGTGAGCAAACCGGAGGGCGCGGGTTCCGGGATCGACAACCGCCCATAAGCGGATATTCAGGTCGCGGTGGGCTGATGACGCCGCTACGTGGGGCCTTGGGACTTGAGGTCGGTCTCGATTTGACGCGCGGTCTCCAGCAGCGCTGGCAGCAGGTCGGCCTGCATGGCCGTGGGGCTGACCCGGCTCGCATGCGCTGAGACATTGATTGCCGCGATGACGCCGTCGCCTGAGCCTCGGATCGGCGCGGCGATGGCTCGCAGGCCCTCTTCGAGCTCCTGGTCCACGATCGAGAAGCCTTGCTTAGCTACCTCGCGGACGATCTGCCTGAGCTGGTCGCGGTCTGTGACGGTGCGATCGGTGAAGGACTCGAAGGTGGCCTCGGCGAGATAGCGATCGAGTTCAGCATCGCTCATCGCGCCGAGGAGCACGCGGCCCATGGAGGTGGCATAGGCAGGGAACCTCGTGCCGACCGAGATCGCCACTGTCATGATCCGCTTGGTCGGCACCCTGGCCACGTAGACGATGTGGTGGCCGTCAAGCACCGAGATCGACGACGACTCGCGGAGCTTGGCGACGAGCTCCTCAAGGTGGGGTGCCGCGATCTCGGGCATGGCCAGCCCGGATAGGTAGGCGTAGCCGAGTTCGAGAACCCGGGGCCGCAGCGAGAATTCCCTGCCGTCGCTGCGCACGTAGCCGAGCTTGACCAGCGTCAGCAGGAATCGCCTGGCCGCTGCCCTGGTGAGCCCAGTGGCCCTGGCGACCTCGCTCAGGCTGAGCCGCTCGCGGTCGGGGCCGAATGCCCTGATGACCGCCAGGCCGCGGTCAAGGGATTGCACGAAGTCGCTATCCCTGGCCGGGCTGACCTCCGCCGCGGTCGCTCCGGCGCCGTCGGCGGCAGTGACGCCGCCGTCGGGCAAGCCGGTCACGTTATCTGTCATTGATACGTCATCGCCCGGTTGCTCACTGACCTCGCCTGCGGTGTTCGCTGTGCGCCCAGGAGTTCTCATCTCCTAGCATGGTAACGCGCCTGTGCGCCTGCCGAACTACTCGGCCCGATCGGCTGGCCTGCGGAGATGGTCAAGCAGGGCCTCGGTGACCTCGGCGGGTGCGCCGACGTTGCCCAGATGCGAGGTGCCGGAGATGACGAGGTGGCGCGCGCCGCTGATGCCGTCGGCGATCGCGGCGCCGTGATCCGGCGGAGTGGCCGGGTCGCGTTCACCGGAGATGATCAGAGTGGGCGCCGAGATCGAGGCTAGCTCGGAGCGAAGGTCCAGGCCGCCGATCGCGTAGCAGCACTCGGCGTAGCCGTCGGGGTCCGCCGCGCTCAGGACGGCGGCGAAGGAGGCGATCACGTCCGGGGACCTGGCGGCGAACTCCGGGGTGAACCACCGGCCGATCGACTGCTCGGTGATCGCGCTCATGCCGTCACGGCGCACCGTCTCGGCGCGCGCCAGCCAGCCCTCGGCTGGCGGCAGGTACGCCGAGGTGCAGACCAGGCCGAGCCTGCCTATCCGCATCGGTGCGTGCGCCGCGAGCCACATCCCGATCATGCCGCCGAGCGAGATGCCGCAGTAGGAGGCTCGCTCGATGCCGTGGGCGTCGAGCAGCGCGAGCACGCCAGTTCCCAGCGCCGCGATGCTGCCGGCATCAGCCTGTGCTGGCGCCCCGCCGTGTCCCGGCAGTTCGTACCGCAGCAGCCTGAACCACTCGCTGAACGCGGGCACCTGCGGCGTCCCAGACAGCCCTGCTGGTGCCGAGCGAGTTGCCGAGCACCAGCACCGGCGCGCCCGGCGGCCCGTCAAGCGAGGCGACGAGCGTGATGGGCGCATCAGCCATGCGCGCCGTCCGCCTGGTCAGACATCGAAGAAAACCGTCTCGTGCTCGCCTTGCAGCCGGATGTCGAACCCGAATTCGCCTGGCTGCCCGCCGGGGACGGGCGACGCCATGAGCGTCGTCCGGCGCTCTGGGTCGACGATGCCGGTCAGCACCGGGTCGGCTGCGTTGGCCGCCGCCTCGTCGGCGAAGTAGATCCTGGTCACGACCCGGTCGAGCAGGCCCCTGGCGAAGACCGACACGTCGAGGTGCGGCGCTTCCTGCGACCGTCGGGGCTGGGCAGGCATCCAGGCCGCACGGTCACGATCCGGTAGCTGCCGTCGGCGTCGGTGGCACACCGGCCGAAGCCGCGGAAGCCCGCCGTCGGCGCCGCCGCCGGGCCGCGGGGGTCATCGGCGATGGTCGAACCGGCCGCTCGGAGTCGGCCTGCCAGGTCTCGACCAGAGCGTCCGGCAATGGCTGCCCCGCCCCGTCGAAGTCACCCGTCCGCTGATCGTGATCGCGTCGGGCGTGCCCTCGGGCACCACGTAACGGCCCGTCCGGCCAGGGCAGCCCGATCGCCAGGTACGGCCCCACGGTCTGCGATGGCGTGATCCCTAGCGGCACCGGGCCTACCCTTCCTCGAATACCGTGGCGCTGACGGCCGCGCAGCACGATATCCCAGCGGTAGCCGAGCGCCCACTCGGGCTTGGTCAGTTCCAGTCGAGCGAGCGACCAGCCGTTCCCTGGCCCTGGCGTCAGGCACCGAGTTGAAGATCGGGTCGTGGGCGAAGAGCGGATCGCCAGGGAAGTACATCTGGGTGATCAGCCGCTGGGTGAACGCCCGCCCGAACAGCGAGAAGTGGATATGCGCCGGGCGCCACGCGTTCAGGTGGTTGCCCCAGGGATAGGCGCCTGGCTTGATCGTCACGAACCGGTACCAGTCCTTCAGAGTCGGTGACGCACCGGCCAGCGCCGTCGAAGTTCGGGTCGAGCGGTGCCGGATGGTTGTCGACGCGGTGGGGTACCTCCCCGCCGCGTTCGCCTGCCAGATCTCGACCAGGGTGTCAGGGACTGGTTTTCCATCGGAGTCAAGCACCCGTCCGGTCAGGATGATCCGCTCGCCGATCGGCTCGCCAGCGTGCCGCGTCGTCAGGTCGGCGTCGGAGGCCGTCACCGGCTCCGAGCCGACATCGGTCCTGTCACTTCGGTCAGCCAGTGCGGCAGGGGCACCAGGCGCTGCTTGGGCGCCCGTAGCTCAGTCGACCGGTAGCTGGGGAAGACAAGCGCCGGGTGCACCCCGGCCGGACGCTCGTAGGGCGGCACAACTAGGCTGGCCGCCCGCGGACAAGTCCTGGTCAGCGGTCATCGGAGTGCTCCTGCGTTAGCCTGGCCGCTCAGCAGGCGCCGCCGCGGCCCCCGGCCGCCCGGTCTTCTTGGTGGCCGGCATCGTGGCGACCAGGCCGCGCAGACGGCCAATTCGGCGGCGTTCGGCGGCGCGATCTCGGCCAGGTCCGCTGCAGACTTGCAGGTCCCAGCCGGTTTTTTCTTTAATATCAGGTCAGCGAGACGCCCGGGGTAGATGCCGCTAAGCCTGAGCTCGGCCGTCGCCGGGTCGGGCTGGAGAACGCCCAGGTCAGTGATCACCCGCTGCGGTCCGGAGCCGCGTGAGGCCGAGCTGCTGCCGGCGCCCGGGCCGTCGGCGAATCCGACCGAGGTGATGAAGTCGACCCGGCCGACAAAGGTGCGCAGCGACTGCCGCAGGACCACGATTACTTCCTTGCAGGCGGCGGCGATCTCGGGGCCCCGCCGGCACCGGGCAGCCTGACCTTCGGGCTGGCGTAGTCCCCGCCGATCACCGTGGTGTTGATGTTGCCGAACTTGTCGAGCTGACCCGCGCCGAGGAAGCCGACATCGATCCGGCCGGGCTGCAGCCAGTAGTTGAAGATCTCGGGCACGCTGACCACCGAGTCAGCCGTCTGCGCGAGGATCCCGTCGCCGATCGACAGCGGCAGGGTATCTGGCTTGGCGCCGATCGTGCCCGATTCGTAGATCAGGGTCAGGTTCGGCGCGTGCGTTGCCCGGGCCAGGTTGGCCGCCTCGCTCGGCAGGCCGATGCCCACGAAGCAGGTCATCCGGTCGCGGAGCGCCCGCGCGGCGGTGACCGTCATCATCTCGTCGGAGGAGTAGGTCATCGGTCCCTCCCGGTCTGCCCAGCCGGGACCGCGGCTGATGCTGTGCCGAACACGTGCTCATCCATCCAGGCCAGGAAGCTGGCCCGGTCCCTGCTGATCGCGTCCCAGGCCACGTAGAAGTCATTGTCCCTGACCGAGTAGTCAAGTGCGTAGGACGGATGCGCGCCGCCGGGTGCGAGGGCTACGTGAGTGACCGACCAGGACGGCAGCACGACCGCGCCCGGCCTCGGGTCAAGCTCGTCGACGATTTCCTCCACGGTGGCGATCGAGCGCCTCGCTGCGAGCAGAGCTTCCTTCTGTACCCCGGTGATGCCCCAGTACTGCACATTTCCGCGCCGGTCGGCGCGCTGCGCGTGGAACACGGTCACATCCGGGCAGATCGCCGCGACAGCGGTCAGGGTCTCGCCGGTGAACGGGCAGACGATATCGGCGACGCCGGCGGTGTGCGCGGGCAGATCGGTACCGCGATAGCCGCGCAAAATCGCGAACGGCAGGCCGCTGGCCCCGGCCAGATAGCGGTTGGCCATGCCAGCGTGGCTGTGCTCCTCGATGCCGAGCGGCGCCGGCCAGGCGTTCTCGACCGCGTCCCTGAACCGGTGCAGCGAGCCGACACCAGGATTGCCCGCCCACGAGAAGATGAGCTTGCGCGCGCAGCCGGCTCCGATCAGCTGGTCGTAGATCACGTCCGGCGTCATCCGGACCAGCGTGAGGTCGCGCCGCCCTTGCCTGATCACCTCGTGGCCCGCCGCATGAGGGATCAGGTGGGTGAAGCCCTCCATAGCGATGATGTCGCCGTCGTGAACGTCGGCGGCGATCGCCTCGGCCAGCGACACGATCTCCGCCATCCGCACCAGCCTCCTCGCGGTGTCCATGGATACGACAGCGACAGGGGTTTACCGAAACGATATCGATAGGGCGCTAAGTGAACAACTGTGCGGTCTACGAAGCGCCGTCAAGCACCTGCGAGGCGACCGCGAAAGCGCGGTTGGCGGCGGGAACGCCGGCGTACACGGCGACCTGGAGCAGCACCTCGCGGATCTGCTCCGGAGTCAGGCCGTTACGCAGGGCGGCCCGGGTATGCATGGCCAGCTCCTCATCCTGGCGCAGCGCGGCGAGCATCGCGAGGGTGATCATGCTGCGCTCGGCTCTTGTGAGGCCGGGGCGAGTCCAGATCTCACCCCAGGCGTAGCGGGTGATGAGGTCCTGGAACGGGGCAGTGAACTCCGTCGTCCTGGCGATCGCGCGGTCGACGTGGTCGTCACCGAGGACCTCTCGCCGCGTCTTCATGCCATGTTCGTGAGGGCTGGTCGTCATGAAGACCAGGCTAGGGGAGGTTGTTCTTGAGGAGGACGGTCATGGGCGTTGCTCGGCTTGCCTTGCTGGAAGACGCTGAGGAACTGACAGCTCTGCTTGTCTCTAACCGAGAGTTCCTGGCTCCGTGGGACCCAGCGCGCGCTGAGGAATTCTTTACTGTGGCGGTCGGATCACTATCAATGGGGTTACGCGGGGGGCATTTCAGTCGGCGAGTATCGGGTACTGGGTGAGCCTTTCGCATAATGGGCGCGGACTGGCGTCAGCTGCGGTAGCGGACGCCGTCCGAGTGGCCTTTGACGAGCTCAGGCTGCATCGGCTGCAGGCAGAGACGTTGCTGCATAACACCGCTTCGCAGCGGGTCCTGGCGTGGAATGGATTCCAGCCGTTCGGCATAGCTCCGTCTTATCTGAAGATCGCCTGCCGCTGGCAAGACCACATCCTGTTCCACCTCTTCAATCCGGCGGCTGAGGGATGTTAGCCGGGCAGGATGCCCAGGCTTTCTACCAGGCGCCAGACATCGGTCGACGGGTCACGATGCAACGGGTCGCAGCCGTCGGTGTGGTTGCCCGTCGAAGAGCAGCGACTGCTCTGGCATTGCTTGACCAGGGCTCGGGCATTGCGGACAGCGTTCTCGATGTGTTCGGGGGTCGTAAGTTGCAAGGCACGTTCTGCGGTGATCGCCTTGCTACCCGACCCTGTCGCGAACCGCTGGAAGCTGGGATACGCGCGGAGTTTCCAGTGGACCTGGTCGCTGGAACCGCCTTGGGGAGCGCTGAGTTGCTGGAAGTGCAGCAGCAGCCACAAGTCGAATGACGGGTTGGAGAAGGCAACCTGAATCTGTCCACGGCCAGCTGTCCGTGCCGTTGTGTTGTGCTCGCGGAGACAGGCGAAGGCCTCCGGAATGTCTGTATGCTGATCGCGATCGAATAGCGCCCATACCTGGCTGACCGCGCCAGAGTCTCCTTTTTCTCTGTTATCAGTAGCAACTGCGATAGCCGTCCTGGCCACGTCGAGCGGGCGGAGCCCTTTCGCTCGGCTATACGACGTATTGATATAGAACCCGTTCCGGTTCTTGAAATAGTTGTTCAGCGCTGTGCAGTAATCAGTTCTGTCACTTGTCCTTCGGATACCACGTAGATGATCTGGGCTGGGTGTCGAGGTGCGCGGGCGGCAATGAGGCTCTTTCCGCGTGGTGGCCGAGGACGGTGTGAACGATCGGGGCTCACGCGATCGCCTCTTCGACTTCGCGGGCTAGCGCGCCGGGCGCGATGTTCGGAGTCCCCCCGTAGCTCCCGAGCAGATAGCGGCGAAGCACATTGTCGTCTTTGCGCGGCGCAGGGTGGAAACTATTCAGTGGATACAGGCGCGTCGCACCCTCGGCGTTCTTTTCTGTGAGCCAGATCGAGTCCCTGTCAAGCACCCTGCCGCCGCCGGTCAGTGTCCGCAGGAGGGTCACGTCATGCGTTGTAAATACCAATTGCCCGCCATGAGGATTCGACCCGTGGTTGTCGAACATCCGTATGGCCTCGGCGCACATGGCGGGATGCAGGCTCGCGTCGAGTTCGTCCACAAGGACGACGGTGTCCTGCTCCAGAGCCTTCAGGAGGGCGGTGGCTAGGGCGAACCAGGACCGCGTTCCCAACGACTCACCGCCGAAGTCCAGCGATCTCTCGATCGTGTCACCGCGATGTCGGAACTGATCTCGTCCTCGACACCGTGGACGACCTCGATACCGGTGATCCCGAGGTCCGCGACCTCAAGCAGGCGGGCTGTGCCTTCCCGGAAGGCCGGGTTGCGGATCACTCACGTTTCGCCGACAGCACTCGCTGACTCACGGTCAGGTGCTTCCGCGGTGATGAGCGAGAAATTGTCCCGGAACCACTCGAAGACTGGCACGAGTTGCGGATGGTTGAAGACCAATGCGCCGACGGTCAGAAACAGCGAGTCGTGTCGCGTGCGCCGGGCCAGGTCGAGTTTCTCGCCACGCAGTCCCTCACCAGGGAAGTCGACGACGCCGTCGTCGCTGCGATCGAACCATACCTGTCGCCTGCCGCGCGGGTAGGCGTGCAGCCACTCACCGCGTATTCGCTCATCGTCGATCTCGAAGCCGTAGGTGTATCTCGTGCCATCGATCTCCAGGTCGACTTCAAAAAACGAGGGTTCGGTCGCGGAGTCAACATCCAGCAGGAATGGGATACGCCGCATCGGAGCATGCTCCTTGAACCAGTCAACCGAACGCAGGACCGCCGTCTGCATCTGCACGAGCGCGTCTAGAAGCTTGGTCTTCCCCGAGGCGTTGGCGCCGTAGATGCCGATGACCGGCACGACGGAGATGGCCTTGCCGCTCTCCTTGATCTTTGTACGCCGGGCAGATCCCTCGTTCAGTTCGGTGGCTACGAACGACAGTGCCTGCTCCTCGCGGATCGAGAGCACGTTGGCCACGCGGAAGCTCAGGAGCATCAGCCCTCCTTTGTAAGCTCACGATACCAGTCTTCCCAAGTTTGCTGTGGATATTTCTCGTTGAGCGCGCGTAAGCTGGTTTGGAATCCCGCTATACCACGTGACGCGCTGTCATGTTACCGATCGCCGCGCCGCTGAGGTGGCATTGATGCTGGCGTGGGCATTCAGGGCGTTGGCTATGAAAACGGGCGTGGCGCCTAGGTAGTTGCCTGGGGTCAGCGCCGCCGCCAGGTCGGCGTCGGTGATGCCTGCGGCGGTCAGCCTCGCCGACGCCGCTTCGGTGGCTCGCAGGGCCTCGGCGAGGTCGAGGTTGTCGCGGACGGCCCGGGCGCTTGCCTGCGCGACCAGGGCGTGGGCTTCCAGGCGGCCTAGGACCGGGGCTAGCAGGGCGGTGACGTGCTCGGCCAGGGGCAGGCCGTGGGCAGCGGCCAGGTTGGCCGCCATCCTCGCGGGGTCGACGCGCAAGCCAGCCAGCAGGTCCGCGGTCCAGGCGGCGGCGGAGCTGGTGAGGGTGAGCAGGTCGGTGAACGGGAGCCATTCGCTGTGCCAGGCACCGGCCGCGCGCTGATGCTCGTGCTCGGCCGCTGACGCCAGCGACGCCAGCAGCTGCGGTGCCCGCCTGGTGTTGCCGAGCACGACGATCGAGGCCACCGGGTTCTGCTTGTGCGGCATCGCGGACGAGCCGCCTTTGGTGCCGCCCGCCGTGTCCTCGTGCACCTCGCCGACCTCGGTCTGGGCGAGCAGGGTGACGTCCCTGGCTAGCTTGCCCATCGCGGCGCAGGCGCCGGCGAGGGCGGCGGCCAGCTCGACGACTCGCAGGCGGTTGGTGTGCCACGGCAAGGCCGGGCTGCGCAGGGCGAGTTCGGTGGCGAGCAGTTCAGCGACGCGGGGGCCGTCCGTGCCAAGCGAGGCCAGCGTGCCTGCGGCGCCGCCGAACTGGATGGCCAGCCTGGTGGCGCGGACCTCGTGCAGGCGCTGGCGCGCCTCGTCGATGGCGGTCAGCCAGCCCGCCGCGACCAGGCCGAAGGTGACCGGAACGGCCTGCTGCAGCAGGGTACGGCCGGCCATGACGGTGGCCGCGTGGACGCGCGCCAGGGCGGCGCAGCTGTCGGCGGCGGTCGTCAGGTCGGCCAGGATGGCGCCGAGCGACTGGCGGGCGATCAGCATGGCCGCCGTGTCGATGATGTCCTGGCTGGTCGCGCCCAGGTGGATCGCGCCGGCCGCTCCGGCCGGCTCGGCGGGGAGCAGCCCGGTGAGGGTCTTCACCAGCGCCGGGACCGGATTACCTGTGGCAGCGGCAGCACCGGACAGGTCTGCGTTACTGAAAAGACGGGAGCTGGCTACCGAGGTGACTGCCGCTCCGGAACCGGGTGGCGCGAGCCCGGCTCGTTCGGCCGCGCGGGCGAGTGCCGCTTCGGTGTCGAGCATCGCCTGCAGCCAGGCCTCATCGCTGGTGCTTGCCGCACCTCGGGCGAACAGCGAGCCGAAGAGGCCATTGTGGCCGTGGTCGTTCACGCGTCCATCATCGCGCCAGCCCGCTCGCTCTGTTATCTGGCTTTGATTTGCTGGCCGCAGGGAACCTCCCCGGGCCGGAACGCAATAGAGAAGCAATGGGTGACGACGAACTGGTCGCCGCGGTAGCCGCGGGCGATGACATAGCGCTGCGGGAACTGTTCGCCCGGCACGCGCCGTGGCTGGCCGTCCGGCTGCGCGGCGTCTTGCCCGCCGCGGACGTCGAGGATGTGCTGCAAGAGACCTTCCTGGCGGTCTGGCGTGGCGCCGGCGGCTACCGGCCTTCTGGCGCGACTGGCGGCTGGATCTGGGGGATCGCGCGGCGCCAGGCCGCGCTGCTGCTGCGCCGCCGGGGCCCGGCTGAGCTGCCGCTGCCTGTCGGTGGCGGCAAAGGGCTCGCCGCTGACCCCGTTGAGGCGGCCATGTCCCGGGCTGAGCTTGAGCAGGCGGTGAAGGCGCTGGGGCCGGCCGGGAGCGCGGCCAGGGAGATCTGGCAGCTGGTCTATGTGGAAGACAAACCGGTCGCCGAGGTGGCGAAGCTCATGGGGGTACCGGAAGGCACGGTGAAGAGCCGTGCGCACAGAGCCAGGCGGCTGATGCGCGCGGCGCTGGGCCACGGCGAGGCGGCGCGGGATGGAGGCAGGCTGTGACTAGCGACTTCGAGGCTCCGGCTGGCCGGGACCTGCCGGCCGGCGAGAACCTGGCGCCGCCTGACGTCGATCTTGGCCGGGTGTGGCTTAGCGTGGCCGCGCACGTCTGGCGTCGGCGCCCTGGCCTGCTTGAACGGCTGGCCGGGCGGCTGCTGCGGTCCCCTGGCCTGGCGCGGGCGCTGGTGACGACGCCGTCGCTGCTGCTCGGCTGGGTGATCGCCACCGTCGTGGTGCTCGCTGTCGGGGCGGTGGCCACGCTCGGCACCGGCACGCCTTATGTAGCGCTGGCGGCGCCTGCCGTTGCCGGAGCGGGCATCGCCTTCGCCTACGGGCCCGCCGTCGACCCGGCGTGGGAGCTATCGCAGAGCATGGCGGTTAGCGCCCGGATGGTGCTGCTGGTCAGGGCGCTTGCCGTATTCGGCCTGAATGCCGTGCTCGGAACTGCCGCCTCAGCCATCTCCGCCGCTTCTGGTGCGGCCGCGGCTCTGACCTTCGGCTGGCTAGTGCCGATGACCGCTGTCTGCGCGCTGGCGCTGGCCGCCGCGACTGTCTCCAGGTCGGCGTACGTCGGAGTGGCGGCCGGCCTGTCCGGCTGGGTGATCACGGTGCTGTCCTTGCAGGCAGCGGGGCGGTTCATGGCAGTGAGCAGCGGCTCGCCGCTCACCTTGCCGAGCCTGGTGTTCGCGGCGGCGTGCATCGTGGTTGTGCTGTACGCCACCCGGATCCCGAGAGGGACATCGTGATCGTTCCCTCGGTTCCTTGACACTGTGGAGTGTCAGTATCCTATAGTGCTAGTCACCTAGTTAAATAACCCACTCCACAGATCGCGGGCGCGGTGATCGAGTTTCATCTGGACGGACGGTCGGGGGTCTCCCCTTACCTGCAGCTCATCCAGCAGGTGCGGCAGGCGCTCCGGCTCGGCTTGCTCGCCGAGGGTGATCAGCTCCCGACGGTCAAGGACGTGGTCGCGCGGCTGGCGATCAACCCCAACACGGTGCTGAAGGCCTATCGCGAGCTCGAGTACGAGGGGCTCGTGGCGGCCAGGGCCGGCGTTGGCACGTTCGTCACCAGGACCCTGGCCGATGAGTCCCTGGCCGCGCACGAACCACTGAGGGCCGACTTGCGGCGCTGGCTCGCAGCGGCCCGCGAGGCCGGGCTGGACGACGAGAGCATCGAGGCCTTGTTCGCGACAACGTTCCGGGCCAACGCCCGGAGGAAGTGAGATGACCGTGGTCCTGGAGTGTCGCGGACTCGGCAAGCGCTACCGGAAACGCTGGGCGCTGTCGGACTGCACGCTGAGCGTCCCGGCAGGCCGGGTGACCGGGCTGGTCGGCCCGAACGGGGCGGGCAAGACGACCCTGCTCAACCTGGCGGTCGGCCTGCTCGCGCCGACGGCCGGCTCCGTCGAGGTGCTCGGCGGTACGCCCGGCCAGCAGCCAGGAGCAGCTAGCTAAGGTGGGTTTCGTCGCCCAGGACGCCCCGGTCTACTCGGGGCTGAGCGTGGCCGACCATCTCAAGCTCGGCGCCCACCTGAATCCGGGCTGGGACGCCGAGGTCGCGCAGCGCCGGATCGCCAGCCTCGGGATCGATCCCGCGCAGCGGGCGGGCAAGCTGTCCGGCGGGCAGCGGGCCCAGCTCGCCCTGACGCTGGCCATCGCCAAGCGGCCAGAGGTGCTGATACTCGACGAGCCGATCGCCTCCCTTGACCCGCTGGCCAGGCGCGAATTCCTGCAGACGCTGATGGAGGTCACCGTCGAGCAGGAGCTCAGCGTCGTGATGTCATCGCACCTGGTCTCCGATCTCGAGCGGATCTGCGACTTCCTCGTCGTGCTCGTCGCCTCGCGGGTGCGAGTCGCCGGCGAGGTCGACGCCATGCTCGCGAGTCACTACCAGGTGATCGCGCCGCGCTGTGAGCTCGCGTCGCTGCCCCCGCATTGGGACATCGTCTCGGCGAGCCACACCGACCGGCAGACCACCTTGCTGGTCCGCAGCGATACGCCGATCGCCGAGCCAGGAATGGCCGTCGATCACATCGGCCTGGAAGACCTCGTGCTGGCGTACATGAGCCAGGCGGTCAGGCCGGTATCCCGCGACGTCAATCCGGCCCTGGAGGCACAGCGATGATCTGGCTCACCTGGCGTCAATTCCGTCCGCAAGCCCTCGTGACCGGCTGCGCTCTCGCGGTGTTCGGCGTGATCTTGCTCATCACGGGCCTCGGACTGGCTCACTCGTATGCCACGAGCGGGCTGCCAGCCTGCACCGCGCATGGCGGCGACTGCGATCGGCTGGCGAGAATCTTCATCGGCGCGAACCATGCCGGCCTGGACGAGGTGCTCTTCTTCCTCGGGGTCGTGCTGGTCTACGGGGTGCCCGCCCTCATCGGCATCTTCTGGGGCGCGCCGCTGCTCACCAGGGAAATCGAGACCGGCACGTTCCGGCTCGTCTGGAATCAGAGCGTCTCGCGCGGTCGCTGGATGCTGGTCAAGCTCGGCCTGACCGGCCTGGTGGCGATGGCCACCGCCGGGCTGCTCAGCTTGATGGTGGGCTGGTGGGCCGAGCCGGTCTTGAAGGCGGCGTCGGCGACGCGAGGGCCCGAGGGGCTGAGCAGCCTCAGCCGGTTCCAGCCTGACTTGTTCGGGGCGCATGGCATCGTGCCCGTCGGCTACGCCGCCTTCGCCTTCATGCTCGGCGTCACCGCGGGGGCGCTGATCAAGCGCACGGTGCCGGCCATGGCCGTCACCCTCGCCGGGTTTGCCTTCGTGCAGATCGCCTGGCCGAGCTGGATCAGGCCGCACCTGATGACGCCTGTGGTTGGCAAGGCACCGCTCAAGCTGGCGGACCTTACCGAACTGAGCATCACGAACAACGGGCAGATGACCGTGACCGGCGCGGTGCACGATCCAGGTGCCTGGGTCCTCAGCAACCAGAGCATCACCCCGGCTGGCCACGTCTTCACCGGCCCGGCGCCGCACGCGTGCCTGACCGGAGGGCAGCAGGCCTGCAACGCCGCAATCGGCGCCTTGCACCTGCGTGAGCTCATCACTTACCAGCCAGCCAGCCGGTTCTGGGCCTTCCAGTGGTATGAGACGGCGATCTTCATGGTCCTGGCTCTCGCGCTCGCCTGGTTCTGCGCCTGGCGGATCGGGCGCCGCCGGCTCGCCTGATCCTGGACCGAACCGATGACCGGCAGGCCGTATGGTTGCCGGTGTGCTGCTGTCAGTCATGTCTCGGGCTGATCAGGAAAGCTAGCGTTAGACCCGCTAGAGCCAGCAAGCACGGATCGGGGCGGGAAAATGGCAGTAGCTGATGTGCGATCGAATAGCTGGTCCGATCGCGGGGAAGACGCGGCCGCCGCGTCGGTCTGCTCGCTGACCCCGACGAAGTGCCAGGCGCGCACCCGCGTCTACAGCGGGGGCAAGCTGGTGGCACAGGGCTTTCCTGTCGACGACATCAGCGAGTATCTCGAGGACGAGTCGGCCGTCGTCTGGCTTGACTTGCTCGCGCCGGACCGACACGACCTTGTCGTGCTGAGCGAGGAATTCGGGCTGCACCCGCTCGCGATCGAAGACGCGGTCATGGCGCACGAGCGAACCAAGATCGACCGGTACCAGAGCCACCTGTTCCTGGCCGCCTACGTGGTGCACCTGGACGCCGAATCGGGCGAGCTTGCCATGAGCGAGATCGCCGCGTTCATTACCAGCCGCGCGCTGATCACGGTGCGCAAGGACGAGGGAGTCAAGATCGGCTCGGTGCTCGCGTACTGGGACGGGAGCCCGGACCTCACGGCCGAGGGAGTCGGCTACCTGGTGCACGGCCTGCTCGACAACATCGTGGACGGATACTTCTCCACGGTGCAGTTGCTGGACGACGAGATCGAAAAACTCGAGGACCTGCTCTTCGAGACCAGCTCCCGTGACCAGGGCGCGGTGCAGCGGCGCAGCTTCGAGTTGCGCAAGAGCCTGGTGCTGTTCCGCCGGGTCGTGCTCCCGATGCGCGAGGTCGTCAACACGGTGCTCCGCCGCGACTTGCACATCGTCACCGATCGGCTCCAGCCGTATTACCAGGATGTCTATGACCACGTGCTGCGGGCTACTGAGTGGACAGAGAGCCTGCGCGACCTGGTCACCACGATCTTGGAGACGAACCTGACGGTGCAGAGCAACCGGATGAACGTCATCACCAAGAAGGTGACAAGCTGGGCGGCGATCATCGCGGTGCCGACGCTGGTGACCGGCGTTTACGGGATGAACGTGCCCTACCCGGGATTCGGCCACGCCGCTGGCTTCGACGTCTCGGCGACTGTCATGGTCGTCGCGGCGGTGACTCTGTATCTGGTCTTCCGGCGCAAGGACTGGCTGTGAGCTGACCCGTTGGGTTAACCCTGGATGGCAGGACATGGCGAAGGCGAATCCTGATCCGGACCGGCCGTCGTTCGAGCAGGCGATCGCCATGGTCACTCGCCTGGCGGATACGGCCGATGAGGTAGCCGCCGGGCTGCGCGCCCTTCGCGAGCCCGAGGCAGCCAGGCTGGTCGAACGGCTGGCCGACGAGGCCGATCAGGCGGCCGCGGCCTTGCGCGCCCTGCTCGAGCCGGTGCCGCGCGCGACGAACTGGTACCAGGTGCACCGGGAGATGTGGGTGCGCTACGGCGATCCTGGTGACCTCAACGCGATGACCGAGCACATCATCGAGCCGCCTTAAAGCTGTATTGTGACGCGATGTCCGCACAGGTGATCGTCCTCAACGGCAGCTCGAGCTCGGGGAAATCCGGGATCGCCCGGTGCCTGCAAGCGGTCCTGCCGGATCCGTGGCTGACCCTGGGGGTGGACACGTTCATTCAGGCACTGCCAGGGTCGCTGCAGCGGTCGGCCGCCGGGATCGAGATCGCCGAGGATGGCAAGATCACCATCGGGCCCAAGTTCCGGGCGCTTGAGGCGGCGTGGATCGAAGGCGTCGCGGCAATGGCGCGGGCTGGCGGCCGGGTCATCGTCGATGAGGTCTTCCTCGGCGGCGCGGCGTCGCAGCGGCGATGGCAGAAGGCACTCGGTCCGTTGCCGGTGCTGTGGGTCGGCGTCCGGTGTGACAGCGCCATCATCGCGGGCCGGGAGCTGGCACGAGGCGACCGCGTCGCCGGGCAGTCCGCCTATCAGGTCGACGTGGTTCACCAGGGCGTCGCCTACGACCTTGAGGTGGACACGACCCACGCCGAGGCGCTGGAGTGCGCCCGCGTGATCGCGGCCAGCCTGCACTGAGCACCCGCCTATGCCGTCTGCCCCTTCTCCGGACTTATCCCGAAGATGACCACTCGTCTTGTTCCAGCGCGAGTATCGCGCGTAAAAAACTAATAGAGCACTTGTAACTGAGGAGCTGAAAATTAGCTGGGCATTTGCTCGCTCGCAATAGGCGAATTTCGGCGATGCCGTCTTTGAAAGGCGTACGCGGTCGAACCGCTAGTGCTGAGCAGTCCGACAGGGAGTTGACTGACCATGGCTTTTGAAGACGCGATCGTGGCGCTGCAGCAGAACTGGGACGACGTCATGGCGCGACTTGAGCCAGCCGGGCGCGATCAGCTCGCCGGGATGCTTGGCACTCTCGAAGGTCCCGAGTTCCCGCGCGTAGCGGCGAGGCTCTCTGACTTCTTCGCGGCTTCGCTGCCGGGTGAGCATCCGGTCAGGAGGGCATTGGAGAGCGGACCGCTGTTCGCGCTGGCGACGCTCGACTGGCCAGCGGTCTTCCGCCACCTGCGCCGGCTCGCGGCGGCCGGGTCACCGCGCCTGGCCGATCAGCCGGCGGATCTCCCCAGCTGATCCCGCTAGTCGGCGGCCACACTCGGACTCGGAAGACACCGGGGCAATCCGTTCTATTCGGATTACAGGTCAGCGATGGTGCCCTCCGACTAGCATGGGGCGCCATGTGGCGAATACGTGATTTCGGGATATTGGCGGCGACTATGGCGGTTACTGTGACGGGGGCAGCCGGGCTCGTCACCGTCGCGCCGGCGTCGTCAGCGGCTGACATGTCCAGCCGCCTGCCGGATTTCGGCAACCCGGCTGGTCGTTTCCCGGTGCCGCCGGCCGGGCGCGCGGCCGATACCAGCCACCCCGATCATGTGATCGGCCATGGCACTCCCGCTAGCTGCACGTCAGCCGCAGTGGCCAGCGCTGTCGGCAAGGGCGGGATCATCACGTTCAACTGCGGCAGCAGGCCGGTGACGATCCTGATGGCCAAGACCGCCACCGTGCCCAAGGTGAGGCACCTGGTGGTCATCGATGGCGGCGGGCTCGTGACCCTCAGCGGCGGCGGCAAGCGCCGGATCCTCTTTTCCGATACGTGCATGGGCACCTGGTCGACCGACGATTGCGTCAACCAGCCTTTCCCGAAGATCGTGGTGCAGAACATTACCTTTGACGACGGCTTCAGCGGAACGCACCAGGCCACGTGCACGGCCAATGTCCCGCGCTGCTGGTATGGCGGGGTGAACGGCGGCGGCGCGATTTACGCCGAGGGCGGCCAGCTCAAGGTGGTGAACTCGAAGTTCACCGGCAATAGGTGCTACAAGTTCGGTCCTGACCTCGGCGGCGGCGCTATCCGCGCCCTCGCGCAGTACAAGAACCGGCCCGTCTACATCACCAGGGACACGTTTAGCGGCGGCCGCTGCTCCAATGGCGCGGCGCTGAGCAGCATCAGCGTGCAGTGGGACGTCATCAACAGCGCCTTCACGAACAACAAGGCCATCGGCTGGGGCGCGAATCCGGCCGCGAGCGGGACGCCGGGCGGCGGCAGCGGCGGCGCGATCTACAACGACGGCAAGAACTTCAACACGTCGATCGCCGGCACGACAATGCGGGACAACCCAGCCCGCGAGGGCGGAGGTGCCGTCTTCTACGTCGTGGACACCGGCTGGGGCAAGCTGACGCTCAACCAATCGCACCTGCATCACAACGTCAGCGGCGAGTTCCAGACCTTCCCCGGCATCTACGACAACATCGACGGCCACGACGGCCCGCCAGTCATGATCCATTCCACCGACAACTAGCACCGTCAGCGCGGTCACGAAACCCCTGCCAGCAGCCCGGAAAGCGCCGAGACGACCAGCCCGCCGAGCGAAGGCAGATCGTAGCCGCCCTCCTGGACCGCGACGACCGGGCCGAGCGCGCCGATCAGCGCGCCGGCGCGCCGGTAGCCGTCGGCGCTGACCTGCAGCGGGCTCTCCGGATCGGCGGCCGCGGCGTCGACCCCCAGCGACACGACTACCGCGCTGGCGCCGCGCCCGCGCACTTCAGCGCACAAGAACCCGACCGCCTCAAGCCATACGGCATCGCCCGCACCCGGCGGAAGCGGCAGGTTGCGGTTGGCGCCGTCGCCAGCCCCGGCCCCGTGTTCGTCGGCGTGCCCGACATAGTGCGGGAACCACCCCGCACCCGGATCGACATGCACGCTCCCGTAGTAGACCTCGGGCCGGTCATAGAAGATCGCCTGGGTTCCGTTGCCGTGATGGGCGTCAATGTCGATCACCGCGACCCGCTCCGAGCCCGAGCCCAGCAGCGCGGCGGCCGCCATGGCGGCGTTGTTCAGGTAGCACGACCCGCCGTAGCTGGCCGGGCCGGCGTGGTGGCCCGGCGGCCGGCACAGCGCGTACGCCAGGCGGGCGCCGTCAGCCACGAGGTCGGCAGCGGTGAGCGCGCAGTCGGCGGCCGCCCTGATCGCCTCCCAGCTGCCCGGCCCGACCAGCGTCATAGTGTCGTAGCAAAAACGCCCGACCTCCCCATGCACGGCGGCGGGCTGGCGCAGCGGCAGCCCGGCGAGCAGTCCGGCGGTGGGGAACACGTACGGCACGACCCGGGTCCGGCCATAGTCGGCCACATAACCACCCGCCACCCACCGGTCCCAGATGGTGGCCAGGTGGTCGACCAGCGTGGCGTCGTGCACCGCGAGCAGCGCGGCATCCTCATGCGGCCGGGCCGGGACCACAAGGGCGCCAGCCTGCGCCAGGGCGTCAAGGATCACCGAAGCCCGCTCAGGAACCTCGGTGCCGGTCTCCCAGACCCCAAGCCAGATCTCGCCGTCCGGCTCGTGCCGCAGGCAGCTAGGGTCCCAGCTCACCGGCAGCCCGGCCAGGCCCGCGGTCATCGAGCCGTCCGGACAGCATGCGCCATGATGGCGAGATGACTCGCGCAGCCGATCTCGGCATCGTCATCGGGACCATGCCGCCTGGACCAACGGCGTCCATCGCGGACGTGCCTGGCGTTGGCGTCGGCCACGCCACGATCTGGCGGGACGAGCCACCGCCGCCGCAGGGTCGCGGCGTCGCCCGCACCGGCGTGACCGTCATCGACCCGGGCGGCAACCTCTTCCGCAGCCCGGTCCCGGCTGGCGGCGCCGTGCTCAATGGCGCGGGCGAGTGCACGGGCTTCCTCACCGCGGCCGAATGGGGACTGGCCGAGACGCCGGTCTTCCTGACCTCCACGATGCAGCTCGGCCGGGTCTACGACGCGGCGTGCGAACTGCTGATCGCCGAGGACCCGCAGATCGGCGCCGACGACGTGATCATCCCGATCGTCGCCGAGTGCGACGACAGCTTCCTGAATGATGCCCGCCGCATGCAGGTGACCAGGGCCGACGTCCAGGCGGCCCTCGACGCCGCGCGCCAGGGCAAGGCAGCCGCCGCCCCGGCTGCCCCGGCCGAGGGCGCCGTCGGCGCGGGCACAGGCATGAGCTGCCTCGGCTTCAAGGGCGGCATCGGCACCTCCTCCAGGCTGACTCCATCCGGTCACACAGTGGGCGTGCTGCTGCTGACCAACTTCGGCAGCCAGGACCGGCTGACGATCGACGGCATCCCGGCCGGCCGCCTGCTCCCGGATGCGGATGTCGCCATGCCAACCCAGGCCGGCTCGTGCATAGCGGTCACGATCACCGACGCGCCGCTCGACTCGGCGGCCTGCGCCAGGCTGGCCCGCCGGGCCGGCCTGGGCCTGGCCCGCACCGGCTCGACCGGTCACCACGGCAGCGGCGAGATCTTCCTGGCCCTGGCCACCGGCCTGCGGGCGCCGCGAGGGCGCGTGAGCGAGGTGCCGAGGATCACCGGCCGGGACCTCGACCCGTTCTTCGCCGCCGTCGTCGAGGCTACCGAGGAAGCCGTGCTGAACAGCATGCTGGCCGCGCCGACGGTCACCGGCCGGGACGGCAACACCTCGCGCGGCCTGCCCGCCGACCGGGTCTCCGAACTCGTGCACGCCGCCTACCTAGCCCGGCCCGGCTACCGTGGAGTCGGCCCCCGGAGCCATGGAAGCAGCTAGCCGCACAGCCGCCAGGTGGCACGACACCAACCGAGGATCAGCGCGGCGAGCAGGCTGGCCGGCGCGAGCCGCAACCGTGGCTGAGAGTTCGATCGGAGCATGGGGCTCTCCTGTCGTCCAGGCGATACTTCTGAGGTCTATAACGTATAAGTCGGATTTATTAACAATGCGACTAACGCCCTCCTCCGGTAAGGTCCAGCCATGTCCGAGACACCCGTCCCGCCGTCCGTACCACCCGTCCCGTCCGCGCCGCGCGTGCCGGTGGCGCGGGAACTGCATGGCCAGACCGAGACCGACGACTACGCCTGGATGCGCGACCGCCCTGAGCCGGAGTTCAGCGAGTACCTCGCCGCCGAACGGAGCTACTACGACGCGCACGCGGCCAGGCTGGCCGGCCTGGCTGGCCGGCTCGCCGCTGAGTCGGCCGGGCGGATCCCGGCCGGATCCGAAGATTCGGTCGGGTGGCCCCTATCTGGACTTATCTACCGCACCAGGACACCAGAGGGAAGAGAAAATCTCCAGTTTCTTCGCTCAGCGCCCGGAGAATCTGGTGAGCAAGTCCTCCTTGACGACAACATCGTCGGCGAGGCCACCGGTTACGTGGAGGTCGCCGACCGGCTGCCGAGCCCGGGGGGCGACCTGCTCGCCTGGTCGGCCGACACCAGCGGGGCCGAGATCTACCAGCTCCGGATCAGGGACACGGCCACGGGTGCCGACCTGCCTGACGAGATCAACCGCGCCTGTCCGGGCCTGGCCTGGTCCGCTGACGCGCGGTACCTGTTCTATCTCGTGCCCGATGAGCTCTACCGGCCGTTCCAGCTATGGCGGCACCAGCTGGGCGCGTCGGCGGCCGACGACGTGCTGCTCTATACCGAGGCCGACGCCAAGTACGACATCACGCTGCGCGGATCGCGCAGCGGCCAGTTCGCGATCATCACGTCAGCCTGCCGCGATACCACGGAAGTCAGGCTGATCCCGCTCGCCGACCCGCTGGCGGAGCCGCTGGTGGTCCGGCCCAGGCAGCGCGGTCTTGAGTACCGCGTCGATCACGCGCGCGGCGCGGGCGTGACCGGCGGCGGCGAAGCCGGCTCGAACGACCCGGCGGCAGTCTCGCCTAGAGGCGGCGAGAGCGCGGCCGGGCAACCCGTTCAAGCCGGTGATCTTGGCTCGCTCTTTATCGTGACCGACGACGGGGAGCCTGAGTTCACCTTGAAGCGGGCCGCCGCGGGCACTGGCGGTGCCGGCGCCTGGGAGGCGGTCGACTGCGCTGCCGTGGCGCCTGCCCGGGCCGATACCCGGCTGCTGAGCTGCGATGTCGTCGGGGACCGGCTGCTGCTGACGTTGCGGCGGGGTGGCTGCCTGTTGCTGGCGATCACCGACCTGAACGGCCAGCACGTCATCGAGGTGCCAGCAGGTTCCCGGCCGGCTCGATGAGGGTCGAGCACTCCGAGGACTACGACGCCGGCTCGGTGATCCTCGCCGAGGAGTCCCTGATCGAGCCGCTCGCCTGGTTCCGGCTCGACCTGGCGACCGGCGAGCGCACGCTGGTCAAGCGCAAGGAGGTACCCGGCTACGACGCGGCGGCCTACCTGACCGAGCAGCGGGCCGCGATCGCCAGGGACGGCACGGCGATCCCGGTCACGCTCGCCTATCGCGCCTCGACTCCGCTTGACGGCTCGGCGCCGTGCCTGCTCTATGGCTACGGGGCCTACGAGTACCCGTCGGACCCCGAGTTCTCGGGCGGGCTGCCTTCGCTGCTCGACCGGGGCGTCGTCTACGCGATCGCGCATATCAGGGGCGGCGGCGAGGGCGGGCGTACCTGGTGGCAGCAGGGGAGGCTGAGGTCGAAGCCGACTACGTTCACCGATTTTATCGATGTCGCCGACTGGCTGGCTGGCGACGGCGAAGGGCCGGCGCTCGTCGACGGGGGCCGCATCGTCTCACGCGGGCTCTCGGCTGGCGGGCTGCTGCAGGGCGCGGTGTACTCGATGCGGCCAGACCGGTGGCGCGCGGTCGTGGCTGAGGTGCCGTTCGTGGACTGCGTGACCACGATGCTTGACCCCACGATCCCGCTGACCATCAACGAGTGGGACGAGTGGGGCGACCCGCGCGACCCCGATGACTACGCGGTGATGAGGGCGTACTCGCCATATGACAATGTTCCGGCCGGGCGTCGGCCCGCGCTGCTGGTCACCGGGGCGGTTCACGACCCCAGGGTCAGCGTGCACGAGCCGGCGAAGTGGGTGGCCAGGCTGCGGGCGACAGATCAAGCCGGGGCCGGGGCCGGGGCCGGGGCTGGGGCTGGGGCTGGGGCTGAGGAGTGGCCGTCGGTGCTCTTCCGGGCGGAGCTTGGGGTCGGAGCCCATGGTGGCCCGTCGGGACGGCTCGCTCAGGTGGGCTACCTGGCCGAGGTGTACGCGTTCGTGCTGGGCGCCATGGGCATCACCGACTAGGCCGCGAATCCGAGGGGGAAAGCCATGGCTGCGACGCCGGACGATGAGCTGGCCGCGCTCCGGGTGGCCTGTGCCAGGTCACTGGCCTGGCACGGCAAGGTCACGGCCGCTGACCTGCTGGCCACGATTCCGGCCGACACTGAGCTGGACAGGTACGGGGACGGCGGAGTGGTGAGCGCGCTGGAAAAGGAGGTCGCGGGCCTGCTCGGCAAGCCTGAGGCGGTGTTCGTGCCGAGCGGCACGATGGCGCAGCAGGCGGTGCTCCGGGTGCACGCGGACGCCCGCCACCGGCGGACCGTTGTCTTCCATCCAATGTGCCATCTTGAGCGGCACGAAGAGCAGGCCTATCAGCGGCTGCACCACCTGGTCGGCCGCCCGGCCGGCCACCAGGCTCGCCTGATGACGCTGGCTGACCTCACCGCCATCCCCGAACCGGTCGCGGCCCTGCTGATCGAGCTTCCGCAGCGAGACCTCGGCGGTCAGCAGCCCGCCTGGGACGACCTGGTCGCTCAGTGCCGCTGGGCCGCGGACGGCGGCGCGGCGGCGCACCTCGACGGCGCCAGGCTCTGGGAGTCGGCGGCTGGCTACGGCCGGACGCCAGCCGAGATCGCGGCACTCTTCGACACGGTCTACGTGTCGTTCTACAAGGGCATCGGCGCGCTGCCCGGCTGCTGCGTAGCCGGGCCCGCTGACGTGATCGCCCAGGTGCGCGACTGGCGGCAGCGAATGGGCGGCACGCTATTCGGCCTGTGGCCGAATGCGGCGTCCGCGCGGACCTGCCTCGCGTCCAGGTTGCCGCGGATGCCCCGGTATCTGGAGCATGCTCGTGCCATCGCGGACGCGCTGCGCGATGTCCCCGGCGTGCGGGTCCTTCCTGACCCGCCCCAGACATCGATTATGCACTGGCTGCTCGCCGTGACGAAGGAGCAGTTCGACCGGGCGGTGCGCGCGATCGCGGCGGAGCAGGGCGTATGGACCTGGCCCCAGGCGGCGCCCACTGCTGACCCGGGCGTGCAGCGAGTCGAGTTGTCCGTCGGTGACGCGACGTGCGCCTTGAGCCCCGCCGAGATAGCCGAGATCGCGAAGGCATTCACTCTCTAGAAGCGTTCGCCGCGCGCTGCGCGCCGCCCGCCAACATCGATGCGCGCATCGATACCTGAATCACAACATCAATTACGCAATCCATTGCGGTAGCCCCAGGGCACCCGGCCGCACCCGGCGGAGCGCAGCGGAGCCGGGGTCATGCAGCGCGCCACCATTCTCATCCAAGGGGGCGCGCATCGCGCAGCGCGAAATTGGCTCTGGGCGGATTCCGTGATCCGTGCTCCTGGTCGTGATAACGGATGTTCACCCAGGTCCTAGAGGTTGTCCGGGTGACTTCTGACCTTGACTCGTCTAGCGGATTCCGTCAGTTCACCCCGGGGGTGCGGCTCTTGAGGGGTGAGGCTGCGCCTGCTGGAGGGTTTGCCGTGTTCGTGGAGGAGCGCTTCCGGATTTAGGAGGATCGACCGGACTAAGACACGACAATCCTCCTCGACCCGGAAATGCTCCACCAGGCACCCGGAAACCCTCCACGATCATGACGACAATCCTCCCGCACCCGACAAACCCTCCCGCCCGGACACCAGAGTCCTCCTGCACCCAACAACCCTCCCGCACATGACAGCACCCCCCTTGATCCCGCCAAGCAGGCCGCGCAGCCACGCCACCAGACGACGCGAACTTCACGGCCCGGCCCGGCTGCGTGCGGCGGGACAGCATCAGGTCAGGTCACGTTGCTGTTCACGGCCTGCGGCAATACAACGCGGCCCTCCCTGTTGCTCTCGGGACGACAACAGGAAGGGCCGCGTTGCTCACGCCGGCCGCCCGCAACAGCAACAGGAAGGGCCGCGTTGCTCACGCCGCCCCCGGCACGCCACGCCACGCAAACCGCCTGATTGGGTTAAAGGCGACCATCAGGGCCAGTTTCGAACATCCAATCGCGTATCCGTGCGCCGTGGCCCCGGCTGCGCGGCCAGTTCGGGCAGGACTCGCGCTGCCGGGGAACCAATGCCTCGCGGTGGGACTGGAATCACCTTATGACCCTAGTGCGGTATTAGCGGTTAATGCGAAACGCTGTGATTGTTTGTCCGATGTGCCTGGACGGGCTACCTGAAATGGAAGAATCACGCCAGTAAGTGATACCTGGCGCAGAAGTGGTCGCTAGGCTTCGTGGGAATGACACTCTTACGGGCATTTGATCGCGGGAACGCCTGGGCTGAACGCCGTTCGGCGGTTCCTTTTGCGCCGGTTGTTACCGCCGGGCGATTTGGTGTCTATCCCGGGCCTATGACCATATGTGCGCGACTTGTGGATGCATGCCGTCTTACCCTCGATGGCGACGAGTCGAGCCGTGTCCGCGTGATCAGGGCCTTGGGCTGATCCGGGAGGAACGTACATGACAGAACAGACGGCTACCGCTGCTCAGGGGGCCACGCCGGTACCGGCTACCAGGCTGGAACCAGATGCGATCGGCGTCGCGCAAGACACGGTCATCGGCATGGCCTCATCGGCGCCGGCCGCGTCGGTGGGCCTGACCCTCGCGAGCCTCGCTTTCATTACTGCGTACGGAAGCGGCTTGATCGTCATTTTAACTGCGATCCCCATGCTCATCATCGCCAACGCTTACCGCAGACTCAACATGTGGAACGCTAATTGCGGTGCTTCGTTCGAATGGGTAGGCCGCGCGATCAACCCGTATCTGGGTTTCCTGACCGGCTGGCTGATGATAGCGGCCTACATCATCGCGACCGTCAGCGGCGTGGAAGTGCTCGGGCCGAGCGTTCTCGATGTATTCGGGGCAAACTCGACGAGCACGTGGAGCAATATCGGGATCGGCACGGTCGTCGGGCTGATCATGCTGGTGATCGCGATCGTCGGTATCCGGATCACGGCCCGTACCCAGGTCGGCATGGCGCTGGTCGAGTACCTGATCATCCTGGGGCTCGCGATCGCCGGCCTGGTCTTTGTCTTCAGCCACCACGCGGGCTCGGTTCACTTCTCCTCGGGCTGGTTCAGCTTCTCGGGGATCAACGGCAAGGGCAGCGCGGTCGGCGGATTCCTGATCGCCGTCTTCATATTCACCGGGTGGGACGGCACGCTGTACGTCAACGAGGAGGTCAAGCACCGCCGCGTGAACCCTGGCCGGGCGGCCGTCATCGCGGTGGGGTTGCTGGCTGTCATCTATACGCTGTCGATCGTCGGGCTGCAGGGCGTGGTCCCGCCAGGGAAGTTGCAGGCTCACGCGGGCACCGCGCTTGTCTATGTCGCGCAGGCTCTCGGCGGCGGGTTCTGGGCCAAGGCCATGGCCCTGAGCCTGGCGCTCTCGGTCATCGCGACGACGGGTACCGGCATTGTGCTCAGCGCGCGGATCGTCTACGGCATGGCGAGTTACAGGGTGCTGCCGTCATTCCTGAGCAATGTGTCACGCAGGTTCGCGACGCCGGTCGCCGCCAGCATCATCGTCGGGTTGCTGATCGTCGTGCTCAGCGCCGTTATCTTGCTGCTGACCTCGATTCAGGGCGCCTTCAGCGACGTGGTGGACGTGACCGGGCTGCTGTTCGCCGTTTTCTACATCCTGACCGCGCTCGCGACCGTGCTTTATTACCGGCGCAGGGTTGTGTCTAGCGTGGGAGACGCCATGATCCTCGGCATCTTGCCGATCGGCGCGGCCGGGTTCCTCGGCTGGATCGTCGTCAAGACGCTGCTCATCGCGTCGGCGCAGCAGGTTTGGTCGTTCGCCGCGGTCATAGGCATCGGCATCGTGCTGATGGTCGTGATGCGGCTGACGCTACGCTCGCCGTTCTTCCAGACCAAGCGGGAGAGCGAGCCGGCCCGAGCCTGAGCCTTGCCGGGCCCCGGCTGCCTGGCGCGGGGTCGGCAAGCGTGGTGGCCAGGTCAGCGCAGCGATTGCGCTGGCCTGGCCTGCCACGCGGTCCACAGTGGCCGGTAGCCCTGCTGGCTCCAGAAGGGCGCGGATAGCGGATTGACCTGCGAATAGTGGAGCATCGTGAGAGACACGCCGCTCCGCCTGGCCTGTGCGTGGAACTCCGTAGTGAGCAGAGCCCCGATCCCGGTGCCACGCTCGCCGGGCAGCACGAAACCCTGCTGCAGGTAGGCGACGGGTGATAGCCGCGTGAGCGGCACGAGCCACTGCGCGACGTCGGGGGGTTCGGCGGCTAGCAGCCCGACCCCGGTGCCGTCGCGCTCCGCGAGCCATACCCAGGGCTCCGGCTTGGCGAGCAGTTCGGCGGCCGCCTGCCGTAGCGCGGGCTCGGCATGCGGCCGGTCGATGACCGCGCCGAAGTGGCTGTCATAGAGTACGAGGCCGACCCCGAGGCTTGTGACGGCGTCGAGATCGGCGGGTCCCGCGCGCCTGACGACAACACCCTTGGGCGCGACCGGAGTCGCGGTCGCATCGTTGCGGCCGGGCACGTCGGTACGCCGCGCCGCGATGACGGCCGATGGGGCGAGGCCGTGATCGAGGAGCACCAGGATGCCGTCGATATCCCGGCTTGGCCAGGTGATGACAGCGGCGCTGTCGGCGTCGTCGACGTGCTCGATCGCCCTGAGGTGGTCTCGCCACCTGTCGAGCAGCAGGTCGAGCGCGGCTGGGCCGGCGTGGCGGGCGAGCCGCGGCGTCAACCGGAACTGGCGGGTCGCGCCCCAGAGCAATGCGATCGATTCCGGCTCGCCGACCGAGTGCTCGCAGGTGCCCGTCGCGGCCAGCCGGCCTGCGGCGTCATGCGCGGCCAAGGTCGCGCCGCAGCCGGCGGGCAGGTCAGCTAAGGCAGGCAGAAGCGGGTCGAGATCCCGCAGTCGCCCCAGTTGCGCGCTGGCGGTGTCGTCCGGGGCCGCATTGGCGCCGCCTATGGTGGCAGACATGAGATATTTGCTGCCTTTCCCGATATGGAGGCTCTATACGATGAGTCTCATGCTAGCTCGGCTATTTCCGGTGCCTTCCCTGAATAGGCCCGGGTACCGCTGATGAGGTCGGCGGCTCGCTCGGCTATGGCCAGCACGGTGGCATTCGGGTGGGCGTTGGGTATGACCGGCAGCACGGAGGCATCGACCACCCGCAGGCCATCCAGCCCCCGCACCCGCAGCTCGAGATCGACTACGGCAGCCGGATCGGAGCCCAGCTTGCAGGTACCGGCCGGATGGTAGTAGCTGCCAACGCAGCGCCTGATGTACTGACGCGCCCCGGCGCTGTCGCGCACCTGCGGGCCAGGCCACACCTCGGCCGCGCGCACGGCGGCGAAGGCGCGGCCCTCGGCCGCGTGCCTGACGATCCGCAGGCACTGCTCCATCCGGTCCAGGTCACGCTCGTCACTCAGGAAAGCCGGGTCGATCAGCGGTGCCAGCAGCGGGTCGGCGCTGGCGAGCCGGACCGTGCCCCTGCTGTCCGGCGCGACAACCGAGGCGACCAGGGCGAAACCAGCGGCCGGCGGCGTCAGGCTGGCTGGCGCCAGTGGCAGCAGGATAGGGAAGAGATGCAGGTCGGGGTAGTCGCCAGCGAGGTCGGTGCGCAGCGCGGCATAGGCCTCGCCGTTGTTGTATTCGCTCAGCGGGAGAGGTGACGGTGACGAGTGCGACGTCAGCACCACCGGGTGATCGGTGAGGTTCGCGCCGACACCCGGCAGGTCGGCGGCGACGTCGATGCCCATGGCCCGCAGGTGATCGGCCGGGCCGATGCCCGACAGCATGAGAATCTGAGGTGAGCCGATCGCGCCGGCGGAGAGCAGGACCTCGCTGGCTGCCTCGGCGTGTCCGGCGACGCCGTCACGGACATAGCTGACGCCGGTGCACCGGCCGGCCGCCACGTGCAGCCTGGTGACCAGGCAGCCGGTCCTGACCTCAAGGTTGGGCCGGCGCAGTACCGGCCGCAGGTAGCCGTCGGCGGAGCTGACCCGCTCGCCGTCGGCGACGGCCAGGTCGGCCCAGGCCACGCCCTCTTGGCGGCGGCCGCTGAGATCATCGGTCACCGGGAAGCCGTCGTCAGCCAGTGCCGTGACGAAGGCTGCGGCGACGGGGTGCGGCCGCGTCGCCTGGCTGATCCGGATCGGCCCGCTGGTCCCGCGCAGCTCAGGATCGCGGCCGTCGGCCCGCTCGCTGCGCCGGAAGTACGGCAGCAAGTCGGCGAAGGACCAGCCGGCCGCTCCCTCAGCGGCCCAGCGATCGTAGAGCGCCCGGTGCCCGCGGATGTGAGCCATGGCATTGATCGCGCTCGATCCGCCGAGCGTCCGGCCGCGGGGGAAGATGCCGGGCCCGGCATCGGCCTGATCGGTGGTGACGTTGGCCCAGTCGGCCGGCGAGCCGAGGTTTTCAGGCCAGGCGTTCGGCACCGTCATGCCCCGGGTCCGCTCGCCGCTGCCCGCTTCGAGTACGAGCACCCGGCGGCCGGCGTCCTCGGAGAGCCGTGCCGCCAGCACGCATCCGGCGGCACCGCCGCCCACGACGATGTAGTCGTAACTCGCCACGCCAATCCCTTCAGTGAAGTACGGGCCGGCCAGGCCTCCGCCCAGACGAGCGGGGAAGGCCTGACCGGCTTGCGCTCCCGCGCCTTACGAAGAGAGCTGCGGGTCACCCAGCGAGGACAGCGACGGGCTGCTCCGCCGCTCAGCGACCCTGACCAGGCCGAGGTAGGCGCCGGCGGCCACGATCCAGCCGACCAGCCAGGAGATGTCAGCGCCGCCAAGCGCGTTGACGAGCGGGCCGATGTAGTCGAGCTGGTTGACGAATGGCCACTCGGCGGCAAGCCCGATCAGGTACGCGACCAGGCCCGGCCACATGAACCGGCCGTACCGGCCATTGGCCATGAAGAAAGAAGGCACGTGGTACTCGCCGTGCCTGACGATGAAGTAGTCCGCCAGGTTGACCGCCGACCACGGGATGAAAATCAGCAGCAGGACCTCGAGGAAGTTGGTCAGGTTGTTGACGAAGGACTTGTAGCCGAAGAACGCGACCACGACGCCGGCGATCATGACGATGACGAACGGCACGACGCGCAGCATGACCGAAGACGACTTGAGCCTGGTCCACATGTTCGCGAACGAGAGCACCTGGAACGCGCCGGTGTAGGCGTTGAAGGTGCAGGCGTTGATCAGGCTCAAGGCCATGATCACCAGTGCCCACTTGCCCGAGATCTTCGCGATCGCCCCGACCGTGCCGCCGGCGATCGTGGGCAGCAGCGCGACGAGGTAGGCCCCGATCGCGCACGAGCCGATCGTCGCGATCACGCTGCCGCTGTAGATCGACCAGAAAAGACGCTTGCCGTTGGTCTCGGCTGGCAGGTAGCGGGTGTAGTCGGACACGAACGGGCCGAACGAGAGCATGTCGATGGTCAGCAGCCCGACCCCGAGGATAAAGAGCCCGATCGAGGGCGCTCCCATGCTCGTCTCGTGCGCGGACAGCCCGCCGCCGTACCGCAGGCCCTGGACCAGCATGATGATCAGCGCGACGCCGACGACGACGGAGGTGGCCTGCATGACCCGGTGAATCCACCGGTAGCCGAAGATGCCGATGACAACCGCGGGAATCGCGAGGATCACGATCCACCAGGTGATCGAGACCGATCCGATGACCCCTTGCATGCTCTGGGCCTGGATCACGAGCTGGGCGGCGATGAATCCGATGTTCAGGGCGAGCACGGCGGGGAACATGAAGGCGGCGCCGTAGAAGCCGAACTGGCCCCTGCTCTGGATCGTCTGCGGCACGCCGAGCTTGGGACCCTGGGTCGCGTGCAGCGCGATGAGCAGCGCGCCGATCAGGGTGCCGACGCTGATGGCGATGAGCGCCCACCAGAATGTCAGGCCGATCGCGACGACGAATCCGCCGAGCACCACGTTAAAGACGTTGACGTTACCGCCGAACCAGAAGGCGAACTGATGCCAGGGCTTGCCGTGCCTGGCCTCGTCAGGTATTCGCTCAATGTGGTGGCTTTCGATATACCGCCGGAACTCTTGCTTATCAACAATCGTGACGTCCTGCATGAAAGCTGACCGTCCTTTCTTACCTGCGGCGGGCATCGGCGTTAGTAGCTCTGATGCGCCATCATTTGCAGGCTGATGTGCTGGCACCCAGGCCTGAACGCCCGCCGGCGGCTGTCGCCGTTAACGCGGTTGAGAAGGCAGTACGGTGCCAGGGGGGAGGGGGAAACGTCGCTGAGCCGCGGGAGCCAGAACTAACGTGGCGTGACGGACGCGGCCCTGCCGGGGGCTTCTCATGATCGCCAGCCGGCACAGGGCGGAGGCGTGGTGAGAACACGTCTCGCGGTCACCATCTGACCAGCCACTTCCGTCCTTTCGCGACTCCGGTCGCGTCCGAGGAAGGGGCACCGGCGAACGCCGCGCCGGGCAACCTCGATCGCGACAGCGAGCTTATCGGCGATTGCCACCCATCCGGGAGAGTTTGTTGTAAGAAAGTACGTTTGATCACTAGCTGGCGCGGTGGCGGGCGCCTTCGCCTTCCGGCATCCAGCTTTCCCGCTTGATCTTGAAGAACGGCGAGTGAAGCCCGAACCTGGCGATGAGCAGCAAGATCAGGCCGGCGACGACGAAGCCGAGCAGTGAGTAGTTCTGCGCGGCCGACGCGCCCATGATCGACTTCACCGCGATAACCGCCAGGAAGATGATCGACAGGACCGGCAGAATACCCAGGGTCACGAAGTCACTGATGTTGCTGACGACCCGGCGCCGGTAATAGACGATCGCGGCCAGCGCGGTGAGGCAGTAGAAGGTCGCGTACAGGATGCCGGTGTTGTTCAGCACGTCGCTGAAGGCCGTCGACACCGAGGTGGTGAGCAGGCTGATCCAGGCGAGAACAAGCAGGATCACGCCGGCCGCGACGGTGGCGATGACCGGGGTGTTGAACCTCGGCGAGATGTTGCCGATGGAGCTTGGCAGGGCGCGGTGGCTTGCCATGCCGTAAGCGATCCGGGCGCTGAGCATGATGCCCGCGCCGGTAGCCGCGATCACGCCGAGGGCCAGCGCGGCCGCGAAGATCTGGCCGCCGAGCGAGCTGCCTGACAGCGTCTTGCCGAGGAAGAAGAGCACCGAGCTGCTGTTCGCGTTGAGCTTCTTCTCCGACACCACGCCCTGCAGGCCGGTCTGCGCCAGGATAAACAAGACCCCGGCGATGCCGACCGCGAGCATCGCGGCCCGCCCGGGGTTGGCCCTGCGGTGCTTGACTTCCTCGTTGACGTAGAGCGTGCCATCCCAGCCGCTATACATGAACACGGTAATGAGGAAGCAGGCCACCAGGCCCTGCCCGCCGCCGATGCCGTGCAGGCTGAACCAGCTCGCCGAGAGGTGCACGGTTCCGGCGTGGTGCCCGAGCACCCAGATCAGGCCCCAGATCGCGAACACGATCAGGATCGCGTACTCGACGACGCCGATGCCGACCTGGGTGCGCGCGGAGATCCTGATGCCGACGATCGAAATGGCGAGCATGATCAGGACGACGACCGTGGCGATGATGATGTTCGGCCACTTGCTGTTCGGCGAGGCGTTGAACACGGCGAGGACATTGGGGCCGATCGCGACAACCGGGGTGAGCGTGCCGAACAGCGTTCCGGCCAGCATGAGCCATCCGGTCATGTACCCGAGGTAAGGGTTGATGGCCCGGCCAACCCACTCGAATGAGGCGCCGCAGTTGGCGTTCCACAGGTTCAGCCGCCGGTAGGCGTTGGCGATGATCAGCATCGGGATCGCGGTGATGATGAGGATCAGGGGACCGCCATAGGCGGCCGCGACCACCAGGGCGGCCAGGGTAAACAAGACAGTGACAGTCGGTCCCGTATCGGCCAGCCCGATGAGTGTGTCCTGCGCCACGCTGATCGCATCGGGCTCGAGCCGGGCGGTGGGCGCAGGAACCGTTCCCGCCAGCGACGTCGTCTGATCTGTCATGTTTTCTCCAGAATGCCCGTTCAAGTGTTTGAGACTGATCTTAAAGGTCTGCGTCGCTTAATGCCGGATTAGCGCCGAAAATTGTTCTTCGGTAACTTACCGGAGACATTGAGTCAACTAAGGCGCAGTGCAACAGAAACAGGCGTTCATCCCGGACTTGACAAGCGGGCGCGATGAGGTTCCATTGCGGCATTCGCCTTACCGCGCGGCTAGCCGCCGGCGATGTTGGTCAGGCTGTCCGATGCCATCTTCGTCAGCGGATCGCCCGTCGGCAGGATGCGCTCGCACCGGTCGACGGTGTCACGGAGCATTGTCGTCGCGTCGCCTAGCCTGCCGACCGCGTAGAGCGCATGAGCCAGGTGCACCCGGCGCCCCAGGGTGTCCGGATGATCGGGACCGAGGATCCGCTCGGAGTCGTCGCACGATTCCTCGTACAGCCGCAGGGCGGTGGCCATTTTGCCGGCCGAGTGATACGCGGAGGCCAGCCGGTCGCGGGCCTCGATGGTCGCCGGGTGCACGGGGCCGAGCGACTGCTCGCGCCCGGCGACCACTCGCTTATACGCGGCGAGCGCGTCCTTGAACTTCTTCGCCGTGAGGTAGACGTCGCCGAGCTTCTGGCAGCTCTCGAGCGTCAGCAAGTGGTTCGGGCCCTGGACCCGCTCACGCTCGGCCAGCACCCGCCGGTACAGCCGGATCGCGTCCGTCGTCTCGCCGGCGGCCTGGCAGGCATCGGCGAGCGTGTCGAGCGCCTCGAGCGTCTCGAGGTCGTCGGCGCCGAGTACCTGCTCGCTGGCACGAAAGGCACGGTCGAGCACGGTCGCCGCCTCCCGAGGCCGGCCCGCCGCGATGAGCGCCCGGCCGAGCATCATTTCGAACGCGATCGTGCCCGGGTGATCAGCCCCGAGCAGGCCAGCCCGGTCCGCCAGTACTCGCTGGAACCATGGCAGGGCCTCGGCCGCGCGGCCCGCGGCGAGGAACGCGGCGGCCAGGTGATCACTGGCGGTGAGCGACTCCGGGTGGCCTGGGCCGAGGAAGCGGTCGCAGGCCGCGGCGACCTTGCTCCAGTGCGCGGCGCCGAGCGTGGCCAGCCGCGCGGTCTCCATGCTCTGCCCGAGCCTGAACGCCAGCCGGTAGCCCGCGCCCTTCCACAGCCGGTCGCCCGCGAGTTGCATGAGACCGATGCCGCAGGACCTCAGGCAGTCAACGAGCCAGGCCTGCGACTCATCGTCTGGCCAGGCCTCGACGAGCCCGCTGGCCGCGACGTTGACGGCGGCGTCGACCAGGTCGGCTGGCGTTGCCGATCTGACGGCTACCGCGATCGCCGAGTTCATCATGACGGTCGGCGGCGTCGGGGTCGGGTCAATCGTGAGCAGGCCGGCTCGCTCGAGCGTGACCACGGCCGCCCAGGCTTGCTCCGGGGATGCCTGGCCGCTCGTGGTGAGGTAACCGCGGGCAGACGGCGAGGTGAAGAGCGTGCCGGGAATCCGGTTGCCGTCCAGCCAGGAAGCCAGGATCAGCATGGGCTGGACCGGTCCGGTCTGCGAGAGGCGGTCGGCGTGCTCGACCGACAAGATCCAGCTCACGGCGGCCGTGGACGGCTGGCCGCTCCTGGTGAGCGCGTCCAGCTTGCGGATGAAGACGTCCTGGTAGTCCCGGCACGACAGTGCCGAGGTCCCGATGACGGCGCTGGCCTGAACCAGCGCGAGCGGCTCGCCTCCGAGGTGGTCCACGAGGTCGATCGCGCCTGTTCGCTGACCACGGTCCTCGGTCAGCCGGTCCATCAGGTAGCTGAGGGCCTCCCTGCGGCTGAAGCCGGGGATGCCGAGCACCTTGATCTGGTCCGACTCCAGGCCGGCGGTCTCAGCGGCGGTGATCAGCGTCCGCCCGGACTGGCCGGCTGGCCACAGGCCCTCAAGGTCCCACGAGCTCGTCAGCCCGTCGAGCACGATCAGCCACGACCGGCTGGTCTCTTCGAGCCAGCCGACGAAACGCGTCGCCAGCGACTCCGCGTCGCTGGCCGGGTCGACGCCCATCGCGTCGACGGCCGCGGCCGCGTAACCGGTCAGGATCGCCGCGCGGCTGGTCGCGGTGATCCAGACGAGCAAGTCCAGCTCTCCCGACTTCCACATCGCCTCGGCGGCGAATGCGGCTAGCTGGGTCTTGCCGCACGATCCGAACCAGTCAGGAGCGCCAGGGGCGGCCGCCCTGGCGGGCACCAGGGCGACGGTAGAGCCGGGACTCAGCGCCTGCGCCACCCCGGGCGCCGACTCTGACCTGCTGACGAAGCCTTCGGTGAGCGGAGGTACCAGGCCCGACCGCACGGGCCAGACGACTCCACCGCTGCTCGACCCCGCTGAATCGGGAGCCAGGACCTGGTTGTTCACTCGTGCCGCTACCTTTGGCCGGGATGAATACGCATGCGACTGCACCGCTAACTCTGCTACGCAAACCATAACGATACGGCGCAGGCCATGATTGCACGGCGGTTCGGTCTAATGTCCTGCGGATCGCCGGGACAGGTGGCCCGATGGGCGTTTTCGGCGTCAGAGCAATCGTTATCAATGTGACAAACGGCTGCCCGCGCTTCTGGCGATATCGGCGATGATGTCGGCCGAGCCGCGCACCATGCCGCCGCGCCGCCTGATCAGGTCGGCGACGAGCCCGGTCCAGCCGGTCTGGTGACTGGCGCCTAGGCCAGCGCCGTCGTCGCCCTGGAAATACTCGCTGAACAGCAGATTATCGCGCCAGGCCGGATCGGACAGAAATGGCTCAGTGCCGCCGAAACAAGGCCTGTGGCCGGCCGCGTTCCTGGCGAAGATCGCGATGAGCCGGTCCGACAGATCGGCCGCGATCACGTCGAGCGTCAGCTCGCGGCCGGAGCCAGTCGGATACTCGATGACAAGATCGTCACCGAAGAACCGGTGATAACGATCAAGCGCGCTGATGATCAGGTAATTGACCGGGAACCAGACCGGCCCGCGCCAGTTCGAGTTACCGCCGAAAAGCGGCGTCGTCGATTCAGCCGGCTCGTAGTCGATGGACGCCCGATATCCCTCGATGTCGAACGCGAGCGGGTGCTCGCGGTGCCAGGCCGACAGCGCCCTTATCCCGTGCGGTGACAGGAATTCCGACTCATCGAAGAGCCGTGCGAGCAGCCTGGCGAGCTTGTCGGGACCGGCCAGGCTGAGCAGGAGCCGCTGATGACCAGGCTCGCCGCGGACCTGCTCAGCGGTAGCCTCCTCCTGCCCGGCCAGGAAGCCGGCGAACCGCTTGCCCACGGCCATTGACCGCTCGATCGAGCCCTGGTCGATCACGCCAAGCGCGATCGCGGGGATCATGCCGGCACCGAGCGCACCCGCACCGGCACGCTCCTGGCCGCTCGGGGTGATCAGCCGGTCGTAGTACATGCCGTCGGCCTCGTCCCACAGGCCAAGGCCGTCAAGCGCGTCCCTGATCGCCGCGAAGTGCTCGAGGAACTTCATCGACCAGGTCGGTGCCTGGCCGCTGGCCGGACCAGTGCAGCGTCGAGCGCGATGGTCGCCATCGCCATCGCGTAGAAGCCCATCCAGCCGGTCGCGTCCGACTGCTCGAGGATCCCGCCGACCGGCAGGTGCGACCGGTCGATCGGGCCGATGTTGTCCAGGCCGAGGAAGCCGCCCTCGAACAGGTTGTTGCCCTCGGCGTCCTCGCGGTTGATCCACCAGGTGAAGTTGACCAGCAGCTTGTCGAAGACCCGGCTGAGGAAGTCGATGTCGCGTGCCGCCGTCGACCGCGAACACCTCGAGCGCGGCCCAGGCCTGCACCGGCGGGTTCACGTCGCCGAAGTCCCACTCATAGGCGGGCAGCGCGCCGTTGGGATGCTGGAACCACTCCCGGCACAGCAGGATCAGCTGGTACTTGGCGAACGCCGGGTCGACATGCGCCAGCGCCACGCAGTGGAAGGCCAGGTCCCAGGCGGCGAACCAGGGGTACTCCCACTTGTCGGGCATCGACATGATGTCGAACGCGTCGAAGCTGCGCCAGCGGCTGTTGCGGCCTGTGCAGCCGCGCTCGGGCGGCGGCGGCTGGGCCGGGTCGCCGTCGAGCCAGCGCTCGACGTCGTAGTAGTAGAGCTGCTTGCACCACAGCATCCCGCCGAACGCCTGGCGCATGATCAGCGCCTCGTCCTCGCTGGCGCCGGCGCGGCGTCAGCTCGGCGTAGAACTCGTCGGCCTCGGCCCGCCGCTGCGCGACGACCGCGGTCGAAGTCCGGCCCGAGCGGCTCGTCGCGCCGCGCGGCCGTCCGCGGCGGCGCTCGGCGGCTTGCGCAGCCGCAGCCGGACCTCGGCGGTCTGCCCGGGGCGACCGTCGAGCTGGTACCAGGCGCGAGCCTTGGTGCCGGTCCCGTCCGGGTTGACCGTCGCCGCGCCGCGAGATGACATGGTCGCCGATCCCGTCCTTCGGGTACGGCGGTGGTCGGCTCGGCTCCGAACAGCAGTCGGCGTGTTGGTCTCGTTCTCGCAGAAAAGCAGCTCGGCGGCTGGCCGTCGGGGCCGTTGCCGGCCAGCAGTTCAAGATCGCCGATGAACGGGTGCTGACGATCGGCCACGTGGCAGTCGCGGTTCGCCCGCGGCGGCTCCGAGCGTGAGCCGCGGCCTGCGCGTCGTCGTCCCAGGACCAGGTGTTGCGGAACCAGGCGGTCGGCAGCACGTGGAGCGTGGCCTCGTCCGGGCTGGCGTTGGTGACCTCGATCTGCATCAGCAGGTCGTCGGGGCCGGCCTTGGCGTAGCGCGACCTCGACGATCCAGTACCGGTCGTCGTCGAAGACGCCCGTGTCGAGCAGCTCGTACTCGGGCTCGGTCGCGGTCGCGGGCGCCGTTCTCGGCGACCAGGTCCTCGTAGGGGAACGCGGCCTGCGGGTAGTGGTAGCGCCAGCGGTTCCAGGTGTGGCTCGGGGTGGCGTCGAGGTACCACCAGTACTCCTTGACGTCCTCGCCGTGGTTGCCCTGGCCGCTGGTCAGCCCGAACAGCCGCTCCTTGAGGATCGGGTCGCGTCCGTTCCACAGCGCGAGGCCGAGGCAGAGCCGCTGTTCGATGTCGCAGAACCCGGCGAGCCCGTCCTCGCCCCACCGGTACGCCCGCGATCGCGCCTGGTCGTGTGAGGTGTAGTTCCAGGCGTCGCCGTCCGCGCTGTAGTCCTCGCGGACGGTGCCCCACTGCCGTTCGCTCACGTACGGCCCCCACCGGTACCAGTCACCGGCCTTCGTCAGGCCGTACTCAAGCCGTCCGAAGGTCTTTACCCGATCGCGTTCCGCGCCCATCGTGAGCCCCCTTGTCGGCCGCTGCGCTGGTCGTGCCGCATGCTATAGGAGACATGGTGTGATTCCGGCAGGAAGGCGGATTCGATGGGCGCACTGAGTCCGGAGGTTGACGCGGCCGAGGTAGGGCTTGATTCTGGTCGGCTCGACCGGATCGACCGGCACTTCCGGCGCTATGTGGAGGACGGGCGGCTGCCGGGCTGGCTGGTCACCGTCAGCAGGCACGGCAAGCTGGCGTACGTTGCCTCCTGCGGTCAGCGTGATCTTGAGGCCGGGCTGCCGGTGACGACCGACACGGTCTGGCGGATCTACTCGATGAGCAAGCCGATCACGTCGGTCGCCGCGATGATCTTGTACGAGGAGGGGGCGTTCGAGCTCACCGACCCGGTGAGCAAGTTCATCCCGTCGTTCGCCGACGTCCGGGTCTTCTCCGGCGGCTCCGACATCAGGACGGTGACCGTCCCCGCCGTCGAGCCGGTCCGGATCTGGCACCTGCTGACCCACACCTCGGGCCTGACCTACGGCTTCCACCGTTCGCACCCGGTCGACGCCATCTACCGGTCACAGGGCTTTGAATGGGGGACGCCGCGCAAGACCGACCTGGCCGCGTGCTGCGACCTGTGGGCCGGGCTGCCGCTGCTCTTCCAGCCGGGTGCTGAGTGGAACTACTCGGTCTCGACCGACGTGCTCGGGCGGGTGGTTGAGGTCGCCTCGGGGATGTCCCTGGATTCGTTTTTCGCTTCGCGGGTCTTCGAGCCGCTCGGGATGACCGAGACGGGCTTCTGGCTCGGTGAGGCCGAGCGTGACCGGCTGGCGGCGCTGTACTCGCTGGGGCCAGGGCGCAAGGCGGTGCGGCTCGAGACCATGGGCCACGTGGCGAGCCGGGTACCGACGTTCCTTGGCGGGGGCGGCGGGCTGGTGTCGACGGCCGCCGACTACCTGCGGTTCACGTCGATGCTGCTCGGCTTTGAGGGAAGTCCCGCGGGGTCTTTGGATGGCGTTACCGTGCTCAGCCCGCGCACTGTCTCGTACATGACGCGCAATCACCTACCTGGCGGTGCTGACCTGGAGGCCTTCGGCCGTCCGCTGTTCGCTGAGGCGCCGTTCGGCGGGGTTGGCTTCGGCCTCGGGTTCGGCGTGGTGGTCGACCCCGTTCCCGGCCGGACGGTCGGCAGCGCGGGTGAGTATTCGTGGGGCGGGGCCGCGAGCACGGCGTTCTTCGTGGATCCGGCGCTGGGCCTGACGGCGTCCTTCTACACCCAGCTACTGCCGTCAAGCGCCCACCCGATCAGGTCCCAGCTCAGGCAGCTCATCTACCAGGCGCTATCCGATTGATGGGGCCTCTTGGGCCGGGCGGTTAGGCAGAGGGGCCGCGGCCTGACCTGTGGGCGCCGCCGGAACGGCCCGAGTTGATCTTGGCCTTGGTTGGCTCCGCCCCATCCGCCGTGGCTTCGCTGCGGCCCGCTTCCTTCCTGATCGCGTGCACGCGGTGGGCCACCAGCCCGAGCAGCAGCACGACGGCGAGCAGAATGCCGATCAGCGAGAACGAGTGGAAGAACTTCGTCACGGTGCTGCCCAGGTTGTAGCCGAGCACGCTGAGCGCCGTCGCCCAAGCCGCCGTGCCGATCAGGCTGAAGATCGTGAATGGCACAGCCGGGATCTCGACCACGCCGGCGCCGAACGACGCGAAGCACCTGACCAGGGGCAGCATCCTGGCAACGGCGACCGTCCAGGACCCCCGCCCGGAGAAGAAGCGCTCCGCGCGGTCGAGGTCGGAGCTGCTCACGAGCACCCACTTGCCGTACCGGTCGAGCAGCGTCCTGCCCCCGCGCCTGCCGATCGCGTACGAGAGCAGCGACCCGCCCATCTCGGCGGCAGTGCCGAGCACGATGACCACAGGCAGGCTGAGAGTTCCCTGCGCGGCGGCGAGCCCGGCCAGCGCAAAGGTGATCTCAGATGAGATGGGGATGCAACTGGCTTCGATGAACGCGAAGATAATCAAAGCCAGGTAGCCGTGAGCGGCCAGGAAGTGCTCCATGCGAAAGTTCTACCGCATAGCCGCCACCCCGTTAGCCATGAGCCGTGGAAATTCAGCCCATGGTTGCGCAGCGGACGCGCCGCTGACACCGCCCGCCGGACCGGTTGCTCGACTCGTGACTCCGAGCGATGGAGCCGGTCAAGCGACCAGACCGCGCCAGTGACAGGCGCTCATCTGGCACGCCTGAACTTGCGCCCTGGCTTGCGTTGCTTCTCTCGATGTCTCTTCAGGTTGCTCAGTTCTATAGCTTCGCTGTGGTGGTCGCCGGTCTCCCGGAAGATGGCGGCGGCGTCTTGGCTGGCGGTGATGGCCTCGTCGTATCGGCGCACCTCCCGCAGTGCGATGCCGAGGTTGCCCAGTGCCATGCCTTCGCTATGGTGGTCGCGGGTTTCGCGGTAGATGGCGGCGGCGTCTTGGTGGGTGGTGATGGCCTCGTCGTATCGGCGCATATGCCGCAGTGCGAGGCCGAGGTTGTTCAGTGCCGTGCCCTCGCCGTGGCGGTCGCCGGTCTCGCGGCAAATGGCCAGATCTGCATGGTGGGCGGTGATGGCTTCGTCGTATCGGTGCACCTGCTGCAGTGCGTTGCCGAGGTTGCCCAGTGCCGCGCCTTCGCTGTGGTGGTCGCGGGTTTCGCGGTAGATGGCGGCGGCGTCTTGGTGGGCGGTGATGGCCTCGTCGTATCGGCGCACCTGCTGCAGTGCGATGCCGAGGTTGTTCAGTGCCGTGCCCTCGCCGTGGTGGTCGCGGGTTTCGCGGTAGATGGCGGCGGCGTCTTGGTGGGCGGTGATGGCCTCGTCGTATCGGCGCACCTCCCGCAGTGCGATGCCGAGGTTGTTCAGTGCCGTGCCCTCGCCGTGGCGGTCGCGGGTTTCGCGGTAGATGGCGGCGGCGTCTTGGTGGGCGGTGATGGCCTCGTCGTATCGGCGCACCTCCCGCAGTGCGATGCCGAGATTGCCCAGTGCCGTGCCCTCGCCGTGGCGGTCGCGGGTTTCGCGGTAGATGGCGGCGGCGTCTTGGTGGGCGGTGATGGCCTCGTCGAATCGGCGTACCTCCGTCAGTGCGATGCCGAGGTTGCTCAGCGCTGCGGCTTCGTTCGCCTGAATGGCGAGCTTTTTGGCTGCCGCCAGGCTGAGCGTGCAGGTGGCTATCTGATCGTCGAACCGTCTGCGCCAATCGAAATAGACGGCTAGGTGAAGCGGCAGCAACATGGCGATCTCGTCCCGGTGCTGCTCGCTCGCTGCCGTCACTGCGGCGACCAGGCATGACCGCTCGGCGTCTAGCCAGGAGAGCGCGCTGGCCCGGTCAGCGAAGGCATCTGGCACCTGGGTGCCTGGCAGCGCCCGCAGGTGGTCGTCTGCGGCGCGGGCCGTGTTCAGGTAGTAGCCGAACAACCGGTCCATGCCCTGGTCGTAGTAGGCGCCGTCGGCATCCTGGTCGCATTTCCGCCTGGCGTACAGGCGGACCAGATCGTGCAGCTGCCAGCGTCCGGCGCCTGCGGGAATCTCTTCGGTCAGGTGCGCCCTGGCCAGGTCCGCCAGCACTCCCCGCGCCTGCCCTGGCGGCAGGTCGGTAAGGGCTGCCACGGCTGCGGTGGAGGCGTCCGGACCGGGAATCAGCGGCAGCAGCCTGAACACTCGGGCGGACTCGAGGCTCAGGCGCTGGTACGACAGCTCGAATGCTGCCTCGACCGACAGCATCGCCTGGCCGCCGCTGCCGTCGCCATACCGCAATTGTTCAAGGCGCTGATGCTCGGACTCCATGCCGGCGGCCAGGTCAGTGCATGCGAGCCCGGGGTCGGCCTTCAGCAGCGCGGCGCTGATCTGCAATGCCAGCGGCAGACCACCGCATGCCTGAGCCAGCCGGCTCGCCGCCGGGGTATCTTCAGCGATCCGGCAGTCGTCGGGACGGGCGGTGCGGATCAAGGTGTCGAGCAACCGGATGCTGGCCTCGCCGTCAAGCACAGTGATGTCGAGCAACCGCGCATCGAGCCCGGCCAGCGTGTGCCGCGAGGTCACCACGACCCGGTGCGGCCCGCCGCCTGGCAGCAGCGGCCTGACCTGCTCCTCCGCCGAGGCGTTGTCGGCGATGATCAGCACCGGCTCGCCGAGCCCGGCCAGCGCCGACCGGTACATCCCAGCCCGGCCATCGGCGTCCGGCGGGATGTGCTCGGCGGGTACGCCGAGCGCGCGCAATAGCGCGTCAAGTGCCTGGCCGGGCGCTACCGGCGCGGCGTCATACCCGTGCAAGTCGATGAACAGCACCCCGCCGGCGAACCAGCCGCGCTGCCTGGCAGCATGGCCCGCCGCGACCGCGAGAGCGGTCTTGCCGACTCCCGCAAGACCTGCCGCCGACACCGCGATCGCTCCAGCCTCCGCAGCCGGGTCGAGCAGCCCGATGATCCTCGCGAGTTGCTCATCGCGGCCGGTGAACCCGGCCGCCTGCGGCGGCAACTGCGCCAGGGCTGTCGGAGCCGCCGCTCGCGGCTGGATCGTGATATCGAAGTCTCGGCCCTGAAACACCGGCCCGGACTGAATGCCGCCGCTGATCGTGTTGATCGTGTCGTCGGCAAAGGCGCCCTCATCTGGTGATGTCACGCCGCATCACCCTGGCGGCTCGACCGGCGGGCTCGAATTGAAGGTGATGCCGCTGAAGTCACGGCCTTGGAACACCGGCCCGTGCTGAGTACCGCCGCTGATGGTGTTGGTCACATTGCCGATAGCAGCGGTCACCTGGCTCGCCTGATCGAGCCAGGCCTGCAGCTCGCCAGCGAATCCGGCATCGGCGCCAGCCCGCGCGATCAGAACCTTTGCCAGCTCAAGTGCCCGTGCCTGGTCCCCGGGAGCTTGCCCGACCGCCGCCAGTTCAGTAGCGCCGGACGTAGCCGGACTGCCTGTCGCCAGCTCTTCTGTGCTTTGCTGGCGCCCTCGTGATGGATGGCGGACAAGCGCCGTCAGACCGTCCCAGAGCTTGCTGCCAGCCTCACCTGCCGCGCCACTGACGATTGCCGACACGATCGCGCTAACCGCAACCGGATCCATTCACACCCCGCCCCAACTGCCATTTCCGGCTTCTGCTATACGCAATCTACCGTCTTGCCGTCGGATTCATATCAAGCGCTGCGATGGCGAGAAAATGCCTCGCCCATCTTGGCGAGCCGCATACGGATTTCAGCCAGGCGGTTGGCGCGCTGCGCGGCACGCATGCGATCCTGATGTGCGCTCACGGCCGCCTCATCAATGCGGTCGAGCGCCTTGGCATCGGCCTCGATCTCCCCCCAGGTGCGCCATTTGTCAGCCATCTCGTTCCCTCCCCACGTTCTCGAAGTGCTCGCCGAATCGGTCGTCGGCGAGCGGGCAATGCCACTTAAACTATTTGGATCATGCTCGTGACCTGCATGTTTATGCTTGGGTTCCATCGTCGCGCCAGCTGCCCAGTCTCCCAGTCGCTACAAGCCCGCGCTGGCCAGAAGCATCCCGACCGGACGGACGATCCTCCTGGCCCAGCCCCGGCATCCGCCTCTGGCGGGACAACATCAATACGTGAATCGACACCCAGATCACACCATCGATTGCGCAATCCATGCGCTCGCCCGGAACCGGCAAAACGGGCTTAACGGGTGAATAGCGGCGTCGATTGTTGTCGTCTGGCTGGGCCGAGACCGCTTGCGGCTAGTCCCGCGCGTCATTTGTCACATTGATCCCTTTCGGGCACTGGGACAGCCGCGAGCACCGGGGTCGGCGCTCGAAGGCTTGAGCTAAGTGGCATTGGGCGAGCGGGACGCTGCGCCTTCTTGTTGACGTGTCTGGAACTATGCACTGTCTCAGCAAGCGGACGCCCGAGATTCGGCCCGTGCTCACTGCGGCCCGCAGGGTGCCGCAGTGACCTGCTCAAGACTGTCCTTGTCCAACGCCGCGAGCCACTCTTATTCCCGGACGCCTTGGCAAGGAGTGGCGCTGAACCCAAGCTGAGATACCGCTGCGGAAGGAATGGACCGGCGGCGCGAGAACGGGGAGATCTCGCGCCGCCGGTCACCGCGTGCGCTCTGTCCGCCTCCTACGGGGGCAAGGGGCGGTGCGCACGGTGTGGACCCGCTGCCCTGAAGCAGCGGGCTGAAAGACGGCTGGTCGGTCGGGCGGGTCAGTAGATGCGGTGGGTGATGGTGCTGACGACGTGGGCGGCTTGGGCCTCCCACTTGGCGTAGGCGTAGGGGACGCCCGACTTCTGGACGTCCTGCGCGTCTTGCCAGAGCGGCTGGTGCGCCCAGGCCGGGTCTTGCGACTGATGGGTGTGCAGCGCGGCAAGGAAGGCGTCGGCCGCGTACGCCGGGCGCAGGATCTGTGATGGGCTGCCCCAGCCCGTGGACGGGCGCTGCTGGAACAAGCCGAGTGAGTCGCGGTCGCCGTGGTTGAGATTGAGCAGCGTGGACTCTTGCATGGACGTGGCTACCGCGATGACGGCTGACCGCAGGCCCATCTTCTTGTCGAGGGCCTGATGCACGATCGCGGTGGCATTGGCGTACCTGGCCGGCGTCATGGGCAGCCAGCTCTGCGGTCCGCTGGTGCCAGCCGGGGTGAGCCGGTCCTGGGCGGGGAGCGGACCGTTGCCAGCCCGGGGCACGGTGTGATTGGCGGCGATGCGCTCGACCGCCAGCCAGGTCTTGGCGTGCGGGGCATGGCGCACCTGGCTGCCGTCTGGCCTGACTGTCTTCGGGGCGCGCTGGTCAGCGGTCGCCTTGGGGCTACCCTGGCTCGTCAGCTTGGACGCGACTGTGCCGTGCCCGCTGGTGGCCGGGCTTGCCGCAGCGGTCGCGGCGCCGACGACGCCAGTGAGAGAGGCCGCTCCCGCGCCGGCCAGGGCCAGGGTGGTGCCCAGGTAGATCATCTTCCGGTTGGTTATGCGGGGGTCGGTGAGGCCACTCGACCGGCGGCGTAGCACCTGGTTTCCGGCATCGAGGCAAGCTTTGGTCTTCTCGCGGACGGCAGCGGACTTCTCGCGGATGGCATGCGTCACTCGCGGGGTGCGGGTCAAGACTGGTTCCTTCCGTGCTGACCCGCCGCCGCCCGGTCAGGGGTATGGCGTGGAAAGGACCGGTGCTCTAGCCGTCGGACGTTCCGGCTGGCGGTTCGGCGCGTGCATGGGGGCTGCTCGCGCCTCGCTGGTACAGCGCGGCGGCTGGCATGTGATGCGCGGGGGTGCGCTCAGTCCAGCCGGCCTAAGCAAGCGGGAAGTGCTCAATCTGGTGGGTCTAGGAGCACCTCCCCGTCGGGGGTCACAATCTGTAACGCATCAGTGACGCGATCGCATTCCGATTAGCCGCAGGCGGTGTGTGACGCCTCCGAGGGGCAAGGGGGCTCGCACCGCTGTGCCGTTGGTGCTGCTCACACGACACCAACGGCACAGCGGTGCGAGCTTGCGGCTGGTGCCGTGACGCGCGTCACGCCTCGCAGGGTGATAGGGGATGTCCGCCTAGGTGGCCGTGGGCGGTTTGCCCGGTTCGGGCCGGTAGAGCGGTATGGCAGTTCGGGTCACGACAGGAGCGAGCATCCGTGATCATGTTCCCGGCCGTGAGTACGGAAGATTACCTCGGCGATGGCCGGCGCTTGTTTCCGTGATCACGCCCGCGACCATGATCGCGGAAGCTAGCACCGGCTGCTGGCGGCCTTGGCGCGGCGCCGGGCGGCCGGTCCAACTTCCCAGGTAGGCGGGCTCGTTACGGGCGTGGCAGATGGTGCTGATGCCGGGTTTGTGTCAGGGGTCGGCAGGTGACTCGCCCGCGTCGATCCCGCACGGCCCGGCATGCAGGCCCGGCCCGGCCCGGCATGCCAGGCCGGACCCGAGCCCGGCGCAGGCCAGCTTGCGTTAGCTGGCCCAGGAGTTCTTGGGCCAGGGCTGGTTGACCGGGGCCGAACCCTTGGCGGCGGTCAGTGTCGCCGGGCTCACGAACGTGCTGCCCTGCGGGCCCGCCAGCACCGCCATGTGCAGCGCGCTGCCCTTGAGGAACTGCGACCAGGTGTCGAACCAGTACGTCCAGCCGTTGTCCCACACCCCGTGCCGGGGGCTGCCCAGGACCGTGACCGGGTCACCCGGCACCGCCATCTTGTAGTACACCTTCGCGTCAGCGGGTGCCATGTTGACGCAGCCGTGGCTGACGTTGGTGAAGCCCTGCTCGCCGACGGACCAGAAAGCATCGTGCAGGTAGTCGCCGCTCCAGGTGAACCTGACCGACCAGGGCACCTCGATGCGGTATCCGGGACCCTTCATCAGGACCGGGTTGCCCTTCTCGATGGTCACGTACGTCCCGTTCGGGGTGTTGTCGCCCGGCCGGCCTGAACTGATCGGCCAGGTCCGGTAGAGCTTGCCGCCCCGGTACAGCTTCATATGGTGGGTCTTGGTGCTCGCGACTACGATCAGCGACTGGCCGATGCGGAACGTCTGCGTCAGCGTGTGGTCGCCGTAGAGGCCGGGCGCGCCCTGGACGCCGTTGAGATGGCCGGTGAAGCTCACCGTGGTGTTCTGCGGCCAGTACTGCCTGGGCCTGAAGGCCAGGGTCTGGCTGTTGTCCCAGTACCAGCCGCCGGTCACCGGCTTGGACGAGCGGATCACGAGCGAGCGCTCGACTGCGGCCCTGTCCGTGATCGGGTGGTTGAACGTCAGCATGATCGGCATCCCGACGCCGTACGTCTGCCGGTAACCCTCAAAAATCTGGGTGGTGAAAGTCCGCGACGGGTTGATCGTCTTGAATGTGCTCGTCTGGTTCACGGTGTGACCGGACGAGTCGGTCGCGGTGACCTTGACCGTCATCGTCTGGTCGACGGGCAGGGTCCAGGCGCTGTGCCAGGCCGTCCGGGACGCGTTGAGCTGACCGGTGACAGGGGAGACGGGATCGCCGGACACGCTCACGCTCTTGATCGTGCCCTTGCTCGACGTCACGGAGACGCCATTCGCCGGGTTGACGTTCGTGCTGCCGCTCGCGGGGTTGATAGTGATCCCGGTGGACGGCGGCTTGGGCGAGTGCGATGCGGACTTGCCGCCCGAGGCGCCAGGGGAGCCGGTACCGCCAGCCCCGGCGCCAGCCGAGGTGCCGACCGACGACTGGCAAGCCGTCACCACGATGCCGGCCGCGCAAAGCACGGCGAGCGGCAGCAATCTGGTCCGCTTGGGCGACCTGTTGTCCATCCGCAGCACGATGTCCTCCACCATGTCGACTCGACGAGGCGGCTACCCCTGCCGGTCCCCAGTATGCCCGGGGGCGCTCCGTGGTTAATCCGGTTTGGAATGAGTTAGCCGGTGCTCTCCGGCCCGCGGATACCCCAATCCGCTATCCGCGGCGCAAACGGCGCGCTAGGCCAAGACCATTGACCGCAGCGAGAAAGGCCAGCGCGAGGACTCCGATCGAGAACCAGGGGACGTAGTCGCCGTACCGGTCGAAGGGCGTCCGCGCGGATGGGTCAGGCAGCGTGAGCCGCACCCGGAGCACGCCGCGCTGGGCCTGGCCCATCCAGGCGAGCAAGCGGCCGCGGCTGTCGAAGGCCGCCGAATCACCGGTCAGGGCGGCCTGGACGGCGGGCCGCCCGGTCTCGGCCGCCCTGATGGCCGCGAGCGACGCGTGCTGGGCCAGTGCCCAGCTTGCCTGGAAGGTCGAGTCTGAGGTCTGGTAGATGAGGACCTGGGCGCCGTCGTTCGTATCGACCGCCGACATGTCGGGGAATGACGACTCGAAACAGATCAGTGCCCCGAACGTCAGCGGCCGCCCATTCGGCAGCACGGCGTGCAGCACGTGGGCGCCGTTGCCTGCGATCATGTTCTGCGACGCGGCCCGGCTGATACTGGTGAGCCAGCCGAGCAGCGACCTGAAGGGGATGTACTCGCCGAATGGCACGAGCCTGGTCTTGATGTAGGTCCCCTCGACGCCAGGGCGCCCGATCAGGACAGCCACCTTGGACTTGGCGCCTGACGGGCTGAATGCGTCCTGGCTGACCAGCAACTGGGTGCCGGTCCGGTCGGACAGCCGTACGAGCCTGGCCAGGACCGCCTTATCGGTGTCGAGGTCGTAGCCGACGCTGCTCTCGCCCCACACGATCAGGTCAGCACGCCCCGCACCGGATACGCGCGCGGTCAGCTTGGACTCGGCGGCCAGCCTTGCCGCCGGGCCGTTCTCGAGCCCGGGCTGGACGAGCGCCAGCGTCAGGTGCCCGGATGGGGGTGCCGTGAACTCAGCCGCCGTCAGCGAGAAGGCCAGCGGGCCAGCCGCGATGGCCAGCCCGGCGCCGGCGATGCCGACCGACCGGCCGATCCGGCTGGCGGAAGTCAGCGCGATCACGACTCCGGTGTTGGCAGCGACCAGGGCAAAGCTGATGAGCCAGATGCCGCCGACCGCAGCGAGCGCGAGCACGATCGGATGCTGCCATTGGCTCGCGCCGAAGACGGCCCAGGGCCCGCCGATGCCCTGCCAGGACCTGATCCAGTCGATGACCACCCACGCGCTCGGCAGCACGACCAGAGCCGCGAGAGCCTGCCGCGCCGACGACCCGGGCCTGAGCAGCCGCCAGGCCGCGTAGCCGACCCCCGCCCAGGGGCCCCGAGCACGATCACTACGAGCAGCAAGCCAGGACCCAGATTGGGAGTCAGCCAGTACAGCGCGGCGAGCAGATACCCGGCGCCGAGCCACCAGCCGCGCATGGCCGCCTCCCGGCCGGACGGCGCCGCGCGCAGCAGCAGCAGACCAGGCACCAGGCCGAACCAGGCGAGAAACTCAAGGTTAGGCGCGGGGAACGCGAGTACTGGCAGCGCGCCGGCGAGCAACGCGGCATATCGAGCAGGCTGTGCGAACCCGCGCCAGAAGGCCACGAACCCATTGTGGCGGCAGCCGCCACCCGGTGTGCACGCCCGGGCGCCTAGCGCGGGGTCAGCACGCAGAACTCTTGCCCCTCGGGGTCTGCCAGCACGGTCCAGTCCTCGTCGCCCTGGCCCACGTCGGCGGGCGTCGCCCCGGCGGCCCGCAGCGCCGTCACCTCGGCTCTGACGCGGGTACTCAAGAAGGGCGCGATGTCCAGGTGGACCCGGTTCTTGACGCGCTTGGGATCGTCGGAGGCCAGCATCTCCAGGTAGGGACCCTCGCCGGTCGGCGACCGCAGCGACACGGAATCCTCGTCGGACCCCGTGATAGGCCAGCCAGCGGCCAGGCTCCAGAACTGAGCCATCGCGTCCCGGTCGGCGGTGTCCACGACAATGGCGGCGACCGGGCCGGTGTCGCGGTAGATGTCCCTGGGATCGAGCACGCAGAATTCGTTGCCCTCGGGATCGGCGAGTACCTCCCACGGAACGTCGCCCTGCCCGATGTCGATCCGGGTCGCGCCTATCTCGAGCAGGCGCTCTACCTGGATCACCTGATCGTCGGGGGACATCGAGGCGAGATCGATGTGCACGCGGTTCTTCGTGGTCTTCGGCTCGGGGACGGGGACGAAGACCAGCGGGAGAGCGGCGTTCCCCGGGTACTTGAATCCTTCGGGCGACACGATGACCTCGCGCAAATTTTCCCTGTCCAGGTGCATCGACCAGCCGAGCGCCTGACTCCAGAACGCGCCCTGGTCAAGCGGGTCGGCGGCGTCGATCACCACGTGAACGAGACGGGTAGACATGCGAGTCAACCTGGCACGGGTCAGCCCTGATCGCAACTCACGCCGGCCGGCGCCGGGCCAGCGCCCAGAGCAGGGCCAGCGCGGTCAGCGCGATGATCGTCAGCTCGGGCCAGCTGCCGAGGCGGTCGGCGGGAGTGAGCGCGGAGATCAGCGGCACCCGCGCTTCGAGCTCAGCTCGCTGCCAGGTCTTGCTCTGCGTGATCAGGCTCCCGTTCGGGGCGATGATCGCGCTGATGCCGATCGTGGACGCGACGGCGACGCTCCGGCCCGTGCTGATGGCGTCAATCCTGGACATGTCGAGTTGCTGCAGCGTCTCGCCGCGCTGGCCGTCGAGCTCGAAGTCGGCGTCGTTGGTCTGGACGGCGAGCAGGTTCGCACCGGCCGCTACCTCCGAACGGACGAGATTATCGAAGCCCACCTCGTAGCAGATCACGTCGCCGAGCGCGATCTTGCCGAGATGGAACACGACCGCCCGGTGACCGGGGGTGAAGTTCTGCGGCTGCAGCTTCGGCAGGGAGGTGAAATGCTCGATGAACCCGCGGAGCGGTATCACCTCGCCGAATGGCACCAGCTGGCGCTTGATGTAGACCTGACCCGGCCCGCGGCCGGGCAGCCACAGCTGCCCGGCGTTGCGCACGGGATGTGACAGCACCGCGCCGACGAGCACGGGGCGGGCGATGGCGGCGACCGCGAGCGAGATCAGCTGATAGGTGGGCGGCGACTCACCCGGGTCGATGTCGGTGGAGTTCTCGGGCCAGATCACGATGTCGGGAAGCCGGCCGGAGGCCTTCGCGCACCTGGCGGGCGAGGGCCAGGGTGGCGGCGGCGTGGTTGGCGGTCACCGTGGTGGCGCGCAGCTGCTCCGGCAGGGTGCGCGAGTGCGGCACGTTCCCCTGGATGGTGGCGACGACGGCCGAAGGGCCGGGACCGCCCGGGCTCCAGCTCCACGCCAGGTTGCCGGCCAGCACCAGGACGACCGATGCCGCGGCCAGAGCCGCCGCGAAGACCGCGGGGCGGCGCCGGTCACGGGCGGCCCCGCCCCGCCGGTCCGCTCCGAGCGCCGCGAAGGCCAGGTAGGCCAGGCACGCGCCCGTCAGCGCGAGCAGGAAGGTGAGCCAGGGCGGGCCGCCGATCGCCGCCCAGCCGGCGGTCGGCGCCGACGGCTGGCTCATCGCCAGCCGCCCCCACGGGAACCCTCCCCACGGGAACCTGTCCCTGACCGCTTCCTGCGCCACCCACCAGCCGGCGACGGCGAGCGGCCAGGCCCGGAGGCGCAGCAGCGGCGGCAGCGCCAGGGTCGCCGCGGCGAAGATCAGCGTCTCCAGCACGGCGAGCGTCACCCACGCGTACCAGGCGACGTTGACGAGCCAGGACAGTAGCGCTGCGAAGAACACGCCGCCGCACGCCGCGCCGAGGCCGAAGGCCACCGCCGGCCGCTTGCCCCGGATAGCCAGCGTGAGCAGCGCCAGGCCCCGCCGCGGCCGCCGGCCAGGCGCCGGCCGGAGGGAACGCGGCCGCCAGGGCAAGTCCTGCCGCCACCGCGACCGCCAAAGACCACCAGGAAGAAAGGGTGCTGCCCGGCGCGCGGGGGCCTACGGCGGCCGCGTCTGGTGGGGCTGGCAGCTCCCGCGGGTGCCGAGTGTCGGTCCAGATGCTGCGCAACTAGGGTGCTCCGGCTGGCTGGTCGTGAACCTGGCTAGTCCTTGCGAGCGTATCCGCCTGGCCAGGCCCGGAATAACGCTGGCCAGGCCAGGAATAACCGGCGCCGCTCGCGAGTAATGAAGTGGTGGATATCGGGAGGTCGACTTGAGCAGGCGGGGCTGGACGCTGTTCGCTGCGATGAGCGTGATCTGGGGAATGCCCTATCTGCTCATCAAGATCGCGGTCGGCGGAGTGCCGGTACCGGTGCTCGTGCTGGCCCGGGTCGTGATCGGCGCGGCCATCTTGCTGCCGATCGCGCTGTACCGGGGCCAGTTCGCCGCGCTCAAGCCGGTCTGGCGCTGGGTGGTTCTGTTCGCCGTCGTCGAGATCATCGCGCCCTGGATCGTGCTCTCCGAAGCCGAGCGCGCCATCAGCAGCTCGCTGACCGGCCTGCTGCTCGCGTCCGTGCCCATCATCGTCGCGATCATCAGCCTTATGATCGGCTCCGGCGACCGGCTTAGCTGGGTGCGATGGGCCGGCCTGCTCCTCGGCCTGGCCGGGGTGGCGCTGCTCGCAGGCCCGAACCTGGTCGGCTCAGCCGGGGGCGGCGCCGTTCCCAGGTCGGTCGGCGAGGTCTTGTTCGTCGCGCTGTGCTACGCGAGCGGACCGCTGATCGCGAACCGCAAGCTCGCCGCCGCGCCGCCGCTGGGCATGACGGCCGCGTGCCTGCTGCTGGCCGCCGTGGCCTACGCGCCGCTCGCCGCGCTGAGCTGGCCGTCAGCTCTCCCGTCAGGAAAGGTGCTGGCATCGATCGCCGGCCTGGCAGTTATCTGCACGGCGGTCGCGTTCCTGGTCTTCTTCCGCCTTATCGCTGAGGTCGGCCCGGCCCGGGCCAGCGTGATCACCTACGTCAACCCGGCGATCGCGATCGCGCTAGGCGTGACGGTCCTCGGCGAGCGGGTGACGCCGGCCATGCTCCTTGCGTTCGCCGCGATCCTGGCGGGCTCGGTCCTCGCGACCAGGCGGAGCGGGCCGTCGACACCGGCCAGTGAGGGCGCGGACGGGGCGCCCGACATCAAGCAAGCCGCTATCGCCCCGGCCGGATAAGCCCGCCAGGAAACGATGAAAGTGAACTGCCCTGACTGGCGTGGTGTATGTGATCCGGGTGAATCCCCGCACTCTCGTCATTGGCGTCCATCGCTAGTAGGTTGACGCATGACTGAAATTGCTGTGGCCTTTAAAAGGGAGGGCTTTATGCCGCGAAAGAGATGGCTCGCGTCCGCTGCTGGCGGTGCGCTTATGCTCGCCGTCGTGTCCGCGTCGGCGGCGGGCGGCCCGGCGGTCGCCGGTCTCCATTCGTCCCGCTCGGGCGCGCTCAGCACCCCGGTGCTGCCGCTCAACATCCACCTTGTCCAGGTTGGCGCGGCGGCGCCGACGGACGCGTTCTGCCGTGCCAGCTTCGATACCCCCTGCTACAGCCCGCAGGAGATCCGGCACGCGCTACGGCGTCGACAACCTGCTGAACAAGGGCGATAACGGCGAAGGGCGAGACGATCGTCATCGTCGACTCGTTCGGCAGCCCGACGATCGACGCCGACCTGGCCAGCTTCGACGCCGGGTTCGGCCTGCCCGACCCGCCGTCCTTCAAGGTCCTCGCGCCGCTCGGAACGGTGCCATTCGACCCGAGCGCCAACCCCGACCAGGTCGGCTGGGCGGCCGAGACCACGCTCGACGTCGAGTGGTCGCACGCCATGGCTCCGGACGCGTCGCATCGTGCTGCTGACCAGCCCGGTCGATGAGACCGAGGGCACGCAGGGCCTGCCGGAGTTCGACCAGCTCTGAACTACGCGCTCGACCATCACCTCGGCCAGGTCATCTCGCAGAGCTGGGGCGCGACCGAGAACACGCTCTTCGACTCCGCTGGCCAGAAGGTCATCAGGGACTTCGAGGCGACCTACGCCCGCGCGCGCGGCGATGGGCGTGACCGTCTTCGCCTCGGCCGGCGACGACTGGCACGGCTAACACCGATGTCAACGGCGAACGATCTTCCCGTTCCCCACCGTCAACTTCCCGGCGTCCTCGCCCTTCGTCACGGCGGTGGGCGGCACCACGCCTCACGGCCGACACGAGCGGCAACTACCAGTCTGAGATCGGTATGGAACTCCGATGACAGACGCACCGGCGGCGGCATCAGCCAGCAGTTCGCCGAGCCGCTCTACCAGCGGCTGCTGCCCTCGAGCGACCAGAAGCTGATCCACGGCAACCGCGGACTTCCCGACGTCTCCTGGAACGCCGACCCGAGCACCTCGATCCTTGTCTTCTTCTCCGCGCTCGGACCGGACGAGACCGGATACTTCATGATCGGCGGCACCAGCGAGGGCGCGCCCGCAGCTGGCCGGCCTCACGGCCGACCTCAACCAGTCGATCGGGCGTCCGATCGGCTTCCTCAACCCGTTCCTCTACGCGCTCGGCGCCCTGCACATCGGCTTCCACGATGTGACGACCGGTAACAACGGCATCGACGGGGTAGCAGGCTTCAACGCCACGTCCGGGTGGGACGCCGCGACCGGGTTCGGCACGCCGAACGTCGGCCAGTTCTTCATCGACATCGCGTCCCTGGCACGCGGCACCGCCCACGGCACGCCGTCGCTGCGGACGCTGCGCGCTCGAGCGGCTGCCCTGCACCACTAACCATCCAGCGAAACCGGCCCGGCGCGATGACTGGCTGTTGTCGCGCCGGGCCTTTGCCGGCCTCGTGCCTTCCCGCCCGGGCCGATATTCGGTCTGAGCCCGGCTGGCGCGCCGCTAGAATCGCGAAAATGATCGATCTCAAGGCGGCACGACAGGACCCGGACGGTTACCGGGCCGCGCTGGCGCGGCGTGGCGCCGCGGCCGACTTCGACCGGCTGCTCGCTGCCGACGCGAACTGGCGCGAGCACACCGAGCGGGCCGAGAGCCTGCGAGCCGAGCAGAAGCGTGCCTCCAAGGGCAAGCCGAGCCCGCAGGAGCTGGCCGCGCTCAAGGAGCTGTCCGCGAGGATCGAGGTCGCCCTGGCTGACCAGGCGCAGGCGGCGCAGGAACGAGACGAGATCCTCGGCGGCATCCCCAACCTGCCCGACCCGACCGCTGCTGACGGGATGGACGAAGAAGACGCCCAGCTCGTGCGGACCTGGGGCGAGCCGCCGATCTTCGGCTTCGAGCCCAAGGACCATCTGGAGCTGGGCTCGGCTCGCGGCTGGATCGACATGGCCAGGGGAGCGCGGCTATCGGGGTCGAGATTCGCCTACCGCATCGGCGACGTCGCCGTCACCGAAATGGCGCTCTACCAATACGTCATCAACAAGCTGCGTGGCAAGGGATTCATGCTCGTGCTGCCGCCCATACTCGTCGGCGAGCGCGCGATGTACGGCACCGGCTTCCTGCCGACCGAAGAGTCGAACTTGTACCGGCTCGAGAAGGACGACCTGTACCTGACGGGGACTTCGGAAGTTGCGCTCGCCGGCATCCACGCCGAGGAGCGGCTCGAGGAAGGCGAGCTCCCGGCGAAGTACGCGGGCTTCGCGACGAACTTCAGGCGCGAGGCCGGCGCGGCCGGCAAGGACACCCGGGGCATGATCAGGGTGCACCAGTTCGACAAGGTCGAGATGTACGTCTTCTGCGTCCCTGAGCGGTCCGCCGAGATTCAGGAGGAATTGCTCGAGCACGAGGAGGAGATCGCCAGGGAACTCGGCCTCCCGTACCGGGTGATGAATATCGCGGTGGGTGATCTCGGCGCCCCGGCCGCGAAGAAGTACGACATCGAGGCGTGGTTCCCCACGCAGCAGCGTTACCGGGAAATCACGTCTTGCTCGAATACGACCGACTACCAGGCGCGCCGCCTCAACATCAAGTTCCGGCGGGACGGCAAGCTTGAGTTCGTCCACACGCTGAACGGCACCGGAGCGACCGCGCGGGCGCTGCTGTCGATCATGGAGAACTTCCAGGACGAGGGCGGCAAGATCGCCGTGCCCGAGGTGCTCAGGCCGTTCGGCGCCCCAGTCTCCATCGGCAAGCTCTAACCGGCCCGTTAGCTAGTCGGCGGCGCCGGGCTGGCGGGGTACTTGCCTCGCGACCAGCTTGCCTGTGGCTGGGCGCCGGCCCGTGACGAGGCCGGCCTCGTTGACAATCGATGATGCCGTGATGCCCTTGAACCCGGCTCGCGCCAGCATCGTTGCCCAGGTGCTGATCGAGACTGGCCGTTCCTGCGCCCGGACGAGGTAGCGGTAGCTGTTCTTGGCGATGCGCCACCAGCCGCCGATCCCTTTCTTCGCGAGGGCTCCGACCTTGGTCCTGATGATGGCGCGGTCATGGCTGGTCCCGCCGCGGCCGAACATCATGTCCGCCAGGATCAGCATGCCGCCCGGCTTGAGCCAGTGATAGGAAGCGGCTACCAGCCTGCCCTTGTCGGTGTCGCGCAGGTAATGCAGCGCGTAACTGCTGACGATAAGGTCGACGCTTTCGGCTGGCAGCGAGAGCCGCTCGATCGGCATCGCGAGGCATTCAAAGCCGATGAGCGCATGCTGCTCGGCCGACTCCTCCAGCTTGGCGATCATGGTCTGGCTGGCGTCGATCGCCAGCACGCGTGCCCCCTGGTCGGCTAGCGGCAGGCTGACCTGGCCGGCTCCGCAGCCGATGTCGAGGACCTGATCACCCGGCCTTACGGTAGCGGCGGCCAGCACGGCCGCTGTCACCTTCTCAAGCCCGGCCGCCGTCCTGCGGTCCCAGGCGCTGCCACGGCGGAACAGCAGGCGCAGTGGCCGGACAAGCGCCGAAGCGGCGAGTTGCCCGAGCGGGCTATTATCGGTCGAAGTCACCTGAGCACGCAAAGAGACGTAATAATTCGTCGCTTTAGTATCGGGCAACTTATTATCGACTGATTTATGGCCTCTCAATTCGGAGTCCGTCACGGTCTCAGGTTAGCAATTCCCGGCCACGAGAAAGAGCGCGCCACCTGAGAAATCATCGTCGAATTCAGATGTCGCTCGGTGTTCCTCCTGCGTCCAGTGGGATCGGGGGACTAAAAGTGATTGGATGACCCGGATGATTCGGATACGGGCGGTTTGCTGCCCGAGTGATTCGAGGGAAAAGTGGTGTCCGGGAGGTTGCAGTGACTCAGTTGCCTGCAACCGCAATCGCTTGCCGGAAGTCTGTTCACGCGATCAGGTCCGATCACTATTGACACCATCGGGGCATCCGGCCACTATCGGGCTGGAAAGCGGCGCCACGGGGAGGGGAGCCCGACGGTGACTGGACATGATGAAGTACTCGCCGTAGACGGGCCGAGGCCGGGCCGGTTAGCGTTAGCCACCGGCCCGCTGGCTATCGACGGCGGCGCGCCCGTCAGAACCGGAGCCTGGCCCACCTACGACAAGGGTGCCGTCTTCGTCCACCAGCAAGATGAACAGGCCGCGCTCCGCGCCATCCGCAGCCACCTGTACTTCCGCTATGACTGCCGGCCGCATTACGAAACCGAGTGCGGCAAGTTCGAATCCGAGCTTTGCCTGTACTTCGGCTGCAGGCACGCGCTGGCCGTATCGAGCGGCACCGCCGCGCTGGCGCTGGCGATCATGGCGGCCCAGATTCCGCCTGGCTCGCTGGTCGCCTGCCCTGGCTTCACGTTCGCGGCGACGCCAAGCTCGATTATCCTGGCCGGCTGCAAGCCGCTCCTGGTCGAGGTGGACGAGAACCTGCAGCTAGACCTCGGTGACCTCGCGGCCCGCTGGACACCCGAGATCAGGGCCATCATCGTCGTGCACATGCGCGGGTTCGCCGCCGACATGGACGCGCTCGGCGACTTCGCGGCGCGCAGGGGCGTGCCGGTCATCGAGGACGCGGTGCCCGCGCTCGGCGCCGAGTACCGGGGCAGGAAACTTGGCACGCTCGGCCTGGCCGGCGCCTTCTCAACGCAGTCGGACAAGTCGCTGAACTGCGGCGAAGGCGGGTTCCTCATCACCGACGACAGCGAGATCTTCGCCAGGGCGGTGGTCTTGTCCGGCGCCTATGAAGGGCGGTATCTGCGGCACTTCCCCGACACGGATCCCCCCATCAGCACCGACCTTGACCTGCCGCTCTTTAGCTTCAGGATGGACGAGATCAGGGCCGCGATGCTGCGCAGCGAGCTTGGCCGGCTACCGGTCAGGCTCGACTGCTTCCGCCGCAACTACGAGTACGTGGCCAGGCGCTCTCGCTGACCTGCCCGGCATCGCGATCAGGCAGCCGGCCGCCCCGGGCGCCTACCTCGGCGAGGCGTTCATCTTCCGCGCCCAGGACGCGAACTGGTTCGCGAAGGCGCTCTGCGCCGAGGGTGTCGACGCCCGCAACCTCGGCGCGGCCGACGATCAGAACATCCGGGTGTTCTGGAACTGGCGCTTCATGTTCGACGGCATGGCCGAAAGCCAGATCAAGGCCCTGCTGCCGAACGCCTGCCGCTACCTGGAGCAGGCCGTCGACATCCCGCTGTCCTCCACGCTGTCGAAGGCCGACTGCGATGACCTGGTGGCAGCGGTGCGCAAGGTGGCCTCGTCGGGCAGAAGCCTGTGATCCAGTCCGAGCCCGGTCGAGCGGGCGATGCCGCGCCTGCCGCTGATCGGGATCTTCGGCGGGCTGTTCGCGGGCTATACGGGCCTGACCTCCGTCGTTCCCGTGCTGCCGGGTTTTGCCAGGAATCACCTCGGAGCCCCTGACCTGCTGGTCGGCCTAGTTATTACGGCGACGGCGCTGACGGCGCTGCTGACCAGGCCGTTCGCTGGCCGGCTGGCCGATCGGCACGGCCACAGGCTCGTGATGCGCGCGGGCGCCCTGATCATCAGCGCCGGCGGCTTGCTCTATCTTGTGCCGCTTGGCCTCGGCTGGCTCATTGGCGTCCGGCTGCTGCTCGGGATCGGCGAGGCGGCCCTCTTCACCGCGGGTGCCGTCTGGACGGTCTCGCTTGCCCCGCATCACCGGCGGGGCCAGCTGATCGGGCTCTACGGCGTGAGCATGTGGGGCGGGATCTCGGTCGGCACGCTGGCCGGAGCGACCTTGCAGCAGTTCGGCTTCACGGCGGTGTGGATCTTCAGCGCCGCCGTGCCGTTCGCGGGCCTCATCCTCATCAGCGTGGTGCCAGATCCCAATCGGGCAGCCGCCGGGTCCCAGGCGCCGCCGGCCGCCCAGGACACCGCCGCCCAGCCCACCGCCGCCCAGCCCACCGCCGGCCAGCACGGCGCGAGCCGTAACAGCCGCGGCTTCTGGCTCCTGCCGCGGCCGGTCGTCCTGCCAGGCACGGCGCTCGCGCTCGGCGCCGCCGGCTACGCGGGCCTGGCCTCGTTCGTCGTGCTGTTCCTCAAAAGCCGCGGCATCCATGCCGGGGTCTACGTTCTCACCGAATTCAGTGCCGTCTACGCCGGAACCCGCCTGGTCATCGGTCACTTCCCCGACAAGTTCGGCCCGCGCCGGGTGGCCGCCGCCTCGGGCGCCGGCGAGGCAGCCGGATTGCTGATCATCGCGACGGCACCGAACCTGGCGGCCGCCCTGGCCGGCGGGCTGATCATGGGCGTCGGATTCTCGCTGCTTCATCCGAGTCTCGCGCTGATGGTAATGAACCGCACCGACAGGGCCGGGCAGGGAGTCGCGCTTGGCGCCTACACCTCGTTCTGGGACCTTGGCCTGGGCGTCTGGGGCCCGCTGACCGGGCTCATCGCCTCGGGGCTCGGCTACAGCGCGGTCTTCTTCGCCGGGGCGGTGTGCGCCGTGTTAGCCGCGCTGATGGCATTGTGGATCGACCGGCCCGGCGCGTGGCCGCCGGCGGTGACCTGACTTGGCCAGCGAGCCGGTGGCCGGGCCGCCCGGCGTGACGGTCTTGTGCATCACAGGCTGGTGCCGCAACGGCAGCACGATTATCGGCAATATTTTGAATGAAGTCCCCGGGGCTATTCACGTTGGTGAGCTGCACTTCCTGTGGAAGAATGCCGCCCGCCGCGGCGCCAATAACCGGTGCGGCTGCGGCCAGCCGCTGACCGGGTGCTCGTTCTGGGCGCCCATTGCCGCGCTGCCCATCCCCGAGGGCACGTCGCTCGACGACTTCGCCGCCGAGGTGGTGCGGCGCCAGCGGGCCTGCGTCCGCACCAGGCACACCTGGCGGGTCCTGCGCCGTGGGCTTGATCGCGGCGACCTCCGCGCGCACGCCGGCCTGATGGACCAGACCTACCTGGCGATCGCCGAGAGCAGCGGGGCGCGGATCATCGTGGATACCTCCAAGATGCCCGGCGAGGCGGCCCTGCTGCCGTACCTGCCCGGCGTGCGGCCGTACTTCGTGCACCTGGTGCGTGACCCGCGCGCGGTCGCCGAGTCGTGGCGCGAGCCCAAGGACTATGTGTACGCGATGTCCGCGGCGAAGAGCACCGCCTACTGGAACGGCTTCAACCTGGCGTCGGCGGCGATCCTGCGGCGGCACCCGGATCGGTCGGCCTTCCTTCGGTACGAGGAGTTCATCGCCGACCCGGCCGCCGCGATCGGGCGGCTGCTCCGGCTGTGCGGTGCGGATCCTGCTGCCAACCCGGTGAAGGGCCGCGTGGTCGAACTTCGCGCCAATCACACGGTGACCGGCAATCCTGACCGGTTCCGCACCGGCGTCACCGAGTTGCGGAGCGGTGATGACCGGTGGGTGACCGGCCTGAGCAGGCCAGCCAGGCTCGCGGCCACGGTACTGGCCTGGCCGCTGCTGCGCCGGTATGGGTACGGACTGCGCGGACGGCCGCGCTCCGCCCGCCGCCGGGGCGCGGCCAGAGCGGAAGGGGCAGGGGTTGGACACCGGGCTTGACGGCAAGTGCGCGCTGGTGACCGGCGGCTCAAGCGGCATCGGCCTGGCCATCGCCACCGAGTTGGCCAGGGAGGGCGCGCACGTCGCGATCTGCGGGCGTGACCCGGGTCGCCTCGCCGCCGCCGAGCGTGCCATCAAGCCGGTCGCCAGGGGCATGGTGCACGCCATTGCCGCTGACGTCACCGATGCCGACGCGGCGCGCGGGCTGGTCGATGACGTCGCCGCGAGGTTTGGCGCCTTGCAGGTGCTCGCGGTCAGCGGCGGCAGCCCGGCGTTCGGCGCGGCCACCGGCTTCGGGGTGCGGGACTACCGGGCCGCCGTGGACCAGGTGCTGACCACGGCCGTCGGGCTCAGCCTGCGGGCGCTGCCGCATCTGAAGGCCGCCGGGTGGGGGCGGCTGCTCTTCGTCGCGTCGGAGACGGCGTGCGCACCGGTAGCCGCGCTGGCCCTGTCCGGGGTGACCAGGGCCGCGCTGGTGCGGTTCGCCCAGGGTGTCGCCGCCGACGTCGCCCGGTACTCGATCACCGTCAACGTACTGGCACCCGGCGGAGTGCGGACGCCGCCGATGGAGCGGGCGGCGGCGGGGCTGGCCGCCGAAACGGGCACCGACCTGGACAGCCAACTCGCCGCCATGGCCCATCACAGCCCGCTCGGCCGGCTGGCTCGCCCCGACGAGGTCGCCGCGATGGCGGCCTTCCTCGCGAGCGAGCGCGCCTCCTACATCACCGGCGTGGTGCACCTGATTGACGGCGGCGCCAGCGTCATGGGCGCCGGCGTTCCCCATCTGGCAGCGGCGAGAAAGGGAATCTGACCATGGCAGCGACGTTCACCGAGCAGGACGTGGGCGAGTTCTTCGATCAGAGCACGCAGACCTACCTCAGCTTCTGGGACAGCGAAGGCGTCCTGCACACCGGCTACTTCGACGGCCCCGGCGACGAGGACTACCGGGCCGCGTCGGTCAGGACCTCGGACATCATCGCCGCCGAGGCCGGCATCGACGCCGCCGCCCACGTGCTCGACGTCGGCTGCGGCTGCGGCAACTTCCTGTTCCACCTCGCGGGGACGGCCGGGTGCCGCTGCACGGGCCTTGACCTGAGCATCGAGCGGATCAAGTTCGCGAGGCACCGGGAGGCCGAGGTCCGGCGACCGGGCTGGCCCGCGGTCGAGTTCACGCACGGCTCGGCGACCGCGATGCCGTATGCCGATGGCACCTTCAGTCACGTCGTCAGCCAGGACGCGCTGTTCCTGGTCCCCGACAAGCCACGCAGCCACGCCGAGATCTCCCGGGTGCTCAGCCCCGGGGGCCTTTTCACCTTCTCTGATTTTCTGCAGCCCCGCCCCGAGATCGGCGAGCGCGCCAGGCGGCATGTCTACGACCGGGTCAGGTGGAGCGGCGGCTACTCGCTGGTCGGGTACCAGCAGGCGCTCGCCGGTGCGGGCTTCGAGGTGCTGCTGGCCCGCGACCTGGCCGGCCAGCTCAAGCAGACCTACCGGGTGCTCGGCGCGATGGCGACCGCCCGCGCCCAGGTCACGCCCGACGAGGCGGCGAGGGACTGGATGCTCGCCTTCGCGCAGTCCTGCGGGGAGATTCAGCTCGCGATCGACAACCAGGAGTTCGGCTGGGGGATCTTCGTCGCCCGCAAAAGGGGCGGCGCCGCTTCGTAACGAGGAGGAAGCCATGCAGCAGGCGGTAGGCGTGAAGGCCACGATGGCCGAGGTCGTCGCCGGGCGGAAGACAGAGTCGCTGCCGGGCCGGATGTTCGTGGAAGCGTGCGTCGCCGACGGGAGTCAGGCCTGCGTCGAGTACGACGTGACGATCACCGACTCACTGACCAGTTCGCGGCGCAAGCCGCGGTACCCGGCGCGCAACATGCTCAAGGTCGTCGACCTGTCCAGGGACCCGCGCAAGTTCTACTGGCACGAGACCAGGGCGCAGCCAGGCGATGCCGTGGTCAATGACGTCGACCTGCGCCCCGAGGCGGCGAACAAGTTCGGCAGGTCGCCGATCCCCGAACTGCTGACCACGACGGCCTGGGTTCAGGTGCCCGACGGCCTGTGGGAGGACACCGGTACCTTTGAGTCCTTCATCAACTACCGGCTGATCGTCAGGCTGGCCACGGCGGAGAACTACACGATCATCCGCGGTCAGGGCGGCCTGCTCGAACTGCCGCACATCGCGAGGCTGACCTCGAAGGGGCAGTTCAGCTCCACGATCCTCGGTGCCTGCAACGAGGTCGAGCAGGTGGGCTGCACCGCCGACGGGCTGATCATCAACCCCGCCGACTACTACGAGCTGATCAGCAACGGCAGGCTGATGGCGGACGTCGAGGAGAACGGCGTCTTTATCGTGCGGACCAGGCTGGTCGATCCCGGCACGGCCATCGTGGGTGATTTCGGGCACGGCGCGCAGTTGTTCGACGCCGGCCGGTCCGTGATCAAGTTCGCCGAGGCGCCGCCTGGCACCTTCGCTGAGCCTGGACTGGCGGTGAAGGCCGAGATCTATGAAAGGGTCGTGGTCAACCTTCCCGGTACCTTCTTCATCGTCTCGCTTTAGCTGGCCTGGCATGCCTGACTCTCCCGACGTTCTCGTCATCGGGGCCGGGATCGCCGGGCTCTTCTGCGCGTATTACCTGCGCCTGGCCGGGGCGAACGTGACCGTGATCGATCGCGGCCCGATCGGCGGCGCGCAGTCCTGCTCGACGCGCAATACCGGCTTCGTCGGCACGCAGGGCGCTGCCCCGCTCGCCGAGCCTGGCGTGCTCAGGCAGGGCCTGCATTGGCTGGCCAGCCAGCAGAGCCCGTTCTCGATCAGGCCCAGGCCATCGCCCGCGCTTGCCGCCTGGCTCTGGCAATTCCGGCGGCTGTGCAATGATGCCGACGCCCGCCGGTGCTTCGGCCTGCTGCTCGACCTGAAGCGGCGGAGCCTGGACCTGCTGCGCGAAACCTGCGCGCACGCCGACCTGGCCTCGACCTTCACCGCGGACGGCATGGTCGTGGCCTTCAAGACGCAGGAGGGCTTCGACAAGGCGTGCCGCTCCCTGCCGCAGGCGGTCGCGCGCGGGGTGCCGCTGCGCGTCGTTACCTCAGGTGACCTGCGCACGCTGCTGCCTGGCGTCGAGCTTGATATCCACGGCGCGCTCTACAACGCGGAAGGTGCCGCGCTCGCTGTGCCCGCGTTCATCGAGAAGTTCGCCGGCCTGCTGGCCGGCCTGGGCGTGCGGTTCGCGCCGGAGACAAGGGCGACCGGGTTCGGCTTCGCGGCCGGCGGCCCGGGTCGCAGGGCGATCAGCCAGGTACGGACGACGCGCGGCGACTTCACCCCCGACGAAGTCGTCATCACCGCTGGCGCGTGGTCGGCCGCCTGTGCCCGGATGCTCGGGCTCGGCCTGCTGATCCAGCCGGCCAAGGGCTACACGGTCACGATCGGCGCGCCTCCGCGCGCACCGGGGCTGCCGGTCCTGCTCAGCGAGGGCAAGGTGGCGCTGATGCCGCTCGGTGACCGGCTCAGGTTCGGCGGGACGCTCGAGCTGGCGGGCATGAGCACCCGGATCGCGCCGCGCCGCGTGGAGGGCATCGTCGCGACTGTCCGCTCCTACCTGCCTGAGCTGGCGATCGGGCCGGACCAGGAGGTATGGAGCGGGCTGCGCCCGTGCACCCCGGACAGCCTGCCCTACCTCGGCCGCGCTCCGTCCTACCGGAACCTGTCGCTGGCCTGCGGTCACGGGTATATCGGCATGGGCCTCGCTCCGGCCAGCGGCAAGCTCATCGCCCAGCTCGTCGTCGGCGAGCAGCCGGACGTCGCGCTCGAGCCGTTCCGCGCTGACCGTTTTGGCCGGGGGTGAGGCGTGCCAGCTGAGGCTCTGCCGGGCGGGGCTCTGCCGGGCGGGGCACTGCCGGGGGGCGGGCCGGCGATCGGCGTGCTCTGCCTGGAGACCGCCTTCACCAAGATCCCCGGGCACATCCGCAACCCGGCGACGTTCAGCTTTCCCGTCGTCTACAAGGTGGTCACGGGCGCCACGCCCGAGCGGGTAGTCAGCCAGGCCGACCCGAGCCTGCTCCAGCCTTTCATCGACGCGGCCAGGGAACTCGAGGCCAGCGGAGTCGCGGCGATCACCAGCGGCTGCGGCTTCCTCGTGCTGTTCCAGGAGCGGCTCGCGGCGTCCGTCGGCGTGCCGCTGTACGCGTCGAGCCTGATCCAGCTGCCGATGGTGGCCCGCATGCTGCGCCCTGATCAGTCTGTCGGGCTGCTGGTCGCCAAGGCGGAGTCGCTGACGTCGGCGCACCTGGCGGCCATCGGCGGGGATCAGGTGGCTGTCCGCGTCGCAGGCATGGCCGACCAGCCGGAGTTCCGCGAGGTCATGCTTGAGGGCCGGCGCGTCGACCTGGACGTGGAACGGCTCCGGACGGAGGTGATCGCGCAGGCCGCCAAGCTAGCAGCCGAGCACGCCGATATCGGCGCGCTGGTGATCGAGTGCACCGACCTGGTGCCATTCGCCCGCGCGATCCAGGACCGCCTCAAGGTCCCCGTCTTCGACATCGTGACGCTGACCGAGATGGTGTACCACAGCCTGACCAGGCAGCCGTACGGACAACCTGACTGAAGGGATGGCACACGCAATGCTGGACATTTCTGACGTGCAGGAACGCTATCGCGAGCACGGCTGGTGGCGGGACGAAACCTTCCTCGATGACCTGCGCCGAGGCGTGAAGCAGACTCCGGACAAGCCCGCCCTCATCGCCTACCGGCGCGGCACCGAGAAAGTGATCAGTTACGCCGAGCTCGCGCGGATCACCGACGACTTCGCGGCGAAACTGACCGCGCTCGGCGTCAGGCGCGGCGACGCGGTCGCGGTGCACTTGCCTAGCTGGTGGGAGCTGCTGCCGCTGGCCCTGGCCTGCGCGCGGATCGGCGCTATCTTCTGCCCGCTGATGATCATCTACCGCAAGCGCGAGATCGAGTTCATCTTGCGCATGACCGGCGCCCGGGTCTGCGTCACGATGGCGACGTGGGAGGGCGTGCGTCTCGCTGAAGTCGTCGGTGAGCTGTTCGGCGAACTTCCCGAGCTGAAGTACCTGTTCGCGGCGGGCGGGGAGGCGCCGGCGTGCTCGCGTAGCTTCGAGGAATATTTCCATGGCGCACCCGTTCAGCTTGACGACGAGCACGAGCCCGAGTGGCGGGAAACGGCCGCCGATGACCCGTTCCTGCTGCTCTTTACCTCGGGCACCACGGGCGAGTCGAAGGGCTCGATCCACACCCAGAACACCTTGTACGCGTCGTCGGTCGCCTACGCGGAGGCTCTCGGCCTCGACGACGACACGATCACCTTCGGCTGCGCTGCCGCCACCCACTACTCGGGCTTCGTGACCGGGGTCCTGACGGCGCTCATGGTTGGCGGGACTTCGGTGCTGATCGAGGCCTGGGACGTCGATGCGTTCCTTGAGATCGCGCCCAAGAGCGGCATCACTGTTCTTTACGGCGCGCCGAACTTCCTGCTCCAGTTGCTCGCCGCGCACCAGGCCAGCCCGGTCGACCTCAGCAGCATCCGCTACCTCGTGAGTGGCTCGGCGCCTATCCCGCCCTCGGTCGTGCAGCGCGTCAGGGCCGGGCTCGGCATTCCGGTCGTGGCGCTCTGGGGCATGACGGAGAACGGCGCCGTGACCATCACCAGGCAGGACGACCCGGCGGACTGGGCCGAGCACAGCGACGGCCGGGTGCTCGGCGGGATGGAGGCGCGGATCGACGCCATCGAGGGCAGCCAGGACGGCGCTGGCGCGCTGTGGGTTCGCGGCCCTAGCCAGTGCCTCGGCTACTACAAGCGAGACGAGCTCTATGCGGCGGCGCTGGACGCGGATGGCTGGTTCGACACCGGGGACCTGGCCCGCGACGACGGCCGGGGCGGCGTCAGGATCACCGGCCGCACCAAGGACATCGTCCTGCATCACTCCGTGATCGTGCCGGTCGGCGACGCGGAGAACGCGCTGCTGCGGCACCCGCAGGTGCGCGACGTGGCCGTGATCAGCCTGCCGGGCGACGGCGACGAGGTCACGTGCGCGGTTGTCGTGCCCGACGGCGAGCCGCCTACGCTGGGGGCGCTGCGCGATCACCTGACCGCCGAGGGGTTCAGCACGTGGTTCCTGCCCGGGCAGGTGGAGATCGTTGACTCGCTGCCGCGCACGATCACGGGCAAGGTCAGGAAGGTCGATCTCCGGCAGCGCTTCGGCGGGGGGTGAGGCGGCGTGCCGCCACGCCGGTGGCAGGTACTCACCTTCTTGTGCGCGGGGGTGTTCTTGGCCGCGACTGACTTCTCTATCGTCAGCGTCGCCTTCCCCGACATGCTGGGCAGCTTCCGCCATACCGGAATCGCTGAGATCTCCTGGGTCATCAACGGCTACACGGTGACCTACACGGCCGCGCTGCTGCCCGCGGCCGGCCTGGCTGACAGGTTCGGCCGCAAGCGGGTGTTCCTGATCGGCCTGGCGGTATTCACCGCCAGCTCACTGGCCTGCGGGCTCGCGCCATCCGCGTCAGTGCTCGTGGCGGCCAGGCTCGTGCAGGGCGCGGGCGGCGGAACGATCACGCCGCTGGCGCTCACCCTCATCTTGCCGTACTTCGCCGCGGACCGGCGCGGCACGGCGGTCGGGCTCTGGACGGCGACCCAGTCAGCCGCTATCGCCGCTGGCCCGTCGATCGGCGGGGTACTGGTGTCCGCGCTCGGCTGGCGCGCGGTCTTCTTCCTGCAGTTGCCGGTCGGGCTGATCGCCCTCACGGGCACGTGGCTGGTGCTCCGCCGGGATGAGGCCGGCGCGGCGAGCGGGGCCGGCGTGCCGGGCGGGGCATCGCTGCCCGACCTCGGCGGGGCGGGGCTGCTCGGCGGCGCCATCGGCCTGACCTCGCTCGCGGTCGTCGAGAGCAAGACGTGGGGCGCCGCTCACCTGGCGGACGGACCTCGCGCTCACCGCCGGCATCGTCCTCGGCGTGGTGTTCGTGCTCCGCTCGCTGCGCCATCCGGCGCCGATCGTCGATCTCGGATTGCTGCGGATCAGGACCGTCCTGCGGGCGAACCTCGCGATGCTGCTCGCCGGGCTGGTCATGTTCGCCGTGCCGTTCGGCACCGTGCTGTTCCTGATCGGCGTCTGGGGTTACTCGGCGGCGCGCGCAGGCCTTGCCGTCACCCCTGGCCCGGTCATCCAGGTAGCGGCGGCGCTGTTCGCCGGGCGGCTGACCAACCGCCTCGGCCCGCGCTCGGTGGCGGTGCCCGGCGCGGCGCTGCTCGCGGTGAGCACGCTCATCTTCGCGGCCGGGGCGCACGCGCAGCCCAGGTACCTGGCGGTGATCTTGCCGGCGACGCTCGCCAGCGGCGCCGGTCTCGGCCTGATGATTACCTCGCTCAGCTCAGTGATCGTCAGCGAGATACCGCAGGAGCGACTGGCCTCGGGAACCGCGATCTCGGTCACCGCCCGGGCCGTCGGCGCGATCGTCAGCCTGTCGGCGTTCGCGCTGCTGCTCGCCGCCACCCCCGGCGGCACCCGGGCTCCGGCCGGCTTCCACACCGCCTGGGTGGCGATGTCAGTGATCGCGATCGTCTTGATCGGGGTCGTCTGGACGGTCCGCCCGGCCGCCCGGGTAGCGGAAGTACCGGCGTGATGTTCCGCGATCGTGCTCGTGGGGGTGATCACGGATACTCGAGCCGGTCCTGGAGGCTGTCGAATGACTCGCTGAAACTGGCGCGGCGACGGGACGCGGCCGGGCCGGGACAGCATCAGGTCGGGCCACGTTGTTGTCGCGGCCGTCCGGCAACAGCAACGCGGCCCGCCCTGATGCTGACGGGACGACAACAGGCAGGGCCACGTTGCTCACGCCTCTGCGGACCGCGACAGCAACAGGGAGGGCCGCGCTGCTCACGCCGCCCCGGCACGCCAGGCCGCGGCCCGGCAAGCCGCCCGCGCTGGTGCTCATGTTGCGGGTGAGGTGGCAGTGCCTGGCGTGGATTCTGGCCGCCCGGGCACGGCCGCATGAATGCGGCCACGGCAATCCTCCTGGACCCGGAAACGCTCCTCCAGGAACCCGGAAACCCTCCACGATCATGACGACAACCCTCCCGCAGATGACAACCCTCCCGCCAGAACCCGGAAACTAGCCCTTATCCTCGTGGCACCCTGGTGCCGGATCGGGCTGCTCTGCCCGCCATGGGCGGGCGCCGGGCCATCTTTACTGGTCCGTCAGTGCGCTGCTATGAAGCGCGTGATCTCGGCGGCTAGCCGGTCGCCGGCATCCTCCTGCAGGAAGTGACCGGCGCCGGTGATCGTCGGGTGCTCGATGACGGCCGATCCGGGCACGGCCTGCCTGAGGATCGGCGCCATCGCGCCGGTGATCGGGTCGGAGTCGCTGAACGCCACGAGGAACGGCTTGCGCCACTGCGCGAGCTTGTCCCAGGCGGCCCGGTTCGCATCCGAGGCCGGATCATCTGGCCTGGTCGGGATCAGCACCGGCATCGCCCGTGGTCCCGCCTTGTACTCCTGGCCGGGGAACGGGGCGTCGTAGGCGGCGAGCACCTCCGGGGCCGGCGGGCGCAGGCAGCCCGCGGCGATGATCCTGGATACTGATAGGTCAGGATTCGCGGCGACGAGATCGCGGAACTGGAGCCAGACGTCGGGCATCGGGTGGTCCCCGGTCGGCAGTCCGGTATTGGCGGTCACTACCCGCGCGAACCTGTCGCCGTGCTCGGCCACCAGTCGCAGGCCGATCAGCCCGCCCCAGTCCTGGCCGACGAGCGTCACCTCGCGGAGGTCGAGCGCATCGAAGGCGAGTGCCCGCGTCCACTCGACCTGCCGGGCGTAGCTGTGGTCGGACATGTCGGCCGGCTTGTCCGAGCGCCCGAAGCCGATCAGGTCAGGCGCGATCGCTCGCAGCCCAGCCTCGGCCAGCACCGGCAAGATCGAGCGATACAGGAAGGACCAGCTTGGCTCGCCGTGCAGCAGCAGGACCGGCTGGCCGTCGGCAGGCCCGGTCTCGACGTAGGCCATGCGCAGGCCGCCCACGTCGGCGTAACGCGGTTCGTAGTCAAAATCTGGGAGGTCGGCGAACCGGGACTCCGGCGTGGTCAGCACTCGCATATGCGACAGGCTGTCACACCTCCCGGGCGCCAAGCCGGACGACGGTACCGAAAAGCAGCAAGGCGCTCGCCGCCAGGGCGATTGCGGCAGCACCGAGATAATGCGCGAAGGTCTGCCCGTTGAGCAGGCCGATGGGTGCGTTCACCAGGGCGCTTGGTAGCCAGTCGGTGATCGACCGCACTGAGCCGGCGATCGGCAGCGCGATCAGGATCACGACGGTCAGGCCGACGGTCCCGAGCGTGCTCCTGACGCACGAGGCGAAGAGGGCGCTGAGCGCGACCGCGAACACCAGGTAGATGGCGCCGTAGAGCAGCCCTTCGAGTATGGCCGCCGCAGGCAGCGCTCCGATCAGGAGGTCCGTCTCGTACCAGGCGGCGACGGTGCCGAGCGCATAGGCGGCAACTGCGGCGCTGGCGTTGACCGCGAACCTGGGTGCGACCAACTGCCACATGCCATGCGCGCGAGTGCGCAGGAACGTCGCCAGTCCCGGCTTGGCGTCGAAGCCGAAAGCGCCGGCGGCGATCACTACGACCACGATCAGGCCGATCAGGTCGGCCTCGCTGACGAACGCCTTGATGCCGTCGGCCGGCACAGGAGAGGGGACGGTGATCCTGATCCCGCTAGTGCCGCTGGTCTGGCTGAGGATCGTATTCAGGTACCTGGCGATGACAGGCTCGCCCAGGCCGAAAACGAGGTAGACGGCCGCCAGCGCCAGGGCTCGCGGGGTCCGCACGAGCCGCAGCCACTCAAGGCGCCAGCTAGTCACAGTTCCTCCGCGGCAGGCTGGGTGGTCAGCGCGAGGAACGCGGACTCGAGATCGGCGGCCAGCGGCTCGCACGACACCTGGCGGGCACCGCAGGACGCGATGACGGCCGGGATGCCGCGTTCGCCGGCTTCGAGGCTGTCAGCATCGACCCTGATCAGGTCGTCCGCGACCAGGTCGGCCCGCAGCGCCCAGGACTGGCCGCCGATCGCCGAGGCGACTCCGGCGGCGTCCGCCGCGACCCTGACCTGCCAGCTAGGCCGAAGGTAACGCTCGATCAGGTCGGCCGTCGGTCCCTGGTAGAGCAGCCTGCCGTCGCGCAGGATGCCGACCTGATCGGCGATCCGCTGCACGTCAGCGAGGATATGGCTGGAAAAGATCACCGTCTTGCGGCCGCGCATGGCCGCGATGAGATTGAGCACCTCGGCCCGCCCGGCCGGGTCGAGGGCGGACATGGGCTCGTCAAGGATCAGCAGGTCAGGATCGGTGACCAGCGCGCACGCCAGTCCGAGGCGCTGGAGCATGCCACGGGAGAAACCGCCGATCCGCCTGCCTGCGGAGTCCTGGAGACCCGCCGTGCGCAGCGAGGTGAGCACGGTTCCGCTCGGCTGCCCGCCGCCGGCCAGGGCCAGCGACAGGTCCACCACCTCATAGGCGGTCAGCCACGGGTCGAACTCCGGCACGTCAGGGCAGATCGCGAGCCGCTCGCGTCCGATCTCCAGGTGCACTGTCCCGCTGCCGGCTCGCCTGACGCCAGACAGGATCGACAGCAGCGTGGTCTTGCCGGCGCCGTTCGGGCCGACCAGGCCGTAGATAGATCCCTGCGGCACGCGAAGATCGACGTCGAACAGGCCGGTGCGCCCGTAGTCCCTGGTCAGAGCCGTGGTCGTGACGATGGGCGGTCGGCTCGCCGACGGGTCGCTTCCGGCGCTGGTCCAGGCGTGCGGTGCCGCTACGGCCGCTGGCTCGCCAGCGAACCGCAACTGGATCGCGTTGCGATCCTTGCCGGCGAACAGGTAGATGATCGCGCCGAACGGTGAGCTGAAGAACAAGATGACCAGGGCCCAGGCCACTTTGGAGCCGCCGCGCACCGCCGGCGCGCGAGCCAGGTCGACCAGGGCGTAGATGTCGGTGGCCAGGGCGACCGCCGCCAGCGGGACCAGCGCGGCCAGCAGGTGCGGCGTGAGTTTGATGTGCTGCCAGAACGGGGTTGCGGAGGCCAGTAGTTCCCGCGTCATCGAGAGTCCTATCCCCGCATCTGGTAGGAATCCACGGTATTTAATGCGCTTGGTGCTCGTTACTGTATCCGGGCTTACGCCGGCCGGCGCGTTCCTTACGCTGGCTGGTATGTCAAGTGCCGAAACATCGGAAATAGAGTCGTATTATGCCCGCGGGGCCGAGATCGACCGGCTCAGCGTGGACCCGATCGGCGTGCTGGAGTTCGAGCGCAGCAAGGAGATCATCCTCCGGCACCTGCCGCCAGCCCCGGCGGTCGTGGCCGACATCGGCGGCGGTCCCGGCCGCTACGCGCACTGGCTGGCCGGGCTCGGCTATGAGGTCGAGCATCGCGACCTGATGCCGATCCACGTCGAGCAGCTACTGGCCAGCCTGGACGGCGACGCCCCGGTGCGGACCAGGGTGCGGGACGCGCGCGACCTTGACCTGGGCGACGCAACGGCCGACGCGGTGCTGCTGCTCGGGCCGCTCTACCACCTCAAGCACCGGGCGGACCGGCTGCGAGCGCTGCGCGAGGCCCGGCGGGTCGTCCGGCCGGGCGGGCCGGTGTTCGTCGCCGCGATCTCGCGGTGGGCGCCCCGGCTTGATGGCGTGCTTATGAAGCGCAACGACCTGCTCTATCCGGACATCATGCCGGAGCTTGCCGAGTCCGAGCGGAGCGGACGGGGCGAGCCGGTTTTCCCCGGCGCGTTCACGGCTTATTACCACCGGCCGGGGCAGTTGCGTCAGGAGGTCCGCGCCGCGGGCCTAGAGGTCGCCGACCTGGTGGGCGTGGAAGGGGCGCCCTACTTGCTGTCCGACCTCGCCGACCGGATGGCCGATCCGGCCGGCAGGCAGGTCGTGTTCGAGACGGCGCGCGCGACCGAGCGGGTGCCCGAACTGCTCGGCCTCGGGCCGCACCTGATGGCGACCGGGATCAGGCGGGCATGATGAACATGCCGAGTCCCACGTAACAGCCGAGCCAGGGGGAGTCTGCCGTGGAGCGGATGAACACGCTGGATGCTGGATTTTACTTCGTCGAACATCGCAATGTCCCGATGCACATCGGCTCGCTGGCCACCTTCGAGGGGCCGGCGCCTGCCTACGACGCGCTGTTTGACCTGTTCGCGGCCAAGATCCCGCGAGTGCCGAGGTACCGCCAGGTCGTGCGGACGATGCCGCTGCAGGTGTTCAGGCCGTTCTGGGCCGACGATGCGGAGTTCGAGCTCAGCTACCACTTGCGGCACGCGGCGGTGCCGCCGCCAGGCAAGCCGGCCCAGGTACGCGAGCTGGCGAGCCGGGTCTTCGCGCAGCGGCTCGACCGGGACCGGCCGCTGTGGGAGGCCTGGTTCCTCGAGGGGATCGAGAAGGACCGGTGGGCGATCCTGTCCAAGGTGCACCACTCCATGGTGGACGGCATCGGAGGCTCTGACCTGCTGGCCGAGCTGTTTGACCTGACGCCTGAGTCTGATCACGGGCCTCCGCCGCCATGGACGCCCCGGCCCGGGCCTTCGCCGGCCGAAGTGCTGGTCGGCGGCGCGCTGGACACCATGACCTGGCCCGCCAGGCAGCTCGCCGACCTGCCTGGCGTGCTGGCCCGCCGAATGCCGAATATGGATGAAATAGTTCACTTCGGGCGTGGTCTGACTGGCAGCGCGCGACGCCTGGCCGAGCCGTCGGCGTCATCGCTGAACGGGCCGATCAGCGCGCACCGGCGGTGGACGTGGACCACGGCGAAGCTCAACGACATCAGGCGGATCAGGCGCGGACTGGCTGACGGGGGCGGGCTCGATCGGCGCGGGCTGGACGGCTGGCCGGACGGGCCGGTGACCGTGAACGATGTGCTGCTGGCGGCGATCAGCTCCGGATTCCGGGACTTGCTGGCCGAGCGCGGCGAGCTCGCGGACGAACTGGTTGTGCGGTCGCTGGTGCCGGTGTCGCTGCGCGGCGGGGACGAAGGCCATCCGGTCAGCAACCGCATTTCCGCGATCCTGGTGAACCTCCCCGTTGCCGAGCCCGATCCGATGCGGCGGCTGGCGCTGCTGCACGCTCAGATGGATGATCTCAAGCGCACCAGGCAGGCGGCTGGCGCGGAACTCATCACCGGCCTCCTCGGATTCGCCGCGCCTTCGCTGCTGGCGATGGGGTCGCGGACCGCGTTCCGGCTGCCGCAGCCGCTGGTGCAGACGGTGACCACGAATGTGCCTGGGCCGCGGTTCCCGCTGTACCTGCTCGGGCGCAAGCTCACCGAGCTCTATCCGTATGTGCCGATCGCCAACAACCTGCGGCTCGGCGTGGCGATCTTTTCCTATCTGGATCGCTTTACGTTCGGGGTGACGGCCGATTACCGCGCCTTCTCCCAAGCCGACCTGGACGTGCTGACCAGCGGCATCACGCGCGGGATCGCCGAACTGAAGGCCGCCCTCGCGCGGCAGCCGTCGCGTAAGAGGGCTTAGCGCCTGCCGCCGGCGTCTGCCTGAACTCCGGCCGATCTCTGCCTGACCCCTGTACGGGCCAATTGAGCCATTTTCGGGTTCAAGCGGCGGGTTTTTCGGTTATCTGGCCAAATTGTCATTGCGCCCAGCGGCTCGCGCGGCCGCTAGCAGAAAATCCCCAGCGGATCTGGAGCCTAGGTATTGCGCGTCGGTGATTTTTGTGGGACGGCAGCCCGAAATCTTTAAATACCACATTCTCGACTCAGGAGAAAGGAACATTTATCTAGCCTCCTGGCTATTGGCATGACCTATCGAGCGGAGGATGGTTCAGTCCGGGAACCGCCGCGTGAAAGGGAGGGTCAATGTCCGTAGACTCGGCCGAAGCCGTGCCGCAGCAACCGCAGCAGAGCCTGAGCACCGGGGCCGCTAGGAATCTCGCGACTACCACCAAGACTGTCCCCCAGATGCAGGGGATCAGCTCGCGCTGGCTGCTGCGCACACTGCCGTGGGTCCACGTCGCTGGCGCGACCTACCGGGTGAACCGCCGGCTCAGCTACGCGGTCGGCGGCGGGAGCGTGGCGTTCTCGCAGACGGGCGATCAAGTCGCGGTCGCACCGCCTTCGCTGCGCGAGATCCCGCTGTTCGCCGGGGCGGACGACGAGGTGCTGGCCGCGCTGGCCGGCGGCTTCGCCCAGCAGGACGTCGCGGCCGGGACCGTGATCGCCGAGCGCGGGCAGTCCGCTGACCAGTTCTACGTAGTAGCGCACGGCCGGGTGGAGCGAACCGGAGCCGGTCACTTCGACGACGACACCGCGCTGGGCGTCGTCGCAGATGGCGGTTACTTCGGCGCCGATACGCTGGCCGACGGCGGGCAGTGGGCCTACACTGCCACGGCGTCGAGCGCGTGCACGCTGCTCGCGCTGTCACGGGCCGCGTTCCTCGCCCTGGCCGATCAGTCGCCGGCGCTCCAGGACGCGCTGAGCCGATCCCGGGAGTCCGCCGGCAAGCCGCAGAACAAGCGCGGCGAGGCCGACATCGCGATCAGGTCCGGGCACGGCGGCGAGCCCGACCTGCCTGTCACCTTCGCCGACTACGAACTGGCGCCCAGGGAGTACGAGCTCAGCGTCGCGCAGACCGTCCTGCGGGTCCACTCGCGGGTGGCCGACCTGTTCAACGAGCCGATGAACCAGGTGCAGCAGCAGCTCAGGCTGACCGTCGAGTCGCTACGGGAACGGCAAGAGCACGAAATGATCAACAATCCCGAATTCGGATTGCTGCACAACGCCGAGTACGCCCAGCGGATCCAGCCGCGCTCAGGCCCGCCCACTCCCGATGACCTGGACGAGCTATTGTCCATGCGGCGCAGCACCAGGGCGATCTTCGCGCACCCGAAGGCGATCGCCGCCTTCGGCCGCGAATGCAACCAGCGCGGTCTCTATCCCAGCTCAGTCGATGTGGCCGGGAGCATGGTGCCGGCGTGGCGCGGCGTGCCGATTTTCCCGTGCAATAAGATTCCGGTCACCGCCAGCCGGACGTCCAGCATTATCGCGATGCGGACCGGGGAAGAAGACCAGGGCGTTGTCGGCCTGCATCAGGTGGGGATTCCGGATGAGTTCGAGCCTGGCCTGAACGTGCGCTTCATGGGCATCAACGAAAAGGCCATCATCTCTTACCTGGTCAGTGCCTACTTCTCCGCAGCGGTGCTGGTCCCTGACGCGCTCGGCGTGCTCGAGAACGTCGAGATCGCCCGTCCGGCGAACTGAGCCGCGGTCCACGCGCCATGTCCGAACAGCCGAAAGGCCAGCCGTTCGAATTGCCGGAGTTCTACCAGCCGTACCCGGCGCGGCTCAATCCGTACCTGCAGCGAGCGCGCGAGCACAGCCAGGCGTGGGCAGGGGACATGGGCTTCTTCGAACCACAGCATGGTCATGCGATCTGGGACGACGCCGAGCTGCGACGCCATGATTACGGACTGCTCTGTGCCTATACGCACCCCGACTGCGATGGCACGGAGCTTGACCTGATCACCGACTGGTACGTGTGGGTGTTCTACTTCGACGATCACTTCCTCGAGCTCTACAAGCGGACGGGTGACGCCGACGCCGCACGGGAGCACCTGGCGCGGCTGCATGAGTTCATGCCGCTCGAGGACGGTGCTGAGCTGCCCGAGCCGGCCAATCCGGTCGAGCGGGGCCTGGCGGACCTCTGGCCCCGCACCGTCCCGGCCATGTCCGCCGACTGGCGGCGCAGATTCGCGGTGCGCACGGCCAACTTGCTCGACGAGTCGCTGTGGGAACTCGCCAATATCAATGAAGGCAGGATCGCCAACCCGATTGAGTACATCGAGCGCAGGCGCAAGGTCGGCGGGGCGCCGTGGTCGGCCAATCTGGTCGAGCACGCCGCCAGCGCCGAGGTGCCCGCCGCGATCGCCGCGACCCGGCCCATGCGGGTGCTCGCCGATACCTTCTCCGATGCGGTGCACCTGCGCAACGACCTCTTCTCCTACCAGCGGGAGACCGAGCACGAGGGCGAGGTGAACAACGGCGTGCTCGTGTTCGAGCGGTTCTTCGGCCTGAGCACGCAGCACGCCGCCGACAAGGTCAACGACCTGCTGACATCGCGGATGCAGCAATTCGAGCACACGGCCGTGACCGAACTGCCCGGCCTGTTCGCCGAGCACGCGGTGCTCCCGGCCGGGCAGCTGGCTGTCCTGGCGTATGTCAAGGGCCTGCAAGACTGGCAGTCGGGCGGTCACGAATGGCACCTGCGGTCAAGCAGGTACATGAATGGCGCCGGCAAGCCCGCGCCGACCGGGGCGCTGACCGGGCTGGGAACCTCGGGGACCCGGATTCCAGGCCCGGTGGCTCTCGGCCTGACCAGGATTTCCAGGTTCACCCACGTCCGCTACCGGCGAGTCGGGCCAACCCATCGCCCCGAGTTCTATATGCCGTACGAGCTCCGGCTCAACTCGCATCTGGGGGCGGCCCGCGAGAATCTCGTGACCTGGAGCCAGCGGGTCGGGATGCTGAGCCCGGCGCCTGGCCTGCCGCGCACCGCCGCCTGGACCGTCGATGACCTGCATGCCTTTGACTTCGCCCTGTGCGCCGCCGGGATCAACCCGACCGCTACGCCGCCGGAGCTTGACCTGGCGTCCAGCTGGCTGTGCTGGGGTACCTACGGCGACGACTTCTTCCCGGCGGTGTTCGGCCGCAGTGCCAACCTCATGGGCGCGAAGGCGCAGCGCTGGCGGCTTGGCGCGTTCATGCCAGTCGACGACCCGACTGGCGTTCCGGTTCCGGCCGGCCCGCTGGAAGCCGGGCTCGCTGACCTGTGGGCCCGTACCACCCCGGAGATGACAGCCGAGCAGCGGCACCAGTTCCGCGGCGCAGTACTGGTCATGGTGGATGCGTGGCTATGGGAGCTGACGGACGAGGCCATCAACCGCATTCCCGATCCCGTCGACTACCTTGAGATGCGCCGCGAGACGTTCGGCTCGTCCCTGACCATGTCCCTCACCCGGATGGCCCACGGCCAGCATCTGCCGCCCGAGATCTACGGCACCTCGACGATTCAGGGGCTGGAGGCTACCGCCAGCGACTACGCCTGCCTCCTCAACGATGTCTTTTCTTATCAGAAGGAGATCGAGTTCGAAGGCGAGGCCCACAACGGCGTCCTGTCCGTGCAAGACCTCCTTGGATGTGACGCGTTTGCCGCGATCGACGTGGTCAACGACCTCATGACCGGGCGAATGCGACAGTTCGAGCGATTGCAGGCAGCAGAACTCCCCGCTCTCGCCGAGCAATACGAACTCGACGAGCAGGGCAGGCAGAGTCTCGATGAGTATGTGCTCCAGCTCCAGAACTGGCTGGCCGGCATCCTCAACTGGCATCGCAAGTGCGAGCGCTACACCGAGCCCGGCCTGCTGCACCGGTACGGGAAGGGGCCGCAGCAGCTCTTCGGCACTCTCACCGGACTCGGCACCGACGCCGCGAGAGCCTGCCGGCCGCACCGCTGATGGCCTTGCGAGGCGTTCAGGCATCGTGTTCTCCTTGACTTCGCGCGTGACGACTGGGGCACGATGGTGCGTGAGCGACCCAGCTCAGCCAGGTCATGAAGAAGACGAGAGCGATGGAGCCATGGTAAGCAGCCTGATCGGCCATGCGGACAAGGTGCTCTTCCCCGGGTCGGGCGAGACTAAAGGCGACCTGGCCGAGCATTACCTGCGGGTCGCCGGGCCGCTGATGCGGACGATGGGCGGCAGGCCGGTGCTACTGCAGCGGTTCCCCGAGGGGGCGGGCGGGCCGTCGTTCTTCCAGAAGCGGGTGCCGAAGAACGCGCCCGACTGGCTGGCGACCACGACGGTGCAGACACCCAACGGCACAACCTCGCAAGCCCTGGTCGCGGCCGACCTGGATCATGTCCTGTGGGCGGTGAACCTCGGCTGCCTGGGCTTCCACGTCTGGCCGTACCTGGCGGACCATCCCGAGCACGCCGACGAACTGCGGATCGACCTCGACCCGACGCCCGGGGTCGACTTCACGCAGATCAGGCAGGCGGCCAGGGAACTGGAGACCCTATTCGGCGAGCTGGGCATCACCGGCTACCCGAAGACGACGGGCAACAGGGGACTGCACGTCTACGTGCGGCTCGAGCCGCGCTGGGATTCCTACCAGGTGCGCCTCGGCGCGGTGGCGATCGCCCGCGAGCTGGAGCGGCGACGGCCCGACCTGATCACGGCGGCGTGGTGGAAGGAGGAGCGAGGCACGAGAGTGTTCGTCGACTACAACCAGAACGCTCCCCACAAAACAGTCTTCGGCGCCTGGTCGGTCAGGGCCCGGCCGGACGCGCAAGTATCCACGCCGGTCGCCTGGGCGGAGCTTGACGAGGTGCACCCTGATCACTTCACGGTCGCCTCGCTTCCTGCCCGGCTCGAGGCGGTTGGCGATCCGTGGCTCGGCATGAACGACGCGCCGCAGTCGCTTGAGCCCTTGCTTGAGATGAACGCCAAGGACCGGGCAAGCGGCCTGCTCGATGCGCCGTGGCCGCCGGTCTACCCGAAGCAGCCAGACGAGCCGCCGCGCGTAGCCCCCAGCCGGGCCAAGAAAGCAGCGGAGTAACCCGCCGCGGCGAGCCTCACGGCCGCGTCTAGGGGGGTGTGCGCGGCTTTCGCTGTCACGACCTGCGGCGGGCCGAGGCGGTTCAGCGCCGCTCCGAAACAAGACACGGCCGCCGGGCTTGACCAGACGCCCCCGGTCAGCGTCACCCGGACGATCCCTGGCCGGCCCACGAACCGCCCGATGTGGCGCATCGCGGTCGCGGCGAGCGCGGACAGCTCGGCGTTGAGCCGCTCCGTTGCCCACGCGGCCCCGGTCTCCGCGGCCGCAGTCAGCAGCGGGGCCGCGCGGGCCAGGTGCGCGGCCGGGCTGGCGGCCGAGTGGACCCCCGCCACGATCGGGCGCCAGTCGGCGCTGCCGAATAGGCCGGCCACGTCGGCCGCGAACGAGCCCGCCCCGCCAGCCGGGTCGTCGCAGTACCACTCGAGGGCGGCCCGGCCGAGACGAGCAGCCGAGCCGTGGTCACCCAGGATCCAGCCGCGACCTCCGCTGATCGCGAGCTCGCCATCCGCCAGCCGCCCGCAGACCAGCGAACCCGTGCCGCAGATGACGGTGACGTCGGCGCCCGCCGGCGACGCTTCGACCGCGCCGACGTAGTCAGGCACGACCACGATCTCGGCGCCTGGCAGCAGTTCGGCGATGAGCAGCCGCACGGCCTGACGGCGCTCCTGATCGCGGGTGCCGGAGACGCTGGCGACCACCCGGTCAGCGGCCGGGCATCCGGCGAGCGCGGCGGCGTAACTGGCTCGCAGCGTCTGGCCGTCGGCCGCGACCGGGTTCCCGGCGCCGCCACGGCCCTCGAACAGCACGGCGCCCTGCCGCACGGCCCTAGCGCGAGTACTCGATCCGCCCGGCGTCGATCCCGACAGCCACGCCCGCATTGTCCCTCAGAATGCCGCCCCCTTCGCTAGCCGACCGTAATAGGCGGCTGGAATCGCCGTGACGAGCCCTGGGCTGCCCGGCCTAGAATGGCAGCTCGCCCGCCGCAATTTTTCCGACCCTAGGTTTGAAATAAAGCTCTGGGGTGACCGACGCGAGCGTCAAGCCGGCCGGTGGCCGAACTCGTAGCTTTAGTCGTCGTTCCCGCTCGTGGCTGCCGGCTCGGCTGTGGCTTCGGGGTGATGGGCCTGGTCGTCGGGCGGGGAGGCCGACGCCCGGCCGCGCGGCGGGTCGGCGGGCTCGTCCGGCCCGGAGACCGGCCGGTAGCTGCGAGTGCCCGCGCTTTCTGCTAGCTCCTCGACCCACTCGAAATCAAACTGTCGCTCCTGCGTCATCTCGCTCCCCTTCCTCGGCTGAGCCCAGTTCCGCCGCCTCTACAGTATGAGGGGCCTCGAGGAATTCCAGGATTTCTACTTCGCTCATGCTGAGGTAAAGGCCGGCGGTGGACTGGACTTTCGCTCCGAAGGTGCCGTCGCTTGTCATCTCGTAGGCCGTTTCCAGGTAAAGATCGGCGGCACTCGGAAACCCTGACGCCCGCGATCGCCTGCCATACCAGCCGCCCACCCAGGCGCCGCTTTTCATCCGGGCGCGGACGAAACTGGCCGGCCGGTCACGGAAGGCGCTGTCCCAGGCCGTGGGGGCCGGGTCGAGCCTGGACGGCTGGCGGCGTCGCGTGACTATCCCGACGATCCAGGCCGCGCCGGCCGGAATGGCGATGAACAGGCCGAGCGCCAGCGCCGCCACGGGACGGGGATGCGCCGTCGCTGCGGAGAACCAGTGACCGCCTGCTGGCTTGATCAGGTGCACGAGTTGCGGACCCGCGACGATCAGGTAGAGAGCGTCCAGGGCGATGCTGGCCGTCAGCGCGCGGAGCACGCGCTCGCTGAGGTCCTGCTCGCTGGGAACTGGCCCGCGCATCCGCTCCCGCATGAACTGGTAGCTGACTCCCGGCAGCACGAAGAGGATGAGCAGGACGACCTGCTGCACAGTAGACGCCGTGTCATCCATCTATGGCCGCCCGTGAGTCATGCGCCTGAATGGACATAGGCGGCCCAGATCGATGGCCTGCCCGGAAGCCTGTCACGCAGGACGCGGATGATCTGATGAAGTGCTCGCGCGCTGGCCGTGGCGTCGAAGTGCCCCGGCCGCGTCTTGAGGCGCTGGTAGAAGTCGTTCGCGATCTCGGCGGCGATGCCGTCGTTGATCTCCCAGAGCGTCCCGACGACGTGCGGATAGCCAGCTAGCTGGAAGCCGGACGTCAGGTGGATGAGCTCGTCGGACAGGTCGAGCGAGGCGTTCCTTGAGGTCTGGCACGCCGACAGGTAGGCCAGTTGAGCCTGCCCGAGCCTGACCTGGGTCAGGCTGGTGACCGTGAGCGGCTGCCGTTCATGGTCGTGCAGGACGAGCAGGCTGCTCGACGGGTCGTCGGGATCGCTGGCGGCGTGGCAGGCGAAGTGCGCGATGCCGCTGCCGACCAGGTGGGTCAGGACGTTGGCCTTAGTAGGCCTGCGCTCCTCCTGGCTAGGGGCCTCGGTGCCCGGGGCCTCGATCAGGACAGTGGGCTCAGGCAGGAGTGCCCGCAGCAGCGTCGCTTCACGCTCCGCGTTCGGCAGCGGGGTTACGTCGCCTGGCGTGGTCGGCATTGCCACGATCAGGCTTCTCCTGGGCGGCGCGCTGCTCGCCTGACTGCGTGCGTGGGCTAGGGCGCGCACCGTAGGGGTGTAGGAGGAGATGACCCGGTCCATGACCGTGCGATGGCCATCCTGGCGGTGGTAGCCGGCGGCGTGCAGCGGCAGCCTGCTCATGATCCCGCCGGGCACCCACCACACTCTGGGACCGTCGGCTGCCTGGCCGATCGGCTGTTCGTGACCGAGGGACCTGAGCACCGGTTCAGCGATGGTGTCCCACAGCCACTCCAGGATCTCGCTCAGCGTCTCCTGGGCATCGGCCCTCTGCCCGGCACTGGCCCGCGGGTGGGCCACGATCGTGAGCGCGTGCTCGAAGACGACGGCCTTCTCGGCCAGCGGCAGGATGGCCACGTCAGGCAGCGGGACGTGCGTGAAGCCCGTGCGGGTGACCAAGATGGCGTCGCAGCGGAAGCGGCTGATGTTGATCACGGCGATCGCGCCGGCCTGAGCCTGGTGCCTGAGCTGGGCCGCGCTGGCGGGGAGCAGGAACGTCTCGAATCCCGTGAGCCTCCTGATCTCAGCGAGCAGCGAGCCGAATTCCGAGGCGAGACCGTGCCGGTCGGCGGTGATCCGGCCGCGCGATCCTGGCGCGCCGCCCGCGATCATGGAAACGGGGCGATCGCTGTCGGGCGGGTCGAGCAGGTCACGCAACTGCGAGAACCGGGCGGCCAGGCGCGGCGCCCTGGCCCGGAGCTCGGTGAGATCACCACGCGTGTCGAGCGCCTGGCTGTGCAAGATGGCGCGGCCAAGCTCCAGCAGCCCGATGGCCCGTTCTTCGGCGCCCGCACCGCCCGCGCTCAGCGCGAGCGCCGCGGCGTTGCTGGCGAGGAACCTGAACTGGCCGAGCCTGTGCTGCTGGTCGGACCGGCTGAGCTGGCGGGGCGCGAGCTGGGGCAGGAGGCGGACGGCGGTCTCGAGCACGTCGGCGGCCCTGCCCGGAGCTGTTTCGGCGAGCAGGTCGGCCACGACCCTGGCGGCGCTGATCCTGACCTGCGGGGGAGCTAGCTCTGCCGTCGTGACCCGCAGGTAGGCAGCGACTGCCTCGGTCTCGTCCGCCGCCGCGCCAGCTAGCTTGAACCGGTTGTGCAGGGCGTCGGCGAGCCTGCGCAGGCTCGGCGCGAACTGGGGACGGTCGGCGGTCGTGGCCTCGACGGCCCTGTTCAGGACCGTGATGGCTTCGTCCAGGTCGTGAGCCGTGCCGTCCCGGTCGAACCGGGAGTTGAGCCAGTCGCCGAGGCTAGCCAGGTACCCGGGACGGAACGCGGAGCCATCCGGCGCCGAGCGCAGCGCCTGCCGGTTCGCGGCGATAGCCTCGTCGAGGTCGGCCGGGTCTTCGGCATGCCCGAACCTGACGCCGAGTGCGTTGCCCAGATTGGACAGGTACAGGCCGGCCTCGGCGTTGTCGGCCGGCGCGGTCGCCACGGCCTCGCGCAGGACCGTAATGGCCTCGTCGAGGCAGGTCAGTACGCTGCTCCGGTCGAACCGGCTCTCCAGGACGCCGGCCAGAGCCGACAGGTAGCGTGGCCGGTCGTAGTGGCCACGCGGAGTAGCGGCGATGGCCTGGCGGGCCGATTCCTCAGCCTCGGCCAGGTCGGCCAGGTCCCCGGTGCGGTCGAAACGGTCTTCGAGCGCGCTGGCTAGCGTGGCCAGGCACTGGGGCTGGCCGGGATGACCTGGCTGGCGGGCTCGCACCGATCGCCGGCCGAGGTCGACGGACTCGTCTAGTTCGGCGAAGTCGCCGGTCAGTGCCGCGTGCGCGGTCAGGGATCCGGCGAGGTTGGACGAGATCATGACCAGCTGGGGGTGACCGTCAGGAACGGCATTGACTGCCTGGCGGCCCGCGGCGATCGCTTCGTCAAGGTCTTCCTGGCTGCCGGTCCGCTCGAACCTGGCGCGCAGCGCGATGCCGAGATTGGACAGGTACATGGCCCGGTTGGGGTCACCGGCAGGGGCGGCGCCAACCGCCGCGCGGGCGGCCCTGACGCCTTCGTCGGCATCACCGGGCTGGCCGGTGCGGTCGAATCGCCGTTGCAGCGCGCTGGACAGATTGCTGAGATAGAGGCCGCGGACAGGGTCGTTCACCGCGGTGACGTCGATCGCGTGGCGTGCGGCGGAGATGGCCTCGTCGAGGTCAGCGAGCTCGCGGCTGAGGTCGAACCTGGCCCTGTGCGCGTTGCTCAGGCTGGTGAGGGCCGCGGGCCTGAGCAGGTCGCCGTTCTCGGTGGCCGCGATCATTTCCCGCGCGGCGGCGATGGCTTCGTCGACATAGGCGAGTTCGCCGCTCTCGCCGAACTTGGCTTGCATGATGGCGCTCAAGATGACCAGGTACTCGCGGTGGCCAGTCACGCCGGAAGTGGAGGCAGCGGCCCCGCGGATCGCGTTGACGGCTTCGTCAAGCACGGCTGGATCGCCGCCGCTCTCGAACTTCATGCGCAGCGCGTTCGCGAGCGTGCTCAGGCAACTGCCGAAGCTGACATGATCGGCGGCGGTAGCTCGCACCGCTTCCCCCGCGGTGGCGACGGCCTCGTCCAGGTGAGCACGTGATCCTGACCGCAGATAGCTGAGCTGAAGGGCCGCGCTGAGATTCAGCAGGGGCTGGCCGCGGTCAGGCTGCCCCGGCACGGTCGCCGCGACCGCCTCGCGAAGTACCGTCAGGGAATGGGTGAGATCGGCCTCGTCGCCCAGCCGGCTGAACCTCAACTGCAGGGCGTTGCCGAGATTCGACAGGTAGGTCCCGCGGGTGGCGTGCCCGGCCTTGGTCGTCTCGGTCGTCTCGGTCGTCTCGATCGCTTCGATCGCCGAACTGCCGACGCGGATACCTTCGTTCAGGTCGGCTAGTTCGCCCGTGAGGGTGTACCTGGACAGCAGCGATGCGCTGAGGTTGGCCAGTTCCTGCCCCGCGCTCTGGCCGCTTGCGGCCGCTGCCTCGGCCAGGCGGCGCCCGAACTCGATGGCCTCGTTGAGATCGGCGAGATCGCCTTGCAGCACCGATGTAGTCCAGAGCGCGTAGCCGAGGTTGGCCTGGTACCCGGCGAGGTTCGGGTCGGCTGGGTCGGCCAGGCCGACGGCCCGCCGCGCGATCGCGGTCGCCTCTCGCGCGACGGGAGCCGCCCCGGTCTGCCGGTGGAGGGTCAGCAGGGCGGCGCCGAGATTGGACAGGTACATGGCAAGGTCCGGATCGTCCTCGGTGGCCTCCGCGACCGCCTGGCGCGCTACCGCGATCGCCTCATCCAACGTGGCGGCCTCGCCAGTGAGCTCGAATCTGGATCGCAAGGCGATGCCGAGGTTGGACAGCGCCAGCGCGTGGGATGGATCATCAGGCGCGAAGGCGGCGAGCACGCGCCTGCACATCTCGACGGCTGCCGACACCTGGCCAAGGTCACCAGAGGTGTCCGCGCGCCGCATCATCGCCAGCATGCGATCGCCCGCCGCGCTCGCGACCATCGGGATGATCCGCTCGGGGATCGCCTCGTGACCGCCAAGCAGGCAGGGCACGAACGCCTCGGCCGCGGCGTCCAGCGTCCGGTCCTCTGTCTCGTCGTCTTCTGGCAGGGCCAGGAAACGGCACCAGTAGATCATCCCGAGCAGGAACCAGGCGTTGACAGCGCGGCGATCCTCTGCCGGGCCCGGCTGGCCTGCGCTGGCCTGGCTGGCGGGGGCGGCGGCGCGGAGCAGCCCGGTGAGCCGGTCGGCTGCCTCGAGGACCCACGGAGCGAGGGCCAGCGACACGTCGCGGGAGTCGGCGATGCGGTCGAAGAGCGTGTCAAGCCGCGCCTCGAGATCTGATCTTCCGGTCGGGGCCGGAACGGACTGGAGATCGAGGGCAGCGCTCAGGCTCGCGAGATAGGCGCCCGCATTCGGGTCGTTGCGCGAGGTTTCCGCCGCCTGCCGGGCGGCGCCGACGGCCTCGTCGAGGTCGGCCTCGGCGCCGAACCGCTCGAACCGGGCGCGCAGCGCCTCGGCCAGGCAGTAGAGGTACTCGGGGCGGTCCGGGTGACCTTCCCTGGTGAGGCGGGCAGCTTGGCGGGCGAAGGCGACAGCTTCGTCGGCGTCGGCCCGGTCGCCGATCCGGTTGAACCGGAAGAGCAGCACCCTGCTGAGGCTGGCGACGCAGACAGGCAGATCGGAGGAGTCCTCGCTGATCGCGGCGGCGGCCGCGCGGCCGACGCCGATCGCCTCGTCCAGGTCGGCTAGGTCGGCCAGGTCCCCGCCGCTGGCGTACCGCGCCTGCAAGGCGGCGCCCAGGTTGGTCAGGCCCTTGGCGCGATGCGGATGGCTCGGCCCGGCCTGGTCAATAGCCTGCCTGGCCGCTGCGATGGCACCGTCCAGATCCGCCTGATCACCCGTGCGGTCGTAGCGGACGTTGAGCGCGTTGCTCAAGTTGACACCGAGCATGACCTGATGCGCATGCTCGTGAGGGAGCCCGGCCGCCGTGAGCCGCAGCACGTCGATGCTCTCTTCCAGGTCCGATTGCTGGCGGGTCAGCTCGTGCCTGCTCTGCAGCGCGACGCTCAGGTTCGACGCGTACACCGCCCTGTTCGGATCGGCAGGGTCAGCGGCTGCCCAGGACCGCCGCCCGGCCCCGATCGCCTCCTCGAGATCCGCCGGATCAGCGGTCTGGAAGTAGCTCGCGCGCAGGGCGTTGCTGAGATTGGACAGGTACATCGCCGCGCCGGGACCGCCCGGCGCTGCGGCCGCCGCGGTTGCCTCGGCCGCCTCGACAGCGGACCGCAAGACGTCGATCTCGAGTCGCAGGTCGGCCAGATTGCCGGTGCAGTCGAATCTGGTATGCAGCGTGATGCCGAGATTGGACAGGTAGAGGGGCCGGTCGGGGTCGTCGTCGAGTACCGCGGCGACCGCTTCGCGGCAGACGTCGACGGCTTCCTCGATGTCGGTCAGAGCGCCGGTCCGCTCGGCCCGCTCGCGCAACGCGAGCCCCAGGATGGTCAGCTGATTAGCACGAGCCGGATCGCCGTCCGGGATCGCCGGTATGGCCTGCCGGCCGTACGTGATCGCCTCAGCCAGGTCCTGGCCGTCGCCGAACTGAGTGAACCTGATGCGCAGCACCTCGCTGAGCGCGGAGGAATACACGGCCCGGTAGCTGTCGTCAGGAAGCGCCGTCTCCACCGCCTGGCGGCTGAAGATGACCGCTTCTTCCAGGTCGGTGAACTCGCCCGCCAGCATGAACCGGCTGCGCAGCGACGTGCTCAGCAAGTGCAGCCGACCGGGCCGGTCGGGATCGTCGGCGGGCGTAATCGTCAGGATGCGCCGCCACAGGTTGACGGTGCTGGTCATGACCTCGGGATCAGCTGCCTGCATCGCCTGCTCGGCCAGTTGGCCAGCCTCGCCGACAGCATGGTCGGCGACCGAGGCCTGCAGGTAGGCGGGTATCTCGTGGCCGGCGAAGAAATACCTGGTGTACGCGCTGATGCCAGCTTCGAAGTCGTCGTCGCGCTCGTCCTGCGGCAATTCGACGAAGCGGTACATATGCAGCTCGCCGATCATGCGCCAGCCCTCGGCCGCATGGTCGTCTGCTGGATAGTCGTCGCCCGCGGGGTTCTCGGTCACGTGCTCGAGCAGCGCATCGGTCAGCCGGAGCGCGGTCTCAAGGGCGCCCGGCTCCAGCGCCAGGCTCAGGTCGCGGGTATGGGCGATTCTGTCAAGCCGGGCGCGGAGGGCTCGTAAAAGTTCTTCCAGCATTGCCCTTTCGCCTTAAAGGTGGGTCTTAGTTAAAGGTGGGTCTTGTCGGCTGCGGCTGCGGCGGCGTCGGCGAGCACCGAGCCGCTGGCGGATGCCTTCGAGCGTAACGCCCAAGTTCTAGCGGCAGTCCGTTTGAGGCTATATGTGCGCGGTGGGCCTGCCCGGGCACGGTTCCCGCCCGGCGGCGGCGGACTGACCCTGGCCTGCGGGCGGTGGCAGACTGCGACTATGGACACGGGGCTGCGGGTTCTCCAGGGCGGTAGCGGCGAGCCGCTCCTGCTGCTGCTGCACGGCCTCGGGGCCAGCGGTGATGTCTGGGCCGGGTGGCGGCCTTTGCTCGCCCAGCGGTGGCCAGGCCGCTGGCTGGCGCCTGACCTGCCAGGTCACGGCGGTTCGCCCCCGCTGACCGCCTATACCTTTGACGGATTGGCCGCAGCCGTCGTAGGCGTCATGCCGCCGAGTAGCGGCATCGTCGTGCTCGGCCACTCGCTGGGCGGCGTCGTTGGACTGGCCATGGCCGACCGCAAGCACGGCCTGCCGGTGCAGGCAGTCATCGGACTCGGCATCAAGACCGACTGGACCGATGAGGACCTGGACCGGGCGATGGCCTTCGCCAGCCGCCCACCGGCCCTTTTCACCTCGCGAGACGATGCCGCCGCACGCTACCTGCGGGTCAGCGGCCTGGCCGGTCTCCTGCCCGCCGACGATCCGGCCGTGGATGCCGGACTCCGCGAGCGCGACGGGCAGTGGCGGCTGGCCATGGACCCGGCGGCATTCGCGGTCGGGGCACCCGACATGCGGCAGTTGCTCGCACTGTCGCAGGCGCCGGTGACGCTCGCTCGGGGCGAGCACGACCCGATGAACTCCGTTGAGCAACTGGCCCGCCTGGGTGTCCCGGCCCTGACTCTGCCCGGCCTCGGCCACAACGCCCATGTCGAGGCCCCCGACCAGGTGATTACCCTGCTCGACCCGCACCTACTCGTCGCATCAGGCCTCTCGTCCCGGTCGTAGTCCTCGCGCAAGCCTGGCGCGGCGGACCCCAGCACCGCATCTCTCGCGTCCTCAAGGGCTGCGACATCGTGCCCGACGACGAAGCTACTGGCAGGGCCGCTGGCGTAGCGTGTGCCGCATCCGGGACCCGAGACGTCGTCGATGCCATCGTCATCGCCACGGCCGCTCGCTACCAGGCCGCCATCGTGACCAGCGACCCGGGCGGCCTCGCCCGCATCGCCGAGGCCATCGGTATCAAAATCAGGTGCACTCGATCGGGCAATTTGCGAACTCTAAGGGTGGGTGCGGCCCCGGCGGACTCCGAGGCCGAATAGCAAGGATCCCAGCCCTCCTGCAGCGCTCACCGTACCTAGGCTGACCAGCACGTCTCCCAGGACGTTGTTCGATGCGAAGAGACCTGTGCCAACGAAGCTGCCGATCACGATAATCGTCGACAGGCAGGCCAGGCCGATCCACCAGCGCAGCCTGGCCGCCCTGATGGCCCGGAACCGGCGCGAGGTCCAGTCCAGGATCGCTGCTGCGAGGACATCATGATAGATCTCGTATTTGCCGTCACTGACGCTGCGCAGGATGCGTGCTTGCTGCCCGCCGAGACTGTCAAGCAGCGGCGTGACCTTGTCCACTCCGATATTGGCATAAGCGGCAAGGTCGGAGGGGCGGTGGGCGATCTTCGTCCCGGATGGCGTGACGAGGAAGCGGAGGACGCGCGCGGCCAGATTGCGCTGTTGACGCGGAAGCCTCGCCATGGCTGATTCGAGGTGCGCCGGGATGATCCGCTCAGCTCCGCCGAGTCGTTCGAGCGTCTCAAGGCGCAGCACGTGTGAGCCTGCGGCGCTTTCCTCCTCCCACAGGCGGATCAGCACGAGCTGCAGGTATGGCGCCTCGATGGCCCCGCCAGGTGACTCGCGGGTGTCGTCGATCACGCCGGTTCCGGCGTCGCCGAGCTGCACATTGCCGACCCGGACCTGGTCGAGGACCGCCTCGACAAGTTCCGGTTCGATCGCCGTGGGCGCCCCTTCGGCCGCGAGGTGCCTGTACTCCTCGATCGGCCGCACTATGGCGTCGCGGCCTGCCTGCCGGTCCAGGCTGTCCACCCGCAGGTAGTTGCCGAACAGGCCAGGGATCCGGCCCTTGAAACGGTCGAGCCGGGCAAGCGCGTCCTCGCGGATCGAGATGAGGAAGGAGACGCGAAGTCCTGCCTCGCGCACAGCCTGGGGAAACTCCGCTGCGAATGTCCTGCTGCCCCGCTCCCTGGGGTGGTAGACGAAGTACTCCTCGAACTGGTCGAGGATGACGACGAGGTCGCGTCCGAGCCGCACCGTGGCCGCTCGGAGAGTCTCGGCGAGCGAGTGCTCACGGGCCGGGGGCGCAAGTAACGCGGCATTTCGGATCGCCGCGGTCAGGTCCGCTGCCGGGTTGCCGCTCCAGGAGCGGAAGACCACGACCGCGAGGTCGGGTGCCTCCCGCAGTCGCGGTATCACGCCTGCGTGCAGGAGCGAGGTCTTCCCGACGCCGCTCGCGCCGTACAGCAGTGTCAGCTTGGCTGCGATGAGATTGGCGAAGACCAGGTTGCTCGCGTCCTGCCTGCCGAAGAAGAAAGGCGCGTCCCGCTCCTGGTAATGATCGAGGCCTTTATAGGGAGAGGCGATCTGGCCGGTCACCGGAAGGGCTGGCGTCCTCATGGGCGGGTGGCCGCGTTCTGCAACTCGTTCATCGCGGCCTCAAGCGCCACGACGTACTCCTCCAGCGGCACATCGTAAACATCGACGCCACGCCGCTTCCAGAACTCACGATCAAGGGTGTCAGGATCGCGCTGAATCGCCCACGAGTTGTACCTCAGCGTCTGCTCGCCCCAGATCCGGTGGAGGATTACCCGCAGGTTCCAGTCACGCATGCTGTAACCGAGGAAAAGGAAATGACTGCGCCGCATCTGGCTAGCCAGCATGACCGGCAGCAGGTTGCCGACCTCGGTGCGCGTCAGGTAGTCGATGTAATGGTCCTCAGTGATGACGTAGCTGTCCCGCTCGAATCCGGAATCCGCACGATTGACGGCACCGTGGACCTTCAGGATCACGGTCTGCTGGCCCGCTCTGAGCTGCGCGTACTCGTTAGGGATGTCGATCACGGTGCGTTTCCCGTCAGCCGCACAGTGCACGAATTTGCCCCGGTCGGCTCCCTCGGCGATGTAACACACAAGGTCGAACGGCTCGCCTGACTCGCGGAACGCCCGCTCGAGCCCGTCGTCGTAATTCGTCGTGATGATCAGCTGGCACCGGCTGCGCGGCTGGCCGGGCGGCTCAAGCCTCCCGGGAAGCCCGGCGAGGAAACGCTGCAGCCTGCCAATCGGGTAGTCCGCGTCGAACACCCGGTGCAACTCCTCATACAACGGCCCCGACCCGTTCATGACCGAGGCGTACTCCGAGACGCGCACAAGGTCAGGCGCCTCGTCCTGCGGATAGCCGAACTTCCCGGCGAGATACTGGGCTAGCTCGCCCGCGCTGGGCAGGTAGGCGCCATGAAGCCAGCCCGCTGTCGGCGGTCGGGCGCCGAGATGGACCCCGGCGCCCAGAAAGGGGATCACCCGGCCCTCGGCCATCGCGCCGGCCACCCGGCGGCAGTGATCCTGCAAAGACTCAGCCACGCCCCGCCCCCCGGATAAAGCGACGGTTCCCAGCCGGCAACCCGCTCACTAAGCCCACGGGCAAATTACGACCTGTCATCGTGCCTGCTTCCCCCGCTGGCTCCATGCCGACGGATGTTCCCCGGTCACCCGGCGGATCGCTTCCATGTAGGACGCCTGAGGGGAGGCAATGGTTGACCATCGCGAGACGCGGCAGGCGCCCCGGGCGGGGTCGCGACACCGCTGCACGCTTTCCAGACGGCACCGGTCCGTACCTGGCTACTCGCTAAGACGGCAGCCAGCATCTCCTGACTTCCCCCACCGGTGCGTGCCCACGAACTTTTCAGGTGTCCAGCGCGTCGAACACCGCCTGATACAACGGCACCCGGTAGTCCGACGACGAGGTGATCGGGCTGTTGTCCGCGCCGCTTCCCTGGTCGAAGAACAGGCAGAGGTCCGCATTGGCCTGGCCGCTTGCTGCCCGGTCGTTGTAGAAGGACTGGACGTAGCTGAAGAAGGTGATCGCCTGCGCCTGGGTCTGGCCATGGGTCGGGTCGGTGGATGAATTGAACTCCCACAGCCCGAAGGGCAGGTCGTCCGCGTCGGTTACCACCGAGTACTGGTCGATCCTGAAGCCGTTGTCGTAGGTCGGGCAGTAGAAGTCGATCGCGGCCTTCTGAAACGCCCCTGACACGTAGTAGCTCGCATAGGCGGCGGTGGCTGCGCTGCTGCCTGAGGAGCCGCAGTACAGGTACGGGTAATATGTCCGCACTGTCGGCCCGTAGGCGCTGACGACTCCCTTGTACTGAGCGGCTGTCAGGCCCTCGGAGAAGGGCTCGTGATAGAGGCAGACGTCGGCGATCAGGCCCGCGTTCTTGCATGAGAGCAGGAACGCGTTCAGCGCGGCCACGTCCGAGCCGTCAATGGCTGGCTTGAGCGACACGGCGACCTTGCGGCCCGCTGTCGCGTCGGCCTGCAGGTCGCTGGTGATCGCCGAAGGTATGACACCCGGGGTGAAGTAGACGCGGCGCACGTCCAGGGGGCGGCCGGAAATAGCGATCCAGCTGGTAACGGCCTGCGCGGTCGTCATGCCAGCGAACGAGGCCGATGAGATGTTCGCGCCGACAAAGCCGTCGGTACCGAGCTTCACGGAGATGATGCTCGTATTCCACTTCGTGGATGTCGGCCAGGTCACGCCAGCGGTGACCGCCTGCTTGGACGAGACCACGTCGTAGCCGAGAGTGAACCAGTTGTCGGTGCCCGCATGCAGGGCACCCGCCCCGGAGTCGGTCATCGGACTCGACCAGGACGGCTGGCCGCCGCTGTTCGAAACCGCTGCGGCGGCGAACACGATCTCGGTGGGCTGGGCCAGCGCACCGGTCAGCGTAGCTGACGAGGTGCCCGATGCTCCGCCGGCGCCAACCGCGAGATCCACTCCCGCGGCCCCGGGTACGCCCATTCCGATGGCGTACTTGGAGAAACTGCCGGACTGCGAATAGGTCACTGTCACCGTATCGGTGGCCGCTGTCAGCGCTTTGGTCAGCTTGGATGTGAAGAACAAGGTGTCGAAGGTCACTGTGCTCTCGGAGGCCGTGACCTTCGTCCAGGTATTGCCCTGAGAGTCAGCGACCCCTGACACCTTGTCCGAGCCGTTGGTGTTCGCGGCAAGGACTATGGTGTCACCCGCCGCGGCGCTGTGGCTGACGGTGAACGTCGCCGTGCTGGCGACCGCGCTGGACGTAACCGAGCCGAGCAGATAGGCCGGTCCGCTAGCCGCAAGGGGTGCGGCGGCGGCGCGCGGTGAGGCCAGGGCTGGCCTGTGCCCGCGGGCCAGGAGCACCGAGCCGCCTAAAGCGGCGGCTCCGCCGAAGACCTGGCGGCGGGTCACTTCTACCATCATTCCTCCCAAAAGCGTACTTACTGGCACTCCGACGATCTTAGATTGGCTCTGACCTCGGCATCAACGACGCTTTCGTAACGGTTCATGCAATAGATCAGAACGCGCTGGCCAAGCCCCGGGTTGGCGCTGCTGCGCCGCCAATGTGACAACGGCGGGTTTCGCGAGTAAGCGCCTGATGCCGGGAAAGCATCTACCGGAAGATCGGGGCAGCTGACACCACCTCGGTGACGGCGGAACTGGCCAAGCTCGCCGAGAGCGGACTCGGTGAGAAGCGACAGCGAACGGGTTGCTAAGACCTGACGATCGTGACTGACGCTGCCGTGACGACCGCGAGCGGGGTCAGGATCACGATCGGAAGCCAACTCGGATCGCCGGTGGCGGTCAGTGCGCCAAGCGCCGCGCCGATGACCAGCGCGAGCAGTGTTGTCGCATCACGCCGCCAGTTGGCGGCCTGCGCCGGACCGCGAGCGCCGTCAGCAGCGCGGTCAGGGTGCCGGTGAGATAGGTGGTAGACAGTTCGCCCGCTGGCTAGCGCTCGCCGAAACGGCTGGTTACGAACTGGAGGTGAACGTGCGGGAGCCCACAGGAAACCTCGCCAGGCTGACCGGGCCCGTAGGCCGCCGCGTGCGTCAGCACCGCGCCGCGCTGGTAGCCGCCGCTGCTGCTCACGGTGTTCTGAATTTGCGCGTCTTCGGCAGCCTGCCATTGCCGCCGGGTACATTAAGCGGGGCGCTGGTCAGGCACAATTGATCTCCCAGATCAGCGAACACCATTGCACGATGCACCAGGAGATCGCCGTCATGACCGAGGTAATCAGGCAGCCCCGCCGCCGCGCCGCGGATGCCGCCCTGCGCGAGCGAGCCCGGGCAGTCATTCCTGGCGGGATGTACGGCCACCTCAGCGCTAACGCCCTGCCCCCCGAATACCCGCAGTTCTATGACCGGGCTGTTGGCGCGCACGTCTGGGATGTCGACGGCAACGAGTACGTGGACTTCATGTGCAGCTTCGGGCCAGTGCTGCTCGGGCACAAGCACCGCGCGGTGGAGGCGGCCGTGGCAGCGCAACTCGCCAAGGGCGACACCATGTCCGGACCAGGCGCGGCCATGGTCGAGGCGGCCGAAGTACTCACCGCCAGAGTCGCGCACGCCGACTGGGCGATGTTCGCCAAGAACGGCACCGACGCCACCACTATCGCGCTGATGGTGGCACGGGCGGCGACCGGGCGGCCGGTGGTACTGGCGGCCAAGGGCGCCTACCACGGCGGCTCGCCCTGGTTCACCACCCGCGACGCCGGCGTTACCGCCGAGGACCGGGCCAACTTGCGCTACTACACGTTCAATGACCTGAACAGCGCGGAAAAGGCGGTCGCCGACGTCGGCGAGGACGTGGCCGGCATCATCGTCTCGCCGTACCGGCACGACGCGGGCTCCGACCAGGAACTGATCGACATCGAGTTCGCCCGCGGGCTCCGGTCGCTGTGCGACCGGATCGGTGCCGCCCTGATCATGGACGAGGTCAGAGGCGGGTTCCGGCTGAACGATGGCGGCAGCTGGGAGCCGATCGGCGTAACGCCGGACCTGAGCGCGTGGAGCAAAGCCATAGCCAACGGCTACCCGCTGGCCGCGACTCTGGGCACGCGCCGGTACGCGGACGCGGCCTCCCAGATCTTCGTGACGGGCTCGTTCTGGTACCAGGCCGTCCCGATGGCAGCCTGCGTGGCAACTCTCACCGCCGTCCGTGAGGAGGGCGCGATTGAGACGATGGTCACGATGGGCACCCTCCTGCGCGAGGGGCTGGACCGCGAAGCGGCCGAGGCAGGCGTGCTCATCAGCCAGACCGGACCCGTGCAGATGCCGAATCTCTCATTCACCGGGGATGAAAATTTCGCGCGGGCTCAGGCGTTCTGCGCCGAGGCGGTCAACCACGGCGTGATCTTCCATCCTCGGCACAACTGGTTCGTGTCGGCCGCGCACACCGAGTCCGACGTCGAACGAGCCGTGGCCGCCGCCCGCGCTGGCTTCCGAGCCGTTGGCGAGCGACTTGGCGCGCAGTGACGGGTCAGGCATGTCCGCGGACTTGAACCAGGTGACGCTCAGATTCGTGTCGAATGAGGTCCGTAACCAGGTTCGGCTGCGTAGTGAGGTCACGTTGAGCCCTGAGATCAAGGTCGCCGCAGTGCTGGACAACCTGATCCTTGCCGACAGCCTGCGGGCGTGGGCAGCCAAGCTGCAGGACATTCAGCTCGTAGCTGTCACCGCAACCGTTGATGAGCTGCTGCGCGCGGAACAGCGAGCGTGCGCCGTGGTGCTGCTCGATGCGTCGCTGCGGGCCGAGCCTGATACCGCCTCAACGCCAGGCGGTTGCTTGACGCCGGTTACCGGGTGCTGGTGATCGACGGCTCGTCGGAGCTTGAGGCCGTTGCCAGGACCCTGGCCGCCGGGGCGCACGGCTACCTCACGCGCGACCACGGCCTGGCAGCGCTTGGCCTGACCGTGCGCGCGATCGCCCTTGGCGTCAGCGCCTGGTCACTCGGGCCTGCCGCGCGTGAGCACGCTGTACTCATGGGGTATGCCTCGGGCCGGACGCTCGAGGCGACCGCGAGGGACCTCGGCATCAGCCTGGAGACCGCGAAGACCTACCTCAAGCGGAACAGGCCAAGTACCAGCTAGCCGGCCTGCCCGTATACACCAGCTGGACCTCGCGGAGCAGGTGCGCATCGACTGCGCGGCAGGCAGATGTCCGCTGGGCGGCACCCGGTGAGCCCTATCGACGGGTCAGGGCCGCGCCGGGGCAGGCGCAGCAATGTCACAAGGGTGTGGCTCTTTTGGGGTGAGCCTGCTCTCGCAGGAGGGTTTTCGGGTTCGTGCAGGAGGGTTTTCCGATCTAGGAGGGTTGACCGGGCTATACGACGACAACCCTCCTTCATGCGACAACGCTCCTCCAGGAACCCGGAAACCCTCCACGGTAAGGACGAGAACCCTCCCCGGACACGGCACCACCCGGCTGGCTCACCCAGAAAGAGTCGCGCCATGTGACAAAGCCGGGCCTCGAACTGGGCAGCCCCGGACTGGCCGCTAGTCGCCGGGGTCGTCGAGCCAGGCCGCGATCCGGAACGAGATGCTGACATCGATGTAAGTCACCCCGGGGCGGGCCGGAGACGGCAGTCGGTCTCGCCCCGGACTCACGCTCCTCGCGGGTCAAGCCCTGTGCCGACGCCCGCACCTCGGCAGGCTCGCGACGCAAGCGCAGCTTTGCGGCCCGGGCCTCCGCTTCGACTTCGAGCGCTGGCGGCCGGTGTCGCGCCCTACCGTTCGGCATCGGCTCTCTCATCGCCTGAACCAGGCTCCTGGCGTCGGCCGCGCCCGGAAGCCGCCGGTCTGGCGGGCCGACGGTGGCTCAGCCTGCCACGTGGATCATCATGTGCCTGCCTCGGCACCTTCTGAGCGGCATCACCGGTCTGTCGCGCCGTGCTGCGCACGCTGTCGCTGACTCCCTCACCGACGCTCTCCGCAGTGCCGGATACGGCGCCGCCAATGCCGTTGACAGCCTGGCCGGCCGCGTCTGCGGCTTCGCTTACCGCACCACCAGGGCGTACAGCTTCCTGCGCCGTACCGCCAACTGACCCGACTGCCTCGGTCGCGGCGCCGCCAGGGCCGAGTGCTTCCTTGCCGACCTCGCCCACTTCATCGGCAACCCTGCTCACGGCGCCGCCAGGCTGAAGTGCCTGCTGCGCTGTCTCGCCGACGCTATCGACAGCCGTCCCGACCGTGTTAAGCAAGCCCTGAAGAATCTCAGGATTTCGGTCGACCGTCGTCAGCGCCCGGTCCAGGATGTCGTAGAGCTTCTCGAGCCGGACCTTCAGCACCGCCTGGGCGTCGACATCCTTGATGTCCAACTCGACCTTGCCGATGTGGACATGAACCCCGGCCGTCAACTGCACGAGGTTCGCGAGCTTAGCCTGCAGAGATAGATGCGCATCCAAGTCTTCGACATCGAGGTAGATCTCGCCAACATGTATCTCGGGCACGCGCAAGTAGACATCGGGCTTGTCGCTCGGCGTGCGGCCTTGTGAGGCTGGTCCTTCCCGGGCAGGCCGCACCGCCTGCTCGCTGTGAGCACCCAGAGCACCGTTTTCAGCATGCCGGGATCGCACCCGGCGATTGCCATCGCCGTCGGACGGCATGGTGACCACCCCCGCTCTGGTTACCGATAGAGCAGCTAGGTTCCATCGCTTAGGGCCATAGCCGCCCGCGAGGCTGGAGTCGGCCTATCTTGACTTGCTGATGACCAGTTCTGAGCATCTCGAAAACGTCCGGCAAGTTCCCCGAGGTGGTCTACGGCTGTAACGATAGAAATACTTAACGTACCCGTGAACGGGGCACTAAACTCGGCCGCCTGCTCACGACAGGTCGTGCGACCCGCATTTCGCTTCCGGAGAGATTTTTCGGCGAATAGCATTGAGAAATCTCCCTAGAGTGAAATTTCCGGCAAGATGCAGAGATCTCCTTAATCAGATGCCGAGCGTCTCTGGGGTGCCCCTTCGCCAAGCGGCCGATGTGAGCTGTGAGATTGTTGTAGAAGCTGTATTCGGTGGTCTAGGGGGTAGCTCGTAACCAGCCCGGAGGCGCTTCGGGGGAGCGGCAGGGACAATTCCTCCGCCTGAGGCGCGGTCATCGATGCCTAGTCGAGAGGGCGAACAAGTCATGCAAAGTACCCTGAAGATTCCGCTCGCGGTAGGCGCTGGCTACCTGCTCGGCAGGAAACGGAAAATGCGATGGGCGGTCGCGGCTGCCGTCGGCGCCGCCACCGGAGGATTTGGTGGCGTCGCAGGCCGTGCTCTCAAATTCGGTGGTAAGCAACTAGCCTCGTCAGATGCCCTGAGCAAGCTCTCGCCTGAACTCGGGTCCGTCGCCGACGCGGTACGAGGCGACCTCGCTCATGCGGGCAAGGCAGCCGCCAAGGCAGCGATAAACAGCCGGATCGACGTGCTTGCTAACTCGCTGCACGACCGAACGCAAGGCCTCGGGCAACAGGCTGAACCCGAGGGCGCTGACGGTCATCGCGATGATGAGGGCGAGGATGACGGGACCCAGGATGACGGGCCCAGGAGGCGCACGCCGATCACCGTGGCTCACGTGACCAGGACCAGCAGCCTGACGACCGGGAACGGACAGCCAGTGGGGAACGACCCGGCTCACGGGAGCGGCCCGACTCACCGGAGCGGCCAGGTCCACGGGAGCGGTCCGGGTCTAGGGAGCGGCCAGGTCCACGGGAGCGGTCCGGGTCTAGGGAGCGGCCAGGTCCACGGGAGCGGCGGATGCGGGACTCTGGGGCGGAGGTGGATGACCGATGACTCAGGCGGACCAACGGAAGGCTACCTTGACCGAACCGCTCGACCGGCTCAAGGGCGAGGCGAGAAGTCTCGTGCAAGCGGTCGAGAGTCGCGCTCTGGCAACGATTCGCGACAAGGTGACGGGGTCGGTCGGCCGGCTGCTCGACTATGCCGACGGAGGCGGGTCTGGGCTGCTCTCGGCCATAACCGGCGCTGGCACCCAAGGCGATGGGAAATCCGCTGGGCGCGTCGTCTTGGGGGCCGCGGGGAAGGCGGTCTCGGGCGCGGTCAGCCACGGCCGCGACAGCAATGGTGGCCAGGGACAGAATCTCAAGGTCACCAACATCGAGGAGGAAATCGATGTCGGCGTCCCCGTCCGTCTCGCTTATAACCAGTGGACCCAGTTCACAGACTTCCCGAGCTTCATGAAGAAGGTCGAGAGCGTCGAGCAAGAGTCAGATGAGAAAACCAAGTGGAAGGTTCAGATCCTGTGGTCGCACCGGGGCTGGGAATCGACTATTAAGCACCAGGCTCCAGATGACCGGATCATCTGGACTTCTAAGGGGCAGCGAGGACATGTAGATGGTGCGGTCAGTTTCCACGAGATCGGGCCTAACCTGACGAGGATCCTCTTGGTACTTGAGTATCACCCGCAGGGCGGATTCGAGTATACCGGCAACCTCTGGCGTGCTCAGGGCCGCCGGGTGCGCCTTGAACTCAAGCACTTCCGCCGCTACGTGATGACGCAGTCAGTGCTACATCCTGATGACATCGAGGGCTGGCGGGGCGTGATCGAGGACGGCGAAGTGGTGAAGGACCACGAGACCGCGCTTGAGGAGGAGCAACAGCAAGGCGAGGAAGCCGCGGACTATGACGACGTCAGCGACGATTACGACGACGATTACGACGACGAGAGCGACCACGACGACGATGAAGCCGACGCCCCGGCGCAGGCAGATCGGCGCGGTTGAGCATCGGTACTGCGCGCTGCCGGTGAGGGCTAGCCAGTAACAGCGAACGTTGGCAGACGGGGGTGCTAGACACGCGCATCCTGGCCGGGTGGAGGTCCGGCCAGGATGCGGTGCGCTCTGTTGGGGCGCTACCCCGGGTCGTCGGGGATATGCGAGCGACCGGAATCTGGCTCGCTCCCGAAACGGTAACGCCGCAGTACGGCCTCCAGTTCCCGCGCCAGGCCGGGCCAGGACGAGTAGTCGCGCGTCAAGGCAAGCAGCCCGCATCAGGGCAACTTCGCGCATTGGCGGAGCTGGTTCCGCCTGAACACGCAGTCGAAGGCGCTCAATTATGCGTCATATCCGGCATATACCGAAAGACCTGCTGTTCGGGAATCGCTGGAAGATCTGTAGCTGAGGTGGACCGATGACAGAATTCACCCTGGAGGAATTGGAAACGGCAGTTCGCCGGGCCGTGGATGCCGAGATAGGGGCGTCGGAGCCAGCGGACGATTCGTCGATCGAGACGGTGGTGACGCCGGACGGCGAAGATTCGACGGAATCCTGATAACGCTCCAGGAAACTCAGGCTAGGTAAGCAGGCTTGCGCCATACCAGTCGTTGGCGTTCCGCACGCCCGGCAGCGCGAAGAAGTAGCCGCCGCCGAATGGCTGCACGTAGTCGACCAGTGGCTCGTCGATCAGCCGTCTCTGGATGGTCTCGAACTGCCGCGCGACGTCTTGCTGATAGGCGATGAAGATGTGCCCCGCCTGCAGGTTCCCGTTCTCGTCGGTGCCGAGGTCGTAATTGTAGGACCGGCGGACGAGTCGCTGGCTGGCCGTGGCCCTGGTCCGGGGATTAGCGAGCCGGATGTGGGAGTCCAGCGGGATGATGTAACCGTGCGGGTCGGCGGCATAGTTCGGCTTATCAGACTCGCGGGTACCGTCCAGTGGCGCTCCGCTGTCGCGGCGCCGGCCGAACATGTTCTCCTGCTCGTTGATAGATACCCGGTCCCAGAACTCGACGAGCATGCGGATCAGCCGGACTACCTGGTAGGAGCCCCCCAGGGTCCAGCGGGGTTCGGCGGGATCGTCGACCCACACCAGGCTGCTCGCTAGCATCCCGCCGGGGTTCGCGGTGCCGTCCTTGAACCCGAGCAGGTTCCGCGACGTCCCTGACGGGCGCGGCGGGGAGTTGTAGCCCTCGATCTTCCAGCGCAACTGCATGCCGCCACGGGTGTGCCTGGTGATGTCGCGGATGGCGTGATGGATCGTGTCGGGATGATGAGCGCACAACTGGAGCAGCAGGTCACCATGCAGCCAGGCGGGCTCGAGAGCGTCATTGGGGAACGACCGCATCGTCGTCAGTTTCAGCGGCTTGCGGTTACGCAGACCGTAACGGTCATCGAAGAGGCTCGATCCCACGGACAGCGTGATGGTCAGCCCGTCAGCCGGGATCGTGGGCCCGAGGACATCGCTATCAGCGGGTGGCTGCCCGATTCCAAGGTCGGGCGGGGTGCCGCCCGCGGTGAGGAAGAAGGCGCGATCGGTCAGTACGCGGGCCAGGAGCGCCAGCTCAGCCTTGTTCGCGGCGGTGCAGTCGAAAGCGGCGACGCAGGTGAACGCTTGCTTGCCCGCTGGTGCCGGCGTGAGCACCCCCGCCTGGTTCGCGCCGTGGAACGGGTACGCCGCTGGTGCGACCGGGCCGGTGTGCTTAGCCGCCCCGGCGTCCGCGCGCGCACCGCCTGCCAGCAGGCCCCCGGCCAGCGCGGTCCCGGCCGCGCCCGAGACCGTGCCCCTGACAAAGCTGCGCCGGCTGACGTTCATAGGTGCTCACTCCTTAGGCGGGATTCGGGCGGGTTCACCGCTTGCGGGGAAGGACTCAGCGAACCGGAGGGACTTCAAGGAGGTCGGGCACGGCGGCGAGCGTCTCCAGCAGCGCGCCGAGTGCCCCGTCTACCTCCTGACGCTCCGCGCGGGAGGCGGCGCCCAGCGGTTCCCACCGGCCAGCTGCCCGGGTCGCGAGCAGTGACTGGCTGAGGATGTCCAGCTGGCCCTCGGCTACGTCAGGCAGGCCCGGCTGGCGGGCGTTTATCAGCGACGTCAGGTAGCCGAGCACGGCTCTGGTGACTTGCAGGTCGGCGTAGGTCTGCGCGAGCGCCGCGCCGCTGCCCTGGTCGTCTATCCCGGACAAGTGATCGCGCAGCGCGTCCTCGAGGATCTCGTGCGCGCGGATCGGCAGGTTGGCGGGGTCACCGGCCAGGTCGTCGGAGGTGAGCTTCCGCTGAACTACCGTGACATTGCTGGCCAGCTTCGCGGCGACGGCCAGCAACGTGGTGGTGTCCTGGCCGTGCCACAGGCCGTACTCGAGCCGGTGCAGCCCGGTGAAGTGCTTGTCGCTGACCCCGTCGGGGAGGCCGTCCGGCAGGCCGTCGACGGCAAGGCCGAGGTCGCCGAAGCTGTCATAGGACGCGCCGACGCGTTCCCAGTCCAGCTGAGCGGTAAGCCAGTCTGCCTTCGCGGCGGCCAGGTCATTCCGGCGCAGGTCGGTCTGGATCCTGGTGACTGCTCGCGCGAGATCGGCGAGCTGACTCGCCGCGTAGGCCTGGTACTGCCTATTCGGGCCAGCGAGTTCACTGGCGGTCACTGGCTTGACGGCGAGCGGGCTGGCGGTAGCCGCGTGGCCCGTGGCGCTTACGCGGACCGGCTCGGACGCCGTACCTGACTGGCTGCCCATGTAGCACTTGAACACGTAGTCTCCGCTGCCGAGCGTGGCCGTGAGCTGCGCGCTTGTCCCTGGGCCGATGGACTCGATCTCGCCTACGATGTCGCCAGAGGCGTCGTCGAGGTTGATCTCGCCCGGCAGGCCGGACTGGTTGTTGACCGTGAACGTCTGGGTGCCGGCAGTAGCCGACGTCCAATCCGGCGCGCACCCGGTGCGGGTCACGGTCACCTTCGAAGTCGCAGCCGGATTTCCGGCCGGAAACGCGGCGATCGTCGCGCCAGCGGTGAGGGCAGCCAGGGCGACGAGGGCACCGGCCACCGCCCATGGCCGACGTGCTGCCAGCCGCTCCCACCAGCCGGCGGTGCCCGCGCCCGCCGTAACTGAGGCCGCGGTGACTTTGCTCGCGGTGGCTGGGCGTGATGTTTGGGCGGAGCGGCCGGTTTTTGCGAAGGCCGCGATGGCTGCGGCGAGGTAAGCGATCCAGGCAACGGCCTGAAGTACGGTCATCTTGGGCGACAGGATGGTGACCCCGGTGATGACCGACACCCACAACGAATCTGGGTGGGCGTGCGCGGTCAGGTTGAGCGCTATCCAGTGCTGTCCCGGCAGCAGGCCCGCGTCTTGCAGGTTACCCAGCCCGTGCGCGAGCACTCCGGCAGCGATCACGATCAGGGCGAGCGCGGTCCGGTTGAAGAACACGGCCAGGTTCATCCTGACCGCCCCGCGGTACAGCAGCAAGCAGAGCAGCACGGCGATCGCGAGTCCGGCGGCAGCGCCCGCGAGCGGTCCGGCCGTCTGCCCCGAAGCGCGAGCGGCCGTCCACAAGAACAGCGTCGTCTCCAGGCCCTCGCGACCAACCGCCGCGAACGCGGTCACGGTCAGCGCCCCCGCGCCGATCACCCCGGCGCCGATCACCCCGGAGCGGGCCGCATCGCCGTGCAGCCGAGTCCGCAGACCGGCTGCGGTGCGGCGCATCCAGAAGATCACGGCAGTGACAAAGACCACCGCCAGCACGCTGAGCGAGCCGCCGGCTGACCTCCTGCGCCCGGCTGGACAGTACGCCGGCGGAAAAGGAGCAGGTGACGATGGCCGCGAAACCGCAGGACGCCAACACCGCGCCCAGTACCCCTAGCCAGATCGGCGCCGCTGACATCCTCTTTCCGGCCCGGCCGCCGCCCGGCCGGCCAGAACCCAGTACGTCAGCCCACAGTGCGTCAGATCCTGGACCGCCGTCAGCGGCCGGGCCGTTGGCGGCGGGAGCAGCTGGTCCTGTCGCGCGCACAGCGGCCAGCAACATGCTGACCACTAGGCCGGCTTCGAGACCCTCGCGGAGCCCGATCAGCAGATTGGGGAAGATATCAGCCCAAGTCACAAAAATAAGGTAAGCCTTACCTAAGTTGCGTGTCTACTACTCTGAGCGTGTGACCCGTCACACTTGGTGGCGTGTCTAGCTCGGATGCCCAAATTACTATATTTCAGCTTACATGCTATTTAGATGGACTGATCAGACCAACTAGATCGAGCCGAGTAGCGTCATCGAGGCCCGTTTCTAAGCCGACTATCGCGAAGTGTGCCGGGGCTCGCCGGAACTGCTTTCCGTGATCTTGGTCGCGGGGTTGGTCACGGAACATCGGCACTGTCCTGACCCGCGTCAAACTCCGTGATCACGCCTCGGAGCATGATCACAGATGTTCGCCCAGGTCCTAGAGACTGCCGGGGTGACTTCTGTCCTTGATTCGACTAGCGGATTCCGCCAGTTCGCCCGGGTGCGGCTTCTGCGGGGGTGAAGCTGTGCCCTGCTGGAGGGTTTCCGGGTGGGTGGAGGAGCGTTTCCGGGTGAAGGAGGATCAACCGGACCATGACGCGACAACTCTCCTCAACCCGGAAACGCTCCCGCACCCACCCGGAAACCCTCCACGATCATGACGACAACCCTCCAGTACACGACAACCCTCCCGCACGCGACAGCGCCCCTTCCCGGGCGCGTCACCTACCTTCGAGGGACCGGAAGATTCCCTGGCCAGGGGTGAGAATCCCGCGCGGGTCGTAGCGGCGCCGGGCGGCCGCGAAGAAAGGCCACTCCGGGCCGTAGTGAGCGCGCCAGTCGGGCTGGGAGAAGGGGATCGATCCGATCGGGTACTGGAAGCCGCCCAGGTCGCGGGCCTGATCGAACAGGACCCGGTTAGCGCTGATCATCGCGTCGGTGCTGATTGCTCCTGTGTCAGGCGCACCCGTTCTCAGAATCGAGAAAAGGAAGGCCGTGTCATCGTCAGGCATGCGCAGCAACGGCGTGCGCAGGACGGCGCGACGCAGCGGATAGATCAGGATCACTCCGCTAGCCCCGATGTCGGCCTGGGTAAGAGCGGCCATGACCGAGGTCACGAAAGCGTCGGCCGCGCTGCCGGGAACGAAGACGTTCCACCATGGATGGGGGTCGAACCACTCGCCGGTGGATTCGAGGAAGGCGACATCAGGTGCCAGCCGGTTGAGGAAGTCGAAGTAGCCGAGGGTGTCAAGCTGCTCGGTGCCGCGCTGGTAGTTGAGGTCGCCGATCAGTACCTGGTCATCGGGCGGCGTCGAGTCGTAGTACGCGGCGGCTTCAATGAAGAACTGCCAGCCAGGGGAGCCGTCAGGCATGGCCTGAGCTTCGCCTTCGAGGAACGAAAACCGCCCGTCCGCAAGCACCCGCCGCTGGTCAGCGGCCATGGCGTCGAAGGAAGGGTAGAACAAGATGTAGTGCCTGACGTTGACCGGCGCCGGCCGCAGGGCCAGGGTGGCCCGCACTACCACGGCACATTGGCCTAGGCCGGCCAGGACCGCGCGGTAGAGATCGGGCCGCCGCTCAGGCGAGCAGACCGCCCGCTCTCCGGCGCCGGTGACCACTTCCAGTTCCAGGACGTTGTCGACCTGAGCCCCGAAATGCTGGGTCTGGCCGCCGATGCCGCCGACCGACAGCGTGCCGCCGACCGAAAGTTCCAGGTAGTCGGCCAGTACCGGAGGTGTCAGCCCGGCTGGCAGGGTGGCCTGCAGGACTGAGCTCCAGCGAGCGCCGGCCTCGACCGTGACCGTCCCATCTCGCACCTCGACGGCATCCAGGGTGGCGGTCTCGATGACGAGTCCCCCTGCCACCTGAGCCTGCCCGTTGGTCGAGTGAGCCTGCCCGCGCGGGGCCACCGGTATCCGGTTCGCGCGGCAGAAGCGCATCATGACGGCGACGTCCTCGATGTCGCCCGGCTGCAGGACGGCCCGTGGAAGGCGGTGCACGATATGCCCGAAGTCGTCGGCGGCGGCTGACCGGTCCGCTTGATCGAACAGCAGGCGGCCCGTCAGTCTTGGTATGGGGATAGCCGAGGCAGGTTTGGCGCGGTCCGTGACCCAGGTGCGACCAACTGGGTCGAATCCGGTAATCAGGGCACCGGCGACGATCCCTCCCAGTCCTCCCATTCCTCCCAGGAAATTACGCCGGGTCGAGTCGGGCAGCATGCCACTCCCTTGTCTCAGAATCGCCGTTAGCAGACAAAACGCACCTTGAGCGATCCAAGCGATCCATTCGAAGGCTACGTCGATCATCATAAGCAGCTAACAGATCATTCGCCCATAGTGCCTGGAATCTGCAAAGATGGTGGAGACTCGTCGGCAAGACTGATCATTCTGGGAGGTGGCGAAGGCGTGCCTGGAAGGTCGTTCCGCAGCCCGCAGCTGAACTTGCCGGCCGGCTGGTCAGCCCGTGAGGTCGCGCAAGTCGCGGCCTACGACCGGATCAGCGACCGTTACGGTGCGGCTTTCCCGCACAAAGATGGGCAGCTTGCGTGCGGCAATTGGCTGCTCGCGAGGCTGCGGCCAGGCGCCAGGGTGCTCGATGTCGGATGCGGCACCGGATTGCCATCGGCCCGGCAGCTTGCCGACGGCGGCTGTGAGGTGACCGGGATGGACATCTCGCCTGCCATGCTTGCCCGCGCCCGGGAGAACGTCCCGAAGGCGCGCTTCCTTGAGCTGGACGCCACCCAACTGGACCGCCTGCCGGAGTCCTACGACGCGGTCGTCGCCTTCTTCTCGCTGCTGAATTTACCGCGGGCCGTCATCCCCCCGGTACTGCGAATGATCCATGGTGCCCTGGTGCCGGACGGATTGTTCGCGCTCGCCATGGTCGAGTCGGACGTGGATGACTTCCCCCTCGTTTTTCTCGGCGCCAGGATCCTCGTCACCGGTTATCTCACCGAGGATCTGCGATCGGTGCTGGGCGAGGCCGGCTCTCGATCGAGGAGGAAACCTCGATCTCCTATTCGCCCTCGAGCAGCGATGCCGGGCCGGAAGTCCAGGTCTTCATGAACTGCCGCCGCCTGCGATGACGACGACCTCAAGGGCAGCAGATGCGGACATGCTGCGAGAGCATCTGCTGTCGCTACAGCGCGCGACGGCCAAGATCGGGGAGAGCCAGGGCCTGGAGGAGACAGTCAGGGCGCTAGGCCAGGCCATGGTGCCCTCGATCGCGGACTTCGCGGCGATTCACCTGCTCGACCGGTTGTTCTCCGACGAGGACCACGGGGACCACGAGGCCGTCGATCGGCGCGGTCAGCAGCAGGAGGCCAGCGCGTTCCGGCGGATGGCGGTCTTCGGCGGCGCGGATCACGCGCAGTGGGCTCAGGTCGCGCCCGAAGGCGTGCTGCACGTGATGAGCACGGCCAGCCCAGGCTGGCGGGCTTTGGCGTCGGGACAGGCGGTCGTGGTGCCGCGAGTAGGCGCCGGGCTGGCACGGGAGATGGCCAACGTGCACTGCGGCGGTGACCTGGAGCCGCTCGTGCGTGACAATGCCCTGCTCGCGATCCCGCTCAGCGCGGGCGCGCGACTGCTTGGCTGCGTGATCATGCTTCGCAACCCGGCGCGGCCGCCTTTCGACGAGATCGGCGTACTGACCGCGACCTTCCTGGCGGCACAGGCGAGTCAGGGAATCGACAGCGCCTGCCGGTACCGGAGCGAGGCGGCGATCGCCAGCGCGATCCAGCTCAGCATGCTGCCGACCAAGCCGCCGCAAATCCCCGGAGTGGAGATCGCTCACCGCTACCTGCCCAGCAGCAAGGACACCCAGGTCGGAGGAGACTGGTTCGATGCCATCGCCCTGCCCGGCGGCCGGGTCGCGCTCGTTGTCGGCGACGTCATGGGTCACGGCATCAAGTCCGCGGCGATCATGGGCCACTTGCGTACCTCAGTGCAGACCCTGGCAGCCGTAGAACTGCCCCCCGAGCAGGTGCTGCGCCACCTGGACGACATCGCGAGACGGCTCGACGACGACCATCTCGCCACGTGCGTCTACGCGGTCTACGATCCGGTCGCCCACAGTTGCGTGATCGCTAACGCGGGTCACATTCCACCGGTTCTCGTTCATCAGGGAGGTCAGGCCGAGTTGCTCACCTGCCTCCCGGCAGGAGCGCCGATCGGCGTTGGCGGCGTCCCCTTCGAGCCCATGGAAGTGAAGATCGCCGACGGTGACATGCTCGTCATGTGCACCGACGGGCTAGTGGAGGTGCGAGGCCAGGACATCGGATCAGGGCTAGCTGCGCTCTGCGACCTCGCCGCCCCCGATGCCACGCCTGACGAGCTGTGCGACACCTTGATGGGGGCGCTGCACGCCCGTGACCGAGAAGACGACGTTGCCCTGCTGATCGCGCGCCTGCGCGGGATCCCGAGCAGCGACATCGCGCAGTGGCTGCTCCAGCCGCAGCCAAGCACACCCCGGCAGGTGCGCCGGCTGGTGCGCCGGACCCTCGCTGACTGGGGTCTTTCCACCTGTTCGGATGTGACTGAGCTCCTCGCCAGCGAACTGGTGACTAATGCCGTCCGGTATGCCTCCAGGCCCATCGAACTGCGGCTGATGCGGACCGACGTCCTGCTGTGCGAGGTCAAGGACGACGACCACCACCTCCCGGTGCTCCGTACCTCCACCGGGAGCGACGAGGTCGGGCGCGGCCTGAACCTGGTCAGCACCCTCGCCCGGCGATGGGGAACCAACAGGACCATTGACGGCAAGGTGGTCTGGTTCGACCTGCCGCTGCCGCCGACGTAGCGGCCAGAAAAGTCAACGACCTAAGATGAAATAATTCGCGGCCGTTGATGCCGCTGGCCTGCTGGAGAGCCGAATGGACAGCAGATGGGACGCCGCGCGGGCGTCGGAGCTCGCCGGAGATCTCGCTCAGCGGGTCTATAGTTCCAGGCTGATCGGCCAGGACCGGTCGCTGGTGCTCTACGGCGGCGGGAACACCTCGGTAAAGATCCGCGTCGCCAATCTCCTCGGTCAGGAGGAAGATCTCCTCTACGTCAAGGGCACCGGATTTAACCTCGACACAATTACGGAAGACGGCTTCGCTCCGGTCAGGCTGGAGCATCTGAACGCGCTCGCTGCGCTTGCGGATTTGCCGGACGTCGAGATGGCCAGGCAACTGCGCCTGGCCACGGTCGAGCCATCCGCTCCCGCGCCATCGGTCGAGGCGATCCTGCACGCGATCCTGCCGTTCAAATTCGTGGACCACGCGCACGCGGACGCGGTGATCGCGCTGACCAATACGCCTTCTGGCGCGGCGCACGTCCAGGCCGCGTATGGCAGCAAGGTGCTGGTGATCCCTTACGTGATGCCGGGCTTCGAGCTGTCCCGCGCGGCCGCCGCTATCGTGGCCGGCGGCCTCCGACCGGAAACGACGGGGCTGATCTTGCTTGGCCACGGCCTGTTCTCGTTCGGCGACAGTGCCCGCGAGAGCTATGAGCGGCTGATCGGCCTGGTCACCATTGCCGAGGACTACCTGAAGCGGCACGATGCGTGGGATATCCCGGCGCCGTCCGGCCCGCTCCCGCCGCCTGCGGGCACTGCCGTCGCGGAGTTGCGGGCGCACATGTCGGCACTGGCCGGCCATCCCTTGCTGCTCAGTCAGCGCCGCGATGGCCTGGCCGCTGAGTTCGCGTGCCGCGACGATGTCACTCGCCTGTCGCAGCAGGGTCCGGCCACGCCGGATCACGTCATCCGCACCAAGCGGGTGCCGCTGCTCGGCCGGGATGTCGACGCCTATGCGGCGGACTACCGGGACTACTTCGCGCGGCACGCGGCCGAGCACCCGGACGGGCCTCGGCTGCGGATGCTCGACCCGGTGCCGAGGCTGCTGCTCGATCCGGAGCTCGGGCTGTGCGCGGCCGGGCGTTCAGCGAGAGCGGTGGCCGCGGCCGCCGAGATCTATCACCACACCATCGAGGTGATCTTGCGGGCGGACGCGCTTGAGGGATGGCAGGCGCTCACTCCCGCGCAGATCTTCGAAGTCGAATACTGGGACCTTGAGCAGGCCAAGCTCCGCCAGGAGGGTCCCGCGGCCGAGTTCGCAGGCGAGGTGGCTCTGGTCACGGGCGCCGCTTCCGGCATCGGCCGGGCTTGCGCCCAGGCACTGGCCGCCGCGGGCGCGGCGGTGTGCGGGATCGACCTGAACCCGACCGTCGATTGCGTGCAGCCCGGTCCTGGCTATCTCGGCATTACCTGCGATGTGACCAGCCCCGACCAGGTGCGGGCCGCCGCCGAGCGAGCCGCGTGCGAGTTCGGCGGCATCGACATGCTCGTCCTGTCGGCCGGGGTGTTCCCGCCGTCCAACCCGATCAGCACGCTGTCCCTGGCGGACTGGTCAGCGACGTTCGCGGTCAACGCTGACGCCGCCCTCACCACTATGCGCGCGGCCTATCCGTACCTGCGGCTCGCGCCGCGCGGAGGCCGGGTGGTCGTCATCGCGTCGAAGAACGTGCCGGCCCCGGGGCCGGGCGCTGCCGCGTACTCAGCCTCGAAGGCAGCGCTGACCCAGCTCGCCAGGGTGGCCGCGCTGGAATGGGGAGCAGACAACATCCGGGTCAACATGCTCCATCCGAACGCTGTCTTCGACACCGGCCTGTGGACCGAGGAAATCATCGCGCAACGTGCCGCCGCTTACGGCATCAGCCCGGCGGACTACCGCACTCGCAGCGTGCTGCGCACCGAGGTGACCAGCGCCGACGTGGCAGCGCTCGCCGCCGGCATGTGCGGCACGCTCTTCGCCAAGGTGACCGGCGCGCAGGTGCCGGTAGACGGCGGCAACGAGCGCGTAATTTAGCCCGGCAGCCATCAGTCCGGCGCGCCGTCCTTGATCCCGCGCATGAATTCTTCGATGGCGGGGAAGGCGAGGTCTGGCCGGTCGCGGAAGATATCGTGCCGAGCCTCCGGCAGGCGCACCAGGCGAGTCGTGTCAGCGGGGAGGCGGCTGGCCAGTTCCTCGACCAAGGGCAGCGGACACATCGGATCGTCTTCGCCTGCGAGGATGAGCGCGGGGCTGCTGATCATGTCCAGCATGCTCCACGGGCTGAAGCGCGGCGCTTCATTGCGGAAGAAGTGCAGGCTGACGTCGGTCGTCTGGATTGACCTGGCCTGCCGTTGCCGGAGTTCTTCCGCGGGCCTGGGCTTGCTGCTGTAGAGCGGATGGCAGACGCGACGGAACTCAGCAAGCGATTCCTTGCTCAGCTCGGCGAAGTCGCGTTCTGCGACGGCGGCTGCCTCATCGCCGCCCAGGCGGCGGAAAATTTCGACGCTGCGCCGGTAATCCGAGCGTCCGCCGGCCGTGTTAGCCAAAATGATGCCGCCTGCGTGGCCGGGGAATAGCCCGGCATAGGTCAGGACCACGCGACCGCCGAAGCTGCTGCCCATCACCGCGGGCTTGACGAGACCTAGTGCATCGCACAACCGCCGGAGATCATCGGCCCAGGTCCGCAGATTCCAGAACTCGGAGGTGCTAGCGTCGCTGCGACCGTGCCCGCGCTGGTCGTAGTAAACAATCTGGAAATGGTCGGCGAGAGGCGCCAGCCCGGCCTTCATGTTGATGTGGTCCAGGCCAGGGCCGCCATGTACGGCCACTAGCGTCGGGCGTTCGATCACTGTGCCGCGGTCGGGCAGGACGGATGGCCCGGAGACGTCGAACCAGAGGGTCACGTCACCTAAGCTGACCCGCATCGGGCCTCCCGCCGGCCAGGCACTGGATTGAAGCGGCGCTTGCGGGCAGCCCGATCGATAAGCGATGGCGCATAACGCCACGCGGCGCAAGCTATGGCTCCGGCGGGAATGGGCACCAGGTAGGTCACCGCCCGGTAGAGCAGCACCGCCGCTGTCACCTGCCCGGCGATTGCGTGACCAGAGCCCGAGGCCAGTATTCCGACCAGTCCTAGCTCGGTAATGCCGGCCGCGCCCGGGGTAATCGGCAGCACAGTCAGCAACCGGACGAACGCGAAGGCCGCGAGCGAAGTCTCCCATGGCACCTGGGCCTGGGACAGGCCTACGCCGCGCAGGCTCGCCAGCAGAACCAGCCACAAGGCGAGGTTGCTCGCGGACGTGGCGGCACTGATCCGCCAGCCCCGCACGGCGAGGAGTCCTGCCGCCCTGTCGCGGAAGCCCAACAGCGACGCGGCCGCACGGGCGGGCGGGGGCCTGCGCGCGAGCCGGCAGGCGACGTCCAGTACTGGCTGGAAGGCGTCGCCCGCACGCCGGGCGAAGGATTCGCTGCGCAGCAGCAGGCCGAAACCTGCGGCGATGATGACGAGGAGGGTCAAGCCCAGGCCCGCGCCTATAAGCAGACCCGTCTGCGGGCGGCTGGCTATCGTAATGATCAGCAGAGCGATGACCGGCAGGCCCAATCGGACAAATACGTTCCAGACTCCCGATACCAGGGTGTAGAGCACGTATTCGGCCGCGCTCACTCCCCAGCTGGACAGCATCGTCCAGCTGACTCCCATAGCCAGGATGCCTCCGGCAGGAAGCGCGTTCGCAACAGCGGTAGAGCCGAGGTTGACCACTGCCGCTTGCCGCAGCCGTACCGATGGCAATACCGAGCAGATCGCAAGCCAGCTCGTGATGAAGCTCGCAACGGCAGCCAGGCAGACCAGCAGGACTTGCGGCCACATCATCAGGCCGATGCTGGCCCACACGCTGCGGTAGGACGCGAGGTGCGGAAGCCCGAAGCCGAAAATGGCCGCGACCAAGCCGACCGATGCTGCCGCGCTGAGTAGCTTTCTGCTACGCCGGAACCAGCCACCGGGGCTCGCTGACTGCCGTCCTGTCGTGCCGGTGCCGGTGCCGAGCCCGGATCGCTCCGAGGCCAGGCGGCCGGCCGGTGCCCCGGTCAGGCCTGGAGGTCTGAGCATTCGCCGTCAGCCTGGAATGTAAAAGGAACGGCGCCCTGGGCGTTCCGGTAGACGGCTTCATAGCTGGCAGCCATCGCCTCGACGGTGAAATTTGTCTCCACGTGCTTGCGGCACCGCGCCGGGTCGAGTTGCCTTGCCTGCGCGATGCCGTCGGCCAGTTCGGCGGGGTAATCGACGATGATCCCGGTCTGGCCATGAACGATCAGCTCGGGCACCGCGCCGCGCCGTAGCGCTACCACCGGCGTGCCGCAGGCCATCGCCTCGATCATGACCAGGCCGAACGGCTCGTCCCAGGCGATCGGGAACAGCAAGCAGGCGGCTCCTGCCAGCAGCGTTCTTTTCGCCTTGGCGTCGGCGACACCGAAGAACGTCACGCCAGCGCCGATCCTCGGCCTGATCTCGCGGCTGAAATAGGCATGCTCGATCGGCTCGGAGCATTTGCCTGCCAGGATGATGGGTATCCCGGCGGCGCGGGCCGCGTCAATCGCCAGGTGCGGCGCCTTCTCAGGATGAAAGCGGCCGAGGAAGAGCGCGTAGTCCTGCTTGTCAGCCTGGAATGGGTACGTCTCTGCGCGGATCGCATTGTGGACGGTCGCGGTCCAAGGCAGGTCAGGTGCCTTGGACCGCTGGGCATTGGAGATCGCGACCATGCCGATGGTGCCGCCAAGCGCCCGGTAGAACTCGGCGCGATCACCGGTGACCGGGCCATGGGCTGTCACGACTGTGGGCGTCAGCCGTCCCATGGCGGTCAGCGGGCCCGCTACCGTGTGGTCGTGAATGACGTCGGCGCTCAGCGTGCCGAGGATGGCAGCGACCTTCGCGGCGTGGACCAGTTCGGGCATCAGCTCACCCAGCGGCCAGCCGACCCGCCGTCAGAGGTGGAGATAAACCGCTGCGCGGTGGTCGCGTGCCAGCCTGCGCCGATCAGCGTCACCTCGTGCCCGCAGCCGACCAGGCTGTCCACCAGATCCGCGACAACAGCCTCGATCCCGCCGTACGCGACAGGCGGAACACCGAAATATGGCGGTGCGACCATCACGATGCGCAACCGTCGCGCACCGGATGCCGCAGGTCCGGCCGGGACACTGTCTCCCGGCCAGTGAGCAGCGGTCACCGTAGCGTATGGAAGGGCACTCACCCAACGCCCGCAGTGCCAGCCCGTGACATGCCAGCCCGTGACATCAACTGCTCGCTCATGAACATCTCCGCATCCACATCGATGGCGAACGGCGAGCGAGCGCAAGGTCTGGACCGGCTAATACCGCCCTGTTAGTTAACGGCATCCGGCAAATCAGCGCAAGTCACCCCGCGCCATCACTCGGCCACGGCTCCCTCAGCGTCCCGGGCATACGGGCGGTGACACTGGTCTTGAACTGGAGCAAAACGAACACTTCTCGCATAGGCTGGAGGCGAGTACTCCGAGCTACCAGGGACCCGCGCGGAGGTTCGACCGAGGATCAGGGTCCGCGACTCGCGAGGACTCGTATGGTCGAAATCAGCTCATGCGGTCAGCGGCGGGCAGCACCACATGAGGAGAGCTGAGATCATGACGATCAAGGTAACGAAGACCGTGCCTCGCGAACGCGCCTCATCTCAGAATGGTATGCCTGAGCCCGTGCGATATGTGTACCGTGCGCAGGAACGCCGCAATACCTACGCCGCACGTATAGCTCGGCGAAATGCCGCAGGATTGCCGCAGTCGCTTGTCCTCGCGGCTGGCGTCGACGAGGTGCCGCGCGTCGCGGTGCGCCCTTGGAGTCCGCGCGGAGATCCTCGCGGTCTCGACGTTCTCGGAACGGAACACGGGGTCAACGGCTAGACGGCGCAGGCACTGGTCGCCTGTTCGACGCTGGCATAGACCGAGACTACGTCGATCAGGCGGCTCAGTACGAAAACGCGCCGCACCTGTTGCTGCGGCGCGGCCACCAGCAGGTCACCGCCGAGTTGCCGGACCCTTTTCTGCGCGCGCGCAAGCGCTGCCGTCCCGCTGCAGTCGATGAAGGCCAGGCCAGCAAGGTCGACGACCGTCCTCCTGCGGCCGGCCGCTGCTGCCGCGAGAGCGGCGGTCACGGCAGCAGCGTCTGCGATGTCGAGTTCACCGCGCAGCGCAACGATGATGTGATCGTCGTATTCACGTACAATCAACTCCACGTTGAACACGGACCTTGCCTTCCTGTCAGTGCAGCAAGGCGAGGTCTTGGCCCTGGCGGATTGATTCACAATCCTCTCGCCACGACACTACACTTATTTCGCGCACAATATTATTTGCGGGCCGGCCTTTTCAGAGAATGCCACTTCCATGCAATAAGTCACAGATTTCTCAGGCGGCGCGGGCAGTGATAATCTCAGAGAGCGTTCTTGCGCTGCAAGTAGTTCATGGCCGCCCAGCCAATGGGCACTGGCAGCCAGAACGTTGCCAGGCGGAACAGCAGCACGGCGCTGACCGCCTTCGCGCCGGGCATTCCGGCCGCGGCGAGGCCCGCCGACAACGCCGCCTCCACGGCCCCGACGCCTCCGGGAGTTGGCACGGCTGAGCCGATAGCGCTGCCGGTGAGGTAGACCACCGCGACGCTCGCCAGCGCTACTGATCCGCCAACGGCCCTCACGGAGGCGTCCAGGCAGAAATGTAGGCCGCGGTGAGCAGCAGAGCGCCGCCGATGCCCTGGGCCAGTTTCGCCGGCCGCTGCGCGATGTCGAGCAGACGCGGGATGACCTGGCTCAGCGCGGCGCCAGCCGGGAGCGCAGCAGCCGCCGGCCAGCCGGGATGGCCGCCACGATGAGCACCACCACCGCCAGCGCGGCGAGCGCTATCCAGACCCAGTCCGGCGGCCGGAGCGAGTGCTTGCGTGCCGTCCGGGTAAACGCGGCGAAGCTGACCAGCAGCACCAGGTGCAGGGAGAACGCGATGACCTGCGATACTCCGACGCTCGATCCAGCGTCCGCCGGGCTGACCTTGGCTTTCCGCAGGTAGCGGATGTTCAGCGCCACCCCGCCTACAGCGGCAGGGGTAACTAGCGTGACGAACGATCCGGCGAGCTGAGCCAGGAAGGTCCGGACTGGATCCAGCCGCTCCAGCACGAACCCTGTGAGCTCCAGGGTCGCGCCTACGTAAGTCAGCACTGAAGCCGCGACAACAAGGGCACCCCAGCGCCAGTCAGAGCTCGCCAGGACGGTGCCCAGGCTGACCCTGGAGAGCTGGCCAATCAGGATATAGGCCGCCACCACCCCGGCGCCGAGGGTGATCAGCGTGCGCAGCCGCACGCGCTCGAGCTGGACAGGCGCGACCTGGTCGTCCTGGGTGGTGCCGAGCAGTCGCTTGCGCAGTGCGGGCAGCACGTTCCTGTGCTGGCGGATGGCCACGCGCGTACGGCGGCGCAGCGCTACCGGCTGCAGCAGCGGCACCATGCTTGCCAGCTCGCTGGCGCTGAGTTTCTCCGCCGCCACATCCGCCGCGCGATCAGGGCCAGCGACTAGGGCCAGTTCGGCGAGCAGTTGCACAAGGTCAAGCCTCAGCTGGAGGTCGCTTGCCGCCACGTCACCGTCGCCAGGCTCGAGCAGCATGACATTGCCAGCATCGTCGCCAGGGACAGCGCTGGCGAACAGGATGCGATCACCGGTCAGGTTGCGGTGCGTGACCCGGTGCTTGTGCAGCTTCAGTACCGCCTCCCAGATCCGGCGCATCTGCTCATCAGTGGGCTCGTCTTCTTGCTCCGCCAAAGTCGTGCCGCCGTGATGGTCTGTGACCAGTACCGCCGCCTCAGGCCCAGCCCGGACCAGTGCCCGCAGCCTCGGAGTGGCGACACCCGCGCCCTCGAGCGCGTAGGTGAGCAGAGCGCAGCGCTCCACGGCCCGCTCCACGGTCAGCAGGCTGCTGCGAGATACCTGGGCCTTCAGCCGTAGCCGTCGGTACAGGCGGTTGAGCGCACCGGCGGCCTGCTGATCGCGGTCGAAGACCGTGACGGCCCGCTGCCCGCCGCCGCGAACCGTCGCCACGTACCTGCGCGTTTCGGTGCGGGCTTCCCCGACTCTGCGGATGGCGGTTACCGGCGTGTCGACCGCCGTAATCGCCGCGGCGATCGCAGCCGCGGTTGGCCGCTCCGACGCTGAGCCGAAGGCATACCGCACGCCAGATCCGACGGCCGAGCCGATCAGCAGCGTGATCAGCAGCGACAACAGGGTTACGTGCGTATTTCTCGCATTCGCGAGGCTGGCCAGCACGTAGAAGCCCAGCGCCACCCAGTACGCGGCGCGCCAGCGGGGGCCGGACAGGCCGACCACGGTGACGTAGGCAGCCAGGCCGGCGAGGTACCAGTCCAGTACCGAACCATGCCCGGGATGGGTAATCGACAGAGTCAGCGCCTCATGAAGCTGCGCCGCTGCGGGCAGGCGGAGCAGGACGTTGCAGCTCACCACCACACCGGCCGCGCCCGCGCCCGCGCCAGCCGCCTCGGCCAGCCGCCTCGGCTGTCGGCGCAGGACAAGCAGGATCGCCAGGGCTAGCGGGAGCGCGAGCAGGGCGATGTGCGCTAGGACGCCAAGCAGCCCCAGTACTCCGGTGAGCAGTTTCCTGCCAGCCAGCTGACTTGCGCCCACGACGTTTGTCTCGATCCCGCTGACTGTCGCGCGGGCCAGTAGCGCGACGCCCGCGAGCAGCACGATCTCGCCGCACGCAATTACGCACCGCAGCCCGTCGGCCGGCAGCCGCAGCCGCAATTCCGGGTGATCCTCAATTGTTACGACAGGTCCGGGCATAGATGACCTAGTTTACGTCCAGGCGCAGCAGGTAGTCCTCCGCGAGCCCGATCGGTACTTGAACGGCTAGCTCCAGCCGATCAGGCGCGGCCGGAGGTAGCCCAGAGCGTGCGCGAGCAGGCGGGAGACCTGCATCTGGGAGATGCCGAGTTGCAGGCCGACCTGGGCCTGGGTCATGCCGCCGTAAAAACGCAGGAGCAGGATCTTCTGCTCGGTCGCTGGCAGCTCGGACCAGTGCGCCTCGACGGCCAGCATGCCGAGCACGTGCTCCAGTCGCGGGTCCTCGCCGCCGATCAGGTCAGCCAGGCTGCCCGAGCCCGCCTGGCTGCCAGCGGGCTCGTCCAGCGACCTCGGCTGCAGCACCAGTTCCGCGAGGCAGGCATCCCTGATATCAGCATCGCGGACTCCCAGGCGGCTCGCCAGTTCGGCGTCCGTCGGCGTGCGGCCAAGGCGCTGGGCCAGTTCGCCGGTCTCGTGCCGGACTCGCAGCACCAGTTCCTGCAGCGGGCGCTCGACATGCACCTGCCAGCGCCTGTCCCGGAAGTGCCGCTTGATCTCGCCGATGATGCACGATTTGGCGTAGGAGGACAGGCCGAACCCAAAGACCGGATCGAAGTTATTGATCGCCTTGACCAGGCCGACGTATCCCACTTGCATCAGATCCTCGGTCAGCTCAGGTCCGCGCGAGTACTGCCGCACGCACGACCCGACCAGACCGCGATACCGGCTGACCAGGACGTCACGCGCCGCCGTACGGTCTTCGCCGGAATCTGGGAGCGAACCCGCGAGCGCCAGCAGTTCCCGGTCGTCCAGCACCGCCAAATCCGGACGAGCCTCTTCCGCCTGGGCAGGTATGACCCGCACGGATTCCTGGGCGGATGAGGCCCGTGCTGAAAGGACGGCCAGCGGCACGTGGCCACTCCGAATCTAGGCGCAAACTGGTGAGCCGGGAAATAACAAAAAACTCCGGACTTTGACGGCGCTACCCTAAATATCACGGGTGCAGTGGCCGAGGTCCGGAGCAACATTAATACCGTACGCCTGTTTTCCCGTAATGTATACGGAATCCTGCAGTTTACGACGGCTGCCCGGCGCCGCGTGGCTGCTGGCCGGGCTTGGCCGCGGTCAGGCCCGCGAGGGTCTCTGAGCCCTCGACGAATGCCTGGGCAAGCTCGGACAGGCGGAGATTGCGGGCCCTGGCGAAGTCCCGCAAGAGGTTGAATGCCTGGTCCATGTCAAGGCCGAGACGCTCGGCGAGCTTGCCCTTGGCCTGCTCGATGACAACCCGGCTGTTCAGCGCGTTCTGCAGCTGCTCGTTCAGTGCGTCGCTCTGCCGCATGCTGCGCTCGTGCAGCAGGCCGACGGTGGCGACATCGGCCATGGCCTGCCCGACCCGGATGTCAGCAGGTGCGAAAGCGCCGGGGCTGGCGCGGAATAGGTTGAGCGCGCCGATGACCTGGTCACGCAGCCGCATCGGCAGGGCCTGGACGGCAGCGAAGCCGACCTGCTGAGCAGCGGTCGCGAACCGCGGCCAGCGTTGCGCCGCGGCAGCCAGGTCACCGGCCTCGACGGGCTCCCCGGTCCGGAAGCAATCCAGGCAGGGACCCTGGTCGTTCTGGATCTGGAACAGCTCAAGCAGCCGCGCGGCCTCGCTCGACGCGGCGACCACCCGCAGTTCGCCGCGCGGATCAGCCAGCAGCAGCCCGGCGGCGGAGACGTCCAGCAGTTGCACGCTGCGGTCGGTCAGCACATGCAGGAAGTCGATGACGTCGAAGTCGGCGACCATGGTGTCGGTCAACTCGACGAACGTATCCGCCAGCAACTCTCCGTCCATACCAGCTCACTTTCTCAGCAAGGGCTAGGCAGATGCCGCAGGCACGTGCTCACCCGCACGCGGGTCGCCAGGTGCGGAAGGACTCACGCATGCCATTCCGGCGACGGGTCCGGAACCGCGGGCAACCTCGGGCGGCGCGTCACGATGTCGCTGGCTAGATCGCTCAGCCGCTTGTCATGCGTGTAAGCATACGCGCGCAACCGGACAAACGCCGCCGCGATGCCGATGCCGAACTGCGCCGTGAACATCCCGGTGGCCTGATCAATCTCAGCGCGGCGGACTGTGAGCGTGAACGACGACGACCTGTGCATTTGTCTGCCAGACTGAGTCACGGAGGCATGGACCCTGCTACTCCGGATTTTAGACGCAATATGCGTATTAAATGGAAGCAGGAAAATGGGGTTTCGCGACCGGCCAGTCCGTATCGCTCGAGGCGCTGGCGCACCGCCAGTTGCGTCAACGGCAGGGACTGCCCGGGTCAGGCCGCCTAGCGCGATCAGTCAGCCGCCGGACACAGGGCGGCGGCCTGGATCAGCCATACCGCACCTGCAGGGCTCGTTCGAGCGAGTCGTGCGGCTTACGGCGATCGCGCTGGGCAGGCCGCTGGCTTGCGTCACAGTTGTTGGCCTGAACCATTCCGCTGTGCCAGCCTTGGCCACCAGCCGGCCGCCAAGCGGCCGCGCGCTCTGCGTTGCCGACCCCCAGCCACGGCCCTGGAGTTCCTACGACGTCGACGTACTCGCTGATCTGGCTCGGGTCGCCTCGAGCGAGGTCGCCCTGCGGACCGCACTCAAGCTCGGCTCCGACCGGGCGCTCCTCGCCCGGACCCTGCAGCAGATCCTGCTGCCGCCTCGGCTGCCGGACATCCCGGGACTGCAGGTCGCGGCGCGTTACCGGCCGGGCGGAACCGGTACCGAGGTCCTGGGTGACTTCTACGATGTGTTCCCCTCCGTGCGCGGCAGTTGGGGGCTCGTGGTCGGTGACGTCTGCGGCAACGGCATCGCAGCGGCCAAGAGCACCGCTCTGGCCCGGTACACGCTGCGCGGCGAGGCGTTGAGACAGGCCAAGCCGAGCCTCATACTCGCCGGCCTGAACCAGTCCATGCTGGACTGGCCTACCGACGACCCGCGATTCCTCACGGCCATCTACGTGACAGTGCGGCCGCGTCTCGCCTCAGCCTCAGTCCGCGTCAGCTCTGGCGGACACCCGCTCGCACTCATCCGCTATGCCGACGGGCGGGTCGAGACTGTCGGCCGGCCAGGAACCCTGCTCGGGCTATTCCCCGGCCCCGACCTGTACGACACCCGCCACCTGCTGCGCACGGGCGACAGCATGATCCTCTTCACGGACGGCATCACCGAAGCGCGCAGTCACATCAACCGCGAACTCTACGGCGACGCGCGCCTCACCAAGCTCATCACCAGACTCGGGAACCTCCCGGCCGCGCGAACCGCTACCGCCATCATCAAAGCCACCAGGGCATACAGCGGCGGAGTCGTCACCGACGATGCCGCCGTGCTAGTCATGAAGGTTCTCTAGCCATCTTGCTCAGTAGGTGGGTTGGCGGCCATGCGCATTATCACGAGACGCACATGCCGATTGACTCACGCGGAATCCGGGATGCACCGCGACACGCCTCAGAAAATAATACTCCGAATAATAGCTCTGGTAGCCTGATCCCTGATCACCAGGCTGGCAAGAATGGTCGGCATTAAGAGTCAAAATAGGATCAGTGCCCGCCGGCAAGACTACGCGAGCCTGCTGCCATGGGATATGGATTGCGAGGCGATTACCGATGAATAGCCCAGAGAATCCGATCACGACCGCCTACGTGGAGGTCAACAGCCACAGCATCACCAGCGTCGGGAAGTACGTGCTGGCCTCGAACGGCGCCAGCGTGTTCGACATCGGCATCATCTTCGCCGCGAACATCAACTACAACGGAACGAACGCCTACCTTTACCTCAACCCGCAGGCGCAGGCGGTCCTTGACGACGCCGCGACGCAGATCGCGCCACTCCAGGCCAAGGGGATCAAGGTGCTGCTGTCTGTCCTCGGCAACCACCAGGGCGCAGGGTTCGCGAATTTCCCCGACCAGCAGGCCGCGACCGCGTTCGCGGGGCAGCTGGCCGACGCTGTGACCGCCTACGGCCTCGACGGCATCGACTTCGACGACGAATACGCCGACTACGGCAAGAATGGCACCGGGCAGCCGAACGCGTGGTCGTTCCCCTACCTGGTCCAGGCGCTGCGGAATGACCTGCCGGACAAGGTCATCTCTCTCTACTTCATCGGGCCATCCTCGACGAGCTTGTCCTACAGCGGGATCGAAGTCGGCGACCTGCTCAACTACAGCTGGAACCCGTTCTACGGCTCGTGGAACGTGCCCGTAGTGCCGTGCATGACCCAGGCGCAACTGGCCCCGGCCGCGATCGAGATCCAGGGCACCCCGGCCTCGACGGCCAGCGGCCTGGCCGAGCAGACCGTGGCCGACGGCTACGGCGCCTACAACACTTACAACCTTCCCGACACCGATGTCAGTCAGTACATCTCGTCGTTCACCAAGCCGCTGTACGACAGCGACGCCGTCTATAACGGCTAGCGATGGCCCCGCAGCCGCGGGGGCAGCGTGGCAGGAGCCTCTGCGCCCTGGTGAGCTCGTGCGCGTGCCGTTGCGGAGCGGCCGGAATGCTGCCCGGACCTCGGTCGCGAACAGCTCGGGCTCTTCCCAGGCGGCGAAGTGGCAGCCGCGCCCTGCCTCGTTGAAGTAGATGAGGCTGGGATAGGCGAGCTCTACCCAGCTGCGCGGGGCCAGGAAGATCTCGCCGGGGAAGGTAGTGAAACCGACCGGGATCGAGACCTCCGGGGGAGCGTGGCCGGCCGCCTCGGCGGTGGCTCGTCCGGTTTCCCGGTATTCGCGGGCCGCGGAGGCTCCGGTGCCTGTCAGCCAGTACAGCGTGATGTTGTCGACGATCTTGTCCGGGGTGAGATTGCCCGCGGGCTGGCCGTCGAGGAACGCGCGGGAGATCTTTTCGTAGCTGTCCGTGTCGTGATCAGGCAGCCGGGGTGCTTGACGGAGTAAGTACTTACTCCGTATGGTGCGAGTCATGACCACGGCGAAGCCGGCCAGAGCGCCCGGGATGAGCCCAGAACGCCGCCGCGAGATGATCATCGCGGCGGCCATGCCCCTCGTAGCTGAATTCGGCGCGGCGGTGTCGACCGCGAGGGTGGCGCGGGCGGCCGGAATCGGCGAGGCGACCATTTTCCGGGTATTCGAGGATAAGGACGCGCTGCTGGACGCGTGCCTGGCGGCGGCGCTTGACTCGTCGAACATCGTGGTCGAGTTGCGGTCGATCTCACTCGATCAGCCGATTGCCAGGCGACTTGCCGAGGCCACGGACGCGCTGCACGCTCACTTCGACCGGATCGGCGCGGTGATCGGAGCGCTGCAGTCTTCTGGCTACCGCCGCCCGCGCAGCCGGCGTAGCCACGCCAGCCAGGAAAGCTGGCCGACTCGCGATCAGACCAAGCAGGTCATACGGGAGGCCGTCGATGAGCTCTTCCAGCCCGACGCGGAGCATTTGCGCCTGCCGGTGCGCGCGCTGACCGACACCTTCCTGTCCCTGCTGTTCGGCCGGGGCAGCGCGTTCCCCGGCAGCACCGAGTCGGCCGAGCAACTGGTCGAGCTCTTCCTGTATGGCGCCGTCGTCACGAAAGGCAAGTCGTGAGCAAGCTGCTAGCCGAGCTCAACCGTGACATCTGGCATCCTTTTGCCCGCACCTACGCCGCCCGGGACCTAGCTGGCTTCCTGGCCATCTACGCCGCTGACCTGATCAGGGCGGGCGGGCCAGGTAAAAGCGTGCACGGATACGAGGAGTACCGCGCCAGGATGGCAGACTGGTTCACCCGCCTGCGCGACGATGGCGCGCAGGTCAGCATCGAGTTCCGGTTCACCGAGCGACTCGCCGCCGGCGGCCTGGCCAGCGAGCGCGGGATCTTCAAGATCGAGGCCAGGCGTCCGCCCGCCGCGCAGCGCGTCATTTTCGGGCGCTTTCACACGTTCGCCAGGAAGGCAGGCGGACGCTGGCGGATCGTGGCCGACTACGACTCCGATGAGTCCGGTTCCCTCACCCGGGACCTGTTCCAGGCCGCCGCCCACGTCGACAACATCCTCGCCTTCGCCGGCAGCCCGGACGGTTCGGCTGGCGTCGACCCGAGCCACGGCGGTGCCGGCGCGGGTACAGGTGCTGGTGCTGGCGGTGCGAGCGGGACCCTTCGGGGCACAGGAGAGCCGGCCTGTACCCGCCCGGCAGGATGAGACCTGACTCGTAGGCCAGCACCACCGCTTGTGCCCGGTCACGCAGGTCCAGCTTGGCCAGGATGCGGCCGACGTGAGTCTTGGTGGTCTGCTCAGCGATCACCAGGCTCTCGCTGATTTCCGCGTTCGACAGGCCGCGGGCGATCAGCCATAGTACTTCGGTCTCCCTCGGAGTGAGCCGGCCGAGTGCTGCCGTCGGCCTCGGCGCGGACGAGCGCGGCCTGGCGCGTGCCTTGATCGGCACTGCGAAGTCCGGCCTGTGTCGCACGATCCCAGGCTAAGCCGGCCGGGCAGCCTGGTCGTCCCTCTGCGGGAGTCATACCGGGGTATGAGTCCCGCGCTCACAACGATCGTCGTGGTCCCGCCGTATGAGAGCCAATTCGGCGCCCTGGTGTGACGACGCGCCGTACGCCAGCCCGGCAGCCTTGCGCTGACGATGCCAGGAGCGCGGCCCGGATGGCCGCCGGAGGAGGTAGGGCCTTGACTGCCGTTCTGGAAGCCCGGGGACTGGGCAAGAAATACCGGCGCCGCTGGGCGCTATCGGACTGCACGCTGAGCGTTCCGGCGGGCCGGGTGGCCGGCCTAGTAGGCCCCAACGGGGCAGGCAAGACAACCTTGCTGCAGCTGGCTGTCGGCCTGCAGCAGCCGAGCGCCGGCACGATCGACGTCCTCGGCAGCAGGCCTGCCAGCAGCAAGGCGCAGCGCGGCAAGGTCGGCTTCGTAGCCCAGGACGCACCGACGTATGCCATGCTCTCAGTCCAGGATCACCTGCGACTGGGCGCTCACCTCAATCCCGGCTGGGACAGGCAACTCGCCAGGGACCGGATCGAAGCTCTCGGTCTTGGCCTTGCCCAGAAGGCCGGGAAGCTGTCCGGCGGGCAGCGCGCCCAGCTTGCCCTGACGGTGGCCATTGCCAAGCGACCTGAGCTGCTAGTCCTGGATGAGCCGGTGGCCAGCCTCGACCCGCTCGCCAGGCGCGAGTTCCTGCGACAGCTGACCGAGACCGTCACGGAGCAGCACCTCAGCGTGGTGCTGTCCTCGCATCTAGTCGCCGACCTGGAGCTCGTCTGCGACTACCTGATCGTGCTGGCGGGCTCGCAGGTCCAGGTAGCGGGTGACGTCGGGCGATTGCTCGGCACCCATATCCGGCTCACCGGAACGCGCGGTGATCCCGCCGCCCTGCCCGGGGACTTGGGCATCATCTCGGCCAGCCACACCGGCCGGGCGACCACCCTGATCGTGCGTACGGAAGCGGAGATCCGGGACCCGGCCTGGACCGCCGAGCAGGCTTCCCTGGAGGACATCGTGCTGGCCTACATGAGCAAGGCCAGCGCCGGCACCAGCACGGCTCACCCGCTGGAGGTAACCCGATGATCTGGCTGACCTGGCGCCAGTTCCGCGCCCAGACCCTCGTGGCGGCTGCCGCGCTTGCCCTGACCGCGGTCTTGCTCGGGCTGACCGGCCTGCGCGTGGCTCACCTGTATGACACAAGCGGAGCATCCAACTGCGCCGCCAATCATGACTGCGGTGCGGTCACAACCACGTTCCTCAATGCGGTCAACGCAAGCCTGGGCAACCACCTGCCACTGCTCTCCGGCACCACGCTGATCGTCGTCCCGGTCATCCTGGGCATCTTCTGGGGCGCACCCCTGGTCACCCGCGAGCTTGAAGCGGGCACGCACCGGCTGGTCTGGAGCCAGAGCGTCAGCCGCACCACCTGGCTGGCGATCAAGCTAGGAGTGATCGCCGCAGTCAGCATGGCGACCTCTGGAGTGTTCAGCCTTCTGGTCACCTGGTCAGCCAGCCCTATAGACAAGGTGAACCAGAACCTGCTCCAGCCATCGGTTTTCAGTGAGCGTGGCATCGCCCCGATCGGCTACGCCGCCTTTGCCGTCGCACTCGGTGTCATCGCCGGGATGCTCATCCGCCGGACCGTCCCGGCCATGGCGGTCACCCTCGTCGTTTTCACCGTGATTCAGTTCGGCATGCGCGCACTACGCCAGTACCTGCTAACGCCGGTCCGCCTGATCTCGGCGATCGGCCGGACCGGCGTGCAGCACGGGGCCGACGGCGCGGCGCATACGATCCTGATGGGAAACGCGAACATTCCCGGCGCTTGGGTGCTGTCCACGCAGGTCATCAACGCGACCGGACGGGTGGTAGGCGGAAGCACGCTACCGGCGGCCGGAAACGGATCAGCCCGGGCCTGCGCCGGCCCGCACGAGCCAGCGCGCGCCTGTTTCGCCCACCTCGCCAGCAGCGGCTACCGGCAGTTGGTGATCTATCAGCCCGCGAGCCGCTTCTGGGCATCCCAGTGGTACGAGACCGCGATCTTCCTGGCCCTGGCTGCCGGCCTGGCGGGTTTCTGCTTCTGGTGGATCCGGAGCCGGATGTCGTGACCGGTTCGGTCCCGGCGGCACCCACGTTCCGCAGCCGGTCGATTCGGCCAGCAGGTCGGGTCTGGCCGGGTTATCTCCTGACCCGCACAGTCTTGGTTGACCTGGTATCGAGCGCCATCTCGTCCGCGTCGGCTACCTCCGCCTTCAGCCGGACGGTCCCGGTGGCCGGGTCGATCACGTCGACCACCTTGGCTAGCAGGCGGGCCGTGCTCTGGTTGCCGGATTCGCTGGCGAGCGCGACGGCGCGGCCCAGTTTGTCGGCGGCCTCGTCATGGTCGCCCGCATTGCGGGCCTTGAGCCCGTCCCGGATGGACTGGGCGAGCTCAGCCTGCCCGGTGTAATGAGCGACATGGTGGCTGATCCGGGTGGACAGCGCCGCATCGTCGGTCCAGATCACCCGGGCAAGCCCCTGGTCGAGGGCTTGCGTGTCCGAAGAGGTGCCGGCGATCAGGCTGACCCGGGCGGCGAGCATCTCCTGGCCCACCGCCGCCGGCTCGACGTCCACGCACAGGTGGTAGTCGCGGCTCTCGGTGCCCCAGGCACCCGTCGGGTAGTCGCCGGCCTGCGGTGTCGCGGTGCTGCGCCTGACGGTGAGATCCTCGACCGCTGGCGCGACCTGCCGGAGAAACCGGATCGTCGCATGCTGGGGCGTCCAGACCCGCAGGGCGACGTCCGCTACCTGCTTGGCCATCGATGCCCGCATCATCGCCTCGAAGTCAGCCGCCAGCCCGGCCGGGTCGGGCACGATGTCGACGGTGCCGAGCAGGGCGGTGGAGATCTTGCGCAGCTCATCGACGGTCCAGCCGGTCCCAACGCCGCGGCAGTCGCACTGGAACTGTCCTTCGCACCGCTTGATCGCGGACTCCAGCCGTCCCGGCCACTGGTTATTGATGCCGTCGGTGAGCACGATCGCGTGCCGAAGCGCATCGTCACGCGTCAGGAACAGCTCGCGAGCCCGCAACAGCCAGTTCCCCATCGCGGTCCCGCCGCCCGGACTCAATCCGGCCAGCGAATTGGTGGCCGCCCGCCTGGTATCCGGCCCGGCAATTGCCATGGCCCCGCCTCCGGGGTAGACCTGCCGGCCCCGCCGAGTGCCCGCCACCAGAGCGAACGCGACTCCGTCGTCGATGGCGTCGATGGCAGCAGCCGTTGCCGCCCGCGCCTGGTCCATTTTCCCCAGCCCGACCATTGATCCTGAACAGTCGACGATGATGATCTCCGCGCCGCTCCCCGTGGCCGGCACCTGGTCAGCCACCGGGTCCGTGCACGTCACGGTCACTATGGCGTTGACCTCACGGGCACCTGCCGGCAGGTACTCGTTCTGGAATACGGCGAGGGCGAACCGCGCTGCGCTCATCTCGGCACGCTCCTGTTATCTAGCGCGGCAGAGAACCTCGCTGAAGCGAGCCTATGCCAGGCCAGCCCAGGAACCCAGGTGCCGGTCACTAACGGGCACCCCGCCACGACGATGCACCGAATTCCCGCAGCAGCGACCGTACCGCTCGGACGTGGGCTATTTATGTCAGCAGCGTCAAGCCGGGGAAGTTCTCAAAATGGCGCAGGTTAGCTGTCAGCAGGGGCGCATCGTGATAGACGGCTATAGTGCAAACCCACAGGTCGTTGGTCTACCCTGCGGCACCGAGTGGATGTCCGGCCCGTACGGCCTGGGACTTGAGCGTTCCCCAGAGCTTGGCGATTTCTTCGCTATAAGGGCGCGATCAGGTAGCGGCGAATGGCCGCCTCTAGGCCTTGCCGACGCCGTTCTCCCCAGTTAGCGGCCACTGCACCGTAGTGCAGTTCAGCCACTGTAGCGAACGATAGAACTGGTACGGCACTGGCGAGCATTTGACGGTACTGCTCGACATCCAGACCACGGTAAAGCCGGGAGAATACGTCAGTGTCAACGACAACGTACTTCACTGGTCACCGTCCGCGCGCCGAGTTTAGGGCGTCGAGAAACGGTCCGAAGTCCTCGGTGTCGTGACCCTGGAGTTCTTCGATGTCGCTGATCGGTCCCACTCCCTGCTGGCGTCCGAGAGTAATGAGCGGTGACATTCTGGCGCTTGGCAAGCTCTCTAGTGAAGATAGGTGCAGCAAGCGAACCGTCGATCCGTCCGGCTGCAGTTCCGCGATGCCAGTCGCCATGACGATCTGATCCATCGCGTCAAGCACAGTGTCACGGAGGTCAGCGTCAAAGTCCGCCAGGACGCTTCCGGCGAAGGTGTCAATGCGGCACCGCAATGTGGCGGGCGAGAAGTCACCCATCTGTAGGCGACCGACGACGGTTGCTTCGCCTTCGGCTGTTGAAGGAGACATCGCGCGGATGCACTCTCGGAACACTGAGTCAATGACGAATCGGTCATGACCCGAGCGGCCGAACGTGATGCTGGTCAAATTCCCCGAGGTGATTCCCCCAGCCAGTTCTCGCAGGCCGTTGATGACCTGTGGCGTGAAGTACGAGGGAGGGATACCGCCAGTTCGGACTACCGCGATCCCGTCTTCAAGTGCCTGCAGCGACCGCTCTAGAAGTCCATCCGCCACGGCCTCGCCTGGCCGGGCAATGTCGATAATCACAGATCCCGGCCGGAAGCCAGCGAAGTCCAGGCGCACGGCCTCCACCACCTCGCGCGGTCTCGGCCCTCGGGCCGTATAGACGCCTGTCTCCAAGGACAGCGCGAGCCGTTCAAGCGTCGACTGGAGGCCACCTACGATCCGGGCAAGCTCCGCCAGAGGAATCTGGCCGTTCTCAACTGCCGGTCCTTCGGCATGGACGGTCAGGTGGAATCGCATATCGTCCGGCACTCCAGCGTCCACCACCCCTCTGCTAGCGCACGGTCAAACTAAACGAGTTGAGCGCGCGATGCGCAGACTCGCTACATCAGAGCATCGCACACGGTCATGACGCGATAAGGTCCCGCCACGTGTTATCTGCAAAGCCGGGTGACGGGATCGTTCAGGTGGATTCGCGGAGTATGAGTTCGGTATGCAGGACCATGTGGACCGGCTCACTCCTTGGCGTCGCGATGATCGCCAGAAGTTCGCTCGCCATCCGGGCGGCCATGGCGTCGACCGGCTGGCGTACGGTCGACAGCCGCGGAGCGGTGTGCTGGGAGAGTGGTGAGTCGTCGAAGCCGATGACCGCGACATCCTCGGGTACCCGCCGGCCGAGTCGCTGCAGCGCGCGGAGCGCGCCGGCCGCCATGAGGTCTGAGGCGGCGAAGACCGCGTCCAGGCTCGGGCGGTGGTCGAAGAGCCGGTACATCGCGTGCTCCCCTGAGGCGATTCCGAAATCCCCGTACGCGATCATGCCGGGATCGCTGACGCCGACGGAGGTCATCGCCTGGCGGTAGCCGAGCAGCCGGTCTATGCCGGGAGCCATGTCTCGCGGCCCGGCAATGGTGGCGACTGCCTTCCGCCCGCTGTCGAGCAGGTAGGCGACCGCCATCCTGGCGCCGTCCACGTTGTCGGCGTCGACGTAGGACAGGTTCTCCCCGCCCTTGACCGGCCGGCCGCAGAGCACGAGCGGGATGCCGAGGCCCGCGAAGTCGAAGTCCGGCCTGCTGTGCATGGAAACTAACAGGGCGCCGTCCACGTGACCTGCCCTCAGGTACCTGGACACGGTGAAGTACTCGCGCGGCGAATGCAGCGTGAGCAGGACGAGTTGCACGTCGGCGGCGGCCAGTTCCCTGGACAGGTTCCACATCATGCGAGCGAAGAACGGGTCGCCGACCGCCTTCAGCGCCTCCTCGCAGAACACCAGCGCGACCGCGCCTGCCCGGCGGCGGGCTGTCGACCGGGCGGCCCGGTTCCTGACGTACCCGAGCCGGGTCATCGCGTCCTGCACCTTGTCTATCGTCTGCTGCCGCACTCGGACCGAACCGGTGAGGACGCGCGACGCCGTCGCCGGCGAGACGCCGGCCAAGCGGGCCACGTCGGCTAGCGTCGGCGGGTCATCCGATAGAGCCTTTGGCATTGCCACGGCCGGTGCAAGTGATTCTGCGGCCGTCACCGCCTTCTCCCTGGCGAGCTTCCGGGTGTTCCAGGTACTCCCGCTCCGCGAAACCGCAAGCCGCGCTGTGCCCGGGCCGCCCTGGTTGTCCGTGAAATGAACTGTTACAAGGATTGTCTAGCTAGTACCAAACGTTCGCAACCGTCGGGCGTTCGAATTATTGCTGCTGGCTGGCGGGTAGTGCCTGGTCCTTGGCCGGAGCGCGCCACCTCGCACCGACGATCGACGCTTGAAGCGCGTTCTGGGCGGTAAAGGCAACTATGTCCGATAATGGCCATCCACGCTGGACTTGGCGGGCAAGTCCAGCGTGGATGTAATTTTCATCCGATCAGAACCCAGCCGGCGGTTGTACCGACGGGAACAGGAAGGCGAACGTGTCGAACGCCGTGGCTATGTCGCTCTCGGCCCAGAACCGGTGGTAGTTGAAGACCGGCGCGGGACCGCCGTCCAGGTACGCCTGGACCTTGGGCCACTCCGGGTCGCTGGTGTACCACGGCCGGAGCGAGAGGAACGTGTTGGTGGTCGAGTTGAGCTTCACGCCGCTCGGGTAGGTGCCGCTGAAGCTGGCCGGGATGAAGACGCCCTCCTGGCCGCTGGTGGAGTACGGGACGGTGAAGTTCTTGTAGTCCGTCCTGGTCTCCGGCGCGGAGAAGCCGAGCGAGTCGCCGTAGAACTTGTGGATGACGTCGATGATGTTCTGCGCGGCGGTCTGGGCCGCGGCGTTACCTGACTTCGCCGCGTAGTACTCGTACACCTTCGCCAGCGAGGCCGAGACGCCCAGGTCGGACGAGCAGGGTCCCGAGACCGAGACCGACAGGCCCGGGTTCGCGGCCGGCGCGGTGGTACCGGAGGTGTAGTTCGCCGACGGCTGGCCGCTCCAGGACAGCGTCCCAGGCAGGCAGATGGCCCCGGTTGTCGTGTTGAACGTGGCGACCGACTCGGCCCAGGAGACCCACTTGTCGAGGATCGCCTTGGCCTGCGCGTTGCCGGACACGTAGTAGTACTCGGCGACCCGCTCCATCGGCCAGGTCTGGTATCCGAACCACTGGTTGCTCGGCGGGTTGTGGTACTGAGGCTGCGGGTCGTAATACATGCCGTCGAAGGTCGTGTCGCCGGCCGGCGGCTTGCCCGCGTCGCCGTAGTTGCCGCCCCAGTTGTTGGTCACGCCGCCGGCGATCGCGCCCTGGGACGACTGCAGCCACTGGAACAGGTTGAGCTGCGTGGTCAGGCTTGTCGCCCAGTCCGCCTTGGCCGTCGGTGACAGCGGGATCAGGTCAGGGTCCGTTGACAGCGCGAAGGCGGCCAGCGGGTTCTGGTAGCCCTCGTGGATCTCGGTGCCGCTGATCCGCCAGGACCAGGCACCGGTCGTGGAACCGCCCCAGGCGTCGAACCAGGACAGCAGGTAGGTGTCCTCGTTCGCCTTGCTGGTACCGGCCGGGCACGCGACCGAGCCGACCTGGCTGCAGTTGGCGCTGATCTGCTTGAAGTACTTGTCGAACATCGAGTAGCGCAGGTAGTCGCCGAGCTTGGCGGCCTTGGCCACCGTCGCGCTGATCGCCGCCGACTTGCCCTGGGCCTTCGCGTAGGTGTCGGCCCAGTAAGCGGCCTGGATCATCCGCGCGTCGGCGTCCGGCGCGTCGGTGTACTTGTACTGCGGGGCGAAGGAGCCGCCCCCATTGTTGAACAGGTCAAGGAAGCCGTTCGGGCCGCCGAACTTGAGCGAGTCCCAGTCCGGCTGCGGGACGGTGTCCCACACCGACTCCTCAGGCCCGCGCTGGAACGTGTTGATCAGCGACGGCGTGGACGTGCCGTCCTCATCCTGGCCGAAGCCGTAGCGGTTGTCGGTGTCCATGATCCAGACCGGCTGGTACATGTCGCAGGTGCCGTAGGTGGCTTTCAGTTCGGCGAACAGCGGGTCAGAGCCGACCGGAACGCTGGAGTTCAGCGCGACCGGGTAGTCGCTCGGCGACGGCTCCTCCGGTCCGTACAAGGCCGGCGCCGACGGGTTGTACGTGCACTGGCCGGTCTGCTGCGCGTCGCTCGGGATCGCGTAGGTCTCCAGGTTCGTCCACGCGTTGTTGAAGTTCGTCCAGTCCCCGGTCACCCGGCCGTAGTCGGCCTCCAGCCACAGCCAGTAGCTGTAGGTCTCCGACGTGGTCTCGTGCCCGTAGTCCGGCGCCTCCACGATCAGGGTCTCTACCGAGTGGTAGGGGATTCCCTGGGGGCTGAAGTAGCCGTTCGCCGGATTCTTGATGTCGCTGTACAGGTTCAGGAACCACTGGTCATAGCCCGAGCTCTTGGCCGCCTCGGTCACGGCCACCGAACCCGAGGCGTAGCCCGTGGCCGATGCCGTGAACACGCCGTTGCCGCCGACATCGGCCGCGTTGGTGCCGGCCGTGAAGGTGACATTCTGGGGCGTGTTCCAGTTGGCCGTGGTGAAGGTCAGGCTGGTCGGCGCGGCGGACACGTCCGGGTCGCCGCCGCTGTTCTCCGCGATCGTCAGCGTGACGTTCGCGCTCGGCTTGGCCGACAGCGAGAAGGCGGAGGTACCCGTGGCGCCCTGCTGGACGGTCAGTGTCGTCGGGCTGACCACCACCGCCGGCGCGGTCACCGCGATCGTCACCGGGCTCGAGGTCGTCGTCTGGCCCAGGTTGTCGGTCGCGACCGCGGTCAGCGAGTAACTGCCCGCCGGGACGCTCGTCCAGGTCAGGCTGTACGGGCTCGTCAGCACCGTGCCGATCAGCGTATTGCTGGCGGCGCTGGTGGATTCGAAGAAGGCGACGCTGCTGATCGACCCGCTCCCGCTGCTGGCCGCGGCCGCCGCCAGCGCGATGTTCGAGCCCGGCGTGAACATCTGGCCGACGGTCGGGCTCGTGATCGACACGCTGGGCAGCGGCTGGGTCGGCTCGTTGCACTGCACCCCGTTGAGCGCGAACGAGGTCGGAGCCGCGTTGGTGCCGCTATAGGAGAACTGGGCTCCCGGGTTAGCCGTGCCGCCGGTGGCCAGGCTGCCGTTATAGCTGGCGTTGGTCACGGTCACGGTCTTGCCTGACTGGGTCCAGTTCCCGTTCCACCCGCTGGCGACCGCCTGGTTGCCCGCATAGGAATACGTCAGGGTCCAGGCAGTGATCGCGGGGCCCAGGTTCGTGATGGTGATCGCAATCGTGAACCCGCTGCCCCAGTCCGACTGGACCGTGTAGAGCACGTTGCAGCCGCTCGCGGCCGCCGCCTGCGCGCCGCGCGGCACCCCGCCCGGCGCGGCCTGCGCGGCCTGCACGCCGGCGAAGATCGCAAGTCCGGTCAAACCTAAGGCTGCTACGCGCAGCCGGTGTCTTAACATCCACAACCTCCAGAGTTCGAGCAAGTGCTGCGGACGATAGGCGTGAACGGAAGGCCGGGGAAGAGCCAGGCGGTGCCATTGACCTAGTCCGCGCCGCTGACCAGGCAATTTGCCGTGCTCGCGGCTTGGCCTGGTCATGAAATTCTCATAAGAGGAAAGAAAGCGCCGCGCCGGTCACCCTCCCGCAGGCCCGTCGATGTCCCCAAGCTGGCGCTCCCGCGCCATGGAGGTCCCAAGCTGGGTCTGCCGGCTGGCGATAGAGGCTCACCTCCAGAGCCGCGGCCAATGAAAGTTACATGGACCGGCGGGGCGGCGGCACTTCGCCCTGGCGGGCTGGCCAGCGCGGAAACAGCGGTCTGCCTGGGCTTTCTCGCTCCATCCGGACAAACCGCGCGATCCGCAGCGGTAAGCGCTTACAGGACCCCTTGACCTGTGCTGATGCCAGATTTAGCGTCAGCGTTGCTCGCGGTGCTTGGTGCCGCACGTCCTGGCTCTTCGGAATCCGCGTGCTCTCGGAGGTGCACCTGTCATGACCTTACGTAAACTGCGCCGCCACATCGCATCTGTGGCCGCGCTTCTGATCGGGATCGCCGGGCTCGGGACGGTCGCGCTGGCCACGCCCGCCAGCGCGGCGACGGGCTGCTCGGTGGCCTACGCCATTCAGTCGGACTGGGGAGCCGGGTTCACGGTGAACGTCACCGTCACGAACCTGGGCGCGCCGATCACGGCCTGGACGCTGTCGTACTCCTACGCTGGAAACCAGACACTGGCCAACGGGTGGAACGGGAACTGGACCCAGTCAGGCAAGACCGTCACCGTCACCAACGCCAGCTATAACGGCAGCCTGGCCACAGGCGGCACCGCCGTCCCGGGAGCCCAGTTCGCCTACAGCGGCACCAATGTCAATCCCACCTCCTTCGTCCTCAACGGACAACAGTGCACCGGGCAGACCACGAGCACCAGCAGTATCGTCGTCAGTCCCACGGCCCAGAACATCACCCAGGGCACCAGCGGCACCGTCGGGATAATGCTGTCGGCCGCCCCGACCTCGAACGTGACGGTGAGCACGGCGTTCACCTCAGGCAACAGCGGCCTGTCGGTGACCTCCGGTAGCTCGCTGACGTTCACCCCGACGAACTTCGCCACTCCGCAGACGGTCACGATCTCGGCCAATGCCGCCGGCACGGGCGCCACCACCTTCACGGCGAGCGCCACCGGCTTCACGTCGGTGACCTTCACCGCGACGGAAGCGCCCGCCACCACCTCAACCCCAACCATCTCGGTGAGTCCCTCAACGCAGACCATCACGGAGGGCGGCACCGGCACGGTCGGGATATCGCTGTCGTCCGCCCCGGCCTCGAACGTGACGGTGAGCACGGCGTTCACCTCAGGGAACAACGGCCTGTCGGTGACCTCAGGTGGCTCGCTGACGTTCACCCCGACGAACTTCGGCACCGCGCAGAACGTGACGATCACGGCTAACAGCACTGGCACGGGCCTGGCCACTTTCACCGTCAGCGGCACCGGCCTGACCTCGGTGATGGTCAGCGCGACGGAAGCGGCCGGCAACGGCGGCAGCGGGCACGTCGCTGACCCGTTCACCGGCGCCAAGCCGTACCTGAACCCCGACTACGTCAAGGAAGTGCAGACCCAGGCAACCGCCGACGGATCGGCCGCCGAGGCCTCGGTCGCCGGCTTCCAGACCGCCATCTGGCTCGACACGATGGCAGCGATCAACGGCGGCGGCACCACCGGGCGCACCGGACTGATGCAGCAGCTCACCAACGCGGCCGCGGCTGGCACCGCGTCCACGCCGTCCCTGGTCGAGATAGTGATCTATGACCTGCCGGGTCGCGACTGCGCGGCGCTGGCGTCCAACGGCGAGATCCCGGCCACCACCGCCGGGCTGACCGAGTACGAGACCCAGTACATCAACCCGATCGCCTCCATCCTGAGCCAGTTCGCCACCTCGAACATCCGGGTGGTCGCGATCATCGAGCCTGACTCGCTGCCGAACGTAGTCACCAACCAGGCCCTTGCGACGTGCCAGACCTCGACGCCGTTCTACGAGCAGGGCACCACGTACGCGCTGAACAAGCTGCACGCGATCTCCAACGTGTACAACTACATGGACATCGCGCACTCGGCTTGGCTGGGCTGGCCGAACAACATGAGCGGCACCCCCGCCGTCTACAACACCGTGGTCAAGGGCACCACGGCCGGCTACGCCAGCATCGACGGGTTCATCAGCGACACGGCGAACTACACCCCGACCCAGGAGCCGCTGCTCACCAACCCGACCCTGCAGATCAACGGCACGCAGATCGACTCGGTGACCTTCTACCAGTTCAACCCGACGTTCGATGAGCTGTCCTACGACACCGCCATGTACAACACGCTGGTGTCGAGCGGCTTCCCCGCCAGCAAGCGGTTCCTGATCGACACCTCGCGCAACGGCTGGGGCCCGACGCATCCGACGACCATCACTCAGGCAACGGATGCCACTACCTACGTCAACGACAACAAGATCGACAAGCGGCCGTTCCGCGGTGACTGGTGCAACCAGAACAACTCAGGAATCGGCGCGCGGCCGACCGACGAGCCGTTCGGCACCTCGTCACCGATCGAGGCGTTCGTGTGGATCAAGCCGCCGGGCGAGTCCGACGGCGACTACCCGACGTCCACGCACACCCATGGCGACCCGCACTGCGACCCGAACGGTACCAACACCGACGGCAGCGGGAACACCTACTCGACGGGCTCGATCCCAGGGTTCGACGTAGCGGCCGGGCAGTTCTTCCCGGCTGAGTTCCAGATGCTGGTCCACAACGCCTTCCCGTCATTCTGAGGTTTGGAACACTGCAATGGCTCGGATTTCACTTCGCAGGCCATTCGCCAGCCTGGCGGCGCTCCTCTTGGGCGCCGCCGGGCTCGGCGGGCTGAGCGTCATGACGGCCGCCCCGGCTAGTGCTTCAACAGGCTGCTCGGTGGCGTACGCGGTCCAGTCCGATTGGGGTTCCGGGTTCACGGTAAACGTCACCGTCACGAACCTGGGCTCGCCGATCACGGCCTGGACCCTGACCTACTCCTACGCAGGCAATCAGGCGCTGGCCAACGGCTGGAACGGGAACTGGACCCAGACAGGGAAGACCGTGACGGTGACCAATGCCAGTTACAACGGCAGCCTGGCCACGGGCGGCACCGCCGTCCCCGGAGCCCAGTTCGCCTACAGCGGGACTAACACCGCACCCACCGCGTTCGCGCTCAACGGCGTGGCTTGCACCGGGCAGGTGAGCGGAGGCGGCGGCAGCATCGTCGCCAGCGCGGCCTCGCTCTCGGTGACCCAGGGCGCAGCGGCACGGTCGGCTTCTCGTTGTCGGCCGCGCCGTCGGGAAACGTCACGGTGACCACGTCCAGGGCATCGGGGAATGCCGGGTTGTCGGTGAGCGCCGGCGGCTCGCTGACGTTTACCCCGGCGAATTTTTCAACTCCCCAGAATGTCACGATCACGGCTAACAGCACCGGCACTGGCGCGGCCACGTTCACCGCGAGCGGTACGGGGTTCACCTCGGTGTCGGTGACGGCTACCGAAGTGGCCGGCGGCGGCGGCGGCGGTCCCGCGCCGCAGCTGCACGTGTCAGGGAACAAGCTGCTCAACGCTAGCGGGCAGCAGGTGATCCTGCGCGGCGTGAACCGGTCAGGCGCTGAGTACTCGTGCGTGAACGGCACCGGCATTTTCGACGGCGAGATGGACCAGGCCGCGATCAACGCGATCAAGAGCTGGGGCAGCGACATCGTCCGGATGCCGCTCAACGAGGCGTGCTGGAACGGGGAGTCGTACGTCAACTCCATGTTCTCGGGCGCCAACTACCAGAACGCGATCAAGTCCGAGGTCGCCCTGATGAACGCCAGCGGGCTTAACGTCATCCTTGACCTGCACTGGACCGACGGCGCCTACACCGGGCCGTCGAATGGCTGCACGTCGGCTGAGGCGATCTGCCAGAAGCCGATGCCGGACGCGGCCCAGGCGATCCCGTTCTGGTCCTCGGTGGCGACGGCGTTCAAGGGCAACGACGCGGTGATTTTCGACCTGTTCAACGAGCCCTTCGCGTCCCGCGCCGACAACAACAACTCGGCCGAGGGCTGGCAGTGCTGGGAGACGGGCAGTCCGTGTACTGGCATCAGCTACCCGGTGGCCGGCATGCAGCAGATGATCAACGCGGTGCGTTCCGCCGGAGCGAACAACGTGATCATGCTGGGCGGTGAGGAGTTCTCCAACGACCTGACCAGCTGGCTGCAGTTCAAGCCGACCGACCCCGACAACAACCTCGTCGCCTCCTGGCACTCCTATAACTTCAACACCTGCAGCAACCAGTCCTGCTGGACGTCCCAGGTCGCCCCGGTGATCGCGGCCGTCCCGGTGATCGCCGGCGAGATCGGCGAGAACGACTGCTCCGGGAGCTATATCAATCCGCTGACCACCTGGCTGGACTCCCAAAGCACCAGCTACCTCGCCTGGGCCTGGAACGCCGACTTCAACTGCTCAAGCGGCCCCGGCCTGATCACCGACTACGTCCCCGGCGACCCGACCAGCTTCGGCGCCGCCTACAAGGCACACCTGGCGTCCCTGGGCCTGTCAGGGTAGCTCACGCATTCTTATCCACCCGCTGGTCACGTCCCTGCTCCCGATCGGAGCAGGGACGTGACACGTTAGGGGCGCGTACTGGAGGGTTGTCGCGCTCCGGATGGAGGCTTGTCGTTTCGAGGAGGGTTCTCGACATGAACGTGGAGCGGTTTCGGGTTCCTGGAGGAGCATTTTCAGGTGATGGAGGCTTTTCGCGTGATAGTCCGGGCAAGTCTCCTTGACACGAAGATCCTCCTCCAGGAATGCGCGGGGAACCTCCTGCGAGGATGCCGCTGGCAGGCTCGCGGTCAGGAAGCGCCTTCGCCTCGACCGCGCTGCGCAGGCGAGCACTGCCGACCAAGAAAGCCGCTGCTTGCGTATATTGTCCTTCCTGCAGTAGTCAGCAGGAGGCTGGTTTTATGCAGGAAGCGGGTACGCCCATTGAGCGCGGGCCGCGCTTGGAACCTCGTCCCGGCCTTCATCGCCAAACAAACGCCGAAACTGCAGGTTGCTAGAACTGCGCGACCGCCGGCCCCGACTATGCCATTCTGGGACCCCAGCATGGCTCATGCGGCGAGAGCGTTGGTAGGCGTTCCGCAGCTATAGTGCGCGAACTGAGTTACTGCCGACTTGTCCGCCTGGCGACTCGGATGCCGATGTTGCGGGAAATCTACCGGTTCTACCGTCTTTGCTCGAAATCTCGTCGCAGTAGGGGCAGTTATGCCCTAGCCGACGAGCATGAAATCCGGGCAAGCTTAATGGCATGAGTCAGAATCAGGCATTGACTGGCAAAACTGATCGGCTTACGGCGGCTCGAGGCGGCAAGCCGATCAACGTGGCCATCATCGAGGATGATCCGATCACCCGAGACGGACTCGTCCGGGCTGTGCGGGAACTGCCGGGAATCGAACTAGTGGCCGATGAGCCGTCGGTCGAGAAGTTTGCGCAGCATAGGCTAGGCACGGTCGATCTCATCCTGCTCGACCTGCGTCTTCGCGGCGGTGGACTCAGCGGCCCCAGCGCCGTTCAGCATTTGTGCGATCTGGGAAGTCGCGTCCTCGTCGTCTCGATGTTCGACCAAGAAGATGCAGTACTTAATGCCTTGGAAGCAGGTGCGCACGGCTACCTTACCAAGGAGGCCGAGGCTCAAGAGATCGCCAAGGCCATCACAACGGTGGCGGAAGGCCGACCTTACTTCTCCGCTACGGTGGCCGGCTACCTGCTGCGGAAGCGGATCCAACTGACCGATCGGGAGAAGCAGGTCTTGCGGCTGACTGCAGAGGGCGCGACCTCTGCAGAGATTGCCGCTGAGCTCGTCATCAGCCTCAAGACAGTCAATGGCCATCTGGACCGGATCCGAGACAAGACAGGGTGCCGCCGACGGGCAGAATTGGCGAGCCTCGCCTACCGCCGCGGCTTGGTGGAGTAGCCGCACTATTTGTCTCACGAGCACGGAGGAAAGAAAACTCAAATGCCACAAGATCCCAAACTGATTGCCGACGTGGTCGTAGTAGGAGGCGGCATATCAGGACTCGCTGCCGCTCAGCTTGTTCACCAGGCCAACTACACGGTCACCGTACTCGAGCGCGGCGACCGCCTCGGCGGTCGGGCGCGGACGGAGATCATTGACGGTGTGCCGGTCGACGTTGGCGCTGCGTTCATCTCCAAGTTCTACGATGCGACGATCGCCCTCATCGATGAGTTCGGCTTGTCGCCGGAGTTGGTGCAGCGGTCGCAACGCGCCTACCTAGTAGACCGGCGCGTCGAGCAGGACCTGTGGCCAGCAGGAGGGCTCATGTCCGGTCATGCGCTGTCCGCCGTCTCCAAGGCTCGATTGCTGCTCCTCGCGGTGCCGCTGCTCGTGCACTGGCGTCAGCTGAATATCGCCGACCTGCCGAGCAGCGCTGCGCTCGACCGCCGGTCAGCGTCACAATACCTGGGACGGCTGACTGGACAGCAAAGCCTGGATAACTTCTTCGCACCCCTGCTGCGAGGACTCCTCTATTGGGATACCAACTCCACCGGCATCGCGATCGTATTGGCCATACTGAAGTCGTTCGTTACGAGGAGCGGCACGTACCGCCTGGACGGCGGGATCGATCAGCTTCCACTTGCCCTCAGCAGGGATATTGAAGTGCGGACCGGTCACCGTGTTCGCTCGGTTGCTCAGACTGAGGACGGCTACCTGGTCACTTCAGAAGGTCCGGATGGCGAGCAGCAGATCGCTGCCAGAGGTGTGCTCTGCGCGACGACGGCCACTCAAGTCATCGCTCTGATGCCGTGGTTGCCTAATGCGATGGCGCGATTCCTCAACTCGGTCACCTACACTCGCACCGCGATCCTCACATTCCGGGTGGCCTCTGACGTAGTCGACTACCCGCTCGGCGCCCTTTTGTTCCCGGTACCCGCAGTCATGGACATCGCGTCAGTCAATCCGCTCTATGAGGTCGTTGACGGCGCGTCCAGCCAGTCGGCGGTCGACTCCGTCAACTTGGTCAACGTCTTCCTGTCCGACAACGGAGTTGGTGATTACGGCGGGCTGGGCGACGAGGAATTGGGCGCCGTCACCATCAAGAGGCTCGCTGACCTGATCGAGGACAACGGCTGGACATCGACTGCCAAGATGGTCCATGTTCACCGCTGGCCCGAAGCGCTGCCGCGATTCCAGCCGGGTCACATAGAGGCGGTGCGACAGTTCCGCCTAGCCGAGGCCAACCTGACTGGCCTGACCTTCGCTGGCGATTACCTTGAGGGTCCCTACATCGACGGCGCTGTCCGCAGCGGTCAGAGCGCGGCCCAACGGCTTCTCACTCAGCTCCGGCCACTGACTACCTAGCAATAAGAGATACGAAGGATCATAACGATGGAATGGTTCGCGGACAGCCTAGGTCGGTACACCTCCCTCACCTCCGTTCTCAAGCTCTCCGCCAACGGCCGCCCGCGTGTTAGCGCCCTGCAGTCCGTTGAGGCTACGTTCGAGCAGCGCGTTGCTGAAGCCTCGGAGCAGCGGATCTCCACCCTCCGAACGCGCACAGTCGGCTGGATCGCTGTCGCAGGGCTCATGCTCAGGAGCGTGTCGTTGCCGATTAGCGTCGCGAGCATCCCAGGGATGTTCTCCTCGCTTAGCACGGTGTCTACCGCGATCGTGATCACGATCTCGGTCGTGAACCTGGCGCTGAGCGCGCTCGCAGCAGCCGGGCACCTGGCGAGCAAGTGGGACTCGCGGAGCTTCTTCGCCGCGGACATCGCGCTGACCGTGATGCTCACTGTTTGGGCAAGCTACATAGTTCCTGCCAGCGCACTCCTCGGCCCGGACCGGGACGCGCTTGTCTTGTACTCGCTCGCGACCGTGGCTATGTGGACGGGCGCTCGCGGAGCCCGGGTCGCGGTCGTCCTGGTCGTGTCAGGAACTGCCCTGAATATTGCCCTTGCTGCGATCCGGGGCTCCGCCATGTCTATGACCGCGATTCTGCAGCTGATTGGTCGGACGGGATGGCTAGCCGCTGGACTTGCAGTAGCCCTCGTCATCATGTTGTTCGCACGGCGGACTGCCCGGCTAGGTGATGTCTCGGGCCTAAGGTTCGGCCGCGCGGTAGAGCACGCGGAGGCGCTTCGTGAACTTCATGACACCGCCCTGCAGTCTTTCGGCCAGATCGCCCAGCGGGCTGCGGATGTGCGGGTGCCGACTAACCAACGGTTGGCGAATGTCGGCACTTTCGCCACGGAGCAGACCGTCGATTTGCGCCTAGCGATGGCTGGTGGCGGTGACGAGGGGGAACGGAATCTCGCTGAGAATCTCCAGCACCTGACTCAGGCGTTCGCCTCCCGTGGCTTGATCGTCACGCTGCAGAGCTCTGGGCTCAAGGCAGAACCGCCCGATATCGCCGCGCACGTGCTGCTCGGTGCGATCCGAGAGGCGCTCAATAATGTCCTGAAACACGCAGGCGTCGGACGTGCCCGCATCCTGGCGTCGTGCCGGGCATCGATGCTGATTTTGGTCGTCGAAGACGACGGGGTTGGCTTTAGCGTTGGAGCGGATGAGAAGGGTTACGGCATTCCAAATTCCGTGCGGCGGCGCATTCACGAACTCGGCGGTCATGTCGAAATCTGGTCGAAGCCGGGTGCAGGAACTCGTGTAACGCTGACGCTGCCAGTCGGACGTCGACGCGTCTGGCTCCGCGCTGGGGTCGCTGGAGCGACACAGGTGCCAATCAGCCAAAGTGAATCCGCTAGCTTGGATGGTTTCATCAGCACGGCCCTCAACTGGTTTGCCATTCCAGCGCTGGCATATCGGATCTGCATTAGTCTCGTGCAGGCAACTATGGCAATTAGCAACCTTGGTATCGGGATCTCCGTCTACTTCGCGGCCGCCATGCTCTCGGTCCTAACCGGGGATCTCGTCATCTTGATAGGTCTTGCGACCGGGCGCTTTCGCGGTTTGCTGCATTCGAAGCCGTATTTCGTTATTGACGTATCGGTGGCGGCAGGCCTGAATCTGTGGGTAGCGCTGGCCCTTCCGCGCGGCACTCTCCTGCTGCCCGGCCACGCCGTGTTCTGGGACTACGTCCTCGGAGTGGTCGCGTTCTGGGTTGGCTTGCGCGGACCCCGGTTTGGTGCCTCCATGCTGCTCGGCGGCAGCTTGCTAGAGCTCTTGATGGTCCACATAAACGGGGCGGGGCTGACGGCCTCCGGTTGGTCCGTCGTCATTAGCCAGCTCGCCCTGCTAGTCATGGCGCTACTAGTGGCCTGGGCCATCCGAGAGCTTGCATACCAAGGTGCAAAGCTGGCTGTTGCAGAAGGCGTGCGGGCTGGCCGCGAGGCGGAACACGCGGAGGCGCTGCAGGCGCAATACGAAGCCGCGCTAGCTGCCCTGGGTCGGATCGACCAGCTCAGCTCGACAGATTCTGAATCAGCCCAGGAGCGACTACTGACTATCCGCGGCATCGCATTGCGTCAAGCCGACGTCCTTCGGGAGACTCTCGGTGGTGGGTCGGTAGCCTTTGACAGTCGGCTCGCCTGCGGCCTGCAGAGTGTGAAAGATGAATTCCGCGGCCTTGGTGTGCGTGTGGAACTGGTGATGGCCGAACTGGCCGCCGAACCCCCAACGCTCGTGACCAACGCGCTTCTAGGCGCGACGCGCGACGCACTCCGCAACATCCGACGGCATTCGAATTCGGTGCACGCCGTCGTCCGCGCGGCAGATGTGGAAAACGGTGTCGAGGTCGTGATCCGGGATCAGGGCACGGGCTTCGACACAGGCAGCCAGGAGAGCTCCCGGATTGAGCGGTGGCTGGACAGCGTCGGCGGTAGGGCCACGATCAGGTCTGCGTCGGGCATGGGCACGCGGGTCGAGCTGCGCTGGTTGTCGGCTGATCCTGGCGTCAGAAACCCCTCAAGCGAAGCAGCAACAACGCCAGCATTCCCGGCACCCAGGCCAGTCGCCAGAACCGGTGACTTCGAATGAAGGTCGTAGGGGTCACGTTCCGCCGCCTGTTAGCTGTGATGGCGCCGCAGACTACAGGCACGCCGAGCGCGATCGCTTCGGTGAGACCGAATGAGAACGGTGCGAGGCGAGTGACGCAGACTATGGTCAGGGCCGTCAACAGCGCGGCAGTAACCACGGCTACCGCACGAGCGGTGACGCGCAAGTCGTAAACCGTGGCGATGGTCCGAAACCCATGCGCTGCGTCCTCATGCTCGTCTGCGGCCGTTTTGTACAGCTCGTTCCCAAGCGTATAGAGGAAGATGAGGATCGTGCCGGACGCTTCCCGGCCCCATGGCAAGCTGGCTGAGCTTGAGCCGTAGGTGAACATCGCGCACGAAACAACAGCTACGGTAAGGTTCCCCATCAGGATTGTGTTCTTCAGGCGAGCCGAATACAATACTGAAAGTATCAGGCATACAGTCGCGTAACACAGGGTGACGACGCTGGTGACGATGGCCGCGCCGATGGTGATTAGGGTCAGCGCGATCACCGTTCCCCACGCTTGCGATACCGTGATTAGCCCCGCCGGGATTGGCCGGTACGGCTTCGCTTCCGCGTCCAATTCCATGTCGGCGATATCGTTGAAGACTTGGCTGAAAGCGATAAGCGCGAACGAGCTGAGCAAGGAACTTGCGATTTTCCATGGAACCTGATGGCCCAATTGACCGACGTCAACCCACCCCAACAAAGTGAGCACCGGCGCACTGAGAGTGGTGCGAATACGTGTAATCCGGACAATGCCAACTGCGAGCCGGACTCCGGTCCGCGTTCTCGCCGGGAGCATATCGTCCCTTCCGATCGATCCATAACAGTTCGATCCCAGGGTTATCTGATCGCCATGACATCGGCACCCACACTAACAATGGCCGCTATAGGAAGATTGTCAAGTCTGCATGGAAAGCTGCCTACGGCCTCGCGCAGCTAGGATTCGTCGATGCGGAGTCGTAGGCAGCTTCCATCGCCGCGAGCCGTGCTCAGAGGTTGCCGATCGCAAAAGCCACGCCTGTCACGACTCCGACGATCGTGGCACCAAAAACGACGGTCAAGCAGATTACCCTGATAGTGCGCTGGTTGTCCTTACTTGCGATCTTGATCATCCGCGCGATCTCAGCGACTGCAGCGCAGAGTTCGTCCATGTCCACTCCTCGTGCCCTTGTCTGACCTCGTGTCAATAGTCAGCTCTGGAGGCATCTGCGCACAGCGGTAGGACTGCCTGACTAGACGAAGTAGAAATGCCTGTTTTTAGGTGAAGCGGAGCGCTCGACGGTGACGCCTTGTGGGCATCGCTGACGTGGTAGACCAGCTCCCGGACTGCATCAGCCAGCCACCAGCGGCGCTGTGGTCCGTGTTCACCCCTAGCTCGGCGAGCAAGGCGCCGTCGGCCGGACCGCGCTGGCCTGGCGGCCTCGACGCTCCGGGCCAGCTCAGTCATGTCAAGAGGGGTTGTACGGACGAGGCCTGAACGGCCGCCCCGGGAACCGCCGCTATCCGGACTCAACGCCACGGGAAACCGCCTGGGTTCGATCGGCTTCGGATCATCTAGCTCACGGGCACGGGGTCATCTAGCATAAAGGCTCCGATCAGGACCATACCGGGGGTGAAGATGAGCGGTGCGCGGTCCGAACCCACTTTGACCTGGGAGGTGGCGTGCTGGTCAGCGACGTGATGACGGCGTTTCCCGGCCTACATACGGCTGGGCGCGACCATCCGGCGGGCGGCCGAGCTGGTCAGCGTGTCGGAGGTCGGCCAGCTGATGGTCCTGGACCACGACGGCCGGTTCGTCGGGTCGCTGTCCGAGGAGGACCTGGTGCGGGCCATGCTGCCCGGCTTCGAGGACGTGACCGCCGCTGGCGGCACGCTCGCCGATGCGTTCCGGGTCTTCCTGGAGCGCGGCCGCGAACTCGCCGACCGCGTCATCGATCCCCTCGTCGTGCGCGACGCGGCGACGGTCCGGCCGACCGACGAGCTCGCCCGGGCGGCGATCGTGATGATCGACCGCGGGATCCGGAGGCTGCCCGTGGTCGATGGCGAGGCCCTCGTGGGCACGCTGTCCCGGGCCGATCTGTGCCGTGCGGTGATTTACCATTCCTGAGCTCCGGCTGATCCTCATCGATCGGCACACCCAGCGAGACCAGCCAGCGGGTGTGCGCGCTGCCGGCGACCCTCGGCCGGGACGAGCGCGCGTCGCGGCGGTGGTGCTGGACGACCCCGACGTCTCCCGGCGGCACGCGCGGCTTGAGATCGTCGACGACGAGCTGGTGCTCACCGATCTCGGCAGCACCAACGGAACCTACGTCAACGACGCGCGGGTAACGCGCCAGGTGCTCGTCCCCGGGGACCGGATGCGCATCGGCCGGTACGACCTGACGTGGACGCTTCGTCGACCCGCAGGCGACGGTCAAGGCCGTCAACCCGGGCCATGCTGACCGCGGTGCGGCCGGTCGCGCCGCAGCGCGGTCGCCGCCACGGCGCGTGGTGGAGGCCGCGCAGGCGCACAACCGGCGGGCCGGGCACGAACTCGACGGCTTCCTGTCGCTCGCGCACGGATTCCTGCCGGCCGAGCCGCCGCTGCTGGCGTTCCCCGAATCGCACCGAGCCTGGGACGAGATGACCGACCGGCTCCCTGAGCTGTTCCGCCGGCTGTCGCTGCGCCGGGCGTTCGACGCGATGCCGGTGCTCGACGCCCGGCCCGAGGCGCTGCCCGACCGGTACCTGCTGCGCGCCTCGACCCTGCTCGGCGTGTTCGCCCACGCCTATCAGTACATGGCGATCGATCCGCCGGCCGCGCTGCCCGAGTCGCTGCTGCGACCGTGGACGACCGTCTCGCGCCGGCTGGGCAAGAAGATCCCGGCCGTCTCCTACATCGACCTGTTCTTCTACAACTGGCGGCTGCGCGATCCGGCCGGGCCGCGGGCGCTGGACAACCTGGACCTGCTCGTGCCGACCTGGAACAACGCGGCTGAGCGGGTGTTCTACCTGGTCACCACCGAGTTCGCGATGGGCCTGACGCCCGTGCTCGGCGCCATGCTGGACGCTCAGGAGGCCGTCGTCGCCGACGATCCGGCCGCCCTGGAGAGCGCGCTGCTGGTGATCCTCGACCAGCTGCAGCACGTCACCCAGGCCATCTACCCGCAGATCGATCCCAACCCGCGCGGCCGGCATCCGCTCGACCAGGTGCTGTGGGCCAAGACGGTCGGCACCGCGGGCGTCCCGATCTTCGACGGCGCGCCCAGCCCGAGCGGCACCGCGCAGCCGCAGATCCACGCGATCGACGCGTTTCTCGAGCGCCAGGACTACGGCTCGGTGGTCGGGCAGCAGAGCGTCTACCTGGCCGGGTTCTTCCCCAGGCACTGGCAGGAACTGGTGGCCGCGTTGCGCGAGGTGTCGGTGCGCCAGTACGTCGAGGACACCCGCAACGCCAGCCTGCGCGGCATCTACAACGCCATGCTCGACGCCTACGTAGGCGACCGCGGCTGGATGGGCCTGCACCGCATCAAGGCGTACGGCTTCCTTGAGGTGGCGTTCAAGGTCGGCCGGCAGGTGACGACCGGCGCCCGGTTCACCGGCCTGTTCAAGGACCGGACCTGGGACAAGGTGGACGGCGAGCTGGCCGTCGTCCGGGAGGAGCGCCGCCCGCCGGTGGGTCCGCCCGTGGTGTTCGGCACCGCCCGCCGGGGCCGCGTCGTCACCGTCGGAGTCCGGCGCCTGGACCTGCTATCTGGAGATCGACGTCACCGGGCAGGGCGTGCACCACCTGCCCGGTGACCGGGTCGGCGTGCTGGCCGAGAACGACGACGACCTGGTGCGCCGCACCGTCGCCGCGCTGCAGGCGACCGGCGACGAGCTGGTGCGGCTCACGCCGGACTGGCAAGCGGCGGTGGCCTGCCGGGAAGGCTACGGCGAGGTCGACGTGCTGCCGCTGCGGACGCTTGCTGCGCTTCGCCCGGCTCCGGCCGGTCGGACGGGACGCTGGCGAAACGGCTGGTGAAGCTGACGGCCGCGGGTTCGTGGCAGCGCGTGGTTGACGCCCGCATGGAGGACCAGTGGGAGCTGTGGGACGTCCTGAACCTGCTGTACGCGGGCGGGTATGACGTCACCCGGCTGTGGAAGGCTGATCCAGGCGAGGACGACGCGTTCTGCGCGGTGATTCCGCCCGAGCCGTTCCGGCTGTACTCGATCGCCTCGGCGCCGCCGCCCGGCCAGCCCGCCACGACGCTGAGGCTGGTGGTCGCTGGCCTCGGCTACACCTCCGCCCAGACGCCTTGGTCGTATCCGCGGGAACGGCACGGCACGGCATCGCATTTCCTGCGCCGGGCCAGCGTCGAGGGGCGGCACCGGCTGTCGCTGCAGATCGTCTCCGCGCCCCGGTTCCGGCTGCCCGCCGATCCCGCCCGGCCCGTCGTGATGTTCGCGGCCGGGTCAGGGATCGCCCCGTTCCTGGGGTTCGTCGCCGCGCGCACCGCGCCGGCCGGGACCTGGCCCGGCTCGGCCCGGCGAGAACCGGCTCTACCTGGGGATCCGGACGCCGGAGGAGTTCGTCGAGCACGCGGACCTGGACGCGGCGGCGGCCGCGGGCCGGCTGAAGCTCTCCGTCGCGTTCTCCCGCGCCGATGCCGCGGTCAGATTCGACGGCCAGCGCCACGTCGTCCAGGCCGGGCAGCGGCGCCGGGTGGACGACGTGATCCGCGCCGAGGCGGACGGGCTGTGGGAGCTGCTGCGGCCCGTCGAGGAGGGCGGCCGCGGCGCGTTCGTCTACGTGTGCGGCAGCGCGCCGTTCGCGGTCTCCGTGCGCCAGGCGCTGACCGACATCGTGCCCGGCGACGGCCGCGAATTCCTCCGCCAGCTAGTGGCCGACGGACGTCTGGGCGAGGACGTCTTCACCACCTACCTGGGCCACGCGCAGCAGGGGCCACGCTTCGAGGTGTCGGACCTGGCGCGGCACAACACCGCCGACGCGGGCTACTGGATGGCGATCGGCGGCGCGGTGTTCGACGTCAGCGAGTTCCTGCACCTGCATATCGGCGGGCCGCACATCATCCGCAATCACGTCGGGCTCGACGCGACCGCGGCGTACCGCAAAGTGCTGCACCACGCGCATGCCGAGATCGACTCCCAGCTCGCGATGTACCAGATCGGCCATCTGCGCCGGCTGCAGTTCGGCGCCCGGTGGGGCGTGGTGCTCACCGAGGACGGCCTGCACGCGCTTGCCGCTGGAAGAACTGTTCCGGACCTGGGTACGGTTCGTCGTACCTGCTGGTCGGCATGGAGAACGCGCTGACCGCCGACTACGGGTTCACCACGTCGGTCGACCACCCTGGGTGAAGATCCCCGGGAGCTGACGCCCTTCAAGGCGCAGTACGTCATCGAGTCGCACCGGCGGTTCCTGGTCAGCTACCTGGACGGGCTGATGCACGACGACCTGCGCATCTTGTGGCAGCTCACCGTCGGCTTCTGCGACCCGCATACCTGGACATCAGGTCCTTCGACTCCGAGCTCGCCGCCATGTCGGCGCGGCCGGATGCCGGGCTGGTCCGCCATTCCGTCGCCGCGGTCAAGGAACTACTGCTCGCCGGGAGACGACTTCCGGCGGGTCACGGCGCTGTGCCGCAGCTACGCGCACGTCGACGTCCAGCTGCTGCGCGACCTGAAGACGGCCGTGCTGGAGGGAATCCGGGCGTTCGAGATCCACGAGGCCGAGGTCGTCGAGCAGGCGGGAGCGACGCTGCTGAACGCGGTGCGCGAGGCGCTCGCCGCGGTCTCGGCCTACTACCAGCGCCTCGCCGAGCAGACCCGGGGGCACGGCATCACCGCCGAGGGCGCGGCGGAGGAGGCGATCCCGGCCGACCGGGGCCTGCCCGGCCACGGCGGCCCGCTGTCTCTTGACCTTGATCGCGGAAGTTCGCCAAGCAGGGCAAATGGGCCATAGCGGTGGCTAGCATGTGGTGCGCCGCCATTTTGAGGCACTGGCCCAGTCAGAGGTCCAGAAGCGAGGTTTGCTGTGGTGCGGCGTGGTCGGGCCGTTCGAGGGTGAGTGGCAGTCCGGCGATGCGGCGGAGTTCGCTGTAGGTCATGGTGCTCGCGGTGGGCAGGTCGTCGATGAGAGTGGCGAGGAGCAGGGCGGTTCCGGCGGTGTCCCAGAGCGCACGGTGCGGCTGACTGCCTGGGGCTAGGGCGCTGACCTGGCCAGCGAGATCGTAGCGGTCCAGGAGAGCGGTCAGGGCGTTGCGTCTTGCGTCCGGGGTGGAGGTGACGGGCCAGGCGGAGGGTATCGATGATGCCTGCCGGCCGGATGCTGGGGCACCGGCGGTGCAGCAGTCGCCAGTCGACGCCGATGTTGTGGCCGACGATGATCTGTCCGTTGAGGCGGGTCGCGAGTTCCGGCTCGACCTTGCTCAGGCCCGGAGCATTTTTTAGGGTTTCGTCGGTGAGGCCGGGTGAGATCCAGGGCTTGCGCGGGACAGGCCGTCCGGGGCTGACGAGGGTGTTGTAGGAGTTGGCGAGAGACGGGAGGCCGCCGGTGAGGGGGAGCACCGCGATCTCGAGGATTGCCTCGTCGTCGTGGTCCTGGCCGCCGGTGCCCTCAAGGTCCAGCGCGACCAGTGGGGCGTTCTTCCATGTGGTGTCGTCCACCTTGGTCACTCGTCTCCCGGTTGTTCTTGGTCGTGTCAGTCGTCCTCATCAAAGCGCGTGCTGGTGACAAACTGCTGGCGAAGCGCCGTCAGTTTGGTGGCGTTCCTGGTCGGGAGTGCGGTGGCCGGTGAGGGACCGGCCGTGGGCGTGGAGGAAGTGGGGCTGGTCGAGTTCCCAGATCTGGTAGCGCAGGGTGTGCTGGATGGCGTAGCGCTTCTGCTCGCCCAGGCCGTGGCTCCAGACGTGGCCGCCGTCGACGAGGTAGTCGGTGCGGTAGCCGAGGCTTGCGAGCGTTTCCTCGAATCGTGCGGGGGTGGGCTGACGGTGGTCGGCGAGGCAGCGGCCGGCCTGGGGGGCGGGGCAGATGTCGCAGAGTTCGCGGACGCCCAGTGGCCATTGTAGTCGGCGACCTGGTGGGCGGCTGAGACGCCGCAGCTGGTCTTGCGGAACAGCGGAACGGAGATCCCACCACCCGAAAAGCACTAATGAATTACCTCCACCGTGGGTCCATGGTGTCCACTGACGGCTTCTAACTCTGCGCAGTTCTCATGGAACAGGATCTAACAGTCACGGCGGTCCGCTGCCCTTTCCCCGGTTACGGGCTGTAGACCGTGCCGTCGTCGTCCACGAGCTGGGCGCCTATGGCCCAGGCGATCGGCTGCATGAGCGCGATGTCGGCCGCGCGGTCCCGGCCGGTGCCGATGATGACCACTTCTCCATTGACCCAGGTGAGGTACAGCTGGCTGCCGTCGGTTCGCTCGTAGGCGAACGTGTGGACTACCCCCGGCGGCAGGAAGCGCGCCAGCTCGGGTTCTCTCGCGATCAGGTCGGGCCTGGCCGCGATCAGCTGCCGGTTGGCCCGGAGCTGGCGTTCCCTGCCCGCGAGCGACCCGGCGGCCTGGCTATCAGGCGGCTCGTAGACGGCCAGATCATCGCGGGATTCCGCGAATCGCAGCCACTCATTGAGCTGAACCGGCGCCGACATCGCCGCGTGCCAGTCTGAGGCCCTGGTGATGTGCAAGCCGCGTTCTGGCCGGCCGAACGCCTTCCGCGTCCGCCACATCCTGGGCAGCAGCAGCCAGAAGCCGAACCCGGCCACGCACCACAGCACGGAGCACAACGCGAACACGGCGGCCTCGAACTGCGTGGTGACCTTGTCCGGGGTACTCGCGACCGGGGCTATCTGGTTGCGGGTCACGATGAAGCCGGCGATCAGCACCACAGTCGGCAAGATCAGCCAGCCGCCGCCGCCGCCGCGGCGGTGACCGACGACAGCGGCGATCGCCACCGCCGCCCCGAGGACGCCGCCCGCGACCACGGCCGCCACCTTGGCGCCAGCGATGCCGCTCCAGGAGCCGGCCAGCCCGGCCGCATAGGCGTAAGAGAGGCCAAGGAACAGCGCGGACACGGGAACCACCAGGAGCACCGGGTAGCGGCTCAGGAACCGGGCGCTCCTCGTCTGCCCGCGCCCCTGTGCTCTCCCGCGCCTGCGTCCTGATCCGCTAGCAGGCACCATTAATCACCCCTCCGTGACAGCGTCCGTTCTCACATGCTATGTCGGGCAGGCTAGAACCAGCTCGACACAGCATGCCAAGTGGATGAAGCCGCATGCGCGACATCGTCCCCGGCCTGTGACACCGTGTTCGATACGTCGCCTGACCACGCGTTAATGTTCTTGTTCACGTAGTTGTCGAGGAAGTAGCTGCCGACGGCGAATCCGGCGCCGACCAAGAGCCCGGCCGCGGTCCCGACCCCGGGGCCGAAGGCCGACCCGATCAGCGCGCCAGCCACAGCGTCTGACGCCATGGCCGCGCCGAGGTTGATCGCCGTGTCCGCCGCCGTGACGGCGAGGGTCTTGGTCACGCTATGCGAGGTCTGCCATTCCCCGAAGCCGGAGACAATGCCGCCCGCGACCGCCAGGCCCGTACTGTACCGGTCCAGTCCGAAACCCACCTTAAATGCGGCTCGGCTATCCTCGATCACCCCTGACACGGGATTTTCTCCGGCCGCCTCGTAGGAATTCATATTCCCCATGAGGCGCGTCTCGACGGCTGAGTTGTACCTGAACTGGTCGACCGGGTCTTCGAATGCCTGCGGATATTCTCCGTTGTACATCCGGCGCAGCGTCCAGTTCGCCTGAGTCCAGTTCTCCGACGCCGCTACCACGGCGGGATGGAAGATCGGCCTGAACACGTCGCTGATGTTCCCGAGGATCACGCCCCAGTTCAGGTACGACGAAACCGGCGGATTGTGGTGGGGCGGGGGCGGAGAGTAGCCACCGCCGCCGCCCGGCATCATGAACATCAGCCCGGTCGGATCTGAGTTGGTGACCGGGTTGTCCGCGGCGTAGGTGTAACCAGCCAGGGTCTGAGGGTCGCCCAGGTCGATGTTCGGGTCGACGCTGATGAACAGCCCGGTAGCCGGGTTGTACTTGCGAGCGCCGACATCCACCAGGCCACTCGAGGAGTGCGACGGGTCGCCGAGGAACGTCCGGTTGTCCGGCCAGATGCCCGAGCCGTTCAGCACCGTCCCGTAGGGCTCGATGGCCCGCCTGATGACGACGCCCTCGCTGAACGCCTCGACCGCCGTCGTCATGCTGCCCTGGGTGTTGCCGCCCAGCCAGTACAAGGTCGGCGAAGTGCCGCCGGTGGTCTCGCCGATGATCTTGTTGGCGAAGCTGTAGTAACGGACGCCGGTGGTCGTGGCACCCGACGCGGTGAGCTGCTCGCCGGGCAGGTACAGCGTGGCCGTTCCGTTGTCGTTCTCTACGAGCTCGTTGCCGTCGGCGTCATAGGCGTAGCTGTCGGGGGCGCTGGCGGTACCCGCCGCCGCCAGGCTGCCGTTCGGGGTCCAGGTGAGGCTCTGGGCGCCGAGCGCGGAGGTCTGGCCCGCGCCGTTGTAGCCGTAGCTGGTCGATCCCTGGCTGCCCGTGACCGTATTGGTCGCGCTGATCGACGTGACCGCGTGCACTGGGCCGGTCGGGCTGTAGTGGTACGTGCTGGTGGTGTCGCCGCTAGTGTTCCCGGCCGGCGCGTGGTCAGTGCGGGTCAGGATGTCGCCGAGAGAGTCGAAGGTCCAGCTCTGCCAGAAGGGCTCGGGACCGGTGACCGTGGCGTTCCCGGCCGTGGCCGGGTTGGTGGCGCAGGCATTGCCTGACGTCCACGCCTGCGAGAGCCGGCTCAGGGTGTCGTAGCTGAAGCACTGGTCCTCTACCGGCGCGCCCGACGCGCCTTGCGTGTCAGCGATCTGGGTGACCTGCTGGTCGGTGTTGTAGGTGTACGCGGTGTTGTCGACCTGGGGCGACGGCTGCTGGTCGGAGAGGCTGATCCCGGTAGCCGCCCTGGTCTGCGGGTCGTAAGAGTAGGTCAGCGCGGCCGAGCTCGGGCCGGAGCCAAGGTCGATCTGCGAGATCTCGTTGTACGGCGTCCACACCGCCGCTGACGCGTACACGTCGAGGCCGGATTCGGACGCGGGGTTGCCGAAGTGATCGTAGGTAAAGGTGAGCGCGTCAACCGGCAGGCTGCCGCCAGCGGCCGGCGTCATGGCGAGCATGAGCCCGGTCGTGGAATAGGAGTACTGGGTGCGGTAGGTGCCAGCCAGCGGCTGCCCGGTCGGCACGATCACGTAGGTGCCGGACACGTTCGCCTCGGAGTCGTAGCCCAGGTTCCCCGTCGTGTACGTCACGCCGTTATTGACCGAGGTCTCCGAGCTCAGCAGGCCCTTCTTGAGGGTGTCCCACACCCACGTGGCTATCTTGGTCCCGCTGCCGGGGGTGGTCGACCCGGTGTACTCGGCGGTCTTGCGGTTCAGCGCGTCATAGACGAAGTTGTTGCTGACGCCCGCGCCGTTGGTGGTGAAGGTGATGTTGCCGGCCGCGTCGTAACTGGTCACCGTGGTCCCGGTGTCCGGGTCGACTTGCCTGACCTTACGTCCGAGCAGGTCGTAGGAGTAGGTCCAGTTGTTGCCCGCCGGGTCCGCCATGCCGGTCTTGTTGCCGGACGCGTCGTAGGACATCGAGGTGACCTGCGGGCTCCCGCCGGTCACCACGGATCCGGTGACTGTGGGCGTTCCCGCGTACTGGATCTGCTCGGTCTGCTGCCCGAGCGCGTTCGTCACGGTCGCCGATGGCGTCCCCGCCACGTTGCCGAGCGGGTCCCTGGTGATCGTCGTCACCTGGTTGCCGCCGTACACGGTCTGCACCGTCTTGGTGAGGGTGGTCCCGTTGTATGCCTGCTGGTCGATCACCCGCCCGGAGCCGTCGAAGGTCGACACGCTCCTGTCATTGACGGCCGTTTCGGCGACCGAGACCAGGCTGGCCGACGGAGCTCCCGAGACGACGTACTTGTTGTTGGACTGCCACACCAGGCCATGGCTGTCGCGGAACTGGTCGGAGACGATGGTATTGCCGCCCTCGGCAGCGGCCTGGGTCTGGCGCAGCTGGCCGTAGGAGTCATAGATCGAGATCGACGTCACGTAGTTGGTGCCGGTCCCGTAGTCGACCAGCGTGTTCGTGGTGACCGCCAGCGGCTGGGTCTGGGACACCAGATAGGAGTACGTGATGCTGGCGCTGTTACCGAGTGACTGCGACCGCCCCGGCTTCCACACGGCGGTCAGCCGCCCCAGCGGGTCGTAGGTCGCCGTGGTCAGGTAACCGGCCGCGTCGGTCAGCGACAGCAGCGAGCCCCGGCCAGGATCAAACACGTCGGTGACCGTCTGCGTCAGGGCATTGGTCGTCACCGTCTGCGTGAGCGGCCCGCCGTCGGCCGGGGTATAGGCCATCGTCGTCGGATTGCCATCCGCGTCCGTGGTCGTCAGCGGCCGGCCAGATGAGTCGTAGGTCACGGTCTTCTGGGTGACGAAGGTCAGCGTGCCGCCGCTGTTCGCCGTCGCCTGCATGACCTTGGTCGGGTTGCCAGCGGTCGGCGCGGTCGTCAGGCTCGTCGCGCCGTCGAAGTAGGTGCGGGTGTCGGAGATGATGTCGGCCGCGGTCAGGCTGCCAGCCGACGCCGGGCACGCCTGGGCCGAGTTGATCACCTCGCTGGCGGCGTCGTGAATCCAGGCCGTGTTGTTGTCGTCATACGTAGTCTGGGTGCAGGTTTCCGTGACCGACGTGCCGGTCTGGTCGACCAGCACCGGCCGGGCGTCGCTGTCGTAGCTGGTGACGATCGTCTTGCTCTGCCTGGTGCCGCCGGCCAGGTCGGTGTAGTCGACCTCCTTGGTCACGCCGACCATCGAGGCCTGCTGCGACGGCAGCCCGGTGCGGGCGCGGGTCGCGGTCACGGACAGGACGGCAGGCACCGTGATCGAGTCGGTCAGCTCGGCGCCGGCGGCGCCGTTGAAGGTCTGCGTCTCCAGTGCCTGGCCCGCGAGAGCGTTGGCATCGGCATAGGTCGTTCCGGCCGAGTCGGCCACGGTGACGCCGCTGGTCGTGCCGCCAGTTGAATTGGTGTCGCCGTTCATCCCCTGGAAGTACCTGGTCTTGGTCAGGGTCTGGGTGTCAGCGGTGCCGTTCGTGAGGTTCTGCGGGTTCCCCGTCAGGGTGTCCACCTCCGCGTAGCCGCGGAACTGGCCCCACGTGCGGCCCTTGGCCTTCACGACCTCGTTGTCGTCGTAATGCCAGGCAGGCTTCCCGATGTAGTTATACGTGGTGAGCTGCGCCGGATCACCGGCCGTGCCATCCTGCACCTCCACCTGCTTGACCACGTACTTGTTGAAATAGTCGAGCGCGGTGTTCTGATCACCCGGCTGGGCCGATTTCACCGGATAACACAGCGTGGTGTTGGTCGACGCGTCCGCCGGGATGTCGGACACCGCGCAGCTAGTCGAATACGTGATCGAGATCAGCTCGCCGGTCTCGGGCTCGATCTCGGTAAGCCGCCAGTGCGCCATCCCCGGCAGGTCGTTGTACCCGGGGATCCGGTTATCCATGAGCTGGTAGGACAACTGCACAGCGGGCAGCGAAATCGTCGTGCCGGAGGCCGAATGGCCAGTGCGGGTAATCGAATTCAAGATCAGCTCAGGATCACCCTGAGTGGAGAAACCCTGCCCGAGCGCGTACGAGTCCACCGGCACGTACTTGGTGCCGTTGTAGTACTGGGTCGTGATCGAGTCGATCCGCAGCTGGGACCAGAACGTCGGCGAGTGGTTGGTGCACGACGCACCTGACAGGCACTGCTGGTCCTGGGGCGTGTCCGGCCAGTTCGCCGCGTTCGCCGAGGTGAAAAGCGAGGCGGCGCAGGTGAAGGTCGACGTGGGAATGCAGCGCTGATCGTTACCGAACACGACCTGGTCAGGCGCGTTGGCCGTGCCGTAGATCGACCCGGCCTCGTCGCGGAGACCGTAATCGATCCTGGTCAGATATCCGGCCCTGACATACTGCACCCCGGTGTTGGCGTCGTTAGCGCCGTAATAGTTCGTCTCCTGCTTGTAGTAGTACGCCATGGCATTGCCTTTGGCGTCGATCACGAAGTCCAGGTTCCACCGCCACGCCTGCGTGCAGGACGACGACGAGAAGCCGCTGGCCGAAAAACACGGGTCGCCGCTGTGCGCGCCGTACACCGGCTCGGTATACGCCGAATCCGTCTCCGGGTCACCGGACGCCCAGCCCGGCCCCCTGTTCTTGCCGAAGAAATACTGCGTGCCGTCCGGGGTGGTGACCACCCAGTAATCGTTGTCGTACGTGCCGTTGTTCGTGTCGGTCGACGTGCCTTTCAGCAATTGCACCCGGTCGCCGCTGTCGTTCTGCTCGCGCCAGGTGTTCGAGGTGTCATCGAGCACCAGCGACGTCGACTTTCCGTCGAGGTTCATCGTGACGGCCTGCCCGGCCCAGCAACTGTCGTATTTGCTTGAAATAGAGCCCTCGGGATCATCGGCGCAGTCGGCGTACGTCCGCTCGATGTAATTTTCCGACGACAGGGTGAACCCTTCGCCGATCATCCCGAACTGATTGTTCGTCGAGGCGACCCGGCCGTCCACGCTTGACGACGCGTAGTCGAGTCCGACCGACGGCGCTGAGCCGGCCGCCGGCTTCGGCACGGTCACCGGGTAGCTCCAGGTGAAGTCACCCGATGCCCCGCCTCCGGACCAGGTGCCTTGCGGCGACAGGGAGGACACCGTGAAGTCGCCGTTGGTGCCCGACGCGCCGGAGACCGCCGCCAGGACGACCGTGGGTCCGGCCGACGGCACCCTGAGCTTCGGGAAGGGGCCGGTCGCGGCGACCGGGCCAGGCCGAGCCGAGCCACACCGCTCCGGACAGCAGTTGCCTGCTCGCGGAGTTATCGGTGTCCACGGGGGTCTCGACGCGGCACCTGGCCGCCTTGGGGTCGGTCAGCGCGCAGGCGGGGAGCTGCACGAGCCGCAGCCGGTCGGCGAAGTCACCGCCGACGGCGTCGGCGAACCGCCCGTAGTCCACGCCGATCGCCGCGAGGCCGCCGCCGCCATCGGAGGACACCGTGAAGACGACGCCGGTCAGGCCGAGCCTGGCGACGGCGGACCGGCCGAACACGCGGACCTTGGCCCCGGCCAGGCCGGAGCCGGCCGGTCCGCTGGCCCGCGCGGCGAGCACCGGCAGTCCGCCGACCCGCTCCAGGTGCCCCCGGGCGGCGGCGGCGCCAAAGGAGGCAGCCGCCGAGCCCGGTGCCGGCCAGGTCGCGTGCCCGCGCGTGCCCTCAGGCACGTGCCGCAGCTTCCAGTGGTGACGGGTCACCTTGAGCGGGGTCCTGGGCAGGACCTTGACCCGCTGCACCTTCGGCGGGTGCCAGTTATGGGAAGGACCAGTAGCGGCGAGCGCGCGCGGCACCGGGCCGCACAGGGCGGCGGCTAGCACTACCGCCGTAGTTCCCCGCACGCCAAGCGTCGTCAACCGAGACATCCAGCCTCCACGGCTTTCTCGCCCGGCAGCCCCGGGCGTAGCTATCAAGCGGCGGGCCATGCTCTACAGCCCGTTCAAGAACACTGGGATCGCCGCCCCGAGGTCAGTGGCGATCTGGTTGGCGATGTCGGCGTAGTACTGGGCGGTCGGCACGCCTGCCGCAAGCAGCGACGGCGCGACGTTGTTCGGGTTGGCCGGGTCGGCGACGGTGGTGGCGACGTCCGAAGTCACCTGGGCCGTGGTGTTGCCGCCGGTGATCCAGTTATTGACGGCTCGCCTGACGGCTTCCCTGGCGTCGCCGGACGGCAGGCCGAGCGGGACGATGGTGGTGAGGACCACCTGGACGGCCGGCAGGCTCGGGTCGTTATCGACGAGGTAGCTCTGGACAGCCGTGACCAGCATCCGCAGGCTGGACTCGATCGTCGTCGCCTGCTGGCCAGCCAGCACGTCGCTGGCGCCCACCGCGATGACCACGTCCCGCAGGTTGGGCTCTTCGGTCACGTAGTCGCGCAGCCAGGTCATGGCGTCGGCGGCGGACACGGCGCTGGCCGCGCTGGAAGCCACGCATACGACGGAGCCAGGCAGCGCTACCCCGGCCGAGGCCAGCGCGGCCGGCAGGTCGCCGGCCCAGTTGCCGAACGTTCCTGAGGGTGCCTGCGCCGCGGTCTGGTCACCGAGTACCGCTACGGTGCCGTCGGTCGCGGTGGCCTGGCTGACGTCAACGCGGGCCAGGTAGAACAAGCCCGCCGTCGAGTTCGCGGTGGTGAACGGCGAGCCGTCGCTGTTCGTCGTCTGGTTGCCGCTCGCGTAGAACGTGCTCGCGTTCGTGCTCTGGTGCGCCGGGACCGAGGTCTGCGCCGAGGTGGCCGGGATATGCATGCTGACCACGAGGTCGCCGGTCCCGCCGGCGGCGTGGCCACCGGGTCGCTGACCACGTCACCGCCGGCCGGGATCGTGACGCTCGGCTGGCCGCCGAACGTCAGCGCGACCGGGGCGCCGGCCGTGCCCTCGGGACTGGACTGCGACTGGGCGCCAGCCGTGACGGCGTCGAAGGTCACCGGCACCAGCGAGCCGGCGTTCGACAACTGGATCCGCACGTTCGCGCCGGTCGCCGTGGTAGCGACGACCTCGCGCAGTGTGGTGTTGGTCAGGGACCGGGCAATCGTGGTGTCGAGCGGGCAGGCGTAGGTACCGGTCCAGGCCGACCCCGCCGGGCCCTGGGCGGCCGAGGCCGGCCTGGTGCCGATCGCGAGGATGTGCAGCACGTTGGCTGACGTCGTGCACGAGTGCGTGCTGGTCAGGAAGTTGACCGGCGTGACCGGGAGCGTGATCGACGAGAGGGTGGCCGCCGGGTTCGCCGGCAGGATCACCTCGTAGAGTTCTGGCCGCACGGTGGTGTCGGGCGTGGTTCCGGTGTCCCGGTGATCGAGCACGATCTGGCCGCCGCCGGCCTGCGACCAGTCGGGTACCGAGGTGACCATCGGCTGGTTCGAGGTGCCGTCACCGTAACTCAGCGTCGCGTGCATGGCTGGCGAGCCGGTGGTACCGCCGCAGGTAGTCGTCGCGAGCAGCGCCACGTCCGTGGCCTTGACCTGCGGGAGCGGTATGGTCTGCCCGTCAGGGATCAGGTTGTCGGCGATCACCCCGCCCGCGTTGGCGCTGAGCTGCGGCATCGTGAAGGTGGCCCCGTTGAGGGTGAACGTGGTCCCGGTCCCGGTCGCCGTGCCCGGCGTGATCCCGGCGTCACCGAACGCCTTCAGCGACAAGTTCTCGCCGGTCGAGGTGCTCTGCAGGTCGAAGTTGCCGGCGAACGAGCTCGCTCCGTCGGTGGCGATCCCCAGGTTGTTCATCGCGGCGGAGAAACTCGCGTCCGTGGCCCCGGTCACCGGCACCGCCTCAAGGAAGTCGACCCCGGAGTTGTACCTGTTGCTGATCGAGGACGGATCGGTGCCGACCACCGTGATCTGCAGCACGTGCAGGCCGCCGTCAGGTGCACGCCGCCGAGGAACACGTAGGTCGTCGACACGGTGAGGCTGTACTGGTCAAGCGGGCTCGTCGCGGTGCCGTCGAGGTTGAGGTCGGCGGCCTGCGGGTCGAGGTCGACTCGCACGGAGCCGTAGTCGTCGGCTGTGGTGAGGTTGACGCCGAGCGCGTAGTCGGACTCGACCGGCGCGTTGAAGCTGATCGTGTATTGCGCTCCGGGCGTGCTGTTCTCCAGCATGAGCTGGCCGTTGCCCGACCAGGGCGGCCGGCGAAGCTCTGCGGCGCCAGCGTTCCCGCCGTCGGAGTGCTATGCGGCAGGCTTTCACCTTCGTACCTGTTCGTGGGGCTGAGCGTGAGGTAGTTGATGCCGGTCTTGAAGCCGCTTGAGCCGGTGGTCTGCCCGGTGATCGTGAACGTCAGCGTGTGACTGCCCGCGCTGAGATCCTGAGTTCCCAGGTCGAGGTAATGCAGGCTTACCTTCGCGCTGTAACCGTCGTAAGGCACCGTCGCCGTACTGGCCAGGTTGATGTCCGCGGTGGCCTGATCCAGATCGACCTGCGCCTGACCGTAGTCAAAGGACTTCGTCAGGTCCGCGCCGAGCTGCCACCAGCCGGCGTCGGGCACGGTGATCGTCACCGTGAACGTCTGGCCAAGCGCGGTGCCGTTGAAGAGCAGCTGGCCGCCGCCGCGCCAGGTGAGCCCGCAGCAGTTGGCCTGCGTCGAGATCAGCGACGCGTTGGTGCCGGTCGCCCCGGCGACCAGCGAGTTTCCGTTGATGTAGGTCACCGGCTGGCTGGTGGCCTGGAAGTCCGGAGCTACGTAGAACGTGTAGGCCGTCTCGCCGGACACGTTGTGCGCCTTGTCGAAGCTGACCACGAAGAGCGTGTGGGGGCCGGTGGTGACGCTCTTGGGTATCTGGATCTGCGCCGTGCTTCCCTGCACCAGGGCCAGCTCGCCGCTGGTGCTGCCGCCGCCGTCGCCGTTGCTGTCTACCGACGTGCCGAGGCCGCCCTGGTTGCCGTAGTTGCAGTCGGTCGTCGACGGCACCGGCTCGCTGCCGGCGCCGCCGTCGAACGAGTAGGCGAACCCGGCGATGTTCGACGCGCCGCCAGTTCCCACCGTGAACTCGCCCGGTGCGCCCTGCTGCTGGCCCCACTGCCCCTGCGGATAATCGAAGCTGCTGATCGTGGGCGCGACCGCGGGCGGCGTCAGCACCGTGAACGGATAAAAGGCCGAAGCGGGCCCGGTCCTGTTGGTGGAAGGACCATCGGTGACGTTATTGGTCGCTGAGACCTTGAACTGGTACGCGGTCCCGCTGGTGAGCGCGGTCGGCGGGGTCGTGGACTGCGCAGAGCCGGAAGCCCCGTTCGGGCTTGCGAGGGTCCCGCTGGCCGCGACGCCGGCCGAAGTCTGCAGCGTGTAGTTCAGCGTGATCTTGAGCGGGGCCGGGTTGTTGTCCGTGCCGGTCGCGAAGAGCTTGGGCTTGGTCAGCGAGGTGTAGGTGACCGAGCTGTCACAGGTCACCTGGTTCTGCACAGAGAGCGCGGTCGGCGTCAGCGGCGCGAAGTTGAAGTACACGGACAGCGACGGATTGTCCTTGTAGGTCTTGTACTGAAGCTCCTGGGTCTCGCTGTCGGCCCGCAGCTCGAGCGTGACGGTCGAGTCGCCCGCGGTCGCGATGGCTTGCAACGTGGTCTTGAGCGCGCTGTTGCCCGAGGCTGTGCTGGCGAAATCGACGCCTCCGGCCGGGCAGCTTGAGCTGCCGCCCTTATTCGAGCTCGCCTCCGCGATCTTGGAGCCCTGCGGCCCGCCCCAGGCGGTCGACGCGCTGATGCCGCCCGTGGTGGAGTACACGTCCGAGGGCTGAGAGGTGCAGCCGTTGCTATTGCCCTCCTCGGTGACATCGAAATTCACCTGGTAGACGGTCGCGGTCTGGCTGGCGCGTTTCTCCAGGTCGGTGGTGGCGAACCGGAAGTAGTCGCGGTCGGTGTAGCCCTGGGCGGCTCCGTTCGGGGTGTCCCAGATGCAGCTCGAGTAGCCGCAGTCGCCGACCTCAGTGACGCCGCTTCCCTGCGACGTCGTGCCCGAGGTGGTGTCCCATTCCTGGTTGTCGCCGTTGGAGACGTGCATGACCTGGGCGTAGAAGTCGGTGTTCGGCGCGAGCTCCGGGTCGATGAACAGCGGGTACCGCACCCTCGGCCCGCCAGGGCGGACGCGGGCGGTGCCATCGCGATCGTCGCGACGCGGCTGCCTGCCAGCCGGTAACCGACCGGCACCGGCGTCACCCGGCCGCTGCCAGGGGCATCCGCTGTCGCCGGGAGGCTGAAGTGCTGGCTATGGCTCGAATCCCACATCAGCGGCCTGCCGACGACGAAGATGAGCTTGCCGGTCTTGGCGTCGACGACGCCGAGCGAGCTGCCCTGGCCCCGGCGCAGCGTGAGCCCCTTGCCAGGCTCGCACCGTGTAGGACAAGGACCTCAGCCGCGTGGCAGCGGCGGCGTCGCGCACGACCAGCGCCTCGGAGTACCCGGTGCCGGTCGCCTCCATCCGCAGGTCGACGCCGGGCAGCACGTTCCTGTACGTCGCCACGCTGCCGGAGATCACCGGCCTCGGCAGGACGGCAGGCCAGTACAGCGCGACGAGTTGGCCGGCCGGATCGGCGACCGTGACCAGCGGGCCCGCGCCGCCAGCGGAGAACGTGACCGGCACGCTCGCCGTCGTCGCGGCCCACCCACCGCCGGCCGTACGCCGCAGCGTCGGGTTAATAGCGCGCCACGTTCCGCGCACCTTGACCCGCACCGGGAACACGTTCGACGTCATCGACAACAGCCCGTCCGGGTGCGCCTGGACCTCAACGGTCGGCGTGGTCTGCGCCCCGATCACGACCGGCCGTCCGGTCAGCCTGGCGCGCGCCATCGCCGCCGACTCGGCCCGCTGGACGCGCGTCATCCGGACCGGCCTGGCGGGCCCGGTGCTGCCTGGTCCCGTGTTTCCAGGTACGGCCGGGCGCGGACCGCGGAGGTGCTTCGGGCTCGCGGCGAAGGCGGACCGCGGATGGTACCCGGCGATCCGGTGCCCGGCGAGGGGCTTCGGCATGGCCGCCTGCGCCGCCTGGGCCGCGCCCAGCGGAAGGCCCCACGCGCCGCCCGCTGCCAACCCGATCCCCGCGATCACGGCAGGAAGCCTGCGGCCGATTCCAGCGCGCATGCCGCGCCCCTTTCGCTCATCCCACGGACCCTGCGTCTTGCGCGCGCCTGCCTCGCCATCGCCGGGGAGCCGCCGGAGAGCGGCGTACGGTGCATGACGGGCTAGCCATCGGTCGCACCGACGGCGATCCCACGGTGGGCCACGGGGCATGAGAGAACGTGCAGGAAACCTTGGACAGATGTGGAAGAACCTTCCGGCCCGGCATTACGTTCAAAAAGATGTAAAAAGAGAGGTATGACCCAGGCGGATAACCTATGCGAGGGATGTCAGGTGCGCTTATGGAGTTCTGGGTTCTCGGGGGCCTTGAGGTAAGGGCCGCGGGTCTGCGGGTGGATGTCGGACATGCCCGGCAGCGAGCGGTGCTCGCGGTGCTGCTCTTCGACCTCGGCCGAGTCGTGCCGGTGAGCCAGCTGATCGACCGGGTGTGGGGCGATGACCCGCCGATTTCGGTTCGAAATGTTCTGTACGGATATGTTGCCAGGCTCAGGGCGGTGATCGCCGGAGCTGGCGATCCCGCTGTCACGCTGTCCCGGCAGCCAGGCGGCTACCGGCTGGAAGCCGACCGGGGTCAGGTTGATTTGTACCGGTTCCGGGGGCTGCTCGCGGCGGCCGCCGCCCTAGCCGGTGATGATGAGCGTGCCGGCGCCCTGCTGGCGGAGGCGGTGGCACTATGGCGGGGGCCGGCGCTGGCCGGAATGGACAGTCCCTGGCTGAACGGAATGCGCGAGTCCCTGGAATTGCAGCGCCGGACGGCCGTTCTGGACCTAGGCGACATCACGCTCCGGCAAGGCCAGCACCGCGCGCTAGTCGCCAGCCTGGCTGAGGAGGCGGTGATCTACCCGGCCGATGAACGGCTGATCGGGCAGCTCATGCTGGCGCTGTACCGGTCTGGCCGGCAAGTCGAGGCCCTGCAGCGGTTCGAGCAGACCCGGCGGCGGCTGGCCGAGGAGTTCGGCGCCGATCCCGGACCCGCGCTGCGGGTGCTGCACCGGCAGATCTTGCGGGCAGACCCGTCGCTGACGATGCCGGGGACCGCCGGCAATGGCCGCACGGAGCCGGTGCCGCATCAGCTGCCCGCAGATGTTCCCGTGTTCGCCGGCCGGATAGCAGAGCTCGCCGACCTGAACGGATTACTTGCCGCCGCCGCGGCAAGCGCGGCGGCGGGTCGCGCCTCGGCCGGCCTCGCCACCGCCCGCCGCGACCTGCCACCAGCCGGCCACGCCGGCGAACTCGGCCTGCCGTCGGCCGGTCCTGCCGGCGAGCTCGGCCTGCCGCGTGCTCGGTGGCCAGGCAACGCGGGCCAGGCTCGCAAGACTGGCGGGCGCCGCCTTCGCCGTCACGTGCCTGGTCCTCGCTGTCGTGCTCTGGCCCGGCTTTACTGCCGGGAGGAGTCCTCACCCCGCTGGGCAACTCTCGGTGACCAGGACAAGCCCGAACGGCACCGTGCTGGGTGACGGCGTCAGCCCGATGCGGGCTGCCTGCGGTCGCGGCGCGGTCATCCTGGCGTCCGCTCCGGTCTCGGCCACCACCTTGAGCGGAACGGTAATCGGTCTCGTGCAGCTCCTCTACTCGGCTGCCTGTCACTCAACGTGGGCTCGCTTCGAGCCCACGTCGGCAGGCCCCAAGCCCGTCCCGATGTTCCTGTGGCAGAAGCGGACGAGCGACAGCGTGTCTGAGACCGTCCAGGACCCGGCGCTCGGGACGGCCTACACCGCCATGCTCATGGCCGGCCGTGGCTGCGTGCGAGCCGGGGTGATCGTCATGCTGCCGAGAGGCCACTGGTCCCCGGCCACGACAGGATGCGTGACAGCACCCGCAGGCTCGCACGCCCGCACGTGACCTGAGCTGGCCCGGCCAGGCTCAGCAATGTCGCAACGACGGGCTGGGGTGGGTCGGCCAGGCCCAGCAATGTCGGGGCGACGGCGCTGGAGCGCCAGCAATGCCGCAAGGGTGCGGCTCTTTCGGGGTGAGGCTGCTCTCGCAGGAGGGTTCTCGGGTTCGTGCAGGAGGGTTTCCGCATCTAGGAGAGTTGACCGGACTATACGACGACAACCCTCCTTCATGCGACAACGCTCCTTCAGGAACCCGGAAACCCTCCACGGTAAGGACGAGAACCCTCCCGGACACGGCAACCCTCCTGCGGGAACACGACAACCCTCCCGGACACGGCAACTCGCAGCTAGCTCACTCCGATGGAACCGCATCCAGGTCACGAAGGCGGCGCTGGAGCGCCAGCGTTGTCACCACGAGGGGCCTGCCGCAGCCCCGGCACCTCGGGAATCACGGGCGCGGCCACCCAGCGCCACAGGACAACCAGGGCTCGCTCGACAAAGAGCGACCTCCACGTGACGTCGAGTGGACCTTCCAGCCTGAGTGCCGCGCGTGCCTTGGATGCGGCCAGTGCATGGCATCTACTGTGTAATGGCCGTCATTACCGGCGCGTCTATCCGGACGCCCGGGCCAATCCTTGTCCAGGTGTTACAGTATGATCGTACCGGCCCCGCTGAATTGACGAGGATGCGATGATTTCGATGCGCGCGAGTGCTCCTGCTCCACGTTTAGTCAGCCGATTGGCTGTGCCTGTCATTGCATTAGCTGCGCTGATACCGGTATTGTCGCCGGCCACTGCGGCGCCAATGGCGAAATCATCACCGGCCGCTCCGGCGGGCGCCTTTTACGCGTTCGCCCACGGTGGCGCGACATCGCCGTCAAACTGTCCGCTTACGGCTCAAACCGCCCGCGAGTGCACGCTGACGCAGGCGCTCGCGCTGGTGCCGGCTGCCGGCAGCGTGCTGCTCGCCAACGGCGGCGGCAAGGACCTGTACTTCGGCAATTTCTCGGTCGCGACTCCTGGTACGTCCGCTGCCGCCGAGGTATCAATCAGCCCCGCCCCGGGAGTGCGTAACCCCATAGTGAGTGGCGATGCTTCCGGTGCCGTCAGGTGCCCGACAGGCAAATGCGATAACGCTGTACTGACCGTGGCCGCAGGCGTTGCCGTCAGCATTTCATCGATCACGATCAGGGCTGGTGATAATACGAGTACCGGCATGGGCGGCGGCATTTCCGACCAGGGAATTCTCCAGCTCAGGCAGGTCTCGGTCATTGACTCCACGGCCACCACGGGAGGCGGCGTCGACGTGGCCACTGGGGCCAGCCTGACCGCCAGGGGCTCCTTCTTCGCCCGCGACAAGGCCAGGTGGGGCGGCGGGATCGCCAATGGCGTCACCGGTTCTGGCACGCTCGCCGTGGTGCGCTCCACGTTCGCCCAGGACAAGGCCCGCGATGGCGGGGCGATCGACAACGGCGATCTTGGCGGTACCGGCATAGCGACCGTGACGGCCTCGACCTTCTCCGGCGACTGGGCGGGCAAGCACGGCGCCGCGATCGACAACGGCAGCTGGGCTGGCGGCGGCACGGCCACTGTGCTGCGGACCACCATTGACGGCAGCGGAGGATCGCCGGCCATCGACGCCGCCGGCGGAACCGTGCAGATCGCCGGGAGCATCATCGCCGCCTCCGCCGCGGTGAACTGCGCGGGGACGATCAGTGATGCTGGCTACAACCTGGAAAGCGATGAGGCCGCTAGCTGCGGATTCAGTACGCGAGAGCACGACCTGGCGGGCATAGGTCCCGGCCTGATGCCGCTTGGCCGCCACGGCGGGCCGGCGCCGACGATGCGGCCGTCACCCGCCAGCCCGGTTCTTGATCAGATCCCGAACCCGGCCGTGGTTTACCTCGGGTCCGGCAACCGGATGGTCGCCCTGTGCCCGGCCGCGGATCAAGCGGGAGATCCAAGTGCCGCGCAGGCCTTCGGATGCGCTCTGGGCTCGGACGACCCGGTCGCCGACGTCCCGGTCGTCACTGCCCTGACGTTCTCGCAAGGACCTGCCTCCGGCGGGACGCGGGTGGTCATTCACGGCGGCAACTTCGCGGCGAACTCCACGGTCAGGTTCGGGACCGCGACCGGAGCGAACATGATCGTCCGGTCCGCCACCAAGATCATCGTGACGGCACCCGCCTTCGGCGGCCAGGACGGCCAGGGCCAGGTGCCAGTGACCGTCACCGATCAGGCCGGGCTGGTGAGCCCGCCGCGGCCGGGCGACCTCTACACCTACTATCCGGCGGACTGGTCCGGTTACCTCGGCGGCCCGGCGCATTCCTCCTTCAACCCCGCAGCGGTCGCGATCAACCGCCTGACCGTGCGGAACCTCGAGCCGATCTGGCAGTGGCAGCCGCCGCCGTCGGACAATGGCGGATCGCTGGCCGATTACGCCAGTCCGATCGTCTCTGACGGCGTCGTCTACGTCGGGGTCGAGGATGGCAGCATGTTCGCCATCAGCGAGGCGACCCAGCAAGTGCTCTGGTCCAGGTTCCTCGGCCTTGAGACGCCGACTACCTGCCCAGGTACCTGGGGCATCACCTCAACCGCCACAGTGGCCGACGATCCGGTGACCGGGAACCGCACGGTCTACGTCAACGCTCCTGACGGCCACCTGTACGCGCTCGATGCGGACACCGGGCAAGTCGTCTGGGAATCAGTCGTCGGCATCCCGTCAGCCGCGGCGGACGACTACTACGCCTGGGGATCGCCGACCGTCGCCAACGGCAAGGTCTACGTCGGGATCTCGTCTAACTGCGACAAGCCGCTCGTGCAAGCCGGAGTTCTCGCGTTCGCGCAGCATTCGGGAGAGCAACTGGCCTACTGGGACAGCCAGCCGGCTGGCGCGATCGGCGGCAGTGTCTGGAGCAGTGTGGCAGTGCTTCCTGACGGCGATGTTGTCGCGACCACTGGCAACTCGCACGGTGACGATCAGCTCCCGAACGCTGAGTCGGTCGTCGAGCTCGACGGGTCTAGCCTCAAGCTGGTGGACAGCTGGATGGTGCCGGCCGCGCAGCGGATCACCGACTCCGACTTCGGCGGCTCTCCGACCGTCTTTACGGGTTACCCGGCTGGCGTCGAGACGACCATGGTCGGCGCATGCAACAAGGATGGCATTTATTACGCCTTCCGCGCCGACGACCTGCACGCCGGGCCGCAATGGGAGCAGCGAATGGGAGCCCCGAATTCGCCGGGAAACGGCCAGTGCGCCGCGGCGGCGATCTGGAACGGCCACGACCTGATCGAGGGTGGTGGCACCGCCATCACCATAAACGGAGTCAGCTACGCGGGGTCGGTGCAGGCGCTGGATCCCACGACTGGCCAGCCTGTCTGGCAGACGGGGCTGCCAGGCTCAGTTCTCGGCAGCCCGGCACTAGACGGAGCCGGCGTGATCGCCGCGCCCATTATCTCGTCCCAGGCTGGCATGACCGGTGTCTACCTGCTATCGGCCAGGACCGGGCGGATTCTGAAGTTCGTCGCCACTCAGCCGCACGGCAATTTCGCCCAACCGGTATTCGATCACGACGACCTGGTCATCGGGAATGTCTCCAGGCTGTCGCTCACCGCGTACGCGATCACCAGACGCGCCCGCTCAGCGCCGCTCCAGGTGTCGCCAGCCACGGTGAGCCCGGGCGCCACGGTGACGCTGACGATCACCGGGACTGGCGACTTCACCGCGCCGCTCAACGTGATCTTCTCCGGCCGCGTAGCGGAGGTGGAGTCCGTCCAGGTCGACTCGCCCACCGAGGCGACGGTCACGATCAACATGGATTCCACTGCCCCGCCCGGCATGGCGCTCGACCTGGCGGTGACAGAGCCGGACCTGACCACGTACTCGTGCTCCTCGTGCCTGACCGTCGGCACGCCTGCGCCATGAGACTTCAGCAAGCTGGCGCCCTGCCCACGTTCTTCGTCATCGGCGCGGCCAGGGCCGGGACTACGAGCTTGCATTACTACCTGTCGCTGCACCCGCAGATCCAGATGTCAGAAACAAAGGAGCCGCATTACTTCGCGGGACCGCCTGGCACCATCCCCTTCGGCGGCCCGCGAGTCGACAGCATTGATGACTACCGCAAGCTCTTTGATCCGCGCGCCACGGTGCGCGGTGAAGCCTCGCCAAGCTATGCCGCTTACCCGCGACGGCTGGGCGTGCCCGCCAGGATCTCCGAACTCGTGCCGGACGCGCGCCTGATCTACCTGGTGCGGGACCCGATCGACCGGACGGTGTCGCACTACCTGCACGCTGTCGCCGTCGAAGGCGAGCGCCGCCAGCTCGCCGAGGCGCTCGGCGACTACGATCCGGCCAATCTCTATATTTGCGCGAGCCGTTACGCCACTCAGCTTGAGCAGTACCTGTCCCACTTTGCCGAAGACAGGATTCTGGTCGTAGAGCAAAGCGACCTCCGCGGCGCGCGCAACGAGGCCATGCGCCGGATATTTGCCTTTCTCGGCGTGGACAGCGACTTCGAATCTCCCGGTTTCGCCACGGAGTACCGGGGGAGTGATGCCGGGCGACGCTACCCGGGCTGGTACCGCGCGGTACTCGATCTCGGCGCCAGGACACCGCTGGCGCTCGTGCCGGCGCCACTGCGGCGAAAGCTCCGGGCGCGCGTCGAGGGCGCCGTGCTGCCGGCCATGGATGACGTGAAGCCAGATGACGCGCTGCGGGCGAGCCTTGCCGAGTTCTTCAGCGCCGAAGCCGGCCGCTTCAGGGCGCTCACCGGCCTCGACACCCCGGCGTGGAGCATATGACCGCCCGCCGCCGCCAGGCCCTGGTGCTCGGGCTGGTGCCATTGCTCCTGATCGGCGTGGCGTCCGGGTGCGACGCAGGCAAGCCGTCCCAGGCCAGGCCCGCGACCACGCCTGCCACGCCCGCCGCCACACCAGCGACCCGGCCGCCGGGCGATGATCTGCGTCTTGGCATCGCCTATGGCGACGTGCTGCCCTTCCTTGACGGCTCGCGGCTGGGCGCCGAGTTGAATGACGTCAGCTACATCGGGGGCAGCTGGATCAGGGCCGACCTGGCCTGGGACGATGTCGAACCGGTGCGCGGACCTTACTCGTGGTCAAGTTTCGACCGGGTGGTCGCGGCCGCCCGGGCGCGGCACCTGTCGGTACTTGCCCTGCTCGCCTACACGCCGTCCTTCGCCCGGCCACCCGGCTGCCACAGCGACAAGTGCGGCCCAGCTGATCCGGCCGCGTTCGCCGCGTTCGCCGCGGCGGCGGTGCGCAGGTACGCCCCGCTGGGCGTGCACGACTGGGAGATCTGGAACGAGCCGAACTCTGACGGCTTCTGGCAGCCCGCCCCGGATCCGGCGCATTACGCCAGGCTCGTCCGCCTCACGGCGGCGGCGATCCACACCGCGCAGCCAACCGCGACGGTGGTTCTCGGGAGCATGGCGGCCGGGAAGCTGACCGGGATCGGCGTTCCCGCCATCACCTTCCTGCGCGAACTGTGCGCCGATGGCGTGAACCGGGTCGTCAACGCGATCGGCTGGCACCCGTACTCTTACCCGGCGCTGCCTAACGCAACCAATGTGCACAACCCGTGGAACCTGATCTCAGCCGATCACCCGAGCTTCGAGTCCGTCCTCGCGCAGGCGGGGACGCCGCACCTGCCGGTCTGGATCACCGAGTACGGGGCGCCGACTGGCGGCCCCGGGCCGCCGGCCGCAAGTCCCAGGCATCCGCCTGGCGTCTTTCGCGCGTGGGTCACCGCGGCGTTCCAGGCCAGGCTCGCCCGCGTCGCGATCGCGACCGCGGAAGCTAACCCCGATATCGGGGCGCTGCTGTGGTTCACGGAGGCGGACACGGCAGGCCCGGCGGACGAGCGCATTCATTTCTTCGGCCTGCGGACCGCGCACGGCGCGCCGAAGCCGGCATTGCTGGCGCTACGGCAGGCGATTGCCGGGCTGCCCGGGCACTGAGCCGGCGTCCCGCCAGGGCCGGCCCGGTGCTGGTTTCCGTGATCGGCCCGGCCGCGTCAGCCGGGAGCCGCGGCCGGCGGCGTGGGCGAGCACTTGCCGCAGCACTTCCTGGGTTTTGTCCGCCTGGACTGACCAGTTGTAGGAAGCTTCGACGAATTCGCGGCCGGACGCGCCGAAACGCCGCGCCAGCGGCTCATCGGTGATGAGCCGGCCGAGCGCGGCCGCCAGGCCCGCGGTGTCTCCCGGCTCGACGAGGATGCCCCGGCTGCCGCCGTCGAGCAGTTCGGGCACCAGGCCGACGCGGGTGGCGACGACCGCGGTGCGGCTCGCCATCGCCTCGAGCACCACCATCGGGATGTTGTCGTTGCGGCTCGGCATCGCGAGCACGCGCGCCGAGCGGTACATCTCGGCGAGCGCCTCGCCCTCCAGATGACCAGCGAAGCGAACCCGGCCGGAAAGGCCGAGCGCGGCCGCGGTCTCCTCAAGCTCCGGCCTGGTCTCCCCGTCGCCTACGATCACCAGTTCGGCGTCGCGATGCTCGCGAGCCACCGTGACCATCGCCATGAGCAGGTCAGGCAGCCCCTTATGAGCCGTGCCCGGGCCGAGCGCCGCGACGAACAAGATCCGGGCGGGGCGCCCGCCAGGCGGGCCGCGGAACATGGTCGTGTCAACCCCAGGGGCGATCGCGGTGCCCTTGGCCCCGAACCGTGCCTGGTGGAAGTGGTGGACGTAGTCCGACGACGAGATGATCCGCACAGCGCGGCGGGCGAGCCAGCGCACAACCAGGTGCTCGTAGACGTAGGCGAGCTGGTCGGCGGGGAACCAGCCTTTGGCCAGCGTTCCCATGTGATAGGTGAGCACGAAGGGTATGCCCCTGGACGCGTAAGCCGCGCATTCGGCGATGCCCGGCACCGGCGTGTGCGCGCACACTACATCAGGCCGCTCGGTCGCGATGATCTTCCTTAGCTGGCCGGCCCAGGCTGGATGAAATGGCGTATTCGACCACGTGAAGGCCGTTGGCAGCAGGTAGACGGTGTTCCCGTCGCGCTGCTCCGCCCGCACTGAGCGGGTCGGGCTTCCCGAGGAGACGAACGTGACCTGCCAGCCGTGCCTGCTCGCGAGGTGGCTTGCCATCGTGACGGCGTAGCGCTCGAGGCCGCCGCCGGCCGGCGGCAGGTAAGGCGTGACCACCAGCAGCCTGCGCTCAGCGCCGCCGCCAGCCAGGGGAACCGGCCCGCTCATCGATCAGGCCGACGTAGCCGACGTGGCCGACGTGGCCGACGTAGCCCCCGGGGCCGCTGGGTCCGGCGCGGCTCGCTGGCCTGACCGCTGCCAGCCGAGCAGGTCCCGGCGCCGCCACAGCGCCGCGCCGGCCACGATGGCGGTCACCACATTGCCGATGACCCAGGCCAGTGCCACGTAGGCGAGGCCCGAGCCGGCCCACCAGATGGCCAGGCCGCACATCACCGTCGCGTAGATCCCGCTGGCTGCCATCAGGGCCTTGAGCTGCCTGGTGACGCGGAGCAGCGTGATCGACCAGGTGCAGACGGCCACGGGCAGCAGGCCGAGTGCCAGCACGACGAGCGTCAGCGTCGCGTGCTGGCTGTACGTCCGCCCGAAGACCGAGAGCACCGGCATGGCAAGCGCGGCTACCACCGCGCCGGCCGGGATCGTGGCGATCACCAGCAGCCGCGCCGACCTGAGCACGAGGGCGCGCCTGTCGGTGTCCTCCTGCGAGCCTTCGGCGAACAGGGACTGGCAGGTGGAGTAGGCGATGGCGTTGAGCAGGTTCGCGATCGCGAACGCGATGTAGTAATAGGCGGCCTGCCGGGTGCCGAGCTCGTCGAGCACGGCGATCGGCAGCACCAGGGTGGGAATGAGGCTCAGCAGATTGGCGAGGTAGTTCGCCATGGAGAAGCTGATCGCCTGCCTGACTATGCCGAGGTTCATGCGAAGACGCGGCCGGTAGCCGAGCACCAGGAAGATCAGCAGCAGGCTCGCGAGCACGTCAAGAGCTGAGGCGAAGCCCGTGGCGGCGAAGATGCCGTAGGCGCCGGCCGCCACCAGGGCCAGCAGCAGCACGAGCTTGCTGACGCCCTGGACAACGCCGTCGATGAGCAGGTTGTACTTCGCCTGGCGGCGGGCGATGAACACGGCGTCGGTGAGCAGGATGAGCGCCGTCATCGCGACGAAGACCACGAAGCCGACGCTGTCAGGCAGCGAATGCCGCACGAAGGCGAGCGGGCCGGCGATCGACGGCAGCGCGAGTACGTACCCGGTCGCGAGCAGTACGGACACCACGCTGCACAGCACCAGGCCGTTGTTCATCAGCGCGTCCGGGTTCTCCGACGTCGGCAGGTACCTGATCACCGCACTGTTAATGCCGAGCAGGCTGGAGTAGGCGAGCAGGGTGCAGGCTGAGATGAGCGCCGTCGCCTCCCCGACCTGCGACGGCGGGAACAGCCGCGCGCACAGCAGCCAGAAGGCCATGCCGAGCACGCCCTGGGTGGCGGTGGCGGCGAGCAGGTAGAAGGAGTTCTTCACCAGTTCGTCGCCCCGCAGCAGTTGCCATTGCGAGCCGAGCCGCCCGCCTAACCCGAGCACGGGAGCAGGCTCAGCCAGCTCAGATCGCGCGGCCTGCGGCGGGCTCACCGGTAGATCTCCGCGCCGCCGTCGTCGAAGAGCAGATCCTTGGTCCGCAGCAAGAAGGCCGTCGGATAGTGGTAAGTAACGAGGTTGCCCTTGAAGGAGACCACCGCGAGATCCCGGCGCACGGTGGCGGTGCTGAGATAGACATAGCTTCGGCTCCGCAGCAGCGTCGGGTAGATGTCATTCAGCACGTTGATGCCCGAGTAAATCTTGAGCCGCTGGAACTCGTATTCATCGGTCACGACCTCGGACTGCACCGAGGTCTGCAGCGCCACCGGAATGTGGGTGCGCAGCCAGGTGATCGCCACCACTTCCTGGGTGTGCGGGTAATAGATGTTGTAGTACAGGCCGGCGTTGTTGAGCGAGAGTTGCTGCTGGTAACCGCCGAGTAGCTGGGGCACCAGGCCGCTCAGGTTGACAAAGAGGAACAGGGCGAGCACGATCGCCAGCCGGGTGGCCCACCGGTCGCCCAGCCTGCTGAAGATCACGACGCTGCCGTAGCCAAGCACCGGGCTCAGGATCAGCAGCGCCTGCATGAAGGCGCGGAGGATCCCGTAGTTCTCCGACACCACCGGCACGATGACCACGGCGGCGAGCATGAACAAGCTCCCGACCGCGAGCAGGTAGGGCTCGCGCGCGATCCGCAGCCGCGCCTTCCTCTCGAACAGCGCGGCGATCAGCCCGACCAGGACAAGCAACTGAAGCAGCTTGGCCGCGGCGCCGTGGATGATCGTGCTGACATCGGTGACGTTGATCCCCAGGTGATCCAGGCCCCGGCCGAGCGCGGTGGGCGGGGCGGCAAGGTTCGCGGCCGGAGCGGGGGCATACTGGCCGATTGCCGACAGCGAGTAGAGGTTGGCGCGGTGCGGGGTTTCCGTGATCGTCTGCGACCGATACTCGTTCAGCACCTGGGCGTTGCTCGGCTGGCTGAACGAGAACAAGTTGTAGGCGACGTCCGATGACTTGGCGCTGAAGCTGAAAGTCTGGCCGATGCTCGACAAGGCGCTGTCGAACGTGGCCGTGATCGTGAACCCGGTTTGCGTGATCACGCCGATCCACAGCACCGCCCCGAGTATCAGCACGGCGAGGTTCAGCGGGCCGAAGACCGGCCGCGCCGAGGGCGCGCTGGCGCGCTCGCCCGCACGTTCAAGCCTGGCCCGGCGCAGCCGCTGACCGGCCCGTGCCAGCCACCGGCCCGCGATCGGCAAGGCGAACCTCAGCACCGCCACGGCAACAACCGTCATGATGAAAACTGCTGCGGAGGAATAATGCGAGACGATCAGGCCGATCGAGAACGCGGCGATCCAGGCTCGTTTCTGGGTCGTGGTCATGCCGTCATTGGTGAGCACCAGCAGGATCGCGATAATGAACAAGAACGCGACTTCCTGGCGGTTAAGGAACGGCATGTCGTTGCTGAAGGTCGGGAAGCACAGCAGGTAGGTAATGCCGATCAGCGCGATCGTCGGGCTGGTGAATCGCAACGACAGCCGGTAGGCGAGCACCGGGCACACGGCGAACATCGCCTGGTAAAGGACCTTGAAGACATACGGGTCGTGGACCTTCGTCGCTTCCCACAGCATCGTGGGCAAGATCGTAATGCTCAGGCAGGCGTTGTAGGCGTCGCGGAACCTGGAGATGTCCCAGTTGCCATTGGTCCGCGCCAGCTCGAATACCCGGTACTCGCGCTGGATATCGTGGCCGGTCGTGTACCAGCCGCGCATCGAGGTCATCAGCAGCAGTGCCAGGGCGAGTCCGTAAATCACAAACGAAATCACGCCCGGGTCAATTTTTCCTCGCCAGAGAAACAAAAGCACCAGCGTGCAGAACAGCACGGCGAGCATCACCAGGGTAACGCCGTCTCCGGTGCCGTTATTGAGCCGGTTGGCGCCGATCGCGGCCAGCGCTACGCAGGCAATTGACAGCCGGGTCAGGGTCTTTTCGGCCAGGGTCAGCCTGATTGACCAGATCCACCGGCTGGGAAGCCAGCGATATTCGCCCCGGCGCCACAGCAGCAGCCCGGCTACCAGGGCATCGCCAAGGATCAGCACCGGGATCCGGCCGAGTGCGTCAGCGATCCCGACCAGCGGCAGCACCGTATTGATAGCCAGGCCGCCGAACATGAGCAGCAGCAAGGTCGTCACGAGGCTGTAGCCAAGCCGCTCAGCGAGATAGTTCGCCCGCCAGTCGACCTTGACCATGAGCAGCGCCGTGGGCAGTACGACGAGCAGGAACATGCCGAGCACGGGGGGCAGGACGGGGAAGTGCAGGCCGAGGCCGATGCAGAGGTTCGCGCCCGCCAGCAGTACCCCGATCACGACGGGAATCCGCCAGGAGCCCGGCAGGCCGGGCCCGGCGGCTTCGCCGGGCTTCCCGGGCTCGCCGGGCTCGGCGGTCTGGGTGAGGTCCTGGGTGTCTGTCACCGCACCGCCTCAAGATAGAGCTTCTCGATCTGCTCGAGCGATCGCTCCCACCCGGCGCTGCTCGCCGCCGCCAGGCTCTGGCTAGCCAGCCGCTGCCGGGCCTGCGGGTCAGCGGCCAGCGAGTCAAGCGCACTGGCGAGCGCGCGGGGGTCAGGCGGCACGAGCAGCCCGGTGCCCGCGCACAGCTCGCGCAGCCCCGGCACGTCCGTCGCTACCACGGGCAGCCCGGCCGACATCGCTTCGAGCACGGCCAGCGGCATGCCTTCCTTGTGCGAGCTGAGCACGAACACGTCAGCCCACTTGTACCAGCCGCCGAGCTCGCTCCGGGCCGCCCGCCCGGGGAGCCGCACGTTGGCTAGCCCGAGCGTCGCGACCCGCCGGGTCAGCTCCGCGAGCTCGTCGCCGTCGCCGTCGCCGACGATGACGAGCTCGGCCCGTTGTTCCATCAGGCGTACCGCCTCGATCAGGTCAGGCAGGTTCTTCTGCGGCGCCAGGCGGCCGACGAACAGCAGGCGCAGCGGGGCGGGGCGGTGGTAATCACGTTCACCGTCCGCGGCGAAGTCGTCAGGAACGCCGTTCGGGACGACCGCGATCCGTTCGCCGCTGACCCCGTACTGCTCGATGATGAATCGCTCCTGCTCGCTGGAGAGCACGATGACGCGGGACGCGCCGCGCAGCACGCGCGCTAGCAGCACGCGCTTGTAGAGCTTCAGCCAGCGGCCCGCCGGGCCTGACGGGTCGACGTCGAGGTGGAAATGAGCGAGGTACGGCCGCCGCCTGATCCGTGACGTGATCCACACGATCTCGGGGGTGAGGGCCTGAGCGATGTGGACGTGGACCACGCAATGCCGCGGCAGGCGGATCAGCCGGGCGGCCAGGCCGCACGCGACCGGCGTGTGCGCGATCTCCCTGGCGCGCAGCCGGCGCACGGTCAGCAGCCCCGAGCGCTCCAGTGCCGGCTGGCCGGGCGCTCCGCATCGGGTTGTCAGCACCTCGACCCGGCGGCGCGCGGCGAGCGAGGTGGCGATGATCTGCACGGTGATCTCGACGCCGCCAAGGTGCGGCGGGTAATAGGGCGCCACCTGGACGATCTCGGGCCAGGCCGGGGCGGTCACGGCGCGGGCTCCGAGGGTGGCGGCGCGACGCCGGGCAGCTCCGCGTTGGTCACGTAGCGCACCTGCGGGTGGTTGCCGATGTAATCGAGCACCTCAGCCAGCCGGTCCCATTGGCCGAGGGCCTCGACCTCCCAGCTATGCCCCCACAGGTGAAACACCCCGCCTTCGTCGAGTACCCGGTCGAACAGCCAGATGGCGAGCGCGGCCCAGTCGAAGCGCCTGACGCTGCGCGCCGGGCGGAAGCCGTTCAGCGCGGCGATCATCGGCCAGTCGCGGGGGTGCGGGCGCGCCTGGACGGTGGTCTTCATGGCGAACGGATCTGTGACCTCGCTGGTGGACAAGCGCCGTACTGTTCGTGCGCAACGGAATCCGGCCGCCTTGACCAGCGGCACATGCTCGGCCCGGTAGCGCCCGCCCGGATAGCAAAAGCTCGTGACCTCGCGCCCCGTGATTTCCTCCAGGCGGGCCTTGCCCGCGCGGATATCAGCGTCCGCCTCTTCCAGGCTGAGCGTGGTCAGCCTGCGGTGGCTGCGGGTATGACCGCCGATCTCGAAGCGTTCCGCCAGTTCCCGCAGGCCGGCCGCGTCCAGCAGTTCGGCCGGCGGGTATTCGACGTTCTGCGTCGCGATATAGAAGGTGCCTTTGATCCCGCTGGCCTCCAGCAGCGGCTAGCCGCGCATCGAGCACATGGCCGTCATCCCAGCTCGTGGTCACGAATGCCGTCGCGGCGGTCACCCTGTGCGCCCGTGGAATTCGATGAACTCGATCGGCTTGCTCAGCAAGATCCTGACCGCGTACAAGGTGTCCGGCTTTTTCGGCTCGAAGCTCGCGATCAAGCTCGCCTTCTCGTTGTTCCCGATGATCACGTGATGCTGCTCGGCCAGGTGATGGATTCCGGGCGCGGTCACGATGACGGAGTAGGTGTACGTGACGGTCCGCCCTTCCCTGTTGACGATGGAGAACGGGATCTGGGCGGGCACGCCGGCAACGAGGTGCGAGTGCACGGAGGCCAGGTTGGAAAAGAAGATCTCCGAGTATTGCGCTGGTGATGGGTTGAACGACAGCGCGAGCTGATGCCTGGTCCAGGCCGGCGCCGCTGCCGCGTACCCCGCCGCGGCGAGCACGCAGGCCGCGCTGGCCACCCGGAACGGGTGGCGGCGCAGCGAGCGGATGACCGCGGCCGTCGCGCTGGCCAGTCTCATGGCTTCGCCGCTTTCATAGTCGCGCCTACGGGAGCCTGCCGGATGACCAGCGAATCGAGCGTCCTTGCGAGGCGGTCGACCGAGACGCTCCAGCAGAGTTCAGTCCGCCGGGCACGGGCCGCCGCCGCCAGGGCAGATAGGAGAGCGGGATCGCGCTCCAGCGCGATGATCGCGGCCGCGAGCGCACCGGGATCGCCCGCCGGCACGATGAGGCCGTCCCGGCCATGCCTGACCAGTTCGCCAGTGGCGCCGCCGTCAGTCGCGATGACGGGCACGCCGCTGGCAAGCGCCTCGGCGGCCACGATCCCGAATCCCTCGCCTGACACCGAGGGCACCACGAAGAGGTCGGCGGCGCGGTAGAGGCCGGGAAGGTCGGCTTCGGGTACCCGGCCGAGGAAGGTGACAGACGGCAATCCGGCCGCGAGCCGTTCGAGCTTCGCCTGCTCGGGCCGGCGCCGGCGATCGTGAGCGTGGCTCGTTCGCCAAGCGCTGCCTTCCGCCACGCTTCGACAAGGACGTCGACTCCATTGCGCGGGACCAGTCGCCGCAGGGTGAGGACCCGCAACCCGGAGCCGGTCCCGCGCGGTTCGGCGGCAGCACCGGGTTCGGCGGGAGTGCCGGGTTCGGCGGGAGTGCCGGGTTCGGCGGGGCTGAAACGCTTGATCTCCACCCCCGAATAGATCATTTCGGTACTGGCACGGGGCGCGATCACGCGTACAAAGGACTCGACGTAGTTGCTGACGCAGATCACGAGCTTGGCCCGCTGGAGCACCTGCCGGCCGATGGTGCGATCGACGACCCGCTCGATCGCGGCAAGCGGGAACGGATAGTCGACGAAGGGATTGGATTGCACGATGACGAGCGGTCGCCCGGTGACTCTCGCCGCCAGGGCTCCGAAGGCACTGCCCGGGTAGCAGTGCCCGTGGGCGAGTATCAGGTCAGCGGTCCTGGCATACCGGAGCAGGTCAGTCAGCATTCGCGGTGACGGCACGGGTACCGGCACGTTGAGCTTGCGCTCCTGCCAGTTCAGGCAGCGGTAACGATGTACCGCGATCTTGCCGTCCAGCATGACTTCCTGATCGTCCCCGAGCCTGGAAGTGAACACCTCGATGTGCCAGCCCAGTTCGGCGAGCCGCCGCGCCTGCTCCCTGGCGACCGTTTCAATGCCGCCCACATGCGGCGCCCAGTAGTGGGTGACGATCGCCATGCGCCGGCTCACGGGCTACCGCTCCCATTGCGCGGCGCGCTCTCCTCGTCCGCCTGGGCAGGCAGGACGACGGGCGCGGCGCCGGTCGATGCGGACGCCGCGTAGGCCAGCCCGTTTGGTGCCCCCGCCGGCGCTCCCGGCATGGCGGCCATCGCCACCGCGATGCCCGCGTGCACCTTGGTGAGGTGACCAACGGAGATCGCAGTCTGGACGCCGAGCATGGCGGTAGCGAGCGAGATCACCGAGACGCGGAGGTGGTCGGCGCTCACGAGCCCGCGATGCGATGGGGACAAGACACTGACCAGTTCCGCTGTCAGGCCGACGATTAAAAGGACCGGGCCGAGCAGCGTGATCGCGGGCGAGCCGAGCGCGCGCTCGATCCCGCGCGCCAGCCGGCTCGTCGCATCACCGCCTAGCCGCCGCGCGTGCAGGCTGGCGGCGGCGCCCAGTGCGACAACCTGGCCGCTGACCAGCATGATGAGAACGAACAGCAGCGTGGCGGACAGTGAGTAACCCTCCGGCAGGCGCGGCAGTACTGGCTGAATGGCCAGGGCCAGCGCGGCGACAGCGAACATGAGGGCAGCGGGCACGATCATCATGAGCCCGGGCAGCATGCTCGCCATGTAACTGAGATGCCGCACCCCGTCGCGCAGCGGCCGCAGCTTCGATGAGCCAGCGCGCGGATGGTAGGCAATGGGTACCTCAATGGTGCGCAGGCCCACCTGAGCTGCCCGGATCGCGATCTCCGACGCGAGCTCCATCCCCGTGCAGCGCAACGCCAGCCGGTGGAGGGCATCCTTTCTCATGGCGCGCAGCCCGCTGTGGGCGTCACTCAGCTTGGTGCCGAAGAGGCTGTTCAGCATGCCGGTCAGCAGGGGATTGCCGATATAGCGGTGGGTCCACGGCATAGCGCCGGGCAGGATCTTGCCGGTGAACCGAGAGCCCACCACGTAGTCGTACCCGTCGCGGAGCTTGGCCAGCAGATGGGGGATCTCTGCGAAGTCGTAGGACTCGTCGGCATCGCCCATCACGATGAAGGCGCCATCGGCTGCCGCGAAGCCGCGCAGGTAGGCTGAGCCGTATCCGCGCACCGGCTCGTAGACCACCCTCGCGCCCGCGTTCCTGGCCAGCTCATCAGAACCGTCGGTCGAGCCGTTGTCACAAACGATCACCTCGCCGCTGAGCCCGGTGCAACGGATCGCGCTCGACGCGCGCTCGACGCACCGGGCCACGCTGGCCGCCTCGTTCAGGCACGGCATGACAACGCTGACTCCTACCTTCTGCCCAGAGGCGCCGTCTGGGCTTGACGTGGTCACCATCTCAGACCACCCGCCGTGCGGGCGGCGCCGGCAGCGAGCTAGTCACCAGCGCCAGCAGACGGTACTCGGGCTCGAGCAGCTCGCGCAGCCTGGCCGCCTCGCCAGCGGCCGGCCAGTAGTCGAGCGCTGACTGCCGCTCCCGGCGCGGCGCGAGGCTAATCCCGAGGTAGGCGGCAAGCTCGGCCTGGCCCCGGTCGAGATCCTCGGTGAACAGCACGCGGTCGCAGCGGAGTATCCGCTCCGCGGCCGCACTGACGTCGCCGGACTGCGAGAACATGTAAAGCTGGTTGAGCAGCTCAAAAGGAGCGACTTTATCGAGAAAGTCATTGAAACCAGACCTCACCCACTGGCGTTCATACGCCTGCGAGCGGAAGGTCTGACCTTCGTCAGCCCGCGGATCTGCCAGATAGCGATAGAGCGACACGACCCGGTCGACGGGATCTCGTAAGATCGTGATTGTGAAAGTTCTTTCTGGCAGTCGAACTAGCTGAGCCGACTCGTGGCCGTAGCCAAAGAAGTAGTAACCGTGCCGCAACAGCGGCGGGTCCTGGTACGCGAACCGGTACGGCCCGCTCGACGTGCAGAAAGGAGGGCGTTTCATCCGGCCCTCAACAAGGCCGGGCTCCTCGCCGCCTAAGGCGAGGAAGGCATGCGCGAAGGTGGTGCCCCCGGTCTTGCGTACGTGGTAAAAGTAAATCCGCCGAAGGTCGTCTGGCAGCGGCTGCCATTGAGTCGTGAGGCGGTAAGCCGGCAGGCGCGGTATTCGAGCACACGCATATCCGATGGACCGGAGTGCATGCTTCGAGCGGATGAACAGGTTCTGCGGAACGTCCGGCTCACCAGCCGACATCGCCATGAGTGTACCTCTCTCGACATCAGCGCCAATGTCGTCGCCGAGGATGAACAATCTCATTCGCCAGTAAATTTCGCGCCTTTGGTCACGCATTGCCATTGCGGCACGGACGATACCAGGGAATGGCAATCAAGCACGAGAGTAATGTACACCCCATGACGGGACCTGACAAGATTAAGTTCAGGAGACTTGAAATACCGCCATCGGGCACCGAAACGCTGGTAAACGGCGCGTAACGCGCAGGAAACGATTTCCAGGGATTAGGCAAAAATGGTACAGGAAACCTACCTCAATGCCCTGGATGAGTCCGGGCTATCCCTCCGGCGGCGGGGTAGCGAGTCGCCGTGAGATTCTCAGCGGAAAGTCGGCGTTAATTCCTTATAATGTATTCAGTTACCTTTCAGCAGTCGCTCAGCGGATGCCCGGTGAACCTTCGGCGCGGACACACGTACTGCTCAACGACTCTGGACCGCCCTGGGTTCCTGGGACGAGCTACTCAGCCTGGCCTGTCAGCGCCAGTGGCTGGCCTGAGGTGGGAACTGAGCACGGGAACATGCTCTCATCGCGATTGTTCAGCGAGGTGGCGAGGTCGGGGCGGTGCCGTCGGCTTCGGCCACCGCCCGCCTCGCAGCAACCCGTGTCAGCTTGGTGAACCGTAACAAGGGGCCGCAATCGTGCTGCCGCACCCGCCCTTGAACCTTTGGAGATCTATAACAGAGGTGTCGTGGGGCCACGCGTTTGTCAGGTACGCGCGGGCATGGCATTCGCTCGCAGCCGTTAGACGTCCGTAGCAGCCTGAAACTTGACGACGAGCTCGGCTGGTATGCGACCGCGCTCCTTGACTTCGAGGCCCTGGTCTTTGGCCCACTCGCGTACCTCGGACGAACTCGGTCCGCTGCGGCGGGCACTGCTGCGGGTTGTTTTCTGAACACCGCTACTGACCTTCCGCCCGGCTTCGATATATTGCTCCGTGGCTTTCCGGAGCTGCTCGGCGTGAGCGGTGTTCAGGTCGATCTCATACTCAGTTCCATCCAGGCCAAAGCGGATGGTTGTGTCTGCGGTGCTGCCATCGAGGTCATCGATGAAGACAGTCTCTATTTTCTGGGCCACGCGTGCTCCGTTCCTGGGTTGACGATCACTCTAGGCGGGCGACCCGCTCGTGCCACCTTGGTCGGTACTGCGTGCGGCTGACTTTCGTAGTCAGCTACCGCAGCGGTCGCGGTGGTGGTCATCGGCGTGGTCGCGGCGATCCTTCAGGCCGTGATCGCTGATCGTGGCAGGCGCGCGAACTTGCGAGGTCTGCGCGGCTGTCGTGCATACATCTTACTGTTCAGGGTTCGCGGCCGTGGCGGCTGTCGCTGGTCGATGATCAGCTGGCGTTCATGCCGTCGCGGTCGAGCATGCGCATCTGAGCTTCGCTGTGGTGACCGCCTGCGGGCGGCGTGACACTGGTGAGCTTATCGAGTTGCTCGGCGCTCAGCTGGATGCCGTCGGCGGCGGCGTTCTCCTCAAGGCGGGAGACCCGCTTGGTGCCGGGGATCGGCGCTATCGCGTCGCCTTGAGCAAGCAGCCAGGCCAGCGCTACCTGAGCGGGCGTCGCGCCGGCTTCGGCGGCGATTTGCCGCACCTCGTCGGCGACGCGCAGGTTGTGCTCGAAATTCTGACCCTCGAAGCGCGGGTTGGATTTGCGGAAGTCGCCGTCCTCGATGTCATCGAGCGACTGGATCTTGCCCGTCAGGAATCCCCGTCCAAGCGGGGAATAGGGCACGAAGCCGATCCGCAACTCGCGGAGCACGGGCAGCACTTCCTGCTCCGGATCGCGGGTCCACAGCGAGTACTCCGACTGAAGTGCCGTGATGGGATGCACGGCGTGAGCGCGGCGGATATTGCCGACCCAGGCCTCGGAGAGGCCGAGGTGACGGATCTTGCCCTCGGCGACAAGTTCGGCCATCGCGCCGACCGTGTCCTCGATGGGCGTGTCAGGGTCGACGCGGTGCTGGTAGTACAGGTCAATATGGTCGGTTCCGAGCCGCGTGAGCGAGCCTTCCACCGCGGTGCGGATATTGGCGGGACTGCTGTCGACGTTGCCCTGCCCGCGGCCAGCGTGGGAGATCATGCCGAACTTAGTGGCTAGCACGACCTGGTCCCGGCGGTCCTTGATGGCCCGCCCGACGAGCTCCTCGTTGTGGTAAGGGCCGTAGACCTCGGCGGTGTCGAGGAACGTGACGCCGAGGTCGAGTGCCCGATGAATAGTGCGGATGGACTCCGCCTCGTCGCCGGTGCCGTAGCTGCCGGACATTCCCATCGCGCCGAGGCCGATTCGCGAGACTTCGAGATCTCTCAGGTGGGTGGTTCGCATGGTTTCCACAGTAGAACCACGCCGGCGGTTGAGCCCGGGCAAGCTAGGGGTTAGCGGTGGTCTGCACCGTCCAGCGGTGACCGTTCCACAACTCGGCCAGCGTCACGTCGCTGTTGGGGACGCCTGGGTGGAAGCGGAGGCCGACCGCTTCGCAGCGCGACCGGGAAACGCAGGATACGTGCACCAAGAGGTCGCCGTGATGGGGAGCGAAGGTCTGGACCGGGTGCTGGATCGTCCAGGTCCGGCCGTTCCAGCTCTCGATCAACGGATGCGCGGTATTGGTCGCTCCAGGGAAGGTATCGCCGGAGGCGAAGCAGTGGTTCATCGCCGTGCACGAGACGCCGAAGAAGACCGATGGCTCCTTGCGAAGCATCGAGATGTGCCATGTGCCGCCGCTCCAGACCTCGGCGACGGCGTGGAAGAACTCGCCGCGGGTCTTGTCCTCGGTGTTGCCGACCGCCACGCAGCGGCTGGCCGTCGGGCAGGAGACGCCGTTCAGAGAGGTGAACCGCTGCCCGCGGACAGAGGGCATGGCCAGCAGTTTCCACTGGCCGCTCTGCCAGTGAGCGGCAAAGGCCAGTTCGACGCCCGAGGAGGAGGTGTAATTTCCCACGCCCATGCAATTGAATGCATTGACGCAGGCCAGCCCGCCCAGGTCGCTGCGCAGCGCACGGCGGGGGCTCGGAACCGTGATCCGCTTCCAGGTGGTGCCGTTCGTCCAGGTATAGGCCGTGTCCTGGTTGCGTCTGTTGTTTCCGGCCTGGCCGGTCACGAGGCAGAACTTGGTGGTCGGGCAGGCGACATCGGTGAGGACGGAGAAGGCCTGCCCCGCCGGACCTGTGTCCGCGACGATCCGCCAGGAGGTGCCGTCCCAAGCCTCGGCGAGGTTCGCGTCCTGGCTGTGCGGCCCGGCGAAGTGGTCACCGACGAACAGGCAACTCGTCGATGACGCGCACGACACCTCATTGGCGAAGACATTGACGCCGTGTGATGGGCTGGGGACAGATTTAGCGACCCACTTGGTTCCGCTCAGCATCTCTGACAGGCCGGGCGTATGACCGTTCAGGGTAAAGGAGCCGACCGCCATGCAGAAGGTGCTGCTCGTGCACGAGTCGCCGTTGAGGAAGTCATTGCTGCCGCCAGCGGCCGGCGAGGCCGACGCGCCCGCCCCGCCCGCCCGAGCCAGTTGCGGTCCTGGGCTCGCCGTCGCCGCGGTAGCCGGCAGCGCGAGCGCAAGCAGGACCGTGATCACCGAGGAACCCACCGTTATGAGGCAGCGCGATCGCAACATTTCCGGCCTTCCATACACAAAGCTCGCGTGCCGTGTCCCTGGCTGGGTCGGCGGTCGGGTAGCGAAGCCAAATCTGAAAATAGTGTACAAGAGGGATTTATGGATATTGCGTGGTGTGGCGAAATAGTCCATGAGCCGCTGCTGAGCCGATGGGAGCACGATGCCAGCCCGATTCCAGCTCGTCATTGACTGCAAGGATCCCTAGTTGCTTGCCCGCTTCTGGGCGGCTGCTCTCGGATACGTGCTTGAACCACCGCCCGAAGGGTTCGCTACCTGGGACGACTGGCGGCGTGACATCGGACTTCCCGACACTGAGCTGGGAATCGGCGCGGACAGCATCATCGATCCGACCGGTGCCGGCCCCCGCATCTGGTTCCATATGATGCCGGATGCCAAGGTAGTCAAGAACCGCCTTCACCTCGACATCCACGTCAGCGGCAGCCGTTCGGACCCGCTTTCCACCCGCGCGCTGCGAGTCGATGCCGAGGCCAGGCGGCTGGCGGAAATTGGGGCCACGCGCACCGTAGTCATGAGCGCCGACGGCCTCGACCACTACGCGGTGGGAATGCAGGACCCCGAGGGCAACGAGTTCGACATCAACTGACGCCACCGGTCGATCGAGCCGGGATGTGCGGCGGTTCCCGAGGGCCATGCTGGGCGGTCGTTCCGGCCTCGGGCGCCCGAACGGGTCGCACCGCTGTGCCGTTGGTGTCGCTGGGCCAGCACCAATGGCACAGCGGTGCGACTCCGTAATGGAACAGCCTTGGTTGTTCCGGTGGTGCAGGAGCTGATTTCCGCGATCATGAACCAATGCCACTTAGCCTAAGTTGATCTTGGAGTTGGGGTGCCGCAGCGGAAAATGCGGCCTGGCATGCCGCCCGCGCTAGTGCTCATGTCGCGGGTGAGGTGACAGTGCCTGGTGTGGTTTCTGGTGCCAGGGCGCGGCCACATGGATGCGGCTATTGATGTTCCGGATCGGGTGTCGATTCGCGCACCCATGTTGCCGGGCTCGGTCCCCGCCCGGGCGGGGACAGCATCAGGTCGGGCCACGTTGTTGCTGCGGCCGTCCGGGAACAGCAACGCGGCCCTCCCTGATGATGTCGGGACGACAACAGGGCGGGCCACGTTGCTCACGCCCCCGCAGGCCGCGACAGCAACAGGGAGGGCCGTGTTGCTCACGCCACCCCGGACGCCAGGCCGGGAAGCGAAATCACCGGCCGCATGCTGAGGCGACTGGCCGCGCATCACCGAAACCACCCCCCCCGGGGCTTGCCGAAAGAGTCACACCGTTGACACATTTTGGCGCGAGGTCGGCCGACTCTCCGGGTTGCGGCGGGGCAACAGCAGCAAGGTGGGCCATCCTGCTGTTCGGGCACAGACCGCAACAGCAGCAAGTCGGTCACGTTGCTCTCGGGACAGCAGCGGAAAGGGCCACCTTGCTGCCGGCTCCGGGCTGGTCACAGCAGCAGGCGGGCCACGTTGGTCTTGGCCGCAGCGCTCTGGCGGCGCCCGAGCCGGTCACGGTGCCGGGCTCCTGGCGGGTTGTGTCAGGCTGTGATGGTGGGGTTGGCGGCGGGTGACGCGGGCGAGGGAGTGGCGGCCCGTTTTGCCGGGTTGCGGCAGCATCAGCGGAACGGACGGCGGTCTCCGCATAAGCCGTTGCTGGTGTTGCTGGCGCTGGGGCGGCTGGCGCGGGGCGGGTCGAGCAGTTTGCCATGGTCGGCGGCGGAGCCTTTGCTGGCAGGGCTGATCGCGGAGTTCGGGCCGCCGTCGCGGTCGGGTCGTGCGCAGAGCGCGGCTTATCCGTTTACCCGGCTCCGGACGGACGGGGTATGGGTGCTGGATCAGGATGTGCCGATGGACTTGGTCGGCCCGCTAGGTGAGCGACAGGTGACCGGCCAGTTCGAGCGGTCGGCTGAAAAGGCCCTGGCCGCTGACCCGGCGCTGGCGACGTCGGTGGCGCGGATGCTAGTGCTGTCGAACTTCCCGGAGACTGTCGCGCCTGATGTGCTTGAGGCGGCTGGCCTGGATCCGCAGGCGGTGCTGGGCAGCCCTGACGGCGGGGCGGCCCGATCCGGGCGGCGCCGCGATCCGGGTTGGCGGCTCGCGGTGCTGCAGGCGTGGGATCGGCAGTGCGCGTTCTGTGGCTATGACGGGCAGCTGGCCGGGGCTACGGCGGGCTTGGACGCGGCGCATGTGCGGTGGTTCTCATTTGGCGGCCCTGATGATGTCGATAACGGGCTGGCCTTGTGCGTGCTGCATCACAAGCTGTTCGATCTCGGTGCGATAGGCCTCGATGACCGGCTGCGGGTGGAGGTGTCGGAGGCATTCACCGCGCGGACGGCTGCCGGGCGGGCGTTGTACGAGTTGGACGGGCGGCGGCTGTCACCGCGGCCTGGTACCCGAGTCCCGGCTGCTGGGCACGTGGCCTGGCACCGTCGCCAGGTCTTCAAGGGTGTGCCGCTCCGGGCGGGCACCGCGGCGGCAGCCAGTCGGCCGGCAGGGGCGAGGTGACGGGACGCCGCAGCACCGTGTCGAACGCGGCCGTTACATTCAGCGCTGACTAGCGGGAAGGACAGATTCTGGAGTACTTGATGCCGTTGAAAAACTTTCTGCCAGGACTGCTGGAGTGACCGTTCGAACGCGTTCGTGATATGACGGCATCAGGGTGGCACTCGTCAGGCGGACGGCTGAATGGCTGCGTTACTCGCCGATGCGATCGTAGTCTGCGTTGTCGGGTTCCTCGTAGTAGCTGGCTATTCACTGACGATCATGGGCGCGCCGGCGATCCCGTCATTCGCCAGGCGCGCACCGGCGTCGAGCAGTCCTCAACTGCGCCAGGATTCCAACGCGCGTTTCCTGCTTGACCGGGGTTTCCTGTTCCGCAGGCGAATCTGGTTCGTAGGCACGTGCTGCCCGCCAGTCCGAATCGATACCCCCCGCTTCAGCCAGCTGGCAGCGTCTCAGGGCCAGCAGCCGGTGTCTGTTGCCCGGTCAGGCGCCCGCACGTGGTGGTGGTTCGAGAACGCCTTCTACTGGGAATCAGCCAGCTACCAGCAGCGGGACGTGTTAGCGCTTGTCCGTGACCGGCAGCGCCGGGCCAGCAAGCGCCTGGATCGCGCCCATACATTGCTGAACGTCGAAGAAGGCAGAGAGCAGCGTCCCCGCAACCAGCGTCAGCCCATTTCGCGCGAGATCCGGCGTGCCGTATTCGAGCGCGACGCTGGCAGTTGCGTTGACTGCGGCAGCAACTTTGACCTTCAGTATGACCACGTGATCCCGGTCGCCCTTGGCGGCGCATCGTCGCTGGAAAACCTCCAGTTGCTCTGCGCCGACTGCAACCGCGCGAAGGGCGCCGACTTGTAGTAGCGAATCCGGAGTCAGGGGCCAAGAGCGAACTCGCGTGCGCGGTTGCACGGAAACTGCGGACGGCTGACACCTGGTGCACGTCTGCTCATCGACTACGACTGCAGGCATCCTCGGCTAGCTCCACGCCGAAAGCAGACCCGCCGTTCATCAGCGCCGGACAGGGATATGCGAATGTCCACACGGCCGGCTGTGATTCGGATACCCACACGTTCATTCGTCTTCATCAATGTCGATGGAGTCGTCAAGAGCAATCAGAGCGGCTTGGTCAGCTGTTAACGGCAGCCCGCGTCGGGGCAGGCGCGGGTCCCGAGGGCGAAGGCCGGTCAGAATGACGCGGGCGGGATGCTCTGCTCGTACTGGAAGACGTTGCGGGGGTCGTACTTCGCCTTGATCCTGCGCAGCCGGTCGAAGTTGGACCCCCAGTATGCGGTTTCCCAGTCAGCCATGCCGATGTTCGGCACGTTGACATAGGCACCGTTCACGTAGGGTCGCAGTGCCTGGCTGAACTCGGCGGTCCAGGCCTGGGCCGTCGAGGTGAGCGCGTCGCCGCTGCGTGGTTTCCCGCGAGTGCCCCAGCCCGCGCCGGGCTCGGAGTAAAAAAGCGCGTGGCGATGCGGGAACGCCGCGCCGCCGCGTGGCCTGTTTTTCACGGCTCCGCCGAAGGCCTGGGTGAAAAAGTTGCTATCATCCGTGGGGGCGTCTCGCATGAATGAGGCGATCACGCTGATCGCCTTTCTCGGGAACGGCTGGTTGGTGAACTGCGAGAAGAATTTCCAGTTCGCGGGCTCGTCCTTGGTCGGAATCTGGAATCCCGCGTAGATGTCGCCCCAGTTACCGACCTGCACCGTGACCTCGGGCTTGCCGACGGCCAGGATCGGGGCCAGCAGCTCCTTCACCTTTGTCTTTGACCCTTCCGCGAGAACTCCGAACAACAGGATCTCGCCTCTGTGGATCTCGAGCTGGGTTCCGAGCCGGTCGTCGGCGATCGGGGCCGTGCGCTGCCACGTGTCGAAGATTCCATGCAGGTCCTTGAGACCGTCCCACTTCGCTTGCAGATAAGCAACGCTCTTGAGAGGAGCCGCTTGATAAGTGAGTGAGGTGACGATTCCGAAGTTGCCGTTTCCTGCCCCGCGCAGCGCCCAGAGCAGGTCCGAGTTGCGCTTCAAGTCTGCCCTGATCACCTTGGCGCTACTGACCTCCGGCGCGACGACAACCTCAGCCGCCACCAGGCTGTCGCAGGCCATGCCGAGGTAGCGGGTGAGGAAACCGAAGCCGCCGCCGAGCGTCGCACCGGACAGGCCCACGGTGCCCTCCGTTCCGGTCGTCACCGCCAGGTCCCTCTTGGCGAGCGTGGTCACCGCTTCCAGTTGGCTGAGCCCGGCCCCGACTGTCGCGATGCGGGAGGCAGCGTCGATGTGGACCGACTTTAGTGCGCTGACGTCGATCACGATGCCGTTGTCTACGTTCGACCAGCCCTCAAGACTGTGGCGGCCGCTCCGCACTCGTAGTGCCACGTCATTCTGTCGCGCCCAAGTGAGGGCATTGACCACGTCCTGGGTCTCCTGGGCGAAGACGATGACCAGCGGATAGCGAACGAACAGCTCGTCCCAGCCGAGGCTTGCCTTCGGATACCCGGGGTCGCTGGGACGGACGATCCGGCCGGTTAGCCCCGCCGGCTTGCCGTTCGCGCTTCCGGCTCCGTTGGTCGCGGCGCTCGCGTCCGGGGCTTCCGCCGTGGCTATGCCCGGGAGAACGACCGAGCCGACGCCTGCGGTCGCCGCCGCCTTGAGCAGTCCGCGACGAGAAAAGTCGTGCATTATCCGTATCCTCTCGACTGAGCTGTGCCAAGTATTCGGTTAAGGCAAGCCTTGTCCGTCAGCTGGAGCGCCGAATTTCTTTGCCGACCATTTCTAGCGGCGTCAGATTAACAGGGAGTGGTGGTGGTGATGTTGCCCGACACGCTAACCGGGGACGATGAGGACGCCATCTCGGAATGTCTTCTAAATCTGCGTGGCGGAATCTAGAATAATCTGCTCCAGTGCAGGGCATAAAGTATTTTCCGCTGCGGAAGCTTGCTGACTAGAAATTTGCCGGCGAATCAGCCTGACCGGACGCTAAGAGTCTGCCAGCCACGCCAGGAAGCGGCCTCGTGACCAGCAGCGGCCGATGGCCTCGGCGCGCAGAGCCGACCGGTCGAACATTGCTAGGCCGATGATGCTGTGGCCAGATGCGCGGCGATCGCCAAGTGTCGGTATCGCCGGCGCGACGCCGACCCCCTCCGCTGACACCCACGCCACCGCCCGGCTGGCCGCCGTTTCGTCGAGGCGGTGCAGAAAACGCAGGCGGCTCTCGATCGGGAAGTGCGACAGCGCCCACGTCGTGGTGACGACAGGCAGGGCGCCCGCGGGCACGCGGGCGAAGGCGTCGGGCAGCACCTCGATGGTGTCGCCTCGCAGCAGCAGCGGAGGTGCCGTCGCCGCCAGCGCCAGCTCCGCTTCGAGCCTCAAGGCCCGCTCCGGCTGATCAGGCCGCAGGCAGGCCCGCAGCCACCGGGCGTCATCCGCGTCGGTGACGTCGACCGGGTCGAGGCCGACGCCGACCCGGGCGACGACCTCGGGCATCGCCCGCGCGGGGACGGGCCGGCCTCCCACGATCGAAGACGACAGTCGCACGGGAGACGACGGGTTGCCCAGCGACTGCCCGTTGCTGTAGGTGATGCCGACGCGATCGACATGGAGATTGAGCCCGGCCGAGCACCCCACATCGATCAGCCCGACCGCGTTCGCGCCTGCCCGGCGTGCGGCCTCGGCAACGGCCGGATACAGCACGGCGCAGCATCCGGTTTCGCTGGCCCGCGTCGGTCGGCGCGCGGCGATGGCCACGACCGAGTCGGTCATCCGCACCAGCGTGTCGATCGCAGCGCAAGCGGCAGCGTCGCCGTCCGCGGCTACATAGGCCGCGGCGAGCGCCGGGGCGCGTCCGGCTAGGGCGAGGTCGTGCAGCGCGGCGAGGATCAGCGCAGGGTGCCGCTTGCGCGCCGGCGCCGCCTCGATGGCGCGCAGCGCATCCTCGGACTCGCTCAGGGCGACCGCGACGCGCTCATACAGGGGCGAGGTTCCGGCGGGGACGAAACGCCGGTACACCTGAGCGAGCGTGCGGGCCTTACCCACGGGTACGGCGCTTCCCGCGATCGACCCCGGCATCCCGACGATTCTAGTCGCCGATCAGCCGCATGGCGGGTCGTCGAGTTAGTAGTTCGACCGTCCCATGTCAGACTCGGCCAGCCAGCAGGACCTTTCAGCCTCTATCTTTTGACGCGAGCCCAGCGCGGGTGATCGTCGCGGCCTTCCGCACCGGCGGAATCCGGCCTCGCGGTGCTAGCTGTCTATGGAGTGCTCGCCGTAGTGCCCCTTGCAAGTGCGGTACCGAGTGCAATGGCAGCACCGCTGGTTCGGTGATTGGCCGGGCTGGACCGGATGGTCAGCGCCGGTGTTCCGGTGGCGGGCCGGCCCCGGAGTCGGCAGGATCGGGGGATGACATCCGAACCGCGCGGACGGGCTGTCGGCTCGCTGCGGGCCGTGGCGCTGGACGCTCCGGACATCGACCGCCTGGCCACGTTCTACGAGGAACTCGCCGGCTGGCAGCGCGTTCCCGACGACGACGAGGATGACGATGAGTGGATCACGCTTGACGCCGGTGACGGCTGGCAGGTGAGCGTGCAGCGGGCCGTCGGCCTCGTGCCGCCCGACTGGCCGGGCCAGGACCGTCCGCAGCAGGCCCATCTTGACTTCCGGGTGCCGGACATAGACGCGGCGGCGGAACGCGCCCGGCAGCTCGGCGCCACTGTGCTGCGCCGGAACGAGCGGTGGCACACGCTGGCCGACCCGGCTGGCCATCCGTTCGACCTGTGCCTTAACACCGGCGATCCGCGGACCACTCTGATGGCCGTCATGCTCGACTGCCCTGACGCGAAGGCGCTGAGCCACTTCTACGCGGAGCTGCTCGGCAAGCCGGTGACGTTCGAGGCGGACGGGGTCGCCATGATCGGCGAGGACGGCGCGCAGCCGGTGATGTTCCAGCAGGTGGAACGGTACAACGCGCCGCGCTGGCCGGATCCGGCGTTCCCGCAGCAGATCCACCTCGACGTGACGGTCCAGGACGCGGACGCGGCGGAACGGGCTGCCCTTGACATCGGCGCCACCCGGCTGGACGGCGCCGGCCCGGACTGGCGCGTCTATGCCGACCCGGCCGGCAAGCCTTTCTGCCTGGTGCGGGCGGTCTAGCCTGCTCCTGTCGCGTTGCTCCTGAGTACAGGCGTGCCGAGATGCATGCCCAGGGCTCCTGGTGATTGTCTTGATGGTGGTGATTTCGGCGCGCCCGGGATCTGAGGGATCAGGGAAGTTGGGCTGACAACTGCTGCTCTGGCCAAACCCCTACGGCGTGCCGAGTGGGTGTTGATGCTGCAGAAGCATCCTGAGTTCGTCGATTGACAGCGCTGGTTGCCGGCGGTGGAGCATGGAGTGGCAGTTCGGGCAGACTGGCCGGAGGTGATTGATCGGGTCGACGTGGTAACCGGGTCCCACCGCCGATAGTTCCAGTAGGTGGTGAACGTGTATGAATCCAAGTCCCAAAGGTCCGTAGCGTTCTCCGAAGTCCAGTTCACAGGCCGCGCACCGTGAACCCCAGTGGGCTAGGCAAAGTCCGCGGGCACGTGGATCACGTTCGTAACGATTCACCTCTTCTCGCCTCACAGCACCTTCGGGGAAGGTCTGCCCGAGTTGAGGTTCCTCAGGTGAGCGGGAGATCGCCTCGTCGGCTGCCCGCGGTGTCGCGAGCATGGCGGCCAGGCGGTCAGCCTCATCCGGACCGTAACCAGGGACGTCCAGCCGCAGGCGGATGCGCTTGCTGCAGTTTCCCCCTTTGGGCGCGTTCGGCGATTGACCGATCCTGGCCTGGGCGGATGTGAGCCGCAGCCGGAGCTCTTCGACGTCGCTTTCGTCGGCTAGCCGGACTGGCGGCTGGATGAGCCTGCGTTGGGCTTCTTTAATGCCGCGACGCTGCGTGGCGCGTGAATCGACGAGTGCGTCCGTGATGACGGCATCCAGATTACGCAGCCTGGTCAGCAAGACCGCCAGGGCACGCCGGTAGTCAGTGTTCCGGGCCGGGCGCGAACCTGAGGGACCGCTTGCGCTCTCCAGAATGAGAGCCAGAGAGTCCGCGTCCCTCGCCACGAAGTACTCAGCGTCGAGAAGTTCGTCTTTGTCGTCGCTGGCGAACATAGTGAACAGATTGGCACAACGAACCGACCGCGTCACGCCAGCGGCAGGTCACAGCGCTAGCCAAGTCGTGACCATCGGATCTCAGGCCGAACAAAACGTATAAATATGGGGCAATATCGCGTAGTAGGCGGTGCCTGATGTCACTGCCACGTCGACGGCGCGGCGACTGGCCTCACCGCCGAGTCGACGAGGTCGCGAGAGATGGTGAGTGCCTGCTCAAGGATCTCGGCGGCACCCGGAAGCTGTCCAACGTACCGTCGCGCGTCGCTGGGAAACTGCGGCGCGAGCCTGCTGGCTCATTGCCGGATAAATTCTTGCGGCTCAACGCGCAGCCTGGTGACAAAATTAGCTGGGGCCTGTCCACTGCGGCTAGTAATTTATGGCTTGTGCATGCCTGGCGCCTCTCAAAGGCTGAACCGGTTAAGCCGCTGACATCCGGCATAAGTCGTCTTCCACGGCCGGAAGCGCGGTCAGTAATTGTCGAAAGAGGAGCGCAATGCGCAAGTAACTCGCCAGGATGCCTTTAGCCGCTCGGTACCGCTGCTATTGCGCTGACCCGCGGCGAATAGGCGGCTATGGGGCCGGCTGAGTAGTGAGCGGAGGGACTGCCGGACTTCGGTGCAGGAGCAGGCACCATGTTAACGTTCACGGGCACCAGCCAGCGTGAGTTCACCTGCACCATCGGTTCCGGTGCGGGTGCTGTCGCGGCGCCGCCTGGTGTTAGCAGCATCACTGCTTCTACCTTCGGCAGCGCGGCTAAGAAATGCAACGGACCGCATGGCAGCACGGGCACGTTCACAGGGCCGGCACCACGGCAACGATTAATTTCATCACCTAAGACCCTGCCACCACTACAACGACCGGCACGATTACGGGCTTCGACAGATCTTCACGATCAGCAGCGTGCTCGGAGTCTGCACGGCGGAAATCACTGGCACGGTCGGCTTCACCTATGCCAACAACACCTCTCTCCTGAGGTTCATCGTGGCCGGTGCTGGCATAAGCGTCGCGAACACCGCAGGCGCATACGCCGGCATCATCCGTGTCGGCGACGCGATGACCCTCTCCACCAGCGGCGCTGGCGGTGAGGCCGTGACCGGCGCCCCGGTCGCCCTGATAACTATCACGTCCCCATAACCGAGCCAGCCCGCAGGAGCGCGCTTTCTTTCGGGCGTCGGGCGTCGGGCGTCGGGCCTCGGGACGCATGGGCGATGTTCCGTGATCAAGGACCAGGTCGTGATCACGGAACATCACCCCTGTCCTGACGGGGCACTGCCCCGCGCCTCATCGATCGCCCCCGCCTGCGGCAGCACCAACGGCGGCAGGCAGGAACGGCCCCGCGCAGGCCGCCTTGTCATGGCTGGAGGTAGTGCCAGACCGCGACCATGAGAACGGTGTCCAGTCTCAGCGTGAACTCTGGAACGCTGGTCATCTTCGACCGCTACCCTGGCGGGAATGTCCCCCAAGAAGCGGAAGTCCCGCAAGCCCAAGACGCACCAGGGCCTCAGCGGCAACCCGCAGCGTCGCGCCAGGCAACTGCAGGAGCGGCGGGCCGGCCAGCCGGCCTTCGGGCGGCTGCCGGTGCCGCAGGCGGATCCGGGTCGGGCGGTGTTGCGGGAGCTCGCCTATCGCCTGGCTGGCGGTGCGCCGGACGCGCCGTGGTGGCAGGAATCCCATGAACGCGTTCTCTCCGGTGCCCGTGCCCTCACCTGGCCGACTCGCCTGGTCGATCTGGAGACGCAGGCCTGCCAGATCGTGGGCGGCGAGTTCTACGATCGCCTTCAGTCGCCGGGGACCGGCCTTCATCCACCCCAGTGGCTGCGTGCCCTCGCGGAGAAGACCGGGGCGGCGCTGCGTGCGGCACTCGCCGGGGGTGCGGATGACTGGCAGAAGCTCTGGGCGCTGCTGTGCGGGCTGGCTCTGATGGCACCCCGGACGCCTGACAAGGCGGTGGACGAGACTGCCCTGCGTGCCCGCGAGATGTTTCCCGACATCAAGGATCCGCATGAGGCCGCGCTGGCTGAAGCGGACATGGTCGCCAGGCTGCTGGCGAACCGCGGCCTGGAAACCTGTCCCGCCCTCCCGGCCGGAGGTTCCCGGATAGCGGGCGAGCCCCTGGCTGCCCGCGACGCGTACGGCAGCCGTTTCCTGCTCACGGCCCCGTTCAGCTACGACGAGGGCGCACCGGATCACTGGTATGCGTGGGATTTCGACTTGTGCTGGATCGCCGTTGCCGTCGGCGCTGGCGTATTCGCCTCGGCTGAGGAGGCGCTGAGCGAATGGCGCGACGTCGTCGGCCCTGCGGGCTCGGGCGCGGCGCTGTCGCCGTGCGCGCCGGGGATGACCGCCCGGCTACTGGCCCCCTGCCTGCAAACCGGGATGCTGGCGGACATACTGCAGGGGTCGGAGCCTCGCGAGCTCATCCGTGAGCACTACCGGCTCCGGCGCCGCGCCCGCGACCTCACCGGATCCGGGGAGACCGGCGAAGGCTCATCCCCGTTCGATGCAGGCCATGTGGATGATGCGTTCCTGAGCTGGTATGCCACGCGGCACGATGACGTCCCCGAGGCAGTGGCCGAGGCCACGGGCACCATCATCGGCGAGTGGGGACCGCATGAGAATCCGGACGAGCGCTCGTTCTACGCTTGCTCGCCGCACCGTATTGAGATGGCGGCGCACCTGATCCGCGTCGGCTACTTCGCCGGCTACGCCAACCCGGCGCTACGGCTGCTGCCGGAGTGGACGCAGTGGTGCATCGAGCAAACCGGACTTGACGAAGACGCCGCAGCCCGGTCTCGCGAAACGGCCAGCTCAGCGGCTTCAGTGCTCATTGACGACGAGGATGACGAGCCTGCCGCCGAAGATGCCGCGGCGCCGTTCCGCCGTCGTGAGTGAATCGCACGGGTCAGCCTCTCGCGCGATGACTACCGCACTTCCGGGATGAGGGCATGTGGCGAGCCTGCCTCTTCGCCCAGATTCGGTCGGTACGAGATCAATTGCATCAGGTGACGGCGGCGGGGACGTGGCCGGGCGACCAGCGCGAGCTTTATTTCATACTCGGAGGTCTGAGCAGTCTCCTGGCGACCGCTGCCCAGCATGCCGGCTGCCCGGCCGATGCCGAGGAACTGGCCCCGGCTGGCCTGGCGGCGGCGATCGGGTAGACGCACCACGCTCGAGCGCTGGTGCTGGCCGCCTCATGATCCGCTCTCCGGCCAGATCGACTCGGCTCGCCGGCACGCCGTGGAGTGGCCTGGAGCGATCTCGCGCAGCTGCACCGGAGCTGACCGGCACTCGTCATCGGCGTGCGGGCAGCCAGCGAGTCAGCGTGCGGGCAGCCAGCGAGTCAGCGTGCGCCCCGCACGAAACCGGGGCCGAACGGCACCGCGTGCCGGCCACCAGCCACGTCCTCACGACGCAGTCCTGGGCACGGAAACTTCGAGACCGCAGTCGGCACGACCGACTGGCGGGCCCGCGCATGCTCATTATCGGGATTATGAAGTTACGATGTTGAGAAGCGGCCTATCGGCGGGCCGCCTATTTGAGAGGTATTCCCGCTATGAATCATCGCCGACCGAGGTTATTAACCCTCACGTTAGCGGCATGCTTGCCTGCGATGGGATTGTTAGCGGCCGCCATTCCCGCTGCTAGAGCTGCAGGCCGACACATCAGCTCGATCCCGACCGTGACCTCTGCCCCGAGTTCTAGTGATGCCGGCTACGCCGACATCAACACTGGCGGCCACACCTATTCCGCAGTCAGTGGGAACTGGGTGGAGCCGACCGGCACCTGCCCGGCGACGGGTTCGACCTCCACCGAGTTCTGGGTCGGCATCGACGGCATCACCAGCAGTAGCGTGGAGCAGGACGGCACCGGCATCGAGTGCTTCGGCGGCGCGCCGATCTACTTCACCTGGTGGGAGATGTTCCCGACCAACTCGGTCCAGGTCGTCAGCACGGCGCTTAAGCCCGGTGACAAAATCCACGCTTCGCTGACGAGGAATGGCACGAGCTACACGCTCGCCGTCACCGACTCGACCCACTCCGCTGCCAGCTTCACCACCATCCAGACCTGCGCGACCTGCGCCAACTCGAGCGCCGAGTGGGACGCGCAGACCAGCCAGTCGACGAAGGCCTTCACTCCCTGGAATCTCACGGACGCCTCGGTCACGTCAGGCGGGGTCACCGGCGTGATCACCACTTTCCCGAACGAGCCGATCACCACGAGCAACTCGTCTCTCGTGCTCGGCCCTCTGAATGCCTCAGGGAATGGCTTCGAAGTCACCTCGCGCAGTACCTGATCCTCAGCGGGGCTAGCGTATTCGTGGCCTTGGGCGGTGAACACATTCATGGTCGCCGCCCAAGTGCACGATGCCCGTTCACGCAACCGAGCAGGCATCCGGGTGGGTCGCAGTCCAGACGGGGTCGTGAATCTCCTGAAGATGACCGCCGGCAAGCACTCACCCGCAACCAGCAACCCGCATCTATCAGGCAGGCTCCGCCAGCGGCGGATGCCTCAGCCAGCGATGCTTATCATTAAGAGAGCCTAAGGAGGCGGCATGTCCGGGGGCGCCGGGGTGGCGAGTTGGAGATTCGTGTGGTACGCGACATCTCAGGCCGTCTCGATCATCGGCACGATGATGTCGTACACCGCCTTGTATTGGTTGACTCTTCACATCGCGCATGGGAACGCTGCAGTGCTGTCAACTATCGTGGCTGCACAGTTTCTACCTATGTTGCTCTTCAGTCGGAGAGCCGCTGCGATTGTGGCGCGCTACCGACCCGTGCGCGTAGTAGTCATCACTCAGAGCGCTCAGGCCATAGGTTCGTTGGGCTTGGCTATACCACTGCTCGCCGGCTGGATCTCAGTCTGGTACATCGCCGTATTGGCATTCGCAGTGGGATGTGCTCAGGTCGTTGATGTCCCAGGCCGCCAGATGTTCATGCTGAGCCTGGTTGGCGAGGCCGAGCTTAGACGCGGATCGTCGCTCTACGCCGCGATCACCGGCCTTGCGAAGATTGGCGGCCCTAGCATAGGGGGCGTTATTATCGCGCTGGGTAGCTATGCGGACGTATTTCTGATTGACGCATTGTCTTACCTGATCGTAGTTGCCGTTCTAATCCGACTATCGAGAGAGGTCATCTTCGGCGGGTCCGCTGGATCCAAGAACGAGATAATTCATGGTAGATTCCGGTGGTTCCTTAGACTGCCTCGGGAAATTCAGGTGGCTGCGTTCATGGCATTTCTGGTCGGCGGATTTGGTATCCAATTTGAGGTCACAAATCCGCTTATGGCCACAGATATTTTTCATCTTAGCCCGATAGGGTTCGGCCTCCTCGGAACGTTCATGGCCGCAGGCGGGATCGCAGGTAACTTCTATTCGTCGCATCGCCCGGATCCTCACTACCTGGAATTTGTTATCTGGGCTATGTTGTTCGGCCTGGCTGAGGTGCTTGCTGCAGTAATGCCTGTAGCATGGGCATACGCGGCTCTTATGATCGCTATCGGTGCTACTATTCAACTCTTTGCCGTCAGTGCGACAGTGTACGTCCAGAAGAACACGCCTGATAGTCAGCGTGCCCAGGGACTTAGCGCTTATAACGCGGGTTTCATGGGATTCGTGCCGGCCGGATCGTTCGTTGTGGCAGGAGTCGCGGCTAGCCTGGGTATCAGGTGGGCACTTATAATCCCCGGCCTGCTGATTGCTGTCACGGCTACCGCATTGATGGTGTCCGGGCGAAGATCTGTGCTCGGCTCAGAGTCCATCGATTTGGATTCTGAGCCAGGGTTGGTGGGCTCGGGGGTCGTTGTGCCAGGCTTCGCTGAGCCTGTTGCTGACCAGAGTTGACTACTTCCGGCTCGTTCCGGTCGGCCTGTTGGTCCGCCGACGGGAGGCTTCAGGCATGTCCGGGGAATTGACGCCGCTCGGCCGCTCGGTCGCGCCAGACGGTCGTTCCGTTAACGATGACGAGATCGACGCCCGCAGCCTGCACCTGCGGCGCTCCGTAGCTGGCACGATCGGCCATGCCGTCCGGTGCGGTAACGCAGATGTCGGCCGCCGCCCCGGCCTTCAGCCGTCCCCGGGTACTCAGCCCGTAGACGTCGGCCGGGTTAGCCGCGAAGTGCCGCGCCATGAGCTGGTAGCCCACGTCGGGCCCGTCGGCCAGGTACCACTCCGCGATCCGCGCGAACGCCCCGCACCCGCGCGGATGAGGGTGCTGCCCCTGATAGATCCCGTCCGACCCGGCGCACTGGCGCTCATGCACGGCAAGCCAGGCCAGGTGCTCCTCGGCGAGCAGACGCCGGTCCAGATGCGCGCCAACCTCAAGCCGCGTCTCGATCAGCAGGTCAAGCACCCATTCCCCAGCGGACCCCGGGCTACCCGACGAAGCCTCGGCGATCGACAGCCCGGCCAGGCCCGCATGCGGATCCGGCAGGCACCCGAGGTACAGATCGGCGAGGTATCCGTCGGTGAGTTTCTCGTCTGCCAGTAGCACCGCCCGCTGCCCGGGATCGGCCAGCGCGGCGAGCGTCTGCTCCGGACCCCCGTGCTGCAGCTCCGCCGGGAGCAGCAGCACCGCCAGGATGGTGCTCGACTTGCGGTACGGATACATGTCGAAGGTCAGCGGCACCCCGGCCGCGTCGGCCGCCGAGAACGCGGGCGCGATGTCCTCAGGCGCGCCCCACAGGTGGCTTGCATGGACCTTGAGCCCGGCCTGGCGCCCCACGGCGACGAGTTCGGCGATCCCCGCCGCGACCGGCGGGCCGTAGGCCCGCAAGTGCGAGACGTAAGGAAAACCGGTCCCGGCCAGCGGCGATGCCATGGCAGCGACCTCATCGACGTGGCCGAACCGGCTCGGCAGGTAATCAAGCCCGCTCGACAACCCGACCGCCCCGTCGGCCAGCGCGTTCTCCACCTGCCGCCGCGCCGTCGCCACCTCGCCTGGCCCCAGCGGTGCAGCCGACAACCCCGCGACGTTGTGCCGGATCGTGCCCTGCGATGCCAGTATGGCCACGTTCTGCAGCAGCCGCCCGGCCACCGCCTCCCGGTACCCGGCGACGCTCAGTTCCCGGGCGGGCTCCAGTCGCCCGTTGACCGGCCCGAAATAGTCATCCAGGTACCGCGCTGTTGCCTCGTTAGCGCCGATCCACGATTCCCCGTCCTGCCCGACCACCAGAGTCGTCACGCCCTGGGCGAGCGCGCCCCCGACGTAGCCGTCCTCCAGCAGCGGCCCTTCGGCGTGCACATGCGCGTCGATGAACCCTGGCAGCACGACACTGCCCGCCGCCAGGTCGATGACCTCGCAGTTCTCCGCTGACGCGCCGCTGTCCCGAGTCCCGATCCAGGCGATCGACGGCCCGTCGATGAGCAGGTCGGCGCGTTCGAGGGTGGTGCCGATGCCGTCGGCGATGAGGCCTCCGCGCAGGAGTGTGCGTGTGCTCACAGGTTGACTTCCTGCCCGTCTCGGTTGGCCCGGCCGCGTTCGCCGTATAGCCAGAAATCTACCCGCGCGTTCGCTGAGGCGCGGTCCGCCGGCGGGTAGCCCGCAGGACAATCGCGATGATGACCAGGCCGATGCCAACGCCGATCAGCCAGCCGATTGACTCATCGCCCAGGGCGACCAGGCTGCAGGCGCGCCTAGTCCCCGGCACGATGTCCTTGGTGATCTGGCCGATCTCGCTGTGGCACCGGCCATTCCACTCGGAGACCGTGCCGAGCGTGAACGGCACGATCCACAAGAAGACGCCGCCCAGCAATGAGATGAGGCCGAATACGCCGAGGATGGCCGCAGTCCGCGGCCTATTCGTCGCCTTCGCTCCGTATACCGCCCCCATGATCGTCATGGTGGTACAACCTGAATCAATATGTCAACGGCCCGGTAGATGGCTCAGGGCCTGGGCCGTGGCCGCGTTAGCGGGCGAACCGCACGTGCCCAGGGGAGTGCGACAGACGACGGGAGACTACTGGGTTGTTATTGCGGGCGGAGGTTTCCGGAGGCCTCCCGATAGGCGCCGGTGACCGCGTGCAGCAGGGTGTCGGGAATGTCGGGTGTCCAGTTCCCTTGCCTAATTTCGGCGCCCAGGGCCGCTTCAACTGCCGGGAGGGAGCGCGCGGCGCGGCGTTCGAAGACGCTGCGGAAGAACTGCAGGTAAGCGATCCCGTTCTCGGCGTAGATGGTGACGAGCCCGGCGTTGTCCGGAGACAGTCGGGGCAGCAATGTAATCCGGCCGCTCTTGCCGAGGTAGGTGGACAGCTTTGCCAGCCCGGCCTGTTCCAGCGCATCCGCCCAGTCGGCCAGGCGAATCAGCGGATCCCGCTCGGCGGGCGGCAGGCCGGCCAGGCCCGAGCGGAACTGCGCTGAGCCGCGATGCAGGGCGCCCGCCTGCCGCGCGGTCACCTGGGCGTCAGACATGTGGCGGCCGCGTCTGCCCGGGTCGATCCGCTGGGGCACGAGAACCTGCGACCCGGCCACGTCATAGGCGGAAACCGTGATCAGGTCAATGTCGATCTTGTCGGTGACGGACTGCAGGTACCCCACGACCTGGACCAGTTCATCGGGCGCCGAGTCCAGCACGATGACAAGCCGGAAGTTGCCCTCGGCCAGGCTGCGCGTCAGGCCGTCCCGGAACTCCTCCGAGTTCACCGCGTGCTGCTGATCGTTGGCCTGCACCGCGGCGACCACCGACGCGCCCGGGATCTGGGACTCCAGTTGATCAAGATCAAGGCCCTGCAGGTACCCGGCGTACGACAGCACCTGGGCAACCACGGCACGCCGCGACTCGGCGTTCCCCGCCAGCTTGACCTCGATGATGACCAGCCGGCCCGTCGACTCCACGGCCAGCAGGTCCGCCGAACCGGTACCAAGGCGCACCTCGCGGCCCAGCACGGTAAGTCGAGGCGAGCCTGGCCAGCGGCAGCATCTGCGGGGCGCTCTCGACCAGGTCGTGCAACTCGGCCTCAGCCTGGAAGGCAGCCGGCACGAGCGCCTGCCACCGGCCGCCAGGACCCGAACCCCAGACCGCCGTCATAGCAGGACCCTAGACCGCCAAGCCGCCTGTAGCCAAGCAGCCCGCTTAAAGCAGGCCATTTCCCGGCGACGCAAGCCGTTCCCTGCCCGCCCGGCCCGGCGCCAAGACCGTTCCAACAGTCTGCTCCTGTTCGCGGATTATTTGGTGTTCCCTGGCCTTGACTTAGACGACGATCCGTGGCGCGCAAATTGCCTTTTGGGCAGTGTCCATTGGGCATTGCCGAGTCGGATCCTGAAGATGAGCCGCCAGCACTTTCACGCCGACAACCAACAACCCGGAAGAGGAAATAATCCAGCCCCGCCTTTCGGTGCTTCTGGGCACCTGCCCCGCAGCTCGATGCTAAGGCTCGCCCTAGCCATGGAACCTTCGTCCGAAGAGCGGGATGCCAGCGGAGGCCGGACGGAAACATGAATTGCTGCACGACGCCATCCTGGTGTACTAGGCAGCCTCCGTCAGCGGTGAACGCCTCAGTCAGCGACCTCTCGCCCGCCAAATCCACACCCAGTGCCACAGATTCTCCAACCAGCACCTGCACGACATCATCGCCCCGTGAAGGATCACAAGTCCGACCGTGTTGCTGGTGTTCTCGCTGATGGCCCAAATCGCCTTGGCACCCGGTACTGAAGCTAGTCCCAGGATCATCCATGGTGATCGGATCGGTTGGCTCCATGTGCCGTGGGCGTAGTGCCAGAAGCGGCCGGTTCCGAACAGTGAGTCACTGATCGCCCAGAATCCGCCATGACCGTCTGGCGCCATCCCCACTATGGTGAAATCCTGGGCGCTTCCAGCGCTCGATCAGCGGCTGCCCTCCCGTGCCCTTCCGGTTGATCGCCAGTCCCGACAACCAGGCATCCTTGGCGCTGACAGCATCGATCGCGGTGAGAATCACGCTGTGTCCGGCAACTTGAACCCGAGCTGCGACGTGCCATCCCCCGACCGCGCTGCTTCGCATGGGATTGTAGCGAGCCGCAGTGGCAACGCCCTGTGTCACCAGGGTCGTAATGGCCAGCACAACCGCAACGCCGTAATACCCTCGCAGGCCGCGCCGCCTCGTCCTTATCCCGGCTGTGAGCATGTCCATAGACTGTCACACGCCGTCAAATGGCTCAAGAACGCATTCACGCTCCCGCCGTCATCGGCTCATAACGCAACCCCGTTAGCGCAAGCGTAATTCGGCTATTCGCGATGGCAGAGAATGGCACTCGCCTCTCGCCGCCGTACCCTTAGTAAAAAATCAGTCGCTCGTATCCGTTTGGAATTTGCCAGGCCCTTCCGGTAAATACTCGAAAGGATGCCTCAATTATCACAGCTCGTGGTCGGGCACGGTGGCGCTGAGTTGCTGACAGTGGCTGTCCCAGGGGTCGCGCCACCATCCGGAAGGTCAACTACGACGCCTACCTGCTCCCGACGCTAATTCCTCTGGCGGAAAAGCCCGGTGTGAAGAATCTCGGCCAGCCGGGTCAAGACTGCGTGGCTGTCAATGCTGCGCTTGCCTCGCTCGACCTGGGAGAGCCAGGACTCCGACCGGCCGGCTAGAGCGGCTAGGGCTGCTTGCGAAAGGCCGCGGCGGCGACGCGCTCGCGCTATGCGCTGGCCCGCATCTCCCTGAGTCATTTCTGTTACCGGGAACTAGCTGGAGCCGGGAGCGCCGCGACCACGTCGTTCCAGGGCGGAAGCCGTCGCGCGTAAGGGGCATCGGGGTCGAACAGCACCTTGACACCCATGCTGCGCAGCGTGGTGATGCTGGCCGGAAACGCGGGGTGGCTTGCTAGCTGGGGCTTGCAGTGCGGCACCACGACAACCGGGACACCGGAACCGGTGAGTTCGCACAGCAAGCCAATCGCGAAGTTGTCCGCGTGACCATGGGCGAACTTGTTGGTGCTGTTAAAGGTGAGCGGGCAGGCCAGGACGGCATCGGCTTGCGGCAGTGCCTTGGGTTCTCCTGACATCCGGTAGCCGGTGCGAACAGGCTGCCCGGTGAGTTGTTCGAGCGCTTTCAGATCGAGGAATCTGGCGCCGTTCGGAGTAGAGAACGCTAGTACGCGCCACCCGGCGGCCTGGCATTGCGCCGTCAGCCCCGGGATACCTTCTGGCGCGGGTGCGCCACTGGCGACGAGGTAGAGCACCCGCCCGTGGTCCGGCCTCTCTATGATCTCATCATCCCAGACCAACGGAGAGATGTCCCGGCGGACTGGATCAGGTTGACAATCCCGCCGGAGGCGGCAGGTAGTACTCAATGCCACGGGGTTAGGGCCGAAGTGGCGTGTGGCTGGTTCTTGTTTTCGTGACGCTGGGTGATTGCGGCTGGCTGGTGGCGTGTTGCGGCGGTTTCGCGCGGGACGGGCGAGGCTCCTGCTAGAAGAGAGATTGTCTAGGTCCTTCTTCGTTCACAGGAGCCTCTTGTGTCTTTGTACCCTGTCGTGCCCGGTGCCGGTGACGTATTCGCGGGGGACGGGCTGATGATCGCGGTCCGGCTGGCGGATGTGCTGCCGCCGCTGCGGAACGGCGCGCTGCCGGGGTCCGGGGGCGTCGGCGCTGGTCGTCGGGGGGACGGAGCGGATCCGGTCGGGCGAGATGGCGGTGTTCTGCAAGGTGGTGGCGGTCGCGCCGGCGGTCGTCCGCCGCGACGGGAGGGTGCAGGCGGCGGGCGGCCCGGCCTCGCATGCGACGCTCGGCCCGCTGGAGCAGTGGCTGGAGGGGCGGGCCGGGCCGGGGGCGATTGAGGAGATCGCGGAGCGGGCGGTGCTGGATCCCCGGTTCGTGAAAGGGAAGCGGGAGCGGCTGCTGACCAGGGCGTTCATGATCCGTGCGATCGTCTTGATGACGCTGATGCCGGACGCGGGCGTGCGGGAGGCGGTCCTGGCGCTGGCCGGCGACCTCGCCGTGGTGCCGTGGGCGCGGCCGTGGCGGGCGGCGTCGGAGCGGGCGCTCGGCGACTGGCGCAGCGCGCTGGGCCCGGGACCGCTGGAGGAACTGCAGGCCATCGTGCTGGAGGCCTCCCGGCGCGAGCACGAGGCCAGGGACTGGCGGGAGGCCGCCGCGGGGCGGCTGGCAGTGTGCTCGCTGGACGGGACGCTGATCCGCGTGCCGGACACGCCCGCGAACCGGGCCGCGTTCGGCTCCGTCGGCACGGGTGACGACTGGTCCCCGTTCCCGCAGCTCAGGGCACTGCCTCTGAGCGACGTCTCCACCCGGGCACTTCTCGGGATGACGCACGGCCCATCCGGCGGCGGCAAGGGCAAGGCCGCCGGCGAGCAGAAACTCCTCGACGAGGCGATGGAGGGGTACCCGCGCCTGTTCGCGAAAGACCGGCTCTGGGTAATGGACAGGAATTTCCCCGGCGCGGCCCGGGTCGCCCGGCTGATCGCCCGGACCCACGTGCTGATCCGCCTGAAAAGCGACATCCCGCTGAAACGCGTCTCGCCCGTTCCTGGCGGACGGGTCCTACCTCGCGGACCTGTCCGGCGACGGCCTGACGGCCCGGGTCAGGGTCATCGAGTACTTCGTCACGTCGAGGGCCAGGAGGTCCCGGAGATGTTCTGCCTGGTCACTGACCTGACCGACATTCGGGAGTACCCGGCGCCGCTGCTCGCGCCGCTCTATAGATGGCGGTGGGACGGGTCGGAGACCGCACTCCGCGAGGCGAAGGGCAGCCTCGACGGCGCCGGCCCGGGCACCGGGCCCATGCTCCGCTCCGGGTCCCCGGCCCTGGTCCTGCAGGAACTCGCGGCCTGGGCCGCCTCGACCGAGATGACCCGCGGCGTCGCACGCGACGCCGCGCCCGCCGCCGCCCCCGCGCGGAAGGGACGCCGCGCCGGGCAGTCCGTCCGGCCCCGCGAGATCTCCTGCGCCCGGACCCGCCGCGCCGCCGTCCGCGCCATCCAGGCGGGCCGCGCCTGCTACCAGGCCCTGACCAGGGAAATCGCGAAATACCGCACCATCGTCGACCGGAACCGCCACCGCTCCCGCAAGTCCAAGTCGCCCAGCAGCTTCGCCCACGCCACCGCGAAGGACACCCGCACCCGCATCGCCCCCGCCGTCATCACCATGGCCAACTCCCCGGCCTGACCAGCGGAAACAAGAACCGGAGAAGACAGCTACCCACAGTCACTAAAACACGGAAAGGGACAAAGATCCTAAATAACTAAAGCCCGCGGCATTGAGGTAGTACTTGAGCAACGACGAATCACCCATGCCTACCGGGTGCAGCCTCGACGGAACTGGCTGAGCCGTTTGCTAGCGCCCAGAACTGCCATATTTGCGTACACGACGTGGACTTGGCCGGGCGACCAGCGCAAGCCTTATTCATACTTGGATGCCTGAACAGCCTCATGGCGACCGCTGCCCATGCCCGCTGCCCCGGCGGCTGCCGAGGAAACTAGCCCTGGCTGGCCTCACCTATGCCGCCGTGGTGGGCGACCAGGTCCTGACTGCGCAATTGCGGCTGAATCTGGCGATCAGTGCTTACTGGTCCGGAGCCATGTACGAATGCCTCATCAGACTCGCGCCGGCCTTGAGCCACGTCCCGGACGGACTGATCGCCGCACGGCTCCAGCTGATTCGCGCTGTGAGCCGACTCGGCGCGTCGCCGGCTGATCACCACTACCGCATCGGAGCGGCACTCGCCTGAATCCGAGGCGCTGATCAGGAAGCGGCGGCCGTGTTGGAGCGAGCGATCGAGCCGTACACGGCGGCCCGTGAAACCGGCAGCTGTCATTTTCACGATGAAATGGCCGTCCGCATCGATCTGGCGGCAGTCAGCCTCCGCGCCAGGGCTCACATCAAGGAGCGGGCATGTGCGTGCTGTGCTAGGTCACGAACCCCTGCTTCGGGGGCGGGCATGTTGAGCGCCTGGCCCCATCGGCCGTTTCGCTGGCTGACCACATACTTCGGGGGACGATGTTGCCGGGTACAACGTCCCCGTAGTCCCCGCTCCGCAGTTGCCCGACGAGACCCATGACACCGACCGGAGGCGGCAGCACCCCCTTTGTTCAGAACCCCAGGCCTGGCACCCCGATCGCCGGCATGTCTTTCACACCCTGCCCAGCCCGGCACGCGCCGCGCCCGGCCGGAAGCAAGCAAGCAATAGCTCTGGTCGTGTTGATGGAAGGTGGCCGTATTGATCAGGTGGGCACCCACGACGAGCTCACCGCGAGGGGAGGGCTTTAACCTCGAGCTCTATGAGATGCGGGCACGGGTCTATCGATTGCGGTCGGCGCGGCCGGACGACGACGAATGACGGAGCTTGAACGCGGTGATCGGATTTCCCTTGGACCCGGCCGCCGAGCGGGTGCTCGGCGAGGTGACCGGAAGCGACGGCTCGGTGATCATCGGGCGCCTCCGGGCCAGGTTGAAGGCGGAGCCTGCCGGGATGGTCGCGGACCTGGTGTCCAGGCTGGACCTTCCCGCGAGTCCGATCTCGATCGACCGGGTCGTGCTGGTGGAGCAAGCGAACCGGGAGGCGGAGCTCTACGGCGACATCACCGTGCGGTGCGAGTACCTCCTTCTGGGGTGGCTTCGCAGTCTCGGTGACGTCAGCGCGGGCGCTGACCTGGCGACGGCGCGTGCGGAGTTCCAGGTCCTGCGTGCCGGCTGGGCGTTCGCTCAGTACGAGCGGGTCACGCCGTCTGTGTCTGCCGGGCTGTCCGGTCGTGGTGCTCGTCGCCGGAGTGCCTGGCACCGGCAAGAGCACGGTGGCGGAGACGCTCGGCCGCACGCTGAACGCGCCGGTGTTCTCCATGGACTGGCAGCTCGGCGCGCTGGCGGTGTTCGGGGTCCTCCGCCCTGACAACACCGGCCCGCTGTCGGAGATGATGCTGACCGCCGCCGTCGCGCGCCAGCTGCACCTGGGCATGAGCGCGATCATCGACGCGACCGGGCACACCAGGGCTGCGCGCGGCCGGTGGCAGTCGCTCACCGGGCGGCTGGGCGGGCGGTTCATCGGGGTGGAGTGCGTCTGCTCGGACGAGCAAGTGCAGCGAAGCCGTGTGGAAGGCAGGTCCAGGGGCATTCCCTGCTGGCCGGCGACGGTCTCGTGGGAGCACGTCGGGCGCATGAAAGAGCTGTGGGAGCCGTGGGAGGAGCCGCACCTAGTGCTCGACTCGGCGACCGGCTCGCCCGAGGTGAACCTGCGCCGCGTGCTGGACCTGATACCACGTCAGGACAGATGACGAAGACATCGCTGACGCAGGCGTTGATAGCCTCGATCCGGCGGCGTCATCACCGCCTCGGCAGCAGCGGCCTGCCAGCGTCCGGAGGGGAGAAGCGCATCCTGCGCTTCGCGGCTAGCCTCGCCGTCGGCTGCCCCATCAGCCTCCGCGACGCCATTCCCGGACTCGACCGGTGCAGCCTGCGCCTGGTCACCACCGCCATCCGTCACGCCGCCGGGGGCGCCGGCGAACTTCGCGCTCCCGCCCGGAGGGTATTCCCGGTTCGGGGCGGAAGAGGGGCCAGGCAGGGCAATATGGTGGTCATGACGACTGGGGGCCCTGTCGCGGGGCAGCTGGATCTGTTCGGGGATGTGGCTACGGAATCTGTGCCGGAGCCCGTGCTGATGGCCCTGCACGCGGAGTACTACGACCTGATCTGGCAGGGGCGCAAGACGCACGAGTTCCGGCGGCGGTTCCTGGAGGGCCGCGCGGTGCGCTGGTTCGTCTACCTGAACGCGCCGGTGTCGCGGCTCGCGGCGGTCATCGACCTCGGCCCCGCCGTGGCCGGCAGCCCGGAGGAGGTCGCGGCGATCGCGGAGCGGATGCGGCCGGGGAACGGGGCGAGCGTGCTGGAGTACGTCCGCGACCTGGACCGGGCGTTCGCGATCCCGATCCTGTCCGTGACCGAGTACCCGGGACTGTCGGCAGAGGATCTGCGGGCCGAGCTGGGCGCGTTTCACCCGCCGCAGGGCTATGTCCGGCTGGGGCAGCATCCTGGGCTGATGGCCGTGTGCGAGAAGGCGGCTGCGGAGTCGCCAGTCCGGTCGGTTACGGTGCATCATCGGTTATACCGGTTCCGTTGCGGGCGTCAGCGGCCGGAGCTGGAAGGTTGTGGCTGCCGGTGCCCAGTCGCCCGCTGGTCCCTTCGCGGCAGGACTCCCCGCTGCGGAGGGCGAGGAAGTCCCGGAACTGGACGCTGGAGCGGACGGTTGAGGAGATCGACCTGCGGACGCCGGGTGGTCATTCCGGGGTGACGCCGAGCATGCTGTCCGGGTGGGAGCTGGGACGGCATGTCACGAGCATCGGCCACCGGGCGATGCTGTGCGAGATCTTCGGGCAGCCGCCCGACGTCCTGTTCGCCCACCAGGACCAGTGCCTTGCGTCCGGCCCGGAGGCTCCGCGGCTGCTGGCCGGGTGGGACGCGCTGCAGTCGGCGATGCTCGCGACGGTCGCGGGAGCGCGGGAGTGCCTGGTGGTGACAGGGTCGCGGTCGCGGGACCGGGAGTACCTGGAGGCGATCGAGGCGGCGCTGGCGGAACGCCCGGCGCTGGTGTGCTACCGGGTGCTATTCGGCCCGCCGCATCACCAGGTGCTGAAGGACCACCTGCTTCAGCTGCTGCGGCTGCGCGATCCTGGTGACCGGAGCCTGGGGGTCAAGACGCTGCACGTGGGCATGGTGGAGGACGTGGCGGCGTCGCCGGAGCGGTTCTTCTGCGCCAGCGAGCGGATGGCGGTGATCCCGATCCCGTCGCTGACGTCGCATGAGGCATTCGACTGCGGGATCGCCCTCAGCGCTGATGCTGCGATGCGGCTTCTGGATCACGGCCGGCAGGCGTACGCCGCGGCCCGGAAGGTGGAGACGCCGGAGGACGTCGCCGGGCTGGACGTGCTGCGAGAAGGGAAGCGCGGGCCATGACGCGGACAGGCGAGCAGGTAACCGCCCTGGAGGCAGCGGCCAGGGAGGACCACGCCTCGGTGCTGGAACTCACCAGGGACCTGGTGCGGATTCCCAGCCGCGGCGGGATCGACCCGTATGACCCGGTGCTGGACTGCATGGCCTCCTGGCTGGACAGCCGCGGCCTGGAATGCCGCCGCCTGGCCGGCCCCGGCGGGGCGACGGTCGCGCTGGCCTGCGAGGTGGCCGGGGCGGCCCCCGGACCCCGGTACGTTCTGGACGCCTGCCTGGACACCGCGCCCTTCGGTGACGAGTCCGCGTGGAAGATGCCCCCGACGTCCGCGGTGGTCGCTGATGGCTGGCTGCACGGGCGCGGGTCGTCGGACTCCAAGGCCGGCGCGGCGATCTTCGCGCACATCCTCGCACGGCTGAAGGCGGACCCGGACCGGTGGGCGGGCAGCGTGGCGCTGCTGCTGGACGTGGACGAGCACACCGGCGCCTTCGGCGGGGCCAGGGCGTTCTTCGAGGACCCGGCCGCTCCCCGCGCCGAAGGCGTGATGATCGGCTACCCAGGCCCGGACCACGTAGTCACGGGCGGGCGCGGCGTGCTGCGCACGCGCCTGCACGTCCACGGCGTCGCCGGGCATACCGGCTCCAGCAGCACGGTGACGCCGTCGGCGATCGCGAAGGCCGCAGCCCTGGTGACCCGTCTGCATGAGGCCGAGATGCCGGGCGCGGCCGGGCCGGGGTTCCCGCTGCCGGCCAGGCTGACCGTGACCGCGATCAGCGGCGGCGAGGGCTACTCGGTCGTGCCGGACCTGTGCGTCGTCAACGTCGACGTGCGCCTCACCCCCGCCTTCGACGCCCCGGCGGCCCTGGACGTGGTGAAGGCTGCCGCCGGCGGGACGGACGATGGCTGGCCCGGCACGCAGCCGACGTACGTGGAGGTCACGACGTCCTGGCCACCGTTCGCGCTGCCGGATGCCTCGCCGCTGCGGACGGCCCTGCTGTCAGCGGCGCACGACGCGGGCCTCGACGCCCGGGCGAAGGTCGCCGGGCCGTCGAACATCGGCAACTACCTCGCCGGGCTCGGGATCCCCGCGATCGCCGGGTTCGGCGTCGCCTACGAGGGACTGCACGGTACCGACGAGCGCATCCTGACCGACTCGGTCCCGCCTGTCCAGGCGGCCTACCACCAGGCCCTGCTCACCCTGCTTCCGCCCGCGTGACCAGCTAGCCATCTCCTTGCGTCAGCAGTCCGGCGCAAGCTGAAGCCGCAAGCCAGTGCGCTGGGCGGAGCCTGCCCGGCGGGTGATCGTTGCGTTAACAGCGAGTCACCCGCCGGAAGGGGCGATGCCCGTGAACACCGCGAGCCTGACCATCGGATTCCCCCGCGAGAGCGGCAGCGAGCGCCGCACGATCCTCACCCCCGCGCTGGCCCGGCAGCTTACGAGCGCCGGGTTCACGGTGACCGCCGAGCCCGGGATCGGGGCGGGGGTCTTCACCGGCGACGATGAGTACGCCGCCGCCGGGGCCTGCCTCACCGGCCCGGATGAGGCGTGGTCCGCGCCGCTGGTACTGCGCTATAAGTCCCCTGACCCGCGTGACCTGCGCCGCCTTCGGCCGGGCCAGCATGTCGGCGCGCTCTTCCACGCGGAGGGCGATCCGGACCTCCTGACGGCGCTGCGGGAATCCGGCGCGACCGCGTGGAGCTATGAGCTCCTCGCCGAGGACGGCCGGTTCCCGCTCGGCAGGCCAGGCGGCCAGATCGCCGGCATCCAGGCCGTCCTGGCGGGCGCAGCCGCGCTGCAGGGCCCGGGCGGGCGGGGAGTGCTGCTCGGCATGGCTGAGGGGGCCGAGCCCGCCAGCGTCGTTGTCATCGGCTCCGGAAATGTCGGCAGCGCCGCAGCCGAGACCGCCGCCGCTCTGGGGGCACGGGTCACCATGCTCACCCGGTGCGAGTCCTCCCGCGGCTGACTACCAGGACCGGGCGCCAGCCGGGACCCGGGTCCTGGTCAACACCCGCGAGGTGCTCCTGGACTGCCTGGCTGGCGCCGACCTGGCCGATCGGCGCTGTCCTGGTCTCCACCTGGGACACCCCCGCCATGATCACCGAGGCCGACTTGCGGCTGATGCGGGCCGGGGCGGTGATCGTGGACGCCACCTGCGGCTACGGCCCCGGCTACCTCCCTACCGCCGGGCCGGTGCAGGAGCCGGGCAGCCCGCCGCGCGAGGTCGCCGGAATCTTGCACGTCAAGCTGGACATGCTCCCGGCGCTCGTCCCTGTCACCGCGACCAGCGCCTACGTTGCCAACGCGGCGCCCTACCTGGAGCGGCTCGCCCGAACCGCGCTCCAGGACACCACGGACCCGGCGATCGAGACGGCCCGGATCGCCTCCGGCGGCCGCCTCGTGCACCCGGTGGTCCTCCAGCACGCGCGCATCTACGGGCTCCAGCCATGACCGGCCAGGCACCGGGTATGCGGAGCGCGCCCGCTACTACGCCGCTGAGATTGCCCGGGTCCCCGAGCCGGCCCTGCTGGCGGGACTGCTCCGGCCGGGCCTCGCGGTCGCCGAGATGCCCAGCGGGACCGGTCATTTCCTTCCCGCCTATGCCTGCGCCGGCGCAGGCATCACGCTCGTCGACGCGTGCCCGCAGATGCTGGCGACCGCGCAGGCCCTGGCCGCCCAGAGCGGCACCGCGCTCACGGCCGTCTGCGGCCCGATCGAGGACCTTCCGGGCAGGGCAGGACCGTTCGACCTGATCGTCATGCCGAACGGCGCGCTTAACCAGCTCTCCGCCGACGCCCCGCCAGCCAGGCTGCTCGCCGCCGTCGCCCGGCTCCTCGACGCCGGGCGGGCTATTCCTGGCCCAGGTCCTCTGCGCCCGGCCGCCGCCTGCGGCTTCTACGACCCGGGCCTCGCCGACGGGGACTGGCACCAGGACCGGCAGTTCGCCGGCGACGACGGGCGGACGGTCACCCGCCGACGCCGCCAGCATCACCGAGACGGCCTCATCCACATCGACTTCGAGCTGGCGTCTGGCGGGCAGCAAGGCCCACCGCCAGCAGGTCACCCTGCAGCTGATGCCGGTCGAGAGAGCGGCAGGCGGCCTTCGCCAGCGCCGGGCTGCGCATCCTGCAGGCCGGCCCGGCGCCGGGCGGCCTCGCAGAGATCCTGCGCCGGACGGCGGCCCCGGAGTCCGCAGTGACCCGGCAGACTATCGCCGGGGCCAGCGAGTACTGGGAGAGGTACTACGGCAGCGAGTTCATCTTCGGGCTCGGGACCGAGCAGATCCTCGCCGCCCTCCGGCAGGTCCCGCCGGCCGAGACCTGGATCGACACCGGCGCAGGATCAGAGTCGCTGCTGTGGTCAATCGCCTTGCGGGCACGCCGCCTCATCGCCGTCGACCGCGACGGGCACCGGCTGCGCGATACTCCGCGCCTACGCCGCCGCCCGCCGCCCCCGGGGCGCCTACCGGACCGCCTGGCCCTCTGCGACCGGACCCAGGGCGACTTCACCGCGCGCTGCGCGGAGGCTGTCCGCCACACTGATCGCCGACTGCCTCAACGGGCCGCACCTGCCGCTTGCGCCCCGGCTCCGCGGACTGGTGACCCAGTTCGGGCTCCTCGGCCTGACCAGCGACCCCGGGCCACTTCACCAGGGCATGGGCCGCCTGCCACGAACCGCTCGCCGCCGGAGGCTGGGCCGCCGGGGCCAACTGGACCGCCACCCGCCAGCCGGGCCGCGTCCGCCTCACCCGCCAGCTCTACCAGGCCGCCTTCACCGCGTCCGGCATGACGCCGCTGCTCATCAAGCAGGTTCCCGTCGCCGGCGACCCTGACTTCGACTCCGTCTGGATCTACCTCGGGAGAAAACAATGACCGTCCAGGCCAGCCCCAGCGACCAGCTCATCTTCGCGCCCGTCGGGATCGCCCACCTGACCGCCGACAACGCCGACCTCATCCGCGCCGCCGCGGCCGGCCGGTCCCGCATCCGGGTGACGACCGCCGCCCAGCTCAACGGCGTCCCGCACCTCGGCACCGTCGTCACCATGCTGACCGTGTTCGCGTTCGCCCGGCACGCGGCCGATGCCCTCGCGCTGCCCGCGAGCATCATCTTCGACGCGCTGGAGAACGCGCCCGCCGAGCAGGTCACCATCGACGGCGACACCTACACCCGCAACGTCGGCGACCTCATCGACATCGGGCACCCTCGACCGCGCCGAGCGCACCAGCGGATTCGAGCGACTGCTCGCCTGGGCGAGCGACAGGTCAGCCATCACCTACGAGTTCCGCCCCTACGCCACCTACCAGGGGCTGCGGCCGGTCCGCGAATGCCTGCACATGATCGCTTCCCGCCAGGACGACTTCGCGCCCATCGTCGCCCCCCGCGACGGCATCATCCGCATCCGGCCCCGCTGCCCCGAATGCCGCCTCATGCAGAAGTCCGCCGCGGACCTGACGATCACCGCCCTGTCCGGCGCGGTCCGGCTCGGCAGCCGCTGCCCCCGCCACGGCCGCTACACCGAGACCGTCCACATCGACGGCGGCGGCTGGTACGACGCCAACACCCCCGTCCGCTCCATCCAGAAGGGCTACCTCCTCGCCGCCGAGCGCCCCACCTACGACGCCTGCTCCGTCTCCGTGGACGGCGCGGACTGGGGCGGCTCCTGGCACGCCAGCGTCCTGGCACCCGCCCTCGCCGAACTCGGCATCCCGCCCCGCGACTGGCCAGTCTCCGTCTTCACCCCGCTCATCACCGACCACACTGGCGGCAAGCTCTCCAAGAGCCTCTACGTCGCCCGCGGCACCTACGCCGACCTGCCCGAGGCATTCCTCAACCTCGACATCCTCCTCAGCAGCCACGGCGACCAGGTGCTCGACACCATCTGGGCCGAGGCCGCCCGCTGGGCCGCAGAGCCCCGCCGGCTCCACCGCGGCTACACCATCGCCTACGTCACCAGCCTCCTCGGCCAGGCTCCCGCTGCCAGGCAACTCCGCACCGCCTGACTCCACAGGAGAACCCCATGATCCACGCCATCTTCGACATCACCAGCTGCCAGCATGCCGATGTCGCTCCCGAGGCCATCATGACCGCAATGCGCCAGACCGCAGGCCATCTCGGATGCACCACCCGCGCCCAGGTCATCGAGCCGTTCCAGCCCCACGGCGCCACCTGCGTGCTCATCCTCGCCGAGTCGCACATCACCGTCTCTACCTGGCCTGAGCACCAACTCGCCCATGTCGACGTCTTCACCTGCCGCGCCGACACCATGCCCAGCCACGCGATCCAGCCGATACTCGACCTGCTCGCCGGACAGGTCACCCACACCCAGAACGTGCCGCGCACCCCACCGGGAAGCTCACCTCCCCCGGCAGTCGAAAGTCCCGTCTCTCAGTCAGCAGTAAGGCCATCGGACCGGGAAGACCTGGCCCTCACGTGAGACACCCAAGTGCGCGGATAACGAAGTCGATGACGACGAACGTGATGTCTGCCAGGTCGCTCAGCGGGTGAGCACGAGTTGCTCGAGCGGCTCACCTGGGTGTGCGGGCGACCACCGCGACCCGTGGCGGGTCCTGCTGTTTGTGTCGCGCCGGTTCGCCACTGTCAGTACAGCGGATCTGGTCGTGTTGATGGAAGGTGGTCGTATTGATCAGGTGGGCACCCACGACGAGCTCACCGCGAGGGGAGGGCTTTAACCTCGAGCTCTATGAGATGCGGGCACGGGCCTTTCGATTGCGGTCGGCGCGGCCGGACGACGACGAATGACGGAGCTTGGACGCGGTGATCGGATTTCCGCTGGACCCGGCCGCCGAGCGGGTGCTCGGCGAGGTGACCGGAAGCGACGGCTCGGTGATCATCGGGCGCCTCCGGGCCAGGTTGAAGGCGGAGCCTGGCGGAATGGTTGCGGACCTGGTGTCCAGGCTGGATCTTCCCGCGAGTCCGGTCTCGATCGACCGGGCTGTGCTGGTGGAGCAAGCGAACCGGGAGGCGGAGCTCTGCGGCGATATCACCGTGCGGTGCGAGTACCTCCTTCTGGGGTGGCTTCGCAGCCTCGGTGACGTCGGCGCGGGCGGTGACCTGGCGACGGCGCGTGCGGAGTTCCAGTTCCTGCGTGCCGGTTGGGCGTTCGCTCAGTACGAGAAGGTCACGCCGTCCGCGTCCGCCGGCCGTCCGGTCGTGGTCGTTTGAACATGGGTTATCGCTGTTATCTGACGCGGATGGTGAGCGTCTGACGGGCGGCTGATCCCACTCCGTTGCGGGCGTTGACCACGATCTTGAAGGTGCGGCCCTTTGCGCGGGTGGCCGCGGTACCGCTGAGCGTGGCGGTACCGTTGTGGTGCACGTGGAAGGTGATGCCCTTGGGGAGCCTGCCTGACTCTGTGAGCTGCGCGGCCGGGAAGCCCTTGGTGGCGATGGTGACGGCCTTCTTGATGCCGGCGGTGAAGGTGACCTTACTGGGCGAGATGAACGACGGCGGCTGGTCGACGGTGAGGGTGAATGCCTGGGTGGCGGGTGGCCCGATGCCGTTTGCCGCGGTCAGCCGGATGCGGTAGCGTCCGCCGGCTCTTCTGGCGGGAGTCCCGGACAAGATTCCCGCTGGGCTCAGCGTGACGCCGGCGGGCAGCGCGCCGGTCTCCGAGAACGTTGCTGCCGGGAAGCCGGTGGCGGTGATGGAGACGGAGGCTGCCACTGCCGTTCGGAAGGTCGCGTCGCCAGGGGACGTGATCGCGGGCGGCTGATCGATGCGCAGGGAGAACTGCTCAGTGTCTGCGGAGGTGACGCCGTTCGACGCGGTCACCGGGATGTCGTAGAACCCGCCAGTTCCCTGAGCCGGGGTCCCGGACAGCAGTCCGGCCGGGCTCAGGGTGAGGCCGGCCGGGAGGCCGGTCGCCGTGAAGGATGCCGCAGGTATGGCGCTGGCTTGCAGCCGGTCCTGCACGGTCTGGCCGGTCATGAACGTGAGGCCGGGAAAGCTCACGATAACCGGGTACATCGTCGTGCTGGCGCTCGGCGTGATGACAGTGACCGAGCCCTCGGCAGGGCTCTCAACCGAGCCGTTGGTGACGTAGGCCGATCCGGAGCTAGGGTCGACGGCGACATAGGAGCCGCCCCTGGCGATGCTGGCCGTGATCGCGCGGCTGGCGGTGTCGATCACGTAAGTGGTGCCCAGGCTGTCCGGGCTGTCCCTTGACGTTGCGTACAGGGTGCCGGTCCCCGGGTTAAGGGCCACTCCGAAAGGGTCACCCATCCCGGTGACCAGCGTGGACACGCTGCTTGTCGCTGCGTTGATGACGGAGATGGCGCCGGGTCCCTGATCGACCACGTAGACCCGCCCGGTACCCGGGTCGGCTACTAGCTGGGCAGGCCCCGAGCCGGCAGGCAGCGCGATCGTGGCCGTCACCGCGTTGGTGGCGCCATCGATTACTGCGATCTGATCATCACCATCGTCAGAGACGTAGACCTGGTTTGTCGCGGTGTCCACCGTGATGCCCCGTGGATCCGGGTCAGGCGCATGCACCGGATCGGTGAGCGGGATCGTCGCCGTCACTTTGCCGGAAGACCCGTCGACGACGATGACCGTCGCATGCGCGTAGTCCGCGACGTAGACCATGTCCGTGACAGGGTTCACCGCGGCGGAGATTGATGCCGCGTCCGATGGAAGGCTGATGCTGGCCGTCACCGCGTCAGTCGCTCCGTTGATGACAGCCATCGTCGCCGGGAACCTGCCGACGACGTAAACAGTGTCCGAGTCCGTGTCAACAGTAAGGACCGAGGGAATGAAGGCAAGGCCGATGCTCGCGGTAACCGTGTCCGTCGCGCCGTTGATCACGGCGATCGCCCCTGGCAACAGACTGCTCTTCGAGTAAATGGCGTAGATGGTGTCCGTGGCCGGATCAGTCGCAACGCTGCCCGCATCCCGGCCGACCGCAACCCGGGTCACCGCGAACCCCCCGGCAGTACCCGAAGCCGCCGGCCGGTCTCCAGCAACGCGCCGGCCATTACCCCGGCGACAACCGCACCCAGCAAAACGGCACGCCGCCTAGCACCACGTTCGCGCCCAGTCATCGGTGCCTGCACCCTTCACGCCATAACCCGGTCCACTATGACAGCGCCTCGTCAAACCGGTCTAGTCACTCGCGGGCCACTCACCTGGCCGCAAGTCTGCCTTCTGACGCCAGATTTTGATCCCTGCCAGCTCAAGCGCGTTCTGCAGGCTGTCGACCTCACGCGAGTTCTCCCAGACGTACGACACGAATCTGCGACCAGGCAGCTTGTCCTTCTCGCCCACAAACAAGAATAACGAGCCGAGGAGCGTCAGTTGCCGTCTGAACCGTCGTTCCGCTCTATCCGCGGGCGGGTCTCTCCGGCTTTGTTGGTCCGCCGACGGGAGGCTTCAGGCCTGTCCGGGGAATTGACGCCGCTGGGCGGTTCGGTCGCGCCAGACCGTCGTTCCGTTGACGATGACGAGATCGACGCCCGCAGCCTGCATCTGCGGCGCTTCGTAGGTGGCACGATCGGCACTGCCGTCCGGTCCGATAACGCAGATGTCGGCCGCCGCCGCGGCCTTCAGCCGCCCTCAAATACTCAGCCCGTAAACATAAGCCGGGTTAGCCCCGGAGTGCCAAGCTATGACCTGGTTACCCTCGGTAAGCACCAGCTGCCGGAGTTCACCGGGCACGGCGGGTGCTATCCGATCCGCCGCGCCGCGAACTCGGCTGATCGCGGCGGCAGTTCGATCACCGACCCAGGAACGCCACGCAGCCGCACGAGCAGTGAGCGCAGCCAGGTCGACCCGGACTCCGCGCTCACTGCTTCCCTCTACCGGCACGCCCCATATGTCATCGGCGCCCGCATTTGCCGGTCCGCCGGCGCAATTCTGGCTGGGTTGACCGGCGTGTCCGTTCGTGTCGCGCGGTCCGGGTGGCGGCGGAGGGACGGCGGATCGGGCAGACTTGGTCCATGAGCAGTGCTGAGGATGCGCCTTTCAGCTACGCGCAGGTCCGGCCGTACGCCGTGGCGGAGTCGCTGGACGAGCTTGAGGGCCCGGTGCACGGCCCGCTGGATTTGCCGCGGGAGCTGGCCTGGAGCGGGCGGCGGAGCTTTGACCTCGATGATGACTATGACCGCTCGGCGGCGTACAAGATCATCTTGGAGGAGGGGCGGGAAGAGCATTTCCGCCGGTACTTGAACGCCCGGCTGCTGGTGGCGCACTGGCGGCGGATCCGCCCGGCCCGCCAGGTGGCCGCCTTGTGGGAGCGGCGCTTCCCTGAACTCGCCGTCGCTGCGTGATGGACCGGTTGCAGGAGCGGCTGGCCCGGATCGGCTTGGAGGTCTTGAACGGAATGTGGTGTACCTGAACAGGACCGAGAAGACGGCGCGCCATGTTCGCCTACCGGCTTGGCATGACAATGGCCGAGTGGGCGTGCCGTGGATTGATGGGTCTCGATCCGACGGTCCACGCTGAGGACGTGCCTTCGCTGCCAGAACCGGGCCTGCCCTGGAGCCCGAAGGACGGGCAGCCCGATCTTGTCGGCTTCCATCGGAAATCAGCACGAACATGGCTTATCGAAGCTAAAGCTGCCCGGCGACTCGGCAAACCCGAACTTGCCAAAGACGTCATCCAACTGTGTCAGCCGGGCGGCGGTCTCGGCGAGCACGAGCCTGGTGATGCCGTGCTGGCGGGCGAGCCGTGAGGCCTGCCGGCTGGCATGGTTGATATCCGGGCCGGCGGCGTGGTCGATCTGGATGGCGCGGCCGAGCCATGTGCGATGCCGCTGGCAGGCTTTCTGGTGTGCCGGGAGGTGAACGGGGACCGGGTCGTGCTGGCCGTGCCGGGCGGCGCAGCGCCGGCAGGCGGCGGTGGCGCGGACGGCCGGGCGCCCGTCGTCACGGTTCCCGGCGAGTGCGGGGAGCGCGTGCCGCAGGGCGGTTTCGCTAGTTCCGGTGAGAGCGGCCAGGTGATGGATGTCCGCGGGCTGCGGCTGGCCGGTGGGGGCGAGGTCGTCGCAGGCGGCGGCCCGGGCGGCGAACCATGGCGAGAGGCAGGCGGTGATGGCGCCGGCCGCCAGGTGGCTGGCGGCCGCGGTGCGCGACAGGTAGGAGGCGATCGTCTCGCCGCCGAGCGGGGCGGTGCGGAACGGGAGCGGCCCGGGGGGAATGCCTACGACGAGCTCCGCGACCAGTTGTGCGCCCGGGGCGCGCCACGCGAGGCGATCCGGTTCACTCACCAGGCGCGTACCGACCGGGAGAAAGGCGAACTGTTCGCCGCCTGCCGCGCCGGCGGCATAGCTGTACTGATCGGGTCGACGGAAAAGATGGGAGTCGGCACTAACGTCCGGACCCGGGCCGTCGCTTTTGCACCATCTAGACTGCCCGTGGCGGCCCGCCGACTGCTCAGCGGGAAGGCAGGATCGTGCGGCAGGGGAACCTGAACGGCGAGGTCGAGATCCTGCGGTACGTGACCGAACGGCCCTTTGACGGCTATCTCTTCCAGGCGGTGGAAAGAAAGGCGCGGTTCATCGCCCAGGTCATGCGCGGACCTGATACCAGGTCAGGACAGATGACGAAGATATCGCTGACGCAGGCGTTGATATCGCTGTTATCTGACGCGGGCCACTCACCTGGGCACAAGTCCGCCTTGTGACGCTAGATTTTGATCCCTTCCAGCTGCCGTCTGAACCGTCGTTCCGCTCACGCGGGTCACAGCACTCGCAGTGGGCCAGGGTCATCCAGCGCCGCCCGCAGCAAATCCCCGAGCCCTGCGCGGGTCTCGGCGTAATCCAGGACCAGCAGCACCGGACCGGAAGCGACGCTACGCGCCCGCGCCAGGACTTCAGTGCGTGCCGAGGCGGGGTTGCTGCGGCGACGAGGTCAGGCGCCGACGTATCCTCGGTCAGTACAGCCTGGATGACCTGCGGTTAGGGCGGTGATGAAAGATGATCGGGCACAGGAGGGGCTGGCCGTGGCCCGGGGGAGGGAGGGCGCACAGGGTGACCGCTGGGGCGGTGATCGGCCTGGTCGTCGCCATGGGGATTGCGAACGCCCCGGCTCCTGCGTCCGCGAGCAGTACCGTCAGCGGCGATAGCCCGCCTGGCTTCTGGTACGGAACGGACAGCGCCACGATCTCGATTCCGGGCTCGGCGCCCTACTCTGAGCCGGCCATCGGCGGTACCTACGGCGGCTACATCGGGATGACGGGCAACTGGGCGAAGTGGGCTGGCTGCCGTGGCAAGATCGTCGTCTGGTCCGCTGCGAATGCCTCGCAGGCAGCCGCGAACAAGGCCGATGGTGACGGCATCGGTGTCGGGGCGTACTGGTTCATGGCCGGACCCGGAGTGGACCCGGACTACAACGGCACTACGAGCGAGGCGTCCGCATGGGGGCAGAAGCAGGCCGCGCGAACGCTGGCCGATGTGAAGAACTCGCACCTGAACTACCCGGTGATCTTCATGGACATCGAGATTCCGGGGAACGCGCCCGGTTACACCCCGGCGCCTGACAACGGCTGGAACACGGTCTACACGTCGGCTTGCAGCGGCGCGGTCAAGCACTCCGGCATCCCGGCCAGCGTCGACCGGGCCGACCTGAACGGGTACGCGGCCTACGTGACCAGCCACTCGTCCTACAAGGCGGGCGTCTACTCCGCTCCGGACATCTGGGCGAGCATCTTCGGCACCGGCACCGCGTCCCAGATCCCTAGCACCTATGAGTGGACCTACGAATCGATCACCAGCAGCCTGGCTAACCCGCCCGCCGGCTGGTGCCTGTCCGGCAGCGCGGCATCGACCTGCGCGCGATTCTTCGGCGGGATGACCTCGGCGAGCAAGTACGCGCTCATGTGGCAGTGGTCCGGCGGCGGGGGAAGCCGTAACGGCTACGGAGACTTCGACCAGATCGACGCCAGCCGAACCCCATGACCGGAGCGCGGCCGCCTACCGTGCCCAGTGCCTGTACGCCTCGATCCACTCGGCGCCCTTAGGAGGTGGCTCGGGCAGTGGCAGGTCCAGCACGTGGATCGCCTGCTTGTGGCGCCCGCGGACGCAGTCCGCGACAAGCCCGTGCGACGTGTGGGTTATGCCAGTCACGGTCACGACGGTCCCGAGGACCGTGGTCGCGAACGGAACCTCAAGGTTCTCTTCGACCATAGTCGCGATGCCGGTGAGTTGCTCTTCTTCGCCGTAGCAGTCGATGGTGGCTTCCTCGACCATCGCGTTGAGCTCCGCCCTACCTGGTCCTGTCATGTCAGCCAGCGTACGGAGAGGGAGCCGTGCCTCGATTGCGTTCATTGAAATAATCTCGCGAAGGAACTCCGGGCATCTGGGTTGCTCTGGCGCGAGCGGACCAGCGAGGGATCCGGGGTCGTCGGGAACCGACAGCAGCCTCCTTGTGGTAACAAATGCGGTAACACCAATGCATGAAGGTTGGAGTCCGTGAGCTCAGCCACCACACGAGCCAGTACCTGTCTAGGGTAAAGAACGGTGATGTACTGGAGGTAACCGAACATGGCCGGGTGATCGCCACTATTGTCCCGTCTTCAGCGATAGCCAATGAGGCCGAGCGTCCGCGACCACGGCCAGGGGGCGGTCGCAGCGGCGACCCTGCTGCCGCCCGGCGGGTCGACGAGTTCCTCGCCGGCGGTTTCGGCGCACGTTGGTTATCCTCGCTACCAGCGGCGTATACGCGTTCAAGGACGAGTCGGCCGACGAGCACTCAGCCGTGCGGCAGGCGGTAGAGTCCGACCCGGGTCCCTTCATCTTGTCGCCTTTCGTGCTCGCCGAACTGGATTACCTGGCCTCGGAGCGTCTCGGTCAGCAAGTGGAGCGCGAACTTCTGGAGGACGTGGCAAGCGGAGCTTATGAACTGGCTGAATTCAGCCCGGACGATGTCGTCACAGCCATGGAACTTATCGACAGGTACGCGGACCTAAAGCTGGGGCTTGCCGACGCATCAGTAGCCGTGCTCGCCGCCAGGCACCGGACGACACGGCTGCTGTCCCTCGACGAGCGTGACTTCCGGCCGATGCGCCCGTTGTACGGGACTGCTTTCACCCTGCTTCCTGCCGACACAGAGAACTGAACGCCCGAGTTCTGCCGCCCGCCACACGTGGCGCGGGGCGAGCTTGCTGGAACCGGGGGCCACGCGGCTCCGGTTCACCCGGGACCGAGCCGCGTCGGCAGCGCCATCAGCTTGCGCATAATCCCCGTCTCCACCCAGGGCAACTCCGCCGCAGCGGGCGTGATGCGCAGCTTCGGGTGACGCCGCAGCACGGTGCCGATGGCGACCTCGGCCTCCAACTTCGCTAGGTTCGCCCCGAGGCAACGGTGGAGACCGAAGCCGAAGGACAGGTGCCGGTTGTTGTCACGACGCACGTCGAACCGTTGCGGGTCGGGGAACCTGGCCGGGTTTGCCGTCAGGAATGGTGTTGGCTTGATGTTTAGATGCCGAGTGGCCGGACATGTTCGAACGGTCCACCTTGCTCGTCCCGCTCTGGGAGGAAGCCGATGAGGTCTACGCGGAACAGCTTATTGGCATTGCCCGTCGCGGGCGCGATCGTGCTCGGCTATGGCGTGACAAGCTTTGCCGCGACGAGCCCTGCCGCGACGAGCCCTGCCGCGACGAGCCCTGCCGCCACAGCGAGCGCTGTATTCATGGCGAAGCAGTCGGTCGCGGTCGGTACGGGGGGTGCTGTCGCCTCTGATGATGTGGAGGCTACCTCGGCCGGGCTGGATGTCCTGCGCCATGGCGGCAACGCGATCGACGCGGCGGTGGCGGTGGCGGCGGTGCTGGGCGTCGCTGACCCGTTCGTGGCCGGTATCGGCGGTGGTGGCTACCTGGTGTACTACAACGCCCGCACGGGGCAGGTGCGGACGATCGACGGGCGGGAGACCGCGCCGGCGCTCGCCGGCGCCAGCCTGTTCATCGACCCGGCCACCGGCAAGCCGTTCGCCTTTCCGGTGGCGGTGACGAGCGGCCTGTCGGTCGGCGTGCCGGGCACGTTGATGACGTGGCAGAAGGCGCTGGACCTGTGGGGGACGCGGAGCCTGGCGCAGGTTCTGCGTCCCGCTGAGCGAGTCGCGTCGCAGGGCTTCCCTGTCGATGCGACTTTCCGTGAGCAGGTGCGCGAGAACGCGTTCCGGTTCACCCAGTTCAGCTCCACCAGGGACCTGTTCATGCCGGGCGGCCAGCTGCCCGTGGTGGGCTCGATATTCCGCAACCCGGATCTCGGGCGCACGTACCGGGAGATCGGCCGCCGCGGGGTCGGCTACTTCTACGGCGGGGGGCTCGGCGGCGACATCGTCGTTACCGTGGAGCACCTGCCGCTCGTGCCCGGCACCACCATCACGCCGCATCCGGGATTCATGCGGATCGGGGACCTGCGTGATTATGCCGCGCTCGTGCGCGCTCCGACGCACGTGAACTATCGCGGCTACGACGTGTACGGGATGGCGCCGTCGTCCAGCGGCGGCACCACCGACGGCGAGGCGCTGAGGATCCTGTCGAACTTTGACCTGGCGGCGATGACCCGGGTACAGGCCCTGCACCACTACCTGGAATCCACCAGGCTCGCCTTCGCCGACCGCAACGCCTACATCGGCGACCCGGCGTATGTGAACGTGCCGCTGCGGCAACTGCTCTCACCGAAGTTCGGCAGGCAGCGCGCCTGCCTGATCAACCCGGACAAGGCGCTCACCAGCCCGGTCGCGCCGGGCGACCCGTTCGCCGGATCGGGCGGCTGCACGCCGGCGCAGCCCGCCACGGCGGGCCAGCCGTCCGACGGCGCGAGCACCAACCACTTCGTGGTGGCGGACCGGTTCGGCGACGTGGTCTCCTACACGAACACGATCGAGGAACTCGGCGGCAGCGGCATCGTCGTTCCCGGCCGCGGCTTCCTGCTCAACAACGAGCTCACGGACTTCGACTTCACGCCGGCGGTGCCGGACGACCCCAACCTGCCCGCCGCGGGCAAACGGCCGCGCTCCAGCATGTCCCCGACGATCGTGCTCAAGGACGGCAGGCCGTGGCTCGCGATTGGCTCCCCGGGCGGCGCGTCGATCATCACCACCGTGCTGCAGATCCTGCTGAACCGGATCGACTTCGGCATGTCGCTGCCCGAGGCGATCGCCGCCCCGCGCGCATCGCAGCGCAACAGCGCCGTGACTCAGGCGGAACCGGCTTTCATCGCCGAGCCGACCACGCCGGGGCTGGAAGCGCTGGGACAATCCTTCCAGATCGTGGACACCTCACCGCTGGACCCGAGCATCAAGATCAGCCCGCTCATCGGCGCCGCCTCGGGCCTGCAGTTCCTGCGCGGGGGCCGAGTTCTCGCGGCAGCAGAGCCCGTCCGGCGCGGCGGCGGATCCGCGGGCGTCGTGCATCCGGCAAGGTGAGCCGGTGATCGGCGGTCGAGCGGGTTTCCAGGCCGCTAGCGGGAGCATCGGAGCGTAACGGCGAGATGGTCGGGCAGGACGAACGCGGAGCAGCCGACAGCCTCGGCCTTGCGGGCCACCGAGGCTAGTTCCGCGAAACGGCTGTTGTCGTCGCAGGGGCATTCGCCAGCCTGGCCATCGGGTTCCTGGTCCTGAAGATGACCCGCCAGCAAGTACTCGCCGGCGACCGCCAACCCGGAAGAGGAACTAATCCCGCCGGGCTGCTCGATGCCTCTGGGCACCTGTCTCACAGCTCGGCGCCAAGGCTCGCGCCGCCGCCAGTTCGTCTGGCCGCAGCGGCTCGCCTTGGCATCCGCTCTGACGGGACAACATCGATCGATGTGGGAATCGATACCTGGATCACAACATCAATTGCGTGATCCATGCGAACCACCGGAGGCGGCAAAACGGGATTAACCGGGTAAATGGGCTGCGAAATCGTCCGCACCCGGCATGGCTGCCGCGTCTGCCCTCATTGAGCCGCCCTTATCCAGCGTTCAGAGGCGGCCAGGTCCGCTGACCATGGTGACCTGTGCCCAGGCCATCGACTCGATGATCGTGCCCTTCGGGGGCCAGGGCACCTCGGGTCCCTTCCCGGCGATGGTCCGGACCGGATCCGTGCCTGTGCTGGCTGCGCGCATGCCGATTACCTGGTAGGTCTTCGGATCGAGCAGAAGCTGTGTCTTGCCGCCGTTATCGGACAGCCCGATCACCGGCCGCCCGGTAACGTCGGTGATCCCCTGCTGGCTGCTGACTCCCGGGATGGCGGCGAGGGCCCGGAACACCGCGGCCTCGGCAGCGGGCGGTTCTCCCGCAGCCGAGTTCCACAGCACCTGGGCCAGGTAATCGAATTCGAGTTCGTCGGGGCTCTTTGGCGCGTACAGCGCGACGATACTTCCCGGCGCCACGCTCGGGCCGACCTTGGCCACCTCCTTGGCGATGACTGCCAGCAGTGCCTTGGGGTTCAATGGCAGCGATGCCAGTGCGTCGTACGCAGTCTGCGGTGTGGCGTTGGCGTTGTACTCGCCCAGGGGGGTGGGGCCGCCGCCGCCGAAGACTCCCAGGGTCTTGTGGACGATCAGCTGTCCGTTCTGGAGGTACGCGGTCTGGCGGCCGTCGAAGGTTTCCCAGTTCTCATCCGACTGGGTGGGCTGCCCGTAATCCTGCGCGACGAACTTGGTGTAGAACCACTGGTGCGGCCTGGGTGGCACAGCCGGGTGCCTAGCCACGGTGGCCGCGGCGGTGTTCAGTAGTTGCGCCGTCAGCGTCAGCCGGATCGCGGGTGGCTTGCCTGCCGAGGATCTGATGGCAGGGCCAGAGAACGCACCGCTGGCAACCGCGACCGTAACCGCGGAAGCGGCTGCGGCGGCGGTGATTGGCAGGACCACGCGGCGGGCGTAGCGGGGTCGTGACGGCCGGGAGATGGATGCGAGCAGCCGGGCGCGTCCGGGGGCGAGGCGCTCGCGGGTGGGCGACAGGACGTCGGCGCGCAGGTCGCGCACCAGGTCGAGATCATTCATTGAAGAGCTCCTCACGCAGCGACGTAGGGTCTTGTCCGCCGAGCGCTTCGCGTGTCTTTCTCCGAGCCCTGTTCAGCCGGGACCGCACGGTCCCGACCGGGATGCCCAGCGCCGCCGCGACCTCGTCGTAAGACAGATCGGCCCAGGCGATCAGGAGAAGGACCTCCCGGTCTCCGGCCGACAAGCCGGCCATAGCCGCCGCGAGTTCCCGCTGCACGGTGACGGCGGACACCCGGTTGTCGACCCGGTCCGCGTGGCTTTCAGCGGCCGGGTTGCCGGTCCCCGTCCGGGCGAGCGCCCGCCACATGCGGACCTCCGTCCGGCGGTGCTTGCCGATCACGTTGGCGGCGATCCCGTACAGCCACGGCCGGGCATCGCTCCGGGCCAGGTCGTAGCGATGCCGACCGCCGAAAGCTACGAGAAAGGTATCGGCAACGACGTCGTCGGCCGCGCCATCGCCGAGCCTCCGGGTTACGTAGCGGTGGATAGGAGCAGCGTGCCGATCATAAAGCTCGGCGAATGCCTCGGGCTCATGCCAGGACTGCTCGATCAGCGCGGCGTCGTTCGCGCGTTCTCGGGGTGGCGCAGTCATGCCCGGCTCCGATCGATGCGAAGTGCTACCACGGTCACTCACTATTACCCGAACCGCGAGAACCGGTTCACGCCGTTGTGGCGAGGGCTTTGGGAGCACGTACCGCTCCGTACTGTCGCGGAGAACCGGACGTTTAGTGCTCTCAGGCGCGATGGAGGAGGCCTTTCCCGCAGCAGGGCAGATTCAGCTCGGCGCGACGCTGCTCCGCGCGATCCCTGAACAGCGGCCCATAACCAGTGGCGACCCCGGCCAGCGCCACGACTCCCGCACCAACAGCGTCGCGGCGGCCGGCAGCTTCCATCTCATGCCATTACAAATACCCGGTCAGTCCTCAGCACCGGGCCAGGGCCTCGTGCAACGGGTCTAGGCCCATGGAGCCCAGGCTGAGCGCTTTTGAGTGGAAGTCCTTGAGGCTGAAGGCGGCTCCGGCCCGCTCTTTGGCCTCATCCCTGGCCTGGAGCCAGATCCGCTCGCCCAGCTTGTAGGACGAGGCCTGCCCGGGCCAGCCGAGGTAGCGGTGCACCGCGAAAGGCGGCTGCTCTTCGCCCCGGCTGGAGTGGGCCCGCAGGAACTCCCAGACGATCTTCGCGTTCCAGCGCTCGCCCTCGCGCCAGCCGGTGCCCCTGGGGATCTCCAGCTCCAGGTGCACCCCGATGTCCAGGGCCACCTGGGCGGCGAGCAGCAGCTGAACGTCGAGCATCCCGAGGTGCGCTCCCGGGTCGGTCGAGGTATCCGAGCTCGCCCATGAGCCGCTCGGAGTAGACCGCCCAGCCCTCGCCGTGACCCGAGACCCAGCACATCAGCCGCTGCCAGCGGTTCAGGTTCTCCCGCTCGGCCACGGCCTGCGAGATCTGCAGGTGGTGGCCGGGAACGCCCTCGTGGTAGACGGTCGTGGCCTCCTTCCAGGTGGGGAAGGTATTCATGCCTTCCGGCACCGACCACCACATCCGCCCGGGCCGGGACCAGTCCTCCGACGGCCTGATGTAGTAGATCCCTCCGTCGTTAGCCGGCGCGATCATGGCCTCGATCCGGCGCGCGGGCTCCGGGATATCGAAGTGCGTCCCGTGCAACTCCGAGATGGTGCGCTCGGCCAGTTCCTGCATCCAGGCGCGGAAGTTTTCCCGCCCTTCGATGCGCCGGGCCGGGTCTGCCTCCAGGATCGCCACGGCCTCCTCGCGGGTGGCCCCCGGCTTGATCAGGTCACTGACCCGCGCCTGCTCGGCCCGCAGCCGGGCGACTTCCTCCCAGCTCCAGGCGTAGGCCTCCCGCAGATCCACGGCCGCGCCGAGGAAGTACCGCGAGGCCCGGGCGTAGACCTCGGGCCCGCAGGCGTCCTTCTCCCGGGCCAGCGGCAGCAGCTCGCGGCGCAGGAAGTCGCCGAGCCCGGCCGTGGCGGCCGTCGCCGCGCGGGCGGCCGCGTCCAGCTCCCCGCGCAGTCGGTCCGGCACCCCGGTCAGCCGCGTGACCAGTCCGGAGTAGAACGAGTCCCCCGGCTTGGCTCAGGCGGCACACTGCCTGGCGACCTCCTCGACCTGCAGCCGGGCCGGGGGCCGCCCGTTCCGCGCCGCGCCGAGCAAAGTCTGGGAGAGCCGGCGGTAGGCCTCCGGCACCGCGGCCATGCGCCTGGCGACGTTGGCGGCGGACTCCTCGCCATCGGTCGGCATCAGGTCGAAGACCTGGCGCACCCACTGCACCCAGCTGGCTATCACGTTCAGTTCGCTGGTGGTGTCCCCGGCGTCGTAGCGCTCCACGTCTAGGGCCAGCCGCTCGGCCATCGCGGCCCGCGCGACCTGCTCGCGCAGCTCCGGAGCCTGCGCCGCCTCAAGCGCCGCGAGGGTCGAGCGATCCAGCTCGGCCCGCTCGGCGAACCCGTCCGCGCTGAGATCCGCCAGCTCGTGGTCGTGCCCCGCGATCCCGAAGCTCGTGGCGTAGGACGGGTCCAGGGCGGCCGCCCGCTCCACATACTCCTCGGCGATGTCGCCGATCGAAGGCACAGCCAAGACTCTAGCCTCGCGTATCGCTGTCCGGAAACCCGGTCGCGTTTGGACGTCCCCGGCTTGATGCGCACCCTGCCGGCTGCTCCACCGCCGGCTTGCGAGCAGGATGAAAGGGTGGCGGTGCGACTCGCGCCCGGCCTGGCCGCTCCTAAGCCGGACGTTTTCTGTTCTTTAGCAGCCAATAGGAAAGTCGTCCGGATTTGGCGAGAGTGGATTCGCTTTTTCCCTCAGCTGGGAATGACCGACTGCGGCGTCCGCTGCCATCCTGAAGGCTGTTCACGAGACTGTCCGCCCCGCAGCAAGGAGAGCACGGAGTTGACTCAAATGGCCGTACCCGACCGGACTGTCGCATTGCGCGAGGGCCTGGCAGCCGCGCTCCGGGACCTGGCTGCGCTGCACTCCCAAGCGGTACAGCGGGCGGTGCTGGCGGTGCCCCGGCACGTGTTCATGCCGGAAGCGAGTCTGGAGCAGGCGTATGCGGCTGAGTACGCGCTGCCCACCAAACGCGACGAGCACGGCAGGACGCTCAGTTCGGTGAGCGCGGCCCGCATCCAGGCGTCGATGCTGGAGCAGGCCGCGATCGAGCCCGGCATGCGGGTGCTGGAGATCGGCTCGGGCGGCTACAACGCGGCGTTGATCGCCGAACTCGTCGGCCCATCGGGAGCGGTGACCACAGTTGACATCGATCCTGATGTGACCGGCAGGGCCACGGAGCTCCTGGCCGCTGCCGGCTACGAACGGGTCCGCGTGGCCGTGGCTGATGGCATGGGCGGAGAGCCTGAGGGCGCGCCGTATGACCGGGTGATCGTGACGGTCGAGGCTGCTGAAATCGCCCCGGCGTGGGTGAGCCAACTGGTGGCCGAGGGCCGGCTGGTGGTGCCGTTGCGGGTGCGCGGGCTGACCAGATCGGTGGCGTTCGAGCGGCGAGACGGGTATCTGCTCGGGCTTGGCTACGAGCAGTGCGGGTTCGTGCCAATGCGCGGAGCCGGGCACTGCCCGCAGCGACTGGTGGTGCTGCTTGACGATGCCGGAGAACAGGTCGCGCTGCGCATCGATGGCGAACCAGAAGTTGAGGCAGACAGGGACGCCCTCGCCGCTGGCCTGCGCCAGCGGCCCGGGCAGGCGTGGTCAGGGGTGCTGGCCGGGCCAGGGGAGCCCTACGATGACCTGGACCTGTGGCTCGCGACCTGGCTGCCTGGCTATGCGGTGATGGCAGCCAGCCGGGCAGCGCGTGATCACGGCATCGTGGCCTCGGCCTCCCCGATCGGCATCTCCGCCGTCATCGACCGCGGATCATTCGCCTACCTGGCCATCCGCGATATCAGCGGCAACAAGACGCGATTCGAATTCGGCGCGCACGGCCACGGCCCGGCCGGCACGCAGCTAGCCGAAGAACTGGCAGCCCAGGTCCGGCGATGGGGCGATGAGCATCGCGGCAGCCGGGCCATCTTCCGCGCCGACCTGGCGGGCACCCCGTCGGACGAGCTCCCGGCCGGGCTGAGAGTCGACCGGTCCCGCTACCGCATCACGATCTCCTGGCCCGAAACCGATTCGGCGCGGGCCAGGACGGCGGATCAACCCGCCAGCTAAATGGGAGGAGACCGGAAATGGATCTTGACCGGCTGCCAGCCGCTGCCCCGGACGAGGCGGACTTCGAACTGGACGTGACGTTCGCCGACAACGGCCTGGCCCTGACCGAGTTGATGAACTCCACCAGCGACAACTGCGGTAGCACGGGCGCCAGCGCCTGTGTCACCTGTGCCGTCAGCAGCTAACCGACATCTTGCGCCGTGGCCCTGGCGCTGAACCAGGGCCACCGCGCAGCGCAGCTCACCGAGCCGGAGGCCCTCGTGTATGAGTATCGCGACACCGCTCTGATGCGAATGCCAGCGTTCTCGGCCAGCCAGCCTTGCCGCGCGTGGCCAGACTTCCTGAGCGACACGCCAGACGCGCACCGGCAAAGGCGCGAGTGGGTAAGGCGAGTGTGGATACGGCCAGAACTGGCTGACGCCGTCGATGCAGCTAGCCCTGACCTGGCGGCACGGCTCGACAGCATTCTCGCCGGCCGCCAGGTCACCGAACGCCAGCGGCAGCGCGCGGCTCTTTCCCTGGCCAGGTATTTGCTGCGCTCGCGGTACCGCGAGCGCCATTCGGGCTTCTCGCCGGCGTCGCGCCCGTCCGCATCACCGGCGGCCTGTCCGTCACCGATACCGGCCGCACACAGGCAATGGCCAGCGCAGATGATGGCTGGCTATCGGCAGTAGTCAGCCAACTCGAATCGGTGCCAGAGTTGCTAGCCCGCCTGACCGTGCGCGCCGACCCGACCTGGACCGAGCGCGACGGCCGTGCCGTGATCCCGTGTCAGCGGCACGCAGGCCCGGACGCGAGCCGGGCGCCTCAGGAAGTCAGCATCCGCAGCACTCCCGCAGTCAGGCTCGTGCTCAGCCGCAGCCGGCAGGCGGTCCCAGTGGCCACGCTTGTCAGCGAGCTTGCCGCCGCTTATCCCAGCACGCAGGACGACGCGGCGATCCGGCTGATAGCCGATCTGGTGGGGTGCGGGGTGCTGGTCTCGTCCTTGCGCGCCCCTATGACTGTCACAGACAGCTTGAGGTATCTCAACGATCAGCTGACAGCCGTATCAGCGAGCATCATCCCGTCCGCCGGCCCGATCGCGAAAGCGCCGCAGGTGGTCCGCGATCCGCTGGTAGTTGGGGGTAGACACGCGAATAGCTTGACGAAACTGAGTACTCGGGTGCAAGCCGAGTACTCAGCTTCTTGTTCGCGTCCGTTCGCCCGCTGGGTGGTGACCAGCATGGAAACTGCGGTGACGTTTCCGGGCCTGCCGCTCATTGTCCCATCGGCGCGCCGGTACGTGCGTGGTGTTCTCGCTGGTACGCCGCGAGTCGATGACATGGAGCTGATCGCCTGCGAGCTGATTACCAACAGCATCTTGCACACGCTGTCGGGAGACAGCGGGGGAATGTTCACCGTTCGGGTCATCGCCGAGCCAGGCTTCGCGCGGGTTGAGGTCTCCGACGCGGGCGTCGGGCAATGGCACCCGCGCGATGGGTTCGGTTCCGATGACGAATACGGTCGCGGGCTAGCCATCGTCGCCGGCCTGGCCGACAAGTTCGGCCACGATGCCACGCCCGCCGGCCAGACTTTTATTCGCAGGGGTCTACTGGCCCGACTCAGGCGTCGGCCCTCAGGACGCCTCATGAAGACCCGGCCGCCACGGCAGCGCAGAGATGACCCTGGCAACGGTGGACCGGCAACATCGGCTCGGGGACGGCGGCCCGAAACGCTATTGCTCGCGGCCGCGCGGCAAAGCAGCAGGCATGCCCAAGGCGCCAATCGGCGCGAAATCGGCGCGGCCACTCTTATCCGCGCCAGAGCCGCTGCCCGCCTGGGCGACAGCATCGCGGCCCGGGCTGCCATCGCCGAGGCGGACCAGGCCCGCGACCGGGCAACCGCCGCCGCCGAGCTGATCCCCGCCCTGAGCCAGCTCGGCGCGTCGCCAGCTGATTACCACTCCTGCACCGGAGCGGCACTCGCCCAGATCCCAGGCGCTGACCAGGAGAGCGGCGGCCGAGTTGGAGCGCGCGATCGAGCTGTACACGGCGGCTCGTGAAACCGGCAGCTGTCATTTACACGATGAAATGGCCGCCCGCATCGATCTGGCAGCAATCCGCCTCCGCGCCGGGGACCTCGAAGCGGCCAGGCTCACGGTCGGTCCGGTCCTGGCCCTGCCAGCCGCCCGGCGGGTGGCCAGCCTTCCCCGCAGGAGATGGCCGACGCATTCCACCGTGCCGCTGCCCTCTTCCGGGAGACCGGCGACAACCAGGGTGAGCGTATAGCGCTTGAAAACCTCGACACGGTTAAAGCACGAGTCGTGCCTGACTCATGAGGCGCGGCGGGTGAGGTCAGCGGGATCCAGGACGACCGGGAATGGCCTGGTGATGCGGCCTGTCGTTCCTGCTGTAAGCGTGGTGTGGGTGACGTAGTTCCGCTGCCGCAGTGTGCAGACGACTATCTTCGGTGCCTGGTTGAGTTCCACGCGCCAGTAGACCGGGATCCCGGCTTCGGCGTACATGACTGGCTTGACCGCGCGGTCTATGGAAACTGTCGACGGCGACACGACTTCCACAACGGCAAGGACCGCGTCCGATGGAACCCTCGTGGTGTTCTCGTCGATCGCGCCGCCGGCCACGACCACGACGTCTGGCACCAGTAGCTTGCCGCCGGGCAGGCTCACGTTGACTGCTTCGAGTACCTCGGCGTCCGCCCCTGCGGCAGCGGCGGCCTGCGCGAGAGCGCGATGCAGCCAGTATGAGGCGCGCTGATGACCCACCCCTGGTGCCGGGCTCACGACTAGGACTCCGCCTTCGTAGACCTCGAAACGAGCGTGATCACCGGAATCGGCCAGCGCTTCGACGTCGTCTGCGGTCCACGGCCCGATGTGCTCTGCCAGCGCAACGCTCATGGAGCCTACCTCCTGCCGCTGTCAAGTCTGGCATCTGCCCGGCGCATCTGGAAGAGTCCCGTACGGCCTGGCCCGGATGCAGCTCCTCACGACGGTCAAGTCACGGTCAGACGAGCCTGCAACTGGTCCGATACCGCCATATATGGGCCTCTGGCCTGCGGTTTGGGTGGAGCTGAGGGGATTTGAACCCCTGACCCCCTCGATGCGAACGAGGTGCGCTACCGGACTGCGCTACAGCCCCAAGACCGGAGCCAGCGTAGCAAACTCTGGCAGTACTCCGCTCAGGGATCAGGGATCGACCTAGGCCACGTGGAGGTCGCAGACCAGGTCGAAGACCTCTTCGATGGTGCTGCTGAGCCAGATCTGGTTCTCGTAGCTGTCCGTGCTCGCCACGTAGATGGCCGTTCCCCATCGGTTGGCGGAGCCGCCGTAGCGCAGCCGCATGAGCGGTAGTCGTTCGCCTCCGGCCAGTTCGCCGGCCACGTAGGCGAACTGGCCACGGTAGCGGACATGGACCGTGGTCAGCTGGGGCCAGCTCGCTGTTGCCTGCGCGCGAACCGTTCGGCGAGCGAGGTCTTGGTCGACTCGGGGATGTCACGCATGAGTGACATCATGCCGCTGCGGCGCGTCACTCGCCTGGCATGGCGTATTTAACTGCGTGATTGGCGAGATCGTGCTGCCCGCCGGCGAGCGGCGTCCCTCTGAAAGAGCGCACGGCTACTTCAGCGCCAAGATCGCCTGCGTCGCGGCATAATCCCCGCACCGCCGGCTGTGTCGGCCAGCGCGGGGCGATATCTGTAAGACCGGAGCCGCGGCATCACGCGAGCCGGTGTTGCCGATGAGGCGACAGTGCCAAACGTGACGACAGTGAGCTGCGCGGACGCAGGCGCGCGCGCATGAATGCGCGCACCCATGTTGGAAATTGGGTGTCGATTCCCGCATCGATGTTGTCGGGCTTCCGGCCGCTCAGCGGCCAGACCCGGGAAACCATACGGGGCAGCCGCTCAAGAACGCCAAACTGGGTCAAATGCGCGATTTGCGCACTTCTAAGTCATGAGAAGGTCCCCGGCGGCCCGCGCGGGCAGGGAGCCGACCCGCGCAGGAGCCCGCCCACGCTGGAGCGGCCCCGCGCAGGAGCCGGCCCGGGAACCTAGTCGCCCACCGCTCGAACGGCCGCGTCCGCGTACTGGTCGTACAACTGGTCTCCGACGCGGCTGGAGATGTCGATGATCTGGGCGCCCTGCTGATCCTGCTCGGACTCCCAGACCAGGTGCGAGCGCTTCCAGCCGGACTGGGCGCTGGCCTCCTCGGCCTGGGCTGCCTCCGCCCTGGCGGCCTCGGCCTGCCTGGCCTCCCAGGCGCGCTTCTTGGCCGCGAGTTCAGCGTCGGCCATCGCGATCTCGCGGAGCAGCAGGACGTACAGGACGAGCATGGCGATGGGCGGGACGCAGATCCACCACTGCACCAGGCCCGCCATCACGAACAGGCCCGTGATGAGCACCAGGCTTGCCAAGATGCTCAGCATCCGGCGGCGGGCACGCATCATCTGCCCGCGGCTCTGCGACGGCCCGCGCTCACCCGAGCCCACCCGCGCGTGGGAAGACGCCGCCCGCGCATCGACCGAGCCCGAGCCCGGCCGCTCATCGACGGACCCGGCCCGCGCATCGTGTGGCCCCGCCTGCGCACCGGATGACACCGCTCGCTCATCCGGGTGGCCGTAGTTGTGCGTGTGCACATCGTCACGGTACTCCGAATTCCCGTTGTGCACATTGACGGGCGCATCTGCGCCTATATAGGACGATGAATTCCCGGTGTCACCGGAGCCGGAGCCAGAACCGTACTGCGGATTGGCCGCGCCGACCGGAGCATCCCCCGAAACCGGCGCCCCGGCCTCCGCGACGTACCCGGCACCCGCCACGTACCCGTCATCGGCCTCGTACTCAGGAAGCCCGGCCTCGTCGTCCGCGCGCGCAGCGTGCGGACGACGAACCCAGGCCGGGATCAGGAATCCGGCCCAGATAGCCACGATGGCTAGGTACAGAATCGAATCGCTCATACGAGACCCCCGTGCCCATGCGCGAACCTGGCTGGCTGGCGTCCTTGGTGCCAGCCGGAGGCGGAACTGCACCCGGTCACGTCACGCACCGTAAAGGTCCGCATGGGAATTCACGAGCACGTCGGCCGGTGTGTCGCGAGATCAGTCGACCCTCCGCAAGAATTCAGCCAAGATGTTGCCGGCTCGTTACCCTAGCCTGCCATTTGGCGGCCAAACGTGAACGGCCGGGCCATCGCTCAGCTGATCCGCTGCCTGGACGCCCGGACGGCGCTGCGCCAGCGAGGCAGCAGGCCGGACACCGCCTCCTCGGCCGTCATCGCGTAGCAGATGTGGTCGCGCCAGGCACCGTCGACGTGCAAGGAACGGCGCCTGACGCCCTCCTCATGGAACCCGAGCTTCTCGACGACCCGGCGGCTCGCCCTATTCTCCGGGCGGATCGTCGCCTCGATCCTGTGCAGCCCGACCATGCTGAAGCAGTGGTCAAGCGCCATCGCCAGCGCCGTCGGAGTGACCCCGAGCCCGGCGAACTGCTGTCGACCCAGTAGCCGACCGACGCCGTCCTGGCGGAGCCCCAGATGATGTTGCCGACCGTGATCTGCCCGGCGAACTTCCCCCGTACGTCATCACCCACGGCAGCGTCACGCCCTGCCTGCGCTTCCTTGCGCATCGTGCGCACCATGGCCAGGTACGGGCCAAGGCTCGACTGGTACAGCGGCGTCTCCGGGTTGGTCGGCTCCCAGGGCCGCAGCCAGTCGGCGTTGCGCACGCGGGTCTGCCGCCAGGCCGACGCGTCCCTGGTGTGCAGCGGCCGCAGCGCGACCGGTTTTCCGAGCAGGTTCGGCTCGGTAAGGGTTACCGGCCAGCCGCGAGCGTATGCCATCCCACTATCATCGCGCTTTCCCTCGCATGTGCGCCATCCGGTCAGGCCCCCGAACGCGGATGGTCGCCTCCGCCGGCCTGATCAAGGGCATGTTCAAGAACGGATTGCAGCACGGCCATCCCGTCGCGTACTCCGCCAGTCGATCCGGGGAGATTCACGATCAGCGTCGCTCCGGCCAGCCCGGCGACGCCGCGGGACAGCATGGCCGAGGGGATACCCGCCGCTGACGCCGGCCGCCCTGATCGCCTCGCCGATGCCGGGGATCTCCCTGTCGATCAGCACCCGGGTCATCTCGGGCGTCAGGTCGTTGGGCGTCAGGCCGGTGCCGCCGGTCGTGACCACGAGGTCATAGCCCGCCTCGACGGCTTCGCGCAGCGCGGCCTCGACCGGCGGGCCGTCCGCGATCACGACCGGGCCGCTGGTGTCGAATCCGGCGGCTCGCAGCAATTCGGCCAGGACCGGCCCCGACTTGTCGGCGTAGATCCCCGCCGATGCCCGGTTGGAGACGGTGATCGCGAGCGCACGGCGGTTTGCGGCACTGGGCTGCGCGGAACCGCCGGTCATGGCCGCCGCCAGTGCCCGGTCTTGCCGCCGGTCTTCTCGAGGACCTTGACGTCAGTGATGACAGCCGCCGGGTCGATGGCCTTGATCATGTCGATGAGCGCCAGCCCGCCCACCACGACACCCGTCAGGGCTTCCATCTCGACGCCGGTCCGGTCGGCGGTGCGGGTGGTGACCTGGATGCAGACGCCGTCGTCGTCGACCGTCAGGTCGACGACGACGCCGTGCAGCCCGATCGGATGGCACAGCGGGACCAGTTCGGGCGTCTTCTTGGTGCCCTGGATCGCGGCGATCCTGGTCACGGCGAGCGCGTCGCCCTTGGGGACGCTGCCGTCGCGGAGCGCGGCGACAGCGGCGCCGGACAGCAGCACTCGCCCGCTCGCCGTCGCCGTCCGCGCGGTGATGTCCTTGCCGCTGACGTCCACCATCCGGGCCTGGCCGGCCGCGTCCAGGTGCGTGAGCTCGCTCACGGCAGGTCCAGGATGTCGACGGGAGCGCCAGCGGGCAGCGAGGTCTCCTGCTCAGGAATGACGATCAGCACGTTGGCCCTGGCCGCCGACGCGATCTGATGCGAGCCCTGGCCAGTGAGCGGCTCGACGACGCCGGCTTGCCGGTCATGGATTCCGCGCAGGAACGACCGCCGTCCAGCCGGTGAGGTGATAGGCCCAGAGAGCTTCGGCCTGGCCGAGCGGGATAATTTCAGCCGGAAGGTCTTGGAGGGCACGGACAGCGGGGGCGACGAACACGCGGAACGACACCAGCGCGGAGACAGGGTTCCCAGGCAGGGTGAAGATCGGGACGCGGGCGGGGAGCCGAGCAGCCCGAATCCCTGCGGCATTCCTGGCTGCATCGCCACCTTGCGGAACTTGACCGAGCCGAGCATCGTCAGGGCCGCCTTGACGACGTCGTGCTCGCCGCCCATGCTCACGCCGCCGCTGGTGATCAGCAGGTCGGCGGTCGCGGCCGCCAGCTCGATCGCGGCGAGCACGGCGGCCGGGTCGTCGCGGACGACGGCGTGCCTGATGACCTCGCAGCCCGCCTGCCTGGCCGCGGCGGCGAGCATGTAGCTGTTGGAGTCCCAGATCAGGCCGGGTACCAGGGGCGAGCCTGGCTCGGCGAGCTCGTTCCCGGTGGAGATCACGGTCACGCGCGGGCGGCGGCGGGCCAGGATGGCGCCATGACCGGCGGCGGCGAGCACGCCGATCTGGGCCGGGCCGAGCCTGGTGCCGGCGGGCAGCAGCAGGTCGCCCAGGCCTGGCGTCGTCGCCGGTCGCGCCTGACCGCGTGGCCCTTCTCGGCGGACTGCGTGATCGTGACAGTCTCGGTGCCGCCGTCGGTCCACTCGACCGGGATGACGGCGTCCGCGCCCGCCGGCAGCAGCGCGCCGGTCATGATCTTGATCGCTTGGCCGGGCGTCAGCGTGTGGCTGGGCGTGTCGCCTGCGGCGACTTCCGGCGTCGACGGGCAGTCGGGCCGGGTGGTCCTTGCTCGCCGAGGCGACATCGGCGGCGTTCACCGCGTATCCGTCCATCGCCGAGTTATCGAAGCCGGGCAGCGGCCAGGCGGCCGTCACGTCGGCGGCGAGCACCGTGCCGTCGGCGTCGGTGAGTCGGGATGTCCGCGGCCGGCAGCGGCGCGAGCGCTTCGATGATCTCGCGCGAGATAGCTGTCGACCGACTGCATGGAAGTCATCTGCGTCGCCGCCGCCTGCTCGCCCGGCAGCGCCGCCTCTAAGGCAGCGTGTCCAGGTACTCGCGGAGCCAGGGTACGAACTCAGGCGCCAGGTCGGGCCTGCGCGCACGCGAACTGGACCGTGGTCCGAAGGAAGTCCTGCTTGTTCCCGGTATCGTACCGGCGCCCACGGAACAGTACCCCGTGCACGCCCCCGCCGTCGGCGCAGGTGTCCCGGTCGGCGACCGCGAGAGTCCGCAGCGCGTCGGTGAGCTGGATCTCGCCGCCGCGGCCCGGCTGGCGTATGCCGCAGCACCGGGAAGATCGCCGGGTCGCATACGTAGCGGCCGATCACGATCCAGTTGGACGGCGCCTCGCTCGGGTCAGGCTTTTCGATCAGGTCGGTCATCGCGACGATCTCGGGGTCGTCCGTCGGCTTGAACGCCGCGCAGCCGTAGGCGGAGATCTGGTCGGGCGGCACCTCCATCAGGGCGACGATGCTGCCGCCGTAGAGCTGCCTGGCCGCGATCATCCGGGCGAGCAGGTCGTCCCGGTCGTCGATCAGGTCATCGCCGAGCATGACCGCGAACGGCTCGTCGCCGACGTGGTCGGCGGCGCAGAGCACCGCGTGCCCGAGCCCGCGCGGCGAGTCCTGGCGCACATAGCTCACCGTGGCCAGCTCGCTCGGCTCCGAGACCTGCGCGAGCGCCTTCTGGTTGCCGCGCGCGGTAAGCCTGGCCTCGAGGTCGTACGCTCGATTGAAGTGATCGGCGATGGATTGCTGGCCCTCGCCGGTGATCAGGAGCACGTCCTCGAGCCCGGCGCTGACCGCTTCCTCGACCACGTACTGAATCGCCGGCTTGTCAACGACAGGCATCATGACTTTCGGGGTTACCTTGGTCGCGGGCAGGAACCTGGTGCCAAGACCCGCGACGGGAATTACCGCTTTAGTGACCGTGCCTGAGTGAGCCATGCTAAGAACCCTAACTAGCTTGATGGAGGGCCTCGTGCACGGCATGGCAGAAAGTGATCACGCCGCGTCGCTAACTGGAGTTAGCAAGCCTGGTCGGGATATGCCCCAGGAGAGCTTGACTGAACGTAAGTCTTTGGTACGCGAGCAAGTCTTGGCAAGCTGTTCGAAATTGCCGCAAGCTGAACGGAACGTGGCCGGGACCGCCCTGCTGAATCTGCTGCTCGCCCTGCCGGAAGTCGGGATGGCAGGCACGATCGCCGCTTACGTCTCGGTAGGCTCCGAGCCGTCGACCCGCGCCCTGATCTACGCACTGTGGAAGCGCGGCAGTTACTTCCTGCTGCCCGTGCTGCGCGAAGACAACTGACCTGGACTGGGCGTCGTACGAAGGACCGGACTCGCTCGCGGCCGGGTCCGCGCGGGCTGCTGCAGCCGACCGAGCCGCTGCGCGGCGTGACGGCGATCTCCAGCGCCGATTTCGTGATCGTTCCCGCGCTGGCGGTGGGCCGCGACGGCTACCGGCTCGGCCGCGGCGGCGGCAGTTATGACCGGGCGCTGGCCAGGGTCGGCCCGCCAGGTGCCGACCGTCGCGCTGCTGTATGAAGGGGAGTTGCTGGACTCCGTCCCGGCTGGGGCGCATGACCAGCGGGTCCGTGCGGTTGCACAACCAATGCGAGGAATCACCAGGCTCGCCTAGCCGTTGCTACCATTTAGCAGTTGACGGCGCAGAGTGCTAACGCACGCGCGCGGAGTGCGAACGTATTGATTGGGAGGACACGTGCCGACGTACGAGTACGCCTGCACTGAGTGCGGGGACCGGCTTGAGGTCGTGCAGCGGTTCAGCGATGACCCGCTGACGACGTGTGCCGCCTGCGGCGGCAAGCTGCGCAAGGTGTTCTCCCCGGTGGGCATCGTGTTCAAGGGGTCGGGCTTCTACAGGACCGACAGCCGGAACGGCAACGTCCCCGCTGGTGCTGCCGCTAACGGGAAGCGGCGACGGCGCCGAGGGCTCTGCCGGGTCCGTCGGACGGCGGTTCAGGCGGTGCCGAGAGTAGGTCTGAGTCCGGGGCCAAGTCGGGGTCGTCGTCTGAGTCCGGATCTGGCTCTGGCTCTGTTCTGGCTCGTCGGGTTCGGGGTCTGGCTCGTCGGGTCTAGTTCGGGGCGGATTCTGGCTCGGGCGGCGTCGGCGAAGGGTCGTCAGGATGCCAAGTCGGGGGAAGGTGCGGTCGGGGCCGGGTCATCCGGCTCGAAAGTAGCCTGATCCCGTGGCGGAGCCGGCCAGCGGGGCGCGGGCGAGCATCGGCGTCATCGGGGGATCAGGGTTCTACGAGTTTCTTGATGACGCGCGGGAAGTGCAGGTCGAGACCCCGTACGGCCCGCCGAGCGATGCCGATCACGATCGGCAACATCGCCGGGCGCGCTGTCGCTTTCCTGCCTCGGCACGGCCGGGATCACCGCTACCCGCCCCACAAGATCCCGTATCTGGCCAACCTGTGGGCGCTGCGCTCGCTCGGCGTCCGCCAGGTCCTGGCCCCGAGCGCGGTCGGCTCCCTGAAGCCGGCGCTCGGCGCGGGCACGCTGGTCATCCCCGACCAGCTCGTGGACCGGACCATCGGCAGGCAGCAGACGTACTACTCCGAGGGCGGCGCGGTCCACGTGGCGTTCGCCGACCCGTACTGCCCGGCGGGGCGTTCCATCGCGGTGGAGACCGGCTTGTCGGCCGGCTGGGGCCCGGTCACCTCGGGCACGCTCGTGGTGATCGAGGGACCCCGTTTCTCCACTCGGGCCGAGTCCCGCTGGTACGCCGCCCAGGGCTGGACCGATCGTCGGCATGACCGGCCATCCCGAGGCCGTCCTGGCCCGCGAACTCGCGCTGTGCTACACGCCGCTGTGCCTGGTCACCGACACGGACGCGGGTGTCGACGAGGGCGAGGGCGTCACCCACGAAGAGGTCATGACCGTCTTCGCGGAAAATCTGGCCAAGATGCGCAATCTGCTGATGTCGATCATCGAGAGCCTGCCCGATGAGCGTTCCTGCGGGTGTGGCGCGGCCGCTAGACGGCCTCAAGCTCCCCTTCGACCTCCCTTAGCCGCGTTGGTCGGGGTCTATGAGGTGCCTGGAGGCTTGTCGGGTGCCTGGAGGAGCGGTTTCGGGTTCTGGAGGCTTTTCGTGTGATAGCCCGGGCTCAAGTCTCCTTCACCCGGAAATCCTCCTCCAGGCACACCAAAGTGCTCCTCCAAGAACCGGGAGCCGGACCCGGAGTTCGTGTCCCGCCGAGTTCGCGCCCGTCGACCCCTAGAAGCCGGGCAAGCTGATCGCACCGCTGTGCCGTTGGTGTCATGTCAGCAGCACCAACGGCACAGCGGTGCGCACGCGGACCCACCGCCCGATCCCCGGATCAGGCCTGCCGGCGAGCCGGCCATCGGTGGAAGTGAGCAAGCAAGGGAGCGCGACCGGTTAGCTCGCCGGGGCGTGGCGACTCGCAAGGCCGACGAGATTGCCCTCGCTGTCGCGGATGAAAGACATCCACTCCTCCCAGCCCTTCTCGCCGAACACGCCGTCGGCGTCCACGAAGATCCGGTGCGGCTCGCTATCGATGGTGACTCCCTGACCGCGCAACTGCTCGGTGCGCTCTTTGACGTCGGCCACCCGCAGGTAGATGAGCGCGGGCGGCGCGGCTTGCTCAAGCAGCAGCCGGACATCGCCCAACCCGACGAAAGCCAGCCCAGGCGGGTCGAACCTGGAGATCAGCTCACCGCCGAGCACATCGGTGTAGAAGTTCACGGCCCGGTCAAGGTCATCCGCATGCTGGGCGACCTGATGCAACTCCACCAAGCGGCACCTTCCTGTCCGGTAGCCGGCCCTGCCGGTCACCCGTCTGACTGCAAGATTCGTAGTATAGCTATCTATTATTAGTAGCTAAACTATACAGTTGTGGAGGTCGAGGACAAGGTTGATCGCGCTGAACCGACTGACGATGCCGCGCGTACGGCGTCCGCGCTCAACTCCGGCGCGATTCACCTGCTGCGCAGCCTGGCTGCCGTCGACCGGCTCGCGGGCCTGCCGCGCGCCAGGCTGTCGGCGCTGTCCATGCTGGTCTTCGGCGGCTCAAGGACGCTGGGGGAGTTGGCCGCCGCCGAAGGGGTCGCTGGGCCAACCATGACCAGGATCGTGGACGGCCTCATCGCCGAGGGCCTCGCCGAGCGACTGCCTCACCTCACCGACGGCCGCTCAGTGACGATAGCCGCGACCACCAGCGGCGAGACACTGATGCGCGCCGCCCAGCAGCGCCGCATCGACGCCATCGTGGCTGCACTGACCGGCCTGCCAGCTCGTCAGCGTCGCAAGGTCGTTGCGGCGGCGCAGCTACTTGATCGCCTGGCTGACGCCATCCGGGCCGGGCAGTGAAGCGAATGCGATATACGCCAAGTCTCGCGCGACCCGGTAGGCTTGTGCGCGCCTGCGTTCATCGCGGGCACGCCCCGATAGCTCAGTGGATAGAGCGACTGCCTCCTAAGCAGTAGGTCCCGCGTTCGAGTCGCGGTCGGGGCGCTCATATATCGGCCCAGGTCAGGCCAGGTTTCGGGAGATTCCCAGTTGGTCGCTAGGACGCTTGCCCGCGTCGGCGTGCCACTTCCGTGCCAGATTGAGTTCTGGGCTTGGCTGGTTTCTTGATCTTGCGCAGCTCTGTGCGGGCTCGCTTGTCGATCAGGTCAGCGATCGTGCGCTGGCGTTCGTCGGTGGAGTGCAGGTAGATGAGCGCGGCCCTGGTCGTGGAGTGGCCCATGCGCTCCATCAGTTCGCGGAGGTTCGCGCCCGCGTTGGCGGTCAGTGAGTTTCCGGCGTGGCGCAGGTCGTGGAAGTGCACGCCTCCCGGGCCTTCCTTGGCTACGGCCTTGGCCCAGAACCGGTCGTGGAAATTGCTGTAGTTCAACTTCTGGCCGGATGGGCTCGCGAACACGAGCGCATCGTCGTCCTTGCCGACGTGCGAAGCCAGGTGCTCGCGTACCTCCGTCAGCATGATGCGCGGGAATGAGACCGTGCGTACTCCGGCCTTGGACTTGGGCTTGCCGAAAGTTGGCGTACCGTCCTCGGTCTCGGTGAGCTGTCGCTCGACGCGGATCGTGAGGTTTACCAGGTCGATGTCGCGGCGGTGCAGGCCGGCCAGCTCGGCCCAACGCAGGCTGGCGAACGCCGCCAGGAGGACGAAGGCCCGATAGCGCTGGTCGATGGCGTCGGCCAAGGCGTAGACCTGGGCAATCGACAGGACTGGACGTTCCGGCGACTCTTCGCCCGAAGCGCCTTTGATCCGGCACGGGTTGCGGCGGATTAATCCGTCGTCGGCAGCGGTGTTGAGTATGGCTTTGAGCAGCCGGTAGGCCTTGGCGGTGGTGACTTTCGCTCGTGCCGTTGTCGAGCAGTTTCTTGCGCCAGCGGCGGACGTTGCCTTCCTTGATCTCGGCGATGGTCTTGTCGCCGAGGGTTGGTTCCAGGTGGCAGCGGAGCAGGTAGCGGTAGAGCTTGATCGTCTTGGGGCGCAGGCCGGGGCGTTCGGTGATCCAGTCGGCCGCGTAGGTGCTGAGTAGGATCTTGCCGCCGTCAGGGTTGATCCAGTCGCCGCCGATGATCTCGGCTTCCTTGATGGTGAGCCAGACTTCGGCGTCGGTCTGGGTGGGGAAGGTGTTGTCGGCGGCGTACATGATGCCGTCCGGGCCTTTGTAGCGGGCTTGCCACTGGCCGGACGGCAGCTTGCGGAGCGCGCCGAACCTCCGTCTTCGTCCTTTGTTGTTGGGCATCAGGCAACCTTTCTTTTCCTGGTGGTGATGGGCTCGACGAGCCCGGCCGCGATGTAGTCGCGGAGTGCGGATTCGGGGATGCGGACGTGGCGTCCGACCCGGACGAAGCGGATGCGGCGTTCTTCGATGAGCCGCCGGGGGAATCGTTCGCTGGTGCTCAGGATCTCGGCGGCTTCGGACACTGTCAGGAGCCGTTCAGGTGGTCGGTTGGCTTGGCTCATCACGCGGCCCGCCCAGTTGCCGAAAGATCGGGGCCTGGTGGTCCGCCTGCTCTGGCGCGTGCTTCGGCTAGGTCGGTGTGCCAGCGCTGCCGGTCGGCGACGACATGCAGGAGCCGTTGAGCCTGGGGCATGTGGTCGATGTCGCCGGGGGAGACGAGCTGCCAGGCGAAGCGGGCCGGGTCCGGCTCGGAGATGCCGAGGGTTGCCAGGAGCCAGCTCTGCGGTCGGCCCGGTGGTCGGCGAGTGTCTTGCCAGACCATTTGCGGGAGACCAGCACACGCCGACCGGCATAGCCGAGGTATTCGCGGCGGTGGGCTTTGCCGGTACAACGCCCCGGTCGCAGGCCTTCGCGCGGGTTCTTGGGGGTGACGCCGTAGCGGAGCCAGTTCGCGCAGGTGGGGGAGCACTGTTCGTAGCGGAGCGCATCGGCGAGCCGGTCGGCGTGGTCGGCTTGCCGGTCGGTGCCGGTCTGGTGGCAGTGGCCGAGCTGCTTCGTCAGGTACTTGGTCAGATAACCGAGCAACAGGCCCGCCCCGGCACAGGCCGTCACTGATCGGGCTTGCTCGTGACCTCGAACCACACCACCCGGCCCAGCTCGTCGCCATCGTGGCCCCACGAGTCGGCGAGCACATCCACGATCCGCAGCCCGCGCCCGCCCGTCAGCCCTTCGGCGTCGCTGCCGGTGTCGGTGACTTCCGGTGAGCTGGACCCGCCATCGTCGCCGACCTCGACCCGGACAGTCGGTCCGTTCATCCGCACCGTCACGCGGAAAGTGCCGTCATTTCCCGATGCCGTGTGCCGGACAGCATTTGACGCGATTTCGCTGAATAGCAGCAGCACGTCATCCAGGCCGAGCCAGTCCGCGCCAAGCAGTCCGCGTATGTACGATCGCGCCAGTTTCACGGATGCTGCCCGGCCGGGAAAACATACGATCGGCACGGTGATTTCGTCAGTCTGCATCGCCGCTGCCGTCGCAGTCCTCACAGGTCGCTCTCACCGGCTCAGCAGACCCGCGTGTGAGCGTGCCGAGCGCCAGCGTCCGGCGGCTGCGGCGCAGCTTCCACCCACGTCCACGGCACGTGTCACACCGATGAGGCGTCGCGGCACTACATTGACTCATGGTTCCAGAATCGGCCCGCAGCAATGCGAATCCGATACCAGGAAGAGTTACCACGCTGGTAACCCGCTCCCGACGGAAGCGGTCAGCGCCAGCGACGGCAGTCCGTAACATTGACCGCAGTGGCAAGGGCGAAGATGCAAAGACGAGCAGCCGACCCAGCGGCATTACCGCATGCATTCTGGGCAAGGCCGGAAGTCAAGAACGCGCTCGAAGCAGCCGACTTCGGGGCGCTTTTCCGGCTGCTAGATGAACATGGCATCATCCAGGCCCGGATCTGCGACGCCACCGGTCTGTCCCCGAACCGGGTCAGCATGATCACGCGCGGCAAGCAGGACGTGATCAAGCTTGCGCTCATGATCCGCATCGCGGACGGCCTGGGCATGCCCGACTTCGCCCGCATGTGGCTCGGCATTCGCCCCGCCCAGATCACTCCGCCACCACCAGTCGGCCCCGCACTTAGCGAAGGCGACGATGACGACCTGCTGCGCAAGGTCACCAGCTCCCGCTATCTCGACAACACCATCGTCGCCGTCCTGCAACAGGAAACCGACGCGATCCGCCTGCTGGACCGCAGGCTCGGCGCCCCCGCCGTCGCCGACAAGCTCGACGCCCACATCGCCCACCTGGACGCCAGCCTGCACCACTCCTCAAGCTCGGCCATCCGCCAGGGGCTCGCCCTGGTCCTGGCCGACGCGGCAGCACTCGCCGGATGGCAGGCGATCGACATGGGCAACCTCACCGCGGCGTGGCACCGGTTCGAGCTCGCGACCGCCGCCGCCCGCGAAGCCGAAAACGGCCCGCTCCTGGCCTTCGCCGCCGGGGAGCAGGCCTACGTCCTGCTCGACCTCGGCCAGTCCGGCCAGGCTCTCGACAAGGTCCGCGCCGTCCACGACCAGGCCCGCCACCGCGTGCCCGCCCTGATCCGCTGCCTGGCTCAGCGCCGCCGAAGCCGAGATGGCCGCTGCCGTCAAGGATCAGGACGCCTGCCGAATCGCGCTCGACCAGGCCGCCAGTCACCTGGATCAGCCCGAGATCAGCCGACGCCCTGCCTTACCTCGCGCTCAACGACGCGCACCTGGCCCGCTGGCGAGGCAACTGCCTGGTCCAGTTCGGCGACGCCGCCACCATCACCGACCTGCGCGTCGCGCTCACCGGCATGGACGGCACCTTCACCCGCGCCGAAGCCGGACTGCGCTGCGACCTCGCCGCCGCCCTGCACGCCACCGGCGAACGCGACGAGGCCCGCCACCAGCTCGGCCGCGCCACCCAGCTTGCCAAGCTCGCCGGCTCAGTCCGCCAGCGCCGCCGCATCAACAACCTCACCCGCAGAATCGGCCAGGCCGCCTAACGCTGCGGAGCCAGCAGCCCCCAGCAAGCCGATCAGCACCCCGGAGTTCCAGATCTTCCCCGAACCGATCAGCTCCGGCACCGACGCCAGCGGCACCCACTCGATCCGGTCAGCCTCACTCTGCTCAACCGGCTCGCCGACCTTCACCGGATCACGGCCGATGAACACCGCATGCTCCGAGTCAACCATGCCGACCATCGGCTGATACGTCACCAGATGCTCAACCCGACCGGCCCGGTAGCCGGTCTCCTCTTCCAGTTCGCGGACTGCCGTCTGCTTCCGGCTCCTCGCCCTCATCGATCAGCCCGCCCGGCAGTTCCCACCCCCACCGGTCCTGCACGAACCGGTGCCGCCACATCATCAGCACCCGATCCCGGTCATCAACCAGCACCATCACCGCAGCCCGGTGCAACCGCACCACGTGATGCCAGAACCGCTCCCTGCTCGGCATCTCCACGTCAACCTGGCCCAGCCAGACCCACTCGATTGTCATAGATCGTCCGCTCACCGAACGTCCGCCACCGGCTACGCCCGTCCACCGCCTCATCAGCCACCCCCAGAAGGTAACGCCTGCCACCCGGTAGCGCACATCCAGATGCACGACAAACCAGGACGCGTCCATCCCGCGCGGACCGAGGCTCGGCTGTATCCCAATGCCCATCGGCGAATGATCAAACCGAGAGCACGATATTTGAACGGTCTTCGCCCACTCGACTTTCGCAGTTTTGGCCTGAGGAAATCTGCGGGGTGAACGGCTGATCGCAGTTGCGGGCAGGCCATCGGCGATGACAACCAGGAGTTAGCGGCGGCTCACGGCAGGCCGCGGCAGGCTGCGGCATCTGGGGCGGATAAGACACGCAGCGTCACCTGGTGTGATGCGTGGATGCTTCGGGTGCGGGCGTGAGGAAGGGAGCATCAGCGGTGCTTATGACACCGCCGTTGAAACGGAATCCCGCTGATGCTCCCGGATGCCACGCTACAGGTTCCCGCGTCCCTGATGACGCTGCTCGCTACGTTCGCGCCGCTGTTCACCGCGCCTTCGTTCCGCACGTTCACCATGCTGGCCTGCGGTTTCCTGGCTCAGCCCGGGAAACGGACGGTCTGCGGGATGCTGGCCGGCGCTGGGCTTGCCCGGCTGTGGCCGCATGACCGGGCGCACTGGTTCTTCTCCCGCGCCCGGTGGAGCCCCGATGACCTGGGCCTGGCCGTCGCGAAGCTCGTGGTGGCGCTGCTGGTCCCGGCCGGGGAGCCCGTCCTGATCGCGATCGATGACACCCTGCTCAAAAGGCGGGGAAAGAAAATCTGGGCGGTGTCGTGGTTTCATGACGGTTCCGCGCAGGGCAGGCACAAGACCGGGAAGGGAAACAACTGGGTCGTGCTCGCGGTCATCGTCAGGCTGCCGTTCCGCACCCGGCCCGTCGCGCTGCCGGTCATGGCGAAACTCGTGGTCAAGGGCACCATGTCCGCGTCCCGGCTGTGGCTGGCCCGCCGCATGACCCAGTCGCTCGCGGACGCGCTGCCCGGCCGTGACCTGCATGCCGTCGCTGATTCCGCCTATGCCGGGGAGGAGCTGAGGCAGCTGGGGAAGAAGGTCACCTGGACGACCCGGCTGCGGAAGGACGCCGCCCTGCACGGGCTCCCGCCGGAGCGCACCGGGAAGCCAGGACGGCCCCGCGTCCGCGGCGGCCGGCTCCCGTCGCTGGCTAAAATCGCTGCGGCCGCCGTATTCACGCAGGTCACCGTCACCCGCTACGGCAAGACCGAGACCGTGCAGGCCGCCGCGCTGACCTGCCTGTGGTACTCCGTCTTCGGTACCCGCCACGTCCAGGTCGTGCTGCTCCGTGACAAGTCCGCGTCCGGCTTCGACCTCGCCCTGGTCACCACCGACCTGCGGGCAGCTCCCGTCCAGGTAATCGAAAGATATGCCGCGAGGTGGAGCATCGAAGTCGCGATCGAGGACGCGAAACAGGAATTCGGCACCGGGCAGGCCCGCAACCGCACCGCGAACGCGGTCCGCCGCACCATCCCGTTCCAGCTCGCCTGCCAGGCCCTCGCCGTGCTCTGGTACGCCACCGCCGGCCACGACCCCGCCGACATCGAGGACCGCCGCAGCCGGGCTCCCTGGTACACGACCAAAACCACGCCGTCCACGTCCGACATGACCGCCAAGCTCCGCCGCGTCCTCATCGCCGCCAGATTTAAGTCAACTCGCCCTGACCAGCCGACACCCGAAGAAATCCGCACCATCCGCCTGGCCTGGGAAACCACCGCCGCGTAACTGCGAAAGTCGAGCGCCCAGCGGATACGGGTCTACGGCCGCAAGTCAATAAATCCCTTGCAACCGAAAAAACGCTGTGTCAAAGTATGCGCCATGCCCTATGAGCCAACGGATCAGGATATCAACAACCTGTATCGCGCGATCGGCCGAGTAGCATCAGAAAGTGCTAATACGGAAAAAATACTAAGAGAGACGCTTAGAAGTTACGCAAGCATGGACGAAGCGCTAGGCGTAGTCTTCGAGGGGCAGTCGCTAGATTGGCTCACGAATAGCATAGTGGCTATCTTTAAGGTTTCACTTGAAGCGCTAGCGGAAGGAAACGCCGAATATCAGGCGGCAATTCGGGACCTTGAGGCTATACGGGATGAATTTGCAAAACTACGGCCCCTTCGAGATCGCAGAAACTTCATTATTCACGGAACTTGGTACATATGCGAAGCCATCAAAGGTGAAGATGAATGCCTCGTGGCACTCCCTGTGCCGGGGACTATTGAGCTGCCCGTATTTCATTTTAGGCGAAGTCGAAACCGCCGATTTTATGAGTCAGAAGAACACGTCTCAATTCCTGATGTAGATAATCTTGCCGACTGCTTCAAGCGCCAGAATGGCAGCTTGACGGAATTTCTCAACCGGATTCGCCCTAAAATGTGGTTCTAGCTGTGAGATGCTTGAAACTTGAGCTTCAACTATTGCAGCAACAAAGTGCAGCAGCTGCCTCGATCGATAACAGCCTTTGATGACCAGGTCCAAGCCTTGACTTGGGCAGATGACCACTTCGACCTCGTGGCGACTCGTTCACGCCCAGGTAGTCAGAACCTCTCCTACTGCTTCTAGCGCACATCCTAGCTACGTCGTTGCCGAATTAGGCTGTATGTGAAATCAAGGCGGCGCGCAAGCGCGCCGCAGGCCGACACCAACGCCCGGCCTCTGGCCTTCGGCCCCGGCCGGACGCGCGTCGGCCACGCATCAGCGAGCCGCTGACCGCAGACAGCTTCATCGGCATCTGCCCTTGGCTTGCGATCGGCGGCGCGGCCGGCATCGCTCGTGCCGACGATGCGGGGCGGGGTGGCCTTCACCCGGCGCGGAAGTATCAGCCTTCCGCGCGACCCGTCAAGGGTTCCAAGATCCTTCGGCCGCGCCGCTCCTGTATCAGCGCAATGTGACGTTGGCCGGGGTTGCTCTCGGCCGAAGCATCTTGGAAGTCCCTTCGGGACCAGGCCCTTGACAGCTCACGCTCCAGGCGGTGATCGCGCCTATCGGGTGAAGCCCACCAGGCGGGACGCCACGAGGCCAGGAGACGCCATGACCGCCAGCAACGGTCAGCCCAGCCACGAACAAGCCCGTCTTCGTCCCGCTGAAAACACTGTCAATGACGCCTTGACACCAAAACGCCGACGCCCGGTCACCGAGAACTCCGAGTACGCCGCCTTCGCCCGCCGCATCCTGCGCGCCTACAGTCGACGCATCGCAACCGGCGACATCGAATCACTCACCCACCTGATCAGCCTGGCCGACGACATCAACGACGCCATCCAGCAAGCCGTCAACGGCCTGCGAACCGTCGGCTACTCCCGGGCCGAGATCGGTACGCGCCTCGGCGTCACCCGCCAGGCTGCGCAACAGCGTTGGGGCGTCTCCACAAGTTCCATGACAGACAAATCGCTCTAGGCCGAGACCTGCAAACCAGTCATCCACCCCATCAACTCTTGCAGCATCTCCACCCCCGAATCGCCCCGCGCCATTGTCGCGATGGCACCAATCGGCATCGTTACATATCGGGCACGACGAGGGTTTAGCAACGTGATCGCACTGACAGGCGAATCTGCGGCGTAGAGCATCGCCGCATAGGTCAGAGCCTGACGCAAATCTAGAGATCGGAATGGCCGCGTAACGGTCTTGATCTCAATAAGCTCATCACCGGTCAGTACATCGCCGATAGCAGAGTCGACAACTCCGCATCCTGAAATTCTTGGCGAGAATTGCGCCTCTGGACTTCGCGAGGTATACCACCGCGTAACCCTAGCCAGCAGCGCGACTTCTTTCCACTCATCTTGAGTCAACGACGCTCGCGCGGCTTCGCCCCGAGGCAACTTCAGCAAGAACTCTCTTGCCTTCGCTTCGATCTCCTGCTTTCGATAGTCATCAACGTCAAACCCAAGTGAGGCGAGCAGGAAAGCGGTCTCCGCAATGAGCGCATTCCTCTGACTATCTCCGGTACTCGCCACTGCCGTCCCCAGAGAGAGTTGCTGGCTATTAACGTGCCTCACGACCTGTTCCAGGGTTGGAGTGACCTCTGTCCAGACAGAGCTGTGTCGAACAAATGTATCGACGGTAATCATATAGGAACCTGCCATGACGCATCCTGTTGCCGTTTACCGGCGACCCAATCGCGCAGTATGAGGTCAAACGCCGACATGGTCGCCCTATTAGCGTCGCGCCAATGCTTTCCCTCATCGCCAAGCGAGTATGATCCCACGATAAAGGCGCGCTTCACCCAAGGATGCGCTGAACCCATATAGTTTTTTTGATCGCTCAACCAGTACGTAACGCCCCAGCGTGCGAGTATTAGCATTATGTCGCGCTGCACGTTGGGCGCCGGACCGCTCCCGAATCCGTGCGGTGATTGATAAATCTGAATCAATAGAAGTTCGTTCTCGGTGCTGCGGTGGGCGGCCAAAACGCGGATCATGAAGGCAAGGTTCAAATCAACTTGCGCAACATAGTGACGCTCCTGTATTAGCTTTCTTATTTCTTCGTGAACTTTCGCTATAAATTCGTCCCCTAGGTCATCGATGCAGTCTCTTATCGCGATCATCACCTGTGGTATGACGGGCGCGAGGGTGCCAATGTTTTCGAGTAGCGAGAGCACAGCCTGCTGCCGAGGCACAGCTTCCATGTAACGCAGCGCTTGTACCAGTCTTCGAGTTAGCGCAGCGTCTATTCGTCCTTTTATCAACTCTTCTCGCAACAAGCTCAATATGTCGAACTGATTTAGCTGGCTCTGGAGCTGCGCATAGTCTTCATCTGCCGTAGGCGAGTAAGGATCGTAGTGGATATGAAGACCTAGGAATGCTGCAGCACTGCCCGGCGGCGGATTCGGAGGGTCAAGAACCGAGAGATACTCCGCAGACTTCATTATGCGGGTTTTACTTTTCTGGAGGGTCAACCCTTCATTCCTAAGCAGCTTTTCTGAGAGCAGTCCAATGGCTTTGTATGCGGCCTGCATGTCATCCACAAAGAATCTGTAGTCGTCGGCGTATCTACAGAAGGTATTTATTGCGCGTTCAGCGAGGATCAGATGGTCGACGCGGTCCAGAACCAGCTCTGACAGCATTCGGGCTGCAGGACCACCAATTGGCAGGCCATAGGATGTGTTATTGGAAAGTCTTTTCAAAACGGCCATTATATGGTTAGTTCTGGTCGCGCCCGGATCGACGGCGCGCAACGCATTTTCGAGACGATGGTGATAAACTCTGGCATAGAAGTCACCAATATCAACCGAAACAACGTACGCATGATCCTGGGCTAGCCTTCTGGTGGTCTCCTGGAATCTACCCCAGCTATCCATGGCAAATAGTGACTGATCCGGAGTCTGTTCGCGGAATCGATATGAAAATACCTTGCCTGAGTCTTCGCTGATACGATTCGCTTCTATCTGCGGCGCCAGCGAGGTAACGCACGCAAGCAGATATGCATTCCATACCGGCTCAATCTGAGTCGCCCACCGAAAGCCCATGTATCCGACTGGAGCCAATGTCGAATAACTCCCGACCGGAAAGGTGTTTATAGTTGTCTCAAAGGCGGGAGCTATCTCGGATAGCAAATTGGCCACCCTGTCAGGAACATCATGAAACACGTGATTCTCTATAGGGAGCGGGAAGATATCAGTGTCACCCCACATAGCCACATTGTCTACTGCACGACGCAAGACAGAGTTCTCAAGCAGCGGCATATTTCCTCACCTAATTCCGCCAGGGCTACCGACCAAGGTTTGATATGTGACGGCAAGTACCTAGGTGGGCCACCGACTATTCATGTGGTCCTCCGTCTCAAATAGCTCAGCCGACGACGGGCCGCCGGGCAACGCAACGCAAACCGAGTGACGCCACATATCTGAGAACCGCCAGTGACGTGGCGCGAAACAAGCCCAGCGCATACCGGCGTGAGCTCACGCGCTACCTGCATGGCAGCCGACGAGCCGAAGCCGCAAGACCAGAACTGCCTTAGGCGCCAATCCTCAGCCTAGTGACCGAACATGAGCATACCGTGACAGCTCTGCTGAGCTAGACCCAAATATTGTTCGAGCCACCGGAGCGCGGTATCTATGTCACACCCGGGTACGAGCGTTCCCGTTGCGTGCCCGATCGGAGGTTCAATGACGGTGCCTCAAGGGTGCTGACGGTGACGTGTGAATATGCCCTGACCTGGACCGCAGCAGCGCAGGAGCTTGCGTTCCGCAGCCTTCCAAGCTGGTGATTCTGGATTGATTCGCCAGAACGTCGAAAAGTAGCTCGCGCTCGTCGTCGCCCCGAGTCGACTTGTGGTCCGTAAGCTCAACTCGTGGATCCGTGGACATATGACCCTTGGACGGGCGGCGAGCGCGGCATGCCTGCATGGACCGTCGATGATCCAGACCTGGATGGAGACTCTCCCTTCCGGCGAGTCTGGCCCAGTTCCCTGGATGAGGCGATGCGATGCCTGAGCTGTGGTGCCCAGGTCGACTGGCGGTCGCATCGTGACAACCGCACTGGTCGTCTTGTCTGCCCGATGTGCGCAACTGAGAGGTCCAGCCATAACGCCAGCAAACCCGTCCGGATGAAGGTTGGTGAACGCGACGGATGGATCTGTCACCGCTGCAATCTGCCAATCGACCAGGTTCTAGCGTGGCCCCATCCCCTCGCGCCAGTAGCTGATCATCATCCTGTCCCGCGCGACGATGGCGGCCCGGCGATCCCCGCGAACCTCAAGATCGCACACAACCTGTGCAATGGGAACGCCGCAAGTGCCCGTCACGCGTCGTCGACGGACTACCCCGACGATCAGCGGCAAGTGCTCGAAGCAATCGTCCGACTCCCCGTTGATAGCAAAGGCCATGTTCAAGTGGACCCGAAGCGCCCCTAGCTCGACTGCGGCCTCAATGGCAAGGCCTATATGTCGCGCCACGTCCGTACCAGAACGCACGTGGAATCAAGGTGACTGACGTCCTATAGTGGTATCGACACTAGGCTGACCTGGGTTTGAGCAGACGAGCGGCCCGTCGCGATTGGTCACTTAAGCAGTCATCGACCTGATGCTTCAGGTGGCCCTAGTCGCAGCCCTACGTTGACCCTAGGGCGCCGATGGCGACCCAATGCAATAGGGGTGTATCGATTAGGGCCGGACGAGAGTCGTCGCAGGTCGCATTGCCCAACTCGTTACCTGAACGGCTAGCCCGGCACCCTGACACGGAAACGCTCCGAGGATGCGCTCAGGCCAACGTAGGGTTTATGGTGAGGCCATGGGGCGCCAATTACTTCCGGCCGAGGCGACTGAGCAGGCTAGAGCCGCTCTTGCCGCAGCGGGCTTCTCGGGTCTCGTCATTCGCAGTGACCGGAGCGGGACAGACTATGTTACGACCACGGTTCGCGTAAGCGTGGGCCACGCTGACCGCGTACTCGCTGTACTGCGCAAGCTGCCATACAGCGGTGCATCAGGGACACGGCGGAACGGCAATGTCCACGAGGTGTGGATTAGCCGCCGGGTGGGTATGGCGGGTGGTTAAATTCAGTCTCCCGCGCTAATCTCTCCCCGCGCCCAGAACGGTTCAGTTGCGGCAAAGGGCACGGTCCAGCCCAGAAGATCAACACAGCAACGTCAAGCGTGTCCGTTGCGTGCCCGATAGGACGGCCATTAGCGGTAGCCCAGGAGTAATCACAGTCTGCTAGCGGCCACGAAAAAATCCGGGTGTGCGGTCAGTTAGCTCCAGGTTCGCGGCCATCGTTTCTCCAGTCCTGCGGCCATTGACGGTCCGGGTGGCTGGCTTGTTCTCTGCCGGCTCACGGCGTGTCGTGATGCTGTCGGTCCCTCCGGTGTGGATGGGTTTGAGGTGATTCGCCTTACCCATCGGTGTCCGGAGGGACCCATGACCAAGTCTGGCAGGGAGATCATGGAGATTTTCGAGGCGTTTGACCTCACGGGGACGGCCTGGTCGGCGGCGCAGCTGGCCGGGTGCGACGCGAAGACGGTCGCCCGTTACGTGGCGGTCCGGGATGCTGGCGGGGATCCGCTGGCGAGGACGGTCGCGGCCGCGGCTGATCGACGCGTTCATGCCGAAGGTCGAGGAGCTGGTCGACCGGAGCAAGGGGAAGATCCGGGCGGACGTCGCGCACCGCAAGCTCGCCGCGATGGGCTACCGGGGGTCGGAGCGGTCGACCCGGCGGGCGGTCGCGGAGGTGAAGGAGGCCTGGCGGGCGGGGCGGCGCAGGCGCTACCGGCCGTGGATCCCCGAGCCGGGGATGTGGCTGCAGTGGGACTGGGGCGACGGGCCGCGGATCGGCGGGCGGAAGACGCAGCTGTTCGCGGCGTGGCTGGCCTGGTCGCGGTTCCGGGTGGTGATCCCGGTCTGGGACCAGCAGCTCGGCACGCTGACCTGGTGCATCGACCAGGCGCTGCGCGCCGTCGGCGGCGGCGCCGACGTACCTGCTGACCGACAACGCGCGGACCGTCACCATGGACCACGTCGCGGGGATCCCGGTGCGGCACCCGGAGATGGTCGCGCTCGGCCGGCATTACGGCTGCAAGGTGGAGACGTGCGTGCCGTTCGACCCCGGAGTCCAAGGGCGGGGTCGAGGCGACGGTGAAGATCGCCAAGGCCGACCTGGTGCCGTCGGAGGCGAACCTGCTGCCGGCCTACGGCAGCTTCGCCGAGCTGGAGGAGGCCTGCCGCGAGTTCTGCGGCCGGGTCAACGGCCGGGTGCACCGGGAGACCGCCGCGGTCCCGGCGGACCGGCTGGCCGCCGAGCGGGAGATGCTGCACCCGCTGCCGGACGAGCCTTACGCGCTGGCGCTGGGCGAGGAGCGGCTGGTCGGCGACGACCAGACGGTCCGGTTCGGGTCGGTCCGCTACTCCACCCCGCCCGGCCACGCCGGGCACCCGGGTGTGGTGCCGGGTCGCCGGGGAGGAACTGGTGATCACCGCCCGGACCGGGCGGGGCGCGGCCGAGATCGCCCGGCACCGCCTGTCGGTCCCGGGCAGCCCGTCCGATCTGCGACGAGCACTACCCGCACCATCCGGGCGGGAACGGGCCGCGCCAGCCCCGGCCGCGGCCGCGGACCGAGGCCGAGGCCGCGTTCCTGGCGCATCGGCGACGGCGCGCAGCGGTGGCTGGCCGAGGCCGCCGCGTCCGGCGCGCAGCGGATCCGGTCCAAGATGGCCCGCGCGGTCGAGCTCGCCGCCGTCGTCGGCGCGGACACAGGTGGACGCGGCGCTCGGGCTGGCGGCGATCGCCGGCCGGTTCGCCGACGGCGACCTGGCCTCGATCATCGACCACCTGGCCGCCGAGCGGGAGACCGGCGAGGTCGTGATCGCCGATGAGGCCCACTCGGTCCAGCCCGGCACCGCCGGCTGGGCCCGCCTCGGCGGGCAGGAGGCAGGCCGATGACGCCTGCGCCAGCCTCACGACGACGCGGTCCTGACCGGCGAGGAGGCCGCGTTCATCCGCCAGGCCCTGTGCGCCTGCTCGCGCGTCGCTGGCCTGGATCGGCCGGCACGGCGGCCCTGCGGGGCCAGCCCTGCTCGCCGAGCCACCGGCGGCCGCCAGCGGAAACGCCCCCGGCCACGCCTGCTACGACGCCAGCCTGGCCATCGACTACCTCGACTTCGCGATCAGCGCCCCGGAGGAGCCCGGTGACCGGCCCCGCGGCCCGCCGCTCCCGGCCGAGCTCGACGCGCTGCTGCGCCGGATGCGCCTGCCCTACCTGCGCAAAGCCGCACCCGACGTGCTCGCCACCGCCCGCGCCCAACGATGGGAGCCCGCCGAGGTGCTCCGCGTCCTGCTCGCCGAGGAAGTCGCCGGCCGCGACGCCGCCACCCGCCGGATGCGCCGCAAGACCGCCGCGTTCCCCTCCGGCAAGACCTTCTCCTCCTGGCGGCGCCGAGGAATCCTCCATCCCCGAGGCCACCCAGAACGCCCTGGCCACCCTGGAATGGATCGGCCGGGCGGAGAACCTCGTCATCGCCGGCCCGTCCGGGACCGGCAAGTCGCACCTCGTCGAGGCCCTGGCCCACGCCGCGATCGAGAAGGACCTGCGCGTCGCCTGGTTCACCCTGGAGACCCTCACCGCCGCGATCGGCAGAGCCAAGGCCGACGGGTCCGTCGCCCGCACCGTCACCCGGATCTGCCGCAGCGACCTCATCGTCGTCGACGACATCGGCATGCTCCCCGCCGGGCAGGACGCCGCCGAGGCGTTCTACCGCATCACCGACGCCGCCTACGAACGCCGCTCCGTCGCGGTGACCAGCAACATCCACCCCTCCGGCTTCGACACCATCATGCCCAAGACCCTCGCCACCGCCACCGTCGACCGGCTGCTCCACCACGCCCACCTCGTCCTGACCAAAGGCGACTCGCACCGGCTCGCCGAAGCCCTCACAGGAAAAGGGGTGATCCCGCTGGCCACCTAACCCCGCCCCGCCGGGAGAACACGCGGCCACCAGCCTGGAAAACTGGTGGCCGCCAGCCCGGAGAAAACAAGGCCACCCAACCGGATTTCCCAATGACCGTTGACAACAGTCACTTATAAATATCCTCTGATCTGGTCCGCGGCAGTTCAGAAGGTTGTGGTCCTCAGCCTTCCGTGCTGGTCATCGTGGCACGTACAGCGGCATCTCACCGTAGTCGTTTGATGCCGTGCCTTCAAGATCTTCGATTGCTTCCGTCATTGCCTGCGACAAGACTTGTCGCGCTTCGAGGAAGTAGTTTCTTTGCTGAAGTCTGGTTTGCGTCTGGCGCAGCCGCGGGGAGGGGTCCAAGGTCAGGGCGTCGAACCCGCTCGCTAGGTGGCTGGCCATTGTCCAGGTTCTCGGACGTCGCTTCTTGGATCGCGCCATATCGAGACGTAGCCTTTCGAGTTGATGATGGGGTCTGGTCGGGCCTGCCGCCGCCACGCGGTGATTAACAACGGAGTCGGGATGCCGGGATTCGGACCCGGGGCCTCCTGCTCCCAGAGCAGGCGTGCTGCCAAGCTGCGCTACATCCCGCTAGCACGAAAGCATTGATCCGGGTGCTCACATGCGGAGGTCGTTAACTGTCGCGCTTGCGCGCGATGCTGACTAGCTCGCGGATGATGACGGTGTGGTCTTCGTTTAAGGCTGCGGCCAGTCGCGATGCGATGTGCGGCATGCACCGCGCTGACGGCACGTTTTCTAGCTTGTTCACGGTTTCTCTGGCGACCTTGGCCCGGTCCGCCAGTGCCTTTTGCGATAGCCCGAGGTTGCACCGCAGCTTGCGCACCATGTCGCCGTCAACGACGGCCATCCACGGCTTGGGCAGTTTGGCTTCGTAAGCAGCCAGGACGAGCGGGCTGATTGGCCGTTGCTCAGTCACGGTCACCGCCGACGTTCAGCGCGCGTACGGAACGGGCATTCGCGCGGGCCTCGCGAGGTTCGAGCGTCCTGTCATTCAACGATCTCGCCGCCTTCCGACGTTAGCTAGTTGCTTGCACTAGCTGGAATCGTCGCGGCTTGCCCTCAGCCAGACGATGCCACGCTCGGATACCACCGTGGTAAAGCGGCTCTGAGACGAGGCCAGTTCCGGGCTAGGACCGTGCCACTTCCGTGCCAGAACGAGCGGGAAATCAGGGTGTCTCACGGTCGGTCAGGGAGATCCCGAAACCCGGCTGACCTGGGCAAGTGCTGGTGAGCGACCCGCCGCGATCGACCTCCTAAGCAGTAGGTCCCGCGTTCGAGTCGCGGTCGGGGCGCAGGTCAGAGGTCTGATGGTCTCCTGCGGCGAAGTTCCGATAGCCATACTTTCAGCCACCAGGCGCAGTCTGTTGACATGCCTAATCCAAGACCAAGCGCCGCGATGCAGGGCGAGTGTCTGGTTGAGGGGAGCGTGCATGCAAGCGGGCGCTGGCGCAACGTCGTCGTGTTGATCTGATCTTGGAGCGGGATCCGTCGCCCCGCCTTTCAGACCAGGCTCCATTGCGCCAGCTCACTCTCATACTCAGCTTGGTCGGCTTGCGTCATCTCGTGAAGCGGATATTCGCGCCGGCCGCCTTGTAGGTCACCTTGAACTTGACGCTGCCGGCCGAGGCGGTGAACTTGCCGGTCCTGGTCTGGTACTGGAGCACCGCGAGCGACTGGCCGGCCTTCGGCTTGAACGATCCGCCCGTGGTGACGCTGATCTTCCCGGCGAGCGCTGCGGGGCCGTCGATGATGAGCTGTCCGTAGTTCTTCCCGGCCGTGGTGCCGGCGGCCGTGACCGCGAGCACGCCGGTCTTGGCCTGGTGGTAGCCGGTTCCGCTGACCGTGAGCGTGCCGTTGACGAGCTTGACCTGCCCGGTGTTGGCGAAAGCCAGGTTGGTGACCCCGGTGTTCTTCGGGCTGGCGGTTACCGCCAGCGTGCCGCCGTTGTTGAAGTGATCCGGCGCGACGCAGCAGGCCAGCGCACCGATCGCGGTTCCCGAGTGCAGAGTCATCGTGCCCAGGTTGGACCAGGTGGCCGCGGAGCCAAGGAAGACTGGGCCTGTCCCGGTCATCGTGGTCTTGCCGTGCAGTGTCAGCAGGATCGGCTTGCCGGTAAACGACCCGAGATTCTTGGTGGCCGAACCAGAGATCGTGGTCGCGATCGATTTGCCGACGTCGAGGTTGCCCTGGATCGAGCCACCGGTCCACAGCAGACGCCCGGTGCCGACAAGGCTGCCGGTGCCGTTGAACTTCGCTTCACCGGTCAACTGCACCGTCGTGCTGGGGTCGACGGACACGTTCTTTGCGAGAGTGACCGCAGCCGAAGCGTCGAACTCCAGGGTGCCGCCGCCCGAGATCCCTACGCCGGTCGAGAGTTCGGCCGGGCCGACCGTCACGTGCAGAGTGCTGCCATTGCCGACTGTGATCGTTCCTTGGTCCTTCAGATCCACCGCCGCGATCCCGGCGGTGCCCTTATTCGAGCTGGGTACGACCAGCTTGCCGGTGTTGAGGAACTGGGCCGGTGATACGCAGCAGCTTCCGCCCTGCACGAGCGTGCCAGGGGACTCGGCGAACGTGCCGGAGTTCGCGATGTTGGCGACCCCGACATTGACCTGGGCCGGCGCTGTGAGCTTCGTCGCGCCGTGCAGCGATAGCAGCACCGGCTTGCTGCCCAGCGAGGTGAGGTTCTTGGGGCCGCTACCGCTGATGACCACCGAAACCGTCTTGGCCACGTCCAGGTTGCCCTCGATGGCGCCGCCGGTCCAGGCAAAATGCCCGCTGCCGGTAAAGCCGCCCGTCCCGGTGAACTTGGCGGTGCCATTGAGTTGCACGGTCACGCCGGGAGCGATCGTCGTCTGGCTGGCCAGCGAAACCAGCGCGCCCTGGTCGAAGTCGACGGTGCCAGAACCGGTGATGCCTACGCCCTTGCTCAGCTCGACTGGGCCAACGGTGACCATCAGCGTGCTGCCCTTGCCGACCGAGATCGTCCCAATGTCCTGCAGGTCCATTGCCGCTATCGTCGCCGACCCTGCGGTCGCCATCTGCAGCGTTCCGGAGTTGATGAACTGATAGAGCGACACACAGCAAGCGAGCGCTTCGATCTCGGCGCCGGGCTGGAGCGTGAACGTGCCGGCGTTGGTGATCGCCGGACCAACGTCCACCGCCAGCACCAGCCCAGCCGCGACGTTCGTGGTGCCCGCGAAGGTCAGCGAGGCGGATGCGGCCTTCGTTCCGGCTCCGGTGAGCGTCGCCGTGCCCTGCACGGTCAGCTTCGCATTCAGGACGCTGGTGACAGTCTTGTCAGCGCTCCAGGTGAGGTCTCCCTTGACCGTACCGCCGCCGCCGTCGAGCGAGGAGTTCGTGATCGTCAGGTCTTGCAGGCTGACGCCGCTCGGCATGCCGGTCACGTGCGGCCTCGCGGTGATCTGCGTCGGGCCGATCGTGACGCTGTCGCCGTTGCTCGGGACGCCCGAACTCCAGTTGCCGGCCGTGGTCCAGAGCGAGTCCCCGCCAAGCCCCGTCCACGTGTCGCTGTTCGCCGCGAACGCCGTCACCGGCGTCAGCAGGCCGCCGACCAGCACGCCCCCGGCGATCGCTCCGACAAGCCTCGACCAGCTCCGACCACCGGATACCCCCATGTTGCACCCCCGCAAATCCGCAAGTGGACTGCCCCGGCTTCCTTGGAGGCTGTGACCTCTGGGAAGGTTGGGGCTCATGGTATCAAGGAAAGCGCATCCCGATGAGCTGCGGGAACGGGCAGTGAAGCTGGTCTTCGAAGTTCGTGCGGAGACAGGAAATGAACGTGGGTCGATCGCAAGGGTCGGCCGCCAGCTCGGCATCAATACCGAGACTCTCCGTAACTGGGTCAATAAAGCGGAAGTCGATTCCGGCCAGCGCCCCGGCACCACCAGCGAGGATAAGAAAAGGATCACGGAACTGGAACGAGAAGTCCGTGAGCTGCGCCGCGCTAATGAGATCCTGAAGGCGGCGAGTGCTTATTTCGCGAGGGAACTCGACCCCAGGTGTCCGCGCTAGTCGAGTTCATTGATTCACATCGTGACCGGTTCGCTGTCGAGCCGGCGTGCGCGGTACTGGAAATACGGCCGTCGACCTATTACGCGGCGAAGAAACGCGAGCGCGAGGCGTCGGCTCGCGACAAGCGCGATGACTGGCTGAAGGAGGAAATCACGCGAGTGTGGGCGGATAAGAAGATCGGCCGCCGCGTGTACGGCGCGAGGAAAGTGTGGCGGCAACTGGGGCGGGAAGGCATCGAGGTAGCCCGCTGCACGGTAGAACGGCTGATGCGCGAGCTGGGCATCGCGGGAGCAGCGCCCAGGAAGAAGAAGCCGCGGACCACTGTCCCGGCCCCAGCCGGAACGCCGCGTCCGTCTGACCTGCTCGAACGCGACTTCACCGCCGTTTCGCCGGCCAGCCGCTGGGTCGCCGATATCACATATGTGGAAACGGCCCGCGGTTTCGTGTATACCTCGTTCGTCACTGATTTGTTTTCCCGCAGGATTGTCGGCTGGCAGGTGTCGGATTCGATGCGCGCGGAACTCGCGCTCGATGCGCTGGAAATGGCTATCTGGTCAGCGCGCGGCAAGATCATCGGAGGTGAGCTGATCCATCATTCCGACCGGGGCGTGCAGTACACGTCGATCCGGTACGCCGAGCGGCTGGGTGAAATCGGCGCGGTCCGCTCGGTGGGAAGTAAAGGTGATTCTTATGATAACGCGGCTGCGGAGTCGGTGAATAGTCTTTACAAGAAAGAACTCATTGACCGGGAGGGGCCGTGGGACGGTGTCAGGGATGTCACCTTCGCCACTGTGGATTGGGTGGCCTGGTACAACAACCAGCGCCTCCACTCAAGCTGCGGCTACATTCCCCCGAGAGAATTCGAGGAAAACTATTACGAACGGCAAGAAGCACTGGTAGCATAGTCTTATTCGGCAAGCAAGGGCCTCCAAAATTGCCGGGGCGATCCACTGCCTGAGTTGCCACTGACCGGAAACGGCTCGCCGGCTACGCGAAAACCCTGGCGGTAGCTTTCTCCCATCCAATAAAAGTTGAGTATTGACCTGGACTTACTAGCTGAGCTGCACGGCGCGATCGCCAGCTTGACCCTAGCCGCAGCAGGAATCAGGCACTGCCGCTACGTCCTGATCTAGCCGCCAAGCGCGTTCAGCCAGATCCTCGGCTGGTAGCCAAACTGGTAGCCAACGACCATAGGATCCGGGCAACATCCAGCGGCGTCAGGCGACTAAAGCTCCAGGTCACGGCCACGCTGGGCACCCTCGGGCCACGCCGGGCGATGTCATGAAATCGCCTCCTAAGCAGTAGGTCCCGCGTTCGAGTCGCGGTCGGGACGCTTCGCGTTCTTGCAGGTAGGCGGGGTCTCCGCCGGGTCTGATCATAGGTTTTGTGAAGCCTTGAGGCGGTTGTGTGCCCGCAGCGTGCCTTGCGGAAATGGAATCTGCCCTTCAGTTGCCTATCGGCATTGTGTCGGCCACCGTCGTCGTAGCAAGGCCGTGCTGCCGACTCCCGGCTGCCGCCTCAGGGCAGCGGTGCCTGCGATCGAGCCGCGCCGGGGGCGCTCGCCTGAGCGGTTGTACGCCGACGTACACTGTTGTACGGTTGCGGTATGACGCCGATGACGGTTTCTGAGGCGAGGGCTGCGCTGCCTGACTTGCTGACCCGGGTGGAGGGCGGGGAGGAAGTGACGATTACCCGGCATGGCCGGGCGGTGGCGGTTCTGGTCCGGCCTGATGCGCTGCGGAGCAGGTCGCAGGAGGTGCTGCGGGACGCGGAGCGTATCCATGATCTCCTCGTGGCTGCGGCCGCCGAGCCTGTGCCTGCGCCAGCCGGCCTCGCGGAGGAGCGAGCCGAGGAACTCATCGCAGCGATCCGCGCCGGGCGTGACGGCCGGTGATGGATGCCTTCGATGCCGATGTGCTGATCTATGCGGCGGTACCAGGTCATCCGCTCGGCAGCCGCGTGCGTGCCCTGTTCGATGCGGCCGATAGCGGCGAGGCCGGGGCTGGATCGGTGCTGCTGCTGCCGGAGGTGCTCGGCAAGCCGTTGCGTGACGGCGCCAAGGACGAGGTTCGGGTATTGGCCGGGCTCCTCGCCCGGCTTGATCTGCGGCCGGTTGACCTGGCGACCGCTGAGCTGGCGACGGCACTGTCGGGCAGGTACCGGCTCCGGGCGGCTGATGCCGTCCACCTGGCCACCGCGATCGGACTCGGCGCGGACCGGTTCATCACCAGCAACCGCAAAGACTTCCCCGCCTCGATCAGCGAAGTGACGGTCACTTACCCAGATGACCTGCCCGCCTGCGGGGAGCAGGACCAGTCTCCTGCTTGGTAGCCACACTGGTAGCCAACGACCACCGCATCTGGGCCACATCCAGCAGCCCCAGACGACGAAACTCCCAGGTCACCGCCATGTCGGTCCACTTCGGGCGATGCCAGGCGACGTCATGAAATCGCCTCCTAAGCAGTAGGTCCCGCGTTCGAGTCGCGGTCGGGGCGCACCTCTGCATAGCTGCGGCAGCTTTTGCTGCCAAGGTCCGGCGCTTCCGGCTCGCCGGCCAGGTGTGCGGGACGGGACGGTGGACAGCCGATAACCTGGCCCGGCGGACAGGTCAGCCATATCAGACGGTGGGCAGCGAGGTTCGCCGCCTTGAGGGGTGCCGACCTGGTGGTGGCACGTTCGGTTGGACGGACCAAGCTTCTGCGGGCTAATCAGGACAGCCCGTATTTCCGGCCGCTGGCGCAGCTGGCCCTGATGTCCTTCGGGCCGCCGCTGGTGGTTGGCGAGGAGTTCGGGAGCCTGCCGGGAGTAAATGAGGTCATGATTTACGGGTCGTGGGCGGCGCGGTATGCAGGCGAGAGCGGCTCGGCGCCGCGTGACGTGGATGTGCTGCTAGTTGGTGAGCCGGATCGGGATGCTGCGTATGATGCGGCGCGCAGGGCCGGGCAGAGGCTGGGTCGGGAAGTCAACGTGACGATCCGCAGCGTCCCGCAATGGCGCTCGGCTGATGATGGCTTCACCAGGCAGATGCGGTCCTCGCCGCTGCTGGAAATCCCGCTTCACGGCGGAGGCGATCTTGACGGAGGTGGAGAGTGACCCGGTGGGCGAAGGGCGCTGATCAGATCTTGGCGCTCATCGAGGATCGTCATCTGGAGCGCGTTGTCGCGGATGAGGACATTGTCGCGGCGTTACTTGCTTCCGCTCGCCGGCACGTCGAGAGCGCGCGGCTGACTGCGCATCAAGACCCCGAGGCTGCCTTCAGTGTCGCTTACGATGCCGCGCGCAAGAGCTCCACGGCGCTGCTAAGCCATCAAGGGCTCAGGCCCACTACGGCCGGTGGACACCCTGACGGTAGTGCACGCCATCCACGCCCAGTTCCCCGGCGTGCTCGGCCACCATGAAGAGCCCGCCAACATGCGTGAACGCGGCATGCACGTCAGCCAGGTCCGGAAGCCCGGCGGGGAGTGTCAGCCGCTGGTAGATCCAGGGGCAGCCTGTCAATAAAGTCCCGTAGCTCCCTTAGCGGAACATCGTGTTCCCGACGGAATGACCGCAGCAGCGCGGCCTCGACGAACTCCGCCCACGTGCGATGACCGGGGCGGCGGGCTGGCGGGTTCAGCTGTAGCAGACGGTGACGTGCGGCGTCGACTGCGCATCGCTAGCCGACCCGCTGCCTGTTCCGGTCACTTCCCTGGTCGCCGCGAGTGCAGTGCCGCTGCGCGGATCGGGGCGAGCGCGTCGGCCGGCTCGGCCGCCAGCATGATGGCTTCGGGATGGTAAAGGATTCTTCCCAGGGTCACCGGGATCGGCTCCGGCGTGCCAGCAGGCGTCTCTGGCTCAGCACCTGGGTCGGACCGTAGTCAGAATCCGATTTCGGCATCGACGGAGATGGGCTGCAGAGCAATTGCGGCGAGTGAGTACAGGTCGAGGTCGATTTCCCCGAGGTCGACGCTGACGATCACCGAGTAGGAGAGTCTCCGCTCCCATGTGGCAGTGCTGTCCTCCCACCAGCCTGTCACCGGGTACACGGCAAGCAGGCGCGGACCAGCGATCTGGCTTGCCGTGACTTGAGCCCGGTCATGCTGGAGCGTGCCACGAGAACGGGGCATCGTGCCAATGTCCCAGTCGTAGGAGCCGCCGCCACGTTGGTGTCCTTGGTCCCTCATGAGCTGATTGATGCGAGCGCGGAAGCCGTTGGGATCTTCAGTCGGGCCTTGCAGATCCCATCGAAGTCGACCGCCGGCGTAGGTACCTCTGGTGAGGTTGTCGGTGGGATCGATGAAGTAGGACAGGGTAATGGCCAGACCGACGGGGGCTTCGGCGAGCTGATCCAGTTCGTCGAAGGGCAAGGGCAGTTCGATGAAGTCTGCGATCCGGTCGGGTTTGCGCTCGTTGTTGCGGTGGCTCGGCCTTATGACGCCTTCATAGATCATGACGGGCCTGTTTGAATCGCTGCCCATGGCACGTTTTGGTGCGGGCAGGCCGTAACCGTATGCTCGCAGCAGATCACGCTTATCCGGGAGTTGCTCCCGCGCCGACGGCGGCCAGTTGGTTGTATGACCGAGAAGCCCGCGCCAGGTGGCGGGACGCAACTCGGGGTGTGCGTTGGCGATTCGGGCGAGAGCGTTCGACGCCGCGGCCGCAGCCGGACTGGTCGCCCATGTGCGCCGCAGGAGCGTGCCTCGGTCGCGCCAGTTGCTGTCAAGGGTGAGAACGGTCAGTCCCTGGGCTTCGGGGTTCTCCAGGTCTCCACCTGGTGCCGTGTTGCCGGCCTCCATTACTAGGTCTGGCTTAAGGGGTCGGCTACCGCCTGGTGATGTGCGGCTGTGCGGGCTTAGTGTCCCTGCGGAAGCTAGGGGTGCCGGATAGCCCCGCTCTTTGTCTTGCGCGGTAAGACGGTCGAGATCGGTGTATCCGCCGACGGTAAGCACGTTCCACGCCTGGCCGGGCTGCTGCAGGTGAGGCGGACCGAGGTTCACGAACGGGTAGTTTTCTCGGTCGGTGATGGTCTCGGCGTTTCCTGCAGCGACGACCAGCAGGCGGCCTGCGCCTGAGTTCCACGCAAGGACATCGGCGGCGACTGACCACGCCGTCCGGTCAGTGCGCTCTCTTGCGATGGTGTCGGCGCCCAGGCTGATGTTGTGGATCACTGTTCGCTGCGGTGCCAGCGCCTCGGCTGTCGCTATCGACTCCCTGGTGCGCTCTGCCCAGAGCGGGCCTCTGTCGGGGTCGCCGCCGGCGTCCTCCTTGCTCTCCAGCAGGCGGACGGAAACCAGCCATGCGTCGGCGGCGATCCGATCTACGAGGAGGTCGTCGGCGAGCCTTGAGTAGGCGGCGACTCCAGCCATCTGCGTCCCGTGCCCGCCTGGTATGTCGGCTGGCGACGGGGCACCCGGGACGACGCTGCTGGCGCCCAGGACGATTGGCTTCAGATAGGGATGGTCGTCGGCGATGCCAGTGTCGTGCAGGGCGACAGCCGCAGCGGCTGGATCAGGTGCGCCCACGCTCGCTCGCGTGTCGGCCTCATCGGCGGCTTCGGCCAAGACGATCGGCCGTACCAGCGGCGCTCGGTGGACTTCGACCGCTGATGGCAGGAGGGCAGGCAGCGCTTTGAGCACTGCCCCGGTTGCCGAGACGAGATGCACGTCACGTTCCGGCCCGCGGTAGACAGGGATCGCCGGAGTCCTTGCCTCTTCGACGGAGGCGAGTTCTGCGACGGCCTCGTCCAAGGCATCGCGCTGGTCGTCCGAGATCCCTGAGCCTCCCGGCATCCAGATCTCCACCCAGATCCTGTCATCGTCAGCAATCGACTGCTCGATCTCGCCGAGGCTCAGGTCATCGATGGTTGCTGGCTCGATCGTGTCCAGCCTGGCGACAAGATCCTGAAAGCGCGGCTTCCCATTTCTGGTGTTCTGATCGGCATATGCCTGGATCTTGGTCCTTAACGCGGCTAGGTTCCGCTCTGCATGAATTACGGCGCGACCCTCACGTACTGTGACGACCTCTGTGCCGCTCTTCCTGTCCCGGAGTTGCCTGTTGACAGCGCTATCCTCCAGGCCTGGGCCAGACGCAGTGACCAGCATCCCCGAGTCGTGCGGAAGCACCTCGTCACGGGCGGCTGCCAGTTGCTGCTCGACAGTTGTCAGGCGCTGGATAAGAGCCGAAGCGTGCTGCTGCCGGTCGCGCGGAGGCGCAGGCGGACGGCGAGGGCTGCCGGTTGCGCGATACGCTTCCGCGCTGACGTTCCTGAGGCCCAGCAGGGGGAGGCCGTTCTGGATCAAGTCGCGGATCACCTTCTATGCGAACCTGCTCAGCAGGCAGCGGGGGTGCTGGCATTATCAGGCAAAAGGTAAGTGCCGGATTGGCGTCACTATCACGATAGCCGCGTGCTCCGGCTCACTAGCATGTCGTGCACTTCGCGAGGACCGGGCGTGTCGCGGTCGTCCAGGATTGCGTTCTTCCGTGCATCATTCACGGCCGCGTGAATATCGGCGAAGCTCAGGCCGGAAGCTGCTTCGAGGGTGGCTTTGTCCGGCCGTGCATCCCATTGCCTCATCAGGCGGCTCAGCAGTTCCGCTGCTTGGTCAGGAGTGGGGCCTGCTAGTTCCAGGACGTCGTCGAATCGGCGAAACAGCGCGCGATCAAGACTGGCACCTACGTTCGTGGCCGCGACCAAGATGCTGGCGGTCTCGTCTTCCGTATCGAGCAGTTGCAGGAATGTCGTGACAACCCTCTTTACTTCACCGACGTCATTGTCATCGAGCCGGGTACGTCCTAGCGCATCAAACTCATCAAACAAATAAACTCCGCGCGCGTGGCTCGCTTCGGCGAAGATCTCCGTCAAAGTCGCCGCGGTCTCCCCCAGGTACCGGCTGAAGATGACCTCCAGTCGGACGCGGATAATAGGGAGCCGCAGCTCGCCTGCAACGGCGTGCGCAGCCATCGTCTTGCCGCATCCTGGCGGGCCGTGCAGGAGCAGTCGCCTCCGTGGACGCAGCCCGTGCTGGGCAAGAGCATCGACCGCTCGCTGCTCAGCGATCAGACGCAGCAAGGCCCGGTGATTTTCCGGAGATAGCACCAGGTCGGAGAGCCGCACCTCGCTATAGCCAACGGCAAGTACGTTTTCCAGATCACGCGGGGCACGCGCCAGCTGCGTTGGCTTGGCGGGAGGCGGGAATGAAGCGTCGGCTTCGGCGCGCAAGTCCCGCAGCCGCTGTGCAAGACGAACATGCCCGGCGCGGGACTCCGCGGCGATGAACTGGTTCAGCAGGTTGCCGAATCGCCGCTGGTCGCCTGCGTAGTGCGCCCGGACCAGCTCGGATATCAGCTCCGCATTCGCCACTGCTCCTCCTCTCCGCTGTCTCTACAATCGTACGCTACATGAGTAGTAAAAATTTACTTGCTAGACTCTCGGCGTGGCTATGCCAGGACGCCCTCGTCGCAGGGCGAGGATGCGGGAAGACCTAGGACTCGCAGTGACTGTCGTCTTGCGGCAGAGGCGTCGAGAACAGGGCTTGACACGCGCTGAGCTGGCTTTCCGTGCTCAGGTCTCAGTCCAGACGCTGGCGAAGATCGAGCAGGGACACAGTACGGACCCTGGGTTTACTGTCGTCGCGGCGGTGGCCGCGTCACTTGATCTGGGACTAGACGACCTAGTTGAACGCGCAAGACAAGTGACAGCCAGGCCGCTGGAGCTGCCCGGTTCGCCGTGGCAATGATCGCCCGATGCCGACGGCCGGAATAACTCGACGATCACGTAGGAGCAGGGACACTGGAAGCTGCATCGCTGCCCAGTGAATGTTCAACCGGTCGTTCTTGCCAAGAGAGCCCCACCGGTACCGCTGGCAGCCTGACCTGGCCCAAACGGCCGCGCAGGTCAGCCGCCGAGGCGGACGGTGGCGACTGGGTGCCAGTCCCAGAGCCTTTCGGGTCCTTTCTGGATGACCAGGCTGACCGCGCCGATTTCGATGCGGCGTTCGGGCAGGTGACGGCCGACGGCCGCGATGACCGGCGCGGCAGGCTGGCGGGCCTGGCTGTAGCTGACGGTGACGTGCGGCGTCCACTGCGCATCGCTAGTCGACCGGCCGCCTGTTCCGGTCACTTCCCTGGTCGCAGCGAGTGCTGCTGCGCGGATCGGGGCGAGCGCGTCGGCAGGCTCGGCCGCCAGCATGATGGCTTCGGGATGGTAAAGGACTCTTCCCAGGGTCACCGGGATCGGTGGCCGGCTTGCCAGCAGGCGTCTGGCGGTTGCGGCCATTTCCTGAATGTCGTGGTCTTGGATCTGGGCGCTGGGCCCGGCGATGAGCACGGTCATGTGCAGCCAGTTCGCCGGGGTCAGGTGCATGCCGCCGAAGGGGGCGAGCCGTTGCCCGATTTCACTGGCCATTGCGGTGACCTCGGGGTGCTGGCCGACGAGCAGGTGCCAGTAGACCAGGCCCTCGCCGGGCGCGGGTTCGGCCCGGTCACGCCATCGGTCGGTGAACTCTGCGGGCAGCGGGCTCATCGAGCATTCCTGTCCAAGGGCCGCGCGGCGCGTTCAGCGCAGCCCGTGAAGCTGCCCGGCGTACGGCCCTCGCCCTGGCCCGCGGAGCAGGGGCCGACCCAATCACCCGCCCGGCCTTCCTCGGCTCGCACGCCCGGGTCCGCGACATCGAGCGGCTGGCCGGGATGCGCGCGGCTCATGACCTCGAGACCGGCTTCGGCCGGTCCTTCACCTGGACCTGCCCGTCATGCGACCACGCCGTCGCTGACCGGGTCTGCGCCGGTCCCGCCGATGACGAGCAAGGCCGCGTCAGGGATCGCCGGCGGCATGCCGCCGTCAGTGCCTGGGAAGCCGACTGGGAACGAGAGGCGATCGAGTTCGAGACAGGCGACTGATTCGAGGCAGGCGACTGACGGGCCTGAGGCTCGTGCTGGCAGGCCTGCGGGATCGCCGTGACTAAGCACTCGCTCTGCCCGCCCGAACCGGGCGAGGGCCGTCGCGCGGCGGCTGCGCGGGAGCCGATCGAGAATCGTGATCCAGTTGCTGGCAGCCGTTCTGGAATCCCGTTCCCAGCCGCCCGCTGAGAGCAGGCAGGCCGGGCCGATCCTCACGGTCGCGCAGACTGCCGCCCTCCTCACCTCGCCTGACGGCCCTGCCCGTGCGGCTCCGTTGCCCAATCTGCCGTGTCCGGTCGGAGGGTCAGAAGTTGTTCGGTCGTCCGTGGACCCCGATCACTTCGACGAGTCCTTCCGCGCCTTTGAAGTCGTCTGGATTGGCCGTATACAGGGGCAGTTCGTTACTCGCCGCCGTTGCGGCGATCATCAAATCAGAAGCCCGTTTACGCGGCTGACGCCCTGCGGCCCGAACCGCCGAGCAAATCTGCCCGTACAGCCGAGCCGATCCCTGGTCGTACGGGAGCGGATCAAAGGTCGCTTCCACATGCTGCAGCACCGCGACTCGTCCAGCGCGCTTCGCCGGATCGGCCGTCGCGTGCGGGCCATAGGACAATTCACCTAGCGTGACCGCTGTCACCAGCATGGTTTCAGGCAACTCCGACGGCTCAAAGAGCCTGATCGCGGCGATAATACTCGTGTCCACGACCGCGACTTCATGGACTGTCACGGGCCAGTGCCTTCGTACGGGTCGCTCAGATCCTGGCTGACAGCCTCATCCAGGTCGGCGCGCAACTCGTTGGCATCGATCGCCGGAGCCGTAGCGAAGATGGCGAGAACTTCCTCCCTGGGCACCGCCCGGCGCCGACGGATCGGGATCATTCTCGCCAGCGGCTCCCCGTTCAGGGTCAGTATGTATGCCCGCCCCTGTCGGAGGCCGCGTGTGACCGACCCCGAGTCCGAGACGAACTGGCGGATGCTGATGTCGGTCGGCTGTTCGAGTGCCATAGCCGAAGTATATCCAGCCGTACCACAGCGTACCACGGGGTTTCCAATTGCTTCGTAAGCCCGCCAGCAACGCCCCAGGCCCGTCCGGTCCAGGCTGCATCGCCAGCATCGAACGCCTACTCGAACTCGACCAGCTCGGCATCTTCTAGAGCCACGGACTTGGTAGTCAACAACCACAGGATTCAGGCGACGCCAGGCACCATCAGGCGATTGAGGGACCAGGTCAGCGCCACGTCAGGCGACATCGGGCAGCACCGAGCTCGGAGGGCGGATTCGGACACCCAGGCTTCTTATGCGGCGATGAGGCAAGTTGCTACACTGTAGTGCATGGTAGCTCCTACGAATGTCAGATTCCCTGAGACGATCGACCAGGGTCTGGCTGACTACGCCAGGCGGACTGGGGCGAAGAAGTCAACTGTCGTGGTCAGTGCCGTCCGTGAGTGGCTGCGGATGCAGGCACATCCGGGCATCCTCTTCGTCGTGACTGTCGCTGGCGAGAGGCGCGCTGCCTTGTCGACCGGACCGCAGGTGTGGACGGTCGCCGAAGCCTGGCTCCAGCATGACAAGGACGAGCGCACAGTCGCCGTGGTAGCGGACGCGCTTGGGCTGACGGCTCAGGACGTGGAAACCGCGCTCGCCTACTGGGCCGACTATCAGGATGAAATTGATGATCTGATCAGCCGACACCGCGCCAGTCAGGACGAGGCGCTTGCCGCATGGGAACGTCGCCGGGCGCTCGATGCCATCTGAGCCCGCCCGGATCCGCCTGCTGCTGGATGAGCATTACCCAGGCTGGCTCGCAGAGGAGTTCACAGCCGACGGGATTGATGCCATCGCGCTGACGGCTCACCGGCCCGAGTTGCGTGGGGTAGATGACGCGCGCGTCCTCGAAGCCGCAGTTGCGCAGGGCCGGGTCATGGTGACCGAGGACGTCAGCACCTTTGGGGTGGCGGCCGACCTAGTTCCGAATCACCTCGGGATCATCTGCTGCCACCACGCGCGTTTTCCCCGCACCAGGCCAGGCCTGGGAAAACTGCGCAAGGCACTTGTCGAACTCGCCGCAGACCCGCCGGCTGGTCTAGGCCAGCATCCAATCATCTGGTGGCTTGCCGATACTCACCGCTAACCGGGCCGCCGAATTTCCCAACAGTAAGTCATCAAGGCGGCACCGCGGCGCGTCCGCCACCCGGGCTCTAGGTCGGGGCGTTGCTGGCTGAGTTCGCTCATGGTCGTGGTCCTTCGGGTTGTGGTCGAAGTCGCGGCGCGATGGTTGCCGCCGCAACGCGATCGTCGACGATTCAGGCGACCCGTGTCGGCGGGTGGCCGTGTATTCGCGGGCACCGGCTCACGGTGGAGCACTTGGTCGGCCTGGTAGAAGCGGGCTGGAGCCTCGAAGAGATCCGGGAGGACTTCCCGTTCCTCGATGCCGAGGATGTCTGGCAGGCGATGATTTCCGCGTCATCCGGCAAGTGACCATTCGCGACAACTCGGGGATTGGCACCTGGTACCCGTACTGCCCGATTCCCGGTTGATAACGCTCGGTTATGGAGCGATGGCTCAGGTCCGGCGTGACTTCCTGGCGGGTAAGCGCGGGCCACGGTGTTCCACGTCGTGACCGGCGTCGGTGAGCATGACGGCTGATGAGGCGGGCAGGTTCTCACGAGTTTGAACTTCACTGGCTCTGCGGGACCGGCTGGAGTTCTTCGCGGGCAAGGGCCGCGCCGTACGCGGCGGAGGCTCGTACTCTCGGCACGGTCACGACCGGGTACTCGGCGATGATCTCGTCGGCGGTCATGCCGGCCGCGAGGCTGTCGAAGATGACGCTGACCGGCACCCGGGTTCCGGCGATTACGGCCTGGCCGTGCGTCACCCGCAGGGTCATCGGAGATCAGCTGCATCTGCTCGGCGCGGGAGCCAAGCTGGGAGCCGACGACCACAGGAGCCAGGCGACATCCAGCCTTGTCAGGCGACCGAACGTCCAGGTCAGAGTCACATCGGGCCGCACTCAGCGACATCCGGCGATGGTGTGGAATCGCCTCCTAAGCAGTAGGTCCCGCGTTCGAGCCGCGGTCGGGGTGCAGATGAATGAGCATTTTTCGTTATTAGTATCGCATCAGAGTTCTTATAATGGTTTACTGCCGCAGGCAGTCGCTCTTTCCGGCATATTTGATCCCATCGAGCACCGTTGGGCGACGGCCTTCCGCGCACGACCTGTTGGGGCAGCCGCTGACGTGAGTACGGGTGCTCATGTCATCTTCCGTCGAGGGAGCCAGACGGGGGGCCAACGGCGCGCCGTCTAGTTACGGGGAACGCGTCCAGGAGCGGATCGTTCCTCCCGCGAAGCGACGGGCTGGCGGATCGCCTCGCTGACCTTGCGGGGAGGCCCGCTTGGGAGTCCATGACTACCGGATCGTGGCGACGGCGACGCCGAGCACCGCAGAGCACCGGATAATACAATTGTGTTATGACTCAACTGGATAGTGCTGAGGGGCTGCCGTCTCCGTCGTCCGCGCTGTTGCAGCTGGCCCGGTTGAAAGCCGATATGAGCCAGCGTGAACTGGCCGAGCGGGCCGGAGTCCCCGTCACAATGATCTCCGCATATGAGCGCGATCAACGGCAGCCCACGCTTACCACGCTGCTTAGGCTGCTGCGGGCGGCGGGTTTTGACCTCCGGCTGCACCTAGCAGCGTACGATCCGCATGACGAGATACTGGCTGGTCTAGAAGCTGGCCGATCCGAATCTGAGCGGCATCACCGCGACCGCCAGCTCCAGGCATGGCGCCAGGCGGTCCCGGTGGAGGGCGCAGCTTGAGCGGCCAGGACGAGCCCGGTGAGCCGAGCCTGAATCCGACCGCGATAGTAGCGGCGCTGAACCGGAACCAAGTGCGTTACGTAGTCATCGGCGCCATGCGGCAATTGCTCAGCAGGCTCCGATACCGGCGACCCGAGACATTGATCTCACGCCGGAGGCGAGCCAGGAGAATCTGGCCCGGCTGTCGCAGGCCCTGGTCGACCTTGACGCGCGGATCCGGACCGACGCGCTGCCGGAGGGGCTGCCATTCGGTCACGACGCTGCCTCGCTAGCGACTGCCGAGATGTGGAATCTGGTTTGCGCCGACGGCGAGTTCGATATCTCGTTCCATCCGTCCGGTTTCGCCGACGGCTACGCGCAGCTCGTTGTCAACGCCCATCGTCTGCGCTTAGGCGAGGAAGAGGTCGTCATCGCTGACCTGGCTGACGTGATCCGCTCCAAGGAGTCCGCCGGTCGCCCGAAGGACCTGCGGGTCCTTCCCTTGCTATACCGGCATCTATCGTCGGTCCGGGCCGAGCGAGAAGCAGAACCGGGCTGAACGCCACAGTGCCGCAATACAACCCAGGTGATACGCCCCGTCTGACTTGACTTAGAGCGAGGAGCTTAGTGCCCTTGACCCAGCAGGCCGGGCGGTCTCACCGATCCTGCCGGGGAGCCAAGGGGGACTATATGGCTCTTGCTCAGCAAGGGAATCTGGATTTCAACCGGTACGTGCGGCAGGGGATGGGACGATCGAGGCGTCACCGGGTCTGCGGTATCGGGAGGAGTTCCTCGCGGGCCAGGGCTGCGCCGTAAGCTGCTGCCGCCCGTACGCCGGCCTGAGTTAGTGACGGGTACTCGGTGGTGATTTCCTCGGTGGCCATACCGCCGGCGAGGCAGTCGAGGATAACGCTGACAGAAACCCGGGTCCCTGTGATCACGGCCTGGCCGTGCATCACCCTCGGATCAGCGGAGATCATCTGCATCTGCTCGGTCGTCATCATCCCAGGCTGCCGTATAGAGAACCTAGAACACGAACTCGAGCTAGCCGCCAGCTGACGGGTCGGCCCCGGAGTGTCTCACCGCCCAGCCCTGGTAGCCAAAGTGGTAGCCAACAACCACAGGATTCAGGCGACGCCAGACTCCATCAGGCGACGTCAGAGCCGACGGCTTCCGGCCCAGAGTAGGGGGCCAGGCCGGGAAATTCGGTCGCTTGTCGCCAAGTGATGCGCGCGCTGAATACAAACGAGTGGCTGACGTCCATGGCTCCGACAACGAGGTGCTCACTGCGATGCCCGCTGTGCTGGTAGGACTGCTGGACGACGGAGTCGCGGGCGGGTCGGATGCGGTCTTCGCGGACGGCGAGCCGGTGGTCGACGTCTGGGTTGGAGTCGCGGACGCGGGCCGAACGATTCCGTCTCAGCGCGAGACGATCGCGAATGTCTCGTCGGTCACAAAGACGATGACGGCACTCTGCGCGTTGATCCTGGCCGACCTTGGCGAGATCGGGTTCCGATGTCCTTATATCAGGGCGTGTGAGGACTCGGTCGGTCGGGGCAGGCCCGGGTCGTTGTACGTCTATGTACATTGCCGTACTGTTGGGGTATGACGTCGATGACGGTTTCTGAGGCGAGGGCTGCGCTGCCTGACTTGCTGACCCGCGTGGAGGGCGGGGAGGAAGTGACAATTACCCGGCATGGCCGGGCGGTGGCGGTTCTGGTCCGGCCCGATGCGCTGCGGAGCAGGTCGCAGGAGGTGCTACGGGACGCTGAGCGTATCCATGATCTGCTCGTAGCTGCGGCCGCGGAGCCTGTGCCTGCGCGTGGCGGGCTGACGGAGGAGCGGGCCGAGGAGCTTGTCGCTGCGGTTCGCGCTGGGCGTGATGGCCGATGATAGATGCCTTTGATGCCGATGTGCTGATCTACGCGGCGGCTCCAGGCCATCCGCTCGGCACCCGGGTGCGTGCCCTGTTCGCTGCGGCCAAGAACGGCGAGGCCGGGGCTGGATCGGTGCTGCTGCTGCCAGAGGTGCTGGGCAAGCCATTGCGTGATGGCGCCAGGGACGAGGTCCGGGTGCTTGCGGGGTTGCTGGCCCGGCTTGATCTGCGGCCAGTGGACCTGGCGACCGCCGAGCTGGCGACGGCCCTGTCGGGCAGGTACCAGCTCCGGGCAGCTGATGCCGTTCACCTGGCCACCGCGATCGGACTGGGCGCGGACCGGTTCATTACCAACAACCGGAAAGATTTCCCCGCATCAATCAGCGAGATCGCCATTACTTACCCAGACGACCTGTGGGCCAGCGATCAGAGGTAGCCTCCCGGCGTGCCGTGATCGACCTAGAAGGAACCAGCCTCATTCACGTCAGCCCCACGTCGCTGCGCAGCTTGGGACGAACTGGGAGCAGACCAGGTCACTCTGGCGTGTATTGGACCGCGAAACTCAATGCGGGATCTTGGTGCAGGTCCCAGTAGCGCTGCCTGATGCGGTGTGCGATGGCGCCGGTTCTGCCGTCCCCTATGGGCTGTCCGTCAAGATTGGCGACTGGCATAACGCCGCCTGCGGTGCTTGTCAGGAACATTTCATCGGCGCCGTAGAGATCGCCGACAGGTATGTCCTCCACGTGCACGGCAATGCCGAACTGCTCGGCGATCTCTAGCACCGTCCTGCGGGTAATGCCAAGGAGCACGCCTCGTCCTGGCGTGTACAGCTCGCCATTCGTCACCGCGAATACGTTGAACCCAGGACCTTCGGTGACGAAGCCATCGCCGTCAGGAAGTATTGCGAGGGAGCCGCCCCTGTCGTACGCCTCGTACGTGCCGCGGACCAGGTCGCCCCAATGGTAATTCTTGACCGTCGGGTCGACCGACCCCACGGGGATACGCCGCGTGTTGCGGGCGACGACGACGTTGACCGTGCCGTCGTCCTGCAGCTCCGGGCGGACGATCCACACGTAGGGGATCGCGTATGCGTAGAGCCGCGGGGTCCATCGTCGGGAATCTCTCTCGCCAGGTTTCGGCACGCCGCGTGTGACGATGACTTCCACGTAGGCATCTTGTAGTTCTGAGCGGCGCACGGTCTCGATCATGATCGAGCGGACTTGCTCCTTGCTGGCCGGCGGAGCGAGCCGGATGCGGTCGCAGCTAGCGAAGAGCCGGTCGATGTGGTCATCGAGCCGGAAGAAGCGCCCCTTCCAGACGGCGGCGACGTCGTAGGTGCAGTCCGATCTGACGAAGCCCGCGTCAAGAATGGGGATGCGGGCGTCGGCGATTGGAACGTACTCTCCCTCGATCCACGCGCAGCCCTGAGCAAAACGGTTAGTAGCGGTCATGTCCGTTCCTTATGCCGTGATCGGATCATACGGTTCGCCGCTTATGGAGCGTACAATCCGCCGCCCGGGCTACTGGGATGGCGTCGGTTTCGGCGTGTCGCCGGCGCTTGGAGTCATGGACGCCGCGACGAACGTCCCGCGGCCGTGGATGCTGACGATCAGGCCACGTTCTCTGAGGATCGCCATGGCGTGCCGCAGCGTGATGTACGAGACCTCGTACTCCTCGGCAAGCGAGCGCTCGGCCGGGAGCTTGCGGGGGATCTCGCCTTCGCTGATGCGTCTGGCTATGTCAGTGGCGATCTGTGCGTAGGCATGCTCGATCCGGTCTGGGTCGACCGACCTAGCTGGCATGAGCCAAGCATAAGCAGCTTGCGAGAGCACTGAGAGCTTTGGGGGCTCAAGATAGGTATAATGAGCTACGATTGCTCCATGACCTTTAGCCAGATAGCTGCCCCGCGACATCAGCCGGGGCGGTCCACGACCACTGGCGAATGGAACACTCGTGCTATGCCTGTCGCTGTGCTCGAACGGGAGATGTACACAGAAGCTGCTGCTGCGCGGCTCCTGGGCGTTGCCCAGAACACCCTGAACTACTGGCTGGAGGGCGGGCAGCGACGCGGCAAGCAGTACAGGCCGGTGATTCGCGTCGAGCCCAAGGGTGAGCGTGCCGTAGTGACATGGGGCGAGTTCATAGAGGCCGCTCTGCTGCGGCAGTATCGCGCGAGAAACGTCCCGATGCTTGAGCTCCGGGCATTCATGGACAAGATCCGGGAGCGATACGGTCCTTCGGTATCCGCTTGCGGATCAGCGGCCGTACATTCTCGGGCGCGAGCTGATAGCCGAGGCTCAGAATGACGCTCGACTCGACGCCGAGTTTTGCCTGGTGGCAGTTGTGCGCAATCAATATGTGCTTACCGCTGTCGCGCAAGCCTTCATGCAACGAGTGGACTGGGAAGACAGCCTGCCCGCCCGGTGGCGCCCGCATGCTGATCCGGCCTCGCCGGTGCGGATGGACCCGGCCATCCGCTTCGGATTGCCCGCCATACACGGTGTGCGCACGGAGATGATCTGGGAGCACTCAGCAGCCGGGGAGACGGACGAAGGGATCGCTGCCGAGTTCGACCTGCCCGTAGACTCAGTTCGCTGGGCAATGGCCTATGAGACTTCGGCGCGGGCGGCATGATGAGGCCGGCGAGGCCGGCGAAGATAAAGTTCTACGTGGACGCCGATGTTTTAGGCCTCGCCAAGTTCCTGATGCTGGTGCGAACCGACGTCACTTATCCTGGAGACCCGGGTGGCCTGCAGCGCGACGGCCGCAGGCGTGCACCTTGCCCGATCACCGACCCTGGTGCTAGCGACGAAAGCTGGATACCGGCCACCTCGCGGCAAGGCTGGCTGATCATCACTCGGGACCGGCGCATTCAGGACCACCCCGCAGAGATCACTGCCGTCAGGGACAGCGCGGCACGAATGATCAACCTGTCGGGGATGGATGCCAGAACGACCTTCGATCAGCTTGAAGCTCTGTTCTGCAACTGGCGTGACATTCTGCGCAAGCTCAATGAAAGTGGTCCGTTTATCTACAGCGTGACAAGAACAGGCGGGCTCAAGGCGATACCGCTTGAGACTGGAGAGGCGATCTGAGCCGCAGCCAGCCGGGAAGGCTGCATGTCCGTTGTTCTGTCGCCTGGGACGCAGAACAACATCGGGATCCGGCGGCCATCAGTAACGGTGCATGCCAGCATGGGCCATATGCCCACCGACCACGCGGCCTCAAACGAGGCCAGACCGTCCCGATGAGTTTCTAGCAGCGGCCGCTGCACGCGATGACGGACGCCTTCACAGCGGCCGGCTTCCGGATAGTGGTCGTCAGCGAGCCAGCGCCCGCGCCGGCCGCCCGCGAGTTGTTCCCCGACGACATCGCGGCCAAGCCGCGCTTCCTGTGCTTCCTGTTCTTCGTCCTGCGGGCCGGCTAACCGCAGCTTGGTCTGCATATGCGGTTCAGATGGTGATGGCGACCTTGCCCCGTGCTTTGCCTGATTCCAGGTAGCGCATCGCCTCGGGTACCTGGTCCAGCGGGAAGGCCCGGTCGATGGCCGGCGTCAGCTCGGCCGCCTCGATGAGCTCGGTGAGCTTTTCCAGATCAGCGGAGCGTTCCTTGCACAGGCAAGTGGCCAGCCGCTGGCCTGTGAATCGTGACAGGGCCAGGGCTCGCAGTTGCCGGCCCATGCCCCCGGTCAGGCTGCCGCCTTCCTCGCCGCCGACAAGGACAGCCGTCCCGGCAGGCGCGAGCGCGCGGCGCAGCCGCGACAGGGCAGGGTTCCCCGCGATGTCGAGGATCAGGTCGTACTGGTGCGAGCCGTCGGCGAAGTCGCTGGCTGTGTAGTCGATGACGTGGTTGGCGCCGAGGGACCTGACCAGGTCGAGTTTGCTGGTGCCGCACACGCTGGTGACCTCCGCCCCGAATGCCTTGGCAAGCTGGACGGCGAAGCTGCCGACACCGCCCGACGCGCCGATGACCAGCACCTTCTGCCCTGACTTGACGCGGCCGATATCAGTCAGTGCCTGCAGGGCGGTGAGCGCGGACACCGGGACTATCGCGGCCTGCTCGAAGGTGATGTTCGCTGGCTTGCGGGCGAGCTTGTCCTCCCGGGCGGCGGCGTACTCGGCGAAGGTGCCAGCGCCGATCCCGTACACCTCATCACCAGCGGAGAACCTGGTCACCGCCGAGCCGACCGCGACGACGGTGCCCGCGACCTCGCGGCCACGCACCGGATTTCGCGGCTTGCGGAGCCCGAAGCCAAGGCGAAGCAGGTACGGCTGGCCGGTCATCAGATGCCAGGCACCCCGGTCCAGGCCTGCGGCATGCACCCGCAGCAGCACCTCCGCGGCCGAGATCTCCGGCCGGGCGATCTGCCCGGGACGCAAGACACCGGCGGAGCCATAGACGTCCTGCACGACTGCGTGCATCGTGCTGGCCGCCGGCGCGCTGCCCGCGCCGTCGCCTGTCGCGGTGTGCTGGTGCGCCGACGTCATCGCTGCTCCTATTCCGCGGCCGTGCGACGGGGCTGTCCTCAGCCAGACCAGCGACCTAGCTACCGTACTTAGTACGGTAGCTAGCGGACACGCTACAGTACTAAGTACGAGAAAGCCATCGACCGGGGAGCCAGATGCCCGAAGAAGCGAGCGCGAGCCAAGGGCAGCGCGTTCCGCTCAGCCGCGAGCGGGTGCTGCGCGGCGCCGTCACGATCGCTGACGCCTCGGGAATCGGGGCACTGACGATGCGCTCGCTCGCCCGGGAGCTTGGCGTCAAGCCGATGACGCTCTATTACTACGTCACTGGCAAGGACGAGATTCTCGATGGCATTGTCGACCTCGTCTTCAGCGAGATCGAATTGCCGTCCGCTACGGGCGACTGGCGGTCCGAGATGCGCCGGCGGGCGATCTCGACCCGCCAGGTGCTGAGGCGCCACACCTGGGCGATCGGGCTCATGGAGTCGCGGGCCAATCCAGGCCAAGCCACGCTGCGCCACCACGACGCGACCATCGGCACATTGCGCGGGGCCGGTTTCTCGGTCGCCGCTACCGCCCACGCCTACGCACTGCTCGACAGCTACGTGTACGGGTTCGCGCTTCAGGAGGCATCGCTGCCCTTCAACCGCGATACCGTTGCCGAAATCACTCAGCCGATCACGCACCAGCTCCCCGCCGCCCAGTACCCCCACCTCGTCGAGATGGCGACCCAGCACATCCTGCGGGCCGACTATGACTTCGGCAACGAATTCGAGATCGGCCTCGCCATCATCCTCGACGCCCTCGAACGATCGATACCGAGGTACAGCCAGGCCGGGTAATGACGGGCGCGAACTGGCGTCGCCCGCGCAATTCACAGGGGCTTTCTCCAACAAACGGCGTGGACGGAAGTGGAGTTTCTTGCCGTTCTGGTGGCGCTCCTCCGGCTGGCCGCGCGGTCGTCGAGGAGATCGTCGGTATCACCGACTCCGTATGCCAGGCCCTCCTCGATGAGGAGTATGCCGACCTGGCCCGCCGCGCGGCCGCGAAGCTGGCGCGCAAGCGCCCGTCGCCGATAGTCAGCGGACGCCGGGGCACGTGGGCGGCCGGGCTCGTGTATGCCCTGGGTCAGGTCAACTTCCTGTCCGATCCCGATAGCGAGACGCCCGGGAGCTACCGCTGGACATTCAGGCGGAGGCGTATGAGCGAGGGTTCATCCCGTATATACCGGCGCTCGGCCCGGATGGAAACCTGGCCCGATAGCTGAGCCAGTGCGCGGGCTCGGTCACGCCTGACGCGAAGGCGGTCCATTTCCCGCATCGCCGGCCGTGCGCCGGCTGGGCTCGCGCCAGGCTGCCAGGACGCGGTCGATCGCGGGCCGGACCTCGGCCCGGGCGATGTCGCGGGACAGCCCGCCCATCAGCAGCGAGTCGTAATCGGTGTCCTGATGGCGCACCGAGGCTACAACCGCCAGCATGACGGCATCTTCGTCTAGTGCGCGCCCGGCCGCGGACCGGCCTACCCGCCCGCTTCCGCGCAGGCCGGTATGCTCGGCGATCGCGATCGCGCGCCCGGCCGGGCAGCCCGGGAAGATCCGCCCGATCTCCGCCGCCAGGTGCCGCACGAACTCCGCGTCCATTCCGGCGCGCCGCACCTGGTCGCGCTCGCGCCTGCGCATCCGGGCGTCCGCGTCAGACATGCACTGCTCTTCGGCCAGCGCGAGGGCCGATTCCTCAACCAGCACGCCTTGCCGCTCGTACCGCTTGCGGCTGCGGCCCCACCGGAGGACCACCGCCGACAGGCCGCTCGCCTTCGTCGCGCGCCGGGTGATCGCGGCGTCACCTGACGGAAGGTAGACAAGATGGTCGAGGTCGGAGCAGGCGAGGCACAAAGGGCCCGCGTCATCCATCCGCAGCAGGTGGCCTGAACCCTCGCATCCGGCGCAGGTCCAGTCCCTGATCGGCTGGATGACCACCATGCCGGACGATCGTTCGGCCTGCGGCATGCTCTCTCACCTCCGGTATCAGGGAAGCCAGGTTAGCTGATGCTGGCGTGCCCACGTTGCTCACGAAGTCCGGCCGCTAACCGCCCTGAGAGTGGTGGACCACCCCGGCGCGAAGGGCGGCGATCAGCCATTCGGCTGCCGGGGTGATGTCCGGCTGGGCCGGCCAGCCGTTGATGATGGCCAGGAGCTGCCAGTAGCGCTCGTAACGCCGATCGCTGCCTGAGTCGAGCTGATCCAGCAGCCATTGCCGGAAATCCGGGCTATCAGCCCGGCCGGCGTGCTGGGCATAGGCGGCCACGAGTTCGTCGGCTACTGGCCGGGCCTCGGCGGAATCGGGCGAGATCCCTTCGGCGGCCGCCACCCGCTCGCGGAGCAGCCTGGCCATGGCCTGATGTTCTTCGTTGCTGCGCTCGGCCGGAGCTTCCTCGCTGGCCCGGGCCTGGGCCGCTGCCGAACGGCGAAGGCTGGCGCGGAAGTCAGGATCCTGGACGAGTTCGGCCAGTTCGACCCAGGCACTGACCTGTTCCTGGGCTGGCTCAGCGGGCAGGTCGGGCATGGCGCCGCGCATCATGGACTCGAAGTCCGGGTCGATGCCGAGCCCGGTAAAGGTTTCGTCGATGAATTCGGTAATGAGGCGGCGCCGCTCCGCGGCGGACAACTGGGCTAGCTTGTGCATGAGCTGGACCTCCTGAGGTGTGGCGGTTTCCCGGCTGGCGACTGCTCGCAGCACGGCCTGACGCAGCCGCAGCGTCCGGATCTGCACCTCCAGCGCCGCCGCGTGCGTCGCGGCGAGCTGACCGATCGAGACCTCGTGGCCGAGCAGCCGGCGGATGGCCGGCAGGCCGACGCCGAGGTCCCGTAGCGTGCGGATCAGATCAAGACGTGCTAGCGCCCCGGGGCCGTAGAGCCGGTAGCCGGCTGGAGTCCGGTCAGCGGGCGGCACCAGTCCCTCATCGGACCAGAACCGGACTGTCTTGACCGTCACCCCGGCCTGGCGGGCCAGCTCGCCGATCGTCACGAGCGTGTCATCGGGCATGTCAGCTACTGTGCAGCCTCCCGCTGCTGGAAGGTCAACGCGGTTACGTCAACCCTGCGGCGGTCGGGTTCTTTCCCGCTCCTTGAAAGAAGCGGCACGCTCGCCAGGGCCTGGAACGGCCGCCGCCGAGCCGTCGAACGGCACGTTTAACTTCGATCCGGGTGACAAGATCGTGTCGCGGGCATGGCGTTGCCGGGCTGCCGGAATGAAGGGCGGGTGATGACGAACTGGCACCGGCGGTCAGGCGACAAGTTCCAGGGCATGGATCTGCTGTACCTGACCACGGTCGGGGCCAAGAGCGGGCAGAAGAGGCAGTCCACGGTGACCCGGTTCGAGGACGGCGATGACGCCTGGCTGGTGGTGGCCTCAGCGGGTGGGGCGGCTCATCACCCGGCGTGGTACCACAACATCGCCGCGCATCCTGATCAGGTCTGGATCGAGTTCGCCGGTAAGGAGCTGAGGGTGAACGCGGCGCAGCTTGACGGAGACGCGCGGGCGCACGCGTGGCAGCGGATCACTGAGAGCCAGCCCCGCAGAATAGCCGCAGCCGCAGCCGCACCGCGTCCGGCGCTGGTGCCGGAAGGAGGACCTTGTGCGCAATGCCGCCGTTGACGCTCTGGACGCACTGGTCGGTGACTGGACTCTGACGTTGGCCAACGCATGGTTCCTTGAGTCACTCGATCGCCGCCAGGACGGGCGCGCTACCGCCCGCTGGCTCGGCGAGGCGTTCGTCGAGCTTGAGGCGACCCTTGGGGGAGAGCCGACCTGGCACTTCGTATTTGGCCGCAGCGACCCCGACCAGCAACTGCTGGCGCTGTACCACGACCCCCGGCCGACATCGAGGCTCTTTCGCGTGAGCTTCTCTGACGGGCAGTGGCGCATGCTGCGCGAGGACGCCGACTTTTACCAGCGGTTCGTTGCCACCGTGCGGCCCGACCGGATCGAAGGACGCTGGGAGGCGTCTGAGGACGGCGGCGTCACCTGGCGGAAGGACTTCGACCTCATCTTCGACCGGATAGAGGCTCGCTCCGACGAAGACTCATGACTAGCGGATGAGAGTGGCGATGAGGATTTTCACCCGGATGTGCACGAGTCTCGATGGCTACGTCACCGGTCCGGATGGCCTGCCCGTCCAGTTGGCTTTCGACGGATGGGACGCCGGTGCCCTTGGCTTCTACGAGTTCCAGGCACGATGCGATGCCGTGCTCATGGGGCGCACCACCTTCGAGCCAGCGCTCTCCGCGCCGCACTGGCCGTGGGGAGACCTCCCCGTGTTCGTGATCGGCGGGCACCGCCCGCCAGGCACGCCGGACCGGGTCGTAATCGACGCCGACCCGAGGCGCTTGCTCAAGCGTCTCCAAGACGCGAGCACCGGCGGCGATGTGCACCTGATTGGCGGTCCGCAGACGATCGAGACGGTGCGCGCCCTAGGCGAACTGGACGAACTCAGGCTGCTCGTGCTGCCGATCCTGACAGGCAGCGGCCGCCGCCTGACTCCCGAGGTTGACGCGAGTACCGGCCTGGAGCTCAAAGATGTGCGGCAGTGGCCGGCCGGAGTCGTCGAGCTCACCTATGCGGTCCGGCCTCCCGGTAGCGCCGGGGAGTGATCAGGGCCGGCCGGGATTTCGCAGGCAGGCTGGTCGGTGCGCAGTCTCCGCAGTGGGCTGGGCTTGCTCTCGCAGCGGCTGGCTGTGGCGGCACTGACAACGTGGTGTACCGGCTGGCCGCTGACAGCACCGTGGACACCGGGTTGGTGACCGAAGCGTGGGATGCCGCCATCGCCGCACCCGCGTGGGACCGTGCCCCGGTCTGGGTCCACGCTGATAAGCGGATCGCCTGGATCGCGTCGAGCGGCGCTGGTACGGCGCTTGTCATCAGGGGCACGGAATGATCCGCCTGCGTAAGCTGAACTATCTGCCCGTGAGCAGGTAACCTGCTTAAAAGAAGCTTCCTGCGTTACGCAGCAGGTGGCATATTATATGCAGGTGAATTCCAGCACGATCGAGCGCGAGGCCCGCCGCCGTGTGCCTAGGCTGCTTGCTGACCTGCTTGGCGAGCCGGTTGAGCGAGCCGAGTCTTCGAGGCGCGGGGACGATGAACGGGCCGATCTTGTGATGGCTGATGCCCATGGACGCGTTTGGATCGCGCAGGTCAGGAACTCAAGTAGGCCTGGCCAGATTGCGCACTCGTCTCAGCGGCTAGCCAGTTTGGTGGAGCAGGGAGCTATCCCGCTTCTGGTCGTTCCGTACATGTCTCGTGCGGGCGCGGAGGCCGCTGACCAGATACACCTCAATTGGATCGATTTGTCAGGAAATACGCATATACGTAGCGGCGATCTGCATCTGTTGGTTCAAGGGCGTCCGGATGAGTTGCCCCGGCGTGGCAGGCCGTCGTCGCCTTTTGCTCCAAAAAGTGCTCGTGTCACGCGGGTTTTGCTGCTCGATACTGAACGCTGGTGGCTACAGAAAGACCTTGTGATGACGACCGGAATTGATGACGGCAATATGTCACGGATCGTCCGCCGACTTGATGAGGAGTTCCTCATCGATAGGCGAGACCGCGAGTTGCGCCCTCGTGACCCTGGCCTGCTGCTTGATGCCTGGGCTCAGGACTACCGTTTTAGCGACCACGACATTTGGCCTGGCCATTTCAGTGGCAGTGGTATCGAGCTCGCGCGCGTCCTGAGCGATCGCCTCGACTCGCGGAGTATTCGGCACGCGTTCACCGGACTACCAGCAGCCTGGGCTCTGGACCAGTTCGCCGGCTTCCGGCTGACGACTGTTTACGTTGATGGCGATCCCAGGGAGGCGGCTGAGCAGCTCGGTGTCCGCGAGGCCGCTCGTGGAGCGAACGTTCAACTGGTTGGCCCCAATGACGCTGGCGTGTTTGCCGGCGGCGGGTATCACGGCGGGATCTACTGCGTATCGCCAGTTCAGGCATATCTCGACTTGCTCCAGCTGCCTGAGCGCGCGGCAGAAGCAGCCCTGCATCTGCGCACCCAACACTTGCAATGGCAACATGACACCGCCTGCTAAGCCTCGAGTGCGCAGCGGGTATTCGCGAGAGGAGACCGACCAGGTCATCTCGGTGTGCCTGACGGTGGCGGTGACCCTCGGGGCACTGATGGATGACTTGTGCGTCGTCGGCGGGCTTGTCCCCAGTCTCCTCATCGACCAGCAGATCGGGCCGGACCCGGTTACTGGCGACCTCCATCCGGGCACCAACGACCTTGACGTAGGCCTGGCTGTTGGCCTGCTCAACGACGAGCAGGCACCCGGACGCCATTGACGAGGCCCTGGGAAAGCTTCGATCGACTTCGCTACCGCTGACAGTCTCGGACCGCGCCGGGCTGCTGCCTTCGAAGGAGGCAGCACGGAAGAGCTCGTCGAAGCCGCGGCTGACGCGCACGGCTACTTAGACGATCTACTGCGCGTCTGCGGTCAACGAGGTATCAGTAACCAGGCGAGGGGCTTTGCTTGAGTGTCTCGGCGGCTGCGATGCGCGCGGCGGTCTCGGTGGCAGGCGGGCTCGGGGTGACCTGCGCCGAGCCGGTGATCCTCGGCGATGGCGCGAACGTGGTCGTCTGGCTGAGCCCGTCGCCGGTGGTGGCCAAGGTCGCCGCCAGCACGCGAGCGGTCCGCCCCGACGTGGCGGCGTGGCTCCAGCGGGAGCTGGACGTGGCCTCGTTCCTGGCGGGCGCCGGCCTCCCGGTCGTGGAGCCGAGCAAGGAGGCTCCCGCGATCGTCCATCACGGCGACGGGCACGAGATGTCCTTCTGGGCCTATCGCAAGCGCTCCCATGACGAGCCGCCGGACGAGGCCACGATCGGGTCGATGCTCCGGGATTTGCATGCCGCCTTGCGGACTTACCCAGCCCGGCTGCCGGCCCTTGCCCCGCTCGCCGACATCCCGGTGTTCCTGGCCAGGCCGCGGACGCGGCTCAGCCCGGCGGACGCGGATGCCATTGCCCGGGCGTTCGCCCGGCTGGCCGCCGAGCTCGGGCCGGACGGCGCAGCCGGGCAGGCACTGCACGGTGACGCCGGCGGCGGCAACCTCATGGCAGGCGCCGGCGGCTGGGCCTGGCATGACTTCGAGGACACCTGCCGCGGCCCCGTCACGTGGGACCTGGCGGCCTCCACGGCCAGCCCGCGCCGCGACAGCGCCCGCATCCTGAAGGCCTACGGCGACCTGGTCGACGCCGCCCAGCTCAAGACCTGCGAGGAGCTACGGCGGCTGCACCTGACCATCTGGTATTCCCTGTACGCCGAGCGACTCCCCGAATGCGGGCCCAGGGCCGACGAGTTGCTGGCTACCTGGCGGGCCTGAGCCCGGAATCCGTTACAGGTGGAGGGACCACCAGTCAAGGATCGCCTCGAGTCGCGCGACCCGGTGGCTTGGCCGGCCGTTGCGGGAGAGCTCGTGCCCTTCGCCGGGAAATAGCAGCATTTCGGTCGGCGCCGCCCCGCGCAGCTTGAGCGCGACGAAAAGCCGCTGGGCCTGCTCGACCGGGCAGCGCCAGTCGTGCTCGGAATGGACGATCAGCATCGGGATGCTGATCTGATCGGCGAAGCTGAGGGGATTCTGGGCGGGCCAGCCCGCAGGATCGGAACCAAACAAGCCGCCCGCGAAGAACCAGCCGATGTCACTGGAGCCGTGGAAGCTGTCGATCGCGTTGACCGCGCGCTCGCTGACCGCCGCCTTGAACCGCTCCCCGTGATGGGCCGCGAGCCAGGTTGTCATGTAGCCGCCGTAGGAACCGCCGAGCACGCCCACGCGCGAGCCGTCGAGGCCGCCGGTCGCCAGTCCGGCGTCCAGCAGGGCGAGCAGGTCGGCCGCCGCGCTCGTGGCCGCGTCGCCGATGATGGCGGTCCCGTGCGCCTGGCCATAGCCAGAAGAGCCGCGCGGGTTGCCCATGACGACCGCGAATCCGGCGCCGGCATACACCTGGGCCTCATCGAAGAGCCGCCAGCCGTACTGCGTGAACGGACCGCCGTGGATCATCAGCAGGACCGGGTGCGGGCCGGAGCCCTCGGGCCGCACGATCCAGCCGTGCACCGGATAGCCGTCCGGTGCGGTGGCCGTGATCTCCTCCATCGGGCGCGGCGACGCGATGGCGGCCAGGGAGGTGAGCGGGCGCTCCGTCCCGTCGGCCAGGGCGATCAGCTCGCCTCTCGATTCGGGAGAGGCGACGGCGGCCACGAGAACTGACGCGGCGCCCGCGAACCCTTCCACCTGGCGGCTGCCGCTCATCAGGATCTCGGGCTCGCCGCCGTCGTAGGGCACGCGCAGCAACCGGACCGCGCCCCGGTGCTCCGCACCGGCCAGAACGCCACCCGGAGTCGTCTCGATCTCGGAGTCACGGGCCACGTGGATGCTCTCGACGTCGGTGAGGCGCGTGGGCGGCGCCGAGCCGTCGGCCGGGACAGACCAGACGCCGGCGTTGCGGCCGGTCGACCCGCCGGCCACGCCGAGTTCGGCGCCGATGAAGCACACTGACGTGCCGTCCGGGGTGAAGCGCGCCTGGCTGATCGAGAGCCTGGGTCCGTCGGCCGAGGCGCCACGGGTGACCGGCCGCAGGCTCGAGCCGTCCGGCGCGCAGACCCAGACATCGCTGACGAGATCGGTGTCACGCCCGTCGTGGCGGGCGGACACGAACGCCAGGTGATGGCCATCCTGACTCCAGGCCACGTCCGCGTGATCGAATTCGCCGCTGGTGACCTGGACGGGCTTGGCGTCGTCGCCGAACGGGTCCACGACGAAGACCTGGGACCGCCTGTCGATATAGAACCCGAGGTTGTCCCTGCGGTACTGCAGGGTGGTAATTCTCCTGGGCGGCTCGGCCTCGGCCTTGCCCGCGTAGCGCCCTTCGTCGGGTACGCGCGCGACGTAGGCGAGCGCGGCTGAGTCCGGGCTCCACGCCGGGGCGCCAGCGCCGAGCGGGTGGTCGGTGACGTGCCTGGGCTCGCCCCCGCCCGTGGGCATGACGTGGAGTTGCGGCTTGGCGCCCGCGCCCTCGCCGCCCGCCGCCCGCAGGAAAGCGAGCCACGCGCCGTCCGGCGAGTAAGCCGGCGCGCTGTCACGCCAGCCCGTCGTGAACTGGCGCAGCGGGCCGGACCCGTCTGTCGCGACAATCCAGAGTTGGCCGCGATACTCGTCAGCCTCCAGATCGGGCCTGGTCACGGCGACGACAGCGAACCTGCCGTCCGGCGCGATGCCTGGCTTGCCGAGGACATGCAACTGCGCGATCTCTGCGGGCTTCATACCAGCAATCTAACGGAATACGCCCGTAACCAGACATTGCCCCCGTCTCTGGGATCGAGGCGCACCAACTGGCAGGATGGTGAACCGTGGCCGGAGAAGCAGGAGCAGCAGCAGAAACAGCAGAATACGTGTGCCGGTATTGCCGGCTGGAGTCCGACGGCTCAGGGGCAGCCTGCTCGCACTGCGGCGCGCCGGTCGACGTGCGGGCCCGGGTCTCGAGTTCCGGGTGGATTCAGCAGCCTCCTATCGACAGCACGGCCCGGCTGCGTTTCAGTCACTCGTCCTGCCAGATCAAGGGCTCCTACGTGCCGGTGGCGGAGCTGAAGCTGGATCAGGCCGACTCGGTGTACTTCGCCCATCACGGGCTGCTGCATACCGGACCGTCGGTCGAGTTCGACCTCAAGCGCATGCCCGATGGCTGGCAGCGGTCGATCGCCGGCCTGCCGGTCTATGTCATGACCGCGTCCGGTCCTGGCTACCTGGCGATCAGCGCGGACAAGCCCGGGTCGGTCATCGCGGTCCCGCTGATGCCCGGCCGCACCGTGGACGTGACCGAGCATCGGTTCCTGGCCGCGACGGGCAACGTCGAATATGAGTGGGTACGGGCCGGCATCTGGTACACCACCAAGCACGAGAGCGAGACGACCAGCCACTACCCGCTCGGTGGCGCGTACGTTGACAGGTTCATCGCTAGGGATACGCCTGGCCTGCTGTTCTTGCACGCGCCAGGGAGCACCTTCATCCGGGATCTGGCCGAGGACGACACGATCCTGATCAAGCCCTGGGCGCTGGTCTGGCGTGACCAGTCGGTGCGCGTCTCGCTTCACACCGAGAAAAGCCAAGGCGGCACCGGCTTCTATATGTGGGTCAAGCTGCGCGGGCCAGGCCGGGCCGTCATCAAGTCCACCTTCGGCGCCGCGGGCTGGAATGGCACGATCGTGGACAGTTCGCCGAGGACCAGGCGCGACTGGGATGACGTTACTTCATAGCGAGCTTCCTCTTGAGGTCCTCTACTTCCTTCTCAAGGCGCTCTATTTCCCGTCGCAGCCTCTCCTGCCGCTGGCTCTCAGTGGCGAAGCTAAGCTGCAATTTAAGGTTGACCAGAGATCGCTCGTGGCTATCGAGCAGCACCAGTGGGTCCTCGCTCGGGGCGCCCGTGTACTGGCTGGAGTTCTGAACTCCAGGGACCCTTGTGTCAAGGTTATAGGACATGCCCCGGGGGTTATGCTCTTTCGCGATGTCCCGGGCACCGCTGTCGCTGTCAAGCGTGAAGGCGACGGCTCGCGCGAGATTTCCCATAGCCTCCTGAACGCCGTCGTTCTCGACGATGTAGCCAGCCTTGTAGGCGTAATCGACCACGATCGCGGATTGCTCCCTGATCCTGTTGATCAGGCCATTGGACGTGGACTTGGAGCTTGAGACGCCGCTCGCCTTGCGGCAGGCTAGCTCGTGTACGTCGTCACTGATCGGCTTCAGCTTCTGGCCCTCTCTGGGGTATCTGTACCCGCCGGCCTGCTTGCCCGCGTCGAGGAGTTGCTGGACATAATTCTTGCCGTATCCGTCCCCGTACTCCTGCGAATAGATCAGCATCAGATTGCCGGTCTGCTTGCCAAGCAGGAGCTGGCTCTCCGCGTCCTGAGTCAGCTTCTCCCGGGCGGCCTGCTCCCGCTCTCCTTGCTGGAGCTCATCCAAATCGTAGATCTTGTCATCGGCCTGCAGCAGCTTGCGGAGGATATCGTCGCGTATTTTCCGGTCAAGGTCGAGTTTGCCAATCTCGTCCTTGACGCCTTTCAGGGCCGCGTAGGCTTCGTCGGCAGATAGCGCCTGATCCCGGCACTGCTCGATGATCAGCTCGATACGCGTTCTGAGCTCGTCTACCTGCTCGGAGAGCTTTTGCGCTAGCTTTCCGGAGTCGTTCCCCATGCTCGTTATCCCTCCGCTGAGACCCGTTATTACTGGCTATTGGCGTCGCTCAAGCTGCGAGTCGAGCAGCGCGATCAGAGTGTCGATCGAGTCCATCAGCTGGGACGTCGACTCCTCGACATCGGCCTGCTCCTGCCAGTGCTCATAGGGCTGCCATTCATCCGCCGCGCCGAATTCGCTGGGGCCGTAGAGGTACCTCTCGCCGTCGAGGCGGTAATATTCCGTCCCCGGCAGGGCGGAGCTAGGGTAGGGATAGCCGCGAATCGTGCCGTCGGCCGAGGCGGCCGAGTCCGTGGCGACGGCATTGTCGTCGTATCGCTCCTCGAGCGTCTTCCACTGATCGGCCGGGGCGTCGGCGCTAGCGGCGTAGAGGTACTGGTTGTCCTGATACTTATAGAACTCCGTACCAGGCACCCGGTCAGGCTCGAAGTTCGGGTTTATCAGGCCAAGCACTGCGCCGTCGCCCTCGGCCCCGCCCGCCGCGCTCACCCCGGCCTCGCCGCTCTTCCAGGCGGCAACCAGGTTCTCCACCCAGGTGAGGAATTCGCTGACCTGAGCACTTTGCGCGACCGAGTCGAATTCCGAGGCTTGATCATCGCTCAGCCAGGGGTCGAGCGTGTCTTCGATCCTCCTGCCGTCGTACTCGAACCACTTGCTGTCCTCGAACACCAGCCATCCGAGATCTTCGCTTACTTTCTTGATCTCGGATTCCATGGCCTGCGGCCGGGTATCTCCCTCAAGGCCGCCTACCGGCAGGATCAGCAGGTCAATGAGCTTGTCTACGGTGTCTGGCTGCGGCCGTGCCATTGCGGTATCCGTTCTGAGGCAATCACCGGATGACGGCAGGACGGTAAGCCCGTAGGCCGCCGCTTCCAGCATGCGTGGCGCCGGTCCGGCGTGCCTGCGTCATCAGGCAGCGGCGGGGGAGCGACCGTCTGCGCTTTAAGGCGCGGGAAGGACGAGGAAGGACGAGGGAAGGGACCAAGCCCCGAACGCGTTAGCCTGCACATGCGAGTGGAGATCTGGTCTGACGTCGTGTGCCCGTGGTGCTATCTGGGCAAGAGGCGCTTCGAGCACGGCCTCGACGCGTTCGAGCACAGCGGCGACGTCGAGGTTGTCTACCGGTCGTTCGAGCTCGACCCGGACGCGCCCAGGGACGCGACGACCCCGACGGTTTCGGTGCTGGCCAGCAAGTACGGCATGACTAGCCAGCAAGCCCGCGACGCCCAGCGCCAGATGGAGCAGCGGGCGGCCGCGGACGGGCTCACGTTCCGCATGGACGGCCTGCGCAGTGGCAGCACCAGGGACGCGCACCGGCTGCTGCAGCTGGCGAAGGCCAGGCACCGGCAGCCCGAACTAGCCGAGCGCTTGCATCGCGCCTACTTCACCGAGCAGGCGTCGATCTTCGATCACGCCGCGCTGGCCGGGCTCGCGGCCGACGCGGGCCTAGACCGCGCCGAGGCGGACCGCGTGCTCGCGGGCGATGAGTACGGCCAGCAGGTCGATACCGACGAGGCGATGGCCAGCACGCTCGGCGTCACGGGCGTGCCGTTCTTCGTCTTTGACCGCCGTTACGCCATCTCGGGCGCCCAGCCCGCCGAGGCCATCACCGAGGTGCTGCAGCGGGCCTGGTCGGAGCGAGGCCAGTAGAATTCGCGGCACGCGCCACGCAACCCATCAAGGAGGCTGGGTCGATGACCGTACTGCGAAGCTACACCGAGGGATCGTGGCGTTCTCCGGCCGGAGACGGAGCCCCGCTGCTCGACGCGGTCACGGGTGAGGAGGTCGCGCGGATCTCCTCTGAGGGGATCGACTTCGCCGCCGCCCTGGCGTACGGCCGGTCCGCCGGCGGCAGCGCGCTGCGTGACCTGACCTTCCACCAGCGGGCCGCCCTGCTGAAGTCGCTCGGCTCCTACCTGCGCGAGCACAGGGACGAGTTGTACGCGCTCTCCGCCCGCACTGGCGCGACCCTGGGCGATTCCAGGTTCGATGTGGACGGCGGCATCGGCGTGCTGGCCAGCTATGCCAGCAAGGGCCGCCGCGAGCTGCCCAATGACCGCGTCTACCTGGACGGCGGCCTTGAGCCGCTCAGCCGGGCAGGCGGTTTCGTCGGCCAGCATGTGTGCACTCCGCTGCACGGCGTCGCCGTGCAGATCAACGCCTTCAACTTCCCGGTCTGGGGGCCACTGGAGAAGTTCGCGCCTGCTTTCATCGCCGGGGTTCCAAGCCTTATTAAGCCCGCAAGCCAGACCGCTTACCTCACCGCCAGGCTGGTCGAGCTGATTGTGGAGTCCGGCCTGCTTCCCGACGGCTCGGTCCAGCTGATCTGCGGTGGCGTCGGCGATCTGCTCGATCACCTGACCGAGCAGGACCTGGTGTCCTTCACCGGCTCGGCGGCCACGGCCCGGCGGTTGCGCGCGCATCCGGCTATCGTCGCGAACGCCGTGCGCTTCAACGCCGAGGCCGACTCGCTGAACCTGTCCGTACTCGGCCCGACGCCGCGCCAGGCTCCGCCGAATTCGACCTCTACGTCTCGCAGCTAGTCACCGAGATGACGGTGAAAGCTGGGCAGAAGTGCACCGCCATCCGGCGCGCCTTTGTCCCGGCCGGCCTGCTCGGCGCAGTAGCTGACGCGGTCGGCGAACGGCTGGCCGAGGTCAAGGTCGGCAACCCGGCCAACCCGGACGTCCAGATGGGCGCGCTGGCCAGCCAGCAGCAGCGAGACGAGGTCCGCAGGTCGCTCAAGGCGCTGCTGGCCGCCGGGAGCCTGGTCTTCGGCGATCCGGAGCGAGTCGCCACGCTAGACGCCGACAGCGATCGCGGCGCGTTCCTCAGTCCCATCCTGATCCGGGCCGACGACGCCGGCCAGGACGCGCCGCATGAGGTCGAGGCGTTCGGCCCGGTCTCGACGCTGCTCCCGTATACCAGCGCCGATGAGGTCGTGGCGCTCGCGGCGCGCGGCCGCGGCAGCCTGGTCGGATCGGTGGTCTCCGGCGACGCCGATTTCGTCAGCGAGGTCGTGCTCGGCATTGCGCCCTGGCACGGCCGGCTCCTTGTACTCGACACCGATGACGCCAGTCAGTCCACCGGCCACGGTTCCCCGCTGCCCGCGCTGGTGCACGGCGGTCCAGGCCGGGCCGGCGGCGGCGAGGAAATGGGCGGCATCCGGGGCGTCCTGCACCACATGCAGCGAACGGCCATCCAGGCCAGCCCGAAGGCGCTTGGCGCGATCACCGGCCGCTGGGTACCCGGCGCGCCCCGGCAGGAGGGCGAGCACCCGTTCCGCAAGTCGCTGGCCCAGCTGCGGACCGGGGACAGCGTGGTCGCCGGCCCGCGCACGGTCACGCTCGCTGACATCGAGCACTTCGCGGAGTTCACCGGCGACACCTTCTACGCCCACACCGACGAGGCAGCCGCCCGCGCCAACCCGCTGTTCGGCGGGATCGTCGCGCACGGCTACCTGGTCGTGTCCTTCGCGGCCGGGCTGTTCGTCGCGCCCGAGCCCGGGCCGGTGCTCGCCAACTACGGCCTGGAGAACCTGCGCTTCCTCACCCCGGTCAAGCCCGGCGACGAGCTCACCGTGACGCTCACCGCCAAGCAGATCACGCCGCGGGTCGACGCCGACTACGGCGAGGTGCGGTGGGACGCAGACGTGACGAACCAGCGCGGCGAGTCCGTGGCCAAGTACGATGTCCTCACCCTCGTGGCGAAGCAGAAAAGCTAAGCCTTGCCGCCTTTTGCCCAGGTCGCGAGATCAGCCGAGCGCAGTAACATAGTTACTGATGGAATACCTGGCGTTGCGCGACGGGATGCTTCAGCCAGTCACTACGGCTGGCGACTCGCTCGTGCCTCACGGCGAGCCGTTCAAGGAACGGCCCGATGCCCGCGACCGGTCGGGCGTGCCGCTCGGGCTCGTTACCACCGATCACGTGCCGAGCGGCTGCCGGTGCTCGTGGAGCTACAGCATGGGCCGGCTGACGCTCAAGTACTCGAACACCGCCTGCCCGGTGCTCCGTGACCACAAGCCTGCCTAAGCCCCCGCTAGCCAAGTAAAAATTCACCTGGCGCAGCCCCCGTTACCCGCAGCCGACCGCGCGCTTCGTCGCTGAACGGGATCGCCTTGCGCCGCTCGGGGTCCCAGAGCACGGTGACCACCCTGGCCTGCGCGACCGTTTCTCCCGCTGAATTCAGCACGGCCTCCCTGGTGGTCAGGCTAGTCCGGCCCAGCCGCTCGACGTCGATTCGCACGGTCACCTGGCGGTCCTGATGCCGTACCTCCGCCCGCAGATCGATCTCGATTCTGACCACCACGTAGATCGGATCACTGCCCAGTACCCGCGCGAAGAACGCGTCCCTGCCCTCCTCCAGGTAGGTCAGGAAGACGACGTGGTTGACGTGCCCGAGCGCGTCGGTATCCCGCCACCTGACCGCTACCTCATGCTCGAAAACCGCGTCCATCGAACTACCCGTCCCTCGCAGACCGCCAGACACCACATCAATGAGTGATTCGACACCCAGTTTCCACCATCAATCCCCGTATCCATCCATGTGGGCCGGCCTCGCCTGGCGAACCCAAAAGGCTTTGCCGTGGGCGGAGGTGGCTGATTGGGTATCGCCATGATGCCTGCCGAACGCACCACGCTCACCATCGCCGGCGTCCCCGCGGTGCTGGTCTCCCTCGGCTCACCGGAGCGAGCGGCCGAGCGCGGGACCGTGCTCTACTACCACGGGTTCGGCGGGACGAAAGACGACCAGAGCCCGCCCGCCTATCCCGCCGAGCTCGCCGACGCCGGATTCCTGGCCGTGAGCCTGGACGCGGTCGGTCACGGCGCCCGGCGCTATCCCGACTTCGGCGCGAGGTTCTCCGATGAGCGCTGGGACAGTCAATTCGACGCCACCGAGTCCGATTTTCTCCAGGTCATCGACGAGACAGCGGCGGAGCTGCCGTCGATCATCGACGAGTTGCTGACCCGCGGCCTGGCAGCACCGGGCCGGATCGCCGTGACCGGACGGTCGATGGGCGGGAACGTGGCCTACGCCGGCGCCCTGGCTGACTCGCGCATCAGCGCGATCGTGTCGGTCGTCGGCTGCCCGCAGTGGACCCTGCCCAGGCCGCACAGCCCGCATTATCATCCTGACCGGTTCTACCCGGTCGCGGTCCTGTCCTTGGCCGCCGCCGCAGGCGCAGATCAGGGAATTCCATGCCAGCCTCACGCCGCACTACGCGGCCGCCCCGGACCGCGCCGAGTACGTCGAGTACGCGGAGGTCGGCCATTTCCTGACCCCCGAGCTCAACGAGGACAGCAGCCGCCGCTGGTGGCCTGGTGCGTCAGGTGGCTGCTTTCCGGCGCTACGCAGGTGCCGGATACAGGCGCGCGAGCGTCGTCTCGACCAGGAGGACCGAGCTGACCGCGCCATCGTCGCCGCGCCGGAAAATCACCGGCTCGCCAGCGAAGTTGGTGCCTGGCCCGAGGGTAAAGACGGCCGGGTCAGCGGTCGGGTCAAGCGCGAACTGGACGCCCGGTGCCTCCGGCACGGTGACGGTGAGCCTGCCGTCGCGCCACTCGACCTTGAACAGCCAGCCGCCCAGGTCCGGCCGGACGTAGATCCCGAGCAGCGGGCGGAACCCGGCAGGCATCGGAGCAGGCGCGGTGCTGGCGGCGGCGGTGCGCGCCGCCGTGCCTGAAGCGGGGCCTGATCCGGTGACTGATGCGGGGCCGCGGGCGGCGACCGCCGCCAGATCATAGGCGAGGCCAGTACTATCAGTCGTGCCGTTGATCAATACGACGGCGCCGACCTGGCTCACCGGATCGAAGCACGCGGTGGCGGTGAACCCGGGCACCCCGCCTCCGTGCGTGATCCAGGTGACGTCATCCCGCCTGACCGCCTTCCACGAGATGCCCAAGGCGCTCGTCCAGTTGTCATCGGCCAGGTACGCGGGCTTGTGCATCTGGCGCAGCGTCGCCGGGCTGAGCACGGGGGAGCCAGCCGCGCCGGGCTGGTAGGCGCTCAGCTGGAACGCGACCCACCTGGCCAGGTCAGCAACAGTCGACCAGAGACCGCCCTCGGCCCCGATGGGCGGCACCGGTGGCAACGGCGGCGCCGGCTCGAGTTCGTCAGATAGCCCCCGCCAGCCGTACCCGGTCGCGGCGTGCCGCGCCAGCGCGTCGGGCAGCGGGCCAAAGACGTCGATGACAGGCCAAGCGGCTTGAGCACCGAATCGGCCACGTACTGGTGATACGGCGTGCCGCTGATCCGGGTCACGACCTCGCCGAGCAGCTGGTAGGCCAGGTCAGAGTACTTGTGCTGAGTGAAGGGCGGCAGCCTGAACACGATCTCATCCGGATGCGCGAGCGTGCGCGCCGGATCGGGCTGGTAGCTCGGCGCCGACCAGTCGGTGCCCGCCGGATCGACCCGCAGCCCCGATTGGTGACTGAGCAACTGCCGGATCGTGATCGCCTCGATGGGGCCATGAGGATTCACGGCGTGCCGCAACTCGGGCAGGTACCCGACGACCGGGTCGTCGAGGCCGAGCCGGCCGCCGTCGCGCAGCCGCATGATCTGCCGTACCGGTCACCGTCTTGGTAATCGACCCGATCCCGTACATCGTCCGGTCGTCGGCGGGCTGGCGGGTACTGACGTCGGCGAATCCCGCCGAGCCCGACCAGCTGAGCTGGCCGCCCGCGATGACGCCGGCCGACGCGCCGGGCAGGCGCCCGGCACGCACGTGCCCGGCCAGGAGGGCGTCGAAGCTGGCGTCGTCGCTGTACCTCGGAGCTTGATTCATCTCGCAAGCCTTTCCTTCTCCGCTTGCTCGAAAAAGACGTTGCCGTCGTTGGCGCTGGTTGATTCGCTATCGCCATGTCGGCTGCCGAACGTACCACGCTCACCATCGCCGGCGCTCCAGCGGTGCTGCTGTCTCACGGCTCGCCGCCGCGAGCGGCCGAGCGCGGCACCGTGCTCTTCTACCACGGCTTCGGCGGGACGAAGGAGGACCAGGTAGGTCCTGGCCGCTATCTGACCGAGCTTGCTGGCGCGGGATTCCTGGCCGTGGGCCTGGACGCGGTCGGGCACGGCGCCCGCCGCTACGCGGACTTCGGCGTCGAGGTTCTCCGACGAGCGCTGGGACAGCCAGCTTCGATGCCACCGAGTCCGACTTCCTCCAGGTCATCGACGAGACCGCCGCGGAGATACCGTCGATCATCGATGAACTGCTGACCTCCGGCCTGGCTTCACCGGGCCGGATCGCCGTCGCCGGACGATCGCTGGGCGGGAACGTGGCCTACGCCAGCGCCCTGGCCGACTCGCGCATCAGCGCGATCGTGTCGGTTGTCGGCTGCCCGCAGTGGACCCTGCCCAGGCCGCACAGCCCGCATCACCACGCAGGCCGTTTCTACCCTGTCGCCATCTTGTCGCAGGCGGCCGAGCACGACGAGCACTCGCCCGCCGCGCAGATCAGGGAGTTCCACGCTCACCTCGCGCCGCACTACGCGGCCGCGCCAGAGCGCGCCGAGTACATCGAGTACGCGAAGGCTGGCCATTTCCTGACCCCCGAGCTCAACGGGGACAGCCGCCGCCGGCTGGTAACCTGGTGTCAGAGGTGGCTGCCTCAGGCGCCGCTTACGTCGCCGGCCTGGACGAGACCAGCGCCTGGATGTTGTCCGCTTTGTCGATGTAAAAGCCCGCGACGGTGCAGGCGTTGCCCTTCAGGCAGGCGATGCCGTCCAAGGGGACGTCGGCCTGGCTCGTGGGCAGGGAATTGGCCGGCAGGCTGATCGTTGCCGCCCGGCCCCAGCGGCCGGAGGTCTCGGTCGCGACGATCGCTGTGGTCCCGTCGCTTGTGGACGTCGCGCCCGCCGCGACGCATGACCCGGCGGCGGAGCACGAGATCGCGTTCAGGCCGGCCGAGTCGTTGCCCGATGGCGCCAGGATCTCGGTCGCCCGCAGCCACCCGTGCTTGCCACGCGTTACCGCCATGCTATGGGCGACGAACTTGGCATCCTCATAATCGCCGACAGCGGTGCACCCAGAGGCCTGGTCACACGAGACGCCGAACAGGGCCACGTCGGATTTCGCGGCCTTCGGCGGGGTGATCTTGGTTGCCCGCGCCCAGCGGTTGTTGGTGTCGGTGATGGCGAGGGCCTGCGACTGATCTGACTTGTCGTTGTAAGAGCCGACTGCGGTGCAGTGCCCAGGTGCCCAGCAGGAGACAGCGGAAAGGAAGGGATTCGCCTTCACCGCGGCCGACGGCGGAGGCAGCAGCCCGAACGCGCGTTTCCAGTGGCCGCTGGCCTCCCGCACCGCCAGCATGGCAAAGCCGGCGCTGGCCTGGTAGGCGCCGACCGCGACGCAGTTGCCGACGCTGACGCAGCTCACGCTGCTGAGCTGGGACGCGCCGTTAACGGCGAGGTTCGCGGGTCGCGATACCTCCTGTGCCTGCTGCCATTTGCCGCCCGCCTGGGCGGCCATGAACCCCTGGTTGACCCCGGATGAGTCGCGATAAAAGCCGACGGCCACGCACCGCCTGGAGGCTGGGCAGGTAACGGACGCGACGTCGCCGCCAGGATTTTCCGTATCGGCGTTCTTCGGCATGGCCAGGGTGTGAGCGCGGGCCCAGGTGCCCTTGAACTCAGGCGCCACGATCGCAAGCTGCCTGCTGTCGTCGGTGAAATACCGGCCGCCGGCCATGCACTCCGTCGCGGAGACGCAGGCGACGGAGTTCAGTTCGGCGACTGGATCGGTTCCCGCGTTCTTTGGCGGGGCGATTTCCGTGGGATGCCACGATCGCGCCACGCTGGTAGCGGCGAGGCCCGGGGGAGCGAGCGCCAGCACTGCGGCCGCTGTGCCGAGTGCGCCGATCATCATGACGACTGACCTGAGCTGGCGCATGCCATTCCCTTTCATTTCACAACGAACCGTGCACTAGACCTTATTGGCCACCGGGCAAAGGCGGCAATCCGCCGCAAACGCTGATGCCGCACGCGAGATCGCGTGCGGCATCAGTGCGCCCCTGTGCTGTGGTGGACCTGTTGCTGCCCCAGTCACCTCCTGAGCTGGACTTAGTGCATGCCTTGCTTCCCGGCACCTCCCCTGGCCGCCCGAGCACCCTCGGTGAGACTCACCGGCTGACTGCTGGGGGACCGTTGCTGCGAAGCAAGTGATGGCAGCCTAGGAAGGAGCGGTTGCCCGCGTCATTGCACATTTGCGCCATCTTGGCCGCCGAGGCCGGTGCCCCGGCCGGTTAGTCCTTCGGCGGCGGGCGGAGCCCGGCCTTGACGGCGAGCGCGAGCGCTTCGGCCGTGGTCGCGGCGCCAAGAGCCTGGCGCGCCGCGGCGAGCCTGCGGTCGGCGGTCCGCCGGGACAGGTGCAGCGCCGCGGCGGCCTCGCCGAGAGAGTCGCCGCCGAGGAGCCGCCCGAGCAGGGCTCGCTCCGTTTGCCCAAGCTCGGGTGCCGTCGGCACGTGGTCGCCGACCCGGTGATCGAGCTGGCCAAGCCGCCGCAGGTCATCGCAGAGCATGTCGATGATCTCGCGCGGTGCCAAGGCCGCCACGACCAGGTTGGCCCGGGCGAGGGCGGCGAGCACGGCATCCTGGGCGGTCAGCTCGCCGGTGACTTCACCAGCGCAGACCCTGCCGGGTGCGGCGCGATCGAAGGGAAGCCTGTCCTTCTTGACCGGAGCGCCGAGATCAGCGCAGGCGCTCTCGAACGCCTCGGGCGAGCCCGACTCGATCACGATGAACCTCAGCTCACTCACGTCACTCCTGCGCCGCGAGTGCGGCCGCGTGGCTGCGGTTCGCCGCTCCGAGTTCGGCGGACGCCGAGGCGACCAGCGCCACGACGGTGCGCTGCGTGATCCCGAGTTGCTTGGCGATCTGGCTGTTGGTGAGGCCAGCCCGCACGAGCTCGAGCACCTGGCGTTCCCGGTCGGTCAGGCCGCCCTGCCGCGCCGATCTTGGCGCTGACCGGCGCTGGCCAGCGGCGCGCAGCGACTGGTGAATGCGCGCCAGGAAGAGCGATGCCGACATCTGCGAAGCGATTTTCTCAGCTTCTTCGAGTCGCGCGATCGCGGCCGGGAGTTGCCCGGCCCGGCGCAGTGCGTCACCGGCCGCCCAGATGCAGCGCACCTGCGCCCGGCGGTGGTAGGGCTCCCAGCGGACCGCCGCCGCCGTGAACTGCTCAGCGGCCGCTTCGAACTCGCCGTCGTGCAGCAGCCGCAGCCCATCGGTCTCAGGATGCACGCCGAGCAGCATCGGCCGCACGTGCTGAGGGACCGCCGGGCCGGGATCACGGCCGAGTTCGACGCTGGCCCAGGCCAGGGTGACCTGCCCGAACTGCCGGTTGGGGTCGTCCGATGGTCCGCTGAGGAATTCACCGAGCAACTCGACGGCCCGGTCGGGCCGCCCGCTCCACAGCGCGGCCTCGGCGAGTACCCACTGCAACTGCCCCTGACCGCGGTAGTCGGGAATCGCGTTGTCCTGCTCGGCGGTGAGCCGCCTGATCGCCTCGTCGACCCGGCCAAGATCGGTCAGCGCCAGGCCCAGGCACTCGATCAGCATGTCCCTGGTCCGTGCCTCGAGGGGCTGGGCCAGCAACTCCTCAGCCGCGGTGACGACAAGGTCGTAGGCGCCGGAGTTCGCGTCCAGGTTGACCAGCGCGCCCCGCATCGAGGACTCCCAGTAGCCGAGCCCGAGCGCGGCCGCCCGCTCCACCATCCGCTGAGCGACCTCGCGGGCACGCTGCTGCGAGCCGCCGGATTCGTGGAAGCTGATCAAATTGTTCGCGGCCAGGAACTCCGTGAGCACGTCACCGGCCGCCCGCGCGCCCTCCATCGCTGACTCCAGGTGCACGTCGCCGCCTGGCTGGTCGGCGACCGCGAGCGCAGTGCCGAGCAGGTACTCGGCGCGCGGCACGTCCACGCCGGTCTCGCGGGCCAGCACGAGTGCCGCCTGCGTCATCGCGACGCCCTCGGCGAGGTCCACATCGATGAACAGCGGCACCCTGGACTGCTCGATCCGCAGCCTGACCTCGATCTCGCTGCCGGTACCGTTCGCTATCGCCAGCCCCTTGGCCAGGGCGGTGCGCAGCCCGGCCGAGTCCCCGGCGGTCCAGGCGCCCCGCGCCAGCAGCAGCTGGCACCAGGCCGCGATCTCGGGGTCGTCGCTGGTGATCTGCCCGATCACGCTGATCACGCCTGGCCAGTCATGGGCCTCGTCCAGCGCGCGAGCCGCGCGCAGCCGCAGCTTGTCCGCCTGCGAGCCAGCGGCGACCGAGGCGGCTACCGCCAGGTGACTGGCCCGCTCACCAGGCCGGGAGGCCGCGTCAGCGGCCAGCATCGCGGCGGTGAGCGCGCTGTCGGGTTCGCCCGCCTGGGCGTAGTGCCTGGCCGCCTGGCCGGGCTCGCTGGTGGCCCGGGCGAGCTTGCTGTGCAGGGCTCGTCGTTCATCGGGGCTGAGGATCTCCACCGCGACCTCGGCCAGCAGCGTGTGCCGCAGGCTCAGCCCGGCTGGATCGGCATCGGCGAGGTCGGCGTCCAGCACATCCGCCGCTCCGTCGGCGCTGACCACCGAGGCGGCCAGCGGGCGTCCGGCGAGCGCGAGCAGTCCGAAGGCCTCCCGCCCGGCCGGGCTGAGCAGCCGCAGCCGGGCGGCGAGCAGCAGCCGCAGGCTGGGTGAGGGCTCGGGGGTCCTGGCCAGCTCGCTGAGCAGCAGCGGGTTGCCGCCCGCGCGGCGCACGAGCCGGGTCACGGCGACCTGGGGCAGGTCTGGCCGCAGCCCCTGCACCAGGTTCGCGGAGTCCGCCGCCTGCAGCGGGGCCAGGTCGATCCTGGTGAAACCGGCGGCGGTCAGGCGATCGAGCACCGCCCCGGACTGCGGCTCACCTCGCCGCAAGGCGGTGAGCAAGGCCACGTGCCCGGCGAGCAGCGCTACCGCGTCCAGCGTCATGGCATCTGACCAGTGCAGGTCATCGAGCAGCAGAATGCCGTTACCGGCGATCCGGAGCACCTGCGTCGCGATCGCCTGGGCGTCCCGCGCGGTCACCGAGTCGCCCACCGCGCGGCGCAGCGGCAGGCATTCCATCCATGACAGCGTGGATAGCGCGCCGCCTTCGAATACTCGCTTTCGGCTGGCCGTCGCGGCGGCACGCAGCACCGTCGTCTTGCCTACGCCTGCCTCTCCGACGAGGACAACGGGGATGCCCCCGGCCAGGCAGTCGGCAAGCCGCGTCAGCTCACGAGCCCGCCCGACCAGCACACGAGCATTCTCCCACGTCCCGGGGCTTTTGGTCCGCATATGCGACGTTGCCGGGCCCGCGCGCTGGCGCCGGCGCCCGGCGGGCGCTTCCGCCGGTTCTAGCCGGACCAGAGAGCGTCAAGCGAGGCGTCGATGGTCGCCGTGAGCTTGCTCATGCGCGGCACCGCGGGCTCAGGTGGCGAGGCGTCGGCGATATGGCACGTGGCAAGTGCGGCCCGGTTCAGGAATCTGGTGAGCTGGCCGAGGCTGTGCCGGTCGTCGCGGCCACGACGGTGGTGGTGCAGCCGCAGCGGCGAATAGAGGAAAAGCTGGTCCCGGGCCCTGGTGACGGCGACGTAGAAGAGCCGGCGTTCCTCATCGAGCCCGGCGGGGCTGCTCAGGGCCAGATCGCTGGGCACGGCGCCGTCTACCAGGTGGGCGAGGTGCACGACCGGCCACTCGAGCCCCTTGGCCGAGTGGATCGTGGAGATCGTGAGGTAGTCCTCGTCGATCTTGGGCGGGCCGCCAGGTCGGAAGCGGATACGGGCGGGTCGAGAGCCAGTTCCACGAGCGCGTCGTGCAGTGACGGGCGGCTGGCCGCGGCGTCGGCCAGCCGTTCCAGGTCGGCGATCCTGAGGTCGGCATCCTGGTAGCGGCCGCGCAGCGCGTCATCGAGCGCGGTGAGCACCGCCATGGCCAGGTTGATGGTGCTGCCGGTGGCGGCGGTCCCGGCGGTCGCGGCGCGGCGGGCTCCGGTGAGCCGGGAACGCCGTAGGCGCGGGCAGCGGCCTCGATGCCCGTCAGAGTCCCGGTCAGGGCCGCGCGGGAGCGGGCCGGGGCTGCGGCGACGGCCTCTTGCCACCGGCCGATCGGCATGGGCTCGGTCAGGCGCAGCGCCGCGACCAGACGCGCGGCATGCGCGGGGCCGATGCCATCATGCAGGCGCAGCAGCCGGAACCAGGCGACGTCGTCGGCGGGATTCGTGATAACGCGCAGCGCGGCCAGGAAGTCGCGCACGTGCGCGGCCTCGGTGAAGCGCAGTCCGCCATATTTGAGGAAAGGTATCCCGCGCGCGGACAACTCGATCTCAAGTACGTCGCTGTGGTGCGCGGACCTTACCAGCACGGCCTGGTCTCGGAGATCGTTGCCGGCCTCATGCGCCTCCAGCACCTTCGCGCAGATCTCGCGGGCCTGGGTCGCCTCGTCATAGCAGCGGATAAGCAGTGGCATCAGGCCGGCGCCGCGACTTGCCCGCAGCGTGAGCTCCAGGCCGGCTGACTGCGGCCTGACCGCGTTGGACAGGGCGAGCAGGGTCTGCTTCGAGCGGTAGTTGGTCGTCAGCCTGACCACCTCGATGCCAGGGAAGCCGCTGGTCAGCTGGCGCAGATGAGCAGGGTCGGCGCCCCGGAATCCGTAGACCGCCTGAGCGTCGTCGCCAACGCAGGTCAGGCCGGCGCCGTCGGGCCTCAGCAGCCTGACGATGTCGGCCTGGACGGCGTTGACGTCCTGATACTCATCCACCAGCACGGCGTCGAACATGCCGCGCAGCGCGGGCCCGGCCGCCTCGTCGGCCAGCGCCGCCCGCCACATCAGCAGCATGTCGTCGAAGTCGACGAGCCCGTGCGCCCGCTTGTGCGCGACGTAACCGCGGAAGAGGTCGCTGAGCTGTCCGGTGACCCCGGCGCACCAGCCGAACCCGGCCTTGACGACCTCGGCTACCGGCTGCTGGGTATTCACGCAGCGGGTGTAGATGTCGGCGCACGTCCCGGCCCGCGGCGCTCGCCGCTCGCTGGCCGTCAGCCCGTAGTCGTGCCTGAGCAGGTCGAACAGGTCGACGACGTCGCCCGGGTCGATGACGCTGAACTGCGCCGGCAAGGAGAACGACTCCGCGTGCTGCCTGATGATCCGGTGCGCGATCGCGTGGAATGTGCCTCCGGTGATCCGCTGCCCTGACCGGCCGCCCGCTCTGCTCTCTGCCGTGCCGTCCGCCGTTCCGTCCGCGGTGCCGTCGCGGGACGCGGCTCGCGCGAGCATCTCATCGGCCGCCCGCCGGGTGAAGGTCAGCAGCAAGATCCGGCTCGGTTCCAGGCCCTGATGGCATAGCCAGGCGGCACGGGCGACCAGGGTCCTGGTCTTGCCGGTACCCGCCCCGGCGAGCACCAGCAAGGGGCCAGGCGGATGCGTGACCGCACGGCGCTGCTCCATATCCAGTTCGTCGATGACCCTGCTGGTGGCCTGCGCCGCGACTCCCGCTGTTTCGAACACGCGGCCGAATGTAGCGGTGCCCGCTGACATTGGCGTTGACGGCAGGCTTTCAATCGGACTATAACCCTATCTATAACCCGTTAGATAACCCCATGCTGGGAGCAGCTGTGATGCCGAAGATCAACGTCTATCTGTCCGATGAGCTCGCGGCGGCGGTACGGCAGGCCGGGGTTCCGGTCTCGCCGGTCTGCCAGCACGCGCTGAGCGAGGCGGTCACGGCGGTGACCAGGGCGCGCCGGGCGGCAGATGCCATCCGCGACCCCGCCCTTACCCCGGACCTCGCGGCGCGGCTCAGCATCGGAGTCGGGCACCGGATGACGGACCGGCTCAGGACCGCGATCGGCCTGGCCTGGCGCCAGGCTGGCACGGTCGAAGCGCGCACCGGGGACTCAGCCCCGGTGAGCACGGGCGGGCTGCTGCTCGGGCTGCTCGACGAGGGCGGCAACCTCGCGCTCAGCATCCTTCAGTCGCTCGACATCGATCTCGATGAGCTGCGCGTATCGGCGCAGAGCACTCTGAGCCAGGGAGAGGAGGCCGTCGCCGAGGAAGGCGCCGCTCAGGAAACAGTGCCGGGGGCGGCCGGAGCGGAGGACGGCGACCTGGCCCCGACTGCGTTGCGGTTGCATGACCTGACCGTCCCGGCCAGGCACGCCGTCGCCGCGGCCATCGAAGCCGGCGTTAGCCTGGGCCACAACTACGTGGGCTGCGAGCACCTGCTGCTCGGCCTGCTCGATGAGTCAGTGGGCGAGGCGAGCCAGGCCGGCCAGGTCTTCGGCGTTCTGGGCGTCACCTCGGCCGACGTCAGGCGGGCGCTGAAGAGCGCCATCGCCGGGTTCACCCACGGGAGCAAGTGGGCGCAAAGCGCGACAGGGCCCACTGCGGGCGGCGCGGCTTCACCCGAAGCCATGTCGGCCCTGGCGACCAGGCTCGAGGCAGTCGAGCGCCGCCTGGGCTCCCTGGGCGGATAAAGCGCGCCGCATGCCAGCGCCCTGGCCCGCAGTTCCCGAGCCGATGCCCCATTTGACCGTAATTGCCCATCCGAGCCGGCTGGTGGCCGGAAGCCCGCCAACATCGACGCCTGGTGGTTTATTGGAGGTTCGGGGCTGCGTGGTGAAGTGTGAGCGTGCTAGGAGCCCGAGTCGGTGCGGCCGGTGCCGGCCGGGACGGTCCGGCCGGTAAACGCTGGCGGGCCTAAGCAGTCTGGCCGCTGGGGCACAATGGCGCTGCATCACGAGAAGCGGGTCAAGAAAGGAACACCATGGCCGAGGATTGGAATGCTGGCATCATCTCCGAGTTCCGTGCCAACGGAGGCAAGGTCGGCGGGCCGTTCGAGGGTGGCTCGATATTGCTGCTGCACACGACGGGCGCCAGGACGGGCGCGGAGCGCGTCAATCCCTTGGCGTACCGGGCCGATGGCGACAACTTCGTGGTGTTCGCGTCCAAGGCAGGCGCGCCCACCAATCCCGATTGGTACCACAACCTCCGCGCGAACCCCAAGGTCACCGCCGAGATCGGGACCGAGAAGCGCGACCTGGTCGCTCGAGTCGCCGACGGCGATGAGCGGCACCGGCTCTGGGAGGCGCAGAAGCAGGACTCCCCGGGCTTCGCGGAGTACGAGGCCAAGACCGACCGCCAGATCCCGGTCGTGATCTTGGAACCCGCCCCCTGAGCTTGCCCGATGCGGGCTTGCCACGGCGGTCCAGGGCTTGCCATGGTCCAGGGCTTGCCACGGTCTAGCCCCAGCTATGTGGCTTTACTGGCGCTATCGCGCCACCGATGGGACTTTGCTGGGGTAGTTCAGCGCAGGCGGGGCGTGTGCGGCGCCAGGTGGTGCCGCACACGCCCCGTTTCGAAAGGCCGGGCGCCTTACCTGCGTGCGAAGTCGCGGGCCAGCGCGGTCAGGTCCGGCGTGCCGAGGCCCGAGCCGACGTTGTAGATGTGGCCCGGCGTGCCGGTGTAGAAGAGGTTCGTGTTGCCATTGCTCGCGCTGTCCAGCGGAGTGAACGGCGAGTGCGAGCGGGCGGCGAACCTGTAGATCGCCGGGTTCCAGAAGCCGATCCGGTGGCCGACCAGCGAGTCGATCAGCGCCGTCGAGCCGTTGAGCTGCGGTGCCACGAAGCTCGTACCGCCCCAGCCGGTCTCAAGCGGGTCGCCGGTGAATCCGGTGAAGTACTCCTCGTACCCGGTGAAGGGGTCACCGTCGGCCGACACGTCAGGCGTGGCTCGCCCGGTGCCGGTACCGGTGATAACCGATGGGCTGGCGTTGAACGACCAGTCGGTCGGCAGGCTGATTCCCTGCACCGTCTCGAAGTCGATCGGGGTCAGGTACTCGGTGGCGCTGAACTTGTGCGCGCTGGGGATGCCCTTCTGGTAGGACGGGGTCGGCTCGAAGGCGCTGAACCCGCCGCCGCCGCCAAGCGGCTCGCCGAAGGCGAAGTCAGCCTCCGACGGCGCGCCGAAGTCGGCGAAGTGCGGCCACAGCCAGTCCCAGCCCCAGGTCCGCTCGGCGCCGATGGTGGCCGAGTCGGTCGCGGTGAGCGGGATGGTGCCGGGCAGCGTAGTACCGCCGGCGGTGGTGATCCACGGGCTGCTGTCCGGGTTCCCGGCCGACAGGTTCGTCGTCCCTACGTCCTCGGCGGCTGTGTACGCGCCGAAGTCGCCGGCCGAGATGAACGAGCTCTGACCCTGAGCGGCCAGTTCGAGGAAGGCGTCATCGAAGCTGATCGCGTAGGTCGGTGACTCCATGCCGGTGTTGACCGCGCCCTGGATCGCGGTCTCGGACTCGCCCCAGCTAGCGGATACCGAGTCGGCGATGTTCTGGCTGGCAGCGGTGTAGAAGCCGTCCACGAAGCCGAAGTCGCTGTTCGGGGCCTGGTAGACGATGATGTTCGCGTCTGGCGCGAGCGCACCGGACTGCTCGACGTCCAGCGTCGTCTCGCCCGAGCCGCTGGCGTCGCTGACCGGGCCTGAGCCGCCGTCGACGTTGTCGAGCGTGATGCGGTTCGGCTTGGTGGTGATCCCGAGCACGTTGCTCCAGAAGAACTCGGGGTCAGACGGGGTCATGCTGGCCAGCGTGACGATGCCGATCGTCGTGCCGGCGCCAGTCGCGCCCTTCGCGTACAGCGGGTTCAGGTTGTACCGCTGCGCGAAGTCCTCAGGAGTGAGGGCGCCGGTCTGCACGTCACTCGGCTTGACGCCCTTGGCGGTGGCCGGGGCCCGCACGGCGAGGCTGGCGGACGTCGGGTAGTTGGTCAGGCCGAGGATCGACAGCACGAAGCTGCCGATGCGCCTGGGCAGCAACGGCGTCTGCTTGGTGCCGTGGATCTTCATCGCCGGGCGCCTTGCCTGGCCGTGGCGAGCCGGCACAGCCGGGACGGTAAAGGACTTTTGCGTCACCGACAGCGCCGAGTTGAACTGGTCGGCCGTTCCTGTGGCGGTGACGTCCAGGCCGTCGGCCAGGACGCTACTGCTGATGCCGAAGCCGCTGAGGTACTTCACGAGGTCGGTGATGTTGCGATCCGTCTGCCCGTACTGGCGGGCGAACTGGCGCACTGACAGGTAGCCGCCTGGCATACCCGAGCTCACCTTGGCCTCGAGGTTGCGGAGGTTACGTGCCTTGAGAATGAACGAGACGGTCTCCTGCGTGCTGCCTGGCGGGAAGGCGCCGTCGCTCTTGAGCTGACCGAGCGCTGCGGGGCCGACTCCCTGCGGCACGCCGATCTTGGCCGGCGCGGCCGCTTGAGTGGCACCTGTTGCCGGCAACGCTGCCGCGACCAGCAGCGATCCGGCAGCGACGGCTGCGAGCCCGACGCCGATCCGGTGCGGCTTGGCCCATGCAAGGGGCTTCACAGCAATTCCTCCTCGGGGGATGTGTCCCGCCGGCTTGTGGCTCGGCAGGGACCTGCCGAGCCCTGGAGGCCAGCGGGCGAGTGCCCGGTGACCGGATCGAAGCCGGCAGCAGATATCGACATGTGACGGACACACTAGTAATAGTTAGCGAGGCAAACAATAGAACCTGAGTAATCACAGCTAACTATGAGTAATGTTCCCAGGTCAGGCAGATGTTTCGCGCTGAGATGAATTGGCCAGTTTGTCATGATTCACGGCGGGAGTTGGCGTTGCTGAGAAACACCTGAGCCAGCTGCCGGAGAAACTGGGAAACCCCTGAGCCTGATGGCATTCGGGAGGAGCACACCACCTGCCGTCGGGCGGCCCGGGGGCTGGCCGCCTGACGGCGGGCCGCTGGCGCGGCCGGGGCCTGGCTTAGCTAACCGAAGCCTGGCTAGCCACGCCGCTGTTCCAGACAGGCTGGCCCAGGTAGCCGCGGGCTACCATCGTCACGTACTGGTAGACCGCGTCTTCCTGTGGCGACAGCGGGCCCGGCACGGCGTGCGGGGAGGACAGTCCGCGCTGTACCGACTCGCAAGCCGTCCAGTCCTGCCTGTTGGTGAGGTCCCAGAAATCGATCGCGTAACTCGGGTCGAACCCTGGCTGCGCGGCGGCTTCTGGCGCGAAGGCCCAGCTGCACTCGATCTTCGTGCGGTCAACGGCGAGTGGCATCAGCCTGTGCGTCATCACGTAGTCGGGGTGCAGGCTGATCAGGACGTTCGGGAACACGTTCACGTAGATAACGGTGCGCAGGCCCTGCGCGTCAAGGCCGCGCAGGGGGACGCCGTTGCTCTTGCCGTCGAGCGACATGGTCGCCATGCCATCGCGCAGGTCCATGGTGCCGCCGACCCACGTGCCGGGGAGGTCATAGTTCTCGCCGCTCTTAGGCGGGCTGACCTTGCACAGTTCCGGGTGGATCGACGGGCAGTGGTAGCACTCGTGATAATTCTCGGTCAGGATCTTCCAGTTGGCCGCCGCGTTGTACTCGTGCGTGCCGGCGACGACCAGCCTGCTCAGCTCATAGGGTGCCACCATGGTGCCGAGCGTGCCGAGCGCGTCATCGATCGGCGCGGCCTTACCCGTGCCGTCCACGAAGATCAGGCCGTTCCACTCGGCGACCGGCAACTCGATGAGGCCCCATTGACCGGCGTCGAACCCGGCCCGGCTCTTGAAGCCAGCAGCCGCGCGAAGGTTACCGTTCAACCCGTATGTCCAGGCGTGGTAGGGGCAGATGATCACGCTCTGGCTGGCCGATGCGCCGCAGGGGAGCAGCTCGTGCCCGCGGTGCCTGCACGTGTTCGCGAAGGCATGCACCGCGCCCTCTTCGTCCCTGGTGAGCAGCACGCTGCCGGTGCCTACCTGCTCGGCGCGCTGGTCGCCCGGCGCGGCGATCTGGTCGCTGCGTCCGACGCACAGCCAGCCGCCGCCGAAGAAGTGCGCCTGTTCCCACCCGAACACCGCCGGGTCGACGTAAGCGGCGCGGGGCAGCATCCGGCTCTCCCCAAAGCGGCGCAATGAGTCGGCGAGGGCAGCGGCGTCAAGGGGAGCGGGCGGAGCGACAAGCTGACTGACCATACAGTCAAGAGTATGCTGCGGGTTTGGGCCTGTCCAGTGCTCAATTCCCCGTGTCGCGCCTCCCGGGTAACGCCGGTACCGTGACTAGATGGTGACCAGGCTGACCGTCAGGGCCGGCGTTGCTCTTGCCGCTGACCAGGCGAGGGTCTGGGACCTCGTCGTCGACTGGGCGAGGCAGGGCGAGTGGATCCTGGCCACCAGTACCGAGGGCGGCCATGGCCTGGGCGCGACAGTGACTGGCCGCACGGCTATCGGCCCGGTCGGCTTCACCGATCCCATGATCATCACCGAGTGGTCACCGCCAAGCCGGTGCACGGTGACCCATCTGGGCCCGCTGGTCCGTGGTTCCGGCGAATTCGAGGTCCTGCCGCTCGCCGTCGGCGGCGGTGGCGGCGCTGAGCTTCGCTGGACGGAGCGGATCGAACTGCCGCTACCGCGCGGAATCGGCAGGCTGGTGGCGGCGTTCGCGGTCGGGCCGCTAGCCCGGCTGGGTCTCGGCTGGTCACTGCGCCGGTTCGCGCGGCTCGTTGAGCGCGAAGGGGCTCGTGAATAATTGCCGTAGCCGCGGCGTCAGTCCGCCCGCGGTGACGAGCCGACGGCTATGGCGATGGCGGGACCTGACCCGGAACCAGCCGCCGACCAGCACCGAACGATGTCCCGCATAGACAGCAAGCCCGCGACCTCGCCGTCATCCACGACCACGAGGTGCCTGAATCCCGCGCCGACCATGGTCTCGGCGGCCTGCTCCAGTGTCCAGCTCGGGTGCGGCGAAGACCACGTCATCTGTCCGGTGATCGGAGACGAATTCGGCGTCCGGGTCCTGATCCGCGCCCATCGAGTTCAAGATGTCGCGCTCGGTAAGTATGCCGATGCCCGACCGGTCAGGATCAAGCACGACCACCGCGCCGACGCGATGGGCCGCCATCATCCGGGCAGCCTGGCGCAGCGTGTGAGCCGGTCCCACGCTCAGGACAACCTGACTCATCCCGTCTCTGACCTGCATGTCCTGATCACTCCCCTGCCAGTGCGGCGGCGTCTCCGGCGGCATCCCCGCCGAACGTCATCGACCGCGTCCCCAGATGCGGCTGCGGCACGTCGTCACGCTTGTGAACATGTGCCGCGCTAGTACCAGCATCCGATATCAGGCCGCGCAGTTCAAGCATCAGATCACGATTAGATAACGTCACCCAGCCGGCCTGCGCCGCGCTTCGTGCCGCCCGGCCGACCCGCGCCGCTCGGCTAGCTCTCGACGGTCAGCGCGCTGAGCGCGTCGTCGTGCAGCAGGCCATTGGAGCACAGCACGCTGCCGCCACCCGGCGTGGTATTCCCCGAGAGGTCGGTGAACACGCCGCCCGCTTCGGTGACGATGACCTGCAGGGCGGCGAGGTCCCACAGGGACACTTCGGACTCGGCCGAGATATCCACAGCGCCCTCGGCCACCAGGACGTGGGACCAGAAGTCGCCGTAGGCTCTGGTTCGCCACACAGATCTGGCTAGCCCGATAAAGGCGTCGAGCCGGCCGCAGTCAGCCCAGGTACCGAGACCGGAGTACGACAAGGAGGCATCAGCGAGCCTGGCCACCTCCGATACCCGGCAGGCGCTGGCCTTGGTAAGGGAACGGCCGGTCCACGCGCCGCCGCTTTCGACGGCCCACCAGCGACGGCCAAGCGCCGGTGCCGAGACGACGCCGACGGTCACGTCGCCCTCCGCCATCAGCCCGATCAGGGTCGCCCAGACCGGCACGCCGCGCACGAAGTTCTTGGTGCCGTCGATCGGATCGATGACCCAGCAACGGGAGCTCGTGCCGGTCTTGCCGTATTCCTCGCCGAGCATGGCGTCCCTCGGCCTGGCCCGGCGCAGCACGTTGCGCAGTGATTCCTCGGTCGCGAGGTCGGCGTCGGTGACCGGGGTGAGGTCAGGCTTGGCCTGAACGCTGAGATCCAGCGCCTTGAACCTCCGCATGGTGATGTCGTCTGCCGCGTCCGCAAGGACATGCGCGAACCGCAGGTCGTCATCGAAAGCCGCCATGGCCGCACACGCTACCGCTAACGGCTGACGGTGACCATGACCGGGGACCACGCGCATCCGGCGCCGGCCCGGCACCAGCGCTCGCTAGTCCTGGTCCCCGCCGGTGTCGCCGCCATCCACGCTGCGCAACAGCCTGCGCAGCGAATCGAGCCTGGCGGCCAGCGGCCTGCTTGAGCCAACGGCCGCGTCAAGCATGCAATCGGCATCGTCGTGGTTGCATACGGGCGGGCACGCAAGCGTAAAGTCCAGCAGGTCAGGGAACGCGGCGACGATGTTCTCAAGCGACATGTGCCCGAGCCCGAAGCTGCGCAACCCCGGCGTGTCGATGATCCAGCCCCGGTCAGGGCCGTCTCCTGGCAGCCTGAACGCCACGACCGACGACGAGGTATGCCTGCCGCGCCCGGTCACCGGGCTGACCACGCCGACGGCACGGTCCGCGTCCGGGATCAGCAAGTTCACCAGCGTCGACTTCCCGACGCCCGACTGCCCGACCAGCACGCTGAGCTTGCCGGCCAGCAACTCGCGCAGCGACGCCAGCGCGTCGGCGGCCAGCGGGCGCCTGAGCACGACCGAACGCAGGCCGAGCGGCGCGTAGATCGGCAGAATCTCCTCGGGACCGGCGAGATCGGCCTTGGTCAGGCACAGCAAAGGCTCGATCTCGGCGTCGTAGGCAGCGACCAGGAACCGGTCGATCAGCCGGAGCCTCGGCTCCGGGTCAGCCAGCGCGGTGACGATGAGCAACTGGTCGGCATTGGCGACGATCACCCGCTCTACCGGGTCGGTGTCATCCGCCGACCGCCGCAGCACGCCGTGCCGCTGCTCGACCCTGACGACTCGCGCCAGCGTGCCGGTTCCCCCGCTGACGTCGCCGGCGAGACTGACGATGTCCCCGACCACAATGTTGCCCCGGCCAAGCTCACGTGCCTTCATCGCGGTGATGACCTGATCGCCGATCACGCACCGGTACCGGCCGCGATCGACGCCGGCCACGAACGCCTCGATCGCCTCGGCGTGCGCGGGCCTGCGCCTGGTACGTGGCCGCGATCCCCTGCCGGCCTCTGACTCGGATGTCGTCCTCATCGAGCCCCCCGCGCCTGGGCGGACTCACGCCGCTGGCACCAGCGTCCGCGCCCAGTACGCCGGGAAGCCGGGGAAGGTCTTGCCGACCGTCACCGCATTGCGTACCCGCAGGCCGCTGGTCACTAGGCCGAGCACCGCGGCGGCCATCACCAGCCGGTGGTCATCGTGGCTGTCGAACACGACCCCGTCGCCGCGCAGCGGCGCGCGGCTTGATCGCCAGCCCGTCGGCCAGTTCGGTCACCTCGCCGCCGAGCTTGCCGATCTCGCTGGCCAGCGCGGCCAGCCGGTCGGTCTCGTGCGTGCGCAGGTGCCCGATCCCGGTGAACTCAGACGGCGAGTCAGCCAGCGCCGCCAGCGCCGTCAGCACCGGGGTGAGCTCGCCGATCGCGCTCAGATCGGCGCCGATGCCGCAGATCTGGCCAGACCCTGTAACCCGCAGCCCGTCGGCCGTGCGGCTGACCCGCGCGCCCATGGCGGTCAGCACGTCGATGATCCGGGCGGCCGGCTGCAGGCTGTCGTCAGGCCAGTCGGCGACCGTGACCTCGCCGCCCGTGGCGAGCGCGGCCGCGAGGAAAGGGACGGCATTGGACAGGTCCGGCTCAATGACGAACTGCCGAGGCGAGATAGGCCCGGGAAAAACCCGCCAAGCATGCTGAACGGTATGCGTGCCGGATTCCTGCCGCTTCTGGGCGAGCCCCGCGTGGCCGCTGGTCGGCGGCATTCCGGTGCCCGGGCCGGTCAGCGCCTCGGCATCTGTACGCACGTCGCAGCCGGCCGCGCGCAGCATGCGCACGCTCATCTCGAGGTGCGGCGCTGACGGCACGGGGGGACCTTCATGGCGGATGAACGCCCCCTCGTCAAATCTCGGCGCGGCCAGCAGCAGGCCAGAGATCAGCTGCGATGACGACGAAGCGTCAAGCGTGACGGTGCCGCCGGGCAGCGAGCCGGTGCCGTGGACCGTGAACGGAACGGCCCCGTCGCCTTGGTCGCTGATCCGGGCGCCCAGCTGGCGCAAGGCAGCGAGCAGCGGCCCGACGGGGCGCTGCGACACCCGCGGATCCCCGCGGAACGTGACCTCCGCGGTGCTCAGGGCGGCCACCGCCGGCAAGAACCGCAGTGCGGTCCCGGCGTTGCCCACGTCGATTTCGACGGATCCAGCTGACTCGGCGGCCCCGGCTGGCTGGCTCGGGTCCGCGCCTGGGCCTGGCGTGACGAGCCACGTGTCACGGCCAGACTCGTCGGTACCGGTCTCGTCGATCCGCGCGCCGAGCGCGCGCAGGGCAGCCGCCATCAGCTGGGTGTCCCTGGCGACCAGCGGCCGGCGGATCTGCGTGTCCGAGCGTGACAGCGCGGCGAGTATGAGCGCGCGGTTGGTCATGGACTTAGATCCAGGTAGCCTGACCAGCGCGCTGACCGGGCCTGGCGCGCGCGGCACCAGCCAGTCGGTGCTGTCGCCGCGGCTAACGGCGCTGCCGGAAGGCGCAATGGTGGCCATAGTGCGAGCGTATCGGCTAGAACCCCGGCTACGCGCGGCCTGGTGCGGCGGCTGTGCGTTAGCTGATGGGTAAGTTGCGAGCTGTACTGCCGTAGCTTGCGCGTTTGCCAATGTTTGGCAGTGCCTCGACGTGGCTATGAACAGCGTCAATCCGCGGTTCGGATCGCGGGGTCATCCCACAAGGTCCAGGTTTGCCTGGTTCATGCCGGTAGCGTCGGCTCGGCCCCGCGCTCTGGCGGTACCAGGAATATGCCCCCGGAGTTCCCGAAGACACAGCGAAGGTGATCACATGTGCGGCCGGTACGCGTCAGCGCGCTCGCGCATCGAGCTCCTTGAGGAGTTCAGCGTTGAGCGCGATCGCGTTGACGAGCCGCTCGGTCCTGACTACAACGTGGCGCCGACCAAGCCGGTGTATGCCGTCGTGACGAGGGCGCCGCGAGCTGAGCCCGATACGCCTAAGCCCGATGCGCCTAAGCCCGAGACGCCTAAGGCACAGCGCGAGCTGCGGGTCCTGCGATGGGGCCTGGTGCCGTCCTGGGCCAAGGACATCTCGATCGGCAGCCGGATGATCAATGCCCGTGCTGAGACGGTCAGCGAGAAGCCCGCGTTCAGGTCGGCCTTCGCCAAGCGCCGGTGCCTGCTGCCTGCCGATGGCTATTACGAGTGGCAGCCGCCGCCAGCGGGCACCAAGGGCCGCAAGCAGCCTTACTTCATCTGCCGGCCTGACCACGGAGTGCTGGCGTTCGCCGGCCTGTACGAGTTCTGGCGTGATGCGTCCCTGCCCGCCGATGACCCGGCCGCCTGGCTGTGTACCGCCACTGTCATCACCACTACAGCACCTGACGAGCTCGGGGAGATCCACGACCGGATGCCGATGGTGATCGATCAGGGGAGCTGGACAGACTGGCTCGATCCCGGCAATACGGATGTGGCCGATGTGCGGGCGCTGCTCGCGCCGGCCGCCACGACCGGGCTGATCTCTTATCCGGTCGCCGCCCTGGTCAACTCCGTGCGAAACAACGGCCCCGAGTTGATCGAGCAGGCGGACCCGGTAGCACCGGGGCAGGGCGACTTGCCATACGCCTGACGTGGCGCTGGCGGACCGGAAGGGCACAGGAGGTGTGGGTCGGTTGAATATCGTAGCCGCTCGTAAGCGCCTTGAGGAGGTTCGTGACGAGCTGGACAGGTCGGTTGCCGTGCTCAACGGCGCCCACCAGCAGCACCCGCTTGTCGCCGACTATCCGCAGGATCCCGCTGATGCGGGGACCAACCTCGCCGAATCCGATCGCGCCGAGGCGATCCTCGCCGCGGCGAAGGCGCGCCGGGTGCTCGTTACCGAAGCGCTGCGCCGGCTTGACGAGGGCAGCTACGGGCTCTGCGTCGATTGCGGCAAGGACGTGCCCGGGGGAAGGCTTGAGGCGAAACCCGAGGCGGCCAGGTGCGTGACCTGCCAGGCGAAGCGGGACAGGCTGCGGCGTTAGGCCCCGTGAGCCTCCGGTGCCGGGCCGCTCGCACGGAATGAAGCTCACGCTCGGCGTGTTGCAACGCCCGTGCCCATAGCTGGTAATTATCGGTGCGATAGCGCACCGCCGGACGTGGCGAAGCTCCCGTCCGCTGAGATTAGGGTAGCCGCGCGAGCGGCCCAAGGAGTCGGCACGGTATCCTCCGCGCGAGGTTGCAGACAGTTCGGCCGAGGCAGGCTGGGCATGGCGGAGGGGGTGGGTCCGGTACCTGAGACACAGCAGGGGCGTAATGATCGCTTCGAGCGTGATGTCCTCCCGTACCTGGATCAGCTGTACGCGGCGGCAATGCGGATGACCCGCAATCCAGCTGATGCTGAGGACCTTGTGCAGGAAACTTTCGCCAAGGCGTACGGCTCGTTCCATCAGTACACGGATGGGACGAATCTGAAGGCTTGGCTTTTCAGGATCCTGACGAACACGTTCATCAACACCTATCGCAAACGGCAGCGCGAACCGCAGCGCTCGGGCACCGAGGAGATCGAGGACTGGCAGCTTGCCAGGGCCGCGTCGCACACCTCGTCCGGGCTCAAGTCAGCCGAGGCCGAGGCGCTCGAAGGACTGCCCGACTCCGACATCAAGCAAGCGCTGCAGGCGCTCCCCGAGGAGTTCAGGATCGCCGTGTACCTGGCTGATGTCGAGGGATTCGCCTACAAGGAGATCGCCGACATCATGGGGACCCCGATCGGAACCGTCATGTCGCGGCTTCACCGGGGGCGCAGGCAGTTGCGCGACATGCTCGCCGACTACGCGGCTGAGCTGGGCCTGGCGAAAGCGGCGGCCGACGGTGCGTCGTCCGCTCAGGCGCCGGGAGGGGAGGCGAGATGAGCTGCGGAAAGCCGCACGACGTGCCCTGCAGCGAGGTGCTCGGGCACCTGTACAGCTACCTCGATGGCGAGATGGATCAGGTGTCCTACGCGCAAGTGAAGGTCCATCTGGACGAGTGCGGGCCTTGCCTGCGGGAGTACGGCCTCGAGGAGGCCGTCAAGCGGCTCGTGCACAAATGCTGTGGTCATGAGCAGGTACCTGCTGACCTCCGGCAGAAGGTGCTGACCAGGATAGAAGCTGTCCGCGCGCAACTCGAAGCCGGCTAAGCCGCCCAAAGTCTCGCCCGCGCCAGCGCGGCCCGCGCCCAGTCCTGGTCTGCCACGCCCGCCCCGGCCCGCCCCCGGCCCCGGCCCGTAGACGCAGGTCAAGGAGGCTATCGGGGTGATTTTGTCCCTGATTCGTCGAGCGGATTCCGTCAAGCCACCCGAGGTGCGACTCTTCTGGGGTAAGGCTGTGCCTGCTGGAGGGTTTGCAGTGTTCTTGGAGGAGGGTTTCCGGGTCTAGGAGGATCGACCGGACCAGGACACGACAATCCTCCTCAACCCGAAACCGCTCCTCCGCGCACCCGGAAACCCTCCACGATCATGACGACAACCCTCCCGGAAACGGCAACCCTCAGGCCCGGACACGGCACCCATCCCTCCCGCATGCGTGTGATCCGGGGCCAGAACGACCCGGGCATCGCGGGCGTTCCCGACTGGGCGGAACCGCGGCACCAGGTCCTGCCGCCTTCGGCTGGCCCGTCAATGTCCCAAAGATGGCGCTCCCGCGCCATCGATGTCCCAAAGATGGGCCTGCCGCCCATCCGGCTGAGCGAGCAAGCCAGCGTGCTGACTACCCGGCGGGCACTTCGGGCGAGAAGGCCGGCGGCTGGTTGCTGAGGGCGGCCGCGCGGGCGGGCGGGGATGTCGAGGTCACGGTAGCCGCCTAGCACAACATGAGCCGCGACACGCCGAAAAGTCACCTTACTTTGGGATGATTACAATTGGGTGTCGATTCGCGTATCGATGTTGGCGGGCTTCGGGTGCCTCCGGACCGGATTCGCGACATTACGGTCAGACGGGGCATCTTCGCGGGTCGACCGGGGCTGGCAGGCGGTCCCGCCCAGTCCGGGCGCGCGGCATTTTGGGGCGCGAACTAGTAGCCGACCTTCATCCACTGCTGCGACAATCTGTACTGTCATAATTTGCGGCACTGTTGCATGCACTGGCGGGTCTGCTCCGTGTCGGTGTCTCTTTGACGATGTTCTGCTGGCAATGGCCAGGACGGCAACACGGATCGCCTCGATGAGGTTACTCTGAGTCGCGACAGTGCAACTTGGCTACGCAGTGCAACCGGCCGCGGGGCGAGGAGGAGACGAGGTCGATGGCCAGGCTTTCCTTCGTCTCGTGGCTTTACCTCGCGGCCGTGGTCACCATTGCCAGCGCCGTTATCGCCTTCGCGCCCATTTCCACCACCAATTCGACTTGGTGGAAGACTTATTCCGTTCTCGCGCTGCTTTTCCTAATCTGCGATTCGACGCCGACACCGCTCGCCGCCCGCCAGTCAGCATGGTCGCCTAGCTCAGCCGCGACACTCGCGGCGGTGGTATTGCTCGACGGCGGTTTCGGCGCTGCCATGGTAGGAGCCGCCGCAGTGCTGACGTTGCGCCGGCACGTGCCACTCGCCGAGAGACTGTTCAACGGCGCGATGTACGCGGTCGCCGGGTATGCGGCCGGGATGGCGTATCTCGGCACGAGCTATCTCATGGAGCAGCGTCACACCCACCCGCTCGTGGCGAGCACGCTGCACGTCGTGAACATCGGCACGCCGCTCAGCCCGCACGCGAAGATGTTCGAGGACCTGCTCGCGCCGTTCGCCGTCGCCGCACTCGTCCACGTGCTGGTGAACCACGGGCTGCTGTGGGGCATGTTGCTGCTCGACCCGCACAGCAGGCCCGTGGCCAGGCAAGCAGCCACCACGGCGGGGCTGCCGCTGCTGGTGGCCTACGACATCGGATTCGCCGGGCTGGGCCTCGTGATCGCCGCGCTCTGGCCGGTGATCGGGTATTTCTCCCCGGCGATCGTGCTCGTGCCGCTGTTCGTCGCCCGCTGGGCGATGGGCCAATTCGCTGAGCAGCAACGGGCGCACTCGGCAACCCTGGCCGCCTTGTGCCAGGCGGTCGAGACGAAGGACTTCTACACGCGCGGCCATAGTGACCGGGTCTCTCGTGGCGCGAACATGATCGCCCGGCAGATCAACATGCCTCCGAATCGCGTCGAGGCGGTGACGTTCGCCGGCATGCTGCACGATGTCGGCAAGCTCGGCGTGCCCACGAAGGTGCTGCAGAAGGACGGCGCGCTGACCGAGGAGGAGTACGCCGCGATCCAGTTGCATCCGATGCGAGGGCTGGAGATCGTCGGCGAGATCGGATTCCTCAATGAGGCCCTGACCGGGATCATGCATCATCACGAGCGCATGGACGGCCGGGGCTACCCGATGGGGTTCGCCGGAGACGAGATCCCGCAGTTCGCCAAGATCATCGCTGTCGCCGATGCCTTCGACTCGATGACGTCAACGCGCTCCTACCGCAAGGCGCGAGGCAAAGATGAGGCCGTTGCCGAACTGAGGCGAAGCGCGGGATCGCAATTCGACCCCAGGATCGTCGACGCTTTTATCAGCGCGCTCCAGCGCGAAGGCTGGAAGGACCAGGAACTCGCTCAGCCGCGCGACTACGAGATCCTGACCTCACAGGATCACGACGACCCGATGTCGCCGCTGCGCGTGGTCGAGAGCCGGTAGCGGGCATGGCGGCAACGGCGAGGCAGTCAGCCTATCGCGACGGCGAGGTCGCAGGCCCGCGCAGCAGCGCTGGCAGGCTTTGCAGTCGGTGGACACGGCCAGGCTCGTGTTGCTCGGCAGCACTGCCGTGCTCGTTGCGTTCTGCGTCGTCAACCTGGTTCACATCAAGTACTCGCAGGCGGCGATCGCCTTCGGGTTGTTCATCGCGTTCGGCGAACTGCTCAGGCTGGCGCTGCCTGGTGGCAGGGAAGCGGCGCCGATCGCGATGACAGCGTCGCTTGCCTTCGCGATGGCGCTGAACGCGGGCTAATCGGCAACCCGAATAACGGAGCCAGGCCGCACCGATCGTGCTGCCAGTCACCGCCGCGCAGGTCATCGCCGTTGCCGCGCTCGGCATGGTGCTCGGCGCGCTCCCGCACATCGCCGCCGGGCGGTCAGCCGGCGTCACGGCGATGTCGGCCAGGCTGCTCGTCCGTCGCGTTCGTCGCCTACATTTTCCGGCCGCTGGCCACGGGCCTGCCGCTGCTGGCACAACGCCGCTCTCGCGTTCGCCGTCATGGCCGTGCTCGCGACCGTGGCGTGGCTGATGGAGACTTTGATCACGGCGGTGATCAGGGCCGAGGACCTGCGCGCCAGGTACTCGGTGACCCTCGCCGACGAATTGCGCGTCCAATGGCGGCTCGGCCTGGCCGTCGGCGTCTCGGCCATCATCACGGTCTTCGGCGCCCAGGTCATGGGCTGGATGAGCTGGCGGTGTTCGCCGCGCCGCTGTTCGTCATCCAGCTGGCGTTCCGCCGTTACGCCGGTATCCGGGCTACCTATCTGCAGACCGTCCGGGCGCTCGCCCAGGTCACCGAGGTCGCGGGCTACGTCGATAGCGGTCACTCGCGGCGGGTCAGCAAGATCGCCCTCGCCGTCGGCCGCGAGCTCGGCATGTCAGAGCCAGAACTGCTCAATCTCGAGTACGCCGCGCTCATGCACGACATCGGCCAGCTGTCGCTGATCGAGCCGATACCAGCAGGCGCGACCATCGACGTGCCAGAGGCCACGGCCCGCCGGATCGCCGAATTCGGCGCTGAGGTCATCAGCCAGACGGGCGTACTCGATGCCGTCGCCGACATCGTGCGCTGCCAGTGGCTGCCGTACCGGGGCGGCACGGTGAAGCCCCCCATGGAGAGCCGGATCATCCGCGTCGTCAACGCCTTCGACGATCAGGTCGCTGGCTCGCCGACCGGGACCGGATCGCCTCGGCCATAGCGTGGATCAGGGCCTACATGGAGCGCGAGTTCGACCCCGCCGTCGTCGCCGCGCTGGCCACGGTCACCGGCCGCCTGCCGGTAAGCCGCCTCTAGCCCGCCCGGCCGCCACGGCACAACATCGATCGATGCGGCGGCAGGCTGGGCGGGGGCGGGGCGGGGCGATAGGCTGGCCGGCGTGCCAGATTCGGTATTGATTGCGAACCGGGGCGAGATCGCCCGCCGCGTGATCAGGACGGTCCGTCGGCTCGGCAAGCAGGGCCATCGCCGTCTACTCCGAGGCCGACGCGGAGCTTGCCGTACGTCGCCGAGGCGGACGAGGCCGTGAGATCGGCCCCGCCCCGGCCAAGCAGAGCTACCTCGCCATCCCCGCCGATACTCAAAGCCGCGGCCAGCAGACCGGCGCCAGGTCGATTCACCCCGGATACGGATTCCTGGCCGAGAGCGCCGACTTCGCCGCGGCAGGTCATCGACGCGGGCCTGACCTGGATCGGCCCGCCCCCGACGGCGATCGAGCAGATGGGTGACAAGATCCGCGCCCGCAATCTGATGGCGGCAGCCGGCGTGCCCGTCGCCGCAGGCGGCACCAGGAGCCAGTCGCAGACGTCGACGAGGCGCTGCCGACTGGCAGCAGGACATCGGCTACCCGGTCATGATCAAGGCAGCCGCTGGCGGTGGCGGCATCGGCATGAGCGTCGCCGCCGACGCCGAGCAGCTAGCGAAGGGGTTCGAGACGGCCAGATCGAGGGCGGAGACGGTTCTTCGCGAGCCCGGCCATCCTGCTCGAGCGCTACATCAGCCAGGCCAGGCACGTCGAGATCCAGATCCTCGGGCTGGCCGACGGCAAGGTGATCGCGCTCGGCGAGCGTGACTGCTCGGTCCAGCGCCGCCACCAGAAGGTCGCCGAGGAGACCCCGTCGCCAGGGGTCAGCGACACCTGCGCAAGAGAATGTTCGAAGCCGCGATCAAGGCCGGCGAGGCGGTCGACTACCGCGGTGCCGGGACGGTCGAGTGCCTGGTCGACACCCAGACCGGCGACTTCGTGTTCCTTGAGATGAATACCCGGCTGCAAGTCGAGCATCCGGTCACCGAGATGGTCACCGGAATCGACCTGGTAGAGCAACAATTGCTTGATCGCTGATGGGCTCGCCGTGAACATTCGACCGCGCAAAGCTTTCAGCCAAATGGGTCATGCTCTTGAACTTAGGGTCTATGCCGAAGACCCAGTCCGCTTCCTGCCGAGCCCAGGCACGATCACGCAGTGGGATGAGCCGTCCGGGCCTGGCGTGCGGGTGGACGCCGGGTACGCCGCCGGCAACGTCGTGACGCCGTATTACGACCCGCTGCTGGCCAAGCTGATCGCTCACGGGGCGACTCGGGACGAGGCGATGGCCTGGGCCAGCGAGGCCGTCGCCGGGTTCGCGATCGACCGGGCTGAAGACGAATCTTCCATTCCATGCCGAGCTGCTGAATAGCCGGAGTTCGTCAGTGGAGACTATGACACGTCCATCGTGAGCCGCCTCGCCCGTAATCGGGCGGACGCGGCGATGATGGAGCCCTGATTGGCCGCAAAAGCCAGGGAGGTGCGCGTGGCCGAGATCCGCGCGGAGATGGTCGCCAATGTGTGGAAGGTCGTCGCGGTGCGAGGGCGACGCCGTGGCCGACGGCGACACGCTGGTGATTCTTGAGTCGATGAAGATGGAGATCCCGGTGCTCGCCGAGAGCAGCGGGAAGCTGACCACGGCTCGCGGTCGCTGAGGGCGACGTAGTCCAGGAGGGCGACCTGATCGCGGTCATCGAGTGAGCGGCGGCTCCGGCGCGCCTCCGGACGGCTCCGTCGGGCTGCGTGCAGGCGACCGTCACCGCGGAGGTCGGCGAGGACGACACGGCGATCGCGTTCGGCAGCGGCGACCTGCCGGTGCTGGGCACGCCCAGGCTGCTCGCGCTGGCCGAGGCCGCCTGCGTGGCCGCCGTCGCGCCGGCGCTGAGCCGACGGGCAGACGACGGTCGGCGCGGCCGTGTCGCTTGAGCACCGCAGGCCAAGCCCGCTCGGCACCCCGGTCGAGGTCAGGGCTGAGCTGGCCGAGATCACGGGCGCAAGCTGTTCTTCGTGTTCATCGCGTACGGTCCCGGCGCTGACGATGAGGCCGTGATCGGGGCCGGGACCATTCAGCGGGTGCTGGTCGACGCCGAGCGGTTCCTGCGGCGAGCGGGCGCGGCCCAGCGCCTAGACGCCCGGTGGTCGACCGCGGGTAGGCGATCGCCGGGTCGGTGGCGATATTGACCAGGTAGGGGACCCCGCGTCGAACGCGCGGCGCAGCGCCGGCCCGATTTCCCCAGGCTGGGTCACCAGCTCGCCGGCGCCTCCGAGCGCGGTCACGATCTGGTCGTAGCGGCACTCGGACTGCAGGTCGGCCGCCACGTCGTAGCCGTACAACGCTTGCATCGGGTGCTTCTCCAGGCCCCAGATGCCGTTGTTGCCGCAGATCATCACGATCGGGAGGCCGTGTCGCACGCAAGTGTCGACGTCCATCAGCGAGAAGCCGGCCGCGCCGTCCCCGAGCAGCAGCACGACCTGCGCGCGAGGGCCGGGCGACGCGCGCCGCGATGGCGTAGCCGAGGCCGGTGCCAAGGCAGCCGTAAGGTCCGGGGTCGAGCCAGCCGCCGGGCTGAGCCGGGCTCGATGTACTTGCCCGCGTAGCTGACGAAGTCGCCGCCGTCGCCGATCACCACGGCGTCGTCGGCGAGCAGCGGCGCGAGCTCGCCGTAAATCCGCATCGGGTGGATCGGGTACGCGTCGCTGGCCAGCAGGCCCGCGTCGCCGGCTGACCGCCTGGTCGCGCGCTGAGCGCCAGCTTGGGCAGCCAGCCGGCGCGTCCAGGCGGGCTGGCCTGAGGCGCGGCTGGCCTCGCCGGCCGCATGCGACGAGCCCGGTGAAGAACGCGGTCAGGTCGCCGGCCGCTGACCCGGCGAGCCGGCAGGTGCGTCGCGACCTGGCCGGGCGCGTCGGCAACGTGCACGACCTGGGCTGGCGGCGCGCCGTTCTTGCCGCCGAACTCGCCGTAGCCGAGCCGGAAGTCCAGCGGCGTGCCGACGACGATCACCAGGTCAGCTTCGCCGAACGCGGTCGAGCGGGCTCGGGTCATCAGCAGGTCATGGCCCGGGGGCAGGACGCCGCGGCCCTGGCCGTTGGCGATGACGGGGAGCCGAGCTCCTCGGCGGCGGCGCGGGCCGCTGTTTCGGCGCCATCGATCCAGACATCGGAGCCGAGCACCAGCACCGGCCTGTCGGCCGCGGCGAGCAGGGCGGCGATCTGGGCGAGCTGGTCTTCGCCAGGGAGGCCGCTCGCGGCAGGGGCCGCCGCGGCCTGGCCGCGTCCGGGCTGGGCCGCCCGCGGCCGCGGCGGGGCTCCGAACAGGGCCTCAAGGCTCACGTCGAGGAAGACAGGGCCCCGGTGCCTCGCGGCGGCCAGTTCGAAGGCCGCGCTCGACTGACGGCCCGACCCTGGCCGGTCGTGCTCGGTCCAGGCGCGCTTGGTGATCGGCCGCAGCAGCGCCGGATGGTCGAACTCCTGCAGGCTGCCCGGCGCCCCAGCGGTAGTCAGGCGCGCGCCCGCCGAGGACGACGACGCTTGAGCCGTTGAAATGCGCCGTCGTGATCGCGCTGACGCCGTTGGTCACGCCCGGTCCCGCGGTGAGCACGGCGAACCCCGGCGTCCTGGTCAGGCGGGCGGTGGCTTCGGCGGCGAAGACCGCCGTCTGCTCATGCCTGACATCAACGATCGGCATCGGCGGATCGGCCTTGACCGCGCCGTCATACACGGGGAAAACGTGCCCGCCCGACAGCGTGAACATGGTCTGTGCGCCATGCGCCCGCGCGGCGGCAACGGCCTGCGCGCCGCCGTGCAGTCGGAGTTTGCGGGAAGCGGATCGGCAACCATGGCGGCGACGTTACCAGGGTAAGGTTACTCGTGCGTAGGGGCGATGATAGCTGGGTGCCGACCTTGAACGACCTCGCCCGCGGGGCATCGCATCGTCGCCGGCGACCTCGAGTGGCTGCACGCCCTTGTATCGGACTGGGAGCTGCTCGCTGACCTGTCGATCGCCGATCTGACCCTGTGGGCGCCGCTGCCGGGTGAGCCGTCGTGGATCGCGCTCGCCCAGGTCAGGCCGACCACGGGGCCGACCGCGTTTCCCGAGGACCGGGTCGGCACCGTGGTGGATGGCACCGCGCAGCCCTTGCTCGCGGCCGCGGTCAGCGAGGGCAGGATCTGCCGGGAAGGTGACCCTGAGTGGCGCCTTGGCGTGCCGGTCAGGCACGAGACCATCCCCGTCTGCCGGGTAGGCCGGGTCGTCGCCGTCATCGAGCGGTCGACCAACCTGGAGTCGGCCAGGACGCCGAGCCGGATGGATCTCGCGTACCTGAAGTCGGCCGATGACCTGGCGCAGATGATCGCGGCCGGGCTATTCCCCGGGCCGGGCGAGCTCGCCTGCTCACGTGCAGTCGCCGCGGGTCAACGACGGCATGCTGCGGCTCGGCCGGTCTGGCAAGGTCAGCTACGCGAGCCCGAACGCGCTGTCCGCCTACCGCAGGCTGGGCCTCACCGCCGACCTGACCGGGCGGGACCTCGGCCCGCTGACCGCCCGCCTGTGCGCGAGCACGATGCCGCGCGACGACTCGCTCATGCTGGCCGCGAGCGGCCGCGCGCATATGGAAACCGAGTTGGAGGCCAACGGGACCGTCGTCCAGTTGCGCGCCATCCCGCTGATCATCAATGGCCAGTCGGCCGGGGCGCTGATCCTGATGCGTGACGTGACTGAACTGCGCCACCGAGAGCGCGAGCTGATCACCAAGGACGCCACGATCAGGGAAATCCATCACCGGGTGAAGAACAACCTCCAGACCGTGGCCGCGCTGCTCCGGCTCCAGGCTCGACGGATGCGGGTACCGGAAGCCTCGGCCGCGCTCGGTGAAGCGGTACGCCGGGTCGGGTCCATAGCGCTCGTCCACGAGACGTTGTCCCAGGCCAGCGGCGAGGTTGTTGAGTTCGACGACGTGGCCAGGCGAATCGCCACGATGGCAGGGGAGCTATCAGCGCCGGAGGCCAGGATCACGCCGATTCTGTCCGGGAAGTTCGGGGCGCTGTCGGCACAGGTGGCCACGCCGCTCGCGCTTGTGCTGACCGAATTGCTGCACAATGCGGTGCAGCACGGGCTCGCGCTACCCGGCGGTCACGCTAGGGGCACGCTTGAACTCAGCGTCGAGAGAACTGCATGATCGCCTCTGGGTTGCCGTAGCGGACAACGGTGCCGGGTTCCCCGACGATTTTGATCTGGATTCGGCAACCAGTCTTGGCCTGCAGATTGTCAGGACGCTCGTCGTGGGCGAGCTAGGCGGAACGCTCAGTATCTCGCCGCGCACTGATAGCGGCACAACCGTGCAACTGGAACTCCCGCTGCCCGCGGCAGACCAGATCACCTGACCCGCGTGCGGCTCGTCTGCGCGCGGGTCAGGCCTCGTGCGCGCGCGGGTCAAGCCTCGTGCCGCGCGCGGGTCAAGCCTCGTGCCGCGCGCGGGTCAGGCACTGACTCCCACGCGCGAGTTGCGCCGCTTGAGTGCCCTGCGCTCGTCCTCGCTGAGCCCGCCCCAGACGCCCGCGTCCTGACCGCTGTCCAGAGCCCACTGCAAGCACGCCTCCGCGACCTTGCAGTGCCCGCAGACCTGTTTCGCCTCATCGATCTGGAGCAGTGCGGGCCCAGTGTTCCCTATCGGGAAGAACAATTCCGGGTCGACGTCACGACAGGCGGCGTAGTTACGCCAGTCCATGCGGTCCACTCCTCAATGAGTGCCAACAGGCCCGAGCCCCGGACCCGTCGCCTCCGTCGTGCTTGTGAATGAATTCACGAGCTATATCGTATGTCTGATCCGCCAAGGAAGCGAATCTATTCACGCAGTTTCGGAACCTGCGTCCCGTGCTGGCTGCTAAACCAGTGCCGCGCAGACATTGCCTGCCCGGCCGGGCGTGCGTGCGTGCCTCTCGCCAGGAGCGTTACAACCCTCCCAAGTTATTCGATCAAGCGCAAGACCCTTAGGCAAAGGTTAGGCCGGATTTCAGTGTCAGGTGAGTCACATGGCGGGCATGGTGCGTGCGCCGGGTAGTGGACGGGGACCGCCATGAGCAACACTTTGGGCGTTTCGTGCCGAATATGAGATTTATCATAAATTCGGCATGCATCACCATAATCACGCACCGTATCGCGCAACTAGGGTATCGCGGATCACGCGAGCTCAGGCGATGACCCGCAGTGCCGACGGGACGGAGCTGAGCAGGACGTGCTCGCGTTCGCCCACGTACTCGCCGTCGATCTGAAAGGCGGCCGGCCGGTCGGCGCGCAACGTGACGACGCGCTTGTCGTGCAGCGCGAGCGTGTTCCGGCCGTGCAGCGGGCGGCCTTTCGTGGTGAGCATCTGACCGATCGCGCGGAACGCCCTCACTGAGGACATGCTGCGCAACGCGAAAACGTCGAGTCCGCTGTCGAACCGCGCGTCCGGGTTGGCGTTGACTTCTCTGTCGCCTAGGTAAGTCCAGGGCGCGGTGTTCGAGATGATGCCGAAGAAGACCGGTCCTTCGACCGGACCGTCCTCGGTGTCGATCCAGACGGCTGGCTTGCTGCGGTCGGTCTGCTGATAGAACTGCCGTAGCGCCAGCCTTACGTACAGTGAGGACGAGGCTTGCCTGCCATGCGCGCGCAGGCCCTGGACGGCGCGTACGACCTCGGCATCAAAGCCGAAACCAGAATTAAATGTGAAATACCGTCCGTCCGCGTTGCCCAGGCCAATCGTGCGCTCTCGCCGCTCGGCGAGCGCTTGCAGGATCTGCCCGGTGGCATCGACCGGATCGCGGGACAACCCGAGCGCGCGGGCGAACACGTTGCCGCTGCCGCCTGGCAGTGGTGCGAGCGCTGGCAGCTCGGACGCATCGCGGTATGTTCGGCTTGCCCGGCTCGGGGAGCCTGGGCGGGCTGTCCGGCTCCGCCGGGCCGAGCATGCCGTTCACTGCCTCGTTAACCGTGCCGTCGCCGCCAAGCGTCAGCACGAGACCGTAACCCTCGCCGCGGGCACTGGCCGCCAGCGCGGTGGCGTGCCCCCGGTAGCGTGTCTCTACGACTTCGAGCTTGACGGCAGACGCCAGGGCTGACGCGATGACATCCCGGCGCAGCCGGGTCGTGGAGGTAGCACGTGGGTTCACGATCAAAAGCGCGCGCACGCGCACAGGCTAACGTCACGCCGCCTGACCATGGTCAGGGGCGTCCTTCTGTGCCTCCCTCTGGGCCTCCTTCTGTGCGTCCTTCTGGGCGCCCGCTGACGATCACGGTGGCCGCCCTCATCGAGGCAGTTCAGGCCGTCGCGGTCCTGCTCGCGGCCGTGCTCGCCGGAGTAGCCGCAGGCGAGGGCCAGTCCTACCAGAACTCCAGCGGCATCGCGATCACGCTCGATTGGCATCGGCACTGCCATAGCGCCTCGGATACGTGGCGTTCGGGCTGGCCCGGGCCAGGCGCTGGAGCCGGACGCCCGGCATTGCTCACCCAGCTCTTTACCGGGATTATCGGTATCTACCTGGTGCAGGGCCGCCGCTTCCCTGGGGCGTGCCGGCGCTGGCGCTGTCCGTGGCCGGCTTCGTCCTGCTGCTGGTGCCGCCGAGCATCAGGGCGCTCACTGACCGCGCGGACGAGCCGTCCGCGCTGACCTAGTAGTCAGGGCCAGCCTTTCGTCAGTCCTCCCCTGTGAGCCCTTCGCGCAGCTGGGTCAGCGTCCTGGCGAGCAGCCTTGACACGTGCATCTGCGAGATGCCGAGCTCGGTCGCGATCTGCGACTGCGTCATGTTGCCGAAGAACCGCAGCAGCAGGATCCTCTTCTCCCGCGGTGGCAGCCGCTCGAGCAGCGGCTTGAGCGATTCCCGGTACTCCACGCCCTCGAGCGCCTCATCGACCATGCCGAGCGACTCGGCGACGGCCGGGGCGTCCTCGTCGCCGGAGTCTGGTGCGTCCAGCGAGACGGTCGAGTAGGCGTTCGCCGACTCAAGGCCCTCGAGCACGTCCTCTTCGCTCATCGACAGGTGCACGGCCAGCTCGGCGACCGTCGGCGCCCGGCCGAGCCGCTGGGCCAGGTCGCCGATCGCCTTGGTCAGCGCGAGCTTGAGCTCCTGCAGCCTGCGCGGGACCCGGACAGCCCAGCCCTTGTCCCTGAAGTGCCGCTTGATCTCGCCGACGATCGTCGGCGTCGCGTACGTGGAGAACTCCACGCCGCGGCTGAGATCGAATCTGTCGATGGACTTGATCAGGCCGATCGTCGCGACCTGGGTCAGGTCGTCGAGCCACTCGCCCCTGTTCCTGAACCGCCTGGCCAGGTACTCGACCAGCGGCAGGTGCAGCTCCACGAGCTCGCCCCTGATCCGCAGGCGCTCAGGGTCACCGTCAGGCAGCTCGCAGAGCCGGACGAAAAGCTCCCTGGCGTGCCCGCGGTCACGAACCGCGTGCTGGATCCTGATAGCGCCGGAGAGTTGCTCGGCGGAATCCTTTCCTCGATCTCCTGCTCGATCAGCCCCGAGACGGTCAGCACCTCTTCGGTTTCGCTGACCGCCTGCCCCCCCGCAGGATCAGCCGTCATCGTCTCGAACTCCTCGGTCAAAGTGACCTCAACTTCCCCCGTCATACCGACCTCGATGAATCACGACTCTTCCGCAGCACGATCGTGAGCAGGTCACCAGGGTCCGACCTGGGCGTCCACGCTGCCCGCGAGCGCAGAGAGCACGGTCCACGCGAACGTGTCGCCCGCGGGTACCCGCGGGGCCAGGCAGCGTACTGACACCGAGACCGTCATCTCGTCCTGCCCGAGCGAGAACGCGCACTCCAGGTTGCTGCCAGGGATCGCCTGGTTGAGCAGCATCGCGCACGCTTCGTCCACAGCGATGCGCATGTCCTCGATCTCGTCGAGGGTGAAATCAAGCCGGGCGGCCAGGCCGGCGGTCGCGGTCCTCAGCACGGACAGGTAAGCGCCGTCCGCAGGCATCTTGACGGCTACCTGGTCGCCTGAGTCCCTGCCGTCGCCCGAGCCGTCGCGGTCCGCTGTGTCGCTGTCGCCACCATTCGCCCGGTCCGCGGCCCGTTGACCTTGCTTACCTGATCGGGCTGATTAACCGGATCGTCAGCGATAATATGACCTTACCTACATGTGCCCTATCATTTCTTTCAGTTATCGGTGAAGTAGTACTTTTTTCGGTCATGCCTGCCCCTTCAACAACGGCCGAATATCATCTCTCGTCACTGCAAGGCGCACCGTCTCCTTGCAACCTATCCTGATCCTGGAGCTTCTCAGCCGCCCTGGCCAGGCGGCTTGCCGGCAGCTGTCGCGCTCGCGCGCGGCATTCCGCCGGGCGACTGGCGGACGCTGGTGCCCCGCTGGCGTCCGCTGACCAGCCGGGGCTCCTTGCACGCGTCCAGGCTGGGCACGTGATCGTCGTCGGCGGGTGTTAGCTTTGCTTGGTTTCTGTGAAGATCGTGGCGATCTCGTCGATCTTGGCGAGCAGGGCGTCGGCGGTGGCCGGGTCGGTGCTGCCTTTGGTGCCGCCGGCGCCGGCGAGCTTGGTGGCTTCGTTGAAGAGCTGGTGGAGCTGGGGGTATTTGGCGAAGTGCGGTGGCTTGAAGTAGTCGGTCCACAGCACCCACAGGTGGTGCTTGACGAGTTCGGATCGTTCTTCTTTGATCTGCAGTGCGCGGGCGCGGAATTCCGGGTCGGTGTTGGCCTGGTATTTCTCGCAGACTGGCCTTGACTGACTCGGCTTCTATCCTGGCCTGGGCCGGGTTGTAGACGCCGCACGGGAGGTCACAGTGCGCGAACGCGGTGACCTTCGGCGCGAGGGCACGTGCCAGCAGCCTCATGATGTCCTTCTCTCGTGTCGGATCATTGGATCACGGAAACCGACAGTACAACGTCCGGCAGGTGAACTTCAGGGAGGGATCGCCGGGGAGCGGATTGATCAGATTTCGGCTCATGTGCCTGCGCCTTAACCGCATCCTGCGCCGGCGTTTCCTATTGCGCTCGTGATATATGGATTCCGGGCAGCAATCTGCCGGGGCTGCCCGCCAGGGGGGACTGGCAGGGAACGGGGGGTTCATGAACATGGCTTCGGCGCACGGCAAAATCATCGTAGGGGTCGACGGGTCCGGTTACTCAGGTAGTGCTCTGGCCTGGGCCGTGGACGAGGGAAGACTGCGCGGGCGGAGGCTCCAGGTGATCTACGCGTTTCCCGGCTCTTCTGTCCCTGGCGGGATCAACGGCGCATGAATATTACCCGCAGGTGGAGCAAGACGCACAGCGTGTGCTCGACCAGGCGCTGGCCGACTTGCCCGAGCACGGCGACGTCGAGCTCGAGCGCGCTCTGGTGCCCGGCAGTCCCGCCAAGGTCCTCATCGAGGCGAGCCGGGGAGCAAGCCTGCTCGTGCTTGGATCGCGTGGTCTCGGCGAGTTCCGCGGCATGCTGCTCGGGTCGGTATCCGCCCACTGCGTGCACCACGCGCACTGCCCGGTGGTGGTGGTCAGGGCATCGGACTGACGGCGCCCGGCCGCGCGGACGATGAGCTTGCGCGGCCGGGCACCGCGATTCAGGTCAGCGGCGTGGAGAGTTCCACCGAAGCCTCGGCCTCGACGCTCTCGACGGCCTCTTGCACCTTGCGGCGCGACATGCCGCTGTTGATCGCCCAGTAGTAGATCGCCAGGCTGAAGATCGCGATCAGGCCCAGGTCCCACCACTGGCCGATATTCAGCGTGGGATTAAGGGTCAGGCCGAAAACCGTCGTCACGCTGCTGGTGTACTGGCCCTGCCAGGAGATGATCGCCAGGCCGAGCAGCCAGGGGATGATCCAGTAGGCGGACTGCCATTCGATTCTCGGTCCGCCGGTGCGCTGGGATCGCCAGCTGGTAGGCGCCGAAGATCACGAATCCCGACGACGATGAACACGTACAGCCAGAAGATATTGCTCCAGCCGGCGAAGTAGACGATGCAGTTGGCGAAGATGAACGCGAGCGGGCAGAGGACGCTGCGCGAGCAGGCAGGCGGTAGGCCGCGGCCGGTCGGGGTCTGCCGCCGCAGGCCCGCCAGCGACAGCGGCGCCATCGCGTACATCAGCACGGTGGCCGAGGTCACCAGGCCGACCAGGCCGGCCCAGCTGGGGAACGGCAGGAAGGTCAGCATGCCGACCACGAAGCAGATGATGATCGAGACCAGCGGCACGCCGCGGCGGCTGATCATGCTGATGATCCTCGGGAAGTAGCCGTTCTGGCCGAGCCCGTAGGACAGCCGCGACGAGGTGCCGATGTAGATCAGGCCGGTGCCGGCCGGCGAGACTACCGAGTCGATGATCAGCAGCGTGGACAGCCAGCCGAGCCCCGCGGACGTGGCGAGCGTCGCGTACGGTCCGTACGCGCCGACGCCCTGGATCGGGTCGGCCCAGCCGTGGCCAGGTCGGCGGGGTTGAGCGCGCCGACGAAGGCCACCTCGAGCAGCAGGTAGATCGCGGTGCCGATGAGCATCGACCCGATCACCGCCCGCGGGATGTTCCGCTGCGGGTTCTGCGCCTCGCCGCCGACCTGGATCGCCTGCTCGAAGCCTTCGAGCGCGAAGACGATGCCGAGCGGCAGCGCCGAGAAGATCCCGTGGAATCCGTAAGGGCACGAAGCCGCCGCCGGCGGTGAAGTTCGAGGTGTGGAAGACGGTGAAGAGCAGCGCGAAGATCGTGATCGTCGGAATCGCGATCTTCCAGTACGTGGCGATCGAGTTGCTCTCCGCCAGCCAGCGCACGCCCAGGATGTTGATAATCGTGAAGACCAGCATGAACCCCGCGCCGATGCCGATGCCCTTGCCGTCCAGGGTGCCGTTGGTCATTGATCAGGTCGAGGCTCGGATACTTGCGAGTTGAGATAACCGAGCGTGGCTTCGACCTCGATAGGCGCGATCGTGACCGCCTGGATCCAGGCCATCCAGCCGCCGGTGAACCCGCCGAGCGCCCCGAAGATCATGTAAGGGAACCTGGCGGTGCCACCGGAGACCGGATAGGTGGAGCCGAGTTCGGCGTGCACAAGCGCGAGCAGCGCCATCACCAGCCCGCCGATTATCCAGGAGACGAGCGAAGCCGCTCCAGCGACCTTGGCCGCGGTCAGGGCGCCGAGCAGCCAGCCCGAGCCGATGATCGACCCGAGCGAGATCATCGTGAGGCCCGCGAAGGCCGATTGCCCTGCGCAGATGATTTTCGGTGCCGGACGGCACAGTATCAGGAACAGATGTGGCCATTACTTCCCCCCGGAGACTGACCTAGTGGTCTGCCAGAGCTATCCCCGTCTGGCGGCCACTTACGTTGCCGGTGCGGACCCGATTGAGGCCCGCACCGGCGGTGGGTGTTAGCTTTGCTTGGTTTCGGTGAAGATCGTGGCGATCTCGTCGATCTTGGCGAGCAGTGCGTCGGCGGTGGCCGGGTCGGTGCTGCCTTTGGTGCCGCCGGCGCCGGCGAGCTTGGTGGCTTCGTTGAAGAGCTGGTGGAGCTGGGGGTACTTCGCGAAGTGCGGTGGCTTGAAGTAGTCGGTCCACAGCACCCACAGGTGGTGCTTGACGAGTTCGGATCGTTCTTCTTTGATCTGCAGTGCGCGGGCGCGGAATTCCGGGTCGGTGTTCGGCCTGGTACTTCTCGCAGACTGCCTTGACTGACTCGGCTTCTATCCTGGCCTGGGCCGGGTTGTAGACGCCGCACGGGAGGTCACAGTGCGCGAACGCGGTGGCCTTCGGCGCGAGGGCACGTGCCAGCAGCCTCATGATGTCCTTCTCTCGTGTCGGATCATTGGATCACGGAAACCGACAGTACAACTTTGCGGTCCTCAACCGTCCCGGAGGGGAGCATGCACTGGCCTCTATGGCGAGTCGCCGTTGCCGAACGGTCGATGGAGCCCGCCTTGCGGCCAGGTGACTGGCTGCTGACGTGGCGGGGTTTCGGCGTCGGCGGAAGGTCCGCCGGGGACATCCGGCTACGCCGGCGCCCGCTCCGGGTGCGGGCCGGGCAGCTCGTGGTGGCAAGGCATCCGGATCAGCCTGACATGTTCCTGGTCAAGCGGGTCGCCTGGGCAGAGCCTGGATGGCTGGTGGCTTGACTCTGACAACCCGCAGGCGGGGGCGGTGGACAGCGCGCGTTTCGGCCTGGTCAGGCCGGAGCTGATTGAGGGCCGGGTGCTCTGCCGTTTCCCGGTGGGCACGCTGACGCAACGGCGGCACGCTGACGCAAAAAAACGGCGGGCCAGCTGATCGTCAGCTGGCCCGCCTTTTTTGCGTGAGATCAGCCAGGCTACCCGGCCAGGCCGGACTCGAGCTCGATCGATGCCTCGTTCTCGACCTCGGCCACAGCCTCCTGCACCTTCTCGGTGGGCAGTCCGCTGTTAACGGCGACGAAGTAGATGATGAGGCTCATCGCCGCCACCACCGCCAGGTCGACCCACTCGTGCAGCCGCTCGGTCGCGACCAGCGTGACGCCGAACACCGTGTCCGGGCTGCCGTTGTAGCGGCCGAGCCACGAGATGACCAGCAGGGCGCCGAGCCAGGGCAGGATCCACCACCCTGAGCGCCAGGAGATAATCGTGCGGCGCTCAGCGGGCAGGGTGACCTGGTAGATGCCGAAGAGGATGAATCCGACCGCGATAAAGCATTCGAGCCAGAAGATCGTGCTGTACCCGGCGACGTACACCACGATGTTCGCGAGCGCGAAGGCGACCGGGCACCAGAATTTAGCCATCGGCAGTTTGTACTTGCGCGGCCGGTCGGGATCTTGCTTCCGCAGCCCGGCGAGGGCTAGCGGCGCCATCGCGTACATGATGACCGTTGCCGAGGTGATCAGGCCTACCAGGCCGTACCAATCGGGGAAAGGCAAGAACGTCAGCATGCCGATGACGAAGCAGATCGCGATCGAGACAATCGGAACGCCGCGGGAGCTGATCTTGCTGATGATGCTCGGGAAGTAGCCGTTGCGGCCGAGGCCGTAAGAAAGCCGGGCTGAGGTCCCGAGGTAGACAAGCCCGGTACCGCCGGGGGATACCACCGCGTCGATGACCAGCAGGGTAGCGACCCAGCCGAGTCCGGCCTGAGTGGTCAGCGTGATGTACGGGCCGAGCTTCGCGACGCCGGGGAGCGGGTTCGACCAGCCGTGGATCAGGTCACCTGGGTGCAGCGCGCCGACGAACGCGACCGCGAGCAGCAGGTAGAACGCGGTGCCGATGATGAAAGCGAGGAGCACCGCGCGCGGGATGTTGCGCTGCGGGTTCTCCGACTCGCCGCCGATCTGGATCGCCTGCTCGAAGCCTTCGAGAGCGAAGATGACGCCGGCCGAGAGCGCGGCCAAGATGCCGTGGGCGCCATACGGGGCGAAGCCGCCGCCTGCGGTGAAGTTGCCCGAGTGGAAGGTGGTGAACAGCAGGGCGAAGATGGTGACGGTCGGGATCAGGAGCTTCCAGTACACCGCGATGCTGTTGGTCTCAGCCAGCCACCGCACGCCCATGGTGTTGACGACCGTGAAGAACAGCATGAACAGGGCGCCCCAAAGGATGCCAGCCAGCGTGAGCGTCCCGGTAGCCGTGTACACATGGAAGCCGCCGGGGAACTTAGCCTCAAGGTGGCTCAGCGACGCTTCGACCTCGATCGGCGCGATGGTGACCGCCTGGATCCACGCCATCCAACCGCCGGTGAACCCGCCAAGTCCGCCGAAGATCATGAAGGGGAACCGCGCGGTCCCGCCCGACACCGGGTAGGTCGAACCGAGCTCAGCGTGGACAAGCGCCAGCAAGAGAAGAATCAGTGCCCCGATAACCCAGGTCAGCAGTGAGCCGCCGCCGCCTGCCAGCGTGGCGGCACCGAGTGCTCCGAACAGCCAGCCGGAGCCGATGATAGAACCTAGCGAGATCAGCGTGAGCCCGCGGAGACCCACCTTGCGTTGAAGGTGGTACTCCGTGCCCGCAGGTGGCGCAGGTGCGCCAGTTGGAGTCGCAGTCATGACTTCCTCCAGTGAGTGAGGCGTCAGGCGGCTGGGGGGCTTACTAAACGCGAACCTAACGCCCGTGAGTAGGCCTCATGGTAATGATCATTCGCTTATGTGAGAAGAAGCGTCAAGGTGTCGGTTCGGTAACGCAAGTGACATCTTGTGAGCTAAGAGACACGCATATGCCTAGCTAGCGGACGATGTCACGCGCTTAGCTAGCGGCCGAAGTCACCGAGTCAGCTTGATCGGCCGGTTCGGCGCGGTGCTCTCCGCGCAGTGAGGTGACGTTGCCGCGCGCGGCTGAATGGTGCGCACAGTAGCGGCGCGATTTGTTGCTGCTTCCGTCAATGAAGACCCGGTTACAGGAAGCGATCGCGCAAATACCCAGGCGATCGGTTCCGAGCTGGCTGAGCAGCAGCGCGAGGCTGACGACCGCCGCTGCCGCGTAACGGTCAGTGACTGACCCTGCCTCGCTGAGGTGGATGTGCCATGGCTCGCCGTCGTGCATGGCCAGCACGGGATGGACCGGATGGATCATCATCAGCGCATTGAGGCGGTCAGCAGCCGCGCGGTCGGCGCCATCGACGGCATGAGCAAAGACGGCGGCGAGATCGGCGCGCAGCAGCTTGAGCCGGTCCAGGTCATGCTGGGTCACCGGGACCGCGAGAAAAGGACGGTCCGCCACGAATCCGCGGAACGCTTCGCACGTGCGCAATGGGTCAGCTTCGGCGTCACAAGCGGCCGAGTTGACCAGGCGTACGGCTAGATCGGCAAAGGCAGCCAGATTCACGCCGGTCCTTACGGGCGATTGGGGATCGGAACCAGCCTTTGCGGAGTATGCCACAGCTGGTGCCGCGCGCGAGCGCCTTCGCGGAACCTGGCGCCTCGGCTGTCATCGGGGAGCGCTATGGTCGGCCCATGTTCGCAGTTACCGCAGCGCGGCTCAGCCCGGAAGACCCGATCTCAGCTCTTGAGTTCGGCGAGCACGCCGACCCGGCACCGCCCGACGGATGGGCAACGGTTAGGGTCAAGGCCACCTCCCTCAACCACCATGACGTCTGGACCCTGCGCGGTGTCGGCATCGGCGCCGAGCAGTTGCCGATGGTGCTTGGCTGCGACGCGGCCGGGGTCGACGAGGACGGCAATGAAGTGGTCGTGCACAGCGTGATCAGCGACCCCGCGGCTGGCGCCGATGAGACCCTCGATCCGAAGAGGTCGCTGCTGTCGGAGCGATATGACGGGACCTTCGCTGAACTCGTCGCCGTGCCACGGCGGAACCTCGTGCCCAAGCCCGCCAGCATCTCATTCGAGGCGGCGGCCTGCCTGCCGACCGCGTATCTCACCGCGTACCGGATGCTCTTCGACAAGTCCGGGCTCCAGCCCGGCAGCACTGTCCTGGTCCAGGGTGCGGGCGGCGGCGTGGCCACCGCGCTGATCTTGCTCGGCCGGGCGGCCGGGTACCGGATCTGGGTGACGAGCAGGAGCGAAGGCAAACGCGAGCGCGCGCTCGAACTCGGGGCTGACCAGGCCTTTCCGGTCGGCGCCAGGCTGCCGGAGCGGGTCGACGCGGTCATGGAGACTGTCGGAGCGGCGACCTGGTCGCACTCGGTCAAGTCGCTCCGTCCCGGCGGCCGGATCGTGATCTCTGGCGCTACCAGCGGGCCGATGCCGCCCGCCGAGCTCACCAGGATCTTCTTCCTGCAGCTCTCCGTGGTCGGATCGACCATGGGCAGCCGCGACCAGCTCGACCGGCTGCTCAGGTTCTGCGATCAGACGGGCCTGCGACCGGCGATCGACCGCACCATGCCACTCACCCAGGCCCGGGACGGCTTCCAGGCCATGATCGACGGCGATTTGTTCGGAAAAGTGGTATTCACCCTCTGACTCGCGCCCAAGTTCGCGATCTAGCTGCACCGCGCGGCTCGTGCTCAAGAGGCCGGGCCGGGACTGGCCCGCCCGGACAGGCTCCGGCAGGCCCCGCGTTGTGACATTGCTGGCGCTCCAGCGCCGCCGTTGTGACATTGCTGGGCAACCCTGGCCGGGGGCCGCTCCAGGCCCAGCGTTGTGACCTCACCTGGGCTTCTCACCGGCGCCAGCCGCGCCAAGCGGGTTCTCGTCCTTACCGGGGAGGGTTTCCGGGTTCCTGTAGGAGCGTTGTCGCATGAAGGAGGATTGTCCGCGTGATAGTCCGGTCAACTCTCCTACATGCGGAAACCCTCCTACAGGAACACGAAAACCCTCCTGCGAGAACAGCCTCACTTCCAAGGAGCTACACCATGTCACAACGCGGGCGCCGCCGCGCCGCCCATGTGACGTTGCTGGGCCTGCGACACCTCGGGCTGCTCCCCGGGAACATTCGGGATCATGATCAGGGGACCTTGCCGCTACTCAGGGGCGGCTGGCCGTATCCCCGGGCGGGTTGCTGTCGGATTCGCCGGATTCTGGCTCGGCTGGCTTGCCCGAACCCGGATCGGGCTCGCGGAAGACCTCTGACCTGATCTTGTTCAGCGTGTCGGAGAGGACTCTGCCCAGGTTGCCCAGCGTGTCGTCGCTGACGTTCTCGGCCTGCCTGGCGACGCCGCGGATTTCCCTGGCGAACGCGGCCGCCAGGTGCTCAAGGTTGGCCATCAGGTCAGGTCCGGCATCGCGTCGGTCACGCGGCTTGCCGCCCTTGATCCAATCGGCCCGCCCAGACTCCGTCCAATCGGCCCGGCCAGCGCCGCTGGCTCGCTCTTTCCACTCCCGCCAGTCCTGGCGTCCTACCCACTCGCCCCATTCCTGCCGCTTCGCCCACTCGGCGAATTCACGCCAGTCGGCGCGCTCGGCCCAGCCTGTCCACTCTCGCCAGTCACCCCGGCCGCGATGATCACGCGAGCCGCCAGCGTCGGCTCCCGCGTCGTCGCCCTTGCCCGCGCCGGCGGACTCACGCGGCTGACTCGCCTCGCCCGTCCCAGCATCGGACGGCCCAGCCTCGGACGGAGCCGCGTCAATTGGGGCTCCAGCGCGCGATTCGCCGAGGTCAGGACTAACGTCATCCTCGGCAGTCGCCTCCTGCCAGGCGCCCGCCCGCGCACCGTCGCCCGCCCGCCACCGCCGCCCGCCCGCGCACCGCCGCTCTCACCGGCTCCGCCGCCGGGCTGGTCGGCCTTCGGCTCTCCGGCCCCGGCGTCTGCCTGCCCGTCCGCCGCTGCCCGGGCATCGGCATCGGACTGGCCAGGCCCGGCACCAGGCGCGCGGCCGGCTCGCCCAGCCTCCCGAACGGCAAACGTCAGCTCGTCACGCAGGTTCCTGACCGTCTCCCTGACGTCTCTGCTGATTTCCTTGGCGATGTCGCGCACCGAGGCAGCGAGCTCATCTTCGAGGTCGGCCAGGTCATCGAACCTGCGGTTCAGCTCGGCCCGGCCAGCGTCAGTGATCTTGTAGATCTTCTTGCCGTCGACGGTCTCGTGCGTGACCAGGCCTTCTTCTTCGAGCCTGGCCAAGCGCGGGTAGATGGTGCCAGGGGATGGCGAGTACACGCCGAGGAACTTGTCTTGCAGCAAACGTATGACGTCATAGCCGTGCCGAGGCGCCTCATCGAGCAGTTTCAGCAGGTAAAGGCGCAGCCCTCCGTGCCTGAATACTGGGCTCATCGCTCAGTCCCCCTCTCCGCTCGTCTCGCTGGCTCTCATGCCAGGGGCACCCGCCACGTTCCGCCCTCATGCTATATGAGATATATCTCGTCTGCCAGTCACGCACAGTCGCGATAGCCCGGACCCGGCGACCCTGCCAGCAGCTCACCTCAGCCATAAGGCCAGGCAAGACTCCCTGGAGTCAGTCCTCGGTGTCGTCACTGCGCGCAAGCCAGACGGCCAGGCGGTCGATCGCCGGCTCGTGCTCGGGATGCACGTCAACGAACTCGGTCAGCTTCTCCGCCAGCCAGGCGAGCGTCACCTCGTCGTCGCCCCGGCGCTCGGCCAGTTCCTCGATGCCTCGATCGGTGAAGTACATCGCGTAACGCCTGGTCGCTAGCTCGGTGCCGATTAGGTCAGGGCCGACGCGACGAGCGCGGCATGGTCGGCCGCGTGTGACTTCGCCGATCCGGACGCCGGAGCAGAACTTTCCGGCAGCCCCACCACGCTCAGGCCGCGCCCGAGTTGCTGCGGCAGATGCATCGCCAGATACGGCCAGGCACCCATGTTGACCGGCTCCTCCTGCACCCAGACCAGCTCGCTGGCGTTCGGGTACAGGGCGAGCTGGGCCGCGATCTCGCTCGCCGGCATCGGGTAAAGCCGCTCCAGCCTGATGATCGCGACATCCTCACGGTGGCTGGCTTGCCGCTGGTCGGCGAGGTCGTAGTAGATCTTGCCCGAGCACATGAGGAGCCGGCGTACCCGTGCGGGGTCAGTTCCGCCCTGGCGGCCCGCGCCCGCGCCCGCGGGATCGGTGAGCACGGGCAGGAACGAGCCCGACGTGAAGTCGGCAACGGCCGATACCGCCGTCTTGAGCCTCAGCATTGATTTGGGGGTGAAAATTACCAGCGGCTTGATCCGGCTGGAAAGCACCTGCCAGCGGAGGAGATGGAAATAGCTCGCCGGAGTACTGGGGAGCGCGACCGTCATGTTGTCCTGGGCGCACAGCGACATGAACCGCTCGACCCTGGCCGATGAGTGGTCGGGTCCCTGGCCCTCGTAGCCGTGCGGCAGCAGCAGCACGACGCCGGAGCGCTGGCCCCACTTCTGCTCGCCCGAGGAAATGAACTCGTCGACGATCGTCTGGGCGCCGTTGACGAAGTCGCCGAACTGCGCCTCCCAGCACACCAGGGCGTCCGGCCTGGCGACTGAATAGCCGTACTCGAACCCGACGGCCGCGAACTCGGACAGCAGAGAGTCGTACGCGTGGAACTTCGCGCTGCCGTTGTTGAGTGCGCGCAGCGGGGTATATTCCTCCCCCGAATTGCGATCGACGAGCCCGGCGTGCCGCTGGCCGAACGTGCCGCGCCTGGTGTCCTGGCCGACAAGCCGCACGCCGTGGCCGTCGATCAGCGTGGCGCCGAAGGCCAGCATTTCGCCCGTCGCCCAGTCGATCTCGTCATGCTCGACCATCGTCGCCCGCCGGGCGAGCTGCGGAGCGAGCCGCGGATGCGGGGTGAACCCGGCTGGCAGGTTCAGCTGAGTGTCGATGATGCGCTTGATCGTCTCGGCGCTGATCGCCGTCTGAGTCGACGCGTGGTCGATCGGGCTTGCCTGGGCCGGGGGCCGGGGCCTGACCGTCCCCGGCTCGGGTGGCTTGCTGGACGCCTCCCGGGTCTCGGTGAAGGCCCGCTCCAGCTCAGCCTGATACGTCGCGCAGGATCTTCTCGGCCTCATCGAGCGTGATGTCGCCGCGCCCGATGAGCGATTCGGTGTACAGCTTGCGCGTCGATCGCTTCGCATCGATCAGGTCGTACATCAGCGGCTGGGTAAATGAGGGGTTGTCCGCCTCGTTGTGCCCGCGCCGGCGGTAGCAGACCATGTCGATCACGACGTCCTTGGCGAACGCCTCGCGGTAGGCGAAGGCCAGCTTGCCGACCCGGACGACGGCCTCAGGGTCGTCGCCGTTCACGTGGAAGATCGGCGCCTGGATCGTGCGGGCCACATCGGTGCTGTAGACGCTTGAGCGCGAGGACGTGGGGTCGGTCGTGAAGCCGACCTGGTTGTTCACCACGATGTGCACGGTGCCGCCGGTGCGGTAGCCGCGCAGCTGGGACAGCTCGAGCGTCTCGGCGACGACGCCCTGGCCGGCGAACGCCGCGTCGCCGTGGATCAGCACGGGCAGCACCGTGTAGCCGGCGGTGCCCATATCGAGCAGGTCCTGCTTGGCCCTGACGACGCCTTCGAGCACCGGGTCGACGGCCTCGAGGTGGCTCGGGTTCGCCACCAGGCTCGACCGGGATCGTGGTGCCGTCGGCCGCCTTGAACTTGCCGTCGGCGCCCAGGTGGTACTTCACGTCACCGGACCCGTGCGTGCTGCCCGGGTCGACGTAGCCCTCGAACTCGTTGAAGATCTGGCCGTAGGACTTGCCGACGATGTTCGCGAGCACGTTCAGCCGGCCGCGGTGCGCCATGCCGATAACGGCCTCGTGCAGTTCACGCGTCGCGGCCTCGCCGAGCACGGCGTCGAGCAGCGGGATCAGCGACTCGGCGCCTTCCGCCGAGAACCGGCGCTGGCCGACGTACTTGGTCTGCAGGAACATCTCGAACGCCTCGGCGACGTTCAGCCTGGACAGGATCCGCAACTGCTCGTCGTGCTCGGCGGCCTGATGCGGCCGCTCGACCCTGGCCTGCAGCCAGGACCGCTCCTCCGGGTTCTGGATGTGCATGTACTCCACGCCGACGGTGCGGCAGTAAGCGTCGCGGAGCACGCCGAGGATCTCGCGCAGCAGCATCCTCGGCTTGCCGCCGAAGCCGCCGGTCGCGAACTCGCGCTCGAGGTCCCACAGCGTCAGCCCGTGCTGGTTGATGTCCAGGTCGGGATGCTTGCGCTGGGTGTACTGGAGCGGGTCAGTGTCGGCGAGCAGGTGACCGCGCACTCGGTAGGCGTGGATCAGCTCGTGGACCCGGGCGGCCTTGCTGATGTCATCGTCGTGGCCCGCCGGGATGTCGCGCACCCAGCTGATCGGCTCGTACGGGATCCGCAGCGAGGTGAACACGTCGTCGTAGAATCCGGACTCGCCCAGCAGCAGCCCGCTCATGATGCGCAGCAGCTCACCGGACTGCGCGCCCTGGATGATCCGGTGGTCATAGGTCGACGTCAGCGTGACGGTCTGGCTGATGCCGTGCCTGGCGAGCGTCTCGGCGGATGCGCCGTGATAGGCGGCCGGGTACTCCATCGCGCCGACGCCGATGATGCAGCCCTGCCCGGGCATCAGCCTGGGTACCGAGTGGACGGTGCCGATCGTGCCCGGGTTGGTGAGGCTGACCGTGGTCCCGGCGAAATCGTCGACGGCGAGCTTGCCGCTCCTGGCCTTGCGCACGATGTCCTCATACGCGAGCCAGAACTGGCTGAAGTCCATCTGCTCGGCCGCCTTGATGTTCGGCACGAGCAGCTGCCTGGTGCCGTCGTCCTTGCGGACGTCGATCGCGAGGCCCAGGTTGACGTGCTGCGGCGCCATCAGCGCCGGCTTTCCGTCGACTTCGGCGTACGCGTCGTTGAGCTCAGGCGCTATGGCCAGCGCCCGCACGAGGGCATAGCCGATCAGGTGGGTGAATGAGATCTTCCCGCCCCGCCCCCGCGCGAGGTGGTTGTTGACCACGATCCTGTTGTCGATCAGCAGCTTGGCCGGCACGGCGCGCACCGAGGTCGCGGTCGGCACGGCCAGGCTGGCTTCCATGTTGGCGGCCGTGCGCGCCGCCGCGCCGCGAAGCCTGATCACGGTCTTTTCAGCCGGTCCCGCTACCGTGGCCTCCGAGCTTGGGGCCACCTTGCCGTTGATGCCGCCGGGCGCGGCGGGGGACGCGGTCGCCTGGCGGTCGGCGGCGGGCGCGGCCTTGCTCGCGGGCGCTGCTGGCTGGCCGCTGGCAGCGGGCGGAGCGGCCGCCGCGCTTTGCTGGTCGGGACGGGGGCGGTAGTCGGCGAAGAAGTTCCACCAGGCTCGGTCGACCGAGCCTGGGTCATTCTGGTACCGCTGATACAGCTCGTCTACCAGCCACTCATTGGGCCCGAAGTCAGTGCCGGCCGCGCGGGCGGCACCGCGGCGCCGAGGCCCGTCCTGGTCATCGGCGGCGGGCTCGCCCGCGCCAGCTGGCTGACTCGATCGCGGCCCCGCCTGTGCGGGCGCATGCGAAAACTCGGCTGACACGGCCGACATCGCCTCTTCCGGAGCTTGATTTCCCTGTACGACCCCTGCGGCTAAGGCTACCCGTCTTGCCCGAGCGGACGATGCAATCGTCCGGTCTAACCAGGCATCCTGGCCCGGCCGTGCGGCTCGGCCCAGTTAAGCTGAGGGCCGATAGGGATTATGCCGTATTTGTTGGGGTCGCTCCATTCACTGGACTGGTAGTAGTGGCGCTTGATCTGGCTGATGTCCGTAGTCTCGCCGAAGCCCGGATGCGTGTAGAGGTCCCTGGCGTAGGCCCACAGCTGCGGGTAGTCGCTGAGCCTGCGCAGGTTGCAGTTGAACTTCTGGTAATACACGGCATCGAACCTGGCCAGCGTCGGGTAAAGCCTGATGTCCGCCTCGGTGAGCAGGTCGCCGAGCAGGAACCGGCGGCGGGCGAGCCGCTCCTCGAGCGCGTCCAGTGTCGTGAAGAGAGCCTCGACGGCCTGGTCGTAGCTGGCCTGGGTAGTGGCGAGGCCGGCCTTGTAGACGCCGGTGTTCACCGTGTGGAAGATCAGCGTTGCCAGCGACTCGATGTCACGGCGCCTGGGCGCCGGGTACAGGTCGGGTGCCCCGGGCCGGTGAAAAGGCCTGAATTCGGTCTCGAGCATCACGGTGATCTGGGCGACGTCGTTGCTCACGATCCGCCGGGTCTTCATATCCCAGATCAGCGGGACGCTGTACGGGCCCTGATAGCCCGGGTCGGTCGCCCGGTACAGGTCCGACAGCAGCCGCGCCCCGGTCAGCGGGTCGCCGCCGGACTCCTCGCTGAACTTCCAGCCGCGCTCGTCGGCGACAGGATCGGTCAGAGTCAGCCCGATCACCCGGTCGAGGCCGAGCAGGCGGCAGGCGATCAGTGCCCGCTGCGACCACGGACAGGCCAGGGAGGCGTACAACTGGTACCTGGCGGGCTCAGCGGGGTATCCGCTCGATCCGTCCCTGGTAATCCGGCCGGTGAACGACCCCTGGCGGCGCAGCAGCCCGCCGGTGATCGCTGGCAGGCTAGCGGTGTTCGGCGCGGAGTCGGCCAGGTGGCCCCCGGGAGCGACTGGCGGCGCGGGCGTGCGTGGCGTGCCTGCGCCTGGCATGGGCGGGCCGGGTTCCGGGCTCCGGCCGCCCGCCGGGTCTTCGGACGGACGTGGCGCGGGATGGCTCGGCGGCGGATTGCCAGGTGGGGGATGGACCGGCGGGGGGCTGATCGGCTGGGGGCTGGCCGGGCGGCGGCTCGCTTGGCGGCCACGGCGGCACGTTCCTGGCGGGCGGCTCGTTAATCTCCCACGGTGGCGTGCCTTTGGCAGGCGGGTTGCTGACCTCCCACGGCGGTCCCGCCTTGCCGGACGGGTCGCTGAGTGCCCATGGCGGCGCTCCAGCGGCCGGCGCCCTGCCGGACGGCGGGGACGGCTGGGAAATAGCTGGCATCGGCGTCTCCTCCCCGAAGCCGGGGTGCTAGCACGCATTATGTCCAAACTAGATCACAGCGGGGGACCGTATCGGGCAGCGAGGTCAAGCTGAGGGCAGTGCTTCTTACACGGAAGGCAGTCAGATAGTGGCGAGTATCGTCGGCAGCATCTCCGCCGCGCTCGACCAGATGAACAGCTCGCTCGCGATCGGGCTGATCGCGGTGCTCGTGTTCGGCGAGACCGCGATCTTCCTGGGGTTCGTGCTGCCTGGCGAAGCGGCGGTGGTCTTTGGCGGCGTGCTCGCCAGCCGCGGTCACCTCTCGCTGCCCGCGCTGGTCACGGTCGTGGTGATCGCGGCGGTCACCGGCCCGCTGATCGGCTACGAGATCGGCCGTCGGCTCGGAGCGAGGCTATTCGGCGTCCGGGTCCTGGCCCGCATGCCGGGCGCCGTGGACCGAGCCCGCGCGGCGCTGCGGGATCGTGGCGGCGTGGCGGTGATTGGCGGCCGGTTCATCGCTGTGGCCAGAGCGCTCATTCCAGCCGCCGCAGGCGCGGCCGGCATGCCCTACCGGGTGTTCCTGATCGGCAATGTGGTGGGCGGCGTGGCCTGGGGCGTGGGTTACTGCCTGCTCGGCTACCTGGCCGGCTCGGCGTACGTGGCCGTCGAGCGGGCCGTAGGCACGGGCATCGCGATCGCGATCGTCGTCGTGGTTCTCGCCGCGCTCGCCACCCTGGCCTGGCGCAGGCATCGAGCGGTCCTGCACCGCCCCGCCGATCCCGATTAGGCGCTGACGGCGGCGAAGAGGTCGGGGCGGCGGTGCTCGAGGCACGGCAGGACGGATCTGACCTTGGCCGTCAGTTCGGTGTCCACGATCCCGACGCTGACGCCAGCGGACGAGCCCAGATCGAGCCTGGCGGTGCCCATGGGATCGACCAGCAGGCTGCGGCCTACGCCGGTGGGTGCCTGGGTCGGGGTTTCTTCCTGGTCAGGGACTTGGCCGGCGGCTGCTACCCAGATCGTGTTCTCGATGGCGCGGGCCCGCACCAGGGTGACCCAGTGCTCTTCCTTGAACAGGCCTGCCGCCCACGCCGAGGGAATGGCGATGAGGTCGGCGCCTTGGAGGGTGAGAGCACGGGCAAGTTCAGGGAACCTCACGTCATAACAGGTGAGGATGCCGACCTTGAGCCCGGCAAGGTCGGCGACCACCAACTCGGAGCCGGGAGCGATGGTCTGCGACTCCCGCTGTCCGAGCGCGTCAAATAGGTGGATCTTGCGATAGGCGGCCACGAGGTGGCCGGTGGCGTCGATTGCGACTGTTGTGTTGTAGACGAGACCGCCCGGTGCGGTCTCGAACATCCCGGCTATCAGCGCGACCCCGGTGCTGCGAGCCGCCTTCGAGAGTCCTGTGCGGAACGGGCCGTCGAGTGGCTCTGCCGCCGACTTGAGGTCGGCGGAGAAGCGCACCTGGCTGCCTTCGGGGAAGACAGCAAGCTCAGACGCTTGCTCGCTGGCGGAAGTCAGCGCGGATTCGATCCGCTGGAGGTTGACGTCGGGCTGAGAGCTTACTGGGATCTGACACAGGGCGACGCGCATGGGGGAAGCCTACTTCGGTACCGCGCTGCGGGGATCGCGAGCTCTTCTGGGTGGGGGCGAAAGAACCGACATGCGCGGCGTGGAATCCGAGCACCCTGCGGGCTAGGCGCTCGCACGCGCCAGGGGCTTCGCCGGCCAGGCTGTGGACGGCTTCCTCATGCAGGCTGGAGAAGCTCACTACGACGATGGCCACTATGGGGATGGCAACTGCGACGAGGGCGACTGCGCCGATCACGATGAACAGCACTGAGACTCCGTTTCCCTATCTGTAGTTCTGATTACTATCAACCTGATGTTCCTGCTCATCTAACTCATACCAAACAGTTGGGTGTTTCAAACGGTCTGTAAGGGTAGGATGTGTGTAACCACTTGGTGATAGTTGGCGGCGGACGATTGAAGGGGGGCTGAGCATGGCTCAGGCCAAATACCAGGAGATCGCTGACAGGCTTCGCGATCAGATAGACGCCGGGAGCTTGAAGCCAGGCGATCGTCTGCCCAGTGAGCCCGACCTGGTCAAGATGTTCGACGCGTCCCGCAACACGGTCCGGCTCGCGATCGCCTTGCTGACGAATCAGGGCCTGGTGGTGACCAGGCAGGGGCTCGGCACGTTCGTCAACGAGCCCGCCGTTCCCTTCACTGCGCTGCTGTCTCGCATCCAGGCGCAGCGCCGGCCAGAGCGCGTCGACTTTGCTGCCCGAGGTCAGCAACATCGATACCGAGGCCGGAGACATCCAGGCAGGTTGTCGAGAAGTCACCGGCCTCCGCCAGCGTTGCGGAGAAATTGGAGATAGAGCCGGGGGAGCTGGTCGTGATCCGGCGTCGCCACGGCAGCATCGGCGGCATCCCCTGGATGATGATGGCGTCCTATTTCCCGATCGACATCGCTGAGGGCACTCCGCTTGAGCAGGCTGGCGACATCTCCGTCGGCAGCATCAAGCTGCTCGCCGACCTCGGCTACCGGCAACTCGGGTTCGTTGACGAGATCGGGGCGCGCATGCCGAACGCCCGCGAGTTCGCGTTCTTCGGCCTCTCGACCGGAACCCCGGTGCTCGTGGTCAACCGCACCGCGTATACAAGTGACCGCCCGATCCGGCTGACCAGGTATACCTATCGAGGTGACCGGGTGCGGCTGACCCACGAGGTCGGCGACGTTTCGCCACGCTAGTGACGGGCCTTCTTGGCCAGCGCGACAAGTTCAGGGACGAACCAGCTTCGCGTTGACGGTGCCGACGCCCGAGCTGAGGTCGTATCCGGCAACGGCGTTCCAGCCCTGCACGGTGACTTGCTTGGCGCCATGATCGACCTGCACTGTGTTGTTGCCGTGGGTGACGTCAACGATGCCGCGCTCGTGCTTGGCGGCCAGTTGGTACAGGAGACTGTTGATCGGGCCGAGCGGATGACCGGCCTCCTGATCCGCGAGCGCGACGATTCCGGCGAAGAGCGGCGTTGCCTCGCTGGTGCCGCAGATCACGTTCCACCCGGAGCCATCGAAGCTCTCGAAGATGTCGACCGGATGGCTGCACGACGCGCTCAGCGATACATCGGGAATGCCCCGGTGAGTGCCGACAACCTTGGCGACTCCATTCTGGAACGCGGGCCTGCTGAAGATGATCGACTGGCCGCCTCCGCCTGCGCTCGGCGGCGGGCCCGGGTCATTCCACACCCGGTCAGGCGCCACCCGCTGGCCCTGCGGGCTCAGGTTCAGGTCGAGCCCGCCAACCCCGGTGACGAGCGGATCACTGGCCGGCCACGACGTGACCCGGCGGGGATAGTACGACGACATGTTGGTCTGCAGGTCCGTGGCGCCACCGTCCCCCGACGCGCTCAGCACGGTCACGTTGTGGCTAGGCTTCGCCGCTTCGAGGTAGGCGCCGCGGAGCGGCCGCAGCGTGCCCTTGGGGAAGGTCTCCTCCGTCGCGCCGAAACTCTGGCTGATCACGCCGCCCAGATGATGGGCCATGACGTACTGCTCAGCCTTGACGATCTGCGGGAACCCGCTCGTGCCCTCGTTTTCCGATACCGGGGTCTCGACAAGGACGATCTTTGCGGCCGGGGCCATGGCATGTGCCCACTCGACGTCCAGCGTTGTTTCATCGGCCCAGGTCAGCCTCGTCTCGCTGGCGCGGAACTTCGGTACCGGGCCGGCCGGGTGAATGATCGTCAGCTTGGCGGTCTTGAGCTTGAAAGCCCGGTCGAAGGCAGCGACATCCTTCCTGATCGTCGGTGAGCCGAAGCTGTCGACGATCACGATCGAGGTTCCCCTGCCGTTGATCCCGCTGCGCAGTAGCGGGTTCACGAAGTAGGCCGCCCGGAGCTGGGCCGGCGTATAGCCGCCCTCAGGCCCGATCGACGGCCTCATCCGGGGAATCCGGATCTGCGGAGCGATCAGGATGCGCGCGGACGCCGCGATAGCAGGCCGCGCTGACCACGTCGCCGTCCGTGCGGTCGCTGTCCGTGCGGGCGCTGTGCTCGCGGCCGCCGTGCCGCACAGCACGACCATCGCCGCGGCGCAAGCACCCGCGGACCCAACCTGACGAATCAGCCGCATCGAAGCCTCCCCGAACGACAGTCGACCGCCGCCACCATAGCGGCTGACCACCCGCGCCACGCCGATATCGCGCCAGCCCCGGTCTGACACGGTCACAATCATGATCGCGGAACCCAAGCCCGCAGGTCTGCGTGTCCAGGCCCATCTATGGGACATCGACGGCGCTGGAGCGGCGCTGGAGCGCCATCTATGGGACATTGACGGGCAGCCCTTGCCGCGCAGACTCTCCTTCGGGAGGGACGGCGGCCGCGCCTGCGCGGCAGATTAATCCGGGCGGATCGGATACCTGGGAAGTTTCGGTAACGTTTGGCCATGCTTGCGTTGGCCCTGGTCGCTGTATCAGTCGGGTTCTCTAACTTGGCTGCGTCCATCGCCATCGGCGTCGGCGGCGTCAGCGTCGCGACGAGAGTCCGGGTGCTGCTGACTTTTGGCCTCTTCGAGGGGGGCATGCCGATCGTCGGGCTGATCATCGGACGCAATCTGGCGTCCGACATCGGCAGAGACGCGAAGTGGGTCGGTTCGCTGCTGCTCGTCGGTGTCGGGGTATACGGCATCTCCGGGTTCGTCAGGAGCAACGGCCTGCGCAGCATCGGGCTTTGGCGCCGCAGGCACGGTGGGGCGAAGGGCGATCGGCTCGTTGCGGACGGTGCCGGGAGCGTCGGTGCGGCCGCTCAACTAGCTGGCGATGGCGATAGCGGGGCGGACGGCAAGGCCACCGCAACATCGGCGCGGACGCGGCAGGCCACTCGGCGGCGAGAATTCATCAAGATCGCCGTCAGCGGGTTCGCGCTCAGCCTTGACAATCTCATCGCTGGGTTCGCCCTTGGCGGCTACCAGGTCGACCTGGTCACTGGTGCCTTGGTGTTCGGCCTGGTCAGCGTCGGCATGTCCATAGCCGGACTGGAATTCGGATCGCGGCTCGGCGGCTGGGCCGGTGAGAGCGGCGAACTGATCGGCGGGGTCGTGCTGATCGGAGTCGGAGTCGCGATAGGGCTCGGGGTGCTCGGCTGACGTGGTGCTCGACAGCCAGCGAAGACCTGACCAGCCCGTCAAGTCCTGACAGCCCGCGAAGTCCTGACCAGCCCGCGAACTGCCGTTACTCTTCCAGGCGCAGCGCTGCCTTGGGACATGAGCGCACGGCATGCCGGACCGAGTCCGCAAGGCCAGCGGGGATCACCTCGAGCTTGACGTGCAGCACGTCCTCGTCGTCGACCTCGAAGACCTCGGGGACGAGGCCAGCGCAGACGGCGTTTGCCTCGCAGGCTTCACGATCGACAATGACCTTCACCGTGTGCCTCCGTTCGCCGACGCGCGCTATGTCCACTTTAGTGCCGGTCACCAGGCCGTGCGATCTGAGCAGCCCACTGTCTCCCCGGTCGGCGGCTACTTCCACCTAGGTTTCGGCGGAGTGGGCGGGCACTTGCGAGGCCCCGCCTTGTGGCCTGGGTGCGGCTCTTTTGGGGTGAGGCTGCTCTCGCAGGAGGGTTTTCGGGTTCGTGCAGGAGGGTTTTCGCATCTAGGAGAGTTGACCGGACTATACGACGACAACCCTCCTTCATGCGACAACGCTCCTCCAGGAACCCGGAAACCCTCCACGGTAAGGACGAGAACCCTCCTGGACACGGCAACTCTCCTCCCGGAGCGGGACAACCCTCCCGGGCACGGCACCACCCAGCTGGCTCACCCCGAAAGAGCCACACCTTTGTGGCATTGCTGGCGCGCCAGCGCCGCCGTTATGACATTGCTGGGCCTGCCGGGCCGCCCCAGGCCCGCCGTTGTGGGAAAGCCGGGCGCCGGTGCACCGCGCGCGGCTCCGGCCTCGTCGCACGGCACACTTGGGTTATGAACTTCGTCCTGTCCGATGAGCACCGCAGGTCAGCCGAGGCAGCGAACGGATTCATGCCGCCTGCCGAAGGCGAGGCACTCTGCGCGGCCGCCGCCTCCTATGCCAAGGCCGGCCCGATCGTGGAGATCGGCACCTATTGCGGCAAGTCGACCATCTACCTGGCCGCCGCCGCCGCGCACACCGGGCAACTGGTCATCACCGTCGATCATCATCGCGGCTCAGAGGAGAATCAGCCCGGCTGGGAATACCACGATGCGAGCCTCGTCGATCCCGCTGTCGGGTTGCTCGACACGCTGCCGGCCTTTCCGTTCAACCTTGGCGTCATCGGGGCTCGAGCGGCACGTAATCGCCGTGGTCGGCCGGTCCGCCGAGGTGGCGAGGCTCTGGCAGCAGCCGGTGGGCATGCTGTTCATCGACGGCGGGCACACCGATGCGGCCGCCGTCGCCGACTATGAGGGCTGGGCGCCGCGCGTCGTGACCGGCGGCGCGCTGGTCATTCATGATGTGTTCCCGAATCCTGCTGACGGTGGTCAGCCGCCCTACCGGATCTACCTGCGGGCGCTGGCGTCGGGCGCGTTCAAGGAGGTCAGCGTCACCGGATCGCTCCGGGTACTTGAGCGGACCGGTGACGGCATCGGCTGATCACTGTGCTGGCTAATCACTGTGCTGGCTAATCACGGGGCGATGAGCTGCTTGCGCTGGGCCACCGCGGTGTTCGTCACTTTAAAGCCGAGCCGCTCGTAGATCCCGACCGCACCGGTCGGCGAGTCCGCGTCCACGTTGAGCGAGGCTGACTTGAAGCCGTCGGCTATCGCCGCGCCGAGCGCCTTGACCACCATTGCCGAGGCGACGCCGTGTCCTCTGGCCGCCCGCCGCGTTCCGACCGTCGAGATGTACAGGTCCCGGCCGCCGATCGTATTGTTGTAGGCCTCGTATTCCTGAGTGATGATCATGGCGACTGGCTCGTCGCCGTCGTAGCCGACGAAGCTGTAGCCGGGCCGGAAAGCTTGAAGGCCGATAGAGCGCTCCCATTCCTCCTCGGACAGGTCCGTCGATTCCCAGTGATCGCGGAACGCCTCGTTCCTGACCAGGTGCGCGTCGGCTGAGCGGGAGCTGCGGAAGCCGGCGATCGTGAGGCCAGCCGGGGGCTGGGGCAGCTCGGCGGGCAGACCCGCGGACAGGTCGCACTCCATCAGGTGGAACCAGCGCACCGCCTCGTATCCGCGGCCCGCGTACAGGTCCATGGCCGCGGCGTTCGTCAGCAGGCACTCCCCGGTCAACGACAATGGCCCGCCCGGGTGTCGTTGCTCGTGCAGCACGATGGCGGCTTGCTCTGACCAGGCGATCAGCTCCGACCCGAGGCCGCGTCCGCGATAGCCGGGATGCACGCCGCCTTCCTGCCGGATTTGGTGGATTTCTGAGTTCTTCTCGCGCAGTGTCAGCAACGTCCAGCCAACCATCAGGTCACCGTCGTAAAGGGCAGCGGACCCGAGATCGAAATCGTGCCGGGGGTGCTCGAAATCCTCGAGCAGCTCGGCTTCGCCGAATACCTCGTCATCCCCGTCAGCCCTGGCGATCTCCGCCAGCAGCTTGGCCCACTCCCGCGCCCCGTCAGGCGTCAGAGGACGGCGTTCCAGCCCAGCGTCGACTCCCATAGAGCGGATTGTTCCCGCCGCCGCCACCGGCTGGCAACGGAAATATCAGTCGGCGGGGAGCAGATCGCAGCCGCAGGCCGCGTCGCCGGCTGAGAGCACAGCGGCCTGATCTGCCGCGATCGAGCTGAAGATCGAGGCACCGGCGGTCGCGCCGCACATGGTGTCGGCGGCGAGCACGATCGCCGCGCCCGTGTAGCTGCTCTGCTCGTTGGGGAAATGCCGCTTGTTGACGTACTGCCAGCCGGTCCAGTAGGCGCCCGACGGATCGCGCAGGAACTGGATCTGATCGAGCAGGTCAAGCGCTTGCGTCGCGTCGCCGATCGCCTCCAGGGTGATCGCCAGCTCGGCGGTCTCGGCGGCGGTGACCCAGGGCTCGTCGCGCACGCAGCGGACGCCGAGGTCATCCACGACGTAGGTGGACCAGCCCTGAGCAAGGCGATCGGCCGCCGCTGAACCGCGCACCGGGCCGCCGAGAACCGGGTAATACCAGTCCATCGAGAACCGGCTCTTGTCGGCGAAGGCCTCCGGGTGGCTCGCCACGGCATGCCCGAGCTGACCGGCGGCCAGTTCCCAGTCGGGCTGCGGCTCGGCCAGGTACTCGGCGAGCATGATCGCGCATCGCAGGCTTGAGTACATGCTGGCGTTGCCGGTCAGCAGCGCGAACTTGCCAGGAGACCCGTCCGGCTCGCGCCGCCAGATGATCTCGCCGCGTGGCGTCTGCAGGCCGATCGCGAAGTCGATCGCGGCCCTGACCGCTGGCCACATCCGCGCGACGAATCCCTCGTCCCTGCTGAGCAGCAGTTCGTGCCACACGCCGACCGCGCAGTAGGCGGCGTGATTGGCCTCCGTGGTCAGGTCCTCCTGGCCTGGCGGCATCTGCTTGTACCAGGAGCCATCGTGGCGCTGCGCGGCCCGTAGCCATTCATACGCCCGGCGGCTCGCGTCGCGCAGCCCGCAGAGGCTGAGCGCCATCGCGCACTCGACGTGGTTCCAGGCGTCGACATGGCCGTCAGGCCAGCCGATCGACCCATCCGGATGCTGCACGGCAGCGATCGCGTGCCCGGTGTCGATGATCTGCTCGGCGGTGAGGATGCCGGCGACTTCGGGTACCCACGCCGATCGCGGCCTGGGCGTGCTATCCGACTGGCGCATGCTTGTCCGCGTAGATGACGATGCTCTTGCCGAGCACAGGGTTCAGCATCTGATCAGCGAGGCGGGTAAGCGCTGGCTTGCGCATGATGTCCCAGACCAGCACCTTGTGATAGGCGGCGGCGAGCGGGTGATCGTCGTTCTTCACGCCGACCGCGCACTTGAGCCACCAGTACGGCGAGTGCAGCCCGTGCGCGCGATGCTGGCCCTTCACGGACAGGCCTGACCGGCCTAGCTTGGTGACGAGCTCCCGCCTGGTAAAAATCCTGATGTGCCCGCCAGGCGTGTTGTGGTAGTCGTCGGACAGCCGCCAGCAGACACGTTCGGGCAGCCAGGCGGGCACGGTGACGGCAGCCATTCCGCCGGGGCGGAGCACCCTGGCGATCTCGTTCATCGCGGCCTGATCGGCGGGAATGTGCTCAAGTACCTCGGCGGCGATCACCTTGTCGAAGCAGCCATCGGGAAAAGGCAGCGACGTCGCGTCGCCGCTGACCGCCAGGCCGCTGCCGCCTTCGGGGATCTCGCTGGCCTCCGCCATCGCCGCGAAGACGGCGGTCACCTGCTCGAGCTCGGACCGGTCCGCGTCAAGCGCGACCACCCGCGCGCCGCGGCGCGCCGCCTCGAACGCGTGCCTGCCAGCGCCGCAGCCCAGATCAAGGAGCCGTTCACCAGGCTGGATCGGCAGCAGGCCGAAATCAACCGTCAGCACGAGCGGCTCCCGCGGACTCGGCGACTCCCGCCGGCGTGACGGCAAGCGGGCTGGCCGGAGCCGCGCCGAACTCGGCGATCGCGCGCCGGTACTCGGCCACGGTTGCGCTGGCCACCGCCGACCAGGTGAACCGCTCCTGCACCCGGGCCAGGGCGGCGGCCGACAGCCGTGCCCGCTCGGCGCGGAGAGTCCTGCAGGCGGCGAAGCGCGGCCGCGAGTTCTTCGGGGTCGCCCGGGGTGACTAGCACTGCCGCGTCGCCAGTGACCTCGGGCAGCGCTCCGGTCCTGCTCGCGATCAGGGGAGTGCCCGAGGCCATATGCTCGACCGCCGGCAGCGAGAACCCCTCATACAGGGAAGGCACGACCGCGATCTCCGAGCTAGCCACGAGTTCGGCGAGCTCGAGGTCGCTGATCCCGGTGACGAACCGCACGCTGTCTCCGAGCGAGAGTTCGCCGATCAGTTTCTCGGTCGGGCCGCCGGACGCCGGCTTGCCGATGACAGTCAGCGCCGCATCTTTTTCAGTCTTCAGCTTTGCGAAGGCTCGCAAGAGCGTGGGAATGCCCTTGACAGGCGAGTCGGCACTGGCCACGGCGATAATGCTGCCCGGAATTCGCTCAAGCGGTCTCGGGTGGAACAGCCGGGTGTCAACGCCAAGCGGAATCACCCTGACATTGGCAGGCTGCACCTTGAAATCGCGCAGGATGTCGACGCGTGAGGACTCCGAGCCGGTCATCACCGTGCCGACCTGGCGGGCGACCTTGGCCTGCATCCTGACAAAGGAGTACCAGCGCCGCTTAGTGATCTTCGAAAAACCCCTGGCCTGGGCCAGTTCGATCCTGCGGTCGACGCTGATCGGATGATGGATGCTGGTCACCAGCGGCAGGCCGAGCTTGTTAATGCGGAGCATCCCGTAGGCGAGGACCTGATTGTCGTGGACGATGTCGAAGTCGTCACTGCGGGCGCGGAGCGCGCGCACCGCCCTGATGCTGAACGTCAGCGGCTCGGGGAAGGCCGAGGTCCACATCATCGCGACCTCGAGCGCGTCGATCCAGTCCCTGTACTCCTTCGGGCCGGGCGTGCGGAAGGGATCGTCCTCGCGGTACAGGTCGAGGCTGGGCAGCGTGCGCAGTTGCGGGCCCGGGCTCTAGCTCCGGGTAGGGCTGCCCGGAGAACACCTCCACGTGGTGCCCGAGCGCGGCGAGTTCGCGTGAGACGTGGCGGAGGTAAATTCCCTGGCCACCGCAATGTGGCTTGCTCCGGTACGACAGCAGCGCGACTCGGAGCGGCCGATCATCGGGTGGCGGCATCGGCATTGTCATCACGCAGGTCTGCCTCCTCAAGAGCGAGCCGGCCGCGTGATGGCTGTCGGGCCGAACTGCTGTCCTTCCTGGCGCGAACATTATCACTGGCCAGGTGAGCCCCCAGATGCCCCAGCAAGGACTTGAATTTCCGATGACCGGGAGTTGCTATCGATCGGTGCGCCGGGGATGTCGCAGGCGGTACTGCCGGGTGCCGATATGCTGCCGCTGAGCACAGTGGAGGCAGTTCTGAGCAGGCGAGCGCTGATTACCGGGATCACCGGTCAGGACGGTTCCTATCTTGCCGAGTACCTGACCTCGCAGGGGTACGAGGTGTGGGGGCTCGTCCGAGGTCAGCAGAATCCTCGGGTACGCCAGCTTCGGCAGTTGCTCCCTGACGTCAAGCTGGTGCGGGGCGATCTCCTTGACCAGGGCAGCCTGATCTCAGCCGTCGAGCGGGTGCAGCCTGATGAGGTCTATAACCTGGCGGCCATTTCCTATGTGCCGATGTCCTGGCAGCAGGCCGAGCTCACCGGCGAGGTGACCGGGCTCGGCGTGCTGCGCGTGCTCGAGGCGATCCGGGTCTGCAGCGGGATCAGCGCGTCCCGCAGCCCGGGCCGCGGCCAGATCAGGTTCTACCAGGCGTCCTCGTCCGAGATGTTCGGCATGGTGCGAGAGTCTCCGCAGACCGAGCAGACCCCGTTCCACCCGCGCAGTCCTTACGGCGTCGCGAAGGCCTACGGGCATTTCCTGACCCAGAATTACCGCGAGTCCTATGGGATGTTCGCGGTCTCCGGCATCCTGTTCAACCATGAGTCGCCGCGGCGCGGAGCCGAGTTCGTCACGCGCAAGGTCTCTTTGGGCGTGGCCAAGATCAAGCTTGAGTATGAACGGCAGTTGCGGCTGGGCAACCTGTCGGCCCGCAGGGACTGGGGTTTCGCGGGTGACTACGTGAGGGCCATGCACCTCATGCTCGGCCAGGAGGAACCGGCGGACTTCGTCATCGGGACCGGAGTGACCCATTCGGTCGCCGATCTGCTCGAAAAGGCGTTCAAGGTTGCGGGGCTCGACTGGCGGGACCATGTGGTGACCGACGCGGCATTCATCAGGCCAGCCGAGGTCGACAAGCTCTGCGCCGACCCGGCGGCGGCGCGGGACCGGCTGGGCTGGGAACCCAAGATCGGCTTTGAGGAACTCGTCGGCATGATGGTCCAGGCCGACCTCGCGCTGCTGTCCTCAGGCGGTCACGCCGAGGACAGCTTCGGCCTCGACATCTGGTAGCCAGCGGCCCGGGTGGTCGCCCTGGTCAGTGAATGGCGGCGCCGACGGCCGCGCCGATGCCGTAGGTCAAGGCGGCGGCCGCCCCGGCCAGCAGCAACTGGCGGACCGCGCCGAAGAGGAACGACCGGTTGGTGATCCTCGAGACGAGACCGCCGCCGCAGAACGCGGCGACCGCGGCGAGCATGAGCGCTGCTAGCAGTGACTTGAAGCCGAGCAGGTAGGGCAGCAATGGGACCAGTGCCCCGACCGCGAACGTGACCAGCGAGGCGGCGGCCGCCACGTAAGGCGAGGGCAGGTCGTGGTGATCGACCCCGAGTTCCTCCTTGACGTGCATGCGAAGTGCTTCCTCTGGCCTGGTGGACACCTGCCTCGCGATCCGGTCGGCCAGGTCCGCGTCGACGCCCCGGTGCCTGAAGACGGCGGCGAGTTCCCGCCGCTCAGCTTCGGGATGGTGCTCGAGCTCGTGCCGCTCCTTGACGACCTCGGCCTGAATAAGCTCGTTCTGCGACGAAACGGACACGTACTCGCCGCTCGCCATCGACAGCGCGCCAGCCGCGAGCCCGGCCAGCCCGGTCACGATGATGGCCTGCGCGTGCACGCCGGCGCCGCCGACACCAGCGATCAGCGACACATTCGTGACCAGGCCGTCCATGGCGCCGAAGACGGCCGGCCGCAGCCAGCCGCCTGAGACGTCCCTGTGATGGCTGTGCGCCTCGCCGTGGTGCAAGCGCCTGGCCTGGGCCGATGTCATTGATCACCTTCCGTGCGGAAGGTTCCAGGATATGTCGGCCCGGGCGAGCCGCGCGGCCAGTCTTGTCGCACCTCCCGGTGGGCCCGGACCGGCCCGGCCCAGCCCGCCCCGGCGTTCCTGGGGCGAGGCCGGGCCGGGCGATTACCGGCCCGCTGCGGCGGTCAGGTCTTGGTTGCGTTGTAGAGGAACAGGTGGCCGATGGCGGTCGGGTAGACGCCTGCGACATTCTTCGCCCAGGCGGACAGATAGTTGTAGAAGTACCCGTAGATGATCGGGGTCTCGTTGAGCAGCAGCGTCTCGATCTGGCCCGCGAGCTGCCGCTGGGTCGACAGGTCATGGGCGGCGATGTACTGGGCGGCGAGCTTGTCGTACTGGCTGCTGCTGAAGTGCGCGGCGTTCCACGAGCCGGTGCCGGTCTTGGCGCTGATCGTCTGCAGCGGGTTGGTCAGGAACGCGTTCGGTACACCGCGGTGGCCGTAGTCCACCAGGCTCATCGTGGCGTCCAGCCAGTTCGAGTTGCCGAACGTGGCCTTGCCGTAGTACGTCGCCGAAGGCTGGGCGTGGACGGTGATGTTGACTCCGATGGCCTTCGCCGACTGCTGCACGATCTGGGCGTAGTTCGGGATCTCCTGCACCGCGTTCGCGTACAGCTGGGTCGAGAAGCCGGACGGGTGGCCCGCAGCCTTGAGAAGTGCCTTGGCCTTGCCGAGGTCCTGTGCCCGCTGGGCCACGCTGGTGTCGGTGGACGGGAAGACCGGTGCGAACGGGCTGTCATTGCCGAGGTCAGCGTAGCCGTTGAACAGGGACTTGACGATGGTGGGCCGGTCGAGGGTCAAGGCGATCGCCTGCCGTACCCGCGGGTCGTTGAACGGCGCCAGGTCGGTGCGCATCGACAACTCGCGGTGCGCGCTGGACCGGAGCTTGCTGATGTTGTACTGGCCGTTGAGCAGCTGCGGCCCGCCCGAGACGGAGAACTGCCCGAGCACGTCGATCGTCCCGCCGGTCAGCGCGAGCACGCCCGGGGTCTCGGTGGCGTAGAAGGTGAACTCGGTGGCGGCCGGCAGCGCCTTCTTGCCCCAGTACTTCTCGTTGCGGATGAACGAGGCGCCGACGTTCGGCGTGTAGCTCTTGAGCATGAACGGGCCGGTGCCGATGAACGTCTTCTGCCACGCCTTCGGGTCCTGGCCATTGGGCAAGATGATCATGTTGTAGTTATCTGACGAGGTCAGATAGGGGAAGTTGCCGTTCGGCGCCTCAAGATGGAAGGCAACGGTGAAGTCATCGACCTTCTGAACGCCGTCCGGGACAAGCGATCCGGCCAGGGTCGCGTTCGGTGACTTGGGGTCTGTGAGCAGCTTGTAGGTGTAGACCACGTCGTCAGCGGTCAGCGGGTGGCCATTGTGGAATTTGACGTTCTGGCGGATCTTGAACGTCCACACGGTGGCTGCCGAGTTCGATGTCCAGCCGGTGGCCAGCACGGGCTTCAGCGTGAGCGTCTGGTCGGACAGGCACAGGTACTCGCCGGTTTGCGCGAGCATGTCGAGGCCGCCCTGGTCGGCGACCGTCACCGGATTGATGTCACCGGTCGGAGTGATGATCCCGGCCTTGATCGTGGCATTCGCGCTGCCGCCGCCTGACGGCGCGCTCGAGGACGAACTGCTGCCGCAGGCGGCGAGCACGCTGCCGAGCACGGGCAGTGAGATCCCGGCGACCGCGCCGCGCCTGAGCAGGTCGCGGCGGCTGAGCCGGCCAGCGACGAACTCGTCGATGACGTGGTTGGCGATCTCACCCTCGCTCTCGCGCAGGGGATCAAGACTTGAACGATCAACGTTCACGGGTAGCCTCCGTGGTTTGTTGTACAAATTGCCGGCTGGTCAGCTGCCGGACACGAGATTTCCTACCTAATCGGAGATTAAACGGCTGGGCAAATTTCTTTCCGTTCGGCGTGGCTCAGTTCGGCGTCGCCTAGCATGGCGTGGCTTAGTCCGGGGTGGGGTTTGCCTGCAGCTTTCTGAGCTGGTCGATAGGAATGTGGCAGCTGATGAGGTGGCCTGGTTCGGCTTCGTTGAGCGGCGGTTCGATGGTCTCGCAAACGCCAGTTGACAGGCGCCTGGGACAGCGAGTGTGGAAGACGCATCCGGATGGCGGATCGGCGGCCGACGGGATCTCGCCAGTCAGCTTGATCCGCTCGGTGCGCTGGCCGTCGAGGTTGGGCACGGCCGACAGCAGGGCCTCGGTGTAGGGATGGTGCGGCCCGGCGAACACCTGCTCGGCGGGACCGACTTCGAGCAGGCGGCCGAGGTAGAGGACGGCGATCCGGTCGGACAGGTAGCGCACGACGCCGAGGTCGTGCGAGATGAACAGGTACGTCACCTGCTCCTTGGCCTGCAGGTCGGCGAGCAGGTTGAGGATCGCCGCCTGGACCGAGACGTCGAGCGCCGACGTCGGCTCGTCGCAGACCACGAGCCGGGGCCCGCCGCCGAACGCCCTGGCGATCGCCACCCGCTGCTTGAGCCCGCCGGACAGCTGCCCTGGCCGCAGGCTGAGGTGGCGTTCTTCCATCCTGACCGACCTGATCAGGTCGGTCAGGCGCTCGTCCAGCCTGCTGCCTGTCAGCCCGGCCAGCCTGCGCAGCGGCTGGCTGATCAGCCAGCGGACAGAGCGCCGCCGGTTCAGTGCCGAATCCGGATTCTGGAAGACGATCTGCAGTTCCTTGAGCTGGTCGAGCGGGCGGCCAGCCAGGCCAGCGGACAGCGGCACGCCGTCGAAGGCCAGCACCGAGCCAGGATCCGGCTCGGTCAGCCCGAGCAGTGCCCTGGCCAGCGTCGTCTTGCCGCTACCGGACTCGCCGACCAGGCCGAGCGTCTCGCCTCGCATGATCTCCAGGCTGACGTTGTGCAGCGCGCGAACCGCGCTCCCGTCGCCGCGGTAGGTCTTGCTCACCGACCGCAGGCTCACGATCGGATCATCCTGGCCGCCACCAGTCGCGGGGCCGAGCGAGACCTCGGCCGGGGTAGCCCTGGGCAACTCGGCGGCATCGGAGTGCCGGTAGCAGCGCGCGGTGTGCGCCGCGCCGACCTCGAACGCCGGCGGCGGCGCCTGGCGGCACTCGTCGACCGCCAGCGAGCAGCGCTCGGCGAAGACGCAGCCAGCCGTGGTCCGCCCGGGCTGCGGCAGGAATCCGGGAATGGCGTCGAGCCTGCCCGTATCCTTGCGCTGCCCGCGCGTGGGGATGCAGCGCAGCAGGCCCACCGTGTACGGGTGCCTTGAGGCCTCGAATACCTCGCTGGCCGGGCCCTCTTCGACGAGCTCGCCGGCGTAGAGCACTCCGACCCGGTCGCACATCTTGGCCACGACCGCCAGATTGTGGCTGATGAAGAGTACCGAGGTGGCCAGCTCCTCGCGCAGCCTGGCGACGAGGTCGAGGATCTCGGCCTCGACCGTGGCATCGAGCGCGGTGGTCGGCTCATCCAGGATGAGCAGCGCTGGTTCAGCGGCCAGCGCCATCGCGATGACCACGCGCTGCGCCATGCCGCCGGACAACTCGTGCGGGTAGGCGTTCATGATGCGGGCCGGATCGGAGATCTGAACCCTGTGCAGCATGTCGCCAGCTCGATCTAGCGCCGACGAACGGTCAAGGCCGGCGATCTCGAACACCTCGGCGATCTGCCGTCCGGCCCTGATCGACGGGTTCAGCGCGCGTCCCGGTTCCTGGTAGACCATGGACACGGTCCTGGCCCGCAGATCGCGCAGGCCGGCCCGGACAGCGCGAGCGGGTCGAGCCCGTTGACACGGATCGAGCCCGAGCTGACCCGGCCGTTGCGCGCCAGGTACCTGGTCAGCGCGAGCGCCACGGTGGACTTGCCCGAGCCTGACTCGCCCACCAGCCCGTACGACTCGCGCTTGCCGACGGTGAACGACACGTCCCTGACGACCGGCCGGTCTTGGCCGCGCACCCGGTAGGTGATCTCCAGGTGCTCGACGGCGAGCGTGGGCTCCGACTCCGACCACGGCGCCAGCTCGGTCACGACGAGATCACCTGCTCGATCGAGTCGGTCACCAGGTTCAGCGCCATCACCAGCGACGCGATCGCCAGCGCGGGGAAGAGCGTCTCCCACCAGTAGCCGGCGCCGAGCAGGCCGTAGTTGACGGCGATGTCACCGCCCCAGTCAGGGGTCGGCTGCTGCACCCCGAAGCCGAGGAAGGACAGGGTGGCGACCGCGAAGATCGCGTACCCGAGCCGCACGGTGAACTCGACCACGATCACCGGAAGCACATTCGGGAGGATCTCGGCGGCCATGATGAAAGCAGGCCGCTCCCCGAGCAGCCTGGCCGAGGCCAGGTAGTCCTGCTGCCGCTCCACGAGCACCGCGGTGCGGACGGTCCGCGCGATCAGCGGGGTAAAGATGAAGCCGACGACCAGGATCAGCGTCAAAGACGACGGCCCGACCGCGACAATGAAGAGGAACGCCACGATCACCACGGGCAGCGCCAGCACGGCTTCGACGATGCGGCCGAGCACGGTGTCGATGACGCCGCCGAAGTACCCCATCACCAGGCCGATCGCGGTACCGCAGACCGCGCCGAGCAAGGTCGCGAGCGGGGCGATGGTCAAGATGTCTCGCGCGCCCACGATGACGCGGGACAGCACGTCACGGCCGAGGTCGTCGGTGCCGAGCAGGTGGGCGCCGGACGGGGCCGCGTTCTTGGCGAGCAGTTGCTGCGCGAGCGGGTCGGACGGGGCGATGAGATGGCCGAAGATCGCGCAGGCCAGCCAGATCAGCAGCACGCCCGCGCCGATCAGGAACGTCGGCTTGCGCAGCAGCAGCCGCCACTGGGCGGGCGGCGCGGCGAAGGCATGAGCGACAGCTACCTCGCCCGGCGCGGCCGTCGTCAGCGGTGTCATCTGGCTGACTCCGTCAGCTGTGTCATCCGGCCGCTCCTACCCGCAGTCTCGGGTTTAGCACGGTATACAGCACATCGGCGATCAAGGTGGCGACCATGTACACGACGCCGATGACGAGCACGCCCGCCTCGAGCATCGGGAAATCCTTGCCGGTGGCGGCCGTGAGGATCAGGCGGCCGATGCCCTGATAGTTGAAAAGAGTCTCGACAACGACGAGCCCGCCAATCAGGTACCCGGTCTGAGTCGCGATCACGGTAATCGTCGGCAGCAGCGCATTGCGCAGGACATGCCGCCTGATCACGACGCTGCGGGGCAGGCCCTTGAGCGTGGCGGTGCGCGCGTAGTCCGAGTCGAGCGCCTCGACCGTGCCCGCCCGCGCCATCCTGGCGATATAGCCGAACAGCACGAGCACGAGCGGTATGACCGGCAGGATCAGGTGATCGAGCTGATCGGGGATCGACGCGCCCGCGCTGGTCGCCGCGGTGATCGGCAGCGCCTTAAGCGCGATGCCGAACACGATGATCAGAACTATCCCCGAGACGAATTCGGGAACGGTCGAGGCGGCGAGCCCGGCCAGTGAGATCACCCGGTCGACCGCCCGGCCTGAGTAGACGGCCGCGAGCACCCCGCCCGCGATGCCGAGCGGAATGATGATCACCAGGGCCAGCAGCGCGAGCTTGGCCGAATTACCAAGGGCCGAGAAGATGAAAGGCTCGACCGGGGACCTGTAGGCGTATGACGTGCCCATGTTGCCATGCAGCAACCCGCCGACCCAGCTCAGGTACTGCACGATCAAGGGCCGGTCGACGCCAAGCTGATGGTCGTAGGCCTTGACGGCGGCAGCGGAGGCGAATGGCCCGAGCACGGTGCGACCGGGATCGCCGGGCAGCACCTGGCCAGCCAGGAACACGATCAGGCTCAGGATCCACAGCGTGATCACAGCCAGGCCGATTCGCCTGAGCAGGTAGCGCGTCACGCCGCCCTCCTGACAGTGCTGGCCGAAGGATGGCCCGGCGGGTAGCCCGGATCGGCACAAACATGATCAGCCTAGTTCTGGCCGCTGACAGCGGCAATCTCGGCTGAAACCTGCTGGATTTGTTCGCGACTCCATGGAGTGCGAGAACGTCCCGGGAATATCATGTTTTTTACGGCCGGACGGAGCGCGAGGCTCGGTGCGGGAGGCACGGTATGACTGGTCTGCTGCGTGACCATGACCGTGGGAACGGCCTCGCAAATCACCAACTCGACGGCGCTGCTCGCCGTGGGACCAGGGGATGCCTTCGCCGTCTTCGCCGGCTGTGGCCCGCGCTGCCCGAGCGGCGGCATCTTCGTGGTGAGCCACTGGAACGGCAAGAGCTGGCGCAAGCTGCTCTTCCCTGCCTCTTTGCACGGCTATGTGTCCGCGATCAACTCCGTGCGGGCGATCGGCTGCGCCTGTAGGAGGGTTTTCGTGCGCCTGAAGGAGGGTTTCCGCGTGTAGGAGAGTTGACCGGACTATCCGACGACAAGTCTCCTACATGCGAAAAAGCTCCTACAGGAACCCGGAAACCCTCCACGATCATGACGAGAACCCTCCCCGACACGACAACTCTCCTGCCAGCACCCGACAACCCTCCCGGCAAACGGTGGCCTAGCCCCGCTGCGCTGGTCCCATTGGGCTGGCGGCGGCGGTGGCGGTAAGTTCAGGGGCGTGGCAGCAAATCCGATCGACGGGCGGCGGCCGCCGCGAGGCCAGGCTGACCGGCATCACGCTCGTTGCCGTCGGCGCCGTCGTGCTCTCCACCCTGACCGTGCTCGGCCTGCGCTGGGCGGTTAGCCCGCAGGCGAAGCACGCGGCGAGCAAGGCGCGCGTGCTGGGCTTCACCAAGCTTGACCAGAGCGCCCCGGCGGTGCTGCTGCCCAGCCTGAATGGCGCCGGTAGCGTCAGCCTCGCCAAGCTGGCAGGCAAGCCCATCGTGCTCAACTTCTGGTCGTCGACCTGCGGGCCCTGCAAAGCCGAGACCCCGGCCCTGGCCAGCGTCGACCGGACCCTGGGCGGCAAGGTACGGTTCGTCGGCATCGACTCGGTCGACCGGCGGACGCCCGCGCTGGCGTTCGCCGACAAGTACAAGGTCCCCTACCCGATCGCGTTCGACCCGCAGGGCACGGCGGCCATCCGGTACGGCGTCGTAGGGCTGCCGGTCACGTTCTTCCTGTCGTCTTCTGGCAAGACGATCCTGGGTGAGAACATCGGTGCACTGACCCCGGGCAAACTCAAAGTTATCCTGCACGAGCTTTACCGGAGCGCTTAGACAGGGGACCGGCGATGACAACCGCACAGACCGCTGGCCAGACGCCTGCCGGACCGCGCCCGGTACGCGCGCCGCGAGGCCCGGAGCTGAGCTGCAAGGGCTGGCAGCAAGAGGCCGCCATGCGGATGCTGATGAACAACCTCGATCCCGAGGTCGCCGAGCATCCTGACCAGCTCATCGTCTACGGCGGCTCGGGCCGGGCGGCCAGGAGCTGGGACGCGTTCGACGCGATCGTCCGCGGGTTGCGCGAACTCGAAGGTGACGAGACGCTGCTGGTCCAGTCGGGCAAGCCGGTTGGCGTGTTCCGTACCCACGAATGGGCGCCGAGGGTGCTGATCGCGAACTCGAACCTGGTGCCCCAGTGGGCGAACTGGGATGAGTTCCGCCGCCTGGAAGCCCTGGGCCTGACTATGTACGGCCAGATGACGGCCGGCTCGTGGATCTACATCGGCACTCAGGGCATCTTGCAGGGCACCTACGAGACGTTCGCCGCCGTGGCCGCCAAGCGGTTCGGCGGCTCGCTCGCAGGCACGATCACGCTGACCGCCGGGCTCGGCGGAATGGGCGGCGCGCAGCCACTCGCCGTCACGATGAATGGCGGCGTCGTGATCTGCATCGACTGCGACCCGGCCAGCATCACCCGGCGGATCAAGTTCGGCTACCTCGACGTCGCCGCCGACGACACCGACGACGCGATCAGGCGCGCGACCGCCGCCGCCCAGGCCGGCCAGCCGCTGTCGATCGGCCTGCTCGGGAACGCCGCCGACCTGCTGCCGCGCTGCTCAAGACGGGCGCGCCGATGAACATCGTCACCGACCAGACCTCGGCTCACGACCCGCTCACCTACCTGCCGAGCGGTGTCGCGTTCGAGGACATGGCGGCGCTGCGCGCCGAGGACCCGGCCGGATTCACCCGGCGGGCGCGCGAGTCGATGGCCGCCCACGTCGAGGCCATGGTCGGCTTCATGGACGCGGGCGCCGAGGTGTTCGACTACGGCAACTCGATCAGGGGCGAGGCCGAGCTAGCCGGTTACGAGCGCGCGTTCGCGTTCCCCGGATTCGTGCCCGCCTACATCAGGCCGCTGTTCTGCGAGGGCAAGGGCCCGTTCCGGTGGGCCGCCCTGTCCGGCGACCCGGCCGACATCGCCGCGACCGACCGGGCGATTCTCGACCTCTTCCCCGACAACGAGCCGCTCGCCCGCTGGATCAGCATGGCCGGCGAGAAGGTGCACTTCCAGGGCCTGCCGGCCAGGATCTGCTGGCTCGGCTACGGCGAGCGCGACAAGGCCGGCCTGCGCTTCAACGAGCTGGTCGCGAAAGGCGAGGTCAGCGCCCCGATCGTGCTCGGCCGCGACCACCTGGACTGCGGCTCGGTCGCCTCCCCGTACCGGGAAACCGAGGGCATGGCCGACGGCTCGGACGCCATCGCCGACTGGCCGCTGCTGAATGCCATGGTCAACACCGCGTCCGGCGCGAGCTGGGTCTCGATCCACCACGGCGGCGGCGTCGGCATCGGCCGCTCCATCCACGCGGGCCAGGTCTGCGTCGCCGACGGCACCCCCCTGGCCGCTCAGAAACTCGAGCGCGTCCTCACCAATGACCCCGGCATGGGCGTGATCCGCCACGTAGACGCCGGCTACGACCGCGCCACCGAAATAGCCACCGAGCGCAACGTCCGCATCCCCATGCGCGAGCAGCCCGAATGACCGAGCAATGGCAGCACCCCCTCTGGCAGTCGCTGCTCCCGCTCGGCCGCGACTCGGAAACCGGCGGTTACCGGCGCTACTCATTCACCGAAGCCGACTCGGCCTGCCGCGACTGGTTTTTCAAATCAGCGCATGAAAGAAAGCTCCGCGTTGAATGTGACCGCAATGGCAATCTCTGGGCTTGGTGGGATGTCGAAGACCTGGCCGGGGGCGCGATCGTCGCGGGCAGTCATCTGGATTCGGTGCCTGACGGCGGGGCGTTCGACGGGCCGCTCGGGGTTGTCTCGGCGTTCGCGTCCATCGACCTGCTCCGTGAACGTGGCGTTCGAGCCGGTGCGGCCTATTGCTGTTGCGGCGTTTCATTGAGGAAGAAGGGGCGCGGTTCGGGCTGGCTTGTCTCGGGAGCAAGCTGCTGACCGGGGTGGTGGCGCCGGAGACTGCTCGCGGGCTGGTCGACGCTGACGGGGTGACGTTTGCTGAGGGGATGGCCGGGGCTGGGCTTGATCCTGCGGGGATCGGGCGGGATGAGGAACTGCTCGCCGGGGTTGCTGCTGTTGTTGAGTTGCATGTGGAGCAGGGGAGTGCGCTCGATGCGATGGGGGCTCAAGTCGGGGTAGGCGAGTCGATCTGGCCGCATGAGCGGCGGCGGATCGACTTCACCGGGCGGGCCGACCATGCGGGGACGACCAGGCTGGCGGATCGGCGTGATCCGATGCTGCCGTTCGCGGCGACGGTGCTCGCGGCCCGGGAGGCCGCGACCGAATGCGGGGCAGTGGCCACGATGAGCAAGGTCGTGCCAGTGCCCGGCGGGGCGAATGGCATCTGCTCGGCTGTTCACGCCTGGCTTGATGCCCGGGCGCCGGATGAAGAGACTCTTGAGCGGCTGGTCGGCCTGGTAATGGAGAGCGCGGAAACCGCTGCCCAGCGTCATGGAGTAGGGGTGACCAGCCGGCGCGAATCTTTCACCTCGATCGTGGAATTTGATCTTGATCTTCGGGACCGGGTGGTGGCGGCACTGGCGTCGCGGGGTATGACCGCGCCCGTGCTGCCGACTGGAGCCGGGCATGACGCGGGTGTGCTTGCCGCTTCGCTGCCCGCTGCCATGCTGTTCGTCAGGAACAGGACCGGGGTGTCGCATTCGCCTGCCGAGCATGCCGACCCGGCGGACTGTGAGGCCGGCGTGGCCGCGCTGGCCGCCGTGCTCGAGGAACTCGCCTGCCGATGAGTGCCGCCGGCTCGTCCCGTGCGTGGCATGCCGAGCTTGCCTGGCTGCCTGGCGTGGGCGTGCTGGCTGACGTGCTCATCGAGGCTGACGGTGAGCGGTTCACGAACCTCGCCCCCGGGGCTGATCAAGCTTCGCTGCCGGCTGGCGTGGTGCGGCTGCCGGGACTGACGCTGCCGTCGCTGGCGAACGCGCACTCGCACGTGTTCCACCGGGCGCTGCGCGGCGTGGCTCAGCGTCCGCCTGCCGGGGCCGCGGCGGGCTCGTTCTGGACGTGGCGGGAGCGGATGTACGAGGTGGCCGACCAGCTCGATCCGGACAGCTACCTGGCGCTCGCGCGCGCCGTGTACGCGGAGATGACGCTGGCGGGGATCGGGTGCGTGGGGGAGTTCCACTACCTGCACCACGCCCCCGGCGGGGCGCCTTATGCCGACCCGAACGCGATGGGCAAGGCGCTAGTCCAGGCCGCCGCCGAGGCCGGGCTGCGGATCACGCTGCTCGACACCTGCTATCTGTGCGGAGGGCTGGACGCCGATGGGGGGTCGGTGCCGCTCGCGGGCGCGCAGTTGCGGTTCGGCGACGGCTCGGCGGCCGCGTGGGCGAAACGGGTCGGGCTGCATGGCGCTGATGAGCACGGGATGCTGGCGCCCGGGGCGCGGCTGGGCGCGGCGATTCACTCGGTGCGGGCGGTACCGCCGGACGAGATGGCTGTGGTGGCCGCCTGGACCGGCCGGATGGGGGCGCCGCTGCATGTTCACCTGTCCGAGCAGGAAGCGGAGAACGAGGCGTGCCTGGCGGCGTACCGTTCTACGCCTGCGGCAGTGCTCTATGACGCCGGAGTGCTCGGGCCGCGCACTTCGGTGGTCCACGCCACGCACCTGACCAGCGCTGATGTGCGGCTGCTCGGCGGGACGGAGACGTTCGCCTGCGTGTGCCCGACGACGGAGGCTGACCTGGCGGACGGCATCGGCCCGTTTGGCGCGCTGGCGGCGGCTGGGTGCCGGCTGACGGTGGGCAGCGACAGCCAGGCGGTCATCGATCTGTTCGAGGAGACCAGGCGGATCGAGTTGTACGAGCGGCTGGCGAGTCGGGAACGGGGAGTGTTCGGGCCTGAGGCACTTGGCACTGCGATGACCTGGGACGGCCATGCGAGTCTTGGCTGGCCCGACGCGGGCGAGATCGCGCCAGGTTCGCTGGCCGACCTGGTGACGGTGTCGCTCGACTCGACGCGGCTGGCTGGCGTCGTGGGGGCCAGTGCTTTTGCTGGTGCTTTCGGTATTGATGGTGCTTTCGGTGTTGCTGGGGCTGGTGTTGCTGAGGGCGGGCCGGATCTGGCGATCCTGGAAGCCGTGATCTTCGCCGCGGCCGCCGCCGACGTGCGGAATGTCGTCATCGGCGGGCGCGACGTCGTCGCCGACGGCCGGCATGTGCTCATCGAAGACGTCCCCGGGGCGCTCGCCTCGGCCATCCGCGCGGTCACCGGCCACAGCTAGTGCTTTGTGCTCGGAACCACGCAAGCAACGCGGACAGGGCGGACTGCGGCGAGCCGCGGGACCGGGAGCCGAGCCCGGGCACTGAAGCACCGGCGCGATGTTCCGCAGTCATGGGCCACGGGGTGATCCCGGAACCCTGCGCCTGCCCTGACCTGGGTGAAGTTCCGTGATCACGGTCACCGGCAGGATCGCGGAACATCGCGCCCGTACCCGGCACCCGTCATCCCCGGCGGGACTCAGAACGCGATCGCGAGCGGAATCGTTGATCTATTTTGACTCGTGCGCTCTGCTCAAGTTCATTAGGCCGGAGCGTGAGACGGCTGCGATCAGAAGTTGGCGGTCAGAGCTGCCTGATGGTGTCGAGCTGCTGACGAGTGAGCTGGCCGAGCTCGAAGTGACACGCACGTTGTTGCGGGCTGGAATTGATCATGAGAGGGTGCCTTTCCTGGCCGCTCAGGCTCTGCGCGGGATCTACCGTGTTGACCTGAGCAGCACAGTGCTGGCGCGGGCGCGGGCCTACCGGACAGCGAAGCTGGGCTCGCTCAACTCGATTCACCTCGCGAGCGCCGATCCTTTTCGCGTGGATCTGACCGCCTTCGTTACCTACGACCGCGAGTTGGCGGACGCTGCCGCGAACCTGGGCTTTCCGGTGATTGCCCCGAGTTGACAGTACCGTCACCGCCGCTAAGGCGGTCGCGTAGCCGGTCAGAGCTGGCCTTGCTGGTGGTACCCGGCCCAGAGCTGGCCTCCGGCGCTGGCCAGCACCCGGTCGGCGAGTTGCGCCAGCTCGGCTGGGCGGTCGTGGGCGACGATCAGGTCACGGGCCAGCGCCGGATCGGCCGCGCGCAGCTCGCGGAGCAGCCACTTGCCGGTGCCCAGCCAGGCGCCGGCGTTGAGTAGCGCGAGTTCGGCCGTCGCAACCAGAATGTTCCAGCGGATGAATAGCGTCTCCCCTGATCGGTGCTGCCAGCGAGATCGTCGAGCAGGTCAGTTAAGCCGTATCTGTGCCGGTCGAGTTCTTCCTGGGTGACAGGTGGCGGCCCGCCGGCGAGCACCGCTTTGGCCTGGTCGCGGACCGTCGCGCCGGTGCCGTCCACGTCGATGAGAAGCTCGCCGTCGGCACACATCCTGGCCAGCGTGGGCCGACGACGGGCGATGTCCCTGGCGAACCAGGCGCCGATCACGCGCGCGTCCTGCACGAAGAGCTCGGCCGGCCAGTCGTGCCAGCGGAACGACTCGCGGTACGGGGCGGGCAGCCCGTCGATCAGCACGACGACGTCTAGGTCGGAGGTGGGAGTCCGGTGCGGTGAGAGCACCCCGCCGCCGAGGAAGGCGGCGCGCGCCTCGGGGAAGCGATCGGAGACGAGGGCACGGGCGTCAGTCACAGGATCCATGCGTTGCATGATCTCCTATCCGCCGCGCTGGTGGGCGGGAGCCAGGCGGGCGGTGCCGGCGGGGCGGGGCTCGGCGGGGTGCCAGGAGGCTGGCCGCATGACAGGATGCGGCCTGTGAGGGACGCATGAGCACGCTGATCACCAATATCGGCGAGTTGATCACGAACGGGCCCGGCGACGGCGATGGCCTGCGCAGTGATGCCGCGCTCGTGATCGACGGCGAGCTCATAGCGTGGACCGGGCCGGCCGCCCGGGCGCCGGCGGCGGACGAGGTAGTAGACGCTAGCGGGAGGGCTGTGCTGCCTGGATTCGTCGACAGTCATGCGCATCTCGTGTTCGCTGGAGAGCGCGGCGCCGAGTTCGCGGCGCGGATGGCGGGCTTGCCCTACAGCGCAGGCGGTATCCGGAGCACGGTCGCGGCGACGAGGGCAGCGAGTGATGCTCAGCTCGCCGGGAACCTGAGGCGGCTGGCCGCCGAGATGCTCGGGCAAGGGATTACGACCTTCGAGTGCAAGTCCGGCTACGGACTGACGATTGCCGACGAGGCGCGGAGCCTTGCGCTGGCCGCGCGGTTCACGCCCGAGGTGACCTACCTCGGCGCGCATGTCGTGCCGCCCGAGTTCGCGTCCGACCACGCCGCCTACGTCGACTTGGCCTGCGGGGCGATGCTCGACGCGTGCGCACCGCATGCTAAGTGGGTGGACGTGTTCTGCGAGGAGGGAGCCTTCAGCGCCGACGAGGCCCGCGCGGTGCTTGCGGCTGGCCGCGAGGCCGGGCTCCGGCCCCGGGTGCACGCCAATCAGCTCGGGTACGGCCCGGGCGTCGCCGTGGCCATCGAAGCGGGTGCCGCCTCCGCGGACCATTGCACGTACCTGACCGACTTCGACGTCGATGCCCTCGCGGCGTCCGAGACGGTCGCGACGCTGCTGCCCGGGGTGGAGTTCTCCACGAGGCAGCCGTACCCGGATGCCAGGAGATTGATCGACGCCGGAGCCACAGTCGCGATTGCCACCGACTGCAACCCGGGGTCTTGCTTCACCTCGAGCATGCCATTTTGCATCGCGCTCGCGGTCAGGGACATGCGGATGACCACGCGGGAAGCGGTGCGGGCGGCGACGGCGGGCGGCGCCCGCGCGCTGCGCCGGGACGACGTCGGTCACCTGGGCATCGGGGCGCGAGCGGACATCGTCATGCTGGAGGCTCCGTCCCATGCCTACCTCGCATACCGGCCGGGAGTGCCGCAGATCGCGGCTGTCTGGCAGGCCGGCGAACTAGCCGTCGGCGGGCTCGGACGAGGCAGCTAACGGCGTGAAGTCGCCATTGTGATGTATCAGCGGTCTCCCGCCTTGCGTGTGCTTGGAGGCGATCACGCGTCCGATGATGATTGCGTGATCTCCGACCGGGATCTTGTTGGTGAGCGCGAGCACCAGCCAGGCGAGTACATCGTCAAGTACGGGCAGCCCGAACGCGTCCCTATGCCAGCGGGTCTGCGGGCCGAACCTCGGGACGTCGCTCTGGCCGAAGCGGCGCGCGAGATCCTCCTGGCGGGCGGTGAGCAGATGGACCATCGCATGCCGGGCATTTGCCACGATCTGCCACGATGATGAGCCCAAGCCGACTGTGAATGACACAAGCGGCGGGTCAAGCGAGACTGACGAGAGCGAAGTGGCGCAGAAACCGATCGGAGTCTCCGTCCCGGCTGTGATGACCGCGACGCCTTTGGCGTGATGACGCATCGCGGCCCTGAACGGCCCTGCGCCGCTGGCGAAGGAGGAGTCGCAGAGCCACTGATCGATGTCAGCCTGAGGAATGGCCCACTGCGCGCCGCCGTCGCCGTAGGACACCGTGTACGGGGACATCGCCGTTACGCCACGTTCTCCCGAGCCCGCGTCTGCGATGCGGCGGACAGTTGCCCGTTCATCAGGTCCCCTGCCCTGAGCTTGATCTCATCGACGAATGGCGAAGGCTCGTCGGCGTCGTATTCGGTTAGGTGGGCCCGCCAGTCGGCCACCGCGCCGCCGTAGTCCGCCAGCGCGTGCCGGCTAAGCCCGCGCCGGTACAGCAGGTCAGGGTCCTGGCCATCAAGTGCGGCGACGGCGACATCGAGATCGGCTACCGCGCGGCGGTGGTCGCCGAGATCTTGCAGCGCGATCGCGCGGTTGACCCGCAGCGCCGGGTCGTCGGCAAGCTCGATCGCATGGTCAAGATCCTCGACAGCCTGCTCAAGCCGCAGGCTGAGTAGGAGAGGATTGCTCGGTTTGCCCAGGCCGCCGCGAAAGTCGGGTCCTCGTCGAGAGCGGCCGTGCAACTCGCGTACGCGGCCTGCTCGTCGCCTGTCTCGGCGAGCAGCGAGCCGCGCGCGGTGAGCAGATACACGTTCTCCGGCTCCAAAGCCAGGCCGACATCGATGTCAGCCCGTGCGCGCTCCAGTTCACCGAGCTCAAGCAGGAGGTCAGCGCGGTTAACGAGAGTATCCAGGTGAATTGGCTTCAGCAGGACCGCGTAGTCCAGGTCCTCCATCGCGCCGTCGTAGTCGCCGAGTTCCCTGCGCAAGTCTGCCCTGTTGAAGTGGGCCTCGTGGAAGGGCAGGCTCAGCCGGATCGCGCTGGCGTAGTCAGCGAGCGCGTCGTCGGTATGTCCGAGGGCTCGATGCTCAGTGGCGCGCTCGAAATAGTAGTCGCCGTAGTCAGGATCGCGGCGGATCACCTCGTCGTAGTCGGTCAGGGCGCCAGCATGGTCACCCGCGGCGGCCGCTAGCTGTGCCCGGTTGTAGACAAGTACAGAGCGGTGCAAGAGGTGCTCCTCCGATCCGAGCTCGGCGTCGGTCATCGCGATAGCCTCATTCACCAGCGCCATGGATGTCGTCGTCTCCCGGCGGTGCAGCTCGACCAGAGCCCGCGCGTTACGCATGAATGCCCCGTAGAACACGCGCTTCTTGGGATCGGGATTGCCGTCGGCGATCACGATCGCGAGGTTGGCCCAGTCCAGTGCCTTTTCGTGGTCGTGCTGGTCTTTCGGCAGGTGCCTGGTGTACAGCATCGCCATCTGATAGCAGCTGTTCATGTGGGACTCAGGGTCTATGGACATTCGGCGGATGGCGGACAGAAGCTCGAAGGCTTCGTCGCCGCGGTCCAGGTAGCAAAGGCAGGAACTAGCCCGCTGCATAAGGCTCAAGTACCACTCGGGCCGATCAGCCGGTGAGATGATCTGCTGCCCGCGCATTTCCAAGTCGAGCGCGGCATCGTAGAACCCGCGCTCGTAGCAGTAGTTGTGGGCTAGCACGATAGCTTTTCCGCCAGCCTCCGCCGGGTCGAGACCGCGCTCGAGGTGGTAGGGGATCGCTCCAAGTCGCAGCGTCGGCTCGTCGAGGGCGATCAGCTCCTGCGCTCGCGTGGTGTGGCGGCGGGCTCGTTCGCCTGCGTTGAGGTCGTTGTACGCACCGATCAGGCCCGGCGCCGAGCTGGTGCCGTCCGAGTCGATGTAAAGCTGGGCTAGGTCGGCACCAGCGGCCGGCGGCTCGTCCAGTGGCAGGCCCGCGGCCCGCTCGGCGTGTGCGGCCAGCGCCGTCGCCAGCGGTACATCGGTACCGCCGTCGGCCTGCACGACCAGAGTGATCAGGGCCGGATCGCATCGCCTCAGCAGGACCCGCACCAACTCGGAGTCGGTCTTGTCAGCTTCGTCGAGTTCCCGAATCCAGATGACGACTCCGTCGGGATGCAACGCGCGCGCCCATTCCGTGATCAACTCGCAGATTCCATGAGCGATGCGCTTAGTGCGGGTCGCGTTGTAGAACCTGGTGCGCTCAACTGGCAGGGCGCTATCGGTGAGCGTTTGCGGTGGCGCCGGGATCAGCGGGACAAGCTCAGGTGCGATGGCGGTGATCTCGATCGTCCTGCGGGTCAGCAGTTGGCCGTGGTGCTCAAGCAGCTCAGGCACGACGTTTCTCAGCAGGGAGCCACCTCCGGTATAGGGCCCGCGCAGCCTGCGATGGCATCGCACCTCAAGATAAGGCTCCGGCGGCTGCGGTAGCTCCCGCTCAGCCGCGCTGCCGCGGGTTCGTGCTGCCCAGAGATGACGGGGTGTGGACGGGGTCATGCTAGTGCTCCCTTACGTGAGTTGCCTCGGCGTCCGGCACGCCGGTCCCGCAAAATGACGAAGATCGTCAGGCCGACCTGGCTCGCCGTCAGCGCGACGAAGACCACCGCGTCCACGACGCTCTGGGCCGAGGTGTGCGTTCGTACCAGCCGGCCGAAGACCAGTGACCAGAAGTGCACCGTGGTCGGCAGCCCAGCCCAGGCGAGGCTGCCCAGCGAGAACCCGTAACCGGCGATGAGCAAGATCGCGTAGTAGCGAGCCATCGCCTGGTCCCGGTCAGCCCACTCGACAGCGGAGGTGAGCGGCTTGCGCCGCAGCAGTTTTCGAACGTGGTTCTTGATATGGAACCTCGTCGCGTTCTGCAGATCCGAGCAGCGCAGCGCTGTGGCTAGGACGTAGTACAGATCGGTCTCCAGATAGAACATGAATTGCCAGATCAGGCGCACCACGCCGGTGAAGGCCAGCGCCAGGCAGAACTTGCCGCACCACGCGGGGATGCCATGGCCCTGGAACAAGGCGGCAAGCACGGTCAGCGCCGAGATCACCAGAACGTCAGCGAGCATCCCGGCGATGAACGGCAGGAAGCGCTTGCGTCGCGGCACGCTAAGCAAGGAGGTCAGCCGGGTCTCCGCGACGAGGAAATACAGCCTCCGGCCCAGTCTCAGCGTCGAAGGCAGGCCGAGGCGGCGCCCGGCCAGCGCATGGAAACTCTCGTGCACGAGTACGCAAGGGATTTGCGCGGCGGTCAGAGTAAGCGGGATCAGCGAAAGATACTGGGTAAAGAACAGGCGATGATAGGAAGGACGCAGCCCGGGATCGCGGATGACTAGCGCGAGGGCGGTCGCTATCAGCGCGGCATAGCACAGGCCGGCCACCGGGGAGAAGACCCACCGTCCGAGGCGCTGCCATCGAACAGGCGTCGCCGGCTCCCTGTCTTCGCCGTCCGCCAAGAGGAACTGCAGGTCCGAAAGCGTCTCAAGGAAGTCATCGACATCGAGTTGCTCGCCGCAGGCGCTGGCGTACCAGGCGGCTACGTCGGACATCGGGTTGCCCGACTCAAGCCGCTGCAGCGCTTGCGCGCCTTCGGCCGGAAACAGGGCGTAAGAGCCCACATCTGGCCGGCCGACCATGACGCCGTCGTCTTCCGGGACCATCGTGAGCCTGTGCAGGCGGACTGTACTCGAAGTCGTCACCGCCATGGCGCTGGCCTCCTTAGTGAGACGGTGCCCTGGCTGGGCATCCGGTTGGTGCACGGCAAGCCCAGCCAGGACGTGGCGTGCCCTAGGCGATGCAAGGACAGCTGTAGTACAGCGCGGCGCTGGTCAGGCGGATCGGGCCAGCCTTGCGGATCGACATCTTCTTCATGGAGCTCCTCCTCTCGACCTCGTCGGGCGGCTAAGTCGGGCAGATCTGCCGGAGATGGGAGTACGCGAATGCTTAAGGCCACGTTGCGATCGCTTTGTCGTGACCGAATCCGTTTCCGGCGGCCTATCCCGCATCACGACTAATGTCTGACGGCGATTCGAGGATGGCTATTGGCACTTGCCCGCAATGACCAGGTTGCATCTCTCCGCAACTAATCGACCGCTGTACGGGTCTGTTAGCGCAGTGTTACGTTGCCTGCGTGCGGGACCGAAACCGAGACGGATTGGTAGCGGACCTTCGGCGCCAATCGGACCAGGCTGGGTGGACGCCATGGCAGCTGGCGCGACGGGTTCACCAGACCGCGCGCACTCCGACGCTGCTCATGGCCTGGCGATTAGCGGCCGGTCTTACGCAGGCCGAACTGGCCGACTCGGTACGCAGGATCGCCGCGGACGCGGGTAGCCCGTGCAGCCCGTCGACACCCTCGTGCCAGCAAATCTCGCGCTGGGAGAACGGGCACGATAAGCCTGGCGCCTTTTATCAGGTCTTATTAGCCAGGTGGTACCGAACCGATCCGGTCAGGCTGGGCTTGCTAGGCGATGTGCGCCTGCTCATTGAGGAGGGTTGCCTGTCAGCCGGGGAGCAGCCCTCGGCCGTGGCCGACCAGGAGGATGATGTGAACAGGCGCAATTTCCTGGCGGTTGTCGCGGCTCCGGTGCTTTTTCAGCTGGATCAGGTCCGCCGCCGGATGGATGCCGATCTCCGGCATGCCCTGCCGCCCGCCGAGGCCGATCAATGGGCGCAGATCGCCGCCCATCATGTGGCCGCCTATGGCGTCGTGCCCCCGGCTACCCTGCTCGAAAGGCTGGCACCCGACCTTTCGGATCTGGCTGACCTGGTCGGCCAGTACCCGCAGCAGCGGGAGCTGACCAGGCTTGCTGCCCGGTTATGCGGCCTCACCGGCGCGCTGCACACCGACCTCGGCAATGACCGTGCGGCGCGGGACTGGCTGCATACCGCTAGCCGCTACGCGGCGATGAGCGGCGACGTGGCCACCGCGTACTGGATCGCGATGGCACAGGCGATGACGGCGACCTACCCAGCCGATCCGCAGCGTGTCCTGGTTCTGGCTGACCGGGCAACCTCCGAACTCGGCCCGCATCCGTGCGCCGCGGCTGCTCAGCTGACCGGCCTGGCCGCCCGTGCCCACGCCGAGCTTGGCGGGCATCACAACGCCAGGACTGTGCTGGCCAGCGCGGAACGGATCGCCGCTAGCCTGACCAGCGAGCAGGCGGACGAGTTGTTCTTCGGCTTCCCGGGCCGCCAGATGCGGATGTACACGGCCCGTGTGCTGGCGGCGGTTGGCGACCCGGCCGCATGGAGCGCCCAGGCTGACGCGCTGTCCTGCTATCCGGATGGCGACCCGATGGACCGGCCGCTGATCTTGCTCGACCGGGCCAGGTACCTGGCCAAAAGCGGCCATGCCGACCATGCGTCGCGCATCGCGATCGACGCCATCACGGCTATCGCGCCAGCCTGGCGGGTCGCGCTGCTCGCGAGTGAGGCAAGGTCCGTAGGCAAGAGCATCACGGCGGTGTCAGCTCAGGTCGGCCGCCAGTACGCGCGGACACTTAGCGAGGCGCTCCCCGCCTGACCGCATAGGGTCACGAGCATGACGGAAATGCTGCCGCTCTTCCCGCTTGGCACCGTGCTGTACCCAGGTCTGGTGCTGCCGCTGCACATCTTCGAAGAGCGGTATCGCCAGCTTGTGCGCGACCTGCTCGACGGGCCAGAGCCGCGCAGGTTCGGCGTCATCGCGATCAAGGAAGGCCGGGAGACCGGCGTGACCGGCGTGAACGCGCTCCACGAAATCGGGTGCCTGGCCGAGGTCCGCGCGGTCACCGAACTGCCCGATGGCCGGTATGAGCTCGAAACCGTCGGCACCGAGAGATTCAGGCTGCGTTCGACCAGTGACTCCCGGCCCTACCTCACGGGCGAGCTCGAGCTGCTCGAGGAGCCGGTTGGCGATGATGCCGCCGCCAAGCTCGCGGTGGCGGCGGTGCGGCGCGGCTTCCGCACGTACCTGGACATGCTCGCCGCCAAGGGGCCGGCCACGATCTCCGTGCCCGAGCTGCCCGACGAGCCGATCTTGCTGTCGTACCTGGTCGCCGCCTCGGTGATCGTTGACCTGCCCGAGCGGCAGCGATTGCTTGCCGAGCCAGACGCGGCCCGCAGGCTGGCAGTCGAGCGATCCCTGCTCGCGAAGGAAGTCGCGCTGCTGCGCTCGCTTGGCTCGACGCCGGCGCCCGACCTGCGTTCAACCCCGTACAACCCAAACTGACGGGCGACCAGCGGCACTTGTGCGCGCTAGTCATATTTGAGTAGTCGTGTTTTACTAGGCGGTATGAATCCGACTAGGCTGTTCGTCCTCGGCGCGCTCAGCAGGCGGGGGCCGATGTACGGGCACCAGCTGCGCAGGAACGCACGGGTAGACAGGGCCGACCTGTGGTCGGACGTGCGCCCTGGCTCGCTGTACGGGGCGCTGCACCGGCTAGCCGCCGAGGGCCTGATCGAGCCGCTCCGCACCGAGCAGCCGGGCAACCTGCCCGCCCGCACGGTCTACGCGATCACCCCGGAGGGCGAGCGCGAGCTGCGGGCGCTGCGCGCCGAGGCGCTCACCGAAGTTGGGCTTCGCCCCGACCCGGTCGACCTCGCGCTCGCGATGAGCCGCGACCTCGACGAAGACACGCTGCGCGGCTATTTCGATGACCGGATTAAGGCGCTGACGGTGCAGGCAGCCCAGTTCGGCCACCACAGGGACCGGGCCTGGCCGGACCAGACCGTCGCCGACGACCTGGTCGCCGAGCACACGCGGCTGCGTATCGAGGCCGAGTTGCGCTGGCACCAGCTCGTGCTCGACCAGCTCGGCAAGCTGACCACCGAGACCGCCGAAACCGGCACCGGCATCCGCGCCGAGGCTGGCACCGAGGCCGGCCCTGGCATCCGCGCCGAGACCCAGCCGCAGGCCGCGCCATGAGCGTCCGGCCGCTGCGGCTGATCGGCGACCCGGTGCTGCGGACGCCCTGCGACCGGGTTGCCCGCTTTGACGACGCGCTGGCCAGGCTGGTGACCGACCTGATCGACACCGTTGCCGAGCCGGGCCGGGCCGGACTGGCGGCCAACCAGATCGGGTCGAGCCTGGCGGTATTCAGCTACAACCTCGACGGCGCCCTCGGCTACGTGATCAACCCGGTGCTCGCGCGAGCCAGCGGCGACCAGGACGGGTATGAGGCCTGCCTGTCAGTTCCGGGCGTCGGCGCTGACCGGCACCGGGCGGCCTGCGCGGTCGTGACCGGCGTGGACCTGGACCAGCGGCCGGTCACCGTGGCCGGCGAGGGCGAACTGGCCCGGGTCCTTCAGCACGAGACCGACCATCTGGCAGGCGAGTTCTACATCGACAAGCTGACCGGCCCCGAGCGCAGCGCCGTGATGCGGGCGCTGCGCCATCAGTCAGCACCGGCCTGAGCGCCGGCCCGCCGCCTACTCGATCCAGTACCGGCGCATCCCCAGCGGCGTTGAGTAAGGCTCAAGAGCATCGAGCACGCCGCCGCATGCCTCGATGGTCCGCCGCGAGCCGGCGTTGTCATCGGTACAGGTGATGAGTACCCGGTCGACGCCAAGCGACCTGATGATGATCAGGCTCTGCCGCAGGATCTCGGTCGCGTAGCCGCGCCGCCGGTGCCCAGGCAGCACCGCGTAGCCGATCAGCCCGCCCTCATTCCGCAGGAACTCGTTGAACTCATGCCTGATCGACGTCCGCCCGACGATCTCGCAGCCCGAGTCAGCCACCAGGAACGTGCTCGGCACCAGGGGAGCGGGCAGGTTACGCCCGGCCCGGTAGTCGGCGAGCATCGCCAGGTAGTCGTCCCAGCCCAGCTCGCCGGTCAGCCAGAGGCCGAAGGTGAAGTCATCGGTCTTGGCCAGCAGCTCGTGCCCGGCGCGGAACGCGGCCTCGTCGCCCGGCCGCAGGGGTCGTAGTCGCAGCACCCATGCAGGCTAGCCACGGCCGCCGCGCCCGTTCCACCCAATTATGCGCCCGACAGGGGCCGGTAGCGCCTCCTGAACCTGATGAGAGGGTCGCCGGTCTCAGCTAGGGAAGGAACAAAAAGCACCCGGGCAATCACCAGCAGATGATCACCGGCCGGGACCCGGCTGACCACCTCGCACTCCATCGCGGCGAGTCCGCCATCGGGGATCAGCGCGCCCGACGCGGTGCCCCGGTGATGCGGGACGTCATCGAGCAGCAGCCTGGCTCCGGGCCGGCCCGAGGCCGCGAAGCGGCCGGCGATGACCCGCTGGCTGGCTGACAGCACGGTCACGGCGAACCGGTCTAGCCTGCCGAGCAGCTCAGCCGGGTAGGAGTCTCCGGTCAGCGAGATCAAGATCAGCGGCGGCTGCGTTGATACCGGGCAGAACGCGCTGACAGTTACCCCGATGTCCTCCCGGTCGTCGGCGATCGTTACCAGGGTGACGCCACTGGCGATGGCGCCGAGCGCCGACTCGAATCCGGCGGGCGAGCCGGCGGCGCGAATTTGTTCAATCAATGGAATGTCCAGGTGCCGGGGAGCAACAGCGGGCCAGCGGCGGGCAGCCCGCAGGCCGCCGCCGCCTGCCACACCGGTCCCCAGCTTTCCGCGAGCACGCTGGCCCCGAGCGCGGTTGCGGCCAGTGCCTGATCGGCTGGCAGCAGGCCGGTGCTCAGTGCGGCCGCCAGGAGCGGGGCACTGGTGAGCGCGCCGGTGAGTCCGCCGGAAGCCAGGCTGGCTTCGGCCGCCGCGCGGCGGTCCTCGCTGTTGGTCGCCGGCCGGATCCGGTCGAGCGGGCCGAGCCTCGGGAAGTGGACGAGCGGCGCGGTGGCGGGCAGGCCGGCCCGCTGGCGGGCGATGGCGGCGGCGTCCTCGATCCCGCCGAGCTCGTCGACGAGGCCGTTGTCGTTGGCGTCGGCGCCGGTCCAGACCCGGCCGCGCGCGAGCTCGTGCACCCGCTCGGCGGACATGCCCCGCCCGGCCGCGACCTTGCCGGTGAAGTCGGCGTAGATGCGGTCGAGCCAGGTGTCGACGACCTGCCACTCGTCACTGGTGAATGGATGCGCGGTCGAGAACATCCCGGCGTGCTTGCCGAGCACGACCGAGTCGGTCGAGACGCCGATCTTGCCGTAGGCGTCGGCGAGCACAGGCTTGGCCGTGATCACGCCGATCGAGCCCGTGATCGTGCCGGGCTGGGCGACGATCGCGTCGGCCGGCATGGAGATGAAATATCCGCCCGAGGCCGCGACGTCGCCCATCGAGACGACGACCGGCTTGCCCGCGTTGCGGGCTCTGACTACCTCGCGCCAGATCGAGTCTGAGGCGACGTAGGAGCCGCCGGGGCTGTTGACGCGGAGCAAGATCGCCTTGATGTGCGGGTCGGGGGTGGCGGCCCGCAACGTCGCGGTGATGCTGTCCGACCCCATCGCGGTGCCGCCTGGCGGAGGGGCGCTGCCGCGGCCGCTGCGACCGCGCCTGATCTCGCCGCTCGCGTGGATCAGCGCGACGGCGGCTGGCTGCGCGACTGCAGGCCCTGCTGGGACAGCTGCTTGAGCCGCTCGGGCATTTCCTTGTAGCGCTGGTAGCGGGCAAGGTAGAGCAGCCCGGTCTCCTCCGTCGCCTTGACCCTCTTGCGTACGGCGGCGTAGACCTCGTCGCGGTAGCCGAGAGCATCGACGAGGCCAGCCTGCAGCGCCTGTTCGGCGAGGTACGGGCCGTCGTTGATCAGCCTCATGGCGTCGTCGCGGTCGAGGCTCGCGCGGGCGGCGATCGCGTCGGCGAGCTGGTCGGTGACTGACTCGGCCATCCGCTTGGTGGCCTCGCGGGCAGGCGGGGAGAAGCCGGGCTCGGTGAGCTGCTCGGCCGCGCTCTTGAATTCGTGCCTGGCACCGATCTCCATGGCGATGCCGAGCTTGTCCAGGGCGCCGCGCAGGAAGACGCGTTCGATCGCGAGGCCGGTCAGGCCCAGGTCGCCCGATGGCTGGAGGAAGATGGTGTCGAACGCGGTCGCCAGGTAGTAAGGCACGTTCCCCGCCGAGAACTCGCCGAAGGACTCGGCCCAGGCGAACGTAGGCTTGCCAGTTTCGCCGAAGCGCTGGACCGCCTGGCGCAGCTCCTGCACGACCGCGAGCCCGATCGGCCTGCCGCCGACCTTGACGACGAGGGCCTTGACCCGTTCGTCGTCGCGGGCGTGCTTCAGGCCGGAGATCACGTCGGTGATCGTGGGCTGATGCCTGCTCATCAACGCCGACAACGGATCGGACGGCCGGGCCTCCATCAGGCCCTCGGTCAGGTCGAGCTCGAGGATCAGCGGCGCGTTGCGCTGGCTGGCGAGCTTAATTATCGAATCGGGAATGCCGGTAGCCGCCATACCCCCAACCTAACCATGGCCGGGCGGTTGCTGGCGTCGGTCGCCGCGAGCGGCGCCCAGCAAACACAGTATCGTCGGCTGGGATGACGGTGCACGATGGGAACGGCTGGAGCCCGGTGCGGCCGCGGCCATCGGCACTGGGGCAGGCATGGCGCGGCCGGGTTGCTCGTGACCGCACCCGATCCGGCGGGCCAGCCGACCGTGCTGCTGCAGCAGCGGAGCTGGTGGGGCAGTCACGGCGGAGCATGGGGACCTCCCGGCGGTGCCCGGGACAGCCACGAGTCCGAAGTGCATGCCGCGCTACGTGAGGCAGCGGAGGAGTGTGCGCTTGACCCGGCCAGTATCACCGTGCACGGAGTGCTCGCCGATGATCATGGCGGCTGGACCTACCAGACCGTGCTCGCCAATGCTCCGCGCCTGGTCCGCGCGGTCGCGGTCAGCGAGGAAACCAGGGAGGTCGCCTGGGTGCCGGTCGGAGGCTGTCGCCTTGCTCCGGCTGCATCCGGGGTTCGCTGAACAATGGAACGTGCTGCGGGCGGCACTCATGCCGCTGACGATCATCGTTGATACCGCCAATGTCATGGGCTCCCGCCCGGACGGCTGGTGGCGTGATCGCGCCGGGGCCGCAACGGCTGACCAGCGAAGTCGCCGAGCTGGCCGCTCGCGGCGTGACGAGCCTGCCGGAATCACTGGGCGTGGCGGGGCTTGAGCGGTGGTATCCGCAGTTCGTGATGGTGCTTGAGGGGGCTGCCGCGGCGGCTCGCGGCCCGGCCGCCGCTGCCGGCTGCCTCAGGGGTCGCGGAGCAGCCGGCGCTGGAGTCGTGCGGGCGCCGGGGTCCGGCGACGACGAGATCGCCCGGCTGGCGGCTGACCTACCCGGCGACAGGCTGGTCATGACGGCCGACCGCGAGCTTCGTGCTCGGTGCGAGGCGGCCGGCGCCGCCGTGACCGGCCCGCGCTGGCTACTCGACCTGCTCTAGCGTCGGCGTCGGGTCGTGCACCAGCCACAACGTCGACAGCGGCGGAACGGTCAGCACGGTCGGAGGCCGGCCGCCCGTGCCAGGGCTCGGCGGCGGCCTGACACCGACCCTAGGTTGCCGACGCCGCTTCCCCCGTACTCGCCGGCATCGGTGTTGAGTGCCTCGCGCCAGCGGCCGGTCTTGGGCAGGCCGAGCCGGTAGTCGTAGTGCGGGTCGCCGGAGAAGTTGACCACGCAGGCCAGCGCCGCCCCGCCCCCGCCAGGATCCGACCCCCCGCCAGCGTCGAAGCCGCAGGAACGAGATCACGTTCCCGGCCGCGTCATTAGCGTCGATCCAGCCGAATCCGGCCGGGTCGAAGTCGTTCCGCCACAGCGCGGGGTGCTGCGATAGGCCGACATTCAGGTCATCGACCAGCGCCCGCAGCCCCACTTGCCGCGGACCCGCGAGCGCCGCCCAGTCCAGCCCGCTCTCCTGCGACCACTCGCCCCGCTGGCCAAACTCCGACCCCATGAACACGCAGTTGCTTGCCCGGATGTGCCCACATGTAGCCGAAGAGCGCCCGCAGCGTGGCGAACTTCTTCCAGTCATCGCCGGGCATCTTGCCGAGCAGCGAGGCCTTGCCGTGCACCACCTCGTCGTGCGACAGCGGCAGCACGAAATTCTCGCTGTAGGCGTACATCATCGAGAACGTCAGCTCGTTGTGGTGGTAATTCCGGAACAGCGGGTCGTGCGACAAGTACGCGAGCGTGTCGTGCATCCAGCCCATGTTCCACTTGAGCCCGAAACCCAGCCCGCCCAGGTGCACGGGCCTGGTCACGCCCGGCCAGGCGGTCGACTCCTCGGCGATCATCACGATCCCGCCCGAGCGCTTGTAGGCGGTCGCGTTGACCTCCTGCAGGAACGAGACCGCGTCCAGGTTCTCCCGGCCGCCGAGCACGTTCGGCGTCCACTGGCCGGCCTTGCGCGAGTAGTCCAGGTACAGCATCGAGGCGACCGCATCGACCCGCAGCCCGTCGATGTGGAACTCCTCGAGCCAGTACACGGCGTTGGCGACCAGGAAGTTGCGCACCTCGCGACGGCCGTAGTCGAAGATCAGGGTGCCCCAGTCCGGATGCTCGCCGCGGCGCGGGTCGGCATGCTCATACAGCGACGTGCCGTCGAAGCTGGCCAGCGCCCAGGCGTCCCTGCGGGAAGTGCGCCGGCACCCAGTCGACGAACACCCCGATCCCGGCCTGGTGCAGCTGGTCGACGAGGCAGCGGAAGTCATCGGGATCGCCGAACCGCGCGGACGGCGCGTAATACGACGTGACCTGATATCCCCAGGAACCCCCGTACGGGTGCTCGGCCACCGGCATGAACTCGACATGGGTGAACCCTCGCTCAACCACATAGTAACAAGCTCATCCGCGAGCTCCCGGTACGTGAGGCCAGGGCGCCACGAGCCGATGTGGACCTCGTACACGCTCATCGGCTGCGCGCAGCGGATCCCGCCCGCGGCCGCGCGGCCATCCAGGCGTCGTCGCCCCACTCATAACGCGACTCGAACACCACGGATGCCGTGGCGGGAGGTGTCTCGGCGTAGAAGGCCATCGGGTCGGCCTTGCGCTGCCAGCTGCCATCCGGCCCGCAGATCTCGAACTTGTACTGCGCGCCCCCGGCCACGCCCGGCATGAAGAGCTCCCACACGCCCGCCGAGCCCAGCGAGCGCATCGGGTGCCCGCGGCCGTCCCAGTGGTTGAAGTCGCCGATGAGCCGGACACCGCAGCGCGTTGGGTGCCCACACGGCGAACGCCGTGCCGTCCAGCTCCGGCCTGACCCGCGCGCCGAGCGCGTGCCACAGCTCCTCGTGCCTTCCCTCGGCGATCAGGTGCAGATCGACCTCGCCCAGCATGGGCAGGTGCCGGTATGCGTCGTCGGCGGCAAGCTCGGGTTCATCGGACCCGTAGCGCACCGCGATCTGGTAATCGCCGCGCAGGCCGCCGCTCGCTGACTCGGGGGCAGCGTCACGGAGAACACGCCCTCGTGCACATGCCGCATCCGGTACCTGGTGCCGTCGGCGAGCACCACGCTGACCGACCAGGCCAGCGGCCGCAGTGCCCTGATGATGGTGCCGGCAGGTCCCTCGTGGACGCCGAGCACGGCGTGCGGATCGTGATGCCGGCCACGCAGGATGGCCTCGATCTCGTCGTGGCCGACCGTGTCATCGGTGACGACGCCGGTCAGCTCCTCGGCCTGATTAGCCGGTTTCATGTGCCGCCTCCATGTGCCGCCTCCGCGATCGCATGCAGCGGGAGGGGCAGCCAGGCCGGCCGGTGCCTGGCCTCGTAGACCGCCTCATAAACCGCCTTCTGCAAGGTCAGTGCCCGCAGCAGGGCGTCATCGGCCCGCGGGTCACCTCCTGACGCTGCCCCGTATCCGGCGCAAAACGCATCCTGGCAGCGATCTACCCATTCTGCGGCGGCCGCCTTGAGCCGCTGGTCATCGGGATCGGCCAGCGATGGGTGCCTGCCCGCGTAGTCGAAGGAGCGCAGCATGCCCGCCACGTCGCGCAGGGGCGGCGCGTACGCGCGCCTCCTCGCCAGCGGCACCGACGGCTCGCCCTCAAAGTCGAGCACCACCCAGCCGGTGTCGGTGCCGATCACCTGGGCCAGGTGATAGTCGCCGTGAATCCGCTGGATCGGCACCGCGGCTGTCAGCTCTCCTACCTGCGCGTAGCAGTCCGTGATCGCGCGGTCGTGCTCGGCCAGCGCGGGCACGACCGCCTTGGCCGCGGCGTATTCGGCGACCATGTTCTGCCGGAGGTCGGCGAGCGCTGCCTGGGGGAGGGTAGCGGTTCCGAACGCTTCCGCTAGCTCGCCGTGCAGCTCAGCCGTTGCCTGGCCGAGCAGCCGGGCCTGGCCGGCGAAGCTGCCAGGTCCGTCGTGCACGCTCGCGGTGGCGACCGACCACGCGTCGGTAGCGTTCGCGAAGAACTCAGACAAGATCGCCAGCGTCGTGGGCTCGCCGGCATCGTCAGGATCGCCGAGTTCGATCCAGCCGAGCGGAGCGGCGACGAGCCGCGAGCCAGCCCGGGCCAGCGTGGCCGGGATCTCGACGTCAGGATGATGCCCGGAGAACGGCCGCCGAAGCAGCTTCAAGATGGCCTTGTCGCCGAACACAACCCCGGTGTTGCTGTGCAGCGCCGGCAGCGTCCGGCCCGGAGCACTCGCGTCAATCGCCGCCCCGGCCTCGGCGATGAACCGAAGCTGGCCCGCCCGGCGCTGCTCAGCGATCCCGGCCAGCAGCAACGACGTCAGTTCGGGGTCGATGGTGCCGTCGTAAGCCGTCCGGCCGTCGGCCAGCGTCCCGATCTCGGCCGGCCCGAGATCCGGCCTCAGCTCAGAAACCAGCCCGACCAGGACCTGGTAGCTGACGGTCTCGGCGCCGACCGTCGCGGCCACGATCAGGTGCCGCAACTCCGGATCGCCGGCGGCGAGCCGTACCTCCGAGGTGATGGCGACCTCGCGGACGATCGCCCCGCTGCCGGCGAACCAGCGCTGAGCGGGCAGCCAGGCAGACAGCAACTCGGCGAGCGAGCCATCGTTCATTAACCGAGTCAAGCATCCGGGGCGCCGGGCCCCTGGCGCGGGGTCCGGGCTGGCCCGCGTGGATATGCCAACCGATGTGTCGTAGTGGGCGTTGACTCGCGCATCGATGTTGGCGGGGCGCCCGGCCGACGTTACTCGCTAGTAGTATCATTGTGGCACTGCGGTTATTCGTATATATCGGACAATCTTCAGAGGGCGAAGCACGGTGCGACCGCTGACCTGCTTATCGCGTCACTGGCGCGTGACGGCAGCCGCTCTGGTAGTGCTTGCCGCGCTGCTCGGCGCGGTTGGCTTGCCCGGCTCGCTGGCAACCGCGGGCCTGCGGCAGCAGGACGGCCTGCCTGCGGCGCCGGCTGCCAAGGCGACCATCGGCACGGTGATCAAGCCGGGTGGCAGCAGCGTTCGTGCCATCGCCGTTGACCCGAAGACTCACACGGTCTGGGCAGGCGTCGCCACCACGGGCAAGTCCGATTTCGTCGCCAAGATCAGCGAGACCTCCAAGCGGGTGCTCGCGAAGTTCCCTGTTCCGAAGGGCGTCAGCGCGATCGCTGTCGACCCGACCACGGGCACTGTCTGGGTGACGTCGAGTACCTCCCTGGTCGTGACCGAGATCACCGAGAGCACCTCGGCGTCGCACTCGGTGAGCCTGGCCAAGTCCGACACCAGCATCGCGGCAGTCACGGTCGATCCGGCCACCGGCCTGGCCTTTGTCTTTACCGCGAATGGACTGGTTATCAGGATTGCCGAGGCAACCAGGGCCGTACACGTAATCGCGCTCAGCACGAACGAGTCCGGCCAGGGCGGAGTGATCGGGGTCGACCGGGTCCGCGGCGAGGTGTGGACCGCCGGATTCTCGATCTCGACTAACGCGACCGAGGTACAGGGGTTCAACGAGGACGGCGCGCAACTAGACGGCCCGATCACGCTGGGCAGCGGTCCGGTGGTCGCCATGACGGTCGATCCGACTGCTGGCCGGCTCTGGGTGTCTGACCGCGGCGACAACGGCAACCTCGAGCTGACCGAGGTCGGTGAGCAATCCGCCAGCATCGCCGCCGGCCCGTTCTTGAACTTCAAGTTGCCGATCGCGGTCGCCGCCGACCCGCCAGCCGGCGCGATCTGGGTGGCTGACCTTATCGCGGGAACCGTCTCGCGCATCACAGAGAGTAAGGGCCGCGCCGGAATCGGCGGCCCGGTAGCGGTCGGCAGCTTCGCCCTTTCCGTGGCCGCCGACCCTGGCACCGGCAAGGTCTTCGTCGGCGGTTATCAGATAGGGGACGGCCGCAACGTGGGCACGGTGACAGCGTTCACCCCGGCGGCACCTGCCTTTACCTCGCCGTCCTCGGCGTGGTTCGCGGCAGGTGCCAAGCGGGCCGAGACCTTCCGCGTCACCACGTCCGGGTTCCCGGCGCCGCGATTCGCTTTCGTCGGCCCCGCCCCTTCCTGGCTCACCATCGGTGGCCAGACCGGCGTCCTGAAGGTAACTCAGGGCCCGGGCCCGTGCCGGAAGAACTGTCAAGATCAAAATTACGGCGGAGAACGGTATTGCCGAGCCGACAACGCAATCCTTCTCGGTGCACCTCGGCACGGGGCCGGTCTTTACCTCGGCCGCCAAGGTGAGCCTGCGCGCCGGAAAGCCCGCCAAGTTCACGGTCAAGGCGAGCGGGATTCCGGCGCCGGTGCTCAAGGCGGGCAAGCACCTGCCGGGGGGCCTGCGGATCAAGTCCGTCGGGCATGGCCAGGCGGTGCTGAGCGGCGTGCCGTTCCGCATCGATGCCGGCCGCGTCTTCCGGGTCACGATGACCGCGACTAACCCGGTCGGCCGGCCAGTGACCCAGACCCTCACGATCAAGGTCACCTGACATGCGATCAGCCGGATTCAGCCCGCTCCGCCCGCGCGTGGTCACCGGACACGCTGACTTGCTCAGACGGAGCGCCCGGGTCCTTGCCGCGGTGGCGCTGGTGGCGGCTTCGGCCGCGATGGCCCTGGCGGAGCCCTCGGTCGCGGTGGCCGGGTCGGCGGCATTCGGGCCGGCCGCGCGGGGCGATGCGGCCAGGTCGGTGCCCAGCGGCCTCGCTCCCGGTGTCCTGCCGGTCGGCGGGGCGGTGCCAGCGGTCGGGATCGACCAGAACGCAGGCCTGGTGTGGGCCGCGGTCGCGACCGGCGGAAGTTCGGACTCGGTCATCGAATTCAGCGAGGCCAGCCAGTCGGTGACGGCTACCTTTACGGTTCCTGCCGTCGTCAACGCTCTCGCGGTCGATCAGAAGGCCGGCTCGGTCTGGGTCAGCTCAGCCGGCCCCGGCAAGAACGCGCCCCAGGTCCTTACCGAGATCACCGAGAGTTCGGGCACGACTACTTCGGTCGACCTGACCGAGGCGAGCGGCGGCGGGCACCTGGTCGGCGTCGCGGCCGACCCAAGCTCGGCCAAGGTCTTCGCGCTGGTCTCGAACGGCAGGCTGATCGAGGCGCCGGAGGCTGCGCCGGCCCAGTTCAGCGTGGTGAGCACCGCAACCGTCGCCCAGCCGGGCGCGTTCGCTGTCGACCCGGCCGACGGCCGGATCTGGGTCACCAGCCTGGCCAGCGACACGGTGTCGGCGTTTACCGAGACGGGGGCGCCGGCTAGCGGGCTTGCGCCGGCCATCGGCGTGGGTGCCCGCCCGGGCTCGATTGCCATCGACCCGAGCGCGGGACTCGTGTGGGTCGGCAATCTCGACGCGGGAACGCTGACCGAGCTAAGCGAACCGAACGGCGCGGTGCTGGCGCCAGCTATCAACGTCGGCAAGGGCCTGGCAGTCGTCGCGGTCGCTCCTGACCAGGCGCATCCGAGCAAAGGCATCGTCTGGACGGCCGGGAACTTCCTGCCGTTCACGTTTGACGAGTTCAGCGAGTCCAATACCCCGGCCCGGCTGACCGCGAGCGGTCCCGCCGACCCTGGCGGATTGCCTGAAGCCATCGCGCTCGACCCGACGAACGGCCAACTCTACGAGGGCACAAGCGAGGGACTTAGCCCGTTCTTGCCGGCCTTGCCGCTGCTGAGCACAATGGATCTTTCCTGGTGGACTAACGTCCCCAGCTCGGATAACGGTTCTGTCCCGCCGTCGATTTACTTCCCGCCGCCTAATTTCTCGATGTCAGGAGCTCCTAGCTGGCTGCGGCTCGATCGAATCTCCGGCAACTTGCACGGCCTGCCCCCGAAGGCAGGGAACTTCGGCGTTACTGTCACCGCGCGGAACTCTCTTGGCCAGCACAGCAGCGCGCTGATCACCATTGCCGTCGGTGTCGCGCCTGTATTCAAGTCGCCTGGGTCGGTCACCTTCGTCGCCGGGCGGAAATCCCGCTTCCACCTGATCGCCACCGGCGTGCCTGCGCCTGTCTTGCAACTAGCAGGGCCGAGCACCCTGCCTTCTGGCCTGAAATTCACTAGCTCCGGGTTGCTGTCGGGAATTCCGGCTCCCGGAACCGAGGGTCAGTATTCGTTCTTCGCGGGCGCGACCAACGATCCGACCAACACGATCATCGTTATCCAGCACTTCACGCTGACGATCGTTCGAGGCCAATCTCCGAGATTTGTCGCGCCAGTGAAGAAGCGGGTCAGGCTACGGCCCGGTCATCACGCGATCGTGACCGTCAAGACGAGCGGGCTTCCTGTCGCCAAGGTCACGCTCAGAGGGAAGCTGCCGCGCGGGCTCACGATCAGGAAGTCGCGCGCCGGCACCGCTGTCATCGCTGGCGTCCCCGCGCGACCTGCCGCCGGGCACAGTTTTCGGATCAAGGTAACCGCAGCCAACGGCGTCGGCCGCGCTACCGAGACGCTGGTGATCATGATCGGTTAACAGCCGGCCTCTCGGCAGCCGAGCCAAGTTCCTAGGAGGCGCAATGCTTCACCGTGACCCACCAGCCCCGCCGACCGGGTCTCGTCGCCGGTGCTGGCCCGCGGTGCTGCCAGCGGCTGGCCTTATCATGCTCGCCACGTTGCCGCTCTTGCCGACTGCGGATACCCACGCCGCGAAGGCCGGGCGAGTGCCGCAGGCCTTGGTGCGGCTGACCTCAGCGAGCGCGCGGAAGGCTGTGGCGAGCACGCCCGGCTGGGAGCAGTCGTTCCTAGCTAGTCTCCCGGCCCGGCTGCGCAGTCGCGCCGCCAGAGTGCTCGCCGAGCGACCTGGCTCATCCGCCTGTATCACGATCGCTGGCGCGGCCGAACACGGGCAAGCATGGGTCACGGGTTTCGCAAACGTCACGAAACTGCGGGGCGCCGCGCTCGTCGGCCCTGCCTTTGCCAACCTTACGGCGCTGACCAAAGAGATAGTCTGCCCGAAGTCAGTGGTCGAGGTCAGTACCGAAACCCCCAACTTTCATGGCAAGCCTGAGTTCCCGCCCATGCGGGCAACCTTCCTGGCCTTCGGCTTCGTCCCGGTTACTGCGACCATTCAGATCTCCCAGGTCGGCGTCGGGGTCATCAAGGTGACGCTGGTTACTGGCGTGGCCGCGGCGGCGCCGTATGTCGTGCGCGCTCAGGTGCGACTGAACGTCAGGGTGCTGAAGGTGAGGGTCAACGGTGTCGCACTGCCTCCCGGAGCGCAATGCGGCACGGTAAGCCCGGGCACCGCGATCCTCACGAACGTAAACCCGACCGGCCAGCCAGGGCCGAATTTCTGGGATCTTCCTACCGGGGGACCGCTAAGCGGGGATATCGCGCTTCCGCACTTCTCTCGATGCGGTGTAAACGGCGATAACCTCGACGCGATCCTGGATGCCTCTATCTCCGGTCCGGGAAATTTCGCCAAGCTAATCCAAGGCGTGCCATGCCTATTCCCCAACCCGCTCGGCTCGGCCTGCCCGCCCCAAGTGCCGAAACCGCGCCGTTAATATCCCACCTAGTCTGATCACCCCGTTTCTGGTAGAAGGATTCACTATGCGCAGACGACCCGCAAGGATGCTGGTAGCCGCTGGGACGATCGCGGTGGCACTGGGCCTGGCGGTCCCGCCCGCAATGGCCGCGGGCACCTGGACCGTCACGGGCGGCACGAACTTCACTATGGCCTTCGCGCCCGGCACTACGTTCACTTTGAGCGACACCACGGTCGGCATAAGCTTCACGTGCACGGCAGGCACCGGCGCAGGCACCGTCATCAACGAGACGAGCGGTACGGACACTGCTATCGGCAGTATCTCCAACTCCACTCTCGGCAATGCGGCCCACAAATGTAACGGCCCGATCGAAACCACGTTCACAGCCGCCCAGAAGAGCGGTGACGTAGAGACGTTGAATGCGGTATCGTACAATAGCGCGACGAAAATCGCTACTGGCACCATTACGAACATCGACCTGCTGCTGACGATCAATTTTCTCAGCACGTGTGCGGCGGAGATCAAGGGAACCGCTGGCGTCACGTATGACAACACGAATTCCTTGCTGCAGTTCATCACCGCCGGTGACGCGCTTGAGATCACGAGCACCTCTGGCGGGTGCGCGGGCCTCATCGCGACTGGCGACGTGGTGACCTTCAAGAGCGGCACTGGCGGCGAGTCCATCGCCGGCAACCCACTCAACCCGATTACCATCGAGCAGCCGTAGCCCGACGCGGCCACGTGTGGTCTGTCAGGACGGCGCGCGCAGGCCGCGAGGTGAGACTGCGGGCGTACCTTCCGGGTCACGATCACCGCCACGAACCCGGTCGGCCGGCCAGCGACCCAAACCCTCACGATCAAGGTGACCTGAGATGCGATCAGCCGGATTCAGCCCGACCGGACTCCGCTCAAGGAGGCCGGCAAATCCGAAGTCTCCGTGATCGTCGATGAGGCTCGGCCGGTCAGAACATCCGGCTCGAGGCAAAGGCCGCGTTCTCCGGCAGCCTGCCGGGGCCCGCGAGCGCTGGTCGCCGTAGCCCTGTACCGAGCCCGCCACGGAGATAATCTCGTTTCCGCCGCCCACATTCTCGCTTTCGGGCGCGCCAAGCTGGGTGCACCTTGACGGCATTACCGGGAACTTGCATGGCCTGCCCGCGAAGACGGGGAACTTCATTTTACCGTCACCGCGCGGAACACTCTCGGCCAGCAGAGCAGCGCGCGTTTCACGATTGCCCTTGGCACGGTACCGGTATTCAAGTCACCAACGTCAGCGACATTTATCGCCGGGCTGAGGTCCCGCTTCCAGATGATCGTGACCGGCGAGCCGAAACCGCAATGGAGCTGGCCATCAAGACGACAGGGCTTCCCGTGGCCACGATCACCATCAAGGGAAAACTGCCGCACGGGCTCACCCGCCGGAAATCGCGCGCCGGCACCGCTGTGATCGCCGGCGTGCCGGCCAGGTCCGCCGCCGGGCACGCCTTCCGGATCAAGGTCACCGCGGCCAACGGGGTCGGCCTCGCCGCCGAGACGCTCGTGACCATGATCGGGTAGCCGCCGGATTTTCACCCTGCTTATAAAAGGCCGTTGAGGCAAGGACCTTACCCAAGGAGGCGCGATGCTCCACCACGACCAGCCGGCCACGCCGACGGAGCGTCGCCGTCCGCGCTGGCCTGCGATGCTGCCGGCAGCTGGCATGGTCGTGGTGGCCGCGTTGTCGCTCCTGCTGACCTCCGGAACCCGGCCGTGCAGGTGGTGCCGGTGGGGCGGGCGCCAGCGACGGCGGCTCGGCTGACTTCGGCGGTTGTCGGGCAAGGCCCCGGCGGTCACTCCGGGCTGGCAACGGCGGTTCCTGGCGACCTTGCCGCCCGGGTGCGGGACCGCGCCGCGCAGGTGCTCGGCGGGCGCCCCGGCTTGACTGGGTGCATCACGATCGCGGGCGCGGCCGAGCAAGGCCAAGCGTGGGTCACGGGCTTCGCGAACGTGAACAAGTTGCGCGGCGCCGCCCTCGTCGGCCCTGCTTTCGCCGAGATCGTGGGGCTGACCAAAGAGGTCGTCTGCCCGACGTCGGTGATCGAGGTCAGCACCGAGGTTCCCGATTTCCACGGCAAGCGCGAGTTCCCGCCCATGCGGGCGACGTTCCTGGCTTTTGGCTTCGTGCCGGCTACCGCGACCATTCAGATCTCGCAGGTGGGCGCGGGAGTCATCAAGCTGACGCTGGTCGGCGGCGTGGCGGCGGTTGCGCCGTACGTGGCCCAGGCAAAGGTGCGGCTGAACGTCAAAGTGCTCAAGGTAAAGGTAAATGGCGTCGCATTGCCGCCCGGCGCGCGCTGCGGGACGGCGAGTCCGGGCACGGCGGTCCTTTCGAACGTGAATCCGACCGGCCAGCCAGGACGGAATTTCTGGGACCTCTTTACCGGTGGCCCGCTGGCCGGCCCGATCGCGACCCCTCACTTTACCGGGTGCGGTGTTAACGGTGATAACCTCGACGCCATCCTGGATGCCTCTATCTCAGGTCCAGGGAATTTCGCTAAGCTAATTCAGGGCGTCCCGCGCATTTTGCTGAACCCGCTCGGCTCGACCTGTCCGCCCCAGGTGCCGACCCCGCGCCGCTAGCGCTTCGCTCAGCCTGACCGTCCAGGGCGGCTTTTGAACGTGCGGTCGGGCGGCCAGGGTATCGTGGCGACGCAACGCCGTGATCTTCATTAACGGCGTTGGCCGAGCACCTGTCTCGCTGGGCGATCCGTTCCCTAGGTCGGCTGATCCGTCTCGCTGTCCGGTTGCGTGCGGGCGGGCGCGATGCCAGTCGCTTCTGGTGGGCCGCCCGCTGCCGTCGAGACGCAGTTTTCCTCATTTCTTGATAAATCCTGGGCCGGAGAAATGTACGACGGCTACAAAAAGCGGCATCTTGCTGGGTAACTATTGATTTGGGTCTTGCGCGGGTCAAAATCCAATATTAGGCTCCGCGTTTAAGACCGCCTAGTTGGCCCGACGCGAGGTATCTACCGAGAATGAAAAGGAGGCGGCTCTACTGAGCCTTCAGCGGCTCGGTTACCTGACGCACACGGCATATCACGAAGCATGTATAGCTTTAAGTCAGAGAGGATCACAATGCGCAAGCAACTTCTCAGGACGCTCTTAGTCGCGGGCACCGCCGCAGCAGCGGTGAGCCTGGCGGTACCGGCGGCCATGGCTGCCGGAAACTGGACAGTCACGGGCGGTGCGAACTTCACGTCGACCGCAGCCGCCGGAACTACCTTCACGTTGTCCGATACCACCAGCGGCCTGAGCTTCACCTGCACCGTGGGCACCGGCACTGGCACCGTCCATGATCAGCCCAGCGGTCCCAACACGGCTGTCGGAACAATTACCGCCGCCACCTTCGGCAGCGCTGCCCACAAGTGCAACGGCCCACTCGGCAGCACCGGCACCGACACTCAGAAGGCCGGCACTGTCTCGACGCTGAATGCGGTCTCCTACGTAGCGGGTACCGGCACGACCACCGGCACGATCACCGGCGTCGACCACGTGCTGACGATCAGCAGTTTCCTCGGAACCTGCACCGCTGAGGTCAAGGGCACCGCGGCCGGCACCTACACCAACGGCACCAAGCTCCTGGCGTTCATCACCGCCGGCGACAACCTGGCCGTGACGAGCGCCACAGGCTCTTGCGCGGGCATCATCAAGGTCAACGACAAGGTGACCTTCACCAGCGGCAGTGGCGGCGAAACCGTCACCGGCAACCCGACCAACCCGATCGTGATTACGTCGCCGTAGCCGAACCGGATCTGCCAGTTCCTTCACAGATGCTCCCCGGCCGGCCTGCGCCGCGCCGGGGAGCATACCCGGTTTCCAGCGAGATTACGGTTTCAGCAGTGGCAGCGGTGGCCTGACCGTTACCGGCAGCCCGGTCAACCCGATTCAGATTTCATCGCCATAGCCGGGGAGCCCTGCTGGCCTCCCTCGTTTGAGAGTCGCACCGATGTGCCGTTTGTGTCGCTGGGGTAGCACCAACGGCACATCGGTGCGAAGCGGGCGCTGTCCGGATCAGTTGACCTTGATGGTGAAGGTCTGGGTGGCGTGCTTGCCCACGCCGTTGGTGGCCGTAACGGTGATCTTGGTGGTGTGGCCCTTGTCTGCGGCGGCCGGCCTGCCGGAGATCGTCGCGGTGCCGGTCTTGCTCGCCGCGAACTTCAGGCCCTTGGGCAGCTTGCCCTTCTCCGTCAGCGTCGGCGTCGGGAAGCCGGTCGACTTGACCGTGAAACTGCCGTGCTTGCCGTGCCGGAAGGTCGCCTTGCCAGCCGACGTGATCTTGGCGGCCTTGCCAGGAGCGAGCTTAAGCGTGAAGACCAATTCGATCGACTGCTTGAAGGCCGTGGTGACCTTGTTGCTTGTCAGCAACCCAAAGCTAACGGGCGATTTGGTGCCCTTGGGCAGCGTCCCTGATAGCACGCCGGTCTTGGTCACGGTCAGGCCAGCGGGAAGGCCGAGTGCTTGGAAGGTCGCCGCCGGGGTGGCGTTGGCCTTGATCTGGAACGTGTTCTTGACGCCGATCGCGAAGGTCGCGGCGGATGAGATACCGCTCGGATCGGTGCCCAGGTTCAGCGTGAAAGTCTGACTTGCCACCTTGCCGATGCCATTCGACGCCTTGATCGTGAACTTGAAGGCGCCAAGCTTGGACTTTGTCGTCAGCTTGCCGGACAAGATCCCGGTCAGCTTGCCGATGCTCACGAAGCTCGGCGCTCCGCTGACCGAGAACTGGGCAGGCGGGAATCCGCCGGTCAGGACCTGGAACATGGTGTGCTTTAGGTTGTTCGTGGCGAACCAGGTCGAGGTCGGCGAGGTGATCGTCGAGGCTGACGGCACGAACGGGAAGACGTTGTCGAACGTGCCCTGACTCGGGATCTGCTCGGCCGCCCACAGTTGTCCGGTCGTCGGGTCTGCTGCCAGCCCGTCGACCGGGTCGGTCAGCGTCACGAGGCTGAGAATGCCGATAATGGACGGCGGTGAGGTCTTCTCGGTGATGCCGACCACTGTGCCGGCCTCAGTTCCGGCCCAGGCGATCCCCGTCGATGAGTCGACGGTAACGGAGTCGGCGACGACGTTGCCGAGCGTGATCGTGTGGACGGTCCCTGGACTGCTCTCCGCGAACTCCGACACCGTGCCGTCGGAGTTGCTCACCCAGACGGTCTTCTTCGTGGCATCGACGGCGATGCTGCCCGGGTTGTTGCCGACGTTCGCCGCGTTGCCGATCTGAGCACCGGTGGACTCGTTGAAGGCGAATACCGAGTTGCCTGACGCACTGACTACCCAGATGGTCCCAGTGCCGTGATCGACGGCTATCCCATTCGCGGAGCCGACCGATCCGGTGACCAGCTTGACCGGCGTGTTCGTCGGGTGAGCCTCGCTGATGGTGAAGACGTCACCAGCCTGGTCAAGCACGAAGACCGTGCCGGTCGCCGGGTCGGCGGTCAGGCCCGTGAGGTCAGATCCGGCCGGAACCGTGACCGTGTGGACCGCATTGGTGGACTCCGCGATGAACGTCACCGTATGGGTGGCGTTGTTGCTGCTGTTGCCCGTTGTCCACACCATGCCGGCGGTCGGGTCGACGGCGATCGCGTTCACGCCCGTGGTCACTGGGAGCGTAGTGTCCTTGTGCCCGGTCTCCGCGATCCGGTCGACAAGGTCGTGGGCCTGGCCGAAGTTGCTCTCGGCAAGCCAGAAGGTGTGCGTCGTGAGGTCGGCGGCTATGCCCACGGGCTGACCGGCGACCTTCAGTGCCGGGCTGGCCGGTGACGCATGCTGCCCCGGTGCGGCGAGGGCAGGCGTGGCCAGGGTTGCGGCGGTCAGTCCGCTGACCACGCAGCCCGCCACGGCGAGCACCGCCATCGCTCGCGGGCGAATTTTTTGTTGCTTCTCGCGCATCTGCAGCTCCCGAAGCTGGATCGAAGGGCCGATTAGCGACCTTTGGGCCTCGAACAGTCATCGGCACTCGGAACCGGTTTGTCATTTGGTGACAATAACCAGTCCTGTATGTCGATGATATTTGTGTATGATATCGGACAGTACGCACCGATAATCGTCGATAGTGTCTAGCTACTTGCCAGTAACTGTCAACCCGCAAAGACGTGATCGGTCCCAATTCGCCTCTTCGCGACCTGATAACCGGACCCAGGGGTTGTGCAGGAGCGGATGCCCGAATTGGCGGTCAAGAACCTCACTAAGCACCTCGCCATCGGGTCAGCCCGCTAAATCCCGGCCGCCCACAACAGCCTGGCCCTCCCTGTTGCTGTTGTCGGGCCGAGCCAAAAGCAACGTGGCCCTCCCTGTTGCTATCGCCACAGCATCAGGAAGGGCCACGTTGCTATTGCGACCTGCGCAGCAACAGCAACGTGGCCCTACCTGCTGCTGATGCAGCGCGAGCCCGGCTGGCTCGCGGCCAGACTGGGTGCCCTGGCCGCCCCCTGCAAGGTCTTGACGGCAGCCCCGGACCGCTACATGCGGTCGGGGGTATGCGTGTGCGGGGCGGGCTCGGCCAGGATCGCAGGCGCAGGGGGCTCGAGCACGAACCAGTAGAAGCCGTGGCCTGGAAGCGTGAGCAGGTAGCTCACTCGCCGATCGGGGGGAACGCGACCCCTCCCATGCACTCCACCGGTGAGTAGCCGCTGTACTGGCGCAGGTCAAGCTCGACTGGCTGCGGGAACTTGGACAGGTTGTTGACGCACAGGATCGACCGGCTGCCGGGGATCCTCGCCGGTTGCCGTCGTACTCCCGGACGAACGCCAGGACGGCTCGGGTTCGAGCTGGTGAGCTCGCGCAGCTGCCGAGGCCGAAGACGGGTGCCGCTTGCGGATCTCGATCATGCGCCTGGTCCAGTGCAGCAGCGAGCCTGTGTTGCGCTCGGCGGCCTCGACGTTGAGCGCCTGGTAGCCGTAGATCGGGTCGGTGTTGGGCTGCAGGTACAGCCGCTGCGGGTCGCAGATCGAGAAGCCGCCGTTGCGGTCCGGCGTCCACTGCATCGGGGTGCGGACGCCATCGCGGTCGCCGAGCCAGATGTTGTCGCCCATGCCGATCTCGTCGCCGTAGTACATGACCGGGGAGCCTGGCAGCGACAGCAGCAGCGCGGTGAATAGCTCCAGCTGGTTGCGATCGTTATCCAGGAGCGGGGCTAGCCTGCGCCTGATCCCGATGTTCGCCTTCATCCTCGGGTCCTTGGCGTACTCGGCATACATGTAGTCACGCTCGTCGTCGGTGACCATCTCAAGGGTCAGCTCGTCATGATTGCGCAGGAAAATGCCCCACTGGCAGCCTGAGGGTATCTGCGGTGTCTGGGCCAGGATTTCCGAGATCGGGTAGCGCTGCTCGCGCCGCACCGCCATGAAGATGCGCGGCATCAGCGGGAAATGGAATGCCATGTGGCATTCGTCGCCGCCGACGGTCGCGTCGCCGAAGTACTCGACGACGTCGGCCGGCCACTGGTTGGCCTCGGCGAGCAGCACCCGGTCCGGGTACAGCCGGTCGATCTCGGTCCGCACTCGCCTGCAGGTACTCATGCGTCTCCTTGAGGTTCTCGCAGTTGGTGCCCTCGCGCTCGTACAGGTAGGGCACCGCGTCCAGGCGGAAGCCGTCGATGCCGAGGTCCAGCCAGAACCGCAGCACCTCGATCATCGCGTCCTGAACCCGCGGGTTCTCGTAGTTCAGGTCCGGCTGGTGGTAGAAGAACCTGTGCCAGAAGTACTGGCCGCGCACGGGTCGTAGGTCCAGTTGGACTGCTCGGTATCGACGAAGATGATCCGGGCCTCTTGATACCTGTCGTCGGCGTCGGACCAGACGTAGAAGTCGCCGAACAGGTCCATCGGGATCGCTGCGTGAGGCCTGGAACCAAGGGTGCTGGTCGCTGGTGTGGTTCATCACCAGGTCAGCGATGACCCGGATGCCGCGCGCGTGCGCCGCCTCGACGAGTTCGACGAAGTCACCGATGGTGCCGAACTCGGGCAGGATCGCCATGAAGTCGGCGATGTCGTAGCCGCCGTCGCTTCAGCGGCGATGCGTAGATCGGCAGCAGCCAGATGCAGTCGATGCCGAGCCACTCAAGGTAGTCAAGCCTGGAGATCAGGCCGCGCAGGTCGCCGGTGCCGTCGCCGTTGGAGTCATGGAAGCCGCGGACGAGTACCTCGTAGAACACCGCGTGCTTGAACCACTCGAGGATCTCTGGGCTTATCGAAGGAGAAGGAGTCGGGACCGGCTCGTTGGGCGCCGCCGAACTCGCCCGGAACATGCTCGCTGGGCGTCCGGGGGATGGGGGACCCCCTGCGACACTGGCTCTTGCGTTGTCGCCACTGCGCTGTCTCCTGAGGTTCTTACGTGATTAATTCATACGCTGATCGGGACGTGCGGATGGTTAATTGCGGGGTTCAATTACTGATACTGACGAGCCGAGCCGATCGGGTGTGCTGGCTGGCGGGACCTCAAGCCGGAACGGCGGCGGGGTGGTACCGGCGGCCTAATCGCGCCGGTCGGTACGTGGAGTCCGTCCGTCGCATAGTTATCGCCGGATTGTGCCCAAGCTCCGTTGTCAGAGCACAATAGCCGGCTTTCTCCGTGCCGCGCTGGACTCACCTCTTACCGCCCTCCGCCGCCTGGCTGGTCAGCGGAGACCGTGAAGATGTGCGCCGGCGCGCTGCCGGGTCCAGGCGAACATAGTTTGCCTCGCCCCAACGGTAAGACATACCAGTCAGTTCATCGGTTACGGTGAACCCCGCGCGGACGTCGATGCCAAGCGAGGCACCGTCCAGCCAGACAGTGGTCTCAAGCGGTACATGCGGGTCGAGGCTGACTACGACGAGAACCGTATCGCCGCCGGCGGCGCCGGCCCGCCGCCCTACTCTCTTAGAGAAGCACAGAAACTCGGGTCGGTCCGGGAAATGAAAGCGCAGGTTACGTAGCTGCGCACAGGGCGGGTGCGCCGCCTGATCGCGTTAAGCTGACTGATGAAAATGCGAGCCCGTGGTTCAGTTGGCGCCGCAGCCCAGTCTCTTGGCTTGTACTGATACTTTTCCGAATCCAGGTACTCTTCGCTTCCCGGGCGCAGCGGAGTATTCTCGCACAATTCATACCCTGCGTAGACGCCCCAGGACGGGGACAGCATCGCGGCGAGCACTGCTCGTACCTTGAATGCCCCTGGCGCCGCGTGCTGCAGGTAGCCGCACAGGATGTCCGGGCGTATTGACGAAGAAGTTGGGGCGCATGTAGGCGGCCGCCGGCCGCGCCAGCTCGGTCAGGTACTCCGATAAGCTCGGCAGCGGTGTCGCGCCAGGTGAAGTACGTGTAGGACTGATGGAAGCCGATCTCGGCGAGCGCCCGCATCATGGGCGGCCTGGTGAAGGCCTCGGCCAGGAAGAGAACATCCGGGTCGGTGCCGGCGATCTCGGCGAGCAGCCGCTCCCAGAACGGCAGCGGCTTGGTGTGCGGATTGTCGACACGGAAAATGGTCACGCCGTGGCTGATCCAGTACCGCACCGATCCGAGTGATCTCGGCGTAGATGCCGTCCGGGGTCGTTGTCGAAATTGAGCGGATAGATGTCCTGGTACTTCTTCGGCGGATTCTCCGCGTAGGCGATTGAGCCGTCGGCGCTGGTGGTGAACCACTCGGGATGCTTGCTTGCCCACGGGTGATCGGGTGAGGCCTGCAGGGCCAGGTCGATGGCGACCTCAAGGCCAAGCTCGCCCGCACGGGAAACGAACGCGTCGAAATCCGCGATAGTTCCAAGGTCGGGGTGAATAGCGTCGTGGCCGCCGGCCGGCGAGCCGATGGCCCAGGGGGAGCCCGGATCGGACGGGCTGGCGATCAGGGAGTTGTTCTTGCCCTTACGGGCGGTGGTGCCGATCGGGTGGACCGGCGGCAGGTACACGACGTCGAAGCCCATGGCCGCGACCGCGTCGAGTCGCCGCGAGGCCGTGCGCAGGGTGCCGGAGACCGGCGGGCGCTTACCGAGCGGATCGACCTTCGCGCCCTCTGACCGGGGGAAAAGCTCGTACCAGGAGCTGTAGAGCGCTCGCTGCCTGTGCACGATCAGCGGGCACCACTGCGAGTGCGTCAGCAGCTCCCGCACCGGATACTCGGCTAGCGCCTCGGTCACCTCCGGGGCATACGCGGCCCCGAGCCGGTCGACGGCGCCTCGCCGCTGCCGCGCAGGGTCGCGGCCACCGAGGTGAAGAGCTTGCGCGCGGCCTTGGCCCGCTGGCCCGAGGCGGCGGGCCGTGTTCGCCGCCGCGCCGGTCGAACAGGCGAGCGCCCTGCGCGAGCATCAGGTCGACGTCCTGGCCGATCGGCACCTTGATCGCGCAGTCGTGCCGCCAGTGCGCGATCGGATCGCCCCAGGCATCGACGCGGAAATGCCACAATCCCTCGCGGCCAGGCGTGACTTCGGCGCCGTACCGGTCGGAGCCTGCAGCGAGCTCGCGCATGATGACCGGCGACGGCGATCGACGCCGTCAGGGTTCCGCATCACAACGCCGGCGCCGAGCAGCTCGTGTCCCTCGCGGAAGACGAGGGCTGATCGCCGGACGGTCTCACCCGCCGTCGCCTTCGCCGGGCGGCGCCCGCAATCGACCTGCGGGTGAACGTCGAGTATGGGAATCCTGCCTATCACCACGAGAGCTACCCTCAGCCACTTCGCACCATGCACGGGCGCGCCCGATTGTCGGAGGAAATGGCGGGTATGGCAGCGCAATCGCGGCCGAAGCGGCACGCGGGTTGCCGGGCAATGTGATCATGGCCATGCCTCCGCGGCGGGGTTGGGGATGCTGGTTGCTCATTCACGCATTAGTGTCACTCTGCGTGAGAGCAATCCGCCGATTCACCATCCACCCTGCCCTGCCAGCGCCGCTGGCTCCACTTCGCACTCTGATGCTCAACTTGCGCTGGTCCTGGCATGCGCCGACCAGGGCGCTTGTTCGCCGAGATCGACCAGGCGGCCTGGGAGGCGTGCGGCCACGACCCGGTCGCGCTGCTCGCGCTCGTCTCGCCCCAGCGCCTCGGCGCACTGGCCGAGGACCAGGACTTCCGGCGGCGTCTCGTCGCCGCCATCGATGAGCTGGACGGCTATCTCACCGGGCCTCGCTGGTATCAGGCTTCCGGTCAGTTGGCCGCCGGACCGGCCGCGATCGCATATTTCTCCCCCGAATACTGGCTCACGGCAGCGCTGCCGCAGTATTCAGGCGGCCTCGGCATCCTGGCCGGTGATCACCTGAAGTCGGCCAGTGATCTCGGCGTGCCGCTGATCGGCGTCGGCCTGTTCTATCGCCACGGCTATTTCACTCAGTCACTGTCGCCCGAGGGCTGGCAGGCTGAGCGCTATCCCGCCTCTGACCCGGCCATGCTGCCGATCGGGCTGCTGCGGCGATGACGCGGGCGCTCCGGTGAAGGTCGGCGTCGGCCTGCACGCAGGGGCGCGGAGCTGGCCGCCCAGATCTGGGTCGCCGACGTCGGGCGGGTGCCGCTGCTGCTGCTCGATACCTACGTCGAGGACAACGACCCGCTGCTGCGGGAGATCACCGACCGCCTGTACGGCGGCGGCGAGCGACCACAGGCTCGGCAGGAATTGCTGCTCGGCATCGGCGGCGTGCGGGCCGTGCGACTGTACTGCGAGTCACCGGCCATCGCAGCCGGAGGTGTTCCACACCAACGAGGGGCACGCGGGCTTCCTGGGCATCGAGCGGATCAGGGAGTACCTCGCCGCCGGCGCGTCCTTTGCCGAGGCGGTGGAGCTGACGAGGGCGGGCACCGTGTTCACCACGCATACGCCCGTGCCTGCCGGGATCGACCGGTTCGACTACCGAATTGATCGAGGGCGAGTTCGGGGCCGAAAGCGGCGAAGCCGGGCTGCCGGTCGACCGGGTGCTGCGTTTGGTGCCGAGACCTATCCGGGCGGCGACCCCGGTATCTTCAACATGGCCGTGATGGGCATGCGGCTCGCCCAGCGGGTCAACGGGGTGAGCAAGCTGCACGGGCAGGTGAGCCGGAAGATGTTCACCGGCCTTTGGCCAGGCTTCGACACCGCCGAGGTGCCGATCGGGTCGATCACCAACGGCGTGCACGCGCCCAGCTGGGTCGCCACCGAGGTCCTGGACATCGCGCAGCATGGGCACCAGCCGGGGTCGGCGCAGTGGCTCGCCGATGACGAGGCGGCGTGGGACGCGGTGGCCGACCGATCCGGTGCGGATCTTCGAGATCAGGCGGATGCTGCGGGCGCGGCTGGTGCGGCACGCCAGGAATAGGCTCCGCGCCTCCTGGCGGCAGCGCGGCGCATCAGACGCGGAGCTGGCCTGGATCAGCTCGGCGCTCGACGAGAACATCCTGACGATCGGATTCGCTCGAAGAGTGCCGTCCTACAAGCGGCTCACGATGATGCTGCACGATCCGGAGCGGCTCACCGCGCTGCTGCTGGACCCCGAGCGGCCGCTGCAGATCGTGATCGCCGGCAAGTCCCATCCGGCCGACGACAGCGGCAAGGCGCTGATCCAGCAGATGGTGCGGTTCGCCGACGATCCGGCAGTGCGGCACCGGATCGTGTTCCTGCCCGACTACGACATGGCGCTCGGGCGGATCCTGGTGCAGGGCTGCGACGTCTGGCTCAACAACCCGCTCAGGCCCCTCGAAGCGTGCGGCACCTCGGGGATGAAGGCGGCGCTCAACGGCGCGCTCAACGTGTCGATCCTGGACGGCTGGTGGGACGAGTGGTTCGACGGGGAGAATGGCTGGGCGATCCCGTCGGCGGACTCGGTGACCGATCAGGGGCGGCGCGAAGCGTCGAGGCAGCCGCGCTGTATGACCTGCTCGAGCTGTCGGTGGCGCCGATGTTCTACGACGCGGGCGCCGACGGGCTGCCGCGGCGCTGGCTCGAGATGGTCGCGCACGCCCTGCGCGGGCTCGGGCCAAGACGCAGGCGACGCGGATGGTCAGGCAGTACACGACCGACTTCTACCTGCCCGCCGCGCAGGCGTCACGGGCGCTGAGCGGGCCGGGTTCCGGGGGCTCGCAGGGCTCGCACCGGTTCGCTGGCGCGGCCGCGCTGACGCAGTGGAAGCAGCGGGTCGAGCGGGCCTGGCCGCTGGTCAGCATCGAACTGGTGGAAACCGACGACGGCGAGCCGTCGCCTGGCGCGAAGCTCACCGTCCGGGCCGGGGTCGCGCTCGGCGAACTCGGGCCGGAAGACGTGAGCGTCGAGGTCGTATACGGCCGGGCGGGCAATGACGACGAGATCATCGATCCAGTGCATTCCGAGTTGATGCTCGAGGCCCATCCCGGACCGGAATCGGTTGCCTGGTATCGCGGTGAGGCGATTCTTGGCCAGCCAGGGCCGTTTGGATACACGGTGCGAGTTCTGCCCAGACATCCGCTGATTGCTACGCCTGCCGAGCTCGGCTTGGTGAGGCTGCCAGTGGTGCCCGCCGGATTGGTCAGTGGCGACCTGCGCTGAGCCGCTTGTCCGCTGCTGACCGAATTGGCGTAATACCAGGTCGGAGCCGGTCTTAATGGTGCTGAGCTTGGCCATATCGGTGGCACTCATTGTGAGCATCGGGTTACTGTATGGAGTAAACCATCACGCCTCCATTCACGTCCTTCTTGCAAAGACATCAGGCTTCCCCGGTGAAATTTGTTGCCTTGGCGGTGAGAACGCCAGCAAAGACGAGGGACATGTGACATCCTGTGATTCGACGACTTCAAGGAGTAGTGCCATCTGTGGTCACTGTCGGTCACGAGGCAATTACCCAAGTAGCAACGAGAGGATCTGCGACGTGAGAACTCAGATCAAGCCGGACAACAGGCTCCTCACCCCGGCGGAGGTCGCTGCCATGCTCAGGGTCGACCCGAAGACGGTGACCCGGTGGGCCCGTGGCGGCAAGCTGTCCTCGATCCGCACGCCTGGCGGTCACCGCCGCTACAGCGAGTCCGAGGTGCGCGGTTTCCTGAACAGCTGGCAGGGGATCAGCTTGCCGCGCGCAGTCGGTGAATAGCACTGGTTCGCTTGTCCGCTCCACGCGGATAGAGGGCCTGCCCGGCCGGGTTCCGGGCAGGCCCTCAGTCGTCCCGGGCTGGCGCCGGCATGGACAGCATGATGCGGGACGGCGCTAGGATCGCCCGTGCGCGATAGCGCATAGCTGATCGGCGGAGGTGCTGGGATGGGCGAGTTCGTCCACGTGGAGATCGATCAGGCGGTAGCGACGATCCGGCTGGCGCGGCCGCCGATGAATGCGCTCAACTCCCAGGTGGTGACCGAGCTCGCGGTGGCCGCCGCGCAGGTCGACGAGGACGATCAGGTCAGGGCGGTTGTCCTTTCCGGCGGCGAGAAGGTGTTCGCCGCCGGGGCCGATATCAAGGAGATGGCGCAAGCCAGTTACGCGGAAATGTCGGTCATCAGCACGAGGCTCCAGGACTCGTTTACCGCGATGGCGCGGATAGGCAAGCCAGTCGTCGCGGCGATCACCGGTTACGCGCTGGGCGGCGGGCTTGAACTCGCCCTGTGCGCCGACTTCCGCGTCGCGGGCGAGAGCGCCCGGGTCGGGCAGCCCGAAATCTTGCTCGGGGTGATTCCAGGCGCGGGCGGCACGCAGCGGCTGCCGAGGCTGGTCGGCCCGGCGCGGGCCAAGGACATCGTGTTCACCGGCCGGTTCGTCGGCGCGCGCCGAGGCGCTCGCGATCGGCCTGGTCGATGAGGTCGTGCCGGACGCGGATGTGCACAAGGCGGCCGTAGACCTGGTCGCCAGGTACGGCAACGGGCCCGGCGCTCGCGCTGCGCGCGGCCAAGCGGCGATCGACGAAGGGCTGGAGGTCGAACTGGGCACCGGGCTTGAGATCGAGCGGCTGAACTTCGCTGGCCTGTTCGCGACGGAGGACCAGCGCACGGGCATGCGCAGTTTCATGGAGAATGGACCTGGCAAGGCGACGTTCGCAGGCCGGTAGCAGCACGGGCCGGTAAAGCACGCACGCGTAGCGGGGAAGCAACGATGACAGACGGTAGTGACGCCCAGGCAGGCGATGAGCCTGTCGCTTGAGCATGGTGATGGCGCGCTGCGAGCCGACTCTTCAGACATCGCCATCTACGCCAAGGTGCTGACCGAATCGCTCGGGCGACTCGCTGCCTCCTGGCTGCGTCACGATCGAGCGGAACAGGTCGATGTCGGACCGGGCGCGGAACCGTCCTGGCACCGTGACGAAGGTCTCGGTCAAGCTCGGCGAGAAGAGCATGACGCTCGGGGACGCACCGGGGCGCTCCGGTAGCCGAGATCTGCCACGAGGTGCGCGGCATCGTGCTCTCGCGTAACCAGGTGCCGATCGCCGAGTGGGCGGCCGAGCTGGCGAAAGGGCTGGTCGAGCACGCTGAGCAGAACGCTCAGGCCGCGACGGCGCTGCGCAGGCTCGTCGCCGGCGGTGAGCGTGTCGCCGTGCGGTTAGCGTATCGTCCAGGTAGAGGTTACGGAACCATCTCGCATCGCCGGAGCGCTGGTGCGGCTCACAACCGTAAGCTGATGACATGAGGGTGCAGGACCGCACGCCAGAGCGGCTTGGGCCGTACCGCGTTATCAGGCGGCTTGGCCAGGGCGGCATGGGGGTCGTGTACCTGGCCACCGACGAGGCCGGCCAGCAAGTGGCTGTTAAAGCGCTGCATCCTGGCATGGCGCAAGAGGAGAACGCGAGGCGGCGGCTTGGCCGCGAGGTCGAGACGATGCACCGGGTGCGCAGCCAGTACGTCGCGCAGGTGCTTGGCGCCGACCTTGACGGAGACCCGCCTTACATCGTCACCAGGTACGTGCCTGGCCTGACCCTCGACGCGGTCATTTCGGCCGGCGGACCGATGACCGGGCAGGCGCTGTGCAGGCTCGCCTCCGGGCTGGCCCAGGCGCTGGCGGCCGTGCACGCGGCCGGCGTGGTCCACCGTGACCTGAAGCCGGGCAACGTGATGATCTCCGACGGTGAGCCGGTCGTCATCGACTTCGGCATCGCCCAGCTCGCTGAGACCACGAGGCTGACGCTGACTGGCATGTTCATGGGCACGCCCGGCTATCTCGCTCCAGAGGTGATCGAGGGCAAGGACAGCGGCCCCGGCTCTGACGTGCACTCCTGGGGCGCGACGCTGGCGTTTGCCGCTACCGGCAGGCCGCCGTTCGGCACCGGCACGTTCGAGGCCATCTTCTACCGGATCATGCACAGCCTCCCCGACCTCGACACGCTTCCGGTGCCGCTGCGCGACATGGTCCTGCGCGCCCTGTCCCGCGACCCTGTGTACCGGCCGTCAGCGGCCGAACTCGCCCAGTGGGCAGCGAGCCTTAACCCGGCGGCGCTGATCCCGAGCCCGCCCGCAGCCGCCGGGGTCGGCCTGCCAGGGCTGCCGGGGACGCCGACGGTCGCGGACCAGGCGCACCCGCGGCGCTGGCCTGAATCGACCAGGCCGCTCGCAGGCCAGGCGCCAGATGACATGCGCGATCTGCTGCCGCCGGTCAATTACGGCGCCCTGTCCGGCCGTCCCGACGTGGCCACCAGGGACGCGGTAGCTGGCCCGTACGGGGCTGGTCAGCATGGGGCTGGTCAGTACGGGCAGGCAGGCCCGGCTTGGCCGCACGGTGCCGCTCTCGGCGGCGCGCCCCCGCAGCCAGGTGCAGCGCTGCAGTCTGCCAACGGCCATCGGCCTCAGGCCGCTGGTCAGCTGGTGCCGGCTGGCCAGCGGGCGCTGCCCGGTCAGTATCCGGGGGCGCGGGATTCCAGAGCCATGAGGTCCGTAGCGGCGATCTCGCCGTGGAGCCCGCTAGTGATCGCCTCTGTCGCGATCGTCGCGGCCGTGAGCATTATGGCGCCGCTGGTCGGGACGGCGGTGGGGCTCGCGCTATTCATCGCATTGCGGGCGGTGGCGACGACGGGCAGGCTGCTGGCCAGGAGGATGCAAGGCGGCAGCGTCAGGGTGAGCAGTCGTTCGCCGCGCTCGTGCTCTTCCCGGTGTCCGTGCTCCGCGCGCTGATCGGCCTGGTGCTGCTGGCTCCGGTGGCACTGCTCGGCTGCTCCGTCGCGATCGCGGCCACGATCATCGCGGTACCTGTGCACCCGCTCCCGCAGGCGCTCGCGCTCGCCGCGGGGGTGCTCATGCTCATCGTCGGCCTGGGGCCAGGTTCGTCAGGCAGCAGGGCAATGCTGGCCGCCATCTACAGCTCGGTAGCCAAGACGCCTGGCCGCCTCGCGGTTGCCTACTTCGGTGTGCTGAGCGTCTGTACCTGGGCTGGGATCACTGCCTGGTACCAGTCACCCGCGGCGGCGTACTGGCCGGTGATCGGCCTGCACGCCCAGCTTGAGCATCTCCCGACGCTCCGCCACGTGCTGACCGACGTGCGGCACAACCTGCTCAGGCTGGGCCAGCAGTTCGGCCTGTGACCCTGCGCCGGTCTCGGGTCGGGTCGCGGTCCGGCTGGGCAGGGCGCAGCGGCCTGGCTGCCGGGGCGGCATCGGGCGAGGCAGGGGACCATCCGCCAGGTGAGGTCTGGGTGCTCGGCGGCACGCCATGGGACAGGCCGCGCGGGTCGTCAGGCATCTGCGGCTTGGCCAGCCCAAGTGCGACCACTTCGTTGGCCAGGCGGATCCGGCGGTTCTGGCCTTCGGTAATCCGGAGCTTGGAGTAGAGCCGCAGCAGGTGCTGCTTGACCGCTGCCTCGGTGACCACAAGGTCGGCCGCGATCTCGCGCGCGGTAGCAGGGGTGACGAAGGCGTCGTCGTACATCGCCGGGCGGCAGAGTGAGGCGATGACGTCGAGTTCTCGCCTGGTCAGCTCAGGTGTCGCGGACCTCGGCAGCTCGGCCTCGGTGATCTCGTCAGCGGTGATGCCCGCGATGCGGCATCGGGCCGAGCCAAAGGCCAGCGCATCCCCGTCTTCAAGCAGCCGCCTGGCTACCAGCCGGCCGTTCACCCGGGTGCCATTGCGGGATAACCCAAGGTCGCAGACGTAGACGTAGGGGCCGCGACGGACCAGCTCAGCGTGCAGCACGGACACGCTCGGGTCGGCCAGCCTGACGTCCACATAGCTGCCGCGACCGATCGTCGTCACTTCCGGCAGGAGAGGGACGGCGACTCCGGTGCTCGCTATCTGGATGTGGGGGCCTTCCATGGCATTAGCCTTCCGCGCCCGGAGGCAGGCGCTCCGCTTCACGATCAGTACCCGGCTCGCCCGAGATCCAACCCGGGCAACTCGGACGGGCGGCCACTCCCTGCGTCCCTACCGGATAGGGCGGGAAAGTACACTTTCGAGCGGCCGTAGACGAGCGGGCAAGCAGAGCCGGGCCCGGTGGCGAGTGGGGTCGAGACAGTGAGACATGCGGCGCCTGGGCGCCGGGCGGGCAAGCGCCGGGGCGGCGACAACGCGTCGCCCGGTACTGGCACGGGTGCCCGGCGGGGGCGGCGATCTCAGCAGGCACGTCAGCCGGAGCGGGCACGGCAGCCGGAGCGGGCACGTCAGCCTGTCAGGCTTGAGCAACTGCCCTACTGGCTGATCGTGGCCGGTGCTTGCGCCGGTCTCGTGACAATCCGGCTAGGTACGCACGATCTGAAGAGCGGTACGTTGGTACTGGCAGGAGTTCTGCTCATAGCCGCCCTAGCGAGACTAGTCCTGCCCGACCGGCGAGCAGGCATGTTGTCATCAAGGCGTCGGTTGGTTGACGTAGCGATCTTCGCCGCATTTGGCATTGGCCTGCTCGTGACTGGACTAGGAGTTCAGGCGCCCGTGGGCTAGCCCGTGTGGGCATGAGTCGAAAGGCGCGAGCAGGTATCGGTGTGAGCTAGCACGGCCCAGCGATAAGGTAGCGGGCTTGTAAGTCGTGAAGGGACTTTTGGCATGTCCAAGATCAAGGTGGCCAACCCCGTGGTCGAGCTCGACGGGGACGAGATGACGCGCATCATCTGGCAGTTCATCAAGGATGAGCTGATCCTGCCGTACCTGGATATCGAGCTTGACTACTACGACTTGTCGATCCAGAACCGCGACGCCACCGACGATCAGGTCACGATCGACTCGGCCAACGCCATCAAGCGCCTGGGCGTCGGCGTCAAGTGCGCGACGATCACCCCGGACGAGGCCAGGGTGACCGAGTTCGGCCTGAAGAAAATGTGGCGGTCGCCCAACGGAACCATCCGCAACATCCTCGGCGGCGTGGTCTTCCGGGAGCCGATCGTGATCGAGAGCATCCCGCGTTTCGTGCCTGGCTGGACCAAGCCAATCATCATCGGCAGGCACGCCCATGGCGATCAGTACCGCGCTTCGGATTTCGTGGTGCCGGGCCCCGGGACGGTGACGATCACCTACCAGCCGGCCGATGGATCAGCCGCCCAGCTGATCTCCATGGAAGTCGCGCAGTTCGAGGGCGGCGGCGTGGCCATGGGCATGTACAACTTCGACGACTCGATCCGCGACTTCGCCAGGGCGACGATGCGCTACGCGCTCGACCGCGAGTACCCGCTGTACCTGTCCACCAAGAACACGATACTCAAGGCCTATGACGGGCGGTTCAAGGACATCTTCGCGGAGACCTTCGAGTCAGAGTTCAAGAGCCGAGTTCGACGCGGCGGGTCTGCCCTACGAGCACCGGCTCATTGACGATATGGTGGCGCAGGTGATCAAGGGCGATGGCGGCATCGTCTGGGCCTGCAAGAACTATGACGGCGACGTCGAGTCGGACATCGTCGCCCAGGGATTCGGGTCACTCGGGCTGATGACGAGCGTGCTGATGACGCCGGACGGTTCAGCCATCGAGGCTGAGGCCGCCCACGGCACCGTGACCAGGCATTACCGTCAGCACCAGGCGGGCAAGCCGACCTCGACCAATCCGATCGCCTCGATCTTCGCCTGGACCCGGGGGCTCGCCTACCGCGGCAAGCTGGACAACACGCCCGCCGTCACCGAGTTCGCTGAGACCCTTGAGCGAGTATGCGTCGAGACGGTCGTCAGCGGCCTGATGACGAAGGATCTGGCACTGCTGATCGGCGCCGATGCGCCCTACCTGACCACTGAAGAGTTTCTCGGCGCGCTGCACAAGAACCTGCAGGCCGCTGTCGCGTAAAGGAGATGACGTTCATGGCCCGTTCAGGCAAGGTGACCGTGGTAGGCGCCGGATTCTACGGCTCGACCACCGCACAGCGGCTTGCCGAGTACGACATCTTCGACGAGGTCGTACTCACTGACATCGTGGAAGGCAAGCCAGAGGGCATCGCGCTCGACATCAGCCAGGCACGGCCGATCGAGCGGTTCGAGACGACGGTCACCGGTCAGACGACCAGTCAGTCCGGCCAGGGCTACGAGGCAATCGCGGGATCGCGGATCGTGATCGTCACGGCAGGGCTGCCCCGCAAGCCCGGCATGAGCCGGATGGACCTGATCGGGGTCAACGCGAAGATCGTCCGCAGCGTCGTCGAGCAGGTCGCCAAGCACGCGCCGGACGCCGTGCTGATCGTCGTGTCGAACCCGCTCGATGAGATGACCGCGCTTGCCGCGAAGGTCTCGCAGTTCCCGCAGCAGCGGGTCATCGGGCAAGCCGGCATGCTCGACACGGCCAGGTTCAGCTACTTCGTCGCCGAGAGGCTGGCGGTGCGCGTGGGCGTGGTAACGACGCTGACGCTCGGATCGCACGGCGACACGATGGTGCCGGTGCCGTCGGCCTGCTCGGTGAATGGCATCCCGCTCGCCGACCTGCTCAGCGCCGACGAGATCACCGCGCTGGTCGATCGCACGAGGAATGGCGGGGCCGAGATTATCAGCCTGCTCAAGACCGGCTCGGCCTACTACGCCCCGTCCGCGGCCGCGGCCAGGATGGCCAGGGCAGTGGCGCTCGACACGGGCGAGACCATGCCCGTGTGCACGTGGGTCGACGGAGAGTACGGCATCTCCGGCGTCTTCCTCGGCGTCGAGGCCGAGATCGGGGCGTCAGGCGTGCGCCGGGTCGTCGAGCGAGAGCTGACCGAGACCGAACTTGCCGGCCTGCGCGAGGCCGCCGACGCAGTCAGGTCCAAGCAGGCCGACGTCGCGAACCTGTAGGTGGCGGCCCGGGGCGGGCCGCCTGCGACGGCCCCGGGCCGCTAGCTGGTGGCTGCCTCGGCTAGCCGGCGGACGGCCAGTTCGGCGTAGAGCGTCGTGCCGTCGGCGATGACCCCGTCGTCGAACACCGCCTCGGCTGAGTGGTTGTACGGCACCGTCATCGGATCGCGGCCGGCCGGGCAGGCGCCGATCATCGTGAAGGTTCCCGGCACCTGCTCAAGCACATAGGAGAAATCCTCCGAACCGGTAAGCGGGTGCGGAGCTGTCACGAACCTGTGGCCACCGAATACCTCGCCCACAGTTTTGTGGGTGAAGGTGAACTCGCTCGCGTCGTTGGTGGTCACGGGGTACCCGGACACGAACTCCGCATCCGCCGTGAGGCCGTGGGCCGTCGCGATGTCCTTCGCGAGTTGCACAGTCGCCTTGCTGATCAGGTCCCTGCTCCTGGTCGAGAACGTGCGCAAGGTCGCGATGAACGCCGCGTCGGCCGGGATCACGTTGTCCGTGGTGCCCGCGTGGAACGTCCCGACCGTGACCACAACCGGGTCGAAGACGTCGAACTTGCGCGTCACCATCGCCTGCAGCGCCATGACGATCTCGCAGGCGACCGGGACGGGGTCGGCCGCGTGATGCGGCTGCGCGCCATGCCCGCCCCTGCCGCGTACCGTGACATGCAACTGGTCCGCCGCCGCCATCGCCGGCCCAGGCTTGCTGGCGCTCACGCCAAGCGGCAGCATGCCTGATGCGACGTGCAGCGCGTAGGCGGCCACCGGCCGTTCGCCAGCGGCGTCAAGCACTCCTTCGTCGATCATCAGCCTGGCGCCTCCCGCGCCCTCCTCGCCTGGCTGGAACATGAAGATCACGTTTCCCGGCAGCTCCGCCTGCCGGGCGCTCAGCACCCGCGCCGCCCCGGCGAGCATCGCGGTGTGCAGGTCGTGCCCGCAGGCGTGCATGGCCCCGGAGATGGATGACTCGAACGGCACGCCGGTCTTCTCGGTGACGGGAAGCGCGTCCATGTCGCCTCGGAGCAGGACGGTCTTGCCCGGCAGCCCGCCGCGCAGTACCGCGGTCACCGATGAAAGCGCCTTCCCGGTGGAAATCTCAAGTGGCAGCCCGTCAAGCGCGGCGAGCACCTTCTGCTGGGTCTTGGGCAGGTCGAGCCCGATCTCGGGCTCTGAGTGAATGGCGTGCCGCAGCTCAGCGACCTCACCGCTGATCTTCGTGGCGTAGGCCGCGATGCCCGCCGCCATACTGTCTGCCGTGCCAGTCGCCATGAGGTACCTCCACCAAAGCGTGCCGCTTATCACCTTTGTCGCCTAGCAGCATCGCACAGTCACTCTTCCCAGGCCACCGCCCGCACTCGGCCGGTCGCCGCACGGCGATGGGTTCACCGGGCCGGCGAAGACTGCTTAGACTGTTCGGACACCGCGCAACCGTGCGGTGCCTGCCATGGCTGGTGAGCCGGGGGACGCGGCGGCTCGCGGGGGGCAAGCCCCCAGAGCACACACAATGCCGGCCAGGCTGACCGCCGAGATCAGGGACTGCGACGTGAGTAGCGTCGGCTGGGACATCATCGTCGTCCTCGCCATCATTCTCGTCGGCGGTTTTTTCGCTGCCGCCGAGATGGCGCTGGTATCGCTGCGCGAGGGACAGGTCAAGGCCTTGTCCAAGCGCGGCAAGCGGGGCCAGCGCGCGGCGAGGCTCGCCCACGACCCGAATAGGTTCCTCTCCGCTGTCCAGATCGGCGTGACCGTGGCGACGCTGCTGTCCGGCGCGTTCGGCGCCGCGACACTGGCCGCCGATCTTGATCACATCTTGTCCAAGCACGTCTCGGCGCATCTCGCCTCGGTGCTCGCGTTCCTTATCGTGACACTGGCTATCGCGTTCTTTTCCCTGGTACTCGGCGAGTTGGCGCCCAAGCGAATCGCGCTGCAGCGGCAGATCCCGATCGCGCTCGCCGCCGCTCCGGTTCTCGACTGGATGGCGGCAGTGGCCAGGCCGGTCGTCTGGCTGCTGAGCGTCTGCGTGAATCTCGTCGTCCGCGTGCTCGGCGGTGACCCCAAGGTCGGCCGGGGCGTGATGAGCAGTGATGAGCTCAGGGACCTGGTCACCGCCCATCAGACGCTGTCGGCCGACGAGCGGCATATCGTCAGCGAAGTGTTCGACGCCGGGAAACGGCAGCTTCGCGAGGTTCTCGTGCCCAGAACCGAGGTGGACTTCCTGCCGGCGTCCATGCCGCTCGCCCAGGCGATCACGCTGGCCGCCCGCGCGACCCATTCCAGGTTCCCGGTCTTCGAAGACTCCTACGACGATGTCATCGGCTTCGTGCACGCCCGCGATCTGCTCGACCCTGCCCGCAACGGCACCGCCAGGGTCGGCGACATCGCCAGGCAGGTCAAGATGCTGCCGACCAGCAAGACCATCATGTCCGCGATGTCGGAGATGCGCGCCGATCGCTCGCACCTGGCAATCGTCGTCGATGAATACGGCGGCACGGCCGGCATTGTCACGCTCGAAGACCTCGTCGAGGAACTGATCGGCGACATCCAGGACGAGTACGACGTCGAGGGCAGCCCCTCCCGCCGGCTGCGGACCGGGGAGATCGAAGTCGAGGGCCTGATGAACCTCGACGATTTTGCCGAGCAGACCGGCATCGAGTTGCCGGACGGGCCGTACGAGACCGTCGCCGGCTACCTGCTCGCCGCGCTCGGCCACCTGCCGCAGGTCGGCGAGTCCGCCGAACGGGGCGGCAGCAGGCTGACGGTGACCGAGCTCGACGGCCGCCGGATCGCCCAGGTGAAGGTCAGCGCGATCGCCGTCCGCAAGCCCCCGGCCCCGGGCGGGCCACCCGAGGCAGGCGCGGCGTCAGCCCCGGCGCCGACGGCACTCGGCCGCGGCGCGAGCGCCCGTCAGCCAGCCAAGTAGGCTGGCGCAATGCGCCACAGTGAGCCAGAACCGCACGATAACGGACAGACCGCCATACCGGATCAGGCTGCCGCGTGTTCCGCGCCGACCCCTGGCGGCCCGGTGCTGGTGCTCGACTTCGGTGCGCAGTACGCCCAGCTAATCGCCCGCCGCGTGCGGGAATGCCACGTGTATTCCGAGATCATCCCGGCGACCACGCCAGTCGCCATGATTTTGGAACGCAAACCAGCCGCCATCATCTTGTCGGGCGGGCCGGCGTCCGTCTACGCGCCAGGTGCGCTGCCCGCGCCAGCCGGGCTGTTCGAGGCTGGCCTGCCGGTGCTGGGCATCTGCTACGGCTTCCAGCTCATGGTCCGCGATCTCGGCGGCGAGGTGGCGCGCACCGGATCGGGTGAATACGGCGCGGCGACCCTGGAACTCGCGGCCAGCGCCAGCGCCGCCGCCGGCACCGTTGGCGAGACAATGCTGCACGGCCTGCCGCCGCAGCAGCGCGTGTGGATGTCGCATCGTGATACAGCCACCGTCGCGCCGCCCGGATTCACGGTGACCGCCAGCACGCCCGGCACTCCAGTCGCTGCCGCGGAAGATCGCGGCCGTTGCCTGTACGGGATGCAGTTCCATCCCGAGGTCGCGCACACCGAGCACGGCATGGCCATGCTGAGGCATTTCCTCGCGGTGGCCGGCTGCCGTTTCGACTGGACGACCGCGAGCATTATCGACGAGCAGGTCGCGCAGATCAAGGCCAAGGTAGGCGCCGGTCACGCTATCTGCGGGCTGTCCGGCGGCGTGGATTCCGCCGTCGCGGCCGCGCTCGTCCAGCGAGCTATCGGCGCGCAGCTGACCTGCGTGTTCGTCGATCACGGCCTGCTGCGCAAAGGCGAGGCCGAGCAGGTGGAACGCGACTTCGTGGCCGCCACCGGCGTCGAGCTCGTCGTAGTGAACGCCCAGGACGACTTCGCCGTCGCACTCAGCGGCGTGACCGATCCTGAGCGCAAGCGCAAGATCATCGGCCACGAGTTCATCAGGACGTTCGAGCAGGCTGCGCGCAAGATCGCCGCTGGAACCGCGGCCGGCACCGGCGAGGCGGCCGGAGCCGAGTTCCTCGTGCAGGGCACGCTGTACCCGGACGTGGTTGAATCGGGTGGCGGCACGGGCACGGCGAACATCAAGTCACATCACAATGTGGGCGGGTTGCCGGACGACCTTGGCTTTACGCTGATCGAGCCGTTGCGCGCTCTTTTCAAAGATGAGGTAAGAGCCATCGGCGCCGAGCTAGGCCTGCCCTCGCAGATCGTCTGGCGGCAGCCCTTCCCCGGCGTCGGGCTCGCGATCAGGATCGTGGGCGAGGTGACCAGCGAGCGGCTGAGGATCGTCAGGGACGCCGACGCGATCGCCCGCGAGGAACTGACCGCCGCCGGGCTTGACCGCGACATCTGGCAGTGCCCGGTGGTGCTGCTCGCCGACGTCAGGTCAGTGGGCGTGCAGGGCGACGGCCGTACCTACGGGTACCCGATCGTGCTCAGGCCGGTCACCAGCGAAGATGCCATGACAGCGGACTGGGCGCGGGTGCCCGACCGCGTGCTCGCCAAGATCTCGACCCGCATTACCAACGAAGTACCCGAGGTCAACCGGGTAGTGGTCGACATCACGAGCAAGCCGCCAGGGACGATCGAGTGGGAGTAGCCCTGCGGGCCGGGTCGTCCCTGCTCGGCACCCTCAGGTCACGCGGGCGTGCTCGGCTGGTAGCGCTGTGTAGGACTCGCTGGCGGCGATCTGCCTGAGCCGGTCGAGCGCGTCCCAGACGTCGGTGAACCTGGTTGTCACCGGGCCGGCCGAGCCTGAGCCGGTCGGGCGTGCGGTAGTCGCCGATCACCCCGGCCGCGATCAGGGCCTGGCTGATCCGCCACGCCTCGTGATGGTGCAGCGTCACGTGGTTGCCGCGGCGGGCGTCGGCCCGCGGTGAGGCCAGAGTGAAGCCGTGTGGCGCGAGCCATTCGTCGGCTAGGTGAATGAGGTAGCCAGTGAGTGCGACCGCCTTCTCGCGCAGGCGCTCGACCCCCACCTCGGCGAGCAACTTGGTGCCCTCCTCTACGGCGATGACGCCAAGGACACCGGGAGTGCCCGTCGCGAAATGCTCGACCCCAGGTGCCGGGTCATAGCCCGGTCCCATGGCGAACTGATCGTTCTGGCCGAACCATCCCCAGATCGGCTGGCGCAACTGGCCTTGCAACTCCTCGCGGACGTACAGGAACGCTGGTGCGCCGGGCCGGCGTTCATGTACTTGTAGGTGCAGCCGATGGCGAGATCGACGCCGCACGCGTCAAGCTCGATCGGGACCGCGCCTACCGAGTGGCACAGATCCCAGAGCATGAGCGCTCCTTCGCTGTGCACTAGCTCGGTGATCGCGGCCAGGTCGGCGAGTGTTCCGCTGCGGTACGCGACGTGAGACAGGCTGACCAACGCTACGTCCGGGGTTAGCGCCGCCCGTAGCGCGTCGTCGCTGACTCCGGTATCGAGATCCGTGTGGATCATGCGCAACTCGCAACCGCGTTGCGCGGCGATGCCTTGCAGAACGTACCTGTCGGTCGGGAAGTTGTCATCGTCGGTCACGATGACCGTGCGGCCAGGCCTGGCCTCGAGTGCGGCGGCGGCGAGCTTGTAGAGGTTCACCGTCGTTGAATCGGTGATCAGTACCTGCCCTGGTCCGGCGCCGATCAGATGCGCGCCGACCAGGTCGCCGACCTGGCGCGGCAGCCCTACCCACCGCTGCCACGATCTGACCATGCCGAGGCCCCACTCCTCGCTGACGACTTCGGCGAGCCGTGCCTGCGTCGCTCGCGGCAGCGGGCCAAGTGAATTGCCGTCCAGGTAGATCAGCGACTCGTCGGGCAGCACGAACTTCTGCCTAAGCCCCGTGAGCGGATCGCCCGCGTCGAGTTGTTCGGCATAGGTCCGGCTCAGCGGCAGGGTAGTAGTCACCGCCCAAGCCTAGAGCCGCTCACCTTAGCCCCCCAAGAGCGAGTCGCCGGCCGGGTACTTCCGCGCAACAGCAACGTGGCCTCCCTGATGTCGTTGGGGACCTCCGCGCAACAGCAACGTGGCCCTCCCTGATGTCGTCGCAATAGCAGCAGGAAGGGCCACGTTGCTCACGAGATCTGGCCTTTGTCAGCAGCGTGGCCCTACTTGCTGCTGTTCGCAGGCCGCACGTCTCGCTGGCAGCATCGTTGCGCCTTAGTTGCCTTTGCCTCGCCGGAGTCCGGGCTAGCGGTTGCGGCGGCGCATCTTGCGGCGCAGGCCTATGTACAGGACGACGCTGACGCCTGCGATGACCGGGAGCGAGCGCTTGAGCACTGGCATGCCGGCCACCTTGATCAGGTTGATCGAGTCGGCCTCGGTCTGCGCGGCCGTGTGCGGCGCGGCGCGGTTCGGCGTGGCCGAGGTTGTCGAACTGGTGCGCCCGTTGCCATTGGCCGAGGCTGCCGACCCGGACCGGGCGGCGCCGTTGGGGGTCGCTCCGGTTCCGGTCGCTCCAGTTCCGGTCGCTCCAGTTCCGGTCGCTCCGGTTCCGGTCGCTCCAGTTCCGGTCGCTCCGGTTCCGGCTGCTCCGGTTCCGGCTGCTCCGGTTCCGGTCGGGCTGGTTCCGGTCGGGCTGGCGGCAGTCAGGCCGGCGAGCGTTTCGGCGGTCTGATCCGGACTCGCGGTCGGAGCCAGGGCCGTGCCATCGGCGGACGCCGTGCCATCGGTCGGGGGCACCAGCGACAGGCCTTGCTCGGCGAGCTTGGCCTTGATGTCCTCGAGGGACGCCGGGCCGATGCCGTCGATCGCTAGCAGTTCGGCTTCGGTCTTTGAAGCGAGCTGGCTGGCGCTCGTAATGCCGTCGCGGTTCAGGCTGGCCATCGCTCTGGCGGGGAGCTTGAGATCGTCGAGGGACGCGTCGCTCGCGTGCGCGGTTGGCGCGGCGGCGGTGGCGGCGCTCGCTGAGCCGTCGTTGCCTGCGCTCGCCGAGCCGCCGCCGGTCGTGCTCGCTGACCCGCCGGAGTCGGCAGCGGTACCCGCCGAGGTCCCGGGTTCGGTTCCGCTGCCGGGGTCGTCGGGCTGGGCCAGCATCGCCGCGAGGTTGGTCGCGAAGATGCTCAGCAGCTTGCCGCTGACCTCGTTCATCACCCCGCGGCCGAACTGGGCCGGCTTGCCGGTCACGTTCAGCGTGGTGAGCACCGTGACCCGGGTCTGCGGACCCTGATCTTCGAGCACCGAGCGGACAGAGGCCGACGCCGTGCCCGCGCCCCTGGTTTCCTTGCCGGACGCGTCCAGCTTGACAATGCCGGCCTGCTCGTCGCGCTCGACGATCTTGGCCGTGCCGACGTAGGTCATGCTGATCGGGCCGACCTTGACCTTGATCCTGCCCTTAATCTCGTCGCCGTCGACCGAGTCGAGAGTGGCGCCCGGCATGCAAGGCGCCACCCTTTCGACGTCGAGCAGCACATCCCAAGCCCGTTCCTTAGGGACCGGGACAGTGAATGAGTGCTCCAGTTCCATGTCCTTTAAGCTCCCGCTGCCGCTGCCAGTGCTCGGCCGGTCAGTACCCGCGCGAGGTGACGCCGGTAATCGGGCGCACCGTGCAGGTCTGCCGGTGGTTCCGTCCCATCGGCCGCGCTGGCGGCGGCCGCGTTCAGCGCGGCGCGCGATACCTGCGCCCCCGAGGCGGCTGCCTCAGCGGCGGTAGCCCTGACCGGTACAGCGCCCATGTTCGTGAGCCCGATCCTGGCTTCGGTCACCTGCCCGTTCGATCGCCTGGCCAAAGCGGCCACGCCGACGATCGCCCAGGCCTGCGCGGTTCGGTGGAACTTCTCGTAACGATATCCCCAGTCAGAGCCGAGCTTGTGTACCCGTACCCCTGTCAGCAGTTCGCCTGGCGCAAGAGCGGTCGTCAGATAGTCGACGAAGAACTCAGAAGCCGGGATTTCCCTGCTGCCATTCGGCCCGCTCGCCAGCATGGTCGCGCCCATCGCGAGCACGACGGCTGGCAGGTCGCCAGCTGGGTCGCCGTGCGCCAGCGCGCCGCCGAGCGTGCCGCGATGCCGGACAGCCGGGTCGGCGACGGTGCCCGCGGCCTGGGCGAGCAGTCCCGCGTGCGCCGCGATCAGCGGATCACGGGTCAGCTCGTAATGCGTGGTGCGGGCGCCGATCAGCAGCGAATCGCCCTGGTCGGTGACGCCGTGCAACTCACCGATGCCGCCGACGTCGACCAGCAGGGTCGGGTGGGCCAGCCGGAGCCGCAGCAGCGGCATCAGGCTTTGCCCGCCGGCGATGACCTTGGCGTCCTCGCCGCCGTCGACCAGTGCCGACACGGCGTCGCCGACCGAGGCCGGCCTGGTGTAGTCGAACTTAGCCGGGATCATGCCGCACCTCCGTTGCTGTGTGAAGCGCCGCCGTTGCTGTTTGCCGCACCGGCGAGTGCGCGCCAGACCCGCTCAGGCGAACACGGCATCGCCACGTCCCTGATGCCGAAGGGGCGCAGCGCGTCGACCACCGCGTTCACCACGGCGGGTGTCGAGGCGATCGTGCCGGCTTCGCCGACGCCCTTGACGCCGAGCCGGTTGTCGGCCGGGCTCAGGGTCCGGTCGGTGACATAGGAGGGGAGGTCCGCCGCCGACGGGATGAGATAGTCCGCGAGCGTCGTGGTGAGCAGGTTGCCCGCGTCGTCGTAGACGGCCTCTTCGTACAGCGCCTGGCCGATGCCCTGGGCGATGCCGCCGTGCACCTGGCCGTCCACGATCAGCGGGTTCACGACCACGCCGATGTCATCGACGGCCACGTAGGACCTGATCTTGACCATGCCCGTCTCGGTGTCTACCTCGACCGCGCACAGATGCGTCCCGTGCGGGAACGAGAAGTTCTCCGGGTCATACGTGTGATCAGAATCGAGCGACGGCTCGACCCCATCGGGCAGGTTGTGCGCGGCGAACGTGGCGAGCGCGACCTCCTGGATCGACACTTCCTTGCCGCCGCCCACACTGAACTTGCCGGCCTTGAACTCGACCGACTCGGGCGGCGCCTCCAGCATGGCCGACGCGATCACCTTGGCCTTGGCGATCACCTTGTCGCAGGCGCCGACCACGGCCATGCCGCCGACAGCCAGCGAGCGCGAGCCGTAGGTGTCCATGCCCTTGTGCGAGACGGCGGTGTCACCGTGCAGCACCCTGATGTCCTCGAACGGCACGCCCAGCTGATCAGCCACGATCTGGCTCCACGCCGTCTCATGACCCTGCCCGTGCGCGCTCGATCCGGTGACGACCTCCACCTTGCCGGTCGGCAGCATCCTGATCGAGGCGTGCTCCCAGCCGCCGGCCCCGTAGGAGAGACTGCCAAGAACGCGGGACGGGGCCAGGCCGCACATCTCGGTGAACGTGGACACACCCAGGCCTAGACGCACTGAGTCGCCACGGGCGATGCGTTCAGCCTGCTCTGCTCTTAGCGCGTCGTAGTCGAACAGTTCCTTCGCGCGGGCGGTCGCCGCCTCGTAGTTTCCCGAGTCGTAGGTCAGGCCGCAGATCGTGGTGAACGGGAACTCCTCGTGCCTGATCCAGTTGCGCTCGCGCACCTCGATCGGGTCCAGGCCCAGCTCGGCCGCGAGCTCATCCATGATCCGCTCGATCCCGAACGTCGCTTCCGGGCGGCCCGCGCCGCGATAGGCGTCGGTCGGCATCTTGGTGGTGAACACGCCCGTGCAGCGGAAGGAGTACGCGTCCATTTTGTAAATGCCAGGGAACATGAATGCCCCGAGCAACGGCACACCGGGAGTAACCAGCATCAGGTAGGCACCCATGTCTGCGAGCAGGTCGACGCTGAGTCCTCTGATCCTGCCGTCGCTGTCCGCCGCGATCTTGATCCGCTGCCACTGGTCGCGCCCGTGGTGGACCGTCATGTTGCCTTCGCTGCGGGACTCGGTCCACTTGAGCGGCTTGCCGACCTTGCGGGAGAGCAGCACGGCGAGCACTTCCTCGGCCGTCACCTGGAGCTTGGAGCCGAAGCCGCCGCCCACGTCGGGCGCGATCACCCGGATATCCTGCTCCGGTATCCCGAAGAAAGCGGCGAGGGCGAACCGCAGCACGTGCGGGATCTGGGTGGCCGACCAGAGCGTGACCAGGTCGCCGTCCCAGGCCGAGACCACCGATCTGGGCTCCATCGCGCAGGGGATCAGGCGCTGCTGGCGGTAGTCCCTTTCGATGACGACCGGGGCGCCGGCGAAGGCGGCGTCGACGTCGCCATTGGCGAACACCCACTCGTAGCTCTTGTTGCCTGCCTCGTGCACCTTGGGCGAGTCGTCTTGCAGCGCGGCGCGGATGTCCAGGACTGGCTCGAGCGGGTCGTAGCTGACGTCGACCAGGGCGAGCGCGTCGGCTGCGATGTAACGGTCCCTGGCGATGACTGCAGCCACCGCCTCACCGACGTAGCGGACCTCGTCGACCGCCATCGGCGGGTGGTTCGGGATCAGGATGTCCTCGGTGACAGGCCAGGCGCAGGGGAGGCTGCCCTGCTCGGCGGCGAGGTCTGTTCCGGCGAAGGCGGCTATCACGCCGGGGAGCTTTCGGGCTTCGCTGAGGTCGACCGCCGTGATCTTGGCGTGGGCGTACGGGCTGCGGACGAACGCCAGGTGCAGCATGCCCGGCAGCCTGAGGTTGTCGGTCCAGTTGGTCTGGCCGGTCAGCAGCCGGGCGTCTTCCTTGCGTCGTCTTGCCTTGCCTACCTCGGCGGCGGGCTGTGCTGAGGCCGGCTGCTCTGCTGTGGTTGTCATTGGCCTGCTCCTGCCTGCGAGGCACGCTTGACTGCGCGGACGATGTGCTCATAGCCGGTGCAGCGGCACAGGTTGCCCTCGAGCCCCTCGCGGATCTGCTGGTCGGTCGGGTGCGGGTTGTCTTTCAGCAGGTCGACCGAGGCCAGGATCATGCCAGGGGTGCAGTAGCCGCACTGGAGGGCGTGTTCTTCCTTGAAGGCGGTCTGCAGCGGGTGCCACTCGCCGTTGGCAAGGCCCTCGATCGTGGTGATCTCCGTGCCGTCGGCCTGGACTGCCAGGACCGAGCAACTCTTCATGGAGACCCCGTCTACCAGCACCGTGCATGCGCCGCAGTTGGACGTGTCGCATCCGACGGGTGTACCGGTCTTCCCTAGGACTTCCCTGAGGTAATGCACGAGCAGCAGCCTGGGCTCCACCTGGTCGACGTAGCTGACGCCGTCGACCGTCATCTTGATCTCAATCATGAGGTTGGCTCCTCCGGATAACGGCTGGTACGCCTGATGCCAACCTAGAGCCGAGCCGGTACCTGACGCCAGTCCCTCGCCGGGCCGGGCCGGGCCGGACATCTGCCGTCAGCCGAAGCGGCCGTTGACGTAGTCGGCGGTCCTGGGGTCGGCGGGGTTGCCGAAGATCTGGTCGGTCGGGCCAGCTTCGACGATATGCCCGGGCGTCTGGTCAGTGGCCAGGAAGAACGCGCAGTTCTGGGACACGCGGGCGGCCTGCTGCATGTTGTGCGTGACGATCACGATCGTGATCTGGTCACGCAGCTCAGCGATGGTTTCCTCGACTCGCCTGGTTGAGGTCGGGTCAAGCGCCGAGCATGGCTCGTCCATCAGCAGGACGTCTGGCTGGACGGCGAGCGACCTGGCGATGCACAGCCGTTGCTGCTGGCCGCCGGACAGCGATCCGCCGGGGGTCCGCAGCCTCTGGTGGACCTCGTTCCACAATCCGGCCCGGCGCAGGCTTGTCTCGACGAGTTCGTCCTTGTTAGGTACCTTGATCCCCGCCAGCTTCAGGCCGCTGACTACGTTGTCGTAGATGGACATCGCTGGAAAAGGGTTGGGTTTCTGGAAGACCATCCCGATCCGGCGCCTGACCTCGGTCGGCCGCTGACCCGATCATAGATATCGACGTCGTCGAGCAGGACCTGCCCGGCCAGCGAGGCGCTGCGGATCAGCTCGTGCATCCGGTTGAGAATCCGCAGGAACGTCGACTTGCCGCAGCCGGAGGGGCCGATGAGGGCCGTGACGGTTCCTGCCTCCATCTGCAGGGAGACTCGCTCGAGCACCTTATGATCGCCGAACCAGGCCGAGATGCCGCGCGCGGTCAGCGCCGCGAGCGGTCCGCCCGCGAGTTGCCCGGGCGAGACCGGGAACTGCTCGGTGTCGGGTCGCCCATCGGTGTCCTGGGTCTCAAGCGATGGAGTCATCGGGGTTCGCTCCAAGTGATCAGTGCCGTAGTCATCGACGCCACCAGCCCATCAGCACGCGTTTGGTCAGTACAAGTTGGGCAGCAGCGCCGCCAGGTTCTGATACAGGTTCCACAGGACGGCAAGCACTACAGGCGCGGCCGCGAGGTAGGCGAGCCAGGGCGACCAGCGAGCCGCGGCCACGGTGCCGGCGGCCGAGACGATGACCAGGGCCAGGGCCCACATCATGGTCAGCACCAGGACGCCTGGGTCATCGGCGAGAGGCGCCTCCGCCGGGGTGATTCCCGGTCTGCCACCGGGATCTTGCTGCGGCGTCGTAGTGAGGTCGGCGTCGTAATAGCAGTAAGTAGTCGGCACGGCGGGCGAGCACGCGGTGACAAGCAGCAGCCGGTTCGGTGCGGGATCTTCGACGAGGTGGGTGCTGTCACCCTTCGCGACGACGGTGTAGCCGGCCTTGCCCTGACCGGTGATCACCGTGATCTTGTCGCCGTTCTTCAGCTGGTTAAGGCGGCCGAACGGGGCGCCGAAGGTCGCGCGCCGGCCGAAGATCTCGGCGACTCCGTACTCACCGGGCAGCGGCGTGTCGCGCAGATGACCGGGACCGAGCGTGAGGTTCTCCGGCGAGGTCCCCTCGACGACGATCATCTTGTCGATGCCGATAGCCGGGATGTTCAGGATCGCTACCGCGGCGCCGGGTGTCGTGGCCGCGAGCGGCGCGATCTGGTTGGCCAACTGGAGCCGCAGCGTCGAGTAGAGCGTTACCTGTACCCGGCCTTCCTGGACTCCCGAGACCCCGAACAGGTAGCCGACAAAGCCGAGCAGGAAGACGCCGAGCAAGGTGAGGATAGTGCCGGCGATGTAGAGCGGCGACCGCTGTCCGGGACTGCCCGGCGGAGATGCCGGGGCAGGCCTGGTCTTGGGCGGCTCGGGTGCGGCCGCTCGGTCTTGGCGGCTCGGGTGCGGCCGGGTTAGTCCTGGCCAGAGCGGGTGGTCCGGCCAGGACGTCGGTGTCGCGAACCCCGGCCAGGTCGCCCCGGGTAACGTCGGTCATCCCGGAGTCTGTCTTCTGCGGCGGCGCAGCCATCCGCCGAGCACGGGCGGCATGACGACGGCGACGATGATGGCCGCGGCCGTGAGCACGCCGAGCAGGGCCTTGTTGGGAGTGCTGGCGGCCACGTTGACGACCTGCCCGCTGACGGCTACCGGGTCGCCGCCATTCGATCCGCCGGTTGAGCCGGATGACCCGGACGAGCCGGGGGCGACGGGGCCGGTTGTCGGATTCGCCCCGGTCGTCGGGTCTCCGGATGGCCCGGTGCTAGGGCCGGCGTTGGCGGGGCGGATGAGCCAGAGCCGGGCTTCGTCGCCTTGCCAGCCACGACGACGCAGTCGAGCGGCTCGCCTACCTTGGAGCACGGCGAGGGCTGGGGCGCGTTTTCAGCAACGTGAGCACGCCGTTCGTGAACGTCGGGTTGTCGCAGCCCGCCAGCGTGGTCTGATTGGGCACGGGGACATGGCCGGGGATGCGGGAATTTGCAGCAGCCCGCCCTTGACCAGGTTGAGCGGGAGCGGCGAGTAGCCCAGCGGGCCGAGTTTCTGCTGGCCGGCGCACAGGAAGAAGTTGATGAACGTGCTCAGCGACTTGCCCTTTGCCGTGCTGAAGTTCGTTGGCTGGCTGGTCCCTGCTCGCGGCACGATCAGGTAGCTGTAGCTGGAGAGCGGATATGACCGCGGGTCGGTGTAGGTGTAGACCGAATCCAGGTCCTGCTGCAGAAAGTCCGGGCTCGACGAGTCCTCGTCGATCTGTGCCTTGGTCAGCGCGACCGCGACGTTCGACGGCGTGGGCAGCACGTAGTAACCGGCCGGATTGAGGATGGCGACCACGGGGTAGTGCGCGTTGAGCGCGTAGGCGTACTCGTCGTACCCGATCGCGCCATTACCGTAGCTGGCCGTGATATAGGTCGCGACGTTGTTCGAGCCGTTCTCGGACTTGGCGTTTCCGAACAGCGGGTAAAACTCTGTCTGCGGGCACGGCAGCTGGATTCCCTGATGCACTTTCTTGCAGAAGGCGTCCCACTCGGTCGGGAACATGTGCGACATCCACCTGGTCAGGAAGTAGGTCGCACCAGAGCCGTCTGACCTGATGACCGGCGTAATCGGAAGGTTCGGCAACTGGGCGCCGTAGTCATGGGTGATCCGGGAGTCATCCCAGTTCGTGATCACGCCGGTAAAGATGTCCATCAGCGTCTGGCCGGACAGCCGCAGGTTGGTGATCAGGTGGCCGGCCACCGTGATGTGATACATAAACGCGGTGCCGCCCGCGGTGTCAGGGACATAGGAGTACCCCTGGCTTGGATGCTCAGCGCCGGTGCCGCCGAGCTCGTCATGCCCGTTGCGAAACGGTGGATCGGAGGCGGCGAAGTCGTCCTGGTTGCTCATGTAGTCGCCGCGGCCCGCGGCTGACCCGTCCGGGTTGAAGTTGATGATCAGGCCACTGGGCCGCAGGTCTTGCGACCACTGGTCGAGCGCGACCGCGCTCCACGACGAGCCCGAGCCGCTGATAGCGACGTACGTGGTCGCGTTCGCGGACGGTGCTACGGCCACGCTGCCGAGCAGCGCGGTACAGGCGGCCGTGGCCGCCCGCACCGCAAGTCGCGCGGAACGGGGGATCACTGTTTCCTCCTCAACGTCGGACGCGCCCTGCGGACCCGTCGCAATCGCTCCGTGATGGCCGCCCCGGCGGAGCTGACGATCAGCGATGACGCGCCGGCCAGGGTGGCGATGCCGCCGAAGATCAGCAGGACCGGCAGGGCGTAGCGCATCATGCCAGCGGTCTGCGCGCTCTTGAGCGCGATAGTGACGACACTCGGCGTGGCGGTCGGAGTGGCAGTGGGCTGCGGAGCCGGGCTCGCGCTGCTGGCACTCGGACTCGGAGTGGGGCTCGCCTCGGTGGGTCCGGCGCCCGGGCTCGCGGTCGGGGACGGACTCGACGTCGGGCTATTGCCCGCCTGGTTCGCGACGAGCGTCGCGGCGTGCAGCGTCTCGTCCCTGAGCTGCGCCGTCAGCGGGACGAAACCCGGCGGGAGCTCGCCTACATTGAGCCCCGGGTGCTGGCCCGGGCCGGCGGCGAAATCAAGGAACCGCGCGATGGCGGCCGCCTTTGTCGCTGTCGTGCCGCTGGTCGGCACCATCGCATAGATGATCATGGTAAGCGGGTACGCGTCGGCTTTCTGCTTGCCAAAGTTGACCTGTTGAGTGACGTGATTGCTGCCGGCGGGGACCATGGACGACAGCGCAGCTGTCATCGATTTGGTGGTCGGCGCCACATAGTGGCCCTTGTCGTTCCGGATCTCGGCGACGGGGAAGCGGAAGGCCGCCGCGCTTCCCTCATCGACGATGGCGAAGAGCGCGCGCTCTCCGGGCGTCTCAATCGGGTCCCTGGGGAAGTTTCCGGTCGTGGGATCTACTTCCCAGTCCGTCCCGTTGTCCCAGTTCTCGGCCTGAAGCTGATCGACCGCGGCGAGCGGGAAATCAGGGCTGTACCTGTGCGCGATCACCGGGTAGTTGTCTTGGCCGGTGAAAGAGTCCAGCGGGTACTTAAGGCCCAGGTAGTCGGTATTGACGTGCATTCCCCACTGATCGAACTGGCCTGAGATGAACGCGTTGGCCGGTTTGTTGTCAGCGATCCACCTGGTGAGCTGCCACGTCATGTCGCTGTGCCCGGACTCCACGGTGGGAATCTGGAACGCTCCGCCGAAGGCCGCGGCCGCCTGCACATGCGGGTTGAGGTGCCTGAACTCAGGATCGGAGAAGAGGCTCGTCGGATTCCCGTCGACCGCGTTGTCGCAGCCGATTCCCGCAGGGGCCTGCCCGCCGCCGCACCCCTCGTTCTGGAAGTTATAGGACTGGGTGATCAGCTTCGCCACCAGGCGCGGATCAAGCTTGAGGTTCGTGACCGGCTGCCCCGTCACCGGGTTGTCCAGCCAATATGCGATCGACACCGCCGAGATGGCTATGGGCGCATAGGTATATTGCCTGGTGCCGATTTGCGTCGGCCCTGGGCGGCTTGTCAGCGCGACGTCACCGAGCCCGAGAGGCACGTCCTGGATCGCCTCAGGCTCGGTGATCGCGGGGTTGTAGGTCACGGTCAGCGGCGGCGACTGAGCGCAGAGGTCGGCGATCCAGGGCTCGATCGCGCGGTCGAGCATCGGAGAGCCGAGGGCGGTGAAGGAGGCGGTCTTGATCGCGCAGTTGTTCGGTGCTGGCACGAAGCTGAGCGGGATGACGATCCTGGAGGCCCAGGAGCACTGGCCGTTCTGGCTGGTGAAGGCGAACTCCCCGACGTCGGTACCGCCCTGGTCATCAAGGTGGTTCCTGCAGTTGATGGGGGAGTCGAGGGTGTCGCCGCCCTGCGCCGGCACGATGACAAGTGAGCATTCGTGGTGCACGCCGCAGCCGAGCAGCTGATTCTGGTCCGCGATCAGGATCTGGATGTCCGCTTGGCCGGAGCCGTTCGGGGCCGTTGTCGCGTAGGCGGTGTTCTCGGGCCGAAGCCGAAGGATCCCTCGACCCCCTGATTGTTCGCGCCGTAGCACTGGCTCCAGCGGGTGACCTTGGCGGAGTTGCACTCGGCGATCATGACCGGGTAGTCGGTGCCGGCCGGGTCGTAGATCACGCTGCTGCTCGGGGTGAATCCGGTCCACGAGATGGTGACCATCTGATTGGACAGCTTGGTGGTCTGAGTGACCGTTACCGTGCTGTTCCTGGAGAACTTCCGGCTCTTCAGCGGATTCCACATCTTGGCGCCCGCTGACGGTGGTTCCCGGTTTGCGATGGTGGTGCGTGACGGCGGCCGTGCCCTGGCTGACGGGCAGCAGCACGAAGCCGACAACCGTGGCTGCCATGCCGATCAGCGCGGTTAGCAGCCGCGGATGAGCCATCCTGTTCACGTTGCAGCAGCCTTTCTAGCCAGCTTGCGACGTTGCCGCTTGGTGAGCTCGCCTGGGGTCGAGCCGCCGATCCGGCGCGCGATCGCGAAAAGGGTCAGGACCACGACCACGAGGACGAAGCCAGTTCCGAAGCCGCGCTCCACGTAGGCGGGCGTACCGAAGATGTGCACCGCGTTGTAAATGAACAGCGGCAGGCTCGTCTAGGGGCCGGCGAAGGGATTCGCGTTCAGTTCCTTCGTATACCCGGCCACGAGCAGCACCGGAGCGGTCTCCCCGATGCCGCGCGCCATCGCCAGCACCACGGCGGTAGCCAGCCCGGACCGCGCCGTCGGCAAGATGACGTCCCGGACCGTCCGCCACTGGCTCCCGCCGAGCGCGTAGGAGCCCTCGCGCAGCGTGCCTGGCACTATCCGCAGTACCACCTCAGATGCTCGCGCGACGATCGGCATGATGGTGACCCCGATGGCGAGAGCGGCGCAGAACCCGCTTTTCGAGACCCCGAGGCCGAGGATCAAGGTCACGTAAATGAACAGCCCGGCCACCAGATCAGGCAGCGCCGTCATCGCCTCCACTATGGTGCGGACGACCCGGGCGAGTCCGCCGCCGATCTCGATGAGGAACAGCGCGGCGGTGATCCCGAGCGGCACCGAGAAGAACGTGGCCAGCCCGATCTGCTCGACCGAGCCGACGATCGCGTGCAGGACTCCGCCTACCGTCATCGGGGTGTCCGGGCCGGCGAACGCCATCGACTGCGTCCAGAAATTGACATGCCCTACGGCGCTCACGCCTCGGAACAGCGAGTAGCCAATCTGATCGAGCACGATGACTACGGCGAGCACCCCGCCCGTGCCGAAGGCGACAGCGGCGAGGCGGTTGCGGGCCTCGAGCTTGTTCCATTGCATCCGGGCCATGGCGAAGTAGATCGCGAGGAATAGCGCGTACCAGCAGATCCAGAAGCCGGCCACCCCGCTGAATGGCAGTACTCGCTCATAGACCAGCCAGACCAGGCCGAGCGCGGCGACCGCGGCCCCGATGAAGGTGGCGCCGTCCTGCGAGGTCGCGCTGCGCGTTCGCACTCGCGGTTCACCTGAGACCTGCGCTGCCGGCAACTGAGCCGCACCCGCTGTCATGGCGTGCTGCCTTTCTCGTCCGCTGTGCTCATCGCAGTGTGCTCAGTCCGCGGTCGCGGCGCCTGAGCGCGATCTGCTGATGACGATGGACGCCAGGCTGTTGACGATCAGGGTCGCGACGAAGAGCACGAGTCCGCAGGCCAGCAAGGCCGCGACGCCCTTGGTGTCAAATTGCTGGTAGAAGTTGGCGATCTCGGCGGTAATGGAGTTGCCGCCGCCCTCCAGAATGCGGATAGTGCTGTGGAAGGTCAGCGGCGTCAGCAGGAAGGTGACGGCGATCGTCTCGCCGAGCGCGCGGCCAAGGCCAAGCATGCTCGCCCCGATCACGCCCGCGCGGCCGAACGGCAGCACGACCGTGCGGACCATCCCCCATTTGGTCGAGCCGAGCGCGTAAGCGGCCTCGCGTTCACCTTGCGGAGCCTGGGAATAGACCTGCCGGGACAGCGAGGTAATGATGGGAATCACCATCATGGACACAACTATGCTGGCGATGAATGGCGATCCAACGAAGTACGGCAAGAATAGCGGCTTGCTGAAGTGGAAAATCGGGATAAAGCCCAGGTGGCGTGATAGCCACTCGCTGGTCCCCAGCATTCTCGGCATGAAGAAAAACAGGCCCCAGAGCGCGAAGATGATGCTGGGCACGGCCGCCATGAGGTCGATCACCGCGATCATCACCGCGCGCATTGACCGGGGCGCGTACTCCGAGATGTAGATCGCGATCGCTACTCCGACCGGCACGGCGATCGCGAGCGCGACGATGGCAATCTCGGCCGAGTCGGGCAGCAGTGCGGCGATGCCGAACGAATCGCTGGTCTCGGGCTGGAAGTTCGCGGTGGTGAAGAAGGCGAAGCCGGCCCGGTCGAACGCGCCTAGAGATCGCAGGATGAGGAAAAACAAGATCATCCCGGTAATGACCAGCACCGACAGGCCGGCGAAGCGCAGCACCCCTCGGAAAACCCGGTCGGCACCCGAGGACGGCGAGACGATCTTGCGCGGAACGTCCGGCTGGCCGGCCTGCCCCTGCGCGGGATCGGACGACAGCTTGACAGCCATGAAAATCGTCCTCCCCGGGGCTTCCCGATCCGCAATATATCGCGCCCATAAGGCCACTCTGTTGCATGGTGCCTGAGACTTCTGACACTTAGTCCATGCAATCGTGAACTGGCGGTAAACAGAAAGTGTCGTAATGGTGTGAGTGACGGCTGCCGAGCCGTTCCCAGGCTGGCGGGGGCGCTCCGCCGCGGGGTAGTTGAGCGGAATAGCAAAGTGCGGTGCCCGGACCGCGTGGCCCGGGCACCGCACTCAGGCTGCTACCTACCGCAGAACGGGGTCGGCAGGAAGCCGTAGTTGAGCAGGTCCGCGCGAGCGGCCTTGCTAGTGCAGGACCAGCCGTGGGAGCCGAATAGCGACTCAAGGTAGGTCGGGATGTTGTCCTTGGTCTTGGCCCAGCGGACCACGATGTAGACCGTGCGGACGAACAGCGACGTGAAGCTGCGGTTAACCGTGGTCTTCGACCCGGTGCCGACGGTCGGCGCGGTCTTGTTGATGCTACGCAGCACCATGGTGCCGTGAGTGTCACAGCCGAAGCGGTTCTTGCCCTTGGCGGCCTTGCAGGTGATGCCCTTGACCGGGGTGCAGGCCTTGTTGATGCACTTGGCTGAGTGGAAGACCTCGGCGATGTACTTGCCGATCGAGAACGGGTAGACGGTGTTCTTGCCGCGCGAGGAACTTGTTGACGCCCTCGTTCTCCTCGGGGAAGTTGCCGACAGGGTTCTTGGCCGTCGGGGGCTCGCCCTTGAGGCTGTTGACGCAGGAGCCCGGGTTCGCGACGCCGATGGCCGTCAGGAAGAACTTACGGGTACCCGATGAGGTCTGGGGAAGCTGAGCGTTGATGGTGCCGGACTTGCCGCCCAGAGCCTTCCAGTTCCTGACCGTGCAGTTGTAGATCGCGGTGAGGTCTGCGGTGGTCAGGTTCTTCGGTGCGTTGCTGACTGGGTTGGTCGCGTAGGTCACCGCGTCCTTGGCCAGCGGCACGAAGGAGACGCCGCCGGGTCCGTTGGCCGGGTCGCCCGTCGCGCGGGCGCGTGACGACCTGGCGAAGTCGGTGCAGAAGTGCTTCTTGTCCTTGGTCTTGCCATTGGCGGACAGCGCCAGCGGGCCGCCGGTAGCGGCGAGGATGCCGGCCGAGGAGCCGTTGGGCCGCGGCGCGACCGCGCAGCCGGCCTTGGCCTTGATGTTGTCGGTCAGGCCGGTCGACGGGTTGAGTGGCGTCCCAGCTGTACAGGTGCGGTGCCGAGGCCTTGATGGATTGTTGTAGTCGACGGAGAACTGGTCAAGCACGTTCTGGATGGTGTCTGACCCGACGCCAACAATGTCGGTCGCCCTGGGGGTGACCGCCTTGCCCGCGTTGGTGATCGGGTCGGCCATGGCCGGGACCACAGCCAGCGCTGCGACGGTCGCCGCGACCGCGGCACCCGACATCAGCTTCATGAGCGTCCGCATGATTACTGCCCCTCCTGCGTACGAGAACTGAGCGCGCCCGCGAAGGCCCGCGTCGGCGGCCATTTAGGCCAACGGCCATAGCCTCGCGAGAGGGCAGCGTCGGGACAAGGGAACAGGTTCAGGCAGGAATCTAATATCTTGGTGAACGCAGACCAACTTGCGCGTGAAGTCCCAGGTGGGAAGCTCAGGGGAATCAGTTTCCGGCTTGAGGTCGATTGCGGCAATGCATTCGCCTAACCCCGGAGCCGACAAATATTTGTGGCCAGTTCATGCCGTGGACTTCTGCGGTTTAGAACATACGTTGAATTTATCCGGTTGCCAGCACCTGAAATGCCTCGGCCAGGTGGCCCTCGGGCAGGCCCGCCGCCTCCGCTGCCCGGCCCAGCCAGCCGCGCAGGAGCTTCTCCAGGTCCTCCAGGTTGCCGGTCTGGCTCTCATGCGCGCGCAGCGCCGCGACCTTGTTGCCGAAGGTCTCCGTGATGTCCACGTAGTGCTCCGCCTGCGGGCTGGCCATCAGCCACACCTCGCGCGCCGTCCACGGCTCAAGGCCCTCGTCGGCGAGCAATTCGGGAAAGGCGAACTGGTTGCGCGCGTCCGGGTACACGGCATCGAGTGCCGCGCTGCCGACGGCCCTGTGGTCCGGATGGCTGGCGCCGATCCTGGCGTAGTTCCGGTCGGGCGACGGACTGAGCACCCGGTCTGGCCTGACCTGCCTGATCACCCTGGCCAGATCCTTGCGCAGCGCGATCGTCGGCTCGACCCGCCCGTCCGGATACCCGAGGAACCGCAGGTCGTCGACCCCCACGCACTTAGCCGCGGCAGTCTGCTCGACCCGGCGCAGCGCCGCCATGTCCGGCCGGCTGACCGACGGGTCGCTGCCGCCCGCGTCACCGTCGGTGACCACGCAGTAGACGACGTCGATCCCGGCCCCGGTCCAGCCCGCTATGGTCCCGGCCGCCCCGAAGTCAACATCATCCGGATGCGCGACAATAACCAGGACCCGTTCGACTTCAGCATCATCAAGCACGACACCGATCCTAGCCAGCCCGCAGGCCCATCGATGTCCCATAGGCGGCGCTGGAGCGCCATCGATGTCCCAAAGAGGGGCCTGCCGGACCCTTAGTCCAGCGCGGACATTACGTGCTTGACCCTCGTGTAGTCATCGAAGCCGTACATCGACAGGTCCTTGCCGTAGCCGGAGTGCTTGAAGCCGCCGTGCGGCATCTCGGCGACCAGCGGGATGTGCGTGTTGATCCAGACGCAGCCGAAGTCGAGCTGGCGCGCCATCCGCATGGCCCGGCCATGGTTCGAGGTCCACACCGAGGAGGCCAGCCCGTACTCGGTGCCGTTCGCCCACGCCAGCGCCTCGGCCTCGTCGCTGAATTGCTGGACGGTGATTACCGGTCCGAACACCTCATTCTGGATGATCTCGTCCTGCTGCAGCAGCCCCGTGACCACGCTGGGCTCGAAGAAGAAGCCGCGCGGCCCGGTCTGCTTTCCTCCTGTGCGAATTTCCGCGTGACCGGGCAGCCTGGCGATGAAGCCGGATACCCGCTCAAGCTGGGTGGCGCTGTTCAGCGGCCCGAAGTCGGCATCGACGTCGGGACCGCCGACCGTCTGTCCCTGCGCCTGCTCGACCAGCGCCGCCACGAAGTCATCGTGCACCGAAGGGCCGGCCATCACCCTCGTGGCCGCCGTACAGTCTTGACCAGCGTTGAAATAACCCGCGATGGCAATCGCCTCGGCAGCCTTCTCCGGGTCCGCGTCATCGAAGACGATTACCGGGGCCTTGCCGCCGAGTTCCAGGTGCACCCGCTTGAGCCCGGCTGCCGCCTGCGCGGCGACCTCCTTGCCCGCCCGGACGCTGCCGGTAATGGAGACCATCTGCGGGGCCGGGTGGGAGACCAGCGCCCGCCCGGTGTCACGATCCCCCGTGATCACGTTGAACACCCCGGCAGGCAGATGCTCAGCGAGCAGCTCGGCCATCATCAGCGTGGTCACCGGGGTCGTGTCCGACGGCTTGAGCACCACGGTGTTGCCGGCCGCGATGGCGGGCGCCCACTTCCACACCGCCATCATCATCGGGTAGTTCCAGGGCGTGACCTGGGCGCAGACACCGACCGGCTCGCGCCTGACCATCGAGGTGAAGCCGGACATGTACTCGCCGGCCGAGCGGCCTTCCAGCATTCGGGCGGCCGCCGCGAAGAAGCGGATCTGGTCCACCATCGGCGGGATCTCTTCTGACTTGGTCAGGCCGAGCGGCTTGCCGGTGTTCTCCGACTCGGCGGCGACGAACTCGTCAGCGCGCGCTTCGAGCGAGTCAGCGATCCGCAGCAGCGCCAGGCTGCGCTCGGCTGGCGTCGCGTCGCGCCAGGTCGGGGCCGCGCTCGGAGGCGGCGCGGAAGGCGGCATCCACGTCCGCCTGGCTGGAGACCGGCGCGCTCGCGAACGCCTCCCCGGTCGACGGGTTGATCAGCTCGGCGCGAGTGTCGCTGGCCGGCTCGGCCCACGTGCCGCCGATGAAGTTCCGCAGCTCCTTCATGGATGTCTCCTTAGCTAGTGCCTACCCAGCGGGTGCGCGCTCGTCGCACGCCCACGGTGAGCCATAGTCGGTGAGCAGGTCGAGGAACGGCTGAGCGGGCAGTGCCTCAGGCCCGAGTACCCCCGTGCCTGACCAGGCTCCGGAGTCGATGAGCTCAAGCGCCACGACCGGGTTGACCGCCGTCTGCCAGACCACGGCCTGCGAGCCGTACTCGGCCATGGACCAGGCGTTATCCACCACGTGGTACAGGTAAACCTCGCGCGGCCTGCCGTCCTTGCCGGTGCCGGTGACCCAGGTGCCAGCGCACGTCAGCCCTGACATCTTGTCGCCGAGTTGCGCCGGGTCGGGCAGGCAGGCGGCGACGACGTCGCGGGGCGAGACCGGGCTGCCCCCGACGGTGACCGGCTTCGTGGCGTCCAGGCCGAGCTTGTGGAGGGTCTGGAGCACGCTGATGAACTCCTCGCCCAGGCCGTACTTGAAGGTGACGCGCTTTGCTTTCACCCATCGGGGTATCAGCAGCACTTCCTCGTGCTCGACGTTGACGCACTCGACCGGGCCGATCCCGGCCGGGAAGCTGAAGGTCTCAGGCTCGCTGAAGGGCGGCGTGGTGAACCAGCCGCGATCGGCCTCCCAGATCACGGGCGGATTGAGGCACTCCTCGATCGTGGTCCAGATCGAGAACGTCGGTGCGAAGTCGTAGCCCGCGACGACCAGGTTGGCGCCGTCGCGCACGCCGATCTCGCCGATCTCGCCGAACATCGTGTCGGCCGCGTGCCGCGCGAAGACGTCGGACAGGCCAGGTTCGACGCCGATGCCGACAAGGGCTAGCTTGCCGCGCTCTGTCCAGGCATTTGCCAGCTCGAACTGTTCGTCTCCAAGCTTGACACCAGTATGGCTGTAAGGAGCATCCTGGTGGGGATGGGACAAGGACATCGCCATATCCAGATAATTCGTATCTGTCCGCAGCGCGGCGCGGTACAGGGGCATGACGAATCTGGGATCGGTGGCATTCATCAGGGCGTCGGCTTTATGGGCGCTCAGCAGGTCGGCGACGGCTTGCTCGTCGCGCGCGTCGAGCTGGACAGCGGTATAGCGGTCGCTAGCCTGCGCGGCGCGCTGCGCTCTGCCCAGGTCGTAGTCGGCGATGATCAGTTCCGCGAACGGTCGCCTGGCGGCGATGCGCGCGAAGGCAGTGCCTACGCCGCCGGCTCCGACGAGGAGTATTCGCATACGGGTGATCCTAGTCCCAGACGGGTAGCTACCAACGAGACCGGTAGTGTTTCCGGCATTTTGCCACTGAAACCGTTGCGTAGGGGCACAATGCAGGCAGTATCGAGTGGTGCGGGGCTTGCCCGCGCCGCTGGATGTAAGCCGCTGGGTGTAGAGAGCACTGAGCAGATAGGCGAGAGGCCGTATGGCGCGGCTCTCGCCGAGGAGGCGTGAACTTATGGCCACCGTTCATGAGGCCCCGGGGCCGGCGGAACAGACTCTGGATAAGGGCCTGAAGTCGGGAGCGCTTGGCCTCATCTCAACTACTGTCATCGCGACCGCCTCGGTCGCACCGGCGTATAGCATCGCCGCCACACTGGTCTTCGTTGTCGGCGCGGTCGCACTGCAATCCCCCGCGGTGGCCGTGCTCGCCTTTATCCCGATGCTCTTTTGCTCGATCGGCTACAGCGAGCTGAACAAGGCCGACCCGGACTGCGGCACCACCTTCACCTGGGCGAGTCGCGCCTTCGGGCCGAAGACCGGCTGGGCCGGAGGCTGGGCGATCGTCGCCGCCGACGTCCTGGTCATGGCGAGCCTGGCTCAGGTGGCAAGCCAGTATTGCTTCCTTCTGTTCGGCGCGAAGGGCATCGGCGGAGACCCGACCAGCGGCTGGGTGCTGCTCGGTGGTGTCATCTGGATCATCTTGATGACGGGCATCTGCTATGTCGGCATCGAGATATCTGCGAACTTCCAGAAGGTCCTGCTCGGTATCGAGTTGACGATGCTGGTCGTGCTCTCGGTGGTCGCGCTGGTCAAGGTCGGCAGCGGCAGCGCGCCCGCGGGTCACCTGACCCCGAGCCTGTCCTGGCTTAACCCGTTCCACATCGGCAGCTTCAGCGCCTTCGCCAGCGGCATCATCTTGATGGTCTTCATCTACTGGGGCTGGGACACCGCTGTCGCGGTCAACGAGGAGACCAAGGACAAGACCAGGACGCCTGGCCTGGCGGCCATCTTCTCCACGGTGATCCTGCTGTGCACCTACGCTCTGGTCATCTTCTCGATCCAGTCCTTCGCCGGCATCAAGACGACGGGTAACGGCCTCGGCAACACCGCGAATGCGGGCGACGTCCTGTCGGTGCAGGGCAACGCGATCTTCGGCACGACTGGCTTCGGCCCGATCTTCTACCATCTGCTGCTGCTCATGGTGCTGTCCTCGGCAGCGGCATCGACTCAGACCACGATCTTGCCGACCGCCAGGACAACGCTGTCCATGGCTGCCTACAAGGCGCTGCCTGACTCATTCGCCAAGGTGCACCCTCGCTTCCTCACCCCGACCATCTCGACGATCGTGATGGGCGCGATCTCGATCGCCGTCTACGCCGCCTTCAACTACTCGTCGAACGGCATCGGGGTCATCGCCGACGCGGTCATCGCGATTGGCCTGTACATCGCGTTCTACTACGGGCTGACCGGGTTCGCGTGTGCCTGGTATTACCGGCGGAACCTCACGAGCAGCGTGCGCAATCTCTTTATGCAGGGGATCATCCCGCTGCTGGGCGGCCTCATCTTGTGGTTCCTCGGTGGCTGGAGCGTATGGCTCGACTACGACGTCGCGACCGAAAATGACTACACCGTCTGGCGGGTGCCGTTCATCCACTGGGAGATAGGCGGCGCCTTCGTGATCGCCGTGGGAGCGGCGCTGATCGGGCTGCTCGTGTTCGTGTACTGCCGGTTCACCGCCCCGGCGTTCTTCAAGAAGAAGACGCTGACCAGGTCAACCCCGACGCTGGTACCAGACACCGACTAGCGGGGCCAGAACTGCGGCAGCCCGGCGCCCGCCGCGCCGGGTCCGCCCGCCCGCGCCGGGTCCGCCCGCCCGCCTCTGTGCTCGTGACACACGGTGCGGCTCTTTGGGGGGTGCGACTGCTCTCGCAGGAGGGTTTTCGGGTTCCTGCAGGAGGGTTTCCGCATCTAGGAGAGTTGACCGGACTATACGGCGACAATTCTCCTTCATGCGACAACGCTCCTTCAGGAACCCGGAAACCCTCCCCGATCATGACGAAAACCCTCCCGGGAACGGCAACCCTCCAGCAGGAACACGACAACCCTCCCGGACACGGCAGCACGCAGTTGGCTTATTAGGAGCCGCACCGTGTGACATTGCTGGCTCGGTGGCGCCGCCGCCCGACATTGCTGGCTCGGTGGCGCCGCCGCCCGGAAATCGGGTGTTGAATCGCGCCTTGACGTGGTCTGGTTGTCGCGAGTCGGCCAGGCCGGGCGCAGTCGGGCGCGGTGGGCCGCGGTCGGCGTGGAATGCTCGGCCCCTGCGTCATCCACCGGGTTGACGGTTGCGGGTGCGTCTTTCCACAAGCCGGATTTTGGTCAGGCGCAGCGTAGGCGGGGCTTGACAGGGTGGCAGGTATGACCTTAAGGAGGCACCATGGTTGCCATGACCGCCGAGAAGCCGGGCCTGCTGGACGAGTTGCCGGCCGACCGGCCGCTGACCGTCGAGGATCTCGGTCTGTTGCCGGACGACGGCAAGAGATACGAACTCGATGACGGGGTCCTCGTCGTGTCCCCGGCGCCAGCAATCGATCACCAGCTAGTGGTAACGCGACTGATCACGACTCTCACATCACAAGTAACGCCAGGCTGCCTGGTACTTGGTGGCCCTGGAGTCGAGATAACCATGATCCAGTATCGGATTCCAGACGTCGTTGTCGTCAGACTTCGCGATATCAACATCGATGACAAATCTATCGTTAAGCCGCCATTGATAGCTATTGAGGTCGCGTCGCCTTCGACGGCTTTCTACGACCGGAACCGCAAGAGCGATGTCTATGCCAAATTTGGCATCGCCTCGTACTGGATCGTCAAACCGGACCTGGACAAGCCCAGCGTCACCGCGTTCGATCTGCGAAGAGGCGTTTACCGGCAGCTCGCGGAGGTGACCGGAGATGAGGTGTTCAAGCCCATGCGCCCGTTTCCGTTCGAGATCGTCCCGTCGGCACTGGTCGCCGGTCCCTGGCGGCGCTAGACGGCGTGAACCGGCGGAGGACGCCCATGGTGTCGGTGCGAGAGCCTAGGGTGGGCGAGTGACGATGATGGCGGCTGATTCCCTACTTGACGGACTTAACCCGCAGCAGCGTGCTGCCGTGCTGCATCAGGGCAGCCCGCTGCTGATCGTGGCGGGAGCCGGGTCGGGCAAGACGCGCGTGCTCACGCACCGGATCGGTTACCTCGTCGCTGAGCGTCAGGTCGCGCCGTCCGAGATCCTCGCGATTACCTTCACTAACAAGGCAGCGGGCGAGATGGCCGCCCGCGCTCGCATGCTGGCCGGTGCGCAGGCGCGTGGCATGTGGCTGCTCACGTTCCACTCGGCATGCGTCAGGATCTTGCGCCGGGAGGGTCACCGATTCGGGTACCCGTCGTCGTTCACCATCTACGACTCGGCCGACTCCGAGCGGCTGATGGCCCTGGTCTGCCGCGAGCTTGAACTTGACCCGAAGTACCACCCGCCTAAGGCGATGGCTCACCGGGTGTCAGGGCTCAAAAACGAGCTGACCGATTTCGAGGCTTGCGCGGCGGAGGCGAGCGGCTACCGGGACAAGGCACTGGCCGAGGCGTACGGCGAGTACCAGCGCCGGCTGATCGCGGCTGGCTCGATGGACTTCGACGACCTGATCATGGTCACGGTTAACCTGCTGCAGGCGTTCCCTGACATGGCGACGTATTACCGCCGCAAGTTCCGCCAGGTGCTTGTCGACGAATACCAGGACACTAACCACGCGCAGTATGTACTGATCAGGGAGCTTGTCGGCGGCGGTCAGGCGAGCCACCTCGGCGGCGATGACTATCTGCCGCCAGGCGAGCTGTGCGTGGTCGGTGATGCCGACCAGTCGATCTACGCCTTTCGCGGGGCAACGATCCGTAACATCACGGAGTTCGAGCATGATTTCCCCGGGGCTACGGTCATCATGCTCGAGCAGAACTACCGCTCCACGCAAAACATCCTGGCCGCGGCGAACGCCGTCGTCGCCCGCAACTCAGGCCGGATGCCGAAGAACCTGTGGTCGGACGCGGGCGACGGTCCGCTGATCGTCGGCTATGTCGCCGACAGTGAGCACGACGAGGCCGCGTTCGTCACCGAGGAGGTCGACAAGCTCACCGACGCGGGCGACGCCACTCCGGGCGATGTCGCCGTCTTCTATCGCACGAACGCCCAGTCCCGGGTCTTTGAAGAGGTCTTCATCAGGGCGGGCCTGCCGTACAAGGTGGTCGGGGGCGTGCGGTTCTACGAGCGGCGTGAGGTCCGCGACCTGCTCGCCTACCTGCGCCTGATCGCTAACCCGCAAGATGAGATCTCGCTGCGCCGGGTTATCAACGTGCCACGCCGCGGCATCGGCGACCGAGCGCTTGAGTACGTCACCTCGCACGCGGCACGGAACAGGATTAGTTTCTCCGAAGCTTTGTCACGGCCATCCGAGGTCAGAGAGCTGCCGACCAGATCGGGCAAGGCGATCGAGGGCTTTAACGAGATGATCGCCGAGTTCAGGGAAGCCGCGCAGGAAGGCGCGCCCGTGGGCGATATCGCCGAGGCGATCCTGGACCGGACTGGCTATATCGGTGACCTTGAGGCGTCGAGCGATCTGCAGGACGCGGGCCGGGCCGAGAACGTCAACGAGCTGGTATCGGTGGCGCGCGAGTTCGACAAGAACGTCGGCGGCGGCCTGGCCGCTTTCCTAGAGCAGGTCTCGCTTGTGGCCGACGCCGACGAGATCCCCGAGGGCACAGATCATGGCGGCATGGTCACGCTGATGACGCTGCACACCGCCAAGGGGCTCGAATTTCCTGTCGTGTTCCTGACCGGCATGGAGGAGAACGTCTTTCCGCACGAGCGCTCGATCAACGACGACCGCGAGCTTGAGGAGGAGCGTCGTCTGGCCTATGTCGGCATCACCAGGGCCAGGCAGCGCCTCTACCTGACCCGGGCCGTGGCGCGCGCGTGGTGGGGCCGGCCCGCGTATCACAAGCAGTCCAGGTTCCTGACCGAGATCCCCGCCGAGCTGATCGACTGGCGCCGCGACGCCTCGGCGGCGATGTCCATGATGTCGCCCGCATCCGAGCGGCTGTCCAGGCGGCCGGGCGTGATGGCCGCCGGCAACCGGCCTGTGCCCTCCCTTGAGCCAGGCGACCTGGTCAACCACGACAGCTACGGCCTCGGCCGGGTGCTGTCCGTCGAGGGTCGCGGAGACGACCCCGAGGCTAAGGTCGACTTCGGTGACGAATACGGCATCAAGCACCTCCTGCTCCGCTATGCGCCGGTTGAAAAACTCTGACCGATATTGCTTCTCGGATCTGCGGTGAAGGGCGGCAATCGTCGCCATGTGATCCAGCCGCGCTTGAACAGCAATGGCTTTAAAGACGGAGAACGTCGTCAAGATCATCCTGTCTTAGAGTGGGTCATCGCGGCAAGCAGCGACACTGGACGGCATGGCATACTCTCTCATTAGGAGCACCCGAAAAGCGTCATTACGGGTTAAAGAGGACATGTGCCGCCTGTTCGCAAGCACAACCTGCCTTGAAGTTGTTCCCTGACAGGAGAGGCTTTGATCTCGGCAAGAGTCAACGCGGCACTCGACAGAACTAAGGGCCTGCGTCAGTCGGCGCTGAGCCTCCGGCTGGTGCCGCCGATGCCTGGCGGTGCGCTCTGGGGGTGGGCTGGGCCACTGCTGGTGGCGGTGTTCGGTGCCTTCTTGCGTTTCGACCGGCTGAGCGTGCCGCATGCCGTGACTTTCGACGAGACTTATTACGTACCTGACGCCTACGGGATCTTGCGGCATGGCGTGGAGATCAGCCACGTCAGCAACGTCAACGCGTTGCTCGCGCGGGGCAGCACGCAGATCCTGACGGGCACTCAGGCTGAGTACGTGGCTCACCCTCCGCTTGGCAAGATGATGATCGCGGTCGGGGAGTGGCTGTTCGGGCTGACGCCGTTCGGCTGGCGGTTCATGGTGGCCGTGGTCGGCTCGCTGGCCATCTTGATGACCGCTCGAATCGCGCGCCGGATGACTCGCTCGACCTTGCTAGGCTGCGTCGCGGGGCTGCTGATGGCCCTGGACGGACTGGAGTTCGTGCTGAGCCGGACCGCGATCTTGGACATTTTCGTCATGTTCTGGATATTGGCCGCGTTCGGCCTGATCGTGATCGACCGTGACCGAACCAGGAGCCGGCTCGCGTCAGCGGCCCCGGCCGAGGCCGGGGGCGAGGCCGGGGCCGGGTCAACCGGCGGGCCGCGGCTGGGAATCCGCTGGCTGCTCGTGCTGGCGGGTGTGTGCCTGGGCTGCGCCTGCGCGACCAAGTGGAATGGTGTCTGGTATATCCCCGCGTTCGCGGCGCTGGTGGTGGCCTGGGACCTGGGTGCACGCCGGGCGGCCGGATTCGAGCCCCGCCTGCGCGGTGTGGTCCGCGGTGACGGGCCGTGGCTGCCGGTCTGGTTCGGCGCTGCCCCGGCCGTCGCCTACATCGCGTCTTGGAGCGGCTGGTTCGCCACGACCTACGGCTACGATCGCAACGGCACGGCTTTGAACGGCGGTCATCCGGCTTCGACAGTCATCGCCTGGCTCCAGTACCAGAAGTCCATGCTCAGCTTCGGCCTCGGCCTGCACGCCGGCCAGTCCTATAAGTCGAACCCGCTCGGCTGGCTGCTCTTGGCCAGGCCGATCTCGTTTTACTCGAACTGCCTGCCTGCTCACGTCCAATGCGGCAGCCAGGGAACCACCGAACAGGAAGTGCTGGCGATCGGAACGCCCGCGATCTGGTGGGCGGCCGCAGTCGCGCTGCTGGCATGCGCGGTCTGGTGGGTGGCCCGCCGCGACTGGCGCTCGGGCTCGGTTCTCGTAGGTGTCGCGGCTGGCTGGCTGCCGTGGATCTGGTTCTACTGGCATGACCACCGGACCGAGTTTTATTACTACGCCGTGGTCTTCGAGCCGTTCTTGATCATCGCCATCACCTTGTGCCTCGGCCTGGTGATCGGTCCGGTCCGAGCCGACCCGACCCGCCGCGCCGTTGGCGCCGTGATCTGCGGTGCCTACATGCTGCTAGTGCTTGCCAACTTTGCTTACCTGTACCCCGTAGTCGCCGCCCAGGCCATCCCGTACAGTTCCTGGCTGTCCCGGATGTGGTTCTCGGGGTGGATCTGAGGTACCAGAGCAAACGTGCTAGACGATGCGGTTTTTGGAATCGCTGATGATCATGATCTGGCAACGCCGGCCCGGTATGCCTTCGAATTTCTCGTCCGTCGTGAGCAGCGTGGCACCAAAGGTCTCAGCGAGAGCAATGTAGGACGCGTCGTATGCTGTGGCGTTCGCTCTGAGGTCCCAGACACGTTCCAGCAAGTCGGTCATCGTGATGCGCTCAATGGGCATGTGAATGAGGTCAGCCAGCGCAGCTCGCGCTGCCAATACGTGGATCTTGTGCCCAAGAACGAGGCCGCGAAGTGCGGAGACCACCTCAAGGTCGACAACTGCGGGTGAGGCCAGCTCGTCGCTAGAGGGCATGGTGAGCGCGTCGGCGGCCCGCTGCCCGATGGGATCAGGATTCGTCAGCGCATCGACAAGCAGCGATGCGTCCACCACGTAGGACGTCACAGATCAGCGCCATCCCCGCCGTTTTCGGCCCGCGCCTGCGCTATGGCGTCGATGACGTCGGCGTGAGTGACGGCTGATCCAGACGTCGCTAGCCTGCGCCGTGCGCTGTCCAGGATCTCCGCCATGGGCTGGTGCGCGGCGTCCCTGATGAGCTTGTCCCGCATATATTTCTGCAGTGACTGCCCAGCCTGGGCTGCGCGCCTCCGGTACTCCTCGGCAACTGTCTCCGGGACATCCTTGATCTGGATCATCGTCATGTATGCATTTTACATACACTTCGGAGTGAGGAACGCTGGCGGCGATGGTGGCGACGGCCTGTCCTAGGTGATCCAGCCGCGCTTGACAGCCTCGACACCGGCCTGAAAGCGACTGGTGGCGGCAAGCCGGCTCATCAAGGTAGCCATGTGTCGTCGGGCCGTCCGGAGTGAGACGCCAAGGTGCCGGGCCGCGGTTTCGTCGGTAACGCCCGCCGCGAGCAGCTTGAGTAGCTTGAGTTCGGGCTCGAGCAGTTCGCGTCGGCCCTTTGGGGCGTGCGGTTCGAGGTTCGGCGCGAGCGGAGTCGCGGTGTCCCAGGCCTGATCGAACAGGACAGTCAGGATTGAAATGGCGTCAGGCTGCTCAGTCTGGAGCGAATCCGCGGCCAGGGCCTCTGAGCTGGCAAAAACGATCGCTGACTGGCGGTCGCTGATTACCATGTCCGGAAGGCGGGAGCAGGTCGCCCTCACGAGCACGCTTGAGCTGATCCGGTGAGCGAAGGCGGCGAGCACCGGGTCATCGTGAAGATCGTCCTGATGGTAAAGGATCTTCACGGTTGTCCCGGGCGGCAGGGCGCTCACGGTCAAGGCGGGCCAGTTGGGTACGAAGGATTGTGCCGTCAGCGGCGAGATCAGCAACTCGCTGGTCGTCTGGCTCGCAAGGGCCAGGCTGGCTTTCAGCGGATCGGCGTCTTCTGGTGCTGGAGAGTCATCTGCGGGTGAATCCAACGTGATGTCCGGATTGCAAACGCTGACATCTTGACGATCGCATCGCGACATTCTTGGCTGCCCCTAAGGCCAGGGCGCCCTCCTCCGGATGTGATGCTATAGCAACTTAAAAGTTCTGATAAGTCCTAGTGTGGTGAGTCTTTGCGAACTTAGTGGCATCTTCCTGCCAGGGCTTATGTCCGTGTTTGGCATCTTGTTGCCAGCCGTTCGGCTTGATCGACGATGCACCGCAGCAGACGCTCGGGAGCGGACTGTGTGCGAGCCCTTCTTGGTAATTCGGGTTGGCCGCAGGGCCGTTTTTGCCGCTCTGAGTCGAGGGACGTGTCATGCGCCGGTGGCAGTCAGGTATTAAGTCGGGTGGCGGGGATGGCCGATGGGCGGGGCCTGAATCGCGGACAGGGCGCCGGGCTCGTCGCGCGCTTGCGGTACTGGTATCGCCGGTCATGGCACTTGGCGGGGGCGTCCTGCCCGTAGCATCCGCGGTCGGAGGTGCCGCGGCCTTGACGGTGGCGAGCGTAGCGGCAAGCTCCGCGCCGGCCAGGGCTTCGACGACCTGTACGGGCTCGGTGCTGGTCTTCCCTAATAGCGTGAATGGCGGCTCGTCGTCGGCCGAGGCGGCAGAGGCAACGGCGCTGGGGTGCACGGTGACGATGTTCTCAGCGACCGCCCTGAGCGGCATGACCCAGGCGCAGATGATCGCATATTTCGGCGGATTCACGGCGATCCTCATCGGCGATCCGTCGACCTCGTCGACGTGCTCGTCGACGGTGCCAGCTGACGCCCTGACCTATGCGGCGGACTGGGGTCCGGCGGTAGATGGCAATGTGTCAGTGCTGGGCACGGCGCCTGTGCTGGCCGGCTCGGCGGGCGCCACGCTGCTGGATGATGGGATCACCTGGACAGTGTCCGGGCCATCCGCCGACACAGGCTTGTACGTGTCGTTGAACTGTGAGTACCGGTCGGTATCGGCCGGGACGGCTGTGCCTTTGCTGGCGGGCGTGGCTGGCGGCGGGTTCGCGGTGACCGGGCGGGGCACGAGTTGCCCGTCGAACAGCGGATCGGTGAACGCGTCGCAGGCGCTGGCAGACTCGCCGTTCATGGGCCTGGCTGGCACGACGATCGGGCCGTGGTCATCGCCCGCGTGTGCTATGCAGGAGACCTTCAATACCTGGTCGGGCGGGGTGACGGGGCTTGCCTACGACGCGGGAGCAACTCCGGCATCCTTCACCGCGTCGGACGCGACGACGGGCCAGCCGTTCATCTTGAGCGGCACAGTGGTGCCGGCCACGCTGGCGCTGTCGCCTTCCACGGGCGGGCAGTCGCCGCCGGGAGCCGCTTTCGGCGCATCGAACGGCGCTGCGCCTGGGGTGGCTGCCGATACCGCCGGCGATCCGGTGGACACCGAGAATGGCGACTTCACCCAGTCGAACACCGATCTATCGATTCCGACCTTCGGCCCTTCGCTTGATTTCACGCGCAGCTATGACGCCGTACTGGCGCGTCAGGAGACGGTAGCTGGCACGCCGGTTCAGGTCGGAGCGCCCGGATCGATGGGGTTCGGATGGACCGACAATTGGGACAGTTCGCTGGTGACAGGCGAGCCGGTGCCTGGTGAGGTGTACACGATCGACGGGACGCGATCCGACAACGGCAACGGCGGATCTCCTACTGGGGTGCCCATTCAGCAACCTGGTGCGATCGTCATAGTCGGCGGCAATACCTATATCGCCGACTCGTCGCAGAACCGGATACTTGAGGTTCCAGGAACAGGTGGGACTCAGTTCGGAATCCCGATGACAGGTGGCGACACGTATGTGATCGCTGGAAGTCCTGCCGGCGTGGCCGGACGATCGACCAATGGCACGTCGATCTCAAGCTCTCTGCTCAACGCACCCGAGGGCGTGGCGGTAGACGGATCAGGAAACCTGTACATCGCCGATACCGGCAATAACCGGGTGCTTGAGGTCCCGGTGGTCTCGGGTCAAAATCGCGGATTCGGCACGATGACCGTGAACGACATCTACACGATCGCCGGGCACGGATCGGGTGCGCCTGGTCACACGGGTAACGGCGGCGAGGCTGATGACGCGTTCCTCGACCAGCCGTGGGGCGTGTCGACGGGACACGCGAATGCTGACATCTACATCGCCGACTCGGAGAACAGCCGGATTCAGGAAGTGCCCGCCGCGGCCGGTACCCAATGGAACCAGTCGATGACCGCCTTCGACATCTACACCGTGGCGGGAAGCGCAGCCGGCACGGCCGGAACCTCGGGCGACGGCGGCGCGGCCGCGTCCGCGCTGCTGAACGGCCCGGACTCCATCTCGTTCAGCTCGGCTGGCGACCTGTACATCGCGGACACGGGTAATAACCGGATTCAGGAAGTACCCGTGGCATCAGGAGCCCAGTGGGGCATTACCCCGTCGTTTACCCAGTGGGACATGTACACCGTGGCGGGCAGCCCGACCGGCTCCTCCGGGCACTCCGCGAACGGCACCGTCGACACCAGTTCGCTGCTGAATCAGCCCAACGCCGTGACGGCCGACAACGGGACACAGCTGTATATCACCGATCTCGGTGACAACCGGATCGAGGAGCTCGCGAGGTCGCTGCACACCGAGTGGGGCATCTCGATGGCCCCGAACGCCATCTACACGATCGCCGGCACTGGCAGCCAGGGCTTCTCGGGCGACGGCGGGCTGTCGACCTCCGCGAAACTGAATAGCCCGCTCGGGCTCGCGCTCGATGGCTCGTTCAACCTCTTTGTCGCCGACTCGGGAAACAACCGGATTCGCGAGGTGAGCGCTTCGACCTCGGACATCAGCGAGTACGCCGGAAACGGGAAATCGCTGACGACTGTCGGCAACGGCGCTCCGGCAACGACCGCCGGTCTCAACCAGCCGCGCGGGTCCGCCGCCGACGCGCAGGGCGACATCTTCATCGCCGACGCGGGAAACAACCGGGTGCAAGAGGTCGCCGCGTCGAATCACACGCAGTTCGGCATTTCGATGGCGGCCGGTGCCGTGTACACCGTCGCGGGTTCGGCTGACGGCGCGTCTGGTCTGTCCGGTGATGGCGGCGCCGCCACGTCGGCGCTACTGGACAACCCGCTGTCGGTAGCGGTGGATGCGTCAGGTGACTTGTTTATCGACGATGCCAACAACAACCGCATTCAGGAAGTCCCCGGCGTGACCGGCGGTGGCAAGACGGCCGGGGACATGTACACGGTGGCGGGCAGCGCGACAGGGGCCGCAGGGATCTCCGGTGACGGAGGAGCGGCCACCTCGGCGCTGCTGGACGTGCCGTTCGGCATCGCGGTCGATTCTCAGGGCGATCTGTTCATAGCTGATCAGACCAACAACCGGGTCCAGGAAGTTCCGGCGACAACCGGCGGCGGCAAGACGGCCGGGGACATGTACACCGTGGCCGGGTCCGCTACCGGGGTCAGCGGCAGTACTGGTGACGGCGGCGCGGCCACCTCCGCGAAGCTCCAGAATCCGAGCGGCGTCACCGTCGACGCGGCCGGTGACCTCTACATCTCCGACTCGGCCAACGAGAGGGTGCAGGAGGTCCCCGCCACTACGGGTACTCACTGGGCACAGTTGATGACCGCTGGCGACATGTACACGATCGCGGGTACGGCAGGCTCGACGGGCGCTACCGGCGACGACGGCCCGGCGTCGGCGGCCCTGCTTGACTTCCCGGCCGATGTCGCGATCGACTCCTCCGGCGACCTCTACATCGCTGACTCGTTCAACAACCGCGTGCAGGAGCTGGCCGGAGGTAACGGAACCCAATGGGGCCAGGCCATGACCGCTGGCGACATCTACACGGTGGCGGGCAGCTCAGCCGGGGCCTTCGGCAGCGGCGGTGAGGGCGGGCCGTCGACGAGTGCCCTCTTCGGTTTCCTCTATGACGTCGCGGTCGATCCGTCGGGCGACCTTTTCCTTGCTGACCAGGTCAACAACGATGTCGACGAAGCCGTGGCCGCCATCGGCTCCCCGTTCGGGGTGAGCCCCGCTGCTGGCGGCGTGACCGTGAACCAGGCCGATGGTTCGCAGGTGACTTTCTATCCGAAGTCGGGGAGTACGTGCACGGCACCTTACGTGGCGGCTGGCTCGGGAGGCTATTGCACCCTCCCCGAGAACGTGTCCGCGACGTTGTCCTTCTCCTCGGGCGGCGGCGGCATCTACACCTACTCGCCTGGTCCCGGCGACACGTTCACCTACGGCTCCGCCGGACCAGTCACCAGCGAGACCGACGCCGCAGGCGACAGCTTGTCCATCACCTACGCCAGCCCGGCACCGGGTGCCGGGAACTGCCCGGCAACGGCGCACTGGTGCGAGACGGTCACGTCGGCCTCAGGCCGGGCGCTCACCATCGGGTACAACTCATCCAACCTGGTCACCTCGGTTACCGATCCGATGGGCCGGGAGTGGACCTACGCCTATAGCGGCTCTGACCTGACCTCGGCCACCGACCCGCTGGGCAACAAGACGAGCTATACGTTCGGCGCCGGCTCGACCGGCAACCCCCAACTCGCCAACGACCTGCTCACCATCACCCAGCCGAACGCGCAGCCCGGTGGCCCCGACGCCGGTGATGACACCGTCAACGTCTACGACCAGTTCGGCCGGGTGACCAGCCAGGCCGACCCGATGGGCAACGTCACGTCGTTCAACTACTGCGTCAGCGCGAGCGACGGTGACTGCATGAACACCGCGACGGGCACCGGCTCAACGACGGTGATCGACCCTGACGGCAACACGACCGTCGACGACTACTCACTCGGATCGCTGGTCGGCCAGGCTGATCTCTCCGGCGGCACTGCCCTGACGTCGTCGCAGGCATTCGCGCCGGACCAGTCCTCGACCGGTACCAGCGCCGATACCCAGCTCGACACCGCCGAGGTGGATGGCAACGGCAACGTCACCACCACCGCCTACGACAGCAATGGCAACCCGACTTCCGCGACCGGCCCTGACGGCGTAGGCACGCAGACCGCCACGACAACGGAGGCGTCTGTCGCGCTGAACGAGTCGAATTGCTCGTCAACGGCTGAAGCGACCACGACCTGTGCCGCTAGCCCGGGACCATCGCCGGTGGCCGCTGGCGGGATCATCTCACCGCCGTCGTCTGCGCCGCCGCAGGGCCTGACCTGGACGTTGTACGATCACGACGGCAACGAGCTGTACAGCACCACCGGGGTCTACCCGCCAGGAGGCGTGACGGCCTCCTACTCGCGGACGACCTACGCGCTTTACTCGGGCAATAGCATCACCTTGGGCGCCAGCCACATCACCTGCGGGGCTACGCCACCGTCGGCTTCACTGCCTTGTGCGGCCATCAACGCCGACGGCGTCGTGACGCAACTCGCTTACAACTCCCAAGGCGACCTCACCTCGATGTCCACACCTGACGGCAACGGAACCGAACTGGCGACCACGACCTACGGCTATGACAGCGACGGCGAGCAGACCTCGCAGACAGCGCCGGACGGGAACCTGACCGGCGCGAACGCCGGGAACTACACCACTGTCACCGCCTTCAGCAACGACGGCGATCAGATCACCGTCAGCCAGGGTGACGGCTCAGGCCACACCGTCACCGCCCGGGTCACGCACTTCGGCTACGACGCCGACGGCAATCAGACCACGGACGAAAGCGCCAGGGGTTTCACCACTACCACTACGTACAACGCCGATGACAACGCCACGGTAGTCACCGACCCCGATGGCAACGCGACGCTGACCTGCTACGACGGTGACGGCAACGTTGCGCAGACCGTCCCTCCGGTTGGGGTGGCCGCGAACACGCTGACATCGGGCTCGTGCCCGACTAGCTATCCGGCTGACTACGGTGACCGGCTGGCGGCAGACGCGACCACCTACACCTTTGATGCGCAGGGCAATCAAACCGCGATGACAACCCCCGCGCCGGCCGGACTCACCGGATTCGAGACCACGTCCTATACCTATGACGGTAACGGCAATATTCTGACGACCACGGCCCCGCCGACTTCCGTCGGTGGCTCGGCCCAGGTCACGACGAGCCACTACAACGGAGCCGATGAGCTCTCTTCCGTGACTACCGGTTCCGGGACTTCGGCGGCGGCTACGACCAGCAGTTGCTACGACCCCAACGGCGATGAAACCTCGGCCGTATACGCGGATGGCAATACTTCGGGGATCGCGGCCTGCGAAACGGCGTCGCCGTGGGTCATCTCATCCTCGCCGCATCCAACGCAGGCGGCCTACCAGACCACCTACGGCTACGACTCCGTCGGCGAGCAGGTCTCGACGACTACCCCGGCCACCACAGCCGCGCCTGCCGGTGCCACGACAACCTCCGCCTACGACGCGGCGGGGAACAGGCTCACCTCCGCGGATCCCAATGGTGTCACAACGACCCAGACCTTCACCCCGCTGAACCAGCTCGCGACGATCAGCTATTCGGGGTCTTCAGCCCATTCGGTCAGCTACACCTATGACGCCAACGGCAGCAAGACCGCGATGATCGACGCGACCGGATCATCCAGCTACTCCTATGACTCGTTTGGCGAACTCACCTCGGCAACCAACGGAGCGAGCCAGAACACCGGTTACGGATACAACGCGGATGGCGAAGTGGACTCAATCACTTATCCGCTGCCTGCTACGGCGACCTGGGCCACATCGGACACGGTGAGCTACACGGTCGATAATGCTGACCTCTATCTATCCGCTACCGACTTCAATGGTAACCGGATCTCGATAGGCGACACCGCCGACGGGCTTCCTGACTCGCTGGCCCTCGGCACGACTGGCGACCTCATCGATACGACCTATGACAACACCGACGTGTCGTCGCTCATCAAGCTCAAGAACAGCACGACGACTCTGCAGTCATTTACCTACTCCGATGCCCCGGCCGGAAATATCCTCACCGAAACCGACACCCCGTCATCGTCGCTGTCGCCAGCCGTCTACACCTACGATGCCAAGGGCCGGGTCACGTCAATGACACCAGGCAGCAACTCCACTTTGAATTACGCATTCGATGCCTCATCCAGCCCGACTACCTTGCCCAGCGGGGCCGACGCCAGTTCCGGCTACGACAAGGACGAGGAACTCGTCTCCTCCACATTGGCCGGCACTACGACGACTTACTCCTACGACGCGGACGGCCAGCGGCTGAGCGAGCATCAAGGCACCTCGACCCTCGCTTCCGGCGCCTGGAACGGAGCCGGGGAACTCACCGCTTACAGCGACGCCGCCGGCAGCATGACCGGCTTGACCTATGACGGCGACGCCATCCGTACCGCTTCCACGACCGGCGCCGCAACCCAGCAGTACACCTGGAATGCCGTCGCCGCGACCCCGCAGCTGATCATGGACTCCGCGCGCGCGTATATCTACGCTGGCGGCACTGCGCCCGCCGAGCAAGTCGGCCTGTCGTCTGGAACGATAACTTACCTTGTTGCCGATGGGCTCGGCTCGGTACGTGGCGCCGTCAACTCCTCAGGATCGCTCGCCGGTACCACAAGCTATGACGCCTGGGGTAACCCGCTTACAACTGGCGGATTGACCGCGACAACTCCGTTCGGTTTTGCCGGAGGATTTACCGATCCTAGCGGCCTGATTTACCTAGATCATCGTTACTACGATCCGGCGACCGCGCAGTTCGTCTCCGTCGATCCCGATCTTTCGGACACGCTGGCGTCCTACTCATACGCGGAAGATGACCCGATAGATAATGTCGATCCTACAGGCCTGGATACCGAGCGCGTTCCCGATAAATATGATTGCTCAATAGAAGTTGACAGGGCGCACTACGCGACGAAGTCCGGGTACCCGGCCAATACTGCCGTGAAGGCCAAGGTGGGCATCGTCGGCTGCACGGCCAAACCCGAGCACGCGATCATCAACGTGCACCTCAATAAGGTGGGCGAGTTCACGGACTACTGGCAGGCGTCGGGAAGATGTGATTCCAATCACCCAGGGAAAACGGACTGCAAATGGGTTAAGGGGAAGAAGGCCGGAACGTACCAGTTCTGGAATCTGCACACGATTAAGGTATGCAAGAAAGAGTCCGGCGTAAATTCCACTTTCTATGGTGAGGGAAATGTCAAGGTGGAAGAGGAGGGAGTGGATTACTGGGCCCCTGCTGGAGCTCCCACGGCTTACTATGGGGGTCCCAGGTGGACTGCGGACAACTGCTGGACCAATTCGCCATTGCATCCGCCGTCGTAGGAGGATGTCGGGGGAACTCTGATGGGCTCAAGGTCGCCGGCTGGACTCATCGTCAGATAGAGCTGAGAGGATCTCGGTTGAGTGCTCACCAGGCTGAGACGCTGCTGGTTTCGCCCTTGGGCCGGGAGTTGGTGGCGCTGTATGTGGGCTGGGGTCCCGCCAGTTCGTTCACGGAAGGGCTAGCGCAGGGGCTGAACCTGGGTCCGCCAGCCGGTCAGGCTCGCCTGAGCCGACCAGGTGGCGGGCTTGAGCGATGGCAGGACGTACCCCCCGCATCGGCCCGCAGAAAGGTACAACTCGCTGTCGCGTGCGGAGTTGGCGGGAAGAACTGGCCGGCATTGGCGAAGCGGAATTGCTGGCTGATGTCGCGGGCCTGGCGTCAGGGTTCGGTTTTACTGGCGACAGCGAGCGGATCTGGGGCCTGACCGCCATGGCAGCGGACGAGCTGCAGCCGGTGGCCAGGGCGCTGCTGGCCTCGCCGGGTTCCCGCGGCTGGGAGACCCGGTCGAGCTGGCGGGTCAGCGGTACGTCGAATGGGACGGCGTACCCAGGCTCACCGGACCAGGCGCGGAACTCGCCCTGCGGGAGTGCGTGGCTGCCGAGAAGGCCGATAATGAGGAAGGCCTGCGGTGGCCCAGGCCCGCTGAGCGCCCTGGTGTCACCATCGGCGCCCTGTGGTGGTCCGCGCCCGCTGTCGCGTCTCAGTTGTGGACCACTCCGAGCGTCGGCACCCTGCCCGCTGCGGGCCTGCTCGAGTTCTTCGACACCTTCCTGCCGCCGGACGACGCGGACGGGGCAGATGTGTGGCAGGTGGAGATCGATCCGCTGGCCCGGGTCCTGGAGATCGCCTGCCCGCGGGACTGGCAGGACCTGGTCACAAGGTTCCCGCGAGACGTCACCGGCACTCATGATGGTGAGTGGCGGGCCTGGGGAGGCGTGCGCGGGCCGTGGCGGCTGCCGGACTGGGAGCAGGTCATGGACAGCTACGACGGCGTGCATGTCACGGTGAGCGCGGCCGTGACCGCCTGCGGCGTGGCCCTGCCCGCGGCTGACGGCTACACGATGCTCGTCGGCTGGACTCCCGGAGCGACACTATGGCTGCGAGACAAGGCCACCACGACCCGTCTGCTAGGCCGGTGGGACGGTGGCCCGCAAGCAGGCTCGTGGGACGACCCGCCGCCGGAATGGATACCGTGCTGACGTCGTGCTCTGGCTTCCTGATCCACGTCAGAAGTCGGATAGGCGGAAACCCTACCTACCCCCTCCATGAACACGGTCTTGGGGCACCTTGAGCGTCGGTCACGGCGTCGGCCATTGGCATAAAATGTCGGGCGGAGGCGTATCCCTGTGAGCACAAGCGTAAAAGAGGGCACATCGGTCAGGCGGCGCCCTCTCGGGGATCTTCGGCCCGGGAACTGGCTGGTTGAGGCGCTGGTGGCCGTTCTTCTGGGCGCCCTGGTCTACGGTGGCGTGCAAGGCTGGCGCACGGCGGACGCCGCGAACGGAGGGTTCCCCGAATCGCTGAGCCTCGTCGGCCTTCCCCGTCCAGCGGGCGGCTACATCGTCCGGACGGCGCAAGCCCTGAGCGCGCAGCGACCGGGCAGTCGCGCCCTGCATGTGCGGGTGCGTTACGTGGCCGCGGGTGAGGCCTCGCCGGGACCCTTCGTGGTATCCGTCCATCCGATTAGCTCATTCACGTGGGCGGCGGTCGCGCGAGGTGCTAACGGCAGGTGCTACGGAATACTGACCTCAGGCTCCGGCTCGCGAGGATTTGACACGTACTACGCGACCTTCCCGGCCGGCGTTCCTTGTGAAGGCCGCATGGCTACCTTAAAGACAGTGCATAGCAGGGACTACCCGCGTTGACTTTGCCGCGCCGGTTCCGGTCAGCCGGGTTCGCCCTGCTTATCACCTTACTGGCGGCGCTCCTGGCCGGCTGCCTGTGGATTGAAGTCGATGCCGGTGCCGGGACGGCCTGGTCCTTTGCGCAGCCGGGCCAGTCCAACGCCGGCCTGCTGGTGCTGTGGCTCGCGTACGCGGCCTGCGGGCCGGCCTGCGTCCTGGCCGCGACCGTGCGTACCCGCGCGCGGGTGCCGGCCATCGGCGAGCGCATTCTGAGAATCGAAAAATGGGGAATAGCGGTATCGCTGCCGCTGGCGATTCTGGGGCTCTATGTAGCCGCCGTGCATTCTGTGATCTGACGCGAAGCAGTTCGTGCGTCCGGCCCAGTCTCTGTCTCAAGCGATCGGCAGGGGTAGAGGGCCGGATGTGGGGTGGTCGTCTCCAGATCGTTCACACTGACATCTTGACTATCGCACTGTGACGTTGCTCCCCAAAGATCTGGTTGCCCCGATTGTGATGCTGTAACAACTTAAAAATTCTGATAAGTCCCAACGGTACCGGACACTCTTCTGCCAACCGGGCAGCGCGTGGCGCGGGCTGGGTTGGGGCGCACAGCGTGGCCTTATTGTCTAGTCGTGTGCTTGGCAGGTTGCTGCCACGGCTGGACCCTTGTCGGGTTGATCGACTTTGTCGGACGCTCTGTATGGCGTCGTGTACCGCGACTGGTCTTTCCGGGCGCGCGGCATTGTGCCTTGTGTCGTCGATGATGAGGATGGGTTATGGGCTGGCTTCGATCGGTGACCGGATTAGCGGGCCAGAGTTGCGGCGGCTCTCGGTTATTGCCGCCCAGAACGCTCGCGCGCGCTGGGGGGTGGGCGCGGCGCGGGTCCGTGCTGGTGGTTGTCCCGGCGGTGGGAGTTGCCTCCTATCTGGTGCCGGTGACGGCGGTGGCCGCTGGCGCGGCGGCGATCACGGTCGTGAGCGCGGCGGTGGGCGCGGCTCCGGCGAAGGCGTCGGGCTCGGGAACCGTGCTGAATCTTGTCCACCTCTGTGAACGGGGGATCGGCCAGCGCGGAGGCGGCGGCAGCGACCGCGCTCGGCTACACAGTGACGGTGGATGCCCCGGCGGCGTGGGATGCGCTGACGACGATCGCGTTCAAGGCGTTTTCGGCCATCGTGATCGGGGACCCGAGCAACGGGACGTGTGCGTCGACAGTGCCTTCAGATGCGCTGTCAACAGCGGGCACGTGGGGCCCGGCGGTGACTGGCAACGTGACGGTGCTGGGCACCGCGCCGGCGTTCGCCGGCACCAGCGGCGCGGACTCGCTCATTTCGGACGGCATTTCCTATGCTGCCTCTGGCTCGGGCACCGGGCTCTATGTGTCGCTGAACTGTGAGTATTCGACTGCGGCGGCTGGCACAGCGGTGCCGTTGCTGGCGTCGGTGGAAGGCGGCGGGTACACGGTCCAGGGCGAGTCGTCGTCGTGCTCGGCGGTGCCAGGGACAGTGAACTCCTGGGAGGCGGCGGACCTGCCCGCGTTCAACGGCCTCACCGACTCGAGCCTCAGCCTTTCCCAGTGGTCGTCGCCAGCCTGTGGGGTGCAGGAGACGTTCGACTCATGGCCGGCGACGTATGCGTCCCTGGCGATCCAGGTGACCACATCCGGCGCGGCTTCTCCGGCGGAGATCACGGCATCTGCCGGGCTGAGCGGGCAGCCGTATGTGCTGGCCGGGTCGGCGGCACCTGTCCCGGCGGCGGCGGCGCCCGCGTCCGGCGGGGTACCCGCGCCTGGGTCGATGGTCGGCGGACGCGGAAATGCGGCATCGCGCGGACTTTCGGCCGCGATAGCGTCTGCTGGTGATCCGGTAAATCCGGAGAACGGCGATTTCACCCAGTCGTCTACTGATGTGAAGATCCCGACGTTCGGGCCGCCCCTGGAATTCACCCGGACCTACGACGCACAGTTGGCGCAGCAGCAGACCGGAACGGCGATCCCTGGCGCGATGGGGTACGGCTGGACAGATAACTGGGCTACGTCAGTGTCATCGACCAGTGCTGCCGTTCCAGCTGACATCTATACGCTGGACGGAATGCGGCAGAATACCGGGAATTTGGGTCCAGTGCTGCAAGCCACGGTGAGTTCCCCCGGATCGGCGTTTTCGAACTCATCTGGCGTCTACATCGCCGAGACTTCTGCGAACGAAATATCGGAGATCCCCTTTGCGTCGGGCACGCAGTGGGGAATCACGATGACGGCCGGCCATATCTACACGATCGCGGGCAGCGAGTTCGGTCAGGCAGGTAATTCGCCGAGTGGGACGGCAGCGGTCAGTGCTCTGCTGAACGCGCCCCAGGGCATCACTGCTGATGCTGCCGGGAATCTGTATATAGCGGACTCGGGCAATAACCGGGTACTGGAAATCCCGGCAACCACCGGCGGCGGCATGACGGCCGACAACATCTATATCTTTGCAGGGCATGCGACCGGTGCTGCTGGGCACTCGGGTGATGGTGGCGCGGCGACTCTGGCCTTCCTGAGCGACCCGGTAGGCCTGGCGATAGACAGCGCGTCAGACATCTATATAGCTGACGAGGGAAACAACCGGGTCCAGGAAGTTTTCGCGCTCGGTGGCGAATCCTGGGGTAACACTTTCACGGCCGGCGACATTTACACCGTGGTCGGTAATGCTGCGGGGACGGCCGGAATCTCGGCAAATGGCACTGCGCTGTCGTCGTCGCACTTGAGCGCGCCGGAGGGTGTCGGGGTGGACTCGGGCGGAGACCTGTTTATCGCCGACACCGGTAATAACCGGGTCGCTGAGGTCCCAACGGCCGGCGGGACGCAGTACGGCGTCGTGATGACCGCGAACGAGATCTTCGATGTCGCGGGATCTGCGACAGGAACTTCCGGGCACACGAGCGGTGTGGGGTCGACCGCGGCGCTGCTGTCCGGCCCGACCGGGGTTTTCCCGGATAACGGCAAGCAACTGTACGTCACCGACGCCGGGAACAACCGGATCGAAGAGGTCGCTAAAACCGGTCATACGGAGTGGGGCATCGTGATGACCCAGAACGACATCTACACCATCGCCGGATCAGCGACTGGAAGCGACGGGTTCTCCGGTGACGGCGGCTCGGCGATCTCGGCCAAGCTCACTGACCCGCTGGCAGTAGCGATGGACGGGTCGTTCAATATGTACGTCGCGGACTCCAGTAACAACCGGATCCGCGAGGTCGCGGCGTCTAACGGGAACATCGCGACCTACGCGGGTACCGGCGCGGAGATCCCGCAGGAAGGCGACGGCGGACCCGCCGCGACCGCTGCTCTGAACTCCCCGCAGGGCGAGGCTTTCGACGCTGACGGCGACGTCTTCATTGCCGACTTCACGAACAACCGGGTGCAGGAGATCGCGGCGTCTGACCAATTCACGTACGGGATCAACATGACCGCCGGCGACGTGTACACCGTCGCCGGAAACTCCAGCGGTCTGAGCGGCACAACCGGAAATGGTGCGATTGCCTCGGACGGCTTCCTGAGCGGGCCGACGGCTGTGGCGGTCGACTTGAGCGGGAACCTGTACATCGACGACTCGGGCAACAACCGGATCCAGGAAGTCGCCCCGTCCAACGGCTTCATGTCGACGGTGGCTGGCAACTCCTCAGGGACGGCCGGGTTCGGCGGCGACGGCGGCGTCGCGACGGCGGCGAAGCTCCAGGGGCCGGATTCGATCGCGGTCGACGTGCAGGACGACATCTACATCGCAGACACGGGCAACCAGCGGATCAGGGAAGTATTCGCCTCGGGCGGCCAGACCTGGGGACGCGCCTCCTCGACCGCCGGCGACATCTATACGGTCGCGGGCAACGGGACCCCTGGGCACACCGGTGACGGCGGAGCTGCGACGTCAGCCGAGTTCTCCCAGCCGGTCGGTGTCGCTGCCGACAGCTCTGGAGACCTGTACATCGCTGATGCCGCTAACAACCGGATTCAGGAAGCACCGGTCAGCACTGGCATCCAGCAAGGCCAGCAGATGACGAGGTACGGCATCTACACCATCGCTGGCAGCGCCTCAGGCACCCAGGGAATCTCCGGCGACGGCGGCCCGTCGACGGCGGCGCTGCTCGCCAGCCCGGCTGGCGTGGCCGTCGACGCCTGGGGCAACGTCTACGTCGCCGACGGGCTGAACAACCGAATCCAGGAGATCCCCGCCTCGGCCGGCACTCAGTGGGGCCAGTCGATGATGGCCAGCGACATGTACACCGTCGCAGGCAGCCCGACCGGAGTCAGCGGTGACCAGGGCGACGGCGGCGCCGCGGCCGGCGCGAGGATGAATTCGCCGGACGCTATCTCAGTCGATCCGTCCGGCGACCTTTACATTACCGATCTGAACAACAGCAGGCTCCGTGAGGTAGTCGCCACCACGACCTCCACAATCCCCGCCGACCCGAGCTACGGCACCAGCGTCTTCTACCCGGTACCGGGCAGCACGATCGCCGGAGTCACGTACCCGGGAGGAACCACCATCACCCAGCCGGGTGGCGCTGAGGTCACCTTCTGGCCTAAGAACGGGAGTTGCCCGACCGGATACCAGTCGGCCGGGACCGCGTACTGCGTGCTTGCCCAGGACGAGGGAGCGACGCTGACCGTCGTCTCCGGCATCAGCTATGCCTTTACTCCCGCGCCCGGTGGCATCACTTACACCTACAACTGGACCGGCCAGCTCGCCGACGAATCCGATCCTGCTGGCGACGCGCTCGTCGTCGCTTACAGCACCCCGGCGCTTGGAACTGGAAACTGCCCGGCGGCGGCCACGTCCTGCGAGACGGTCACCTCCGCGTCGGGCCGGGCCTTGGTCATGGGCTTCAACTCCGTCGGCCGCGTCACCTCGGTCACGGACCCGATGGCACGCCGCTGGGCCTATTCCTATACGGGTGCGCACCTCACATCGGCCACGTTCCCGGCGGCAGCAGGCTCGCGGGTCACCTCCTACACGTACGGGCAAGGGACTACCAGCAACCCACTGCTGAACAACGACCTGCTCACGATAACCGGCCCGAACGCCCAGCCCGGGGGGCCGGACGCTGGCGATGCCACCGTCAACGTCTACGACTCACTAGGCCGGGTCACTTCCCAGACCAGCCCCGCCGGCTGGCAGACGACCTTCAGCTATTGTGCCAACGTCGTCGCCGGTTCGTGCATGAACGACTCCACCGGCACCGGCTTTGTCGCGGTCACTGACCCCGACCACAACATCACCAGCTACGGCTACACCGCCGGCGCGCTGACCTCTCAGGCCGTCACTAGCGCGACCTCTGTCGTATCGGAAAACGACCAGAGTCCTGATCTGACTGGGGGCACCCTGCTGCCGGCCTGGACCGCCGACGGCAACGGGAACGTGACCACTTTCCAGAACTACAACACCAGCGGCCAGCCCACCAAGGTCACCGCGCCCGCCGGAGCCAGCACTCCGACCGGAATGGCGACTACCACGACCTCCTACGACGGTCTCGACGACGACGCCTGCGACGGTAGTGCCCAGGCAACCGGGACCGGCTGTCAGAGCCTGACCGGCCCAGCCCAAGTAGGGCCAGGTGGCGTGATCACGCCGCCGGCGACGGCGCCGCCCGAAGGCGTCACCTACACCCTGAACGACACCGACGGCAACGAGCTGTACACCACGACCGGCGTCTACGAACCCGGCTCCAGTTCGGCTGCCTACAGCCAGACCAGCTACACCTTGTACGGCGGCAACAGTGTCACCCTCGGCGGTCACAACATCACCTGCCAGGCAAGCCCGCCGTCCGCCAGCCTGCCGTGCGCCACGATCAACCCCGATGGCGTCGTCACCCAGCTTGCCTATGACACCTCCGGCGATCTGGTCTCCTCCTCCACGCCTGATGGCAACGGCACCGAGTTGGCCACTACCACCTACGGCTATGACTCCGACGGCGAGCAGACGTCGGTGACTAGCCCGGACGGGAACCTGACTGGCGCGAACAAGGGCGACTACACCACGATCACCGCCTACAACGCCGACAGCCAGATCACCTCGGTCACCCAAGGCGGAGGCACCGGGCACACCGTCACCCCGCGCATCACTTCCTACGGCTACGACGCCGACGGCAACCAGACCACCGTCGAGGATGCCCGCAGTTTTACGACAACGACTACCTACAATGCCGAGGACCGGGCCACGCTCGTCACCGACCCCAGCGGCAACCAGGCCCTGACCTGCTACGACGGCGACGGGAACACGGTCCAGACCGTTCCCCCGACCGGGGTAGCAGCTAACAGCCTCACTCCGGCGTCCTGCCCGACCGCCTACCCGGCCGGATACAGCACCAGCCTGGCGGCGGACGCCACTGTCACCACCTATGACGGAAACCGGCACCAGATCCAGCAGACCACGCCCGCCCCAGCGGGGCAGACCGGTTTCGAGACGACCACGTATGTCTATGACGGTGACGGCAACCTCGTCAAGACCACTGCGCCGCCGACCGCCAACGGCGGACCCAGCCAGGTCACTGGCGATACCTACGACTCCGTCGGCAACCTCGCTAGCGAGACAACCGGGTCCGGCACTTCAGTGGCTTCCACCGTGAGCTATTGTCACGACCCTAACGGTGACACAACCTCCGTGGTTTACGCGGACGGGAATGCCCCGCCTTCCGGCGTCGCGCCATGCGAAGCATCATCCCCTTGGGCCGTCGATCCGAGTTCTCATCCAGCGCAAGCCGCCTACCAGACCACCTATTCGTACGACTCAGCAAGCGAACTGGTATCTACCACGACCCCGGCGACTACAGCGGCGCCATCTGGAGCCACCACGACTGGAACCTACGATCCGGCGGGCAACACGCTAACCCGCACCGACCCGAACGGCATCACCACGACCTCGACCTACACGCCGCTCAACAAGACCGCGACCGTCACCTACTCCGCATCGTCGGCCCACTCGGTCACCTACGGCTACGACGCCAACGGTAACAGAACCTCTATGACCGACGCCACTGGGTCACCTAGTTATGCCTATGACCCGTTCGGAGAGCTAACTTCGGCCACCAATGGCGTCAGCCAGGTCACCGGGTACGGCTACGACCCCGACGGTGACGTGTCCTCCATCACCTACCCGTTGCCCGCCTCAGCGACCTGGGCCACAACCGACACCATCAGCTACGGATACAACACCCAGGACGTTCTGAACTCCGTGACTGACTTCAACGGCCGCCAGATCTCCATTACCAACAACGGCAACAGCCTGCCGTCCTCCGAAACCCTCGCCACCACCGGTGACACCATCAGCTACACCTACGACCAGACCAGCACCCCATCAGCCATTGCGCTCAAGAACAGCACCACCACCATGCAATCCTTCACTTACAGCGAAGCGCCAGCCGGGACAGTCCTCAGCGAAACAGACGCCCCGACATCGTCGAACTCCCCGGCGGCCTACACATACGACGCCAAAGGCCGGGCCACCTCCATGACACCCGGCACAAGCTCGACGCTGAACTACGGATTTGACGCCTCGTCCAACCTCACCACCTTGCCGGACGGAGCGACGGGGCAATACGACAAGGCTGGGGAACTCACACAATCTGTCCTGAGCGGTACTACCACCGACTACACCTACAATGCTGATGGCGAGCAGCTTACGTCCACCCAGGGCGCCACAACGGAGACGTCCGCAGCTTGGAATGCTGCCGAGCAGCTAACCTCATATGATGGCAGTTCTGGCGACATGAGCACTGCGGTATATGACGGCAACGGCCAACGAGTGAGTGATACCGTCAGCTCCGTATCTCAGAGTTTTGTGTGGAATAACACTGCTGAGATTCCGCAAGTAATACTGGATTCGAACAACGCCTATGTCTATGGGGGAGGCCTAGCGCCAACGGAGCAAGTAAATCTAGCGACAGGTGGAATTACGTATCTCGTTTCCGATTCGCTCGGCTCCATTCGCGGCATGGTAAATTCATCGGGCGCACTTATTGGAACCACAAGTTACGACGCCTGGGGCAACCCGCTTACTTCCGGCGGCCTTACCGCGATGACCCCGTTCGGGTATGCCGGCGGTTACACCGACCAGACGGGACTGATCTATCTCATCAGCCGCTACTATGACCCGCAAACCGGGCAATTCATATCACTCGATCCTGCCGTTATGCAAACAATGCAGCCTTATGGCTACGCCGCAGGTGATCCTGTGGAGGATGATGACCCGACAGGTCTAGGGGGGTGGACAGGTGTCAAAACTGAGAGCTGGACAACCTTCCGCTTCTATGAGCGAATCCATCTCTGCCTCGATACTGTATTCGGAGTAGCTTGCAAGAATGACATTCATGTTGGACTAGCGACCGAAACAAGGGAAATCGATCTGCATCTCAGCCACAGAGATACTCAGCGTCTGGCAAACGGTCTATCTAATGACTCGTCGTGGCTGGGAGTGGCAAGCCTTCCCATCGGCGCCGCTAGTCTGGCCAACCAACTCGCTGGGATTATTAGCCTGGCCATAGGAACGGTTTCATCCTATGCCTTCTTACTATCACAGGAAATGAAGGCTATAGATCGCGAGTACGGAAACACGGGAGTAATACTATCTGGATTCCAGAATAGACTTCGGCTTCACTATTACCATTTCCCAATAATCGGCAGCGGTTATATCTACGGACATTGGCGCACGGTATATGACTACAAGGACGTGCCATTGGTTACGCTGAGCTCGCATAACTGGGCATTTACTCAAATCATCGCCTAGTCCATGGTTAGCCGCGTAGCATGGGAAGCTGCAGGGCGATTTAACTGTTAGGTTGGACCTAAATCGCAAGCCTGTCGGCGTCAGCCGACCCCAGTGCTTAAGCTGATTGGCTTCTCGCTTTAATATGTGAGTCTGTATCTACGAACTCGGGCGCTCCGGGAACGGCGTGCAGGGCTACGAGGGTAGCGGCCCCTTCAACTATGGCGCTATCACTAATTCATTTGGACCTTAGCTTAACAAGCGCAAACGTGAAATGGAGAATGGCAAGCAAGAGAAAGCCTGAAGCAATTGCCAAGTTCAATGCGCCACCGTCGATGACTACGGCGAACGAAAATTGGATAGCGCTCAGAAAGAAGAAAGCTCCGCCCAAAAGCAGGTGCAGGCGCGGTGATACTCTTGCACCCGAACGCGATCTGCCCGTTGCCACTCTGCCACCCTTACGTCACCAATGCTTCGGAATTGAACCTGTGCTGATTGCGTCGCCCGATTGTGCTCTGGCATTATAGCCTAACAAGGCCGTTCCTCGCGATGCCGCGACCCAGCTTCAACGTCAGCTATCGCTACGAGCCCAATGGGGACCAGACCTCGGTGGTCTATGCGGACGGGAATGCTCCTCCTTCCGGCGTCGCGCTATGCGAGACAGCATCCTCGCACTAGGTCATGGAGCGGTCGCCATGGTCGTGTCGCCGGACGGCCGCACCTTGTATCTCTCACAAAACTTCGCAGGCACTGTTGCTCCGGTGGACGTCGAGAATGGGAGAGTTGGGGCGCCGATCCGTGTGAGCAACGGGTCCGGCCCTGCCCCCCAGCCGGTGGATCTGGCAATAACGCCAGGCGGCAGGACCCTGTACGTCGCGAATCAAGGAAATGACACTGTCGCCGTCATTCCGCTTGGCTAGCACACGGCTCACCGCCCATGCCACCTCTCCACGTGCGCGGGCGGTGGTCCGACTTATGGGCGGGAGCGCTTCGCACGGCCCGGTGGCCGGACGCGTGCAGACGCAGGCGCCACAGGTAAGGTCGTCTGAGGTTCGCTAGCCGGAAGGGCAGTCATGAGCAATATCCGGGTCATCATCGCGAAACCTGGCCTGGACGGGCACGACCGCGGTGCCAAAGTCGTCGCCCGAGCGCTCCGCGACGCCGGGGTCGAGGTCATCTACACCGGCCTGCACCAGACCCCCGAGCAGATCGTGGCCGCCGCCCTGCAGGAGGACGCGGACGCGATCGGCCTGTCCATACTCTCCGGCGCCCACATGACCCAGTTCGCCAAGGTCCTTGAGCTGCTGAAGGCGCAGAACGCGACCGACATCATGGTCTTCGGCGGCGGCATCATCCCCGACACCGACATCGCGGAACTTCAGGCACTGGGCGTGGCCAAGATTTTCACCCCCGGCGCCCGCACCCACGAGATCGTTGACTGGGTACATGCGAACCTCGGTGCGAAGGCCGAAAGCCGGACCGCCTGACCATCCGCGCATCCTCCGCCCGCTAGGCTCACCTCTGGCGGGCCGCCGCATCATGCAGCGCCGCACCCCCAAAAGACAGCGCGGGCATCACAGCCGACGGCGCGCTGCGGGCACACACCAGACCAGTCAGGAACGGACGCGGACGTGGATCTGTTCGAGCACGAAGCAAAAGAGCTTTTCGCCGAGTACGGCGTGCCGGTGCAGGCCGGCAAGGTCGCCTACACGGCAGATGAGGCCAGGGCCATCGCCGAGGACTTCGCCACGGCCGGCCACCCGATGGTGGTCGTCAAGGCCCAGGTCAAGGTCGGCGGCCGGGGCAAGGCCGGCGGCGTCAAGCTGGCCAAGAACCCCGACGAGGCCTACGAGAAGGCCAGCGCGATCCTCGGCATGGACATCAAGGGCCACACCGTGCACAAGGTCCTGATCGCCGAGGCCTATGACATCGCGCAGGAGTACTACCTGTCGTTCCTGGTCGACCGGGCCGGGCGGCAGTTCATGTCGATCTGCTCGGTCGAAGGCGGCGTCGAGATCGAGGAAGTCGCGCACACCAACCCCGACGCCATCGCCCGGATCGGCATCGACCCGCTCAAAGGCGTCGACCGGGCCAAGGCAGAAGAGATCGTCAAAGCCGGCCGCATCCCGGCCGAAGCCGCCGAAGGCGCGATCGAGCTCGCGACCCGGCTCTGGGCGGTGTTCACCGACGAGGACGCCACGCTGGTCGAGGTCAACCCGATGGCGCTGACCACCGACGGCCGGGTCGCGGCGCTCGACGGCAAGGTCAGCCTGGACGACAACGCCGCCTTCCGGCAGGAACACGCCCGCTTCGCCGACCCCGCCGCCGCCGACCCGATCGAGGCACGGGCGAAGGAGAAGCACCTCAACTACGTCAAGCTCGAAGGCGAAGTCGGCATCATCGGCAACGGCGCCGGCCTGGTCATGTCGACGCTCGACGTCGTCGCCTACGCGGGCGAGGAATTCGGCGGCATGCGGCCGGCGAACTTCCTCGACATCGGCGGCGGCGCTTCGGCCGAGGTCATGGCGAACGGGTTGGAAATAGTCTTGTCCGACCCTTCGGTCCGATCCGTCTTGGTGAACGTCTTCGGCGGCATTACCTCCTGCGATGCCGTGGCGAACGGCATCGTCACCGCGATCGGCATGCTGAGCGATCGCGGCGAGCCGGTGGACCGGCCGATCGTGGTCCGTCTCGACGGCAACAAGGCGGCCGAGGGGCGGCAGATCCTGACCGAGGCCAGCATTGGCGTCGTCGAGCAGGTAGCAACGATGGACGACGCGGCCAGGCGGGCCGCCGAGCTGGCCAGCCTGGCCGCGACGGGAGCATGAGATGGCGATCTTCCTGACCAGCGACAGCAAGGTCATCGTCCAGGGCATCACCGGCTCTGAGGGCCGCAAGCACGGGGCGCGGATGATCGCGGCCGGCACCAAGGTGGTCGGCGGCACCAACCCGCGCAAGGCCGGGCAGAGCGTGGACCTCGGCGGGACGAGCGTGCCTGTCTTCGGCACGGTTGGCGAGGCCATGGCGCAGACCGGTGCCGACGTCTCCGTGGTGTTCGTGCCGCCGGCGGGTACCAAGGATGCCGTGACCGAGGCTGTCGACGCGGCGATCCCGCTCGTGATCGTCATCACCGAGGGGGTCCCCGTGCACGACAGCGCCGCGTTCTGGGCGTATGCCGGTGAGCTCGGCGGCGCGACTCGTATTGTCGGCCCGAACTGCCCCGGCATCGCCTCGCCAGGCAAATCCAACGCCGGCATCATCCCGGCCGACATCACCACGCAAGGACGAATCGGGCTCGTCTCCAAGTCAGGCACGCTGACTTATCAAATGATGTACGAACTCCGGGATATTGGTTTCTCCACTGCTGTAGGGATCGGCGGGGACCCGATCATCGGGACAACGCACATCGACTGCCTGCGGGCGTTCCAAGATGACGATGAGACCGACGCGATCGTGATGATCGGCGAAATCGGCGGCGACGCCGAGGAACGCGCCGCGGCGTTCATCGAAGCCAGCGTGACCAAGCCGGTCGTGGCCTACGTGGCCGGGTTCACCGCGCCTGAGGGCAAGACGATGGGGCACGCCGGCGCGATCATCTCGGGCTCGGCGGGCACCGCCCAGGCGAAGAAGGAAGCGCTCGAGAAGGTCGGCGTCAAGGTGGGCAGGACGCCCAGCGGCACCGCCCAGCTCGTCCGGGAGCTCATGCGCTGAGGGTGTCGCAAACACCGCTCGCTGTGTCGCAACACCGCTCGCTGTGTCGCAACACCGCTCGCTGTGTCGCAACACCGCTCGCTGAGTTGCAAACACCGCTCGCAGGGGGGTCCTGCGGCGCGCCTCCCCGTGCTGCGGCGCCGGGGTTGCCAATGTGGAGTCTTGTGACGACTTTCGCCGGTAGCCGCAAGTCGGCCGGCCAGGACGGCCCTGAGCAATCGGATGATGTGCGAGCTGGCCTGGCGGGGCCGCTTGTGCTTTCTGGCGTCCGGGCGGCTGGTGCGGCGGCGGGGGCGGGCCTGGCAGCCATGATCATGCTCGCGCTCGTTGGCTGGATCGCCGCGCCGCATCCGGGCCTCGGGCTGGGCGGCGTCTTGCGGACCGCTGGCGTGCTGTGGCTGGTCGGCCACCATGTCGCTGTGCAAGTTCAGGGCGCCGGGCGGATCGGGATGCTGCCGCTCGGGCTCGTGCTGCTGCCCGGCACCCTGCTCTACTGGGCGGGCAGGGCAGTGGTACGCGGTCAGCAGGCGAGCGGCGGCGGGCAGGTGGTGGCAGCTGCGCTGGCCGTCGCGGTCCCGTACTCGGTCATCGCCGGGGTGCTCGCGATTGTCAGCAGGTCCGAGCTAGCCAAGGCTTCATTTCCGCAGGCTATCTTGGCCGGCTTCACCGTCGCCTTCGTCGCGGCGTGGCTTGGTGCCGCCCGCGCGGTCGCGCCCTGGGCGAAGGTCGGCACGCTGATGTCGGACCGGGCGCGGTCGATCTTGCTCGGGGCCGCTGGTTCGTTCGCCGTGCTAGCCGCCGCGGGCATGCTGACGACGGCTGTCGCGCTGGCTAACCATGTGCACCAGTTTGGCTCCGTGTATGACCGGCTCGGCCCTGGTCTAGTCGGCAGCGCGCTCCTTCTCATCGCCCAGCTTGCGTACCTGCCCAACGCGGTACTGTGGGCGATCGCGTACATGGTCGGCCCGGGATTCGCTGTGGGAGCTGGCACGATCGTCGCGCCGACCGGGTCGGTGCTGGGCCCGATGCCTTCATTCCCCTTGCTGGCCGCGCTGCCGACCGGGTTGCACGATTCGGTGCCTGGTTGGCTCGCGGCCGTGCTGCTCTCGATACCGTACCTGGCGGGGGTGACCGGCGGGCTCCTGATCGTCCGGCACGTCCCGCACGCGACCGTCGACGGCGCCGCGATCAGGGGATTCTGCGGCGGCGTGTTGTGCGGCGGCGTGCTTGGCCTTCTGGCCGCCTTCGCTGGCGGTCCGCTTGGCGACGGCCGCCTGTCAGCCGTCGGGCCATCAGCGTGGCAGGTCACTGTCGTGGCAGCACTTGAGCTCGGCATCGCGGCCGCGGTCAGCGCGGGCGCTGGTCACTGGCTCCGGCGCAGGCGAGCGTACCGGGACGCGGGTCAGGCTGGAGCGGCTGGAGTGGCCGGCGGGTCAGCGGCCGGCCCAGGGTCAGGCGGCTGAGGCGGTGGCTACCCACCAGGCTCCTGGCTGGTCAGACGAGCCCGACGAGGGCGGGCACGTGATCTACCTCGACAGGTGGGCCGAAGACCAGGCGGCAGGCAACCACCCAAAGCGCTCAAAGGGCCCATCGTCGCTGCCGTAAGGTTCTGGCGCGAAAGCTGGTCAGGCCCAGCAATGTCGGGGCGGCGGCGCTATCGCGCCAGCAACGTCACAAGGGTGCGGCTCTTTCGGGGTGAGGCTGCTCTCGCAGGAGGGTTTTCGGGTTCCTGTAGGAGGGTTTCCGCATCTAGGAGAGTTGACCGGACTATACGACGACAACCCTCCTTCATGCGACAACGCTCCTTCAGGAACCCGGAAACCCTCCACGGTAAGGACGAGAACCTAATAGCGCCGCGGCAGGTCGCTGGGCGCCGCGTGGCGGGCCAATGGCGCCTGGATCGAGGTCGGTGAGGCCGAGGCGTTGAAGTGGATCGACTTGTAGAACTTCGTCATGCAGGCTTGCTGGTCGCTTGAGTTCTGCGCTTGGTGCAGGCAGTTCACGTAGTTGCTGACCTGGGTCGGGAATGCGAGGTAAGTCGCCAGGACGGGGACAGAGACCAGTGCGCCGAGCGCGCTGAATACGATGCCGCCGACCGCGAACCTCGGCCGGTAGCTGCCCGTCTTGCGAGCTTTCACCAGTGCCGTGATGCCGATGACAAAGCCGGCGACGGCGACAGCCGCGCTGAAGATCAGCACGTAGACGCCCTTGTGCAGGTCGGTGCCGAGCCCGAGCAGCGCGACGAGGCTGAACGCGCCGAATACCAGCGAGGCGACCGCCCGGTGCCTGAGCTCACGATCCGGCGGGCTGGCTTGGCGCCGTTGCGGCTGCCGTTGTGGCCGGCGCTGCCATGCCGGCTGCTGGGATGGCAGCTTCGGTGGCTGGCCGCCGCCGGATTGGGTCGATGGCTGGCCAAGGGGCGCGGTGCCGTTCTGGCTGTTATCTGGCAGGTCGGGCTGGCCGTAGAGAGGGCCGCCGGAACCGGGCTGGCCGTAGGGCGGGCCAGGCGCCGGCTGCCGGGAGCCGGCGGATTCATCGGCGAAGAACGGGCGCGGGCGGCCATCAAACTCCTCAGCCAGCCTGTCACCGTCCGCCACGGCGTCCTGCGGGGATCCGCTCACGCTGCCAGGATCGCCCGCGCTGCCAGGATCGCCCGCGCTGCCAGGATCGCCCGCGCCGGCGGGCTGGTCTTGCGGTCCCGGCGTGATTTGCTGGCTGGACTCGGCGGGCAGTGCCGTTCCTCCGGTTCCTGGTCACCGGGCTCCCGTTGGCCGGGGTCCCGGTAGCTGGTGGCAGCGTTCGATTCTATTTCATCACCAATGCGCAAGCGGTCTGTACCTGGAAGCTGTACCGCCCGGCCCGGCAAGGGTACCGCTGTCCCCAGCGGAACTGCCGGACCGGGCGGCTGGCAGTGCTACTGATGCGCGGACAGCGTCAGGGTCGTCGCGGGGGTGTGCACGCTCTTCGGGCGCTTGCCGGTAAAGATCACGGTCATCCGGCTGAAGTACTGCCGCCCCGCGTGGTGCGGCCAGGCCTGCGCCTTCCACGCGACGACCAGGACTGGGAACTTCAGCAACTTGCCCTGAGCACAGGTCGGGTTGCAGCTGTTGATGTCAAAGGTCCCGCTGCCGAAGGCGGTCGACTTCCAGCTTGTCCAGCTCAGATGCGAAAGGAACTCCTGCGAAGGCATGCACCCCGGCTCGAAGAGCGTCGGCTTCACCATGCCCGAATTGCAGTTCACCAGCACCACCTGGTGCGAACTGGCGGGCGCCGCGGACTTGGCGGATGCTGGTGCGGCTACCACGACGGCGGTGGTCGCGGCTCCCGCGAGTACAACCAAGCTCGTCGCCAGGAACGACCGCGCGCGGGTCAGTCTCATTGGATGGGCTCCTTTTTCCAGGTGGATGGTCCGTCTACTATGACGCCGCAGCCGCCGGAACGGACAGAATCTTCTTGCCGTATCGCAGTTCGGCCATAGGCCTCCCGCTCCGAGCCCGAGCCGGGCTGGGACACTAGGTCGCATGTCTGATCCGGCGACCAGGATCGCCATCACCAGGGCCCTCGTGAGCGTCCATGACAAGTCCGGCCTCGCCGAGCTGGCGGCCGCGCTGCACGGCGCGGGGGTCGAGATCGTCTCCACCGGCAGCACGGCAGCGGCGATCAGCGCTGCCGGCGTCCCGGTCACGCCCATCGAGTCGGTCACCGACTTCCCCGAATGCCTCGGCGGCCGGGTCAAGACGCTGCATCCGGCCGTGCACGGCGGGCTGCTCGCTGACCTGCGCGACGCCGATCACGCCGCTCAGCTTGAGCAACTCGGCATCGCGCCGTTCCAGTTGCTGGTCTCCAGCCTGTATCCGTTCGAGCAGACGATCGCATCGGGCGCGAGCGGCGAGGAGTCGATCGAGCAGATCGACATCGGCGGCCCGGCGATGGTCAGGGCAGCCGCGAAGAATCACGCCAACGTCGCCGTGATCACCAGCCCGCTCGGCTATGACGAGGTGAGGCAAGCACTCGCGGCTGGCGGGTTCACGCTCGGCCAGCGGCGCCGGCTGGCGGCGCAGGCCTATGCGCGCACCGCGAGCTACGATGCCGCGGTCGCTTCCTGGTTCGCGGCCAGCTACGCGCCAGATGAGACCGCGATGGAAAGCGGCTGGCCCGACGTCCTTGCCGTCGCCTGGTCACGCCACCAGGTGCTCCGCTACGGCGAGAACCCGCATCAGCGCGCAGCGCTCTACCTCCCCGCTGGCCTTGCGCAGCCACTCCAGGGGGTCGCCGGGGCCGAGCAGTTGCACGGCAAGCCGATGTCCTACAACAACTATGTCGATGCCGACGCGGCCTGGCGGGCGGCAGGTGAGTTCACCGAACCGTGCGTGGCGATCATGAAGCACTCAAACCCCTGCGGCATCGCGCTGGGCACTGACATCGCGCAGGCGCACCGCAAAGCTCACGCGTGCGATCCGGTGTCCGCGTATGGCGGCGTGATCGCGGTCAACCGCCCGGTCTCCGCCGAGCTGGCCGCCCAGATGGCCGAGATCTTCACCGAGGTGATCGTCGCGCCCGGCTATGAGCCGGCCGCGCTGGAGATCCTGACCGCGAAGAAAAACCAGCGCCTGCTCCGCTGCGAGCCCGCCGCGGCTCCCGCGACCAGCGCAGCTCCCGCCGCCCAGGCCGGCCTGGCCGGCTCAGTGACCGAGTGGCGTCGCGTTGGGGGCGGCCTGCTGGCCCAGACGGCTGACCTGGCCGCTGAGCCGGGTGACCGCTCAGGCGGCTGGCAGCTGGCGGCCGGGTCGCCAGCGAGTCCGCAGACGCTCGCCGACCTGGAGTTCGCCTGGCGCGCCTGCCGGCTCGTCAAGTCCAACGCGATCTTGCTGGCCAGCGGCCAGGCCTCCGTGGGAATCGGAATGGGCCAGGTCAACCGTGTCGACGCCGCCCGCCTCGCGGTGTCCAGAGCGGGCGACCGGGCGGTCGGCTCGGCCTGGCGCGAGCGACGCGTTCTTCCCGTTCGCGGACGGCTTCAACATACTGGCCGGCGCCGGGGTGCAGGCAATCGCCGAACCCGGCGGATCGGTCCGCGACGCTGAGGTGATCGAAGCCGCAGGCGAGGCGGGCGTCAGCTTGTACTTCACTGGCGTCCGTCATTTCTGGCACTAGCCGGCAGCCGCCCCCGCAGACGCGGGCAGGCCGCCGGCGACAATAGCCCAGTGACCGCGATCAACTTGGATGGACGGGGCGTAGCCGCGCAGATCCGCGCTGAGCTTGTCGGCCGGGTGACGGCGCTCGCCTTGCGGGGCATTGTCCCCGGCCTGGGCACCGTGCTCGTCGGCGATGACCCAGGCAGCAGCATCTACGTCGCGGGCAAGCACAAGGACAGCGCCCAGATCGGCATCACGAGCCTGCGCCGCGATCTGCCCGCGACGGCCAGCCAGCGCCAGGTAGAGGAGACGGTCGCCGAGCTGAACGCCGATCCGGCGTGCACCGGCTTCCTCGTGCAGCTGCCGCTGCCCGCCAGCCTGGACGCCCAGGCCGTGCTCGAGCTGGTCGATCCGGCCAAGGACGCCGACGGCCTGCACCCGATGAACCTGGGCAGGCTGGTGCTCGGCGAGCCCGCCCCGCTGCCCTGTACCCCGCTGGGCATCGTCGAGCTCCTGCGCAGGTACGACGTACCGATCGCTGGCGCGAACGTCACCGTGATCGGCCGCGGCATCACGGTCGGCCGGCCCCTCGGGCTCGTGCTGACCCGGCGCAGCGAGAACGCCACCGTGACCCTCTGCCATACCGGCACGACTGACCTGAAATCCCAGACGCTGAAAGCAGACATCGTGGTCGCTGCCGCAGGCAAGCCTGGCCTGATCACTGCCGACATGATCAAGCCGGGCGCGGCGGTACTCGACGTGGGAATCACGCGTACTCCCGACGGGCTGGCCGGCGATGTGCACCCTGGCGTCGCCGACGTCGCGGGCTACCTGGCCAGGGTGCCGGGCGGGGTCGGCCCGATGACGAGGGCGATGCTGCTCGCGAACGTCGTGGCGCTGGCCGAGCGCCGCGCCTGACCAGTACGCCCCGGTCGGCCCGCAAGCTACTTGTGAGTAACATAGCTCGTGAGTACGCTGCGGGGACCCGGGGTTCGCCTCGTCGCGGCTATTTGGCAGGCTTGCACTTGCCGCGGGCCTTGCCTCACCGGCGAAGTGGGTAAAGCGGCAAGTCAGGGTAGAAGCAGCAGATGCGGGATGGCAGCTCAAAGGGAGGTCGGCGGCCGGTCATGAACATTGTCGTCTGCGTGAAGCAGGTGCCCGACACGTGGTCGGAACGCACTCTCAAGGCCTCGGACTCGACGCTCGATCGCGACGCCGCCGACGCCATCATCAACGAACTCGACGAGTACGCGATCGAAGAAGGACTGCGCCTCGCTGAAGCACATGGCGGCGAGGTCACGATCTTCTCGATGGGCCCGGAACGGGCAGCCGAGTCGATACGCAAAGCGCTGTCAATGGGCGCCGACAAGGCCGTGCATCTCGTCGATGACGCGCTCGCCGGTTCCGACGCTCTCGGTACGTCGGCGGCGATGGCGGCCGTGCTCCGCCAACTGGGGTTCGACCTGGTGATCCTCGGCTGCGAGTCGACGGACGCACGGACCGGCGTGGTCCCCGCCATGCTGGCCGAGCGACTTGGCGTGCCGCAGCTTTCCTATGCGAGCAAGGTCGAGATCGACGGATCGGCGATCACTATCGACCGGCAGGCTGACTACGGCTACGACCGGGTGGAGGCCACGTTGCCCGCCGTCCTGAGCGTGGTCGAGAAGATCAACGAGCCACGCTACCCCTCGTTCAAGGGCATCATGGCCGCCAAGAAAAAGCCGGTTCAGACGATGAGCATCGCCGACGCTGGTATCGACGTGGCGGAAGTCGGCCTGGCGAACGCCGCCTGCGAGGTCGTCAGCTTCGCCAAGCGGCCGCCGCGGCAGGCAGGGACTGTCGTCCCCGATGACGGCACTGGCGGCACGAAGGCCGCCGGGTTCCTCGTGGACAGGAAGTTCATCTGACCAGGTCGAGCGACCTGCGCTGATCCGGGCAAGAGCTCCGAGCAAGAGCTGAGAGGCTGAAGGGCTGCCGAGAATGGCTGAGATCCTGGTACTCGCCGAGCATGACGGCGAGGCTGTCAAGAAGGTCACGTTCGAACTTGTGACGCTCGCGCGCAAGTTCGGTGAGCCAGCGGTTGTCTGGGCCGGATCTGGCGCCGAGGCGGCGCAGGGCAGGCTCGCCGAATACGGCGCGGCCAAGGTGTACGTGGACGACGCGGCCGAGTACGACGACTACGTCGTCGCGCCCAAGGCTGAATTGCTCGCCCAGCTCGTCCAGCAGAAGTCACCGGCCGCGGTCCTGCTGCCGAGCACGGCCGAGGGCAAGGAGATCGGCGGCCGGCTGGCGGTCAAGATCGGCTCGGGCATCCTGACCGACGTCGTCGGCCTCTCCGATGAGCTGACGGCCGAGCAGCTGATCTTCGGCGGCGCGATCAACGTCAGCGCCAAGGTCAGGTCGGGCACGCCGATCATCGCAGTGCGGCCCAACGCGATCACGCCTGAGGCGGCAGCGGGCCGGCGACGGTCGAGCGGATCATCGCGGGAATCAGCGACACCGCGAAGCAGGCGAAGATACTCGAGCGGGTGGTCCAGCAACGCGGCGCGCGGCCAGAGCTGACTGAGGCATCGATCGTGGTGTCCGGCGGGCGCGGGGTGGGCTCCGCTGACAACATGGCCCTGATCGAGAAGCTCGCCGACTCGCTCGGCGCGGCTGTCGGCGCGTCCCGCGCGGTCACCGACGCCGGCTGGTATCCGCACCAGTTCCAGGTCGGGCAAACCGGCAAGACAGTGTCGCCGCAGCTCTACGTGGCTGTCGGCATCTCGGGCGCTATCCAGCACCGCGCTGGCATGCAGACCTCCAAGACGATCATGGTCGTCAACAAGGACCCGGAAGCGCCGATCTTCGAGCTAGCCGACTACGGGGTGGTGGGCGACCTGTTCAAGGTCGTGCCCCAGCTAGTCGAGGAGATCGACAAGCGCAAGAACTGAGCCGGTAGCTCTGCGGGCGGACCGATGCCCGATTGTGCCCGATTAGGCTGGTAGGACCATGGCGAACACTGACTCTGGCAGCGGCAGCCGGCGGCGCTGCTGACGTCTCCGGGCTTGACGATGCGCAGGAGCCGCTGCTCCGGGCGCGGTTCGACGCTGGGTCGGGCGTTTATCTCGACCACGCGGCGACCACGCCGATGCTGCCGGAGGCAGTCAAGGCCATGGTGGCCGAGCTTGCCCATACCGGAAATCCCTCCTCGCTCCACAACGCCGGCCGCCGGGCGCGGCGGGTGATCGAGGAGTCGAGGGAGCAGATCGCGCAGACCTACGGCGCGCGGCCGAGCGAGGTGATCTTCACCAGCGGCGGCACCGAGGCTGACAACCTGGCGATCAAGGGCCTCTACTGGGCCCGCCGCGACGCGGACCTGGTGCCGGGCAGCACACGCGCGAGAATCCTCGCGGCCGCGACCGAGCATCACGCGGTCCTCGACTGCGTGCGCTGGCTGGGCGAGCACGAGGGCGCCGACGTCGAGTGGCTTGAAGTGGACAGCCTCGGCGGGCTCAGCCCCGACGCCCTGCGCGAGGCGATCGAGCGTGATCCTGACAGCGTGGCCCTGGTCAGCGTGATGTGGGCGAACAACGAGGTAGGCACGGTCCAGCCGATCGCCGAGCTCGCGGCGGTGGCGGCCGAGTACGAGATCCCGTTCCACAGCGACGCGGTGCAGGCCGCGGGCCAGTTGCCCGTGAGCCTCACCGCGAGCGGAGCGACCGCGCTGACGATCACCGCGCACAAGATCGGCGGGCCGGTCGGCGCTGGAGCGCTGCTGCTCGCCAGGGGTGAAGACCCGGTACCCGTGCTGCACGGCGGTGGCCAGGAGCGCGACGTGCGGTCAGGGACGCTCGATACCGCCGCGATCGCCGGGTTCGCGGCGGCGCGGCGCAGTGGACGGCGCATTGCCAGACCGAGCACGCCAAGCGGATCGGCCAGCTGCGCGACAGCCTCATCGACGTGGTCAGGCGGGCCGTGCCCGATGCGGTGCTGAACGGTCCTCCGCCGGGGCCAGACCGGCTTCCCGGCAACGCGCATTTCTCCTTCCCGGGCTGCGAAGGTGACGCGCTGCTGATGCTGCTCGATGCCAAGGGCATCGCGTGCTCGACTGGTTCGGCCTGCACGGCGGGCATCGCCCAGCCCAGCCACGTGCTGCTGGCCATGGGTGCCGACCGGTCCAGGGCCAAGGGATCGCTTCGATTCTCGCTCGGTCACACCAGCGGCCCCGAGGACATTGACGCGCTCGGCGCCGTGCTCGGCGAGGTCGTTGACCGGGCCAGGCGAGCGGGCCGGTGACCGGCATGCGCGTGCTCGCCGCCATGTCAGGTGGCGTCGACTCGGCGGTCGCGGCGGCCAGGGCCGCGGCAGCCGGCCATGACGTGACCGGCATTCACCTGGCGCTGTCAGCGAACCCGAGCTCGTACCGGACGGGTGCCCGTGGCTGCTGCACGCTTGAGGACGCGCGGGACGCCCGGAGGGCGGCCGACGTCATCGGCATACCTTTCTACATCTGGGATCTTGCCGAGAGATTCGCCGCTGACGTCGTCGACGATTTCGTGGCCGAGTACGCGCGCGGCAATACCCCCAATCCCTGCCTGCGGTGCAACGAGAAGATCAAGTTCACCGCCGTGCTCGACCGGGCGGTCGCGCTGGGCTTCGACGCGGTCTGCACCGGGCATCACGCCGCCATCGAGCCGCACCCCGGCTGGCCCGCGGCTCGTGCGCAGCGTTGACCTGGGCAAGGACCAGTCCTACGTGCTCGCGGTGCTGACAAGCGAGCAGCTTGGCCGGGCAATGTTCCCGCTCGGGGACAGCACTAAGGAGCAGGTCAGGGCCGAGGCCGCGCGGCGCGGCCTGGCCGTCGCCGACAAGCCGGACAGCCACGACGTCTGCTTTATCGCCGACGGTGACACCAGGGGCTTCCTGCGCCGCAAGCTCGGCTCGCAGCCAGGCCCGGTCGTGGATCCCGACGGGCAGGTCGTCGGCCAGCCACGACGGCAGCTACGGGTTCACCGTCGGCCAGCGGCGCGGCCTGAACATCGGCGTGCCCGCGCCCGACGGCAGGCCGAGGTACGTGCTCGACATCGAGCCCGTCTCCGGCACCGTGCGGGTCGGGCCGGCCGAGGCTCTCGACGTGGACGAGATCACGGCGGCCAGGCCGGTCTGGACGGGCCTGGCCGAGCCGCCCGACGGGCCAGTCGAGGCCGAGGTCCAGCTGCGCGCGCATGGCGAGACGTATCCGGCGACCTGCCATGCCGACGGGGACACTGTCGTGATCAAGCTCAGCGTGCCCGCCAGGGGCGTGGCGCGGGGGCAGGCGGCCGTGCTCTACGCCGGCGACACTGTCCTCGGCTCGGCCACGATCACCTCGGCATCCCCGGCTGGGCGGGTCCGGGCTCACCAGGACTCGTAAGCCCGGCCAGTCCCGGAGCGGCTTCGGGCCTGGACCCGGGCGGCTGGTGCTTGGCCTGGGAGCGGCTGGCGGCTGAGCACTAGGATGTCGCGGGTGAATGCTGACGGACGGCCAGCCGCGTGGCCTGCGGGGAGTGCGACCGGCGTGGGCTCGATGCCGGGCACTGACCCGCGCGAGATCATGGCGGTCATCATCGGTGAGTTGCCGGATTTCCCGCATCTGGCGGAACTGCCGGCGCGCGGGCCCGGCGCCGACCTGATCGGGCGGACCGCGAGCCTGCTGGTCGGCCTGCCAGTTGAGACGACGGCGCGCGGCTGGCGGCTCGGCGGCGAGACCTGGCCGCGACGTCGGCCGCGCCGCCGGGATGCTCTCGGCTGACCTCGATGCCATGGAAGAGGTGGCTGAAGGCTTCGGCGGCACCTTCAAAATACAGGTCTGCGGCCCCTGGACGCTGGCCGCCGCGCTCGAGCTGAGCCGCAGCATCGAGCCCGCGCTGAACGACGAGGGCGCGGTCGGCGATCTCGTCGGCTCGCTGGCCGAGGGCCTCGCCGCGCATGTGGCGGACGTGAAGCGCAGGCTGCCAGGCGCCACGATCTGCGTCCAGGTCGATGAGCCCGCGCTGCCCGGGGTGCTCGCCGGGTCCGTGCCGACGGCGAGCGGTTTCTCCCGGCTGCCAGCGGTCGAGGAGTCGATAGCGGCCGACAATCTACGCACCGTGCTTGATGCGGCGACAGAACCGACTGTGGTGCATTGCTGCGCCCAGGAAATACCATTCAGGTGTATAACGGAATCTGGTGCGACTGCGGTGTCGTTCGATCTGCGCCTGCTGCGGCGAACTGACGAGGACGCCTTCGGGGAGGCGGTCGAAGCGGACCTCGGCATGTTCGTCGGAGCAGTCCCGACCGTGCCCGCGACACCGGCCGCTGGCCGCGCCAGAGCCGCCTGAGGAGGAGGACGGGGCAGCGGGCAGGGCGGCGCGCGAGACGGCGGCGGCGGTGATCGGCCTGTGGCTGCGGATCGGGTTGCCGGCCGGGCGGCTGACCGAGCAGGTGGTCCTCACGCCGGCCTGCGGCCTGGCCGGAGCATCGCCCGCTTACGCGCGGGCCGCGCTTGCCCGGTGCGCGGCCGCGGCAAGGCTGGTACCTGAGCTGATCGAGGAGGGCATCCGGTGAGCGAGCAAGCCGACCCTGAGGGTATCGAGCCCGCGGGCGAGCCACCCTGCCGTCGCGCAGGCGGACGATGAGGCGAAGCACCGTCATGCCGACCTGGCCGAGCAGGTCGCTGAGCACAACCACAGGTATCACGTGCTCGACTCGCCGGTGGTCTCCGACGCGGAGTACGACACGCTGATCCGGGAGCTGCGCCAGCTTGAGGAGACCTATCCGGAGCTGCGCACCCCTGACTCGCCGACCCAGCAGGTCGGCGACGTCGTCGCGGTCGGGTTCGCGCCGGTACGGCACCTGGAGCGGCTGTTCAGCCTGGATAACGCCTTCTCGGCGGAGGAGCTCGACGGCTGGTTCGCCAGAGCCGAGCGGCTCGGCGGCGCGGGCCCGTTTCTGTGCGAGCTCAAGATCGACGGGCTCGCCGTCGACCTGGTGTACACAGACGGGAAGCTAACCCGCGCGGCGACCAGGGGCGATGGCGTCACGGGCGAGGACGTGACCGCCAACGTCAAGACGATCAAGGGCGCGCCGCAGAAGCTGGCCGGATCTGGCTGGCCTGGCACGCTCGAGGTGCGCGGCGAGGTGTTCTTGCCGGTAGCGGCGTTTCACGAGCTGAACGAGCGGCAGGCGCAAGCGGGCAAGCCGCCGTACGTGAACCCGCGCAATACCGCCGCCGGATCGCTGCGCCAGAAGGACCCGGCGGTCACCGCGACCAGGCCGCTCGGCCTGATCCTGCATGGCGTCGGCGCCATCGAGGGCGAGCGCGCCGAGCGGCCGTCCAGTCAGTCACAGTGGTACGACCAGCTGCGGGCCTGGGGCCTGCCAGTCAGCGAGCTCTACAAGGTGGTGCCCGGCTTCGACGGGGTGCGCGAGTACATCGCGCATTACGCCGAGCACAGGCACGACCCGCCCTACGAGATCGATGGCGTCGTGGTCAAGCTCGATCAGATCGCCGTGCAGGCCACGCTCGGTTTCACGAGCCGCGCGCCGCGCTGGGCCATCGCCTACAAGTATCCGCCAGAAGAGGTCACGACCAGGTTGCTCGACATCCGCGTGAACGTCGGCCGAACCGGGCGGGTGACCCCGTTCGCGGTGATGGCCCCGGTCAAGGTGAGCGGGTCGACGGTCGAGCGCGCCACCCTGCACAACCAGGACGAGGTCCTCCGCAAGGGCGTCCTGATCGGGGACACGGTCGTGCTCCGCAAGGCAGGCGACGTGATCCCCGAGGTCGTAGGACCGGTGCTCGACCTGCGCGACGGCTCTGAGCACGCCTTCGAGTTCCCGTCGGCTTGCCCGAGCTGCGGGACGACGCTGGCCCGCGAGGCGAGCGAGGTTGACTGGCGCTGCCCGAACACCAGGTCATGCCCGGCGCAGTTGCGCGAGCGCCTCTTTCATATCGCTAGCAGGGGAGCCTTCGACATTGAGGTGCTCGGCTATGAGGCCGCGTCGGCGCTGCTCGACGCCGGGCTGGTGCACGACGAGGGCGAGCTCTTCGCGCTGACCGCTGACGACCTGGCGCGCTGCCCGTTCTTCGTCACGATCGGCGGCGCGCTGACCGCGAACGCGACCAGCCTGCTGAGGAACCTGGACGAGGCCCGCACCCGGCCGCTGTGGCGGGTGCTAGTCGCGCTGTCGATCAGGCACGTCGGTCCCACCGCCGCCCGCGCGCTCGCGGGCGCGTTCGGGTCGATCGACGCGATAGCAGCCGCCCCGGCCGACACGCTCACGCTGGTGGACGAGGTAGGGCCGACGATCGCCGGTTCGGTCATCGACTGGTTTGGCGTCGACTGGCACCGGGCGATCGTCGAGAAATGGCGGGCGGCAGGGGTCCAGCTCGCCGATCCCGGATTCACCGGTACCGGCCCGGTGCCAGGCGCTGGCACGAGCGCGCCGGCCGGGCCGCTCGGCGGGGTGACCGTCGTGCTGACCGGCACGCTGAACGGCCAGACGAGGGAAGAGGCCGCGGCCGCCATTACCGCCCAGGGCGGAAAGGTCACTGGCTCGGTCTCCAAGAAGACGAGCTTCGTGGTGGCCGGCGAGAACCCTGGCTCCAAGCTGGACAAGGCCGAGTCGCTTGGCGTTCCCGTGCTCGACGAGGCAGGCCTGAACGTGCTGCTGGACTCCGGGCCGGAGGCCGCTGAGGCCGCCGCCGCAGCGGCGTCAGGTGGCTAGCGGTGCTTGTGGTGCGCACGATGTGGCACTAGCACGAGATCACAGTAGGTAGTCGGTTAACTACGACAAGGCGGCTAGTAACAGATAGTATGCGTTTGGCTGCGTCAAGTGTAATTCTCGGGTAGCCTGACCAGCAGTGAATCACGTACCGGCTCCCCCCGGTTACTCCGGCGGCTCGTGAGGACACCATGAAAGACGCAAACGACTCGCGGCCTATAGGCCCGCGTTTCGGCTCCTCGCTGTGGACGTACATGACGGCGGTATCGGCCGCCGGAATCGCCGTGCTCGGCTTTGCCGTGTTCCACCTGAGCCATTTGATCGATCAGCTGCGCATGCCGATGTTCTGGGTGGTCGCTGGGATGATCTTGGCCGGCGAGATCTGGCGCATCGCGACTCCTGGCCGGCCTCTCGGGCTGGTCGGCCGCCGCGTCGCGCTCTATCACCCTGGGCGTGATGCTGTTCTGGGGGTTCCCCATCGCGGTCATGCTGAGGGCCGTCGCCGTGGTGGTGGGCGGCGTCGCGCAACGCCACGCCCCGCAGCGCATCATCTTCAACGCCGCGCAGCTCAGCCTCAGCCTGGGAGCGGCCGAACTGGTGCTGTTCGCGTTCGGTGACAGCCCGACCGCGCGCGAGCCCTGGCTTCCCCACGACGGGAGCGGCGCGGTGCTGCTGCTCGCGGCTCTCGCGTACTTCCTGCTCAACTTCGCGATTGTGGCGGTCGCGCAGGCGTTGCGCACCAGGTCGCCGTTCAAGTCCGTGATCGAGGCCAACCTGCGCTACCAGATCGCCGCGTCCGTCGTGCTTTTCGCGACGGCGCCGCTGGTCACGATCGCGATGGAGACCAGCTCCCCGCTCATCGTCGCGCTCCTCGCGTTCCCGCTCGCCACGATCTACGTCAGCGCCGCCATGTCGGTGCAGCGGGAGCATCAGGTCAACCACGACGAGCTGACGGGCCTGGTCAGCCGCAAGCTGCTCGCCAGGCGCGGGAACGAGGCGCTGACCAGAGCCGCCGCCAGCGGTTCAAGCGTCGGCTTCCTGCTCATCGACCTGGACAGGTCGACCGGGCTCAAGCAGGTCAATGACACGCTCGGGCACGCGGTCGGCGACCGGCTGCTGCAGATCGTGGCGCACCGGCTCATGGTCAGCTCGCGGCCAGGCGACGTGGTTGCCAGGCTTGGCGGCGACGAGTTCGCCGTGCTGCTGCCGTCGATCAAGGAGCCCGGTGCCGCCCGGGAGGTCGCGTCGCGCCTGCGCGCGGCCCTCGCCGAGCCGGTCCGGCTTGAGACGATCATCTTCGAGATCCAGGCGAGCGTCGGCATCGCCGTGTATCCGGACGACGCCGAGACCTTCGACCAGCTGATGCAGCGGTCCGACGTCGCGATGTACGTGGCCAAGGAGCGGAGCAGCGGGATCGAGCGCTACGACGCCGAGTACGACCGCAACTCCGCTGACCGGCTCGCGATGCTCGGCGACCTGCGCGGCACTATCCAGCGCCATGAGATCGAGGTGTACTTCCAGCCCAAGATCCGGCTGTCCGACGGTCAGGTGATCGGGATGGAGGCGCTTGCCCGCTGGCCGCATCCGCGCCGTGGCGTGCTCAACGCAGCCGATTTCGTTGGCCTGGCCGAGCAGTCGCACCTGATGAGCGAGCTGACCGAGCAGGTCATCGACAAGGCCCTGGCCCAGGCGGCTAAGTGGTGGCAGGGCGGGATGCCGATTCAGGTCTGCGTCAACCTGCCGGCCAGGGACTTGCTCGGCGGGCGCCTCGTCGACCTGATCCGCCAGGCGCTGCGCCGCCACGGCCTGCCGCCGGAGGCGCTCGCGCTTGACATCGATGAGCAGGTGCTGGCCGGGAAGGCAGCGCAGGCCGGGGTCACGATCCATGCCCTGGCTGACCTGGGCGTCGGGGTGAGCCTTGATGACTTCGGCACCGGCTACTCTTCGCTCGCGCAGCTCACCGGGCTCGGGGTCAGCGAGGTCAAGCTCGATCCCGCGCTCATCCGCGGCCTGCCCGATTCGGCGGATCACAGCGTCACCGTCAAGTCCCTGGTGCGGCTGGCTGCCTCGCTCGGCATCCGGTCGATCGGCGAAGGGGTCGAATCAGACGCCACCGCCTCCGCGCTCCGCCTGCTCGGCTGCGACGGCGCTCAGGGCTGGCATTTCGCCAGGCCGCTCAACGCCCTGATGGCATCGGAGTGGCTGGCCGAGCACTACATTCCAGAACGAACCGCGACGCCGCCCTATGAGGCCAGCCGCCTGCCAGGGCAGAACAAGGCCGGCAGCGAACCGGTCGGAGGGGCTGCGAGTGAACTCGCCGCTGCTGCCTCAGCTCCAGCCAGCCGCCCGCCACGGCCAGCTCGCACGGGCTAGGCCTGGTCCGGCTCGATATGAGTTCGGCTTGGCCGCCGCGCGGCTCTAGGATGGCGGCTGTGTCCATTACCCGCGATGAGGTCGCGCATCTGGCCAGGCTGGCCAGGCTGGCGCTGACCGACGATGAGCTTGATCACTTTGCCGGGCAGCTTGATGTCATCATCGGCTCCGTGGCCAGGGTGCAAGAGGTCGCCGCTGCAGGCATTCCGCCCACGACGCACGCGGCCGAGCTGGTGAACGTGTTCCGCGACGACATCGTCGCCGCTCCGCTCGATGCTGAGGTGGTGCTGTCCCAGGCACCCGCAGCCGAGCTCGGCCGGTTCCGGGTGCCGCGCATCCTGGCGGAGGACTGACCATGGCCCGCGCTACCGACCTGACCCAGCTGACTGCCGCTGAGATGGCGGCGCTGGTCGCCAGCGGCGAAGTCTCCTCTGTCGAGCTGACCAGGGCACACCTGGACCGGATCGCGCTCACCGACCTGCACGTCCGCGCGTTCCTGCACGTCGCCGAGGCGCAGGCGCTCGCCGCCGCGCGCGCGGTCGACGAGCGGCGGGCCGCCGGGGAACCGCTCGGCCCGCTGGCCGGGGTACCGCTGGCGCTCAAGGACGTATTCACGACCAGGGACATGCCGACCACGTGCGGCTCCAAGATCCTGGCCGGCTGGCAGCCGCCCTATGACGCGACGACCACCAGGCGGCTGCGAGACGCCGGGATCGTGATCCTCGGCAAAGTGAACATGGACGAGTTCGCGATGGGCTCGTCCACCGAGAACTCTGCCTTCGGGCCGTCCCGCAACCCGTGGGACCTGACCCGGGTGCCCGGCGGGTCATCGGGCGGCTCATCAGCCGCGGTGGCCGCCTACCAGGCACCGCTCGGCATCGGCACCGATACGGGCGGGTCCATCCGCCAGCCGGCCGCCGTGTGCGGGCTGGTCGGCAGCAAGCCAACCTACGGCGGCACGTCACGGTACGGGCTCGTGGCGTTCGCTTCCTCACTCGACACGCCTGGCCCGCTGGCCAGGACCGTGCTCGATGCCGCGCTCCTGCACGAGGTGATGGCCGGCCACGACCCGGCCGACTCGACCTCGCTGAACGCGCCGGTGCCGCCGGTGGTCACCGCCGCGCGCAAGGCCGACGTGGCCGGGCTGCGCATCGGCGTCGTGGCCGAGCTGAACGGCGACGGCTACGCGCCTGGCGTGCTCGCCAGGTTCAACGAGGCAGTGGAGCTGCTCGAGACGCTCGGCGCCAAGATCAGCGAGGTCTCCTGCCCGCACTTCAGCTACGCGCTGCCTGCCTATTACCTCATCGCGCCGAGCGAGTGCTCGTCCAACCTAGCCCGGTTCGATGCCATGCGGTACGGGCTGCGGATCGGTGACGACGGCGGCGCCAACGCCGAGGAAGTGATGAGCCTGACCAGGGAGGCCGGCTTCGGCGCCGAGGTCAAGCGCAGGATCATGCTCGGCGCCTATGCCCTGTCAAGCGGCTACTACGACGCGTACTACGGCAAGGCCCAGCAGGTGCGCACCTTGATCATCAGGGACTTCGTCACCGCCTTCGAGCAGGTGGACGTGCTCATCTCGCCGACCACGCCGACCACGGCATTCCCGATCGGCGAGCGCGCCGACGACCCGATGGCCATGTACCTGGCCGACCTGTGCACGATCCCGAGCAACCTGGCTGGCAACGCGGCGCTTTCCGTTCCGTGCGGACTCGCACCGGAGGACGGGCTGCCGGTCGGGCTGCAGATCATGGCGCCCGTGCAGGCCGACGACCGGACCTACCTGGTCGCCGCGGCGGTCGAGGCGGCGCTTGACCAGCGGCGCGGCTTCCCGCTGCTGACGCAGGCGCGCGGCCTGGCCAGGGCAGGAGAGAGCGCGGAGGCGGGACGATGACGACGCATGCAGCAATCAGGCCCGTTCCCTTCGACGAGGCCGTCGCCAGGTACGAGCCGGTGATCGGGCTCGAGACCCATGTCGAGCTCGGCACGGCGACGAAGATGTTCTGCGGCAGCCCGGTGACGTTCGGCGCCGAGCCCAACTCGGCGGTCTGCCCGGTCTGCCTCGGACTGCCCGGCTCGCTACCGGTGATCAACAGGACCGCGATCGAATTCGCGATCAGGATCGGCCTCGCGCTGAACTGCTCGATCGCGACCTGGTGCCGTTTCGCCAGGAAAAATTACTTCTACCCCGACATGCCGAAGAACTTCCAGATCTCGCAGTACGACGAGCCGCTGTGCACCGAGGGCTGGCTGAAGGTCGACGTCGGCGGGCAGGAATTCACGGTCGGGATCGAGCGGGTGCATCTTGAGGAGGACACCGGCAAGTCCCAGCACGTCGGCGGCGCCACCGGCCGGATTCACGGCGCCGACTACTCACTCGTCGACTACAACCGGGCCGGCATCCCGCTGGTAGAGATCGTCACCAAGCCGATCCCGGGCACCGGCGCGCTCGCCCCCGTGGTGGCCAGGGCCTACGTCACCGAGTTGCGGGACTTGCTCCGCTCGCTCGACGTCTCCGATGTCCGCATGGAGCAAGGCTCGCTTCGCTGTGACGTCAACACCTCAATCGCACCGCAAGGGGCGGAGTGGGGCACCAGGACCGAGACCAAGAACGTGAACTCCCTGAGGTCGGTCGAGCGCGCGGTCAGGTCGGAGGTCGAGCGCCAGGCGGGCGTGCTGGACGCGGGCGGCCGCATCGTCCAGGAAACCAGGCACTTCCACGAGGAGACGGGCACGACGACGGCGGGCCGCAGCAAGGAGGAAGCGCAGGACTACCGGTACTTCCCCGAGCCCGACCTGGTGCCGCTCGCCCCGGCTCCCGAATGGGTCGCGGAGATCAAGGCCGCCCTGCCCGAGTTCCCGGCCGCCCGCAGGGCCAGGCTCCAGGCGCAGTGGCAGCTGTCCGACCTGGACATGACGGCGATCCGTAACGCCGGAGCGCTCGACCTGGTCGCCGAGACTGTCGCCGCCGGCGCGACGCCCGAGCAGGCACGCAACTGGTGGCTCGAGGAGCTATCCAGGCGCGCCAACGACTCTGGCATAGAGCTCACCGCACTGTCGATTACGCCAGTCCACGTAGCGCGTATCAGCGCGCTCATTGACGGGGGCGAGCTCAACAACAAGCTGGCCAGGCAGGTAGTCGATGGCGTGCTCGCCGGGGAGGGCAGCCCCGACGAAGTTGTCGCGGCTCGCGGTCTCGCGGTCGTCACCGACAGCGGCGTGCTTGCCGCGGCCGTCGACGAGGCCATCGCGGCTCACCCGGACATCGCGGCGAAGATCGCCGACGGCAAGGTCGCCGCGGCTGGCGCGCTGGTCGGCGCGGTAATGAAGGCGACCCGCGGCCAGGCCGACGCCGCCAGCGTGCGCGAGCTGATCCTGCAGCGCTGTGGCCCAGGCGGCTGAGCCCGCCATGCTCATCTGGGTTCCGCTGCCCGCGGTCGGGGCCGCGCTTGACGGTATCGAGGGGATCACCGTTCAGGTCGTGGACCCCGATGACGGCAGCGAATTGCCGGCCTCGGCCGCGGAGGTCACCTTCTACGTGCCGCCGTTGTTCCCGCGCGAGCCGTCGATCGCGGCGCTCGCCAGCATGCCCGACCTGTTGGTAGTGCAGACGCTGACCGCCGGCATCGACCTGCTGCGCCCGCAGCTGCCGCCCGGCGCCACCTTGTGCAACGCGCACGGCCTGCACGATGCGAGCACCGCTGAGTGGGTAGTGACGGTTATTCTCGCCGCTATCCGCAAGATTCCCTTTTTCATAGCGGAACAAAACGCGGGACGCTGGTCGCCTGCCTTTGCTCATTCGCTTGCCGGGCAGACTGTCCTGATCGTGGGATATGGCTCGATAGGGCAGGCGGTAGAGCGCCGGCTTTCGGGGTTCGAGACCACGATCGTCAGGGTCGCGAGAACCGCGCGGGAAGGCGTGCACCCGCAGAGTGAGCTGATGGCGCTGCTGCCGCAAGCCGATGTGGTGATTTTGCTAGCCCCGGTGACGAGAGCCACGGCGGGCATGGTGGACGCGCGGTTCCTGGCCGCGATGAAGGACCGTGCCCTGCTGGTGAACGGCGCTCGCGGCACTCTCGTCCGCACCGATGACCTCTGCGCCGAGCTTGCCAGCGGCCGCCTGTACGCGGCGCTCGATGTCACCGATCCTGAACCTCTGCCGCCCGGGCATCGGCTGTGGAGCCTTGAGAACGCGCTGATCACCCCGCATGCGGCTGCTACTACGTGGCTCTCGGCGACCACGGTGCTCGGATTCCTGCGCGAGCAGGTGCTGCGGTTTCTGGGGAACACTCCGCTCGTTAACGTCATCGAGGGCGAATACTGAGCGGATTGCCAGCAGTTTGTGGTCGCACCTACGTCTTTCCTCAATCGAAGCGTGACCTGGTGCACGTAGAGTCAAGTCAGGCTGCTCAGTGAGCTGGGCATACCATCCAGGCCAGCGCATCGCGCGGCTGATTGCGCTTGCAGCGCCGCGATGCGCGCTGGGCGATGCCTGGCAGACAGTTGAGTATCGCGACATTTTCAGGAGGCACGGTGCGGGCGCGGGCATACAGGGGGGCGTGAATGACCTCAGTCACGCTGCTCTGGTCGGCAGCCTGGATAGTGCTGGCTGCCGCCGCTGGCGTGCGCCTGATCCGGGTGTCGAGCCCAGCACCGCCATTTGTTCATAATGGATATCGATGGCTCGCTGGATCGGCGCTATGCCTGGGGATTGGCGGCGCGCTGCAATTTCGGCATGGCGGGCTTGCTGTTGGTATCTCGCCGTTGCGGGTCGCCGATCTGATCAGCCTGGCTGGATTGCCCGCTCTGGTGATCGGCCTGGCGACGATCACCGCCGGACAGGGCAATGGCGGGCGCGGCCGGGCTGAGCCCAGCCGCTGGCGGCCGTATCAATTCGCGCCCGTCGGGGCCCGGCAGGGCGGCAGCATCGTGGTGGACAGCGCGTTGCTCGTCGTGTCGCTGTTCGCGATCGGCCTGGTCGTGCTGTTCGGGCCAGACTGGGCGCAGGCTGGCACAGGGGCAGGTACTTTCGCGCTTGACCTGATCCGCCCGGTCGCCGATCTGGCGGCGCTCGGCTTGATCAGTCCTTTCATCCTGAGGAATCTCCGGCTGACCGCCATGCCCGTGCTCGCGCTGGTCGCGGTCGCTGCCGGGGACTCGCTGGCTGTTGCGGGGCGCATCGCCGGGATCGACCCCGGCATCGCGCCCCGGCTCGCGCTCCTGGTCGGCCTCGCGCTGATCGCCGCGACGCCGGGGCCGGTGCTCGCGAGTACCAGTGAGCCCGAGGCCGGTCTTTCCGATCAGGCCGCGGCCGTGCTGTCCTCGAAGGCCGGCGCCCGGCTGGCCGGTGCCCGGCTGGTCCCGCCAGGCGCTGCCGTGACGGCTGCCCTGGTGATCACCGGGTATGCGGTGTTCGGCCAGGTCAGCGCTGTCCCTGCGGTGGCGATCACCGGCGCGATCATGGTGCTCTTGCTGGTGGTGGAGATCGCCTGGTTCGCGAGCCGCGCCCTGACCGTTTCGGCGTCGGCGCAGGCATCAGACGGCGTCTTCCACACGCTCGCCGACTCGACCAGCGACACGGTGCTGATCTGCGATCTATCGGGCACGATCGAGTACATCAGCCACGGCGCCAAGTTCGGCTACCCGCGCGGGGCGCTGCCAGGCACCCGCCTGGCCGACATCGTGCATCCCGAGGACCGCCCTGCCGGGGTCAGGGCCGTGACGGCCGCGCTGCGCGGGTCGCCGGGCTCGGCGACCTTCAGCGGGCGGGTGCGGAGCGCCGACGGCTCGTGGCGGCAGGTCTCGGCCGCGCTGTCGTGCTACAGCCAGCCAGGCGAGCCAGCCAGGCTGCTGATTACCTGCCACGACGACAGCGAGCTTGTCGCGCTGCGCCGCCAGCTCACCCAGGTAACCTTCCACGACGGAGTGACGGGCCTGCCCAACCGCGCCTACCTTGAAGAGCGCGCCAAAGGACTGCGGCACCCTGGCGAGGCGAGCGGGGCTAAGCCCGGCGCGACCGCCGCGGCGATCATGGTCGGCCTGGATGACGCGGCCATGCGCGAGATTGGCGGCCACCAGTCAGAGAATCTGGTGCTGGCCCAGTCCGGGCGCCGGCTACGCACCGCGGCGCCGCCAGGCGCGATCGTAGGGCGCTGGAGCGACGCCCAGTTCGCGGTCCTCATCGACGACATCGGAGCGCCTGGCACAGGCCTCGCGGATGCCGACCAGGTCACCGAGCTTGGTCACAGGCTCGCGCGCTCGATCACGGCCGAGCCGTTCGCGCTCGCCGCGAGCGAGGCGTCCATCACGGCCAGCGTAGGCGTCGCGGTGAGCCGCGCCAGCCGGTGCGATCAGGTGCTCAGCCACGCGCAGGTCGCCATGTCGAGGGCAGCGGCGGCCGGCGGCGCCCGGGTCGAGGTATTCAGTCCCGACATGGACGCGGCGAGCAGGCGGCGCGCCGAACTAGGCGCCGCGCTCGGGGGCGCGCTCGCGGACCATCGGCTGCGGATCGAGTACGAGCCGGTGGTTGAGCTGCGTTCAGCGCTGGTAACGGGCGTGGAGGCGCTGCCTCGCTGGTGCCACGGCGGCGAGGCGGTCGAGGCGGCCGAGTTGCTCGGGGTCGCCGAGGACTTCGGCCTCGCCGGAAAGCTCTGGGACTGGCTGCTGCGCTCGGCGTGCGGCCAGGCCAGCGACTGGCGGGCAGCGGGCTCCGAGCTGAGCCTGGCGATCAGCTGCCCGCCGCGCCAGCTCGCCGTGCCAGGGTTCGCCACCGCAGTCCTTGCCGTGCTCGTCGATGCGGAGCTGCCGCCGCAGGCGCTGACCTTGCGGGTGACGGAGCGAGCGCTGATCGACGCTGCGGGACCCGTGACAGCTGAGCTGGCCGGCCTGCGCGCGAGCGGCGTCCGGCTCGCGATCGACAACTTCGGCACCGGCTACGCGTCGCTCAGCTACCTGCGGAAGCTCGCTGTCGATCAGATCAAGATCGATGCGTCGTTCACTGCCGGGCTTGGCGGCGACCCCACGCTGACCTTGCTGACGCCGGCGATCCTCGCTCTCGGCCGCGATCTTGGCATCGAGATGATCGCTGCGGGCGTTGAGTCTGACGAGCAGGCCGAACTGCTCATGAACATGGCCTGCGACCTGGGCCAGGGCAGCTGGCTGGGGGCGCGGCTGCCGGCCAGCGCGGTCGACCCGGTGGCGGCGGCCGCTGCCGCGTCCTGGATCAAGCCTGTCGTGCATCTCCCCGTGGCGCCGGCGCAGGACCAAGCTGACGACCCGGCCTGCAGCACCGCGAGCTGACCGCTAAGATCCGCGCATGGAACATCAGCAGACCGCCGGGCGAGTACTCGGGTAGGCGTCGCGATTCGGGACAGACCGGGAGCGATGCCAAGGCGGCTGCCGGCCCGTCCTGCTTACCGGGATGGCCAGCCGCACCAATCAGTGGTCAAGATAGAAAGTGCGGGCCGTCGGCAGGGGACGGAGCCGCTGCGGACTATCGCAATGGGGCGCGGGCCGCACGAAGGAGGATCTGCGATGAGTGGCAGGCTGGCAGCTGAGATCACGTTCGATGTGCTGACGTCCGATCGGCTCGTACCTGAAGTGGTGCGTACCGCCAAGCTTGAGTCACCTGGCTTCGGCCAGGTATTCACCGACCACATGATCTCACTGCGCTGGTCGCCCGACCGAGGCTGGCATGACGGCCGGCTGCAGCCATATGGCCCGCTGGTGCTCGACCCGGCGACCGCGGTCTTGCACTACGCCCAGGAAATCTTCGAGGGCATGAAGGCCTACCGCCAGGAAGCAGGACCGATCGTCATCTTCCGGCCGTACGCCAACGCGGCCAGGTTCCGCAGGTCGGCCGCTCGCATGGCGATGCCGGAACTGCCAGAGGACACGTTCGTGCAGGCGATCGAACTGCTGGTCACCCAGGACAAGGAGTGGGTACCGGCGAGCACGGCGCAGAGCCTGTACCTCCGGCCCTTCATGATCGCGACCTCGGCTGGCCTGGGAGTGGGCCGCCCGGCCGGCGCGTACCAGTTCATGGTCATCGCCTCGCCGTCCGGCAGCGTCTTCTCGGGCGGCGGGGTGCGGGCAGTTACGGTCTGGCTGGCGCAGGAGTACACCAGGGCGGCCCGTGGCGGCACAGGGGAGGCCAAGACTGGCGGTAATTATGCGGCGGCCTTCGCGGGCCAGCAGCAGGCTCTGAACGAGGGCTGCGACCAGGTCGTCTGGCTCGACGCGAGCGAGCACAAGTGGGTCGAGGAGATGGGCGGGATGAATCTCTTCTTCGTCTATGGCTCCGGCTCCGACGCGCGGATCGTGACGCCCCCGCTCAGCGGATCGCTGCTCCCCGGCATCACCAGGGACTCGCTGCTGACGCTCGCCCCCGACCTGGGCATCGGGGCGGCGCAGGCGCCGATGTCAGTCGAACAGTGGCGGGAGGACTGCAGGTCGGGCGCCATGACGGAGGTGTTCGCCTGCGGTACGGCCGCGGTGATCTCGCCGGTCGGCGCGGTCAAGGGCACGACAGCGAGCTGGCAGGTGGGCGATGGCCAGCCAGGACCTGTGACCAAGCGACTGCGCGATGAGCTGCTCGGCATCCAGTTCGGCCGGCTGCCTGACCCGCACGGCTGGATCCACAAGATCATCTGAGGCGCGCGCTTTCTGCGCGCACCGCTGTGCCGTTTGGTGCTGTCCGGCGACCCCAACGGCACAGCGGTGCGCGGTCGCCGGGGTGGCCCGTCAGGTATCCCGGGCCACGCGGTCGTGCAACTCGGTGACGGCTGACACCAGCAAGTCGAGACCGAACTCGAACTCCGCGTCGAAATCCCGGTGCACGAGTTGGCTGACGAGGCTGGTCAGCAGGGGGAACACAGCCGGATCGTGCGGCGTCACCGCCGCGCCGAGTTCCTCAGGGGTACTGACGTCGGGCGTGACGCCGACCTGGCGGAGCATGCTCCCCGTGATATAGGCGATGAACACGCGCACTATGCCCAGCGCCTGCGTCGCGTCGAAGCCCGCCCCGATCAGCGTCGCGAGCGCGACTTCGAATGGCACGATGGCGGTGGGCGAGTTGCTCGGCCTGCTCACCACGATCATCGCGCAGCGCGGGTAGGCGTTGACGATCTGGCGAAGCGCTCGCGCCTGGGCGCGAACCTGATCTTGCCAGGTCGCGTCAGGCTCGACCTTGAGAACGATGCCCGACAGCACGTACTCAGCGACCCCATCGAGCAGAGCGTCCTTGCTCGGCACGTGGTTGTACAAGGACATGACAGCGTAGCCGAGCTCTGATGCGACCTTGCGCATCGAGATCGCGGTGACACCATCGCGCTCGATCACGTCGACCGCGGCGGCGATGATGCGGTCCCGTGTCAGCGGCTGCTGCTGCATAGGAGTCAAGTTACCCGCGCGGCTGGCGGCGTGCCGCAGGCCGGCGGCTCAGCGTGGTGGTGAGCCGGCCGGTCTTAGAGTGTATGGATGGACGACAAAGAGATTCTCGGCCACATTGACGAGCTCATGGCGACCGAGCACTCCCTGCGGGAGAAACTGGCTGCCGGTGAGCTGAGTTCCGACGAGGAGCACGCCGCGCTCAAGTCCGCCGAGGAAGCACTCGATCAGTGCTGGGACCTGCTGCGACAGCGCCGGGCGCGGCGGGAGTTCGGCGAGGACCCTAGCCTGGCCAAGTCGCGGTCGACATCCGAAGTCGAGGGGTACTGGCAGTAGCGCGCCCAAACCTGCCCATCGGTACGCTCTGACCATGCGGATCGCGAGGTTCTCCCACAACGGTCAAGTCAGTTATGGTCGCGTGCTTGGCGCCGACGCTTTGCCGGCGCAGACCCAGGCGCCCGGCGCCGTCGGCCCGGCGAACGGCAATGGCGCTGGTTCTGGTGACGCTGGTTCCGGCGAGCCAGCTGACCAGCTGATCGTCGCGCAGCTGGACGGGCACCCGATCAGCGAAGGCGAGGTCAAGCTCACCGGCGCGTACTTCCGGCTCGCTGACGTGCGGCTGCTGCCGCCCATCGTGCCCACCAAGGTGATCTGCATCGGCAAGAACTACGCCGATCACGTCGAGGAGATGGGCGGCGAGAAGCCAGCCGAGCCGATCATCTTCCTCAAGCCGTCCACAGCCGTCTGCGGGCACGGCGACCCAGTTCTCCGGCCCGTGGGAATCTCCGAGCGGGTGGACTACGAGGGCGAGCTCGCCGTGGTGATCGGCCGGCTGGGACGCGACGTGCCCGCCGAGAGGGCGGGCGAGGTGATCTTCGGCTACACCATCGCGAACGACGTGACCGCGCGAGATCTCCAGGCCAGAGACGGCCAGTGGACCAGAGCAAAGGGATTCGATTCTTTCTGCCCTCTTGGTCCTTGGATCGAGACCGAGCTGGACCCGGCCGACCTCGAGCTGACCACCAAGCTCAACGACGAAGTCAGGCAGCATTCGCGGACCTCGCTGCTGATGCACCACATCCCGGCGCTGATCGCGTTCGTCAGCCAGGTGATGACGCTCATTCCTGGCGATGTGCTGCTGACTGGCACGCCGGGGGGAATCGGGCCGATGGACAAGGGCGACGAGGTCTCCGTCACGATCGAGGGCATCGGGACGCTGAGCAATCCGGTCAGCGACCGGGGCTGAGCCTGGCTGTTACCTGCCGGGTTGGAGGTGGCGCCTTCGTTCGGCTATAGTTCACTGGCGTGACCGAGTCCGGCAGGGCTCGTTCCGGTGGGGTATGGGGTAATTGGCAGCCCGACGGGTTCTGGCCCCGTTAGTCTAGGTTCGAGTCCTGGTACCCCAGCGACTTCTGTCTGAGTGTGATCGTCAAGCCTGGCGATCGCACTTGCCATGTGAGGTCGCCGGATGCGTTAGTCTTGCGTTCGGTTGGAAGTTTGTGAGTGTTGTTCCTGGCCCCGTCGTCTAGTGGCCCAGGACGCCGCCCTCTCAAGGCGGTAGCGCCGGTTCAAATCCGGTCGGGGCTACAGAGGTAGTAGCAGGTCACAGGCCTGGTCTCCGCTTGCGGGGCCGGGCCTTGATCATTTGCCATTGGTTTGTCATTGGGTTCTGACGTCACGAGTCGGTCTTCGGGGGCATCGGAAGGCTTCTTCGGTGAGCCGTCCTGGCCGGTGAGCGCGTCGAACTCGCCGTTGGGCACGCCGCCGAGGAAGGCGTTGCCGTGGTAGTTGATCAGACGTCTCTGGTCTTGCCCAGGCGTTTGCCGATAGCGAGCCACATGCTTCGATCGTCCGGGTCCAGTCGCTGTGCCACGGCCCGAAGCTCCGCTTCCCATGGCTCAAATTTGCGGTCGAGAACACCAACCCCGGCAAGGGGGATGTATCGACCGTCAAGGTCATCGGGCGGATCGAGAGGTACCAGTACCTCGCTGTAGACGAGAGCGTCGATGAGCGGCTTTGCGAGATCCCTGTGATCGAGGTGCTTCTCGGCGAGCGGGGCGGCGATCTCGTGCCCGGTGTAAGTTGCCGCGGGCCGGGTCAGCTGGGGGCAGACGGCGGCGGCGGCGAAGTTCAGTAGCTGGCCGGCGGCGAGTGGATCGTTGGCGAGCGGGCGCAGCAGGCCGAGCAGCGATAGGGCATGCCCGCGAAACGGCCGGCTTGTTCCCTTTTCCCAGCGCTCGATGTTGAGACGATTCTGTCCCAGAGCGGTAGCGAACTTCGCCTGGCTCAACCCCAGGGCGTGACGGAAGCCTCGGATGGCGAGAGGAACATCTACCGGTATCGGCCATTCGGCGTCGAAGGAGCTGCGCAACGGCGTCGTGATCGTGAACGGGCCTAGAGAGCCCTCGACGGCCGGGTACTCGCCATTGTCATGGACGGTCATGTAACTGGTGCGCGCCGGAAGCCTGCGGTAGGCGGGAAACAAGGCTGTCCCGGAAGGCAGGTACTTCGCCGGACACCATCAGTGATGTGATTCGGCAGTCGGAATGCAGAAGGGCGGGGAGTCCGCGTGCGATCAGGCATCTTGCCGCTGGCAGCCTCGGGGCGCTGAGCCCTCCGGGAGTCACGCCTCACGGCGGATCGATCCCTCCGGTTGCACGATTGCGCTGGCCGGCCAGGGCGTTCTGCGTGGCATCAGTTTCGCTGACGCCGTCTGACGGTCTTTTGGTGCAGGATGTTGGTGTGCCCGTTTCCATTCCCGCGATCGTCGAGCCGTCAGTGCTGCGCTGGGCGCGGGAGTCGATCGACCTCACGCCTGTTGCTGCCTCCCGGAAGATCGGTGTGCCTGATGACCGCGTGGCAGCGTGGGAGTCGGGTGAGGAAGTCCCGACCGTAGCCCAGCTGCGGAAGGCGGCTGACGTCTACAAGCGGTCGCTGGCCGTCTTCTTTCTGGCCGCGCCGCCGGCCGGGTTCGACACCCTACGCGACTTCCGCCGCCACGTCGGCGCCACGGCAGGTCCATGGTCGCAAGGTCTGCATGAGGACTACCGCCGCGCCCATGTCCAGCGCGATCTCGCCCTGGAACTCTACGAACTGGAGGATGCCGAGCCTCCATCTGGCTGGCAGATTTCGCCGCTGCCGTCCCCCGACGATGCACTGGCCTCGGCTGCCCGCCAGCGCCTGCTCGCGGGTGCGCCGCTCCCCCTACCGGGCGGCAGCGGGACAGCGTATGAGCACCTCAATACATGGGTGGCGGCGCTCGAAACGGCCGGAGTGATGGTGCTGGCGGCTTCAGGCGGCCGAGTATCAACCTCAGAGATGCGCGCGTTCTCCTTGTACTTCGACGTGCTTCCCGTGATCGTGGTCAACGGCGCCGACGCTACCCGCGGTCGCCTGTTCTCCATGCTCCACGAGTACGCTCACCTGCTGTTGCACACGGGCGGACTGTGCGACACCGTCACCGACGCCGGCGCTACCAGCCCGGATCGGAGACTGGAAGCGCGGTGCAACGCCATCGCGGCCGCGATCCTGATGCCGAATGCTGCGGTGCTAGCCCAGCCCGAGGTCCAGGCGCGCGTCAATGCCCAGGCGAGTTGGACCTACAGTTCGCTGGCCACCGCTGCGGCGCCCTTTGGCGTCAGTACAGAGGCATTCCTGCGTCGGCTCGTGGATCTCGGCCGGGTTGATCCGGGTTTCTACGGTGCTCGCCGCGAAGAGTACCTGGCACGGTACGAAGACGAGGAAGCCAAATCGCAGGGCGGCGGGGACTGGTACCGCAACACTGCACGTGATCTGGGCAAAGGCTACGTCCGGCTCGTGTCTGATGCTTACCGGCGCCGGGTCATCGACTCCTACACCGCAGCGACCTACCTCAATGTCAAGGTAGGCCAGATCAGCCGCCTGGCCCAGGCAGCCGCGCTTAGGAATGCGGCGTAGGCCATGGTCTTTTACTCCTTTGACACCAGTTCCCTGCTGAACGGCCGCCGGGACCTGCTGCCCCCGGCTACGTTCCCGACTCTATGGACCAACATCGAGGCGATGATCGCGGACGGGCGCATTCGCTGCGTAGACGTAGTGCGTGATGAGCTGTCTAAACGGGAGGACGACGTGCACCAATGGGCGAAGGCCCAGCCGGACTTGTTCGTGCCCCTCAACACGGACATCCAGCGAGAGGTCCGGGGCGTGCTGAGTAAGCACTAACGGCTCGTCGGCGTCGGAAGCGGCCGCAGCGGCGCCGACCCGTTCGTCATAGCGCTGGCCCGAGCGAACGACGGCGTCGTGGTGACAGAAGAGACGCTCAGCGGAAACCTCGCGAAACCGAAAATTCCGGATGTGTGCGAAGCGATGAATACGCCATGGCTCAACTTGGTCCGATTCGTACAAGCCCAAGGATGGGTCTTCTGAGAAGCCCAAGCTTCACTTCAATGGGTCGGCTCGAATCCTGACGACCTTCCGCACTACGGGCTGTGTAGCGTCGGTGGCCACGGCGTCGTTCCAGAAAACAGCCAGCAAAGGAGGCGGTCGCTGAGGGCGACTTCGTGATCGAAAAGGTCTCCCGAGTTCTACGAAGCGCTGACCGAATTCCTCATCCAGTAGCTCCAGGACGCGGCTCATGCGGCTGGTGGGCCGTTGCTGCGGAGGTCTGCTGCCCCAGGTGTGAGGGCGATGGTAGTTGCACGAGTCCTGCGGTGCGGGCGGGGCGGCGAAGGATCCCTTCGCCTTCTCGAACTTGACAATGCCTGTCAAGTACTTGACAGTAGGTGTCAAGCAGCGACGGGAGGGGGCGGACCATCCGTACTGAGCTCGTCGAGCAACTGATTCGGGTCGCCGGCGTCCGGCTGCTCGATCCGCTGGAGATCCTGCTGGAAGGGGACGAAGCGGTCGAGTCCGCGCGGAGGCTGGTGCGGCTGCGAGCTGAGACCTGGGCCTCGGTGATGCTCGGGTCCGACGACCGGGCCGCCGTGCTGATGATCGCCCGGGTGATCTCCAGCCTCTACCCAGGGGATGCGCCCTTCGCGCCCTCCGCCGAGTGGTGGCGCACGCCGCTGGGCCAGGTGGCGCTACGGCGGATCGGGCACCCGTCGGTACCGGCGGTGCCGTATTCGGTGGCTGGCGCGATGCTCGGGATCACCAGGCAGGGCGTTCACGACCTCGTCACGCGCCACAAGCTGGAGCGTCATCCCGATGGAGGGGTCACCGTCGAGTCCGTACGCGCCCGGGCAGGCTACTGGGTGCCACGTCACGAAGGGAACGATTGATGACCAGGTATGAGGACCTAGTCGTTGGCGGCGACGTCGCGGTACGTGACTTCGGCGGATCCGGCACTCCGCTCCTGCTCCTGCACGGCGCGGGCGCGAACCTCGTGAGCATGCAGCCGCTGGCCGGGGAACTTTCCCCGCAGTTCCGCGTCATCGCGGCCGACCTGCGCGGGCACGGCCGCTCCGGAGACGGCCCCTGGCAGTGGGAAGCGGTTCTCGGCGATCTCGAAGCGGCCTGCGGTGGTCTCGGCCTGCCCGAGCCCGCCGTCGCGGGATGGTCGCTCGGCGGCATGATCGCCGCGCTGTGGGCCGAACGTCACCCCAGGTGCCCCGCGGCAGTGAGCCTTGACGGCACGCCGCCGCCCAGCCGGCCGGACCAGTGCACGGGAACCGAGCCGGCCCAGGCCCTCGCGGACCTTGAACGCCTGCACGCCGCCTTCTCGGCGATGCGCGACACCATGGCGAGGCCGCTCACGCAGTCCGACGTCCAGGCGGCCCTCGATCAGCAGCGCGCGATGGCACGCCGGTACGGCACCCAGGAGGACCTGGCGGCCGAGGGGTTCCGGCGCAACCTCACCATCCGGGACGGGCAGACCTGGCTGCGGCCGTTGCCGCACGTGCAGGCCGCGCTCCAGACGGCGATGGCGGATCTCGACATCATTCCCGTCTACCGCCAGGCCAAGTGCCCCCTGCTGGTGGCCCTCGCCACGGACGACCTCCCGGAACAGCAGCCGTTCCAGGACTTGTACGCGGCCTACCGCCGCGGCTTCGAGAGCCGGCTCGCCGAGGCGCGCGACGCCAACCCCTGCCTCCGGGTCACCCGCGTCGAAGGAGCCACCCACGCGATGGTCGCCGAACGACCCGCCGAGATCGCTCGGCTGATCAAGCGCTTCGCGGCTCCGGCCGCCGCTTGAGCGCGCACCGGACTGGTGATCACCCGCTGAAGAAGAGGCGCAGGGCCGGATCTGGGTTCAGCGCCGTTGAGACGTTGGCGGCGCCGACGACAAGGACAATGACCGTGAGCAGGGCGGATGCGGTAGCGAGCAGGCGCAGCAGGGGCTTCGCCCGCGGAACTGCCCGCCCAGCCGTGGGGGCCCGGCGCCACATCAGGATGCTCAGGCCGATCAGCGCCACGGCGAGTATGGCGGCCTGCCCTGCCAGCACCGCGTGGTAGAGCTGGAAGTCATCGATGATCGCTCCCAGCGTCGCGGGTGTGCGGGGAAGAGCCTGGTGCCCGGCGAGGTCGTGTTGGATCTGGCCCGCCGACTCGGTGAGCGCGGGGTCGCCGTGGCCCACGGGCAACAGCGAGACGAGCGAGGAGAACGGGGTGAGCGTTCCTTGGATAGTAGCCATTGCCACCAGCACCGAGCCGAACGCCAGCGCCGTCACGGTACTACCCGACACCACAGCAGCCGTTGTGGTTGCCGGGCGCGGGCGCCCGGCCCGCAGCAGCGCGCGCCACAGGATGTGCGCGAGCCAGCACAACGCGATCGTCAAGGCCACCGCGAACCCTGCTTTGACCAAGTGGTAGCGGCGCCAGTAGGCGACAAGATCGGCGAGCGCCGGCGGGTAGCTGTGCCGCCCGGACTGCCAGTACGCGGTGAACGCCTGGCTTGCCGCGACGCTCAGGCTGTGCCCGTGTGTTGGGCCGGCGCCGGTCAGCGCCTTGGGCGCGAGGACGAACCCGACTACGAGCAGCACGGTCAAAATGGCGAGGAACAGCACCGCGGCGCGATCTGGGCCGCTCAGTAGCGGCCCGGCCGGTGCCACAGGCTGTGTCGGTGGTCGGTTGTGTTGCAGGAATGACATCTCGTCTCTCTCGGTAGCCGGCGGCGATGTCGCGACGTCGGTGCGGTCAGGTATGCCCTCCGATCCTCGGCAGCTGGCCGCGCCCGGTCACCGGCTGGGCGGCCGATCTTGGCGCGCCGCGTTCTCCTCCCTAGGGAGGAGGCGGAGTCAGCATGGAGCGGTCAAGCTGGAGGACATGACAGGACCGGAGCAGCCGGGCGCGCTGCGGCGCTGGCGGGCGTGGTGGCTGTCGGAGCCGGCGCCCGGCACGGCGGATCCGCTGACCGCACGCTGGGCGGCGGTCCTTGGGCGAGCACGGCGTAGCCGCGCGATGACCATTGTGGCGCCAGCGTTGCCCGCGCTGTCCGTCGCGGCCGTCGCCGCGGCCCAGCTGGCACACCGCAGCGGTTCGGCGCGGGCGCCGCTGGCGGCCGCGATCGTTTTCAGCGTCCTGCTCGCCGTTCTGCTGGCCTGGCGCCGTCGCTACCCGGCCGCGACATTCGGGTTCCTGGCCGCGCTCGCACTGATCCAATGGGTCACCGGCATCCGGCTGCTGGCCGACGTCGCACTGCTCGTCGCGCTGTACACGATGTTCGAACGCTCACCGGCGCGGATCAACTGGCTGGCCGCGCTGGCGCTGGAACTCGGTGCGGTGCTCGCCGTCCTCCGATGGGAGCGGTCCGGCTACCGGCTGCAGACGCTCTTGTTGCTGACCGGGACCGTGGCAGCCGCGCTGTTCGCGGGGATCGCCGTGCGCAACCGGCGCACGACCCTGGCCGCTGCGGCCGAGCGCGGCGAGCGCCGAGAACGCGAACACCACCAGCGGGCTCTTCTCGATCTCGCGGCCGAACGGGCCCGGATCGCCCGCGAGATGCATGACATCGTCGCCCATAGTCTTTCGGTCATGGTGCGGCTGTCCGACGCGGCGGTCGCGAAACTGCCCGTCGATCCCAGCCTGTCGTCCTCGGCGATGGTGCAGGTCTCGGTGACTGGCCGGGAGGCACTGCAGGACATGCGTCGGCTGCTCGGGGTGTTGCGTACTGAAAGCGACGGTACGGCCTGCCGTCCCCAGCCCGGCCTGGCAGACCTCGACACGCTGTTTCAGCAGATCCACGCTACCGGCCTCGTTGTCGAGCCGGAAGTGACCGGAGTGCCCTGCGGGCTCGGCGCGGCGTCGAGCTGGTCGTGTACCGGACCGTGCAGGAGGCTCTGACCAATGTCCTCAAACACGCTCGTCACCCGACCCGCGTACGAGTTGCGCTGATGTACGGCTCGGAGCAGACCGTGATCGAGGTCGAGGACGACGGCGCCGTACTGCCCGCGGAATCGGATAAGGACGCCGGTGACCGGCACGGTCTCACCGGGATGGCGGAGCGGGTTGCCGCCTACGGCGGACGGCTGCGCGCCGGCCCCGGCCCCGGCCGGGGATGGTGCCTGCGCGCGACCGTCCCGACCCCGAATAACCCCGGCCCGGGCGAGCCGCGATGACCATACGGGTCGCGATTGTGGACGATCAGGAGCTCGTGCGGACCGGATTCCGGATGATCCTGGAGGACCTGCCTGATCTTGAGATCGTCGGCGAGGCATCCGACGGGGCTCAGGCGGTCCGGCTCGTCGAAAGCTATCGGCCCGACGTGACGCTGATGGACGTGCGGATGCCGGCGATGGATGGGGTCGAAGCCACCCGGCGTATCGTCAGCCGCGACCCATCCGCGCGGGTCCTCATACTGACGACCTTCGATCTTGACGAGTACGCCTTCGCCGGGTTGCACGCCGGGGCCAGCGGCTTCCTGCTCAAAGACGTCCCCGTAGACGAACTCGCCAACGCGATTCGCGTCATCGCCGCCGGAGACGCCGTCGTGGCGCCGCGGGTCACCCGGCTACTGCTCGACACCTACGCCCATCAGTTCCCCACCCTTTGCGACAATGGTTCCCGCGCCACGCGGCCTGGGTTTGACCGCCTCACCCCGCGTGAACGCGAAGTACTGCTCCTTGTCGCTGGTGGACTGTCGAACGCCGAGATCGCCGCCAGGCTCACAGTCTCCGAAACCACTGCCAAATCACACGTCGCCAGCATCTTGACCAAACTCGACCTTCCCAACCGCGTGCACACCGTCATCTACGCCTACGAGAACGGACTCGTCACGAACTGAGGCAGACGGACTCGTCACGATGATTCGTGACGCGTCGGGCAGGGAATATGTCGACTTCTTCGCTTGGCGATCGCTCGTGGCGGGTACCTTGTCCTCGCGCGGGGCGCGCGAGGACGCGGCGGCGCGAGGGCCATGACGGGGGGCGAGCTCTGAACGCGATGACTCGTGCCGGCACGCGGCGTCGCAGAGTTCTGTCAGTGCCGCAGAGTTCTGTCAGTGACCTGGTCACGAGGTCGCTGACATCGTGACCAGGTATGCCTTCCGCCTGTACGTCGCGGGGCAGAGCGAACGTTCCCATACGGCCGAGACGAATCTGCGGGGGCTCTGCGAATCGTTTCTGCCAGGCCGATATGAACTCGAGGTCATCGATGCTGCCCAGCAGCCCGGTCTGGCGGAAGAGCAGCGGATCCTGGCCACTCCTACGGTGCTGCGGCTCGCTCCGCCGCCGCAGCTACGCGTGATCGGAGACCTGTCCGACCATCGGCGGGCGGCTTACGCTCTGGGCCTGTCCGGGGAACCTGGTTCGGCGGGCGGCACCCGGGGCGGAGTTCGGCCATGACCGGCGCAGGTCCCGTTGAGCGGCTTCAAACCGGGATCAGCGGCTTCGACGACGTCGCCATGGGCGGACTACCCGTGGGTCGTCCGACGCTTGTCGGCGGCACAACGGGCAGTGGCAAGACGCTGTTCGCCATCGAGTTCCTGGCCCGGGGGTACTCCAGTCCGGCGAGCCCGGGATCTTCGTCAGCTTCGAGGAGACGGCCCAGGACATTCGGCGAAACTGCGCCTCATTTGGCTTTCCGATCGCGCACTGGGAGCAGACTGGCCAATGGGCCTTTATTGACGCCTCGGACCAGTCCGGTGAGGAAGCCCCCGTTATCGGCGCGTACGACCTTGGCGCGCTTGTGGCGCGCATAGAGCATACGGTCCGCCGCATCGGCGCCAGGCGCGTGTCCATCGATTCGCTCAGCACGGTATTCAGCCGCTTCGCCGGTGGTGCGATCATCCGCCAGGAGCTGCGCAGGATCGCCGCCGCCCTGGCAGAGCTAGAGGTCACCTCGATTATTACGGCAGAGCGGGTACGCGAATATGATGACCTGTCCAATCGCGGTGTCGAAGAATTCGTGCTCGACAACGTGATCGTCCTGCGCAACGCTCTCGTCCAGGAACAGCGACGACGGACCGTGGAGATCGTCAAGTTCCGCGGTGCCACCCACCGCACGGGGGAATGGCTCTTTACTATCGACCCACGCGACGGCGTCGTCGTCATCCCGCTCGCGTTCCTGGGCTACCCGTCAGATCCCGCATCCACTGTCCGGGTTACCTCGGGCATCGCGGACCTGGACCAGATGTGCGGCGGCGGATTCTTCAAGGATGCGATCGTCCTGCTGACCGGGCCAAGCGGCTGCGGCAAGACACTGACGGCCCTGAAATTCCTCGCCGCCGGTGCCGCAGCGGGCGAGCGCTGTCTCGCGTTCGCCTTCGACGAAGGCCGGGAACAGTTGCGGCGCAGCGCCTTGGGCTGGGGAATCGACCTGGAGACCCACGAGAAATCCGGCCTGCTCCGCACCGTGTGCGACTACCCAGAGGTAGCCTCGCTTGAAGATCATTTCCTGCGAATCAGCCGTGCCATCGAGGAATTCGCTCCGAGCAGGCTCATCATCGACACCCTGTCCGCCCTCGAGCGCGTCGCCGCGCCCCGTGCTCTGCTCGACTTCGTGATCGCCCTGAGCGCGGTCCTGCGCCAGCGCGGCATTACGACGTTGCTGACGTCCATGCCCGCCACTCGGCTCACTCCGCAGCTCCGGCCGTCGATCGCGGGCGAGCTGGCCAGCCTGACAGACGCGACGATCACGCTCTCCTACTTCGAGCGCGGCGGCGAGATCCAGCGCGCCATTGCCATCCCGCAGACACGTGGCTCCGCACATGATCACCGTGTCCGTCTAGTCACGGTCGGGGGCGAGGGCATGCGGATCGGCGAGCAGATCACCGGCGCCACCGGCATTGTCCCCGGCGCCGCGGCTGTGTCCCTCGCCGATCTCCGGGAGGAGACAATCGGATCGCAGGACGCGTAGTCCAGTGACCCGCGATCCTGCCGGTGACGGCGAGCGCCCGACGGGTCGTCAGAGCACCCATAGCAACGACACCGCGGACGACCTCAGCACTCTGATCGTCGCCGCTTCGGCGGACGGGATCGTCGCTGTTGATGACCAGGGAATCATCAGGCTCTGCAACCGGGCCGCGCAGGAACTGCTCGCCCGGCCAGCCACAGACCTGATCGGCACCCCATTCGGCTTCCCCGTCGTCGCAGAGAGGGCTGCGGAGGTGGAGCTAAGGCTGCCGGGCGGCAGCGAACGAGTGGTGGAGATGCGGGCCACGACAGCGATGCTTGAGGGCGAGCGCCTGCACATAGCGGCGCTGCGCGACGTGACCAGCCGCAAGCACGCCGAGCGTGAGCTGGAGGCGGCTCTAGAACAGCGAAGCGTCGTGCTCGCAGTCGCCGCTCACGAACTCCACAGTCCGCTCGCGGCGATCGGAGTCCTGGCGCACGTGCTCGCGGACAAGCAGGCCGCACAGGCCACCGAGCCGCCGAAGGAGGTGGCCGAGCTCATCGGCCGCATCATCGACTTGACCAGCCGCCTCCAGTTGCTCATGAAAAGGCTTCTCACTGCCGCTCGCATTGATGTTGCCGGTGTCCGCCCGGAGCCAGAGCCTATTCCCGTACTCGAAGTCATCATGGAGCAACTCGCGGACCTGGAGCCCATGCCCGGCGATATCCGCGTGTCATGCCACCCCAGCCTGATCGCTCTCGCTGACCGGGCTGAGTTCTCCATGATGCTTGCTAACTACCTGAACAACGCCGTGGCCTATGCCAGTCCGCCTATCGAGGTGCGGGCAGCCGAGCGCGACGGCTGGGCGGAGATCCGCGTGGCAGACCAGGGACCCGGCGTGCCGGGCACCTTCGCGGCCCACCTGTTCGAGCGATTTACTCGTGCACAGGGCACAGGGCGGCACGCAGAGGGCACCGGACTTGGGTTGTGGATCGTCCGCACTTTCGCCCAGGCGAACGGTGGCGCTGCCTGGTACGAACCAGGCAGCGCAGGGGGATCGGTGTTCTGCCTCCACCTGCCGCTGGCGCAGGCTCCTGGTCGCCGGGAAGGGTTAACGGCTCGCGGCGGCTAGCCCCCGCCGCCTCAGTGGGTACATGTGCTGGGTTAGGAAGATCCGGGGCGGAGGGCAGCGGATGACCAGAGTCTTGATCGTGGAGGATCAGCAGGCACTGGCCTCCGCTCTCGACGTCGCCATCGGAATCCAGCCAGACCTGGAGTGCCTGGGCGCGGTCCGGACGGTCGATGACGCCCTTGAGCAGATGACCAGGCATGTCCCCGATGTCGTGCTGATGGACATTGAGCTGCCGGGAGCTGATGGTATAGAAGGCACTCGGCGGATCAAGGCGTGCTACCCCGAAGTTCTTGTCTTCATCCTCACCGCTGGCGCCAGCGCTAGCCGTCTCGCGGCCGCTGCCGCCGCCGGAGCTGCCGGCTTCCTCACCAAAGCCAGTTCGCTCACCGACATTCTGGCCGCCATCAGGCGCCCTGCCGGGGCCAAGATGGTGATCGAGGGCACCACACTCGGGGCGCTGCGCGGGGAGTTGGGTTCCGCCGGGCCGCGGCACGGCGGCGGGCCGGCGGCGCTGTGGGCGCCGGAGGGCCGCGGACCGGACTGGTCTCGGCTTACTGGCAGGGAGCGAGAGGTTCTCGCGCTGATGGGGGAGGGACTGGACCCGAAAGCGATCGCGCAGCGGCTCGTCGTCAGCGTGCATACCGCTCGCGGCCATGTTAAGAACGTGATGATGAAGCTCGGCGCCCACAGCCAGCTTGAGGCGGTCGTGATAGCGACGCGTTCTGGGCTGCTGTGAGGTGATGGTGCCGCATCGGCATGGCGGACCGGCTGAGCTCGCGGCCCCCCCCATATGGGGGGTGTGATCGGCCCATCTGGGGGTTGGTGCTGAGCCTGCGGGCGCATAGCGTCGTTATGTGCGGAGGATCTCGCACCAGGCGTCTTGCGGCACTGCGCGGGACACGGGCTGGGGGGCCCGAAGTTCCCGGTGACGCGGGAAGACCGCCTACGAGGTGGGCCAGGATGTGCGGCGATGGCGCTTCACGATTCGTGGAGGCATCGCCGCAGAACCCGGAGCGGCTCGGGGGAACGCCCGGGTCCTGGCCTGCCTGGCCAGGATCACATGGCCCGCGGACGGAAATCGCCTCCGCTAAGGGAATGCCTGCCCCGCCAACATGAATACGCGGATCGACACCAATTCCCAACATCAATCCGCGTATTATGCGCACCAGGGAGCACCTGGGCAGCGGAGCCATCCTGATGGTTCGTCGAATGGGCTCGTAACGCTTTGCGATTGCTACGCTAAAGTCAATGGTCTTCGGCTAGCTTACCGTCACTGAATTTCCCAGAAATCCTCGCAACGATACCCCGGCGATGTGGTCATGCTGCGCTATCTCATCCGGCCAGTTTTGGCGTGCAGGCGGATACTGTACCCAGATCCGGATATATACTAATTAATAGTTGGAGAACGGGCGTAGCTACCATCATGATCGGCGCCTAGCGCGTACATCCTGCGCAAATCGGATAGCAGGTATGCGAGAAGCGGATTGAGGTCAGTTCTCGAATCGGCCTACTCTGGCGGCTTGAGCGGACTTGAACGGGTGCCAGGCACTTCATAAAGCAGCGTCGAGCAAGCAGGGAGTTAGTGCTCGCGCCGCTGACGGCTGCCCATCTCAGTAACCGAAGCCTTCGAAGAGGAAACGCTGATGACATCCAATTCCTCCGTAAACTCACGCCGCACTCTTGACCAGGCCGAGCTCGACAGTCACATTGAGGAATTCGCAAAGAAATCAGACCTCTTGGCGAAGTCGCAGCAATACCGCCGGGAAGGCTACACCAAGCTGCGCGGGATAGTCCCTGACAGTATTCTCGCCCAGGTTACCGATGAGGTAAACAGCCTGCTCGACCAGCACGCCCGCCGGATTGACATCGAGCTCAGGGAAACCGGGAACTCGCCGCGGAAAATGCGCACCGTCAGCGCTCAAGCCATATCCGCCGACTCGGAACTTATCCCCGCTATATACACATCACCCAGCCTCATGGGAGTGCTCGGCCAGATCGCCAGGGCGCCAGTCGTGCCTTGCCCGTGGGAGGGGGAGAAGTACGTAATCATCCGGCAGGATCAGCCTGGCGACACTCATGGGTGGCACTGGGGAGACTTCAGCTTTACCCTCATCTGGATAATTCAGGCACCAGGTCCGGAGGTTGGGGGCATGCTGCAATGCGTGCCGCATACCAACTGGGATAAGGACAACCCGAGGGTGGAGGAGTATCTGCAGCAAAATCCGATCCGTACCTACGCCAATGCTACAGGCGATTTGTATTTCCTTCGGTCGGACACCACGCTGCACCGCACCATACCGCTTCGATCGGCAGCCACCCGTATTATTCTCAACACGTGCTGGGCGAGCGAGAGCGACGCCGAGAAGGCAGTCACTCACGAGACCATGGATGCGATGTTCTCCTAGTGACTTTCCACCTGGGAAAGGACGCTCATTGAGTGCCATTCGTGATCATTATGCTGTCGACGACTTGCCTGGCCTAGTGAACGACTTGGTGAACTGCCCCGATGTAGAGTCGCTGAACGCCCGGATAGGTGATGACCGGTACCGGCTGGCGGTCTGCGACGCATCGAGGACTCTAGCCAGGCGGGCGTTCACGGACCACGACGAAGACGCGGCGCGGGAAGCTCACGCTATTTTGGCGGTGCTTTATGAGTGGTATTTCGGGCCGCCGCTCATCGATGGATCAGATTCGCTGATGCAAGTGCTCGCGGATGACATACGGCGGGTGCTCGAAGATGCGATGCTGGATGATATCTACGGGCGGATCGACCTGAGTTCCCTCTCAGGAGTCCCTGAAGATCATGAATCCTTCCTGCCCTGGTACCGGCACTTCGTCGGCGTCCACCGAGCCAGTAATCACCCCTTTTACAGGGATTTCCTGGAGAACCGGGCGACGACGCAGGACGTGAAGTTCTATCTCGCCCAGGAGACCATCCTGGACCCGCGATTCGATGACATCCTGGCCCTGCTGCTCATAGGCACAGGCGGATCAGAGAAAATGGAGTTGTGCGGCAACCTCTGGGATGAGCTTGGCAACGGCGACCCGGCCGAGGTCCACCCCACGGTTTTCGCGGAGACTCTTCGTGACGCCGGTGTCACGGAGTCTTTTGTCTCAGGCAGCATATTGCCGGACTCTATCGCCAGCGGCAACGTATCAGCTGCCCTGTCGTTGTCTAAGCGCCACTATTACAAAGCCATTGGCTACTTTGGCGTGACGGAGTACCTCACGCCTCGCCGGTTCCGCTCGTTCGTGCTTGGCTGCAAGCGCCTTGAGTTGCCGGAGGCGGCCTACAGGTATCACGACATGCATATCCAGGTCGATGCGCGGCACGGCCCGTCGTGGCTGAAGAACATCCTGGTGCCGGCTATCGCACGGGAGCCGCGGAGTGCCCGGGAGATCGTTTTCGGCACTCTTGTCCGAATGGAGACTTCAAGCTGGTATCTCGACGCTCTTCAGCGGGTACTCGATGTCGACCGATCGGCCGCAGCCTCCTGAGTTCAATCCGGACTCCGGTGATGAACTGATTCCGGTGCGGCAAGCGTTGCTCGGGCAGGCCCAGCAACGTCCCAACGGGGGCGCGGGAGCGCCAGCGATGTGACTTGGGTGCAGCTCTTTCGCAGTGAGCCGGCTGGCTGCTGCTGTTTCCGGGAGGGTTTTCGTGCTCCGGGAGGAGAGTTGCCGTTTCCGGGAGGGTTCTCGTCCTTAGCGGGGAGGGTTTCCGGGTTCCTGAAGGAGCGTTGTCGCATGAAGGAGGGTTGTCGTCGTATAGTCCGGTCAACTCTCCTAGATGCGGAAACCCTCCTACATGGCCCCGAAAACCCTCCTGCGAGACCAGCCTCACTCCAAAGGAGCCGCACCCATGTGACTTTGGTGGGGCTCTTTCTGAGTGAGCCGAGGCTGGCTTCGGCTACGCGAGGCCGCCGCCTCGGGTTCCGGGACGCCTCGCGGCCCCGGAACTTGATCATGAAGAATTCTTGTCTCCCTGCGCGAGGTACCGGCGATCGCGAGGTACCGGCGATCGCGCCGGTCCTGCCGGGACAGGCTGCTGCGCGGGGACGCGCTTGGGTTCCGTGATCATGAAAGTGAAGGTGATCACGGAAGATCACCCAGGACAGGACGATGTGCAGATGTGACGTGCCCGAGCAACCGAGAGTCGCGGTGAAGTGAGATCGCGTCCTTGCCGCCGTCGCCCGTGCGGAAGCAGATTTGAGGCCCGCAGCCCGGTGCGGCCCCGGCGGGACTCAAGGGGAGACCACCTCGTAGCGCTACCCTCATGACCGGGCCGGCGAGTCCGGAGGCCTTCATGACCTGGCGCGACCTGCGCCTGGCGGACGGGCTGACCATGACGGTTGAAAGGAAATCCAGATGCGATTTCATCGGGTAAAGTAAGCGAGAGGTATTACCCGCGCTTTCGCCTCGACGAATCGCTGTCGTCGTCTATCGCGCGTACGACGGACTTACTCCGGGGCGGCTGAGAATCTCGATTAGTAGCTCTAGCGTCGGCCGGAAATGGCTACATGCTGGCTTGAACGCCTGGCCGGCCGGGTTGACGCGATCGCGGATCGTGATCTAGCCTGCGTAGAGGTCTTGACGCGACGTATCCAGCAGACATTGACCGGCCAGCCTTTGGCTAGGATTCTGAATTGCGTGTCGGCTGAAATAAAAAGGACAGTCAGTTCAAGGGCGGCTCTGGGAAAGAAGGTACGGATGGCATCCTTGCCGTCGTCGATTCGGGGACCACGATACCTCGATAGATTCCGCGTCGCGCAATTGGCAGCGCTGACCGCGGAGACCCCGAGCGGAATCGCGGCAGTTACCGCGGATACCGCACGTCGCTCTGAGCGCTGACAGATGCTCACCATCGAGGGCAGGCGAGACGGCTCCGGAAGGGCAGCAGCTATTCCCCTGGAACGTTATCGGATCATTCACACGAGGAATCGTCTTCGCGCACATGGCCTCCTGGAGGACGTTCTAGGTCCGCATGAGCTATCTATTGAGAATAATAGTCAGATTGAGATCCGGCTGCACTCATACAAGCTTGGGTCGGTACTAGTTAGTTATCTGTCTTTCGGCGCCAAGTCGCGTTTGCGGCTCAGCGGCTTCCAGCCCCGCTATCTTGTGCAAATTCCCCTTTCTGGAAGCGCCATCGTGAACAGCGGCGACGAGCGCCTGATCGTAAAGCCTGGTGCGGGCGCGGTGTGCTCACCAGGCGAGCCGGTCAGCATTGTATGCTCGGCGGATTGCGGGCAACTGGTAGTAGGATTGGATAGCAACCTGCTCCAGGCGCACACCCGGAGTTTGCTGCATCCTCGGCCGACTACGCCCCTGAGGTTCGAGATCCCGATGGATATCTCCGCCGGCAGTACCCGGGACTGGTATGAAATGCTGATATCCTTAGTCCAGCTAGCCGATAATCAGATACGCCTGCTCGATCATCCGCTTGTTGTAGCTGACCTGGAACGCGCGCTGATGACCGGCCTGGTCGTTGCGCAGCCTAATACTTATACGCAGCTCTTTGACGACCGAGGTAGTTCTGAGAAACACGGCTCCATTGAGACCGCAATTTTGCTTATCAACACCGACCCAGGGCGCAACCACACCGTTGCCAGCCTGGCGCGGGCGGCTGGAGTGAGCGTCAGGACCCTGGAGAAACAGTTTCAGCGGCGCCTGGGCGTTCCGCCATACCGCTATCTCCGCCATGTGCGGCTCGAAAGAACGCGGGAGGAGTTGACGGCAACGACAGACCGAGAGATCAGCGTGAGCGAGGTCGCGGCAAGGTGGGGTTTTAATCATTTTGGGAGATTTGCTCAAGATTATTACATTTTGTATCACGAGAAACCGTCGGAGACCCTTCGGCGCAGCAGAATGTTATGTTTTCCGTAAACGACGGTACTGAAGGGCTGGTTTGACTGAGCAACTCCCGATTGCCTTTGCCCAGTTGCTGCGACAACTGCGCACCGAGGCCGGGCTGACGCAGGAGGAACTCGCGTCGGCGGCGCAGGTAAGCTCCCGCTCGGTCAGCGACCTGGAGCGCGGGATCACGCTGACCGCCCGCAGGGAAACGGCCCGGCTGCTCGCCGACGCGCTCGGCCTGGCTGGCGCGGAAAAAAGCGAGTTCGAGCTAGTCGCGGCTGGCAGGGCCGTCCCGGGCCGGTCCCTTGCCTGGCGGGCCGCGGTGCAGCTCGGCGCGACGATCACGCCGCAGGCGGCCGGCCTGATGTCGCCGGCCGGAGTAATGGCGACGCTGGCGAGCGCCTATCAGGCTCCGCTATCACGGCCGATCCTGGCTGAGGGCGACGCGCCGGCGGGCATGCGGCTCCCGACTCTGGCCGAGGGCTATGAAGATCCGGACTTCCGGGTCCGTCAGGTGGTCGGTGACGACTGGCCATCAGATGAGGCCTGGTGGTCGGACGTGCCGGTTCGTTCCCTGCTGACCGAATATCTGGCCGGGGCGCTGCGCGCGCAGGAGGCGACCGTTGCCCCGCTGGTGGTACTTGGCCAGCCGGGTGCCGGGAAGTCCGTGCTGACAAAGATCCTGGCCGCTCGCCTTTCAGCTTCGGGGTTTGTACCGGTCCGGGTGGTGCTGAGAGAAACGCCCGCCGAGGGTGACATCCAGGACCAGATCGAGTACGCGATCCGGGCCACGACTGGCCTGACCGTGAACTGGCCGGCCGTGGCGCAGGGCGCGGCCCCGGCCGTGCCCGTGATCCTGCTCGACGGCTTCGATGAGCTGCTGCAGGCCACTGGGCTCAGCCAGTCGGACTACCTGGCGCGGGTCGCCCGCTTCCAGCAGCGCGAGGCTGACCAGGGGCGGCCGCTCGCTGTGCTAGTGACCAGCCGCGCGGCGGTAGCCGACCGGGCGCGGTACCCGCACGGCGCCCTGGTGGCGCGGCTCGAGCCGTTCCGCCCGGCCCAGATCGCCAGCTGGGTGGAACGCTGGAACCGGCTCAATGCCGGCTACCTCGCCGACCGCGGCCTGCTGCCGTTGCCGTCGGGACTAGTCACGCGGCACCAGGCGCTGGCATGCCAGCCGCTCTTGCTTCTCATGCTCGCGCTCTACGATGCCGACGCCAATGCCTTGCAGCGGCCAGGCCACGGCGGGCAGCCGCCTGCGGCGGATGAGGATTCGCTAGATGAGTCGGCCTTGTATGAGGCGCTGCTGACTTCCTTCGCCGTGCGCGAGGTGGCCAAGGGTGCTGCCGGGCTGCCATCCGATGAGATTGCCCGGCGGGTCGAGCAAGAACTCCAGCGGCTGTCACTCGTCGCGTTCGCGGCGATCAACCGCCAGCGGCAGTGGGTCACCGAGGCGGAGCTTGACGGGGATCTGACCGCCTTGCTGGGTCCCGCTGCCGTGACCGCCAGCCACTTCAGGACGCCGGTTACGCACGCGGACGTCGCTTTGGGCCGGTTCTTCTTCGTGCAGCGGGCTCAGGCGATCCGCGACGGCATTCGCCTGCAGACCTTCGAGTTCCTGCACGCAACCTTCGGCGAGTACCTCGCCACCCGGCTCGCGGTCCAGCTCATCGCTGACCTGCTCAACCAGCGCCCGGCTCTCGCCGTCGGACCCGCGGTTATCGGCGACGACCTCGCGTTCGCGCTGCTGTCCTACGCGCCGCTGTCGTCGCGCCAGGTACTGCGCTTCGTCCAGGGGATCGTCGCCCGCCGGATCGGCGACCCGGGCCATCGCGTCCAGCTAGCTGAGCTGCTGATCCAGGTCCATGGCGGTGGCGCCAACCGAGGTGATCACCGGTACTCCAGCTATCGCCCGGGACCGCTGGGAGCGGCGTCCAGGCATGGCATCTACAGTGCGAACCTGGTGCTGCTCATCGTGACCCTGGCCGGGCACGTCACCGCCAGCCGGCTATTTCCTTCCTCCGACGATCCGCCTGGAGCATGGCATCGCAACGCCTTGCTCTGGCGCGCAGCGCTGACCGAGGCGGTCTGGACCGATCTGGCCTCAGCCTTTACCGTGCGGCACTGCCGGGACGGAGACCGGCGTGATCTGCGGATCGAACTCGCGGCCGACCCGCCGGTCAGGCGCGAGCCCGTTGACCCGTACTGGCTGTACATGACCCCCGCCGGCCTGTCCGACGACGAGCCTGCCCGATGGTCCAGGCCGTACTGGGACCAGATCGCGCACAAGATGGACGTGTCCTGCGGCACCAACGACTCGGTGATCCTGCACGCCGTCGAGCCGCTCCTGCGCCAGCTCGGGCCGACGATCACGACCTTCATGCGGGCCGGAGGCCGCTCGTCCTCTGCTGCCCACGACCTGCTCACCTTGTGGCTCAACAGCCTGGACAGCACGGCCGACCCGAACCCGGGTTACCGGCGCTGCGTCGTCTACCTGGATCACCAGCCGAACTGGGACGCATCGACCCAGCGCCGGGTGCGCATCCTCATCCTTGGCTGCCTGCGCTCCGACGCGGCGCGGCTGCCGGCTTCTGATCTCGCCAGCTACCTCGGCACGGCGGATCGGACCGCCGGTGATGATCCCGGCATCTGCCAGCTCGTCTCCGAGGTCGCGCGCGCCGCCGTTGAGGCCCGGCCTGATGCCGAACTGAGCGAGACTCTGCTGGCGCTCGCACGCCGAGACCACCGCAAGGCGGGACCTCGGCTGGGCTCCTAGCGGTGGCTGGCCGGCACGCGCGAGGCTGAGTACTGGGCTGAGTAGTGGGTGGGTGGCTGGTGCCGTTCCGGTTCTGGCCAGAGGCCCTCGGACCGGAAGTCGATGATCCGGCGGGCGAGTGCCTGTGCCTGGCCGGGTGGCGGCGCTGACAGGCTCCAGGTGCGGTCCTCGCGCGTGGAGGCGACGCTCACGACGATGGTCAGGAAGATCGGCACGGCCGAAACCGCTGCGGCGATCAGGAGCACGACGATGGCCATCTCGCCCGCCTTCCTGCGGCGCTTTGCTGGGCGCCGCTGGTAGCTAGCCGGCCGCTGGATGGGCCGGGCAGTTCTGACGCTAGGCAGCGCGAAGCGCCATCTCCATGAAGAAAGCCCACAGGAGAACCCACAGCTTCTAGCCAATCCAGGTCAGCTGGCCATTCCAGGTTTTCTGGCCGGGCGCCAGCGTCGACCGCAGTCGCGGCTCGTTGCTCGCTGACGGATCGGCCCGGCGGCCGGCCATGACGTGTTATGAACTTCCCTATCGGAGGGCGCATGACAAGCTCGCCTGGTGAGCGGGCAATCCGCTTCGAGCAACTATTCGCCGCTACCTTCCCCGAGATAGCCGGCTACGTCCGGCGCCGCTGCGGCGGTGCCGACACCGACGACGTACTCGCCCAAGTGTTTACCGTCGCCTGGCGCCGCCTCGACGACGTCCCGGAATCACCTCGTGATCGGCTGTGGCTGTTCGGCGTCGCCAGGAAGGTCCTGGCTGACGCCGAGCGGTCAGCGCGGCGCCGCCGCCGCCTCAACGCACGGCTGGCCGCCGAGGCTATCGTCACGAGCCAGACTGGCCGGAGCCCTGGCCCGGTTGCTGACCGCGTGCTCGCTGCCCTCGCTCAGCTCCGCCCCGCTGAACGAGAGGTCCTGCAGCTCGTTCTCTGGGAAGGGCTGACTCACGCCGAGGCGGCCACGGTCCTGGGCTGCAGCACCAACGCCTTCGAAATCCGTTACCGGCGCGCCCGCACCGCCATCCGCGACAAGCTCGCCCGCGCGGGTGCCCCGGCACCCGAACTTTCCGTCCGACAGACTGCCCCAGTGAGGGGAGATGCCTCATGACCAGCATCAAGAACGACATCGCCTGGATCGAGACCGAGATCGCCGACGCCAACCCCGTCCCGCCGGGGAGCCTCCCGTCGGCCAGCTCGTCAGCCGGCCAGCAGATCCTCAGCAAGGCGCTGGCGGCGCCAGCGCCGGCACCCCCGGCCGCCGCCGACCGATCCGGACGCGCTCGCAGGCCGGCCTGGACCAGCACCAGCCCGCGCACCAGGATTGCGACTGTGGCCGTCACCGCGGTTGTGGCAGCGGTCGCCGCAATCGGCATCAGCCAGCTGCCAGGCTCGGCGCCGGGTAACGGGACAGCTCCCAATCCTCAGGTGGTGACGGACTCGCTCACCGAACTAGCGGGTGTCGCCGCCGGCCAGCCGGCAGCCGGGCCGCTTCGCCGAGGCCAGTATCAGTACACCAAGTCGGTGGCATGGAACTTCTCGGCAATGGCGACCCGACACGGGACCTTCTGGATGCGCGACCTGGAACGGCGGCAAGCCTGGATCGGCTGGAACGGCTCGGGTCGCATCAAGCAGGCCCTGACAGATCGGCACTTCCTGTCGCGGCAGGACCGGACGGCCTGGATCGCCGCCGGACGGCCTCCGCTGGGACACGCTCGCTTTGATCAGCGCTTCCATCGCCACGGGCTCCAGCTCGCACCGGTCAACGAGTGGAAGCTGCCCACCAACCCGGCGCTACTCGGCGCAGAGATCCGCGCCCGCAAGATAGAACCAGGACCGCCTGGCCCGTTCGGGGACTTCCAGCAGATAGGCGACCTGCTCAGGGAAACGAACGCGCCGCCTGCCCTGCGCGCCGCCTTGTTCAAAGTCGCAGCGTCGATTCCGGGCGTCCGGGTACTCGGGCGGACCGCTGACCGCCTCGGCCGGACCGGCATCGTCGTCGCGTTCGAAGGTCCACAGCTCAGGGGCAAGCACGCCGTCAAATACGGGCTGATCGAGCTGATCTTCGCTCCTAAGACCAGCGCCATGCTTGATGAGAAATCGTTCATCGAGCGGAAGGCGACCAGTTTCCGCAGGCTCACTGCGTGGACCTCCTACATCGGCTCGGGGGTGGTCGACTCGGTCACGGCCGTCGCGCCGCCCTACGACGCTCACGCGAAAGGCGGAGATCCCGCGTAGCTTCCGGAAGCGCTGGCCCCTCTGTCTCCCGGCGGAGGGGCCCGTGCGCTTCAGGATCAGCCAGGCTTAAGATCGGCACCGTGCGGCGCGAGTCTTCGACTGTAGTGGTCCTAGCCGGGCAGGCGGACGACAGGTTGCTCGCCGAAATCGCCCGATCGCCCAACGTGTCGGTAGCACGCCCGCCTGAGGCCAAGCCCGGCATCGCCGGGGCCGACGGACCAGCGCAGGCAGCCCGCGAGCCGGCGCCGCCCTACCAAGGCGAAGGTGCTTTCGCGCTGTGGCATTTCAGCGAGGACCCGTCGCTGCGCACGTTCACGCCCCGCCCGGCCGACGCCGGCGGGCGGGCGGTCGTCTGGGCGGTCGATACCCGGCACGCGCCGCTCTTCTGGTTTCCGAGGGACTGCCCGCGAGGATGCGTCTGGCCCGGCCCGGGGACGACCGCGCAGGACCGCGAGCGGTTCTTCGGGCAAAGCGCCGCGACCAGGATTCACGTCATCGAGTCCGGCTGGCTCGAGCCCATGCGCGCCTGCCGCCTGTTCGCCTACCGGATGCCGGCCGAGTCGTTCACGCCACACGAAGTCGGCGGCTATTGGATTTCGGATGAAAGAATCGTCGCGGTCGAGCAGGTCGCCTTCGGCGACCTGCTCGCCATGCACGCGCACGCTGGTTTCGAGTTCCGGATGACTCCGTCGATCTGGCCGTTCTGGCAGCAGGTCGCGGAATCGACCCTCGAATTCAGCGGCTGCCGGCTGCGCAATTCAGAGCATTCGCCGGCCTGAAGTCTCTCGGTCGCGTACCGGCAAGCGGCTATGCTGAGGCGTAGGTGCTGGAGGGCGCCGCCGGGTCCGCGGGCAGGACTTAGTCCACCTCTCATCGACCGCATGGCTGGCTGATTGCTGCAAGCTTCCTGACCAGCCCGGAACGCGGACCCCGGGCGGTGAGGGAGACGCCGTGTCAGTACTTCCAGTTCAGCCCAACATCGATCACCTGCGGCGGCAGGCCAGGGATCTCGTGCGTGCCGCCCGCGCTGGCGACGCAGCCGCCAGCGAACGCCTCCAGGCCGTCGCGGCGCCCCTGACACTCGCCGGCGCGCAGCTGACGCTGGCACGCGAGTACGGCTTCGCCAGCTGGGCAACGCTCAAGGCGGACGTCGAGGTGCGGTCGAGCGAGCTTGGCCGTATCACCGAGCAGTTCTGCCGGGCCAGCATCAACGACTGGACCGGGCGGGCAGCGAGAATGCTCGAAGCGCACCCCGACGTCGCTTCGTATAGCTTCTTCGCTGCCGTCGTGCTGGGGGAGGCCGTCATCGTCAGGCAGGCCCTGACGGCCGACCAGGGACTGGCGACCCGGCCCGACACCGCGACCGGATTCTCGCCGTTGCACGTCGCGTGCGCGTCGCGCTGGCACCGGCTTGACGCCGCGCGGGCAGACGGCCTCTACGCTGTCGCCCGCATGCTCCTGGAAGCGGGTGCCGACGCCGAGATCAGGGCCAGGGCGGGAGGCGAGGGCGGCTGGAGCCCGCTGCGCTGCGCGGTAGCCGGCGAGGCGAACCCGGAGATCGCCGAACTGCTGCTCGATCACGGGGCGGTGCCTGACGATCACGATCTCTACCTGGCCGGATTCGCTGACGACGATCACCGTTGCGTGGAACTGCTGCTCGCGCACGCGCGATGCGTCCGCGAGATCGCGCGCATGGCGCTCGCCGCGCCGATCAGCGGCAACGACCTCACGGGGGTGCGGCTGCTGCTCGAAGCCGGTGCCGATCCGGGCCGGTACCTATCCGACGACGATGATGATGACGGGCCCACGTCAGTGGTGCGCGCGGCGGTCAGGTCAGGCTGCGCCGCCGACCTCGTCGAATTGCTGCTGGTTCACGGCGCCGAGCCCGACCTGCCTGGCTCGGACGGGCGGTCGCCCTATGCCCTGGCCGTCAGCCTCGGGCGCACTGACCTCGCAGCGGTGCTCCTGCGCTACGGAGCGCGAGACGACGCTTCCGGTGCCGACCGGCTCCTGCAGTCCTGCCTGCTGGCCGACGCTAACGGGGCCGCCAGCCAGCTGGCGCTCGAGCCTGGCCTGCTGAACGGCCTCGCTGAGCCCGAGCAGGCCGCCACCCTCATCCAGGCTGCCGAGGCCGGCAACGCGGCGGCCGTCCGCTTGATGCTCGATCTCGGGTTCGCGATCAACGCCAGGGACGCCGGCGACGGCGGCACGGCGCTGCACGCGGCCGCGTTCGCGGGCAGCGCCGACGTGATCAGGCTGCTGCTTGAGCGCGGAGCCGATCTGGCCGCGCTCGACTCGCGGTGGGACAGCCCGCCCGTGGTCTGGGCCGTCATCGGAAGCGGCGCCCGGCCCGGCAGCAATCCCGGTGCCGACTGGGTTGCCTCGGTCAAGGCCCTGATCGACGCGGGCGCTGACGTCAGCGACGTTACGCTGAGCCCTGACGATCCCAAGCCGCCGAGCCCGGAGGTCACGGAACTGCTGATCGCGCACGGCGTGAGCCCCGGGTAACGCGGCTGCCCCGTGACGCCCAGGCGCGCCGCTGACACAATGGTGGGCTCGCGGCGGTGCGGAGGTGAGTCCGGTTCCGGTGAATGATTTCGATCTGGTGATCAGGGGCGGCACGGTGGTGACCGCCGGCAGTTCGGCGCAGTGCGATCTCGGGATCAGCGACGGCAAGATCGCCCAGCTCGGCGGCGAGCTGCGCGGCCGCCGGTCCCTGGACGCGTCCGGCGCCCTGGTGCTGCCCGGCGGGATCGACATGCACGTCCACCTCTCTGTGCCGGAAGAGCCCGAGCCGGGTGAGCCCGCCTGGGCGGACGACTTCGGCTCTGGCTCGGCCGCGGCCATCGCAGGCGGGATCACGACCATCGGCAACATGACCTTCCCCGCTAGGGGCGATACTCTGCTCCAGTCCTTGGCCCGCGACCTGGCGAAGGCGGAAGCCACCGTGATGGTGGACTTCGTCCTGCATCAGGTCATGTTCGGCGAGAGCCCTGACGCGCTCGCGGAGATCCCCCTTCTTGCCCGGGCAGGGCACATGAGCCTCAAGCTGTTCATGACCCCTGAGAACTTTGACACGCACGCCGACCAGATGATCGAGGCTGTCAGGCTCGCCGGGCAGCACCAGATGCTGACGCTGATCCATTGCGAAGATGGCGCGCTGATCAGGTTCGCGAACAACCAGTTGCTCGCGGAGGCCGGGGCGGCCTGGAAGACTGGGCCGCCAGCCGCCCGGTCGTGGCCGAGCGGGCGGCGGTTCAGCGAGCTGCCGCCATCTGCGAGCTGACCGGCTCTCCGATCTACATCGTGCACCTGTCATCGCAGGCCGCGCTCCAGGCCGCTCGCGAGAGCCGTGCTCGCGGCCTGCCCGTCTACGTGGAAACCCGGCCGCTGTATCTCTACCTGACCAGCGCCGCGCTAGCCGGACCGCAAGGCGGAAAGTACATCGGCGCCCCGCCGCTGCGCGAGGAGACCGACGTCGCCGCGCTGTGGGCCGGGCTCGCCGACGGCTCGATCGACACCCTCGGCAGCGACCACGCACCCTGGGAACTAGCGCACAAGGTCGACCCGTCCCTGGACGTGACCACGGCGCGGCAGGGCGTCGCTGACCTGGAGACGATGCTGCCCATGCTGTACTCCGCCGGGGTGCGGACCGGCCGGATCTCGCTTGCCAGGTTCGTCGAGCTGACCTCGGCGAGGCCGGCGAGGCTGTTCGGGCTCTACCCGCGCAAGGGCACCATCGCCGTCGGCAGCGACGCGGACCTGGTGATCATCGACCCGCAGTCGCACCGGGTCGTGGACGGCAGCGCGATGCGGTCACGGGCCGGTTACTCGGCGTACGACGGGATCGAGGTGTTCGGCTGGCCGAGGTTCACGGTGAGCCGCGGCGACGTCGTCCTCGAAGACGGCCAGGTCGTGGCCGAGCCCGGCCGGGGCACCTGGCTCAGCCGAGGCCCCACGACCGCACCATAACCTTTGTAACTTTGGTGCGGCTCTTTCTGAGTGAGCCGAGGCTGGCTTCGGTGGCGCGAGGCCGCCATCTCCGGTACCGGGACAGTTGCCAGCCGCGCTGGCCGTGGCGGGCAGGCACCCCGCCCGGCACAGCCGCACCATCCGCCCCCAGCGCCTCAGATTCACCCCGTTGCGTGTCGGCGACAGCATCAGGTCGGGTCACGTTGCTGTTCACGGCCCGCGGCAACAGCAGCGCGGCCCTCCCTGCTGCTCTCGGGAGAGGCTGCTGAATTAGGGGTTCTGCGGGTTCGGGGTTTGTGGCGTGCGGGGCCGGTGGCGGGCCTGGCAGGGGTTGTGGTGGCCGTGCGGGGCCTGGCGGCGGGCTGCGCGGGATGTTGCGGGGCGTGGCGGCGGCCGTGCGGGGGCGTGGCGGGGCGTGTGGCGGGCTGTGCGGGGGCCGGGGCGGGGCTGGGGGTGGTCAGGTGGCGGGTTGCCAGGTGATGTGCCAGCCGGCGGCGTCGCGGGTGAGGCCTTTGCCGATGAGGTTGCGCAGGTTGAGGGCGGCGGTGCGGGTTTTGAGCCAGGCGTGGTTGGCGGTGGTGCCGTGGTAGCGGAGCTTGAGGCGGCGGCCGCGGTGGGTGGCGACCTGGGCGATGAGGCGCTCGACGTTGGGCCGGGTTTTGCTGTAGTCCTTGCGGAGGTCCTTGCTGGCGGCCCAGTCGCGGCGGGCGGCGCGCAGGAGCTTGTCGCGGGGGTGGAGGTGGATGGCGCGGCCGCCGCGGGCTTGTTTTTTGGGGGTGACGCAGCGGGCGGCGAGGGGGCAGGCGCGGCAGGCGGTGCCGAAGGAGACGTGGCGTCTTGGGGGGATGGGGCGGGTGACGCCGGCGGGGCAGGTCAGGGTGCCGGCGTCCTCGTCGGGGGTGAAGTCGGCGGTGGTGTACCGGTCCGGGTCCTGGCCGGGGCGGGGGGTCTTCGGCTTGATGACGGCCTTGTCGCCGGCGCTGGCGATCGCGGCGAGCAGGTCGCCGGTGCCGTAGGCCGAGTCGGCGTACCAGGTCAGCGCCTCGCCGGCGTCGTCCCGGGCCGCCTCGTCCTGGCCCGCGTCGTCCCGCCCCGCCCCGTCCGCGTCGTCCCGGGCAGCGTCGTCCGCTTCGTCCCGGGCCGCTTCGTCCCGGTCTGCTTCGTCGCGGCCCGCGTGGTCCGCGTCGTCCTGGCCGTGGGCGCGGGCGACGAACCGGGCCGCGGTGGCGGCGTCGGAGTTGTCCTGGCCGGCGGCCATGGTCAGTTCCTCGTCGGTGATGATCCCGGTCTGCGGCTCGGCGGCGATGTGGGCACGGTACCCGTCGGTGCGGTCGTGCACGTTCTTGCGGGAGTGCCGGGCCTGCGGGTCGGTCACCGAGATCACCCGGTCCCCGGTAGCAGCCCCCCGCCCCTTGTCCTCCTGCGGGCGGGCGATCCGCCACCGCCCGTCCGTCCCGTCCGACCCTTCCGCGGGCTCGACGTCCTGCCCGGCGATCAGCGCCAGCAGCGCCACCGCCTGCGCCTGCTCTTCGTCCAGGCCCGGGCCGTCCACCGCCGCGACCAGAGCGTTCGCGTCGCTGACCAGGCCCGAGACCAGCGCCTCCCGCGCCGCCGGGTCAGACCAGTCACACGAGGGCCGCTTCGGCACGGAGTAGTCATGACCCGACGCGCACACCGCCGCGGCCCGCTCCGCGGCGCCCGGCACCTCGCGCATCACCTTCCGCACCGCCGCCGCCAGCTGCGTCACCGTGTCCTGCGTGGCGACCGCGTCCTCCAGCAGCGTCGAATCGGCCACCCGCCGCCGCCGCCCCGCCAGCACCCCGGTCCCCTCCGCGATCCGCCGCACCGCCTCGTTGACCCGGTGCGGCCGGGCCGACGCCGCGATCCGCCTGCGCCAGTACACCAAAGTAGAAGGATCGAACCCCCGCTCATCCAGCGCCGCCCCGATCGCCACCTTCCACCGCACATCGAACCGGACCGCCTCCGCGGTCTCCCGGTCCGAGAAAGCGTGCAGGGCCTGCAGCGTCATCACCGCCGCCATCTGCGTCGCCGGCCACGACGGCCGGCCCCTCCCGCCGGCGCGAACAGGTCCGCGTACTCCCTGTCAGGGAACACCTCCGCCCGGTGCGCCGCCAGGAACGCGAACATGCTCCCGGCCGGCACCAGGTGCCCAGCCCACACCACCGCGTCCAGGAACTCGCGGTCCGCCCGCTCCACACCCTGCATGAGAAAATCATCCCAGAGATTCGAACGCACCGCCGGCAAACACGCCCGGAAATGGCCTTTTCCTTTTTTCAGCAGCCTCTCGGGACGACAGCAGGACGGGCCGCGTTGCTCACCCGGACCGCCCGCAACAGCAACAGGAAGGGCCACGCTGCTCACGCCGCCCCGGGCACCCCGGCACCAGTCGCCTCCAGCACCTCATACTCACCACCGCAGCCTGAACCTGAGTAAGCCAACAGGATCTTTGATGACCCCGTTGGCTTATTGGGTTCGGGCGATGGGGGTGAGCAGTGCCGGGACGCCAGGGCACGGCCGTTTTGAGGAGAGCCGTAATGTCGCTGCGCGACGCCGTACGGCGTGAAATACCTCTTCAGTCACATCGGCGTCACTTGCACCTATTTTCGGGGTCGGTTCCTGGGTCCGGGAGGCTTTTCGTCATGATCGCGGAGCTTTCTCGTGCTTGTGAAGGAGCGGTTTCGGGTCTAGGAGCGTTGTCGTCGGATAGTCCGGTCAAAGCTCCAGGACCCGAAAACCCTCCTCCAGGAACTGTGCGCCGCCCGAGCCCGGGACGGCCGCAGCAACAACGTGGCCCGACCTGATGCCCGCCGGCCCGGCCCGGCCCGCCCCCGGCAGGGCGATTCACGTATTAAGGGCTTTGATGCGGGGCGGGGATTACGAGTGCGGGGTGAACGCGGTCTGGCAGCTGCCCGACCGGTGCGGCCAGCGGACGGTGACGTTCACGACGACGCGGAATCCGGGCGTCGCGCCGCTGATGAAGTAGGCAATCCCGGCGCGGCCGTGCCGGTTCGCCCGGCCATGGTGCTCGCGGTTCACGGTGCGGTAGCGGGCGACTGTCGTCACGCGAGCCTGGGCGACGGTCTTCACGCGCACGGTTGTCGTCGTGAAATCGGCCGGATGGCTCGCGCTCATGCTCGCGTGGCATGGCAGCGGCCTGGACCGGGCAGTGGCCGCGGACGCGGATTCCGCCGTCATAAAGAGAGAACTGAATACCAGCGTTGCGGTGCCGGCTATGGCTCCCGCTACTGGTGCGATCCTGCGCATATCACTCCAATTACCTAGGTAATTCATTCTGCCGACTTCTCAGCCTTTCATGAACCGGCCGGTATTGGTCGGGTTATGCGCTAAGGGTGATAGGTGATAGCACTATTTCGCCTATAAAGGTTGTTTATGATTTGAGGCTCAGGTCACGACGGGCTGGGTACAGGGCCAGCAGGACTGGCGGGAACGGGAGGCAGCGGTGAGGGCGACTGAGCGGGATGCGCGGGATGCGTGGGCGGCGCGGATGACCGGGCTCATCGAGCCGCTGAGGGTGGCGCCTGGCCGCACGGTGAGCATGGCCGACTTCGATCCCGGCTATAAGGCCGGGTTCCTGCGCAAGCAGGACGGCAAGGAGTTGCTGCGGCACGGAGTCGAGTTGCTCGCGGAGTACCAGGAGCGGCTGGCCGCGCAGGAGACCTACGGGCTGCTGGTGATCTTCCAGGCGCTCGACGCGGGCGGCAAGGACGGCACGATCAGGCATGTCATGAGCGGGGTCAACCCGCAGGGCGTCGCGGTGCGCAGCTTCAAGGTGCCGTCGGCGGCTGAGCTCGGCCACGACTACCTGTGGCGCTACGCCAGGCAGGCTCCGGCTCGGGGTGAGATCGGGATCTTCAACCGGTCGCACTACGAGGAGGTGCTGGTCGTGCGCGTGCATCCGGAGAACCTGGACCGGCAGCGGCTGCCGGCGCAGGCGCGCGGCGACGGGATCTGGCACCGGCGGTACCGGGAGATCAATGACTGGGAGCGGTATCTGTCGGATAACGGGTTCCGGGTGGTGAAGATGCTGCTCAATGTCTCGAAGGAAGAGCAGAGGCGCCGGTTCCTGAAGCGGCTGGACGTGCCGGAGAAGAACTGGAAGTTTTCTGCCGCCGACGCGGCTGAGCGGCAGTACTTCGATCAGTACCAGCAGGCGTTCGGCGAGATGCTCAGCCAGACCAGCACGCCCTGGGCGCCGTGGTATGTCGTTCCTGCTGACCGCAAGTGGTTCGCCAGGCTCTGCGCGTCGGCGATCATCGCGCACACGCTGATCGACCTTGACCCGCGGTACCCGACCGTGAGCAAGAGCGCGCGGCGCGACCTGGCCGCTGCCAGGAAGCTGCTCGAGGCCGAGGCGGGGTGACCAGGTCCTCCACCTGCCCGGACGCGGCAGATGGCGGAAATATCGCGTATTCTGCCTATGTGACTGTTGATGATCTCTCGGTGCGCCTGCCGGCGCTACCCGATCCTGCTCGGGCGACGCTCGTGGTGCCCGCGCCGGTGCCAGGCCCGGGGGCCTGGGCGGGCTCGCCGAGCGCGCTGAGCGTCGACGGCGAGATCTTCCTCGCTTACCGGCTGCGAACGCCCTCGCGGCGCGGCTACGCCGTGGAGATCGCTAGCTCGGCCGACGGCGTGACCTTCAAGCGGCTCGCCACGATCGGCCAGGAATACCTGGACACCGAGTCGCTCGAACGGCCAGCGCTGGTGGTCACGGCCGATGGCCGCTGGCGGCTGTACCTGAGTTGCGCGACGCATGGCACCAAGCACTGGCGAGTCGAGCTGATCGAAGCTGCGGGCCCCGATGCCTTCGATCCGCGCAAGAGCGAGGTCGTGCTGCCGGGTGACGAGGCGAACGCGGTCAAGGACCCTGTCATCGCCTACCGGGACGGCGGCTGGCACCTGTGGGCATCCATTCATCCGCTGACCGATCCGGATCATACGGACCGGATGACGACCGGGTACGCCACGAGCGCGGACGGCACCGACTGGACCTGGCAGGGCACCGCGCTGGCACCCCGGCCAGGCGAGTGGGACGCGCGCGGTGCGCGGATCGCTGAGGTTAAGTTCACCGCCGAGGGCGTTGTGGCCTACTACGACGGCCGGGCAACCGCTGCCGAGAACTGCGAGGAGCGCACCGGGCTAGCTTCGGGTCCGCTGCCTGGCGCGCTGCGAGCCGTGGACTGCGCGCCCGTCGCGCAGTCGCCGCACCCGGGCCTCGGGCTGCGGTATGTGACCGGGGTCGCGCTCGCCGATGGCCGCGAGCGCATCTACTACGAGCTCACCAACGCGAACGGCTCACACGATCTGGTGACCGAGGTACGGGCAGGCTGAGCGAGCGGAGCGACAGCAGCGGCTCAGTACTCGCGCGGGCGGCCGTTGCGCGCCTGGCGCTGGCCCGACGGCCGGGCGCCGACGAGGCCGCCCGAGTCGCCGCGCGGCAGCAGCCAGTCACTGAAGTCCCAGCCGGTAAGGCTCTCGAGCAAGCCTCACGTCAGGCTCGAAGCGCGGTATCAGGATCTTGCGCTGTTCCCAGGTCAGCGGCCTTCGCGGCGCGGCGTCCTGCTGGAGCAGGTGCTCGAGCCTGTCGTTCAGGCCCGCGCCGAGGTGCCCTGGCAGCAGGGCCGAGCCGGTGGCCGTTGCCCGCCGGGCCGCCGCGACTGCCCGGTACCTGGCCGACGCGCGCGGATGCGCGGTCACGTTCTCCCTGGGCAGTTCGGTCAGCAGGCCGGTCCGGGCGCCGAGGAAGGCGCAGGCGGTGTCCAGCGTGTTCACCGGGTCGGTGATCAGCGCGCGGTACCTGAAGATCAGCACCTGCTCACTGGGAAACAGCCCGTACAGGTGCTCAAGCTGTTCGCCGTACCTGCCGAGCTCCGTATACCTCCAGAAATCAGCCCATCCGGCCGCCGCCCTATGCTCCTCGCGATCGCAGGCCTCGACGAAGTCGGCGCACGGGTCGAGCCCGGCTGACCACATGTGCGCCCAGTTGGAATGCGCGCGCTCCACCGGATCGCGCAGCACGACAATCAGCTTGGCATCCGGAATCAGTGCCTTGATCCGGCGCTGTGCCTCGCGGCTGTACAGGTAGAACGGAGTCGACTCACCCTTGAGCGCCCCCGCCGGGGACTGGTCGAACAGTGCCTCGTACCGGGTCCGCTGCCAGATATGTTCCCGGTAGGTCTTGGCGTCGCCTGGCCCTCCTTCCGCCGGCGGTGATCCGTCGGTCAGGAAGTACTTTGGCTCCTTCACAGGCGACAAGTACAGCGCCGGGTGCTTGGCGAGAGCCGAGTGCAGGGCAGTGGTGCCCGACTTGGGCACGCCCGCGATGAAGAAGTCTGGCAGAGCCACGGAGTCCACACCTCCAGGGTCCGGCCGCCGGTTAAGTTCTCTATTCCGACCGGTTTACTAGATTATGCCTGACGGCACGGAGGTCCTGTACCCCTCACCTTGACGTCTAGCCCCGATCGGAACGCGACGCAGATCACACCGGCCGGCGTGGCGACGTCGTCAGGGCGGGCGGTAGCGGCAAGATCCAGCCATTGATCATGGTTGGCGCGATTGTCGGCAGGCTGTTGTTAAATGGCAGAGTGGTAGCCATTGCCGATCAGGTATTCACGGAGGCCGAGCTGCTGGCGGCGGCTGGTCAGCGTTCATTTGAGCGTGGTGTCGGATACACCGATGCGGTCGTCGGCATGCTAGCTGTCGGCCAGCAGATCACGGCGACCGTTCATGGCACTGACAAGTATTTCGTCATGCTGGCGCCTCGCGGCCGGGACGGGCTGACCGGCGCCTGCAACTGCCCGTATGGACGCGAGGGATTCTTCTGCAAGCACTGCGTCGCCGTCGGCCTGGCCTATCTCGGTGCCCAAGCCCAAGCCGGGACCGGCGATGACGCCGAGACCGGCGAGGACGATCATGCCGGACGGGATGAGGCCAGCGCGGCAGGCGGCCTGACTTCCTGGCTGAGCGGGCTGAGCCGGGATGAGCTGCTGCTCCTCGTACTTGATGAGGTGGTCGACAACGCGGACTGGTCCGACCGCCTGGCGTTCCGGGCGGCGACCGCGGCGACTGCGGCGGCGGACGGCGGCGTCCTGGCGAGCCAGCTGGCTTCGCTGCTCGATATCAGCGACTTCGGAGCCTACGGATACGTGGAGGAGGGGGAGTCGCAGCGGTACGCGCGGCGGGTCACGACCGTCGTGGAGGTACTCGATGATCTCGTCGCCGCCGGTGATCCCGGCGTTGCCCTGATTCTGGCCGAGCTCGCTCTTGACCTAGTGACGGACGCTTGCCGCGAGGCGACCGACCCGGCGGGGGCGATCTGGGATGCCGTTGCCTGCCTGGCGAAGACGCACCTCGACGCCTGCCTGGCCGATCCGCCGGACCAGCTTGAACTTGCCGCCTTCCTGGCCGGGCGGCTGCTGACGCCCGATGTGCCGTCGATCTCGATCACGGACTACCGCGATCTCCTTGGCGTTGAGGGCCTTGCCGAGGTGCGGGAAGTGCTCGCGAGCGCCGTCGACGACGACCCGAGGAGCTGGATCGCGAGCGCGGCACTTGAGGACCTGCTCCGCGCCGCCGGCGACACCGACGCCCTGGTCGAGCATCTGTCGGCCAGCTTGCCCGCTACGGGCCTTGGCCACCTGAAAATCGCCACCGAGCTCGCGGCGGCCGGCCGGTCCGGCGAAGCGGTGACCTGGGCGCAGGATGCCCTGCGCGTGAGCAACCACCTCCAGCCGGGCATCGCCGACTTCCTGGTGCGGCAGTACCTCGGGCTCGACCGGATCGATGACGCGCTGAGGGTGCGCCGGGATGTATTCGCCGCCGCGCCTGACCTAGCCTCGTTCCAGCGACTGCGGGAGGTGGCCGAACGCGCCAGGACCTGGCCGGACACCCGTGACTGGCCCTCGACTTGCTGCGCGCCAACGCTGAACGCACACGGTCGCGCCAGCGTGGCGCGGTGCTCGCGCCGCTGCCCGCGCCGCTTGTCGACATCCTGATCGCCGAGGGAGACACCAATGCCGCCTGGGACGTGGCGGCCGGGATCGCCACCGACGCCCAGTGGCTCCGGCTCGCCGATCTGGCCGCAGACACCCGCCCGGCCGACGCGCTCGCTGTCTATCTGCGGCAGGTCGACCAGCTCAAGGGCGAGACGGGCGACCGGGCCTACGAGCGGATCGCGAGGCTGCTCATCGGGGCGCGGGCGTGTCATCGCAGGCTGGGCACAGAGCAGGCGTTCCGCTCGTACCTGAGATCTTTCCGGCTGGCCCAGAAGCGGAAGCACAAGCTCATGAGCATCCTCGACGCGCACCACCTGTGACCGGCGGCCGCCAGCCACGACCGGCACTAGACCTTGCGGATCAGCAGTTCAGCGCGCAACGGCGGCGCGGCGAGCGGCGGCCCGGCGTAACCGCCCACCCCGCCGAGCCGTCCCGCCGCCCAGTCATCGGCAGCAGCCGCGATCTCCTGCGGCGTCCTCGCCACGAAGTTCCACCACATCAGCAGCCGTTCGCCGAGCGGCACCCCGCCGAGCAGCAGCAAAATAGACCCGTCACTGGCCGCGACTGGCACCTGCTCGGACCCGGCAGGCAGGTACGCGAGTGCGCCCGGGCGCAGTTCCGCGCCAGCGACGACCGCCGATCCGCTGACCGTGAATACAACGTGCTCGAATGCGGGATTTACCGCCAGCTGAGTGTCGAGGTGCCGACGGGCCGATAGCTGGGCGCCGACCAAATCGGAAAAGGTCGTAGCAGGGGAGCCGATTCCGGCCAGTGCGCCCATGAATATCGTCGCGATGAACCCGCCCGACTCAGCCGATGGCAACTCCGGATGATGCTCGAACCCCGGCTCGGTGAACCTCGCTGCCTCGGGCAACGCCACCCAGAGCTGCACCCCGTGCAGTTGCGGATCGTGGTCGGCGGGCGATTCCTCGGCATGCGCGATCCCGCGCCCCGCGGTCATCAGATTGAGCTGACCTGGCCTGATCATCTGCTCGGTGCCGAGGCTATCGCGATGCAGGACGTTCCCGGCGAGCAGCCAGGTCACGGTCTGCAGCCCGATATGCGGATGCGGCGGCACGGTCATGCCGTCCACGCCGTCCACGGACATCGGCCCGTAATGGTCGACAAAGCACCACGCGCCCACGCTCCGCCGGAGGCGGAGGGGCAGCAATCGCCTGACGCTCATATCTCCGACCGTCGCCATTTTGGCCTGTGTTATTTCAACCCCATCAGCAATAACGGGCCGTCCAGCCGCATCAAGGTCCGCATCAAGCGCGCTCATCGGAGTATCCTTCCATTCGGGATCAAAGCCCGAGGGATTACTTTCAAACAAAAGGTTGTAGTTTTTGGGGTTTCAGTGGCATTACCAGCGCGGGTGAGCCGTTGCGGCTGCTACCGCCGACGGTAGCCCATCGGAACCTGATCGGCCGTGCCGGACATAAGGGAGTGTGGGAATCGATTGGCGCATGGCGGGCGATCAAGAGCTCTGGTCGCAAGCCGCAGGCGAGTACGCCGGACCCGCGTTCGGCGAACTGTTCGAGCGGCATGCGGACCGGGTGTACGCGCACTGCTTCAGCCGCACGGGGTCCTGGTCGATGGCTGAGGACCTGACCTCCGCTACCTTCCTCGAAGCGTGGCGGCGGCGGCATCAGGTCAGGTTCAGCGGGGACTCGGCGCTGCCCTGGCTCCTCGGAGTGGCCAACAACGTGACCCGCAACGCCCAGCGCACGTTGCGCCGGTACCGGCTGTTGCTGGCCAAACTGCCGCGACCGGACGACGAGGCCGACTTCGCTTCCGACGCCGTCGCCCGGATCGATCAGGAACGGCTCGCCCAGCATTTACTGTGCGCGATGGCCGGACTGCGTGACGTCGAGCGAGACGTGCTCGCTCTGTGTGACTGGGCCGGGCTGAGCTATGCGCAGGCTGCCGTCGCGCTCGGGGTACCTGAGGGGACAGTGCGGTCACGGCTGTTCCGCGCGAGGAAGCGACTGCGGGACCTCGTGGACAACCCGGATCCGTCATGTCCTCCGCTGACTGATCCGCAGCACGCTTGAGCAGGACTGGAGAATCTCGATGTCTTATTTTTCCCCGGAGCGAATGCCGGCGCTTCGCGCCTCGCGGCGGGAGGCGGCAAGACTCCAGCTTGAGCAGTTAACTGCCCGGTCCTGGCGGCGCCGGTGGCTGGCTTTCGGAGGGCGTCGGCTGCGAATTGTCATCTGCGTCGGGGTAGCGGCGGCCCTTCTCGGCACGGGCGCGGCGACGATCGCGGCCGTCAGCTACCAGCCCGTGACAAACGCGGCGATGGCGAAGTGCTACACGATGGCGAATCTGGACGGGGTGTCAGCGACGGTTAACGCTGCGGGGAACGCCGGGTCACAGAAGCTCGCGCGCAATGCGCTGGCGATATGCAAGGCGCTGTACCGGCAGGGGTGGCTGAGGCGAGGGGCCAGCAAGATCACCAGGCCTGGCAATGGCAGGGGAGGGTACCCGGTGCCCGGGCTCGTGGTGTGCGCCGTTGCCGGGGGACACGCGGCGGTGTTTCCCGGCGGCCCGGAGGTGTGCTCGAGGCTTGGCCTGCGTGCGATGCTCGGCGGCCCGGACGCGTGAGCGTTTCCCGGGCCGCCTGAGCCTTGGTTTCGCGCGATGAAACCAACCCCGTCAATGGGACATCGAGGGTGCTGGAGCGCCAGCTATGGGACATCGACGGGGTGGCAGCGCCGCAGGCAGCGCGGTCAGCATGGGAGGCCGGGGCACCATGCTTGTGAGGATGCTTCGTCATTGAAGGACCCGAGTGAGGCGGCTGAGCCGTTCTTCTTGACGCCAAAAGTGGTACCGGTGAAATTGTTGTTCTGGTAGAGGGTGGACGCGCAGCCGCTGGAGTTGGCCACGGACGAGATCGCGTCGTTCCAGCCGCTAGGCATGCTCGAGGTGTCGAAGTCGCCGCAGCCCGACGTCTCGGTCCAGAAGAACGCGCCACCTCCGAAGTTGACGTTCTGGTAGTCGACACTGAGCGTGAAGGTCGCGCCGGGAGTGCCCGGTGCCGGGTTGATCTCGTCCGGCGTCACTGAGCCTGGCCTGGCTGAGGCCGGCAGGCGAACGCGTCCGCTGGTGATGGCTCTCACCGCGGCGGCGAAAGTCGCGTAGCACGTGATCTTCGCGGCGGCGGAGCTGCCCAGAGGCGCGACCTTGGCGACGCAGTCGCGGCCGGTGGTTGAGGTTGCGGTGGCTGGTGTTGCGGTGGTTGAGGTTGTAGTGGTCGCGGCCGATGACGCGGCCATGCTGCCGCACAGTACGAGCGTCGTGATCGACATGACGGTGAGCAGGCGTGGACTCATGGCAGGATTCCTTCCGGTTGCGGAGCTGGATGCCGTGCCATGCGGGCGCCAGAAATTGGAAAGACGAATCCGGCCGATGCCAGGAGCGCCATATTGGACGTTGCTGACCGACCCGCATCAGTAGCGCGGCGTTGGTCACAGGGGTGTTAGCGAAGATATTGAAATATCATGTATGCGTCTATAACTTCAATATGATAAAAATCAGGCTTTTTAGCCAGTTGCTACTTACCTAGTAGTAAGAAAGCTCGCTACTTGGCCAAGGCCGCGCGGCGCGACAGCATCAGGGCGGGCCACGTTGCTGTTCACGGCCCGCGGCAACAGCAACGCGGCCCGCCCTGATGCTCTTGGGACGACAAAAGGACGGGCCACGTTGCTCACCCGGACGGCCCGCAACAGCAACAGGAAGGGCCACGCTGCTCACGCCGCCCGTCACGTATCAGGGTCATCGATGTTGCCCGGAGTTGGTGCCGGGCTCGCGGGGAACTAGGCGACCAGGGTCTTGACTGAGGCGGCTAGTTCGGCGAGGCCCTTCTTGGCGTCGGCGAAGAACATCGAGGTCTTCGGGTTGGCGTACAGCTCGTTGTCGATGCCGGCGTAGCCGTGACCCATGGAGCGCTTGATCACGATGATCGACTTCGCCGCGTCGACGTCGAGGATGGGCATCCCCGAGATAGCCGTGCCCGGACGGCGGGCCGCCGGGTTGGTGACGTCGTTCGCGCCGATCACGAGAGCCACGTCGGTGCGGGCGAACTCGGGGTTGATCTCGTCCATCTCCTTGAGCAGCGGATAGGGCACGTTGGCCTCGGCCAGCAGCACGTTCATGTGTCCGGGCATGCGGCCCGCCACCGGGTGGATCGCGTAGCTGACCTCGACGCCGCGCGACTCGAGCAGGTCGGCGAGCGCGGCGACCTCGTGCTGCGCCTGCGCGGCGGCAAGGCCGTAGCCGGGGACGATGATCACCTTCGAGGCGTAGGCGAGCTGGATCGCGGCGTCGTCGGCGGCGATCGACTGCACCCTGGCCCCGGCCGGACCGGCGATCGCGGCGACCGCGTCGCCTGAGCCGAAGCCGCCGAGCATGATGTTGGGGATCGAGCGGTTCATCGCGTCGGCCATCAGCTTGGTCAAGATGCCGCCGGAGGCGCCGACGAGCGCGCCGGCGATGATCAGCCCGGTGTTGTTGATCACGAATCCGGCCATCGCCACGGCCGTGCCGGTGAACGCGTTGAGCAGCGAGATGACCACCGGCATGTCGGCGCCGCCAATCGGCATGACCATCGACACGCCGAAGATCAGCGCGGCCGCGATCACCACGCCAAGGCCGATCAGGCTCGGCGCGGCGATCAGGTAGCCGCCGACGCCGACGGCGGCCAGGCGAGCAGGACAAGTTGAGATCCGAGCGCCAGGGAACGTGACCGGCGCCGAGGTGATCACGCCCTGCAGCTTGCCGGCCGCGATGATCGATCCGGAGAACGTCACGGACCCGATGATCACGTCGAGCAGCGTGGTGACCGAGGTCGCCGCCGCCGACGTGCGAGCCCAGCTCCATGTAGTCGCTGATCGCGACCAGGGCGGCCGCGCCGCCGCCGACCGCGTTGAAGACGCTGACCAGTTGCGGCATGGCGGTCATCTTGACCGTGCGAGCCGAGTACAGGCCGAGGCCGCCGCCGACCAGGATGCCGGCCACGATCACGGTCCAGCCGGTCGCCGTGATCGCGCCGAGGTGAATGACCCAGCGCGCAGGTGGCGACGACCGCGGCGACCATGCCGGCGATCGAGACCTGGTTGCCGCGTCGCGCGGTCGCCGGGTTGTTCATCAGGTGCAGGCCGAGTATGAAGCAGGACGCAGCCGCCAGGTAGATGAGCTGGATGACGGTGTTGAAGGCGCCGGTCACTTGGTCACCTGCCGGTGCAACACTGCCGTTAGCCGCGCCGCACTGCCGTTCTGGCTGGCCGCGACCGCGGCTGGCGCCGAGTCAGCCGCCGCGAGCCGGCGCGGTCGGCCGTCGCTTGAACATCTTCAGCATCCGGCCGGTGACGACATAGCCGCCCACGACGTTCATCGCGGCGAACGCGACGGCGACGAACGCCAGGATGTAGCCGACGACGTTGTGCGCGGTCGCGGCGATCACGATCCCGCCGGCCAGCACGATTCCGTGGATCGAGTTCGCCGCCGACATCAGCGGCGTGTGCAAGCGTGGCAGGCACCTTGCTGATGACCTCGAACCCCACCCAGAGGCTCAGGACGAAGATGATGAAGTCCGTGAGGAGCATGAACGGTTACCTCCAGGTCAGTCGGCCGGCGGCGTTGCCGTGCCGTCAGGCTGGGCGCGGGCTCGGCCGCGCCGTCTGCGCAGGGCTGGCCAGCAGGCTCGGCCTCTGGTCAGCGCCGGATGGATCACCGTCGCCGCCTTGCGCGACGACGACGCCGGCGACCAGTTCGTCATCGAGAGTCCACGGTGAACGCGCCGTCCTTGATCATGTACGTCAGCAGCGAGCTGATGTTTCGCGCGTACATCGCGGACGCCGCTGCTGCCATCGTGGACGGCAGGCTGTCGGCTCCGATGATCGTCACGCCGTTGTCGGTCACGATGGTCTCCCCGGGCACCGAGCCCTCGACGTTGCCGCCGAGCGAGCTCGCTCCCATGTCGACGAGAACCGACCCAGCGGACATCGCCTTGAGCGCGGCGCATCGGTTACCAGCAGCGGCGGTCGCCGGCCTGGCACCTGCGCCGTCGTGATCACGACGTCGTGCCTGGAGATGTGGTCGGCCAGCTCGGCCTGCTGGGCCGCGCGCTCGGCGTCGGTCAGCGCCCGGGCGTAACCGCCGGTGCCGCTGGCCGCGCCGACCGAGGTCAGCTCGATGAAGGTCCCGCCGAGCGACTCGACCTCGGTCCGGGTCTCCGGGCGCACGTCATAGGCGCTGACCACCGCGCCGAGCCGCCTGGCCGTGCCGATCGCCTGCAGGCCGGCCACGCCGGTGCCGAGGACGAGCACCTTGGCTGGCCTGGCGGTTCCGGCCGCCGTGATCAGCAGCGGGAAGAACCGGCCGAACGACGGTCGCGGCCAGCAGCGCTGCCTTGTAGCCGGCGATGTTGGCCTGCGAGCGTCAGCGCGTCCATCGGCTGGGCCCGTGAGAGCGTGCGCGGGATCAGGTCCAGGCTGATCGCGGTGGCGCCGGTCTGCGGCCAGCCGGTCGACCAGCTCGGGATCGGTGCAGCGGCGCGAACAGGCCGAAGCACCGCCTGCCCTGCGCGCAGCCGTCCGAGCTGCTCGGCGTCAGGGCGGCCGACCATCAGGATCGCGTCGGCTTCCGCGAGCTGATCCGCGCCGACAAGGCTGGCACCAGCATCGGAAACGCTTCGTCAGGGAAGAAGGCTGCCGCTCCGGCACCCCTTTCCACCAGAATCTCATGACCAGCCGATCGCAGCTTCGAGATCGCTTCTGGAACGAGCGCAACCCGGCGCTCGGCTGGCCCGGTCTCTTTGACCACGGCTACCTTCATCGGGGGCGACCTCACTCCGGCGGCTCGTGCGACACCGCGGCCCGGCCCGGTTTCGGGTTCGCTCAGGCCGGCCACAGCTTCCCAAGATGGACCATACCGCTTACCGCCTTGGTGCCTGTTGGGCCGGACCACCTTAAGGGTTCGGTGCCGAAGCGGCGCCCTGATCGGGCCTTGCGAGGACCTGGCCGATGCCTCGGTGCCGGGCAGCGCGCGGGGGTTTGGCAGAGTGGGTGAAATGAGCGAGCCGGAGCCTGGCCGGGCGGATGATCCGGATGGAACGGCCAATCGGGCCAGCCAGCCGATATCAGCTCCGGTGACCCGCTCGCGGCAGGCTGCTGGCGGTTCGGCAGGTGCTCGCGACGCTCGACGCCGATTCCGGCGCGCGAAAGCGGTTGAATCTTCGGTTCATGTCGATATGTACCTCGCTCAAAGTGCCGGAAGCGAGCATGGACCGTGGCCTGCGGCGCCTTGATCAGCTGATGGCCGACGCCGAACGCGCACGTCACGAGGCCAGCGACGAGGTTTGACGAAACAGCGCGCGGGTAGACGATGCGCGACAAAGAGGGCCAGTGACGCGAGGCATACGGAAGCATTCACGAACAGAGAAGGTAGCTAGACGACAACCGAGTCCAGCGGGCGATCGCGCACGGATTTGAATTCGCATGACGACTGGTCCACTTTTAATACTGAATGGCACCTACTTTCAGTAACGACACGCCTCGCTTATTGCAGAGATGATTGTGTAGCGCCGCTGCATCGCCTAATTTCAGGCAGGTCAGAGGTCGCGGACCAGGCCGCGAAAGTACGCCCGGCCCGCGGACTTCCCGTTGGGGGACCCGCAGGAGTGAGGAAATGAACAAGCGTGACCTGATCGATGCGATTTCGGGCAGGTTGGGGGACAAGAAAACCGCAACTGAGGCCGTTAACGCTCTTCTCGACACCATCCAGCACGCCGTCGCCAAGGGCGACAAGGTGGCAATCACCGGATTCGGCGTGTTCGAGAAGACCGACCGGCCGGCCCGAACCGCGCGGAATCCAGCCACTGGCGCGTCCATCAAGGTTCCCAAGTCCTCGGTACCTAAATTCCGGGCCGGAGCCGACTTCAAGGCCCTGGTCAACGGCGACAAGAAGAAGGCCGCTGCCGGGCGGAAGTAAGGTACAAGCGGGGCGCGCCCAGGCGGTTGCGGGTGGCACGACTGACGGCGGGCGGCCTTGAGGGTCGCCCGCCGTCACCGCCGCGCCGCTAGCGCAAGCCTGTGCCCCGGGCCAGTGCCGTCTGCAGCAGCCGGTCGATCACGTCCGGGAACGCGCAGTCCGCTCGACTCCCACATCTTCTGAAAGTACGACGTCGGGGACATGCCAGGGAACGTGTTGATCTCGTTGAGCAGGATCTGCCCGTCCGGCAGGTAGAAGAAGTCGACCCTGGCCAGTCCTTCAGCGGAGACGGCATCAAACGCGGCCGCCGCCAGCTCGCGAATCCGGTCGATGTCGCGCGGCGGGATCGGTGCCGGGATCAGCATTTCGCTCGACGCGTCCAGGTACTTGGCCTCGAAGTCGTAGAAGTCCTCACCGCCGTCGAGCCGCAATTCTCCGGGAAGGCTCGTGTCAGGCGGCGCGCCGTCGAGTCCCTGCAGCACCGCGACTTCGATTTCCCGCCCGGTCACGGCAGTCTCGACTAGCACCTTCGGGTCGAACTGGCGTGCCAGCGCGATCGCCCCGGCCAGCTCGACCCGGGTCAGCCGCCTTGGAAGTGCCGAGGCTCGACCCGCCCCGGGCCGGCTTCACGAACAGCGGCCAGCCCGAGCGCCTCAAGGGCCTCGGCGACCCGCCGCTGCCCGGCAGTCGGCTCCGCCTCCGCCGGCCAGTCACGTTCGCGCACGACGACGTGCGGCCCGACCGGCAGCCCGCGCGCGGTGAAGATCAGCTTCATGTACTCCTTGTCCATGCTGACCGCGCTCGCCAGCACCCCGGCGCCGACGTAGGGCACCCCGGCCAGCTCGAGCAGGCCCTGCATGGTGCCGTCCTCCCCGAACGGCCCGTGCAGCAGCGGCAGCACCACATCGACCTCGCCAAGCGCGTGCGGGACGTGGCCGGGCGCGCTCGCCACGATCGCCGAGTCGCCCTGGTAGGCCCACGGCACGACGTGCGCGTCGGGCTTGGCGACCGCCTCGACACTGGGCAGCTCACCAGCGGTGATGGCGAGCTTCTCGGGCTCGTCGCTCACCTCGAGCCAGTTGCCGTCCTTCGCGATGCCGATCGGGATGACCTCGTACTTGTCCCTGTCGATGACCCGCAGCACGTTGCCGGCACCCAGGCACGAGATCGCGTGCTCAGGCCCTCTGCCGCCGAACACGACCGCGACTCTGACCTTGCGCTCACCCTCCACGGCTCCTCCTGTGCTCCCCGTGCCTTGTAGAACTAATCCCCGCTCACGACTCACCCGATCTGGGTTGCCCGCCTGCCCTCAGCTCGCCAGTTACCTTCTCCCTAGTGAGTCAAGCGCCGCCATGGCGTCGGCGAGCAGGTCTTCACCGTCTTCCAAGCCGACCGAAAAGCGGACCGAACCGGGATCGATCCCGGCGGCCGTCAGGGCCGCCGCGTCGTACTGGCGGTGGGTCGTGGAGGCGACGTGGCTCACCTTGGTGTGCGTGCCGCCGAGCGAGGAGGCTAGCTGAGCCAGCCGGAGCCGGTCAGCGAACGCCATGCCGGCCTCCATACCGCCGTAGGGCGCTACGGTGACGATCGCCCCGAACCTCGTGCCCTCTGGCCCGGCGTCGAATTGCCTTCGTGCCAGCTCATGACCCGCATGCGCGGTGAGCCCCGGGTAGTAGACCGTGCTCACCGCCGGGTGCCTGGCTAGCCCGGCCGCGAGAACCTGAGCGGTCGCGCACTGCCGCCGGACGCGCAGCGGCAGGGTCTCAAGTCCGCGCCGCAGCAGGTAGGCGTCGTCAGGCGCGAGCGACCCGCCAGTGTCGATCCGAAGCTGGCGCAGCGACCTGATCAGGTCCGGGCGGCCGGTGACGACGCCGCCGGTCACGTCCGAATGACCGCCGAAGTACTTGGCGGCCGAATGCAGCACCAGATCAGCGCCTAGCTCCAGCGGCCTGCAGATCACTGGAGGGGCGAGAGTCGAGTCGACCACGAGCATCGCGCCGACGCTGCGCGCGAGCCCGGCGAGGCTGCGCAGGTCGGCCACCGCGACGGTCGGATTTGCCAGCGTTTCCGCGTAAAGGATCGCGGTCCCCGGCCGCAGCGCGGCCTGGACCTGGCCGAGGTCGCTCAGGTCGACGAAGTCAGTGCGGACGCCGAAGTTAGCTGCGATGTTGCGCAGGAAACTGTACGTGCCGCCGTAGACCGCGGCCGGGGCCACAACATGGGCGCCCGCCTTGGTGAAAGCCCAGAAGATGCTCGAGATCGCCGCCATGCCCGAGGCGAATGCCTGTGACGTTGCCCCGTAGCTGAGGTTGAGGCCCTCAAGCGCGGCGACCGCGGTGCTGAACGCTTCGACCGTCGGGTTGTCGATCCTGCTATAGCCGAAGCCAGGCGCGGCCTCGCCGGGCACGGCCGCGTGCTCGGCGCCCGAACCGAACGCGAACGTCGACGTCCGGTAGATCGGCGTTGTGAGTGGCCGCTGGGCCGGAACGGGTGGCAGCGGCAGGTGCACGGCGCGGGTGTTCTCGCCCGGGCGGCGCGCGGCCAGCGGGGCTTGTGCTGCTTGCGGGGCCTGCGCGACCTGCGGGGCCAGCGGGGACTGCGGGGCTTGCTCGCCCGTGCGCGGCGCCTCGATCGCCAGGAGCTTGCTGGCGGGCGGTGCGGGCGGGCTAGCGACCGGCTGGCCGCTGAGATCCCACGGCGGGACTTGCGTGACCGACGCGCCAGGCGGCGCGGGCATCCCGGGCGGAGTGAATGAACCGGGCGGAGTGAATGACCGGCGGAGTGAATGAACCGGGCGGAGCGAATGAACCGGGCGGAGCGTGGAGCGCTGACGCGGGCCCGGGACCCCGACCGTATGGCCCCGATTGTCCAGGTGCCCCGGCCTGCACCGGCGCCCCGGGCTGCCCGAGTGTCCCGGGCTGGCCCATCATGCCAGGGTGGTTCACTAGGCCAGGCTGGCCCATCGTCAGCCTCGGGTCAGTCGTCAGCCTGGGGTCGGTCAGCCTGGGGTCGGTCATCGGAGGCCCGGCCGTCCTGGCGTCGGCTAGTCGAGGGTCACTCCTGAACCTGGAATCGACGTGTCTCGGGTCACCCAGTTCCGGTGCCATCCTGGGATCGGGCTGAAAGCCCGGATCTGTCATCAGCCGTGGATCAGGCCCTAGCCTCGGACTTGATGCCACCCTCGGATCGGATGCCATTCTCGGATCAACCGCAGGCTGCGGGTCTCCCGTAGGCCGCGAATCCGGCGCGGGCCATGATTCGGGCGCGGGTCTGGTCCGCGGGTCCGCGGGGCGCGGAGCACTGTACCGGGGCACGAGACGGTGCTGACTGGCCGCTGAAGTGCCGAGAGCCGACTCCGTATCCAGCGGGCGAGCGGATGGCGCCGCAGGCGGCGCCATCCGCTGCGCCTCGCGGTAGCGCTGGTCCGGCTCGCGGTAGCGCTGGTCAGGACCGGCTAGCGACGGGTCGTCATCGGCGCCCTGAGGTTGCCGCTGACGTCGCGCGACGGGTTCGGTGAAGCCGAATCTCGGAACGCTGCGGCTTCTTGCTGACGTCTGCCAGTCAGGTGCTTCGTTGTCGGGCGTGCCGGCCGACGGCCAGCCGGAGGAGGGCCATACAGCCGGCGGCATGTCGTCGCGTATCCCGCCAGCAGGGGTCTGATCATCCTCCTGCGAGTAATCGCCAGCCTCGTATCGCGGCGCCCCGTGGTCCGGCGCCCCGTAGTTTGCGGCACCGTAGTTTGCGGCACCGTAGTTTGCGGCACCGTAGCCCGGCTCCCCTTGGTCCTGGCCCCTGCGGTTCTGCGCCTGGTAGCCCGACGTCCGGTAGTCCGGAGTCCGGTAGTCCGGCGTCTCGTAGCCGGCATCGCCGTCATCAGTCCACTGGCCATCTGGCTGCCCGCCATCGGAAGGCCAGCCGTCATCCCGTCGCCCAGCATCCGGTCGGCCGTCATCGCGTCGGCCAGCTTCCCGTCGGCCGTCATCCCGGCGACCTGAATCTCGCCGGCCGCCGTCCCGCGCGCCATCAGCTCGCTGGCTCGCATCTCGCCGCCTGTCCCGCTCCGGATCAAGACGGCCCGGGGGGCGGCCCGAGGTAGCCGCTGCCGGGCGAGGCAGCCCGCCTTGCGAGCGCGGGTCACCGTAACGGTCGTCGCCGGGCCTGGGCGTTTCACCTGCCGGCGGCGGGCCGCGCATTACGCGGCCGCCTGACCTGGGCTGGTCTCGATAGGCCCAGGATCATCGCGATACCGCTGGCTAGCTCCCGGCCGCGGCCACTGGTCAGACGCCATAGCGCTCTGATTTCGCTGACCGGCTGGCAAGCATCAGTGCTGCCTGCCCGACGTCGAGACCTTCATACACAACCGCGGCGACAACTTCGGTGATCGGCATTTCCACGCAGTGCGCCTGCGCCAGCTCGAGTACCGACTTGGATGATTTCACGCCCTCGACGACCTGTTTCGTGCTCGCTACGATCTCGGCCAGCGGGATGCCCCGGCCGAGCTTCTCGCCGAAGGTCCGGTTACGCGACAACGGCGATGAACACGTCGTCACCAGATCGCCCATCCCCGCCAGCCCGGCGAACGTGTGCTGGTCGGCGCCCAGCTCGGCCCCGAGGCGGGCGATCTCGGCCAGCCCGCGCGTGATGAGCATGGCCCGGGTGTTGTCACCGAGGCCCATGCCCACCGCGATCCCGACCGCGAGGCCGATCACGTTCTTGACCGCACCGCCCAGCTCGCAGCCGATCACGTCGGGGTTGGTGTACGGGCGGAAGTAGCCGGTGTGGCAGGCCTTCTGGAGTTTCTCCGCCGTCTGCGGGTCGCTACAGGCCACCACAGTCGCCGCGTACTGGCGCTGGGCGATCTCGTAGGCGAGATTCGGGCCCGTGACGACCGCGATCTGCCCCATTGGCCAGCCGGTCACCTCCGCGATGACCTCCGTCATCCGCTTGTGAGTGCCGAGCTCGATACCTTTCATCAAACTGACGAGGATTGCTCCGGACGGGATGAGTGCCGCCCAGCCCGCGAGGTTGTGCCTGAGGGTCTGCGAGGTCACGGCGAGCACTACGACGTCGGCATCAGCCAGTGCGTCGGCGGGGTCGGCAGTAGCCCGGAGCGCGGCTGGCAGGGACACATCAGGCAGGTAATCCTGATTGCACCGGGTTGTGTTGATCAGGTCGGCTACTTCCGGCCTGCGACACCACAGCACTGTCGGCGTGCCCGCGTCGCAGAGCACCTGGGCGAATGTCGTTCCCCAGTTGCCCGCGCCCATCACAGCTGCTGTCACGAGCCGGGAACCTCGCTGGCGGGCTCGTCTTCGTCGGATTCGGCGGGTTGCGCGTCGGCTTGGTCGGTTGCGAGCTTGCGAAGGTCAGCCCGGGCCTGACGGCGTGCAATGGCAGGATGGTATGGCTCAGTCGGCGGGTCCTCGCCGCGTAGCTTGCCCAGCAGCGCGGTGACGTCCGCCATGATCTGGTCGGTAGCGGCCCGCATCGTCTTGCTGTCGATGGGCAGCCCCGCGAACTCAGACAGGTCGACCGGCGGTCCCGCCAGGATGCGAACGGTCTTCCGCGGGAACACGTGCGGCTTGATGCTGCCGTAGGGCAGGACGTCCTGCGCGCCCCAATGCGCGACCGGGATCACCGGTGCTCCGGTGGCCAGGGCCAGCCTCCCGACACCCGTCTTGGCTACCATGGGCCACGAGTCCGGGTCGCGGGTCACCGTCGACTCCGGATAGAACAGCACGCACGCGCCGTCCTTGACTCCCTGCTCAGCGTCGCGCAGTACCAGGGCCGCGTCGGCCTGGCCCCGGTAGACGGGCAACTGGCCGAGCCTGACCAGGATCGGCCCGAGTATCTTGATCTTGAACAGGCTGGATTTGGCCAGGAAGGTCGGGTACCGGCCCGCCTGGTCGCAGAAGAGCGAGACCGCGAGCACGTCAGCGTAGGAGAGGTGGTTGGCAGCGACGATCGCGCCGCCAGAAGCAGGGATGTTCTCCTGACCCTGCCAGTCGTGCTTCATCAGGGCCCGAATGGTCGGCCGCAGGATGATCTTGGACACCCCGCGCCAGGCGGTGGAGTAACTACCGTCCGCACGTCTGCTCATCAATGCACTCTCCCGCACCCCATGGTGCCAGTCTTCCCGTTACCGCGACCCCAAGTCGAGCCAAGATCGGATGCGATGGCAGTTGATACTCCGCTGACCTGGTCAGTGGTGATCCCCGTCAAGGTACTAGCCGTGGCCAAGAGCAGGCTGGCTGGCTTGCCCGACCCCGACCGGCGGGCGCTCGCGCTCGCCATGGCGGCGGACACGACGGCGGCCGCCCTGGCCAGTCCGCTCGTGGGCGCGGTCGTGGTAGTCAGCGATGATCCAGCCGTGGCGGCGCAAGCGGCCGCCCTGGGGGCTGAGCCGCTACCCGACGCTCCTGGCGCTGGCTTGAATAAGGCATTGATCGCCGGAGCTGAGCACGCGAGGGAGCGCTGGCCGGGCCACGGCCTGGCAGCGCTGCTCGCTGATCTGCCGGCTCTGCGCGCTAGCGAGCTCACCGCCGCTTTGTCCGCTGCTTCGGGGGGAACGCAGGCGTTCGTTGCCGATGCCGCTGGCGTAGGCACGACGTTGTACGCGGCAACGCCAGGGAGTCCGTTCCGGCCGATGTTCGGCGCTCGCTCGCGAGACTCGCACCGGCAAGCTGGGGCCGCTGAGCTAGACCTGCGCGACATCGCCGGGCTCAGGCAGGACGTCGACACGGTCGCCGACCTGCGGCGAGCCGCCGAGCTCGGGCTGGGCCGACGCTCGGCGGCTCTTGCGCTGACGATGGCACAGTGCTACTAGCGGCACAGTGCTACTAGCGGCATAGTGAACTAACGGCACAGTGCGACTAGATATGCACGATCGGGCAGGTCAGCGTCCTGGTGATGCCTGGCACGCCCTGGATCTGGGCGACAACGAGGCGACCAAGGTCATCGACGTTGTCGGCCTCGGCGCGGACAATCACGTCATAGGGGCCGGTGACGTCGTCGGCCTGAGTTACGCCAGTGATCCCCCCGATGGCGGATGCCACGTCGGCGGCTTTGCCGACCTCGGTCTGGACGAGGATATAAGCCTGGACCATTTAGGCCTCCGGGTCATAAGTGTGATCGCCACGTTATCGCAGGGGAGCTGGCCGGGAGTTGAGGGGCCGCTCCACGGGAAAGGGCGCCGCCATCACCATCGAAGCACTCGGTGAGTTCGGGCTGATCGATGCCATTACCGCAGCGATGGCCCAGGCCTCCGGCGCTGATCACGCCAGCGTTGCCGTGGGTCCCGGCGATGACGCGGCGGTAGTCCGTTCGCCCGGGGGCCAGGTCGTCGCGACCACGGACATGATGATCGAAGACAGGCATTTCCGGCTTGACTGGTCATCAGCTGCCGATGTCGGGCACAAGGCCGCCGCGAGGAATCTCGCCGACGTCGCCGCAATGGGCGCCGCGCCGACCGCATTGCTCGTCGCGTTCGCCGGCCCCGGCCGGCTGGCTGTCTCCTGGGTGACCGACCTGGCGGCGGGCATCGCGCGGGAGAGCGCCGCTGCGGGGGCGGGCGTCGCCGGCGGCGATACGAGCAGTGCCGACAAGATAGTCATCGCGATCACCGCGCTCGGCGAACTGGCGGGCAGGCATCCGGTCAGGAGAAGCGGCGCGAGGCCAGGCGACATAGTCGCCGTCGCGGGCAGGCTAGGCAGCGCAGCGGCAGGCTATGCCCTGCTAGCGGAGGGCATCGGTGTCGCGCTGCCCGAACCCGGCCAGGCCCCGCTGGCGGCGGGTGCCGAGCCTGCGGCGGGTGCCGGGCCGGCAGCACGCGCAGCCCGGCTGGCCGTCCTCATCGGCGCGCACCGGCGGCCTCGGCCTCCGTATCACGCGGGACCCGAGGCTGCGCTGCTCGGCGCAACCTCAATGATCGACGTCAGCGACGGCCTCATCGCCGACCTCAGGCATGTAGCCGACGCGAGCGGCGTGCGCATCGACCTCAATTCGGGTCCGCTTCGTGCCGCGCCGGTAGCCGACCCGGCCGCCCTGCGGGAAGCCGCCAGCATTCTCGGAAAGGCCGACTGGCTGCCGTGGGTGCTGACCGGAGGCGATGATCACGCTCTGGTCGCAACCTTCCCCGCCCAGGTGGTGCTTCCGCCGTCATGGACGGTAGTCGGAACAGTGGCGAAAGGCCATGCGGTAGCGGTCGATGGCAGCAATTGGATCGACCAGGGCGGTTGGGAGCATTTCCGACCATGATTACTCTCCGTGAGTGATCAAATTCTCAATGTCGCGTGCGCGGCCGGGCATTCGCTTGATATAACCGCACTGATGCCGGGTCACCGGGCGCGTAGCCGTCCTCGACATAGGGCGCGACAACGGGGAGAATGGCCCGGTTGGTGTGCCCGATTGAGCGCTGGGGTGAAAACTACTGGCCGTGTAACCTGGGCCGCCCTGGTACTCGTCACGGGCCACTTGGAGTATCGCCGGGCGGTACGCGGCGCGTTCTTGTCGCCCTGGTTCGCGGTAAGCCTGGGCATAATCATCGCGGCGTCGTTGCCGATGGCCGCGCCACGGGCAGCACTGACTTTTCCGCCGAGCAAGGCGGGCCGGTGCGCCCCCGCAGGCTGTGCGAACACCAGGCACAGTTCCGGCGCGAACGAGCCTTCCGCACCAGTCCGGCACGGCCACGACCAGGGCCAGGGCCAGAGCCAGAGCCAGGGCCAGGGCCAGCCTCGGGGACCGCACTCGCCCGCCACCCTCGCACTCGCCGGCCGCATCGCCTCCGGCCCGCACGAACGCGACATAGGACTGCGGTACGGACTGCTCCATTCTGATCGCCGCGGCTTCATGGCGATGATTGCGATTACTAGCCGGAAGCCTCTTGGCAAATGGGCGCTCCGGTTCGCGATGCCGGGCGTGCGGATCAAAGCAGTGATGTGGGCCAGATGGGCGATTGATAAGTCAGGTAAAATCGTGGTAGTTGGCGATCCCTCACCGTGGCCGAGGTCGGCCCCCGATCAGGCGAGAATCGTGATTCTCGGCACTGGCGCACCGCAACGACCGGGAAATTGCTACTTCGACGGTTCACCGTGCACGCTGGCGCCGCTCCGCCAAGCACGTGCCGACATCAATGACCTTGATACGTGAATGGCCCCCTGCTTGGCACGCGACAGCACCCGGCGCGGCGAGGTCATGGCCGGGCTGGTTTTCCGTGATCATGATCGCGGGCGTGATCACGGAGCATCACACCTGCCATGACCTGCGTGAATCTCCGTTATCAGGTCCTGGCCCGTGATCACGGGGATTAGCGCTGGTCAGTTTGGATGGCGCGGCCACGTCACCCCGCACTGCTAGCCCCGCCACTTGAACCCAATAAGCCAACGGGTCATTCATACGCTCGCGGCCAGACCTAGAACCGGGCAATTGCCCCACCCGGCCCGATCCGCCCCCGCCGCCTTCCGGCGTGCTCGCGGGCAGTCGCTGGGGCGGGCAGGCTGGCATTCGGCTTAGCCTTGCTCGTATGAATACAACTCCGCCGCGGGTGCTGGCGATCGCCGGATCGGACTCGGGCGGTGGCGCGGGCATCCAGGCCGACCTTAAGACCATGCTGGCGCTTGGCGTGCACGGCATGACGGTGATCACAGCGGTCACCGCCCAGAACTCGGTCGGCGTGCAGGGCTACTGGGAACTGCCGCCGGAGGCCGTGCAGGCGCAACTCGACTCGGTACTCGGCGACATCGGCGTGCAGGCCATCAAGACAGGCATGCTCGCCTCGGCGCAGGTCGTGCGGATCGTCGCGAGCACGCTGGCGACGGTCAGCGCCCCGGTTGTCGTTGATCCGGTCGCGGTGTCGAAGCATGGCGACAGCCTGCTGTCACCTGGGACGCTCGACGCGCTCAAGGCCGAGTTGCTGCCATTGGCGACCATCGTGACGCCGAATTTGCATGAGGCTGAACTGCTCTGCGGCGGGCCGATCGATGACGAGGCGGGCATGCTTGCCGCCGCCCGGCAGATCGCCGCGCTGCGGCCCGGCCTGGGTGCTCGTGAAGGGAGGGCATCTGCCTGGGAATCCGGTCGATGTGCTCTTCGGCGCGGGCGCGGGCGGATCGGTTGCCCGATATCCGGGCCGCAGGATCGCCAGCCGGCACACTCACGGCACCGGATGCACGCTGGCGTCAGCGATCGCCTCGTACCTCGCTATGGGAGCGGCGATGCCCCAGGCCGTCGAGTCGGCCAAGTAATACGTGACCGGCGCGATCGACGGCGGATTCCCGCTTGGCGCGGGAATCGGGCCAGTCGATCATGCCTGGCGGATTCGCCAGCCGGTCAGCGGGTAACCTTGCCCGCCTTGATGCAGGACGTGCAGACATTCAGCCGCTTCGTGTGCCCCCGACCATGGCGCGCACGCGCTGAATGTTCGGGTTCCAGCGGCGCGGGGTGCGGCGGTGCGAGTGCGACACATTGTTGCCGAAGCCCGGCCCCTTGCCGCACACATCGCAGACGGAAGCCACGGGATCGCTCCAGGTGAGGTAGTCAGATGGGTCATGGAGCCGGTCAAACAAACCGACCAGTCGGCCAAGGATATCTGACCGCGTGCCGCAGCGCGACCCGGTGGACTTGGTAGCCTGGCGGGGTATGTCAGACCGCTCGACATGCTAAGCAGCAGATAGCGAAGAAGCACGACTGAGAAACTGTGAGGTGACGCGGAGCCGATGGCAAAGCTGACAGACGGATTGCGCGCCGTCGTAGGCGACAAAGCCGCGAAGCGGCTAGCGGCACTCGGCCCGGCAGGTTTGCGTACGGTCGGTGACCTGCTGACCTACTACCCGCGCCGGTACGAGACCAGGGGTCAGCTGACCGACCTGGCCTCGCTGCGCGATGGCGAGCATGTGACCGTGCAGGCGGATGATCGCCTCAACCTCGGATGCGCCCGATGCGGAACCGGGGCAGGGCTCGATCTTCGAGGCCGTCGTGACCGACGGTCACGGCAAGCTGACGCTGACCTTCTTCGGCAAGGGCCGCCAGGACTGGCGGGAGCGCGATATGGCGCCGGGACGGAGCGGCCTGTTCTCCGGGCAGGTCTCCTCGTTTCGCGGCAAGAGGCAGCTGTCCCACCCGGAGTTCGAGATGCTGCAAGTCGGACGACTCCGGCGATGCCCGGGCAGCTGAGTTCGCCTCCGAGCTGATTGCGATCTACCCGGCCAGCAAGGACATCTCGTCGTGGCAGATCGCGGACTCCGTGCGACTCGCGCTCGATACGGCGGATCTCGATGACGATCCGCTGCCTTCTGCGATCAGGGCCAGGCACGGGCTGTTCGACTATGCGCGCGCGCTGCGCGCCATTCATCTGCCGGTCGATGACAAGGACTGGTGGAGGGCGACCAAGCGGCTCAAGTGGGACGAGGCCTTGATCCTGCAGGTCGTGCTGGCTCAGCGCCGCCGGGCCTCGGCCGAACGCGTCACGCAGCCACGGCCCGCGATACCGGACGGGTTGCTGGCTGACTTCGATCAGCAACTGCCATTCCAGCTGACCGCTGGTCAGCTCCAGGCCAGTGAGGTCATCGCCGCCGACCTGGCCAACGACCATCCGATGCACCGGCTGCTGCAGGGCGAGGTGGGCTCGGGCAAGACCATCGTCGCGCTCAGGGCAATGCTTCAGGTGATCGACGCGGCCGGGCAGGCCGCGCTGCTCGCGCCAACCGAGGTGCTCGCGCAGCAGCACCACAGGTCGATCATCCCAGATGCTCGGCCCGCTCGCGATGGCCGGGCAGCTTGGCGGAGCCGACCATGCGACGACGGTCACTCTGCTGACCGGCTCCCAGGGCACCGCCGTGCGGCGGAGGGCGTTGCTCGAGGCCGCGTCCGGGTTCGGCCGGGATCGTGGTCGGCACGCATGCGCTGCTCGAGGACAAGGTGCAGTTCGCCGACCTTGGGATGATCATCATCGACGAGCAGCACCGGTTCGGCGTAGAGCAGCGCGAGGCACTGCGCGCCAAGGCGGTCAGCGGCAGGCCGCATGTCCTGGTGATGACGGCGACCCCGATCCCGCGCACCGTCGCCATGACCGTGTTCGGCGACCTGGAGGTCACCGAGCTGACCGAGCTGCCCGCCGGGCGCTCGCCGATCGCCACCCACGTGGTGCCGGTCGATGAGAAGCCGCACTACCTGGCCAGGACCTGGGAGCGGGTCAAGCGAGGAGGTCGTGGCCGGGCGGCAGGTCTACGTCGTCTGCCCGAGGATCGGCGCGGCGAGGGCGACGGCCAGGAGGACACCACCCGCGGACGTCGGCCAGGGCCGGACGACCTAACCGCCGGAACGGCGGGGTCGGTGGTGCCGATGGGCCTGATGCGGCTGGTGGGACGAGTGGGGTCGGCGGGACTGGGGTGTCGGGCGGGGATGGACTTGCTGCCGACGGCGGGTTCGACTTTGACGAGCCCGGGTATTCGGGCGGCCCCGGGTACTCGGGCGGCACTGAGGACGCCGGCGAGGGCTACGAGGAGGCGAACCGAGCGCAGGCCAGCGGTCGCGGTAATCGACATGGCCGCTGAGCTGGCTTCGGGGCCGCTCGCCGACGTCAGGCTTTGCGTCCTGCACGGCAAACTCGCGCTTCCGACGAAAAGGACAAGATCATGCTCGCTTTCGCCGGCAGGCAAGATCGACGTGCTCGTCACCACCACCGTCATCGAGGTCGGTGTGGACGTGCCGAACGCGACCACCATGGTGATCATGGACGCCGACCGGTTCGGGGTTTCGCAGCTGCACCAGCTGCGCGGCCGGGTCGGCCGTGGCGGACACGCACGGGCTGTGCCTGCTGGTCACCGCCGCGGCGGCCAGGGCCAGCCAGGGAGCGGCTCGACGCCGTGGCGGCGACCAGCGACGGATTCGAGCTATCCGGCTCGACCTCGGCAGCGCAAGGAGGGTGACGTGCTCGGATCGGCTCAGGCCGGTCGCCGCTCCACTCAAACTGCTGAAGTTGCTGAAAGACGAGGACCTGATCGGGCGGCGCAGAAAGGAGGCGACCGAGCTAGTCGAGGCCATGACCCGTGCTGGCCGGGCAGCCCGCTCTGGCCGCGGCGATCGAGGCGATGCTGGACGTCGAGCGCGCTGAGTTACCTTGAGAAGGCCTGACCAGGCCCGGGTTACCGGGGAGTCGCTGTGACGAGGATTATCGCTGGGGAGGCGGGCGGGCTCAGGCTTGCGGTTCCGCGACGGGAAGGTCGACTCGGCCTACTAGCGACATGGTGCGGGAGGGCCTGTTTTCATCCTGGTCGCGAAGTTCGGGACACTGGCCGGCTCGACAGTTCTTGACCTGTACGCGGGTTCGGGCGCGGTCGGGCTCGAGGCGTTGTCCAGGGGCGCGGCCGACGTCCTGCTGGTCGAGTCGGACGCTCGGGTGCCTCGCGATGATCAAGAGCAATATCGCCGTCGTCGGGCTGCCTGGTGCGCGACTGGTCGAGGACCGGGTGGAGCGGCGCTGCGGCGCGGGCCTGGCGAGCGGCGCCAGGCGGATTGGTCTTCGCCGATCCGCCGTACGCCGCCGGGCAGGATGAGGTCGCCTGGATGCTCGCGCTGAACTGGCCGGCCAGGGCTGGCTGCGCCGGACGCGCGCGTAGTCGATCGAGCGGGACGCCAGGTCGGCGGCCGCCGGACTGGCCGCTGGGATACTCGGAGGACCGGTCCCGCCGCTACGGCGAGACAGTGCTCTGGTACGGTCGCGCCTCAGGTGATAAGCCTGCGAGGGTTCAATGTAGCTTGCGGGGGGACGACGCCTGCACCCACCGCGCCTTCGACTTTCGACGGGAGCGTGAGTCCGCGTGATTCGCGTGGTCTGCCCAGGGTCGTTCGACCCGGTCACCAATGGCCATCTGGACATCATCAGCCGCGCCGCGAGGCTGTATGACGAGGTCATCGTCGCGGTGCTCCGCAATCCGTCGAAGTCGTCGCTGTTTACGGCCGACGAGCGGGTGGAGATGCTGCGCGAGGTCGCCAAGGACCAGGCCAACGTGAAGGTGGCCAAGTTCAGCGGCCTGACCGTCGACTTTTGCAGGGCCAACGACGTCTCGGCGATCGTCAAGGGCCTGCGGGCGGTCACCGACTTCGACTACGAGATGCAGATGGCTCAGATGAACTACAACCAGGCCGGGGTCGAGACTCTCTTCATGACGACGAACCCGCTCTACGCGTTCTTGTCGTCCAGCTTGGTGAAGGAATTTGCCAGGTTCGGCGGAGACGTGGCCGGCCTGGCTCCCGAGCCGGTCCTGCGCAGGCTGAGCGAGCGGCTCGTGGCCGGATGACCCTCGGCGCGCGTCCGGGCGCCGGTCATTCCCACCAGTGAGCGGCAAGTTGGGGATTGGGCAGCTGCCAGGTAAGCTGGCCGACCAGTATCAGATCGACTCCTGCACTCGCCATGCCACACGCGAAATTCAAGAGATCTCACAAGCTAGATCCGCGCGGTCCGCTCGTCTTCGACATCAGGACCCTCGGATCGGCGTCAGCACGCCTTGAAACAGCGAGCTCGTACCCGCTCCGGGCGAACTCGGCGCTGGTTTGGTCACGTGCCGACGGAGCAGAGATGCGGTTTGGAGTCGAGCTTGAGGACGTCACGGGACGGCGTGCTCGTCACCGCCACGGTAGTAGCGCCGCTGGCGGCGAGTGTGCTCGCTGCCTGGATGAGTTCACCTCGACGACATCGAGGTGGATTCCAGGAGTTGTTCGCGCAGCCGAGGCGGACGACTCGGCGAGGACGGGTACGTTCTCGATGGTGATCTGCTTGACCTTGAGCCTGCGTTGCAGGGACGCGCTGGTACTGGAGTTGCCGCTGTCGCCGCTCTGCGCGGCCGATTGCGCTGGGTTGTGTAGCACCTGCGGCGTCAGGCTGGCGGATGCGGAGCCGGATCACGCGCATGAGAGCGACGGCGGCGTCTGGGCGGTGCTCAAGAATTTGTTTCCGGCCGAGGGGGCGGGGCAGGCGAGCGGGGAAGAGTGGTCCGCAATCGTTAGCAGGGACGACCGGTCCCGCAGGGTAGGAGGAGTGCTGAGGTGGCAGTACCGAAGCGGAAGATGTCGCGCAGCAATACCAGGTCGCGGCGCGCGCAGTGGAAGGCCACTGCGCCGACTCTGGTGGCGTGTCTCAGTGTCACGAGCTCAAGCTCCGCACACCGCATGTCCGACCTGCGGCACCTATAACACGGCGTCAGGTAATAACTCCCTCCTGAGAGCAGACTGGGTCGCGGCCGGCGGCTGGTCCAGGGGTCGCCCCTGGACCAGTACCGTGATCGCGGGAAGGAGGAACGGTGAGCACGCCAGCTGACGGCCGGGCGCAAGACGCTGATACCGCGGTCCTGCTTCGCGAACTCCAGGTCTACGGGTCAGCGATGACCTGATCGACCGTGCGCTGACGCATAGGTCTTTCGCGTACGAGAATGGCGGGCTTGCCGACGAACGAGCGGCTTGAGTTTCTCGGCGACTCGGTGCTCGGGCTCATCGTGACCGACACGCTCTGTTACGCGGCATCCCGACCTGCCTGAAGGAAATCTGGCCAAGCTCCGCGCCGCTGTGGTCAACAGCCGCGCCCTCGCGGGCGTCGCGCGTGGCCTCCGCCTTGGCTGTTACATCAGGCTCGGCAAGGGTGAAGAGACCGACGGGCGGCCGTGACAAGTCATCGATCCTTGCCGACACGCTGGAGGCGGTGATCGGCGCCGTCTACCTCGAGGGCGGGCTCGGCGCCGCCGATACCCTCGTGCACCGGCTCTTCGACCCGGTGATTGCCAGGTCGGCGGGGCTTGGCGCGGGCCTTGACTGGAAGACCTCGCTCCAGGAACTGACTGCCGCTGAGGAGCTCGGCGGTCCCGAGTACCTCGTCGAGGAAAGCGGGCCTGACCACCAGAAGTCCTTCAGGGCCGTGGCCCGGATCGGCGGCCAGGTCTACGGCGAGGGCGAGGGCAGGTCCAAGAAGGAGGCCGAGCAGCAAGCCGCCGAGCTGGCCTGGACCGCGATCAGCGAGGCTCTGAGTGCCGGGGCGGCCGGGCGATCCGCGCAGGCGAGGATGAGCCGGGCGGATCACAACGGGGCCGAGGGCAGCGGGGCTGACCTGACCGAGTCCGGCGAGACCGCCAGCGGCGGGCAGCAGCGGACACAGTGGGAACGCTGAGCAGACGACAGTGCCAGAACTGCCTGAGGTGGAGAGCGTCCGGAGCGGCCTCCAGAGCCATGTCAGCGGCCGGACCTTCGCCAAGGTGCGGGTGCTCCATCCGCGAGCCGCGCGGCGTCACCTAGCCGGACCTGAGGATCTCGCGGCGGCGCTTACCGGCGGTCGGGTCGGTGATGCGCGCAGGCGCGGCAAGTATCTGTGGCTCACCGTGGGCGAGGATGCGCTGCTTGCCCACCTGGGCATGAGCGGGCAGTTGCTAGTCGGGGATCCGGATGCTCCGCTGGGGCGCCATGTCAGGGCTACGGTTCGAATTCAGCGACGGCGGCATGGACTTGCGCTTCGTGGACCAGCGGACGTTCGGGCACCTGATGTTCGCGCCGGGAGGGGCCGAGCTGCCGGCCCCGATCTGCGCACATCGCACCCGATCCGCTCGAGCCCGCCTTCGACGACGAGCACTTCGCGGCGCGGCTGCGGACGCGGCGGACCGGTATCAAGCGAGCTCTGCTCGACCAGTCACTGATCAGCGGAGTGGGTAACATCTACGCCGACGAGGCGCTCTGGCGCACTGAGCTGCACTGGGCGCGGGCTACCGACGCGCTCAGGCGAGGTGACGTGGCGCGGCTGCTTGACGCCGTGCGGCAAGTGTTCGCCGAGGCGATTCACGCGGGTGGTACGTCCTTTGACAGCCTCTATGTCCGGTCAATGGGGAGAGCGGCTACTTCGACCGGTCTCTGGCCGTTTACGGCAGGGAAGGCGAGCCATGCCCCAGGTGCGGCACGGCAGTGATCCGGGAAAAGTTCATGAACCGGTCGTCGTATAGCTGCCCGAAGTGCCAGCGCCGACCTCGGCAGGGACGCTGGTGACCAGTCCGGGCGGGGACCGTGTGCCGGGCGAGGGTGGCATGCCGTTCGATGAGCGGGAGGAGCAGTGGCTGCTGGCCCAGTTCAGCGACGACAACTGGCCACAGCTAGGCGGGCAATCGCAGCCCGCTGCGCCGGAACCTGGTGCCAACGAGATCGGCGGCGCGTCCGCTGGCGGACTCGGCAAGCACGCCAGGCTGACCGTGTGGGTGCGCGGCCGGGTCCAGGGTGTGGGTTTCCGCTGGTGGGTCCGCCGAAACGCGCTTGAACTCTGGTCTGGTCGGCGTCGCGGAGAACCTGGTCGACGGCAGGGTCAAGGTCGTTGCCGAGGGCGATCAAGACGATCTGGCCGAACTGCTGGGCAGGCTCGAGATCTCCCGGCACTCCCGGCCACGTCGGCCAGGTCACGCACCGCTGGGATCAGCCTCGAGGCGGCCTGATCGGTTTCGTCGAGCGCTGACGCGCAGCAGGCCTCCCAACTGGGAGGGAATTGCACCCAGGTCTCTTCTGGCTCGATCTCGACACTGCTTCTCACCTGACTCAATGGGTCGGTTTAACGGCCTCTGAACTGCGGAAACGTCAACTTGACCGGATGGCACTTGAGATGGGATCATGGAACAGTTACTTGCGCGCAGCCTGACGCGTTTTCTGCGATTCCACGTGCGCGCCCACTCTGGTCACTCAGTGTGGAGGACCTCAAGCAATGGCGAAGGCTCTGCTTGGCCATGTTGGCGGGCCTGATCCCCGCATGGCTACTGAAGTACGCCGCCTGCAACGGCGAGTACATGATCTTGAGGCTGAGCTTGCTCGGCTTCAGGAAGTCAATGACGTACTCGCTGCCGGAGTCGGTCATGAAATGCTGCTCGAAGATCGTGAACCAGCCCTGACTTAGTGCACGTGCAGGACTGTGCACCTTTGCAAGACAGGGTTCGTGCGCGCATCTGACAGCGATTCTGGGTACGGATGGCCTCGGTGACCGGGGGCCAGGCCGAAGTTTTGGCTGCCCGCGAGTCTGGCATTTCACAACGAGCGGTGACGCGCGGCGTCAAGATGCCGCGTGTCGTGCGTTCGACTGACGCGCGCCCGCTTTCGAGTGCTGCTGTCGGGCGACGCGGCGTGCGGCTATGTGCATGCCCGGATGCTTCGCATCGCCGTCGCGATCGGATGATCAGGCGATTACCTTTGGCCCGCAGGGTAGGGTGCGGTGAAATCTAGCGCGAACTGGTGAGGAGAAGCAGGCGGTGTACCTGAAAACCCTCACTTTGCGCGGTTTCAAATCGTTCGCCTCGGCTACCACGCTGCGGTTCGAGCCTGGGATCACCTGTGTCGTCGGGCCGAACGGGTCAGGCAAGTCGAACGTCGTCGACGCTTTCACCTGGGTGATGGGACAGCAGGGCGTCAAGCAATTGCGCGGCGGCAAGATGGAGGACGTCGTCTTCGCCGGTACCGCCGCGCGGCCCGCGCTCGGGCGGGCCGAGGTCACGCTGACCATCGACAATAGCGACGGCGCGCTGCCGATCGACTACGCCGAGGTGACGATCAGCAGGCTGCTGTTCCGCACAGGGCAGAGCGAGTACGCGATCAACGGCAGCCAGTGCAGGCTGCTCGACGTGCAGGAGCTGCTGTCCGACAGCGGTCTTGGCCGGGAGATGCACGTCATCGTCGGGCAGGGGCACCTGGACGACATCCTGAACGCCGGGCCCGAGGCCAGACGGGCACTGATCGAGGAAGCCGCCGGGGTGCTCAAGCACCGCAGGCGCAAGGAAAAGGCGCTGCGCAAGCTCGACGCGATGCAGGCCAACCTGACCAGGCTGGTCGACCTGACCACCGAGCTCGGCCGCCAGCTCAAGCCACTCGGCCGCCAGGCTCAGCTGGCGCGCAAGGCCGCGGTGATCCAGGCCGACCTGCGCGATGCCCGGCTGCGGCTGCTCGCCGACGACTACATCACGCTGTCCGACGAACCTCGCGCGCGACGAGGCGGACGAGACGCGCGGCGTCGCGTTGCGCGCCGAACTTGAGCGGTACGCTCGAGGCGGCCAGGGCATCCGAGGAGGAGCTAGAGACAGCCGAGCAGCAGCACGCCCCGAGGCTGGCCGCCGCCCAGGAGACGTATTTCGCGCTGGGCGGCCTCGCCGAGCGGATGCGAGCCGTCGCCGATCTCGCCGCCGAGCGGTACAAGCACCTGTCGGCACCGCCCGAGGCGGCCAGGCCAGGCCGCGACCCGGACGAACTCGACGGCGAAGCGGCCGTGCTTCGCGCCCAGGAAGGCGAGCTCGGCGCCCGGCTAGTGCCGATGCCCGCGAGCAGCTGTCGGTAGCAGTATCGGCCAGGAACGCCGCCGAGGCCGCGCTCGCCGAGACCGAGCGCAAGATCGCCGCCGATGCCAGGGAAGCCGCCGCCCGCGCCGAACACCTCGCCCGGCTGCGCGGCCAGGCCGGCGCGGCCCGCAGCAAGCTGACCGCCGCGCAGGAAGAGGCCGGACGGCTGGCCAAGTCCCTCGCCGCGGCCAGGACGCGGGCCGAGCAGGCCCAGCAGCAGTACGCCGAGATGCAGGATCACTTCGGCGGGCAGCGACGAGGACCGGGCCGAGCTGACTGCCGAGATCGAGCAGGCGGCCGCCCAGCTCACCGCTGCCTCGGCCAACGTCAAGCGGCTGCGCAAGGCGGAGCACGGCAGCAGTGAACAGCGCGCCGGGCTGCGGGCCCGGGTGACCACGCTCGGAGGAAGCCGTCCGGCGCGGGGCTGACGCGTCGGCGGTGCTGCTGGGGGGAGGCGAGGCGTTCCCTGGGGTGCTCGGGCCGCTGGCCGAGCTCATCACCGTTGCTGACGGGGCCACCGAGGCGATCGCCGCCGCGCTCGGCGCTTCCGCGTCGGCCGATATCGCGGTGTCCGCGATGTCGAGTCGGCGGCGGACATTCTACCGTAAGCTGCGCGACCAGAAGCGGGCCGAGGCCGAGCTGCGTTAGTCGCGCGACGGGGTGCGCCGGGGACCACCGAGCGCCCGAGCGAGCTGGCCAGGGGCTGCGGATGGTGACGCGGGTCGGCGAGCGAGATCGACATGGCCGAGGGCGAGTGGGGTGCACGACCCGTTCAGCCTGCTGTTGATCTTGTGAAGGCTCCCGGGGAGCTGGCTGCCGCTCTCGGACGGCTGCTGGCCGGGGTGCTGGTGGCTCCTGATCTTGCTACGGGGCTCGAGCTTGTGCTGGCCGATCCGTGCCGTGGCCGTCGTGACGGCGGACGGTGATCTGCTCGGGGCGCACTGGGCCCGGGGCGGGTCGGCGAGCGGGCAGAGCCTGCTCGGGCTGCGGGCGGCGGCGCAGCAGGCGGCTGACGAGCTTGCCGAGGCTGAGGTCGCGGCGCAGCGGGCCGAGCGTCGAGCTCGGCCGAGGCGATCGAGTACGAGGAGAGCGCCAGGCAGGCGGTCTCGCCCAGGCGCAGGCCGCGATGTCCGAGGTCGACGCCGCCGCGGCGGAGATCTCCGGGCGGCTCGGGTCGCTCGCCGGGGCGGCGCGCGCGGCGCAGGACGAGGCCGGGCGGCTGGCGCGGCGATCGCGGCGGCAGACCGTTCGGCGGAGAAGAGCAGGAGCCAGCTGGAAGACATCGAGGCGCGGATCGCCGCGGAGTCCGGCCACGAGGCCGGCTGTGCAGCCGGGCTGACGGCGACTGGCTCGGCTCCCGAGGCGGTCTCGGCCACGGGACCAAGCAGGCGCTACCGACAGCGCGGCAGCGGCGAGAAGCACCGAGATGGACGCCAGGCTCGAGGTGCGCACCGTCGAAGAGCGGCTCCGCGCGATCAGCGGGCGCGCGGACTCGCTGGCTTCGGCGGCTGAAGCCGAACGCCAGGCCGCCGCCCGGGCGGCCGAGCGCTCCCGCCGCCGCGCCCTCCAGGCCGCCGTGGCCGAAGCGGTCGCCACCGGCGCGAACGTGGCGCTCAGGGCGATCGAGCGGTCGCTGCGGCTCGCCGACGCACAGCGGCAGCAGGCTGAGATCGACCATCAGCGGCGGGACGAGGAACTCAAGGCGGCCAGGAACAGGATCAGGGAAGCCTCAGCCCAGCTCGACAAGGTCGTCAACGCGGCCCATGGCGCCGAGGTGTCGCGGGCGAGCCGGCGGATGAAGCTTGAGCAGGTCGAGGGCAGGGCCACCGAGGAGTTCGCGGTTGAGCTCGATGTCCTGGTCGCCGAGTACGGACCTGAGGTGCCGGTGCCTGGCTGCCGAGGAAGGACCAGCCTGCCGTCCCGTATGACAGGGACGTCCAGCGCAAGCGCGCTGACACGGCGCAGCGGCAGCTTGACCAGCTTGGGAAGGTCAACCCGCTGGCGCTGGAGGAGTTCGCCGCGCTGGAAGAGCGGCACGCGTTCCTTCAGACCCAGCTCGAGGACCTCCGCAAGACCCGGCGGGACCTGCTCACCGTCGTCAAGGAGGTCGACGACCGGGTGCAGCAGGTGTTCGCCGACGCGTTCGCCGACACCGCGCGCGAGTTCGAGCATGTCTTCTCGCGGGTGTTCCCCGGCGGCGAGGGCAGGCTGGTGCTGACCGAGCCTGACGACATGCTGGCGACCGGGATCGAGTTCGAGGCAAGACCGCCTGGCAAGAAGGTCGAAGCGGCTGTCGCTGCTGTCCGGCGGTGAGCGGTCGCTGACCGCGATCGCGTTCCTGGTGTCGATCTTCAAGGCGCGCCCGTCGCCGTTCTACGTGATGGACGAGGTCGAGGCGGCGCTCGACGACACCAACGTGGGGCGGCTGCTCGACATCTTCGAGGAGCTGAGAGCCAGCTCGCAGCTGATCATCATCACGCACCAGAAGCGGACGATGGAGATCGCGGACTCGCTGTACGGGGTCAGCATGCGGGCGGACGGCGTTTCGGCGGTGATCAGCCAGCGGCTTCGGGAGCCGCAGCCTAGGCGGCTGACCCGGTTGGCTCGGCTGGTCGTGACCTTCTGTCAGACTGGGGCCGTCATGGAAAAGTTGTTCATCATTCTTGGGATCGTGATCGTCGCCCTGGCGGTCGGCGGTGCGCGCTGCTCGCGCCGCGCCTGGCGCGCGGCGCGGCGTTAAGGCTGCGCGGTACTTCCGGGGTCGGCGGCTCCAGCGGGGCGGGGACGATCGCACCCGCGCCGCCGGCCCTGCCTCGCACGGCGGCAACCGCTGAGGCGGGTGTCGCTGAGGCGCCCGCGCCGCCCGTGCCCCTTGAGCCGACGGCTGCCGAGGCTGCCGCGCCGCCCGCACTTGAGAAGCCGCCGCCGTCGGCTGGGCGGATGGTCAGGCTGCGCGGGCGGCTGGCCAGGTCGCAGAACGCGTTCGGGTCCGCTCTGCTCAGCCTGCTGTCGTCGGGCAAGCTCGACGACGATACCTGGGACGAGATCGAAGAGATCCTGATCACCGCGGACATGGGCGCCGGGCCGGCGGCGCAGCTGGTCGATCGGAGCTGCGCACCGAGGTCAAGGTGGCCGGCAGCCCGCGACCTGACCGCGGTCAAGGCCATGCTCAAGTCGGACCTGCTCGACCTGGTCAACCCGGATCTCGACCGGACCCTGCACACCAAGCCGCACGGCGACCGGCCCGCGGTACGTGCTCGTCGTCGGCGTGAACGGCACCGGCAAGACGACGACCTGCGGCAAGCTCGCCCGCGTGCTGATCGGCGGACGGCCAGACCGTGCTGCTCGGCGCCGCGGACACATTCCGGGCGGCGGCCGCCGACCAGCTTGAGACCTGGGGCGTCGCGGGTCGGTGCCAAGCGCGGTCAGGGCCGACCGGGATGGCGCGGATCCGGCGAGCGTGGCATTCGAGGCGGTGAGCGCCGGGATCGCAGCCGGCGTCGACACGGTGATCGTCGACACCGCTGGCCGCCTGCACACAAAGACCGGGCTGATGGATGAGCTGGGCAAGATCAAGCGAGTGATCGCCAAGCAGGGCACCGTCGATGAGGTGCTGCTCGTGCTCGACGCGACGACCGGGCAGAACGGGCTGCGCCAGGCCCGGGTCTTCGCCGAGGTAGTCGACATCACCGGCATCGTGTTGACCAAGCTGGACGGGACGGCGAAGGGCGGCATCGTCATCGCGGTGCAGCGAGAGCTCGGCGTGCCGGTGAAACTGGTCGGCCTGGGTGAGGGTGCAGACGACCTCGCGCCCTTCGAGCCGGAGACGTTTGTAGATGCGCTCTTGTCGGCGCGATAGCGCTGCGGTCGCAGAAGCGCAGCTCGGGTGTCGGTTGCGGATATCCTGCAAAAGGAGTTCCCTACAGGTGTTCGAGACACTTTCTGACCGGCTGACCCAGGTCTTTTCTTCGCTGCGTGGCCGCGGCAGGCTGTCGCCTGCCGATATCGAGGCCACCACGCGCGAGATCAGGATCGCGCTGCTTGAGGCCGACGTCGCGCTGCCGGTGGTCCGGTCGTTCATCGCGCAACGTGAAGGAGCGGGCGCTCGGCGCCGACGTCCTGCAAGCGCTCAACCCGGCCCAGCAGATCATCAAGATCGTCAACGAGGAACTGATCGAGATCCTCGGCGGCGAGGCCAGGCGGCTGCGGTTCGACAAGGTGCCGCCGACCGTGATCCTGCTGGCGGGCCTGCAGGGCTCAGGTAAGACCACGCTCGCCGGCAAGCTGGCCCTGTGGCTGCGCAAGCAGGGCAACACGCCCATGCTGGTGGCCGCCGACCTGCAGCGGCCCAACGCGGTACAGCAGCTCCAGGTGGTCGGTGAGCAGGCCGGAGTGCCGGTGTACGCGCCGTCGCCAGGAAACGGGGTCGGCGATCCGATCGCCGTGCGCCAGGGACTCGATCGACGAGGCCAAGCGCAGGCTGCACAACATCGTGATCATCGACACGGCCGGCCGGCTGGGCGTCGATGCCGAGATGATGGCGCAGGCGGTCTCGATCAGGGACGCGGTCGATCCCGACGAGATCCTGTTCGTCGTCGACTCGATGATCGGCCAGGACGCGGTCTCGACCGCGCAGGCGTTCCTCGACGGGGTCGGGTTCGACGCGGTCGTGCTGACCAAGCTCGACGGCGACGCTCGAGGCGGTGCGGCGCTGTCGATCGCGCAGCTCACTGGCCGCCCGATCATGTTCGCGTCGGTCGGCGAGAAGCTCGAGGACTTCGACCTGTTCTACCCGGACCGGATGGCGTCCCGGATCCTCGACCTTGGTGACATCCTCACTCTGATCGAGCAGGCCGAGCGGACATTCGACCAGGAGCAGGCCGCCGAGATGGCCAGCAAGCTGGCCTCGGCCGAGGGCTTCACCCTTGAGGACTTGGTCGAGCAGCTGGCGATGGTACGCAAGCTCGGCCCGATCTGCAACCTGCTCGGCATGCTGCCGGGTGCCGCTCAGCATCGCGACGTGCTCAGCCAGATCGATGACAAGGATCTGGACCGGGCGGCGGCGATCGTCAACTCGATGACGCCGGAGGAGCGCAAAAACCCCAAGATCTTGAACGGCTCGCGCCGGCTGCGCATCGCGAACGGCTCCGGCGTGACCGTGGGCGAGGTCAACATCCTGGTCGTCCGGTTCCTTGAGGGCCAGAAGATGATGCGCCAGATGATGGGCGGCATGGGTGGCATGCCAGGGATGCCTGGCATGGGCGGCGGCCGGCGCGGCGGGCAGAAGGCCAAGGGCAAGAAGAAGGGCAAGGGCGGAGGGCGCCCGGCCGGGGCCGGCCAAGGGCGGGCGTGCTGGTCAGGCCGGCGGCTGCCGATCTGGCCGGGCTCGGTGCCGAGCCGCGGGGACGGTGCTGGCGGTGCGGGGCAGGTCTGGCGGGCTCGACATGTCTGGCCTCGACCTGACGCAGCTTCACCGGGCGGCATGAATCTGCCGCCTGGGTTGCGGCGCCCGGGCAGGGCCGTCTGGGTTTGCTGGCGGCGGCGCTGGCATTCCCGGAAGCACTGGCCGCAGGGACGACGACCAGAAACTGCCCCTGGCCTGGGCCCGGGGCAGAAAGGGCCGTAGCTCGGAGAAGCCGCCCTATGAGTGTGGTCCGTTTCGCCAAGCGTCCAATCGGCTGGCCGGCGTGGTGTGGCGTTGCGTGGCTCGCGTTGTGCGGCTGCGTCGTGCTGGTGCGGCTGCGGGCGTGGTGGTGTGGCTCGCGTCGGGTGTGGCGGCGTGGCGGGCGGTGCGTGCTGGCACCCGGCGACCGAGAGAGCTCACACAGGCCGTGACACGCCTGCCTGTCACCAGATGGCGACATCCGGCCCGGACAGCGGCCACGCGCCGCAAGCCCAAACGCTTAAGCCACCGGCTAGCGGGCAGGGTGGTTCTCGGCCTGGCTGCGGGAGGGTCCGGGCCCGATAAGGGCAGCAGTTGCCGCAGGAGGTTGTCGTCGTATAGTCGGTCAACTCTCCAATGCGGAAACCCTCCTGCACGAACCCGGAAACTCTCCTGCACGAACCCGAAATCCTCCTGCGAGAGCAGCCTCACCCCGAAAGAGCCGTACCCATGGGACTTGCTGGGCACCGGCACTGCGCGGGCGCGGCACGCGGCAGCAGGGAAAGGGCGCCGGCGCATAGGCGCCAGCGCGGCATCTAAGGTCAGCGTGATCCTGTGTGGTTTCATCCGGTTTTCGGAGGACGGAAATTTGGCTGTTCGCGACTAGCCAGCGCAGGCGGCCATCTCGCGGAACCCGATGAGGCCTGCATAGCGTCCGGTGAATGACTTGCGGGTATTTGGCCGCACCCGCCATCCGGGTGTTTGCGATCGAACTCGCGGAGCTGGTAGCGCTACTGCGGCAAGGGGACACAGGACAGTGAGGCTGGGGCACGGGCCGGTGGAGTCTGGGGGCGGCCGGTTGAGCCGAAGGGACGGGTGGTGGAGCCAGGGTGGTAGGGAGGGATGGTGGAGCCGGGGAGGGGCGGTGGGGGTCAATCTGGGGCAGCGGAGGCGCAAGGCAGCAGGCGAGAGGGTTATGGCTGCCGTCCGCCGCGCGGGCTGATGTCTGGCACAATGTGTCTGCAACCATCGGCTCCGCGAGGCCCTCTCTAACTCGTTGTCGCCGTTACCTGCGTCGGACTGGCAGGCCGGGGTTCCTCACTCCGCGGACCCGCCATCCGCATTCAATCTGCTTTGGGAGAAGACCACAGCCGTGGCTGTAAAGATCAAGCTAAAGCGCATGGGCAAGATCAGGGAGCCCTATTACCGCATCATCGTCGCCGACGCCCGCACCAAGCGGGACGGCCGGGCGATCGAGGAGATCGGCAAGTACCACCCGAAGGCGGACCCCTCGTTCATCGAGGTGAACTCTGACCGGGCCCAGCACTGGCTGTCCGTCGGCGCTCAGCCGACCGACCCGGTGCGGAAGATCCTTGAGATCACCGGCGACTGGCAGAAGTTCAAGGGCCTGCCGGGCGCCGAGGGGACACTGATGACCGCGGCGTCCCGGGCCGACAAGAAGGAAGCCTTCGCGGCCGCTCTCGCCGAGTCGCTGGCTGACAGCGGAGCCACCACGCCCAAGGGCGGCGGCCGGGGCAAGGCCGGCGGCGCCAGGGGCGGTGACGGCAAAGCCGGTGATGCCAAGGCCGGCGGCGCCAAGGGCGATGCCAAGGCCGGCGGCGCCAAGGCCGGCCGATGCTAAGGCCGGCGATGCTAAGGCCGGCGATGCCAAGGCCGGCGATGCCAAGGCCGGCGATGCCAAGGCCGGCGATGCCAAGGCTGGCGATGCCAAGGCCGGCGATGCCGGCTAAGGCCGGCGAGCCAAGGCCGGCGACGCCAAGGCTGGCGACGCCAAGGCTGGCGACGCCAAGGCTGGCGACGCCAAGGTGGACAAGGCCAAGGCGGACAAGGCCGATGCCGGCGACGGGAAGGCCGCTGGCAAGGTCAAGGGCGACGAAGCGGAGGCCGCTGGCGACGGCGAGGTGACGGCTGCCGCTACTGCCGACGCCACCTCGGAGCCAGGGACCGGGGATTGACGTGCTCGAAGAGGCCCTCGAGCACCTGGTAAGGGGCATCGTCGACTTTCCAGACGAGGTCCGGGTATCCAGCCGGAACCTGCGTCGCGGTCGCGTGCTCCAGGTCCGGGTACACCCCGATGACCTGGGTAAGGTCATCGGCCGGGGCGGTCGCACCGCGCGAGCGTTGCGTACGGTGCTCGGCTCGCTGGCCGGAGATTCCTACGTGCGCGTCGACCTGCTGGACGCCGACGAGATTCGCTAAGCGGCATGCAGCTCGTTGTTGGCCGGGTCGGCCGGCCGCATGGCCTTCGCGGTGAGGTAACCGTGGAGGTGCGGACTGACGACCCGGCGCAGCGGTTCGCCGTCGGCTCGGTGCTGGCGACCAATCCGGCGGAGCGCGGGCCGCTGACCATATCGGCGGCGCGCTGGCATCTGGGTGGGTTGCTCGTCATGTTCGAGGGCTACGCGGACCGGGACGCGGCCGAGGAGTTGCGGGACACCTTTCTTGAGATCGATTCCGTCGACCTGAAGCCGCTTGATGATCCTGAGGAGTTCTACGATCACGACCTGATCGGGCTCGATGTGGTCACGGTCGGCGGTGAACCGGTCGGCGCAGTGAAGGACGTGCTGCACCACGGGCAGAACCTGCTCGTGGTCACAGGGTCAGGCGCCCGCGCCGGTACCGAGTGCTGATCCCGTTCGTGACGCCGATCGTGCCTGAAGTCGATCTGGTTAGCAGGCGGCTGGTGATCGACCCGCCGCCGGGCCTGCTAGATCCTGATGCCGCGCTCTAAGCGGGCGGCGCTTCCTGCATGGGGGGCACTCCGCTGTAGCTATGACGACAACAGGGTGCCCCCCACGATCCGAGTGGTTGCGGGAGGCGCATCATGAAGATCGATATTATTACGATATTTCCTGAATACCTTGAGCCGCTGAAGATGTCGTTGATCGGCAAAGCGGTGCAACGCGGAGACATTGCGGTCGCCGTGCACGATCTGCGGGCCTGGACCCACGATGTGCACCGAACGGTCGATGACTCGCCGTTCGGCGGCGGGCCGGGAATGGTAATGAAGCCCGAGCCCTGGGGTGAGGCGCTGGATGCCGTGCGGATCAGCGCCGCTGACGCCGCGCAGACCCGCGCTGGTGGTGCCGACGCCGTCTGGGGCGCTGTTCGACCAGGCGATGGCGGCGGAGTTGGCTGGCTGCGGGCAGCTGGTGTTCGCCTGCGGCGGTACGAGGGCATCGATGAGCGAGTAGTGGAGAATGCGCGCCGTCGAATGGTCGTGCACGAACTGTCGATCGGCGACTACGTGCTCGCCGGGCGGCGAGTCGGCGGTGCTGGTGATGGTCGAGGCGATCTGCCGCCTGATGCCGGGAGTACTCGGCAACGCGCTATCGGCGCCCGACGACTCCTTCGGAGACGGGCGAGGGCCCGATGAGCGGGCTGGTCGAAGGACCGGCTTACACCAGGCCAAGGACCTGGCGCGATCTCGAGGTTCCCGAGGTGCTGTTATCAGGTGACCATGCCGCGATCGCGCGCTGGCGCCGGGATCAGTCGCTGCGCCGCACCGCACGGAACCGGCCTGATCTGGCCGCCAGGGTGGCCGCGGCTACCAGCTGACGATCAGGATCGGCGGGTACTTTCTGAGACTGGTTTCGCGGTTGGTGGTCAAGATGTGGCACACTGAAAGCCGCTGCCCCCGACACGGCCGATCGTAACTGCGGGCAGCCGTCGCACGCCTTCGCTGCGACCAGCCCACTTCAGCGCGTTCGTAGACGTGCGCGTGATGACAATGAGGACGACGAGCGATGCACTCCGCGATAGCCGAGCTTGAGCAGGCACAGATCCGGTCTGACGTTCCGGCTTTCCGGCCCGGTGACACCTTAAGGTGCATGTCAGGGTCACTGAAGGTAACAGGTCACGGATCCAGATTTTCCAGGGCATCGTGATCCGCCGTCAGGGCGGTGGCGCCCGCGAGACCTTCACGGTCAGGAAGATCAGCTACGGCGTCGGCGTCGAGCGGACGTTCCCCGTGCACACCCCGGCGATCGAGCAGATCGAGGTCGTGACCCGAGGTCAGGTGCGTCGCGCCAAGCTGTACTACCTGCGGTCGCTGCGCGGCAAGGCCGCCAGGATCAAGGAGCGCCGGGAGCCGGCCGCTAGCCGGCTGCTTCAGGGACCGGGCGGCATTCCCGTGCGCCGGCGCTGTGACGCGGTTGCGCCGCTTTCTTCGGTGCGGGTTTTGTCGTTGCATGGCCGCCGTGAGGGCTGCTCACCAGCTTGCCAGCGGTTAGGCTGATTGGTAATGACGAACGATAATCTCGACACGGCAGATCCGCCAGAGGCTGATGACGAGCAAGCTGACGAGGACAAGCCGGAGGAATCGAGCCGCGGGCGCTGGTCTTTCCTGACTGAGATGGTCGTGCTATTCGCGGTCGCACTGACCATCGCGCTGCTGATCAAGACGTTTGTGGTGCAGCCATTCTTCATCCCGTCGCAGTCCATGGAGAACACGCTGCTCGTTGGTGACAAGGTCCTGGTGAACAAGCTCGTTTATCACCTGCGGCCGATCGCGCGCGGCGACGTTGTCGTGTTCAACGGCTCTGGCTCCTGGGACCCGCCGGCCCCGGTCACGGCCGTTTCTCGCAACCCGGTGGCACGCGTATACGACGACACGATCAGAGCGCTGTTCCGTTCGGTGGCAGGCCTCTTCGGGACACCGACCGAGCAGGCTGGCTATGTTCAGACCGACTACATCAAGCGGGTCATCGGGGTGCCTGGTGATCATGTGACGTGCTGCAATGCCACGGGCCAACTGGAAGTCAACGGCGTGCCGCTGGCGGAGAAGTCGTACATTTTCCCCGGCGCGCCCCCGTCCGAGCGTCATTTCAGCGTGGTGGTGCCGCCGGGCCGGCTCTGGGTGATGGGCGACAACCGGAGCGAGTCCGCCGACTCCCGGTTCCATGACTGCTCCTACTCCGATCCCGGAGGTGGAGTGCCGGCCAGATGACCGGGACGGCACTATTCCCGAGAACAAGGTGATCGGCCGCGCGTTCTTGATCGTCTGGCCGCCCAGCCGGATCAGGGCCTTGCCGATTCCGTCGACGTTCGACCAGGCCAAGCTCGCCGATACTGCTAGCCGGAGTGCCGTGTCAGCGAAGTCCGGGGCCGTGCCAGCTTCGGTGCTGGCCGTGGACGGATCGATGCCGATCCGTCCGTCAGCTCCTTACCTGCCGCTGGGGCTAGGCCTCGGCGCGGCCGTGCCCGTGACTCTGGCCGAGCGGTGGCTGCGGAAGCGAATCAGCCGTCGGCGGAAGGCCAGGGCAGCCGGATAGCGCTCGCCTGGCCTGGATGACCAGGCGAATAGGGCTTGTGGGGCACATACGGGGCATTAGTCTCGGCGGGCTTTTGACCGACCAGGGACTTGGCCGGATTCAGCCGGAGCTAGAGGTAGGCTGCCAACGCGCAGTCGCGGTGCGCTTGCGTTACTGCTGTGAAAGATCTTTTGTTTGCGCACTGGGGTTATCCTGCCCGGCCGCCGCTAGGCCGCTGGACCGGTCGGTTGGCCGTTAGGCTGGATGGTGATGATGAACGACGATCAGCGCACACGCGATGACGTGCTCGCCGGGCCTGGCGGTACCAGCGGGGCGCCGCCGTCCGAGGGCTCCGGCTCACCGGCTGGCGAGGCGGCGGGCACCTCAGCGGCAGCTGACGAGGCGGCAGAGGAGCAGCCAGAAGAAACGGGCCGCGGGCGCTGGTCATTCCTGACTGAGATGGTGGTGCTGTTCGCCGTGGCGCTGACGATCGCGCTGCTGATCAAGACATTCGTGGTGCAGCCATTCTTCATTCCGTCCGCATCGATGGAAAATACGCTGCTGATCGGCGACAAGGTCCTGGTGAACAAGCTCGTCTATCACCTGCGGCCCATTGCGCGCGGCGACGTGATCGTGTTCAACGGCGCTGGCTCCTGGGACCCGCCGGTTCCGGCCGCGGCGGCCACGCGCAACCCCGTGGCGCGCGCGTATGACGACACGCTCGGGGCACTCTTCCACTCGATCGCCGGCCTGTTCGGAACGGCGCCCGACCAGACTGACTACATCAAGCGGGTCATCGGGGTGCCTGGTGATCATGTGATGTGCTGCAATGCCCGGGGCCAGATGGAGGTCAACGGCGTGCCGCTGGCCGAGAAGTCCTACGTCTTCCCTGGTGACAGCCCGTCTCAGGATCCTTTCACCCTGGTGGTGCCGCCGGGGCGGCTCTGGGTGATGGGCGACAACCGGGGTGAGTCGGCAGATTCCCGGCTGCACGACTGCGCATACACCGATCCCGAGGTGACGTGTTATCCCTTCGACCGGGACGGGACTATCCCTGAGAGTAAGGTGATCGGCCGCGCGTTCATGATCGTCTGGCCGCCCAGCCGGATCAAGATCCTGCCGATTCCGTCGACGTTCAGCCAGGCCAGGCTGGCCTCGGCGGGCGCCGGGCTCAAGTCATCGTCAGCCCGCGCGACGGCTTCGATGCTGAGCCCCGCCGGGTCGATGCCGCTACGGCCCTCGGCGCCTTACCTGCCGCTGGGGCTTGGCTTCGCGGTGGCGGTGCCGCTGACGCTGGCCGAGCGCTCGTTCCGGCTGCGGTCCGGCAGGCGCAGGAGGGCCAAGGCCGCTGTCGCGCGCGGCGGATCGCCGCGAAGGTGAGCCGTGCGGGGATCGGCAGTGCGCGCAGGGAAGAGCAGAGCGGTCCGGGCACCGGCGCTCCCTCCAGTGGAGCGTCCGGTCGGCTACACGCCGCGGCGAGTTAACGGGCTTACGGGATACGAGCGCGTGCTCGTCCGCGCCGGTTTCGGTCCCGTGGCCGGAGTTGATGAGGCGGGCCGCGGCGCCTGTGCGGGACCGCTGGTCGTGGCGGCAGTAGCCCTCGACCGCCTGGACAGCGGCAGGTGGGCTGGCATCGCCGACTCCAAGTCGCTGACAGCAAGGGCCAGGGAGACCGCCTACCACCAGATCGTGCGGTCCGCGCTCGCCTGGAACGTCGTCGTGTTCGAGCCCGGCGAGATCGACCGGCTAGGCCTGCACGTGTGCAATGTCGCCGGCATGCGGCGCGCGCTCGCTGGCCTTTCGGCCAGCCCCGGCTATGTCCTCACGGACGGGTTCGCCGTACCCGGGCTCGCCGTGCCGGCGCTGGCGATGTGGAAGGGCGACCAGGTCGCGGTCTGCGTCGCCGCTGCCTCAATCGTCGCCAAGGTGACCAGGGACAAGATCATGTCGGGGTTGCACGGGCAGTACCCTGAGTACGGGTTCACACGGCACAAGGGATACTCGACGCCCAGCCACATGGCCGCGCTCGACGCTCATGGCCCAAGTCCGGTGCACCGCCGCTCGTTCGTGAACGTCTCCAGCAGGCTCGGGGCGCTCCTGGACGATGCGGAGCTTGCGGAGGTCGAGCTTCAACCGGGTGATCTCGCCGGTGCCAGGTCAGGGGCTCTGGACTCAGGACAGGATGGTCCTATCGTTGAGTTGATCGAGGGTTCGCTTGGCAGTGAGCCCAGGGACCTGGCTGAGATGCGCTCCAGGGCGCCCGCCTCATCGGAGGGGAGAACATGAGCGCGGAGGACCTTGAGAAGTACGAGACCGAGATGGAGCTGCAGCTCTACCGCGAGTACCGGGATGTTGTCGGGCTGTTTTCGCACGTGGTAGAGACCGAGCGCAGGTTCTATCTGACCAACGACGTCGACCTCAAGGTCCGCACGGCCGACAACGGCGAGGTGTTCTTTGAGGTCACCATGCATGATGCGTGGGTCTGGGACATGTACCGCCCGGCGAGGTTCGTGAAGAACGTCAGAGTAGTCACGTTCAAGGACGTGAACATCGAGGAGCTCGCCAAGAGCGAACTCCAGCTTCCCGAGGAATCCTGAGCCGCCCGGCCGCCCGGGTCGCCGGGCGGCGGGGCGGCGGCCGGCCTAGTCGACGGGTCCGGTCTTGATGGGCGGCTTGCCGTGTGACGATTCGATCCTGATGGCGGTGATGCCAGCATCGATCGCCTCGGAGCCGAGGTGCGTACCGCTGCTGATGCAGGCCTCCAGCAAGGTGGTCTTGGCCGTGAGCCGTATGGCCGCTGTCTCCAGCGCCTGGACGAAGCTCTCGCCATCGGCGCCGCCCTCGGCCAGGAAACCCGGGTTGTTCTTCCGCTCTATGACGCAGAAACCGCCGGTATCGCCGACAGTGAGGTCCAGCATCGCGGTCGCTGTGACGTAGTAGACCCCAGGAGGCAGTTTTCCAGTGCTGGCGACCGGCGTGAAAACGTCGTCGGAAATCTGGATGTTGGCATTGGGCGGCACGAATCCGTCGCCTCCCGTCGCCTTGGCGGCCGCCACGCTGAGGCCGCCGACGAACTGGGCGTTCAGTTTCTTGACCAAGGCCTGCCGGTTGACCGACAGCGGCGCTTTGTTCTTCGGAGCGGCCAGTGCTAGCGGGATGCCATGGGAGTTGGAAAGCGACGCTTTGGACGATTCGTGATTTGACCGGCCGAGCACGAATGCCGTGGTCGCGGCGTCGGCCACGCCGACCGCGCTGAAGATCGTGGCGAGAGTCAGCGCGAGAGCAGCCGCCGGGCTGAGCGCTCTGATAGCTGATGCGAGGTACTTGGCCGACTCCGGCAGCGCGGTCCGGATAGTCACTTCGCGTCCTTGGATCGGCCAGCGGCCTGAGGCGTGGCTGGCTTGGTGCCGCTTGAGGACAGCACCCGGATCGCGGTAATGGCCGAGTCCATCGCCACGGAGTGGTCCTGATCGCTCTGGACCTGGCACCACTCCTGCAGAGTGTCCTTGTTCTTCAGCGAGACAGCCGCGGTTTCCGCGGCCGAGATGACGCCACCGCCATTCTCGCCGCCTTCCTGGACCTCGTGGCTGACGTCGTTGTCGATGGTGATGAAGCACTCGGCTCCCGGGGTGCCGGCACCCAGGCTCACTTCGGCGGTCGCTGTGACGTAGTAGATGCCTGCCGGGAGGGGACCGGTGCTGGCGACCTTGGTAGCCGTGGTGTGCGGAAGCGGGATGTTGCTGGCCGGATTGGCGAATCCGTCGCCGCCGGTGGACTTGAGGGCCGAGGAGTTGAGGCCGCCCACGAACTGCGCGTTCAGGTTGGGCACCATCGTACGGCGGTTGACCGACAGCGGGGCGGTATTCTTCGGCGCCACGAGCGAGAGCGGCGTGCCGCGCGAGTTGGAGAGCGTGGCCTTCGATGACTCGGTGTTAGCCCGGCCGAGCAGGAAGTTTCCGCCGGTTGCCGCGTCGGCTATGCCCATCCCTCCGAGCACGATGACAAGCGTGACGCTGATCACGGCGACCGGGTTCAGCGACTTGAGAGCGGTTCGGCAGCGCGGGACAACTGTCAGCGCCGCGGTTACGAAAGTCTTAGTTCTCATCTGTTGATTGCCTCCTGTGCGCCTTTCGTGGCCCAGAGCGGTGGTTGGGCGAGTTGTCGGCTAGCGCCCGCAGGTTATCGGTTTATCAGCGCAAATGGCAGGCATGGCGAGACCTGCGCCATTGCCTGCCCGTTATCCACAGCCAGCGCCGCCGTGGCGGTCGTGTCCACCAGCCCGCGTTCTCCGCTCGCCCGGCGGCCCGGCCTCCGGCACTGTCAGGGACCGAAGGAGGTGGTGCTATGCATCGCAAGGACGTGCTGGGCAGGCATGGCGAGCAGTTGGCCGCGGAGTATCTGCAGCGAGCCGGGTTCCGGGTGCTTGAGCGAAACTACCGCTGTGCCGAAGGCGAGCTTGACATCGTCGCGGCGGATCGCCGGGTGCTCGTGGCCTGCGAGGTCAAGACCAGGTCGAGCGCTTCGTTCGGGCTGCCGATCGAGGCGATTACCACTGAGAAGGTGAGGCGCCTGCGGCGGCTCGCGGTCCGCTGGGTGATGACGCACGGCACGTTCTTTGACGAACTGCGGGTCGACGCGGTCGGCGTGCTGAGAACTCCGGCAGGCGAATTCACCATCGAGCATGTTCGCGGGGTGGGGTAATGGGACTTGCCCGCGCGCACGCTATCGCTCTCGTCGGAGTACAGGGGCATCCGGTCGAGATCGAGGCCGACATCGAGAATGGGCTGGTCGCGCTGCTGCTCGTCGGCCTGCCTGACACCGCCTTGCGCGAGGCGCGTGACCGGATCAGGTCGGCGATCGTCAATAGCGGCGAGACCTGGCCCAGCCGCAGGATCACGGTCGGCCTGTCACCGGCGAGCCTGCCCAAGCGGGGCTCGGGATTCGACATCGGCATCGCGGCGGCGATCCTGGCGGCCTCAGAGGCCGTGCCGGCAGCCGGCCTGCGCGGCCTCGTGCTGATCGGCGAGCTCGGCCTGGACGGGCGGGTGCGCCCGGTGCCCGGAGTGCTGCCGGCGGCGGCTGCCGCGGCGGCCGCCGGGTTCGACACCATCGTGGTCGCCACTGAGAATGCTGCCGAGGCCGCCCTGGTGACCGATCTGCGAGTGGTCGCCGCGCCCAGGCTCTCCGCTCTCACGTCGTGGCTGCGCGGCGGCAAGCATCCGAAGCACACGGGCGTCAAGGTGCTCGAACCGGGCCGCGACATCCAGGGTTCGCTCGACCTGGAACAGGCGGCCAGCACGGCGCCTGCCTCCGCGCCGGTGGAGCGGAAAGACCTGGCTGACCTGGTGGGGCAGCCGGTCGCAAGGCGGGCGGCGGAGATCTGCGCGGCTGGCGGCCATCACCTGATGCTGCTGGGACCACCTGGAGTGGGGAAAACCATGCTTGCTGAGAGAATCCCCACCGTCCTGCCGAGGCTTGATCCGGCCGCGGCGCTTGAGGTCAGTGCCATTCACTCCGTCGCGGGCACACTGCCGCCTGGCAGGCCGCTCCTCACCGAGCCGCCATTCTGCGCGCCGCACCACACAGCGACGAGAGCAGCGATCGTCGGCGGCGGCAGCGGCATCGTCAGGCCAGGAGCGGCGTCCCTGGCTCACCACGGCTGTCTCTTCCTCGATGAGGCCCCGGAGTTCGCGCGTGATGTCCTGGACGGGTTGCGCCAGCCGCTTGAGTCCGGCGAGGTGGTCATCGCGAGAGCGGCGGTCACGGCGCGGTTCCCGGCGAAGTTCACGCTGATCCTGGCCGCCAATCCGTGCCCGTGCGCTAGCGCCACGCTCGCGGGCGGCGGCTGTACGTGCACGCCGATGGTGCGCAGGCGTTACCTGTCACGGTTGTCTGGCCCGCTGCTCGACCGGGTGGACGCCAAGATCGAGTTTCTTCCGGTCAGCCGCGCGGAGCTGCTGAGCGACCGTGCGTTTACCGAGCCGAGCGCTGCGGTGGCCGGGCGGGTGACGCTGGCGAGGGAGCGGGCCGCGACACGGCTGGCCGGGACTCCGTGGCGGCTCAACGGGGAGGTCCCTGGCAGCGAGCTGAGGCGAAGGTTCTCCCCGCCGGGAGGCGCGCTCGCGCCGCTTGAGCGCGCCATGGACCTCGGCCGCATCAGTGCCAGGGGCGCTGACCGGGTGATCAGGCTGTCATGGACGCTGGCGGACCTGGCAGGCAGGCGGGAGCCGGGCGTTGCCGAGGTTGGCTACGCGCTCGGGCTGTGGTCGGGGACGCCGCAGTGACGGCGCAGCTGAGCGATGGGTGGAGAGCCGACGAGCGGCGGGCCAGGGCCGCGCTCAGCTTCCTGGCTGAGCCGGGTGATCCCGTGATCGGCGGGCTGCTGGGATCCATGTCGGCGGCGGAGCTTCTGGAGGTCGCCGAGTCGCCCGACGGCGGTACCGCGCCGCTTGAGCTAGCCGCGCGGCGCTCAGTCGAGCGGATGCGCTCACGGCTCAAGGAACTGCCGCCGCCTGCCTTTCTTGAGGCCTGGGAGCGCGCCGGATTCAGGCTGATCTGCCCGGGTGATCCTGAGTGGCCCACGCAACTGGACGACCTTGGCACCGCAAGCCCGGTCGTGCTGTGGCTGCGCGGGTCAGCTGACCTGCGGTTCACCTGCCTGCGATCGGTCTCCGTCGTGGGCTCGCGCGCCGCGACGTCCTACGGGAGCGTGGTGGGCACCGAACTGGCAGCGACCCTCTCTGAGCGCCGCGTCACCGTCATCTCGGGAGGTGCCTACGGCATCGACGCCAGCGCTCATCGCGGCGCGCTCGCCGTCGCCGGCAGCACCGTCGCCGTGCTGGCGAGCGGGCTGAGCTTCGGCTACCCGAAAGGGCACTACGAGCTCTTCGAGGCGATCGCCGCGACCGGCGTGCTGGTCAGCGAGCGGCCGCCGGACCTGGCGCCCACCAGGCCCGGGTTCCTGGTACGGAACCGGCTGATAGCCGCGCTGAGCCGGGGCACGGTCGTGGTGGAGGCCGCGCTTCGCAGCGGCGCGCTTAACACCGCACGGCACGCGCTGGAGCTGAACCGTGCCGTGATGGCCGTGCCCGGCCCGGTCACCTCGGCGCAGTCCGGCGGCTGCCACGAGCTGATCAGGGAATGGGGCGCGGTCTGCGTGACGAGCGCCGCCGACGTGATGGAGCTGATCGCGCCACTCGGCGACGACGACGCGGCCGGGGAGGGTGACGCGATCGTGCCCGCTGACGTCCTGGACCCGGTCACCGCATCTATCCTGCGTACGCTGAGCCCACGCACCGGACGCGGCCCGGCCACGATCGCGACGCTAGCCAAGGTGGACCTGGACACCGCGCTGCGCTGCCTGGGCCTGCTCGCGGCAGCAGGCTACGCCGAGCGCTGCGACCAGGGCTGGCGGGCCAGGCGCACCCGCAGGACCAAGCCCGCCGGCTCCGGCCAGGTCTGATGCGGCGGTCGAGCGAGCCGGCTCTGTCCTGGCGCGGGGATGCCAGCTAGCTTTGCCAGGCCCGCGACAGCATCAAGACAGGTCACGTTGGTCTGCAAAAAGGGCGCCTTGTTCCGGCTGGCACTTGACGCCCTGCCTGCTGACCGGCTCGACGACGTGATTGTGCTGGAGGTCGGCGACCGCCGTCCGGTCGGCTTCAATTTGCTCACGGAGGGGTCGTCGCCGCGGGTCGCGGTCGAGGAGCTTTGCCAACTCTTCGAGTATCTGTATCTGGATATGCGCCGGGGTCTGGGCACGGGCCGCCTTGCACTGCGGCTCTCGACGTTGATCACCCGTCCCGGCCTGACCTTCATCGACCTGGTGCCCTTACTGTCACCGGGTTCGCGCAGTCCTGCTGAGCAGCAGTTGGTGTAACGAACTGATCGCCGATGTCCGCGACCCGGAACTGACCCGCTTCTGGGAACGCTTCGACGGGCTGTCGGCCGCGCAGCAAGAGCACTATGCCGCACCGGTGCTCGCCCGGGTGTGGCAACTGAATGAGCGGCCGGATATTCGCTGCATCATCGGCCAGAGCAACAGCAGCTTTTCGATGCAGGCCGTCATTCGGGAACGCAAGATCCTGCTAGTGAATCTGGCCGGCCTGGGCGTGGAAAACGGGCGGCTAACTGGCAGTTTGTTGCTGAACGCCGTCTGGGGTGCGGTGCGCGCGCATGCGGCTGATCCCCGGCAGCCGACCTTGCTGGTTCTCGACGAGTTCCAGGACTTTCTTAACTTGCCCGTGGATCCCGAGACGATGCTGGTGCGCTCGCGTTCCTACGGGCTTGGCATGGTGTTGGCGCATCAGCACTTGGAGCAACTGCCGAGTGGGCTGCGGGGGGTGTGCTGGCCAACGCCCGCAGCAAGGTGGTCTTTCAATCCACAGCCGACGATGCTCGGGTCTGGAGCAAGGAGTTTCGGCCGTACCGTCAACGACGAGGACTTCATGAACCTGGGGCAGTTCGAAGTGCTGTGCAGGCTCGTGGCGGGTGAGGGCGTCAGCCTACTGGTGAGCGCGGCGACGCTGCCGCCATATGAGTCAACAAGTCGCACGGCTGAGGCACTGCAGGCATCAAGGGGTGCGCTATGGGCGGGACATGGCTGACATCGATACCGAAATTCTGCAGCGTCGGACGCCGAATCAAACTGCGGCATCTCGCGAGGGGCCGCGATTGTGCGGGATGGAGTGGAAGTAACTGGACATCCACCAGGACGACCCATTGAGGCACTCGGGAAACCAACGATCGACTGGGCACGACTCTCGCAGTCCGCTGTGAGCTAACTGTCAGTCCGGTTCATGGGCTACAGGCACGACCGCTCGTAGCGTCGCGTATGACCGGTTCGAAACCCAACTCATGCCCGTCACAGGGTCAAAGGGGGTGGCCGACGATGTACATCGTCCTCGTCGTGAGTGCCGGCCTGGTCGTCTTATCCCTACCGATTGCCGCCACCATAGTCGTCAGCGTCAGCAGCGTCCGTGAGGAGCGAGCGGGTAGCTTGCGCCGCGCCGCGCCTGGGCCCATCAGCGATCTCTCGCGCCGCATCGTGGACATGAAGGCCGCAGACAGAGTAACCGGCTGCCGGGTCGGTGGAACGGTCGAGGCGCCGACGCGCTCAGTGCCGTCTTGTCTCGATAGAAATCCCGCCTCCCCTACGCTCATCGCCCATCCCCCTCCTAACCCAACCTGCCGAACCGCTGTCTAGAGCCCCGCGACTAGGCCTCCAATACCAGGCGCCATCACATTTGCCATCGGACAACATCGGCAACATGCTTACCCTGGGAGCACCATATGTCTATGGCACCACTTGAACGATCCACTGCGGACGACAATACCCAAAATCAAATGGCCGATGAGCTGACTGTCGTTGAGTTCGCCCGCGACGCCAAAATTCACATCCGCCTGTTTCCTGAGTCGCGGCTGCAGGCACATCTGCGTGGCCGTGTCACCCGGAACGATCGTCGCGGCGGCATAGCTTTCCTCACCTTAATAGACGTGACGGAAACGATTCAGCTCGTCGCAGAGCGCGCGGTCCTCGGACAAGATGCCTGGGACGAGGTACGTCGACTGACCCGTGGGTCAGGCGTCGCTGCCAGAGGTCGGGTCGGCACCACCAGCTCCGGAATCGTGTCAGTCTTCCTGAGTTCGGCGCCCGAAGCCTTGCCGACCATCACCAGCGAAAGCCTGCTCGCTGATCACTTCCACGAGGTTGGTCGCCAGATACTACTCGCGCGACTAACTTCGGCGGCCCGGCAATCGTTCTACCGGCGAAATTTTACCGAGCTTGAGGCCCGGCTTCTCTCAACGAAATGGCCTGAAGCAAGCCTGCAACCTCTCCGGGTCTCATATTCAGGTTTCGGCCCACTGCATTTCTATCTTGCTGTCTCTCCTCTACGACAACTCGCCAATGCGCTCATTGCCACCGGGCAGCACCGAGTCTTTTCGATCACGCGATGCTTTACGAGCAGCTATCTAGATCACATATCTGGCGTCGAGAGCGTCATATTGAGTGCACTACTACTCGACGCCGATATAAGAGCCGGAGCCGAGCTAGCAAGTCAAGTAATTTTCGAAGTCATTTCCGAGATGAGCACGCGGCCGCCGGTGCCGACGCTGTCATCGGACTTTCAAGTGCGCGACAACCTCAACTGGCCGCCTGCGAGCGAGATGACGATCGAGGTTCCCGAGATGCAAATCTACCCGACGACCGCGGAAGCAGAACAGCCTTCATTCTTTCGGATCTGCTGGCCGCCCGACTATCTTCTCGGTGAAGGGCACTCATATCAGCTGAGCGACGAGGCAGAACTGTCATGCACAGCCGTAAACGTGAACCTCGAACGCGCCGTTTCGCTGCTGCACTCCGGAGACTTGCGACGTGTACTTAATCGGGGCTGAATCTAACCGTCAGGAAGGATCATGATCTCTACAGCGGGCACGGATACGAGCCTTGAACTCAACTTCGACACAGCGCCAGGCGGACACGCAATTGTCTGCGAGCGCACTGTCATGTTCGATCCTCACAGCGGCATCCAGCATACGCCAGCTCTCTATGCTTCCCGACCGATGGAGCCTGTACCCGATGCGATGCCGAGTGAGAAGTGGGTTGCAGATGCGTTCACGATGTTCGTGCGCGGCGAGTTTGGTCAATCTCGTTCGACGCCCCAAGCGCCGGCTCAACCCAAGTTGCTCGATGGACCCCTCGCGCATGAGACCGATGTAATCCTTGACTACCTAGTATCTTGCGAGCAGAGCCTCGTCTATGACGGCGTCGCAGCAGCAATTGCCCGTGAGGCCGGCGCATCAATGTCTGCAAAGCTATTCGCAATTCTCACGCATCCACTGCTCGGAAACAGCACAAACGGCAAGCATCTCACAACCGAGGGAATCGATAGCCTCATCGCCGAGCCTGTAGAGCGGAAGCAGCGCCTTCGATTCGTCATGCCGGCGTTCCCATTCAAAGATCAGAACGCGTTCCGGTGCATAGGCCCGCCGGGACATGTGGACCTCGGTGAAGTGGCGATGCTCATCAGGCTACATACCCTGTCGATGGCGATGTATCAGGTACATCCATTTGGTGCCGATTGGATCATCCTCTCGGATGGCTTGGCGTACGCGTCCATCCTGCGCATCGACCCCGACGATTGCAAGCTATATTTCGAGAAACTGCGGTATTTCCGCAATCTACTTGACATCGGTGGTAGCGTCAGCATCCTTGATCTAAAAACCTTGACCGAGCGTCTCGTCAGCGACTCTGGTAACGCCAATATATTTCGTGAGGCAATGGCCGTGATTGCGGACATGATTCGATCGGCCAAGGACGAAGATCCGCAGATGCGACCCGCTTTCGATGTGCTCAAGCGTGGAATGAAGCGAAATATGAACCTCCAGGACCTGTGCGGCGGCGTCCCATGGGTGGATTGGTGGCAAGTTATTCACAGTAGCCAACTCGACGAGCTGGATTCCTCGATGGTGGCGCTTTGGCGCGAAGTCGATGACCTGGCTACCGACACCGCTGTAGAGTATGCGGCCTTCAATCTTTGCATCCGCTACCTGTCCGTAATTGATCGCATTCTCCCGGGCACGCTTCGCGCTACAGTCCACCCGAAGCCTAATCAGATCGCCGTGCCGAGTTTGGGCAGAGAGTTCCCGTGGAATGCGATGGCGGTAGTGAAGGGACCAGGTGTTACCATTGACAGCCTAGAGTCCATGCCGCTTCATCGACTCGGGCCGATTGACGCGCAAGTTACGCGCCATAATTCTGCCAACGGCGCCCCGTTCTATTGCCGCATTGCATCGGATGCGATGTAGTCGTATTATAAAGGGTACAGGAAGGAAAAGTCATGATCGTGCATATAGCGATATACCGTTGGATCGACGGGGTGTCGGCGGAAGAAGTCGCCGCATCGCTTCAGCAGGTCCGCGCTCTTCGCGCAAAGGTACCGGGAGTGGTCGACATCCGGTGTGGCACGAATTTCTCTCGCTGGAACGAGGGCTACACGCACGCGATCGTTGTACTGGCTGAGTCTGCCCCTGCTCTCGATGCCTATCGCAATCACCCGGATCACACAACGGTTGCGGCAAGGATTGAGGCGATTGAGGCGGCCGGTATCGGCATCGACTTCGAGGATTCCCATCGTGGCGCACCAGTGGCTTAGCCAGAACGCCAGCGACTTGTATTTCGCGACCAACGGCGCCTCGTTCGATTTCCCGAAATACACGAGAGATCCGTCGCTTATATACGTCATATCGTCATCGGCTCGAAGCGGCAGCAATATGTTGCAGCGAGCCTTGTGGCGTACCAATCGAGCAGGGGCGCCGGAGGAATACCTGACGCCAAAGTACGTTGCCGACTTCGCGGGTCGTTGGGGCGACCTGGGCGGCGCCTCATCGGAACAAGTCGATGTGGAGCGCTATATCGGTCATCTGTTCCGTCATCGGACGAGCCCCAATGGCGTGTTTGGGGTAAAACTCCACGGCGATCACTTGAGTCAGCGCTTGCTGGCTGGCTACGACCTTCACGTACTGCTTCGGCACCCGCGATACATATGGCTGCGCCGCCGGGATCGAGTGCGCCAGGCAATATCGTATATGCTCGCGGAGCACACCGGGGTATGGATTCGAGACGGCAAGTGGCTTGCAGATAAGGAGCCGAATCCAACACCAGCGAGATATGACGCCGATCTGATTGGCAAGTATATACGCGCACTGGACCGTGAAGAGATGGTTTGGTCAGACTACTTCGTGACTTATAGCGTAGAACCTCATGAGATCTATTATGAGGATCTGGCCGAGGAGTTTCAGGAGACCATGCGGCTTTGCCTCGAATATCTGGATGTGGAGCCCCTTGAAAAGTTTCCAGATCCTGGCATTCGGAAGCAGGCCGATCATCTCAACGACGAATGGTATGAGCGTTTCTGCAGTGATCGCCGTATCGAAGCTGTTTGAGCGAGGCTGGTGTCTATGCTATTTGGCTTGACCGACATAAACTGCGGAGATTCGACCGAGTTGCCGGACCTGGTCCGTATCGCCCTCGCCGCCGAGGAAGCTGGCTTTGACAGCCTCTGGACTATTGAGCATCTGATACTATCGGATCCCCAGCATACACCGTCGCCGCTGCCGCCTACGACCCGGCTGTTTGATCCGATTGTGGCACTTAGCTTTGTCGCCGCTCATACGAATCGCATCCAGCTTGCTACGGGTGTAGCTATCTTGCCGTTCCGCAACCCACTGGTGTTTGCGAAGCAGATCGCGAGCTTGGACGTGCTATCGGAAGGACGCGTCATGCTGGGTGTCGGGGTGGGATATGTCAGAGCCGAATTTGAAGCCATGGGAGTGCCGTTCGCCGATCGGGGCAAGCGGACTGACGACTACATCGCGGCGATGCAAGCAATATGGGCCGATCCGCCGCAGTGGCACCAGGGCAGATACGTGAGGTTCAGCCATATCCGATCGATGCCCGTGCCCTGTCAAGACCGGATTCCGATCGTGATTGGCGGAAGTACGGGGGCTGCCTACCGGCGCGCGGTCAGACTCGGTGACGAGTGGTATGGCTATGGTTTGGATCTGGATGAGGCTAGGACTCGGATTTTCGGCCTGCGACAGGCACATGACAATGTCGCACGCCCGACGAATTTGGGGCCCGTTGAGGATTACGGTGACTCCTAATCGCATGCCGGACGTTGATTTGGTTCATCGTTATGCTGAGCTTGGGGTTAGTCGGCTGAACCTTCGAATGCCGACGCGCAACAGTTGGCTCAGAGATGAAGACTTCTTTGATGCTGCCGCGTCGCTCATCGATTTGTTCTCAGCATAGTAGCTCGGCGGCTGTCTGCCTAAAGCATAGGGTCCGTCGATCTGCGGACTATTGGCTCAGCAAGCGGCGATCCGACTTGCGCATATATAAGGTACGCATGATCCAGTCGCTGTTCGCCGAGACGACGATTTCCGTTCGCGATGTCGATGGCGCCGAGGCGTTCGACGGCCTGGGCTTCAACGTATATGGCGGATATACGGACAGCGATGGTCCGGGCGGTCGTGTAACAGTCGATCGCTGCGCTTTCGCGGTTTCTGATGATTTCAAGGTCGCCTTGCGCGAGTAGGCTCTCTGCCTCTCCGGCACGATCACCGAGTTCTCGGCATAGTTTCACTGCCGAGGCAATTGAGGTCTCCGCCTTCGTTAGATCGGCGGTGCCTTGGAACGCGCGTGAAAGAAAGATGCGAGCGTACGCCTCACCGAGTTTATACCCAACTTGGTTTGCTAGCCTAAGCGATGACTCCAATACGGTTATGGCAATCTCGGGCCGGTTGGCTGCTAGTTCCACTGCGCCAAGGTAGTTGAGGTCACCGACTTGGCCGAATCGGTCACCAAGTCGGTCGTGGATCGAATGTGCGTATGTCAACTGCGTATGTGCCGAGTCGAGATTGCCCTTCAGATAGAGTACCGAGCCCATAAAACTAGCCGCATATGCTTCACCGGCGAGGTCCTCCACCTCGCGGCTAAGGGCTATTGCGGCGTTCAGCGTCGTTAGGGCCGAGTCCCAGTCGCCCATCCTGTAGATCAGTGCACCCATGCGCTGCAGTGCGACGGCCTCAGTGTGACGGTCGGGCGTTCGACGGAGAACTGCGAGAGCCTCCTCGAGATTCAGTTTCGCGGTGGCATACTCATCGTTCAGGTACTGGATATCGGCAATGTTTGCGAGTGCTTCGCCTTCAGCTTGGTCGTTGCGAGATCGCCTAGCCGCTTGAAGCGCTGTCGCGTGGACGGCAAGGGCCTGGTCCCAATAGCCTCGACCTCGCAGGAAAGCATGCAGAGATCGGGCGATGACGATTGGGCCGTCCGGACGACCATGTCCATTCGCCCAGTTTCCCATAGCTTGGAGGTTATGTCGTTCATGATCAAACCAAACGGCCCCGCTGTCCGCGTCGTGGATTGCCAGGGCGTGGGCTGGAGGCGCATCATGCAGCGGAATGCCCCGGACGGTCTGTCGCGTGAGGTGCACGCCAGCTTGCGCGGCGACGGTGGTGTAGTAGTTCAGCAGCCGTTCAACTGCGGCATTTCTGCTTGGCGGATCGTCTTCCTGCACCAAGTCGGCTGCATGGAGCTTGAGGAGATCATGCAGCCTGTATCGACCGCGTACTGACTCCTGCAGGAGATGCTGCTCATAGAGTTCCTCAAGCTGGCTTTGAACCTCTGTAAGGTCGGTGTCAGCGAGAGCACGCGCAGCATGTGCATCGATATCCGTTCCGGGATGTAGCGCGAGACGGCGGAACAACTGTCGCGTCGATCCGCCAAGCCGCTCATAGGAGAGATCGAAAGCCGCGGTAACGGATGAGTCTCGCCCTTCTATGATGGACAGGCGATTGTAAGCACTGCGCAGATCGCTTGCCACGTGCGCCGCTGACCAGGCCGGATGATGATGAAGCTGTCTGGCAACCATTGCAAGTGCGAGCGGCAGGTCACCGCACAAGCTCGCGATGGCACGTAGATGCTCGTCTGCCTTCGTGAGATCCTCGCGGTCGGCCAGTCGGACTAGCAGGTTGACAGAGTCTTGTGACTTCAAAGTGTCGAGACCGACGGTCCGCGCGTCGAACAAACCCGGCATGTGGTGGCGGCAGGTGATTAGAACGGCGCTCTTGGCGCTTGCCGGCAAGAGGGGTTCGACCTGCTCGTAGTCCAAGGCATCGTCCAGGACGAGAAGCACTGCCTTGTCCGCGAGCAAGCCACGCCAGAGACGGGCACGGTTATCTTGCCCGACCGGTATACGCGTTGTCGGCATACCCAGAGCCATGAGCACACCTGCGAGGGCTTCCCCTACGTCCAGTGGCCGCCGGGCCGGCGTATGGCCATACAGCGAGACGTAATACTGGCCGTCGGGGAACGCCGACGCCAGCTGATGGGCGGCGTGCACGGCTATGGTCGTCTTGCCAACCCCCGCCATTCCGGTAATCAGACAGATCTTCGTGGCACCTGGAGAGTTCTCAGCCGTGCGCAGACTGTCGGTGATCATCTCATACTCGGCTGAGCGCCCGACGAATGACGGTACGTCGCGGGGCAGCGTCTTGCCAGACCTGAGGCCGTAGGTTTCGTTGTCTTCCGACGAGCCCATCCCGAGGAGCTCCACACCTTCGGCGGAAGCTTCAAAGGCGGATCTGGCAAGTCCTGTCAGTGCAAGTGCATCGGCGAGCAACCGGCTCGTCTCGATTCGGGGCGCGGTATTGGTGCCACGTTCGAGGTCACTTATCGTTCGTGCGCTGACGCCTGCACGTTCTGCGAGCGCCTCCTGTGTCAGACCGGCACGTCGCCGTAGTCGACGGAGCAGGGCGCCGAAGACTTGCGGTACTTGTTCTTGCATCCTAGCGCCTTATCCGGTTCGGCGGCAGTTGCTTGCGCCGCGATACAGCCATCTTAGGCTTGACAAGCCGACATGCATCGTTTCTTTCCGTCTTCCCCCAAAGGCGCGTCTATTCCCGATTTAGGTATCTTCGGCATGTAATCGGTTGGTGATTGGGCAACCGAGTCTTTAACGGCATTTGGAGGCTTCGATCCTGGCGACGAGTGAGTGCATCAGCAGTTGTTTGCCCCTTACAGCGGGTGAAGGGGCCTACCCTGTCGTTCACGACAAAGTGTCAGCCGAACGTTGTTCAACGTCTCCGGCGGTGCGGCGCTCAAGATCGGACACGGCAGAGATCGGCTGACATCGAAGCTGAGATCCTGATGCGGCGGACGCCAGATCAAGTCGCAGCACCTCGCAAGCGGCTGCAGTTGGGCGGGATGGAGCGCGGCCCGTGAGGGTCACGTCGAGTCCTTGCTTAGGATTGCGTTGGCTGAAGCGCCCGGACGCGGCAACTCTCGTGCCCGAACACGACAACCCCTCCCGAACACGACAACGCCGCAACACCCCAGGAGCCTGAAAGGTCCCGACCTCTGTGCACACGCACCTTTATGGCGGTGCTGGGCCAGCCCGGGCCGCTCCGGGGCTGTCGTCTTGATTTCTGACGGCCGGCTCCAGCCCCAGTCAGGGCGGCGGCACCGGCCGCCAGGCTTCGCCCTGCCGCTCTCCCGGATCAAGCATGGGAATAGCTGACATCGCGACTTGTCCGGCGCGGTGAAAGGTGGCTTACCGGCCAGTCACGCACACTGAGGAGGTGAGCGCGGAAGCGGAACGGGTGGCACAGGGGTGCCTGCCGTGGAGGTGAGCTTGCGAAACCGGCCAGCCGGCCAGGCAGCCACGGCGGCACTGCGGCCGCGATCTGAGGCGGAGGCGCCCTTGTTGCCTGCGCCGCCGCTCCCGCCTCAGCTTGAGGAGCCGCTCGCAGCCTTTGAGCGGCATCTGGCGGCGGAAAGGGGATTGTCCGCGCATACGGTCCGCGCCTATGTAGGCGATGTCAGGCTCTTGCTTGAGCATCTTGCGCGGTGCGGGGTCAACGACATCACCGAACTGGACATCGCGGTGCTCAGGGCGTGGCTCGCGACGCAGCATGGCGCGGGCCAGGCCAGGGCGTCGATTGCCAGGCGGGCGGCTGCGGCTCGGGCTTTCACGGCGTTTGGGCATGCGCGCGGGCTGCTCACCGACGACCCGGGGGCGCAGCTTAGGGCTCCGAAGGTCAGGCGCCAGCTTCCGGAAATCCTCGCCGCCGATGAGATGCGGGCCGTGCTTGAGCGCAGGCCGGCCAGAGCAGCCGATGCCGGGGCGACCGGCGACAGTACGGCTAGCGACAGTCCGGCCGGTGCGGCTGCGGCCCCTGACCGGGCGGCCGGTGACGCGGTCAGCTTGCGTGACTCGGCGATCATGGAGCTGCTGTACGCGACCGGAATCAGGGTCAGCGAGCTGTGCGGACTGGACGTCGACGACATCGACGACTCCAGGCGGACGATCCGGGTGCTCGGCAAGGGGGCCAAGGAACGGGTCGTTCCGGTCGGAATCCCCGCCGAACGGGCCGTAGACCGCTGGCGCTGCTCAGGCCGCCCGCAGCTGGCAACTCCAGTGTCCGGGCCAGCGCTGTTCATCGGCGCGAGAGGCGGGCGCCTCGATCCGAGGACCGCGCGCCGGGTGGTGCACCGCGAGATCGCCGCTATCGGCTCCGCGCCGGACCTCGGGCCGCACGGACTGCGCCACACGGCGGCGACGCACATGCTCGATGGCGGCGCCGACCTGCGCAGCGTGCAGGAAATGCTCGGCCATGCCTCACTGGCCACTACGCAGATCTATACCCACGTGTCGGTGGACCGGCTCATGACCGCCTACCGTCAGGCGCACCCGCGCGCCTGACCCAGCCGCTGACTCGATCGCGCATCACGCAAGGCCGGGCGCGGGAGATGCGGCTAGATGTAGACTTGTAGCAGGCCGAGGGGCCCGCAGGTCTTCACTTGCGCGCTCAAAGGCCAATTCGCGCGTCCGCCAGCCACTTGAGACCTTGGCTAGGTCTTCGTTGGGACGCATCTGGTCGGTCCGCGGGATTACCGCGGCAAGGTGCGTACGGACGTCAGGACTAACCGATCCGCGCCCAGAAGCCTCTGGCGGGCGCACGACAGGAAAGGACACCGGCATGGCTCCGGTCGTCACTATGCGGCAGCTGCTCGAGAGCGGCGTTCACTTCGGACATCAGACTCGGCGCTGGAACCCGAAGATGAAGCGGTTCATCTTTACCGAGCGCAATGGCATCTACATCATCGACCTTCAGCAGTCCCTGCAATTCATCGACCGCGCCTACGAGTTCATCAAGGAGACCGTCGCGCACGGCGGCTCGGTGCTCTACGTCGGCACTAAGAAGCAGGCGCAGGAGGCCATCGCGGAGCAGGCGCGCCGGGTTGGCATGCCGTTCGTCAACCAGCGCTGGCTTGGCGGAATGCTTACCAACTTCTCCACGGTCTACAAGCGGCTGCAGCGGCTTAAGGAACTTGAGGAACTGGATTTCGATGACGTGTCGGGCTCCAACATGACCAAGAAGGAGCTGCTCCACCTTCGGCGCGAGCGCGACAAGCTTGAGCGCTCGCTCGGCGGTATCAGGGACATGGCCAGGGTGCCGAGCGCGATCTGGGTAGTTGACACCAAGAAAGAGCACATCGCGATCAGCGAGGCCCGCAAGCTCGGCATCCCGGTGATCGCCATTCTTGACACGAACTGCGACCCGGACGAGGTCACCTACCCGATCCCCGGCAACGATGACGCGATCCGCAGCGTCGCGTTGCTGACCAGGGTCATTGCGGACGCGGTAGCCGAAGGGCTGATCGCTCAGGGCCGGCCGGGCGGCCGGGGAGGAGAAGCCGCAGCGCGACGGTCTGCTCGGCGCCGCGGAACCGCTGGCCGAGTGGGAGCGTGACCTGCTCGAGGGCAGGGCGGTCAACGGCGGCAAGGCGGCTAACGGCGGCCAGCGGCCAACGGCAGCGCCCCTGTCGGTCGATGCGCCGACCGGCGAGACGGGTGCGACGGGCGTGCACGCGGCTGCCGCCTCAGAAGCGGACGCGGCGGAAGCAGAGAAGACAGAGGTAGGCGTGGTGCTGGAGGTCCCGGCTGCCGCCGAGGGCCCGAGGCTGCCGTCGAGGGCGAGGCTGCCGTGGAGGGCGAGGCTGCACGTCGAGGACCAACCCGCCGACGAGGCCAAGCCGCCGTCGAGCAGAGCTAACAAGCAGCGGGCGGGCCGGACCGCAGGCGGCCAGCACCGCCGGGAAACCGGCGACCGCCAGGCAGGCGGCAGACCCGCCGGCGGCCCGGCTGCCGGCACCGATGCGTCCGTAGTCAGACGCGGCTGCGAGCCAGCCGGCGGCTGACAGGACCCGCAGCCACGAGACCCGAGCACCACGAGACCCGCACTACGAGCTCATAGCGACCACGAGATAGAGAACTGCGAGAGATGAGGACATGGCGAACTACAGCGCCGCGGACGTAAAGCGGCTTCGCGACCTGACCGGGGCGGGCATGCTCGACTGCAAGAACGCCCTGGTCGAAGCCGACGGCGACGTAGAGGCCGCGGTTGAGGCACTGCGCATCAAGGGCGCCAAGGACGTTGGCAAGCGGGCCGGGCGCACGGCGGGCAACGGGCTGGTGATCTCGGCTCTGGACGGCGACGACGGCCGGGCGTGCTTGTCGAGCTCAACTGCGAGACCGACTTCGTCGCCAAGACCGACATGTTCCAGCAGGTCGCCGCCGACATCGCGGCGGCCGCGCTCAAGGCCGAGCGTCACCGACAGGCTGGAGGTGCTCGCCTGGCCGTCCGCGACAGCCAGACCGCCGACTGAACTGATCGAGGAGGCCAGCGCCTCGCTCAAGGAGAAGCTCGAGCTCGGCCGGTTCACCGCTTCCGCGGCGGTTACATCGTCGAGCTACCTGCACAAGTCGGACCCCGGCCTGCCGCCCACTCTCGGCGTGCTCGTCGACGTCGACGAGGCCGGGGCCGGCGATCGCCATGGACGTAGCGCACCAGATCGCCGCGATGCGCCCGCAGTACGTCACCAGGGACGAGGTGCCGCGAGGACGTCGTCGCCAACGAGCGGCGCATCGCCGAGCAGTCACCCGCGAGGAAGGCAAGCCCGAGCAGGCGATCCCGAAGATCGTCGAAGGTCGGCTGAACGCCTTCTTCAAGGATGTCGTGCTGATCGAGCAGCCCCGGTCAGGGACCCGAAGAAGACAGTGAAGCAGCTGGTCACCGAGGCTCGGCGCCACCGTTCGCGGCTTTGCCAGATTCCAGATCGGGCAGGCTAGCTGAAACACGAAGCTGAGGCACCGAGCGGACACATCAAACCGAGCGGACAGCATCAAACTGAAATGCCTTCAGTGACCGAGGCGAGCTGAGGTGAGGGGAGCCCGCTTTGCCAGATAGCACCTTTGCGGGGGACGGTGCTGTTGCGGGCGGTACCGCCGAGTCGGATTCAGCCGATCTCGAACTGCACAACCAGGACGTTCACCTAGCCGACCAGAACCTAGCCGACGAGAACCTGGCCGATCAGAGTCCGGGCAGTTCGCTAAGCGAGACTTCCTCAAGGCCTAGGACCGGACCGAGATCCGGCTCGGCCTATGACAGCGGCGAAGACCGCTAGATCTGGCACCGCGTCGTGCTCAAGCTGTCCGGCGCGGCGTTCGCCGGCGGCGCGGAAGCCTCGGCATCGATCCTGACGTCGTGCTGCACTTTGCCCGTGAGATCCGCGATGCGCTGCGGCTCGGGGTCCAGGTCGCCGCCGTCGTCGGCGGCGGCAACATGTTCAGGGGCGGCGAGCTCGCCAAGCGCGGGATCGACCGGGCGCGGGCCGACTACATGGGCATGCTCGGCACCGTCATCAACTGCCTGGCGCTTGCAGGACGTCCTGGAGAAGCTCGGCGTCGAGACGCGGGTGCAGACGGCCATCACGATGGGCCAGGTCGCCGAGCCCTACATCCCGAGGCGGGCGATCAGGCACCTGGAGAAGGGCCGGGTCGTCATCTTCGGTGCCGGGATCGGCGCGCCGTTCTTCTCGACCGACACCTGCGCCGCCCAGCGGGCACTGGAGATCGGCGCCGAAGCGGTGCTCAAGGGAACCCAGGTGGATGGTGTCTACGACGCCGATCCCCGCAAGTCGCCCGAGGCCGCCTGATATCCACTGGCTTGACTACAGTGACGTGCTGCGTCGAGAGCTGAAGTTCATGGATGCGACGGCGGTTAGCCTATGCATGGACAACGATCTGCCGATCGTCGTCTTCGACCTGATGGGCAAGGGCAACGTGGTCCGCGCGGTTCGCGGCGAGCGGATCGGCACACTGGTAAGCAGGAACGCTACGGCAGGAACGGGCACGGCAAATAGCGGGCAGGATGAGAGACGGAACTGAGGAGCCGCAATGATTGACGACACTCTTCTCGAAGCCGAAGAGAAGATGGAGAAGGCGGTCGCGGTCGCCAAAGAGGACTTCGCGAACATCAGGACGGGCCGCGCGCATCCATCGATGTTCGGCAAGATCACCGTGGAGTACTACGGTACCCAGACCCCGGTGAACCAGCTCGCGTCGTTCCACATGCCCGAGCCGAGGATGATCGTCATCCAGCCGTTCGACAAGGGCTCGCTCGCCGCGATCGACAGGGCGATCCGCAACAGCGACCTCGGCGTCAACCCCAACAACGACGGCGCCATCATCAGGGTCGTGTTCCCCGAGCTTTCCGAGGAACGGCGCAAGGAGTACATCAAGGTCGCGCGGCATAAGGCCGAGGACAGCAGGGTCTCGATCAGGAATATCCGCCGCCACGCCAAGGACTCGATCGACAAGCTGGTCAAGAGTGGCGACGCGGGCGAGGACGACGGCCGCCGCGGCGAGGCCGAGCTCGAGAAGGTGACTCACACTTACGTCGCTCAAGTCGACGAACTGCTCAAGCACAAGGAGACCGAGTTGCTGGAGGTATAGCTCCGCTCACGGTATAGCTTTGCCTCTCAACACGGATCATCTCGTCTCCCGCCGCGAGAACCAGCCGCCGCGAGCCGGCCGCCGGAGGGAAGGCAAAGCTACGTGAGCGAGCGAAAGACGATCCAGACGGGCCGCAACCTCCCGGCCGCGGTCGCGGTGGGGGTCGGCCTCGGCGCGGTCGCGCTCGTGACTGCTGCTGTTCGTGCAGGTGCGGTTCCTGGTGTTCGTGGCGATGCTCGTCGGCGCAGGGTTCTGGGAACTCAACCACGCGCTGTCGAGCACTCGCGAGATCAAGCTGCCGGTCGTGCCGGTCGGAGTCGGCGGCGCCGCGCTCTACGCGCTCGGCATACTGGCGCGGGCCGCTCGTGGGAGGCGGGCGCGCTCGGGCTGACTTTCATCCGGTCCTTGCCTGGCGGCTGCCGGGCGGGCCAGCCGGGTACCTGCGCGACGTCACCGCCGGCGTTTTCGTGCTGCATCTACCTGCCGGTCATGGCGACGTTCGTCGCGCTGATGCTGGCGCAGCCCGACGGCGCGCACCGGGCGTGCGTGTTCGTGATCCTCGCGGTCTGCAGCGACACCGGCGCGTACTTCGCCGGGATCGTGTTCGGCCGGCACTTCATGGCGCCTGAGGATCAGCCCGAAGAAGACCTGGGAGGGGCTGGCCGGGTCAGTCATCGCCTGCCTGGCCGCCGGCGCGCTCGGGATGGTCTACCTGCTGCACAGCAAGGTCTGGTACGGCCTCGTGCTCGGTGTGGCCGCCGTGGCCGCCGCGACCCTCGGCGACCTGGTCGAGTCGATGATCAAGCGGGACCTGGACACCAAGGACATGTCCTCGATCCTGCCCGGGCACGGCGGCGTGCTGGACCGCATCGACGCCATGCTGATCGTCGCGCCCGTGGCCTGGCTGCTGATGACGATCTTCCTGCAGGCAGGTGATCGAGCGACACCGGCTACCGCGAATAATTCAGCTGAATAATTCTCTTCCGCTGATCGCGGCGGGCTAGCTGACCACCCAGCTGCGAGATTGCGAGGCAAGCTGGTTGATCAGGCTGGATGAGCCGCGTCTCTGCGCGAGCAGCCGCTCCCGGTTCGCTGATCGGGATCAGCCACAGCCACCTGACCGGCTCGCCCGCCACCGTGAACCCGGACAGGTCAGGCACCTCAGGCCCGAGCAGCAGGGCCGGATTGTCGAGGAACAGCACGGCCTCGTTGCCGTGACCAAGGGGGAACGACGACGGCTCGTGGTACCAGCGGATCGTCTGGCCGCTGACCGAGCCAGCTGATGTCGCGCCACGGGTACTGCGCCAGCCACAGGAAGATCCGCGCCGCCTCGTTGCTCGGCAGCGAGGTCGCGACCGCCAGTTCGATCCTGGCCTTCGCCGCCGCGCCCGGGCCGGTCTGCTCGACGACGGGCATCCGCTGGCAGCTCATGCCCACGGTGGTGAGCACCGTGTAGGAGCGGCGGCCGGCTGGCGGTCGCTCCGAGACGCCGACGACCGGCGGCTTATTGGCCGAGACGTCCCAGTAGCGGGCGCCCGGTCCGAGGCGGTCGAGCAGATGCCCGAGCATGCCCTGCTGGAACTGCGCCCAGGCCTGCGAGTCGAGCCGCCAGCGCCAGAAGTCCGACGCCTCGCTCACGCGGGGACCGAGCCCCTCCATAGCGTCGTCGAGCGACCAGCCGAACGGCGTCTGCCCGATCACGTCCCTGCTATAGCCGGGCATTCCCTTGGACATGTCCGACCAGCCCGGGATCACGGCGAGCAGCTCGCTGCCTTCGAAGATCGCGACGCCGTCGCCTTCCTCGAACCACACCGCGCGGAGCGACCCCTGGCTCAGCGGCGGCCTGCCGTCGGGGTGCTTGGTGTACCCCTCGGGCATCTCGGGGGCGTGACCGGCGTCGAGCAGCCCGAGATCGATGTCGGCCGGCGCCCTGCGGTGATTGGCCAGCCAGGTCGCGGCGATCGGGTCCGATCTGTCGTGCATGTAGGCGGCGGTAGTCCAGCCGTCGTACTCAACGACCACCCGCCTGCTTCCGTACGGGCTTTCGCTATCGAGCAGCATGACGGGCCTCCCCGGTTCGGCGGATATCCTGGACTGGCCGGCTCGAGAGCGCGTGTTCTGCATAGCAACGAAATCTATCTACATTCCGCAGATCACGTGGCAACTGCCCGGATACTGTGAGGGGTTTGCTTGGAGACTGTGCTGACCCGGGGGGACGACCCCCCGGAGCCCCCCGCGGGTCGGGGCGCTTCCGGGCGTTGCCTTCCCTCCTCGCCAAAACCCGGCTCGTCAGTCCAGGCAACGCCGCGCCCCGACGTGCTAGTCCGGGGGGACGACCCCCCGGAGCCCGGCGTGCTAGCCCGGGCTGGCAGGCAACGGCATCTGTCCGATCTCGATGTTGACGGGCGGCGGGCTGCTGTTGCTGAGCTGGGGCTGCCCGGGTTCCGGGCTGACCAGTTGTCCAGGCACTACTTCGGCCGGCTGACCGATTCGCCGGACGAGATGACCGATCTGCCTGCTGACCTGCGTTCTTCGCTGGGGGAGGCGCTGCTCCCGCGGCTGCTCTCGGTTGCCCGGGAGCTGACCTGTGACCAGGGGATGACCAGCAAGACGCTGTGGCGGGCGGCCGATGGCGCCTTCGTGGAGTCCGTGCTCATGAGGTATCCATCGCGGGTAACGCTCTGCGTGTCCTCGCAGGCGGGCTGCGGCATGGCCTGCCCGTTCTGCGCGACAGGCCAGGCGGGCCTGACGCGGAACCTGTCGACCGGGGAGATCGTCACGCAGGTCTTCAGCGGGGCGCGGGCGGTCGCGGGCGGGCGATTGGTCGGCGGGGGCGGGCGGATCTCGAACGTGGTGTTCATGGGGATGGGCGAGCCGCTGGCGAACTACGCGGCCGTGGTGCGCGCCGTGCGCCGCATCAGTTCTCCGGTGCCGTCCGGCTTCGGCATCTCGCAGCGAGCTATCACGGTGTCGACCGTTGGCCTGGTGCCCGCGATGCTTCGGCTCGCCGACGAGGGGCTGTCCTGCCGGCTGGCCGTCTCGCTGCACGCGCCGGACGACTCGCTCCGGGACACGCTCGTGCCAGTGAACCAGCGGTTTCCCGTCGCCTCGGTGCTGGACGCGGCCTGGTCGTATGCCGCTGTCTCTGGCCGGCGGGTGTCGATCGAGTACGCGATGATCCGCGACATCAACGACCAGGCCTGGCGGGCCGACGCGCTGGCCTCGCTGCTCGCCGGGCGGCTGGCGCACGTGAACCTGATCCCGCTGAACCCGACGCCCGGGTCGAAGTGGACCGCATCCGACCCGGCTGTGGCAGCTGAGTTCGAGGACCGGCTGGCGCGGCGGGGGATTCCGGTCACCGTGCGGGACACCAGAGGCCGCGAGATCGACGGCGCCTGCGGCCAGCTAGCCGCGGCGAGCCGCGAGCTGCCGCTCGTCTGACCCGCGCCGCCCGGGGCGCGGGTCTCGGCGGCGAGGCTGCGTGTCCGGGAGGGTTTTCGTCCTTACCGTGGAGGGTTTCCGGGTTCCTGAAGGAGCGTTGTCGCATGAAGGAGGGTTGTCGTCGGATAGTCCGGTCAACTCTCCTAGATGCGGAAACCCTCCTGCACGAACCCGAGAACCCTCCTGCGAGAGCAGCCTCACCCCGAAAGAGCCGCACCGATGGGACATCGATGAGCCTGCCGGGCAGGCTTACTGCCTGGGGCTCTTCGCAGACGCTCGGGGAGTGAACAGGAAGCCGCGGGTCGCTGTCGAATTCTGCTTGACGTTGTAGTAGCCGACGACGGCGCCGGCATTGTTTACGCACTGGGGCGAGGTACCTGCTGTCCCGGCCGGGTCGCGCAGCGTGCGGTAGGTCCCCGAGCGGTAGGTGAATCCGTGGTTGACCGTCCCGGACTTGGTGTCGTGTAAATGCCGACCACCTCGCTGCCGTTCGGGGAGATGCAGGCCGCGAACGTCTGAACCGCATGCGGCACCGCGATCGGCACGAACTTGCCCGAGCGGTCGATGAAGGTGTGCACGACCTTCGCGCCCTGGTACCAGCCAGTGATCGCGCCGTCATCGGCGATGCCGTTCAGTACCCTGGCTACCACGGAAGACCCTTTGCCAGTCGGAACCTTGACCAGGCTGAACTTGCCCTTCTTCAGGACGAATCCGTGGTTTTTGCTCGGGCTGAGGGTAAGGGTAAAGCCGACAATGACATTCGAGTCGTTGATACCGACGGCCACTGTCCCGGTCCCGGAACGCGTGCCCGCTCCAGGCGCGGTGATCGAGGTGAACATGCCGTGCCGGTCCACGAAGCCGTGCGTCGCTCCTGTGCGCCTGGTATAAGAGCCGACTATCACGCCGGAGTCATCGATACTGAGCGGGCAGGTCCCGCCATGCGGGCCGGCGGCCGGGTCGGCGATGGTGGAGATCCGCCCGTGCCGGTCAACAAACCCGCGCTGGCCGCGGGCGCTCTGGAAGCACCCGACGATGACCCCTGAATCTGAGATGCCCGAAGGCATGACCTGCGTCCCGCCAGGAATGGCGATCGTGGTGTAACTCCCGGCCGCCAGCGGAGGCCCGGCCAGACTCCCCGCAGGCAGCGGTGGCGCGGCCATTGCTGAACCGGCCGACCCAGAGCCGATGGCGAACATGGTCATCGCGGCCAGCGCGGCCGGGCCAAGCCTGAGCTTACGCACGCGGGCTCCTCGGGTTATCGCCGATTGGGGCGGGTGAAAGCCAACTTATCCCGACCGAATGACGCCGGCCAGGCCCAATCCGGCCCCGATCCAGGCCCAGCAATGCCACAACGACGGCGCTGTAGCGCCAGCGTTGTCACGACGCCGGGCCTGCCACGCCGGGCCGCGCGCCCAGCCAGGTCACAACGTTGGGCTCGGACGGCGGCGCCAGCCGGCCCTTCGGCGCGCGGGGCGGGCTCGGCTGACGATACTGTTGCGGTCGATGTCTGGAATGCCGTCATTGCGCAGGTGGCGTCGGCGAGTCGCCGCCCGGTTCGCGCATGCCCTGTGGCGGTGGTTCAAAGATGCTGGTGCGATCAACGGCGATACCGCTGTAGGCCAGCGGTTCGCGGCATTCGGGTTCGGGTCGCTGATCGCGTTCCCGACCGGATCGGTCTACAACGAGCAGTGGATCGAGATCGGCTCCGGCACCATGATCGCCGAGTTTGCGTCGGTCTGCGCTGGCATGATGCCGGGCCATGACCTCGGGCCGGACCCGGTACTCACAATCGGTGATCGCTGCATTATCGGCCGTGGCAGCCATATCGTGGCGCACAACTCGATCCAGATCGGCGACGACGTCTACACCGGCCCCTACGTTTACATCACCGATCAGAACCACAGCTACGCCGACCCTGACATGCCTATCGGACGGCAGTGGCCGGTGAACGCGCCCGTCCGCATCGGCGCGGGCACCTGGCTCGGCACCGGCGTCGTCGTGCTGCCAGGATCGGTGATCGGCCGCAACGTTGTCGTCGCGGCCGGCTCGGTGGTCAGGGGCGAGATCCCCGACCTGTGCGTCGTCGCGGGGGTGCCCGCCCGAGTGATCAAGCGATTCAGCACAGAGGAAGGCTGGACGAGAAACCCGGCCCGTCCCGGGCCGGCCAGCCAGCGGCCCGAGCCCGAGCTCGCGGCGGTCGTGCTTGCGGAGCCGCCGGTCACGGCCAGCTCCAACCGGGACGGACTTCCGTGACCACCCGCGGCCGGCCCTACGAATCCGGCTCGCGGCGAGGCGCAGGAGGAAGGTCTGGCTGGGCTGCGGGCCTCCCCGAGGCCGGGCGGCGATGCGCATCGGACCCGGGCACCGAACGGGCTCCGCCGCCCGCCTGGCGGACGAACACCTCGCCATGCAGCGCCCGCTCGATCAAGTCGGCCGCCTGGGCGGCAGCGGCCAGCCGCCTGCCCTCGTTGCGGTACGCGGTCAGTACCGCCTCGATCGCGCCCGGCGGCAGATGCGGGCCGAGCTCGGTCCGAGCCGTCCGGTAGCCATCCCTGGCGCCGTCGACGCAGGCCCCGAGGTGATGCCTGGCCAGCGTTGCCAGCGCGATCGGGTGGCGCTTGAGCACGCCGTGCAGCAAGTAATCGGCCGGGACGACATCGAGCAGCCAGGCGATGGCTGAGCGTTCGAACTCCTCGCTACCCGGCGGATGGACGCCGGTCGGCCAGCCTGGAGGTACAAAACCTGTCACCCCCTCATCGTAAGCCGGAATCGAACAAATGTTCTAGTGGCTAGACGACGGTTCGGCCCTCTGCCAGTAGTACCTCTGGCGCGGTTCGCAATCAAGTGCTTGGCTGAAGCAAAGCGCCCCCGCCGATGGAGTTGCCATGAGCCTGTCGCCCCCGTGGTCCCGCCGGACTGGCCGCCCGAGAGCGGCGGTCACGCTGGCCGCGGTCGGCGCGGCGCTGGTCATGCTCGGGGCCGGCGCCGGTCTCCCGGCCGCCACGGCGGCGCCTGCCGCCTATCACGGCTCGGCGGAAGGCCTGATCGCGTTCGTGCGCGGCGGGAATGTCTTCACGATCAGGCCGGACGGCACCGGCCCGCGGCAACTGACGACCGACGGGCACAGCGGCGGGCCCCGCTGGTCGCCTGACGGGGCCAGGCTCGCCTACGTTGACCGGGGCAACGTGTGGATCATGAACGCGAACGGCAGCCGCAAGACCCAGGTAGCCTCGGCAGCCCCGGCGTTCACCGATGCCAGGCCATCCTGGTCGCCGAACGGCCGTTACCTCGCCTTCGTCAAGACCAGGCAGCATCACGCCAGTGGCTTTCTCACCAGGTACGACACCATGCGGCACACGTTCGCGTCGTTCACCACGAAGTTCAACGGGCGGGTCATCGGCATCTCCGCGCTGCCCGCGGCTGTCGCCTGGACGTGGGCGACCCGGCCTGTCGGGGACGCCGGCTCCTTCATCGTGTACGAAGGCGCCAGGCCGTTGTGCGGGTCGCCGTTCAAGTACTGCCTGAACTTGCTGGGGTTCGCCCGCCAGGGACAGTTTGCCAATGGCTTCCCTAGTCTCGAGTTCGGCCATAAGACCAGGGTGCGGATGTCCGACCCGGACTGGTTCCCGTTCATGACGGACTTCGCGACTAGCCTGATGACCACCGTGAAGAATTGCGCGCACCTGCCGTGCACGCACCTGGGCCTGCTGCTCACCATCCCGGTCCCGCCAGCCAACCCGACCCCCGCGCCGCCCGGCGCCCATGAGGGCGTCTACTCGCCGACCGGCCAGCACATCGCCTACGTCCTCAGCGCCCGCGGCGTCGAGCGCATCTACACTCTGGCTCGCGACCCGCTGACCCGGTCGGTACCCGTGTTCTTGACCCAGGGCACAGAGCCCGACTGGCAGCCACTCAACCCCCCGCCCGCCGCCTAGGCGCGGGCGGGGGCGGCGAGCGCTGCCGCCGGCCGGATCGGGCCGTTGGTTACCTCGGCGACGCGGCTGACCCACGGGGCGAGTGCGTCATCGAGCCGGGCGAGGTCGGATTCGAGTACGGCGAGTCCCGGTGTCGGGACCGTCGCGCCCAGTTCGACTAGCAGCGGCCGCAGGTGCACGTCGACGGCGAGCGCGTGCTGCGGCGCGTTCATGACCAGCAACGGCAGCGCGCACGTGCCCAACAGCCCGCGATAGGGCAGCTTGTCGAGGAACACCTTGAGCAAGCCCGTATACGTGCCCTTGAACGTAGGGCTGGCGACCAGCAGCAAGTCAGCGCCGAGCACGAGCTCGGCGGCGTCCTCGACCGCGGCCGATGGCTCGGGCAGCAGCAGCCGCCTGGCCAGCGCGGACAAGTCGATGAGCTGGTAGCCGGCCGCTAGCCCGAGCGTGTCGGCGATGGCCTGCGCGGCCGCGCTCGCGACCGTCAGAGTTCGCGAGCACGGCTTAGGGTTGCCGACAAGGACGACGAAGCGCACAGGTACTCCTGGGGGTGAGGTCCGGGTCGGTCAGGCGCTCGCCAGCAGTTCGCCCAGGTCGGCCGGTGCCTGGAAACGGCGGCGCCTGCGGAGCTCGGGCAGCACCCCTTCACCGAACCAGTACGCCTCCTCCAGGTGCGGATAGCCGGAGAAGATGAACTCCTCGATGCCCAAGGCGGCGTATTCCTCGATCCGGTCGGCCACCTGGCTGTGGCTGCCGACCAGGGCCGTGCCCGCGCCGCCGCGCACGAGGCCGACGCCGGCCCAGAGATTCGGGTAGATCTCCAGATCGGTCGCGGTGCCGCCGGCCCGGTAAGAGGAGTGCAGGGCGACCATGCGTTCCTGGCCGACGGACACCGACTTGGCCAGCGCCTTCTGCGCATTGTTGATGTCGGCCAGGCTGAGGTCGGCCAGCATCCGGTTTGCCTCGGCCCACGCCTCCTTGGCGCTGTCCCTGCTGATCGTGTGCAGCCTGATGCCGAACCGCAGCGTCCGCCCAGCCTCCTCCGCGAGCTCGCGCATCCGCGTGAGCTTGCGGGCCACCTGGGCGGGCGGCTCACCCCAGGTGAGGTACACGTCGGCGTACCTGGCCGCGACCGGCCCGGCAGCCGCCGAGGAACCGCCGAAGTACACGTCAGGGAGCGGGTCGGGCTTGCTGAGCACGGTCGCGCCGGTCACCTGGTAGTGCTGGCCGGCGAAGTCGTAGGGCCTGCCGCTCCAGGCACCCCGGACGACGTCGAGGAACTCGCCGGTGCGCGCGTACCGCTGGTCGTGGTCCAGGTGGTCGCCGAACCGGCGCTGCTCGGCGTCATCGCCGCCGGTGACCACGTTGAGCATGAGCCGGCCCCGCGAGATCCGCTGATAGGTGGCCGCCATCTGCGCCGCGAGCGTAGGCGAGCTGAGTCCCGGCCTGAACGCCACGAGGAACTTGAGCCGCTCCGTCTGGCTGATCAGCGCGGCGGTGACCAGCCACGCGTCCTCGCACCAGGTTCCGGTAGGCGTCAGCACCCCGGTAAACCCAACCTGCTCAGCCGCCCGGGCCACCTGAGCCAGGTAGTCAATATCCGGCGCTCTCGTATTCGCGCGGGAATCCCGTTCTGACTCGTTGTTTGACCTGGCTGATACTCCGCCTCCCACAATGCCGCGGCCGTCGCCGGAGGTGGGGAGGAACCAGTGGAAGACCAAGCTCATGACGCGCCTTTCAGGATCTCGTTGTAGGTGGTGACGGCGAAGCGGGAGAAGTCGATTCGGGCCGGGATGAGGCCGGCCGAGGTGAACGCGTTGGCGACTGCCTGCTCGGAGCCGATCACGTTCGGGGTGATCGGCTCTGGCGTGGTGAGCGAGTCCTTGACCGCCGCCTGCATGACGCTCGGCGGCAGCCCTGATGCCTTAGCCCAGGTCGCAGCCCAGGCCGGCTCGTGGGTGGCAGCCCAGCGGTACGCCTGGTCGAGCAGCTTGAGGTAATCGCGGATGGCCTGCGCGGTCGCGGGGTTGGCGAGCGCCGTGCGAGCCGCGACGACGAAGGAATACGTCGGCGCGAGCCCGGTCCCGGTGGCGAGCACCCGGGCGTGGTCCTGGGTGATGGCCTGTTCGATGAAGGGGGACCAGATGTCCCACGCGTCGACCTGATGGGCCGAGAACGCGGCCTGCGCCTCAGGCGGCTGGAGATAGTCGACGGTGACGTCATGGATCGTCAGGCCGGCTCGCTTCAGGACGGTGAGCAGGTGGTAATGCGACGCGCTGCCCTGGGTGACGGCGATCCGCTTGCCCCGTAGCTGGGCCAGCGTGTGGATCGGCGAGTTCGCCGGCACCACGATCGCCACGCCGTGCGGGTTCGCCTGGAGTGCGCTGACGACGGCGATCTGGCTGCCGCCAGCGGCGGCGAACACGGGCGGCGCGTCGCCTACCGAGCCGACGTCCACCGCGCCGGCGCTCATGGCCTGCAGCAGCGGCGGCCCTGAGGTGAAGTCCGACCAGGTCACCTTGAACGGCAGCCTTCCGATCAGCCCGGCGGCGGTCAGCAGCGCCTGGGAACCCGCCCCGGCCTGATCGCCGACGTGAAGGGTGACGTCGGCGAGACTGGCTGGATGGGTGGCTGGGGTGCCTGCCTGGACCGGCGCGGGAGCTTGCTTTCCTCCTGAGGTTGCTCGTGCTGGTGAGCAGGCCGTGGCAGCAGTTCCCGCGGCTAGGAGGCCAGCGGCGAGCAAGATCGCGGGGCGCAGCCGCGCGGCGCGGGAGCGGGCGGGTGCGGGTCCCGTTGGCGGTGGGCTCATGGGGTTCCTTCCGTGGGGGCGCCGAGTTCGGCGAGCAGGCGAGTGCGGAGGCGGGCGAGTCCGGGTGCCGCCCGGTCGCGGGGGCGTGGCGCGCGGACCTCGGCCGAGTAGCTGATCCGCCCGGCGCGGAGCACGAGCGCGCGGTCCGCGAGCGCCAGCGCCTCGTCGACGTCGTGGGTGACCAGCAGGACGGCGGGCTGATGCCGCTGCCAGAGGCTGGTGACCAGTTCGTGCATCGAGATGCGGGTGAGGGCGTCGAGGGCGCTGAAGGGTTCATCGAGAAGGAGCAGGCGCGGGGCGCGGACGAGTGCCCGTGCGAGCGAGGCGCGCTGGGCCTCGCCGCCTGAGAGGGTGAGCGGCCAGGCCCTGGCGCGTTCCGACAGGCCGACCTCCGCGAGTGCGGTGGCGGCGTCGGCGCGCGGGTCGCTGGTGCGCAGGCCCAGGCAGATGTTCTGCTCCAGGCGCTTCCAGGGGACGAGGCGCGGTTCCTGGAACGAGATCGCTACCGGGTTCTGGACTGCGAGGTCGCCCTCGAGGTCGCCGTCCAGCCCGGCGAGCGCCCGGAGCAGCGTGGACTTGCCCGAGCCGCTCCGGCCGAGCAGCGCGACGAATTCGCCCGGCGCGATGTCCAGGTCAAGTCCGTCGATGACCTGCTCGCCGCCGAAAGCCCTGGCCAGCCCGCGGGCACGGACGACTGGCTGCGCCGGGGCTAGGATGCTATGAAACTCGCGCGCCACCGCAGCGCCCTCCGTTCGAGCAGGCGCACCAGCGCGTCGGTCACCAGCCCGAGCCCGCAGTACACGAGCAGCGCGACGATGATCACGTCATTGCGCAGGAACTGCGTTGCCTGGCTGATCATGAACCCCAGCCCGGCGTTGGCGTTGACCTGCTCGGCGACGACCAGCGCGAGCCAGGCCACGCCTAGGCTCTGCCGCAGCCCGACGAGGATCTGCGGCAGCGCGCCGGGCAGCACGATCTGGGTCAGGAGCTCGGACCTGCGCAGGTTCAGCACCTGGCCGAGTTCAGCCAGCTTCGCATCGACCGACCTGATGCCCGCGAAGGTGTTCAGGTACAGCGGGATCGCGGCGCCGATGGCGATCAGCAGGATCTTCGGAGCCTCCCCGATGCCGAACCAGACGATGAACACCGGGATGAGCCCGAACAAGGGGAGTGTCCTGAGCATCTGCATGAGGGGATCGAGTGCGTTCTCGCCGAGACGGCTGAGGCCGGCAGCGATGGCGAGCACGATCCCGGCCGCCGCGCCGAGACCGAACCCGAGCGCGACCCGCTCCAGCGAGGTGGCCATGGCGCCCTGCAGGGTGCCGTAGGCGCCTGAGCTCGTCGTGATCAGCGAGACGGCCGTGGACCAGACCTCGGTCGGCGGCGGGAGTTTCTGGGCTGAGATCAGGCCTGTCTGGCTGACCAGCTGCCACAGGGCGAGCGCGGTAAGCGGGCTGATCAGCCTGAGCAGGCCCCGGGTGCTCGCTGGCTTGCGGGTGCCTCGGGTGCGGCTGCCGGCCGCGGTACTGCTGGCGGCACCGCGCAGGGTGGTGGGCGTTGGCGGGCTGGCGGGGGCTGGCAGGCTGGCGAGGGCTGAAGGTGTCTTGGCGGCCGTTGTGGCCAATCCGGTGCGGGCAGTGGCGAGGGTGAAGGGGCTATGACCAGGCACGTTCCGATGCTCATCGAGATTGTCTATAAAGTCAAGCGGAAAACTAGATTTATCCCCATCGGCAACGCCGCCGCCCGGCTCGGCGCTGACCAGGCGCTGGTGCAGGTAGGCTTGGAGAGCCTCTTCAGGCGTTTTCCCAATTTCGCGCAACCGGAGTTTCTCGCATGCCCGCCAGCCAAGCTGACCTCGTGACCCAGGTCGCGACCCGCGATGACCTGCGCAATGTCGCCATCGTCGCGCACGTTGACCATGGCAAGACCACGCTGGTGGACGCGATGCTGTGGCAATCGGGGGCGTTCCGTGCCAACGCTCAGGTGGGCGAGCGCGTCATGGACTCCGGCGACTTGGAGCGCGAGAAGGGCATCACGATCCTCGCCAAGAACACCGCGGTCTCCCACGGCGGCCTGACCATCAACATCATTGACACCCCTGGTCATGCCGATTTCGGCGGCGAGGTCGAGCGCGGCCTGTCGATGGTTGATGGCGTGCTGCTGCTCGTGGACGCTAGCGAGGGACCGCTGCCGCAGACCCGGTTCGTGTTGCGCAAGGCGCTCGAGGCCCGGCTGCCCGTGATCCTGGTGATCAACAAGGTGGACCGGCCCGACGCGCGGATCGCTGAAGTGGTCGATGCGTGCTACGAGTTGTTCCTCGACCTGGACGCGACCGAGGACCAGATCGAGTTCCCCATCGTCTACGCGTCGGCCAGGGCCGGACGCGCCTCGCTCGGCCGGCCTGAGGATGGCACGCTGCCGGACTCCGCCGACCTGGAGCCGCTCTTCGGCGTGATCGCCCAGCACGTGCCCGCGCCGTCCTACGACCCGCACGCGCCGCTCCGCGCGCACGTCACCAACCTCGACGCGTCGGCTTACCTGGGCCGGATCGCGCTGTGCCGGGTGATTTCAGGCGAGATCACGCGGGGTCAGCAGGCCGCGTGGTGCCGTCGTGACGGGTCCATCGTGCGAGTAAAGATCTCAGAACTATTCAGAACGCAAGCTCTCGACCGGGTGCCTGCGGCAAGCGCGAGCGCCGGGGACATCATCGCGGTGGCCGGGATCGGCGAGATCATGATCGGCGAGACGCTGGCCGATCCCGAGGACCCCAGGCCGCTGCCGCTTATCACGGTGGACGAGCCCGCGATCTCGATGACGATCGCGGTCAACACTTCCCCGCTTGTCGGCAAGGGCGGATTCTCGACCGGCGCGGCCGGTTCCTCGGCGAAGCCCGCTAGCAAGGGTCACACGAAGGTCACCGCGCGGATGGTGCTCGACCGGCTCAATACCGAGCTTGTCGGCAACGTGTCCATCCGGGTGATGCCGACCGAGCGCCCCGATACGTGGGAGGTCCAGGGCCGGGGCGAACTCGCGCTTGCCGTGCTCGTCGAGATGATGCGGCGCGAGGGTTACGAGCTGACGGTCGGCCGGCCGACCGTGGTGACCAGGGAGATCGACGGCACGCTGCATGAGCCGGTCGAGCGGCTGACGATCGACGTGCCCGAGGAGTATCTGGGCGTCGTCACCACGCTGCTCGCGCTGCGCAGAGGCAGGCTTGAGCAGATGACCAACCACGGCACCGGCTGGATCAGGCTGGATTTCATCGTGCCGGCGCGGGGGCTGATCGGGTTCCGCACCCAGTTCCTCACCGATACCAGGGGCACCGGGATCGCGCATCACGTATTCGAGCGTTACGAGCCGTGGGCGGGCGCGATGAGGATGCGAGCCTCAGGCTCGCTGGTCGCTGACCGCACCGGGAAGGCCACAGCGTATGCGATGTTCTCGCTGCAAGAGCGCGGCTCGCTGTTCGTAGAGCCGGGCACCGAGGTCTATGAGGGCATGATCGTCGGCGAGAATTCCCGGTCCGACGACATGGACGTCAACATCGCCAGGGAGCGCAAACTCACCAACGTGCGGCAGTCCTCGGCCGAGGAGCTGGAGCGGCTGATCCCGCCCAGGCTGCTGAGCCTGGAGCAGGCGCTTGAGTTTTGTTCCGACGATGAATGCGTCGAGGTCACGCCGACGGTCGTCCGGCTGCGGAAGACCGTACTCGACGCCAAGGACCGTGGCCGGATGCGCGCGCGGAGCAGCCGGGATTAGATTTCGCCCTGCGACCGGGACCGTGCCTCGTCCTGCGACGCGGCTCCGCAGTTCTCGATGAGCTGGCAGACGGCGGCAAGGCGCATGGACTCGGCGTCCAGCGGCTGACCGACTGGTGCCGGCCGCCAGCCGCCGCTGATCGCGGCATCGATGAAACCGCTCGCGTATCTGACGAGTGCCGTCAGCAACTCGGCAGGCGGGACGTCGCCAGGCCCGACAATCGGGATCAGGTCTTCCGATACCGCGGCGATGTGCTGGTCGAGCACCGGATGCGCTGACCGGCCGAGCCGGAGCAAGCTTGCCTGCCCGAGCTGGCCAGCCAGGTACAGCGCGACCTCGGACGGGCTCACCGCGTTCTTATCTGGCCGACCCAGCATTGCACCGCCATCCTACGACTAGCCGGATATTTCCGACAGTGTATGTGACGTGTGGCGTGGCTGTAGCGCACCCACCGCAAGAGCGTGCCTCGGGCTGGCCCGGCTCGGGCTGGCCCGGCTCGGGCTGGGCCAGCCCGAGTTGGGCTGGCCCGAGCCGGGCCGTCAATGTCCCATTGGCGGCGCCGCAGCGCCAGCGATGTGACTTGGGTGTGGCTCTTTCTGGGTGAGCCAGCCGGGTGGTGCCGTGTCCGGGAGGGTTCTCGTCCTTGCCGTGGAGGGTTTCCGGGTTCCTGGAGGAGCGTTGTCGCATGAAGGAGGGTTGTCGTCGTATAGTCCGGTCAACTCTCCTAGATGCGGAAACCCTCCTGCACGAACCCGAGAACCCTCCTGCCAGAGCAGCCTCACCCCGAAAGAGCCGCCATCAATGTCACAAAGGCGGGCCTGGAGACTACTTCACAGTCAGGTAGATGAGGCTGGCGAGGCCGGCGACCACGCAGTAGATCGCGAACGGGGTCAGCGTGCGGGTGCGGAAGTATCTCATCAGGAATCGCACGGACACGTAGGCGCCGATGCCAGACACGATGCTGCCGACGAGGATCTGCGGCCTGATGCCGTTGCCGAGGTGACCGAGAAGGTCGGGTACCTTGAGCACCCCGGCGGCAAGAATGACGGGAGTCGCGAGCAGGAAAGCGAAGCGCGCCGCATCTTCCCGCGACATCCCTCTGAACATGCCAGCCGACATGGCAACGCCATCCCTGCTGATTCCGGCCAGCAAGGCGAGGATCTGAGCCGAGCCGACAATGAACGCCTGCGCATACCCGGCCGCGGTGATCCGCCGGTCAGCCTGGATCGCCGTGACCACTTCGTCGTGACGCTCGGCACGGTGCCCGGTGGCGTGCGCGCCGCCACCGCCGGCGCCGACAAGCTCAGGCTCACGGGCGCGGTCATGCTCGCGATCGCGCTCTCGCTCGGCCAGCACCTCGGCGTCCGCCGCGCGCGACCTCTTGGTGCGGAACCGCTCCGCCGAGAACAGGATCAGTCCATTCACCACGAGGAAAATGGCGGCGCGGCTCGGAACTCCGAACAGCTCGCGGAAGGTCTTCTCGAAGATCACCCCGGTGAGGCCAACCGGGATCGTCGCGAAGATGATCATCCAGGCGAGCTTCTGGTCGGTGGTCTCGATCTCCATCCGGCGCAGCGAGCTGAAGAAACCGCCGATGATCCGCACCCAGTCACGCCAGAAGTACGCGGTGAGGCCGATGGCCGTCGCGACGTGCAGGCCGACGATGAAGGCCAGGTAGGGCGATTCTTGCTTGCTCACGTTCAGGTCGTTGGCCCAGCTGCCGCCCACGAGCGCCGGGAGCAACACATTGTGGCCGAGGCTGGAGACAGGGAAAAGCTCGGTGACGCCCTGGATGAGGCCAACGACGATGGCCTCGGCATAGGTCAGGTGTGACATGACAGCCTCTCACTCGGCGCGGCCCGCCTAAGCACCCGCGCGAGCCAAGGATATTCACCTGGGTCGGCTCAGGCGGTCAACTCAGGACACCGGGACCAATCGGTTGCGGCGTCCATGAGCGTGGCGTCGAACGGACGAGCCAGGAAGCGGCCGACTCACCTATCCTATGTCGGCGCGATAACCGGCATCGTGGCGTGGTACCAGGCCGTTACCTGAGATTTCCGTCTCGATGACGGCGGAGGACGCTGGCATTGGAACGGCGGGCACTGGATCAGGCAATTTCCCGCCGATGTCTGCAACGTCGTTATCGTGCCCGCGGCGCTGCCGTGGGCCCCGGCTCCAAGGGCCGGTGGTCGGGCGGGAGTGGCCTGGTCGCGGGCAAGGAAATGTCCTTGCGCTACCGCGCCGGCTGACTCGCCTGGGATGGAGCGGTGACGCCCGCCAGCTCGCGTCGGAGCAGCGCCGCCTCGTCGCTGGCCTGCCGCGCCTCCTGGTGCCGTCCTGCACAGGCGTAGCACTGCCCTAGCCGGGCCAGCGTTACGGCCAGGCTGGGCAAGTGCCGTGCCGGGCTGACGACGGCCACGGCGCGGTAGATCAGCGCGGCTTCCTCGATCGCGCTGACCGCTTCGGCCGTGCGGCCAAGTCCGGCCAGCTGGTGACCGAGATTGCTGAGTGACAGCGCCAGGCTGGCCAGGTGGCGGTCAGGATCAGCGTCGGCGAGTTCCCGGCGGATGGCCGCGGACTCCTGAGTTCGGCGGACAGCCTCGGCTCGGCGGCCTGCCTGCCAATCGCGGGCACCGAGATTGCTGAGCCAGTAGCTGCGCATGGCCAGATCAGTGGCTGAGTCAAGCTGGTCGGCTATCCGGCGACAGAGCGCCGCACCGGCCTTATCCCACGCTGGAGCGGGGTAGGGCAGCGCGTTGAACACCGCCGCGAGGGTCGGCGGCGGCGCGTCAAGATCTTCGAGCTCGCCGGCAAGCAGCGCGGTCGCGGCCCCAAGCGCGGGCGGCGGGTCACCCGCACCCGCCCGTGCCAGTACTGACGCCGCCCGCACTGCCTTCGCGGCGTCGATACCGGTGAAGCAGCGCTTGGCGAACTCAGGCGCGGCGGCGAGTTCGGTCGCGACGAGCCAATCTGCCACCCGCGTCGGCAGGTCGCGAACGGCGCCACCAGCATCGGCGCTCGCCGGCGCGAGCAGGTACCCGGCGGCGGCACGCTGACGCACGGTCAGTTCACCGAGGCCGAGCTCATCGAGCACCGCGCCGTTGCTCGGGTACCCGAAACCGCTCTTCGCGGTTGAGCAATTCCCCGGTCGCCGACCTGGCATCGAAGGGAACGGCCGCCTGGTCGCCTTTCTCGCGCATTGCCGCCAGCAATGCCACGATGTGCAGGTCGAGGACCGGCCGCCGGGCGGCGCCGGCGGCTGCGAAGACTGGCCGGGCGGCCGGGGTCCGCGGAAGCTCAGCCGCGAAGCAATCAGCGGCTAGCTCGGCGATGTCGGAATCGGTGAAGTCGTCACGCACCGCGAGAGGAAGTAGCATCAGCTCCGACCTGGCCGCGCTGATCAGCGCGTAGCTGGCTCGCCCGTACAGCTCAAGCTGATCACACCAGGCGCCCGCGCTGCGGGCGAGCAACAGGAGCCTTGCCTGCGGCTGCTGTGTCGTCAGCCGGACGAGCAATTGGTCAAGGTCCTGGCGTTCGTCCGCATAGTCGACGATCAGCAGGACCTTACGGTGAGACATCGTCAAGGCGGCATGAGCATCGCTGCCAGTGCCGACCCAGCTAGTCCGCCAGCCGCGCGCGCGCATCTGGCGTGCCAGCTCCACCGCCAGCCGGGTCTTGCCGACCCCGGCTGGCCCGATAACGAGCCGCAACGGCGCATCCTGCCCGTCGGCGCACCAGCCGAGCAGCTCAGCAAGCTCACGATCGCGCCCGACGAAGTCCACGACCCCACGGTGTGGGTCAAGCAAGCCGACGACAGACCGCGGAGACGGAACCGAACCGGCGAGCGCCACGCCGGCCATTTCCACGCCGGCGACTTCCGACCCGGCCACCTCCGAGGTATCAGCCACCGAGACTCAGCAGGACAGTCGTCACCCAGCCAGTGGGCATCAATTCGCGCATGCCGCAATATTCGCATAAAGCCCACCGGAGCCGACGCCTTGTCTCATAACAGCGCACGGTGAAACGGCGCGATCCGCCGTGTCCAAGCGGTCCGACGCGCATCAACAACAGAGGTCGGGCCACATCGCTTGGTCAGGGCCGGGTCCAACAGCAACCATCCGTGCCGGCTGACCCCGGCGCTGGTGCGTGGGTGTAAATGTTTGCCGGGGCTGCCTCGCCGCTTGGCGCTGGGGTGGTTTATTGGGGGTTGCGGCCGTCCGCTGACGTCGTCCGCGCTTGGGGGCGTGACCCCGGACAGCAACCTGACGCCGGGAGCTTGGTGCAGGGCTGGTGATTGGTGCTTCGAGCCCGCAGACCAAATTTGGCTTGTTCGTCCTGTGCTCCTGCGGATGGCCGCGGTGTTACCCGTGACTGATGTTAGGAGCAGCAGATGGAGATTGTCGAGGCCGAGCCGTTGTTCGCTGAGCGGGCGGCGGGGATCGATATCGGCAAGGCCGGGGTGGCGGCGGCGGTGCGGCTGCCGGGGCCGGGCGGGCGGCGGATGCAGGAGGTCCGCGAGTCCGGCACGACCCGTGCCGAGCTGGAGGAACTGGCGGACTGGCTGGACAGCCATCAGGTGACCCGGGTGGGGATGGAGTCCACGGGGGATTACTGGAAGCCGGTGTTCTTCACGCTGGAGCGGCGGGGGTTTGAGTGCCTGCTGTATAACTCGCGGCAGGTCAAGGCGCAGCCGGGACGGCCGAAAACGGCAAGGCCGATGCGCTGTGGCTGGCGAGGATCACCGAGAACGGGTGGGTGCGGTCCAGTTTCGTGCCGCCTGAGGAGATCCGGGTGCTGCGCGAGCACACCCGGTACCGGCGCAAGCTGATCCAGGCCCGCACCGCGGAGAAGAACCGGGTCGAGGGACTGCTGGAGGACGGGCACCTGAAGCTGTCCTCGGTGATCAGCGACATCCACGGCGTCTCGGGGCGGGCCATGCTGGACTCGCTGGCCGCCGGGGTCACCGACCCGCGGGTCCTCGCCGCGCACGCGCGGGGATCGATGAAAGCCAAGACCGGCCGGCTGAAGAGGCGCTGGACTGCACGTTCTTCACCCCCGCCCTGGCCCGGCTGCTGCGCCGGATGCTGGGCACCCTGGACTACTACACCACCCAGGTCGAGGAACTGGACGCCGAGATCGCGGTCCTGTGCGCCACGTTCGAGGACGAGATCACCCGGATCGACCAGATCCCCGGGATCGCCCGCCGCACCGCCGAGGACGTCATCGCCGAGATCGGGGCGAACATGGCCGTTTTCCCCACCTCCGCGCACCTGGTGTCCTGGGCCAAACTGTGCCCCCAGGTCCGCGAGTCCGCCTGCCGGCGCAAGGGCCGGCACGCCACCGGCGACGGCAACCCCTACCTGTCCGCCGCCATCAGCGAAGCCGTCATCGGCTCCCTGCGCACCGACGCCTTCGCCGCAGCCAGGTACAAAAGGCTGATCCGCCGCATGCCCAAGAAGAAAGCACTCGTCGCCACCGGCAACACCATGCTCACCATCATCTACCACGTGCTCGCCGACCCCGGCGCCACCTACGCCGAACTCGGCGCCGATTACTACGACCGCCGTGACCCCGCCCGCCAGAAGTCCAGCCATATCCGCAGCCTGGAACGCCTCGGCTACCACGTCACCCTCGCCACCATCAACCCCGACACCGGCGAGCTCACCCCCGCCGCCGCCTAACCCCGCACACCCAGCCCCCCGCACACCCAGCCCCCGCACACCCAGCCCCACCGGACTGGCCCCAGCGCCGCCCGGCATTCCCGCACGCCCGCCACACCCCCGGACCCGCCGCCTGACCCCGAAACCCTGGCTGGCCGGGCGGAAAACCGCCGCCCGGCCAGCCAAAACCAGATCCGGCCTCCGGCCGGAGCTGCCGCCCGCCAACCTGAGGTCTCTTACAGACCAACGTGGCCCTCGCCATTGCTCTTGGGATGACAACAGGGGCGGCCACGTTGCTCACGCTGCCAGGTATCTCGCCTCTGGCGGGCTACCCTCGCTTGCCGCAAGGCCTTGCGGGGTCGCTAATCCTGCTTGCCTGGCACCTTGGGAGTGTCCTTGGGTACTCGGCGGGTGATCTTGCTGCCCAGCCACACCAGCGGGTCGTACTTGCGGCCGACCACGCGCTCCTTGAGCGGGATCAGCGCGTTGTCGGTGATCTGGATGCCCTCGGGGCAGACCTCGGTGCAGCACTTGGTGATGTTGCACATGCCGAGCCCGAACTCGTCCTGGGCGATCTCGCGCCGGTCGGCCACATCTGCCGGATGCATCTCGAGCTCGGCGATCCGCATCAGGAAGCGCGGGCCGGCGTAGCGGGGAGGTTCTCCTCGTGGTCACGGATGACGTGGCAGACGTTCTGGCACAAGAAGCACTCGATGCACTTGCGGAACTCCTGCGGCCGCTGGACATCGACCTGCTGCATCCGGAACTCGCCGAGCCCGACTTAGGGGTCCGGCGTGAACGACGGGATCTGCCTGGCCTTCTCGTAGTTGAACGACACGTCCGTAACCAGGTCGCGAATGACCGGGAACGTCCGCATCGGCGTGACGGTGATCGGCTCGGCCGGGTCGAATAGCGACATCCGGGTCATGCAAGCGAGCCTCGGCTGGCCGTTGATCTCCATGGAGCAAGACCCGCACTTGCCGGCCTTGCAGTTCCACCGGACGGCGAGATCGCCAGCCTGGGTCGCCTGCAGGCGGTGCAAGACGTCGAGAACGACTTCGCCCTCGTTGGCCTCGACCTCGTAGTCGACCAGGTCGCCCTGGCCGGCGTCGCCGCGCCAGACCTTCAGCTTGACTTTGGTGCCCATCGCCGTCCTCTCGCGCGACTCCGTCACGACCCCTCCTCGCTCGCGGAGGCCTCGGTGACAGCGGGAAGCTCTTCTTCGGTCAGGTACTTCGCCAGTTCGCTCCGGTCGAACAGCGCAAGCAGGTCCTCCCGCATCGGGACCATCTGCTGCCTGGTGAGGGCGATCTTGTCACCGTCCAGCGAGCAGATGAGGTTGACCTTGCGCCACTCCGGATCCATCACCGGGTGGTCGTCGCGGGTGTGGCCCCCACGGCTCTCCTGGCGCTCAAGCGCGGCCTGGGCGACGCACTCGGCGATCAGCATGATGTTGCGCAGGTCAAGTGCCAGGTGCCAGCCCGGGTTGTAGGCTGGCCCGCCCTCGGCGCGGACGACGGCGGCGCGTTCCCGCAGCTTGCCGAGTTCGGTCAGGGCGGTCTTGATCTCGGCCCCGGTCCTGATAATTCCCACCAGGTCGAACATGGTGTTCTGGACTTCGGCGTGGACGGAGTAGGGGTTTTCGCCCACGGCGCGCTCGAAGGGCTCCATCGCCTCGGTGCGCGCGGCCGCGATCTCGCCCTCGCTCGGGGTGGGCCGCTTCTCGCCCAGGCCGTTCAGGTACCCGGCCGCGCCAATGCCGGCCCGCCTGCCGAAGACCAGCAGGTCGGACAGCGAGTTGCCGCCGAGCCGGTTCGAGCCGTGCATGCCGCCGGAGACCTCGCCGGCCGCGAACAGGCCGGGAATGCAGGACTCGCCCGTATCGGGATCGACCTCGACGCCGCCCATCACGTAGTGCTGGGCGGGCCCGACCTCCATCGGCTCCTTGGTGATGTCGACGTCGGCCAGTTCCATGTACTGGTGGTACATCGACGGAAGCCGGCGCTTGATCTCCTCGGCAGGCAGCCGGGAGGCGATGTCCAGGAACACCCCGCCGTGCGGCGACCCGCGCCCGGCCTTGACCTCGGCGTTGTTCGCCCTTGCCACTTCGTCGCGCGGCAGCAGTTCGGGCGGGCGCCTGTTGTTATCAGGGTCGGCGTACCAGCGGTCGGCCTCTTCCTCGGTCTCGGCGTACTTGTCGCGGAACACGTCGGGCACGTACTTGAACATGAACCGGTCGCCCAGCGAATTCTTCAGCACGCCGCCGTCGCCGCGCACGCCCTCGGTCACCAGCAGCCCGCGCACCGACAGCGGCCAGACCATGTGCGTCGGGTGGAACTGCACGAACTCCATGTTGAGCAGCTTGGCCCCGGCGAGCAGCGCGAGCGCGTGGCCGTCGCCTGTGTACTCCCAGGAGTTCGAGGTGACCTTGAAGGTCTTGCCGATCCCGCCGGTGGCCAGGATGATCGCCGGTGCCTCGAACACCACGAACCGCCCGCTCTCGCGGATGTAGCCGAACGCGCCGGCGATCCATCTCGCTCGCCGATCCTTGATCAGCCTGGTGATCGTCGTCTCCGAGTAGACCTTGAGCATCGCCTCGGCGTCGCCGAGGTCGATCGCGTCCTGCTGCTGCAGCGCGACCACCCGCTGCTGCAGGGTGCGGATCATCTCCAGGCCGGTGCGGTCGCCGACGTGGGCCAGCCTGGCGTACTCGTGCCCGCCGAAGTTGCGCTGGCTGATCCGGCCGTCCTTGGTGCGGTCGAAGAGCGCGCCCCAGGCCTCGAGCTCGTAGACCCGGTCTGGTGCCTCCTTGGCGTGCAACTCGGCCATCCGCCAGTTGTTCAGGAACTTGCCGCCGCGCATGGTGTCGCGGAAGTGCACCATCCAGTTGTCGTTCGGGTTGGAGTTGCCCATGGCGGCGGCGCAGCCGCCTTCGGCCATCACCGTGTGCGCCTTGCCGAACAGCGACTTGGAGATGATCGCCGTCCTCAGCCCGGCCTGCCTGGCCTCGATCGCCGCCCGCAGGCCAGAGCCGCCGGCGCCGATCACTACGACGTCGTAAGGAAGCCGTTCGATCTCAGTCTGAGTCATAATTGGTCACCCTAGAAGAACTGCGGGTTGTGGAAGACATGCGCCGCGACCAGCCGGATGTACAGGTCCGTGAAGCACACGAACCCGAGCGAGATCCAGGCGAGCTGCATGTGGTAGCCGTTCAGCCTAGAGACGAAGGTCCAGGCCTTGTACCTGACCGGGTGCTTGGAGAAGTGCTTCAGCCGCCCGCCGGTCACGTGCCGGCAGGCATGGCAGGACAGCGAGTACAGCCACAGCAGCACGGCGTTGGCGATCAGCACCAGGGTGCCGATGCTCATGTGTCCCCAGCTGCCGCTGCTGTCCCTGAAGGCGAAGACCGCGTCCAGGGACAGGATCACGTTGAAGATCAGCGCGACGTAGAAGAAATAGCGGTGCGCGTTCTGCAAGATCAGCGGCACCCTGGTCTCGCCGGTGTACTTGGCGTGCGGCTCGCGCACCGCGCACGCGCCCGGGGACTGCCAGAACGCCCGGTAGTACGCCTTGCGGTAGTAGTAGCACGTGAACCGGAAGCCCATCGGGCCGCCAGATGATCAGGATCGCCGGGGTCAGTCCCGCGACCCAGGGAATCCACGGGAAACCGGCACCGGTCGTGCACGTCGTCGCCAGGCACGGGGAGTACAGCGGCGAGATGAGAGGCGCCGCGTAGTAGTTGGTGTTGACCACCGATGCCCAGGTCAGGTAGATCACGGCGAGCCCGAGGAAGATGGCGTTGATGGTCGGTGACCGCCACCAGTTGTCCTTGCGCAGCGTCTTGGCTGCGATCTGCGCCCTAGTCCTCGCCGGCGCCTGCGTTACCTGCGTCATTAGCCGTCTCCGCACTGAAACGAAAGGCTGACCGCCCCGCGCTGCCGCGCGGTGCTTCGCGCGCGGCGCGCCTGGGCGCTCGGCCGAGATCCGGTGGCGCCGCTAGCCTCGCGTCGCGTTGCCCAGTGAACCTTATTCCAACGGTAATCCGCGTGCCGACCTGGGTAACGCATCCGCCGATGTGACGCTCCATCGTACACCCCGAGCGCCTGCTTGAGGAAATCGACCTGCAAAAGCAGCAGGTTCTCGGCGACCTCTTCGCCAGTGGCCAGGTGGGTGACTCCGGACAGGGGCAGCACGAAATGCGCCCGGCCCGCCGCGAGCAGCGCTGACGACAGCCGCAGCGAGTGCGCCACGACGACGTTGTCGTCGGCGAGCCCGTGGATGATCATCAGGGGCCGTGGTCAGCTTGGCCGCGTCGGCGATGAGAGAGCTCCGGTCATAGGCGTCCGCCGTCACCGCCGGGTCGCCCAGGTAGCGCTCGGTGTAATGCGTGTCATAGAGCCGCCAGTCCGTGACCGGAGCCCCGGCGACGCCCGCGTGGAACACGTCGGGCCTGCGCAGCACGGCGAGCGCGGACAGGTACCCGCCGTAGGACCAGCCCCTGATCCCGACCTTCGTCAGGTCCAGGTCAGCGAGCTGCTGGCTGGCGCAGAGCTCAGCGACCGCCGCGAGCGCGTCGACCTGGTCTTCGAGCGCGAGGCTGGCCAGGTCACCGGCGACGGCGCGGTCCCACGCCGGCCCGCGGCCCGGCGTGCCGCGGCCGTCGGAGACGATCACCGCGAAGCCCTGATCGGCGAACCATTGCGAGGTCAGGAACGAGTCGGCGGTCGCGAGCACCCGCTGGGAATGCGGGCCGCCGTACGGGTCCATCAGGACCGGCAGCGGCGCCGAGCCCTGCTCGTAAGCTGAGGGCAGCACCAGGGCGGTCCGCAGCTCGCGCTGGCCGGCACGGAGCATGGTGACGCGGGGCTTGCCGATCAGCGGCCGCTGCGCCACCGAGGCGATGGACACGACCTCCGTGAGCCCGGCGCGGCCGCCGCCCGCGGCCAGGCCGCGCAGCACCGTCGCGGTAAGGCCAGGCTCAGCCATCGACCGGTGCGTCAGCACCGTGGTGCCGCCAGCGCGGATGCCGCCGTGCACACCCGCCGGCACGTCGGTGGTGCCGATGGCAGAGATGCGGACGAGCCCGTCCGGGCCGTAGGCCCAGACGCTGACCTCGGCTGGCTCCCCGTCCGAGGCGCTGAACAGCACGGTATCGCCGTCGACGGACAGGACTGCGCGCACTTGCAAGGCCGGCGGCGTGACCGGCGCAGCGCTGCCGCCGGAGAGCTCACCAGGCTCGGCTACCAGCAGCCGGCGGGTGTCGTCGCTGGTCACGGTCCAGACGACCCGCCCGCCCGAGGTCCGCGCTGGCAGGCCGGGCACGATGTCCAGCCAAGACGCATCGGTGTCTTCCCGCAGCACCTGCGTTCCCCCTGTTTCGGGGTTGACTGTCAGCAGCCGCATCAGGCGCTGATCACGCGACTGCACGATGATCGAGCGGGTCGCCGGCGTCCCAGTCCGCCGCCACCAGGTAGGGGCAGGCGTCGTCGTCCCAGCTCACAGGCACGGCGGCGGCGCCGTCGAGGCGCGCGATCAGCAGCGATACCTGAGCGTTCGGCGTGCCCGCCGACGGGTACCTGATCGCCGTCGGCGGCTGTCCCGGGTTCACCGGGTCGGCGATATGCCAGCGCTGGACAGGGGAGTTGTCGGCCCGCGCGACCAGGATCGCCGAACCGTCGGGAGCCCACCAGTAACCCCGGTACCTGCCCATCTCCTCGGCGGCGACGAACTCGGCCAGCCCGTACGTGACGTCGGCGTCGGCGTCGGCACCCTCCGCCGCGCCCGGCCCGATCAGCTCGGTGTCGACGCCGGTCGCCGGGTCGACGACCCGCAGCGCGCCCTCGCAGACGTATGCGACTCGCTGGCCGGACGGGTCGGGGCGCGGGTCGATGGCCGGCGACTTGGCGTTCACCTTGCGCGGGCCGGTGCCGCCTGGCGTGAGTTCCGTCGTGTACACCTGGCCAGCGACCGCGAACGCCGCCACGTCGCACGCGGTGTCAGCGGCGAAAGCGACGACTCCGCCGGCCAGCTCGCGTGAGCGCTCCCGGCGAGCGCGTTCCTCCTCGGGCTCGTCGGCCAGGTCCGAGAACGCCGCCGGATCGGCGATCAGCCGCTCGGCGGCCGCCTGACCGCCGCCAGCGCCAGCGCCGGCAGCGCCGCCAGGCAGATCGAGCGCCCACAGGCAGGTGACCGGGTCGGTGCCGTCCTTGCCGCGCAGGAACACCACCCTGGTGCCATCCGGGCTGACCAGGAACGAGCGTGGCACGCCGAGAGAGAAGCGCTTGGTCCTGGCGTGCTGGCGGGGAAAAGTGTCACTCATAACGTAGATCCTGCCAGCATGCCCTCGCGGTGGCGTTAGCTATCCTCGCGCCATGGACCAGCGCGCGGATGACAGGCGGCTGCTACTTGTGCACGCCCACCCAGACGACGAGTCGATCGGCACCGGCGCCACGATGGCCAGGTACGCCGCGGAAGGCGCCGGCGTGACGCTCGTCACCTGCACGCTGGGCGAACTCGGCGAGATCATCCCGCCCGAACTGGCCGACCTAGCCTCCGACAAGCAGGACAAGCTCGGCGAATACCGGATCGGCGAGCTAGCCGCCGCGTGCGCGGCGCTGGGCGTCACCGATCACAGGTTCCTGGGCGGGCCCGGCCGCTGGCACGACTCGGGCATGATGGGCACCCCGTCGAACGACTGGGACGGCGTGTTCTGGAAGGCGGACGTGGACGAGGCGGCTGGCGTGCTGCTCGAGATCATCCGTGACGTCCGGCCTGGCGTGCTGGTGACGTACGACTCGAATGGGTTCTACGGGCACCCCGATCACATTCAGGCGCATCGGGTCGCGTGGCGGGCGTTCGAACTGGCCGACGGGCTGGTCAGCAAGTTCTACGCGACCGCCGTCCCGAAGTCGGTGCTTTTCGAAGGCATAAAAGCCATGCGGGCTGAAAGGAATGCGGCGGGCTCGGCTAGGTCCGATCAGGCCGGCGACCGGCGCGGGCTCCATGTTCGAGGCCGTGGAGTCGGTGGATGACCTGCCGTTCGGCGTGCCTGACGAGCAGGTGACGACGGAGATTGACGCGGGGGCCTACCTGGACGCGAAGCTGGCAGCCATGCGGGCGCATGCGAGCCAGATCGCGGTGGACAGCCCGTTCTTCGCGCTCTCGGACGGGGTCGGGCGGCGGGCGTTCGGCGTGGAGCATTACACGCTCCTGGCCGGTCCGCGCGGACCCGGTGGCGGGTCGCATGGCTGGGAGCAGGATCTGTTCGCGGGTCTTGAGTAGCCTTCGTTGAGACTAGCCTTCGTTAGGTGAGCCGCATCGTGCCTAACACTCCGGTCGAACGCGACGGGGCTCTTGGCGGCGGCCCTGACTCCCTGCTCGTCGTGCTCACCTACGTGATGCTGGTGTTGCTCGGGGTCGTTCAGGGACTGCTCGGCAGCTTCTTCTACGGCGCCGGGCCCTCGCCAGTGGCCGCTCTCGTGTTCGACGCGGCGATCCTGGCGACCTGCGTGCTGGGCGGCTTTGGGCTGGGCCGGGCCTCGGGCGGGTTCGCTCCGGCCGCTGGCTGGCTGATAGTGGTCTTCGTGCTGGCCAGCGGGACATCGGGTGGCAGCGTCGTGATCACCGCGTCGGCGGCCGGCGAGTGGTTCCTGTTCGGTGGCGCGGCTTGCGCGACGGCGGGAGTGATCGCCGCATTCACCCTGTGGTCGCGCGCGGGCCTGGCGCGGTCACGCGAGCCGCGCGGCCGCCGCTGAGGCGCCGGCTTCTGCAGCAGCAGGGAGGGCCGCGCTGCTGCTGGCTGCGGCTTAGCGGGCTGAGCCGATAGTGAGCTGCTCGGCCAGGTGCTCGGTGAGGCGCTCGACCGCCGTCCGCAGGCGCCGGAAGTAGGCGGCGCGGCTCAGCAGGAGCTTGCTCGCCGCCTCCTCGTGGCTGCGCATCGGCTCGAGGTAACCCGCGATGAGGACGCTGCGCAGCAATTTCTCGGTCTCGCTGTCGCCGAACGCGCCCTGGGCGGCCTCGTTGATCAGCCGGCGTACCGATTCGGCGCGCTCCGCGACGGTGTCGCCGGCTGCGAGCGGGTTCCTGGCGAGGTCACGCGGCACCCGGAAGTTCTTGAGCGCGTCCCGGACTATCTGGAGGTCGACCACGACGGCGCCAGTGTTCGGCCTGGTCGTCTGCGCTCGCGGGAGCTGGGCAGCCGGCACGAACCTCGGAACGCGGGTCGGTGATCCAGGCTGGAGGTCGGGCGTGACCGGGGTCGCCTGGCCGAGCGACCCCAGCGACCCGGGCGGCGCCTGCGGCCTCAGCGGCGCGGCGGGGATCGTCGTCGCCGCTTCGTCGATCGCCAGCGCGGGCGTCGGCGTCAGCGGCACGGGCGCCGCCAGTACGGGCTGGGGCGGTGCGGTGGGCTGGAGTACTGGCTCGGCGTCCGGCTTGGGCAGGCCGATCTCTGCGTAGACCTGCGCCCGGATGAACGCCGTGATCCCGCCAGGGCCGTAGTCGAGCCGGTGGCATTCGACGAACATGCCGCCGATCTCGGCGTCAAGCTCGGTGTGGTGCTCGGCCCCGATCGCCTGGGCGAACGCGAGGGCGCCCGGATAGCTGGTGTCGATCGGCAGGTAGGCGAAGCGAGGGTTGACCGCGCCGCAGCGCAGCACGCCCGCCACGCCGAGCATGGCCTGCACCTTGCCCTCCCCGGTGAGGTCGACCGCCGCATGCCACAGCACGGACTCGCCCTCATTCTTGTGCTCGCGCGCGTGCTGCTAGCCACGGCCCGATCAGCGGGTCGGTCCAGGCGAAACCCGGCGCGGTCGCGACGCTCATGCAGGCCATGTAGCCGCAGATATTGTCCTTGACGTCGCGCACGACAGCGACCCGGTCGGGCGAGTCGGTGAAGTACCGGCTGGTCAGATGCCACCAGTCGGCGTTCTGGCTGACCTTCAGCTCGCGCTCGAGGCGGGAGACGTCGTAGTCCCTGGCCGAGTCCACCCGGTACCCGACATCCCCCTCCCAGCCGAAGCCCCATTTCATGAGCGGGTCCTCGACCAAGTGCGCCATGTCGATGATCAGCAGCGGCTGATCATCGGCGGCGAGCACGTACAGATAGTCGATGATCCGGCTGCGCAGGAACCGCTCGAAATCCTGATTGCGCAGCCGCAGGTCAACGAGGAGCGCCTTGCGGACGAGTTCGTGCAGCGTCACGCCGTCCGCCGAGCGGCTCGGCGACGGTGAGCTCGCAGAGCTGCGCGTACGCCGAGTCGCCCTCGCCGCGCGGCAGCACCGCGCTCAGCAGCTGGGGAGTGGTGGTCCTGGCGATGGCGGCGACGCACAGCGCCGACATCCGGACATCGCGCAGCTCGGAGTGCGCGAGACGGTGAATCAGCGACCTGAGGACCTCAGGCCGCTGCAGGTCGGTGTCGGCACTCCAGGCGGCGTCAGCGCTCGCGGTCTCGGCAGCCAGCGAGAGCGCCAGCGGCGAACCGCCTGCCCAGTCGATGATCGCGGGCACCCGTTCGTCGCTCAGGCCGTGCGCCGAAAGCAGGCGCAGCGCCTCCTGCTTATCAAGCCCGTGCAGCTCAAGCCGCGCGGTGACGGACTCCCAGCCGCCGGAGAACCAGCCCGGATCAGGCTCGCCGCGCCCGGCGATCAGCACGAGCGCCCGGTCGGGCAGCGTTGGCAGCAGGTCGCGCCGCAGGTAGCCGTCGAGTGAGGAGATCCGCTCGTAGGAGTCGAGCACGATCAGCGGCCCGCCGCCGCGGATGCCCTTGCGCATCCGCCCGGCCTTGCGCACCACGCCTTCGAGCACAGTTGAGGCCGGGCCGAGCTCGCGGCCGTCGACCGAGACGACCTCCCAGCCGATTGCCCTGGCCCGGCGCGCCGCCGCCCTCAGCAGCGCGCTCTTCCCGATGCCGCCGGGCCCGCAGATATGGACGACGCTGGCCGGCGGATCGGCCTCCATGCAACGGTCGAGGAAGGCGAGCTCGGCCTCCCGTCCCGCGAACCGGCCGCGATCGCGGTCTTCGAGCCTCGCGGCGAGCGTCCGGCGGGGCAGGTCGTATGCCATCTGGCCCACCCCCGCTCCAGGCATGCCCGTTAGTCACGTGAGCAGCTCGACTAGCAGAGCCGCAGCACGCTCAGCGTACCAAAACGAGACTCAACTGATATTGCGCTCGAAGATGCCCTACCGGATGGTGAAGCACGGTATGCCGAGAAATTCGGTCCGGCTGACCAGCGAAGCTAGGAGACAGCGGTATGGGAATGATGAAGCGGATGAAGGATATGCGGGACATGGTGAACGCCGCTCCCGGCATGGTGCAGCAGGCACAGCAACTCGGCGCGCAGGCGCAGCAGATGGCCGCCGCGCAGCAGGCAGCCGTGCAGGCGCAGTACGGCCAGGGTCAGATGGGCGGCGGTCTCGCGCAGCCGGGTGCCGCTCCGGTTGGCCCCGACTTCGAGCCGATAGCTGGCGTCTCGCTTGAGCAGTTCGCGGCGATCAGCAAGGGTGTCGCCGCGTTCAACTACGACCAGTCAAAGCTGCCCGAGATCGCGGAGTCCAAGGGAGTCCCGGCCCCTACGTGGGATGAAGCCTCGCGCGGCTGGAACGACCGCATCAAGGCCAACCCGGCCGTCGCCCAGCGCTTCAACCTCCTCTACCGGGCGGCATGACATGGGCGTCTTCAAGAACATGCGGGACCTGCAGAAGATGGGCCGCGACATGGAGCGCAACATGCCTCCTGCCGGCGACCGGATGGCAGCGGCCCAGGCCAGGATGGCCAACGCGTCCGCGATGATGGCGAACCAGACCGCCGCGGCCAACGCCGCTGCCGCGGCCAGGCAGGGGCTGGCCGACGGCACGGCCATCATGCGCTCGGTCGTGATCAACTCGATGCAGCAGGTCGGGATGATCAACTTTGACCTGATGGTGCAGTTCGACCTGACGGTCATGCAGGACGGCATGCCGCCGTACCCGGCCACGAGCCAGCAGACGGTCAGCCAGATGCAGATCGGCGCGATCCGCGCTGGCATGACGGTCCAGGCGGCCATAGACCCGTCGAACCCGTCCGCTATCTGGCTTGACCTCACGACCGCCAAGTGACAGCGCGGCGCCTCCACGGCGCCGTGCCGTCCGGCGGCGACCCGTACGTCATCGCCCGGCTCGGGGAGCGTGCCCGGGCGCTGACGTACGGTCGTGCGGCGCCGCCAACAGGCCCAGCAGCGGTGGTGCTGCCGCGCCAGCAATGTCGCAAGCGTGCGGCTCTTCGGGGCGAGGCTGTTCTCGCAGGAGGGTTTTCGGGTTCCTCTAGGAGGGTTTCCGCATCTAGGAGAGTTGACCGGGCTATACGACGACAACCCTCCTTCATGCGACAACGCTCCTCCAGGAACCCGGAAACCCTCCACGGTAAGAACGAGAACCCTCCCGGACACGACAACTCTCCTCCCGGGGGACGAAAACCCTCCCGGACACGGCACCACGCAGCTGGCTCACGCCGAAAGGGCATGTGACAGCGCTGGGCCTATGGATCCGGCGGGCCCGCGCCCGGGCTGACCGGTACCTGGGTGCGCTCGGTACTTAGCAGGCTTTCGGGGATGTCGGCGGGCGCGGCGCGGAGTTCCTCGCCGAGTGACTTGGCCTGGGGGTCAAGCCGGGTGCTGGCGGCTACGCCCCGGCCGAGCAGGCCGGTGATCACGAAGTTCAGGGCGAGCAGGTTGGGCAGCACGTACCGCTCGATCGGCAAGCCCGCGACCGAAGGCAGCAGCTCAGCGAGTCGCCCGGAAGTCAGGTACTGCTCCAGCCACCCGAATTCAGCCCGCGTCCGCACCCAGACCCCGAGGTTGGCGTTGCCGCCCTTGTCTCCGGACCGCGCGCCCGCGATCACCCCCAGGGGCATCCGTTTCGCGGAGGCCGCTGACCTGGGTGCTGGTGGGGTCAGGGTGGCTGCCAGGGCTGGAGTTGCTGGCGCGGCGGGCTGGTCGGGCGGGGCGGTGGTTGGCGTGACTCGCGCAGGGCCGGTCCACACCGGCGTGCCGTCGATCACGACCTGCGTGGTCACCAGGTCGGCGGGCACCAGCGTCGGCCAGTACACGCCGTAAGCTGACGCGTCGCCGGGCGGCGTCAGCGCGTAGAACCCCGGGTAGCTTGCCAGCCCGGTTTCGACCACCGCCGCCGAGAACGCCCGCCCCGCCTTCGCCTTGTCCCCGTCAAGCACCGAGATCCGGAGCAGCGCGGGATCGGCGCCCACGAGGTCGACGTCGACCGCGTCGAAACTCGCCTTGCCGCCGTCGATCCGGGCCCAGATCGCCTCCTCGGCGAGCCGGGCCTTGCCCTGGACGTCGAGCCCTTCGAGCACCAGCACCATCGAGTTCCGGTAACCGCCCGCGTAGTTCAGCGCGACCTTCAGGTCCGCCGGCGGCGGCTCGCCTTTCGTCCCGGCGAGCAGAACCCGGTCAGGCCCGGCCTGGGAAACTTCGATCGTGTGGAAAGCAGCTATAACATCGGGATTGACGTATCTAGGTGAGCCGATTTCGTAGAGAAGCTGCGCGGTCACGGTGCCGACGCTGACCAGACCGCCGGTACCCGGATGTTTCGTGATGACTGCCGAACCGTCAGCGGCGAGCTCGGCCAGCGGGAAGCCGGCGTGCGCCAGGTCGGGGACCTCGCCGAAAAACGAGTAGTTGCCCCCGGTCGCCTGGCAGCCGCACTCGATGACATGACCGGCCACGACGGCGCCGGCCAGCGCGTCCAGGTCATCGCCCGTCCACCCGAACCGCCACATCCCCGGCCCGACTACCAGGGCCGCGTCGGTGACCCGGCCGGTGATCACCACGTCGGCCCCGGCCCGCAGCGCCCTGGCGATCGGCAGGCCGCCGAGATAGGCGTGCGCGGTGAGCGGCGTCACCCCGAGGTCGGCGAGGCGCTCGCCGGTGTCGAGATTGGCGAGCGGGTGGCCGCCGGCGAGCAGGTCAGGGAGCCTGGGCAGCAGGTCGTCGCCCGTGACGTGCGCGATGACCGGCGTGATGCCCGCGCGCCGGGCGAGCTCGGACACGGCGGCGGCGCAGCCCGCAGGATCCAGCCCGCCCGCGTTGGCGACGATCTTGATGCCGCGCTCGAGGCAGGCGGGGAGCACCTGCTCCAGCTGGGTCAGGAATGTCCTGGCGTATCCGGGCCGGCCGCTGAGCATCGCCTTGCCGAGCAGCAGCATGGTCAGCTCGGCGAGCCAGTCCCCGGTGAGGACGTCGATCGGCCCGCCTTCGACCATCTCGCGGGCCGCCGACAGCCGGTCGCCGTAGAACCCGCTGCAGTTCGCGATCCGCAGCACGCCTGGCCCGGGTACTGTCGGCACCGCTCAGTCCCCTGGCGGGGCGGCGATGACCCAGGACGGGTCGCGTTTCTCCGCGAAGGCGGCCATGCCCTCGCGGGCCTCGGCCGAGCCGAAGAACCTGCCGGACAGCTCGGCCATCTTCGCCAGCCCGTCGGGCACGCCGTCCGCCAGGACCTCGCGCAGCACGTTCTTGGTGGCGGCCAGCGCGCCGGGCGCCGCGCGCAGCAGCAACTCGGCGTACTGGTCGGTCTCGGCGTCCAAGGCCTCCGCCTCCACCGCCCTGGTCAGCAGGCCGATCTCGACCGCGCGCCTGGCCTGGAAGACCGCGCCGGTCAGGAAGTACTCGGCGGCCGCCCTTGACGGCATCCGGCGCAGGCAGGGCACCGAGATGATCGCGGGCACCACGCCGATCCGCACCTCGCTGAACGCGAACGTGGCCTGCTCGGCGGCGATCGCGAGGTCGCAGGCCGCGATCAGGCCGATGCCGCCGGCCCGCGCGGCGCCGTTGACCCGGCAGATGACCGGCTTGGCGCTAGCCCAGATTTGCTCGATGATTCCCGCCATCAGTGGCGTGGCGGCGGCGGGATTAGTGCGGGCCTCGGTCAGGTCGGCGCCAGCGCAGAACACCCGCCCGGAACCCGTCAGCACGACCACCCGGACTCCTTGATCCGCCATCGCATTGTCTACCGCCGCCCGCAACTGGGCCAGCAGCCTGGTGGACAGCGCGTTGGCGTTCCGGGGCGAGTCGAGCGTGATGGTCCGCACGCTGTTCGAGGTCTCGGTGCGGACGAGTTCGGCGTGCTCGGTGTCGGTCAAGTCGCTCCTTCGGTCTGGTCAGCTCGCACGACCGCGAGCACGTCACCGGCGCTGACCTGCGTTCCCTGGCTGACTCGCAGCTCGGTCAGGACGCCGCTAGCAGGCGCGGTGATCTCATGCTCCATCTTCATGGCCTCGACGACGAGCACGACCTGGCCGGCGGCGACCGTGTCGCCCGGCGCGGCGGCGATCTTGGTCACGCTGCCGGGCATCGGGGCGAGGAGCGAGCCGGGGTCGGCGGCCCGCTCAGGCACTGGCAGCCGCTCAAGCAACGTCAGCCTGACCGAGCCGTGCGCCGACCCGACCCAGATTTCGCGGCCGGCCCGCGTGACCGTAGAGCGGCTGCGAACGCCCGCGACCTCAAGCTCGACGCGATCAGCGGTGGCGGTGATCACTGTGGCTAGCGGCGCGACGGCAGGCGCGGCGTGCCCCGGCGCTTGCGGTTCGGGCACTGTGCCGCCCGCGCCGTCATCGCTGCCCGCCCCGCTGATGACGATCCCGTGCCGGTGCCAGCTGTAGCTGACGTCGATGCGGCCGTGCGGGCCGGTGAACGAGGTGCGCTGGGGCTGGCTCGGCACGTTCCGGAAGCCGCCAGGCACCCCGCCCGCGATCGGGGCGTCACGCCGGTTCGCCGCCGCGATGGCGGCGGTCGCGGCTGCCGCCGCTAGCTGGCAGGCGCGCTGGCCGGGCACCAGGCCCTCGTAGTCGTAGCCGTCGAGCAGCGAGGTGTCAGCGCCGTGAGCGGCGAACGCCGGGTTGCGCAGCACGCTGACAAGGAGGTCGCGGTTGGTCGCCGGGCCGGCGATAGTGGCGCCGGCGAGGCTAGCGGCGAGCCGCCGGATGGCGGCCGGCCGGTCAGGCGCCCAGGTGATCACCTTGGCGAGCATCGCGTCGTAGTGCGGGCTGACCTCGGACCCGGGCACGACGCCGGCGTCGAGCCGCAGCAACGGCCCGCGCGGCGGCCCCTGAGCCGGCCCCGGCGGCAGCCCGAACTCGCCGTCGACGCCGGGCACGGCGAAGGCGCGGACCTGGCCGGCCGATGGCCGGAAACCCTGCGCCGGGTCCTCCGCGTAGAGCCTGGCCTCGATCGCGTGGCCGCGGGCCGGGGGCGGCTCGGCGGGCAATGCCTGGCCCTCAGCGATCGCCAGCTGCAGGGCGACCAGGTCAAGGCCATGCACGCACTCGGTGACCGGGTGCTCGACCTGGAGCCTGGTGTTGAACTCAAGGAAGTAGAACTCATCCTCCCGGCCGGTGCCCGCGCCGCCGACCAGGAATTCCACCGTTCCCGCGCTGACGTAGCCCACGGCCTTCGTCAGCGCGGTCGCGGCGGTGAGCAGCCGCGACCGCAGCTCCGGGCCGACGGCGGGAGACGGGGTTTCCTCGATCACCTTGGCGTAACGACGCTGGGTGGAGCAGTCGCGTTCGGCCAGAGCCCAGACCGTGCCTAGCTGGTCGGCCAGCACCTGCACCTCGATGTGCCTGGCCCCGGTCAGCAGCGGCTCGCAGAACACGGTGCCGTCCCCGAACGCCGACAGCGCCTCCCGGCTGGCCGACTCGATCGCGGCATCAAGCTCGGCGGGGCTGTGCACCGCCCGCATGCCCCGGCCGCCGCCGCCCGCCGATGCCTTCACCAGGACGGGGAACTCGGTGACTGCCCCCGGGTCGAGTTCGCTGAGAACGGGGAGTCCAGCCTCCACAGCCCTTTCCCTCGCCTGAATCTTGCGCCCCATCGCCGACATCGCCTCCGGCGGCGGCCCCACCCACAGCAAGCCGGCCGCCAGCACCCGCCGGGCGAACCCGGGGTCTTCGGACAAGAACCCGTAGCCGGGGTGCACGGCATCGGCGCCGGCGGCTCGCGCCGCCGCGATCAGGGCCTCGGCGTTCAGGTAAGTCTGCGCCGAGGCCGCGCCGGGGAGGCGCACGGCGAGGTCGGCCTCGGCGACGTGCGGCGAGCCGGCGTCCGGGTCGGAGAAGACCGCCACCGTGCCGATGCCCAGCTGGCGGCAGGTGCGGAAGACCCGCCGGGCGACTTCGCCCCGGTTGGCCACGAGCAGGTGCTTGATCTGTGGCTGTGTTTGCCCCGCTCGCCTCCGGGCTCCTGAAAGGTGCCGCCTTCCCTCGTCGCTCGTCACTTCGTTCCTCCCTCCTCAGTCCAGGCGGCACCGAGCCCTTTGGCTCGCGGGTCGCTCACATCCTGAATATGCCGAAACGGCTCGCGCCCGCTGGTCCGGCGGCGAAGGCCGGCTGTTGCTCTGGGCCGGTCGCCGGGCCTGGTGCCGAGGTGATCGCCGCCAGGCACAAGCCGAGGACCGCCCGGGTGTCGCGCGGGTCGATCACGCCGTCGTCATAGAGCCGCCCCGACAGGACGAAGGGATGCGACTCTGCCTCGATCTGATCTTCGACCACGGACCGCATCGCCGCGTCCGCCGCCTCGTCGAACGGCTCGCCCCTGGCGGCGGCCGACTGGCGGCTGACGATCGACAGCACGCCCGCGAGCTGGGCCGGGCCCATCACCGCCGACTTGGCGCTCGGCCAGGCGAAGAGGAACCTCGGGTCGTAGGCGCGTCCGCACATGCCGTAATTCCCCGCGCCGTAAGAGGCGCCCAGGACGATGGTCAGGTGCGGCACCCTGCTGTTGGAGACCGCGTTGATCATCATCGCGCCGTGCTTGATGATGCCCTGCTGCTCGTAGCTGGCGCCGACCATGTACCCGGTCGTGTTCTGGAGGAAAAGCAGCGGCGTGCCGGTCTGGTTGGCAAGCTGGATGAACTGGGCGGCCTTCTGCGACTCCGCGCTGAACAGGACGCCCCGCGCGTTCGCGAGTATGCCGATCGGGTGGCCGTGCACGTCGGCCCAGCCGGTGACCAGGCTGGGGCCGTAGAGCGGCTTGAACTCGTCGAAGTCCGACCCGTCGGCGATCCTGGCGATGACCTCGCGCGGGTCGAACGGGATCTTCAGGTCCTCGGGCACGATGCCGAGCAGTTCTTCCTCGTCGTAGCGGGGGCTGGCGGGGTCGGCATGATGGGCTTGGGGGTGCCGGGGCCGGTGCCAGTGCAGCCTGGCGATGATCGACCGGCCGATGCGCAGCGCGTCGTGCTCGTCCTCGGCGAGGAAGTCCGCGAGGCCCGACTGCCGCGCGTGCATGCTGGCGCCGCCCAGCGACTCGTCATCTGAGTCCTCGCCGGTCGCCATCTTGACCAGCGGCGGCCCGGCGAGGAACACCTTGGATCTTCCGCCGATCATGACGACGTAGTCGCTCAGGCCGGGCACGTAGGCGCCGCCAGCAGTGGAATTGCCGAAGACGATCGCGATCGTCGGGATTCCAGCCGCCGACATCCGGGTCAGGTCGCGGAAGATCTGCCCGCCCGGGATGAAGATCTCTTTCTGAGTCGGCAGGTCGGCGCCGCCGGATTCGACGAGGTTGACGAGGGGCAGGCGGTTCTCGATGGCGATCTGCATGGCCCTCATCGACTTGCGCAGCGACCAGGGGTTCGTCGACCCGCCCCGCACCGTCGGGTCGCTGGCGCTGATCACGCAGGCCGTGCCCTCGATGATGCCGATCGCGGTGACCCCGCTGCCGCCGACGGGAAAGCCGGTGCCGTAGCCGGCGAGGGCGGATAGCTCGAGCAGGGGCGAGTCGGGGTCGACCAGCAGCTCGACCCGCTCCCGGACCGTGAGCTTCCCCCGGTCGCGATGCCGCTTGACGTACTTGGGGCCGCCGCCCGCGATGGCCTTGGCGTGCTCTTGATTGAGTTCATCCAGCTTGGCCAGCATCGCCGCGCGGCGCGCCTGATACTGGGCGCTGCCGGTGTCCAGCGTGCTGGCAAGAACGGTCACATCCGGAACCATATGCGCCGCCCCGCCGGGCGCACTAGCCGCGGTCCGCGTCCAGGCCTAGCCCGCTACGGCCTCGTCCTCGTCCGGCTCATAGTTCGACCATGCCTTGGCTGCTTCATCGATCTCCTTTTGGGAAAACGGGCCAAACTGTGCCTCAAGTTCGGCCGACAACTCGTCGAGGAATTCCTGCCTTAATCTCTCCGCCACAGCGGACGTCACGTAGTCGCTGAATCGGTCAGCCCCGGTGTACTCGCGCACAGCAGTTATTAGCTCTTCCGGCATCGATACGCGCACTCGGGTGCAGGTGCATTTACACGCGTACAATCAGGATCCTCTCCCTCGCGGGCCTCTCTGGTTCCGCTGTCAGCCTGGCCATATCGGTCGTATCGCTGGTGAGCATCACGATTGGCCTAGGTTGGGCAAGGGCGATCGTAGCGAGCAACGCATCTAGCGCACAGCGGTGCCCAGACATCCCTACGCGGCCGAGGAGTTCGCCGGCCGCACGGGCTTGCTCGTTGTCGATGGCGATAACTTTCATCTTGCGCAGTGCGCGGTGTATTGGCGCATCTCGGTGCCCCCCTCTGAGCACCTCTGTGAGAGTGGTGGCCGCCGTCACGACGATGGCGTTCCGGGCGTATGCCGCCTTGGCCCGGGACAACGCGACTGGGTGACCATTGGATAGCTTGACTAGGCCCTCGGCATCGAGGACCAACGTGCCGCCTATTCTGCTTCGTAGTCCGGCCACTCACGCCTCGCTTCGTCGAGAAGTTCCTGTGGGACCGGGCCGTGAATCGCTTCGAGTTCATCGATCAACTCGCCGAGTAGATCGTGTCTGATCTCGCGGTCCACGGCCTCAGTTACGTATCGGCTGAAGCCGCCTGAGCCGGTGCGGGCTCTGACCGCTTCGGCCAGCTCCTCGGGCATGGAGACGCTCACCTTGCGCACCCGGCCGCCGTGCAGGCGGGCGCTTTCGTCTATGAAGACGGTTGCCGGGAGTACTGACATGACGCACTTCACTACCTGGTCGCGGGGAACCGATTCGAGTGCCTGCCTCAGCGCCTGCTCAAGCACGCTGAGTTCGGGCGTCACGTGCTCGTGCTCGTGGTCACCTGGTTGGGGTTTCTTTGCAGCCACGCAAGCCATGCTACCAGTGGTAGCAACACGTTTTGGAACGGCTTGAGTCGATGGAGTCAGTTCGTTGGGGCGTGGTGGCGGGAACCCGGCAACATCGATGACCCTGTTGGTCTATTGGAGGCTCCGGCTGCGTGGTGAGTGTGAGGCGCTGGAGGCGGGTGGTGCGGCCTGTGCCAGGCGGGGTGCCTGTCCGACAGGGCCGGCCCGGCCAGTTTTCCGTGATCATGATCCAATGCCATTTAGCCTAAGTTGATCTTGGAATTGATGTGCCGCAGCGGAAATGCGGCCTGGCAAGCCGCCCGCGGTAGTGCTCATGTCGCGGGTGAGGTGACAGTTCCTGGTGTGGCTTCTGGTGCCCGGGCGCGGCCACATGAATGCGGCTATTGATGTTCCGGATCGGGTGTCGATTCGCGCACCCATGTTGCCGGGCTCGGTCCGCCAGGGGCAGGCGCCTGCCTGAGCGCTTTAGCCCGGGCCGGAACATGCAGGTCAGCGCATGATCAAAATAAGCTAAGCGGCATTGGATCATGATCGCGAGCGTGATCACGGAACATCACACTTGCCATGGAGGCTGTCGGATGACTCGTTGAACTGGCGCGGCGACGCGGCCGGGGGGCCGGGACAGCATCAGGGAGGGCCACGTTGTTGTTGCGGCCATCCGGCAACAGCAACCATCCGTGCCGGCTGACCCCGGCGCTGGTGCGTGGGTGTAAATGTTTGCCGGGGCTGCCTCGCCGCTTGGCGCTGGGGTGGTTTATTGGGGGTTGCGGCCGTCCGCTGACGTCGTCCGCGCTTGGGGGCGTGACCCCGGACAGCAACCTGACGCCGGGAGCTTGGTGCAGGGCTGGTGATTGGTGCTTCGAGCCCGCAGACCAAATTTGGCTTGTTCGTCCTGTGCTCCTGCGGACGGCCGCGGTGTTACCCGTGACTGATGTTAGGAGCAGCAGATGGAGATTGTCGAGGCCGAGCCGTTGTTCGCTGAGCGGGCGGCGGGGATCGATATCGGCAAGGCCGGGGTGGCGGCGGCGGTGCGGCTGCCGGGGCCGGGCGGGCGGCGGATGCAGGAGGTCCGCGAGTCCGGCACGACCCGTGCCGAGCTGGAGGAACTGGCGGACTGGCTGGACAGCCATCAGGTGACCCGGGTGGGGATGGAGTCCACGGGGGATTACTGGAAGCCGGTGTTCTTCACGCTGGAGCGGCGGGGGTTTGAGTGCCTGCTGTATAACTCGCGGCAGGTCAAGGCGCAGCCGGGACGGCCGAAAACGGACAAGGCCGATGCGCTGTGGCTGGCGAGGATCACCGAGAACGGGTGGGTGCGGTCCAGTTTCGTGCCGCCTGAGGAGATCCGGGTGCTGCGCGAGCACACCCGGTACCGGCGCAAGCTGATCCAGGCCCGCACCGCGGAGAAGAACCGGGTCGAGGGACTGCTGGAGGACGGGCACCTGAAGCTGTCCTCGGTGATCAGCGACATCCACGGCGTCTCGGGGCGGGCCATGCTGGACTCGCTGGCCGCCGGGGTCACCGACCCGCGGGTCCTCGCCGCGCACGCGCGGGGATCGATGAAAGCCAAGACCGGCCGGCTCGAAGAGGCGCTGGACTGCACGTTCTTCACCCCCGCCCTGGCCCGGCTGCTGCGCCGGATGCTGGGCACCCTGGACTACTACACCACCCAGGTCGAGGAACTGGACGCCGAGATCGCGGTCCTGTGCGCCACGTTCGAGGACGAGATCACCCGGATCGACCAGATCCCCGGGATCGCCCGCCGCACCGCCGAGGACGTCATCGCCGAGATCGGGGCGAACATGGCCGTCTTCCCCACCTCCGCGCACCTGGTGTCCTGGGCCAAACTGTGCCCCCAGGTCCGCGAGTCCGCCGGCCGGCGCAAGGGCCGGCACGCCACCGGCGACGGCAACCCCTACCTGTCCGCCGCCATCAGCGAAGCCGTCATCGGCTCCCTGCGCACCGACGCCTTCGCCGCAGCCAGGTACAAAAGGCTGATCCGCCGCATGCCCAAGAAGAAAGCACTCGTCGCCACCGGCAACACCATGCTCACCATCATCTACCACGTGCTCGCCGACCCCGGCGCCACCTACGCCGAACTCGGCGCCGATTACTACGACCGCCGTGACCCCGCCCGCCAGAAGTCCAGCCATATCCGCAGCCTGGAACGCCTCGGCTACCACGTCACCCTCGCCACCATCAACCCCGACACCGGCGAGCTCACCCCCGCCGCCGCCTAACCCCGCACACCCAGCCCCCCGCACACCCAGCCCCCGCACACCCAGCCCCACCGGACTGGCCCCAGCGCCGCCCGGCATTCCCGCACGCCCGCCACACCCCCGGACCCGCCGCCTGACCCCGAAACCCTGGCTGGCCGGGCGGAAAACCGCCGCCCGGCCAGCCAAAACCAGATCCGGCCTCCGGCCGGAGCTGCCGCCCGCCAACCTGAGGTCTCTTACAGACCAACGCGGCCCGCCCTGATGCTCTCGGGACGACAACAGGCAGGGCCACGTTGCTCACGCCCTCTGCGGCCCGCCACAGCAACAGGGAGGGCCACGTTGCTCACGCCGCCCGGCACGCCAGGCCGGGCAACGAAACCCGCTTGACGGAATCAAGGAAGAGGCCACCCGACAGCCTCCATGACCTGCACAAATATCCGTGATCACGCCCCCGACCATGATCACGGAGACTAGCGCTGGTCAGTTTGGACGGCGCGGCCACGTCACCCTGCACTGCCAGCCCCGCCACTTGAACCCAATAAGCCAACGGCAACATCGATGAGCGAATCGACACCCAAGATCCAACATCAAATCGCGCATCCATGCGCGGCCGGCCGTTCTGGCGAACCTCCCAGTCGCCACTTAGGGCATATGCGCCCCGCTCGCACCACCAGCACCGGTCTTGGCGCCGGTTCCGGCATGGGCAGCGGCTCTCGCGTGGGCACTGGGGCGCGGGGCCGCGCTTATGGTCCCGGGGCGTAGGTGGCGGAGACGATCCGCTGGCCAGTGCGGGCGTTGAAGGCGACCAGTCCCAGACCGCGGCATGGCCCGTCCAGGGCAGTTCGCGGGCGGGAGTAGATGACCCATGCCAGCACGCCGTGATCGAGCGGCATCGATGAGCTGTCGGCGTTCTGGCGGGCCGGGCGCAGGGCTGAGTAAATCGCCAGACGGAGAAAGTAGACCGCGAACGCCGACTTCGGTCCGCTCTGCCGCCAGGCCCTGACTGCCGGCGTTATCGCCCGATCCGAGGGCGGCGGCGGATCGAGGCGGAGGTCGCTTTGCTTGAGCACTACCGGCTTGGCGAGTCGCTGTGGTGCCGGCATCAGGGGATGGGCGCCGAGAGGACATGCCCGGGCCGCCCTGCTGTCGGGGGCTCCGCGCTGGTAGGCGAGCGACCGGAGGATCGCGCGGGCTACGCCCGGATGAGGACCGATCCCGATGATGACGTAGACGCGGTGAAACCAGAAAGACTCGATGTGCCCCACTCGTGGCTGCGCAAGCGCGGACACGACCGTTCCCGGGGAGACGGTGACCGGCTTTGCTTCCGAGGGCAAGGTGCCTGGCTGGAGCCACACCCCAGCACGGCTCGGCACCAGGCGCGCGGGCAGGGCCGGGCAGGACGGGGAGTCGCCTGGCCGCCCCAGGAAGACTTCCGGCGTGGCCGGGAACGGGCGGCATGGATCGACATTCAGCCCGCCGAGCACTGGCCAGGTGGCGGGCACCCGCACTTGGACGCCTCGGTAACTGACGGTCTGCCACTGGCTGGCGGCTGCGGTGGCCGTCTTGGGGGCCGGGGCGGAGCGCGCGTGATTGCCCGTCGTGCAGCCAGCTATCGACAAGACGGCTACCGGCAGGACATACCACCGGGCAAGGCCTAACCACGCCATACCGTAGCTAACGGCGCAGGCGGCTCGGTGGTTCCGCTTGCGGGCAGCTTGTCAGCTTCCTGCGGCTTGGCGGGTTACCTGATGACGGATTCGAGTTGGTCTAGGGCCCAGTCGAGGTCTTCCTTGGAGATTACCAGTGGGGGGCGAGCCTGATCGTGCTGCCGTGGGTGTCCTTGGCGAGTACCCCGGCTGCCATCAGGCGTTCGGAGACCTCGCGGCCGTTCAGCTCGGTGAACTCGACTCCGGCCCACAGGCCGCGGCCCGTACCTCGCGGACGACGCTGGCCGGGAGCGCGTTCAGCCGGTCGTGCAGGTGGGTGCCGAGCTTGGCCGACTGCTCCTGGAACTCGCCCGTGTTCAGCATGGCGATGACTTCGCGGGCGATGGCGCAGGCGAGCGGGATTGCCGCCGAAGGTTGAGCCGTGCTGGCCGGGCTTGAATACTCCGAGGATCGCCGAGGACGAGACGACAGCCGAGATCGGCACGATGCCGCCGCCGAGCGCCTTGCCGAGGATGTACAGTCGGGCACGACGTCCTCGTGCTCGCAGGCGAAAGTGGTGCCGGTCCGGCCGAGACCGGACTGGATCTCGTCGGCGAGCATCAGCGCGCCGTACTCGAGTGCACAGCTCGCGCACCTGGCGAAGGAAGCCGGCGGGCGGCACGACCACGCCCGGCCTCGCCCTGGATCGGCTCGACGAGCACGCCGACGACGCTGGTCGTCCATCGCGGCTGCGAGGGCATCGGCGTCGCCGTAAGGCAGGATGCGGAATCCAGGCGTGTACGGGCCGTAGGAGTCCTCTGGCATCCGGGTCGGTTGAGAAGCTCACGATCGTGACCGTGCGGCCGTGGAAGTTGCCGTCGAAGGCGATGATCACCGCTTCGTCGGCCGGGACGCCCTTGACCTCATAGCCCCACTTGCGGGCCGTCTTGATGGCGGTCTCGACGCCTTCGGCGCCGGTATTCATCGGGAGGACCATTTCCATGCCGGCCATCGCGGCGAGTTCGGCGCAGAACGGGCCGAACTGGTCGTGCTGGAACGCCCGGCTGACCAGCGTGACCCGCTCGAGCTGACGCTGGGCGGCGGCGACGAGGCGCGGGTGCCGGTGACCGAAGTTGATCGCCGAGTAGGCGGCGAGCAGGTCAAGGTAACGGCGGCCTTCGACGTCGGTCACCCAGGCGCCTTCGGCCTCGGTTCGATCACGACGGGCAAGCGGGTGGTAGTTATGCGCGCTGTGCGGGTCTGCCTGGGCGCTGAGCTCTCGCCGAAGACATGTGGTTGGCCGACAGTGTGTGGCGCTACCTTCCGTTTACCTGAGTTCCAAGCGTGCAGCACTTAGGGCCGCCGCCCGACTTCTTGAACTCGGACAGATCAACCGGTACTAGGATGAAACCGGCAGCGCTGATCTGCTCGGCGAGCCCGCGCGCTTGTGCGGGCATCACCACGTGCTGTCGTCGCTCAGCGCGTTGAGGCCCAGTACCTCGGCGTCTTCGTCCTTGGCTTCGATTAGCTCAGCGAAGTGCGCATGAGCGCGTCCTGGCGGCCTCGTCGAATGCGGCCGGGTAATAGGCGGCGGTGTTGTCGTCGAGCACGGCCATGGCGGTATCCAGGTGATAGAACTTCGGATCGACCAGCTTGACGCTGATCACGGGGAGGCCGAATAGATCTTCGAGTCCTCGTCCTTGCTGTCTGGATCGGTGCGGAAGCCGTGACCGGCGATGATCGCGCCGGCCGGTGTAGACGATGTCACCTTCGCCTTCGTTGATCCGCAGACGGCTCGGCTACCTGGTAGCCCGCGCGCCGGAACCAGTCCATGTAGGCGAGGCCTCTGGATGGCGCTCGGCGAACTTGAAGCTGGCGCCCAGCACCTTGCCGTCGATCACGGTCGCGCCGTTGGCCGCGAAGACCATGTCGGGCAGGCCGGGCCGGGGTCGATAGTCCGCACCGTGTGACCCAGGCGGTATAGGCTGCCTTGAGCTGCCGCCACTGCTGCCGGCCAGGTCGAGGTCAACCGGGTCGTCCGGGTTCATCCACGGGTTGATCGCGTATTGCACCGTGAAGTAGTCAGGCGGGCACATCAGATAGGTCCTGGCGTGCGTCGACTACGCGGTGCTGGGTGCCGATCGGCGTCATCGCGCCCTCCAGGTTGCAGATGAGCACAAGCCTAGAAGCGCAACGGCGCAATGGACCCACCTGGCTCATGCGCATCACCGGCGATTCGTTGCGTAGATGCGCCGTCTGCGGCTATTTATTGTGCAGCTCGCGCGCCCGCTGGCGCCATCGTTGTGTCCACGCTAGCGCTATCGCGCCATCGTTGTGAAACGCTGGGCCGCGGGGAGCGCCGCCGGTCTTGCTGGTGCGTGCTGGTGGCCGCGAGGGCGCCCGCTATGCAGGCCAGCTCGGCCAGCCGGGCGGCGGCGGCGCTGATCCGTTCGTCGGTCGGCGGTGAGGGCGACTCGGACGTGCTGGCTGCCCGCCGTGCCGTAGAAGGCGCCGGGCGAGACCAGGATGCCGATCCCGCGAGGTAGCCGACCGACTCCCAGCAGTCCTTGTCCGGGTGACTGGCCCACAGGTACAGTCCGGCTTCGGAGTGGCTGACCACCCAGCCCGCCGCCTCGAGCGCGGGGCGCAGCAGCTGGTCGCGGCGCCGCGCGTACCTGGCGTGCTGCTCGCCGGCGTGGTCGTCGTCGAGCCAATGCCGCCGTCATCGCGGCCTGGACCGGGCGCCGGGACGATCATGCCCGCGTGCTTGCGCAGCCTCAAGCAATTCGGCGACCAGGCCGGGGTCACCGGTGACGAAGCCGGCCCGGTAGCCGGCCAGGTTGGAGCGCTTGGAGAGGGAGTAGACCGCCGAGCAGGCCGTCGTGGGACTGCCCGCAGACGTGCGGGATGCAGCGATCGACACCGGGTCGGTGTCGAATGCCAGGTCGAGGTAGCACTCGTCGCTGGCGAGCACGGCCCCGACTGCCGGGCCCAGGCCGCCAGTTCGCGGAGGCGCCCAGGCCGGGGCATCCGGCCGGTCGGATTGGATGGCGAGTTGACCCAGGCGAGACTGGCCTCCGGACCTGGGCGTCGCTTGCGGCGCGTTCCGCAAGTCTTTCGTCCCTGAAAGATCTTTTCTGGTTCGTCGGTCGGTACCGACCGTCGCGCCCGCCATCCGTGCGCCGATGTCATAGGTCGGATAGGCGAGCTCGGGGAAGCAGACCGCGTCGCCTGGCCCGCAGCCGAGCAGGGTGGGCAGCCAGGCGATCAGCTCCTTGGTGCCGATTGACGGGCAGCACGCGTCTGGGCTGACCTCGACGCCATGCCGGCGGGCGAGCCAGCCGGCGGCGGCGGCTGCCTGCAGCTTCGCTGGTGCCCTTGGTCTGCGGGATAGCCGGGGGAGTTGGCTGCGGCCGGCCAGCGCGCTTGCGGATTACCTCGGGTACCGGGTCGACCGGCGTGCCGATGGACAGGTCCACGATTCCGCCTGGGTGCTTAGCCGCGATCGCTTTAGCGAGGCGCGAGGGATCCCAGGGGAAAACGGGCAGGCGCGAAGACAGCGGGGTCCGCGCCACTGGCGTCGAGTGGGCGGCGTCAGTGCTCGGTCTCCTGCGGCGGCAGCGCCGCTACAACCGGGTGGTCCTTGCCGATCTTGCCGGTCTTCGAGGCGCCGCCTGGCGATCCCAGGTCCTCGAAGAAGTCGACGTTGACCTTGTAGTAGTCCTTCCACTGCGAGGGCACGTCGTCCTCGTAGTAGATGGCTTCAACTGGGCAGACCGGTTCGCACGCTCCGCAGTCAACGCACTCGTCTGGGTGGATGTAGAGCATGCGCTCGCCCTCGTAGATGCAATCGACAGGGCACTCGTCGATGCACGCCCGGTCAAGCACGTCGACGCAAGGCAGGGCGATGATGTACGTCACACCGAACTCCTCTTCCAACCGCGGCCAGGTGCCGTCCTACGGCACCGGACTCAGTATCGCGGAATCAGACCAGTATCGCGAAGCTGACCCGGAGCGTGGGCACTGCCCCCCAGAGGTGCTCGCAGAGACCGCAGGCTATCAGCCGAACGCGACGGTTAGCTTGGGCCGCTGGCCAGTGACGGCTGGGCGGTCTTAACCCAGCCGCGCTGGCCGTGCGCGGCGGTCCACTGATATCCGGCGAAGCGGACTTCGCTGAGCCGGTAGTCGCCGGCGTGGGTCACCAGCCAGGCGCCACTGACCAGCCGAGCCGTCCGGTTCGCGCACCCGGACGGTCATGACCGGGTCGCCGACGGGCTGACCCGCAGCGGGCCGAACGCGGCCTGGCCAGTCGCCGGTCCGGCGCGCCGGCAGCGAGCCCCTTGTGGCTGGCCAGTCATGATTGGCGCGGTGTCGCCGTACCAGCACCAGACGATCTGCCCTGCCAGCCCGCGAACCCGCGGCCATGGCCTGCGCCCTGGCCGGCGTACTGGCTCGTAGGCGGAACCGTCGGCGCTGCGTTGTACGTCCTGGGCTGCCTGGTAGATCGGCAGCCGCTGGTAGCCGGGGATCGCGGCGAGCGCGGCGAAGAACCGGGTGGTCGCGTACACCGGGTTGAGCAGTTCCTCCCTGGTGCCCCAGCCTTGTGACGGCCGCTGCTGGAATACGCCGACCGAGTCCCTGTCGCCATAGGGCAGGTTCTCCAGGTCGGACTCCTGGAGAGCGGTCGCGTAGGCGATCGTCACCGCGCGGACGGGCATCGCACGGAAGCTGGCTACGCCGGCGATGGTCGAGGCGATGCCTGCCTGTCCCGTGCTCAGCGGCACGTCGAAGCCGGCGCCGCGGACAAGGCAGCCGGTCCCGATCTCCGGCGTGCTCGTTGTCTGCTCGGACAGGCCGATCGCGAGCGGCGACGACGATTGCGCGATGAGGAGAACCGCTCCTGCCCCGACCTGGCCAGAGCGAGATGTGCTGCCACGCATCAGAAGGTACCTGTTTCCTATAGATCTGCCGGCAATCCGCTGTCAGCTGGCCGGTCGCCAGTCGCTAGGCTCCCTGGCTATGGACAACGGTTCTGCCGCACCAGCCACCGGCCCGGCCGGCATCGCCACCAAGGTGCCCGCGCAGGTCGATGAGCTCTGGGAGACGCCGCACTGAGCTGACGCCAGAGGACGCGGATGCCAGGAAGCTGATCATCGCCGCCGTCGACCTGATCGATCGGGCGAGGCCCGGGTCGCGTGGATAGACCGGCGAACCGACAAGGTACTCGTTGACGAGCGCGCCAAGCGGGCTATCTTGCTGGCGTTCCGCGTCATGCCGATGGTGGCGTCGCAGGTCGGCGAATTCCGCTATCACGACCGGGTGCCGCTGACGTCGCACCTGGAGGGCGTGCGAGCGGTCGCGGGCGCCATCGTGCGCTGGGGTGCCTACGTAGCGCCCGGCGCCGTGCTCATGCCTTCTTTCGTGAATATAGGCGCATACGTTGACTCTGGCACGATGGTGGATACCTGGGCGACGGTGGGCTCAGTGTGCCCAGATCGGAAAGAACGTCCATCTTTCCGGTGGAGTCGGCATCGGCGGGGTGCTCGAGCCGCCCAACGCGGTACCTGTCGTGATCGAGGATGAGGTCACCGTCGGATCGCGCTCGATGGTCGTCGAGGGCGCGAGAGTCAGGACAGGGCCTGTCCTCGGCGCTGGCACGATCCTGACGCCGACCACCCACGTCATCGATGTCGAGTCCGGCGAGGAACTGCCCGAAGGGCGAGGTCCCGCCGTGGTCGGTCTGCGTCAGCGGCATCCGCACCGGAAATATCCCGGCGGCGAGTTCGGCATGCACGTGCGTGCTCGTGCTCAAGCGGCTGACCGAGGGCGAAACGGCACGACAAGTCCAAGCTCAACGACGTACTGCGCGATCACGGCGTCAACGCCTGATCGGCCCCAGTGCCACCTCCCGAGTGCGGGCATTAGCCGGATCATGGCACGATTCACAGTGTGTACCTGGTGCTCTTGCTCGCTGCCGGGGCGATCCTCGGCGGCGTCGTAGTCGTCGCGATGGGACGTGGCGGCGAGCTGACGTTGTTCAGGCGTGATCTCCCGGCCGTCACGGTGGACCTGCGGTCTCCCGCCGACGTGGCGACGCTGCGGCTGCCGCTCGGGCCGCTCGGCTACCAGGTTCACGCGACTACGGAAGCGCTCGCCGCTGCCGCTCACCTCCTCGCGGCCCGGGATGCGCAGATCGCGGCGTTGCGCGGTGAGTTGCACCGGCTCGGATCGGGTGACGGTGCGCAGGCGACGGAATCGGCCGACACGATGCAAGCCGACACGATGCAAGGTGAGAGCGATGAGCGAGCCTAGAGGCGCGCTGCCTGGTGCTGACGGGCGGCTGCGCTGCCCCTGGGGCCTGGATCCGCCGGACAACCTGGCCTATCACGATGAGGAATGGGGACGGCCGGTCAAGGATGACATCGGCATCTTCGAGCGGCTCTGCCTCGAAGGCTTCCAGTCGGGCCTGTCCTGGCTGACCATCTTGCGCAAGCGGGAGAACTTCCGCGCCGCTTTCAGCGGCTTCGATCCGGCGGTGGTCGCCGGGTTCGGCGCCGAGGACGTCGCCAGGCTGCTCGCCGATAAGGGAATCGTCCGGAACCGGGCGAAGATCGAGGCGACGATCAGCAACGCCAGGGCGGCACTCGAGTTGCCCGCCGGACTGGGCGCCACGATCTGGAGTTACGCCGCCGATGGCGTGGCCGCGCCGCGGACGACCGCTGACATCCCGCCGTGGTCTCCTGCGTCCAAGGCGCTCTCCGTCCACCTGCGCAAGCACGGATTCCGCTTCACGGGCCCGGTCACGGCTTACGCGGCGATGCAGGCGTGCGGGATAGTCGATGACCATCTTGCCGATTGCTTCTGCCGCATTGATTGCGTCGAGTAGTATTTCAACTCCATAACGTGACCGGCGGCGGATCGACGAGCCGGCCCTTGATCATCTGCTGGCCGGTGGGAGATCTCAGCGGCCAGGACGTTGCGGCCGACCGCCTCACCAGGTGAAACGGCGAGCCGCGGACTGCGGCTTGGCAGCGGCAAAAGGCGATGACGCTATTTCTCGCAGAGTCGTTGCACGCGATGCTAATTGACTCGTAATCTGTCCATACAAGCTGCGACGCGGGAAGGCGGGGCCAGAATGTTTCTGTCACCCGCCGACGGCAACCCAGACGCGGTACGCGGCGGGCCAGGCAGCCAGGAACGGGGCAGCAGGGCATACCGGGCCCCAGGAGAGATGGATGGCGGCTCCGCTGGCCGAAGGTCCGTCGTTTCCGCCATCGGTCGGACGGCTCGCCCGTGCGCACTCGGTAGTCGGCACGGTCATTGACGACAGGGTTCCCAAGGAGGGGATGGCTCAGGCGAGCGTCCGCGCCGGCGGGTGCTTCGTCAGGCCACTCCCGCTCGACAGCACGTGCGCGAGCGCCGCGCGGAGCTTCTTCCGTGAGTCGGTGGCCGGGGTTGGCCTTCCCGGTGACCTCATCCATGACGGCGTGACCATGGCGAGCGAACTCGCGGCCAACACTTTGAACGCTCACAGCAACATCGAATACGGTGGCCATGGTCATCGCCCCGTGAGCGGAATACCGGAATTTTGGCTTTATGTTAGGTCTTGCGCTATTGGTCCGATTGGCCGGGAAATTGTTTGCAAGATCTTCGACTCTGATCCCGGCTGGGATGCTGGCGAGCCCGTTCCGATTGGCGCCGCCGTGCCCGCAGGTCCCGACTCGGTTCGAGGTCGCGGGCTGCAGATGGTCGCGGGCTTGTCGGCCGGGATGTGGGGTCATCACCTGAGTCGCGGGCGGCTTGGCGTCTGGAAGGTGCCAGGCAAGGCCGTCTGGTTCGCGCTCAGGGTGCCGGCCACCAGCGAACTCGCCCGAAGCGAGCGACTGGCGCCGCGCGGCAGCGAGGCGATCGAGGAGCTTGCGGCGGCCCTGACCGACCGGGGGCTTGGCACTGGCCTGGTTCCGGTGACCGAGCCTGGCGGGGACCTGGCCGTGCTGTCAGTCAGTCACAAGCTGACCGTGTGGTGTCAGGGCCAGGCCATCTGGTGGCGGGAGCCCGACGGAAGCTACGACCGGCTTTCGGTGAGTGACCTGGTCGAGGCGACGGAGCGAATCGTGGCCGCGCATGAGGAGTTGCTCGTCGGCAGCAAGGCAGCGGAAGCGGGTGGCGACGCCGATGCCGGTGATGGCGGCCCCGGCGATTTCGGAGCCGGCTATCCCGATCCGGGCGCCACTGCCTGACGGTGCCGTCCGTTCGCCGTGGCAAGTGTGCGGTCGACGAAGCGCGCGGCGCGCCGGCATCAGCCGGTCAGCCTCAGCGTGGAACAACTCCGCGGCCGCTGCGCCAGGCCAGCCAGGTGGCAGCAATTCACCTGGCAGCCCCGGGTCGACGAAGAGGAACTTGCGCCACTCGTGCACCAGTTCGCTCCGCACGGCGAAAATCGCCTCATCTTGCTGCCCGTCGCCGGCCTTGGCGATGATGTCGCCGGCGATCGCGATCCAGCGCTCGTAAGCGTGCGCGATGCCATCGAGATCCCACGCCCTGGCCGCGAGCCCGCGCGGATCTCCGTCGCAAGTGGCCAGGAAGCGCTCTGCCCTGACCTGCTCGCCTGAGATCACCTGATCAAGCTCGTCGGCTGGCCTCGGGCTGATCCAGGTCGAGCCGTCAAGGCAGGCGTAGCCGAGGTACCCGAGCGCCGACCTGAGACGGTCGCGCCTAGCCCGGTCCGTGACGCGGTCGATGACCACGACGTGCCACCGGCCATCCCACGGCGGTACGTCGCGCCGGTAAATCCGGTCGGCGGCCCGGGTGAGCCGTCGCGCGGCCCGGGGAGTCAGGCGGTAACCGGCACCTTCAGGCAGCCTGACTGGCGCCAGCCATCCCTGCCTTGCCATGCGGGAAACCGCGGTCCGCACCGCCGGCGGTGAGATCGCCGCCGGGCTGAGCAGCCTGACAAGCGCCGCGACCGGCGCCTGGCCGCCCCGTGGCAGCAGGTGATCACCGTACAGATCAAAGAGAGCCGATCGCGCGTTCACGCTTCCCAAGTGTGCCTGGCGAACCGCTAACGATCGACGGAACGCTGATCGATGCCACCAAGGCCAAGGAACTGACCGATAATAGAGGTACTGATTGATGTCGATGTGGCTTGACGGCACTAGGTGGCAGAAAAGCGAGTGGCCGGGCGGCGCGGCTAGCTCGGGTCTGGCAACTGGTGCGCTGACGTGTACGAGTGAGATGGGGAGGCAGGATGGCGGCGATGAAGCCCCGGACTGGTGACGGTCCGCTTGAGGTCACCAAGGAGGGCCGAGGAATCGTGATGCGCGTGCCGCTCGAAGGCGGTGGCCGGCTTGTCGTGGAGTTGACGCCCGACGAGGCGAAGGCGCTCAGCAAAGCGCTCGAAACCGCCGTCGGTTAGGGCGGATTCGGTAGATGCCTGTTACGTGTGAAGTCCGCGTCGCGGGGCCGGATGAGCCCGGGTCTGCCGGCGGCTACCTGCTCGCCGGGAGCAAGGGCAATCAGGAACCGGCGGACCTGCTAGTCGTTGCCGTCGGCCAGGGCGGCGAGGTTGCCGCCGATGAGACGCTGGATTCCGTGCTAGGCGCCAGCGCTGCCGACGTGATCGCGACCTCGCGGCTGACCGGCAAGGCCGGGCAGAGCGCCAGTGCGGTCGCGAGACACAACGGCACCCTCACCCGCGTGCTCTTCCTCGGAGTCGGCACCAGGTCGGCGGCGGCGCTGCGCAGATCAGGCGGCGAGCTTGGCCGGCTGATGCGTCCGGGTGAGGCAGCGATCGCCGATGTGCTCGCCGGCCTGGCGCCAGCGCAGGTGCAGGCCTTCGCCGAAGGCGTGCTGCTCGGGTCTTACCGGTTCTCTGAGAAGTCAGCGGATGTTGGCGTCATGCCGGGGCAGTCCGTCGTGCGACTGGTCGTTCCGCCCGAACTGGCCGATCCGGCTGCGGCGGTGGACCAGGCGGTCACGATCGCCGCCGCCGTAGCACTGACCAGGGACCTGGCTAACACCCCGTCGCTGCGGAAGACTCCGGCCTGGCTGGCCCAGGCGGCGGCCGACGTGGCGGCGAGCACCGGGCTGACTATCAGGGTGCGAGCTGAGCAGGAGCTAGCGGCTGAGGGCTTCGGCGGCATCACGGCGGTTGGGATCAGGGTCAGCACGGCCGCCCAGGCTCATCGAGCTTTCCTACGCGCCACCAGGCGCCGACAGGCACGTGGTCCTCGTGGGCAAGGGCATCACCTTCGACAGCGGCGGGCTTTCGCTCAAGCCCAATGAAGGCATGAAGGCAATGAAAACCGACATGGCAGGCGGTGCCGCCGTCATCGCCGCCATGTCGGCGCTCGCCAGGCTCGGCGTACCCGACCGGGTCACCGGCCTGGTGGCCGCCGCGGAGAACCTGCCGTCCGGCTCGGCCTTCCGTCCTGGCGACGTGATCACGCACTTCGGCGGCCGCACGGTGGAGGTGCTCAACACCGACGCCGAGGGCCGGCTGGTGCTCGCCGACGCGATAGCGTACGCGGTCGCCGAGCTCGCCCCGGATCAGATCGTCGACGTGGCGACGCTGACCGGCGCGGCCCGGATCGCGCTCGGCGGCAGCAGGGCGGCGCTGTACTCGACTAGCGATGAGCTGGCCGCGGCGCTGCTCGCCGCCGGAGAGCGCAGTGGCGACCGGCTGTGGCGGATGCCGCTCCCTGACGAGTACCTCGCCATGCTGGAGTCGCCCGTAGCTGACCTGTCGAATGTCGCGTCCAGGGAAGGCGGTGCGGGCTCCATCACCGCAGCGCTATTCCTGCGCGAGTTCGCCGGCGGCTGCCCCTGGGCGCATCTGGACATCGCAGGAGCGGCAAGGAGCCTGTCTGACGACGGCGAGGTGACTGCGGGGGCGACTGGATTCGGCACCCGGGTACTGCTCAGCTGGCTCGCTAGTCAGCCTGCCTGACCGCCGTCAGCAGCCCGCAGCCGATGGGCAGCAGCAGCGGCACCAGGTTGTCGTCGGCGCTGACCTGCTCGCGCAGCTCGCTGATCGCGGCGGTGTCCGGGTCGCTGTGAGCCACATTCGCGGCCTGGTCGGGCCAGAGCGCGTTGTCGAACGCGATGATGCCGCCAGGCCGCAGCAGGCGCAGCGCTGCCGACAGGTATTCCGGGTACTCGCGCTTGTCGGCGTCGCAGAACACAAGGTCATAGGCGCCGTCGGCGAGCCTCGGCAGAACTTCGAGCGCGCGGCCGCTAATCAGCCGGTACCGGCTGGACGGGAAGCCTGCCGCCGCGAAGACGGCCCGCGCCTTCGCGTGGTGCTGCGGCTCTGGATCGACACTGGTCAGGACCGAGCCCGCGCGCATGCCCCTGAGCAGCCAGATCCCGGAAGTGCCATAGCCGGTGCCGATCTCCACGACGGCCCTGGCCCCGATCGCGGTCGCGAGGAAACGCAGCGCGGCCCCGGTCGCCGCTGAGATCGGCACGGCGCCGCCCATTTGCTCGGCGTTGCTGCGCGCTAGCAGCAGGTGCTCGTCCTCCGGCACGAAGTCGTCGAGGATTTCGGTGACATCTGAGCGGAAGATGATGACCTCCGGGATCGTTGGTGAGTATCCTCGCGCCGCAGCCTAGCGTCCGCCGGCCGGAGGCGGGAACAGGCTGGGCTTCCCGCACGTTGACCGATTGCGGCCAGGTGACGGATCGAGACGGACCGAACCGACGGCACCGGACGAAGGACAAGGGGAGGCCGATGCAGACTGAGTCGGTTGACGCGGCCGGTTCGGATAGCGAGCAAGCCGCCCAATGGACGCCGCCATCTTGGGAAGAGGTGGTCAGAGACCATTCGGCCCGGGTGTACCGGCTGGCGTTCCGGTTGACCGGCAACAGCCACGACGCCGAAGATCTTACCCAGGAAGTGTTCGTCCGCGTTTTCAGGTCGCTGCCAAGCTACACGCCAGGAACGTTCGAGGGCTGGCTCCATCGGATCACCACGAATCTCTTCCTCGACATGACCAGGCGCCGTCAGCGAATCAGGTTCGAGGGTCTCGGCGAGGAGACAGCGGCCAGGCTGCGAGGTGCCGAGCCGACGCCCTCTCAGGCCTTCGATGACCGGCACCTGGATGTCGATATCGCCGCGGCGCTCGCCGACTTGCCGCCCGAGTATCGCGCGGCGGTCGTGCTCTGCGACATCGAGGGCCTGAGCTATGAGGAAATCGCGGACGTTCTCGGCGTCAAGCTCGGCACGGTGCGCTCGCGCATCCACCGCGGCCGGGCTCAGCTGCGGGCCGCGCTTGAGCACCGCAGGCCGCGCCGCCATGCGGTGACCCCGGTGAGCACCGCCGTCGCAGCCCCCGTCACCAGCACCCCGAATCCAGGCCCGGCGCTGCTTGGCGAGGTGAGCTGAGCATGAGTCATCTCGGGCGGTGGCTGTCGGCTCAGGTGGACGGCGAACTCGATGGCGTAGAGCGCGACCGGGTACTGAACCACATTGCCGGCTGTGATGCGTGCCGGGAGGAGGCGAACGCGCTCAGGGTGCTCAAGCGCAGGATGACCGCGCTCGGCGAGACAGCTTCCGACAATGCCATCGCCGGCCGCCTCATCGAGCGCGCCAGGGCAGATCAGGAGCTGATCGCGGTCTCCGCTGGCCGGCCGCAATGGACGGCGCACTCGCGGTCGGCCACGGGGCTCAGGGCGCGCCGCTTCTGGCTGAACTGGCCGGTAGCGGCTGGTTCGACGGGCACGGCGCTTGCGACGATCGGCATGCTCGCCTTCATGCTCGGCGGAGTATCCGCCGAGCATCCCGTGCCGAAGGTATCGCCGGCCGTCGACTCCTACTGGACGCAGCACAGCTACGACACCGGTCAGATGCCGACAACCGGCGCACAGGCGCACAAGCCATCCGCTCCCGCGTCGGTCCTGCCTGGCGCGGTCCGGCCAGGGGGCTTCACCGCGCTGATGCGCCTGGACGCGCCGTAGCTGCCGATGCTCTGGTTCTACTGGCGTCGCGCGCGGTTCGGTGTCCTGGCGGCCGGACTCGCGCTTATGTCCGTCTCAGCGATCGTCCTGGTCACCGCTTCGATGGGCCAGGCGCCGTCTCGCTCCGATGCCGGCCGGGGGTCCGTCGCGACCCGGGCCGGCGATCAGCTCAAGCGATCCGCGCCTTACCCGGTCAGCATGACAAGAATCCGCCGCGGCCTGACGTTGATGAACGCGGCCGTGTCGGCGTGCCGCACCGTGTCGTACGCGGGCGCGCAGATCGTCGCGTGGTGGGGTGCTGGCCAGTCGACCGCTTACCTCATCCAGGTCTGGCACGCCTCCGGTGAGCCGGAGGTCGCCGATAACGCCGGCGGCGCCGACAGCGACGGCGTGCCCGGATCGATTCGGCGGCCAGGCGCCGCCGCGTCTGATCACGCGGCCGCCGGCGTGCTCAGCGTCTCATCCTGGATGCTCAAGCTGCTCCGCTCCAACTACCTGATCGAGTACACGGGACGAGGGGCGGCCGATGGCCGGTCGGCTCAGGTCGTGACGGTGCGCAGGCGCGACGGGAGCCTGGCGGCGCGCTACTGGCTTGACCACGCGACGGGCCTGCCCTTGCGCAGGGAGATGTTCAACTCGAGCGGGCAACTCGTGAACGAGGGAGCGTTCGTCGACCTGAACTTCGGTTCAGCCGCCCCGAGCCCGGTGCCAGGCCGCGTCACGCAGGCGTGGCGCGCGCAGTCCACCAAGTCGCAGCTGCCCAGGCTGCGCAGGCAAGGCTGGCCAGTGCCGGTGACGCTGGCCGGGAATATGGCGTTGGTTGGCGTCAGCCGGGCGGTCACCGGCAGCGGGCTCCGTCGTGGACGCCTCCTACTCAGACGGCCTGTCCGTGGTGTCGGTGTTCATGCAGCATGGCGAGTTGGCCGGGGGGTTGCCAGGCTGGCGGCGGGCCCGGGTGCACGGCACGCTCGTGTACTCCAATGAGCCGGATCAGCGCAGCCTCGCCTGGTCGGCCGACGATGTGGTCTACACGGTGATCTCCGACGCGCCGCAGGGCACGGTGGACCTCATTGTCGCCCAGTTGCCGCACGATCACGATGCGGGTCTCTGGCAGCGCGTCGAGCGGGGACTGCACCGCATGGCCTCCTGGTTCGACCCCTTTGGCTAACCCGAATATCGGGAGCGGTTAGGCCGGGACGGGCTCTGCGGTTACTCTGGAAGTCGCGGACCTGTACCGGTGAGGTCACTAGCTAGGATCGCGAGGCCAGCTTGTTTGACTTGTCCATCACCAAGCTCTTGATACTTGGCGTGCTCGGCCTGATGATCTTCGGCCCCGATCAGCTGCCGAAGATCGCCGCCCAGGCTGGTAAGGCACTCCGTGACCTGCGCAGACTGGCCGAGACGGCTAAGACTGACCTCACTGAGAGCCTGGGTCCTGAGTTCCGCGACTTCGACTTCACCGATCTCAACCCCAAGAGCTTCGTGCGCAAGCACCTGCTCGAGGATTTCGACGACGAGGACTTCAGCTGGGCCGGGCCGAGCGGTGCGATGACCGCCGATTCCCTGGATCCCGCGTCGCCGGCAGCGAGCAACGGCCATTACGATCACCCGTCCTCGCTACTGATCCATGACTCGCCCCCGTTTGACGCCGAGGCCACCTGAGCAGCTCCCCGCGTGCCGGCCTTTCCTCGTGCCGGGCTTTCCGCGATAAGTGAGCAAGCTCCGTTTATGCGGCACATCTTGGACTTTGCTAGCCAGAGCTGCAGCCACCATGACCCGCTCATATTCCGTGATCACGACCCCCTGAACCCAAGCAGGTCAGGGAGGTTGTCGGGCGGCTGGGTGTGGCTCTTTCGGGGTGAGGCTGCTCTCGCAGGAGGGTTTTCGGGTTCCTGTAGGAGGGTTTCCGCATCTAGGAGAGTTGACCGGACTATACGACGACAACTCTCCTTCATGCGACAACGCTCCTTCAGGAACCCGGAAACCCTCCACGGCAAGGACGAGAACCCTCCCGGACACGGCAACTCTCCTTCCGGAGCATGAGAACCCTCCCGGACACAGCAGCACCTAGTTGGCTCACTCCAAAGGAGCCACACCAATGGCACTTTGGTGCGCGGGCTGGCGAAGGCGCTCGGGCCAGTGACGCCTAGTGCAGGCCTGCCCGGATTAGCGCGCGCACCGCGTTGACGATGAGCTGCACCGCTATGGCCGACAGGAGCAGGCCAGCGATCCGGGTGAGCAGTTCGACGCCCGACCCCTTGAGGACCCTGAGCACGACTCCGGAGAACCGCATCGCGAGCCAGAGCAGCATGACGACGGCAAGGATGGCGGCGGCGAAGGCTACGGCTGACCCCGCTGACCCGATTCGCTGGACGAAGAGCATCGTGGCGACGATCGCGCCTGGGCCGGCGAGCAGCGGCGTGCCGAGCGGCACGAAGGCTACGTTGGCCTGCGCATGCTCAAGGTCGGCTGGCTCGGCCGCGCGGCCGGTGAGCAGTTCAAGCGCGACCAGGAGCAGCAGAAGGCCGCCGGCCGCCTGCAGCGAGGGCAGTTCGACGCCGAGGTAGTCGAGTACGGACCGGCCGAAGAGGGCGAACGCGACGATGACGCCGAGCGCGACGACCGCCGCCTGCCAGGCGAGCCGGTTCCGCTCGCTCTTGGGCCTGCTCGACGTCATGCCGAGGAAGACGGGCACCACGCCGGGCGGGTCGGTGATCACGACCAGCGTGACGAACGTTTCCCAGAAGAACTTGACGTCAGACAGCAGGCTCGTCACGCGCTGATCACCGGCACGCCGGCCGCCCCGCCGATGAGCCGCTCGAACGCCTCGCCGCTGGTTGTTTCCGACCCGATCCGGTCGCCGGTGAGGTCGCCGTGGTCGTCACTGCCGCCGGTGGCCACAAGGTCCAGTCTGGCGGCCAGATCAGCGAGCGCGCGCCTGTCAGCTGGATCGTGCTGGGGATGCGCCACCTCGACCCCGGCCAGTCCGGCTTCGGCCAGCTCCGCGATCAGGTCATCGGGGCCCGCCAGCCGCGAGCCCCGGCTAGCGGGTGGGCGAGCACGCAGACGCCGCCCGCCGCGCGCACGAGCTTGATCGCGTGTACCGGGTCGAGGGCGTACCTGGCGACGTGAGCGCGGCCGCCTGGTGCGATCCAGTCGGCGGTGAAAGCCTCGTCGAAGGACCCGATCACCCCGGCCCGCAGCATCGCCCGGGCGATGTGCGGCCGGCCGACCACGCCGTCGCCGGCGATAGCGCGGACTTGCTCCCACGTCACCCCGGTGCCTAGCTCAGCCAGCTTGGCGACCATCTGCCGCGCGCGGGTGACGCGGCTCTGCCTGATGGCGAGGCACTGGGCCGCGAGTTCGGTGTATAGCGGGTCGAAGAGGTAAGCGAGCATGTGCACGCTGTGCCCGTCGCGCCGGCAGGACAGCTCCATGCCTGGCACGAGGGTGAGCCCGGCCGGTAGCGCCCGCGCCGCCTGGTCGATCCCGGCTACCGTGTCGTGGTCGGTCAGGGCGATCGCGTCGAGACCGGCCGCCGCGGCCCGGCGCATGATTTCGGCTGGGGGCCTGGTGCCGTCTGAGGCCGTGCTGTGACTGTGCAAATCAGCGCGCACGCGCTGACTCTAGCCGGTCGGGCCGCGGTCAGCCAGGCAGCCGGGGCGAGCGGGCTCCGAACGGCAGGTCGAGATCCTGGCTTCGGTCGCGCAGGTCGCGCAGCGGCAGGGACTCCACGAGCAGCGTTCCCGCGGTGTCCGGCCAGAGCAGTACCCACAGCCAGCCGCCCATCAGCTCGCCGACGAAGGCCGCGCGGCCGGGTGAGTCGATGTTCCAGAGCGGGAAGTCGTGATGGCCGAAGGTGACCTGGGCGTGCGGCGAGCTAGCGGGGAATCCGGCTCCGGGATCAGGCCCGACGAGCCCGGCGCAGTAGGCGCCGAGGCCCACTCCGAGTTCCTCGCAGATCAGCAGCATCTCCGCCGGGCCGCCCAGCGGGTTAGGCCCGGAGAGCGCGACGGCGCAGGCCCGCGTGCCGCTCCGCTCATCGCCGACCGCCGCGAACCCGGTAACCAGCCAGCCGCCGGGCAGCGGCCACGGCAGCATGACCGGGACACGTCCGCGTGGCGCAGCAGGCCGGCCAGCCCTTCCGGGGACAGGCTCTGCACCTGCCTGAGCGGGGAGATCTCGCCGTGGGCCGCGCACCGCCAGCTGCTCGACCAGGCGCTCGGCGGTAGTGCGGCGCAGCCGCATCTAGGGCAGGACAGGCCCAAACGCGTCACGCCCGCATCCTTGTGCTGATCGCTGCCGTCTCACCCCAAGTACGATGCTCTGCGTACACGTTTCGTAAACGCGCGATCACACTGAGGGTATGGTTCTTAGCTCCTGAGTTGGCCCTTTTCCCGGTCGAGACCGGTCGTCCTGGTGCGGCCGCGGCCCGGCCGCGAGCGGCGGCGACCAGGGCGAGCTTCCTTGAGCGCCTCGTCGATCATTTCCTCGCCGAGCATCACGGCACCCTGGTGCCGCCCGGCCGCGGCCTGGCGGTAGGCGTCGATGATCAACTCGGCCCGGTCGTAGCTGTCCTGGTCCGGGGCGAAGGCGGCATTCACCGGAGTCGATCTGGTCGGGATGTACGACCCACTTGCCGTCATAGCCGAGCGAGGCGACGCTGGCGGCCATCGCGGCCAGGCCGGCTTTGTCGCCGATGGCCGCATAGGGGCCGTCGATGGCCTGCAGCCCGGCTGCCCTCGCGGCGACCAGGATCCGCAGGTGCGCATAGTGGAAGGCGTCACCGCCCGCGTACCCTGGCGGCGGCACTCCCATCCGCAGCGACCGCATGCCGAGGCTGGCCATGAAGTCAGCCGGGCCGAAGATCAGCGCCGCCAGCCGCGGCGACGACACCGCGATCTGATCGACGGCCGACCAGGCCGGCCGCGTCCTCGATCTGCGCCTCGATGGCGATCCCTCCGGCGGGCAGTCCGGCGTGTTGCTCGATCTGGCCGAGCAGCAGATCAAGCCAGGTCACCTGGGCTGGCGAGCTGACCTTGGGCAGGACAATCGAATCGAGCCGCCCGCCTGCCCGCTCGACGACCTCGATCACGTCGCGGTATGCCCACGGGCTGACAGCGTCGTTGACGCGGACGGCGCGCAGTTTGGCGGCCCAGTCGCCAGCCGCCAAAGCCGCGGCGACCAGGCGCCTGGCCTCGTCTTTGGCAGCCGGCGCTACCGCGTCTTCCAGGTCCAGGATGATCTCGTCGGCGGGGAGTCCCCTGGCCTTGGCGAGGAACCTCTCGCTGCTGCCTGGCACTGTCAGGCATGATCTCCTTGGCCGCTCAGCGCTATCCATGGATCGATGATCCATGCCGCGCCGTTCGACGGGGTCGGCGGGTGCTTCTAGCATGGGCGCATGGCCACCACCTCAGTACCAAGCGCCGGACCTGGCCTGCTGACCGTTGAACGGGTCACGCAGGCGCTGGCGGGCGTGCTCGACCCGGAGATCCGCCGCCCCATCACCGAGCTCGGCATGGTCAAGAACGTGGAGGTCGGAGCCGACGGCGCCGTCCTGGTCGAGGTCTACCTGACAGTGTCAGGCTGCCCGATGCGCGACACGATCACCCGCGAGGTTCGCGGCGCGGTCAGCAAACTCGAAGGCGTGCGCGCGATCTCTGTCGAACTCGACGTGATGAGCGAGGACCAGCGCAAGGAACTGCAAGGCATGCTGCGCGGCGGCAAGGCCGAGCGGGAGATCCCGTTCGCCAACCCGGCCTCGCTGACCAAGGTGTACGCGATCGCGAGCGGCAAGGGCGGCGTGGGCAAGTCGTCGGTCACCGTGAACCTAGCGGTCGCGCTGGCGGCGGCGGGCCAGAAGGTCGGACTGCTCGATGCCGACATCTACGGGCATTCGATCCCGCGCATGCTCGGCGTCACGAGCCGCCCCACGCAAGTCGAGCAGATGATCATGCCGCCAGTGGTCCACGGCGTGAAGGCGATCTCCAGCGGCATGCTCAAGAAGGGCAACGAGCCGCTGCCGCTGCGCGGGCCGATCCTGCACCGGCTGCTGCAGCAGTTCCTCGCTGACGTGTACTGGGGCGATCTGGACGTGCTCCTGCTCGACCTCCCGCCAGGCACTGGCGACGTCGCGATCTCCGCCGGGCACCTAGTGCCCGGGGCCGAGATGATCGTGGTGACGACCCCGCAGGTGGCGGCGGCCGAGGTCGCCGAGCGGGCAGGCTCGCTCGCCAATCAACTGCACCAGCGGGTCGTCGGCGTTATTGAGAACATGGCCTACCTGCCCTGTCCGCATTGCGATGAGCGGATCGAAGTATTCGGCAAGGGCGGTGGCCAGGCCGTCGCTGGCGCGCTGTCCAGGCTGACCGGCGCGACCGTGCCGATGCTCGGCGAGATACCGATCGACCTGAAGCTGCGCGAGGCCGGCGACGAGGGAACGCCGATCGTGCTCGCCTCGCCTGAAGCTCCGGCGGCGCAAGCGCTCGCCTCGATCGCCTCGCAACTCGCCAGCAGATCACGCAGCCTGATAGGCCGCCAGCTAGGCGTCACCCCGGTCTGACCAGCCCCGTCGCCCGCCAGGCCCTCTGAGGCGCCGCAGAAGCCGTGATCATGAAATACGGCTTGATCACGGACAGTTGCGCATGCTGTAGAAGCTGTCGGATTGCTCGGTGAGGCGCGGATTATCGTGGACGGAATTCGCTGGACGAGTCAAGGACCAAGCCAGGTGGGGGTGCTTGACCGCCGCAGCTGGCTGAACCCAAGCTGGGCTAGTTTCCGTGATCTTGGTCGCGGGGTTGATCACGGAACATCGCCACTGTCCTGACATGCGTGAATCTAGGTCGCGACATCCGACGCAGACGCGCCTCGGTGCCCGCATTGAGAACGCTGGACACACCCGCCACCTGAGTGTGACCTCGGTCTGTGGCAAGATGTCACTGATCGTTCACCTTGCGTGCTGTTTGGTTAAAGATTAGCTACGTAGGCTGCCCTGTGCCCACATACACCACCATCGTGCCCTAGATTGCTAAAGCACGAAAATGCGAAGGTTATCGCGGACTTTGTGGCGGCATAGCAGGTCCCGCCCGGCTTGGAAAGGGTCTTGATGCTCGCTGTCGCCAATGCGGCTCTCGCCCTGCATTATTCCTCGGTGCTTTCCTGGTGGACGAACCTGCACCACTACGTGCCCATCGGCGTGGTCGGCTTGCTCTCGTGGTCGGTCTGGATCACCAGGTTCTCGCTTTCGCGCGTCTACCGGCCGGTCGAGCCCGGCTACCAGGCGACCACGTCGGTCGTCGTGCCGGCGTTCCGCGAGGACCCGACAGTCCTGCAGCGCTGCCTGGACTCGTGGCTCGCGGAGGAGCCCACCGAGGTGATCGTCGTTCCTGACCTTGAGGACCGCGAGGTGATCGCGATGCTCAGGGCGCGGGCCGTCACCGAGCCGAAGCTGATGGTCATTCCGTTCGCGCACACCGGGAAGCGCTCCGCGCTCGGCGTCGGCATCAGGGCCGCTACCTCGAAGATCCTGGTGCTGTCCGACTCGGACACCTTCTGGATGCCCGGGCTGATCCGCGAGGTACTCGCCCCGTTCGCCGATCCCGAGGTCGGCGGAGTCGGCACCAGGCAGAACGCCTACTCACCCGGCCGCAGCGTCTGGCGGCGGGTAGCCAACTGGATGATCGACGTCCGCTACCTGGACTACGTCAGGGCCCAGGCCCGATCCGGCGCGGTGGCGTGCCTGTCCGGACGGACGGTCGCCTACCGGCGGGAAGTCGTCCTGCCTGTGCTCGAGCACCTGGTCGATGAGTTCTTCCTTGGCAGGCGCTGCGATTCCGGCGATGACGGCCGGCTGACCTGGCTCGTGCTCGCGTCCGGGTTCAAGACCGTCTACCAGTCCACGGCCAGGGCCCAGTCGATGTTCCCCGACTCCTGCCGCGCTTTCCTCAAGCAGCGGCTTCGCTGGAGCCGCAACTCCTACCGCACCTACTGCACCGCGATTTGGAAAGGATGGCTGTGGCGGCAGCCATTCATCTGTCAGCTGAGCGTGCTCCAGATCATGCTGACGCCGCTGACCATGGGATTCGCCGTTACCTACCTGATCGCCTGGGTGCTGCATCCGCAGGCGTTCGTAGCGCTGGCCGCTGTCGCCTGGCTGCTCGCCGGGCGCTGCCTGCGGGGCGTCTCGCATCTGCGCGAGCGGCCTGGCGACATCTGGCTGCTGCCGCTGGTCGCGGTCATGACCATCATCATCTCGCTGCCAGTGAAGACTACGCATTCCTCACTATGAATGTTCACGGCTGGCTGACTCGCAGTGCTGACCAGTCGAGCCTGGGCGGCGAGGCGCAGTCGGCCGCGTCGCTGCGCTAGGGGGGCTATCTTGAATGCACGGCACCAGCTCGAGCCCAGACGCAGGCTCGCAGGCGCCGACCATACTGACCGGTGATCGCGCTCTGCGTGTTCGCGCTCCTGGCTACGCTGCCGCTGATCTTGACGGCGCTGCACGTGCACATCAGGCCGGTGGCGCGCGAATCGGCCCACGGGGTCACGTTGCTGCATGCGCCCCGAGGCCCCGCGCGCTGTCAAGCCCCGCCGACGGTGGCCGGCCGATCGACCCGCGCCAGCCGGCCGCCTCTCCTCCGGCAGGCAGCCCGGCCCGCGAGGCGGCCTGGTCAGCTCCGAGGACGCGAGGATCAGGGTGCTGCTGCATGCCGCCGCGCGCATATTTCAGCCCGAGGTTATGCCTGTACAGCGGATCGCTGCCGACCTTGGTGCTGCCGGCCGGCCCGCATGCCGTACACGGCGGCCAATCTCGCGCAGTACGGGGCGCTGGTGATGCTCAAGCACCACGCGGCCCTGCTGATCGATAACGTGTTCGTCTCGACCAACGCCACCCTTGACCTGGGCTCGCCCAGCCTGCGCGTGCTGTACATGGACAGTACGTCCAGCGGGTTCACCTCGATCGTGGCGTGGGGCGGCAGGCTGGGTTCGCCGGCACGAAGGCGAGCCCGATGACGATCAGGGGCTGGGACCGGGTAGCTAAGGCCCCGGCCGCCGACAAGGGTTTCGGCCGGGCCTACATCCGCGAGGTCGGCGGCAACATGACGCTCGCCGAGGTCCGGGTGTCGTCGCTCGGCTTCTGGAGCGGCCGGACCGGCGGCGTCGCGTGGACCGGCGTCAACGGGCATCCGAGTACCGGCGGGGCGACGGACTCGACCTTCACGATGCAGACCTACGGCGCGTTCGTCGATCGCGGCCAGAACATCAGCGTTCGGCTCTGACCTGTTCGAATTCAACGAGCTCGACGGCTTGCACATCCACAGGTTCTCGGCCGGCACGACGATCACGTTCAGCTCCGCGTCGCGCAACGGCGGCAACGGCTTCCTGATCGGCCGCGCTACCCAGAGCACGCTGCTGCGCGCCGACGTTGCCGAGAACAACGAGGACAACGGCTTCATGATCGACGGAAGGCCGCTGGTCAGCGGTGCCTCGGCATCGGGAAGCGCCGTCGCCCCGGGATCGGGCGCCAAGATCACGGGCAGTGCCGCCATCGACAATGAGCGCACCGGCATCCTGGTCGAAGGCGGCACCGGGACCATCTTGACCTCGAACGCGATCTGCGCGCACGATACGGGCATCGCGGCCAGGCTGGGCACCAGGAACATCGTGATCACCGGCAACGACATCCGGTGCCGGCCCAGGTCGGGGCTCTCGATCGGTCCCTCCGCTCCCGGCGCGGTCATCTCGGGCAACGCGGTGTCCGGCGCCAGGATTGCCATCCTGATCCGTAGCTCCGGGCGGATCGAGGTCGATAACAACCAGCTCATCGGCGCGACCGTGTTCGGCGTCACGGCTCGCGGGCTGAGTTCGGCCGTGTCGGGCGCGGGCAACGTGATCTCCGGCACCGGCTTCCGTGCCGTCGACGCCAGGGCCGACGCGCGCACGCCTAACCTGTCCGGGACCAACGAGCGCGGCTGGCAGCATCACGCGAAGACCACCGTCATCTCGTACCTGGCCTTCCACCCGCTCGCCGCGCTCTGGCTGAGCATCGTCGTGCTCGTGCTCCTGTGCTACCTGTGGTCGCGGCGCAAGCGGCTGCCGCCGCATCCGTACCCGGTGAGCACGCACTGGCGCCCCGCTCCGGCGCCCGCTCCTGGCCGGCTTACGCGGCCAACGGAACCGATCCGGGCCGCCAGTGGGTGAGTGGCACCAGCCCGCCCGAGGCCAGCCCGTTGCCACAGGTGATGGACTGACATGAGGCAACGGGCGGTTCCTGGCGGCAGGGCAGTGCTCGCCGGGCTCGTCGCGGCCGTGGTGCTCGTCGCGGCCGGGTGCGCCAGCGGGCACCACGGCAGGCACGGCGCGGGCGCGTCCTCGCCCGCGCCCAGCCGTACCGCGGAATCGGCGGCGAGGTCGCCCGCGTCCACCGGGCCGGGTTTCGAGGTGCCGGGGACGGTGGCTGGCTGCCCGGCGGCGCGTGGCCACCAGGCCTTGAGGGTCGCGTCGGCTGGCGCCCTGGCCAGCGCGCTGGCCAGCGCCAGCCCGGGTGAGACGATCATGCTGGCCCCCGGCACGTACCTCGGGAACTTCGTCGCCGCGAAGTCGGGCACGCCTTCGGCGCCGATCACGCTGTGCGGTTCGCGCCGCGCCGTGCTGGCCGGGCCGGAGATCCGGCACGGCTACGTGTTCTACCTCGATAGCGCGTCGTGGTGGCGGCTCGACGGCTTCACCGTGCGGGGCGGGCAGAAGGGTATCGTCACCGACCACGCGTCCCACGACGTGCTGTACGGGCTCTACGTGTCGGGCACCGGGGACGAGGCCGTGCACCTGCGCTCGCTGAGCTCTGACGACCTCGTCAGCCACTGCGTGATCAGGCACACGGGCCTGCTCGTCCAGTTCTTCGGCGAGGGCGTCTACGTCGGCTCGGCGAACAAGAACTGGTGCCGGTACACCGCGTGCAAGCCCGATGCCAGCGATCACGACCAGATTCTCGACAACGACATCGCGGACACGACCGCCGAGAACATTGACATAAAAGAGGGAACGACCGGCGGTGTCGTGTCAGGTAACCATTTCGACGGCGCCGGAATGGTCGCGTCGGCGGCTACTGCCTGGGTCAATGTCAAAGGCAACGACTGGGTCATCAAAGACAACACGGGGGTCACCAGCGTCGGTGACGGATTCGCCGTGCACCAGGTCTATCCGGGGTGGGGGATAGGCAACGTCTTTGCCGGCAATCACGCCCGGGTCGATGGTCCTGGCTACGGCATCTATGTGCAGAGCCGTCATCTAGGCACGACAGTGGCCTGCGACAACGTGGCCGTGCGGGCGGCGTCGGGCCAGTCGGACGTGCCTTGTTCGCCCGCCAAGTAACGCCTGTCGCGTGATAGCGGATAAGTGGGAGCCAGCATTGGAGAGAGCGAGCTTGCGCCTGACCGTAATCGGGACCGGATATCTCGGTCTCACCCATGCCGTCTGCATGGCGGAGATCGGCCATGAGGTCATGGCGATCGATATTGACGCTGACAAGATCGAGAAAGCAGCCAATGGCGAGTCGCCATTTTACGAGCCCGGGCTCGAGCCGTTGCTCCGCAAGCACGTCGAGTCGGGCAGGCTCCGGTTCTCCTCGTCGCCGTCGTCGTATGCGGAGGCGGCTGAGTTCGGCCAGGTCCATTTCCTCTGCGTGGGCACGCCGCAGGGGCCGGGCGGCGACGCTGACCTCAGCCACCTGTATACGGCCTGTGATGAGCTGGCGCCGAGCCTCGCGGCTCCCTGCCTCGTCGTGGGGAAGTCGACCGTGCCGCCGGGCACGGCCCGGGCGCTGATGGCCAGGATCAGGCCGCTCGCCCCGGCTGGTAATCAGGTGGACCTGGCCTGGAATCCGGAGTTCCTGCGCGAGGGCTTCGCGGTTCAGGACAGCCTCAGCCCCGATCGCCTGGTCTTCGGAGTCAGTTCCGGGGCGGGGGCCGGGCAGCCTGGGGGCAGCTCCGGGCGGGCGGCCGAGCAGTTGCGCGCGGTTTTCGCGCCGCTGCTCGATGCCGGAGTGCCTGGCCTTTTCATGGGCCTGGAGACGGCTGAGCTGGTCAAGATCTCGGCCAATGCCTTCCTGGCTACCAAGATCTCCTTTATCAACGCCATGGCACAGGTGTGCGAGGCCGTCGGCGCCGACGTGAGCGACCTGGCCGCGGCGCTGCGTTACGACGAGCGGATAGGCCGCCGGTTCCTGGCTCCCGGGCTGGGCTTCGGCGGCGGCTGCCTGCCCAAGGACATCAGGGCCTTCCGCGCGACCGCGACCAGCCTGGGCGTCACCGCGGTAGCCGACCTGCTCGCCGGCGTGGACTCGATCAACATGGCCAGGCGCACGAGGATGACCGACCTGGTCAGGGAGGTCGTGGGGGGCTCGCTGGCCGGCAAGCGGGTCGCCGTGCTTGGAGTGGCCTTCAAGCCGGACACCGACGACATCAGGGATTCGCCGAGCCTGGATGTCTGCGAGCGCCTGGCCGGCGAGGGCGCCATCGTGTCCATTCACGATCCGGTCGCGCTGCCCAACGCGGCCCGGGCTCACCCGGCACTGCGGTGCGCGCAGACGGTGTGCGACGCGGCGCGCGATGCCGATGTTGTCCTGCATCTGACGGAATGGTCGGACTACCGTGCTGTCGATCCCAAGCTGCTCGGCACTATCGTCGGCAGGCGCGTCATGATCGATGCCAGGTGCGCGCTTGACGCCGCGTCGTGGCGGGCGGCGGGCTGGAGCGTCTGCGTGCTGGGCCGGCCGTGACGGGCCTGGCACTGGGAACTGGCACTGGGAACTGGCACTGGGAACTAGCACTGGGGAGGAGCGCGTTGATGGACACTGTGCTGATGGACACTGGGAGGTGGCTCGCGGTCGTAGCCGGATGCGCCCTGGCGGTGGCGGCTTGCGCCAGCCCCGCGCACCACGCCCGCTCGGCGGCTCGCCCGCCGGCGGTGCCCGGTGCGGTCACGGCGGGTCCTGACCTGGCCGGAGTGCAGCTGCCGAACTTCATCATGCCCGTCATCACCGGCAGCGTCTCGGTGCCGAAGCGGTCGCTCACTCCTGGCGCGGTCACGACCACCAACACCACCGAGGTGTGCAACCTGCCGCCCGCCGCGCAGGTGGAGACGATCCCGATCTCGGTGCAGGCCGAAGTATTTAACGAATACGGATACACCAACCCTGCGGTGCATAACCGGTACATTCTGGACCTGCTCGTGCCCCGGTCGCTTGGCGGTGCGATTACGGCGGCGAATGTCTGGCCCGCTGCCGTCAAGGGAACGGGCTTCTTCGAGAAAGTCCAGCTAGATCACATACTGAAAGGCCTGGTCTGCCGCAGGTTCCTTACCCTGCGCCAGGCCCAGCGGGCGCTGGAAGCCAACTGGTACGCGGCGTGGCTCAAGTACGTGGTGGCGACTGGCCATATCTAACGGCAGCGGCTTTCCCGGCGGTTTTCCCAGAGCCCGCCGGCAGGGCTCTACGATGGACCAAATAAAACGCTGCCGGCTGAGGTCAGCAAATCGTCGTGCCAGCCGGCGGTTTCCGGCTTCGGCCCACAGCACGCACCGGAAGGCAGGCTGGCATGCAGGCGCGGATTGATCGGGTGACCGGCACCGTCAACACATGGATCATCGGCGATGACTCCGAGGCGATCGTTATCGATCCAGGTGAGTCGGCCGCCGCCGTGCTCGACGCGGTCGGCGATCGCGAGATTGTCGCCGTGATCTGCACGCACGGCCACGCCAAGCACGTGGCAAGCGCATTCGAGGTCGCCAAGCGCGATGACGCGCCGGTCGCTCTGCACCCGGGTGACAGGCTCCCCTGGCGTGACGCGCACGGGCAGGCGAAGCCCGATATCGAGATGGAGGACGGCGGCGTGTTCGAGGTCGCCGACGTCACGCTCGAGGTTATCTTCACGCCTGGTCACTCCTCTGGCTCAGTGAGCCTGTACTGCGAAGAGCTTGAGGCAGTGTTTACCGGAGATGCCGTCACGGCTGACGGGCCTGTGCCGCACGAGGACTACTTCACGGACTTCGCCCGCCAGTTGAGCTCCATCGGTGCTGGCGTGCTCACCCTGGACGGGCAGACCAAGATCATGCCAGGGCACGGTGACGAGACCACGGTCGCGTTGATCGAGCGCAGGTTCGACTCCTGGGTCTCCGCCGGGCCTGAGGGGCTGCTCGATGGTGGCGACGACGAGGCCGAATAGCTCGGATGGGGCAGCAACTCGGCTTTGACGGCATGCCGCGGCGGCTCTATTCGTGCACCCCGAGCCGGCTCCGTGCCTGGCTCGACTGCCCGCGCCGGTACCGGATGACCTACCTGGACAGGCCGTCACCGCCGAAGGGGCCGCCGTGGGCGGTCAATAGCTTCGGCGCGAGCGTGCACAACGCGCTGGCGGGCTGGTGGCGGCTGCCACTGCGCGAGCGCTCAGCCGACGCGGCCGGGCAACTGCTTGAGCGAGGCTGGCTCTCGCAGGGTTATTCCGACGAAACCCAGTCGGTCAGGCAACTGAACCGGGCCAGGGTCATGGTCGACAAGTACGTCGCCAAGCTCGATCCAGCGGCGGAGCCGGCCGGCGTTGAGCGCGTCGTCGCCACGAAGACAGACCTCATCGCGGTCTCCGGCCGGATCGACAGGCTAGATGACCGGCCGTCGGAGGTCGCCTCGGCCGACCGCCTGGCGCCAGACCTAGCGCAACCTGGCGTCTGCGGGCATGACCGTGACCTCGTCGTTGTCGACTACAAGACCGGCCGGGCGCCGCCCGGCACCTCCGACGTGCGATCGTCGCTGACGCTGGCGCTCTACGCGCTGGCGGCCGGGCGGGTGCTGCGCAGGCGCTGTGCCAAGGTCGAGTTGCATCACCTGCCGACTGATCAGGTTGTGGGGTGGGAGCACACGAGGGAATCGCTTGACCGGCAGCTCCGCCGGGCAGAGGACATCGCGGCCGAGTGCGCCGAGGCTGACGAGCGATTCCGTTCTGAAGAGGCCGCGCAGCGCACCGACGAAGCCTTCCCGCCGCGGCCAGGCGCCTTGTGCGGCTGGTGCGATTTCCGTGCGCACTGCCCGGAAGGCCGCCTGGCCGCGCCGGCGCGCCGGCCCTGGGACGGCCTGACGGAGGACGACTAGTCGCGTCGCCCGCGTCTAGCCGCGGCTCGTTCGCGGGTCTAGCTGCCGCCGTGCCGGGCCGACTCAGCGAGATTCCAGAACGAGGTGAGCATCGCCGCCGTCGTTTCCGGTGCCTCAACCGCTGGCGAATGCGCCGCTGCTGGTATGCAGACCCGCTCAGCGCCAAGCCGCTTGGCCATCAGGTCCTGTACGTCCGGCGGCCAGGCGTCGTCGTTCTCGCCGTAGCTGACCAGCATCGGGAAGCTCGCCGCGCCGGCCAGCTCGGTCGTCGTGTCCGGGCAGCTCAGCAGCAATTCGGCCATCACTGCAAGGCCAAGCGGGCAGCTGCGCACTGCCCGCTTCCGCAGAAACTCGACAATGTCAGGCGCCGTGCCCTCCGACTCGGCCTGCGGTCTGAGGTGGCTGTCCCAGAGCTGGACGATCATGGTGCCAAGCCTGGCGATGTCGTCGCCAGCAGGCTCGAGATAGCGCAGGACATCGCGCAGCACCTGGGCGCGCATGCCGCTGATGGCGCTTGGACCGGAGCCGAGCAGCGTCAGCGACAGATACGCGGCCGGCCTTTGCAGCGCGGCTGCGCGGGCAACGAGCCCGCCGAAAGAGTGACCGAGCAGGTGCACGCGACCGGAGTCGCCAGCGATGGCGCTGGCAACGGCCCCGATGTCGTTGGCTAGCTGATCGAGCTGATAGCCGGCCCTGTCGGCAGCTGGGCCAGACTCGTACTGACCGCGCATGTCGATCGCGACTACGGTCCGGCCGGGCGTGGCGAGCGACTCAAGTACGGTGAGGAAGTCCTCTTTGCTCCCGGTATATCCGGGTACGAGCAGGGCCGCCTGCCGTTCACCGACTCCGCCCGCTGGTTCGGCGCACAACGCAGCGAACTGGCCGCGCGCCGTGCGGACGGACGTCTGCTTGATGCGGTGGGACATCTGCAGCGATCGGGGAGTACTCACGGCTTGGCAGCCTACCCAGCGAACTGTGCCATTACCGCACCAGCACCTCAGGTCTTCGTTAAGTCGCCGACGATGTCGCGCAGCTCAGCATGGCTTGCCGGCCTGGTCGAGCCGTGCTGGCCATCCGCCGCGTGGCCGGTCGCGGGGACCCGGGACGCGCCGTGGCTGGTCCGCTTGCGGCGACGGCCTGATTCGGGCTTGGCCTCCGTCGCTGGCGCCGGCGTTGCCACCTCGGCTGGTGCGAGCGTCTCGCCTGAAGGCGCCGGTGAGCCCTGCTCGCCAGCTGCGTCGACGCCCTGGACGGGCGCGCCGCCCCTGGTTCGCCGCCTGGAACGCTTGGCGCCGCCCGAGCCGCCCGCATCGCCGGCTTTGGTGCCGTGACCGTCGGGTGGCATGCGTTCGGCGCGCTGGCCGGCCGCCGCCTTTGGCTTGTGTGACGAGCCGTGCCCCCGCTTGGGCGGACGCTTGGGCGACCGGTTTCGGCCGGTCTCGCCAATGTCTTCGAGGTCCTCGGCTTCGAGGCCAGCCCGGCCGCGTTGCACAGCGGGCAGCGCTCCTGTGATGCCTGGCGGGATCGCCAGTGAGCTGAAGAGATGCTCGGAGGTGGAGTAGGTCTCAAGCGGCTCGGGGTGTCCGAGGTTGAGCGTGGCGTCGATCAGCTTCCAGCGCGCCATGTCCTGCCAGTCGACGAACGTGACAGCGACGCCCGTCCGGCCCGCGCGGCCGGTACGGCCGGTGCGGTGCAGGTACGCCTTCTCGTCCTCGGGGCACTCATAGTTGACCACGTGCGTCACGTCGTCCACGTCGAGGCCGCGCGCCGCGACGTCGGTGGCGACGAGCACATCGACCTTGCCGCCGCGGAAGGCGCGTAGCGCGCGCTCGCGCTGGCTCTGGCCGAGGTCGCCGTGGACGGCGGCGGCAGCGAAGCCGCGTTCGGCCAGCGAGGCAGTCACCTGGTCGCAAGCTCGCCGCGTCCGGCAGAACACGATGGTCAGCCCCCGGCCCTGCGCTTGGAGAACGCGGGCGAGCACCTCGATCTTGTCCATCTGGTGAGCGCGGAAGACATGCTGATCCGTGGTCGGCACTTGCGCCGGCTCATCATGCTGCTCGGCCCTGATGTGGGTTGGCCGGTACAGATGCCGTCTAGCCAGGGTCACGACCTCGGATGGCATGGTCGCGGAGAACAGCATGGTCTGCCGGTTGGCCGGCGTCAGCCGCAAGATCGCCTCGACGTCGGGCAGGAACCCGAGGTCGAGCATCCGGTCGGCTTCGTCGAGCACCAGGATGTCCACGTCCGATAGGTCGAGCTGGCGCTGCCTGGACAGGTCGAGCAGCCGGCCTGGAGTGCCAACCACGATGTCAACCGTCGCCAGCGCCTCGATTTGCGGCTCGTACGCGCGACCACCGTAGAGCGTGACGACGTTCACGTCGCTTCGCGCGGCAGCGCTGCGCAGATCCTCAGCGACCTGAATAGCCAGCTCCCTGGTAGGGACGACGACCAGGCCGCGCGGCGCGGATGGCTTACCGCGGCCCGAGGTCACGACGTGCTGCAGGAGCGGTATGCCGAACGCGAAGGTCTTGCCGGTGCCGGTTCGCGCCTGGCCGATGACGTCGTGTCCGTCGAGCGCGATCGGCAGGGTCAGGGCCTGAATAGGGAAGGCCTTCGTGATGCCGGCCGCGCGCAATGCCGCGCAGATGGATTCGGCGACGCCAAAGTCATCGAAGGCGGTGGCTTCGACACTGGCCCGGCTCACGGTAGCCACTGCCGCATCAAGCTCGCCGGTCGCGACCGGGACTGCCGCAGGGGTCTCGGCGAGCAACTCCGTTGCCGCCTGCCCAGTCGCGATGATGAATGACTCGATTGATTCGTTCGGCGCCTGCTGGTCTTGTGTATTTGTTGTGAGGTCTTGCGTAGTCAGGGCTTTCGCCTCCATCAATGTCCTGCGGCCCGCCGGTCGCTTGGGGCGGCCAGTCTGGTTACCGCAGGAAGCAGTTGACTCATCCGGGGAGGGGACGCCTGACATGTGGCGTGCTCAGCGGCCGGTGCCTGGCCTGAGTTAGCTGGCCGGCACGACCTGCCGATCACGCTTGGTCACATGTCGAGCAGTCACGTGGACGAGTCGAGCGCAGTGCTGCAGCCAGATGCATTCCGGCAACCACCGCGCCATACCTTGCAACGCGCCATGGGGGTAGTCGCATTCCAAGGCCAAGTCGCAACTGAGTGTAGCAACTACATGCCTGGTAGGGCCACGCCAGGCCGCGTTGTTACGCTGCCGATGTGACCGAGCATCCAGCACAGGCGAACGAGGGCGTCATCGACTTGCTCGGGCTGCTGGCCTACGCGTCCCTTGTGGCGTTCTTCAGGCTCGCCGATGACGCCGCTCTGGCGATGTCACTGCCTGACAAGGCCGATCTCGCGGGAATGGCGGTCACCCAATTCGGCCACTTTCAGCTGCTCCGGCAGCGGATCTCCGAGCTGGGAGCCGATCCGCAGCAAGCTATGGGGCCGTTTGTCGAGCCGATCGACGCGTTCCATGCCAGAACGGCGCCTGCGGACTGGCTCGAGGGGCTGGTCAAGGCCTACGTGGGCGACGGCATCGCGGCTGACTTTTATCGGGTGGTCGCATCGCTGATCGATGATCAGAACAGGTCGCTCGTGCTCGAAGTCCTCTCCGACTCGGGGCACGCCCAGTTCGCGATCACCAGGGTCCGCGAGGCCATCAGCGTCGACCCGGCTGTCGCAGGCCGGCTGGCGCTCTGGGCGCGGCGCCTGCTCGGCGAAGCGCTGGGCCAGGCCCAGCGCGTCGCCGCTGACCGTGAGCCGCTGGCACGACTGCTGGCGGGAGGCACTACCGCGCAACTGGGCGAGATAGGCCGCATGTTCGCCGACCTCACCGATGCTCACGCCGAACGAATGGCCGCGCTGGGGCTGGGCGAGTAGGGCCGCATAGCCTGGTTCGGTCAGCGGCTGCCGAAGCCGACCGGGCGCTGCTCGGACACGCTGAGCTCCACGTACGCGATCTTGCTCGCTGGCACGAGAACCGTTTTGCCCTTGTTGTCGTTGAGCGCGAACACCTTGCCGTCCGCCAAGGCGTCGGCCAGAGTTTGCTCGATCTCCTCAGCAGTCATTGAGGTTTCAACCATGAGCTCGCGAGCAGCCATCTGTATGCCGACCTTGACTTCCATGGCCATCCTCCGCTTAGCGCAAGCCTGCGGTTACGCCCCGCAGCCACTGCCCGTCAGGGTAGCCGGAGCCGGGATCACTCGTGCGCGGGGTCGGCCAGAGGCCAGCCGCTGATGCCGCGCCAGGCGAGCCTAGAGAGGAGATCTTCCGCCTTCTCCTGACCGATCATTCGGTCGGTGCTGAGCCAATAGCGGGCGCTGACCTGGGCCATTCCGACCAAGGCCATGCCGAGCAAGTCAGCTTCGTAATCGGAGACGCCGGCGTCCTCGCGGATAAACTCGGCTACCATCTCGGCGCACTCGGAGATCGCGCGCTCCAACCGTGCGCGCACGGCCGGGCTCGTTGCTCAAGTCCGACTCAAAGACCAGGCGGAACGCCTCTCCGGCGCCGCTCACGTAATCGAAGAAGGCGCGGAAGGTGGCAGGCACGCGCTCCCTGTTGTCGGTTGTCGACTCCAGCGCCGCAGAGACTGCTCCGACTAGCTCGGCGACGCTCTCGTCGAGCAGGGCCAGGTAGAGCTCGAGCTTGCCAGGGAAATGCTGGTAGAGAACCGGCTTGCTGACCCCGGCTCGCTCAGCGATCTCATCCATCGCGGCCGCGTGATAACCCTGAGCGACGAACACCTCGCGGGCGGCTCCGAGCAACTGCTTGCGCCTTGCCGGGCGCGGCAGCCGAGTGCTGGCCGGGCTGGCCTGGTCGGCCCGGCTAGCCTGACCGGCTAGCCGGGCTTGCTTGGCCTGCGAGGTGGAAATCACTAGCGTCTCCGGATGCTCATCAGGCGGCGGTCGGATCGAAGTCGGGCGCTCGGACAGAGCCTGACTGTCATCCTACGGCCGGGTAAAGGGAACCGCGATTGCTCGCGGTGTGCCTGTAGTGACGCGCAGCGCCTGGAAAACATACTCGCACGTTCGAACATATTGCCGAATCGCTACAGTGGGGCAACGCTTGTGGTGTGAGCTGGTATCAGCACTGGATCCATCTGGGTAGGGAGAAGTCATGCGCAGCATGTGGAAGGGTTCGATCTCCTTCGGCTTGGTCATGATCCCCGTGCGACTTTACGCCGCGACAGAGCAGAAGGACATCTCGTTCCGTCAGGTGCACCGGGAGGACGGCGGCCGGATCAGGTTCCGCCGGTTCTGCTCGATCGACGGGACAAGAAGTCCCTTATGAGGACATCGCCAAAGGCTACGAACTTCCTACTGGCGAGATGGTTGATCCTCAGCGACGAAGACATGTCTGACCTGCCGCTTCCGACTACCAAGGCCATCGAGGTACTGCAGTTCGCTCCGGCCGCGCAAGTGGATCCGATGCTGTTCAACCGCAGCTACTACGTCGAGCCTGAGCTGGCGGGCGCGCGTGCCTACGTGCTGCTGCGGAACGCACTCGAGCAGTCCGGGCGGGTCGCTGTGGCGCAGGTCGCGCTGCGGCAGAGGGGAGTCTCTGGCGACGCTCCGCGTCAGGGAAGGCGTGCTCGTCCTGGAGACGCTGCTGTGGCCAGATGAGATCCGGCCGGCGGAGTTCCCGTTCCTTGAGCAGGACATCGAGGTCAGGCCGCAAGAACTCACGATGGCGGCATCGCTGATCGACTCGATGACCGCTGATTTCGACTCCGACGCGTTCCACGACAACTACCGCGAAGCGCTCATCGAGCTTGTCGAAGCCAAGGTCGAAGGCAGGGAACTGCTGCAACCGGGCACGCTTGAGATCGCCTCCAGCCCGGCGGCCAGCTTGACTGACGCGCTCAAGGCCAGCCTTGAAGCCCACCGAGCAGGTCAGGGCGAGCAGAAGGCCCTCAGTTCGGGCCGAGATTCGGCCTCGGACGACGATCACGGCGGCAGCGGCGGCAGCGGCAGCGGCACAGGGGCAGCGAAGGCCAGCCCGGCGAAGGCCAGCCCGGCGAAGGCCAGCCCGGCGAAGGCCAGCCCGGCTAAAGGCGGCACGAGGAAGGCCAGCGCCGACAAGCCCTCGACAGGCAAGACGAGCTCGGCTAGGACGACATCGAAGTCCCGCACGACGAAACCAGCCAACTGAGGAACCTTCGGGTTTGTGCGTGCGATCGCGCTGCCAGGGGTATGGATGTAGCGATGACGGACCAGCATGGATTAGTGCTCTGAATGGTCTAATGCCGTCAAACGAGGAGAATTAGTCAAATCGGGCGACATGCTATGAAGCGAGTGCGATGCTAGCCACATGCTGATCGCGGCTGCTCGGATCATCACGGCCAGCAGTAGGTACTCAGGCACGAATGCGGTCCTAGCTCCAGGCCATCTCACCTGCGCCGACGGCAAGATCGTAGCGGTGAGCGCTGGACTGCCGCCCAGCAGACCGGACGTGCAGCTGGGCGAAGGGTTCCTGCTGCCGGGGTTCATCGACCTTCAGGTCAACGGCTATTTCGGAGTCGAGCTCGCGGGCGCCGACGCAGACGGGTTCGCGACTGTCGCTCGCCGAGCTGCCCGGGACAGGCACGACATCGTTCCTGCCGACGTTCATCACGAGTCCTATCGAGGACCTTGCGTCCGCGTTGCGTCGCAGTGCCGCCATCCTGCCCGACCTCGCGGGCGACCCCAAGGCTCGCGCGCATGCTCGGGATACACCTTGAAGGCCCGTTCATCTCGCCAAGGCGGGCAGGCGCGCACAACCCGGCCTGGATCGCCACCCCAGACCCGGCGGCAGTCGAGACCCTCATCGAAGCTGGTTCAGGCATCGTCAGGCTGGTCACGATGGCCCCAGAACTTGACGGAGCCATGGCCGCCATCAAGCAGCTCACCGCCGCCGGGATACTGGTCAGCGTGGGCCATTCAGACGCGACGGCTCAGCAGGTCAGTGGCGCGGCAATGTGCGGCGCAACCATGGTCACCCATCTGTTTAACGCACAGCGTCCGATGCATCACCGCGAGCCGGGCGTGGTCGGGCAGGCGCTGGCCGACAATCGCCTGACCAGCAGCCTGATCGCCGATCTGCATCATGTCACCGGGCAGGTCACCGCCATCGCGTTCGCAGCCGCGCCTGGCCGGATTTGCCTGGTCACCGATGCGGCTGCGTGCGCGGGTATGCCGCCAGGCACGTACATGCTCGGAGGCGAGCCGATCGAGCTGCCCGGCGGCGACGGCGCGCCGCCGGTCCGTGCCGACGGCACGTTCGCCGGGTTCGGCTCTCCGGATGGACTCCGCCGTCGCGAACATGGTAGCCACCGGCATCGGGCTCGCCGACGCGGTGGCCGCGGCCACCAGAATCCCGGCCGATCTGATCGGCCGCCCAGACTTGGGCCGGATCGCGCCGGGAACAACAGCCGACCTTACCTGGCTGAGCGACGACTTGCGCACGGCCGCGACCTGGGTAGGCGGCAAACAGGTCTACGGCCCCCACTTCACCTAGCACCCCTCATCGGGCCTCCAAATCAGCCCAGCTGAGCCGCGTGGCCCTTCGTTGTGACATGGGTGCGGCCCCTTCGCCGTGAGGCTGTTCTCGCGGGAGGGTTTTCGCGTTCCTGTAGGAGAGTTTCCGCATCTAGGAGAGTTGACCGGACTATCCGACGACAACCCTCCTTCATGCGACAACGCTCCTACAGGAACCCGAAAACCCTCCCCGGTAAAGACGAGAACCCTCCCCGACACGGCAACTCTCCTCGCCGGACACGAAAACCCTCCCGGAACCTGCCTCCAGTGGGCGTGAACGCGGCTGTCGGGCTGGAGGTTAGAGGCGGCGGCTACCCTTGGTTCGGCGACATAAGGCGCGACAGGTGATTGAGCGGTACGAACTAGGACGGGCCCGTGGCGGATTCTGGAACTGTGGCAGACACCCCGGGGCGCGCGCAGCCGGGCCAGACGTACATGCGGGCCGAAATCTTAGCGCAGCCCGCGGCGCTGGCCGGCGACGATCGATGCGCTGCTGCCCCGCGCCGGCGAAATCGCGAAGGTGGCGCAGAGCACCAGGCAGGTGCTGTTCTTCGCGCGCGGCACCTCAGACAACGCGGCGGTTTACGGTAGCTACCTGATCCAGACCAGGGCCGGGCGGCTGGCCAGCCTTGGTTCGCCGTCGGTCGCCACTACTTATCACAGCAAGCTTGACCTATCCGGAATGCTCGCCGTCGGGCTCTCGCAGTCAGGGCGTACCCAGGAGATCATCGAAACCCTCCTCTGGGCCCGCGACTGCGGCGCCCGGCTGGTCGCGATCACCAATATCGACGGCTCGCCGCTGACGGAACTCGCTGATGTCGCGCTGGTCACCGAGGCCGGGGTGGAACAGGCTGTCCCGCCACTAAGACGTTCACTTGCCAGCTCGCCGCGCTGGCGGTGCTGTCGATCGGCCTCGGCGCCGACTTGGACGTCGCCGAACTCCGCCGGCTGCCCGATGCGATCGGCGCACTGCTGAAGCCGCGACCGGCCAGGACACCGGCACGGGCAACAGCGGTGACGACATCGACGCGATCGTTGGCGAACTCGCCGACGTCGACGGGCTTGGTCGTGCTCGGCCCGCGGGCTTGCCTACTCCGCCGCACTCGAACTCGCGCTCAAGATCAAGGAAGCCTGCTACCTGCACGCGATGGGAATCTCCTACGCCGATCTGCAGCACGGGCCGATCGCGGTCGTCGATGACCGGACGCCGGCGATAGTCATCGCCGCCAACGGCGGGCCGACGCTTGACGCGGCGGTCGGCCTCGCCGGAGGGTGACCGCCGCCGGTGCCAAGGCCTACGCGATCGGCGGTGGCCAGGCCCTCGCAGCCGTCGCCAGCAGGGCACTGGCTGGCCCGGACCTACCTGAATGGCTGGCCCCGATCGGCCTGATCGTGCCTGGTCAGCTGCTGACCGAGGCGCTGTCCCGGCGGCTTGGGATCGACCCTGACAACCCGCGCGGCCTCTCCAAGGTTACCCAGACCGCCTGACCCAGACGGGGCTCACCGGGAACTCGTGCTCACTCCTGCACGCGATGAACCTTGTGCTGCGCGGCCTGGGCACGCGGCCGCAGCACCATCAGGTCCACGTTGACATGCGACGGCCTGCTGACTGCCCAGGCCACGGCTTCGGCGATGTCATCGGCGGTCAGCGGCTCGGCTACCCCGGCGTACACGGCGGCCGCCTTCGCGGCGTCGCCCCGGTACCTGTTCAGCGCGAACTCGCCAGTCTTGACCATGCCGGGGGCGATCTCGATAATCCTGACTGGCTCACCGCAAAGCTCCAGCCGCAGCGTCGCCGCGATCGCGTGCGTGCCGTGCTTGGCCGCCACGTAACCTCCGCCGCCTTCGTAGGCCGCGAGCCCGGCGGTCGACGACATCAGCACGATCGCGGCGTCGCCGCTGGCGATCAGCTTGGGCAGCAGCGCCTGCACCAGGTGCAAGGTGCCGAGCACGTTGGACTGGTACATGGTCAGCCAGTCGGCGGGATCGCTGTGCGCCACTGCTTCGGAGCCGAGAGCGCCGCCGGCGTTGGCCACCAGCACGCTGCACGACGACAACCCGGCCGCGAGCGCGTCGACCTGGCCCCGGTCGGTCACGTCGAGCACGCTGACCTGCGCCGAACCACCGGCTTCAGCGATCCGCGCCGCCACCGCGGCCAGCCGGTCAGCCCGTCTCGCCGCGAGTACCACGTGATAGCCGGCTTCGGCGAGCCTCTGCGCCGTCGCTGCCCCGATCCCGCTGCTCGCCCCAGTGACCACTGCCGTCTGCCGCATAGGAGGAATTCTGTCGTGCTAGCCAGCCCCGCTCGCCTCCGGGGCTGTACTTCTTTTCGCCTCCGGCCGCTTATACGCGCCGCCTTCCCTCCTCGCTCGTCGCTGCGCTCCTCACTCGTCAGTCCAGGCGGCGCCGCGGCCTTTGGCGGGTGACCTACCATCGAGTTCGTGGCAGAACATGCGCGCATTCCTGAACTGTCCGGGACTGTCCGGGGTGTCATCTTCGACTGGGGCGGCGTGATCACTACCCCCATCGTTGACACCGTCATGGCCTGGCTTGCCGCGGACCGGATTGACAGGGACAGCTACACGGCGGCCATGCGGCCCTGGGTGCTCCAGGCGTACGGGCCGGAACAGTCGGAGTCGCCGATCCACGCGCTCGAACGCGGCGAGGTCAGCGACGCCGAGTTCGAGCGCACCCTGGCCGCCGCGCTCGTCGGTCTTGATGGCGGACCAGTCTCGGCCGACGGCCTGCTCAAGCGCATGTTCGCCGCCTCCTCGGTTCAGCAGGAGATGCTCGAGCTCATCAGGGAACTCCGCCAGCGCGGGCTTCGCACCGGCCTGCTCTCCAACTCCTGGGGCACGCGCGCCAGCTATCCCTACGACATGCTGGACGAGCTTTTCGACGATGCGGTGATCTCCGGTGAGGTCGGAATGCGCAAACCGGAGGAAAGGATCTTCCGCCTCGCTGCTGAGCGTCTGGGCGTGTCACCAGCCGAGACGATCTTCGTCGACGATGTCGAGGGCAACATCACGGCTGCGAAGGCGCTGGGCTTCGGCGTGGTGCATCACACCGATCCGGCCAGCACCAGGGCGCTGGTGGCTGAGTTGCTGTCGGGAACGGCGGCGGCCTGAGATCGGTCCGGACTAGCCTTGCGCTATGCCGGAAGAGTCCGCATTGGCGATCGCTAAGCCCCTGGCCAAGCCGCGCGCTTACCCGATGCCGTCGAGCCCCGGCCGGTCGGCCAACATGAAGGCCAACCGCCGCACCGACACAAAGCCCGAACTCGCGTTGCGGCGCGCGCTGCACGCGCTCGGCTACCGGTACCGCAAGGACCTGCGGATCGATCTGGCCGCGGGCGTCCGGGTGCGGCCAGACGTTGTCTTCACCGCGCGGCGGGTCGCGGTGTTCGTAGACGGCTGCTTCTGGCACTGCTGCCCCGACCACGGCAGCCAGCCCGCGGCGAACACCTGGTACTGGGAGCCGAAGCTGCGCCGTAATGTCGAGCGTGACCGCGCGGCCGACACGGCGCTCGGAGAGGCGGGCTGGACGGTGGTGCGGCTGTGGGAGCACGAGTCGCTCGAAGACTCGGTCGCTGCCGTCGTCGGCGTGGTCCCCAGCACGCGGGCACCCGCCGAAAGCACGGAGCCGGGCAAGCGTCAGAATGGGTCGCCTGATTCGCCCGTCGCCACTGGCTGATCGCTGGCAGACTCGTGGGAACCCCCAGGGATCGGTCAGTGGAGTCCTATGCGCGTTTACCTGCCCACCACCTTGGCGGACCTGGCATCGGCGCTCGTGGCCGGCGAGGTCAGCCCGGCGCCGGTACACGGATACGCGGTAACCCCTGCGCTGCGCGAGTGGTACGCCAGCGGCGACCTTGAGGAACTCGAGTACGTCGCGATGATGGAAGCGGCCAGGGCGTCGCTGCGGATGCTGCATGAGCAGACCACCGTGCCCCGGCGGCGCGTGGTGCTCGCCGCCGAGCTGCCCGAGTCGGATGTGCTCGTCAAGAACGGGCTCGACAAGCCAGGCCGGGTCGAGATCATGCTGCCTGTCCAATTGGCCGATGTCGTGGCCGGGCACGTGGACGGCATCGAGGCGATCAGCGATATCGAGGCGGCCGCGGCCGCGCTGCCAGCAGCCGACGCCGGGGATGGTGACGCGAAGTTCGTCGTCGATGGCGCTGAAGGGCACGAGTTGCTCTGGTATGCCACTCAGGAGCTGATCTATCTCATCGGCTAGCGTGGGGCTAGCGTGGGGGTCGGCAACGCATCCAGGCCGATGAGGGCCAGCGAGAGCCAGCGACAGGAGCAGCCGTGTTCGATGCCGTCACCAGCGTCCCGGTTCCAGCCAACGAGCCGGTCAAGGCGTACGCACCAGGCAGCCAGGAGCGAGCCGCCCTTGAGGCCAAGCTCAAGGATCTCGCCAGGGAGCCAGTCGACCTCACCATGACGGTGGGCGGCGCCGCGCGGATGGGCGGCGGCGACTGGATGGACGTGGTGCAGCCGCACAACCACGCGCACAAGCTTGGCCGGCTGGGTGAGGCGACAGACGAGGACGTGGCGGCCGCGATCGAGGCGGCGAGCCTGGCGGCGCCCGGGTGGCGCGAGTTGTCGTTCGACGACCGCGCGGCGATCTTCCTGCGCGCCGCCGAACTGCTGGCAGGCCCGTGGCGGTCGACCATCAACGCGTCGACGATGCTCGGGCAGTCCAAGTCGGTGTACCAGGCGGAGATCGACGCTGCCTGCGAGCTGATCGACTTCTGGCGCTACAACGTCCACTACGCCAGGCGACTGCTCGCCGAGCAGCCAGCCTCGGCGCCCGGCACGTGGAACCGGCTCGAATACCGCCCGCTCGAGGGCTTCGTGCTCGCGATCACCCCGTTCAACTTCACCTCGATCGCGGCGAACCTGCCGACCGCGCCGGCGTTGCTCGGCAACGTGGTGCTGTGGAAACCGTCGCCGACCCAGCAGTTCTCGGCGCATTTCCTGATGCGGCTGCTCGAAGCGGCCGGCCTGCCCCCGGGCGTCATCAACGTGGTGACCGGCTCTGGCCAGGCGGTATCGAGGGTCGCCGTACCGCACCCGGACCTGGCCGGCATCCATTTCACCGGCTCGACGGGCACGTTCCAGCGGCTCTGGCAGGCAGTCGGCGCGAACATCTCCGGGTACCGCGGCTACCCGAGGCTGGTCGGCGAGACCGGCGGCAAGGACTTCGTGATCGCTCACCCGAGCGCCGAGCCCGAGGTACTGGCCACGGCGTTGCTCAGGGGCGCTTTCGAGTACCAGGGCCAGAAATGCTCGGCGGCCTCCCGCGCCTACATCCCGCGCAGCGTGTGGGCTGGGATGCGGGACGGCTTCCTCGCCACGGTCGAGTCGCTGACCATGGGCGATGTCACCGATGACCTTTCACTATTCATGGGCGCGGTCATCGACGAGCGCGCGTTCGCCAAGCACGCAGGCGCGATCGGGCGGGCTCACTCGCGCGCGTCGGTGCGGGTGCTGGCCGGCGGCGCGACGGACGACTCGGCCGGGTACTTCGTCCGGCCGACGGTGTTCGAGTGCTCCGACCCGACGGATGAGGTGTTCACGACCGAGTACTTCGGGCCGATCCTCGCAGTGCATGTCTTCGATGACGGCGAGTACGACGCCGTGGTCGATCAGGCGGCCGGGGTTGCCGCCTACGCGCTGACCGGGGCGGTTATCGCCACCGACCGCGCGGCGATCGCCGCGGCCACCGGCAAGCTGCGGTTCTCGGCAGGCAACTTCTACATCAACGACAAGCCGACCGGCGCCGTCGTCGGGCAGCAGCCTTTCGGCGGTGCTCGCGCCAGCGGCACGAATGACAAGGCCGGCTCGATCTACAACCTGATCCGCTGGGTCAATGCCAGGACGATCAAGGAGACGTTCGCGCCGCCGACCGACTACCGCTACCCGCATATGGGATGAATTCAGCCCCGTTTGGAGCACCGATGTTTGCGACACCGCGGCTGATCATGTGGAACATCGACCTGACCCTCGTCGACGTGGCCAGGGTCTCCCGCGATGCCTACGCCGAGGCGTTCCAGCGGGCGACCGGACGGCGGCTGGTCGCGTTGCCGCAGCTAGCCGGGGCTAGTGACTCGGAGATCTTCTTCGAGTCACTAGCGCTCAACGAGGTTGGCCCCCGGATCGGAGCAGGTTGACGAGGCGGGCATGCTCGCCAGCTACAGCAACGAACTCGCGGCCGCCTTCGGCGCTCGGAGCGGCCTGCTGCCCCAGCATGGCCGGGTGCTGCCCGGAGCCCGCGAGGCCCTGGACGCCGTGGCCAGGCAGCCCGGCGTCATCCAGACGGTGCTGACCGGCACGATCAAGGCCAACGCCGGGCACAAGCTGCGCGCCTTCGGCCTCGAGAGTTACCTGGACCCGGACATCGGCGGGTTCGGCTCGGACGTGTACCCGAAAGGCACTCAGATCGTCCGGTCGCTCGACCTGGCCAACGAGAAGTTCGGGCTGCGCCTCGCGCCAGCCGACGTGGTCTACGTCGCCGACTCGGTCAAGGATGTCGCGGCGGCCAAGATCGCCCGGGTGCGCTGCGTCGGGGTCGCCAGCGGCCGCTCGACCTCGGCCGAACTCCGGGAAGCAGGCGCCGACCCGGTACTCGACGACCTGGCCGACACCGCCCTCGTAGTGGCGGCGATCTTCCGGTGATCAGCCGGGTATAACGGTCAAGTCAACGATGACGGACCAGCGTGGGGCGGGACGGTGGATGCGGCAGGGGCAAGGTTCGGCCTTCGGACGCGGATACGGCGCGACGTTGTCGACACCATCCGCGGAAACTGTGCGGCGGGCAAGGATCACTGCCTACGCGCGCTGGCTGGCCGAGCAGCGCGGAGTGCGGACCGTGGCAGCTATGCCAGCCTGTGGCAGTGGTCGGTCGCCAGCCCGGCCGAATTCTGGGCGTCGATCTGGGACTACTTCGAGGTACTCGGCAGCCGTGGCACCGGGCCAGTCCTGACCGGCGAGCAGATGCCCGCTATCGGCTGGTTTTCCGGATCGACGCTGAATTATGCGCGCAACGTACTCAGGACCGCCGAGACCGACGGAGAGCGTACGGCTCTGATTTACCGGTCAGAGGCCGGCCACAGGGCAGCCTCAGCTACGCCGAACTTGACGCCAAGGTCGCGGCCGTGCGCGCCGCGCTAGTCGAGCTCGGGGTGAGGCTAGGGGACCGCGTCGCTGCCTACCTGCCGAACTCGCCGCAGGCGCTGATCGGCTTGCTCGCGGCCGCGAGCCTCGGCGCGATCTGGACGTCGTGCTCGCCTGACTTCGGGGCGCCGGCGGTCGTGGATAGGTTTGCCCAGGTCACGCCCAAGGTTCTGATCGCCGTTGACGGCTACGTCTACAACGGCAAGGGCATGACCGGCGTCGAGGTCAGCGATGCGGGCCGGAGGTCCGCGGCGATCGCGGCCGAACTGCCCGGCCTGTCAGCGATGATCACCGTGGATTACGCCGGGCACCGGCTGGGGTGGTGTCCCGCCCGGCATGGCCAGTTCCCGCCCTCGCCTGGGAGGCGCTTGAGCTCCGGGGCGGAGTCGAGGGTTACGGGCACAGAGTTCGTGGAGGTAGCTTTCGGCCATCCGCTTTGGGTTTTGTATTCCTCGGGTACCACGGGGTTGCCTAAGCCGATCGTGCACGGTCACGGTGGCATCGTGCTTGAGCACCTCAAGGCGCTCAGCCTGCATCAGGACATCGGCCCGGGTGACGTGTTCTTCTGGTATACGACTACGGGCTGGATGATGTGGAACTACCTGGCCGGGGCGTTGCTGGCTGGCGCGACGGCGGTCGCGTACGACGGCAGTGCGCCCATCCAGGTACCGATGAGCTCTGGCGGCTGGCCGCGGAGACGGGCGTGACGTACTTCGGAACGGGCGCGCCGTACCTGATCGCCTGCATGAAGGCCGGGCTGCGTCCGGCCGATGCGCCCACGACCTGTCGCGGCTGCGCGGCGTGGGCTCGACCGGCTCGCCGCTGCCGCCCGAGGGCTTCGACTGGGTGTACTCGGCGGTCGCGCCGGGGGATGAGGCCCATCAACGGGACATTGACGGCGCTGGGACGCCATCGACGGGACATCGAGGGGGCTTCTCGCTCGGGTCATTTTCAGGCGGGACCGATCTTTGCACCGGGTTTGTCGGGCCTAGTCCGCTGCTTGCCGGTGCGGCAGCGGGATCATCGCCGGGGCGTGCCTCGGGGCGAAGGTCGAGGCATTCAACTCGGCGGGGGAGCCGGTGGTCGGCGAGGTCGGCGAGCTGGTGCTGACCGTTCCGATGCCGTCGATGCCGGTCGGGTTCTGGGGCGATGAGTCGGGCGAGCGGTACCGGGCCAGCTATTACGCGGACTTCCCTGGGGTGTGGCGGCACGGCGACTGGATCATGTTCTTGCCGGACGGCGGCTGCGTGATCTACGGCCGCTCGGACGCGACGCTGAACCGCGGCGGCGTGCGGATGGGCACCAGCGAGTTCTACCGTGTCATCGAGGAACTGCCCGAGAAGTGACCGACAGCCTGGTGATCGACACAGGGACGCTCGGCGCCGAGGGCAAGCTCATGCTGTACCTGGTGCTGGCGCCGGGCGCTCGCTCGACGACGGCCTGGTGGCGCGGATCAAGTCCGCGCTGCGGTCGGCACTGTCGCCGAGGCACGTGCCCGATGAGCTTTTCGGTACCCGGCGTTCCGAGGACGCTGTCGGGCAAGAAGCTGGAGAGTCCCGGTGCGCAAGATCCTGACCGGCACGCCGGTCAGCGAGGCGGCTGATCCTGCCTCGCTCGCCAATCCCGAGGTGCTCGGCTACTACGTGCCAGAAGCGAGCCAGGGAGAGTGGCCGTAGGACCGCGGGTCATGACCGAGCGGGCTGGGCGCAGCTTCGGCGAAGAGGGCGGGCGGCTGACCTACGGCACTTATCTGCAGGCTGCCGGAACTGCTCGCGCAGCAGGTGCCGCTGGTCGACCCGCCCGCGCACGACGAATTGCTGTTCATCACCGTCCACCAGGTCTACGAGCTGTGGTTCAAGCAGTTGCTGCATGAGCTGGTCGCGGCCAGGGACGCGATGGACGCCGCCAGATCTGGCTGGCCGGGCACCTGATGCGTCGGGCGCACGTGATCGAGCGGCTGCTGGTCAGCCAGATCGACGTGCTCGAGACCATGACCCCGCAGGACTTCGGCGAGTTCAGGGCCGCGCTCGCCCCGGCCAGCGGCATGCAGTCGGTGCAGTTCAGAGAGCTTGAGTTCCTGTCCGGCGCCAAGGACAAGGGGTTCATCGCCCGGTTCCGCGGCCTGACCGGCGACGAGCGGGACCGGCTGGCCCGGCGGCTAGCCGAGCCCTCGCTGTGGGACTCCTATCTGGGGCTGCTCGGCCGGCCGGGGGCTCGCGGTCGGCGTCGCAGGCGCAGATGTGCGAGTCGCTGGCGGCCGTGGCGACCGACCGGGCCAGTTATGACGATCTGTGGCAGCTCGCCGAGGGACTACTCACGCATGACGAGATCTCCGCGCTCTGGCGCGCCAGGCACGTGCAGATGGTCGAGCGGCAGATCGGCACAAAATCGGGAACCGGCGGCTCGTCCGGTGCTCCGTACTTGCATCGACGCGTGCCATTGCGTTACTACCCCTTTCTTTGGGAACTTCGGGACAGGCTTTAAGGCAAGGTCTAAAGCAATAAAGGGAGTGGGACAGATGTCCGAGCACCAGGGTGCGGCCAAGCAGGTGCTGCTGGCCAAGGCGGCGGCTGAGATCGGCGTGACCGCGAGTATCGGCGACAAGATCAAGTACATCCGCAGCTATTACCGGCACGTGGATGCCTCTGACCTGATCCTGGCTGGCGCTAAGCGCAGCGGCGAGGTCGCGGCCAGCGCACGTTGACCTGGCCGGCCAGCCGTCCGCAGGGTCGTGCGCTCTGGTCCGGGTCAGCGATCCGGTACCGATGCATCGCTGCTGCCGAGCCGGGACGTGATCGACGTGGTGACCGACGACATGCCGTTCCTGATTGACACGATCACGATGACGCTGGCCAGCCACGATGTGCGCCTGAGCTCGTCGTTCATCCCCAGCTCATGGTCCGCCGGGACGTGACTGGCGAGCTGCACGAGGTGCTCAAAGCCGATCGAGGGGCCGCTGCGGGCGCATCGACAGCGGTGCTCAAGGCGCTACGGCGCGCGGCTGTCGTTGCGGCGATCCCGACCTGATCGCCGAGTCGTGGTCGCACATCGAGGTCTCCAGGCTGCCGGCGGACAAGGCCGAGCGCGATCGCGGCCGCGCTGGAGCAGGGCCTGGCCGACGTGCGGATGGCGGTCGAGGATTACCCGAAGATGCGGGCCATGGCCGTGCGGCTGGCCGACCAGCTGAAGCCCGAGCGGGAGCCGCCAGGGTCGCCGGGGCGACCACGATGGCGAGCCTGCCGGGGCCGGGTCGGTCGCCGAGATCGAAGAGCTCCTGCGCTGGCTCGTCGATGCTCATTTCACGTTCCTCGGCTATCGCGAGTACGACCTGGTGGACGAGGCAGACGGGCTCGGCGCTGCGCGGCGTGCCAGGTACCGGGCTCGGCATCTTGCGGCACGACAAGACACAGTTCGAGCCCGCTCGCCATGCAGGCTGGGGTCGGGCCTCGCGACCGACGCCGGGCCACCGGCTGATCATGACCAAGGCGAACACCCGGGCGACGGTGCACCGGCCGAGCTACCTGGACTACATCGGCATCAAGCGGCTGTCGCCTGGCCGGGCAAGGTGGTCGGGGAATGCAGGTTCCTCGGGCTGTACACGCATATGGCCTACACCGAGAGCATCACCAGGATTCCGGTGCTCCGCCGCAAACTGGACGAGGTCTTCGCGGCGAGCGGCATCTCCGCGCGATAGCCACGACGGCCGGGACCTGGCCGACTTCATGGAGGTCTACCCGCGCGAGGAGCTGTTCCAGACCACCGGTCAGCGAGCTGGCTGACGTCGCCATGAGGTGCTGCAGGCTGCGCGAGCGGATGCAGACCAGGCTGTTCTTGCGCAAGGACATGTACGGCAAGTACGTCTCCTGCCTGGTCTACCTGTCCAGGGACGGTACAACACGAAGGTCAGGCTCGCGGTGCAGGACATCCTCGGCCGGGCGCTCGACGGCTCACAGCTCGACTTCAGCGCGGTGGTCGGAGGAGACGCCGATCGCGCGGCTGCACATCGTGGTCAGGGCCGAGCCGGGCGAGAAACTGGTCGACGCCAACCTGCGCAAGCTCGAGCAGGCGGTCGCCGCCGCGGTCCGGTCGTGGGACGACGACCTGATCAAGGAAGCGGTCAGCCAGCTCGGCGAAGGGCCTGGGCCGGGCCCTGCTCGCCGAGTTCAGCGGGAGATCTCCGAGACCTACAAAGCCGACGTTCCCGCCGTGGCGGCCGTGCTGACCTGGCCAAGATCCTGCAGATGCGGGACCGGCAGCAGGACATCTCGTTCGAGATGTGGGAGTCGGCCGGGTATGTCGGCGGCATTCCGGTGGAGTACTCGGTGGAGGCCGACCGGGCCTTCCGCAGGGGTGACAAGCGCGGGGTCTGGCGGCTCGTCGATTCACCGCAACGGCCCGCCGATCACGCTCACCGACGTGCTGCCTCGGCTGCAGCACATGGGCGTCGAGGTCGTTGACGAGCATCCTTACCAGTTCGGCGACGCGGCGAGCCGTTCTGGATCTACGACTTCGGGCTGCGCAGGGACGCGGCGGCGGTGGCCGCGCTCGGCCGGGGCGCGGCCTGGCCAGGTCGGAGCTCGACCACGGAGTCCCGCGGTCGGCCGAGCAGCTCGAAGGTGCGCTCGCGGCGCTGTGGAGCGGTGAGATCGACGACGACGACTTCAACGCGCTCGTCCTGGACGCCGGGCTGACCTGGCGCCAGGTCATGGTGCTGCGCGCCTACGCCAGGTACTTGCGCCAGGCGGGCACCACCTTCAGCCAGGACTACATCTCTCATGTGCTGCGGCACAACCCGGTCATCGCCCGGCAGCTGATCCGGCTGTTTGAGTCCCGGTTCGACCCTGACCGGCAGGGCGGCCAGGCCGAGCGGAGCGAGGCGCTGATCGAGGAGATCACCGGCGAGCTCGACGACGTCGCCAGCCTGGACGAGGACCGGATCCTGCGTGCCTACCTGGGCCTGATCCTGGCGACCGTGCGTACGAACTATTTCTGCGCCAAGCCGGGGTCCGGCACTGCCTTCCCTACCTGGTATTCAAGCTGGACGACGAGCGTGGTGCCCGATCTGCCCGCGCCGAGGCCGAAGCACGAGATGTTCGTGTACTCGCCCAGGTTCGAGGGCGTGCACCTGCGGTTCGCCGGGGTCGCTCGCGGCGGCCTGCGCTGGTCAGACCGGCGCGAGGACTTCCGGACCGAGGTGCTCGGGCTGGCCAAGGCGCAGGAGGTCAAGAACTCGGTCATCGTCCCGTCCGGCGCCAAGGGCGGTTTCGTCTGCAAGCAACTGCCCGACCCGGTCGAGCCGCGAGGCGTACGTCGCCGAGGTTCGTGCCTGCTACCAGATGTTCGTCACCGCGATGCTCGAAGTGACCGACAACCTGCGGTCAGGTGAGGTGATACCGCCTGAGCGCGTAGTCGCGCCTGGACGGCGATGACCCGTACCTGGTCGTGGCGGCTGACAAGGGCACCGCCACGTTCTCCGACACGGCGAACGAGATCTCGCTGCGCCGCGGCTTCTGGCTGGGTGACGCCTTCGCCTCGGGCGGCTCGGCCGGCTATGACCACAAGAAAATGGGCATCACCTCCCGCGGTGCCTGGGAGTCGGTCAAGTTCCACTTCGCTTCGCTGGGTGTCGACATCGCGACAGCTGACTTCTCCGTGGTCGGGATCGGCGACATGTCAGGTGACGTATTCGGCAACGGAATGCTGCTGTCTCCGCACATTAAGCTGGTCGCCGCCTTCGACCATCGGCACATCTTCATCGATCCCGGTGCCAGATCCAGCGCCTGAGCTTCGCCGAGCGGCGGCGGCTCTTCGACCTGCCCAGGTCCTCGTGGGCGGACTACGACGCTGGCCTGATCTCGGCCGGCGGCGGTGATCTGGCCGAGGTCGGCCAAGTCGGTGCCGATCTCGCCGCAGGCGGCCGCCGTGCTCGGGCTCGACGCTGAGCGTGACCGGGCTGTCGCCCGATCAGCTGATCTCGGCGATCCTGATGGCGCCGGTCGACCTGCTCTGGAATGGCGGGTCGGCACTTACGTCAAGGCGACGGGCCAGTCGCACGCCGATGTCGGTGACCGGTCGAACGACGCGGTCAGGGTCGACGCGTCGGCGCTGCGGGTGCAAGGTGATCGGCGAGGGCGGGAACCTGGGCATGACCCAGGAGGCCAGGATCGAGTACGCGCTGGCCGGCGGCCTGGTCAACACCGACTTCATCGACAACTCGGCCGGGGTTGATACCTCGGACCACGAGGTCAACATCAAGATCCTGCTCGACGAGGTCGTGCGCGACGGCGAGCATGACCACGCCCGGCCGGGACGAGCTGATGGCGACGATGACCAACGAGGTCGGCCAGCTCGTGCTGGCGCACAACTACCACCAGAACCGGGCGCTCGCCGCGGCCAAGGCCCAGGCGCCGCAGATGCTGCACGTGCACGCCAGGTACATCAGGAAGCTCGAGCGCGAAGGGCGGATCAAGCGCCGCCTCGACGTGCTGCCCGCCGAGAAGGACATCGCCGAGCGGCGGGCGGCCGTTCGGGACTGACGCTGCCCGAGTTCTCGGTGCTTCTCGCGCACACGAAGATCGCGGCGGCCCAGGAAGTGCTGGCCTCGGAGGTACCAGACGAGCCGTACCTCAGGCGGCGTGCTGACCAGCTACTTCCCCGTGCCGCTGCGCGAGCGGTTCGCCGGGCCGGATGCAGGCGCACCGGCTGCATCGCGAGATCATCACCACGGCCGTGGTCAACGACATGGTCGACCGGGCCGGTATCACGTTCGCTTTCCGGCTCAACGAGGAGACCGGCGCGTCGGTGCCGGACATCACCGAGGCGTGGCTGGTGGCGCGGCAGGTCTTCGACATGGCGCGCTTCTGGGCGAGGTCGGAGCACTGGACGGCAAGGTCAACATCTCCGCCCAGATCCTGGCGATGCTCGAAGGGCCGCAAGCTCACCGAGCGGGCGGCCAGGTGGCTGCTGCACTTCAGGCGGCCGCCGTTCGACATCCAGGCGACCATCGACTACTTCGCCGAGGGCGTGCTCGCCGTCGCCGGCGGTCTTGCCCAAGCTGCTGGCCGGGCTCGACCGGCTCGGATTCGACGAGCGTCGCGGTAGTTCGCCGGTCTCGGGTTCCCGGCAGCCTGGCCCACTGGATCGCGGCGATGGTGCCCGCGTACTCGGCGTTCGACATCGTCGAGATCGCCTCCCAGGCTCGGCCGGCAGCATCGAGGAGACCGCTGAGGTCTACTTCGACCTTGCCGACCGGCTGCAGATCAGCAGGCTGCGCGACCGGATCACCGCCCTGCCGCGCGAGGACCGGTGGAACACGATGGCCAGGGGCGCGCTGCGGGACGATCTCTACACGGCGCACGCCGCCCTTGCCAAAGACGTGCTGACGGTGACGCGTCGGGCACGCCCGAGGAGCGGCTCGCGGCCTGGGTAGCCAGGAACGAGGCAGCGGTTGCCAGGGCCAACCAGACGCTGGTCGAGATCTGGGAGAGCGACTCCTTCACCGTCGCGACCTTGTCAGTCGCTGTCCGGGCGATCAGGACACTGGTCTCAACGAGTACGTTGCCTGCCCAGTGAGCCGGTCTGTAAGGCGGGGCATGGGGGCTGCAGGGCAAACGCGCGATCAGGAGATCGAGTTTGGCCCGTCTGGATTGGTGCTGGAAGCCAGATCTGACGGCAGGTTCGCGTAGGCTTCCGGCATGGCAATCGACCCTGCGGGCGAGATATCGGGCCTATCGGCCAAATTGGTCAGTATTGAAGCTGTCCTGGATCCGGACACTATGCGCAAGGAAGCCGACGAGCTGCGCGAGCGTTCGGCTGATCCCGCGCTGTGGGAGGACCAGGAGAACGCGCAGTCTGTGACCAGGCGGCTGTCGTACCTCGACGCGGAGCTTTCCAGGCTGGCGACGCCTCCGCAGCAGGCTCGATGACCTCGATGTGATGTTCGAGCTCCTGGAGAGCGAGGTAGACGAGGCGAGCCGGGCCGAGGCGTTCACCGAGCTGGCTGCTATCCGCGCGCAGATCGACCAGCTTGAGATCAAGACGCTGCTGTCGGGCGAATACGACTCGCGCGACGCCCTGATCTCGATCACCGCGCAGGCGGGCGGCGCCGACGCCGCTGACTGGGCCGAGGGGCTGCAGCGCATCTACCTGCGCTGGGCCGAGCGGCACGGCTTCTCGACCGAGGTATACGACACGTCCTACGCCGAAGAGGCCGGGCTGAAATCCACGACGTTCGCGGTCAAGGCGCCCTACGCCTACGGCACGCTGCGCGGCGAGCACGGCACGCACCGGATGGTCAGGATTTCCAAGTACGACAATCAGGGCCGCAGGCAGACCTCGTTCGCCGGAGTCGACGTCATACCAGTCGTGCAGCAGGCCGACCACATCGACATCCCGGACGACGAGCTGCGGATCGACGTCTACCGGTCGAGCGGGCCAGGCGGCCAGGGAGTCAACACCACCGACTCGGCGGTGCGGCTCACCCACCTGCCGACCGGGATCGTGGTGACCTGCCAGAATGAGCGGAGCCAGATCCAGAACAGGGCAAGTGCCATGGCCGTGCTGCAGGCCAAGCTGCTTGAGCGCAAGCGGGAAGAGCAGGCGGCAAAGCTGAGTGAGCTGCGCGGCGAGTCTCGGCGAAGCTGGGGCACGCAGATCCGCAACTACGTGCTGCACCCGTACCAGAACATCAAGGACCTGCGCACCGGCTACGAGACCGGTAACACCGCCGCGGTCATGGACGGCGAGATCGACGAGTTCATCGAAGCCGAGATCCGCTGGCTCCGCACCCAGGGCCTGTAACCACGCTGCCGCTCACCAGGCGGCGTCCTGGATTGGCCCGGACGGCCCCAGCCTCGGGCGTAGCCCAGCCCCGGGCGTGCCCTGCGCGGCCCAGCAATGTCACAACGGCGGCGCTACTGCGCCAGCAATGCGATGTGGGTGTGGCTCTTTCGGGGTGAGGTTGTTCTCGCAGGAGGGTTCTCGGGTTCCTGTAGGAGGGTTTCCGCATCTAGGAGAGTTGACCGGACTATACGACGACAACCCTCCTTCATGCGACAACGCTCCTCCAGGAACCCGGAAACCCTCCCCGGTAAGGACGAGAACCCTCCCGGACACGGCAACTCTCCTCCCGGAGCACGACAACCCTCCCGGGCACGGCACCACCCAGCTGGCTCACCCCCAAAGAGCCACACCTATGTGACTTGGGTGGGGCTCTTCTGAGTGAGCCGGGGCTGGCTTCGGCGACGCGAGGCTGCCGGATGACTCGTTAACTGGCGCGGCGACGCGACCGGGGTCGGGCGGGCCGGGCCGGGCCGGCGGGCCGGGGCCGGCAGCCGTGCCGGGCCGGGCCGGGACAGCATCAGGTCGGGCCACGTTGTTGTTGCGGCCGTCCGGCATCAGCAACGCGGCCCGCCCTGATGGGACGCGGGAGAAAGTTACTTGTTCTGTCCGGGACCTGGGCCAGGATCTGTGGTACGAGCGATGGGGTGACCGGCTTGCGGTGAAGTTCGGGCTGGCTGCTGGCCGCTTCATGCCGTACCCAGTCCCCACCCCGCCAGCACCACCCCGCCCTCCTCACCCTCGCTGGCATCACCCGGCCGCACCCGACACGCCGGCAACAGATCAAGTAGATAACTACCGCGTCCATGCTGCGGGGACGACAACAGGGCGGGCCGCGTTGCTCACGCCGCCGCCCGGCACGCCCGGCAGCGATGTTGCTCTCGCGTCGGCGAGACGAACACCAATAGGGACGCCAGTTGACGCCCCGGCCCGCCCGGCCGGATACCAGTACCCGGCGCGGCGCGGCTCGGAAATGCCTCATCACCGAACAACCGAGCCTCGGCCAGAAAAAAGCCACGCCATGTCACAAACGAGGGGCCACAGTCGGGAACCACCAGGCTGGTGACCAGCGGTTCGTGGGACAGCGAAGAGCTGAGCCGCCGAACTGGCTTGGCTCAGTGCGCGCGAAGTTGCCAGGGCCTCCTAGCCTGCCCGCGTCGTGGCGCTAGCCGTCAGTGCGCTAGCGGTCAGTGCGTAAGGTGCTGTACAGCCACGATGACGGCGATCGCCAGTAGCAGCAAAGCTAGTGCATAAGGAACGCTGAGGCCGTGGCCGTGCCTGTGCAAGTCCGACTTGGCGGCTCGGCATACCGAGCACCTGCCCTCCGCGACCGGCCCGGCACAGTATGCACAGATCAGGTGTTCGCAGCTCATCTGTCTGCCTCCCCTGGACGTGCCGTCCGCTCTCTTCGACAATGTTGGACGTTCCAGCCCAGTTTCCCCCCTAGACTATCCCGTGATCAAACCGGGGCCGCGACGCTTCCGGTACGTGTCACTATCTAGCGCTACGGCGGGCCTGTGATCCACTTCGAAAACGTCACCAAGACGTACCCGAATCAGAGCCGTCCAGCCCTCGAAAGCGTCAACCTTGACGTGGAGAAGGGCGAGTTCGTTTTTCTCGTCGGACCCTCCGGGTCGGGCAAGTCGACGTTCCTGCGGCTGATCCTGCGGGAGGAGCGCCCAAGCGAAGGCCGGATCTACGTCGCCGGCAGGGACCTGGCCCGGCTGACCAACTGGAAGGTGCCCCAGCTGCGGCGACGGATCGGCTGCGTCTTCCAGGACTTCAGGCTGCTGCCGGCCAAGAGCGTCTACCAGAACATCGCGTTCGCCCTTGAGGTGATCGGCAAGCCGCGCCGCTTCATCCGGAAAGTCGTGCCCGAGGTGATCGACCTCGTCGGCCTCGAGGGCAAGGGCGAGCGGATGCCCGACGAGTTGTCAGGCGGCGAGCAGCAGCGCGTGGCGATGGCCCGCGCCTTCGTTAACCGCCCGATGATCTTGCTGGCCGACGAGCCGACCGGGAACATCGACCCGGCAACCTCGATCGGCATCATGAAGGTACTTGACCGGATCAACAGGACTGGCACCACGGTCGTGATGGCAACTCACGACGCCGCGATCGTGGACTCTATGCGTAAGCGCGTAATTGAGCTTGAGTACGGCAAAATCGTGCGAGACCAGTCGCGCGGCGTGTACGGCCAGGCTTACTGAAGCCAGGCTCGCGAGCCGTCGGTAACCGGCCGGCACAGACAACCGAAGGATCAGCCACATGCGTGCGCAGTTTGTTTTCGGCGAGGTATGGGTGGGCCTCCGGCGCAACCTCACCATGACGGTGGCGTTGGTCGTCGTGGTCGCGATCAGCCTGTCCTTGCTCGGAACGGGCCTGCTCTTCGTCAAGCAGGTCAATCACACCAGAGCGCTCTGGCAGAGCAGGCTCGAGCTGTCCGTCTATCTCTGCTCAGCGGTCAACCCTGACACCAACTGCGCCAAGAATGGCCCGGTCACCGCTGGTGAACGGGCTCAGATCGCGCACACGCTGCATAGCCTCCCGCAGGTCGTGAACTTTACCTTCCAGACCCAGCAGCAGGCTTACGAGCAGGCCAAGCAGCTCTTCCAAAACGAGCCGGTGATGCTGAACTTCGTGCAGCCCGGGGACCTCCCGGCGTCCTTCCAGGTGAAGATGAAGAACGCCCAGACGGACGCGGGTCCGGTCACCCAAGCGCTGCTCGGCCGACCCGGGGTCGACTCGGTCGGTGACGACGCGGCGATCTTGACCAAGTTCTACCAACTGCTTAACGGAGCGAGAAACGCCGTGATCGTCGTCGCGATCATCTTGATCATCGCGGCCATCCTGCTGGTCGCGAACACGATCAGGCTGTCGGCCTTCAACCGCCGCAGAGAGACGGCCATTATGCGGCTGGTCGGCGCGTCCAACTTCTATGTGCAGCTGCCCTTCCTCGTGGAGGGAATGATTGCGGGGCTGTTCGGCTGGCTTATCGCGGTCGGCCTGCTCACGGGTGCTCGCGTCGGGCTCGACGGCCTGCAGCAGTACTTCCCCTTCCCTGTCCAGCTATCGACCACTGACCTGGTTGAGATCGTGCTTGTCACGATGCTGATCGGACTTGCGCTGTGCGGATCGACATCGTTCCTCACGCTCAGGCGTTATCTGCGCGTGTAGCGGGAATCAGACATACGGTGGCGCCAGAGCAAGGCAAGAAGATCATTGCGAGCAACCGGCGGGCCAGGCATGACTACGAGGTACTCGAAGTCATCGAGGCTGGCCTGATGCTGACTGGGACGGAGGTCAAGTCGCTGCGAGCAGGCCGGGCCTCGCTCACTGACGGCTATGCCATGATCAACGACGGTGAGATCTGGCTATACGGCGTGCACATTCCTGAGTACACGCTGGGAACCTGGACCAATCACGAGCCGAGGCGGGTCAGAAAACTGCTGCTGCACCGCAAGGAGATCGACAAGCTCGCGCGCGCGACGGGGGAGGGCGGCCTGACCCTCGTCCCGCTGTCGCTGTACTTCCTCGATGGAAAGGCGAAGATCGAGCTTGCGCTGGCACGCGGCAGGCGCACTTACGACAAGCGGCACGTACTAGCACGCAGGGACGCCGAGCGCGAGGTTGAGCGTGCCTTGCGGCGCCGTAGGTAGCACAATGGCATGTGATGGCCGGCATGGCTAAGCGCGGTACCCATTCAGCGCGGCATCGAGCTGGACGATCCAGGCCCGATGCCGGCAGGCTCGATCCATCGCAATCGGATGCGGGCGGGCCTGACTTTACCGATCCCGCGATCATCGGACCCGATGTGTTTGGGCCGGGTGCGCCCGCGCCCGGCTCACCCGGACCTGGCTCACCCGGACCCAGTTCACCCGGACCCGGCCCGTTCGTTTCCGGCTCGCCCGGACCCGGTCGGTCGCGACGGGTTGGCCCGGATCTATTCAGGCCGGAGCCGGGCAGGCCTCCGGCCAATGGGCCAGTTGCGGGCGGGCACGATGATTCCAGGTTCGATCTCCCCCGGCCGGAATGGCCGCAGCCGCCGGCGGCGCCACCAGGATCGCTCGGACCGCCAGTATCCCGAGGACTAGGGCCGGATGCCAGGTACCACCAGGGTGCGCCTCCGCAGTCTGGGCGCGGGCCAGTTCCGGGCAGCTCGCCGCCGCAGGTTGGCTATGGCCTGTGGGCGCCGGTGCGGGAGGCTGAGGGCCAGCAGGCGCCGCCCGCCCCCGCCCCAGCACCGATGCCACCTCCAGCCCAGATGCCGCCCCCAGCGCAGATGCCGCCCCCAGCGCAGATGCCGCCCCCAGCGCAGATGCCGCCCCCAGCCCAGATGCTGCCGCGGCAGGTGCCGCCGCACTGGGTCGGCGTGGAAGCCATACGCGCGAAGGCAGGGGCTCCAGATCTAGCTGAGCCGTGGGCGGCCGGGCCGATGGGCGCAGGGCCATACGCGGACCGGTACGCTGCACCGTCGTTCGGCGGCACGCCAGCTGGCGCGAGCCTGGCTGCCTCGCCGGCCGTTGCGCCGCCGATCCCTGACGGGGCAGTGCCTGACCCGCCCGGCACCACCGCGCCGCCCGAGACGGCCGGCAGGCCGCGACGCGAAGGCCGGCCGGTCCCGGCGGAGGCTGGTCCGTGCCGCCGCGCTGCTCTGCGGGGTGGGCCTGATCGTCATCATCGGGGTGACCGGCATCGGCCCGGAGGGCCCGTCGGTGACGGCCACGATCAGAAGCTTCCTGCTCGACTGGGAGCAGCCGAACTACAACGCCGCCGCCACGATGACAAATGGAAACCCGGCCGTCGTCGTCAGTGACCTGAGATCGGTGTACCGGCAGCTTGGCGCCGAGGATCTGGGCCTGGCGATGCGCAAGGTCAGCGTGCACGGAGACGAGGCGCAGGCGTCGTTCTTCGCTTCGTTCGACCTAGGCCGGGGCGGGTTGTCGTGGAATTACACCGGAACCTTCACCCTCCATCGCGGCCCGACGGGCTGGCGCGTGGTCTGGTCGCCGTCCGTGATCGTGCCGGGTTTGCGTGCTGGTAACCGGCTTGCGGTGCTCACGACTATGCCCCGGCGGGCGGTGCTCCTAGACACTCAGGGTCGTTCCCTGATCAGTCGTTCACCTGTCATTGAAGTTGGCGTGATCCCCGGCAGGGTGAAGCATCCGCTGAAGACCGCGGAGAGACTCGCCAAGGTTACCGGCCTGGCGCAGTCGGACGCGGATGAGATGAGCGGCCAGATCGAAGCATGGCCGCCGAAGAAGTTCCTCGAGCTGGTGCAGTTGAGCCCGGCCAGCTACGGGCAGTTGCGGCATGCGCTCCGGAAGGTGCCCAATCTCCAGCACCGGCGGGTCGTGAAGCGGCTGTTCGAAAGCGCGGCGCCGGTCGTGACCGGCGAGGTCGCAACGGAGACAGCCAGGACCCTCATCGTGGACGGCGAGCCGTACCGGCCGGGTACTACGGTGGGGCTGACCGGGTTGCAGCAAGCGTTCCAGACGAAACTGGCCGGCAAGCCAACCACCGAGGTCGTGGTGCAAAATGCCGCTGGCAAGCAACTACGGGTGCTGCACAAGTGGCTTGGCGGCGGCGGCTCTGACGTCCGGACAACGATCAGCGGAGCGGTACAGCAAGCCGCACAGGGGGCGATGGCTGGGGTAGTCGCTCCTGCGGCGATCGTCGCGGTGCGAGCCGGGGGCGGAGAGATACTTGGCGTCGTCCGCCATACGACCCACGGCCTGCCTATCGTGAGTCCGCTTGACGGGCATTACCAGCCGGGGCAGGCCTTCACGATCATCTCGTCCGCCGCGCTGCTTGCCGCGAAATCGGTGACGGCTAAGACACAGGTGAAGTGCTACAAGAGAAACCCTGTGGGCCAGCCCTTCGCGAATATTCCGGCCGAGCCTAACCTGGGGACGCAGCCGAGCTTCAGCTCCGTGTTCGCGCACGCGTGCAGCACTGCGTTCGCCGGGCTTTCACTGCGCCTGAACGCCAGTGAGCTGACCGGCGCCTCGCAGTCCCTCGGCATTGGCGGCCCGGCGTGGAAGCTCCCGATTCCGGCGTTCCCCGGCGCGATGACCAGTCCAGGGAACAACCCGGGCAAGCTCGCGGCGGACACGGTGGGCGGCGGCAGCGTGCGGGTCAGCCCGCTTGACATGGCCCTGGTGGCTGGCGCGGTCGACGCGGGCAGGTGGCGAGCCCCGATCGTGCTCAAGCAGCCGGTCACCGCGCAGCAGGCGCGGCCTAAGCTCAACCCCGCTGTAGTCGCGCAGTTGCGCGAGCTGATGCGGGCGACGGTCAAGTCCGGGGCAGCCAAGGCCGCCAGCCGGCGGGGCGTGGCGCTGTACGGGCAGGTCGGCACCGCGCCGCTGGCCGGGCATCCCCGGTTGCGGGCGATCTGGTTCGTCGGGTTCAGCGGGAATGTCGCTTTCGCGGTGCTGGTGTTTTCCCGGTCGCCCTCGTTCGACCCCGCGGTCCAGATCGCTGGCAGGTTCGCCGCGGGCCTGCCAGGCGGGTCCTAGGCGGTCGGCGGGTCGCAAGCGGTCATCGGCCGCAGGCGGGTCGCAGCTGTCATTTCGGCCGTGGCTGCGACGGTGCGCAGACTGCCCTGGATGGGTCGATCCTGAAAATTTTGGTAACCCAAGGCAACCATCTGGTGACTCTCTGGCGTCTTACCTTGTGATGCTGGTCTGCCGCTTGGGGGGTTGCGGCCCAGCAGTTGAAATGAGAACCGGGCCTCATCTCGGGGGAGGCCCGGGCCATTGGGACCGGCCCCGACCCTGCCGGTCAAGCCCCTGCGGGTGCATCTTCGGCCACCGCCAGCACCCGCAGGGGCTTCTCATCGCCAGCCCGTTCGCTAGCCTTCCGCTGGACGATTCGCAGGATTCGCGCACCCATGTTGCGAATTGGGTGTCGATTCGCGCATCGATGATCCTGTTGGTTTATTGGGTTCAGGCGGGGGTGAGCAGTTGCTAGTGCCCGGGCCGGGCCGGGTCCTTCGTACTGACCCGCGCTAGTTTCCGTGATCATGAGCGCGAGCGTGATCACGGAACATCACACCTGCCATGACCTGCGCAAATATCCGTTACCAGGTCTCGGATCATGATCACGGAAACTAACTCCGGCCGGCCCCTGGCGGGACAAGCACCCCGCCCGGCACAACCCCCATCACCTGCCTGCAGCGCCTCACGCTCACCCCGCAGCCTCAACCTCCAATAAACCAACAGATCATCGATGTGGTGGCGGAGCGAGGCCGTCCGGGTGATTTGGGAGTTTTGGGTAGTATGGGCGGGCGGGGAATGGGGGGTGCGGCTCGGGTGTTTACACCTTCGGTCCGGTTACCAGGTTTGCTGATGGCTGTCTGGTGAGTAGGATCAAGAAAACTGCATAGGGGGTGACTGGCTTCGACTTCGGTAGTTGATCCAGGGGAAGCGGGCCGAGGGTTGCGGTGGTGACCTCGTTAATCCTGTTGCCGCAACGTATAAGTGCCAATACACAGCGCACTAGTCTCGCCCTCGCTGCCTAAGCGAGCCTCGAGACCGTCAGTCCGGGAGTTCCTCCGGCCCGATAGCTGGCGTCATTTAGGAGGATCAACCGCTTAGCCCGGTCGCGGGACTAAGCGGGACATCAAACAGCGACTGAGCCTGTCGGCGGCTCGTCTGCGTGACCGCCGGGGCTGAGAAAATCACAGCAGACTGCGCCCGGAGAAGCCCTGGTGAGGTACTGAAGGACGCGGGTTCGATTCCCGCCACCTCCACACTGAACACCTGTCGAGTTATCGGAGATCTGCCGAGATATCGGAATTGACCCCGAGCCTGCGCCTAGGGTTCGGGGTCGCCGGGTCCAGCCCCCGCTACCACGGCCTGCCCGGTTTGCCCCGTATCCGCCCGGACGTTCAGATCGGGCCGGCGGTCGCAGCGTCGGGACAGTCTAGGCTCACACCCCGCAAGAGTTGCGCCCCGCGACAAGGGGCGCGGCTCGTGGGGAGTGAAGGCGCTGAAGGAGGCTTGCGCTCCTCCGAACACCCGAAACCGCTCCACCACCACTACGACGACCCTCGCTGGCGCAACAACCCTCCTCCGGCAGCACGAGAACCCTCCAGCTACGGCTCCAGCTCTACGGAGCCATGACCGTGCAGAACTCTCCGACACCGGGCGGCAGGCGGCTGAACGGGCGCTGGACGGGTGTTGGACGCCACCGCCGCACAGTCGGATCGGACTCCCGCAGCGGCTCCCAACAAGGACGGAGCCGGGGGTCCCGATTCGGAGGTATTTGCATGCTGACACGCGTACGGCGATCGGCAGTCGCGCTTGTCGCTAGCGGCGCGCTGGTGCTCATGGGAGGGATGGTGGCGGCACCGCAAAGCGCGCTGGCCGCGACCTGCGGGCAGTCGACCCACGTCTGGTTCGCCACGCCAGGCGGATCGCTCGGCGGCGGCAACACGGTCACCCTCAGCCCCGGTTCCCCAGCGTGGGCTACCGGGGTCGTCGCGCCCAACACCAACATCTTCTACTGGACGACAGACGGCTTCTTCTTCGTGAACGGCCAGAACGAGACCGCCTTCACGACTACCTCGTCGGATGGCAATTGCGTCGTCCACCATGAGAACAACGAGATCTTCATCCCGGCACAGTCCGGGCCGATCGACGTGTACGCCTCCTATGAACAGTGGGAAACCGGCACCTGGGTAACGTCCTACGTCGGCGAAATAGTCATCGGCTAAGCATGTGACCTGCTCAGCGCCGCCGATCGCGCCATTTCATGGAACCAGCGATCGGCGGCGTTTGCCATGACCCGCGCGGCCCGGACCACCGGCTGGCCTACCGGCCGGACCACCGGCTGGGCGGGCGCTGAACGGGCGCTAGACGCCCGCGAGGGACGCTCGATGCCCAGCACCAAGCGCTGCCCGCCAGCAAACTCGGGCAGCCTGATCCGGAGGTATCGAATGTCAGTACGCACGCGACCGTGGTTACTCACCCTTGGAGTCGCAGTTGCCCTCGGCCTGACCGCCCAGGGGAGCGCCCTGGCCTCAATGCGGCCACACCCGGCGCCCGCCAGCACCGCTCACGCGCTGGCCGCCAGCCACCCTCGCCCTGTCGCCGCCCCGACCAGCTGCGCCGCGATCCGGGCGGAGCGGATGGCACTCGCCGCGCAAGGTCACACTCGCGCGACGTGCTTCACGCAGCGGACCGTCAAGAAGGCCACCGCGCGCAAGACCGGAGCGTCGCCGGCCATCAACATGTTCTGCCCCATCAACCGCTTCGAGATCTGCACGAACAGCGCCGGCTCTATCCAGGTGATCGACCTGAACACCGGTCAGGTCGTCGGCGTGCTGAACTACTCTCTCCAGCAAGACATCGTGATGAACCCGAACAGCCTCACGTTCGCCGAGAACTACAACATGAACTTCACCAGCGGGTCGGGGAATATCCAAGGCATGATGGTGGGACTGTCCGTGACCTGCGGGCAGTTCTGTACGGCGTTCACGAACTTCACCAACCCGGTTCAGGGCATCGTAGGCGGCAGTTTGGGCGGGGCCATCAGTTACAGCGATTCCCCCGTGCTCATCGACAGCACCAAGAGCACCTACACCCTGACGGCCACCGGCCCCTTCATCCCGGGCGTGGGAGTGACTCAGTCGCAGACGTACCGTTGCGATACCGTGATCGGCATCGCTGGCGGCTGCGTGAACCCTGGCTACTGGCCGATCCTGACCACGATGATCAACCTGCCGACGATCTCCCAGAACATCAGGAACGTCCAGTCCAGCGGCCCGCACCATTACGGCAAGATGGCCGGCGGCTTCCCGCTGACCAGGAGCGACACCTCCCAGACCGCGAATAACAACGCGGCCTGCCCGCCGGCGGGGACTCAGCCGCCTAATACAAGCTGCGACGAGTATCCGTTCGCGAGCACGGCACAAGGTGCCGCGACGTCGCAGAAGCCGGACTGGGGCTCGGTCTGGGCTCCGAACAGCGAGCAGAACTCCCAGGGTGGCTTCATCAGTTCCTTCTACCAGGCCAACCGCGTGCTCAACGGGGACGCGTTCTGGGTCCAGGTGTAAGGACAGCCCATGCCTGCCGGAAGAGGGACCGCCTGCCCCGAGGTCAGCCATTCGCAGTACTGGATCCAGGATGACCTGCTGGAGACCGATCCTTCGATGTACACCGGCTTCAACGGGCTCATCTCGGCGCAGGGCGGCGTCGCCATCGTGCTCACGGGCACCTCGTCCGGCCGGATCAGGCTCACTGCCGAGGGCTTGCTGAGCGCGCCCGCGGTGCTCGACGTCGCGTCGTGGGACGACGTTGTCGAGGTGAGCCTGGCCTTTGAGAATGGCGCCGCCCGGATCCTGGCGGGCATGGGAACAGCGGTCCCTGGCCTGCCGCTCCTGTCAGCGGCAGGCCAGGGGGCGTACCGGGTGCGAGTGCATGCGCGGGGCCGGGACCGCGCCGCTGCGGGCATCCGCACGGCCGGGCGCGGCCCGGGCCAGCCGCCCGGCGACCGCGGGCCAGGCGATCCCGTGGAGGAACACCTCGTGATCGCCTGGCCCGCCGCGCGAGCGCCCGAGGTGCGCTACAAGCTCACCGACGCCTACGGCGCCGCGATCCGCGCCACCTAGCCACACGCCGCCTAACCACGGGCCAGCCGTTCCCTGATGGCATCAGCCTTCGGGTCGCCAAGATCGTCGAGGATCGCCAGCGCCTGGTGCCAGGACTGGCGGGCTGCCTCTGGCTGATCGGTGTCGGCGAAGAGGTCGCCCAGCGTGCGCAGCGCCTCGCCTTCGCCCTGGCGATCTCCAGCCTGGCGGCGGATGGCCAGCGCCTGCCGGACGTACGGGACTCCTTCGCCTGAGCGGCGCAGGTCATGGTAGGTCTCGCCAATGCTGTGCAGCGCGAAGCATTCGCCTCGGCGCTCATTGACGGACCTGAAGAGTGCCAGGGAATGCTCGAAGCGGCGCAGGCTCTCCTCCGGCCTGCCGCGCTTGCGGTGGATCTCGCCGAGCCCGTGCAGCGCGGCGGCTTCACCTCGCCGGTCGCCAGTCTCGCGGCTGAGGGCGAGCGCCTGGCGCCCGCTGCCGATGGCGCGGTCAAACTGATCGCGCTCCCGGTAGATGATCCCGAGGTTATTCAGGCATAAGACCTGGCCGGGCCGGTCGCCGACGGCACGGCGGAGCTCAAGCGCCTTGCTGATGCACGCCAGCGCTTCCTCATGCCTGCGGAGGTCGAAGTACACGCCGCCCAGGTCATTGAGCATCCACGCCTCGCCGCACCGGTCCCCGCTGCGCCTGGCGCACATCAGCCCGATCTCGTGAGTCGAGATCCAGTCGGTCCACGATTTGCGCAGGTCGAAGTAGTACTGCATGGTTGCGGCGAGCTTCCATGCGATGTCGTCGTGGTTGTTCTCGGCGGCCAGGCGCACGGCGGCGACCAGGCTGCCGTACTCCTCGCCGTACCATCGCAGGGCCTCGGAGTAGCCAGGCAATGGCCGGGGCGCACAGTGCGGCGGCGCCGGGCCGACGGCTATCACGCGCTGGGCCGGCGCCAGGATCCTCGTCGCGGTGACGGCGGCGTGCAGGCACCAGGTGAGCAGGCGCCAGAGCGCGGACGCACGGTTATCAGCGCTCTCATCCGCATGGGCGCAATCGGCTGCGTAGGCTCCCAGCAGATCGTGGAACCGGTATCGCATCGGAGCCGTCTTCTCAAGCAGGTGGACGCCTGCGAGCGCGTCAAGCAACTGACGTGCGCGCTGCTCGGTCGTGCCGGCCAGACAGGCGGCGGCAGCGGCGCTGATGTCTGGTCCCGCGTGCAGCCCTACCAGCCGGAACATGCGGGCCGCGTCGGCGGCCAAGGCCAGGTAGGACCACGAGAAGACGGTGCGCACGGTAGTCGCGGCATCATCGCTGGCGGCGAGGATATCTAGCCTGTCGCTGGTGCCGCCGAGCTGGATCGCGAGCTCGGCCAGCGTCAGGTAAGTCCGGTTCGCGATGTGATCGGCGGCGATCCGCAGCGATAGCGGCAGGAAACCGCATCGCGCGGCGATCTCGGCCGCCGCCTCGGGCTCAGCGTCAACCCTGCCGCGGCCCAGGAGATTGCGGAGAAGAAGGATGGCATCCGCCGCCGTCAGCGGGTCAAGCGCGACCTGCACGGCGCCATCACGTGCGGTAAGCCCGGGCATGCGGCTGCGGCTGGTCACCAGTACCAGGCTATGAGGCGTGCCCGGCCGCAACGGCCGCACCTGCTCGGCAGCCGCCGCGTTGTCCAGCAAGATCAGCATCCGCTTGCCCGCCAGCAGCGACCGGTACATCGCCGCGGCCTCATCGAGCTCGCCGGGAATCTGATCGGGAGACATTCCGAGAGCGCGCAGGAACCGTGCCAGCACCTCCTGAGCCGCTAACGGCCGGATCGGGGCGTATCCCCGCAGGTTCACGTAGAGTTGCCCGTCACCGAACTGGTCCGCCACCTGGTGCGCCCAGTGCACCGCCAGCGCGGTCTTGCCCGCGCCGGCGGTCCCGCTGATCGTCAGAATGGCTGCCGCCCGCTGATCGGATTGCCAGGCCGCCAGCCCGGTAGTCAGCCGGTCGAGGTCGCGGGTGCGTCCGGTGAAGTCGGCTATGTCCGGCGGGAGTTGCCTGGGATGAACTGCCGCCAGGGTGGTGGTGGCGGTCTGGAAGTCGAGTGGCTCGCCGGCGAGGATCTGACGCTGCAGCCGCTGTGCCTGCGGCCCCGGCTCGATCCCCAGTTCGTCCACGACCCGCCGGCGCAGCTCATGGAAGGCCGCCAGCGCCTCGGCCGACCGTCCGGATAGATAGAGCGCGACCATCAGGCGATGCCATAACTGCTCCCGCAGCGGCTGCCCGGCCACCAGGCTGCGTAACCTGACGATGAGCTGCTCATTTTTCCCCTGGGCGAGTTGCGCGTCGACCCAGGCCTCCTCGGCCAGGAGGTGCCGCTCCTCCAGCCCGGCCAGCGTCGCCGCCTCGTCGCTGCCCAGGGTGACGTCCTCGACTGGCTGCCCGCGCCAGAGCCTGAGTGCCTCCCAGAGCAGCCGGGCCGCCTCGGCCGAGTCTCCGTTGCCAAGCGCCCTGCGCCCGCGCTGCTCAAAGTCCTCGAAGACCAGTAAGTCCAGCTCGGAAGGCGCGAGATCAAGCTGGTACCCGCCCCGCTCGAAGTGCAGTTGGACAGGACGATCCTGGCCGTCGGGCTCCAGGATCTGGCGCAGGGCCGAGACGTAAGTGCGCACGTTCCCAGCCGCCGACCTGGGCGGCTGGCCCTGCCAGAGCGAGGCGGTAAGCCGGTCCACGCTGACCCGGCGGTTGGAATGCAGCAGCAAGATGGCCAGGACCGTGCGCTGCTTCGCCGCGCGCAGCGGGACGGATTCGCCGTCGTAGCGCTGAACCTCCAGCGGACCTAACAGACGGAACCGCAAGAGATCTCCCCGGTACCGTAGCCGCGAGCGTGCAAACCCTGCGACACAAGGGTAACCGCGACCGCGCTCAATAGCCATTGATCGCTTAGTCAGTTGATGTAGATATGCCGTGTCTGGGCGCAGATCATGCCGAGCGTCGCCATCGTCCTGCTAGACGATGATTGACGTTTATCGCCGCAGCGACTTGTGGCTAAAAACGATATTTAGCGTCCTGAAAGGTTGACGTTGTCAGGTTCGCGGTGTTCGATCGATGAGTCAGGTAAAGGCGTAGAGGCGGAATCATGAGACGTGGCCAAACGAGTAAGTTCTCTTCCGACGACGTCGAGCCCGGTCTGGGCCGGAGAGGTTTCCTTCGCCGGGCGGGCCTAAGCGGCGTAGGCGTGTTCGCGGTGGCGAGCATGGCCGAGGTTCTGGTCGCGCCGACGGCCAGCGCCGGAACGGCGAAAGCGCGAGTACTCAGGCAGAACGCGCATATGAGATTCCTTCCGCTGGGGCAGGCGAACCCTAACGTCTGCACCGGGGAGTCCGTATGCACCCCGTGCAGCGGCTGCTGCGGGAGCCCGTGCAAGCCGACAGGTGTCGCGTTCTGCTTCTCCTGCAGCGGCACCTGCGGGAGCGGGCATATCTGCATCGATCACCCGCCGCAGAAGTTCGACAACTGCTGCCACTAGCCGATCCCGCGGCTGGCAAGCCTTGATCATTGTCGCGTTCTTGTTCCGGTATGCCCTGGCTGCCATCTTTGGGCATACCGGTGCGGTCAAAATGCTAGATCTGACTGATTTCCGGATCGCTGTCCGTAATTACCGGCTAGTGCCGGAAAGGCTGCTGGGTGCGTTCGCGCTTGGCCTGCCGCTGGCCGAGCTGGGGTGCGCCGCGCTGCTGATCGCCGGGGTAGCGACCGGCCCAGCGGCTGCGGTGCTGGTGGCGATGCTGGCTATTTTCGTGTTCGCCATCTCGGTCAACCTGCTCCGCGGCCGCACCTTTAGCTGCGGCTGCTCGGGCAAGACATCAGCTGACATCACCTGGTGGCATGTGCTCGTCAACACCGTGCTCGCGCTGATGGCGGCACTGGTGTCGGTCTGGGCGGTGCAGCCTCTGACGGTGGCGGCCGGCTGGGGGCTGGGTGGCGGCCCGGTGCTGTCCGGTAGCCAGGCGCTCGCGGTGCTGCTGGCCGCCGCTACCGCCGCGGCGCTGGCGCTGCTGCTCACCGAAGCGGTCGCGGTACGCCGGATCTTGTCGAGCCTGCGTCCGCCGGGCCATCCGGGCCATGTCCATGATCTGCCGACGCCTGCCGGAGAGGTAACCCCATGAGCGCACCATGGATCGCGGTAGTCGTCTGCCTGTGGGTGACGGTCATTGCCCTGATCTTGGTGGTGGTTGGCGTGCTGCGCCGGGCGGCCGCCGCGCTTGAGTCGCTGAGGGCGGACGGGTTCAGCACCCGCGACCTGCCGGCGGGGCCGCCGGCAGGCAGCAGGCTCCCCGCCATGGAGGTGCGCCGGACCGACGGCAGCGAGCTGACGCTGGCTGAGCTACCCGGGCCTTACGTCCTTGCTGTCCTTACTTCACACTGCTCCCCGTGCCAGGGCATAGCCGAGCGGCTGCGCAAGGAGCCGGAGACGCTCGCCAAGCTGGACGGCATGATGGTGCTCACCGATCCTGACGGTCCTGAACGGCTCGGCCTCGCCGACAAGCTCACGATGCTCGTGGACCCCGCCAGCCAGATCACGGCCAGCCTGGACCTTCCCGGTACCCCCTTCGTGATCGCTGTCGGCGCCGACGGCACCGTGCTGGCCGCGCAGCTTCTCGCCGGGACCGCGCAACTGGTCAGCCTGCTGGACGCGGTGCGGGCGTCGCGGGAGCTAGACGTCGCGGGGGCTTGACTCAGCTGGCCAACACGATCCGCGTGCTATTTAAATCGACCGTAAACAGTCTATTATGACCTTAACGGCGCGACGCACTGCAAGGGTGCTTGCTCAGGTTCGGAGCAGGCGAACTGGCCCTTTCGGCTGAGTTACGGGCTCCTTGATACAGGCATCGCGCCACTGGGCAATCCGGATCGAGGAGGCTCCGATGGCCGCGCACCCGACGTTCTCACCGCAGTTACTGAAGGCATGCAAGCTCCCCTCGGCCGAGACCGACCTGCTCGCTGAGCTGGGACGTCTTGAGAACAAGGTCGTGCCGTTAGTCCACGAGCTGCAGCGCTACCAGCGCCCCGACGGCTCCGTAGAACCCGTGCATTGCGGAGCAGCGGCGCAGGCGCTGTCCGGACTGCGTGACGAACTGTGCGCGAGCGCGCTCTTCCCCGAGCCATCCAGGGAAGCGTTCGACCATGATCTAGCCCAATGGCGTGCGACCGGGCTGGCGGCCGTGCCGCGGTTCGACGCCTCCCGCGACGTGATCGAGGGCCCGGACGATAAGGCACTCGCTATGTTCGCCGGGCCCGCGTTCATGCCCAACAGCGACACCCGGTCGCCATTGTTCCAGCTTGTCCTCATCATGCGAGACGAGCCGGACTCGCTGAGCAGCGTCAGGGAGAACTATCCGCACACCGATACCGTGTGCCAGTCGACCAGGGTGCTGACCGGGTCTCGCCATGCCAAAGAAGGCCAGTGCGTAGTCCTCTTTCCCGAGAACGTCCTGGCGTCGGGCAAGGTCGCCAGGCAGAAGTTCGCCTGGTTCTTCATGAACAAGCACATCCCGACCTACCAGTGGGCGCTGGCCCAGATCCGCGAGCGCTGCGGCGACAGCCTGTTCACCGAGGGGAAGCCCCTCGCGTCACCTCAGCTTGACGCTGACGGGGTCTACGACACCCGGTGCTGCTGGGCTTACCTGCACGAGCACCATCATCAGGTGGGGCCGCGCCCGCTCGCGGGCAACCTCGCTCTCAAGACGCAGTGGTACGCCGGACTGCTGGAAGAGCTCAAGGTGGACTGCCAGTCGCTGCAGGCCTGCCTTCGCGATGAGGGTATGCCGTACCGCTGGGAGGTCTTCGAGTTCGTGCTTTTCGACCGGCTGTTCCGGTACCCGACGGCCGGGGACGCGCTGGCGAACAGCGACGCGGGCGCCGGAGTGCTGCTTGGTACCTGGCTGCTTCGGCACGGAGCGACGCAGGCAGGCAAGGCCGGGACGCGGCTCGCCTCGCGTACCGGGACGGTGCGCGCTGTCGATGCGCTCGTCGCTGAGATCCTGGCCCTGGAGGAACTGGACGACGCCGCTTACGCGAAAGCGGCGGAGAGCTTCGCCCTGTCGGTGCTCGATCCGCCCGCTGACCCTGGCGAGCAGTACGCGAAGCCGGCGGACTGGCTGTCGTCGGTCTTCGCGTGCGCGCCAGGCAGCCGCGTCGGTGCGGGAGCCGGCGATGACTGACGCCCGCGCACTGGACGAAATCTCTGTCATTCACACGCTCGGGCCGTCAGGCACGAATCTCGAGATGGCCGCCTACCACTGGTTCGCCGCCCGCGACCGTCACGCTGACGTGCGCCTGCACCCGAGCCTTGAGTCAGCGATCCCAGGGCTATCAGACGATGGCCACGAAGCCCTGCTCGCCTGCGCCGTCTACCCGTATCTGCATTCGCTGGTATTCGAGAACCTCGGGCGGCTCGCCATGGTGGACAGCTTCATCTTGCCCACCTACGACATGGTCTTCGCCACCCGCGCCGATACCTCGAAGGTGACCACCGTCGTCTCCCACCCCGCTCCGCAGTCCCTCGTACAGCGGGTGAGTGCTGATTGCACGCTCACTCTCGTGCTGAGCAACTCGCAGGCGGCCAAGGATTGCGCGGATGGTGACGCCGACGGGTGCGTCACGACGAGCAAGGCGGCCGAAGACCACGGCCTGGTCATCAGGCGGAGCTTCGGATCCGTGCCGATGGTCTATACCTTGCATCAGGCGGGCGGCTTCGCAGGTGCGGACGGCACGGAGGCCGCGATATGACTCACCGGGTCGCACTGGTCGCCCAGAATCCCGGCCTGCCCTTCGTCTTCGAGGCGGCGGGCCGGGTCGGCGCCGTCCTCACCATCGGCGTCCTGCCAGGCGTCCAGATCCCTCCTGACCTGCCTAACGTCGAGCGCGCGGTGGAGTTGGACATCTTCGGCGATCCGGATGGCGCGCGCGCGTGGCTGGAGCGACAGCACGCCAGTCAGCCGTTCGACGCGCTCATTACCCTCTACGAGCCCGCAGGGCCCTTCACCGCGTCGATCGCCGCGCGCCTCGGGCTCTGCGGCGTCAGCCCTGAGGCCGCACAGATCTGCCGCGACAAGTACCGGCAGCGCGAGGCCATGCGCCAGGCGGGACTTGAGGTGCCTGGCTATCGGCTTATCGATCCGCTGGCAGACATCGACAGCCAGGTGACCGACTTGTGCTTTCCGCTGGTCGTCAAGCCAGTTAACGGCTGGTCAAGCTTTGGCGTGACCAGGGCGGACAACGTCGTGGAGCTGGGGGCAGCGATCGATCTGGTACAGAGCATCAATTCTGAGCAGCTTGCGTCTCTCGCCGCTAGCAGCGAGACCGAGCGGACCGCCGTGCTCGCGGAAGAATTCATCGACGGCCCTGAGTACTGTGTCGAAGCGATTTCTGATGCGCGAGGAACCACGGTGCTCGCCATTACCGATAAGGGCAACCTTAGGGGACCGTACTTCGAAGAGCGCACGTTCATCACGCCCGCACCGCTCGATCCTGGCATCGCAGCGCGGATCACCGAAGCCGTCCGCTCGTCCCATCGCCAGATCGGGATCGACTTCGGCGCCAGCCACACCGAACTCCGGCTGCGCGCCGATGGCACCCCGGTCCTGCTGGAGATCGGTGCGAGGATGGGCGGCTCAGGCACAGTGCACTACCTAGTTGAGACAGCTACCGGCGTCGATTTCCTGGGAGCAGTGCTTCAACAAGCAATTTACGGTAAGCAGCCCGAATTGACTCCTGTCCATCGCAGCTTCGCCGCAGACTGGATCATGCCGGTCACCGGCTCAGGGATTTACACCGGGCTGATCGGCGCCGACGAGGTACGGCAGCACGCGGCAACCCGGATGCTGCTTGAGCTGATGAGCCCGGGCACAGAGGTTCCATCCTGGCCGCGGTTTGTCGGCTACCCGGCCTTCGTGCTATCGGAGCACGCGAGCTACCAGGACTGCATGGCCTATCACGCCTGGCTAGAGGAGACGATCAGGATCGCATGGGCCGACACCGCTTAAGCCGGATCTCTGCGGCCCGTCGCCGGGCAGCGCTTCCCGCCGGACCGGCCGGCCGGCTGGCACTGGCTACGGGCATCGACTGGGCCGGGACCGGGGTCTGGCTCACCACGTCGACAGTCCTCCTGGTCCGGGTGGTGCACCTGCACCCCACGCAGGTCGGCTTCGGCCTGACGGCGGGCGGCCTGCTCGGGCTGGCCGCGGTCTGGCCGGTCACGACCGCCACCCGGCGGCTGGGAGCGCGCCGGGTGGCGATTACCGTGCAGGTGCTGCGTGGCTTGTTCGCGCTCAGCTTCCTCGCCGTGCATTCCGCGGTCGCCTTCTACCTGGCCGCGGCGCTTGTGGCGATCGTCGACAGGCCGGCGACGAGCGTCAACCAGATTCTGGTAAGCCGCTACGTGCCGCGGGAACAGCGCACGGCGGCCCTCGCCGTCATGCATGTCGCCAGCAACTCGGGGCTGATGACCGGGTCGCTGCTGGCTTCCGCTGCGCTGCTGCTGCCCAGCCGGGCAAGCCTGGACGCGGTAGTGATCGCCAACAGCCTGTCCTTCTTCGTGGCGGCCTGGCAGGTCGGGCGGGCCGCGGCCGGTCAGGAAACGGGAACCGAGGAGACCGCCGGCGCAGGTACTCCGGCAGCCGAGGCGAACTCGAAGTGGCTGAACTGGCGCTTCCTGCTCGTCACCTTCGGCTGCGCCGTGCTTGCCTTGCTGTTCCCGTTGTTCAACGTCGAGATTCCGCTCTGGCTCACCACGCGCACGACGGCGCCCGCGGTGACCGTGAGCGCGCTGTTCTTGCTCAACAACATACTGGTAGTCGCCTTCCAGGCACGGCTGACCCGGCGGGCCACCGGCATACGTAACGGAGCGCGAGCTGGTGCGCTGGCCGGAGCGTGCGTCATGTGCACCTGCGGGGTGCTCGCGCCGCTGCCTGGTCTCGTCACCTGGGCCGCCATCGCGGGATTCGTGGTGGCAGCGCTGTTCCTGGCGGCAGGCGAGATGAACCAGGGATCCGCCGCATGGACGCTGTCGTTCGGCCTGAGCCCGCCGGAAGATAAGACCCGTCCGCTGGCCCTGTTCAACACCGGGCAGGCAGCGGCCTTCGTGCTGGGTCCCGCGCTCTGCACGTCCGCCGTTGCCTGGGCCGGCCGGGCCGGATTTGCCATCCTGGCCGGCATCGTGGCGATCGGGACCGGCGCTGTCCTCATCGGCGCGCGCAGCCGGGCCGAGCCGGATACGAGCGGGAGGACAGCGCTCACTTCATCCGCGATGACCTAGTTCTCACCAGCCGACTTCGCGGCCCATGGCCGGGGCCGCCACCTCGACGGCGCGGCCGATAGCAGGGTCAAGCGCCCGCACCCACAAATCAACCGGAGTGAGGTCGCAGCCCCGGAACGACTTGGCCTCCCAGGCGCCGATGCCCATGTCGAGTATCCGCACGCCTTCGGCGCTGGCATCGGCGATTGGCGCGTAATAGGCGTGATCGAAGTACGCACCCCTGGCCCGCGGAGTCGCGTACGTGCCGGTGTAGTAGCCGAACCAGCTATCGCCCCAGACCAGGAACAGCGAAAAGCCGACAACGCGGCCGTCGAGGAATGAGCAGTACACGCGCATCCGGTCGGCGCCGAAGCAGGTGAGGAGCTGCCGCAAGCTTGCCGTCTCGGCGTCCCGGTCAGCCTTCTGCCCGTAGCGCTCGACCAGATCGCAGCGCAGCGCGAGCAGGTCTGGCAATACGTCGTCGAAATCGCAGCGCCTGGTCGAGATGCCCGCCTGCGCCAGGCGCCGCCGATCCCTGACCACCCCGTAGCGATGCTTGCTACGCAAGGAGGCGAGGTACTCATCAAAACTAGCCTTGAGTGTCAGCCTCGAGCGGTATGTCATCGGCATCGCGAGGAATCCGCGCTCAGCGAGCACCTCGGGGAGCACGGTGTCCGAGCGCACGTAGGGGAACGAGACCGCTTTCATCCCGTGTTCAGCGGCCCAGGAGAGCACGCCGTCGATGAGGATTGCCGCCAGCGAGGGAGTCGGTCCGCCGCTGGCCGCCACGAAACTGTCGAAGCCCGGGTAGCAGACGGCAAGATGCGGCAGCCAGCACTCCACTGGCGGCGCCTGAGCGCGCAGGCCGTCGCGGGCGGCGAGGCTGGCGGCGGGGAACTTCCAGACCTTAGGGTCGGCGAGCAACATCCGGTACAGATTGATCATCTCGCCCGCCGCCGGGTCCTCGACGACGGTCGCCTGCAGGCCGCCGCCGCGACCTTCCTCGGTCGCAAGGAAGGTGAGCCGCTTGCCGATGAACCGTCCTAAGGTCGCGTCGATCCATGGCGCACTCGCGAGAATAGGCACATCGTCACCGACGTGCTCTCTCCAACTCTGCGCCACTCCGTCAAGGACCCGCACGGACATAGCTCCATACCTCCGTATCGACGACCCGTGATTCCATGATGCGCGTGATGCGCAATAGCTGCGAGCACGGGTGCCGCGCCGGCGAACCGGGTGCTGAGCCGGCGAGTGGCCCTACAGGCCGCCTGGCCAGGTGATCGAGACCGGGGCGATGCGCGGGGTGCCTATCTCGAGCTGGATCTGGGCGTGGGCGTTCAGCGGGATGTCGCGGGGATTGCCCCGGTACACCTGCCCGTTGTAGATCGCCGTGACCTGGCCGGTGACCGGCCCGGCCTGGTTGGGCCCGAGCGGCTGGCCCCATTCATCGAAGAAGTCGCCAAGCGTGTAGGTGCGGTGCACCGGCGACTCGATGTGAATGATGCCGTCGGCGGCGTGGGTGTGCAGCCAGTAAAAACACGTTCCCGACGCGATGAACGGGCCCTGCGGGGTGTTCTGGGCCTTAGCGCCCGGGATGCCGATTCCTGCCGGGATCTGGCGCGGGGAACCGTTAACGAACACCGTCAAATGCGCATGAATATGAAAGATTGTCTGCTCGCTGGTCTGGCAGCCGATGCCGTCAACGGTCTGGCCCGTGGCCTTGGTCGCCGTGCTTGCCAGCGGGGCGGCGCCCGGAATCGGCACTCCTTCCGGGCCGGTCGGCCCAGCCGCTGGCGCGGGCTTGAGCGGGCCGAGCGTCGACAGCGGCGCGAGCGCGAGGCGCGGGGTACCGCCGCCGCTGCTGGCCTGCGCGCCGCCGCCGCTCAACGCGAGCGTGATGCCAGTGGCAGCGGCGGCCACGACGACGACTGCGGCGGTGATCGCGAGGATCAGCCGCCTGCGCCTGTTCCGCGCCTCGAGCGCCCTGGCCTGCGCGATCTTATCCTGAGCGCGCTGCCGGTTCCTATCTGCCTTGGACATGGCATCTCCTACTATCTACGTACGTAGATAGTAGCATTGCCCGGGCGGGGGAGCGCGGGACCGGCGACTCGTATCCTGGCTGTCAGTACCTAGGAGGTAGCGTGCGCGGGTTCGGCGACCTGGAAGCACTGGTCATGCAGCTGGTGTGGGCTCATGGCGCGCCGGTGACCGTCCGGGAGGCGCTGGGCGAATTGCGGCAGGACCGGGACATCGCCTACACCACCGTCATGAGCACGATGGACAACCTGCACCGCAAGGGCTGGCTGGCCAGGACGAAGGATGGCAAGGCGTACCGCTACGTCGCCACGGCCAGCAGGGCGGAATACAGCGCGCGGCTGATGGCCGAGGCGCTTGCTGGCGGCGGCAATACCGAGGCCGTGCTGAGTCACTTCGTGGCCCAGATCGACGGCGAGGACTCTGAGGTGCTGAGCGAGGTCGTGCGCCGGCTGGCTGATCGGCCCGGTCAATGATCGCGGCCCTGCTGGTCCTCGCCTACGCGATCGTGGTGGCGGTGTGGATACCGCCCGTGCTGCGGCGGCTGACGGCCGCCGGGATCAGCGCCCGGCTCGGGCTGACCACGTGGCTCACCGCGATGGCCAGCGTGCTCGCGTGCGCCGTCACCGCGCTGCGGTTCCTGCCGATGCGGCGATTACGGGATGGCCCGGACTGGCCGAAGCTGTCTGCCGTTCGGTCACAGGCCGCGCGTGCGCGCCGTCGGTGTACCGCGGCGCGGCCTTCGAACTGACCCTGGGCATCGTCGCGATCCTCGCGGCCGCGGCGGCCGCGGTGACGGCGTGGCGCTACGGGCTGCGGGTGCAGCAGGCTCAGCGGCAGACCCGCGCCCACGCCGAGGCGGCACGGATCACCGGCCGCAAGGTACCGGGCGCCGGCTCGGCCGTCGTGCTCGACGATCCGCAGCCGGCCGCGCTACTGCGTGCCAGGCCGTCCCGCCACCATCGTGCTGACGAGCGGCGCGCTCGCCGTGCTCGACTCCGCGCAACTCGACGCCGTCCTCGCGCACGAGCGGGCGCACCTCGCTGGCCGCCACCACCTGCTGATCACGCTGACCAAGGCACTGTCCGTCATCCTCCCCGCAGTGCCGCTCTTCGCGGCCGGATCGGCCGAGGTGGCGAGACTGGCTGAGATGTGCGCCGACGACTCCGCCGCCCGCGACAGCGGACGTCACATCGTGCTGGCGGCACTGCTGACCATGGGTACCGGCCGGGCCGTCCCGGCCGCCGCGCTGGCGGCCACCGCCGGGGCGATCACCACCCGGGTGCAGCGCCTGCTCGACCCGCCGCCGCACGCCCGGCAGGCGCGAAACGGCGCCGCCCTGGTCACTGTGACAGTCCTGCTGGCGGCGGCGACCGGCCTCATGGCGCTCCTCGCCGGCCCGCTCGCGGCCCACCTCGCCGCCCTGACTTGAGCGCGGCCAAGCACATTGCGGACGCTACCCGCCGCGCTGGCATGAAATGATGACCCATCATGCTGCTGACCATCACGATGACCCCCAGCCGGCCACCGCCGGCGGCGGGCCTGCCACTGATCTAGGGTTCCTGCTGCACAAGAACCCAGGCCGGCCGCAGTCGTTCGAAGTATCGGTCGGCGAAGCGCATGTCTTTTATCCCGAGGCGACCGACACTAATTGCACTGCGGCTTTGCTGCTCGAAGTCGATCCGGTCGGGCTGGTCAGAGGACGGCACGGACCTAAGTCCGAGGCGTTCAGCCTCGGGCAGTATGTGAATGACCGGCCTTACGCCGCATCGAGCATGCTCGCCGTCGCGCTCGCGCGGGTGTTCAAGACCGCGATGGCCGGGCGCTGCGACGCCCGGCCGGAACTGGCCGCGAGCCCGATCCCGCTGACGATCGGCGTTCCCGTACTGCCGTGCCGTGGCGGCTGCGAGTTGGCTGGCCGCCTGTTCGAGCCGCTCGGCTGGAGCGTGCGGGCAATGCCGATCGCGCTCGATGAGACGATCCCCGGCTGGGGCGACTCCCGCTACATCGACCTGCGCCTCACGGGTGAGCTCAGGCTGGCCGACGCGCTCAACCATCTCTACGTGATGCTGCCGGTGCTCGATGATGCCAAGCACTACTGGGTAAGCCCCGATGAGGTGGACAAGCTCATCAGGGCCGGGGGCGGCTGGCTGGCCGGGCATCCGTGCAAGACGCTGATTACGCGGCGCTACCTCGCGCACAGGTCCGGGCTCTACAAGTCGGCGCTGGCCCGGCTGGCCGAGGTCGATGACACCGCGCCCGAGTCGTTTGACAACGCGATCGCGGTGCCCGGGCAGCCCGACGCGCAGGCCCAGGCGGTGCCGCGGTTCTCGCTGGGAGAGCAGCGCCGCGAAGCGGTGCTCGCCGCGTTCCGCGCGGCCGGGGCTCGGCGCGTGGCCGACCTCGGCTGTGGCGAGGGAGCGCTCACCGGCGCGTTGCTCGCCGACCCGTCGTTCACCGAGGTAATCGCGGCCGACGTGTCCTCGCGGGCGCTCGACGTGGCCGAACGCAGGCTGCGCGTCGACCGGATACCAGCACAGCAGCTCGGCCGGCTGAAGCTCATCCAGTCGTCGCTCACCTACCGCGACGCACGGCTGGCTGGCCTCGATGCCGTCGCTCTTGTCGAGGTCGTCGAGCACATCGACGAGCCGCGCCTGCAGGCGGTCGAGCGGACTGTTTTCACTGACGCCGCGCCGGGGCTTGTCGTGGTGACCACGCCGAACGCCGAGTACAACGTCAGGTACGAGTTCGCGGACGCCGGCGCGTTCCGGCACCGCGACCATCGCTTCGAGTGGACGAGGGCACAGTTCGCCGACTGGGCGCGGCGGGTCGCGGCCGAGCGCGGCTACGGGGTCAGGTTCGCCCCGGTCGGACCCGTTGACCCCGAGGTTGGCTCGCCGACCCAGATGGCTGTCTTCACCCGCGCCGGAAGGTCCGCTGGCCACGATGCCAGCCTGGACTACGCTCGGGCGGTGGCACCGTGACCGACGTGATCCGCGGGGCCGGGGTGCTCGGCGAGACCGATCTCGGCGTCGCCGGCCCGACGATCGATGTGCCCGAGCTGAGCCTGATCGTGCTGATCGGCGCGAGCGGGTCAGGCAAGTCGACCTTCGCGGCCAGGCACTTCAAGCCGACAGAGGTGATTTCCAGCGATTTCTGCCGTGGCCTCGTGGCCGACGACGAGAACGACCAGTCGGCGAGCCGCGACGCCTTCGACGTGCTGCACTACATCGCCGGCAAGCGGCTCGCCGCCGGCCGCCTCACAGTGGTCGACGCGACGAACGTCCAGCCCGACAGCCGCAAGCACCTGATCAGCCTCGCCAAGGAGCACGACGTCCTTCCCGTCGCGATCGTGCTCGACCTGCCGGAGCGGGTGTGCGTCGCCAGGAACGCCACGCGCGCGGACCGCACGTTCGGACCGCACGTCATCAGCCGCCAGCGCGACCAGCTCAGGCGCGGGCTGCGGGGCCTTTCGAAGGAAGGGTTCCGCCGGGTCCATGCCCTGCGCTCCGAACAGGCGGTCGAGGCGGCGCGGGTGGTGCGCACCAGGCTCTTCAGCGACCTGCGGGACCGCCCCGGGCCGTTCGACGTGATCGGCGACGTGCATGGCTGCCTGGCCGAAGCCGAATCGCTCCTGACCGAGCTCGGCTACGAACTGCGCCGCGACGGCCAGCAGCGGCCAGCGGGCGGGCGCCACCGCGACGGCCGCACCGCCGTGTTCGTCGGCGACCTGGTGGACCGCGGCCCTGACACGCCCGGCGTGCTGCGGCTCGTCATGGGCATGGTCGCTGACGGCGGCGCGCTCTGCGTGCCGGGCAACCACGAGAGCAAGCTGCTGCGGGCGCTGCGCGGGCGCAAGGTCCAGGTCAGCCACGGACTCGGCGAGTCGCTTGAGCAACTGGCGGCGGAACCGGAGGAATTCCGGGCGGAGGTCGAGTCCTTCCTCGACGGGCTCATCTCGCACTACGTACTCGATGGCGGGAAGCTGGTCGTCAGCCACGCCGGGCTGAGCGAGCGGCTGCAGGGCCGGGCGTCGGCCCGCGTCAGGTCGTTTTGCCTGTACGGCGAGACGACCGGCGAGACTGACGAGTTCGGGCTGCCGGTCAGGTATCCGTGGGCGAACGATTATCGCGGCCGCGCGATGGTGCTCTACGGCCACACTCCTGTCCAGGCAACCGAATGGGTGAACGGTACCCTCTGCCTGGACACTGGCTGCGTATTCGGCGGTCGGCTTTCCGCACTCCGCTATCCCGAGCGTGAGCTGGTCTCGGTGCCGGCTACCCGGGTCTACTACGAGCCGGCCAGGCCATTCCCCGCCAACCCTGACGCGGTCATCGCAGGCGGTCAGCCAGGGCGAACCGCCCAGCACGACCGGCCGGATCAGCCGGAGCCGGCCGGGCGGGGCGGCATCCCCGGGCCTGGCCGTCGCGATCCCGACGTCCTTGACCTCGCGGACGTGACCGGCAAGCGGGCAGTGGAGACCGCCTACCACGGCCGGATCACGATCGAGCGGGAGAACGCGGCCGCCGCGCTCGAAGTCATGAGCAGGTTCGCGGCTGACCCCAGATGGCTCCTTTACCTGCCGCCCACCATGAGCCCGGTCGCGACGTCGCGGCTGCCCGGCCTGCTTGAGCATCCCGACCAGGCATTCGAGGCTTACCGGGCCGAAGGGGTGGACCGGGTGGTCTGCGAGGAAAAGCACATGGGCTCGCGCGCGGTCGCGCTGGTCTGTGCTGACGGCCAGACCGCCACGGCGCGGTTCGGTGCCCCGGGCGGCGCCAGCGGTGCGGTCTGGACGAGGACGGGGAGATCATTTTTCAAACCCAAGCTCACCGAGGACCTGCTGGCCCGACTGCGCTCGGCGGCGCGCTCGGCCGGGCTGTTCGACGAGCTGAGCACCGGGTGGCTGCTGCTTGATGCCGAGTTGCTGCCGTGGAGCGCCAAGGCGGAAGAACTGCTGCGCTCGCAGTACGCGTCGGTCGGGGCCGCGGCCGGGCACGCGCTCCCGGCCGCGCTCGGCGTGCTCGAGCAGGCGGCGGCGAGCGGCCTGGACGTCGCCGGGCTGCTTGAGCGCACCAGGTCGCGCGCGGCCAACGGCGAGGCGTTCCGCGCCGCCTACCGCCGGTACTGCTGGCCTACCGATGGGCTCGACGGCGTCCGGCTCGCGCCATTCGGCCTGCTGGCCAGCGAGGGCACAAGCTACGCCGACCGGCCGCACGAGTGGCATCTCGAGGTGGCCGACCGGCTGGCGGTTGCCGATCCGGAGCTGATCGCGCCCACCAGCCGGGTCTACGCCGACACCGGCGATCCCGCGTCGACCGGCGCCGCGACGCTGTGGTGGGAAGGGCTCACCGCAGCCGGCGGGGAAGGCATGGTCGTCAAGCCGGCCGCGAACCTTGCCCGCGGCAAGCGCGGGCTCGTGCAGCCAGGGCTCAAGGTGCGCGGGCCCGAGTACCTGCGGATCATCTACGGGCCCGACTACACCGAGCCGGCCAACCTGGACCGGCTGCGCCAGCGCGGGCTCGGCCACAAGCGCTCGCTGGCCTCCCGCGAGTACGCGCTCGGCCTCGAAGCGCTCGACCGGGCGGCGCGCGGCGAGCCGCTCTGGCGAGTGCATGAGTGCGTGTTCGCGGTGCTAGCCCTGGAATCCGAGCCCGTCGACCCGCGCCTGTAGCCCGGCCGGGGCTAGCGGCCCAGGTACGCGCGTTTCAGGTCTTCGCTGCGCAGCAACTCTGCGGCGGTGCCTTCGAGGACGATCTCGCCGGTGGACAGGACGTAGCCGCGGTCAGCGACCGACAGTGCCATGGTCGCGTTCTGCTCGACCATCAGCACCGCCATCCCCGACTTGTGGACTTCCTTGATCAGCTCGAAGTTCTGCTGCACGAGGGCGGGGGACAGGCCCATCGACGGCTCGTCCATCAGCAGCAGCCTGGGTCGCGACATCAGCGCCCGGCCGACGGCGACCATCTGCTGCTCGCCTCCTGACAACGTGCCGGCGAGCTGGTGGCGCCGTTCGAGCAGGCGCGGGAACAGTTCGTGGATCCGGGTGAAGTCGTCGTCGAGCTTGTCGCGGCCGCGAAGCACGGCTCCGAGCTCAAGGTTCTCCTGCACGGTCATCTGCCCGAACAGCCGGCGGTTCTCTGGCACGATGGCCATTCCCTTGCCGATGCGCTGCGGCGTCGGCCACTGCGTGATGTCCTGGCCATCGAGCAGCACCCGGCCGGCCCGGGGCCGCACGATGCCCAGGATCGTCTTGAGCGTGGTCGACTTGCCCGACGCATTGCCGCCGAGCAGGCAGACCAGCTCACCGGCCGCGACCTCCAGTGAGATGCCTTCGAGAATCCGCATCTGCCCGTAGTAGGTAGTGACGCTTTCCAGCTTGAGCAGCGGTATAGTCATGCGCGCCTCCGGCACGACGTAGTCATGCGCGCCTCCGGCACGACGTCATCAGGAGTCCGCCAGGGCTTCGGGGTCGCGGCCGAGGTAGGCCTCGACTACTGCCGGATCGTTGGCTACTTCGTCGAACCCGCCCTCGGCGACCTTGACCCCGTGGTCGAGCGCGACTACCCGGTCCGAGCAGCCGGCCACGACGTGCATATCGTGCTCGATCACGCAGATCGCCAGGCCCCGCTCGTCTCGCAGCCTCGCGATCAGCTCGGTGACCTCATGGGTCTCGGCGGGATTCATGCCTGCCGCGGGCTCGTCGAGCAGGAGCAGTTGCGGGTTGGTCGCGAGCGCCCGCGCGATCTCCAGGCGCCTGCGGTTCGCGTAGGACAGCGAGTACGCCGGCTGGTCCCAGCGGTACCCGGCCAGCCGCTGGCCGAAGAACGACAGAACGTCCTCAGCGCTGGCGCGCACCTCACGCTCTTCGCGCCTGGCTCTGGGCATCCGCAGGATCGACTCCAACGGCGTGGCCTTGGTGCTGCCGTAGGTCGCGGCCATGACGTTCTCGATTACCGACATGTTCAGGAACAGGCGCAGGCTCTGGAAGGTGCGGGCGATCCCCAGCCGGGCGATCCGGTGCGGCGCCTGGCCGGCGATCGACTGCCCGCCGAGGCTGACATCACCGAAGGACGGCTGGTATACGCCCGTGATCACGTTGAACACCGTGGTCTTCCCAGCCCCGTTGGGACCGATCAGGCTGACGATCTCGCGCTCGCCGACCGTGAGGTCAAGCCCCGACAGCGCTTCAAGGCCGCCGAATGCCAGCGACACCTTGTCAAGGGCGAGCAGCGGCGGCTCGACGGCGAATGGCTGATCGATCATGTCAGGGTCTCCACCCGGCGGGCTCCGAGCAGTCCCTGCGGCCTGGCGTTCATCATCACGATCAAGATCGCGCCGATCATGAGCTGCCTGGTGATCGAAGGTTCGGCGGCGAGGCGGGTCTCCCATACGAATGACGCGAGGTAGATGGTCGGCACCAGCAGGAGCGTCCGCCACCGGTCCTTGACCTGGACCAGGGCGATCAGCATGGCGATCAGGAGCACGAAGCCCCAGTTCCCCGCGACCTGGGCGGCCTGCGCGCTCGCCGGGACGATCACCCAGTCGTGCAGCGCGCTGGCGATCCAGCCGCCTGACTGGGGGGCACCGGCCACCGCCTGGGCAGAGATCGCGCCGGCGATGGCGTGTGCTGCCACTCCGAAGACCGCCGTTGCCGCGATGACCAGGCCAAGGCGCAGCCAGGGACGCAGCTTGACCGCGAGCGTCAGCAAGATCAGGCCGTAGAAGAGGTAAGCGGAGTCAGCCGGGCTGCGCAGCAGCCCGTCGTAGACGACCATGACGACCAGGGCGCCCGTCACGGCACCGCCGATGCTGCCGGCGCCGCCCAGGATGAGCCCGGCATAGACCAGGATCAGGATCGGCGTGTCGAAGTCGGTCGGGAACACGCTTATCTGCTGAGCGGCGAAGATCGTGCCGGCCAGCGCGGCGACCATGGCGCCGAACGCGAAGGCCATCAGCTTGACCCGGTTGACCGGGATCGTCATCGCGGCGGCGGCGAGCGAGTCCTCCCGCACCGCCCGCCAGGCCCGGCCGGTGCGGGAGGTTTCGAGCAGCCGCAGCACGCCCATGGCGAGAACGAGCAGGATCACGAGCAGGTAGTAATAGCTCTCGTTGGTGGTCAGCTGATGGCCGAACGAGCCGATCGCGTCGATGCCGACGATGCCGTTAGGACCACCCAGCTTGCTCGGCGCCACGTTGTTGGTGAATTCGACGAACGCCTCGCCGAAAAACAGGGTCACGATCGCCAGGTAGTCGCCGAACAGGCGCCGCGACGGCCAGCCGACGATCAGCCCGAGCACCGCGGCGGCGAGCATCACGATCGGCAGCGACGCGATCGCGGGCAGGTGGATGCCGTTGCTGCCGATCTGACTGGAAGACAGCAGCGCGAAGCCGTAGGCGCCGAAGCCGAAGAAGGCGACATAGCCGAGGTCAAGCAGCCCGGCCCAGCCGACGACGATGTTCAGCCCGAGCGCGAGCAGCGCGATCACCAGCGCGTCGATCCCGACCTGAAGCTGGAAGCCGCCAAGGCCGACCAGCGGCAGCACCAGCCCGGCGACGGCCGCGGCCGCGAGCCTTGGCCACCATCCCACCTGCTCGCCGGCTCGCTGTGCCTGGCCGAGCCAGCCTGGCAGGTACTCGCGCCTGCCGCGGGACCTGGCGACCCACTCGTCGGCCCCGACCAGCGGGCCGTTCGGGCCGCGCGGGGTGCCAGGGTCGCCGGGGTCTCCGGGGCTGGGCGGGCTGGCTGGCGGAGGCGAATCGAGGCTCATGGCGGCCTCAGACCTTCTGCAGCTGGACCTGGCCGAGCAGCCCGCTCGGCCGGACCAGCATGACGACGATCAGGAGCACGAACACCAGCAAGTTGGTGAAGGTCGATGAGATGTAGCCGGTGATGAACGACTCGGCTATGCCGATCAGCAGGCCGCCGAGCATCGCCCCCGGCAGCGAGCCGATACCGCCGACCACGGCGGCGGTGAACGCCTTGAGGCCGACGAGGAAGCCGATGGTGTTGGTCACCTGGTTGAACAGGAGTCCTGCCATCACGCCGGCGACGCCGGCGAGCGCCGAGCCAAGGAAGAAGGTCGCGGCGATCGTGAAGTTCACGTTAATCCCGAGCATCTCGGCGGCCTCGGTGTCGGCGGCCACCGCCCGCATCTGCTTGCCGAGCCTGGTCCGCACCACGAGCAGGCGCAAACCGATCATAAGTGCGAGACCGAGCACGATGACCATGATCTGCACGGCGTCGACGCTCACCGGGCCAATGCTGAACCCGGAGGAGAACGAGATGAAGTCCGGCGTGTTGTAGACCCTGAACTGGCCGCCGAACAGGAGCAGGGCGGCGTTCTCCAGGAAAAAGGAGATGCCGATCGCGGTAATCAGCGGCGCGATCCTCGGCGCGTGGCGGAGCGGCCGGTACGCGAACCTCTCGATCGTCACGCCCAGGCCGCCGGTGAGGAGGGCGGCCAGCAGGAACATGATCACCAGCAGCAGCGGCACCGGGATGGACAGCGCTTTCGGCCCGCCGAACCACTGAATCACGAAATAGCCGACGAAAGCCCCGACCATGTACAGGTCTCCGTGGGCGAAGTTCAGCAACTTCAGCACCCCGTACACCATCGAGAAGCCGAGCGCGACCAGTGAATAGAGCGCCCCGACAGTGAGGCCGTTCACCAGTTCCTGGAAGAAGAAGCCCATCAGGCGTGAATCCCGTCCGCCACACATCCGGCCCGAAGGCGCGCCGGCCAGTGGGCCGGCGCGCCTGGGCTGCTGCCGCAGTTCAGCCGATCAACCTGGGATCAGCTGGTACGTGCCTGCCGAGTCGATCTTGAAGAGGAAGAACTTGCCGTTGGTGAGGTCTCCGTTGGAATCGAAGCTGATCGCCTGCCCCAGGATCGAGGTCGGCTCGTTCGTCTTCTTGATCGCGGCCAGCACGTTCGCGCGGCTCGGCGTCTGGCCGGCCTTGCACACCGACGCGATCGCCTCGTCGATCACGTGCGTCGCCGCGAAGACCGGCGGCCCGAACGTGCCGAAGGACCCGTACTTAGCCTTGGCGGCCGATGCGATCGACGCGTCGGCGGGGATGGCGGTGATGTCCGGGCCGAACGACGATACATAGGACCCGGAGATCGTGAAGGTGCCCGGCGAGAACAGGCCGTCTGTGCCGAAGATCACTGCCTTCTTGTGCTCCTGGGCGAGGTCATGGCCGAACTGCTGGGCGTTGGCCGCCACCTGCCAGGGCAGCACGACGACCGACGTGCTCGGTGTCACCTTGGCCACGAGCGAGGAGAAGTCGGTCAGCTTCTGCGAGACCGACTCGTGGTCGACCTTGATCCCGGCGGCCTTGAAGATCGGCAGCATCGCGGCAACCAGGCCGGTCGAGTAGGCCTCCTGGTCATCGACGATCATCAGCGACTTCGGGTGCAGGTTGCTGATGATGTAGTGGGCGTCCTGCGGGCCCTGCACGCTGTCCTTCGACACGACGCGGAAGAACGTCGGGTACTTGCCGGTGGTGAGCGCGGCCGCGGTAGCTGACCCGCTCATGAAGGGGATGCCCGCCCTGGCGAACAGCGGGCCGACTGCCTCGACCTCCTGGCTGCCGGCCGGGCCGACCACGGCAAGGATCTTGGAGTTCGAGACGAACTGCTGGGTGACGGTGGTCGCCTGCGCCGGGTTCAGCTGAGTGTCGCCCTGCGTCAGGGTGATCTTCGTCTTGTTGGCCGCGTTGTCCATGGCCATGGCGAGCTCGGCGAAGTGCAGTTGCTCCTGCCCGAGCACGGCCACCGGGCCAGTGATCGGCGCCTCGATCCCGATCGACGCCACGCAGCTCTTGCTGCCCCCCGCCGCGGCGGTGCTGCTGCTGCTACCGCCGCAGCCGGCGACGGCTAGCGTGCCGAGCGCGGCCACCGTGATGATCGTGCGTCCTTTCATGGGCGCTCCCTCCAGTTCCGGCAAGATAATTTCTCGGGTTTAACGACGGTGGCGACGATTCAGCCGCGTAACGTCCACCGACGTAGGTGTTCCGCGGTGAGTGCGCTGTGGTGGACGTCAGCCAGCCGCAAGGTCCGCCTCAACCGTGCCCGGCAGCATGAAGAGCCTGGATTCCGCGGTGCCAGGCAGATCGCAGGCGCGAGCGCTTATGCGGAAACTCAACATGCGCCCCCTCCCCGGCTTCGCATTTGTTCCGCTGATCAAACCATCGCGCCGCGCATTGGTGCAAGGGGTGCAATTCGGGATTGGGTAACAGTTATGAGACGGTGGGGGTGCCTGCGGCTGCGGGGGGCCTGCGGTGGCCCTATCCGGCGGCACCTTGCAGGATCTCGGCCAGCTTGGCGAGGTTGATGTTGCCGCCGGAGACCACGCAGACGATCTTCCCGCCGCCCGCCCGCCCGGACAGCGCGGCCGCCGGCGCGAGCGCCCCGGCGCCTTCCGCGATCACCCGCGCCCGCTCGGCAAGCACCCGCACCGTCCGCGCGACCTCGGCGATCGGGATGTCCAGCGCACGGTCGACGAGCGGTGCCGCCAGCGGCCACACGCTGTCCAGGACCCGGCGGCCACCTGCTCCGTCGACAAACGAGGGGCTATAGGTGGCGTCTACCGGATGACCGGCGGCCTTGGCCGCGGCCATCCCGGCCGCTGTGGCGGGCTCGGCGGTCACGATCATTGTCCGCGGTCGCAGCGCCTTGATCGCGCTGGCTATGCCGACGGTCAGGCCGCCCCCGCCGTAGGGGATGACCACCGCGTCCGGGTCCGGCAGGTCCTCAAGGATCTCCAGGCCGATCGTGCCGTTGCCCGCCATGACGTCGCGATCAGCGGCCGGGTGCACGAACATTCCGTCGAGACCGTCGACCTTGCTGGTGACCAGCACGTTCCACCAGTCGTCGTAAGGCAGTTTCACCACCCGGCCGCCGAGGCGCTCGATCGCGTCCAGTTTCGCCTGCGGCGCGCTGTCGGGCACGACGATCGTGGCGGGCAAGCCCAGTGAGCGGGCCGCCCAGGCAACGCCCTGGGCCATGTTTCCCGCGCTGGCGGTGACCAGGCCCTTCGCGCGCTCACTCGCAGCGGCGAGCAGGACCGCGTTCATGGCGCCGCGGATCTTGAACGAGTTGATCGGCTGCAGGTTCTCGAGCTTGAGGTAGATCTGCGCCGGTGCGTCTTCCACCTGCAGGCGCACCAGCGGAGTCCGGATCGCCGAGCCGGCGATCCGGCTCCTGGCTGCCTCGATCTTGGCGAGCTCGATCACGCGAATATCCCTTCGATCTCGGCGCGCTGCGTCGGGGTGACCGGCTGGGCGAGCGCCTCGCGGACCGGCAGCAGGTGCTCGGGCAGGCCTGGGCCGATCACGATCTGGGTAATCCGCTCATCGGCGAGCAGCCAGCCAAGCGCCAGGCCCGCCATCGAGATCCGCAGGCGCTCGGCCATCGCCTCGAACCTGCCGAGCGCTGCGAACGTCTGGTCAGCAAGGAACCCCTGGTACGGCTCGGGGCGCTGGGTCATCCGAGACCCGGCCGGGAATGGCTCACCGCGGCGATACTTGCCGGTGAGCCAGCCGCCAGCCAGCGGGCCGAAGGCCAGGTAAGCGACGTTCCGTTGCTCGCACAGGGGAATCAGCTCCTGCTCGTCGGCCCGGTTGAGCAGCGAGTAGCCGTTCTGGATCGCCTGAGGATTTCCTGCCTCCAGGGCCTGAGCGAGCTGCCTGGCATCGAAGTTGCTGACCCCGTAGGCGCGGATCGCGCCGCCGGTGACCGCCGCTTCGAAGGCGCCGGCCGTCTCCGCGATCGGCACGTCCGCGTCGGGCGCGTGGGCAAGGTAGAGGTCGACCTGATCGACGCCGAGGCGGTCAAGGCTCGCGCCGAGCTGCCGCGCGATCCGCTCCGGCGCCAGGCCGCTGTCGCCTCCGGCTTCCATCGGGTTGTACGTCTTGGTGGTGAGCAGCGGCCTGACGCCCCGGGCACGGATCCAGTGACCGATCGCCTGCTCGCTGCGGCCGCCGCCGTAGGCGTCCGCGGTGTCAAAGTGGGTGATGCCCAGCTCCCAGGCGGCGTCCATCAGCTCCAGCGCCTGATCCCGGCTCAGTCCCTGGCCGAAGAACTCAGGCGCTGAGCCGACTCCGCCGAAGTTGCCGCAGCCGAGCGCGATCGGAGGTATCTCCAGCCCGGAATCGCCGACCGGGCGAGTGGCCGCGAGCTGCGAGCTCACCGGATGGTGGAGTGGATCACGACTGGCGCGGTGTCATGCCCGTTAACGCTGTCGAAGATGCCCGGGGCGTTCTGGAACGCCCCGCTGTGATTGCGGCGCAGCGTCGAGAACTCGATCTTCAGCGTCCCGCCGCCCGCGTCGACCACGAAGAAGATGGCCCCGCCGCCCTCTGGCGCGTTGTTGCCGCTCATGGCCGTGCCGTCGATGGTCAGGTTGTAGTGGTTGCCATCGGTGTAGATCGCGCCGCCGCTGCCGCCGCCCGGGCTGCCATGGGCGGCGGGGTTCGCGCCGCTGCCGGTCGCCTTGTTGCCGGTCATGAGGCTGTTGAGGACGACGAAGTTCGCGTAGAGGCCGCTCAGCGCGGCGCCGTTCGAGCACTTGTTGCCGCGGAAGGTGTCGTGGGTGATGTAGACCGGGGTGCTCATGTGCATGCCAAGGGCGCGGATCGCGGCGCCGCCGAGGTCCGGGCCGGTCTTGAAGCACCGGTTGTTGATGAACGCGGAGTTGACGACCTTGAGCTGGCCACCCTGATCGAAGATGGCGCCCCCGCCGTAGCTCGACGTCTTCGTCTGCCGGACAGCCGAGTAGGCGTTACGGAAGGTCAGGTTCTGGACGATGAGCTTCGGCCACTGCTGCTCCCAGCAGTCGTCGGTGGTGAATTTCTGCTTCGGATCACAGGTGTTCATGTACAGGATGCGGATCTTGCCGCCGCCGTTCAGCGTGACCTTGCCGCCGCCATCGAGCACGATCCGGTGGCTGGTGTTCACCACCTTGGCGGTAGCGGTCATCGTGATCGTGACCGGCTTGGCACCGCAGTTGAACGTGATGACGCCGCCCTTGGCGACCGCCCTGACCACGGCGGCCGAGGTGCAGCTGGCGGGCGTGCCATGGCCGATGACGTGGTTCGGATGATTGGTGCCGACGGCACGGGCAGCAGGCGGAACCTTCGCGTGCCCGGCCGGGTTGCCAACGTCAGGCAGGGCGCGGGAGTGCGCGCCAGGCGCGCCCGGCCCTGAGGAACCCAGGACTGCGGACGCTGGCGCAACTCCTGCCAACGCGCCGGTCGTGGTAATAGCTGCCAGGCTGCCCGCGCTCACGAGCAGGCCGAGGAATATGCCGAAGCCACGCGTCATTCGCATGACGCCTCATGTTAGTCCCAGCACCCGCGATCAGGCCGCCACTATGACATAGGTGCGGCTCTTTCTGAGTGAGCCGAAGCTAGCTTCGGCGACCCAAGGCCGCCACCCCGGGTTCTGGGGCGGTTCCCGGCCCCCGGAGCTTGATCATGCAGAGTTTCCGCTTCCATCCGGGAAGTACCGGGCGGCCGCGCCAGTCCTGCCGGGACCGGCTGGTGCCGGGGACGCGGGCGATGTTCCGTAGTACGCCCTGGCTCATGATCACGGAACATCGCGCCCGTGCCCCGCGCCCGGGTCTCCGCCCGCCTACAGGAGGGTTCCGCGTCTAGGAGAGTTGTCGTAGGAGAGTGCCCGGCTTCGCCTGGGGAGCGTGAGCAACGCGGCCCGCCCTGTTGCTGTTGGGCAGGTCCGGCGTGAGCAACGTGGCCCTCCCCGTTGTCGTCCCGATAGCAACAGGGCGGGCCGCGTTGCTGTCACAAGCGGACCTGAACAGCAACAGGGCGGGCCGCGTTGCTGTTGACACGCGGACCTGAACAGCAACCTGGCCCGACCTGATGCTGCTCCGGGGCACCGAAGGCGCTTGGATCAGGGGCCGGTGACCTGCGCTTGTATGATGCGTCGCATCCGGCCTGGATACTGTCTGAATCGGAGCATTAACCATGAAAGCGGACCTGACCACGCAGGAAGGCTACATACCGTTCGCCGGGCACCGGACCTGGTACCAGATCACCGGGACCGGCGAGGAGCCGGGCAAGTACCCGCTGCTTTGCCTGCACGGCGGGCCGGGTGCGAGCTGGCATCACATGGCGCCCTACACCGAGCTGGCGGTCGGCCGCCGGGTGATTTGCTATGACCAGGTCGGCTGCGGCAACTCAGCGATCGAAGAGCCGCACGACGCCTCGATGTTTACCACGCAGTTGTACCTCGACGAGGTCAACGCGGTGCGGGAGGCGCTCGGCCTTGCCGAGTGCCACGTGCTCGGCCACTCCTGGGGCGGCATGCTCGGCATGGCTTACGCCATCACCAGGCCCGCCGGGCTGGTCAGTCTGCTGGTCGAGTCCTCACCGGCTTCGGTGCCGTTCTGGCTGTCCGAGCTCGACCGGCTGCGGGCCGATCTGCCGGCCGACGTCGAGGCGACGCTGCGCCGCCATGAGGCGGCTGGCACGACCGACAGCGACGAATACAACGAGACCATGATCGTCTTCTACGACCGGCACGTGTGCCGGATCAAGCCGTACCCGGACTGGGTGGAGGCCACGTTCGCCGCGATCGACGCCAATCCCGAGGTCTACCACACGATGAACGGGCCGAGCGAGTTCCACGTCATCGGCCCGCTCAAGGACTTCGACCTGGTCGCCGACCTCGGCCAGATCGAGGTGCCCACGCTGCTCTTCTGCGGCGAGTTCGACGAGGTCACTCCCGCGACGGTGCGCCAGGCGCACGAGGCTATCCCCGGGTCGCAGTTCACGGTGCTTGAGGGCTGCTCGCACATGAGCCAGGCCGAGCGCCCGGACCTGGCGCTCGGCCTGGTGCGCGGCTGGCTGGCCGGCGTGGAAGCGACCCGCCCCTGATCGCTGCCACAGGCGGCGCACCGCCAGGGGTACGAGGCGGGCATAACGTGCGGGCGGGTGATGTTGTGTGCGGTGGCGCGGACGCTAGCCGGACCGCAGCCCGCCATCTTCAGGCCATCAGCATCTTCGGAGGTAGAGCGACGTGACCGTGCACGACATTGACTTGAGACCCTGGCCGGGCAGCCGGCCAAGCTGGGTGACTACGCCGGCCAATCGATCCTGGTGGTGAACGTCGCGTCGAAGTGCGGCCTGACCCCGCAGTACGCCGCGCTGCAGCGGCTGTATGACCGGTTCGCGGAGCAGGGCTTCACGGTGGCCGGGTTCCCGTGCAACCAGTTCGGCGAGCAGGAGCCTGGCAGCGCCGACGAGATCACCGAGTTCTGCTCGGTCAACTACGGCGTCACGTTCCCGATGTTCGCCAAGATCGACGTGAACGGCGACGACCGGCACCCGCTCTACACCGAGCTCACCGCTGTCGCCGACAGCGAGGGCAACGCGGGCGACATCCAGTGGAACTTCGAGAAGTTCCTGGTCGGCAAGGATGGCAAGGTCATCGCGAGGTTCCGCCCGCTGACTGAGCCCGAGGCGCCCGAGGTTGTCGGCGCGATCGAGGCGAGCCTGGCTGGCTAAGCCCAGCCGCCAAGCGACGAAAGCGCTCATCGACAGTGGCCGCCCCAGGAGGGCGGCCACTGGCATTTCCAGACCAGGCCGGTAATGATCGGGCCGTCGTCGGACATAGCCAGGTATCGGGCAAATTTCGGCGAGAGGACGGATAAGCGTGGACCAAGATGAACGGTTTACCGCGCTGTACCGAGATCATCATGGCGCTGTCCTGCGGTACGCGTCTCGCCGTACCGATCCTGATACCGCCAAGGACGTGGTCGCCGAGACCTTCCTGATCGCCTGGCGCCGGCTGGCCGCCGTGCCAGCCGACCCGGGCCAGGCCGGGCCCTGGTTGTACGGGGTGGCGCGCCGGGTGCTCGCCAACGCCGAGCGATCACGGCGCAGGTCGCAACGGATCGCCGAGCGAGTGTGGCACGAAGGCCACGACGACCAGGTACCCGACCCGGCAGCGGTCATCTCGGAGCGGCATCGCATCGCCCAGGCACTGGCCAGGCTGAGCGAAGCCGACAGGGAGGCGCTCGCGCTGATCGGCTGGGAGGAGCTCGACATCGCCGCTGCCGCGGTGGTCATGGGCTGCTCGCGGTCGGCGATGGCGGTCAGGCTGTTCCGCGCCAGGCGCAGGCTCGACCGGGCGCTGGCCGCGATCGATACGGCGGATCAGCCCGCACTCGCCCTTGAGCACCAGGTAGTGGGTCAGGAGTCTTGATGAGCAACGGAGGCCAGAACGTGAATGACCGCAACCTCGTCAGTCACATCCGCGCGGTGATGGGCCCGGCCAACCCGGTGCCCGTGACCGCCTTCGAAGGCGAACTGGACTCACCAGCGCGGCTGGCCGGGCAGCTCGCCGAGTTGCGCGCGGCCGCCCTGCCCGGTTTCGACGAGCCCGACGCCGGCCAGGCAGGCCCGCGCGGCCAGGCAGGCCGGCGCGGTCAGCCCGGCCAGCGCGGGCGGGCCTGGCGCGTGCTGGCTCCCGCGCTCTCCGGCATCGCCGTGGTCGCTATTGCCGTGAGCGCCGTGAGCCTGGCCGCTGGGGCCGGGGCCGCCAGGCCCCAGCGGCCATCCGCCGGCGCCGGGGGCAACCCCGAAGCCGGAATGCCGCCTGTCTACCTGACGCTCAATGGCACGTCGGCGCACAGGGCCGCCGCGCTGTACTACACGAAACCCGCCGCGCTGCACGACTGGGAGACCTTCACCTCGATCGGCCCGATCGCCGGCGCGGTATTCAAGCCGCGCAAGCTCTGGAACTTCCAGGTCGTCTACTGGACCACCCAGCACCACCGGCCCTTCGTCGAGTCCGATACCTCGACGTCGACGCGCCTCGGCGGCACCACCGTCTCGTCGAGACTGCACCTCGACGCTACGGGACCGCAGGACAAGATCGAGGCAGTCGCGCACTGCCCGGGCGGCCTCGCAGTCGCCCTGGCCGTTCCGGTCGCTGGCATCGGGCTGACAACCAGCATCCAGCTGGTCGTCGGCGGCAAGCTGCGGGTCTGGTCGGCGCCTGCCACCCCGGCGGCCCCGTCGGACCTCACGTGCGTGGGAAGCCAGAAGATCGCCTACTTGTCGAGCCCGGACAGCGGCCCCAGAAGCGAACTGCGCGAGCTCGACCTCACGGCGCCAGCTGGCGACCTGCTGCACGCCTCGCGGGTGATCCTCGGCGACAACCCCAGGCTCGGGCACCTGAACACGGCCTTCGCGAGCCCGGCGGGCGGCCCGGTCATCGCCACTATGTACCGCGACTTGTCAGTGAAAGTGCCCTCGGGCAAGAGCGTCCGGGTAGAGGTCGTCCGCCTGGTGGCGCTGTCACCAAGGACCGGCAAGCTGATCAGGACGTTCGAAACCGTCAACGTGACCTCCCGCACGCAGAGCAAGCAGAACGCGGCTGACCGCTTCTGCGCCGTCCTGGCGCTCGACGCCACTGGCAACCACGCGATCGTGAACTGCGCTGGCCTGCACCGGCTCGACCACGGCGTGCTCACCAGGCTGCCCGACGTCAAGCGCAATGAGATCCCGCACAAGGTCACCGGCGCGGACTGGTGACGTAGAGCGCGGACCCGGCCGGCGTCAGGCAAGCCGGCCGGGTCCCCGCTTGATCATCTGGTCCGCGATGATCGAGCGCTGGACCTCGCTGGTGCCCTCCCAGATGCGTTCCACCCGAAGCTCGCGGTAGAACCGCTCGGCCGCGTACTCCCGCATGTAACCGCGGCCCCCGAACACCTGGACCGCGCGGTCCGCCACCCGGTTCGCCATCTCGGCCGCGTAGAGCTTGGCCATCGAGCACTGCGCGTGCTGAATCTTCACCTCGGCCCCGGCATCGACCCCGCGTGCCGTCTCATAGGTCAGCGACCGGGCCGCGAACAGCTCGGTCAGGCTGTCGGCCAGCATCGCCTGCACCGCGCCGAACGACGCGATCGGCCTGCCCTGCACCACCCGCTCGCCCGCGAACGCGGTCATCTCCGCGACCAGCCGCTCGGCCGCGCCGAGGCAGCGGGCCGCGACCATCAGCCGCTCGAACCTGAACCACTCGTAGGCGAAGCTCATCCCGTCACCCTCGGCGCCCACCAGGTTGGCCGCCGGAACCCGCACATTGCTGAAAGCAACGATCGGGTGCTGATGCGCGTGACCCAGCGTATGCATGTAGGCGGGGGTCCGGACAATTCCGACGCCGGGGCTGGGCAGGTCCACGAGAAACATGGCATGCTCGCCCGCGTGCTCGCCGCCGGCGAGCTTGCCCTGGAAGAACGCGTAGCTGGCGCCGTTATACGAGGTCACGTGCCACTTGACCCCGTTGAGCAAATAGTCGTCGCCGTCTCGCCGCGCCGTGGCCTCGATAGCGTCCACGTCGGACCCGGCGCCTTCCTCGGTGATCGCGTAGCACTCGTCGCGCTCGCCGCGCGCAGCCGGCCTGACGTACCGCTCGAGCTGGTCCGGCGTCGCGACCTGCGGCAGCCAGGACGGCGGCGTCGCGACCACCCAGGCCAGGGCGTTGGTCACCCGGCCGACCTGCTCCTGGATGAGCACCTGCTGCAGCGACGTGCACCCAGCGCCGCCGACCTCACTGGGCAGGTTCGCCGCGTACAGCCCGAGCTCGATCGCGCGCTTCTTGTGCGCGGCCTCGACGTCGGCTGGCAGTTCGCCGCCTGCGAGCTCGACCTCGGTTTCGAGTGGTATGAGCTCGTCGGCGAAGACCCGCGCCCTGGCCTGAATGTCGAGATCCTGCTCTGACAGGCTGTACATCGAGTCCCTCCAGGCGGGCCTGCGGAAGCGTAGAGCTAGCCGGACGAATTGCGTTCATCCTGAGGAATTGCTGTTCTTGACTGAACGTTCAGTCTATGCCAGCATCGGCTTCATGCCAATGGTGTCCTCGGGGGCGACTGGCGGGTCCGGGCCGGCGGGCTGGCCTCAGGCCGCCGACGCGGTCGTGGTGGGCGGCGGTACGGTCGGCGGCTGGTGCGCGTACTTCCTGCGCGAGGCCGGCCTGGAGCAGGTCGTGCTGCTGGAGCGAGACACGCTCGGCCAGGGCGCGAGCAGCCGGGCGGCCGGCGTGGTGCGGACTCAGGGCGGCACGCCGTGGGCGGTCAGGCTGGGCGAGTGGTCCCGGCGGTTCTACCTGGCGCAGCGGGACAGCCTCGGCTTCGACTCGGGATTCACGCCGCACGGATACGTGCTGCCGTGCTTCTCACCGCCCGAGGTCTCGGCTGCTCGCGAGCGGATGAGCATGCAGAACTCGCTCGGGCTCGACGTCCGCTGGCTCGGGCCTGCCGAGGTCGGCGCGCTCAGCCCGGCCATGGCGCCGGGCAAGACTCTGGGCGGGACGTACTGCGCGCAGGACGGCTACCTGCACCCGCCGCGCAATGTGCTGGCGTACGCGGCGGCGCTGGCGCGTAGCGGGGTGCGGGTCCTGGAGCGGACCAGCTTCACCGGGCTGCGGACCGCCAATGGCGCGGTGACCGGCGTCGAGACCAGCGGCGGGCCGATCGCGACGCCGCTCGTGGTGCTGACCGGCGGGCCGGGGCTTGCCTCGGTTGGCGCCCTGGCCGGCGTCCGGATTCCGGCCGGCGGCGTGCGGCATCAGGTGGCCGTCACCGAGCCGCATCCGGAGCTGGCACCCGACCGGCTGCCGATGGTGTTCGACCTGCCGGCCGGGTTGTACTGGCGGCCAGAGGAGGGCGGCATGCTCTTCGGCATGTCCAACCCGGCCGAGCCGCCCGGCGAGGTCGTCAGCGTCGACGTCGGCTACCTCGACCAGATGAGGGCGCGCCTCGCCGAACTGGTGCCCGTCACTGGCAAACTCGGGCTGCGCCGGGTCTGGGCGGCCACGATCGACTACACGCCCGACCATCTCCCGATCATCGGCCCGGCGATCGCTTCCGGCCAGAACGTGAAAGGGGCCACCGTGGCCAGTGCGGGCGGAGCGGGCATGATGTGGGGTCCTGGAGTCGCCAGGGCCGCCGCCGACGTGGCGCTGACCGGAAGCTCAGCTGTCGTCGACGTCAGCCAGCTTGGCCTTGACCGGTTCGACGAGGCCGGCCGCAGCAAGCTGGCGACGGACCCGATCGCATTGCCGTTTCCTGAGCACGCGCCCCGCGCTTTGACCAGCTAACCGAGAGGATGCTCGATGACCGACATCACGACCTTGACCCCGTACCTCGCAGGCGCGGGCGATGCCGAGCTTGAGGACTGGGGGCCGCTCGACGAGGCCACCGGCGAGGAGATGACTACCAGCGGGCTTACGCTGTGGAAGGACGGCGACCAGGAGGTCGGCGTCTGGCAGTGCACGGCCGGCCCGTCACACTGGACGCTGGAGACGCACGAGTTCGTGCAGATCGTGTCCGGCCGGATGACCTGCACCCCGGACGGAGGCGCGGCGACGGAGATCGGGCCGGGGGACGTGGCGGTGTTCCCGCGCGGCTGGACGGGTACCTGGCAGATCCATGAGACGATCCGCAAGGTTTACGTGATCTTCGACTGACTTCCGGGCCGGGCGGTGCTGCCGCGCCGCCCGGCCCGGACGACGCGGCCAGTGAGGCTCAATAGTTACGCGTCATTCGCAGATACGTCGGACAGCACCACGCGCTTTTTCAGGGCGTTGCCTCGCGATGGCGCCCAACAGTCATCGTGTTGCAACCTGCCGACTACGATTCCCGGCGCGACGCCGATTCGCGCAGCGAATTCGCGCACTGCGGCTTGCGAGTGCAGGAGGCCAAGTTCGGCTGCCGCAGAGGGCGGGATCAGGGTTCGCCGCGCGAACTCGTCAGCCTGATCCTCCCTTGGGTCGTCAGCGGCTGCCGGTCCGCCCTCGATCAGGATCTCGTTCTTGCTCTGCCGAAGAACGTGATCGATCTCGTGAAAAAACGTGAACCACAGGTGATCATCCGTCCGATAGCGCAGGCTCAGTTGAATGAGGGCCTTCGCGGGAGTAAGCCAGCGCATCACGCCGCTTGCACGGGCGCCGGTTACCTCCTCCACGAACACTACGACCACGCCGTTGGCGGCGCAGATATCTTTCATCTGGGCCTCGAAAACCTGCTGCGGCTTGAGGGTGAGAGCGCGAAGCGCCGGAATGGCGGCCCGCAGGCCGGTGCGGTCGAACGGAGCGCAACGGATATCCTGAGCGGCGATCTCTCCCAGCCTTAGCCATGCTGCCACGGCTCCCGGATTGGGCTTGAGCGCCTTCGACTGGCGGAACGCGCAGGCCATCTCACCGTAAACGTCATCCCAGGCTTCGACGCTGGCAACGCCGAAGAAGCTAAGCATTTGCTCGACACGCGACGCCTTGTCCTTGGGCTCCTCGGGGAGAACTCCGCGATTCACTAGCGCTCGGACGGGCATGCTGCCTAGCCATGAGGTGCAAGCGACCAAATCGCGCTGGCTTCGCAGCTTTGCCAGGTCTGACCGGTAGTTGGCTTCGAGCGTGTTCCACAGCCGGGCGGCAGTGCCAGTGACAAGCTCCAGGCGTTGAGCGATATCAGCGCTCAGGGGCACCACGCCTTGCAAGAGCCTGTTGACGTGCTTGGGGCTCAGACCTGCTCGCCTCGCGAGGTCGCGTTGCGTCAAGCCCTGTTCCTCTAGCAACTCCCGCAGTATCTCGCCCGGCGGCGTCGCGTAGTCGGTGTCGCCCAGCGGATAGAACTCCCGGCTCGCCGTTGCCATCAAACTCACCTCTTCCAGCCGATCAGTGGGCTAGTGGGTATCGGTCACGGACATCAGCACAACGCTTGTGACTTGCTTCCAGTCCAGGCCGCCGCCCGCGCCAGGCGCAGTTGCGTCCTTCGGTCGGAACAGCAGCCTGTACGGATGGTCGAGGTCAAGCGAGAGGATCCCGGCCAGGTTTGCGGTGAGTTCGTGACAGCGACCGGGCAATTGCCGCATTTCATCAAGGCTCTCGGCAGCCGTGAGAGATTTGATCCGCGCCTCGAGCTTCCTGGCCCGCACGACCCCGAACTGCTTACGCAACTCCTTCTCGCTCCTGCATAGCTTCTCAAGGCGGGGATCATCGAAACCTACCTCCACCGGAACGCCGCCTCCTAGGAGTATTAACCAAGTTGGTAAACAAGTCCATCCCCGCGCCCCTGGCAACATTACGCGAAGATCACCTCGAACATGTGCGCCACGCGCTGACATCGGGCCAGCCGGAGCGCTCGGCGCTGGATGGGCTGCCGGCGAGCCTGCCGGGAGTCGACGCTGAGCGGCGTCCGTGCGTGCGGGCGCGGATGCGCTGGACCGGGCAAGCCCGGCTCGCTGAGATGGGCGTCGTGCTGCCGGGCTTGCTGCGGGACGCCGACGTATTGGTGGCTGAGCACGACATAGCACGCAGGCACCATTTGTGACTGCATCCGGACGGCTAGTCTACGGAGATCGGGCCGGGGGACGTGGCCGTGTTCCCGCGCGGCTGGACGGGCACATGGCAGATCCACGAGACAATCTGCAAGGTCTACGTGATCTTCGACTGACTTCCGTGCCAAGGCTTCGGCTAGCGGCGCAAGGTCGCGTCGATACCGGTCGCGGTGCTGGCGGCGGCCAAGGTGATCACCGTCGCGGTGGGGCCGACCGGGCGCCCGCCCACCACTGGCTGGCGAAGCCGGAGTCGCCGCAGCCGGCGGAGAACTCGACCTTGTACTTGCCGGGAGCGAGATGCGCCGCCCGGTAGTGCCCTTGCGGACCGGTGAAATCGCTGCCGAAGAAGCCGTTCGAGGGGGCCGACACGAAGATCGCGCACACGTTGACGAGGGGGGACGTGCCGCCGAGTACGGTTCCGGTGACCTGGCCGGCCAGTTGGAGCCTGAAGTCGACGCCGGTCACCGCGTGCGGAGCGGCCACCCGTACCGCGCCAGGCTTGTCGGCGCCGGCGAGGCCCGTGATCTTCTTCGTGCACGGGGTGAATTCCAGCTGATACCGCCCGGTCGCCAGGCCCTTGACCACGTAGCGGCCGGCCGATCCGGTAGTGCCGAACCCCGAATGACGAGGACGCCTCGTCGAAGGCGGTGACGCACAACCCGCCGGTCGGCTTGCCCCATGGCCGCTGACAACGCCGCCGAGCGTGCCGCCAGGTGTCATCTTGGCGTCGATGCCGCCAGTCGTGCGGCCAGCGGTCACCTTGACCTGGGTCGCCGCCCTTAGGGTCAGCTCGCCCCTGTACCACTGCGAGCCGACGGTGGCCTTGCCTGCGCATCCCTGGAACTGGACCCGGTACCCTCCCGCGGCCAGGCCACCCGATCTTGTAAGTGCCGTTCTTGCCGGTGATCGGGCCGAACTCGGGGCTGGCGCTCCGCCCGGCCGGGTCGAACGCGACGACGCATACTTTGCTGAGCGGGCGGCCGGTCGGGCCTGTCACCGTGCCTGAGATCGCCCCGGCATGGCTGAACTGCGGGCTGACGGTCGTGGTGACACCTGGATTGGCCGCGATGAGGTCGGCGGTGACGGCGTCGAGCCCCGACTTGAACCAGCGGCCAGCCTACGGAGATCGGGCCTGGGAATGTGGCCGTGTTCCCGCGCGGCTGGACGGGCACCTGGCAGATCCACGAGACGATCCGCAAGGTCTACGTGATCTTCGACTAGGCCACCGGTGCGTCGGCCAGTCACAAGCCAGGTTTGGAGTCCAGCCGCTGGTCTCGGCCGAGCCAAGCAGATCGGAAGCCAGGCAGCTTCGTCAGTTCAGGAATGCGTTCGGGCAATTGCCGATCTGACTGAATGGCGACGACGATTGCCTGGATATCCAGGTCAAGCCCGAGCGGCAGGTGCACCACAAGGTGGAGCAGTTGCTCGATGAGCTCGGGTTCGCCATTGCGGCTCCTGAACAGAGCGAAGATCAGCTTGGCAACGAAACGTATGTCCTGGCCCGACGTCCCTGGCTCCGGTGGCCGGATGAAGTAGTCCGTGTCTATCCCGGCTGTTATCGGGATCAGCCAACTCGCCATCTGATCGCTCCAGGTATCGGGCCATGAGGGACCCAGCGTGGCGTAGACGTATCCGTTGGCGGCGGCCGCTCCATGCCGCAGCCGCCTCTCCAAGCCCGGATCATTGGTGAGCCTTGCGAGCGCTAGCTCGTTGCTGATCACCACCTCGTCCTCGGCGGTTCGCCCGGATCTCAGCACGCGCAGATCTCCCGCCTGGATCACCGGCAGGTCTTTGGACAGCGTCATCATGGCGAGCATGGCCTGCATGCCGCCGGGATGCACGCCCGATTTCCACAGCATCACCATGGATCGCCATTGCTCCATCGCCGCTTCCGCCGGACAGCGCAGCAGCTTTGCCAGCGGCACGCTGCGGTGGCCAGGCTCTAGCGTGAGGCGCAAGGCCACGAGGTTCGCGCTGTAGCAGGCGAGTTCGCGGACCGTGTCAGGCGGATTGGGCCGGTAGTCCGGATACCTGTTGTCGCCGCGCCGGTGCCGGTAGCCGCCGAGCAGCAGTTCGATCAGCGCGAGCACCTGGCCCTGGTCTGCCGTCGCGAGCCTGGCGAAGATATCGTGCGCGAAGGCGAGCGTTGAGCTGCGCGCGGCGAGCGCCTGGTGGGACAGCAGCGCGTACAGCAGGCCGTCATCGGGTGGCCTGGGTCTGCGGCCATGGCTGAACTGGGACGCGACCGTGCTGGCGAGTTGGTTCATCACGCCGCCCGCCACCAGGTACTCGCCGAAGGTGACATGCAGGAACTCATAGCGGGTCGGCTGCACCTGGATGAAGAAGAACCCCCCGATGGTCCGCTGTGCGGTACCCATGGGCCCCGACTGATCAAGGGCGGCCAGATCAGCTGTCAGCTCAGCCTCGCTGACGTCCTGCTGTCCCCGGTTGAACATCGCGAACGCGGCGATGGTGAGCCGGTCGAGCTGAGCTCGCACGCGCAAGGTGAGATTATCGCGCGGATGTCCGGGACCGAGCTGGGCAACCGCCTCTCGCCTGCAGAAACTCTGAAGCAGCCGCTGGTACAAGTCAGCCATGGCCAGATCCCGGCCCAGTGCGGGGAGATCCGGATCGGCGGTGTAGAGCGCGAGCATCAGCAACATCAGCGGCAGCCGCGCAAGCTCACGAACACGGCCGTCCGAGCCGACATCGTCAAGGCTCAGCGTGCGCATCCGCCCGGCCCGGATCGCCGTCGCGTTGACCAGCCGCCACCGGGCCAGCCAGAAGGCGATGTCAGCGTCGGTGAAGGAGTCGAGCTTGACCACCATCGTCCCTTTCGGGATCTCAACCCGGTCGGCGACGACAGTTCGCGACGTCACCACCGCGACGACAGGACAGCCCTGCTCGTCCTCACGCCGCTGAAACTCCATGACCTCGAGCAGGTAGCGGCTCCGATCGGCCTGGCTCGAATCGAGCAGCTCATCGAGCCCGTCAAGCAGCACGACGCGGATCGTCGTGGCGGAACTCAGATCTGCCAATCGCTGCCACGAATCTAGCGTTCCGTTCGTAGCGAAACCGAGAGCCTGCTCGATCTGAGCCCTAACCGGCGTATTCGACTCTGCTTTGCGGAGCTGAACCCGGACAACGGTGTAGGCCGTTGCCGGCAGTCTGGCCGCGAGCACCTGGATCAGCATCGACTTGCCCGCGCCCGGATGCCCGAGCACGAGCATGGGGAGCCTGGTTGCGTCCGGCGAAGTGACGTAGGCGGCCAGCATGAGGTCGAAATCATCGCGCGACCGCTTGTCGGCCCACCAGGTCTCGTCCGCCTGGCCGCACGCTCCGCAGCGGTCCTTCGGGCGAGGCTCCGGAGCGCCCGAGCTGAGCTAGCCGGTACCGGGGATTGACGTAGATCTCTCCAACCGTGGGGAACTCGATCTCGTCGTAGCTGTGCGCATCCGGCGAAACGATCGGCTGCTCAACGAGCTTGCCGTTGGCACGGGCGAGCGCACCCTGCGGATCAGGCATCTTCGCGTCGAGCCTGGTATCGACGCCGAGCAGCGCCTCGACCCGGCCGAGGGCGCCGCGGTTAGCGTCGAGCGCCGACGCCAGGTCCTTGCGCAGCTCGGCGATCGTTGAGCGCGTCGCAGCTGCTTCGCCTAGCGTTTGCCAGACCAGATACTCAGGTACCCTCGCGGCCAGTTTCAGGAAGAGCGTGCGATAGCGGCTCATCGTCGCAACGGCGACATCTGACCAGGCGATTGCCGCATTCACAGGCGACCTTGAGTCAGAAAGAACGGCGGCGGCCAACGGGCTGATGATGCCCTTGACCCAGGTCTGTACTTCACCGCGATTTTCATCGAATCCCCGGATCGCGGATGGCGTCGGCACCTCCGTCCAGTAAATGGCGTCAAAGAGCCCTCGACCAGATGAGGGGTCAAGGTTGGTTAGCAATGCCGGCCTTACGGAGGCACCTTTACCCGCGGGCCCGTCAAGTACCTTGAAGAACGCCTCTGCCGCGATCGCGGTATGGGCAGCGACGACCAGGTCGGGGCGCTCCCATCCGCGCGTCCTGGCCAGCTTCCCTGGCAACCCGGCGATGGCTTTGGCCAGCAGCCCGATCGCGGTGCCGCTCCCGTCCAGCCACCTTTCAATGGCACTGACCATCGTCGGCGTGACCAGCCGCTCGGACCCGGCGGCAGCGCCGACGGGCTCGTCCGAGGCAGTCAGGGTGACTCCGCCGAGCAGCCGATCCAGCCGCACGATCCCCGGCAGCTCGTGTCGCTGCAGTATCCGGAGCGCTCCTGCGAAGGTTAGGCCAGAATCCCGCACGTGTATCTGCACGGAGTCAGACGCCGACTGGTAGTCGGCGGCCGTGCTCGACGGCGTGTCAGCTGCTTTGTCGGCTGATCCAGCCGGGTTGATCCGCAGGGCTGACTCGGTCAGCGCCAGGATTTCCGCTGACTCGTCGCCGATCTCGGCGGCGAGATCGCGCAGCAGGCTCGGATTGCCCGTCAACATGTGCCGGGGCGTGCCGAGCGAGAGCGCGATGGTCTCCGCGCGATAGTGGTTGACCTGCGGATCGCCGGATCGCCGCAGGTTCCGGGCGACGCGCAGCAAGCTAGTCAGCACGATCAGCTCGCGGAGCCGCACGTCCTCATCGAAGGCGGCTGTCCGTTCCCGGCGGGCGCGGTCGAGCGAGGCGAGGCTCAGCCAGAGGTCCCAGGCCTCCTCAAGGCGGCGCATCCGTTCACAGATTCGCGCTTGCGCGGTGATGAGCGTCCTGACCAGGTCCGTATCGACGCGCCGCTCGGCCCGTGACCGCTCTAGCTTCGTCAGCGCGAGCGCCTCGCTCAGCCTGTCGAGCCGCTCCAGGGCCTCGACCTCAAGGTCGGGCAGCAGCGAATGGCCATCGTCGTCGCGCCGCTCTTGTACTAGTTCGAGCGCGGTGCTTGCCTGGCTCGCCTCCATCAACCTCAGCGCTGCCGGGCGGACGACCTCGGCCCACTCGTCGTTCCTCGCGGCGGCGAGGATCTCAGGCACCAGCCGGAGCCCGGACACCTTGGTGGACACGTACACCTGCCCGCGCGGCGGGAACTCCTCGATCACGGTGGCGAGCTCCACTCCCGCCGCCTCGTTCCACCAGTTATCAAGGACGTCTACGCTTCGTTCGAGCATCAGCAGGTGATACAGCTCCTCGCGGCGGGCGACCGCGCTCAGCGGCTGGCCTGCGTAGTAGCGCGCAGCGGCCTCGTGGATCGCCCGGCTGGTGGCCGGACGATCCCGCCGGATGGCCGGCAACATGATCGCGCGTACGTCCTGCCGGTGCACGAGGGCGCCATCGCCTTCGGGGGCGGGCTCGCACAGGGTCGCCTCGGCCCGCAGCTTGAGGAAGATCGTGGTAGCTTCCCCTGCCGTCAGATGTTCGAGGCCGCACGGCTCGGCGAGCACGTCGCGGATGATCTCCGGGGTGATCCGCCGGACCACCAGCCCTGGGTGGGCTATCGCCTTGACCTGATCGTCGCCGATGTGCTCGAGCAGCCGTGAGTACAGCTGTCCTTGCACGTTGCCCTCGGTGACCGCGATCATCCTGGCCGGGTCCTCGCCCGTCCTCCGCAGGACGTCGGCAGCCAGCCGCAGGCTGAGCGGATTCCCCCCGGTCAGCCGGACAATCTCGCGCTGGGCCCCGTCGCTGAGCGGCGTGCCTTTGCTGAGCCGCCGCAGCAACGTGAGCGCGTCCTTGGTGCCCAGGCCGTCGAGTCGCCATACCATCCCCTCGACGTGAGCGAGCGCGGGCAGAGCACGGCCAGCCCCGATGATCCGGGTGCTCGGAACCGCTTCGTGGAACTGCGCCAAAAAGCCGAACACGCTCGCGCTGAGCGAGTCGTCGCGGCGCGCCAGTTCCTCCATCGTGTCCAGGGTGACGAGGAGTTTCTTCTGCGAAACGCTGGGCTGGATGAGCTCGGCGAACCGGTACAGGAGGGAGGCTCTGACGAACTCGCTGGCCTGCGCGCTGTGGGAGGCGATGTCCCTCCAGCCTCTGCTCCTCTTTGACAACCGCTGTCCCTCGTCACGTAGCGATGCGGCGCCTGCCCTTGCCTTCGTCGGAAGCTGCGCGCTCGTCTGCCGTACGATCTCGTCGAACAGTGCCAGTGGTCCGCCGATAGCCAGCCAGCCACGGTCGAAGCTCAGGTAGACCGCGAGGTCAGCCCGCTGCACGATGAGCTTGGCGAGCACCGACGACTTGCCGCTGCCGCCAGCTCCCTCGATGAAGGTGCCTGTTGGCCACGAGAGCGACGAGGTGCCGTCGATGAATTCATGGCACTCGGCCAGCAGATCCCGCCGACCGACGAACCCATCGGCGAGGCGGCGAAGCGGCTCGAGCACCGCTGCCTGGTCGAGCCTCGCCTGGATCTGGGCCGCGTCGGCTCGCTGTCCGGTCCAGCGAGCGACCTGAAGTGCCGCGCTCAACTCCGCCGCGTCCAGCGGCTCGAACTCGGCGGCCGGTGATAGCCCCAGGTACCGCTCGAGCGCTACCTGCACCGGGTCGGAGCGCAACCGTGCCCAGCTCATCATCCCGCGCAGCGCGCCGGCCAGCTCGCGCACTGGGATCGACCGCAGCACCCGGGATCGTTCATCATCGCGTAGCTGCCATCGCGGAGTGCCCTGCGCGTCGGTGACTCGCTCGCACGACTCGGCCAGGAACGTGAGCAGATCCTCTTCGCTCGCGTCGTCGAGGGCCTGATCGTGCTGGATCCAGTCGAGGTCGAAGACCGAGAGGACCGCGGCTCGCGCCAGCCACTCCGGCGTCCGGGCGCCCTGCTTCGCCGCCTCAGCCATTGCCGCTCTCCGCCGCGCCCCAGTGCTCTTTCACGAGCCGTACCACAGCGGTCTCGATCTCCGGCAGTGTCCGGGGTTTCCCGCCGTCGCTGAGCACGCCCGCGATGAGGTCGTCGAGGTCCTCAGGATCGACGTCATGCCCGAGGTTAGCGGCGGCGTCGACGAGAAACGACCGGAGCAGTACCTCGTTGATCGCCGGGATCTTCTCGACGACGACCGAAGCGCCGCTGCCCAGCTCAAGCGGGTCGAAGCCGGTGATCACGAGGCGGGTGTTGATCAGGTCGCGCTCGCTCACCATGGTGATGAGCAGGCGCGCCACGTCCCTGGCCGAATCGCGCACCCGTGGGCGATCGAGGCCATCCAGGACTATCCACCTGATCATGCCGTCGGCAGGGTAGTGCCCGACGAGGAGGTCGAGGATCTTCCGTGCCCGCGCGTCCTCAAGCTCGCCGCTCTGCGTCAGCCGCACGTCCAGCCCGAGCCTGTCGGCTATGGCCTGGGCCACCATCTCGCCGGTCACCTCGGCCGTACCCCACTGATGCGTGCTCACCCGCACGCACTTGTGCCCGGCCAGCTTCCCCGCCTCGCGCAGGTGGTCGATCAGCAGCCAGCTGTGCGACTTCCCCGAGCCTGGCTGCCCGGTTACTACAAGTACGCGGTACTGATCGTGGACCAGGTCGTGGAGCCCGAGGCGCAGCTTGCTCCGGTCGATCATCGCCCGTGACGCGCCCGATCCTACGAACCCGCAGCCGAACGGGTCGCCGCACGGATACCAGGCGGTGCCGGGCGCAGGAGTCAGCGACCGCAGCTTCTGCTCGAGTTCCTCGACAAACGCCTGATTGTGCTCGGCCACGAAGCCGACGAGCGCGTCAAGCTTGCGTTGCTGTGCGGCGTCAGGCACCGCCTCCATCCACGCCACCTTGGCCTTGCCCAGCGTGTAGTTCGCGGGCTCGAGCCCAGCGGCTTTCAGCGTGATGCTCACGTACGGCTCGGCGTAGACCCGCTGGCTGATCATCCTCACGATCAGCATGGTCCGCGGGTCCTGGAGATCACCCAGGTTCTTGTCATCGAGCGAGAGCGAGATCATCACGCCACCGCCAGCTGGTTCCGCTCCAGGCCCTCGATGACTCGCCGGATCCGGCGGCCCTGGTTCCGGTAGGCCACGCCGTCGTCGCCGGATGCCTCGACCCAGCGGTGATGGAGCCCGACGACCTGCCACCGGCTGTTGAACACCGGCGCGCCCGACGATCCGGCCTTGGTGTCGGTCCAGTATTGCAGCACGTCGTCGGTGACGGAGCGGACCAGGTTGTGCGACAAGCCGATCATCTTCGGCCCGCCATCGGGATGCTGGATGATGAAGACGTAGTCGTCTTTGCGCGGCTCGTCAGCGCCGCGCAGCGACAGCACGGGGGTGTCCAGAGGCAGCGGCGTCGTCGTCCGCACCACCGCCCAGTCGTGGGTCCGCTCTCCGATGATCGTCGCTGGGTCGCAGCGCACGATGGTGTGCTGCTTGCTCAGGCCCGCCTCGTCGTCCTCGTAGCCGAACCAGGCCTCGACGGCTTGCGGTTTCCGCTCTCCGTACTCCCAGTCGTAGAGCACGTGATGGTTGGTGAGCAGCAGGTCAGGCCCGATCAGCGCCCCGGTCCCCGCGAACTTTTCCCTCGGGCCGAACACCACCTTGAGCCGGCAGATGGATTTGCTGCGCACTAGCCCGGTCGACAAGAACGCGATCCCGAGCAGCGTGTCGCTTCCGGCGACGATCAGCCGTTCGGCGCCGAACCCGTGCCAGCCGGTGCCGTCTGGGGTGCTCAGCTCATCAGGAGTGCCGGTCCCCGGCTCGAGCACCGGTGCCGGCCCGGTCAGCTCGTCCAGCCGCTCGGCCAGTGACGGCCGCATGGCCCGGACCGCCGTGAGCAACTCGGCCACTCGCAACTCGGCTCGGACCCGGTCAAGCACGCTGAACCATTGCGCACGGGAGCTTCCCCTGAAGTCGATCATGCTCGGGTCGAGCCCGGCCGTGGCAATAACCTGCTCAAGGTCACTTGACCGGTAGATCGCGCGCGCGAGCAGATCCCAGATAGCGCGCAACTCCGGGCGCGAGAAATCGAGCGGATCTTGATCGAGCACGCCGCCCGTAGCATTGCTCGGCATGCCTGCCTTGCCCCCCGGCTTGAGGTTATGAACGAACCTTTTCCGAAGAGATTACCCCGACAAGCGCGCCGACAATGGTGGCGATGACCCCGTGCTTTTCTTCTGGCGGCTTGCCCGCGCCGGGAATCTCCGCTCCTGCTAGCGCCATGTCCAACCTCCGTCACAAGCACCCGGTTACGCCTTGTGCAGCAACTTAGACCAAACTATGTACTCTGTCGCAGATCTTCGGTTTGGCCTAGGACGAATGCTTTGCCGGAGGAGATGGCCCTCCCCGGGACCAAACTGCTGGCGTCTGCGTCAATGCGTCTCAGTCCAGCGAGCCCTTCCTGTGGCTCAGCGGCTCGATGACTACCGTCCGGTATGGCGCGGCTAGCCGGGCGAGATCATCGGGATCGGCGGTCTGGATCACGCCGCCTCCCGCTTCGACCGCCACCGCCACGGGATGAGCGTCGGCGAAAAGCGCGGAACCCGCGCGGGCCTCAGCAAGAAGAGCCCCGATCAGGCGAGCGAGGGTGCGATCGGTGTCGCGGAGCAGCAGCCCATCCCCCGATTCCCGGGCGAGGAGGGCGTCCAGGGCCTGATTGCGTCCGGCTCCCCGGTACAGCTCGGCAAGGGTTCCTGTCGCGATCGCGACCTCACGCCGAAGTCTGCGCGCCGCCTCCATGGCACGCCGGACCTTCCGCTCCGCCGGATGCCGCGGATCAAGCAGTGCGTTCACTGCCTCGGCATCGAGTACTAGCCTCATCAGCCGGCCCGGAGTTCGCCAGGCTCTTCTGACCTACCGCCGAGCAGGCTAATGTACCGCGCGATCTCTGCCTCGTCTTCCGGCGTGTCCAGCCTGCCCCGCTCGTCAGCCAGGTGATCGAGCAGATCTGCCAGAGCCCGCTGTCGCCTGCGCCTGCTGAACTCAGCCCGCAAAGCCGAATTCACCTCGGCGGAGAGCGTAGTACCGTCCTCAGCTTCCACCGCCGCGACGAGATCAGCGTCGAGAGTAACCGAGACTTTCCGCTTTGCCGACAAAGTCATACCAGTATCCTACCATGGTCGCCTTATGGTTCTCGGCCTCCCGATTGCGGTAGGCCCGGGTAACCGATCGTGAGCATAGAGGGCTGCGCCTGACCAGGTATGCCGGCGGGGCACCCTGCTGTCGCCTGAGCGGCAGCGGGGGTGCCCCACCGGCGGGCGTGCTTACCGGCGCGCCGTGACGTCGATGCCGGTGATGCCGGTCGCGGAGGTCACGGTGATCACCGTTGCCGTGGCCGCCGACTTCGCGTTGTCCCACCACTGGGTTGCGAAGCCGGAGTCACCGCTGCCGGCGGAGAACTCTAGTTTGTACTTTCCCGGCTGCATGCCGACCAGCTGGTAGTTATCCGAGTCGGCGCTGATCGCGATCTCGTGCGGCCGCGCCGCGCCGGTGAAGAGATCAATCGGCGCGCGGAAGGGCACCGCGGTCACGCATTCCCCGGCGACCGCGTGGTGCGAGCCGTCGGTCACCGTGCCGCTGATAGTCGCCAGCGACCGCAGGGTCGCGCCGACGGCGGTTACCGTATGGCCAGCCGTGATAGTGATGAAGTTGGCGGCGGCCCGGGTCGGCTTGTCGTTGAACCACTGCGGCGCGAATGGGTCGACCCCGCTCAGGTCGCCGATGCCGCAGAACTGGTCGCCGAAGTCCACCTGGTACGTGCCAGGCCAAGTTGCCCGGCGCGGCAGTGACCTCGCGCCCCGGTGACGCCGACCCCGAAGCTGTCATTCGGATCGGCGGGTACGAAGAGCGCACAGACCTGACTGAGCAGGGACGCGTTGCCCGAGTCGCCGAGCACCGTGCCAGTCACCTGCCCGGCTTGCCGGAGCTTAATATCAGCGTCCTTGGTCGCGTGCGGCGCCGTCACCCGCACCAGTACCTGCTTGTCCGCCAGCGCCAGGCTCGCCACTTGTCTCGCGCCGGCTCGAATTGCAGCAGGTACAGCCCGGTCGCCAGAGCGTGGATGGTATAACCGCCGGCGGTGCCGGTCACGCCGAACCCGAAGGACGACGACGCCTCATCGAACGCGTCGACGCAGACTCCGGCCGCCGGCTTGCCCACTGGGGTTTTGACCACTCCGCTGATCGTCCCGCCTGGTGACATCCTGGCGTTGATGCCGGTCGTGGTGCGGCCGCCCGTCGCCATGACCGGCGTCGCGGACTTGAAGGTCAGCTTGCCCTTGTACAGCTGGGAACCGAGGCTCGGATTGTCCGAGCAATCCTGGAACTGGACGAAGTAACGGCCCGCCGCAAGACCGGCGAACTTGTAATGGCCGCTGCGACGGGTGGCCGGCTCGAATTCCGGGCTGGCCGCCAGCCTTGCCGCGTTGAGAGCCTCGACGCAGATGGAATCAAGTGGCTGCCCGGCTGGACCGGTCACCGTACCTGAGATGGACCCGGCGGGCCTCACCTTCGCGTTGACGGTGGTCGTGACACCCGGATTGACTGCGATCAGGTCGGCGGCCTCGGCGTCTGGCCTCGCCTTGAACCACTGGCCGCCCCAGCGGCTGCCCGAACAGCTGAAGTTCAGGTCGAAGGCGCCCGGCGTGAGGTCCTCGATGGAGTACCGGCCGCCTCTGGTGAACGCGATGCCGCTGAAGACGTCCAGCACCTGAGCTTGCGCAGGCGCCGCCGCTCCGACGCATACCCCGCTCAGGCGGTGGCCGCCCTGATCGGTCACGACCCCGGAAAGCGTCCCGCCCGGATGCATCGCGGCGTCGATGTTGGTGATGATGGTGCCAGCCGTCAGCTTGACCATGTTCGCCGTACTGGCGTTCGGCTGGTCGTTGTAGAACTGCGGCACCAGGCTGCCTGGGTTGCCGCTGCCCGCCGCGCCGTAGCCAGGCGGCGCACGATCAGGTTTCCTTGCCTTTGGTGAGCGGACCGCTACCAACCGCATATGAGCCGCTATGAGTAGTGAAAGTCAATATCATGCGCCTATGGCCGAGGTTGAGGGGGCTACGCAGGCACCGGGCAGGTGACGGCCTACCGGGCGGGCAAGCCCCCGCCGGGGGCGGGCAAGCCGGCCGGCTTCGCGCGTCGGCGCTCGGTCCTGATTGTCGCCCTGGCTCTGATCGTGGTGCAGCTGGCATGGAAGGCCCATCTTCTCAGCGGCCTGTACTTCCGCGTGGACGACCTCCGCAACCTCGACCTGGCGATCGAGCATCCTCTCAGCTGGACCTACCTCAGCGACCTCCGGGCCGGTCATCCTTCCATCGGGCTGCGCGCGTTGGCCTGGCTCCTGGTCAGGACGTCGCCGTACAACTGGGGCTTGGCCAGCGCTCTCACGCTGGCCTTTACCTTCGCCGCCGACCTGGCGTGCTACCGCGCGCTGCGGGTGCTCTTCGGAGAAGGCCCGCGGCTCCTGATCCCGCTGGCCTTCTACCTGATTACCCCGCTGGCCATATCTGACCTGGGCTGGTGGTCGTCGGCGACGGAGGTGGTGCCGCTGCAGCTGGCCATCTTCATGACGGTCACGGCGCATATGCACTACGTGCGAACCGGGCGCGGACGGCACCTGGCCGCCGCGGGCATCTGGTTGGGCTTCGGACTCATCTTCTCCGAGAAGGCGCTGGTCCTGCCGGTGCTTGTATTCGTGCTCACGGCCGGATTCCTGATCGAGCGCCAGTCATTGCGCGCCGGCGTGGTGACCGCCTTCAAGGGCTTCTGGCGTGCGTGGGTGGTCTATCTCGGGCTGGCGGCCTGCTATGCCGTGATCTGGGTATCCGCGCCGAGTACGTCGATCCCGCAGCCGCAGGCACCGCCGTCGGGCAGTGGCGTGCTCGCCTTCATCGGCGATTTGCTCAAGGAGGCGTTGCTGCCCGGCGTGTTCGGCGGGCCCTGGCTGTGGCATCAGGTCCCCGGCAGATCATTCGCGGTGGCCGCGCCGCCGCAGTTCCTCGCGTGGCTTTGCGTGGTGCTCGCCGTCGTCGTGGTCGCCGTGACGGTCATCACGCGCCGGGCTGCCCGGCTGGCCTGGGTGACGCTGGCTATCTGGGTCGTCGCGGCTGACTTCGTGCCGCTGTTCCCCGGCTGGTTCATCTCGGTCCCGCCGGTCCTGCGCGGGTTTGACCCCGGATATGGCGCAGACGCCGCTGCGGTGCTGGCTCTCTGCATCGGCCTGGCCTTCTGGCCAGTCGCCGCCCGATACCCGGCGGCCAGGCAAGCACGGCCCCGCGGCAACGTCCTGACCACGTTCCCGCGGCCAGTACGGACGGCCATAGCTGGCCTGGCCGCACTGGTCGTAGTCAGCTCAATCTGGTCGGTGCAGCAACTGGAAACGGCTACCAGCGGAGCGACCGCGAGAAGCTATGTCGCGAACGCGGCCGAAGCCGTACAGCTAGCTCCGCGCGGGACGCTGGTCTACGATACCCCGGTACCGGCCGCCCTGGTACCACCTGTCTTCGGCCCGTATTCTAAAAGCGCCAAGGTCATCGGAGACCTGGCCATCGGCAAATTGCACTGGATCAAGAGGCTGTCCGGCAACATCGACAAGCTCTACTGGATCGGTGCCGATGGGCAGTTGGACCCGGTCTGGGTCGGCCCGACGTCCAGCCTGACGCGCCCGAAGGCAGACGGATGCTGGCCGCAGCGACACGGCCAGATCGTGGTCAGGTTCCCCGTGGCCACGTCTGCCTTTACCTCGATTATCCGGATCGGATACCTGGCCGGAGCGTCCAGCCCGGCAGCGGTCACGGTCACCTACGGTGACTCAGCCAAGCCGCTTCGTATCCTGCCTGGATTGCACTCTGCCTTCCTGCCGGAAAGCGGGGGGCATGTCAATAGCATCAGGCTTGCCGGGCTTGGCGCCAGCCGCATCTGCGTGGGCGACGCCGAGGCAGGTCAGGTCGAGTCATCCCCGTTTGCGGAGCCGATTCAGTGAGCAGTGATTTCGATGAGTGAGACTGAGAGTTCGCTGAACCAGCCTGCGGGCATGAGCAGCGCGGTCGCCCTACCCGATGATCTCGATCAGTACCGGTCGGAGTTTGACTTCGCGGGAGCCGCGGCCTGGGTCAAGAGCAACTACGTGCTGATCGCCGGGTTGCTGCTCGTGCTGGCCGAGGTCATCTGGAAGGCTCAGTTCCTGAGCCATATGTTTTTCACTCAGGATGACTATGTAAATCTGGATATCGCGCGTACCTCGCCGTTTAGCTGGCATTACCTGACCCTGATCGGGGCTGGTCACTTCTTCCCCGGGGTGCGTGCCGTCGCCTGGGTGCTGGCCAGGGCGTCGCTGTATGACTGGGGTATTGACGCTGGCCTAGTGCTGCTGCTCGCGGCGGCGGCGGGACTGGCGGCGCTGCGGCTACTGCGGACCCTCTTCGGAAGCCGGCCGGCGATCTTGATCCCGCTCGCTATCTATGCGCTGACGCCGCTCACCATTCCGGACCTCGGCTGGTGGTGGTGCGCGATCGAGTCCCTCCCGCTTCAGCTGGCGATCTTCATGGCGCTCAACTCGCACGTGCTGTACCTTCGCACCGGCCTCGGACGTCATCTGGCTGCCGCCAGCGCCTGGCTGGTGGTGGGCATGCTCTTCTTCGAGAAGGCAATAGTTCTCGCCCCCTTGCTCTTTGTCTTCACCGCGGCCTTCTTGATGGGAGCCCGTTCCTGGCTGGCCGGGGCCGTTGCCACGCTGCGGCAGCACACGCGGGCCTGGCTGGTGTATGGCGTGCTCATGATCGGCTACGTGGTTCTGTTCATCGTCGCGTTCAGCAACTCAGGACAGCAGGCGACCGGTCCGAGTTCGCTGTCGGCCGCCTCGACTTTCGCGTTGACGATGGTCAAGGACACGCTGATGACTGGCGCGCTCGGCGGACCCTGGCACTGGCTGCCAATTCAGAATGGCTTTTACGGCCTCGCGGCGCCGCCGGGCACCCTGGTCTTCCTTGCCGGAGTCGCCGTTGTCGCGGTGCTCGTCGCGAGCATCATGCTCAGGCCCATCGCCTGGCGGGCCTGGGCAATCTTCATCGGCTGGGTCGTGTGCGCTGACATGCTGCCGATCATCTTCGGCCGGCTGTATCCGGGCCTTCAGAACATTCTTGGCCTGGAGACCAGATACGTGGCGGACGCCGCGTGCCTGCTGGCGATCTGCGTCGGCCTGGCCTTCCTGCCGGTCATCGGCTCCACCCAGGAAGAGGCGGCCGCAGCCGGCGGCAGGACGCCGGTGAGCAGTCGGCGGTTCCTAATCGGGGTAGTCGGCGAACAGCGGCTGCGGTATGTGGCGACAGCACTGGTCGCCGCCTTCCTGATCGGCTCGATCTGGTCGGTAAAGGCGTATGAGTCCATCACTCCGGGGCCCGTGACGGTGCGCGCCTACGTCGCGAACTTCAAGAAGGCAGTCAAGCTAGCGCCGCGCGACACCAAGGTGCTTGACCAGTTCATGCCGCAGCAGCTAGTCGAGGGCGCCCTGTTCGGAAAGAGGGACTCAGCGGAATCGGCTGTCATTGGCGACCTGGCGCGGGGCAAGCTCGCGGGCAAGCTGACGTGGATCGCCAGCCCGGCCGGCACGATCGACGGCCTGCGGATGTTCGGCAGCGACGGGCGGCTGTACCCGGCTGTGATCTCCGGCGTGTACTCGGTTCACCGGCCAGGAACGGGACTGACCGCGTGCTGGCCAGAACGGCACGGCCGGATCGTCATCAAGCTCCAGCATCGGACCTCGATCTTCGACTACACCCTTCAGATCAGCTACATCTGGGCCGGTGCGCCTCGATCGGTGACGGTGCAATACGGCGACAGTGCTCAGCTGCTCTCGGTCACTAAGGGCGTGCACAACGCCTACCTGCCGGTACACGGAGACGTGACTGCCTTCGCTATCTCCGGGCTCGGCCGCCACGGCATGTGCGTCGGCGGCTCTGAGGCGGGTCGGCTGGTACCCTACGGGCCTCCGATCCAGTAACTCAAGCGGTGTCGCCAGGATCCGCGAACCAGCGCGGGGCAGCCCGTCGCCAGAGGCTTCGAACTCCTGGTAGGCGAAGCCTTCTGCCTAGTCCAGGTATGGCCCTGAAGTTCTCTGCTGAAGCGCTCTGATCAGAGATGTCTTGCCAGCCGATGAGGCCCCGTTCACGAAGATCACCTGCGGAGCATCGCCATGCATGCCGGTCATGCCGCGGCGCGATTCCGCCGTCAGGCTACCTTCCAGCTCCGGTCGCCCAGGCGAGCAACTACGTCGATGCTTCCGCCCAGCGCCACGACATAAGCTCGGACGACGTCGATGCCAGAGATCTCCCCATGTTCGATCTTGGAGATGCGGGCTTGGATACGCCGAGGGCATTGGCCAGCCCTGCCTGCGTTACCCCGACCGCAGCGCGCATCTCCGCAAGCTGGTGACCACGGACGTAGGCTTCCCGCCGCTCACGCGCGACGGTCTTGCCGGCCGCTTGGTCCCCGGCAGTTCGCGGGTCCACTTCCCGACCATTGGCCCTGACATCGCTCCACTTGACGTAACCGCTGCTCATCGCTTCTTCGCTTCCCCTGTATCCAGCTCCGCGAGGTGCTGGGCGAACCGCCCGTCGGCCACCGGGATCATCTCCCGGTACCAGCCCTCCCAATTTCCGGCCTTGTCACCAGCGACCAGGAAGATCGCCTCCCGCCGAGGATCGAACGCGAACAGCAGCCGATTAAGGCCATTCGATACGGAGCAGATATACCTCGCGCTGTTCTTCTAAGACAAGGTAGGTCGCGAGACCGAGTTCACCGAACGCATGCGTAAGCATGTTGCCTCGCGGATTGGCGCGGTTGAAACGGCTCCCCGCTCCAAGGTGCTGTCTCAAGCAGGCTGAACAGTTCGGCGAGCGGGCGGAGGGCTTCTTGCGGGATTGCGTTGATCTGGTCCTCTGCGATCAGATCCAGAATGAGTCGATACACCTACCGGCCGCTCTCGCGCTCGGCGAGGATCTCACGCCACGGTCTTGTCTGCGGCGTCGGCTCGCCGGCCAGAACACGGTCAGCTCGGGCGTGCATGCGGCGGCGGCCTTCGGGGTCATGTGCCGAGTCGCAGGCGGATATCCACCAGCGATGCACGAAGTCGTTCAACACGCCGAGATCGAGGTTCACCCTGACCTCGTCCAAGACCGCCTTGAGCCCAGCATCGAACGCCTCACGGTCCTGGCGTACCACCAGAGCGACCCGGATGGCGCGCAGGCTCTTGGCAGGATAGGCCGCCCCTGCTGGGAACTCCTGCGGCAGTGCGGACATCCTTGCCTCCTCTCGCACCCGTAGGGATAGCTTACAGAGTTGGAGTGACACGACTGGCGGATCGCGGCTCGGGTCTGGCCGCACCCAACGGCACATTGGCGCGAGCCGGTTTGCCGGGTCGGCTGGTTTGCGGCGGTCCGCGCTGCGCCTCGGAGGCTGGTGATGGGAGGATTGGCGGGAAATGTCGCCCACGGTTGCTGGGGCGAGCTAACGGAAGGGGTGCCTTGAGGATGTCGGTGCGTCATCGGGCGGGTTACCTGGCCCTTGCGGCGAGCGCGCTGGTCGCGCCGCTGATCTCGGCCGGGCCTGCGACTGGAGCGGTTCGGGCGGCGGGTCCGCAGTTCAGGCTTCAGGCCGTTTCGTGTCCGCGCTCGGACCTGTGCCTGGCCGTGGGCGAACGGTTTACCGCCAAGCTGCCGCAGATTAGCTTTGGCGAGCTGTGGAATGGCAAGCGGTGGCGGGTGGTGCCTACACCGTCCATTAGCGGCGGGCACGACAACGCCCTGAACTCGGTGACCTGCCTGTCGGCGCGTCACTGCCTGGCCGTTGGCGAGGCCTTCAACCGCGCGGGTACCGAGGCGATCGGGCTGGTCGCCGCCTGGAACGGGGCGAGGTGGCGCCGGCTGCACCTTGCCATCCCGGCCGGCGCTGCGCTCGATGGCGTGTCGTGCGCGGCGGGCGCCTGCCTGATCGTCGGGGATCGGAACGCGGGGCGGGACCGAGTCCGGCCGCTGGCGCTGTTGCTTCGCGGGACCAAGGTCCGGGTGCTGAAGCCCCTTCAGCCGACCGAGGCCACAGAGGCCGTCCTGGCTGGAGTCTCCTGCGCGGGGCCGTCGTCGTGCGTGGCGGCCGGCACCTCGCTGCCTGGCCCGGGCGGCAACAGCGATACCGTCCTGGTCGAGACCTGGAACGGGACGCGCTGGCGGATAGCCAAGGTCCCCCACCCGAAGGCGCTGACCCAGCTTCAGTCCGTCTCCTGCGCGAACAGCGCCAACTGCCTGGCAGTCGGATGGGCTGTGGCGGGATCTGGCCTGCCCCGCACCGTGACGCTGCTCGACAAGAACGGGCGGTGGCGGCTCCTGACTCCAGTGCCGGCGAGCAAGCGCCCTGACTCGCCGCTTGACGCGGTCTCGTGCACCACGGCGTCAAGGTGCGTCGCGGCGGGCGCGTCCGGCGTGGACGGTGCCCGGGTCTGGAACGGCACGACGCTGCGGAACGTGTCCACGCAAACGGCCAGGGACGGCAGTTTGTTCGGCATCAGTTGCGTGAGCGCCACCCGGTGCGTGACGGTGGGCAGCGAGGTCTCGGGCGCGAACAACCTCTTGCGTCCCCTAGCTGAACTGTGGAACGGCGCCAGGTGGAAGGTGCTTCCGATCGGCTAGCGGGGGATGACCAGGGCGTCAACGGCTGTGGCGCTAGTCGGGCCGCAGATCAGGGGGTTGATGTCGAGGGCTTCCAGGTGCTCGCCGAGCTCGCTTGCGAGCTCGGCGAGGCCCGCGATGGCATTGGCTATGGCGTCGAGGCTGGCCGGGGCGGCGCCCCGGACACCGGCCAGGAGCTTGCTTACCTTGAGGCTGCTCAGCAGGGCCCGTGCCTGGGCCGGGGTGAGCGGCGGTAGCGCCACGGCGCGGTCGGCGATGAGCTCGACGAGGGTGCCGCCCGCCCCCACGACGATCAGCGGGCCGAGGTCGGGGTCGGTGACCAGGCCGAGCGCCAGTTCGACGCCGGCTGGCACGGACTCGCAGACCAGGGCGGCCGGGCCGAGGCGGGCGGCGAGGCCGGCATAGGCCGAGGTCAGCTCGGCCTCGTCGCCGATTCCGAGCACGACGCCGCCGACGTCAGATTTATGGGCGATTGCCGGGTTGTCGGTTTTCAATACCACTGGGTAACCAATTCCCTCGGCGGCGGTCAGAGCTTGCCCGAGACCGGTTACGCGCTCGGCGCGGGCTGTCCTGATGCCGTACTCCCGCAGCAGGGCGAGCTGGGTTGTGCCCGACTCGCCGGTGCGGGCGAGGAGTTCGCGGGCGCGGGCGAGCCTGGCTGAGTCGGGAGCCGCGGGTTGCTGAGCCGCCCCGGCTGACGGGTCTCGCCCGTGATCCAGCAGGTGGCCGAGCGCGAGCAGGCCGGTCCGCATGCCTTCGAGTACCGGGATGTCGTGAGCGCGCAGCAGCGCCGCCGCCCCGGAGTCGATCGCGCTCGGGACGTTGGTCAGCACGGCTAGCGGCTTGTCGGTGCGCCCCGCGACGTCGAGCATGGCCTGCTGGTAGGAGTCGTCGCCGTCGAGCTCGGTCACTAGGTCGACGGCGAGGGCGACGGCGACCGCGGCGGGGTCGTCGGCGAGTGCCGTCAGGCACTCGCCGAACAGTTCCCTCGTGCTCGCGCCGGTCCCCCAGACATCGAGCGGGTTAGCCGGTACCAGGCCCGGGTCGAGCAGGTCAGCCAGGCGGGCCTTGGTCGCGGGCGAGATCTCGGCGTAGGGCACGCCGACCTCGTGCGCGACGTCGGCGGCGTGGGCGCGCTCGAGTCCTGAGTCGTGGACGGTGGCGATGCCACGGCCGGCCTCGGCACCTGCATCGGCACCGGCATCGGCCTCGGCGCCGCCGGCCGGGCGGGCGAGGCCGGCGGCGAGTCGCCAGCACGAAGATTTCCAGCGTGTCGGACAGTTCGGCCAGGTCGGCGACCCGGTGCACGCCGTAGGCGCGGCACAGCGCCTCCCAGCCGGCGCCAGATCCGGCTAGGGCGCCTGAGTGGGCGGCGACCATGGCCCGGCCGCTGGGGGAGCTGCCTGCGGTGAGGAGGATGACGGGCAGCCCGCGTCCGGCGGCGGTGGCGAGTACGTGGCGCAGGGCGGCTGGCTCGCGGATCGCCTCGAGCACCAGGGCGAGCACCTTGGTCTCCGGCTGGCTGAGCGCGTACTCCAGGTAGGACGGCGCGGCCGTGACGAGTTCCTGGCCGGAGGAGACCGCCAGCGTGAAGCCGAACGCGCGCCTGGTGCGCAGCAGCGCGGAGAAAACCGAGCCTGAGTGCGTGACCAGCGCGACTGGCCCGGCTGGGAGCGGGTCAGGCTCGACATAGCCCATCGCCCGCAGGCCGTGGGTCACGTTGGCGAAGCCCATGCAGCCCGCCCCGCACAGCTCCATGCCAGCCGACCGGGCGATGGCGCGGGAGCCGTTCCCGCAGCGACGTGGGCGTTGCCGAAGATGACCGCTGACCGGCTGCCCACCTCGGCGGCCAGGGTCAGCTGCGCTTCGAGCGCCGCGTCAGGGACGCCGAGCAGCACCAGGTCGGGCGCCGCGGGCAGGTCAGCCAGCGACGGGTAGCAGGGGCGGCCGTCGAGGTCGGGGTAGCGCGGGTTCACCGGGTAGATGACCGGCTTCGAGGCGGACTTGGCTACCTCAGAAAGCATCCTGGAGCCGAAGCTCTCAGGCCGGGCTGACGCGCCGACGATCGCCACCGACCTGGCTTCGAGCATCGATAGCAAGGCAGGCCTGATGGCGGCATCAGTTGGCGCGGCACCCCTTTCAGCCTGAATGTTGGTCGTCATCGAGTGAGCTGGCACGGGATCGGGTCACCTTCTTGTCGGCGATCGCCGCGCGGGCAGCCTGCCAGCCGGGGATGCCGCAGACGCCGCCGCCAGCGTGAGTCGCCGAGCTGCCGTAGTACAGGCCGGCGATCGGCGTGCGGTAGTCGGAGAAGCCGGGCGCCGGCCGCATGTGGAATAGCTGCTCGAGCGACAACTCGCCGTGGAAGATATTGCCGCCGATGAGGCCGTACTCGTGCTCCATCTGATACGGCCCGACGACGTCGCGGTGCAGGATCGAGGCCTTGAAGTTGGGCGCGACCTCGTCGTAGAGCTCGATCATCCGGTCGGCGTAGGCCTCAAGCTCGGACTGGTGCGGCTCGAGGTTCCAGTCGGCAGGCACCCACTGGGTAAAGAGCGACATGATGTGCGTGCCCTCCGGGCAGACAGCGTCTTGTCGAACGCGGTCGGGATCACGCCGTCGCTGAACGGGCGCAGCGCGGGCTTGCCGTCCCTGCGCGTCCTGGAACGCCCTGCTCGATGAACTCCATCGACGGCGCCATCTCGACCGAGCCGGTGTGATGCTCGGCCAGGTCGCTGCCCGGGTCGGCGGTGAAGCTCGGCAGCTCGGACAGCGCCAGGTTGATCTTGACGACGCCGCTCCTGGTCTTCCAGATCTTGATGTCCCTGGCGAAGTCCGGCGGCAGGTTCTGCCTCGCCAACGTGGTCGAGGAACGCGGTGCGCGGATGCAGCGTCGACACGATCGTGCTGGCCCGGAGTTCGTCGCCGTTCTCCAGCGCGACTCCGATGGCGCGGCCGTTCTCGGTCAGTGACCCGGCTGACGGCGCGTTGAGCCTGACCTCGACGCCGAAACCGCTTCGCGGCCGCCTCGATAGCGTCGGAGACCGCGCCCATGCCGCCTTCCTGGAAGCCCCAGTTGCCGAGGTGGCCGTCGCCGACGTCGCCGATCGAGTGGTGCGCCATCACGTAGGCGGTGCCGGGCTCGTAGGGGCCAGCCCAGGTGCCGATCACGCCGTTGACCGCCAGGGCGCCCTTGACCTGCGAAGACTCGAACCAGTCGTCAAGCAGGTCGGCGATCGACATCGTCATCAGGCGGGTCGACGTCGCCGACCGTGCGGACATCGAAGGCCCTTGTTGCGCCAGGCGAGCTTGAGCAGGCCGCGCAGGTCACGGGGCTTGCGCGAGCCGATGTTCGGCGGGACGGTCAGCAGCATCGGGCCGAGGATCGTCGGCTAGGCCGGCGAGCCAGGCGTCCCACTTCGGCATCGCCTCGGCGTCCTTCTTCGACCACTGCGCGACGGATTCGTAGTTGCGCTTGGCGTCGTCGGCATAGAGCTTGATCGAGCCGCCTTCAGGAAATGCCTGGTAATACGGACCCATCGGATAGATCTTGTATCCGTGGCTGGCAAGCTTGAGATCGTTGATAATAGTTGGCGGCATCAGGCTCATGACATAGGAAAGCCTGGTCACCTTGAACTCAGGAGCGTCTGGCCATGGGGATTCGGTCGTCGCCGCGCCACCGGTCTTATGGCGGCTTTCCAGTACGACGGTCCGCGCTCCGGATCGCGCGAGATAGGCGGCGGCTACTAGGCCGTTATGCCCTCCGCCGATGACGATGGCATCGTATGTTGCGGCCATGACGTGGCTTCCTTTCCGGGCCTTCCGTACCGCTGTCGGCCAGCTTGTCCCCGCGCTGCCCAGCGCCGGACGGCTGCCCTGCGCGGCGCGGCGCGGCCCGGGAGGTCGTCGCGGCTAGGGACTTACCCGCCCGGAGTGGTCCGCGCGGATACTGACTGAATGTTCAGTCTAAAATTTTGCTACGGTTACGACAAGTGCTGCGGAGGAAGTACGACATGAGACAGCAGGTCGCGGCGGCGGGGCTGCGGGCATCACCGGACCGGCCGGGCGGACACCACGGCGGTCGGTGCCAGCGGACTGGCACGTCCGGCATGTCCGGCGCGCCGCGCAGGGCATCGCGGACCACCGGCGCGGGCAGATGCTGACCGCCGCGCTCGAGGTGATCTCAGAGCGCGGTTTCGCTGACACGAGGATCGCCGACATCGCCGAGCGGATCGGGATCAGTCCTGCGCTGGTCATCTACTACTTCAAGACCAAGGACCAGCTCCTGACCGAGGCGATCAGGCACTACGAGGACAGCTGGTACGCCGAGGGCCAGCGGCGGATGGACGCGCTTCCGACGGCGGCCAAGCGGATCGAAGAGTTCGTGGCCATGAACTTGCTGCCAGACAGCGACCCCGATGATCCCGCGATGGAAAGCAACTGGCAGCTATGGCTCGACTTCTGGGTCCAGGCCGCCCGCAACTCCGACGTTGCCGTACTGCGGCGCAAGTCGGACGAGCGCTGGCGCGAGGCCATCGTCACGCTGGTGCGTTCTGGCCAGGTGGCGGGGGAGTTCGCTAGCATCGATCCCCATCGGTTCGCGATCTTCATCTCGGCGTTGCTCGACGGGCTGACGGTGCAGATCGCGCTTGATGACCCTGTAGTTGATCCAGTGAGTGCATTCGAGTTGAGTATGCGGTATATAGCGGATCATCTGAGTTTCGAGTGGGCGCCGAGCGGGCGATCCCACGGCGATGTCCCTTCCGACCGGGTCAGCACCGCTTAGCGGGCCGGCACGGAGGCGGGGGCGGGAGGGCAGGCCGCAGATGTCTGGTGGGCAGATCGACCTCGTGTCGCTGTGCAAGCGTTTCGTCGAGGTGGCGGTCGATTGCGTGGACCTGACCGTGCCGAGCGGGGAATTCTTCTCGCTGCTCGGGCCGTCCGGGTGCGGCAAGACGACCACCTTGCGGCTGATCGCCGGGTTCGAGCAGCCCACCTCCGGCAAGGTGCTGCTGGACGGCGTCGACGTGACGAACATCGCGCCGCACAAGCGCCACGTCAACACGGTGTTCCAGAGCTACGCGCTGTTCCCGTTCCTGAATGTGGATGAGAACGTGGCGTTCGGGCTCCGCAACGCCAAGATCGAGAAGGCGGAGATCAAGCCCAAGGTGCAGGCGATGCTCGAACTGGTCGGGCTTACCGCCTACGAGAAGCGCCGCCCGGGCCAGCTGTCCGGCGGCCAGCAGCAGCGGGTCGCGCTGGCGCGGGCGCTAGTGCTCGACCCGGCCGTGCTGCTCCTTGACGAGCCCCTCGGTGCCCTGGACGCCAAGCTGCGCCGGTCGCTCAAGGTCGAGCTCAAGGCGCTGCAAGAGCGGGTCGGCATCACGTTCCTGTACGTGACGCACGACCAGGAAGAGGCGCTGACCATGTCCGACCGCCTGGCGGTCATGCGGTCGGGCAAGATCGTGCAGCTGGGCGGTCCGCACGAGATCTACGACGAGCCGGCCGACACCTACGTCGCGGACTTCCTCGGCGTGTCCAACCTGATGGCCGTGGACGTCATCGAGCGCGGTCCCGGGCGCGAAATGCGTGGTCAGGCTCGGCGACTCGCGGCTGGCCGCTGACTTCGGCGGCATCGAGGCCCCTGACAAGGCGCATGCGGTGATCAGGCCGGAGCGGGTCGGGATCGAGGAGTTCGGCTCTGCCGGGCCTAATCGCGTGCCCGGCATGGTCGAGCGGCTGATCTACCTGGGTTCCACGACTCAGATCATGATCAGGCTCGCGCCTGGGATGGCCGTGCAGGCACTGGTGCAAAACGACGGCAGTTCGTCGGCTCTGGTGCAGGGCACCCCGGTCCACGTGCATCTGGCGTCCGATGCGCTGCGGGTGCTGACCGGCGACGACCGGGCGGATAGCGAGGACGAGTTCGAGGTCGCCCCGGTAGCGGGCTAGCCGGGACCGTCACCGCCTCGCTGCGCGCATGATCTCGGGGTCGCTGATGTCTGGCCCGACTCCAAGCGCGTAGGGGTCGTCCAGCAGTTGCTCAATCCGGCGCCGGCGGCCGGCGAGCAAACTCCAGAGCCGCGTTGACGGTGTCCTTTTTAGTGGTGGTTCCCATCTCCTTGGCGGCTAGGTCCAGGGCCTCGTCGTTCAGGTCGATCATTGTCTTCATGTACCAGGCGTCCCCTAGCCCATCGCGGCCAAAGCCAGCTGACAGGTAGTTGTCTACGTTGTCGGCGACGGCCGGATCGATGTCCAGTTCGGGAGGGTTCGGTCGCGGGCGTTGCGGTTCCTCAGCCAGCAGCATGTCGACAGCGTGCCGAATCAGCTCGGCTTCGCTGCGGTGGCGGCGCCGGGCTGCCATTGAGAGGCGCCGCTTAGCGTCCTCGGACAGGTAGACGGTGGTCCTGGTCATGCGCATGCCATATATGTAACAACATATGTCGATGGCATTCGTCAGGAGTTGAGGTAAGCGAGCACGGCTAGCACGCGACGGTTGTCGTCGTCCGAGGGCTCGAGGCCGAGCTTGATGAAGATGCTGGTGCTGTGCTTGCTGACGGCCTTCTCCGAGACGTACAGGCGCTGGGCGATCGCGCTGTTCGAGCGGCCCTGGGCCATCAGGTCGAGTACCTCGCGCTCGCGCGGCGACAGGGCGGCGATGGGCTCGTCCGCGGCCCGCCTGCGAAGCAGCTTGCCGATCACCTCGGGGTCGATCACGGTGCCGCCCGCCGCGACCGTGCGCAGCGCCTCGACAAATGCCTCGTCGCTGAACACCCGGTCCTTCAGCAGGTAGCCGACCCCGCCGGCGTGGTCGGACAGCAGTTCGCGCGCGTACAACTGCTCGACGTACTGGGACAGCACGAGCACCGGCAGGCCAGGGAGTCTGCCGCCGGGCTTCCAGCGCGACCCGCACCCCCTCGTCGGTGAACGTCGGCGGCAGCCGCACGTCGATGACCGCCACATCGGGCGGTTCGGGCTGGTCGACAAGGGCGCTGAGCAGCTCAGGCCCGGTGCCGACGGCTGCGGTCACCTCGACGTCGTGCGCTCGTAGCAGCCTGGTCAGCCCGTCCCTGAGCAAGAACAGGTCCTCCGCGATGACCACGCGCAGGCGCGCGCAGCCCTGGCCGTCATACGCTGGCATGCCAGCCGTCGTAGCTGGCGCCGGGAACGCGCTCAGCGACTCCCTGAAAGAACTCGCGCGTCCGGCGCACGAGCGCGGCCGAGATCACGACGTCGGACTGCCCGGCGAGGATGCACCAGTCCTTGCCCCGGCGATTGGTGGTGATCTCGACCGTGAAGCCGACATCGGCTGCGATCCGGCCTACCACCCGCGCCGCTGACTCGCTGGCGCACGGCAGGAAGTGCGTCCACTCGCGCGGCTGGTCGAGCCTGCTCGCCCTGGCGATCGCCCGCAGCACCTGATCGTCCTCGGAGTCGCCGGTCGAGAGTTCCGGGTCTGTCAGCTCGCCTTCGGCCAGGGACTGCTCAACCGCCATGATGCGCCACCGACCGAGCCCGAACATTCCCATGCGGGTCCTCCCTGACCGAGCAAGGCACCTCGATCGCGATGATCGTCGGGCCGCCAGCGGGGCTGCTGACCGCGAGCACGCCGTCAAACATGCTAAGCCGGCGCTCCAGGCCGAGCAATCCGCTGCCGCGCTGCGGATCGGCGCCGCCCGAGCCATCGTCAAAGACGGTGATCTTGAGCGTGCCGCCCTCGTGCCAGATCCTGACCTGCGCCTGCCGCGCGCCCGCGTGCTTGACCGCGTTGGCGAGCGTCTCGGCGATGGCGAAGTAGCAGGCGGTCTCGACCGGCAGCGACGGCCTGCCTGCCAGGTCCACGGTGACCTCGGTGCGCAGCGGGGTGTCGAGCGCAAGCGCCCGCACGGCATCGCCGAGTCCGCGATCAGCCAGGACCGGCGGGCAGATGCCGCGGACCAGGCCGCGCAGCTCGTCGAGCACCTTGGCCGAGCTTTCCCTGGCCTCCGCGACCAGCGCCGACGCGGCGGCCGGATCGGCGGGGATCAGCCGCTCGGCGGCGGCCAGGCTCATCCCGAGCGCGACGAGCCTGGCCTGGGCCCATCGTGCAGGTCGCGCTCCAGCCGGCGGAGCTCGGCGGTCGCCGAGTCGACCGCGTCCGCCCTGGTCCTGGTCAGCCGCACGACCCGGCCTGCCAGCTCGGCGTCGGCCGCCGACCTGAAGAGCAGCTTGACCCGGTCGTCGAGCGCCCTCGGCGCGAGCCACAAGCCCAGGCCGACCAGGCCGGCTCCCTGCACCCCGGCGAGCGCCGCCCACGCCCGGCTGCTCACCAAAACCGCCCCGTAGCGGACAACGAAACTGAAGGGGGAGGGCAGCGGCACGTGGGTCGGCCACAGAAACCCAAGAGCAACCCCGTACAGGCCGAAAAGGACAAGGCCAGCCAGTCCCAGATTCCCGGCCAGACCCGGATGGCGGATGGTCAGGTAGACCGCCGCGATGACGACTGCCGCCGTCTGGGCCGGCCCCCACCAGCCCGTGTCAAGCCAGAAGCTACGGCCGAGCAGTTCGACGAGCAGCGCGACATCCGTGAGCAGCAGCAGGCCCCACCGTGGCCGGCCGCTGCGCTCCCGCAGGACCAGCCTGGCCAGCCCCGGCTCGGTGCGAAGCGACCGGGCGGTCAGCCAGAGCCCGGCGGCGGTCAAGGCGACGGCCTGCGCCAGCACGATCTCGGTAGACATGAAGGAGCCCGCCGCGATGCCGTAGTGCATGGGCCAGTTTTCGTCGCGCAACGTGCTCCTGACCAGGATGAACCCCTGGAGCCCGATCCCCAGCAACGTCAGCGGCACGACCTTCGCGGTCAGTCGCCGTGGCGCGAGCAACCAGAGGCTCAGGGCGACGGCCGGCGTCACCAGAGCCAGCGCCGGCAGGTACCGTCCGGGCCAGTAGGCCAGGAACTGCACGGCAGGCAGCAGGAGCACGCCAAGCCCCCGCTCGCGCAGCCGCCTGAGCATGCCCATCCATTCCATGACGTCTCCCGTAAGCCGAGTCGCGCGCCATTGCGCAGGGTCATCTCATAGTGGCGCAGCAGCGCGATCCCGGTAATGGTCGCCGGCCTACGGCCGTGGTAGGCATAGCCCTACCCAAGGGGGCGATCTTGAGAGGGATAGTAAAAGTGCGCGAGGTTTTGACAGCCGTCCCGACTGAGGCCGGAGACCTGCGCGCCATCGCCCGGTTTCCGGAAGCAGACGGGCTATTGCCCGGATTGGTGCTGGTAGACGGCGCCCTTGAGGGGAAGGCCGACGGCTGGGGCAGCTTTCCTAAGATCCTGACGGGATTCGGCGTGGCCGTATTGAGTCACGACAAGCCGGGCTGCGGCGGCTCACCTGGCTCGTGGTACGACCAGACCTTCGATGACCGGGCCCGCGAGACTCTCGCCGCGGTGCGGTGCCTGGCCGGCCAGCCCGGCGTCGACCCCGACCGTATCGGCCTTTTCGGCGTGAGCCAGGGCGGCTGAGTGTCGATGATCGCGGCCAGCATGGCACCTGAGGCGATTAGCCACGTCGTCTCCATGTCTGGCGGAGGCGTGTCCGTCCTGGAGGCGGAGCGTCACCGGCTGAGCAATTCCGTGGCCGGCGATCCAGAGGCGATGGCCTTCGCCGATGAACGCTTCGAGCGGCTAGCCGCCGGCCAGGCCCCCGAGTCGATCCTGGAGTGGCAGATGCTAGAAGCCTGGCTCCGCGCAGACCGCCCGCCGTTTGTATAGTGACAGTTATAAGAAATGTAGTTATACAAGTTGGAGGGCGCTGTCGACAAGCCGGCTGACATGTTCGACCGGGACTTTGAGTGGGGTGAGCTGACCAGGTTCGTGGGGCTCACCGGTCCGGGACCTGCGCTCGGTATCGTCTCGGGTCGCCGCCGTCAGGGCAAGACCTACCTGCTCGATGCCCTGACCCGCGCCTCGGGCGGGTTCTTGTTCACTGCCAGTGAGGCGACAACCGAGCAGTCCCTCGCCGAGTTCGGTGCCGCGCTGGCGCGTCATCGCGACGCACCCAGCCCGTACCGGTTCAGGGACTGGGACGAGGCCTTGTCTCAGCTGCTGCGAGCGCCGTCAGCAGCCGCTGTTCCGACGGTCGCGGTGCTTGATGAGTTTCCTTACCTCGCTAAGCAGTCGCCCGAATTGCCCTCGCTGCTCCAGCGGCAACTCGATCCTGGTTATCGGCGATCCGCCGGGCAGGTGCGTTTGCTCTTGTGCGGCTCCGCCATGTCATTCATGGGCGGATTGCTTGCCGGCAGCGCGCCGTTGCGTGGCCGGGCCTCGCTTGAGCTTGTCGTTCACACTTTTGACTACCGGCTTGCCGCGAGATTCTGGGGTATCTCCGATCCCGGTACGGCCGTGCTCACCAATGCGATCGTCGGAGGCACGCCAGCCTACCGGCGAGAGTTCTCGCAGGATGACGTGCCGGCAGGGCCGGAGGATTTTGATTCCTGGGTAACGCGAACCGTACTCAACCCGGCCCGGCCCCTCTTTCGAGAGGCTCGCTACCTGCTGGCCGAGGAGCCCGGACTGCGCGATGCCGCCGTCTACAATTCCGTGCTGGCGGCGATCGCCGAAGGTAACTCGACCCGGGGAGGCATAGCGAACTTCATGGCGCGCCCCGCGACCGATCTCGCGCACCCACTCGGAGTGCTCGAAGACGCTGGCCTCATCACCAGGGAAGCCGACGTCATCCGCGCCAACCGGTCTGCGTACCGGATCGCCGAGCCCATGATCGCCTTCTACCAGGCTGTCATGAGGCCGGCCTGGGGTGAGCTGGAACGTCCGGGCCGGGCGCCCGAGGTCTGGCGCCGGATGCGGCAGACCTTTGCGAGCAAGGTCGTCGGCCCGCACTTCGAGAGGCTGTGCCGGGAATGGGCTCGCTGGTACGCCGCGCCCGAGACTCTCGGCGGCTATCCAGCCCGGGTCGGCAGTGGCGCGATCAGCGATCACTCCAGGCGTGCGCTGATCGAGAGCGACGTGGTCGTGATCGGCCAGGACGCCGGGAGTCATCCGGAGGTTCTGTGCCTCGGCGAAGCGAAGTGGAACACGATCATGACGCCGGGCCACCTGGAGCGCCTGCACCGGCTGCGGGACCTGCTGACCGGCAAATGGGGGGCGCAGGCCACTGACAACACCCGCTTCGCGCTCTTTTCAGCCGCAGGTTTCTCCCCGGAACTCCGCAAGGTCGCCACAACATCACAGAACGTAGAGCTGGTCGACCTGAACCGCCTGTACCACGGCGAATGACCGAACTGGCTTCAACATCAATGCGCGAATCGACACCCGATTTACAACATCGATACGCGATTCCATGCGGCGCGGGCCTGGGGTGGGCGCGGAGGCGAGGTGCGGGGCCGGCGCGCGGAGCGGGGCTAGGGCTCGGCGAGGATGCGGAGGCGCTTGGGGTCGTAGAAGGGGGCTAGCTGGAGCCTGGCGGGCCACTGCGCCGAGTCGCTGCGCACCGTGAAGCTGCCTGCCTTGACCCACTCGGCCGTGACGCCGTCAGGGCACGACACCTGAGCCAGCGCGACCGGCCCGCCCACCGTGTAGCCGTAGGCGGAGGCGCGTACGTACCCGACCCGGGCGCCGTCCAAGAACACCGGCTCGTTCCCGAACAGGTCCGCCGACGCCTCGTCCACCAGCAGGCCGACCACCCGCGTCCGGGGCGGGCCGGCGGCCCGGGCGGCCAGCAGCGCATCCCGGCCGGTGAAGCCGCCCGGCTTGTCCCAGGCCACGGCGAAGCCGAGGCCGGCCGACAGCGGGGTGTCGGTGTTGTCGATGTCGACGCCCAGGTCGCGGTAGCCCTTCTCCAGCCGCAGGCTCGTCATCGCGGACAGGCCGACGGGCCGGACGCCGAGGTCAGCGCCCACAGCCATCAAGTCGTCGTAGACACCGGCCGCGTACTCGGCTGGCACGTGCAACTCCCAGCCAAGCTCGCCGACGTAGGTCACGCGCAAGGCCAGGACCGGCGCGTAGCCGACAAATAGCTCACGGGCCGACAGGTAGGGGAAAGCTTTATTTCCCAGGTCAGCGTCAGTGAGCCTGCAGATGAGCTCGCGTGATGCCGGACCCTGCACTGTCAGCAGCGTCGTGCCCGAGGTGACGTCGGTCACCGTCACGACCTCGCCGTCCAGCGTGGCCCGGCGGATCAGCGGCTCGACCCGGCGGTGGATGATGTCGCTGGCCACGACGAGGAAGCGCGAGTCGCCGAGCCTGGTGACGGTGAGGTCGGCGATGATGCCGCCTGCGGGGTTCAGCCACTGGGTGTAGACGATGCGGCCGGTCTCGCGGGCCACGTCGTTCGCCGACAGGCGGCTGAGCACGACGGCCGCCGACGGGCCCGGCCACGATGAACTTCGCCATCAGGCTCATGTCGATCACGCCGACGGCCTCGCGGATCGCGGCGTGCTCGCGGGCGACGACTCGTGCGACGGCGGGCCGCGCGAAGTCCATCACCGGCCCGCCCGGCACCGCGCCCGCGCCCGCCTCGTCCGCGCCCGCCGCGCCCGGCCCGGCGAACCACTCGGCGAACTCCCAGCCCGCCGAGACCCCGAAGTGCGCTCCGGCCGCTGCGAGCCGGTCGTGCAGCACCGACCGGCGCACATTCCGCGCGCTGCGCGGCTGCCACGACGGCCAGACCGCGTCCCCGAACAGCACGCCGAGCTGCTCGACGGTTCGCTCGGCCCGGAAGCGCCGCGATGTCTCGTGCAGCGCCGTCCGGTCAAGCGCCACCGGCGTCACATCGACCGGCGGCACCCCGTCGACGATCCACTGCGCCATCATTGACCCGACGCCGCCGCCGGACAGGATGCCGAGCGAGTTCAGCCCGGCCGCGACCCAGTACCCGTCCAGCTCAGGCGCCGGCCCGAGCAGCGGCCGGACATCAGAGGTAAACGACTCGGGCCCGCAGAAAAACGTGCGCACTCCCGCATCCGCCAGGCACGGAATCCGCTCCATCGCCCGGGCCAGGTACGGCTCCATCCGCTCCCAGTCCGGCGGCAGCTTCCCGAACGAGAACCCGGCGGGTACCCCGTCGAGCGACCACGGCGCGCCCACAGGCTCGAACAGCCCCACCAGCATCCCGTCGCCCTCAGGCCGGTAGTAGCCGTAGCTCTCCGGGTCCTCGATCACGGGCAGGTCAGGGTCCATCCCCGGCACAGTGCCGGTCAGCAGGTAATAGTGCTCGGCCGCCTGCAGCGGCACGTGCACCCCGGCCAGCGCGCCGAACTCGCGCGCCCACATCCCGGCCGCGTTCACCACGAGCTCGGTCTCGATCTCGCCGCTGTCATTCAGCACGGGCGAAGTCAGCACCGCCGCGACGCGCCGCGCACCGGACGGGCCGGACACGGTACGCACTCCGGCAGCCGCCACGCCCTCCACCACCCGCGCCCCGAGCTGCCGCGCGCCCTTCGCGAGCGAGGTCGCCACGCCGACCGGGTCGGCCCGGCCCTCGTCGGCCACGTAGAACGCGGACAGCACGTCACTGGTCTTGGCCAGCGGCCACAACTCGGCCAGCTCGCGCGGCGAGATCTCCGCGTCCTCGACGCCGAAGCCAGCCATCCAGGCCGCCTCGCGCCGCAGCGCCCGCTGCCTGGCTCGGCGTCGTGGCCAGCGACAAATGCCCCACGGCGCGGAACCCGGTCGAGTGGCCGGTCTCGGCCTCCAGCCGCGAGTACAGGTCACGCGAATACCGGCTGAAGAACAGCGCGGTCTCATCCGTCATCCCGGCCGAGGTGATCAGCCCCGCCGCGTGCCACGTAGTGCCTGCCGTCAGCCGGTGCTGCTCGAGCAGCACGATGTCCGTCCAGCCCAGGTGGGCCAGGTGGTAGGCGATCGAGCAGCCGGTCACGCCGCCCCCGACGATCACGACCTGAGCCCGGCTGGGCAGCGCGTCGGCCATCGCCGGGTCAGTTGCCGGCGAACGTGACGAGCGCCTCGGTGCCGGAGCCGCGCTCACCGCGCGTCATCGCCCGGAAGGCGAAGTAGCCGAGGATCGCGATGAGGAACGACATCACGAGCATGATCGTGCCGAGTGCGTTCAGCGCCGGGCCGCCGTTGCCGCCGCGCTGAGTGCCGTAGATGTACACCGACATCGGAGTGTTGGCCGCGCTGTTGCTGAGCAGGTCGACGATCACGAAGTCATCGATGACGGAGGAGAACACCAGGATCGCGCTCGCCAGGATGGCCGGTGAGAGCAGCCGGAACCAGACTCGATACATCGTCTGGAAAGGTGTGCAGCCCAGATCCGCCGCCGCTTCTGAGTACGTGTTGCCCATGGTAGCCAGGCGCGCCTGCACGATGATGGCAGGCCAGGAGACGTTCCACGTCACCAGGGCGAGTGTCTGCGCCAGCGTGCCGAGGCCGAACGCCGTTGAACAGCGAGGTGAACACGAAGAACATCGCCACGCCGAAGATCAGCTCGGGGATCACGAACGACAGCAGCATGACGAAGTTGAACGTAGCCGCCGTTCGTGTCCGCCAGCGGTGGATGCCCAGCGCGAACAGCACGCCGAGCGGCACGGAGATCGAGCGTGGTGTAGGCGGAGAGCTTGAGCGTCTGCAGGACCGCGAGCTGCAGCACGTTGCTATGCGCGACCGACAGCACGGGGTCGGTGAAGTACCAGCGCAGCGAGAAACCCTGCCAGACCGCCTGCGACTTGCCGCTGTTGAACGAGAACAGCACGGCGAGCGCGATCGGCACCAGCGACCAGACCAGGTAGAGCCAGGTGAAGCTCTCCAGGAACCAGGGGTGACCCCACGGGTTGCGTCTCGGCCAGCGCGGTCCTGGCCTGGTGCGGCCCGCGCGGCCGCCGCCTGGCGGGTAGTCGCCGCGGTCGTCATGACGCCTCCCTTGCCGAGCGCGCCGTCTCGCGCACGTAGTAGATCATCGGTATGACCAGCACGGCGAGGATGAGCAGCGAGAGCACGGCGCCCTGGCCCTGGAACCCGTTCGTGCCCAGCTGGTTCTGGATCACGTTGCCGATCATCGCGGTGCGCGGGGTACCGGACAGCAGCTGGTTGGTGAAATAGTCGCCGAGCATCGGCAGCACGGTGATCAGCATCCCGGTGAGAACGGGCTGTCGCGAGAGAGGCAGCGTGACCTTGAGGAACGTCCCGGTCCGGCCCAGGCCGAGGTCACGCCCGGCTTCGAGCAGCGAGCCGTCGATCCGGTCAAGGCCGGCGAACAGCACCAGGATGATGTAGGGGATGTAGCCGTAGACCAGCCCGAGCACCACGGTGTACCAGTGGCCGCCCAGCCAGTTGATGTTGTCGGGAAGCCCGATGGCCCCGAGCGCCTTGTTCAGATATCCGTTTGTCTGCAGCAGCCCGATCCAGGCCAGCATCCGCATCATGTAGCTGATCCAGAACGGCGCGATCAGCAGCACGAGGAAGAGCCCCTTGCGCCGCCCGGCGAACCGCGCGACGAAGTAGGCGGCCGGGTAGCCGATCAGCAGGCACAAGGCGGAGGCCACAGCGGTGTACCAGATGGTGCGCCAGATGATCGGGAGCTGGAAGGCGGTGGGGCCGAAGATGCCATTCCAGGTCTGGACCAGGTTCGCGTGCGACCAGTTGAGCGGGTTGTACACGGCGACCGGTGACCCGGTGAGGAAATCGAGCCGCCCGCCGGCGATGGCGAGCACGTCGTAGAAGGGCACGACGAAGAGCACCGTGAGCCAGATGATGCCGGGTGCGGCGAGCAGCATGTAAAAGAACCTGCTGTGCTGCCTGGCTTTCACGCTCGGTCCCGCCATTGCCTGCCTCCTCTAGATCCCCAGGCTCACGGATTGCCAGACTTGCTGCCACGCCAGGTCGGACTCGACCGGCAGCTGGAGCTCCCACAGGCCGTGGGTCAGGTTCTCCGGGTGCACGACCGTCGAGGTCAGGGACTTAGGCAGAATTCCCTCGCGTACCAGCCGGTCCTCGCTGACGCCGTAGACCGGCTGCATATAGCCGTTGTAGCTGATGTTGGTCAGGGCGTTGTCCAGGTCCTGCAGGTAGTTCAGGAACAGGTGGGCGAGCACCGGGTTCTGCGCCCCGCGCAGGATCGTGTTGGTGTCGTTGGCCACCGGGCCCTTGCCGTCTTCGGGGAACCAGTACCCGACCACGTCGACGGGCACGCCCTTGGGCATGTAGCTGGCCGCCGCGGCCATGTCACCTGACCAGGCGTGGTGGATCCACATCTGGCCGGACGGGATCTCGGTGAAGTCGTTGTTGTCGATGTGCACGTTGGTGGTCTTCACCAGGTCCTGCAGCGAGTGCTGCGCGATCGCGAGCTGGCTGCGGGAGGTGGTGTTGACGTCGTAGATGCCGTTCTTCATCAGCGCCAGGGTCGGCGACTCCCGGTAGTCGTCGAGGATCGCGATCTTGCCCGCGTACTTGGGCTGCCAGGGGAACGCGTAGCCGTTCGGCCAGTCGGCCGGGCTGTCGGGGATGTGATCCTTGCGCCAGGAGATGCCGGTCGTGTAGATCGTGTAGGGCACCGTGTAGCGCCAGTGCTGGTCGTAGAACGGGTTCTGGTACTGGCGCCAGGCTTGGCTGACGACATTCGGCAGGTAGGTGTGGTTCAGCGGCTGGATCAGTTTCTGGGCCACGGCCTTGCCGATGACGTCTGCGGTGACGCCCATGAAGACGTCGAAGTTCACCTGCCCGCTGTTCAGCTTGGACAGCGCCTCGGTCATGGTGTTGAAGGTGGTGACCTCGACCTGGCAGTTGTACTTCTTGCTGAAGTTCTTGACGCTCTGCGGGTTGATGTAGGCGACCCAGTTGAAGACCTTGAGCGTGGCGCCGCGCTCGGGCAGCATGCCGCTCTTGATCCGCGGGTTGTCAGTGTAGAGCTGCCTGGTCACCGGGTTGTGGGGGCGGGCCAGCGGCAGTTGCCTGCCGCTCGGGCCGGTCGCCAGCGCGCCGCTGCACGCGGCGAGCACGGAGCCGGCGCCGCTGGCGCCGATCGCCGCGAGCGCCCCTGCGCCGGCGCCGCGCCGCAGGAACCCCCGGCGCGATACCCCCGGCGTGCCTCCGGGCGCGGCTCGGCGCGCGGCTCCCGGCACACCAGGGATCGGCGGTCGTCCGGCCTGCCATCCTTCCTTCGGATGCATGATGCGCCACCCTTCGCTCGCCCGCCGGCGGTGATCAGCGGGCGCGGGCTGAACAGCCCTTCAATTACTACACCTCATTACTACTACGGCCCGGCCAAGGCAAGATCAGGCCCCCGGTAACTTCATTGCCGCGACCACGCTCTGCCAAGCCTGCTGCCACAGAGCGTTCGCGCCGACCTGGAGCTGCAGCTCCTTGAGGCCGCGGTAGAAGTCATTCTCCAGCACGGCGGTGGCGATCAGGCTGCGGGGCAGCGCGCCCAGGCGGACCATGCGGGCCGGGTTCATCCAGGTCAGCGGCTGCATATAGCCGGTGCCCATCATGTTGGCGAGCGCGCTGCTCTGATCGAGCATGAAGTTCAGGAACAGGTGCGCCAGCACGGGATGCTCCGCGCTCGCCGGGATCGTCATCGTGTCGTTCGCGACCGGGCCGGAGCCGTCCGGCGGGAACCAGTACCCGATCGCATCGACGGGCACGCCGGGCGGCAGCCGCCTGGCCGCCGCCGCCACCTGGCCCGACCAGGCGTGCTGGATGGCGAGATGACCGGAGGAGAGCCCGAGGAAGGCCTGGTTGCTGCGCCGGGGCCGGATCAGTTTCACGAGGTCCAGCAGTGAGCGCTGGGCGGCATCGATGAGCCGGGGGTCGGCGGTCGCCAGGTTGGTCTCGTTGTTCCTCAGCAAGCCGAGGCTGATCGCCTCCCGGTAGTCGTTGAGGATCGCGGCCTTGCCTTCCAGCCTGGCCTGCCACAGCATCCCCCACCCGCTGGCGGTGGCGTACGGGTCGAGGTCCACCAGGTCCCTGCGCCAGCCGATCCCGGTCGTGTAGATCGTGTAGGGCGCGGTGTACTGCCAGTTCTGGTCGTAGAAAGGGTCGGTGAACTGCTGCCACACCTCGCTGATATTCGGGATGTAGCTGTGGTTGAGCGGCTGGATCAGCTTGCCGTTGACCAGGCTGGCGAGCAGATCGATGGTGACGCCGAGGAAGACGTCGAACCTGGCGTTCGGCGTGGCCAATGCGGCGAGCGCCGCAGGCATGGAATTGAAGGTGGTCAGCTCGACCTGGCAGCCGTACTTCTTCTCGAAGTCGTGCAGGCACTGTGACGCTATCCGCTGCGACCAGGCAAGGACCTTGAGCGTGCCGTCCGGAGCGACGAGCTGCCCGGACGCGATCGGCTGATTGTCGGCGTGGATCGGCCAGGTTACCGGGTGAAACGGGGCTGGCGGCTTGCTCTGGTTGACTAGGTACGCGCTGAGCCCGGCGGAGTCGCACCCGGCAATGCCGCCCAGGCCAGCGGCTGCCAGGCCGGCCGCTGTGGTGCCGCCCAGGAAGCCGCGCCTGCTTAGTGCTCGTCGGTTGCCAGCCCTCACCCGGCGGAATCTAGCACCTCGCCAACGTCTGCGATGCTCGCGGCGAATCTCGCAACGTTACCGTTAAAGCGATCGATATCAGCCGAGTCGTGCTGGACAGAGATCAGCCACTGCTCGGCCTTGCCCCACGGCGGCAGGAAAACGCCGCCGTTGTGCTGGAAGAGCCAGTGCGCGTGGCTGTACGCGTCCTTGATCGCCAGGAACTCGCGGAAGTTGCGTACCGGCTTCTCGGTGAAGACGATGCACCCCTTCGCGCCGATCGACACGACCCGCGCGGCCAGGCCATACCTGGCGATCGCCTGCTCAGCGCCGTTGACCGCGCGCTGGCGCAGTCCCTCTATCCGCGCGTAGGCCTCCGGGGTGGCGACTTCGTGCAGCATCGCCCTGGTCGCCGCCATCGCGAGCGGGTTGCCGTTGAAGGTGCCGACCATGTCGTAGTCGCCGTTGGCGACATGCGCCATGACCTCCGCGCTGCCGCCGATGGCCGCCACGGACAAGCCACCGCCGATGGCCTTGGCCAGGCAGATGATGTCGGGGGTGACGCCGGTGATGCCGGTCGCTCCGCTCGGCCCGGCGGTTAGCCCCGTCTTGACTTCGTCGAAGGCAAGGAGCGCCCCGTGGGCGCGCAGGAGTTCCTTCAGCCCGGCCAGGTAACCGGGCTCGGGCATGATGATGCCGGCGTTCATCATGATCGGCTCGATGATCATGCCCGCGACCTGGCCTGGGTGCTCTCTTAGCACCCGGTCGACCGCCACGAGGTCGTTAAAGCCGACGATCAGCGTAAGGTCGGTCAGCGCGCGAGGGATGCCGGTGCTCGCCGGCGCGCTGGCCGGCCGGTCTGGCTGGCCCATCTCGTCTGGCTCCGGGTAGACAGACACCTGGACCGAGTCGTGGTGGCCGTGGTAGCAGCCCTCAACCTTGATGATCAGGTCGCGGTCGGTGATCGCGCGCATCAGGTGCACCGCGTCCATCGTGGCCTCGGTGCCCGAGTTGCCGAACCGCCACTGCGGCAGGCCGAACCTCCTGGACAGCTCGGTGGCGACCGCGATCGCGTCGCGGGTCGGCTGGGCGAAGTGCGTGCCCTTGGCGACCTGACGCTGCACCGCCTCCACGATCGCCGGATGCGCGTGGCCGGCGAGTGAGACCCCGTAGCCGCCGTGCAAGTCGACGTACTCGTTGCCGTCAACGTCATACAGCTTCGAACCGCTGGCGTGGCTCAGCCAGACCGGCTGCGGCCTGGAGATCTGCCAGCTCGACGTCACTCCGCCGGCGAGTGCCGCGCGGGCCTCGACGGCCAGCCTGCCCGACTCAGGCTGGCGGCGGATGAAGATGCGCTCTTGTTCGGCGATGATCCCGTCCAGCGTCGGGCGCTGCCGCGCCGGGTGCTGCTGGGCCGGGTGCTGCTGCGCCGGTCTCGTCGAGGCGCGCGGTGTCGACTGCTCGCCGTGCCGTCCCGGACTCGGCGCGGTAGCCGGACGCCGGCCCAGTTGCTGCCCGGCGCCCGGCGCAGTCTTGCCCTGCCCGGCGCTCTGCCCGGCGCCGGGGCCTGCGCTCTGCCCGGTGCCTTTCCCGGTACCCGGGAGGTAGACCGCTGGGGTGACCGAGAGATTACTCCCCGGCCCCGAGGGGCCAGGCGTGCCCGCGAGATTCGCTGCCGGATCGCCCGGCGCCTGCCGCACGGGGGACGCCGCAGGCACAGGGCGCCTGGCACGCAGGTGGTCGGGGCCTTCGCCGGCGCGGTGCGACGGGCTCTCGGCGACGCGGTGAGGCAATGGGCTTTCGTTGGACGGGGCCTGTTTGCCGGCCATGACGTGACACCCCTAACGGAGTTGACTGAATGTTCAGTCTAAGAGGTGAGACGTAAGAGCCGCAAGAAGCAGCCGGGAGCCGCAAGGAGCGAAACGGGCAAAACCCGTCTACCACCCTGAGCCCCGTTGAGCCTGCCCCGGCTCGCCATGTCCGCCCAGACCCGCCATGTCCGCCCGGCCCGCCATGTCCGCCATGTCCGCCCGGCCTGCTCGGCCTCTGGTAGGGCAGTGGGATGTCCCAGCTATCGGACATGGGTGTGGCTCTTTCTGAGTGAGTCTTGGCTGGCTTCGGTGACGCGAGGCCGCAGCCTCGGGTTCCGGGACGGGTCCCGGCCTCCCGGAGCTTGATCATGAAGCGCTCCCGTGCTCCGCGCCCGGGTCCCGGCCGCGACGGCACCTCACCACTGAACAACCAAAGGCTCACTCAGAAAGAGCCACACCCATCGGACATGGGTCCGTTCTTCGGATGAGCCAGCGAGGTGTTGCCGTGTTCGGGAGGGTTCTCGTTCTTACCGTGGAGGGTTTTCGGGTTCCTGTAGGAGCGTTGTCGCATAAAGGAGGGTTGTCGTCGTATAGTCCGGTCAACTCTCCTAGACGCGGAAACCCTCCTACAGGAACCCGAAAACCCTCCCGCGTGAGCAGCTTCACTCCCCAGGGGCCACCCCAACTGGGCCAGGAACACCCCGACCAGCCCAGCAATGCCCCAAGGGTGCAGCTCTTCCGGAGAGAGCCTTGATTCTCAGCTGTTGCGGGGTGGCCACGCTGGTGAGCGCGGGCGCACCTGCCATTGAGGCTGTCGGGTGACTCGTTGAACTGACGCGACGCGACCGAGTCTGGCCGGTCCGCTTCGGGACAGCATCAAGTCGGGCCACGTTGTTTGCTGCGGCCGTCCGGCAACAGCAACGCGGCCCGCCCTGATGCTCTGGGGACGACAACGGGCAGGGCCGCGTTGCTCACGCCTGCGCCGCCTGGACCATGATCACGGAGGTTCGCTCAGGACGGCAGGTCACCTACCCCCGCCACCCGGGTTCCCGGCCTCCGGTCGCTCCTGTTTCCCAGGTTAGGATTTGCCCATGCAGTGGCTTAGGTGGAAGCCGACGAATTACCTTCAGGCGTGGCTGCTCGCCTTGGGTATCGGCCTGATCGTCATCGTGGTCTACCTTGGCTCGGGTCTGGGCGCGCTCAGTATCTGGTACGCCCTGTCCCTCTTCGTCGTGGCGGGAGTGATCGGAAGCATCCGGATCAGGAGGCTTCTCGCCATCACCCGCCGCCCCCCTCGCTCGCCGCGTTCGTAACTATCTGCATGCGTCGGCTGCTGATCGTTCACCACACGCCGTCGCCCGCGATGCAGGCGATGTTCGAAGCAGCGCTGGCCGGAGCCCGCACCGACGAGATCGAAGGCGTCGAGATCGTCGTCGCGCCCGCGCTGACGGCCAGCGCCGTCGATGTGCTGAACGCGGACGGATACCTACTGGGCACGCCGGCCAATATCGGATATATGTCGGGTGCGCTGAAGCACTTTTTCGACAGCATCTACTATCCGTGCCTTGAGGCTACCCAGCGGCGCCCGTATGGCCTCTATATCCACGGCGCGAGCGACACGACCGGCGCTGTCCGGGGTGTCGAGTCGATCACAACGGGACTCGGCTGGCGTCAAGTGCGGCCGCCGGTCCTGGTCATCGGCCAACCGGAGGCCGCAGACCTGGAAGCATGCTGGGAGCTAGGCGCCCTCGTGGCCGCGGAACTTGCCGAAAGCGACTAAGCGTCACTTACCGTCGCTCTAGCGCGTGCCAGAGAGCCGGCGCAGCCAGGACCCAGGAGAATCGTATGCCCGGTTTCGGGTTTTTCGCCGGGTCAGGCTGGCCGCTTGAGTGCGCGGCCGACCGCATGGATGTGCGAATTGAAGTGGGAAACCGAGTATCAATTCGCGCTTCGATGTTGCCGGGCTCTACCGCTGGCCGTAGTTGAAGAGTTGCTGGTTGACCGGGCTCTCATTGGAACTCGACAGCACGCTCGTCACCGTGAAGGTCGCACCGAAGGCGAGCGCACCGCCGACTACTACGGCAATCACCAGCAGCCACAGTCGTGTCACGACAGCTCCTCCTCGGGCAAACTACTTCAAGTGCCATAAGCGTAGTGACTCCGGCTAGCGAACCACCAGAGCGATACCAAAGAGTAACAATCTCAGTCAGGCAACCTGAACACGATCAGATCGCGACTCGCCAGCAGCACGCTGGCACCAGGCAACCGGGCTAGCTTCGCTAGGTTCGCCAGGCGGGCCAGCCGCACCAGCCTGAAGACTCGCGCCACTCGCGTCGGCGCGGGCAGCCTGGGCAGGGCCGGTCGAGCAGCGGGCCCGCATCGATGATCACGTAGCGCACCCCGGCTGCGCGCAAGATCCTTGTCAATGGCCGCCGTGAGGTGACCGCCGGGCCCAGTTGCCGGGCGGAAGGGCTCTCGGCGGCCACGGTAGTGGGGCCGACGGTCAGGGCGTCATTCCAGATCATCGACCGGGCCAGCAACCTCGGCCACGGGTCGAACACCGCTTCCCCGCCATTCCACGAGTACCGCCTGTACTGCGCCCACGGCAGCAGCAACACCGATCCCTGCTGGCTGCCGCCCTGGATCACCGACCGCGCCGTCAGCCAGTCGGCCGGGTATTGCACCGGCTTGAGCCGGCCGGCGGCGCCCCAGGCAAGGCCGGGCAGCAGCAGTACCGGGGCGAGCAGCGCCAGCACCCCGATCACCGCCGCAACGCCAGCGACCTCCCCCCTGCGCCGCCCCGCGCGATCCGCCGCGGCCGGCACCTCTCGGCCGGCACCTCCTCGGCCGCGGCCGCATCGGCCGGCACCGCTTTAGGCTGCCGGGTCTCAGTGCGCGCTGCCCGGATCAGCGCTGCGACGCCGGCGCCCAGCCCGACCGACTCGGCGAGGGCGAGCGGAGCGACGAATTGCTGGCCGTCGCGAAGCAGCGCGAAACCCGGCCAGAACGAGATCGCGTCCCGCAACGCCGCCAGCGTGGGCGACCAGGTCCCGAGCGCGGCCAGGCAGAATCCGGCGACCGCCGCCACCCCGAGACCCGGGCACGCCCGGCGCGGCAAGGCGGCGACGAGGTAACCAGCAACCGCCACGACCACCACGAGCAGCCAGCACACCGACGACCAGGCCGCCGTAGCCAGCCGGAACAGCCTGCGCGTTCCAGATCCCGCCAAGCATCAGCAGGCTCCCGACCGCGCCGAACGGCGTATCGGCCCGAGCCGCGAACGCCGTAGCCCCGCCAGGATCGGCGTGCACGGGGACGACGAGCGACGGAATCAGCCACGGCAGGCTCGCGATGCCCAGGATGGCCAGGGTGACCCCAAGCCGTCGCCCGCGCTCAGCCCAGGCTCCGCGCTCGGCCCAGCCCCGGCCGCTCCCGCGCTCGGCCCGCTCTCGCCACCTACCCGGTCCACGCCGCGACGGCGCAGGCACAGCGCGGTCGGCAGCGCCGCGACAACGGTGATCGACATCGCCGCGAACCCGCCGACCGCCGCAGGCACGACCGCGAGCGCGAGCCAGCCAGATCCCGGAGCTCGGCCCATCTCGCCGGCACAGTTCGCGCAGCACCCACGGCAGGCCCGCGTAGCCGAGCAGCATTGCCCACTGCCCCATGATCAGCCGCTCGGCGACGAACGGGTTCCACGCGTACAGGACCCCCCCGGCCAGCCCGGCCAGCACGGGCAGCCGCGCCTCGTCATCGCGCCGACGCCACCCCTGCGCGAGCAGTGCCGCCGCCCCGGTGCACGCAAGCACAAAAATGGCAAGCAAGATCAGTTTCTGAACAAATTGCGCCGGGAGAACTCTCGCCACTAGCGCAACGATAAGGTCGCTGGGGACCGCCCGGGCCGGGCCGCCGCTGAAGCCGAGATCCGCGAGGCTAATCGGCGGATCGGGAACGAAGACCATGTCGTAGGTGAGCACGAAGCCACGCCCGAGCGCGGGGCCGAGCGCGAGCAATCCGAGCAGGAGGCCAGCGACCGCCGGCCAGGCATGCTGTCTAGCCCGGGGGGACGACCCCCGGCAGGCCCGCGCCGTGCTGGCCAGGATGCGTGCTGGGAAGGACGGCTGTGCAGCGTCAGGACTGCCGTGCTAGCCAGGACTGCCGTCGCTGGCCAGGACTGCGGGCCGGTCCGCATCACGTCTTGCGGGCGTGGACGAGCAGGATCGAAGCGGCCGACGGCCAGTGGCAGAGCAACCGGTCCACTGGCTTCAGCGCGGCGGGCACGTCGTGATAGGTGGCGCCGGCGACGCGTTCGACGTGGAAGCCGTAGGCCGTCAGGAACTCGACCAGTGCCCGCCTGGTGAACATGTGCAGGTGCCCCGCCACCTGGCTGCCCGGCCGGCCGAACACCGACCGCAAGCTGACCTCGGAGAAGACCGGCTGGACGCCGGCCGCGAGCAGCGCCCGGTTGTACCAGGCGGCGAGGTTCGGGGTGGACAGCAACAGCGACCCGCCTGGCTCGCAGCGCACGGTGAATGGCCTCGACCGCCGAATCGGTATCCACGAGGTGCTCGATAACCTCGCTTATCACGACGACGTCGACGCTGCCCGGCTTGATCGGCAGCGCGGGGAAGTCGATCGCGGCCCTGATCACTGCGAGCCCGCGCTGTCGCGCGGCCTCAAGCGAGCCCGCGGCCCAGTCGATCCCGGCGAAGCATGCCCGGCATTGCGCTGTGCCGCGACGTGCGTGGCGAACCCGTCGCCGCAGCCGACATCAATGATCCGGGCCGGCGGCTGAACCCCGGCGAGCACCTCAGCGAGCATGTCGGCCTGCCGCCGCGCCCGGTCCGGCCCCGAGCTAGCAGGCACCGCGGGGTCCTCGTAAAACGCGCGCAGCCGCCCGGAAGTCATCGGGCGGGCTCAGGCGGGACGGGGCTGGACGGCAGGGGGAGCAGGCCGGCAGGCTCTGGTGCGCTTGTCATCGCGGGCGTTGCCCGGGAGGCGGCTCTGGCGATGGCTTCGTCGGCGGCGTCGGAGAAGCCGTCGACCGCCGCTGACCAGTGCAGCCGCATGGCGCGGTCGCGGGCCGCCCGGCCCATGGCGTGCCGCCTGCGGTCATCGATGGCCAGCGCCGCCCACGCCGAGGCGAACTCGCCCTCTGTCCGTACCAGCAGGCCGGTCTCGCTGTGTACGACGGAGTCCCGCAGGCCGGGAACGCTGAAGCCGATCGCCGGCGTGCTCCGCACCGCCGCCTCGGCGACGACGATGCCCCAGCCTTCGATGCTGGCCGGGTGCAGCAGAATCCAGGCGGCGGAGAGCAGCCGGTGCTTTTCCTCCTCGGAGACCCGTCCGGTGAAGGTCACGTCAGGACCCGGCGAGTCGCGGTAAGCCGCTCGCGTTCAGGCCCGTCTCCGGCGATGACCAGCTGGCCGCCGACGACCTGCCTGACCCGGTCCCAGAGGCGCAGCAGCACGTCGATCCGCTTGTAGTCGGCCAGCCTGCCGAGCGCCAGGAAGAGTGGCTCCGGTGACCTCGGCGCGGGGGGCGGGCCTGGCTCGACGCCGTTGCAGATCAGCGCGCAGCCGGTCGGCGGCGACGCCGAGCTGGGTCAGCGCCGCCGACGTGGACGCCGAGACCGTCACGAAGAGGTTCTTGCGGTGCACCCACGGCATGACCTTCGACTCCGCGAACCGGCCGGCCACCGACACCGGCGGCGGGAACCGCAGCGCCCACAGGTCGGCGTGCACGTGGTTGACCAGGCAGATGACCGGGAGCGACGTCCACAGCGGTGCCAGGTACGGCATGCCATTGCAGACCTCGACGACGAGGTCGCAGTCGCGCAGGTGGCGCTGGAAGGCGACCGGTGCCCTGACGAACTGGCTGTAGGTGCCGCCGCTGCGCCTGACCGCGTACTCGCGCTCGCCCACGCGGCCGCCGCACAGCAAGGTCACCTGATCGCCGCGCGCCTGCAAGCCTTGCGCCAGCCTGTCAACGAGGATCTCGGACCCGCCGGCATTCTCGTTCGCGAGGTCCCGCCAGGCGATGAACACGATGCGCCGGCCAGAGGTCATGGCAGCACCATTTCTCTTGGGCCTTCGTCCGCTGGACTCGGCCCGACACGATGAGACGGATCGCTAGTCTGTCAGCCACTTGCTACCGAAAAGTAGCATGTGCGACTGTCGTGCTGAGGTGATGTCGGTTTTATCAACATCACCGGCCCCGAGCGCGGTGGCTGGCAGAGTCGAGGAGTCGGCGCATGATGAGGTCCGTCCGCCTGTTCCGGCTGTTCCTGAGCGAGCAGAGCGACCCAGACGGTTTCTACGCCGCGCTGGCCAAGGACGCTGCCAGCCAGCTCGCGCGATTCGTGTCGATCGCCGGCCGGACCGTGCTCGACATCGGCGGCGGTGCCGGCTACGTCACAGCTGAGTTCCGGTCCCAGGGCGCCAACTGCTATCTGCTCGAGCTCGATGCCACCGAGATGCTGAGCCGGGGCGAGCCGCCATCGGGGGCGGTGCTCGCGGACGGGTACTGGCTGCCGGTGCGCGACGCCGGAGCCGACGTCTGCGTCTCGTCGAATGTGCTTGAGCACGTGCGGGACCCGCGCGGCCTCATCGAGGAAATGGTGCGGGCGACCAAGCCCGGCGGCGTGATCTACCTGTCCTTCACGAACTGGTACTCACCATGGGGCGGGCACGAGATGTCTCCGTGGCACTACCTCGGCGCGGGCACGGCCGAACGCAGGTACGTGCGCAAGCATGGCAAGCTGCCCAAGAACCGGGTCGGCAGCAGCCTATTTCCCGTGCACATCGGGTCCGTGCTCAAGATGATGCGCGAGCGCGCGGACGTCGAGGTCTTGTCCGCCCGGCCGCGTTACTACCCAGCCTGGTGCAGGATCCTGCTGCACCTGCCTGTCGTGCGCGAGGTCGTGACCTGGAACCTGCTGCTGATCTTGCGGCGGACCGGGTGACGGTGGCCTCGGCTGTGCCCGTCCGGGGGGAGCCCCGGCTGTGGCGCCTGGTCGGGCTGGTCTGGCTGGTCACGCTCGTGATCTTGCTCTTGAACCAGCCGGGACGGATCTTCTTCGACACCAAGCTGGGCGTCGACATCGACCCGGTCACCTTCTTCGCCCGGCTGTGGCAGCTGTGGAACCCGAACGAGTGGTTCGGCACGCTGCAGGATCAGTACATCGGCTACGGATTCCCGATGGGGCCGTTTTACCTGGGCGCCAGGCTGCTCCAGCTGCCGGTCTGGGTCGCCGAGCGGTTGTGGCTCTCCGTGCTCATCGCCGTCGGCTTCACCGGCCTGGTCAAGCTGGCCCGCGAGCTGGGGATCGGCACGATGCGGTCGACGGTGGTCGCCGGGCTGGCCTTCACCCTGTGGCCGACGGTCACGATCGTGATCGGGTCGACCTCGGCCGGGCTGCTGCCCGGGCTGCTCGCGCCGTGGGCGGTGCTCCCGCTGGTCAGGGCGGCTCGGGGCGGGCCGGTCGCGGGCGCGGTCGCGCGGTCAGGGGTGGCCGTGCTGTGCATGGGCGGCGTCAACGCCACCTCCACGCTCGACGCCCTGATCTTGCCCGCGCTGTTCATCGTGACCCAGGCCCGCGGGCGCCGGCTGCTCAGGCTGGGCGGCTGCTGGGCAGGCGCGGTCGCGCTGGCGACCAGCTGGTGGGTCGTGCCGCTCCTGCTCCAGGCGAAGTATTCGTTCAACTTCCTGCCGTACATCGAGCAGGCGGCCACGACGACCGGCACGATGTCGGCGGCAACGTTCCTGCGCGGGGCAGGGAACTGGACCGCGTACCTCAGCCTGGGACAGCCCTGGCTCAGCGCGGGCTGGTTCATGGTGACCAACCCGGTGGCGATCCTCGCCGGCGCGATCGCGGCGGGCACAGGGCTGCTCGGGCTCGCTCGCCGGGATCTGCCGTTCGGCGGGTGGCTGAGGCTCTGCCTGGGCCTCGCGGCCTTGGTCGCGCTCGCCGGGTATCCGGGGCCGCTCGGCGGGCTTTTCCACAGCCACGTTGATCAGCTCCTGAACGCGGTGCTGGCGCCGCTGCGCAGCGTCTACAAGGTCGAGCCCGCCGCCGCGGCCGTGCTCGCGCTGGGCATCGCGCACGCGCTCGTCCTGCGGGCCAGGCGGGCCGCCATCATCGACGACCCCTCGCACCGGATGCTGTGGCACCTGTTCGCGGCCCCGGCCATCGGGCTCGTCCTGGTCGGGCTCGCGTTCCCGTACCTGTCGGGGCAGGTGCTCAATCCTGGCTCGTTCACGTCGGTGCCGAGCTACTGGTATCAGGTCTCCGACTACATCAGGCTGCACTCGCCGCGATACGCCCGTGCTGGTCGCGCCAGCCGCCGCGCACGGTACCTACCTGTGGGGCGAGACCGTGGACGACCCGCTCGAGCCGCTCGCCAGCTCGCCGTGGGTCACCCAGGGCCTGGTGCCATACGGCGGGGCGGGCTCGCAGCTGCTGCTCGACTCGGTGGAAGCGGCGATCTCTTCAGGGGAGCGGACGCCCGGGCTGGCCGCCACGCTCGCCCGCTCGGGGATCAGGTACGTCGTAGTGCGCAACGACCTCAACCCGGGCACGCTCGGCTATATCGCGCCCCAGGCCGTGCACCAGGCGCTAGCCAGTTCCGGTTTCCGCCGGGTCGCCGCGTTCGGCCCGCTGATCAGCGGGCAGCAGACCAACCCGGGCGCGCCGGAGATCCAGTACGCGCTGCCGTCGTATCCTGCCGTCGAGGTCTTCGACGCGAGCCCGGCGATCGCCGCGCTCGCGGCGGCACCGGCGGTCGCGCTGCCGGTGAGCGGCACCGTGCTGGTCAACGGCGGTCCCGACGCGCTGCTGCAGCTGACCGAGCAGCACATCCTGAGCTGGCAGCCCGCGGTGATCGCGGGCGACAAGCTGGTAGCCAAGCCTGCGCTGTGGGCCGTGACCGATTCGCTGCCCAGGGCCGACCACGCGTTCGGCGGGATCGGCGGGGCGCCGTCTTACACCTACACGGCGAGGGGGACCAACCCGCCCGATGACCCGCTGGGAGGGGGCGGCGGCCCGCCGCGCCAGCTTGTCCCGGTGACCAGCGCCGGGCATCAGACGGTTGCCGTGCTGACGGGAGCCCACAGCGTCACCGCGTCATCAGCCGGATTCTGGCTGGCCGAGACGCCGCAGATCTCCCCGGTCAATGCGTTCGACCGAAATCCCGGGACCTTCTGGGCTGAGGCCAGCCCGGATACCCCAGTCGGCCAGTGGATCCAGGTCAACCTCGGCCATCGCCTCGACTTGCCCGGCTCGATCGGGATCAGGCTGCTGGTCGACGGGTCGCTGCGGCCGGTCGCCACCCGGCTGACGGTGACAACGGCAGCCGGGTCGCGCACCAGCCCGGTACGGCGCACGAGCGCCCTGCAGCCGCTGCCGGTGCCGCCCGGACCGACCAGGACGCTGCGGATCACCATTGCCGCCGCGAGCGGGCAGGTGCCCGGCGGGCCCGGGGCCGGGTTCACTGATGTCGACGTTCCCGGCGTGACCGTGACCAGCTTCTCGGCACCTGCGCAGTCACCGGCCGGGCAGCGGGCGGGCGCCGTCGCGTTCTCGTTCTACCGGCAGCTGCCGTCGCCGGCGAGCCTCGCCGACCTCGGGCAGTACCCGCCGCTGGCGCGGACGTTCGCGACCACGCGAGTCGGGACGTACAGGTTCAACGCGACCGCGATCGCGGTTCCCGGCAAAAAGCTGGACGCGCTCCTCGCCAGGCTGACGCCGTCGCCGAAGCACACGCTCGAGGTGACCGCGAGCTCGACGCTTGGCTCATTGCCGGATCTGGAGCCGCAGAACCTGTTCAGGCCCGGGCGGAGCGGATCCTGGATCGCCGGGGCGCCCAATCCTGTGCTGCGGCTTGGCTGGCAGGGGAAGCGGACGATCAGGCAGATGGTGATCTTGCCGGTGCCGGGGTTCAGCGCGGTACCGGAGTCGATCAAGATCATCAGTCCGGACGGGACGCGGTTCGCGAGCGTGGGCCTCGACGGGCTCACCGAGATAGTGCCGCCGCTCACCACGCATCAGATCACGATCAGCTTTCCTGTGGTGCAGTTCACCGCCACGACGCAGCAGGCGTCCGGGCAGCCAGTGCAGCTGCCGGTCGGGCTCTCCAAGTTGTCGATCCCGGCGCTGAACGGGCTCCGGGCAAGGACGCCGGCGGCCGGCAGCAGATTCTCGCTCGGATGCGGGAGCGGGCCCAGGCTCACCATTGACGGGCGCGAGTACGCGACGAAGGTGACAGGGACCGTCGGTGACCTGACCCAGTTCCACCAGGTGCGGATCAGGCTCTGCTCAGCGAGGTCGGAGCTTGAGCTCGGGGCCGGTCAGCATCGGCTGCGGCAGGCGGCGCGGCCCGGGCCGTTTACCGTGACGAACCTGAGCCTGGAGAGCCCCGGGCGGCTCAGGGGCGTAGCGGGCGGGCGCTCGCTCAGTGCCGGGCTGGTGCAGGCGCGGCCTGTCCGGGTGCTGGACTGGGGCGCCGACTCCCGCCGGGTCACCATTGGCGCCGGGGTGCGCTCCTACCTGGAATTGCATCAGAACGCCAATCCCGGCTGGGTAGCGACTCTTGAGGGGCGGGGCCGGACTCCGACGGTACTGACGCCGGTCACGCTGGACGGCTGGCAGCAGGGATTCGTCGTTCCGGCCGGGTCTGGCGGGTCGATAACGCTGACGTTCGGGCCGGTTAAGTTCTATCATGCGTGGATAATTCTTTCCGCGATCGGGGCAATTGCCCTGCTTGTGATCGCGTCCGCGTGCCGGTGGCGCAGGAGAGTGCACGAGGCCATGGTTCGAGCCCTGAGCGAGTCCGCTCCGGCAGGCCGGCTCGGCGCGTGGGCTGGGCTCGCCGCGGTGTTCGCGCTGCTCGTGATCGTCGGCGGTCCGGTCGCGGTGGCCGTGCCCGTGCTCGCGCTGCTCGCGATCAGGTGGCCGAACCGCTACGGCGCGCTCGCCCTTGGCGCCATGATCGCTTCAGGGGTGCTGGCGGCGATGGCGGCGAATCCGGCCGCGCCTGGCACTGGCGCGTTCGGCGCCCCGGCGCAGGCCTGCGGGCTGGTCGCGCTGGCGGCGGCGCTGATCCCGGCCGGGCTTGAGCTGCCTCGCCGCCGGGCGGGCAAGCGGTGACAGGGCCGGCTGCGTATGGCCGGACGGCGGCCGGGCGGACGGCGGGGCGGACGGCCGTGCCTGGCGCGGACCGAGCGGCTCGAACTGCCTTTGCCGTCGCGGACGAGCTGACCTGCTATTTCGATCGCCCGGTCGAGCCAGCCAACGTTCACCTTGAAGCCTGGGTGCCCGGGCGCCTGGATGAGGCGGTGCTGCGGGCGGCAGTGCGGGCGGTACTCGATGCGCAGGCGGCATTGCGGGTGCGGCGCGGCCGGGCTCGCTGGTGGCGGCATCGTTACTTCTGGGAGCACACGGCCGCTCCCGATGCCGATCCGGTTCGCGTGGCCGGCTTCGCGGATGAGGGCGAGCTTGGCAGGCTGCGTTCTGCGCTGATCTCGCAGTCGCCTGCGCTGGAGGTCTCGCCGCCGTTCACGTTGCTGCTGGCGACCGGGCCAGCTGGCGACCGGCTGCTGCTCAATGCGCACCATGCGCTCTTCGACGGGCTGGCGTGCGTCCGGTTGCTGCGCGCTGTCGCCGATGAGTACACGGCGCGGGTTGGCCAGCGACCTGCTGGTCAGCCGGCTTCCGGGCGGAGCGAGTCAGGACCCGGCGGGCGCGGCGGGCCGGATTCGCCGGGTCCGCGCGGGCCGGGTCCGCGCGGGCCGGGTCCGAATGGGCCGGGTCCGAGAGTCGCGTTCGGGCGGGTGACGAAGATCGCGCGGCGGCCCGAGGGCGGTCCCCGGGCCTGCCGCGCCGGGTACGGCTTGCACCAGTCAAGCTGGGACGGGCTCGCCCAGGCCAGCAGGCTTCGCGCCAACGGCCCGAGCGTCAACGATCTGCTGATCGCTGCGCTGATGATCACGGTCAGCGAGTGGAACGGCGCCCACGGCGCTCGGTGCGGGCTCATCAAGATCACGATGCCGGTGGGAGAACGCGATCAGGCCAGCGCAGCCGGCGCAGTGGGCGAACCGCTCGCGGCTGACGACGGTGGCCGCGCGGCTCCGCTGTCTCCAGCCGGAGTCCGGGTTGCTCACCGAGGTGGCCGCGCAGACAAGGCATGCCAAAGACCATGCCGGTCCGCAAGTCGGTTCCGGCATCGCCGCCGTTGCCAGGGCGCCGTTGCCAGTCGCCGTGAAACGCTCGCTGATTCGCGCAGGGTTGCGCGGCGCAGGAGCCGTTCTTGCTGACACCTGTCTTGTCTCTAACCTCGGCGTCGTCGAACCGCTGGCGTTCGGCGCGGCATCGGCGTCGCAGTTGTGGTTCTCGACGTCGGCGCACATGCCGCGCGGGTTGTCGCTCGGGGTGCTGACCTGCGCCGATGACGTGCGGCTGACCTGGAGATACCGGCGCGCGCTGCTGACCGACGCCGCCGCCGCGCAGTTCGCTGAACGTTACCTTGAGGTACTCGACCGGCTCACCGGACGGCGCGACGCGCGGCCGGGCGCCAGGCTGGAGAAATCGTGACGGCCGGACCTGGCCTTGGCATCGTGGTCGCCGCACTGGCCACGACCAGCTATAACGTCGGGCTGATCTTCGAGAAACGAGCGCTAGGGCGGCTGCCCGCCATCGATGCCAGGAACGCGGTCGGCCTGCTGCGGACCGTGCTGCTCGACTCAGCCTGGCTGATCGGCTTCGCGATGATGGCGTGCGGCTTCGTTCTCCAGGTCGTGGCGCTGATGCTGGCGCCTGTCAGCGTCGTGCAACCGGTGCTCGGCTCTGGCGTGGTCATCTTGGTGGTGCTTTCCCGGCTCGTGCTGCGCGAGCGGCTCAGGCGGCTCGAGTTCGGATGCGTCGTCGCGGTCGCCGTGGCGATCGCGGCGATCGCGCTGTCGGCCACTGGCTCGGCCGGCCAGGTCGGGCACCACGGGAACGGACTGGCCATCGCGGTTGTCGCTCTTCCCGCGTGCCTGGTCGCGCTGGCCGTGGGCGGCAGCGCGCTGCGGCCGGCGCCGACGACGGGCAAGCATCGCCTGCCCGCGGTCGGCGTGTCTTACGGGCTGGCCGCCGGGTTGCTGTACGGCGTGGCGACGCTCTGGCTCAAGGCGCTATCCGGCGCGGTGTTCGGCCACGCTGGCGGCTTCGGCGGTCTTGTGCTGGCCGTGCTGGGCTCGCCGTATCCGTACCTGACGGTTGCGAGCTCAGCCGTGGCGCTGCTGATCTTCCAGACGGGGTTGCAGCGCTGCCGGGTGTCGATCGTGGGGCCGGTCTCGAATATCACCGGGAGCGTGTTCTTCCTCGTGGCGGGGACCTGGTTGTTCGGTGAGCGATTGCCGTCCAACGCGGCCGGGCTGATCCTGCGGCTCGGCGGAATCCTGGCTGCGGGGGTGGCGGTCGTGGTCCTCGCCAGGCAGCCGGCGACCCAGGTGAGCCAGGCCAGCCAGGATGGCGCCGCTGCGGCTCCGGCTGGCGCTCCGGCGGTTTCCGGGGGTCCGGCTGGCGCTTCGGCGGGTTCGGAGGTTTCCGGGGATGCCGAGCCGCCGCTGGGAGCGGTCTGGGGGGCGCTCGGAGCGAGCGGCCAGGGCGGGTGAGCAGGATATGGAGCTGAGCGCGGTGCCCGGTGAGCCTGATGACACGGCCGGCGGCCGAGATGACGAGGCGGACCTGACCATGCCAATCGAGCAGCCGTTGCTTGACATCCTGGCGTGCCCGATCGATAAGCAGGGGCTGTTGTTTTTCGCCGACGACTCGATCTTGTATAACCCGAGGCTCCGCCGCATCTACCGGCTCACTGCCGGCTACCCGGTCATGCTCGCGGACCGGGCCGAGCCGACGAGTGAGGAAGATCATCTTCGGCTGCTCAAGCGAGCCGCTCATGGCGAAGCCGTCGGCACCGCAGGACACGACCCACGCCTTATCATGCTTTAGCGCGATAAGCAATACCATCGGGTCGTTATGATCACGTGTCCTAGACCTAGTGACACCACTAACAGCGCTCAGTATCATACGTCAAACCCTTATTATCCCAACTAGGCCGCCAGATCTGACAGCCAATCCCCAGGAGGGTCCATGCGCCGCGTCGTCTGGTCCGTGCTGACTGGGCTGGGAGTCTTCTTCATCGTCCTCGCGATCCTGTCGAAGTTTTACGTCCCGGGTCAGGCGGTTAAGTTCCCGTTGAACGAATACGGTGTTAGTACACTCACCGCCGCCAATGCCGAATGGTTCAGCCCCAAGAGCGTCAGTGAGCTGCAGGGAGTCACGCTCCAGGTCACGAGCACCGTCAAGGGTAACGTGAGCCAGTCCGACTAGCTGGGCAGTTCGAAGATCGCGGTCTGGCAGAGCTTCGCGGCGACCGAGGACGTCACAGACCACCAGCAAGTGAGCATCCCGGCCACGGCCGACGTGTTCGCCTTCGACCGCAAGACTGGCGTACTCGTCCCGTGGAGCGGCAACTCCGTGGATGGCAAGCACGTGTCGGTCAGCGGTCAGGGGTTCGTCTGGCCGCTCGGTGCCAAGAAGCAGGACTACCAGGTCTTCGACACCACGCTGCTAAAGCCGGTCACCTTCAAGTTCGAGGGCACCGCCACCACCAGCGGCATCCCGACTTACAAGTACGTCGCGAACATCCCGAGCCAGCAGGTCGGCACGCAGACGCTGCCGGGTTCCCTGGTGGGCCTGAACGCCGCTACGGTCACGCTGCCCGAGTTCTACAGCTCGCAGGAGACGTACTTCGTCGACCCGATCACAGGCGCCCCGCTTTCGGTAGTGCGCAACACGCATGACGTGCTCCAGGACAACTCGGGTACCACGCGCCTGGTGCTGATCAACGCGGACTTCAAATCGACGGCCGCGAGCATCGCGTCCACTGTTAAGACCGACAACAAGTACCGGAACGAGATCACCCTCGCGACCTCGATCGTGCCCGTCGTAGCCGCCGTGCTCGGGATCATCTTGCTGGTGATCGGTCTGGTGCTGAGCCTGATGAGGTCCGAAGATGAGGAGTACGAAGAGGAGGACGAGCCGGTCAGCTCGCCCGTATAGATACTTGTGAGGCTTGGCCGAGGTTGTTGTGTGCACCGTGGCGGCCCGGCCAGGATCGGAGGCTGCTGGTGGGGTTCTGGGCACGTGCGCAGGAGAACCCGGACTGGGTCGCCGTCATCGAGCCGGACGGGACCGAGCACAAGGCAGGTGACCTGCTCGGCCGGGCGAATCAGCTGGTGCACGCGCTGCGCGTCGCGCGGCCTGAGCGCCGGCGACGGCATCGCGGCCCTGGTCCCGAATGGCGTCGCGCCCACGGAGCTGTGGCTCGCCGCGTTCCAGGCTGGCTGGTACCTCACGCCAGTCAACTGGCATTTCACTGTCCCGGAGATCGCTTACATCGTGCGCGATACGGGCGCGAAGGCGTTCTTCGTGCATGAACGCTACGCGGCGGCCGGCGTATCCGCGGCCGATGAGGCTGGGGTGCCAGCCGATGCCAGGTTCAGCTATGGCTCGGTGCCAGGATTCACCTCGGTCGAGGAACTGCGGGCTGGTCAGCCGGCCACCATGCCGGATGACCGCACCGCTGGTACGCCCATGCACTACACCTCGGGCACGACCGGGCGTCCCAAGGGCGTGCGCCGCCCGCTGAGCGGACTCGATCCCGATATCGCGGCCGACCTGCTCACCGGTCTGCTCCAGTTCTTCGGCGTGACCGAGGGCGAGTCGAACGTGCACCTCGTGACCTCGCCGAACTATCACACGGCCGTGACGATGTTCGGCGGCTGCGCGCTCCAGTTCGGGCACACCCTGGTGACCATGGATTCGTGGGATGCCGAGCAGGCTCTCCGGCTCGTGGAGCGTCACAAGGTCACCAACACGCACATGGTGCCGACCCAGTTCAAGCGGATGCTCACGCTGCCCGCCGAAGTGCGCTCACAGTACGACGTCTCTTCGATGCGCTGGCTGATCCACGCCGCCGCGCCGTGCCCGGTGCCAATCAAGCGGGACATGCTCAGCTGGTGGGGGCCGGTGCATCTACGAGTACTACGCGGCGACCGAGGGTGGCGGCACGCTCGTGACGCCGCAGGAGTGGCTGGAGAAGCCAGGTTCCGTCGGCAAGGCCTGGCCGACCAGCGAGAGTAATGATCGTCGACGACGAAGGCAACGAGTGCGAGACCGGCATGCCAGGTACGGTCTACATGAAGATGGGCGTTGTTGACTTCGAGTACAAGGACGACCCGGAGAAGACGGCGGCGAACAGGCTGCGCGGGTTCTTTACCGTCGGTGACATCGGCTACCTGGACGCGGACGGCTTCCTGTTCCTTTGTGACCGGAAGTCCGACATGATCATCTCTGGCGGCGCCAACATCTACCCGGCTGAGATCGAAGCGGAGATCATAATCCACCCGAAGGTCGCCGACGTCGCCGTGTTCGGGATCCCGGACGAGGAGTGGGGCGAGCAGGTCAAGGCGGTCGTTCAGCCCGCAGAGGGAGTGGAAGCCTCCGACGAGCTCGCCGCCGAGATTCTCGCGTCGCTCGACGGCCGGCTCGCGAAGATGAAATGGCCTAAGTCGATCGACTTCGTAGCCGAACTGCCCCGCGACCCGAGCGGCAAGCTCTCAAGCGCCGGCTGCGCGACCCGTACTGGGCTGGACGCTCCACGGCGATCTAGCGCTCCACCCAGGCGACTGCGAGCCACCTGGCGGTGATTGTCCGCAGCGGGCCAGCCAGGGCCGGTTGCGTCGCTATAGTCGTGCTAAGGCCAGCCCCGGCATCCGCACGCCCGATATCCGCGCGTTGCGCATGGTCCGGCGGGCGCGGGACCGGATCGACCGCGACTACGCGGCGACCTGCCGGTAGCGGCGCTCGCGGCCGACGCTGGATATTCGCTCGGCCAGTTCATCCGGGTGTTCGAGTCCGCTTACGGGGAAACCCCTGGCCGGTACCGGAGTCGGCGTCGCGTCGAACGCGCCTGCGAACTCCTGCGATCCGTCAACCTCTCGGTGACCGAGGTATGCATGACGGTCGGCTTTGCCAGCCTCGGTACCTTCAGCCGCCGATTCAGTGAACAGGTGGGCCGTTCGCCGTCGGCGTATCAGCGTGACGCGGCCAAAGCTCGGCGGCCCGGCCCCGATCCCTGGCTGCTTCGCGCTGATGTGGCGCACCGGGCTGCCAGCCAACTGCGGCGAGCCCGCCGCGAGCGAGCCGACCTGAAGATCGTAATTTGGGAGAAGCCGCGCCCAGCGCCGCAGGCATACGGTCGTCCGGCAGCCCAACCGATAACGCCGTAGGAGGCCGTCATGATCACCGGGATCTCAATCGTGTCAGTCTGGGTCCTTGACCAGGACGCGGCCAAGGAGTTCTACACCAAGCAGCTCGGCTTCGAACTGACCACTGACATAACCCTGGAGAACGGGATGCGCTGGCTGACAGTGCGGCCCCCAGGTAGCTCGAATCAGGAACTGGTGCTCATGGACCCGTCCCACTCAATGCTGGACGCGCAGACCGCTGAGCAAGTGCGAGCGCTGGTCGCCAAGGGCGCCCTGAGCCCGGGTGTCATGTCGACAACGGACTGTCGCGGTGACCACGCGGTACTCGCCGAGCGCGGGGTGGAGTTCACCCAGTCTCCGGCCGACCGCCCCTACGGAATCGAGGCGGTCATGCGAGACGACTCAGGCAACTGGTTCAGCTTCACTCAGCGCAAAGCCGCCGACCTGGCCTAGTCCGCAGCTCCGCCGCTCCCGCCCGTCCCGCCGCGTCCGCGCAGCAGGGGCCACGCCGGGGGCCGGGGCGGCGCACCAGTGCCTGCCTGGCGCCGGCGCCAGGCGATTCCGGACAGCGCCTCGAGCACGACCCGGTTCGCCAGGTACGCGGTGACCTCGGCGTGGTCGTACGGAGGCGAGACCTCGACCACGTCAATGCCGGCGACGGGCAGGTCCATCGCGATCCTGCGCACGGCGTCGAGTAGCTGCCTGCTCGACAGCCCGCCAGGTTCGGGCGTGCCAGTTCCAGGGGCCAGGCCAGGGTCCACGACGTCAATATCCACCGACAAGAACACCCCGTCACAGCCATCGGTCGCGATACCGAACGCCTCGGTCAGGCACTCATCGAGACCGCGCGCCACGATCTCGGTCATCTCAAAGCTGCGCATCCGCTGGTCGGCCATCCAGTCGAGCACCTCAGGCGGCGGCCAGTACCCGCGCAGGCCGACCTGCAAGAACCGGTCTCCCCGCACCGCACCGGACTCGATTAGCCTGCGCATCGGCGTGCCGTGCCCGTAAAGCGAGCCGAACTGGATGTCGCCGGTATCGGCGTGCGCGTCAAAGTGGATCATCGACAGCTTGCCCCAGCCGACCTGGCGGGCGACTCCGGTCGCGTCAGGAAAGGTGACCGTGTGATCACCGCCGAGGATCACCGGGATCGCCCCGGCCGCGGCCGCCGTATGAACCGCGTCCTCCAGCCGGCGTAGCGACAACTCGGTCTCACCTGACGGCATCTCGACATCCCCCGCGTCGGCGACCTTGAGGTCGGCAAGAGGGTCGACGCCGAGCGCCAGGTGCGGCCGGGAGCCGTCGTGCGGCAGGTAGTCGGTGAACCTGATCGCCTGCGGGCCGAACCGTGCCCCTGGCCGGTGCGACGTCCCCCCGTCGAATGGCGCGCCGATGATCACCACATCCGTGCCAGCCAGTGACTGCGGATCGGCCAGGTCAGCCTCCGGCACGCCGAGGAACGTCGCATCCGGGCCATACAGATTGCCGATCCGAGTCACTATCTGACCTTAGCGAGCCAGCCAGGCAAGGGGCGAGGGCAGCCACCAGTTCGCCTTGCCGAGCAGTTCCATGACGGCCGGCACGAGCACCATTCGCACCAGCGTGGCGTCGATCAGCACCGCGACGGCGAGCCCGAGGCCGACCTGCTTCACCGAGACGTTGGCGCCCGCCGCGATGGACAGGAACACTACAACCATGATCGCCGCCGCAGCCGTGATCACCCGGGCCGTGCTGGCCAGGCCCGTCGCTACCGAGCCCGAGTTATCACCGGTAGCGTCGTAGTTCTCCTTGATCCGGGAGATCAGGAACACCTCGTAGTCCATAGACAGCCCGAACAAGATCACGAACAGGAAGATCGGAACCCAGGTGGTCACCGGCATCGCCTCGGGGAAGCCGAACAGCTTGCCGAGCCACCCATGCTGCACGACCAGCACAAGCACGCCGTACGCGGCCGAGATCGACAGCAGATTCATCACCGCTGCCTTGATCGCGACAGCGATTGACCTGAACACCACCATCAGCAGCAGCATCGATATCAGAACGACGATCGCCACCAGGGCTGGCAGCCGCTGGCTAGTCAGGTTGGCGAACGCGACGTTGCCCGCGTTCGGCCCGGTGAGATAGGCGCGGACGCCTGTCCCGGCTGTGGCCTGAGGGAGCACCGTTGCGTTCAGCTTGTTGACCAGGCTGTTCGTCGCCGGGTCCTGCTCACCCGTGGTCGGATAGGCGATCATCATCGCGGCCTTGCCGTCCCGGCTCACGATGACCGGGCTGACCCGCGCGATGCCAGGCGTACGGCTGACCGCCCCCGACAGCCGCGCGGTGCCGGCACGGGGGGACGACCCCCCGGAGCCCCCCGCGGTGCTAGTTCGGGGGGACGACGGCAGCCGCGCCGCGACGATCAGCGGTGCATCGAATCCGGGACCGAACCCGCGCGCCATCGCGGCATAACTCGCGTAGCCCATGGTCCCGCGGGCCTGAGCGGACTCGTCCGGCATGCTCAGCTTCATGCCAAGAGCAGGCAGGGCAAGAACGCAGATGACGAGCGCGGACCCGACCACGGCAAGGACTGGTCGCCGCTGCACGACTCCAGCCCACCGCTCGGCGGCGGGCCGCCGTTCCGCGCCGCGCTGGTGTGCCGCAGGGCCGGTCACGAGCCGAGCGCCACGGTCACGACGCACCCTGGGCAACCGCACCCTGGACGGCTTCGCCAGCCGCGTCCCGGTGAACCCGAGCAGCGCGGGCAGGAGCGTCAGCGAGCCCAGCACGGTCGCCCCGACGGTGACCGCCGTCGCGACGGCGACGCCGGTCATCAGCGGCTGACGCAGCACGATCAGCCCGAGCATCCCGACCGCCACCGTGCAGCCGGCCGGTGAGTACCGAGCGGCCTGCCGTCCGCATCGTGATCACGACGGCATCTTGCGCGGCGCGACCCCGACCGCAGCAGCTCGCGGAACCTGGTCACGATGAACAGCGCGTAGTCCACGCCGACGCCGAGCCCGATCATCGACGCCACGATCGGCGAGAACGACGGCGCCGGGAAGATATGCCCGAGCAGCGCGATCAGCGACAGCCCGGCTCCGATCCCGAAGATCGCCGTGACAACCGGCAGGCCCATCGCGAGCAGCGAGCCGAACGCGATCAGCAGGACGATCGCGGCAGCGAGTATCCCGATGCCGTCGGTCGGGCCGCCGTACGGCGTCTCGGCCAGGTCCACGACATCGCCCCCGAGGCTGAACGTCACGCCGTGCCCGGATGCCGCTCGCGCGTCCTGCATGAGCGCGAGCGCCTCAGAGTCGGGGATCGCTGAGCCTGGCCTGGCGAACTGAACCGCGGCGAATGCGACGTGGTGCCCGGCCGAGATCTGGCCGGGCGCCTGATATGGGCTCATCACCGACGTCACGCCCGGTGCCCGCTCGAACGATACGAGCGCGGCGGTCACGTGCGCCTTGACGGCAGGTGAGCCGACCGGTGCCGACGAGGTGATCGCCAGCGTGAGCGTGTCGCCTGACTGCCGGTGGAAATGCTCGTTGAGCAGCGCCTGGCCCGGATCCCGGCCAGCGAAGTTGTCATCGGACGGCGCGCCGAACCGCATCCAGAGCGTGACCAGGCTGGCCACGAGCACGAGCCAGGCGAACACCGTGGCAGCACGGTGGCCGTGGCACACCCGGCCAAGCTCACCCAGGGCGGAAGCGCGGCCAGCCTGAGATACGCTGCTGGCCGGCGGCGAACCGGGCCGGTCAACGACGACCGGGCCGGCCTTGCTCTCTTGCGGCATCGAGTTCGCGCTCCTTGAAAGCTCGGGGGGAGGTTCCTAGTCGCTCTCGATCCTCGCGATCAGGCAGCGCAGGAGCGTCGTACCGCCGGAGTCACTTGCCCGCCGCGCTACTCGCGGCGGAGTACTCCCCCCGTGGTATCTGGCCCCGTGGTATCTGGCCCGCCGGGCAGGCTGATGCGGCCTGGATCGGCGATGCCCGCCGCGTAGGCGATGACCACGAGCTGGGCACGGTCCCGCGCGCTGAGCTTGACCATGGCCCTGCTCACATGGGTCTTGGCGGTCAGCGGGCTGAGCACCAGCCGGCCGGCGATCTCCTCGTTGGACAGGCCAGCGGCGACCAGGCGGACGACCTCGCGCTCGCGGGCCGTGAGCGAGGCGATTGCTGGTGCCCAGCCCGGCCGGGCCGAAGGTTCAGCCGGGCGATCAGCCTTCGTAAATGCCACGATGAGCGCCCTGGTGACACTGGGCGCGAGCAGAGCGTCGCCACGGGCGACGACGCCGACCGCCTGAAGCAGTTCGGCAGGCTCGAGGTCCTTGATCAGGAATCCGCTGGCACCGGCTCGCAGCGCCGCGTAGACGTTCTCGTTGTCGTCGAACGTGGTCAGCACGACGACCTTGACTTGCCGCAGGCCAGGGTCAGCAGTGATGCGCCTGGTCGCGGTGAGGCCGTCGATCTCGGGCATCTTGAGATCCATCAGCACGACATCCGGCGTGAGTTGGCGGGCCAGCGCGACCGCCGCCCCGCCGTTGGCGGCCTCGCCCACGACCTCGATGTCCCCGGCCGACTCGAGCAGCGCCCGGAACCCGGCCCGCAGCAGCGCCTGGTCATCGACCAGCATCACCCGGATCACGCGGCGCCGCCTTGCGCTGGGCTGTCTTCGGCAGCTAGCGGGAGACGGGGGATGCTGGCAGCTCGCGGGGGCAGGGAGAGGCTGACCGGGAGCGGCAGGCGGGCCAGTACCTCGAAGCCGCCCTCCCGCAGCGGGCCGGTCCGCACCTCGCCTCCCACGGCGGCCGCCCGCTCGCGCATGCCAGTCAGGCCGTGGCCGGTCTGGGTCTCCCCATCGCAACCCAGGCCATCGTCGGTCACCCGGATCGTCAGCACTTCGGGAGCATAGGTGAGCGCCACGGTGGCGCTCGCCTCTTGGCCGGCGTGCCGCAGCACGTTGGTGAGGGATTCCTGCAAGATCCGGTAAGCGGCATGGTCGACTGGCTCAGGCGCCGGCTCCCGGTCGCCGTGGATCGAGAGGGTCACCGGGGCTCCGGCGGCCCTGACGGCCTCGATCAGCCGGTCGAGCCGGTCGAGCCCCGCCAGCCTGATCTGCTCATGCGCGACCTCAGCGCCGTCGCCGCGCAGGGCGCTGAGCGTCACCCGCATGTCCGCGAGTGCGGCCTTGCTTGTCTGCCTGATCGCTGTCAGCGTGTCGCGGCCGTCCCCAGCGGTGGCGTCCAGATCGGTGCCGACCGGACCGTCCGCGCTCAGGTGCAGCGCCGATCCGGCTAGCACTGTGATCGTTGCCATCGCGTGCGCCACCGTGTCGTGCAGTTCACGCGCGATCCGCAGTCGCTCTTCAGCGACCGCCCGCGCCGCTTCCGCTGCCCGTTCCTCCTGCGCCAGCCGCAGTTTTTCCGCGGTCTCGGCCGCGAGCGCCCGGCGGCTGCGCACGGTGTCGCCGAGCACTATGGCGACTGCCAGCAAGGCGATCGAAGGCAGGTAGCTGGCCGCGATCGATGCGACCCCCTGCCTGGTCGTGAGGAGTGCGAGCACGAAGCCGATTGTCAGGTAACCGGCCGGTATGACGGTCGCCCAGGCCAGATAGCCTGCTGTCGCGGCGTCATAGAGCGGGAACGCCAGCAGCGGCACCGGCGAGATGTCCCTTTGATGCACGGAGTAGAAGATCAAGAGCAACAGCGAGCACGCTAGCAGCACGCCAAGCGGCCATCGCCTGCGCGCGAGGATGGGCAGGGCCGTTATGGTGCCGAAGGCGTAGGCGACCGCGTCGAGCGGGGCCTGGTCCGGGCCGGTCGAGGTCGCCACGTTAAGTTCCACAGCAGCGATGACGACCGCAGCGATCCCGACATCGATCGGCCTGATCCCGAGCCGGTCACACAGCTTCGCCACGTCGTCAAGCTACGCGCTCAGGCAGGAGGATGGGAATGGCAGACGACAACCCCGACGTCAATCCGGCGAGTGACCTGATCGGCGTCATGCGCACGATCGCGGTCAGCGGGCGGCGCGTCCCGGTCAGCGGGACGCTGAATTTCCGTGACGTCGGCGGGTACCCGGTGCGGGGCGGCGGACGCACGGCCTGGGGCACCCTGCTTCGCTCCGATGCGCTGCATCGCGTGGATCATCCGGGTCGGGACGCGCTGGCCGGACTTGGCCTGAAGAGCGTTCTTGACCTGCGCATCGCCGAGGAAGTGCAGCTCGCGCCGAGCCCGCTCGATGAGTTCGCCAGCTGGGGGACCGCGCACACGCACCTGTCACTCGTCGGGAGGGACTTCAGCCAACTGCCGCCGGAACTCGCCGGCGTGTATTCTTTTATCGTCGACAAACGCTCCGCTGCCGTCGGCGCCGCCATTAAGTCACTGGCCAGGCCGGGCGTGCTCCCTGGCCTTGTGCATTGCACGGCTGGCAAGGACAGAACGGGCATTGTGATAGCGTTCACATTGGCGGCGATTGGAGTTCCTGACGACTTCATCGCCGCCGACTACGCGTTGAGCAGTATCTATCTGGAGGCCGATCACACGCCGGTGATCGGGCAGATCGCGGCCGACTCTGGTCTCGGTGACCAGTTGACCGAGGCGCTGATGGCCAGCCCGCCTGAGCTGATCCTTCACATGCTGAACCGGGCCAGGGAACAGGCCGGGAGCATCGGGGGATACCTCGCGCGCAATGGCGTGACGCAGTCCGAGGTGGCCGCGCTCAGGGCCGCTCTTGTAATAGAAGATTAACGACGGTGAGGCGATGACAGCCATTTTCGATGGCGAGCGATTCTCTTATGTAGCACGGGTGCGGCTCCTATCGAGTGAGCCTTGGTCGTCCGGTGGTGCGAGGTGGCTTCGCAGGTGATTGCGGGGCCGCGCCAGCGAAACCGAGCTCAGCTCACTCCATAGACCTCCCAGGAGCCCACCGATGTCGCACGACGAGCTTGACCGGCGGATCTTGCATGCGCTAGTGCAAGATGCGCGGGCCAGTTATGCGGAGATCGGCTCGCTTGTCGGCCTTTCCGCGCCGGCCGTGAAGCGGCGAGTGGACCGGCTGCGCGCGGCCGGGGCGATTACCGGGTTCTCGGCCAGGCTCAGTCCCGCCGAGCTTGGCTGGACTACCGAGGCATATGTTGAGCTGTTCTGCCGGGGCAAGACGTCGCCTACCGAGATCGGCGTCGCCGCCAGCAAGCATCCCGAGGTGGTCAGCGCTTGCACGGTCACCGGCGAGGCGGACGCCTTGCTGCTGATCAGGGCAGCCGATATCCGGCATTTCGAGCAGGTCGTCGAGCGGATCGGGGCCGAGCCGTTCGTCGTCAGGACCCGGAGTTCGATCGTGCTGTCCCGGCTGGTCGAGCGACCGGACGCGCTCCCTGAGCTGAGCGACTTAGCCGGCGATCTGCGCTGATCAAGCGCCCGCTGGGACACATTCAGCTACAGTCATATCATGTCCGAGCGAGACGACCGATATGTCGGTAATAACGTACCGAGCAGCACGGGTGAGTTTCGTGCTGCCCCGGACGTTTCGGCGAGCACTGCCGAGTTCCGTGCGTTTGCCACCGGCCAGGGTGCCCAGCCACAGCAGGTGGCCGACACCGGCTCCTGGCCAGAGCAGCCGTGGGCTGGTGAGTCGCCGCGCAGCGGCCAGGGCCGGACGATCGGCATGCTGGTCGGCATCGTCGTCGCGGTCGCGGTTGTCGTCACGATCGTGTTGCTCGTCGTCTAGAAGCCAGTACCGACTTCGGCCCACGATGACCAGCCGGCGCCGGTGTTGCTCGATACGGTGAGCCCCCGGTTCTGATCGATCACCGCGACGCTGGCGGCTCCGACGGAGTTGAGCCAGCCTATAGGGCTGCTCAGAGCCTTCCCGCCGGTTACTCCGGCGATCTGGGACCACGCACTCCACGCCGACGTCCCGGAAATGCCGGCCTGCCTGATGAATTCGGGCTGGCCGTTCGCGAGCGTGGCGAAGACGACTACCTGGCCGACCGGCCAGGTAGCGGCCGAGGGCGATCCAGAGATCGGCCCGCCTGCCGTCGCGCTGGCCAGCGGGCTGCCCCAGGTCCAGCGGCCGCCGGAGCCGCTCTGCCAGGCGTCGGCCAGGCCGTGCGCGGTAGTCGCGGCAAAAAGCTCGGTCTGTCCCGAGCCGTTGAGCAGGACGGCGGGGACACCGGTGAGGTTCGACGGGGAGCCACCTAGAGTGCTCCATTTCCCCCATGCCGATCCGTTCCAGCCTATGGTTGCCACTGACTTGGCCGTGGTAACGCAGTAGACGTCGACGTGATGACTGGCGTCGGCGATGGCTACAGGTGAGCTGGCGCAACTGCCGCTTAGGTCGTCCCACGACGTCCAGTGACGGTTGTCGTTGGGCTGGCGCTGGCGGATCACGCCGACGTGGCCGTTGCCGGCTGTCTGGAACACTTCGACCTGGCCGGATGGCAGCAGCAGCGAGGCGGGATCGGTGCCGGCCCGGGCCGGGCTGGCAGGGGCTGGCAGTGGCCTGCCCCACTCCCAGTCGTTGGGGAACCCTGCCTGCTGCCACGCATGCACGATGCTGCCCGCCGATGTTCGGGCGAAGACCGTGAGGGCGCCGTTGGCCTGCTGGGTGGCCGCGGGATTGCTCACGATCCCGTGTGCTGACCTGCCGACCGCGTGCATCGCCGACCAGGTCAGGCTGCCGACCGGTTGCTGCCAGGAGTGGGACAGGGTGCTGCGGGCCGAGCGGGCGAACCACTCGGCGGTGCCGTTCGTGTTGGTGACGATCGAGATCCGGGTGGCCGACTTCGCCGCCGGGGCGGGGGGCGTGACGGGAGCTCCGGTGAGGTTCACGTCAAGCCGGTCTCTGTCGATGTCGATGGTCACGCCGCCGTGCGTCTCGAGGTGGCCACCCTGATACTGGTGCACTCGCTGGTGGCTAGTCCACATCGAGGCCGGCATGTAGGAGCTGTTAGTCGTCGCGTCGCCGTCCCAGTCCGCGTAGTAGATCACCTGCGGTTCGGTGATCGTCGTCGCTGCCGACACGAGCGCGCCGATGTTGGTAAAGGACTCGTAGACCCCCGAGGTGTACCCGCGCGCCCCGACCTGCTTGTCCCAGGCTGAGAGGAAGGCCGTCACCTGCCCGTCGCAGCCGGGGCCGTATGCCTCCATGTCGTAGATCAATGGCGCGCCCTGGGGGATGCCGAGGCTGGCTGCCTGGCTGGCGGCGTCATTGGCGGCTGCCTTGCCCTCGGGGCCTGCCTGGCTGGTGGTGATCGTGGCGTCGCCCGGTGCCTGGACGCAGCTTGATTGCAGCCCCGGGTAGATCGCGAAATAGTGCCAGCCTTGGCTGACGATGCCGTTCAGCCAGGACTGGGTCAGGTTTGCCTGGGCACACGCGCGGTTAGCGCCGCCGATGTAGATGCCGACGGCGCGGAAGCTGGAGCTGAGCCACTTGGTCATCGCGTCCGCGCTCGGTGCCGCGCAGGAGTCGAATCCGGAGCCGGCGAAGATTCCTGCCGAGGCCGCGGGGGTGGCCGGTGGCGCGGGGGCGGCCTGTCGGGCCGGGTGCTTGGCTGGTGGCCTGGGCGGTGCGCGAACTCAGAGTGCTCCAGCAGTTCAAGGCGCTCGGTGAGCTCGATCCGGCCTGGCCGTGCCGAGCGCGCCGACGTCCGGGCCGACGTCCGGGCCGTGTCCCGGTTGGCCGGGTCGGCCAGCCTGACCGTCGATTGAATTGTCTGCGCGAGTGACCGGTCGGTGCCGTAGGAGATGGCGACCCTGACCCCAGACCCCGCTAGGACGTCGGTCAAGGTCCTGCTCACAGCTGAGTATTGCCGGGTGATCAGATGCTGGGCGACGGCGCTTGTCGTCCTGGTTTCCCTGCTTGCCTGGGCCTGGCCCGACCATGACCGCCTCGGTCTTGCCGACGAGCCCGGCGGGGCAGATCGGGTTGGGTCCGGGCGTGCCCAGGTAGACGGCGTGCACGTCGAGTCGGGGACAAGCCAGCGGATGCCTGGCGAACCTGATCACCGGCCACGATGCTGGCACGCTGAAGCGGACTCCGTCGTAGGTTACGTTCCGCCACCGAGGTGACGTGGTGACGGAGGAGTCCGCGGACGACGGCGCAACCAGGATCGCTCCGAGTCCGAGCAGGATAGCTACCGGGATTCGAAAACTCATGGAACCGATAGTCGCGCTTAATCAGCCAATCAGCAGCCGGATTTCCGTACCCAATAACAAACCTTTGCGGAGCCAGACATGGGCAACATCAATGCGCGAATTGACACCTAATTTGCAACATCAATTCGCATATCCATGCGGTCTGCCCGGGTCCGGGCCGACTAAGGGGCCGCCGGGTCTGGCTGGAAACGGTAGCCCATGCCCGGTTCGGTGAGCAGCCAGCGAGGCCTGGCCGGGTCTGGCTCGAGTTTGCGGCGCAATTGCGCCATGTAGAGGCGGAGGTTACCGCTGGCGTCGGCGTAGCCAGGTCCCCACACCTCTTGCAGGAGCTGCCGCTGGCTCATCAGCTTGCCCGGGTGGCGGAGCAGGACTTCGAGCAGATGCCATTCCGTCGGGGTCAGCCTGATGCTGGCTGAGTCGCCCGCGCCGCTGGTCCTGGTCACCCGCTTGGCGGCCAGGTCGACCAGGAGCTCGCCGAACTTGATCTGCGGTTCGCTGATCTCGGTCGTGCTGCGGCGGACTGCCGCTCGCATGCGGGCGAGGAGCTCGTCCATGCCGAACGGCTTCGTCACGTAGTCATCGGCGCCCATATCGAGCGCCTCGACCTTGTCCGAGCTGTCGGCGCGGCCCGACAGCACGATGATGGGCGCGTCGGTCCAGCCGCGCAGCCCGGCTATGACGTCGACGCCGTCCATATCTGGTAGACCGAGGTCAAGGATGACCAGGTCAGGTGGGTGCTGGGCGGCCTGGTGCAGGGCCTCGGCGCCAGTCAGCGCGGTGTCTACGTCGTATTGCCTGGCGCGAAGGTTGATGCGGAGCGCGCGGAGGATCTGCGGTTCATCGTCGATGACCAGTACCCGCGTCATGCTGGCCGCCTCGCGCCACCCGACTGGGTTTCGGCGGCAGGGTCTGGCTCAGGCTGCGTCGTGGCGGGGAGCTGCCTGGCCGGGGTCACCACGGCAAGCAGGGACAAGGCCATGGTGACGCCGCCGCCGGGGGTCTCCTCAGGTTCCAAGGTGCCATCCATCGCTTCGGTAAGCCCGCGGGACAGAGCCAGCCCCAGCCCGATCCCGGTCGTGTTGTCGGTGTCACCCATCCGCTGGAACGGCACGAACACCCTGCTCGCCGCCGCGGCAGGGATGCCAGGACCACGGTCGATGACCCGAAGTTCGACCCGGTCGCCGAGCACGCTCGCGGTCAGCAACGGCGGCGAGCCAGCCGGGGAGTACCGCAGCGCGTTGGCGACGAGGTTGGAGATGACTCGCTCGAGTATCCCAGGATCGACGTACACCTCGGGCAGTTCAGCCGGAATCTCGACCACCACCGACCGGCCATCGGCGCCAAGGTCATCCAGCGACCTGGCGACGACCTCGCCGAGGTCGGCGGGGCGCGGGAACACCGACATGGCCCCGGCCTGCAGCCTGCTCATGTCGAGCAGGTTCTCCACGAGCCGGGTGAGCTTGTCGAGTGACTCATCTGCTGTGGCGAGCAATTCCGCGTAGTCTTCCGGAGCCCACTGGACGTCGTCTGACCGCAGGCTCGTGACCGCCGCCTTCGCCGAGGCCAGGGGAGTGCGCAGGTCGTGGCTCACGGCCGCGAGCAGCGCGGCGCGCATCCGGTCGGCCTCGGCGATCGGCCGCGCTGCCTCGGCGGCCGCGGTCAGCCGCTGCTGCTCGAGCGCCGCCGCCGCGTACGTCGCGAACGCGCTGAGCACGCGCCGGTCGGCCGCCGGGAGCGTCCGGCCGCGCGCTGCCAGGCACAGCTTGTCATCGATCGGCATCGCCACGTCCGCGTCCTCCGGGCTGCGCACCAGCCACGGCCCAGCTACTTGTTCCGCCACCGGCCCAGGCACCGGCCCAGCTACCGGCCCGGGTGCCTGATCGCCAGAGGCCGCTACCACGTGCCAGCCGCCGCCGGGCACCGGCTCGCCGTCAGCGCCGGTGTCCCGCTCGAGCACGGTGACGATGTCCATGCTGAACGCCTCGCGCACCCGGTCGACCACGGCCTGCAGCGGCTGCTCTCCGCGCAGGATGCTGCCGGCGGTGGTCACGAGCAGGTCGGATTCGGCGCCGGCCCGCGCCGCCTGTTTCGACCGCCGGGCGGCGTCGTCCACGATCGAGGCGACCGCGGCGGCCACGACCAGGAAAACAGCGATCGCGAGCGCGTTGTTCGGATCATTGATCGTGAAGGTGTAGATCGGCGGCGTGAAGTAATAGTTCAGGAACAGCGAGCCCGCCAGCGCCGCGATGATGGCTGGCAGCAGCCCGCCGACGAGCGCCACCGCGACGACTCCGACGAGGAAAAGCAGCACGTCGCTGGTCAGGTTCACGTCAGCCCGCAGGTTGGCGAGCATCAGCGTCAGCAGCGGCGCGAGCAGCACGGCCAGCGAGTAGCCGGCCACTTTGCGCGGCAGCGGCAGTCCGCCGTGCTGCGCTGGCAGCCCCCGGCCCCGGCCCATCTGGGCGTGGGTCACGATGTGGACGTCGATGTCGCCTGAGTCACGGATCGTGCGCCAGCTCACGCCGGGTCCGGTGAGCAGCGTCGAGATCCAGTTGCGGCGGCTGGCGCCGAGCACGAGCTGGGTGGCGTTCTCGGCGCGGGCGAACGCCAGCAGCGCCTCGGGCACGTTGTCGCCGACGACCTGGTGGTAGCTGCCGCCGAGCGACTCGGCTAGCCGCCGCTGCACGGCCAGTGCGCCCTGGTCGGCCCCGGTCAAGCCGTCTGATCTGGTCACATAGACCGCGAGCAGATCGCCATCGCCACCAGAGCGAGCCGCGATCCTGGCGGCGCGGCGGATCAGGGTATCGCCCTCAGGGCCGCCGGTCAGGGCGACGACCACCCGCTCCCTGGCCTCCCAGGTGGTCTGGATGTCGTGCGCCTCGCGGTACCTTTTGAGCCCTTCGTCGACCTTGTCGGCCAGCCAGAGCAGGGCGAGCTCGCGCAGCGCGGCCAGGTTTCCTGGCCGGAAGTAATGGTTGAGCGCGGCGTCGATCTTCTCGGCCGGGTAGACATTGCCATGCGCCATCCGGCGCCGTAGCGCCTCGGGCGTCATGTCGACGAGCTCGACCTGATCGGCGGCGCGCACCAGGGCATCGGGCACCGTCTCGCGCTGCGGTACCCCGGTGATCTTCTGGACGACGTCGTTGAGCGACTCGAGGTGCTGGATGTTCAGCGTCGTGATGACCTCGATGCCGGCTTTGAGCAGCTCCTCGACGTCCTGCCAGCGCTTGGAGTTGCGCGAGCCCGGCACGTTGGTGTGCGCTAGTTCGTCGATGAGCGCGATCTGCGGGTGACGGGCGAGGATAGCGTCGACGTCCATCTCCTCGAAAGTCGAGCCCCGGTACTCGATCTTGGCCCTGGGCACGATCTCCAGGCCCTCAAGTTGCTCGGCGGTGCGGCGCCTGCCGTGCGTCTCGACGAAGCCGACCACGACATCGGTACCCCGGGACAGGCGGCGGTGGCCTTCGCCGAGCATGGCAAAAGTCTTGCCGACTCCCGCCGCGGCGCCCAGGTAGATCCTGAGCTGACCGCGGCGCGGGGTACTGGCAAGACCCATGGCCGTGCTTCGGGATTCGGTCATGACTAACTTCACGGTAGCGGGTAGCGCTGATCCAGAGCGACGTTGAGCAGCAGGACGTTGACCGCTGGCTCGCCCAGGATCCCGAGGACGCGGGCGCTGGTGTACTTGGCCACCAGGGCACGTACAGCGGCCGGGCTCGCATGCCTGGCAGCCGCGACCCTGTCCACCTGGATGGCGGCGTTCGCGGGCGAGATGTCGGGGTCAAGGCCTGAAGCCGAAGCGGTCACGGCGTCTGGCGGGATCTGCGCGGCCGGCACGTGGTCGAGCAGTTCGATCGCCTTCTGCCGCTGCCTGATCAGCGTGACCAGGTTCGGGTTGTTAGGACCGAGGTTGGACGCCGCCGAGTAGACAGGATCGCAGCCGAAGTCGTTGCTCGCCCCGCTTGTCGCGGCCGACGGCCTTGGCTGGAAATATTGCGGCAGCGGATTGCCCTTGGTATCTAGGAACTCCTGGCACAGCAAACTCGAACCGACAACTTTGCCGTTGACCTTGACCAGCGATCCGTTGGCGTGGCTGTTGAACGCCACCTGGCCGATGCCGAATACCACCAGCGGGTAGGCGAGCCCGCAGATCACGGTGAAGATGATCCAGCCGCGAATGGCCGCGATCAGCTGCCTGACCGAACTGGGTAGATGATTCATCTGACGATCACCTGAATCCTGGAATGAACTGAATAATGAGGTCGATGACCTTGATCCCGATGAACGGGACGATGAGCCCGCCCACGCCGTAGATCCACAGGTTCCGGCGCAGCATCGCGGAGGCCGAGGACGGCCGGTACCTGACGCCGCGCAGCGCGAGCGGGATCAGCGCGACGATGATCAGCGCGTTGAAGATGATCGCCGACGTGATCGCCGACTGCGGGCTGTGCAGGTGCAGGATGTTGAGCTTGCCGAGCGCCGGGATCACGGTGGAGAACATCGCCGGGATGATGGCGAAGTACTTCGCCACGTCGTTGGCGATGGAGAAGGTAGTCAGCGCTCCACGGGTGATCAGCAACTGCTTGCCGATCTCCACGATCTCGATGAGCTTGGTCGGGTTGGAGTCCAGGTCCACCATGTTCCCCGCCTCCTTGGCGGCGGAGGTTCCGGTGTTCATGGCCACCCCGACGTCGGCCTGGGCGAGCGCGGGCGCGTCGTTGGTGCCGTCGCCGGTCATCGCGACGAGCTTGCCGCCCTCCTGCTCCTTCCTGATCAGCGCCATCTTGTCTTCGGGCGTGGCCTCGGCGAGGAAGTCGTCCACGCCCGACTCGTCGGCGATGGCCTTCGCGGTGAGCGGGTTGTCGCCGGTGATCATGACGGTCCTGATGCCCATCTTGCGCATCTCGGCGAACCGCTCGGCGATACCCTGGCTTGACGATGTCCTTGAGGTAGATCACCCCAGCGCCTTGGCGGTACCCTCCGAGCGTTCTGCCACCACCAGCGGCGTGCCGCCGGCGCCCGAGATGCTGTCGACCGTCTGGCCGAGCTCCTCGGGCGGGACGCCGCCACCTTGCCTGATCCACTCGCGCACGGCACTGGACGCGCCCTTGCGCACCTGCCGCCCGTCGGCCAGGTCGACGCCGCTCATCCTGGTCTGCGCCGTGAACTCCACGAACTCGGCGTCAGCCAGCTCGCCCTCGGCCCGCTCGCGCAGGCCGTACCGCTCCTTAGCGAGCACCACGATCGACCGGCCCTCAGGGGTGTAGTCGGCCATCGACGACAGCTGGGCGGCGTCGGCAAGCTCCCCGGCGCTGACCCCGTTGACCGGCAGGAACTCACTCGCTTGCCGGTTGCCGATGGTGATCGTGCCGGTCTTGTCCAGCAGCAGCGTGTTCACGTCGCCCGCCGCCTCGACCGCCCGGCCCGACATGGCGAGCACGTTGCGCTGCACCAGCCGGTCCATGCCGGCGATGCCGATCGCCGACAGCAGCGCGCCGATCGTGGTCGGGATCAGCGCGACCAGCAGCGCGACGAGGATCACCAGGCTCTGCGGCGCGCCCGAGTAGAACGCCATCGGCTGCAGGGTGATCACCGCGAGCATGAAGATGACGGTCAGCGAGGCGAGCAGGATGTTGAGCGCCAGTTCGTTCGGCGTCTTCTGCCGCTTCGCGCCTTCGACCAGGGCGATCATCCGGTCGATGAAGGTTTCTCCTGGCTTGGAGGTGATCTTCACGACAATTCGGTCTGAAAGGACCTTGGTGCCGCCGGTGACCGCGGAGCGGTCACCGCCCGATTCCCTGATCACCGGCGCCGATTCCCCGGTGATCGCCGATTCGTCCACCGAGGCGACGCCCTCGACGACGTCACCGTCGCCGGGGATGGTCTGACCGGCCTCGACGACGACGAAGTCACCGAGGGTGAGTTGCGTGCCGGAGATTTCCTCTTCGCGGGTGTCGATCTGCCCGGGCTGCCAGCCGGTCAGGCGGCGGGCCATCGTTTCGCGCTTGGTCTTGCGCAGCGTCTCGGCCTGGGCCTTGCCCCGGCCTTCGGCGACCGCCTCGGCCAGGTTGGCGAAGACCACGGTCAGCCAGAGCCAGACCACGATCGTCCAGTTGAAGATCGAGGGCGATGTGATCGCCGTGTAGGTGGTCAGCGCGGCACCGACCTCCACCACGAACATGACCGGGTTCTTGAGCTGGACCCTCGGGTCCAGCTTCTTGAATGCGTCGGGGGTTGCTTTCCACAGCATCTTCGGGTCGAGCAGCCCGCCTCCGACCCGGCGCTCCTGGGCCGGGCTGGCTGGCGGTCGCTCGCTGACCATTGCTGTGTCGGTTGTGGTGACAGACATCTCAGTCTATCTTAGTGAAGGCCTTCTGCGAACGGGCCGAGCGCGAGTGCGGGGAAGTAGGTCAGGCCGACCAGGACCAGGATCACGGCCACGAGCATGCCGACGAACAGCGGTTTCCTGGTGTCAAGCGTGCCGATGCTTTCTGGTGTCTTTCCCTGCCTGGCCAGAGAGCCGGCGAGGCCGAGGGCGAAGATCTCAGGCGCGAACCGGCCGATGAGCATCACGACGCCGCCGACCGTGTTGTACCAGATCGTGTTGGTCGTGAGCCCGGCAAAGGCGGAGCCGTTGTTATTCGCCATCGACGCGAACGCGTACATGATCTCGGTCAGCCCGTGCGGCCCTGGATTGAGAATCGAGGACAGCGGCGAGGTGGTCGGCGACGGCCAGTTCTTGAGGCCGAGCGACAACCCGGCCCCGGTCAGGATGATCACGGGCAGCGTGAGGAAGTACAGCGCCGCGTACTTCATCTCGGTCGGCCTGATCTTCTTGCCGACGTACTCAGGAGTCCTGCCTACCATCAGGCCGCCCACGAAGACGGTCACGATGGCGAGCACCAGGATGCCGTACATTCCGGCGCCGATGCCCCCTGGCGCGATCTCGCCGAGCGAGATGTCGAACAGCGCGATGCCGCCGCCGAACGGGGTCAGCGAGTCGTGGAAGCAGTTGACCGAGCCCGTCGAAGTCACCGTTGTTGAGGCCGCGAACAGATGAGCACGCGGGCCGGCCGAACCGGGTTTCCACGCCTTCCATGGCACCGTGCGCGAGGTGGGTCGCCGTGCCGGCGCCCTGCATCTCGAAGAAGGAGATGCCGCCGACCGCCACGAGCCAGATGATCACCATGACGGCGACCAGCGCGTAGCCCTGGCGATTGTCGCCGACCATTTTTCCGAAGGTTCTCGGGGTGGCGAACGGGATCAGGAGCAGCAGGAAGATCTCGAAGATGTCGCTGAAGCCGTTGGGGCTCTCGAACGGGTGCGACGAGTTAGCGTTGAAGAACCCGCCGCCGTTGTTGCCCAGGTCCTTGATGGCCTCTTGCGAGGCGACTGGCCCGCCCGGGATGGTCTGGTGCCCGCCTGCCAGCGTGCTGATCGTGTGGTAGTGCGCGAAGTTGTCGATCGCGCCAGTGGCGAGCAGGACGATCGCGCCGATGATCGAGAGCGGCAGCAGCAGCCGGAAGACGGCGCGGGTGACGTCCACCCAGAAGTTGCCGAGCTTGTCGGTGTTCCTCCGGACGAAGCCGCGGATCAGGGCGATCGCGATCACCAGGCCAACGGCCGCCGACATGAAGTTCTGCACGGCCAGGCCAGCCATCTGGGTCAGGTAAGTCATCGTGGACTCGCCTGAGTAGTTCTGCCAGTTGGTGTTGGTCACGAACGACACGGCGGTGTTCCACGCGACGGCCGGGGGGACGTTCGGCAGGTGGAAGACGTTGAGCAGCAGGTAGTGCTGCAGCCGCTCGATGCCGTACAGGAAGATCACGCTGATCACCGAGAACGACAGCATGCTGCGCAGGTAAGCCGACCATTTCTGGTCGGCCTGCGGGTCAACCCCGATCAGCTTGTACACACCGCGCTCGACTCGCCAGTGTTTCTCGGAAGTAAAGATCCGTGCCATGTAATTGCCGAGCGGCACGTAGCAGGCTGCGAGCGCGACGACGAGCAGCGCCACCTGCAGCCAGCCAGCGACAGTGCTATTCATGCGTGCCTCCGGCACGACGCATAGTCCATCAGAATCTCTCGGGGAGGATGAGGGCCAGGAAGAGGTAAACGGTCAGGGCGATGCCGGCGATAAGGCCGAGCCAGTTGTTAGCGCTCAAAGCGCTCGACCCCCTTGACCAGCAGGAATAGGCCGGCGAAAACGACTATCGTGAGCCCGATGTAGAGCAGATCGGACATGGTGCCTCCTTAGGCGCGTCCGTAGGACTGGCTTAGTCAACAGCCCTGAACTGGCGGAATACCGTCTCCATGCGAGCTCCATGCGGTCAGGGAGCGGTTCCTAACGAAGTCCATGCACCGGGCTTGCGTTGCGCTTGCGTCGCTCCGCTGTGGTTCGGTCAAGGCCTGGTCGGGATCCTCCCTGGCGGCGTTCATGACTTGCTTCCGGCTGTGAACCTGCGGCCTGCGCGGGAATAACCGCTCCGGTCTGCGCGGCCGGCGAGCGAGTTGAGCATTGGACGGGGGAGTCGAGCATGCGGGAGTTCCGGTCATTCGCCGCTCTGGGTGACAGCTTCACCGAGGGCGTGGGTGATCCCTGTGCTGATGGCATCGGCTGCCGTGGCTGGGCCGACCGGTTCGCCGAGGAACTGGACTGCCAGCAGCCCGGCCTCGGTTACGCGAACCTGGCGATCCGCGGCAAGCTTGTCCGCGAGGTGCTCGACGAGCAGGTGCCACTGGCCATCGCGATGCGACCTGACCTGGTCAGCCTGGCCGCGGGCGGGAACGACATGCTCAGGCCGCGCACCGACCCGGACGCGCTCGCCGTGACCTTCGAGACCGCGGTCGCCAGGCTGACAGCGGCCGGCTGCACAGTCATGGCCTTCACCGGCTTCGATCCCAAGGCATTTCCCGTGCTCAGGCTTATCCGCGGCAAAGCCGCCGTATTCAGCATGCATGTCCGCGAGATCGCGGCCAAGTACGACTGCCTGCTCGCGGACCTGTGGCCGATGCGGGCACTGACCGACCGCCGGCTCTGGTCATCGGACCGGCTGCACCTGTCGGCCGACGGGCACCGCAGAGTGGCGTTGCTGGCAAGCGAGGTGGCCGGGCTTGAGGTAGCTGACAACTGGCGCGCGCCATTGGCCGCCCGGCAGCCGGCCAGGCCGGGCTTCCAGGGCTCGGCGAACTCGTGGCTGACCGCGAGGTGGAGCGACCTTGAGTGGGTGACCGAGCACGCCGCGCCTTACCTCAGCCGGAGGCTGCATGGGGTCTCAAGCGGTGACGGAATGGCGCCCAAGCGACCGGAACTTGCCGGGCTGCGGGCCCGTGCCGCGGCGTCGTTCGGCGCGGCTACGGCCGGGCCGGAGGTACCGGGAGCCCCGGCCGAGCCCGCGCCAGCCTGACTCGTGCCCACTAAGGCGGGCGGTCAGCATATTAGGGCCTTGCGCCAAATTATTGTCAGGCAACCGGATCGTGCTTACCATGGCCTGACCATGCCAGCAGAGAATCTGGACATTGCCGCACTCGGTATCGGCAGTACGCCAATGATCAACCTGTCGCATCTGGTCAGGGCAGGTGCGCTGCTGATGAAGGCTGAGTTCCGCAACCCCTTTGGGAGCGCGAAGGATCGTACCGCTGCCTATCTCCTTAATTGGGCATTTTCCACGGCCAGGCCGGATGTTCAGGTTGTCGAAAGCACCTCAGGAAACCTGGGTTACGCCCTCGCGAATTTAGGCAAGATAGGTGGTTTCACGCCGATTCTCGTGGTGGACCCCGCTGTTTCGGCGCGGCAGCGTGAGCGCATCGCCGCGCTCGGGGCGCGGGTGGAGCTTGTGCTGGCGGCCTGGCCGGGTCTCGACCTGCGGCAGACCAGGACGGCGCTGGCACGCGAGATCGGCTCAAAGCCGGGTCACATCTGGCTCAACCAGTACGGCAACGAGGCGGGCCTGCTCGCGCACCGGCAGACCACGGGCCCGGAGATCTGGGAGCAGGCACAGGCCGCTGGCAGGCAAGTGGAGGTGTTCATCGCGCCGGTATCGACCGGCGGCACGATCTGCGGGGCCGGTCAGTACCTCAAGGAGCGCGATCCGCGGGTGCGGGTGATCGGGGTCGAGCCTTCAGGCTCGAGCATCTTCGGCGGCAGTTACTGCTCGTCTTACCTGGTCGCGGGTGCCGGGATGCGGGGACCCAGCCAGCTCATGGTCGATCACGCGTCAGTCATCGACAGCTACGCGAAGGTACCCGATTCCGTGGCGGCGGCGTACGCCGCCTACATCCGCGATGAATGCGGCCTGCCCATCGGCCTATCGGCCGGAGCCGCGATGTCGGTCGCGGTCTGCATCGCCGAGCAGGACGCGAACGTCGTCGTGATCGCACCCGACACCTCCGCCTGCTTCAAGGCCGAGATCGACGAGCTTGCCGCCGCGTCACCGCCAGCCAGGTCGCTGCCGGCCATCCAGGTCACCCCCGCCTCGGACATCCCGTGGGCCGAGCTCTCCGCCAGGGAATACGACCCGCGCGATTCTCAGGCTGACCGACCACGACAACCAGCCGGCTGAAGGTGATGGCACATGAAACTACCGATGCCAAGGGGGCCGCTGAGCACCGCGCTCTTCCCGCTGCTGAGAAGGGGGCCGCAGGACCTGCCCGCCCCGGTCAGGCACCTGGCGGAGGCAGGCGCGCAGGCCGAGCCCTATGCCGAGCCCTATGCTGATGAGGACATCCAGATCACCATGTTCGCGTGCTACGCGCTGCACTACGAAGGCTTCGCCGATGTCAGCAACGAGTGGGAATGGCACCCTTCGCTGCTGGCCATGAGAGCTGTGCTCGAAGCGCGCCTTGAGGCTTCGCTGCGCAGGCTAGCCGACTATCCAGCGGGGATGAAGGCGCGGGAGCTGCCCAAGTGGCTGCTGCGCCTTGGCGCGCCGTCGGCTAACAATGCGCTGGCCAGGCACCTGAAGGAACAGGCCTGCATCGGCCAGTACCGCGAGTTCGCCATCCACCGCTCGCCCTACAACGTCATCGAGGCTGATCCGCACAGCTGGGCGCTGCCCAGGGTGCACGGTCCGGCGAAGTACGCGCTTGTGGAGATCCAGGCGGACGAGTACGGCAACGGGCTGCCTGGCCGGATGCACAGCGAGTTGTTCCAGCGGATGATGGTCGAGCTTGGCCTGGACCCGTCCTACGGCGGCCACATCGAGCAGATCCCGGCGGTCTCGCTCGCGCCGATGAATGCCCTGTCCATGTTCGGGCTGCACGGCCGGCTGCGCGGTGCGCTGCTAGGCAACCTCGCGATGATCGAGATCGGCTCGTCCTACGTCAACCGGTGCTTCAGCGACGGTCTTGTGCGGCTCGGAGCGAGCGAGGCGGCCCGGTGGTTCTTCGACGAGCACATCGCGGCCGACGCGGTGCATGAGCAGATCGCTGCCTATAACCTGTGCGGCTCATTCGCCGAGCAGTGCCCGGCCGAGGCTGACCAGGTGCTGTTCGGCGCGGACGTGACCGCGCGGCTCAGCCAGCTATCTAATGTCGCAATGGTGCACAGCTGGGCGCAGGGCCGCAGCTCGCTGCGTCAGGCGGCTGTCCGCCAGCCAGGCGAAGGAGGCGCTCATGTCCAGGGCTGACCAGGAGCCGGCGGTGACCATCTCGGTCTGCGAGGACGGGCCGTTCCTGATCCGCGGCAACTTCGAGTTGCGAAATATCGCGGACGGCGAGCGCATCGACCCTCAGCGCTCGGTCATCGCGCTCTGCCGCTGCGGCCGGTCCAGGATCAAGCCGTTCTGCGACGGCTCGCATAGCACCCCAAGGCGCAGCGCCTGAGGTGTTGGCCAACGTCCGGGCTCGCCACGGGCAAGCCCCAGTAATGTCCCACGGGTGCAGCTCTTTCGGGGTGAGCCAGCTGGGTGGTGCCGTGCCCGGGAGGGTTGTCCTGCTCCGGAGGAGAGTTGCCGTTTCCGGGAGGGTTCTCGTCCTTACCGTGGAGGGTTTCCGGGTTCCTGAAGGAGCGTTGTCGCATGAAGGAGGGTTGTCGTCGTATAGTCCGGTCAACTCTCCTAGATGCGAAAACCCTCCCGCACGAACCCGAAAACCCTCCTGCGAGAGCAGCCTCACCCCGAAAGAGCCGCACCCATGTCCCATAGGTGGTACTCCTGCGCCGTCAGTACCATGCCGAAAGGCGATGCTACGCGGGACATTACTGAGGAGCCTCGGTTCCCGATATCATCGCCAGGTAGCAGGTACCGCGAGCTGCGCGCGGCAGGGGGAAGACGCGGCGATCTGGCAACGGCGATGAGGCAGGAGCTCGGCTCTTGGATTCGACGGGCGTACGGCACCTTATCTCGCTGCAAGACGCTGGCCGCGATGACATCGACTGGATTGTCCGCCGGACGATGTGGCACGCGAACGAGACAGCAGGCGAGCATTCACTGCGGGACAAGATAATCGGGCTCTATTTTACGCTGACCTCAACGCGGACGCGCACGGCGTTCTCTGCCGCGGCGATGCGGTTAGGCGCGAGCGTCATAAGCTACGGCCCCGGCGACCTTCAGCTGAATACCGGTGAGACGTTGTCCGATACGGCGCGGGTACTGTCGGGAATGCTTGACGCGCTGGTAATCCGCAGTGCGCGGCTTTCCGGGGAACTTGCCTCGCTCGCCGGCCAAACCGAAATGGCCGTGGTAAACGGGATGAGCCTTGACGAGCATCCCACCCAGGCGCTCGCTGATCTGGCCACGATGTCACGGCAGTTCGGCGGCATCGACGGCATTCGCGTCCTGTACCTGGGCGAGGGCAATAGCACGGCGACCGCGCTCGCCCTTGCGCTGTCGCGGTATGACGGAGTCGAGCTTGACCTCCGCACGCCGCCTGGGTACGGCGTCCCCTCCGCTTCGCTGGCGACGATAGCCGACAAGCGGTTGCCAGGCCTGGTCAGGCAGCGGCACGACCTCGATGACCTGCCGGACGCCGTAGATGTCATCTATACCACCCAGTGGGTGACCACCGGCACGGCGAAGCGCACGAAAGACTGGCGGGCGGCGTTCACGCCCTTCCGGGTCGACAAGAAGTTGCTCGACCGCTACCCGGCGGCGGTGTTCATGCACGACCTGCCCGCTCATCGCGGCGATGAGGTTGAGGCTGACGTGATCGACGGCCCGAGGAGCATCGTCTTCCGACAGGCGGCCACCAAGCTCTACGGGGCCATGGCGGCGCTCGAATGGTGCCTGCTGTGAGCCCTGCCCGGCCGGCCCGCCCGGCGTCGCTATGCTCCGACCATGGATCTCGATCTTTCCGCTGACGTAGGCGGCCTGGCGGCTCGGCTGGTGGACATCGAGTCGGTGAGCGGGGCCGAGCAGCCGCTGGCCGACGCTATTGAGGCCGCCCTGCGGCCCTTGCCGCACCTGAACTTGCATCGCGACGGCAACGCGATCGTAGCCAGGACCGAGCTAGGCCGGCCGCGGCGGGTGGCGCTGGCCGGTCACATCGACACCGTGCCGGTCGCGGCCAACCTGCCGTCGAAGGTCACGGACGGCGTGCTCTACGGATGCGGCAGCGCGGACATGAAGGCCGGGGTTGCCGTGCAGCTTACGCTGGCGGCAGCGGTGACCCAGCCGGCCATGGACGTGACCTATGTGTTCTATGACTGCGAGGAAGTCGAGTCCGAGCGTAACGGCCTGCTGCGGCTGAGCAGGCACAGCCCTGACCAGCTCGCGGCTGACTTCGCCATCTTGCTCGAGCCGACCGGCGGTGTCGTCGAGGGAGGCTGTCAGGGCACGCTCAGGGCGGAGATCAGGGCGGAGGGGGAGCGCGCGCATAGCGCCAGGTCATGGCTTGGCCGCAACGCGATCCACGAGGCCGGGGGCATCATGAACGCGCTGCGCGGCTATGAGGCGCGGCGACCCGAGGTTGACGGCCTGCGCTACCGGGAAGGCCTGAACGCCGTCGCGGTCCGGGGCGGAGTCGCCGGAAACGTGATCCCTGATGAGTGCGTCATCACGGTCAACTACCGTTTCGCCCCCGACCGGTCGGCGGAAGAGGCGGCTGATCACGTGCGGGAGGTGTTCAGCGGCTGGGACGTCACGATCACGGACGTGGCCGGCGGTGCGCGGCCCGGCCTGGGCAACGCGGCGGCTGCCTCGTTCGTGACGGCAATGGGCGGTGAGCCGAGAGCCAAGCTCGGCTGGACCGACGTGGCGAGGTTCGACTCGCTCGGCATCCCCGCGGTCAACTTCGGGCCTGGTGATCCGTCTTTGGCGCACACCAAGGGCGAGTACGTCCCCCTGGCGTCGATCACGGACTGCGCGGGCAAGATGACGGCCTGGCTCCGCGGGTAGCTAGCTGCCGGGCGGAGTCAGGCCGTCATTTTTCAGCCCTGAAGGTTGTCGCTTAGTGCGGCGGCGCCTCGATCAGCGTCATCGCGGTGTGATGCGTTGAGCCATTGATCGCCACCCAGGTGACCTGCACCGCATCGCCAGGCTTGTAAGTCAGCATGACCTTGGTCAGATCCTGGGGTGAGGTCACCTTGTCGTGGCCCACCGCCGTGATGACGTCTCCGGCGATGATGCCGACCTTGTCAGCCGGAGTGCCGCAGAGTTCGCCGATGATGAGCGCGCCGCTGCTGACCGGGGCCACGCTGCTGGGCACGCCGGCAGTGAGGTCATTGGCCAGGCAGGCTGGCGAGGACGGCTGGACGGGGAAGCCGGCGTTGTTCTCGTCTTGCTGTAGCTGGCGCTTACGCTGCTGGCGCGGGTCGTTCGACTGGCTGGCCTGGCCGGCCGGCACGAGCACGCCCATGAAGCCGGAGGAGCCGATCTTGATCGTCTTGGTGCCCTGGCCGTGGATGATCTTGTCGGCGATCCCGAGTGCTTTGTTGATGGGGATGGCGAAGCCGATGCTCGCCGCGCCGAAACTGCCGGTCGCGGCGGCGGTGTTCATCCCGATGACATGGCCGGTCGTGTCCGCGAGCGCGCCGCCCGAGTCGCCAGGCACGATGCCTGCGTTGGTCTCGATCATTCCGTGCAGCGTCTCGCTGGTGGCCTCGCCGCTGTCGCTGGCGGTGATCGTGCGCTTCAGCCCGGTGATGGTGCCCGGCGCCGGCGTCACGCCGCCGGCGCCGTCGGCATTGCCCATGGCGACGACGCCCGATCCGACCTTCAGCGCGGACGAGTCGCCGAGCGGCACGGTCTTGAGGTTGTGCGCGTTGTTCAGCTTGATCACGGCCACGTCGTCCGTAGCGTCATAGCCGAGCCACGTCGCCGAGTAGCGCTGGCCCGTCGACACCACCGTGGCGAAGAGCTGCGTGGTGTCGGTGATCACGTGATTGTTAGTCAGCACGAGCCCGTCGCTGCTGATCACCATGCCGGTAGCGGCCGCCTGGCTGCCCTGGTACTGCAAGTTGCTCGAGATGTCGACCAGGCCCGGCCTGACTTTGCCGATCACGGCCCGCTCGGTCGAGCTCGGAACGCTGGAGCCTGGGTTCTCGCCGGGATTCTGGTTGGGCCCGTTGGGGAAGCTAGGGAAGCCACTGCCGCCGTTCCCTGTGCCGCCATTCCCCGTACCGCCGTTGCCGGCCCGCTGGCTGAGGTGCTCGACGGGCTGTTTCCGACGAAGGCGGCCGTGACGCCCGCCCCGGCGGCCGCCGCTACCACGGCGACGATGACGTAGGTCAGCGCGTTCCTGCGACGGCGCGCGGCTGAAGTCGGCGGCGGCAGGTACCCGCCGGGCTGTCCGTAGGCCGGGTAGCCGAACGGCGCGGTCTGCTGGAAGGCCGGGTTGCCGTACCCGGGCTGGCCGGGGGCGCCGGGGTGGCCGAAGGCGCCGGGCTGGCCGGGGCCGTACCCGGGATGCCCGGGTCCGTAGGCGGGCTGGCCATATCCGGGCTGGCCGTAGGCGGGCTGGCCGGTGTAGCCGGCTTGGCCCGCTGGGTAACTGGCCTGAGGCGGCTGACCTGGAGGCGGCTGACCTGGAGGCGCGAATGACGGCTGGCCGTAGGCGGGCTGGCTCGCCGGATAGCTGGGCTGCGCCGGCTCCGGCTGGCCCGCGCTCGGCTGACTCAGCTGCGGGGGCTGGTCTCCCAGCGTCTGCGACAAGTCACCGCCGGAGGTGTCAGATGCCCCGAACCCAGGAACGGCCTCACCAGGCTCGTCGTGCTGATCCGGATTGTTGCCATATTGATCCGATCCAGCGTCGCTCTGCTCCGGGTCGGATCCCTCAGGTCGCTGGCCGCTGCCGTTGCCCTGATCGTCCTGCATCTCCACCACCTTCGCTCGCTGCCAGCGTACTTGGTTTCCGCGGCCGGAACCGATCCGGACCTAACTCACCAAGGAGCCCGCGCTAGCCATCCTGCGGCATGGCTGGCTAGCTGCGGGCCACGTGACATGTGGCCTGATTCCGCCAAAGCCACTCCTACAGTAAGCACCAGCCGGCTGGAAGCTAGCTGAGGGCAGGCTGAAGATCGTCTCCGTTGCGAAAATGTGAGCGCACATCTCTGGCCATTTTGACAGTCAAGTCGCGGCGCCACCACAGATGGAAGTCATCTTTCCCAGGCTCGCCAAAGTCATGTCGCCGCCCGCGTCACCAGAAACCCACAAGCAGCGTGGCCCCCTGCCGTAGTTGCGGTACCCGAGCATGTAGCCCCGGTCAGTACGAAGGAGTGCTGTCGTGCGCGGGAGGATTCTCAGATTCCGGCGGGAGGGTCGTCGGGTGCGGGAGGGTTGTCCTCATGATCGTGGAGGGTTTTCGGGTTCCTGGAGGAGCGTTTCCGGGTCCAGGAGGATTGCCGTGGGCGAATCAAGGAACAGAAGCCACCCGGCAGCCTCCATGGCAGGCGTGATCGTTCGGATCACGGCTCGTAGAATGCGCGTCTTCGTGGCCGCCTCCTCGTGGCCGCCTCGTTCAAGCCGGTGCTTGTATTACTTGTAGTAAAGGTATCAAGTAGCGGCTGGGACAGGCGCGTCGCTTATATGTTTAATTGGGACAACTGACTTGCTAACTGCTCCAGAGTCCGGTCTTTGCCGCAGGGAATATCACGTTGGGCTCTGGTGCAATAGCGCAGCGTGCACCATGATGCGCTGTAACGTCATTGCCGGTGCGCGCTAGCGGACGTGCGGCGGTACCGGAAGGGGAAGGGATTCGCTTGGGCTGGCCGCTTCGCCGTGCACTGCTTGTCCCGGGATCGATCAGCACAGGCCATCAGATGGCGGCGATCGCGTGCGCGGCCACGCTGGAAGCGCTCGGCTGGACCACCTACAGTCTCGACGCGAACTGGCTGACAGGGCAGGGCTGGGGACCGGCGGCCGAGACGACTTTCCGCACCGCGATGGCGATACCGGGGCTCTACGACGCTTTTCACTATGCCGCCCTCCGGACAGGAAACAGGCTCGCGCTGCAAGCGGACGCGGCCGGCCGGTTCAAGCTGGTGCCCAGGCTGCGCGACTACCTGGACCGTCATCCGGTCCAGCTTGTCATCTCGATCAGCCCGACCGGGGCGTCGGCGGTGAGCACGGTGGCGGCGCGTTACCCGTCGATGCGCCACGTGGTGTTCTGCACGGACGCGCTGCCGCATCGGCTCTGGATTCATCCCAACGTCGACCTTTACCTGGTCACGTCGGTGGCGGCGGAACCTGCGGTGCACAGGTTCCAGCCCGACGCACGGGTCATCGTGATCCCGCCCGCCGTCAGGCCGGAGTTTTACCGGCCGCCTACGCAGCGTTCGGCCCGGATCGGGCTTGGCCTGACCGAGCAAGACCGGTGCGTGCTGCTGATCGCGGGCAGCCGGGGGCTCGGGCCACTCGCCGAGATCGCGGATGCGCTGGCCAGCGCGAGATTCGCGGTGCTGGCTGTCGCGGGGTACAACCCGCGCCTCGAGCGCAAGCTGAATGCGGTGGCGCAGCGCCGGTCCAAGCTGCAGGTTTTCGGCTTCACTGACCGGATGCCCGAGCTGATGGCCGCCTCTGACCTGGTAATTACCAGCCCGGGCGGCACGTGCATGGAAGCGCGGACGGTGGGCCGGCCGCTGCTGCTGCTCGACCTGGTTCAAGGGCACGGCCGGGACAACCTGCAGCACGAGCTCCAGTTCGGCGATGCGGCAGTGACGTCGAAACGCCCTACGGAGGTGGTCAGGGCAGCGCTCGCCTACCTCCAGAGGATCAAGCCTCCCGCAGTCGAGCCAACGAGATCGCTCGCCGACTGGGAGGAGCGATTCAGGTTCGCGCTCGAGTCGATCGCGATCTGAAGGTAAAGCTGTCTGCGGGCCTGTCCCAAAATCGGGCCGCGTTTCACGATGACTGCTCTTGCTGCGGCATGCTTAATGCATGGGCCGTCCTGAGAGTTACCCGAGGCGTTCGTTTCTCGCCTCGGCAGCGGGTGCTGTGGCGGCAATTCCTGCGGCGGGGGCCGCGGCGACCCTGGCGGGGTGCGGCCCCCATTCCCCGCCTAAAAGCCGCACACCGGGAAAAAATCCACGGCGCACTGTGGTTCCAGAGAACTCACTGCCGGGCGACAAGGACTGGTGGATCAAGCGCGTCGGCACTCCGGACGTGATTATGGGATATGCCGGTCAAGCTAGCGTTCTGCCCGGCGAGCCTATTCATTTGTACGTATCCGACGACGATCGCGTGAATTTACGCGTCAGGGCATTCCGCATGGGCTGGTACCGGGGCGATCTGGCGCGAAAGGTCTGGGAGTCGGGGCCGGTGCGCGGGCACCGGCAGCGAGCCGCGACGAAAATTGCGCAGACGAACACCGTGCACGCCCACTGGGGCAGGTCGGTGACCGTGCCGACGGACGACTGGCCGGCCGGCTCTTACCTGCTGAGGCTCGACGCCCAGTCCGGCCAGCGGTACGTGCCCGATCACCGTGCGCTCGTCGAGCACGGCGGGCAAGGTAGTGCTGAAGAGCGGGGTCTCGACCTGGCAGGCCTACAACACCTGGGGCGGCTATGACCTGTACACGGGCCGACGGCAGCTACGGCACCAGCGTCGCTCGTGGTGAGCCTGGACCGTCCCTACGATCAGCTCCGGCGCGTACCTGTTCAGGTCTACGAGCGCAAGCTGATCAACCTCGCCGAGCGGATGGGCCTGCCGCTGGCCTACCTGACCAGCATGGACATCGCCAGGGACGGCCAGCCTTCTCACGGCGCGACGCGCTGGTCTCGCCTGGGCACGATGAGTACTGGACACCGCAGGAGCGCTGGAACGTCACCGCGGCGCGGGACCGAGGCTACTAACCTCGCGTTCCTCGGCGCGAACGCCATGTTCAGGCGGATCAGGCTGGAGCCGAGCGCGCTCGGGGCCGACCGTGTCGTCATCTGCTAAAGAACCGACTTCATGCATGACCCGATGTTCGGCAAGGACAACGCCCTGGTCACCAATGACTTCAGGGAGCCGCCGCATCCCGACCCCGAGTCATCGGTGACCGGCGTTATGTACGAGAGCTACCCGACCGTCGCTGACTACGTAGTCGACCAGGCCGAACGCCTGGATGTTCGTCGGCACCGGGGTTGCGGAAGGCGACCGGTTCAAGGCGCTCATCGGCATCGAGTACGACCGGGTCAATCCGGGCTTCCCGCTCGAGCGGCCGATCGAGATCTCGCGCACTCGCCGTTGACCTGCAACGGCGTGAACAGTTACTCCGACACCGCTTACTACACCCACCAGAGCGGCGCCGGGCGTGTTCAGCGTCGGCACGATGCGCTGGGTCGAGTCGTTCGCGCCGCCGCTCTATCACTGGGGCATCACCAGGGAATGCGGCAGGTTCACCCGGCGGGTGACCGCGAACGTGCTGAAGGCTTTCGCCGACGGGCCAGCCGCGCACAAGCACCCGGCCCACGACAACGTCAAAGCCATGAAGGCCTGGGCGGGCGACCCGATCACCTCCGGCCACAACCTGTGGTCGGAGTCGTGCGTACGCAGACTGGGGAGCTACTGTGCGTAACCGGCTGCCTTGGGACTGCCATTCAGTTGCGCCGGCGGGCCAATGTCGGGACCTATTTGCGGGCCATCCAATGGGGTATCGTGAAGCCAGAGGCGGTAGCGATCTGCGGCGCCGACCCCTGAGGAGGTTCGCGATGAGTCCGCGACAGGATGTTCCGCAGCAAGATCGGGTGGATGTCGGCCGGGCGTGGTCGACGTCGTCGCCGGCGTGCTGGCTGGCCACGATGCTCGCGAGCGCGGCCGGCGCCGAACCTGCCCAAACGCACCCCCGCGCAGTTGCTGGTGGCCATGCGCGAACGCCAAGCCGCCGGCGTCGATGACCGCCGTGCTCACGGAGACCGCGAACCTGGGCTTCCCCTCGATGCCGAACATCGCCGGCCTGTCCAACTCGGTGCTCTGAACGCGGCGTCGCTGCTCACCGGCACTCACACCGTCGACGTCTGGTACGCCGGGCCCGGGCAAGTCAGGATCGCGCTGCCGGTTTCGTTCGGCGAGACCGACCTGCGGGTGAATAACCGCCAGGTCTGGCTCTGGGACAGTCACGGCCAGACCGCCACGCACTACCTGCTGCCCGCGCTAGCCTGCTCGGCCGCCCAGCTCAAGATGTCCAAGAGTGCACCGACGCTGGCGGATGCTGCACGCTCACCGGCCACGGATGCGCCCGAAGAAGGTGACCGCGCGCGCCGCGATCGTGCACTGGAAACGTTCCCAGCGCGATCCACGCGGAGCAGTTGACGCCGCGGCAGGCGGTCAGCGGCTCTCAAGGCGATCGGGCAAGACGACGAAGGTGACCGTCAGACGGCACCGCGCAGATGGCTGGCCGGTCGGCCTACCAGCTAGTGATCGAGCCCCGCACCAGCCAGTCGCTGATCGACCGGATCGTGATCGCGGTCGACGGGCAGACCACCCTGCCGCTTCAACTCCAGGTCTTCGCCCGCGGCGTCGGCCAGCCCGGCGTTCCAGTTCGGGTTCACCTCACTGAGCTTGGCGAAGCCCGCGGCGTCTAACTTCACGTTCACGCCGCCGGCCGGCGCGCACGTGAAGACCGAGCACCTGCCGGGTCTGGGCGGCCCTTGGCGGTCTAGGCGGCATCCACGGCTTCCCCGGCGTTGGCGGCCCCGGCTTCCACCCCATCCCGCAACCCGTGAGCCCCGGCCAGCACCCCGCAGGCCAGCACCCCGCCGTCCAGCCGCCCGCGAGCCATAACCCCGGCGGCTATCCGCAGCCACCGGGATTGCGCTCGCCCCGGCTCTTCCCGCCGACCTTCCCTGGCGGAGTGCTCCCTGGTGGCGTCCTGCCTGGCATGCCGTCCCTCGGCTGGTTCCCCTTCGGACCGGGTCCTCGGGCGCCCAGGTGCATGGCAGCGGCTGGCTGTCGGTCGCCGCCTTCCAGACCGGGCCGATGCTGCCCGTGCTCGGCGGCATGAATGCCGGCCACCCGCAGACTCCGGCGAAGACGCGGGCGGTCAAGTTCCCGGCCCACCACCCGGGCGTCATCATGGCCCGCCCGGCCTCCGGGTCGGTTGTGATCATGCGCGCCTACAGCGGGCCGGGCCGGGCGGAGAACCAGACGGCAAATGAATTCACCGCGCTGATCCGGGTGCTGCTGAAGGCCGCCACGCCGGTGCACGGGACTGGGGTTCTGGCAAGCTGCTGCGCACGAGCCTGTTCTCCGTCCTGATCACCAGCAAGGGCAAGGTGCTGATCGGCGCGGTCACCCCGGCCGTGCTGTACGCGGACGCGGCCAAGGTGAAGTGACGCTCGATCGGACACCGGCACCAGCCCGGCGAGCGCCGCCGGCCGGGCTAGCCGGGCCGAGATCGACCGCATCCGGTCGACCCGAGCCTGGCGATCGCGACGGTCGGCCTGTCGATGCGGTTCCGCGGCGGCCAGCTAGCCGTGGACGAGCGTCGACCTGGCGGTGCCGCCGGGCAGCGTGTACGGATTCCTCGGGCCGAACGGGTCAGGCAAGACCACCACGATCCGGATGCTGCTCGGCCTCATGCACCCCACCAGCGGCACCTTCAGGCTGCTCGGCGCCGAGGCGAGGCGACGGGCTCGACCGGGTGCTGCCCAGAGTCGGCGCGCTGGTCGAGGGCCCGGCGTTCTACCCGTTCCTGTCCGGCCGGGAGAACCTGGCCCGGTGCGACGCCGCCGACCGGACCGCCGACCTGGCCAACCCGGCGGCCAGGATCAGCCAGGCACTCGACCAGGTCGGCTTGCTGGCCGCCGCCGACAAGCGCTACCGCGCCTACTCACTCGGCATGAAGCAGCGCCTCGGCATCGCCGCCGGCCTGCTCCAGGCCCCGCGACCTGATGATCCTCGACGAGCCGACGAACGGGCTCGACCCGCAGGGCACCCGCGAGATCAGGTCGCTGATCAAGCAGATCGCCGCCGACGGGACGACGGTGTTCGTGTCCTCGCACCTGCTCGCCGAGGTCGAGCAGATCTGCTCGCACGTCGGCGTGATGAGCACCGGCAAGCTGGTTTTCCAGGGCACGATGAGCGACCTGCGCAGCCGCGGCGAGCCGAGGATCCTGATCCGCACCGCCGAGGTCGAGCTGGCGGCAAAGCAGCTGACCAGGCTCGGGCTGACCGACGTGACCGCCGAAGACGAGACGGTCAGCGCCCGGCTCGGCGAGCACAAGCCGGAGCTGATCAACGCCGAGCTGGTCGGGGCCGGCATCCCGGTCGCCGGCCTGGAGACCGTCAGGCCAAGCCTGGAGGACCTGTTCGTCCAGCTCACCGGTGAGGGCTTCAATGTCAACGGCTAGCGTCCATCGAGGTCCAGCCCGCCAGCCCGATGCTCGCAGGCCCGGCCTCGCAGCTACGGCACTGGCTGCGGCTGTTCCGTTCCGAGCTGAGGATCGTCTTCCTTCGTCCGCGCAACCTGGCGATGTTCGCGGTGCTCGCGGCCGCGCCGATCTTCCTCGGCATCGTGCTCAAGATCAACACCCCGCCGCCGGGAGCGGGCGGGCCCTCCGGTGCCGGGGAGTTCATCGGGCAGGTCGCCGAGAACGGCGTGTTCCTGTCGCTGCTGTCGATCTTCGTGCTGATGACGCTGGTGCTGCCGCTGTCGGTCGCGGTCGTCTCCGGCGACAGCGTGGCTGGCGAGGCGGGCCTCGGCACGCTGCGGACGCTGCTCACCGTTCCGGCCGGGCGGGTGCGGCTGCTGGTCACCAAGTACCTGATGATCGTGGTGTTCTGCTTCGCGGCCTGTGCGCTGATCGTCGCCGGCATCGGGCTGGCGATGGGCGCACTGCTGTTCCCGATCGGGCCGGTCACGCTGCTGTCGGGGGAGACGGTGTCCGCTGATCGACGGGCTCGGCCAGACTCGCGATGATCGTGCGTCTACGTCACCTTCGGGCTCACCGCGCTCGGCGCGATCGGGCTCGCGCTTTCCACGTTCACGCAGCACGCGATCGCGGTCATGGCCGCGATCTTGGTGATCGCGATGGCGAGCGAGATCCTGGACGCGATCAGCCCAGGTTGCCTCGATCCACCCGTACCTGCCGACGCACTTCTGGCTGACCTTCGACGCCCTGCTCCGGACGCCGATCACTGGGTCGGACATCGGGCACGGGCTGCGTCTTTCGCCGCCTATATCGGTGATCTTCGGCGCGCTCGCGCTGGCCAGGATGCAGCGCGGGCGAACGTCACCGGCTGACTTCGCCACGCCGGCTAGCGGGACGTTGTCCGCGCAACCCCCTTCGCTAAGCCCGCTGCGGCTGACGTTCGCTGCGATGCCGCTCCGTCACCGAGTTCCGACGTGGCGGTTCTGCTTTCGGCCGCCGTGGCCGGGATCGGCGGGGCCGAGCGGCCCGGGCAGGTCACGATGGCCCGAGCCGTGCAGCAGGCGATCGAGACCGGCGAGCACCTGGCCGTCCAGGCCGGCACCGGCACCGGCAAGTCACTGGCCTACCTCGTGCCGGCCGTCCGGCACGCGATCGAGAGTCAGGCGACGGTCGTCGTCTCGACCGCGACGATCGCGCTGCAGCGCCAGCTGATCGACCGGGACCTGCCCAGGCTGGCCGACGGCGATCGCTCCCGATCCTGCACCGGGAGCCCGTGTTCGCGATCCTCAAGGGCCGGCGCAATTACCTGTGCCTGCAGCGGCTGCAAGGCCGGTCCGGCCGATGAGCGGCGACACCCTGTTCGAGCCGAGCGCGGTCTCGGCGATGGGCAGGCAGGTCCAGCGGCTGCACGATTGGGCGGCGGGCACCAAGACCGGCGACCGCGACGAACTGGTGCCAGGCGTGAGCGAGCAGGCCTGGCGGCAGGTCTCGGTCAGCGCCCGCGAGTGCGTCGGCGTGCAGCGCTGCCCGTTCGGCAGCCAGTGCTTCGCCGAACTGGCCCGCGAGGAAGCGGGCAAGGCCGACGTCGTCGTCACCAACCACGCGCTGCTGGCGATCGACGCGCTCGAGGACTTCGACATCTTCCCCGATCACGAGGTCGTGATCATCGACGAGGCGCACGACCTCACCGACCGGGTCACCTCGGTCGCCACCGACGAGCTGTCGGTCCCTGGCCTGGAGATCGCCGCCCGGCGGTGCGGCAAGATGATCGACGAGAAGTGGGTCACCAGGCTCCGCGACGCCGCCGCCGGGGCCGAACGCGTCTGCGCCGATACTCCCGGCGGGCCGCATCGACCTGCTGGACGAGGCCCTCGTGGCCAGCCTCGTGTCGATCAGGGACGCGGCGGCCGGCTGCGCCGCCGAATTCCGGACTACTGCCAATAAAGCAAACGACGAGGATGCCAGAACGCATTGCGTCCCGCCGAGCCGCCCTGGCCGCGCTGGGCGAGGTGGGGGACGCTGCCGATCGAATGCTCGGGGCATTCGGCGTCGGCGATAGCTGACCGGACCGACGTGGTCTGGATGGACCGCCCGACGGCCGAGGATTCCGGTCGGCCGGCCGACGCTGCGGGTGGCGCCGCTGCAGGTCGGCGGGTTGCTGGCGGACCGGCTGTTCGGCCGCAGGACCGTGGTGCTGACCTCGGCGACGCTGGCTGCTCGGCGGGTCGTTCGAGCCGCTGGCGCGGCAGTGGGGGCTGGCCCCATCGCCGGAAGATCGAGCGCCATCCGAGCCGGTCCCGGTCGCCGGGCTCGGCGCAGACCGGCCCCGGACGACGACGAGCTAGACGAGATTCTGCGTGAGCTTGGTGGGTCCGCGGAACCGCATTCGCTGGCGTGGACCGGGATCGATGTGGGGTCGCCGTTCGACCATCCGCGCAGCGCGATCCTGTACGTGGCCAAGCATCTGCCGCCGCCCGGCCGGGACGGCCTGGCCGAGTCGTACCTGACGAGCTGGCCGAGCTGATCGAGGCGGCCGGCGGGCGGACGCTCGGGCTGTTCTAGCTCGATGCGGGCGGCCAGGCAGGCGGCCGAGGAGCTGCGCGGGCGGCTCGGCTTCCCGCTGCTCTGCCAGGGCGATGACCAGACCTCGCAGCTCGTGAGCCAGTTCGCTGCCGATGAGCCGAACCTGCCTGTTCGGCACGCTGTCGCTGTGGCAAGGAGTCGACGTGCCCGGTGCGTCGCTTCAGCTCGTGGTCATCGACCGGATCCCGTTCCCGCGGCCTGATGACCCGCTGGCCTCGGCGCGGCAGCGGGCCGTGGCGGCGCACGGCGGCAACGGCTTCATGTCCGTGGCCGCGACGCAGGCCGCGCTGCTGCTGGCCCAGGGCACCGGCCGGCTGCTGCGCACGATGACCGATCGCGGCGTGGTTGCCGTCCTGGACCCCCGCCTCAGCACTGCGCGGTACGCGGGGTTCTTGCGAGCGTCGTTGCCGCCGTACTGGGGCACGACCGATCCGCAGGTGGTGCGCGGCGCTCTGCGGAGGCTAGCCAAGAGCGCGGAAAGCTGACCAGCCCATGCGGGGTTGGTGCTGGTCGCCTGACCCGCGAGCCGGGCGGTCGCCCGCGCTAGCGCCGGTCGTGGCGGCGGTCGGAACGGGGGCGGATCAGCTTGAAGGTCTCGAACTCCGAGTAGTCCGGGGTCGGCGCGCCTGGCTCGCCGGTGGTCGGGTTGACCGGATCGGCGCCCGGGGCGTGGAAATACCGCACCGTGATGCTGGTGTGGTCATCGTGACGGTCGCCCGGGTCGACATCGAAGACAGCGACCCCGTAACCGGTCGAGGGGTCGCGCTTGGCTGACCAGGTGGCGTCCTCCCGGGCGTCGGCGGCCGGCCCGCGCGAACACGTTGGCGTGGAGGTCGGGATCGGCGCGGTTCGCCTTGGTGAAGACCTTGGCCTGCTGAAGCCCGTCGGCTGTGTCGACGCCGTAGTCATCAAGGGGCGCGCTCGTGCCGCCGCCGCCGAGCACAAGGTGCACAGTCCCGCGACTGGTGTCGAACACGCCATCGTCGGTCGGTGGTGACCGCGTGCGGCCGGAGCGTCTGCACGGCTGCGCCGGTCACGGCGTCTGTCCCCACCATGCGGTCGAATCCGCGGACCGGGAACGACCGCTCGTAATCGTGGTCATGGCCGTTCAGCACGAGGTCGACCTCATACCGGTCAAACAGTGGCAGCCACTTCTGCGCGAATCCCCAGGTCAGAGCCGTTGCCGGTGGCCGAGGACGAGCAGGCGAGCTGGTGCGTCTGCGCGATGATCCAGTCGATGGACCGGTCCGACCTGCGCCGCCGCGAGCGTGCGCTCGAGCCAGGCGGTCTGCGCGCCGCCGGAGTAGCCCCTGATGTAGAGCGAGGTGCCCGGCTCGATCGGCGGGTTGCCGGTGGAGGCGACGGGGACCAGCGGGGCGGCCCGCCCACGAAAGCGGCTCGGCGTCCTGGAACACGACGTCGTCGGCGTCGAGCGAGATGAACAGCGCGTTCGCGACCCGGAACGAGTACCAGCGGCCGCGGAAGGCCGGGGCGCCGTTGTCGGGCAGCGTGTACCTGGTCAGGTACGAGGTGAAGCCCTGCGGGCCGTTGCTGAACTCGGTCTCGTGATTGCCCAGGCACGGCATCCACGCGCGGAACGCCGCGGACTTCTGATTGTTGTTCCCGAAGTCGCGCCACACCTCGGGCTGGACCGTCGGGTTCAGGTCCGCGTAGCAGAGGTCGCCGTTCAGCAGGTGAAAGAGCGGCTGGAACGACTCGACCGCGTCCACGGCGAACGCGCTCTGGCCATAGGACAGCACCCAGGCGGTATTCGGCGTGGCGAGGTCGCCGAAGCTGGTGAACCGGAATGGCGCCCGGCCGACTGGCGCGGTGCGGAACTTCCCGGTAAACGGCGACGCCGAATTGTCGTTCTCGGCGGTGACTAGATAGAAATAGGCCGAGTTCGGCTCCAGCCTGGTCATTTCCGCATGATAGGTGAAAATTGCCTCGCCGTTGATGCCGTCGGTATAGCTGCGCTGCTGGGCGAAGACCGTCCTGGTCCAGCCGTCGTGGCTGGTCACCAGGACGCTGGCGTTCTTCGCCTGACCAGGGGCGGCCCAGGACACGACCATGCTGGTGGCCGGGTTCGGCCCCAGGTCAGGTGGATCTGCTCGGGCGTCCCGTCCTGCTCGTCGCCGTCGCCGTGGCCGCCCAGGGTGGCGGCCCTGGCCGCGCGGGGATGGATGCTGGCAGTCGCCGTGAGCAGGCCGACGCCGCCCGCGCCCGCGAGCAACTGGCGGCGGGACGGCGTGAATCCGGGCTCGGCGTCGGTTTCTGCTGCTGAGTGAATTCGTGATCGCTGGCGTTCGGCCGGTCGTGGGGGTGGGAGTCCATTAAGCAATGTTGATCTCCGCCATGAACCGCCGGTGGCAGCCAGTGATTTCTCATGCCAAATCACCGTGAAGACTCTGTCGCAAACACCGCTTGCCTCCGGCGCTTCAAGGTCCCGCCTTCCCTCCTCGCTCGTCGCTGACGCTCCTCACTCGTCAGTCCAGGCAGGACCGCGCCTTCGGCTCGCCCGGGTCAGAGGACGTCGTGACCTGGATGCGGCTCCTGCGGGACCTCGGTCCTTGCGGCCGGGATCGTGCCGAGCCGTCCGGCCTGGTAGTCCTCGAACGCCGTGACGAGCTCGGCCCTGGTATTCATCACGAACGGGCCGTAGGCCGCGACGGGTTCCCTGATCGGCTGGCCGCCGAGCACGAGCATTCCATGCCCTCGCTCGGGCCGCTGGCGCGGCTGCTCGCCGCGAAGGTGAGCACGTCGCCAGGCCCGAACGCGGCCAGCTGGCCGGTCCGGATCGGCCTGCCGTCCGGCGCCCGCGGTGCCTGATCCCGCCATCACGTAGCCAAGCGCATTGAAGTCGGCCCGCCACGGCAGGCGCAATTGCGCCCCCGGCTCCAGGGTCGCGTGCAGCAGGGTGATCGGCGTGTGCGTGACGCCGGGACCGGCGTGGCCATCGACCTCGCCTGCGATGACGCGGATCAGAGTTCCGCCGTCCGGGGAACTGAGCAGCGCTACCTGGCCGGCCCTGATGTCCTGGTATCTGGGCGGAGACATTTTCAGCGTCTTGGGCAGGTTTACCCAGAGCTGGAAGCCGTGGAACAGGCCGCCGCTCATGACCAGGTCCTCGGGCGGTTCTTCAATGTGCAAGATGCCGCCGCCCGCCGTCATCCACTGGGTGTCGCCGTTGGTGATCAGCCCGCCGCCGCCGTTGCTGTCCTGGTGCCTGAAGGTGCCGTCGATGATGTAGGTAACGGTTTCGAAGCCCCGGTGCGGGTGCCACGACGTGCCCTTGGGCTCACCGGGCGCGTAGTCGACCTCGCCCATCTGGTCCATGTGAATGAACGGGTCGAGGTCCCTCAGGTCGACGCCCGCGAAGGCGCGGCGGACCGGGAAGCCCTCGCCCTCGAGCGCGGACGGCGCGGTTGTCACCGCGAGTACCTCGCGGTCCTTCGCGACGGCCTGGTCGGGCTCGGAGATCCGGGGCAGTAGCAAAATGTCGTCCACAGTAACTGCTGGCATCGTCTTATCCTCTCACCTGCGAAAGACGACACCTTCCGGCGCCGTCCGCCCGGCGCTTCGCCGATACTCAGAGAACATTAGTTGAACGTGCAACATTCCCGGCTACAGCGGCAGGCCAGCTTCGAGTTGCGCCAGCGCGGCGTCGACCCGGTCGAACATGTCCATCGCGGAACCCGGTTCGCTCGCCCAGTCGGTCCACGGCATGGTGGCCGCCATGATCACTCCCACGATCGCGCCGGCGGCTATCCGCACCGCGAAGTCGTCGGGAGCGCGGCCAGATCGGGCGGCGGCGGCCTCGGCGACGGCGGCGATCGTCCCCGAGTACTCGTCCATGGCCCTGGCCCGCAGTTCGGGAACGGTCAGGATCAGCCCTGAGGTTTCCCGCATGGTCAGCGAGTTCCTCTGGGCTCGGCGACGCGAACGCCTGCCGCGCGGCGGCGCGGAAGGCGGAGACGAGCGGCAGGTCGGCGGGCTGCTCGTAGAACGAGCCGAGTCGCCAGCACATCCACGTCGTCTTGCAGTACGACGTCCTCTTTGGTGGGGAAGTACCGGAAAAACGTGCTTGGCGACACGTCGGCGGCCTCGGCGATCTGGTCGACCGTTGTCGCGCTGTAGCCCTGCTCGCGGAAGAGGCGAAGCGCGTGTTCCCTGATGGAGGCGCGGGTTCTCGCCTTCTTGCGTTCGCGCAGGCCGGGTCGCTGATCGTTCATCTCGCTAATTTTGCCCCTATCGCGCGACCGTCGCGACGTCTCCCTCACTGGCCTGATCGCCATCGGCTGGCTCAGTGGCTGGCTCAGCCGCCGACATGGCAGGTGAGTTCGGCAGGAAGATCAGCGCTAGCACGGCCGAGGTGATCGCGATGCCCGCGCACACCCAGAGCATGACGTCGAGTCCGTGCACGTAGGCGATCCGAACCGTGTCGAGCAGCGCTCGCGATCCCGACGCCTTCGCGGCGCGACGCCGGCGGCGACGCTGTCCCTGATCGTGTGCGTGGTGCTGCGCGGGCAGCGCGGGCAGGCGCAGCCGCTCTGGTAGACGGTCGGCGAGCACGGTGCCGAGCACCGCCACCCCGATAGTGCCGCCTACCTGCCGCATCGCGGTCATCAGCGCCGAACCGGAGCCGCTTCTGGCCGGGGACAGCGCGCCGAGCGCGACATTGAGCGAGGTGGGCATGGCGAGGCCGAGGCCGAGGCCGGATACGGCGAACCACGATGCGGCGAAAGCGGTGCCGCTCCCGATCGTTGTGCCCGCGCCTACCGCCAGCGCGCCCGGCCATGATCGCGAACCCGACGGCGGCCAGGTACTTGGGCCGTACCGGCGCGGCCGCGCGCACGGACTCCTGGCCCTTGGCCTTGCGCGGCGTCTGCAGCCGCTGCCCGACGAACAGCCCGATCCCCAGCCCGCCCATCAGCGGCAGCATGCGCGCGCCGGCGCCGAGCGAGTCGAGGCCGCGCACGTCGAGGAAGTACTGCGGCATCGCGAACACCAGCCCGAACAGCGCGAACGTGACCAGCGTGGCCAGCAGTGTGCCCCACGTGAACCCGGCCGACCTGAACAAGCCCAGATCCACGAGCGGCAGCAGGCGCGAATCGCTGGCCGGGCTGGCTGGGCCGGGGTCGGGCTGGCCAGGCTTCGCCTGCCGATCCTGGCCTCCCAGACCGCGAACAGCGCGAGTACCACGACGCCGCCAGCCATCGCCGCGATGGCGGTTGCGCTGCTCCAGCCGTTGTCGCCGGCCTTGATCAGGCCGTAGGTGACCAGGGCGAGCCCGGTACTGGAGATCGCGATGCCGGCCGTGTCGACCCGGATGCTGGCGTCGCCGCGCGACTCTGGCATCAAGGTGGCAAAGGCCGCGATCGCGATGATCACGACCGGGATGTTGATGAGGAAGACCGAGCCCCACCAGAAGTGATCGAGCAGCCAGCCACCGACGATCGGCCCGATCGGATAGCCGAGGAAGGTGGCGCCGCCGACAGCCGCGATTGCGCGGGGCCGCTCAGCGGGGGTGAAGAGAACGGGCAGCACGGCCAGGGACATCGGCAAGATCACCGCCGCGGCGAGTCCGAGAACCGCCCGGGCGGCGATCAGCTCGCCCGCCGAGTTCGAGTAGGCGCAGGCCAGCGACGCGAGCCCGAACAGCGCGAGCGCGAAGATCATGATCCGCTTGCGGCCGAACCTGTCGCCGAGTAGCCCGGCGGGCAGCAGTGCCGCCGCCAGCACGAGGCTGTAGGAGATCGACAAACCACTGCAGGTCACTTGACGAAGCATGCAGGTCTGCCGAGAGCGTCGGAAGCGCGAGGCTCAGCACGAACAAGTCGAGCGCGACAACGAGCACGCTGAGCGAGAGGGCGGCCAAGCGCCCACCACCTGCGGCGCTTCGGTCTGGGCATGACACGAGACCTTCTTCCGGAAGCAAGCGTCAAACTGAGGTTACATGCTAATGACAGTAGCTGTCAATTTAAGGGAAGCCGCAGTTCTTGCGGTGGCTCGCCTCTGGCGCTAACCGCACAAACGATCCCTGTTTACGGACAAACGCGGCCCTGCCTGATGCTGCGGGGACGACATCGGGGAGGGCCGCGTTGCTCACGCCGCCCCGGCACGCCAGGCCGGGTCACGCATCCGGTTGACGCAGTCAAGGAAAAACCCATCCGACAGCCTCAAGGGCAAGCCCTCCACGATCATGACGACAACCCTCCCGAACCCGACAACCCTCCTCCAGGAGCACGGCAACCGAATAGAAGGAGAGACTCTGCATGATCCAGCTGGGGGCCGGGAACCGCAGGTGCCGAGCGGAGATGCAGTGCCGGGCGACGTTTGTGGTTTGGCTGCCTGCGACACTTGGACTAGCGCGCAAAACGATCGGCGGCTGACCTGCTATGGCTGGCTCGCCGATCCGTGCCCTGACGACCGCGGAGCCAGGAGGCAGTAGCCATGCCACAGCCAGAAGGCCAGGAACTCGAGGAAGTCCGTGCCCGCCGAGAGGCGCTTCGTGAGAAGTACCTGCGGCCGAGGCAGGCCGGGCGCAGACGACCGTGCAGGGCGTCCATCACCTCGCTCTGATCTGCCGGGACACCGAGGAGACGATCAAGTTCTACCAGGAATTCCTCGGCTTCCCGCTAGTCGAACTCGTCGAGAACCGCGACTACAAGGGCTCGAACCACTTCTTCTTCGACATCGGCAATCACAACCTGCTGGGGTTCTTCGACTTCCCCGGTCACGAGCATCCGGCGTGGATGGAGACGATCGGCGGGGTCCAGCACCTGGCGATCTCGATCTCGCAGGAGCAGTTCGACGCGGCGAAGAAGAAGCTCGACGAGGCCGGGGTGGACTACCTCGGGCCAGACCGGGGCGTGATGGACAGCATGTATTTCCGTGACCCCAATGGCGTCGGGCTTGAGCTCTACCGTGAAGAACTCGGCATCTTCAACGGCCACCAGATCCTGCCGTAGTCTCCGGTTCTAGCGGGAGCCGTGGTGCGGGTAGCCATGGCCCGCAGGAGGTGACGGCATGGATGTCGGCAACATCGCCGAGCCCGATCCAGGCCCGTGGCGGGCCAGCGAAGGCGCTAGCGGAGCTCGCGGCGGATGACCAGGCGGAGGCCGGTCCAGGTCTGGTCGATGGCGCAGACCTTGTTGTCGACTAGGCCGGTCGGCAGCGCGATCTCGCGCACGACATGCTCGGTCATGTCGGTCGGCACCTTGGACGCGCGCTTCGGCCAGGCTATCCAGAGCCCGCACGCTGGCGCCATGCGCGCCCGGAACAAGTCAAGGCCGGTCTCCAGCTCGGATCGCCTGGTCACGAATACCACGATGACGTCGAAATGCGGCGCGGCCCCGAGGTCGGTGTGCAGGACGGCCTTGCCGTCAAGCTGGGCGGTCAGCAGGTCGGTGATGCCCTCGGCCGCGCCGATGAGGACGACCTCGTCGTCCTCGCCGATGCCGAGTTTGCGCGCCAGCGGCGTGCCCGAGTAGCCGGCCTGCCCGGCCCCGGCGAGCCCGGTCCCGCGAGGCTCAGTCAAAGCCGAAGCCGCCAGGGCGCTCGTTGCGGTCGGCGATGAGGCCGGCCAGCGTCGAGATCGCGATCTCGGCCGGAGTGCGGGAACCGATATTGAGGCCGATCGGCCGGTGCACCCGCGCCACCTCATCGGGCGGAACGCCCAGCAGCGCCAGTGCCTGCACGTGCGGCCCCTCATGCCGGGGGTTGCCCATGATGCCCACCCACCTGGCCGGCGTGGCCAGCGCGTCCCGGAGCATGACGCCGAGCTCCTCGCGATGGTGGTCGGTCACCACGACATCGGTCCCCGAGTCAGGCAGCGAGCCGATGTCCGCCCGCACCTCGAACTCGGAAGGACCGCCGGCGGCAGCGCGACCCGCGTCAGGCTCCACGAGCACTGGTTTGTACCCGGCATCGGCGGCGTACCGCAGCAGGTACTCGGCGACGGGCGTCGCGAAGACGGCAACGAGCACCCGGCCGTCCGACGGGGCAGGCGCCAGGCCGTGCGCGACATCACAGGCAACGCCATCGTGGGAGTGCGTCATGGTCAAGAGCTTGCCATGCCGGGTCAAGCCGCGCGACCCCGGCAGGTACTGGCCCTCAGCCTTCGAGCAACTCCCTGACCGCCTCGCGTAGCGGGTCCATCCTCGCCTTGGCGGCCCGCCGCGCCTCGGTCAGGCGCCCGGCGATCACCGGCTCGACGACTTCCAGGTAGGCCTTGATCTTGGGCTCGGTGCCGCTCGGCCTGATGACAACCCTGGCGCCGCGCATCCAGTACCTGAGCACGTCGGCCGACGGCAGGTCGGCCGTGCCGCCGGTCAGGTCGGACGTGGACAGCACTGGCTCGCCGCCGAGATCAGCCGGCGCGGCGGCCCGCAGCCTGGACATCACGTGCACCGGGGCGGTGGTCTGCACCGTGAGCTGGCTGGTCAGGTGCACGCCATAAGCGACCTCTAGGGCGTCGTAGGCCTCGACCAGCGAGTCCCCCTTCGATCGCGCCTCCGCTGCCAGGCTGAGCACGGCGAGCGCGGCACCCAGGCCATCTTTATCCCTGACCGTCGTGCCGATCGAGTACCCGAGAGCTTCCTCATACCCGAAGATGAAATGGATCCCGTGCCGCAAATCGCCTGCTCTTGCGATCCACTTGAAGCCAGTGAGCGTCTCGGCGTAGCTGGCGCCGGCGGCTGCCGCGATCTTGGACAGCATCGTTGACGACACGATCGTGGTGACGACGAGAGGCACGTCATGGCCGGAGCCGCCGTGCGGGGTCAGGTCGGCCTGATGCGCCTCGGCAAATCCGGAAGGCGCGGCGTGCGCCCCTCGCGGCTTCGATGAGGCGTTGTGGCCGAGCAAGCAAGCGCCGAGGAGGGCACCGACCTGGTCGCCGGTCAGCGTTCGCCAGCCGCCGGTAGCCGCGTCGTCGGGGATGGCGACGGCGAGCCGGTCGCCGTCGGGGTCGTTGGCAAGCACTAGGTCCGCGCCTGACCTGCGGGCCTGCGCGAGTGCCAGGTCGAGCGCCCCGGGCTCTTCCGGGTTGGGGAAAGCGACCGTCCGGAAGTCAGGGTCAGGACGAGCCTGCGCCTCGACGACGTCAGGCGGCGGGAATCCCGCCTGGTCGAAGGCCCGCATCGCCAGGTCGCAGGCGACGCCGTGCAGCGGAGTGTAGATGTACCGCAGCCAGGCGGCGCCGCGCGGAGCGGGGGAGAGTTCGCAGATCGCGTCGAGGTAGCTGGCGGCGATCTCGTCCCCGTACTGCTCGATCAGCGGGTCGTCGGGATTGGCCAGCGGTATCTGCGACAAAGGCTCAAGCGACCTGATCGCCGCCTCGATCTCCAGGTCAGCGGGCGGCACGATCTGCGCGCCGTCGCCCAGGTAGAGCTTGTAGCCGTTGTCAGCCGGCGGGTTGTGGCTCGCGGTGATCATGATCCCCGCCGCCGCGCGCAAGTGCGTCACGGCATAGGCCAGGAGCGGTGTCGGCTGCTGCCGTGGCAGCAGGTGCACCCTGATCCCGGCGCCCGCGAGCACCGCGGCGGCCTCGGCCGTGAACTCATCGGACCGGTGCCTGGCATCGCACCCGATCACGACGCCGGTGTCGGCGGCGGCCGGGTCGACGTAGAGCAGCCAGCCCGCCAGCGCGGCGGTCGTGCCGCGGACAACCGCCCGGTTCATCCGGTTGGGGCCGGCACCGAGCGCGCCGCGCAGCCCCGCCGTGCCGAATTCCAGCCTCCCTCGGAACCGGTTGGCAAGCTCATCGGCCGCGAGCCTGGTCGCGTCGATCTCATCGGGACCTGACGCCTCGCGGAGCAGCGCGGTGAGTTCGGCCCGGTCGCGTTCGTCCGGATCCTCGGCCATCCATGCGGTTACCTGCGCATGCAGGTCATGGCTGATCATGTGCCCCCGTTTTTGACTATGTGCCCTGCGGAGCGAGCACGTCCGGCAGGATCTGGCCGAGCAGCCCGCCCACGCGCGCTGCCGACGCCTGCCCGGCGGCGACGACCTCCGCGTGATTGAGCCGCTCGTCCGACAGGCCCGCGGCCGGATTGGTGATCAGCGAGATCCCGAGCACCTCGACCCCGAGGTGCCTGGCCGCGATCGCCTCAAGCGCGGTCGACATGCCCACCATGTCGGCGCCGGCGGCACGCAGCATCCGGATCTCGGCGGGCGTCTCGTAGTGCGGGCCTGGCAGGGCCGCGTACACGCCTTCGGCCAGGCTGGGATCGGCCCGCCGGGCCAGGCCGCGCAGTCTGGGCGAGTACGCCTCGGTCAGGTCGACGAACCTGGAGCCGTGGTGAGGCGGCGGCTCAGGTCCGGCCAGCGGCGACCTTCCCGTCAGGTTGAGATGGTCGCTGAGCAGCACCGGCTGGCCGACGCTGTAGCTGGCGTTGATGCCGCCGGAGGCGTTGGTCAGCACCAGCACCCGGCAGCCAGCCGCCGCAGCGGTGCGGACCCCGTGCACGACCGTGTCGATCGCATGCCCTTCGTACAGGTGCGCCCGGCCGAGAAAGACCAGCACCCGGACTGGCCCGCACCGCAGCGACCTGGCCATCGGCAGGTGCCCCGGCACGGTCGGCTGCGGGAAGCCGCCGAGTTCGCTGAACGGGAACTCGGTGTCGGCTGCGCCGATCGCGTCGGCTGCGGGCGCCCACCCCGAGCCGAGCACGACGGCGACGTCGTGGGTCCGCTGGCTGGTCAGGCGCGCGAGATTGGCGGCGCTGGCCTGCGCTGCTGCGTAAGCATCTGTGTTCATCGGGTCACCACGGTATGCAGCGTAACGTGCGTCATGGGACGACTAGGACTTCACGTACGGCTGTCCGTCGGCGGCGGGTGCGCGCACCTTGCCGACGAGGCCAGCTACGGCGATGATCGTGGCGAGGTACGGGGCCATCGAGAGAACCTGCGAAGGCACTGGCACGCTCAGCACGCCGAGGGCGTCTCCTAGCTGCCTGGAGAAACCGAACAGCAGGGCGGCCGCGACCGCGCCCAGTGGCTTCCACCGCCCGAAGATCATGGCGGCCAGCCCGATATAGCCAAATCCGCTGCTCATGCCGGTGCTGAAGAAACCAACATTGCCGACGGTCAGCCAGGCGCCGCCGATCCCCGCGACCATTCCGCCGAGTATGACGTTGCGGTAGCGGTTCCACAGCACGCGGATCCCGACCGTGTCGGCCGCGGTCGGATGCTCGCCCACGGCCCGTACCCGCAGGCCCCAGCGGGTACGGAACAGCCCTACCTGAATCAGGATGATCAGGATGTAGGTGATGTACAGGAAGATGTTCGAGTCGAAGAAGATCGGCCCGATGATCGGGATGTCGCCCAGCAGCGGGACCTTGATGTCGTTGAAGAAGTTACCGGTATTCCACGTATCCGAGTACGGGGCCATGACGCGGTCGTACAGGTAATTCGTCATGCCCATCGCGAGCAGGTTGATCACGACGCCCAGGATGATCTGGTCGACGCGGTACCGGATGGCGAAGACGGCGAGCAGCGCCCCGACCAGGCCACCTGCCACCGCGCCGGCGATCAGGCCAGACCAGAGCCCGACAGTCGCGCCCACCAGGCTGGCCATGGCCGCCGAGGCGAACGCGCCGGTGATGAGCTGGCCCTCGATCGCGATGTTGATCACGCCTGAGCGCTCGCACAGGACGCCGGAGAGAGCGCCGAGCACTAGCGGGATCGCCGCGCTGACCGTGCCCTGGAACAAGTTGACGACGTTGATCGCCCCAGCCGAGTTGGCCGCGTCGGCCCAGCACAGCAGCGCGATAAGGAAGCACAGCAAGGCGGTCGCGATGACGAGGCGCTTGCCGACCCTGGAGAGGTCGACGGCCCCCCTGAGCAGCCCCGCGGCGACGGAGAGCCCGCCAAGGATGTAGCAGGCGGGGGCGGCGGCCACGTGAATGCTCGGCACGGTGACGCGCGCCGTCGGCAGCGCCAGCGCGAAGAGGGCGTCGCCCGAGTGCGAGAAATACCCGAATATTCCGATGTCAATGAGCCCGAGCAAGATGAAGGGTGCCCGAGGCGAGGTATCGCCGGGCAGGGGGCTCAGGCGCCAGCGCGGCCGTGGTCTGCGGGCTGGTGAGCACGATCATCCGTTCCACCCCTTCGCGACGGCCTCAAGGTTGGTTCCGGCCGTCTTGCGCAGCCGGTAGACGGAGCGGATCAGCGGCGGTGCCGCGACAAACAGGACGATGAGACCCTCGATGACCTGCACGATGTCGGAGGGAACAGGCGTGGCGACCGCCATGTTCGTGCCACCGGCGTCGAGTGCGCCGAAGAGCAGCCCGGCCAGCACGATGCCGCCCGGTTTGGCCCTTCCGAGCAGTGCGACCGTGATTCCGTCGAAGCCGTAGGTGCCGTACGTGGCATCCGAGAGCGGCGGCGGAGGACTGCCGCCTGACAAGATCACGGTCGCGGCCGCGAGGCCGGCCAGCGCGCCCGCGATCAGCATGACGAGTACCCAGACCCGCTCGACCTTCATGCCCGCGCTTCTCGCGGCGCTCGGGTTGGCGCCGACAGTGCGGAACTGGAAGCCGATCGTGCTGCGCGACAGCAGCCAGGCGACTGCGGCCGCGGCTGCGACGGCGATCAGGATACCCGCGCTGGCCTGCGGTGGCGGCCCGCCCACGTGCGGTAGCTGGGCATTGGGTCCGACTGGCGGCGCGATCTGGTTCGACTGATTGGGCTGCTGGAGCGCGCTTGGCGTGGATAGCAGGTAATAGAGCAGGTAGATCATGACGTAGTTGAGCATGATCGTCACGATCACCTCGTGCGCGCCTGTGCGCGCCTTAAGCTCGCCGACAATCCCCCCCACCAGAGCCCCGCCGATGCCCCCGCCTAGCACGCACACGATCACGTGAAGGCCGACCGGCATGTTCACCGCGAAGCCCAGCCAGGCGGCGACGAGGGCGCCGCCGATGAACTGGCTGGTGCCGCCGATGTTGAACAGGCCGGCCCGGAAGGCGATGCCCACCGCCAGGCCCGTCAAGATCAGCGGTGTCGCCTCGAACAACGTCAGGGACAGCGGGTAGAAGATGGCGGCGATCGACCCGCCGTGGAAGGCGGCACCGACCGTCGGCGGGCTGAAGACCGAGCCTTCGAACATCGCCGAGTAGGCGGCGGCCAGCGAGTTCCAGGTCGAGGAGAACGCGGCACCGGGCGCGTAGCTGAATGAGTCCCACGCGCGCAGCACGACCGGGTCGGTGAACACGATCAGCACCGCGCCCACCACCAGCGCCGAGAAGATCGCGAGAATGGTGAGGACAGGCGAGCTGCCCTCTGTGATCGCCGAGATGATGTCGCGGCCGGTGAGCCGGGCGCGACGGGCGCTCGGCGCCGGCGCCGGCGGCGGCCTGCGCGGCTCGGAGGCTCGTTGCCTGGCTCGGCTCAGCCGGGGTTCGGATGCCGGCTCCTCCTTGCGCTGGCTCCTCGCCCGTGGGGAGCGCACCGCCCCGGGCACCGCACCCCCCGCGGCGCCGGCGCCGGTCATCATCAGGCCGAGTTCGGCCTCGGGCGTATCTGGCGGGCAGAAGCCGACGATCTTGCCTTCGTACATCACGGCGATCCGGTCGGAGAGCGCATAAATCTCATCGAGTTCGGACGACACTATGATTACCGCGGCGCCGCGATCACGCAGCGCGATGATCTGCTTGTGCACGAATTCGATCGACCCTACGTCCAGGCCCCTGGTGGGCTGGCTGGCCAGCAGCAGCTTGATCTCGCGGCCCATCTCGCGGGCGACGATCACCTTCTGCTGGTTGCCGCCCGAGAGGGTTCCGACCGGGGTTGCCGTCGAAGTGGTCCGCACGTCGTAGTCCTGCACCAGGCGCTTGGCCGAGTCGCGCATCGCGTCCAGGTTGCGGGCGATGCCTGACGCGTACGGCGGCTGGTCGTAGACGTCCAGGATCAGGTTCTCGGCTACCGAGAAGTCACTGACCAGCCCGTCCTCTTGCCGGTCCTCAGGCACATAGCCGATGCCCGCGCGCAGCCTGTCCCTGGTGCTGGCGCGGCCCAGGTCGCGGCCATGGAGGCGGACCGACCCGCTCGCCGGCCGCAGGCCCATGATTGCCTCGCACAGCTCAGTCTGGCCGTTTCCCTGAACCCCCGCCACGCCCAGGACCTCCCCGGCCCGGACCTGGAAGGACAGGTCGCGCACCGAATGCTCGCCGCGCTCGCCCAGCACGTTCAGGTCAGCGACGTCGAGGACCACGGCATCCGGCCGGGCCGCCGTCTTGTCAACGCGTAGCTGGACCGCCCGGCCGACCATCAGCGCGGCGAGTTCTGAGTCGCTGGTGGACGGCGGGCGCTCGCCGACGACCTTGCCCCGCCGGATGATCGTGACGTTGTCGGCGATCTCCTGGACTTCCTTGAGCTTGTGCGAGATGAACACGATGGACCTGCCGCCGTCGCGCAGCTCGCGCATGATGCGGAACAGGTCCTGGCTCTCGCCGGGAGTGAGCACCGCGGTCGGCTCGTCGAGCACGAGCACGCTGGCGTCGCGCAGCAGCGCCTTGATGATCTCCACCCGCTGCTGCACGCCGACTGGAAGATCCTCGACGTAGGCGTCGGGATCGACCCGCAGCCCGAACCGCTCGGACAGGTCCATCACGTCCCGGCGGGTCCGGCCCCGGTCAAGCAGGCCGAATCCCCTGACGCGCTCCGAACCGAGCGTCACGTTCTCCGCCACGGTGAAGACCGGAACCAGCATGAAGTGCTGGTGCACCATGCCGATCTTGGCGTTGATCGCGTCCCTCGGGGAGCTGGATGGTCACCGGGCGATCGTCGACCAGCACCTCGCCCTCGTCAGGCTGAACCAGCCCGTACAGGACGTTCATCAATGTGCTCTTGCCCGCGCCGTTCTCGCCGAGCAGGGCGCGGATCTCACCTGGCTGGACCACCAGGTCGATGTGATCGTTGGCGACCAGGTCACCGAAGCGCTTGGTGATGCCACGCAACTCAAGCTTCAACCGGCAGCCTCTCCTTCACTGACTCCGGCGAGCGGGCTGGCTCAGGCTGGCCCGCTCACCGGAGAAAGTGCCTTCTGACGGAACCCGTTACACCGGGCTCTTGGTCGCCGGGACGATCTTGCCGCTCTCGATCTGCTGCTCGAGGGTCTTGAGCTCGGCCTGGAGCGCGGCGGGCACCTTGGTGTCCCAGGGCGCGTGGAATGGCGCGAGCACCGCGCCGCCATTGGCGAGCGTGCCGACGAACGTTCCGCCGTGGAAGCTCTTGTCGGCCGCGCTCAGCACCGCGGTCTTGACCGCGGTGGACAGGCCCTTCTCCACGCTGGTGATGAAGTACGGGCAGTAGCTGGCGGCGCTCACGCAGCCATCGGTGTCGACCCAGAACATGTACACGTGCTTGCCGCCGGAATCGGCGGTCTTGATGGCCGCGGCCGAGCCAAGGCCATCACCGCCGGCCACCGGGAAGATGATGTCCGCGCCCGAGCTGATGAAGGTGTTGGTGATGCGGGCGCCTGCCGCCTGGTCGCCGAACGGGTTCGACCCGCCGACAAAGACGCCCTTCTGGGTCTTCTCGTTCCAGCCGAGCACCTTGACGCTCGCGTGGTGCTGCTGGTTGAAGTACTGGACGCCGTCCCAGAAGCCGTCCTCATAGATCGTGACCGTGCCGAACTGGTCGCCGCCGTAGGTCGCGACCACGTGGGTCTTGCGACATGCCCGCCGCCAGGTATCCGCCGAGGAAAGCGTCCTGGACGGTGTTGAACACCAGCTGGTCGATGTTCCTGGCGATCGGCGGATGAGCCTTTGTCGACAGGCAGAACGAAGCGTAGGAGCAGTCCACGATCGCGAACTTCTGCTTCGGAGTTGGCCTAGCGCCGCCGCCTCGGTCGCCGGGCCCATCAGGAAGCCGACAGTGACGATGATCCCGCACTTCTGCGTCCTCGAAGGTGGTGATGTTCTTGGCGTAGTCCGCCGATGACGTGGACGGCAGGTACTGGGCGTGGATCTTCTGTCGGCTCTGCCGTCTGGGCGGCCTGGACGCCAGCCCACGAGGCCTGGTTGAACGACTTGTCGTTGATGCCGCCGGTGTCGGTGACCATGCAGGCCTTGAACTTGGCCACCTGCGACGTCGTCGTGCTGCTGGACGATGGCTTGGCGCACCCGGCGGCGAGCAGGGCCACGAAGCCTAGCGCCGCGACAGTCTTGACTGTCCCTCTCACGGTTCCTCCTATGCGGGGGGCGACGGCATACCGCCGCAGTACAGCACCGACCTGGATGAACCCGGCCGGCCGCGAAGGCCCATGTTGGGGACATGGTCCAATTGAGAACCCGGAGTCCCCCCCGGGATGATCGAGAATCTATTACCGTCACGAGTGTTGCGGAAGCGGGATATGACGGCAGCAACAGGGCCGTTGTGAAATCGAGACGCTTACATTATGTTACAAACTGGACAATGCTACCATAACAATTCGAAGCTTGCCTGTTGCCCGGAGTGGGAACATCCTCACCCCGGAACGTAGGAGGCATGCTCGCTGCCAGGCGGCCATCCACGGCACGCGGCAGAGATGACGGAGCGGACTTGGCTGGCGGAACAGCACACACGAGCATCGACTGGCCCGGGCTGCGGGCGGCCGCGAACGCGGCGGCGGCCAACGCCTATGCGCCCTATTCGAGCCTGAGGGTAGGCGCGGCCGGGCTGGCGGCCAACGGGGCCGTAGTCACCGGCTGTAACGTGGAGAACGCCTCCTTCGGGCTCACCTTGTGCGCCGAGTGCGGACTCGTCAGCGCGCTGCACGCGGCCGGCGCCGTCCGGCTGATCGCGGTCAGCGTGGTCGCCGAGGACGGCGAGCCGCTCGTCCCGTGCGGCCGGTGCAGGCAGTTGCTGCTCGAAGCGGGCGGCCCTGGCCTGCTGCTCGACGGCGAAACCGGCCCCCGCCAGCTCGGCAACCTCCTCCCCGACGCCTTCACCGGCACCGACCTGGCCGAGCGCCGTGACCAGATAGCCCGGGGGGCGACCCCGGAGCCCCCGCCTGTCGGGGCGCTTTCGGATGCCGCCTTCCCTCCTCGCTCGTCGCTTCGCTCCTCCCTCGTCAGTCCAGGCGGCATCGCGCCCCGACCGTGCCGGAACGCCGTGACAAGCGGAACCCCTCGGCCGCCGTGGACTTGATTCGGGCTAAGCGGGATGGGCTGGAGCTGTCTGCTGGCGAGATCGGCTGGCTGATCGACGCCTATACCAGTGGGGGTGGTCGCTGACGAGCAGATGTCGGCGATGGCTATGGCGATCTTTTTCCGGGGCCTGCGGGCCGGCTGAGCTGCGGGCCTGGACCGACGCGATGATCGGGACCGGGCGGCGGCTCGACCTGTCGTCGGTGCCGGTGCCGACCGTGGACAAGCACTCGACCGGCGGGGTGGGCGACAAGGTATCGCTGATACTGGCGCCGCTGGTGGCGAGTTGCGGTGCCGCCGTGCCTCAGCTTTCCGGCCGTGGGCTCGGCCACACGGGCGGCACTCTCGACAAGCTGGAGAGCGTGCCAGGCTGGAGTGCGCAGATCTCCGGCGAGCAATATCGTTCACCTTCTTTCTACCGTCGGGTGCGTCATCGCGGCTGCCGGGGACGACCTGGCGCCGGCCGACCGGAAGCTCTATGCCCTTCGGGACGTCACCGGGACGGTCGAGTCGATCCCGCTGATCGCCAGCTCGATCATGTCGAAGAAGATCGCCGAGGGAACGCAGTCGCTGGTGCTGGATGTGAAGGTCGGGCAGCGGCGCGTTCATGCGGGAGCTCGAGCCGGCGCAGGGAACTGGCGCGGACCATGGTACGGCTAGGTACTGAGTCAGGGGTGCAGGACGGTCGCGCTGCTGACCTCGATGGACATGCCGCTCGGCCGGGCGGTCGGCAATGCCGTCGAGGTGGCCGAGTCGATCAAGACGCTGCGCGGCGCCGGGCCGGCTGACCTGATCGAGGTCACGCTGGCGCTGGCGCGCGAGATGCTGGCGCTGGCCGGGATCGACGGCCGATCCCGCAGCCGCGCTGGCCGACGGGCGGGCGCTGGCCAAGTACCGGCGAGATGATCGCCGGGCAGGGCGGTGACCCGGACGCGCCGCTGCCGGTCGCGCCGCGCTTCGAGGTCGTGGTGGCGGAGTCCGGCCGGCTGGCTGCGGCGACTCGACGCGCTGGCGGTCGGCACCGCCGGGTGGCGGCTCGGGGCCGGGCGGGCGCGCAAGGAGGACCCGGTGAGCGCGGGGGCCGGAGTGATCTGCCTGGCCAAGCCGGGGGAGCGGGTGGAAGCCGGGCAGCCGCTGCTCGAGCTGCGGGCCGATGATCCGGCGCGGTTCGTTCGGCTCGGCAGGCGCTGGCCGGGGGCATCGAGATCGGGCCTGAGCGGCCGGTTATCGGGCCTGCCGTCATCGAGCGCATCGCGTTAGGCGACAATGGACGGCGTGTCCGTCTCGCTTGAGCAGATTCGCCACGTCCCTAAGGTGCTGCTGCACGATCACCTGGATGGCGGGCTGCGGCCCGCGACCATCGTCGAGCTCGCCCGCCAGACCGGCTACCGGGGCCTGCCTAGCACGCGATCCGGCCGAGCTTGGCCGGTGGATGACCAGTGCCGCCGAGCGGGGCCAGCTTGAGCTGTACCTGGAGGCGTTCCAGCACACGGTCGGGGTCATGCAGACGCGCGACGCGCTGGTGCGGGTGGCGGCTGAGTGCGCGGAGGATCTCGCGGCCGACGGCGTGGTGTACGCGGAGGTGCGGTTCGCGCCCGAGCTGCATGTCACCGCCGGGCTCGACGCTTGACCAGGTGGTCGAGGCGGTGCTCGAAGGGTTCGCCGCAGGGGAGCGCCGGGCGCGGGATCCGGGTGTACGCGCTGCTCACGGCGATGCGGACGGCGGCCAGGTCGCTGGAGATCGCCGAGCTGGCCGTGCGGCACCGGGATGCCGGGGTTGTCGGCTTCGACATCGCCGGGGCCGAGGCTGGCTCGCCGCCGTCGCGGCACCTGGACGCCTTCCAGTACGTGGCGCGGGAGAACTTCCACATCACGATCCACGCCGGCGAGGGCTTCGGGCTGCCGTCCATCTGGGAAGCCGTGCAGTGGTGCGGCGCCGAGCGGCTCGGGCCACGGCGTGCGGATCATCGATGACATCACCGTGCCGGCCTGACGGCGCGGTCGCGGCTGGGTCGGCTGGCCAGCTTCGTGCGCGACCGGCGGACTCCGCTGGAGATGTGCCCGACGTCGAACGTGCACACGGGGGCCGCGAAGTCTATCAAGGAGCATCCGATCGGGCTGCTGCGGCGGCTGTCGTTCCGGGTGACCGTCAATACCGACAACCGGCTGATGAGCGACGTGACGCTGTCGTCGAGTTCGCCGCCCTGGTGCGAGGCGTTCGGGTACGGCTGGTCCGACATCCAGTGGCTCACGATCAACGCGATGAAGAGCGCCTTCGCGCCGTTCGACGAGCGGCTTGAGCTGATCAACACGGTCATCAAGCCCGGCTTCGCGGCCGCGATGGCCCCGAAGTCGCGCCCCGGGCTGGTGCGCCGGGCGGCCGCTGACCCGAGGCCCAGCTATGTCCCAACGATGGCTCTCCAGCGCCGTCAATGTCCCATGGCTGGGCCTGATCTGACCTGTGTAGCATCGCGGACATGGCGGGTGCGCAGGTTTTGCAGTCTCAGATGGTGATGTCGCAGGCCAAGGAATGGCTGGCGATGCGGATGGCGTTACCTCGGACGCGGCGTTGCGCCAGATGCTGCACGGATTGCCCGGGGTCGACCAGGTTGGCGCGCAGGGGCGGGTCGCCGGGCTGGCCACCCGGTCGATCAAGAAGGACGCCAAGCTGGCCGCGCTCGACGCTCGCCGTCGCGATGGTGGATCTCACGACTCTCGAAGGGCGCCGACACGCCGGGCAAGGTGCGCGGACTGTGCGCCAAGGCGGTCAGGCCTGACCCAGCCGATCCAGCTGTGCCGCCCGTCGCCGCCGTTTGCGTCTACCCCGACCTCGTCGCGCGTCGCGAAGGCGGCGCTAGCCGAGTCTGGGCTCGCGGGCTCGCGGGTGGCGGTGGCGTCGGTGGCGACGGCGTTCCCGTCCGGGCGGGCGTCGCTGGCGGTCAAGCTGGCCGACGTCGCCGACGCCGTCGCGGCCGGGGCCGACGAGATCGACATGGTGATCGACCGGGGCGCGTTCCTGGCCGGCCGGTACGGCCAGGTCTACGAGGAGATCCGCGCGGTCAAGGAGGCCTGCGGGGCGGCGCACCTCAAGGTGATCCTGGAGACCGGCGAGCTGGCCACGCTCGACAACGTCTCGCGGGCGTCCTGGCTGGCGATGCTGGCCGGGGCCGACTTCATCAAGACTTCGACCGGCAAGGTCAGCCCGGCCTCGACGCTGCCCGTCGCGCTCGTGATGCTCGACCGCCGTGCGTGACTTCGAGCAGGCTGTCCGGACGGCAGGGTCGGGGTCAAGGTGGCCGGCGGCATCCGAACCGCCAAGGACGCGATCAGGTACCTGGTGCTGGTCAACGAGACCGCCGGCCGGGCGTGGCTGACGCCTGACCTGTTCCGGATCGGCGCGTCAGCTTGCTCAACGACCTGCTGATGCAGCGCCGCAAGCAGCTGACCGGCGTGTACTCGGGCCCTGATTACTTCACGGTCGACTAGCCTTAGCTGACAATTCGGGTAGGAGGGCGGGCTTGGCCGACAAAAAGCACGCGGCGGTGACCTCGGCCACGGCCGGCCTTGCCGTCGGCCCGGATCTCGCCGACGGGCTGGACTGGGAGTACGCGCCAGCGCCCGAGTCACGCGAGATCGTGTCGATCGCGCCTGAGTACGGCCTGTTCGTCAACGGCGAGTTCGGGCCGGCCGCGAGCGGGCGGGCCTTCCCGACCATCAACCCGGCGACCGAGGAGCCGCTCGCCGCAGGTCGCCGAGGCCGGCGCGGCCGACGTCGACCGGGCGGTCGCGGCCGCGAGGCCGCGCTACGAGCAGGTCTGGGGGCCGATGCCGGGCGCCGAGCGGGCCAAGTACCTGTACCGGATCGCGCGGATCCTGCAGGAGCGTGCCCGTGAGTTCGCCGTGCTCGAGTCGATCGACAACGGCAAGCCGATCAGGGAGACCAGAGACGTCGACATCCCGCTGGCGGCCGCGCACTTCTTCTACTACGCGGGCTGGGCCGACAAGCTCGACTACGCCGGGTTCGGCCCGGCGCCGACGGCCGCTCGGGGTCGCCGGCCAGGTGATCCCGTGGAACTTCCCGCTGCTGATGGCGGCCTGGAAGCTGGCGCCCGCACTGGCCGCGGGCAACACGTGCGTGCTCAAGCCGGCCGAGACCACGCCGCTGAGCGCGTTGCTGCTTGCGCAGGTCTGCCAGCAGGCCGACCTGCCGCCTGGCGTGGTCAACGTCGCTGACCGGCGCGGGCGAGACCGGCGCTGCGCTGGTCGGCCCACCCGGGCGTCGACAAGATCGCGTTCACCGGATCGACCGAGGTCGGCATCGCGATCAGCCAGGCGATCGCCGGCACCGGCAAGAAGCTCACGCTGGAGCTCGGCGGCAAGGCGGCGAACGTCGTCTTCGACGACGCGCCGATCGACCAGGCGATCGAGGGGATCGTCAACGGCATCTTCTTCAACCAGGGGCACGTCTGCTGCGCCGGCTCGCGGCTGCTCGTGCAGGAGTCGGTGGCCGAGCACGTGGTCGACCGGCTCGAGCGGCGGCTGGCCACCCTGCGGCTCGGCGACCCGCTCGACAAGAACACCGACATCGGCGCGATCAACTCGCGCCAGCAACTCGACAAGATCACCGAGCTGTCCGCCGCCGGCGAGGCCGAGGGCGCGCAGCGCTGGTCGCCGCCGTGCGAGCTGCCCGAGAAGCGGCTTCTGGTTCGCGCCGACGGTGTTCACCGGGGTCAGCCAGTCGCATCGGATCGCGCGCGAGGAGATCTTCGGGCCGGTGCTGTCGGTGCTGACCTTCCGCACGCCGGACGAGGCCGTGACGAAGGCGAACAACACGCCGTACGGGCTGTCCGCCGGGGTGTGGACGGAGAAGGGCAGCCGGATCTTGTGGATGGCGCAGCGGCTGCGGGCTGGCGTGGTCTGGGCTAATACGTTCAACAGGTTCGACCCGGCTAGTCCGTTCGGCGGGTACCGGGAGTCGGGTTCGGGCGGGAGGGCGGCCGGCACGGGCTGGCTGCGTACTTGGATGTCTGAGAAAGAAATAAGACCCGGCGGGGAAGAGCCGACGGACACGACTCGCCGGCCGTGACTGAACGCGCGGCCAACGAGCCGTCATCCGGCGGCGTGCCTGCTGAGGCTTCGCCCGAGACCCGGGTGACTGCAAAGACTGGCTCGAAGGGCGCTAAGGGCGCTCAGAGGCCGCGTCCGGCTGAGCGCGGAGAGCGCAGAGGCTCGTGGCAGCCGGTGCTGGTGGTCAGGGGGTCTCGGTGCGGAAGACTTACAAGCTTTATGTCGGCGGGGCGTTTCCCCGGTCTGAGTCTGGGCGGTCTTATCCTGTGCATGTCGGCTAAGACGGGGGAGTTGCTGGCTTATGCGGCGCTGGCGTCTCGGAAGGATGTCGCGGGACGCTGTTGTGGCGGCTCGGCGGCCGTGGGGGAAGTGGTCCGGGGCTACCGCTTATAACCGGGGGCAGGTGCTTTACCGAGTCGCCGAGATGATTGAGGGTCGGGCCGGGCAGTTCGCCGAGGAAGTTATTCAGGCTGAAGGGGTTTCTGCGGGAGTGCGCGGCGGACGGTCGCTGACGCGATTGACCGGTGGGTCTGGTTTGCGGGCTGGCCGGACAAGGTCGCGCAGGTCGCCGGCGGCGGCCAATCAGGTCGCCGGGCCGTACTTCAACTTCAGCGTGCCGGAGCCGACCGGCGTGGTCGCGGTGCTCGCGCCGCCCGATTCGAGCCTGCTCGGGCTGGTCAGCGTGATCGCCCCGGTCATCGCGACCGGCAATACTGCCGTGGTCGTCGCCAGCGAGACGCGTCCGCTACCTGCGCATCACGCTCTCGGAGGTGCTCGCCACCTCGGACGTGCCCGGCGGCGTCGTCAATGTGCTGACCGGCCGGATGGCCGAACTCGCACCCGTGCTCGCAGGTCACTTCGATGTGAACGCGATCGACCTCACCGGTGCCGTTGCCTCGAGCCGGGCCGAGCTGGAGCGGCTTGCGGCGGCCAACGTCAAGCGGGTGTATTGCCGGGAAGAGGACTGGGCCGCGGCGCCGACGCCGAGGCGGATGCTGGCGTTCCTCGAGACGAAGACGGTCTGGCACCCCGTCGGAATCTGACCAGGCTCGGCGCAGGCCGAGTAGGGGGACCTACCGACGGCCGTTCGGGCAAGTACAGGCGTGACAACGAAATCCGGTGCTTCCGAAGGGACGCTTGCCCCGCCCGCCGCTCGGTGCCCCGACTGGGACATCATCGAGCGGTCGCGCGCCGAGCCTGAGCTGTTCGCCGTGATCTTCCAGCGGCACGCCGCTGAGATCGGCCGGTACGTGACCCGCCGGCTGGGGCGTGACCTGGCGGAGGACGTCGTCGCTGACACGTTCCTCGCGGCGTTCCGGCAGCGCGGCGACTATGACCTGAGCCTGCCCGATTCCCGGCCGTGGCTGCACGGCATCGCCGCGAACCTGATCCGCCGCTGCTATCGCGATGAGGAGCGCCAGCTCAGGGCGCTGGAGCGGACCGGTGTCGATCCGGTGACCGAGTCGGCGGCTGACCTGGCCGAGGCCAGGCTCGCCGCCATCCAGACCAGCCGCGCCGTCGCCGGCGCGCTCGCCGGGCTGAACCCAGCTCAGCGTGATGTGGTCCTGCTCGTGACCTGGGCCGAGCTGACCTACGACCAGGTCGCCGAGGCGCTCGGCGTGCCGGAAGGCACGGTCAGGTCCCGGATGAATCGAGCTAGATCCAGGCTCAGGATCGCGCTCGCCAGCACCGGCGAGGCAGCGAACGAGGGAAAGGACGACGATGGCAATGACTCAATCTGATGAACTCGACGCGGTGGCCGAGCTGCGAGCACAGGTGCGGTCCGGTCCCGAGCTAGCCAAGGCCGAGCGGGTACTCACGGCGGCGTTCAGCGCCGGCCCGGTCGCGTCGAGCCGGGCACCCAGGCGGGCATCCGGGCGGGCGCCGAGGCAGCGCCTGATCGTGGCTGGCATCGGCGTGACTGTCGTTTCGGTTGCCGCCGCCGCGCTGATCGTGGTGCCGTCGCTGACGCGGGCGCCTGGTTCAGGTCCGATATCCGCCCATCAGGGCGGCGCGTCGGCGCAGGCGATGCCGAGCGTGGGTATCGCCAGGACCGAGGCGCAGCTTGTGGCCTACTCCACGAAGGTCGCGCAAGCTCAGCACCCCCTGCCCGGGCCACACGAGTGGTCGTACATGAAGACCCTGCTGCGTATCGGCGGACACGGAACTGAGACGTGGGTCAGGCTTGATCGCAGTAAATCGGCCACGATCTGGCGCGGCAAGATGTGGACGACCAGTGACCGCGGAATAGGGATAGCCAGCTGGCCGACCTGGACCTACCGTTATCTAGAATCACTGCCGACAAATCCCGCCAAGCTGAAGGCGGTGATCGTAACGAACAACAGCACCCCGCCTGACTCGCGGATCATGGATCCAGGGGACCAGGGCATCTTCGAAGCCATCGAATACCTGATGGAAAACACCGTGCTGCCACCACAGTTGCTCGCCACCTTCTACAAGATCCTGGTCGGCCTGCCATCCGTGCACTTCGACCCATCGGCGACCGACTTCCTCGGCCGACATGGCATCGGCCTGTCCATGACGATCGAGGGGTGGGACCGGACCGAGTTGGTCATCAACCCTCGGACCTACCAGCTCCTTGGATTCCAGGATGTGGTCGCGGCGAACAAGACGATCGTGGGCACAGACGTGACCAGGCATTACAGGAAGGGCGAGGGCCTGGGCCACTGGGCGCTGATCACCAGCGGCATCGTGCAGCACTCAGGCCAGCGGCCAGGCTAAGCCCAGCTAGATCGCGCCGAAGAGGCGGTCGCCGGCGTCGCCCAGGCCAGGGCACGATGTAGCCGCGCTCGTTCAGGCGCTCGTCGAGCCCGGCCGTGACCACCTTGACCGGGATCGGGAAGTCGTCGGGAAACGCCTCGTGGACCCGCGCGATCCCCTCGGGGGCCGCGAGCAGGCAGATCGCGGTCAGCGACGCCGCTCCGCGCGAGGCGAGCATGCCGAACACGGTCTCCAGCGTTCCGCCGGTCGCCAGCATCGGATCGAGCACGAAGGTGTCGCGCCCGGTCAGGTCGGCGGGCAGCCTGGTCGCGTAGGTGGAGGCGACGAGCGTCTCCTCGTCCCTGGCCAGCCCGACGAAGCCGACGTCGGCCTTGGGCAGCAGCCTGGTCATGCCGTCGAGCATCCCGATGCCCGCCCGCAGCACGGGGATCACCAGCGGGGTCGGCCTGGATAGCTTGACGCCCTGGGCCGAGGCGACCGGCGTGTGCACGGTGACCTGCTCGACCTTGATGTCGCTCGTGGCCTCGTAGGCGAGCAGCGTGACGAGTTCGTCGGTCAGGCTGCGGAACACAGGGGTCTCGGTGTGGACATCGCGGAGCGTGGTGAGCTTATGGGCGATGAGCGGATGATCGGCGACCAGCGTCTGCATGGTCGGTAGTCTGGCAGGCCGCGCGGTGCGCGCCGCGAGTCATCAGCGGCCTGCTAGCCGCTCGCCCCGGCTTCAGCCGGGCTGTCTGCGCGGCCAGCCGTGCTTGGGCGTGATACCAGGCGGCCGTGCAGCCGCGCGTGCCGCAGCGCACGCACTGATGGCCTTTGCCTGGGTGACTCAGTGCTCCTGGGCAGTCGCACGGCGACCAGCTCACGATCACCCGGCCTGGCCCCCACTGATGACCGGCGGGCACTGCACCGGAAACGACCACCAGTCCGGACGGGTTACTTCACTCATGAGTCCAGTAGAACAGATTTTCGAAATCAAGTCTACCCGACTGAGCTCGCAAAGCCTAGCGGTCAAGATCCGGCGGAGCCGCCCGGCGTCCGATGGGCGCCGCCGCGCGGTGAGTTCGCGCTCCCGCGCGTTGCTCGCCAAGCCGCTCGCCCGCCGGAACTCGGCCTCCGCCTCGGCCGCGCGCCCGAGCTTCATCAGCAGGTCACCGCGCACGCTCGGCAGCAGGTGGTATCCGCGCAACGAGGGCTCGGCGGCCAGCTGGTCGACCAGAGCCAGCCCAGCCTCGGGCCCGAACGCCATCCCCAGCGCCACCGCCCGGTTAAGCTCGACGATCGGCGACGGCATGACCTCGGCCAGTACCCCGTACAGCTCGGTGATCTGCGCCCAGTCGGTCTCCTCGGCTCGGTAGGCCCGCGCATGGCAGGCGGCGATCGACGCCTGCAGCACGTAAGGACCGCGTTCACCGCCAAGGTCGACTGCCTGGGCCAGGGCGGCCTGAGCCCGCGCCCGATCAGCAGCTGATCCCAGCGCGACCGGTCCTGGTCAAGCAGCAGGATCGGCTCGCCGTTCGGCCCGGCGCGGGCCGCCAGCCGCGATGACTGGATCTCCATCAGCGCCGCCAGCCCGTGCGCCTCGGGCTCGTCCGGCGCGAGCTGGGCCAGCAGCCGCCCGAGCCGCAGCGCTTCTTGGCAGAGCCCGGGCCGGGTCCAGTCGTCGCCGGCCGTCGCCGAGTAGCCCTCGTTGAAGACCAGGTAGATGACTTCGAGCACTGAGGCCAGCCGGGCTGGCCGCTGCGCGCCGGTCCGGGGTCTCGAACGGGACGTGCGCGGCGGACAGCGTCTTCTTGGCCCGGACGATGCGCTGCGCGATCGTGGGCTCGGGCACCAGGTAAGCGCGTGCGATCTCGGCCGTGGTCAGGCCGCCGAGCAGGCGCAGGGTGAGCGCGACCCTGGCCTGGACTGGCAGCACCGGATGGCAGGCGGTGAAGATCAGCCGCAGCAGGTCATCTTCGATCTCCTCGGAGATGGCCCGGTCGAACCCGGCCGTGCCGTCGTCCGCGCCATCGTCGGCCTCAAGCACCCGCCCGATCTCGGCGTACTTGCGCTCCAGCTCCCGATTCCGGCGGAACTGGTCGACCGCCCTCCGCTTAGCCACCGTCATCAGCCAGGCGCCTGGGTTAATCGGAACGCCACTGCGCGGCCACTGTTCGAGCGCCGCGACGACCGCGTCCTGGGCGAGTTCCTCGGCGAGGTCAAGATCGCCGCCCGCATACCGGGCCAGCCCGGCGATCAGCCGAGCCGACTCCAGCCGGATCACGGTCTCGACAGCGTGCTGGACCTCGGTATCCCCCACAACGTCACCCTAGGGGCAAAGGCGAAGCGGCCCAGCAGCGTCTGGTGAGATCGCTGCCGGGCCGCGTACGCCAGCCCGGTCATGGCCGGTCCAGGTCAGCCGCCCTCGACTTCGCGCAGGGTCGTCTCGCCCCCGCCGGCGATCGTGAGGAACCGCTTGGTCCACTCGATCACCTCGGCCTTGTCCCGCACCTCCATCAGCGCCCAGCCCCCGATCAGCTCCTTGGCCTCGGAGAACGGGCCGTCAAGCACGGTGAACTCGCCATCGGCGTACTTGACCTTGGTGGCCTCGCGGGCGGCTTCACGCCGCCGGTCGCCAGCAGCACGCCGGCCTGGGTGGCCTCGGCCACGAACGCGCCCATCTTCTCGTACATCGCCGGGTCCGGCGGCGGGAATCGCGTGTTCGGGTCGCCCAGGGTGTATCCGAGGAATCGCATCGCATCTCCTGATGTCCGGCGGCGGTCCGCGACCGCCGCAGCTTCGGCTTTCTCGCCCATGCGTCGAACGCCAGCGTCCCAGATCGACATCACCTCAAAAGATTTTTTGGAGGGGAAGGATTTGCGTCCGCCCGGGCCCAGTCTCCCGAGGCCAGTCCACCATCCAGGGCCGGTCCAGGGCCTTCGCGACGGCACCCGCGTTTGCCGCTGACGCGGTCGATAGGGCAAGCTCGCCTGAGTGAACTTCGCGGCGGCTGCCACCACCTTCGCGCTCGTATTCCCCGCTGAACTCCCGGACAAGACCGCGCTGGCCAGCCTGATGCTCGGCAGCAAGTACCGGCCGAGCTACGTGTATGCAGTGGCGTCGCGGCCGCGTTCGCCGTGCACGTCCTGCTCGCCCTCATCGCCGGAAGCCTGCTCACGCTGCTGCCGCACCGGGCGCTCTCGATCATCGTTGCCGTGCTGTTCGGGCTCGGTGCGGTAGTGCTGATCCGCGGCCGCAAGGACGCCGACGAGGCCATCAAGGAAGACAAGGAGACGCCGCCGACGTTCCTGCGGGTCGCCGTCGACCAGCTTCCTGGTGATCTTCATCGCCGAGTTCGGCGACCTGACCCAGATCCTGATCGTGAACCTGGCCGCCAAGTACCACGACCCGCTCGCGGTCGGCGTCGGGGTCGTGGCTGGCGCTGATCGCCGTGGCCGCCCTGGCGCTGGCCGGCGGCCGCGGCTTGCTCAGGCTGATCCCGGCCCGGACGATCACGCTGATCGGCGCGGCCGCGATGGCCGTGCTGGCGGTAATCAACTTGATCAACGCAATCCGCGGCTAGCGCTCGCGGCGGAGGCCGGATGCGAAGCGGGTCGGGGTGGCGTCGAAGCGGTCGCAGCAGCGGTCCGAGCAGAACCAGTAGGTCTGGCCCGTCGATGCTGACCTGGCGCGGGGCGGCGGACTTCTCTACCTGCATGCCGCAGACCGGGTCGATCGCGTACCCATCGCCGCCGCCGAACTTGCTCCGGTTCCGGTACAGGAATAAAGCACGGCGAAGATCACGCCGAAGATGATGTTCAGGATCGTGGTGTAGTTCCAGGTCAGGTGCTCGGGCACGATCTGGATCGGGCGGCGGGTCGGGATCAGGCCAGCCCCGCTGAAGATCAGCTCGGTGATCAGCCCGGCGGCGGCCATGACGGTCCAGAACACGGCCAGCATGCGCAGCGCGAGCCGGGCCGCCGTAGAACTTGCGGTAGATCAGCACGAGCGGCAGCGCGATCAGGTCGGCGAAGATGAAGCTGACCACGCCGCCGAAGCTGATGCCGCCCTTCCACAGGGCGGCGGCCAGCGGGACGTTCCCGATCGAGCAGACGAAACTGATCAGCGCGATGAACGGGCCCGACGATCGCATTCTCGATGCTGGTCCAGATGCCGTGCCCGGTGATGAAGAACGCGTGCCAGAAACGCGACCGGGACCAGAACCGCGAGGAAACCCGCCACGCCGATAGCCGATGATCATCTCCCGGCGGAGCATGGTCAGGTCGGCGATCGTGTAGGTGGCCGCGTCGGCCCAGCCCGCCCTGGTGCGGATCGCGCTTCCGCCACGGTTGTGCGGGTTCGTGGGCGGGCTCGCGTCTCCAGGTGCTGATGCCCGTGCCCGGTCTGGTGCTCGTGACCCGCGGCTTGCTCGTGGCCGGTCCTGTGCTCATGCTCCGCGCCGTGGTCGTGCTCGGCGTCGAGCTTGGCCCGGCTGTGCTCGACCGCCGCGGCCGGACAGGAACACCCCGCCGAGCAGCGCGAGCAGGGCGATCATGATGATGCCGCCGACGTACTCGGCGGCGACGAACTCCCAGCCGATCAGCACGACCAGCACGATGCCAAGCTCGACGACCAGGTTGGTCGATGCGAACATGAAGATCATCGACGTGACGAAGTCGGCGCCCTTGGCGAACAGTGACTTGGCCATCGCCGAGGCGGCGTAAGAGCACGACGAGGACAGCGCGCCGACCACCGATGCCCTGGCCACGGCGGCTGGCCGGTGATTGCCGAGCTTCGCGCGCAGCGCGTCACGCGGCACGAACGCCTGTACCGCTCCTGACAGGCCGAAGCCGATCACCAGCGCCCAGAGCGTCTCCCAGAACATGAAGAACGCCTCGCGCAGTGACGACCCGATCCCGCCAAGCACGGTGCCAACAGACACTGTGCCAGCCACCACGTGGCTAGCAAGCACGTGGCTAGCAAGCACGGTGCTAGCAAGCACGGAGCCAGGACTGGCGGCAAGCACGTACTGCGCTAGGTCCGTCATGTGGCATGGGTTGTCTCTTTCGGGGTGAGGCTGTTCTCGCAGGAGGGTTTTCGGGTTTCTGTAGGAGGGTTTCCGCATCTAGGAGAGTTGACCGGACTATACGACGACAACCCTCCTTCATGCGACAACGCTCCTCCAGGAACCCGGAAACCCTCCACGACAAGGACGAGAACCCTCCCGGACATGACAACTGGCTCCTCCCGGAGCACGACAACCCTCCCGGGCACGCCACCACCCAGTCGGCTCACCCCGAAAGAACCACACTCATGTGGCATCCCGGCTCCTCCCAACGCGCCTGCCGGTAGCGACCTACCCCGGACAGCGCTGTTCAGCATACCCCGGGCGGTATCGTCGACTGTCCGGGGCATCCTGTGCCCGCTTCCCGCACCGGGGGTGCCCTGATTGCCAGGCCGCCTCAATGTCTGGCCGGATCAATGTTCCGTAGTCATGGCCGTAGGCGTGATCCCGGAAGATCGCCCAGCTCGGGGAGGCTGTCCGGTGGCTGCCTCGATTTCGTCACGCGGATTTTCGTGACCCGGCTGGGCGTGCCGGGCGGCGTGAGCAACGCGGCCCTCCCTGATGCTGTCCCGGCCCTAGCCCCGGCCGGCCCCGGATCCCGGCGCGGCCGAGTCGCGCCACTGAACAGCCAAGGCCCGCTCAGCAAGAGCCACACCGGGCGCGCCATGCTCAGAAAGGGCGTGCTTATGGCCGGGACGCGTTTCGCGTCCCGGCCATAAGCTCCCTATGGGATTAGTTCTCTATTAACGGTGCACGTGCGAGAGCGGGCCCTTGTTAATCGGGAAATTCGATGTGTTCAGGGCCTGAATGCCGGCGTGCTGCTCGCCATTGAACGGAGTCACGATCGGTGCGGAGACGGCGCCTTCGCATCCGATGTTGAACGGAGTGCGCGGGTTGTTAAACCACAGGCCCAGGTGCCACTGATGCGTCGGTGGGAAAGTGACGGTGCCGCCCGGCGATACCGAGAAGGTCTCCGAGTCGAAGATGCCGCGCACAGTGGCCGATCCGGCGCCGTTCTTGCCGGTCTGCACGTCGGACTGGTACCAGGAAACGCCGAATGGCGCCTTCGGTGTCTGGATCACGAACAGGTCGAAGCCGCTGTGCGGCGGCATGCCGCTCACCGACACCGTCATGGTGTCATTGAGATCACCTGGAGTGATCGTGACCTTGCCGGAAGCGTGCCGGAGGCAGGACTTGATCGCGGGCGACGACGGCACGAGCTTGAAGCTGAAGGAGTGCTCCTTGGCTGGCGACGCGCCGGCTGCGGTGAGTCCGATGGAGAGCGCGGCGGTGCCAGCCAGGCTGACAGCCCCGAGAACGATCGCGGACCTGGTCCACAATCGCTTGCCGGATGACTGGATGAGGCTCATGATCGGTAGGCTCCTGTCTTGGTTGCGGCGGTTCTGGCGCCGCAGCTTGTGTTCCCGGGCCCGGGGTTGACGGACAGGGGTACGCAGCGGCTTGAAGGCATGGTTCAGTGCCGGTCGATGTTTTTTTCTGGGAGTTCCCTTGGAGTTTCCTGGGATCTTTTTCACGGGACCATCCGCATTTCCGCTTCAAGCTGCTAAAACGTGAACTATCCCATTAGCTTTGTCGCGATACGATCCAGCAGGCAAGCCGGGTCCGGCCGGGGACGGGAGTTGTTCCATGGCGATTCCCGCGTCGGGGCGAGGGACCGGCAAGCGCGTCGCGGACTGGGTCGCGGGCACGTTCGGAGGCGAAGCCAGGGACGACGATCGGCTTGCCGTCGACCTCTACCGCCAGTACTGGTCGCCGCTGATGGCGTTCGTGCTGCGGCTCACTGCGGGTGACCGGCAGCACGCCGAGGACATCGTCCAGGAAACGATGCTGAGGGCCTGGCGTTTGGGCGACCAGTTCGACCCGGATGCCCCTTCTCTCATGCCTTGGCTCGCGACCGTGGCCAGGCGTATCGTGATTGACGAGCAGCGCAGGAAGAATGCGCGGCCGCCCGAGACGGGGGAGGACAAGCTGGATAAGGCGTCGGTCACCGACTTGACCGACGACGTTCTGCGCAGTGTCATCGTCGCGGATGCCTTGCGGGTTCTGTCGCCAGCTCACCGGCAAGTGATCAACGCGACAATCCTGAGCGATCGCACCGTCAATGAGGCGGCTGACGTGCTCGGGATTCCGGTGGGCACCGTCAAATCGCGGGTCTACTACGCGCTTCGCGCGCTGAAGCTTGTCCTGGCCGAACGAGGGGTGTCGCTATGAGCTTCGAGCACACCGATGTGGCGGCCTATTCGCTCGGCTTGCTCGAGCCTACGGACAAGCTTGACTTCGAAGCTCACCTGGCCCAATGCGGCTCCTGCGCGGCCGAGCTTGCCGAGTTCTCCGCAATGGCCGATCTCTTCGACGGCATCGGCAAGCCTGAACTCGCCGCCGATGAACCGGATGAAGGCGACCGGATGACACGGCGATAGCTGACCTTGTCAGCCGCCGGGCTCGAGCGCAGGGTCGCAGGATCAGGCAGCGGGCCGTGCTCGCCGTCGCCGCGTGCCTGGTGCTGCTCGCGATCGGCATTGCGACGGGCGCCTTCGCGTTGCCGCGGTCATCGTCTCCGGCGGCCTCCGGCCCGCTGCTGACCGGCGTCCTGCATAAGGCGACGAACTCGGCTACCGGCATCACGGGCACCGTCGGCCTGGTTTCCAAGCCGTGGGGCACTCAGGTCACCCTTGAGCTAGGGCGCGTCAAAGGCCCGCTCGATTGCGAGCTCATCGCCGTGTCCAAGACAGGCGAGCAGCGGGTGATGGTGGGCTGGCTTGTACCGGCCGCCGGCTATGGCGTCCCCGGGCATCCGGCTGACCTGCTGATCGAGGGCGGTACCTCGATCAACGTCAATGACCTAGCCTCGATCAAGGTCGATGTCGTGCACGGCAGCACGCTGCTCACTATTCCCGTCTGATCGAGGTCAGCAACGCTGCCGCAGGGCTCGCGGGATAAGTTCGTGGTGGCGCCGACACCAGCCGCAACGACGCCGACCACCTGGTTGACGAACTGCTCGTTCAGCGGCCGGTGGCCATGCAGCAGCCGGTAGTAGCACGCGCCGAACACCAGGTCGAGCACTACTCCGGCGTCGGTCAGAGCCGGGATCTCGCCGCGGTTGATCGCGCGGTCAAGCATGATCGAATACTGTGCCCGCAGCGGTGCGATGACCTGATCCTGCCACGCCGCTGCCAGATTCCGATCCTGCTGGATCTCGGCGATGAGACCGACGAGCAGCTTGCCGGCGCTCGTTCCCGACACCGCGCTCACCCACGAGTTGAGCGCCGCCCTGAGATCTCCCGCGAAGCTTCCGGTATCAGGTAGCGCCTGCTGGCCTTCGAATTCGGCAAGAAAGGCGTCGAGTGCCAGCGTTCCCCGTGATGACCAGCGCCGGTAGATGGTGGTCTTGCCTACCCCGGCCCGGGCCGCGACTTCCTCGATGGACAGCCCGCCCATGCCCTTCTCGGCGAGGACATCAAGCGTCGCGAGCAAGATGTCGCGATCAGCACGCTCACTGCGCGGCCGGCCTCGCCTAGGGCGCGTGCCCCTGGTAGTGCCTCGTTTGGGCGGCAGTGTCTGGTCCGGGTCGCTGCTCTGGACCTTCGCCGCGGCCATGCCCGTGCCGCTGACCCGGGCGCTTCGCTGGCGGGTGTCGCGCGCATCCGCCTCTGCGGCTGGGTTAGGGCCTACCTGCCCTACCAGCACCGGCTGAGGCTGGTCATGCTGACTAGAGCCTGGGCCGGCGACGGACGCGATCTTCCTTAGCCGCGCTGGAATCCCAGGGGTTCCCATGAGTCCTCAGCCTACCTCAGATCTAAAAACGGAACGTATCGTATTGTTATGTGAAAAGACGTTAGTGACCGGCGTTGTCGGTCTAGTAGATCAAGTATTCGCAAGTCGGACTCAAGTAAAGCGCAAACAAGCGGGTTGTCGCATCCGGCCTGCCTAGGAAGCTCCGTCGCGGCCCGGGCAACGTGCCGCTCCTGTCAGTCCTATCGAACTACCGGCCGTTCGCAAAGGGCCCGGCCATACCTGACCGGACCCTTGCTCAATTTCTCAGCTAATTTCGGGTGCTGCCCGAGGTCACCCGGTCCCGGGAGACGGACCCTGAACCGCTGTCCTCGTCCTGGCTGTCGGACTTGTCGCGGCTCGCCCGGCGGATCAGGGTGGCCACCGGAGTCTTCCTCGGGCCTTTTGCCAGGGCCGGGGTGGGCACGGTATCGGCATCGGTGCCGGCGGGCAGCGAAGTCACGTCACCTGCGTCGGCGCTGGACCTAGCCGCCTCGAGGTCGGCTCGGGCTGCCCGCTCGGCACTGCGCGTATCGCGAGCCGAGATGATCGACAGGCGGCCAAGCGCGATCGTCCCGACGAAGATGAGCACGGCTCCGAGACCGGTGAAGAACCCGAAATGCTCAAGTGCCCGCGCCACTGACCCGCCGACCGCAGTCCCTGGCACCGGCGAATTTTTCATCAGGAGGTTGGTGATCGCGGTGCCGAACGCGAACCAGGCGCCGCTTGCTACCGCCAGCGACGCGCCGAGCATCGCCCACGGGCGCAATTTGCTTGCCACGACCGTAGCGCCGCCGATGATGGCGACCGCGCCAGGCAGGAACTCGAGCCAGATCCGTCCCGAGGTAACCGTCCAGGCCTTGTCGGGGGTGTACGCGTAGTGCAGGTACGGTCCGACCAGCGGGATCAGCCCGCCCCAGAGGCCGAGCAGGATGAGCAGCACTCCGCTGAAGGCACCACGGCTCCTGCTGACACGGAGCGTTCCAGCCATCTCAAATCACTCCTTCGCTAACGGACAAGCAGGCGCTTACGGGCGCACTCTGCCTGTGGCGACGCAAGCTACCCTCGCTCGCGGCAAATATGCGAGGTTTCTTAAGGCTCGCCAATCTGGCCAGGTTCGGGATCGTTTCTGTGCCGGCGCTTGCCTCGGACCAGGCACTGGCCAGGTAAGGTCAGGCATGCGCGGATACAGCCAGGACAAGGACGCCTACCGCAAGCGCCTGCGCCGCATCGAGGGGCAGGTACGCGGGTTGCAGCGCATGGTCGACGAAGATGTCTACTGCATCGATATCCTCACCCAGGTGGCAGCGGTCACCCGGGCGCTGCAGTCGGTCGCTCTCGGGCTGCTCGAAGATCACCTCAGCCACTGCGTCACCGAAGCCGTCGCCCGAGGCGGCCCTGAAGGCGAGCAGAAGGTAAAGGAGGCGGCAGAGGCCGTCTCCCGCCTCGTCAAGTCCTAGCCTCCGGAGCCCTGCCAGCGCCAGTCGGACCCGTGGCTCCGCAGCCGTGTTCAGCAGAATTTTGGCCCGAAGCGGGTTGATTTTGCTTTATCGGGTGACATAGCGCTCGGCAGGCGCGCAGTGAGATCGGAGCAACACCCGTGAACAAGCGAATCTCGATCAGCCTCGTCGGGCTGATCTACATCGTGGTGGGCATTATCGTCGCGGTCAGTCGTCACTACATCACTATCGGCTGGCTGAAGGTGATTGGCTCGGGGCTGCTGGCGGTTTTCCTGTGGTGGCTGCTGCTGCTGGGAGTGAACCTGCACCTGCGCTAGCCGTTATGAGCATGTAGCCACAGGGCATGGGGTTAGCCTGTTCGCATGCATGTCGGATTGCAGGTTCCTGACTTCAACTGGCCCGGTGGCCCTGCTCGGCTTGGCGCGGAACTGGCTGCCGTTGCCCGGGCGGCTGACGATGCCGGGTTCGAGTACGTCAGCGTGATGGATCACTTCTTTCAGATACCGGTCGCGGGGCCGGTGGAGAACGACATGCTCGAGGCGTACACCACGCTGGGTTACCTGGCCGCGTGCACGTCGCGCGCGAAGCTGCTCACCCTGGTGACCGGGGCGATCTACCGTCATCCCGGCGTGCTCGCGAAGATCATCACTACGCTTGACGTGCTGTCGGGCGGGCGCGCCTGGCTTGGCATTGGCGCGGCCTGGAACGAGGAGGAGTCCAAGGGACTCGGCATACCGTTTCCGCCGGTCGCGGAGCGTTTTGAGCGGCTAGAGGAAACACTTCAGATCTGCCTGCAGATGTGGCGGGACGACGATTCGCCGTTCCGCGGGCAGCACTACGACCTGGACAGGCCGCTCAACCATCCGCAGCCGTTGTCCACGCCGCATCCGCCGATCATGATCGGCGGCGGCGGCGAGCGGAAGACGCTGCGGTTCGTGGCGCGCTACGCCCAGGCGTGCAACCTCTTCCCGGGACCGGATCTCGCGCGCAAGCTGGACGTGCTGCGCGAGCACTGCGATGCGGAAGGGCGCGTCTACGACGAGATCCGGAAGTCGTGTTATTTCATCTTCGATCCCGGACCGAATGGCGAGAAGGCCAGCGAGATCGTGGACCAGCTTGGCTCGCTCGCGGAGCTGGGTTTCGATACGGCTATCGGCGCGGTCGCCAACGTCTGGGACATCACTCCGCTCGAGATCATCGGCGACCGGGTGATTCCTGCGGTGGCAAACCTGTAATCGCTAGCCCGGCGACCAGCCCGCCCAGCGGTCGACTCTGATCGACGATGACCGGACCGCCGGGCCGCTGCGCCTCGTACTGGGGGTACCGGGCGACCAGCAGGTCGATCGGCGCTGGCCATGGCGGCCCGGCCTCAAGGATCGACGCGTCCCCGTCTGCGCGCACCCACCACAACGCTGACCAGTCCTCGTCGTAATGATCGGCCAGCATCGCCACGCGCGGATGAGCCCTGATATTTCGCAGCCGCTGCAGGTTGGTCGTCGACTTCGGCTTGTGGTCCACGGCGGTATAGATGAGGTCGCCGTCAACGGCGAAGGTGCACGGCACGACGTGCGGCCGCCCCTGGACCGAGACCGTCGTGAGCCGCGCCACTCGCGCGGACGCGAATCGCCGCCGTGCCTCACCTGTTTCCGCCATTTTCACCCCTGGCCTCTCCTACCCGGGTCCACATTCAATGATCCTGTTGGTTATGGGAGTTCAGGTTGCGGGGTGAGTGCGAGGTGCCGGAGGATCACGGAACCTGCCCCTGCCCCTGGAGGCTGTCGGTGGCTTTTCCCGTGATTCTGTCTAGCGGTTTCCGTTAGGTCGCCTGCGCTGTGAAGAACGTTCGGGGCGCGACGACCGCCCGTCCGTGCTGCGTGATAAGGGAAATCTCGCGTGCCGCGCGGGCCGGCGGCCATGCCCGGTGACCCCTGATGCACGTGGCGCCCGTGAGACAGCCGCCAGCCACCTGATCCGGAGCCCGGCCGGGGCGGGGCGGGGCGGGACAGCATCAGGAAGGCCACGTTGTTGTTCCTGGCCCGCGGCAACAGCAACGCGGCCCTCCCTGATGCTGCGGGGACAACAACAGGGCGGGCCACGTTGCTCACGCCGCCTGGCCCGCAACAGCAACAGGGAGGGCCACGTTGCTCACGCCGCCTCACGCGCCGTGCCCGGCAACGAATCCGCCCGACCGAGTCACAGGAAAAATCACCCGACAGCCTCCATGACCTGCGTAAATCTCCGTGGTCATGCCTCGGATCATGATTACGGAAATTAGCGTGGTGGCGGGGACCAGGTGGCTAGCTGGAAGTGCAGGCGGCAGATGACGACGTTGACCGTGCCCTTCTGGATGGCCCGGTCCAGCACGAAACCGCGCTGGTTGTGCAGGATGCGCTGCCATGGCCTGGCCGGCTGGACCTCGGGGATGAGCACCACGATGCGGTGGTAGCGGTCGGTGGCTTCTAGATGGCGCAGGTACTCGACGATCGGCGGCCCGAGCGAGCGGTGACCGTGTGCAGCGTGATCAGCCGCACGCCGGGATTCCACTCGTCCCATTGCTCGCGCAGCCTGGTATCGACGGCCTCGTCGTCCGGATCGTTGTAGGAGACCGTCACGGCGAGCACCTCGTCGCCAAGCGACAGGGCGGCGGAGATGCCCTCCTGGGTCAGCCGCGAGATGCCGCCGACCGGGACAACGACGAGGGCGCTCGAGGCTCGGGCTGCCCGGCAGCTGGCCGAGCTCCAGCAGCGTGCCGATCGTCATAGGTCGCATGCACGCGGGAGAACATCAGCACGAGCAGCGGCACGACGAGTGCCGACCAGCCAGGCGCCTTCGGTGAACTTGCTGATCAGCTCGATGACGAGGGCGGCGAACGTCAGGACCGCGCCAATGCCGTTGATGGTGGCGCGGCCAGCCCAGCCGGAGCTGCGCTGCTCGCGCCAGTGCCTGACCATTCCGGTCTGGGACAGCGTGAATCCGACGAATACCCCGATGGCGAAGAGCGGCACAAGCCGCTGGGTGTTGCCTCTGGAAAGCACGAGCAAGATCGCGGCGAACATGGCCAGCACCAGCACGCCGTAGCTGTGCACCTGCCGGTCGGCGCGCAGGAAAAACAGGTGCGGCAGGAAATTGTCCCTGGCCAGCAGGGAGGCAAGCACGGGCAGCCCGCCAAAGGAGGTGTTCGCGGCCAGGCCGAGCAGCACGGTGGTGATCAGCTGGATGACGTAGAACATGAAGCCCTTGCCGACGCCGTCGGCGGCGAGCTGGGCCAGCACGGTTTCCCTCGGCGCGGGCGTGACGTGGTACTTCCTGATCAATATCGCCAGTCCGATCAGCATCACTCCGAGCAGGGCGCCGACCGAGCTCGGTGTGCTGGGCGTGAGCAGATGCCGCTCCGGCGCGACGACCGGGTGGCTCCTGAGCAGGCCGGAGACGATGACGATCGCGATCGCCTCGATGACCTGCCGGTAGGAGATCACGAGCACGGTGAGCAAGATCACGATCGCGAGGGTGACTGGCAGGGTATATGCAAGGCCGACGGTTCCAGCCGCGACCAGAACGACCACGATCGCCTCGGGCCCGTAGGCCACGGACGACAGCGCGTCCAGCGACAAGGCCGCGAGCCCAGACAGCGTGGTTAGCCGATGCCGTTCTTCCTCGTCGGGCTGCCCGTGTCCGGGGTCTGGGCGGAGTATCGCTAGAGGTCACGAGAGTAATACAAGCACGCCGCCGGATCGCGGGCGCTACCGCCACGACACGCCGGTGATCACCAATAGCGAGGAAAGGCTCACAGCGCCCGGCATGATGATTTCGGCAGGCGGCCTGGAGCACGTCTTCCCCACCCGCGACAAGCGAGTAATGCGACAACAGTCGTGCCGGAGGCCGCAAATGCAAACGATGCGCCAATGAGACTGATCCATACTTCGGACTGGCATCTTGGCCGGACCCTGCACGGCGCGGATTTGCTTGACGCCCAGGCGAAGTTCCTCGACTGGCTGCTGGATGAGTCGATCAGGCACGGGTCACGCGGTTGTGGTGGCCGGTGACATCTACGACCGGGCGGTGCCGCCGGTCGACGCTGTTGCCGTACTCGACCAGGCGCTGCGCGGCTTCGCCGCAGCGGGCATTCCCGTGCTGCTGACCAGCGGCAACCACGATTCGGCGGTGAGGCTGGGATTCGGCTCGAGGCTCAGCGAGCTAGCGGGCGTGCATTTCCGTACCGAGCGTCGCCGACATCGCCCGGCCGGTGGTGATCGCCGACGAGCACGGTGAGGTAGCCATCTACGGCATCCCGTATCTGCTGCCCGACGCGGTCGATGGCCGAGTTGAGCGCGGAGCGCTCGCACGCTGCGGTGCTGGCCGCCGCCGACCGCGCTGATCCGCGCGGACGCGGCCGGCCGCGGGATCGGGCGGTCGTGGTCGCAGCGCATGCGTCTGGTCACCAATGCAATGACCTGCGATTCAGAAAGGGACCTCAGGGTCGGAGGCGTGGCTGACTCCCGGCGTCGGTGTTCGCTGGCCTGAACTACGTCGCGCTCGGCCATCTGCATGGCCAGCAGAACGTCCGGCCGCGCGGAGCGGCACTGGCTGCGTCCGGGTACAGCGGATCCCCGCTGGCGTTCTCGTTCTCCGAGCGTCATCAGCCAAGTCGGTGACGCTGGCCGAAATCGACGCGGCCGGTGCGGTGACCACGACCTTGCTGCCCGCGCCGGTGCCCGCGCAAGCTCAGGCAGTGCGGGGCCAGCTGGAAGATTTGCTCGCACCGAGCTGATGACGGACCGGCCGACGCCTGGGTCAAGGCGGTACTGACCGACACCGTCCGCCCGGCTTCGCCGATGGAGCGGCTGCGCGAGCAATGGCCGCATACGCTCGTGCTCGAGTTCGCCCCGGAAGGCGAGCTGACTACGGCCGCGGCCGACCTGCGGAATGGCGCGAGACGGCCGATCCGGCCGAGATCTGCGCGATGTTCGTCGAGTTCACCAGCGGCGGCCAGCCTGACGACGAGCAGCGGGCCGTGCTGGCCGAAGTCGTCGAGACCGTGAAGGCCGCTGAGGATGGCTCGCTCGATGCGGCCGGCGACCAGGGCGGCCGCCTGAATGCGGCTGCACAGCCTGGAACTTCAGGCTTTCGGGCCCTTACGCCAAGCCGCAGCAACTCGACTTCGACCGGCTCGCCAGGCGGAGGGCTGTTCCTGCTGGAAGGCCCGACCGGCGCGGGGAAATCGACCATTCTCGACGCCATTACGTTCGCGCTCTACGGCGGGCTGGCCGGGCTAGGAATCGGCCGCCGACCGGCTGCATTCGGACTTCGCCGACCCCGAGGTCGAGCCGCAGGTGCGGCTGGAGTTCTCGATCGACGGGGTGCGCTACCTGCTCGACCGGGTGCCCGAGCACCAGCGGCTGAAGCGACGCGGCCACGGGTACACGACCGAGCCGATGCGGGTCCATCTGCAGCGGCAGCAAGCCGGCCGGTGGGTCAGCCTGTCGAGCAACAAGGCCGAGGTCGGCGAGGCGGTCACCACGGCGGTCGGGCTCAACCTGGCGCAGTTCACCCAGGTCATGCTCCTGCCGCAGGGGGAGTTCGCCAGGTTCCTGCGCTCGGATGACGACACGAGGCGGGCGCTGCTGACCAAGCTCTTCGGCACGCAATTCTACGACGCGATCACCGCCGAGCTCGATCACCGCCGGGCCGAGGCGATCCGCGCGCGCCAGCGCGCCGAGGCAGAGGTGAGCACCGCCGTCTCGGCCGCGGCCGAGGCCGCCGGGCTCGACGGTGACCTGCGCGGAGAGCTGCTCGTCCTGCCCGCCGCTGATCGCGCCGTCAGGCTCAAGCAGGTCAGCGGCGAGCTGGCCGCGCGGACTCGCCGGCTCCGAGAGTGCGCTCGAGCTCGCCGCCGACGCAGGTGACCGGGGCGCAGGCGGCCGAGCAGTCAGCGACGACACGGGCCGGGCTGCTCGCGCGGCTCGCGGACGCCCGCGCGCGCCTGCGCAAGCACGAGGCCACCACGCAGCGCCACGACGAACGGGCCGCTGTCCTCGACGCCGCGCGGCGGGCTGAGCCGGTCAGGCCGCTGATCGCCGTTCTCGCTGGCGCGGAGAGCGGGGTGTCGGCGGCGAGGCTGAAGCTGCGCGGGTTGCTGTGCGCGACGGCCGGGCAGGCTCATGGCCGGCCTGCGGAGGGGCGCGACGAGGACACGGAGCTGGCGGCCCTTGCTGGTGATGGCACGGACAGCGTGGCTGCCGGGAAGGCGGCGACCCGGACAGCCGCCCGGGCCCAGGCTCGCCAGGAGGAGGCGGCCAGCCTCCGAGAACTATTTCACGCTGAATCGGCGATGGCGGGACGGGAGACCGAAGCTGCCGGGTTCGGCCGGGCCGCAAAGCAGGCGGCACGTCGAGTCGCGGAGCTTGAGGAGGCCAGGCGGGACCTGCCAGGCCGGATCGAGGTCATCGAGGCGCGGCTTGGCGAGGCGCGTCTGGTTGCCGCTGGCCTCGATGGGGCACGGCAGCAGCAGGCCGAACTTGACCGGCTCGTCGGGGCCGCTCGCGCGCTGGCCAGGCTCGGGCCAGCGCTGGAGCTCAAGGCGGCGGCGCTGCGGGCGGCGGTCGACGCGCATCAGCGGGCGGTCGATGAGTATCAGCAGGCAATGGACCGCAGGCTCGCCGGAATCGCCGCCGAACTCGCGGCCGGCCTGGCCGGCGGAGCTGCCTGCCCGGTGTGCGGGTCGACTGAGCATCCGGAGCCGGCCCGTGCCCTGGCAGGCACCGAGCCGGTGTCGGCCGAGCTGGTCGAGGCGGCCAGGGACCGGAGGGACGCGGCCGAGGCCGGCCGGGTGCGGGCCGAGCGCGAGCACGCGGAGGTCGATCGCGAGGTACTCGGGCTGAGGGCGATTGCTGGCGGGCGTACCCTGGCCGAGCTGGCAGGCGCGGCGGCGCAGGCCAGCGAGCAGGCGGACGGCGCTCTGCGGGCCGTGGCCGAGGTCGAGCGGCTCGAGGAGGCACTGGGCGGCACGCGCTCCGAGCTCGGGCGGCTCGGCGATCAGCTTGTGGAGGCGGCTGCCGGGCAGGCGGCTGCGGCTAAGGACGCGCAGCGGGCGGCGGCAGCCCTGGCTGAGGTCCGGACCGCCGTCGGGAAGGCCGCGTCGCCTTACCCGTCGGTGGCGGCCAGGCAGGCGGCGCTCGAAGCTGGTGCTGCCAGGGACCGGTCGCTTGCCGCCGTGCTGACCGACCTTGCCGGCGCGCTTGACGCGGCCGAACGTGCTCGCCGCGTCGCCGAGGACGAGGCGCTGTCCAGCGGCTTCGGACCGGAGTGGATGACCGCGGGCGCGGCTGCCGGGGCTACCGGGGCACTGCAGCTCGATCTTGGCGGCGGGGCGGAGGCGCTTGACCAGGCAAGGGCGGCCGTTCTGGTCCCGGCGGAGCAGGCCAGGCTCGGCGACCAGGTCGGGGCCTGGACGCGGACGCTCGCCGAGTTGCGGTCAGCCGCGTGCGCGCCTGAGCTGGCAGGACTCGATCCTTCGGAGGCCGGGGCGGCGGGGGAGGCGGCGCGACTGGCTGTCGCAGTGCTGGACCGGGCGCGCGAAGCCGAGCAGGAGGCGCGGTCGGCCCGCGACGCGCAGGTGGCCCGGGCCGGGCGGCTGCGGTCCCGGCTGGCGGAGGTCGCGGCGGCCGAAGGCGCCGCCGAGGAGCTTGCCGCCGGCACGGCACCCGTGATCTACCTGGCCGGGCTGGCCAAGGGCATGGACGGGCATCGCCGGGTCGCGCTCACGACCTATGTGCTGCGGCACTGGTTCGAGCAGGTCGTGGCGGCGGCCAATGTGCGGCTCGCCGCGATGTCGTCTGGCCGGTACGAACTGCGGCGCTGCGACGAGAGCGAATCACGGCGGCAGCGGGCCGGGCTGACCTTGTCGGTCATCGACAGGTACACCGGCGAGGAACGCAGCCCGAGGTCACTGTCGGGAGGCGAGACTTTCTATACCTCGCTCGCGCTCGCCCTGGGACTGGCCGACGTCGTGAAGGCCGAGGCGGGCGGCGTTGATCTGCAGACGCTGTTCATCGACGAGGGGTTCGGCTCGCTCGACGAGCACACTCTGGACCAGGTGCTCGGCGTCATCGATGAATTGCGGGACAGCGGCCGGGCAGTCGGCATCGTAAGCCACGTCACCGATCTCAAGGAGCGGGTCACCGAGCGGCTCGAGGTGCGCCGGCTTCCTGACGGCTCGTCGCAGGCGAGGGTGGTGGCGTGAGCATGCCGGTTCCGGGGCTGTCATCCGGCCATACCGCGATCGTGACGGGGGCGAATCACGGCATCGGCGCGGCTACCGCCCTGGCGCTGGCTCGGGCCGGGTGCTCCGTGCTGTGCACGTACCTGCGGGTGCACGACGACGTAGATCCGGCGATCCCGGCCGCTTACCGGGCTCACCGCGCCGCCAGTTGCGACGCGGTCCTGGCTGAGATCGTGGGCGCCGGCGGGATCGCCGTCGGGGCTGAGGCTGATCTGAGCGACCCCGGCGCGCCGGCCATGCTCTTCGAGTTGGCGCAGGAGCAACTCGGGCCGGTCGACATCCTGATCAACAACGCCACCGGCTGGGTGCAGGACAGCTTCACGTCGGCGCTGACTGACAAGCTCGGGCACTGCTTGCGGCCCGTGACCGAGGCGACGTGGCGCCAGCAGTTCGCGGTGGATGCGATGGCGGCGGCGCTGCTGATCGCCGAGTTCGCGCGCCGGCATATCGAGCGGGGCGGGACGTGGGGGCGGATCATCGGGCTGACCTCGGGCGGCGATCTCGGCTTTCCATCGGAAGTCTCCTACGGCGCGGCCAAGGCCGCCCAGGTCAACTACACGATGTCGGCGGCAGCGGAACTAGCCGGTTACGGCATCACCGCCAATATGGTGCACCCGCCGGTCACCGACACCGGCTGGGTCACCGACGATGTCCGCGCCCTGGTGGACCAGAGCACGACGCTGTTTCACATCGCGAGCCCATCGCAGGTCGCTGAGGTCATCGCCTACCTGGCCTCGGACGCGGCCGGCCTGATCACCGGCAACGTGATCACCTTGCGCTGAAGCCCGCTGGAGCGGCGCCCGGTAGGGTGCTGGCGTGCTGTCACTCGTGCTGCCTAAGGGCTCCCTGGAACGCGCTACGCTCGACCTCTTTGACGCCGCCGACTTGACCGTGCGGCGCGGGTCTGAGCGCGACTATCATGCGTCGATCGAGGACCCGAGGATCGACCGGGTGCGGTTCTTGCGTCCGCAGGAGATCCCGGCGTATGTCACCGAGGGCCTGTTCGACATCGGCATTACCGGCAGGGACTGGATCACCGAGACCGGTGCCGAGGTTGCCTCCCTGGGCGAACTCGCCTACTCGAAGGCGACCAGCGATCCGGTCCGCGTCGTGCTGGCGGTCCCGATCAGCTCAAGCTGGCAGTCGATCGGCGACTTGCCAGCGGGGATCAGGATCTCGACTGAGTTCCCCGCGCTGACCAGGCGGTTCCTTGCGGAACACGGCATCAGGGCGGTGGTCACGCCGTCCTATGGCGCGACCGAGGCCAAGGTGCCCGACATCGTCGACGCGATCGTGGATCTCACCGAGACGGGCTCGTCGCTCCGCCGCAACGGGCTGCGCATCCTGCACACCTTGCTGACCAGCTATACCGAGCTGATCGCGAACCAGGAGTCGTTCGCCGACGAAGCCAAGCGGTCAGCGATGGAGGACATCATGCTGCTGCTGCGCGGCGCGATCCTGGCCCGGGGCAACGTGCTCGTGAAACTGAACGTCTCCGCCGCGCAACTCGGCGCGGTCGCCGACATGCTGCCCGCCATGTCGTCGCCCACTATTACCTCGCTGGCCCGCGGCGACATGCATGCGGTGGAGGCCGTGGTCCCCAAGCGAGGCGTGAACACGCTGATCCCCGCCCTGCGCGCGGCCGGCGCCCGCGACATCCTGGAACTCCCCATCTCCAAGATCATCGAATAAGGCCCCGGGCGCTAGGCGGGTGGCTTGGTGATCGAGCCGGGCGGGGGGATCTTGCCCGGGCCGGTGACATCGCACTTCAGCGTCGGGACCGGGTGGGCGGTGAGCAGCGGCGTGGCTAGTGTCGGCGGCTTGGCGAACGCTGGCTTGCTCAGGTCGAGCATGTCGAGCATCGCGTTGGCGTTGGCGTCCCGGTAGGTCATCGCCGGGAGGTTCCACTTGGCCTCGACCAGCGCGCACACGCTGGCGTGATCGAAGACCTGGTGCGACACGTAGTTCGGCCGGGCGAACGGCGACACCACGGCGCACGGCACCCGGAACCCGTACCTGGTGAATCCCTCGTACTTGGACTGACCTTTCGGCACGTCAGGCGCGATGTCATCGGGCGCGATCGCTCGGGGCGGCGGCACGTGGTCGTAATAGCCGCCATGCTCGTCATAGGTCCAGACCAGCAGCGTGCGCGGCCAGCCGGGACCCCGCATGACCGCGTCGATCACCCGGGCGGCGAAATGCTCGCCCGCCGCGATGTTCTGCGGGTCCTCTTCTGAGTCGGTGACGAAGTCCGGGTCGACCAGCGAGAACCCCGGTAGCTTGCCATTCGCCGCGTCCGAGAAGAAATGCTTGATGTTGACGATCTTGTGGCCGAGGTTACGCAGGTAGAGCTTCGGGTAAAGGGCGGTCGTCGCGATCGTCGAATAGTAGTTCTTCCAGCTCACGCCCGTATCATCCAGGCGATCGAAGATCGTGCCGTTCTTCGGGTAAGCCGCTGGGTCTGGCACGCCGTCGTTCACCATGCCGAGCGACGTGGCCGAGATCAGGAACCGCCGGTTCGGGAAGGTCTGGCCGAGCAGCGAGCAGAAGTACCGGTCGGCGATGGGAAAAACCCGGGCAAGCGAATAGTAGAACGGCTGGTCTGCCCACTGCCAGTAGCCCATAGCCACAGCGCCGCTGGCGGATTTCACGAATCCATCGTTTCGGCCCGCCGCGAACGAAATATGGCTGTCCTTCCAGGTCTGGCTTGGCTTGCCTGATATCTGGCAGGTTGTCGGCATCCGGAAGGCGTGCTGCAAATCGCCGCTGGAATACGGATTGGTTGCTGTTGGCTTCCCGTCCGCGCCAATCCTGAACCCGTCGGCGCCCGGCCGGTTCAGCATCCCGAGCTTGTTGTCGTAGGAGTGGTTCTCCATCATCAGCACGACGATGTGGTCGATCTTGGGAATTGTGTCCGTGCCCGGAGCGAGGTCCGGATAGGGCAGCGAACCGGGCTTGCGCAGGTGGCTGAGTACCTGCTGTTGCGCCGCTTCTGACTCGGCCGCCGACCGCCAGCCCCCGACGCCGACCGCCGCGCCCGCGATGAGACCCGCCCTGAGCAATGCGCGCCTGCTGGTATTCGGATTGGCCTCATCGGCGCCACTGCCGGTGGGGACGTCCTGCTGCTCGGCCACGGGTACCTCCAAACTGACTAGACCACATCCTTCAGTTAGAAGCATGCCGATAAGGAGCCGGTCATGTATAGGAGCTGAAAATGAACCTTCAGCCATGAGGGCGCCCAATCGCCCTCCTAGCGCATAGCGGCCGCCAGAACCAGCCTGCCTCACCGCTCGCGCAGGTCCAGCGATGTCACAAAGGAGCGGCTCACCCGTCCCGGCGCCCGCCAGCCCAGGCAGCCGCCCGTTGTGACGTTGTCGTAACGGGGCGGTGCTATCGCACGCCTCCATAAGTCCAACAGATCTCGATGCGCGCTGCGCACCTCCCGTGAATGAGAATGGCCGGGCGATTCACGTATTAGCAGGGTCATCGATTCGCTCATCCATGCGCGTCCGGGCGGCTGCGGGGGTGAGGCGGGGCGGGGGCGAGCGCCGGGCCGGGCCGGGGGCGTGAGCGGCTAGGCTTGCCGGGTGCTTACGAGGGTTGATCTGCGCGGCCGGGCAGGCGCTGAGCTTGGCGGCCGCCGGCTCGCCGGGCTGCTGCCGCGCGCAGAGCTTGACGTCGCCGCTGCGGTTGAGCTCGTCAGGCCGATCTGCGAAGACGTACGTGACCGGGGCGATGCGGCGGTGCGGGCGCATACCGCCAGGTTCGACGGGGTCGACTTGCCCACGACCCGGGTGCCGCGCGAGGCGCTGACGGCCGCGCTGGCTGGCCTCGACCCGGCCGTGCGGGCGGCGCTGGGCGAGGCGATCAGGCGAGCGCGGCTGGTGCACGAGGCCCAGGTGCCCGCTCGGACGGTGACCCGGGTGGCCGATGGCAGCACTGTCACCGAGCGCTACGTTCCGGTCGCCAGGGCAGGGGTCTATGTGCCTGGCGGCCTCGTCGCCTACCCGTCATCGGTGGTGATGAACGTCGTCCCGGCTCAGGTCGCTGGAGTCGCCGAGATCGCCGTCGCCTCGCCCCCGAACTCCGGCGCGGCCGCCGGCACCGGCCCGCGCGCGGGCACCGGCTTCGGCCAGAGCGGCTTCCCGCATCCGGCGATCCTGGCTGCCTGCGAACTGCTGGGGGTCACCGAGGTGCACGCGGCCGGCGGCGCGCAGGCGATCGCGATGCTGGGCTACGGCACGCAGGACTGCGCGCCCGCTGACACCATCACCGGTCCTGGCAACGTCTATGTCGCAGCGGCGAAACGGCTGCTTCAGGGCACCGTCAGCACCGACGCCGAAGCAGGGCCCACCGAGATCGCGATCGTCGCTGACGACACCGCCGACCCGGTGTTCGTCGCCGCCGACCTGATTGCCCAGGCCGAGCACGACTCGCTGGCCGCCTGCCTGCTGATCACCACGGATGCCGGCCTCGCCGACCGCGTCGACGCCGAGCTTGCCAGGCAACTCCAGACGGCCAGGCACGCGGGCCGGATCAAAGAGGCGCTGAGCGGCCAGTCGGCCTGCGTGCTCGTCGATGATGCCGGCGCGGCGATCGAGGTGGCCGATGCCTGGGCTCCCGAGCACCTGGAGATCCTGGCCAGGGACGCGGCCGCGCTCGCGGAACGCGTCCGCAACGCGGGAGCGATCTTCGTCGGGCCGTACGCGCCGGTATCGCTCGGCGACTACCTGGCCGGCTCCAATCACGTGCTGCCGACCGGCGGCACCGCGCGGCATTCGGGCGGCTTGTCGGTACTTACGTTCCTGCGGGGCATCCACGTCGTGGAATGCACGCGGCCCGCGCTCGCGGGCGTGGCATCGCACATCGGCGCGCTGGGCGGGGCTGAGGACCTGGCCGCGCATGTCAACGCGGTCATGGTGCGGGTCTCCCGCGCGACGGCGAATCACACGGAGGATGGGCAGTGACAGCGGCGGAGACAGCGCAAACCCAGGGCGACCACGAGAACACAGGCAATGACCTCGGGCAGGGCGCCCAGGCCGGCCCGCCGCCCTTGCGCGCGGACCTGCTCGGCCGCACGCCGTACGGCGCGCCGCAGGTCGAGGCCGGGGCCAGGCTCAACACCAACGAGAACCCGTACCCGCCCTCGCCGGCCCTAGTCCAGTCCATCAGCGCGGCGGCGACCGCGGCGGCCTCCGGCCTGAACAGGTACCCGGACCGCGACGCCATCGCCCTGCGCGACGACCTGGCCGCTTACCTCGGCCACGGCCTGACCAGCGACCAGGTCTGGGTCGCCAACGGCTCGAACGAGATCATTCAGCAGCTCTTCCAGGCGTATGGCGGGCCAGGGCGCAGCGCGCTCGGCTTCGAGCCGTCCTACTCCATGCATCCGATCATCGCCAAGACGACGTGCACCGAATGGCTCCCGGCGGCCCGCGGCGACGACTTCGGCGTGGACGCCGAGCGGGCGACGGCCGCGGTCCGGGAGCTGAGCCCCGACCTGGTGTTCCTCACCTCGCCGAACAACCCGACGGGCACCCCCCAGCCACTCGACGTCATCGAGGAGGTCTGCGAGCTCGCGCCGGGAGTAGTCGTGGTCGACGAGGCCTACGCCGAGTTCGCCAGGGACCCGGGCGGCACCGCGCTGACGCTGCTCCCGCGCTACCCGAGGCTGGTCGTGGTCCGCACGATGTCCAAGGCCTTCGCCATGGCCGGAGCCCGGATCGGCTACCTGGCGGCGGACCGCGCCCTGGTAGACGGCCTGCAAGTAGTCCGGCTGCCTTACCACATGTCCGCGATGACGCAGGCAGTGGCGCGAGCCGCGCTCGCGCACACAGCGGAACTCCTCGCCAACGTCGCCCTGATCAGATCGGCCCGCGACGACCTTGTCACCTGGCTGCGCGGGCGCGGGCTCGAGGCCGCCGACTCCGAGACGAACTTCGTCCTGTTCGGCACCTTCGACGACCGGCACGCCATCTGGCAGGCGCTGCTCGACCGGGGCGTGCTGATCAGGGAGGTCGGCCCGGCCGGCTGGCTGCGGGTCACGATCGGCACCGACGGGGAAATGACCGCGTTCCGCGAGGCACTCGACGCGGTGCTGGCATGACCGGGCTGGCATGACCGGGCTGGCATGGCGACCCGATGAGTGACCGGCAGGCCAGCGTCAGGCGGGCGACCAAGGAGACGCAGGTCGAGGTCGATCTCGACCTGGACGGCACGGGCACGGCCGACGTCGAGACCGGGGTGCCGTTCTTTGATCACATGCTGAGCCAGCTCGGCAAGCACGGCTCCCTGGACCTGCGGGTCAGGGCGGCCGGGGACATCCACATCGACGCTCATCACACCGTCGAGGACACGGCGATCACGCTCGGCGAGGCGCTGCGCCAGGCGCTCGGCGGCAAGGCGGGCATCACGAGGTTCGGCGACGCGCTGGTGCCGCTGGACGAGACCCTCGTGCGCGCCGCCGTGGACCTCGCCGGGCGGCCCTACGTCGTGCACAGCGAGCCAGACGGCCTGGCGCCGCTGATCGGCACCTACGACACGACGCTGACCAGGCACTTCTTCGAGACCCTCGGTGCGAGCGCGGCGATCTGCGTGCACGTCGCCGTCCTGTACGGCCGCAACCCGCATCACATCGTGGAAGCCCAGTTCAAGGCCTTCGCGCGGGCTTTGCGCACCGCGGCGGCAGCCGATCCTCGTAGCCCGGGCGTACCGAGTACCAAGGGCGTGCTGTGAGCCTGGGCAAGCCGCGCATTGCCGTGCTCGACTACGGTTCGGGCAACCTGCGTTCTGCCCTGCGGGCGATGCAACGGGCCGGAGCCGACACCGTGGTAACCGCCGACGCGCGGACCGCGCTGGATTCTGATGGTCTCGTGGTCCCGGGCGTAGGCGCGTTCGCTTCCTGCATGGCCGGGCTGAGCGCGGTCGCGCGGCTGCGAGCTCATCGCCGAACGGCTCGCCGCTCGCCGGCCTGTGCTCGGCATCTGCGTCGGCATGCAGGTGCTGTTCGACGAGGGGCGCGAGCACGGCGAGACCAGCAAGGGCTGCGGTGCGTGGCCGGGCGTCGTCGGCCGGCTCGAGGCGCCAGTCCTGCCGCACATGGGCTGGAACACGCTCTGCCCGCCTGGAGGCACCAGGCTGCTGGCGGGGATCGGGCCTGATGAGCGGTTCTATTTCGTGCACTCTTATGCCGTGACCAGCTGGCCGGCCTCGTCAGAAGCGCTGGTCACCTGGGCGACGCACGGCCAGCGGTTCGTCGCGGCCGTCGAAGACGGCCCGTTGTGCGCGACCCAGTTCCACCCGGAAAAGTCCGGCGACGCCGGTGCCGCGCTGCTCGCTAACTGGCTGGAGATGATCAGGTGACCGCCCGCCTCACGCTGCTGCCCGCCGTCGACGTGGCCGCCGGCCAGGCCGTCCGCCTGGTTCAGGGTGCCGCCGGAACGGAGACTTCGTACGGCGACCCCCTGGACGCCGCGCTGGCCTGGCAGCGCGCCGGAGCGCAGTGGCTGCACCTGGTGGATCTCGACGCTGCTTTCGGACGGGGAACGAATGGTGAGCTGCTAGCCGATGTCGTCAAGTCAGTCGACGTCGCGGTCGAACTCTCGGGCGGTATCCGCGACGACGAATCGCTGCGGCGAGCGCTGGCCACTGGCTGCCAGCGGGTCATCATCGGCACCGCCGCGCTCGAGCGCCCCGACTGGGTGAGCGCCGTCGTGGCCGAGCACGGTCCGCGCATCGCCGTCGGGCTCGACGTGCGCGGCACCCGGCTCGCCGCCCGCGGCTGGACCACGCTCGGCGGCGAGTGGACCGAAGTGCTGGCCAGGCTGGAGGCGGACGGCTGCCAGGGCTACGTGGTGACCGACGTGGCCAGGGACGGCATGCTGAACGGGCCGAACCTGGACTTGCTCGCCTCCGTCTGCGAGCTGACCGGCAAGCCGGTGATCGCCAGCGGCGGGGTGTCCTCGCTCGACGACTTGCGAGCGATCGCGGGGCTAGTGCCGTCGGGGGTGTCCGGGGCGATCGTCGGCAAGGCGCTGTATGCCGGGAAGTTCACGCTTGAAGACGCGCTGAGCGCGGTGTCGTGATGAGTGCCGCTGTCGTTGCTGGCGTGGCGGTGCGGGTGATTCCGTGCCTGGATGTCGATGCCGGGCGGGTCGTGAAGGGCGTCAACTTCCGCGGCTTGCGCGACGCGGGAGATCCTGTGGAGCTCGCCGCCGCCTATGACGCCGACGGCGCCGACGAGCTTGTGTTCCTCGATATCACCGCGTCCGCGCAGGGCCGCGAGACCATGTACGAGGTGCTCGAGCGGACCGCGGACCAAGTGTTCATCCCGCTTACCGTGGGAGGCGGGGTGCGGTCGGCTGACGACGTGGACCGGCTGCTGCGGGCCGGGGCCGACAAGGTCGCGATGAACACCGCCGCGATCGCGAGGCCGGAGTTGCTGGCCGAGGTCAGTGCCCGGTTCGGAGCTCAATGCGTGGTGGTGTCGGTTGATGCCCGCCGGGCTGGCACCGGGTTGGCTGGCACCGGGTTCGAGGTGACCACCCACGGCGGCCGGCGCGGTACCGGCATCGACGCGGTGGAGTGGGCGGCTCGCGCGGCCGAGCTGGGAGCGGGCGAGATCCTGCTGAACTCGATGGACGCCGACGGCACGAAGGCCGGCTTCGACCTGCCGATGATCGAGGCGGTACGCGCGGTGGTCGACGTGCCGGTCGTGGCCAGCGGCGGGGCCGGGCGGGCGCCGGACTTCGCCGCGGCCGTGTGCGCCAGGCGCCGACGCGGTGCTGGCCGCGAGCTTGTTCCATTTCGGCGAACTGGGGATCGGCGAGGTCAAGGAGTCGCTGCGGGCCGCGGGCCACCTGGTCAGGCTGGGTCGCCCGGGTTCGCCTGACGTAAGGGTCCGCGTGACGGAACAGGGAGATTCATGACGACGCCGCGGGGCGGCGGCCTCGACCAGAAGATCGCGGCCAGGCTCAAGCGAGACGCCGCCGGGCTGTTCCCGGCCATCGCGCAGCAGCACGACACGGGTGAAGTCCTGATGCTCGGCTGGATGGACGATGAGGCGCTGCGCCGCACGCTGACCACCGGACGCTGCACGTACTGGTCGCGCAGCCGCCAGGAGTACTGGGTCAAGGGCGAGACCTCCGGCCACCTGCAGGTCGTCAAGTCGGTCGCGCTCGACTGCGACGGTGACACGGTGCTGGTCAGCGTCGACCAGGTCGGCGCGGCCTGCCACACCGGGGACCGGACCTGCTTCGACGCGGATGTGCTGCTGCCGGCCGGGTAGCGCGGCGGGTGCGGCCAGGCCGCCGTGCTTGCAATTGCTTGCTCCACACCGCTTACACGGCATGGTCACTGGGCGTACACGGCTCACGGGTTAGATATCGAGATGAAGCTGTGCACCATGTCGGCTGGACCTGGCAGGCTATCCCCTTGCCGCGGGTCCCACGACCGTCGGCAAGCCCTCGGGGGCCGGCTGTCGCTGCGCCGGCCGACGTTTCGCTGCCGGGCCGGCTAGGGGTGGTGAAGCCGGTTGTATTCGGGATCGGCAGGCTGGGACTGCGACTCGCGGTCGCGTTCCTGGGTGTCGCTCTCGCAGCGATCATCATCTTGTCCTGGCTCACTGAGCTCAGCACGGGCAACGACATCAATGACCTCGCGATGCAGCAGGAGCGCGCGCTGAGCCGGTCCGTGGCGGCGGCGTCCAGCGCCATGTACGCGCAGCAGCCGACGGGCTGGCCATCGGCGAACCTGACACCTGTGCTCGACCTGGTCGTGCAGGAAGGCGCGGCGGCCGAGGTCCGTGACATGTCACAGAACATCGTGCAGCATACGCCCGGCTATACCACCTTCAAGGACGATCATCGGTTCAAAACGCCGGTCATCGTGCACGGCCGGCCCGTCGGTTCCGTCGTTGTCAAGTTCGACGGCCGGGGTCTCGGCTCCGTGGTCAGCGCCTTCGAGAGTGAGCGGCTGCGCGCCAGCATCGGGCGCCGCGGGCATTGTCGCCCTGATCGCCTTGGTGGTGTCGCTGATCATCTCCAGGCAGATCACCCTGCCGCTCGAACGCGTGCTCGCCATCATCCGCGCGCGCGGCGAAGGTGATAGGACGGTACGAATCGACGACGTCAAGGGCACAGGCGTCATCCACGAGTTGTCGCTAGCGCTCAACGAGGCGAGCGATGCCATCGACCAGCGCGACCGCCTGCAGAAGAACCTGGTCGCGAACATCGCGCACGAACTGCGCACGCCGGTGGCGATCTTGCAGGCGAGCCATGAGGCCCTGATTGACGGCGTCACCCAGCCGACGACTGAGAACCTGTGGTCGCTGCGTGACGAAGTGCTCCGGCTGGCGCGCATGATCGAGGACCTGCAACGACTCGCGGCCGCCGAGGCCGCCGCGCTGCAGCTCACACTGGTGCCGCGGGATCTGTCCGAAGTCGCCGACGACGCCGCGGCGAGCCTGGCCGACTCCTTCGACGCGGCCGCGATCAGCCTGGACACCAGGCTCAGCGCTGTCTGGGTGATGTGCGACCCGGACCGGATGCGTGAGGTGATCGTCAACCTGCTCACCAACGCGCTCAAGTTCACCCCGGCCGGCGGCGAGGTCGTGCTGGAAACCGGGACCGGCGGTCAGGGCATGGGCAAACTGTCTGTCAGCGACACCGGCATCGGCATCCCCGCCGACGAGTTGCCGCGGGTGACCGAGCGGTTCTTCCGCGGCCAGCAGTCGGCGCAGATGGCGACGGGGAGCGGGATCGGCCTCACCATCGTCGCCGAGTTGGTGCGGGCGCAGCTTGGCCGCCTCGTCATCACCAGCGAGCAGGGGAAGGGGACGCGGGCCACGATTACGATACCGCTGGCGAAGAAGCCGCCGCCCGGCCATGGCCAGGCGGCGGCCTCAACGGGTCAGCGAGGCGCTCGAGGCAACCGCAGAGTTCGGCCGCTTGGAGCTAGCGGGCCTTGGGCATGATGAGCGTACAGAGCAGTCGGGCGGCACTGCTCGGTCGATGAGTCCTGGCGGGGGGAACGTCGGGTAACGATGACGGCGACAGTGCTGCTCGTCGAGGACGAGCGCAAGCTCAGGGACCTGGTTCGTTCCTATCTGGAGCGCGCCGGATTCGCCGTGCTTTCGACCGATTCCGGCGCCGAGGCTATCAATGTCATGGCATCGGCCAAGCCGGACCTGATCGTGCTCGATCTTGGCCTGCCGGACGTACCAGGCGAGGCGGTGGCGAGAGAGGTTCAGCGCGATCAGCCCGATTCCCATCCTGATGCTGACTGCCAAGACCAGCGAGCAGGATCGCATCGCCGGGCTTGAGCTCGGTGCTGACGACTACGTGACCAAGCCTTTCAGCCCGCGCGAGCTGGTGCTCAGGGTCCAGGCCATCCTGCGGCGCAACGCTCCGGCGGCGGCGGACCAGTCGGTGACCAGCTTCGGCGACGGCGTGCTGACCATCGACGAGCCGAGGCGGGTGGTCCAGGTCAGGGGCGAGGAGGTCGAGCTGACCCCCACGGAGTGGGGCATCCTGGTAGCCCTCGCGACCGTCCCCGGCCGGGTGTACTCGCGCTTCGAGCTGATCAACCGGGTCCGCGGGTACGACTTCGAGGGTTACGAGCGCACGATCGACTCGCATGTGAAGAACCTGCGGCGGAAGGTCGAGGAAGATCCGGCCAACCCCGCGATCGTGCAGACGGTGCTCGGCGGCGGCTACCGGCTTGGCCTCGGCAGGGATGTATAGGCCACGGGCAACTTGATCGGGCGACTCGGCATGCAGCTTACGCTCGCCTTCGTCGCGGTTGCGCTGGCCGCCGTGGTGGGATCGATCTTGATCGCGTCGCTCATGATCGGCGGCTCGTTCAATCGGCTCATCAAGGATCACGAGTCCGATCTGGCCAGGTCAACGGCAGTGGCCACCGGAGTGGCCTACCGCCGCTCCGGCTGGGCGCACGCTGATCTCAGGCCGATTGTCGCGTTTATCGCCCGCAGCGGGGCAGGCGTCCAGATCCACGCGACCGACGGAAAACTCGTGCGGTCATCTCCCGGCTATCGACGCCATCGCCGACACGGGGCCTAAGGTCACTGACCGGGTCATGGCGAACGGCCACATGGTTGGCTTGGCCACCGTCGCCTTTGGCCACGGGACGCTCGCCCGCGCGATCTCGATCTTCACCTCGTCACGATGGCGGTCAAGACTGTTCGCGATCGCCTGCGCGATCCTGATCGCCATCGTTGCCGCCGTCCCGTTGTCCCGGCTGATCGCCAGGCCAGTGGACAGGCTGACCTGGGCGGCGCGCGCCCGCGGCCACGGCGATGCGGAGGCGCGCGTCGGCGAGGTGCGCGGGCTCGGCAAGCTCCATGAGCTCTCCGTGGCCTTCGACCAGATGGTCGACGCGAGGGAAGAGCAGGACCAGGTCAGGCGCAACCTCGTCGCGGACGTGGCGCACGAGCTCCGGACTCCGATCGCCGTGCTGCAGGCAGGCCATGAGGCCATGCTCGACGGCGTGACCGAGCCAGATCATGAGCACATCGCTTCGCTGCGCGACGAAGTGATCCGGCTGGGCAGAATGGCCGATGACCTGCAGCGGCTCGCGTCGGCTGAGGCCGCCGCGCTGCAGCTGACCCTGATCCGCCGCGATCTGGCGTCCGTGGCGGCGACCGCGGCGACGAGCCTGGTCGATGCCTTTGAGTCCGCGAACGTCACCCTGGTCGAGCGGCTCTCCAAGGTGGAGGTCATGTGCGATCCGCTGCGCATGCACGAAGTCGTGGTGAACCTGCTGACCAACGCGCTGAAATTCACGCCCGCTGGCGGGCAGGTCACGGTCGAGACCAGCAAGCTGGAAAGCTCCGGCCGGCTGCGGGTCGCAGATACTGGCGTCGGCATCGCGGCCGACGATTTGCCGCACATCACCGAGCGGTTCTACCGCAGCCAGCGGTCATCGGAAATCGCCGGCAGCGGCATCGGCCTGACGATTGTCTCCGAGCTGATCAGCGCGCACCAGGGCACCCTCGACATCGAAAGCGAGCAAGGACGCGGAACATCGATCAGCGTGACCTTGCCGCTGGTCAGCTCGAACTGGCCGGTCGAACGCAAGCCGCAGCCGGTGCCGCGGCAACCCGGCCCCGGCTCGAAGCGTCGTCATGCGCGCATCATCAACAAGGGCAAGGAAACCACCTGAGCCAAGGGAGCGGTGCGCGACTCCCTGGGTACCCGGAGTGGCTTTTGTCCTTGATTCCGTCAGGCGGGTTCCGCCAGGCCGCGCCGGGGTGCGGCTCCTGTGGGGTCACCCCGGCCGACTCCAAGGAGGCTGCACAAAGAGAACTGCCAGGCGGATCGCCTGGCAGCTTCATAGTGATGCGTCGGCGTGCCCGGATATGCCCCCGCGATATCCGGACAGCGCCGACGCCTTAGACGTGGTCGGTCAGCGAGATGGCGGCACCAGAACTGGTCTGCCTGCTCATCCCGTTCCCCCTTGATCGCCCCAACGTCCGTATCACTACACCTGCATATAACTGAGAGGCTGTGACATGACCGCGTACTCCAAGTGGAGATGGCGTGGAGATAGAGACAGTCAGGCGGGCCGTTCAGCCGCGAGCGCCCGCCGACCGTTCATCGGGCCCGCGCGAATGCGCCGTCTGGCCGCAATGTCGCATTTGCTCTCGTAAGCCAGCACCACCGGTACGCGGATCGACACCCAATTTTCAACATCGATCCGCGCACCCATGCGCAATCGGCTGGCTGGCAGGCGAGCGGTCGATCGGGGTCGAGGGTGCGGGCATCGTCACCGACGTCGGCGCGGACGTGGCGGGAATAGCGCCCGGCGACCGCGTGATGGGCCTGTTCGACGGCGCCTTCGGCCCCGTTGCCGTCGCCGACCGCCAGGCCTTGGCCGCCATTCCCGGCGGCTGGTCGTTCGCCGAGGCCGCGTCGGTGCCGGTCGCGTTCATCACCGCGTACCAGTGCCTTCGCGAGGTCGCTGACCTGCGAGCGGCTGATCCTGCGCGCGGGGCGCTGACGTGGTGCTGAACGCGCTCACCGACGCATCGCTCGGCCTGCTCGCGCCGGGCGGCCGGTTCGTCGAGCCGGGCAAGACCGGCCCTCCGCGACCCGGCGCAGGTCGCGGCGCGCTGGCCGGAGGTGTCGTATCACCGGTATAACCTGCGCGAGGTGCCAGCAGCCGAGGCCGGACTGGCACTGGTACTGGCCAGGGTGCTCGCGCTGTTCCGGGATGGCGACCTGGCGCACCCGCCCATCACTGGCTACGACGTCCGCGAGGCTCGTGCCGCCTTCACCTTGATGAGCAGGGCGCGCCGCGTCGGCAAGATCGTGCTGACCGTGCCAAGGCCGCTCGACCGGGCCGGTACCGTCCTGGTGACTGGCGGCACGGGAACGCTCGGCGGCCTGCTGCGCCGCGACGCCCGGGCGCGTCAGGCAGCCGTCCAGGCCGCTCGCCGATGCCGGCAGCGAATGCTGACGACGGACGGTTTCACGCCGGGAGGCGCTGGCGAAATTCCTGGGAAGCGCGCTGGCCGCTGGCGAGAACGGCACAGGCAAAACGGGCTCCAGCGTCTCTTGAGCACCTTTGGACGGGCGTCAGGGAACGTAGAGACGAAGGGCTATCAGGGAGGACTCGATGCTGAACGGTGAAGGAAAAACAGCCATCGTGACCGGTGCGACAAGCGGAATCGGCCTTGCCGTGACCAGGGTACTCGCCGGTCAGGGCTGCGCCGTGTACGTCTGCGCGAGGAGCGCGGACAATGTCGCGGCAGTCGTGAAAGACCTGCAGAACGACGGGCTTAACGTGGCCGGCACGCGCTGTGACGTGACGTCGGGCGAGGACGTCCAGGCAATGGTCGCCGCCGCCGTCGGCACGTTCGGCCCGGTGGCCATCTTGGTGAACAACGCCGGGCGCAATGGCGGCGGGGTCACCGCCGAGATCGCGGACAGCCTCTGGTATGAGGTCATCGAGACCAATCTCACCAGCGTCTTCCGGGTCACGCGCGAAGTGCTGGCCAGGGGCGGAATGCTGGAGGCTGGCTGGGGTCGCGTCATCAGCATCGCGTCTACGGCTGGCAAGCAGGGCGTCGTGCTCGGCGCGCCTTACTCGGCATCCAAGCATGGCGTCGTCGGCTTCACCAAGGCACTCGGACTCGAACTGGCCCAGACCGGCATCACGGTCAACGCCGTCTGCCCGGGATACGTCGAGACCCCGATGGCTCAGCGCGTCCGGCAGGGTTACGCGGCGCACTGGGGGATCACCGAGGCCGCCGTCCTCGACAAGTTCGAGGCCAAGATCCCGCTCGGCCGCTACGGGACGCCTGACGAGGTGGCCTCAATGGTGGGCTACCTCGCCGGCGACGGTGCTGCCCCGGTCACCGCGCAGGCGATCAATGTCTGCGGCGGCCTCGGGAACTTCTGATCACGACCGCAACTTCTGATCACGACCGCAACCTCTGATCCCCACCCGCGAGCTGGAGTAATGACATGCCAGGATTCACCATTGACGATCTCAAGCAGGCGCTGCGGGCGGCAGCGGGCGAAGACGAGTCCGTCGACCTCGACAGCGACATTCTTGACACAGAATTCGCCGAGCTTGGTTACGACTCGCTCGCCATCCTGGAAACGGCGAGCCACGTGGAACGCGGCTTCGGCGTCCAGTTGCCCGAGGATGAGGTTGGTGACAAACAGACTCCGCGTGCGTTCATCGAGTTCGTGAACTCGGTACTCGGCGCGAAGGTCTGACTTCCGGACTACCGGGCCTCGGGCTCGGCTGCCGTGACCGGTACCGGCATCGCGCAGGTCATGCCCACCGCGTAGTCGAGTACCAGCTTGTCCACGTCTGAGAAGAGCGGGCTGGCCTGGTATGAGGGCAGGGCCAGCAGTTCTTCATCAGGCCGTGGCCTGCTCAAGCCCGGCATAGCCGCGCAGCAGGCCAGGCTCGTGCGCGTAGATCTCCAGTGGCTCGGGTTCCGGGACGGTTCCCGGCCCCGGGGACCTTGATCATGCACAGTTTCCGCTTCTATCCGGAAGCAACCGGCGCCCGCGCCGGTCCTGCCGGGACAGTCTGTTGCCGGACGGCCGCGACAACCACGTGGCCCGACCTGATGCTGTCCCGGCCCGGCGCGGGCGGCATGATGACTGCCCGCGTTCAACTGGGCGATGTCCGCAGTCGAACCGTTCGCACAGCGGGCAGGCGGCCTGCCTAAAACGCACCGCAGACCAGTGCGTGGTCATCGACCAGCAATATGGTATGGGCACGTCAGCGGCCATCACCAGGCACCGGCCGAGGCTCGGACGGCACTCGCTCGCTCGGGCTCACTGGCGCTGTGCGGGGATGGATCAGTCTCAGCATGGGAGCGGTCATCAGCGTGGTCAGTACCGCCATCGAGACCAGCACGGTGAAGAGTCGATCGTTGATCAGGCCGGCATCGAGCCCGATGTTGAGCGCGATCAGTTCGGTGAGCCCCCTGGTGTTCACCAGGGCAGCCACGGTGGCGGAGTCCTTGCGGTCCTGACCGCCGAGGCGTGAGCCGAAGTACCCAGGGACGATCTTGCCGAGGCAGGCGATGGCGGTGAGCACCACGATCAGCAGGACGGCCGTGCCGTTGAGGGCACCGAGATTCACAGAAAGGCCGGTCACGACGAAGAAGAGCGGCAGCAGAAGACTGCTGGCCGAGTCCAACGCGCGGAGCACATCCGGATCGGGATTGCCGTCCTTGCGCGGCATGGCGAAACCTGCGAGCAGGCCGCCGAAGACCGGGTGCAGGCCAAGCGATGCGGTTACCCATGCGCTGAATAGCGTGAGCGCCAGCGCGAGCGGCACCTGGCTGGCTAGCACCGATCCCGGCCTGCGGATCCACCGGCCCAGGGCCGGGCGGATGCCCAGCAGCATGACCAGGGCGAACACGCTGATCAGCAAGAGAGTTACTGGCCACGGCCTGCCGGGCTTCGCGGTGGTACCGACCAGTGCGGCAGCGAGGACGATCCACGCGACGACATCCATGACCCCGGCCGCCATCGTGGCTGTCGAACCAGCCACTGTGCCCGAGATACCGCGCTCGCGCATGATGGCGGCGAGTACCGGCAATGCCGTGATCGAGACGGCTATTCCCATGAACAAGATGAAGGAGTGGCTGAAGTCCGATTGCCCGAGCCTGGCATAGCTGGACCGTAGGAGAGGTACCGACCCGGCGCCAAGCGCCATGGGCACTAATAGCGCGCCAACGGCCACGAGCAGCGCCGGCCGGTAGTTCTCGCGGAACGACCTCATATGGAGCTCATAACCGACGCCGAACATGAAGATGGCGACGGCTACCTGCGCTATCACCGACAGGTACGGCAGTACCGTGGCGGGAAAGAACCGGCTGGTCAGGTCTCCGGGCAGGTGGCCAAGGACACTAGGTCCGAGCACGATGCCCGCGAGTATCTGCCCGATGACCGCCGGCTGTCCGAGCCGCCGGGCGATCCAGCCGAAGATCGATGACAATACTAAGACAAGAGCTATGTCGCCTATCACATCGGCGATCAGGTTGTCCATGTTACACCATTCCCCTGAAACGAGAATCCTAGGCAACGCTGAGAGTGGCACCTCGGTTTAATTCTAAAGAAAGTGGCGATTCAGCGAATGCCCATAATGGCGCAATCGTGCTACAACTCCAGATACTAGCGTCCTACCTCCGAGGTGCCTAGACGTCCGCCAGTAGCCTTGCCCAACCGCCCGCCGGGCAGTCTGGCCTAGGAGCCGAATGAGCGAGGAGAGCCATGAAGTTCATGTACGCCCTGTGGGGCTCAGGTCTTGAGCCGGCGCTGCACGCGCCTGAGCTGCGCTCGGCGCTCGGTTCGGCGGGCGTGACCCGGCTGCAGGTCAACGTGGACGACTCGGAGGTCGCCGCGGCGAAGCTGCGTATCACGACGTTCGAGAACCCGGTGCGCGCCGTGGTGAGCGTCTGGACCGATGACGATCCGGCCGGGCCCGTCAAGATTGCTGGCCGGGCTTGCGGAACGCTGCGCGGGGTGGGAGGTCGAAGAACGGACGCCGCTGCCGCCGCCTCCTTCCGTCGATGGCGTGCGCTCCCGCGCCCTTGCCCAGTTCGGGTTTCTGCGCATCCCGGCGGGTCTGGACGCGGGTGAGTGGCTGCGCTTGTGGCAGGGCCTGCATACCAGCGTGGCCATCGCGACCCAGGCGACCTTCGGCTATGTGCAGAACAGGGTGCTAAGGACGGTCCAGAGCGCCGACCGGATCGATGCCCTGGTCGAGGAACTGTTCCCGATGGCCGCGATGACCGATGTCCATGCGTTCTACGGCAGCGGAGGCGATGACGCTGAGCTAGGGCGCCGCCTTAACCTGATGCTCGAGAGCGTCGCCCGTTTCGGTGCGGATACAAATCTGGACGTCGTGCCTACCAGCCGTTACGTCTACGACTGCCGGTCTCTGGATTAGCCGCACCGGCCCCACCCACATCAATAACCCCGTTGGTTTATTGGGTTCAGGCGGCGGGGGGTGAGCGGCATCACTGGCACCTATTTTCAGGTCGGTTCCCGGGTCCGGGAGGTTTTTCGTCATGATCGCGGAGCTTTCTCGGGCTTGTGAAGGAGCGGTTCCGGGTCTTGGAGCGATATCGTCGGATAGTCCGGTCAAAGCTCCAGGACCCGAAAACCCTCCTCCGGGAATCGCGCGCCGCCCGAGCCCGAGTGGCGCCCCGGGTAAGACCGGCTGACCCGCGCTCGGAAGTTAGCTCTGGCCAGCCCCCACGGCAAGGGTTCGATTAAGTCCGAACTCGACGTCGTGACACCGCAGGTCAATCAGCTGCTGACCGGCTCATAGCCAGCCCGCGAGTACAAGTCGGAATCGAAGGGACGTCGCGGGCGAGTTCGCCCGCGACCGGGACGACGCCGCTATCGCCGCAGGACTGCCAGCCGACCTGTCAGCCTGGGCCAAAGCGGCAGTGTCATCAGCCGATGATCTCGGCTGGAACCCGCAGGTCGTCGTGGGCATAGAGGCTGGCCAGCGCGGCAGGGTCGTCAGCGGCGCACCCGGCGGCAACCTGATCGAGCAGTTCGTCGTAGTCCTCGCCGGTCTCACCGTCGTAGGCGGCGGTCATGCGGCCCCACTCATCCCACGGGAGCATCTCGACCTTGTTCAGCGCGGCCAGGTCCCTGACCGCGTTGCCGCGGATCTCTGCCGGGCCCCAGTTCTCGGTTCCGTAGACACCGAAGCCCGCCGCGTCGATCTCGCCGCGCCGGAATGCCGTCCAGGCCTCGCCGCCGCTCAGGAACTCTCCGGGGCGCAGATCCTCGGGATGGTCCAGGACGGTGCCGCTGAGGATCTCCGAGTCGATCCTGACCCAACGGCCGTCCCGGTCCCGGTACTCAGTGATCCAGTGGTCCAGGCCCTGGCCAGCCTGGAAGTAAGTGGCGAACCCGCAGCGAACCCGGGCGGCGATTCCCCGGTAGCGCAAGAAGGCGCAACTCAGCAGAGCGAAATGCCGGCAGGTGCCGACCACGCGTTGCCCGGCCGGTCGTCCGGCCCGGACCGGGGCCGGGTTCAGCGCCAGCAGCGCGCCGAGGATCAGTGCCGCCGGACGGATATTGCTCTCACCCAGCCGGACTTCGCTTACGCCGAGATCCTTAGCCGCGCGCGGCTGAATGACCAGCAGGTGCGCGGGCGCGCAGACCTGCACTGGGTCGTTCCCGATGCCCGCTAAGACTTCCGGGTCCAGTCCCTCCAGCCCGGTCAATGGCCCGGGCTCTGCATAATCGATCACCGGCTCCACGCTGCCACCCTAGCGGGCAGCTCATTGCAGCGCGCTAGGCCGGGCGTGAGCAGGCTCAGCCGCTGCCGACGGCGGCCGCGAGTACCCGGCGGAACTCCACGGAAACCCGGTCCGCCCTGGTGTGCAACTCGGCGGCGGGATCGAGCGGAAATTCCAGGCCGGACAGCGCGCGCCGCTGTAGCTCTAGGTCCTCATCGAAGATCGACATCTCGTACTTGGCGGCGCTCTCCGCCTGATACGGGTTGGCCAGGCCGGGGCCGGTCACCGTCTGGTAGACCCGGCAGGTGCTCGCGTCCTGCGGCGTGACGATGAACGTCAGGAACTGCCAGCCCTCCGCGTCGAGATACTCAAGCAGCAGCGTCGCCGTCAGCGGAGCCTGATACCGGTACGTCATCCGCCGCCGCTGCACCGCCGGCCTGGTCCCGTCGCGCACCGCCGGGTCGGTGAGGTTAGTGAAGCTGTGCTCGCGCACCGCCGTGAATGACAGTCCCTGCCGCTCGACCTCGGCCCTCGGAATGACCTCGGGACCGGCGCCGCCGATCGTGGCCGCGTGCACGAACGGGAGGTGCGCCTCGTCGAGGAAGTTATCGATGAGCATCGCCGCGTTGGCCTCGACGGTCAGCACGGGCAGGCGCACGGTCGCGATGCCGTCGCCGGTCAGCGGCACACCGGACGCCAGGTCGGGCAGGGGAGCGCGCGGCGCCATCGGGGCGAGCCACACCAGCCCGTCGTGCTCGGTGACTTCCGCCGGGCGACGCAGCGTCGCGCGCTCCGGGATCGCCGCCGTCTCCTCGAGCGCCGGGATGAGCGCGCACTTGCCCTCAGCCGTAAACCGCCACCCGTGGTAAGAGCACTGCAGCATGCCGTCGGTGACCAGGCCGGCCGACAGCCTGGCCCGCCGGTGCGGGCACTCATCGGCGAACGCCCTGACGAGGCCACCGTCACCGTCCGCACCGCCCGCACCGCCGAAGCGGACGAGCGCCCAGCCCTGGCTGGCGAGCCGGATGCCGACAGGCTCCTCGGCCATTTCCTGCGACAGCGCCACAGGGTGCCAGAACTCCGCGAGCGCCGGATGGGCGTTAGTGAACTCCCGGTGCGTCATGTCCCAATCATGGCGCATAGAGGGATCTGCTGACCTGCTGGTTCGCCGTCGCGGTCAGCCGATCGGTTGATGCGGCCGGCCGCCTGGACGATCCCTGGGTTCAGCCGGGTACTCACGATCCGTGGCCTGCCGGGCGATGCCGGGGGAGTTGCTTTCAAGCGAATCTGAAGGCAGCCCCGGAGAACGGGGGCACACCGGAAGGACAACATGCATGTCAGCAGTGATCGAGGTGCAGCACCTGCACAAGAGCTACGGGAGAACCGCGGCAGTCAATGACATCTCTTTGAGCGTCAATGAAGGCGAGATCTTCGGGATCCTCGGGCCGAACGGCGCAGGCAAGACGACGACCGTCGAATGCGTCGAGGGCCTGCGGACGCCGGACGAGGGCGAGATCAGGGTGCTCGGGCTCGATCCGAGGCGCGACCGGACCGAGCTTACCCAGCAACTCGGCGTGCAACTCCAGGACAGCCAGTTGCCCGCACGGCTGCGCGTAGCCGAGGCGCTCAAGCTCTACAGCTCCTTTTACCGCAGGCCGCCGACTGGCGTGAGCTGATGGAGACGCTCGGGCTAGCGGACAAGAGCGACACCAGGTTCGACAAGCTCTCAGGCGGCCAGAAGCAGCGGCTGTCCATCGCCCTCGCGCTGGTCGGGAGCCCGCGAGTGGCGGTGCTCGACGAGCTCACCACCGGGCTCGACCCGCAGGCCAGGCACGACACCTGGGACCTGATCGAGCAGGTGCGCGACCGGGGCGTCACGATCGTGCTCGTCAGCCACTTCATGGAGGAAGCCGAGCGGTTGTGCGACCGGGTCGCACTGATCGACTCGGGCAAGCTCGTAATGGTGGACACCCCGGCCGCGCTCGCTGAGCAGGCCGAGGTCGAACAGCGGATCCAGTTCCGCTCGTCCGCCCCGTTCGACGACTCGCTGCTCACCAGCTTGCCAGACGTCACCAGCGTCGTGCGCAGAGGCGATCTCGTGGTGGTCACCGGCAACAGCGAAGCGCTGAACTCGGTCACCTCGGTCCTTGCCAGGCACCAGATCGTGGCTCACCAGTTGCGCGTGGAGCAGGCCAGCTTGGAAAACGCCTTCCTCGCGCTGACCGGCAGGCATTCGGGTGCGGCGCAGGCCGCCGACCAGAACTAAGGAGAAATAAAGATGTCGGCTACTGTCGCTTCCACAGCTTCGATGGCGCGGGCGCGAGTCGCCAGGCCCGCCGCGCTGTGGCAGCTCTGCCTGACCGAGCTGAGGCTATCGATGCGAGACAAGGTCAGCGTTATCTGGGGGCTCGCCTTCCCGATAGTGCTGCTGATCATTTTCGGCAGCATCCCGTCATTCCACAAGCCGGACGCCAGCTTCGGCGGCTATACCACCCTCGACGTCTACGTGCCGATCGTGATCCTCTTCTCCGCGGCCTTTCTAGCCTTCATCGCGATGCCGATGGTGCTGGCCGGTTACCGGGAGCGCGGGGTCCTTCGGCGCCTGCAGACCACGCCAGCCGGGCCTGTCCGAGTGCTCGCCGCGCAGCTCATACTTAACCTGGTCACCTCGGTCCTCGGGGCGATCGTGATCCTGGTGATCGCCAGGGTCTTCTATGGCGTGCTCTTCCCCCGTCAGGTGGCCGGGTTCGCCCTTGTTATCCTGCTCACCGTCGCCGCGCTCCTCGCCATCGGGCTCTTTGTCGCCGCGATCGCGCGGACGGCGCGAGTCGGCCAGGTGATCGGCGCGCTGCTCTTCTACCCGGCGCTCTTCTTCTCTGGCTTGTGGTTCCCGATCCCGCTGATGGCGCCAGCCTTGCAGCACATCAGCCACGTCACGCCGCTCGGTGCGGCGTGGGAAGCGCTGGCGAACGCGGCAGTCGGGCACTGGCCGCCGGCGCTGCCGCTGGCGACCCTGGGTGCCTATGTAGTGGTGTTCGGATTGGCCGCTGCCCGGTCTTTCCGCTGGGAGTAAGTTCGAAGCGGAGGTCATAAATGAGCAGTCTTATGGCGCCACCGCAATCTCGCCGCCCCGGCCCGCAGGTGCCGGAGCGGCGAGAGCCGTCGGCGGGCGATTCGCGGTCCGAGCCCGCGGACCCCCGCTGGCCGCCGCTGGTCACCATGACCGTGCTGCCGTATGTGATGCTCTGGTGCTGCGTTGTGCTCACCGGGGTCATTCAGGCCGGGGCACCCGGCCCTATGTACATCAACCTGGGCCTGTGCGCGGTGGCGGCGGCGTGGATGCTGTGGATGTTCACGCTGCATCCGGCCTGGCGGGAACGCGAGCGAGTGATGATCGTGTTCTTCGCCGGGCTCATGCTGATCATGTTTGTCCTTGCCGTCAGGGCGTCGTGGTTCGGCTTTTTCACCCTGACCGGCGGTTTCTTCGCGCTGCGCCTCTTGCGCTGGCCCTGGCGGCTGATCGGCGTCGGTCTCGTTGGCGTGATGGCTGGCTTCTCGCAGGTCTACGGCATCGACAAGACCAGCGCCTTCGGCCTGGCGATCTTCCTGATCGTCGTCGCCGTGAACGTCGCTCGGCGCCTGCGGTCTCGCCTATTTCCTGCAGAAGATGGAGGTGCAAGCTGAGTTGCGCGTGCGGGCGGTCGCGGAACTGAGCGACGCGAACCGCAAGCTCGAGGCGACGCTGGCCGAGAACGCGGGGCTGCACGCCCAGCTCATGACCCAGGCCAGGGAGGCTGGTGTCCTGGACGAACGACACCGGATGGCCAGGGAGATTCACGACACGCTGGCGCAGGGGCTCACAGGGATCATCACCCAGCTTCAGGCGGCTGAGCAGGCAGGGCATGGCAGTCAGGCTTCGCATAAGCACGTCCAGGCCGCGACAGCGCTTGCCAGGGAGAGCCTGTCTGAGGCGCGGCGATCGGTGCACGCGCTGCGTCCAGGATCGCTGGAGAACCGAGCAGCTTGGCGATGCGCTGGCGGCGGTCGCCGGGCACTGGTCGGCCTTGTACGGGGTCGCCGTCCAGGTCACCACGACCGGCACCGCGCAGCCGATGCGCCAGGAAGCGGAGCTCGCGCTGCTGCGAACCGCGCAGGAGGCGCTCGCCAACGTGGCCAAGCACGCGCGGGCTAGCCGGGTCGGGCTGACACTGTCCTATATGGAAGGCGAGGTCGCGCTTGACGTGCGGGACGACGGCAAGGGTTTTGACCCGGAGCGTCTTTGTGACGACGGCCGGGAGGACGCGGGCGGCGGCTTCGGCCTGGTGGCCATGCGCCAGCGAATCGAGGACCTGGCCGGGACCTTGCAGCTCGAGTCGGAACCGGGAGGCGGCACTGCGATCTCGGCCCGGGTCCCGCTGAGCTCGGCCGCGCTTGCCGAGGCCGGCGCATGACCGGGCGCGCGCCTGACGCCGATGCTCCGATCCGGCTGCTGATCGTGGACGATCACCCCGTCGTCAGGGGCGGGCTGAGCGGCATGTTCACGCCTGATCCGGAGTTCGAGGTCGTAGGTGAGGCCGGCGATGGCGCCGAAGCGGTGCAGCTCGCCCGCGTGCTCCAGCCAGACGTGATCTTGATGGACCTGCGCATGCCGGGAATGGACGGGGTGACCGCCATCACCGAGCTGGCCCGCCAGCGCATCCCGGCCCGCGTCCTGGTGCTGACTACCTATGACACCGACAACCACGTTTTGTCGGCGATCGAGGCGGGGGCCACCGGTTACCTGCTCAAAGACGCGCCCCGGGCTGAACTGCTGCGGGCGGTACGGGCAGCGGCGAATGGCCAGTCGGTGCTTGCCCCATCGGTGGCGGCCCGGCTGATGAGCCGGGTCCGCGCGCCCGAATCGGAGCCGCTGAGCCACCGCGAGATCGAGGTACTCCGGCTGATAGCGGCGGGCAGTACCAACCGCGAGGCCGCCGCCAAGCTGTTCATCAGCGAGGCCACGGTCAAGACGCACCTGCTGCACATCTACGCCAAGCTAGGCGTCAGCGACCGGGCCGCCGCCGTCGCCGAGGCGTTCAACCGCGGCCTGCTGACCCCCGCGACCCGAGACCCGCGCCCCTGACCCGCCCAGACCGGGCGCGGGAGTGCCGGGCTCCGGCGGGGTGGTGAGCGCGGCCATGACGTGCTGGAGGTAGGCTTCGCGATCCGTTCGGCCCTTGGGCAGGGCGCCGGGTGCTGACCTGGCCAGTTCGGTGTGACCGAGGTGGGCGCTGTAGGCGAGCAGCGACCGGTAGCGGGCCTCGAGGTCAGGGAAACCGATGTCGCGGAACAGTCCGGCAATGTAGTCCAGGCGCTGCTGGGTGATCCGGGCGAGCACAGGGGCGACAGTGGGGTGGTCGGCGGTCGAGACGAGCGCCACGTATACCGAGTCGGTCTCGGCGAGCCTGGTCACTCGCCTGATCAGCATTCGCAGGCGCTGCACCGGGTCGGTGGCCGTACGCGTGTTCTCCGAGGTCACCGCCGCCGTGTATCGCTCCTCCCAGTGCGCCAGCGCGGCGGTGAGAAGCGCGTCCTTGTTCTCGAAGTGCCAGTAGAAGCTGCCTTTGGTGGTGCCGAGCCGCAGCGCCAGGCGCTCGACCGCGACGGCGGCCAGCCCGCCCTCGGCGATCGCGGTCAGTGCGGCCGTCAACCAGTCCATCCGGGATAGCCGTCGCTTGGCGCTTGCGCGTGTGCTGGCCATGGACATACGCTACCGTACGGAAAACCATACGGCGCCGTATGGAAGTCGAATGCAGGACGGTACCCAAGACCGGGAGGAGACTCTCATGCCTCGTTACGACTGGAAGGGCAGCAACGCTTCCATCGAAGAACTCAAGGCGGCCGTAGCGCCAATCCGGCGCCAGGTCATCAGCCATCCCATGTATCGCCAGCTCAACAGCATGAACGCCATCACGACCTTTATGGAGCACCACGCGTTCGCGGTCTGGGACTTCATGTCCTTGCTGAAGACCCTGCAGCGCAGCCTGACCTGCGTCGAGGTGCCGTGGGTGCCATCGGGGCCTGCCACGAGCCGCCGGCTGATCAACGACATCGTGCTCGTCGAGGAAAGCGATGAGCTGGGCAATGAGTTCATCAGCCATTTCGAGCTCTACCTGGAGGGCATGAAGCAGGCTGGTGCCGATACCGGCCCCATCGACGGGTTCATCGGCCTCTGCGGGATGGCCGCGCCGTCATGCCCGCGCTCAAGGAGTCCGGGGCGCCGGAGGCCTCGGCCGAGTTCGTCGCCACGACCTGGGAGATCATTGAGCACAGGCCGCTGCACTGCCAGGCCGCTGCATTCGCCTTCGGCCGCGAGGACCTTATTCCCGACATGTTCGACCAGGTCGCCGCCCTGAACGGCGAACATGGCGGGCTCTCCCATTTCGTCGACTACCTCAGGCGGCACATCCAGGTCGACGCCGAAGAGCACACGCCGATGGCCATGCAGATGCTCGCCGACCTGTGCGAGACGACAGCGCCCGCTGGGCCGAGTGCGAGGAGACGATCAACGTCGCGCTGGCCGCGCGAATCCGGCTCTGGGACGGCATTATCGCGAAGATGACCTGATCCGCCGGCTGAATCGCCAGCGCCGGTGCTCCGGCACGGGGATCTGATCACGATCCTTGCCCGTCTTACGTCCCTAGCGAGGCGGGCAAGGATCGTCGGCTCCAGTTTGTAGTACCGTACTGTGTCCGGCTGATCGAGGAGACCCGGCGGACCCCGTTTGACGGCTTAGGATGCGCGTGCGGTGGTCCTCGTAATAGGAGTCCACGGCGGGCTGGCCCGTGTAGTTGGCGCCGGCTCGGTCATCGGCGCCGAGGTAGCGATAGGGCAGCCTAACGAGGCCGCGGCCAGTGCGGGTGACCTGATGCCGGCGCGAGTCATAGCCGAAGCCGGCGGCTCGCAGGCTGCTGATCAGCCGTCGGCCCGCCGGTCGTCCGTCGGCCAGCCGGATGCTCGCCAGATCCAGGTGCGCCGCCAGCCTTCCGTCGTCGCTGAGCCAGCTAGCGGCCCGGGCAAGCAAGCCGAGCTTGTCACCGGCATAGTGCAGCCCGTGCACGCAAGTGATCAGGTCAAATACCGCCGCCGGCGTCCACGAGTGCACAGATGCGCAAACTAGGTGAACTGCCGGTGGTGCGGCGTCGAAGACGCCACCGAGGTCGACTCCCACTAGCACCGCGCGGTGGCCCAGTCCCGATTGCTCGAGCCGGGCCGCCGCCTGGATCAGGGCCCGGCCCGTGCCGCAGCACAGGTCCAGCCACGACGTTCGTGCCGCCGCTGGCCCGCTTGTGCCGCCGAGGCGAGCGGTGATCACCTCAAGCGGGTCGAACCCAAGCTCGCGAGCGTAACTGTTGACCCCGGCGAGCTGCCGCTCCCGGTTCATGTCGCAGTTGGCTACCACCGCCGATGCCTCGAGCGACGCGTCGTCAAGCAGTCGTGCCCGTTCCTGCGCTTCCACCCCTTGAGCATCTCAGCCGGGAAGGGGGATCTGGTGGTGCAAAATGCGCAATGATGGCATTGCGACTAGTGCGAGCGAGTCTCATGGTTACCGGCACAGCTACGGAGGCGGCTTATGGCCAGGACGGTCCTGAGCGGCGGGCGGGTCTTTGACGGCACGGGCAGCGCCATCGCCGACGCGGATGTCGTGATCGACGACGGGGTGATCGCCGATGTTGGCATCGGGCTAGACGGGGATGAGCAGGTCGACATCCACGGCCTGACCGTGCTGCCGGGATTCGTCGACTGCCACGTGCACGTCATGGTGTCAGGGGTCGACCTGGTGCGGCGGCTCCAGCGCCCGTTCTCGTATCCCTTCTTCCAGGCTGCACGCAATCTTGAGGCGACGCTAGATTGCGGTATCACCACTGTGCGCGATGCGGGCGGCGCGGATCTCGGTGTGCAACGGGCCGTCGAAGACGGCCTTATCGACGGCCCGAGGATGCAGATCGCGATCACCGCGCTGAGCCAGACCGGCGGTCACGGTGATGGCTGGCTGCCCTCCGGGATGACGACAATGCTGTTGTCGTCGCATCCCGGGCGTCCGCCGGGCCTGGTTGACGGGCCTGAGGAGATGCGCAAGCGGGTGCGCGAGATCATCCGCGCGGGCGCCAACGTCATTAAGGTGCACACCTCGGGCGGCGTGCTGTCGCCGCGCGACAACCCGAAGCATGCCCAGTTCCGGCCGGACGAGCTGGACGCGCTGATGGCCGAGGCGGCTGCCGCGGGCTTGCCGGTGATGGCCCACGCGCAAGCCACCGACGGAATTAAGAATGCGCTCCGCGCTGGAGTCAGGTCGATCGAGCACGGAGTCTATCTCGACGACGAGGCCATCGACTTGATGCTCCGCAACGAGGCCTGGCTTGTGCCAACCTTGATAGCTCCGCATGCCGTACTGAACGCGGCCACCTCCGGCAGTCAGCTGCCCGATGGCGTGCTGGCGAAGGCTCAGGGCGTGCTGACCGCGCACGCCAGTGCCTTCGCGCGCGCGGTGGCGGCCGGGGTCAAGATTGCCATGGGCACCGACAGCGGAGTCGGGCCGCACGGCACCAACCTGGACGAGTTGCCGCTGATGGCCGCCGGCGGGATGACCCCGGCGCAGGTGCTGACGGCGACGACCAAATCGGCCGCCGAACTGCTGCGGCTCGGCGACGAGACCGGCACGATCATGCCAGGCAAGCGCGCGGACCTGGTCGTGCTAGCCGGCGATCCGTTTGACCTCGCGAGCGTTAAAGCGAACATCCGCGCGGTCTACGCGGCCGGACGGAAAGTCCGCGGTTCGTAGCTGCCAGCCGGACCCGACATGGAGTCCCTCGGTCCACAGGTCGCCATTGGACTCCTGGAACGCGACCTCGTAACCGCCGCCGGACAGGCCGGCGATGCCGTCGGGCTTGGCTCTGGCAGGCCCAGCAATGTCGCAACGGCGGCGCTGGAGCGCCAGCGTTGTCACTTGGGTGTGGCTCTTTCTGGGTGAGCCAGCCGGGTGGTGCCGTGTCCGGGAGGGCTCTCGTCCTTAACGTGGAGGGTTTTCGGGTTCCTGAAGGAGCGTTGTCGCATGAAGGAGGGTTGTCGTCGTATGGTCCGGTCAACTCTCCTGGATGCGGAAACCCTCCTGCACGATCGCGTTAACCCTCCTGCGAGAACAGCTTCACCCCGAAAGAGCCACACCCTTGTCACAACACGGGGACTGTCGCTGCCGGGGCTAACCTGGCAAACCCTGCGTTTGGTTATCTGCAAGACCTATTCGAGGAAGAAGCGTCTTGAATTGACTTCCGGGGCCTTGGAATACCCTGGCCCCGGAAGCGCGACGGCTTGGCTAACCGGTGACGATCTGCTTGGTTGAGGGCAGGCACAGCCAGTTTGTCCTGCCGATGGAGACGACCGAGGTGCCAAACTGGTTCTGGTCCCAGACCGGGTTCCTGATCGGAGTCTGGCTTACCGGGAAGCAGAGAAGGTGCATGGTTGGGTTGATGATCGGGAAGTCGACGCCGCCCACGATCTTTTCCGTCGGCAGGCACAGCTCAGTCGGGACGGGGTTTACCTGCGCGGATACGGGCGCCGTGGCGAACTCATCTTGCAGCATGACTGGCGGCGGGGCGTAGGACCCCGACCGTACCTTCACCGGATAGCAGGTGAAGTGGTTCAAGCCGGGCGGCTGGCTTTGGCTCATGCCCGGAGGGCCCGTCAGGCTCTTCCACGAGGGCAGGCACAGCAGGTTGGGCTGGCTTGGGACGAGCGTCGCCGAGCCAAACTGGTTGGTGACCAGAACGGTCGGCGTGGGCTGCGTCGGTGCTGTGATGGTGAAACACGCCAGGTGCGCATTCGGGTTGGTGATCGGGAAGACCTGCCCGGTTGGCAATGTCTTCTGCACGGGATTGCAGTGGAATGCCAAGCTGTTGATCACGGGTGAGAAGCCGTTCGGGCTGAACTGATTCTTCAGCACGACGCCGCTCGGGATCTGGAATCCACTGGCCTGGGCCGAGTAGCAGAGCTGGTGATCAACCGGGGGCGGTGCCGCCGCGGGTCGGCCCGGCGCCGGTGGCGCCGCCGAAGCGATACCTGCGACGGTGCCGCAGATCACCGCGGCGACAGCGGCCACCGCTAACGTGACCTTTGTCGCAGTTAATCGTAGCGCAGCGGATAACCGTGACGATAAGGATAATCGTAGCGCTGGAAACATGAGCGACCTCCTTGATGTCGGCGGGCGGTTTGTCCGGCTGAACTCGCTAATTGAGCGATCCGCCCGCACAACACAGCATCAAGGCTGACGCGGGCTCTGTCTAGGCTGTTTGCCGATTGCCCAGGTATAACCCTTTAAGAAAGAAACGGCGGCGAAGTGCCTGCGCAGGATGTTACAAGCTGCTGCCATGCTTTTGTTACCCGATCATAATGCGCCTTATTTTGCGACATTTATCTCGTTACCGCTGGCGGTGGAGCGGGTCACCTCATCCCCACTGACCTGGCTTGTAGTCACCGCCTTCGTTCCGGCAGATGACGTTCAGCCGGTTGTACGTATTGATCACCGCGATGGTGCACACCAGCGCGGCGAGCTGGTCGGTGGTGTAGTGCTTGGCCGCGTTCGCCCAGGCCTCGTCCGTGACGCCGCCGGCGGCGTCAGCGATCCGGGTGCCCTGTTCGGTCAGCTCAAGCGCGGCCCGCTCAGCCTCGGTGAAGACCTTCGCATCGCGCCACGCTGCCACTAGGTTGAGCCGAACCGGGGTCTCCCCGGCGTGCGCCGCGTCCTTGGTGTGCATGTCGACGCAGACCGCGCAGCCGTTGATCTGGCTGGCCCTGGTCAGCATCAGGTTCTGGGTCGCGAGCGGCAGCGTGCCCTGCGGTACCGACGTAGCCGCCGCGTTGAGGTGCTTCGCGAACTTCTGCAGGATCTCGGAGCTGCTGAAGTCAAGACGTGCGTCCATGCTGATCCTCCCATGTCTGACTTTCGGCGTACATACATCAAGACACGGCAGGCGCGGCTGTTGTGACATGCCACGTTGGCGTGACTTAGGTGGCGCCCATGTGAGATGAGCTGTCGGGTGCGGGGCGGGCGCGGGCGGGCGCGGGGCGGGCATGATGAGCCGAGATGTAGCTGATCACGTTGCGGAAATCCAGTCAAGCACGGGCATCACCACGATGGCCGTGCCGACCTGTCTGGTCGAAGCTTCGCCGGTTGTGTAAGGATTCGCCGGAACACAAATGCGCAGGAATCCTGCCTGACTAGCGAAAATCGGGTTCACGCTGCCGCGTGCGGTGCGGTGCAGGGCAGGGCATGGCAGCGAGCGGACCAGGTAGAGGCCGTAGGGAGCATGTCATGGATGCGCGTCCGCAAGCCGTCGTCGCCGGGGGTGCCGGATTCATCGGTTCGCATTTGTGCGAGCGGCTATTAGGCGAAGGTTACAGCGTAATATGCCTCGACAATTTCTGCACCGGAACGGCCGACAATGTCTCGCATCTAGCTGAGCTTGGGCCATTCAAGCTCATCCGGGTCAATATATCTGAATTCATTCATATTCCCGGAAAGGTGGATGTCGTAGTCAACCTCGCCTCTCCGGCGTCGCCTGCCGACTATCTGCAACTGCCCATTGAGACCCTCAAGGTGGGGTCGATCGGCACCTTGCACACCTTAGGTCTCGCCCGGGAGAAGAAGGCGCGTTACCTGCTCGCGTCTACCTCAGAGACCTACGGGGACCCGCAGATTCACCCGCAGCCAGAGACCTACTGGGGGCATGTGAATCCCGTGGGCCCCCGCGGTGTCTATGACGAGGCCAAGCGGTTCGGCGAGGCGCTGACGATGGCGTACCGGCGCAGCCATGGCGTCGATACAGCGATCGTGCGGATCTTCAATACGCACGGTCCGAGGATGCGGCAAGCCGACGGACGCGCGGTGCCGGCATTCGTCACCCAGGCGCTGCGCGGCGAGCCGATCACCGTATCGGGCGACGGGAGCCAGACCAGGTCGATTCAGTATGTGGACGACCTGATCGAGGGGTGCATGCGGTTGCTGCACTCAAGTCATTCCGGGCCGGTCAATATAGGCAACCCATGCGAGATCTCTATCCAGGACCTGGCGCTCACCATCCGTGACCTGGCCGGCAGCCAGAGCGAGATCGTCTACATCGACAGGCCGGTAGATGACCCGACGGTCCGCCAGCCTGACATCACGCTCGCTCGTGAACTGCTCGGCTGGGCGCCGGAGATCGGGCTCGAGGCCGGTCTCCGTAAGACCATCGAATGGTTCAGGCAGACCCTCGGCGGCGAATCCAGGCTCTCGTTAGCCGGGCGGCCGCAGGCCCGTTCGCGTCCGGCCACACCGGATTCTGGTCACGCGAGAAGGATCGCCGTCGTCGGAGCCGGGTATGTCGGGTTGACCACCAGCGCGTGCCTGGCGTCGCTCGGCCACTCGGTGGTGTGCGCCGACTCCGATGCCGACAAGGTCGAGCGGCTGGCCCGCGGTGAGGTGGGTATCAGGGAACCTGGGCTGCCTGAGCTGGTAGCCGCCGGTCTCCGATCGGGGCGGCTGTCGTTCGTGCGCGGGGCGCGCGCGGCGGCGGCCGGCGCCGAGTTGGTTTTCCTGTGCGTGCCGACGCCCTTCGGCGGTGAGGGCGGCGTAGATGTGTCGGCGATGGAGTCAGTAATCGCCGAATGCGGGCAGCTCCTGGCGGCCGGCTGCGTCGTGGTGAACAAGTCGACGGTGCCGGTCGGGATGGCCGGGCGGGTCGCTGAGCTCCTGGGCCGCGGCGATCTCCCGGTCGTCAGCAACCCGGAGTTCCTGCGTGAGGGCAGTGCGGTTCAGGACTTCCTGCACCCCGACCGGTTCGTCGTCGGCAGTGACCGGCCGGATGCCGCGAATCAGGTAGCCGCGCTGTACGCGCGGCTTGGGGCGCCGGTACTGGTGACCGACGCTGCCAGTGCTGAGCTGGTCAAGTACGCGGCGAACTGCTTTCTCGCGATGAAAGTTTCCTTCGCGAACGTGATCGCGGACCTCTGCGAGGAACTAGGCGCGGACATCGGCGACGTGACCAGGGGCGTCGGCTATGACAGCCGGATAGGCAGTGCTTTCCTGACGCCCGGCCCTGGCTGGGGCGGCTCGTGCCTGACCAAGGACACCCGGGCGCTGCTGTGCGCGGCCGAAGCGGCCGGGCTCGAGCTTGACCTGCTGCGAGCGACGATCGACGCCAATGCGCGGCGACATCGGCAGATGGCCGACAAGGTGCGCCTCGTTGTGACAGGTAATGCCGCCGGCTCGCTCGCAGGCACGCGGATCGCGCTGCTCGGGCTGACCTTCAAGGCCGGCACCGACGACTTGCGTGACTCACCGGCCCTCGCGGTGGCCGGGTTGCTGCACCAAGCCGGCGCTGACCTGGTCGGGTGCGATCCAGCCGTCGCGGCGGGCACCGAGCTCGGCCCGGTCAAGGTCGTCGCGGATGCCTACGCCGCCGCCGCTGATGCGGAGGCAATCGTGGTGCTGACCGAGTGGGCGGAGTTCCGCCTCCTGGACTGGACCAAGATCGCGGAGAGCATGCGCAGGCGGATTGTGGTCGACACGCGCAACCTGCTGGCTCCTGACGACGTTCATAGGACTGGGATCGAGTGGACAGGGATCGGCAGACACATCAGTAGATATGCGACTTATCGTAACTCGAACGTAGTTGTGCAACCATTAGGCCAATGTTAACTTGCGGTCTCGGACAGAAGCGGTCGGCAGGCAGGCTCACGCAGGTCGCATGGTCCGGGCACAGCGGGGTAGCGATCCCTGCCCCGAGGCGACGATCCCTGAACAGGCTGACCATGCAGGTATCGCCAGACGGCGCATGCCGCTTCGCGTCTTAGGGCGCGCGTGATTCCTATCGGCAAAGATCAATCTTCTCTGGATGGGAGATCGATGTCTGTCAGTGAAAGTGAGTCTCTGGATCCGCGAAGTGAGGCACTGAACCTCACGAGCGCGGGGATCGAATCTGACCGTTACGCGGTCGCTAACGTCCCCATAGCTTCGCTGGTGTGCTCCCGGTGGCTTCGGGTGGATGGTGAGGATCGCGCGCACGTGCGGTCGCTCGCCGAGTTGGAGGAGCCGTTACCGCCCATCGTGGTGCATCAGCCGACGATGCGCGTGATCGACGGAATGCACCGGATGCGCGCCGCGCTCTCGCGCGGTCATGAGCACATTCCGGCAGTATTTTTCAATGGGAATGAAGATGACGCCTTCATTCTGGCCGTACGTTTAAACGCTGCGCACGGCCTGCCGCTATCGCGGGCCGATCGCTCGGCCGCTGCGGTGCGGATAATTCGATCGAATCCGCATTGGTCGGACCGCTCGATCGCGTCTACTACCGGCTTGTCAGATAAGACGGTGGCCTCGATACGACGTCGTTCATGTGCGGAGATTCCGCACATGAACGACAGGGTCGGGCGGGACGGCCGGGCGAGGCCGATCGATTCGAGCGCAGGCCGCATCGCGGCCAGCAAGCTGATCGCGGAGAAGCCGGGCGCGACGCTTCGTGAGATCGCCGCGAAAGCGGGAATCTCGCTCGGCACGGCCAGGGACGTGCGCGAGCGGGTCAGGCTCGGTCACGACCCGGTGCCCGATCGCCTGCGCAGCGCGGCCGACCGGCCAGACAGGTCGGCCAGGTCCGTGCTTCGCATGGAGATCAGCGGCGGCGAGGGCGCGAGCTCGAATCAGCTGCCGGAACAGAAGTCCGCGCTTCTGCTCGAGAACCTGCGCCGTGATCCTTCGCTCCGCTATAGCGAAGTCGGCCGGGCGGTACTTCGGCTGCTCGCTTTGCACACGATCTCGGCCGAGGACTGGAATCGCCTGATCGAGAGCGTGCCGATGCACTGCGCGACCTCGGTCGCTCAGCTTGCGCACTCCTGCGCCGCGGCGTGGGAGCAGTTCGCGCAGGAGCTTGATGAACCACACCAGCGGTCGCGAGCTAGCGGGTTCTGATGACCGAGCTCGTGCGGTGGGGCATTCTGGGCGCCGCCAAGATCGCCAGGCAGCGGGTTGTGCCCGCGATCCAGGCGGTGAGCGAGGCAACGGTCTACGCGGTGGCGAGCCGCGACGAGGCACGCGCCCGCGCGTTCGCGCAGGACTGCGGCGCCCCGGCGTGGCACGCCACCTATCAGGAACTGATCGATGACGAGAAGGTCGATGCGGTCTACGTGCCGCTGCCCAACGCCTTGCACGGCAGCTGGGCACGTGCCGCCATCGCTGCCGGGAAGCCGGTGCTCTGCGAGAAGCCCCTGACCACTGGCTCAGCGGACACGGCCGAGCTAGTGGAGTACGCCGATTCCAGCGGCGTACTCCTGGCCGAGGGCTTCATGTACCGGCATCACCCGAACGCTGCCAAGGTCGCTGAGCTCCTCTCCGCCGGCGCGATCGGAAGGCCGGTCGCGGCGCGGGGGGCGCTCAGTTTCGTGCTCTCCGACCCCGCCGACATCCGGGCCAGCCCGGCTCTTGGCGGCGGAGCCTTGCTTGATCTCGGCTGTTACGTGGCGGACGCGCTCTGCCGGCTCTACGGCGGCCCGGCGCAGCGAGCGGAGGGAGTCAGGCTGGTCGGCCAGAGCGGCGTGGATGAGCACGTCACAGCCGTGCTCTGGTTCCCCGGCGACCGGGTGGGCGTCGTGGACTGCTCGTTCCGCCTGCCCTGGATCGAGAGCGTGTTCGAGATCCGCGGCGAGGAGGGCACGATCCGCGTGCCCCACGCTTTCAACCCGGGCCGGAGTGCTTCGGCGCTGACGCTGACGAAGCAGGGCGGTAAGACGACGCAGTTCGACTTGCCGCCGTGCGACATGTTCGCCGCCATGTTCGCGGCCTTCTCACGCGGGGTGCTAGGCCTGGCGCCTTACCCGTATCCCGCCCGGCTGTCTGTCGCCACCGCGCAGACGATGGACCTGCTGACCGGGCTCAGCGCCCAGGCCGCTGGACAGTGACCGCCCAAATAAGGAGGTATCCGACGTCATGCGACTTGGCCTGTGCCTGGCGGCGCTGAGCGCGCGCGGAATCGACGAGGCGGCGGCATTCGCTTCCAAGCTCGGGCTCACCGCCGTTGATCTGCCTACCGACCGGCGCCTGGGGCTGGTCGGCGCAGAGGTAGCCGCCGGCACCAGGCAGTTCGACCGGCTCGCCGCGACCTTGTCCGATGCCGGGCTGGAAGTCAGCGCGGTCAGCAACAGCAGTGAGTGCCGGATGCTGCTCGGCCTTATGGCGGCTACAGCGATGCCGGGTTTACGGGCTCGGTCGAAGCGGCGCGGGCGGAGGCGGTGCGAGCCGCCCGCAGGACCATCGAGCTAGCGGCCGCTCTCGGTGCTGGTCACGCTCGCCTGTTCCTCGGATGTCCCGATCTGAACCGGTGGCTGACCTGGCACGATGGCCACTCGGGCTGGCAGCGCAACGTCGAGGAATTCGCCGAGCGGACCGGCCCGCTGCTGAGCTGCGCGGCCGGCTGCGGCGTGCGCCTGCTGATCGAGCCGCATCCTAAGCAGGTCGCCTATGACCTGCCGAGCCTGACCGCCTTGCTGGCGGCTTGTGACGGCCAGCTGGACGTGTGCCTGGACCCGGCGAACCTGCTCGCGCTCGGGCACGATCCTGTGCTCTTCGCGCGTTCCCTGCCTGTCCTCCCCGCGCTAGTGCAGGCCAAGGACGTCGAGCGGGCCCATGGCGGACTCCCGAGACCCGGACCTGGCTGGGTCAGGTACGGTCCTCAGCCCGCGATTCGCTTCCGGGCGGCGGGCTGGGGTGAGGTGGACTGGCGCGGCCTGCTGTCGGCCCTCGCTGAGCGCGGGTATGCCGGTCCCGTCCTGATCGAGCATGAAGACCTGCTGAGCTCACCGTCGGACGGCATCCGCGCCGCCCGGGACTTCCTCACGCCCCTGCGCGACGTCTCGGCCGGCCGACGCTCGCTCCTGGTAATCAGCTAGCGCAGCAGCATCGGCTGGATCTGGCGCAGGAAACTCAGGGTGTCGTCCATATCGCGGTCGTGGCCTTCGGCCAGCAGTCGCTGGCAGGACGGATCACCGGCGGCGGCAAAACGGCGAATGCCGTCTCGCGAGGCCGCTATCCGCTCGCTCACCAAGGACAGCAATTCTGCGGGGGAGCTAATCCCGTAAGCCTCGCAGAATAGCTGGTACCGGTGCCGCCGGTCGGGCGGCTCGGGCCAGCCGAGCCTTTCGCACAGCGAGTCGGGCTGCAGGGGTATGAATTGCCACGCCGCGTGAGCGGCATCCCAGAGCGGCCGGTGCGGCGCCGCCCAATCCCAGTCGATGAAGGCGAGGCCAGGTCCGCGCCCGCGGCTGTCGTCCTGCCAGATCGCGTTACGCGGAGCCAGGTCATTGTGGCAGACGATCATGCCAGGCTCCGTGCCCGCGCACCGGTACCGCCATCGGGTGCTCGCAGGCAGGTGCAGGTCACTCACGGCGTCGTGGTAGCGCCGCAGCAGCCCCCCGGCCTCGCGGAGAATCGCGTCCTGGCCGCTGGCGCGGGCCAGGGAGTTGGCCTCGAGAACGGTCCGGCCAGGCAGATACGACAAGATCTCGCGGCCCGACTCATCGATGCCGAGCACGCGCGGCGCGCCCTCGAATCCTTTGAGTTCCAGATGGCGCAGTAGCGCGTGGACGGCGGGTGACCACGGCCCCATGGGCAGGCGGACGGTGTCGCCGATCCTGACGGCTCCGGTCAGCCCGCCGGGGAGCGCCGTCTCGATGAGCTCACCCGCAGACTCGCCCGGCCCGCCGCGAGTCATGCCCGACCAGCCATTCACATCGGCCTTCCGCACTTGTGCTCACTGCTTGCCAGCGCCCTATAGTGCCGGGGTGTTCCCTGAGACGGCGGACCCGGCCGCTGCTGGACAGGAGAGACGATGGCTTATCAGGTTATGGAATACAATGACCTGCGGGTGCACTATCTGCCAGAGCTCAACGGTGGCGGGCTGACCTTCGGCCAGCAGTACGTGGATTTCCTGCACGACAACGTCGGTCCGGTGGAGCGCCTATTCGAATGGTGCTGCGGTCCGGCGTTCATCGGCTTCTCGCTGCTAGCCCATGGTCTTTGTGAAGAGCTTTACCTGGCGGATGTGAATCCGCTGGCTGTCAGCGCCGTAGAAGCCACCGTCGAGGCGAACGGGCTGGCGGGGAAGGTCCATTATTACGAGTCTGATAACTTGCGCGACCTACCTGGCATCAGCTGGGACCTGGTCATCGGTAATCCGCCGCATTCCGGAACCGACCGGCTGTATCCCGCGATCGGGAAGCCGTCAATCATCTACATGGACGCCGAATGGAGTCTGCATCGCTCCTTCTATTCCGAGGTGGTCAGCCATCTGCGGCCGGGCGGCAAGGTAATCATTCAGGAGAACGGAAAATTTTCCAGCGCCGACGATTTCGCCGAGATGATCAAGACAGCCGGACTTGAGATCAAGCGAGTCGACGACGGCGGGCGCGGCTATTACTTCCTGTGGTCGGAGCCGGCTGGCGTAGCGACGGAACGGAGGACTGCGTGACTGAGCGCGGCGTCGCCGCTCCGCTGGCACTGCCACTGAACGAGCGCGAGGAAGCGCTCTGGATGCTCCAGCGGCTGCTGCCGGACGAAGGGGTACCTAACCTCGGGCTCAGCATTGAATTCGCCGATCATCGTGACCAGGGCCTGGTGGAGCGAGCCGCGTGCTGGGTAGTGCGGCGTCATCCGATGCTGTGGTCATCCATACGCTTACAAGACGGCCAGCCAGTTCGCGCTTTCCGCGAGCCGCACGAACTGGCCGTGCCCTTCGAAGTCCGCACGGGAGCGCTGGCCAGCCTCGACGACGATCAGCGGGAACTGGCGGCCCGGCCTTTCGATCTCGAGCGCGACGAGCTGATCCGCTTCATCCTGTTCGTGCTGCCCGGCAGGCAGGTACTGCTGGTCGTGGTGCATCACCTGGTCTTCGACGCGTTGTCGACGGAGCAATTCGTCAGTGACTTCGCCGCCGCGTACGACAGCCTCGCGAGCACCGGGGCGCCTCCCGATCTCCCCGCTGCCTCCATGCCCGCCGTCAGCGAGCCAGCCAGGGAAAGCCTCGACTACTGGCGTCCGCGCACAGCGGAGCTCACACCCGGCGCCATGTACCTCGACGCCGCGGACTACACGGCGACAGGGGTGTCCTTCGCAGGCGGCCGGTACGGCGCGGCGATGCCCGAGCAAGTAGCCGCGGCCGTGCGCAGCCTGCGTGCCAGCACGCACGCGACGGAGAACGTGGTCTTGCTCGCGGCGTTCCTCGCGCTGCTGCTGCGGCACGGCGCCGGGCCGGAGCTCATCGTCGGAGTGGCGCTGAACGGCCGCCCCCAGGACCAGCCCACGGCGATCGGACCCTATTTCAGCATCGTCCCTGTCCTGGTCCGGGCCACCGCCGCCGACACGTTCGAGGAACTGGTGCGGCGCACCTTCGACCAGTTCATGGAATCACTTGAGCATCGGGACGTGTCGTATGAGGCCCTGTCCCGCCGATTCGGGGGAGAGGGGCGCGACTGGCAGGCGCCCATGTTCCGGCACATGTTCAATTTCTGGCCTGTGTTCGCCGAGAGCGCGTCGGCGCCCGCGTGGCTGGGGCAGATACGGCAGATCGACACCGGGCATAGCCGCTATGACCTGGAGTTCGTGCTGAGCTCCGGCGGCCTTGGCCTCGAGCTGCAGATCGCCTACCGGAGCGACGTGCACGACGCCGGATTCGTGCGGCGGATGTCCGACCGCTTCTCGGCGCTGCTGCTCTCGGCGGCGGCCGAACCGGCCAGCAAGCTCGGCGACCTGTCCATGGCGACAGAGCACGACCTGGTCATCGAGCTGGCGAACAAGACCGCCGCGCGGTGGCACGGACCGCGCACGGTCGCGGGAATGATCAGCTCTCAGCTGCGCGACCGGCCGCGGGCGACCGCGATCGCGGCGCCGGGCGGATCGGTGTCCTACCGGCAGCTTGACCAGCTGAGCCAGGTGATCGGGGCGAGGCTTGAGGCCGCGGGTATTCGCGCCGGGAAGGTTGTCGCCGTGGCCACCGGCCGGGGCGCGGTCACCGCGGCCGCCGTGCTGGCGACGTGGCACGCTGGTGCCGCCTACCTGCCGCTCGATCGCGCCCATCCGCTCGACCGGCTCCGCTTCCAGCTACGGGACTCGGGGGCCTGCGCGCTGGTGGCTGACAGGGAGACGGCCGGCCACCTGGCTGACGCGGGCTGCCCTGTCATCCTGGCTGACGACCTGCCAGGAACCGACGGCGCGGTCCAGGTGACCGATGGCGCTCCAGCCGGACCCGCTGCCAGGCCAGCGCCCGATCCGGCCGATATCGCGTACGTCATTTACACCTCGGGCTCGACTGGCCGGCCTAAGGGCGTCCAGATCTCGCACGCCAACCTCGCGAACGTCGTCTCATTCTTCCGGGCAATACTCGAGTTTGATTCCGGAAATAAAATGCTGTGGCTGACGACGTTCGCCTTTGACATCTCGGCCCTGGAACTGTTTTTGCCGTTGTCCGCCGGGGGCACGGTCGTCCTAGCCGATGACAAGGCGCAGGCGAATGCCCGGCTGCTCGCCGGCCTCATCGGCGACCATGACGTCGATGTCGTTCAGGCGACCCCGACGACCTGGCGGATGATCACGGGCCTGCCTGACGTCTGCCTGGCCGGCCGGTGGCTGTTGTGCGGCGGTGAGCCGCTGCCCAGGGCGCTGGCGGAACGCCTGCTGTCGACCGGTGGCCGGCTGATCAACGTCTACGGCCCGACCGAGACGACGATCTGGTCGACCGCGCAGCCGGTCACCGGCGAATCGCTCGGCGATAGCTCGCCCGGCATTGGCAGGCCGATCGCGAACACCGAGGTCGCGATCGTGAGCCCATCGGGCAGCGACTGCCCGGTCGACGTACTGGGCGAGGTCGTCATCGGCGGTGCCGGCGTCGGTGCCGGCTACCTGCGCCGCTCGGACCTGACCGCTGAGCGGTTCGTGCGCCACGACCGGCTCGGCCGCAGCTACCGCACCGGCGACCTGGGGCTCTGGCGACCCGACGGGCGGCTTGAGCTACGGGGGAGAGCCGACCGGCAGGTCAAGGTCCACGGCGGCCGCATCGAGCTCGGCGAGGTGGAGTCGGTGCTGAGCCAGCATCCGTCCGTGCGGGAGGCCGCCGTTGTCGTTCGCCGTAAGAGCGGGATCGCTGACTCGATTGCCGCCTTCGTGGTGCCGGCCGGTGACGCGGCGGCCGAGGAGGTGTGGAGCTTCGCCGCGCAGCGATTGCCAAGTTACGCTGTGCCGAGCGGCATCGCGTTCCTGGCCGCGCTGCCGGTCGGCCCGAGCGGCAAGACCGACTACGTCGACCTCGCTGGCCGGGCCGCCGCCGAGCAGATCAGCAATGGCCGGGCCCGCGCCAGCGAGCGTCCCGACAGCATGACGACCTGGCTCGTCGAGCTCTGGCGCGAAATGCTGAACAGGCCCGATGCGCATGCCGATTCCAATTTCTTCTTGTCCGGCGGTCAGTCATTGCAGGCGATGAAAGTAACCGAGCGCATACGTGATCACTACGGCATCGAGTTGCCCGCCCTGGAGATCTTCAAGAATCCGACGCCGAGGCAGCTCAGCCGCAAATGCCAGCTCACCGACGATGCCAGATCGAACAAGCCCGACCGGAGCTGAGAAATATGGAGCCAGTCACCTGGTTTGTCCCCATGGCCGACCGGCCAGATGCCGAGGCGGCCATTCTCGCCTTTCCGCATGCGGGCGGCGGATGTGCCGCCTTCGTCACTCATGCGCAGGAGATGCCCGGCTGGCTCAACCTGCTGACGCTTAGTCTGCCAGGCAGGCAGGCCACCTTCGGCGAACCGCTGCGCACCGAACTGGGGCCGCTCGTCGAGGAGCTCGTCGACGCGTGCGCGTCTCGCTCCGATCCCTACGTGCTGTTCGGCTACTGTTCCGGCGCGCTGCTCGCCTACTGCGTCGCATCCGGGTTGCAGGAGCGGGGTGCGCCCCTGCCTCGCCGCCTCGTAGTGGGCTCGTACGTCCCGCCGGACCAGGCGACCGGCGGGCCGCTGGCCGAGCTGGACTCCCGCGAGTTGTGGCAGGCACTGCTCAACAGCCAGGCAATCCCGGCCGAGCTGGCCGAGTACCCCGAGCTGTGGGAGGCGATGGAGCCCGTGCTCCGCGCCGATATGGCGCTGGTGTCCGGTTACCGGCACGAATCCCGGCCGCCGCTGCGCATGCCCATCACGGTGCTGGTCGGTGAGCGCGACGGGTACATGACGCCAGACCGGGTCTCCGGCTGGTCGAAGTACTCAAGCGAGGATTGCGAGATCCGCTGCCTGCCCTCCGGTCACTGGTTCATGGAGGAGGACCCGGAGGGCTCAGCCGCGGCTTTGGTCGAAGAGGCACGGGCTATCTCGCACAATAGTTGACAAAATAAGTCGTCTCATATTGGATTCTCAATACCCGTCGAATGTCTTTATTAATAAGCATGCTGAGGATGTTGCGTACGAGGAGCCCGGCGTGCCAATTTTCTCGCAAGAATTGAAGGGGTCTTTGCTGGGGGACGCGGAACCTGAATCTCACCTATCCGAGCTGCCTGGCACTGAATGGATGGTGTGGAAGGACGCTCTGCTTCGCACCACCGGATTTCCGGCAGCTCGTCTTGAGTGTTTTCACGCGACGCGCTGCGCCGAGGTGACAGATTCCTTCCTGAGCGGAGTCGCCGCCAGAGAAGAATTCGACCGGCACTATGCCCAGGCCCAGGCCGCTTCCTCGGCGCAGGTCCATGCCATCGCTTCTGATCCGTTGTTCAGGGAAGCCGTGACGTGGCAGAATCCGTCCGTACTGCTCGCGCTCGACAAGATTGTCACCGATGGCGGCCAGCCGCCGCGCAACCGCAGGCAGCGCGAGCGTGAGCGAGTGGTGGCCCGCTACTGGCAGCGGTACTGCGCCAAGACCGAGACGATCGGCTTCTTCGGGCCGGTCTGCTGGGTGACCGCGGACCCGGCGGCGCCGGCAGTCACGGTCAGCCCTGGGCCCGGGATGCTCAGGCACCGGCGGCTCTACCTTGAGCACTGGGCCCTGGCCGAGGTAGCGGCCAGCTTGTCGGCCAGCCTCGCGATCCGTCGCTGGCTCGCTCCGGCGCTGCAGCCGCACCTTTGCCTGGACGGGCGGCAGGTCCTTGTCCCGGCGAAGCCTCCCGTGCCACTTTCCAGCGCCGAGGCCTCGGTGCTCGCGCTCGCCGACGGGAGGACCCCGGCGACGCGGATCGCCGCTCGGGCGGTGGCTCAGCCTGGCACCGTGCTGCGCAAGCCCGACGACGTGTACGTGCTGCTCGATCAGCTCCTGGCCAAGGGCATCGTGGCCTGGGCTCTGGACGTGCCCATCCGGATGGATGGCGAGGACAGGCTCCGTGACCAGTTGGCAGCCATCGGCGACAGCACCGAGCGGGCGCGTGCGCTGGCCACGCTCGACCGGCTCAGCCTGGCTCGCGATCAGGTCAGCGCCGCGACCGGATGCCCGGACAAGCTGCCCGCCGCTATCGCCAGGCTTGAGTCGGAGTTCGCGGCCATCACGGCGGAGAGCCCGGCCCGCAAGCCTGGCGAGGCGTATGCGGGCCGCCGGATCTACTGGGAGGAAGCCACCCGCGACCTGACGGTCACGATCGGCAAGCCGGTGCTCGACGTGATCGCCGAGCCGCTGGCGATCGTGCTCCAGGCCGCGCGCTGGCTGTCGGCGGAGCTGGCCCGCGCTTACCTTGAGGAACTCGGCGCCCTGCACGCGGAACTGGCGGCCGGCACCGGCTCGGCTGAGGTCCAGCTCGGCCAGCTGTGGTTCTACGCGCAAGGCCTCTTCTACGGAACTGGCGAGCGCCCGTGCGACGAGGTCACCGCCGAGTTTTCACGGCGCTGGGCGGAATTGCTTGACCTCGGCTCGCGTGACCTGAGCGCGGCCGAGATCAAGATCCCGGGCGCCGGGTTGCGGCAAGCGCTGGCAACCGCGTTCCCGGCGGCTGCTCCAGGGTGGGCGGACGCCCGGTTGCACAGCCCGGACGTGCAGCTCGGCGCGGCCAGCGTGGACGCGATGAACGCGGGGCGGTTCGTCGCGGTGCTGAGTGAGATGCACATCGCGTGGGCGGCGAACGGCTGCGGCGGCGCCGTGTCGGGCCATGATGATCCGCGGCAGCTGCGCGCTGCCCTTGCCGCTGACCTCGGGCCGAACCGGGTGCGCCCGCTGCTGCCCGTGCAGTGGCCGAGAAACGTGGCCAGGCTGGCCTTCGCGCTCGACGATCCCAGCGTCGTCCAGCTCGGCATCCTGCCGGCGCCTGGCGCCGATCCTGACCGGCTGCTTCCGGTCAGCTCGGTATCGGTGCTGGCGACGGCCGGCGGCGATCTCGTGGCGAGGGCAGCCGACGGCCGGTCCTGGCCGCTCTCGGCGATCTTCGCGTCGGCGCTCTCCGAGGTGGCCGTCGAGGCGTTCAAGCTTGTCGACGCCAGTGCGCACACGCCGCGTATTGTCATCGACGACCTCGTCGTGACCCGCGAGACCTGGCGCACCACGATCGGCGAGGCCGGGCTCATGGAAGGCGCCGACGATCGCGAGCGGTACCTGGCCACCCGCCGCTGGGCGCGCGGCCTTGGACTGCCAGAACGCGTCTTCGTCAAGATCGCTACCGAGCTCAAGCCCGTGTTCGCGGACCTCACGAGCCCGCTTTACGTCGCGGTGCTGCATCACATGCTGCGCGCGGCCAGGGCTGAACGGGGCGATGCGGTGAGCCTGTCGGTGACCGAGATGCTGCCGCTGCCCGCCGATGCCTGGGTGCCTGATGCCCTTGGCCGCGGCTACATCTCGGAGCTGAGGCTCCAGCTGCGTGACCTCCGGCGAGGCGGCGCGGCGGCGGCGTCATGAGCGGGCCGGGCAAGGCGCTCAGCTGGGACTGCGGCGAGCCAGGACCTGGCCCGGGCCGCACGCTGGGTGAGGCGATAGCCGCTCAGGCCCGGCTGACCCCCGACGCGATCGCGGTGCGCCAGTGGGACCAGGTGCTGCGGTACGGGGACCTGGCCGCTGCGTCTGGCTGGCTCGCTGGGCAGCTGCGCCTGGCTGGCGTAGGACCGGAAAGCCGGGTCGGGATCTGCGCCAGGCGCACCGTGGCCCTGCCCGTCATGATCGCCGGGGTGCTGCGGGCCGGCGGCGCGTACTTGCCGCTCGATCCTGGCCAGCCACCGTCGCGGCTCCGGGCGCTGCTCGATGACTCCGATGCGGAGATCGCCGTCGTCGACCAGGCTGGCCGCGAGCGGATCGCCGGCTCCGGCAGGCGGCTCATCGAGCTGCCAGCGGCCAGCGAGGACCTGCTCGCCCTGGCCAGCGGCGCGCCGGCGCCGACCGTCTCGCCGGCGCCGCCGACGCCAGGCAACGCCGCGTACGTGATGTATACGTCGGGCTCGACGGGCAGGCCCAAGGGCATCATCGTCAGCCATCAGGCGGTCATGGCTTTCGCCGACACGTTAGGCGGCGCGTTCGGACTTGGCGGCCATACCCGGAGCATCGGATTCGCCTCGCTCGGGTTTGACGCCTCGGTGATCGACATCCTCGTCCCGCTGACCCGGGGCGGCGCGGTCCAGCTGGCCGGCGACGACGACAGGACCGACCCGGTGCGGCTGCAGCGATTCCTCGAGGAGCACCGGGTCACCTGGGGCATGATCCCGCCGGCGTTGCTGCCGCTGCTTGAGCCGGGCCGCCTGGCCGATCTGACCGACATCCTGACCGGGGGCGAGGCCGCCGGTCCTGAGCAGGTGAGCCGCTGGTCAGCGGCAGGCGGCAGGCGGTTCCACAACCTGTATGGCCTGACGGAAACTGCCGTGTGCGTGACGGCGGCAGAGCTCACCGGCACCTGGGAGCGTCCTCTTCCGATCGGGTACCCGCTGCCCGGATGCCTGGTCAGCGTGCTCGACAACGACCTGAATCCGTGCCCGCCCGGTGTCCCTGGCGAGCTGCATGTCGCAGGCGTGCAGCTTGCCCGCTGCTACCTCAGGCAGCCCGCCGAGACCTCGGCGCGCTTCCTGCCCGATCGGGGCGGGACCCGGCTATTCCGCACGGGGGACCTGGTCGTCAGCGATGCTGATGGCTGCCTGCGCTACCTTGGCCGGTCGGACCGGCAGGTCAAGGTCCAGGGCCAGCGCGTCGAGATCGGCGAGGTCGAGGCCGTGCTGCGAGCGCATCCCCGGGTGCGGCAAGCGGTCGCGGAAGCGGTGACCGGCGCGGGAGGGCTCACTGAGATCGTCGCGCATCTCACCCCCGCTGACGCTCCTGACGTGGCGGCGCTGCGCCCCTACGTGCTGGCGCGCCTGCCGGCCTACATGGCTCCGACTCAGGTGATCAGGTCCGAGTCGTTCCAGCTCACCGCATCGGGCAAGGTCGATGTCGCGGCACTGAGCGAGCGGCTGAGCGAGCGGCTGGGCGAGCCGCTGAGCGAGCCGCGGGATGCGAGGCCGGCCTGGCACGACAGCCCGGTCGCCGCGTCGGTCGCGGCCGCGTGGGCTCAGGTGTTCGAATCGGCCGAGCCGGCGCCGGACGACGATTTCTTCGCCTGCGGCGGCCACTCACTGACCGCGATGCGCCTGGTGTCGGCGCTGCGTACCCGTACCGGCCGGAGCATCACGGTCGATGACCTCTACCAGGCACGGACGGTGCGCCGCCTGGCCGCCCAGGTGGCCGCCGCGCCGGAAGCTGATGACGTCATTGGCGTGGCGAGCGAGCCAGCGCTGTCGGCCGCCCAGCGCCGGATGTGGTTCGTCGAGCAACTCGAGCCCGGGCTCGCCGTGCACAACATCGTGTTCGCGCTGCGGTTGCGAGGGCCGCTGGACCAGGCGGCGCTGCGGGCGGCGATGTCGGCGCTGGCGCGGCGGCACGAGGTGCTGCGCTGGCGAATCGAGCCCGCGGGAGGGATGGGCGAGGTCATCGCCTGCCCGCCGGGTGCGGTCCCGCTGCCCGTCACCGAGTTCGGCGGCCGCAGCGACCCGGAGCTGCGTGAGCTGCTCGACGCCGAGGCGGTAACGCCATTCGACCTCGCGGCCGGGCCGCTGTGGCGGGCCAGGCTGATCCGGCTGGAGCCGGCGACCAGGTCCTGTCGGTCGCCGTCCATCACATCATCTTCGACGGCTGGTCCCGCGGCATACTCTGCCGCGAGCTGTCGCGGGCCTACCGGTGCGCTGCCTCGGGCCTGCCGGTCACGTTCGACCCGCTGCCGGCTAGCTTCGCCGACTACGTCAGCTTGCTCGCGCGGCAGCGGTCGGCAGCGGGCGAGCAAGACCTGGAGTGGTGGCGAGCGCACCTGGCCGGGGTGCCGCCCGTGGTTGACCTGCCTCGCGACCGGCCCCGGCCAGCTATGCAGACCTTCCGCGGCGCGAGCGGCAAGGCAGTGCTCGGCGCGGGCGCCGTGACCCGGCTCGACCGGTTCGCCGCGGGGATGGGCGCGACCAGGAACGCCGCTCTGCTCGCCGCGTTCGGGATCTTGGTGCGGCGCCTGACCGGGCAGCATGACCTCGTCGTCGGCGCGCCGTTCACCGACCGGGGATACGCCGAGTTCGAGCCGGTCATCGGCCTGTTCCTGCAGATCCTGCCGCTGCGCCTGCGCATCGCGGACGACCGGGGCTTCGCTGACCATGTCCGGCGCGCCCAGTCGGAGCTGAGCGCGGTGCTGCCGCACGCGGCCGCGCCGTGGGAGCGCGTCATCGAGTCGGCCGCCGGCCCGCGTGACCTGTCGCGCAACCCGCTGATTCAGGTGCTGTTCAACCCGCACGGCTTCGGCGATCCGCGGCTCGACTTGCCTGGGGTGAGATCGGAGGCACTTGATCACGGGCTTCCCGGAGCGTTGTTTGACCTGACGCTCTATGTCACTGACGGCGACGAGGGACTGGCGCTGCAGGCCGTCTATAACCCGGACCTGTATGACGCGCCCAGGATCGAGGCGCTGCTGGCCAGCTACACCGCGCTCATGGGCGACTTGCTCGATCAGCCGGGATCGCCGGTCGGGAAAGCGTCAGCGCGGCCAGCCTGCAGCCGGCTGCCCGGCTGGCGGGACCGGCTGCCTGACGCCAGCGCGGCTGGCCTGGTCGATGCGGTGGCGGCGGTCATGGCCAGGCAGCCGGCCTCGATCGCGGTCAGCGGCGAGCCGGGGTCTCTCACTTACCAGGACGTGGCCGAGATCTCGGCGCGGACCGCTCGCGCTGTGCTGGCCGCGCGGGTGCGGCCAGGCGAGGCGGTGGCCATCTACGCGAGCCGTCATCCGGCCCTGTCAGCGATCATGCTGGGGGTGCTGCGCACCGGGGCCCGCTGGGTCGTCATGGACCCCGCGCATCCGCCTGCGCTGCTCAAGCGCCAGGCCGCCGCCGCGGCGCCCCGCGCGGTCATCGGCTTCGCGCCGGCTGGCGAGTGCCAGATGCCCGATGATGCCGCCTTCATCGCCGCCGAACTGCTCACCTCACCAGTGCCGGGGGAGCCCCGGGTCGGGCCGGGGGCTCCGGAGCGCTGTGACCAGCCGCAGGGCGCGCGCGGCTACCTGTCTCTCACGTCGGGGACTACCGGCGAGCCCAGGCTCGTGGTCACCGCAGAGCGCCCTCTCGCTGAGTTCCTTGCCTGGTATCCGGAGGCCTACGGCCTTGATGGCCATGACCGCTTCGCGATGCTGGGCGGGCTCGCGCACGACCCGCTGCTCAGGGATCTCTTTACGCCGCTAGTGCTCGGCGCGAGGCTGTGCGTTCCCGAGCCCGAGTGCCTGCACGACCCGGCCAGGCTGCTCGCCTGGCTTCGCGATCAGCGCGTGACAGTAGCGCACCTGACGCCTCAGCTCGCCAGGCTGCTCATCGGGGCCGCGGGCTCGCGCGCCCAGCCCGGGCAAACACTGCCCGGGCTCAGGCTGGTCGCGCTGGCCGGTGATCAGGCGATGAGCGCCGACCTGGCAGGCCTTCGCGATCTCGCCCCGGCGGCCAGGGTGCTGAATTGCTACGGCACTACCGAGACCCCGCAGGTCCAGGCGGTACACGAGCCGGGTCCCGCGCTAACGGGGCAAGGCGATAGCGGGCTCAGCCATCCGGTCCGGCCGGGTCCGGGGTGGCGGGCGCCGCACTCGTAGTGCTCGGCTGCTCCGGGTCCCCGGCTGCCGTGGGGGAGCTCGGCGACGTGGTGATCAGGAGCCGTCGGCTCGCGGACGGATACGCCGACCCGGTACTCACCGACCGCTATTTCGGGACGGTTCCTGGCGGAGACCAGGCTGACCGCTTTTTCCGCACCGGGGATCTCGGCCGCTACCGGCCCGACGGCAGCGTCGTGCTCGCTGGCAGGGCCGACAGTCAGGTCAAGGTGCGCGGATTCCGCGTCGAGGTCGGCGAGATCTCGGCGCTGCTCGCCGGGCATCCGGAGGTCCGCCAGGCCTATGTGGCCGTGCGCGGGCCCGCTCATGACCAGCGGCTGCATGCCTACATCGTGCCCGCCGGACCTGGCCTTTCCGCAGCCAGGCTCCTTGGCCAGCTGCGCTCCGAGCTGCCAGGCTACGCGGTGCCGGCCGACCTGACCTTGCTGCCCGCGCTTCCGGTGACACCCAACGGCAAGGTGGACGTCGCCGCCTTGCCGCGCGCTTCAGGCCGGCCTGCCCAGCCCGCGCAGGAACTCATCCGCCCCGCCGAGCGCGCGATCGCTGGCGTCTGGCGGGCGGTGCTCGGCGTGCCCAGGCTCGGCGCCAGCGACAACTTCTTTGACATCGGCGGTGACTCGCTCGCCATCGTCGCGGTCCATGCGCGCCTGACAGAGAAATTCAGTGCCCCCCTGTCGGTAGCTGACCTGTTTCGCTACCCGACGATCAGGTCGCTCGCCGACTTCATCGAAGGCGGCAGCCGCGACGCCTCGCTAGTCCGCGCGACCCAGCGGGCGGCGCAGCGGCGGGACCGGATGAGCCGCAGAGCTGCACGGCAGTCAATCAGAGGAGATCGGTCATGACAGCTATCAGCGCCTGGGATCTCGGACAGGACCGGGACGCGGCCGCCGCCGAGCCCATCGCGATCATCGGGCTGGCCTGCCGGCTGCCCGGCGCCGGCAGCGCCGCTGAGTTCTGGCAGAACCTGGTCGACGGGGTCGAGTCGGTCGAGCGGTCAACGCTGGAGGAGCAAGAGCAGGCGGGCGTGCCCGAGGAGACACTGCGGGACCCGAACTTCGTTCCGGTGACCGCTGTGCTTGATGACGTGGAGTACTTCGACGCCGCGTTCTTCGGCATGTCGGTGCGTGAGGCCCAGGTGCGTGACCCGCAGCAGCGGCTCTTCCTCGAGCTCGCGCACACCGCCCTGGAAGATAGCGGGTATGATCCCGCGCGCTACAGCGGGGACATCGGGGTATACGCGGGCAGCGGCGAGGACGCCTACCAGTGGCGTCACACCAGGCGCAATCCAGCCGCGCTGGCGGCCGCCGGGCCGCTCCTTCTCGCGCTCGGCAGCCACCCCGATTACGTCGCGACGCTCGCTTCGTACAAGCTCAACCTGCGCGGGCCGAGCCTGACCATGCACACGGCGTGCTCTACCTCGCTGGTCGCTGTGCACATGGCCTGCGAGGCGCTCCGCAACGGCGAGTGCGACATGGCACTGACCGGCGGCGTCAACATTGACCTGCCGCTTGGCCGCGGTTACGTCAGTGTCGACGGCGGCGTGCTGTCACCCGACGGGCACTGCCACGCGTTCGACGCCCGGGCGGCCGGCACGGTGTGGGGCAGCGGCGGCGCGGTGGTCCTGGTCAAGCGCCTGGCCGACGCGATCGAGGCCGGTGACCACATCCGCGCGGTCATCCTGGGCAACGCCATCAACAATGACGGCTCGGCGAAGGTGGGATTCAGCGCGCCGAGCCAGGAGGGCCAGGCGGCGGCTATCGCTCAGGCGCTCGCGGTCGCGCAGGTCAATCCCAGGACGATCAGTTACGTCGAGGCCCACGGCACCGGCACGATACTCGGCGACCCGATCGAGGTAGCGGCTCTGTCCACGGCCTTCCGCCAGCACTCGATGGATGTGGGCTGGTGCGGCATCGGCACCGTGAAATCGAACATCGGCCACCTCGGCCCGGCGGCGGGCATCGCCGGCCTCGTCAAAACGGTGCTCGCGCTGGAACACGGGCTGATCCCGCCGACCCTGAACTACGAGTCACCTAATCCGCGCATCGACTTCGGCAGCAACCCGTTCTACGTGAATGCGGTGCTGTCCCGCTGGCAGCCAGATGAAGGTCTCAGGCGAGCGTCTGTCAGCTCGTTCGGCATGGGCGGCACGAACGCCCACGTCATCGTCGAGGAAGCACCTGCCCAGCCGCCGGGGCGCCCTGACGAGCGCCCGGTGCGGCTGATCCAGCTCAGCGCCCGCACGAAATCGGCGCTCGACGCCTCGGTGCGCCAGTTGTCTGAGCACCTCGCCGGTCTATCAGGAACCGAGGCCAGCGACCTTGGCGATGTCGCGTTCACCCTGCGAGCAGGGCGGGCCGAGCTCAAGGAACGGTGCGCGGTGGCCGCCACGAGCATGGCGGACGCGGCCAAGGCACTGGCGGACCCGCGGCGGCTGATCACCGGGACGGCAGCGGCCAGGCCACCCCAGGTCGCGCTCATGTTCCCTGGCCAGGGCACTCAGCATGCGGGCATGGGCGCGCAGCTTTACGAGACCGAGCGGACTTTCCGCGACGTATTCGACGAGTGCGGCCAGATCCTGGCCGGTCAGCTCGGCGAGGACCTGACGGGCCTGGTGCTCGGGGCGGGCGACGAGGCCGCTGACGACCGGCTCAGGCAGACCGCGCTGGCTCAGCCGGCCTTGTTCTCCATCGAGTACGCGCTGGCGCTGCTCTGGCGCGAATGGGGACTAGAACCCGCCGCGATGATCGGTCACAGCATCGGCGAGTACGTGGCGGCGACGCTCGCCGGGGTATTCACCCTGGCCGATGCGCTTGCCGTCGTGGCGGCCCGCGGGCGCCTCATGCAGAGCGTGCAGCCGGGAGCGATGCGCGCGGTTCAGCTGCCAGAAGAGGAGCTGCGCTCGATGCTGCCCGACGGGCTGTCGCTCGCCGCGGTCAACGGGCCAGGCTCCTGCGTCGTCGCCGGCCCGCAGCGGCAGGCGGACGAGTTCGCCAAGCGGCTCGCCAGCTCCGGCATTGCCAGCCGGACGCTGCGTACCTCCCACGCCTTCCACTCCGCGATGATGGACCCGGTGCTCGCCGAATTCCGCTCGGTAGTCGCCGGCGTGGAGCGGCGCGAGCCGCAGCTCCCGTTCCTGTCCAATGTCACCGGTGACTGGATCACCAGCTCGGACGCGACCGACCCGTCGTACTGGACGCGCCACTGCCGGGAGACGGTCAGGTTCGCCGGCTGCGTCGCGGCGATCGCGCGCGAGGGCGACTGGGTGTTCGTCGAGTGCGGCCCTGGCCAGCAGCTGTCCGGCCTCACGCGGGCACAGCTGGGCAGCTCGGTGACGACGGTGCCAAGCATGCCGCGCCGGGACGGGAAGTCATCCGAGCTTGAGACGCTCTACTCGGCGGCCGGGCGGCTGTGGGCCGGCGGGCAGTCGCTGGATCTCGCCGCGTCCGGTACGCAAGGGCACCGGGTGCCGCTGCCCACCTATCCGTGGGAGCGGGAGTACTACTGGATCAAGCCGATAGCCGGCTCGGGGGAATTTGACGGAGCACCAGCGCGCAAGGCAAGCGACCGCTCGGTGGACGACTGGTTCGCCGTGCCTGTCTGGCGCCGGCTACCGGGGTTCGGGCAATTGCAGGCCGAGGCCACCCGGCTGCTGTTCGCCGACGACGGCGCGGGCCCGCTTGCCGATGCGCTGCGGGCGAGCGGCAGTGAGGTCATCCGGGTGCGATCGGGGGCCGCGTTCCGCGCTGAGAGCGGGCAGTACTGGATCAGGCCGGGTGCGCGCGAGGACTACGATGCGCTCGTCGCCGACCTGGCCGGGCGGGGCGCAGTGCCCGCGCACATCGTTCACGCCTGGTCACTTGAGGGCGAGACCGGGGCTGGCGGCGAGACCGAGGCTGGCGGCGACGCGGCCTGGCAGGCACAGGAGCGCGGCTTCTTCAGCCTGCTGCACCTCGTTCAGGCGCTCGCCGCCGCTCAGCCGGACGGCGAGTGCCGGCTGGACGTGGTCACCGCCGGTACCCAGGACGTGGTCGGCGCCGACGTCACCAGGCCCGAGCACGCGACAGCGGCCGGGATCGCCAAGGTAATAGGCCTCGAGCTGCCCTGGCTCAGTACCAGGCAGCTCGACCTCGATGCTGGCGCCGGCCTGTCCAGGGCCCGCGCTCGCGGCCGCCACCGCGGAGATCTGCTCAAAGCCGGCCGGTGACCTGGTCGCGCTCCGCGGCGGCCGCCGGTGGGAACGCGCGTACGAGCCGGCCGCCGTGCCTGCCGGCCTCGGCGTGACCGCCGGCCCAGGCGTTCGCGATGAGGGCGTGTACCTGATTACCGGTGGCCTGGGCGGCATCGGCATCACTCTCGCTGAGCAGCTGGCCAGGCAGGTACGCGCGCGGCTCGTGCTCATCTCGCGTACCGGATTGCCGCCGCGCGACGAGTGGGACGGCCTGATCGCCGCGGAAGGCCCGACGAGCAGGGCCGGCCGCGGCGTGGCCGCGATCAGGCGGATGGAGCGCGCGGGTGCCGAGGTGCTCGTGCTCGCCGCGGACGTGGCGAGCACGGCGGCCATGCGCGAGCTACGCGAGCGGGTTCTGGCCAGGTTCGGCCGGATCGACGGCATTGTCCACGCGGCCGGCGTCCCCGGCGGCGGGATGGCAGAGGTGAAGGAACGCGTCGCGGCCGAGGCGGTCCTGGCGCCGAAGGTGGCGGGCACGCTGGCGCTCGAGGCGGCGTTCAGCGACCTGGACCTCGATTTCGTCGTGCTCTGCTCATCAGTGATCGCCCTCGTCGGCGGCTTCGGGCAGGTCGACTACTGCGCGGCCAATAACTTCCTCGACGCCTACGCGGCCAGCGGCCATCGCTGGCGCGCGCCGGTCACCTCGGTCAACTGGGGCGGCTGGCAGGAGGTCGGAATGGCCGCCGAGGTCGCCGCCCCGGCCGCGTTCCGCGCGCTGCAGCGCGGCAACGTCATGACGCCGGTCGACCACCCGCTGATCACCGCGCGGTACGACGGCGACGGGGACGTGCTGGGCTGGTGCAGCGGCACGATCTCGGCCAGCACGCACTGGGTCCTCGACGATCATCGCATCGGCGGCGTGCCGGTGCTGCCCGGCACCGGACTCCTGGAAGCCGTGCGCTGCGCGGCGCAGGCCGTCGCACCGAGGCCTGGCCGCGTCATCGAGCTACGGGACGTCGCGTTTATCGAGCCGCTCTCGGTGCCAGACGGCGTGTCGGCTGAGCTGCGGGTCGCGTTCACACCTGACGCGGACGGACTGTCCTTTGAGGTCACGAGCATGACCAGGGGAGCGTTCCGCACCCATGCCCAGGGCAGCGTGGGATGGCTCGACGAGCCGCCCGCGCGCCAGGCTGACCTGGCCGCGATCGCCGAGCGCTGCGCGCTCGGCACCTGGGAACACGGCGATTCGGGCATCTCAGCCTCCGGGCTGATTACCTTCGGCCCGCGCTGGGGCAATCTGCGCCGGGTTCATCTCGGTCAGGGCGAGGAACTCGCGCTGCTTGAGGCGACCAGCCAGACGAGCTCCGATGTGGATCACGCGAATCAGTGGGTGCTGCATCCCGCGCTGCTCGATGAGGGCACGGCCTTCGGCCATACCCCTGCCGAGTACAGCTACCTCCCGCTCGGCTACGGCCGGATCGCGATCAGCGCCGGCTTGCCCGCTCGGCTGTGGAGCCATCTGAGGTTCCACGACAACGACGGCGCCGAGGTGGTCGTGGCCGATCTGGCGATGTTCGACGACGATGGCCGGGAGGTCGTGTCGATCAGTGACTTCACGCTGCGCCGCATAGACCCGGCGGCGCTGGCTGCCGGGCTAGCCGCCGGTACCGACGCTGAGGCCGGCCGGCGTGGCCGCGGCCGGGCCTCGGGCTGAGGTGCCTGGCATCCGCCCGGCGGATGGCGCGGCGGCGTTCCTTCGCCTGGTCAGCGTCGACCTCGGCAGGCAGGTGGCGATTACCGCCGAGCCGATCGGCGAAGTTCTCAGTAGCGTCGGGAGCCTCACGCAGATCGCGATCGAGGGCACCATCAGCTCGGCGATGAGGTCCGACGCGAGGGCGGCTGGCGATGGCGCTGGCTCGGCTGGCTCGGCTGGCTCGACTGGCTGGGGCAGCGAGCACGTGGCTCCGCGTACCGAACTCGAAGAGGTCATCGCGCGCGCTTGGGCCGAGGTCCTTGGCGCTGACCGGGTCAGCGTGACCGACGACTTCTTCGATCTGGGCGGCAACTCACTCATCGCCGTACAGATCATCGCCATGGTGCGCAAGGAGACTGGCATCAGGCTGCCGATGCGGAGCTTGTTCGAGGACCCGACCGTGGCGGGAGCCGCGGCCCTCGCCGAAGGCCTGCGCAAGTCGACCGGCAAGGCCCAGTGAGGAGAGCCCAATGAGGGGAGCATGGACATGAAACTGGGATACAGCATCGGCGTCACCGGGCTCGGCGCCGCCGCCTCCGTGGAACTCGCGCAGCAGGCGGAGGCCTGCGGCTACGACTCAGTCTGGTCGTCGGAGGTGGTGGGAGCCGATCCGGTCCCGCTCCTCGGCCTGATCGCCGGCCAGACAACCACCATCGGCCTGGGTAGCGCGGTGCTGCAAATGTCCGGCCGCAGCCCTGTCACCACGGCAACGACCGCGGTGTCGCTGGCTCGCATGTCGGGAGGCCGGTTCCGGCTCGGCGTGGGCACGTCTGGCCCGCAGGTAGTCGAGGGCTGGCACGGGCAGCCCTACCGGCGGCCGCTCGCCCACGCGCGTGACTACGTCGAAGTGCTCCGCCTGGCGCTCGCCGGGAAGCCGATCTCGTATTGCGGCGAGACGCTGACACTGCCGCTTCCTGGCGGTCAGGGCGCGGCGTTGCCACTGCCCTCGGTCTACGGCAAGGCTGGCAGCGTCCCGATCTACCTGGCCGGACTCGGACCTGAGGCGGTCGCCCTGGCCGGCGAGCTCGCGGACGGCTGGCTGGCGATCCATAGCCCGCCGTCTTACATCGCACAGGCCAGACAGTGGCTGGGAACCGGGGCGAGCCGGCGCGGCCCGCCGCTGCCTGCCACCTTCGATGTCGCCGTCATGGTGCTTGTGCACATCGATGACGACATCGAGCTGGCCAGGGACATGGTCAGGCCAGGGCTCGCGGTATATCTCGGCGGCATGGGCACGAGCAAGACGAACTTCTACAACCGGCTGGCCAGGAGGCTCGGATTCGGCGATGCCGCCATCGCAGTGCAGGCGGCGTTCCTTGACGGCGACGTCGACGAAGCCATTGAGGCTATGTCCGACGAACTGGTGGACGCCATGACGATCTGCGGGCCGCCGAGCGAGGTGCGCGGCCGGCTTGCCTCCTACCGTGACGCTGGTACCTCGACGATTATCGTCGGCTCGATGGCGCCGACCGCCGCCATGCGAGTCGAGCAGCTACGCTGTCTCGCCGACCTCGCCAGCGGCCTGTAGCCGGCGTCAGCCGGCCAGTTCCAGCTTGCCGGTCCGGCGCCCGGCGCGGGCGGCCAGGGTCAGCACGAGCGCTCCGGCCGCCAGCCAGCCGAGGCAGTTCACAGCGGTCAGCGCACTATCTCGCAGGATCAGGCTGGCCGGAGAGCCCGCGATGAGCTCGCGCACCGCGAGCAGCCCGTGCGTCACCGGCAGAAGCTGGGCGATGGCGCCTATCGGGCGAGGCCAGTAGGACGTCGGCACATTGACCCCGCTGAGGGCCATCATCGACAAGTAGCTGAAGTTGATCGCGATCATGGTGATGGACGGGAAGGTCATCGCGAGCGTGGCCACCGTCAGGCCGAAGGTGTAGACGGCCAGGCCAGTCAGCCCGATCAGCAGCGGGACGAACGCGGCGGCTGGCCACGGCAGGTGAACTCCGAAGAGCGCGGTAATCCCGTAGAACGCGACGCTACTGCTGAAAATGCCGATGAGCGGGCAGTAGATATTGCGGGCCAGGTAGCTCACGATGAAATTGCCCGGGGCGGTCAGTTGCAACGGCAACGTGCCCAGGAATCGCTCCGTCACCATGACCGGTATGACGATCAGGGCTTCCATGCAGACCAGCATGACGGTGTTACCCACCGCCATATAGCTCACGAAGGAGTGCGAGTGCAGCCAGAGCCCGAATGATGTAAAGAAGATCGCCTGGGTAATCAGCCTGATAAACCAGCCGGCGGTCCAGCCCTGCCAGGTGCGGGTGGACTTGAAGTCGGCGATCCCGATCCGGACCGCCGCGCCCGCGACTATCGAGAACTGCTGCAGGCGATTCATGCCAGCCCAACCTTGCCGGTAGTGCGGAGCCGGTCGATAGCCCTGTTGATCATCCAGACGCCGGCCACGTAGGCCACGCAGCCGAGCAGCAGGATCGCGCCGAGGCTTCCGGGCAAGCCCTGGACGGCTGGCCTGGACATGGCTGCCGTGAGCAGGTCCGTGCTCCAGTGCAGGTAGATCACGTCAGCGATCGGGCGCAGCCAGGACGGCAGGAAGCTGACCGGTACCAGCACTCCAGCGAGGATGTAAAAGGGGTAACTCAGCGTGTTGACATACTGTTCGGCCGATCGGATAGCCAGGAATATCGCCGTGAGCGCGGTCGCGGTGCCAGCCGTCGCGAGTGCCGTGGCCGTCAGCCCCGCCGCGAATACCGCCGGATGGTAGATGGTAATCCGGGCGCCGAATCCGATCCTCGCAAGAGCTAGTGCCTCAGCTACCGTCAGCATCCCGAGCAGGGTCACGGTCAGCACCCGGCCGAGCATCATCGCGGCGTAGGTCGCGGGCGCGGCAACGAGGTTTTCCAGCGTGCCGTAGGCACGCTCCAGGGTCACCACCGTCTCGGCGATGACCAGGGAGATCATCCACAGGCCGATGATCGCGGGCGCCAGCACGGGGCGCGCCGTCAGGAAGGCGGAGCCGCGGAAGCTCGCGGCTGACAAGAAGATGGCGCTGAAGAACGGGATCACGAGGAACAGCAGCAGGTTCCCCGGTGCTCTGCGGAACAGGTGGAGCTGGAGCCTGCAACCGCCGAGGATGTCGGTCATACCTTCAGCCCCCGATCGCCGATGACCTGCAGGTACACGTCTTCGAGGCTGGGAAGCGACGTCCTGATGGACTTGATACCGGAGTCGACCAGCAGCTTGAGCACCACCGCGCAGGCCACGTCGGAGGTGGTGTGGATTCGCACCCAGCCGTCGTCGAGATCCTCGACCCGCCCGACGCCGTCGAGCCAGCGAACCTTCGCGAGCAGGTCGTCGCCCAGCCCGCGAGTATCGACGCGCTCGTACGCGGTGAGCCAGCGGCCAATGGCCTTGGGCTCGGAGATCCCGCGCAGCTTGCCCCGGTCGATCAGCGCGATCCGGTTGCAGAGCTGCTCTGCCTCGGTCATGTCATGAGTCGCGACCAAGATCGTGCGGCCGTCCTTGCGCAGCTGCTCGATCAGCGTCCTGAACTGGTGGGAGCCCACCGGATCGAGGCCTGAGGTCGGCTCATCCAAGATCAGCAGCTCGGGGTCGTTGACCAGGCCGCGCGCCAGGTGCACTCGCTGCTTCATGCCCCTGGACAGGCGATCGACCGGCACGTGCTTGTGGTCCGTCAGCCCGACGAGTTCGAGCAGCTCCGGGATCCGGGTCCGCCGGACCTGGCGCCTGACGTGATACATCGACGACCAGTAGTCGAGATTGTCCTGCACGGTCAGGCGACCGTAGAGGCCGCGCTCGCCGCCGAACACGATGCCGATGCGGTCACGGACAGCGGCCGGGTGCTTAGCGACGTCAGCTCCGAGCACCCTGACCGAGCCGGAGGTCGGCAGCAGGGCGGTGCTGATGATCTTGATCAGAGTGGTCTTGCCCGCACCGTTAGGCCCGAGCAGGCCGACGATCTCGCCGCGTGAGATCTCCATGGTGACGCCATCGAGCGCGGTCACCTCGGTTTTCACGCGGTTGGCGCTGAACCGGAAGACCCGGGTGAGATTTTCGATCTCGATCGCCTGCGTCACAAATGCGCTCCGCTCAGGAAAGGGCCGCTCATAAAAGGGCCGCTCAGGAATGGCTATTCGGGGAAAGGACGCGGCTCCAGGTGGCCGTGTCGAAGCCGTGCGGAAGACTCGCCTGCTGCTCGGCCCAGTAGCTGGCGGCGCCGCCGGCCCGTTGGCGGCGGTCCCCGGCGGTGGATAGGTGACTCCCGCCGTAGGGATGACCAAGTTGAACATGGGGCTCACCCGCGCGCCCCGCATGATCTTGGCCTGATGCGCGGTCGCGCCCAGGTGCACCTCATCAAGGCCGTTGTCCAGGCAGAATCTGATCGGCTCGTAGAGCACGAGGTTGAAGTACTCAAACTTTCCCGGCAGGGCCTCGTAGTCGAACCCCGCCATCCGCATATAGAGCGTGCGACCCCAGGTGAACCCCAGCGCGACGCCGATCGGCGTGCCGGCTCGACGGCAGACGAACGCAACGCCGCTGCCGCCGAGCGCTTTGTAGTGCGCCGCGAGTGAATCGGAGATCTGCTCCGCAGCGGCCGGGACACCGTACTTGTGCTCAAGCTGGGCCATGAGCCTGGCGGTATCGGCGACGATCTCTCGCGGGTCTTCGATCGATACGGCCAGGCCAGCTTCGGCGAAGCGCCGCATTTCGCGGCGAACCATTTGCCTGCGGTCCCTGGACAGGCTACCGAGGTAGTCGTCGAAGGATGCGCCGGGCACCTTGAGCCAGGCGTCGCCGACATACCCTAGCTCCGGCTCTGCGCCAGGCCAGGTGTCGCCCAGAAGGGCAGCGCTCTCCATCGTGAGGAAGAGAAAGAACGAGTATGACTGACGGCGCTCGGCGAGTTGCTCCCTGAGCGCCTCGATCAGCAGCTTTAACGCGCGCCCTCGGTCACCCGCGGTCAGGTTCTCGTGCAGGATCAGGTGATTGTGGTAGCCGCTGCTGCTCCCTGCCAGGAGCCCCGTGGCGAGCTGCGGGAAATGTAGCGCTGGCTGGTAATAGGGATTGCCTTCCGGCGGCACCGTATAGACCGGGAGCGCGGCGACATGGTCACCGTTATGCACGACGGTCAGGTACAGGGCATCGCGCTCGACCATCGTTAAGTACTCATGCGAGGCGAACAACCCGCCCGCGCGCGACATCTCATTCCACCGCGCACGCGGAATGTCGCTGATGGACTCCGCAATCTGGATGCGCACTCTGTGAGGTTATCGCGGAGTGCCCGAACTGTGGCAGGCTTACGGCGTGGTGAGGCCGGGCGCCGCCTGCCGCGAATGCCGAGGTGCAATTGTGACTGAGCAGATGACATTGCTGGTGGTAACCGCTGGCCGGCCGTCGCTGGAAAGGACGCTGCGCGGGGCATGCGCCGGCGGGCGGTCCCGACTGGCCGAAGTGCTGCTGATCGACAACTCGGCCGGCGGACTCGACGCGGACTCGGTCAGTCAGTGGGTCGCGGGCGTTCCCGTGCGGATCATCGCGGGTGAGCCCGGGGGCGTTGGCCGCAACCTGCTTATCGGGGAGGCGCGCACCGACCTGGTGTGCTTCACCGACGACGACTGCGTGCCCGACCCGGCCTGGATAGCGGAACTGGCCGGCTACCTGACGGCGAACCCGGCCGTGGCGGCGGCTTTCGGCAAGGTGGCGCCGACGCCGCGGCCAGGCGCCTGGATCAGGGAAATAGCCATCGACAACGTGGGCACGGTCGCCTGGGGTGAGGACGGCACCGGCGACGACCTGCTATTCTGCCCCTCGATTTCCGCTCCGTCCTGGCCGCCAGGCGTGCCAGCCGGCCGGCCGTCGGTCCCTTGGGCCGTTGTCGGCTCGTCCAATAACCTCGGCATCCGGCGCAGCCTGCTCTTGCCTGGCCGCCTGCCGTTCCTGCTGACGCTCGGCCCGGGCTCGCCCGCTGTCTCGGGCGAGGACACTGAGTTCGGGTACGCGCTGATGGCCGCGGGCCGGCAGGTTGCCTACGTGCCTGACGCCGTCGTGCTGCACGATTCCTGGCTAGATGTCCGCCTGGCGGACCGCAAGCGGCGCGGCTACTTCCGTGGCAACACCGAGGCACTCGCACACCACGCCATGCGCGGCGATGCCAGGGCGGCCGAGCTGCTGTCGGCCTACTGGGCTCATTTTTGCGAGGTGAACGGTTTCGGCGACCCAGGCGAGGTCCTTGACTGGGCCTACGGTACGGCGGCTGGTCTCGTTCACGCCGTCGCGGTCAGCCCGGCGTAGGCGGCGTGCCCTCCCCGCCTGGCAGCCGGGCCGCCGGGCCCGACAGGAAGTGCTCGAGTGCCGTCGCCCCGATTCCCGTGCTCCACAACGTCGAGTGGGTACAGTCCACGTCCAGGATCTCCGGCGGGCCTGCGGCGCTGGCATCCGCCCAGGTCACGCCTAGTTCGCGTCCTTCGGCGCTGCGGATCAGGCCGACCGGGCACTCACAGGGGCGCACGGTGTGCGCGCTGCTCGCCTGCGTGCCCGCGGCGTACACGCGCAGCCGCCGTTCGAGGAAGGAAAAGGGCACGCCTGGCGGCAGATCCGGTGAGTTACGCGAATGCAGAAAGGTCGTCACCTCCTCAATCTTCTCCTCGGTCAGGGCCGCGCCGAAGCATTGCGGTGGCGGACCCCCGGCCCTCTCGGCTAGCTGGTCCACTATTCGCTGGAGCCTGAAGGTCAGCAGGTCGTCCGCGTCGAACTCGTCCGCTCCCTCGTCGCCCATCGGCGGCAGCAGGTCGATGAGGATGACGTACAGCGGCCGCCAGTTCCGGCGAGCACCGAGCCGGTCCATCTCCATCGCGACCAGTGCGCCGAGTGAGAAGCCGGCGAGTACGACGGGCTCATCGGGCAGTACTTCCGCAACCTGGTCGAGATAGAAATCAGCCAGGTCGGCGACCTTGGACAGTGGCCGTTCACCTTCATCAAGCCCTGGCGCTCGCAGGAAATGCACCGGGTGGCTGAGCAGGACCAGTTCGTCCCTGGCGTGCAGGTCCTCGCCGAACGCGCCCGGCACGTAGACCAGGGCCGGCCCCGCCCGGTCCTGAGCGGCACGACCCGCTCGATCCGGTCAGGGATCGCGCCCGTCACCACCGTCCGCGCGAGGTCGCTCAGCCGGCTGTCCCGGTAGACCACGGAGATCGGCAGGTCGAGACCGAACTCCAGCCGGATCTCGTCGATCAGCAGGGGCGTCCGGTGATAGGGGAGCAGCTCAAACCAGTCGCTGTCGGCGTCGATGTCGTCGCGGCGCAGCAGGCGGCGCCAGATAGCGATGAGCTTCGCCTCGGCTTCCTCGCGCCTGGTAACCGCGAGCGCCGACCGGCCCGGCCCGCCTGGCCAGGTCCCTTGACGCGGCCTCACGCGGACTTCGCCGAGCCGGCCAGCCCGCGGTTTTCGGCCCAGGCCCGGCCCTGCTCGTCCTGCATCGCCACGTCGGTCACGCGCGCCTTGGCTCGGGTTAGCCCTTCGGCTAGCTTTCCCGCGTCGATGCGGTACGGCTGGGCGGGAAACGCGTCGAGTAGGGGCAGCAACTGCTCTCCGTGGCTGTAGGTCACGCCCCGCCGCGCGAAGCCGACAGGCGAGCCATGGGTCACCACCAGGCCGACCCGCTCAGGCTGGCCGGCGATCGTCATGAATTCGTCGTGGTAGCGCATCAGCGTCTCGGCCATGCACTCGCCGCCGGAACCCGGGGGAGAGGCGAACATCCCGTGCTCCCACATCCAGCCGACATACTCGGCCAGCGTCCTGCCTTCGAAGAAGTCGCCGAACCGTACCTCGGACAGCGCGGGCCGAACGTGCATCGGCACGGCCCGGTCCGCGAGCATGATCCTCGCCGTATCGACGGCCCGCGTGAACGGGCTGGTGAAACACACCTCGATCGGCTCGCCGGCCAGTGCCAGCCCGGCCTGCGCCGCCTGGGCGCGCCCCGTCTCATCCAGCGTTACCTGCCGCTGAAGGTCGCCGTTAAGCTGGTCAGAGACATTATGCGGTGTCTGACCATGCCGGATGACCCAAAGTAATTCCACGTGTCCTCCGCGTGCTCAACCGGTCACGATCATCGCCGACGGGCGAAAGCTCGCCACATCAAAACGCGAACCGACCCCCGATTTCCAGCATCGATCCCCGCACTCATGACCCTGACATGTGAATGTCCCCAGCCATTCTCATCCACGGGAGCGCGCATCTCGTATCGAAATCTGTTGGTTTGTGGCGGTCCGGGCTGCGAGGGTGAGTGTGAGGCGCTGGAGGCGGGTGGTGCGGGGTGGGTGCTTGCCCGCCGGGCTGGCGGGAACTGGTTTCGGTGATCTTGGCCGCGGGGCTGAACACGGGACATCGTGACTGCCCTGGCGGCTACCGGGTGGCTCGCCCCTTGACCGGTTCAGGCGGATCGCGGGGCGTGGTGCGGCGTGCCCGGGGCGGGGTGAGCAGCGTGGCCCTTCCTGTTGCTGTTGCGGGCGGTCGGCGTGAGCAACGCGGCCCTTCCTGATGTCGTCCCGAGAGCAACGGGGCGGGCCGCGTTGCTGTTGCCGCGGGCCGTGAACAGCAACGTGGCCCGCCCTGATGCTGATCCGGCCGCGTGGCCGGGCCGGACCGCGCGGCCTGCCCGGTTCCGGGCCGGGTCAGTCCGCGCTGCCCGGCTGGTTGCCCGGCACGCGGGGGTGAATCTGAGGCGCTGGAGGCGGGTGGTGCGGTTGTGCCGGGCGGGGTGCCTGCCCGCCCGGGCCGGCCCCGGTGTTAGTTTCCGTGATCACGATCGCGGACCATCGCACCCGCCCTGACCTGTATAGATATCCGTGATCACGCCCGGGGCCATGATCACGGAGACTAGCGCCGGGCCAGTTCGGACGGCCCGGCCACGTCCCTCCTGCACTGCTAAACCCTGGCCACCTGAACCCAATACGCCAACGGGATCATTCATGCGTCCGCCGGCGCCGCGCGGGGACGTTCATGTGCGGGAATTCCGCAGTTGCGGGGGGCCGGGGCGCGGCGTAGCCAGGTTTCCCGGGATGGCGGCAGGATTGGCGTCGACCGTCGGCCAGTGAACGCCCGACCAGAACGGGAGACGCGATGCGCGTGCTTGGGGTGAACGCTATCTTCCATGATCCTGCTGCCGCGATCGTGGTAGACGGGAAGACGGTCGCGGCGGCCGAAGAGGAGCGATTCAGCCGCAGGAAGAGCCGCAAGAAGCCGGTGCCGTTCTCGAACTGGGAGCTACCCGAGCTGTCGGCGACCTGGTGCCTGCGGGAGGCCGGGCTGACCGCGAGCGACCTCGACGCAGTCGCTTACTCCTACGACCCCGCGTTGTGCCCGCCGGCGGACGGTGACCTGGCCAGCTCGCCCTGGGACAACTCCCCCTGGGAAGCGCTGCGGACGCTCTACGCGGAGCACGCGGAGGAGTTCTTATCGCGGGCGCTGCCCGGGCTGCCGGAGTCGGTTGTCTCTTATGTGCCGCATCACGTCGCGCACGCGGCTTCCGGTTACCTCTGCGCACCCTTCGACTCGTGCGCGGTGCTGGTGCTCGACGGGCGCGGCGAGGCCACCTCGCACCTGGCCGGCCGGGCGGCGGACGCGAAACTGGACGTGCTGGCGACTCAGCGGCTGCCTCATTCGCTTGGACTGCTGTACGAGAGGCTGACCGAGCATCTCGGATTCAGGCGTTCAGCAGATGAATACAAGGTCATGGGCCTGGCCGCCTACGGTCAGCCGACCGCTCTCGGAGCATTCCGCGACCTCGTCCGGGCCGATGGCGATGGCGGCTTCACCGTCGAGCCGGTCGACTGGCACAGCTTCGCGAGCCGCAGGCGGAGCGGCGAGGAGATCACCGATCAGCATGCTGACCTCGCGTGCAGCGTTCAGCGGCGGCTTGAGGAGGTAATGCTCGACCTGGCCAGGTGGCTGCATGACGCGACCGGCGAGCGGAACCTGGTGTTCGCGGGCGGCGTGGCATTCAACTGCGTGGCGAACTCCCGCCTTTCCGCCGAGGGCCCGTTCGATCACGTCTGGGTGCAGCCCGCGGCGGGAGACGCGGGTACCGCGCTCGGATCAGCGCTCTACGTGGCGAGCGGCGCGGGCGATGAGTGCGCGCCGATGGTGACGGCGGCCCTCGGCAGGCAGTGGAGCGACGACGAGCTGGCCGCGGTGCTCAGGACGGCCAACCTCGCGCACGAGCGCCCGGCCGACCTCGCCGAGGCGGTGGCTGACGCTCTCGCGCGCAATGAGGTCGTCGGCTGGTTTTCCGGGCGCAGTGAGTTCGGGCCGCGTGCGCTCGGGCATCGCAGCCTGCTGGCGTCGCCGGTGCACCCGGAGAACACCCAGTTGCTCAACGACATCAAGGGACGCGAGCAATTCAGGCCCCTGGCTCCTATGGTGCTGGCCGAACGGGCGGCGGAGATCTTTGACTACGGCCCGCTGCCAAGTCCTTACATGATCTTCACCCACCGCGTGAAGCCACAGTGGCGCGACCGCATCCCGGCCGTTGTTCATGTGGACGGGACATCACGCATTCAGACCGTGGACTCCGCGCAGGAGCCCGCCATCGCGCGGGTGCTGGCCGCCTTCGAGCGGCGCACCGGAGTGCCGGTCGTGATGAACACCAGCTTCAACACCGCTGACCGGCCGATGGTGGATAGCCCGGCTGACGCGCTCGAATGCTTCGGCTCGGCGCCGATCGACGTCCTTGCTCTCGGCCCGTTCCTGCTGCGGCGCAGTGGCTGCCGGTGAGGGGGCTGCCGGTGAGGGGCGGGCCGCTAGGGCGTGGCGACGTCGATGCCGTCGGTGAAGTGACGGGGGTCGGGGACGCCTACCCACGCGCCGCCTGTGCTGACGGACTCTTCCGAGTAGAGGCCGGGCAGCGTCATGTCCAGCGCCCGGTAGATGTCGATCGGCGCGGGCTCGTCGTGCCTGAGCGCCTCGATCAGGGCATGAGCCGGCAGCAACGGGGACCCTGAGCTGGCTGAGGGCCACCCGTCCTGATCGATCGCGAACCTGGCCTGGTAGCGGTCGATCGGCTCCCATTCGCCTTCCCTGGTCTGGCCGGCGACGTAGACCCTGGCCGGAGCGCCGCCCCGGCCGGCCTCGTAGCATCCGCCAGTGCCCTGGATGGCGTAATACATCCGCTCGGCCGGCCTGGGCGAGAGGAGGTCGAAGCGCATCCGCAGCAGCGAGCCGGCCGCCGTCCTGGCGGTCATCGCGAGCGTGCTCTCCATCGGGTATTCGGCGTGCCGTCCCGATCCGGTCGCCGCCACCGCGACGATCCTGGTGCCGAACCAGCCGAGCAGCGGGCCGAGCGTGTGGGTCGGATAGGTGATCGCGTTCCTGCCCAGGTGCCAGTGCCGCTGCCAGCCGGCAGCCCCCCGGCCGCCGGCACCGAGCATGTCCTGGATGAAGTCGCCCTCGCCGTAGTACAGCGTGCCGAGCAGGCCTGCCCGCACCATGGCCGACACGGTCCGGTTGGCGCGGGTGTAGCAGTAATTCTCAGCGAGCATGTACCTGGCCTGGCTGCGCCTGACCGCTCCGACGAGCTGGTGGGCCTGGCTGACGCTGACGACGGCTGGCACCTCGCTGAGCACGTGGGTGCCGGCCGCGAGCGCGGCGATGGCCTGCGGCGCGTGATGCTGCTCGGGAGAAGCCAGGTAGACCAGGTCCACGCCGGACTCCAGCAGGGCGGCGAAGTCCGGTGCGAGCTTCACGTCAGCGAACTCTTCGCGGAACCGCTGCCCGGCGCCGGGGTCAGGGTCGAACGCTGCCGTCACCGCGACGTCAGTGAGCTGATGCACCAAGCGAGCGAGGCTGGCACCGCGACGGCAGCCGGCGACGCCGATCCGGATCGGTTCGGTTGTCATCCGCGACCTCCTGGTCGTCTTAGAAGCGGTTTGGCGCCCAGGCGGCGACCGGCCAGCTCAACGCGGTGTCCAGGACGCGCAGCGCGCTGGCGTCGAAGACGGTGACCAGGCCGGTGCCGGCGAGCGCCGACAGGCGCACCGAGCCCAGGTAGGCGGCGCCGAGCGCCTCGACCTCGACGGCGAGCGCCGGTTCGTCCGCTGACGGGCGGCAGGTGACGTCCGCGCCGGCCGCGGTCAGCCGGAAGGTGCCGTCGTTCCACGGGCAGGAGCTGTCGCTGATGCGCAGCACCACGTCGACGGGCGAGGCATACGCGCGCGCTCGCAGCGCGGCGGGTACATCGACCAGTCGCATCCAGATGCCCTCAGCCACCGTCCTGCGCAGCTTGCGCGGGTCGGCGAGCAGCCACTGCAGCGGGTCGTCGGCGGGACGGTGAGCCGCCCTGACCGGTTGCCCGCCCGCGGCGGCGAAGACGGCCGACCACAAGGCCAGCGCGGCCCGCGGATGCGTGGCGACTAGCTCGCGGACGGTGGTCGGGCTGCCGGTGGTCGGGTCGCCGGTGCCGGACGCGGGCGCGGAGGTGACGACGGCGTAGCCTTCCGGCTGCCCGGTTGGCCCGGCTGGCCCGGCGATCAGGTAGCGGGTCCCTGCCTTCAGGTACCTGGCGGCCCAGCGGTTCCACTGCGCGGCATTGCGCTCCACCACCCCCGGTACGGCTGATCCGAGGCGTAGGTAGCTGGCCTGCGCGGCGGCGAGCAGGTCATCGGCGCAGGCTTCCCTGACCGCCGCCGGATCGCCAGCAGTGTCGCGGATCACTGCGTGACCCGCGTCAATCTCCAGGTCCAGGCCCTTGCTCGCGATGGCGAACCCGACCTGGTCGTACACCGGCGGCACGTCGAGCAGCGCGCAGAGCGCGGCCAGCGGCTCCTCCCGGTCCCTGGCCGCGCGCAACTGGCGTTCCAGCAGGGCCAGGCGCTGCGGGACGCCATCGAACTCAGCGCGCAGGCCAAGCCCGGAGATGCCTGCCACCCTGGCCTTGCCTCCCGGCACGCCGATCGTGAAACTGTTCGCCGCGATGGACCCGACTAGCTCGCGGTCGGCGCAGGCGACGTAGATCCGGTCGAGTTCCCTGATCGACCGCACCTGCGCGAGCCGCTCAGGTGCGAACGGGATGCTGAACAGTTCCGCTTTCATCCGCTCGCAGGCCTCGAACTCGCCATCGTCGATCGGCCGGATTTCTAGCGTCGCTGGCATAGGTAGTCCCGTCTGCGTGCGGATGCCCGAGGTGCCTATCAAGTTTGTGTCAAGTTCCGCGCGATTGTTCAAGTTGCACAGGATGGGAAAGTTTTGCCAGGGTTGACGATACTTGGAGTGCCTCCTAGGCTTTCCAAGCGTGTCGGCTCTTAATGGGTTTCAGCAACGAAGCAATGTTTTAAAGCCGCCATTTATGCGAGACGTTTCCGTAGTTCTCGATTGCCGATACCCGGTCCTGGTCGAGGACGGCATTATTGACCGCTGGCCGGACTATCTCGACGCGCTGCCGCAGGCATGCCCGGCACGGGTCTGGGTAGTCACCGATACGACGGTGCGGCAAGCGCTCGGTGACCGGTTCCTGGCCGCGGCAGGCGCCGGCGAGCGGGTGCAGGACCTGCTCGAGCTCGAGCCCGGGGAGAAGTCGAAGTCGGTCGCCAGCTGGGTCCGGGTGCTTGACTGGCTGGCCGAGCGCGGCGCGCGCCGGCGCGACATCCTGCTCGCACTCGGCGGTTCGATGATCAGCGACACCGCGGGATTCGCCGCGGCGAGTTTCATGCGCGGGATCAGGTATGTCAACGTGCCGACGTCGCTGCTCGCGCAGGTGGACGGCTCCGTCGGCGGCAAGGTGGCGGTCAACGCGCCGGCGGGCAAGAACCTGATCGGAGCCTTTCACCATCCGAGCGCCGTGCTGACCGACCCGACCGCGCTCGCCAGCTTGCCGCGGATCGAGCTGTCGAATGGCATGGCCGAGGTCATCAAGAGCTTCGTGATTTCCGCTGACGGCAGGTTTGGCGAGCTGGTCAGCCGGATACCGGCGTGCATCGAGGCCGATCTAGGCGCGCTGCGCTGGGTCGTCCAGATGGCGATCACGCAGAAGATGGACCTAGTCGATCCCGACCCGTATGAGCACGACCTGAACCGGGTGCTGAACTTCGGCCACACCATGGGCCATGCGATCGAGGCTTACGGCCGGTACAGCCAGATCCGGCACGGGATGGCGGTGGCCATCGGCATCGCCTGCGCGACCAGGCTGGGGCTCAACCGGGGCCTGACTGACCCCGCGGCCGCCGAGCAGATCTTCGCCGCGCTCCGCGCCGCTGACCTGCCGGTCAGCCTGCCCGCCGAAGACGTGCCCGGCGTCGTGGAGATGCTCGGCACTATCTCCGCCATCAGGAATGGCAAGCTTAGGTTCGTCATCCCGCGGTCCATCGGGCGCATGGCATTCGCCGACGACGTCAGTCCTGACGAGCTGATCAAGGCGGCCATCGGATGACGAGTCTGATTGTGCAGACCGGCATCTTCGGCGATGGCATGTTCGGCGACAGGCCCGAGCGGGATCTGGACGGCGTGCTCGATGACATCCGGGCCGCAGGCTATGACGGCGTCGAGGTGATGTCGAACCTGATCGGGGATCCTGAGCGGCTCAAAGACGCCTGCGCCCGGCATGGCCTGAGCGTTGCCGCGCTGCACGTCTTCTGGTGGGAGCGCGACGTTGAGCAGGTTCGCCGGGCGCTTGAGGTGCTCGGCACCTCCCGGCTGCTGATCTCGTGCCTGCCGATCGCGGCGCCGTCCGACGTCGCGGGAGTCGCTGATGAGCTGCGGACGGTTGCCGGGTGGGCGCGTGAGCTTGGCGTCTCGACGCTGCTGCACAACCACGCACCGGAGACGCGGCCGCTCGCCGATGGCAGGACGCCCTTCGAGGCGCTGGCCGGCCTGCTGCCTCCCGACGAGCTCGGGTTCGTGATCGACCTGCACTGGGCGGCCGTATCAGGAACGCTGCTGCGCACCATAGAAGCGGTCGGCACCCGGTGCGTCTACTACCACTTCAAGGACGGATCGCTGACCGAGCCCAAGAACGGCAGGTCCTACGACCTGGGCAGCGGTGAGGTGGACCTTGCCGCCGCGTGGCGCCTGGCCCGCGCTCACCCAATCTCGGTGGCGACCGTCGAGCGCGGATTTGCCCCTGACGACCAGCAGGCCGCGCTGCGGCACGATGCGGGTTACGTCAGAGGGCTCCTGGCTGAGCTTGCGTAGGCGCGACATGAGCCAGCCGGCCGTCGTGAGTGCCGATCATCGAGCCGAGGACGTCGCGCTGATCGGCTGCGGCGCGATCATGGAACTGGCGCACGCGCCCGCGCTCGCGGCTCTGCCAGAGCTTTGCCAGGTCCGCGCCGTAGTGGATACCGTGCGGTCGCGCCGTGATCTGCTCGGCGACCAGTTCGGGGTGCCGGCCGGCGCCAGGTTCGCCTCGGTCGAGGAGTTCGTCAGCGGGACCGGCTGCCGGATGCTGTCGATCGTCGCGGTGCCTACCCCAGCCGTGGCCGGCGCCGTCAGGGGGCTCACGGCGGCAGGGCTGCCGGTCCTGGCGGAGAAGCCGCTGGCGACCTCGGCCGCCGGCGCGCGCGCGCTTGGCGGCGACATCAGGGTTGTCCACAACTATCTCTACCGCGCCGAGATCCGCCAGGCCATCGCGCTCGTCGGCGCTGGCGCGATCGGCCAGCCCCGGTTCATCCGCCTGGAGCGGCCTGACCCCGGTCATTTTCCCGGTCGCGGCGCCCAGCCTGACTGGCGCCTCCGCGATGCCGCCGGGTGCCTGGTGGACAACGCCTACCACTGGGTCTACGTAGCCGAGGCGCTCGCCCGCTCCCCGGTAAGCGCGGTCACCGCGCAATCGTCGGTCCCCGCGCCCGGCTGCCCTTCGGAGGATCTGGCTGTCATGCTGCTGCGACACGACAATGACGTGCTGAGCTGCGTGCAGGCAGCCTGGTGCGCCCGTGAGGCGCAGCCGGTGTTCGAAGCGCACGGCACGGAGGGGTCGCTGTCCATCGTGGACGGCCGGTGCGTGCTGACGCCGCGCGGTCAGGCCGACGATGCCAGGCCGGCGCACCGCGAGCCGAGCTACGTCGCGCTCTACCGCGACGTTCTTACCTCAGCCCAGCGAGGCGAGCGAGCCGGCGCCTCGCTAGCCGAGTGCACGCACGTCCTGTGCGTGCTCGACGCGGCGTACCGTTCCGCGGCCGAAGGCGTCACGGTCCAGATGGCCGGCGCGAGTCAGCGGGAGGGTGCCTGATGGGCGCGGTCGAGAACAGGCCAGTCGCCGGTGCCGCGCTCGACGTGGTTGTCGAGATCATGGAAGGCATCCTTCACCGGTCGCTGAGCTCCGCCGACGAGGACTTCTTTTTCCTCGGCGGCCGTTCGCTGACGCTGATGGTGCTGCTCGCCCGGGTTAAGAAACGGTTCGGAGTCGCCGTGCTGCCCAAGGCGTTCCTGGAACGGCCGACGGCGGCAGGCCTGGCCCGGCAAGTGGAGGAACTGCTCCGCCGGAAAGCGGAGACTGCCGCCCGAGAGGCCGGGTCCTGATGCGCTGGCACGCCTGCGTGGTCGTCCCGGCCAAGGGCAGCCCCGACCTGGTTGCCGAGACGCTCAGGTCAGTTGCCGTGTCGGTAGCGCGGGCACGCGAGCACGGCCGGTGCGACATCGTGCTTGTCGATGACTCGCCGGACGACGACGCCAGCCTGATCGCGCAGACCTGCCGCGACGTGGGTGCCACCTACCTGCATGGCACCCGGACCGTGGCGGTGAAGCGGAACGTCGGCGCGAGGGCCACAGACGCCCGGTACCTGATCTTCCTCGATTCCGACTGCACGGTGAGCGAGGACTTCGTCGAGTGCCACGTCGAGCGGCTCCGCTCTGGCCGGGCGTCGGCCGGCAGGCGGGTCGGGGCGGTCGCGGGCCCGGTGCTCGCTGAGTCGGGGAAGTCTGGCGGCGGCTCGGCGCTCTGGCTCATGGCGGAGAAGTCAGACAGCTTCCAGCCGCAGCTCAAACTGCCTAGCTGGTTCGCCGAGGTGACCTGGGCGGGGACAGCTAACCTCTCGCTGGCGAGGGAGACGTTCGAGGCGATCGGCGGGTTCGACGAGCACACGTACACCGTGGTCGGCGGCGAGGATGTCGATATCTGCATGCGCCTTCAAGACGCCGGGTTCGCGATTCTCGCCCAGCCGGCCGCGATCGCCTACCACGCCACCTCCCACATCCAGAGCTTCGGGCAGCTTCGGCGCAAGATGTACATGTACGGGCGCAGCAGCGTCTACAACGCGATGCGCCAGCCGCATCATCAAGAGGGACACGCCAACCCGGTCGCGATCCTGGCGTTGATCGCGGCGCTGTCAGCTGGCCAGGGCACGGCCAGGGTGATCGCCAAGGTGGCGGCCGGCGCGGCTGCGCTGCACGTCACGAATACGGCGCGGACGATGCTGCGCAACCGCACCGCCGACGTCATGGCCGCGCACAACAGCGTCCTGCTCGACTGGTTTTTTGACCTTGGCATCGCGGTCGAGGCCGTCCGCCGTGGCGCTCCGCGCTTCGCCTTCCACCGCTACAGGTACAACGACCTGTCGCGGCTCGTGCCACACAGGGAAGAGGCGGCGCCGGGTGCCCGATGAACAGCATGCACTAGCCAGACTCACCGTCGTGATCCCGGCGCACGGCCGGCGCGCCGCACTCGACCGCGCGCTCACTAGACTGACCCCAGCGCGGGAGCGGCTGGCCGATCAAGGCTCGGATGCCGAGATCCTGGTCGTTGATGACTCGGCGGCCCTGCGCGATGGCGATGCGATCAAGGGACTCTGCGCCCAGTCGGGCGCGCTCTACCTCCGAGGACCCCGGGGTGCCGGCAGCAAGCGCAACCTCGGCGCCTCGTGCGCCAGCCACGAGGTGCTGCTCTTCCTTAGCCAGGACTGCCAGGCTGACGAAGACCTGCTGGTGCGGCATGCCCGCGCGCACTGGCAAGGACGGCGCGGCCTCAGCGGACGGCTGGCCGCCGCGGCCGCCGGCCCGGTGCTGACCGCCGGCCCGGTGCTGACTGCCGGCCCGGTGCTGACCGCCGGAGAGGCGCGGTCCTCCGCCGGGACCAGGCTGACCGACCCGGCCTTCGACTGGCCGCTCCGGTACGCCGAGCTGTTCTGGGGCAGCTCGGCGAATCTGTCGGTCAGCAGCGCGGCCTTCGCGGACATCGGCGGCTTCGACGACTACGCCGACCCGTCGGCCCGCGGCCAGGATGCCGACTTCGGCGCGCGCCTGCATGACGCCGGGTACACGATCATGGCTGAGCCACGTGCCCTCGTACGCCAGGAGGCCGGTGACGGGACCGCCTTGCTGCCCGCGCTGGCGCGGATGGCGGCGGACGGACGCGCGTGCGTCTACAACTGCGAGCGCAGGCCCGCCGAGGCCAGGCCACGGCGGAATACGGTCGCGATAGTCGGGGCGGCCGCCATCACTTCCGCGCTTTTCCCGCACGCCTGCCGCTGGGTCGCCGGCGTTACCTTGGCCGCTCTCGCGCGCGAGGCGCTCGCCATGTCAGGAGCTCCCGGGCCTGAGCGCGCTCGTGAGCTCTCCTACCAGGCAGGAATGGCGGCGCAGGCCGTTCGGCGTCGCCGGCCCTGGCTGGCGTTCAGCGGATTTGACTATGCCAACCCTGACAAGTTCATCGTCCGCGGCGAGCGGGCGCCCGATGACCAGCATGCTCACGACTTCGAGTGCACGTGCTGACGACAGCCGCCGGCCCTGCGGACGGCGGCCCTGCGGACGGCGCGAGACCGGATCGCCTGACCAAGGTCGTGATCATCGGCCTGGGCTACGTCGGCTTGCCGCTCGCCATCCGCGCCGCCGAGGTCGGGTACGGCACGGTCGGCTACGACACCGACTCGGAGCGAGTGGGGCTGCTGCTTGCCGGAAGGTCGTATGTCGAGGACGTGCCGGGGCCCAGGCTGCGGGACGCGATGGCGGCAGGGCTCTTCCTGCCGTCGTGCGACCCGCGCGATTGCGCGGACTTTGATATCGCGGTGATCGCGACGCCTACGCCATTGCGCGATAACCGGCCGGACTTAAGCTTCCTCACGGGCGCTGCGACGACCATCGGCGCTTATGTGCGCCGGGGTGCCACCGTAGTAGTCGAATCCACCTCGTATCCCGGGACAACGCAGGACCAGGTGCAACCGAGGCTGGAGGCTGCTTCAGGCCTGGTCGCGGGCCGCGACTTTAACCTCGGATACAGCCCGGAGCGCATTGATCCCTGCAACCCGGAATGGACGCTGGAGAAGATCCCGAAAATCGTGTCGGGGATCGACGGGAGCTCGCTTAAGGCGGTACGGGCCTTTTATGACACCATAGTGGCCGAGACCGTGGAGGTGTCCGCGCCGCGCGAGGCGGAGCTGGCCAAGCTCATCGAGAATACTTTCAGGCAGATTAATATCGCGCTCATCAACGAGTTCGCGATGGTGGCTCATGAGCTCGGCATCAATATCTGGGAGGCTATCAGGGCCGCCTCGACGAAGCCATTCGGGTTTACTCCATTCGCTCCCGGTCCTGGCGTCGGCGGCCACTGCCTCCCGGTCGACTCGGCTTACCTGTCGTGGCTAGTGGAAAATTCGCTTGGCAAGAAATTCCGATTTGCCGAGCTAGCCGCGGATATCAACGGCCACATGCCCGACTACGTTGCCCGGCGGCTCATGCTCAGCCTGAACGCGCGGGGGATGGCCGTCAGCGGCGCTCGCCTGCTGCTGCTCGGGCTCGCCTACAAGCGCAACAGCGGTGACGCGAGAGAGTCGCCCGCGGTCAGGGTCGCGCAGTTGCTGGCCGGACTCGGGGCGGCGGTCAGGGTCGCTGACCCGCACGTCGTGACGGCGACACCAGTCGATGCCACGGTCACGCGCGTCGCCGTGACGCCAGCCGAAGTCGCGGGCGCGGACCTGACCGTATTGCTCACCGACCACGACGCTTTTGACTATGAGGTCATCGCCAGGCACGCCAGCTACGTATTCGATTGCCGGGCAAGGCTCAGCGGCAGGAATGTCGAGAGGCTATGACGCCTCCATTCCCCCTGACCTCACCATTCCCCTGATTGGGAGCACATATCAGATGAAAGCTCTCGTGACCGGAGCAGCGGGTTTTATCGGGTCTCATCTCGTGGAGTTTCTGCTGGCGGCTGGTCATGAAGTGACTGGCCTGGACGATCTGAGCACCGGGCGAAAAGACAACCTGGATCGCGTTGCCGGGCACCCCCGGCTGCGCTTGATCGCGGGTTCCATCCTCGATGAGCGAATGGTCGGCGAGCTGACCGCTGAGTCGGACTGCGTCTTTCATCTCGCGGCCGCGGTTGGCACGTTCGTCATCCTGGGCGAGACGCTGCGCAGCCTGCGCACCAATATTCACGGCACCGAGAATGTGATCGAGGCGGCCTGGCAGCACGGGGCCACGCTCTTGCTGGCCTCCACCAGCGAGATCTACGGCAAGAACACCTCGCTCGGGCTGCGCGAGGACGACGACCGGATCGTCGGCTCGCCACTGAAGTCGCGATGGACCTATGCCGAAGCGAAAGCGCTCGACGAGAGCCTGGTGGATGCCTATGTCAGGGAGCGCGGCCTGCGAGCGGTGATAGTGCGGCCCTTCAATACCGTGGGACCCAGGCAGAGCGGACAGTACGGAATGGTCATTCCCAGATTCGTGCGGCAGGCCGTGCGAGGCGAGCCGCTCACGGTCTACGGCACAGGAGACCAGATCCGCTGCTTTTGTCATGTGCTCGACGTCGTGCCCGCCCTGGTCGAGCTGGCGCTCTCGGATCGCGCCGTCGGCAGGGCCGTCAATCTGGGCAATGACGAGCAGGTCACCATCATGGACCTGGCGAGGCGCGTGATCGCCGCCGCCGGCTCGGACAGCGAGATCGAGCCAGTCTCCTATGCCGATGCTTATGGTCCAGGCTTCGAGGACATGCAGCGCAGGGTTCCTGACTGCGCGCTAGCTCGCGAACTCGTGGGGTTCCAGCCGGCGCGGTCGCTCAGCGACATCATCACCGATGTGCTCGAGTACGAGACCGCTCGAGCGGCGCAGCCGATCCCGCGAGCGCACTAACCCGCCGCCGTCGCGCCCGCGCCGGAGCGCATGGATTCGGGGAGCGATGTTGGAAATCGGGTGTCGATCCGCGTATTGATGATCCTGTTGGTTTATTGGGTTCAGGTGGCGGGGTTAGCAGCGCGGAGGTGACGTGGCCGGGCCGTCCGAACTGGCCAGCGCTAGTCTCCGTGATCATGGTCCGGGGCGTGATCACGGAGATTTACGCAGGTCGGGGCATGTGCGATGTTCCGTGATCACGCCCGCGATCGTGATCACGGAACATAGCACCGGCCCTGGAGGTTGCCGGATGACTCGTTGAACTGGCGCGGCGACGCGACCGGCCGGGGCCGGTTCGAGCCGGGCCGGGCCGGGGACAGCATCAGGTCGGGCCACGTTGTTGCTGCGGCCGTCCGGCAACAGCAACCATCCGGTGCCGGCTGACCCCGGCGCTGGTGCGTGGGTGTAAATGTTTGCCGGGGCTGCCTCGCCGCTTGGCGCTGGGGTGGTTTATTGGGGGTTGCGGCCGTCCGCTGACGTCGTCCGCGCTTGGGGGCGTGACCCCGGACAGCAACCTGACGCCGGGAGCTTGGTGCAGGGCTGGTGATTGGTGCTTCGAGCCCGCAGACCAAATTTGGCTTGTTCGTCCTGTGCTCCTGCGGACGGCCGCGGTGTTACCCGTGACTGATGTTACGGAGCAGCAGATGGAGATTGTCGAGGCCGAGCCGTTGTTCGCTGAGCGGGCGGCGGGGATCGATATCGGCAAGGCCGGGGTGGCGGCGGCGGTGCGGCTGCCGGGGCCGGGCGGGCGGCGGATGCAGGAGGTCCGCGAGTCCGGCACGACCCGTGCCGAGCTGGAGGAACTGGCGGACTGGCTGGACAGCCATCAGGTGACCCGGGTGGGGATGGAGTCCACGGGGGATTACTGGAAGCCGGTGTTCTTCACGCTGGAGCGGCGGGGGTTTGAGTGCCTGCTGTATAACTCGCGGCAGGTCAAGGCGCAGCCGGGACGGCCGAAAACGGACAAGGCCGATGCGCTGTGGCTGGCGAGGATCACCGAGAACGGGTGGGTGCGGTCCAGTTTCGTGCCGCCTGAGGAGATCCGGGTGCTGCGCGAGCACACCCGGTACCGGCGCAAGCTGATCCAGGCCCGCACCGCGGAGAAGAACCGGGTCGAGGGACTGCTGGAGGACGGGCACCTGAAGCTGTCCTCGGTGATCAGCGACATCCACGGCGTCTCGGGGCGGGCCATGCTGGACTCGCTGGCCGCCGGGGTCACCGACCCGCGGGTCCTCGCCGCGCACGCGCGGGGATCGATGGAAAGCCAAGACCGGCCGGCTCGAAGAGGCGCTGGACTGCACGTTCTTCACCCCCGCCCTGGCCCGGCTGCTGCGCCGGATGCTGGGCACCCTGGACTACTACACCACCCAGGTCGAGGAACTGGACGCCGAGATCGCGGTCCTGTGCGCCACGTTCGAGGACGAGATCACCCGGATCGACCAGATCCCCGGGATCGCCCGCCGCACCGCCGAGGACGTCATCGCCGAGATCGGGGCGAACATGGCCGTCTTCCCCACCTCCGCGCACCTGGTGTCCTGGGCCAAACTGTGCCCCCAGGTCCGCGAGTCCGCCGCCAGGCGCAAGGCCGGCACGCCACCGGCGACGGCAACCCCTACCTGTCCGCCGCCATCAGCGAAGCCGTCATCGGCTCCCTGCGCACCGACGCCTTCGCCGCAGCCAGGTACAAAAGGCTGATCCGCCGCATGCCCAAGAAGAAAGCACTCGTCGCCACCGGCAACACCATGCTCACCATCATCTACCACGTGCTCGCCGACCCCGGCGCCACCTACGCCGAACTCGGCGCCGATTACTACGACCGCCGTGACCCCGCCCGCCAGAAGTCCAGCCATATCCGCAGCCTGGAACGCCTCGGCTACCACGTCACCCTCGCCACCATCAACCCCGACACCGGCGAGCTCACCCCCGCCGCCGCCTAACCCCGCACACCCAGCCCCCCGCACACCCAGCCCCCGCACACCCAGCCCCACCGGACTGGCCCCAGCGCCGCCCGGCATTCCCGCACGCCCGCCACACCCCCGGACCCGCCGCCTGACCCCGAAACCCTGGCTGGCCGGGCGGAAAACCGCCGCCGGCCAGCCAAAACCAGATCCGGCCTCCGGCCGGAGCTGCCGCCCGCCAACCTGAGGTCTCTTACAGACCAACGCGGCCCGCCCTGATGATGTCGGGACGACAACAGGCAGGGCCGCGTTGCTCACGCCGCCGCGGCCCGCGACAGCAACAGGGAGGGCCACGTTGCTCACCCCGCCCCGGCACGCCAATCCGGGTAACGGAGCCCGCTTGGGAACAAGGATGAAGTCATCCGACAGCCTCCCTCCGCCGGCGTGATGTTACGTAGCACGCCCCGTGATCGTGATCACGGAAACTAGCAGCGGGCCGGCCCTGGCGGGCAAGCACCCCGCCCGGCCCAACCGCACCACCCGCCTCCAGCGCCTCAGATTCACCCCCCGCAGCCTGAACCTCCAATAAGAAGAGACAACAGATTTCGATGCGCGCTGCGCGCTCCCGTGGATGAGAATGGCTGGGCGATTCACGTATCAGGGTCATTGATGTTGTCCGGCTCGCGCGCGGGCCTGGTTATTATGTCGCGGTGATGCGAACGGCGGCTGAGGACGTGATTTCCGCGCTGGCGGGATGGCCTGTGACGGTCAGGTCGATTACGCCGCTGAGCGGCGGGTGGAATTCCGCCACCTGGCTGGTCGAGGCGCCGACTGGGCGCTACGTGGCCAAGTTGGTCGATCACCTCGATGCGCAGGGACTGGTCGCCGGCTTGCGGCTGGCCGAGTTCGCCTCGGCCCGCGGCCTGGCCTGCGGCGCCCCGGTCAGGACGGCACAGGGCGAGTACACGGCACCGTTCGCCGACGGCGTGCTCGCGCTGCTCAGCTACGTGCCCGGCACGCACCCCGATGTGTCGGTACCTGAGCAGGTCAGGCGGGCCGGGCAGGTGCTCGGCAGGGCGCACCAGGTCCTGGCTGGCTACCCGGCGGGAACTGATCCGCGCTACCGCTGGCCGTGGGAGTGGGTTCCGCGATGCCTGGACACCATCGCCATGCCGGCCGAGGTCAACGCAGCTGGGCGCACCGCCTGGGAAGAGATTGTGCGGACCGTTGACGAGCAGGAACTATCGATCTCGCTGATCCACGCGGATCCCGGGCCTGAGGCTTTCTTGCTCAGCGCGGAGGGCACCGAGCACGACGCGATCATCGACTGGACTACCACGCTGCGCGGGCCGCTGCTGTACGACCTGGCGAGCTTCGCGGTCGTCACGAAGCAGGCCGGGCCGCAGATAGCGGACTGGCTGACCGAGGGATACCTGCGTGAACAGCCGCGGCTCGCGGCTGAGTTGCCGTACCTGAGCACCATGATCAGGGCGCGCTGGCTCGCGAACGCCGTCTACTTCGCGTCGCGGATCGAGCGGGGCATCACCCGGGGCTCGGATTCTCCGACCGCCAACGACGACGGGCTGGCTGCCGCCTTCGAGGGTCTCACCGCGACTGGATGACCTGAGTCCTCGACGCGTCAGCCATCTTTTCCGATTTCCGGATCTATGGTTAGGTCTAGCGCGGAGCTCTCATCAAACTTCTCCGATAGGAGCACCCGTGACACAACGGGACGGCCGGGCTTTATTCCAGAACGTCCTCCCCAATTCGATGCTCGGCAGCTCTGTTTATGGCACCTGGGTGCCCCGGGGGCACACATGATTCGCGGTGTGTTATTCGACGTGACGGGGGTGCTTAACCTGCCTGACGCCACGTGGATCGCGCTCAGGCTTCGCGCCTTGGGCGTTCCTGTGACCGACCTCTGCGCGCTCGACCGGGCCTACTACCTGGGCACCGCCGCCTATGACACGCAGAAGCGCCAGCTCCGCCAGCGACCGGGCGGGATCGTTTCGGCTGGACCGGTACCCCGCCTCACCTTCGGCACGGCCTACGCGCTCGGCGCTGGACTGGCTGCCAGGTATGCACCGCAAGTCGAGCAGGTGCTGCTGCATCAGCCTGTCCCCATCGATCAGCGGCTTCCCGTGGCTGGCGCGGCGGCAGCGCTGCGGCGGCTGTCAGCGGCCGGCTTCAGGCTCGGCTTGGTCGCCAACAGCGCCGATGGCCAGACGGCCGCCTGGCTGGACCGCTGGGCCGCCCGATCGCGGGTGCCCGTGACTGAGCTGACCGTGATTGACTCCGCAGTCGCCGGCCTGCGCAAGCCCGATCCGCGCATCTATGCCGCCGCGCTGTCCGGGCTTGGCCTTGCCCCGGGCCAGGTACTGCATGTCGGCGACAGCCTTCATCTCGACGTGCTCGGCGCGCGCGCAGCCGGACTGTCCAGCCTGCATTTCGATCCGTTCGCGGTGTGTACCCTGGCCGGCCATCCGCACGCCGCAACCCATGGCGGCGTCCTGAGCCACGTGCTGGCGCTGCCACTCGGAGCGCATGGATGCGGGAATTGATTGCTGGGAATTGGGTGTCGACCGGCTCATTGATGATCTTGTTGGCTTATTGGGTTCAGGCTGGCGGGGGTTAGCAGTGCAGGGGGACGTGGCCGGGCCGTTCGATCTGGCCAGCTTGGGCTGGTCTCCGTGATCATGCCCCGGAGGCAGGCTCACAGAGATATATGCAGGTCAGCGAGGCTGCCGGCGACTTCTCCCGTGATTCCGTCAAGCGGATTCCGTACCCGGACTGGCGTGCCGGGCGGCGTGAGCAACGCGGCCCTCCCTGTTGCTGTCGCGGGCCGCGCAGGCGTGAGCAACGCGGCCCGCCCTGTTGTCATCCCCGCATCATCAGGGAGGGCCACGTTGCTATTGCCGGACAGCCGCAACAACAACGCGGCCCGACCTGATGCTGTCCCAGCCCAGCCCAGCTCAGCCCAGCCAGCCCAGCCCAGCCCGACCCGACCCGACCCGGGGCTGGGCGCTGGCGCGAGTCAGACGGCGGCGCTGGTGTCGTCATCGGCGAACGGAATCCACCTGGACTCGTCGAAGTACCTGAAGCGGCGGAACGCCTCGGCAGGCCGGCCGCGTCTGACGGCTTCCATGGCGATGCCGGCATCGAAGATCCATTCAAGCGCCGTCGCTGGCATCGCGAGCATGGATGGCCGTGCGTTGCGGATCATGAGCCGCGCCGACTGAGCGGCGAAAACCGCTGCGGCGGCGAGCGCCGCGGCCCTGCCTGCCCTGCCTGCCCGCCTCCCGGCGATCAGCCCGCCGGCTCCCGCAATAGCCAGCAGCGACGGATTGGCGTGCCACTGACCATGCGACGGATGCCGCGTCGTGTTGTAGACGGATGAGCGGCCGTAGAGCACCATCTTGCTGGCCATGTCGCCGAAGTTGGTGAGCAGGGTGGCCGTGTGGTGAGCCGCGGCGGCTCGCTCGGCGCAGATCGCGAATCCCGCGTTGTTCAGGCGCAGGGAGAAGTCCACGTCCTCGCCGCCGACCACGGTAAAGGTGTCCTCGTCGAATCCCCCGACGGCCTCGAACACCTTTCTGCTCACTGCGAGGTTGGCGGTGCAGGCCCAGTACAGCTCGGCATACCTGGCGGGCCAGCCGAACGGCGCGTTGAACAGTGGCGAGTAATCGGCGAGCCGGGTCAGCCAGGTCCTGGCGTCGTCAGCCAGTTCGACGGGTCCGGCGATCGCGCCGACTGGCCTGCCAGACGGCGACAGCCCGCGACCGGCGGCGGCAGCGTGCGCGACGAGGAACGGCTCGCTGACCCAGCAATCCGAGTCGAGGAACACGAGGTAGTCGTGCCTGGCCCTGGCGGCGCCGTAGTTACGCTTGGCGCCAACCTTGACCGGCCCCCGAAGGTACCGCACCTGGCCGAGGGGGTCCGCGAGCGACCTGAGCTGGCTTGCGGCGGGCTCAGGGGAGTCGTCGACCAGCAGGACTTCCCACGCGCAGCCAGCCGGCAGGTGATTGGCCGCCCGCTGTAACGAGTGCACCGCCTGGCGAACAAGTGGTACCCGCTGCTTAGTGGGAATAATGACCGAAATACCCGCCACGCGATGCGATGTCACGGTGAACCGACCTTGCTAAGATTTCCGACATGCATAGGAGGCTCCGATCTCGCGCTAATGTATGGTAAGTCTATCTGATTCGATTTCTGGTAAAGTTACCTAAACATGACAGATAGTAATGACCGGACAAGGAACAAGAAACCGCATATGACGCGCACGGCTCTCGGGGTTCAATTAGGAGTCAACGGCGTCGGTCCATTCGGGCGGCGTCCTGAGGAGGATCTGCCCGGGGTTCTGGCGATACTTGCCGACCTTGGATACGACGGCGCTGAGACCCATGCCAGCGCCTGGTACGGCGGCCCGGCCGCGGTCAAGGACGCATTCGCGAGCGCCGGGCTCGAGCTCGCCGCGCTGCATGTGTTCGAGGCCGAGGCGGCCGCGCCCGACCCGCGCGCCAGGCTGCTTGGCGACCTGGCCGCGGCGGGGTGCCCCCGGATCATCCTCACCAGCCACGACAAGCGGACGACGCAGGATTTCGTGCTGTTAGCCGAGACGCTCAGCTCACTGGCGGCCGACGCGAGCGAGCATTCGATCTCGACCTACTACCACCTTCATGACTTCGACTTCTGGCCGTTGCTTGACCAGCCGCGTAAGCGCGGCGTCGACCTGCTCCGCGATCGCACCGATGGCGCGCTGGTCAGCTTCAACCTCGACATCTACTGGGCTCACGTCGGCGGCGCCGATCCAGTCGAGCTGGTCAGGGAACTGGCCAGGCGCTGCGACTACTACCACATCAGGGATGGCGACGCGCTGCGCAGCAGCCCGCTCGGTCTCGGCGAGGTCCCGGTCGCGCAGTCACTGGAGGCCATCGCCGAACGGGGCAGCGCTACCAAGTGGCTTGTCTACGAGGACCCGAAGCCCAGGCTGCCGCCGACGGCGCTCTGCCGGGCCGCCATGGATTACCTGCGCGAGCAGCGATTCAGCGGGCGGGCCAGTCATCGGGCACCGATGCGCTTAGTCGCAGGTCAGCGCCCGCAGAGCGGAACTCCACCGCGGTGAGGTCAGGAACAATGAGATCAGCGTCGCCAAGTTCGGCGACCGCGTGGGTAGTGGCCACGGCGAGCACCGCCGCTCCGGCGGCGCGGCCCGCCGCCAGGCCGTGCGGCGCGTCCTCGATCACCAGGCAGCGACGTGGGTCGGCGCCGAGCCGGCTCGCCGCCGCCAGGTACCCATCGGGCGCGGGCTTGCCCGCGGCGACGTCCTCCGATGCGACGAGCGTGGCCGGGACTGGCAGGTGAACCGCCCGGAGGCGGCACCGCGCGACCTCCGTTGTGCACGCGGTCACGATCGCCCAGCGTTCGGGCGGCAGTGCCTTGAGTATCTGGTCGGCACCCGGCAACGCTATGACCCCGGCGGTATCGGCTGTCTCGAGCTGCTCATGCCGGCTGATTGCCTCGGCTAGCTCGGCCTGGCTCCGGCCGGCGAGGTGCTGGCTGATGATGTCCACGGCCCGCCGGCCATGCACGTCGCGCAGCACCTCGTCTGGGGGAAGGCCGTACCATCCGGCGAACTCGCGCCAGTGGCTGATCACCAGCTCGCTTGAGTCGATCAGCACGCCGTCGAGGTCGAAGAGCACCGCCTCGAAGAGCGCCGCCGCGGAGTCACCAGACCGGCCAGCATCATGCATGTGCGCTCCTGCCTGGCTAGCCCCAGCGAGGTCAGCTGGCTACCTGTGATTAACGCCGGTAGGCAACGCTACAAGCCCGTGCCGATTTCTTTCAAGCGTGCGGTCGCTGTTCTCGGGATTGCGGGATGAATGACCATCGGATCTTGCGGGGTTGACTCCTGATTGAATCGCTCCTACGCTTCATGAGCGTGTCGTTATACCGGCATTCTAATAGCTGTGGCTGTTCATTTTACCTGCGATTAGCGGCGGTATTTTGATGACGGGATCGCAGGTCCGCGGCATCTCGGTCGTCGTGCCGACCTTCGGTCATCCGGCGTCGGTCCGCAGGCTGCTGGCCTCATTGCGCTGCGCCCGGCAGCGATTGCCGTCGGGCGCGCGCGCGGAGATTATCGTGGTGGATGACTCGCCCCCCGATGACGCCGCGGCCATCGCGGCCGCGTGCTCCGAGCACGACGCCCGCTACGTCCAAGGCCCGAGGCTGGTCGGCGCCAAGCGAAACGCGGGAGCTGGCGTCGCCAGGTACCCGGTCGTGTTCTTCATCGACTCCGACTGCGTGGCCGATCCCGAGTTGCTGCTCGTCCACCTTCAGGCCCATGACAGCCCCGTCGCTCCGTCGGGCAGGCCCGTCGGGGCGGTGGCGGGACCGACCGAAGTGCCGGATGCTGAATCCGCTCACGCCTGGCAGGTTGTCACGCCGTCGATCGTGGTCAACTCGCCGTGGCTCTGGCCGGCCAGGTTCGCTGAGGTGTGGTGGGCGGCTACCGCGAACCTGTCGGTCAGGCGGGACGCGTTTGACCAGGTCGGTGGCTTCGACGAGCATACCTTCACCGTCGTTGGCGGCGAGGACGTCGACTTCGGCGTCAGGCTCAGTGCCCTTGGCTATGCCACCGTGTGCCGGCCGGAGGCGGTGGTACGGCACGCGACCGACGGCATCACCAGGGTCGGTCAGTTCCGGGCCAAGATGTTCAGGTACGGCCGAGCCTGCGTCTACAACTGCACGCGCCAGCCGGAGCACGCTCAGTGGTCAGCCAATCCGGTCTCGGCAGCCGCGGCCGTACTGGCGCTAGGGGCGCTCTGCCTGCTTGCCTCGCGGTCCCGCAGCGGCGCGATGGCTACCGGCCGGCCGGCCGCGGTCCGCCTGGCTGGCCGGTGGCTGGCCGCCGGATCACCGCTAGCGGCGGCCGCCGGCTTCGCGGCGCGGGCAGCGGCGGCGATGGGTGCGCATGACATGTCCGCCGCCGACGCCGCGGGCATGGTGTCGGTCGACTGGGCGTTCCACGCGGGCATCACCGCCGAGGCGCTGCGACGCGGCCGGCCTGCGCTGGCTTTCAAGCGTTACGACTATTTCCCGCCGTCCCGGTTCTATCCGGCGACGGCCAGGCAGTCGGAGGAGTGACCATGATGACAGGCAGCGCTCTGCTGGTCGGCGCTGGCTTCGTGGGGGGCGCGATCGGCACCGCGCTCACGAGCCAGGGCTGGACCACGGAAACCGTCGCGAGGGGAGGTCAGCACAAGCTGGACCTCGCCACAGCGGGCGGGCGCGCGGCGCTGCGGCGGCTCGTCCAGGCTGGCAGCTATGACCTGATACTGCTGTGCCACGGGCCGTCGGACGTGACCTGGTGCGAAGAGCACCCGGATGAGGCCGCCCGTGCCCACGCCGGTACCGCGCAGGCGGTGTCCGACCTTGGCGTCCTGGTGATCCTGGTCTCGACCGACAACGTCTTCCCCGGCGAGCATCCCGCGTACCGGCCGCAGGACGCGACCGATCCCGGCAACGCCTACGGACGGGTCAAGCTCGCAGCCGAGCAGGCCGTGCTCGCGCGCGGCGGGCGGGTCATCCGGGTATCCCTGGTGTACGGCTGGAGTGACGGCTCGCGGCGCCGCAACTTCGCCGAGCAGTGCCTGCTCGAACTCCGCGCCGGGCACCAGATCCGCGCGCCGCACGACCAGGTGCTGACTCCCGTCCATGTCGACGACGTGGCCATCGCGGTTGCCGGATACGCGACGTCAGCCGCCGGTGAGCAGGCCCTGGTGCACGTGGCCGGGCCGCAGGCGCTGTCCCGCGCGGAGTTCGCCGCTCTCGCTGCCCGCGCTATCGGAGCACCGGGCGGCCTTGTGGTGCCTGTCCCTAAGGCGGAGACGACCCTGGCCTGCAGGCCCGCCTTCTCCGGGCTCACCTCCGGGCCATTTCGGCCTGACGGCCCCCTCGGTGACTTCCGTCCGCTCGGCCCGGCCGCCGGGCTGGCCGCGATGGTGGCCGCGGTACCTGCCTGATGGACTCCGGCCGGGCGGTCTTCGCCGTCGAGGCTGGGGGCACGTCCACGAAGGTCGCTGTCCGGCGCGCGGGCCGGTCCGAGGTGCGCCGGTTCGGCCCGGTCAACCCAGCTTCGGCACCGGCCGGGTCGGTCGCGGACAACTGGAAGGCGGCGCTGTCCTGGATCGCTGACGTCGCGGGAGCGGACAGCGTCGGCTGGATAGCGTCGGCCTCGGTAGCCGACTCAAGCCCGGCGGCGGGGCTCGCCGCCGTCGCGGACGCGATCGGCCGGGCGGGCCTGGCGGGTCCGGTCGCGGTCTCGAGTGACGTCACGCCGCTGCTGCTTGGCCCGCCGCACCACGGCAGCGGGTTCGTGGTCGTGGCCGGGACGGGCAGCACCTGCCTGGCTGGCGCGCCGGACGGGCGGGCGGTCAGGATCGGCGGGCATGAGTACGTGCTGTCCGACGAGGGCTCGGGTTATCAGATCGGGCTCACCGGACTGCGCGCGGCGCTGCGGGCGACGGAGGGGACGGCGCCAGCCACCGCGCTGGCGGAACAGCGCGATGATCTCGCGGGATATGCCAGGTACCTCGCCGCGTCCCCGCGCGCCAAGGTGGAAATCGCCGCGTTCGCGCCCGACGTCTTCCGCTGTCACGCCCGGGGTGACCAGGTCGCTGCCGCCATTGTCGCCGGTGCGGCCGGGGACCTGGTCAGCCTTGTCGCCGCGGCGGCCCGGCGGCTCGGATGCCCGGTCGGATCGGCGTTGCTGTGCGGATCGCTCTTCGCCGCGGACGCGCCCATGGCCGCTCTGGTCGGGACGGAACTGCGCACCAGGTGGCCAGGCAGTGACGTGCGCGTGGTGCCCGACGCCCTCGGCCAGTGCCTCGCCCTGGCCGCGAGCTGGCCGCACTGGCCGGTCAGCGCGGAGCCGCCGCTGCGGGTCTTCGTGCTGCGCCGGACGGGCCGCGCGCTCCCGGCATCACATCCAGGGCACGGCCTTGACTACTTCCGGGTCCCGGCGGGCGGTGAGAGCCAGGTCGCGCTCGCTTGACACGATCAGGGCGGCGCGCTCCGGATAGACCATGTGCTCGAAGTCGACATACCGCTGCGCGTAGCTGTAGCGGCACGGCGAGAACCGGTCATCGATCTCGCCGGTGATGTGACTGGCGCGCAGCCCGGCCCAGGCATCGCCATTCCAGATCTCCTCGAAAGAGCTGTCACGCAGCGAGCCGAGCACGAACTGCGGGTCGCCGATCAGGTGATCGCAGAAACCGACGCCGCCCTGGTAGTTGACGTAGGCGTAGGCCCATGGATGCATGCACGGGGGCATCCTGACCCGGTCCGTGATGGCGAGGGACGGATCGGGCGCGGCGCCTGCTTGCAGCACGATCCCGCGCTCTCTGGCCCGGTCCGCTGCCTTGGCGTACGCGCGCTCGGCCCCGGCCAGGTCGCCGCGCAGATGCGACGGGCTGTCGATGGCGGCGACCAGCGGATGGAGCACCACGAGCGGCACGCCCAGGTCCGCGGCAAGGTCAACGAGGCTGGGCAGGTCGTGCAGGTTGTCCCTGCTGACGACCGAGTTGAATTGCACGTTGTCAGCGGGTGCGCCATAGCGGTCGCGCGCCGCCACGATCTCGGAAACCGTCGTGCGCAGGCGCGCTATGGTACCGCCGCGGCGCAATTTCTCGAATAGCTCCGGGTCGGCGGCGTCGCACGAGACCGTGATGCTGCTGTGCGCCGACATCAGCGTGTCCCAGATCTCCGGCCGGTTAACCTGAGCGTTGGTGACCAGCCGGAATTGCGGGCGGTAGCGCAGCGCGATATCGATGAATTGGTCGAAATTTTTGAGGATAGTGCTCTCGCCCCAGCCGCGCAAGTCAATCAGGATGGCGGTGCTGAACAGCTCCTCGGCTATCCGCTGGAACATATCGACCGGCATGTTCCAGGCGGGGTTGTACTTCTCGCCGAAGCGGCACATCGGGCAGCTGAGATTGCAGTTCTGGGTGAGCTCGAGGAAGATCGCCAGCGGTCGGCTGGCCAGTCTCGTAGCCCGCCGGTCGTACTCGGCGTAGTTGAGTGCGCGATTATCCGCGCGCGCTGACGTCTCTAAGTATGTATTCGTTGCTTCGATGATCGGCATAGCTGCACCCGCCGTCCCTTCCCGGTACTCATACTTGCGTATCATGTCTGGGCTGCTGACGCTACTTCCGCGTGCAACTGCGAATTCCCGCACTTGCACGCGGAGGAAATAATGCGGAAACCGGAACTCGGATTGTGAAATGAATGACGTCCAGGCTAAAATCGCGAATCGCGGGCGTGGCGCGCGTGGCTCCCGGGTGGCTGCCCCGGCCGGGGCGCGAGGCGTCGCGCGTCCGCGCGTCCAGCAGATCAGGAATCAGGAAGCGTCCGCTGCTCTAGTGTCGTCATACTCCTGACCAGGCCCACGATGTCAGGAGTGACCGATGCACGCTGCCGACGACAGCCACGACCTGATCCACGTGCATGGCGCGCGCGAGAACAACCTCAAGGACGTGAGCGTCGAGATCCCGAAGCGCCGACTGACGGTGTTCACCGGCGTCTCGGGGTCGGGCAAGAGTTCTCTGGTGTTCGACACGATCGCCGCCGAGTCGCAGCGGCTGATCAACGAGACGTACAGCGCCTTCGTGCAGGGCTTCATGCCGACGCTGGCGCGGCCGGAGGTCGACGTGCTCGAAGGGCTGACGACCGCGATCATCGTCGACCAGCAGCGGATGGGCGCCGACCCTCGCTCTACGGTCGGCACGGCTACGGACGCCAACGCGATGCTGCGTATCTTGTTCAGCAGGCTCGGGCAGCCCCGCGTGGGCTCGCCCAACGCGTTCTCCTTCAACGTTCCCTCGGTCAGGGCGAGCGGCGCGATCACGGTCGAGCGCGGTAACCGCAAGACTGTGCGGGCGACCTTCAACCGCACCGGCGGGATGTGCCCGCGCTGCGAAGGCCGGGGCACGGTCACCGACCTCGACCTCGCGCAGCTTTTCGACGACTCCAAGTCGCTCAGCGAGGGCGCGATCACTATTCCCGGCTATACGGGGGGCGGCTGGAACTCCCGGCTCTACAGCGAATCCGGCTTCGTCGACCCGGACAAGCCGATCCGCAAGTACACCAAGACCGAGCTGCACGACTTCCTGCACCGCGAGCCAGTCAGGATGAAGATCGCGGGCATCAACATGACCTATGAGGGGCTGATCCCGCGCATCCAGAAGTCGATGCTGTCCAAGGACCCCGACGCGATGCAGCCGCACGTCCGGGCGTTCGTGGACCGGGCGGTCACGTTCACGACCTGCCCCGAGTGCGATGGCACCCGGCTTAGCAAAGAGGCCAGGTCGTCTCGGATCAAGGGCACGAACATCGCCGAGGCGTGCGCGATGCAGCTCACCGACCTGGCGCAGTGGGTACGAGGTCTTGCCGAGCCCTCGGTCGCGCCGCTGCTCACGGCGCTGCAGCACCTGCTCGACTCGTTCGCCGAGATCGGGCTCGGCTACCTCTCGCTCGACCGGCCGTCGGGCACGCTGTCGGGCGGCGAAGCGCAGCGCGTCAAGATGATCCGGCACCTAGGCTCCTCGCTCACCGACGTCACCTACGTCTTTGACGAGCCCACCGCCGGCCTGCATCCGCATGACATCCAGCGGATGAACGAGTTGCTGCTGCAACTGCGGGACAAGGGCAACACCGTTCTCGTCGTGGAGCACGAGCCGGAGACGATCGCGATCGCCGATCACGTCGTCGACCTCGGCCCGGGCGCCGGCATCGCGGGCGGCACGGTCTGCTTCGAGGGGACCGTCGACGGGCTGCGCGGCAGTGGCACCCTGACCGGCCGGCATTTCGGCGACCGGGCCGTGCTCAGGGACAAGGTGCGGGCACCTTCAGGCACGCTGGAGATCCGGGGCGCGACGGCGCACAACCTGCGCGAGGTCGATGTCGACATCCCGCTGGGGGTGCTTGTCGTGGTCACCGGCGTCGCGGGGTCCGGCAAGAGCTCGCTGGTGTTCGGGTCGATTCCGCCGGCGCCGGCGTGGTGTCGATCGACCAGGGCGCCATCCGGGGCTCGCGGCGGAGTAACCCGGCGACCTACACCGGGCTGCTCGACCCGATCCGCAAGGCGTTCGCGAAGGCCAACGGCGTGCAGCCGGCGCTGTTCAGCGCCAACTCCGAGGGCGCCTGCCCCGTCTGCAATGGCATCGGCGTGATCTACACGGACCTGGCGATGATGGCGGGCGTCGCCACGACCTGCGAGGAGTGCGAGGGCAAGCGGTTCGAGGCATCGGTGCTCGATTATCACCTCGGCGGCCGCGACATCAGCGAGGTGCTCGCGATGCCGGTCATGGCTGCCCAGGAGTTCTTCGGCGCCGGCGAAGCGCGCACGCCCGCCGCGCGCGCCATCCTCGACCGGCTCGCCGACGTCGGGCTCGGCTACCTCAGCCTCGGCCAGCCGCTCACCACGCTGTCCGGCGGCGAGCGGCAGCGGCTGAAGCTGGCCACCCGCATGGGCGACAAAGGCGGCGTCTACATACTCGACGAACCGACCACCGGACTTCACCTGGCCGACGTCGAGCAGTTGCTCGGCCTGCTCGACCGGCTCGTCGATTCCGGCAAGTCGGTCATTGTCATCGAGCACCACCAGGGGGTCATGGCGCACGCCGACTGGATCATCGACCTTGGCCCGGGCGCTGGCCACGACGGCGGCCGGATTGTCTTCGAGGGCACGCCCGCTGACCTCGTGGCCGCCCGCAGCACCCTGACCGGCGAGCACCTGGCCGCCTACGTAGGCGCCAGCTAAGTCGCCGGTGCGGGTGCGGGTGCGGGTGCCGGTGCCGGTGCCGGGGCGGAGCAACATCGATGACCCTGTTGGTTTATTGGAGGTTCAGGCTGCGGGGGTAAATCTGAGGCGCTGGGGTCGGGTGGTGCAGCTGTGCCGGGGTGGGGTGCTTGCCCGCCAGGGACCGGCCGGCTTGGGTTCAGGGGGTCGTTGCAACACCGCTGGTAGATGAGCCCTTTTCGTGGTCAGTTTATCTGGTGGGGGCTGGGGTTGGCGGTGCCGTGCTCGCGGCCCAACCCGCACAGCGCATGCCCGGCGTCGTCGATGGCATGCAGCAGCACCCTGCCTGTGACCGACTCAATCTGGCGGCCCCGGAACAGGTAGGGCCGTACCTGCCGGTCGATGCACTGCTCAGCAGTCAGGAGGCCGCCGCCCGTCATCGCCGTGTCCGTCCTTCCTGGCTTGCCAGGTCAACTGTAAGCCGCAGGACTGCGGTGAGACCCGGGCCGTTGCAGGCGCAGTCCTAGCCAAGATCAGCAAGGCCGGCCGAGGTGCACTTCCCCTACGGGACGCCGGCCTAGTAGACTTGTACGGTAATCCTGTACGAGTTAGGTGAGGTTTTAGTGACCGCGGTGAGCATCAGCCATGCCCGGGACCAGCTATTCCCGCTGGTTCGCCGGGTCAACGAGGACCACGTCGTCATCGAGATCGTCTCGCGCCACGGCGGCAACGCCGTCCTGATGTCCGCCGAAGACTACGAGTCGCTCCAGGAGACTCTCTACTTGTTCTCCACGCGCGCCAACGCGACCCACATCCTGCGCGGACTTGCCGAGGCTCGCGACGGCGGTGCCGAGCCCGTCGACGTCGACGGGCTCGCTGCCCGCTTCAAGGTGCAGGCGGGCGAGTGAAGCTCTCGGTCACCTCCGGTGCCGTCGAAGACCTTGAAGCCTGGTCAACTATCAACCCCAAGGTACTGGCGAAGATCATCCGGCTGATCGCGGAGACAACGCGGACGCCGCGAACCGGCATCGGGAAACCCGAACGTCTGAAATATCTTGGCGGTGAGGTATGGTCCCGGCGGGTCACTGAGAAAGATCGCCTTGTGTACGACATTCAGCCAGACCTGATCACGATCATCGCCTGCCGCTTCCACTATGACGACCACTGACCTGCCCGCAGTGACCTTTCAGGCCAGTATGGATACGCGGATCGATGTTGGAAAAAGGGGTGTCGATCCGCCCGTGATGGGCGGCGCATGCGCCGCCCATCGGGTTACGCGCCGGCCAGATTCAGCACCTGCTCCATGACGTCGCCGATCAGGACGCCGCGAGCCGGCGAGCCGTGCACGACGAACCTGGACGTGCTGGCGACTTCGCACTTCAGCGGGGTCCCGATCGTTGGCGAGAACGTCACCTGGACCGCGGCCAGGTTGTCCTTGTCATCTTCCTTCTTGAGGAACTCGAACAGGCCTTCCACCGCCTGCATGAGGGGTTCCGCGAGTTCCTTGGCGCCCCTGAGCGCCTCGGCGATCTCGTTCGGCGCCTTGAGCACGGCCTCCGCGCCGGTCTTGGCGATGCCCCCGGCCCGGTCCGCGAAGTGCTTGACCACCAGCAAGCCCGGGTCTATCACCTCATATTGATCCTCTTCGAGATAGAGTCCCTTCCACGTCTCGACCGTCACGCCGATCGTGCCGATCTCGGCGAGCGGCGGCCACGGGCTCTGGAGGATCTTGTCGACCTCCGTCATTGATCTGTCCTGCCCGGTGATATCCGAAGCGTCGCTATCCTCGATCCGCACCAGGAAATGACTGGCGTGATCCTCGAACCACTTTCGCAGGCTGCCCCGCTTCTTGACCACCGAGATACCCCGCTGGGTGACGGTGAAGCAGTGGATGGGAGCCCCGTTGCGAGTGGCCGGAGTGAGTCCCTCCGGCGTCAGGTCCACGCCTTTTTTCACGATAACGATCGGCTCGCCGAGCAACCCTTTGCGGAAGAACGCGCCGGGACCCTGCCCGGCTGAGTATAGCCCTTGCTGGGACTCGAGCTGCGTGGCGACGATCTTTTCCTTCTCGCTGCGCTCCCGGTCTTTCCTTACTTCCTTGATATCGGAGACCGTGACCACGGAAACGGCGGCGTCCCCGGCAAATTCGCTAGCGTCAGAGGCGAAGTCGACCAGCGAGTGCTTGGCCCTGAATGCCATATATTTAGCGAGCGAGCGGGCGCTCGGCTGCGACTTGAAAGCTCTGATGAGCTGCTTCTGCTGTTGCTTTCTCTTCTGTTGTTTCTGGTAGCTAACCCATGAATCCAGAGTGTTATGCGCGATGACTTTGGCTGTCTCTACCTTCATGTCCAGGCTCAGCCCCGGCTGGTACTTGTCAATGACGTCGCCGTACTTTTCGAGCAGTTTAGCGATTTCGTTTTCGGTTCGATACTTGTCAGTCAGGTACGCGGCGTACTTTCCCACGACGATCCTCCCAGGCGGCTAAAGGTGAGTTCACTCGTCGGCCAGGGCCATGGCCTCGGCTTCGACCATGCTCTGGAAGTTGTCGGGCAGTTTGTCGATCAGGCCGCTGAGCAGGGCCTCGTCCACCTCGAGTTCGCTGGCGAGCGAACTGAGGTTCTCTGGTGTGAGCTCGGCCATGACTTCCTCGGCCTGTCGCTGCGCCTCCTCGGCAGGCGATTCGGTGGTCACTGCTTCGGCGTCCAGTGCGGGCTCGGCCGTCGGCTGCGGTGCGACGGGCTCAGCATCGGGTAGCTCCTCGTAGCTGAGCCACCCGGTGCCAGGCCGGACCGCGATCTGGTCATCGCTGTAGGCATACTGATAAACGCCATCGGGGCCGACTCGGTAAAGCATCTTCCAGCTGCTGTCCCAGGCGGCCTCCGAATAGCCGGAATTATCCGGCCGGGACGGTTCGGAGATTTCGGACGACTTGGGCGGCTCGGAATTTTCCGGCCGAGAGCGGACCAGCAGGTCGGCGTCCTCTTGCGTCATCCAGTTCTCAAACGTCTCGGATTCCGCCCAGTCGTAGACCTGAGTCAGCTTGTCGTACCGGTAGAACATGCCGTAATTGGCGTCCCGTTCCGGCGGGTCGTACCGGCTCGCATCCGCGACGCCGGCGATCCAGGCCTGCCGCCGATCTTCGTCGCTGGCCTCATCGAGTTCCTCGAGCAGCCTAGGTGCCCGGCGCTGCAGGAAGTCGTAAAGCTGCCCCAGGCTGAGATCGTCGGCATACCAGCCGTCACTCCAGCCGAAGTAATTCCCGATCTCGGTACGTGACTGATCAATGCCGGTGGTCGTCTGGTCCTGCTTAAGCCATTCAGTCGCTACGAATGTTGCCTGGTCCATATCTTCCTCCGGCCGAAGAACCCTAACCTGCAGGCAAGAGAATTCCGCGTTGCGTGAAATCTCGCCGGAGCGCGGCAGGGGCGAATGAGGCTGCTTGCGCTTCAAACGTAAGTCCGATGATGGCGGCGCTTCCCCCGGTAAGCAGGCAGGCGAAGACGCATCACTTGGCGCCTGAAATGGCAGCGAGAACCGCCAGATGTGGCATCGGCATCAGCCGCGGACGAGGATGAGACCTCGAACGGGCTTATCCCAGTACTAGGTGAAATAAAGCGTAGCTGCCGGTCAGGTACGGAAAGGCCGACCTGCGGATGGTGCTCGCAGGCCGGCCTGCCCGGTGGGCTGTGGTTCGGCGCCTGGACGCTCGCGTCGGATCAGCCGCAGCCGACGCGGTCCGGATCAGGCGTAGCGTGTTCCGTCAGGAGTCGCTGGTGGTCTGGACCACCCAGAAGTCTGATGCCAGTGAGCTGGACGTGACGTACTGGTAGGGAATCTCGAAGTAACCGTTCTGGCCCCACTGCGGTCCCCACGAATTCCGGACCCGGAACCTATCTACAGCGTCGTCATATCCGACTATCATCACCGCGTGGCCGCCGAGCACCTTGTCGCTAGGAGAGGGCATGGGCACGATGCCGGTCTGCGCGACCTGCGGTGATTCGAAAGCGCTGTAGACGGTGAACCCGAAGACGACCGGCGAACCGCCGGCGAGCACGCTCTTCAGCGGCCAGAGCACCTGGGGCGGAGCCTGATAGACCAGTGCCCGGTCTTGCAGGGCGGCGGTGTAGTCCTGCTGCGGCGGAGCCTGGGCGAAGGTCGAGATGTCGTAAGGCCAGTCCGATTCCGGGCAGACCCCGAGTTGCGCGACCGACTTGACGCCGTCACGGATCTGGCCGCCGCTATCCTGGCTGACCGTTCCCTCGATCACCCGCTCCTGGTAGTAGATCCACAGCCGGCTGGGATCCAGGAACTGACCGGTTTGCCGGTGATTGTCGAAGTCAACGGCTGCGGCAATGGCATTGCCGGTGCAACTGCCCAATTGCCCTTGATCGTATACTGCCGGCATATGCGGCGAGGTGGACAAATCGGCTGAGCTCGGCAGTGACGTAATCGCCGGTACCTCAAGCCGCGCATCTCGCAGATCAGGCAGATCGCGTACCCAGCCATACCGTGCGATTTTTCGTTGTGCAGGCATTTGGGGCTCCCTCGTAACTAGCCCTACTAGTGTCGAATCGACACTAGCCTGTGCCTGGCCGTTCAGCGGAAGGAATTACCGGAACTGGCCTGATTGTTCGCGTCGAACGGTCCGCAGGCCGATCCGCCACGCAGATTCAGGCGCTGAGTCTGGACAGAGCCCGCGCCAGGCGCTCTGATAGGGCAAGACAGTTCAGGTCAGCGGCTTACGGGCAGGTGCCCGTCGACAGGGGGTCTGGCCGCCGCGTGGCCAGGTCTGGTGCCGCGCGCCGGGCAGGTCTCAGGAAGGAGCGGGCCGTGCCGGAAGTGGACCCGGCATTTTCCCGGGAATGGCTGGACATCCCCGATCAGACCGGTCTGCCGCGGATTTACCGCTGTGATCTGACGTGGCTTACCTCGCGCTGGAATTGCATCTACGGCAACGGCTGCCCGGGGACCCGCCGCAGGCACCAAGGGTGCTGTACGGTCGGCGCCCACTGGTCAGACAGCGCGGACCGGCGCAAGGTAGAAGCGTGCGCTCAGAGACTGCCTGGCGAACTGTGGCAGTTCCGGGAGACTGGGCGGGCCGAAGGCATTACCGAAGCCGATGACGGCCATGGCCGCACCAGAAGGGTGGAGGGAGCCTGCATCTTCTTGAACAGAAGCGACTTCGGTGCCGGCCCGGGATGCGCACTGCATCTGCTGGCGCTTGCCGAAGGCAGGCAACCACTGGAAACAAAGCCCGACGTGTGCTGGCAGATACCCGTGCGGCTCAGCTACGCGTGGCAAGAGGTGGCAGAGGTCGACACCCTGATCATGACCGTAGGCGAATACGACCGCGCGGGCTGGGCCCCGGCGGCGCTCACATGAACTGGTGGTGCAGCAGTAACACCGAAGCCCACACCGCCGCCCGGCCGCTCTACCGTACCTACGCCGCGGAACTGACCGTCCTGATCGGACCCGAGAACTACCAGGAACTCGCCCGGGTCTGCGATAAGCGTTCCCAGACCCCTGACGCACCCCACCCCCACCCGGCCAGCGCGCTCCTTCCCATCCCGCCAGTTCCGCCGGCCTGCCGGCGCGGGGGTTAGCTAGTTGTCCTGCCAGGCGGATCAGGCCGGTGCGGAGGTTCGGCGGGGCAGGGGCGGGAAGTCGGCGGTTGGGCTGCTGACGAAGTTGCGTGCCACGTCGGTAAGTCGCTGGTTGCTGTTGCGGGCGTAATCACGCAGCAGGGTGAATGCCTGGTCCATTTCCATGCCGAGACGCTCGGCGAGCTTGCCCTTGGCTTGCTCGATGACAACCCGGCTGTTGAGAGCTCGCTGAAGCTGCTCGGCGAGGGTATCGCTGCGGCGCACGTTCCGCTCGTGCAGCAGCCCGATGGTGGCGACATCGGCCAGCGCCTGGCCGACGCGCAGCTCTGCCGGGTCCCACGGGCCCGGGTCGGCCCGGAACAGGTTCAGCGCGCCGATCACCTGGGTCCGCAGCCGCATCGGCAGGGCTTCTACTGTCTGGAAGCCGGCCTGGGCGGCGGCCTCGGCGAACCGGGGCCATCGCTGCTTCGGACTAGCGAGATCGGTGGCGGTCACAGGCTGGCCGGTGCGGAAACAGTCCAGGCACGGTCCCTGGTCGTTCTGGATCTGGAACAGCTCCAGTAGCCCGGCCGCCTCGTTCGAGGATGCGGCGCAGCGCAGCTCGCCGCGCGGGTCAGCCAGCATGACTCCGGCAGCGGACGCTGACAGCAGGGCGACGCTGCGGCGGGTGAGCAGGTGCAGGAAATCGATCACGTCGAAGTCGGCGACCATCGTATCGGCCAGCTCGACGAAGGTGTCGGAAAGCAGGTCGGCGTCCATCTTAGTCACCCTCTTCTCGGCGGGAGCAGCAGGTCATGAGGCTAGTCACCGATCCGGCGCCTAAGCGCGTAGCTGTCATGGCCCGGCGTCCGGTACCGGATCCGGATGCAGCCGCAGCCGCCGGGCGACGATGTCGCTGGCCACCTCGGCGAGCCGCCGGTCCTCAGAGTAAGCGAAAGCCCGGAGCCGGACGAAGGCCTCCGTGACCGAGACACCGAGCTGTACCGTGAGCATGCCCGTTGCCTGGTCGATCTCAGCGCGATGCAGCGCCAGATTCGCGGCCTGCCCATCGAGCAGCGCACCGTACTCGTCAGCTGTCCTTGTCTCGCGATCGCCAAGGCTGTCGAGCAGCAGTAAAGTGGCCACGTCGGCAAGAATGAGCAGGTCACCGAGCTGGCCGTCACCCAGCGGGCCAGCTGAGCCGCGGTAGAGGCCCATCACCCCAGCCCGGATCGCCCCGACAACCAGCGGGAATGCGAAGACCGCCCTGGCGCCGTGTTCACGCGCCTCTGGCGCGAAGGCGGGCCAGCGTCGGGCGGACTCGGTATCGTCCAGGTCAGCGGCCAGAACAGGCGCGGCCGATGCCAGCACATCGTGACACGGCCCCTCACCGAGCATCAGCTGAAGTTCCAGCAGTTGCTCGCAGACCTGGTCCGTCACGCACATCGGGAAGTCCGGCTCGCCATTCCGGGCAGCGGCCACCCACGCTCCGCTCAGCTCAGCCGACCTGGCAGCGACCGCGCAGACGTCAGCCACACAGACACGCTCGCCACGTGCGGCCGCATACACGGCGAGCCGCTCCCACACGGCCTGGGACCGGCTGGCCGTCATCTGCGCATCCGGCCGCACGGCGTCCTCGCGCAGCCATCGCTCTGGTGGGTCCTAAGCTCCGCGTTCGCCATGAGCGCCGCCCCTGCCGCGGCTTTACTCAGATCTATGCTGACCATCCCAGGGCCGCCCTTCTGCGTCAGCAGCAAAGGCAGGGTCCGGACCCGTCGCGGCACGTGCCGCCAGTGGTCGTCGCCAACTGTACGCTGAATTTCACCCGATCACTCATTGCGCAGCGAGATATTGTCGGATTCGGCGATGTTGTCGGCCTCGATCGCGCGCAGGCCCTGGCCAAGGCGCTCACGGGCCTGCCGCAACAGCTTGAGCGAGTTAGTGGACCGGCTCTGCGCCGCCGCGCGCTCAGGGTCTGCCCCGTGCTCCTCGATCAGATGCGTCTGAAGAGCCGCGGCGACTTCATCGACGGCCTTCAGCGCATGGTAAATAGCTTGGTCCCGTGCCGCGTTCTCTACCATCACACCAGTATCGCGTGCTCTAGAGCGCGCAGTACGGCACCGGCTCTCCTGGTCCGTGATCTTCCGTGGCGCGGCGCGCTCCAAGGGAGCGGTCGGATAGCTGCTGGAGGGCGAGTTGCGCAGCGGCGATCCCGACTTCGGCGAGCAGCCCGGGCGAGGCGGACTGGTCTGTGGCCACGGCGAGGGTGCTGCCGCGGCTGATGGCGGGGCGATCGTGCCAGGTTGTCCCGGGCAGATCTATGGCGCCGGTGCAGTGCGTGAGCAAGGCGCTGCGGTGCCATTGCACCGCAGCGCGCCAGCCGGGCCAGGATTGGTCGAGAAGGCTGTGCACCCGGCGTTCGGCGTCGGTTTTCTTCTCGCGGGGGGCGCATGCGGCGGAGATCTGGATAAGTTCATGCCCGGGCGGGGCCAGGGTGGGGTCGGCGAGGCTGTAGCGGGCGGCGTAGATCCGGTTATCGGTGTCTAGCACCCGGAACCAGCCAGGACCGCTGTCGGTCCGCAGGCCCAGGTCGACTGTCGCCACGCGGGCGCTGGGCCACGTAAGCGAGCTGTCGCCGGTCAGCTGGCGTGCTGTGGCGAGGCTGGTGGCCAGGATCGTCGGGCCCGCGGGCAGGGCGGGTACCCGCGTCTGGGTGCGTAGCTGCGCGCCGAGGCTGGCGGCTCGCTCGGCAAGCAGGCCGACCAGGGCCGACCACCCCCCGGCCACGTACCGGGCGCCGCCCGCGAGCGCCCGGTGAAGGTGCTGCTGGGCGAACGCGGCCGAGAGCCGCCCGGGGTCGTGGTCGAAGGTGAAGATGAAGGCCACGCCGACGATTGCCTCAGCCGTCTTCGCGTCCACGTGCCGGAGCAGCCATGCGCGGAACGATTCCTCTCCCGGAGCCTCGGCGGGCAGCGCGGCGATGGCCTCGCTGAGTTCGGCTGGCCACGGGCGGAGCTGGCCTCCGGCTCGGACCAGGCTGGCACGGCGCGGTGCCTTCACCACGGGCGGCGTGAGGCCGCGGCGCTCCAGCCATGCCCACCAGGGCCCGTCGACGTAGATCGCGTGGGGACCGGTGTTGGCCAGGAAGGGAGCCGCCAGCGAGCGTGCCCGCCCGCCTGGCCGGGAATGTGCTTCGGCAACGCTCACGCGCCAGCCGCGTTCGGCTGCCTCGATGGCGGCGGTAAGGCCGGTGACGCCCGCGCCGACGATCGTCAGGTCTGGTTCCACAAGACAGTCCCCTCTGCGTGGTGTCCTTCTAGCTGGAAAGTGGCGCGGAACCTCTGGAAGGTTCCGGCTAATCTTCATGCGTGGACCCGGAGAAGGTCTCGGCTGCTCAGCAGGGGGACGCGCTCGCGTTGGACCGGCTTCTTGATGAGCTGGCCCCGTACGTGCGGCGATTGTGCGCGCGGATCACCCCGGAGGTAGCCGACGATGCGACACAGGAGGCCCTCTTAGCGATCTTCCGGGGCCTGCCTTCGCTGCGTGCCCCTGAGGCGATCATGACCTGGGTACGGTCAGTCACCGTGCGGACGGCGATCCGCGTCGCCCGCCAGCATGACCTGGAGGTCACCGGGGAGGGGACGCTCGTTCTCGGCCGTGCTCCCTCTCTCGAAGGGCTAGTGGACATCGATGATGCCCTGGCGCGTCTGCCGGTCCCGCAGCGCGTCGTGCTGGTCCTTCGTACCCGGGAAGGCCTCAGCGAACAAGAGATCGCCACCACTTTGGGACTCCCGGCAGGAACCGTGAAATCCCGGCTGCACCGGGCCAGGGCCGCGTTCCGGGAGGTGTGGGAATCGTGACCGATCCCGTGGCGCTCCCTGATATCGACCCGATCGACCGCCTCGCCATTCTCGCGGCCGCCTTGCCCGGCGCCGCTGTCCGGCAGCGGCGCATCGCCGTGCCCTTCGAGGCTGTATGGCAGGTCATCGCGGACCTCGAGCACGCCACCCCCCGCTACGAACCTGATGTCGCCCGTGTGCGTGTCATCGAGCGGCAGGGCGAGTTTCTGCGCCTGCTGGTGCAGGACACCGCTGGCCGCGAGGACGCGATGGAGGCACGGCTCCGGCCAGGCTGGTGCCTCATGCAATCCGCCGCAGTCGTTGTTGCCTTCGCAGCCCGAGGCCTGGGCAATGAGACCCTGCTAGCTCACCTTGAACACCGGCGTGCGCAGACGCCGGTGCCCGGCACGGAGCGAGTCACGCTACCGTCGCGCCGCCCTCGCCAAAATCGACCGCGAACTCCGCGCAGTCGAAATGCTCGCCGCCCGCTACGGGCACTGACGGTTGCTTAACTGGGGACGTCGCGGTTGTTGGGAGTGAGTTTGTGGGGGGCGTGGTCAGGGTCGTCGATCCCGAAGCTGATGATGCGGCGGGGATGAATCCGGATGATCGGGCCGCCGGGCCCGTCGTCGGAATTGGCCGGGGAGGTGATGGCTTCGGCGTCTCCCCTGATCTCCAGGCAGCGGACGCGCCACGGCTCGATCGAGGCGATGTCGTCGACCACGAACGCTACCCGGCCGTTGTCGGCCACATTACGGAACTTGCGGCTGGAGGCCATGTTGAATCCGCCGATGTCGATCGTCCCGGTACTGGTGTTGTGGCGAAACCCGACGGGACTGACCTGGAGCGTGCCGTTCGGCTGTACGGTAGCGAGGCGTCCCAGCCGCTGGGTGGCCAGGTAAGCCAGTTCGGCGCTGGTAAATGACATGGAGCTTCCTTCCCCTGCTCACCGAGGTTCGGTGCTGATGCCATCTTCGAGGCGGATCGGCCCTTCGTCCCGGTCCTCGGTCACCGCCAGGATGCCCTTGCGGGTGGCCGGGTGAGACCTGGCCACCCGCAAGGGGAGATCGTCGTTATCGCCGTGCGCGGTTACTGGTGGAAGGCCGCCGTGCCGTTGGGAGTGCCCAGGCCGGTGGGACCGTCGTAGCCCGGGCCAGCGGTGCAGAGGTAGGCCGGGCTGCATGTGCCGTTCGAGCCGGAGGTGACGTCGTTGAGGCTGGTGGTGTGGCTGTAGGGATAGGAGGACGGGTAGGTGCCCGCCGTGGGGGTGCCGGCCAGAGCGAAGACCGACGCGATGATCGGCGATGCGACTGAGGTGCCGCCGAAGACCTCGAAACCAGGGTCGCCGCCCTGGGTGTCATAGACCGCGACACCGGTGTTCGGGTCGGCGACGGCTGACACGTCGGCGATCGTGCGCTTGGCGCAGCCGGTGTCATGCTGCCACGTGGGCTTGGCCTCGAAGCTGCTGCAGCCTGAGCCCGCGCCGTTCCACGCGGTCTCGGTCCAGCCGCGAGCGTTGGATGCGCGGGTCAGGCTCGTGCCGCCGACTGCGGTGACGAACTGGGACGCCGCCGGGTACTGCGGGCCGAAGCCGCTGTCACCTGACGACGCGGTCACCGCGACGCCTGGGTGGTTGTAGAACGACGTGTCGGTGCTTGCCTCTGTCGAGGTCTCGCTGCCGCCGTAGCTGTTTGACACGAACTTGGCGCCGAGACTGACCGCTTCGTTGACCGCCGTGCCCAGGTTCTTGGTTGTGGCGCTCGTGGCCTCGACCAGGATGATGTGGCAGAGGGGACAGATCGCCGAGACCATGTCGACGTCGAGTGATTCCTCTTCGGCCCAGCCGTTGTTGGTCTTGGGGAGGCTGGTGCCGCCGGTCTGATTGACCTGCCTGAAGCATCCATTGGCGACCGTGCAGGCCGGGAGGCCGAACTGCGAGCGGTAGACGGCGAGGTTAGCCGCTGCCTTCGGGTCGTTGAAGGCGTCGACGATCGCCACCGTCTGCCCTGAGCCCGCCGTGGCCGAGGGCAGCGCGTAGGCGGACTGCAGGTCACTGGGGCCGTAACCGGAGGGGGTCGCGTCGGGCATGAGGCCGACGTGACCGGGGACGTTCGTGCGAATGACGGCCAGGCACGCGAGCTGCCCGGCCCTGGGCGCGGCACATGCGTGGCGCACGCTACTCGCCGCGTGGGGGCCTGGTGCGCTTGCTGCGGAAGCGGCTAACGCCGCGGTGGGCGCCACGGTGAGGGCGGCCGAGGCCAGCATGGTGATGCCGGCCATCATTGCGCGCCGTCCTAAGGGCGCGGAGATGGGGAGTTTCATCGTGCTCCTTACCAGGATCAGCACATCACGATCGGTGATGCACCCGGAGAATGACATGGCCTGGAGCAACGGTCAATATGGAACTACGGTGCGTTACCCACTTTAACTGAGCCGAGCTAGCCGGGGAGCTTTGCTGCTAGCCGGGCGCCCGGCTGCCGGGGTCCCGTTGCTCGTCGTCTAGGTCACGCAGATGCTGGAGCGCAGGGATCGCGGCGGCCAGTGTGGCGGCTTCGCCAGGCGGCAGCTTGTCGATGAGCTGCGCGAGCGCGTCGGTGCCGGCGCGTCGCCGACGTCCCAGATAGTCCGAGCCCTCGGTGGTGAGGGCGACCAGCGAGACGCGCCCGTCGGCCGGGTCGCTGTGCCGGGTCACCAGGCCTCTCCGTTCCAGGGCGCTGACGAGCGCCGTCATCGAGGGCTGGGTGATGCCCTCGATGACGGCCAGGTCGGTGATGCGCCGGGGACCGGTGCGGTTCAGGGTGGACAGGGTCGCGAGCGAGGTCAGGCTCAGATCGCGCGGCACCCGTCGCAGCAGCGTGGCGAGCAGCCCGTAGAGCGCCCCGGCAGGCTGATCGCCCATGCCTGGAGCATAGCGGCGTCTATATGAAGCTTCTATGCACCCGCGCGGTCCTCGCGCAAGTTGCATTGGGAAATTATATAAATCTTCTATATAGTGAGGGCATCACCACACCGACGGGAGCTGCCTCATGAGCCACACCCATGCCGGCCATCCACGGAGGGCGGACTCGCCGAGCCCGTTCCGCCAGCCCAAGGCGGTCTGGGCGGTGGCGTTCGCCTGCGTGATCTCGTTCATGGGCATCGGGCTGGTCGATCCGATCCTGCCTTCGCTGGCCAGCAAGCTGCAGGCCAGCCGCAGCCAGGTGGAGTTGCTGTTCACCAGCTACCTCGTCGTCACCGCGGTCGCGATGCTGGTCACCGGCTGGGTCTCCAGCCGCCTTGGGGCCAAGCGGACGCTCGTCGTCGGCCTTGTCCTGATCGTGGTCTTCTCGGCCATCGCAGGCAGCAGCGGCAGCATCAGCGAGATCGTGGGATTCCGGGCCGGCTGGGGGCTTGGCAACGCCCTGTTCATCGCCACATCGCTGGCGGTGATCGTCGGCTCGGCCAGCGGCGGCTTCAGCGGCGCGATCGTGCTGTATGAGACCGCACTCGGCGTGGGCATCGCATGCGGGCCGCTGCTCGGCGGATTGCTGGGTAACATCAGCTGGCGCGGCCCGTTCTTCGGCGTCTCTGTCCTCATGCTCGTCGCGCTCGTCGCCACCGCGACACTGGTCTCGCCGACCCCGCGCCCTGAGCGACGATCTTCGATCACCGAGCCGCTCAAGGCGCTGCGGCACCGCAGCCTGGCCACGACCAGCCTCACGGGCCTGCTTTACAACTGGGGCTTCTTCACGATCCTGGGCTACGCACCGTTCCTGATGGACCTGTCGCCGCTGAAGCTCGGCGGGGTGTTCTGCGCGTGGGGGGTGCTGGTCGCGCTGTTCGCCGTCTTCGGCGCCCCGGCATTCAAGACGCGCTTTGGCACCCCCCGCACGCTCTACGGCAGCTTGGCCGTAATGGCTTTCGTCTCACTGGCAATCGGTTTGTGGCCTGACCACCGTTGGGTCGTCATCGGCGCTACCGTTGCTTCCGGCATCTGCATCGGTCTCAATAACACCCTGGTGACCACCGCGGTCATGAGCATCGCGCCGGTTCCGCGTCCGGTCGCCGCGGCCACCTACGGGTTCGTGCGGTTCATCGGCGGCGGGCTTGCTCCTTTCGTGGCCGGCAAGCTGGTCGAGCACTACAACGCCCACGTTCCGTTCATCCTGGGCGCGGTCACCGTCGTCGCCGGCGCCCTGGTGCTGACCACCGTGCACTCCGCGTTGACCGCGGCCGATGCCGAGGAATCCCAGCCCGGGCCCTCGCATGAGCGCATCGATGCCGAAGAGGCCGTCTTCGAGGTCCCCGGCTTGGAGGAGGAGGCTGTCATCGCCGGCGAGGCCCTGCGCGAGGACCGCGTCCTGCACAACCCGCACCTCTAACTTTGGTCTGTACGGGTCGCCGGACGGCAGCCACGCGACTCGGCTGTCGAAGGTGAGACCAACCCGATAACCGAAGGAGATGACGATGGAATTCCTGGTCGACATGGTGACCACGGTTCCGGCTGGCACCACGGACGCACAGGTCGACGCGATCCGGTCGCGGGAGGCGGCACGATCTCGCGAACTGGCCGCGCAAGGGCACCTGCTACGGCTATGGCGTCCGCCGCTTCACGCCGGCGAGTGGCGTACCTGGGGCCTGTTCCAGGCCGCGGACGCGACAGAGCTGGAGAGCGTGCTGTCGTCGATGCCACTGCGCGTCTGGCGGCACGACACGGTGACGCCGCTGACTGAGCACCCCAGCGACCCGGGCCGTGGCGACAGCATGAGCAACAGGACATCGACCTCCGATGCTGACGTACTGGACGCGGTCCTCGCCCGGTGGAAGGCGGCGGTCGACGCCCACCAGCCGGATCACGTCGCGGCCCTGTTCGCCGCGGACGCGATCTTTCAGGGGCTGCATCCCTACACCGTGGGGCCGGCGGGCGTCGCCGAGTACTACGCGGCCCAGCCAGCGGGCTTGACCGCGGCGTACACGCTCCGCGAGACCCGCGCGCTGGGCGATGGCCTGGTGCTCGGCTACCTGACTGTCGACTTCGGTTTCACCGACCGCGCCACTGTCTCCGTGTACCTCAGCGTGATCATCCGCCAGGACGCCGAAGGCTGGCGGATCGTCCACTACCAGGTCTCGCGCCGCGGCTGAGATCTCGGCGATGACCCTCTCGTCTGACCAGATGTAAGTGTACAACTCATTATCGTATTAGTGGTAAGTACGTTCACCTATACTGAAGGCATGATTGACTTCGTCAAGCCTGGCTGGGTGTTCGACCGTGATTTTGAGTGGGCCGCGCTGTCGCGGTTCGCCGCGGCGCCGAGCCCGAGCGTCCGGCTGGGGATCGTCAGCGGCCGCCGCCGACAGGGCAAGACGTTCTTGCTGCGCGCGCTAGCCGAAGCCTCCGGGGCCTTCTACTTCGTGGCCGCCGAGGCGACGTCAGCGGACTCGCTGCGCGAGTTCGGCGCGGCTGTCGCCGCTCATGGGGGCGGGCGGGCGCCCTATTCGCTGGCAGGGTGGGACGACGCTCTGCGAGTCCTGGAGGAGACCGTGCCAGGCGGGCTGGCGATCATCGACGAGTTCCCGTACCTGGTCCGGGCCGAGCCCGCGCTGCCCTCGCTTATCCAGCGGATGGTCGACCGGAGGGCATGGGGGGAGCAGGAGGGCGGGACGCGGCTGCTGCTGTGCGGCTCGGCGATGTCGGTGATGGGCGGCCTGCTCGCGGGGTCCGCGCCGCTGCGGGGCAGGGCGAGCCTGGAGTTGCTGGTTCAGCCGTTCGGCTACCGGACCGCCGCGGAGTTCTGGGGGATCGCCGACCCAAAGCTAGCGGTGCTGGTGCACTCGATCGTCGGCGGTACCCCCGCGTACCGGCACGAGTTCGTCGCTGATGACGTCCCCGATTCGCTGGCCGACCTGAACGACTGGGTGGCGCGCACGGTGCTCAACTCCGCTGTTCCGCTGTTCCGGGAGGCTCGCTACCTGCTCGCTGAGGAGACTGGGATCCGTGAGCCCGCGCTCTACAATTCTGTGCTTGCCGCTATCGCGGCCGGGAACGCAACCCGTGGCGGGATAGCGAACTTCGTGGGCCGGAAGTCCGCTGAACTCGTGCACCCGCTGAACGTCCTTGAGGACAGCGGCCTGATCGACCGGCAGGCGGATCCGTTCCACGGGCGCCGGTCGGTCTTCCGGATCACCGAGCCGCTGATCACGTTCTATGAGGCGGTGATGCGCGGCACGTGGGGTCAGCTTGAGCAGCGGCAGGCCACTGCGGTGTGGCGGCGACAGCAGGCTACGTTCGGCTCGAAGGTGGTCGGCCCGCACTTGCCGTCACTATGCCGGGCGTGGGCGGCCGAGGCCGGCGAGGAGGTTTTCGGGGACCTGCCGGCAGAGGTGTCATCCGGGGCCGTGACGGACCCGGGCGGTCGTCGGCAGATCGAGGTGGACGTGGTCGTACTGGGGCCGGGCGTGCCTGGCGAGCCGCGGCGAGTGCTCTCGCTGGGCGAGGCGAAGTGGGGTGACGTCATGGACGACCGGCACCTGGAACGGCTTCGCCGCGCCCGTGACCTGCTGTCCGTCAAGGGGTACGAGACGGCCGGTACCATCCTGGCCTGCTACAGCGGCAGCGGCTTCAGCGACGGACTCAAATCGCTGGCAGCCGCCGACCCGCGCGTCCTGCTCGTCGGCCTGGACCGCCTGTACGAGCGTTGAAGCGCCCACTGTTGAGCCGCCGCTGAGCGGGGAGAGCTCGAAAGTTTCGGAAGAGAAAGTCTGGAACTTTCATCGCAGCACCCGCAATATTCGGGACAAATGTCCTGGACTCTTGCAGGCAGACCGCAAGGCGTCGTTTACTTCAGATAGTTGTCGCAACTATATCCGATAATTTTCGAAGATGGAGGACGGCCAATGAAGATGTGGAGATCCTTAGCCGCGGCCGTTGCGGTCACGGTGCCGCTGGCGATCGGAGGCACCGCCGCGCAGGCGGCTCTGGCGCCGGGGACGCCCCTGCGGACGCTCGCCCAGGCGGCAGGCGGCCGGTACTTCGGCAGTGACATGACTGGGGACTTGCTATCCCAGTCAACCGTCACCCAGTTGCAGTCTCAGCAGTTCGACATGATCACTCCCGGCAATGAGATGAAATGGGACACCACCGAACCGTCCAACGGCACGTTTAACTTCGGCCCGGGTGATCAGATCGTCGCCTACGCCAAGGCGAACGGCGAGCAGGTGCGCGGCCACAACCTGGTCTGGGACAGCCAGCTCCCGTCCTGGGTCACCAGCCTGCCGCTGAACCAGGTCCAGGCGGCGATGGAAACCCACATCACCACCGAGGTCAGCCACTACAAGGGCCAGCTCTACGCCTGGGATGTGGTGAACGAGCCGCTCAACTCCGACGGCAGCCTCAAACAGGACGTGTTCTTCAACGCGATGGGCAGCGGCTACATCGCCGACGCGCTGCGGACCGCGCACGCCGCCGACCCGAGCGCGAAGCTGTACCTGAACGACTTCAACATCGAAGGCGAGAACGCCAAGAGCAACGGCATGTTCAGTCTCGCGCAGTCGCTGCTGGCGCAAGGCGTGCCGCTCAACGGGATCGGCTTCGAGAGCCACTTCATCCTCGGCCAGGTGCCGAGTGACATGGAGGCGAACATGCAGCGGTTCGCGAACCTCGGCCTGGATGTCGCGGTCACCGAGCTTGACGACCGCATTACGCTTCCTGCCACCAGCGCCAACCTGCAGCAGCAGGCTAGCGACTTCGCGACCGTGGTGCGGGACTGCCTGGGCGTCTCCCGCTGCGTCGGCGTGACCCAGTGGGCCGTCGGTGACGCCGACTCCTGGATCCCAGGCGCGTTCTCCGGCCAGGGCGCCGCCACCATGTTCGACCAGAACTACACCGCCAAGCCCGCATTCACCTCTGTGCAGAGCGCGCTTGCCGCAGCCGGCGGTGGAGGCGGACAGGACACAGTGACTGTGACTAACCCCGGCACGCAGACCGGGACCGTGGGCACGGCTGCCAGCCTCGGTGTCCACGCTACCGACTCGGCCGCGGGGCAGACCCTGGCCTATGCCGCGACCGGCTTGCCCGCCGGGCTATCGGTCAACGCCTCCACCGGCCTGATCTCCGGAACGCCCACCACGTCAGGCAACAACACCGTCACCGTGACGGTCACTGACGGCACAGGCGCCACAGGCACCGCCAGCTTCGCCTGGAACATCGGCGGCGGCGGTGGCGGCGGTGGCGGTACCTGCCACGTCACCTACACGAAGAACAGTGAATGGCCCGGTGGCTTTACCGCCCAGGCGGTGATCGCCAACACCGGTACCACCACCATCAGCGGGTGGTCCCTGACCTTTACCTTCCCGGGCGACCAGAAGGTCACCAGCAACTTCAACGGCGGCTTCTCCCAGGCCGGCGAGAACGCGACCCTGACCAACGCCAGCTACAACGGCACCATCGCACCAGGCGCCAGCATCACGGACGGCTTCCAGGGCACCTGGACCAGCAACGATACTAACCCGACCAGTTTCTCCATTAACGGCACCACATGTAAGTAAGCATCGGGCCATGACCGCGGTCCGTCTCGCTGGCGGCAGCCACCCGCTGCCGCCAGCGAGTAAGATTCGCGGCACTGTCGGGTCGATGCGGGCGATTCGGTGCTGCTACGTGCGGGACGCCTGGTCCGCCTGGAGGAGCTCTCGGAGGCAGCGTGGGCGGACGCGTCTCGGCTGCTGCGCGGGGGACTCAGGCTGTCATCGATCAGCTGCTGTCGCGCATTCTGTCGTGATCGAGGACCACCGGCCTTTCGGCGGAATGACGCTCACTCCGGCGAGGACGCAGCCATGGCCGATCGCGAGCACCCTAGTGTAGGCCGTTCTGTGCGTCGTGCCCGGGACGATCTCAGACATGCTGTCGCTCGTCCGTTTCTGCCATATCAACAGCTGGACTGCGGGCAAGTGGCCTGCCTGGCATGGGCTTGAAGCGAGCCCAGGTGGAGTGACAGGCAGCCGAGTAGTCGAGCTGGAGCAGACCGACGACCGGTCCGTCAGATGTCGCCGTCACCGGCGCGAACGCCAGGGTGACAGCGTCGCGGACGCAGTCAGCCCGGACCGGGCTGGCGCCGTCACCCGGCACGGCGCCGTCCGGGCTCCTGGTCAGCGGGAGGCCAGTGGTGGGGTGAAGGCTCCCTCCGACAATGAAGCCGCCCCAGAGCACGGCAGCGAAGATCAACGACGAGACGGCGAGGGCAGCGCCCGCGAGCATCGCGACTCGGCTGGCGTGGCCTGACCATGAAGCACGAGCTGCGCGGGACGGGCGGGACTGGCCTTCGGCATGCCGGGCGGGAGCGCGGTAGCCGCCGTGAAGACAGGCCTGACCGCTGCGGTGGGCAAGAGTCGTGGCGCGGGGCCTGCTCAGATGAGCATCCGTCACGTGAAGTACCCGATCGGCCAGCGGCATGTCGTGACGGACGGTCGCCAGGCTAGCTGCCGTACGTAGTGCCAGCGGCAGCGGATCAGCGTCCTTCGGACTACCGGCCGGCTGGGCTGGCGCGCCGCCGTCGGCCCACGTCGGCGCGAGCTGGCCCAGGGCCGGGTCGGCGGCCAGGATCCGCTGGTGCAAGTCGCTCAGCGCGGTCCCCGGCTCGGCGCCGAGTTCCTCGACCAGGACCTCCCGGGCGTGCTGATAGGTAGCAAGCGCCTCGCCCTGGCGCCCGTCCCGGTACAGGGCGACCATCAGCAGGCAAGACAGCCGCTCGCGGAGCGGATTCGCGGCGACGAGTTGCCGCAACTCGCCGATCACCGCACGATCCCGGCCCAGGCGCAGGTCAGCGCCGATGGCCTCTTCCAGGACCTGCAGGCGCAGCTCGGCAAGCCGGGGAACCTCCCGGACCGCCAGTACCTCGGACTCCACGTCAGCCAGCGGCTCACCCCGCCACAGCGCCAGCGCCTCACGCGTCCGGGCCGCTGCCGTGTCCCAGCCGCCGCTCCTGGCCGCCGTCCGCGCGGCCGCCGCCAGTGCCTCGAAACAGGCCACGTCAAGCTGACCCTGGTCCACGCGGATCACATAGCCGCCTGGCCGCGTGCCGATCAGCGGCCCCCCGCCGTCGCCTAACGCCTTCCGCAGCCTCATCACGTGGTTCTGGATCGATGCCCGCGCTGAAGGCGGCGGACCGGACCCCCACAGCACCTCAGCCAGGTCATCCACCGGCACCACGCGATTGGCGTCCAGCAATAACGCCGCAAGAATCGCGCGCTGCCTCCCGCCCTGCACCCGCAGCACCGCCCCGCCGTTGCGCACGACCAGCGGTCCAAGCAAGCAGAACTCCATCCCCGTCACCCCGTATCGAGTCCTCAGGCCATTCGCAAAGTCACTGTTACCCGTATCGGCCTGATCTACATCAGGATAAGGCTTGCAGAGGTTCCCGCATTAATCAATGCGGGCCGGTGACTTTCTCGGCTCCGCCTCGGCGCAGGTCTCCCGCGCTTGGCTCCGACGGCCGCCCGACCGCGGTTCCCCGTGTCCAGCGGCCACGTCGGTGCCCACACGTTAGCGAAGTATTAGCACCGCGATGATCATCGGTGAGGTCCCCGGTCAAGAATGCCAGAAACGCGGGAAGAATAATCGGCCGCAACTCGCAAGGAGAGAGCCAGAGCCGCACATCGGAATCCCCGCGTCGAAGACAATTTCTACGACTTGGAGTTCACGTGCGTACACCATTCACCCTCTTCAGCTTCGCGGCCGTAAGCGCCATCGTCCTAAGCGCCACAGCGGCAACCGCCATCCCCGCGAGTGCGGCAGCACCATCTGCGTTCCGGGGAGCTTCCATTCCCTTCATCCAAATCAACGAGTGGCCGGCCGGTCGTATCTATTGCGCTAGTGATCTGGTCAAAAACAACCCATGCAAGCAGTGGAAGGCCGGTGGACCCGATTCCGCTTTTACCGGTGTCCCGATAGGGGATGGTTAGACCTCTCTATGAGGAGTCCAGTTCTGCGGCGAGCCGCGGACCGTCTGCGGCGCCGAGGCGCTGGTAGATTTCCAGGGCTTGCCGGAGAGCGATGCCGGCAGTGGCGTCGCCGACTCGAGCGGCGCACTTGCCGGTTCCTTCGAGGGCGCGGGCTTCCTCGAGCCGGGCGCCGGTGGCGCGGGCGAGCTCGAGGGCGTGCTGGTAGCTGAGGCGGGCCTGCTGCGGGTCGCCCCGGGCTAGGTGCACCGCGCCGGTCTCGATGAGCGCCTCGGCTTGGCCGCCTTGGGCGCCGAGGTGCCGGAAGATGTTCATGGCCTGGGCCAGTACGCAGGCCGCGGCCGGGAGGTCGCCGGCTGCCCGCCGAACGTGGGCGAGGCTGAGCTGGGCGTAGGCCTCGCCGAGCCGGGCGCCTATGTCGCGGCAGATGTCCAGGGACTGCTCAAGCAGGCCGGCGGCGCCTGGCAGGTCGCCGATCGCCTGCCGCGCGTCGGCCAGGTACTGGAGGGCGTAGGCCTCGTGGCGTCGGTTGCCCATCCGGCGGTGGATGCCGATGGCCTGTTCCAGCACGAGCGTCGCGCCCGGGTAGTCGCCGGTCAGCCGCCGTACGGCGCCCAGGCCGAGCAGGGCCATGGCTTCGCCGTGCCGGTCAGCGTTTGCGCGGCAGATGTTCAGGGCCTGCTGTAGCAGGCTGGTCGCGCCCGGGTAGTCGCCGGTCGCTTGCCGTACGTCTCCCAGGCTGCGCAGGGCGTTGCTTTCTCCTGGCGGGTTGCCGATGTCGCGGAAGATGCCGATGGCCTGTTCCAGCGGGCCGGTGGCGGCCGCGAAGTCGGCGGCCAGGCACCGCCCGATCCCCAGGCTGCTGAGCGCGTTGGCCTCGCCGAGCTGGTCGCCGGCGTAACGGAAAATGTCCAGGGACCGCGTCAGCAGGTCAGCCGCGCCCGGAACGCCGCCGGTCTGGCATGCGACTCCCAGGCTGTACAGGGCGCTGGCTTCGCCAAGCCGGTCACCGATGTCACGGTAGATGTCTCGTGCCTGCTGCAACGCTTCGGTGGCGGCCGGGATGTCGCTGGTCAGGTACTGGATGTCACCTAGATTGAGCAGGGCGCTGGCGTGGCCGGGCCGGTCGCCGGCGTGCCGGGCGGCCCGCGCGGCGGCGGCGTGCAGGATGATGGCCCGGGGCCAGGGGCCGTCGCTGCGCAGGTGCGCGGCGATCGCGGCGGTCAGGCCGGTGACCCGGGCGTGGTCGCCGCGCGTGAGGGCGAAGTCGATGCAGGCCGCCAGGTTCGCCTGCTCGGCGGCCATCCAGGCCTGGGCCTGGATCCGGCCGGGCGCGGCCGCCGGCACGGTCACGAATGCGGTGGTGGCAGGCCGGGTGTGGCGGGCGAGCTGGACGTCGGCGGCCTGCGCGGTGTGCTGGTAGTAGTCGAGCAGCCGCCCGGTGGCCCGCTCGCGGTCATCGCCGGATTCGCCGGCGGCCAGGCTCCGGGCGTACTGGCCGATCAGGTCATGCATCCGGTACCGGCGGGTGACGCGTTCCTCGAGCAGCCGGTCGCTGTAGAGGGCGTCGAGATGCATGGCGACCTCGCCGGGCGGCAGGCCGGCGAGGGCAGCGGCGGCACAGGCGTCGATGTCGGGGCCTGGGTGCAGGCCCAGGTGGCGGAAGAAACGCTGCCGTCCCGCGTCCAGGTTCTGGTAGGACGCCTCGAACGCGGCTGCCACCGTGCGGTTCTCGGCGGTGACGGTCAGCAGCCTGGCCCGGGTCTGGTCGATCAGGTCGGCCATGGTCCAGGACCGGTGCCGGGTGAACAGCCGGGCGAGCAGCGAGATCGCCAGCGGCAGGTGACCGCACAGCGCCACTATCTCCGCTACCCGGTCCGGGTCGCTCGCGGACCTGGGGGCCAGGTCCGCGAACATCGCGGCGGCCTCGGCGGGCGGCAGGACATCGAGCGGCATTTCCGCCGCGGCGGGCAGGTCACCCAGGAACCTGCGGCTGGTTACCAGGACCAGGCAGCCCGCCGCGGGCAGCAGCGGCGTGACCTGGGCGCTGCTGGCGGCGTTGTCCAGGATCAGCAGGCACCGCTGGCCTGCCATCCGGTCCCGCCACATCGCCGCCCGCGCGTCCAGGCGGCCGGCAGGTACCGGGGATCCACCCCGTCGGCCGCCAGGAGCCCGGCTAGCACGTCGGCCGGGTCGGCCGGCTGCTGGCCGGGGGTGTGACCGTGCAGGTCGATGAACAGCTGCCGGTCAGGGAACCGGTCCGCCACCAGGTGCCCGGCCCGCACGGCCAGGGCGGTCTTCCCGATGCCTGGCATGCCGTCGATCGCCGAGATCACCACCGTCCCCGGCAGCTCCGCGCGGGCCTGGTCCACCAGCCCGGTCAGTGCCGCCAGTTCCCCGGCGCGACCCGTGAAATGCCGCCACCGTGGCCGGCAGTTGCCGTAGCACCGCCGGCGCTGCGGCGGCAACTGCCGGCGGTGCGGCAGCGGCCCTGGCGGCTGGTTCTGCCTCGCCGGCCAAGAGGCGGCGGTGCAGTTGCTGGAGGTCTGGCCCCGGATCGGCACCCAGCTCCTCGGCGAGGACCTTCTGGGCCTGCGCGTAAGCCTCCAGCGCCTCGGCCGGGCGGCCGCAATGCTCCAGGGCGCACATCAGCTGATGCCAGAACCGCTCCCGCATCGGATACCCAGCTGTCAGCAGGCGCAGCTCCGCCACGAGTTCCGCAGCGCGGCCGCAGCAGATCCCGGCCTCCGCCCGCAGCTCCAGGGCATCCAGCCGCAACTCCTCCAGCCGGGCCGCCTCGCCCGCGATCAGCGGACCGCGGGGCACGTCGGCCAGCGCCGGGCCCCGCCACAGCGCCAGTGCCGCCGCGAGGAACTCCGCCGCCCGCCCGCCGTCGGCCTCATCCAGCGCCGCGCGGCCCGCTGCGATCAGCTGCTCGAATCGGGACACGTCCAGATCCGCCGGGGTTACCATCAGCCGGTACCCAGGCTCCTGGGTCACCAGCACCCGGCCATCGGCGTCACCGATCAGCCGACGTAGCCGCGCCACGTAGCCGCTGACCAGCTTGCGTGCGCCCGGCGGCGGATCATTGCCCCACAGCTCGTCTGTGAGCTGCCCGGTGGAGACGACTTGCCCGGGGCGCAGTAGCAGCACCGCCAGCAGCGCCCGCCGCTTCGGTGCGCTTACCCCGGTCCAGCTCTCGCCCGCGCGGACCTCCAGCGGCCCCAGCAGGCGACATAACATGCTGTATCCCCGTTATCCAGCTACAGGTGCTGTCTACGCATACTCAACCATGACCCAGACGCGGATTCAACGCGCCCAGCTCAGCCGCATGACAGGCAAGCGCGCCGCCGCTTCCGGCCAGGGTCAGCCGATGTTCCGACGAAAGTCGGACGGCGCCGGTCAAAGTCTGATCCAGGGAAAGTCGACTCGTCTGGCTGGGCTTTGTTTCTGCGGGCAGGATGCCCGCGGCTGCGTGCCTTGCCCCGTGCTGAGGGATGGATCATGGGCTGGGTTCGCGGGCGTGCGGGTGGTTCTGGACGATCCGGGACAGGGGCGCGGATTGTCACGCGACGGGTAGCGGAGCGGGGCTTATGGCGTCATTTGCGCCGGGCGACGGCGCTCTTGCTGGCGCCGGTGACGGCAGCGGCGACGTCTCTGGTTCCAGTGGCATTCACGGTAGCGGCGGCGGTCGGCGTCTCGGCCGTAGCAGCGGCGGTGGCCTCGGCTTCGGCGAGAGCGTCAACAGAGTCGGTACTGGTGCTGCTGCAGAACGGCGAGACCACCGCGCCGGAGACCGCGATCGCGCAGGCGGCGGGCTTCACGGTGACGCAGGTGACCCCGACGACGTGGCGGGGAATGACGGCATCCCAATTCGCGGCGTACTCCGCCCTGGTGATCGGGGACCCGAGTTCGGGCACGACGTGCTCGTCGCTGACGCCGACCACGGGAACGTCCGGCAGCGACGCGCTGAGCACCACCTGGCAGTCGGCGGTGAGCGGGAAGATGGCGGTGCTGGGGACCGCGCCGGCGCTGGCGGGCAGTACCGGCATCGAGCAGGTTAACCTGGCCACGGGCGCCGTCACCTACCTGGTGACCGACTCCCTTGGCTCGATACTTGTAATGGCCCCCTGCTCGAGCACAACACGTCGATGATCGTCAATATGCCAATGACGTGCGGGCCGGAGGCCGGGCGCTTGTCAATCCCGCCAGAAGCCCTGCAGCGGTCTCGCTGACGAGATCCGGTTCGGGTATGCCGTGCGGTACGCGGCCCCGATCCAGATCATCATTGATTGCCTAGCCCAAGGCGGAGCGGTAACTGCTGACGCGCTAGAAGAGGCGACGTCCTGGTGAGCGGCCAGCCGCATTGGGCGCCCGGATCAGACGAGTATGTCGAACGGTCCAGGAGGCGCGGCCTCAGGTCATCCGCTGCGCAAGGTTCGCCCGCGACGTCACGAGCGCCTTGGACGGCCGAAGATCAATGGCGGTTCGAGGACACCGGGCTGGCATGGGAGCCCTTTGAAGTGGAACAGATCGAGCCAAGTAGCGTTGAGCGCTCTCGGCATAGGTTCCGCGCTCACTTGCCCGAATTGATCTGGAATACGGCGGCGCTCGAGGGCAACAATTTCACCCTCCCGGAGGTGAAGACCCTGCTTGAAGGCGTCACTGTCGGGGGAAAGAAACTCGAGGATGAGCAGCAGATCATCGCGCTGAGGGAGGCCTATAACCGGCTGGACGAGATGGTTGGTGCCGGACAGTTCACGCTGATCAAGGAAGTCTCGGACGAACTCCACCGCTTGGTCGCCAGGCACGAGGCGATCGAGGCGGGCCTTTTCCGCGGCGAGGGCGGAGCGTTGCTCCGTGCGCATTACGCCAGCCTGATCGACTACCTGAGGACCGTGGGTGACCCTCGGCGCCGCGCGCTCATTTACTTTGCCTCCGCGACCCGGCGGCAGTTCTATTTTGACGGCAACAAGCGCACGGCGCGGCTAATGATGGCAGGCGAACTGATGTCCTGCGGCTACGACATCGTCAGCGTTTCTTATAGCCGCAAGCTGGAGTTCAACAACGCGCTCGACGTTCTCTTCGAGCGCGACGACGCGACAGAACTGCTTGGCTTCCTCAGCACGTGCACCCTGAGACGTCCTCGGGCATACTCGCATGCGGGGTCCGTGATCCCGTGATGCTTCCAGTTCCGCGGCGACCAGCAACGACACCAACCCGGCCAGTTTCTCGCGATCGGCTAGACGAGGATTCGGGGCACCGTCGGGTCGATGCGGGCGATGTCGCGGGGGTCGCTGGTGACGATGGCGTGGTGACGCTGCCGGGCGCAGAGCACGACATGTACGTCCACGATGTCGTTGTGGTCAGTGCTTGCGCAGATCAGCCCCACGCTCCGGGCAACGCTGAGCGTCATGAGCGCGATGTCGATGTCGGGAGACTTGAGCAGCCGGGCGAGGCGGGCCTGGCGAGGGCTGCGCCATGCCTGCGCGACGGCTTCGGCGGGGACGCAGATGGTGCCGCCGGGCCGTCTCCAGGCGTGCCTGCATGGCCAGTGCCTTGGAGGGGTGGTCCAGCGCCAGGAGCGCACCGGTGTCGAGCGTGAGCCCGATTGTCGCGGCCGGGCTCACCCGGCCATCCTGCCGCCTTGCTGAGGCTGGCCCGTCAGCCCGGCCTGGTCCAGCTCGGCCTCGGCTTGCCGCCGGACGTCCTCAGGCACCGGGGTTTCCGCGCGCCAGGCGGCCAGGATGTCGTCCAGGCTCTCGCGTTCCTGGTAGTCCTCCAGCGCCGTGGCCACGTATGAGCTGAGCTGCCGCTCGCCTCCGGCCGCGCGCTTGATCTTCTCCGCCAGTTCGTCGGGAAGACTGACCGTGATCCGTTTCATACGATTCTCATACTCGCATGCGGGGTCCGTGATCGCGTGAGGCTTCCAGCTCCGCGGCGAGTCGCGGAGCGTCCGCGGCGCCGAGGCGCTGGTAGATCTCCAGCGCTTGCTGGAGAGCAGCGCCGGCGGTGCTGGCGTCGCCGACTTGCGCGGCGCATTTGCCGGTTCCTTCCACGGCGCGCGCTTCCTCCAGCCGGGTGCCGGTAGCCCGGGCGAGTTCAAGGGCGCGCTGGTAGCAAAGCCGGGCCTGCAGCGGATCGCCCTGGGCTAGCTGCACCGCCCCGGTCTCGATGAGCGCCTCCGCTTCGCCGCCCTGATCGCCAAGGTCCCGGAAGATATCCATGGCCTGCGCTAGCACGCCGGCCGCGCCTGGGAGGTCGCCGGCTGCCCGTCGCACGTGCCCCAGGCCGAGCAGGGCGTAGGCCTCGCCCAGCCTGGCGCCAATGTCACGGCAGATGTCCAGGGACTGCTCGAACAGGCCGGCAGCGCCCGGAAAGTCGCCGGTCGCCCGCTGCGCATGGCCCCCAGGTACAGAAGGGCGTAGGCCTCGCCGCGCCGGTTGCCCATGCGGCGGTGGATGCCCTGCGCTTGTTCCAGCAGGCGGGTCGCGCTCGGGTAGTCGCCGGTCAGTTGCCGTACGGCCCCCAGGTCGAGCAGGGCTTAGCTTCGCCGAGCCGGTCAGCCGTTTCTGCGGGAGATGTCCAGGGCCTGCTCCAGCAGGCTGGTCGCGCCCAGGTAGTCGCCGGTCGATTGCCGCAGGTCCCCCAGGCTGCGCAGGGCGTTGGCCTCGCCCGGCCCGTGGCCGATGTCGCGGAAGATGTCGAGGGCCTGCTCCAGCGGGCCGGTGGCGCCCGGGAAGTCGGCGGCCAGTCACCGCACCGATCCCGAGATTCTGCAGCGCGTTGGCCTCGCCGAGCCGGTCACCGATGCCACGGAGATGGCCCAGGGCTTGCTCCAGCAGGCCGGTCGCGCCCGGGAAGTCGTCGGTCGAGCCGCTTTGCGATCTCCCAGGCTGTAGCAGGGCGTTGGCCTCGCCGAGCCGGTCGCCGATGCCGCGGTAGATGTCCCGGGCTTGCTCCAGCGCTCGGTCGGCGCCCGGGAAGTCGCCGGTCAGCTGCGATGTCGCCCAGGTTGAGCAGGGCGTTGGCGTGGCCGGGCTGGTCGCCGAGGTGCTGGGCGGCCTGGGCGGCGGCGGTGTGCAGGGTGATGGCCAGCGGCCAGGGGCCGTGGCTGCGAAGGTGGGCGGCGATGGCGGCGGTCAGGCCGGTGACCCGCGCGTGGTCGCCGCGCGCGAGCGGCGAAGGCTGATGCAGGCCGTCAGGTTCGCGCGCTCGGCGGCCATCCAGGCCTGGGCCTGGACGCGGCCGGGCAGGCCGGGCGCGGCGGCCGGCGGGGCGACAGGCACGGTGGTGGCTGGCCGGGTGTGGCGGGTGAGCTGCAGGTCGGCGGCCCGGGCGGTGTGCTGGTAGTAGTCGAGCAGCCGTCCGGTGGCCTGCTCGCGCTCATCGCCGGCTTCGCCGGGTCTCGCCGGCGACCAGGCTCCGGGCGTACTGGCGGATCAGGTCGTGCATCTGGTACCGGCGGGGGACGGGCTCCTCCAGCAGCCGGTCGCCGTAGCAGGGCGTCGAGATGTGCCGCGGCCTCGCCTGGCGGCAGGCCGGCCAGGGCAGCGGCGGCATAGGCGTCGATGTCGGCGCCGGGATGCAGCCCCAGGATGCGGAAGAAACGCTGCCGCCTCGGCGTCCAGGTCCTGGTAGGACAGCCTCGAACGCGGCCGCGACCGTGCGGTTCTCGGCGGTGACGGTCAGCAGCCGCGCCCGGGTCTCGGCGATCAGGTCGGCCATGGCCCAGGACCGGTGCCGGGTGAACAGCCGGGCGAGCAGCGAGATCGCCAGCGGCAGGTGACCGCACAGCGCGACGATCTCGGCTACCCGGTCCGGCTCGCCGACGGCCGGGGTGCCAGGTCCGTGAACATCGTCGCTGGCCTCGGCGGGCGGCAGGACATCCAGCGGCAGCTCCGCCGCGCGCGGGCAGGTCCCCCAGGAACCGGCGGCTGGTGACCAGGACCAGGCATCCCGCTGTTCCGGGCAGCAGCGGCGTGACCTGGGCGCTGCTGGCGGCGTTGTCCAGGATCAGCAGGACCCGCTGGCCGGCGATCCGGTCCCGCCACATCGCCGCCCGCCCGTCCAGGCCGGCGGGCAGGTACCGGGGATCCACCCCGTCGGCGGCGAGCAGCGCGGCCAGCACGTCCGCCGGGTCGGAGGGCTGCCGTCCGGGGGTGTGGCCGTGCAGGTCGACGAACAGCTGCCGGTCGGGGAACCGGTCCGCCACCAGGTGCCCGGCCTGTACCGCCAGGGCGGTCTTGCCGACCCCGGGCATGCCGTCGATCGCCGAGATCATCACCGTCCCTGGCCGCTCCGCGCCAGGCCTGGTCGAGCAGCCCGGTCAGCGCCGCCAGCTCGGCGGCCCGGCCCGGCGAATTGCGCCACAGTTGCCGGCAGCTGCCGCAGCACCGCCGGCGCCGCGGCGGCCGCGGCCGGCGGTGCGGCGGCGGCCGCGGCGCGGCGGCGGCCTGGCACCTGGTGGCGGGTCGCCGGCCAGCAGACGGCGGTGCAGTTGCTGGAGGTCCGGCCCGGGATCGGCACCCAGCTCCTCGGCGAGGACCTTCCGCGCCTGCGCGTAGGCCTCCAGCGCCTCGGCCGGGCGGCCGCCTTGCTCCAGGGCGCGCATCAGCTGGTGCCAGAACCGCTCCCGCAGCGGATGCTCGGCCGTCAGCTGGCGCAGCTCCGCCACCAGCTCCGGCGCGCGGCCGCAGCAGATCCCGGCCTCCGCCCGCAGCTCCACGGCGTCCAGCCGCAGCTCCTCCAGCCGGGCCGCCTCCGCCGCGACCAGCGGCCCGCGCGGCACGTCGGCCAGCGCCGGGCCCCGCCACAGTGCCAGCGCCCCGCGCAGGAACTCCGCCGCCCGCGCGCCGTCTGCGCCATCCAGCGCCCGCGCGGGCCGCGGCGATCAGCTCGCTCGAACCGGGACACGTCCAGTCGGCCGGGGCCACCAGCAGCCGGTACCCGGGCGCCGAGGTCACCAGTACCCGGCCGTCGGGGTCGCCGATCAGCCGCCGCAGCCGCAACACGTAGCCGCTGACCAGCTTGCGCGCGGCCGGCGGCGGGTCATCACCCCACAGCTCATCTGCCAGCTGCCCGGTCGAGACCACCTGTCCGGGGCGCAGCAGCAGCACCGCCAGCAGCGCCCGCAACTTCGGCGCGCTCACCCCGGTCCAGCTCTCGCCCGTCCGGACCTCCAGCGGCCCCAGCACGCGACATAACACGATGCAGCCCCGCGTTATCCGACAAAAGCAAATCTATCGCATACTCAAGCACGATCCAGGCGCGGATTCAACGCGCCCAGATCAGCCGCAGGACAGGCACGCGCTACGCCGTTTCCGACCAGGCTCAGCCGATGTTCCGACGATAGTCGGACGACGCCGGTCACAGTCTGACCCAGGAGAACTGACTCATCTGGCTGGGCTTGCTTGTGCGGGCACGATGCCTGCGGCCTGCATGCCTTGCCCTGTGCTGAGGGATGGATCATGGGCTGGGTTCGCGGGCATGCGGCTGGTTCGGGTCGGGCAGGGGCGGGAGGTTACGCGCGTCGGGCGGCGGCGCGGCACTTCGGGAGCCGCGTCCGGCGGGTGGCAGCGGCCGGGCTGGCGCCGGTGGTGGCGGCGGGCACGTCATTGGTTCCGGTGGTGGTCACCGTGTCGGGGGCTGCGGCTATCTCGGTAGTGGCCGGGGCGGTGGCCGCGGCTCCGGCGAGAGCGTCCTCAGGGTCGGTGCTGGTGCTGTTGCAGAACGGCGAGACCACGGCCCCGGAGACCGCGATCGCGCAAGCGGCGGGCTTCACGGTGACCCAGGTGACGCCGGCGGCGTGGGAGGGGATGACTGCGGCGCAGTTCAAGGCGTACTCGGCGCTGGTGATCGGCGATCCGAGTCGGGTACGACGTGCTCGGCCCTGACGCCGACCACCGCCACGTCGGGCACCGACGCGCTCGGGACGACCTGGCAGCGGCGGTGACGGGAAGGTCGCGGTGCTGGGCACCGCGCCGGCGCTCCGGGTAGTTCCGGCGCGAACTTCGCTGGTCACCGACGCGGTCGGCTATGCCGCGACGCAGACCCTCGTCGCGGCGCCGTCACGGGCCTGTACGAGTCGCTGAACTGCGAGTACTCCACTTCGGCGGCAGGACGGCAGTGGCGCTGCTGAACGGCGTGGAGGGCACGGAACGGCGGGCGGCCTGACGGTCACGGGGCAACCTGGCGTGCGCGGACGCGGGGACCGTGAACAAGCTGGGCCGCCGAGAGGCGGGTCCGTTCGGCGGGTTCGCCAGGGCAGCTGGGCGCCGGGGCGTCGGGTTCGTGGGCGTCGCCGGCGTGCCCGGTGCGGGAGACCTTCGACTCCTGGCCGGCGAAGTACACGCCGGTCGCCTACGACGCCGGCCTCGGCCGCCGGGGACGTGACTTCACCGCCTCCGACGGGGTAACGGGCAGCCGTACGTGCTGCTTGGCCCGCCGCTGACGGCCGCGACGCAGGCGCTGGCCCCGCCGCTGGCGGCGAGGTGCCCGGCAGGCGACGACCGCCGGGGGCGCCAACGCCGGCCGCGCCCGGGGTGCGGCAGGCCACCGCGGGCGACCCGGTCAACACCGAGAACGGGGACTTCACCCAGTCCGGCACGGACGTGAGCATCCCGGGGTTCGGGCCGGCACTGGACTTCGCCCGGACGTATGACTCCGCCACGGCGCAGGAGCAGACGCAGGCCGCGGCGCCGGGGCCGATGGGGTACGGGTGGACCGACAACCTCGCGACGTCGCTGACGACGCGGCCAGCCGATCGCTCGGCGACATCTACGCGCTGGACGGGCTGGGCACTGACACCGGCAACGGCGGGCTGGCGGCGAACGGGGCGCTGGCCGACCCCGTCAGCACCTACCAGAACGGCGGGAACATCTATATCGCCGACAGCCTGGAAAACCGGATCGAGGAGGTGCCGGGGGCGAGCGGGACGCAGTGGGGCATCGCGATGACCGCCGGTGACGTGTACACGATCGCGGGCAGCGACACCGGCGTGGTCGGAGCCTCCGCGAACGGGACGCCCATGGCCAGCTCCCAGCTGGACCAGCCGGGTGGCGTGACAATGGACAGCGCCGGCAACCTGTACATCGCCGACAGCGGCAACAACCGGATCCTGGAGATCCCGGTGACCACCGGGACCCAGCGGGGCATCTCGATGACCGCTGACGACGTGTACACGATCGCGGGCAGCGCGGCCGGACCGCCGGGACCTCCGGCGACGGCGGCGCGGCGACCAGTTCGCTGATGAACCAGCCGCAAGTGGTCGTCACGGACGGCAGCGGCGCTAACCCGGCGCTGGAGATCGCGGACAGCGGGAACAACCGCATCCAGTACGTTTTCGAGACCGGCGGCACAGACTGGGAAGCCGCCACGTACACCGCGAACGATATTTACACCATCGCGGGCAGCCCGGCGGGCACCGCGGGTTCTGGCGGGAACAACACCAAGGCCAACAGCGGCGCGTTCCTGGACACCCCGACCGGACTGTGCCGCAGCGCCTCAGGAGACCTGTACATCGCCGACGAGGTGAACAACCAGGTCCGCGAGGTACCCGCGGCCAACGCCACCGAGTGGGGCGGCCAGGTCATGACCGGCAGCCGGATCTACACCGTTGCGGGGGTGACCGCCGGCACGGCCGGGGTGGCAGTGAACGGGACGGCGGCCGGGTCGGCGGACCTGCAGCTGCCGTTCGGGATCGCCTGCCCTGGAGCCGGCACGAGCCTGAGCCTGTACATCACCGACAGCGGCGACAACGAGATCCAGGAAGTCCCCAGCGCGACCATCGCAGGCGGCGCGTGGGGCATCAGTTCGATGACGGCCGACAAGATCTACACCGTGGCGGGCAGCACCTCGGGACCGGCGGCGGGGCGGGCAACGGCGGTGCCGCGTCGTCTGCGCAGCTTGACTTTCCCGAGGGCGGCGTCAGCCTCGACGCCTCGGGGAACATGTACATCTCCGACTCCAGGAACAACGAGATCCGCGAGGTGAACGCCACTACATTCCATATCTCGCAGTTCGCCGGCAACGGCTCGTTCCAGCAGGAGGGTGACGGCGGGCCGTCAACGACGGCCGCGCTCGAAGGCCCGGCCGACGTGGCGTTCGACACCTCTGGTGACCTATTCATCTCCGACACCGGGAACAACCGGGTGCAGGAGATCCGGCGCATTCCCGTACCCAGTTCGGGATCCCGATGACCGCCGGCGACGTGTACACCGTCGCCGGGTCAGCGGCCGGGTTCGCCGGGGACACCGGTGACGGCGGCCCCGCGACGGCGGCGACGCTGTCCGATCCCGGGGCGATCGTGGTGGACCCGTCGGGCAACCTGTTCATCTCTGACTTCGGGAATGAGGTGATCCGCAAGGTATCCGCGTCCACCGGCGACATCACGACGTTCGCCGGGCAGGAGGGCGTGATCGGAGACACCGGCAACGGCGGCCCGGCGACGTCCGCGAAGTTCGAGAGCGCCGAGGGCCTGGCCGCCGACGCGAACGGCGACATCTACGTCACCGACTTGGCCGCGAACCAGGTACGCGAGATCGCCGCCGTGACCGGGACGCAGTGGGGCCAGAGCATGACCGCCGGGGACATCTACCTGATCGCCGGGAACTCCTTCGCGGCCAGCGGTTCCAGCGGGGACGGCGGTCCCGCCGCCCAGGCGTGGCTGCGAGCCGGCCGGCATCACCGTCTCCCAGGCCGGGGACCTGTACATCGCTGACGAGCAGAACAACCGTATCCAGGAAATCGCCGCTCACACGGCCCCCAGCGGGGCACGCAGATGACCGCCGGCGACATCTACACCGTCGCCGGCAACTCAAGCGGCGTTGCCGGTATCTCCGGGAACGGCGGCCGGGCCACCTCGGCGAAGCTGTTCCAGCCCGGCGCCGTCGCGCTGGACCCGGCCGGGGACCTCTACATCGCTGACAGCAGCAACAACGAGATCCGCGAGGTCGCCGCGGCCAACGGCATCCAGTGGCGGCAGGCCATGACGGCCTCCGACATCTACCTCATCGCCGGCGATGCCGGGGGAGCCTTCGGGGAGACCGGCAACGGCGCGCCAGCCACCAGCGCGCTGCTGGGCCAGCCTGCCGGCCTGGCGGTGGACAACCTGGGCGACGTGTACATCGCCGACACTGCCGGGCACCCAGGTCCGCGTGGTCCCGGCCACGACATTTACCCCGTTCTCGCTAGCGCCCGCGGCCAACGCCATCGACATCACCCAGCCCGACGGCTCCAAGATCACCTTCTATCCTCAGGCCGCAGGAGCCTGCGCCGCGCCGTTCGTCGTGGCCGGCCAGTACTGCACCCTGCCCGAGAACATCAGCGCGACCCTCACCTTCAGCTCCGCTAGCGGCGGCACCTACACCTACTCCCCGACCCCCGGCAGCAGCTACGCCTACGGCTCCAGCGGCGCCCTCGAATCGGAAGCCGACGCCGCCGGCGACACCCTCACCGTCTCCTACGGCGCCCCCTTGCCCGGCACCGGGAACTGCCCGGCGACTGCCAGCACCTGCGACACCGCGACCGCCGCCTCGGGGCGCACTCTGACCATCGGCCACAACGCTGCCAACCTGGTCACCTCAGTCACCGACCCGCTCGGCCGGAGATGGACCTACGGCTACACCGGAAGCGACCTCACCTCGGCCACCGACCCGAAGGGGAACGTCGCTACCTACACCTACGGCGCAGGGACCACCGCCGTGGCCGCGCTGGCCAACGACCTGCTGACCATCACCAGCCCCAACGCCCAGCCCGGCGGCCCTGACGCCGGCGACGCCACCATGAACGTCTACAACGGCTTCGGCCAGGTCACCTCCCAGACCGACCCCATGGGCTTCCAGACCACCTTCAACTACTGCGTCAGCGCCGTCACCGGCAACTGCCTCAACACCGCGACCGGCACCGGCACCGTCACCATCAACGACCCAGACGGCAACAAGACCGTCGACGACTACCAGCAGGGCACCATCGCCGCCCAGTCGATCTTCACCGGTACCACTCTGATCTCCGAGACCGATAGCGTGCCCGACACCACAGCAGGCGGTACTGATGGCGGCACCCTGCTGGACACCACGGCCGTCGACGGCGACGGCAACGTCACAGCCGCCACCTACGACGCCGCCGGTGATCCCACGAGTGCCAAGACACCGGACGGCGTCGGAAACCAGACTGTCACTTTTACCCAGGGATCAACCGCGCTGAAAAACCCCAACTGTGACTCCAGCGCCCAGGCCACCAGCACGTGCTCAGCTAGCGCTGGCCCCGTACCGGTCGCTCCTGGCGGCGTGATCACCCCGCCTTCCTCGGCGCCACCGCTCGGCTTTACCTGGGCGCTGTATGACACCCGAGGCAACCAGCTCTACACCGCTACCGGCGTTTACCAGCCTGGCGCCACGGTCGCGTCCTATCTGCGCACCACCTACCAGCTCTTCACGGGCAATAGCGTCACCCTTGGCGGGAACAGCATCTCCTGCACGACCAGCCCGCCGGCGCCCTCGCTGCCGTGCGCGACGATCAATGCCGACGGCGTCGTCACTCAGCTCGCCTACGACGCGGCCGGGGATATCACGTCCTCGGCGACCCCCGACGGCAATGGTTCCGAGGTCGCCACGACCACCTATGCTTACGACGCCGACGGCGAGCAGACCGCGACCACCTCTGCCGACGGGAACCTGGCCGGCGCTAACGCCGGGAACTACACCACCACCACCGCCTACAACCCCGACGGCAGTAAGACCACCGTCACTCAGGCAGGTGGCACCGGCGCCACGGTCACCCCCCGGGTCATGACCTACGGGTATGACGCCAACAGTGACCAGACCTCGGTGCAGGATGCTCGCGGCTTCACAACTACTACGACTTACACTGCTGACGACTTGCCCGCGCTGGTGACCGATCCGCTCGGTAACGCCACCCTCACGTGCTATGACGGTGCTGGCCAAGCCGCCCAGACCGTACCGCCCGTCGGCGTCGCGGCGGGCTCGCTGACCGTCGCGTCCTGCCCGTCCAGCTATCCGTCGGGATATGGCCACAGGCTGGCCGCCGATGCCACTACTTACACTTTTGACGGCGCTGGCAACCAGGTTTCGGTGACCTCGCCCGCACCGGCCGGGCAGACCGGCTCCGAGACCACCACTGCCACCTATGACGGCAACGGGAATCTCCTTACGACGACGGCCCCACCGACAAGCGGCGGACCCGGTGCCGCGAACCAGGTCACCACCAACACCTACAACTCAGTGGGCAAGCTCGCTACCGAGACCGTAGGAGCGGGCACTAGCGCGGCCCTGACCTATAGCTTCTGCTACGACCCCAGCGGGGACCAGACCGCGGTGGTGTCCCCTGACGGCAACGCCTCGGGGACGGCCGCCTGCCAGACGTCATCGCCGTGGGCGGTCGATCCTGGCGCCTTCCCAACCCAGGCCGGGTACCAGACCACCGACAGCTACGACTCGGCCGGGGAACTGGTCTCCACCACCTCGCCTGCTACGGCAGCCGCGTCCAGTGGCGGCACCACCACGGACACGTATGACCCGGCCGGAAACAAGCTCACCGTGACCGACCCGAAGGGCATCACGACCTCCTGGGCGTACACGCCCGCCAGCCTCCAGGCCAGCGTGAGCTACTCCGGATCAGCTGCCCACGCCGTGGCCTACGGCTACGACGCGAACGGCATGAGGGTCGCGATGACCGATGCCACCGGGAGTTCCAGCTACACGTATGACCCGTTCGGCGAGCCCGCTTCGGTGACTAACGGGGCCGGGCAAGTGACCGGCTACGGGTTCAACGCGGACGGGCAGGTCGCCTCGATCACTTATCCGCTGCCGTCGACGGCCACGTGGGCGACCAGCGACAAGGTGAGCTACAGCTACGACAACGCTGACCGGCTAGCCTCGGTCACTGACTTCAACGGCCATCAGATTACCATTGGCGATACCGCCGACGGGCTGGCCAACTCGGCGGCCCTCGGAGCATCGGGTGACACGGTCGCTACCAGCTACGATCCGACCGGCTCCCCGGCGTCAATCAGCTTGAAGAACGCCAGTTCCACGCTGCAATCTTTCACCTATTCTTATGCGCCTTCGGGGAACATCCTGTCCGAATCTGACCTGCCATCCTCGTCGCAATCCCCGGCGGCTTACGCCTATGACAGCACCGGCCGGGTAATCTCGATGACGCCAGGTACCGGGCTGGCGCTTAATTACTCCTTCGATCAGTCCGGTAATCTCACCAGCCTTCCGGCCGGCGCGACCGGTAGCTACGACAAGGCCGGGGAGCTGCTTTCCGCCACGGTGGGCGGGATTACCACCAGCTACACCTATAACGCCGACGGCCAGCAGCTCGCCGCGACCCAGGGCGGCACCACCGTCGCCGCCGGAACCTGGAACGGCGCTGGGCAGCTCGCCGCGTTCAACGACAGCGCGGCCGCTATGACCGCTGCCGTCTATGATGGCGATGGCCTGCGCGCTGCCACCACTACTACCCCTGCTGGCGGCACGGCGAGCACTCAGGGATATGTGTGGAATACCACCACGCAAATCCCCCAGTTGATTATGGATTCGACCCGGGCTTACATCTACGCAGGCGGGGGCACGCCCGCTGAGCAGGTCAGCCTGGCTTCCGGCACTGCCGTCTACCTCGTTGCCGACCTTCTCGGCTCCGTCCGAGGGACGGTGAGCTCAGCCGGTGCCCTGACGGCATCGACGAATTACGACGCCTGGGGAAACCCGGAAACCACTGGTGGCCTTACTGCGGTGACTCCCTTCGGCTTCGCTGGCGGTTACACCGATCCGGACGGGCTGATCTATCTCATTAACCGCTACTACAATCCTGGCACCGGCCAGTTCATCTCTGTCGACCCGGCCATCGCTCAGACTCTCGCGGCGTATGCCTACGCGGGCGGTAACCCGATTGCCGATAAAGACCCGAACGGCCTGGTAAAGAAAAACTTCTACCCCACCTATCTGCTGTTGCGGTTCGACTGGGAAGAAACGGTACGGATATACTCTGCCAGCCTGACGGCGAAGGGGATCGCGGAGTTCGTTAAGAACGTTATCGAACCATCCCCGCTTGGCACTCTTAGCCTCGCCGTTATCGTGCACTCCGCGGAGGTGTACGTGACAGCGATTCACGTGGTATCCAAGATAGCCGTCGATGATACTTTTGATCCGAAGAATCATAAGCACGAGCTATACTGCACGGCGTGGAGAATCTACTGGTGGGGGACGCTCATACCATATAATTACGAAACAAAGCCATACTGCCACTTGTAAGCCGATGATGGCCAAGGCGGATCCTTATTCGGAGCAGGCACTCCTAGTCGCGGACGCGGCGGGGGTGCTTGCTCATCCAGGCCGCGCCGGCCGGTTTGCCGAGGGTGCCCTATAGCTCGATGGACCTCCGGGCCTCAGTTGCGGTCCGCTGCTGAGAATTGACGGAACGCGGACAACCAGGCGACGCTGGTGACCAACCCGGTCGGCGATGCCACGCTGACCTGCTATGACGGTGATGGACAGGTGGCACAGACCGTTCCGGCGGCAGGAGTGGCCGCAAACAACCTGACTCAGGCGGCCTGTCCGAATGCCTATCCGTCAGGTTACGGCGACCGGCTCGCCTCCGACGCCACGACGTACTCCTTCGACGGGCCTGGTCATGAGACGGCAGCCACGATCCCTGCCCCAGCCGGGCAGACAGGGTCAGAGACCACGACTTACAGCTACGACGGGAATGGAAACCCGCTCGTAATCACCGCTCCGCCCGTCCTTCACCTACTCGGCCGCTCCGGCTGGAAACGTCACTTCAGAAACCGATACGCCTGCGTCCGCGCAGTCGCCGGCGGCATACACCTATGACGCTCGGGGCAGGGTTACGTCGATGACGCCTGGGACTGGGGCGCCGCTGAACTACGGATTTGACGGCTCGTCGGACCTGACGACATTGCCGTCTAGCGGCACTGCTACCTACGACGATGCCGGGGCACTCGTGTCGTCTGCTCAGGCTGGGATAACAACCAGCTTCTCCTACGACGCGGACGGCCAGCGACTCGCTAGTCGGCAAGGCTCGGCTACTAGCTCGGCGGGCACCTGGAACGGCGCAGGCGAACTCACCTCGTATGACGACTCCGCGGCCGACCTGACCGCAGCCGGTTACGACGGCGCCGGGCTGCGGAGCACGGCTACCACCGGTGCGGGCACCGAGAACTTCGTATGGAGTGTCTCCGGCGCGGCCCAGCAGGACCTCATGGACTCGGGCAACGCCTAAATTGCCTGGGGGAATCCGATGAGCCCCGGCGGCCTGACTGCGAGTACGCCATTTGGATTCGCGGGCGGATACACTGACCCGACACGGCCGCGGGCTTCACCTTCTGGTCCAAATTCCGCGTTTCGATCCTGGGTCACAGCATTACGATCCCCGGCGGCTACATTGAATTCGATATTGGCGGAAAGGGCCTGATCATCAACGGGCACATCAATTTCTCGTTGTTTACTGCCGCTGGCAAATTCTACAAGGGATTCAATCAGTCTATCCGGAAGAACTGCACGTGGAACGGGGAGAGCCTGTTCCCGTCAACTCCCCAATTCCGCACCAGGTACCAGGCAAGGGATGGATTTGCTGAAGTCATCCTGTTCGACGAAAATAGCGCGCTGAAAGTCATGAGGCTCGCCATCCATCCCTAGGGGTTAGAGAGTTCAGGCTGCGTGCCGCCAGGGCTTTACGCGGCGCGCAGCCTGAACTGACAGATGTGAAGGCCGGTCGATGCCGGGCGGTTCACGCTGAGCAAGGAGGTCTCGGACGAACTCCATATCCTGGTCGCCGGGCACGAGGCGATCGAGGCGGGCGATTTCCGGGGTGAGGGCGAGGTCCAGGGCGGCGGAACGGTACGGCTCGCCGGCGGCGGCGTGGTCCCAGGGACCGAGCATCGCGAAGGCGGAGCGCTGCTCCGTGAGCATTTCGCCGGCCTGGACGACACCTGAGCGCTGGGAGTGCCCTACGGTCGCAAGCAGGAGTTCAACAACGCGCTTGACGTTCTCTTCGAGCGCGAGGCGTTCACCTGACCTTACGATCCGAGTGAAGAGTTGGCCGACGTGGCGAAAAAGCGTCAACGAAAATGTCGCATCTGCAAGAAGCGCCCGCCGTGGCAGTACAAGAACTGTCCGCCCGGCGTGTGCAAGCAGTGCTATCACCGCCGCGTCTGGCCGCAACGCCCCGGCGCGCGCGCTGAGCAACCGGGCGATGATCTTGCCGGCGTCATGGAATTCGATGACGAATTCTTTGGTCTTCCAGGCGTCATGGCTTTCGATGACGATCTCTTCCCTCTCATCGACGACCCAGGTCCAGACGGCTGGTTCTGAGCGGGCCAGCTTTGTCGCGACGGCGGGGCAGGCGAGTTCGCAAGTCGGTTCGCGGCGCTGAGAGCGGAGCACCTGCGCAACCCACCCTGATCCCCCGGTTCGACCAGGCCGGCTTACGCCCTGACCCGCACCGTGCTACCAGTCGTCCGGAGTGCGTGTGGCGGCTGCAGGGATCACGGGAGCCATATTCCGTGATCATGAACGTGACCGTGATCACGGAAATTTGCCCAGGTCAACCCGGCACGTCATCCCCGGCGGGACCCCTGCCACCCTGGAACCGGTCAGCATCGCTCCTGCTGGAGGGTCGTCGTGCTCGGGGAGGAGGGTTGCCGGGTTCAGGAGGATCGACCGGGCTATCCGACGACAACCCTCCAGCAGGAACACGACAACCCTCCCGGACATGGCAGCACGCAGGTAGGGTGAGGCTGCTCTGCGGCGGGGATCCCGGAGCCGCATGGCGCCGGGACTGGCGGCATGCCGGGAACCTGCCGCAGCCCGGACTGGCCCCGCCCGCCGCAGGCCCGCCCGCGCAGGCAAAGACTCCCGGACCGGCAGCCAGCCTGACCTGCCCGCTGCCGTCCCGTGGGTGAGACGGCTGAATTCAGGGCGGTGCGTCATCGGGATTCGAAGAGTCGCGCGGCCGGGACCAGGTGGATGCCTTCGGCTGCTGCACGTTCGCGAAGCGCGGGGGTGAACTGCTCGCGTCCGAAGATGATCAGGCGTGCTGCCGCGGCGCGGCCGCCGAGGGCCGCCTGGTGCTCACGTAGCTGGTCGAGCACGTCGGTGTCCACGACTCGGCGCCACTTGCATGACCCGAGCAGCGTGTAGCGGTGGCGGCTGGTGCCCACGACGTCGATCTCGGTCTGGCCGTCTCGTGACCACCAGGTGCCGATCTGGCGAGGTGCGCCGGTGACCTGCTCGTCGGCGTAGACGGCGGCCCAGCGACGGCAGCACTGCTCGAAGGCCCAGCCCATGGTGTTGTCAAGGTCGGCGAGGATCTCCTCGCTGACTTCGGCGACGCGGTGCCGTTCGAGGCGGCTGCGGTTGCCGGCCACGTAACGGAACCAGAAGCGGAAGAACGGGTCCTCGATGTGGTAGCCGGGCCGCTGCTCACGTCCGTCGGGGGTCAGAGGGTAGCGGCGCTCGATGTAGCCGAGGTCTTCAAGGCGCTGCAGCTTGGGTGCGAGGCTGGCCGATGTCGCCCTGGCCTGCTGAGCGATCTCGTTGTGCTGGGTGGCGCCGTTGGCGATCGCGCGCAGGATGGACAGGTAGGTGCCCGGGTCGCGGATGCCCTCGCCTTCGCGCAGCAGGTGTCGCGGCTCGTCGTACAGTGCGGCGTCCTTGGCGAGGATCCGGCTGGTGATGATGTCCTCGAGCGGCCCGTCCCCGGCCCAGACCTGGTACTGCGGGGTCCCGCCGAGGACTGCCCAGCGGCGGAGCAGCGCTTCTGGGGCGTGGTCGGCGGCGAAGCCTGCCGCGTCCCGGTAGTCGAGCGGCTCTAGCCGGGGTCTGGCCGTCGCCCGTCCGAACAGGGGCGCGCCCCGCTCCAGCATCTGCTCCATGAGCGTCAGCGCGCTTCCGGCCAGGATCAGGGTGACTGGCAGTGCTTCGCGGTCCCAGCGGTCCCAGTGCCGCTGGATGATCGAGTCGAGCGCGGGCTGAGCGTGCTTCAGCCACTGGAACTCATCGAGGATGATCGTCAGCGGTGCCGTGCGCGCCTGCTCGCCGAGAAATGTCAGCGCAGCATCCCAGTTGCCGAACCGCAGCGCGTCGCTGCCGAGCAGTGCCCGTCCCACCTCAGCGGCGAGCAGTTCTAGCTGGTGGCTCTCGTCTTGCTCGTCTCCCTGGAACGAGATGACGCGCTTCCCGGTGAAGGTCCGCTCAAGCAGGAAGCTCTTGCCAATCCGCCGCCTGCCGATCACGGCGATCAGCGCGGGCACTGTCCGCGCAGCATCTAGGAGCTGCTCGCGCTCCCTGCCACGGTCCACCATCTCACGCACATCGATAGCATACCAACCCGTGAGTCACCAATTTATAAGTCACCAACTTACAGATTGACGATCTGCCACCAGGGTGCCCGCCGGATGCGCTAACTCTTACGGGCTTACGCGTCGGCCTCGGGGATCGGCGGGCCGACGACGCGGAGCCCGTAGCGCGGGCTGAGTTCGAGCCAGCGTGCGATGTCGGCCTCTGATACGCCCGCGTCGGGCAGGCGCCGTTCGCCGGCCGGGTTCCCGACCTCGTCGTAGATGCCGAGCAGCCCGCCGGGCAGGGTCAGGGCCAGGAACCGGACGGGCTCGGTGCCGGTCGTGCGGAACGCGTGCGGCACTTCCCGGGGCAGGTAGATGAAGTCGCCGGCGGTCATCCGGATCAGCCGCTCACCGGCGCGGTACGTCATCGCGCCATCGAGCAGGTACCAGGCCTCCGCCTCCCGGGTGTGCACATGCAGCGGGCTGGCCTGGCCCGGTGGCTGGGTGACGATCGAGGCGCCCAGCAGGCCGTCGGTCTCCTCGGCCCCGGCCAGGCGCTCGAACAGCATTCCCATGGCCCAGGTGGCCGGGCCGGTGCCGGAGGCGCGGCTGATCACCGAATCAGCAGCGGGCGTGCCCGCGGGCAGGTTAGTCATGGCAGCTCCAAAATTGAACCGATATTGATTAGGATGAACCTAGCCTGCTACGAACCATGTGCCGTGTCAAGCCGGTTCCGGCAGCTTGACAGGCCGTCGATATCCGTCCTACAGTCTAATTGTTCATCCGAAGCTCAATTCGGATTAAATCTAGGAGGATCAGATGACTGCCACCAGCCAGACTCGCTCGGCCGCGTACGCGGTGATGCGGCGGATGTTCGATGAGGGCTTCGCCGCCGGCGACGGCTCCGTCGCCGACCAGCTCTGCTCGCCCGACCTCCTGGATCACCAGTTCGGCACGGCCGGCCGCGGCGCGGAGGCGATCGCCCATGTCAGGGACGCCATGCGAGACGTGCACCAGGCATTCCCCGACATCAGGTTCACGATCGAGGACGCGGTGGAGTCCGGGGACATGATCTGGGTTCGCGTGCGAGGCCAGGGCACCGCGACAGGCCCGTTCTTCGGGCCGCCCAGCGGCCGGCCCGTGGACTTCACCGTGATCGACGTGTGCCGGGTCGTGGACGGCCGCATCGCCGAGCACTGGGGAGTCCCGGACCGCTTCGCGGTGCTCGCCCAGACCGGGGTGCTCGACCGGCTAGCGGCCTGACTGGCGTGACCGGCCCGCCGGCCACCTGGCCGGCGGGCACTGTTTTGCCCCAGTGCGCAACTGCGTCCACAATGGGCCGTGGCGTCTTCGGATCAACCGGCGGAGAAAGGGCCAGCCATGACTGCGGACCAGGCGCGCGAGCGCAAGCCCTACCACTCGCCCCGCCGAGCCGAGCAGGCCATCGCTACCCGGCGGGCAGTGCTGGACGCCGCCCGCGAGCTGTTCATCGAGCAGGGGTACGCGGTCACGACGGTCGCGGACATCGCCCGCCGCGCCCGGGTCGCCGTGGACACGGTGTACGCGGCCGTCGGCCGCAAGCCCGCCCTGCTGCGCGAAGTCCTGGAGACCGCGATCTCCGGAGGCGATCAGGCCGTTCCCGCCGAGCAGCGGGACTACGTGGCACGGGTACGGGCCGCGGCGGGCGCCCGGAGCAAGATCGAGGCCTACGTCGCGGCCCTGGTCGATATCCAGCCCCGCCTCGCCCCGGTATACCTGGCCCTGCGCGACGCCGCCGCGACCGACCCCGACTCCGCCGCCACGTGGCGCGAGATCAGCGAGCGGCGAGCCCGCAATATGCGCGCATTCGCCGCCGACCTCCGCGCTACCGGCGAGTTGCGCACGGACCTGTCCGATGACGAGATCGCGGACATCGTCTGGAGCATGAACGGCCCCGAGTACTGGACCCTGCTCGTCAGTGACCGCGGCTGGTCACCCGAGAGATACGGCAACCACCTCACCGATGCCTGGCAACGGCTGTTCCTCGCCAGACGCTGACTGCTACCTCAGCCCCAGCGCCGCAGCTGACGCACGGCCTGTTCTGGAGTCAATCGCCCGGTGGCGTGTTATGGACACTGCGTTCCCGGACGTCGGGGAGGTAGCGTGCGGCGGTGACATAGTCCTTGTCGTCGTGGAGTATCACCAGGTCGTGCTGGGCGGCGGTCGCGCAGATCAGCAGATCGATGGCCGACAGCGCGCGATGGGCCCCGTGCCGCAGCAGACGGTACTGCGCCGACTCCACCCACCGCCAGACGCCCTTGGGGACCGGCGCCTCCGGGTACAGGGCATCGAACATCCCTGACATCTGCTCGTACTCCTCGACGCTGCGGGCCGAGCGGCGGAACTCGGCGCGCTGAGGGTGACAGGAGCCGACCGCGCCGACCGACAGGACGTCAGACCAGGCTTCCCGCACCGCGTCATCCCGCAGGATCCGCCACAAGGCCGACGAATCAAGCAGATAGCGAATCACGCCCCTGGGTCCTTCTCCGCAGCCCGGCGCTGCTCCCACCCCTCGAAGTCCCATGCCGCCGCCAGCGTCGCGTAGTGCTCGAGAGCCGCGACGCGGCGATGCCGGGCCGCGAACTCCCGCAGCGCCAGGTTGACGGTGTCTTTCTTGGTCTTCGCCCCGGACAGGCGCATGGCCTCAGTGAGGGCGTCCTCATCGATATCAATCTGCGTGACCGACACTATTCACCCCCATCTGTTGGCGATGCCCATGGATACTGTACATCGTCAACATCGCCAGGTAGGCCGCAGCGGCGGCGGGTCAGAGTCTGGCGGTCTCAAGCTCGACCTCGATGACGTTGACTCGGATAGTCAGCGGTTCGCCGAACTTGACGATCTGCCGCCCGGAGTACTCGCCGTCGCGGGGCGGCCTCTTCTCGGCATAAGGCCAGGTAGCGCAGGTGGCGGGTGCAGGGTTCCCAAACGAGACATAGCTCGCTGACCTGCGGGTATACCTGCTGTGGTGATTGCTGGGCAGGCAGGATCGCAGGCTCGTGACGGCTGCGACACAAATGGGGTTTCATGGCTGGACAACCCGTAACCGAGCCGGGCTCGCGTGAGGCTGGCAAGCTGACTCCCAGGATCGGGCTGGCCGGCGACTGGGTGATCGGTGCCGCGAATTCCGGCCCGGCCCTGTCCTTATCGGTGACCTTGGCCGCGATCGTCGCGGCGACGGCTTATGGTAGCGGTCCGGTCATTGTGCTGTGTGCTGTGCCGATGCTGATCATCGCGAACGCCTACCGGCGGCTGAACGCGTGGAATGCGAACTGCGGCGCCGCGTTCGCCTGGGTCAGCCGGTCGATCAGCCCTTATCTCGGGTGGCTGACCGGCTGGCTGATGATCATGGCCAACCTGATCGGGAACGTGGCCGCCGTGACTGTGCTGGCTCCGTCGGTGCTGGCCGTGGCCGGGCAGGACCAGAACGCCCGGTGGCCCAATATCGTCATCGATACCGTTGCCGGCGTCCTGATGATCGCGATCGCGGTCGTCGGGATCAAGCTGTCCGCGCGCACTCAGGTCGTGCTTGCCGTGGTCGAGTACGGGATCGTGGTAGCCCTGGCGGTCGCCGCGACCGTCTTCTGGGCAGGGCACTCCGCCGGGTCCTACCCGCCCTCTGCCGGGTGGCTGTCGCTGACCGGGATCGGCGGCAAGGGCAGCCTGTCCGCCGGGCTGTTATTCGCGGTATTCATGTTCGTCGGCTGGGACGGATCGGCGAACGTGAACGAGGAGACCGCCGGCCGAGCGTCAACCCCGGAAGGGCCGTGCTGCTGGCCGTGCTATTCCTGGGCCTGTTCTACGCGCTGTGCACTATGGGGCTGCAAGGAGCGGTGTCCCCCCACGCGCTGCAGGCCAACGCCGCCGCGCCACTGGTATACATCGGGCGGGTGCTCGGCGGGACGTGGTTCAGTCGGGCCGCAGGTCTCGCCGTCGCCCTGTCGGTAATCGCCGGGACAGGCACCGGGTTCGTGGTGCTCGGCCGGATCGGGTTCGGAATGTCGTCGTCAGGCGCGCTGCCCGGCCAACTCGGCAACTTGTCCCCCCGGTTTGGCACGCCCGTCCTGGCCACAATTATCCCCGGCGTAGCGTTCGTGGCCGTGACCTGGGTGTACCTGCTCGTCGGGTCGGTCGCGTCGGCGTTCAGCGCATTGGTCGCCGGCACCGGCATATTGTTCACCTCGTACTACATCCTGACCGGGCTGGCGCTGATCGCTTACTACCGGCGGCGGGTGTTTTCCGGCGCGGTCAGCGCTGTCATGCTCGGGCTGCTGCCGCTGGCCGCGGTGGTATTCCTGGCCTGGATCATCTGGAAGACGATGGCCGCCGATGCCGCTGACGTGAACTGGACCATCGCCGGGATTGTCGGCATCGGGCTCGTCCTGATGGCCGCGGTCAGAATGACTGGCAGCGGTGCGCGCTTCTTCGCGACTCAGCGCGAAGCGCAGCACGTCCCCGCCGGCTGGCACTGATGCGTGCCATGATCGCCGCGCCGTAGGCGTCGAGCTTGCCTGCTTCTGACGCCGACACCATCAGCAGCCCTCGAGCCTGACCGGCGCCTTCAGCGTAAACGTACAGCAAATGTACATCGTGCTGTACATTTGCTGTACATTTAACGCGTGACTGTGGACCTACCTGCAGTGGTTGCCAGCTTGCGGCTAACCGGTGGCGACGTGAGCAGCGTAGAGGTAAAGGCTGCCTCGGGCGGGCTTCCGGAAAGCCTGACCCCGACGCTGAGCGCCCTCGCCAACCTCCCCGGCGGCGGCACGATCATCCTGGGACTGGACGAGCGGACCGGGTTCCGGCCGGTCCCGCTATCTGATCCCCAGGTGCTCAAGCAGGGCCTGGCGGCCAAGGCGCGCGGGTTCATCCCGCCGGTGCGCCTGGAGATCGCGGACGGGACCGTTGACGGGTCACCTGTGGTGGTCGCGCAGGTGAGTGAGTGCGATCGTTCCGCCAAGCCGTGCAGGGTGGCCTCGACCGGCAAGTCGTACATCCGAGGCTATGACGGCGACTTCCTGCTGTCGGACCTTGAGGAGCAGGCATTCCTCGCCGCGCGCAAGCCCCCGATGTTCGACCGAGCCCCGGTCGAGGACGCGACCATCGATGACCTTGATGAGGCCCTGGTGGAGTCGTTCACCGCCAGCATCCGCAGGAACGACCCGGACGGCCGGGGCCGCTTCACCGACCGCAGTGAGCTGCTGCGACGCACCGGGGTGCTGCACATTGATGGCAGGCCGACCGTGGCGGGCGTCCTCGCGCTGGGCATCTACCCGCAGCAGTGGTTCCCCAGGTTCGTCATCCAGGCGGCGGCGAGCCGCTGCCCGGCACGCCACCCGAGGTCCGCGCGCGCAACCAGCTCACCATCGACGGCCCCATCCCGCGCATGCTCGACCGGGCGATGGAGTGGGCGCGGCGCACCTTCGACACCGCCATCGTCACCGCGCCCGACGGCAGCGTGCATGACCGGTACGCTTATCCGCTCGTGGCGTTCCGCGAGCTGATCGCCAACACCCTTATCCACCGGGACCTTGACGACTGGTCGGCAGGGCTGGCCATTGAGGTAAGGCTCCGCCGCGACCGGCTCGTAATCACCAATCCGGGTGGCCTTTACGGCATCACGGTCGACCGGCTGGGCCGCGACTCCGTTTCTTCCGCGCGCAACGCCCGCCTTGTAGCAATCTGCCAGCATATTTACTCTGCGGAGACAGGCGCCCGTGCCATCGAGGCGCTCGCTAGCGGGATCCCGATCGTCACCGATGCCCTCGTCGAGGCCGGGCTGCCCGCGGCTCACTACATCGACTCGGGCATTAGGTTCACCGCCATCCTCAGCCAGCCCGTGCCAGCCCCGATACACGTGTCGCCCTCCCGGGACGAGGAAATCTACGACGCGCTCGGCGAGAGGGCAAGCACGGTGGCTGACCTGGAAGCGCGCACCGGACTTCCCGCGTACACGATCAGGAGGTCGCTGCGCGCGCTGCGGGTACAAGGACTCCTCGAGCAGCTAGGCGGCCAGGGCCGTTCCACCAGCTACCGGCGTTCAAAGAAGAACCGCTGAGGCCACAACCACATGTGGTCCGATTGGCACCACTGCTGGCTGGCGATCAAGCAGAACTCCGGTGGGCGCTTCAAATTGGGCCTGGAACAAGAACCCCCGCTTAGTCAAGATCCGATGGAAGATAATCCTTGATAGGATCATCTTGTGGAGTTTCTTAATCGCATCGACGAGCTGACTCTGCTGCGCCAGCGCCTGGCCGGTAGCCGGGCTGAGCTTCTCGTGGTCTACGGGCGCCGTCGGGTAGGCAAGACTGAGCTGCTGGCTCAGCTGGCGTCGGAGGTCCGGTCGTTCTACTTCGAGGCGACGGACACGGTGCCGCTCCAGCAACTTCGTGATCTGACCGACGAGCTGGCGCGGGTATCCGGGGACGAGTTGCTCCAGACTCAGCCGCTGACCAGCTGGGAGGCGGCGCTCGTCGCCATCGCCCGGTATGTGGGGGACAGGCGCACGCTTGTCGTGCTAGACGAGTTCCAGTTGCTGGCTGCCCAGTCGCCCGAGCTGGAGACAACGCTGAGCCGGTGGTGGCGCCGGACCGGCCGTGACTTGCCGATCGTGCTGGTGCTGGCGGGCAGCGAGATATCGTTTTTCGAGGGCAAGGTGCTGGCGGGCTCCTTGTACGGCCGGCGCACCGGCCAGCTCAAACTTGAGCCGTTTACCGCACGGGACTCGGTCCTGTTCTATCCTGGCTACTCCTGCGACGACAAGGTGCGGGCCTACTCGGTGTGCGGGGGCATCCCGTATTACCTGGAGCGATTCAGCGACGATCGTCCGCTCGCGGAGCATCTTCTTACCGAGATCTTCGAACGGACCGGCCTGCTTCACGACGAGGCTGAACTCATGCTGCGTCAGTCGATTGCCGATCCGGCGAACTACATCGCCGTTCTGCGGTCGATCGCTCACGGCCTCAACCGGAACAACGAGATCGTGCAGCGCACTGGCCTGGCTCCCGCGCATGTCACCAAGATCCTCGCGACTCTTGATCGGCTCGGCCTGGCCGCCGTGCTCCGGCCAGTCACGGCATCGCAGCGCGCCAAGAAGACGGCTTATGAGATCACTGACCAATTCCTGCGGTTCCACTACAGGTTCGTGGAGCCGGCCAGGTCTCAGCTCAGGACCACGGCCCTGGCGAGGGCGTACCTGACCGACCATGTCCTGCCTGAGCTGGATCATCATGCTTCACGCACGTGGGAGCAGATCTGTCAGCAATACGTACTCCACCGGGAGGACGCTGTCGTGGCGGTCGGCCGCTGGTGGGGGCAAGTGCCGGCCGGCGCTGGTTCCCGGAGCGAGGAACGCGAAGTCGACGTAGTCGGGGTGGACGGCAACAGGACACCGCTAGTCCTGGGCATGTGCAAGTGGACGTCGAAGGAAGTCGATTTCGATGAGCTGAACCTGCTCGACAAGATCGCCGCGCACATTGAGGGATTCACAGGGGCGGCTCGCCGGTACCTGTTCTCGCGCAGCGGCTTCAGCGAGCGGCTGATGGCGTACTCCGCTGCCGATCCTGAACTGTGCCTGGTGACACCCGGAGACATCTACGGTCCTAGCGGGCCACCTCCCTAGCTGAGTGTCGGGTCTTTAACCCCGGGCAGGAACGGGATCATCGTGGTGAGGGCGGTGAGGCCGCCTCCGATGAGGAGCGTGGCGCGCACGCCGAGCACCTCGGCGAGAGTGCCGGCGGCGACGAGGCCCAGCGGGCTGAGCGCGAGGCTCAGCACGTAGTCGACTGACGCCACGCGGCCCAGGAGCTCGGCGGGGACGCCTTGCTGGATGAGGGGGTCGAACAGCACGCTCCCGTAGGCGTCGAGCCCGTAGGTCACGAATGCCACGCCGCCGGCGAGCCAGAGGTTAGGGGCCAGCCCCAGCCCGAGAACCCCGACCCCGGAGAGCCCCCAGCCGATCCACAGGGCGGTGAGCCGGTGCCGCGGCGGGTCCCGGTGCCCGAGCAGGACCGATGCCAGGACCCCGCCGAGGCCGCCGGCCGCGAGGATGAGCCCCAGGGCGATGCCGTCGCCATCGAGGACTTTCCTGACCAGCAGCGGGACCAGCGCTCCGAGGGGTGAGAAGGCGGCGAAATTTCCGAGAGCCGCGCCGATCGTGGTGGTCCACAGCCATCGCTGCGAGAAAAGGAAGCGAAGGCCCTCGCGAAAATCCGCGACCGGGCTGCTGGTTCCGCAGCCGGGCCGCGCTCGTCCGCCTCTCATCGTCATCAGCGTGACCGTGCTGACCGCGAAGGAGGCCGCGTCGATCCCGAAGCCCCAGGCGGTGCCCAGCAGCGCCACGACGACGCCGCCGAGAGCCGGGCCGATCAAGACTCTCGCAAGCTGCTGGCTCGTCCCGTTCAGGGCGCTCGCGCCGACGAGTTCATCGCCGGGGACCAACTCCGGGGTGATGGCCATGGCCGCCGGGAAGAACAGGGCATCGCCGAGCCCGAACACCAGGGCCATCAGCACAAGGCTGAGCAGGCTGATGCTGTGGGTTCCGACCAGGATCGTTATCGCCGTGACCGCTGCCCCCTGAGCGGCATCTGAGACGAGAAGCGCGAACCGCCGCGGGAAGCGGTCAACGATCACCCCGCCCAGCAAAGTGAACAGGACGGCCGGCACGAGACGGGCAGCCAGCACGTAAGCCAGCCCGGCCGCGTTCTGATCGACGCGCAGCGCCTCCAAGGCCAGCGTCACGGTGAATACGCCATTGCCCAACTGCGACACGGCCTGGCCCGACCAGAGCAGGGCAAAGTCCCGATGCCGAAGCGGGTCAAAATACCTGGACGAGAACATGAATAGTGCCACCGTGCCATACCTGCCGGGCAGCCGCAGCCACTGGCGCTTCGCTTGGTGAGCGGGATTGGCGCCATCGGGCGATAGCAGGTGAACGGCGCAGGCGGTTATCCATGCGTTACCGGAGAGGCAGCGATGAGTGAAACGGCTCACCTGATGGTGGGCGCAGACGGTTGCCGTGCCGACGGCGGCGATGACGCTGCGGTGATCGCGTGCTCGGTGCGTTCACCGGAATGCTTCGGCACCATTTTTCACCGGGACGGGCCCGCGATCTACCGCTACATCGCCCGGCGCCTGGGCCCTGATAGTGCCGAGGACTTGGTCGCGGAAACCTTCCTGGTGGCGTTCCGGCGCCGTGAGCGTTACGACGGCACCTTCTCAGACGCGCGGCCATGGCTCTACGGGATCGCCACCCGGCTGATCAGTCGGCACCGGCGGGATGAGATCCGGTTCTTCCGGGCAATCGCGAGGACGGGCGTTGACCCGGCGTCCGAGGCTCTGGACGGGCAGGTTATCGACCGGGTTGCCGCGCAGGCGGCCCGCGCGGACTTGGCGGTCGCGCTGGCCCGCCTGTCCCAGGGTCAGCGGGACGTCTTGTTGCTGGTGGCTAGCGGGTTGAGCTACCTCGAGGCGGGGCTGGCCCTGGGCGTGCCGGCTGGGACGGTTTCGTCGCGGCTGGTCAAGGCGAGGCGGATCGTGCGGGAGGCGCTTGGCGGGGTTGACCCCACCGGGCCGGAGAGGGGACAGGCATGGACGAGATGAGGGAACTGCGTGAGTGGTGTGAAGCGGTGCCATCCCCGGCCCCATCCAGGCTTACCAAGGCCCTGGGTCGGCTTGACACGGCGATGGCGAGGGAAGCTGACAAGCATCGGCGGGCCGCGCCGGAACACCGGGCGTTCCTGCCCTCCAAGCGGCGCTGGGCCGGGTGGATGGCGCCGCTGGCCAGCGCCGCCGCGGTGATCGCGGTTGTCGCCGGGACATTCACCGTTGTCAGTGCCGTGCGTAGCACCCGCGCCGACCACGCCCAGCCGGCGGCCGGCACCTACCCGGGCCTGGTGTGCATCCTTAGCCAGGGCGGGATCGTCACCCGCATCCGCGACGGCCGGGTTCTCGCGCCGATCCACGTGACGCCCTCCAGCGACGCGATCGCCGTCACTCCTGACGGAAGGACCGCCTACGTCGCCGCGACGCGCGGCGAGCACCGGGCAGGTGTCGTCATCCCGATCCGTCTCGCGACCGGCAGGGTTCTGCGGCCCATACCGGTAGGGATCTGGCCAGAAGACATCAGCATCACGGCCAACGGCAAGACCGCCTACGTCACCAACTTCCTGTCCGGGACTGTCACGCCCATCGCCACCGCTACCAATGCCGCGCTCGCGCCGATCAAGGTAGATTCCCGCCCTGACCAGGTGGTGGCAGCCCCGGACGGCCGCACTCTGTACGTCTCAAATGGGGAGGGGACGATCACCCCGGTCCGGACGGCCACTGGTACTGCCCTGCATCCGCTGCGGATACGAGGTGCGGGACTCGGTGAGCCGGCCCGCGGAATGGCGGTCACTACCGACAGCAAGACCGTCTACGTCATCGGCGTGCTGAGGGACAGCGGCACCATGACACCTATTCAGCGGGACCACACGCTCAAGCCAATCGTCGTGCCGCCGCAGCCAATGAGCGTCACCGTCGGCCCGGACGGCAAGATGGCCTACGTGGTTTCCGCGAGGGTCTTCGGGGCCGGAGTCCGGCGCGGCCGGTTCACCATCACGCCCGTCGACCTCGCGGACGGCATCGCGCTGCGATCTGTGACAGTCCGCGGATCGTCAAACGGGTGGGGCAACATCGTGATCGCTCCCAGCGGCAAGACCGCGTACTTCCTCGATACGATGCGCGGCGCGGTCATCCCCATTCACCTCGCCACCGGCACCGTGGGCAAGCCCATTCCGTCCGGAAATGGCCCTTACCACGGGGGCTCTAAGACATTGGTGTTCGGCCAGGGCGCTTCTATCGGCTACCTCATCAAGTCCGACCGGGTGGTCCCGCTGAACACCGCCACCAGCACCATCCTGCCGCCCATCAAGCTGCCCACAGTCATCGGCTGGAGCGAAGCAGCGCATCGATGATGGCGCTAGTGCACGCCCAGCTGGTCAGCCAACGCCGCCCCAGCCTCAGATCATGCCCGCGCAGCGGCAGCCCGCCTCAGCTCAGCGCTTGATGGCCGCTGAGGCGCTTGCGCCGTCGCCGTAGTGTTGGAGACATGGAGAAGCACCTCCATGCGGAGCAGGCCTGGCGTGTCAGAGTGGACGGGCGCAGACGTGGTGCCGGCGTGCTGCTCGACGAGCGGCACGTACTTACTTGCGCGCATGTCGTCGGTGACGAGGACGAGCCAGTATCGGTCAGAAGCGCTGTCTGCCGGCCGGAGTGGAGCACCACCGCGCGGGTGGTTCCTGGCTCGCGGGCATACCAGGGCCGCGACACTCGGCGTGGCGATGTCGCGCTGCTCGTCCTTGACGAGGCGGTGCTGTGCGACGCTCATACCAAGTTGTGGTGCGCCCCTATCTCCGGCGGCAGGGTGCGTGCGCACGGCTTCCCGCAGGCGGAGCCGTACGGCATCTCGGTCGACGCGGAGCTCGCCGGCGACGGGGGTCGCGGGGGCGAACTCGGCTTACTTAACCGGGTGCGAGCCGATGCGCAGTGGATCGAGCCCGGTTACTCTGGCGCCGGCGTGATGATGCTCGACGGCGACCACGCGGGTCGTGTGATCGGCGTCGTCGTCGCGGACTTCCATAACGCCGACGCTAGAGCCGCCTGGATGATACCGACCGAGACGATCCGCGCGTACCTGCCAGACGTCGCCCCATTCGTTGCTGGCGAGCCCACGCTTCGCGGACTATCCGACGGCGGGTTACCAGAACTCGAGCGGGACGATACTCTGCGGGTCGCACTGACGCGAGAGCTGACGCGACTTCTCAGCGGCGGCTGGGCGGGGACGGTGGTGCTCCCCGGCGGCACTGCCGGCACGGGTACCGCGTGGCTGGTCCGGCTCGTCCGCACCGCCGACCCGGCGACCCGCGCCGGGACTTCGGACGCACAGTTCGCCGGGGCGCCTCGGGACACTGTGCTGCGGCTCGGGGCCGTAGATGCCGCGTATGACGCCCGCGGCAGGTCGCTCTCCGAGATCACGCACTACCTTGCCGAGCGATTCGGGCTGCCCCCCGACGCGCCTGATCTGATTCGCCGGCTGCTGCGGCGCGTGCCGCCGGCCTGCGTGGTCATCGTTGGCGTCGACCGGGCAGCGTCCCCCGACGCGCTCATCCGCGAGGTGCTGCGCCCGCTGGCTGTCTCGGCCCGGTCGCGCGGCGTCCGTCTCGTGCTCGGATTCGACGGGCCGCTCCCGGGGAAGAAGCTGCCGTACGACGTGGCGCTCGACCCCGAACCGCTCGTCGCGAGCTCCCGTCACAGCGTGACCGGCGTCAATGCCGAGGCGCGCGTCGCGGAACTCGCCGCCGCCGAGGATGACGCCGCCCGGCTCAGCAGCGAGAACGAGCGCCGGTTCCGCGAGCCGCCCGCGCGCCCGCGCGCCCGCGCGCCCGGGTTGCGGGTCAGGCTTGCCGTGGCCCGCGTCACGGAACCGAATCCCGAGCTCGCGGCCGTCGATGGGGAAGCTGTCGCGGCGCTCGGCCAGATCTCGTCGTTCACGCAGGAGTCGAGGCACCTGGACGAGTGCCTGGAGGATCTGCGGCAGGCGCTCGAGGTGCACAGGGAACGAGCGACGCGGTACTTCGGCGCCGAGGACCAGCCGCTTGATGACCGGTGCGACCAGGCCGCCCGCGCGATGTGGCAAGGTCCGGTCGACCTCGCCGCCGCGCGCAGGTCGGCGGAACGGTACATCGCCGAGGTCGCACGCCGCATCGGCGAGATTGATGAGGACAAGAGCGACCATGGCTAGGTGCGACCGCCCCGACTGCGGCCGGGGCGACATTGACGACCAGGGGTTCTGCTCGGCGTGCGACCGCCAGGCCGCTGCGGGCTGCCGCAACGAGACCGGCCCGGTTGTCGCCAGCGCCGCGCCGGGGCGCTCGGAACCTTGGTGGGGACTGGGCCTCGTGACCGCCGGCGCCGTCCCCGAGACGGCGGACGAGTTCGCGGACATCGACACGACCCTCGCCGAGCAGCGGCGGTTCTGCGCGGGCTGCCGGCTCCCGGTCGGGCGCGGGCATGACGAGACTCCCGGGCGGGCCACGGGGTTCTGCCCGGACTGCGGCCGCCGGTTCGACTTCACCGGCGCGCACGTCGGTGAACTAGTTGCCGGCCGTTACGAGATCAAGCGCAAGCTCGGGGCCGGGAGCTTCGGCGCGGCACTCCTGGCCTATGACCGTAACCTCGAGACGGACGTGGTGCTCAAGGACCTGACCAAGTCGGTTGCCGACCGCGCGACTGGAGCGCGATGCGCTCGTCGGGCTCCGGCACGACAGCATCGTGCGCATCTACGGCTACGAGCCGCAGGGGCCTTACCTCGTCCTGGAGTATGTGCGCGGCACGCCCCTGTCTGTCCCGGCCGACGACCGGCTTGAGGTCATCCTCATGCACGGACTCCAGATCCTCCAGGCGCTCGACTACCTGCACGCCAGAGGGCTGCTGCACATCGACGTGAAGCCGGAGAACATCATCAGGTTCGGTGAGCAGGGCGCCGACGGGCCGCGCGACCGGGTACGGCTCATCGACTTCGGAGCGGTATGGAAGCTCGGAAGTCCAGGCCCCGTCAGCAGTTACACGGAGGCGTACGCGCCGCCGAAGACGGACCAGGAAACATGTCCCACGGTCGGCTTCGACCTGTTCTGCCTGGGATCGACGTTGCAGGTGCTGTGCCGCCGGCAACTCCGCGATCCAGCCGCGCCCGGCGTCGTCGCGCTTGACCGGCTGCTGAAACGCGCTACCGATACCGGTACGCCTGGGCGCAGGTTCGTATCGGCCCGCCAGTTCGCGGAACAGTTGAGCCGCGTGATCCGGCAGGTCGTGGCGGCACCCACTCCCGCCGGCGGATCACCAGGCCCTCGGCGATGTTCGGGTCGATGTCCGAGCCGCTGCACGGCGGACTTGGTGAGCCGCGCCCGTTTGAGCACTGGATCACGGCTCGCATGCCGGAAGACCGGGGGTTCACGATGGCCGCGCCGTTCATCACGCCGGCACCCGCCGACGTGGCGGCGGCGCTGCCCGCGCCGCTGGCGGATCCCGATGATCAGGCCAGGACGCAAGCCTGCCGAGCCTCGCTCGTCACGTGCCGCACGTCGCTTCGGCGCGGCGACCCAGAAGAGGCGCAGCGTATCCTCGGCCAGACGCGCCTGCCTGGTGGTTCTGGATTCGCGCCTGGTACTCCGGCCTGATCGCGCTGGCCAGTGGCGGCGCTCTCGCCGCCGACGACTACTTCAGGATCGTCCGCGACGCGCTGCCGGCGACCTGATCCCGCTCCTCGCCCTGGCACTTTGCGCCGATCCGAGGCGATCTGCCACGGGCAGCATGCACTAGAGACCGTCAGCCACACCGCCCCGGCGCTCGGCACCGCGGGTTTCGGCCTGGCTCGCACGCACATGCTCGCCGGACGGCACGCCGGAGCGGTGGCAGCGGCCAAGCGGCTGGCGAGCGAACTCCAGGTACAGGAACTGCGCCTCTGAGCGTGAGGCGCGGATCGCCATCGGCGAGGCTGCTCGCCGCCGTCACGGACTCCTGCGCGCCCGTCGCGGCGGACCTGACAAAGGCCCGGGAGCTCACCGAGGAGCTGCAGGTGAGCGCCGACATGAGGCTCGGGCTGCGCACCGAGATTCAGTACGGAAGCTCCAGCATCACGGGCGACTGGCTTGCCTTGTCGGCGATGATCCCCGGCCTCGCCAGACTCGCCGTCAGCGGGCGGGAATTCTTCGCCATGGTCGACCTGGCGAACAGGCTGCGTCCTCCGATCGAGTTGTGGTGGCAGCGCGCGCTACGGCGAGTCCATGAACGCCCCGCGGCCCGCACGTAAGGTGATTTCATGTCAGCGAGTGGTGATGTCCCGTTCCGGGGGAGACGGCGGAGCCGGTGAGCCGCGGGACGGCAGGTGAGCTGAACTTCACGATCGAGATTGACGCGACCCGTGACCTAGCGATCGGCGCTTCCCGCGTCGACGCGCTCGTCACGGTCACGGCCCGCCGCGCCGGGCTGGCCGCGCCCGCGGCAAGACTCGCAGAGGTCATCATCATGGACAGGTCGGGTCCATGATGAGAGAACAATGCCTCAGGCCTGGCGCGCGGCCTGCACCGCCGTAGACGCGCTTCCCGACGGCACGTTACTCGGGATCATCGCGGGAAACCGCAAGGCCGAGTCTGTGTTCCCTCCCACGGGCGGGCTCGCCTCGATCGATGCCAAGACCAGGGCGGCGGCCAAGCGTCAGGTGATGGGCCTGCGGCCTGCGGCGGCACGGAGATCGGCCGGTGGCTGGTCGCCGCTAGCCAGCTTCTTCGCGACCAAGCCGGCCGCGGACACCATACGCCACGCGGTGCTGTACACCGATGGCAAGAATGGGCGCAGACGCCGGCCGCGCTCGACGTGGCGCTGAACGCCTGCACCGACCAGTTCCGGTGCGACGTACGCGGTCTTGGGGATGACCTGGAC